>CAWFPZ010000034.1:0-11714 GCA_963817835.1 uncultured Acidobacteriota bacterium | reverse complement strand
TCTGTCCGAATAACCCAATAGGGACCATCGATCTCTATCTGGTGACGCATCACGGCATGGATCTGTCGAACTCGCGCGCCATCGTCGACGCCGTGCATCCTCGCGTGGCAATCATGAACAACGGCGCGCACAAAGCCGGTATGCCGGCGGCGTGGCAAATCGTACACGACAGCCCAGGCCTCATCGATCTGTGGCAATTGCACACGGCCGAGGGCTCTGACGCCGCGCACAACAGCCCCGAGGCGCTGATTGCCAATCCCAAGGGCGACGGAGACGGGCACGCGTTGAAGGTAGTCGCCCTGCCCAACGGAAGTTTCTCAGTGACCAACACGCGCACTGGAATGACGAAACAGTATCCGCGCAAGTAGCGCGGCATTCTGAATTGTGGGGAGGAATCGTTTTATGTCTTCATCTCGCCGGGAGTTTCTTGCCGGTCTGGCAGGGGCAGGTGCGCTGGCAACGCTGCCCCAATCGATCCGCGCCGCTGCGGGCAGTTGCCCCTTTCGCCTTTCGGTAATTAACGATGAAATTTCCCCGGACTTCGACCACGCCTGTTCCGTTGCCGCCAACGACTTCGGCCTGCAATGGATCGAGCTTCGCAGCATGTGGAATAAAAACGTAACCGACCTGAATGCCGATGAGATCGATCGCTCGCGCCAGATCCTGGAAAAGTACAAGCTGCGCGTCACCGACATTGCCAGCCCTCTCTTTAAAGTCCACTGGCCGGGAGCGCCGATTTCAAAAGAGGGGCCGCGCCGCGATCAGTTCCACGCCGACTTCGACTACAAGCAACAGGACGCGGTGCTCCAGCGCTGCATCGATCTCTGCAAAGCCTTCCAAACCGATCGCATTCGCTGTTTCGATTTCTGGCGGCTCGACGATCCCAAGCCGTATCGCGCGGCCATCAACGACAAGCTGCGCGCGGCGGCACGCACCTGCGCCCAGAGCAACTTGATCCTGCTGCTCGAAAACGAAATGGCCTGCAACACCGGCAGCGG
Organism: uncultured Acidobacteriota bacterium; assembly: GCA_963817835.1. Classification (GTDB taxonomy): domain Bacteria; phylum Acidobacteriota; class Terriglobia; order Terriglobales; family Acidobacteriaceae; genus Telmatobacter. The sequence goes on along the minus strand of CAWFPZ010000034.1, from coordinate 10,716 downwards.
CAAAGAGGCAGCGGAAACACTGGCCGCAATTCGCGAGCCCAACTTCATGCTCAACTGGGATCCGGGCAACTCCGCGACCTTCCCCGGCGACACGCCCTACCCCGACGACTACAAGCTGCTGCCCAAGCATCGCATCGGCCATTGCCATTGCAAGGACACGATTCGCAAACCCGATGGCAAGTTTGAATGGGCGCCCGTGGGCGGCGGCATCATCGACTGGGTGGGCCAGTTCCGCGCCTTCAAACACGATGGCTACCACTACGCCGTGAGCCTGGAGACGCACTGGCACGGCGGCAAGCCCGAGCCCGGCAGCAACATGAGCGTTGGCGAAGCCTCAAGCCGCATCAGCATGAAGGGATTGAAAGAGGCTCTGGCCAAAGCTGGAATCACTTGCTGAGGGGTTTTTCTACTCGCGCACGCGGCAGCAAGCATTCAACTGGCGTTCACAATTGCAGCGCAATCAGACCGCTAGGATAGGCATGAACGCCGGCCAGTGGGGCGCACTCTTGGTGCGCCCTGGCGGCATCCAATGCCTATGACGCGGACCAATTTACTTGAGGTAGGCGCGCACCAGGTCGATCAGATCCTCCGCCAGTTCGGGCGCAATCTGCTCCTTGGCTCCATCCACCAGGTGGAAGCGGATGTGCGTTTCCAGCACTTCGGCCATCAGGCTGTTCACACCTCCGCGGACGGCGGCCAGCAGCATCAATTGGTCTCCGCAGTCCTCGGTGCTCGAGAGTGTGCGCTCCACGGCGTCCAGTTGGCCGCGCAGCTTCCTCACACGTTGCAGCAGCTTTACCTTTTCCCGATCTTGATGCGACATAATTCGACCTCTTGGCTTGACCATACCTACCCGGGGTATGGTATTAACCCAGTTGGGGTATAGTTGCGTCCCCACCATTCTATGCTCGCTCGCCGTGCCAATTCGCGGCTCTTCGCCCTCGCTGTTCTCGCAGATATCTTCCTGCTCACGGCGGCGCCAGCCCGTGCCCAGACGGCGGATGGTCTGCCGTCCGTGCCCGAGCCGCAGCGTGCGGCAATGAGCGGCGGGGCGGAGCAGGCTCAGCCTTCGTTCGTTGTGCCAATGGGCGGCTCCCTATTTTTTGAATGGTCAGCGAACGGGATCGATGGGGCCGCGTCGGACGGCGCCGGGGGCGCGGGGCCCACCGCACCGCCTGCGGTTGAAACGCTCACCATGTTTCCGCACTCGGAGACGGCTCGCTACTGGGTCTCAGGCCAGGCCAACAGCATATTGCAGATGCACGGGCATTTTCATTCGCCCTACCAGGGCGCCAACAGTTTGATCGACGATGATGAGGCCAAAGCCTCTGAGGTATCGACGCTCTATCTGGGTTATCAGTTGCGCCCCAACACGCGCTACGACACCGATCTCATCGTCGATGTTGAAAATGCCGGCGGTCGCGGCATCTCCCAGGCGCTGGGACTGGCCGGCGAGACGAACCTCGACGTAGTGCGCAACCCGACCCTGAGCATCTCTCCCTATCTTTCGCACGGCGAGATTCACCAGATCATCGGACTGACGGACGCAACCACCGATCAGGACCGCGGTCCGTTTGCGCTGGCGTCCAAAGTTCCCGTGCGCCGCTTCGAGATTCGCATCGGCAAAATGAGCCTGCCCGACACCTTCGATGTGAACTCCGTTGGGTCCGACAGTCATTTGCAATTCACTAACTGGACCATCGACAACAACGGCGCATGGGATTACGCCGCCGACACGCGCGGCTACACCGTGGGCGGAGTTCTGGAATACGACGACCGCGTCTGGTCAGCGCGTTACGCCATCGCCGCCATGCCAACCATTGCCAACGGCATTACCCTCGACTGGGCCTTCAGCCGCGCCAACGGGCAGAACTGGGAGTTCGAATTGCGCAAAGGCCTCTTCGCGCCGTTACTCAACTCCAAGCGCGAAGGCGCGGTGCGCGTGTTGAGCTTCGTGAATCATGCGCACATGGGCGACTACCGCGAGTCCGTGCAGCAGTATCTCGCCGGGAAAATCGCCACGCCCGACATCACGCAATCTGAACGCAACGGCCAAGTGAAATACGGCTTTGGCCTGAACACCGAACAGGAAGTAACGGACAGCCTGCGCCTTTTTGCGCGCTTCGGATGGAATGAGGATCAGCACGAGTCGTTCGCTTACACCGAAGTCGGGCAGACGATTCTCTTCGGCGGCGATTACAACGGCCACAACTGGCATCGGTCGAACGACAAAATCGGCGTGGCATTTGTCTCAAACGCCATCAAGCGCGACCACCAGAATTATCTGCACTATGGCGGACTCGGCTTTCTGCTCGGCGACGGCAACCTGACCTATGGGCGCGAAGACATTGTGGAGTGGTACTACAACGTCCATGTGTGGCACGGGCTCTACGGCATGTTTGGCGGGACTCAGATTGCCCATCCCGGCTACAACACCGACCGCGGCCCAGTGTACGTGTCGACCATCCGCGCGCACATTGATTTTTGAGAAGGGCAGGGAGCGACAGAGCCTGGAGCGTCGCTATTTGCCCGGCTGCGTCTGTTGCGGCGACGCGGGCAAATTGACAATCACTTCGCCGGGCTTGGCGTAATGCAGTTTTTCCCGCGCCTCGCGTTCAATCTCCTCGGGATCCGATTGCAATCGCTGCACCTGCTGGCGCATCTGCTCGTTTTCCTGTTGCAGGTCTTTGATCTCCTGCTGCAGGGCGCGGTCTTCAGCGCGTTTCTGCTGCCACACGGAGACACCGTGATTGCCGTAAATCACGTGCCACGTAACCAGCAGCGCCAGCACCACGGCCACCCCGGTTCCCACCGGCCGCCACAGCCGTTGTGTCCAGATCAGGGTACGCTCGCGCAGCGGCGCCGGCGTTTTGTCCGCCGCGGGCTTCGCCACTTGCGCGTTTTCTTGTTGCGGTGTTTCTTCCGGCATAGAACCTCAATCCTCTATCAGCCGAGAACAAATTTTTCGGCCGCCGTGCGCAGGGCTTCCATCTGGCTCTCGTCGCGCGCCTCGGTATACGCCCTCACCACCGGCTCTGTTCCTGAAAGCCGGTAGCACACCCACGAGCCATCGTCCAGAATCAGCTTCAGCCCGTCGGTCCTGACTACGCTCACAACCTTGCGCCCGCCCAGTTCTCTGGGATCGGCCTTCAACTTCTCAGTGAACGCGGCTTTCTGTTCCGGGGTCAAGTGGAAGTTCTCTCTGGTCGGGTAAAAGGAACCAACTTTGGCAAAAAGGGCCTTGAGTTGCGCCCCCAGGCTCATGCCGCGCTTCGCCACCATCTCCGCAACCAGCAGGCCGGCGATGATGCCATCCTTTTCCGGCACGTGGCCGCGGATGGTGAGCCCGGCCGATTCTTCGCCGCCGATGGCGATCTTGTCCCCGATGATCAGCTCGCCAATGTACTTGAAGCCCACCGGCGTTTCATAGAGCGGCACCTTGTAATAATCCGCCAACGCGTTGATCAGATTCGTGGTGGCAACGCTCTTGGCCACGCCGTTCTTCCAGCCGCGCGTCTCCACCAGGTAGTCGAAGAGCAACGCGATGATGTAGTTGGGCTGGATAAAAGTTCCGTCGCCATCCACGATGCCGAATCGGTCCGCATCGCCGTCTGTGGCGATCACCAGCGATGCGCCAATCTCTTTCATCTTTCGTTTGGCGTCGCCCAGCAGATGGTCGTCAGGCTCCGGCGCGTGCCCGCCGAAGAGCACGTCGCGGTAATCATGCACGGTCCCGACGGTCACGCCGGCTTCGCGAAGAATGTGACAGCTATAACCGCGCCCCGCTCCCCAGAACGGATCGTAGACCACCTTGATGCCCGACTTGGCGATGGCCTTCAGATCAACCAGCTCCGCCAGCCGCTTCAGAAACGAAGGCTTCACGTCGACAGTTTCAAATTTCTCCGCGAAGGGGCTGGGAATGCCCCCGCCGCCCCCTTTGAAAAGATTCTCTGCCGCCGCTTCAATCTGTTTAGTGGCTTCGGGCAGCGCCGGTGCGCCGTCGGGCGTGGAGTACTTGATGCCGTTGTACTCCGGCGGATTGTGCGAGGCAGTGAAGTTGATGGAGCCGCAGGTCTTGAGCGTGCGCACGGCATACGCGATGGCCGGCGTGGGCGCGGCCTCCGGAATCACAATCGGCGTCACGCCTGCCCCGGCCAAAACCCGGGCCGCTTCCGCCACAAAGCTCTCGCCGAGGAAGCGCGAATCACGGCCTACCAGCACTCGGTGTGGCGCCGGCATCGTCTTCACATACTCGGCAATTCCGCCGACCGCCAGGCGGATATTGGCCACCGTAAACTCGTCTGCAACAATCGCCCGCCAGCCCGAAGTGCCAAATTTGATCGCTGTGCTCATGCTTTTCTCCACGCGCGGCAGGTTCGCTTTTGCCGCAAGGACCATACTGCAACACTCGGCCCCGGTCGGCCAAGCGCGCCGATCCCGCCGGGCTCACATGTGCGGGAAATGAGTCCGCGAAACTGCGGCATTCCTGTTTCCAGAAAGGCTCGTATAATTCTCGCGTACATTCCAGGCATCCGGGGGCGTCTCATGTCTTCTCGTACCGCACTTCGTTCTTTCTGTTTGTCTGCCGTTGTAGTTAGTCTTGCTTTCACGAGCGGCCTCTTTGCCCAAAATCAACCGCCGCAAGCTCCGCCGGCTCAAGCTCCGGCGCCCACGGTAGGGATTGCCCCCGGGCAGACTCCGGCGCCCCAGCCTGCGGAAGCTCCCACGATTCGGGTCACCGCACGCGAGGTTTTGCTGGACGTGCTGGTGGTCGACAAAAGCGGGCAGCCTGTCACTGGGCTCAAGGCCTCCGACTTCAGTGTGTCCGAGCAAGGACAGCCGCAGGTCATCCGGCGGTTGAACGAGCATCATGCCATGGCTGCGGAAGAGCTGAACAAGCTGGCGTCGGCGCCGGAACTGCCGCCCAACACCTTTTCCAACTACACCCCGGCGCGCAACACCAACGCGTCCATCGTGCTGCTGCTCGACGCCATGGACTCGCCGATTGAGGCGCAGATGGTGATGCGCCAACAGCTCATTAAATTTTTGAAAAACATGCAGCCCGGGCCGCCGGTGGCGATCTTCCAGCTCGATACCGAGATGCATCTGATCCAGGGATTCACGTCGGACCCCAAGGTGTTGCTTGCAGCCGCGGAGAGCAAGCGCGACATGCCGACCCTGGCCAGGCCCACGGCCGCGCCGCGCTCCTACACGTACGACGCGGTATACCGCCGCACCCTGATGGACAATCTGCGCAGTGGGATGCGCATGTTAGGCGGCTATCTGGCCGCGTATCCGGGACGCAAGAACCTCATCTGGTTCACCGGACGGATTCCGATGACGCGGACGGGCTTCGGCTTCGGCAATCCGTTTCGCGACGGAATGACGGTGACGGACAGCGGGGATGAAGCCAGCGAGCTGACCGATGTGCTGTTGGTGAGCCGCATCGCCGTGTACCCGGTGGATACGTTCGGCCTCGTGGCAATGCCCAGCTCCTTTGGCGCGGCGTCGCGCGGGGGGATTCAGCCCATGCGCGGCGGCATTCCCGGCTTTGACAACCACGCAAATATGGACGAGATCGCGCAGCAAACCGGCGGCAAGGCCTACTACAACACCAACGATTTCACGCGCGTGATTGAAGACGTGATCCGCACCGGCTCAAGCTATTATTCGATCGCCTACGGCACCACAAATACCAAGTGGAATGGGGAGTTCCGGAGCATCAAGGTCGCCGTGGATCGGCCCGATGTGCAGTTGCAGCACAAGAACGGCTACTACGCTTACAACTTCGACGCGCGCGAACAAGCTGGGATTGAGGCGATCGAAAAGCGCATGGCCGACCAGGCGGAACAGCAGGAAAGCACCGGGGCAGTAATCGACCAGTCGCCTGCCGGCGCGCAGGACACCGGTGCAACGGCCAATCCCACTGCACTGGGCGCCACCATTCACCACGCGACCAACGGAGGCTTCGGCGCAGCCATGGGCCTGGGCGCCATCCCACCCACGGAAATCGTCTTTGCCGCCAGGCTCCAGGCGGATGCGAACACCGAGAAACTGAACAAGAAGGACACGATTCCGCCGGACAACTTTCTGAAGCCGGAGTGGCAGCACAAGCCCTTCCGCAACTACGCCATTTTCTACGACGCCGACGTGCATAAGGTCCGCTTCACGCGAACCCCTGACGGCATACGTCACGCATCCATCGAGTTTGTTGCGGTCGTATTCGCTGGTGACGGCGAAGAGGTGAATTCGATCATTCAGACCGCGACGCTCGACCTGCCTCCGGATCATTACCGTGAACTGCTCGTCTCCGGGTTGCATGCAAAAGCGGAAATTGCCATTCCGGTGAAGGGCAACTTCTTCTTGCGCCTTGGCGTGCACGACAAAGTAGGCGACCAGGTGGGCGCGCTGGAGATTCCCGTCGATCAAATCCGGCTCGACGTTCCCGCCGCGAGCGCGCAAATGCAGTGAGCTCGATGGACTGAAAACACGCACCTATCCGAAACCGGTGAATAAATAATCGCAGCCGGTCTTCAAATTCTGAGCGGATTTTGCCGTCCGGCGTCTAGTTGGCAGAGGATGCCCTGGGCCCAATCAAGACACGCACCGTGCTGTTCCTGAGGAACAGCGGGAAAGGGGAGACATGCGACTAATCGGAGAAATAAACGGGAGAAATTTAGCGAGGTTCGCGGCCCTGGCCGCAACGTGCACGCTGACCGTCATGATGTTTGCGCCCCACGCCGGCGCGCAAACCAATCCAGCCGGATCGCAGCCATCCGAAGCGCGGCCCGCGCCGCCGTCGGAGACGGTACAAACCATCTTTCTGAAAAATGCCACGGGGCAGAACGATCTGAACGACATTGCAAGCGACTTGCGCAATGCGCTGCCCAGGGCGCGGTTCTTCGGTGTTCAATCGCAGAACGCTATCACCCTGCACGCCACAAACGAGGACCTTGCGTCTGCGCAGAAACTCATCGCCGAGCTTGATCGGCCGCACAAAGTCTATCGACTCACCTACACCATCACCGACTTTGAGAACGGCAAGCGCACAGGATCGCAACATTTTGTTTTTCTTGCGGTCGCGGGAGAGCGGACGATCTTCAAACAGGGAAGCAAAGTGCCCATCGTGATCGGCACGGTGGAAAGGGAATCGACTGCGCAGAGCTCTGAGATTCAATACCAGGACGTGGGGCTGAGCATCGACGCGACGCTGAGCGGGCCGGGAGAGACTCTCCTCTTGCGCTCGAGGATCGAGCAGTCGAGCCTCAGCGGCGAGAAGACCGCTGCCATCGCGCCCGATCCAGTCTTTCAGCAAACCGTTCTTCAGGGATCCTCGGAATTGACTCAGAACAAGCCTCTCGTTCTCGGCTCGCTCGATGTCCCCGGCACCGCGAACCACCAGGAGATCGAAGTGCTCGCGGAATTAGTCCACTAATCCCGGCAGCCCAACCGGCTCAGTCCGCACTTTTCACGCGCGGCGAGCATTTGTAGCGCCGGTCTCCTGACCGGCTGTAGCGGGGGTCTCCCGACCCCCGCTGGGCAGCCCGTGAAAACTGCCATTTCCCCCGCCGTAGAGACACCTGTGAGAGATGCGGCTTACAGTGTTTGCAGCAAAGTTTTCATTCGGGAGGGGCCTCATGCTCGAATCCACATCATCCGCTCGCATTGTGATGACCACCGTCGTCAGCCCCGAAGAAGCGGCGCGCCTTGGCCGCGTGCTGGTGGAGGAACGACTGGCCGCATGCGCCACGCTGCTGCCCGCCGTGCATTCCATCTATCACTGGAACGACAAGGTCGAATCCTCGTCCGAATGCATGCTGTTGCTCAAAACCGCCAGCGATCGGCTGCCCGCCCTGGAAGCGCGCCTGCACGAACTCCACAGCTACCAAACGCCTGAATTTCTTGTGCTTGCGGTGGAAGCCGGCAGCCATCCCTATCTGGCGTGGCTCCATGCCAGCCTGCGCACGCCAAAATGAATTGCGCGCTCTGGGCCCTTCGGCCTGCGCGCACGCGCTCTCTGGTATCCTTGCAGAAGTCTGTCCCATGCGCTGGCTTTTCATTGCTCTACTCGTTTCACTCGCGGCGCTGCTGTTTGCGGCCGCAGGGGTGGCGTTTCACGTCTGGCGACAGCGTACCCGGCAGCGCAGTGAACCAGCTGCGACTTTTGAACCCGCCGAGCAGTCTGACCTGGAAGTGAAACGCTGATCTACCAGTCGGGCAAGACCAGGAAAATTGAGCGGGAACCGCCGACCTGTGAAAGCCGTTGCCGCATCCAACCAAGTTATTGAAGTGTTTGTTGCCGAAAGGATTCCCCCTGCTGTGAGTACTCAATCGTCTGGAAAAGCCGGCCAAGCCGCCAATCCCGCCGTCAAAGAAATCTCTATTGCGCATAGTCCCGATTCCGACGACGCGTTCATGTTTTATGGCCTCGCGACGAATAAAGTTCGCGTCCCCGGCTATCGCTTCACGCACGCGCTTTGCGATATCGAAACCCTGAACCGCCGCGCCCGCGAAGAGGCGTTCTACGACGTCAGCGCCATCAGCTTTCATGCTTATCCTTACGTGCAGGAGAACTACACGCTCATGGGCTGCGGCGGCAGCGTGGGCGAGGGCTACGGTCCCATGGTGGTCACCAGCCGCAAGATGAAAACCAGCGACCTCGGCAGCATCCGCGTCGCCGTTCCCGGAACCCTGACCACGGCTTATCTCGCGCTCAAAATCTTCAACCCGGCCATTGAAACTGAAGTCGTTCCTTTCGATCAGATCATTCCCCAGATTCAGGCCGGTAAGTTCGATGCCGGGCTCATCATCCACGAGGGGCAGCTCACGTATTCGACCAGCGGGCTCTATAAGGTCCTCGACCTCGGCGTCTGGTGGCGCGAGACCACCGGACTTGTGCTGCCGCTGGGCGGCAACGCCATCCGCCGCTCGCTCGGCGCTGAATCGCACAAAATTATCTCCAAGGCGTTGCGTGATTCCATCAACCACGCCCTCGAACACCGCGAACAGGCCCTGGAATACGCCATGCAGTTCGCGCGCGACCTCGACGTGAACCTCGCCAGCCGCTTCGTGAGCATGTACGTGAACGAGCGCACCCTCGACTACGGCGCCGACGGCCGCGAGGCCATTCGCAAACTGCTGGCACTGGGCCACGAGCGCGGCGTGATCCCCATCGCTCCGCAAGTAGACTTCGTGGATTAGCTCCGGTACCCAATCTCCGTGCGCCGCCCTTCTGGGCGAGCGGAGCGAGTCGAAGAACCCGCTTCTTGAAACTGTGTGCGAAAGGGTGGGAGACCCCGAATCCCAATCCATCTCTTTCAACTCACCGCGAAAATGGGTGCCCCACATCTCGATTTTGAGATGTGGGAAAGCACGAATCCCAATCCATCTCTTTTAACTCAGCGCAAACATCCCGTGCCCCATCCTTTCGCGTTCTTTGCGAAAGGGTGGGACAGCACAAGCCCCAACAAAAACTGGTCATCCTGAGCGAGTTCGCGAAGCGAGCGAGTCGAAAGCCTGCCCTGAGCGAAGATCGCAGAGCGGTCGAAGTCGAATGGGGACCTGCATTTGTGTGCCACGGCGCACAGTCGATGTCCCCGCACGGACACATTACCTTTGGCCCCGCAAACCCGCGCAAAGGTCATTCAGATCTCCCAACAATCTTTCTTCCAACTCCTAAGTTTTTTCTAATCTGCGTCGATACATCCAGCAGGAGACATTTCTGGATGTCCGCTCACGCTCAACCCACTTTCCTCCTCGCGTCGCAGGACACGGACCTGCTCACCGCCATTGAGCCCACGCTGCTGGCTGCCGGCGCGCGTGTCGATATCGTGCTTTCCGCGCATGCCGCACTCGCCTTCATCTCCGGCCCGCACCCTCCCAATCTGATTCTGCTCGACGCGCAACTGCCCGGCATGCCCATGGGCCAACTGCTGGCGGCTATCCGCGCCGAAGCCGAAAGCGCGCACCTGCCCATCGTTCTCATCGCCGACACGGTGACAGCGGAGGGTATCGATCACCTTGCCGAGGGCGCTGTTGACGATCTCGTGCTGCGCTCCGCCGAGTCCACCTACTGGCAGTTGCGCCTTGACCTGGTGCTGCGCAATCAGCGCATGGCGAACGAGCTTGAATCCTTGCGCGACGCCGCCCTGCGCTGCGCGCAACTCGACCACCTGACCGGCGTCTACAATCGCGAGACCCTGCTGGCCATGCTGTTTCGCGAGACCGACCGCGTGCAGCGCAGCCATAGCGACCTGTGTCTGGTGCTCTTCGATATCGACGACTTCGGCCACTGGAACTCGCGGCTCGGCGTGGATGCCTGCGACGAGCTGCTGTGCCAGGTGGCCAGCCGCACCGCGCGGCCCCGCGCGCAGCTACTCAGGTGCTCGGGCCGGCCGGGCATGGATGGATTCCCCGTCGCCTTGCCCTCGTGCGCCCCGGCCAACGCGATGACCCTTACCGAGCGCTTGCGCGCCCAGGCGTTTGCCACGCCCTTCCACGTGGCCGGCGAAACTGTTCGTCTCTCCGCGTGCTTCGGCATCGCCATCAGCCACGGCCGCTCGCCGGTGGTGGTGCTGCGCGAAGCCGAGAAAGCTCTCGAGTGGGCCAAGGCCGCCGGTCCCGAATCCATCCAGTGTTTCGGCAGCCCGCCGCAACCCTTGCCGTCGCCCGTCACGTTTCTCTCCGCAACTTCGGGCGATGAACTGCTTGCCTGGT
>CAWFPZ010000033.1:0-24014 GCA_963817835.1 uncultured Acidobacteriota bacterium | reverse complement strand
GCATTATGCGGCATTGCCGCACACCCGTCAAGCCCTCGCGCGTCGGCCACGCCCCAGAAATTTTCCCCCGCCGTTTTGCAGATAATTTCCCCCTCCCGGCGCACACTTGTTCTATGAGCTGCCCCGAAAGGCAAAGCACTTCCCCCACCCCCTCCCCTTTTCCACTCCCTCATACCCCTTACTACTCCCTAACCCCCCCCCCCCACCCCCCGGGCGGGCCCCCACCCCCCACCCCCCACGGTTCCCGGGCAGCGCCGGAAGCCACGCTCCGAGACGACTGGATCACGACGGACCGGCGTTATCGCCGCGAAAGACGAGTTGTGAAACTGTGAAGCTCGGAACTAGCTCCGAATCAACCACTTACAGAACAAATCCGCGCAGCCTCACAGTCTGCGTGTTTCTGTGATCCTGTGGAGCGCGATCACTTCGGTTTTTGGGGCAAGGTTTTGCCACGAACCACGAACCACGAATCACGAACACGAACCACGAATCACGAATCACGAACCACGATTCATGATCCACGGGCCTCCGCCACCTAAGTCGTTAGCGATGACGACTTTCCGGAAGCCTCTCTTTTAGAATCAAGAAGATACGGAGAGCCCACCCCGTAAACCATTTTCTGTGAGGACTTTAGGAAAAAGGGGGGAGGGGGTAAGGCGGGGCTATGAAAGGGAAACCCCCGCCGCAGCCGGTCCTTCAGACACCGGCACTCTGACCACTGACCACTGACCACTGGTTCTTGGCTACTGGCTACCGGATTCACGGCCGGGCCACACTCGCACTCACACTCACACTCGCAATTCGGCTGTGCAACTGTACCGCCCTATCTAACCAGCGATGTTTCAACGGTTTGCAGCCAGACAGCTGACCTCGTTACAGCCACTGTACAACTGTACAGCGGCACCCAACGAGCACATAAATAAGGGTTTATCATCAGATCGAAAAACGCGGTAAATTCGCTGTAAGACTGTGACGCTGTACCGGGAACGCCGCAATCGAGCGCGGCCGCGCCGCGCACTTTGCATGTCCAAACTGAGCGAGTTGGGTTCGGCCCGACTGAAGTCATGCCCTTGTTACAAAGCGGATTTATGAAACACGCAAGAGTTCAAGTTTTTCTGATCCCTGATCCCTGATCCTGACCACTGACCACTGACCACTGACCACTGACAACTGACCACTGTTCTACTTGATCCACATCTCCGGATGGCTGGTGGACACGGCGCTCAGTCCCTGTTCGAGCAGCGCTTCCACTTCCTTCATATTGGAGATCAGCCCGCCGCCAACGACCGGCAGATCGGGATTGATGGCGCGCACTCGGTCCAGCATCTTGGGCGCGACCAGCGCGGGCAGAATCTCCAGCGCATGCACCGGCGTATTGCGCAGCTGATTCGAGATGGTATCCATGGCGCCGCTATCGAGCAGAAAGGTGCGCTGGATGCCGTAGAGCCCGATGGCCAGCGCGTGGCGCAGCGGGTCGAGGTGCGTGGAGATGATGCCGCCCGCGCCCACGCGCTTGAGGTAATTGACCGCGTACTTGTCGCGCGAGAAGCCGTTGAGCAGATCGAGATTGACGATCGCCACCTTGCCCGCGGCGGTGATCTTCTGGATCATCGGCTCGATGGTATCCGGATCGCCGGTGAGCAGATAAATCAGCCGGCTGCGCGACGCGATGGCAAGCTCCACAAGATCCGGCTTGCGAATGGCGGGGAGAATCGGCGTCTCCGCGCAGAACACGCGCAGCGGAGTCAGCGGCGGCGGCGTTCCGTTTCTTACAACGGCGTCAGACATGCGTCCCTCCGAGTGGGGCATGATGTCCGTCCCGCTTCTGCGCTTTTCCTGTCGATCCTCTTACCATCAATTCCGCCTCCACTTTCACCTGCACCACCGACTCCTGGCCCGACATCAGCTTGAACAAATTCTCCATCGCCAACTGTCCCATGCGCCGCATGGGCTGCCGCACCGTGGTCAGAGTGGGCGTGAGATACGCGGCAAAAAACAAATCGTCGAATCCCGTCACTGAAACATCCTCAGGCACCTTGAGCCCGCGCGCGCGGATCGCCCGCATCGCGCCCAGCGCCGTCATGTCGTTGTAGCAGACGATCGCGGTCGGCGGATGCTTCAACTGCAGCAGCGCATCCGTCGCCTTGCCCGCCGCTTCCGGCCGGCTGTCGCCCTCGACTGCCAGCTCCGGCGCAAAGCCGATCCCCGCTTTCGTCAGTGCCTCTTTGTATCCCGCGAGCCGCTCCGCATCGGATTGGTATCCGCCGCGATCGCCGAGATACGCAATTCGCCGATGTCCCAACTCGATCAGGTGCTCCGTTGCCGCGCGCGTTCCTTCCTGGTTCGCGATCATGACCGAGTGCACAAACTCGCCGGAAGCCTGGTCGTTCACCAGCACGATGGGAACCTGCAGCTCCTTGAGCAGCGGCATATACAACGCGCCCACGCGCGACGACGTGACAACGATTCCATCCACGCGCCGCTCGGCAAACTCCTGCACCACTTTGCGCTCGCGCTCCGGATCGGCGTGCGAGTTGGCCAGGAACACCGCATAGTTGTGATCGTTGGCAATCTCCTCAATGCCGCAAGCCACTTCGCTGGCAAACGGATCGTCGACCGTAGTCACCACGAGGCCGATGGTTCGCGTCCGTCGCGTCACCAGGCCGCGCGCAACCGCGCTGGCGCGGTATCCCGCGTCTTCGGCGATCTTGCGGATCTTGGCCGCAGTTGCCGCATTCACCAGGGGACTGTTCTGCAGGGCGCGCGAAACCGTAGGGTGCGAAACCCTCGCCAGCCGCGCAATGTCCTTGATGGAAGGCTGCCGCGAAGGTTGCCGTGGCACGCGCTTCATGCCCGCATGCGGAACTCCTGCCGACTTGCCTCCGTCCTTCTCCACCATGGCCAGAAACTCCTAATGCACACGTGTACGATAGCCCTCAGTCTCCTAGAACGCACGCGTCCTCGTCAACACATATCAATGGGCCTTTCGCTGCGCCCTAGTAATCTGGATACCGACCGCAAGATGCTCCCATCCACCTCAACTTCCGCCGACCACCCCATCGGGCAAGCGCCGAACTCCGGCGATTCCGACGTGGGCGATTCTGGCGGGTTGCAGCGCCGCATCGGTCTCCGCTCCGCTGTGCTGTTCAACATGCTGGAGATGATCGGCGTCGGTCCCTTCATCACGCTGCCTCTGGTCATCGCCGCTGCGGGATTCCGAATGTCGGTTTGGGCGTGGCTGCTCGGCGCTGCCATCGCTGTCGCCGACGGCCTGGTCTGGGCCGAACTCGGCGCAGCCTTCCCGCGTGCCGGCGGTTCGTACGCCTTTCTCCGGGAAATCTACGGCCCCGGGAGCGCGGGCAACTGGCTGAGCTTTCTCTATGTCTGGCAGGTCGGATTCACTGCGCCGCTGTCGATTGCTTCGGGGTGCATCGGCCTCTCCGGGTTTCTCGCGGTCTTCTGGCCCGGCCTCGACTCGGCGCCCATCGCTGCGCTGCCCACACTCCACTACGCGAACTTTGCCGGCGCCGCCGCGTGCCTTCTCGTCACCGTGCTCCTCTATCGCAATATCAGCTCCGTCGCGCGCATGGCATGGGTGCTTTTTGCCGGCGTCATGGCTGCGCTCACCGGCGTCATCGTCTCCGGATTCGCTCACGCCGCGGCCACCGGCGGCTGGCATATACCTACTGCGCCGGCGCTCTCCACTGCGCTCGGGTCGATTGGAACAGCGAGTGGAACTCTCGGCGGTCTCGCCCAGGCCACGCTCCTTGCCACGTACTGTTACTGGGGCTATTACAACATCTGCTTTCTCGCTGGCGAAGTCCGCCGACCCGAGCGCACGATTCCTCGCGCCATCCTGCTCTCGGTCGTCTTCGTTTCCGCGTTGTATGTTTTGATGAACCTGGCCGTGTTGCCATCGCTCGGCGGCGCCGCATCGCATGCTGGCGGGTCCGCCGTGCTGCGTTTCCAACTTGCCGCCGACATCGCGCGCTCGGCTTTCGGACCCTGGGCCGGCTACACCATCGCCGCGCTTATCGTGTGGACCGCTTTCGCCAGCATCTTCTCACTGCAACTCGGCTACTCGCGCGTGCCCTACGCCGCCGCTCGCGACGGCAACTACTTCCGCTTTCTCGGTGCGCTGCATCCAAAGCACGGCATCCCCCACCGATCGCTTGTGGCACTGGGCATCGTGGGAGCCTTCTTCTGCTTCTTCTCGCTCACGCAGGTCATCACTCTGCTCGTCATTACGCGCATTCTGCTGCAATTCTTCCTGCAGCAATTCGGCGTGATCTATCTGCGCGTGCGCAAGCCCGATCTCCCGCGGCCTTTCCGCATGCCGATCTATCCACTGCCGCCGCTCTTCGCCATGGCCGGCTTCGGATTTCTCCTCGTCTATCGCGTCCACGCAGTGAAAGAGCTCGCCGTCGCTGCTGCAATCGCCGTCTCCGGGAGCCTTCTCTATCTGCTGCGCGCGCATCGTCTGCGGCAATGGCCATTCGCAGACGTGTCCCAACCTCAAAGCCAATAGCAAACTCACAAATTCTGTAGCTTTCGTTCTCAGGCGCGGCTAAAACGTCTTTCCACAACTCTGGCAAGTCCACACCACATTGCCGCTTCCGACATATCCGGCGTACCACTTCCAGCCGCGCTTGCCAGCCTGCACTTGCGTGGAATGGCAGAACGGACACTGTGTGGCCGGCGCGGGAGGCACCGAGCCGTATGTCGGCTGAGGATTCTGGGGTTGGGCATACTGGGGCGGTGCCGGGGGTGCCGGCGGGGTTGGAGCGGACAGCGGTAGCCCACAAGCGCCGCAAAAGCTGGACGGTAGGGTTATCGCCGCTCCGCAATGTGAGCAGTAGACGATGGAAGGTTCAGTCACGACGCTCTCCTCAATGCAAACCCGATTTCGAATGGCCCCATGTTTCTCCGTTGTGTGCGCAATTATATCCCCGCACCGGTGGTTTTGCCTCAATCCAAATCCTCTCCATGGTGCGTATTTGAGATGTGCATCTTAGAAACCCGCTCCGCACAAATTTTGTGACGTCCGCCGCGGTACGGTGTCTAATAGATGAAACAGGCCTTCCCCAAGCGAGGTCATTCATGCTCATCGGCAAGCCACCCGGTATTCCCTCGTCGGAGATCACCCCCCGCGACGATTATTTCCGGTATCTCTCGCGCCGCCGTTTTCTAAAAGGCGCGGCCGCAACAGCAGGCATTGCGGCCCTCGGCGCCAATCAATTGTTCGCTCCGCGCGCCGTCGAAGCGGACACCAAGCTGCAGACCGTGAAAAGCCCACTGACCACCACGGGCGAGCAGCTCACCAGCTACGACGACATCACGCATTACAACAACTTCTACGAGTTCGGCGTGGACAAGGGCGATCCCGCCAAAAACGCCGGTGGCCTTCCCACGCGTCCCTGGACTGTGAAAGTCGAGGGCAAAGTCGCCAAGCCGCTCACCTTCGACATCGACGACCTGCTCAAGCTGCGTCCGCTTGAAGACCGCGTCTACCGCCATCGTTGCGTCGAGGCCTGGAGCATGGTCATACCCTGGGTCGGTTACTCGCTTTCTGAATTCATCAAGCAGTGCAACCCGCTGCCCGGCGCCAAGTACGTGCAGTTCCTCTCGTACTACAACACCAAAGTGGAGAAATGGACCTACGAAGACGCCACCATTCACTGGCCCTACTCCGAGGGCCTGCGCATGGACGAGGCGATGAATCCGCTCACCCTGTTCACCTTCGGACTCTACGGAGAAACCCTGCCTAACCAGGATGGCGCGCCGGTGCGCGTGGTGCTGCCATGGAAGTACGGCTTCAAATCCGCCAAGTCCATCGTGACGGTGCGCTTCGTCGACAGGCAACCGCCCACCACCTGGAACGATCAGGCGCCCAACGAATACGGCTTCTACTCCAATGTGAACCCCAACGTCGACCACCCGCGCTGGAGCCAGAAAACCGAGCGCCGCATCGGCCTGCCTTTCTACGAGCAGCGCCGCACCACGCTCATGTTCAACGGCTATACGGACCAGGTGGCCTATCTGTATAACGGAATGGACCTGCGCAGGAACTTTTGAAGCAGCCTCTAGCTGCTAGCTCTTAGCTTCCAGCTCATCGAGGCGAATGGCCGGCAGCGACGGAACGGGGAGAAGGGATCCTTCCTTTTCGATGGATTGGTTTGTTCTCGTGCCGACTTGCTAATTCGCTAACCTGCTGACTCGCCAACTGGCTTGCTATGAATCGCACAACGCTCATCATCCTTAAAACGCTCACCTGGATCGCGTGCCTTTCGATCGCAGTCCGTCTTGCCTGGGGCATGGTCTCGAACGACCTCGGACCCGACCCCTCGGCCGCCATCGCCTTTGCTACCGGCAAGGCCACGATCTGGCTGCTCGCCATCACCCTTGCCATCACGCCGCTGCGCCGCCTGTCGCCGCGCCTCAACTGGCTGATTAAGTTTCGCCGCCTCTTCGGCCTCTTCGCCTTTTTCTACGCTACGCTGCACATGCTCACCTATGTGGCGCTCTATTCTGGCTTCGACGTGAACGCCATGCTGGCCGACGTCGCCAAACGCCGCTTCATCACCATGGGCGTCGCCGCCTACTTGTTGCTCGTGCCACTCGCGCTCACGTCCACCACGTGGGCCATCCGCAAGCTCGGCGGCAAGAACTGGAACCGCCTGCACAAGCTCGTCTATGCCGCTGCAATTTGTGGAGTGATTCACTACTGGTGGCAGGTGAAGACCGGCGTCATCACGCCGCTCACCATCACCGTAGTGCTGGCTGTCCTGTTTCTGGCGCGGCCCGTGACCAGCTGGCTGCAGCGCCGCGAGGCGCGCGCCGCGGTCGCCGCATCTTCCGTGCCTTTCCCTCGTTAACGCTTTGCTCTCCCGCCCGTTAGTTCTTTGTGCGCCGTTCGACAAACATCTTCCTCAAATCCATCGTTTGGGTCGGCTGTCTTTTGCCGCTCGCGGACCTGCTGAGAGGCGCGGCCACTCATCATCTCGGGCGTAATCCTGTCAACGAGGTTCTCTCGGTCACCGGCCTTTCCGCTCTCTGGCTGCTTGCGATTACACTGGCCATCACGCCAGTGCGCAGTCTTTCACCACGCTTCGCATAGCTCCTCCAGTTTCGGCGTTTGCTGGGGCTCTTCGTCTTTTTCTACGGCACGGTGCACCTGCTCGTTTACATCGCGCTTTATTCAGGATTCAGCCTAAGCGCGATGGTGACCGACATTGCGAAAAGGCATTTCATTATCGCCGGGATCGCCACGTGGCTCTCACTCGTGCCGCTGGCCCTGACGTCGACCCACGCCGCGATCCGCAAGCTCGGCGGAAAAAACTGGAATCGCCTTCACATGCTGATTTATCTGGCCGCGATTTTGGCTGCGGTTCATTACTGGCGGAAGATGAGGCCGGGAATTATTTCACCAGCACCCTATACGCTCGCACTCCTCATCCTTTTACTGGTCAGGCTCGGCATCGCCTGGCGCCGTCGCTGGAAAGCGCGCGCCGCCGCATTCAGGGCTGTCTCCAAGGTCTAACGCCGATAGCTCCGCTTACACCGCTGCTTTATTCGAACAGCATTCTCTGCGCCACCGGACTGAAGCTCTTGCGGTGCAGCGGCGTCGGGCCCAGCCGCCGGAGGGCCTCCAGGTGCTCTGCCACGCAGTAGCCCTTGTGCCGCGCCAATCCATAACCTGGATAGATTGCGTCGAGCTCGACCAACAGGTGGTCGCGAAACACCTTGGCCAATACGCTCGCCGCGGCAATCGATATGCTTCGCGCGTCGCCCTGAATTACCGCCTGCTGCGGGCAGGGCCAGTCGATGGTGTCGCGCCCGTCAATGAGCAAATAGTCGGGAAGCAAAAAATCCGGAGCGACGGCCAGCCGTTGCACGGCGATGCGCATGGCCAGCAGGGAAGCCCGCCTGATATTGATGCGGTCGATCGTCTCCACATCCACTACCGCAACCGCCCATGCCACGGCGCAGTCGCGAATCGCCGCGTCAAATTCATTTCTCTGTCTTTCGGTGAGTTGTTTTGAATCCGTCAGGCCTTTCAGGCGGCAGCCTTTTGGAAGAATAACTGCGGCTGCGACAACCGGTCCGAACATTGGCCCGCGTCCCACCTCATCCAGCCCGGCAATGCGCAGTGCGCCACGCCGCCGCGCGGCGTTCTCCAGCGCGAATCCGCAGATTGGTGCCGTGGTCATGCTGAAAGTATAAGAATGAGCAGTGAGCTGTCAGGTGGAAAAGCCGCCCGCAATCGCAGCGCCCCGGCCGCTCTATTCCCATTCGCTCGGCAATTGTGGAAGTGGGCCATGTATGTCGATTCCGAATCGGGCCGCGGTTTCTACCAGCTTTTGCATGTCGGGCGGGGAGGGCGGAGCCGATGCGGGCTGACTTAATGCCAGCACAAAATTCTCAAAACCCGGCGGCGAGTTCAGAATCAGCATCCGCGCCGGGCTGTTGCCGATGACCTTGAACCCATGGGCAATCTCACGCGGCCCGAACACGAACGCGCCCGCTGTACCCTTCAGCCACTTGCCAGCGCAGACAAAAGCCACCTCGCCTTCGAGCACGTAAAACGCCTCGTCCTCGCGGTGATGCGTATGATACGGACTCGCCCATCCCCGGGGCATATCCCAATGCTCGGTCAAGCCAAACCCGCCATTGCTGGTTTCGCCGGTTGACCGGATCAGTGTCGGCAGTCCCAGGAATCGGGAGGCCTCGTCATGGCGCGTATTCAGGTAGGGTTTTGCCGCAGGCGTGCTCATGGACTCTCCTTTTAATTTGCGAACAGATTCATTTTGAAGGAAGCGGTTTGCTGGTGTACTTCGGAAGTGTAACGGACCCCCCTGCTGTTCTCTTGAAAATGTGCTTGAATCGCGAACAAATTCCGCGCGGGCGAGCGGGTGTGCCGCAATGGCTCACTCGCGCGCGAAGGCATAGTCGCGTTCCACCCGGCAAATGCGCACCTTGAATTCCTCATACCAGGTGCCGCGTCCACGCTGCTGCGCCACCAGGTGCGTTGCATTCGCTTTCCAGGCCGCAATCGCTTCCAGGCCCTCCCAATAGGAAACCGTAATTCCCAGGCCGTCGCGCGCGGATTCAATCCCGAGAAACCCGGGCTGCGTCGCGGCCAGCGTCTCCATCGCTTCCGCCATTTTCCCGTACCCGTTGTCGCCCGCGGTGCGCTGGGAAGTGAAGATCACCGCAAAGTAAGGCGGCATGGGAGTGGATGCAATCGTCATCGGGGCCCTCCAGATCTCGGCAAAAGCTATCAACAGGAATGCCAGATTATCACCAAACCAGCCGGCCACTTGAGCACGCCGGGGAAGCATCTAACCTTTCATGCGAACATGGCGCTTGCGGATCGCTTCATCCACATTTTTTCTGTTTCTGTTATTCGGGTTATTCCCCGGTATTTCGCATGCGCAGGCGCATATTGATCCGGCGCTGCCCCCGGCGCCACTGCCGCACGGGGGTTACTGGTCGTTAATCCCCAGCAACGAGGTGGTGAAAAATGCGCATCGGCCTGTTCCCCGGCTCACCGTTCGGCAGAAGTTTGAGATTGCCTATCGCAATACATTAACACCGGCGCTGCCCTTCGATTCGCTCGCGGTTGCGGGATTCGACCAGGCGACCAATGTCGGGCCCGCCTACGGGCAGGAGTGGGGTGCGTTCGGCAAGCGGGTCGGCTACAACGCCGCCAACTTTACATCGAAATCACTCTTCGCCTTTGGCATTGTGCCCGCCGCGTTTCACCAGGACCCCCGCTACTTTCGCCTCGGTTCAGGCTCCATGCGCGCCCGGATGTTGTGGGTCCTGCGCAGCCAGGTCGTTGCCTTTAGTGATCGCGGCGCCGCGATGCCCAATTACGGAAAGCTCATCGGCTTCGCGGCCTCGACTCTCTTGAGCAATGCCTATATGCCCGCGAGCAGCGTCTCGCCGGAGAATGATTTAAAGGGATACGGAATCAAATTTGGCGCTTCGGTAGCCATCAGCACTGTTCACGAATTCGACTTGACGCGTTTTCTCCGGAAGCTGTAGTCGTATTCCAGTCCATGAGCGGAAATTGCTCAATGAGAAACTGTCTGGATTCGACGAACGCCTATTCTCAATGCGAAGCCGGCTGCGCGGCAGGCTTCCACGCCTTCCCCGGCCGCGCGACGGCATACATCTCGGTCGCGATCACGTTGAGCAGGCCTCCACGATCTTCCTTGCCGTCGACCTGCATCGTGTACAGGTCGAAGTGCGTGCGGTCGGGAATGTAAGTGAAGTGTGCGCCGGCATTGAGCCCCTGCAACACCGCATCCAGCTTGTGCGCCGCGCCGTCCAGATAAAACGTGTCCGCGGTGCCCACAATTACGTGAATCTTGCCGCGCAGCAGCGGTCCCCGCTGCGACCACGTGGTGGTCACAATGTGCGCCAGGTCGTAGTGGTCGTGCCAGTAGGCCACCACCGCCGGGTCAATGTCGCCCGTCGCGCGATTGAACATGGGCAACGGCCGCCCATCGCTGCCGCGCGGCGAGAACACCCAGTCAAACGACGTAAACTGCCCGCCATATGCGCCCTGCACCGTCTCGTCCCGCGCAAACTGCTCCGTTGTGCTCAATACCTTGTCGTGGTCACGGACAATTGGATACGGCGTGCCGTCCGCGCGATGGTACATGTTGGCATGCGGCGCATACAGATCGATGCCGGTGAAGTCGTGAAAGTCGCTCGGGTCGGGCGAAGTCGACCACGTGCCGCCGAAAATCTCCGGATAATTGATCTGCAACTGCAGCGTCGCCCAGCCGCCCGAGGAGTGCCCCTGCAGGAATCGCCCGCTCGGGCGTGCATCCATCCGATATTTTCTCTCGAGAAACGGAATGAACTCCGTCGTCAGCGCCGTGCCCCACGGTCCGTCATTCGCTGAGTCGGCAAATTCGTGCGTACCGGTTGCCCACGACTCGTCCAGCATCACCCAGATCATGGGAGGCATCAGGCCCCGCACCATCCGCTGGTAGATCGAGGAGCCGAACATTTCCGCGTAGTCAAGGTCGGCGCCGAATCCGTGCGTCCAGTACACGGCGGGGTAGTGAGCCTTGGCGTGCTCGTCATAGTCAGGCGGCAGCACCACCCACGCGCGAACGTGCACGGGCCGTGCGAAGAATGCAGTGAGCGCGGGGCTGGTCAAGTATTCAAGGCGCGCGTGGGCCACGAACTCGGGCGCAAGCTTTGGCGCCGGGAGCTCAGGCAATGTGGCGTTCAGCACCAGCACCGGCTCGGCGCCCGTACCCGGATGGAATGCTGCGAGCGGAACCACATCGCTCACCAGGTCGCCCGCCTCGCGGCCGCCATAAGCGTATGTGTGGCCCACGTCGAGCACCGCCTGCGCCTGGTAATCGCCGGGCTTGAGCGATGAGAAGCCTTCCGGAAAGGCAATGTCGTCGGTGTCCACGTCGACCGACGCACCGGGCGCGAGGTACGGCACTTCTTTCGCCGCAATATAGACCGATGTTGGATGGAAGGGATCCTCGTCGATCTTCTCGGCACCGCTGCCGGCCGTCAGGAGGATGAGCATGCGGCCGGAAGCGGGCGCAGTGAACTGCTGCCCCAGCGTGACACGGAAGAAAAGATGCTGCGGTTGCTGCGCCAAGCCGCTGGCCGCGCACAAGACCACCGCGAGAACCGTGAGAAACCACCGGGAGATTCGCATGAAGAGAGTTTATAGGGTGTGTCGGCGGGGCGGGGAGTGCGGAACTTGAGGACACCTGAACTGCGAATCTCGCCTCAAAGGAAAACCCCGGCCGAAGCCGGGGTTGTTGTCTTTTACTCAACGATCTCTGCTGGTCACTGACAGCTGGTCACTGCGGACCAGGAACTGCGTCTACGCCCGGACTTTGCCGGTCGCGCGATCCACTTCCTTCAGGCGGGCAGCCTTGCCGCGCAATCCGCGCAGGTAGAACAGCTTGGCGCGCCGCACTTTGTAGCTGCGCACCAGGTCCACCTTGTCGACGACTCCGGAGTTGAAGGGGAAAATGCGTTCCACCCCTTGCCCAAAGCTCATCTTGCGCACGGTAAACGTGCCCTGGGGGCCTTTGTTGATGGCGATCACCAGGCCCTCAAAGGCCTGCAACCTCTCTTTATCGCCTTCTTTGATCTTCACTTGCACGCGAATCTGGTCGCCGGGCACAAACTCCGGCAAATCGGTGCGCTTCAGCTTGTCAGCCAGGCGCTGCATTACGGGATGGATGGACATGGGTTCTTCCTACGATGGACTTTCCTGAGTGATTCCTGCGAAGAAACGCAGAATAACCAGTTTATCAAAGATTCCCGGCTGCGCCTAATTCCTCTGGCCTCAATGTTCAGACCCCATTTGGGCGATTTTCCTGCGCCGGTTGCCCCATCCTGATGGCGCTTGTTGCATTTTGGGCGAAATCGCAGTTTTCAGCCCGATGCGCGCCGTCTGCGCTATATTTTCCGCATGGACGAAAAACGCGAACTGCTCCGCCATGCCTTGGCCACGCTCGCTTACCGCACGACCCGGATAATCGAGAATGCCCCCGAGTCCTTCGCCGAATTCGACGGCTGCGGCCGCCGCCCCGTGGAGATCCTGGCGCACATGGGCGATCTGCTGCAGTGGTCGCTCCACATGGCGCAGGGAACGAACCGCTGGGAAATCCATCTGCCCTATCCGTGGCATGCAGAGCAGAACCACTTCTACGTGCTGCTCGGCGCCTTCGACGAATATCTGGCCTCGGATGCACCCGTCCAGGCGCCCATTGAGCGCCTCCTCCAGGGCCCCATCGCGGACGCCCTCAGCCACGCCGGCCAACTCGCCATGATGCGCCGCCTTGCCGGCGCTCCCATCCGCGGCGAAAACTACTACGTTGCCGCGATCGCCGTGGGCCAGGTCGGCGCAGCGCAGCCGGCACCGATTCAACCGTTCAAGTAGCCCTTCGCGCCGATCCATCCCGCCCATCCGCTGCCTGATCTCCCTACCCCAATCTCGCTGGGCCGCGATCCCCCCGCGCGCCTTTCTTTGGCGTCAAAATCCACCTGCGATTTCACTGTTTATTCAAAAATGGCTGTTTTCTTAGAGGTAAGTCTTTAAAAATCAATGAATTCAATTTTATTATTGACAAACGTATATTTTTTGGATGACAATAGTGACGGTGACTGTCGTCGCCGTGGAGGTTTCATATGCGCCGTATACTCGTAGCCAGTCTTCTGCTCCCCTCGCTGTTCCTTCCCGCAGCGGCAAAAGCCAGCACGCCCGTGGACGACGCTTCTGCCCCAACCCCGGTGCGCATCAGCACCGGCGTCATCGCACCTGTTCTCATCGGCTCTCCCGTACTCTCTCTCCCCGCCGGCTTCTCCTTCGACATCGTCCCTTCGGACGCCCAGGTCCAGCTCTCTCTCACCGTCAACGCAAAAGGCGAACCCGAGAACATCCAGGTCGTCAGGTCATTCAGCCCCTTCGTTGACGCACGCGTGATCGAAACCGTCAGCCAGTTCCACTTCCGTCCCGGCACCATCGACAACCAACCGGTGGCTCTCGATCTCAACCTCACCGTGAACGTCACCCGCTAGCGCGCGTTTACCCCTGCTCGTGCACCTTCCCCCGGAAGCAGAGAACGCCAGGGCCAGTTACAGGACCGGCCCTGGCGTCTCCGCACATCATTCCACCTGCCGGGCAGCTTGAGCCCCGCGGTCAATCAATTGTTCCCGCGTTCTTCTATTTGGCCTCAGTCTCCTTGCCGTTATCGTGCTCGTCGACAGGTCCTGCTATTAGATTGATCGGCACTTTGATCGGCACTGTGGCAGCCCTCGCCGGAGCCGATGCCAGATGTCTCACCTCGGCCGGCGCAGTCGCAGTTCTTGCGGGCGCGACCGGAGCCCCCATGGCGTGCTTTAGATCCACCAGCGCCCCGCCGTACTCGACGTAATCCTTGATGCAGCTGCCTTGCACGGCGTGGAAACGCGCCAGAGCCGCGGTGCGCTTTTGATGCGCCAGCGCACTCTCGCCAACGTAGAAATTCACCTCGCAAGCCCGGCCCACGTGGGTTTCCGGATCGGGATCGGCGGCCGCGGCCATCAGATCGTCATCCGTCATCTGCCCCAGGTAGTACTTCAGCACCGGACCGGGCCAGTACGACAGGTTGGCCTTCTGCGCTACCTCTTCCAGTTCTTCGTTGCCCGCGATATGCAGCCGCCACTTGGCGATATGAAGCCACAACGCCGCGTAGACCGCCGTGGAAGTGGAGGGATCGGCGCCGATGGCGAGTTCGAAATCCGCCGTTGCCTGGCTGGACTGCCCGGCCAGAAAATGCGCGGTTCCCCGCTCCAGAAAGGCATACTGCCGGTTGGGCTGAAGCTCCAGGGCCTTATCGAAGTCCGAGATCGCAAGTGGGTACTGGCCCTTCTCGTAGTACTCCAGGCCGCGCACTGCGAATCCGTCCGAATCCTTCGGCTCCATCTCGATGTACTTCCCCATGGTGGTGATCGCGGCATCGTACTGGCCCATCGAGACCAGAGGTGAGGCCGAGATAGTAATAGGCGAGCGGATAGTCGCTCTTCACGTGCAACGCATGGTTGTACTCGCCGATCGCCTCATCGTACTGACTCTGGTGTCGATAGGCGTTACCGCGGCTTTCATACCCATCCGGATCGTTGGGCTGGAGCGCGATGTAGCGCGTAAACCAGGTCACGGCCTCCGCGTATTCCTTCTTGTCGCTATTCACCACGCCGGTGTTGTAGGTCGCCAATGCGTGATTTGGATCGACGCGCAGCGCGGCCTGGTAATCCTCGAGAGCGCGGTCGTAGTCGCCCTTCGCCATGTAGGCATGACCGCGGTTATTAAAGCCATCGGGATCGGTGGACGCCTTCTGTAAGTACACGTCGTAATCGGCGATGGCCTTGTCCCACTCTTTCTTGTCGCCCCAACCGTTGCCGCGGTTGTAGTAAGCCAGCGCGTAGTTGGGATCGATGCGGATCGCGTCGTCGTAGTCGGCCATGGCGCGGTCGATCTCGCCCTTGTCGGCGTAGACATTTCCTCGCGTGTTCAGCGCGCCGGCAAAGTCCGGCTTCAGTTTCAGGGCCTGATCCAGATCCTGCAAAGCCAGGTCGTATTCCTTTTTGTCACGGTAGGCGATGCCGCGGTCGAAGTAGGCGCTGGCCAAATCGACTGCAGTTTCCTGACCGGCCTGGATAAGCGCCGTGCAACCGGCGATGCTGGTATCGGGATCGTCGGCCTTGCACTTATTCCAGTTTTCGTCGCGGGTTTGGCCCATGGCGGCCACCGCGGCCCCCAGCAGTAGACATGCGAAGAATCCACCTCTGCGAATCATGTTTGCCGCCTCTCCGGTTTAAAAAATTGAAGGCGAAATCAGAATACACTGGCTTGATTTCTCAGAGAGTGCCTTTCTAGACGCCGGAGCGGTCGGTTTTCCGGGAGCGGCCGTTCGCAGACCCTTAGTTCGTAGGCCCTTGTCCCTGTTCTTCCAGCGCTTCCAGCGTCCGCTGGTCCTCGGCGCTCAGGGTAGCCCGCTCCAGCAGTTCCGGCCGGTTCCTCAGCGCCTTCTTCAGTTGCTGTTCGCGCCGCCCGCGCCGGTTTTACCGTCTGGTCGTCGACTTCGCAGCGGCCGCCGGCGCCACCGACAAGCGTTTCAGCTCGGCGACAGTGGCGGCGTACTCGTAGTAGCTCTTCGGGCAGCCGTCGCGCGCGGATTTGAGCCGCAACAGGCCGGCAGTGCGCTGCTGGTGAAGCAGCGAATCCTCGCCGGCGTAGAAATTTGCTTCGCAGATCTGCCCCTGCTGGGTTTGGGGATCGGGATTGGCAGCCCCGACCATGACCTCATCGCTTGTCCCTTGCCCAAGGTAGAGCTTGAGCACCGCGCCCGGCCATTTCGAAAGGTCTGCTTTCTGGGCCACGTTTTTGAGCTCCTCGGTGGCGTCCTGGTGCAGCCGCGCTTTGGTCATGCGCAGCCACAATGCCGCGTAGACAGCCGAGGACGAGGAGGAATCGACGCCGATGGCAAGTTCGAAATCCGCCGCCGCTTCGGCGTTCTGCCCGGCCAGAAGGTGCGCGCAGCCAATATCGAAAAACATGTTGGCCTGATTCGCTTTCAACTCCTTGGCCTGGTCGTAGTCCTCGATGGCCTGCGCGTACTGGCCCTTTTGGTAATAGCCCAGGCCACGCATGGTGAATCCGTCCGGGTCCTTCGGCTCCAACTCGATGTACTTGGTCTCGTCCGTCACCGCCGTTTCGTAAAGCCCCTGGCGTTCGTGCGCTAATCCCAGGTAATAGTAGGCGAGCGAATAATCCGCCTTCACCTGCAGGGAATGGTTGAAATCCGCGATGGCTTCATCGAACTGGCCCTGGCGCCGGTAGGCGTTGCCACGGCTTTCATACCCGTCCGGATCGTTGGGCTTGAGCGCAATGTAGCGCGTGAACCAGGTCACTGCCTGCGCGTAGTCCAACTTATCGCTCTCCGCTACGCCGGTGTTGTAGATCGCCAGCGCATGATTGGGATTGAGTCGCAGTGCTGCCTGGTAATCCACGAGTGAGCGGTCGTAGTCGCCCTTTGCCATGTAGGCGTGGCCGCGGTTGTTAAAGCCATCGGGATCGGCGGGCGCTTTCACCACATACACGTCGTAATCGGCGATGGCCTTGTCCCACTCTTTCTTGTTGCCCCAGGCGTTGCCGCGGTTGTAGTAGGCTAGCGCGTAGTTCGGATCGATGCGGAGGGCATCATTGTAATCGGAGATGGCGCGGTCGTACTCGCCCTCGTCGGAGTAGACATTGCCGCGGGTGTTGAGCGCCCCGGCAAAGTCCGGCTTGAGTTTCAGTGCCTGATTCAGGTCCTGCATGGCCTGGTCGTCCTCTTTTTTCTGACGGTAGGCAATGCCGCGGTCAAAGTAGGCGCTGGCCTGATCGGTGGTCGATTCCTGGCCCGACTGGATCAGCGCCGTGCAACCGGCGACGCTGGTGTCGGGATCGTCGGCCTTGCACTTATCCCAGTTTTGGTCGCGGGTTTGCCCCACGGCGGCCACTGTGGCGCCGAGTAGAAGACATGCGAAGAAACCACTCCTGCGAATCATCTTTGCCGCCTCTCCGGATTGTGGAAATTGAAGGCGGGATCATAATACACTCCATTGGAATTCCTGAGGATAACCCTTCCGTTCAGGATGACCCTTCCGTTTGGTCCTGCGAGGATGACCCTTTCGTTCGGTCCTGCAATCGGTTTCCAGGTTCAACGGTTTTTCCGTTCCTGGAACTGGCTGCATAAACCCGGCTTTGAAAGGGCACGGCTTTAGCCGTGCCCTTGAGGACGCATATACCGAGGGCCTTGAGGTCTCGAAGGATGTTTTTCATTCGCCTTCGCGCATCGACGAAACCAGCGTCAATCCGTATCCGATCCCAGCTCTCGCAACGCTTCCAGCGTCCGCCGGTCCTCGGTGCTCAGGGTAGCCCGCTCCAGCAGTTCCGGCCGGTTCCTCAGCGTCTTCTTCAGTTGCTGTTCGCGCCGCCAGCGCCGGATCTGGGCGTGATCGCCATTCATCAGGACTTGCGGGGTCTCAAGTCCGCCAAACTCCGCAGGCCGCGTGTAATGCGGATAGTCCAGCAATCCTCCCGCTCCATGTTGTGACCGCGGAACCCCTTCCACATCCGCGACGATTTCCGCGTCCGCCGCGCCAAAGCTCTCAAACTCGCCCGAGGCCTCATTGCCCAGCACGCCCGGAATCAGGCGCATAGTCGCGTCCACCACCACTGCTGCCGCCGGCTCGCCTCCGCTCAACACATAGTCGCCGATGGAAAGCTCCATGTCGCAGTAAAGTTCGTTGATTCTCTCGTCCACGCCCTCATACCGCCCGCAAATCAGCACTACGCGTTCCAATCCAGCCAGTTCCCGCGCCACTGCCTGCGTAAAGACCCTCCCCTGCGCCGACAGCAGAATCACGCGCGTCCGATCCACAGAATGGTCATCCTGAGCGGAGATCGCGGAAGCGATCGAAGTCGAAGGACCCGCACTTCCTCCCTTGTCTCCGGCCTTCTTCGCAACTCCGAGACTCTCCAGCGCCTCCGCCAGCGGCTCCGGCTTCAGCACCATCCCCTCGCCGCCGCCGAACGGGCGGTCGTCCACCGTGCGATGACGGTCGTGCGTAAATTCGCGCAGATCGTGCAGCCGGATCTCGATCAATTTCTCGGTTTGCGCACGGCGCACGATCCCTTGCGCAAACACACTCTCAAAGAACCCGGGAAAGATGGTGACAATGTCGAACAGCATACTGACGATGATAGAAGCTCGACCGTCCGCCCGAGTCCACCCGTTCAAGCACCGCTCATAAATGGAGTGATCTGAGAATGCGCGGTCGTCATGCGACGATGGTGCCCATAAGATACAGGGCTCCCGGCTTCGCCGTGAAGGCGTCGTCGTGTTCCGGTGTGACAGGCACTCGTTCCTGAGCTTTGCGCAGCAGGGTCTGGAATTCCTCGGCCGTGACTGGATGTCCGTAAAGCCAGCCCTGGCCGTAGATTTTTTGCGTGACGCGGGAGAAATAATCGGCTTGGTGGTCGGATTCAACGCCCTCCACAACCACTTCCAGATTGAGCGATTTGGCCATGGCCAGGATCTGCGGCAGAATGGCCGCGGCCACCGACTCCGTGCCGATGACCTTGGTGAAGGCCTTGTCGATCTTGATGGTGTCGGCAAACAGATACAGCAGCTTGTCCAGATTCGAGGTGCCGGTGCCAAAGTCGTCGATATGAATGCTGTGTCCCCTGCTCCGCAGACTGCGAATCGTCTCCATGGCCACGACGCCGTTGGCCGCCGACCTTTCCGTAATCTCAATCACCAGGTTCTCCGGCCTAACCTGTGCCCGATCCAGAGATTCCTTCAGCATGGGTAGAAACTTTGCGTCGACAAGGTCCGCCGCAGCCACGTTCACGCTTAGACGAAAGTTGGGATTGTTGTAGAACGTCTTTGCAAAATCGTGCAACGACCGATGCAACACGGCTTTCGTGATCTCTCCCACAATACCGAGCGCTTCGGCCATCCCTACAAAGACATCGGGATCCACCTCATTGCCTGCTTCATCGGTCCATCGCGCCAACGCCTCTGCCCCCACGATGGATCGAGTGGGAAGATCGACGATGGGCTGATAGACCACCTTCAATTCGTTGCGTCGCACGGCCCGGCGAAGCTGCTGGCCCAGTTCCTGGCTGCGGTCGTATGCGAACCAAAACATCATCCCGCACAAAACGCCGAACAGACCTCCCGCGAGAGAGCTTGCCGTTATCAGATTGGCTCCGCGATGCAATGCGTCGGAAACAGTGGTAGAGGCCGTCACGCAGTTGGAATGAAGAGTCGAACACCGCGTCGCATAGAGCGTGTCGCCCACGCGGCCCGATCCGTCTGCGGTCCGATTTGGCTCATTATCTTGGGGCGCTCCGTTGGCGCCAGGGCTCATTTGCTTTCCGGCAGCGTTCTGCGTTGTGGCGGAGAATTGCATCGCGACGGGCTCTGGACTGGGGGGCAGGGTTGCGCCCAGCACCACCACGTAGACACTATCCAGTTGCAGAGCCGTCCTCTGCGCGCTGGAACCACGCTCCGGGACTAAATAGCTGTAGACAACGGCACCATCATTCCATTGCCTCTCCGGCTTGAACGACCCCATCGGCTGGCTCTGACGGCCCATGGCGGCAGAGCATACGATGTTCCCTCTATCGATGCGTCCCGCATCTTTAACGTATTCCGAGTGGAAGATGAGCCCGCGGAAATAGCTTATTTCAGCGCCTGAGCAATAGGGGTAGGGCGAAGCCTTCAGGACATCGAGAAGGCTGCGCGCCTCTGCCAAGGATGCGTTGTCCTGCGCCACCCGGAGCTTTACGTACCCGTCAAGCCAGGTTGAGGCCTGGCTGAGCGATAGGGAGTAGCCCAGCAGAAAGCCGACCACTATGCCGACCGCCGCCAGTGTGATGGCCACAGCTCGGGCGATCAGAGCGCGACGCGATTGGGCTTGGCCCATCAAGATCACCCGAAGGTACCCCCCAGGGCCCACTAACTTCGGATACCTTCCCCTTCATATCTATACCTAACTTGATGTATGGGAATGGGAAATACCCCTTTTGGGCATTTCAGGCCTATTCAGCCGCATTGTAGTGCTATTACCAAAGCGTCAAGCGCCTGGCTTTCCAACCGCGAGCTGAGCTTCGATCCCTGGCACCGCGTCAAGTCGTTCATTTCTCGGCCGAAACTTGTTCGTGATCTCCTCACGCGTATAACGTACGGGCCAAGCCCTCGCTCACAGACGTTCCAGATTGGCGCGCCAGGGAACTGCTGCCTTTGGGCAGTACTTTCCTCAGAGAAATGCCGCCCCTCGTTGCCCTGAAAAGGGCACGCGGATTCAGTAACCGCTGTAATTGCTGGTAGCTGCGTCTCGCCGCCACAGAAGCGCCGCCTCAGAAGTGTGTAAAGACCTTAGTCGCGTCCTGGCCCTGGACGGTCACACTCGATTGCCCGGAGAACGGTCCGCATAGCGCCGGCCCATACCAGGCCGAAATAGGACACGCGATAATCGTGCCACCACCCGACTGGTTTGGGTACCTCGATCACGGGCAGCGTCTCCGTGGCAACTGCCGGGGTGGTGCCGGCGTCTGTAAGAACGATGATTTTACCGTCGCCAAGAGCAGCTCTCAACGTAGCCAATTCCCACCCCACGTGCGGTGTGTTCTCAGGCACGGAGATGACCGCCGCATCCACCACGGGAGCAAGGATTTCGATCACTTCGCGCCAGCGATCGGTATCGACCGGGCAGTTCAACACCGTGCCGCTTAATCCCGACGCAATGACAGAGCGGGATTTTTTCACGAGGTCCAGCTTTTTCGTCCAGTCGTCGGACTTCAACCCAACCTTCCCTTTGCGCATATAGTTCCAGAGCATGAAGCCTGAGAAGCCAACAGTAGTGTAAAAAACCATCGGAGGAACAAGTCCCAGCGCCGCGGCCACACCTAGACCACCGACCATGATGACCGTAATCCAAATACCGGCGCGAGAAGCTGAGGCAGAATGAATGTTGGAGTCAGCCAGGGTAATCAGCTTTCCCCAGGGATTTACCGCGCCTTCGAGAAACTGCTGCTCCATGCGCGACTGTTCTCCACGATGGAAGCGGCGCACCCAAATCACCACCGACCGTCTTCGCTTGAGCGAGATCAGCGAGGGGATGGCGCCGGCAAAGATTGCCAGGAAGAAAAGTATCAATATGTACGGCATCGAGTCCTCATCGGCGAACGGGAGAGCGATGAGCAAAATGAGCCACACTGCTGAAAATGCCATGGAGTAGTGGCGCAGCCTGAGGGAACTTGCTAACCGTTTCTGAACGCGCTGTTCGAAGTTTGACGGCGGCATGCGAACAGCATATCTGCTTTTCGCAATCGTTCTACCGGATTTTTTGCGCGCGAATCGCCCAAGTCGCGCACACCATGAGCTGGCAGCTGAAGGCTAATAGCTGATTGCTGATTTTCGCGCCCAGAGCCGCGCCGTTGCCGCGCCAAACAGAAATCCGCCCACGTGCGCGAGATAGGCCACGCCGCCCGATTGCACACTTGCCACGGCGCCCGCATTCCACAGTTGGATGACAAACCACACGCCGATCAGCAACGCCGCGGGGATGTAGGTGATGCGGATAATAATCAGGATCCAGAGGAGCGACCGGATGCGGTCGCGTGGGAACATGACGATAAACGCGCCCATCACTGCCGCAATGGCGCCGCTCGCGCCCAGGCAGGGGACATGAGAGCCTGGCATCCCCGCCACCTGCGCCAGCATCGCCACCACGCCGCCCGTCAGATAAAAAATCGCGTAACGCACGCGGCCCATGGCGTCCTCAATGCGGGGCCCAAACGCCCAGAGGAACACCATGTTGCCCCCGATGTGCAGCCATCCCGCGTGCAAGAACGTGCCCGTCACCAGCGTGATCAAGTGTTGGCCGTGATCGATGTGCGCGGGAATCACCGCCCATCGCCGCACGAACGCGTTGCCCTCGATCAACTCGCGCAGAAACACATACACATTGGTCAGGATGATCAGCAGGGTCACTACGGCGAAGCGGCTCGGCCGTCGCGACACATCCCCAAGCGGGATCAGCGTTGCCACGATTGCATTCCTTAAAGATTCTCGGCGTAGGGGCAGAAAACACCTTTGGCGCCGGCAGCGTTGGTTTGTCGCGCCGGCGCCTCATTGTGCGCTTGCCCGCGCTCTGGATTTCAGGCCGTCTGGGAACGAAGATGCTTCGTCGCCGCCAGCACCCCGAGGCGCGACACACCGCTGAAGATCATGCTGACTCCAATCACTGTTCCGATGACCCAGGCGCTATTCGCCGGCCAGGTCCTCCAGATCAGAACGGAGAAAATCAGCGTTACCACGCCATCGAAAAACAGCCACCCCGATCCCCCCACCGGCCGCAGCTTCCACGCCAGTGCAAATTCCAGAATCGCTTCCGCAAAGAGGTAAGCTCCCAGACCAAGCGTAAGCACGGCCAATCCGGCCACGGGATGAATCAGTATGTAAATCCCCGCGATCAGGTAGGCAAGCCCCAGAAGAATTCCCCACACTAATCCGCCCATTGCGCGGGTATGCCAGCCGAACGCAAAGTGCGCCACACCGGCGAACACCAGCAACCAGCCGATCAGAATCGTTGCCGCGATTCCCGCTGCCGGGGGCACAGCGATAGCCAGAGCTCCTGCCAAAATAATCACAGCGCTCATTGCCTTCGACCAGGTTATCGAATGTTTCCCCGTCGTCGCGATGGAATTGTCACCCATATTCGATCTCCTTTCGTGGATTGCCGCATCGGGTCCCGCGACGCTGCCCCGGCGCAAATTGCCGCGTACCCTGCAATTCGCTGGAGAAGGGGATCGGGGCGCCCGCATCGGCGTACCGGTAGTCTACCCGCTCCCCGCGCAGATCAACCACCATATTGTTCGTCACTCACATGTTCCAGCCAGTCGACCGTCTTGCCGTCGAGTCTTTCCTGGATGGCGAAGTGCGTCATGGCCGTGGGGGCGCTGCACCGTGCCAGTGTTTTTCTCCGGGGGCGAACCACACCACGTCGCCCGGCCGGATCTCTTCCACCGGCCCGCCCAGCGCTGCGCGCGGCCGCATCCCGCCGTCACAATCAGCGTCTGCCCCAGCGGATGCGTATGCCACGCCGTCCGCGCGCCCGGCTCGAAGGTCACGCTTGCGCCTTGCACCCGCGCCGGCTCCGGCGCGCCAGCAACGGATCGATGCGCACCGTGCCCGTGAACCAAGCCGCCGGTCCCTTCCCCGAAGGCTGTGTACCCGCTCGTTTGATCTCCATGAAGGTCTCTCCTGAGTGTTTCAGATGCTGCCGCTTACCGCCCGGTCGTCTGCTCCAACTTTTCAGGGTAGCGCGCGCCCTCCACGGTAATCTTCGCGGCAGCCTCGTTGATCTCACTGAGGCTGTCCGCCGTCAGCTCCACGTCAACCGCTCCGATATTTTCTTCAAGGCGCGACAGCTTTGTTGTACCCGGGATGGGCACTATCCATGGCTTCTGTTTCAGAAGCCACGCCAGTGCGATCTGCGCCGGGTCGCATTCTTCTTTTTCCCTATCGCATTCAGCAAGTCGACGACAGCCTGATTCGCCTTCATCGCCTCCGGCTGGAAGCGCGGCAATGAGCTGCGGAAATCATTGTTTCCCAGCTTGGTGTTCTCATCGATCTTTCCCGTCAAAAATCCCTTGCCCAGCGGGCTGTAGGGAACCAGTCCGATGCCAAGCTCCTCGAGCGTCGGAATCACTTCCGCCTCCGGCTTGCGCCACCACAGCGAGTACTCGCTCTGCACCGCGGTAACGGGCAGCACGGCATGCGCACGGCGAATGGTTCCGACGCCCGGCTCAGAGAGTCCAAAGTGCTTCACCTTCCCGGCCGCGATCAGTTCCTTCACCGCACCGGCCACTTCTTCAATCGGCACGTCAGGATCTACGCGATGCTGATAAAACAGGTCTA
>CAWFPZ010000032.1:0-13974 GCA_963817835.1 uncultured Acidobacteriota bacterium | reverse complement strand
GCGCCAGCGCGTCGTCGATGCGCGCCTGCTGGGCTTCGGGCGAGGCCTGGGTTTTGCCATCGTAGATGGCGTAGTAGGACGGCAGGAAGCCGGCAATTTTGGCCTCGCACGCGACCCAGAGGAGGCACGCCGTGCGCATGCCCTGGCTCTCAGCCAAGCTCCACAAGGGCACGCCACCATACCAGGAACCGTCGTTGGTGGCCTTCTTGTCGTACATGGAGTAGCGAGCGCCGCTTGCGGGATCGAGAAAGTTGTTGGCCACAATGCCGTGGTGCTCGGGATAGAGGCCGGTCACGAGGGTGTAGTGATTGGGAAAAGTGAGCGAGGGATAGCTGGGCAACATCCCTTGCGGCACCCACACGCCTGCTTTGCCAATTGCAAGAAGATGCGATGCGTTGTCGCGCCGCGCATAATCCCAGCGGAAGCCGTCGAGCGAAACGAGCACGAGATAATGCTGGCTCTGCGCCCATGCGGAGTTGGGCCCATTGTCAACATGCGTAATCGGCAATGCCGGATTGAAACCGCTTCCCTGCCCAGTGGCCGCGAGCGGCGCCGCAAGAGCACTAAGGGCGAGAAGAGCGCAGTGTGAAGATAACGGCGCAGAGCGCGAAGTTGCATGGAAGGGATCTCCTGAAACAGGGTATCGCACGGAGGTTGTGATCGAGTCGGGTGTGGGTGTGAATGTGAGTGCGGGCGAGAACGCCCGCACGCCCCGCGAGTGCGGCGAGTCAGGCGCTACTTGAACACGCGCGCCCAGGCCATGCGCACAAGACCCACAAGGAGAATTGCGATTTTCTGCGCGGTAGGCACGCGGGCGCGGCGCGTGAAAACGTCGTAATCCGCGCCTTCGATGCGCTTGAGCAAGTGCGTGGTAGATGGAAACCAGAACCCACAGCGCAGGACGGCTTTCGCGATGGATGAGCGGCAACAGTTCATCGGCCGAGCGGTAATACTCTTCGGCGCGGCGGGCCACGGAGGCCAGCAACGCACGCTCGGCCGCCGTGGGCGGCGCGGACGGCGCGCGATGGAACAGCGAATCGAGCGAAACTCCGTGCGCGGCGAGATCTTCGAGCGGCAGATAGACGCGATTGCGCGCCGCATCCTCGCTCACGTCGCGCAGAATGTTTGTGAGCTGGAAGGCGATGCCGGTTTCCTCGGCGAGTTTCTCGGCGCGCTCGCCGCTGTAGCCGAAGATGCGAATGCACACCAGGCCCACGACCGACGCGACCAGATAGCAATAGCGATAGAGATCGGCGAAGGTCGCGTAGGTGTCGGGCGCGCCGGTGGCCGCGCGATCGAGATCCATGGCGACGCCGGCAACCAGCTCGTCGAGCAGCTGGAGCGGAATTGCGAATCGCTCGGTGGCATCGCGCACGGCGAGGAAAACCGGATCGGCGGTGCGGCGCCGGCGGCGGCCTCGCGCCATGCGGCCAGCCACGCATCCAGCTTGCGGCGGCGCTCTTCGCGCGGCAGGCTCTCGTCGTCGGCCAGATCGTCGGCCTGGCGCATGAAGGCATAAATGGCGCAGATGGCGTTGCGGCGCTCGACGGGCAGCGCGACGAAGGCGTAATAGAAATTCTTGGCTTCGCGTTTGGCGATCGCCCGGCACGCGGCGTAGGCGCGCGCCAATTCGTTCGATGGAGCCGTCGGGGTCAAGCAGCCTTTCCTGTATCGCCGAGGCGCAAGAACGGCAGCGCCTTGCCGCCCAACGCGCGCAGAGCCAGCGCGAGCTTGGTGCGCTTTGAAATAGCCGGCCGCGCGCTCAGCACGTCGTAGTCGCAGCGCTCGATGGCGCGCAGAATCTCCAGGCCGCCGCGGCTGAAGAGATCGAGATCGAGCGCCAGGTCGCGATTCACGCGCCCGATGAGCGGCAAGCCGCGCTCGAACAAGAGCGCGCGTAGTCCACTTCGTGGCGCAGCAGGGCGCGGAACTCCGGCGTGGCCACGCCGCGCTGCGATGGTCTCGTCGCTGACGCCAAAGCGGCGCATGTCGTCCTGCGGCAGATAGACGCGGTCCTTCGCGAAATCCACGCGCACATCCTGCCAGAAGTTGGCGAGTTGCAGGGCCGAGCAGGTCGCGTCGGAGAGCCGGAAATTCTCTTCGCTCACTTCGCCGCAAGCGTAGAGCACCAGGCGGCCCACGGGATTGGCGGAGTAGCGGCAGTAGCCGAGCACCTCGTCCATAGTGGCGTAACGCGTGACGGTCTGATCCTGGCGAAAGGCGACCAGCAGATCGGCGAACGGCTCCTTGGGAATGGTGCAGGCGCGGATGGTTTCGGCCAGCGCGACAAAGACGGGATGGCGCGCGCGGCCCTCGTAGCAGGCATCGAGTTCGCGGCCCCAGAGATCGAGAAGCGCGAGAGCTACGGCGCGGTCGCCCACCTCGTCGCCCAGATCGTCGGAGATGCGGCAATAGGCGTAGATGGAATGAAAGTGCGGGCGCAGCGCCTTGGGCAAAAACCACGTGGCCACGTGGAAGTTTTCATAGTGCGTCTCGGCCAGGTGACGGCAGTAGGCGCGGGCCTCGTCGAGCGTGGGCGCAACCTCGGGAATGCGATAGCCGGCGGGCAGCGCGGCCCATCCGCGGGCGAGGAGTTCATCGGTCGTCGGCTGGACGGTGGTGGTCATCGGCGCGGGTTGGTTCCCTCGGGGCTCAAGCCCCTCTTTTGATTTTAAGGCGCGTTGCGGCGCGGCTGAAGCTGCACCCTGATACAAGACCAGCGGATTCGAAGTCTGTGCTTTCCCACATCTCAAAAGCGGTTGTGGGGCACCCGAGGTGGTGGGTCATCAACGGGTGAACAATCCACGGCACGATTGCGGTCTTGATTTCGCTGCGAGCGGTTCATCAACTTCTCAAAGACGCGGTTGAGCTCGTAGAGGTGAGCGCGGCCGGTGATGAAGGCGCCGGCCTGGAAGCGTCCGCTGGCAATGAGCGCGAGCGCCTTGCGGCAGATGGCCGGGGTGTGATGGAAGGTGGCGCGGAGCGTGATGTCGCTATAGTGGATGCGGTTGGTGTCGAGCGTGACGTGGGTGTCCTTGGCGCAGCCGCCGAAAAAGTTCACCGTGCCGCCCTTGCGCACCAGTTCCACCGCCTCCTGCCACGCGTCGGGCACGCCGACAGCTTCAATGGCGATATCGACGCCGCGGTCGTTGGGCGTGAGGGCGCGCGTCTCCTGGATGGCTTTGCGGATGGACGAGCTCTGCACCACGTGGGTCGCGCCGAGCTGCCGCGCCGCTTCCACCTGGCCGTCGTGCTTGACCAGGGCGATGGTCTCGTATCCCGCCAATGCGGCGACATGCAGAATCATGAGGCCGAGCGGGCCGCCGCCAATGACGGCGATGATGTCGCCCTTGCGGGGACGCGAATCTTCAAATCCGTGCACGGCGCAGGCCAGCGGCTCGGTCAGCGCCGCGTGCTCCAGCGGCACATTTTTCGGCAGAATGAACGTGTTCTTGGCCACGATGCGCTCGGGAATGCGGATGAACTCAGCATAGGCGCCATTGTTGAAGAGCAGGTCGTCGCAAAGATTTTCCTGGTCGCGCAAGCAGAAATAACATTTGCCGCACGGCGCGGAGTTGAGCGCCACGACGCGATCGCCGGGCGCGAAATCCGTGACGCCTTCACCGGCTTCGACTACAGTTCCTGCCATTTCGTGCCCGAAGAGTGCGGGAGGCACGATCATGCGCGCGTGATAGCCGCGGCGGAAAACTTTCAGATCCGTTCCGCAAGTAAGCGCCGCGCCGACCTGGACGACCAGTTCGCCCACCGCTGCCTTGGGAATGGGAACCTGCTCGATGCGGACATCTTCGCGGCCGTGAAGAACGGCGGCCTGCATGGTGCTGCGCCCGTGAATCAGCGCGTGCTCGACGGTCCTGCGGCCCAGGCTGACGGCGGATTCGACCGTTCTGCGACCTTTAACGACCACCGTCTCGACGGTATTCAGGCCGACTTCGACGACCGTCTCGACGGTATCCAAGCCCCCCTCGACGACGTTCTCGACGGTGTTCAGGCCTCCTTCGACGACGGTTTCGACCGTTTTGCGGCCACGGCGAATCGCGTCTTTCACCGTGTTCGCCATCGAACCCTCTAGTCTGCGCCGGCCCCGGGCACAGGCTCCATCATAATCTTCATGGAACCCGGGCGGGGATTGGATGCGATTTCAATAGCCTCTACCGCCTCTTCGAACGGGAAACGGTGCGAAATCAGCTGCGTGAGGTCGAAGCCGTTGCGGTAGCCATCGAAGATCAGGCTCGTCACTTCGTCCAGGATCGGGAACGAGGAAGAGTATGAGCCGAGCAAGGTCTTTTCGTCCACACAAACCGCGCCGGGGTCGAAAGTGGCCTCGCCGTGCTGGGTCTGGGCAAAGAGCATGACCTTGCCACCGGGACGCACCGCGTCCATCGCGGTGCGGATGAGCCCGTTGCCGCCCACGGCCAGGATCACGGCATCGGCGCCGCGGCCTTCCGTCTCGGTCAACACGCGCTCGACCACATTCTCAGTGCCGGCGTGGATGGGATTGGTGAGGCCGAAGCGCGCGGCCATGGCGTGGCGCTCGGCAAAAAGGTCGGAGGTGAGCACGCGTGCGCCGGTGCGCGCGGCGAGTACGGCGTGCATCAGGCCGATGGGGCCCTGACCGATGACCAGCACGGTATCGTCGGCGGCGAGATTGAGCAACTTTGTGCCCTTCAGCACGGTCATCAGGGGCTCAACAAATGCCGCCTGCTCAAACGGAACACCGTCGGGGATGTGCACGACGCCGCGGTTGGCGACGACGAAGTCCATGACGCGAATGTATTCGGCAAAGCCGCCGCCCGAGGGCTCAAAGCCAGCGGTGGCGCCGGTCTTCTTGTAGAGCGGGCACTGCGCGGGCGTGTTCTTGCGGCAGTAGTAGCATGTGCCGCAGGGAACGTGATGGAAGCTCATCACTCGGTCGCCAACGGCGAAGTTGGTAACGCCAGCGCCTACCGCAGCGACCACCCCGGCCATTTCGTGGCCGAAGATGCGCGGCGCCGAATGCGAGCCCATGTGAATCTTCTTGAGATCGGTGCCGCAAACGCCGCAGGTGGCGATCTTGATGAGCAGTTCGCCCGGTCCAATGCTCGGCACCGGCACGGTTTCAAGGCGCATGTCGTTGATGCCGCGATAGACCACGGCGCGCATGTCAGAGGGGATGTTTTCGTCGAGTCGCAGTTTAGGGTTGGAAATTTGGGTAGCCATTCTGTTTTTCGGTGTGACCTCGTTCATCGAGAAAATCGAGCAGCAATTCCACGATGCTTTGGGAAGCCCTTCTACTATTTTCGCCCATCCGGAGGAGTGCGGGCCAGTACCAGGGCCGGAGGAGGCTCAAAAGTGCAAAGGGGATGAGCCGGAAGCGGCCGTCGGCGGTGAGAAACGGGTTGAAATCGGGCAGGCGATCATTGAGGCCGTCGCTGACGCCTTTGATGCAGTAAAACGGAATTTCGCGCATGGCGGCAAGGCGGGCGATGGCCGCAGCCTCCATGTCGACGAGGGCGGCCGGGTAGGCTGCGGCGAGGCGATGCTTCTCAGCACGATTGGCCACTTTGGGGCTGGTGGCGAGCCAAAGATCGCCCGCGCCCGCATCGCAGCGAAAGCGTTCGCCGGTGCGTACGTCAATGACACCGGCCATGTTGTGCGCGGAGCCTGTGGCGATTTCGGCGCGCAAGGCTCCGGCCCAGCCGATGGAAAACACCAGGTCGATGGGTCCACCGTCTTCAATGGCAGCAAACGCTCGCGTCGCAGCTGTTTGACCGACTCCGGCGCAGGCGGCAATCCATTCATCTTCTTCGGTGCGCTGCGCCCAGAAGTGGATGCCGTTGCGGGAGCTGTGCGGCCAGCCGCCGACGAGCGGCTTGAGTTCGCCGGGCATGGCAGCAATGATGGCGGTGCGGGTCATGAGCGCACCTGCGCAGTTTCTGCGGGTGCGTAGCCGTTGGCGCGGAACCAATCGATGGCGGCGCGCATGGCGGGGTAGACGGGAAGAATGCGGAAGCCGAGCTCCTGTTGGGCGCGGGCGCTGGAGGCGTACATCTTTTTGCGGCCCATGCGAACCTCTTCGAGCGTGGCGCGCGGCTCCCGGCCACGGATGCGGCCGGTGATCCACTCCTCGAAAAAGGCGTAGGTGGCGGCGACGACGAAGGGAATTTTGACCGTGGGCGAAGGAATGCCGGTAATCGCAGACATCTTGTCGAGGATCTGCTTGAGGGTGAGGTTCTCGCCGCCGAGGATGTAGCGGCGGCCGGGCGTGCCTTTAGTGAGGGCGAGAACGTGGGCGCGCGCAACTTCGGTGACGTCGACGAGATTGAGGCCGGTGTCGACGTAGGCGGGAAATTTCCGGTTGAGGAAATCGACGAAGATACGGCCGGTGGGCGTGGGTTTGCGGTCGTTGGGGCCGATGGGGGTGGTGGGGTTTAAGATCAGCACCTCCTGCCCCTGGGCTGCTGCATGCAATGCTTCCTGCTCGGCGAGAAACTTGGAGCGCTTGTAGTGGCCGACCATGTCGCCGAGCGAGACCGGCGTGTCTTCATTGGAGACGATGCCGTTGGTAAAGAAGTGCATGGTGGCGACGCTCGAGGTGTAGACGAAACGCTTGACGCCGGCCTCGCGGGCCATGCGCAGCAGCTCGCGGGTGCCGTCGACGTTAGCACGGTACATGGCGGCTGGATCGGGAATCCAGAGACGGTAGTCTGCGGCCACATGCACAATCGCATCGCAACCCTGAAGCGTGGGGCTTGCAGCGAGGCGGGGTCGGAGAGATCGCCGATCACAGTTTCGCCGGGGATGCCTTCAAGATTGGCGAGGTTGCTGGATTTGCGCGTGAGGAGGCGCAAGCTTGCGCCCTCGGCGGCCAAGGCTTTGGCTACGTGATGACCGACAAAACCGGTGGCGCCTGTGACGAAGACGTTCATTTTTCGAGTAAAGCTGGCAGCAGTTTACTCCAGCGCTTCGGGATGGAGGGCGATGTTCTTTTCTCCGGCGGCTTTCTTTTCATTCCAGGCCTTCACCCAGTCTTCCCAGTGCTTGCCGGCGGCGCGATCTTTGCCGGTGAATTCGAGGCGGGCAATGTCGGCGTAGGAAGCCTTGCGCTTGTCAGTCGCCTTGGGCGTGAAGTACTGCACCCAGGACTCGGCCAGCGTGGCGCCGGTGGAGCGATTGAAGATGTAGGCTTCAATCTTCTCGCCGGACTTGAGGGTGAGCGTGACGTCGCCGCGATAGTCGAAGGCCTTTTCGAGAGCGTTCTTCAGATCTTCGTCGCTGGCGAGCGTGGGAACATAGCCTTCGAGCTCTTCGTGCTCGAAGCCGGGAGCGAGCTCGAGGGATTCAATTTGTTCGCGCGTGTATTTCTGAACTTCAGCGGTCATATATTCCTTAGCGAATCAGCGCTTGGCCAGCACACGCTCGGGTTCCGTGATCTGCACCAGCGATGACGGGCCGGTTGGCATTTGCTCATTCAACAGGTCGAGCGCGTGCTTGTCAGGGTAGAGTGAGAAGCTGCCTTTGACCATCGCCAGGAATCCTTTGAGCGAGCCAAAACCTTCGAGGACGGCGGAAGGTTCGTATCCGCAGCTCACCATGCAGTTGGCACACTTGGGATTGCCCGAACCGACACCGTACTCTTCCCACTTGGTGGTTTCCATCAGTTCCTGGAAGGTATCGGTGTACCCATCCTGGAGCAGATAGCAGGGACGCTGCCAGCCAAAGATGTTGAAGGCGGGCGAGCCCCAGGGCGTGCAATCGTAGTTGCGGTCGCCCATAAGGAATTCAAGAAAGAGCGGCGACATGTTGAACTTCCACGCCTTTTTGCGGTTGGAAAGGATGGCGCGGAAGAGACGGCGCACGCGGGCGCGGCCCATGAACTTGGTCTGGTCGGGCGCCTTGTCGTAGCTGTAGCCGGGCGAAAGAACGACGCCCTCGACACCCATAGCCATGACTTCGTCGAAGAAATAGCGCACGCTGTTGGGATCGGTGCCGTCGAAGAAGGTAGCGTTCGTGGTGACGCGGAAGCCGCGCTTGACAGCTTCCTTGATGCCTTCGACCGCGATATCCCAGCCGCCTTCGCGGCAAACGGAGAAGTCGTGGTGGTCGCGCTCGCCATCGAGGTGAACGGAGAAGGTGAGGTACTTGGAGGGCGTGAACTCCGGCAGGCGGCGCTTAAGTTCGAGCGCGTTGGTGCACAGGTAGACGTACTTCTTGCGCGCCACGAGACCGTTGACGATCTCAACGATTTGCGGATGCAGCAGCGGCTCGCCGCCAGGGAGGGAGACCATGGGCGCACCGCACTCTTCGATGGCGCGGAAACACTCTTCGGGCGATAGCTGCTTTTTGAGGATGTGCGGGGGATACTGCACCTTGCCGCAGCCGGCGCAGGCCAGGTTGCAGCGGAACAGCGGCTCCAGCATGAGTACCAGCGGATAGCGCTTGCGGCCCGTGAGCTTCTTCTTGAGGACGTATGTCGCCACTGTCCACATCTGGGAGATTGGAACTGCCATCAGCGTTTTCCCTCAGGGGCGGAAGCCCCAATTCCAAATTCTTCCGGGGCTAAAGCCCCGCATTCTTTTGCGGCAAGGTCAGGGGCCTGAAGGCTCCTGCTCCCTCCGCTTCTCAGCCGCTGATTGCGGCGCGTTCCATGGCCCGCTTATAGGTTGTAAGCGCCATCAGCGGGAAGTACTCGCGATACATGGTGTAAGCCAAATAAAACACCTTGGGGAATCCTGTGCCGGTGATGATGGATTGGCGCGTGGGCCCTTCGCCCATGGTCTCGTCCCAGCTTCCGTCTGCGCGTTGCCGCTCGAGCAACCAACGCACACCCTTTGCGACGGAATCGGAGCGGTCGTCGCCGGCGGCCAGCAGCGCCATCATTGCCCATGCGGTCTGCGAGGGCGTACTGACGCCGATGCCGCGCGTGTCGGGCTCATCGTAGGTGCCCACACTCTCGCCCCAACCGCCATCGGCATTCTGCACCATGCGAATCCACTCCGCGGCTTGCTGCACTTGCGGCTCCAGATGATCGACGCCAATGGCGTCAAGCCCGCGCAAAACCAGGAAGGTGCCGTAGATGTAGTTCACGCCCCAGCGGCCGAACCAGCTTCCATCGGGCTCCTGCTCCTTGAAGATGAACTCAATGGCGCGCTGCACGCGCTTGTCTTCGCGCGTGTAGCCGTAAACGACCAGCATCTCCAACATGCGCCCCGTAATGTCGACCGACGGTGGATCGAGCATGGCGTTGTGATCGGCAAAGGGGATGTACTGGAAGATCATCTTGGTGTTGTCTTTGTCGAAGCTGCCCCAGCCGCCGTTCTTGCACTGCATGGCCCATTCCCACTCGATGGCGCGCTGCGCCACCTGGTGCTGGTAGCGCTCACGAGGGTTGTCGACCT
Source organism: uncultured Acidobacteriota bacterium (assembly GCA_963817835.1). Classification (GTDB taxonomy): domain Bacteria; phylum Acidobacteriota; class Terriglobia; order Terriglobales; family Acidobacteriaceae; genus Telmatobacter. Next base: position 4,579 of record CAWFPZ010000032.1, on the reverse strand, counting down.
TGCTGAGCGCGAGCAGAACCTGCGCCGTATCATCGGTATCCGGGTAAAACTCATTGTTGAACTCGAAGTACCAGCCGCCCGGTTCGGTGTTGGGCACCTTCACGGCCCAGTCGCCTTTGTGGCGAACTTCTTTGGCCAGCATCCAGTCCACAGCCTTGAGCATGCGCGGATGGTTGCGCGGCACGCCAGCTTCGCCGAGCGCGTAAACGGCCTGCGCCGTATCCCACACCGGGCTCATGCACGGGGTCATGCGGAAGGTCGGTTCGGGCATCTCGGGCGTCGCAGGCTGCTCAATGCCAAGCTTTTCAAACTCGTCGCGCGCGCGAATCACCTGCGGATCGTCTTCGGAGTAGCCGAGGCAGCGCAGGGCGACGATGGCGTTGAGCATGGCTGGGTAAATCGCGCCGAGGCCGTCGGTCATCTCCAGCCGCTCAAGCATCCACCCCTCGGCGCGCTTCATGGCCAGCTTGCGCAGCGGGCGAATGTGCACTGCTTCGAACCAATGCGTCATGCGGTCAAACGCCAGGAAAACATTGCGCCATGAGATGAGATGCTTGCGATCGACGCGCAAGCGCAGGATGGAGTTGGCGCGCCCGCCTACGAACAGCTCATCGATTCCCTGCTCCGCGGAGATCCTTTTGAACGGCTTCTTGGCGTACATGATGGCCAGTGGCACAATGATCGACCGCGACCACGATGAGATCTCGTAGATATTGAAGTAGAACCACTTGGGAAAGAGAACAATCTCGGGAGGAATGGCAGGTACGGCATCGTAATCGTATTCGCCCAGCGCACAGAGATACATTTTGGTGAAGGTGTTGCACGCGGTGACGCCGCCATGCGCCAGTACCCACTCGCGGCACTTGGCGAGGCGCGGGTCGTCAGCGGAAATACCCATCAGCTTGGCCGCGGAGTAGCACTTGACGGAGAGCGAGATGTTGCCGGGACCGCCGGGATAGATGCTCCAACTGCCATCGTCGTTCTGGTAGCGCATCATCTCAGTGAGAGCGCGCTGCAGGCGGCCGGGATCGCCGCTTTCGAGTAGGATGTGCAGAAAGATGTAGTCGGCCTCGAGCATGGAATCGGCCTCGAGCTCGCTGCACCAATAGCCGTCGGGATGCTGCAGGCCGAGCAGAAAATCGCGCGCGTGGGCGATCGCCGAGTCGACGTCGGCGATGTCCGCGTCAATACGCCCGAATCTCGGCTGGCCAAAGCTGGGCCGACCGAAAGATGACGCCGCGGTTCGTGTTTTCTGTTTCTCAGGAATCATGCAGTCTGAAACGCCTCTGGTTTCCGGGAAAGCGTGTCTGCCTCAACAAAACTTCTGTCCGGTGGCGCGCTCAAGTTGCGTGCCAGTTGTCGCGATCAAGTTTTAGTTAACGGCGATGGACTCGGATCCACTGGCGCTGCCAATGGCCTGCACGATCTCGGGGGGCAGGCCGAAGCGCACGTTTTCCGGCATCACCTCAACCTCTTCGACGTTTTCAAAGCCATTCTGACGCAAGTAATTCACCACGTCCTCGACCAGCACCTCCGGAGCCGAAGCGCCGGCGGTGACGGCAACGGTGTCGACGCCAGTGAGCCAGGCCGGATGGATGGCCTGAGAGTTATCAATGAGGTACCCGATGGTGCCCAGGTTGCGGGAGACTTCAACGAGGCGGTTGGAGTTGGAGCTGTTTGTGGAACCCACAACGAGTACTAACCCGGCATTGTGCGCCACGTTGCGCACCGCGACCTGGCGGTTTTCGGTGGCGTAGCAGATGTCCTGCGAGTGGGGACCGACGATATTGGGAAATTTGATCTTGAGGGCGTGAATGATGTCGCGCGCCTCGTCCAGGCTCAACGTGGTCTGCGTGAGATAGGCGACCCGATCGGGATCGGGCACCTGGAGCTTCTCGACCTCGGCAACGTTTGAAACCACTTGGGTTACATCAGGCGCCTCGCCCAGCGTGCCTTCAATTTCGTCGTGGTCGCGGTGGCCGATGAGCACAAGCGAATACCCTTGCTTGGCAAATTTGACGGCCTCAAAATGCACCTTGGTTACAAGCGGGCACGTAGCGTCAATGACCTTCAGATTGCGGCCTTTGCTGCGCTCGCGCACCGCTGGCGAAACACCGTGGGCCGAGTAAATCACTCGCTGCCCGTCGGGCACGTCGTCGATTTCGTGAACAAAAATCGCGCCTTTTTCCGCTAATTCGTTCACAACATAACGGTTATGCACAATTTCGCGACGGACGTAGATGGGCGCGCCGAAGGTTTCAAGGGCAATCTTCACAATGTCGATGGCACGCACGACACCGGCGCAGAAACCGCGTGGTTTGAGCAACAACACCCTCTTCTGGCTGGGGGAAGTCTCTGCGGAACCGTGATTGGGAGTGGAATCGAGGACAGTTGTGGTCACATGGATAAGTATACCAATGGGGGAGTTGAAACGATAGGAGAGAAATGGAGATAGAGCGATCCGCGACCTGACTCGCGGACCGCCCCTATTGAAGGCTGCTCAGCCTTTGACCAGTCCCGATGGCGGGCGATCTGCGGGAGCCGAGGCCCATTCTTTGTTCGGCTTAGGCCCCATGCGGAAGTGGAGTTCGCCCCCGGCCACGATATGGGCATGCGTAATCCAGGAGCGGTTCCACTCCTTGCCGTTCAATTGCGCACTCTGAATGTAGACGTTCTCGTGCGAGTTGTTCTCGGCCACGATGGTGAACGTCTTGCCGGTTCCGGGATTGCGGATGGCGGCACGATTCACCAACGGGCTGCCGATGATGTAGACGCCCGTGGCGGCGTTGACCGGATAAAAGCCCAGCGCCGCGAAGACGAACCAGCTTGCCAACTGCCCGCAGTCGTCGTTGCCGGGAATTCCGGCGGGCGTGCTGTTATAGAGCGCGGCCACCTTGCGCACCCAGTACTGCGTCTTCCACGCCGCGCCCGCAAAGGGATAGAGATACGGATGGTGGTTGCTGGGCTCGTTGCCCTGCGCGTCCTGGCCGACCATGCCGCTGATGTCGGGCTGCGGGTACGGCGGACCGGACAAATACGAAGGCGCCGTGAACAAGCCGTCGAGCTTGGCGATGAAGGCCGCGTCGCCGCCGTACAAATCAATGAGCCCCTGCACGTCGTGGGGAACGCTAAAGCTGGCCTGCCACGCGTCCGTCTCCACGTAATCGTTATATTCGATGTCCGACTCAAAGGGACTGCGCCATTTTCCGTCCGAGGTCTTCGGCCGCATGAAGCCGGTTGAAGCATCGTAGATGTTCCTGTAGTTCTGACCGAGCTTCGTAAACAGTGCCGCATCGTCTTTCTTGCCGAGTAGCTCAGCCATGGCGCCCGCGCACCAGTAGTCGTAAGAAATGTCGAGGGTGCACGAGACGGCGCCGCCGTACAGTTCCATTGGTACATAGCCGTACTTTCGAAAGTCCTCCTGCATTTTGCCATTGCTGTGCGCGCGTTCGGTGTCTCGCGAGGAAGCGCCTGGCGGCGCTGTGTCGCGCGCGCCTAACGCGGTGTCGCGAATCGCCGCATAGGCCGCTTCGGCATCGAAGTTGCGGAAGCCGCGCACATATGCGCCGACGATCATGGCCGCGGCATGGAATCCCGTCATGCTCCAGGTTTCGTTGCCCCACAGCGGCCACATGGGCAGCGTGTGCAGGCCGAGCTGGTCGTAGTCGGCGAGCAATGTGCGCACGATGTCGCTGGCGCGATGCGGCTGCATAAGCATGATGAACGGCACTTCGCCACGATAGATATCCCAGATGGAGAGCGTGGTGTACTTGGTGAAACCGGGATGAGGATGATTCTGGCGATCCTGTCCGCGATAGGTGCCGTCTACGTCGTTGAATGTGGCCGGAGCCACGAGGCCGCGATAGGCGTCGGTGTAGAACGTCTCGGTAAGCGCCTTGGTGGGCAGCTGCGCGTCGAGAATGCCGAGCGCCTTGGACCACTCCGAGCCGGCTTCGCGCGCCACGGCGTCGAAATCCCAATGCGGCATTTCGGCGGCGAGGTTTTTCGCCGCGCCTTCTGCGCTGGTGCAGGAAATGCCTACGCGGATGACGAGCGGCGCGCCCGGCGCATGCGCCAGCATCGCCTTGATCTCAGTGCCTTTGAATTCGTGAAAAGCGGAAGCAGTGCTGACGGTGCCGTCTACGCTTACATCGATGGAAGTAAGGGGCCGCGAAAATTCCATCACAAAGTACGCCTGCTTGTCCTCGGCCCATCCGTGCGTGGCGCGCATGCCGCTGATGCGCGTCGCACTCTCAATCTTCAGCTCGGCGTGATAAACCTTGCTGCCGATGCCATGCACGAGATCGAGAAGCACCCCCTGCTTTGTGCCGCCAGGCAATTGCGGATAACTGTAACGGTGCATGCCGCAGCGCGTGGTCGCGGTTAGCTCCGCCTGCACATCGGGCGTGAGCAGGTGGACGCCGTAATAGCCGGCGCGGGCGGTCTCGCGCTCATGCGTGAAGAACGAGCGGTATCCCGGCACTGCCTTGTCGAAGACCCAGCCGGAATCGAGGCCGAGTTCCGTGATCTGCTCCTGCGCCAGAGTTTGCGGGACACCTGCATCCCACGCCCAATTGCG
>CAWFPZ010000031.1:0-14703 GCA_963817835.1 uncultured Acidobacteriota bacterium | reverse complement strand
CTATGGGCGGCTGCGGGCGAGCGTGACGTATTGCTGTCGGCCGCGGGCAGCCATCCCGGCGATCTGCACAAGCTGTGGCGCACGCGCACACCCAACGGCTATCACATGGAATACGGCTACTCGTGCATGGGGTACGAGATTCCGGGCGCCATGGGCGCGAAGCTGGCCGATCCCAGCCGCGAAGTCTACGTGTTCCTGGGCGACGGCACGTATCTGATGATGCCCACGGAGATTGTGACGTCCGTGCAGGAGGGGATCAAGATCATCATCGTGCTGGTGGACAATCACGGGTTCGCCTCGATCGGCAGCCTGAGCCGGTCATTAGGGCAGGGCGGGTTCGGAACGCGGTATCGCGCACGCAACGAAGCGAGTAAACAACTGGACGGCGATGTGCTGAAGGTGGACTTTGCGGCCAACGCGCGCAGCCTGGGCGCATATGCGTTGACTGCTGGTACATTGGATGAACTGAAGCAAGCCCTCGAGAAAGCGAAGACGCTGGACCGCACCACGGTGATTGTAGTGGAAACGGATACGTCAACCGGCGTGCCGGGATACGAGTCCTGGTGGGATGTTGCGGTAGCGGAAGTTTCGGAACTGGAGAGCGTGCGCGAGGCGAGAGCACGCTATGAAGAAGCGCGCAAGCGCGAACGGCATCATCTTTGATACAGGGAGCAAGGGAGCTACACCCGCCCAAGCAAAGCTTGGACGGGGCACCCCACGACAGCCGGTCTGGAGACCGGCGCTACATTTCGGTTTCGATGAGACGGAGGTTCTCTATGGAGCGGTTGCAGAATTTTGTTGATGGAGGATGGCGCGCTTCGAGCGCAACGAATGCGCTGAACGTAATCGATCCCGCATCGGCCAAGGTGCTGGTGGAGGTTCCGCTTTCGCCGGCGACGGACGTGAATGCTGCGGTGGAAGCGGCGGAGCGGGCGTTTATCGAGTGGCGGCGGACGCCGGTGGTGGACCGGATTCAGCCGCTGTTCCGGCTGAAGACGCTGCTGGAGCAGCATCGCGAAGAACTCGCGCTGTCTATCACGAGAGAATGCGGCAAGACGCTGGTGGAGAGCCGCGCGGAGATTCTGCGCGCAGTGGAAAACGTGGAAACGGCGTGCGCCATGCCGATCATGATGCAGGGCACGAATTGCGAGGACATTGCGCGGGGCATCGACGAGCACATGATCCGGCAACCCCTGGGCGTGGTGGCGGCGATTGTGCCGTTCAATTTTCCGGGCATGATCGCGTTCTGGTTTTTCCCCTACGCGGTAGCGGCGGGCAACTGCTTTTTGCTGAAGCCGTCGGAGCGCGTACCGATCACGTCGCAGAAACTGTTCGAGCTGATTCAGGCAGCGGGATTCCCGCCGGGCGTGATGCAACTGGTGAACGGCGGACGTGATGCGGTGAATGCGATTCTGGATCATCCGGGCATCAAGGCAGTGAGTTTTGTGGGATCGACGCCGACGGCGAAGTACGTTTACAGCCGGGCAGCTGCGAATGGGAAACGCGCGCAGTGCCAGGGCGGCGCGAAGAATCCGGTGGTGGTGATGCCGGATGCGGACATGGAGATGACGACGCGGATTCTGGCTGATTCCGCGTTTGGTTGCGCGGGACAGCGATGCCTGGCGGCATCGGTGGCGATTACCGTGGGCGATTCGCGCACATTCACGGATCGGATTGTGGCGGCGGCCCAGAGCCGCAAGACGGGTTACGGCGCGTTGCCGGATGTGGAGATGGGCCCGGTGATTTCCGCCGAGAGCAAGACGCGGATCGAAGGGCTGATCGCGAAGGGCGAACAGGCCGGCGCGCGCGTGGTGGTGGATGGGCGCGGCAAAAAAGTGGACGGCTACGAGGATGGTTATTTCGTGCTGCCTACGGTGCTGGACGATGTGCCGCCTGATTCCGAGACGGCGCGAACGGAGATCTTTGGGCCGGTGCTGAGCCTGATCCATGCACAGACCATTGAAGAGGCGATCGCGCTGGTGAATGGACGCAGCTATGGCAACATGGCCTGCATCTTCACCACCGACGGCGCCAATGCACGGCGCTTCCGCTACGAGGTGCAAGCGGGCAATGTGGGCATTAACGTGGGCGTGGCCGCGCCGATGTCAACCTTCCCGTTCAGCGGGTGGGGCGAAAGCTTTTTCGGCGATCTGCATGCGCAGGCGCACCACGCAGTGGAGTTCTTTACGCAAACCAAGGTCGTTGTGGAACGGTGGCCGAAGGAGTGGAGCCGGAAGTTCTGAAAGACAGCTACTAGCCGCTAGCTTCTAGCTGCTAGCTTATAGTCTGTGATGCACACGTGTACAGCGTCAACGTTGATAAGAACTGAGACTGAAAACCCGCGGGAGCAAGGAGACGATATGAAAGAGTTGCTGGTTGGCAATGCACCCTGTTCCTGGGGCACGCTGGAGCACCAGGACCAGAGCCAGGCGATTCCGTCGACGCAAATGCTGGACGAGTTGGTGGAGACGGGCTACACCGGAACGGAATTGGGCGACTGGGGCTACATGCCCACCGATCCGGTGCAGTTGAGCGAGGAACTGACGAAACGCAACAACGTGGCGATGCTGGGCGCGTTTGTGCCGGTGGAGCTGAAGAATCCGCTGGCGCATGCGGAAGGCACGGCAAGGGCTGTGAGGACGGCGCGGCTGATTGCGGCTGTGGCCACGACGCCGGCGCCGTTCCTGGTGCTGGCCGACGACAACGGGACCGATGCGCGACGCACCAAGCTCGCCGGACGCGTGCCCGCGAGCGCGGGACTGAACAAGGACCAGTGGAAGACTTTTGCGGGCGGCGCCGATCGGATTGCGCACGCGGTGTTTGACGAGACCGGATTGCGCACGGTGTTTCATCATCACTGCGCAGGCTACGTGGAGACGCCGGACGAGATTGCGACGCTGCTCGACGGAACCAATCCGGAGCGGCTGGGACTGGTGTTCGACGCCGGCCATTATGTTCACGGAACCGGCCGCGAGGACATCGACCTGGTGGCGGCTCTCGAGCGCTTCAAGGAGCGCATCTGGTACATCCATTTGAAAGATATTGAGCCTAACGTGGCGCGCCGCTCGCGCGAGGAGGAGTGGGACTACTTCACGGGTATGCGGCACGGCGTGTACTGTGAACTGGGCAAAGGATGCGTGGACTTCCCTGCCCTGTTACGCTGGCTGGCACGCCGCGACTATAAGGGATACGTGCTGGTGGAGCAGGATATTCTTCCGGGGATGGGCACGCCGAAGGAAAGTGCGGCGCGGAACCGGGAGTATATTCGGTCGATTGAGGCGAATTTTGTGCAAGAACAGCTGCTGGCTTCTAGCTCCTAGCTTCCAGCTTTTTCATGGGGAAGCGGGAAGCGCCGTTCACTCGGAACTGGAACGCGTGACTTGGTAGTGGTACGGCAATTCTGTGCGGGCGTGGACGCCCACACGACAGCCGGTCTGGAGACCGGCGCTACATTTTGAGGAGAGATCATGAGCGGGAAGAAACTTCATTTCGGAATTATTGGAGCGGGACGGATCGGGCGAGTTCATACGAAGTCGCTCGCGTTTCAAATTCCGGAGGCAGAGATTGTCTCCGTTTTCGACGTCAATCGCGAGACGGCTGAAAAACTCGCGACGGATTTTGGTATTCCCAACGTGGCGACTTCGGTGGATGAAATTCTTGGCGACAAGCGCATCGAGGCGGTCGCGATCTGCTCGTCGACCGATACCCACGCGGATCTGATCATTCGCGCGGCGGAGGCGGGCAAGCACATTTTTTGCGAAAAGCCGATTTCCTACACTCTGAAGCAGATTGATGCGGCGCTTGCGGCGGTGAAGAAGGCCGGCGTGAAACTGCAGATCGGCTTCAACCGGCGCTTCGATACGAATTACGCGCGGGTGCGCAAAGCCGTGATCAACGGCGAGATCGGCAAGCCGTGCCTGGTGCACATTACCAGCCGCGATCCGCTGCCTCCGCCTATCGAGTTCGTGCGCTTGTCGGGCGGGATGTTCCTGGACATGATGATTCACGATTTCGACATGGCGCGCTTTTTGACTGGCGACGAGGTGGAAGAGGTGTACGCCGCAGCCGGCGTGATGGCCGACCCGGCCATTGGCGAACTGGGCGACGTGGACACGGCCGTGGTTACGCTGCGCTACCGCAGCGGCGCCATCGGCACCATTGACAACAGCCGCAAGGCGGTGTTCGGCTACGACCAGCGCGTGGAGATTCTGGGCACCGAAGGCAAGATCGCTTCGGAAAATCGCTTCCCCAACCAGGTTGTGGTGAGCACGGGAGAATCCGTCTACAGCGATCTGCCGTTGAACTTTTTCATGGACCGTTACACGGACAGTTTTGCGGAGGAGCTGAAGCAGTTTACGCATGCGGTGCTGGAGGACAAGCCAGTGCCGGTGACGGGCGCCGATAGCCGCGTGCCGGTGATTATGGCGATGGCGGCGCGCAAGTCGTTCGACGAGAACCGGCCGGTGAAGTTAACTGAGGTGGAAGCTTGAAGCGATCGAAGTTGGTTTGCGTCCTGACCGATGTGCATCTGTGGGTGCCCGTGGTCGTGCTGATTCTGGGAACCGCGCTGTTGATGTCGCTGAGGTGACAGGATGAGCCAGAGCGCGATTGCGGCGCGGTCAACGATCTCGTTGCACAAGCTGGGCGTGTTTTGCGGACTGTCCGCCGCGGTGTGGCTGGGCAGCGCGGAAGCGCCCACCAAGCTGGTGAACGCGGGATTCTCGCCGTTCATCATTTCCATGGGGATGGTGATGGGCGCGTTTGTGGCGCGCTGGACGGTTCCCACGCTGCTGAAGGGCACGGGGTTCCTGTTCGACGATTTACGTGCCAAGCCGCACCTGATTGTGTGGGCGCTGCTGGCCGGAATGCTGTGGGCGGTGGGCAACACGCTCACTATCTTCGGCGTGCGCAACGTGGGCCTGGCCATTGCATTTCCCTTGTGGAATATGAATAGCCTGGTGGGGCTGGCGTGGGGCTGCCTGCTGTTCAAGGAGCTGCACGGATCGACGGCGAAGAACTGGGCCAAGGTAGTGGGCGGCGCGGGGGCGATTGTCTTCGGCGCCGCAGTGCTGGCTGTGGCCACGGCGCATCAGAATGCGGGCACGCCGGGGAAAGCGGCTACCGGCATCATTGCCGCGCTGGGCGCGGGCTGCATGTTCGGCACCATGTACATTCCCTACCGCAAGGCTTACATCAGCGGCATGAACCCGCTCTCTTTCGTGACCATTTTCACGTTTGGCGAACTGGGAACCGTTACGCTGCTGACGGCCATTAACAGCGGCGGTATGGCGCCGGTTCTGGTGCAACTGCAGCAGGCGCGGACCATGCTGTTCTGGCCGTTTGTGGGCGGCTTCTGTTGGGTGATCGGCGACCTGTTCCAGCAGTATGCGGCTAAATACATCGGCATAGGGCGCGGGATTCCTCTGTCGAACACCAACCAGCTTTGGGGACTGGCGTGGGGCGCACTGGTGTTTGGTGAATTTGCGGGACTGGCCAGCGGCGGACGGATGTTGGTTCTCGCCGGGTCGGCCGTGATGATTGCGGGCGCGGTATCGATCAGCATGGCAGAACCACCACCTTCTGAGATGGACAACTGGCGCGACGCAATGCATCGCGAGTGCGACCGCTATGAACTCGACAGAGTGAATGTGGCTGCCGTGGTGGACGGAAACGATCCACTGGCCGACAACAAGCACCCGAAGCGCTGGTGGGAGATTTTGATCGTGCTGGTCGCCTCGGGCATCTTTGTGTGGCTGGCGGTGGGCACGCGCGCGCAGCACATCAGCGTCAACTTCCCGTGGATGTTTGTGCTGATTGTGGGCACGCTGGTGCCGCTGGGATTGTGCGGAACATTGCTTTGGAGACGGACGCGGTTTTCTTAGAGCAGAACTACAGTTGCTGTAACCAGTGATCTTGGTCTCCCACCCATTCGCGAGATGCCGCGAATGGATGGGGCACGGGAAGATTCTTGCGATGGGCGTGAGCGGCTTTTACTAGCCGTGTCGCGCCCTTTCTGTTTGCAACAGAGACAACGCGGGTTCTGAGCGATTTTCGACCGCCGATGCGGCTGCGCGCTGCTGTGCGCCCGCGGTGACCGTAAGCCGGGTTTTTGCGGACAGCGAAGAGGGCTGCCCAGAGACCTTGCATGAGCCGGTAACCTGTCTGCTTCCTTGGGCTTGTGGAACGTGAACGGGGTCACATCCCGGCCCTCATCCCCGGGCATAGAATGACGGCGGTGCGACAAGGATTGAGTGCGCCATGCAGGCGCAGAAAGCGGGAGTTTGCGCGGTTTTCCCCGGGTGAAGAGATGCTGACTCAGGAAGAAATTACGCACAAGAAAAGCATGGACGACAAGGTTGCGGAGCTGGAGGCGAAACGCGCGGAGCTGGAGTTGGGCGGCGGGCAGGAGCGCATCGACCGGCAGCACAAATCGGGCAAGCTGACCGCACGTGAGCGCGTAGACCGGCTTGTGGACAAGGGCAGCTTTGAAGAGATAGGACTGTTTAGCCGGCACCGGGCTACGTACTTCGGCATGGCGGAGAAGGAGCTGCCCGCCGACGGCGTGGTAACGGGATGCGCGACCGTCGACGGACGGCTGGTGCACCTGGCGAGCCAGGATTTTACGGTGGCTGGCGGCGCGGCCGGCGAAACGCATTGCCAGAAAGTGGCCGACATGATGGCCATGAGCCTGAAGACGGGCAGCCCATTTGTCTTTATCAACGACTCCGGCGGAGCGCGCGTGCAGGAGGGGATCGACAGCCTGGCGGGATATGCGCGCGTGTTTTACAACAATGTGATGCTTTCAGGAACGGTGCCGCAGATTGCGCTGATTTGCGGGCCGTGCGCCGGTGGCGCTGCTTACAGTCCGGCGCTGACGGACTTCGTAATTCAGACTGAGCAGGCGCGCATGTTTATCACTGGGCCACAGGTGATCAAGCAGGTGACGGGCGAAGAAGTGAGCGCCGAGGAACTAGGCGGACCGCATGCGCAGATGAACCAGTCGGGCGTGGTGCATTTGATTGCGCGCGACGATCAGCAGGCCGTCGAACTGTGCAAGCGGCTGTTGAGTTTTCTACCTTCGAACAATCTGGAAGATCCGCCGCATCGGGCTTTTAGCGGGCGTCTGAAGTCCGACACCGAGATGAACAAGATTGTCCCCGTTGATCCGAAGGTGGCGTACGACGTGCGCGACGTGATTTTGCGCGTGGTGGACAACGAAGATTTTCTGGAGATTCAGCCGGGATTCGCCGCAAATATTTTTATTGGTTTTGGAAGAGTGCAAGGGCGAACTGTCGGCATTGTGGCCAACCAGCCGTGCGTCAAGGCGGGTGCACTCGACATCGACGCCTCAGACAAGTCGGCGCGGTTTGTGCGCTTTTGCAATGCCTTCAACATTCCCCTGCTCACGTTTGTGGATGTGCCGGGATTTTTGCCGGGCGTGGAGCAGGAGCGCGGAGGCATTATCCGTCACGGAGCCAAGCTGCTGTTTGCGTATTCGGCGGCGACGGTACCGAAGATTACGGTGGTGCTGCGCAAGGCTTACGGCGGCGCGTATATTGCCATGTGCTCGCGCGGGCTGGGTGCGGACCGCGTGCTGGCGTGGCCCACGGCAGAGATCGCGGTGATGGGAGCCGAGGGCGCGGCCGAGATTGTATTTCGCAGAGAGATTGACGGGGCCGAGGACGAGGCGATGCGGCGCAAGGAACTGGTGGACGAATACCGCGAGACCTTCGCGAATCCGTATGTGGCGGCGGGACGACGGCTGGTGGACGACATTATCGAGCCGGCGGAGACGCGGAGAGTGGTGGCGCGGGCGTTGGAATCGCTGCACGGGAAGCGCGAACTGCGTCCGCAGAAGAAACATGGATTGATTCCGCTTTAGGCTGCAGGGCCAACGGCGGGATTTACGCCGCGACACGAAAGGAAGCGCATGAAACTGCATTGGGCGGATTGGACGGCGGTCACGGTGATTGCCGGCGTGAGCTGTGTGGCGATCTATGCCGGACTGGAGGGCGTTCTACGGCGGGCTGTGCGGGAACAACAGCGCGACATGGAGCGGCAGTTGAATGCCATGGCGACCACGGTGAAGGCTTTGCAGGCGCGTGTGGCAGAACTGAGCAGGGTGCAGGCGACGCGGCCGGTTGCGAGCGGGGTGGCCGTGATCTCGGCGCCGGTGGAAACCGCTAGCCAAACGAAGCAGTCGCAGGCGAAGCCGGAGATTGTGGCCGCGCTGACTGCCGCGGCTACGGCCTTCCTGGGCAGGAAGGCGCGCGTGCGGTCGGCAGAGTCATTGCCCGGCCCCCAGCAGGAGAGCGCGGGCGCATGGGCACAGCAGGGACGGGTGATTGTGCAGACCTCGCACAACCTCCGTTAAAGCGGATGAGTGCAGGAAGAGATGTTCAAGAGAAAGGATGCGGCAGGTTGAAGCTTCAGATCACGATTGATGGCAAAGCGTACGCGGTGGATGTAGAGCTCTTGGAAGATGAGGAGAGCCAGCAGACGCCGGACGACTCGCCGCAGCACGCGGCGCATGACGTAGTCAGTGGACATGCACCGAACCCGGGCGGCACGTGGGATACGGACGAAAAGCTGTGCACCAGCCCGGTGATGGGGCTGGTGATCAACGTCAACGTTGAGCCGGGACAAGTTGTGGAGTCGGGCGCGCTGATGCTCGTTCTGGAAGCGATGAAGATGGAGACCAAGGTGACGGCGCCGTGCGCGGCAACAGTGAAGAGCGTGCATGTGAAGCAAGGCGATCCCGTGAAAGTGGGTCAGTTGCTGGTGGAGTTTGAGTAAGCTGGGCGGAAGATTGGCCCCCGGAGATTGAAAGGAACGGCGTGCAGGAAGAGTTGAAGAATGTTCCCGGGATTCAGTTTGTGGACCACGTAGCGATCGCGGTCAAGCAGGGCGAGCTTGAGGGCCAGGTGAAGGCGTACGAGGCTTTGGGATTCAGGGAGATTCATCGCGAAGAAGTGCACGGGCGGGACCAGGTGCGCGAGGCGCTGTTGCAGATCGGCGAAGGGCCGAACCTGATCCAGTTGCTCGAGCCACTGACCGCGGATTCGCCGGTTCAGAAACTGATCGACAAAAACGGCGGGCGTGGCGGATTGGCGCATGTGGCGTTCCGCGTGGAGAATGCGCAACGCGCGTTCGCGGCGATGCGCGCTGAGGGATTCCAGCTGATTGACCAGGCTCCGCGCCAAGGCTCGCGGGGAACGACGGTATTCTTTGTGCATCCCAAGTCGAAGCCAGAAGGTGCGTTCGGAGTCTTGATCGAGATGGTGGAAGACACCGCGAACAAATGACAAACCTCGCCACTGAACGCCTGCTTGAAAAGTTCCCGCCGGTGAGCACAACGGAGTGGCAGGCGGCGATTGCACGGGACCTGAAGGGCGCCGATCCCGAGAAGCGACTGACCTGGCGAACGGACGAGGGGCTGGGAGTGAAGCCTTTCTATCGCGCGGAGGATTTGGCGGGGCTGACATGCGTGGATGCTGCGCCGGGGGATTTTCCGTATCGGCGCGGTGCGCGCGCCACCGGTGAGTGGCGGATTCGCGAGGAGATTGACGCCGCAGATGCGGAAGAAGCCAATCGCATGGCGTGCGCGGCGGTGGCCGCAGGCGCCGAGGGAATTGCATGCAGCGGGTTTTTGGTTGAGAGCTCACGCGAATTGGAGAAGCTGCTCAGAGGGCTCGACGAGATTCCCGTACATTTTGAGCGCGCCAGTGAACCGCTGCTTCGGATGCTGATCGAGCGACGAAATGGAGCGCCGTATGCCGCGCAGATTTCAACTGGATGCGATGCGCTGGCCAGCGTGGAGTTTGCGGCGGAGACGATCATGGCCTCGCCTGCTGGACTGACGCCATTCACGATTCACGGTGCAGCGTTTGCCGAGGCGGGAGCAACGGCCGTAGAAGAAGCCGGCTTCGCGCTGGCGGCCGGGGTGGATTTTCTCGCAGCACTCGTGGAGCGCCGAGTGGATGTGAACCACGCCGCGGCCGCGCTCGAATTCAGCTTCGCCGTTGGCTCCAATTATTTCTTCGAGATCGCCAAGTTCCGCGCATTCCGCATGCTTTGGGCGCGTGCGGTAGAGAGTTTTGGCGGCACGCACGAGGCGGCGCGAGCGCGGATAGCGGCGCGCACTTCGAGATGGAATAAAACCGTCTACGACCCCCATGTAAACATTTTGCGCGCGACCACCGAAGCGATGGCCGCGGTGATGGGCGGAGCAGATACAGTGACGGTGACGCCGTTTGATGCCTGCTACGAGGCCCCGAATGAGGCGAGCCGGCGACTGGCGCGGAACACGCAACTGCTGCTGAAGCACGAGGCGTGCCTGGGGCGCGTGGCCGATGCCGGCGGAGGGTCGTTTGCCCTCGAGACAATCACGGATTTCTTGGCGCGCGAAGGCTGGAGAGTTTTTCAAAATATTGAAGCGTGCGGCGGATTCCGCCGGGCGCAAGTCGAGGGAATGATTGCGCGGACGCTGGAACGGAGTTTGGCGGCGCGTGAGCAGGCGGTTGCATCGCGGCGGCGCGTGTTGGTGGGAACGAATCAGTTTGCGAATCCGGCGGAACGGGCACGGGGTCGCATTGACGAACAGCGCATGCAAGCCGATTTGCGCGGAGCGCGGCCGTATGAGGAGTTACGGCTGCGCACGGAGCGCCATGCGGCTGCGGGAGGCAAGACGCCACGAGTACTGCTGGCGGAGATTGGAGAGTTGAAGATGCGCGCGGCGCGGGCGAATTTTGCGGCGAATTTTTTTGCTTGCGCGGGATTCGAGATTGAAACTCGGCGCTTCAAGAAAGCCGAGGAGATTGCCGCGGCGGATGTGAATTTGATTGTGATGTGCAGCTCGGATGGGGAGTACGCGGCACTGGCCGGTGAGTTGATGCCGAAGTTGAAAGCGCTGGGGCGCGAGACGCCGGTGATGGTGGCCGGAAAGCCCGAGAACACGGAGGAATTACGCGCGATGGGGATTGCGGATTTCGTGCACGTTCGCAGTTATCCGGTGGAGTTTTTGACGAGATGGCAAGAGAGACTGCTGGTTTGAATGCGGAACATTGGGATTCGTGGTGCCCCACATCTCAGAAGCGAGATGTGGGGCACCCCAGGGTTCTGGTGAATTGAGAGACAATGCGTCCGGATTTTACAAAGATCGATTGGAAGACTGCGGCGACGGAGACGACTGCGCGCGAAGCCGATGAGTGGCTTTCGCCCGAGCACATCGCGCTGAAGAATTTTTATGCGCGCGCGGACCTGGAGGGGCTCGAACACCTGGATTATGCGGCGGGAATTCCACCGTATCTGCGCGGGCCGCACACCACGATGTATGCCACGCGGCCGTGGACCATCCGTCAGTATGCGGGGTTTTCGACGGCGGAAGAGTCGAACGCGTTCTACCGGCGCAACCTGGCGGCGGGGCAGCGCGGGCTTTCGGTGGCGTTCGATTTGGCGACGCACCGCGGTTACGACTCCGACCACGAGCGCGTGACCGGCGACGTGGGCAAGGCTGGTGTGGCCATCGACTCGATTCTCGACATGAAGATTCTCTTCCATCGCATTCCTCTGGAGCAGATGTCGGTGTCGATGACGATGAACGGCGCGGTGCTGCCAATCATGGCATTCTATATCGTAGCTGCCGAAGAGCAGGGCGTGCCGCCGGAGCAGTTGAGCGGGACCATCCAGAACGACATTCTGAAGGAGTTCATGGTCCGCAACACTTACATTTATCCGCCTGAGGGATCGATGCGCATTGTCGGCGACATTTTTCGATACTGCGCGGAGAAGATGCCGAAGTTCAACTGCATCAGCGTGAGCGGATACCACATGCAGGAGGCGGGCGCGACGGCGGATTTGGAATTGGCTTACACGCTGGCCGACGGGCTGGAGTATTTGCGCACGGGCGTGAAGGCGGGGCTCGACGTGGACGAGTTTGCGCCGCGGATTTCGTTCTTCTGGGGCGTGGGCATGAACTATTTTATGGAGATTGCCAAGATGCGCGCCGCACGCATGCTGTGGGCGAAGATTGTGAAGAGCTTCGGCGCGAAGAATCCCAAATCGCTGGCGTTGCGCGCGCATTCGCAGACTTCAGGATGGAGCCTGACGGCGCAGGACCCTTACAACAATGTGGTGCGCACGTGCGTTGAGGCTCTGGCCGCGGCCTTCGGCGGTACGCAGTCGCTGCACACCAATGCGCTGGACGAAGCACTGGCGCTGCCTACGGATTTTTCGGCACGCATCGCGCGCAATACGCAAATCTACCTGCAGGAAGAAGCGGGCATCACACACATGGTCGATCCGTGGGCGGGATCGTATTACGTGGAGCGGCTTACGCACGAGTTGATGCACTCGGCGTGGGAGCTGATCGAGGAGATTGAAAGACTGGGCGGCATGGCGAAGGCGATCGAGACCGGCTTGCCCAAGATGCGCATTGAAGAGGCGGCGGCGCGAAGACAGGCGGGGATCGATGCGGGGAGCGACGTGATTGTGGGCGTGAATGCCTATGCCGCGTCCGAAGAGCCGGAGATTCCTGTGCTCGATATCGACAACGACGCGGTACGGCAGGCACAGGTAAAGCGGCTGGAGGAGTTAAAGCGCGAACGCGATGCGGACGCTGTGCGCGCGGCACTCAATCAGTTGGAGAAGTGCGCGGCGGCGGGCGAAGGAAATCTGCTGGAGTGCGCTGTGGAAGCTGCGCGGAAGCGGGCCACGCTGGGCGAGATTTCGCAGGCGCTGGAAAACGTGTGGGGGCGGTACGAAGCTACGACGCGGACCATCGCGGGCGTGTATTCGGCGGCCAGCGCGGGCGGCGAGGAGTTCCGCAAGGCGCGGCGGATGGTGGAGGAGTTTGAGCACGAGGAAGGGCGGCGGCCGCGGATTCTGGTGGCGAAGATGGGCCAGGATGGACACGACCGCGGCGCCAAGGTGATTGCGACGGCGTTTGCCGATATCGGATTCGACGTGGATATTGGGCCGCTGTTCCAGACGCCTCACGAAGTGGCGCGCTTCGCTCTCGACAGCGACGTGCACGTGGTGGGCGTTTCGAGCCTGGCCGCGGGACACAAGACGCTGGTGCCGCAACTCATCGCGGAACTGCGCGGAATGGGTCGCGAAGACATTCTCGTTGTGGTGGGTGGGGTGATTCCGCCGCAAGATTACGATTTTCTGTACAAGGCCGGAGTGGCGGGGATTTATGGGCCGGGAACGGTGATTCCCGTGGCGGCGCAGAAGATTGTGGAGATGATGAGCGCCAGCGTCACGATTTAGCAAAAAGGATCGGCACATACCATGAAGAGCGCAATGCGCGAAGTTGCCGGGTGCGAAACGCCGTTAGCGCCGCGCGTCGCACAGAAGCGCAAGCCGCTCGGGCGCGAGGAATACGTTGCGGGCATTTTGCGCGGCGATCGGACGGTGCTGGCGCGCGCGGTCACGTTGATTGAGAGTGCGCGCGAGACGGATCGCGCGCTGGCCGAGCAGATTGCGGAGGATTGCCTGCCGCACAGCGGCAACTCGATCCGGGTGGGCATTACCGGCGTGCCGGGCGCGGGCAAGAGCAGCTTGATTGAAGCGCTGGGCGGGTACTTGATCGCGGAGCAGAAACAGAAGGTTGCGGTGCTGGCGATCGATCCGAGCAGCCAAATCTCCGGCGGCAGCATTCTGGGCGACAAGACGCGCATGACGACGCTGGCCGCGAGCGAGATGGCGTTTGTGCGGCCGTCGCCCTCGCGCGGCATGGCGGGTGGCGTAGCGCAGCGGACGCGCGAGGCGATGCTGCTGTGCGAAGCGGCGGGATACCGGAACATTCTGGTGGAAACCGTGGGCGTGGGGCAATCGGAAACTGCCGTGCACGAGATGGTGGACTTTTTTCTTTTGATCACGCTGGCCGGAGCGGGCGATGAGTTGCAGGGGATCAAGCGCGGCGTGATGGAACTGGCGGACCTGGTGGCCGTGAACAAGGCCGACGGCGCGAATGAGTACGCGGCAGAGCGGGCGCGGGCTGAGGCGCAAAACGCGCTGCACTTTTTTCCGGCGGCGGAATCGGGATGGACGCCGCGCGCGGTGACGTGCTCGGCAAGGACAGGCGCGGGGATTCGCGAACTGTGGGAGTGCGCGCTGGAGTATGCGGCATGGACTCGGGCGAATGGATGGTTCGGCAATGCGCGGCGCGAACAGCAGCAGCGATGGATGCACGAGATGATCGACCAGGCGCTGCGGCAGCGGTTCGGCGCACATGCTGCCGTGCGCAGCCGCGTGACAGCGCTGGAGCGGGACGTGGCGGAGGGGCGCACCACGTCGTTTCGCGCGGCGCGGATGTTGCTGGATGCGTATACGCGCGGTTTGTGACGCAACTACGCGAAAAGATCAGAGCACAATCTATGGAATGCGGCCGGCGGGCACGGTTCAGCCGGCGTTGCGGAGGGCTTGGAGGGTTTCTTCTAGCGCCGATTCCCATGGTAAAAGCTCAAGGCCGAAGCGGGCTTGCAGTTTGGCGTTGGACAACACAGAATTGCGCGGGCGCGCGGCGGGGGTCGGATAGTCCCTGGTGGCGATGCGGGTGAGAGTTGGCGGCTTCACGGCGAGGAGCTGGGCGGCGCGGGCGAAGATGGCCTGGGCAAAGCCGAACCAGGAGACGGAACCGCCGCACGTCATGTGGTAGAGACCGGCCCAGTCCTGTGGTGCGCCGAAACTGCCGGTGAGGAT
>CAWFPZ010000030.1:0-29184 GCA_963817835.1 uncultured Acidobacteriota bacterium | reverse complement strand
AATGGTCGGGGAGAGAGGATTTGAACCTCCGACCCCCTGGTCCCGAACCAGGTGCTCTACCAGGCTGAGCCACTCCCCGACGCTCTGATTGTCACCTGCAGCCTCGGGATATAAAACGCGCTGCAAGCTGGAGTGCAGGACTCTGAAGGTTTCAGGCCCACCCGCCGCCCTTTGAGGTGCAGCGTCGAACGCGAGACGGACCATACAGCCCCTTCCGCATTCCCAACTCCTCATTGATTCTATCGTAGTCGCGCTTTTTTCGCTGGTCGCCCAACGGTAGGACGGTGTCATGCCCGCGGCCACCGGCACTCGGCCTTCCATCCGCCTTGCGATCCCCGTCCACCGATCCGCGAATCAACGAACCACGATCACCTTCGTCGCGTAAGGCTCTAAGTCGAGCTGAATCACGGCGTGCTCCCCACTGCCCTTCGCATCGAGCGGCGTCACCGTGCCCGTCTGCGCATCCCACGCCTCCACCACGCGCCCTTTCGCCATCAGCGTGACCGCGTGTTGACTCGCCGTCGCGCCCTCGTTGAAGAACAGGTACACATCGGCGTCCCTCCACCTCCGCTTCATCACGCGCAATGCTGTGTCCGGAGCATCCATCTCGATCACCGGCGCAATCACAGCCGACTCGAGCGCCGTCAGCACCTCTGCAGGAACCATCTGCGGCGCCGGCGGCGTGGCCGGCGGCTCGGCTGGCGGAGTCGGCGTCGGTGGCAGTTGTGCGCTCACCACGCTTGCCCATGAAAATTCCGTCGCCGTTGCCGTGCGCGCATCGCGAATTGTCCTGCCTGCAATCCACTGCGGCGTGCCGCCCAGGAACACCACCTTCCCTCCTCCGCGCGCGAATGTCTTCAGTCGCATCTCCACCGTGGCCGGCAGCACCAGTGGCGCAGGCAACATTACCGTGCGATAGCAGTTGCCACTTCGCGTCTCCAACGCACCGGGCAACGCCGTCAGCCCGCTCGCCAACGCATTCTCGTCCACAATGTCGAAATCAATCTGGTGCTCGCTGAGTAATCGCTCAGCCGACACAAACTGCTCGTCCGATTCGTCGTTGCCCAGCCACATCGACATTGACGGCAGATAGAGCGCCACCGTTGCATCGGGCCGTCCCATCGCCATCAGGTAGCTCATGCGTCGCACATACGCCGTCAGATCGGAGAATCCCGGCTGGCCCATGTACGACGGCGCCGGCCGCGGACCCACTGCGGTCGCGGGAAAATACATCATCTCCACCAGGTTCACGCCGCGCACCAACTGTTCGTTCACGACGTACCGCGCCATTTCCACATCCGGCGGTGGCCGGTATGCCGCAAAACTTTCGGTAAACGCGCGCGGCTTGCCGTCGACGTGCGCCACCGAACTCGCCAGCCGCGGATAATCCGAGATCGTGTCTTTCCAAATCTGGTGCCATATGGCATCGATCCCCGGCACTTCGACCCAACGCATGTCGCGGAAGAACGAACCTTCGCTGTGCGTCAGCTCCATCTCCATCTCTTCGTGATTCAGGTGCACCTGGTACTCCAGATGGTTGGCTGCGCACCACTCGCCCTGCGGCTCGAAGAAGCCCGCAGCAAACATCTGCGAGAACACGTCGTAATAATCGCCTTTGATCCGCACCTGTTCCGGCGTCAGATGAATTTCAACGCCCGGGCCGCGCCGCAACTGCGACTCGACAAACAGCGCCACATACGGCTGCACGTCGTAGCCCTTGATCTCTTTGAACTGCGCGAAGAACTTCGGCGTCCACGGCAATCCGGCAATCGAGTAGTCGGGCTCGTCGCCGCGGAAGCCCATAATGGTTTTGCCGAATTCATCGCCAACGTAGTGCTTATACTGCTCGTGCGTAAAAGCCAGGTACTGCCGTGTCGCCGCCGGATTCATATAGTCTTCAAGCGACTGCTCCGTATCTTTCACGCGCTTCGGATTCGTATCCGATCGCGTCGGCGAAGTGCGAAACTCGTGATCCACCAGCACCACCGTCCAGTTACCCGCGGGCGCCGTCCAATCGAGAGTATCTCCATGCAGCGGTAACGGTATCGCCGCGCCGTTCGAGTCCACGGCGGCCGCGCTCACTACGTCCGGGTTTAAGTCCTGGTGCAGAGTCGTCCCTCCCGGCACCAGAATTTTCTGTTCCACCTCCAGCGCCTGCATGCGCAACTCGGGCTTCTCGCTCGTGAACTTGCCGCCAGCAAAGCCGCTGGGGTAGCCGGCATCGTCCACAATCCACACCCGCATGTTGCGCTGCTTTGCCTCTGCTAAAAACTTGCGGAAAAAGGCAAAGTACTCCGGCGACAGGTAAGCAAAAGGCATGTTGAATCCGGCCTGGACCGTGACCGCCTGGAAGCCGAGATTGTGCAACGTGTCCAGATCGCGCTCCACCTGCGCAATATTCACGTTGCCGTTCAATCCGTAATACGGCTCCGGGCCGTACTCTGGCGGTGGCGTCTTCCACTGCGCCGCCACCTGCGCGGCCGTCGGGCTCTGCAAATGCTGCCACGGCTGCTGGCAACTGGCCCCCGCCGTCAGCACAAGCATGGCCGTCGCAATCAAAACCATCCAGGTACGAAGCCGCATCGCTCAGAAACTCCTCTCGCAATGAACGGCTCCCATTGTAACGCCGCATTCCTGCACTCTGCGCCGCTTTGAGTTAGATTCCCGCTTGAATCCACGTAGGCCGCCGTCATGCGAGAATCGAAATGGCCGCCGCGGTCGGCGAATCGCGCTCTCACGCCGCAGCGCTGCCGCAAAGTCGGAGGAACATCATGAGCGAACTCATTCTTGAGCCGCGTCGCACCGCGGTGGTCGTCATCGATCTGCAAAAAGGCATTGTGGGATTTCCAGGAAATCCACACTCAGCGTCCAGCGTCATCGCCAACAGTGTCGCGCTGCTCGACGCCGCGCGAAGCGTGGGCGCGCAGCCGATTCTGGTGCACGTGGGCCGTTCGCCCGACGGCGGCGATGGACTCCAGGTCGCCTGCGACGAACCCATGCGGATGGCGAGCGCGCTACCGCCCGATTGGAGCGAGCTCATCCCAGAGCTCAACCGCCAGCCCAACGACCTTGTCATTCTCAAACGTCAATGGGGCGCATTCTTCGGTACCGACCTTGAACTGCAACTGCGCCGCCGCGGTCTCAATACCATTATTCTTTGCGGCATCGCCACAGCGTTCGGCGTCGAAAGCACCGCCCGCGACGCCTACGAGCGCGGCTTTGAGCAGGTCTTCGCCGAGGACGCCATGACATCGCGCACCGCCGAAAGCCACACCAACGCCATCGTCAACATTCTTCCCCGCATCGGTCGCGTGCGCAGCACAGCAGAAATCGCCGCCGCATTGCGCGCCGGCAAAAACACCACGTAATCTGCGCTGACTTTTCCGGGAGCCTTAGAGAATATACCTGGACAGATCCTGGTCCTTCACAATCGAAGCCACCATCTGCTTCACATACGTGGCGTCGATAAGGAAAACCTTCTCAGGGCCGGACGTCGCCATGCGTTCCAGGTAGGGCAATGGCGTTGTCGCTTCGTCGCTGATGGTCTTTTTCATTGCCGCCGCAGCCTGCTCATCGGAGATGCGGCGCGCCACATCCGGCGCCAGAAAACTGATGTCCTCGAGCACGCGCTCCATAATCGTGTGCAGCCGGCGCGCGCCGATGTTTTCTGTCTGCTCGTTCACCTTGAAAGCGAACTCCGCCATCTCGCGCAGCGCGTCAGGCGCGAACTCCAGCCGCACACCTTCCGTCTCGAGCAGCGCCGCATACTGCTTAGTCAGCGAGGCCTTGGGCTCCGTCAAAATCCGCAGAAAATCTTCGACGGTCAGCGATTGCAGCTCCACACGAATGGGGAAACGCCCCTGCAGTTCTGGAATCAGGTCGCTCGGCTTCGAAACGTGAAACGCGCCCGCGGCGATAAACAGAATGTGGTCGGTACGCACCATGCCGTAGCGCGTATTCACCGTTGTGCCTTCGACAATCGGGAGAATGTCGCGTTGCACGCCCTCGCGCGATACATCGGGCCCATGCCCGCTCTCGCGTCCTGCAATCTTGTCAATCTCATCCAGGAAAATAATCCCGTTCGATTCGGTGCGCTCCACGGCCGCGCGGTTCACCGAGTCCATATCGATGAGCCGCCCCTCTTCTTCCTGCACCAGGTAGTCGAACGCGTCGGCCACCTTCATCTTTCTCTTCTTCGTGCCGCCCCCAAAAATATTGGGCAGCATGTCTTTCAGGTTCATCTCCATGTCTTCAAGGTTCTGGTTACTGATGATGCCGAACTGCGGCGTGTTGCGTTCGCGGGCGTCGATCTCCACGATGCGATCGTCGAGCTTCCCTTCGCGAAACTGCTGTCTCAACTTCTCGCGCGAGCGCTGATGGCTCTCTGACTCAGGCAGCTTGAGCTGGCCCTCCTGCCCATGCGGCGCAGCGGGCGGGGGAGGCAGCAGCACGTCCAGCAGTCGTTCCTCGGCATTCATCTCGGCGCGATCTTCCACCTCTTCCAGACGTTCCTCGCGCACCATGTCGATGCCGATCTCCACCAGATCGCGAATCATCGACTCCACGTCGCGTCCGACGTAGCCCACTTCGGTAAACTTCGACGCTTCCACTTTCAGGAACGGCGAATTGGTCAGCTTGGCCAGCCTGCGCGCAATCTCGGTTTTGCCCACGCCCGTCGGCCCAATCATGATGATGTTCTTAGGCATGATGTCGTCGGCCATGTCGGGCGGCAGCTTTTGCCGGCGCTGACGGTTGCGCAGCGCAATCGCCACCGCGCGCTTGGCGGCCTTCTGGCCCACCACGTGCTTGTCGAGCTCGGTCACGATCTCGCGCGGCGTCAGCTCGTCGAGCGCGAGTTCCTGTTCTTCAGCGGAAGCGGGTAAATAAATTGCCATGCTTTACTTTGGATACTCCAACTTTGGGTCAGACTGCGTTCATGATGGGGTTCACATCTTCACTCTTTCACTCGTTCACTCAGTCCTACAATTCTTCCACCGTAATCCGGTCGTTGGTGTAAATGCAGATCTCGCTCGCAATCCTCATCGCCTTCTCAGCGATCTCTCGCGCGCTCAGCTCGGTACTCTCCATCAACGCGCGAGCCGCGGCCGTGGCGTAGCTGCCGCCGCTGCCGATCGCCGCCAGCGGCTCGTCAGGATCAATGACATCTCCTGACCCGGAGATCAAAAACGTCTGTCCCTTGTCGGCCACCAGCAGCAGTGCCTCCAGGTTGCGCAGCATCTTGTCGGTGCGCCAATCTTTGGCCAGTTCCACGGCGGCGCGATTCAGGTTCCCAGCGTGCTGTTCCAGCTTGGTCTCAAACCGTGCAAACAAATTGAATGCGTCAGCCGTCGATCCCGCAAATCCCGCCAGGATCTTGTCCTGAAAAAGGCGTCGGATCTTCTTCGCTGAATGCTTCAGCACATGATCGCCGAAGGTCACCTGGCCGTCGGCGGCCATTACCACCTGGCCGTTGCGCCGCACGCAGATCACGGTCGTCGAATGAAATGTCAATTGCTCTTTCACGGCAGTTTTCAGCCCTCAAACCCGGCAAACACGGGTCTTCTGCGTGCAGAAATCCCGCGCCTGACGCAACCTAGAGTATAGAGCCTGATTTCCACTTACGCACGTCCCCGGCCCAACCCGCATTTCGCGTGCGGTATCCTCAATCTGGGACTGTTGGGGGCAACTTCCCACTCGTAGATGAACCTTGCGAACAACAGCGGCTGGCAGATCGTCGCCAGCGTAACCACCATTGCCGCGGCCGCAGGCCTGGCTCTTTGGTTGGTGTTCCGCCGGCGGCCCAGCGCCGAGGAGATCGAACGCGCCCGACGCCAGTTTCTGGTTCAGTCGGGGCGTCTGGTCGATGGCATGCTGCTCGATGTATACGACGTGGAGGACGCAGACTGCCGGGCGCTGACCTTCCTTCTCTTCAGCTACCGCATCGCAGGCGTGGACTACGAGTGCTCCCAGGAGATCACCGCCTTGCGAGACACGGTCGAGGTCGGCGAGGTGCACGCCGGATTTCCCTGCACCGTTCGCTACCAACCCGGCAATCCATACAACAGCATCGTGATCTCCGAAGGCTGGACTGGCCTGCGCGCCGGGCTGCCGCGTTTCCCCTCATTGACGACCCCAATCCCCTTGATACCAGCCACCTCGAACCCGGCGCCCACCAGTCGCCGACCCGCTAACCCTCCTGATTCACCCCTTTCACTTTTTTCACTCCTTCACAGTGCATCTATAGTTCCTAGTCCCTAGTCCTCAGTCCCTTAGTCCCTAGTCCCTAGTCCCTGCGTCCCTACGTCCCTAGGCCGTATCGACATATACACTTTGCAGGCTCGTTCTAGCTGTTGAAGTGGGAATATGTCGCCTAGCCGTTATGAATTGAGTGATTTGCAATGGGAGAAGATCGAGGATTTTCTTCCTGGCCGCAAGGAGCATGTGGGCCGCACGGCAGCCGATAACCGTTTATTTGTGGACGGGGTGCTGTGGGTACTGCGCTCTGGAGCGCGATGGGCTGACCTTCCGGAGCGCTACGGCAAGTACAAAAGCGTTCATAAGCGCTTCGTGCGCTGGGCCAACTCCGGCGTCTGGGAGCGGGTCTTTCACGAGTTGGTGCGCGATAAGAAGAACCAGTATCTGATGCTGGATTCGACCATCGTGCGGGCCCACCAGCAGGCGGCCACGGGCCGCAAAAAAGGGGCGCGGACAAGGCTCTGGGGCGTTCCCGAGGAGGTCTGACGACCAAGATTCATCTGCTTACCAATGAACTGGGCCTGCCCTTGGACTTTCTTATCACGGGTGGCCAGGTAAATGACTGCACCCAGGCCATCGCGTTGCTGGGCCAGCACAAGGCCGATGCCGTGCTTGCCGACAAGGGATACGATGCCGACGTCATCGTAGAGCGCGTTGAAGCCATGGGAGCCAAAGCCGTGATCCCACCCAAACGAAACCGCAAGGCACAACGCCAGTACGACAAAACTCTCTACAAGCAGAGGAATCGGATCGAACGCTGCTTCAGCAAACTCAAATGTTTTCGCCGCTTCGCCACCCGTTACGAGAAATCGAAAGCCTGCTTCCAGGCCCTGGTCGCTCTAGCCTGCCCATGGTTGCACCTGAGGTTATATGTCGATACAGCCTAGTCCCTAGTCCCTAGTCCCTAGTCCCTAGTCCCTAGTCCCTTAGTACTTAGTCCCTTCTTTTCTCGTATACCCAACCCCGGTTACACTATCTCTATGCATTGGCACCCCTCCTCCAATCACAAAAACGCGAAACGGACAACTCTGGTCCTGCGCATCTCGCTGGCCGCCACCCTGGCCTATGTCGTCGTCACCTTCGTTGCCGGATTGCGCGCTCACTCGCTGGCGCTGCTCTCTGAATCCGGCCACAACGCCTCCGATTTCCTGGCGCTCCTGCTCAGTTTTGCAGCGGTCTACTTTCAGTCGCGCCCCGCCGATCACGCGCGCACCTTCGGCTACCAGCGTGCCGGCGTCCTCGCTGCCTTCATCAACGCCGCCACGCTCATCGTCATCTCCCTCTGGATCGCCGCGGAAGCCGTGCATCGGCTCAGCGCTCCCGTCGCCGTTGAGCCGCACCTCATGATGATTGTGGCCGCTGCGGGCGTGGTCATGAACGGCGTCATCGCCGCGCTTTTATGGGGCGTGGCCCGCGACGTCAACCTCCGCAGCGCCTTCCTGCACATGGCCGGCGACACGCTTTCCACGGCTGCTGTCATCGCCGGCGGCTTCGGCATTCTCCTCACCGGTCAAAGCTGGATCGATCCTGTCCTCTCGCTGCTCATCGCCGCGCTCATCTTGTGGTCCAGCATCGGCATCGTCCGCGAAACCCTGAACATTCTCCTTGAAGGCGCGCCACGCGGCTGCTCGCCGTCTGATATCCGCTGCGGCATGGAGGCCCTCGAAGGCGTCGTCAACGTCCATGACCTGCACGTCTGGAGCCTCGGCTCAAATTCGCGCGCGCTCGCGTGCCACGTCACCATCGCCGACATTCCGCCTTCTGAAAGCGCGTGCATTCTCATCAAGCTCAACGGTTTGCTCCGCGAGCAGTTTCAGATCAGCCACACTACCATCCAATTCGAGCACATTGGCTGCGAGCACCTTGAGGGTTGCGTCGCGCCTCCCGAGACCATCTCCGCCGGCCACGCGCATCCTCACGGCCACGAGCATCATCACGGCCACGCACACTAGCTTCTAGCCGCTTGAAGAAAAATCTCCCGTGCCCCACCCTTTCGCTCGATTTCGGGTGAAAGGGTGGGATAGCACGAACCCCAGTGGCGCGTATTCGCGGGGTCACAGATCTGACCCATCAGGCACGCTTTGCCCCAAACTGCGCCCGACCCATGCCACCGCGCGCCACGCATCCTTGATACCCTGATCCTTTAGAACAGAACCGGGAGAAATGAGCCTTGATCCTCCGCCGTGCCTTGCATTCCGCTCTTTTATTCGCCCTGCTTCCCTCACCTTTCGCGCTCGTCGCGCAATCCCCCGCATCCACGCCTCTTGAATCTCTCTCCGGCAAATATACGAACCCTAACGAGCCGGATACGCCGTTGAGCTTTTACGTTGAGAATGGCAAGCTCGTCTACGAAAACGCCCGCCGCCTCCCTGTCGCGCTCCAGCCAATTTCCCCCACCGAATTCGCCATCCCCAATACCAAGGCCACCCTCCGTTTTACGCTCGATGCTTCCGGCCGCGCCGCCAGCGTGGTTCTCTCCCAGGGGCCCGATCAATCCACTTCGTATCGCACCGGCCCAGCGGTGCGCCACGTCTTCCACGATTACGTGCGCACTGAGGTCATGATTCCCATGCGCGACGGCGTCCAGCTCTACACGGTGATTCTCAAACCCTCCGACATCGCCGCGCCGCTGCCCATTCTCCTCGATCGCACACCCTACGGCGTCGAAGATGAGACTCCCGGGTCCATCATTGCGCAGCGTCCCGAACTCGCCCACGAGGGCTACATCTTCGTCTGCCAGGACATTCGCGGCCGCTTCAAGAGCCAGGGCAAATTCATCATGATGCGCCCGCTCGCCGATCACTCGAATCCGAAAGCCATCGACGAAAGCACCGACACCTGGGACACTGTCGCCTGGATGCTCAAAAATATTCCCGGCAACAATGGCCGCGTGGGCGTAATCGGCACCAGCTATCCTGGCTTTCTCACCATGATGGCGGGCATCGATCCCCACCCCGCCGTCAAAGCCATCTCGCCGCAGGCGCCCATGATCGACGTCTGGCTCGGCGACGATTTCTTTCACAATGGCGCCTTCCGGCAGAGTTACGGCTACGACTATGTGCTCGGCGTGGAAGGCGACAATGCACTCAGCGACGTGAGCTACGGCAAGGACAAAGATGGCCAGCCCGTCGACGGTTACAACTATTTCCTCGAGCGCGGCAACTTTGCCCGCGACGCGAAAGAATCCGGCTCGGATCTGCTGCCCACATGGAAGCTCTTTCTCGATCATCCTGCGTACGATTCCGTCTGGTCATCGCGCGCCGTGGAGCACCACCTCAACACCGTCGCCGTGCCCACGCTCAGCGTGGGCGGCTACTACGACCAGGAAGACATGTACGGTCCGCAGGAAGAGTACGCAACACTAGAGCCACACGACACAAAGCACGAGAACTTCCTGGTGCTGGGTCCATGGCATCACGGTTCCTGGAGCTCATCGCAGCGCCATCTTGGAAATCTCGATTACGGCGAACCCATCGGCACCGAGTACCGCACGCGCATCGAAGCCCGCTTCTTCGCGCACTATCTCAAGGATGAGCCCGGCTTCACGCTCGAAGACACCGCCAGCTTCCAAACCGGCTCAAACACCTGGCAGTATTACGCGCACTTCCCACCCAAAGAATCGCGCCCCACGAGCCTGCATCTCGCGGGCGCGAGCCTACTCAGTTGGAATTCCTCAACCGCAACGGCAACCGCATCCTACGTGAGCGATCCGGCTAATCCCATTCCCTACCGTCACCGTCCCATTCAGCCCACGTACTCCGACGGCTCGCAGTGGTACAACTGGCTCACGGAAGATCAGCGCTTCGTCACCAGCCGCAGCGACGTCGCCGTCTTCAAGCTGGCCCGTCCTCACGCAGAACCTCACCGTCACTGGAGAAGTCGTCGCCGATATCTTCGCCGCCACCACCGGCAGCGACAACGATCTCGTCGTCAAGCTCATCGACCAATATCCCGATGACGATCCCGATCCGAAGATGCGTGGCTATCAGCTCCTCACCAACGCCGAGATTTTCCGCGGTCGCTATCTATCGGGCTACGACCACCCCACCGCGCTCGCCCCGGGCTCGATTCTCGAGTACAAGTTCAGCCTTCACGATGTGGACCACGTCTTCAAGCCCGGCCACACCGTCATGGTTGAAATTCAGAGCACCTGGTTCCCGCTCTACGATCGCAATCCGCAAACCTTCGTGCCCAACATCATGAAGGCAAAACCCGATGACTACAAGCCCGCGACCATCACCATCTACTCCGGCCCCGGCCACGACTCCGCACTCGAACTGCCCGTGATGAACATACACTGAGCGCTCGCCGTCACAGTTCTCCATTCCGCAACTGCCGCTTGCGGTACTCATCGATGTACACCGTCATCGGCTCGGGCATCAGGTCCCGGTACAACCCCATCTTAAAGTAAAAGATGCTCGGATTCGCGTAACCCATCGACGCGTTTTCGTCGTCCGCGGTCGCGCCCCTGTAATCCACCAGTTGTTTTCCGTCGAGCCACACCTTCACGCGCCCATTCGCGCTCGGCGTGAACCGCGCCTGCACGCGGAAGTCGAGCCACCTTCCGCGGAACTCGCCGTTCTCGCGGTAAAGCATAATGGTTTCTTTGTTGATGTCCTGCGTAATGCGTAACTCGCCCGAGATATAGCGCAGCGCCAGCACCGGGCTGTCGTCGGAGCAAGGCGTGATTGCCTTCTCCAAAACGTCGTGGCAGTATTGCTTCCACTGCGCAATCACCAGCCGCGTCGGCACAATCGGAAAATCCTTTGGGAAAAACATGCTGAAGGCAAACTCGTAGCCGGTATTCTCCCGCGAAATCAACCGCCGCGCCTCCAGCAGTTCGTCGCGTTCGCTGTCGGCGTTACCGTTTTGTCCGGCCTCGAACGTGTCGCGCGGGCGCACCGTGATCTTCACTGCCCCGTACCCCGCGCGCACCACGTCCGATTGCATCTCCACCGCTCCGGGAGTAAAACGGCTCGTCTCCCACAGGTCGCTCAGCACTGGAGTTTCAAATGCGTCGTACACATCAATTGGCGCTGCCGCCGCAGGTTGTTGCGCACGGCCGCCCGCCGGCGCAATGCCGGCTGCCATCAAGAGAATTGCAAACCCGCCAGCCAGTGCCACGAGCCAGCCCAAAAAGCCAAACCGCATCGCACGCATGAGTTCCTTTCAGGGCCTGAATTCCGCAATCCATCCCCATGCAGCGTTATACACCGCGACACAAACATCGCCGCACCTAACCCCGGCGACCTATAATTTCCGCAGGTACTGTACCGGCTCCTACTTCCCGGCAAAGCGAGAAAAACCTTGGCACGTGAGCTTTATACAGCGCGTCTTTTGCGCAAAGAGTGCATCTCTGAAGTTGCGCAGTGCTATCACTTCGTCTTCTCTGTCGAGTCGCTGGAATCCTTCCCTTACCTGCCCGGTCAGTTCGTCTCTGCGGTCGCCATGGACGAGAACGGCAAGCAGCAGACCCGCGCCTATTCCATCGCCTCGGCGCCTGTTGGCAACCAGTTCGAGCTGTGTGTCAACCGCGTGGAGAATGGCTTCTTTTCGAATCACCTCGCTGACCTGCCCGATCTGCCCGTAGGCTCGGCCATCCAGATCCACGGTCCCCACGGCCACTTCGTGCTGCAGGAGCCCATCACCGATTCCATCTTCGTCTCGACCGGCACCGGCGTAGCGCCCATGCGCGCCTACGCGCAGTGGCTCTTTCCGGCCGACGGCCCCGACCGCAGCAACGGCAAGCAAATCTGGCTCGTCTACGGCACGCGCCACGAAACTGACATGTACTATCACGACGAATTCGTTGCGCTCGCCCAGCGCGCCCCCAACTTCCACTACCTGCCCACGCTCAGCCGTGCACTGCCCAGTTGGACCGGCCTCCGCGGTTATGTGCAGGAGCATGTCGCCAAAATCGTCGAGGAACGCACCGCGCTCCTGGGCCAGCCCTTGCCCGTGCCACCTGTCGATCCCGCAACTCCGCCCGCAGAATTGCGCTTCGACATCTACACCTACATCTGCGGTCTCAATTTCATGGTGTCGAGTGTGCGCGAGCGCCTGGACAGCTTCGGCTGGCACAAGAAGCAGGTCATTTTCGAGCGCTACGACTGAGTTGCGCTACAGATTGAACAGTTCGCGCAATCGCTTGGTCTGTGCCCGGCTCACCGGGATTTCCGTCTGCAGCTTATCGTTCATGCGCAATTGGTAGCTCGACTTGAACCACGGCATCACTTCGCGAATCTGGTCGATGTTCACCACAAATCCGCGATGCGCTCTCCAAAACCGCGCCGGATCCAGCAGTTCCATCAATTCTTCCAGCGTGCGGCACTTCGACTGCCCCTCGAACGCGCGCGTCACCACGCGAATCACGCCCTCGTCGATGGCCGCATAGCAAATCTCCGCCTGATCCACCAGAAGCAGGCGGCTCTGCGCCTGCACAATCAGCTTGGCCGGCGGCCTTCCCTGCTCGTTCACTTGCGGCCGATCGAGCAAACGCAGCAGCCGATTCAGTTGCGATTCCGCATCCGGCGCGGTAGCGTTCGCAGACCCACCCGTGGCCAGCCGTGCCCTCACTCGCTCCACTGCCTCAAGAACCCGCGCACGATCGAACGGCTTCAGCAGGTAATCCACGGCATTCACATCGAAGGCGCGCACCGCGTACTGGTCGTACGCCGTCGCAAACACAAAATGCGGCAGCGGCGCCGCGGCCTCGCTTGGATTCGAGGCGCTTTCGCCGCCGCGCTTCTTCGCGTCGCCTTTCGCCAGCGCAGCCGCATCCTTGCGGGTCCGCTCCATCACCCGCTGGATCACCGCGAAACCATCCTGGCCCGGCATCTGCACATCCAGAAACACCAAATCCGGATGGTGCTCCTCGATCAAATCCACGGCCTCAATGCCGTTTGCTCCCTGCGCCACCACGTCCACCCCACCCACCGAGTCGAGTAGATACTTCAGCTCCTCGCGGGCCAGTTGTTCGTCGTCGATAATCAATGCGGAAATGGTCATGATAAGCAGCGATTCGATTGTAGGTAGCCCAACCGGTGGGGTCAATGCAGAGAAACAGCGGAGCTGGCGGAGTTAGACCTACTCACTCATCGCATGCAGCCGCGCCGGCGCGTGATCCTGCGCCAACTCGTGGCCGCAGCGCGTGCAGTACTGGTCGGTGGCCCGAACGGTGCGAAAGCAGTTGCCGCAGCTGGCCGCAAGCTGGTAGTTGCACTGCGGGCAGAAATGGAAATCGCCCTGCACCAGCGTGCCGCATCCGGGACAACGGAAAACCTCCGGCTCGCGCAGCAGGAAGTACAGCACCGCGCCGATGCCCGGCGGCGCGACAAAGCAGATAAACATCCAGAACCAGGCGCTCATCGCGCGCCGCGGCGCGTCCTTGCTGATGTAGCCCACTAACAGAAAGTAGAGCGCAGCCACCGCGCCCCACGTGAGATTGAAGTAGATGCGCAGGCCGAGCGCCGGCGGCGCATGGTGGTGCTGCGCGGGCGCAACGATCCAGAAATAGTATTCGACCAGAATGAACGCCAGGCCGGCCGCAACAATCGACCACGCCGGAATCATCCGTTCTTCCTGGTTCACGCTGATGGCTTGCGGATCGGGCATGAGACTTCCCTCGTCAGCGAGGGCCTTTCCTTAAATCTTTTAAAACAGGTTACCCCTTATCCAATGGACGGGGAAGAGACGGCAGAAGTTGCTCAATTTAGGACTTTAGCTGCGTTTTATAGGGATTTCGTAGTCCCCTAAGAGCGTCCCGAACAAGATCCCCACGCCAACGTGGCTGGACACCTGACACCTGAAACCTGCAATTTATTGCTTGATGCGCGCCCATCCGGCCACAATCACTGCCGCAAGAATCGCCGGACAAAAAATACAGATCCAAAGGCTGGTCTGGGTGGCAATGTCGGCCATGTGTTCGCCACCGATCAGGTCGTCCGTCACGTGCCACACGAACGGTCCCAGCGCCAGCAGAACCAGCAGCATAGCTGCCATGGCCAACGCACGGCTGCGCCGCCGGCTCGCGCTTTGATCCTGCATCACTCCAAACGAAGTTGACACCACGCGGCGGGTCGTCTGGGCCACGGCGCGCTCGCGGGCTGCCTGTTTCCCGGCCAACGCCGAAACCAGGCCGCGACGAGCATCTTCCGCGCTGGCCGTCTTCGCAGCCGCTGGATTTGCTGTCGCGTTTTCGGCCCACTCTGCCGTTTTCACTCGGCCTCCCCGCAGCGCGCAACAAAGCGATCAGCGGCATAGCCAAGCCGCGGCTTGATCATAGTCATTCCACGGTAAAGCCTTGATTTCACAGTAGAAAGCGGCGCTTTGGTTACCTTGGCAATCTCTTCCAGCGACAGCTCCTCGTGAAAGCGCAACACCAGCACCTCGCGGTGCAGCGTATCCAGTTCCAGCAGCGCGGAGGCAATCTTTTCGCGGTCTTCAAGGTTCGAAACGTGTTCGAAAGGGGTCGGATCGTCGGCAGCCACTTCAAAAGTCATCGCCCGGTCGTCGTCGCCCACGCCGTCAATCAACTCGTCCAGGCTATTCATGGTGCGCTTGCGGCGCTGGTCGATGACCAGGTTGCGCGCAATGGTAAACAGCCAGGTCTCGAAGCGCGCCTTGCCGTTAAACTGGGCGCCCCGCACCAGCACCCGCATCCAGACCTCCTGAAACAGGTCCTCGGCGGTCTCCCGGTTCCCGGTGAGGAAGAGCAGGTAGCGCAGCAGCCGGTGCTGGTACTTGACGATCAGCTCGTCCAGCAACCCTGCCTTGCGGCGCTTGAGCCCTTCGGCGACGGCAAGGCTTTCGCGCCGGGCCTGTTCGTCGGCAACCGCAGGTGCTTTGGCAAAAAATGGCCGAACCGAAGCGATGGTCATCTCACCCCATTAGACGATAAAAACGGCCCCCAAGACCGAAAATCGATCAGTAATCCTCGGGTCGCAGCCTGTCCATCGTCTTCCCCACTTCTGTTTCCAACCCGGACCCGGCCCCGAAAGTTGTCCACAGCCCTGAAAACAGCCCAAAGCCGTCAACTTCTAGCTACTCCATACTGGCTATTGGCTATTGGCTGGCTTTCGCATTGCTTCATCCACCGCCTTCGCCGCACGCCGCTCCCGTCCCTCGGCCGTCTCATAGTAAAAAATGCCCAGCAGATGATTCCGCATCTGCGCCGGAGTCAGCCTGAACCACGCCTCCCGCGCCCGTGGCTGCCGCTGAAAAATCGCTTTCAGCACCGGCGGCGGTTCCTGTTCCCCCTCCATCGCCTGCATCAGCCGCTCCGCCATCTTCTCCGCGCGCTTCTGCCGGGTCGCGGCGCCCTTCGGCTCGTCAGCCCACTTCCAAATTTCGCGCCGCATCGAGTCGCTCAAGCCGTCGAACCACTTCCGCAACCCGCGATCGCTATTCAGTTCCTTTTGGAGTTCCTTCGGCATCAGAATCTCGCGCTCATCCAAATCCGGCTCCAGCCAGATCCGCGCCTTCTCGCCCGCGCGAACTCCCGCGCCCGCCAGCATCTTTTTGTTTACCAGCAGAAAATGTCCGCCGCTTCCGGGCCGCGGAAACAACGTCGTCCGGAACGCGAATCCCTCAATCTCTCCACGCACCCGCCGCCCTTTGCGCACCGGCCACGCCTTGGCACCGTTAAAGGGAATCCGCGCAATCGTCCACTTCAGAGCCGTGCC
The DNA here is from genome assembly GCA_963817835.1 of uncultured Acidobacteriota bacterium. Classification (GTDB taxonomy): domain Bacteria; phylum Acidobacteriota; class Terriglobia; order Terriglobales; family Acidobacteriaceae; genus Telmatobacter. Next base: position 13,246 of record CAWFPZ010000030.1, on the reverse strand, counting down.
ATCCGGCTCCAGCAAAGCCGTAAACGACTTCCGCGCCGCGCGCGTTTTCTTCTCAGCCATCGCCCGTCACTCCCTACTTCGCAAGTCCCTGCTTTCTCGGTCCCTTTTTCCCTCGGTCTCTCGGTCCGTGCCCTATCTGTCCCCATACGGCACATCCCTGGGATCCGTCACCGCCTCATCGGTAAACTTCACCTGGCTCCCGTCCGCCGTCACAATCTTGTTGTCCTCCATCCGCCAATTCTTCGCATTCGCAATCGTTCCCGCCGTCACCGCCTCAATGTCCAGATGATCCAGTCGGAAGTCCTCCAGCGGCGCCTGTGCGTACGCGCTCACATTGAACGCCTGCCGCGCGCCCGTCGCCTTTATGTTCCAGATGTGCACGTTGCGGAAGTGCGGCAGTCCCTGTGCCTCGGGCACCGGCGTGGACAACACCTTGTAGTAATCCGGCACGTCCGTCATTCCCGCCGGAATCACCGCGTAGCTGTAGCTCGGATTCCAGTTCATCGTGATATGAATCGGAATCGCCACTCCCTCCAGCGTCAAATCGTGAATTCGGACGTCGTCGACAAATCCTCCTCGCGTGTGCGCGCTCTTGAACAGCACGCCCGAAGGCACGCCCTTGAGCGCCGTGATGTTGTATGCCTCGATATCGCGAAACCCACCCGACGTCTCGCTGCCGATCGTCACCGCTGCCGCCCCGCTGCGAATAATCGAATCCCGTAGCACAATATGTTCCGTCGGCCGGTTCACGCGCAGCCCATCCGAGTCGCGCCCCGCCTTCAGACACAGCGCGTCATCGTTCACATCGATGTCCGCGTGTTCCACCAGCACGTGTTGCGACGAGTCAATATCGATCCCATCCGTCGACGGCCCGCGCCCGCCCACGTTGTTGCGGATGATCACGCCATCCACATGCACATCGTGCGAGTAGAGAATCTGCACCGTCCAGAATCCCGACCGCTTCAGCAGAATTCCGCCACCCAGTTCCACTCCGGATGAGTTCTGAATCAAAATCAGCCGCGGCCGCCGCGCATCGTAATCCGACGCCCACCGCAATCCCTTCGGCTCGTACGTCGCTCGCAAATCCCAATACGACTTCCACCACACTGGCCCGTCGCCGTCCATCGTCCCGTTGCCCGTGATCTTCACATCGTGCTGGTCGCGCACGTTCACCAGCGCCGCCGGCCACGTCATCTCGATCCCGGCAATCCGCGTCGCCAGCATCGGATAATCTTTCAGTTGCTCCGATCCCACCAGCGTCGCACCCTCGGGAACATCGAGCGTCACGCCGCTTTTCAAAAACAACGAACCCGTCAGATAGGTCCCCGGCTGCAGGGTCACCGTTCCCTTCACCGCCGCTGCCGCATCAATCGCCTTCTGGATCGCAAGCGTGTTCAGCGTCGTCCCGTCGCCCTTCGCGCCGTAATCGCTAGCCACAAAAATTTTCGGCGCGGCCCAGGCTCGCATCGTAAACCCAGCTAGCACAATCATTGCCATCGACCTCATAGCTGTCATCAAGAAAAATCTCTTTCCCGGGCCAGCCGCCCGCTGGCTCCGAAGTACAACGACTTCCACCACTTGCGCTCCCGTTTCAACCTCATCAAAAGCCATCATACCCGCGGCAGGCCACGCGGCACAGGCTCCGGCATCTAAGTCTAAGGAGGTGCGCTATGGAATATACAACGGACCAATCCATGACAAAAGAGGAGAAAATCGCAGGCGTTGCCATTGCTGCAATTCTCCTCACCATTGTCGCGTTTGCTGCACTTGGCTAACGCGCCCAAAGTCAAGCGAAGTTCGGTGGCAACGGCTGGCACGTGCAAACCGTAATGTCGCGCGACTGCGCAGCACATTGGCTTCCGCATCTAACGCTATAAGAGGTGTGCTATGAGTATGACGAGAACGGAGAAAGTTGCGAGTATCATCATCGTGGCGGCGACTGTGGGAATCATCGCGTGTTTTCTCGTGCTGGGCATGCAGCGTCCCACGAAATACAAAATGGCGTTCAACGCCACGCTCAATAGCTATCTGAGCAACCACCAGGCGTGCCTGTGGCAGGATTCTATCCAGCTGCCGGCGCGCGTGGATATTGACAACGAAGCGCAAACCGCCAGATTCAACGCGCTGGTCGACGCAGGGCTGCTCGATCGAAAGCCCGCCGCCAGGGACCGCCATGACAAGCACGCGGCGAAGGCCGTCGAGTACACGCTCTCTGACATGGGTCGCCTGAATTGGACTGCCGATTGGAATCGCCTGGGCTATGGAAATTTTTGTATCGGGCATATGCAGGTCAGCTCGGTAAACCACTATCAACGGCTGGGAAGCCTGCGCTCCCCGGCGTTCCAGGTCAGATATCGCGACTCCGTGACGCTGCCGGCGTGGGCTCTGGATCCGCAGGTTGAGAAGGCGTTTCCGCAGTTAGTCAGGGAAAGTCGTGGCGAGACCGACTTTGCCACGCTCATTCGGCGCGGCAATAGCTGGCGCGTGCAAACTATCACGTCCCCTGGCCAGCCCGTCGCATAACCACGTTCATCGTCCCGCTTTACGTGCGCGGCCGCGGAACACCAACCTGATCGCGTGCCACATCAAGTAGATGAGCACCAGCGCGATCACCACCAGCACCACGGCAATCCCCGCGGCCACGTATGGCTTCCACGTTGATAGCCATGTCAGGAACACCGCCATGCCATCTCCGGTCAGGCTCAGCGCAATATTCGAGAACGGCTCCGGCGAGGGTGTCACTGCCGCGCGCGCCGCCATCTTGCCACCGTGCGCAATAAAGGCGATCGACCCTCCCGCCAGCGTCGCCAGCAATTGCTCGCCAGGCGAAAGCGTGGACGCCGCCTGAAAAGCCAGCAACGCCGCTACCGGCACGCGAATAAATGTGTGCAGCGCATTCCACACCAGGTCGAGCGCGGTAATCTTGTCGGCAATAAACTCCACCGCAAACAGCGCCAGTGCCGCCCCAATCACCCACCAGTTCGTCAGCAGGCCGAGCGACGCCGGCAGCTCCAGCCAACGCGTATGTCCGAGCAGGCCCAGCGTCGCCACCGTGGCGTACACGTTCAGCCCCGCAGCAAAGCTCACCGCAATCATCAAAGCGACGATTTGGTCCATCGACATAGGCATCCGGCACAGTATAGAGGAGCGCCTTCATCCAAATGAGCTAAAAGCTAGGAGTGAGTGGCCAGAACCCGCATCCCAAGAAATCAGATTCGCGGCGTTCAACGCGCCTGAGGCCCTTTTTGCGTGCCCCTCGCAAAGGAACCGCACCCGTTCGCCTCCCATCCGCATCGAACCCCACAGGAGGCAACCCCATGGCGAATCCCAGGCGAAAAAGGCGCGACGAGACCGGCCCCGACTCCGCCGGCCAGTCCGGCGACCAGCAGCAGCTCCGCGACTCCGCCCTCGCGGACTCTGAAAGCGTCGAGGAGTTGGTAGAAGAAGGCAACGCCTACGAAGCCGGAATCCTCTCTGGCGTAGAAAACGCCCCCGACGCCGATGTCGCCGAGGTCCGCACCCGCGAGGTCCCCGAGGACGACGTCCCCGAAGAATACCTGGACAACGAACGCTAACCGCCCGTTTCGCTCATTCACTTCTTCACTCTTTTACTCGTTCACTCGCTCCGGCAGCCTCGCAACCTGTTAGTCCCTCGGTCCCCATCTCTCCACAAAACTCTCTTGTTGCTGCGCCAATTCCCCCGTGGTACATTCAGACACCACGGACGGGCAATGACCAAACCACGTCGTATTCTTTGGCCTCTCGTGCTGATTGTGGCCGGCGCCGTGCTTCTCTACCTCTACCTGCACCGCTCGCCACAACCTGCACAGGCGTTTCACGCCATTCTCAACCTAACGCCCGACGACCTCACCACGCGCTGTGGCACGCCCGATCAGAACGTAACCGGCCTTGTCGCGGAAGGCGCAGGCATTCGCGACCTCCACTATCAGGACTCCGACGGCAACGACCTCGTCTTCCGCTTCATCACGCAGGACGACCAGAACTGGCAGAGCCTGGGCGCTTGGCAGTCGGTACATGCGCCCGACGATCTCGGTTCGCCGGTTGCCGCGCCTGAAGCAGCCCAGCGTCTCCGCTGCGTGATGAAGGATGCCTCGCAGGCCACGCTACTGCCCTTCCACTTCGGAGGCGCGTCCGGCGGCCTCGTCGTAACTGCTGCGGCCATGCTGCTCCCACAGGTGGATTCGACGCCGGGGACGGCTCCCAACACTGGCCCTGTAGGCGTTGCGCCTATGCCCGCAATGCCCGCTGCTCCCATGCCCTCGATGCCACCTCCAATGCCCAACCTTCCACTCGCTGCTCCGGCTCCCGTCCCAACGCCCGGAGGATCGCCAAACGGATCGGGCGGTGGTGGCTCCGAAGGCGGACCCGAGGGCGCTCCGCCGATTCCTGTCGTTCTGCCCTGTCCTTCCGACACAGAGCCGTGCACGGCGCTCACCTATGTGGAATTCCTCACTGAGTTCAACCAGGCTATCCACGCTGAGCAGCAGAACGACTTCGATAGCGCCCTCCAGCTACTCACAGGCAAAGGCACTCTGGTGGCGCAGTTGCTCACTCCTGAAGACGGCCGCGCCGAAGCCATCAAGACCATCGTCCAGCTCGAGGTGAAGGCCCTCAATATCGTCGAGGCGCGGCTTCGCGACGACCTGGCCAAGCTTGAGCCGCTTCCCTCGGACTCCTCAGACGTGAAGGCGCAAAAGATGGCGGTAGTCGTCAGCGACGACCAGCAACGCCGCCAGCTCTGGAAGCAGGCCGTCGAGTCCAATCGGCCCACCGCAAGCGTCTCCGAAGAGAGCGCCAGCCCAAGCGCAGGAGGCGTCATGCGCTTCGACAGCGAAGCTTACCGCCAGTTAGTGCAAATCCACCAAACCGGCAACTGGCCGTAAATGGCAATCAGGATGGCTTTGAAAGGGCGCGGTTTCTCTACCGCGCAAGATCCTCGAACCGGACATTCAGGATGGGATACTTCTTCCAATCCTTGTAGTCGAAATGCCACCATTCTTCCGGATTCACCGTGAATCCCTGCTTCTCCATCACGCGGCGCAGCAGCGCGCGGCGCGCGCGTTCCTCGGTCGTTCCACCAGCGTAGTCTGCGTAGGCGCGCTCGCTCATCTCGTCGTAGCCGCTTGGCATCGTCACTTCTTCTCCGGTTGCCAGATCGTATAACGACAGATCCACGGCGCAGCCGCGATTGTGGTTCGAGCCCTTCGCTGGATCGGCGACAAAGATCCTCTTATCGACGGGCGTCGCTTCCCAGAAGATCTTGGTCACATACCAAGGTCGATATCCATCGTGGATGATCAAACCGTATCCATAAGCCTTCAGCTCGCGATGCGCGCGCAGCAAGGCTTCTGCTGCTGGCCGTTGCAGAAACGCGCGCGCTTCAGTGTAGACAGGCGTTCCAAGGAAGTTGTTCGTGGTGGCGTAACGGATATCGAGCTTGATTGTCGGATCGAGCGTCGTCAACTCCACCAGATCGGGTTTGAGAAAGTCTCCCTGCTCGCGCGGCGGTTGATCTTTCAGCGCCTCTGCGCGCAGCTCCGCAACGGGACGAAGCGGAGTGATGCGGAAACTGACCTGCTGCGCGTTGGCGAGAGGCAACAGAGCAAGCAGCAGAACGAACGGGCGAAGAAGCAGTCGCGGGGAATTCATAAGCCTTGTCCCAACTATAGGCGAATGGCTGAAGCGGTACAGGATTACAGTTTTACAGCGAATTTACGCGTTTTGCTGTCGTGGAGATAAGTCTTTCTCTATGTGTGCTTTAACTGGCACGGTACAGTTATACAGTGGCTGTAACGGGGTCTGCTGAGTGGCTGCAAGCTGTTGAAACCTGGTTGGTTAGAGGGGGCGGTACAGTTGCACAGCCGGTTTTGGCGAGTGCGAGTGTGAGTGTGGGTGTGGACGGGTTGCGGGAGTCGTTGATCGTGGTGCGGCGGCATTTCATTTGCATGTCCGTTACCCTCCCCCCTTTTTTGGGTAAAGTATTGATTCCAGGCTGGTTAGCTTTTGTTGATCTTCCGTAAACTATTGAAAACAAGTACGTTAACTCTTAAAGTCGTCAAAAAACTGAGGTTCGCGGAGTTCGCGGAGTTGGCGGGGTTCGCCGTTCCCTGCTGCTCCCGCCCCGAGGGTGGGCCGATTCTTGGCCTATGGATAGCTTGCGCCAAAGGCGGGTAATTCTATGCAAGAAAGACAGGGACCAGGGATCAGGGGTCAGAGATCAGAAAAAGAACGAGTTGGGGCTTGGGAGACGGTTGGTTTTGAGTGATGTGGGGTTGACAGGGAGGGAGGGACGGCAAAAACAGGGAGCGAGGGAGCAAAAAGACAGGGACCAAGGGACCGAGGGAACAAGAAAACTGGGGCTGCGGGGCTAGAAGGTGGATGGACGGGTTGCGGTTTGGTCGTCGCCATGGCCGATCAGCTCAATGCGCTTGCCGTTCCACACATCGGCGAGGAATGCGTCGCGCCTGGCAAGCCGCCGATTGAGCTCTAGGGAAGTGAGAACAGTGTGGTTGATTTCGCGGCGCAGCGCCTTCTCGGCTTTGCGCATGCGGGCGGCAAGCTGCGCCTGATCGGGCTGTCCCACGATGAGCACGTCGATATCGCTGGTCGCGTCGGCCTCGTTTTTTGCAAACGATCCATAGAGCCAGGCCGACGCGATGCCGGGGACGGATTGGAGGGCGCGCTTGAGCGCGGGCGCGATACCCACTGTGCCCTGCAGCAGGGCAAAGACAGGCTTCAGGTAAGGATAGGCGGGATTGACGCTGTAATAAAGCTGGCGCCCCTCGGCCTCGGAGCGAAGAAAGCCCTCGCGCTCCAGACGCGCCAGCTCGCGCGAAACATTGGTTGAATCGGCGCTGAGCGCGACGGCCAGTTGCCGGACATACACGCGCGCCGAGCGGTTGACGTAGAAGAATGTCAGCAGCTTGCGGCGGAGCTCCGATCGGAGAGAAATCATTGCAGTACAATTATACTGCATTTGCAGTGAAGAACTACTGCACTCGTTATAGCATCTCGATCCGCAGGTGTTCGATTGGCTCAAGCCCAAGGGCGAGGATCACCTCACCCGCGTCAGCGATATTCTGAGGAATCTGATGATGGCGGAGCGGCGAGTTACCACGAGGGGATGACTTTCCTGGATCAGCTGTGGGCGCAGCCTAAGTAATTTCTTGACGCAGGCGAAAATAAGGCGAAGAATGATCGTTATGAAGAACTCGCAAGTTGAGCTTCAGCACCTAAAGCGCGTTTCGCGGATCAAGCACGAGATCTTGACCAAGTATCTCCTGAGTTGGGTAAGAATTCTCGGCAGCGCTTTTGACCTTTTGTACTACGTCGATTGCTTTGCGGGCCCAGGACAATATGAGTTTGAAGGCAATCTAGTGGATGGTTCTCCAATCATAGCGGTGAGAGCAGGAAAAGAGTTCGCAGCGAGGAACCCCAGCAAGAAATTGGGGCTCGTATTGGTTGAGGACGATGCCGCGCAGCTTAAGCAGTTGAGCAGTTGTCTCAGCTTGACGCTTCCACATCCAACAAACTTCCGTGTTGTGACCAAATTGGCCAATTCACGTGAAATCATCCCCCGCGTAATTGCGGGGATCAAGGCTCGCAAGTCTGTACCAAGCTTTTTTCTCGTGGACCCCTATGGACATCCTCTTTCTATTCCGATGATGAACGACATTCTAGCGATGCCACGCAGCGAACTGCTAATCAACCTCATGTGGTACCGCATCAACATGGACATGACGAACAACGCGGTAGCGCACCACGTTACGGAACTTTTTGGAGATGAAGACTGGAAGGGGCAACCGTTCATGCATCAGCACGGGACGAGAAGGGAGGAGGGATTCCTAGAGTATTTTTGCAAACGGCTCTCCGCACAGTATGTGCGACCCTTCCGAATTCGGTATGACGCGCACGAAGATCGAATGGCTAGCAAGAGAACAAAATACTACCTGATCCACGCGAGCAACAATCTGAAAGCCGTCCTCCTGATGAAGGATGTCATGTGGCCGCTTGGCGACGAAGAGGGAACATTTGATTTCTCCGGGGATTCTCAGGGCGTGTTAATCTCACAGACTCCCCACCCAAATGAGTTGAAGGCGATCCTGCTTCGTGAGTTTGCGGGGCAACATGTTGCCTTCGATGATATCTGCGGGAAGACTTGGCGGTTGCCGTTTATAGAGAAGCACTACCGTTCCGTTCTCCAAGAGTTGCGTTCGTCCGGAACTATCGAAGTTACCCCGATCACCACGAAGGGGAAGGGGCTGGCTGGGCGCGATCTTGTACGATTTCCAAAGGAGCAGCCATGAGCGTACAGAGCGCGATTGAGTGGACTGATGCAACTTGGAATCCAGTGCGCGGCTGCACCAAAGTCAGCCCAGGTTGCAAGCATTGCTACGCCGAGAGGTTCGCGGAACGATTTCGCGGGGTACCAGGGCACCCGTTTGAGTATGGCTTTGATCTTCGACTCGTTCCCGAGAAGCTGCCTGACCCTTTGCGCTGGCGGACCCCGAAGATGATCTTCGTGAACTCAATGAGCGACCTTTTTCATGAGGGCGTTCCCGATGACTACATCGAGGCCGTGGCACGGGTGATGGCCCAGGCAAACTGGCACACATTCCAGATCCTTACAAAGCGCTCGACGAGGATGCAGGATCTGCTAAGAACCAGGCTGAGGTTTGCCGCTGAACTGAGAAATGTTTGGTGGGGCGTAAGCGTAGAAGACAAACAATATGGCCTACCCCGCATCGCCCACCTGCGTCAGTCCGGCGCCGCAGTTAAGTTTCTGTCCATCGAGCCGCTTATCGAAGATATAGGAGCCATAAGGCTCGACGGGATCGATTGGATGATTGTGGGAGGTGAGAGCGGCCCTGGAGCTCGTCCTATCGACCCGCGATGGGTGAGATCGCTGCGGAAGCAGTGCCGGGCCTCCGGGGTAAAGTTCTTCTTCAAACAGTGGGGCGGCGTTCGAAAACACTTAACAGGACGGACACTCGACGGGCGAATCTACAACGAGTTTCCGGATCGAACGGAGGAGTGCGTCCCCGAAAACAGCCTCCGAATGAATCTCATCTCTGCCATCCAGAAAACCTCAGGCGGCTTCATTCCAGTTACTGCCCTCGCCGTCGATTGAATTATTACCCGTCTACCGCGGGCGAAAGTCCGGCGGCCACCGGCGTCTTCAAAAAGCAAACTCACCACGACGAGGAGTGCCCCGCTGTCCCTAGATTCAGTGGTCGGCGGTCAGACGGAGGGGGTTGGGGATCGAGGAAGCAGGGAGCAGAGCCGATTGCATCTCTCCTTGAGAAACATCGCTCAGGGGCTGAGGCCCTTTATTCTGTGCGGCTTTTGCGGCGCGAGTGAACTCGCGCCCTGATACAAGGCTAGGTTTATGCGGTCAGATCTAGTGTGGTGTCGCAGAAGTTCGATGCAGAACGCAGCACCCCGAAATGCGGGTCCTTCGACTCTGTTTGGCCCAAAAGGGCCAAACTTCGCTCAGGATGACCGCAGCATTTATATTGCGAACTTCAGGGACAGGACGCTCGCCGGGGACCCCGGTCAGGAGACCGGCGCTGCGGGTTTTCCGTGGCTTTTCGCTGGCGGCGTCTCCCGTGTTCAAATAGAAGGAATGGCCATTCCCCGGAGATCGACGTTTAAGGGCCGCTGGATCGCTGCCAGGCGCAAGCTGCGCGAGTACTGGATGGTGGTGCGCGCGCTGACCCACACATCGCATCCTGTGCTGGTGCAGATTATTCCTACGCGCTTTTGCAACCTGAGCTGCGCTTACTGCAATGAATATGACAAGGTGAGCGAGCCGGTGCCGCTGGAGGAGATGTACCGGCGCATTGACGCGCTGGGACGGCTGGGAACGGCCATGATCGGCATCTCGGGCGGCGAGCCGTTGACGCATCCGCAACTGGACGACATTATCCGGCGGATGAGGAAGACCGGCGCGATTGCCGGCATGATCACCAATGGGTTCCTGTTGAGTCCCGAGCGCATTCAGAGGTTGAATGAAGCGGGCCTGGACCACATGCAGATCTCGATTGACAACCTGGAACCGGACGATATCTCGAAGAAGTCGCTGAAGACGCTGGACAAGCGCCTGCAGATGCTGGCCGAATATGCCGAATTCCACGTGAACATCAACTCCGTGGTCGGCGGCGGCATTCGCAATCCCAACGACGCGCTGGTGATCGGCAAGCGCGCGCTCGAGCTGGGGTTCGAGTCGACGATCGGCATTATCCACGACGGCGACGGGCAGCTCAAGCCCCTCAAGGAAGACGAAGCGCGCGTTTACCACGCGATGACCAACCGCAAGAAGACCAACTACGCGCAGTTCGACAAGTTCCAGGAAGCCATTGTGCAGGGCAGGGCGAACAACTGGCGCTGCCGCGCCGGCTCGCGTTACTTGTACGTGTGTGAAGACGGGCTGGTGCACTACTGCTCGCAGCAGCGCGGTTATCCTGGCGTGCCTGTGGCCGAGTACACGCTTGACGACGTGAAGCGCGAGTATGTGACTGCCAAGAGCTGCGCTCCGCATTGCACGATCGGCTGCGTGCACCGCATCAGCCACATCGATCACTGGCGCGCGCCGCAGACGCGCATGGTCGCTCCCGGCGGCCAGGAGCTGGTGAAGATCGAAATGCAGGGTGCGGGAAGCGGCAAATAGCCAATAGCTAGTAGCCAGTAGCCAGTAGCCGGTAGCCGATAGTGAATAGCCAGTAGCCAGTAGCCGGTAGCCAATAGTAAATAGCCAATGGCCAGTCGCTGAATCCTGCTTGCTAACGGCGCGTCGCGATCCCGGCAAAACGGCGCGCGGCCAGCGCGATGGGCAGGCCCACGCAGACCATGTGGATGGCGATGCCGATCAAGGTAATCTCAAGCGAAAAGCCGTGGCGTGCATACCGCGAAAGCGGCAGCACCACGAGCTGCATGAACCAGTAGACGGCGATGCCGTAAAGCGGCCCGGCGGACCAAGGGTAGCGCGTGAGGAAGCCGAGGAAGCGGCTGGCGAGCACGTAGACCGCGGCCGCACCTGTGGCGATCAGAAACTCGAAAAAGAAGCCGAGCAGCGCGGTGGCGATTCCGCCGGAGAAAGCGCGCGGGCCAAGCAGGCCGGAGGCGATTCCCTGAAGGAGCCGCATAGGGCGCAGGCCCATGGCGCCGTAGATGACGAAAGCGGCAGCGATGTCGAGCGCACCGCTGAGCAGGCCGCCCCACAAGGTGGCGCGGAGGGAGCTGACCGCGGTGGCGGATTCTATTGTGGCGCCCACGCTCGTGTCAGCGCGCTTCCGCCTCGGCCTGGTCGATGAGCTGGTAGAGCTTGCTGCGATCCACCACTTCAACAAACGGCGCGGCATGCGCGGCATTGGTCACGATCCAGATGGTGGGCGTGTGCTCAATGCCGATCTTCTGGCCAAGCGCGTAGTCTGCCTTGACCTCCTGCGCGAGCTTGCCCATGGGATCGATGGCGAAGGGCAGCGCGACCTTGTGCCAGTCGGCGAAGGCCTGCGTTTTCTGCTGCAGCTGCGCCGGCGTCTCAATCGAAACCTGGTTGGCGAAAATGTAGTCGCGGTAGTCGTTGCCCAGAGCCTGGCTCTTGGTGTCAAAGTAGCGCGCGTTCACGGCCGCCTGAAAGCTCCAGTTGTGGAAGGGCAGAGGGAAGTCGTGGCGTATCCAGGGAATGTGGTACTTTTCGGACGCTTCCTTCAGCAGCGGGTTGGCGGCGGCGCAGTCGGGACACTCCAGGTCTTCGAACTCGATGATGGCCACTTTAGCGCCGGCCGGCGGCCTGAGCGCCGAGGGGTCGTGAACAGGGGTGGTGGGCGGCGCGCCAAATTGGGCGCGCGCGGCGGGCGCAAGCAGGAGCAGCGCCGCAGGCAGCAGGGCCAGCGTTAGGCGTGCACGGTTCAATCGAACGGGGAATGGAACGGCAGACATCAGTCGCATAGGTCTTTGGACGGCTCCCTGAAGCTATTGTAAACGGGGAAAAACAGGGTTCGGGGGTCAGGTGTGTGGGATCAGGAGGACGGCGGTCTAGCGGCCGGCTCCGGGGTTGTCATTGTCGCGTTCGCGCCGCCGGGCGGCCATCCACTGCTTCCATTTGTAGTCGGCAACTACCGATGCGGCAAGAACGAGCACCGCGACGACAATGAGGACGAGTTTCATTGGGCTGAAAAGCGGCTCCTATTGAAACTATACGAAACCGGCAGGACGAAGCCGGAAAAATGGTATCTTGGTTGCGTTTCCGGTGCGGAAAGGGAGCGAAACATGGGCGCTAACGCGCGATGGGGTGCGGGCATTCTGGCGGTGATTTGTTTGGCGATGCCGATTTCGCTTCTTGCGCAGCTCGGCGTCGACCCGCCGACGGCGACATGTGCAACGAAATATCTGACGCATGCGTCGACGGTAAAGCAGTATTACTTTGCGACGTACGAGAACGATGCGGGCGCGTGCCTGCAAGTGAAGAGCGCCGGGAGGGTCATCGTTCGGCGGACCTCGGAATTCACCGAGGCATTTACGCTCGGCCAACATGCCGACTCGCTGTACAACTTCCCGACCATCGCAAACGGAACGGACGTGACCGGGCGCGGCCATCCCGACATGATCGTTTCAGAATATTCGGGAGGGGCGCATTGCTGCATGACCCACTACGTCTTCGAACTAGAACCACAATTTAAATTGCTGGCTACGCTCTACGATGCCGACGACGATCTGGCGCATTTCCAGCGCGCCGCGGACGGGCGTTACGACTACATCACCGCGGACTGGACCTTTGCCTATTGGCCGGACTGCTTTGCCTGCTCGCCTGCCGCGCTGGTGAAGCTCCGCTGGATTGACGACGGGAACGGCGGGGGTTTTCATTTGGCAATCGACAAGATGCATAAGCCGGCGCCGACCGGGAAGGAATGGAATGCTGCGCTGAGCGAGGCGCAAAAGGCTGTGAAGAGTCATGACATCAACAGCATTGGCACGACGATGTGGCAGACGGTGCTCGATTTGATGTACAGCGGGCACTCAGACCTGGCGTGGAAATTTGTCGACGAGCTTGGACCCGAAGCGCAGCAGAAACCGTTGCCGACCCTCACGGACTTTTGCTCGCTGCTAAAGAAAAGCCTCTACTGGCCGGATTTGAAACCGACGTTGAAAGATCCGCCCGCTGCCTGCGCGAATGCGGAACCAAAACGACAGCAATAGCGATAACGCAATCTGCACCCCAATGCAT
>CAWFPZ010000029.1:0-11981 GCA_963817835.1 uncultured Acidobacteriota bacterium | reverse complement strand
TCCTTCCACAACGGGCATCAGCAGAACGTCGCCCAGGTCACCGCCGCCGGTGCCCTGCACGTGGGTGTGGCTGAAGCCGATGATCACATTGTCGGGATAGTAGTAGCCGGGGCAATGGTCCCAGCCCGTGTAGTCGCCGCGCTCGTTCCAATGGGTTTCGGGTTTGCCGGCGGTGTCAGGGCTCAGCTGCACCAGGCCAAAGGGCGCCACTGCGCCGGGAAACATGTGCCCGCGCCATCCGGTACCGATCTCTGGTTTGACGTTGCCGACGGGGTTCCCGCCGTTGGGCTTGCCCGCCGCGGGGGTTTCCGCGGCCAGCGCCTGCGCTGCTCCGAGCCATGCACCCAGCGGCGCAACCGTCCCTGCGGTAGCCGCCGCACACGTCTTCAAAAACTCCCGTCTCCGCCATCCCGACCCGTTCTGCCGCATCCTGCAAGCTCCAATCTTCAAGATCAGGTCGATTATAGTGTCCGCACCTGCGAAGGGTGCGGATCGGCGCGCCTGAACAGGTCAAGTGCTCTGCTGGTTATCAAGGTTGACCGGAGAACAAGCGCGCGGCCTGCGGGTGACCGGTCACCAGGACCTGCCGAACGGCTGTTTCAGAGTGGAGGCAGGTAAGGGGGTTCGAACCGGAGAATCAAACGCACGTTGGACCACACGCATATCTCTTCGTTCCGTCCCGTAGCGCGCCGAACAAGCTGGTGGTAAGCTTGTGAGCCATATGAACGAGGAGGGAGATCGATGTCAAAGCCCAAGAAATGCGCGAATCCCGCCTGTAGCTGTGCTCCATCCGACGGGTCGAAGTATTGCAGCGCCCACTGCGAGGGCATGGCAGATCGAACCGAGGTCGTCTGCCGATGCGGTCATCCAGACTGCGCCGGAGATGTGACGAACGCTTAGACAGCTGCCTCCATCTCAAGGCACGTTGGCGAGAGGGGACAATTCCGCTGCCGATGCACCGATCGGCGCACCCGAACCTTGGGTCACCGGCAACGAGGCCGCCGCTGGGAGGCATTCATTTTCGGTGTGCTTCGAGTCGGGGCTCGGGCCACCTGCTTGCTGCATTTGTTCCCGCTCCTCCCGAGCCATAGCTTGCGCGCAGTGGTCATAGTAGCTCTGTATTCAGATTTGCCCGGCGGCATACTGAGCCATGAAACAAATTCTGCTCAGACTCGTGCTCATCTTCTGTTTCGCAGTTCCCTATGCGGCGCAGGCGCAGGTTGTGGTGATCGTACACCACCGCCATCACCGTCATCATCATCACCACCCCCGCCTCCAAATCAACCCGTAGTCGGCGGAGAATTCCGTTGTCCCACCCTTGCCGAGATCGATTTCCTCGCGAAGATACGTCAAGGATGGGGCGCCCGATTTCAGTTCGTGCTGGATAAAGTTTTCGTTCAATAGACGTCAAGGGGCGACTGCCCGCAATCGTTCGCCACTTCGTGTTTTCCCATGTCGCCAAGGGCGCGGGACACGGGGCACGCGTGGATAGCGGGGCCGGGCCGTACAAAGCGTGAGCCGCCGGGTCCAGGAGTGCTAGAATTCGCAGGATTTGAGCCTAACGACCGTTTTCGTCCTTGGCTGCCTGTTCGAGCTCATCGTTCGCCTGATTGAGATATCTCCCTGCCAGATTGATATCGTTGCGGACCTGGAGATTGTTTGGATAGGCTTCCTGGGTCTTGGTCGCGGCGTTCCATGCCTCGATGATGGCTTTTTGTGCCGCTTGCAGGTTTGGAAAATTTGCGCCCAGCGTCTCCCTCGGCGGAGCCGACGCAGTCACCATAGTCTGGCCAACCAGCATGCCTCCTGCAAAGATTGCCGAGGCGGCAACGAAGCCCAATACGATTTTGCTTCTTGTCATGGGGAAACCCTCCTGCCGCGACTATTACAGGAGGCGATGAGCGTCTGGCAAGAGGAAAATCGGCTGCAGGCTGCGCTCCTCTACCGCGGGCCGGGCCGGAGGGTACCCATTGATGTTCTCAAGTCTCATTGCCATTCCAGATCCGAAGAACCGGACCCCTGGACGAACTCGGGGCAGGCTCTGGAACTCCCAATATCTTGCTGGGTTGAATGCCGATCGGGGCCATTCGCCGCTCGACATCCGCGTAAAGAGCACCCGTTTTCCTCAGCATCGTATTCAGGAATCGAAATCTGGACGGGTTCGGAATAGCGGCACTGACTAGAATTGACCTTAGCCATGTCCGAATTCACTCACCTGCATCTGCATACTGAATATTCCCTGCTCGACGGCGCTTGCGACGTTTACAAGCTCGTAGATCGTGTGGCGGCGCTGGGCCAGAAGTCCGTGGCTATGACCGACCACGGGAACATCTACGGCGCGGTGCACTTTTTTGACGCGGCCAAGGCCAAAGGCATCAAGCCTATCCTGGGCTGCGAGCTTTACGTGTGCAAGTCGGAGGATCACCGCGGAGACGTGACGTGGCGGTCAGGCGAGTCCGGCTCACAGGGGGGTGAGCGGGAGAGCGAGTACAACCACCTGCTGGTGCTGGCCGAAAACGAAGAGGGCTACCGGAATCTGATCCGGCTCACGTCGGAGGCGAGCCTGAATGGGTTCTATCGTAAGCCGCGCGTGAGCAAAAAATATCTCGCCGAAAACTGCAAGGGGTTGATCGCAACTTCAGGCTGCCTGAGCGGCGAACTGTGCGAGGCGCTGGAGAAAAATGACTATGCGGAGGCTGGCCGGGTCGCGCAGCAGTATCAGGACATCTTCGGCAAAGGGAATTTCTTTCTTGAGATTCAGGACCAGGGCCTGGAGCAGGAGAAGAACATCCGTGCCGACCTGTTTCGCCTGGAGCGCGAGCTGGGCATCCCGATGGTGGCTACGAACGATTCGCATTACCTGTGCGGCGAGGACAGCCATGCGCACGATGTGATGCTGTGCGTGCAGACAGGCTCAAAGATCCACGAGAACAACCGCTTCAAGTTTGACTCGGATCAGTTTTTTGTCAAAGACGCGGACGAGATGGCGGCGCTTTTCAAGGATTCGCCGGAAGTGGTGAGCCGGACCATGGAGATTGCCGAGCGCTGCAACCTGAAACTGAATAAGGTAGAAACTCCCTTCCCCGAATTTGCGGTGCCGCAGGGCCACACCATCGATAGCTACTTTGAAGAGGTGTGCCGCGCGGGATTGAGGAAGCGGCTCGACACGGCGGTGCGCCAGCTCGAACTACGGGGCATTCGGCGATCGACGCCGGAGGAATACGAAGCGCGGCTCAATTATGAAATCGATGTGATCAAGCAGATGAGGTACGCGGGCTACTTCCTAATCGTGTGGGACTTCATCAAGTACGCGCGCGACAATGGCATTCCCGTGGGACCGGGGCGCGGGTCTGCGACGGGATCGCTCGTGGCGTACGTCATGGAAATCACCAACATCGACCCGCTGCAGAATGTGCTGCTCTTTGAGCGGTTCCTGAATCCGGAGCGCGTGACGATGCCGGATATCGACGTGGACTTCTGCATGAACCGGCGCAGCGAAGTGATCGAATACGTGACGCGCAAATACGGCCGGGAGCAGGTGGCGCAGATTATCACGTTTAATACGATGGCAGCCAAGGCATCCATTAAAGACTGCGGCCGCGCGCTCGATATGCCCTACGGCGACGTGGATCGCATCGCCAAGCTGGTGCCGGCCACGGTGGGCATGACTATCGACAGAGCGCTTGAGGATGTGCCCGATCTGCGCAAGATCTACGACAGCGATAAGCAGGTACGTGAGCTGATCGACACGGCGAAAAAGCTGGAAGGACTGGTGCGCGGCGCGGGCGTACACGCATCAGCCGTGGTGATCGCACCGCAGCCGTTGATCGATCTGGTGCCGTTAAACCGCACCAAGAACGATGAAATCGTAACGGCATACGATATGAAGGCCGTGGAGAAGATGGGCCTGCTCAAGATGGATTTCCTAGGCCTGACGACTCTCACGGTCATCAACGACGCGGTCAAACTGATCGAGCAGACGCGGGGAGAAAAGCTCGACATCGAGATGATCCCCATCGACGATCCGGAGACGTTCAAGAGGGTATTTCATACCGCACTGACTTCGGGCGTGTTCCAGTTTGAATCGCCGGGCATGCGCGACATTTTGAGACGCTATAAGCCGGACACCGTGGAAGAACTAACGCAGTTGAATGCGCTATTTCGCCCTGGGCCGATGAACATGATCGATGACTTTATCGAGCGCAAGTGGGGACGGCGCAAGGTGGAGTTTCAGCTGCCAGAGCTTGAGGGGATTCTGAAGGATTCGCTGGGCGTGATCGTGTACCAGGAACAGGTAATGCGGATTGCGCAGGTGCTGGCGAGCTTCAGCCTGGGAGAAGCGGACCTACTGCGCCGCGCGATGGGGAAGAAGGATCAGAAGGCGATGGCGAAGATGCGCGATCGCTTTATGAGTGGCGCGGGGAAGCTAGGACATCCGAAGGCGGCGCTGGAAGAATTGTTTGAGCTGATGGCGAAGTTCTCCGAGTATGGATTCAACAAGTCGCATTCAGCAGCCTACGCGTGGGTGGCCTACCAGACGGCTTATTTGAAGACGCACTATCCAATGGAGTTTATGGCCGCGCTGCTTACGTCGGAAACTTCGAAGCCCGACAGTGTGGTGAAGTACATCGGCGAGTGCCGCGAGATGGGCATCGCCGTCGAGCCGCCGGACGTGCAGGTGTCCGGTGCGCAGTTTACGCCGCATGGCGAAGCCATCCGCTTCGGACTGGCTGCGGTGAAGAACGTGGGCGGCAATGCCATTGAATCGATTCTGAAGGCGCGAGCAGAGGTTGGCGGGCGCTTTACGAACTTCTGGGAGTTTTGCGAAAAAGTTGACCTGCGCGTGATGAACAAGCGCGTGATCGAGTCGCTGATCAAGGCCGGCGCACTGGATTCGCTGGGCTCGCGCGGACAGCTTAACAACGCCATCGACAAGGCGATGGAGCGAGCGCAGAAGACGCAACGCGACGCGGAACAAGGGCAGAGCGGATTGTTCGGGCTGTTTGACGAAACACTCGCACACGGCCGCGATGCCGACTCATTGCCGCCAGCGCCCGATTGGGAAGAGAGCGTGCGGCTGGCGAATGAGAAGGAAGTGCTAGGATTCTTCGTCTCCGGCCATCCGCTGGACAAGTATGCCGAGAAGTTGCGCAATCTGGCAGGCGTGATCACGGTCGCCGAAGCGCTCGAACGCAAGCCGCCGGAGCGGCGCTGGGGAGGACAGCAGGATCCGGCCGACGAGCTCCAGGTGGCCGGGATTCTGCAAGGTTTGCGCGTGCAAAAAAGCCGCCGCGATCAGCGGCTGTACGCACAGGCCATGCTCGAGGACGCGACCGGCAAGGTTGAGCTGATCTGCTTTGCGCGAGATTACGAGAAGCTCGCCGCACAGTTGAAGATGGAAGTGCCAGTTCTGGTGCGCGGCATGTTGATGGGCGATGAGGACGCCGCGCCCAAGATCTCCATCAGCCAGGTACAGGCGCTGGAAGAAGTGCAGGTGAAGCTGCCCACAGGCATACGCATCCGCATCAGCGTCGACCGCGCTACCGAGGAGATGCTGGCCGCGCTCAAGAGCGCAGCCGACGCTGCACCGGGTCCAGGCAAAGTGATGCTGCAGCTTGAAAAAAAGGGCGAGTATGCCGTAGTCCTGGAGCCAGAAGGGATGAACGTCGCCGCCGACCGCGGATGGGTGGAACGCGTGGAAGAGCTGGCCGGCAAGGGAACAGTGCAAGTGATTGGGTGACGGCTGGGAACAGGGATTAAAAAGGCGATTGGCGAGTGATGGATTGTGCGCTATAGAAAATTGGGCAGCGGCCCGCTTGAAGTTTCGGAGCTGAGTTTCGGCACATGGCTCACGGTGGCGGGCGGCGTGGCGCGCGACCAGGCTATCCGCTGTATCCATGGGGCGCTTGACCACGGCATCACGCTCTTCGACACGGCCAATCAATATGGAGCGGGCGATGCCGAGCGCGTGCTGGGCGAGGCGCTCAAAGGTTATCCGCGCGACCGCTATTTGATCGCCACCAAACTCTATTTCCCGGTGGGCGATGAGCTCGATCGAGGACTCACTGCAGCGCAAATCGAAAAACAACTGCACCGTTCGCTGGAGCGGCTGGGCGTGGACGCAATCGACCTCTACCAGTGCCATCGCTACGACAAGGAAACGCCGCTGGAAGAGACGATGATGGCGCTCGACCGCACAGTACGCGCGGGCAAGGTGCGCGCCATCGGCTTCAGCGAGTGGACTGCGGAGCAGATCGACGCGGCAGCAGCGATCGCCGGGGCCCATGAGCTGATTCCCTTCTCTGCAAGCCAGCCGCAGTACTCCATGCTGTGGCGCAAGCCGGAGGCCGAAGTTTTTCCCGCATGCGCGCGCCATGGAATCGGCAACCTGGCCTTCTCGCCGCTTGCTCACGGCGTGCTTACGGGGAAATACGTGCCGGGCCAACCGCCTCCGCCGGGAACTCGCGCTGCGAGCGAGGAGATGAATCAGTTCATGGAGACGGCGGGGCGGCATTTCCGGTCGGATTTTCTGCTCGCTGCCGTAGCGCAGTTGAAACCGATTTCGGCAGAGCTGGGACTGACCATGGCGCAGATGGCGCTAGCGTGGGTGCTGCGGCGGAGCGAAGTGGCTTCGGCGATTATAGGTGCGTCGCGCCCCGAACAGATCGCGGATAATGTGCGCGCCGTGGGCGTGACTTTGCCAGACGAAGTGCTCACTCGCATCGACCAGATCCTCGACGGAGTTGTTGTCCGGTAGCATTCGAAACAGTTTTGGGGCGGGTGCAGGTCGGGAGACCGGCGGTACATTTTGGCCGGCGCAAGGCCGGGCAGCTAGCAGGCGGCTTTGGGGTTGGGATAGGCGTCGTGCTTGCCTTCGTGAGTTGAGTCGAGGCAGGCGAAGTCTTTTTCCACAGCGAGATCGAGAGATCCAGAGCCGTTGGGAACGACACCATAGATGCCGACATCGTCGCCATCGGCCCAGGCCCGCGCAACGCTGGTGGGCACGGTCACGGCGACTTTATCGAGCGTGAAGGATGCGGAGAGGCATGCCGCGGCCTCGGAGTGCTCAAGCGCGTAGGTAAGGTGGACGCCGGGTGCGAAGTGGACGGTTTCTTCGATGCGGCCGGAGTCCATCAACCGCTGCACTTCCGCAGGGCCGACACGAAGCCGCACCGAATCTCCTTTAATGCGCAATTTCATGACGCTTGCCTCGCGGCGCGGACCGAAGCCACGCCTCTTTAATTCGATGCTACTCAAAAGAGGAAGGCAGCGGCAATCGAATCCGGCACGTATTGACAGCAGATCGCGCGGTAAGCGAAGGTCAATGCCAACGAAGGGCCAACGAGGGGGCCAAGGATGGGCGAACGAGGAGCGGTGATGCGTCCACCGGCACGCAGCGTTTTGTTGACGCAGGTGACGGAGTGGGAGGACGGCGTAACGCGCGCCGTCGAAGACATGCTTGCGGTCGAGGAGCCGCTGGAGATTCGCGTGAACGGCGCGCCCGTAACGGTGACCATGCGCACGCCGGGACACGATCTGGAGCTGGCGGCCGGGTTTTTGCTCACCGAGGGCATCATCGAGAGCGCAGATGACATTGCCGCAATCCGCGCGGCCGACGCGGAGACGGGCGCGAAGAGCAATACCGTGGACGTGGAGTTGCACACGGAGAATTTTGAAGCGGCTGATTTGCAGCGCAACTTTTATGCGGCCTCGAGCTGCGGCATTTGCGGCAAGGCGACCATCGAATCCATCCGGCGGCGTGGACTTCGTGCCCCGAACCCAGAGTTTCGCGTGCGGCCCGAGGTGCTGTGCGGGCTGCCAGAGGCCATTCGCGCGCAGCAGGCGGTGTTTGAACGCACGGGGGGGCTTCATGCGGCAGCGCTGTTCGATGCCGGTGGAACGCTGATGGCCCTTCGCGAAGACATCGGGCGGCACAATGCGGTCGATAAAGTTATTGGTTGGGCGATGCATGCAGCCAAACTGCCGCTTGCGGAATCTATCTTGATGGTGAGTGGGCGCGGCGGCTTCGAGATTGCGCAAAAGGCGCTGGCCGGCGGCGTGCCGGTGATGGCGTCGGTCTCCGCGCCTTCCAGCCTCACGGTAAAGCTGGCACGGGAGCTGGGCCTGACGTTGATCGGCTTTTTGCGCGGACAGCGGTTCGTTGTGTATGCAGGCGAGTCGCGGTGTATGCCGCAAGTTTGATCGGCTGCCTCGGAACCAATTCAGAGAGAATTCATGTAAGCTGCGTCCAGTTGTCGAGAATAAGCTTTACGGGCCCGCAGAAACCCACTAGCATCCTGAAATCGGTCACGGGAGGTCGTGGACGAGCATGTCAGTGACTGTGAACGGTATCCGCTTGGAGTTTGCCCAGGGAGAACGCCTGGTTGATCTGATCAACCGCAGCAACATCCAGCTCTCTCAGGTTTGTTATCACCCGCAGCTCGGTCCCATCGAGACCTGTGACACCTGCATGGTGGAGGCCGACGGCAAGCTGGCGCGCGCCTGCGCGACCCGGGCCGCGGACGGTATGCGCGTGGAAACAAATTCGCCACAGGCAGCGGCGGCGCAACGCGAGGCCTTCGACCGGATCCTGAGCAATCACCTGCTCTATTGCACGGTCTGCGACAACAGCAACGGCAATTGCACGGTCCACAACACTACCAAACTCCTGGCCGTCGAACACCAGGAAATCCCTTACAAAACCAAGCCCTACGCAGTGGACATGAGCAATCCCTTCTATCGCTACGACCCGCAGCAGTGCATTTTGTGCGGACGTTGTGTGGAGGCGTGCCAGAACCTACAGGTGAACGAAACGCTCAGCATCAACTGGGAGGACCCGCATCCGCGCGTGCTGTGGGACGGCGGCGCTCCTATCAACGAGTCGAGCTGCGTTTCCTGCGGACATTGCGTCACGGTGTGCCCGTGCAACGCGTTGATGGAGAAATCGATGCTGAGCGAAGCGGGCTACTTCACCGCGCTGCCGGAGCAGACGCTGCAAGGGATGATCGACATTGTGAAGGACGTGGAGCCGGAGGTGGGCTACGGCGGGATCATGACGCTTTCGGAAGTGGAGTCGGAGATGCGCGCGTCGCGCGTCAAGCGCACCAAGACGGTGTGCACCTATTGCGGCGTGGGATGCAGCTTCGATATCTGGACACGGGATCGCCACATTCTGAAAGTGGAACCCGCGCACGGCGCTGCCAACGGCGTTTCCACATGCATCAAGGGCAAGTTCGGATGGGACTATGTGAACAGTCCTGATCGGCTGACCAAGCCGCTGATTCGCGAGGGCGAAGGTTTCTGCGAGGCGAGCTGGGATGAGGCACTGGATTTGGTGGCGCGGCGCTTCAGCGAGATCAAGACGCAGCACGGGCCGGACGCACTGGCGTTCATCTCTTCGTCAAAGTGCACGAACGAAGAAAGCTACCTGATGCAGAAACTGGCGCGGGCCATCATCGGCACCAACAACATGGATAACTGTTCGCGGTATTGCCAGGCTCCTGCGACCACCGGCCTCTTCAGAACTGTGGGCTACGGCGGCGATTCGGGCTCGATCTCAGACATCGAGCAGGCAGCACTGGTGATCATCATCGGCAGCAATACCGCGGAGAGTCACCCGGTGCTGGCGACGCGCATCAAGCGCGCGCACAAACTGCGCGGACAAAAGTTGATCGTTTCCGATCTGCGTGAAAACGAGATGGCGCACCGTGCCGACATTCACTTGCATGCCCGCCCCGGCACGGACCTGATCTGGCTATCCGCAGTGACGAAGTACATCTTCGATCACGGCCTGGCGAAGCAGGAGTTTATCGACAAGTGGGTGAAGAGCACGGAAGAATACCGCAAGGGCCTGGAGCCTTTTACGCTGGCGATGGCGAGCGAACGCACCGGGCTGACGGTGGAGAACCTAGAAAAAGTGGCGCGCATGGTGGCCGAAGCAGACAGTGTGTGCATATGCTGGGCGATGGGCGTCACCCAGCATGTGATGGGATCGGATACTTCGACGGCGATTTCCAACTTGTTACTCGCTACGGGCAATTACATGCGGCCGGGAACTGGGGCGTATCCGCTGCGCGGGCACAACAACGTGCAGGGCGCGAGCGATCACGGCGCCATGCCGAATTTTTTCCCCGGCTACCAGAAAGTGGACGATCCTGAGATTCGCGCCAGATTCGAGAAAGCGTGGGGCGTGGCGCTACCGCCCAAGCCCGGGCTCGACAACCACATGATGATCGACGCCATCCACGACGGCAGCCTGAAATCGATGTACATGTTCGGCGAAGAGATCAGCCTGGTGGACTCCAACGCGAACTACGTTGCGGCCGCGCTGGAGAAGCTCGACTTCTTCGTCTTGCAGGAGATCTTCTTTTCGCAGACCTGCCGCTATGCCGACGTGATTCTGCCGGCCAGCCCGAGCCTGGAGAAGGAAGGCACGTTCACCAGCACGGAACGGCGGATTCAGCGCCTATATCGCGTGATGGAACCGTTGGGCGACAGCCGTCCCGATTGGGAGATCATCGTTGACGTGGCGAACCGGCTGGGCGCGCACTGGACGTACAAGCATCCATCCGAGATTTATGAGGAGATTGCGGCCGTGACGCCGCTGATGGCCGGCGTGACTTACGAGCGGCTGGAGGGCTACAAAACGCTGCAGTGGCCCGTGGCGCCGGACGGCAGCGACCAGCCGCTGCTGTATACCGAGCAGTTCAAGTCCGCGGATGGCAAGGCGACCTTCTATCCCGTACCGTGGACCGAGCCGAGCGATCAGCCTGACACGGAGTACGACCTGCATCTGAACAATGGCCGGCTGCTCGAGGACTTCCACGAGGGCAATATGACCTATCGCACCGAGGGCATTCGCGAGAAAACGCCCTGCACGTTTGTCGAGTTGTCGCCGGAGCTGGCGAGCGAGCGCGGAATCGACAGCGGCGCTCTCGTGGAGCTGGATTCGCGTTACGGCAAAGTGACCGTGCGAGCGGTGGTCACGTCACGCGTGCGTGGTAAAGAGTTGTATATGCCCATGAACTCCGTCGAGGAGCCGGTCAATCGCCTGACTAGCAGCTACACCGACGAAGCAACGCACACTCCTGCGTACAAGGAGACCGCCGTGCGCATGACCGTGCTGAAGCCGGATGGCGCCAATCCCCTGCCGCGCACCAATTGGCGCTTTGGCACGCCCACGCCGCAAAAGGGCGTGGAGGTGGAGCGCAAGTGGGCGCGTACCGATTATCGCGAGCCCGGCCAGAATCTTGTCCAGATCAAGAGCGCCGCACCGGCCGCGGCCGGCGAGGAGAGATAACCATGGCACGCCCAATTGCATTTGAAGTGCCGCCGTACGATCCGCGCGATGCGCTGCGCAAGCGCCTGGAAGCAGCGCCTGTGGAGTACGCCGAAGCGCTGCTCGAAAGCTACGAACTTCTGCAGCAACTGCATGAGACGGGAACGTTGCGCGTGTTGACTGGTGCGCTCGGCGCGGGCAACCAGATTCTCGAAAAAGCCGTGGACGCCGCGCGTTCCGACGAAGCAATCCGGGCCACGCGCAACGCCATTCTGCTAGGCAAGATGCTCGCGAGCATCAACCCGGAGATTCTCGCCGGCATTGCGACGGCGGTAGAAGAAACTCTTGGCAGCTACAAGAAGCCGGTCATTGAGCCGCCTGGATTGTTCGCGCTGCTGAACCAGTTCCGGTGCCAGGAACTGCGCAGGAGCGTGGCGCTCATCAACCGCTTCCTCGATAGCCTCGGCAACCAGATTAAGTTGCAGGCAGAATCTGACGATCGCAGGAATCGCTAGCCCCCGGCGGGTGGCGTCTGAATCGGCGCGATCTGGGCAACAGGAAATGACGGCACAGATTCTGCGCTGCTGATGCAGCCGCTGAAAACTTGAACTATTGTCTCGGGAAATGCCACAAGCCGCAGATGTTATTAGGCTTATGGCGGGGACGACGGGGCTCGAACCCGCGACCTCTGCCGTGACAGGGC
>CAWFPZ010000028.1:0-15626 GCA_963817835.1 uncultured Acidobacteriota bacterium | reverse complement strand
CGCATCTATCGTCGAAGTCCTCGCCATCGAAATTGCGAGGGATAAGGAGCCTGCTATGCGCTCGTTGTTGCGGTGCTTCACTTCAATTCTGTTGGCCGCTGTGATCGCAGTTCCCCTGTTCTGCAGCGGCTGCGAGGCCCGCGTCGGCGTTTACGACCCCTACTACCACGACCGTCACGTGTGGGCCGCTGAGGAGCCTTACTACACTCAGTGGGAACACGACACGCACCGCGATCACATGGACTTCAACAAGCGCAGCGATGCCGACAAAAAGGCATACTGGGACTACCGGCACAGCCAGCACTAAGCAGGTGTCAGGTTTCAGGTGCCAGTAGGAAGCGGTCTGTTGGCGCTACGTTTCCCGCTCTGCCATCGGCTCAGCCCGTTCCACGATGAGCGCGGGAATGCCGTCGACGATGGGGTATCTGCGAGCGCAGGCGCTGCAAACCAGGTGCGAATCTTCGGTGCGCAATTCCCCATGGCAGGCCGGGCAGGCAAGCTGCGCGAGAATCGATGCGTCGAATTCAAGTGGGATCGCATGCATGCGTCTGCTGCTCCAGATATCAGGTTCCAGGCGTCAGCCGTTCACTCTTCCCTACTGGCTACGCCCTATTCCCTGCTTTTTTCATTGAATGATCGCGTCGGGGTGGCCGCCTTGATTGGGACGGATCCTCGGCCGGCCGGAGAATGCCTGCTCAATGCGCTCCGTTGGCGTCGGAGCGCGAGAACTCGTACGCTACGCGGATGCCGTTATAAATGGCGACGTCGTTTGAGGAGCCGTGGCCGATGATGCAGACGCCGCGCACGCCGAGGAGCGGTGCGCCGCCGTATTCGGAGGGGTCGAGGCGGCGGCGAAAGTCGTTGAAGGCGCGACGCGACAGAAGCGCGCCCACCTGCGCGGTGACGGTTTTATTGAGCGACGTGCGCAGCACGTCGCGCACAAAGCGGCCGATGCCTTCGCTGGTCTTGAGCGCCACGTTGCCCACGAAGCCGTCGCAAACGATCACGTCGGCATTGCCATTGAAAATGTCGCGGCCCTCCACGTTGCCGATGAAGTTGATCGGCAGGGCCTTGAGCAGAGGCAACGCCTCGCGGGTGAGCTCGTTGCCCTTGGACTCCTCTTCGCCGATGGAGAGCAGGCCCACGCGGGGCTTGGCGATCTTGAGCACGCTGCGGGCATACATCTCGCCCATCACGGCAAATTGCTCAAGATTTTGCGCTTTGCAATCCACATTGGCGCCCACGTCGAGAAGCACGCATGGGTTGCCTTTTGAAGTGGGCATGGGCGTGGCCAGAGCCGGACGGTCGACGCCGGGCAGCGCGCCCAGCACCATTTTTGCAGTTGCCATCGCCGCGCCGGTGTTGCCGGCGGTCACAAAGCCCGCGGCCTTGCCCTCGCGCACCAGTTTCAGGCCGACGCGCATGGAGCTGTCGCGCTTGGCGCGCACCGCGTGAGCGGCTTTCTCGTCCATCCCGATGCGCTCGGAGGCGTGGTGGATGACGATGGGCAGGTCCTCGTTTTCGAGGTGCTCGTCGAGAAGGTCGCGCAGTTCGGACTCGGGCCCCACCAGATGCACGCGCACGGGCAGCGCGCGGCAGGCGAGGATGGCTCCGCGAATCTCCGGCTCGGGAGCCTTATCGGAACCAACCGCGTCCAGCACGATGTCGGTAAGCATTTGAATTGTAAGCTACTTGGCTTCTTTTACATCCAGCACAGCAGCGACCCTTGTAGGCTCCGCACTTGGGGCAGGCTTGATGGGGAAGCTTCTTTTCGTGGCAGTTGGGGCACTCAGAAACCCCGACCGCGGTAAGAAAGTCGTGAGAGCGACGGAGAGCGGTGCGGCGCGTGGAATGGCGCCTTTTCGGATTCGGCATGATCTAGTTCCTTTCCATGGTCGCTCCCTGCCGGGTTTGTCCGGTGGAACGCCCTCCTGCCCGAGCCCAAAAAGAACGATCCGGCGAGGCAGAAGTGCCCTGTTCAAGGGCTTGATTTTTCAGGACTTGATCCGGCTGCGCAAATCCGTCAACGCTTCCCAGCGGGGGTCACTCGGTCCCTCGTCGCAGGAGCAGGGCTGAAGGTTGCGATTTGCTCCGCAGCGCGGGCAAAGTCCCTTGCAGTCGGGCTTGCACAGCGTTCTGACCGGCAGGGACAAAAGCACCTGCTCGCGCAGCACATCTTCAAGCAACAGACTGTCTCCTTGATAATAACCGATTTCCGTCTCCGACGCTGTTATGGACCGTTCAGGAACGTCGGCATCGGCGCCGAGAGGCCGGAAGATGAGGTCGAACTCGGCGTCGAGGGGAATCTTGACCGGCTCGATGCAGCGGGCGCAGGGAACCTGGAAATTGCCCGTGAAGCGGCCCCTGAGGCGAATGTCCGCGACGATATCTTTGGGCCCGCGGTGCTCGTGGATCACTTCGGCGCTGCCGGAAGTGGCCAGATCGCCGACTTGCGTGGCTTCGTCCCCGTAATCAATGACGCCGGGGGCGAGTTTCAGGTCAAATTCAACCGGTTCGCGCTCGAGCTCAAGGATTCTGAATTCCATGCTATGAGGGTAAAGCAGAAACGGCGACAACCGAAAGCGGAATCCGAAACGAGGGAATGCGAATGGATATATCCCCAGGCGAACTCTCGGCCGCCCTGCCCATTTTGATGCCGCAGACTTTGGCGCGAGACAGATTCTCGTGTGTCCTCATGGCGAGAAATCGTCAAACAGTAGTGGGTTGTATTATGAGTTTTCGAGTACTTTCATCTCCTAAGCGGCCCCCAGCCAGAGAAGGGCCCTACAACGCCGGGAGCAACGCGTGATTCGAGCGATTGTCGATTTTGCTCTCCGGAGCCGCTGGCTCATCATCGGCGGGGCTGTCATGCTGACGGCGTGGGGCGTCATTTCGTTCCGTGCGTTGCCCATTGAGGCCTACCCCGACGTCGCCAACAACTACGTCCAGATCATCACGCAGTGGCCGGGCCGCTCTGCCGAGGAGATAGAGCGCCAGGTCACGGTTCCGGTCGAAATCCAGATGGCGGGCATTCCCCGCCTCGCGCATCTGCGCTCGACCACGCTGGCCGGCCTTTCAAGCGTCATGCTCATTTTTGACGACGGGACCACCAGCGATGTGAATCGCGAGCATGTGATGGAGCGGCTGGGCCAGGTAAATCTGCCCGCGAACCTGGTTCCGCAGATGGGCACGGATTGGAGCCCGGTGGGCCAGATCTTCTGGTACACGGTGGAGAGCACGAACCCCTCGTACGACGTGATGGAGCGGAAGGCGATCGAAGACTGGTCGCTGGAAAAGTCGTTCAAGAGCGTCCCCGGGGTGGTGGATGTATCGAGCTTCGGCGGGCCGACCAAGGAATACCAGGTCGAACTCGATCCGGACAAGCTGGTTGCCTACGGCCTGAGCATCAGCCAGGTGGAACAGCAATTGGCCAGCAACAACACCAACGGCGGCGGCAGCTTTATCGAAGAGGGTCAGCAGCAGGTGAACGTGCAAGGGTTGGGTCTCTACACCAGCGTGCACGACATTGAAGAGACCGTAGTCAAGACCGAGAACGGCGCCCCGGTGAGGATCAAAGATATCGCCACAGTTTCGCAGGGCGCGAAGATCCGCCTGGGACAGATCGGCAAGTCGACGCATCTGCCCGATGGAACTGTGATGGACAATCCCGACACGGTAGAAGGCATCGTGCTGCTGCAGAAGGGCGACGATTCGGATCCGGTGTTGAAGGGCATCCATGAGGAAGTCGACAAGCTGAATCACGGCGTTCTTCCCAACGGCGTGCGGGTGGTTCCCTTCCTCGACCGATCGGATCTCGTGAAGTTCACCGTGACCACGGTGGAGCGGAACCTGACCGAGGGAATGATCCTGGTCGCGATTATTCTGTTCCTGTTTCTGGGCAATGTGCGCGGCGCCATCATTGTGTCGCTCACCATTCCCTTTGGGCTGATGTTTGCCGCCATCTGCCTCAACTTGAGCCACATTCCGGCGAACCTTCTTTCCCTGGGCGCGCTGGACTTCGGCATGCTCGTGGACGGCTCGGTGGTGATGATTGAAAACATTATCCGCCACCTGGCGCACAGTGAGAACCGGCTAAACCCGGCGCAGAAGATTCAACTTGCCGCGCATGAAGTGCAGAGGCCGGTGTTCTTTGCGCGCGCCATCATCATCACGTCGTATCTGCCCATCTTCACGTTGCAGGCGGTGGAAGGACGGCTCTTCAAGCCCATGGCGTGGACGGTGACCTTCGCCTTGTTTGGCGCGCTGGTATTTTCAATCGTGGTTGCGCCTGTGATGGCGAGCCTGGCGTTCGGCAAAGGAGCCAAAGACTGGCAGAACCCATTGATGCACTGGCTCACGGAGCGCTATCGCGGAGCAGTGCGGACAGCGATTAAGCATCGCTACGGGACCGTGGGCATCGCCTTCGGATTGTTCGCAGTGGCGATTTATCTTACCGTCGGCGGCCCGATCGGTTCGGAGTTTTTGCCCCACCTGGATGAAGGCTCCATCTGGGTGCGCGGTACTTTGTCGCCCAGCGAAGGTCCTACGGCTTCCATCGACTTCACCAACAAAGCACGCATCGTGATGGCGTCGTTCCCCGAGGTCACGCAAGTTGTGAGCCAGACGGGAAGGCCCGATGATGGCACCGACACTACCGGCTTCTTCGACACGGAGTATTTTGTCGATCTGAAGCCGAAAGAGAAGTGGCGCCCGATCTTCCACGAGGACAAAGAAAACTTGATTGCCGCTATGGATGCCCAACTTTCGCAGTTTCCCGGCGTCATCTGGAACTACTCGCAGCCGATCTCGGACAACATGGAAGAGGCAGTGAGCGGCGTGAAGGGCGAATTGGCCGTGAAGCTCTATGGGGACGATTTACGCACTTTGGAGCAGACGGCGGACCTGGTGCAGGCGCAGATGGCGACGGTTCCCGGCATCGCGGACCTGGGGATCTTCCGCGTCATCGGACAACCGAATCTGAACCTGCGGGTGAATCGCGAGGCCGCGGCGCGCTGGGGCATCAACGTGAACGACATTCAGGACGCGATCCAGACCGCGGTGGGTTCGAATGCGGTGACCCAGGTGCAGCAGGGCGAGGCGCGCTTCGACGTCACGCTGCGGTATCAGCGGCAATTTCGCGACACCCAGGAAGCGATTGAGAACATCCGCCTGCTGGCGCCGTCGGGCGAGCGCGTAAGCCTCGAACAACTGACCACCGTATCGACCGACGATGGCGCGGAGGAGATTTACCGCGAAGGCGGCCAGCGCTACATCGCGATCAAGTACTCAGTGCGCGGGCGCGACCTGGGATCGACAGTGGAAGAGGCGATTGCGAGGGTGCAGCGCAATGTGCATCTGCCCTCGGGTTATCACCTGGAGTGGGCGGGCGAGTATGCCAGCCAGCAACGCGCCAATAAGCGCATGGCGGTGATTGTTCCCATCACGCTGACGATGATCTTCGTGATTCTCTACACCATGTTTCGTTCGTTCAAATGGGCGCTGCTGATTATCGTCAGCGTGGGGATGGCTTCGATTGGAGGGCCGCTGGCGCTGTTCCTGACAGGCACGAATTTTTCGGTGTCGTCGGCGGTGGGCTTCCTGGCGCTGTTTGGCGTATCGGTAGAGGTGGGCGTGATCATGCTGGAGTACATCAATCAACTCCGGGCGCGCGGCAATCCCATTGAAGATGCTGCCGTGGAGGGCGCGGTTCTGCGTCTTCGCCCCATTATGATGACCATGCTGGTGGCCACGCTCGGGCTGCTCCCCGCCGCGATGTCGCACGCCATCGGATCCGACTCGCAGCGGCCGTTCGCGATCGTGATTGTGGGCGGCCTGCTGGCCAATCTCGTGATCAGCATCTTCCTGCTGCCCACTCTCTACGTTTGGTTTGCGCGCCAGGACGACATTCTGCCCGCTCCCGAAGAGGGACAGGAAGCTTAATCCGCTGGCACCGGCCAGTGGTCTGACCTCCCATTGACAAGGTCAGTTGCGCTGGGATAGAAACCAGACAATGTGCCTCAATCGCCGATCCCTGCTGTTTCTGCTCCTGGCTTCGCTTGTTGCCCTGGGCCTGCCCACCGCTTCCTCAGCCAAAGTAATTGGCATGAACGTGATCGCCAAGCCCGTGAATCGCGAGCGCATCGCGACCTTGCCGAAGAAACAGCAGAAAGTGTGGCTGGAGTATCTGGAGCGGTCGGAGAAACAGAAGGCCATCGACAAACAAACCCTCGCAGACGAGCAAAAAGCCGCGGGCAACACCAGTCCTAAACATGCCATGGGCGGACGCGGCATGTTTGCCCTGCGTGGAGACCATCCGGCGGAGTGGTGGAGCAGTGAGGAGGCGCTCAAGGATGCGCGCAACATCATCACATGGCAGGTGGCAGACGGCGGCTGGAGCAAGAACATCGACATGGTGACGAGACCCCGCGCTCCGGGCGACCTCTACGACGCCGACAACGAGAACCGCTTCCCTGATCTGGCGGATTTCGACAAGCCGGCTGATCCCAGTTGGCACTACATCGCCACGCTCGACAACGATTCAACGTGGATGCAGATCCGCTTCCTGGCGCGAGTTGCGACGGCTCTGCTGGCCGCGCATCGCGATGCGGACGCCGCGCCCATTTGCGCATCCGTCGAGCGCGGCGTGGAGTACTTGCTCAATTCCGAGTATCCCAACGGCGGCTGGCCGCAGGTGTGGCCTCTCGAGGGCACGTACCACGACACCATCACCATCAACGACGATGCCATGACGCACGCCGTGGAGATTCTGAACAACGTGGCCGAGGGCGCGCCGGATTACAGATTTCTGCCGGCTGCGATGGTGAAGCGCGCAGGACCGGCCGCGCAACGCGGCATCGACTGCCTGCTGAAATTGCAAATCGTCGAAAACGGAGTGAAGACGGCGTGGGCGCAGCAGTACGATGCACTCACGCTGGAACCAGCCTCGGCGCGCAACTACGAAATGCCTTCGCTGACCAGCGACGAGAGCTTTCCGGTGGTCGAGTTCTTGATGAGCCTGCCCAATCCGACTCCGGCGGAGGTCGCCGCGGTGCACGCGGCGTGCGCGTGGTTCGTGAAGGTCGAGATCTTCGGGTTCCGCTACGGGAGCGGGAACTTCATGGCCGACCGCCAGAGCCCCGGCGGGCGCAAGCTGGTGGCCGTGGAGGGCGCGGGGCCCATCTGGTCGCGGTACTACGAGATCGGGACTGACAAACCAATTTTTGGCGATCGCGACAAGACTATCCACGACGATGTGAACGACCTGAGCCTGGAGCGGCGCAACGGATACTCCTGGTACAACGCCGAAGGCGTCGCCGTGCTGAACGCATACAAGACATGGGCGCAGTCGCATCCGCAATAATGGGAAGATGACGGCAAACCGACGAGGCGCAGCGGAGGACGAAATTCGCTTTCGCGTGGCCGCGGCCATCGACCGGCCGCACCTGATCCAGCTCATCAACGCCGCATTTTCCGTGGAAACATTCCTCGAAGGCACGCGCACCGACCACCGGCGGCTTGCGGCCATGATGGCCAAGGGTTGCATTTTGATGGCTGAGGATGGCGAAGGACGTCTGCTCGCCTCGGTATACGTGGAGCGGCGCGGCAAGCGCGGCTATCTGGGCATGCTGGCCGTGGATCCCGCACGGCAGCGCGAAGGCCTGGGGCGTCGCACGGTGGAAGCGGCGGAGAATCGTTTTCGCCGTCAGGGATGTGAAGCTGTGGATATTACCGTGCTGAACTTGCGGACGGAATTGCCGCCTCTCTATCGGCGCCTGGGCTACGCAGAGATTGGGACCGAGGCGTTCAAGACCTCGCAGACGCTGCGGCCAGGAATGAAATGCCATTGCATTGTGATGTCGAAGCAGCTATAAGGGTGCTTCCCGGTTCTCTTTGATTTTCGCTTCTCGAGGCAAATGCGATGCGACGATGGATGCTTCTTTTGATGCTGGCGGCCACGGCGCTTCGCGCGCAGAATTCACAACGCGTGACGGTTGCAGAGCTCAAGCAGTTCCTTTCCGCGCAGTACGCATCGCACAAAAGCGATGGCTCGATCGCTGACCATCTGGGCGGGATGGAGCTGAGCGAGCAATTGACCGGACCCACGCTGGACCGGATCACAGCAGACCTGAAGCCCGGAAAGAAAGCGGCGCAGGCATTGCAGCTGCTCGCGGACCAGTCTGCATTTCTCGAGCCCCCTGCAAGCGAAATCCCCGCCAAAGCTGCGCCGGATGCGGCGGAGCAGACGCGGCTGATGCAGGGGGCAATGAATTTTGTGTCGGTGACGCTGGGAAGAATTCCGAATTTTCTTGCGACGCGAACAACGTACACGTTCGACAACTCCGTTTTCAGTATGACTCCGGATGCCAGCCGAGCTGGCTTTGTGGCGCGTGGAGTACTGCATGCAAACGGGGAATACAGTCGTCAAATCACCTACCGCGAAGGGCGCGAAGTGAATGTAGACACTGCAGCGAACCCCGGCAAGGAAGAAAAGTCCGGCGAAAGGCCGTATGGATTGACGTCATTTGGAGAATTCGGCCCGCTTCTGCAAATCGTTCTCACCGACAGCGCCAAGGGAAAAGTGGTCTGGAGCCACTGGGAGCAAATGCGCGACGGACTGGCGGCGGTTTTTCAGTATGTCGTGCCGGAGGAGGCGTCGCACTTCACAGTCGACTTCTGCTGTGTGGTTTCCGTTGCGCCTTCTCCGGCCGGAAGCCGGATGCCTCGAGAAGCCTCTTCCAGGCAATTTCATGGTGACCCCGGCTATCACGGATTTCTTTATCTCGATTCCGAAACCGGCGCGGTGTTGCGGATGACCATTGAAGCGGATTTCGATGGCACCGGCCCCACGGCGCAGGTAGGCGAATGGGTGGAGTACGGCATGGTTAAAATCGGTGAGCATGAGTATCAATGCCCGGTGAGGACCACTGCATTTATCCATCTGCCACCCTTGCGGTTCGACGAGGATGGATTCATGAATCTCAACGAAGTGACTTTCACAAACTACCACCGTTTTGGCTCGACCGCCCGCATCCTCTCAGCGCCGCCTGAGCCGTAGTTCCGCTGCCTATGGCGCCTTCGCCGCGGGCGCATGCAGATAGCGGCTGGCGAAATCAATGAAGGTGGGCCAGTTGGGCGCGGGCGTGTGGCCGCCGGTGTGCTGACGGAAACCCAAATCGCCGGAAATGAGCGCGCTTTCGATCGGTGGGAACTCTGCGGTCCCCAAATCTTTCTTGCCCAGCATCGTATAGACCGGACCGGCGGCAACCGCAGCGAGGAACATGCCTTTTGCGTCGGCCCAGCCGTCGCCTTTTGTCGCACCGCCGCCGATGAACACCGGGCGTGGAGCACAGAGCGCGATCAACTCATGCGCGTCGACGGGAAGGTCCGCAACCGTGAGCGGTCCATCGTACTTGAGAAAATTGCCGGCCATCCAGTGATACTCCGACGCGCCTGCGATGTTGCCGATCTCTTCACCGAAGTGATGGCGGTAGAGCTTGGCGCCTGCCTCGCCTGACGAGCTGATGTAAGCGATGGCAATGCGCGGATCATAAGCCATGGCGACGAGCGCGGCCTTGCCATAGCGTGAGTGGCCTGTAATACCCACCTGGCGCGCATCCACCGCGGGGTCTGTTTCGAGATAATCGAGAGCCCGGCTCGCGCCCCACGCCCAGGCACGCAGCGCACCCCAGTCGTCGAGCGAGCGCGGCCGCCCCTTATTGGCGAGCCCAATGATGCCCTGCGTGAGCCCCGCGCCGTTGTCGGGCTGAACGCTGGTGGGAACGTACTCGGCGTATCCCCATCCACGCGCCAAGAGCTGTTGCTGCCACGTTGGCCCCTGGTTGGCGCCGGGAGCCATCTCGGGAATCGAGCGCGCAATGGCCGCTATGAACTGGCGGCTGAAAGTGAGCTCGATTATCACGGGAACCGGACCCTCGGCGTTGGCCGGCGTGGTCAGCGTCAGATCGATGTCGACGTTGATCGCCGGATCGCTTGCGTTGTCCACGTGGCCGACGAGCTTTTTCGTGATCACCGGAATGTCGCCGTTCTTTTCCTGTGTGGTGCTGACGACCTGCCATGTGACCGCGGGCAGATGCGCGGGAACGCGGCCGAGGATTTCCCGGTCGAAGAGCTCGACGATCTGGGGACGGCGCTGCTTCCACCAGACTTTGGCTGTGGTGACGCGCTTGCCGTTGTTCAAAAGCAGGGGATCGGGAAGGTTGGGATAGATGTTCGCCTTCGACTCGTCGTAATTGGCGGGGTTGATTCCGTTGGCGCTGCCGCTTGCGCCCGGACGGAGCTCCTTTATGCCGAGCAGGTCCATCGTGCGCTGATGGTCCTTTTCTGAAGCGGCCTGGATGGCAAGTTGCTCAGGCGTTGGTGCGGGGCGCGGCGGTGGTGGGGGCGCGGGAGCCGTTTGTGCAGATAGCAAGCACGGGGCGCAGAAGATCAGCGCTACAGCCATAGCAGCAATTTTGCAGGGATTCGTGGGTCGAAGCATGGGGCGCCTCATTCCGGGAAGTTTCCCAACCTGAAACCGGGATCGGCACCAAGCATATCGATTTACTGAGGCATCGGGCAAGCGGTAGCCCGTCTGTGCGGCGAACTGTGGGGCGGGGAGATGGACGCACGGGCGGCGGATTCGCATTCAAGACGGAGCTCTTTCCGTCGATAGAACGAATGGGTTCACAATGTGCTCATCGCGCACGCGTGACCACGGCCCAAAGTCAGGCGGGTACCCCAATCTGCGGCCCCGGCATTTGAGACCCAGACCTCTTACCGGGGCTGCCCGCCTGCCCTCTACCACGACCTGGCGCTTCGCTCCCTTTTCATTTCCTTTACGCATTCCCTTACGCACACCCCGTGTACAGTTATTCTGGAATTGCAAGCGGCGCGGTCGAGCACGCGCCATCCCAGGGTCCGCATCCCATCCAGAAAAGAAAAAGGGAGAGAAAAAGGCATGAGCGCGGTAAAGTACGACTTGATCGTGATCGGTTCCGGGCCCGCAGGCCAAAGGGCCGCCGTGGCCGCTGCCAAAATGGGCAAGCGCGTGGTCGTGGTGGAGGCCCGGCAGGTGGTGGGCGGCGTATGCATCAACACCGGCACCATCCCCTCCAAAACCATGCGCGAAGCGGTGCTACATCTCTCCGGCTACAACTACCGCTCGGTGTACGGCGTGAACTACCGGGTTAAGGAACGGATCACCATGGCGGACCTGGCCTTCCGGGTTCAGGCGGTGATCAAAACGGAAGTCGACGTGACCGAAGCGCAGCTCTCCCGCAACGGCATCGACGTAGTGCATGGAATTGCCAGCTTCATCGATCCCCACCATGTGCGTGTGGAAGGCGTGCAGACCGATGCGACGCTGGAGGCCGACCGGATCATCATTGCCGTGGGCACCAAGCCGGCCGTCTCAGACAAAGTGCCTGTCAATGGCAAGACTATCGTCAACAGCGACCAGATTCTGGGCCTGGAGTGCCTGCCCCGGACGTTGATCGTGGTGGGCGGCGGCGTGGTGGGCGTGGAGTACGCCTGCATGTTCGCAGTGCTGGGCGTGCGCGTAACGCTGATCGAAAAGCGCAGCCGTCTGCTGGAATTCGCCGATCAGGAGATTATCGAGGCGCTCAGCTACCACCTGCGCGACATGCGCGTGACCATGCGCCTGGGCGAGGAAGTGGAAAGCGTGGAGGAGCCGACTCCTGGCACGGTCGTGGCCAACCTGCAGAGCAAGAAGAAGGTTTCCGGCGACGCCCTGCTGTATGCGGTGGGCCGCCAGGGCAACGTGGAAGACCTGAACCTGGCTGCCGCCGGCCTCGAAGCCGACAAGCGCGGCCGCATTGCCGTGGACGAGTACTACCAGACCAAGGTGGAGCATATCTATGCGGCGGGCGACGTGGTCGGCTTTCCCTCGCTGGCTTCGGTGTCAATGGAGCAGGGACGCGTCGCCGCATCGCACGCGTTCAACGACCATGCGGCGTCTTCCAATCCCAGCTTTTATCCCTACGGTATTTATACGATCCCGGAGATCAGTTTCATTGGCAAAACCGAGGAGCAATTGACGGGTGAAGACGTGCCCTACGAAGTGGGCATGGCCTATTACCGCGAGGTGGCGCGCGGGCAAATTCGAGGCGACACCACGGGGCGGCTCAAGCTGATTTTCCATCGCGACACGCGCAAGCTGCTGGGCGTGCATATCATCGGCGAGGACGCCAGCGAGTTGGTGCACATCGGCCAGGCGGTGATGACCCTCGACGGCACCATGGACTATTTCATCGACACCGTCTTCAACTACCCCACGTTGGCGGAGTGTTACAAGGTGGCCGCGTTCAATGGGCTGGGGCGGCTGCACCGGTACCAGACGGAGTAGAAGCGAGCGGGCACGATTCACTTTATTCACCCGTTTCATTTTTTTACTTCTTCACTGTTCGCGGCTCTTCCCCTGGAGGGTGTTATGACAACGGCGATTGGCGTGGTCATCACGGACCACATCGCGGCGGCGAGGCTGGAGGAACTGCGGCCGGCCGGAAAAGTGCTGCGCTATCCCGCCGACCCGGATGCGGTTGAAGCGCTGGAGGCGATTCCCCACAGTGAATTGGTCGATCTTCTTGCCGGGCAAATCGCAAGCCTGGTGGGCGGCAAAGCCGGACCGGGCAAGGCAGACGCTTGCAAAATTGACCCGGCCAAGACGGACTCCGGCAGGATGGATCCGGGCAACGCGGGTGGGATTGACGCGATCGGTGTAGCCGTTCCCGGCTTCGTGCGCGCGGGCGTGGTCGAGGAGTCGCCCAATCTGCCGCAGATGAAGGGCGTGCGGCTGGCGGAGTTGCTGACCTCGGCGCTCGCGGAGCGTGGCATCGCGGCGCCGGTGTATATCGCCAATGACGCGGACGCCGTTGCCGCGGGAGTGGCTGCCACGCACAACCGGCTCGACAAACTTACTCGGGTGTGGACCATCGGAAACGGCATCGGCTACGGGCGCTGGCCGCACGCCGAGGGCGTGTGGGAGGGCGGGCATATCACAGTAACGCTCGACCCCAAGGAGCGCTATTGCGGATGCGGCGGCAGTGGGCATCTCGAGGGAATCGTGGGCTATCGCGCCATGCGCATGCGGTTTCTCGACCTGGAGCCCGAAGAAGTGTTCGCCAACGCCCGAAATGGCGACATGCGCTGCCGCAAGTTTGTAGACTTGTGGCACCGTGCGCTGGCCGCCGCCACCGCTTCGTTCATTCACCTGGCGGGGCCGGGACGCTTTTACTTCACCGGAAAGAATGTGGGATTTCTGGAGCTGCCGCTGCTGCGCAGCCACTTGGAAACCATGGTCCGGATGACCCCGCTGCAGAGCTTCTCGCTGGAAATCCTCCCTCCGAACGACGAAACCGCGCTGATCGGCGCGGGCGCGAGTGCGTTGCGGGCGGTAAGGCAGTGATTAGTGGTCAGTGGTCGGGCAAAAGCAAATCGGGGAAGCGATGAGCAGGGCTTAAGAAGCCTAGGCTTCTTAGGCCCCAGAGATTGCTCCGCTTCACTTTCCCGATCGCTCACCGCTTCCGCAAATACGTCTTCGACAGCCGATCATGCCAAGTTAGGTTGCCGTCGTCGAACAGCGCCCACACCACGCCGAGGCCGAGCGGCAAGACCGACAAGAGCAGCGCCAGCATGCGCCCGCAGCGTTGCCCGCGGGTAGTCCTGTGACCCGAGAAGGTGTTGAGCTCGATGCCGGCATATTTCATGCCGGGCGTGGCCCGGGCCAGGGTCATGAAGCAAACGTGATAGGCAACGCCGATGGCCAGCAGCGCGACCGCGGCGCCCAACTCCAGCGCGCGCACACCCGGCAATTCGCTGGCATTCGACGCAGCCAGCATGGCAGCTCCCACCAGCGCTGCGGCGATCAATGTGCAATCGACCACAATGGCAAGCAGTCGCCGGTTCATCGGCGCAGGCTCGATCTCGATCGCTGTTGCAGTCCTGGGCGCGGGCTCCTCGAGGAAATGGTCGACGAATTCTCGCCGCGGCTGCGTTGCGAGGTCCACGCTTGCAGGCGAAGCTGCCAGGTCCATGGTTGGAGGCAAAGCGTCGAATTTCATGGTTGGAGGCAGTGCCTCCAGGGTCATGGCCGACCATTCGGGACGCATCCATGTCGGCGCTACTGCCGAGTCCGTGGTAATCGGCGCGGGCTCGATGGAGATGGCGGCCGGATCGACTTCAAAGATGCTCAACTGAGGCGTGGATTCCGTCTCAGCCAGGGGGCCTTCCGCACGCCGCGGGCGTGCCCTGCGGGTCGCGATCATCTCCCGCGGGAATTCGATCAGGTTGGCGTAAATGGGCTGAGCCGATTCGCCAGGCTCACTGACGTGCGCCTCCATAATGGATGGACGATTGGAACGAGACGATCCATCGTAGGATCCGGCGTCATCCGATTGTGTGTCGGTCTCCAACTCCCACGCCGGCGCAATCGCCGCCTCAGCGTGGACGGGAGGCCGCTGCGCCAGCCTTTGCGGCGGTGGAACAGCCACCGGCGTGCCGTGGCGCGCGGGGATGAGCTCGGGCTCCCAGGCAGGCTCAGCCGCGGTGGCAGCTTCAAGGCCATCGAGAACGTACTGAAAGGCGGCCTGCGCTTGCTGTGCAGCTTTGGATGCGGCCTCAGCGGCATGCACCGCGGCGCGCGCCTCGCGGGTAAGCATTTCGTTATAGCTGGGCGCATTGGCGTAACGCGCGGCCACTCTCGCTGCGGCCTGGGCAGCCCGGCTGCCACGCGCGGGCCGATGTTCGGCGGGCGTGGCGGTCTCGCCTTCTGAATTCGTCTTGCGGCTCAAGTGCGCGGCTACGCGACGATTGACTTCCTGCTTCCACTCGGGGAAAAGAACAGCGGAATGTAATGATGTGCTCAATGCTCCCGTATCCCTCCTGCTGCGGCGGGCCGTTCCCGGCTCGCGCGCATGATGTAGTCCGCGCCGCAGCCCGAAATCGGGACAACGCAGACGTTACGTAAACACCAAGGAAAGAGGCTTGCGGACAAAGACGGGCGTGCCCAGTGAAGAAGGCTCGTGACCGTGCGGTCAACCCGGATTGTGCGGTTACCAGAGCGAGAGGCATGCGTCCCATTGAATGCGGCTGGCTTTGCTATGCTGAGCCTTACACCGGTCTGAGTCAGGGATGCGTCCTCGTTATTTAGTATGTATCACTCTGCTGGCTGCCTGTCACCTGCAACTGGGCGCACAGGCCCCGCAAGTGTTGACCAACGTGGCACCTGCGTCGCAACGTGGGACGAGCGCCGCGGAGACCCCCGGTGCGCCTCCTGCCGCGGAACTTCCCGACGACCCCGGCCAGGAGCTGATGCCACAGGCCGTGCCGGAACCGGCGCCGGAGACGGGAACACCCGTGGAATGGGAGGCGCAGCACCAGGACTGGGCCGGCGATACGCTCACCCTCACCGGCGACGTGGTGGTGCACTATCGCGATTACGTGATTCGCGCCGACAGCGCGACCTACAACCGGACGACCACCGAACTCGAAGCCGACGGCCATCTGCAGATGACCGGCGGGCCCAATGACGTGTTTATCAACGCCTCACACGGCGACATGCGCTTGAACATGCACACTGCGCGCTTCTACAACGTGAACGGGTCGCAAGG
>CAWFPZ010000027.1:0-10960 GCA_963817835.1 uncultured Acidobacteriota bacterium | reverse complement strand
TTCCTCAATAAAGCTGCCGCCGCCGTTGGTGTTGTTGCTCGCGATCTGCTGCTCCACCTGGCTGATGCTCAGGCCGTAGGCAACCAGCTTCTCCGGGTCCAGCGCGATCTGGTACTCCTTGGTGGGCCCGCCGAAGCTCGAGACATCCACCACGCCGGGCACGCTCTTGAACGACTTTTCCAGCAGCCAGTCTTCGATCGCCTTCCGCTCCATAACGTCGTAAGCGGGATTCGTGCTCTCTACCGAATACCAGTAGATCTGGCCCACCGGGCTCCAGTCCGTGCCCATCTGCGGAACCAGGTTTGCGGGAAGATTTACCGTGCCGAGCCGCTCCATCACGTGCTCGCGATTCACATCGCTGGTGGTCCCGTCGTCAAAAATGAGCATCACGCTGGAGAGGCCTGCCAGCGTGGTCGAGCGCAGATGCGCGAGGCGGGGAATGCCCGCCATCTGGATTTCGACTGGAACCGTGACCTGGCGCTCGATCTCCTCAGCCGAGCGGCCCGGCCACTGCGTGATGATCTGGACGTAGTTGTTGGCGACGTCGGGATACGCCTCAACCGGCAGGGAGCGGAAGGAGATGACGCCCCATGCTGTGAGGACAACCACGCCGCCCAGCACGAGCCAACGGCTCCGGAGGGCAAAATCGACAATCGCTCGAATCACGCGCCGCTCCCGGTGTCGTAGGACCCTTCTCTGGCTGGGGTCCGCTTAGGAAATGAAAGTACTCGAAAACTCATAATACAACCCACTACTGTTTGACGATTTCTTGCCATCGGGACACTCGAGAAACTGTCTCGCGCCAAAGTTTGCGGCATCAAAATCAGCAAGGCGGCAAAGAGTTCGCCCCGGGGTGTATCCATCCGCATTCCCCGGTTTCGAATTCCACTTTCGGTTGCCCCCGTCGCTGCTTTACCCTCATAGCATGGAATTCAGAATCCTTGAGCTCGAGCGCGAACCGGTTGAATTCGACCTGAAACTCGCCCCCGGCGCCATCGATTACGGGGACGAAGCCACGCAAGTGGGCGATCTGGCCACTTCCGGCAGCGCCGAAGTGATCCACGAGCACCGTGGGCCCAAAGATATCGTTGCAGACGTTCGCCTCAGGGGCCGCTTTGCAGGCAATTTCCAGGTTCCCTGCGCTCGCTGCATCGAACCGGTCGAAATTCCGCTCACAGCCGAGTTCGACCTCATCTTCCGGCCTCTGGGCGCCGATGCCGACGTCCCCGAGCGGTCCATTACGGCGTCTGAGACGGAAATCGGTTATTATCAAGGAGACAGTCTGTTGCTTGAAGATGTGCTGCGCGAGCAGGTGCTTTTGTCCCTGCCGGTCAGAACGCTGTGCAAGCCCGACTGCAAGGGACTTTGCCCGCGCTGCGGAGCAAATCGCAACCTTCAGCCCTGCTCCTGCGATGAGGGACCGAGTGACCCCCGCTGGGAAGCGTTGACGGATTTGCGCAGCCGGATTAAGTCCTGAAAAATCTGTCGTGTACATCGTGAGTTGTGAACCGTGAACGGGAATTTGGTGCACGGTCCGCTGTTCACGGATCACGAAAATAGAGGAAACATCATGCCGAATCCGAAAAGGCGCCATTCCACGCGCCGCACCGCTCTCCGCCGCGCCCACGACTTTCTTACCGCGGTCGGGGTTTCTGAGTGCCCTAACTGCCACGAGAAGAAGCTTCCCCATCGTGCCTGCGCCAAGTGCGGAGCCTACAAGGGCCGCGCTGTGCTGGATGCAAAAGAAGCCAAGTAGCTTACAATTCAAATGCTTACCGACATCGTGCTGGACGCGGTTGGTTCTGACAAGGCTCCCGAGCCGGAAATTCGCGGGGCTATCCTCGCCTGTCGTGCGCTTCCCGTGCGCGTGCATCTGGTGGGGCCCGAGTCCGAGCTGCGTGACCTGCTCGACGAGCACCTCGAAAACGAGGACCTGCCCATCGTCATCCACCACGCCGCAGAGCGCATCGGAATGGACGAGAAAGCCGCTCACGCCGTGCGCAGCAAGCGCGACAGCTCCATGCGCGTCGGCCTGAAGCTGGTGCGCGAGGGCAAAGCCGCGGGCTTTGTAACAGCCGGCAACACCGGCGCGGCAATGGCGACTGCAAAAATGGTGCTGGGCGCGCTGCCCGGCGTCGACCGTCCTGCTCTGGCCACCCCCATGCCCACCTCAAAAGGCAACCCATGCGTGCTTCTCGACGTGGGCGCCAATGTGGACTGCAAGGCGCAAAATCTGGAGCAATTTGCAGTGATGGGCGAGATGTATGCCCGCAGCGTGCTCAAGATCGCCAAGCCCCGCGTGGGCCTGCTCTCCATCGGCGAAGAGGAGTCCAAGGGCAACGAGCTCACCCGCGAGGCTTGGCCTCTGCTCAAGGCCCTGCCGATCAATTTCATCGGCAACGTGGAGGGCCGCGACATTTTCAATGGCAATGCCGACGTAATTGTTTGCGACGGCTTTGTGGGCAACGTGGCGCTCAAGACCAGCGAAGGCATCGGTCGATTTGTGCGCGACGTGCTGCGCACGTCGCTCAATAAAACCGTCACCGCGCAGGTGGGCGCGCTTCTGTCGCGTCGCGCCTTCAACGACTTTCGCCGCCGCCTCGACCCCTCCGAATACGGCGGCGCACCGCTCCTCGGCGTGCGCGGCGTCTGCATCATCGGCCACGGCTCCTCAAACGACGTCGCCATTTATAACGGCATCCGCGTAGCGTACGAGTTCTCGCGCTCCG
Source organism: uncultured Acidobacteriota bacterium (assembly GCA_963817835.1). Taxonomy (GTDB): domain Bacteria; phylum Acidobacteriota; class Terriglobia; order Terriglobales; family Acidobacteriaceae; genus Telmatobacter. The sequence continues at coordinate 8,231 of CAWFPZ010000027.1, read as the reverse complement.
ACGCCAACGGAGGCATTGAGCAGGCATTCTCCGGCCGGCCGAGGATCCGTCCCAATCAAGGCGGCCACCCCGACGCGATCATTCAATGAAAAAAGCAGAGAATAGGGCGTAGCCAGTAGGGAAGAGTGAACGGCTGACGCCTGGAACCTGATATCTGGAGCAGCAGACGCATGCATGCGATCCCACTTGAATTCGACGCATCGATTCTCGCGCAGATTGCCTGCCCGGCCTGCCATGGGGAATTGCGCACCGAAGATTCGCACCTGGTTTGCAGCGCCTGCGCTCGCAGATACCCCATCGTCGACGGCATTCCCGCGCTTATCGTGGAGCGGGCGGAGACGATCGCAGTCCGGGAAACCTAACGACATTTGAAACCTGACACCTGCTTAGTGCTGGCTGTGCCGGTAGTCCCAATATGCCTTTTTGTCGGCATCGCTGCGCTTGTTAAAGTCCATGTGATCGCGATGCGTGTCGTGTTCCCACTGAGTGTAGTAAGGCTCCTCAGCGGCCCACACGTGACGGTCGTGGTAGTAGGGGTCGTAAACGCCGACCCTGGCCTCGCAACCGCCGCAGAACAGGGGAACTGCGATCACAGCGGCCAGCAGAATTGAAGTGAAGCACCGCAACAACGAGCGCATAGCAGGCTCCTTATCCCTCGCAATTTCGATGGCGAGGACTTCGACGATAGATGCGGACTGCCGGGTGCGGGTTGCCGCTCCGTAACTTCCTCCGTGACGCCGACGGCACTCTCAGGCGTAACCCGCGCAGCTGTCTAGTGCCGCGCGTAGAACGGCCACACAATCAGCAATGCCAGGCCGATGGCCACGGCCAGCGCCAGCGCAATCAGGCTGTAAAGAAGAACGAGGTTGGGACCCTGCGAGGGTTCGTCGCCGTCCGCGTCCTTCCGGCCGGCCCCGGGGCTATTCATATTTGAGGGCATCCACGGGATCCAATTGTGCCGCGCGCGTGGCGGGAACGGTGCCAAAGACGACGCCCACCATGGTCGCCGCTGCCAGCGCAATCACCACGGAAAGCCACGGGGTGGGAAATTGATAGTCCGTGAAGAATCGGATGGAGAGCGGTATGGCGAGGCCGACAATACAGCCGACGATTCCTCCGGTGAGCGAGATGAGCACAGCTTCGGTGAGGAATTGCAATTTGATCTCGCGATGCGTCGCCCCCAGCGCTTTGCGGATGCCGATCTCGCGGATGCGCGAGCGCACGGTGGCCAGCATGATGTTCATAATGCCCACGCCGCCCACGGCCAGCGTAACCGAGGCCACCAGCACCAGCATCACCGTCAGCGCATTCATAATCTTGGCCGCCGTCACTAACAGTTCCGTGAGAGTGTAGGTTTTGTAGACTGAGTTCTTGCGATGGCGCTGGCTGATCACGCGGATGATTTCTTTTGAGGCGTCGTTCACCTCGTCCATGCTCTGCATCGAGAAATAAATCTGGTTCACGCGCTCGGTTCCCGTAAAGTAGCGCGCCACCGTATAAGGCACCAGGATGGTTTCATCGGTGATCTCCGACATGCCGAAGTCGTCCACGCTCTCTTCGAAAACGCCGACGATGGTGAAAGGAATGCCCAGAATCTGAAAGTTCCGGCCGATGGCCGCATCCGAGCTTCCGTAACGTTCCTGCGCAAAGTGCAGGCTCACCACGGCGCACTTGATGTGCATGGTGTCGTCGGTCTCGTCGAAGAAGCGGCCGTCGGTCACAATCAGGTTGCGGATGAACTGGTACTGGGAATTCACGCCCAGCACCTCCGTGTCCTTCTGGATGCCGCCGGGAAAGCTGACGCGGTTGTGCATCTCCAGCACGGGCGAGGAGTACATGATGCCGGGCACCTGCTGGTCCACGGCCTTTTCGTCCTCCTGCGTCAGGTAGTCGGTATAGCGGGCGCGCTCCGCCGCTGTTGCGCCTCCGCCCGCATATTCCACTTCCACCTGGTTGGTGCCGATCTTTTGCAGCAGCTCGAGAACGTATTGCTTGCCCGTGAGTCCGATGGTCACAACCAGGATCACCGATGCCGTGCCGATGACCATGCCCAGAGCGGTGAGCGCGAAGCGCGTCTTGCTGGAGCGGAAGCTGTCCGCGGCCAGCTTCAGAATCTCGCTCATCATCATGGTCTGGCGCGCGCTCAGCAGCGTCTCTTGAAACGCGGTGCGTCGAGCCTGCTCCCGGGTTTGTTCGCCAACCGGATTCATCGTTTCCTTCTCAACAAGATGCGCTGGAGAGCCCTTGGGGTTCCGAATTCGCAGCGCAATATGGGCCGGCGCCTCGATCCGCCGTCCCTCCTGATAGCTTACGCGCAAGCCCGCGAGCAGGAAAACCCGGCGAGGCCCGCCTATGCTGGCGTGCCCCTGGGTTTAGAGCTGGACCTCAACCCCGGTGTCTACGGCTTCGGCGCCGGGCTTGATGGGCACTTGAGCGCATCCACGCGTGACCAATTGGACACTTCGAGTGGCTTGCCCTGCATGCAGGTCGTCATCTTGTCGCTCGGAACGCCCGTGAATTCGATTCCCGTGCCGGCCTCGGGCTTCGTCCCCTTGAAAAAGAGGTTGTACAGAACGCCGGTCTTCACGTCCTTGACCACCAGGCAACTGGCCTCCACGCCGGTCTGCCACGCAGCCTTGCCCTTTCACGGGTTTGGTCTCCTGCGCTGTGGCTGCCGCCGTCACCAAAACCCCCAGCAGCGCGATCACGGTAAACATCGTTTGTTTCATCGCATCCTCCTCCTCTCGTTCAATAGCCAATAGCATGTAGCTAGCAGGCTATATGCTACTGGATTTCGGCTTGTCGAGCGCACGCCACAGCGCCGCCAGCGCCTCCACCGGCACAGCTTCGGCGCGAGCCTGCGCATCGATGCCCGCGGCGGCCAAGGCAGCGATCGCAGCCGCAGGCGCGATGCCCGCGGCGCGCAGATTGTTGCTGAGCGTCTTGCGCTTTTGCGCAAAGGCCTGACGAAGGAAGCGCAGGAAACTATCCTCGTCGACGCCCAGCTCAGCGAATCGCGGCGCAAACCGCCAGCGAAACACGGTGGAGTGTACCTTGGGCGGAGGCGAAAACGCCGAGGGCGGCAGTGTGAACAGTTGCTCGGCCGGCCCGTACATCTGCAGCGTGACGGAGAGCAGCCCGAAATCGCGGGAGCCCGGCACAGCTGTCACGCGCTCCGCAACTTCGCGCTGCACCATCAGCACGGCCACATCCAGTGCCGCGTGGCTCGCCGCCAACTTGAGCAGAATCGGCGAGGTGATGTAATACGGCAGGTTGCCCACCACGCGCAGTGGCTCTCCGGCCTCGGCTGCCGCCGCCGCAAAATCGAATTGCAAAACATCCTGCTTGACGACGGTCACGCGCTCCGCATTGAATTGCCCGCGCAATCCCGCGGCCAGTTCGCGATCGAACTCAATCGCCAGCACGCGTCCGGCCCGCGCCGCCAGCGCTCCAGTGATGGCGCCGCGGCCGGGGCCAATCTCCACCACCGTGCGCCCGGCAAGATCGCCCAGTCGCCGCCACAATCCGCTCGACGGCCGACGCGTCCTCCAGAAAGTTCTGTCCGAGCTTGGGTTTTTGCGGCATCTGCTCCGATGGTAGACGAGCGGAGCCGCGCGCGGCGTGGTTGGCGCGTTTCTTCGCACCCGTTACACTGATTCCAGATGCCGAACAGACTTCCGATACCCACAGCGAGGCGCTTTGCTGATCGATTCCCACGCTCATCTGGACAGTCCGCGCTATGCGGACGATCGCGAAGCCATGCTTCGCCGCGCAGCTGAAGCGGGTGTAGGCACAGTGCTTTCCATCGGCATCGGCGAGTGCCCGGCGGAGATGCACCAGGCGCTCGATCTCTGTCGCCAGTTCAACGGCCGGCCTGGCTTGCCGCGCCTTTATGCGAGCGCGGGCATCTACCCGCACAGCACTCACCGAAGCCGACGAGACCGCACTCGCCAAGCTGGACGCGCTTCTTGCCGAGCCCGAAGTCATTGCCTGCGGTGAAATCGGCCTCGACTATTACCACGAGGGCGCGCCCCGCGAAGTGCAGCGACAGGGCCTGATCAGCCAGCTCGAAATTGCCGCCGCGCGCCGCCGGCCCATCCTCGTCCACTGTCGCGGCACCAATGAATCCACCGACGCCTGGGACGATCTCTTTCTCGTTCTTGACGAGCATTGGAGGAAAACCGGGCTGGGCGGCATTATGCACTGTTTCGGCGCCGGCTGGGAGCAGGCGCGGCGCTCGCTCGACATGGGATTTCTCGTCTCCTTTGCCGGCAATCTTACCTACGTCAAGGCGCAGCCGCTGCGCGACGTGGCCGTGCGCATGCCGCTGGATGGAATCTTGGTGGAAACCGACGCGCCTTGGCTCGCGCCCGTCCCGCAGCGCGGCCAGCGTAACGAACCCGCTTTCGTGGCCCAGACTGCCCAGGCTTTGGCTGGGCTGCTCGGCGTTTCCGAGGCCGAGATCGCCGCGGTCACCACGAAAAACTTCAACCGGCTTTTTCAGCTTCGCCCAGACGTGGGACACTGATAAAGGCGGCGTCGGCACCGGCGCTTTGGGGAGTTCGAGGATAGAAACCATGGCTCAAGACAACTCATTCGACATCGTCAGCAAAGTGGATATTCAGGAGGCCCGCAACGCCATCGATCAGGCGATAAAAGAGATTCGCCAGCGCTTCGACCTCAAGGACAGCCACTCCGAGGTCACCCTTGAGGGCAACGACACCATTCAGCTCGCCTCGGTCAACGAATACAAGCTGGAAGCGGTAAAGGACATCCTCTCGCAAAAGCTGGTCAAACGCGGCGTCTCGCTTAAGAACCTCACCTACGGCAAAGTCGAGCCGGCCGCCGGGCAGAGCGTGCGCCAGAAGATCAGCCTGCAACAGGGCATTCCCATCGAGAAGGCCAAGGAGATCGTGCGCCTTGTTAAAGATTCGAAAAAGAAGGCGCAAGTCAGCATCCAGGGTGACTCGGTGCGAATCTCCAGTAAGGATCGCGATGAGTTGCAGGCCATCATCGCCCTGCTGCGGGGCAAGGATCTGGGCGTGGAGTTGCAATTCACCAACTACCGGACGAATTAATGAGACCAGTTTCCCACCCCTCGCAAACCGCGCGAAAGTATGGGGCACAGAAATGCCCGGCGCGGTACGAGTCGCGCTTTCCTATTGAAATGTTCTAGAATCGGAGAACTTTGAGCACACTGACCATAGCCGCGGCGAGAGAAGTCTTCGAGCTTCTGCGCGAAGACCTGGTTGCGGTCGAGCAGGAACTGGGCCGCGACGCGGCGTCCAGCGTCAGCACCATCACGGAGATTGCCGAATACCTGCGCGAGGGCGGCGGCAAGCGCATCCGGCCTTCACTGCTGCTGCTGGCGGCGCACCTGCTTGGCTATTCGGGCCAGGGCGCCATCCGGCTGGGCGCGGTGGTGGAGATGCTGCACACGGCCACGCTGGTCCACGACGACATCATCGACGGCGCCGACAAGCGTCGCGGCCGTCCCTCCGCCAACACCACCTGGGGCAACGAAAAATGCGTGCTGGCCGGCGACTGGCTTTACATGCAGGCCTTCAAGGTAGCGCTGGAAGAGCGCAATCTTCGAGTTTTGGATCTGCTCATCGGCCTTACGCAGCAGATGGTCGAGGGCGAGCTTCTGCAGATTCAAAAACTCGGCAAAGCCGTCTCCGAGGCTGAGTACTACGACCTCATCTTCCGTAAGACCGCCTGCCTGTTCTCAGTTTCCATGCGCCTGGGCGCGGTGCTGGCCGGCGCTCCCGAGGCGGAGGAGGCGCGCCTGGCCACATTCGGCCGCGCTGTGGGACTCGCCTTCCAGATCGTCGACGACGTCCTCGACCTGACGGCCACCGAAGAGGTGCTGGGCAAACCTGTCGCCAGCGATTTGCGCGAAGGCAAGGCCACGCTCGCGGTGATTCACGCCGCCGACCACGGGACTGCTGCCGATCGCAAGGCCATCCGTCGCGTGCTCGACGACCGCAGCTTTGAAAACGTCAGCCGCCAGCAGATTAAGGAGATCCTGGTCCGCAATGGGTCTGTCGAATATGCGATGGCTGCCGCCGATCGCTACGCCGAACAATCGCGCCAGGCGCTGGCCCCGCTCGCCGAGTCCGAGTACAAGCGCGCCCTGCTCTGGGTACCGGATTTCGTGGTGGCGCGGGAAAAATAAGTGAGAAGTGTCAGTGACCAAGGGAAACTGAAGACAGAAAACAGTAGCTTTGGACAGCCAACGGCTAAAAACCGAATACATCCAATGAAAAAAAACTCCCAATCGCTCTGGACTGCGGTCGATCGCTACTTCGGCGATCTCTTCGCTGCGCGTGACGAGCATCTCGATGCCGCGCTCAAGGCCAATCGCGCGGCTCGCCTTCCTGCTATCGACGTCTCTCCGCTGCAAGGCAAGTTTCTCCACGTGCTGGTGCAGATGACGCAGGCCAAACGCGTGCTGGAGATCGGTTTGCTCGGCGGCTACTCCACTATCTGGATGGCGCGCGCGTTGCCCAAAGGCGGCCGCATCGTTTCGCTGGAGTTCAGTCCGAAGCATGCAGAGGTCGCTCGCGCCAATCTGCGCCGCGCCGGACTGCTCCGCCGCGTTGAAATCCGCGTTGGTCCGGCGCTCGCGAGCTTGCCTGTTCTGAAGGCTGAAGGCGCTGGTCCGTTCGACCTGATCTTTATCGACGCCGACAAGGAAAACAATCCGCAGTATCTCGAATGGGCGCTCAAGCTCTCGCGGCCCGGCACGCGTGATTGTGGTGGATAACGTGGCGCGTCACGGCACGGTGATTGAAGCCAAAAGCGCCGCGCCCGACATCCGCGGCACGCGCCGCTGCCTGGAGATGATGGCCGCGCATCCGCGCCTGAGCGCCGTCGCTCTCCAGACCGTCGGCGTCAAGGGCCTCGACGGCTTCGCCATGGCCGTTGTGCTGCGCTGAGCTGCGATTCCTGCTTCCCAGGTGCTTACACAGTTTCACAGAAACTCACAGTGTGTGAGGCTACGAGATTTTTTCTTGTAAGCCATTGATTCTGCTTGATTTCCAGGCTTCACAGTTTCACAACTCGATTTTGTGACGACGATGCCGGCAGTGGTCAGTGATCAGTGATCAGTGGTCAGAGGGCCGTGGCCGGGCGCCGGCTTTCTGTTCGGACCGGGGGAGGGGGGGGGGGGTGGGGGTACGGACCGGGCACTTACCTGACAGGGAGCGAGAGAGCGGATTGGAGAGTTGGGCCATTTAAGAGAAGTATGCGCCCAAGGGGCGTAATTATATGCAAATTCACGGCAACAAAAATTGGCCTGAGAAAGGCTGATTCCAAAAGAGTTTTCAAGGCGTAGAATTCTCTGCAACATGAATCAGCGGATTGACAAGATACGCCAGCTCCTGAACGAGCTTGAAGCGGAGCCCAACGCGCTGGCATCCGGCGAGCGCGATCTCTCCGCGGTCGAACTTTGCGCCGTTATCCAGGAGATCGTCGACGATCTGCAGCCGCTTCTCACGCCCTACGATGCCGCGTTCTACTGGTTCCTCTTCCGTCACACGATTGCCAAGGACGGCGACCCGCATTTGCGCGTCAGCACGCGCCACTTGCGCACGGCCGTTGTGAAGTCTTCCTACTCCCAGGCTGAAGAGAACCCGGTTTCGCTGGGCAAGGTGCAGGACACGTTGCGCGCCCTCGAGGCGATCGGCGCCATTCGCAAAGAGGACGAGCCCAACCGCGACGGCACGCTCTATCGGGTTCTGATTCCCGACGAGATTGAAGCCTGCCGGAAATACCGCGCGGAGCGCCAGGCAAGCGAGCAGCAGCTCAAATTTCCGTCTTCCGGAATCGAGATCGGATAGCAGCCGGAGAGTCAGCGGTGCGGCGAGAGAAGGACGGGGCGTGGTTTACCGCAAGCTAAACCTAAACCTTTCCATCCTGAGCAACATAAATGGGATGACAGTCGAGCTCTATTGCTCAAGATGGCCGAGGATTATTTGGGCTCGTGCTCTCCCACCCTAAACGCGGAGAGCGCGTTTAGGATGGGGCACCCGGCGATTGCCGCCGTTTGTGCTGCCGCAAGCGAGCAGCAACTCAAGTTTCCGTCTTCGGGGATTGAGATCGGATAGGGCAAATCTACGATGCTCTGGACGGAAACAGACCGTGTCCGAGGCGGGTATCCCACTCATCGCGATAAAGCTGCGATGAATGGGGCACAGATTGTGGGTTAGTCGGCAGCCATCAGCTGG
>CAWFPZ010000026.1:0-34730 GCA_963817835.1 uncultured Acidobacteriota bacterium | reverse complement strand
TGGTGACGAGGCTATCGGGCGAGGCACCGCCGGGACGGCCACCGCGGCTGCCCATGCGAAACTCCATGTCCTGCACGCGCACATCGCGTTCCGGCCGCCACGCCAAGTGCACCATCCCCGCTCCATGCAGCGCCACCATCGCGGCTTTCGAATCATCGTCCAGGCTTTGCCGGATCATCAGGACGGCTTTGCGGTCGCCGTACCCTTTGGGATCGGCAAAGTTGACGTCCGCTGCCAGCGACGCGTCGCCCGACATGCGCTTCCACAGAAAGCGGAACTCGTCGCGCGTGTACCAGACGTTATATCCGGCCGAGTGGATGGTGTACTGCCCCGTCGCCGCGTCGAAACTCGCGCTGCCCTCGACAAGCGCCGCGCCAATGTCCGATTGGCCCTGGAAGATTCCGATCGGCGTGTCGTAATTTCGGCTGGGGCGGTGAAAGTCCGCCGGCGGCGCCACCTGCGTGTGGGTTGCGGAACCCGGCTGCGACCACGCCGGCGCAGTTTGCGGTGCATTCTGTGCGGCAGGCGTCTGCGCGAGAAGAACAAACTTTGCGCTCGTTGCGACGAACGCGGCCAAAATCGCAACGTACAGAATTGATCGGTGAAGGTTGTGTCTGTTCATGGCAACCCACTTTAGCAGACGGCTTGATGCACTGCCCACCCGCACCGCCTCGCATCGGCTCCATGGTTTACCATTCGATTGAACGAAAACCCAAGTACGAAGGCCTTTTTCATGAGCTCATCCTCTTCGCCGACTCTTCTGGTTCTCGCCGCCGGCATGGGCAGCCGCTATGGCGGCCTCAAGCAAATCGACCCCGTTGGCCCCGCCGGCGAAACCATCATCGATTACTCGATTTTTGACGCTCTGCGCGCCGGCTTCGGCAAGCTCGTCTTCGTCATCCGCAAGGACATTGAAGAGGCTTTTCGGGAGACCGTGGGCGCGCGTTTTGAGAAGCGCGTGGCCGTCGACTACGTTTTCCAATCGCTCGACGCCATTCCGCCGGGATTCACAGTGCCCGCGGGACGCACCAAACCGTGGGGCACCACGCAAGCCATTCTGCTTGCCGCCGACGCCATCCACGAGCCCTTCGCCGCTATCAATGCCGACGACTTTTACGGCGCGGAGAGCTACCGCGAGCTGGCCCGGCACCTCACCTCCGGCTCTGCCGATTACGCGATGGTCGGCTTCGTGCTGCGCAACACGCTCTCTGACTTTGGCTCGGTGGCCCGCGGCGTGTGCCAGGTTTCGCCTGACGGTTTTCTCAAGGACATTGTCGAGCTGACGAAGATCGAGCGCGACGGCAACGGCGCGCGCAATACCGATCCCGCCGGTAACGTGACGGCTCTCACGGGCGACGAGCCGGTTTCCATGAATATGTGGGCCTTCACGCCGCGCGTGTTCGAGCAGTTGCGCGTGCGCTTCAAGCAATTTCTGCAGCGCAGCGGCGCCGATGTCAAGGCTGAGTGCTACATTCCCATGACCGTGGGCGAGCTGGTGCACGCCGGCGAGGCGCGCGTGAATGTGCTGCATTCGCGCGACTCCTGGTTCGGCGTTACCTATCGTGAGGACCGCCCGCGCGTGGTGGAAGACATTCGCGCGCTGATTGCCACCGGCGCTTATCCTGAGAAGCTCTGGCCGTGAGCGAAAAGCACGATCTCCATGCCATAGCTGCGCAGTTCCAATTCCGCGGCCAAGCCTCGACCTTCGCGCCTCACGGCAACGGCCACATCAACGACACTTTCCTGGTCACGTGCCATACGGCTGGCGCGCCGGTGCGTTACATTTTGCAGCGCATCAATCGCAACGTCTTCCACTCGCCCGCTGCCGTGATGCAGAATATCGAACGCGTGACGGCGCATCTTGGCGCTCAACTTCAAGATCATCCCGACCGCGCCCGCCGCGCGCTGAAGCTGGTTGCCGCGCGGGACGGCAGCAACTGGACGGAAGATGCGCAGGGAGAAACCTGGCGCGCCTACCAGTTTATTGAGAACGCGCGCAGCTACGAAACCGCAACATCCGTCGCGCAGGCGTTTCAGGCATCGCACGCTTTCGGCCACTTCCAAAAGCAGCTTGCCAGTTTGCCTGCACCACGGCTCATCGAGACCATTCCCGATTTCCATCACACACCCAAGCGCTTCGCGGCTCTGCAACAAGCCATCGCGGCTAACGTGAAAGGCCGCGCGAAACTGGCTGGGTCGGAGATCGAATTTGCCCTGGCGCACGAACCTATCGCGGCCATTTTGCTTGGGGCCGGTCTGCCGGAGCGCATCACGCACAATGACACCAAGTTCAATAACGTGCTGCTCGACGACGCCACCGGCGAGAGCCTTTGTGTCATCGATCTCGACACCGTGATGCCCGGCCTGGCGCTCTACGATTTTGGTGACATGGTGCGCACCACCACCAGCCCTGCCGCGGAAGACGAGCAAGACCTGAGCAAGGTCACGATGCGGTTTCTGTTGTTTGAAGCGCTGGTGCGGGGTTATCTTTCGGCGGCGGGAGGATTTTTGACCGCAGCTGAGAAAAAATTCCTCGCCTTTTCCGGCAAGCTCATCACCTTTGAAGTGGGCATTCGCTTTCTCGCGGATTATCTGGCCGGAGACACGTACTTCAAGATCCATCGCGAAGACCATAACTTGGATCGCTGCCGCACGCAGTTCAAGCTGGTGGAGTCCATTGAGTTGCAGGAAGAAAAGATGAACCGGCTGGTGGAGTCGATCGCGGGCTGACTGAGTCTGCTATTGCGTGACCGTCGACGGAAACTTGGGCAGTCTTGGCGTGAGCCGGCGCACGAGGAACTCCTGGAACAGATTCTGCACTGCACTTTCGGCCGTGCCGATAAGCGCGTTGGTAAAGGTCACTTCCACGCCGCTGCGGCTGCTGGAGGGATAGTAGAGGTCGGAGATGCCTCCGGCCGCGATGCCGCCCAGAATCCCGGAGTAACTCGGCTGCCAGCGTCCGTTGTCGCCCTTGCAGATAACGGAATTCGCGATCGCATACATGGCCCGCGATGAAATGGATCCCGTGCCTTTGTAGAAGTAGCGCGGGTCCTGCTTAAACAGCGAAGGAAGAATCGCACCGCCGATCATCGTATCCGAAAAGGCATCGGCATAGTTTGCGCCAAAGCGTTTGCCATACCCCTGTGCGCCCTGGCCGTAGCCGGCAAAAGTATTGCTGGCCTGCTCCCCGGCCGCGATTGCGCCCGTCATGAGCCACGTCACGGGATCGATGGACGTTCGCCAGGCCAGTTGGTATTTCTGCCGCGCTGTCAGCGGTTCCGGATGCTGATCGTAGCTGACGTAAAAATTCGGAAACACGCCCAGCACGCGCTGCTTCTCTTCAAAATTCAATTGCTCTTGCGCAATCTCAACCTGCGAATCGGCCGACACTGTAACCTCGTTCGTGGTCCTGGCCACGGGCAGAGCGACGGTGTGTGCGTCAAAGTCCTCGCCCGCATGCAGCACGCCGGAGATAGATTTTGACTGGAATCCCTGCGCGGAGACCGTCAGCTTGAACGCGCCGGGAGGCAGGTTCGCAAAGCTGAATGCGCCGTTGCTGTCGGTCAGCGTGGTTGCCGCCGGCCCAGGGCCGCTGCTCTCGAGCACTACGCGCGCGCCTTCGTACACCTCGCCCTCAGTGCTTGCGACCACGCCCTGCAGGCTGGCCGTTGCGGGAAGTGTGGAATTGGAATCGGGCGCTGCCGGCGCCGCGCCAGCCTGCGCAGTTGCACGGGCCGCCGCTACGGCCAGCGCCGCAAAAACCAGCATGCGTGCGCACAGGAATACCCATCGAGACGCACGGTGCTGATGAGCGGGAGAAGCGGTCAGGAGGGCCCCCATCCCGAAGTCCAAGACATGCAAGGATTATTGAAGCTTCGGTGAATTCCTACTTAATTTAGACGAAGGGCTCGCCAATCGGACGAGGGAGCCCAGGGAATCGTGTGACCTTAGTCTATCGAACGTTCCAAGAGAGGTAACAGTTGCAGGGAACTCCTTTAAAAACCTAATGATTCCGCTTCAAGCCGAAGGAATCGGGAACCGGCGGGGGCTAATCCGGCCGCCCCGTGTAGTGCTCTACATGGTGCACCTCGGCGTGGTCTTCAAGCGACTCCAGGTGCGTGATCACCTCCGCGGGCATTTCGAGATCTTCGGCGAGGCGCTCTTCCACCATCGTCGCCAACCGGTGCGCCGTGCCCAGGTTCATGCTGTCAGGAAACAGCAGGTGCACCTCGATCAACTGGCGTTGGCCGGTGGCGCGGAAACGCACGCCATGATATTCCAGGCCAAGCTCTCCGCAGAGCGTGTCGAGGCGCGCGCGAATCTGGTGCCCAACCTTCGGGTCCGAATAATCGAGCAGGCCTTTCACCGCGCGCCACAACAGGCGGCCGCCCGTCCAAAGGATGTTGGCCGCCACGGCGTAGGCAATCAGCGGATCGAAGGGCTTCCACCCCGTGGCCATCACCAGCCCCAGGCCCGCCACCACGCCAAAGCTGGTATAGCTGTCGGTGAGCACGTGTCTGCCGTCGGCTTCAAGAATCAGCGAGTGATTCCGCTTGCCCATGCGCAACAGGTACAACCCCAACACTGCGTTCAGCGCTCCCGCGGCGATGAGCAGAAGCACGCCGCTGCCCAGGTGATCGAGGGTGAGGCCGTGACGCCATTTTTCCGTGGTTGTATACAGGATGCTGCCCGCGGCCAGCACGATCATGGCGCCTTCAAAGCCCGCGGAAAAGAAAGTGATGCGCTCGAATCCGTAGCGGAACTGCGGAACGGCCGGACGGGTGCTGAGCCACAGGCTAAAGAGGGCGAAGGTGACCACGACCACGTGGACCACCGACTCTGCCGCATCGGAAAAGATGGCCGACGAACCCGTGAGCGCCCAGGCCGTCATCTTCCCAGTGAGCATCAGCACGCCGACAAACAGCGAAAGCCGCATGGCGAACTGCGCCTCGCGATGCTGCTGCGCGCGCTTGTCCTGCGAATCCTGCTTCGGCGAAGAGCTTATGGCCGGTGTTTCCATTTGCAGTGTCTCTGGGTCTTGCATCCAGTTTACGCGCGGGCGAGTAAAGAATGTGTTGCGCGTGGAACAATACTGCGGCCCCGCAGCCTACTGCGGTTGACCTGGAGACTGCGACCCCGGAATCTGCGGATGAGTGTACTTGAACCTTCCCAGATCGACGCCAAACCGCGGGCTCTCGCGTGTGCCGCTTACGTGGACGCGAACATCGATCCCTGCGCCGTCCTTTTTGAAATACCGGTCGGCCGGCTTCAGCAACGCGCCCTTCCATCCGCCCACCATTTCGGAAACCGTCGCCTCGGTTTTGGCGGTTCCCGTAAAACTCAGCAGCCCACCATGCACGCCGTACGTTCCCTTCAGATCGATCTCCGCGCCCGGCACGGTGTACTTCAAGTTCGGCAGCGCGATCGTCGCGTCGGCCATGGTGAAATCGCTTTGCATCGTTGAGCGCACGTCCGCGCCCTGGCCATGCTGCGCTTCTTTTGGCAGGCCCTGGCCGCGCATACTCAGCTGGCCCACATCGTTCTGGATTTTTGCGCTGGTGAATTGCGCATCGTCGAGCGTAAAGCTCCCCTTCAGCTTCAGCCGCTCCTCCACCGGCGCCGATCCCGGCGGAATTTCGAGCGTTGCCTTCAGCGCCAGAGTGCCGGTGAGCAGCGGCGTTCCGATCTTGCTCGTCAGGCGGAGAAAATCCTCCATCCGCCCGTGATCCACCGTCACATTAAGAGCAATCTGATGTCCGCCCGGCGTTGCGGTCCCGTTCGTCGCGGTCCCCGGCGGCACGCGCACTACTTTACCCTCACAAATAAAGTGCGATTGCCCCAGCGTCGCATGTACCGGCTCGAGCAGAGTGTCGCCATTGGTGCCGTCCACATGCGCGTGGAATTCGGTGTGCAGCGGCATGGCCGTACCAAAGCTCGTCAGCCGGAAATCGGGGGTGTCGGTTTGCCCGTCCACCACCAGATCGCGTAAGACGCCTTCATATTTTCCTGTCGACTCCAGAATTCCCGCGATGCCTTTGAAGACGCCCAGATCGGCGTGTTCGAAGCGGTAGCTGCCACTGAGCGGCGTCTCGCCCGGATCGTCCACCTTCCAGGTTCCCATTGTGCCCGTTGTCGAGATCAAGCCCGCCGGTTTGGGATTGGTCAGCTGCGCATCGAACTGCATGGTCCCCGCCGTTGAGCCGACCAGATTAATGTGGGCGATGTCGAACTCAAGCGGCAGCTTTCCCGGCTTGTCGGTTTCGAGCGTCAGGTGCGCGCCGTCGCAGCGAATGCTTTCCACTTCAAAACGCAGCAGCGATGTGCCGTGCTCTTCCGCATGCTCCAGTGCGAGCTTATGCGTAAAGTGCGTCTTCGGCGGGATATCCACGTCGAGCCCCTTCAGCTCCACCGCGGAGATCATCAAGGGCTTCCCCGGGTCGTAACGCAGGGGCGCGTGGAAGCGGAACTCGTCAATTTGGATGATCGGGCGGACGCGCTGACCCGGCTGGCTGAATGCGGATGCTTCCGGAGTCGCCATCCCCGACCCCTCCGCCGGTGGCCAGATGCGCAATCCCTTGCCCTCGGCCCGGAGCCCATTCACCAACGAGACATGAAAACTGTCCAGCTCCACGCGCGCGTGAAAATGCTCCTCCAGCCGGTCCACGATGGCGGCGCGCAGGATGGGCTCGGCATTGTGCAGCGCAACGGAAATTGCTACGCCCAGCGCCAACAGCGCGAGCAGGAACACGCCCAGCGTCCATTGGAGAGCTCGATGCCTGCGCCAGAATCCCGCCCGTTTTGCCGTCACGGTACCCACCAGCCTGCGTCCCCATTTTCGCAGGCGATCTCACTCCCCATAAATCAACTTCTGCTTTGTTGGATGCGCGATATTGGCTAACAATTTACTCCTTCGCTTCGCAGTCCCGCAGTCCCGTGTTCTCGTTCCCTCGTTCTCTTGGTCCCTGCCGGGGTCCCCGGCGAGCGGTCTTTGCTCGCTGGGGCGGCTTGTTCCCTGTCTCCGCGTGTTCTACACTTCAAGTCACTGATGCAAGAAATTATTCAGAACCTCGTAAAGCTCCAATCCATCGATCTTGACCGCGCGCGCCTCAACCAGGAGCTGCGTGCGCTGCCGGCGGAAATCGCCAAGTCGCAGGCCAAACTCGCGGCCGCCGAGCGCCAATCTGCCGACACCTCGGCCGCGCTCAACCGCGAAGACACGCTGCGCACCCGCCTCGACCGGGAGATCGACGGGCACCGTAAGAAGGCCACCAAGTTTCGCGCGCAACTCGACTCCGTGACCACCCCCGAGCAGGCCGCGGCGATCGAGCACGAAATCCACTTTGAAACCGCCGAAGCCGAGCGCCTGGAAAATGAAGAGTACACCAGTCTGGAGCGCACCGAGACGCAGGAGGCCGCGATGGCCCAGTCCCGCGCCCAAGTGGAGCTGCTTGCCGCCGAGGTGGAAGGCGTCCGCGCCCGCGTGGCCGTGCGCCAGCAAGAGCTCGCCGCCGAACTCGCTGCTCTCGACGTCGCTCGAGAGGCCGTCCGCTCGGCCCTCGATGCCGACTGGCTGGCCCGCTTTGACCGCATCTGCCTCTCCCGCGGTACCGGCATCGCCCTCGCCATAAACCAGCAGTGCACCGGCTGCCGGATGGGCGTGCGCCCGCAAGTCTGGAACCAGCTTCGCGAAGGCGAGCTGCTAAGCTGCGACAGTTGCAACCGGCTGCTCTACTGGAACGCGGAAATTGCGCCCGCGGCCAAAGCGCCGCAGACCGAAGTGCCCGAAGGCGCCGGTCGCGCCCCGCGCAAACCCAGCCAGGCCGGCGCGTAGGCCTAAAATAACTGGCATGATTCGCGCCATCATTGCGCTTGCCTGCCTGCTGCCGAGTGCCGGCGTATGGGCGGCGCAAGAAAAGCAGCCCGCCTATCCCTCCTTTGACTATCAAGCCGCCTATGCTCACGAGATCAAGCCCCATCGCGAAACCATTCCGCTCGCCGGCGTCAGTTCCGGCTTCCACCAGCTGCGCCTTACGTTGACGGTCTCTCCGGCAGGGGCCGTGCTCGATGCAAAGACTGAAGGAGCGGATGAAGACGACAAGTTCTGGCCTGACCTGCGCTCCGAAGTGCTCGACTGGAAGTACATCCCATTTGAAGTAGACGGGCGTCCCGTGACGGCGTCGGTTGAAGAGTACATTGACCTCGTTCCACCAGAGCGATTCCCCTCGAACCACGTGCGTGCGCCCGAGGTCAGGCGCGACTCCAAAGTCGTCATTACGCTCTCGCGGTCGATGTGCTACGGGCGGTGCCCTGTCTACAGGGTTTCAGTCGGCACCGAAGGGATTACGTTCGACGGAGGGGCCTTTGTAGTAACCAACGGAAGGCATACCGATACGGTCGATCCGAGCGCAGTTCGCGCGCTAGCAAAGAAGTTTGTTGCGGCTGATTTCTATTCGATGCGCGATGAGTATCGAGCAAGTGTGACAGACAACTCAGCTTGCATCCTCTCCATTGCAATCGACGGCCATAAAAAACAAGTAGTGGACTATGTCGGCCAGTGGGTTGGCATGCCTGCCGCAATCGTCGAATTGGAGGACGACGTCGACGATATTGCCCATACAGAGCGGTGGATCAAAGGGCCACAACAGTAGACGGTTCGAATAAACCGAACCCAGAAACTGCACAAAATGAATCTGTCCATGCTCACACGCCGCCGCTTTCTCGTTCAATCCGTCGCTAGTGCGTTCGCACTGTCACGGCTTTCGTCCAAAGCTCAAAACCGCGGAGCGCCGCTGATCGACTCGCATGTGCATGTGTTCGAGCGCAACCCACGCTTTCCTTTTGCGCCGGGCGCGCACCCGCCCGCCGAAGATGCGCCGCCGGAAAAACTTATCGCTCTGATGCGCGCCAATGGCGTTGCCCGCACCGTCATTATCCAGGTGATTCACTACAAGTGGGACAACAGCTTCCTTCTCAGCGTGCTCAAGCGCTATCCCGCGCTCTTCCATGGCGTCTGCCGCGTGAACCCCGAGGATCCGGCCGCGCCCGACGAGCTCACTCACCTGACTGAACAAGGCTTTCGCGGCGTCCGCATCAGTCCGGCGGCCGATGCCTCCGGCGACTGGATTCGTGGTCCGCTGATGCCGCCGCTCTGGCGCAGATGCAGTGAGCTCAAAGTTCCCATGACCGTCCTCGTGCCCGCCACGCGCCTGCCCGACCTGGTTCCGCTCATCGAGGCGAATCCCGAGCTCACAGTCGTCATCGATCACATGGCCGATTGCCCGCTCGATCGCCCCGATCTGCTCGAACATTTACTCGACCTCGCGCGATACCCGCGCGTCTTCGTCAAAATCTCCGACATGTGGTCACTTTCAAAGCAGGCCTACCCGTATCCCGACGCGCAGGACCAGGTGAAGCGGCTGCTCGAACGCTTCAGCGCGCAGCGCCTGATGTGGGCGACGAATTGGCCGGTCTCTCTCGCGCAACTGCCTTATGCAAAGATCGTCGAGCTCTATCGCGACCACATGAGTTTTCTCTCGCGCGAGGAACACGAAGCGATTCTGAGCGAGACCGTGCAGCGCGTGTGGCCGTTTGGGCTGTAAGCACTCGCTCCCATCCTGCTACCCTTTGAGTGGAAGCACTCTCCAGGAGAATTCCCCGTGCAGCGCATTTGTGTCGATATGGACGAGGTGATGGCCGACACGCTCGCCGAGCACATTCGTCGCTACAACCAGACCTTCGACGAGGACGTGACGCCGGAAGACCTTGCCGGCAAAGGCCTTTGGGAGGTGACGCCGCTCGACCGGCAGGGGCAGCTTCGCGCTTTTCTCGACGCCGAAGATTTCTTTGAAGACCTTCCCCTGATGCCCGACGCGCAAGCGGTGCTCAAAGACCTCTCCACGCGCTTTGAAATCTACATCGCCACGCAGGCCATGGCCGTGCCCAACTCTCTCGGCCCCAAATACCGCTGGCTGCAGCGCCACTTTCCCTTCATCCCACCCACCCACTACGTTTTTTGCGGCGACAAATCGATTCTGCGCGCCGACTTCCTCATCGACGATCAGCCCAGAAATCTGCAGCGCTTCGAGGGCCAGGGCCTGCTTTATTCCGCGCCGCACAATTTGATGGCCACTGGCTTCGTCCGCGTGAACAACTGGCTTGAAGTGGCGCAGTTCTTTGCCGGCATCCCCGCCGCCGCGGATCCTGCCGCGCAAGCCTCGTCTCCGGGCGCGTAATCCACCCGCGCAAGACTGTCCCCACGAAGATTCGATACCATGGAGTATGACCGTGCTTCGCTCCCCTGCAAGGCTCCCTATTACGCGACGCCATTTCCTCGGTGCAAGCGCGTGCGCTGTGGGCGGCTTCGCGCTCTATGCGGGCGAAATCGCACGCCATTGGATCGATGTCACGCAGAGCGACGTCTCCATTCCCGGCCTTCCCGAGGCCTTTGACGGTTTCCGCATCGCGCAGGTCAGCGACTTCCATATGGACGAATTCAGTGAGCCTTTCTTTGTCCGTGAGGTCGTCCGCCGCGTCAACAGCTTGAATCCCGATGCGGTGTTTCTCACTGGCGACTTCGTTACGTGTCAGTTCGCGCCCAAGAAATTCGCCATCGGCGCCGGATGGCAATGCGCCAGCCTCCTCAACGAACTCACGTGCCGCCAGCGTTACGCGGCGTTGGGTAACCACGACGTGATGATTGGGGCCAAACCGGTGTCGGAGGCGCTCACCGCCAACGGGATCACGGTGCTATTCAATTCCTATCTGCCACTAGAGCGCTCCGGCGGCCGCATCTGGCTTGCGGGAATCGGCGACCCCTTGCTGGGTTCGCCGGACCCTGAAGCCACCATCCCCGCTGCGATCCGCAATATTCCCAAGGAGCCTATTGTTCTGCTCTGCCATGCGCCCGACTATGTGGATCATCTGCTGACACTTCCCTCCGGGCAGGCCGTCTCTCTCATGCTCTGCGGCCACACCCACGGCGGCCAGATTCGCCTGCCGTTGATTGGTCCGCTGGTTCTCCCTACGATGGGACGAAAGTATATCGAGGGATGGTTCCGCTTCGGCCAATTGCAGCTCCACGTCAACCGCGGCATCGGCGCGGTCGGCGTACCCTTCCGGCTCAACTGCCCGCCGGAGATTTCCATCATCACTCTGCATTCCGCCTGAAGCTTGCGGACCGCTTCCGGCGTTTTCACGCCCCGGCGATGGTCATGCCGTCGATGCGCAGCGTGGGCGAAGCTACCGACGTGCGAAACACCAGGTCGTTGCCGATGGCCGTCACGTTGCGCAGCATCTCGGCCAGGTTGCCGGCAATTGTCACCTCTTCCACGGCGTGCGTCAGTTGGCCGTTCTCGATCCACAGGCCGGTGGCGCCGCGCGAGTAATCGCCCGTGACCATATTCGTGCCGAATCCCATCAGGCTTGTTACGTAAAGCCCCGCCTTCACCCCTCCGAGGATTTGCTCTTTGGTCATGTTCCCCGGTTGCAAGTAGAGATTGCCGCAGCCGACTCCCGGCGCGCCGGCGAGTCCCCGCGCGGCGTTGTGTGTCGAGCGCATGCCCAGCTTGCGCGCGGTGTAGGTGTTCAGCAGGTAATTGCGCAGCACACCGTTCTCAACGACCATGGTGCGCTGCGAAGGCAGGCCCTCGCCGTCGAAGGGCGAGGTCCCGAATCCGCCCACGCCCGTCGGCAGCAGCATGGTGTTGTCGTCGATGATGGTTAAATTCGCCGCGGCGATCGCCTCGCCCAGTTTCCCCGCGAGAAACGATGCGCCGCGCCAGATGGCGTCGCCCGATGCGGCCTCGAAGATGGAGCCGATCAGCGTCCGCGCCGTCTCCGGCGAAAACACGATGGGAACGCATTGCGTGGGCACGCGCCGCGCGCCCAGCCGCCGCAACGTGCGCCGTGCCGCCTCCGCACCGACCGCCTCAGGAGATTCCACATCGCTGAGACGCCGCGCGCTCGACCACCAGGCGTCGCGCTGCATTTTGCCGTCGGCATCTTTGGCCAGCGGCGCTGCCGCCACGCCTGCGTAGCTGGTGCGATAGCTGCCGGCAAATCCCCGCGAGTTGGCCAGCGCTCTGCGGCCGGTTGAAGCATCGAAGCTGCCGCCGTCGGAGTTCGTGATGCGCGGGTCCGCCGACAACGCCGCGGCCTCAACCCGCCGCGCCCACTCAATTCGCTCCGCGCCCGCGAGTGAGTACACATCGTCGTAATAGAGGTGCAAATCGTCTTCGACCGCGCCAAATTCGCCCGTCTCCGGCAATCCCGCGAACGGATCCTCCTCCGTCACCGCGGCGAGCGCCATCGCACCTTCCACAAGCTGGCGAATTCCCTCCGCGGTCAAATCACTTGTCGACGCCGATCCCGACCGCCGGCCGAGAAAAACGCGCAACCCCAGCCCGCGCGAGCCCGACTCCTGCAGTGTTTCCACCTGGCCCATGCGCACGTTCACGCTGAACTCGTCGCTCTCTCGCGCCATGGCCTCGGCGTCGGTCGCGCCCGCCTTCATGGCCAGAGCGACGACGTCGGCAGCCAGGGATTCGAGGTCGAGTGCAGTTTCGTTGGGCGGGGATGCAGCTTCGCGCATGTTCTCAAGCTATCAAACGCGGCGGGGATCATGGCTGGAGGGCCGCGGCTCAGCTTTGAGCAATCGTGAAAAAGCACAATTGCACAGGCTGCGGGTTTGTGGCGTAAGATTTGCCCATGCTTCCCCGCCTCCCGCGCAATCTCTGGGTTGCGCTCCTGGTGATTTTTGCCGGCCGTGCGCCCCGCATACTAGGGCAGGTGAGTGCTGGGACCGCTCCTGTGGCTCGCCCGGAGAATGGAAGCCAGATTGCCGTTCAGTCAGACGGCGACTGGCGTTACCATTTCGGCGATGATCCGGACGGCAAACTGGGCTGGGCCGATCCCAACTTCGACGACAGCTCGTGGACGGTAGCGACGCAAGGGCGCTGGCCGATACCCGCCTTCTACTCCGATGGCTTCATGTGGGTACGGGCTCGCATCCCGGTACCAAGCGGTGTCGCGGGCCCTCTGGCCATTCGCGTTACTGAGAAATTTGATGCGACAGGCAACGGCTTTGTTGCGGCGGACGAGGTCCTTGTGAACGGCGTTCCGATGGGCAGTCGAGGTGGTTTTCCGCCGCGCGTAGAGCTCAAAACCTCCGTGGCGCGATTCCGTCTTTGACCTGTCTCCGGGGCTGGCTGCTCCGGGAAAAATCGCCGTCGTTGAGTTTCGAGTCTGGTATCCGCCGGATGTACGCTGGCCGGGCAATTTCGGCAGCGAAATCTTCGTCATCGATGCGAGTCGGGCTCTGCATCTTGCCGCTTATTCAGACCACTACTGCCGCCTACTTGCGGGCGGTCCCGATTTAGCTCTAAACCTCCTAATCGGTGTCATGGCCCTTGGACTACTCGTCCTCTGGCGTCGCACCGGTGACCGCGGACTGCTGCTTTGCGGCCTGATGCTGCTGATTTCCCGGTCTTCGATGCCCTCAGCACGTTAACCGACATGGGGCTTATGGCGTGGTCGTGGCAGGTCTATTCACTGGTTTGGGTTTCGGCCAGAACTTTCGCCATGCTTGTGACGGTTGAATTCGTCTGGACGATTCACGGTTTGCCCGGCATCCCAATCAAGCGCCTGACTCAGACTGCAATGGTGGTGCGCAATGTAGCCGATCTGATGGTGAGGCTGGCGACCGCACCGTCCCTGATTGTTTACTGGTTGAGTCTGGCGAGGGCCCAGTCGGGCAATCTCCTGGATTTTCTTATACTCGGGGCGAATCTTTGGGCGTTCGTTTTCAGGAAGCGTACGCGTCTGATCGCCGCATCGGTCGCATTGATCCCACTCTCGGCACTTTTGGGAAGGTACGGCATCCTCACGGACGGCGCCGTTGGCCCCTTCCATGTGGACTATTTCAATCTGGCGGGTTTCGTCGCCGCGCTCGCCCTGTTCGTCATGCTCGGGGAACGTGCCTGGCTGGCTTGGCGGACCAGAGATGAGCTGCGCGTCGAGATTGAGACCGCGCGAGAGATGCAACAGAAGTTAGTTGCGCCGGCGGCCGATGTTCCGGGTTTCAGGGTCGAGAGTGTCTATGAGCCCGCCAAACTGGTCGGCGGGGACTTCTTCCGCGTGGTGCCCGAGAGCGGAGGCGCTGTGCTGGTAGTGGTGGGCGATGTGAGCGGAAAGGGACTGCGCGCGGCCATGACCGTCTCCTCCGTCATCGGTGCACTGCGGAGCATTCCGCCGGTATCGCCTGCATGGATTCTGAGCGCTCTGAACTCCGGGCTGGCGGGGCAATTACACGGCGGATTCGTCACTTGCTGCGCGGCGCGGATTGCGCAGGATGGCACGGTGACGATTGCCAACGCGGGGCACCTTTCGCCGTATCGCAACGGAACTGAGATGGAGATTGAAACCGGGCTCCCGTTGGGGATTATTCCTGAGGTCGAATACAAGGAGAGCCCGTTCATGCTCCAGCCGGGCGAATGCCTGACCTTCCTCACAGATGGAGTGGTGGAAGCGCGCAACGCGTCCGGCGAGCTGTTTGGGTTTGAGCGGACGCTGCGCATCATCAATTCCAGCGCGACGACAATTGCGCAGGCGGCAATGGATTTCGGCCAGGACGATGATATTACCGTCCTCTCCATCACCCGCGCCGCTGGCTTGGCGCCTGTGCCCGCATGAGTGTGATTTATCTTCGCGTGTATTCCTGGAATAGCCCTGGATATTCTTTTTTGAGCGCTTCGATTGCAGATCATCCAGCGCACGTCCCAGGCGCTCGCTCAAACACTCCGGCAGGTACGAAATAATAAGGCTGATGCAGAAGACGAAACCTGGACTGGATGCCGTTGGCTTCGACTTCGGCACGACAAACAGCGCGATCGCAGTTCTTAATCAAGAGCGCGAAGTGCAGCTTGCCTCGTTTCCGTCACTTTCGGGCCCAATCGAAGCCGTTCGTTCGGTGCTCTACATTGAAAGCCTGAGAACCGGAAGCGGTGCGCGCAAGGCACACGCATTGGTTGGTTCCGCGGCCATTGAGCGCTATCTTCAGGCGGAGGAGAAGGGACGGCTCATTCAGTCGCTGAAGTCTCACCTTTCCAGCCGCTCGCTGACGGGAACGGAAGTTTTGGGGCGACGCTACAAGCTTGAGGACCTGGTGGCCCGCATTCTTGGCGACCTGCGCAAGCAGGCGGAAGAGTATTTCGACCGGCCAATTCGTTCTGCCATGGTGGGCCGTCCCGTTCGCTTTGTGGGCGCAGAGACAGCGGAGGATGACGACTTTGCGGTTTCGCGGCTGCGCGCGGCGTTTTCGGCTGCCGGATTTGAGCGCGTCGATTTTGAGATGGAACCAGTGGCGGCTGCCTGTAGCTACGAGGCCTCACTCGATCACGACGAATTGATCCTGATCGGCGACTTCGGCGGCGGCACGAGCGATTTCTCGCTGTTGCGCGTGGGGCCGGAGATCCGCCGTCGTGGCCGGTCGACCCAGGATCTGCTTGGCAACAGCGGAGTGGGTCTCGCCGGAGACGCCTTCGACGCTCGCATCGTTCGCAAGCTCGTGTCACCTGCGCTGGGCTCGAACTCCGAAGCCAGGTCGCTTGGTAAGCTGCTGCCCGCAGTCCCGGCATGGATTTACGCCAATCTCGAACGCTGGCACTACCTCTCTTTTTTGCGCACCAACAATGTGCGAGAGATCCTGAAGAGCGCGCGGATTCGAGCCCTCGAACCGGAAAAAATCCAAGCCTTGATTACGCTCATCGAGGAAGATCTCGGCTATCAGCTTCACCAGGCCGTGCAGAAGGTCAAGTTCGAACTATCTCAGAACGACGCTGCCGAGTTCCATTTTCGCGACGGCAGCATGGACCTGCGCATTCCCGTCACGCGCCGCGAATTCGAGTCGTGGATCGCTGAAGATTTGCGCGCCATCGAAGAGTCGATCGACAAGCTGTTCCAGACTTCCGGCGCCGACCCGCGCTCGGTTGACCGCGTGTTCCTCACTGGCGGCAGTTCATTCGTGCCCGCGGTGCGCCGCGTCTTCGAGACCCGTTTCGGCAAGGATCGTATTCGCGGTGGAAATGAATTTACATCTGTTGCGCATGGCCTCGCCTTGCGCGCCGCCGGTACGTTCTAACCAACCGATCTCTAGCTGCGAAAATCAGAGCTGTTCTGCGGGGTTCGGCTCTCGCCCAAGAATGGAACGAGAGAATTCAGCCGCAGCTTTCGCGCTGCGATGCGAATCAAAGTCAGATGATCGAAGGGAATTCGTTCTACGCCGTCAGCCGTTCCAGTTGGTCCGGTTTCACAATCGTCAGGCTGGTGCCTTTGATTGTGATCCACTGGTCGCGGCGAAATTGGTTGAGGAGCCGCGTGACGGTTTCGCGCGAGGTGCCCGCCATGTTGGCAATCTCCTCATGCGTGAGCGCCATCGTGAAGCGCAACTCGGGCTTGCCGTTGTCCGCCGCCGTGCGTCCCCAATCCAGGAGCAACCGCGCCAGCCGCCCCGCCGCCGAGCCCGAAAGCGCCAGCCGCTTGGCGTCGTGAAACACCGTCATGTATTCGCCGGAAAGCGACTGCGCCGCGTGCATCGAGGCAATGCCATGCCGGCCCAGGAACTCGACGAACTCCTGTTTCCGCACGGTCTTTACCTGGCAGGGTTCGATGGCTTCGGCCGTCACTTCGTGGGGAACGTTGGCCAGCACCGCGCTCAGCCCCATCACGTCGCCCGGCCCGGCAATCTTCAGAATCATGGTCTTGCCATCGCGCGAAGTGGAAGAGATCTTCACCTGCCCATAGCAGATTACGAACACATTGCGCGCAGCATCGCCTTCGGTAAAGAGCTTGGCGCCGCGGGCGTGGCTCATCATGATGCCGATTTGGTCGTAATCCGTCAGTGCCTCCGGTGTGAGATTGCAGAACATCCGCAAATGGCGGTGCTCACAATTCAGACAATCTTCCGGAGGGTGATGGGAATGAAGTGAGGCCATACTTGTCCCGTTGTGGCTAATTGCTAGGTTGAGTATAGCGCATATCCCACCTTGCAAGACGGGCGTCCTGACCCCATCGGCCTTGGCAATCGTTCTGTTTCTGGACCGGCCTACGCCGGGGCAGCTCCGCCGGCATGGCGGCGCGCCGGCGTGACGCGCGTCAGGCAGCAGGTAATGTAAGCGCGGGAAACTTCGCGGGCCAGCTCTTCCAACAGCCGCATGCGCAGCGGGGGATGGTTCTGGAATGCGTGCCGGAGCTCGTCCATAGGCAGCACAAGCACCGATCCCGGCGTCATTGCTGTCAATGTGTAGGTATGTTGTCCGTCGCCGAGCGCGGCGGCCAACTCCACCAGATCCCCAGCCCTGGCCGATCCCAGCGTCACCCGCATCTGGAGCCGTTCCGCCTTGCGGACAAAATCGCCCGAAACCACCACGTAAAGCCCTTTGCAGCTTCCATTCTGACGAAAAACCGTCTCCCCAGCATCGACATCGATGCATCGCGAAGCGCTGGTGAGCAATTGCCCTGCCTCCTGGGGACACTCCAGCAGCTCGGCGAGCGGACGCGCTGCTGCCGCGGCCAGACGTTCCATGCGCTGCTCGAGTAGTTGGCTAGTCATCCTGTTCGCCGAATGCCGGGCTCTCAAGCCCCTTGCTGCCTGTTTCCACTGTCCCCTGCCTCCCGTTGAATCGCTCTTGCGGGTGCGTCGCGAGACTCTGTGCCTACGCCACCTGCCCTGGCCCTAACTCCAATGGGTCCGAGTTTGCGGTTTCGAAAGGACAAAACAGTGCGGTTTCTCCTTTCCCCGCCCATTTTGCCTTGAGAGTTGCTGAGCGCTCCGCTACGAGACCCGCACAGGAATTGCAATTTCCCGAGCGAATTGCGACTTTGCGCCCCTGCCCGCCGCAGCGGGCGGAACGCAAAGAACCGGCACACGCGACGCAGACAGCAGGGCAAACGCCGTGCCGTGTGGCCCGGGTGTTCCGCTGGCCCGTTTTACCCCCGCTACAAGAATGCAGGGATGGTTCTCCGCAATGGCTTCAGCTACAGCATCGGCCGGATCGCCGTCTTTCACCAGGCAACGCACCTGGACTTTGCCTTCGAACCGGATGCCTTGATCCTCCATGACCGTGCAAGGATTCAGGCCGGCAGCCTTTTCCGCGGCCGTGCGCACATGCAGTGCCAGAAGCGGCCGATCAAACGTCTTTGCCAGCGAAGCCGCCGTCGCCGCTGCCGCTGATGCCGCATCGTCCCGTTCCACAGCCAGCAGCACCGGTCCGCCCGGAGTGGGCCGGTGCGGACCCGCATTCCAATCCGCGGCTACTGCCAGCACCGGGCACGGCGCAAGTCTCACCAGGCGCTCGGCGATGGCACCCACGACGACAGGCCCAGCGCCTTCCATGCCCTTGGTGCCAATCACGATCAGCCCTGCGTCATACTGCCGGGCCACATCCACCAGCATCTCCGCCACCGCGCCCTGCCGCACCTCAGAATGGCTGTGAATCCCTTCGCGCAGCAACTCGCCTGCAAGCTCATCCAGCACCGAGCGCGCCGCTTTCGTCATGTGGCTCAATACGGTGCCGGGAACCGCATCCACCGCGGCATACTCCATGGGATCGAGACCGTGGGCCAGCACAATCCGCGCCCCGTAATATGTGGCCAGTTTGCGCGCGTACTCGAGGGCCGCTTCCGCCTGGCCCTCCAGGTCTGTCGCGACCACAATGGTTTTCAAGCCGTTTTCAAAGCCCACGATTGTCTCCTGGCTGCCACTACGCTCACGCACCTATTGGATTTTGAGTGTGCGCTTACTAAATGCGGGGGGCAGTGACACTTTACACCCCACCTTGTGATTCGAGTCACAGTTGCCAAGGTATTGATTTCGCAAGAGAAGGGTCTCGCTCCGTCATGAGCGCAATCCTCGAGCCAGCAAGAAAGTTTGGCCAGCAAGAGGCTGGCGGCCTGTCCGGCCGGCAACGCCCTATACATGAAAAGGTCCGAGGCGCTACCTTGGGTGCGATATGAAAAATCGCATTTTGCGCCCTCTTTCCTTTCTTCTTGCCTTGGCTTTCGCGCCGCTTTTTCCGCATGTTGCCGCACAGGCGCCTGTGCCCGACTCACCCGCTATTGAGGCTCAGGCCCACGCGATGCTTTCCA
Source organism: uncultured Acidobacteriota bacterium (assembly GCA_963817835.1). GTDB lineage: Bacteria > Acidobacteriota > Terriglobia > Terriglobales > Acidobacteriaceae > Telmatobacter. The sequence goes on along the minus strand of CAWFPZ010000026.1, from coordinate 15,590 downwards.
AGCTCACGCTGGAGCAAAAGATCGAGCTACTTGGCGGCATCAACAACATGTACACGCGCCCCATGCCCGCCATCGATCTGCCGCGCTTCAAGATGTCCGATGCGTCTGTCGGCGTGCGCACCTGGGGACCGACGACGGCGTATGCTTCCGGTGCGTCTCTCGCCGCCAGTTGGGACACCGATCTTGCGCGCAAGCTCGGCGAAGGGCTCGGCCGCGACGCACGCGCCCGCAACGTCAATTTCCTCCTCGGTCCCGGCGTCAACATCGCCCGCTCCGCCGAAGCCGGCCGCAACTTCGAGTACCTGTCTGAAGATCCGTACCTGAACGCCACGATGGTGGTGCCGTTCATTGAAGGCGTGCAGTCCCAGGGCGTCATCGCCACGGTCAAGCATTACGCGCTCAACGATCAGGAGTTCAACCGGCACAACGCCAGCTCCGATGTGGACGAGCGTACCCTGCGCGAAATCTATCTGCCTGCCTTCGAGGCCGCCGTCACCAAGGGTCACGTCGACGCTGTCATGAACTCCTACAACTTGGTCAACGGCGTGCACGCCACGCAAAACGACGTCCTCAATCTGCAAATTCTCAAGGGCGAGTGGGGGTTCCAGGGCGTCCTCATGTCGGACTGGGACGCGACCTACGATGCCGTCGCCGCCTGCAACAACGGCCTCGATCTCGAGATGCCCAGCCCCAAATTCATGAATGCGAAAAATCTGATTCCCGCGGTGCAGGCTGGCCAAGTGAAAGAATCCACTATCGATGAGCATGTGCTGCGACTGCTGCGCGCCGAGTTGCGTTACGGATTCACCACGCGCCCGCAATTCGATCCAGCTGACTCCACTTACTCCCTCGCCGATCGTCCGCTCGCGCTGGAAGAAGCTCTCGAGAGCATCACGTTGCTCAAGAACCAGGAAAATCTACTGCCACTTGATCCCGCGAAAATCAAGAGCATCGCCATCATTGGCCCGAACGTCTATCCAGCCGTCACGGGCGGCGGCGGCTCATCCCAGGCCACAGGCTTTGAGCCGGTCAGCATCCTCACCGGCATCGCCAGCCTTCTCGGCCCCAACGTGCACGTCTTCTATAGCGTCGGCATGCCAGACACGGACGACGAAAAGAAGGCCGTCGCGCAAGCGGACGTGGTCATCGTCGCCGTTGGCTTCACAGCCGCTACGGAGCGCGAGGGCAAAGACCGCACCTTCACACTGCCTGCCGGCCAGGACGCGCTGGTCGAGCAGGTGGTTGCCGCCAATTCCCGTACGATTGTTCTGCTTACCGGTGGCGGCGGCATGGATCTGAGCCGCTGGCTCGACAAAGTTCCGGCCTTGCTCCACCTCTACTATCCCGGCCAGGAGGGCGGCACTGCAGTCGCGCAAATTCTCTTCGGCCAGCACGATCCCGAAGGCAAACTGCCCGTCAGCTTCGACCGCAGTTGGGACGAAAGCCCCTCGGCGAAGTGGTACCACGGCGATCCCGCGGACAACACCACGCTGCACACCACCGGCGCAGACGGAAAGCCGCTTGACTACACTGTCGAGCATATTAAATATGGCGACAAGCTGATGGTCGGCTACCGCTACTGGACCACCACCGGCAAGCACCCATTGTTCCCATTTGGCTTCGGCTTAAGCTACACGACGTTCAAATTCTCCAATCTTGCAGCGCCGGCCACCGCGGCTTCCGGTTCCGCGATTTCGGTCAGCTTCGACGTTACCAACACCGGCAACGTGGCCGGAGCAGAGGTCGCGCAGCTCTACGTCTCCGATCCCTCCACGCAGGCCGATCGCCCCGAGCGCGAACTGAAGGGCTTTGCCAAAGTCCGCCTCGCTCCCGGCGAAACCTATCACGTGACACTGAATCTTGATGCGCGCGCCTTCAGCTACTGGGATGCGACGGCGCACAAATGGATCATCGATCCTGGCAAATTCGTTCTGCGCGTTGGCGACTCGAGCGAAAATACGCCATTGCACGCTGACCTCAACTTGCGCTAAAAAATGGTTTGCGTACGACATCGCTTGACCTGAAAGGAATCGACTATGTTCAAACGCTTCATCCCCGCATTGGCCCTCGCCGCTCTCGTCTTCGCCGCTGCATTTTCCCGCGCCCAGTCTGCGCCGCATCAGCAATGGGTGGGAACCTGGGCTACGTCGCCCATGCAGGCCGACGGCATCAATATCCGCCTCTTTTCCAGCGTCACCATGCGCGAGATTGTGCACATCTCGGCGGGCGGCCCGCAGATTCGCCTGCGCTTTACCAATGAGTTCGGCATCGATCCCCTTACCATCGTCGACGCTCACGTCGCGCTTAGCGCCGGCGACGGCGCCATCCAGCCTGCGACCGATCACGCCGTTACCTTTGGCGGAGACGCATGGGTCAACATTCCTCCCGGCGGCGCCATCTTCTCCGATCCCGTTGCGCTCGCCGTTCCGCCGCTCTCCGATGTCGCCGTCAGCTTCTATCTGCCTCCGCAGATCATGCGTGCGGAAACCTACCACGCCTTCGCGGACCAGGACAACTTCGTCTCCGACGGCCGCGCGTCCATCGCGCCGGACTTGCCTCAGCAGAGGACGCTCACTTCCTGGTATTTTTTTGACGGCGTCGACGTTGCTGGTGGCGATGGCTCCCGCGCCATCGTCACTCTCGGCGACTCCATTACCGATGGCGCGCACTCCACTTTCAACGCGAATCTCCGCTGGCCTGACGTGCTGGCCGCGCGCCTGAGCCAGGACCCCAATCTGACTCACGTTGCCGTGCTGAATGAAGGCATCGGCGGCAATCGCGTTCTGAACGAAACTACCGGCCCCAGCGCGATTTCGCGCGTCGACCGCGATGTGCTCGCTCAAAGCGGCGTGCGCTACGTCATCGTGCTCGAAAGCATCAACGACATCGGACGACTGGCGCACGTGCAGGTTCCGTGGGACGCCATCACCGCGCCGCAGTTGGAATGGGGCTTGAAGCAGATTGCCGATCGGGCGCACGAGCACGGGCTCAAAATCATCGGCGCCACGCTCACGCCTTACGGCGGCGCAGGCTACTACTGCGAAGCGGGCGAGCAGGTGCGCGAAGCGGTCAACGACTGGATTCGCACCAGCGGCACGTTTGACGGTGTGATCGATTTCGACAAGATCACGCGCGATCCGCAGAATCCCAAGGCTTTCAATCCGCCTTACGACTCGGGCGATCACCTGCATCCGAGCGACGCGGGATACAAAGCCATGGGCGTAGGCATCGACCTCACGTTGTTTGCGAAGTAATCGAAGCGCCGGTTAGACCGTGCCCCATCCGCAACGCGTGTTTTGCGTTTAGGGTGGGGTGGCTGCGGTTTCCATCGCCTTCAGCGAAGCCTCGAGCGCCGCAAACTCTGGCCGTCCCTTGAGCGGCTTCAGCCGCGGATCGGCCAGCATGTGGAAGAACCACGGACAACGACTCTCGTTGGCAGTGCGTAGTTCCTCAAGGGCCTCATCGAACTCGCCGAGCACGACGTGCGTGGCGGCGTTCAGTGTATTTAGCACATAGCGCTCGCGGCTCAGCCATTGCAGCCGCTCCAGCAGGCTGAGCGACTCCTCGACCTGACCGGCACAGGCCAGCGCATAGGCGTGCGCTGAGAGCGCAAGGTCGTAGTGCGAAGAGCGTGCCGCGAGCGTCTCCGCCAATGCGACGGCGCGCGCCGCTTCTCCGTTAAATCCCAGAATCATGGCGCCAAAGAAGAGCGATTTGTCATACTCCGCAGACATGTGGATCGCTTTCAGAATCTGCGTCACGCTCGCGTCCCGTTCGCCGGCCAGATGCAGAGACCAGGCAAGGGCGGCCTGCAGCCACGGTGCGTAGGGATCGAGCTGAATGGCCGCGCGCAGCAGTTCAACGGCTTCGCCGAACCGGTGCCGGCTGAGCAGAAGCCAACTGCGCACCCGAGTATTCATGGCGTCAGGACGCAGCCCCGCGGAGCGCGCCATCATCGGCAGAGCCGAACGCGCATCGCGATCGAAATGGAATTCCACCCAACCCAGCGCCGGCAACATGGCTTCGGACTGCGCATTCAATTCCGGAATTCCATCCCCCGCCCGGTGCACGGTAGCGGCCGCGATTCTCGGAGACAGGTAGCCGTAGATGCATTGCAGGATGGCAAGTTGCGCAAGCTCCACGCGTGCCGCCATCGAGGCGGAGTCCAGCTCGAGCGCATGCAGTAGCCGGCCCATGGCATTCTGCATCCCGTGCCGTTCCATGTTCTGCCACTCGTGGTGGGCGCGCAGATAAAGGTCGTGCGCCTCGCGCGAGGCCGGCGACGTTGCGCGCTGCACAGCCGGCGCGGCCTCGGCATCAATTTCAATGGGAGTCTCTCCGGCACGCAATCGCGAGGTCACGCGGTTGACCAGTTCACCGGCGAGCTCCACCATCTGTTCGCGCTGGGCGATCACGTCTTCCACCCATAGCGGCACGCCGTCTTCCACGCGGATCATCTCCACGCGCAGCCGGTGCCGGCCCGGAGTGGCCCACATGTGGCCCGTAAGGATCAGTTCCGCGTGCAGCATCGCGCCAATCTCCTGCGCGGGCAAGCCGCGCCGCGCCAAGGCACAGGCGGAGTGCCACGCGACGATCGACGCCAACGCGGGGCGAGCCCGACTCAACTGTTCCATCGTTTGTTCTGCGACTGCCAAGCCGAGATATTCGGGAACGTCGTACCCGGTGGAGAAAGGCAGAACGGCCAGGACTGGCAGCGAACTTGACGGTTTAGAGCGATCCATAGAATCCAACGCAGTTCCGCAAATCCTGGTTTCACCGCTCGACTCGCGGGAGTGTCCGCTCAAAGCGGTTCCTCCGCGGCAGAGCCGGCAAGGATTCACATCACATCCAGGGCAAGGCAGAGCCTTCAGAACAACAAAGATGATTTTCCAATGGAGATGAGCGGTTTCGCGGTCGAGGAACGGTTTGAGCGGGGGGAGGCCCGTTCTACTTTTGCGGAGTCACATTCCCACAGGGAAAATCGCCGCAATGCTCGGGCTTCAGTGGCTGGTCTTTAGCTTCTACGCGGTCGTTTACTTAAGCAAGCAGATAAAGCCTGCAATGAATGAGTTCGTAGCCGCTTGTTCAGCGACGAATACAACCACCCGAATGCCCGATGACACAATTGGTATTTCGATTATCTCTCCACTTCTTGCGTTGTGGAGAAAAGTTCGACGAAGGAATCAAGGCCAGTAGTAATCCCTGGCAGGTTACTGGAATGTGTTTCAAATCAGGACATCTGCTCGGATTCCTCCTGCGTCCGCGGTGCGACACCGCTTGAATTGCGGCATTTCTCTCCACGCGGAAGAAGTTGGGGGCTGATTCCACCCTCATTTCCATTTCCAAGCTCGCTGAAATGATCGTATGATCGTGCCAACGCCGGTATGGATGCCGCTTTGAGAGCAATCTCGACGGCGTGAGACATCCATCTGATGGATGAAACACGAAATCGGCTTTTTCAGGTTTCGCTTCCCCCGTTTTCTTGAGGTAGATTTGCAAATTTCCCGCGGCCCATCCGGCGAAGGTCCGCCTTTGGTGCGGATCGCATTCACTGGGAGGCTTCCCGAATGAAGAACCATTCATTGATTGCTTGCTGGCGAATTCTACTTGTCCTGTGCGTGCTGCTGGCGGGGAGGTCGCAGGCGCATGCCCAGCCCCAGCGCTGGTATGACCTGAGCGAGCAGGCAGAGAGGTTGAACGAGCAGGGCAACTATGCCGCCGCACTTCCCATCGAACAGCAAGCGTTGCAGGCGGCGCAGGCAACCTGGGGACCCAATGACCACCACGTTGCGCTGTCGTCGGGTTTTCTCGGGATTCTGGAAATGGATCTGGAAAAGTTTGGCGATGCGGAGACACACCTGAATCTGGCGCTCGCGATCGACACGAAGGTCGAAGGCGCGGAGGGCAAGGATACGGCGACGGATTTGTCGAACCTGGGAGAGCTGTACCGGCAGGAAGCAAAATATCCAGCGGCGGAGAAGGCGATGCAACAGGCGCTGGCGATCCATGAGAAGGTGCTGGGTGAGAACAACGATAGCGTGGCGACGGACGCAAACAACCTGGCCCTGATCTATCTGCAGGAGAGCAAATACGCCGAATCCGAAACGCTCTACAAGAAAGCGGTTGCGGTAGAGGACAAGCTGGGAGATGCTGCCGGCGAAGCAACAGCGTTGGGCGGATTGGGAACCCTGTACGACCTGATCAATAAGTTCGCTGACGCGGAGCAGGCATTCAGCCAGGCGCTGGCGGCGAACCTGAAGGCGCTCGGGCCGCAGCATCCGCTGATCGGTTTGTCTCTTGACCATCTGGCCCAGGCGTATACCAACGAAGGGAAGTTTACCGATGCGGAGCAGACTTACGCGAAGGCATATGCCAGCGAACAGAAGTCCACTTCTCCTGAACAATCGACGATCGCGTTAATCGAGGAGGACATGGGCGCGCTGCTTCGCGATGAGGGCAAGTATCCGCAGGCGGAGTCGTTGATGCTGCAGGCGCTGACCAACCGCGCCAAAGCGCTCGGTCCGAATCATCCCGATGTGGCGGCTGTGCTGACGAGCCTGGGCAGGCTTTACGAACGGGAGTTTCGCTACAGTGATTCCGAGCGGGCGTTTCGCCAGGCGCTCGCAATCGATCTGAAGAGCCTCGGAGCGCAGAATCTGCAGACCTTGGCAACCATGATCAGCCTGGCGAATCTCTATGCATCGCACGGACAGACGAGCCAGGCGGAGCAATTGTTTTTGAACGCCGTTCCGCTGTATGTGAAGGTGCTCGGGGACTCGAATAAGGATGTGGGGGACGCGTTCTCCGACGCCGGAGAACTGATGCTGATCGAAGGGAAGCTGGACGGAGCGGCAAAGATGTTCAACACGGCGGGGCAGATTTATGCGCATGCGGAGGGAGCCGAGAGCCCGGAGGTGGCAAAGTGCCTTGACCGGCTGGGATCGATCGCCGAGGACATGGGCAATCACGATAACGCAGAGTCACTGCACAAGAGGGCGCTGGCAATCTTTGAGAAAGCGGATGGGACGGGCAGCACGGCCTTGACGCCTGCGCTCGAAGGGCTGGGGAGAATTTACAAGAACGAGCATCGATTTGCCGAGGCCGAGCCGATGTACCAGCAACAGCTGAAGATCGACAAGGCACACTTGAAGGCGAACGACCCTGCTCTGCACACAGATGTCGAGGACATGGCGGCCCTTTATTTTGCGTGGGACAAGCCGGCACAGGCTGCGCCGTACTTCCAGACCGAGCTGGGCGAACTGGAAGAAGAATTCCGCGCCAATGCCGCGACCATGAGCGAGCGGGACCGGATTCTTTACTTTTCGACGCAGCAATTGGCGTTTCCCATCTTCTTCAGTTTTGTGACGAAGTATCACGAGCAAATGCCGGAACTCACCGGGCAGATGTATGACGCGCTGCTTGAAGAAAAGGGGCTGATCGCCGCGAGCGCGGCTTCGATGCGCGCGGCAGTTGAGGCGAGCGGCGATCCGCAGGCTCTGGCGATGCTGGACAAGCTGGCGAGCGACAGGGCGCAAGTAGCGGCGCTGGTGGAGTCGAAGGTCGGGGATCCTGCCAACTTTCGGGCGCAGCTCGACCAGGTGGCAACCGAGGCCAACACTCTGGAGCAGGCGTTGATGAAGCGCTCGGCGGCGTTGAGCCAGCAGAAAGCGCAGAACGCGGCGACATGGCGCGATGTGCAGAAGGCGCTCAAACCGGGAGAAGCGGCGGTCGAGATCGCGAAGTTCCCAAAGTACGACGGGATTGGGCTGACGGGAGACTTTCTTTATGTCGCGCTGGTGGTCACGCCGGATTGTAAGCAGCCGATCTTCGTCAATCTGGGCACGGCGAAGGAACTGGAAGCTGCGCCGATGCTGGCCTATCGCGACAGTGTCGGGCAGACGCGCGGATTTGCCGAGGCGGAAGCACCGGCCACGCCGGCAAAGCAGGAAGGTGCGGGGGGTACGAGCGCGGCGTATGCGGCGTTCTGGAAACCGCTGGAGCCGGCGCTGGGTGCGGCGAAGCGCGTGTATGTTGCGCCGGACGGCGTGCTGAATACGATTCCGATGGGGTTGATGGCTGACAGCGATGGAAAACTGCTGATGGAGAAAGTCCAACTGCGGACATTGAACAGCACGAAGGATCTGCTGGCTGCGACGCACGTTACGCAAAGCAGGAGCGCACTCGTGGTGGGCAATCCCACGTTTGATTTGACTGCGGCGCAACAGAAAACCGCGATTGCCCAGTTGCGCTCCGGCGCCACAGGAACAGGAGCGCAACAGACGGGGCCGGCTACCGGGGTGCAGGCCTCCAATGCGGGAGCGGCGCAATTTGCATCGCGAGGCGGAGATTTGAAGGGCGGCGATCTCCCTCCGCTGCCCGGCACCCAGGTGGAAGTGGACACGGTGGACAAACTGCTGAAGGCGGCAGGTTGGCAGGCGACGGAATACACGGCAGAACTTGCGGTGAAGGACACCCTGACGCTGGCGCATGCGCCGCGCGTGGTGCATATTGCCACACACGGTTTCTTCTTGTCGGATGAGGAGCTGACGGCGACTGCGGAGGCGCGCGGAGAAAAAGCCAATGTGAATGAGGATCCCATGCTGCGCTCGGGATTGTTTTTTGCCGGGGCAGATCGCGTGCGGCAGGGTGCAACGCCGGAAGGCGGAGTGGACGACGGAGTGCTGACGGCTTACGAGGCGAGCCAGTTGAATCTGGAAGGAACCGAACTAGTGGTGCTGAGCGCGTGCGAGACGGGATTGGGCAAGGAACTGAACAGCGACGGCGTCTTCGGGTTGCGGCGCGGACTGCAGGAGGCCGGCGCCGATGCGGTGATGATGAGCATGTGGTCCGTGCCCGACAAGGAGACGCAGGAGCTGATGTCGCTCTTCTACCAAAAGTGGCTGGCCGGGATGGAGAAGCCGGAAGCTCTGCGGCAGGCGCAACTGGAAGAGCGCGAGACGGTGAAGAAGCGGTACGGCAAGGATCTGCCGTATTACTGGGGCGCGTTTGTGCTGATCGGGAAGTGACCGGTGCAGGGCGTCACGCTTTGCCGATCACCCTGGCCAACGTAGCGCCCATCTCGGCGGGCGACACCACCACGTGAATGCCCGCTGCTTCCATGGCCTTCATCTTGTCGGCGGCCGTTCCCTGGCCTCCGCTGATGATCGCGCCAGCATGGCCCATGCGGCGTCCCGGAGGCGCTGTCTGCCCGGCGATAAAGCCCACCACCGGCTTCTTCACGTGCTTCTTCACAAACTCCGCCGCGGCTTCCTCGGCCGATCCGCCAATTTCGCCAATCATGATGATGGCTTCCGTTTCAGGATCGTCGTTGAGCAGCCGCAAAGCATCGATGTGCGTGGTTCCGATAATGGGATCGCCGCCAATGCCGATCGCGGTCGACTGCCCGATGCCGCGTTGCGTGAGTTGGTGCACGGCCTCGTAGGTGAGTGTCCCGGAACGAGACACAATCCCGATCGAACCTTCCTTGTGAATGCGCCCCGGCATGATGCCGATCTTCGCCTTGCCGGGCGAAATCACGCCCGGGCAGTTGGGGCCGACCAGCCGCGACTGCGAATTCTTGAGCTTGGCCCACACCTTCACCATGTCCAGCGTCGGAATGCCTTCCGTGATGCAGACGATCAACGGCATTCCCGCATCCTCGGCCTCGAGAATGGCGTCTGCGGCAAACGGCGGCGGCACAAAAATCATGGTCGCGTTAGCACCGGTCTTGGCCACGGCTTCGGCAACAGTGTTGAACACCGGCCAGCCCTCGTGCATGGTTCCGCCCTTGCCGGGCGTCACGCCGCCGACCACCTTGGTGCCATACTCCGCGCAACCCATGGCGTGGAAGGTGCCTTCCTTGCCGGTGATGCCCTGAACGATGAGACGCGTGTTTTTATCTACTAAAACTGCCATTTAAAACAGCTCCTAGCTGCTAGCTTCTAGCTCCTAGCTTTTCAGTGACAGGAGGAACGCTCCAAGCATCTTGGAAGTCTCGATGCAAAGACATTCCGCTTTCTTTCGCATTGCTTCATCGCCAATCTTTATTCGCCCGGCGAGCAAAAGCTGCGTTTGAACTTCGTAGGTCGACCCGAGCGCGATATTGAGAAAGTGCCCAAAGTCGCGATCTGTTGCTCTTGCACGGCCCTCTGCAATATTGCTCGCAATCGAGACGCTGGCCCGCCGATGCTGGGATGTCAATCCGTAAATCTCATCTTTGGGAAACGTCTTTGTGAGACTGTAGACAGCTTCGGTCAATTCCATTGCTCTCTGCCAAACTGTGAGATCTTGAAAGTCTTGCGACAAGTCTCATCTCCCCGCGGTGCTTTTGAGCTAGCAGCTAGAAGCTAGTGGCTAGAAGCTGCTTTCACAACAAGCTCAGCCGCTTCTTTCATCGTTGCGCCCACCTGGAAGTTCAGCCCCGACTCTTTCAGAATCTTTCGTCCCTCTTCTACGTTCGTGCCTTCGAGCCGCAGCACAATCGGCACTTTGACATTCAGCTTCTTCGCCGCGGCCACCACCCCCGTCGCCAGGCGATCGACGCGGAGAATGCCGCCAAAAATGTTGATGAAGATCGCTTTCACATGCGCGTCTGAAAGCAGAATCTCGAAGGCGTGCTCGATCTGCTCCTGGGTCGCGCCGCCGCCCACGTCAAGAAAATTCGCGGGGCTGCCACCTGCGTACTGAATAATGTCCATGGTCGCCATGGCCAGGCCCGCACCGTTCACCATGCACGCAATCGAGCCGTCGAGCTTGATGTAGTTGAGCGCATACTTGCTCGCCTCTACTTCCAGCGGATCCTCCTCGGCAACGTCCCGCAGCGCCTTGATGTCGGCATGGCGGAAGAGGGCATTGTCGTCGAAGGTGATCTTGGCGTCGAGCGCGTACAGCTTGCCGTCCGTAGTCGTGATGAAAGGATTGATCTCGATCAGCGAAGCGTCGGTTTCAATGAAAGCCTTGTACAGGCTCTGGAAGAACGTCACCGCCTGGTTGATCTGCGTGGCTTTGAGTCCCAGCGCGAAGGCTAGCTTGCGCGCCTGCCACGGCCAAAATCCCACGGTCGGATCGATCGTCTCCTTGTAAATGGCCGTGGGATCCTTCGCCGCGACCTCTTCAATCTCCATGCCGCCGGCCTGCGAAGCCATGAACACCAGCCTGCCCGTCGCGCGGTCGAGCACGATGCCCAGATACAACTCGCGTTCAATGCTGGCGGTTTCCTCGTTGAGCAGCCGCTGGACTTTTTGTCCGAGAGGACCGGTCTGGTGCGTCACCAGCGTCATGCCCAGGATGTTTTTGGCGTGCTCCTCGGCCTGTTCGCGGGTCTTGGCCACTTTCACGCCGCCGCCTTTACCGCGGCCACCGGCGTGAATCTGCGCCTTCACCACCACGCCCGATGCGCCTTCGGCAAACAGCCTGCGGGTTACGTCATTAGCTTCTTCCAGCGTGCTTGCCATCTCGCCTTTGGGCACAGGCACGCCATACTTTGCCAGGATTGCTTTAGCTTGATATTCGTGGATTTTCAACGGGTAGGGACCTCAGGCAATTTTCAGATTACCACGCAGAATTGCGGAGGTTTCTCAGCTCCTGAGGCCGTGACGGAGTCCTGCTGCCGCGCTCACTTTTGCGGGCTAATCCGATTGGCAATCGAACACATCGGGCAGTAGCCGATGAACCCGGTCAGCGCCATCAGGATTCCTGCGATCACAAAGGTGACGGTCTGCATCGACAGGTGGAACCAGTAGAATCCGCCTGCGATCAACATGATGCCGAGAACCACGCGCAGGGTCCTTTGCCGGTTGGGAACATTTTTGGGGTAGAACATCGTTCGTCTTCGCCTTTCTCTCACCATGATTCACGGAATTCACGTCCCCGCCTCTCCCACAAATGAGGGATCTACTCCCATTCAGCCGAGGCGTCCCAAAATTCCGCCGCCGGCAGGCCTTTTCGCGCGCAGGCCCGGCTCTGCCATACTTTATCCATGTCGTTGGTGAAGGAATTGCTGCGCCCGCTCGCCGAAGACGGCACGCAGCTCACGCGCGAGCAGGCAGCCAAAGTGCTGGAGGAAATCCTCGCCGGCAACGTGCCGGAGGTGGAAACCGCGGCCCTTCTGGCGGTGCTGGCCACGCGCGGCGAGCAGGCGCCGGAACTTGCCGGCTTTGTCGACGTGATGCGCAAGCACTCCGTGCCCATGCCCTTCACCGAAGAGGAAAGAGCGGAGCTCGTCGATTGCGTTGGCACCGGTGGCGGTGGGCCGCAGACCTTCAACATCTCCTGCGGCGCGGCGCTGGTCGCATCGGCCGCACGCGCCAAAGTGGCCAAGCACGGCAACAGGGCCGTCACCTCGCGCTGCGGGGCCGCAGATGTTTTGGAGGCCCTCGGCGTGCCCATCGAGCTCCCACCGGATCTGGCCGTCGAATGCCTGCGCGAAACCGGCTTCGTCTTCCTCTACGCGCCGCTCTATCACCCGGCCATGAAGACTCTCGGCCCGTTGCGCCGCGCTCTGGGCTTCCGCACGATATTCAACCTGGTGGGCCCGCTCACGAATCCGGCTCACGCGCGCACGCAAGTCATCGGCGTGCTCGCTCCCAGCCGCGTGCTTCTTGTGGGACGCACTCTGCTGGCGCTCGGCGCGCACCGCGCTTTCGTCGTCAACGGAACCGATGGAATTGATGAGTTGACCACCACGGGCGAATCCGTCGTGGCGCGCATCGTAGAGAATGCGGAAGGCAAGCCGGAGCTGAAAGCCGCGCGCATTACGCCGGAGATGGCCGGGATCGAGCGCACCACCATCGACCAATTCACCGGCGGCGACGTCGAAACCAACAAGGCGCTGCTCTACGACGTGATCACGGGCATAGCCGGCGCACGTCGCGACGTGGTGCTGCTCAACGCCGCCGCAGTGCTGGTGGCCGCGGGCCTGGCCGGCGACCTCAAAGAAGGCGTGGCCATGGGCGCAGAAGCCATTGATTCCGGCCAGGCCGCCGTTACGCTTGAAAAGCTGCGGCATTTCGGCGCAAAGCACTCCCCAAAGCCCAATTGAGCGCCCACATTGAACCGCAGCCGGTGAAGTGAGGAATTTGCCCGCAAGTTCTCCTCGGCTTCGCGTTCGAAGGATAAGGAGACAATTCTATGTCTGTAAAACGCACCATCGCCGCGATCGCGTTTTTCGCCGGATGCACCTTCGCCGCCGCCCAGCAAGTCGCACAAACTGAACTGAAAGTCGACTCGACCAATCGCACCTTGACGGTCACGGCGACGGGGAGCGTCTCGGTTGATCCGAATCTCGCGATTCTGCACATCGGCTTCGACACGCAACCGGAGGACGCAAAATCCGCCTACGCCGATGGCGCCCGCGCCTCCAACGCCATCATCAGCGCCATCAAGCAGGCAGGAATTCCTGAAGATTCCATCCAGAGCGAATCGCAATACCTTGAGCGCGACTGGTCCAAGCCGCATAAATTCAAGCTGAGCCAGCAATGGACCGTGAAAGTGCCGCCCGAGCGCGCCGCCGAGATTCTCGATATCGCCGTAACAGCAGGCGCCACAGACAGCGGCCAGATCGACTGGACCGTCAAAGACGAAAAAGCACTTGAGAATCAGGCACTGGAACAGGCCGCTTCGCGCGCCCGCGAGAATGCCGAAGCGCTGGCCAAAGGCATGGGAGTGCACCTGGGCACGCTGATTTACGTCTCAAATCAGGTTTCGTCTCCGACGCCGCGCCCCGTCATGTATGAGATGAACCGACTCTCCGGCGGAGCAGCAACTCCACCGCCCCTCGCCATCGAGCCACGCGAAGTCAGCCGCGAAGCCACCGTGTACGCGGTCTTCGCCATAGAATAGGTGTCAGCCGAAGGCCGCACGCAGGCTCCTCCGGCCCGGCTGCTTCAAAGCCGGCCCATGCTCACGGAGTTCTCCGCGCGATGCTTGTCGAATCCGCAGCTTCGGCCTTTCAAGTGCACGCCTCCGACAACGTGGCCACGCTGCTCGGCGAGGCCGCGGCGGGTGCGCCGATCGAGATTGTCGGCCCCGCTGGAAGACACGACCTGACCGCGCGCGAGAAGATCGAGCTCGGTCACAAGGTCGCCCTCACGGGCATTTCCGAAGACGCACCCGTGGTCAAATTTGGAATCGTCATCGGCATCGCGATGCGCCCCATCGAGCCCGGCGAGTGGGTGCATCTCCATAACTGCCGCAGCCAACTCGACGAGCGCTCTGGCCACTTCGACGTCCACACCGGCGAGCCGGGAGACAGCGCCTATGCCTGAGCCGATACTCGACCACGCCGCTAATCGGGCCGGCAATCAAATCTCCGATCGCGTTTGGACCGGCTACCTCCGCCCCGACGGCCGCAAAGGCATCCGCAACCATCTGCTCGTGGTCTACACCGTGGAGTGCGCGAGCTTCGTGGCGCAGGAGATCGCCAAAGACGAGCCCGACACGCACGTCATCGGCTTCCCCGGCTGCTATGACAACGACTACGCCATTCGCCTCATGCTCGCGCTGGCCACGCATCCCAACATCGGCGGCGTGCTCGCGGTGGGTCTCGGCTGCGAGTACACGCAACCGCACCGCATCGCCGAGGCTGTGCGTGCTTCGGGCCGACCTGCCGAGTCGTTTTTCATTCAGGAGCACGGCGGCACGCGCTTGAGCGTCGCATACGGCAAAGAGCATCTCGCCTCCCTTCGTGCCCGCGCCCAGGAAAACGCCGCCAAAGTGCCCATGACCTGGGCCGACCTGACCATCGGCGCCGAATGCGGCGGGTCGGACGGAACGTCAGGCTTGGCCGGCAATCCCGTCGTCGGCCGCGCTTTTGATCGTCTCGTCGATCGCGGCGGCTCGGCCATCTTTGAAGAGGTTGTGGAGATGATCGGTCTCCGCGGCCTAATGATTGCGCGCGCGGCTTCGCCCCAGGCGGCGCAACAGCTCGGCGCGACCTACGACAAAATGCTCAACTACTGCAAGGCTGTGCGCCAGTACTCCGTCGCGCCCGGCAACTTTGCCGGTGGCCTCACCACTATTGAAGAAAAAAGCATGGGCGCCTTTGCCAAGGGCGGCAGCCGGCCCATCCAGGGCGTCATCCGCGTCTCCGAACGCCCACCGCACGCCGGCCTTTGGCTGCTCGATTCCGTTCCCGACGAGCACTTCATGCAGTTCGGCTACACCAACCCCAACGACACGGAAGGCATCATGGATCTGATCGCCGCCGGCGCGCAGATCGTGCTCTTCATTACCGGCCGCGGTTCGGTCATCGGCAGCGCTGTCGCCCCGCTCGTCAAAGTCACCGGCAACACACGCACCTACCGCAACATGACGGAAGACATGGACTTCAACGCCGGCCGCGTCCTCTCCGGCGAGCTCACCATGGACGAAGCCGCCGCCGAGTTGATGGACCTGATCGCCGATGTAGCCTCAGGCCGGCCCAGCAAACCCGAGCGCCTCGGCCATCGCGAGTTCTTCCTCATGTACAAGCACCAGGACGTGCCCTCGCTCGAAGCCGGTTGCCGCGCGTAAAGCTGCGTTTTTCAGCGTCTCGACCGCGTTTGACGAACCTGCCCTAACCTACGACAATAAGAGAGTTGTCCCTTCCTTTG
>CAWFPZ010000025.1:0-41947 GCA_963817835.1 uncultured Acidobacteriota bacterium | reverse complement strand
CGCGGCGCGATAAGCGGCCGACTTTGGTAATGGTGCAGTTTCCTGTTAGCCGGTGATACCGGAACAGCTCAGTGGAAATTGATCACGGTCCGACTCGTCGGCAGCGGTGTATGCTTCAGCCCTATGCTCTATGGGCCTTCACGGTTTGATTTCAATCGGAGTGCCTGTCGGAACAAGCCGCCAGATTTCCTCGATTTCAGAATTATTCACGGCAATACAGCCCTCGGTCCAATCCATGTCGTGCTGAATCGGACCCAGCCAACCGAGTCCGTTTTCCAGGCCATGAATCATGACCGCCCCACCGGGATCATTCCCAGCGTCGCGTGCACGTTTCTTGTCATCCGCATTTGGATATGAGATGTGCAACGCCAAGTGGAATCGGCTCTTGGCATTCTTTTCATCAATCACATATTCGCCTTCAGGCGTTTTATTGTCGCCCGCACGCTCTTTTGGTCCCGATGAGCCTCGGCCCAGGGCGACTTTATAGACTTTGAGAATGCGACTGCCCGCCATCAGCGTCATAGTGTGGCTGGACTTCACGACAACGATTCGATCGGCTTTCTGTTTACTAGGGGCCAGTTCCTTCGGGTTTTCTGAAAAACAGCCTCCAATGCCGAGGGCAATTCCTGCGCCCACGACGGCCATCAAAGTGACGCGCATCGGTACAATTCGCAAGGGCTTCATCCTGCGCGAATCATACAACTAACCCGTTCCGAGCGGATGATCGCCAAACCGGAAACTGCGCCACCCTGCTCGTCTTTACCTTCAACCGGAGCAACGATACAATCAAGGATGCAGGCCGACGTAGCTCAGTTGGTAGAGCAGCTGATTCGTAATCAGCAGGTCGTCAGTTCAAGTCTGACCGTCGGCTCCAGAATCCGAATGACAGTGTGGCCTCTCGAATGCGAGAGGTCATTTTTATTGCGCTTGAGCCTGCACGTACACTGCGACGCTGGCTGAGACAAAATCCTGCGGCGGAAACACCGGCGTTTTGCCTTTCGGCGTGGGCGGCATCTTGACGCCTGGCTTGAGCTCAATGGCGACGAGATTGTGCTTTCCAGCGGCGATCATGGGCATGGTGAAATTCGCCTGGAAGTTGCCCAGCAGGCCAACCGGCGCGGCCCCTGCCTTCTTCCCCTGCACACCATCCACCCAGATCCACGCCGAGCCGCCGGGAGCAAACTTTGAGCCGCGCACAACCACCGGCAGCCCTACCTCGACTACCGAGCCCGGCGGATAGAGAGTGTTGTTGGAGGTGTTGAGCACGCCGACCGACGGCCCGCAGCCGCCCACTTGGCAGACAGTGATGGAGGCTGTTGCAGGCTGGCCGCCTGGAGTGCTGGCATGCAGCAGATGCGCGCCCGGCGTGGTGGCAGCCGGAATGAGAACGTTGGTGAGGAACTGTCCGCCGGCAGCGCCGACGGTGTTGTGCCCAATGATCTGGCCGGTGTTGTTGTCGAGCCAGAAGTAGACGTCGTTGCTGCCCGCGGCCTCGGTAGCCGTGGTGAGCACATCGCTCAGCGGTGCGCACGAAATTCCATCGCACTCGTGCACCTGGAACGTGTATTGCGTCGCGGGCTTGAGATCGATGGCATTGAAGGTGAGCGCCGGCGTGGTGATGGTCACTTTCGGAGGACCCCACACGAGCGACGATTTCGTGTCTCCAAGCACCGTCTTGTTCCAGGCAATATTCAGTGCGTTCACATAAGTGCCACGGAAAAACGACGCCGTGACGGGAAGCGTCTGCCCGGCCACAACCTCCGGCTGCGAGACGGCGATGGTTTGCGAAAAGAGGCTGCCCTTGTTATTCGCCGCCGTGGTGTTCTGGATTTGCGGCTTGGCCGGGGCGGGATAGACGAGGCCGAAATCGAAATCGAGCTTGGGACTGATGGCCACGACGAATGGCCGCAAACCACCTAAGTAGGCCTGGTAAAGATTCTGAAAGAGGGTATTGAAATCGTTGCTCACGCTGGTGGAATTGGAATCGAGCGTGGGCGAATTCAAGAACCCTACGATATAGAACGACACCTGGTCGCGCAGGTGCTGATCGGTGTCGGCGGCGATGAGCGTGCCGATGCCTTGAACGGCGAGATTGAGGGCCGAAGTAATGGCGCCGATTGCCGCCTCGGGCGCGACAGTGCCGCCGCTGGCCGCCGCAGCCGCGCCTTCAGCCGCAAGCTGCGTTACAAACTTCGTAGTAGAAGCGACAAGCTGGCCGGTTACATCGCCGCCATACACTCCATCTACGGAGACGTCGACCGCGGGCGTGCAGGAAACCGGCAGATCGAAACTGGTGGCGTTAAGCGTGGACGTGCAGGTGACCGTGAGATAGACGGTGAACACGACGGTGAAGGCCGGATCCGTCGGTTCAGTGGGACAGTTGCTGCCCACATGGCACGTGTGCGGCGACGTCATCCAGAACGTGACGCCGTTCAACGGCGCCTGAAAGGTGAAGCGGACGCGGCGTCCGTTGACCATATTCATCGAATCGTCTTCCCACGACTCCTGGAAGTTGGCCGTCAGATAGCCCTTGGGATTCATCACGCAGGGCTGAACATCGTAGGGCGAGTTGGGACTGTGGTTCTCCAGCGTGTAGATGGCCTGCTGCACGTCGTAGCAAATGCCGCCTTTCATGGAGCTCCACAGAGCATCGAAATGTCCAGCCTGAAAAAGATCGGAGCCTTTTGCCTGCAGGAGGCCGCCGGGCAAGCCGGCGAGTTGCTCGGGTGAGAGTGTGGAGACCGATGCGGCGGTGGGCTTGCCGTTCTGGTCGGTGTATCCGATGTTCAGGCGTATGGGATTGGCGATCCAGTAAACCGATCCCGAGGGTTTCCACGGGTTGATCTCAGCGTTTGCCTGGGCGACAGCAGCGCGCGCGGCCAGCAGAGCGAGCAGAACCGCGATGGCGACTTTCAGTAAATGGAAAGAGAACGGCTTGGGTGCGTGGACAGAAATTGGCCTGAGGCCAGAGAGGGGGGAATGCATGGGCTCCATCTCCTTCAAAAAAAGATTGCCGGAAAGAGGGCCTGGGGAATCTGGTGACAGGCCCAAAGTATAGCGCAGGAAAACAACGCCTGGCGTTGGAATTTTAGCCAAAAGTCACTCTGCGGCGCGGGAGATCCATCCCTAACTTTTTCAATAATTTGTCGGATTCATGGAACTGAATAGGGCGGGGAAAGTAACAATTTGCCGGTTACCGATACGCTGCGGAAGAGCACTTATCGGGCGGGGGCTGGTGCAGCCAAAGCCGCATTGTGCATTTTGATTCCCTACCCCAGTATCGGAATCACGACGAAACAAAGGGGGGAAAAGGACATGCACGAAAGACTTCTCACAATGTACGTGAAGTTCCAGAACCTCATGAATGGCGAACAGGGCCAGGACCTGGTGGAGTACGCGCTGCTTTGCGCACTGATCGCTCTGGCCTTGGTCTCGAGTATCAACCCACTTGCGACGGCGGTGACGAACGTCTTCACCAATGTCAGTTCATCGCTCGCGTAACCGCCCGATCGCACGGCGGTCCCGCAACTAACCCCAGAATCGGCACGCCAGATCCTGAATTCGACACGAGAGAAAAGTAGAGGGCAAAAACACGTGCGCAACACACTTCTCAAGCGGTACGTGAAGCTTCAAAATCTGGTGGAGTACGCATTACTGGTCTCGCTGATTGCTTTCGGACCGATCTCAGGAATCGGCCACGTTGCAACCGCGGTAACCAAGATCTTTTCGAACGTCAGCACTTCCCTCGCGTAGCCAGCTAAGGTTGCACGATAGCGCATTCTCCCTTCACACGATCGCCCACCCAGGGATGTTCTTGGGTGGGCGAATTTTTTTGCGCGCTTCCGCGCACCAGCGAAGCATCTAAGCTTGCAACAGTGTCTGTTGGCCCAAGGTACAAATGAGGGGGAGAGATGAAAGCCATTGTTGTGCATCAATATGGCGGTCCTGAAGTGCTTAAGTGGGAGGATTACCCAGATCCGGTGGCAGGCCCGGGCGAGGTGCTGGTGCGGGTGGCTGCCGCGAGCGTGAATCCGATCGACTACAAGCGGCGCGCGGGGTTTACGAAATCCTTTTATCCCATCAACTTTCCGGGACTAATGGGAGTTGATGTTTCGGGAACTGTGGCCAAGTTCGGGCCCGGAGTAGAAGGATTTTCTGTCGGGGACCCGGTGTTCGCCATGACGGACAACACCTACGCCGAACTCTGCGTGGTAAAAGCGGCGATCCTGGCGAAGGTTCCCAAGGGACTGGATTTGATTGATGCGGCGGCGCTGCCGCTGGCGACGACGACCGGCAACCAACTGGCTTCCGCTATCGGAATCAAAGCGGGCCAGACCGTGCTGGTGGCGGGCGCCGCAGGAAATGTGGGGCGTTCGGCGGTGTTCACTGCGAAGCAACTGGGAGCGACCGTGATTGCAGGAGTCTTGGCGAAGCAAATGGGCGACGCGAAGAGCGTCGGCGCAGATCAGTTGCTGGCAACCGACGACGACAACGCGATTGCGAATCTGCCGCCGGTCGATGCCGTTGCTGACACGGTGAATGGCAAGACTGCCGAAGCATTGATCGCCAAGGTGAAGCCGGGAGGAGTGTATGCATCAGTTGTCGGGCCGCCAAGGAATGCCGAAAAGTTCTCCACTGTAAAGGTGATACCGGTGTTCTCGTCAGCCGACAGGAAGACTCTGGAGTTCATGGCTGAGGCCGTCCGCGATGGCAAACTGGTGATCCCACTCGGCCCCAGGCTGCCACTGAGCCAGGCAGCCGAAGGTCAAGCCGCCGCGGAAAAGGGTGGTATCGGGAAAGTTTTGCTGTTGGCTTGAACTCTTTGCTGGACATGCAACGCCTAAAGGGAACGTCTTCGGATGAGTCGGCTTTTACCATTGGCAGCGAACTCATGATCGATCGAAGCCTTTGCAACTAACTGATTCTCGAGCATCCCCAAGGTCAGGGGGAATTAGCCGTGAAAGCAGCCAGAATTCACAGCTTCGGGCCGCCCGACGTCGTAGTGGTCGAAGATGTACCGCTGCCGTCGCCGGGCCCCGGCGAAGTTCTGGTGCGTGTGATGGCCGCGGGCGTCGCTCCCTGGGACGCGCTCATCCGTAAGGGCAAGAGCAAAGTCAGCCCGCAACCTCCGCTCACCCTCGGTTCGGACCTCTCCGGCGTCGTCGAGAGGGTCGGCGCCGGCGTTATGGGCTTCGCGCCGGCCGACGAAGTCTATGGCGTCACCAACCCGCAGTTCTGCGGCGCCCAGGCCGAGTTCGCCTTGGCCACGGCCGGGATGATCGCACCCAAGCCACAATCCCTGAATTATGTAGAAGCAGCATCGGCTCTGGTCGTTGCGGTGACCGCATGGCAAATGCTCTTCCAGTATGCGCAGGCGACGGGCGGACAAACGGTGATGGTCGTCGGAGCCGCCGGGAATGTCGGAGCCTACGCCGTACAAATGGCCGTAGACGCTAGGATGCTCGTCGTTGCCATTGCCCACCCCGGCGACGCGGGCCTGCTCCGTTCATTGGGCGCGAAGTCGATCATCGACTCGAGCAAGCCCGGATTCGAGCAGGAGCTTCCGCAGGTGGATGCCATCCTCGACACGGTTGGAGGCAGTACGTTGCAGCGCTGTATCGCTGCATTGAAACCTGGAGGCAAACTCGTCACGTCGGTTTCCGCGCAGCCGCTGCCGGCCGGGGCCATTTTCTTCTACGCTGAGGTGACCGCCGCGCGTCTGCAGATGCTCACAAAATTGTTTGACGCGGGCAGAATCAAAGCGCGCGTGGGCTCAATCCTGCCGCTTTCGGAGGCGCGGCAGGCGCAAGAAATGCTTGCGGGCGCACCCCACAAGCCCGGCAAGATCGTCCTGCAGATCGGGCACGCGTAGCAGTACCGATCTGCGCAGCAAGGTTTGTAGTCCACCTAAAACGAAACATCGAGCAAGTTCATCCGGGAGCGACTCGGCAAAGCAGCCGAAGCGCAAGCCGCCGCGGAAAAGGGTGGTATCGGGAAGGTCTTGCTGTTGGCTTGATATGCTTTTGCGAAACGGGGCAGGTTGCGATCGGGAACGCGAAAGGAAAAATTGAAAATGAAAAAGGGCGTGCGCGGAATCAATCCGGCTTCAAAGCCGAGCGGCAATGGATGTGTGGAATGCCTTGCGACCTCGCAAGGCTGGTGGCTTCATCTGCGCCGATGTGCGGAGTGCGGGCACATCGGTTGCTGCGACAGTTCTCCGAGCCAGCATGCTTCCAAACATGCGGCGGAGACGGGGCATCCAATCATCGCCAGCTTCGAGCCGGGTGAGGACTGGTTCTACGACTATGAGACGCGGGGAGAGATCCAAGGTGCGGAGTTGCTTCCGCCGCATTCCCATCCCAGAAATCAACCCGTTCCCGGCCCGGCAGGAAGAGTGCCTGTCGATTGGGAATCGTTACTGAACTAGAGATACCGTATTTGTAATGAGCACAGAATCGAAAGGAGCCGTCTATGACCGCGGTCGAAGTCGAACAGAAGAGCTATGAGATGCCCCCGCGCGAAGGGTTCAGCGTTGCACATTTTCTTACCGTCGCCGACCTCGAACGGTCGGCTCACTACTACGAAAAGGTCTTCGGCGCTCGCATTTTGAGCATGGGTGACGGCAACGCGCCACCCTACCTTCAGCTTGCGAATATCTGGATGATTCTGAACGTTGGGGGCGGCCCGACCCCCGACAAGCCGACGGTAACGCTCAGCGTCCCCGACCCGAATCGCATCAACAGCTTTATGAATTTTCGCGTCGCCGATATCCAGGCGTGCTATGAATTGTGGAAGAGCCGGGGAGCCGAGTTCATCACGCCGCCGATACCCAAGTACGGCGAGATTCGCTGCTACATTCGCGATCCTGACGGCTACATCATCGAAGTCGGACAGAGCACTGACCTCACATACGGCTGAAGCTCTGCCCGGACGGGATGCGGATTGAAGCGACTGCGCGTGTTCTCCTGGGGCTTTCCGGGTAGCAGTGACGCGCCAGTCCTTTGGTCTTGATCGATACGTTCGTCCAACGGATTCGGCACCGCGCTTCTGCAGAAGAGCACCGATTATCGGAATTGGAGCCGTCAATGAACAGCGTACAAATCCAACAGAAGAGCTATGAGATGCCCCCGCGCGAGGGCTTCACCATCACACATTTCATCACCGTCACCGACATCGACCGATCGGCCGATTTTTATGAGAAGGTCTTCGGCGGCCGCATTCTGAGCAGAGGCGACAGCAAGGGTGCGTCCGGGCACATTCAGATTGCGAATACGTGGCTGATCGTCAACGTCGGTGGCGGGCCCACCCCGGACAAGCCGACGATAACGCTCCACGTCCCCACCGACCCGGATCAGGTGAGCAGCTTCCTGAATATTCGCGTTGCGGATATTCAAGCGTGCTACGCATTATGGAAAAGTCGAGGCGCCGAGTTCCTCACGGAGCCGATAACCAAGTACGGCGAGATTCGCTGCTACATCCGCGATCCTGACGGGTACATCATCGAGGTCGGACAGAGCACCGATGTCACTTAAGGCTGGGAATGTCGCTGTTTGACGCGCGATTTCGACGGCTGCATCATCGAAGTCGGCCAATACGCTCAACTGGCCATCGGCTGGTTCAACAGCCACAGCTAATTTGGCATGCGATCGGCAAAAGAGTGCACGAAATTAGCGGAAACCTAGATTAGAGAAGAAGTTCCCGCCCGCAAAAGCGAAAAAGCCACTGCAACTTCCCGGCAAGAAAACGGGTTGGAAAGTGTGCTCCCGGGGCAGCCCTCGGAAGGACATGGATATAGCTAAGTTATTGATTTATTTGGTATCCCCACCGTTGTCGCGTCTGGCTGGAAAAAGCTGAGCGCGAAATGGCGTACGGCACTTTGGTAATGACTATATATGGTTACTAAGGTTCCAAATTGCACTCATTATTGGTTACCATCATCCCACCGTAACTTGTTTGGCCGGCAGTCATACATTGACGCTCGCTTTGATGTAATTCCCCCAGAATTGCACGACCTTGGTTCGGTATAGGTGGGAGAACTGTAAATTCCGCCCGAGGACAAGATGTCGATTTTCAAACTTGAGCAGAAAAGGGGACTCGTATTTCGAGGAGCGCCTCGCATGATGAGTTCAACAGACGTGTCACCAAAATTCGGCGCCAAACATGCCAGCACCATTAGTGCTGAGTTCTTGTCGGTTGCCTTGATTGGCCCAGACGAAGGGAGACGCCTGGCAGTGGCCAAGGCTCTTGATGAAACTCGTCGGGTCGTTATTCGAGAGTTCGATTGCTATCCACCGGGATTCGATCGCCTGCAAAGATTGCAGGCGTCGTTCGACGTGATCATTCTCGATCTGGACAGCGAACCAGATACCGCTCTGGAACTCGTGGCAAGAACGAGTCGCAACAACGCGGGAACGATCATGGTTTATTCGGAGAAGGCCGATCCTGAACTGGCGTTACGCTCGCAGCGTGCCGGCGCCCGTGAGTGCCTGCTTCTGCCTCTTGAGCAAGGCGCTATGGCCGCGGCCCTGGATCGGACCAGCGCGGCCCTTCGCGAGAAAGGTCCCTCAGGAAAGAAGGCCGAGGGAAAGTTGCTGGTCTTTACCGGCTCCAAAGGAGGATCGGGGGTTACGACGGTGGCGTGCAACGTTGCGATCGCCCTGGCCCAGTCTCCAGACCAGCGCGTCCTGCTGATTGACCTCGCTCTTCCCATTGGAGACGCGGCGCTTTGCCTGGGGATTGCTGCGGGTTACTCGACGGACTACGCCATGCAGAATATTGACCGGCTGGACGCGACTCTTCTTCAGAACATCGTCGCCAAGCATCGGTCGGGAGTCTTCGTGCTGGCGGCTCCCACGCAAATTCCCGAAATCGAGGCTTCAAAAAGCGACATCGAGAAACTGATGGCAATCGCGCGGAGCGAATTCGATCACGTGGTCGTCGATGCGGGATCGAGGGTTGATGCGGCGGCCAAAGCCCTGTTCGAACATGCGTCCATCGTTTACCTGGTTACCCAGACTGGGATCTCCGAACTGCGCAATTCAAATCGCGTCATCTCACAGTTCTTCGCCGAAGGAAGCTCAGAACTGGAAATCGTGATCAACCGGTTTGATTCGCGCTTCCACGAAACGGAGAACGAAGACGTCGTCGTCAAGGCGCTTGGCAGGCCGGTGCGGTGGAAGATTCCGAATGATCAGAGCGCGGCGCGTGGGCTGCAGTCCGGTAACGCCGGGCAGGCCGATACACGCATTTCGCACATAAGCCTGGAGATGGCCAGTTCGATTACCGGACGGCCCATTCCACGAGAGAAAAAGGAGAGTTTTGAGCTTACAGATCCCGTTAGAAATGATGCGCCGGCGGATTTTGAAAATGATGAGCCGCCGAGGCCTGCAGTTTTGAATTCGGCCGATACGAGCGCGTCCCCGACCATCACATGGACGGCACCCAAGCCGATTGCCTACGGAGACAAACTCACCTCCGCCCAACTGAATGCCAGGGCATCGGTGGAGGGAACTTTTGTCTACACCCCTGGCCCAGGCTATGTGCTGCCAGTGGGAACGCACACGCTATGGGTCACATTTACTCCGGCGGACGACAGGAACCGTACTCCGGTGCAGGCTGCAATTTCAATCGTAGTGGCCAAGGCAGCGCCGGTCCTCACCTGGCCAACACCAGCCGGGATCATCTACGGCACCGCATTGGGCGATGCGCAATTCAACGCCTCCGCGCCGGTACCAGGAAAATTCGACTACTCTCTCGCGCCAGGCGAGGTGCTGCCCCCGGGAGTACATACGCTTGCGGTAACGTTCACCGCAGACGACAGCGCGAACTACGTCGCTGCACATGCCACCGTGTCGCTCACCGTGGCCAGAGCAAAGTCTGCCATCCAATGGCAGAAACCCGATCCGATTACGTACGGGACACAGCTCAGCGCCACGCAACTCTCGGCCACGTCGCCGATTCCGGGAGAGTTCGAATACACTCCTGGCATCGGAGCGGTGCTCGCGGCGGGAGAGCATAGACTGTCGGTGGCTTTCACGCCCGCAGATACTCTGGGCTACTCTACATCACAGACCACCGTATCGCTGACTGTCGCCAAGGCTACTCCTGTCATCACGTGGCCGGCACCGGATCCGATTACTCACGGCGCCGCCCTCAGCGCCACTCAGCTCAATGCCACAGCAACCGTCCCGGGATCTTTAACTTTTACACCTGCTGCAGGCCAGATACTGCCGCCCGGAGTGCATGAGCTCTCAGTAACTTTCACTCCGACAGACACTTTGAACTACAAAACGGTACCTGCAGTCGTGTCGCTCACGGTTGCCGAGAAGTTAGCCGCGCTCATCACCTGGCCGGCTCCTTCTCAAATTCCGTACGGCACCGCGCTGAGCGACGTTCAGTTGAATGCCACGGCATCGGTTCCGGGAACATTTGTCTACACCCCTTCCGCAGGCAACGTACTCGCGCCCGGAAGATATACTCTCTCCGCGTCGTTCACTCCGTCGGACACCGAAACCTACGCGTCGGCGCAAGCTGCGGTCACGCTTGAGGTGCAAGGATCGCCTGACTTTGCTTCATCACCAACCGCAGACACTGAGCCGCAGTTTGCTTGGACCTTCACCGCAACCAACCTCGCCTCTGCACATTCGCAGTCGGCGAACGGAGCGGGCGAAAGCACCGACACCCGGACCAACGCGCGCGAAACGCGAAAGTACAAAGGTGCTGTCTACGAGAAAGGAAACGACGGTCAATGGCATCTCCAGAAAAATTAGTTCCAGTGTTACCTGAAACGCTCCCCGAGGACTTCTTCGATTGGGATGGCGAAGCTCCTCCTGCGTCTGCGCCTGATCACTCTGTTGAACGGGAAATATGGGAAGCAGCTCTTTCCTCCGACGAAACCGCAAAGCCGTTCAGGCAATCTGCTGATCGCGATGCAATTCCGGAGTCCCCAGTGGACAGGCTGCGGGTTTCAGGTTCAGGCTCGTCCGTACCAGCCTTTGTTAAGCAGCAAAAGGACTTCATCGATCGGAAGAGCGAAGCAACTCCTGCGGCTATTCCTGGTAACTCCCGGGAAGCATGGGAAGCCGCTCTTTTCTCCGGTAAGACGGCAAAATCGCCAGTGCAATCGGCTGAACTCGAAGCCATCTTGCCGCCCGTATCGAACCGGCCCCGTGTTTCGAATCCTGCCAAGCCTGCACCAAGCACTGTCAGACAGCAAGAGCCGGCGAGCAAGTCGGTAAATGGATCGCCGAGCCGTGCTTCGCACAAGCAGGAAGCTAGCCAGACGACGAACGGGACTGCTGCTGCGCAGCGCGGGCAAAGCGCCGCTACCGCAGACGGAATTCGTAACTCGCCCGAGTTCAAAGCGGCATCAAGGGCCGATGCTGACGAGGTAATCTTCCAGTTGTTTTCATCGAAGAATACCAAAGTGTTGGAAGAGCCGAAGACGGCGAGAAAGAAGTGGATGATCGTGGCCCCGGTGAGCGCTGGTTCGGTTCTGCTTTTGCTCGTTTTCATGATCCCGCTGTTCCATCACGGCGCGAAGGCCGCATCGAAACCATCGATTCAGACCCCTGCAGCGACAACCGATAGTCAGCCGGAAACGGACACGCCAAAGCCGCCGGCCGGGGAACAGTCCACTCAGCACAATCCGCCGGCAACGACGGGAAGT
Organism: uncultured Acidobacteriota bacterium; assembly: GCA_963817835.1. GTDB lineage: Bacteria > Acidobacteriota > Terriglobia > Terriglobales > Acidobacteriaceae > Telmatobacter. The sequence goes on along the minus strand of CAWFPZ010000025.1, from coordinate 30,279 downwards.
CAGCAGTCGACGAGTGACCAGTCAGCCAACAATGAGAACCCAGTGAAGCCGGCAGAGGCGCAGACGCAAATGATGACCGGCCAACTCGCTGCGCCAACAACGATTCCGAAACAAGTCGCGGTAAATGAGCCTGCCCCCGCGAGCTTTGGCCCGGCCGGTGCGGATGGCCTCGGCGGCGGCAGCACGAACGCCAACCTCTTCAAAGGACACACACAGACCGTCACGAATGTTTCCAAGCCGCTCGTCATTTCATCCGGCGTCGCGACGGGAATGCTGATTCGAAAGACGGAGCCCGTTTATCCGGCCATCGCTAAAGCAGCCCGCGTCTCTGGCACGGTGGTATTGCATGCCATCATTTCCAAGACGGGAACGATTACGGATTTGCAGGTCGTTACCGGACCACCCATGTTGCGGACTGCGGCCGCGGATGCCGTGCGGACCTGGCGGTACAAGCCATACGAGCTCAACAACGCGCCGACAGAAGTTGAAACAACGGTCAATGTAATCTTCACTCTTGCCGGATAATGTCGCAAAGCGGGCGCGTTGCGCGACACCTTCATGGTTCCATATTCGAGTGTCTCGAGCGGTGTCCCTTGATTGGCTACTAAGGGCAAATGGGATGCTCTTGTGAGCGGAGCCGCGACCGTGAATCTTTGAGATGATGTTGGGACGGCGGCAGAGAGAAAATTGCTAAGCCATCATCGCCCCCCTCAGGCGTGCGTCCCAGGCCGGGCCTGTGGGGCTCTTTTAGTGAAACAATCGGTCAGCGGGATCGTAGGAGCATGGCACCCCGGTAGACGCGGCCCCACCAATAGGGGAAAATTCCGTCCATAGTACGCGGTTGTTTCTGCCTCTGCGGGGGCTTTAGGAAAGGCAGCAAATGGGGCTCGTACGGACGCTGATTGATTGTGACAGGCAGTTCGCCGAAGCGGCGCTCCCGCTAAAATTGAGAGCACTGTACGACGGGGATCTGCACTTTCGCACACCACCCGCCGCACGCCCGTTTGTCATTGCGAATTTTGTTTCCACTCTAGACGGGGTTGTCAGCTTCGAGATGAAGGGCAGGTCCGGCGGCTCGACCATCAGCGGTTCCAACCCAGCGGACCGGTTCATCATGGGCCTGCTGCGGGCTTCTGCAGACGCCATCGTGGTCGGTGCTGGGACCCTGCACAGCGTGAGCGCGAAGAGCCTTTGGACTCCTGAAGAGGTCTACCCCGGTGCGAAGCATTTATATGAGGAGTACCGCGTCAAGGCGCAGCGTAAACCAAAATATCCCCTGCTCGTGATCGTTAGCGGTAGCGGCCAGCTTGAGTTGAAGAGAGCGATTTTCAGAACACCGGCTAACCGCACCGTAGTGATCACAACCTCAGCCGGCAGAGATGAGCTCACGCGCCGAGGCGCTGCGAAACTAGGCTCCGTTGAGGTCCATGCTTTGAAGTCGAGCGGCGGCAGCATCGCTCCGCGAGCGATTCTGCGACTGCTCAAGTTGCAGTTTGCGGTAAAGACGCTTCTCCACGAGGGCGGTCCTACGCTGTTCGGACAATTTCTGGCGGCGAAAGCTGTGGACGAGCTGTTTCTGACGCTGTCGCCGCAAATCGCCGGCCGTAAGGGCGATGCAATTCGACCGGCAATCGTCGAAGGAGTGGCGTTTGTGCCGAATTCTGCTCCCTGGTTGCAAATGGTCAGCGTCAAAGAAAAGGCTGCGTATCTCTATCTGCGCTACCGCAGTCGGCGGAGTTGAAACCCGGCAGCCTTCGCTGCGCGCGGCGATTACCCCGATGCGCCTTCCGTAGTGAATCACCGCAGAGTCGCCCTCGCATGACTATGGAGCGAAGGATCTCCATAAGCTATTGATTTAATTGGCGTCCCCGACGGGATTTGAACCCGTGTTATCGCCGTGAAAGTGGGTATTAGGCCATTTTGCACCATTTGCAGTGCTTTGCATGGATTTGCATAAAACTCTGATTCTGATAATAGATAGGGCCGATTTCGCTCGGATGGGCTTGCACCTGTTTTGCAGGCTTTAGTCCCCGCTTAGTCCCCGCAGCGTCCCCGGATTTTCGGCTGCTTTCCGAATGCCCACCAGTCCGGGCCGCCAGTCACGAATATGACTTCCCGCGCTCCGCAACAATCCGCTCCGCCTTGGGGTCTCTTTATCGTTCCACCTTCTCTTCAGCCTCAAAACGTGCCATCCTCACCCTTGCCGCGTTTATGCCGTGCAGCCAGCCGTCCCCCTTACGGTGGCTTCTTTGCCGGGTGGTATGTGGATGGGCGACCTAATTCCACGGAAGGTGCCGCTCCGTACTCGCTGCGTTGGCGAGCGGCGGCCAGATATTCTGCTAGTCCGGTGAGATCGAATTCTTTATCCCATTCCTCTTCCGTCTCGCTCGTCCTTCCGTGCCACCAGCATGGCCCTGGCCGCCGCTCTGGACTGCGCAGAGCCAAGGGGGAAGAGTCCGGGCCTTGGACCCGTATCTGTTGCGCCTAGCCGCCCCTGCGGGCCTTTATTCGCCATCGGATGCGCTTTCCTTGACTGTGCACCGCTGTTGCCCCCACCGTGGCGCGGAACCAACCCGGCAATACTCCCGTCTGGGCATAGGCTTCTAGCTCCGGCGTGCTCATCCGGTCGAAAAGATCGTTCATCGAAACAGTTTCCGTTCGATCAATCCACTCACCAGCCGCATTGATCTTGGCATAGGCTTGGACTGCAGCAACCACGGCGGAAGCTGTCACGTCCACTTCGCCCGCCTTTTCGATAATCCGCTCCAAGGCCGCCCGGATATTCTTCTGCCGCTTCGGAAACAGTCCAAGCGCGTGCGCATGGCGGTACACGCTCGTCCGGTCTGCCAGCCCGTATTCCTCCGCAATTGCCGCCGGAGAACGCCAGCCGATGAAGGCGGCCTCGATTTCTTCCCGCTGCTTATGGCCGCAGACAGAACAATTCCGCTGGTGCCGTCCAAGGCTTACCGATTCGTCCGCGCTTGCGCTGTTGCCTCATGCTGCAATTGTCGAACCCCTTGCACTCTTACGCAATCCCTCGCAAATGCGCATCAGCGCAAATTGAAACTCCAAGGATGGATTAGGTGTGTAATCTGCCGCGCACAGTCGATTGGCCTACTTCGCCGGTTGGACGAAACCGGCTCCCACCCATCCGATTGCGCGAATTGCACCCCACGGGATGAGGAATCCAAGGACGGGAAAGAGCGCAATCAGAGGTACAGCCATGCGGCCGGTGCTGGCGTCGGATAGAGCGTCTGGCCGTCCTGGGGTTCGTGGACGCAATTTCACGGTTCTCAAAGTGAACCGTTTTTATTCCGCCGCTGTTCAATTCAGAGGGCGTGTAGTCGAACGTGTTCGGATCATTGATAGGGCTGAAGCAATAGGGCGGGTTGTCGGGAATGAACCCCTTCGGCAACGGTGACTGATATTTCTCCCAAGGCTGATGCTCTGACGGCGCGCTGCTCTCAAAACAGTTCTTGCGGGCTTGTTCTGCAACCGAAGAATTTGCCAATTGCTCGAATCTGTTGTGACGCGCCCTTTGATTCAGGACGGTTTGCAGTTCAACGTATGAGGCAAAGGTGCCAAGAATTGTGCCCACCACTCCCAAGAGCAGAGCCAGCCGCCGCGTTCCTTCTCTGAGATTCACTGCCGAGTTTCCTTTCCGAATTGTTGTGCCGTCGGCATTGAGCGTTCCATGACGCCAATGTGCTAATCGCAACGATAGCCTACTGCCGCGTCAAGGTGCCGAGATACGGCCCCTGTACATTGGCCCCCTTGACCACAGTGTAGCTATGCACGAGACACGTTTGGATAAGCACGGGGCTACTGGTCGTCGAAGATCCACTCCCCAAGAGTTGGAGAGAGTCCCCCAAGCTGATCGTAATTGTTGCGTTCGTATCCGAACTGCCTGGTCCCGTTGGAGCGGCCCCGTCGTACAAAGCCGTCCCTGTGCCGGTGAACGATTCCTTGTCGTGTTATCGACTCCCGTAATCGTAAGCGCCGGGAGGAATTCACCAGAGATTGAAGAGTTGAGCGCTTCAGCGATAGTGATTGCTATGGAGTCGCCTCCGCAAGAAGTCGAGCTAGGACAGCCGCTAAAATTCAGATTGCCTGTGTATGTACCTGCCCACGTCGATGTGGGCGCTGGTGTTGAGTACTTCCTCCCCCACCTCCGCCACAAGCCGTGATTGCAACAATGCCGAGAGTGAACAGCCATATTGCCGGACTGGTGCGTCGCCGCTGCGAATTGCGCTCTTCCATTGTTCCCCCGAAGAATCAGCAGATTGGTGGACGAGTACATGGTAATACTTATCGTCTCTAGAATCATAGTATTTATCAATCGATCATTAGGGACGTGGAAATCGATCCTCGCGTCCGGCTCGGCCAAACCGTCAGAAAGCGGCGTCATACCCTTGGCTTATCGCAGGAGGGGCTTGCGGAAAAGGCCGATCTTCACTGGACGTACATCGGCGGTATCGAGCGCGGAGAGAGAAACGTCAGCCTGCTCAATATCGTAAAAATCTGCGCGTGCTCTCGGAATCACGCCCGCCCGCCTCTTGACGGGCATCCGGTAAGGCTACACTCTCCAAGAATCTCCGCTCGGCCAGCATCAGCGATTCCGGGCTGTGCCTGCGCCAGATAGTCGAGATCATGCCAGAGCACAACCACCTTGCGCCGTTCAATTCGCAGGACCGTCCCCGGTTGCCCGAAGTCACAAGCCTCCAAGCGCACCTTTGCGCCGATGGGGAACGGCGGCCCGTTGCCGGTCACTGGTACGCCTCAAAGTCTTCTCGGAAGGTCAAGCCGGAGACCAGCACCACCCCGGCAACTTCGCCTATCAGGAATCCCAACTCTTTCAGTAGCCGCTCGAAAGTCTCCCGATTACAGGGAATCCCACCCCGCCCTGCTTCCCACTCACAAAAAGCGATATGCAGGCAAGCCACGCCCCCAAAGCAGCGCGGCGAGCGCACACAGGCGGAGTCCAGCCATCGGGCGAACGGCTCCCGCCACTTCGCCGGGTCGTGCGGCGAAATGCAATCCGCATGGTCATTTATTTCTGAAACGGGCAGAGAAGGAACTGACAAAACTGACAGAACGGGTTCGGAACGTGTTTTTGTCGGTTTTGTCAGTTGATGCTCTGGGCCTTTCTGAATAATCTCAGATGGGTTCCAGTCTCTCCAGCGTCTACTTGCCAGCATGGGTTCCTCCTATCCTCGGATTGATTCGATAGGTTTCGCTGGGCCGTCCGGGAGTCTGTGCGTCAATCTCACGCCTCACCCAGCCGTATTCTTCGAGTACCAGCAACGCGCCCCGCGCCGCGTCCGGTGAATCGAGCGCGGTCCATCCGCTCCGGTACACGTCCCGCACGGTGAAGAATCCATCCTCACGTTTCCAGCCCTTTGCCAGCCGCTTGCTTAAAGCGATTGCCGCGTGTTGCTCTGGCCGCGCCTGTGCGGAGTACACGCGGTTTGCATGAGTCTCCAGATAGTCGCACCAGTCACAGGCAAGCTTCGCCTGTAGAGATCGGAACACAATCCGTATGCCCATCGGCCAGAGCGAACAGCAGAGCAAGGGAAGGCATCAGGCTTCGGTACTTGGCAAGATGCGCTTGCATGACTGGTGCAACTTCTTCGCCCCGGATGCGTCGCTCCAGATCGGTCAGCCATTGCTCGAATAGCGCCTGAGCCTCATCGTCAAATTGCAACCGGAGCGGGCTCTGCAGCTTCCAGCGCAGCCATGCGGCGGTAGACCTGAGCGGTACGCTCCAGAGCGTTCGTATCCGGCTTGCGGTCAACGTAGCGCCATGCTGGCGGTATGTCGGGCCACACCATGAGTTGAAAGCGTTGCATCAGCCCATCGTTTGACGGTCCATCCCGCAATGCATCGGCCAGATAGTCCCGCAAGCGGGCGGGCTGGATTCCGCCAAACAGCGAGATACAGGCATGGGGAACATGAACACGCTACCGCGCCCTATGCGGTCAATGGTGAAGGCCGCATCCCCATTCCAGCATTCCAGAAAGAAGGCGCGTTCCTGTTCCCGGCCTTGTCTCTCCAGTCCGGCCAGCCATCCGGTCAACTCATCCCGGATTACGAAACAACCCCGCTGGATTCTCTGAAAGCAACTCGATGCAGTCTCTCAAAGGTTGCATCGCTGGTGATAAGACGGCGAAGCATCGGCTGTACGAGTGTGGATTCAGGCTTTGTCGGCCGTTCCTTGCTTCTTGTTCTTCGCAGCCGCTTTGTATTGTTGTTCCCATGCGTCCATCTTCGAGTTTGTGCAATTCCTGCGCAGTCTGGTAGTCCTGCTCTGCATCCTCATGCGCCTTGCGCCATTCGCTCTCGATTGCCCGCGCCGGTTGCGTCATGCAGGAAAGCACAGGAGACTTGAGCATCCCTGGCGGCGCTACGATTCCGCCCCAAAGGTTCGGAACGACCGTCCAAGTGTGGTCATTCCGCTTTGGCTGAATCACGGCCCGCCGGTTGGTTACTCCCGCAAGTGTGGCAATCGCGGCCACGGCGGGGAAGTCCAGCGGAACCTGCATACGCTCTGCTACATCCTTCACCAGCGGGCGGAAAGACTCTGGCATCAACTCCAGATCGAACTGCGCTACATCGGGCAGAGACTCCGCCAAAGGTTCCGGCTCTGGCCATTCATCCGGCAGTGGCATAATGCTCCCCGGCTGGATACCGTTTCACAATGTCCGCCGCGATTGTTCGCACCTTCGCCTCTGGCAAGGGCGGGTCACACTTCGCCGCATTCTCCGCAAGCAAAGCCGCTTCGATTGCCTCCAGGCTCATCCCGCGCCGTTGCATGGTCCCTGCCAGAGAAACCAGCATGTTTGTCCTTCCACCCTTTCCCACGGCTTGCGGGCTTGCCTGTGTCGTTGCGGTTGGCATTGGCGGGCGCACTGTGAGCCGCTCGATTACCCAAGCGGGCAAGTCCGCAACCGGCGCGGATGGGTCAATGAAGCGATACTGTTTCCCGCTGGCATGAATGGACGGCGGGCACACTACAAAGCCGCCTGTGCCCCTCACGTCAACGTGTGCGCCGATCTTGCCGCTTTGGTCATTGCGAATATCAACCCCGGACGGCGGGCGGTAGTAGCGATGCTCTCCCCCATCCTGTGCGTCCCGTGGTCACTGTGAGCGTTGCTGGCAACGTGAGACCTTGCCGCTCCAGGTTCGCCAACGATGCGCGGCCTTCCGCGCCGTCAATGTCGATCACCACCAGCCCGGAAGCCGTCCCCGTGGCCAGTCCCCAATTGCAAGCCGGGTACTGGTGCGCCCACGCCTCAAGCTGCGCAATGTCGCTGGTTGCCGCTTCCGGCCATCCCTTTATCAGAGGCAGTTTGCCTCTCGCTTCAACCGGGAACAACCGCCAACCCCGGCCAGCGGCGGCGCGTACTTCCGGCGGTATTACTGGCACTACGGCGGCGGTCATTTGTGCGCGTCCTGTAGGCGTGGCCGCGTCCCGTCTGCGATAACCCTGTCTAGCTCGACCTGTGAAAGCATGAGACGTTTCCCCAACTTCACACTGGCAATCCTGCCTTCATACGCCCATCTCCGCCATGTCCAGCGTGATTCCAGTAGCCGCCTCTGCGTCCGACACACTCAAGAGTTGATGATTCGTCACTCGTTGCTGCATTTCATTTCACCTCGCACGGTTCGTCAGCGAAGCCCGATGTGGAGATCATTGCGCACGATTGAGGAAATGTGTTGCATTGTTTGTTACGCGGTGCTAATGTTGTGCGTAACAAATCTTGTGAGGCTACCGTGCAACCATTCGCCGGACACTACGATCAGAACGAAATTCCAGGTCTAGTGGCTTTGATCCTGAATGGCTCACCGGACGCACAGCTCCCTTACCACGCTGGAACGTGGTGCCTTGAAGACCCAAAAGAGATCAAGTACGGGCGCGGGGAGGCTATGCGAGTTGCCAAGCAATACTTCTGCCCCGCCCTTCGACGACTAGTGGACCAGTGGATTGACTCCGGCAGAGACTTCAAGGCAGAGTCAGAGGCACAGACTGAACCGAAGAGGCGCAGCCTCTTCAAGAGATCGCCCAGCAGTTTTGCGCTGGAGAGTTCCCTCGCACCTTGGCTAAAACGTAACCCGCCGAAGATTGGAATGCTGTCGGGCTATGTTGGTATCCCCGGCGGTCTGCCAGATCAGCCCCCGATATTCTTGCAATTCAATCCGCCCGGATTGGACGAACGGCTGCCGCCAGAGCACGGTGGAATGCTTTGGGGGCACGAATTGGCAAACTACTGGTTATTCAGACTTGTAAGTTCTCCAAGGCAAAGATGTTTTGCGCGCTGCTCTAACGAAGCCTGCAAGCAATACTTCGTCTACAAGCGCACACCAGTCCCCAGATACAACACATATTGCCCGCTCTGCAAAGGTGCCGGTACGAAACGCAGAGTGGAGTCAGCAAGAGACCTTCAGTACAAACGGAAGATTGATGCGGCGGCAAAGGTTTGGTCAAAGTGGAAACCGGCTTTCGGAAATCGTTTCGTATGGGTAGCAAACGAAGCAAACAAGAGTCTGAGTGACCGGGATTTTGTACAAAGGCAGTTCGTGTCAAGGAACAAAGAAGAGATTGAGAGCGCAAGCACGGGAGGAAAAATGCCAAAGGCTAAAGAGCGCGATGGAGTGTTTCAGCGCAAGGATCGTAGCGGCTGGTGGGTTTCGTATGTGGATGCCAGCGGCAAGCGCAAGAAAGAGAAGGTCACGGCCTTTACGCGCACTCAGGCTATGACGGCCCTTTCTCAAATCAAGACGCGCATCGAACGGGAATCCATTCTTGGGGTGAAGTCTGCCAGCGAGATCACCACGGCGGACCTGCTCAAGCGATTCAAGACGCACCAGAAAGCGCACTTGCGCCCAACTACGTTCGTCCGGTTGGACGGCATTCTGGAGACGCTCAAGGCCGCGCTGCCCACTCTGGCGAAAGAGATCACGCGCCGGACAGTGGCCGATTACATCCTTGAGCGGAGCGAGACGGTATCAGCCGGGACAGTGGCGAAAGAGTTCGCCACACTGAGACACGCTCTCCAGTTGGCCGTTGAATGGGAACTGCTCACGGTGAATCCGGCACAGGGCGCGAAACTGCCCAAACAGTCGGAAGGCCGGACGCGGTATCTGTCTCCCACGGAATTCAAGGCCGCGCTCGAAGCCGCGCCGGATTGGATGCGCGGCCCGATGGCCCTGGCCGCGTTCACCGGGATGCGCCGGGGCGAGATTCTCGGCCTTTGCTGGAAGGATGTAGACCTTGAAAATCAGCGCGTGTATCTGACGGAGACGAAAAACGGCACTCTGCGGGTACTGGCGTTGAATGAGCTGGCCGTGCAAGTGCTCAAGAGCCTTCCCGAAGGCGATCCGGGCGCAACTGGTGTTCCCCGAAGTCAGACGCGGCCCACCTGAGCGTCTACACGCGCCGCGTATTCGCTTCCGTGGGCATTGAGGATGCGTCCTTCCATTCACTGACGCCACACGGCGGCAAGTTGGCTGGTGATGGAAGGCGTTGACCTGTACGCGGTGGGCCGGATTCTCGGCCACAAGACGCCGCGCATGACGCAACGGTACGCGCACCTTTCGCCCGGATTCATGGCCGCTGCGGTGAACAAGCTGGACGGGGTGTTTGCCGGATCACTGCCGGAACCGAAGTGAGACCTGTCTGGGGGATGGATGGGGACAGCGTACCTTTGCGTTAGTCCCCGTAGCGTCCCCGCTTTTCAGGGCATCGCTCAAACTGTCTGTAAGTTATTGATTTTATTGGCGTCCCCGACGGGATTTGAACCCGTGTTATCGCCGTGAAAGGGCGGTGTCCTAGGCCGGGCTAGACGACGGGGACGTTTGGGAGAGCAGAGATCGGCGGAGACAGCGGCCCTTGCGCCTTTCAAGATGCGTCCATTCAAAGGCTATCAACTCGCGGAAGGGGTGTCAAAAAACGCCGCGCCGCGCCGAAGCCACAATTCAGTGGATTTACCCTGTCGCGGTGGGGCCCGAAGCGGCCCGCGCCTACTCCTGGCCGGAACCAGAAGCGTCACGGCGGCGTAACCGTGATGTGCGCTATCCTCGATGAAGGCTGCGGCGTGGCCGCGGGCCCTCGTGGCTGGATCTGCCGCGCAGTTTTTGCATCATTTACCCAGTTCCGCGTATCGCATCAACCAGAGAACGAATTGGGCAGGCAATGACCGTAACCCATTCTCGCGGAAGGGCGCCGGACCTGCCCGCAGGAGTGGAAGATTGCGCTTGGCGCGAGCGCTCAGAATGATGCGGTTCGGCACCCCGGCATCACACGTTCTTCGCGTGAAGTACCTCGCCTCCGAGCCTTGGCACGACCCTTTTGCGCCCTGAAACGTCGGGAATCACCAGGCGGCGCGGGTGAGGAGCGTGGGTGCAAGGACGCAGGCAAAATTTGAACGAGAACGCACACGGCCCATGCAGATTGAAATTGAGTGGCCAAAGGAAAAATCAAGTGACGCAAAGTAAATTGATCCGCACTTTTTTATTGGGTTGTTTCACCCTGGCCGCGCTGGCGGCAACCGGCTGCCAGAAGAAGCCTGCGGCCGCGGCCGGCACCGGACCGCAAGGCCTTCCCGTGCGAACCATGACCGTCGCCATGTCGCCGGTGGCGCAAAGCAGCGAGTACGTGGCCACCATCAAGTCGCGGCGCTCGACGGTGATCATGCCGCAGGTGAGCGGTGTTTTGACGGCGATCAAGGTGACTTCAGGGCAGCATGTGGGTAAGGGCGAAGTGCTGATGACCATCGATCCAAGGCAGCAGCGGGCGACGGTGGAGTCCGCGCGCGCCACCGAGCAGCAGAAAAAAGCGCTTCTCGACTATGACACGATTGAGTTGGAACGCCAGCAGAAACTGTTTGATGCCGCCGTGACCAGCCGCGACACCCTGCAACAGGCGCAACAGGCTTTTCAAAACGCCAAGGCGGATTATGAATCGGCGGTGGAAGCGCGCAAATCCCAGGAGCAACTGCTGGACTACTACACCGTTCGCGCACCATTCGACGGCGTAGTGGGCGATATCCCGGTGCATCTGGGCGACTACGTTTCGCCGTCGCAATCCCCGGCGATCGTGCTGACTACGGTGGACGAAAGCAATGATCTAGAAGCGTACATCTACATTCCCACGGAGCGCGCCAGCGAAGTGCGCATGAAACTCCCGATCGACCTGACGGACAACGACGGCAAGCTGCTGGAGAAGACATCGGTCGATTTCGTATCGCCTGAAGTGGACAGCACACTGCAGGGGATTCTGGTGAAAGCCCCGGTGCGGTCGGGACCCGAGATTCTGCGCAATGCCCAGATCGTGAAGGCCAAGGTTATCTGGAGCACGAAGACCATGGCGGTGGTTCCGGTGCTGGCGGTGATCCGGCAGGGCGAGCAGAGCTTTGTGTTCGTGATGCAACAGCAAAACGGCATGGCCGTGGCGCGCCGCACACCGGTGGTGCTGGGCGATACCGTGGACAACAATTATTCAATTGTCTCCGGGCTGAGCGCTGGCGACCACGTGATTGTGACCGGCATCCAGTTTCTGGTGGACGGCATGCCGGTGGTTCCGCTGCCGGGTTGAGTAAGCAGCTTTCAGCTCTTAGCTCAAGTGTGCTGGTGCGAATCGCCGCGATAGAACAAACAGGAAAACCGATTGCTAAAGCTGATGGCTGACAGCGAACGGCCCAAAGGAAAGAGAGCTTAACTTGTTTGTCGATTTCTTTATTCACCGGCCGGTATTTGCCACGGTCTGCGCCCTGATGATCATTCTCGGCGGCGCTGTCTGCATTCCCACTCTGCCCGTGGCCATGTATCCGACGCTGGCGCCGCCGGTGGTGGCGGTGACCGCCAATTACGTGGGCGCCGATTCTGAGACCGTCGAAAAGGCCGTCACCATTCCGCTGGAAGAGGCGATCAATGGCGTGGAGGGCATGCGCTACATCAGCTCCTCCAGCACCAACAGCGGCACCTGCGAAATCGACATTACTTTTCAGACGGGCTACAGCCTCGACATCGCGGCCGTGGACGTGCAGAACCGGGTGGCCAGCGTGGAAGGCCGCCTGCCCGGCGAGGTTGTCTCCACCGGCATCAACATCGTAAAGTCCAATAACAATTTCATCTTCGGCGCGGGATTCTATACGCTCGACAGCCGCTACTCCAGCGAATACATCTCCAATTACCTGGATGTTTACGTGAAGGATGCGCTCAAACGCGTACCCGGCGTGGGCGACGTAATCATCTTCGGCGAGCGCAAGTACGCCATGCGCGTGTGGCTCGACCCGGTGCGCCTGGCCGCGCGCAATCTCACGGCGACCGACGTGGTGAGCGCGCTCGAAGAGCAAAACGTAGAGGTTCCCGCCGGCCAACTCGGCCAGCCGCCGTCCGACGCGAAGCAGCAGTTTCAGATTCCCGTGCGCGTGGTGGGCCGTCTCTCCAGTCCCGAAGAGTTCGACAACATCATCGTCAAGAACTCACCGAACGGCCTGGTGCAGCTGCGGGACGTAGGCCATGCGGAAGTGGGCGCGGAGGATTACAGCACCCTGCTCGAATACGCGGGCCACCAGGCGATGGGCGTGGGCGTGGAGCAGCTTTCGAATGCCAACGCGCTCGACGTAGACCGCCAGGCCAAGGCGGCGCTGGAGAAGCTGTCGAAGAATTTTCCACCTGGCCTGCAGTATGCCATCGCCTTCGACTCCACCACGGCGGTAGGGGAATCGATTCGCGAAGTGCTGGTCACGCTGATCGAGGCCATCGTCATCGTGATCGCGGTCATCTTTCTTTTTCTGCTCGATTGGCGCGCCACCATCATCCCCGCGGTCACCATTCCGGTATCGCTCATCGGCACCTTCGCGTTTATCAGGATCTTCGATTTCTCCATCAACTCGCTCACGCTCTTTGGCATCACGCTGGCCACGGGACTGGTGGTAGACGACGCCATTGTGGTGATCGAGAATGTGCAGCGCCACATTCACATGGAGCACTCGAATGCCCGCGAGGCCACGTCGCGCGCCATGCGGGAAGTGACCAGCGCGGTGATTGCGACTTCGCTTGTGCTCATCGCCGTGTTTGTGCCGGTCTCGTTCTTTCCCGGCACCACCGGCATTCTCTACCGGCAATTCTCGCTCACGATTGCGTTTTCTATCGCTATTTCGGCGTTCAATGCGCTCACGCTTTCGCCGGCGCTTTCCGCGCTCTTCCTGCGCGGCGAAGAGGCCCGCCCGCGCCAACTCGATTTTCTACACATCGACGCGGTCTCGCGCACCTTTGCCGCGTTTATTCACGGCGCCGACAACTTTGTCGGCTGGCTGGGGAGCATGTACGCGCGCGTGATTCATGTGGCGTTGCGACTGCGCTACCTGCTGCTGCTGGTGTTCTTTGCCGGACTGGGCGCGACGGTGTGGATGTACCGCTCGGTGCCAACCGGCTTTATTCCGCAGGAAGATCAGGGCTACTTCATGGTGCTGGTGCAGGCGCCTCCCGGCTCGTCCATGGCCTATACCACGGCGCTCTCTGAACGGGCGGAGGCGATGATTGCGGAGCATCAGGGGGTCGGTGGATTGTTCTCGATCATTGGCTTCAGCTTCGCCGGCTCTGCGTCGAACTCCGGCATGATGTTCGTGAACACAAGTCCGCCCCCGGGGCATCACGGCAAATGGCCATCGACAGCCGACATCCTGAAGGACGTCTCGCCCAAACTGCAAATGCTGATGTTCATACCCAACGGCGGGCTGGTTGAGGCCTTCGAGCCGCCGGCCGTCTCAGGCGTCGGCAGCTTCGGCGGATTTCAATTCATGCTGCAGGACCAGGGCGGAAACACCCTCAGCGATCTGGATCGCGTGGCGCACCAGTTGGTGGCAGCCAGTGCTTCGCATAAGGAACTGACCCAGCTGTTCACGACTTTTTCCGCCAACGACCCGCAAGAGTTGGTCACCATCGACCGCGAGAAAGCCAAGACGATGGGCGTCTCTCTCACGCAGATTTCCACCACGCTCAACGTCTTCATGGGCTCGGAGTACATCAACGACTTCGATTACAACAACCGCACCTATCGTGTCTTCGTGCAGGCCGACCAGCCGTTCCGCATGAATGCAGGCGACCTGCACAGTTACTACGTGCGCTCCGACGCCGGCGAGATGATTCCGCTCGACAATCTGGTGACTGTGACAGAGAGCGCGGGCCCGCCGGTGATTTCGCATTACAACCTCTTCCGCTCGGTAGAGATTGACGGCTCGCCAGCCCCCGGCTACAGTTCCGGCCAGGCGCTCGCGGGCATGGACAAGCTGGCCACCGACAACATGATGCAAGGCATGACGTATCAATGGACGGGCTTGACGCTCGATGAGCTCGAGTCGAGCGGCAAGGCGCTTCTGATCTTCGGCCTCGGCATTCTCGTGGTGTATCTCACGCTCTCCGCGCAGTACGAAAGCTTTGCGCTGCCGTTCATTATTTTGCTGGCGGTGCCCATGGCGGTGCTGGGCGCATTGGGCCTGGTTTCGCTGCGCGGGCTGGCCAACGACGTGTATTGCCAGATCGGCCTGGTGATGCTGATCGGCCTCTCCGCGAAAAACTCCATCTTGATCGTCGAATTTGCCGAGCAGTTACGGCGCAAGGGGCGTTCCATTGCCGAAGCTGCCATTGAAGCCGGCGAACTGCGCCTGCGGCCCATCCTGATGACGTCGTTCGCGTTCATTCTCGGCGTTCTACCGCTGGTCTTCGCCACCGGAGCAGGATCGCTGGGCCGCCGCTCAGTGGGAACCACGATTGTCGGCGGTATGTTGCTCTCGACCGTGCTGAATCTGGTGTTTATCCCGGTGCTCTACGTAATCCTGAGCCGGTTGCTCAGGCGCGACCAGGCGCACGCGGAGTAGTTATCGCGGATTCGCGGCTGCTGCTCCACGCAGCCGCCGCGCTCCGGCCCAAAGCAGCAGCGCAACACTCAGATAGATGGCCGCTGTGGCGCTGAGGCAAACGCTCATTCCAAAGCGCTCGGATGCCAGCCCGATCGACAGTTGCGCCGCTGCGCCGCCCAGCCATCCCAGCGAATTCATGATGCCGAGCGCAGCGCCGCGCCGCTCGATAGGGACGACGTCGTACAGCGCCGCCCACAGATTCGAATCGTAAACACCCTTGAAGAGCCCATAGCCGATCATCGCGGCCAGCACTACTGTAACGGTGGTTGCGAATCCGCTCAGAAGCAGAAACGGCACGCCGCAGAAAAGTCCTAGCGCCTGAACCGACATGCGCGCGCCGCGATCGCCCGGCCGGCGACGGACTTTTGCATCCGCGAGCGCGCCGCCAGCTACGACGCCCACAACGGAAGCAATCTGCAGATACGCCGCGCCGCTGAAACCCGCCATCGAGAGGCTCATATGAAAAGTGCGGAAGAGGTAGGTGGGCATCCACACCGTAAAAACCATGGCAACAAAGTTCGCGCCGATAAAAACCATCACCAATATCCAGGCGGCGCGATTGTGCGCAAGCTCGCGCAGTCCTTCCATGATCCGCGGGTTGGCCGGCATCTTGCCCGCCGCGCCATCCGAGAGCCCACGTTGCGGCTCCTTTAGGACGATCCAAAGCAGGCACGCCAGCGCAATGCCCACCGCGCCGAAGATGCGGAAGCCGGGACGCCAGCCGTAGAACTGGCCGACGTACCCGCTCATCGCGCCGCCCACAATGCTGCCCACGTAGACGCTCGACTGGTGGAAGGCCATGGCGCGCGAGCGCGTATCCACGGCATGATAATCCGCGATCATGGACATGGCAGCTGGAAAATAGAAGGCCTCGCCCAACCCACCCATTGCAACGCCTGCAACCAGCAGCAGGTAATGGTGAGCGAAGGACGTGGCGGCTACCGTTGCCGACCACAGCACGAGCGCGCCGAGCACAACGTTGCGCCGTCCTACGCGGTCGGAAATAAATCCCGCGACCGGCCCGAAGACGGCGTAGGCGCACATGAAAGATGCGCTGAGCACCGAGAGCGCCGCGTCCGTTAAGTGGAACTCCGCTCCCAGCAAGGGGAACACGGTGAAGAGAAGCTGCCGGTCAGCGTAGTTGAGAAAGCACACGCACCACAGCATCGCCACCACGAACCATTTGTATGCGCCGGGAACTCTCATCGCCTGCAACGGAAGGCTAGTGGAGGAAGCACGTGGATGGCAATGCGGAGAAGCTTCAGGAAGTGTGTCAGTTTGAATCCGCGGGGTTCAATCGGTGGTTTCCGGAATGGCGGCGACTCGCCCGGAATGAAATCTATTGGGCCAAAGGTGACGGGCGATCAGCAACCGACCCTTTGGCGCGCTTCTCGTCGTCGAAATTCTCAAGCCCTCGCGGGCAGATCGCACTGCTTCGTAAGTTTTGCTTTCAAGCGCAGTTCTGTTCCGGGTATGTTGCCTGCAAGTTTCAGCGTGTCACCGTCCAGGGTTCCGGACAGATCCAGATCGAAGTCTTTGCGGCCCATCACATTCATCAAATCAGGCGCAATCTGCTTGACATGAAGCCGACTGGTTACGGCATCACCCTGCAGATCGTACGTGCCCGTAAACATGACGGCGCTGTCGCCGCCGAATATGTGTCCTCCGATATAGACAGCAACGCCCGCACCCCAGCCTTGCACGCCGACGAACTGAACCGTCCAGAAACCTTCCATGGAGAGTTTCACCTCACTGTCGCGAAATTGCGAGTGGTCTCTTAGCAGACCTCGCCTTGGATGTGAATCGAGAGGGAATGTGCGGCGCTCATCTCACCGTTACCGGATCATAAGCCAAGCGCCCTTGCAATCCACTATACCGCTTCATGGATTTGGATGGAGCGAAGCGGCGGACTTTTTTTGTTGGCGACTGGGTGCAGGCACGCGCGGCGCAGGGGCGTCGTTGGTCACGCTCCTCAAGGGTAGCTCCGCTTCCGGTTGGATGGTCGCCTGTTCCGAAATTGATACGTTACCTCAGCGCTGGTGGGGCTTTAGATCCAATCAGTGGTTTTCGGATTGACGGTTAATCGACCGGAGCTTTTAAATGCTCCCCGGTGAGCACGTTCGCGACGATCGCTCATCGTGAGGCACCCGATGAGTCGGCAGTGACTCCGATCGTTCGTAGCCACACCTCCACAAGTTGCGTCCATGCAGTCACGGGATATTTGGTTCTGCGAAGGCCGAAGGCATGACCGCCTTCTGCATAAGAATGAAACTCGACTGGAACTCCAGCCTTTTTTAGGGCTGCGTAATAAGTCAGCGAGTCCCAAATGCTATCTACGTTGTCGTCTTCATTCTGAAGCAGGAACGTCGGCGGGGTCTGAGAAGTCATGTGAGCTGCAATATCTGGATTCAATTCCAGAGAGCCTGCCTTCATGGAAAGGTGGCCGGGGTAGATGGCTATGGCGAAATCAGGACGGCAGCTCTGTTGATCCGCGGCATCAGCCTGGGGATAGATGCGTTGATCGAAATGGACACTCGTCGCGGCAACGAGGTGTCCGCCCGCCGAAAATCCAAGAACTCCGATTTTGTGCGGATCGATGTGCCATTCTGCGGCGTGAAAGCGAACCAGACTGATCGTCCTTTGGGCATCTTCCAGGGCTATCGGAGATTGCGGATATGCCCCCCAATAAGGAGCGGATCGCGGCGCGGGAACTCGGTATTTCAGGAGCACGCAGGTAATGCCGCGGGATACAAGCCAATCGCAAGCCTCGGTGCCCTCGAGATCGATGGCGAGGATTTCGTATCCGCCGCCCGGGAACACGATTACCGCCGCGCCCGTGTTCTTCCCCGTTGGCGAGTAGACCGTCAGCGTCGGCTGCGAGACATTGCTGATATAGGTCCACGGTTTTCCTGCGACCAGATCCTTCGTCTCCGTCGCTACGGTCTCCGGCTTCGTGGAGGGCCGCGAATCTGGCGGAGTCCCAGGCCATATCGGCATTTGCACATGCCCCGCTGACGGCTGCCACACAGCCTGCTGCGCACTCCCTCCACTGCACCAAGCCACCACACAAACCGCAAAGACCCAACTTCTCATCGCTATTTTCAACTGCCTCTGAATTTGGAATCCCTGAGCGGAAGGCTAGTGGAAAGAGCTTGCGGATGGCAATGAGTGGGGATACGGACGGTGAATAAGCCAATAAATGAATTTCATCACAATGACGAAACATTCTCTCGAGTCTCTGCGTACCAACATTGCACAACCGCTCCTAAGGGGCGGGTAAGAACTTCCCTTTCGCGTGCCAGTTAGTCCAGCGCCGTTGCCGAGAAAGCCCTCGGCATCGACTGGGGAGAGTTGTCTTCAATTTGGTTGGGCTCAGCGCACGGAAAGAAGCAAGGTGCCGTGGCCCGGAGCCGATCGATGCTGCGGAATAGGGAGGACGCGAGAGATCGGGCAATTCTACCGATTGTATTTCGGCACGTTTTCGAGAAAGTACACGTGAGCTTAGTGAGATCTGAACGAAACAAATCGCATAAGGAGATTCACATGAATCGCATCGCCGCAATCGCGCTCTTCGTTGGAGCAATCTTGATGTCAGCCAACAGTGCTACGGCACAGAGCAGTGTCGTCAAGGTAAATGTTCCATTCGCCTTCACCGTCAACAACACGTTTCTACCGGCGGGGAGTTACCTCTTCGGTTTCGATTCTTCGCATCCCAACCTGCTCGTGATACGAGACCGAAAGAACGCAGTAAAGGCATGGGACTTTGGCCAGCGCGGTTCCGTTTTCCAAGGACAGCCCGACGCGCTGGTTTTCCACCGCTATGGCAGTCAATACTTCTTAAGCGAAGCTCGCCTTGAATCCGCCTCCGGTGGGATTGAGCTATCCGCTGCGAAATCTGAGAAGCGGGCCAGAAAAGTGAACCGGAACAGAGAAATGGCTTCCATCGAGGTTTATTGATCGCGCTCTCCTCGGCTGTTTTTGAGTGAGGTCGTTGGTCGTGGGAGAAATGCGAGTTGGATATCTCGCCGCTACAGCCGGAAGTGTGGGAAGCGCTTTTTGCTTTCCACATTTCCGTAGCTCAAGACGCAGACTCAATGCGGCTTGACCACTTGCGGTGATCCCACTTGCGTCGCGGTTGCCGTGTACAGATGGCAGTTGTCCGTGACCTCTTTGAAGTGGATGTAAGGATGGAGAAAGAGCGCCGCGCGCATGTCGCCTGAGCCCTCAGCAAGATCGGAGAGCCAAACGCCGTCCGCCTCAGGATGGTTGTGGATGTGCAGCCAAAGGCCCTTGTGCACGTTGGCCAGCAGGCCCCAGCCGATCTTCCAATCGGCAACGGATTTCACGTTGATATCGACGGGTTCGCCGGTTTGCTCGTCGATGGAGATTTTGCCTTGCATCACTTGCGCCAGGCGCTGGTTGATGTTCTTGGCGTCGAAGCGCGGATTGGGCAGGATGTCGTAAAAGAGAACGCTGCGGCCGTTGATTTGCTCGCGACGGCCGTTGGCCAGCATCATGGCCGCCATAAAATCGCCAAGCTCCTGGTCCTGCTGGTTCTCTTCCTTCTGTGCCGTGGCCTGGTTTGAGTATTTGAGCGTTTCTTTCATCACGCGCTCGTCTTCCTTTTTGGTTTCTTCCGGCGTAAGGTCTTTTCCGTTCTTCTGCAGAGTGCGCTCGATGGCGATGCCGTTGACGAAGAACTGATCCTTCACTTCCGTGGTGTTCTTTTTCGTGTTGCCGCGGCTGTCGGTTTCGATGGCAGTCGTGGTCACGCGGCACTCGTAGCGTTCGCGCTCAGAGGCGAGTTTGCGCTCATTCGCGAGCGCACGTTGCAGGATTTCGGTCGCGTTGGGCAGCGGGGCAAGAGGAGCGAAGCCGGAGGACTGCGCGACGGCCGGGCCAATGCACGAAAAGAGAACGGCAAAAAGAGCGGAGATGAATTTGCAGGGCATGAGGAGCAGTTAAAAAACATCCCTCAGGGGCTGAAGCCCCGCTATTTATTTTGGAGTCTTTTCGGCACGCGACCCACACACTTTGTGGGTTCCCCGGTCGTGCCCTGACACTTCGTGCCCAACGAAACTTTTTCTCGCATGCTGCAAAGCCGCGCCCTTTCAATGCCGAGTTGAAGCAAACGGTTCTACGCCCCCACCGGCAGCGAGGGCATGGCGCCTTGGTCCTTGGCTTCTATTACTACGGCGTCGAGGTTCGCCAGCACCTCCGGCACGATCATGGTATAGATCTCGCGGAGCGAGTCGTAGCCTTCTTCGATGAGTTGCTTGAGATGACGCCCGGCGATCTGCACCGCGAGCTGATCGGTAATCACCTTGCCGGTGCGTTTTTTCTGCTCAACCCACGCCGTGCACGGCAGGGCAATCCACATGGGGCGGCCATTCACGTCGAAGCGGATGTCGACGGCGTCGGCGTGGCGCGTGGCGATGGCCACGATCGTCCCTTTCCAGCAGCAGTGCAGATCCTCGCCGCTCCAGCGGTCGGTAACGTGGAAATCTTCGTACATGTTGTTAGCCTATCGTCCCCGGCGCGGCGCGGCAAGCTGGCGGAAGTGAGCTCCCGGGCGGCATCAGGCGTTCAGTTGGCGTCCGATCTCCCAATGATGGCCGTAGGGATCTACGATGCGGCCGAGCCGCCAACCGTGACCTTCCGCGACCGGATGGACCTCTCGCGCTCCAGCCTCGCAGGCTTGCGCAAAGGCCGCATCCGGATCGGCGACCGTCAGGATCATGCGAGCGCTGATCCCCTTCAGCGTATCCGGACTGAAGTTGCCGTGTTCGGGAGACTCGTCGCTCACCCAGAACTCGGAGTTGCCCACGGCGAGGCGCGAAACCACGCCGCCGTGCCCCTCGAGCCGGAATCGCTCCTCGGCGCCGAAAGCGCGCCTGTAAAATTCGACGGCTTGCACGCTGCTGCGCACCAGAAGCCACGGAGCGAGTGTCGACGTCACGGGCGAATCCTGCGGCATGGGCCCAGCTTACAATTCGCTCCCCACCCGCGCAACAACCGGAAACACCCGCAGCGTCCACTCAATACTGTGTGATTGCCGCCCAATGGCCGGTCAGCGCTGCCCCGCCCCTCCGGTGGACTCTGCGTAAACCGCACTGGTAGACTAATCAGGTTGCAGAAGCGCTGCCCTCACCTGTTCGGACCCGCCTGCAAGACCATCAGCGAAGGACAAAACAAACCGTGGATACACAAACCCGTCACGCCCTGAAAAAAGACAAGTTTGCCGAGGCCGCCGCATCGAGCGCCAGCTGGATTGGCGAACACAAATCCAATGTGGTGCGCTGGGCGATCATAGCAGGGGTGATTCTTGTCCTGGGCGTTGGCGCATTGATTTATTGGAACTTACGCTCTTCGGCCGCCAACAACGCCTTGGGCGCGGCCCTGGATGTGTACACATCGCCGCTGGCGATTCCGGGAGCTCCTCCAGAGCCGGGCGTCTACTCGACCGCAGCCGACCGCGCCAAAGAGGCCAATCGCGAGTTTGTGGCGATTGCTCAGGATTATGGCTGGCTGCCCGAAGGCACCAAGGCCCACTACTTTGCCGGCGTGACCTTTGAGGACATGGGCCAGAATGGATCGGCCGAGACCCAGTTGCTGGCCGCATCGAAGGCCTGGGACCGCAATCTTTCGAACCTGGCCAAGGTGGCGCTTGCTGGCCTTTACCGCCAGACCGCCCGTGACAACGAAGCCATCGATCTCTATAACCAGATCATCGCCAAGCCTTCGGCTACGGTCTCAACCGCCGTGGCCGAGCTCGATCTTGCCGATCTCTATGCCTCTGAGGGCAAGCAGGATCAGGCGCGCGCGCTTTGGGCCAAGGTCCGCGATGCGGATAAGGACGGCGCAGCGGGCGAGATCGCCGGACAAAAGCTGGGAGCAAAGTAAGACCGCGCTACTCGCAAAGGCCCGGAACCAGGCAGGATTGGACATGGCCCTCCGGCCATGGCTTGAGCGCTATCTTCGCCGCCTGCGTCTGGTACGTGATGAGCACCAGCCAGGCCATAACCGCAGGTTGGATGGAGATTCCCACGAGCGCGGTAGATGACGAAGCGCGCCAGCGCGCGGAGGATGCCGCGGTTTCGGCGTTGGTGGACCAATACGCCGGCGCCCTCTATCGCGTAGCCTATTCCGTTCTGCGCAATCCCTCCGATGCTGAAGATGCCGTGCAGGAAGCCTTCCTGCGCGTGCTGCGCCATCGGCACGGGCTCGGCGAAGTGCGCGACCATCGCGTCTGGCTTATCCGCATCGTCTGGAACATCGTGCTCGACCGCAAGCGCCGGGCTAAAACCCGCCCTGAAACCGACGACGTTGCTGAGCTGGTGCGGGTGCTGCCTTCCAAGGGGCTATCTGCCGAGGAGTTGGCGTCTGCAGCGCAACACCATGCCCGCGTGCTGGCGTGCGTGGAGCAACTGCCCACCAAGGAGCGCGAAGTGTTGCTGCTTTCGGCCTTCGAGGAGCTCACGAGCGTGGAGATCGCCGCGGTCCTGGACATTACCGAATCGAGCGTGCGCTCGCGGCTTTTCCGGGCCAGGAACCTGATGGCTGAACTGCTCGATCATGAGAGGAGTTTGCGATGAGTTCGAACCCTCACAATCCGATGAACGCCGATTCTGCAGAAGAGACATTACGGCTGATCGCCAGCCTCCCCGCGCCGGCGGGACTTGAAGAGCGCGTGCACAAGGCGCTCCGCGCAACGCCGCGCAGCGGGCGTGTGCTGGCGTGGCCCGCGGGATTCCGTGCCAGGGCCGTGATGGAGAACCACTGGGTGCGCGCCGCGGCTGCGGCGGCGATTGTGTTTGTGGTGGTGGGCGGCGGTTGGGGCGTGTATAGCCGCGTGCAGCCGGGACCAGCCGGCAAAGTTATCGTGATGCCGCAACGCGCGCCGAGTTCGGGCGGGTTTCAGGGTGCGGGAGCGATCCGCACTCCGAAGACGCTGCCGGGGCCGAAAGTCAGGGACCAAGAGACCAAGGGACCGAGAGACCAAGGGGCCCAAGCCACAAAGAAGCCAGCGGCACCGAAGAAAGTCGGTAGCGCCCAGCCCGCGGGTCAGGCCGCGCCGCAGCCCGCGATTTCGCGGTAGGCTTCTACTCGTCCTTCACAATCGCCCGAATCAACATTCCCAGCAGAGCCAGAACCACTGCGCCCCAGAAGGCCGGACCCAGTCCGGTTACGTGGAATCCGGGCACAAGAGCGGAGGCGATCAGGATCATCGCGCCATTGATGACCAGCAGGAAGATTCCCAGCGTGAGGATGCTGATGGGAAAGGTGACGATCTTGAGGAATAGCCCGACCGTGGCGTTGAGCAGGCCGATCACTAACGCTGCAATCAGCGCGGGCACAAAGCCCGACACGTGGAATCCGGGGACAAGGTGGGAAACAATGAGCAGCGCAAGCGCGCTCAAAACCCAATGGAGAAGAAGCCTCATACTGGTGGTCTCCTGGTAACCGGCGCTACAAAGATGAGCCCGTTTGGTCGTGCAGCTGGATCGAACGCGTCATCCGCTCTACCCTAATTCGCTTCGATGCGAAGCGCAAGAAGGCAGTTGGCAAGCGGCGAGTGAGGATTGGGCGCGCCCGAGCTTCGTTTAGAGTGGAACCATGTTTACGCGCCGCATTTCCGTCGAATGGGTTGACGCAACTGGTGCGCGCCATACGTGCCCTATCCGCCAGATCGACAACTTCGCCATGCGCAACTTCACCAACGATGCAGTCTTCGACGATACGTTTCCCGCGGGCGATGGTGTGCTCGAGATCGGCGATCGCGTTCCGCTCGACCGGCTGCAATCCGCAATGGAAGACTGGTTCCGGCGAAAAGGCTATCTGCGGGCAGACGAGCGGTTAGAAGTGACGGAAGGCAAGGACCAAGCCACCCCTGCGAGCAAAGACCGCTCGCCGGGGACCCCGGCAGAGACCATGGGAACAAGGGACCGAGAAGGCGGAAACTGAGCGGCCCGATATTCAGGCGGCGGCTTGCTTCGCCTGTGAAGCTGATTTCCAAAGGCGCAGCTCAGCTTCGCGGCGGGCCTTCAATCCCAGGTTCACTTCTCCTCCAGCGAGATCCCACAGCAGCAACTGCTCCGCCGCGGCATTGTAGCGGCCGGCATTCACGCAGCTCAGCAACGCGGATTTCGCCAGCCGTCCGGCGCCAAGGTTGAAAGTGAAGTCCACCAGCGCATCGAATTGGCCCTGGGTCAGAGCCACCTTGACCAGGCGGCCGATTGCGCACACGGCCGCGGAGACATCGCCAGCCAGGAGGGTTGCAGCCTGCGGCTCGCTCACGCCGCCCGGAAAAGACTCGGGAGGGACAATGCGATGGCCATAGCCGATGGTCGGAAAACCGGCCACGTCGGTGTATTGCTGGCTGCGAAACCCCTCGAATCGCTTGATCAAATCAAATCCTTCTGCACTGAGTTGCATGGATCACCCCTCTTCGGCCGGAAATTCACGGCCGGAAACACAAAGGGCCTGCCGAAAACCCTCCCGTTGATCGGAGAGCTCTTGACAGACCCTAAAGGCCACGCTAGCAGAAGCTTCGAATTAATCTGCAAATGCCGGGCGACTTTTCTTAATGCGCCGCGGCAGGCGGTTTGCCCGCGATCTTTAAGAATTGGTTCAGGACCTCGGTCAGCGCCGTGTCGAAGTTCTTGTCGTGGGTCTTTTGCAGGAAGGCGAGCTCGATGGAACTGGTGACGGTCCAAAGGGCGTAGTGGGATTTGGCGTCATAGACCACTAGGCGGAACATGGGCCGGGGATCGGCAGTGCCGTTCTGCTTGTTGGGGTTGGTAGGGCCGTAGGGTGCGAAAAGCCGGAGTTCGAGGACAAGATCGGCCTGGGCCGGATTGCCGACCGGGGTGTAATCGCCGGTGGCTTTGAGCGCGGAGTAGAACTCGGTGTAGGGGCGATCGGGGTCGCCGCTGAACGGCTCAGGAAACAGGCCGCTATCCGCGCCGGCGTTCGATACAAAGATGGTCTTCGCCGCTGTAATCGCCGGAGGTATCGGGCCGGCCTGATCGTAGGCGGGCATCTGAGCGACGGCGGTGGCCGCAAGAGAGATCGCGGCAATCGCGCTCAGAGCCAAGCAAGCACTTGCAGTACGCATGGTTCACCTCATTTTTCTGGCCAAGCCACTCCCAAAATGCGCCCCCAGGCACACCCATTTTGAGACTGCCGAGAGAGCGCCTTCCGCGGAGGCAAGATATTTATTTTCAATGCTATATCTAATCGATGCCATACCATTATCTGGAGTTGTCCGCAGGTGGAGAGATTTTGCGAAACGGGAATTGGCCCAAAATGGGAAAAATGCCTCGCGGCGGCCCGGGCCCGTAAGCCAAACAAGCAAAGTACCTTAGCAAGAAATAGCCCCGGACACCGGCCGTTTTCAACAGGAATCCCATTGTCCATCTTGACAATGCCGGAGCTCGCCCAGTGTCAGCTTAGTAAAATAGCCAAATGGTTATAACCAGGAAAACACGCAACTTAAAACGACGGGCTCCGCTATGGATTTATCTCGTAGCGGGAGTATCTGCCGTTACGCTCGTGGCGCTGGTGGTGCTTTTCACCACGCGCACCGTGCTTGCAGATGCGAGCCTTCCTCGAGCAGCCATCACTACACCCGCGAACGCAGCGGCAGTCAGCGTGACACCTCCCTCGCTGGCTAACTCGGAGCCACCGGTCCCCAAGCATGGTCCCACACCTGCGGCTCAACGATGGAAAGACAGGATTCATGGCCTCGCTTCCTGGTACGGGGGCGTCTTTAACGGACGCAAAACCGCCAGCGGCGAGACCTTCGACATGAATGCCATGACCGCCTGCCACCCCAGCCTCCCATTCGGTTCGGTTGTGCGCGTAGTCAACCGGAGCAACCACCGCTCCGTGGTTGTGCGCATTACTGACCGCGGCGACCTTGTGGAAGAGGGACGGGTCATCGACCTCTCGTACGGCGCGGCGGAGAAGCTCGGGATTACCTGGAACGGGATTGCGAAGGTCGATCTTCAGGTTTTGTCCCTGGGACGACCGAAAAGCAGCGATTAGGGATTCGTGGTTAGAGCCACAGCGGCCAGCTCGAATGAGCTGGCCATTCTTATTTAACCCCAAGAAAAATAAGGTCTAGTTGTCTTCAGGGCGCTTGTAGGGCTTTTGCAGATACTGGCGGGCTTCGTTGACCGCGCCCTGGGTGTTGTCGTTGGTCTG
Source organism: uncultured Acidobacteriota bacterium (assembly GCA_963817835.1). Taxonomy (GTDB): domain Bacteria; phylum Acidobacteriota; class Terriglobia; order Terriglobales; family Acidobacteriaceae; genus Telmatobacter. Next base: position 4,150 of record CAWFPZ010000025.1, on the reverse strand, counting down.
CACGGCCAGGCGGTACTCATTGACGGCACGATCGCGCTGGCCGGTCAGGTCGAAGATCTTGCCGATGGCGATGTGGCTCCAGACCTCGGTCCAGGGCGGCTCGTCGTCACCGCGCAGCGAGTCGCGGAAGGAGTTGACCGCAGCCTGATAGTTGCGCTGGGTGAACAGCACCTCGCCGACGCGGTAGCTGGCCAGGGAACTAATGGGATTCGCGTCGAGCGCCTTCTTGTATTCTGCAAGCGCGTTGACCAAGTCGCCTTGTGCCACCAACTGCTGGCCCTTGAGGATGGCGATGCGCACCTGTAGGTCGGGGGTGGTCTTGAGCACCCAGTCGCCGGGATCAACGCTAATGCGGCGGGGACGGCCGAAAGTGTCCACCACGTACTGGGTATCGGTGCCCACCACATCGATCTTCTGGTTTTCGGTTTTGCCGTCGGTTTCAATACGGAGCTCGACCGGCATGCGGAACAGGTCGAGGTCCTGATTGATTTCGCCGATCGTGCGGAAGCCCTTGTTATTGCCGAGCCGGTAGACCGAATACTTGTTGGTGAAGGCTGGGGCTCCGGTGCCGTCGACCCATTGGGAAAAGAACGGGAGCAATTGCTGCTGGCTCAGCTCCTCGGCCACTTTCTCAAAGTCCTCAGTGCGGATGGAGCTATCGGTAAATTGGCTGAGCGTGCCTTTGAGGATGTTGAGAAAGACCTTGTCGCCCACTTCGCCGCGAAGCATGTGGAAGATCATCGCGCCTTTTTCGAGAGTCATGGACTGGAACTGCGGCGAGAAGGGATCGAGACGATTGTCGCCCGAAAGCGGAATCGTGTCGTAAGCCAGGGCGCCCGCGGCCACGTCTTCAAGAGCGGCGCGGAGGGCGCTTTTGCCGCTTTCGTCCTCGACATACATCAATTCGCCGTAACGCGACATGCCGTTGGTGATCCAGGCGTCGTCGAGGGAGTGAGGGCTGATTTCGCATCCCCACCACTGGTGAGCGATTGTGTTTGCCAGCAACCGGATGCCGGATTTGTCACCTACGCGCGAGCCTTGAATGGCGGCCAGCTCGGGGGCGTAGGCGGCAGGCAGGGTGTCGTCGGGCAGCTCCACGACGTTCAAGTGAGTGGATTCCGGCTCGCCGAAGCTGTCGGTAAAGAAATCGAATTCTTTGTTGGCGGTTTGAGCCAGCTGGTTGCCGGAAGCCTGGTGGCTGATGGTGAGATAGACCTTCACATTGCCCGCGCCGACTGAGAAAGGATCGGCGAAACGGCCGGCAATGACGGTGCCGGGAAATCCCGGCTTGGTCCATTTGAACTCGTACTCGGAACCCGGCCTGCCGCTGGAAAGAGTGACCGACTTGGGCGTTCCCGTGGCGCCGCTCGCAAAGACTCTCATGCCCTGAGGCACGCGGATGTGCATCTCCGCGGTGAAGCGGTCGGTCATGTAGCCGGTGGTGGGAAACCAGCGGGCCGGATAGAGCAGGTAGCTGATGGGCTCCTGAATGGCCGCAAGCTTTAGACCTTCAATGGGACCGTCTTCGTTACCCGTGATGGTGCCGTCATAAACAAAGGTCCACTGCGAAGTTTGGCCGGCGACGAAGGGCGCGGAGGGAGTCACGCGAATGGAGCCGTCGGCGGTGCGCTCGCCCTCGAGCAGCTTGCCACTTTCGTCGGTGATTTTGGTGACCTTGAGCGCGGGATGAAAGCCAAAGCTGACTACGTCGAGATTGGGGGGCGCGGTAAAGCTGACCACCGTGGTGGCCGTAAGGTGGTGTGCCGCCGTATCCAATTCAGCGTCAATCACATAGCCGGTGATGTTCAGCGCCGGGTGATCCCGCTGCGCAAGGGCGGGAGCTACCGCCATGCCGGCGCAGGCGAACGCCAAAACACCGAGCGTGAACCGGCTGAGCAGCCGAGCCTTCTTTGCTTTGAGACCTGCAGCGTTTTGAGTCATTGCATTGATCATCTTGATTGTCGCACTGGTCATGGGATTGGTCTTGGGATCGGTCATGGCCTCGCCATCATTCGTGCGCCGGGAGTGCGTCCGTGGGGAAATCCCGGATTGGTTCAAGGTTGCGCGGCTTCCTGAGCCGCCGGGTACGCCGCTTCCATCTCCCGGGCAACGATTGCCGCCACAGTTTCGATCGCGCCCAGGTCTTTGTCTCGGCCCGCGGCTGGGTGCAAAGCTTCGCGGATGGCCCCCAGCTCCATTTTCATGGACTCCCGAGCGGGGCCGTCGGGTAGCAACCTTCTGAGGTGTTGGACGATATTTGCCGCCGTGAAGTCATCCTGGATGAGCTCGGGAACCACGCGCTTGCCGGCAATCAGGTTGGCCATGGCCACATGAGGCACCTTCACCATACGTCTGGCGATAGCATACGTCAGCCGCGAGACGCGGTAGACCACAACAAAAGGATTGCCGATAAGCGCGGCTTCGACGGTCGCAGTTCCGCTGGCTACCACCGAGGCGCGCGCATGGAAAAGCGTGGCCCGAGCGTCGTCGACCAGACGGATGGGGAGCCCGCCGCCGAGGTTCTCGGCCATCTGCATTACGACTTCGCGCTGGGCTGCGTCGAGCGTGGGCGCAAGGGGAATCAGGAACTCGCAGGTTTCCGCGGGATAGGCGCTGGCGGGTTCGATTGCGATCAGACTCCAAGCCGCCTCCAGCATCTCCGGCAGATTAGCTTCGATCTCTTTAAGGCGGCTGCCGGGCAGGAGTCCGATCCAGATTTTGCCGGAGTCGAGCCCGTTTTCTGCAGCAAACTGCTCGCGGCCGACGGCCGGCGGCGGCAGATCAGCGAGAGGATGGCCGACAAATTCGGCCTGCACGCCGCGCTCGCGGTAAAACGACTCCTCAAACGGGAAGATGACCAGCATGCGCTGGATGAATTTGCGCACCTTGCGGATGCGGCCCTGTTTCCAAGCCCAGAGCTGCGGGCTCACGAAGTAAATCACAGGGACGCCGAGGCGGTGCAACTCTTTGGCGAGATGGAAATGGATTTCGGGGAAGTCGATGAGCACGGCCACGGTGGGCCGGCGCGCGCGGATGGCCCGTTTGAGTTTATGGAACTCGCGATAGATGCGCGGCAGATGATGCACAATCTCAGTGAATCCCATGACCGCCATATCTTCAGAGCGGACGACGATCTCGACGCCGGCAGCGGCCATGCGCGTCCCCCCCATCCCCCAGAGCTCCGCTCTTTCTCCTTTTGGAGTGAGATGGTGCTGAAGGGACGCGGCCAACAGCGCCCCATAGAGTTCGCCGCTGGCTTCGCCCGCCGAGATGAAGATGGAAGGGGTCATGGCTCAAGAAGCTTTCAAGCGCATCTGGTCCCCATCATATCGGCATGGAGCGCGGCGGGAGTGGATTGCAGCGGGCAAACTCTTCTGAGACAAAACGGCCATTCTGAGATGAAACGGAGCGGCCGCTGGGACGACACAACGAGTTTTGCCGTTTTTCCGCGCTCTGCTTTCGAGTGGTAGGCTTTCTTTGGAATTGCGACAGGGGGAAGCTGTGCGGAGTTTTTCTTGGTTTTGGATGTTGAGCGTGCTGGCGGCAGCAGGTTTGGCGGCGCAAACTCAGCCGTTGCCGGCACAGACGACGGCCCCCACGCATCAAACAAGTGTGCAGCCTGTGGCCGGACAAGTTCAGCCGTCAGACAATCCCGTGGCAGATCCCAAAGCCGTTGTGACCATCGGCAATGCGCGCTTCACCATCCTCACGCCGCAGCTCATTCGCATGGAGTGGTCGGCGGATGGGAAGTTTGAGGATCACGGGTCGCTGGTCTTCATCAATCGGCGGCTGCCGGTGCCGAAGTTTGAAGCAGTGCACGACGGTTCTGCGAATGGCGGCGTGTTGACGATCAAGACCGACGTGTTGGAGTTGAGGTATGCACCGACCGGAGGCGGCCGCTTTACGGACCACAGTCTCAACATCGCGTTCGTCCTCGGCGCCAAGCCTGTCAGTTGGTATCCTGGCGACATCGACCCCAATAATCTACAAGGCACCACACGCACTCTCGACGGCGCGCGCGGCGACAAAACACGCGAACCCATCGAACCGGGGCTGATTTCGCGCGGAGGCTGGGTGCTTGTCGACGACTCCACGCGGCCGCTCTTCGACTCCACCGACTTCCGATTTCTCGGTGGCGAAAAGAGTCTCT
>CAWFPZ010000024.1:0-61586 GCA_963817835.1 uncultured Acidobacteriota bacterium | reverse complement strand
CTGGACGATGCTCTACTCCAAGACCAGAACGGCACGAAGTGCACGATTGTGGCGACGGGGCCGCTGACATCGGACGCGCTCGGCAAAGAGATCGAGCGGCTGACGGGCGCAGGGCATCTGGCGTTTTACGATTCGATTTCGCCGATCGTCGATGCCGAGTCGATTGACATGAGCCGCGTGTATTTTGCCGCGCGCTGGGACAAGGGAACGGCCGATTACATCAACTGCCCGATGGATCGCGCGGAGTACGATCGCTTTTACGAGGCGTTGGTGGCCGCGGAAGCAGCCGAAAGCAAGGAGTGGGAGAAGCTCGATTACTTCGAGGGCTGCCTGCCCATCGAAGTGCTGGCCACGCGGGGGCGCGATACGTTGCGTTTCGGTCCCATGAAGCCGGTGGGGCTACGCGATCCGCGCACTGGGAAAAATCCGTGGGCCGTGGTGCAGTTGCGCAAAGAGAACCTGCGCGCCGATAGCTACAATCTCGTCGGTTTCCAGAATCACCTGAAATTTGGCGAGCAGGCGCGGGTGCTGCGGCTGATCCCGGGACTTGAAAACGCGCGCTTCCTGCGCTACGGGCAGATTCACCGCAATACCTATATCTGCGCGCCGGTGCTACTGGATGAAACGCTCTTCCTTAAAAACTCCGCCACGCGCCTCGCGTTTGCGGGGCAGGTTTGCGGCGTCGAGGGATACACGGAATCCATCGCGACAGGTATGCTGGCCGGGATTTATGCCGCGGCGATCGCGCGCGGCGAGGAACCCGTACCGGTTCCGCGCGCGACGGCGCTTGGCTCTCTCGTGCATTACATCACGCACGCGGATGCGAAGAACTTTCAGCCGGCGAACATCACCTTCGACTTGCTGGAGCCGCTGGAAGAAGAATTGCGCAAGAAGATTCGCGATAAGAAGGAGCGACACCGGATCGTGTGCGAGCGGGCGCTGGCGGCATTCGATGCATGGCGGGCGGCGGCAAGCAGTCGCGGTGTACAGATTGCTTAATTCGGCGAAGGCCGCTCGATGTGATCGATCACGATGGTTTGGATGGAACCTTTGCTTGCCTTGAGGTCGAGGCCGAGGGCCTTCATCGCCGCGAAAAGGAACCCCGTGATGTCCGCGTTGTTGTCGACGTCGCCGGGCTTGTACTCGAAGTCGAAGGAACCGCTCAATCCTGTTTGATCGGTCACAGGACGTTCCAGCCATTCGCTCAGGCGCACGGCCAGCTTGGGCATGGAGATGTTTTTCCCGCCATACCAGGTTTGGTAGTCTCCGCCTGCCCAGGGATATGCAGTCTTGTCCTTGGGGGGCTGCATATTGAGCTTGCCCTTGCCGCGTTCAAGCAGGTACGTCTGGACCTCCCTGGATTCGAAGTGGTATTTCAACTGAAACCTGTCGATCAGAAGGGCCTGCAGCATGCGGCACTCTTCGTCATCTGGAGGGTCGACGGAAAAGGCCGGCTTCGCTTGCGCCGAGGCGGAGTCTGCCGGAGGGACAGCCTGGATATCGAATCCCGTACCAGTTCCTAAATCAGTCCAGACAGGAGCGCCGACGATTTGGAAGTGCTGGACATTGAAGGCCACCATGATGAGATATTGCGCTCGGACTCCCTTGCCAATAATCCTGCCGCCGGGGAGGGTGCGAAGACCGTTGAGTTCCCGATTGTCTGGGCCTGAAGGCCGCACCGAGGCAACTTCAAATTGTGGCAGGTTGGCAGGCGCTTTTTGCGCTTCGGCCGGCGGTGAGTTTTCCTGCGCAAGGGCGCTGGCCGCAGCGCATACGAGGTAAATGGCTGCAACTCGCAGGGAAACGTGGCCCGAATATTTGATTTTTCCATTCATGGTTTCGGGATTCCTGTTGATTCGACGCTGCCGTTACGCTAAACGCTCAATGTTGGGAGCGGTGCCGATTGGTTCGACAGCGCGTTGGCCAAAACCGTGTGCATGAAGCCCCTGTTCTTGAGAAGTCGTAATCTTAATCGGGGCATCCGGGCATGGCAAGTTCGCGTCGCAACATCATCGTCTCTGTCTTGTTCGTCATTTTTGGCGGGCCAGGGATTGTGTTGGTCTATCTGCCGTTGTGGATCACGCGCTTCCGCATTCCGGCCGGTGAGCCGCGGGGCCAGATGCTGCTGGCGGCAGCGCTCATCCTGGCCGGAGTCTCGCCGGCATTCGAATCCATCTGGCGCTTTGTGGTTGTGGGCCGCGGAACACTCGTGCCCACAGCGCCGACAGAGCACCTGGTGGTAAGCGGCTTCTACCGTCATGTGCGCAATCCCATGTACGTGGGCATCCTGATCGCTCTCGCCGGCGAGGCGGTGTTTTTCGAGCGGCGTGCGATGGTCGCGTATCTCGCTATCGTGTGGGTCGTGGTGCACCTCTTCGTCTGCTTTTACGAAGAACCCACGCTCACCCGGCGCTACGGCGACGAGCATCTGCGCTTCAAGCAGAATGTGCCGCGCTGGCTGCCGCGACTGACGCCGTGGCACAGCGGGAACGAATAACCGCCGGGAACCTTTCTGCAATCTTTTGTGTCAAAAGAGAGTAGGCTTTGCGCGCGGCGGCGGCGCAGCGCGAACGTGTACCCTCAAGATTGGGGCTTTGTGTTGCGCGTGCCCGGGGAAGTGAGTGTTTTTTGATGCGATGGTTGGGAATGATCTGCGGTTTGGCGACGATCGGATGCGGCGCTGTTTTGGCGTGCGCCCAGGCCGGGCAGCCTACCGCCGCGGAGAAGAAATTGGCCACCGTCCTTACGCTTCCGCCTTCGCCCAAGGCCGTTTTGCCCGATGCATTTGACGGTTGGGTGACGGCAGATCCATCAAAAACGGTGACCGATGCCGCGCAGGCCGATCCGGCCAACGCCGCGGCGCTGAAGGAATACGGATTCAACGCGGCCGTCGACGGCCAACTACAAGCGCGAAGGAGAAACGCTGAGCCTGCGCGCGCTGCGCTTCGACGACGCAAGCGGCGCCTACGGCGCCTACAGCTACTACCGGCAGAACGGCTGGCCGAAGGAATCCATTGGCACTGGCGCGGCGTCGGACAACAAACGCGTTCTGTTTTGGCTGGGAACCACTGTGGTGGACGCCACGTTTTCTCAGATAGGGCCGGAGTCGGCAGGCGAATTGCGCGAGATTGCGCGCCAGCTGCCTGCGGTTGATGGCAGCCGCGCGCTGCTGCCGCCCATCCTGGCCAGCCTGCCTAAAGCGCAGCTTGACGCGCAGACCACGCACTACGCGGTGGGCCCGGCCAGCTACGCGGGCGCGGGCGGCGTGTTGCCGCCGTCACTGGTTAGCTTCGACAAAGGCGCTGAAACTCTGACGGCGAATTACTCTCTCACTTCTGGGGTGGCCACGCTCACGCTCATCGATTACCCCACGCCGCAGATTGCCCACGCACAGGTGGACGCGATCCGCGCGTATCTGAAGGCTGGCAGCCAGGCACAGCCACCCTGGCCCAAACCACTCAATGACTCCGACGTGGCGTCGCTCGAAGTGCGGGATAGCGGACCGCTGGTGGTGATCGTGAGCGGCGATGCCATTCCCGACGACAGCCACCGTTTGATCGAGTCGGTGCATTACGAAGACGAAATGACGGCGATTCCGCAGCCGGTGCAGTCGGATATCGAGAAGACCAGCAAGCTGCTGATGGGCATTGCCATCCTGAGCCTGATCGGCGGTGGCGCGGCCATTTTGCTGGGCGGGTTCTTCGGCGGCGGCCGGGCGCTTTACCGGAAGGTGACGGGAAAACCGACCTCATCGGTCTTCGACATGGAGTTTATTCACCTCGATCTGAAGGAAAAAGCGGTGGAAGTGGTCGAAGTGATCAAGGTTACCGAAGAACCGCATCCGAGGGGTTAACGCCGCCTTCATCCTGTGGAAAAGTGGACGGAAACCCGAAAAAACTGCATCAAATGCCGGGAAATCACGAAGATATGCAGGCGAACGATCGGCGAAGAAAATAGGGTTGCCCGCGCCCCGATTCAATTGTTAAAGTATTGAAACAAAACCAGTTATTTTTGCATATATTTTTCCTTGACACTGCTTTCCGCCGAACCTAGTATGCAGCCAGAAAGTTCTAATGGGTTTGCCTCCGTTGGGACTATTCTCCCTGAGGAAAGAGCTGCCCTGTTGCCGGGCGGCTCTTTCCGTTTATGAGGGACTTTTCACTACTTTGGCCCTTCTCCTGCGATTGCGGGCGCGGTTTCCGTCCATTGCTCGTCGCATTGCTCGCAGCGCCAGGTGTTTTCGGGATCCACGCCCTCGAGGACCACGTCGTCCGACCCGCATTTGGGACACTTGGGCTCGACAAACTCCGGTACTTCCTCCTGTGCGTCCTCAACGATCTTCTGAGGAACGAATTGTGCGGCGATGGCCTGTGCCTGATCGAGCTGATCGGCAGCGACCATGACACGCGCGTTGCGGCGTCCGAATTCGCGCGCCTGCTGGATCCAACTATCGATGCCCGCCTGCCGCAACACTGCTGTGAGCTGCTGCGCCTCATCGTTGGTCTCGCAATCACAAAGAGGTGTCTTCCACGTGTATTCGTGAGGACCATTGCCGGCGTTCTCGGATTCGGGCTGGTCGGGAACAAGTCGCGGCATTCCCGAGCTGAGACCGAGCAGCCCAGCTGCCTGGTCGGTGAGCACTTCCGCTTGGGGCTCGGCGATGGCATCTGCGGGCCGCGACGAAGATGAAACCGGTTGTGAGACTTTCAATTCCGGCGCCGTGCGTGGGGATTCCGGATCGCCCATTCCGCGGCTGCGCATTTCGGCGCGCAATGCCTGTTGTGCAGGTTCGGTCAGGTCGGCATAGTCGCGAACGAGCTCGAGCAGCTCTCCTTCGCCCTTTTGGCGGTACTCCGCGGTCAGCCTTTGCCACTCTTGTACAGCATCGATTTGCATGGGCAGAAGTATAGCGCGGCGCGATAAGCGGCCGACTTTGGTAATGGTGCAGTTTCCTGTTAGCCGGTGATACCGGAACAGCTCAGTGGAAATTGATCACGGTCCGACTCGTCGGCAGCGGTGTATGCTTCAGCCCTATGCTCTATGGGCCTTCACGGTTTGATTTCAATCGGAGTGCCTGTCGGAACAAGCCGCCAGATTTCCTCGATTTCAGAATTATTCACGGCAATACAGCCCTCGGTCCAATCCATGTCGTGCTGAATCGGACCCAGCCAACCGAGTCCGTTTTCCAGGCCATGAATCATGACCGCCCCACCGGGATCATTCCCAGCGTCGCGTGCACGTTTCTTGTCATCCGCATTTGGATATGAGATGTGCAACGCCAAGTGGAATCGGCTCTTGGCATTCTTTTCATCAATCACATATTCGCCTTCAGGCGTTTTATTGTCGCCCGCACGCTCTTTTGGTCCCGATGAGCCTCGGCCCAGGGCGACTTTATAGACTTTGAGAATGCGACTGCCCGCCATCAGCGTCATAGTGTGGCTGGACTTCACGACAACGATTCGATCGGCTTTCTGTTTACTAGGGGCCAGTTCCTTCGGGTTTTCTGAAAAACAGCCTCCAATGCCGAGGGCAATTCCTGCGCCCACGACGGCCATCAAAGTGACGCGCATCGGTACAATTCGCAAGGGCTTCATCCTGCGCGAATCATACAACTAACCCGTTCCGAGCGGATGATCGCCAAACCGGAAACTGCGCCACCCTGCTCGTCTTTACCTTCAACCGGAGCAACGATACAATCAAGGATGCAGGCCGACGTAGCTCAGTTGGTAGAGCAGCTGATTCGTAATCAGCAGGTCGTCAGTTCAAGTCTGACCGTCGGCTCCAGAATCCGAATGACAGTGTGGCCTCTCGAATGCGAGAGGTCATTTTTATTGCGCTTGAGCCTGCACGTACACTGCGACGCTGGCTGAGACAAAATCCTGCGGCGGAAACACCGGCGTTTTGCCTTTCGGCGTGGGCGGCATCTTGACGCCTGGCTTGAGCTCAATGGCGACGAGATTGTGCTTTCCAGCGGCGATCATGGGCATGGTGAAATTCGCCTGGAAGTTGCCCAGCAGGCCAACCGGCGCGGCGCCCTGCCTTCTTCCCCTGCACACCATCCACCCAGATCCACGCCGAGCCGCCGGGAGCAAACTTTGAGCCGCGCACAACCACCGGCAGCCCTACCTCGACTACCGAGCCCGGCGGATAGAGAGTGTTGTTGGAGGTGTTGAGCACGCCGACCGTCGGCCCGCAGCCGCCCACCTGGCAGACAGTGATGGAGGCTGTTGCAGGCTGGCCGCCTGGAGTGCTGGCATGCAGCAGATGCGCGCCCGGCGTGGTGGCAGCCGGAATGAGAACGTTGGTCAGGAACTGTCCGCCGGCAGCGCCGACGGTGTTGTGCCCAATGATCTGGCCGGTGTTGTTGTCGAGCCAGAAGTAGACGTCGTTGCTGCCCGCGGCCTCGGTAGCCGTGGTGAGCACGTCGCTCAGCGGAGCGCAGCGAAATTCCATCGCACTCGTGCACCTGGAACGTGTATTGCGTCGCGGGCTTGAGATCGATGGCATTGAAAGTGAGCGCCGGCGTGGTGATGGTCACTTTCGGAGGACCCCACGCGAGCGACGATTTCGTGTCTCCAAGCACCGTCTTGTTCCAGGCAATGTTGAGTGCATTCACATAAGCGCCGCGGAAAAACGACGCCGTGACGGGAAGCATCTGCCCGGCCACAACCTCCGGCTGCGAGACGGCGATGGTTTGCGAAAAGAGACTGCCCTTGTTATTTGCCGCCGTGGTGTTCTGGATTTGCGGCTTGGCCGGGGCGGGATAGACGAGGCCGAAATCGAAATCGAGCTTGGGACTGATGGCCACGACGAATGGCCGCAAACCACCTAAGTAGGCCTGGTAAAGATTCTGAAAGAGGGCATTGAAATCGTTGCTCACGCTGGTGGAATTGGAATCGAGCGTGGGCGAATTCAAGAACCCTACGATATAGAACGACACCTGGTCGCGCAGGTGCTGATCGGTGTCGGCGGCGATGAGCGTGCCGATGCCTTGAACGGCGAGATTGAGGGCCGAAGTAATGGCGCCGATTGCCGCCTCGGGCGCGACAGTGCCGCCGCTGGCCGCCGCAGCCGCGCCTTCAGCCGCAAGCTGCGTTACAAACTTCGTGGTAGAAGCGACAAGCTGGCCGGTTACATCGCCGCCGTACACGCCATCTACGGAGACGTCGACCGCGGGCGTGCAGGAAACCGGCAGATCGAAACTGGTGGCGTTAGGCGTGGACGTGCAGGTGACCGTGAGATAGACGGTGAACACGACGGTGAAGGCCGGATCCGTCGGTTCAGTGGGACAGTTGCTGCCCACATGGCACGTGTGCGGCGACGTCATCCAGAACGTGACGCCGTTCAACGGCGCCTGAAAGGTGAAGCGGACGCGGCGTCCGTTGACCATATTCATCGAATCGTCTTCCCACGACTCCTGAAAGTTGGCGGTGAGATAGCCCTTGGGATTCATGATGCAGGGCTGAATGTTGTAGGGCGAGTTGGGGCTGTGGTTCTCCAGCGTACTGATGGCCTGCTGCACGTCGCTGCAAATGCCGCCTTTCATCGCGGTCCACAGCGTATCGAAGTGCCCCGCCGTAAAAAGGACGGACCCTTTTGCCTGCAACAGGCCTGGGGGCAGGCCGGCGAGTTGCTGCGCTGAAAGTGAGGAGACCTCCGCGGCGGTGGGCTTGCCGTTCTGGTCGGTGTATCCGATGTTCAGGCGTATGGGATTGGCGATCCAGTAAACCGATCCCGAGGGCTTCCATGGGTTGATCTCCGCTTGCGGGAGAACGGTTCGCGCGGCCATAGCGACAAACAGGAGAGAGAACGCAACTCTCAATGTGTGGGCAGAGAACGGCCTGGTGGCGTGGACAGGAATTGACTTGAAACGAGGAAGGGGGGAATGCATGGGCTCAATCTCCTTGAAAAAGATGGCTGGAAAGAGGGCCTGGGGAAGTGGAGCGCCTAAGTATAACGCAGGAAAACAACGGTTGGCGCTAGGATTTTTGTCAAAAGTCACTCCACGTTGCGGAAGGAAAATCCATAAATATTTTCAACGATTTAGCTGATTCCCGAAGCGGGGCGTGGCGGCGATAGTAACTATTCGACGGTTACCGATACACGGCGAATCAGCACTTATCGGGCGGGGGGTGGTGCAGCCAAAGCCGCATTGTGCAATTTGATTCCTGGCCGCAGAATCGGTTTCAAGACGAGACAAGGAGGCGAAATGAACCTGCACGAGAGACTTATCACAATGTACGTGAAGTTCCAGAACCTCATGGGCAGCGAACAGGGCCAGGACCTGGTCGAGTACGGGCTGCTTTGCGCGCTGATCGCTCTGGCCATGATCTCAAGTATCAATCCAATTGCGACGGCAGTGACGCTGGTCTTCAACAATGTCAGTTCCTCGCTCGCATAACCGCCTGATCGCGAGGCCTTCCCCCAACTAACACCAGAATCGGCCACGTTGCAACCGCAGCAACAAAGATCTTCTTGAACGTCAGCACTTCCCTCGCCTAGCCAGCCAAGGCCGCACGACAGCGCATTCTCCCTTCACAAGATCGCCCACCCAGGGATATTCATGGGTGGGCGAATTTTTTTGCGCTATTCTCAAATACGCTCGTGCACAATCGAAGCATCTAAGCTCCCAGCAGCGTCTGCTGGTCCAAGTTACAAATGAGGGGGAGAGATGAAAGCCATTGTTGTCCACCAATATGGCGGTCCTGACGTGCTCAAGTGGGAGGATTACCCCGACCCGGTAGCAGGCCCGGGCGAAGTGCTGGTGCGGGTGGCTGCCGCGAGCGTGAATCCGATTGACTACAAGCGGCGCGCCGGGTTCACGAAATCCTTTTATCCCATCAACTTTCCGGGACTGATGGGAGTGGACGTTTCGGGAACTGTGGCCAAGCTGGGGCCGGGAGTGGAAGGCTTTTCTGTCGGCGACCAAGTGTTCGCCATGACGGACAACACCTACGCCGAACTCTGCGTGGTGAAAGCGGCGATCCTGGCGAAGGTTCCGAAGGGACTGGATTTGATTGACGCGGCGGCGCTGCCCCTGGCGACGACAACCGGCAATCAACTGGCTGCTGCTATCGGAATCAAGGCGGGGCAAACTGTGCTGGTTGCGGGCGCAGCGGGAAATGTCGGGCGTTCGGCGGTCTTCACTGCGAAGCAGCTGGGGGCGACCGTGATTGCAGGAGTCCTGGCGAAGCAAATGGGAGATGCGAAAAGCGTCGGCGCCGATCAGCTGGTGGCCACCGACGACGACAACGCGATTGCGAATCTTCCTCCGGTTGATGCCGTTGCTGACACGGTGAACGGCAAGACTGCTGAAACGTTGATCGCCAAGGTGAAGCCGGGAGGCGTGTACGCATCGGTTGTCGGGCCGCCCCGGAATGCCGAACAGTTCCCAGCCGTAAAGGTGGTGAAGGTGTTCTCGTCCGCCGACAGGAAAACTCTGGAGTTCATGGCCGAGGCCGTCCGCGATGGCAAACTGGTGATCCCGCTCGGCCCCAGGATGCCGCTGAGCCAGGTGGCCGAAGGTCAAGCCGCCGCGGAAAAGGGTGGTATCGGGAAGGTTTTGCTGGTGGCTTGATATTCTTTTGCGATCAGAGTACGCGAAAGGAAAAACTGAAAATGAAAAAGAGCGTGCGTGGAATCAACCCGGCCTCAAAGCCGAGCGGCAATGGATGTGTGGAATGCCTGACGTCGCAAGGCTGGTGGCTTCATCTGCGCCGGTGTGCGGAGTGCGGGCACATCGGCTGCTGCGACAGTTCTCCGAGTCAGCATGCGTCCAAACATGCGGCAGAGACAGGACATCCGATCATCGCCAGCTTCGAGCCGGGTGAGGATTGGTTCTACGACTACGAGACGCGGGGAGAGATTCAAGGGGCGGAGTTGCTTCCGCCGCATGCGCATCCCAGAAATCAGCCCGTTCCCGGCCCGGCAGGAAGAGTGCCAGTCGATTGGGAATCGCTGCTGAATTAGGGCCTGCCTACAGGACTTAGCTGGCGCCTATCGATTTTTGATGAACGGGAGCGGGAGTCGGAACACCGTATTCGCAATGATCACAGTATCAAAAGGAGCGATCAATGAGCGCGATACAAGTCGAACAGAAGAGCTATGAGATGCCCCCGCGCGAGGGGTTCAGCGTTGCACATTTTCTTACCGTCGCCGACCTCGAACGATCGGCTCACTACTACGAGAAGGTCTTCGGCGCTCGCATTTTGAGCATGGGTGACGGCAACGCGCCACCCTACCTTCAGCTTGCGAATATCTGGATGATTCTGAACCTTGGGGGCGGTCCGACCCCCGACAAACCGACGGTAACGCTCAGCGTCCCCGACCCGAATCACATCAACAGCTTTATGAATTTTCGCGTTGCGGATATCCAGGCTTGCTATGAGTTGTGGAAGAGCCGGGGAGCCGAGTTCATCACGCCGCCAATACCCAAGTACGGCGAAATTCGCTGCTACATTCGCGATCCTGACGGCTACATCATCGAAGTCGGGCAGAGCACCGACCTTACGTACGGATAACGCTCGGCCAGGGACGGGATGCGGATTGATGCGCTGACGAGCCGACTGGGAATCGCCCGTGAACCGGTTGATCGTCATAGGATCGCCAGCAGATCAAGAACTGAATTTCGACCGTCGGCGTTTCCGGCCGCATGCTCATTCTTCCGCGTCGGGAGGCACCGCATGAATCTGCCTGATGCGCCGGTTGCACGCGAAGGATTCTTCGCTTGTCACTTCTTCACCGTGAAGGACCAGGCGAAGGCGGCGGACTTCTATGTCCGAATTCCTGGCGGAAAATTGATCAGGCCGGAAGATCCCTGCTACATCAAGCTCGAGAATACGTGGATCATTCTGAACTGCGGCGGCGGTCCCACGCCCGACAAGCCCGAGGTCACCCTTGAAACGCCGCCGGATCTAAATCGAGTGAATAGCTTCCTGAATTTGCGTGTCGCCAGACATCTGGGCCTGCTACAGGGAATGGGACGCCAAGGGAGCGCACTTTCTCACCGAGCCATGGGTCAATCCTGACGGCTGCGCGTGGCGCTGCTACAGGCGCGATCCCGACGGTTACATCATTGAGGTCGGCCAGTACACCCAATTAGCCATCGACTGGTTCAATAGCCACAGGTAATTTGATAAGCGATCGGCAAGAGGGTGTTCGAAGCTTGCGGGAAGCCGTACGCAGAGAAGAAGCTCCTGTCCGCAAAATCGAGAAAACCACGTCAACTTGCAGGCGAAAAGAGCGCCTCGAAAAGCGTGCTCCTGAGGTGGTCCGGGCAAAAGCAGGGGTTCAGCTAAGCGATTGACTCGTTTGGCGTCCCGCACAGTCATCGCGCCTGGCTGAGTCAACCGTGCGTGGGATAGTTAATAGCACTTTCGTAATGGCTGCTTACGGTTATCTGGTATTCCATATCGACCTCAAGAATGGTTACCATCATTATCACCGTAACTTACTTGGCCGGCAGTCATACATTGACGCTCGCTTTGATGTAATTCCCCCAGAATTGCACGACCTTGGTTCGGTATAGGCGGAAGAACTGTGAGTTCCGCCCAGGGACAATATGTCGATATTCGGGCTTGAGGAGAAGAGGGGAATGGTACCACAAGGAGCAACTTTCACCGTGAGTTCAGAAGATGTGTCACCAAAACTCGGCAGCAAACAAGCCGGCGCCATTGGCGCTGAGTTCTTGTCGGTTGCCTTGATCGGCCCAGACGAGGGGAGACGCCTGGCAATGGCCAAGGCTCTCGATGAAACTCGTCGCGTCGTTATCCGGGAGTTCGATTCCTATCCTCCGGGATTTGATCGCCTGCAAAGATTGCAGGCGTCGTTCGACGTGATCATTCTCGATCTGGACAGTGAACCAGATACCGCTCTGGAACTGGTGGCAAAGACAAGTCGCAACAACGCTGGGACGATCATGGTTTATTCGGAGAAGGCCGACGCTGAACTTGCGCTGCGCTCGAAGCGTGCAGGCGCCCGCGAGTGCCTCGTTCTGCCTCTTGAGCAAGGCGCTATGGCCAAGGCTCTGGATCGGACCACTACAGCCCTTCGCGAGAAAGGTCATTCAGGAAAGAAGGCCGAGGGAAAGTTGCTCGTCTTGACCGGCTCCAAGGAGGATCGGGTGTTACGACGGTCGCGTGCAACATGGCGATCGCTCTGGCCCAGTCTCAAGACCAGCGCGTTCTGCTGATTGATCTCGCTCTTCCCATTGGAGACGCAGCGCTTGCCTGGGGATTGCCGCGGGCTATCGACGGACTACGCCTTCCAAAATATCGAACGGCTGGACGCGACTCTGCTTGAGAATATCGTCTCCAGGCATCGCTCGGGAGTCTTCGTGCTGGCGGCTCCCACCAAAATTTCCGAAATTGAGGCTTCCAAAAGCGACATCGAGAAACTGATCGCCATCGCGCGGAGCGAATTCGACCTTGTGATCGTGGATGCGGGATCGAGGGTTGATGCGGCGGCCAGAGCGCTGTTCGAACAGGCGACGATCATTTATCTGGTGACCCAGACGGGGATCTCCGAACTGCGCAATTCAAATCGCGTAATTTCGCAGTTCTTCGGCGAATGTAATTCAGACCTGGAAATCGTGATCAACCGGTTTGATTCGCGCTTCCACGAAACGGCGAACGAAGATGTCATCGTGAAGGCTCTTGGCAGACCGGTGCAATGGAAGATTCCCAACGATCAGAGCGCGGCGCGCGGGCTGCAGTCCGGCAACACCGGGCAAGCAGACACACGCATTTCGCGCATAAGCCTGGAGATGGCCAGCTCGATTACCGGACGCCCGATTCCTGAAGAGAAGAAGAAGGAAACCCGGCTTTAAAATCCCGGTAGAAGAGTAGAGCGAGCGCAAGCGGACTTTGGCAATGATGAGCCGCCGAGCGCTCCGGTTTTGATGGGGCGGAGCCGGAGACGACTCCGACCATCACATGGCCGGAGCCCAACCCGATTGACTACGGAGACAAACTCTCCTCCGCCCAACTCAATGCCAAGGCATCGGTGGAAGGAACCTTTGTCTACACACCGGGCCCAGGCTATGTGTTGCCGGTGGGAACGCACACGCTTTGGGTCACATTTAATCCGGCGGCGCAGCAATCGCGCCACGGTGCAGGCTGCAATTTCCATCGTTGTGACTAAGGCAACGCCGGCGCTGTCCTGGCCAACACCTGCCGGGATTATCTACGGCACCGCATTGGGCGATGCGCAACTGAACGCCTCTGCGCCGGTACCTGGAAGCTTCGACTATTCTCCCGCGCCGGGCGAGGTGCTGCCCCTGGAGCGCATACACTCTCGGTCACGTTCACCGCGGCGGACACCGCGAACTACGTCACAGCTCATGCCACCGTGCAGCTCACCGTGGCCAGGGCGAGATCTGCCATCCAATGGCCGAAACCCGATGCGATCACGTACGGAACCCAACTCAGCGCCACGCAACTCTCTGCCAAGTCGCCGATTCCGGAAAGTTCGAATACATCCCTGGGGTGGGAGCGGTGTCGCGGCGGGAGAGCATCGGCTGTCCGTGGTTTTCACGCCGGGCGATACTCTGGGCTACTCCGCATCGCAGACGACGGCATCCTACTGTCGCCAAGGCGACTCCTGCCATCACGTGGCCGGCACCGGAACCGATTATGTACGGCATCGCCCTGAGCGCGACTCAACTCAATGCCACTGCAAGCGTCCCGGGATCCTTAACCTTCGCACCTGCCGCAGGCGAGATTCTGCCGCCGGGAGTGCATGAGCTTTCAGTGGTTTTCACTCCGACCGACACTTTGAATTACACAACGGTGAGGGCAGTGGCGCCGCTTACGGTTGCCGAGAAGTCGCCATGCTCATTACCTGGCCGGTCCCCTCTCTAATTTCCTATGGCACCGCGCTGAGCGACCTTCAATTGAACGCCACCGCATCGGTTCCGGAACATTTGTCTACACTCCTTCCGCGGGCAACGTACTCGCGCCCGGAAGATATACGCTCTCAGCGATGTTCACTCCCTCGGACACCGAACTATGCGGCGGCGAAAGCCGCGGTCGTGCTTGTGGTGCAAGGATCGCCTGACCTTGCTTCATCGTCAACCGCAGACACTGAACCGCAGTCAGTGGACCTAGACCTCAACCAACCTTGCCCCAGCAGATTCGGGGCGGCAGAGTAACGGGGGAAAGCACGCCGCCAAGGCAAACGCACGCGAAACGCGAAAGTACAAAGGCGCGGTCTACGAGAAAGGAGGGGACGGCCAATGGCATCTTCAGAAAAATTAGCTCCGTCGCTACCCGAAACGCTCCCTGAGGACTTCTTCGAATGGGATGGCGAAGCTTCTTCCGCGCCTTCGCCTGATCACTCCGGTGAACGCGAAACATGGGAAGCCGCTCTCTCCCTCGACGAGATTGCGGAGCCGCATGGGCAATCCGCCGACCGCGATATCTTCCCGGAATCCCCCGCGGACCGGCCGCGTGTTTCAGGTTCAGCTCCGTCGACACCTGTTTTCGTTAAGCAGCCAAAGAATTTCGTTGATCGGAATAACGAAGCAGTCACTGCGGCTCCGCCGGGTACCCCCTGAGAACGGGAAGCATGGGAAGCGGCTCTCTTCGGTAAGACTGCAACATCGCCGGGACCAACGGCTGAACGCGAAGTCATGTTGCCGCCGGTAACGAACAATCCCGTGTTTCGAATTCAGCCTCGTCCGCATCGGCATTGCCAGTCAGCAAAGTTGTCAGTCGCCAGTGGATGATCGCCCAGCCGCGCTTCGCACAAGCCAGACGCCAGCCCAACGGCGAACGGGGTTGCCGCGACGCCGCGTGAGAAAAACGCGGCTAAGGCGGATGGAATTACTAGCTCACCCGAATTCAAAGCGGCGCTCAGGGCCGATGCTGACGAGGTAATCTTCCAGTTGTTTTCTCCGAAGAATACCGAAGTCCTGGAAGAGCCGAAGACGGCGAAAAAGAAGTGGATGATCGTTGCCCCGGTTAGCGCCGGGTCGGTTCTACTTCTGATCATTTGCATGATCCCGCTGTTCCATCATGGAGCGAAGGCCGCGTCGAAACAATCGATTCAGCCGCCTCCCGCAACAACCGAAACTCAGCCGGAGACGAACGCGCCAAAGCCGTCGGCCAAGGGGCAGTCCACTGAGAACAAGCCACAGGCAACGACCGGAAGTCAACAGACGACGAATGACCAGCCGACCAACAATGAGAACGCCGTGAAGCCGGGAGAGGCGCAGACGCAAATGATGAACGGCCAACTCGCTGCGCCAACAACGATTCCGAAGCAAGTCGCGGTAAATGAGCCTGCCCCCGCGAGCTTTAGCACGGCCGGTGCGGATGGCCTGGGCGGTAACAGCACGAATCCCAGCCTCTTCAAAGGACGCACACAGACGGTCATGAATGCTTCCAAACCGCTCGTCATTTCATCCGGCGTCGCGACTGGAATGCTGACTCGAAAGACGGAGCCCCTCTATCCGACCATCGCTAAAGCAGCCCGCGTCTCCGGCACGGTGGTGTTGCATGCCATCATTTCCAAGACGGGAGCGATTACGGATTTGCAGGTTGTGAGTGGACCACCCATGTTGCGGACCGCGGCCCTCGATGCCGTTCGGTCCTGGCACTACAAACCGTACCAACTCAACAACCAGCCGACAGAAGTTGAAACTACGGTCAACGTAATCTTCACTCTTGGCGGATAAGGTAGCGAAGCGCGACCGTTGCGCGGACCCGGCATGGTTCCATGCGGGATCCTCTCGAGAGGTGTTCTTTAATTGACTCCCGAGGGCACATTGGATGCTCTTGTGCGAGGGAGCATGACTGCATTTTCTTGCGATGATCTTGGGACGGCGGGAGAGCTAGTTTCTATTCTGATTGGCTGCCCCTGCCGGCTTCACAATTTTTGGATGCGGCTCCCACCAATAAGCGGAAATCCCGCCTTTAGCCGCGCATTCATTACCGGAAGCGAACCGGCCGACAGAAAAAATCCTCTAACTGATTTGGAATCCTGCGATCCCCCGCGGGATTTGAACTCGAGTTATCGCCGTGCGTGAGCGCTGACAGACTGGATCTCATTGTGATTACAAGGCGCCGGTCGCACCGTAATGCCCTGTAAATATCCATAGAGAATTCGAAGATTACCGCAACTCGCGGGATACTGTACGTGGGTTGAGCACGGTATCGGAGCAGGAGTCGTCAATGAGCGTACAAATCGGACAGAAGAGCTACGAGATGCCCCCGCGAGAGGGGTTCCAGCATCGCGCATTTTCTTATCATCACCGACATCGAGCGATCGGCTCACTATTACGCAAAGTCCGGCGGTCACATTCTGAGCATGGGTGACGGCAATGCCTCGCACCTCCAGCTGGCGAATATCTGGATGATTCTGAACGTTGGTGGCGGCCCGACCCGGATAAGCCGACGGTATCGCTCAGCGTACCCCGACCCGAATCACATCAACAGCTTTCTGAATTTCCGCGTTGCGGATATTCAAGCGTGCTATGAATTGTGGAAGAGCCGAGGCGCCGAGTTCATCACGGCGCCGATCCCCAAGTACGGCGAGATCCGCTGCTGCATCCGCGATCCCGACGCCTATATCATCGAGATCGGACAGACGGACCTATGGTCGAGTTTCTCCCTCAGGGGGGACTTGAAGAAAGGGCAGCAAATGCGGCTCGGGAATGGACCCTGATTGATGGTGACAGGGGACATGCTCAATCAGCACTCCCGCAGGAATTGAGAGATCTGTATGACGGGGATCTGCATTTTCGCAGAGCCCCGCTTCGCGTCCGTGGTGATTGCGAATTTCGTTTCCACTCTTGACGGCGTCGCCAGCTTCGAGACTTAAGGGTAAGTCCGGCGGCGGACATCCGGGTTCCAATCTGCAGACCGCTTCATCATGGGCCTGCTACGAGCTTCTGCCGATGCTGTCATCGTTGGCGCTGGAACTCTGCACGATGTTTCCGCGAAAAGCCTTTGGACTCCCGAATACGTCTACCCCGGTGCGAAGGATTTCTATGAAGAATACCGGGTGAACGCGCAGCATAAACCTCGATATCCTCTGCTCGTGTCGTTAGCGGCAGCGGCCGGCTGGAGTTGAAGATAGCGACTTCCTGAACACCGCTATCCGTACCGTGGCGATTACGACGGCCACTGGACGAGATGAACTCACGCGGCAAGCGCGGCGAAACTAGGCTCCGTTGAAGTACATGCTCTGGATCGACCGGCGGCAGCATCGCTCCGCGGCGATCCTGCAATTGCTGCAGTCGCGGTTTTGGGTAAAGACGCTCCTCCACGAGGGAGGGCGACGCTGTTTGGACAATTCCTGGCCGCGGTGCCTGGCAGACTAACTTTTTCTGACGGTGTCACCGCAAATTGCCGGCCGCAAGGCCGATTCAACTCGACCCGCGACTCGTGCAGGCGGTGGAGTTTGCGCCGGGTTCCGCGCCTCAGTTCGAAATTGTCAGCATCAAGGAAAATGCGGCCTATCTATACCTGCGTTACCGGCGTCGCGAGAGCTGAACGGCGACCTTCCGCTGCGCGCGGGAATTGTCCCGTTGCACGAACCGCAGTGAGACCCCGCGGAGTCGCCCGCGGATGACTATGGAGCGATCGACCCTTTAAGCTATTGATTTTATTGGCGTCCCCGACGGGATTTGAACCCGTGTTATCGCCGTGAAAGGGCGGTGTCCTAGGCCGGGCTAGACGACGGGGACGTTTGGGCGAGCAGAGATCGGCGGGAACAGCGGCCCTTGCGCCTTTCAAATTGCGTCCATTCAGAGGCTATCAACTCGCGGAAGGGGTGTCAAAGAACGCCGCGCCGCATCGAAAGCGGAATGGAGTGGATTTACCGCGTCGCGGTGGGGCCGGGAACGGCTCGGGGGACCGTTCCAGGATGGATTCGGCGATTCGACGGAGATGCGCTTTCCCACCCTTTTCCGCAAAAGGCGCGGAAAAGGATGGGGCACGGGGACAGCACTCCGCAGGCAAGTCAATAAAGCCGGCACAAGCGGCCTGGCCGGAACCAGAAGCGTCACGGCGGCGTAACCGTGCTGTGCGCTATCCTCGATGAAGGCTGCGGCGTGGCCGCGGGCCTTCGTGGCTGGACCTGCCGCGCAGATTTTGCATCATTTACCCAGTTCCGCGTATCGCATCTACTAGGTAAAGAATTGGGCAGGCGATGACCGTAACCCACTCTCGCGGAAGGGCGCCGGGCCCGCCGGCATGAACTGGAGATGGCGCACGGCGCGGCCGCTCAGAATGATGCGGTTCGGCACCCCGGCATCACACGCACTTCGGGTGAAATCCATCGCCTCCGGGCATTCGCACGACCCTTTTTGCGCCCTGAAAGGGCGGGAATCACCAGGCGGCGCGGGCGATAGACGCAGGTGAGAAGCGTGGGCGCGCAGACGCTGGCAGGATTTGAACGAGAACGCACACGGCCCACGCAGATTGAAATTGAGTGGCCAAAGGAAAAATCGAGTGACGCAGAGCAAATTGATTCGCACTTTTTTAATGGGTTGTTTCACCCTGGGCGCGCTGGCGGCAACCGGCTGCCAGAAGAAGCCTGCGGCCGCCGCGGGTGCCGGGCCGCAGGGTCTTCCCGTGCAAACGGTGACCGTTGCCATGGAACCGGTGGCGCAGAGCAGCGAATACGTGGCCACGATCAAATCGCGGAATTCAGCCATGATGCAACCCCAGGTGAGCGGATCGCTTACGGCGATTCGCGTCCGGTCGGGCGACCATGTGACGAAGGGTGAGCCTCTCGTCGACATCGATTCGCGGCAGCAGCAGGCCACAGTGGCGTCACTGCGCGCCACCGAGCAACAGAAGAAGGCGCTTTCTGACTTCGACAAGATCGAGTTGGGTCGCCAGCAGAAGCTGTTCGATGCCGGCGTGACCAGCCGCGACGCCCTCGATCAAGCGAAGCAGGCCTCTGACAACGCGACTGCGGATTACCAGGCGGCCGTGGAATCGCGCAAGTCGCAGGAACAACTGCTGGCTTACTACACGGTTCGTGCGCCTTTCAACGGCGTGGTGGGCGACATCCCGGTGCATGTGGGAGACTACGTGACCACAACGACGATGTTAACCACGGTGGACGAAAGCGGCGATCTTGAAGCGTACGTCTACATTCCCACGGAGCGCGCCAGCGAGGTGAAAATAGGACTCGCCATCGACTTGACGGACAACGACGGCAAGCTGCTGGAGAAGACAGCGGTCGATTTCGTCTCGCCCGAAGTGGACAGCACACTGCAGGGAATTCTGGTGAAAGCCCCGGTGCGTTCGGGGCCCGAGATCCTGCGAACTGCACAGATCGTGAAGGCCAAAGTCATCTGGAGCACGAAGACTATGGCGGTGGTTCCGGTGCTGGCGGTGATCCGTCAGGGCGAGCAGAGCTTTGTGTTCGTGATGCAAAAGCAAAACGGCATGGCCGTGGCGCACCGCACGCCGGTGGTTCTGGGCGATACCGTGGACAACAACTATTCGATCGTCTCCGGTCTGAGCGCGGGCGACCACGTGATTGTGACCGGCATCCAGTTTCTGGTTGATGGCATGCCGGTGGTTCCGCTGCCGGGCTGAAAGAGGCAGCTTCTAGCTGTTAGCTCGAGTGTGCTGGTGCGCGTCGCCGCGATAGAACAAACAGGAAATCCGATTGCTGAAGCTGATGGCTGACAGCGAACGGCCCAAAGGAAAGAGAGCTTAACTTGTTTGTCGATTTCTTTATTCACCGGCCGGTTTTCGCTACGGTCTGCGCCCTGATGATCATTCTCGGGGGCGCTGTCTGCATTCCCACTCTGCCTGTGGCCATGTACCCGACGCTGGCGCCGCCGGTGGTAACAGTGACGGCCAATTACGTGGGCGCCGATTCTGAAACCGTGGAAAAGGCCGTGACCATTCCGCTGGAAGAGGCCATCAACGGCGTGGAGGGAATGCGCTACATCAGCTCCTCCAGCACCAACAGCGGCAGCAGCGAAATCGACATCACCTTCCAGACCGGCTACAACCTCGACATCGCAGCCGTGGACGTGCAGAACCGCGTGGCCAGCGTGGAAGGCCGCCTGCCCGGCGAAGTGGTTTCCAGCGGCATCAACATCGTGAAGGCCACCAACAACTTTGTCTTCGGCGCGGGATTTTATACGCTCGATGGCCGCTACTCCAGCGAGTACATTTCCAACTACCTGGATGTTTACGTGAAAGACGCGCTCAAGCGCGTTCCCGGCGTGGGCGATGTGTTGATCTTCGGCGAGCGCAAGTACGCCATGCGCGTATGGCTCGATCCGGTGCGCCTGGCTGCGCGCAATCTCACGGCAACCGACGTGGTGAGTGCACTCGAAGAGCAAAATGTCGAAGTCCCCGCCGGCCAACTCGGCCAGCCGCCTTCCGATTCAAAGCAGGCGTTTCAGATTCCCGTGCGCGTGGTGGGCCGTCTCTCCAGTCCCGAGGAATTCGACAATGTCATCGTCAAGAACTCACCGAATGGCCTGGTTCAACTGAAGGACGTGGGCCATGCGGAAGTGGGCGCGGAAGATTACAGCACTGTGCTCGAGTACGGAGGCCGTTCTGCGATGGGCGTGGGCGTGGAGCAGCTCTCCAATGCCAATGCAGTCGACGTGGACCGCAAAGCCCTGGCTGCGCTGGAACAGCTCGCGAAGAATTTCCCGCCTGGACTCCAATACGCCATTGCCTTCGATTTCACCACCGCGGTGAGTGAATCAATTCGCGATGTGCTGGTGACACTGGCTGAGGCTATCGTTATTGTCATTGCGGTCATCTTTCTTTTTCTGCTCGATTGGCGCGCCACCATCATTCCCGCGGTTACTATTCCGGTGTCGCTCATCGGCACTTTTGCGTTTATTCGCATCTTCGATTTCTCCATCAACTCGCTTACACTCTTTGGCATCACGCTGGCCACGGGACTGGTGGTGGATGACGCCATTGTGGTGATCGAGAATGTGCAGCGCCACCTTCACATGGAACACTCGAACGCGCGCGAGGCCACTTCGCGCGCCATGCGTGAAGTGACCAGCGCGGTGATTGCAACCTCGCTGGTGCTGATCGCCGTGTTTGTGCCGGTCAGCTTCTTTCCCGGCACCACGGGCATTCTCTATCGCCAGTTTTCACTGACGATTGCGTTTTCCATCGCCATTTCGGCGTTCAACGCGCTCACGCTTTCGCCGGCGCTTTCCGCGCTCTTCCTGCGCGGTGAGGAGGCCCGTCCGCAGCAGATGGATTTTCTTCACATTGCCGTGGTCTCGCGCGCCTTTGCAGCGTTTATTCACGGCGCCGACAACTTTGTCGGCTGGATGGGACGTACCTACGCGCGCGTGATTCATGTGGCGTTGCAACTACGCTACGTGCTGCTGTTGGTGTTTTTCGCCGGACTGGCCGCGACGGTGTGGGTGTACCAATCAGTTCCCACCGGCTTTATTCCGCAGGAAGACCAAGGCTATTTCATGGTGCTGGTGCAGGCACCCCCAGGCTCCTCGCTTGCCTACACCACTGCGCTTGAGGAGCGCGCAGGGGGGATCATTGCGCAAAATCCCGCAGTGGGCGGCCGCATGTTCACGCTTGTTGGCTTCAGCTTTGCCGGCTCCGCCGCCAACTCGGGCATGA
Organism: uncultured Acidobacteriota bacterium; assembly: GCA_963817835.1. GTDB lineage: Bacteria > Acidobacteriota > Terriglobia > Terriglobales > Acidobacteriaceae > Telmatobacter. Next base: position 39,996 of record CAWFPZ010000024.1, on the reverse strand, counting down.
TGTTTGTGATGACAAGCCCGACGAGCGACCACCATGGCAAATGGCCAACGACAGCCGAGGTCCTGAAGGACGTCGCGCCGAAACTGCAAATGTTGATGTTTGTGCCCAATGGCGGATTGGTTGAGGCCTTCGAACCGCCGGCCGTCCAGGGCGTGGGCAGCTTTGGTGGATTTCAATTCATGCTGCAAGACCAGGGCGGAAACACCCTCAGCGATCTGGACCGCGTGGCGCACCAGTTGGTGGCTGCCAGCGCTTCGCACAAGGAACTGACCCAGCTGTTCACAACTTTTTCCGCCAACGACCCGCAGGAGCTGGTCACCATCGACCGCGAGAAAGCCAAGACGATGGGAGTTTCGCTCACGCAGATCTCCACCACCCTCAACGTTTTTATGGGCTCGGAGTACATCAACGATTTCGACTACAACAACCGTACTTACCGCGTCTTCGTGCAAGCCGACAAGCTGTTCCGCATGAATGCCGGCGACCTGCACAGTTATTACGTGCGCTCCGATTCCGGCCAGATGATTCCGCTCGACAATCTGGTGACGGTGACAGAGAGCGCTGGCCCGCCGGTGATTTCGCACTACAATCTCTTCCGCTCGGTTGAGATCGACGGCTCTCCGGCCCCCGGCTACAGTTCCGGCCAGGCGCTCGCGGGCATGGACAAGCTGGCCACGGACAACATGATGCAGGGGATGACGTATCAATGGACGGGCCTGACGCTCGACGAACTCGAATCGAGCGGCAAGGCGTTGCTCATCTTCGGACTCGGCATTCTCGTGGTGTATCTCACGCTCTCGGCGCAGTATGAAAGCTTTGCGTTACCGTTCATCATTCTGCTGGCGGTGCCCATGGCGGTGCTGGGCGCTCTGGGCCTGGTTTCGCTGCGCGGATATGCGAATGACGTTTATTGCCAGATCGGCCTGGTGATGCTGATCGGCCTCTCTGCGAAGAACTCGATTCTGATTGTCGAATTTGCCGAGCAACTGCGCAGAAAAGGCCGGTCCATTGCGGAAGCTGCGATCGAGGCCGGTGAACTAAGGCTGCGGCCCATCCTGATGACCTCGTTCGCGTTTATTCTCGGCGTTCTGCCGCTCGTGTTCGCCACGGGAGCGGGGTCGCTCGGCCGCCGCTCCGTGGGAACCACGATCGTCGGCGGCATGTTGCTCTCGACCGTGCTGAATCTGGTGTTTATCCCGGTGCTGTACGTGATCCTGAGCCGCTTGCTCAGGCGCGACGGGGCGCACGTCGAAGAGTAAGCGCGGATGCGCACTCTAGTTTCTGGCTCCGCGGAACTTGCAAAAGAGTGATGGTGTGCACAACGAGTTTCTGAGCGGAAGGCTAGTGGAAGAAGCTTGCGGATGGCAATGCGGAGAGGGTTCAGGAAATGTGTCGGTTTGAATCCGCGGTGTTCAATCGGTAGTTTCCGGATTGCCGGTGACTCGTCCGGAAAGAAAACTATTGGACTCAATGGGCCGGGCGACGAGCAACCGATCCTTTGGCGCGCACTTCTCGTCCCTGAATTTCTTAAGCCCTTGCGGGCAGGTCGCACTGTTTTGTGAGTTTTGCTTTCAAGCCTAGCTCTGTTCCGGGAATTTTGCCTGAAAGTTTCAGCGTGCCTCCGTCCAGGGTTCCGGACAAATCCAAATCGAATTCTTTGCGTCCCATTACATTCATCAATTCAGGCGCAATCTGCTTGACGTGCATGTGCATGGTCACGGCATCACCCTGTAGATCGTAAGTGCCCGTAAACATGACGGCGCTGTCGCCGCCGAATACGTGCCCCCCGATATAGACAACAACGCCGGAACCCCAGCCTTGCACTCCGACGAACTGAACCGTCCAGAAACCTTCCATGGGGAGTTTCACCTCACTGTCGCGAAATTGCGAGTGGCCTCTTACCAGACTTGGCCTTGGATATGAATCGAGAGGGAATGGGGAGCGCTCACCTCATCGTTACCGAATCATAAGCGCCCTTGCAATCCACTATACCGCTTCATGGATTTGGATGGAGCGAAGTGGCGGACTTTTTTTGTTGGCGATTGGGCGCCAGGCGCGCGCGCCGAGGTGTCGTTGGTCACGCCCCTCGAGGATAGCTCCGCCTCCGGTTGGATCGTCGCATGTTCCGAAATTGATACGTTTCCTCAGCGCCGGTGGGACTTTGGATGCAATCAGTAGTTTTCGGATTGTCGGTTAATCGAGCGGAACTTTGAAATGCGCCTCGATCAACCCGTTCACGACGTTCGCTCATCTTGAAGCTCCCGATGGGTCGGCAGTGACTCCGATCGTTCGTAACCACACTTCCACAAGTTGCGTCCATGCAGTCACGGGGTATTTGGTTCTGCGAAGGCCAAAGGCATGACCGCCTTCTGCATAGGTGTGGAACTCTACCGAAACTCCAGCCTTCTTTAGGGCTGCGTAATATGTCAGCGAGTCCCAAATGCTATCGACGTTGTCGTCTTCGTTCTGAAGCAGAAACGTCGGCGGGGTCTTAGCTGTAATGTGAGCCGCAATATCGGGATTCAATTCGAGGGTGCCCGCGCTCATGGAAAGGTGACCGGGGTAGATGGCTATGGCGAAATCCGGACGGCAACTCTGCTGGTCCGCAGCATCAATCTCGGGATAGATGCGCTGACCAAAATGGACACTCGTCGCGGCAACGAGATGGCCGCCCGCCGAGAATCCAAGCGCTCCGATTTTATGTGGATCGATGTGCCATTCCGCAGCATGAAAGCGAACCAGGCTGATCGTCCTCTGGGCGTCCTCCAGGGCTATCGGAGATTGCGGATATGCACCGAAATATGGAGCGGATCGCGGCGCCGGAACCCTGTATTTCAGGAGCACGCATGCAATGCCCCGGGATACAAGCCAATCGCAAGCCTCGCTGCCTTCGAGATCGATAGCGAGGATTTCGTATCCGCCGCCGGGGAACACGATCACCGCAGCGCCCGTGTTCCTCCCCGTTGGCGAGTAGACCGTCATCGTCGGCTGCGAGACGTTGCTGATGTAGGTCCACGGCTTTCCTGCGACCAACTCCTTCGTCTCCGTCGCTACGGTCTCCGGCTTTGTCGAAGGCCGCGAATCAGGCGGTGTCCCCGGCCAAATCGGCAGTTGCGCATGCCCCGCTGACGGCTGCCACACGGCCCGCTGCGCACTCACTCCGCTGCACCAAACCACCACACAAAGCGCAAAGACCCAACTTCTCATCACGATTTCAACCACCTTTGATTTCGGAATCCCTGAGCGGAAGGCTAGAGGAAAGAGCTGGCGGATGGCAATGAGTGGGGATGCTGACCGTGAGTACGGAAAAAACGAATTTCATCACAAAGAGGAAACATTCTCTCGAGTCCCTGCGTACCAACATTGCACAACCGCTCCTGAGGGGCGGGTAAGAACTTCCCTTTCGCGCGACAACCAGGCCAGCGCCGTTGCCGAGAACGCCTTCGGCATCGACTGGGGAGAGCTGTCTTCAATTTGGTTGGGGTAAGTCAACGGATTGTATTTCAGCATGTTTTCGAGAAAGTGCACGTGAGCTTAGTGAGATCTGAACGAAACAAATCGCATAAGGAGATTCACATGAATCGCATCGCCGCAATCGCGCTCTTCGTCGGAGCAGCCTTGATGACAACCAACAGTGCTACGGCACAGAGCAGTGTCGTCAAGGTAAATGTTCCATTCGCCTTCACCGTCAACAACACGTTTCTACCAGCAGGGAGTTACTTCGTCGGTTTTGATTCCGCAAATCCCGAATTGCTCGTGATTCGAGACCAGAAGAACGCAGTAAAAGCATGGGACTTTGGCCAGCGGGGTTCCATCGGCCAGGGAAATCCTCGGGCGCTGGTTTTTCACCGTTATGGCGATCAGTATTTCCTGAGCGAGGTTCGCCTCGAATCCGCCTCCGGCGGGATTGAGTTATCCGCTGCGAAATCTGAGCAGCGGGCCAGAAAAGTGAACCGGAACCGGGAGTTGGCTTCCATCGCCGTTGATTGATCGTGCTCTCCTCGATCTTTTCTTAACGAGGTCATAGGGCGTGGGAGAAATGCCAGTTAGATATCTCGCCACTGCATCCGGAAATGTGGGAAGCGCTTTTTGCTTTCCACATTTCCGTCGCTCATGATGCAGACTCAATGTGGATTGACCTACAGTCAGCACCTCAACATGCGCTCATCCTGAGGTAACTCGGGGCGACGGTTCAACGGTCGCTTTCTGAAGGACTCTGCGATTCGGCTGCGCTGCTTTGTGGATTTGCCGGATCCATCGAGACCACCTCATAACTTCGCGCTTTTTGGTCGGAGCCCGCGGTCATCGTCAGAATCATTTCGTTTTTCTTGATCTTGAACTCGCCTTCTTTTCCAATCGGCAGAAGCGTGGCGTGCTTCAAGTCGAGCGGCCGGATCTCGTAGTCCATTTCGTCGGTTCGCAGCAGGTATTGCGGGCAAAGCTTTTCGTTCGAGTTGATGTGCGTAACGCCGGCGGACGCCCACAGAGCGCCCAGGCCCGACAATCCTGTCTCTTTCGCGCCGCACGGCACGGCGTCCATCTTTTCCAGGATGCCTCTCTGGCTGTCGCTCTTCTTTTTGTTGCCGTGCGCACTCAGCGGCAGAATCAAGATGAGAGCAAGCAAGAGGACGAATTTACTTTTGATGTTCATGAGGTCTCCGTTTCTGAAGTAGCTCGCAGCCGAGCGGGCGCTGTCATTCTTGCCGACCCGCGGGCTACGCCAAACCACGATCTCGGGCATTCAAAACTCGCGCCGTCAAGGCCGCGAATGGGAAGGCCGTTCGACCGGCCTTCCCCATGGCGCGCTCGGTGATTGATTACCGGTTCGGCTTCGTCGGCTTTGGAGTCGTCGTCGCCGGATTCGAAGTTCCTGTCATCGATCCTGTTGAAGTTCCCGTGGTGCCCATGCCACGGCCGCTCACGCCAGTGATGCTGCTGGCGCCGCCGTTGTTGAACCGCTGTGCTCCGTGCATGAAGTTTTGCGGATCAGCCATTAAATCGGACCGCACATCTGGATTAGCGTTCAGATAGGCATCCAGCTCGGCATGGTTTTGTACATAGTCGTGGTCCTTGACTTTGGAGGGATCACTCGCCAGGTCTTTCTGAATGTCCGGGTGGCTACGAAGAAATACTTCGAACTTCGCCAAGCGATCATGGTTTGGATCACGATCGCCCCTGTTCGAATCGCGGTCGAAGGCATCTTCCTGCCGCATGAAGGCATTCGGGTCCTGCCTTATCTGGTCGCGAACTCCCGGGTTGTCCTGAAGGTACGATTCGAGGGCCGGATGGTCCCGCAAGAAATCTCGATTGTCCAGCAGGGACGGATCTTTGCGAACCTGTTCGGCAATTTCACGATGACCATCGAGGAACCGGTCGAAACTCGCCACGTCTCTGCGGTCGCGATCTCCGCCAGCGTCACGATCGCGCATGTTCGTATCGCGGTCGTATGCATCTTCCTGCCGCATGAAGGCGTTCGGGTCCTGCCTTATCTGGTCGCGAACTCCCGGGTTGTCCTGGAGGTAAGTCTGCAGGGCCGGATGGTCCCGCAAAAAATCTCGATTGTCTAGAAGGGATGGATCTTTGCGCACTTGTTCGGCAATTTCACGGTGTTCATCCAGGAATCGGTCAAAGCTCGCTACGTCTCTGCGGTCGTTGTCTGTGCGATTGTCGTTGCCTTGGACAGCCTGCCGATCTTGCGGGTTCGGCGATTGCTCTTGTGTGGTTGAAGGTTGCGTTTGCGGAGTTGCAGGTTGCGCCTGCGTGGTTGAAGGTTGCGTTTGCGGAGTTGCAGGTTGCGCCTGCGTGGTTGAAGGTTGCGTTTGCGAAGTTGAAGGTTGGGCTTGCGGGGTTGAAGATTGCGCGTGCGCGGAACACGGGAGATACATCAGTGTCACCGTCGCCGCACCTAGACCTAACATGAGTTTTCGGAATCTTGATTGCTTGTGGTTCATCTCGCCTACCTCCTCTCTTCGGGACTCTGATGCGATGCTCAGACCGTCCCGTTGCCCGGTTTTGCGGAAGGACATTTGAGCATACACAATGACGTTGCGATTCATAGCTTTGCGAAGAGAAGACAGTTGGCATGCTGCGTGCTTGGCGCGTGTTATTTGTACGCATCGGAGAATACGGCCCTACGGAAAGAGAATTGCTATGCGGGATCAGTCGAGAGGCAGATTTCGAATTGGCGGAGAATCAGAAAATGGAACTAATGCAGCTTGACCACTTGCGGCGTCCCCACTTGCGTCGCAGTCGCCGAGTACAGATGGCAACTGTCCGTGACCTCTTTGAAGTGGATGTAGGGATGGAGAAAGAGCGCCTCGCGCATGTCGCCTGAACCTTCGGCAAGATCGCTGAGCCAGACGCCATCGGATTCAGGATGGTTGTGGATGTGCAGCCAAAGGCCCTTGTGCACATTCGCGAGCAGACCCCAGCCGACTTTCCAGTCGGCGACGGACTTCACGTTGATATCGACGGGCTCGCCGGTTTGTTCGTCGATCGCTATTTTGCCCTGCATCACCTGCGCCAGATGCTGGTTGATGTTCTTTGCGTCGAATTGCGGATTGGGAAGATGTCGTAAAAGAGAACGCTGCGGCCGTTGATTTGCTCGCGCCGGCCGTTGGCCAGCATCATGGCCGCCATAAAATCGCCAAGCTCCTGGTCCTGTTGGTTCTCTTCCTTCTGCGCCGTGGCCTGGTTCGAGTATTTAAGCGTTTCTTTCATCACGCGCTCGTCTTCCTTCTTCGTTTCGTCCGGCGTCAGGTCTTTCCCGTTTTTTTGAAAGGTGCGCTCAATAGCGATGCCGTTCACAAAGAACTGATCCTTCACTTCCGTGGTGTTTGTTTTGGTGTTGCCGCGGCTGTCGGTTTCGATGGCAGTGGTTGTCACCCGGCACTCGTAGCGTTCCCGCTCGGAGGCGAGTTTGCGCTCGTTGGCGAGCGCGCGTTGCAGGATCTCAGTGGCATTCGGCAACGGGGCAAGGGGAGCGGAGTTGGAGGATTGCGCGACGCCGGAGCGAGGACCGCAAATGAGCAAGGCGACGAGAATGGGGGAAGCGAGAAAGAAGCGCATGGGGAAGCGAATCAATTTGCGTCTGTTCGCGCGATCCTGGCGCGCAATGGTCGCACTGCTTGGACGTTCTTTACGCGCCCACGGGCAGCGAGGGCATTGCGCCTTGGTCCTTGGCTTCGATTACTACGGCGTCGAGGAGCGCCAGCACCTCCGGCACGGTCATGGTGTAGATCTCGCGGAGCGAGTCGTAGCCTTCCTCGATGAGCTGCTTGAGATGGCGCCCTGCGATCTGCACGGCGAGCTGATCGGTAATCACCTTCCCGGTGCGCTTCTTCTGCTCGACCCAGGCAGTGCATGGCAGGGCGATCCACATGGGGCGGCCGTTTACGTCGAAACGAATGTCGACGGCGTCGGCGTGGCGCGTGGCGATGGCCACGATCGTCCCTTTCCAGCAGCAGTGCAGGTCTTCGCCGCTCCAGCGGTCGGTGACGTGAAAATCCTCGTACATGTTGTTAGCCTATCGTTCCGGGCGCGGCGCGGCAAGGGGGAGGAATGCGTTCCCGTGCGCAATCACGTGTTAAGTTGGCGTCCGATCTCCCAGTGATGACCGTAGGGATCTTCAACGCGGCCGAGACGCCATCCATGACCCTCCGCGACAGGATGAACAACGCGCGCCCCGGCCGCGCAGGCATGCGCAAATACAGCATCAGGATCGGCAACCGTCAGAATCATGCGCGCACTGATACCCTGCAGTGTCTGCGGGCTGAAATTGCCGTGTTCGGGCGACTCATCGCTTACCCAGAACTCCGAGTTGCCCACGGCGAGGCGCGAGACGACCCCGCCGCGGCCTTCGAGCCGGTAGATTTCACTCGGCATTGAAAGCGAGCTTATAAAACTCGACAGCTTGCATGCTGTTGCGCACCAGCAGCCACGGCGCGAGTGTTGAGTTGACTGGCGAACGTCGTGCGGCATGATGCACATCTTATAATTCGCGCCCCGCCCGTGCAACGACCGGAAACACCCGCAGCGTCAGCTCAACATTTTGCGATTTCCGCTCAGGGGCTGGTCAGCGCTGCTCCGGCGCGCCGTTTGCCCCTGCGTAAACGGCGCTGATAAACTAATTGGGTTGCAGTAGCGCTGCCCTCACTGTTCGGACCCGCCTGCAAGTCAATCAACGAAGGACAAAGAAACCGTGGATACACAAACCCGTCACGCCCTGAAAAAAGACAAGTTTGCCCAGGCCGCCGCATCGAGCGCCAGCTGGATCGGCGAGCACAAGACCAATGTGGTGCGCTGGGTGATCACGGCAGGAGTGATTCTTGCCCTGGGCGCTGGCGCGTTGACTTATTGGTACTTACGCTCGTCTGCCGCCAACACCGCCCTGGGCGGGGCCTTGGATGTTTACACTTCGCCGCTGGCCATTCCGGGAGCTCCTCCGGAGCCGGGCGTCTACTCGGCCGCAGCCGACCGCGCCAAAGAGGCCAATCGCGAGTTTGTGGCGATCGCCCAGAATTACGGCTGGCTGCCCGAGGGCACCAAAGCCCACTACTTTGCCGGCGTGACCTTTGAGGAGCTTGGCCAGAATGGATCGGCCGAGGCCCAGTTGACGGCCGCATCGAAATCCTGGGACCGCAATCTTTCGAACCTGGCCAAGCTGGCGCTTGCCGGCCTTTACCACCAGACCGCCCGCGATAACGAAGCCATCGATCTCTATAACCAGATCATCGCCAAGCCTTCGGCTACGGTTTCAACCAGCGTGGCCGAGCTGGATCTTGCCGATCTCTATGCCTCGGAAGGCAAGCAGGACCAGGCGCGCGCGCTTTGGGCCAAGGTCCGCGATGCGGATAAGGACGGCGCAGCAGGCGAGATCGCAGGACAAAAGCTGGGAGCAAAGTAAGACCGCGTTGCCCGGGAAGCCCGGCCTGCAAAATTGGACGTGACCCTCCGGCTGGAGCCTGAGCACTTTCTTCGCCGCCTGCGTCTGGTACGTGATGAGCACCAGCCAGGCCATAAACGCAGGTTGGATGGAGATTCCCACGAGCGCGGTGAATGAGGAAGCGCGCCAGCGCGCGGAGGACACCGCGATCTCGGCGTTGGTCGACCAATACGCCGGCGCCCTCTATCGCGTAGCCTACTCCGTTCTGCGCAATCCCTCCGATGCTGAAGATGCTGTGCAGGAAGCCTTCCTGCGCGTGCTGCGCCATCGGCACGGGCTCGGCGAAGTGCGCGACCATCGCGTCTGGCTCATCCGCATCGTCTGGAACATCGTGCTCGACCGCAAGCGCCGGGCCAAAACGCGCCCTGAGACTGACGACGTGGCTGAGCTGGTGCGCGTGCTGCCTTCCAAGGGACTTTCCGCCGAGGAGTTGGCGTCTGCGGCGCAACACCATGCCCGCGTGCTGGGCTGCGTGGAGCAATTGCCCGCCAAGGAGCGCGAAGTGCTGCTGCTATCGGCCTTCGAAGAGCTCACCAGCGTGGAGATCGCCGCGGTCCTGGACATTTCCGAATCGAGCGTGCGCTCGCGGCTGTTCCGGGCCAGGAACCTGATGGCCGGGCTGCTCGATCATGAGAGGAGTTTGCGATGAGTTCGAACCCTCACAATCCGATGAACGCTGATTCCGCGGAAGACACGCTGCGGCTGATCGCCGGCCTCCCCGCGCCTGCCGGACTGGAAGAGCGTGTGCATAAGGCGCTCCGCGCTGCGCCGCGCAGCGGGCGTGTTCTGGCGTGGCCCGCGGGATTCCGTGCCAGGACCGTGATGGAGAACCACTGGATGCGCGCCGCGGCGGCGGCGGCGATTGTGTTTGTGGTGGTGGGCGGAGGTTGGGGCGTGTACAGCCGCGTGCAGCCGGGACCAGCCGGCAAAGTCATCGTGATGCCGCAACGCGCGCCGAGTTCGGGCGGGTTTGGGGGAGCGGGAGCGATCCGCACGCCGCAGACGCTGCCGGGACCGAGTGTCCGGGAGCAAGGGAGCGAGGGAGCAAGCCACCCCAGCGGGCAAAAATCGCCCGCCGGGGACCCCGGCAGGGAGCAAGGAACCCAGCCCGCGAAGAAGACTGCGGCGGCGAAGAAGGTCGGCAGCGCACAGCCCGCGGCAAGTCAGGCCGCGCCGCAACCGGCGGTTTCGCGGTAGGCTTCTACTCGTCCTTCACAATCGCTCGAATCAACATTCCCAGCAGCGCCAGAATCACTGCGCCCCAGAAGGCCGGACCCAATCCGGTTACGTGAAATCCGGGCACAAAAGCGGAGGCGATCAGGATCATCACGCCATTGATGACCAGCAGGAAGATTCCCAGCGTGAGGATGCTGAGGGGAAACGTGATGATCTTGAGGAATAGTCCGACCGTGGCGTTGAGCAGGCCGATCACTAGAGCGGCGATCAGCGCGGGCACGAAACCTGCCACGTGAAATCCGGGAACAAGATGGGCGACGAAGAGCAGCGCAAGCGCGCTCAAAACCCAATGGAGAATAAGCCTCATGCAGTTGGTCTCCTTAGAACCGGCGCTATAAAGATGAATCCGTTTGGTGGTGCAGCTGGATCGAACGCGCCTTTCGCTCTACCCTAAATCGCTTCGATGCGAAGCGCAAGAAGGCCGTTGGTTGCGGGCTGACAAGGATTGGGCGCCGGAGCTTCGTTTAGAGTGGAACCATGTTTGCGCGTCGCATTTCCATCAATCGTATAGATGCCTCGGGCGCGCGCCACCTTTGCCCTATCCGCCAGATCGACAACTTTGCCATGCGCAACTTCACCAACGATGCGGTCTTCGACGATACGTTTCCCGCGGGCGATGGCGTGCTCGAGGCGGGCCATCGCGTTCCGCTCGACCGGCTGCAAACCGCGATGGAAGACTGGTTCCGGCGCAAGGGGTATTTGCAGGCAGACGAGCGGTTGGAAGTGGCGGAACAGAGGCCAGTGTGAGTGTGAGTGTGAGTGCGATCGAGTGACCAGAGCACACTATCCGCTCGCGCTCACACTGTTCCACTACGGAATCCGATATTCAGGCGGCGGCTTGCTTCGCTTGCGCAGCCGATTTCCAAAGGCGCAGCTCGGCTTCGCGGCGGGCCTTCAATCCCAGATTCACTTCTCCTCCGGCGAGATCCCAAAGCAGCAACTGCTCCGCTGCGGCATCGTAGCGGCCGGCATTCAGGCAGCGCAGCAACGTGGATTTCGCCAGCCGTCCGGCGCCAAGGTTGAAGGTGAAGTCCACCAGCGCGTCGAATTGGCCCTGGGTCAACGTCACCTTGACCAGGCGACCGATGGCGCGCTCGGCCGCTGAGACGTCGCCGGCCAGAAGGTTGCTGCCTGCGGTTCGCTCACGCCACGGGGAAAAGTCTCGGGCGGGAACGTCTCGGGAGGAACAATTCGATGGCCGTAGCCGATGGTGGGAAAACCTGCCACATCGTTGTATTGCTGGCTGCGAAACCCCTCGAAACGCTTGATCAGTTCCAGTCCTTCTGCACTGAGTTGCATAGAAATCCCTTCCTCGGCCGGAATTCCACGGCCGGAAACACGAAGGGCCTGCCAGGAACCCTCCCGTTGATGGGAGAGCTCTCGACAGACCCTAATGCGACGCTAGCAGAAGCTCGGAATTAATCTGCAAATGCCGGGCAGCTTTTTTTTAATGTGCCGCGGCTGGCGGTTTGCCCGCGATCTTTAGGAATTGGTCGAGGACTTCAGTCAGCGCCATGTCGAAGTTCTTGTCGTGGGTCTTTTGTAGGTAAGCGACTTCGATGGAATCGGTTACAGCCCAAAGGATGTAGTGGGTTTTGCCGTCGTAGATCACCAAATGGAACATGGGCAGGGGATCGGAGGCGCCCTTCTGCTTGTTGGCTTCGCTGGGGCCGTAAGGGGCCACGAGCCGGAGTTCGAGAACAAGGTCGGCCTGGGCTGGATCGCCGACCAACGCGTAGTCGCCGGTGGTTTTGAGCGCGGAATAGAACTCTGTGTAGGGGCGATCGGGATCGCCGCTGAACGGCTCGGGAAACAGGCCGCTATCCGAGCCGGCGTTCGAAACGAAGATGGTCTTTGCCGACGTGATCGCCGACGGTATCGGGCCAGCCTGATCGTAGCCGGGCATCTGTGCGACGGCGGTGGTGGCAACGCTAATTGCGGCAATCGCGCTCAGAGCAAAACAAGCACTCGCAGTACGCATGGTTCACCTCATTTTCCTGTACAAACTGCTCCGAAAAACGCCTTCAGACACACCCATTTCCAGGGCGCCGACAGAGCGCCTTCTACGGAGGCAAGATATTTATTTTCAATGCTATATCCCATCGATGCTTTCCCGCTATCTGGGGTTGTCCCGGGGCACAAATTTTTCGCCGGAGGAGATTTGTCCCAAAATGGGAAAGATGCCCATCGGCGAGCCGGACCTGTAAGCCAAACAAGCAAAGTACCTTAACAAAAATGGCCTCGGGGACCGGCCGTTTTCAACAGGAATCCCATTATCTATCTTGACAATGGCGGAGCTCGCCCAGTGTCAGTTTAGTAAAATAGCCAAATGGTTATAACCAGGAAAACACGCAACTTAAAACGACGGGCTCCGCTATGGATTTATCTCGTAGCGGGAGTATCTGCCGTTACGCTCGTGGCGCTGGTGGTGCTTTTCACCACGCGCACCGTGCATGCAGATGCGAGCCTTCCTCAAGCAACCATCACTACACCCGCGAATATAGCGGCAGCCAGCGTGACACCTCCCTCGCTGGCTAACTCGGAGCCACCGGTCCCCAAGCATGGTCCCACACCTGCGGCTCAGCAATGGAAAGACAGGATTCATGGCCTTGCTTCCTGGTATGGGGGCGTCTTTAACGGACGCAAAACCGCCAGCGGCGAGAATTTCGACATGAACGCCATGACCGCTTGCCATCCCAGCCTTCCCTTCGGTTCGATTGTTCGCGTGGTCAACCGGAGCAATCACCGCTCCGTAGTGGTGCGCATTACCGACCGCGGCGACCTGGTAGAAGAGGGACGAGTCATCGACCTCTCGTACGGAGCGGCAGAAAAGCTCCGGATGACCCGGAATGGGATCGCGAAGGTCGATCTTCAGGTACTGTCCCTGGGACGACCCAAAAACAGTGATTAGGGATTAGTGGTTAGAGCCACGGCGGCCAGCTCAAATGAGCTGGCCGATCTTGTTTAACCCCAGGAAAAGTACGGCCTAGTTGTCTTCAGGGCGCTTGTAGGGCTTTTGCAGATACTGGCGGGCTTCGTTGACCGCGCCTTGTGTGTTGTCGTTGGTCTGGACGGCCAGGCGGTACTCGTTGACGGCGCGGTCGCGCTGGCCGGTCAGGTCAAAGATCTTGCCAATGGCGATGTGGCTCCAGACTTCGGTCCAGGGCGGCTCGTCGTCGCCGCGGAGCGAGTCGCGGAATGAGTTGACCGCGGCCTGATAGTTACGCTGGGTGAACAGCACCTCGCCGACGCGATAACTGGCCAGAGAGCTGATGGGGTTCGCGTCGAGCGCCTTCTTGTATTCGGCGAGCGCGTTGATCAGATCGCCTTGCGCCACCAACTGCTGGCCCTTGAGGATGGCGATGCGCACCTGGAGGTCGGGGGTGGTCTTGAGCACCCAGTCGCCGGGATCGACGCTGATGCGGCGGGGACGGCCGAAAGTGTCCACCACGTACTGGGTATCGGTGCCCACCACGTCGATCTTCTGGTTTTCGGTTTTGCCGTCGGTTTCAACTCGGAGCTCGACCGGCATGCGGAAGAGGTCGAGGTCCTGATTGATTTCGCCGATGGTGCGGAAGCCTTTGTTATTGCCGAGCCGGTAAACCGAATACTTGTTGGTGAAGGCGGGAGCGCCGGTGCCGTCGACCCATTGCGAAAAGAACGGGAGCAATTGCTGCTGGCTCAGCTCCTCCGAGACCTTTTCAAAGTCCTCGGTGCGGATGGAGCTGTCGGTAAATTGGCTGAGCGCGCCTTTGAGGATGGTGAGAAAAGCCTTGTCGCCCACTTCGCCGCGGAGCATGTGGAAGATCATGGCGCCTTTTTCAAGGGTCATGGACTGGAACTGCGGCGAGAAGGGATCGAGACGATTGTCGCCCGAAAGCGGAATGGTGTCGTAAGCCAGGGCGCCGGCGGCCACGTCTTCAAGAGCGGCGCGCAGGGCGCTTTTGCCGCTCTCGTCCTCGACATACATCAACTCGCCGTAGCGCGACATGCCGTTGGTGATCCAGGCGTCGTCGAGGGTGTGGGGGCTGATTTCGCATCCCCACCACTGGTGGGCGATGGTGTTGGCCAGCAACCGGATGCCGGATTTGTCGCCCACGCGCGAGCCTTGAATGGCGGCCAATTCGGGCGCGTAGACGGCAGGCAGAGTGTCGTCTGGCAGCTCGACCACGTTGAGGTGGGTGGTTTCGGGTTCGCCGAAGCTGTCGGTAAAGAAATCGAATTCTTTGTTGGCGGTTTGGGCCAGCTGGTTACCCGAAGCCTGGTGGCTGATGGTGAGATAGACCTTGACGTTGCCAGGGCCGGCTGAGAAGGCATCGGCAAAACGGCCGGCGATGACGGTGCCGGGAAAGCCCGGCTTGGTCCATTTGAAGTCGTACTCGGAACCCGGCTTGCCGCTGGAGAGCGTAACGGACTTGGGCGTTCCCGTTGCGCCTGCTGCAAAGACTCGCATGCCCTGGGGCACGCGGATGTGCATCTCCGCGGTGAAGCGGTCGGTCATGTAGCCGGTGGTGGGGAACCAGCGCGCCGCATAGAGCAGGTAGCTGATGGGTTCCTGGATGGCCGCAAGCTTCAGGCCTTCAATGGGGCCGTCTTCGTTGCCTGTGATGGTGCCGTCGTAAACGAATGTCCAATGCGCTGTTTGGTTGGCGACGAAGGGCGTAGAGGGGGTGACGCGAATGGAGCCGTCGGCGGTGCGCTCGCCCTCGAGCAGCTTGCCGCTTTCATCGCTGATCTTGGTGACCTTGAGCGCGGGATGAAAGCCGAAGTTGACTACGTCGAGATTGGCGGGCGCGGTAAAGCTGACCACCGTGGTGGCCGTCAGGTGGTGCGCCGTCGTATCCAGTTCGGCGTCAATCACATAGCCGGTGATGTTCAGTGCCGGACGATCCCGTTGCGCGAGAGCGGGAGCCACCGCCATGCCGGCGCAGGCGAACGCCAAAACACCGAGCGTAAACCGGCGGAGCAGCCGGGCCTTCGTTGCTTTGAGACCTGAAGCGTTTCGAGTCATTGCATTGATCATCTTGATTGTCGCATTGGTCATGGGATTGTTCTTGGGATCGGTCATGGCCTCGCCGTCATTCGTGCGCCGGGAGTGTGCCCTTGGGGAAGTCCCGGTTTGGTTCAAGGTTGGGCGGCTTCCTGAGCCGCCGGGTACGCCGCTTCAATCTCCCGGGCAACGATGGTCGCTACAGTTTCGATTGCGCCCAGGTCTTTGTCCCGTCCCTTAGCCGGGTGCAACGCTTCGCGGATGGCCCCCAGCTCCATTTTCATGGACTCTCGAGCGGGGCCGTCGGGTAGCAACTGTCTGAGGTGTTTGACGATATTTGGCGCCGTGAAGTCATCCTGAATGAGTTCGGGAACCACGCGCTTGCCGGCTATGAGGTTGGCCATGGCCACATGGGGCACCTTCACCAGACGTCTGGCGATAGCATACGTCAGCCGCGAGACGCGGTAGACCACAACAAAAGGATTGCCAATGAGCGCGGCTTCGACGGTCGCGGTTCCGCTGGCTACCACCGAGGCGCGAGCATGGAAAAGCGCGGCCCGGGCGTCTTCGACGAGACGAACAGGGAGCCCGCCGCCGAAGTTCTCGGCCATGTTCAGGACGACTTTGCGCTGGGCCGCGTCGAGCGTGGGCGCAAGAGGAATCAGGAACTCGTAGGTTTCCACGGGATAAGCGCAACCCGGCTCGCGCGCAAGCAGGCTCCAAACCACCTCCAGCATCTCCGGCAGATTGGTTTCGATCTCTTTAAGGCGGCTGCCGGGCAGGAGGCCGATCCAAATCTTGCCGGGGTCGAGCCCGTTTTCGGCTGCGAATTGTTCGCGGCTGATGGCAGGCGGTGGCAGATCGGCGAGAGGATGGCCGACAAACTCGGCCTGCACGCCGCGCTCGCGGTAGAACGGCTCCTCAAACGGAAAGATGACCAGCATGCGCTGGATGAATTTGCGCACCTTGCGGATGCGGCCCTGTTTCCAGGCCCAAAGCTGTGGGCTCACGAAGTAGATGACAGGAATGCCGAGGCGGTGCAACTCCCTGGCGAGTCGGAAATGGATTTCAGGGAAGTCGATGAGCACGGCCACGGTGGGCCGGCGCGCGCGGATGGCGCGTTTGAGCTTGCGGAACTCGCGATAGATGCGCGGCAGATGGCGCACGATCTCCGTGAATCCCATGACCGCCATATCTTCAGAGCGAACGACGATCTCGACGCCGGCGGCGGCCATGCGCGGCCCTCCCATCCCCCAGAGCTCCGCTCTTTCTCCTTTTGGAGTGAGATGGTGCTGAAGGGACGCGGCCAGCTCGGCCCCATAGAACTCGCCGCTGGCTTCGCCCGCCGAGATAAAAATCGACGGGGTCATGGCTGGACCTCTGCCGCTTGCATATGGACCCCATCATATCGGCTGGGAGCGCGGCCGGTGCGGGGGCGCCGGGGGATTGTGCGGGGACGGAGATTGGCCGCGGCAGGACGGAGTGGGACGCGGCAAGGACTCCCACTTTGGCTGCATGGCGATGTTCCAGCGGGGCATAGGCTCTGCCGAATTTCCATGACACCCTTTGCATTGAGGGGTAAATTGGCTCCATGATCTTCCCCAAGGCCGACATCAGGCGGGCCTTCGACGAAGACGAATTCTTCCCCGTCTTCCAGCCCCAGGTAGAGTTGCGGACAGGCCAGGTGGTGGGGTTCGAGGTGCTGGCGCGTTGGAAGCATAAGAAGCTGGGCGTCGTCGGGCCGGATGACTTTATCCCCGCGGTGGAGAAGTGTGGATTCATCGACCAGCTGACACACGTGATGCTGGAAAAAGCCTTCCTTTGTCCGGTACTGCGCGAAGGAACCTACCACCTGGCGGTGAATATTTCGCCGCGCCAGCTTCTGGGATTGAATCTCGCCGAGCGCCTGATGGCAGTGGCCGCAGAAGGCTGCTTTCCGCT
This sequence comes from uncultured Acidobacteriota bacterium, assembly GCA_963817835.1. GTDB lineage: Bacteria > Acidobacteriota > Terriglobia > Terriglobales > Acidobacteriaceae > Telmatobacter. The sequence continues at coordinate 22,885 of CAWFPZ010000024.1, read as the reverse complement.
AAGCCGGCTGACCATCGAGATCACCGAAAGCGCGCTTGTGGACGACCTGGAGCGTGCGCAGGCGGCGGCCCGCGCGTTGAGCGACCTCCAGTGCAAGCTCGCGCTTGACGACTTCGGGACAGGCTACTCCAGCCTGAGGCACCTGCATGCGCTGCCGTTGGATGAATTGAAGGTGGACCGGAATTTCGTCACTTCCATGGCGGAAAACCGCGAGAGCCGGAAGATTGTGGCAGCGGTGGTGGGGTTGGGACAGAGCCTGGGGCTGACAACCGTGGCCGAAGGCGTGGAAACGCAGGAGCAGGCCAACATGCTGCTCTGGCTCGGATGCGACCTGGGGCAGGGATGGCTATTCGGCAAGCCATGCGTTGCCGACGCGCTCCCTGACTTGGTCGCAAACATGCGGCGTCCCAGCACCACCGTCGTCATGCCGGTACACCCCGACGGGGATACGATCATGAGCCTGGGCGCCCTACCGTCGCAGCGGCTGGCGCAGTTGCAGGCGATTTATGACGGTGCGCCGGTGGGGTTGTGCTTCCTGGATCGCAAGTTGCGCTACGTGAGCCTGAACAAGCGGCTCTCGGAGATGAACGGCGTTCCCGCTGCGGAGCACCTGGGCAAAACGGTAGCTGAGGTGATTCCCAAGCTCTTTCCGATTGTCGAGCCGTATATTCGCAGGGCCATGCAGGGCGATCCCGTCAGTGGCGTTGAGCTGAAGAAGCCGCCGGGCGAGGGCGAGACGGAAGGGCGGACAATTTTGCTTTCGTACCAGCCGGCGCGCGACGAGGCGGGAGAAATCCTGGGCGTCTGCGTCGCGGTGATGGACATCACGGAGAGCCGGCGCACTGAAGAGGCGTTGCGCGAAACCGAAGATCACTATCGCCACATGATGCAGCTTGGCCCGCATGTGCCGTGGGTTCTGGATGCGAGGGGCGAGGTGATCGACGCCAGTCCGCGCTGGGAGAGCATCACGGGACAGAGCATGGACGATGCGATGGGCAGGGGATGGCTGAAGGTGCTGCACCCCGACGACGTGGAACCTACGCGCGAGGCAATCCGGACTTTGTTGCGCACGGGACTGCCGATCGACATCGAGTACCGGGTGCGGAAACCTGGCGGGGATTGGATCAGAATGCGTTCGCGGGGAGCGCCACGTTTTGGGCCGAACGGAAACATCATTTACGTCTACGGCGTGGTGGAACAGGAGCATGGCGGAGTCCCGCTGACGGACGAGTTGCGGGCGCACGAGATCGCGCTGCATGCCGCGCTGGACACCGCCCCTTTCGGCATCATTCTGGCCGATGCCAGCGACGGCAGCATTTTCATGATCAATGCGGCCGCCGAAATCATGTTGGGCGGCGACGTGCGGCCCGGCCAGACGGTCGCCGATTATGCCAAGCTGCGTGTGAGCACGCCGGACGGACGGCGCTTGCAGTTCGATGAGTTTCCGATTGTGCGGGCGACCCTCCATGGAGAGGCGGTTCCAGCCATGCAAATCCTGTACGAACGGTCCGACGGAAAACGCATTCCCCTGTGCGCGGCGAGCAAGCCGATTTACTCAGACCAGGGCCACCTGATCGGCGGCCTGCTGATTCTGAGGGATGCCGAGACTGAGCCTTCCTGCGCATTTGAATGGGACCTTCACGCAGCGCGATAGCGCCGGATTCTGCACTGCATCGCAAGTGGTAGGCTTTCCTTGGAATTGCGACAGGGGGAAGCTGTGCGGAGTTTTTCTTGGTTTTGGATGTTGGGCGTGCTGGCGGCAGCAGGGTTGGCGGCGCAAACTCAGCCGTTGCCGGCACAGACGACGGCCCCCACGCATCAAACAAGTGTGCAGCCTGTGGCCGGACAAGTTCAGCCGTCAGACAATCCCGTGGCAGATCCCAAAGCCGTTGTGACCATCGGCAATGCGCGCTTTACCATCCTGACGCCGCAGTTGATTCGCATGGAGTGGTCGGCGGATGGGAAGTTTGAGGATCACGGGTCGCTGGTCTTCATCAATCGGCGGCTGCCGGTGCCGAAGTTTGAAGCAGTGCACGACGGTTCTGCGAATGGCGGCACTGTTGACGATCAAGACCGACGTGTTGGACGTTGACGTATACACCGACCGGCGGCGGCCGCTTTACGAACCACAATCTCAACATCGCGTTCGTCCTCGGCGGCAAGCCTGTCAGTTGGTATCCTGGCGACACCGACCCCAATAATCTACAAGGCACCACACGCACTCTCGACGGCGCGCGCGGCGACAAAACACGCGAACCCATCGAACCGGGGCTGATTTCGCGCGGAGGCTGGGTGCTTGTCGACGACTCCACGCGGCCGCTCTTCGACTCCACCGACTTCCGATTTCTCGGTGGCGAAAAAAGTCTCTGGCCGTGGGCGATGGAGCGGCCGGCGAATGAAGCTCCGGGCAAGTACACCGACTGGTACTTCTTCGGCTACGGGCACGATTACAAGCAAGCGCTTGGTGATTTCGTCAAAGTTGCCGGGCGCATCCCGCTGCCGCCGCGCTTTGCTTTCGGCGTATGGTGGTCGCGCTACTGGGCCTACAGCGACCAGGAGCTGGACGAGCTGGTGCGCGGCTTCCACGAGAACGATACGCCGCTCGATGTGCTGGTGATCGACATGGACTGGCACATCAGCCAGGAGCAATTAAAAGCCATGGGCGAGAAAGATCAGTCGGGCTACCAACTCGGCTGGACCGGCTACACGTGGAACAAGATTCTCTTTCCCGACCCCGACGCGTTTCTGAAAAACATCCACGAGGAGGGTCTGAAGACCACGATGAATCTGCATCCGGCGTCAGGCATTCAGCCGTGGGAGCAGGCGTACCCCGCGATGGCGCGCGCCATGGGCATCGATCCAGCGACAAAGAAGTACGTTCCCTTCGATCCCACGGACAAAAAATGGGCGACGAACTACCTGGACCTGGTTCTGCATCCGCTGGAAAAACAGGACATCGACTTCTGGTGGCTCGACTGGCAGCAGAATCCCATGATGACCAAACTGCCCGGCCTGAGCAATACCTGGTGGCTGAACTACCTGCACTTTACCGATCAGCAGCGCGAGGGCAAGCGGCCACTGCTGTTTCATCGCTGGGGCGGGCTGGGCAACCACCGCTATCAAATCGGATTTTCGGGCGACACGATTTCGGTGTGGGATTCGCTGGCCTTCCAGCCGTGGTTCACGGCGACCGCGGCCAACGTGGGCTATGCCTACTGGAGCCACGACATCGGCGGACATATGCCGGGCGCAGTCGAGCCTGAGCTGTACACGCGCTGGGTGCAGTTTGGCGCGTTCTCGCCGATTCTGCGCACGCACACCACGAAGAATCCCGATGCGGAGCGGCGCATCTGGGCCTATCCCGAACCATATGCGTCGGTGCTGCGATCGGCATTCCAGTTGCGCGAAGCGATGGAGCCGTATCTCTACACCGAAGCGCGGCGCACCTACGACACAGGCGTGGCGTTCCTGCGGCCGCTCTATTACGACTGGCCGGAAGACGATGCCGCGTACACGAGCAAGGACGAGTACCTGTTTGGCGACCAGATGCTGGTGAGCCCCGTGACCGCGCCCGCCGATAAAATTTCCAGCCTGGCAACGGAACAGGTGTATTTGCCCAAGGGCGACTGGATCGAGTCGCCGACGGGCAAGCACTTCACAGGTCCAGTGAGCGTGGAGCGCAGCTTTTCGATCGCGCAGATTCCGGTGTATTTGAAGGCTGGGGCCATTGTGCCCATGCAGCCGCCGATGCCGTATACGGGTGCGAGACCGGTGGATCCATTGATCGTGAATGTGTGGCCGCTCGATGCAGGCAAGAGTTCGAGCTATTCGGTCTACGAAGATTCCGGCGCTTCGGTCGAGTATCAGCGCGGTGTGTTTGCGCGTACGCCGATTCAAGCGACTCAGACTGGCGACACTCTTCGGGTCGAGATCGGGCCGGCTGAGGGAAGCTATCCCGGCATGCTGAAGACGCGCGGCTACGAGTTGCGATTGCCCGCGGATTGGCCACCTGCTTCTGTGACGGTCGACGGCAAGGCACTAAAGCCGACGAAGCCCAACCAGATGGGAGGGTGGACGTTTGAAGGCAACACGCTGACGACGATCATTCCCGTGCCGGCAGAGAGCACCGCAACAAAGGTTGTGGTTGAGGTGCGCCGCGGAAAAGGATTGACAGCGCAGCGCGAGCAACTGGACGGATTTGCCGGCAAGATGACCCTCCTGCGCGGCGCCTATGACGCCATGCAGGCGACCGGGCCTGTGGCCGGACCGTCGTTAGCCTTAATCGATGCCATGCAGAGCGGCGACCGCCTCAGTTACTACCCTGAGAAGATCGCGGACGAGCTTGCGCATTTCAACGAAGCGCTGAAACAGGCGCAGGCAGACGTAGCTGCGCTCGACAAGGAATTCGAAAAGCGGCTAAGCGATACGTCGCGGCGCGTCGGTGGAGCGACGCTGGCACCCGCCGATGTCGAAAGCGAAAAGCAGAAGCGCCGCGACGCACTGCATCGGGCCGAGGCGCTGCTGGCGGCAGCGGCGAAGTAGCTAGAACGCTTCGCCTTTCACTGTTCTGTGGATGCGTGAATCTTTCAGATGGCCACGCGTTACCGGAGGCCGGCCGCTCGCGTGATCACGAACAACCCCGCCACGAGGCCAACGGCTCCGATTGCTTGCGCGACGCGCTGGCCAGACGGCGCCAGACGTTCCGCGGTGATCGCCGCCGTCACGGCAATCATGATACGCAGGTCCATGATGCCGACAACCAGAAGGATCGCAGTCAGATTGGCGCAACTGAGGCCGCAGTGCATTCCGAAACTGACTCCTTGCCTCCAGGCGGTGCGCTCGTCGGCGCGTAGTTCTTGGCCGCGCTCCGGCGTCCCCCGACAGCAGGCGAGGTGATGCGCCTTCCATGAAGTGAACTGCACTGCGCCGGCGATGAGGATGACGACTCCAATTGCAACCGGAACTGCGCGGGCCAGTTCCGAATGGTCCATCTCGGTGGTTGCCAGCATGACGCCCAGCGGAAAGATGGCCAATCCGAAGAGAGTCCACACCAAGAAGTACCCAAGGCCCGCGAGCAAGGTGAGGCGCTCGAGGCGCAATTCGCCCGTGCAATCAATGGCCTGGCGGTAGCGCCAGAGCATGGGCGCCAGAGACGGCAGCATCATGGCTGCCATCATCACGATCCACATTGTGAGGAATGATGCTGAGGCCTCGATCCAGGTTTGCCCTGGCAAGCGCATCCATGCCATCGACATGATCCAGCCGCCGGGCATTCGCATCTCTCCCATAGTCGACATGGAGTTGCACCAATGCGCCGTCACCATCGCGCTCGCGACGAACAGAAGCCCTGAGACGGTGAGAAAGGCCAAGCGCGGTGCGTTCCCTGAAACCGGATAAACGCCATATCTAGAGGAAATGAAGTCGTACTCGAATTGTTTGTCAAAACAAGCTGCGCTTTTCATCAGGTTGTCTCCGTTTTGAGCGGCGAGCACAACGCGCACCGATCTCGTCGCGGCCCGGGAATGGGACCAGGTCGCGCGGTTGATGAACTTGTTTCTTGCTTGGTGCTGATCGCAAAGGCGGCCAGATGCCCTGCTCAGGAACAGTTACATGCCTTCGCTTCTGCTTCGCGCCTGCGGATGGCGGCTCCGGCAGGGTCGGTGGTGATGTCGAGCCACCACGGGTCAGGCGCGGCCGCGGCATCGTAATTGTCGTGCCAGTTCCACCACTTGTACGGCGGATTCTGGGGATAACCCTGCGGCGAGTCCTCCCCGGTCTCCTGGCGGCCGAGCGTCGTCATATCGAGATAGCTCCAGGTGGACCCCATCGCCTCGTCGCCGCGGCTGTTGATGAAGTACGTGCGGTACACTTTGTCGCCGTCGCGAATAAATGCGTTGTGGCCGTGCCACTGGTCGACGCCGAAGTCCACATCAAAGTTGTCGGTGATGGTGTACCAGGGCATCTCCCAGCTCATGCGCGCCTTGAGCCGCGCGATGTCGGGTTGCGGTGCGCGCGAAGCCCAGGCAAGCGTAGTATCGCGGGCGTTCAGATGCGACAAATGAGAGACCTGATCGGCGCCCAGCGAGCACCCGCGGCAGGCGTGGTCGGGCCAGCCGAAGACCCCGGGCTCAAAGAAGGCGCGATAGACGATCAATTGCCTGCGGCCCTCGAACAGATCGAGCAGGTTTACCTTACCCTTGGGTCCGTCGAACTCGTACTTCTTCTCCACCGCCACCCACGGCATCCGGCGGCGCTCGGCGGCGAGCGCGTCACGAGAGCGAGTCAGGGCCTTCTCTTTCACGAGGAGCTGCTGGCGCGCAGCCTCCCACTCCTGTTGCGACACGATCGGGGGTGTCTTCATCGCGAGAAGCTCGTTCTTGTTTTCATTTTGTACTGCTATCTGATTGGTCATCGCCTTTTCTCCTTCGACTAAATTCTGATTCTTCTTCGCCTTTCTTCTTCTCATCGAAATTTGTGTGGGACGTGGCCGACCCGGGGTGCGGCGCGGGGACTCGGCACCGCATGGATTCTTTGATGCTGGCGAACTACGCCACCCTTGCCGCTTTTTGCATGAAAACTGGCGGCTCGTCGGCGCTGGGGCCCCAGGTGGCCGGGACGGCGACGTTCAAGATGCGCAGATAGACGCTGAACTGGCCGCGGTGCTGGTACCAGTGGCTCAGCATCACGTCGCGCAGGAACAAGCCGCGCGGCTGCGAGAAAAGCTCTTTGCCGCCGGCTACCAGGCGCCAGGTCTCCTTCATCGCGGCATCGTCGTAGGTGGGTAACTTCTCGCGCACCGTGGCAATACTCGCGTCGAAGGCCCTCAGGATCTCGTCGCGGCTGGCGGGTTGAGGAAAGACGAATTCGGATCGGGCTTCTTTCGGGTTTTCCTGGACGAGCTGCACCACGCCGCCGGTGGTCGTGGCAATATGCAGAGCCAGTTGTCCGGCGGTCAAGGATTTTTCGTGCGGCTTCCAGGTGAGCTTGTCTTCCGGCAGTCGCTCAAGAAAGCGGCGCGTGATGGGCGCTTGCGCTTCGAACTCGGCTAACAGAGATTCCGCGATGGAGTGAGTGGCGATTTGCTCTGCTACAGGCATAACAATTTTCCTCCTTGGGGAATTTTCGGGGGCAAGTCTGCGACGGTTTGCGCCCGCTCGGCCGCGTAAGGCGCGCTAACAAACTTGCGCCTACGGCGTGAATGATTAAGTCCAGCCAGTCTTGACGCCTTCGAGATGCCTCGCCAGTGCTGCACTTCGGGTCTTCAAAGGCCGACTGAGTGGCAGAACCTGATGACGGTTTCGCCGCCCTCTTCGCTCAAACGGTAGATGAGGTTGTTGGCCACGGGCTGCGACATGAAGAGCGGCCCGGAAAGCTCGATCAGCGTGTGCCGCTTGATGGATTGCACTGTGGCCCAGCAGTGGCCGTTGCCGTCGCCCAGGTCGCGAAACCAGCGGCCGCCCGGCCAGGGTTCGATCTTCATGGCATGCGACTTGCCGTCGGGGGTTTCGTTGAAGGGCCCGAGCTGCTCGAGCAGCGCCTCGAATGTGACTACGAGCGAGGCGCGCACGCGAAGCTCCTGCTTGATGCGCACAGTCATGCTTTCAATCTCTTCAGCGGTCATGGTCATGCTTTGCATCCTTTCTGGGTATTGGAATGCGATTCGGGGGTCCCATTTGCGCCTCAGCGCGCTCCTTGACGCGTTGCAACTGGTGCTTCCAGTAACGCTCAAAGGTCTCGGTCCACGCGTGCATGGGCTTGATCGCCTCGGCGTTGGTGCGGTAGAGGCGGTGACGTCCGTTGCGGCGCACGCGCACCAGGCCGACCTCGCGCAGCACGCCGAGATGCTTCGAGACCGACGGTTGATCGAGGCCGATGGCCACGACGATCTCGCCCACCCCGCGCTCGTCCCCGGCGAGGAAAGTCAAAATCTGCCGCCGGCGCGGTTCGGCAACGGCGTTGAAGGGATCGGAGGTGGTAGCGGCTCTTGCCATGATTGAAACAATACATTCCTATATGGGAATATGTCAAGAGAAATCTTTGCACGTATTTTTTGGGGCGGATTGGGTGCCTTCCGGCGCCAGCGGGGCTATCGGCTATAGTTTTCGGCAAGGGCTTCCTCTGTTGCGAAAGGACTTTTGCGCATGACTCTCGACCGTAGGGCTTTCTTGAACGCATGCAGTTGCGCGGGGATTGCGTCACCGCTGCTGCCGGGGATTTTGTTGACGTTGGCTGCACAGGCGCAGGAGGCGGCTCCTGGCGCGAAGGCGGCGACGCTGCCGAAGATTACGCAGGAGATGTTGGATCAGGCGGCAGAGCTGGCGGGCGTGGGGCCGTTCACGGCTGAGCAGAAGAAGATGATGCTCGACGGGCTGAACGACCAGCGCGACGCATACGCGCAGATTCGGGAGTTGAAGCTGACCAACGATGTGCCGCCGGCGTATGTGTTTCATCCGGGGAAGGCAGCGACAGGAAGCGGCACTAGCCCGTGCCCGAAACGAGCTTCCTTCTCAGCCCGTCAATGTTGATCGCGGCTGTCCTCCGCTGCGAACGATACGCAGTGGCCCCGCAGAGCATTGAGGATTTAGCTTTTGCGACTGTCGACCGACTTGGCGCTCTTTACTGAGTTATCGCAAGATCACTTCGCTCGCCCTCACGCAGATGTATATCGACCGTCTCAAGCGCTACGACGCGAAACTGCATTTTGTCATCACGCTGACCGAGGAGCGGGCGCATTGCGCAGGCAAAAAAGCCGATGAGGAGATTGCCGCGGGAAAATATCGCGGGCCGCTGCATGGGATTCCGTGGGGCGCGAAGGATCTGCTGGCTGTGAAGGGCTACCCGACGACGTGGGGCGCGGGAGGGTTCGAGCACCAGTCGTTCGACGAAGACGCGACGGTGGTGCAACGGCTCGATGAGGCGGGTGCCGTACTGATTGCGAAGTTCTCTTTGGGCGCGCTGGCCATGGGCGACAAATGGTTTGGCGGGCGCACGAGGAACCCGTGGAATCCGGCGCAGGGGTCCAGCGGTTCTTCTGCCGGGTCGGCGAGTGCGGTGGCCGCGGGTTGCGTGGGGTTTGCGATCGGCTCGGAGACGCTGGGATCGATCTCGTCGCCTTCGACGCGCTGCGGCTGTTCCGGCCTGCGGCCGAGCTTTGGCCTGGTGCCGCGCACGGGCGCGATGGCGCTGAGCTGGACGATGGATAAGCTGGGGCCGATCTGCCGCTCGGTGGAGGATTGCGCGCTGGTGCTGGAAGTGATTCACGGACCCGATGGCAAGGATCTTTCCGCGGCTATGACGAGCTTCGATTGGAATTTCCTGGACTGGACTGGAAGCAACTGCGGATTGGCTATTTGAAGAGCGACTTCGATCCGCTGCAGCCGTTGAAGCTGAAAGAAGCGGCGGCGAGACGAGACGGACGATGAAAAGAAAAAGCGCGAAGACGCCAATGCCGAGATGGTAGGCCGGGCGGGCGCGGCGCGAATACGACCGCCGCTACGAGCAGGCAGCGCTCGAGAAGCTGCGCGGGATGGGCGTGAACCTGATTCCTGTCGAGCTGCCCAAGCTGCCGTGGGAAGCGATGGTTCCGCTGCTCACGGCGGAGGCGGCTGCGGCCTTTGACGACCTGACCATGACGGGCCGCGACAAATTGCTGACGGAGCAGGGACCAGAAGATTGGCCGAATGATTTTCAGGATTGCGCGTTTCTATCCGGCGGTCGAGTACATCCAGGCCAACCGGGCGCGGACGCTCGCGGTGCGCGGGTTTGCGAAGCTCTTCGAGCAGGTGGACGTGATTGTGACGCCCTCGACCGATGCGCAGTTGATCGCGACCAATCTGACGGGGAATCCCGCGGTGATTGTGCCCAACGGCCTGCGCGGAGACGACGCGCCTAAGCCGCCGTTGATCGACGACGGCGACCACGACGACATTGGCGGGCCGGGCACGCCGGTTTCGATTACGTTTCTGGGCGGCTTGTATCGGGACGCGACGGTGGCGGCGTTTGCGCACGCGTACCAGCAAGCGACGGGCTTCGAAAAGCTGCATCCGAAGCTGGATTAGCGGGTCAGCCGATTAGCATGGCAGCGAGCAGTGCGGTGCGCGGCGCGAGATGCTCGATGAAGACCGATTCGTGCCGCGCGTGCGCGCCTTCGCCCACCGCGCCCATGCCGTCGAGCGTGGGAATTCCCAGCGCCGCGGTGAAATTGCCGTCGGACCCGCCGCCGGAGGAGGCCTCCTGGAGTTCGAAGCCGAGTTCGCGGGCCAGCAAGTGCGCTTTGCGGAAGAGCCGCACCGTTCCGCGGCTGCGCTCCATGGGCGGACGGTTAATTTCACCAAATACTTCGAAGGTGCAGCGCGGATCGGTGGGCCGGAGCGCGGCAAATTTGCGCGTGATGCGCGCTGTGTCGGCGAGGCGCGGAATGCGCACGTCGAAATGCGCCCAGGCTCGGGCGGGAACTACGTTGCTTTTGCTGCCGCCGGTGGCCATGCCCACGCTCACCGTGAGGCCGCGATTGAGGTCGGTCCAGCCGCTGACAGTTTCAATCACGCGCGCCAGTTCGCGGAGGGCGTTGGCGCCTTTTTCAAAATCGACGCCGGCATGGGCGGCGACGCCTTGGACCTGAATGTGCCAGTCGCCGACACCCTTGCGCGCGGTTTTGTACGCCAGCCCCTGCGCGGGCTCGAGGACGTAGACGGCGGCGCACTGCCGCGCGAGATTTTCGGTGATGGGCCGCGAAACGGGGCTGCCGATCTCTTCGTCGCTATTCAGCAGGAGGATGATTTTGCGGCGCAGCAGATCTGCTTCCATCAGCAGTTCGATCGCAGTCGAGGCCATGGCCACGCCGGCCTTCATATCGAGAGTCCCGGGCCCCCAGAGGCGGCCGCCGCGCACGCGGCAGGGCATGGATTGGATTGTGCCGAGCGGCCAAACCGTATCGAGATGGCCGAGCAGGAGAATGGGCTTGGCGGATTCGCGTGATCGCGTAGGCCGTGGTCCGAAGCGCGTTTCGAGAATATTGCCGTGGTCCTTTTGCCGGTGGAGTTTTACGCGCCCGCCAAGTTGTTTCAGGTGGGCAGCAACGAGCGCAACGCAGGCGTCAACCGCGGATTTCGACTCAGTGGGCGACTCGGCCTGAATCAGCTTGCGGGTGAGATCGAGGAGTGAGCGCTCTTTGCGCCGGGCCCCGGCCAACAAGGCGCGCATGGGGAAATCGGTTTCGGCGGGGGTTGGCAAGCAGGCTCCTTGTCCACCGATGGCACAGTGTGGCCAGCCGGCGGCTCTCTGATTCTACGCCACTTACGATGAGTTTATTCGCGGATCAAAACTAGGCAACAGAAGTGGCCGCGCAGGTGCACAGTGTGGCAAATTTGCCACAGGACAGGATTTACACATCCCGTCTAATCTAAACACTGCACAGGATTTTCCTGCATTTTGGAGTTTGTACTTGGCTCAACTCGCGCACCTGGAACAGACGATCGCAGCACCGCTTGAATTTTCGGGAGTCGGGCTGCATTCCGGGGCTCCGGTGACCATGCGGCTGTTGCCTGCCGCGGCCGGTTCGGGCATTGTCTTCCGGCGCACGGATCTCGACAACTTCGAGATTCCCGCCACCGGGCGCAATGTGGCCAAGGTCAGCTACGCCACGAGCTTGATGCGCCAGGGCGTGCTCATCTCCACCACCGAACATCTGCTCTCAGCCTTCATCGGCATGGGCGTGGACAACGTGATTGTGGAGATCGACAACCTGGAACTGCCCATTCTGGATGGAAGCGCGCAGCCTTACGTGGAAGCGTTCCAGCGCGTGGGCATTCGCGAGCAGCGCCGCCGGCGAGAGACGCTGCGCATTCTGCATCCGGTGGAAGTGCGCGAGGGCGACAAGTTCATCGGCGTGTATCCCGGCAGCGGCTACCGCGTTTCCTACACCATCGATTTTCCTGCGCCCATCGGCCAGCAAAAGACCTGCGTGGACCTGGCTGCGGATATGTACGGATCGACCATCGCCCCGGCGCGCACATTCGGCTACAAGGCCGACGAAAGCAAGCTGCGCGACATGGGGCTGATTCGTGGCGCGGGCCCGGATAACGCGATCATCCTGGGCCAAAACGGCCCGGAAAATGGCCCGCTGCGCTTTCCCGACGAGTATGTGCGGCACAAAGTGCTGGACCTGATCGGCGACCTGGCGCTGGCCGGACGACGGCTCGAGGGTCACGTGGTGGCGATGCGCGCCGGCCACGCCATGCATACCGCTCTGGTGGCGCGGCTGGTCAAAGACCGCTCGGCATGGGAGCTGGCGCATGTGCCGGTGACGCCGCCAGAAACGACTGAACCCCTGCCCGAGGCCGATTCCGGCCTGGCGCAAGCGGCGCTGGCGGGCGCGTAGGCTCCACATACCTTTTCTTTCTGCATCGTCCAACACTCCGACTGCTCCCCATACAATTGACTTCTTGAAGCCGAGAAGAGGTACGTCGATGTTTTCCGATTTGCGGATCATGGCGCGGTTTGTGTGCATGGTTGCGTTGGCGATGGGAGCCGCAGGCGCTTTGGGGCAGACTGGAACGGCACCCAGACCTTCCGCGACAAACACGGCAGCGGCTCCGCAGCTGCCTTCGTTTGAGGTGGCGACGATCAAACCGGCGCCGGGCGGCATCGCGGGCTTCGTGACCTCGCCTGGCGGCAGGATGAAATGCGGGTTCTGCAATCTGGATATGCTTTTGATCTTTGCCTTTGACGTGCAGCCTTACCAGATTGTGGGCGAACCGGACTGGGGCCATCACCAGGGCTACAGCATCGATGCGCTTCCGCCGGACTCTTCTGAATTACGCAATCTCAAATTGACATCGCCCACCCATGCGCTAACCACCGAACAAAGGGAGATGCTGCAATCGCTGCTGGTGGAGCGGTTCCAGTTAAAGTTCCATCGTGAAAGCAAAATCGGCTCCGTGTACGTGCTGACGAAAGGCAGCGGCGAACTCAAATTGCACGATCCCAAGGACAAAGACAGTTCGCCGGGCGTGTGGATGGCGAGGGATGGTTTGGTTGGACAAAATGCTTCCATGTCTTTGCTGGCAGTGCGCCTGAGCAGTTTTCTGCAGCGGCCTGTGCTCGATGAAACCGGACTGAGCGGCTCATTCGATTTCAAGAGCGCTTTATTGGGCAACGATCCGAGTGCGGAGTACCAGGACCTTGTTGCTTCGATCTTGACGTCCATTCAGGATATGGGCCTGAAACTGAATTCGGCGAAAGGCACGGTGGAAACGATCGTGATCGACCATATCGAGCAGCCGTCGCCGAATTGATCGCGAATGCGTGGTACATGCGCTATTTAGTCGATGCGCTCGATCGCGACGGCCGTCGCTTCGCCGCCGCCGATGCAGAGAGAGGCGATGCCGCGGCGGAGATGGTATTTCTGCAGCGCGGCCAGCAGCGTGACGAGAATACGCGCGCCGGAAGCTCCGATGGGATGGCCAAGAGCGCAGGCGCCGCCGTGCACGTTGACCTTCTCGTGCGGCAGGCCGAGATCTCGCATCGCCGCCATCGCGACCACGGCAAACGCCTCGTTGATCTCGAATAAATCGACATCCGCAACAGACCAGCCGGTGCGGTCAGCGAGCAAGCGAATGGCTCCGATGGGCGCAGTGGGAAAAAGCGCGGGCTGGTTGGCGTAGCTGGCATGCGCGACGATGGTGGCCAGCGGCTTGAGGCCACTCCGGTCGGCTTCAGACCGGCGCATGAAGACCAGTGCCGCGGCGCCGTCAGAGATGGCGCTCGAATTGGCCGCCGTCACCGTGCCGCCTTCGCGGAATGCCGGCTTGAGGTGCGGGATTTTGTCGGGCGTGGCCTTGAGCGGCAGCTCGTCGTGCACAATTTGCCGCTCTGTTTTGCCCGCTTTTACTGTGACTGGGATAATTTCGGACGCGAACGCACCATCGGCCGTAGCCTTTTGCGCTCGGGCGAGCGAGGTGAGGGCGAATGCGTCTTGCTCCTCGCGCGTGAAGGTGTAACTTTGTGCGCAATCTTCGGCGAACGTGCCCATCAGCCGGCCTTTGTCGTAGGCGTCTTCCAGGCCGTCGAGAAACATGTGATCGAGAATGCGCTGGTGGCCCATGCGGTAGCCGGAGCGCGCGCTGTCAAGAAGATACGGCGCGTTGCTCATGCTCTCCATGCCGCCGGCGACGATGATTTGTGCGCTGCCAGCCAGCAAGAGATCGTGGGCGAGCATGGCGGCCTTCATGCCGGAGCCGCACATCTTGTTCACGGTGGTTGCGCCGGCGGAAAGCGGCAGGCCCGCACCCAGAGCGGCTTGCCGCGCGGGCGCCTGGCCTTGGCCCGCGGGAAGCACGCAGCCGAAGAGGACTTCGTCGACTTCAGTTGCAGGAATACCGGCCCGCTCAACGGCGGCGCGGATGGCAGCAGCGCCAAGTTCGGGAGCAGCGAGTCCACTGAGGTCGCCCTGGAATCCGCCGATGGGGGTGCGCGCTGCGCCGACGATGACGATGGGATCGGTTTTGGGCATGGCGTCTCCTTCCATCAGATGCGACAGCGGGACCGAATGCTTCAGCGTGGCCCCATACGCAAAGCGCCGTCGAGGCGGATGGTTTCGCCGTTGAGCATGACGTTCTCGACGATGTGGCGGACAAGCGCGGCGAACTCCGCGGGACGGCCGAGGCGCTGCGGAAAGGGCACGCTTCGGGCGAGCCCGTCCTGGACTTCTTTTGGAAATGCCGCCATCATCGGCGTCGCAAAGATGCCCGGCGCGATGGTGACCACGCGAATGCCGGAGCGCGCCAGTTCGCGTGCGATGGGCAACGTGAGTGCAGCCACGCCACCTTTTGATGCCGCGTAGGCCGCCTGGCCGATCTGGCCATCAAACGCCGCAATCGACGCGGTGTTGACGATGACGCCCCTCTCGCCATCTTTGCCAGGCACTTCTTTCACGATGGCCGCGGCGGCGAGACGGATCATGTTGAAGGTGCCGATGAGATTGATGTTGATGGTTCTTGCGAAGGACTCGAGTCGATGCGGTCCGTCGTGGCCCACGACTTTTTCAGACGGTGCGATGCCGGCGCAGTTCACCAGTCCATGCAAATGGCCGTAGACCTGGAGCGCAAGATTGATCGCGGCCTGGGCGTCGCTTTCGCTCGTAACGTCTGTGAGCGCAAAACGGGCAGCCACGCCTAGCTCAGCGGCGAGTTTTTCACCCGCGGCACGATCGAGGTCTGCGATCACGACGGAGCCGCCCTCGGCAACAAGAAGCCGCGCGGTGGCCGCGCCCAGCCCCGATGCGCCGCCGGTAACGAGAAAGACGTGATTGCCGATTTGCATGGGAAGCCGTGCGCCTCTTGAGCCCGCCGTTGGGCCGGCTCAAGAACGCAGCATATCATTTTGCATGATGGTGTGTGATCCTACGGATCGGATGGTCGGAGGAGAACGGCGATGAATCCTCAAACGGCGGGCGCGCCCGTGACGCAGCTAAGTGAAGACGAGAGGCTGTTTGCCGATGCGGTACGCGCATTTGCCCGCGACGAAGTTGCGCCGCTGGTCCGCCGCATGGACGAAGAGCAACACATGGACACGGCGCTGGTTGAGAAGATGTTTGCGCTGGGGCTGATGGGGATTGAGATTCCCGAGGAATACGGCGGCAGCGGCGGCTCGTTCTTCGATGCAGTACTGGCCGTGGAGCTTCTGTCTGCTGTCGATCCCGCTGTGGCGCTGCTGGTGGACGTGCAAAACACGCTGGTGGCGAGCGCCTTGCTGCGCTGGGCCACGGCAGAACAGAAGAAGTTGTGTCTGCCGCGGCTGGCGACGGACACCATCGGCGCGTATGCGCTGAGCGAAGCGGGATCGGGGTCGGATGCGTTCGCGCTGCAAACCCGCGCCGATAAGCGCGGCGGCGACTATGTGCTCAACGGGCGCAAGCTCTGGATCTCGAACGCGAAAGAAGCTGGACTGTTCATCGTGTTCGCCACGGTCGACGCGAGCGCGGGGTACCGGGGGATCACGGCGTTCCTGATTGAGAAAGACACGGCGGGATTCACCGTGGGCCGCAAAGAGGACAAGCTGGGCATTCGCGCGTCGAGCACGTGTGAGCTTGTTTTGGAGGATTGCGTGATTCCGGCGGCGCAGGTCCTTGGCGCCGTGGGCCAGGGATACAAAGTGGCCATGGAGACGCTGAACGAGGGGCGCATCGGGATTGGCGCGCAGATGCTGGGCCTCGCCGAAGGCGCGTGGGGCCACGCAGTGAAGCACGCCAAACAGCGCAAGCAGTTCGGCAAGGCGCTCGCGGAGTTCCAAGCCATGCAGTTCCAGCTTGCGGAGATGGCGACCGATATTGAAGCGGCAAAGTTGCTGGTCTACAACGCGGCGCGGCTAAAGGACGCGAAGTGCGACTTTCGCAAGGAGGCAGCGATGGCGAAGTACTTTGCGTCGCACACGGCCGAGCGGGTGGCGAGCCTGGCCGTGGAGGTGCTGGGCGGGTCGGGGTTCGTGAAAGATTCACCCGTCGAGAAGCTCTACCGCGATGCGAAGATCGGCACGATCTACGAGGGAACGTCGTTCATGCAGTTGGCGGCGATTGCCAAGAGCGTGCTGTGAGTGGAGTGAAGAAGTAGGAGTAACAGCGTATTATGTGGTTTCCGTGAAAAGGGGTGGAATCGTGATTCCAGTCAAGCTCTATATAGGCCTTTTTCTCGCGGCCGGTGGCATTTGTTTTGTCTTTGCCGCAGCGGCGGGGCAGCCAAGCGGAATGTTGCTCGGGCTGTTCTTTCTGGGATGGGCCGCTGTCGTTTGGTACCTAAAGGACGGCAGGGGGAAGCCCGCGGCATCCGGCCAGGGCAAAGCCTCTGCTCTGGGCCCGTCAGACAGGCCCAGCAATTTAACCATCGCGGGAGCAATATAATGATGCCCTCCAACTGCTCCGAGAAGACAAAACATACGAGCACACACCCAGGATGGTGAAGGCTATTCCGGGTCTGGCACTCTACCTTCTCGCCAGAGCCCGCTAAGAAGCTGTGATATCTACGCGCGGCGATTGCAGTATTGAGAATCTGCTTTAATGATCTAGCCGCTTACATGAATTTCATCGAGCTTGGCCTTCTTCTGTGAAGCCGTCAATTTCCAGTTTTCGTCGACGCATTGTTATTTGAGACTATTGGGCATCAGCTGACTGTGCCGGAGGATTCTTACGCCATGGCCTTTAAAGCCTCACTTATATTGAGGTGTTGGCAAGTCTGTCATCGCGAGGTCCGATGTGACGTATGCGTCCCTCGAATCTCCCACTGTGGGTTTTCGGAATGGGTATGCGGGCAGCTATAAGTCACCGACTCGACCGTTCGATTCTATGAAGTCGGCCGAAGGCTCCAGATCCTTGGTTCGCATTCTCTAAATCGTCTTCTTGCCTTGGTCGCCACGGTCGCTAACTATCTCAAACTTCGTACCTGAAGCCACTCATTTCCCGGTTCTGAATATTTGATCCGCCCGGATGCAGAAACCGATCCAGTTCAAGGAACAGCCCGAGAAATACAAGGACCTTGTCCTGGCAAATATGCAGAGGGCGGCCCAAGGAGCGCCGGCTCCATGACCCTTAAGTTGTTCAACAGAAATCATTAAGGCGGCGTTATGACAATGAGCAACCTTGCACCGAACCAGACCCCGCAAGACCGGTTAGACGGCAATATGGCCCCATCTGCCCAGGATGCGGACGGGTTATCCCATTAGGCGCAGAAGACATTGCGCCCAACGTTAACATTGCCACATTCCGAGAGAAACTTCGCCGAGAGGGCTACAAGGTCGAGCTGGCAGTCTGCGCCATCCCGGGATGTGGTCATTCAATCGACGCGAAACTACATCTGGTGAATTTTGGTGCGCTCGACCCCACACTATCCACGCAGGATACGTTCTAGCGCACTCCAAGTCCGTCGACTTGGTTGTGTGCCACGCCGGTTGGGGCAGACCGGCTCTCCCCTTCAACAACTGGTCGATGGTTTGAATGTCGACGAGGCCGTTGCAACCGTAGAGGGCCGGAAGCACTTTGGCCGCGGGAAGATTGCGGCGAAGCTCCGCGACTTTGTCTGTACCGGCGCGGTAAGCCGGCAGATACATGCGGCCCAGCAGCGGATGCCGTCCCCATGCGCCGGAGAGCTTGCCGGCGCGTTCTTCCGTGACGAGAAAATCGCGGCGCAGCGTGGCGGCAACTTCCTGCTGCTCGCGGCCCTCGCCCCAGGTCATCCAGGAGGACTGGTTTTTGGCGTCGTCTTGCAATAGCGCCAACAGCACGCCGATCTGCAAGTCTTCATCGGGTAACTCGGCCACTTCCGTTACGCCGTGAGCGATGAGGATGGCGTTGTTGGCGATGCCTTCAAAGAGCGTGGCGGCGCGCGTGTTCATAGTGAGCACCGTGGCCTCAAAGCCGGCCTGGCCGCGCACATATAAATCCTGAAGATACGCGAAAGTAGTCACGTGTCCCGGTACGACCTCGTGGCTCACGAGCTGCTCAAACTCCGGGTAGGAAATCTGCAGCGAGGCGTTGATTTCGTAGTTGGCCTCATACTCTGGAGCGCCGGCCGCGGTGCGCGCGCGGCCAATGTAATTCATCGACCCGGAGAACCATGCGTCCTTGATGGGCATGAAGTTGATATTGGCGCGGGGCACGGCTGCAAATTCCTGCGGAAGATGCGGGACAAGATTTTTTGCGCTGAGCGCGTCGAAGTGCGCGATGACAGCCTGGCCCAGCGCCTGCACAGAGGCCATGGGCGTGACGCGTTCGCGACGCCAGGCATCGACGGCGCCAAGAATTCCGCCGGATTGCGAAGTGGAGTGACCGGCGCGGCCCAGCAGCTCGGCAACGCGTTCGCACTTGGCTTCGGGATGCGAGGGCTCGGGCGGACGGGCGGTCGAGGCTTCAACGGCGCGCGTGTAAGGCACCGGATCGCCCTGGCCGAGAACTTCCATGGCGAGGTCCCACATAACATCGAGCGAAACCGCAAGGCCCTGGAGATAAGCGCGGCGCAGTTCGGGGCAACGGGCGGCTTCTTTACGCAAGCCTTCAATGGCGGCGGGCAGATCGACGTCGCGCAGGTAGCTTGCGAAGGCGTCGCGGTCGATCTCCTTGGCGCCCACGCCGCCGGACTGGCGCAGCAACGCGGCGGCGGGATGCGTATACGCGGCAGGCAACGGCTCATCGGAAAACCACGAGTCGGCGATGAAGCGGCCCGTACCGGAGGGATTCATGACGTCGCCGCCCCAGAGTGTGTCGATACCGAGGACGGCGTCGGCGACATAAAGATCGAGTTGATTCATGAGGTTTGCCTCTCCATTTTTGGTTCAGGACCTAAGAACGCGCTGCCGGCGATTGTGGTTTCCCACCCATTCGCCCAAATTCGGGCGAATGGATGGGGCACAGCGCTTTCGGGGCGATGCGATCATGTAGCCTTTTTGATGCTACCGCGCCAGACATACACGCAAAGGCCGATGAAAAGCAGTGCGGAAACGGATTGCGAGACGGGATCGTTCAAATAGAACGGCGTCTGGATGAAGTCTTCGTGGAATTGCGGTAGGAGGCGCAGGGACGCACCGAGCACGCCGCCGAGCGCGCCACCAGCCATGAGTCCGGAGGCCAGAATGATGCCGCGCTCGCGAATACCCTTGCCTGCTTCGCCGCCGGTTTTCTCAGAGCGGCGTTGCACAAAGTGCGAGAGGAATCCGCCGGTCAGGATGGGCGTGGTGAGGCCGAGCGGAAGATAGATGCCGAGCGCAAAGACCATCGAAGATTTGCCAAGCATCTCCAGAACGATGGTGATGAGCGCGCCCACGCCGAAGAGAAGATAGGTAACCGGCTGGCGGCTCATGAATGCGACCACCAGCGCCTTCATGATGGAGGCCTGCGGTGCGGCGAGAACAGGGCGCGCGTCGCCTGCGGCCATTTCGCCGAACTGGTAGGTATGCGCCAACATCACAATGGTGATTCCGGCAGCGGCGGCAGCGGCCAGGATGCCGATGAATTTCACCTTCTCCTGCGCGGCCGGCGTGTTGCCGAGCCAGTAGCCGGTTTTCAGATCAGTCATGAACTGGCCGGAGACGCAGAGCGCGGTGCAGACCATGCCCGCAATGGCCATGACAAAAAACATGCCTGTGGCGCTGGAGAGGCCGAAGTGCAATAGAACCACCGAGGAGATGATGACAGTGAGCATGGTCATGCCGGAGGCGGGATTGTTGGCCGTGGTGGCGATGGCGTTGGCGGCCACCGAAGCAAAGAAGAAGGCGAAGAGCAGCGTGAGAGCAAGTCCCAGGAAGAGGACGGTCCAGGAAACCTGAAAACGCCCGAAGAAGATGGCGACGGCGAGGGCGCTGACGATGACGCCGAGAAGAATCGCGGGAAGGGAGATGTCGCGATCGGTGCGCACGGATTGATCGGTGGCGCGCGAACGAAAGGCGCGCAGGGCGATGCTGAAAGAGCCAACGATGACACGCAGGGATTTGATGACGCCGAAGATGCCGGCCGTGGCGATGGCGCCCACGCCGATGTAGCGTACGTAGCTCGCGTAAATTTGCGCGGCGGACATGGCGGAAACCGGCATGATTCCGGGATAGACTGGTACGCCGACGTGGCTGCCGAGGAACCAGACGAGCGGGACGAGAACGAAGTTGGCCAGAACGCCGCCCGCGCAAAAGACCATGGCGCTGCGCAGGCCCATCACGTAGCCGAGTCCGAGGATGAATCCGATGGCGTCAAAGCTGAATACCATGCGGCCGCGGTCGGCGAGGGTGCGCATGAGCGGGATGAATTGCAGGTTGAGATATTCGCGCCACACGTGAAAGGTGGTGACGAAAAAATCGTAGAGAGCGGCGATGCAGGTGGCCTGCAGCAGCACCCTGGCCTGCGAGCCGCCGCGTTCGCCGGTGACCAGAACTTCGGTAATCGCAGTCGCTTCAGGAAACGGAAACAGGCCGTGCATCTCGCGCACGAAAAAACGGCGCAGAGGAATGACGAAGAGCACGCCGAGACATCCACCGGCGAGACAGATGAAGACGGTTTCGATGGGATTCGGGCTGAGGTGCAGGATGTAAAGCGCTGGGAGGGTGAAGACCGCGCCCGCCACCACCGCTGCCGACGCGCCGCCGATGCCGGTGATGATGACGTTCTCTAGCAAAGTGGACCGGCGCTTGTACATGCGGGCCAACCCGATGGCGAGAATGGAAATGGGAATGGCGGCTTCCATGCCTTGGCCGACCTTGAGCGTGGAGTAGGCCGAGGCGACGGTGAAGATGACGCA
Organism: uncultured Acidobacteriota bacterium; assembly: GCA_963817835.1. GTDB lineage: Bacteria > Acidobacteriota > Terriglobia > Terriglobales > Acidobacteriaceae > Telmatobacter. Next base: position 1,619 of record CAWFPZ010000024.1, on the reverse strand, counting down.
GAAGAAGACACCCCAGAGAATGGCGCGGGCCGTCAGCTCGGGCGCATGCATCTGGGCTTGAATGATGGGGGTGTAGGATTCGCCGGGCTTCAGCGGCAGATAGGCGTTTTCGGGAAGTGCTTTAGTCTCTTGTTCGCTCGCTTCTGGTTCACTCATGGAATGGGTCCCTCAATCATGGGAATGCGCAGCGCACCCGGGCTTCAGGGCCAGGCACGGGACTTGTCCTGTGTCGGATAGCAAGCAAGAGTGTACCGCGTGGAGGGCGGTCGGCCGCAAACGGGTACTGGGGGAACGGGCTTCGCTCAAAAGAGCGCGGCGGGAAGTGTGAAACGGGGTACCCCAGGACCTGTGGGCATTGACATGCCTTCTGCCTGGTGGAATGCTCGGGGCATGGCTCAGTGTGAATGCGGTAGACCGCTTGGCGCATCCGGCAAAATGTGCGCTCGATGCGATGCCCTGAGGACACTTGGCCTTGAGTATGGTGCTTCCTGGAACGAGGTTCGCGATACATATCGCGACTTGGTTAAGGTGTGGCATCCCGACCGCTTCTCCCACGACAGGAAACTCCGCAGTAGGGCAGAAGAGAAGCTGAAAGAGGTCAATGCGGCTTTTCAGCTGCTGAATTTATCAGCGGACCGGCCACCTGCGCGTACAGCGACTGCCACTAAGAGGCCTTTTTGGACTTCCAAGACTTCAGCGCGGACCTCTCGGTGGTATTCAGCATCTGCAAGTCAGTGGTATTCAGAATCCGCAAAAGAAACTCCTCGACCGAACGTATCGGCACAAGAAACTCCTCCGAAGGACGCATCCGCTTCAGGCATTCCTGATGCCGCTCGTCCCCAGTCGGATGGTGCTGCCCAAACACATCCCCACGCTCCAGAGGCGAATCGCCCCATCAATGCGGCTTTTCCGCATATGAACTCATCAGCGGATACGACCCTTGCACATGCAGCGTCTGCCATAAAGAAGCCTGAAGAGAAAGCGGAAGCTCAGAAGCCTTATGAGATTTCCAGGACATTTACGCGGATCTCTCAATGGACTTCGGTACTTGCAAGAAAGACTCTTCGATTGAACGCACCGGCACAAGAACCTCCTCGCAAGGCCCTCTTTGCGTGGGGCTTTCCCCGTGCCGCTCGTCCTCAACCGAAGGTCAAAGCCCGGACACCGCCCCCAGCTCCAGAGGCGAATCACCCCATCAACATGGAAGCAATAAGTGCCTTCATTTCGGTTCGCCGTGTTTCTCAGTTGCTGATTCTGGTCCTTTTCGTGGCTTTCACGCGCATGGCGATTGATGCGTACAGGAATCCGGCTACAGCTCAAGACGAGGTAATGAATCAGTATTATGAATCTGAAGCAACGAAGAATGCCCTCAGTCGGCCCACAGCGCAAGACGAGATCATGAATCTGTATTACGAAGCCGAAGTGGGGAAGAATGCCCTCGGCCAACTACAATCGGCGCCGACTAATGCAGAAAATTCTATCGTTGCGACCTCCTCTTCCCCGACATCTCCAAAGCAAGATCTTCATTTGCGCCAAAGGCGTTCAAGCGCCACCGCTGTCTCTGCCTCGCTGCGGTCGGATGCCCGGCATCCGGTTCCACGATCTACGGCACTGCGCAA
>CAWFPZ010000023.1:0-211822 GCA_963817835.1 uncultured Acidobacteriota bacterium | reverse complement strand
AAGAATGCCGGCGAGCCGCGGTATCGGCACTGCGGGAAGATTTCCCGACGCTGCAGGCGTGCGCGAAAAGGCGCCAGCCCCGCGACACCTCTGGAGCACACGATCATGGACATGGGCTGCGGGGACCGTTTCGGCTTTCCTGTTGGTTGCGGTGTTTATTGGTATGCATTTCACTTCGCATCAGGCCTCGCCAGCTCCGTCTCCACTCGGCACGGCTCCGGTGCAGGGTATTCTTGGCACAGCCGAGCCAATCGGGTCTGGCGGAACAGCGCCGCCGCCTTCTCCTGGGGCCGCCCCGAGCAATGCGGCCTCGCTGCGAGATACGATGAGCGCCATCCAAAAAGAACTGAGCAGTATCGGCACCGTGAGCTATACCGTCAATATCCAGAGCAAGACCGGCGGCGGCACATCTCAAAAGGTCTTCGTCAAGCAATTCACCAACGTGGTCGCCGACCCGGCCCAATGTCGCGTCTCTTACCACTTCAGGGTGTGGCAGGCCAGCGTGGGCACGAAGGACAAAGACTCCTGGTTTGTTCTACCCGTCGTGACGAGCATCGTCGTCGAGCCGGAGAGCCAGTTATTAACGCAGGAGAACGCATCACAAGGCCATACCAACGTCGCCACCTCAACCGCTCCGCCTGTGACGGCGATCATCGTACGGCGGGCCTCCGTTTACAACGCGTTCCCATTCACCGATATCGGTTCTGCGAATCGCTTCGCAAGTAACGTAAGGCAGGCCGTCAAACTCTGCGGTGGTCACCTCGCGAACTGATCGGCTGCCGCTACCGCTTGACCTTGCGCGCATCGGCGTCGGCATCCCAGAAATCCGCGGGCAGATTCTGGTTGTAGACCACATGCGTCACGTAAAACTGGCGAACCGTGTCGCCGTTCTTGAGCCGCGTGACGGTGAACGGGGTAGGGAACCCGTCCATGACGTGATAGTCGTCGTACTCCTCGGTGTCTGTATTCTTGTCGTGGTACACCGGATCGCGCCACTGGAAGCTGCGCGCGAGGGGCAGATGAGTCTGCTCGTCCATCAGGATCGTAATGGCTTCGTTCTGCGCCGAAATCAGCGTCACCTGTTCCGCCAGGTGGCGCTCGGACATATGCTCACCCTCGTAGAGAAGGATGGTGTTCGGATCCTTGAGCCACACCTTCACCGCCATCTCGATGGAGTGGTCGCGCCGCCGCAGAAAGTCGTCCACAATATCCTTGTCCTGCGGCTTCTTGCCGCGATAGGTCACTTCCCAGCCGTGCCGGCCCACGAAAAACTCCACGACGTCGCGGTGCTTGGTCACTTCAATGCGGTCATGGTCGGGCCACTCGTGGAATTCGAAGAGATCCTCGGTTCCCAGGTCGGGATTGCCCTGGAAGAACGCGGCAACGTGCCCCTGCTGCATCTCATTTTTCATGTCGAGCCAGGCCTGGCCGCCCAGCGCCTTCACCATGGCGTCCAGCTTTTCCCGCGCCTGCTGCGCGTTTTTCTGCGCCGCTTCGTCAGTCGCTTGCGTCTGCGCCCGCATCGCATGCGGCGCCATCAGCGCCATGGCCGCGAGCGCGATCGTTGCCAGTTTTCCGATTCTCATCGTCCCCCTCGGAACAGTGATCAGTGGGGAGTGATCAGAAAAACTCCCGCTAGTCCGGCATCTGTGCTGACCACTGAACACTGATCACTGCTGTTCACCCCACCAGCACCGCTCCACCGTTCACGTTCAGCACTTCGCCCGAGATAAATCCGGCCAGTGGCGTGCAAAGAAAAACAATCGGGCCCGCAATCTCCCGCGGGCTTGCCACGCGTCCCAGGGGAATCGCCGCGGCAATCTTCTCGCCCGCCGCCGGATCGGCAAGCGTGGATTTCGACATGTCCGTGGCCACCCATCCCGGCGCGACGCAATTCACCATAATCCCCTGGGGCGCCAACTCAGTCGAGAGGCTCTTGGTAAGACTGATCAGCGCGCCTTTGGTCACGGCATAGTCGGCATGGTATGCCTCGCCCCGCTGACCCGCCGTGGAGCTGACCAGCACAATGTGACCCCTGACTCCGCATTTGTCCAAGGGGCTGCTGCATGCAATGCCCACCGCTGCCTGCACCAGCCCGAAGACCGCGTCCAGATTCACCGCCAGCGTGTGCCGCCACTGCGCTTCGTCCATTTGCGCAATGGGCACGTCCTCAGCTTCCCACACGCCGTGGTTGGCCACCAGAATATCCAGCCGGCCCATCGCCGCCACGGCGCTCTCGACGAGCTTCCGCCCATCGCCCGGCGAGCTCAGCTCCTGTTCAATTGCCACGCACAACGGATCACCTGCCGGGCCGACCCCGCCGCACTCGGCCACCAACGCCTCGGCTTGCGTCCGCGCCTTCCGGTAGCTGAAGGCCACGCGGGCCCCGGCCGCGCGCAACAGGCGCACAGTCTCCGCGCCAATACCCCGCGACCCGCCGGTCACCAGCGCAACTTTTCCGTCAAGATTCAGCGCGAACGCCATAGGGTCACGCTATCGCAAAACCAGAGTCGATGTACACCGAAGCCGCAACGATCAAGTCGACGCGACCGGCAGGGAGCGGCGACCCGGAATCGGGCCGGACACGCACTGTAACTCTGGTTTTGCCGTAAAGCATTGTCAGAGGGGATGTCGAGACGTCTCGGAGCTTCAAACCGCCCGCAGCACCCGTCCCGGCAGCAGGATGATGGATTTCACAAGCTCCAGAACTCCGCCCACCGCGATCCCCACCACGCGGAACGGCAATAGCACTAGCCAAACAAACGGATAGAGCACCAGCGCCAGCAGCGCCAACGGCCAGCACAACACGAGCAGAACGCAAAACAGAAGAAATTTGACCATCGCCTTATCGCCTCGCGAACGAACGTATGCATCAACTGCAGTCAATATCCTTCTACGAAACCGGGACGACCGAAGTTCCGCCGCCTTGCTCTGCCAGCGCCGGAAGTTTCCCGATCGTCAACGGTCCAGCTCAAGAATGGTGCCGTTCGCGCCGACGGCCCACAGATGCTGGCCGTCGCTGGTTCCGGATATCGACTGAAGGGTTTCCTTTGTGCCGCTGTTGCGCGCCTTCCAGCTTGCGCCTCCGTCGAGAGACTCTAGAATCGTGCCTTTGTCGCCGACGATCCATAGTTGCTGGCCGTCGCCGGTCCCGAAGATCGAATAAAGATCATTTTTTGAGCCGCTGTTGCCTGCCTTCCAGGTTACGCCCCCGTCGTCCGACTCCACAATCGTTCCGTTCTCGCCGACAGCCCATAAACGGCTTCCATCCCAGATCCCGAAGATTGATCTAAGCCGATATGGGGTGCCGCTGTTGCGCACCGTCCAGCCTTCGCCTTGTTCGTCCGACTCCACAATCGCACCGCCGTCGCCGACAGCCCAAAAGCGATCGTCGTCGCTGGTCCCGAAAGCTGAATTAAAGTAAACCACTGTCCTGCTATAGTGCAAAAGCCAGTTCGCGCCCCCGTCGTCCGACTCTAGAATCGCGCCCTTCCATCCGACGGCCCACACCCGCTTCCCATCGCTTTTCCTGAAGACGAACTGAAGGTCCCCTGTGGTGGGGCTCTCGTGCGCCGTCCAGCTCGCGCCTCCGTCGACGGACTCCAAAATCGTGCCTTTCTCGCCGACGGCCCACAGACGCTCGCCGTCGCTTGCGCCGACGATCGAAGTGAGGATATTTGTTGTGCCGCTCAGGCGCGCTGCCCAGGTTGCGCCTCCGTCGTCCGACTCCAGGATTGTGCCGTTCACGCCAACGGCCCACAGATGCTTACCATCGCTGGCTCCAAAAATCGATTCAAGATATGCTGAGGTGCCGCTCGTGCGAGCCGTCCATGGCTTTCCATGGCTCATATAAATCGCCAACAGCACAATAGCAATCACCAATATCGCCCCTGCGGCAAAGGCAATCACTCGCTTGAAGGGATTTCGAGCCTTCTCGCGCCCTGCAGTGGAAATCATTGTGCGATCTGCCGACGCTGCGCCCGCAGGTGTGGGGGGTTGAAAAACTGGCTCAGATGCCTTGGCTCCATATGTTTGCTTCAGAGGATCTGCATTCTGTTCCGCAGCGCTGCTGATCACCGGAGTGGCTGCGGTCATCTCCAACGCTTGCAACTCAGCCGTTGTTTCCAATGCAGATGGAATCTCCTCCGTTCCGCTTGTCTGCGCTCTCTCGACATGCGATTGCGGCGCCTCGCGAATCCTCTTTAACTGCGCTTTGAGTCCATCCAGAATCTGAAACCGCACCTTGGCCCACTGCGGCTCGCTCTCTGTGTAATCAATCAGCGGGCTGCTGGGAACCATTTGCCGATCGGCCAGAAAGGGATATTCGCTCCAGTCGCATGGCTCGACGAGCACCGGCACCACGATCATCTGTCCCAGCCGCGCGCGCTCCGCGATGCGGGGCATTTCCCGGCTCTCGATGAACTCCGAGTTCAGGAAGTTCTGGCTCACGATCAGCAGAGCGATCTGCGACTCTTCGATCTGCGACAGAATGAGCCGCCCGAATTCATCGCCGGGCTTGAGCTCCTTATCGAACCAGAAGACGACTCTGTGCCGGCGCAGCGATTCCATGAGGAAGGGAATCAGGCAGAACCGGTAATCCGGGTCCAGCCATCTCCGGTCTTCGCGCGCGTAGCTGACAAAGACGCGCACAAGGTCATCGGGTGCGCCGGGAATTTCAGTGGTGCTCATGATTTCAACCACCGTTCAGGCGGGGAAATTCGGGTAGGCCTACTATAGCGTGCACGCGCGCTGGGAATGAAGAAAAATCGGCGCGCGATCAGCGCCGTTTCGACTTTGCGCCGCGCGCTCTGGCCCGCTCGGCGAGCATTTTTTTGCGCTCGCGAATCACCTTGGCGCGCTCTTTTTCCGGCAACGCCAACACCACCTTGGTCTTGTTGGGAAGCTTTTCGAAGATCAGCGCATGCGCCCGCCGCAATTCGTCTTCAATCTCCCGCGGCCGCAACACGTCCCACCGCTCCACGGCCACCCAATATGCGCGCGCCAGGTGCGGCGACGCAAGAATCCCTTCGCGTTCCAGCAACTCGTGAAACCGCTCCGCTCCGCAATGGAACCACAGCACGCCGGTTCCCGTGCCGTCGAGATCGGTCATGGCAAACATTTTTCCGCCAATGTCGCGGTCGCCCGCCCAGTAGACCAGGTGATGGCCCCAGTTCAGCGTCTCCGAAACGTGCGGCAGCTTGAGGCAAATCTCGCGAATGCGCTCATTGTCCATGCAGCAGCCGATCGAACCCCGGTCCCTGAAACTTCGCTTCAAACGCGCGAAATCTCCGCTCCAGCTCCCATTGGGCTGCGGCCTTCTCGCTTCCCTTCAGAAACTCGTCGCAAGTCGCAGGAGTCTCTCCGTCGAATTCGGCCTTGCAAGCGCCAACCATTTGCCGGAAATCGTCCGGCCTGGCCCACAAACTCGCGCCGGGCAGGAAGCTGTGTTCCATCCCCGTCCGCGCCAATTGCTTCAAGTCTCTGTAAGTCAGCCCGTAATCAATCGCAGCGCGCACGTATTCGTGCGTCAGGTCGATCCGGCTTACGCCTTCGTCGTCGGTCGAGAGCGCCACCGGCACATGCACCGAGCGGTACACGGGGAATGGATGCGCATCTCCCGCCACGCCCAATATCGCCTCGTTCGAGCTCAAGTTGATTTCCACCATCACGTGCTTCTGCACCATCTCCGTCAGCAGATCCCGCGCCCGGTCCTCGTACATCACGTCCACGCCGTGGCCGATCCGCTCCGCGTGGGCCAGCTCGATAGCCTGGCGAATGTGGAAGCGCAGCCCCTCCGGCGGCACAAGCCCCGGCGCCAGCTCGCCCGCGTGAAGGGAAATGTGCACGTTGGGATACTGTGAATGCAGAAAGCCGATCATCTTCATCTGCATGGTGTAGTCGCGCATAGCCACGTAGTCGTCTTCCGGCCGCACAAAGTTGATTCCGACCCACGTGTCATCCTTCGCGTCGATCGAGGCTTCGGCGGTCTCGAAGCCCAACAGCGTTTGCGCGAAAACCTGCTCGGGCGGAAGATCGCGCAGCACCTGCCAGATGTAGCGGACCTCGACCTGGCAAGCCGGCGCGGCCTGCGGCGCCGCGGCCTCCCGACTGGCGCCGCAGTGCTCCAATTGTTTGCGCTCGGCTTCGGCTGCGCGCACTTCTTCGCGGTCAGCGGCAACCTCGTCGCGCAATCCCTTGTCCAGCAACTGCTGGCGGAACTGCGCGAACGCCTGCGGGTCGGCCTGAGCCAATGCCGGGCTCCAGCCGATGTCGTGCGCAATTCCAGCGGCATGGCTGAACGGCGGCGTCACCATCAGCTCAAGGTATTGCTGGTTCTGCGCTGCGGCGCGGCTCGCAACCTCGTCGACCCACTCGCCATTGTGATCTTTGAGGCCGCCAGTGCGGTCGAAAACGGCGAAGAACTGGTCGTGTTCGCTCCATCTATCTGTAGGCACAAAGCTGCGAATCGACAGTGAATCGATCAGCTTGTCATAGAGCAATTGGGTCTTCCTGTCGATGTTGCCCGAAAAAGTCTTTGCCGGAATCAGCTTGCCTGTGCAGGGCAGCTTGGCGAACGAAAGCGCCACCGGATCCACGCACGCTCCGTCCTCGCCAGCATCGCGGATCAAGGTCTCTGCGTACACCGCGCCGGAAAGATGCACATGCAGATCGGCGCCTTTGGGAAAATCCTCCAGGAATGCACGCAGTGCCTCCGGTCCCTGGTGCAGATTGGCTTCGTAGATCAGTGCGGTGCGTGCTTCGGCTTTGGTAAACGTGCCTTGACGGTTGGGCCTCGGCCCGCACCCGGCCAGCGCTGCCAGCATAACCCCTGCTCCCCCGATAAGGCAGAAAAATCCAATCCGGCTTCGCATAATTGCCTTCCAGTGTAGTCCGGCCCGCAGGGGTTTGGCCCGCCACATTCCGATTGGTATACTGGGTCTGGTTGTTTTGAGTGCACGGCAAGTGGAAACGCCCACCTTACCCGGCAACGCCCTCGCGGCAGCGCCGGAATCCGCGCAGATTCATGCAACTTTTTGTCGCGACTGAGGCCAGATAGCTCAGTGGTAGAGCGCGGCCCTGAAAAGGCCGGCGTCGGCGGTTCAATCCCGTCTCTGGCCACCACTCCTTGAAATCCCAGTAGGCCAAAGGCCGCGCTCGTGGCGTTGAGGGCAGCGAACGGATATTGCCCGCGGCCCTCCGAAAGGCCGGCGTCGGTGGTTCAATCCCGTCCCTGGCCGCCACTTTTTGAATCCAGTAAATCATAGTGCCGCACTTAGGTAGGCAATCCTGCCGCTCCAGGTCCGGTTTGTGTAAACTTCTGTCTGATGCCGTCGCTGCGCGAAAGGCTGGACGACAGTTCGCGTTTCCTCATCGCCACTGAGCTCGTATCGGTGCGCGGCTCCATGACTCAAGCGGGCGCGATCAAGGCGCGAAGTTTTGCCAATGAACTCGTTGCTTGCCCCGAGATTGACTGGATTTCGATTACCGATAATGCCGGCGGCAACCCTCAAATGGCGCCGCTTGCGCTGGGCCGGCCAATCCTCTACGCCGGCAAGGAAGTCGTGATCCACCTTACTTGCAAAGACCAGAACCGCAACGGTCTTGAAAGCGAAGCCTGGATGCTCAACAGCGAAGGCTTCCGCAACATTCTGGCCATGACCGGTGATTACCCAGTAAGCGGAGCCGACGGATTGGCAAAGCCGGTTTTCGACATCGACTCGGTGGGCCTGATCTCGCTGCTCAACAAGATGAACCAGGGGCTGCGTCAAGGCGCGGCCGGCGACGGCCAGCGGTTAGACAAAACGCAATTTTGCATCGGCGCTGTGACCACCAACTTCAAACTGCGCGAGGGCGAAGTCGTTCCGCAGTATTTGAAGCTCAGGAAGAAAATCCAGTGCGGTGCGCAGTTCATCATCAGCCAGATCGGCTTTGATGCGCGCAAGACCTCGGAACTGCGGTGCTACATGGATCTGCATGGCGCAAAGGACACGCCCCTGATTGGCAACGTGTACCTATTAAGTTCGCGTGTCGCACAAATCTTTCACGAGGGTCGCATTCCTGGCGTCGTGGTTTCTGACCCGCTCTTCGAGTTGTGCAGGCTTCAAGGACAGTCGCCCGATCGCGGTAAGGCTTTCTTCATCGAGTTTGCGGCGAAACAGATTGCCATCTGCCGTGGCTTGGGATACCGCGGCGCCTACCTGGGTGGCGTACACGATTTCAAATCGATCGAAAGAATCCTCGCAGTGGAACGATCGTTTGGCCCCAACGACTGGAAGCAGTTTGCCCGCGAAATCCAGTTCTTCCGGCCGGGCGAATTCTTCTATTACGAGGCAAGTCCCTTGACCGGTCTTGCCAACCCCGAGCGCGAGGCGTCGCGCCCCCCGGCATCCGGCCGTCAAGTGACGATGGTGAATGCAATCTCGAAACTGGCGCACAACACCATGTTCGAAGTAGGCAAGCCGGTCGCAAGGATGGGCGCAAGTCTCTGTGCGCACGCGCGCGATCCGATGCAGGGGCCGGCGCCGATGCGCGTGCTGGAGAAACTTGGCAAGTCGGCGCTTTATCACTGCAAGGATTGTGGAGACTGTTCGTTGCCCGACATCGCGTTTCTCTGCCCTGAATCGCAGTGCGCCAAGAACCAGCGCAATGGCCCTTGCGGCGGCACGCGTGAGGGCCACTGCGAAGTGGATGGGTATGGCGACTGCATCTGGCTGCGTGCCTACGAGCGCTTGAAGCACGATGGCAACGAGGAGCATTTGCTCGACCATGCTCCCGTGGTCCAGAATCAGGGCCTGCGCGGGACGTCGGCCTGGGCAAATCTTTGGCTCGGCCGGGACCACTCGGCCAAGCACTCCGATGCGACTCTCAAGAACCAGGAAGATGCGTCGAATCGGGCGTCTGCGCCGGAATCTGGGAAACCCGCCGGCGCATATCCCGCCGTAAAGCACTCTAAAAAAGCAATTTAGGGAAGATATTATTGGGATACGGCTTTTGCAGTGGTCATTTAGTTGTGGTCTCGACTAAAATTGGACGGTATTGATCTAAAATCTCCCTTCGAACCTCGAGAACGGTGGATCCAATTGCCTCGCAAGCTTCACATCATCGGCGAGTTGATGAACAACTCCTATGCGCGCGCGCGCCGGGCATTCACGGAGCGTAACCCGGCCGGCTACCAGGAACTCGCGCGGCTGCAGTCACAGGCCGGCGCCGACTACCTCACGCTCAACCTCGATGGGACGCAACGCATCCAGGTGCGCCGCCAGGAGATGCTCGACTTTCTGCCCGACGTCGTTCCGGCCATTCAGGAAGTCACATCGACGCCCATCGCCTTCGACAACCCCTCGGTCGACTACCATCGTGTGGCGCTCGAACACTACGATCGCGCCAAAGGCGGGCCCCCGATTCTGAACTCGCTGGCGGCGTCGCGCGAGCGGCTCGATGAGATGGTCGAACTCGTCAAGCACTATGACACGCTCGCCGTGGTGATGGCCTCTGAGACTTTCGCGCCCGACGGTACGGCCCAGTGCCTCAACCCTCAGGACTCTTACCGTGCGGCAAAGTATTTCGTCGAGTTGCTCCAAACCAAAGCCGGCCGCCGCAACGACCAGATCATCATCGACACAGGCCTTGCGCCGGTGGGCGCCGATACCTACGGCCTGATCAATATCGGCCTAGATGCCATGCGGCTCATCTCTGCCGATCCCGATTTCAAGGGCGTCCATCTCATCGTGGGCCTCTCAAACTTTGCGTGGGGAACTCCAAAAACAGTGAGGTACGAACTCGAAAAGGCCTATCTCACGCTGGGAATGGAGGCTGGTCTCGACTTCGCGCTCGCCAATCCGGAAATGAACCCCGCGCCGCTCGCTTTCGATCATCCCATGGTGGCTAAGCTACGCGAAGCGCTTGCGCAGGGCCGACTCTTGGAAGGGGAGACGCTGGAAGATTCGGGTTTTCGCCAGGCCGAGGCCATCATGAATATTTGCCGCAATCCTGAGGCGGTCGACGCCTAAGATGCAAAGCGCCCTACAGATTCCTGCTGCAAGAGCCGGCCGCAGCGTATGGCTGCGCGTTGGCACGATGATCGACGGCTCCGGCGCCACACCCCTGCGCGATGCGCACGTTGTCTACAGCAAAGCCGGAATTCTCTATGCCGGCGCAGATTCGCCGCCAGCAGAACTGGTGAAGAACGGCCGCACGACAACTGCGCCAGATGCCGAACTGCCCGACTACACTTTGCTCCCCGGACTCATTGACGCACACACGCACATGTTTCTTGAGGGCGGCGAACTCGATCTCAACAAGCGAGCAACCTTCCTGAAGCAGTCGCCCGAAGCGCTGCTCGAACAGGCCAGGGAGCGCCTCGAAAAGATCGTTGGCATCGGCGTAATAGCCATGCGCGACTGCGGCGATAAAGATGGCGTTGGCCTGGCACTGAGTGAGCTTTGCTCCACTCTCGATCGGCCGCTCATGCCCTACGTCGACAGTCCTGGCGCGGCGATTCATCATCGCGGGCGCTATGGCAGCTTCATGGGAGAACCGATCGAGGATTTCTCATCCGCCGCTGAATGCGTGGCAGCGCGCGTCAACGCCGGGGGCGACCGCATCAAGCTCATTCCCACCGGCATTATCAACTTCAAGCAGGGAGCAGTTACAACCGCGCCACAGATGACCACCGAAGAGATCAGCGCGATTGTCGCGGCCGCCAAAAGCCATCACCGGCAAACGATTGCGCACGGCTCGGGAGACGACGGACTTGAGCGAGCCATCGAGGGCGGCGTCGATTCCATTGAGCATGGATTTTTTCTACGCGGCGATCAGCTGGCCAAAATGCGCGACCAGCAGGTTGCCTGGGTGCCCACGTTTTCACCCGTGCAAAAACAGGTGGACCATGCAGATCGACTCGGTTGGGACGTTCACGTGGTTCGAAACCTCAGGAAGATTCTCGACCAGCACGCAGCCACTTTGGTGAAAGCCCACGCCATGGGAGTTCAGGTCATTGCCGGCAGTGACGCCGGGTCCTGCGGCGTGGCTCACGGGCTCGGACTACTTGAAGAGCTTGAGTTGATGGAGCGGGCCGGACTCGCACCCGCAGCGATCATTCACTCGGCAACCGTGGCCAGCGCCAGGCGGCTCGCATTCAAGGAGAAATTCGGAGAAATTAAACCAGGCTACTTAAGCCGCTTCATCCTCACGCGTCATTCGCCCCTCGAAACTGTCGCCAATCTTCGCAAACAAAGAACCATCGTTTTCGATGATCAGGTCTTCGCGACAAGTGAATCGCCCGACGTCAGTGGCTTGTGAAAGCCCGGTCGCTATGGCGCTCAGATCTCAATAAACATCGCGCCATCTTCTGCCGTGAGCCCAATGCCTGCGGCCGTCGCCGCCTCACGCAGCCCAGCCTCGAGCATCACCACGGGATCAGAGCTTACGTCGAGACGCCGCATCAGGCCTTCGCCCTTTTTGCCGCCCGCTGTCAGTGTGATCTTCAGCCCGCGCCGTTTGCATCGCACCGCGGTTCCATCTTCGAGCTTGGTATTCATCGGCTTAATGTAAGCGTCCACATAATGAACGCCGATTCCCGACTTGTCACCGGTGTGCTCGGGTAGTTTTTCTTTCGCGGCCGGATTCAGATCGCAAAGTTTCGATTTCATGCTTGGCTCCGTTATTGTCTCGCCCTCAGGAATTCGTCCATGGTCGTTCTGAAGGCGCGAATGTGGTCCGGCGTGCTTCCGCAACAGGCGCCTACAACATTCACGCCCGTTTCGAGCAGCGGCACAAGGCCTTTGACCATCTGCTCCGGGGATTCATCGTAAATCACCTTCATGTTCTCAAGCCGCGGCTTTCCGGCATTCGGCTGCACCATTACCGGCAGGCTGGTTGCACTCTTGTACCGTAGCACAGCCTCGCGCGCGCGTTCCATCTCCATGCCTGTTCCGCAGTTCAGCGCCACCACATGCGCGCCGTGCTTTTCCATGAACTCGGCTGCACGCTCGGGATCGATGCCCATCATGGTGCGGAAGGTCGAGCCGTCGAGCGTCACGTCGTAAGCCAGCGATCCGATGATGCAAGGCGCGCCGGCCTTTTGCGCTGCTTCGATAGCGAGCCCCAGTTCTTCCAGCCCAGTCTGCGTTTCAATGATAATCGCGTCCGCACCGGCTTCAACCAGCGCAGCGGCCTGTTCTTCGAAAGCGCTCCGCACCTGGTCTTCAGTAAATTCGCCGAAGGGCACCATCAAACCGCCAAACGGGCCGATGTCGCCGAGCACATAGCCATCTCGCTCGCCAAAGGCTTCGCGCGCAATTGCCACCGCTGCCTTGTTGATCTCGGCCACGTGATCTTTCTGGCCATGGCGATTGAGCATGATGCGCGAACCACCAAATGTGTTGGTGATCAGGCATTCCGAGCCGGCCTCCACGTAGCGGCGCTGGATCTCGAGCACCCGCTCCGGGTGGTTCAGATTCCACGCCTCGCCACAATTGCCCTGCTCTAAACCCGCCAGCATCAACTGCGTTCCCATGGCGCCGTCGCCCAGGAGGGGCCGCTCCAACATCGCTTCCAGAATGAGCTTCTTCATCGTTCTTCTGCTTCCTCAGTCAACTCCCTTTGTACCAGAGCATAGTGGATGGTTTCGAGCGCGATGCCCCATTTGTGATCGCGACTCGAAACCTCGCAATAGCATCCCGCCCCAGCGGCAATGCGCTTCCATTCGAGAACGGCATCCAGCCGTTCCCCCTTGAGTGGCTTCTCCCGTTCAATCGCGGCCATCAATGCATTGGCGTCTTCGACGAAGCGGCACATATACGTGTAGCCATCGTCGCCCGCAGCCGGCAAGCACTCCTGCTCGCGAATCGGATACCCTTCGGCGCGCGGCCCCAGCTTGACGCGATAAAGAAACGTAAGCGGACGGCCCATATTTGTGCAGGTGGTTCCATCGTAGCGGAAGACCGCGTCCACGCAGCCGTCCGGCTCCTCGCGCAAGGTGAGCCGCTCCTCCGCCCATCGTTCGAGAGCTTTCTTGTTGGTCTGGTAGTTTGCATTGCGATCGATTGCAGGCGTACGCATCTGAATCTGTTCCCCCGTGGCTCGCGGAGCTCTCCGGTATGGCGCACGCCGGTACTGACACGGACCAAACGAGCAGCGTTCGCAGGGAACAAGGGTTGTGAGCTTTTGCAGCCGATCCGTGTGTCGCGTCACTCCGAACGCCGCCAACTGCGTCTTCTTCGGCCGCAGCATGCCTGAGTCGAACACCTCTACAGAGGAAGGAAACCTCTGAGATCGCGTCCTCTTGAGCAAATCGAGGAAGCGCGATTGCTCCTGAATATCCCACTCCGGATACCCGGGACTGTAGTGCGGCAAGACCGCCATCTGCCGCTGCTCCGCCCAGTCGCAAAGCCGGGCTCCGGCCAGCGTCGTCAGATGCTCGACGACCGCGGACGCGTAGACCTCGAGAAAGAAGTACTCGTCGGGTTTATCGTCGGTCCAACGCCGGCGCGCCTCTTCTTCGGCTTCAGAGCCGGCTCCAACCGCGACCAGAATCACGCTATGCGCCTCAGCGTCCTTGAGCGTGTTCCGGAGCCGCTGGCTTGAAAACCGCACTCCGTCAACTGAGATCGAACCGTCGGCAAGCTCAAATTGCTCGGCCTCCCGTGCGTACATCCACGGCCTGCCATGTTGTGCGTACCAATCCCGCGCCCAGCACGCCAATTCGTGCGCTCGGCCTTCGAATACCCAGCCTTGCGGAAAGCCGAGTAGCCGCGCATACTCGTCCTCTCGCACGTCGAGCGAAGAGAGCGTGCAGGCCAGCTCGATTTTGTCGCTCTTGTCGCTTAGGGCAGGCACGGCATCGTCTCCACGGGCTTGAACTGGCAGCCTTCCACAAAAAAATTGAAGAAGCTTGGGTGTGTCTCGAGGCGGCAATGCTGAACCCGTTTCACCAGTTCTTCGAGTTCCTGCCGCTTTGTCTTCGAGAGCAGCGCAATGGTTGCCCCTTCGATCGCGGTGTTGCCGGCCTGCATAATCTTCGCCGCTGGTAGATTCGGCACGAGCCCGATCCGCTTGGCTGCTTCCACCCCGATATGCCGTCCAAAGCCGCCCGCGAGATAGAAAACGTCAATATCGTCAAAGTCGATTCCGTAGGTGCTGAACACCACGTGCAGTCCCGCGACATTCGCTCCCTTAGCCTGGGCCAGCTCGTTCACGTCGCTTTCCAGAAGGTAGACCTCTTTGTTCGCGTCCCGGTAGAGATCGATGCGATGCTGGCTGTCCTCGAAACGCCCGTATTCATTCATTCGCCCGGTGCGCAAGAACTCGCTAAGCGCGTCCACCAATCCGGAACCGCAGATTCCCTCCGGCTTTCCGTCGCCGATTACGCCAAGTCTGAAGCTGCCCTCGGCGTCAATTTCCACCGCTTCAATGGCCCCGTCCAAAGCCGGCATTCCGCACGCAATCGCTCCGCCCTCGAAGGCCGGTCCCGCGGGGCAGGAGGCTGCAAGGATGCGATGCTTGTTCCCCAGGATCAGCTCGGTGTTGGTGCCAATGTCCATGATTGCGACGAGCTGCTCTTGATGCGCCATATCGACCGCAAGCATTCCTGCCGCGGCGTCCGCGCCCACGTGCCCGCTGATGATCGGCACCCCGTATACACGCGCTCGGGGATGGATCGGCAGAAGGCTGTGCTGTCCAGTCTGTGTCAGGCTCGTGGTCGTGCGTTTGCCCTCGGCCATCTCGATTTCCGTGATGGACTGGTAAGGACTCTGACCGATCGAGTAGACATTCTGCCAGAAAAACAGGTCGCGCATGGCGGAGTTACCCACCACCACAATCTCGTAGATGCTCTTCGGATCGACAGGAAACTTCTCGATCGCATGGCTCAGATATCCGGCGAGCGTGCGCATCAGCAGCCGTCCGGGATGCTCGGTGTCGTACGCGATGCGCGACATTACCTCGGATCCGCCAAAGCGCTGAGGATTTTCAAACGAAGTGTCCGCAATCAACTCGCCGGTCTCGAGATCAATCAGCCGAAGCACGACCGTGGTGGTGCCGAGGTCCATCGCAATGCCGTGAATCGGTCCGGTCGAGCGGTCTACTTCGACGCCATCGATCAGGATGCGGTCTCCGTCCCGGGTTACTGCCGGATCGAGCTGGGGCTGCCCATCGACCGCCGGCAAGCCCAGCGCCTGCCGCTCAATCTGCATCTGCCCGCGGCGCATGGTGTGGCAGCGCACATGCCCGCTTGCGGCCGTCACAAACGTCTGGCACGAGAGTCGAAAACTGCCTTTCAGATGCTGTTCCGGATCGGTCCGCGCCGAGAGAAGGTCCATCCCCTCGACGACTTCGACCATGCACTCCTTGCACTTGCCCTGCTTGCGGCAGGATGTAGGCACGTCGATATCGATGGCCTCAGCATGCTCAAAGAGCGACCGCCCGCTCGCCGCCTCAGTCGATTGTCCGTTGATGGTGAGCGTAACGGTCATTGAGAAAGAAGTCCTACCATTTCTTCGCTTCGATTTCAGCCTTCAATGCCTCCGCCACTTCGTGTGCCGAACCGTCGCGCTCCTCTTCCTCGCCCCAATGCCACGCGGCCAGGAAGGCGTCGGAGTCTGCCGACCCTTCTTTCATTGCCTGCGCGTCGACAAGCTTCAGGAAGCGGTCGTCCAGCACAGCGGTCACGGTGTCGGATTCATCCTCGACCCTGATCTGCGTAGGAATCTCTTTCCAATAAAGAATCTTGTACGTGGCCACGATTCGTACCTGCCGATTTACACCTGTGCCGTCAGCTTCAAAAACAGATCTACCGCGGCCGAAGCATTCGCCCCATATCCGTCGGCCCCGATTTCGTCGGCAAACATCTGACTGATCGGGGCACCGCCAATCGCCATTTTGATGTGGGTGAGGCCGGCGGCGTCAAAGCCGTCAATCACCGTCTTCATATACATCATGGTGGTCGTCAGCAGCGCACTCATGCCTATGATATTCGGCTTGCATTTTTCGGCCGCAGCCATGAACTTATCGACACTCTGGTCCACGCCGATGTCGTGCACCTCAAAGCCTGCGCCTTCGGCCATCATGCCCACCAGGTTCTTGCCAATGTCGTGAAGGTCGCCGCGCACCGTGCCCATCAGCAAAACGCCCTTCGGCTTGGTGCCCCCGTCTTTCGACGTCAAGAGCGGTTTGAGTACCGCCATGCCTGCCTTCATCGCCCTTGCTGCAATCAGAACCTCGGGAACGTAAAGAACATTATGCTTGAAGTCCTCGCCCACCACGCTCATGCCTGCGATGAGGCCGTCGGTCAGCACCTCCTGCGCGGAGCGTCCTTCGGCGAGCGCTTCTTTCGTCAGGCGATCAACTTCGCCGGCGTTGCCTTCGTACAGACACTGATTCATCAGGGCGTAATCGGGCATTTTTTCCTTGTCCTCAACGTGCGCTCATGGTTGCCGCGCGCTTCGAGTTGAACTCTTCAAGAGCTTCCAGCATAGCCAGGATGTTTTCGCGGGGCATGCCAGGGCTTGTGCCTCCGCCCACAGAAAGGATGATCCCCTCGCCGCCGGAGCCTTCCAGCACCTCCAGCGTCTCATCTTTTACCTCTTCTGGCGTGCCGCGGACGGCCACCTCCAGCGGATTCACATTACCCATCAGGCACATGCGATCGCCTATGCGCCGCTTTACTTCAGTAATGTGCCGCTGCTTGCCCCAGTTCAACACGTTGAAACCCGTGTCGGGCAGATGGTCCAGGCACGCATCCACTTCGGCGTCGTTGTGATAAAGCTTCACCCAATCCTTGGGGAAAGCATCGCAGATGCGCTTCAAATAGGGATGCGCGAACTCCAGATAATGCTCCTCGTTGATGAATCCCACGATGTCGTCGAGGATAAAGATGCTCTCGACCGTATCTCCCATCACCTTCTGCTGCGCCTTCAACCAGTCAATGATGACCCGCGTGCACAGATCGATGAGCTTGTGCGCGCCCGCAGGATTTTCAACCAGGTCGATCATGAACTCGGTCGTGCCGCGCACAAATCCCGCCGTGCAAAGCGGCCCGCGAGAGGTCACCATCGGCAGGATGTAACCGGCATCGAGAATCCTCTGCCGCGCCATCTTAATGCGGTGCAACGTTAGCCCCGCAAACCCATCGGCTTCCACTTCGTACTCGGGAAATCTGTCGATGTCCTCGAGATGGTAGAGCGTCTGATATTCGCTCGGAGTATTGTCCTGCCAGAATTTGATCTTCGCGCCCAGCACCGATGGCTCCGCCGCCATCCCATACTCCATCCACCACGAAGGAATGAAGATGACATCCGGGAACTCTCGCATAATCTTCAGATTGGATTGAAACCAAAGCTCCGGATCGAGGAAATAGTCCAGGTGTTCGATCCCCAGGTAGCCTGGAATCCATGGGCTGTCGATAATCAACGCCATGGGGATCTTGTCCATTGGCTCGCGGCGTACCGCACGTTTGAACGTTTCCCATTGTTCTGGCAACATTTCAACCTCTCGATCAGCACCCAGGCGATGACGGGTTCCTAGGCTGCTAAATCTCGAATTCAGTGATAGTTCCGCCGGATCAGAAGAAGCTTTGAAAACGGAAAACTCTCGCCACGCTTGCGCCCGAGTTTCTCATTGAGGATTCCCGTGGGGAGGGGCCAAGCGGATCAAGTTCGACCCTCGAACTAATATAAGGTATCCCCACCATGCCTCACAACACGAAACGCTCTGCCGCTCGCTTGCCAAGGCTCTTTTCGGCCTTAACTCGCCGTATATTCGGTCAGAAGTCCAAGACCCTTTGGGTTTCATGTCTAAGTGATTCTGATTCAATGGGTTCGTGGGTTGCGGTGCCTCGAGTCCTGTCTTCGCCGCCCGGGGGTAAAGCCCGGTTGCTTGTGAAGTCTGCGCTCACAGATAAACCACTTCTACGCCGACCTCGACCGAGCCTGCGATTTCTCCCTTGGCAGCCCCAGCCTGTCCGCGTATGCTTTTGCTCTAATTACTCCAGTATGTTTCCCCACTTCGAGGAATATGAATTCATCAGAGACCATTACGCCGCAGGAAATCAGCGGTTTTCTTGAGAGGCTCAGTGCATCCTCCACAAAGACTCTGGCCGCGTTCTCCGATTCCAAATGTTCGATAGGGTTTTCAATCTCTGGACGACTCAGTGTCGATGATGCCGGTATCGTCTCGGTCCACACGCGGGGAGAATCCTCGGTTGTCGAATCTTCTCTCCTCGAAACATCGGTGGCAGAGCTGGTCAACGCCTCGTGCGTCTATCTGTCTCGCTCCGAAGTGAAGAGAACTCCGTTCTTCAATGGTTTCGAACGAGAATTGCCGTTTACCTTTGGCATTTTGTTTGATCTCCCCAACGGCTCCAAGCTCGCGCTCTTCGAAATAGCCGAAGAAGAGTAAGAATCATCAGCCCAAATCTGAAATTAGCCTTGCTCTCAGCAAACCTGTTCCGTGACGGGTTAGCTCTGGCGGGATAAGTCCGTCTCGCCGTAGTCGTCCACTTCGGGCGCGCCGCGCACTTCCTACTTGGACTTTTTCGGCGACGACAACACCACAGACGCTTCGCTGGTCAGGACGCGGAACGTGAATGTCTCCTGCAGGTAAAGGCGCACGACTGCATCGGTATGGTTGAGATAGCCAATGGAAGTATCCTGACCGATGTTGAGCTCGAAATCGCCGCCGCGCGTGGTTAGAACCACCGCACCCTCAATAGCCGGCGCCCACACAATGTTGCCGTCCATGATGCGCTTGACGTGTTCGAGAACCGGATAGCCCTCATCGCGCGTCTCAGCAAGCGCCGTGTATTCCTTCGCTCCCAGCAGAACCGAATACGGTCCATTCACGCCGACGAGGCGCAACTGGCTCAGCGCGTGCGCGACCGCATCGGGATAATCGCAAATATCCGCCGGAAGCGTGTCAATGGGATTGCTGGTGCCTTCGCGAACGCCCTGGATGTCCGCCTCTTTGTAGCCATTGAAGATGGCGCGGTCTTCCGCAAAGGCAAGTTTCTTCGCGGCGTCCTTCACGGCCTGCCAATCGGAGTCCTCCGATCCACGCTCCACGTCGTCGATGGCCTGGCGGGAAAGCTCGAACGGCGCCCGCAACTCCACCAGACGCTTTGCTTCTCGCTGGCGGGCGACGATGCCCTCTGCGGGAGCAGCGATCGACTTCAGATGTCCCGTCGCAACTGCGGGCAGGGCAACTCCCGCCGGTGCGGGAACGTCCACAACCCGCCGTCCGGCCAGGTAGCGCTTCAGCGTTCTGGTCGACTCTTCCTCGATTTGCGACCACGCGGCGTCAGAAATGGGCGCCAGTTCACGATGGAGGTTATTCATTCTTCTCTCCCTTCAACGATCCAATATTGAGTGATCCAAAATTGCTTGATCCTGTTCCCAGTGAGGTTTCCTGTGCAACCGCGGTCGGCAAGGAATTCGATGCGGAAGCCGCGGAGTCCGGCGCCGCCGCGCCCAGATTGTCGAGAAACGTGGCCGACGGCACAAAAAACAAGTTGCCTGTAACGGCACGGCTGAAATCGAGCAGCCGGTCGTAATTACCCGGAGGGCGTCCAACAAACATATTCTCGAGCATGGTTTCCGTAACTCGCGGCGTACGGCAATAGCCGATGAAGTAGGTGCCGAACTCTCCATGGCCGGGCCGGCCAAAGGGCATGTTATCCCGGAGTATTTGCAATTGCGTTCCGTTCTCCACGATGTTGGTAAGCGCGTTATGCGCTGAAGACGGCTTCTCGGCATCGCTTAATTCCACGTCGGAGAGTTTTTTACGCCCGATAATGTGCTCCTGCGCCTCCACGGTAAGAGCGTTCCAACCCTTCATATCGTGCTGGTACTTTTGCACGATCACATAGCTGCCTCCGGCGAAGGCTGGATCTTCGCGGTCCAGAATGGCCGCCTCACGCGCCGCACCGCCGCGCGGATTTTCCGTGCCATCCACGAACCCAACCACATCGCGATCGTCAAAGTAGCGAAATCCGTGCACCTCGTCCGCAATCGCAACCGCATCGCCGATCGCATTCATGATCTCGGTCGCCAGCTCGAAACACAGGTCCATGCGTTTGGCGCGAATGTGGAACAGAATGTCGCCCGGTGTGGAAACCGCGTGGCGATTGCCCGCGCGTATCTCGCGAAACGGGTGGAGTTCCGCAGGGCGAGGCGAGCCAAAGAGTTTGTCCCAGGCATCGGAGCCGAATCCAACCACGCAAGAGAGCCCCGCCTCAATGTCGCGAAATTCGACCGCACGGATGAGCCCGGAAAGATCGGCGCAGAAGGAGCGCAAAAGCGCGTAACTTTCTTCGCTCGGACGCACGCACACCACCAGGAAGATCGCTGCGCGCGTGAGCGGCGCGACCACAGCCTGAGGAAGAACACCCTCGTCCAATTCCCTGGATGCGTCCATTTCGTGAGCCTTGTTTGTCGATCTTGATGCGGAAAGATGCCTACCGACCTGGGTGAAGGTATTTTAATGCCATTGCCGCGGTTTTGCCTCTACCACCCCGCGCAATCGAGAAAGCGGCGCAAGCCTGCCGTTACCGGCGTCCACACCCTTCGCGTACAATGAAGTTTATCTCTTTGCGGGGGCTCACGATCTGATCGCCGCGTTCTCTACTCTCGAGCTTGCTGCTGCCAGCCCGCTCGGGGGGCTGATCCGGGAGATTCCCGCGCTCCTCGCCTTCGCCCCGCAAAGCGGCCTGCGCCACTACTTCAAAATGCAGTTCGCCGACCAGACTTTCAAGGGCCTCTACCACTGGAACCTCTTCGACGCCTGTTGGCTGGTGCCGTACTTCGCGGTGATGATTCTGCTGTCCTTCTACGGCGTGCACCGCTACACCATGTGTTACCAGTACTTCAAGTACCGGAAAAACTACGACCCCAACCCGCCACGGCATTTTGCAGATCTGCCGCGCGTCACGGTCCAACTGCCCATCTTCAACGAGCAGTTCGTCATCGACCGCCTCATCGAGGCCATCTGCGCCATGGAGTACCCGCACGACAAGCTCGAAATCCAGGTCCTCGACGACTCCACCGACGAAACCACCGCGGTTGCTTCCACCATCGTGGACCGCTATGTCGCGCTTGGGGCACCCATCGTCTACATTCACCGCGACAATCGTCACGGCTTCAAGGCCGGGGCGCTCGATGCTGGCCTGAAGGTGGCCAAAGGCGAGTTCGTTGCCATCTTCGATGCCGACTTCGTGCCTCCTCCCGACTGGATCATGAAGGTCGTCCACCACTTCGCCCAGCCCGAGATCGGCATGGTGCAAACCCGCTGGACGCACCTCAACCGCAACTACAGCATGTTGACCCAGATCGAGGCCATTCTGCTCGACGGGCATTTCGTTTTGGAGCATGGCGCTCGCGCGCGCTCCGGCGAGTACTTCAACTTCAACGGCACGGCGGGCATGTGGCGTCGCCAGGCCATCACCGATGGCGGCGGCTGGCAACACGACACGCTCACGGAAGACACCGACCTTAGCTACCGATCGCAGATGGCCGGCTGGAAGTTTAAATACCTGCCCGAGGTGGAATGTCCCTCCGAGCTGCCCATCGAAATGACCGCCTTCAAAACCCAGCAGGCGCGCTGGGCCAAGGGACTCATTCAGACCAGCATCAAGATTTTGCCCAAGGTCTTCCGCTCCAACACAACCTGGCGCAACAAAGTTGAAAGCGTCTATCACCTCACGGCCAATCTGAGTTATCCGCTCATGGTTGTGATGTCGGTGTGTATCCTCCCAGCCATGATCTGCCGCTTCTACATGGGATGGTTTCAGATGCTGGTCATCGACATGCCGCTCTTTGCCGCGTCCACTTTTTCCATCGCGGTCTTCTACGTCATGAGCCAGCGTGAGCTTTTTCCTAATAATTGGAAGAAGACCTTCTACTATCTGCCGTTTCTCATGGCGCTCGGCATCGGCCTCACCGTCACCAATACCAAGGCCGTGATGGAAGCCCTGTTTGGCATCAAGAGCCCCTTTGTGCGCACGCCCAAGTATCGGGTGGCGCAGAAGGGGCAGAAGTCCCAGGCCGCCAAGTACCGCAAGCGCCTCAAGCTCGCCCCGTGGATCGAATTGCTGGCAGGGTGCTGGTTCGCATGGGTCATTTATTACACGTTCACGAATCAGAACTACTTCACTGCGCCGTTCCTGATTCTTTTCGTGTTCGGCTACTGGTATACCGGCCTGATGAGCCTGCTGCAGGGCCGCTTCGAGCGCTGGCGCACCGGCGTCAGCCCCGACGAGTCCAGCCCCAAGCCGTTTCCTGTGGGTGTGTGAACTGCACCGCGGCTCGCAAGCGCGCAAAATGTCGGCAATGCGCGCCAGTGTGCCCTGGAAATGCCGCGTCAGCGCAACCCGGCGACCCCGTTGTGCTACATTGTCGCCATGTCCTCGAAGCATCTGGTCACGGCCGCCGCGCTGCTCTTTCTAGCGCTCACGTCTGGAGCGTCCGTGGCGCAGACCGGTAAGCCCGCTACCTTAGCGCAGCCCCACGCCACCGCCGCTCCCGCGCGTGCTTCCACGTCTCCCGTCACACCTGCCGAGTCCTCCGCTCCCGACACATCTACAAACCCGCCCTGCACCGGCGGCCCATGCGATTACCAGCAGCCCCACATCACCGTCGCGAACCCCCCGCCCCCACCCGCGCCTGGCTATGGCTCGTGGCCTTTGCCTGATCGAATCAAATGGCTCACCGTGGTGCTTCTCGTAATCATTGCTTACGTTGGCGTTTTGCTGGCCGTCGGTACGCTGCGCAAGATCGAGCGCCAAACCCGCTACGCCGAAACCACCGCCCAGGCCGCTGCCGACAGCGCCAAAGCAACCCTGCTCTTCGCCGAAAACCAGGCCCGGGCCGAGCGCCCCTGGGTGATCATCTCTGCCGAGCCCACGCCCGGCGTCACCGACGGTTTTTCCGTAGTCGCCACCAATCGCGGCCGCTCGCCGGCCCGCATCGTCTCTCTCGTCGAAGGCATGGCCATCGTCCCCGACGAAGCGCAGTTGCCCCCTGCTCCCGTCTTCAAGACCGAGCTCCGCGCCCCGCTCGCGCCCATGCTTCTGCTGCCCGGCGAGTCCGCAAGAATCAAGACCTTTCATCGCGATGAAGTGACGTCGGCCTGCGAGAGCCCCGAACAGGCGCAGCGCGTCGATGACTGGGAAGAGAAGATTTACCTCTATGGCAAAGTTGCCTACACCGACCTGGCCACGTCCGGCACCGTAGCCCATGAAACCGGCTGGTGCTGCTGGTACATCCACGGCCGCCAGAAGAGCGGCATGATCATGGCCGGCCCACTGGACTACAACGGGCACACATAGCGCTGCGCTCCAGCATTCGCACCCAAAACAAAGTTGTTGTCAAGAATGAAACCGTCATCCTGGGCGACCGTAGCAAAGCGAGGGCGAGTCGAAGGATCCGCATTTGCTTTTCGCGCCTGCGCTACCTTCCCGTCCCGCCCACCGTCATCTTGTCCAGCTTGATGGTCGGCATGCCCACGCCCACCGGCACGCTCTGCCCATCCTTGCCGCAGGTGCCGATGCCTTCATCGAGCTTTAAATCGTTGCCCACCATCGACACGTATTTGAGCGCTTCCGGTCCGTTGCCGATCAGCGTGGCGTCACGCACTGGCGCCGTCACCTTGCCGTCCTCGATCAGGTAAGCTTCCGACGCCGAAAATACGAATTTGCCATTCGTGATGTCCACCTGCCCGCCGCCGAAGTTCACTGCGTAAAGCCCGCGGTTCACGCTGCGCAGAATATCTTCCGGCGCATCGTCACCGGCCAGCATGTAGGTGTTCGTCATGCGCGGCATGGGGATCGACTGGTAGCTCTCGCGTCGGCCCGACCCGGTGTTCGGCATGCCCATCAGCCGCGCCGACAGCTTATCGGATAAATATCCCTTGAGCA
Organism: uncultured Acidobacteriota bacterium; assembly: GCA_963817835.1. Classification (GTDB taxonomy): domain Bacteria; phylum Acidobacteriota; class Terriglobia; order Terriglobales; family Acidobacteriaceae; genus Telmatobacter. The sequence continues at coordinate 187,917 of CAWFPZ010000023.1, read as the reverse complement.
CGCCGCCTTCGATCAGAACCGTCTCCTGTGTCGCCGATCCCTCGTCGTCCACGTTCAGGCTGCCGCGCCTCCCGGCCATGGTTCCGTTATCGACGACCGTTACCTTCGGGCTCGCCACCGGTCGCCCGATCAATCCCGTAAACGCCGACGTCCCCTTGCGATTGAAGTCAGCTTCCAGCCCGTGTCCCACCGCTTCGTGCAGCAGAATCCCCGGCCAGCCGGGCCCTAGCACCACTTCCATTTCGCCGGCCGGCGCGGCCACCGCGCCCAGTTGCAAAATCGCGCCGCGCGCTGCCTCCTGCGCCAGGTGCTCCGGGCTTTTCGATCCCACAAATTGTTCCAGGCCGGATCGTCCTCCGCCGCCTGCCGACCCCTTCGTCGTTACCGCGCCGTCTTTAGCAATCACAAATACATTCAACCGGCAAAGCGGCTGCGTATCGCTGGCAAACGCCCCATCCGACGCTGCAATCAAAATCCGCCGCAGTTCCTCGCTGTAACTCGTGCGCACCTGCACCACTCGGTTGTCGTAGGCTCGCGCCGCGCGATCGGCGCGCAAAATCAGCTCCAACCGTGCCGCCAGATCCAGGTCGTAGCCGCCCAGCGGAACCGGATACAGATCCGCGGTCCGCGTTTCCGTAAATCCCTGCACCGTCTGCTTCGAAGGTCCTGACGCGATCAGCGCCGCAGTCCGCGCCGCATGCAACAGCCGCTCCGGATTCAGGTTGTCGGTATACGCGTAGCCAGTCCGCTCCCCACTGAGCACGCGGATGCCGCATCCGGCGCTCGTGCCCTGGCTCGCCGACTTCACAATCTGCTCGTCCACGCCCAGCGCCGTGGCTGTAACCGATTCGAAGTAAAGGTCCGCGTAGTCGCCGCCAGCGCTCAGTGCCTCGCCCAGGCAGCGCTCCAGCAGCCTCTCCGTGATGCCGAATTTCTCGAAAAAGTAGCGCCGATGGCTCAGGTTTGGGGAAGTTTCAGGCCGCATCATCGTAATCCAAGTCTACGCCAACTGCGTCTTTCCTATCAGGCCGGCCGGAAGCCCGCATCCGCACGTTACTTTTGTTGATACCTGCTGCGGCTGCGCGCTTCCGTCGCCGATCTCTGCATGCTAGGATTCGTCCTATGAAGAAATTGCTTGCAACAGCGCTGCTTTTGATGGTGTTTGCAAGTCCCGCATTCGCTGCCGGGTCCCATCATCACCACCATCATCATCACCACCATCACCACCACGCGTAAGCATCGCCTTTCGCGCTGCTTTCCTCCTCCGCGTGGACGGCAGCCGTTGTGTCTATTCTCCTGATCACGTTTCACTTAGCCGTCAAGGCATGTTAAGGTTTTTGCCATGACCGATCAGGACAATCTTCGCTATCCCGTGGGACGCTTCCGTTCGCCCGCCGCCAGCACACCCGGCATTGGCATCGCGCACATTGAAACTCTGCGCCTGTTGCCCGAGCGCCTTCGCGCCGCGGTCGGCGGCCTGAGTGAGGCTCAGCTCGACACCCCCTATCGTGAAGGCGGCTGGACCGTCCGCCAGGTTGTGCATCACCTCGCCGATAGCCACACCAACTCCGTGGTTCGCTTCAAGCTCGCGCTCACCGAAGATTGGCCCACCATCAAGCCCTACGACGAAGCCGCGTGGGCGCGCCTGCCTGACTCGCGCCTGTCCATCGACGGCTCGCTGGTCTTCATCGACGCGCTGCACGCCCGCTGGGTGGCCCTCCTCCAATCCATGTCGGAAGAGGATTTCCAGCGCGGCTTCAATCATCCGGAAATGGGCCGCCAGAATCTCGCCGCGTCGCTCGCGCTCTACGAGTGGCACAGCCGCCATCACGTCGCCCACATCACCAATCTGCGCCAGCGCATGGCGTGGTAAGAGAACGCCATGCACGTCGGCCCCGCCACACATCGAGAAGAGACCGAAGCTAAAACTGCATCGCCGACGGAGCTGGCGAAGATCATAGAATCCTATCTGGCCGCGTACCCTGCCGCGGCAGTGCTTGAAGACGGCCGCGTCCTCTTCGACATGCGTACCGCGCGCTACTCCGTCGACGAGTCTCACGGCCGCTGCCTGCTCGAGCTTTGGAGCGAGGAGCGCAACCTGGTGCGCACCATCGTTGAGGTAAGACCGCGCGCGCAATCGCTGCGCCTGGCCACGCGACGCATGGGCGCGGCCAGGCCGCAGTTTCTGGAACTTACCCCCAGCGGCGATCGCCGCACCCCCACCACCCGTGACGCCACGCGCCGCAACTATCAGCGTCTCCTCGAGCGCGTGCTCACGCGGCAATTCATCGGTTCAAAGGTCGACGGCCTTCGCACCGCCATGGATCTCGAGCACAGCTTCGGTCCCGCCTACGTCCGCGGCCGTTTGCTCAAAGGAACCGCGGCCGATGCCGTCATCGGCGTGGGCACTGCCGAATCCGCCTCGGTCATCGATGGCGTTCTCACCCTCGGCATTCTCTGGCTCGACTACTGCCGCCAGCACGCCGACGCGCGCCGCCACTTCGGTGGCCTCAAGGTCGTTGTCCCTGCTGGCGCATGGCGTCCAACCGCCGAGCGCATGGCCTGGTTCAACCACGCCGCCGCTAATTTTGAATTGTTCACTCTCGATGAGCGCAGCGAACAGCTCCTGCCCGTTGATTTTCGCGATACCGGCAACCTTGAGTCACGACTGGTTCACGCCTTTTCGCGCGCCGCTGCGCTGGAGCGTTGTGAAACCGGCATTACCCGACTTCTCGCGCTTGTCCCCGATGCCGCGCGCGAGCGCGTTGAAGTCCGTCCCCATTCCGCAACCGCAGTGGGCATATTGCTGCATGGCCTGGAATTTGCCCGCGTGCGTCATGGCGCTTCGGCTCACTCCTTCGCGCGCGTAGACGAAATCACCTTTGGCGCGGGTCCGAGCGAGACCCCGCTCACGCCCGAAAATGAAGACCTGTGCCGCGATCTTCTGCGCCGTCTTTTCCTCAGCCGCCATGCCGATGGGGCGCACACCGACCCGCTCTTCCGCATGGCGCCCGAGCGCTGGCTGGAATCGCGTTTACGTACGCGGCTCGGGGAACTGCTTCCCGAGTTGCGTGACGATTTGGTCTACAACCAGGTTCCCGCGCTCTCCAGCGGAGATCGCGGTATGCTCGACCTGCTCACGCTCGACCGCAACGCGCGCCTCGTGGTCCTGGAATTGAAAGCCGACGAGGATCTGCACCTTCCTTTGCAGGCCCTCGACTACTGGATGCGCGTGCGTGCCCTCAACGCCGACCGTCAGCCCGTCGCCGGAACCACCGCGCCGCTCTCGGCCTTCACTCGCAACGGCTACTTTCCTGGCGTCGAAGTTTCTGCCCTCCCGCCGCGCCTCATCCTTGCCGCGCCCGCCCTGCGCATTCACCCTGCCAACGAAACGGTGCTGCGCTACCTCTCGCCGCAGATTGAGTGGGAGCTGATCGCTATCGCCGAGCACTGGCGCCGCGAACTGAAAATCGTTTTCCGCAAGCGCAGCAGTGATCGCGCGTGACCCCTGATCCCTGAAATCTGACCCCTGTCCTTAGGGCTTCGACATCAAATCCGGCACTGGCTTTCCCGCGGAGAAGTCAATTGGCACCGACACATGCTCCTGCACAATCAGCCATTTTCCGTCGATCTTCCGGTACACGTCGGTCAATCGCACCGTCATATCCATCGGCGAACCGTCCGTGCCCGTTCCCGATAGACTCTGGATGCTGTGTCCATACGCAATCTTGCCGTCTGTCGTAACGCTTACGTCGCTGACCGTAAACTTGATCGGTCCGGGCAACATCGCAAGAAAATCATGCCAGTCCTTCTTGTAATCCTCCCAACCCACGTGCTGCCGCGGAACGCCGACGTCAAACACAAACAGCTCATTACCTGGATCGTAAAATTTCATGATCGCGTCCAGGTTTTTGGCCGTGACGGCCGCGGCAAACTGGTCCTCCAGCGTTCGAATCGCCTGCTCATCCTTGCTCTGCGCCCGCGCCGGCACCGCCGCGCTCAGGCATCCGGCCACCAGCGCCGTCCCGATCAAACCAAACACAAATCTCCTCATGACCTCTCTCCTCGCTTCAGTGAATGGATTTTGGGGAATCCGCCCCGTCAGGCTTTGAGGTATACGTTTCGCCCAATCGCCCTGTCAAGCGGAAAACACTCGCGCGGCAGGTCGCGGCCCACCTTGGCATTGGGGCTCCCTCGTCTTGGCTGGTATCCAGGCCAAACCGCCGCCGCGTGTCCTTCCTCACTGCGCTCACACCTCCGATTTGCCGTAAACTGGTGGGGTTATGGCCATCGCAGGTGTCCCTCCCACCATCCAGCCGCGCACGCCGCAAGGCGTGTTTGCGAATGAGCCTTTCACCGACTTCAGTAACCCCGAGAATGCGCGCGCCATGCGCCACGCCCTCGATGAGGTGGCCGTGCATCTCGGCAGCGATTACCCGCTCATTATCGGCGGCAAGCGCATGAGAACCACTGAGCGGATTCGCTCCATCAATCCCGCGCGCCCCGCGCAAATTGTCGGCATTCATCAGAAGGCTGGCGCAGCGCAGGTGGATGCCGCCATGTCTGCCGCACTCCGTGCCTTCGATTCCTGGAGCAAGACCACGGTCGACGTGCGTGCGTCTCTGCTGCTCAATGCCGCGGATGTCATTCGCAAGCGCAAATTTGAGTTCATGGCTTGGCTCACCTACGAAGTCGGCAAGAACTGGGGAGAAGCCGACGCCGACGTGGGCGAAACCATCGACTTTCTTGAGTTCTACGCCCGCGAAGCGCTGCGCCTCGCCGCGGCCACCACGCCCATTCAGTATCCCGGCGAGCGCGACGAGCTACATTACATTCCGCTCGGAGTGGGCGCGGTCATTCCGCCGTGGAACTTTCCCTTCGCCATCATGGCCGGCATGACGGCCGCCGCCATCGTCACCGGGAACACGGTGATTCTCAAGCCGTCGAGCGACGCGCCCACCATCGCCGCGCGTTTCGTCGAAGTCCTTGAAGAGGCTGGCATGCCTGACGGCGTGGTCAATTTCTGCCCCGGCTCCGGCGCAACCTTCGGCAACGCCATCGTGGAGCACCCCAAAACCCGCTTCATCGCCTTCACCGGTTCCCGGCCGGTCGGCCTGGAAATTCATTTGCGCGCCGCGCAACCCAAGCCCGGCCAAATCTGGATCAAGCGCACCATCCTCGAAATGGGCGGCAAGGATTCCATTCTCGTGTCGGAAGACGCCGACCTCGACGCCGCAGTCGAGGCTGTGGTGGCTTCGGCCTTCGGGTTCAGCGGCCAGAAATGCTCGGCCTGCTCCAGGGCCATCATTGAAGCGCCGATTTACGATGTGTTCGTGGAACATCTGCGCGAGCGCGTCGCCACGCTCACCGTGGGCGACCCGGCCAGCAATGCCAATCTCGGTCCCGTCATCAATCAGGCTGCGCTCAACTCCATGCTGGGCTATATCGAGACCGGCAAGAAGGAAGGCAGACTGGTCGCCGGCGGCAACGCGCCGCAGACCAGCGATGGCGGCTACTTTCTCGAACCAACCATCTTCGCCGACGTCGCGCCCAACGCGGCGCTTGCGCAGGAAGAGATCTTCGGCCCCGTACTTGCCGTCATCAAGGTCGCCAGTTTTGAAGAGGGTCTGCGTGTCGCCAACAACACCGAGTACGGTCTCACCGGCTCTCTTTACACCAACGATCCTGCGAAAAAAGCTGCGGCACGTAGTGCCTTCCACGTCGGCAATCTCTACTTCAATCGCAAGTGTACGGGCGCCATGGTGGGCGCGCATCCCTTCGGCGGATTCAATATGAGCGGCACCGACTCCAAAGCCGGCGGGCCGGACTATCTCACCCTGTTTACTCAGGCCAAGAGCATCGCGGAAAGACTTACGGACCCTGTTTCATGAACAGGCTTGGATTTGCAGCAGGATTCCAGATCGTCGAGAACGCTTAAGAATCAACCTGCACCGCGCGATCGCGTAAGGAGCCCAAACTAATTCAATGACGGCCCTCGAATTCACCGTCGTGGTTTGGGCGCTCTCCGCGCTCGCCGGCTTTCTGGGCGCGCTCACCGGCCTCGGCGGCGGAGTGGTTGTCGTACCCGCGCTCACCCTGGCTCTCGGCGTCGACATGAAGTACGCCATCGGCGCTTCGCTGGTATCCGTCATCGCCACTTCCTCGGGCGCAGCGGCAGCCTATGTGCGCGAGGGTTTTTCCAACATCCGCATCGGCATGTTTCTTGAAATCGCCACCACAATCGGCGCCATTATGGGCGCGTTCCTGGCCGCCCGCGTCAGCACGCACGCGCTGGCGATCGTCTTCGGCCTGATCCTGTTGCAAGCTGCGTATTTGTCGTTCAAAGGCTTGCCGGAGAGCGCGGAACGCGTGCCATCGGATGCGCTGGCCACCCGGCTGCGTCTGGGCGGCGACTATCCCGTCGCAGGCACGCCTCAGACCTATGGCGTGCGTCATGTGCCCGCGGGATTCGCCATGATGTTCGGCGCGGGCGCGCTTTCGGGCCTGCTGGGCATCGGCTCCGGCGCCGTCAAAGTCATCGCCATGGATCGCGTCATGCGCATTCCCTTCAAGGTATCCACCACCACCAGTAACTTCATGATCGGCGTCACCGCCGCGGCCAGCGCCGGCCTTTATCTCAAGAACGGATACATCAACCCGCAAGTGGCCATGCCGGTCATGCTCGGAGTGCTCGCCGGCGCCCTCGTCGGAGCCAAACTGCTTGTGCACATGCGCGTCAAAACCCTCCGCATGGTCTTTGGCGTCGTCATCTTGGCTCTCGCGATTGAAATGATCGTGAACGGCATCACGGGGAAGGTCTAACCGATGAACGACCGCCGCCTCGAAACCATCATCGGCAGGCTATTGCAAGCGGGCGTCTTGCTGGCTGCGGCCGTGGTCACCATCGGTGCCGTGGCCTATCTGGTCCAGCACCACGCCGACCGCGTGGATTATCGCAATTTTGTCGCGAGCGGTCCCAGCGTTTGCACGTTCCCCGGTATCGTGCGCTCGGCCGCGCACCTTGAAAGCCTGGGCATCATCCAAATCGGATTGTTATTGCTGATTGCCACGCCGGTGGCGCGCGTCGGTTTGGCGATTGCGGGGTTTGCTCTCGAGCGCGATCGGCTCTACACCGTCGTCAGCGTCGTCGTGCTGCTGATTCTTCTGGCCAGCCTGATGCACGCAACCTGAGATGTGCCGGGAAGGGAAGAGAAGTTTTCTCAGAGAACCTACGCCACGGCGCCCGGCGAATTCCGCGCCTCGGCTTCCATCTTGTGGCCGGCTTCGGCCGCGGCCTTGGCCAGCACCCGATGATGAATCGTGAATAGCGCCAGCTCCAGCCGGTCGCCCACGCCGGTCTTGTCGTAGATCGACCGCAGATAATTCTTAATCACCTGCTCGGTGGTCTTGAGCCGTTGCGCAATCTCGCGGTTCTTGCAGCCCTGCACAATTAGGGCCACGATCCGCATTTCCTTGGGGGTCAGGCGGTCGCGCACGCGCGTTCCCACCAAATCCTCTTCGGGCGACTCCGGCTGCGCGGTCTGGCTGGGCATCCAGGTATCGCCGCCGGCTACGCGCCGCACGCACTCCACCAGCGCCGTCCCTGTTACGTTGCGAAACACTACGCCGCGAAATCCCTGCTGCACGTAGCTTGCCGCATTGTCGTTGTTTTCCACCACCACAATGCCGCGGCTTCCCGTGGTCTCTATCAGCATGGAGAGCCGCGAGAAATCCGGCTGCAACGACGCTGCAAACACCACAATGGCTCCTGGAAATGTGGTGATGGCGTGGAACATGCGTTCCAGGTCGGTACATTGCGCAATAATGCGCATGTCCTCGTCCATGGCCAGAACCTTGGCGGTCCCAGCGCGGAAAATCGCTTGCGAATCGGCCAGGATGATTTTGTTCATGGTGTTAACCCTGACTGCCTTACCCCTCTCGGGAAAAACTCAGCATTTCAAACCCGGCAACTCAAGCAAACCGCCAACCATGCAAATTCGGCACGAGCAATCTTAACCCTATCGTTCTTGTCGGCCCAAGACAATGACTCTTATCGGCCAAAAGGCAATGACTCTTATTGGCTAATAGACATTGGCTCTTTGCAGTGCCCATTCTTCCAACATTGCCTGCCGAATCAACTTACTCGGCAACCCTCTGCATCAGCTTGGGCCTGCGGTTCCCCGGGTGCTACTATCACCGAGCTTACAGCCAGTTGGCCCCCTAAGTCATCAAATCCTTTTACTGAGGCAGCGTAAGCCATTAACTAGAGATGGACAGCCGGGTCAGAGGCTATTTTATGGGGGGACGCGGGCGGCGATCGGCACAAATTGAAGATAAGGCTCTAAACTCTTACCTATGGCGAGGCCTATCCTCCTGGCAGTTGACGACGACGTAAGCGTCCTTGAGGCCGTGGTCCAGGACCTGCGCCGGCATTATGGCGAAACCTACCGGGTGATGCGCGCTGCCGGCGGTCAGGCCGCACTGGATACGCTGGCCCAGTTAAAGTCGCGCGACGAACCCGTGGCGTTGATTATCAGCGACCAGCGCATGCCCGGCATGACCGGCGTGGAACTGCTGGAGCGGGCGCGCGAAATATATCCTGACGCACGCCGCGTGCTCCTCACCGCTTACGCTGACACCGAGGCCGCCATTCGCGCCATCAATACCGCGCGCATTCACTACTACCTCAACAAGCCCTGGGATCCGCCGGAAGAAAAGCTCTATCCCGTCCTCACCGATCTTCTCGAAGATTGGCAGGCCGGTTACCGGCCGGCCTTCGAGGGCCTGCGCATCATCGGCCATCGCTGGTCGCTCAATGACTTTCGCGTGCGCAACTTTCTCTCGCGCAATCACGTGCCTTATCGCTGGCTCGACGTTGCCGCCAGCCCTGAGGCCTCTAAGCTTCTCGAGGATCGCCAACTCGATCCCAGTAAGCTCCCTGTGCTGGTCTTTGCCGACGGCTCCGTGCTCGTAGACCCGGACTTGGAACTGCTTGCCAGCCGCGTCGGCCTCAGTGTTCAGGCCACCCAGGATTTTTACGACCTGATCGTGATCGGCGCCGGTCCGGCGGGGCTCGCTGCCGGGGTGTACGGCGCCAGCGAAGGTTTGCGCACTCTTGTCCTAGAACCTCTTGCCCCCGGCGGCCAGGCTGGCTCCAGCTCGCGCATCGAGAACTATCTTGGCTTTCCTTCCGGCATCACCGGCGCCGATCTCGGGCGCCGCGCCCACGCCCAGGCTTCGCGCTTCGGCGCGGAGTTCGTTACCCAGCGGGCCACCGGCATGCGCATCGCCGGCCAATACCGCTTTGTGCAGCTCTCCGACGGCCGCGAGATCTCCGGCCACTGTGTGCTCCTGGCGCCCGGCGTCCAGTACCGCAAGCTCGAGATTCCCGGTGCCGACCGCCTCACAGGCTGCGGCATCTACTACGGCGCGGCCCTGGTCGAGGCCCGTGCCTGCGAGGGAGAAGAGGTCTACATCGTCGGCGGCGCGAACTCTGCCGGCCAGGCCGCCCTCTACTTCTCCAAATATGCCACCAAAGTAACCATGTTGGTGCGCGGAGAAGGGCTTTCGGCCACCATGTCGAAATATTTGATCGATGAGATTTCTCGTACATCCAATATTGTGATTGCGGCGCAAACCCAGGTGCTCGAGGCCATTGGCAATGAGCGCCTGGAGTCGTTGCGATTGCGCGGCCCCGCGGGGGACTCTGAAGTGCCGGCAACTTCGCTGTTTGTCTTCATCGGCGCAGTGCCCGTCACGGCCTGGCTTCCTCCGTGCATTCTGCGCGACGAAAATGGGTTTGTTTTGTCAGGATCGGACTTGCGCAAAGATGGCAAGTTGCTCGACGTATGGCGCGAAACCCGCGAGCCCCTCCTGCTCGAGACCAGCGTTCCCGGCGTCTTTGTGGCCGGCGATGTGCGCCACGGTTCCATAAAGCGCGTGGCCTCCGCGGTGGGTGAGGGTTCCATCGCGGTGCAATTTGTTCACCAGTATTTGGCAGGGTTCTAGAGGTGGTTGCATAAATCCGATTTTGAAAGGGCACGGCTTTAGCCGTGCCGAAAAAGCAAGGAAAGTCTTCGGGGCTTTAGCCCCTGAGACAAGTTTTCTGCGATAGGCAAGATGAGCGAGAGTCCACAACCCATCCAGGTCGAATCGATCCACCTCCGCGATGTCGCGGAGGTTCTTCCGCACACCCGCCTTTTCGCCGAAACTCCCTTCAGCGAGATCAGTGGCATCGATCAGGTTGATCGCGTCACTGCCAAAGCAGGCGCAGTCCTGGTCGAAGCCGGCCAGCCGTGGAAGTTCTACTGGCTAGTCCTCGAGGGCGAAACCTGCGCCAAGCGCCCAGAGGGGGATGGAACCTGGACTCTGGTGGGCTCCGCACGCGCCGGCGATGGCTTTGGCGAAACCCCATTGCTCACCTGCAGGACCGCGTCCATGTTCCGCATCTTGGCAGTGCAGGATACCGTGCTGCTTCGCTTCAGCGAGCAGGATTTCTGGTCCCTGCTTGCCTGCTGCCCCGGGGTGCGCAAAATTGTCCTCGCCGACAGCGCGCAACGCTTGCAGACCTATCAGGTCGAGGCGTTGCACCGCGAAAAGCTCGTCTCCCTGGGTACGCTCGCCGCCGGCCTCATGCACGAGCTCAACAATCCCGGCTCAGCCGCCAAGCGCGCGGCGTCGCAGCTCCGCGAAAACCTGTTGCGCCTCCAGGAGATCAGTCTGCGCGGCAGCGCGAAACCCAAAACCCCCGATCAGATTGAGTGCATGAAGGGCCTTCTCGAACACGCTCTCCACGGCTGCAACCAGCAGGCCATGAGCAGCGTCGAGCAGGCCGACGCCGAGGAGGCCATGAGCGAATGGCTGTCTCAGTCTGGCGTCGAAAACGCGTACACCATCGGCCCCGTTCTGGTTTCCATGGGCTTCGATCACGAAGAGGTCGCCTGCGCCCAGGAGCATTTCGACGCCTCCTCGTTTTCCGATGCGCTTAACTGGTTTGGCGCGCTTGTCTCCAGCGTCTCGCTGGTCTGTGCTATCGAGGAAAGCATATCCCGCATCAACGAGCTGGTGGTTGCAGTGAAGAAATTTGCCTACGACGAGCGCACCCCGGGCAAGGAACTCGACGTCCACGACAGCCTGCAAAGCACCCTGACCATCCTCGGCCACAAGCTGCGCCTCAAGCAGATTCAGGTCGAAAAACGCTTTGCGGCCTCGCCCTCTACCATCAAGACACGCGGCTACGCCCTCAGCCAGGTGTGGACCAATCTCATCGACAATGCTACGGACGCTTCACCCGAAGGCGCGAAGATCGAAATCTCCACGTGGTCCGAGCCCGGCCAGCTCGTGGTGTGCATCGGCGATCAGGGTTCAGGCATTGCGCCCGATGTCCTCCCTCACATTTTTGAACCGTTTTTCACCACCAAGCCCGTGGGATCGGGCACTGGACTCGGCCTCGAGATCGTGCACCGCATCATCACACAGAAATTCGGCGGAACGATTGACGTGGAATCACAGCCCGGCAACACGCGTTTCATCATCCATCTGCCACTGAGCACCCCCGGCACAGAATCCGCAGCAAAAAGCGAACAGCCCAAAGCTGACGGTTAGCGCACCGTCAGGTTCGCCTTCAGCGGTGTATTCGCCGACGAATCCCCCACCATCACCTGGAATTCGCCCGGCGCCACGGTCCACGCATGTGACTTCTCTGACCAGTAGGAAAACGCGCGTGCATCCAGCTTCACTTCCACGGTCTTCGATTCGCCGGGATTCAGCAGCACCTTGCTGAATGCCTTCAACTGCAAAGGCGGTTCGTTGCCTTCGTCGATCGCCGGGAAGCCCAGATACACCTCGGCCACCTCAGCCCCCGCACGCTTGCCGGTATTCGTCACCTTGAAGCTGACCGTCGCGCTGTCGCTGCCCGGTTGCCGGCTCACCTTCAGCGCATCGAAGCTGAATTCGGTATACGAAAGCCCGAAGCCAAACGGAAATAGCGGCGTAATTTTATGTGCAGTGTAGGCGCGGTAACCCACTTCCAGCCCCTCGCTGTAATGCGCTACGCCGTTCACGCCCGGATACTGCGCCGGATTGCTGGCCAGCGTATCTTCCACGCTGCGTGGAAAGCTGAGTGGCAGTTTGCCGCTGGGATTCACCTTGCCTGTCAGCACGTCGGCCACGGCGTGTCCGTCTTCCTCGCCCGGATACCACGCCTCCAGCACCGCGGGCACGCTGTCAATCCACGGCATCAGCACCGCTGATCCGCTCTTCACCACAACCACCGTCTTGGCATTCGCCGCCGCGATCGCCTTGATCAGATCGGTCTGCGCCTTGGGCAGATCCAGGCTCTGATCGCGTCCTTCGCTGTCCTGATCGCCCACCATCACTACGACGACTTGCGAACGCTTGGCCGCCTCCGCGGCCGCATTGATGTCGCTGCCATCCATCACGGTCAAGTGGATCTGCAAGCCCAGCTCAGAGCTCAACCCGTCATAGGGAGTAATGGTGTAGAGCGGGATCACGTGCGAGCTGCCCCCGCCGCCGGTGCTCGGCCGCACCGCGTACGGACCCACCACCAGAACGGTGCGCAATGACTTTGCGTCCAGCGGCAGCAGATTGCCGTCGTTCTTAAGCAGCACCATGCCCTGCTCCGCAATCTGGCGCGCGACGGCCCCGTGTGCGAGCGCCGGAATCGGCACCGGTTTCGGCTGCGGCCCAAAGTCGCCAAATTCGATCTCCTTTGCGAACCGTCGCACCAGCTTTTCATCGAGCACTGAAACCGGAACTTGTCCCGCATCCACTGCTTTGCGCAGTTCCTTATCGAAATAAACTCCAGTCGGCATCTCCAGATCCAGCCCATTTAGCGCGCTGGGCACGGTCGAGTGTGTCGCGCCCCAGTCGGAAAGCACGAATCCGTCGAATCCCCATTCCTTCTTCAAGACCCCATTCAGCAGCGGTCCATTCTCGCAGTTGAACGCCCCATTCACCTTCGGGTACGCGCACATCAGCGACGCCGAATGGGCCTCCCTGATCGACGCCTCGAAGGCCGGCAAGTAGATCTCGCGCAGCGCCCGTTCGCCAATCTCCTCGTCAACGGCGTGCCGGTCTGCCTCCTGGTTGTTGGCCACATAGTGCTTCACATTCGCCATGATGCCGGTGCTCTGTATGCCCTCGATCGTGGCCACGGCGATGCGCCCGTCAAGAAAAGGATCTTCGCCGAAACTCTCAAACACACGTCCGCCCTGCGGCACGCGCGCAATGTTGATGTCGGGCGATTCAAAGAGCAGGCTGCCCAGTGATCGCGTCTCTTCGGCTTCCAGCTTGCCGTATGTGTGCGCCAGTTCCGGATCCCAGGTTGCGGCCAAAGCAATAGGCGCGGGCATCGCGGTGGCCGGCGGCTGCGGGCTCGCGCCCCCGGGCCCCACTCCTGCGGGTCCATTCGTCATCCAGAAATCGGGAATGCCCAGCCGCGGCACGCCCGGCACCATCCGGTACCGCGTGGCGTCGTGCACGCCGTGAAGTTCGCTGATCTTTTCGTCCAGCGTCATCTTGGACACGATCAGTCGCGCACGGGCCACAGCCTGCGCATGGCTCACATGAGCCGACTGTGCCGGAGCCGCCGCAGAAGACCCGGCAGCGATGAGCGCCGCAACTGTGATGCTGATTGAAAAATGGAGAGGAATTCTCAGAGAAGAAACTGCAGGAAGGATTTTTTTCACGATGTTCTCGATTCGGAAAGATAGCCCAGCGGAATTCTACCATTCGCGCGCTCTTGTTTTCTTGCTCCCTCGCTCCCTCCTTTCTCGTGGTAGGACCACTCGACCTCCGGCAGCGTATGATGATTTCCGCAAGCAATTCAATTCCTCAAGAGGCAGTTCCGTGATTCGACTCAAGATTTCCCGCAACCACTCGGCAATCCTGTGCGCGCTGGCTTTTGCTTTCCTATCCTGTGGCGCGCTGCATGCAGCCACAACTTGCAACCCCCGCGACTTCGGCGCCAAAGGCGACGGCACCACCAAGGACACCACCGCCATTCAGGGCGCGATCGACGCCTGTGAGGCCAAGGGCGGCGGTATCGTGCGCCTCACCGCAGGCACTTATCTGAGCGCGCCCATCATGCTCAAGAGCAACATCGCCCTCCAACTCGACAGAGGCGCCACGCTGCTGGGCTCGCCCGATCACGAAGACTATCCGCCGAAGATCGAGTTCCGGCTGCCCGCTGCCACACCGCTGGTGAGCGCCACCAATGCCGAGAACGTGGCCATCACCGGCGAAGGCACAATCGACGGCCAGGGCGAAAGCTGGTGGAAGGCGATGCGCGGCTTTCACGATGCCGGAGTCATGGGCAATCCCCATCCCCGTCCGCGCCTCGTAGTCTTCGATCACTGCAAGCATGTGCGCGTCGAAGGCGTCACCATCCAGAACTCGCCCTTCTGGCAGCTCGTTCCCTATTACTGCGACGATGTGGTCATCAGCCACGTCCGCATTCTGGCGCCGTATCCATCGCCGAACACCGACGCCGTCGACCCCTTCTCCTCGTCCAACGTGCGCATCGATCATCTCTATGCCGATACCGGCGACGACGCCATCGCCATCAAGTCCGGCGCCATCGACTCCCCGGGCGGCGATGACCCCGTCCGCGACATCACCATCACCGACTGCACCTTCCTGCACGGTCACGGCCTCTCCATCGGCAGCGAACTGGCCGGCGGCGCGCACAACATCGTGGCCAGGCGCATTCATTTCGAAGGCTCGGATAACGGCATTCGCGTCAAAGCCAACCGCGACCGCGGCAACGACGTCAGCGATCTGAGCTTCAGCGACATTGACATGAAAGACGTGAAGAATCCGATCGTCATCAGCGAATACTACCCGCGTATCCTGCCTCCCCCGGGAGATGTGGCGCCGCAGCCCGTCACGCGCCTTACACCCCACTTCCACAACATCGTGTTCAGAAATATCACAGCCACCGGCGGCGACATGGCAGGAGCCATCGTCGGCCTGCCCGAAGCGCCGGTCAGCGATATCGTGCTGCAGAATGTCACTCTCAGCGGCAAGACAGGACTTACCATCGGCTACGCCAATGTCACCGGCCAAAACTTGAAGGTCACAGCCGCGCAGGGCGACGCCATTCTGAAAATGGCCGGCGCCAACGTCACGCTGCAGTAAACTCGCGATCCAATAACAAGGGCTGCTCTCCTCGGAGCAGCCCTTGTCTTCTTGGTCCCTTGGTCTCTCGTTCCCTTGGTCCCTGCTTTACTGATTTACCCCGCTGGCCAGGAATCCGCCGTCCACCACCAGGATCTGCCCGGTCACAAACGAAGCGCTGTCTGACGCAAGGTACACCACCGCGCCAATCAATTCTTCCGTCTTGCCGAAGCGCGCCATGGGCGTGCGCATCAGCAGCTCCTGCCCGCGCGGTGTCGAGTCCAGCAGTTGCGCGTTCAAGTCGGTGCGGAAAACCCCTGGCGCAACCGCGTTCACTGTCACGCCTTTTTTAGACCACTCCACGGCCAGCGAGCGCGTCAACGAAGCGACGCCGGCCTTGCTGGCCGCATACGCCGCCACCTCGCTCAGCGCCACGAAGCTGTTGAGCGAAGCGATATTCACAATCCGCCCGTAGCCGCGCTCCAGCATCGGCTTGCCAAACACCTGGCAGGCGCGCAGTGTCCCCGTCAGATTCACATTCAGAATGTTGTTCCACTCTTCCTCGGGCAGGTCGATTGTGGGCCGGCGCTTGATGATGCCCGCGCAATTCACCAGGATGTCGACCTTGCCGAAGGCGTCGAGCGTGGCCGCCAGCAGCTTCTCCAGCGAAGCACGGTCGCCCACATCCGAGGCCATGCGGATCGTCTTCCGTCCGCGCGCCTCAATCTCTTTGGCGGTGTCGTCTACCTGCTGCTGGCGTCGCGCCGTGGCAATCACATCGGCGCCCGCGTCGGCCAGGCCAAGGCTTAGCGCCTGGCCGATGCCCGACGTGCCTCCGGTCACAACCGCGACCTTGCCTTCAAGGCTGAACAGTTGGGGGTTCATTCGATCTCCATGGGGAATTATTGTCTGGTTGCGCCGCCCGAGGTTGTGGCCCCGGGTCCCAATTTTGGGACCCGGGAAATCGAATCAGATTGCGCGCCCCAGAAACACCGGCGCAATGTGCCGATCATACAGGTTCTCTGTCACATTTTTCGCGATCACGGATTCGTTGGCCTCGAGCAATTCCAGATAACGGGGTCCCATCTTCGCAGCCACTTTGAATCCCACGTGCAGCAACTGCCGCACACTGGGATTGTAGGCCGAGTCGTTCTCCACGTGCCGCAGTGCGGAAGTGTACTGCTCTGATGTCCACCCGCGCACCTCATCGGCTGACGGCAACTTCTTGGGATCGATGTCGATCACCGTCGCGTAGGGTCCGCACAACTCTTCCATGTGGGCCAGCGCTTCAGCATACACTTCCTTGGCCAGCGCCAAGCCTTCGCCGCCCGCTTCGGCCAATCCGATCAGTTCCTCCAGCCACGTAGTCCCCGCGGTCTTCAGGTGCACGCCTACGTTAAAGCGCTTCATGGTCGCATGGATGGCCGGATAGATGGAGAATTTATCGCTGCCCGAGTGCACGCTCAGCTTTAAATTGTCCGGCAGTCTGTATTGCTTCACCGCGTAGGCGATGGCCGCCACGTCAAGCGCCATCTCGCGCTCAAATTGCGGCACGTCGCCCACGTAATCCACGCCCTTGTTGAAGCGTCCGCTGAACTTCGGCGCAATGGTCTGCACGGGAATGCCCTCATCGGCAATCGCCGCCAGAATGATCAGCAGTTCCACGGGGCTCTGCGCGCGATCGGTTTCATCCATTGAAACCTCGGGAATAAAGTTGCCCGCGCCCTTCGCGTTCAGCACGATGCGATGCACTTCGCCGGCCTTCTTCACCGCGGCCAGAAATTTCTGCGCCGTTTGCTCCAGCAGCGCGGGGGTAATTTCAAAGGCCTGGTCCGCTCCCGCCAGTTCGATACTCCCCTTCAACTCCGGATGCCGCTTCACGAAGCTCTCGATATCCGATGCCTTCGCGGGCTGGCCGATAAAGTCGGCCACGTCGAAGGTGAAAAAGTCGCACGGTGCAAGAAAGCGTTCCACCGTCGTGGCCGTAATGTGGTCGGCGTCGCAGAAATACGGCAGCTTCCATCCCAGCGCCTTCACCGCCGCATCGGCCGCTGCCCGCACGCTGGAGGGTTCGGACCCGATGATGTTGTGCTCGCGGTTCGACTTGTTCCAGACGGGCACCACCTCGACACCCTGTTCGAGAGTCTTTACACATGCCTGCAATTGCGCCTTGGCCTGGTGCGCAAACCGGTCACCCACGCCCACTGAATATTTGTTCAGCTTCAAACCTTGATCTCCCATAGTCACCTCGTCCTATGTGCCTCCCAACTCTTCAATGCGCTATGCGCGCCGCCATTTCTTTCGATCTCTAACCGTCTGTGTCTCGGACCATCTCCGTGCTTCATCCTTTCGCCCTCATTCTGGCGAAAGAGTGGGACACCACGAATCCAAAGGGGAGGAACTCATGCGGTCATGGAGCTGGTATTTACCCCGCGGCAGCCCCCACAGCGGCCGGAGACACGCACTCAAACCGGCTACGGCATGCCCATAATCCCAATCCCGGATTGGCGACAAAGAAAACCTCTTCGCCATTTACCTGGTTCCAGCCATGCCGCAGTTTTTCCGGATCGTATTTCTTCGTCATCGCCGCCAACTCGCCGTATGCGAAGCCCACGCCCTCGATCTCTTCGCGGCTCAACTCGGCAGGGCACCAAACAATCTTGAAGCGCCCTTCCGAGGAGCCATGAATCAAGTGCGCCGCGGCGCTCAAGTCCGCGGCCAGGTCGGCGTTCTCGCTCACCGCCTTCAACGTAGCCGGCGTCCCGAAGTAGCCATACTTCCGGATCATCGCGTCAATGCCCTTGTCCTCGCCGAACTCATGCACGCCAGGTCCCAGAATAATCAGCTCCGCATCGTCCGCCAGCGCCATGCGCGTGCGGTACACGGCCTTATTGCCAATCCACGTGGAATGGAATTCCTTGGGGTCAAGATATACCACGGCCTTCTTGATGGGCTTGTCGAGCATCTCGAAATTCACCTTCAGGCTCAGTTCTGAGGCCTTCAGGAAGCACTCGAGATCGTCACCGATGAATAGGCCGCGCACCGCGAGGCCGCCATCCTTGCCGCGTCCCACCACGGTCTGCACATAGACGATCGGCAGATGTCCCAGGAACTCCTTGCGGGCGCGGTTTAGCACATTCCGCACCGGGTTCTCAGCGCGGCCCATGATCCGCTCCATCCCGTACACAGCGCCCAAATAGTGGCTGCGGTTGATCCCCTCGCGCCCGCCCGTGCCAATCAGAATGTTTTTGGCGTGGTTGGCCATGCCGATCACTTCGTGCGGCACCACCTGGCCGATGGAAAGAATCAGGTCGAAGCCGCCCCGCGAGATCAACTTGTTCACCTGCGCCGGCCACGTGTAGTTCAGCTTGCCTTCCGATTGCTCGTGGATAAACGATGCCGGCAACTCGCCAAGCGTCTCAATATCGGTGCGCCAATTATGGACTTTGAAAAGTTCCTGCGACATCTCGCCGAACATGTGCTCAATCTGGTCGGGCCGCATGGGCGTATGCGTGCCCAGTGCCGGCAGGACTACCTTCAGCTTGTCTCCGTAGTGTTCCCACGTGTAGCGCGTCAGGTCGCCGGCGCGTGAGTGCTCGCGGCTCTGGTCGGGCGGCACAACCAGCACGTTCTTCCGCGCGCCCAGCTTGGCCAGACTTTCCACCAGCAATTCTTTCAGTTGCGCGGCGGAAAGATCGGTTTCGGTGCTTCCCACGGAACAATAGAGACTCATACGGCAAACTCCACTTTCTTACTCCACGAACCACAGTCGTGTTTATAGCCGGTACGCCTTCTTGACCAAATCGTAGGTCAACTGGTGCGCCACTTCGTGCGCTTCATCCTCGCCCAGACGATGCTCGGCCACCAACCTGCCCAGAAACGCGCAATCCACGCGCCGCGCCACATCGTGCCGCGCCGGGATGGAGAGAAACGCCCGCGTGTCATCGTTGAATCCAACCGTGTTGTAGAAGCCTGCGGTTTCCGTGGCCTGCTCGCGGAAACGCATCATGCCTTCAGGACTGTCATGAAACCACCACGGGGGTCCGAGGCGCAAGCACGGATAATGGCCGGCCAGCGGCGCCAGTTCGCGGCTGATCGTCGACTCGTCCAGCATGAACAAAATGATGGTCAGGTTCTTGTCGTTGCCAAAGCGGTCCAGCAGGGGCCGCAGCGCATGGACGAAATCGGTCGTCCCTGGAATGTCAGCGCCCATGTCGCGCCCATAGCGTTCGTATACAAATTTGTTGTGGTTGCGAATGCTTCCCGGATGAATCTGCATCACCAGACCGTCTTCCACGCTCATGCGCGCCATCTCGGTCAGCATCTGCGCACGGAACAGTTCCTGCTCCGCCGCGTTCGCCTTGCCCGCAATCACCTTCCCGAAGAGCGCGGCCGCCTCCGATTGAGGCAGGTCCGCCGTCTGCGCCGTGGGGTGTCCGTGGTCGGTCGAGGTGCAGCCCAAAGTCTTGAATCGCGCCCGCGCCTTCATCAGCGCATTCAGGTACCCCTTCCACGTCGAAGTATCTTCCCCGTTCTGCTCGCCCAACTCGGCAATGAGCCCGGCAAATCCCTTGAATTCCGGATCGACCACGGCATCCGGCCGGAACGCGGGAACGATGCGCGCCTTCCAGCCCGAATCGCGAATCTCCCGGTGCGCCGTCAGCGGATCCAGCGGTGACTCCGTCGTCGACAGCACTTCGATATTGAATTGCTCGTAAAGAGTCCGCGGCAAATACTCCGGCGTCTTCAGCTTTTCCGCTATGGTGTCGAAGTACAGGTCCGCCGTTTTCTCGCTCAGCCGCTCCGTCAGGCCAAACTGCTCCTGAAACGTGTAATCCAGCCAAATCCGCGTGGGCGTGCCGCGGAACAGGTAATAGTGGCTGGCAAAAATGCGCCACACCTTGCGCGGATCCTTCACCACAGGCTGCCCGATCTCGAGATCGTCCATTGAGACGCCCTGGCTGTACAACATGCGAAAGATGTAGTGGTCCGGCTGCACCAGCAGCGTCGCCGGGTCGGGAAACGGCTGGTTGTTGGCAAACCATGATGCCTGGGTGTGTCCGTGCGGACTCACGATGGGCAGGTTGCGGACGTGTGCATACAGTGAACGGGCTACTTTAAGGGCGTTTGACTCGGAAGGAAACAGACGGTCGTCGTGGAGCAACATGGCATTCATTCTACCTCGTAATCAGCGAACTGCGGCTGCTTGCACCGCTTGAGGTCAGACCACAAGTATACATGGCCGCGCAGCGCGCCGGTCTCGCTCAAATCCATCGGCGCGTCCCAAGTTTATCGAGCCAAACCTCTCTTTTCAGTGATAATCTCGCAGTGTCCAGGATTTTTTAGAGGAAGGTATCTGAACGTATGCCGCGGGTGAAAGAGGAAGAACAGAACAGCCACCGCACCATGCAAGTGGTGAACCACATCCGTTCCCTCATCGAAAATGGGACCCTGCAGCCGGGCGACAAAATCCCGCCGGAACGCGAGTTGGCGCGTTCGCTCAAGATCAGTCGTGCCAGCCTGCGCACCGGCATTGGCTACCTCGCCGCCATGGGCGTCATGAAGATCCGCCACGGCGTGGGCACTTTTGTTGCCGACGGTCCGCCTGAGTTTAGTAGAGCCTCTCTCAGCCTCATGACCGCCCTGCATGGCTTTCAGACGTGGCAGATGTTCGAGGCGCGCATCATTCTCGAGAGTCATCTCGCCGCTCTGGCTGCCGAGCGCGGTAAAGAGGAACACCATGCCGCGCTGGCCGAAGAGGTCGCCGAGATGTTCGCTGCCATCGAAAGCCCTACCGACTATCTCATTCACGACCTGACATTTCACCGCGTCATCGCGCAGGCTTCCGGCAATCCCATCCTCGCCGCCATAATTGAAACCATCACATCGGCGCTCTACGACGCCCGCCGCAAGACCGTGGAACGTTCCACCGACCTGCGCGAGTCCGCCGAAATGCATCGCGAGCTGTATCGGGCCATTCGTTCCCGCAAGCCGCAAGAAGCGCACAATTTGATGGAGCAGCACCTGCGCATGGCCCAGATCGCGCAGGGCATGGAGCGCCCCACGGGTCGCAAAGCATCGCAGGTAGCCGTGAAGAAGAGACCAACGCGTTCAGCGTCCGCCGCTTAGGGTTCTGAATCTGAAATTCGCATTACACAATAAGCTGTCATCCCGAGCGAAATTTGGCTCATTCCCAGGCCAAACGGAGTCGAAGGACCTGCGGTTGTTCTTCCGCCTTTGTGCAAGAGCCTCCGGGGCGCCCCACTCGTTCGGTCTTAAAAAATCGTTCTCGCAGCTCGCGGCCTGGCCATATTTCTCGTCACTGTCCCTTTTCGTGCACCCCAGCCTCCCTTTACGTGATATGAGCTGCTAAGGTCTGACCGGACTTCCTCCTCCGCCCGGCAATCCCAATACCGCACCCCGTCCGCGACATCATCCGTGCATCGTGGCGCAAAACCGTCTCAACATCAACCACTTGCAGAGAGATCGAATCAACGTGGCCGTGTGTTTGGACGGTTAGAGTCGGCCAATTCTTCCCCAATTCGTCCGGCCATTCTCACACTTAATTTTCAAAAGTGATCCAAAGAATTTCACTATTGACAGTTCTTAACCTTGTGTATGAAACTAGTCGAGCTTCGAAATGTGGTCAGACCACGTGTGCGAAATTTCAAGAATGCGGGCGTGGCCGCAAGTTCGCAGCGACATGAACTACCTAGTGGAGGCAACACAATGAGGCAATTAGCCTTAAGCAAACTATTCCAGTCGAGGCAAGCAGCGCGAGGGCCCATTCCTCGCATGTTGTGTTTCGCTGCAATGAGCTGCGTGGCGCTGTTGGTCATCGCCATCATGACGCCGCTTGGCGCGAATGCACAGATGTCCGGCACCGGAGCCATTTCGGGCACGGTCACCGATTCCACCGGCGCGGTCGTCGGTGGTGCCACCGTCACCGCAACATTGGTTACGCAGAACGCCAGCACCACTCGCACCACCACCGGAGCCGGCGATTTCAGCATCACCCCGCTACTCCCTGGCGAATACACATTGACCGTCACCGCCAAGGGCTTTCAGAAATTCGTCCAGGAGCACGTAACCGTTGATGCTCTGGAAACGGTCGCCGTCAATGTCACGCTCACCATCGGCGCAGCGCAGCAAACCATCACCGTCACCACGGCGCCGCCGGTCCTCGAAACCACGGACGCCACACTGGGCGCGGTCATGGACAACCAGATGTACTCCAGTCTTCCGCTTCTCATGGGCTTCGGCGGCAACGCCGATCAGCGCCGCAGTACCGACATGGAATACCTGATGCCCGGCGTGCAGGGCAACTACACCTCGAACAACAGCACCGATAACTCGGGCATCGTCAACGGCAGCGGTCCTGCCGGCGGCGTCTCTGAAATCTACATCGACGGCATTAACCTGCCCGAAGCCGACCAGGTCGGCGATCCGCGCTTCGTATGGACGGCCTTTGGCTTGGACTCCATCGACCAGTTCCAGGTGTTAACCTCGGCGTTCTCCGCGCAGTATGCCGGTCAGGGCGTTGAGAATTACACGGTCAAGTCCGGCGGTAACCAGATCCACGGCTCAGTGTATGAATACATCCGCAACACTGTGCTCGATGCGTGGGCTATCAATAACAAGAAGCCCACCGTTACCGGAGTTATGACCGGGACAGATACGTGCAGCAGCCTCGCGCCAGCCACTTCGCTCGCGCCCTGGTGCGCGCTAGGCGGCGTCAAGGCCACCGAAATTCAGAACGAGTACGGCGTCGTGCTCAGCGGCCCCATCATCAAGAACAAACTCTTCCTCTCCTATAACTACGGGCAGTACCGCGACGCCAACGGTCCCACGCCTCAGCTTCAGACCGTCCCCACGTATGCCATGATGGGATACACTGCCGCCAACAATGCGTTCGGCACGTACGCCGATTATTCCAGCTATGTAACGGCGAACCCCGGCTATCACATCTACGATCCTGCCACACAGCCAGTGCCCTCGGGCGGTTGCACCGGCACCGGGGCCAATGCTTGCTCGCGTACCCAATTCACGAATGCCAACGGGTATGCCGTGCCTGGAAACGACCAGATTCCGGCGGCCCGCTTCTCGCAGTCCGCACAGTTCTTCAACAAACTCATGTTGCCGTATGAAGCGGTCACCAATCAGAGCTTGTACACGAACAACATCGCTCCCGGTTATCCCAGTGGATTGTCCAACTGGTACCAGGCGGGCCGGCTCGACTACAACATGAACAGCGCCAACCAGGTCAGCATCATCGTCGCTTTCGGCCGCCAGGCCAGTACCGGACCCAATTCCTCGGGTTCTGCCAACGCCCTCGGACCGCCGTTCAACGACAAGCAGGCCTATACACCCAAAACCAATGTCGACATTGTGAAGGACACCTGGACTATCACTCCTCACATCGTCAACCAGGCTGCACTGTCATATGGTCGTTATTACAGCCTCTCGGTCACCCCTAACTTCGCGACCCAATACGACGCCGCGAACAGCGGTCTGCTCAATCTGCCCTCGGGCCAGGCTGCAGGCAGTTTCCCTGAGATCCAGTACTCCGGTGGCGTGGACAATACCACCTCAGAAGGTACCTATGCCGGCTGGAACGTAAAGTCCAACAACACCTATGAGGCGTCGGACAGCGTACAGTGGGAGTTCGGCAAGCACAGTTTCAACTTCGGCGCGCAGGTGGTTGAACAGCAGTTCAACTACGTGAAGGAAACTACGTTTTCGGGTCCCATGAACTATACGTTCGCCGCAGCTCAAACCGGAGGGTTCACGAGCTCGGGCGATACCCTCAACACTGCGACCGGAATTTCCTTCGCCAGCTACATGCTGGGCGCTGTCAACGCCAGTTCCATTACCGTCGGCGTCCCCGGGTTGGGATCGCGCTGGCTTGACCCCTCCTTCTGGGGTCAGGATGACTTCAAACTGACTCCCAAGCTCACCTTGAACCTGGGCCTGCGTTGGGATATCTACCCCTCCATCCACGAGGTTCACAACCTCTTCACCTGGTTGAATCCGATTGGTCAGAACTCCATCACGGGCAACCTTGGTACTCTCGCGTTCGCCGGCGGCGGGGCCGTCCCCTTCTCCAACCAAAAATCTCCTTCACCTACCTGGTACAAGAACATTGAGCCACGTGTGGGATTGGCCTATGCTGTCGGTCACAACACCGTGATTCGCGCCAGCTACGACCTCACCTTCGCACGCGGAGACTGGACCAGCGGCAGCCAATCCGGATCGCCCGGGACCGTGGGCCTCGCGCCCTCGGCCACCGCGACGGCCTCCATCAGCAACGCTCCGCAGTTCTACTGGGATAACAGCGCATGTTCAACCAGTCATGCCGACACCGTAGCTTGCGGCTGGACCGGTTCTATCGCAGCACCGGCTCCGCCCACGGGCGGCACCAGTCTGGCTGAGTTCGCCACCACCGAAACCACTGGGCTCGGAACTTCGGGCGGATCGACCATGACCTACTTCGATCCGTACTATGGCTCCCGTACTCCCGAGTACATCAACTGGACCTTCGGATTTGAGCATCAGTTGACCAGAGACATGTCGATTTCAGTCAGTTACGTCGGAAGCGAGGGTCACTTTATCTCCGTCTCCAAGGCGATGTACAAAAGGAACAACGAACTGCCTGAATCGATGGCGGCCTTGGCAGGTTACAACGTCGTCGGCAGCACGGCCACGCCTTGCAGCGGCCTTGCCTGCACCACCCCGCTGCTCACCCAGAAGTCCACGGCGGCCAATCTTGGCTTGGCAGCCACCGCTGGTTTCGCACCGTCCAATCCTTACGTTGGCAACACCTACGTTGCTTCCAACTCCGTGTACCAGTACTACTACAACTTCCCGCAATTCTCTGGCGTCAGCGACGGCACCAGCTTTGTGGGTAATGAGAACTGGAACGCGCTGGAAGTCACCCTGAAGCAGCGTCCGGCGCACGGCCTCAATACCATGATCAACTACACCTACTCCAAATCGATCGATGATTTGGGCACTTTCCGCGTGTACGACAACAACCGCCTCGATCGTTCTCTTTCCACCACCGACGAACCCCAGAACCTGACCGCAACCGTGGTGTATCAGTTGCCCATCGGCCGCGGCCATTGGATGGGGGACAACCCGATCTATCGCTGGATCGCCAGCGACTGGACGGCCTCCAGCATCGGTGTCTATCACTCCGGTTATCCGCTCGCGGTGACTGGCTCCGGCTGCGGTGGCAGCGCAATTCTTAACCAGTGCGAGCCCAGCATCGTTACGGGTCAGAACGGGCGTAACCCCATCAAGTATGGCAAGACATCGACGGGCGCCCCTGTCAGCTTCGATCCCAACGCCTCGAACTACCTCGGGACCGTCCAATACATTAACCCCGCTGCATTTACCGTCAACGTGAATAGCTCCACTGCAGCTGGACAGGCCATTAACGTTGGCCAGGGGCCGGGATTGTATGTTCCCGGTAATGCACCCCGTGTTGGCGCCCTGAACCTCTGGGGCATGGGCGTCTACAACGTCGATGCGGCGCTCAAACGCACCTTCCCGATCTATCACGAATGGAAGTTCTCGTTTGAAACCGATATGACCAACATCACCAACCACGTCGAGTGGGCTTCACCCGGCGCTTCGGTCGCCTCCGGCACCAACAGTGGATTTGGCACGATCACAGCCGTAGGCGGAACCTACACTCCGCGCGAGCTTCAGGCATCGGCGCGCATCAGCTGGTAAATTTCAACTTGCTTCATTCGACAAGGTGCTGCCGGTCCTCCGGCAGCACCTTTTTTCTTTTCCCGCCGCGCTCCGCCGAGCGTTCACACCCGCACACCATTTGTCCTCAGCGCGTCGCTCTGAGTATAGTGGGATCGCCTGGACTTCCCATGAAAATGGAGTTCCCATGAAATTGTTTCGCTTTCTTACCTGTCTCGCCGTTCTCGCCTTCACCGCTGTCGGCGCGCTCGCCGCGCCTCCCGATCAACTCCCTTGGTCGCAACGCGCCGCCAACGCCGCCATAGCTCGCTGGCCCGACGGCCGTTTTGCACCCGCCGGTGCGCCCTCAACCTGGAACTACGAGTTGGGCACCCTGCTCGCGGGCATACGCTCCGTCTGGCTCACCAATGTCGATCCGCGCGACTTCAACTACATCAAGAGCTCCGTTGACGCCCTCGTCGCACCCGACGGTTCCATCCCCACGCTCAAGCCCGGGGAGCATCAGCTCGACAACATCCTCCTCGGCCGCCAGCTTCTCTTCCTCTATGGCGTTACCCAGAACAAGCGCTACCTCACCGCCGCCACTTTCCTCTGGAACCAGCTCGCCCAGCAGCCCCGCAACGCCGAGGGCGGTTATTGGCACAAGCAGCGCTATCCCAACCAGATGTGGCTCGACGGCCTCTACATGGCCGAGCCTTTCCGCGCCGAGTACGCCTCCATCTCCCATCACCCCGAAGAATTCAAAGACATCACCCGGCAATTCGTGCTCATGGAGCAGCACGTCCGCGATCCCAAAACCGGCCTCCTCTACCACGGCTGGGACGCGTCGAAGCAGGAGCGCTGGGCCAACAAGCAAACCGGCGATTCGCAGGAGTTCTGGGCGCGCGGCATCGGCTGGTACATGATGGCCCTCGTCGACACGCTCGACTATTACCCCGAGGGCGACCCCGGACGCGCGCAGTTGATGGCCATCCTCCGACGCGAAGCCGTCGCCATCATGCGCTTCCAGGATAAGAAGACCGGCCTCTGGTACGACGTAATGAACAAGCCCGGCGAAAAGAGAAATTACTTTGAATCCTCCGCCGCCTGCATGTTCGTCTACGCTTTGGCCAAGGGCGTGCGCCACGGCTACCTGCCGGATCTTGAGCCGGATGGCTTTCTCGCCGCCGCAGAACGCGGCTACAAAGGGATCCTTACGCACTTCGTTCAAGCTCAGGGCGACAACGTTTCCCTTACCGAGACCGTGAAAGGTTCGGGCCTCGGCGGCGACCCCTATCGCGACGGCAGCTACGCCTATTACATCGGTGAGAAGGTCGTCACCAACGATCCCAAGGGCGTGGGCGCGTTTATCATGGCAAGCACCGAAATGGAATACGCGCCAGAGGCCACCATGGCGCGTGGCGATAACGTGGTCGTCGACGGCTGGTTTAACTCCCAGATGCGCACCGATGCCTTCGGCCAGCAGGTCGAGTTCCACTACAAATGGTACACCTGGGACAATCCAGGCTATTCATCCTTCAGCCATCTCTTTCACGAGTTCGGCGCGCAGACCAGCGAGCACGACGCCGAGCCCACGCTCGCTAACCTCAAGGGCGCAGACGTCTATGTCATCGCATCGCCCGACAATCTCGACAAAAATCCCCATGCCCACTTCGCCAACGCTGAAGATGCAGCGCAACTTGCCGCCTGGGTCAAGACCGGCGGCGTCCTCGTCATCATGGAGAACGACACCTCCTTCGCCGACCTCGACCACTTCAACGTGATCGGCGACAAATTCGGCATCCACTTCAACAGCGTGCTGCGCAAGCACGTCATCGGCACCAATTGGGAGCAGGGAAGAATCGACATTGACGGCATGGGCCCCATCTTCCACCATCCCCACACGATTTATGTAAAAGACGTCTGCACCATCACGGTGACCAAACCTGCCCGCGATGTGCTCGACGAGGGCGACGACGTCTTCATGGCCACAGCGAAATACGGGAAGGGAACTGTCGTCGCCATGACCGATCCCTGGCTCTACAACGAGTACACCGGCGTCCGCAAACTCCCCGACCTCTACGACAACTATGCCGCCGGCAAGGAGTTTGTGCGCTGGATTCTCGAACAGGTCCCGCCCGTAACTCGCAAACCTTAAGGCTGCTTCGCCACCGCCGGGGCAACCTTCGCCATCGCCTGCCCCTTCACATCCGGTCCCAACTCCGGGCAAACCCGCGCGAGATCGTCAGCCACCATGCGCCCGAACACTTCCGAGCCGTGCGCGTTCAAGTGCGTCCGGTCCAGCGTGCTTCCCGTCGCATCCGGATGCCCCACCGCGTCGAATTGATCCGCCTGCTCCTGCGTCATCGTACGAAGCAATCGGGTGCTCTCGGCATTCAAATCGATCACCGGCACGCCCTCTTCTTCCGCCACGCGCCGTGCGGCCTTCGCATACGCCGTAAGGTCCTCCACCAGCGCGCCATCCTTGTAGGTCCGCCGGGAGAGCGACGTCACAATCACCGGCCTCGCCCCCTCCGCCCGTGCTTCGGTAATGTAGCGCCGCATGTTCGCTGCATAAGTGGTCTCCGGATCGGTCTCCCGCGCCGGCCCTTTTCCCGGCATATCGTTATGCCCAAACTGGATCAGAATGTAGTCCCCGTGCTGCGCCAGTACGTCCTTCCACACGCCCTCGTCGTAATAGCTCTTCGAGCTGCGCCCGTTCCGCGCCAGGTTCACGCAATCCACGTTCGGCGTCAGGTCCGCGCAAAATCCCGGTCCCCACCCTCCGCCGTTGTTCACCGTTGAGTCGCCGGCGAGCACAATCTTCACCGGC
Organism: uncultured Acidobacteriota bacterium; assembly: GCA_963817835.1. GTDB lineage: Bacteria > Acidobacteriota > Terriglobia > Terriglobales > Acidobacteriaceae > Telmatobacter. The sequence continues at coordinate 159,251 of CAWFPZ010000023.1, read as the reverse complement.
GCTCCATGCAGAATCGCCACCGTTCGCGCCAGCTCCGGGGGCAGCGTGGCCGCCACTGGCCGCACATACTTCGCCAGCACCGGAACCGCCTTTCCAAGATCAACCGCCACAATCCGCCCGAACACATACGATCCCTCCGCATTCAAATGCGTCTTGTCCGGAATCGTGTTGCCTTGCGCGTCTTTCTTCGTGATGCCCAGCGCATTCGCCTGCGCCTCAGCCAGTGTGTCCAGGTACGCAATGCTGTCCGCCTGCAGATCAATCAGCGGCGTGTGCTCCTCGGCCGCAACTTTCTTCATCGCCTCAGAATGTGCCAGTAAATCCGAATGAATCTTGCCGTCCTCCCCGTAGTAGCGGCGCGTCAGCGGCGTCACCAGCACGGGAACGATGCCATGTGCGCGCGCCTCCTCCACATATCGCTTCAGATTCGCGGGATACTCGGTCACGAGGTTCGTCTCGCGCGGCATATGCTGTGCGGACTCCTCGTCATTATGTCCAAACTGGATCAGCATGTAGTCGGGCTTGTCCGCAAGCGCCTTGGTCCAATAGCCTTCGTTGTAGTAAGTCTTGGTGCTCGCTCCGCCCTTGGCGTCGTTGATGCAAACTACGTCGTCGGTCAGATTCGCGCAAAATCCCAAACCGTACCCCGCGCTCTTCGTCTGCGTCGAATCGCCAATCAGAGCAATCCGAACCTTGGCCGTCGTCGCCATCGTGTTCGCTTGCGGCGACTGCGCCCGAGCGGCAAGTCCCGCCGTCAAAACCGTGGCCACAACAAAAGGGAAGAGCAATTTCATCGAGATTCTCCAATCTTCACCGGGCGTAGCTTTTCTCCAAGGCCGCTAAAAAGTCCCACGCGAACCGCCCCCGATTCTATCGTTCCAAAGGTCCGACCAGCAATCGATTCGTGCGTCGCCTTCGCCCATCATCCCCACAAGTCGCCGCTGCAGTGCCGCCCCGCCGCAAAGCCCCGCAAGGGCTTGACGACCCACCGCTCCGCTCCTGTACAGTGGATGGTCCGAGTGGTCAGTCCACTTGGGATCGCGCTACGCTCGCCGGCCGCTCCCCGCCGCTGCTGCCCACGCCGATTGGAGAAACTCATGTGTCCCTCTCGTCTCTTTCTTGCTGCGCTTCCCTTCGTTGCCTTGGTCTCTCTCGCCGCTCAGGACACCCGCACCGTTACCGAGCCCAAAATTCCTACCGCGTGCGTCACACTTGAAGCCGACATCGTCTCCAACCACGGCAACATCGCGCTCGCCGACGAGCAAAAGCTCTCCACGGCCCGCATTCAGGACGCGATGGACCACTGCGCGCGGGGACAAGCCGTAGTCTTACGTGCCCACGGCAAGAAGAATGTCTTCCTCACCGGCCCGCTGACCCTCCGCCCGGGCGTCACACTCGTCGTCGATAAGAACACCGCCCTCGTCGCCTCGCGCGATCCCCGTGTGTACGACCTGACGCCCGGCGGTTGCGGCATCGTTTCCATGCACGGCGGCCGCGCCTGTAAGCCGCTCATCTCCGCCGACGGCGCCAAGGACTCCGGCATCATGGGCGAAGGCTCCATCGACGCCCGCGGCGGCGCAAACCTCCTCGGTCAGGACGTTACCTGGTGGGATCTAGCGCACGAAGCCAAAGTAAAAGACGAGTCGCAGAGCGTCTTCGCCATGATTGCTCTGCGTCACGTCGATGGCTTTGTCCTCTACAAAATCACGCTGCGCAACTCCCCCGGCTTCCACGTCTCCATCAATCAGACCGACGGTTTCACCGCGTGGGGTGTCAAAATCATGACCCCCAAAACCGCGCGCAACACCGACGGCATCGACCCCGGCTCCTCCAAAAACATCACCATCGCCTACAGCTACATTCACACTGGAGACGACGACGTTTGTCTCAAGCCCAGCGGCATGGGCGGCGTCTCCAACATGTCCGTCCTCCACAATCACTTCTATAGCGGCCACGGCATGTCCATCGGCAGCGGCACCTTCGGCGGCGTCGATCATCTGCTCGTCGACGACCTCACCATCGACGGCGCGGACAACGGTCTGCGCATCAAATCCGATCCCAGCCGAGGCGGCCTCGTCCATCAGGTCGTTTACCGCAACGTCTGCATCCGCAACGTGCCCAACCCGCTCGTCTTCACGCCCCACTACACCACCCTCACCGGCAACCGCCTGCCTATCTATAACGACATCACGCTCGAAAACGTGCACATTCTCACGCCCGGCGCTTACACCTTCTATGGCCTCGACCCCGAGCACAAGCTTGAAGTCAAGCTCGACAATGTTTTTGCCGACGACCAGAAAGACTCGCTCTTTTACGACAAGGACGCCGACATCACGATTGGCCCTCACCTCGGCAACCTGATTCCCAAGGGGGACGACGTCACCGACACCGACGCGCCCGATTCCACGCCCGGCCAGTCGCTCGACTGCGGCGCCCGCTTCGTCCCGTTCCCTGAAGACAAAACCGCGCCAGAGATGGCCGGCAAGATTCCGCCTGAAGACAAAACCTTCTACGTTGCCGCCGACGGCACCGGCGACTACTACTCCATCCAGCGCGCGCTCGACATGGCGCCAAAAACTGGCGGCGCGGTTCTCTCCGTCTCGCCCGGCGTCTATCGCGAAGTGCTCACCGTCGACAAACCCGGCATCACCATCCGCAGCGCCAATCCCGACGCCAGCAAAACCGTCATCGTCAACGACCGCAGCGCCGGCCAGAACGGCGGCACGCTCCACTCCGCCACCGTCAACGTCACTGCAGACGATTTCTTCGCGGAAAACATCACTATCGAGAACGACTTCAACAAGACCCATCCGCAGACCTCGCAAGGTTCGCAGGCCCTCGCCATTCTCGTCACCGGCGACCGCGCCATCTTCCACAACGTGCGTCTGCTCGGCAATCAGGACACCGTTTATCTCGGCACGCATTGCGGCAACGACGCGCAAAACTGCGCCGCCACGCGCCAGTACTTTTCCGATTGCTACGTCGCCGGCAACGTCGACTTCATCTTCGGCGATAGCAAGGCCGTCTTCGAGAACTGCGAGATTCACTCCACCCCGCACGGCGGCGGCTACATCACTGCGCAGTCCAAACACTATCCCAAGCAGGACTCCGGCTTCGTCTTCGATCACTGCAAGCTCACTGCCGATCCCGGCGTCACCGGCCCCATCTTCCTCGGCCGCCCGTGGCGTCCCTACGCGACCGTCATTTATATGCACACCGAGATGGATGACAAGATCGATCCCGCAGGATGGCGCGAATGGCATCCCGGCGAAAGCCACTCGCTCGACACGGCCTTCTATGCCGAGTTCGATTCCACCGGCCCCGGCGCGCATCACGATCAGCGCGATCCGCACACGCATTTCCTGACGCCCGACGAGGCCAAGCAATACGAGCCGGCAATCTTCCTGCGCGGCACAGACAACTGGGATCCAACCAAGCTCCCCACTCCGCCCGCGCAGTAAAATGGAGACATCATGAAGACCGTATTAATGGCTGACCCTGTGCGCTATCCGCGCATGACCACCGACGAACTCCGCGATACTTTCTTACTGGCATCGCTCTACGAGCCGGGCAAGCTCGATCTCAGTTACGTCGATCTCGATCGCTCCGTAGCCGGTTTCGCGGCTCCCCTCGATGCCCCCATCGCGCTGCCCACCTATCCCGAACTCCGCGCCGAGTATTTTACCGAGCGCCGCGAACTGGGCGCGCTCAACATCGGCGGCGCGGGCACGATCACCGTCGAAGGCAAAAGCTACGAGCTCAATAATCTCGACGTGCTCTACATCGGCCGCGGCAACAAACAAGTCACCTTCGCCTCCAAAGACAAGTCCGCGCCCGCCATCTATTATCTGTTGAGCTATCCCGCCCACGCCGTGTATCCCGTCGCGCTGGTGCGCAAGGAAGAAGCCACGTCCACCGAACTCGGCAGTCTCGAGACCTGCAACAAGCGCACCATTTGCAAATACATCTACCTTCAGGGTGCGCGCAGTTGCCAGCTTGTCATGGGCGTCACGCATCTCGCCCCCGGCAGCAACTGGAACACCATGCCGCCGCACACCCACATGCGCCGCTCCGAAATCTACATGTACTTCAACGTCGCCGCGGATGCGCGCATCATGCACTTCATGGGACCTCCTGCGGAAACGCGCCACATCGTCATGGCCGACAAGGGCATCGTCGTCTCGCCCGGATGGTCGATTCACGCCGGCGTCGGCACCCGCGCCTACAGCTTTTGCTGGGGCATGGGCGGCGAAAATCAGGACTACGCCGACATGGACCCCGCCCCCGTCGACACCTTAAGGTAACCGCCGGTCATAATGGTTGGTTAAGCAGGGCCACGGTCTAGCACCATGGCCCTAAGAATCAATGGCTTGCCGACCGCCGTTACGTCCCGGCCGCGGCTCGCAACAGACCCGCCCCGCCAGCACAAAAGATACCCTTTTTGCCCCCTTAGAGTGATTCAAGTCATATACCCTGAGCGTAAAATGAGCGCAAGATCGTCTCCACTAAGCGCAACATCAGTCCGTATAGAGGTTCTTAGTTTTGTATGAATCGCATCGGCCCAGCCGTCCTATACAGCCTTGCCCTATCCGTCACCGCCGCGACCGCCCAGAGTATTCCTGCGAATCCTGACATTCCCCCGAATCTCCAGGCCATGAAGATCGCCTACACCGCTTCCGGAAACATCGTCGTACTCGACAGAAACACCATCGTCATCGAGCCCAGGATGCCGGCGCAGCTTTGCGCGCTGCCCAAGAATCTGGACGGCAAAACCACCTGGTCTTTCTACACCTTCCCACTCGCGTCCATCACCGTGCACCTTTCCGAAGTCGACGAAACGCTGATTACAGAGGACCGTGTCTTTTCCAATCCCGACGCGCCCCGCACTTATAAGCCCGGTGACGTGGGAGACGCCACCATGATCGTCGTCGCCGGCGTTCCCGGCAAGCAGTTCCACACCCTCATCTACGATCTCGACAAGTTCGCGCGTCTTGGACCCGGCCCGCACTCGAGCAAGGAATACGGCCAGGCGCCCGACGAAACGGAAGCCTTCGGCCTCACGTTCTCCGACCCGGTCGCGGCCCGCTCCTTTGCCATCGCTCTCAAAAACGCGGTCATCCTCGCCAAAGCGCAAGCCGACCTGGCCCAGCATCCGTAGTTCCGCACATCGCGATTGCTTCTCGTAACCTTAAACGGGCCCTAAAATCAAAAGCGGCAATTTCCATTCCGGAAATCGCCGCCGTAGTTCCGAGCCCCTGAGTCTCAAATCCATGTCCTTCACACCTTCCGAAACATCGCCGTCCCCCACACATCGGGGATCTCCATCAGCCGCTCCGGTTTGCCCGCCAGAAATTCGTGTGCCGCGCGCGAAATCGCATGATCTGATTCTGGATTATTGAAGTCGTGCATGAAGAAATAAGCCCCCGGAACCAGGCGCGGATAGAAGAAGTTGAAGGCGTCAATGGCGGATTTGTAGAGGTCGAAGTCCAGCATCACCAGCGCAAACCGTTCATCTTCCAACCCGGCCGCGGTCTCGGGAAAATATCCGGCGCGAAAAATTACATTCTCCTGATCTCCGATGAATGCCGCCACACGCTCCTGCGAAGTATCCTTGAAGCGATCGTCTTGATCCACGTCCAGCGATGCTGCAGGGAATCCTTCAAAGGTGTCAAAAAGATAGAGACGGCGATGGGGAGCCTGCTTGTGCATCACCCTGCTAGTCGCGCCCTGGTGCACGCCCAGCTCTGCAAATGCCCCGTCAGTCTGCTCGGTTTCCAGCCGCTGAATTGCAAGTGCCAGCGTCGCGTAGCGCACGTCGTCGCGGAATTCTTCAAAGTATTGGACGACGTCCGGAGAATAAGTCGGGAACGTCATCGGCGGCTGAAGCGCCTTCTTGGCTTCGGCACGCAGGGAGTCCTTCACCCGCGCGGGCATCAACTGCCGAACCAGTTGTGACAGATTCATAGCATGGCTCCGAGTGAGGGGACCTGGCGAACGCTCTTCCAGTGTAAGGTCTTGGCAGGCTACCCCAGATCCCGTTCCTGGGGCCCGGGATAGCAAGCCCATTGACTCACCACAACCAAGCTGATAGTTGAAAGCTGTCTCTACACGTTGTACGTCGATGACGAAACCCGTCCGCCGTGTCCCGTCCAATTCGTATGGAAGAACTCGCCGCGCGGCTTATCTACGCGCTCGTAAGTATGCGCGCCGAAGAAGTCTCTCTGCGCCTGCAGAAGGTTCTGCGGCAGCCGGCCAGTGCGGTAGCCGTCAAAGAATGCGAGCGCCGTCGAGAATGCCGGCGTGGGCACACCCAGCTTCACCGCATGCGTCACTGCCTTCCGCCACGATGCCTGGTACTTGTTCACCAGCCGCGAGAAGAATTTGTCCAGCAGCAGGTTGTCCAGTTTCTTGTTCTTCTTGAACGCGTCCTTGATCTTGCCCAGGAACTGGCTGCGAATGATGCAGCCGCCGCGCCACATCAACGCGATGCCGCCCATGTTCAGGTTCCAGCCGAACTCCTTGCCTGCGGCCCGTAGCAGCATGTAGCCCTGCGCGTAGCTTATGATCTTCGAGCAGAACAGCGCCCGCCTGACGTCCTCAATGAATTTTGCGCGGTCGCCCACTTTAACCGCCGACTTCGGTCCGCGCAGCACTTTCTCGGCCTCCACGCGTTCGTCCTTCAGCGACGACAGGCAGCGCGCGAACACGCTCTCGCCGATCAACGTCACCGGCTGGCCCTCATCGAGCGCGCTGACCACCGTCCACTTGCCCGTACCCTTCTGTCCCGCGGTGTCCAGAATCTTGTCCACCAGCGGCGAACCATCTTCATCTTTCTTGGCAAAGATCTGCTGCGTAATGTCGATCAGGTAGCTGTCCAGCTCGCCCTTGTTCCACTCCGCAAACACGTCGTGCAACTCGTCGGCCGTCAGCCCCAGCCCGCGCTTCAGCAGATCGTAGGCCTCGCAAATCAGCTGCATGTCGCCGTACTCGATGCCGTTGTGCACCATCTTCACAAAGTGCCCGGCGCCCTCCTCGCCCACCCAGTCGCAGCAGGGGGTGCCATCGTCCACCTTGGCGGCAATCGCCTGGAAGATTGGCTTCACATGCGGCCACGCTGCCGGGTTGCCGCCCGGCATAATCGACGGTCCGTTGCGCGCGCCTTCTTCGCCGCCGGAAACCCCCGTGCCGATAAACAGAATCCCCTTCTCGGCCAGCGCCTTGGTGCGCCGCGTCGAATCCGTGAACAGCGAGTTTCCGCCGTCGATAATGATGTCGCCGACTTCGAGGTGCGGCACAATGTGGTCGATCATCTGGTCCACGGTATCGCCGGCCTTCACCATCAGCATCACGCGCCGTGGCCGCTTCAGCAGCCCGGCCAGCTCTTCAACCGAGTGCGCGCCCACCACCTCGGTTCCCTTGGCCTCGTTGGCCACAAAATCGTCAACCTTTGAAACGGTGCGATTGAACACTGCCACTTTGAATCCGTGGTCGTTCATGTTGAGGACAAGATTTTGTCCCATAACAGCAAGGCCAATCAGGCCAATATCACACGATGCGTCGGACATTCTTTTCTCCAAACGTCAAAATTTTATCATTGCGGATTTTGGATTTTCCTGCATCCATTTTAACAAAGTGGTCTGACCTCGGAAAACCACAGCGGGGCGCCGTTGGAGTATTCTCAATCGTTACGCACAAAAGCTGGTCATCCTGAGCGGAGTTTGCCGCGCCGTTCGCGGCAAACGGAGTCGAAGGACCTGCATTTCAAACGCTCGCCCCTGTCAGAAATCTCAGGCCCTTGCGCTAGAATTTCCACGTGGTTTTCTCGGGTCCCAAGTCCAAACGGAGGACTCCCGGCCATGAATACGAAACTCTGGCGTTTCGCGCTTGCGCTTCTGCCCATCTGCTTCCTCTCTGCGCAGCAACCCTCTCCTCAAGCCCCTCAGCAACTAACCAACCGCCCCGGCTTCCATCAACCCAGCCCCGAAGCCATGCGCAAGATCGCCGAACAGCGGCGGATCATGGAGGCGCACGCCAACACCATCAACGACGTCGCCGGTCGTATCCATTCGCCCGACGACGCGCGCCAACTCGTAGACCTGGTCGCCGCCGAGTTCTCCGATGAGCTTCCCCCCAGGTGGGCCACCGGATCCATCCGCAAGCGCATCGCCGAGGCAGAGTATGAATCCATCGCCAATCCCGGTTCGCTCATCTCCGAGCAGCACATCGCCGACGTTTGGAACGATTTCGTTAAGAAAATCGGCGCCCCCCAGGACACCGTGCTCACCGCGGCCGACGTCCATTATCTACGCGACGCCCAGTATGTAAGCGCGCGTTTTTTCTGGGTCCGCGAGCAGGACATCTGGACGATTCCCGGCGTCTTCGCCGTCGGGCCGGATGGAAAAGTTGCTAATGGATCGCGGGCATTGGAAGCGATCAGGCTACTCTGGCTGCTAGGCACCAACGAGGACGATTTCCCCGGCGTCCATGCGGCGGCGCAGAAGGGAGTTCTGTTCTCCGACCTCATCAAGCAAGAGGCAAAGTCAGGCTCCGGCCAGTCGCACGGCGCGGTCCTTTTAGCCCGGATGGTGTCCTATCCCGTCCAACAGGCGGCGTTCCGCTATCAGCGCGACCACGGAGCCCGAGCTCTGAACCGCGCCATCGAAGAATTGCTCAAGAACCTGTGCAACGGCTGACGCCCTCGCTCTCAACAGCCGCTCCGCTGACTAGCTGACCCGCCGACTTGCTCCCTCGCTCCCTTGTTCCCTGCCTTTTTCACTCCACGCTCAAATCCCCGTCCGCATCCACCACCAGCTTGTCGCCTTGAATCTGAACCGAATGAATCTTCAGCCGCTCCAGGTTCACCTTGTATCCCGAAGAAGCAGTCGACCCCTCCAGCGCCTTGCGCAGCAAATCGGCCGCATTCACCTTCATGCTCTTCGGCACCTGCCCACGCAGGAAGGGTGCCAGCACAAAGTTGATCTCTTTCCGGTCCGAAACCTTGTCCAGTTGCGCGTCGCGGAACCCGACCGTCTCCCCCTCCGCGTCCGGCGCCAGCGATACCTCGGCCGGCAGCGTCAGGCTGACCCCCAGGCATGCCCCGCCTACGTGCGTTCCCAGTCGAGCCACGGTTTTCACCCGCACCACGATCCGATCCTGCTCAAAGCTCAAATGCGGATCCTCGGTGGCGATAAAGCAGGCCGAGTGAGGGCCGCCTTTCAGGTAATACCGCCCGTCGGACCCGCTATAGAGCTGCTGCTTCAGGGTCCGCTCCAGGGCCAGCCGGCTGATGGTCAATTCCACGGCCCGGCACGGCGCAACCCCTGCCAGCAGTGCCAAATACGCCACAATCGCCGTTCTAAGTTGTCTCATAGAAATATCCTGTCACCCCGCTCGCCCCGCTTCCATCGCAATACGGCAAAAGCCGAACATCGGTTCCCCATCTAACCCGGCAGACTTCCCATAAACATCATAAATTCAGTCATTTATTGGTAATCAGACCTGCGCAGCCATCCTTGCCCCATCCCCGCTTTAACCCCTCTTTCCTATTGATTTTTGAACAAAATATCCGTAAAATAGCAATTAATGCTCCTCGGGCCCTACTGAACCCCAGCCCTGCTCCGAGGACAAATCGCAAACCTCCTTTCAAGGACACAAAAATCAATGGCAAAGCGTCGTGGAAATCCGAATTGGGGCAAACCAGAGCCCATCGGCCCGGTTGTGCCCACAGTTACCTCCTTCGAGCAGATCACAAAGGAGTTCAAGCTGCCGCCGGATCAGTACATCCGGTCAACCCGTCTTCGCGAATGGGCGCGTCGTAATAAGAATTCCAAATATATCCCGGAGGCCTTGCTCGAGGCCTGGGGCTTTGAGATTGAATCCACGTTGTAACACTTTCGCCAGCTCAAACAAAACGCCGCCTTCGGGCGGCGTTTTTGCTGTCGGTAAACCGCCTGAAACCGGCGGGCGTTTTGCGTTGGAACCGCTGGCCGTTTACCGGTACGCCTGCTCGTCCGCCCAGTTCCCAATCAGCGGGAGCTTGCACCGCTTGCCACGAAACGCGCCGATCACGCACCACAGCCATATGAAGAAAATCACCGCGCTTAATACGCAGAACAGCACCATCAGGACACGCGCTCCCATGAACCGGAGATATGGCACCACAAATCCCATAGCAACGCCGAATAGAAAGATAAACGCGCTGAACACCAGGGACTGCCATGCGTGGAATCGCACGTAGGGCCTTTTGTTGTAGTGTCTGATTGCTAGAAAAAAGAACGCCGGGATGGGCGAGAAATAGGCGACCGCGGCCACAAAATTGTCAGAAACACCGGACTTCTGGGGATGGAACAAGGGATCGGGCTTTTGGGCGTGGGACATCGTCCCTCCTTCGTGGGAATCTGGAAGGGGTTATCGGCAGAACTCCAGCGTTCTCTTCATTGCAAAGGATCGTACAGCCGCTGTGGCCTGTCTCCCGGATACTTAAAAGAATTATATGAAACCAGAAGAAAGGAAAGTGATGACCTCGGTAATTAAAGCGTATTCCAAAAATCACTTTTGTAACAAGGGCACTTCTTCAGCCCGACATGAAAATGCGGGAAAATACCGGGATTTCTCCCTTGAGAGATCATCATCGGTAACCATTCAACGATTTTGAAACACGCTCCAACCGACTTCCAGTCAGGTTACCCTAGGTCAGCAAAGTCACGGAGCGGGTACTTCGAAGCCAGGCAAGATACGCGACGTCACTTCCAGCCGGTGGTAGTTGCGATAGGTGGCTCGGAACGACCAGGACATCATGTGGAAGGTCCCAGAACCGCTGATGTTACTCATGGTGATCGTGGAGGGCATCCAGAAGGTCTCGCCGCCCAGCAAAACAGGCGCATAGTCGACGCTGAGAACCCGCCTGCCGACGACAGGCGGTGTGAAGGAGTTCCTTGGGATAATGAGGTGACGCGGCGTGGTCAGTTCCAGGCGCACGATCTGCAAGGTTGCAGGATCGATAAAGACGCGGCCCTTGCTGTTCTCCTGCAAAAGACACTCGGCGGAGTTCCGTTGGGTGAGGGCGGTGGTGAAGCGGACAACATAAGGCTCGGTCGAGCGGCCTTTGTTGATTCGCTGCAGCGCGTAGCTCATGCAGGCTGACTGATTGCGGGAGACGACGGCGAGGCCGCCCTCAAATGCTCCACTGGGCAGACTGGGAACATCTATACGCTGCGAAGTCGCGGGCTTGCCGTCGACGTTATGGACCTCGCGTGACTCTGCCAAGCTGGTTGTATGGTCCGGTTTTGCGATGCGCTTGAGCCGGAAGACGGAGTCGATGACCGTGTTCTGATCGCGCACGCCGGGTTCCACGTGGGACGAGAGGGCGTGCTCATCGCAGAAAAAGCTCGGGACGCCGGCGTCGTAACGGTTCAGATTCTCTTCCAGCCGGTCCAGGATTTCTTCGAGCGTCGGCGTTGTCGCCCGCTGCGCGCACAGCGCGGACGAAAACCCAAGCAATACCGCAAGCGAAATGGCCGTGGAGAATCTTCTTGAGGCCATGGCCAACCGCACCCTTCGGCGCTTTCCCTTCATATGCAATCAAAGTTCATACATGGGATTGACGCGAAAGCGCGGCGTTCTTCTCGCAGAAATCCAAATAGTTCCCGGAGGCCGTGCTCGATGCCCCAAAGCCCTGAGATTGAATCCACGTCGTAACTCTTCCGCCAGCTCCAACAAAAACGCCGCCCGAAGGCGGCGTTCTTGCCGTGCTTGCATCCATGATGGTGCAGTTTCCCAATCAGATCGCGTTCTAGCGGTGCCCGCCGCCGCCACCACCCTGATGTCCGGGCAGCGCGTGTTCATTGCCAGAGTCATGATCGCCTTTGACGACATGGCCGCGCCCATCTCTCGCCTCGTTGCCTTGGAAGTGGTTAAACTGCTCAGCTCCGCGCGCCGGCATCGGTCCTCTGTAACCGTGGCGAGGGTCATACCGGTTATCGACATGGCCAGAGAAGTGGGCAGGGCCGTGGAACCAGCGGCCAGCCCCAATGAATATCCCGTTTACAAACCAGTCGGGCCCATAGTAACCGTAGGGTGCGCAGTTATAGGGGGCATAGTCGAAGTACCCGTAGGGGCACACCGGTTCCACGCCAATGCTGATGGAGATCTGGGCTCGCGCCGCGGGCGCACTGCAGAGCAAGCAGATTGTCGCGGCCACGAAAGCCAGGACCGTAGTTTTGAACGTCATTTCTCCTCGATTCATTTCAAATTCCTCCTCGAATCATTTCGAGTTGTAGGTTAGGTGATCCGTTCTGTCTCTGATGCGCGATTTCCGCGCGGGGGATGTGGCGCCAGAATCATACCACGGATCAATCACCATCGGCCGCCTCCATGGCGAGTGGACCGTTGCGCCTGTATTACGAGCCGATATCCGGCAATTCGGAAACCGCCCCTCTCTCATCATCCCCGCTCCTTTTGGCATTCCCTGTTCAGATAAGCGAAAATAAAGAGGCACAATGCCCCAATCGCTCCGCACTCCCGAGCCTCCCTTCACCGACGTCCCCGGCGCACTCGCCGACATCCGTGCGGGCCGCATGGTCGTCGTGGTCGATGACGAGGACCGCGAGAACGAGGGTGACCTAACGCTGGCTGCCGAACACGTCACCCCCGAGGCCATCAACTTCATGGCTCGCTACGGCCGCGGCCTCATCTGCCTCGCCCTCACTGAGGAGCGCGCCGACTACCTGCGCCTCTTCCCCATGACGCAGCAGAACTCCTCGCGCTTCGGCACCGCTTTCACTGAGACTATCGAAGCCCGTGAGGGCGTCACCACGGGCATCTCCGCCGCCGACCGCGCCCGCACCATCCGCACCGCCATCGATCCGCGCACCACCGCCTCCGATCTCGCTCGTCCCGGCCACGTCTTCCCGCTGCGCGCGCGCCGCGGTGGCGTCCTCGTCCGCGCCGGCCAAACCGAGGCCTCTGTCGATCTCGCCCGCATGGCTGGCCTCACCCCGGCCGGCGTTATTTGCGAAGTCATGCGCGACGACGGCGAAATGGCGCGCATCCCTGACCTCATCCCCTTTTGCCGCGAACGCGGCCTCAGGATCCTAACCGTCGCCGAACTCATCCGCTACCGCCTGCGCCACGAGCGCTACATCATCCGCGCCGGTGAGTCCCGCATCCAAACTCGCTACGGCGAGTTCCGCATGATCGCCTACGAAAGCGAAGTAAACGGCGGCGAGAGCCACATCGCCCTCGTCCGCGGCGACCTTTGCCCCGACTGCCCCGCCGTCCTCGCCGGCCCGTTTCCCGGCGCCGCTTCCAACGGCGCCGCAGCCGCCGCGCCCCGCACACCCTGCCCGCATCCCGTGCTTGTCCGCGTCCACACCCGCTGCACCGCTGGCGACGTCTTCGCCGCCGACTGCCACTGCTACGAAATTCTCGACCAGTCGATGCGCATGATTGCCGAAGCCGGCTGCGGCGTCATCCTCTATCTCCACAACACCTCGCGCGGCTTCGAAATCGACCGCACCCCTGTCGCGGCCTTCGGTCCCGAGGGCTCTGCCGTCCCCGCCGAGCAACGCGAACAGCATTCCGGCCGCCTCATCCTCCATCAGGAACTGCGTTCGCGCGAAGGCGCGCAGGCCCGCACCGGCCGCATCCTCCGCGCCATCGGCCTCGGCGGCCAGATCCTGTCCGACCTGGGCATTCAGCGCATCCGCCTGCTCTCGAACACCCCCATGCACATCCCCGCCCTGGAAGGCTTCGGACTCGAAATCGTGGAGCAGGTTCCCATCCCCGTCGAAGAGTGCTCTCGGGTTAGCTAAAGCGCTTGCATCGTGAAATCCCCCGATTCTTCGTATAAATTTGGTCATTCTCTCGAAAGTGGTCAATATTGACCACATTGTCCCGCTCAATACCTGTAAGATCACACAAACAGTCCAAGGGGGAAATTTTCGAGTGGAAGTCTGCGTTGCCAGTTAGGGTGGCGAGATTCTTCTCGTCAAAATTCGCCTTCATACGCGCACCGTCGATTTTGGGCCCACTTCGTCGTAGCGCAACGTCAGTGCGGCATCTTCCCCATTTGGTTGCCGCTTTCGTCAACCCGCGTTACGGCATGCCCGCAGTTGCTGTGAAGCCAACCGCACCAGTACGGCGAAAGGTTGGTCCGCGTGCGCGTCCATCTCGTCAATCCCAGCGACAATTCCTTCGGTACCGCGGTCATCACGCCCCGCTGGCTCTTCGTGCTCGCTGCCGCCACACCGGCGATCGTCGGTGATCCCATTCTCGTCGATGAATCTCTCGAGCAAATTGTGCCCGCTACTATTGAGCCAGGAGATATCGTCGGCATCAGTGTGCACACCGGCAATGCTCTGCGTGGCTACGCCGTTGGCCGCATGGCGCGCGCCCGCGGCGCCTGGGTGGTCTATGGCGGAATTCACGCCACGCTCTTTCCTGAGGAAGCTCTCGAGCGCGGTGAAGCCCACGCTGTCGTTAAAGGCGACGGGGATCTCGCCTGGGCCAGAGTCGTCACTGACTGTCTCGCCGGCAGCCCCGAAAAAATCTACGAAGGTGGCCGCATCGAGGGCAGCGAATTTATCTCTGCGCGTTGGGACCTCATGGACCCCGCGAAATACATGTGGGCCTCGGTGCAAACCATTCGCGGCTGTCCCAAGCACTGTTCATTCTGCAGCGTCTGGCGCACCGACGGACAGAAGCCCCGCCAAAGAAAATTCCAAAACGTCGTCGACGAAATCATTGCGTTGCGCCGCCTCGGTTTTCGCTTCATCGCCCTGGCCGACGACAACTTCTATCCCGTCACGTTTACTGATCTGCGTCTCGCGCGCGAACAAGGCAATACCGCCAAAGTCGAGGAGCTCACAGCCATTCGCAACGAGCGCCTGTCGTTGATGGAAGAGCTGGCCAAGCTCCCCAAAGACATGGTGTTCTTCACGCAAATGACAATGGAGGCCGGCGAAGACGGCAGCTATCTCGACGCCATGCGCAAAGCCAACATCAAGGGCGCGCTGGTGGGCGTCGAGGCCGTCACGCCCGAAGGGCTCAAGGCCGTCTATAAAGACTGGAACTACTCTGGCGAAGCCCTCGCCAAGCAACTCCAAACCTTCAAGCAGCACGGTGTGCACGTCCTCGGCTCGTTCATCTTCGGTCTGCCCACCGATCGGCCCGCCACATTCACTGCGACCGTCGAAATGGCGCTTAAAGCCGGCGTCACCTTTGCGCAATTTGTCATGATGACTCCGTTTCCCGGCACCGTCGACTTCGGGCGTTGGGAAAAAGAGCAAGCTGTCGATCCCATGATGGTGGCTGGCGTTCCCATCACGCGCTATTGGATGATTCCCACGGAAGTGCGGCCCAAAATGTTTACCCCACATCCCACCATGAGCTCCGACGAAATCCGCATGCGCACGCAAAAAGTGTGGGACAGGTTCTACACCTGGGGAGCCATCTGGGAACGCTCCTCCTGCACTCCCACTCTGCGCGCCCGCCTCGGATTCATCTTCCTCTCCAAGCTCTACCGCCAGATGTATGCAGGCACCGGCATCTCCACGGACAGCGCGCGACGCAAGAAGTCCAAGCGCTGGGCCCGTTGGACGGCGCGCCAATGCAAGAAGCTATTCCAGGCGCGGCCCATGCCAGAGCTCGAAGGGCCAAAGTGGGAGATCGGCTTGCCCGCATTCGGTCAGGCTGCGTTTGAAGGCGCGAATGGCCCAGCGGTGAGCGGCCCGTTCGTTACGATCTCAAAGAGTTGACTCACTCGAACGCTGCCGCGGGGCAGTTCGCGCCGCCGGAATACGGCCTATCCTAATTGATCTGATAAGTTCCGTAATCGATCGTCAGCACGGCGGTGCCTCCAATCCGGATCTTGGATTCGCTGCGGCTCCGTTGCGGCAGCCAGAAGTTCCCAGTCTTCGCACTTGAATATTGAATCAGCGTCCGCGAAATCCAGAACGAAGGGTTCTTCGCCGGCGAAGCCTCGATCTTTGCCACCGCAAAGTCCGTCGCATCCACCCAGATCTTGCCTCGATACAGAAACTTGCTTTCCGTCAGCGGCTCAACACTGAGAATGTAGGCCGGACGTCCATTCACGCTCTCGCTCCCCAGCAACTGGAACCGGTAATTTGCCGGAGTCAATGCGGTCGCCCCGCCGTCTTTGGATGCCTCGATTTCGCTGTCCATCGCCCTCTTCAGAACTTTTTCGCCCAGAATCTTGGAGCCGCTCTCAGACAGAATGCGATAGCTTTTTCCCGAAGCGGCGTCAAAGTTCATCTCAACTTTCATGCTAGCTTCGATGCTCGTAATTCCCTGGTACTTGACATGGTATTGCCGAGTCGCCCGGTAGTGCTTCAATCCTTCCCGCTGTATTTGATCGTGATGCGCCATCAACGCCAGAATCTGCGCCAGGGGCAGGCTCGCCGGGGCAGGCGCGTTCGCATGGGCGGGCCCAAGGGCTGCTCCAACAAAGATCAACACCATGCGGGAGGAAACACCTCTGCGCCGAGGGGAAGACATGAGGCATTCTATCGCTGCGCTATGAATGGAAAGCAAATGCCGCGACAGCGGGTGTGTGCATTTCTCATATTTGCACCAATGCCTGGTGCCCGACGCCTCGCTTTCGAGATGTGGGAAAGCACGAACCGCAGTTCACCACAACAAGCTAGCAGCTGGAAGCTGCCTCACCGCACATACACATACGACCCGCACAGCGCCGTCGAATTCTGCATCGCGTCAAACGTGAACACCGGCATGTCATCGCCAGAGAAGAAGGCCACCTTGAGCGTGTGTCCCGTCACGTACGTCGCCATCCACTGCGTATCCTCGCCGCCGCACAGCGTATTCTTCTTCACAATGCGCTGCGCGCCCGGTATGCGCATCCGGTAGAGCGTGCCCTCGATCCCTGCATTCACGTCCGCGTCGAACACCGCGCTTACCTCCACCGGTTTCAGCCGGCGAATCTGCGCCAGCGGAAACGTCTCGAAGTTGAGCGTCACCTTCACCTCGCCGATCGTAATGTCGCCGGTCATCTCCAACGCTTCTTTGCTCGCCGAACGCCATAAGCCCCGGTCCTCCTGCGCGCTCATTCGTGCGGCCAAGCACATCGCTCCGGCCAGCAGCAAGCTAATCGTCAGCCCACGCAACGCGCTTCTGTTCTTTCCCAATCCCTTAGTCCCTCAGTCCTGCGTATTCACTTCTTTACTCTCTTCACTTACTTCACTCTTTCGGGGCCTCACGGCCGACTCCGGCGGCCTCACCACCCCAGCACGTACGCAAACACCAGCGGCGCCACAATGCTCGCGTCGCTCTCGATAATGAACTTCGGCGTATTCTCGCCCAGCTTGCCCCACGTAATCTTCTCGTTCGGCACTGCGCCGGAGTACGACCCGTAGCTCGTCGTCGAATCCGAAATCTGGCAGAAGTACGCCCACAGTGGAACGTGCTCCCGCTGCAAGTCCTGGTGCAGCATGGGCACCACGCAAATCGGAAAATCGCCCGCAATGCCGCCGCCAATCTGGAAAAACCCCAGCGGCGTTTTCGCGGTGGTGTTGGTATACCACTCCGCCAGCTCCATCATGTATTCAATGCCGGTGCGTACCGTGTGTACCTTCTTCACATCGCCTGTGATGCAATGCCCCGCATACATGTTGCCGAGCGTCGCGTCTTCCCACCCCGGTACAAACATCGGCAGATTCTTTTCGGCCGCAGCCAGCAGCCAGCTATTCTTCGTGTCAATCTGGTAGCTCTTCTCGAGCACGCCCGAAAGCAGAATCTTGTACATGAACTGGTGCGGGAAAAACCGCTCGCCCGCCTTGTCTGCCTTTACCCACTCCGCCAGCACCTCGTTCTCGATGCGTCGCATCGCTTCCATCTCGGGGATGCACGTATCCGTCACGCGGTTCATGTGCCGCGCCAGCAGCGCCGCCTCGTCGGCCGGCGTCAGGTCGCGGTAGTGCGGCACGCGCTCGTAGTAATCGTGCGCCACCAGGTTGAAGACGTCTTCCTCCAGGTTCGCGCCCGTGCAACAGATGCCGTGAATCTTGTCCTGGCGAATCATCTCGGCCAGCGACAGTCCCAGCTCAGCCGTGCTCATGGCCCCGGCGATGGTCACAAACATCTTGCCGCCGTCGGCCAGCAGCTTGTTGTAGGCTTCGGCCGCATCCACCAGGGCTGCGGCGTTAAAGTGACGATAATGATGCTTGATGAATTCAGTAATGGGTTTCATGGCGTTCGATGGCTCCAAAACTCCATCCTAAATCAGCGAGTTGTAAGCCCTGTGAATCGCACGCACCCGCGCCAAATGTCTGATCTCCGCGACCAGCAAGAAGTGTCAGGGCACGACTTCAGTCGTGCCGTAAGTGCCGCAATATCATTGCGGAGCTTTAGCGCCTGTAGGGCGCTGCCTGGGGAAAGCGATGCATTCCCTCCGCGCCATGAGCCCGCGTAGCGGGCGTAAAACCCGTCGCTTCCTGGCCTTTGCCTCTGAGAGGGAGTGGAGGAGAATAGCCCAGGGCAACGCCTTGGGATCCGTGCCCGTTTTTTGCGTAAGAATAAAGTCCGCGGCGAAGCCGCGCTCAAACCCTGCGTCGAATCTGATCGGCAATCAATCCGGCTTTTCCGCCCGCATCGCCGGAACCCGCTTCCCATAAGCCGACGTCACAGCACTGATCCAAGCCTGAGGTAACTTCCGGATAGGCGGCAATTGGCCCGCCGTGAGCGCCGATGCGTAGAATTTGAGGTCTAAGGTACTTCATGGATTCCGAATACGTGGTGCTTTTCGCGCTCATACTGCTACTCGGAATTTTTGTTCCGTGGGCGGTGATTTACCGGCTCCGCTCGATCCCAAGCAAAAACTACAGTAAGGGCCGGATGAGTGTTGAGCTCATAGTTCTCGCTGTGCTCGTAGTCCCGCTCGTGACGATGGCAGCGACCACGATCTACAACGCGGCGGCTGGCACGTGGTTCCGTATGAGCCATCCTGAGCCTGGCGAGACCTACCTCGTCAACGGGCACAAGATGCATATCAATTGCACGGGGACCGGCTCGCCG
The DNA here is from genome assembly GCA_963817835.1 of uncultured Acidobacteriota bacterium. Lineage (GTDB taxonomy): Bacteria > Acidobacteriota > Terriglobia > Terriglobales > Acidobacteriaceae > Telmatobacter. The sequence continues at coordinate 140,204 of CAWFPZ010000023.1, read as the reverse complement.
ACGATCGTCCTTGATGCCGGCCTGGGAAACGATTCGCTGATCTGGGGTGGGATTCAGCCGAAGCTTTCAACAAATACAAGAGTCTGCTCCTACGACAGAGCGGGATTCGGTTTGAGCGATTCGCTACCGGCACCGCGCGACGCAGACCACGTGGCCGAAGAACTTCACGAATTGCTAATTCAGGCGAAGGTAACTGGCCCTGTAGTCTTAATGGGCCACTCCATTGCGGGACTGTACATCCGCGACTATGCGATGCACTACCCGATGGACGTTGCTGGGCTTATTTTTGTGGACAGTTCAACGCCCCTTCAGGAGCAAAACCCCGCTTTGAAGGCCATGGATTCCAAACGTCCACTGCAATGGCTCTGGGATCTAGAGGGCACGGTGGAGTTCATTGCCGGAGTTCCCCGCATTGAGGGACAATGCTCGCATGTGACCCCGGGTTTCGACCCCGCGGCAGCAAAATTGCTGGCTGAGGATTCCTGTCGCGATCACCTTGGCGCGTTTAATGCGGAATTCGAAAGCTTCAACCGATCCGGTCAGGCAACCGCGCATTCAGGTCCTTGGGGGGCGCTTCCAGTTCTGATCTTCTCGCACGATCCGACCAAGGGACTGCCTGCGACGAATCCACCGCTAAAGCTGGTAAATGTCGAGAAGGCTTGGAACCAGATGCAGGAAAATCTAAAGAAGCTATCCACTCACAGCCGCAGAATCATTGCCAAAGGCGCCTCGCATTATGTGCAGATTGGCAGGGCGGACTTGATTGAAAAAGAAGTACCACTTTTTATCGGGGAGATTCGCGGCACGTCCCCCGACCCGCCGAACTACGGCAATACGACGATTGAGTAACGCCTAACCAATAGATTTTCGCAGCTAACATGACGCGATTGACCCGGTTTCACAGCGTTCCGGTCCAATCACCGCCAAACCGGAAGTTACCCATCCTTGTGTATTACTCCTCATCAACGTCCAAACCGCCAGAGAAGGCCTTTGTCCCTCCTAAGGACTTCCGTGCCGGCCTGGGCCCTCGCTTCGCTGCTCCCGCCTTGTCAAGCGCCCTGGGCCCGCCGCCCATCCACATCTCATTCATTCCAAAACCCTTATTTCCAAAGCTGGATTTGCAGATCGCTTCTGCCGAATCGCTACACTGGATTCAGACTGGAGAAGTGAGCATGCGGTTGGGCGGCGCGGTGAGCCCCGGAAAAAACCCGGAGACTCCCGCGCCGCCCGCTTTTTTGAAATAAAGAGGGCAAGCAGACAGACCCCCTCCCCCCTATCCCGCCTCACCCCCACCCCCGGTAGCCGCCGGTAGTCAGGAGTTGGAAGCCGGCCACGAAGCCACGGCTCTCTGACCACTGACAACTGACCGCTAACTGCGCGCGGTTTCCTCGCCCAAGAAACGAGTTGTGAAACTGTGAAGCCTGTAACTAACTAAAAATAAACAACTTACATAGCAAATCCCCACAGCCTCACAGCCTGTGCGTTTCTGTGAGACTGTGAAACGAAAGCGCCCGATGACCTTGTTGTTGAGGAGTGTGGAGAAGACCCGTTCGGAATCGAAAAGTGGGAAGACAACGCCAGACAATCTCGTCGCAATCGTGCGTGAGCGCGGAAAACTGACAGCTTCCCGATCAGTCCAGGATTTTCAAACCGTATGAACCCGAACTCTGGCGCAGGAAACTTGCATCCATACAAGTATGACGCGAGTGGCACGACTGATGTTTGCCCTGATCGTGGGCTTGATTCTATTAACGTGGGCCGCATCTGGCGTGGTGCAAAGCACTGTGAGCCAATGGTTTGAGCGCGATGCGCAATCGCGCTCCCAATTGGTGCTGATCGGAGCGCGACCCGCTTTGGCCGACGCTTGGTACGATCCAGCGAGCCTCAACAATCAGTTAGCAGCACTGGCGCAGGACGAACGCGTGATCGGAGTAGCAGCTTGCGGCGCCGACTTCAGCACTCGCTCGATTACGCCCGGATTTCCGCAAGAATTCAGTTGCCTTGCGGTCGGCCCGCGCATTCGCAATGCGCGTTCATCCGCAACCGAGGCGAACGAAGGATTGCGGGAGTGGAGCACCGAGGCAACGCTGCCCACGGGCCGCGTTCTGGTAACCGCGATGCCCATCATGGACGAGGGGCAGGAACTGGGATTCGCCATTCTCGTTCACGATTTCAGCTACATCGACCGGCGCGAGACCAGGGCGCAAACATTTCTGCTCGTCCTCGCAGGCATCCTTGCCATCATGGTCCTCGGCATCCTTCTGCTGGTGGCTCGACGGGCGCGCGCCGATTGGGCAGTGGAATTGCAAGGCCTGTTGCGTAAAGGCGGCAAGCAGAGCCGTAAATTCCAGCCGCTTTTGAGCGATGTGCGCGAACTCATCGAGCGCATGGCCAGCCAGCGAGAAGCTGATCCAGGGCTGTGGACCGCGGAACGCCTGAAACAAACTCTGAACAGGGACTTGCAGGGCGAGAAGATTATCATCCTGGCCAACCGCGAGCCCTACATTCACAACCGCAACGACGACGGCAGCATCGAAGTGCAGCATCCGGCGAGCGGTCTGGTCACTGCCCTCGAGCCGATCATGCGCGCCTGCTCCGGCGTGTGGGTTGCCCACGGAAGCGGCACTGCCGATCGCGACACTGTCGACCGCAATGATCACGTTCGTGTTCCGCCCCATGAAGAGTCCTATCACATCCGCAGGGTATGGCTCTCTGAGGAAGAGCTGCAAGGCTACTACTACGGCGTCGCCAACGAAGGGCTGTGGCCGCTTTGCCACGTGGCGCACGCGCGGCCCATCTTTCGCGCCGAGGACTGGCAGCAGTACCGCGCGGTTAACCAGAAATTCGCCGACGCGGTGTGCAGCGAGGCGGACTCAAAAGATCCGATCATTCTGGTTCAGGATTATCACTTCGCTCTGGCGCCCGCGATGATTCGGAAACGATTGCCAGCCGCGACGGTGATTGTCTTCTGGCACATTCCCTGGCCCAACGCCGAGCAGATGGGCATCTGTCCCTGGCGCAATGAGTTGCTGCGTGGATTGCTGGGAAGCAGCATTCTCGGTTTCCACACGCAGCTGCACTGCAACAATTTTCTGGATTCCGTGGACAGGTATCTGGAAACGCGCATCGACCAGGAAAATCACGCTGTGGTGATGCAGGGGCATCGCACCCTGGTGCGCCCGTATCCCATTTCGCTGGAATGGCCGGTGCACTGGGTGGAGACAGCGCCCAGCATCGAGGAATGCCGTGCCCAGGTTTGGCAAGATTTGGGATTGAAGCCGAATGCCCTCTTGGGCATCGGAGTCGATCGACTGGACTACACCAAGGGTATTGAAGAGCGGTTGCTGGCGGTAGAGGTCCTGCTGGAGCGGCATCGTGAATACCGCGGCCGGTTCAGCTTCGCGCAACTAGCGGCTCCGAGCCGGACCAAGATCCAGCGCTACAGGGAGCTCAACGAAACGGTTGAGCAATTGGCGGAGCGAATTAATGCGCGCTTCGGAACCAAAGACTACCAGCCCATCATCTTATTTCGATCCCATCACGAGCCGCCGGAAGTTTTCCGTTTCTATCGGGCCGCGGATCTTTGCTATGTAAGCAGTCTGCACGACGGTATGAACTTGGTGGCCAAGGAATTTGTAGCCGCGCGCACCGATCTCCAGGGCGTGCTGCTGCTCAGCGAGTTCACGGGAGCGGCAAGAGAACTGACAGAAGCACTGATTGTGAATCCTTACGATCTTGCGGGCAGCGCCGAAGCCATTGCTTCTGGGCTGGCAATGTCTCGAGACGAGCAACAGGATCGTATGCGATCGATGCGGTCGTACCTTGTGCAATTCAACGTGTACCGCTGGGCAGGAACCATGCTGGTGGATGCGGCGCGGCTACGCAATCAAGAGCGTGTGGCCGGACGCCCCACCGAGGAGCACGCGCACATGGCGCAAGCGCAATGGCCATGAAGCATCTGCTATCAAGAACGTCGCTTCCGTTGGTGACGCGGCTGGCCCGAAAGCGGACGCTTTGCGCGTTCGACTTCGACGGAACACTGGCCCCGATTGCCGACCATCCCGATCGGGCCGTGATGCGCCAGCGGACTCGCGATCTGCTGCGCCGCCTGGCGTCATTGTATCCATGCATCGTCGTTTCCGGGCGCAACCGCGCGAGCGTTCTCAAGAAGCTGAACGGTGTGCGCGTTGCCGGGGTGCTGGGCAATCATGGCGCGGAATCGAGCAGGACAACCGGTTTGCGCAAGGATGTGAAGCGATGGAGGGCTGCGCTGGAGCTTGAGCTTGGTCTTATGCCTGGAATGTGGATCGAGGATAAGGAAACTTGCCTGGCCATCCATTACCGCCAATCCCCGCAGAAGGCAGAAGCGCGCCGGCGCATCCTCGCTGCGGCCGAAAAACTGAAAAATGTTCGCGTGTTCGGAGGCAAGCAAGTCGTGAATGTTGTGGGAGAAATGGCGCCAAATAAGGGGGACGCCTTGGCCGCTGAACGCGATCGCTTGCAATGCAACTGGGTGCTTTACTTAGGCGATGATGAGAATGATGAGGACGCCTTCGCTCTTCGAGGCAACGTCGTTCCGGTCCGCATCGGCAGAAAGCAACGCACGCATGCGCGCTACTATCTGCGAACCCAAAAGGAGATTGATGAACTCCTGGAATTGCTGGCGCAGTTGCGGGAAGCGGAGAAATAGCCGATTGCTGAAAGCCAGCCATTCATTGTCCACTGTCCGCTGCTTTCTGCAGCAGATCATTCAGCTTCGCCATCACCTCAAAAGCATCTGCGATGTAAACGACGTCGGCTTTGCCGCGCGTCCAGCCGCAGTTGGCATCCAGGGAAATAGCGCGTCGCTCGCCGATGAAGCGCCAGCCGACCACGTGCGGCTCTTCGCCGTGGCAACAAGTCGACAGGCCTTTGGGATGGCGCGGCGTGGCGCCAGTTTGTCCAACCTGATTCATATGCGTCAAAAATGGGAGAACGGAATTCCCTTCGCCTCCCTGATCCACTAACGATTTGCTGCTGCCGAGCGATGCACCGGAGCGGCGAATAAAGTCAAGGATGAGTTTGCCTGCCTGGTCGACGTGGATTTCGCCATCGGGCTGCTTTTTAGTCCATCCAGCGCCGGCAACGAAGAGCAGTTTGGCGTCAGGGCGAATCGTCTGTTCGTCTTGCTTCAGTGCGCGAATGCCACTCACCTCGGTGCGCAATGGAGGCAAATCGACGGCAATCTCCTCAACCCGCGAGTTACCGGCTTCGCCGGCGTATGCCGCGTGCGTTCCAGAATCCAGGAGCAGAAACCACGGCCTCGCCGCGCGCGTGACGACGGCTTCAATGCGTTGGCGATAGAACCAGCGGGCGGCCTCAAGCCGTGTGACATCGGTGGAGTCGGCGCCTGCGAGCGCAGCGGCGTGCGTGGCGAGCGCAGCGATATGAGTATCAATGCAGCCGCCCAGCCGATGCGCGACCACGGCCATGACGCGAGCGAAGCGCGCGCTCTGCGGCGCGAGGACGACGGTGGCCCCTGCGGCGCGGCAGAGGGATGCACAGGCGGCCGCGTCGGAGGCGAAGCGCGGCTGCGCGAATGCGGGGCCGAAAACACCTATTGCTGCGCACGGCAGCCCTTTGGACAAGGGGTGCGGATCGGGAGCGACGATACCGACGGTGAGCAGCGCCTCAAGGCGCGCAGCTAGCTCAACGCCCGCGCTCACCGCTTCGAGCGAATGTTTGGTAAGAGCGGAGCCGGATTCATCGGCATGCGTAAGTACGAGAATGGAGTCCATTTTTTCCCTTGAGCTTCAGCACTCAGCCATCAGCTTTTCACTGACCACTGTTAACTGTCTTTCCCGATCCAGGCCACAAGCTCGGCAGCGATTTCATCAGGGGTCATGTTCTTCTCAACGCGCGTGGTCCGTTGCTGCTTCGGCAGGCTCACCGAGAGGTATTCGAGCGAGTTGGCTTCGAGTGCGGCGGTTTTTGCGCGTTGCAGAGCAGGCATCATCGTTCGCATGTTGCTCATGCCGATCTGTGGATTGTTGCGCGCCTCCGCCAAATTGCCTGTAGCCCAGCCCAGCACGGCGGGCGCGCCAGCGCAGACCGAGACCTGGTGCTTGCCGCCCTCCACGCGTTCCAACACTTCAAACGATCCGTCGGGGCGAAGATCGATCTGGTCGACGCCGAAGAACTGGTCGGCGATGCCGAGACGCTCGCCGATCTGCTGGAGTGTGACGCCGGCGCCGCGCGAGGCCGACTCCCAACCACCGAAGATGAAGAGCTGCGTGCGGTCGAGCCCAGGGATCTCTTCGATTGCAGAAGCCAGAGCCGCCGCGGTCGCGTGCGCGTCAGGGAATCCGCCGATGGGGCCGTCGATGGGAATAAGCTCGAAGGCAACCTTTTGCGCGACGGTCATCATCACCTGCTGGAGCTTGCCCTTGGGGCCGAGCGCGACCAGCCAGAGCTTGCTGCCGGAGTGCTTGGCGGCAAGAGCGGCGGCTTCGTAAAGCGCGCACGCGGCCCACGGGTCGAGCACCGCAGGCAGCATCATTTCATTCTTCAATCCCGGGCCGTTCGGTCCTGTTGTTGGCTCGAGGGTCTGCAACGGATCGGGGACAATCCCTGCGCAGACGACAATCTGAAGTGGATTCATGAATAGCTCCTGGCTAATAGTTAGTTCTCGCCGCTGTGCAGCCCGCCCGCGCCGGCCTGAAACTCAATATTGGAGCGCTCGCCCTCGGGCGAGTGCGGACAGTTCCACAGGCACGCACCGCAGTGGACGCACTTTTCGCGCTCGAAGAGGGGCGCGCCATCGAGGCCAAGGGTGATGGCCTGGCCGGAACACATGCCAATGCAGGTTTTTTCCTGGCAGGAGATGCAGCGCTGGCGATCGAGGAATATGACGTGATCGGCATAGCCGGGCATGGCCTGCACTTTTCCGCCCATGAGCAGCGCATCCTGATGGCTCACGAGAACCCGGCCGTCGAAAGGAATTTCGGGCCAACCGCGCGCGGACATGAGCGCGTCGTGTAGCGGGCGACCGGATTCGAGGGCGAGCGCCGCAGCATCGCGCAGCGCAAGGCCGGCTCTGCTCTCGACGCCGACGGAGCGAATCTGGCTCGGCGCGGGCGGAATGCGGTTCTTGAGCGAGAGCCAGCCGCCGGTGAGACCGGCAAGCGCCATGCCAACGAGTCCGCGCACAAAGCCAAGCTGAAAACCGTTGCGAGCATTCTGAGCCTGGCGTGCGCCGCGTTCTACTGAGCTGGCGCGTCGGTTTTTTTCATAGGTCTTGGACAAATTCTCCTGCGTGAAAGGAAGGCCGGCGCGGAGAAGCCCGAGGACGGCCTCGCCGAGCTGAACGCCCGTAGTCCATGCCTCGTCGACGCCTGAGCCGGTAAGCATGTTGGTGGAACCGGAGCCCTCGCCGATGCGCGCGAATCCGTCGCCGGTGAGGAAGGGCTCGCCGTGCTTGCCGGACTCTTCAAGAGATTTTGCACCCCAGGAGCGCAATACGCCGCCCTTGAGATGACGCCAGAGCACGGGATGCTGGATGTAGTGCTGCAAGTAGCGATAGACCGTGCGCGTGGGATCACCCAGCCAGGAGGGAACGAAGATGCCCACTGAAACGAGGCGGTCGGGATGCACGTAGAGAAAGCCGAAGATCTCGGGTTCGGGAAATCCGAAGGTATGCCAGACAGTGCCGGACTCAAGCGTGGTGTTTTCAGGCAACTCGATCACGAACTTCATGCCGAGGGCCCACTCGCGGCGCGCGTGACCTTGGGGCAGACCGAAGCGCTCGTCGAGCCGCTGGCCGATCGCACCGACTGGGCCGTCGCCCACGACGGTGAGTTGCGCGCGAACGTCCATGCCGGGCATGAAGCCATCGGCAGGTGCGCCGAGCTTGTCTACACCCTGATCGGCGAGACGGAGTCCGGCGATGCCGCGGCATGACGCTTCCGCGGGATCGGCGAAAAGGGGAGCGCTGACGGGTGTGCCGGGCCAGATCTGCACGAAGCCACCAGCCATCAGCTGCGCACCCACCCACTGATTGAACTGGCCGATGGAAATGATCAGGCCGCCGCGTTTGTGCAGAAACGAAGGCGTCCACGGCTGCTCAAAGGCGGAGTCTCTGACCCAGCGGTTTCCCGCGAGACGAACAAGAAAATCCCCAAAACGCAAAATCGCGGAGCGTCGGCTGGCGCCAACGGGATCGAGCAAATAGAAAACACGCTCCTGCTTAACCGCAGCAGCCATCGGGATCTGCGCGGGATTGAGCGCGGGGAAACTCGAGCGAATGCCGTCGGCGCGAGTGACTACTCCACTGACCCCCGCTGCCAAATCGTCGGCACGCTCGTAACACAGCACCTGCAACGGCATGCCCGGAGCAACGCGGCTTTCAAGCGCAGGGTCGGTGGGATTCCGGTGCCAGGCTTCCGTGAGCGTGGTGAGAAAGCCACCCGTAGCCGGACCGAAGCCGGCGCAGGCGATGTCGACTTCCATCGTCTGCCGGTCGATCTCGACGGACTGTGGAGTGAAGCTCATGCGGGATAATCCAACGCCTCGGGGATCATCACTTTGCTCACGGTTTCGGCGGCGCGATCCTTGGCGAGGCGCGCGCCGGTTAGGCAGGTCGTCAACTTGCTTTGCAGGCGGAGGAATTCGCTTGACCCGGCGCAACCCGCGCACGGGCCAGCTTTCGCCGGGTGGCTCCCGTCCGCTTGGACAACGTCGACGGCCATGGCCATGATGCCGGGCATGGTTTCTTCCAGCTCTTCGAGCTCACTCGACAAGAAACAACTGCGATGTTCTTCTTCGTCCCACGCGGGATGACGGTTATAGCCAAAAACCAGCTCGGCGCAGATGCGCGAAGCTTCGCCTGCGGTTTGCCCGGCCTGTGTGTGGCAAAGGTCGCTCAGGAATTGCACCGTCCCTGCCAGGCCTTCGGAAGCGACAGCGTCGGCTGCGCCGCGCGTTTCGAGTTCGAGCACATCGAGGATCTGGCAACGCGAGGCCACCAACCAACTGAGTGCGTCGGCGAGCGCGAAGGTCACGCCCTGGCGCTGCCCGTGATAGAGCTTGCCACCGGTCGGATCGACGGCGTTCTGCAAATAGTGGAGCGACCACGCCCACAGGTTCATGGCGGAAGCCAGCGTGCATGCGCCGGTGCCGGGGCGCGTCGATGCAATCCTGCGCATCTCCGCCGTCCACGCGGCGAACTCCGCGAGGAAAACCTCGCTGGTCATAGTGATGGTCAACTGGCGGCGCTGCACCGCCTCGGGGCCTTCGTAGGTAGCTTCGAGCTGTGCGTCCATCCACTTGTTGGCGAGGAATCCGGGGCAGTCTTCCGTGATGCCGTAGCCACCCATCAGGCTCACGGCCTCGCGCATCATGTTTGCACCATGGCCGGTGTTCCAGAGCTTGGTGGCGGGGCAAAGCACATTGGCTTCGGCATCGAGCAGCACGTACTGCACCAGCGGATCGGCCTCGAGTTCGGCGCGGCGCAGATCGTTTTCCTTCATCCGCAACAACTCGATGGCACGTTGCTCGCTTTCCCTCAGCGCCTTGATTTCGGCACGCGCGCCCGCGACGCCGCGCTCCTTCATGATTTTGGTCTTCTGTTTTTCCAGAGGATCCAGTTCATCGAACAGCCGCGCCGTGGCAAAGCCCAACGACGACGCTGCCTCGCCAGCGGCCCATACATCGACAAGACGATGCAACGCGTCTTCGCGCTGCTGAATGCCCTGTTCGAAGCGTACGGATCCGGGCCTGGCGCCCTCGGCGCCGCGGAAGCGCTGGCGCTGGTAGCGGATGACCGGCTCCACGGCCGAGAGCAACTTGGATGCTGTCATCAAGCCCACTGGTACACGCGTGCGCCGGAAGACCGCGTCGATGATTTCGGTGTGATTGAAATTGGGTACGATCACGCCGTCCTTCACCGTGTATCCCCCCACGATGCGGTTGGCTGGCACTTTCAGATTGAAAACAGGATCGCCGGTCGAAGAGAGTTGGTGCACGAGCTTCTTGGTCGGAGTGCCGCGATCGTAGGTGCCCGGGTCGGTCTCTTCAAGAATGATCACGCAACTGCCCTTGATGCGCTCGTCGCCGGAGTTTACGGCGGCGGTGACGAAATTGGCATAAGCGATGCCGGTAATGAAGCGGCCGCGCTTGTCCACTTCGAGCATAGGCTCCTCGCCGTCTTTCCATTCAGCGACGCGTACCTTGCCGCTCATCATGCCGGTGTCGACGCCCACGTAAGGGATGGGCTCGGTCAATGCGAAAGCTCCGCGCCAGGGCTTGCGGTCTTCACCAGGCTGCGGAGGCGCGGAGAGCTTTTTGTAGCGGCCCACCTGCTCCGGCGTGCCCCGCTCGTGGATGGGCGAGAGCGCCAGAAAACCTGCCAGGCTTGCGGTCGCTGCGCCGCCATCGACCCATGCGAGCTCAAACGCCGCGAGACCGAGCGCGAGATTCTTGGGTCCGATGATGAAGCCGCCCTCATCGGGCTCCATGAAAGCCGCGGTGATGCCGGCGCGATCGAATGCGTCGAGCATTTCATCCTTGGCCGCGGTCCATTCGTGCGTATTGCGTTCGCCGGCCGCCACCATGCGGGCCACGGTTCCGCGTGCCACGCCGCGTGTCGATGCCACAAGCATCTGTAAGTCGAAGCGATCTGCAAAGCGCCAGAGAATCTGCCGCACCGCATCACCGGGGAGGGTGAGCATGGTTTTTGTTTCGGGAATGGCAACTGTGCCCATGGAGGGTCTCCTGACTTGCGCCCCTATTCTCTTCGAATGAAGGCCCAGCGGCATGTGACCTGTATCACTCGGACAATGCAGATACAGGGCTAGCAATCGCGCCGTGGGCGCAGCGGTCGTTAGCCCCGCGCTTCAGCGTGGGGTGGAGGATCGGCAATAAAGCCAGCAGTTCCGTAGGGACGCTGCCCGTTCCGTTCATCCGACAAAGTATCGGGCGTCGTTGGGCTACTCGAAGATCCCCGTAACCGTGCAGTGCCAGACGTGGCGATCGGGCAGGAGAAGCTCGTATTCGTCGTAGAGCGGAGCCGCGGCTCCCTTCTGCGCGGATTTCAGAAGCCTGGCGGCGTAGTCGCCTGGAACGAGGTTGAGAGCGTAGCGGCGAGGATCGTAGAGAATGCCGCAGGTCAGCTCCAGCTTCTTCTGGTCAATGACCATGTCGGCGTGGAGTTCTTCACTGTATGGACCGGTGCGGAGTTCGTATCTACTCGGATCGTATTGAAACTGGACTCGAATGGCGGAGACGTGCACTCTGATCGGATAGTCAACACCGGGCTTGGCCGTTGGAGGTTCCTGCCCATACCGATACTTCTGAGCGTAGACGAGCGGCAAGCACGCAAGCAAGAGCAAGGCAATAAGAGTTCGTTTCATCGTTCACCTCAATGGGAGTTTCTATGTTTGATTGGATGCCGAATGATAGGAGGAGGGAGGTTTCAATCGGAGAGAAATTCCTGGCTTCCGCGATCTTCTCCATGAATCCGGGCCCCTGAGGCCAGAACCCTGACCCCCGCCTATGTGATCTGTATCGCGCGGCCTGTGACACCTATCACTGCCAGCGCTCTCCGCAAAGAACGACCTTTGTAGTGCGATCCTCCGCAATCTTTGTGAGAACGGCGGAGTCGGCAGGGTACTGCCAGTGAGCGGGCGCATCCGCGTTCGTCCCAGGGAAGGAAGACGGCGGAATGAACGAAGCCGTACGAAATTACGCAATAATGTTGATTCGGGGCCTGGCGCTCGCGGCGATCCTGGTGCTTCTGGCGCTTGCCGCCCGCACCCTTCATGCGCAGGACTGCCTCACCTGTCACGGCGACTCGAGCATGACCGACAGCAACGGCCACAGCATCTTCGTCGACGGGAAGCATTTCGGCGACAGCATTCACGGCAGCCTGCCATGCTCGAGCTGCCACGCGGACATCAAGGGCTATCCGCATCCCGACAAGGTTGCGCCGGTGGATTGCAAGACCTGCCACGCCGACCAGGCGGATCAGCTCAAAGGCAGCGTGCACGGCGACAGCAGGGAGCATCCGTGCACAAGCTGTCACGGGGATGCGCACGAAATCTTTCCCAAGACCGACGCGCGTTCGGCGGTGTATCCGCTCAATGTGCCCAAGACCTGCGGCCAATGCCACAGCAACAATGGAATGGCGGGCAAACATGGTTTAGCCAGCGTCTATCCAAACTACATCGATTCGATTCACGGGTTTGCACTGAGCAAAGAGGGTTTGCTGGTGGCGGCCAACTGCCAAAGCTGCCACGGCTCGCACAAAATTCTCAGCCACACCGATCCCGCGAGCCCGACCTATAAGTCGAATATCCCGCAGACCTGCGGCAACTGCCACGCCAAGATCAATGACGAGTACCAGGCGGGCGTTCACGGACAGGCTATTGCCAAGGGCAATCTGAAAGCGCCGGTCTGCAGCGACTGCCACACCGCGCACGCCATTTTGCAGCCCACGGAATCGGCCTTCCGCATGCAGTCCACGCCGATCTGCGGCAACTGCCACAAGGACAAGTTCTCCACCTACCGCGACACCTTTCACTCGCAACTGGGTTCGCTGGGTGGCTACGTGGAAACAGCGCGTTGCTGGGACTGCCATGGAGCGCACGACGTGCGTCCCACGTCCGATTCCACTTCGCCCGTCAACCCGGCCAACCTGATTGCCACTTGCGGCCGTTGCCACGCCGGCGCCAACGCGAGCTTCGTGCAATATCAGCCACACGCCAATGCGCGCGACCGCAAGCTGAATCCGGGGCTTTATTTTGTGCGACTGTTTATGAACCTGCTACTGGCCAGTGTGCTCACCTTCTTCCTGTTGCACACCATCCTGTGGCTCATTCGCTCGCGCTACCAGCAGCTGAAAACCAAGAGTGGCAATGGAGGCAAGCATGACTGAGCCGCAGACAACAATCCCGGCTACCAATCCAGGCGCCGACGAAAAGTTCTACGTGCGTTTTACACGCGCGCAGCGCTACATGCACGCGGTCCTGTTTACCACCTTTCTGGGGCTGGCTGCCACCGGCCTGCCCATGCGCTTCAGCGAGAGTTTTTGGGCGCGCAGGATTGCCACCGGCGTGGGCGGATTCGGCGCCATCCTATTTCTGCATAAGTTCTTTGCCGTAATATTGACCATTGCCTTCCTGATTCACCTCAAAGACATCTTCCAGCGCGCATTCATCAACCGCGAAAAAGGCATTTTCTGGGGCCCTACCTCGATGGTCGCGAACTGGAAAGACGTCAAGGACATCGTTGGTCACATGCGCTGGTTCCTCGGGCTCGGCCCGAAACCGCATTTCGACCGCTACGCCTACTGGGAGAAGTTTGACTACTGGGCGGTGTTCTGGGGCATGATTGTCATCGGCTTCTCGGGCTACGCCATGTGGTTTGCCCCGTTCTTCGCGCACTTCCTTCCTGGATGGGCGCTGAATGCGGTGCTCGTGATCCACAGTGAAGAGGCTCTGCTCGCCGTTCTGTTCATCTTCTCCATTCACTTCGTCAACACGCACCTGCGCCCCGACAGCTTTCCCATGGACATGGTGATCTTTACGGGAGTGGAGAGCGAAGAAGAGTTCAAGGAAAAACGCACGCAGGAATACGAGCGCAATAAGAAGAAGGGCGAACTGGAAAAGAAAGTGGGCATAGCGCCGCCGCTATGGCTGATCAACTTCTCTAAAGTCGTAGGTTTCACAGCCATTTTCATCGGGCTCACGCTGCTGGTGCTCACGCTGACGGCGTACTTCAGTTAGAAAAGCAGCTTTCAGCCGTCAGCTATCAGCTTTCAGCCTCGGGCGTCCAGCCGCGCTCGTAGCCGGCTACAACAATGCTCTGTCATCCTGAGCGAAGGCAGCTCGCCAAGGCGAGCTGCCGAGTCGAAAGCCTGCCCTGAGCGGAGATCGCGCAGCGATCGTAGTCGAACGGGGACCTGCGGTTGCCTTTAGCGAACCTTGGATCCGCCGCATTAATGGGTAATCGGCAGCGGCGTGACGCCTGGAAGCTGCCTTTGTGTCTCCCATCACGGCAGTCACTCGCGGTTCAGGCGTCTTCTCGAAGTGTGAACGTTGCTCGTAGGTTTTTTACTGGTATCTTCGTTGGTTTATTTCTCGCCTTGGCCTCCAGCGCACTCTCCGCGCAAAAGCTCAAAGACTCGGACTGCCTCGCCTGCCATTCCGATCAGACGCTGACCACCGCGGACGCGAACGGCTCGACGGTCAGCCTCTACGTCGATCAAAGCAAGTTCAAGCACTCCGTGCACGGTCGCATGTTTGCGTGCGTGGATTGCCACAAGGACGTGAAGAGCCTGGTGCATGAGAAGCCGCCGGAAAAGGTACTCTGTGCTCAGTGCCATGCCGACGCCCAAACGGCCTACGCGCATTCGACGCACGCCAAGGCGAGCAAGGGTGGAACCGCACCCGCAGCCACCTGCGAAGACTGCCACGGCGACGCGCACCAGATCGAAGGCGGCGGCGATCCCAAGTCGCCCGTGAATCACGCCAACATTCCGGCCACGTGCGGGCGCTGTCACGGGCAATCGTTCCTGATGGAGTCGAACGGCGAGAGCGCGCAGGCCTTCATCTCCTACCAGTCGAGCGTGCACGGCCGCGCTATAGCGAACGGATCGAAAGATGCCGCGGTGTGTACCGATTGCCACGGCACGCACGAGATTCTGCCGGCCAACGATCCCAAATCGCCGATCTCAAAGTTTTCGGTTGCTCAAACCTGCGGCGCTTGCCACGCGGATGTAGCCAACACGTTCAACGTGAGCATTCACGGCCAGGCGCTGGCGCACGGCAATGCGCTCGCCCCCACATGCACGGATTGCCACGGCATTCACTCCATCAAGAGCCACACCGATCCCAACTCGCCGGCTTCGGAGCAAAATATCTCGCGCGACATTTGTGCCCGCTGCCACGAGGGGGTACGGCTTTCGCAGGAGTTTGGCGTACCCGGTAACCGTGTGACCACTTACTTTGACAGCTATCACGGCCTGGCCGCCGAGGGCGGCAGCATCGTGGCTGCAAACTGCTCAAGTTGCCACGGCGTGCACAACATTCTGCCCTCAAGCGATCCGCGATCGACCATTAACGCTGCCAATCTCGACGCGACCTGCGGCAAGTGTCACCAGGGCGTGACGCAGAAATTTACACGTACGCCAGTGCACCTGGTAGCGGACACCCGCGCCAACGACATTGATTCCGTAGCCGTGCGCTGGGTGCGATGGATTTACATCGTCCTCATCCTGGTGGTGATCGGGCTAATGTTCCTGCACAACGCCATCATCTGGCGGAGCAAGGTAATAGCGCGGCGGCGCATGATGAACCCGTTCATGACGCGCATGACGGTGAATCAGCGATGGCAGCATCTGATTCTGCTCTCGAGCTTCATCGTGCTCGTGTTCACCGGCTTTGCGCTCAAGTTCCCTGACACGTGGTTCGCGCACACGCTGGGCATGGGCGAAAACCTGCGCGGCATCATTCATCGCATCGCCGGCTGTATCCTCATCGCCGCAGGCATCTATCACGTCTTCTATCTAGCAATCGCGCGTGAGGGACGGCGCATGTTACGCGACATCGCGCCTCGCCCCAAAGATCTCTTTGATGCGCTGGGCACCATGCGTTACTACCTCGGCCTGAGTAAGGAGAAGCCGAAGTTCGGCCGCTTCAACTACGCAGAGAAGGCCGAGTACTGGGCTCTGGTGTGGGGCACAGCGCTTATGGGCCTTACCGGCATCATGCTCTGGGCCAAAGTTTGGGTCGGCGATCTGCTGGCGCGCTGGTTGGTCGATGTGGCCACGGCGGTTCACTTCTACGAGGCGATCCTGGCCACGCTGGCCATCATCGTCTGGCATTTCTACCAGGTCTTCTTCGATCCCGACGTGTATCCCATGAACTGGGCCTGGTGGGACGGCAAGATGCCGGTGGAGAATTTCAAGCACGAGCACGAACTGGACTCGGAATCCCTGAAAGCGGCAGAGGGCGAGGGCCCTGACCCGGTCTCAAGATAGACACGAGCTAACTCTGCCTGGCCTGTGCTACCCTTCGACCAACTGTGGCCAATTTCGAAAAAGCACCGGCAGAGGTCCAGGAAATCCTATCCAAGCCGATTCGCCAACTCGGCTTGAAGGTGGAAGGCTCTCCCCTCGAGCGCTTTGTCCAGCAACTCTACAAGGAGCTGGACGCCAAGGGGCTGCATCGGTTCCATCCCAAGTGCTATCTCACCGATGAGTGGGGCTGCCCGAACATGGAGCCAGTCATCGGAATCCCTTTCTACCTGGCCGATCCCAAACTACAGCGCCTCGAATCGGAGATGAACGACATTGAAGATGCGCGGCAGATCATGATGTATCTGCGTCACGAGGCCGGTCACGCTTTCAATTACGCCTACGCTCTCTACAAGACCAAAGAATGGCGCGACCTGTTTGGGCCGTTCCGGCGGCCTTACCGGGACAACTACAAACCCATTGCGTTCTCGCGCCAGTTCGTACGGCACATGGAAGGCTGGTACGCGCAAAAGCATCCCGACGAAGACTTTGCCGAGACCTTCGCGGTCTGGCTGACGCCTCGCTCCAACTGGCGCAAGCGGTACCAGGGCTGGGGCGCGATGAAGAAGCTGCTCTATATGGATCGCATCGGGCGCAAGCTCGGCGATGCCGAGCCTGTCGTGGCGCGCGGCGATACCGATTTTACCGTCGAGGAAATGGAAGTGACGGTGGGTGAATTCTATCGTGGCGCGCTCGAGCAGCAAATCGCGCCGGGCGACCTTCCACTCGACACGGATCTGCACGACATCTTCAACGTATCCAGGCGGCGCAGGAAAAATGTTCGCGCGGCGGTCGAGGTTCTTCGCGAGAACCGCAAGGTCCTTGTGGACAAGGTCAATTACTGGACCGGCGTGAGGCGACCGCTGGTCAAAGTGTTGGTGGAAACCATCGAAGCAAAAGTTGGCGACCTGGGCCTGCGCGCCGACATAAAATGTGAACGGGAATATCTGACTGAAGTCGCTGTGTACGCGACGGCGCTGGCGATGAACTACATGACTCGGGGCAAATTCATTCTGCCCTAGCGAGTTCTAAGCATCTGGCCTTCATGGCGGATGCGGGTGATAGCGAAAGAGCACAGAGGCATCATGGCAAACCTCAAAGTAACGATTTTGCACGACGTGTGGGAAGAGGGCCCGCCTGAGCCAGAGCCGGAGCCGGTGAAGGCGCCGCGCGGCGCGAAAGGCAAACGCCGCAGGAAGAAAAAAGATCCGCTCCACGACCGCGAAGAGATCTTCGAGGCGTTGACCAAGCTTGGGCACGAACCCTCGTATCACATTCTCGATGGCAAGAACCAATCGCTGCTTGCGTTGGCAAGGTGCGGCGCGGACCTCATCTTCAACCTCACTGAGTCTTACGCCGGCGACGACACGATGGACATGAACATCGCCGCCTATCTGGATCTGATCCACATTCCTTATACCGGCGGCGGCGCGCAGGCTCTTTACCTGGCCCAGGACAAGTCGATCGCAAAAAAGATTTTCGACTTTCACAAGATCAAGACTCCGGACTTCGCACTCTCCTACAAGGGCCGCACCGAGCACTCGCACGATATCGAGTTTCCGCTCATCGTCAAGCCGGTCTCCGAAGACGGATCCATCGGCATCGACAGCGGCTCCGTCGTCGACAGCGTGAAAGAACTGATGGAGCGCATTCACTACATTCACGAGGAATTCGACAGCCCGGCGCTCATTGAGGAATATATTGAAGGCCGCGAAATTTACGCCGCCATTCTCGGCAACGACAATGCAGAGGTGCTGCCGCTGATTGAGCTCGACCTCTCCAAGCTGCCCAAGGGCGCGCCGTGGATCGCCGGCCAGGACGTGAAGTTCGATCAGGAGACCGAGGCCTTCAAAGTGACAAAATCCGCGCCGGCCGAAGATCTCGATGAGGACACCACGAAAGAACTTCAGGACACCGCGCTCGCCGCCTATCGCGCACTCAAGCTGCGGGATTACGGCCGCATCGATATGCGGCTGAACAAAAAGGGGCAGGTGTACGTCATCGAAGCCAACCCGAACCCATGGCTGGCCAGCGCCGCCGAATTCACCATGGCTGCCAAGAAGGCCGGCAACTCCTACACCGGCATGATCGAAAAGATCGTGGAACTGGCCCGGGCGCGCTCCATGTAGTTGCGCGGCGCGTTCGCGTCAGATCGACTGCGCCCATTCCATTGGATTGCGCCGACAGTACAGTGGCACAGCGGCTGTATCGAGATTCTGGCTCTTCGTAAGTCTCCCTATAAACGGTTTAGTTTCTGTCAGATGGCGGGAGGGTACAGTTTCACAGTGGCTGTACCCGGGCCGGACTGTACTCAGAAGCTGCTGAATCTTTGTCAGTTAGGTAGGCCGGTACAGTTGCACAGTCCGGTTGGGCGGAGGGTTTGACGCCGCCTTTCGGGAAGCGCGTGCGTTCGAGGGAAACGCGCAGGCGCGGGAGCAGCCAGGCGACGAATGCGGAGACGGTGGAGTCGTAATCGGCGGCGAGATGGCGTGCGTCGCGGTAGACCTCCGGCGTGACGCTGACGGTGATGTTTTTAACCTTGCGCATGATGCGATTTCCCATGGGGCGAGTTTCTTGCCCTATTGATAGCTTGCGCCAAAAGCGGGTAATTATCTGCAAATCGGCAAGCGTATTCTGGGTATTGTTTTCAGGGGGTTACAAGAAATCTTCGGAGGGCGGGCTTGCAGGCGGCGAGGGCAGGCGGGCCCGCGGCGGGAACGTCGCGTCTCTTCCCAGGTTCCCACGCTCTTTGCCGCTGGACATCCTGTGCCGACCTGCCGGGTGCAAGACAGCTATTTATCTTTCGATTAACTCCCCCTCCCCCCTTTTTGCCAATGTCCTCATTTCAAAGGGGTTGCGGGAGCTGGTTTCCGTATCTCTTTCATTCTAAAGGGCCGCGTTTTCGTAATGTCCTGATTTCAGTGGAGTTCCCCGCATACCGCGGGGAGTTCGAAGCGTTCTAAGGAGGGTAGAGGGGGGCAACGCCATGGGCGAGTGTCTGGATTTGGAGCTATGGCGTGATTATGCGGGAAAAGGGCGAAATTATCGGCAAAGTTGATGAAGGTGTTTTTGCGGGTGTTTTCAGCGGGATGGGGTGATGTGGGGCTGGTTGAGGTCTTGACATTGATTTTCGGGTATTCAGTCGCGACCCTATTCTAGGATCCTTAGGCGTTTGTGGGACGGACCTCGGCGGCGGGCTTTCCTATCATCCTGCGGCAGCGACCTGGGTGACAGGGCAATCTAGCCGCGTCCAACTCCCTAAATTCCCTTAACCTGCGGCTTCAATTTATAGAGCACTTCTGTCGCCAGCTCGAGACTCTTAAAGTCATTGCTCTGCCTTCGGCCGACCGGTGCAAATTCTGCGACATATATACCTCCTCCAGCGGAGACAAGAGCTAAAGGCACTACTAGGTCTACAGGGGTCTCATTAAACGCCGCCTTCACTTGTCGCACGATCTGATCCGGAAGGATTCTTTGACCGCGCTTCTTGGCCTCGACTGTGATAATTAGCTGCCGTTTTTCGCCTGCAGGATCCAGGTACGTGGCAGAGTACATTGAGTCGACCTCGGTCAATCTCAATTTGATTCCGATTTGCAGGTGATTCAGCTCGATTACCCGTATGCCGGAATACAAGGCGAAATGCGTCTCAACGAGCCCGAGCTTGATTGCAACCTGAATGAGGTAGGTCTCGTCGTCCCTTCCAAGTTCCTTTGAGGCGAGAGGCATTGAAACACTCTGTATTTCGTGTTCCTGGACACCCTCGTGATACCCAAAGATTTGAGGAAAGGCCTCAGTCTGTCCCTCCTCATACGGAATGAATTCAAATACGTTTCCGTCCCCGGTTACCTGCCGGCCTCCGATCCTCAAACCGTGCAGCCGCGGAGGCCACATTCCGGAAGCGCCCGACCCTCGGATCACGTCCTTTATGAAATTCGCCGGATTCTTCTCAGACAACTTGGTGCCCTGGTTGGCGTTGCACCACAGAATTGCTTCCACAACGTCTGTATTCGTTACCACCGTTCGGGCAAGCTGTCCCGTTTTCGGATCTACGAGCGTGTCGTAGATTCTTTCAATCACTTGAGGTTTTTGCGAGCGTGCCATACGGTCGACTAAGGCGAATGTCCGGAGGTCGTCAATCACATCTCCGCGCATTCGACTAAAGTCACTCCTCCTAAAAACACGAAGCGGCTCAGATTGCGTCCCTGTTTTTCAACAGATCGCAGTTGGCAGCCCGTAAGCATGATAATTCCTTTAGCGGAGCGCCCTGTCGTCAACGAATAAGGATCGAACCATGGTCGACAATCGTTCGGCCGAGAGCCGCAGCGCACTGATGTCTCGGATTGGCGGCAAGAACACTGCCCCGGAAATGGAGGTCCGTAGGCTCTTGCATGCATTCGGCTATCGTTTCGGGGTTCAGGGACGCGATCTACCGGGCAGACCGGATATCGTTTTTCCCTCTCGTCAGAAGGTCATTTTCGTAAATGGCTGCTTTTGGCATGCACATGGATGCAAGATCGGCAAACCGCCCAAATCTAGGATCGATTATTGGGAACCAAAGCTGGAGGCCAACCGCGAAAGAGACACCCGCAACAGAGCAAAGTTGCGCAGAGCCGGCTGGAAGGTCCTTACCATTTGGCAGTGCCAAATCCGGAACCTGCCTCGACTTCAGACCCGGCTCTTTTCTTTTTTGGGTCCCCCGGGGAAGATTTCGATCGACTTCGGAAGACAAAACCGATAATCTGGAGAAGAAGAGGAGAAACCCGTTTGCCACGTCCAATCGGAATCGATCTTTTTTCAGGGGCCGGAGGCCTCAGCCTCGGCTTCGAGCAAGCCGGGTTCGACGTGCTAGCAGCCGTCGAAATCGATCCGATTCATTGTGCAGTGCACAAGTTTAACTTCCCAGATTGCGCGGTTTTGCCGAAATCCGTTTCTAGTTTGACCGCTGAGGAGATCAGGGCGAGGGCCGGGATTGGACGCCGTAAAGTGGATGTTGTCTTTGGTGGGGCCCCTTGCCAAGGCTTTTCACTCATCGGACACCGCGCGCTCGATGATCCGCGAAACAGCCTTGTACGCGAATTCGTCCGTCTGGTATCGGAATTGAAAGCGTCCTACTTCGTTTTTGAAAACGTCAAGGGGCTCACGATCGGCGAGCACAAGGGACTCCTGGAAGAGCTGATAGAGGAATTCGCGCGCCGCGGTTACAGATCGCAGCTACCTTGGAGAGTATTGGATACGGCGGATTTCGGCGTGCCGCAACACCGCGAACGTTTGATCCTCATCGGCGCGAGAAAAGGAATTAGGCTACCTGAGTACCCAAGTGCGATCTTTCGCCCGGCCGATGCTGAGAAGCGGTCGTTGCTTCCCAAAGGCCCCTCGTGCCGAGATGCCCTGGGTGATCTTCCGGATGCCGAGCAGTTCCAGACCCTGGTCCACCTCGACGAGGTTCAGACGACGGGATGGGGGCGCCCAAGCCGTTACGCGCGCGAAATGCACTGTATCGGAGACGACTCCTG
Source organism: uncultured Acidobacteriota bacterium (assembly GCA_963817835.1). Taxonomy (GTDB): domain Bacteria; phylum Acidobacteriota; class Terriglobia; order Terriglobales; family Acidobacteriaceae; genus Telmatobacter. The sequence goes on along the minus strand of CAWFPZ010000023.1, from coordinate 118,640 downwards.
GCATTTCGGTTATGTGCGAGAGTGGGACCGGCACCTTCTCACATCCAGTTTACGAACAGAGCATACGAAGATTTCGAGGAAGCGCTTTGAAGCGACCGCGCCGGGGTTAGTCGAGCCGATTTCCCGTTTCTACAAGCTATCGGCCGAAGGGCTGAGCAATACACTCCGGGCAGGAACCGATTCGTCTCGCGGAGCATTTACAAGCCCCAGGCCCATTCATTACAGCTACCCGCGTTGCATAACTGTTCGCGAAATGGCCAGATTGCACGGCTTTCCAGACTGGTTCCGCTTTCACCAAACGAAATGGCACGGGGCGAGACAGATTGGGAACGCGGTTCCCCCGCCGCTCGCAAGGGCAGTAGCAACGCAAATTATCCGAGCTATGAGGTACGGGCCGAGGCGCCCCGAAAATAGCATTCAACTTGGAGATCCGACGCTGTTGCGCATGGGAATGTCAGAAGCTGCTCGTTATTTCGATGTTCCGGTTGTGATCGGAAAACGCGATCGGAAGAGCGGCGCAAGGAAGCGGAAACAGCACGAGATTGAAGCGACGCTCATGCTGGAGTTTTCCTTCGAAGAGCCAATCCCGGTCAGCTTCTAAGGATGCTTTGTATCAAACTTTCTAGGGCTCTCGGCGAGACAGATTTGTAACGACAAAGTCGGCTCATGTTCCGTGAACCGTTCCGAGCGGATCGCCGGGGATGGTGAAGGCAGGGATTAGGGAGTAGGGAACGGGGAGCGGGAAGGCCGGTCCTCGTTCGGCTGCGATCGCGCGAAGGACGAAAGGCAAATGCAGGTTCTTCGACTCGTCCCGGCATCCCGGGACTCGCTCAGAATGACCTCCAATTTTGGCGCTCCGGATGACAGTCAATTTTTATCGCTCAGGATGACAGAGTTTGGTTGAGATTCGTGGTCTCCCACATCTCAAAATCGAGATATGGGGCACCCCATGTCGTGGCCGGGTGAGGGTGCGAAAGGCAAGGGCAAATGCAAAAGCAACTGCGGGTCCCCGTTCGGCTGCGATGGCGTGAAAAGCAGAGACAAAAACAAAGGCAAATGCAGGTTCTTCGACTCGTCCCGGCGTCCCGGGACTCGCTCAGAATGACCTCCAATTTTGGCGCTCCGGATGACAGTCAATTTTTATCGCTCAGGATGACTTCCAATTTTGGCGCTCAGGATGACAGTCAATTTTTATCGCTGAGGATGACTTCCAATTTTGGCGCTCAGGATGACAGAGTTTGGTTGGGGTCCGTGCTATCCCACATCTCAGAATCGAGATGTGGGGCACCCGGCTAGTGTGGTGAATCTGAATTTTATGGAAAAACAACCGCAGGTCCTTCGGCTCCGCAGGCGCAAAAGGCCGCACCTGCTTCGCTCAGGATGACAGTTCCTTTTTAGAAATGTATCGGCGCGGCTGAAGCCGCGCCCTGATACAAGGCGGCTTGGGTTGAGTTTTTGCGCAGGCTTTAAAGCCGTGCCCTTGTCGCGAGGCCCTGGGCTAAAGCCCATCAAATTTCGGCGCTTTTTTCAGGGGCCTGAAGGCCCCTGCTCCCTCCGCAGGTTTCACACCCGCCAGTAGTCGCCGCGCCAGTTGTTGATGCGTTCCTTGATCTGCTTGCGGGTGAGGTGGTGTTCGAGGGCTTGCTTGGCCAGCTCTACCACTTCGTCGTCGGCGGCGAAGCGCAAACCGATCAGCTGATCTTCGCTGAGGCGGTTGATCTGCGTGTGCCACTCCGAAGGCGCCAGGGCTTGCAGGCGCAGCCGCTCTTCAAGCCGGATGATGCGATCCTGCACTTTGACCGGATACATGCGCATCTTGAGCAGCGCCAGAATTGCGGCGACCGACAGCGCCACGAACCACGCGGAGTAGAAGCCGGGATGCTTGACCACGTAGACGATGGAAATGACGAGGTTGGCGAGTAGGACAATTAACAGAACGAAATGGTACGGCGGGTCAAGCCGTCCATGATTCTTGAGACATTGCGGCTCGGACTTACTCATTCGTGACTCCGATTCCTTGCGGGTTGGGACTGGATTTTCCGGCCGTCTGCGTTACCGCGGGGTCGCCGGCTTCGGCGCTGGGAACCTGCACGGCCGCGTGCGACCCTACGGACAAGAGTTCATCGGCGGGAGCTCCTGCGCTTGCTGGATTCTGCGCGAGCGCGGTGGGCGCTGTCAACAGCGAAAGATTGTCGGGGCCCAGCATCTGAGGGTGCTTGGGGACGAGATGGTAGCGGCCACGCACCAGGTAGTCCACAAACAAGCCACCGGCAAGATACGGATTCATGATGGCAATAGGAATGGCGTAGACGGTGGTGATGAAGGATTCGTCGATGCCCTTTACGGAATGGCTTCCGCGCCGGTAACCGGGAACCTGCGGAATCTCGAAGACCGTCAACTGGGTCTCAGGATGCTTGCGCGCGTACTTCTCCAGCCTGTACGTGGTCTGCTTGGGCGTGGTCATGCCGGCATCGGGGAAGATGCTGCGCTTGAAGGTGTGAGGAAAGTAGTCATTGAGGACTACGCGCGAGAAGTCCGCGCAGTTGCTGAAAAGGAGATCGAAATGAGTGCGGTTGGGGCCCGCGTTCAACTTGTGGATCAGGGCATCGTCCTGCTCGGCAGTGGTCTGGAAACGGAAGGCGTAGATGCGCCGCTCGTAGGCCGCGCCCACCAACTGGGTCCAGCCACCGTGCACAAAATTGCCCGGCGACAGATGGGCGCCCAGGCTCTCGAGGTGGGTTTCGCGATAGCGATCGCGCAGCCGCGCAACCGTGTCGCGATCCACATGCACCGGCACGTCGGCAGGATTGTCAACCGCGTAGAGATAAGGAAGGAGCGGAATCGCCAGCCAATCGTATCCGTCGATTCCCTGGTAGCGGGCGATGACGACCCCCATCTCACCGGGTTGGCAGCGGCGGAGCGTGACTGGGGTTTCAGCGCAGATGCGCTCGAAATAGATAGCGTTGTGACCGGTGGGGTTGAGGGCGCCGAAAATGCCGTACGGCTCCTCCATCAGCAAGGCAGCCTGCGCCCGGCCGCGCGCACACGAGAATGCCCCTAAAATGATGAAAACAAAAATAAGAATGCGAAATTTGCGTTTCGAGAGCATCCGTCTACCCCCTGGTTAAGATGGCCTGTTCTCTCCTTTAGTATGCACCGCATTCGATAAAAGGGCGATGAAAAGTCGAAGCAGCGTCCCACGCGGTGCATTTCCATGGAATGCCCGGCGAACATCGACCCGCGCCATGCAAAGATCGTGTGGGCTGACTACGCCCCCTGTTATTTTGGACACTTTTCAGGGCGGAAGGTTGCGCTGTTTTGGGGTGTATGGGGCTGATATCAGACGGGCTTGTGGAAAATGGGCTGCTGCAAGATTTTCAATTCTGCCCGGAGCGCCGGCACTGCACGAAGGCCGGCGCTATCGCCGGTCGCGTTTCTGCGGCTTGTCCGACTGGGACTCGGCGAGGGTGATGCGCGTAGAGCGAGCGGCGCCGGCCACGGCCAAGAGGAAGTTCTGCATTTGCGGAGTGAACTCGCGGCGTTCGGCCGTTTTCTGCGAGAAGCTTACGATCCAATAGACGAGGGAAACGAGGAAACTGGCCACGACGAATTGTTCCAGGCGAACATACTGCAGAGTGGTGCTCTGGTGAGTCTGCACAATCGAGATTGCCACGTTAGCCAGGGAATAAAAACCGAGCCCGGTTGCGACCTGCAGCTCGCGATCGCGCCAGCCAATGGAGAGCAACTGGCTGCCGGCGGCGAGCAGCAGGAAGAACAGGATGCGAAGGATCGATACGGTGTGCTGCAGTTGCGCCAGGAGAAGTGACTGCCTGGATGCGTGAATGCCGGTGATTACCGCAAACGGCCAGATCGCCGCGCCTGCGGCCAGGATGAGAACGCTCACCACTACCAGCGAGCTGCGAGGGAGCGAGCTCCGAACCGGGCGGAGCACAGACCAAGCCAATTCAACCAAAACGCAGAACTGCAAGGCCGAATCTACGATTGTCTCGACGAAGTACGCACTGAAGTAGCTGGCTGGGTGGTACCGGCTGATTAAATATGCACCTGCGTTGCTGAGCACGTCCCAGATTAAGTACGCGCAGAAGATGGGTAAGGTGCGCCAGATGCGCCTGTAGAAGAGAATCCCAACGACAGCTGCTTCGGTCAAAATACCGGCGAGCCATATCGCGTTGTCAAGACTCATGGACATCCGGTGCGACCTGCCAATAGGACTATAGGGAGCATAGCAGCATCTTCAATGATGCGACAGGACAGAAGAGATTCCAAAGGTGCGACTTATAGGCCCGGTAAATGGAAAAGGCCCACCCAATAAACAAGGGTGGGCCCAGGAAAGAACCTAGGATGAGTTACACCGAAGCTGGCGGCATGGGCATGGGTCCCATCGGGATAAACGCGGAAGCCGGCGGCATGGGCATCGGTCCCATTGGGATAAATGCGGTAGCTGGCGGCATAGGCATGGGTCCCATCGGGATGAATGCGGTAGCTGGCGGCATGGGCATTGGTCCCATCGGGATAAATGCGGTAGCTGGCGGCATGGGCATGGGTCCCATCGGGATAAATGCGGAAGCCGGCGGCATGGGCATGGGTCCCATCGGGATAAACGCGGCAGCTGGCGGCATCGGCATGGGTCCCATCGGGATTGCATTGGCCGTGCAAGCAGAGACCACGAGCAGTGCGAGGATAACGACTTTTATGACATTCAACTTGCCCGAACGCATTTGAATTTCTCCTAGCGAGGGACACTTCCCCTCGGAAACATTGCAAAATTAGCGTACCCCAAACGGGTTATGGAATCTACCCTAAAAGTGGTATTAAGAATTATTTTTAACCTAAGTAACCAAATCGATCCCATTTAAGTAATTAAAATGATGGTTACTTTGTGTGTTTTCCCATAATTTTCGCCTTTCAAGGACGGATTGCGACGGAGGCTGCGGTGGTTTCTCGGCAAGGCCAGGGGGTTGAGGCTCTTATCCAGAGGCAACGGTGGCATTTATCGGAAAAGCGGTCCCGAGAATCCGGCTTGGCGAGTTGGAATCTTCAACGCGTTCGCAAAGGGGCAGGATGGCCAGGCAGATCCCCGAGCAGGCTCGGGGGCCGAAACGCACAAGACCAGGTGCAGTCCGGGAATTGGGCAGATTCATGCATAGTTCCCAGACGGTTACCAGACTGGAAACTTTAGTGCCCTGTGCCAAATTGAGAAAAGCCGCTACAGTGACAGCTAAGCCCAAATTAATTGAAATGGGGCATTGACTATGACGATTCAAAAAGTAGAAGCGGGACTTCCGGTCGGTGCGCAAGCCACGGCAGCTGGCCGGCAAGAGGTGCGCTGTGCGGTACGATTCCCACTAGCCCTGCCGGTGGTTTTGTCCACGGGAAATGGCGACATTCCAGCTCTGACGCGGAACATCTCCGCCAGCGGTGTGCTTTTCTCGCTGGACAGAGCTTTGGCTATCGGGCAAGACCTCAAATTTTCCATGTGCATGCCTCATTCCATCCTCGGCACGCCGCATGACGTTCTGGTCCACTGCACGGGACGTGTGGTACGCTGCTCCTCAAGCCACAACGAGTATCTCGCCGCAGCTACAATTGATGAATATCGATTTGCGGAGCAGTGAGAGCCCGGTTGGATGGGCAGTGGCCGAATATGGAAATCTTGGACGATCATACCGAGGGCGAGAGTGTCGACACTCCTGTAAAGCCCGGCACCATTCGCATGATTCTTGCGGATTCGCAAGCGATCTATCGCGTTGGCATACGCAAGGTCTTCGCTCTTGAAGACGATATCCGCGTGGTGGCGCAGGCCGATTCGCTGGATAACCTGCGTGCGGCCATCGAACGCTATCCTACCGACATTGTTCTTCTGGAAGGGAGCATGCTGGCCGGTACGGCCAATGTGATTCCCGAGCTATTGCGGCTGGCTCCGGATGTGAAGCTGATCGTGCAGGCCTTGGCCAGCGACGAAAACCACACGGTGGAACTCTACCGGCGCGGCGTGCGCGGCATCGTTTCCCGTTCCATCTCGCCCGATCTGCTGGTGCGTTGCGTGCGCCGCATTGCCGCGGGCGAAACGTGGATCGACAATCAGTCGGTTAACTGGGTTATCGACGCCTATCGCGCCCAAGCCGCAGCCCTTGTCAGCCCGCGCAACCAGCCGCGCCTTTCGCCCAAAGAGATGGCGATCATTACCTGCATCACCCAGGGCAAGCGCAACAAGGAGATCGCGTTCCAGCTGGGAACGACGGAGCAGGTCATCAAGAACTACCTGCGCAAGATCTACGACAAGCTCGGCGTATCCGATCGGCTGGAACTGGCTCTCTACTGCCTGCACAACAAGATCATCCAGACGGACGCGGACGAAGTAGCGGTGGCGCAAAAAGTCGTTGGCACCTAATAGACCCATCCGGCGCGTCCGCCGGGAACCCATCCGTCAATTGATTCACTCTTTCGGGTCATTTACTCTTTCGGCGACTCGCCGGCGCAGGCTTGGCGCGCGAGCTCGAGCAGCCGGATCAGCTCCGCCAGATCGGCACGGCGCAGATGCCCGAGGAGCTCTTTGGGTCCGCTGCGCACCACCGGGTCCATGGTGCGCAAAAGTTCCAGTCCGGACTCAGTAATCTGCGTTAACACCACGCGGCGGTCGTGCCGGTCGCGGTGTTGCCGGACGAGTTTGAGGCGCTTGAGCCGCCCCAGAAGCCGCGTGATGTCCGGCTCGGCTGCGATCATGCGATCGCCGATGGCCGCGCAAGGAAGTCCGCAAGGTTCGGCACCGCGCAGGATGCGCAAAACATTGTATTGGGTTGCGGTGAGGCCCGAGCCGCGGATCTTCTGCTGCACGGCGCGGCTCAGGCAATCCGAGGTGCGAAGCAGGTTGAGAAGCGCCTCTTCTTCCACGCTCGAGAAGGGAGGAGCCTGCTGAATTTCAAGCTTCAGGTTTGCCATGGTCGCGCGCTCCAAAGATTGCCGATCCTGCTCTCGGTCGGACGCGGCTTACTGCTTGACGACTTCGAGCTCGATATCCAGCGAAACGTCCGTGCTGAGCATGGCAGCAGGAAGCTTGGGACCGATGCCAAACGCGGTGCGGTCGATGGTGGTGGTGGCGGAAAAGCCGGTATGCACTTTGCCCCTGGGATCGGTCATCGAGCCGTTGGGGCCAACCACATCCAGTGTCACGGGCTTGGTGACGCCGTGCAGCGTGAGGTTTCCCGTCACCGTCAGGTGATTGCCGTTCTTCATCACGCTGGTGCTGGTAAATGTTGCGGTGGGCAGGTTGGCGACGTCGAAAAAGCCAGGGCTTTTCAGGTCGGCATCGCGCCTGTCCACGCCGGTATCGACGGTGTCGACGCCGATGGTGGCTGTGACCGTGGACTTGGTGACGTCGGCTTCGTTGTAAACGATGGTGGCCTTCACATTGCCAAAGCGTCCGTGAACCTTGGACACGCTCATGTGAGTGATGCCGAAATCGACTTCGCTGTGGTTGGGATCGGAGACCCAGGTGGAAGTTTGCGCGAGGGCAAGAGGCGCCGCGAGGGCGAGGATGCCGGTGAGAATTGCCAGCCGTTTCATGCGGAGAAGCTCCTTTACTGAGTGCGGGGTCCCTGACCGCCGTGAGAGGAAAAAGCGCTGGACCATGAAATTCTTGTCGACGCAGGGCAAAGGCCCTGCAGTCACGCTCTCCATAAGATGCACGACGCGAGATGCTTGTTGCAACAATTATATTAATTTTTCTGTGCCAGCAGTGGGACCTGGTGGTGAGCAGAGCGTGCGTCTGCTATTCTCGCGCCAATGTTTGTTCTCAATCACTTTGAAAAGCTGACCCGCCCGCAGCGCCATGCTTTTCTGGCCGCATTTCTGGGCTGGACGCTCGACAGTCTCGACTTTTTTCTGCTGGTTTTTTGCGTCAAGGCGATTGCCGGTGAGTTCCGCACCCAGCCCTCGGCGGTTTTGGGCGCGGTGTTTCTCACGCAAGCCTTCCGGCCCGTCGGCGCTTTGCTTTTTGGTGTGCTGGCCGACCGCTACGGCCGCCGGCCGGTGCTGATGTTCAACATTCTCAGCTTCTCAGTGATCGAATTGGCGTGTGCCTTTGCGCCTTCGCTGAACGCCCTTCTCGTCCTGCGCGCGCTCTTCGGGATCGCGATGGGCGGCGAGTGGGGCGTGGGCGCGGCGCTGGTGTTTGAGACGTTGCCTAAAGAGGGGCGCGGCACGTTCTCCGGAATTCTGCAGGAGGGGTACGCGGTAGGCTCGATTCTGGCCTCGGCCGCTTTCGGGCTGTTTTTTGCCGGCGTTCACTGGCCCCTCTTCGGGCATGTATTGGCGCTGCCGGCGATTGGCTGGCGGGGATTGTTCATCCTGGGCGCGTCGCCTGCGTTGCTGGCATTTTATGTGCAGGCGCGGGTTCCGGAGTCGCCCGTGTGGCTGGCGGGAGCGCAAAAGCGGAAGTCGCGCGCTGCAGTTCACGCCGGGCCTGTGCGATCACTGCAACTGATGCACTTCCTGCCCACGTTTTTGTTTCTGGTAGTTCTGATGACGGCGTTCATGAGTTTTTCGCACGGCACGCAGGATGTGTATCCGACATTCCTGGCTGTCGCAATGAAGCTCTCGCCGGAGACGATCGGCCTGATTGGCGTGCTGTACGGTCTGGGTTCGATTGCCGGCGGGATCGTATTCGGCGCGTTGTCGGAGACGTGGGGCCGCAAGCGCGCCATCATCACCGCGGCGCTGCTTGCGCTTCCCGTCATTCCGCTTTACGCCTATGGGCATACGGCCGTGACACTGGGCATCGGCGCGGTGCTGATGCAGTTCATGGTGCAGGGCGCGTGGGGCGTGGTTCCGGCATATCTCACGGAGCTGTCGCCCGCCCCAGTGCGGGCAACGGCGCCGGGACTGGCCTACCAACTGGGCGCGCTCATCACCTCGTGGAACGGAAAAGGCCAGGCGCTGGCAGCAGAACGCTGGGGCAATTATCCGGCGGTGCTGGCCGTTACGGTGGCCGTTGTCGCGGTGGCGCTGGCGGGGCTGACGGCGTTAGGACGCGAGGCCAAGGGCAGGGAAATGAACGAGGCCTGAGGCCGGCACGCTGGCAGAATTTCATTCACGTGCTTGCCGCGGCATGTACTCTTCGCGGCATATCGGTTTTGTTCCATGCCACTTAGAATGAGGGTCAATGAATCCGGACCCCAGCGACGTGGCAATTGTGGCAATCGGGCGCAACGAGGGCGAGCGCCTGAAGCTGTGCCTGCGCGCCGCGCTCCGGGAAGCGTCGATCGTGGTCTACGTGGACTCCGATTCGACAGACGGCAGCGCTGAGTATGCGCGTTCCGTGGGCTGCCTCGTGGTTGAACTCGATGCTTCGCGACCCTTCACCGCGGCGCGGGCGCGGAATGAGGGATTCGCCTGCGTGATGGAGCAGGTGCCTGGCACTGGTTTTGTGCAGTTTGTAGATGGCGACTGCGAACTCGAAGAAGGCTGGTTGCAAGCGGCCCAAGCGGCGTTCAGGGCGCAAGGCGACGTGGGCTTGATTCGCGGCCATGTCCGTGAGATCCATCCCGAGGCGAGCGTTTACAACCAACTCTGCGACCTGGAGTGGCGAGAGGCGCCCGGAGAGATTCTTGTCTCCGGTGGCCGTTTCATGATGCGCGCACGCGCCTTTCAGGAAGTTGGCGGTTTCCGTTCCGATCTAATCGCGGGCGAAGACCCCGAATTCAATGTGCGCGCTCGCCGGCAACGCTGGAAAATCCTGATGATTGATGCGCCCATGGCCCGGCACGATGCTGGCATGAAGAGTTTCCGGCAGTGGTGGCGCAGAAACCAACGGGCAGGTCACGCCTATGCCGAAGTCCGCGCTTTGCACGGCGGCGACGAGGAACGCTGGTATGTACGCGACTGTCGTCGCATTCTCGTCTGGGGCCTGGCGCTGCCTGTTATTGCGCTCGTACTGGCGCCCTTCACGCGCGGCCTTTCACTGGCGGTTTTGCTCGGCGCCTACGCAGCGCAACTCGTCCACATCGTTCGTAGCCGCAGAAAACAGAAGTGGACGGTACGGGAGTCATGGGTCTACGGCTTCTTCACCGTGATCTCGCGCTTTCCCGCATTACAGGGATTGCTCTCGTACTACGGACGGCGACGGCGGGGAGATGCGGCGGCGCTGATTGAGTACAAATAGCGGCGTCTCGGACTGCTTGCGGTGTTTGCTCGACAACGGCGGTCCTCGGGCTCACCACGGAACGGGCGGACTCACGCGGCCGCCGCACGTTTCTTTCCAGGCGCGACGCAGGAGACGGAGAAGCGTCACGGCCTCACGCGCGCGCTCGCGGCGGCGCGGCGAAGGACTGAAGCGGTTACGCAGGAAGCGTAGCGAGTAAAGGGCTTCTTCAAGCCAGCGCGCGAGCCACACTTTCGCGCCGTGGTGCTTGCGGTAGTAGAGCAGCGTGGAACGCATGCGCCAGAGCACGACCTGGGTTTCGTTCTCAGAAAAAACCTGCGCGCTGACCTGGCGTGAGGACTCGCCGCGCAAGTGCGTGACCACAATATCGGGCCAATAGAGAACACGAAAGCCGGCGTCCTTCACGCGCCGGCAAAGATCCACCTCCTCGCAATAAAGGAAGAACGCGGGATCGAAGAGGCCGGCTTTGTCCAGAGCCGCGCGGCGCAGAATCATGAAGGCGCCAGTGACCCAGTCTACTTCGGCCGGTGCGGCGGGATCGGCCCACGAGCGTTCTGCGGCGCTGAAGAAACGGGAACGGGGAAAGCGCGAGGCGAGTCCAGTGTAGACGAAGGCGTCGCGAAGGATCGTGGGAAACATGCGCCCCGACGGCTGCCATGCGCTATCGCGTCCCACGAGCCGCGCACCACCGATGCCCGCTGAAGGGTCGGCATCCATTTGCGCAATGGCGTGGGCGAGCGCGCCGGAATGGAAAAACGCGTCGGAGTTGAGCAGGACCAGGTAGCGTCCCTTCGCCGCTTCAATGGCGCGATTGTTGGCCACGCCAAATCCGAGATTCACGTTGCTGCGGATGAGGCGAACCGGAGTGCCGGGGTCGGAAAACTCCGCGGCGACCATATCGGCCGAGCCATCGCGGGAGGCGTTGTCGACGACGAGGATCTCGGCCGACAGGCTTTCGGGAAGGCGCGTGCATTCCTCGCGCAGCGAACGCAGACACTCGCGCAGCAGATCGCGTGTGTTGAACGAGACCACAATGATGGAGACCGCGCAATCGTAGCCCGGGCGCACGAGACTCCCTGCGCTTGCCGGCTCAGGTGCGCGGAATCCGGTTGGCTCGTTCACGGTGCCTCAAGTATAGAGGGGCTGCCGGAGAGGAAATGCGGCGCGGTGCCGCGACGGGCGATCGCGGCAGATGGCTTCTTTTTGGCAGGAATGTGCCGGGAGTGGGGAACTATCTACCTGCATGAAGAAGAATATGCTGGGAACGGTGGGGCCCGGTGCAGTTTCGTTCGTCGAACGCGCGGAGTATGTTTGCGGAGGTGCAGGGCGAAGTGCGTGCATTCCGCGCGGCGCTATTCGTTGCATGGCTCATAGTTTCTGCAGCGTTGTCGCCGGGGCGCGCGCAGACGACGAGCGACGGCGCTGCGGGAGTGACGCAATTGCGGGTCACCAACGACGTCATTCTCGCTAAGGTGACACGGCTGGGCGTGAACCTGGGCGAGCAGAACTTTTACGACTCCGGACAAATGCTGAAGAATCTGCTTTCGCGCAATCCCGAATTTGCGGGGATGACGTATCGCAGCATTCTGCATTGCGAAGCCGGCGGAGTGGGTCGCTGCGTGGATACGAGGCCCGGCATTCATTTCCCTGCGGGTTTTTGGAACGGCGCGACTTACGAAGTCTTGGAAGGCGCGGCGGCAGGCCAGCGCGGAACGGTGGCGGCAGGGGCCCCAGGCGCAAGTGGATATGTGCTGACGCTCAACTCAAGCGGCAAGGCGATTGGGGCGGGCGACTGGATTGCAATCGAGAAGAAAGCTCCCGACGATCCGGCGGCGGGCTGGTGGCCGACGATGCATGGCGGCGCACGGTTGGCGCTCGAGCACACGGATCTTCCGCCGGGCGTGCCGATGCGCCAGGCATTGAAGATCGACGCGGCGGGTGCGGGTCAGTCCGCGGATCTGAACGCATATTTCGACTCCATGGCGGGGAGGTCGTTTGTGCATCTGCGAGGCCGGTACCGACTGAGTTTTCGCGCCCAGACGGTAGGCGGGACAAGCACGATACACGTACACGTGGGGCGGCTGGTTCCAGGAATGCGTCGCTATGTCGACGCGGATGTGCATTTGACGCCGGCGTGGGCCGAGTACAGCGAGGAATTTACGGCCAACGAGACGGCGCTGCCTGCGGCTGCGGTCGAAACTGGCTTCAGTGTTTCTGGCGGCTCGGTGCTGTTGAGCGATGTGGCGCTTGAACGGGTGGACGGGGATGCCGCGAATCATACGGCGTTTCGCGACGAAGTGGTAGAGACGCTAAAGGAGTTGCATCCCGGCGTGTTGCGGCTGATGGAAAGCGACGCCGGACTGGGCAGCACGATCGAAAATCTTCTCAGCAGCGCCGCGGCGCGAGAGCGGTCAGGCTACCGTGCGTGGTTCAAGCCGTCGGACGATGTTGCGGTGGGGATTCCGGAGTTTCTGGAGTTGTGCCTGGAGACGGGCGCGGAGCCGTGGATTGTTGCGCCGACCTTGATGAGCCCGGATGAAGCGCGCAAGCTGGCGGAATACCTGGCGGGTTCGCCGACAACGCCGGGCGGAGCCATGCGCGCGGCCACTGGGCGAAGCGAGCCGTGGACCAGGGCCTTCCGCACCATCCACGTCGAATTTGGTAACGAAACCTGGAACCCGGATTTTCGCGGGGAAGCGATCGAAGACCCCACGGCCTTCGGGCGCAGGGCGAATTTGGTGTTTGCAGCATTCCGCGCAGCGGCGGGACCGGAGGCCGGTCAATTCGATCTCGTAGTGGGAACCCACGCCTACGATCCGGGTCGCAATGCGGCACTGCTTGCAGCGGCGCCTTTGGCAAATTCCCTGGCGATCGCTCCTTATTTGATGCGCAGCGTGACCGAATGGGCAAACGACGACGAGCTGTATGGCTCTCTGCTGGCGCAGCCGGAGGAGATGTCGCGCGACGGAATTGTGGCCCAGGCGGCCGAGTCGTCGGGTGGGCGGCAACTCGCAGTTTACGAAGTGAACCTGCACACCACGGGAGGGAAGGCGCCGCAAGCCATTCTCGATCGATTCACTCCGTCGGCCGCGGCGGGGCTGGCCGTGGCCGGGCACATGCTGCGCATGATGCGCGATCACGGAGTCCGCGACGAGATGCTTTTCAGTTTGCCGCAGTGCGAGTTCCGGCGCGCGGATGGCACGCCGGTGCGGCTGTGGGGCAGCGTGGTGGAGATGGGCGCCGAGGGCCGCAAGAGGCCGCAGTTTCTTGCCGAGAGCCTGGCTAATCGCGCCATTCGCGGGGATCTGATGAAGGTGGAGATCGCGGGCGGGGATCCCACGCACGACCAGCCTCCGGGCAACGACGGGGTAAGCCTGCACAATGTGCACGAGATCGATGCCTACGCCTTCCAGGACGGAAAGCGGCACAGCCTTATCGTTTTCAATTACGGCCTTCATCATGCGCGACGCATTCACGTGGAGGCTGCGGGCCTTGCGCGCGACGCCAACGCGACACTTTCGCGGCTGGTAAGCACCTCGCCGGGAGATACAAACGAGGACACGGTCAAAGTCCGGATCGAAGAGGGGCACTTCGAGGGAAGTGAGATGACGCTCGCTCCCTGCACCATGGCCGTCCTCGAGTGGACCGAATAAAGCGGCGCGGCGCTACAACCGCGTCTTAAGGAGCCCCAGACCGCAGTAAGACGCTCTATTCAACCACCACCTGCCCGAAAAGTAATCAAAACGCGGTTACCCGTTCGCTGAATTGGTATGTGCCTAAGGACGCATATCTTCGCGTGTCCGTGCCCACCTTCGCGGCATTGTTCTTGTTGGTTCCAAAGGATACTTTCAAACCATCAGAACGCCCGCATTCATCATGTCAGGCACTGATTTTGACGGAGTCATGAGAATTGACTCCCTTTCGGTGAACTCTGGAGGCCACAGCGCCAACGTGGCACTGCTACGAAGGATTTGTGAACCTCCGGAGCCTTTTTAATTTCAGTTGCGGACACATTTCGGACGCGCAAAAGAAGAGTTCAACCGCGAAAACGAGGCAATCGCATTCACTGCTTTGGCTAAGCGCGCGCATAAGCGGGGAACGGACCTTGAGATGAGAGACGGCCTGCAGCATCCGGTTGCAGTCATGGGATTGCCGATCAACAGCATGAGTGCGAACGAGGCTGTTGAGATACTGGAAAGCTTGATTTTGTCGGGTGGCACCCACCAGGTATGCGCGATGAACGTGGACACCTGGCTGAATGCCTTGGCGGACCCGCATTTGCACCGCATTATTGCAGGATCGAGCCTGGTTTTCCCGGACGGAATGCCATTGGTATGGGCTTCCGGGCTTCTGGGATCTCCACTGGCAGAGCGCGTGACCGGGATCGACCTGGTGCCGAGGCTTGCCGAACTTTCAGCGCGTAAGGGTTACAAGATTTTTCTGCTGGGCGCCAAGCCCGGCGTGGCCCAGCGCGCAGGCCGGCTCCTCGAACGCAATTATCCCGGCGTGCAGATTGTGGGCACGTTTGCTCCCGCCGAGGAGAACTTGATCGACATGGATCACACGGAGATCCTCAGGCAGATTCACGCCGCAAGCCCCGACATCCTGCTGGTCGCATTCGGCAATCCGAAACAGGAAAAATGGATATGGATGCACCGCAAGCGGCTGGGTGTTCCCCTTGCCATGGGCGTGGGCGGCAGCTTCGACATTCTGGTGGGCGATATGCAGCGCGCACCGCGCTGGGTTCAGAGATGCGGTCTGGAGTGGGCAATGCGCCTCCTGCAGGAACCGGTGCGACTGGCTCCGCGCTACCTGGGCGATTTCGCCGGTTTGGCGCGGCGCTTGCCGATGGCCTTGCTGGCTGCCTGGTGCCAGCGGCCGTATCTGGGTCAATCCAGAGTGACCACGGCCACCACACCGCAGGTATTGCATGTGAACATTCACGGCCGGTTAGGCGCCGAATTGGCAGCGGCGGTGCAGGACGCAACCACGGCCAGCATCGTCAATGGACTGATCATGGTGGTCCATCTGCACTCGGTGAAGCAGATGACTGCGACGGGGCTGGGAGTTCTGCTGGGCGCGCGACGCCAGCTCCTGGAGGCCGGACTTTCGCTGTCGCTGGCAGGACTGAACCTTAAGACGCGCTTTGTGCTCCACGCATGGAGCCTGCAGCGGCTCTTCGACGAGTGGCAGCCGGCAATTTCGCGCAGCCGCCCACTAGCCGCGAAAGCTGCATCGCACAGGCACATAGGGCTGCGGAGCGAGCAAGACGTAATTCCGGCAGACACGCGCCTTCGTGGATAGAGACAAGAACTCTCCTTGCTGCGAAGAACGGCAATCGGTTGCGGAGGGCGGAAATACTAAGAGCCCCGGAGTATGAACGGACATCTCGGGGGCAAAAGGCTAAAACGACATGGCGGCGATCATCCTGATACCGGCACTGGTTTGCTGGGCGGTCCTGGCCATGGGCTCGGCACGGAAGGCGTTGCTTTGGGTCTATTTGCCCGCGCTGCTTTTGCTGCCGCAGTACTACGTTCTCCGCCTTCCTCATCTACCTCCAATCACTTTTGCCGATGCTGCCATTCTGCCCCTCGGATTCGTCCTGGTGTTCAAGGACATGCGGCGCTGGCACTGGGCGTGGATGGATCTGTGGGTGTTCCTGTTTGCTGTGTGCGCCGGACTTTCAGAGGCGTTGAGCACGGAACTTGCGAACGGAGACTGGACAAAACTGTTTTCGCCGAACCTCGCGGTCTCGCAACGGCTCAGCGCCAACATCGCGAACGGCGGGCTAATGTTCGTTGCGGGCATTATGACGACGGTATTTCCCTACATGGCGGGCAAACTGCTCATCGAGGAGAAAGACAATGCGATGCGCAAGAAGCTGGTCGGGCGCATGGTCACGTTGCTGGCCGTGGTCGCGGGATTAAGCATCTACGATTTCCTGACCGGGCACAGCTTATGGCAGAAACTGGCCAGGCCATTCCTGGGCGCGGTTCAAAATGAGGTGTGGGAGCCGCAGATGCGTTGGGGATTCGGACGCATTGCAGGCCCTTATGGCCACGCCATTCTGGCCGGCATGGTATTTCTCATGGGGCTGGTGTACTGCTTGTGGCTGCGCAGCGCCGATCCCACCTGGGGTTCGCGCCGCATCATCCATGGCCTGCCGTTTACGGGACGCGGCCTTTCGCTGGCCGCGATTGTGGCCGGTTTGCTCATGACCCAGTCGCGCGGCCCATGGATCGGCGTGGGGCTGGCGCTGATTTTCGGGCTGCTGACACGCTATCTGCCGGTGGTCAAAGCGGCGATCGTATTTGCCGGCTTCTGCATTGTGTTTACGGCAGGCGCCCTGTACTTCGCCAATCAGTACACGCAGAAGTCGATTCGCCAGGCCTCGACGATAGAGCAGCAGAACGCGATTTATCGCCGCCAGTTGCTGACGAATTACACGCCGATGGTGATGCAGCGCAAGGCCTTTGGCTGGGGCATCACGACGGTACCCGCGGTCAACGGCCAGGTTTCCATCGACAACGAGTACCTGATGCTGGCGGTGACGGAAGGATTTACGGGGCTGGCGGTCTTTCTCGCCATCTTCGCGGGAAGCGCGGCGAAATTGCTGCGCATGATCTCCCCGCCCGCCGCGGACGAGGACCGGACGCTGGCCTTTGCGCATCTGGCAGTGCTGATCGGGCTGATGACGACACTCGCCACTGTGTATATGGGCGAACAGGTGGTGATGCTGTTCTTTCTTTTTGCCGGCTGGGTGCAGGCCATGCACCCAGCGGTGGAGCGTGTGACCTTGGTGAATCCGTTGGCGCCGCAGACGGGTTTTCGGCGCGTGCTGGTTTAGAACCCCAGGATTGTCCGGCGCTTTTTGCCGGGCAGCAATGAATAGAACGGATCGGCGATCGAGGCCGATCGATGCAGGGAATGGAGACGAGCGGGCCATTGATTTTGCAAAGCGCATTTTTGACCGAAGGGCTGGCGGCGGCGATGGCCATGCTGACAGCGCCGTTGTTGACCGATCTGGCCGTGTGCATTGCAGGCAATCTGCGCCGCGGGAAAAAAGCAGGCGTGGCGAAGGTGCGGAAGATTCGCCTCGCGGTGGTGGTGCCGGCTCACGACGAAGAAGCGATGATTGAGCGGACGGTGCGTTCGCTGCTCAATGCGGGATGCTCGCCCAACTTATCGCTCTTCGCGGAAGAGTCCGCTGCAGCGGCATGGAGCGTTCCGGTGATCGTGGTGGCGCACAACTGCACGGACCGAACCGCCGCTGTGGCTGCGATAGCCGGCGCGCGCGTGGTGGAACTGAACCACGTCACGATGCGCGGCAAAGGCGTGGCATTGCGCTACGGCTTTGAGACGGCACGGACTGCCGGCGCCAATGCATTTTTGGTGGTGGATGCCGACTCCGTGATTAGTCGCAATCTCGTCGCGGCCACGACGAGGGTTTTGGAGCGCGGCGCCGCAGCCACCCAATGCCGCTACGAGCTGCAATTGCCTTCCTCGCGGCCAGCAACTTCGTTGCAGCGGCTGCGCGTGCTGGCATTCAGGGGAATCAACGTGCTGCGAGCGCGGGGACGCGCCGGCCTGGGGTTTTCCGCTGGGATTTTCGGCAACGGCTTCGCGGTCGCGGATTCGACCATCGAGTGCGTGCCTTTTACTGTGGATAGCATCTGCGAAGATCTGGAGTACCACGTTCGCCTGGTGCTGGCGCGCCTGCGCGTGGAATGGGTGGAAGAAGCGTACGTCCACGCTCCGCTGGCTCCATTGCATTCCGCCCAGGCCTCGCAGGAAGCGCGCTGGGAGGGCGGGCGCTTTCACGTTGCTACGCGGACCACGGGCAAGCTGCTGGCGGCGATTGCGCGCGGCAACTGGCGTGCTTTCGAGATGCTGGCCGAGGCCTGGAGCCTGCCGGTTTCGCGCGCCGTTCTGGCCCTGATTCTGGCGGCTTGCTTGCCGGTGCACTGGCTGCATTTGTTCGCGATCGTTGGCGCGGCGCTGGTGCTCGCTTATGTGCTGGAAGCGGTATTCCTGGGTGACAATCCGTGGCGCGACTTTGCCGCACTGGCCGCAGCGCCGGTGCACATTCTTTTCAAACTGGCCATTACGCCACTGGCCCTGCGCCAATCCCGCGGGAGCGCAGAGTGGGCCCGGACGCAACGGGAGGCGCAAGCGCCATGACCGAATTACAGATGATTCCCGATACGCCCGACAAGGAAGTGGACTGGACAGTCGATCCAGACGCGGGCCGCGAGTTGGCTGCCGCCAGTTCTACGCCTGCAATGCTGCACGAAGTCAATCGTCGCTTCAGCCGCAATGTGTTTGCCACCATCCTGGCGCGCGTGGTCAACATGGTGCGCGGCGTGGTGCTGGTGCCCTTCCTGCTTTACCACCTGGGACTGGAAGCCTACGGCATCTGGACCACAATTTTCGTTCTGGTTTCGTATGTTGGCGTGACAACGCTCGGGCTTTCCAATGTCTACATCAAATATGTTGCCGAGTTTCACGCCCGCCGCGAGTTCGACAAGGCCAACTCGCTGCTTTCCACTGGGCTGGCCATTACCATTCCCCTCTGCAGCGCAATCTTCCTCGGCTTCCTGTTCGGATGGAAGTGGTATTCGCCGTTGCTGCACCTGCCGGCGGCCCACGCCGCCGACGGAAAAGAGGCCGTGCTCATCGTGCTCGGCATCTTCCTTTCGTCCATCGCACTGAACGGATTTGGCGACGTTCTGGCCGGTTCTCAGGAGATTGCGGCCACGCAATGGTTCCTGATCATGGGCATCGTCGCGGAGTTCGCGGCCATTCTGTGGCTGGTGGGCGCCGGACGCGGCATCCGAGGATTGGCCGAGGCTTACCTGATCCGCGTTCTTTTCACCGACGGCCTGACGATCTGGTGGACCTGGAAGAAGCTCAAGTGGTTGCGCGTCTCGCTACGGCTGGTGCGGCGCGAGTCCATTCGCTACGTTCTGCACTTCGGCGGACTGGTCCAGTTCCAGAGCATGTTGTCGATCTTTCTCGCATCCGTTGAGCGGGTTGTCGGCCTCATGGTGATTGGCGACGCCGCAGCGGGGCTGCTTGATGTGGCCAAGAAGTGGTCGACATCTTTCTCGACAGTGCCCATGGCGTTTTTTGCCGCGCTCTTGCCGGCCGCGTCCCACGTAGACGCTGCCTCCAACAAGTCGGAGCGCATGCACAACCTGCGCAACCTCTACCTGAGCAGCTCGCGCTACGCCAACCTGTGTACTTCGGCCTTTGTGGCCCTGTTTTCGTTCTTTGCCGGACCGGTTTTGCACGTTTGGCTGGGTGCGCAATTCCCCGTGCACCAAAGGGTCATCGCGCTGTTTGTGGTGTTCAATCTGGCCATGCAATTTCACATGCTTACGGGACCGGGCACCTCGATGTTTCGTGGCATGGGCAGGGTCTATGAAGAATTTACCTATTCCATTCCCAACCTGATCCTGCTCGGCATCACGTTGCCGGCGGCGCGCTGGATCGAGGGCCGCTGGACGCCATACGGAATCGGCATTGCCGTTGCCCTGGCAACCGCCGGTTCGGCCTGCGTGCTCATGGGCCGGGTGCTCTTTGTGCTGCATCTTCCGCTCACGCGCTTCCTGCGCTTGGTGATTTTTCCGGGACTTGCTCCTTACGTGATCGCAGCCGCTCTGGCCTGGCCGGTCACACGACTTGTGGCCATGGTGGACCGCTGGCAGGGAGCGGGCGTGCTGCTGGCGGCAGGAATTTTGTACTCATTGACGGCGATTGCGGTCTTGAATCGATGGGTGCTGACGGACGCAGAGAAGCAGAGGGAAATCGGATGGTACCGCCGGGGTCTGGGAATGCTCCGGGGCAGGGAGGTAACCGCATGACTCGGCGGATTTACAGCGCAGCTCTTCTTCCATGGGTGTTCGCAGGGATTGCCGCGGTGGCACAGACGCAATCGGGCTCCGATCTGCAGGTTCCGGGGCAGGGCACCACAAATCAGGCCGACAACGGACCGGTGTTGAAGCCCAACCCGCTGGAAACCCTGCGCAACTTTGAGCCCGCTGCCGACGAGGCGTACCGCCTGGGCAAGGGCGACGAGATCACGGTGGATATTGCTGGACGTCCCGACCTCGAGGCCAAGCTGGTGGTGGGGCCGGATGGCTGCGTGACGTTGCCAGTGGCCGGCGACATCAAGCTGGACGGCATGACGCGGCCGGAAGCGGGCAAGGCGATTGAGGCGGCGCTTGCAACTTACTACGACAACATTTCCGTGCAGGTGACGGTAACGAAATATACATCGAATCGCGTGCTGGTGCTGGGTGCGGTGGATACGCCCGGAGAAGTGGTGTTTGACGGCACGCCCACGCTGCTCGAAGCGCTGACGCGCAGCGGCCTGGTGACCGGCCAGAACAAAGCGGCGGTGATTCCTGAGCGCTGCGCGATTTATCGCGGGAACGACCAAGTGGTGTGGGTGCAACTTCGGGAGCTGGTCGAGTCGGGCAATACGCTGGCCGACTTGCGGCTGCGCCGCGACGACGTAATTTATGTGCCCAGTCTCGCGGAGCAGTTTGTTTCGGTGCTTGGCCAGGTGCAGCATCCGGGCCCGGTTTCAGTCAGTAGCAGATCGACCCTGGCCAGCGTGATCGCCGACGCCGGCGGCCTAACCGATGACGCTGGCAGCAATGCCCATATTCAAATTGTCGATCCCAGCACCGGAACCTCGCGCGTGCTGACGTTCAAGGATGTTTTGAATCCGGTGAGGTCGCGCGAGGTCAATTTGAAGCCAGGCGAGATCGTCTTTGTGCCCAAGACAGGTTTTGCGCGCGCTACATACGTGATTCAGCGGTTAAGCCCGCTCATGCAGCTCAGCACACTGGCTTACCTGGGAGCAGTCTTATGAACCGGACATTCGATACCCTTGTGAGTTCGCCTCGCCTTACCGACGGAGCTCCTGCGGTTCCCGCCGCGCCGCGGAGTTTTAATCCCGAGCAGGCGCTTTTCCGCCTCGACCTCCTGCGCAGCTTGCGCATGCATCGCCGTCTGGCCATGGGATTCGCGTTGGCGGGCGTGGTGCTGGCTGCGATCTATGTGGCCAGGTATTGGTCGGTGTATACGGCGCAGAGCCTGGTCTACATTCAGCCCACGCCGTCGGCGGTGCTGGAAGCGGCGCCCATGCACTGGCCATATAACTACGATCCTGCGACCTATGACTCCTACATCCAGCAGCAGATGCTGAGCATGACGCGCCCCGATGTGTTGGCAGGCGCGGTCAAAAAGCTTGACCCCGGCGTGTGGCAGCAAAGCGACGAAAGCGTCGAGAGCGCGGCCGACCGATTGAAGGGTTCGGTGGAAGTGGCGCGCGTGGGGACCAGCTACCAGGTCGCCATCACGGCCCATGCGCGAAATGCGGACACGGCTGCGGCCCTGGCCAACGCAGTGGCGGCAAGCTATATCGAGAACACCTCGCACGAGCAAAAGGCCACCGATGCCGGCAGGCTGTCGATGCTCCAGGAAGAGCGGGAGCGCATCAAGAAGGAACTGGGCGACGATCGCAATGAGCAAGCGGCGCTGAACGCGCAACTGGGCGTGGCGGCCATCGGGCCGGAGGCTCCTCAACACTACGACAGCGATATCGGCCAGATTCACGAGGAGCTCGTGAAGGCGCGCGCCGATCACGACGAGTACGCGGCGCGGCTCACTTCAATCAGCTCCAGCAACGGTCATTCCTCAACGGCGTTGGATACTGAAGCCGAGCAGTCGATCGCCACCGATCCCGGGCTGTCGAGCCTGAAACAGTCGCTGCTGGCGCGGAAAGCCGCGCTGGTGTCGCAGATGGCGAATCTCACGCCGAGCCATCCGCTGTACAAGCAGGATCAGGCGGAACTCGCAAAGATCGATGCCTCGCTCGAGACGTCGACGCAGGAACTGCGCGCCAAGGCGGCCACGCGCATCGAGGAACAGTTGCGCACGGATCTCGATCGGACCGCGGGCCTGGAAGCGCGCTTGAACGCGCAACTGGCGCAGATGACCAGGGCCGCAGCCGGCGCTACGCCGAAACTACAGCGCTCGAGCGACCTGGCCAATGACATCACTCGCCTCCAGACGCGTTTCAACGCGGTGGACGAACAGCTGCAGAACCAGACGCTCGAGGACAGCGCTCCGGGCATGGCGCACCTGGCCGAAGCCGCGGTTCCACCCACGTATCCCTCGGTTGCTGGAGTCATTCGCAACGCGCTCCTGCTGCTGTTTGGGTTTATCTCGCTCGGCCTGGCGGCTGCGGTGGTCGCGCACAAGATGGACCCGCGCATTTACGTGGCTGCGGACGTTGAGCAATTGCTGGGGTATGCGCCGATGGCGCAGTTGCCTGACTTCGACGAGGTAACTGACGAGGCCGCCGAGGAGCATTTGCTGCGACTGGCCACAAGCATCGAATTTGCCTGCAAGGAAGGCCAACTGACGAGTTGCGTCTTTACCGGGGCCGGCCCGGAAGTGGGCGTTACCACGCTCGTCAAGCGCGTGAAAGAGATGCTGGTTGTTCTGGGCAAAGAAACCGTGCTGCTGGATGCCGCGGGGCCGGTGCCTGCGGAACATCGGACGGAGACAGAGTTGCAACGAAGTGCGCGTGCGACGGCCTTGATGCCGCGGGCAGCCGACGGGACTGCAACCGATTCCGGAAGCCTGATGCTGACCGACACAGCACCGCTGACGGTTTCTGCGGAGTCGGAGTACATGGCGCGGCGCGCCGATTGCACGATTCTGGTGTTGGAGTCGGGCAAGACCACGCGCGCACAGATTCGCGCTGCCGCCAACAGCTTGCAGCGCCTGAACGCCGCAGCGGTCGGTTTCGTGCTGAACCGCGTGAGCCTGGCCAACGCCGACGAAAGTTTCCGTCGATCCGTAAGCGAAGTGGAAAGACACCTGCGCGTGCAGGGACGGACCACGGCTCGGACGGCTGCGCAAAACCCTCGCATCATGTCTGAAGCTGCGCACGCGAGCCCCGCCCGGGAGGTTCCCGTACTGGCAGAGAAAGCTGCTGCTCCAAAAGTATTTGCATCTACGGCTGCGCCGAAAGCACGTCGCGCCGCTCCCGAGCCTGTACCGCTTGCCCCAGGAGCCCTGCGGGACATTGATCCAGTATCGCTTTGGTTTGCTGGCAGCGCATCGCAGCCCGCGCAAAAGCCAGTGGCAATGCAAAAGCCGGAGCTTATGCCCGACGTGCCTGCGGTCTTCAGCGATGACAAGCGCGAGCCCCAATCCAAGTTGCACAGCGTGCAAGTGATTCGGGCCATTCCGCGGGGAGTGGCGCCCGTATCGATGCCGGCTGAAAAGCCCGCCGCAGCAGTTGCGCCCGAGCCTGTGACTAAGTCGACTGAGGGGCCGAAGTCACTACCCGTGCCGTGGACGGGGACGCCGCCCAAACAGCAACCGCCGGGGGAGAATCCCTGGTGGCTCACAGACGCGCCCGCGCATGCCGATCATGCCGTGACGCAACCAGGCACACCGCGCATGGGGACGTGGCATTCTGTGGCTGCGCATAACGAACAAAGACCTGCCGCAGCAGAAGTGCCGGAGGAAGAAGAGGCTGACGACGAAGCGCCAACGCATCTGAGCGGGTTGAAAAGCATTCTTTTCTCAATGGGAATCAAGGATCTACGCCCGTGGAAGGAGGCCGAACGGAACGCCAACAGGAGTGGCAGCGGCCATGGCAACGGCGATGGCAATGGGAACGGGGCGCACGCGGATGCGGCCCCGGCTGATCCCGAGCAAACCACTGTTTTAGAAACATCTGTTCCCTGGCCGGAACCTGAGCCCGGAGAGGCCAAAGGGGAAGAAGCGCCATCTCGCCGCCCCGCGCCACGCTGGGTAACAGCGGAGCCTGAGTTCCTGCCGCCGCCCGTGGAAGAGACCGACAAAGGCAAGGGTTCCCATTGGAAGCAGGGAAAGTACGACAAAGCCGGCGACCTCGACGGCATCCAGATTCTCCCCGCCAAGCGCGGGCAGTACAAGCGCTGATCCTGGAGCCTCTGCGTTCTTTACTGCTTGCTTCTGGGAGCGGCGGAGAAATCCCGCCCCAGGCCAAGCTTCATCGCTGCTTTATTCAATTCGGCCTGACTAAAGAAGAACTGATGGGCCGGGTTGGAGTTTGGGTAGAACCGGATGACGATTTCAGGTTTTTCGACCGATTCATTCTTGCCGTCGTGAAACGGATATCCGAGATCCTGCAATAAGTGAAGCGATCCTTCATTGCCGGTGGGATTGCCCGTATCTCCGACGATGGCAAACGCGCTCTTGCGCGTGCGCTTTGAGTAGACAGACACAAAATCACCCACCTTTACACCGCGCCGCCGCGCCTTGTCGCCGCGAACCACATAATTGATATTGCGGGCGTCGACGTAGCGCCGTGGATCTCGCTCATTTTGATTCTTGATATCGGCAAACGCGGTCTGGGAGATGTAATAACCCGGAAAGGGATCCTTTGGGCCTTGCAGAATGGGACGATCGTGTTCATCAGTCAAGTAACCGACGATTTCTTTGTCAGCGCGATTGAGGTAATGCGCATTCAGGAGAATGTCGAGCGTCTGTTTGTCCGGCGGGCCGTAGGCGTTGGGAGCTCCATCTACGTCGACATCCATGCGATGCGTCAGTATTTCGAAGGACGGATGCTGCTTCCCGTCCTGCGCCAGCGCGACGACAGCGACGCTCGCAGCGAAAGCCAAAGCGATGGCCAGTAACGGACGCGTGCATCGGCAATTCTGCAACTGTGCTCTCTCCTGAAAGCGAATGGCTGAGCCGGCCGCGGCCGACCTGGACCAGGCGCCGGGATTCAGCTTCCGCGTTCGTAATCATCATATTTTGTGCCCGCTACGCCCGTGTCACCGGCAAACCCGGGTCACGGTTCTTTCAATCTGCCCCACTACGCAGGCATACTACCTTGTTAGAGGGGTTTGATGAACTATAGAAAGTTATCGATTGCCGCGGCCGCCTGCGTTTTGCTTGCGGGCATGGTGTGGGCGCAGGAGCCGAACACACTCACGACACAAGAGAAACAGGAAGGATGGCAGTTGCTGTTCGACGGGCACGATTTAAAGGGGTGGCACTCGTACCTCGAGAAGGAACCAGGCAGCGACTGGTCGGTGGTTGACGATTCCATCCAACTGAAAAAGACCAATCAGGATCCCCGAGCTGACTTTGCCGACATCGTGACCGACGCCGAGTACACAAACTTCGATCTCAAGCTGGAGTGGAAGGCGCAACCCTGTATCGACAGCGGCGTCATGTTCTACGTGCACGAGTCACCGGAATACCGCAACACGTACGAAACGGGCGTGGAGATGCAAATTGCGGATCTGGCCTGTACGGTTCCGGACAGCCGTGTCCTGATGGAGCGCTCCGGCGATATCTTTGACATGATCTCCGACAAGGTGGAGTGGGTGAATCTGGCCGGCGAGTGGAACCAGTTTGAAATCATTGCGAACCACGGTCACCTGCAACTGTTCCAGAACGGCCACCAGGTCATCGACACCCAGTTGTGGGACGACAACTGGAATAAGCTGGTCGCCGGGACGAAATTCGCCAGAATGCCGGGCTACAGCAAGTACCACACGGGGCATATCTCGTTGCAGGGCACCGAACCGAAGGGTGATCCGGGGGCGAAGATCTGGTTTCGAAACATCAAGATCAAGGCCCTGTAAATGCATAGCGCCCTGATCCCTCCGGCGGGGGGTTTTGCATCGGCAAGGCCCCAGCGATAAGATAGCGGCAAGCGCCCGCGACGCCTTTGAAAAGCGACGGTGCGACCCCGCAAGAATCAAGAGACAAATCCCGCAGGCCAGCGAGACGATCCCAGACAGACCCTGAAACCGGAGAAACCAAGATGCCGGAAACCGACGATCCCAAAGCGGCCGAAACCCCATCGAAAACGATTACGAGACGCCGATTCATCCTGGGCGTGATCGCCGGAGGCGCCGTGGTCGGCGCGGCCAGCTATCGGATTCTTGCGCCGGGCGGAGGCGGGCGGAGCTTCGGCGGCGACCGGCTGATCACCTTGAACGTGAACGGCAAGATGCGCCGGGCGGAAGTGATGAAGCAGGAGACACTGGCCTGGACACTGCGCTACAAGCTGGGGCTGACGGGAACCAAGCTCGGCTGCGATCGCGCGGAGTGCGGAGCCTGCACGGTGCTGATCGACGACGTGCCGCACTATAGCTGTTCCGTGCTGACCAACACCGTGCGCGGCCGCAAAGTGACGACTGTCGAGGGCCTGGCTGCCGACGACGGCACGCTGCATCCGGTGCAACAGGCGGTGGTGGAGGCGCAGGGCTTCCAGTGCGCGTTCTGCATGTCGGGCTTCCTCATGGCGACAGTGGGATATTTGAAGACGCATCCCTCTCCCACGCGTGCGGAGCTGGCGCACGGCATCAGCGGCAATCTGTGCCGGTGCCAGGACTACACCAAGATTCTGGACGCGTTGATGCTCGGTGCGGAAAAAATGCGGACCGGCGCGCCTGCAGCGCAGAAAGCGAGGGCCTGAGCCATGGCGGATACACCGCAAGAAAGCGCGATGCGGGCCGAGCAGCAAAAGCCGCGCCCGTTCGGCACCGGGTACAAGCTGATTGGCAAGGATTACCCGACCAACGACCTGGTGGCGAAGGTGACGGGAAAGTCGAAGTATGCCGAAGATTTTCGCGCCGAAGGAATGCTGTTTTGCCGGCTGGTGCTGAGCCCCATGCCGCATGCGCGCGTAAAAAGCATCAACGCTGAAAAGGCGCTGGCCATGCCGGGCGTGAAGGCGATCCTTACGCCGGCGGAAGTTCCCGGGCACGCGGATTACATGAACGACAACGGGACCATGATCAAAGCCGACAAGTGGGGTGAGCTGGCGCTGGCAGACGAGCCGATGTACCAGGGCGAGCCGATCCTTGCCGTGGCGGCCGTGGATGAGTTGACCTGCGCGGAGGCCATCGAAAAGATCGAAATCGACATGGAGCCGTTGCCATTTGCAACCGATCCATTGGAAAGCCTGAGACCCGGAAGCTCGAATGCACGCGTGGAGGGCAACGTCTGGGTCAGGCCGGAGTCGGGTCGCGGACCACTGACGCTGACCGAATTGAAGTGGACGGACGAAGACTTTGCCGCAGAAAAAGAGGGCCGCTTGCCTATGGGCCATGCGCCCGACGAGTGGTCTTACGGCGATGTGGACGCGGGCTTCAAGAATGCGGCGCTGGTGCTCGAAGAGACGTTCCTCACGCCGGATGTGAGCCACCAATGCCTGGAGCCACGCACCACGATGGCTTATTGGCAGAACGGCAAACTCTTCCTTTATACGGGCACGCAGAGCACCTACCAGACCGTGGCAGCCATCGCGCGCTGGATGCACATGGATGAGGACAAGGTCGTCTTTATCAGCGAATATACGGGCGGTGGATTTGGCAGCAAGATCACCGGTGCGCTGACCCTGGTGATTCCGGCCCTGCTCTCCAAGAAGTTGAATGCTCCGGTGATGATGCGCATCAGCCGCCAGGAGGAGCATTTTATCGGGCGCGCACGACCGGGCATCCGTGCCCGCACGAAAGTAGGCTTTGCCAGCGACGGACGCATCACCGCGGTGGACATGTTTCTGGTGTCGGACGCCGGCTCCTATGGATCGAACGGAGACGGCGGCTCGTGCGCCAGCATCGCTTCGTTGCAATACCAGCCGCCGGCCATGCGGTTCCGAAATGTGACGGTAGCTACCAACACGCCACCGCGCAGCGCACAGAGCGCGCCGGGTGGCATGCAAGCCATCGCAATCATGGAGCCGATCCTGGCGAAGGCCGCGCGGCAACTCGGCGTCGATCAGGTGGCCTTGCGGCGTGTGAACTGTCCGGAAGGCAAAGCGGAATACGGACCTCCGAATCATGAAGGCAAGCGCGCACACGTGACGAGCTGCTTTCAGAAGCAGGCGCTGGATCTCGGCGCCGAGCAGTTCAAGTGGAACGAGCGTGCGGCACGCCAGCCAAAGCGGATTGGCACTAAAGTGCGCGGCGTGGGTGTGGCCCTCACGAACTTCCACGGCGGCAGCATCGGCTTCGACGGGCTGATCGTCATCACTCCCCAGGGCCGCGTGCAGATCCAATCGGGCATTGGCAATCTCGGAACCGAAGCGGTGATCGATGTGCATCGCGCGGCGGCTGAGATTCTGAACGTGCCCTGGGATGCCTGCGATATTGTCTGGGGTGACACGTCGAAACATTTTCCTTACACCTGCGATTCCGGAGGCAGCCAGACCGTACACGCCATGACCCGCGCGGCCCACGCCACGGGCCTGGAGTGCGTGCAACGGCTGAAAGAAGTCGCGGCCAAAAAGCTGGGCGGGCAGCCCGAGCAGTATGAGGTAGCCAACCTGCGAGTGACCCGCAAGGGCGGCGGTGGAGGGATGAGCTTTGCGGAGGCGGCGCAGCACGCCATTCAGCTGGGCGGCATCTACGATGGCCACGATGTAAATCCCGACGTGCATAAAGCGACCAAGCAGGCGGTAGCCGCGTTGGCCGGCCAGGGCCTGGTGGTTTCGGCCAAAGACAATTATCCGCACGATGGCGATTCCTATTCCTATCTGGCCTGTTTTGCCGAAGTGGAAGTTGATGTGGAGACCGGGAAGTACTTCATCACGGATTATCTGGCCTATGCGGACGTGGGCACGGTGCTGCATCCCGCGGCGCTGGGCGGCCAGATCCTCGGCCGTTCCACGCTGGGCATCGCCCATGCCATCGGGCAGAAGTGGGTGATCGATCCGCAGTACGGCATTTCCGTCGCCGAGCGCTTTTATCAGAACCGGCCCCCGACGATTCTGGATGTGCCGGTAAATATGCAGTGGAATGCGCTGAACATTCCCGATCCGGAGACGCCGGTGGGTGCGCGCGGTTGCGGCGAGCCGCCGGTGGGCGGGGGGTGCGCAGCGATCCTGAACGCGCTTGCCGACGCGGTTGGAGACAACATCTTCCAGCGCGCGCCGGTGAACGCCGACACCATTCTGACGTCCCTTGAAGCCGGACGTCCGATGCAAAATCCTTTGCTGGCCCATATCTGAAAAAGACAGGGACCAAGGGAACGAGGGAACAAGGGAACAAGTAAGACGGGGAACAAGGGAGTTGGCGGCGATCACTGACAACTGATCACTGCCCACTGATATTGGAGTTTGCTATGGCGGTAATTCGAGACGTAATGCCGGCTTTCGACCTGCTGCAGCCGAGCTCTGCCGCAGAGGCACAAAAGCTGCTGCAACAAAATGACGACGCGTGGGTGATGGCCGGCGGGCTCGACAGCTTTGACTGGCTGAAGGACCGCATCAAGAAGCCGAAGGTGCTGGTGGATTTGAGCGGCGTAGAGGAACTCAAGGGGGTTCGCGCCACAAGTGACGGTGTGGAGATCGGCGCCATGACCACGTTGACGGAGATCGCGGACCATCCAACGATCCAAAAAGATTACGGTGTGCTGGCCGACGCCGTGTCCCTGGTGGCCTCGCCGCAGATTCGCAACCAGGGAACGCTGGGCGGCAACGTATCGCAGGACGTGCGCTGCTGGTACTACCGCGGCGGATGGCCGTGCTATCGCGCGGGCGGCAACATTTGTTATGCGGATACGCCGGTGGGACGCAACCGCGAGCATGCGATCTTTGGCGCCAACCGCTGCGTCGCCGTGCACCCGTCTGATTCGGTTCCGGCTTTGATCGTGCTGGATGCGAAATTTGTGCTGCAGACGGCGAAGGGCGAGCAGGTTGTGGATGCAGAAGACTATTTTGTCGGGCCCGAAGATGACATTACGCGCATCAACATGCTGCGGCCGGGCGATTTGCTGACGGCGATCCGCATCCCCGCGACGTGGGCGGGCGCGAAGTTCTATTTCGAGAAGGTGCGCGACCGCAATGTGTGGGATTTTCCGCTGATGAACGTGGCTTCGGCCATCAAGCTCAATGGCAACACCATTCAGGACATTCGCATTGCGGTGAATGCCGCAGCGCCGCGGCCGATGCGGCTCAAGTCCGTCGAAGATGCGGTACGCGGCAAGCCGGCGAATGATGACACCGGCGAGATGGCGGGCAAACTCGCGGTCGAAGGCGCGGTTCCGCTGCAATTCAACGGCTACAAGATTCCCCTGATGAGGAATCTGGTCAAGCGCGCGATCGCAGGCGCGGTCCAGCCGCCTGCGAGCGGCATGCTCGCCGCGAACGCCGTTGTCGAGGAGGCGTCATGCCGCAGCTGATCCAGTGGGCGACGAGTCCGTGGGGCAAGTCGGTTCCGATCCATATTGCGTGGGGCCTGATCTGGATCGCGGTGATCGCGGGATTGAGCTTCATGATCGTACACGCGCTTTACCTCATCATCGTGAAGCCGCCCAAGCGATTTGCGGAGCGCAAAGCGGACGCGCCTGCGGCGGCGATTCCGGAGCGCGTGCCGCGGCATTCGCTGGCCGCGCGGCTGTTCCACTGGATCATGGCGGCATCGATGTTCACGCTGCTATTTACAGCCTTCCTGCCCAAGGTGGGAATCCAGTTCAACTGGGTGGTTTATCACTGGATTGCCGGGCTGGTACTGACGGTTTCGATTCTGTTTCATATCGTGCACGCCACATTCTTCATGGATTTCTGGTCGATCTGGCCCGACAGGACGGACCTGCGCGACGCCATGAACCGTACACGCAGATTTTTCGGCAAGAATGCGCCGTTGCCGGATAGGTTCGCCAAGTATCCTCTCGAAAACAAGCTTTACCACGGCGTGATTTTGCTCGCCGGGCTGGCGGTGATCGTCACCGGCTTGTTCATGATGAAGCGCGTGCAGACTGGCATCTTTACGCGCAATCCGTACTTATTTTCAGATATGACGTGGGGTCTGATGTATGTCCTGCACGGGCTCGCCGGCGTGGGGCTGATCGCGCTGGTGATGGTCCACGTCTATATGGGAATTCGGCCGGAGAAGTTCCCCATCACGAAGTCGATGATCTTTGGCTGGATGAGCCGCGATTTTTATCTCGAAGAGCACGACACCGGGAGATGGGCCGTGAAGACGCCGCCGAGCTCCCAGGAAAAGCAGGGTTATGCCGCAAGCGATGGCGACTGAAATTCAGAAACAGTGCGAGACGATTGAGGAGTGCTACGAATTCACGCTCTCCTTTGCCGCGCGTGGGTTGGCGAACGACGAAGGCAGCGAGCTTAGGGCGCATTTGACGCGCGCCGTGGCGGCGATGCGCGGCCTGGAACAGAGTTGCGCGGAGACCGTCGCACAGCAGCCTGGGCCTGCCGGCAAATATGAGGCGTTCTTCGCCGTGCTGAAGCGTGACGCGGAGAGCGCACTGGCGGTGATGGAACTGGTGCTGGCGCAGCCAGTGATCGGTTCGCAGCTGATCGACAATCTGAACGCATCCATCCATTTGCGCGCCCTGCTCGCGGACTTGTTTCTGGTGACCGAGATCCTGGAAGCGCAGCAGAAGTAGCGCCGGGCAAGGCGACATGTATTCCGCAGAGGTTCTCGACCATTTTGAGCACCCGCGCAACGCGGGGACGATTGCCGATGCGAACGCGTCGGCGCGCATCGAGAACCCCGCCTGCGGCGACATTCTGGAACTCACCCTGAAAGTCGATGACGACCGGATCGCGGAGGTCTGTTTCCGTGCCAGGGGATGCGTGGCCGCAATGGCCTGCGCTTCCGCGCTGACGGAGCTGGTCCGAGGGAGGAGCGTGGACGAGGCGCGGAGGCTCGCAAGAGAGGATCTGCTGCGCGCGGTGGGCGGATTGCCGCCGGCGTCATTGCACGCCAGCCACCTGGCGATGGATGCGCTGAGTGCGGTGCTCCGAAAGATTGCGAAGAGGAATTAGGCCAGCTCCAGGATCGATGTACCCAGTCTCTTGCTTTCCCACCCATTTCGCAAAAAGCGCGAAATGGATGGGGCACGGATGCGATGGGTATAGCTATTGTGCAGTTGCTCTAAGTTTTCGGATAACCTTACTCGGCGAGGGCGGCGTAGTCCTGCGGCGTATTGAGCCCCGCCTTGGCCAGCGACTCAGGGACCGGAACGTAGACCACGCGGGATGCGTGAGCGTGAAGCACTTCGCGCGCGTTGCCGGTTACGGGCGCCTTGAGAAAAGCGTCGATGAGATCGCGACTGGCGAGGAGAGGATGGCCGTGCCTGCCATCGTGCTCGGGCGCGATGGCCCAGAAGCCGGCGGTGAGTGCGCCGAGAAAGGCGAGATGTAGGCGCTCCAGCGAGGCAGGGCTGAGCGGCGGGCAATCGACGGGCGTGATGATCGCCGCGTTGCAGCCGCGGTCGAGGAGGTCGCGCAGACCGATTTGCAGCGAACTGAACTGGCCGTTTTCAGGAGCCAGGTTGCGGACGAGATGGGCGCCGCACGCGCCGACAGTGTCGACGAGGGCATCCGCATTTCTGCCACCGACAACGACGTTGAGGTGTGTGAAGGGATTGAAGGCCAGGAGCGCGGCGGAGAGCATCGTGTGACCTGGCGAACCGGTTGCGCCTGGCAGCGGCGGAGGCCAGGGAAGCATGGCCTTGTCGGTTCCCATGCGCGTGGAGTCGCCCGCTGCGAGAACGAGCCCTGCGAGTTTTACGGGTTCTTGCATAGACAGAAGATAGCGCCACGAGAAGCAGGGAGCAAGGGAGCGAGAAAACAGGGAACGAGGGAACGAGGGAGCGAGGGACCTAGGACAAGTGACTGAGAACTGTGAACTAAGAACTCGGGATCGGTGACGAGATGGTTTCGCTCGGAGCCGCTGCCTCGTTGGCAAGCGTATGCCGGGCGCTGTGGAACCAACTCATGTGGGGCACGGCGCGCTCGACGCGGCGACGGACGGCGATCAGCTCGGCGAGGATGGAGACTGCGATCTCTTCGGGCGTGACGGCGCCGATGTCGAGGCCGATGGGCGAATGCACGCGATCGAAGAGCTCCGGGCTGAGCCCCTCGCGCGTGAGTTCGCGGAAGACGGTGATGGCTTTGCGTTTGGAGCCGAGCATGCCGATGTAGCGCGCTGGGGTTTGGACGGCCCAGCGGAGAACGCGCATGTCGTCGCGATGGCCGCGCGTGGCGATGACGATGCAAGACGACTCGGCGGGAGCGAGTTCCTTGAAGGCCTCATCGAATTCGCGGGCGACCACCTGGACCGCGTCGGGAAAGCGCTCGGAGTTGGCGTAGGCCTCGCGGTCGTCGGCCACGATGCATTCGAAGCCCGCATTGCGCGCGGCCTTGAAGAGCTCGAGGGCCACGTGGCCGGCGCCGAAGATGTAAAGCAGCGATGAGGGCAGGATGGGCTCGATGAAAATTTCCAGCGTGCCTCCGCAGACCAGGCCAGTGTCGTACTTCGGATCCTGATTGAGATCGAAGCTGAGGCTGCGCGGCTTCTCCTCGGCGATCACTTCGCGCGCCGCCTGCCAGACTTCAGCTTCGACACAGCCGCCACCAATGGTTCCGGCGATGGAGCCATCGTCGCGAATGAGCATTTTGGCGCTTTGGAACGAGGGGATCGAGCCGCGCGAGTTCACAATGGTGGCCACCGCGCCGCGGCGGCCCTCGCGTTGCAACTTCACGATCTCCTCGTAGATGTTCATCTCTTCTCGATTATTGGATTCGTGGCAATCGAAGTCAAACCGAGGCGCCACGGAGTCGGCATGGAGCCGGCCGCGCGGCCGGTGAACAGGCCGGCCTTCCGAGGCCCGCGCGCCCTATTGCTCAACCGGCGCATTTCATTTACTTTCTAAGACTCACAGTTCTTTTCGAGGGAGGTGGCGCGAGATGCCTCGAATGGTTCGATGTTCCATTATTCAAGCTTCAAACGCAGTGCCGGCGACGGAGCCGCTGGCCAAACAGAAGCAAGCGATGGTGGAGAAACACGTGGGCCTGATCCGTCAGGCGGCCAAGCAGGGAGCGCAGATTGTGTGCCTGCAGGAGATCTTCAACGGTCCCTACTTTTGCGCCGAGCAAGAGGTGAAATGGTACGAAATGACGGAGCCAGTTCCCGATGGGCCCACGGTGACGCTGATGCGCGGGCTGGCGAAGGAGCTGCACACGGCGCTGGTTGTGCCGGTGTACGAAGTGGAGCAGGAAGGCATTTTCTATAACACCGCCGCGGTGATTTCGAACGACGGCTTGTACCTCGGCAAGTATCGCAAGACGCACATCCCACACACGGCGCCGGGCTTTTGGGAGAAATTTTATTTCCGTCCCGGCAACCTGGGCTACCCGGTGTTCGATCTCGGATTTGCGAAAATCGGCGTCTATATCTGTTATGACCGGCATTTCCCTGAGGGTGCGCGTTGCCTGGGATTGGCCGGCGCGGAGATTGTCTTCAATCCTTCAGCGACGACGGCGGGGAAGAGCGAGTACTTGTGGAAGCTGGAGCAGCCCGCCCACGCAGTAGCGAATGGATATTTTATTGCCGCCATCAATCGCGTGGGTACTGAAGCGCCTTGGAACATCGGCGAGTTTTACGGTTCGAGCTACTTCTGCAGTCCGCGGGGAAAGATTATTGCCGAAGCCTCGCGCGACAAGGACGAAGTACTGACCGCCGACCTGAATCTGGACGAGATTGCCGAGGTGCGGCGGACCTGGCAGTTTTACCGCGACCGCCGGCCCGATTTGTATGGGCCGCTGGTGGCTTCGTAGGCCAAAGGGGACGGCATGAGCACAGCAACCTTGCTTGACGATCCGCAACTGAAGGCGCGGTTTGGAGAATTGAAACCGGCGCTGACTGCGCAGGCGGCGGTGATTGAAGCCGATCGCTGCCTGAACTGTTTTGACGCGCCGTGCACGGCCGCGTGTCCCACGCATATTGACGTGCCGGGATTCATCAAGCGCATCGCCTCGGGCAATTTGCGCGGGTCGGCGTTGCGCATTCTCGACGCCAATATTCTGGGCGGGAGCTGCTCGCGGGTGTGCCCGGTCGACGTGCTGTGCGAGGGCGCGTGCGTGATGGTGCGGCAGAATCACAAGCCCATTCAGATCGCGCTGCTGCAGCGGCATGCCATCGACGCATTCTGGGCATCGGGCGAGACACCTCCGGCGAAGACGGCAGGTACGAAAAAGCTGCGTGTGGCCTGCATCGGCGGCGGGCCGGCCTCGCTGGCGTGCGCGGCGGAGCTGTGCCGCGCGGGCGCGCGGGCCACGGTGATTGATCGCCGCGAACTGCCAGGCGGGTTGAACACCTACGGCGTGGCCGAGTACAAGCTGCGCGCCGCCGACAGCGTACGCGAAGTGGAGATGATCCGGAAGCTGGGCGTGGAGTTCCGCTGCGGCGTGGAAGTGGATTCGGCCGCGGCGCTGGAAGCGCTGGAGGCAGAGTTCGATTTCGTCTTTCTCGGCCTGGGGCTGGGCGCGATGCAGCGTCTCAATGTCCCCGGCGAAGACACCAAGGGCGTAATGAACGCGCTGGAACTGATTGCCGCATACAAGACCGGCCATCTGCGCGAGCTGCACGGAACGGTGGTGGTGGTCGGCGCGGGAAACACGGCGATCGACGCCGCCAACGCCGCGCGCCGGCTGGGCGCGAACACCGTCTATATGTTGTACCGGCGCAGCGAGCAGGAGATGTCGGCATTCGAATTCGAGTACGAGCACGCGAAGCAGGAAGGCGTGCAGTTTTTGTGGCGCAGGCTCCCGCTTGCGATCAAGCCGGAGGCGCATGGGCGGTTGCTGATGGAGACGGTGCAGGTGCGGCAGGCGGAAGGCAAACTCGAAGTGATTCCGGATTCGGCCGCGACCATCGACTGCGACCTGGTGGTGCCGGCCATCGGACAATCGCCGCTGACTGAGCTGTTGCAGGAGCTGCGGGGGGTGGAGGTGCGGGACGGCCGCATTGTGGCCGATCGCGAAACCGGGCAAACGGGCAACCCGCGTTACTTTGCCGGCGGCGATTGCGTGAACGGCGGGCGCGAAGTGGTGGATGCAGTAGCCGGCGGCAAGCGCGCCGCCGTGGCTATGTTAAAAGCAGCGGAGGTGGTTCATGCCTGACATTGGCGTGCGGAATTTTGCGGGAAAGATCAACTGCCCCAATCCGTTCTGGCTGGCCTCGGCGCCGCCCACCAACACGGGCGAGATGATCATGCGCGCCTTCGACGCGGGCTGGGGCGGCGCGGTGTGGAAGACCATCGGCGAACCGGTGGTCAACGTCAGCTCACGCTACTCGGCCACGGACTGGAACGGTCAGCGCATTATGGGCTTCAATAATATCGAGCTCATCAGCGACCGCACTGTCGAACAAAATCTAACTGAGATGGCAGAAGTGAAGAAGCGCTATCCGAAGAATGCGGTGATTGCGTCGCTCATGGTGGCGTCGAACCGCGAAACGTGGCATGAAATTGTGACGCGCGCCGAGGATGCGGGAGCGGACGGGCTGGAGTTGAACTTCGGCTGCCCGCACGGCATGAGCGAGCGCGGCATGGGTTCGGCGGTGGGCCAGGTGCCGGAGTACGCGGAGATGATCACTGCATGGGTGAAGGAAAAGGCGCGCACGCCGGTGCTGGTGAAGCTCACGCCGAACATCTCTGACATTCGCGTCGTGGCCCGTGCGGCCAAGCGCGGCGGAGCCGATGGATTGTCGGCCATCAACACCATCAATTCGATTACGGGCATCGATCTGGATACTTTTGTACCGCGGCCCAACGTGGACGGGAAGAGTTCGCACGGCGGCTACTGCGGTCCGGCGGTGAAGCCGATCGCGCTGAACATGGTGCAGCAGATTATGGCCGATCCGGAGGCGGCGCTGCCGCTATCGGGCATAGGCGGCATCGGCTCGTGGCGCGACGCGGTAGAGTTCATGCTGCTGGGCTGCGGCACGGTGCAGGTGTGCACGGCGGCCATGCACTATGGCTACCGCATTGTCGAGGACATGGCCGAGGGACTCGACAACTGGATGCGCGAGAAAGGCTTCAAGACCATCGACGATTTCCGCGGGCTGTCGGTCGCGAAAGTCACCGAGTGGAAGCACCTTAACCTGAACTTCAAGATCGTGGCGCGGATTGACGAGCAAAAATGCATCGGTTGCGATTTGTGCCACATCGCCTGTTGGGACGGCGCGCACCAGTGCATTCATCTCGATCGCGTTTCCGGTCCCATTGACGGGCACGTGGAGTTGCACCGCACGCCGGCCGAGGAGCAGGCCGAGAGTATCGCCGCGATTGCGGAAACTCCGGTGACACGGAAGGAGCGTGAAGCAGCTTTTGCGCAGGGACCGTACCCCACTCCGCTCGCGCGCATTCCGCGCGTGGATGAGACGGAGTGCGTGGGATGCAATCTTTGTTCCTGCGTGTGCCCGGTCGAGGATTGCATCACCATGGTCCGTGTCGACAAGGATTTGACTCCAGAGACGTGGGCGGAGCGGACCAAAGGCGCGGCGTGTGAGGCGCCAACCAGCGGAGATTAGTATCGCGACTTTATGGATTGGTAATTAGCCACGGACGAGCGCGGGCGGGGACGCCCGCGCTACAGCCGGCCAGGAGGCCGGCGCTACATTCGGGTGATTACTAAATCGAGCGGTCACGGTACTAACGGCTGAGGCAGGCGCGATTCAAGCGCGGCAAGAAATGAGGAAGATGCCATTATGAAAACGCTTATTCAGAACGGGACGGTAGTGAATGCTGACCGCAGCGTGAAGGCGGACCTGCTGATTGACGGCGCAGTCATCAAGGAAGTGCGCGCGGGGATTCCGGCAAGCTCGGCGGAGATCGTCGTCGATGCGACGGGCCTGCTTCTGATTCCGGGCGGAATCGATGCGCACACGCATCTCGATATGCCGTTTGGAGGATCGTTTTCCAACGACGATTTTGAGACTGGAACGCGGGCGGCGGCGATCGGCGGGACGACGACGATTGTCGACTTCGCGATTCAGGCGAAAGGCACGAAGATGCGCACCGCGCTCGACACCTGGTGGAAGAAGGCCGAGGGCAAAGCGTGCATCGACTACGGGCTGCACATGATCGTGACCGACCTGCCGGATGCGGGCCTGGAAGACATGGACGACATGGTGCGCGAGGGCGTGGCGAGTTTCAAGCTGTTCATGGCGTATCCCAATGTGCTCATGGTGGACGATGCCACCATCTTCAAGGCGCTCAAGCAGACGGCGAAGAACGGCGCGTTGATCTGCATGCACGCGGAGAACGGTTCGGTCATTGACGTGATCGTGCAGCAAGCGCTGGCCGATGGGAAGACTGCGCCCATTTATCATGCGCTCACTCGCCCGACCAAGGCGGAAGCCGAAGCGGTGCACCGCGCGATTGCCATGGCGGAGATTGCCGGGGTGCCAATTTATATCGTGCACCTCTCGAGCGAAGACGCGCTCAACCAGGTGCGCGAAGCGCGCGACCGCGGATTGCCGGCGTTCGCCGAGACCTGCCCGCAGTATCTGCTGCTCTCCATTGAAGACAACATGGAAGGCAAAGGCTGGGATGGCGCGAAGTATGTGTTTACGCCGCCGCTGCGCGAGAAGAAGAACCAGCCCAAATTGTGGGAAGGCCTTCGCAGAGACAATCTGCAAGTGGTGTCGACCGATCATTGTCCGTTCTGCTTTGAGGATCAAAAGAGTCTGGGCAAGGACGACTTCACGAAGATTCCCAACGGTGGCCCGGGCATCGAAAACCGTCTGCAATTGCTGCACCACCACGGCGTAGGCCAGGGGAATTTCTCCATCAATCGCTTCGTCGAGCTGGTGTCGACGGCGCCGGCGCGCATCTTCGGCATGTATCCGCAAAAGGGCGTTCTGGCTGCGGGCAGCGACGCCGACCTGGTTCTCTGGGATCCAAACGAGGACTACACGATCAGCGCCAAGACGCACCACATGAAAGTGGACTACTCGATGTTCGAGGGTTTCCGTGTGCGCGGCAATGCGCGCGATGTGTATTCGCGCGGCGAGTTGGTGGTGAGCGGCGGAAAGTTCATCGGCAAGCCGGGGCGCGGAAAGTATTTGCGGCGCGAGGCGCGCGGAGGCGCGTGGAAGTGAGGACGACAGCTTCCAGCCGCTAGCTCCTAGCTGCCAGCTTTTTCGTGCTCGGGCGAGACTTGTACTGTCCCGGCGCAGGTCGCTCATCATGGCATCTTTATTTTTCTGAACATACATTTGAAATAGAGCAGCCACCCCACGGAGGAGGTCCCGTGAGCACTGTCGATCCATCGCTATCGAATCGCGATCTGCGGCCGACCGGGCCGGAGCAGCGTACCTGGGGTTTCTACAATTACATGGCGCTGTGGTTTTCCATGTGCATGGAGATCACGACCTACCGGTTGGCGTCGGGACTGATCGCCAACGGCATGGATTGGAAGCAGGCGCTCGGCACGGTGCTGCTCGGCAACCTGATCGTGCTGGTTCCCTTGCTGCTGAATGCGCACGCGGGCGCGAAGTACGGCATTCCGTTTCCGGTGTTTCTGCGCGCTTCATTTGGCGTGCGCGGGGCAAACCTGGCCGCGCTGTTGCGCGCGGTAGTGGCCTGCGGATGGTTCGGCATCCAGTCGTGGATCGGCGGCAGCGCGATTGACGCGATGCTGGTGGTGATGCGGCCGTCACTGGCAGGCGATCGCGGCGTTTTGTGGGCCTGCTTTCTAGGCTTCTGGCTCTTGAACATGGTCGTCGTCTGGCGCGGCGTGGAATCGATCCGCCGTCTGCAAGCCTTTGGCGCGCCGTTCATGTTTATCATGGCCGCCGCGCTATTGATTTGGGTGCGCGTGAAGGCGGGCAGTTTCGGCGCCATGCTTTCGACGCCGAGCCGGTTCCACTCCACGCATGAATTTCTCGCCGTATTCTTTCCGTCGCTCACCGCCATGGTCGGCTACTGGGCCACGCTGGCGTTGAACATTCCCGATTTCACGCGCTATTCCAAGTCGCAGAGCGCGCAGTCGTGGGGGCAGGCGTTCGGCTTGCCGGTAGCGATGGTGCTCTACACATTTCTCGGCATCGCGGTTACTTCGGCTTCATCGGTCTTGTTCGGCAGGCCCATCTGGGACCCGGTCGAGCTGATCGGAATGTTTCATCAGCCGGTGGTGGCGTTTGTGGCCATGATCGCGGTGCTGGTGGCGACGCTGAACGTGAACATCGGCGCCAACGTGGTGTCGCCGTCGAACGATTTTTCCAATCTATATCCGCGGCTGATCAGTTTCAGGACAGGCGGATTGATCACGGGATTTCTGGGTCTGGCGATGTGCCCGTGGAAGCTGCTGGCCACGCCGGATTCCTACATTTTCGGCTGGCTCGTCGGCTACTCGGGACTGCTCGGTCCGGTGGCCGGCATCATGGTGTGCGATTACTTCTTCATCCGCGGTACGGTGCTGGACGTGAACTCGCTTTACCACCGCGATGGTATCTACCACTACACGAAGGGCGTGAATCCGCGGGCGCTGATCGCTCTCGGGCTGGGCGTGGGGTTGGCGCTCGTGGGGCTGATCGTGCCCAGACTGCATTTCCTCTACGATTACGCGTGGTTCGTGGGCTTCTTCACCGCGGGCGCGTCGTATGTGGCGATGATGAAAACACGGTTCAGGGATCAGGTGTCAGGGGTCAGAGAAACAGTCGTCGGTGGTCAGTGATCAGCTTTCCGCCCCTCTTGCGCAATTGGTAACATCCCCCCGCCGTCCATGAAGGACGTCTTCACGTTACTTACGCTGAGGAAATTGTTCAATTCAGATTGGGCTCGTGCCCCATGTTCCTTCTAGCGAGGTGCCAGGATCTCGGTCAGGTAGTCGTGGGTTCCGGGGATTCGTTCCAGGTGCGGGTACCGCACGCCCCCTGCGTATTGAATTTCGCGAGTTTCCACCGTGGCAAAGTTGCGAACGATCAACGTTATTTTTCCGTTGCGCGGGTGTGCGATGGATTCGTCCAGCGCGTCGGGAGTGAACACGGTTCCATCCACTGCCACAATCGTCATGTTCGGTCCCAATCCGGCATCGTATGCCGGCGACCCCGGCAAAACGTCCGAGATCTTCCCATCTTTTTGCAGGACCATTCCGATTGACGCCCATGGAAGATACGAGGGAGCCCCGGGAAGGTCGGTCCAAAAGGTTTTTTCATTTGGCGTGGAGTTATACACCAGCCGCCAACCCGCGGCTTCAAGGCCATCCGTTGGCGGCAGACTATTCACCTGGTACACATATTTCTCGATGAAGCCATGCCAGTCATACGGCCATACCTTGTTGAGCGCCGCTTCCACGTCGGCGCGGGTATAGGGAACGACAATCGGCCCGGTGTCCTGCTGACCAAAGAAGCTGCGCAGAAAGTCGTCGAGCGTTACGCGGCCGTGAGATTGTTCGCGAATCAAGGTGTCGGCGCGAAGCCACATCAGCGCACCCTCATCGTAGTAATCCTGACTGCGACGTAACGAATTCCATCCTCCGGAAACGCTCCGGAGAACCCAATTCTCCGTTGCAGTATCAACAAGCGGGGTGGTGCCGCGTCCCGGCTCAAGGGCGAAGCCTGAAGCGGCCATCCCAAGATAATCGCGCATGTAGTGGGCGTCGTTGAAGCCGGCGCGCGTGGCGAGCAGCATCCCAATGTATTCGTTCAGGCCCTCATAGACCCACAGCAAGGTCGTCCGCTCAGGGCCCTGATAGTCGGGCTTGGAATACAACTCTGCCGGACGCCGGTACTTGCCGTCCCATGAGTGCGATTGCTCGTGTGCGAGCAGTGGCCATCCAAGCGTCTTCAATACTTCTGGCTTTGAAAGTCCGGCGTCCCCGATGGCGTCGTAGGGAGAATCTTCATGCTCGAGTCCGTCAAAGGGACGCGCATCGCTCTGCGAGACAAGCAGGTGCATGGTTTGCCAGTGGCGAAACCCAAACATAGCCTGGTCCTGATCGATGAGCTTGGCGAAGAGAGCGAAGGCGTGGGCGTCGTCCGACTTATCGAGGGCAGACTGGCTATCCGCGGTGATGTCGAGTTCGGCCGGCCATTTCGACGCCAGTGGCACCGCTCGGAAGAACTCGCCGGCCAGCACCGAGGAGTCAATCAATCGTTCGAGCGAGGTGACCGCAAACGTTACGCGCCCTCCGGCCTGATTGGTGACAGGCAGAGAGCTGCCTTGTTTCCAGTTGGGCGGGAGAAGAATGGAAGGCTCAATCATCAACTCGCGTTTATCGATTCCTCGCGGGTAGAGAATGACCGTATTCCAGGCAAGCAGAAGCTGATGATCGGAGATTGTGTTCTCCAGCAACGTGTCGAAATCGACGGTGAGTGCATGCGTGTTGGGCGGGACATCGATTCTGATCGTGTTGATGTCCTCAGGATCGCGAGTCCAGGGAAGCGTCTTCTCTCCAGTGCGCACCCGGAGCGCAGCCAGATTTTCAATCGGACCGGTCGGTCCGTGTTCGCCAGGAATCCAGCGCGGATACAAGAGTGCAAGGGGCCCCGGCTGCACGCGAATTTCCTCATGCACAAAGGCAATCCGTCGATAGGCCTGTGTCTCATCTACGAGAAGCGTCATGGTGGGCATTGAGGTGCTTTGCGCGGCCAAATCACCCCTCGCGACCGTAACCAGAACGACGAGCCCGATAGCACGAATTACCCAGCGGATTGGCATCTTGAACATGCTCCTTTGAGATGACTTGGAGTTTAACAGGCAGATCTTGAGGCTGGGAGCGCTCCTAACAGTCTTCTCTGAGCTTTACTCCCGAAAAGTCGGCTTGTCGAAAGTTTCCGCGCGATGGGTTGCGGCTGGCAGTACCTGGCTTCCGGAATATGGGATCGCGTTTCGGCAGGAGAAGCGAACGCAGGTTCACTTTCGAGTTTGATTGTGCGAAAGGCAAATGCAAGAACAACCGCAGGTCCTTCGACTGCGCGGGCCGCGCGAAGCGCGGCCCGCTTCGCTCGGGATGACAGCCAATATATGTCGCTCAGGATGACAGCCAATATATGTCGCTCAGGATGACAGCCAATATATGTCGCTCAGGATGACAGCCAATATATGTCGCTCAGGATGACAGCCAATATATGTCGCTCAGGATGACGTCCGATATATGTCGCTCAGGATGACGTCCGATATATGTTGATCAGGATGGCAGGCGATATATGTTGATCAGGATGACAC
The DNA here is from genome assembly GCA_963817835.1 of uncultured Acidobacteriota bacterium. Taxonomy (GTDB): domain Bacteria; phylum Acidobacteriota; class Terriglobia; order Terriglobales; family Acidobacteriaceae; genus Telmatobacter. Next base: position 75,439 of record CAWFPZ010000023.1, on the reverse strand, counting down.
CCGATCTTTTGATGGCTTTGCGTCGACGGCGAACGGCTAACGGACCAAGGGGCTCTGCCAGACGCGAAAAAGCAATTCCTTGAGCCGAGAGAAATCCTTCGTGCCAAGTTCGGCCTGCCATTCGCGCTCAATTTGGCGGAGCACCGCCAGAGCCTTGGCCCACGCGGCGTGTCCACGGTCCGTAAAGCGGACAATGCGCGCGCGGCCCTCATCGGGCGCGTCGGACCGGACCAGATACCCGAGATCTTCCAGACTGCCGAGCAAGCGGTTCATGGCCTGCTTGCTCATCCCCGCGCGCTCGGCGAGAACGCCGGGGCGAACTCCGTCGGGTCCCGGAAAGCGGAACACCGCAATGTGCGGCAGGCTAATCCCTTTAAAACCAGCCGCATTCAGATCGCGAATGATGCGCCGGTGAATGGCGTCGGAGGGAACGCGCAGCATGGCGCCGATGAGCATATCTTTGGCCGCGACCGATGAATTTTTCTGAAAAGAATGCATTGACATACTCCGTAAACTCTGTTTACTATACATCAACAGTAAACATAGTTTACCAAAAAGGAGAACTAAATGACAGCGGAAGCCATCGACTTGATGTCTAACGGAATCGCATTGGCGGTTCCACACCAAACTGCGAACGAGGCGCAGCAAAACCAGGCAAAGCACGTTCCCGCAGGAGCCGGCGCGGCTTACTGGGGTCCCGGCGAGCTGATGACGTTTCTCATGACCGGCGAGGAGACGGGCGGCGCGTTCTTTTTGGCGGAGCTCTCTGTCGCGCCAGGCGGAGGCACGCCGCCGCACATCCACACCCGCGAAGACGAAGCGTTCCGCCTGCTCGAGGGCTCGCTGACGATCCAGGTGGGTGGGGATACAATCACTGCATCCGCTGGAGATTTTGCTTTTCTTCCCCGTGGAATCGCTCATTCGTTCAAGAACACCGGCGCCGGACATGCGAAGGCCCTGGTCTTGATCACTCCGGCGGGGCTCGAGGGATTTTTCAAGGAAGTGTTTGAACCTGCTACGGACCGTTCCGCAGCGTTCCCCGCTGCCATGGAAGGGTTGATCGGCCGGGCGTTCGCGGCTGCGCCAAGGTACGGAATGGAGCTCCTTCCCCCGGCATAGCGGGTTCCATTGGATCTGCGAAAAGATTTTATGACCGAAACGGTAGAAGAAAAGGAGGTCTCCATGTCACTGCAAACCATCGAACTATGTGTCAATCCTGCGGAAGAAACGATCCGCTTAAATCCGCTGGCGGTGCGGTTCCTTGTTACCGGTGAGAATTCAGGCGGCACGGTCGCTGTCTTCGAGGTGGTTGTCCCCGCCGGGCAGCGGCTGATGGCGCCTGCGCACAGCCACGACCACTACGAGGAGACAATCTACGGTGTCGAAGGCGTGTTGACGTGGACCGTAGACGGCAAGGTGATCGACGTGGCGCCGGGGCAGGCGCTCTGCATTCCCCGGGGCGCTGTTCACCGGTTCGACAACAACGGCGCCGAGGACGTGAAGGTGTTGTGCGCCATCACGCCGGCCGCAATCGGCCCGCTGTATTTTCGCGAGATGGCGGAGGTGGTCAGCGCCGCGGCCGGGGGTCCGCCGGGCCGCGCGAAGATGTTAGAGATCATGCATCGCCACGGACTGACTCCGGCTCCTCCTCCGCCTCACGCGTAGGGCTGCGATGCGTTGACGACGGTTCTTGTCTCCTGCAAAGAGGCAATTGCGTTTCGGTGAGGGAAGCAAACGGAGATCCCCGTTCGACTTCGATTGTGTGAAAGACAAAAGCAAAAGCAGCTGCAGGTCCTTCGACTGCGCGGCCCGCTTCGCTCAGGATGACAACCAATATATGTTGCTCAGGATGACGGAGCTTTGTTGGGGTTCGTGCGATCCCACATCTCAAAATCGAGATGTGGGGCACCCCGGATCGTGGTCGGGTAAGGTTCCCGAAACCAGGGCCACCTGCCCAGCCTGAATAACGCGAATCAGTTTTCCGTTGGTTTTGTGATGTGATCGACCACGAGGTTGGGCACGGACTCGTGCGCGGCTTCGAGCTTGAGTCCAAGCTGTTCCTGTACCGCGGTGAAAATCGAGGGCCAACTGTCCGGATCGTGATCGGACCAGTCGCGGCCAAACTGAAGCGTGTAGTTGTAGATGCCGGTGAGGCCGGTCTTGTCAACGACGGGCGCTTCGACCATCGCACCCAGGGCACCGGAGATGGCCCGCATGGAGGCATTGGATCCGATGAACTCGAGGCCGTGCTGCGAGCCATGCGCCTGGACATCGCTGGGCCGCAGCGGCGGCGGCGCCTCTCCGTCAGCGGGAGGCGGAGGCACCGGCTGCATTTTGACGCCGCCTTTGTCCACGACAAGGTTGTAGATGGAGCTGTTGCGCGTTTCAAGATGCGTCTTGAGGCCAAAACGCTCTGCCAGCAGCACGCGAATCGCGTTCCGCTTTTCAAGCCGAGCCTCGTTATCGGTGAGCCGCGCGAGCCTGGCATCGGCGGCTTCGTCCGAGCGGGCCTGGATGGTGTAGAACGTGTTCGCGACCCAGTCCGGCGCGCCGACGACCGGGGCATCGAAGCCGTAGGCAATTTGGAGAAGAGCCTTGATAGGGAGGTTCGTGGCTTCGAAGCGGCTGGAGTGCGGCGGGCTCGAGACGGACACGTGGAAAGTGGCATCCGGAGGCGGTGCAGGGCGAATGGTGGCAACGTCAAAGGTCAGCGTGGGCGTGTAGCCGGGCTCTTCCACGATGGGGGCCTGCGCGTGAAGGCAGAGGCCGCACTGGAAGACAAAAAGGGCCGCTGCGAACAAACCGATATTTCGCTGAAAGAGGCGGAACATGGATGTAGGACTCCTTGTGGGAATGATACGGACGTGCGAGCGGCCAAGTTCCCGCCCGAGTTTTCTCATGATACAAAAACAATTCGCAACGCTCTGCTTCAGGCTGCGGTGGCAGTCTCAGGCTTCGACGAGCGCGTCGGCGATTGCCAAGTGCTTATCGAGCGCAGCGATGCCCAGGTCGAGTTCTTCCTTGGTGACGATGAGCGGCGGGGCGATGACGAAGTGGCTGACCCAGGCCTGGATCGATACGCCCTGGGCCATCATTTTCGCGGCGATCTGGTCGACGACAAGCGGCTTGCCTTCCACCTTATCGCGCATAGTGTTGAAGAGTTGCTTGGTCTTGCGGTTCTTCACGATTTCTACGGCGAAGAAGAGGCCGAGGCCGCGGACATCGCCGACGGAGACGTGTTTTGCCTTGAGGGCCTCGAGCTTTTCGCGGACGTAAGGCTCGAGCTCGGCGGCACGCTCGACGAGTTTGAGGCGCTGCATCTCTTCAATGGTGGCGACGGCGGGGCCGAGGGTGAGCGGGTGCGCTTCGTACGTATGGCCGTGCGAGAAGTAGTGGTCCTCGAAGTAGTCGGCGATGGCGGCGGTGGTGGCACAGAGGCCGAGCGGCACGTAGGCCGAGGTGATGCCTTTGGCGGTGACGAGGATGTCGGGCTTCAGATTCCAGTTGTCGACGGAGAACCACTTGCCGGTGCGGCCCCATCCGGCCATGACTTCGTCGGCGATCATGAGCACGCCGTAACGGTCGCAGATTTCGCGCAGGCGCGGGAAGTACTCGGGCGGGGGAACGAGGACGCCGTTGGTGCCGACGACGGGCTCGAAGATGATGGCGGCGACGTCGCTCTCATTGCGGATCATGTGCTCGATGTAATCGGCGCAGGCGATGTTGCACGCGGGATAGGTGTGCTTGATGGGGCAGTCATAGCAATTGGTCTCTGGCGCAAAGACGACGTTGGCGATTTTGCCGGCCGGCTCCATGGCCCAGCGGCGGGGATCGCCGGTGGCCGCGATGGAGCCGGCGGTTGATCCGTGATAGGAGCGGTAGCGAGAGATGATTTTGTTCTTGCCCGTATACATGCGGGCGATTTTGAAGGCCGCTTCGTTGGCCTCGGTGCCGCTGGTGGTGAAGAAGAATTTGTTCAGCCCCTCGGGGAGAACTTCGAGGAGCTTGGTGCTGAGGCGTGCGCGGGCGTCGGTGGCGTAACCGGGCGCGGCATAGCAAAGCTCGCGCGCCTGCTCGGCGATGGACTCGACCACGCGCGGATTCTTGTGGCCGAGGTTGACGCACATCAACTGCGAACTGAAATCGAGGTAGCGCTTTCCTGCACCATCGGTGAACCAGCAGCCTTCGGCGTCGGCGATGGTGAGGGGCTTCCATGTTTTCTGGAAGCGCCAGGTGCCGTAGTTGGTTTGGCGGGTGATGGTGGAGATCTGTTCGGCTGAAAGCTCCGGCGTTGCGATGGTGTCACTCATGGATGCGACTCCTACAAAGGATGCATCAAATCGTAACAGAAAGCGGGGGCGTAGGGGCCAGGGTGCGAGGATTCAAATGCGGCCGGAGCTTGGCGCGTGATGCTCGCCGATGAGGCGATCGACGAGGGCGCGGAGAGTTTCGCCGGTGCGGGGCAGGATGAATTCCTCGAGCTTGGAATCCCAGTCGAGTTTGAAGCTGGTGGCGAGCGCGGAGATCCAGATCTGGCGCACCGGCGCATTGGGTGTGATGACGAAGCGGGCCGCTGGATCCTCGAAGAGAATGTTGAGCACGCCGCTCTGTTCCTCGACTTCGAAGCCTGCCTGCTCGCTTTCCTCGCGTGCGAAGAGATGCCGCTTGAGGTTGCCGAGCGCCGCTTCAGCCGCGCGCCGGAAGTCCTGCTCGTCTGACATGGACACAGTTTAGCAAGGCGTTCGCCGGGGCGCGTGTGTCCGGAAATTCGACAGAAGATTTAGAGAAAGATTAAAGACTCGTGGCTCTTTGCCGATAGATCGCATGAGGCATCGAGAAGGCAAAATGGAAATCGCCCCCATTCCCGGAATTCGCGCGCTGCCGGCCGTGAAAGCGCCGCAGGGGAATTTCCGGCCGCCGGAGGTCTTCGATATTGAGGGCTCGGCGCGGCCGGGTGATGGCGAAGGGCAGCGCGGCGGAAGAAAAGCCTCGGGCGCAGAAGAGAACGATGGGGACGATCTGATGTTGGACGCAGAGACGGAATCCGGCGCTGATGCGCGCGAAGAACTCCCGGCGCGGAATGTGGATTATTTTGCGTGAACGGGCAGCTGAGTTTGCGAGGCTAGAGCGAATTGGGAAATTGAGTGAGGGAAGAGCAGAGGCCGGAGTAGAATCTCGCAGGGGCTAAAGCCCCCAATCATTTTGCGGCGATTGCGGCCCGGCTAAAGCCGTGCCCTTGTTACAAAACATAGCGTCGGCATTTTACGGCACGGCTGATGCTGTGCCCTTTCAAAACAACGGCTGAAAGGGATCGACTTCGCTCGACGAAGTCTCTGAGGGCCGGGAGGCCCTCAGTACAGCCGGTCTGGAGACCGGCGCTACAATTTTTGGCGCTACTGCGCGCCCACCTGGTTTGTCGCAAGCCGGTCAGAGGTGAGAAAGCTCTTGGCGTGCGCGAGCTCAGGGCGTGTGGATTGCGCGCCGTCGCCGGTGGATTTGAGCAAGGCAGTAAAGTAATTCGCGGCCGCGGTTTTATCGCCGGACTGTTCAGCGGCGATGCCGGCATTGTAGAGCCCGTTGAAACGGTTGGGGCTGAGCGCGAGCGCCGCGCGATACTGCGGGAGAGCAAGTTGCGGCAGATGCAATTCGAGCAGCATGTCAGCCAGCATTTCGCGCGCGGGGATGTCTACTTCGCCCTGGCCCACTTTGTCCTGCAGATCGGCGGCGTCGCTCATGTGCTTCAGCGCCTCATCCTGGCGTCCGGCGGCGAAGCTCGCCCAGGCTGCGATCTCGTTGCGCTCGATCTGCGCTCCGGTTGAATCGGCGTAGTAGGCGTGACGGCCTTTCCTGACCTCGGCCATCAGGGCATCGTACTGTGCCAGATCAGCCTGCGCCTGCTCTGCGTGGTGAAGGTGCCCATCGGCGATGGCGCGCGCCCACCAGGTCATCGTCAAATCCTCAGGCAATGCGTCGGCAACCGGTTGCAACGCCGCGGCGGTTTGCCAATCGCGCATTTCCAGCGCATAGAAAACGGGGAACTTGGTGCGATAGTAGCCGGACATGTCATCCCGGTGGCCCATCCCCATCGCCGGCATTGCGTCCATGCGGTCGATCACGAGAACGCTTTGGTGGAGCACTTCTTTCGCGCCTTCATCGTGGCCGCTCTGCAAATAGGCGTACATCAGGAAATCGTAGGAGTGCGGTTCATCCATGAGGCCATCTTCGTGTTGCGTCTCGGCGGCTTCGGAGGCCTTGATGGAAGCGAGCTGGGCGTCGATGTCCTGCTGCCACATGCCCAGGCGCGCGAAGATGTGACCCGGCATGTGGGCGGCATGCGGACCGGAGGGCGCGATCTCGCCATAGTGCTCGGCGGCAGCGAGACCGTCTTTGGCCATCGCAGGATTGTCGCAGGAGTGAATGGTGTAATGCACCAACCCCGGGTTGTCAGGGTTTTTGACGTAAAGAGGCGCCAGAACGGCCATGGCTTCATGTTCATGGCGGAGGCTGGTGTCATCGGGCGCTTCCGACGCAAGCAGAGAGAGAGCATAGAAGGTGCCGGCATCCACGTCGTCAGGATACTTTCGATAAAGCGTGCCCATGGCCGCCGAGTATGCCGAGACGCGAGCCATAAAATCCTGATTGCCCGGCTTGTAGAAAACGGCCAGCGCCGCAATGTAATCGCGCTCGCGCGCGGTGTTGGCGGGCAGCGACTGGGCTTTTTGCATCTCCGCCCATCCAGTTTTCATGGCTTGGTCGCCGGGCCGGTCCCAGATCTGATGGAAGACGCTCATGGCAACTCCCCAATGGGCCATGGCGCAGGAGGGATCGTCCTTGGCGATGCGCTCAAACTGCGGCCGCGCTTCTGCGTACCAAAAATCGTGAAGTAGAGCCACGCCGCGGCTGAATGGCGCCTGCACTTGCGGTGAGCAGGAAACAGCAAAGTTGACCGTGCCCAGACGCTCTCCGGGCACGGGTCCCATGTTCATTGGCATGGAAGCGGGCGATTGGGCAAAGGCGGCAACGGCAGCGACAGCCAGCAGGGGAAGTGCAAAGGCTTTCATGGCGGGGAACTTCCTTGTTGAAGTCAGAACCTTCGACATTTTACGCCACGGTTGAGGCGCTTAACAGAGAAAAAGGCCATGAGGTAAAGGGGCTTGGGCTGGGGGTGAATAAGGGGGTTGGAGTTTGTGCTTTCCCCCGTCTCAAAATCGAGATGGGGGGCACCCATTTTCGTGCTGAGTTAACGGTGCTAAATGCAGGTCCTTCGACTCGTTCGCTGACGCGAACTCGCTCAGGATGACCGGACTCGGGTTCGTGCGCGACGAGGAGATGGCGCAGCGCGCGGCACGAAGGCTGCCGGGCGCTGCGAGATCGAATTTATGCGGTGACGGAGCGGCTCAGGGGCTGCTCGGCGAAGATGGCCTCGGTGTCGGCTTCGGCCAGACGCAGAAGGCGATGCAGATAAGCGCGCGAGATGGAGAGGCTGCGAGCGGCCACGGTCTTGTTGCCGTTGGCTTCGCGCACCGCGCTTACGGCCAGGCGGACTTTGTAGTCGCGGAGCTGGCGCTCGAAAGAGCCTGCCGGCTGGTAGTCGCCTATATTCACCACTTCGTCGAATGCGCCGGCGTCTTCGTCCTGCTCATGGTTGCCGAGGTTCAGATCCTCGGCGCGGACCGCGCGGCCGGGGGCGAGGATGATGGCGCGCTGCATGACGTTTTCCAGCTCACGCACGTTGCCGGGCCAGGCGTGGCCCTGGAGCATTTCGAGCGCGTCAGGTTCGATCGCGTCCATGGGCTTTTGGAAGACGCCCGCATAATGGCGCATGAAATGGCGCGCGATGAGGGGAATGTCTTCGATGCGATCCTGGAGCGGGGGCGAGTCGATGCGCATTACATTGATGCGGTAGTAGAGATCCTGGCGGAACTTGCCTTCGGCCACCAGCTTCGAGAGGTCCTGATGGGTAGCGAAGATGAGGCGCGCGCGCAGGGGGACGAGCTTGTTTGAACCCAGGCGGTTGAATTCCATCTGCTGCAGGACGCGCAGCAGCTTGACCTGAGTAAAAAGGCTGAGGTCGCCGATTTCGTCGAGGAACAGCGTGCCGTCGGCAGCTTGCTCAAAGTAGCCTTCGCGGGCGCCAACGGTTCCGGTAAAGGCGCCTTTCTCGTGGCCGAAAAGCTCGGCTTCAATCAGAGTTTCAGGAATGGCGCCGCAGGAGACGGCGACGAAGGGCTTGTTGGCGCGCGAGCCGAGGTTGTGAATGGCGCGGGCAATGAGTTCCTTGCCGGTGCCGCTTTCGCCGGTGACAAGAACCGCGGCGTTGAGATTGGTTACGCTGCGCACCAGTTGATAGACGCGCTGCATGTTGGGGCTGGATCCGATGATGCGATCGCACGTGCCCGGCTCCTCGATGCGGTGTTGCACGCTGTACAACTGCTGCTTGAGCGCCGAGGTCTCGCAGGCGCGGCTGAGCATGGTCTTCAGGTCGCGAATGGAGGGAGGGCGGCGTGTATAGCCAAAGGCTCCGGAGCGGACCAGTTCGAATGCGGTAGAACGCAGACTGTCGTCGGCCATGAGGATGGCCGGGACATTGGAAGCGATTAGCCGGCGCGCGCAGTCGATGCGGGTTTGGAGAGAGTCCTCATGGGAGTACAAATCGAGGATCAGGACATCCAGGTTCCCGGCAGCAATCAGTGCATCCATCCCCTCGCCGTCTGACTCGAGAACGAGCTCGAAATCTTTACCAAGGGCAGGAGAAAGAAGGGGTTGCAGTGTGCGGTCTTCAGAGTAAAGCCCAATTCGTGTCATCTATTTACGGTCATCCTACTCACTGGATTTACGGTGCCGTTCTCGGGCGATTGACGATGTACCTATGATCGGCAAATGCGCAGACAACTCCTATTCCCCTTTCGTGCTAGCGGGTTGCGACCTTGGTCGTTGAGGTAGCCCCTGTAGATTGATTGGGATAGTCGCGAGGCGGGGAAGGGGGAAACAGGGGAATAACGCGCGAGTGCTGGAATACCACAAACCCCGAAAAAACCCGAAAGAACTCCGAAGAAAACCGAGGACTGAATAGGCTTTTTGCGAGCAGAACCAAGGCCCATTCGGGGGCCGATTGCGCGTCAGGATCGGTGGTTTTGAGTCGCCTGCGGGCGCAGGGCGGGGGGTTACCTAAGTTTGGTCCTCCCGTGTTCTGAGGCGACCAACTGCACACAAACAGAACAATAAAAGGCGGGCGCGTTGCAGAATAATGAGGGCGAATCCGTCCCTTCGGGCCCTTGAGATTCGCGGAAGTGGGGACCCAAGATTGGATCTTCGACGGGCATCTCATTATTTTTCATAAGTTTAGACAGGCAGCGGCGAGGCTGTACAGGCAGCGGCAAGCAGACGCCAGAGTGTATACGGGGTACTCCACGAGGGGTGCCGGGCGTATACAGCCGTGCACACCTTTTGCGGAGGGACGAGGTATCTGCCTGAAAGCAAAGTGGATTTGGGGCGCACGAGTTTGGTTGGCGAATTGCTGTATGGAGCGGTGAAACCGGCAAACCGGAGAAAGGAAGTCGCAGGATGGCGCATGTGCTTATGCAGTGGCCCACGCTGATTGTTCTGGCTGTGGTGTGCGTCGCGACTTTTACGGATCTTCGCAGCCGGCGCATTCCGAACTGGCTGGTCCTGCCATTTTTCGTTGTGGGCGTTGCGGTTGCCTGCTTTCTCCAGGGCTGGCATGGCCTGGGTCACAGCCTGGGCGGAGCAGGACTGGGGTTGTTGCTGTACGGAATTCTTTTCTTTATGGGCGGCATGGGCGCCGGCGATGTGAAGTTGTGCGCGGCGATCGGGGCGTGGATCGGCCCGACGCAATTGATTTATGCCCTGGTATTCACCGGTTTGGCGGGCGGAGTGATGGCATTGGCGTGGGCGGCGTGGGGAGGGTTCCTGAAGGAACTTTTCCAGCACACCGGCGACCTGGCATTTGGTTCGAAACAAGAACGCGGAGAGGCTGTGTTAACAAATCCCCTGCGGCGCAAGATGCCGTATGCGCCAGCCATCGCGATCGGAACGTTTATTTCGTTCTTTGCGCACTGAAGGAGGTGGGAAATCGATGTCTAGCTTACATCAAACCAGATACGAGATTGACACGCACACCGCCGCTGAGCCGGAAGAGTACGGCGCGGCGCGGAGCACAGGTGGCGTGGCTGCAAATCTTTCCCCGCACCTGGTGAATGCCAATAGCGAGACGATCAGCGGCACGCCACTTTCCGTCGCACTGATCGGTCCCAACGAGTCACAGCGCTCGTCGGCGGTAACGATTCTGAGCCTCTGTGGTGGAAATGAAGTTTGCCAGTTTGCCAGCTATCCTCCGCAGCTGGACGATGTAACAAAGATGCTGGAGGCGAATTACGACGTAGTGATCGTGGAACTGGGCAGCGATCTGGAGTATGCGCTGGACCTGGTGGAGAGCATCGGGGAGAACGGCCGGGCGACGGTCATGGTGTATTCGGACAGCAAAGACTCAGAGTTGCTGGTGCGCTGCATGCAGGCAGGGGCGCGGGAGTTTCTGGCCTATCCGTTTTCGAGAGATTTGATGGCGGAGGCGCTGGTGCGGGCCGCGGCGCGGCGGCCGGCGGCGGTGGATGGGGCCAAGGCGGCAGGAAAACTGCTGACGGTGATGGGCGCCAAGGGTGGCGCGGGCGCGACTATGCTGGCCTGCAATCTGGCCGTGGCGCTGGCCCAGGAAAAGAATCAGAAGACTCTGCTGATCGATCTGGATCTGCCGCTGGGCGATGCGGCGCTGAATCTGGGAGTTGTGACGGAGTTTTCGACGATCGATGCACTGGAAGCGACAGACCGGCTGGATGGACGTTTTCTTTCCCAACTTCTGGTGAAGCACAGCACCGGGCTTTCGCTGCTGGCGGCGCCGGGGAAGTTTGTTCAGTACGAGGCCAGCGCCGGGTCGATCGAGCGGCTGATTCAGGTGGCGCGGCAGGAGTTTGACAACGTCGTGCTGGACATGGGATCGAAGCTTGACCTGATGGGAACCGCGGCTTACCGCGAAGCGAGCACGGTCTACCTGGTGACGCAAGCCAGCATTCCGGAACTGCGCAACTCGAACCGTCTGATCTCGCAGTTTTTCTCAGGATCGATTCCGAAGCTGGAAGTCGTGATCAACCGGTTTGAAATGCGGACGATGGGAGTGTCGGAGGAGCACATCAACAAGGCGCTGACCAGGCCCGCGCGGTGGAAGATTCCCAATGACTTCGCGTCGGTGCGAAAGATGCAGATTCATGCCACGCCGCTGGTGCTGGAAGATTCTCCGATTACACGGCAGATCAAGAATATGGCGAAGGCCGTTACCGGGGGGCAAGAGACCGCCGTCCCGAAGAAGGCGAAGAAAAAAGGCTTCCGATTGTTCTGATGGCGGAGCGGATTAAGACATATCAAGGCTGCATGGAAGGTCACACGTGGAACTGCTGAATTTGGAAACGTACAAAGCGGAAATTCACCGGACGCTGATCTCGAAGCTGGATCTGGAGAAGCTGTCGCGCGTGAATTCAAGCCAGGCGCGGCAGGCGGTCTCGGGACTGGTCAAGGAGATCATGTCGGACCAGCGGGTGCCGCTGAACTTCGACGAGCAAGAGAAGATCCATGCCGACCTGCTGGACGAAGTCTTCGGGTTGGGTCCGCTGGAGCCGCTGCTGCGCGACCCCAAGATCTCCGACATCCTGGTCAACGACAAAGACCACGTGTTTGTGGAAAAGGGCGGCCTGTTGCAGAAGGTGAGCACCTCGTTCCGGGACGACCGGCACCTGATGCAGATTATCGACCGCATTGTTTCGCGGGTAGGCCGCAGAGTGGACGAGTCGTCGCCCATGGTGGACGCCCGCCTGCCCGACGGATCGCGCGTCAACGCAATTATTCCGCCCCTGGCGCTGGACGGGCCTTCCATGTCCATCCGCCGTTTCGGAACCGGTCCGCTGGCGGCGAATCAGCTGGTGCAGTTGAAGAGCATTTCGGCGGAGATGATGGAAGTGCTGTCGTCGGCCGTGCGCGCGCGCATCAGCATCCTGGTTTCGGGCGGAACGGGCGCCGGCAAAACCACCTTCCTGAACATTCTGTCGCAATACATTCCCAACAACGAGCGGCTGGTCACGATTGAGGACGCGGCCGAATTGAGGCTGGCGCAGGAAAACATCGTGCGCCTGGAAACGCGGCCGCCGAACATTGAAGGACAGGGAGCCATCAAGCAGAGGCAATTGCTGATCAACGCTCTGCGTATGCGTCCCGACCGCATCATCATCGGTGAGGTGCGCGGCGAGGAAGCCTTCGATATGTTGCAGGCCATGAACACGGGCCACGAAGGCTCCATGACGACGATTCACGCCAACACGCCGCGCGACGCCATTTCTCGTTTGGAGTCGATGGTGGCGATGACGAACATGAACCTGCCGGAGAAGTCAGTGCGGCAGCAGATTACCTCGGCCCTCACCATTGTGGTGCAGGCGACGCGCATGAGCGATGGAACGCGCAAGATCACGAATATTTCCGAGATTACGGGAATGGAAGAGAACGTGATCAGCATGCAGGAGATTTTCACGTTCCAGAGAAAAGGCATCGGACCGGACGGCCGGGTGATCGGCGTATTCATGCCCAGCCGCATCCGTCCCCGGTTCCTGGAGCGGCTGCGCGTGGCGGGCATTGTGTTGCCGCCGAGCCTGTTTGATAAGGAAACGCAAGTCGGCTAAGGGGAAAGGAGAGGTATTGAGATGGGAATCATTGCCATAGTGGTATTTATCGGCGTATTTGCGACGATTGCGCTGCCTTTGGTGGCCGCAGCACCCTCCAATAGCTCCAAACAAGTAGTGGCGCAGCTGGACGCGGTGCTGAAGACCGGTCCCAAGCAAGTGGAGCGGCAGCAGAGCATGGACCTGCGCAAGGACGAGGCGCTGAGCAGCATTCCGTGGCTGAACAAGAGACTGCTGCACTTCGAACTGGCGCCGTATCTGCACAAGATGCTCAGCCAGGCCCAGCTGGATTGGAGTCCGGGACGTCTGCTGATCATGACCGCGGCATGTTTTGCGTTGCCGTTGTATGTCCTCTACCTCTCATTTCAGTCAGTTCCCCTGGCATTGGTTGGGGGTGTGGTGGTGGCCGGGCTTCCTTTTGCGTGGGTGATGTTCAAGCGCGCGCGGCGCTTTGGGGCATTCGAGAAGAACCTGCCGGAGGCGCTGGACCTGATGGTGAGTGGATTGCGCGCGGGACACAGCCTGCTGGCAGCGATGGCGCTGGTCTCCCGGGAGTGCCCGGAGCCCATCAGAGGCGAGTTCAAAATCTGCTTTGAAGAGCAGAACTATGGTCTGGAGATGAAGGTTGCGCTGGAGAACCTGCTGATGCGGGTTCCGCTGCAGGACATGAAGATCACATCGACCGCGATCCTGATTCAGAAGGAGAGCGGCGGCAATTTGGCCGAGGTGCTGGACAAGACCTCGCATGTGATTCGGGAACGGTTCCGCCTGAAGCGGCAGATCATGGTGCACACGGCGCAAGGGCGGCTTACGGGGTTGGTGCTTACGGTAATGCCTATCGTACTGGGCATCGGCATTTATTTTGTGGATCCGGGAATGATCAGCATCCTGTGGCATCGCAAGGTCGGCATTGAGATGATGTGGGGCGCTGCCGGACTGATCTGTTTTGGCGGTTTCGTGATCTACCAGATTGTCAATATCGACGTGTAGGGGAGAGAAATGACGTTTGTAATTCTCGCATTTCTGGCTGTATTTCTGCTGATCGCCAGCGGCGGACTTCTGCTGTTTTACCGCGAAGCCATGCTGAAGCGCATCAGCGAAGCGATTAATCCGCGCCCCAAGGAGAAAAGCGTCACTTCGGTGGTGCAGCATGCCAAGTCCTCGATCGGGAACCTGATGGAGTCCGTTGAGAACCTGATGCCGAAGAGCAAGCAGGAAGTGTCGATCATCCGGCAACGGCTGACGCGCGCGGGGTATCGCAACGAGTCGGCGATCAAGATTTTCTACGGCACCAAAGTCGCGACGCCGATTGTGCTCGCCGCCATCGCGCTGGTGACGGGATTGGCCAATCTTGGCCCGTTCTTTGTGTACCTGTTGGCATTCGGCGTAGGGTTTCTGGGGCCGGACTTCTACCTTGGGAAGATGATCGCCAAGCGGCAAAAGAAAATCAATCGCGGATTGCCCGATGTACTGGATCTGCTGGTCATTTGCATGGAAGCTGGGCTGAGCCTGGACCAGGCGACGGCACGGACGGCACAGGAGTTAACCCAGTCGCAACCGGAATTGTGCGACGAGCTGAACATCGTAGTACTGGAGCAGCATGCCGGACGAGCCCGTTCGGATTCATGGAAGAACCTGTCAGAACGCACCGGCGTAGAGAGTGTACGCAACCTGGTTTCGATGCTGGTGCAGACAGAACAATTTGGAACCAGCATTGCCAAAATGCTCCGCGTTCACTCTGACTCGCTGCGTGTGCAGCGCATCCAGGCGGTCGAGGAGATGGCAAGCAAGACGTCGGTGAAACTGGTGTTTCCGCTGGTACTCTTCATCTTTCCTGCGCTCTTTCTGGTTACACTGGGACCAGCCGCCATTGTAATGGTGGAGGCCTTCAGTAAGTTAAACAACAAATAAAGGGGCAGGAAGGGAGTACGACATGGACAATACCACGCTCATCAGAGTGATTGCCGGGGTTCTGGCAGTCATCATTCTGGTGGTTCTGGTTCAACGCCGCCGCACCAGGGTCAAGTAGGCGGGGCGCTAGAGTCCGTGGGTGCCTTGCAGTAAACAAGCGCCACGGCAGGAGTAGAACAATTCGCAGATCCGGGGGGCCTGACAGAGTGCGGCAAGCATCTGGGCAGGGAACCCGGAGTGCGGATGAGGGGAAGTGTTTTCTTTCGCGCCTGGACGTGCGCGATGGGCGAGGGCCTAGCTGTATGGAGCTTCTGGAAGGATTCGACGAATCGGCTGCGACACGGAGAGGAAGCGGAGCTGCTGCAGAGTCGTCACGGGACAAAAAGACCATGGAATCGCGGACACATTGCGCCTATAACCAAACCCGGGAATGCTTCCTTGGCCTCGAAGTCAAGGCTGCGGATCTGCCGTCGTCGCGCGTGGGCGAGTTAATGTCGGTGCGGCCCCTGAAGTCGGGTGAGGGCGTGTGGATGACCCCTTTCCGGGGGATTCCGGCGGCCGCGGTGCCCGCGCCACTGGACCTGATCTACCTGGACGAAGAATGCCGGGTGATCGACACGGTGGAATCGTTCCCCACTTTTCAGGTGAGTTCGTCGAAGCCGCATCCCAACAGCGTGCTGGCGTTGCCGGCGCACTCCATTTACTCTTCGCAGACCCAGGCAGGCGATCAGCTGGTGCTGTGCGTCGCCGAGGAGATGGAGCGGCAACTGCAACGGCTGGACAATCCACCCAGCGAGGTGGGAACTGTGCCGTCGATTGCCAGCGCGGTGATTGCCGGCGCGGTGCTGCTGCGCGAGAAGCCTCTGTGGAGCGGCGGGCCGGGAGTGCTGGAACTGGAAAACCGGAACGGACACGGAGGCAAAGCGGCGCCAGAGACGTACGAGATGGATCTGTCGCAGCCCGGCGCCAGGGTGTTCAAACAGCGCAACTGGCTGCAGCGCTGGTGGTCTCCGGATCCGCGCAAGGCTCCGCGGGTACATACGCCGGGGCTGGCCGCGTATTACTGGAATGGCGAGGCGCCGGCGGCGCACGGCATTCGCGACATCAGTTCGACGGGGCTATACGTAGTGACCGAAGAGCGCTGGTATCCCGGGACCCTGGTTTTGATGACGCTGCAGAGAAGCGAACTGAGCGAGGAGTTTGCCGAGAGTTCCGTTGCCGTGCAATCGCGGGCAGTGCGTTGGGGACCGGATGGCGTGGGTCTGCAGTTTGTTCTGCACGATGATCGCGACCGGCGCCGTGGGGATGCGCCGATACTGGATGCGGCGGACAGAAGGGAATTCGAGCGTTTTCTGGGGCAGTTGAAACGGACCATTTGAAGACGCCCGAACTGCGAGGGCTGCACGTCCAAACTGAAGGTCACCTGAAGATTTTCGTATCCGCCACTGCCCATCCTGCCTTCGTCAGGGTTGTAGATGACGAGCGCAACGGATCTGCCGCTCGCCAATCCGGATATTGATCTGAAGCTGAGAAATCCTTGCACTAAAGTGGGATTCTCAAGCCATTGAGAAATCGACGACGATAAAGATAAGGCTCATCTTCCCTGAGAGGTCAGGGTGATGCCGTCGAGACTCCAGGGTGGAATCGCAGAACGGCGAACAGGCTCATTTCCCCAAGCGTGCAGCGCATAGACAGATGTGCGCCGGATTTTGGCGGACAGGAGCTGCATACCCGGAATCCCACGGCAAAACCAGAGAAGCGCCAACCACAGCAGGCGGGCGGGAATGCGAACGTCTCCTGAATCGGTTGGAACAGGCCGAGTAAAAGGCGCCGAGGGCGCAACAGAGTTCTGAGCAAGTACGGCGCGGCTGACCGCAAATTCCCTATGGTTGCCGCGTGCGGAGGTCGATTCATGAGGATTAGTGGAAGCAGGGCTTGGCGTGCCCTTTTGCCCGTTCGGCTTCGGAGGCGCGGTGCAGGCCTCGAGAGCGAAGATGGCACCTCGCTGGTTGAGCTCGCCATTGCGCTGCCGATTATGCTGATGCTGCTGACCGGGGCAGCCTCGTTCGCGCTGGCTCTTTACAGCCTGCAGCAACTTGGCAGCGCCGCCACCAGCAGCGTGCAACTTGTTGCCGAAGACCAGGGACTGGTCACCGATCCGTGCGAGACTGCCGCGGCGGCTGTTGAGGCCGCGCTGCCGAACTGGACGACGACCAAACTGCACTTCACCCTGAGTTGGACGGACGCCGCCGGTGGCGCCAAGTCGGCGGGTCCGACCCAGGAATCGTCGTCAACCGCGTTTACTTGTGCGTCGGCAGGCGATGGCTCGACCGACACTGCGACCGCGATTGCGCCGAGCACACCGGTCATTCTTACGGTTAGTTATGACTACACCTGGATGCCCATGTTTAAATTCAGCGCGAGCAGCGCACTGACGTCGACACAAGCGGCGCTTGCTTATTGAGCAGGCGGCGCATGAAAGAGAGGGATTTTCCCATGAAACACTACGGAATTTCGTTCCTACTCAGGTTGTTACGGGGTCAGCGCGGACAATCCTCAGTTTTCCTGGCGGTTGGCGTACTCGTAACGGCGACTCTGGGTGGAACAGCGATCGATGCGGGTCACGTCTATTACAGCTATGAGAGGCTGGTGGCGTCGACCAACGCGGCGGCGGTGGCGGCAGCACAAACCATGCCCAATATCGGCACCTCGAGCAGCCCGGCCGCGGGCACGGCGTATTACAACCTTTACAAGTACAGCTCCGACACTTCCAGCACCCCATCCGGATTAAACGCCAACACCATGCTCACGGGCGCCTCGATCTCGATGTCGTTCGATTGCTCCAGCTCCGTAGAGAGCGACCTGAACGTGGAGTGCCAGGCCCCCACATCCGGCTCCTGCGGCGGCGCCCTGACCGGTTGCAACACGGTAAAGGTAACGCAGACGGCGTCGGTGCATTTGTGGTTTGGAGGGCTGGTTGGAGTTCCCACCATGAACCTCAGGGCAGTCTCCTACGCGGCCATGAGGGGCGGGACAGACACTCCGTATAACATTGCCGTCATCATCGACACCACCAATTCGATGACCAGCACAGCACCGTCAGGCGACGGCTGCGGCAGCTCGGCCACGAATATCAAATGCGCGGTTGCCGGGCTTAAGACCATGCTTCAACTTATGGATCCATGTCCGCTGAACGAAACCTGCCCCGGAAACGCGACCTACGTTGACGGCGTGTCGTTGTTTACATTTCCGGCCATAACGGTGGCCACGGAGACCAAGAGCGGGAACACGGTAGAAACCGGACCGTACGACGACACCACCTGCCCCACCACGAACCCCCCTATCGTGCCTTACGCATTTATCAATGTGGCGACGTCGGGCCAGAACCTGGCCTTGCCGAGTTCGACGACCGGCACCAGCTATTCGAGCAGCTACGCGGGCACCTACCAGGTCATGGGCTTCGATGACGGCTACAGGAATTCCGATGTCGCCGGCACGCTCTACAGCGGCGATGGTCTGGCGTCGGCGGTCGGGTACGAAACATCCGGTACGTGCAATGGCCTTCAGGCGCCGGGCGGCGAGGGAACCTACTACGCGCAGGTAATCTACGCAGCGCAAGCGGCGCTGGCACACCAGCAGACGAATTACCCCGGCTCGAAGAACATCATGATCATCCTGAGTGACGGCGACGCAACTGCGTGCAACTCGCAAGCCTACACCGCGGACGGCGGAAACAGTTCCTGCAGCAACGGCAGCCAGATCGTCGCAGTGAATTGCCCGTCGGTCAGCGGAAGTGGTACCTGCGGTTCCACCTCCGTCTCTGTGAACGGTTCCGCCACGACTCTCGGTTGTCCGCCCGGCGGTTGTACAGGCACGCCCCTCAACGGAACCGGGACGTCGACAAGCAACAGCGGCGGCTACAATTCGGTCACATATCCATCTGCGCTGGGCGAGTGCGGGCAGGCTGTGCAGGCGGCGCAGGATGCAACAGCGGCTGGCACCACCGTTTACACGATCGCCATGGGTTCGGAGACTTCAAATGGGTGCCTGACGGACCAGCATGTCACCATCACTAACCTGACAAATGGCGCTGAGACATGGCCGACGGGTGGCCCTCATCCCAAGGAGCCCTGCAACGCGATTGCTGCGATGGCCTCGACTGGCAACACTTTCTATTCCGACGATACAGGCGGATGCGCGGCAACGGTGAACAGCGCGGCGCAATTCGAAACCATCGGCGGAATCTTTCAGGCGATCGCAAACAACCTTACGAACTCCCGATTGATCCCGCCCAGCTCGTTTTAGAGCACGCCGCGGATCATTCCCGACGGCACAACCTGAAGGGCGATTCAAAGAGGAAAAACGGAAGAGGGTGCGGGCACAATGCCCGCGCCCTTTTTGTTTTTTGCGAGTGCTCAGACCACATGAGTTCGCGATCGCCTTCCATCGCTGCGGGCGTGGACCTTTTGGCAAGCGCAGGGCGTGCCCCTGCGCGACAGCCCGTCAAGAGGCCGGCGTTAAGAATGTCTGGCCGACGCGGCTTCTGGCTAAGAGAACCTGCCGAATGGCGAGAGGTCGCCCCGCGGTACGAACGTTATACCTGGGTAGCACAAAAGGGGCATATCACCAGCGCCATCATTGGATGATCATTGTGGCAATACCCATTCCCCAAGAGGTCGCAGTAGTGTCGGCGAGGCCGCAAGATGGTATCGCACCGAGACGAACGCGCCCGTATGTCCGCGCGCACAGCGCATAGGCAGACGTGTGCCGGATCTCACCGGCCAGGAGCCGCGAGCGGGGAATCCTTCTGCAAAGCAGCCGAACAACAACCTGGGCGCGCGGGAATTCGTGCGCATTCAAGCGCTACTGGAAGAGCGCCGATGAGAAACGCAGCAGGCATCGAGAGAGATTTTGATTGGCTGCGCGGCGGAGTCCCGAAACGAGGAATCGCCGCGCCAAAGGTGGAACGATGAACATTCGCAAAGGTATCAGCAGGCAAGCTCTCCGTCTCGCGCAACGGCTCAGGCGAGCCAATTGCGGGAAAAACGAGGAGGGCACTTCGCTGGTTGAGCTTGCTATTGCGCTGCCGATTATGTTGATGCTGCTGACCGGGGCAGCCTCGTTCGCGCTGGCTCTTTACAGCCTGCAGCAACTTGGCAGTGCAACCACCAGCAGCGTGCAACTTGTTGCCGAAGACCAGGGGCTGGTCACCGATCCGTGCGAGACTGCCGCGGCGGCTGTTGAGGCCGCACTGCCGAACTGGACGACGACCAAGCTGCACTTCACCCTGAGTTGGACGGACGCTGCCGGTGGCGCCCAGTCGGTGGGACCAATCAAGGAAACGTCGTCAACCGCCTTTACTTGCGCGTCGGCAGGCGATGGCTCGACCGACACTGCGACCGCGATTGCGCCGAGCACGCCGGTCATTCTTACGGTGAGTTATGACTACACCTGGATGTCCATCTACAAATTCAACGGGAGCAGCGCACTGACGTCGACACAAGCGGCGCTTGCTTATTGAGCAGGCGGCGCATGAAAGAGAGGGATTTTCCCATGAAACACTACGGAATTTCGTTCCTACTCAGGTTATTACGGGGTCAGCGCGGACAATCCTCAGTTTTCCTGGCGGTTGGCGTGCTCGTAACGGCGACTCTGGGTGGAACAGCGATCGATGCGGGTCACGTCTATTACAGCTATGAGCGGCTGGTGGCGTCGACCAACGCGGCGGCGGTGGCGGCAGCACAAGCCATGCCTAATATTGGCGCCACGAGCAGCCCGGCCGCGGGCACGGCGTATTACAACCTTTACAAGTACAGCTCCGACACCGCCAGCACGCCATCCGGATTAAACGCCAACACCATGCTCACGGGCGCCTCGATCTCGATGTCGTTCGATTGCTCCAGCTCCGTAGAGAGCGACCTGAACGTGGAGTGCCAGGCCCCCACATCCGGCTCCTGCGGCGGCTCCCTGACCGGTTGCAACACGGTAAAGGTAACGCAGACGGCATCGGTGCATTTGTGGTTTGGAGGGCTGGTTGGAGTTCCCACCATGAACCTTCGGGCAGTCTCCTACGCGGCCATGAGGGGCGGGACAGACACTCCGTATAACATTGCCGTCATCATCGACACCACCAATTCGATGACCAGCACAGCACCGTCGGGCGACGGTTGCGGCAGCTCGGCCACGAATATCAAATGCGCGGTTACCGGGCTCAAGACCATGCTTCAACTTATGGATCCATGTCCGCTGAACGAAACCTGCCCCGGAAACGCGACCTACGTTGACGGCGTGTCGTTGTTTGTATTTCCGGCCATAACGGAGACCACGGAAGTCAAGAATGGGAACACAGTGGCCACCGGACCGTATGACGACACCACTTGCCCCACCTCGACTCCCCCTACCGTGCCTTACTCGTTTATCAATGTGGCGACGTCGGGCCAGAACCTGGCCTTGCCGAATTCGCCGACCACATACTCAACCATAGCGGGCACCTACCAGGTCATGGGCTTCGATGACGGCTACAGGAATTCCGATGTCGCCGGCACGCTCTACAGCGGCGATGGTCTTGCGTCGGCGGTCGGATACGAGACATCCGGTACGTGCAATGGCCTTCAGGCGCCGGGCAGCGAGGGAACCTACTACGCGCAGGTAATCTACGCAGCACAAGCGGCGCTGGCAAGCCAGCAGACGAATTACCCCGGCTCGAAGAACATCATGATCATCCTGAGCGACGGCGACGCAACTGCGTGCAACACGCAGGCCTATACCACGGACGGCGGCAATGCTTGCAGCAGCGGCACATATAGTCAGATTGTGGCCGTGAATTGCCCGTCGGTTAATGCAAGCGGTGTCTGCACTTCCACTAAGGTCAATATTTACACTGGCTCCGCCTCAAGCAGTTATACTCTCGCCTGCCCGTCAGGTGGTTGTACCGGCACGCCCCTCAACGGAACCGGAACGTCGACAACCAACCACAACGGCTACACTTCGGTCACGTATCCATCTGCGCTGGGCGAGTGCGGGCAAGCTGTGCAGGCGGCGCAGGACGCGACAGCGGCCGGCACCACCGTTTACACGGTCGCCATGGGTTCGGAGACTTCGGGAGGGTGCCTGACGGACCAGCATGTCACCATCACTAACCTGACAAATGGCGCTGAGACATGGCCGACGGGAGGCACTTATCCCAAGCAGCCCTGCAACGCGATTGCTGCAATGGCCTCGACCGGCAACACCTTCTATTCCGACAATACCGCCGGATGCGCTGCAACGGTGAACAGCGCGGCGCAATTCGAAACCATAGGCGGAATCTTTCAGGCGATCGCAAACAACCTTACGAACTCCCGATTGATCCCGCCCAGCTCGTTTTAGAGCAGGGAGCCATCACGCAATTGACCGCGATCTTCTGCGCCATCGCCGGCAACATGAGCGCGCCGAGGATTATTCCCAAGGGCACGACATAGAGTCTGTCAGGAAAGTGAAGGAAAGCGGGATCGGTTTAAGGCGGGCACGGACCCAAGGGTCCGTGCCCTTTTTTGCGGCGCTGAGAAGGGCGTGGGTAGCCAAAGGCGAGGACGTGGGCAGAACTATTGCAGTTCTTCAGGGATGATAAGCAAGACTTCGACATTGGCCGGCTGACCAATTTGCGGGGCGAGGCAGAACTGCCATTGTTCTAGCGTGGTGAGGACGAACCCCGCGCTCGAGAAGGGTCGCGGGAAGACGATGCTGAGGTCCTCAAAGCGGCCGGACTGATCGTCGGTTTGTTCTGCTTGCACAACGACCGATCGCAAATGCTGCTTCGTGAAAGTGACGGTCAGCTGCGCTTCTCGCCCTGTTTTTGGAGTAACTGAGCAAAATTGAACAGACCCAGAGCCAAAAAGAGAGTACATCCTTTGTATGGCCGAGGCGATACGAATACTAACCAGCGAGTGCGATGGCGATGACGGACTGATTGTGACGTTCTCAGACGGAACCACGGGCGCATATGTAGTGGAGGAACTGCTGGAGTTGAGGCCGTTTCGAGAACGGGCGAAATCCAGGAAAGCTACAAAGGCACCGACTAAGCCCTAGAGGGTTGCTGAGATGGCTGCACCGCGATTGGAGCGGCGGCCTGTGCCGATTTCCTCGACGAAGATGCGCTACTCGTAGGTCTCCGGGATGATCAGCAGCACTTCAACCCTTACAGCCTGACCATTCTGCGTGGCGGGCCGGAACTGCCACTGCTTCAGCGTGGAGAGGACGAACTGCGCGTTCGCGAAGGGCTGCGGGAAGACGACGCTGAGTTTCTCAAAGCGGCCGGACTGATCGACAAAGCCACGGATCATCAGGGCGTCCGCGTTAATGGAGCCGGGCGCGAGGTTGGGCCGGACGATGTTATACGGCCATGGCGCTTCAAGCGGGGAGACCATGCCGCCGGCAGCGGCTTCCGCGTTAGCCGGCAGCGAATATTGCAGAATCCAGCTCTTGGACAGACCGACGTGCAGATACGCGGTGTAGGCCATGCGGCCGCTCCAGGCATCTGCCAACTCAGGGAATTGCTGGTCGATCGCGTCATTCACGATGACGGAGCCGAAGTGGCCGTCTTTGGGCAGAGCGATGGGCGTGGATGTAAGCCTGCCCAATGTATCCGGGGCGGTGTCGGAGCCAGGCGCGGGCGAAGCGGTTTCAAGCTTGCCGCCGGCCGGGGAGGTGCCGGGATGATTTCCCGGCGACTGGCCGACGCCGTTCTCGCCGGGCTTGGCGCCGGGTGCGCCTTTGCCGGCTTCGGCTGAGGGAGTCTGGCCGGTCCCCAGCGCGCCTTGCGCTTTCGATGCCGGGGCTTCGTTGACCGGAGGCAGCGCAGCGGTTCCATCTTTCAGGCGAATATCGGAGAGAGAAAGGATGGCTGCCGGCGTGGGCGGCGCCGCTTGCTGCGAGGCCGACGCCGGAGGCAGTTGCACAGGTGAGGGAACGTGGCTGGCGATCGGCGACGTGGTGCTAGGCGCGACGGGCAATTTAACTGAAGGCAGTTTGCTGGACGCCAGGTTAACGTCGGCGAGCGTGAGCTCCTGATTGGGCCGATCGAGGACGGGGATGACATCCGCAGCGGTGGGCTTTTCCGGCAGCGGCGGAACGACGTGTTTTACAGTCGCCTTACTCGGCGACCAGATGACGACTTGCGGTACAGGAATGACCTGGGGCATCGCGACGGGGTTGAGCAGGTCGGCCTGGATGAGGGTTTGCGGGCCGGGCTGGGCCTTGATCGCGGGGCGCGGAAGCGGCGGCGCCTCCTGTTTCTGGCCCGCGCGCGCCGAATGGTCGGGACGCTGCTTCGGGTAGGGAATGCGCGCAGCTGCTTGTTCAGCGGGCGAACGCAGATCGAGCTGACGCACCGTAAGGTGGTCTTCCATCACGCGAGTGAGAGGAGGCCTGTAGACAAAGCTGAACCAGACCACTGCCGCAGCCAGGACATGGACGAGGATGGAACCCAGGAAGGTTGCCGGCCCCTGACCTCGCGGGGCCAGAGTTGCGAACAGCGCGATGTCACGGGACGGCATGACGAGCACCGGACCAATATGAAGCTCAGCATCCGGGGGGGAATCACTCTGCGATGCATCGGGGTCAAGTCGATCCTGAAGGACCTTCCATGCCGGCATATCCGAATCTGGCCTGTTTGACGCGGGATGAGCCAAAAGTGACCTCCGACTACGGAATTCGCGATGGATGACACGCAGCCCCAAACAGCCACGGCTGTGCGCGAGTCCGCAACGTGCCCAAGGCCCTCGGGGATTTTCAATGCTACATCAAGCATCGCTCATTCCGAGGATTTCCCCCATAGTACTTTTGATACCCCTTAGTAATATTGGTACTCCTTAGTAATATCGACAATTCCGGTGGGAAGCGATAGCTTGCAAAGGTCTACACTAAAACCGCACTGCCCGCTGCGAGAGAAGCGGCGAAGGTCTGGCCTTGGGGTTTAACGGCTGGCTGGCCCGAAAGACGGGGCATCAAGAGAAAGGCGGAGTTGGCGAACGGCCAACTCCAACGGGGCTAGGATGAATCGAAGACTGCTAACGATCCTCCTCATCGCATTCTTCATCGCCGGTTTCAGCGCGTGGCTGGTTTATCGGCTGGTGGGCGCGCGCGTAGAGGCTTCAAAGCCGGCGGCGACTGCGCATGTGGTTGCGGCGGCCAAGGACATTCCCCTGGGCGCCGTGTTGACGACCGCCGATCTGACAACCATCACGATTTCAGGTTCCGCGCCCAAAGGCGCGATTCTGAAGACCGAAGATGCGGTAGGCCGCGGCGTGATTTCAGAGATCTACCAGGGCGAACCAATTCTCGAGAGCCGCCTGGCGGGCGTCGGTTCCGGCGGCGGCCTGGCGCCAGCCATCCCCGACGGCATGAGAGCGTGCGCGGTGAAGGTGGATGAAGTGGTGGGCGTTTCCGGATTCGTGATTCCCGGGATGCGCGTCGACGTTCTGGTTTCCGGCATTCCCCCGACCGGGCCGGGAAGCAACAACACGCAAATCATGGAGACGCAGACCCTTCTGCAGAACATTGAAGTGCTTTCGGCGGGTACTGACATTGCGAAAGACGCCGAAGGCAAACCGCAGCAGGTGCAGGTGGTGAATCTGCTGGTGACTCCGGAGCAGGCGGAGTCGCTGAGCCTGGCTAGCAACGGGCTGAAGATTCAGCTGGTACTGCGCAATCCGCTTGACACGCAGATTGCCAAGGTACCACCCACGGCGATGAACAACATCTTTACGGGCACGGCGCCAGCGCCGGTAGCGGCACCGCGGCATGCATCGGGCGGCGAGCGCAAGCCGGCGCCGAAGACATATTCGATCGTCGTCAGCAACGGCTCAAAGACAACGGAAGACAAATTCGTTTCACCCGAGGGGCAGCATTGAGATCGACGACTGGCATCACCATCGCATATTGCGGCGCGTTGATCATGGCTCTCTGCACAGGGCAGGTGGTACGGGCTCAGGCACAGCCTCAGCCCGCACCGACTACCTCGCCGGCCGCGGGAGACAGGTTCGGAGACTCCACGAATGAACTGAACGTGGAGGTAGGCAAAGCCGTGCTGGTGGACTGTGCGCAGCCGATCAAGCAAGTGGCCGTGGGCACGGGCGACGTTGCGGAAGCCACGGCAATCAGCCCCACCGAAATCATGATCACCGGCAAAGGGCCGGGCATGACCAGCCTGATTATCTGGGATATTCACGGGGGACGGCAGTTCTTTAATGTGACGGTGCGACCCAATGTGGGATTGACAGGCGACAGCCTGGACGCCATCCGGCGCGAGCTGAAAACCGAGCTGCCGGGCCAGGCCATTCGAGTGAGCTACAGCAACAACAGCGTCTTTTTGCGCGGCACGGTGAGCGATTTGAACAGCTCGGCGCGCGCGGTGGAGATTGCGTCGACGGCGGGCAAGGTTGTGAACCTGATGGATGTGAATGTGCCCACGGCGGATCCGCAGATTCTGCTCAAGGTGCGTTTCGTCAGCGTGGATCGCAGCAAGGCGCTGACGCTGGGCGTCAACCTCTTCGATCTCGGGATGGGAAATGCCCTGGGCGGAGTGTCGACGGGCCAGATTTCGCCGCCCACAATTTCGGGCGCCGGCAGCGGCAGCTCATCGAGTTCGGGAGGATTAACGGGGACGACAGGCCAAGCCTCGTTCAGCCAGGAAGGAAACATCTTTGCCTACTTTCCGGGGCTAAACGTCGGAGCCGACATTCACGCCATGGAAGAGAAGGGTGTGGCGGAGGTGCTGGCGGAGCCGAATCTGCTGGCAACCAACGGCAAAGAAGCCAGCTTCCTCGCAGGCGGATCGTTCCCGTATCCGGTGGTGTCGGGCACCTCGGGGGGAACGGCCGCGGTCAGCATCGAATTCAAGGACTACGGCATCCGGCTGAACTTTATCCCCACGATTACGCCGCGCGGGACCATCCGCTTGCAGGTAGCGCCGGAAGTGAGCGCGCTGGACTATGCAAACGAAGTGCAGATCTCGGGATTCGAAGTGCCGGGCATTACGGAGCGCAGAGTCAATACGGAAGTGGAGCTGAAGGACGGCCAGACCTTTATCATCGGCGGCCTGCTGGACAAGTCCATCACCGACACCTTCCAGAAGATTCCGTTTCTGGGCGATATCCCGATTCTCGGCAAGCTGTTCCAGTCGGAGATCAAGACCAAGAACGATACAGAGTTGATCGTGCTGGTGACGCCGGAAGTTGTATCTCCGCTACCGGCGGGTGTGCCTACACCGAATCTGAAGTTCCCGGATCCGAACTTCATTCCACCGAATTCGAACATCCCCATGCACGAGCCGGATGAGAAGACAGCCGATAACACGTTGCCGCCTGCTCCTGCGACGGTTCCGGTGGAGACGCTGATCCAAAGCATGAAACCGGAAAAGCCGCTGGTTGTTGAATCGGGTTCGGGTGGGTTCGGCACTGCGGGAGCGCCGATCAATGGCGGCGGTGGCTCAGGTTCCACGGGCACTTCGACGGGCACTACACCGCCGTAGGGATTGCCGCGGGCGGATGGCGCAGTCAACTGAGACAACCGGATGAGTCCGTTGCGTAGTACGGCCAAGGCGGTGCGGGAGTGGTTTGCTCCGCGCCCCGCCGCGCCGGAAGGACTCCAGAAAGTTCTCAACGCGACGCGCGGCACGGTGCTGGCGACACAGCTGACCAAAGCGCACACGGGAGCCACACGCCAAAAAGGCCTGCTTGGCCGGGAAAGCCTTTTGCCCGGCGAGGGGTTGTGGATCGCTCCCTGCGAATCGGTGCATACTTTTTTCATGCGCTTCCCCATCGATCTTGTTTACCTGGACCGCAAGCTGAAGGTGCGGAAGGTGCGCCACAGCGTGGGAGCGTGGCGCATGTCGGCGTGCTTCGCGGCGTATAGCGTGCTGGAGTTGCCGGCCGGGACGGCTGCGGCGACGCGCACGGAACGCGGGGACACGATGGAGATCGAGCCCGCGGCGGAGAGCGGCGAGAGCCTCTAAACACTCAAGCTGAAAGAACTGGAACCGGCGCGGCGGCCTTGCGCGACCACGCGCGCGCCAAAAGCACCCAGATGAGCCATGCAGGTGTGATCCAGAGATATGCGGCGGAGTGCAGGTCGAAACGGACTAATTGAAATTCAACCAGAAGGTAGATCAACGCCAGGACCGAGAGCAGAAGCTGAGACGCGGTCCGCGAGGCTCCCTGGAGCACGGCCGGCAAGGCGAGCGACTGATCGAAGATCCAGCCGAACGGCGCGACCAGCAGCGAAACCAATACCAGCAATCCGCCTTGTTCGACCCAGTCCCAGTTGCGACGCCGAGGCCAGAAGTAAGCCAATGCCCAGAGGCAGCCGAGGATCGCCGGGACAAAGGCGAGCCACTCCCATGCAGGATGAATGGTATCGCGCAAAAGATCCGCGAGGCACGGCGTGAACTCATGCGTGACCACGGAAGTGCGCATGTAATACGCGTATTGGCTCCAGGCCGCGGGGTCGATCCACGTCGTAACCAAAGCGCCTGCTGCAAAGGCGGTGACGGCGCCGGCCAGAATGCGCCAGGCGCTCGCCACAAAGATCCAGACCAGCAGCACCACGGCAAAGGGAAGAAAAAGGTGTGGCTTGATGGAGCAGAGCCAGAATGCAGCGCCGGCGGCGAAGGGGCGGGATTTGTGGAAACGCAGGAAGAGCGTGAACCCGAACAGCAGGAAGATGGAGGTCTGGCCCAGGATTACGCACCAGAGTGCCGGAGGAAAGCAGTAGCCCAGCCAATCAAGGCTGTTGGCTACGCCGCCGTACAACTTCCACAGGATGCGCACGGAAACGAAGAGCAGACCGAGCATCAGCAGGGACCATGGAAGCGCTGCCGCCATGGGGCTGACGAAGCCCAACGGAAAAGCCAGGGGCAAGGCCCATGGCGTGTTGCGCATGTAATAGGAGGCGCCGCCCTGGAATCCGGCGTCGTGCTCGATTTGGCTGATTGCCGTGGGATCGTAAGGATTGCCGTGGTGAACAAGTTGCTGGCCGGTGGCCCAGTACACGATGTAGTCGCGGCGGGCGACGGTGGCGCGGTCGAGTGGGAGGAAGCTGAGAAACAGGACCGTGAAGATCAGCGCCAGCGCGCAGGCGATCGCAATCAAAAATGCAGAGAAGTCGCGCTGATTCTTCAAGGTGGGAGCGCCTTTCCACGGCAATTATAACGACACGGACCGAGGGACCAAGGGAGCGAGTCAGCAGGCTGGCGTGCGCCGGCGTGCGGTTGCGAAGAGGTACCAGGTCAGCCAGACGGGCGCGGTCCACAAATAATACGGGGAAACAAGCTTGACGCCTGCCAGGAACTCAATCAGTGCGCATCCCGTGACCAAACCGAAGAGCAGCAGCATTGGACGTGAATTTTTCGCCGCGTAAAGGCCAGCCAAAATCGCCGGGAGCACCATGACTTCATCGGTGAACCAGGCATGGGGAGCGCACAACTCAGAGACCAGCAAAAGCAGCATCCCGTGATGGAGCCAATTCCAGGTGGCGCGCCGGCTCCAGAAATACCAGAGCCCCCAGACACAGCCCGCGGCCGCTGGAATGTACTGGAGCCATACCGCATTGCGATTGACGAGAAGACGGAACATGACACTCAGAGTGGGTACGAAGTCCCGCTGGATTCCTTCGTTGTGGCTCATCATCCATGAGTACTCAGACCACGCGTGAGGATCGAAGAAGAAACTGAGCGCGCAGCTTGCGCCCAGCGCGACTGCGATTCCCGCAAGGACGCGAAACGCCTTTCGGTTCAATGCCCACGCCAGCAGCACGATGCCGAAGGGTAGAAACAGATGCGGCTTGACTGTGCAGAGAAGCAGGGCAGCTCCCGCCAGAAACGGCCGGGATTCGTGGAAATAAAGAAAGAGCACAACGCCGAGAAGCAAGAACCCGCCGAGTTGCCCGGCCATCATGCAGACGAAGACCGGCGCGAAGAGGTAACTGAACAGATGCAAGCTGTCGTCCGGCTGGCCGTGCAATTTCCAAAGCAACCGGACCGATTCCATCAGACAGACAGCGAACGCGACAAACCAGAGCACCATGCCCGTATTTGCGGCGACCAGGCCCAGTGGCAAGAAAAGGAAAAAGGCCGTCGGCATATTCAACAACATGTTTGGCCAGGCGCCGGTATATCCTGCCGCGCGTTCGATGCGGAGAACCGCCGCGCTGTCGTAGGGACTGGCGTGATGAACAAGCAGCTTTCCGGCAGCCCAGTAGGAGATGAAGTCGCGATTTCCGACATCGATGGAATTCGCCACAAAAACCAGAATCCCCGCGCTCATGGAAAACAGGCAGATGACGATCAGAATCCGCGCGATTTTTCCCATCATTTCCCCAGTTTACGTGTGAGTGGCGGGAGAACAAGAACCAGTCGCGGCCTGTGGCAGGTTGCTGCCTGGCCGGCCGAAACGCGCAAGCAGGTACCAGGCCAGCCAGGCTGGGGCGGTCCAGAGATAAAGAGGGGAGAGCACGCGGACTATGCAGATTTCGATGTCCATAACGAGGATGGCCAGCGCCAGCAGGGCCAGCAGGTTGCGAGAGCGGGTAGAGTAAGCGCCTTCAAGCAGCGCTGGAATGGCCAGGCACTGATCGTAGAGCCAGCAGTAAGGCGCGGCGACAAGAGAGACCAGCATCAGAAGGCTGCCGTGAGTCTTCCAGTCCCAGGTGGCGCGACGGCGCCAGAAGTAAATGAGGGCCCAGACGCACGAGAGCGCGGCGGGCAGGTACTGGAGCCAGGTTGCCCCGGGATCGATCCACTGACGGATGGCGCTTGCAAGGCATGGGATGAATTCATTCTCGACAGTTGGCGAACGCATTAAGTGGATGTAGTCGAGCCAGGCGCGCGGGGCGATCAGGGACGCGATGGCGCTGGAAAGCGCGAGAGCCGATGCAGCGCCAGCCAGCAACTTCCAGGCGCGCGAGAAGAGGATCCAGGCGGCAAGTGCAGCGGCGAAGGGCAGAAAAAGATGCGGCTTGAGAGCGCAAAGCCAGAGTGCCGCGCCAGCCGCGAGGGGACGGGTCTTGTGCCAGCGCAGGAACAGCACCAGCCCCAGCAAAGCAAAGAGCGCGGTCTGGCCCATGGTGAGGCAGATCAAGGCCGGCGTAAAGGCCAGCGCGAGCCAGTGGAGACGATTCGCGGGAGATCCATATAACTGGCGAACGATGCGTACGGAGAGAAGCAGACAGCCAAGGAGCAGCAGGGACCAGAGGATCGCCGCGACGCGCAGGCCAAGGAAACCGAGCGGATAGGCGAGCGGCAACGCCCAGGGTGGGTTGCGCATGATCAGCACGGCGCGAACGTCGAGGCCTTCGGCGTGTTCCAGCGCCGAGATAGCACCGCGATCGTAAGGATTGGCGTGCTGGACGAGCTGGCGCCCTGTGGCCCAGTAGGAAACGAAGTCGCGGGCACCGCCCTGACTGCGGGAGCCGGCTGTGTTTCCGAAGACTTGAATAGCGAAGAAGAAGACAGCGAGGGTGAGCGCGAGCCCTACCACCAGCACAATCGAGAAGTCCGCCAGATCGCTGCGTTCCGGCACCGGCGGAGGATCGAACTCGCCTGTCATGGAGGTTATTCTACGGCATGAATTTAGAGACGAGGACATCGGGTTCAGAGCGCAGTCTGATGCGAGAAAAGGGCGCAAGGCATGCCGCGAACGACGAACGAAGAGCGAAGAGGCCGACGTCATGAAACAAGATCGCGGCGGCAACAGTCGAGGGACATGTATACGGGGCCGGTCTGTGGAGCCAAGGTTGTAAACAGGCGTATACACGAACGGAGTTGAATTGGGGGTAAGATTTTTCTAGTTCACTGATTTTAAAGCGCAAGCTATCGTGTCCGAGATTGGCACGCCAAATGCAATAACTTGGGTGCCCGGCTGAGGCTGGGAACTACAAATCTGAGAGGATTGAAAATGAACAACCTATTTCTGGCAGTGTACGTGAAGTTGCAGAACCTGATGAACCGCGAGGAAGGCCAGGATCTGGTCGAGTACGCCCTTCTCGTTTGCCTGATCGCCTTGGCTGCAATCACCGGCGTCAACAAGGTTGCCTCTGCGGTTACCACCGTCTTCACGAACATCAGCTCTTCACTGGCGTAACTCCTGGCAGTCGAACGCACCCAGGACCTCAGCTCTTAGCGGAAGGGTACAGACCGGCAGACTGCTGAACTGTGCCCTTCCTGTTAAGCCAAGCGCTCGAAGCGTGAGCAACGAAGATGCAAGCAGATACGTAGAGCCTGCGGACTCGTCGAATCCTACTCACCAGTTTTTGTGCCTTTGAAAGACGCGAGACTTCGTGGTAACAAGCATGCCGGCTCTCGCCGGAATATCACTGATGGGGAGAGAATAAGATGCGCGACACACTTCTGAGTCTTTACGTGAAATTCCAAAGCCTGAAGAACGGCGAAGAAGGTCAGGACCTGGTGGAGTATGCATTGCTTGTCGCCTTGATCGCACTCGTATGCGTTTCCGGCGTCAACAATGTTGCTTCGGCTGTGAACACCGTGTTCTCGAACATCAGTTCGTCACTCGCATAAGCGCACCCGGAAAGTAATTTCCGGATGTTCGACGCAACCCAGCGCCTCAGCCTCTTCGTGGGGAGAGTAAGGACCTGCCTGTGGGCAGGGTTTTTGCATTCTCCCCGTAAAGAGCGAACCATCCCGGTGATCGAACGTGCATCGGCCACCAGGAAGAAAGATGGAGAGCTCCGGGTTACAGTTGTGGAGCTTCTCTTGCCTTGTCAGTGAAAGACACGAGAGATCGTGAAAGCAAGGCACGAACACGCCTTATCCCGGCTGTGGCCGGTTATTCACCGATAGGGGGTAAAAGGAATGAACAACATGTTGGTAAGTTTTTATCTACGGCTCAATGACCTGCTGAACGGCGAGCAGGGTCAGGATCTGATCGAGTACGCGCTGATGATGGTATTGATTTCACTGGCGCTCATTTCTGGCATAAACGGCATTGCAGTCGCGGTAAACACCACATTTACGAATATCAGCACTTCGCTCGCGTAACCAGATGGACCGCGCAACGCTCACGGGATTCCCGGAGCGGCGGGCGGGACTGAGCGACAAACCGGAACAACTCGGGCCCCAATTTCTCCCCCCATGGGCCAAGTTCCCTGAAGTCTGAGGGACATCGCAAGCCAGGGAGGCACGAACGAAGAGAGCCTTCCAGGGATGATCTCTGCCCTTTTCTGCGGATCATCATTAGTAACTGTTGCGAGAAATCGCTGCGTACGCCTGGAGACTTGCTCCGGGAATAAGTTGAACGAGAAAATTCAAGTGGAGAGGATTGGGATGAACGACATACTACTCAGAACGTGGGTGGCGCTACAAGAGCTGAAAGACAGCGAACGCGGTCAGGATCTGGTCGAATACGCTTTGCTGGTTTGCCTGGTAGCGCTGGGAGCCATCTCCGGTGTGGATAAGGTTGCCACTGCGGTGACGACCGTCTTCACGCACGTGAGCTCATCGCTTGCGTAATCCGAAGCGGGTCGTATATTAAATGCGCGTTGCTCTACATAGCGAATCAATTTAGACCTGGACCGGGCTATAAATCTTCACTTAGATCGTGATTTCAAGAGAGGCTGGATGCAGGCGGATTTCCCGCAGGCTTCCAGCCTTTCCTGCATCTGGAGCTACATTCTCGCCTGGAGCATAAATCCAAGGTGACGAGAGGGGTTCGGGCGGCCGAATCCGGAGCCGGCGAGCATATGTCGATGCCGTAGAATCACCGTGATCCCCCGCTAGTTTGGCGCGAATCCGCAGGGAAGAAACCGGACTGAAATGCTGCTGCCCAACGCCCATGAAAGCAACCCGACGCTCCTGATTCTTGAATGCGGCATGACCGCAATGGCAGCGGCGTTGTCCTTCGCGTTTCCGCGGCTGGGTGGCACATGGTTTGCGCGCGCGGAGCGGATGTTTGCGCGGCTGGCGCAAAGGCAGGGACTTGCCGTCGCGATCGTAGGTCTGAGCGTGATTGTGCTGCGCCTGGCGATTCTGCCGCTGTTTCCGGTGCCGCTGCCGTTCGTTCCCGACGACTTCAGTTTTCTGCTGGCTTGCGACACGTTTGCGCACGGGCGATTGGCAAATCCGACTCCTGCGATGTGGACGCACTTTGAAAGTATCCACATCACCATGCTGCCGACGTATCAGTCGATGTATTTTCCCGGGCAGGGGCTGCTGCTGGCGGCCGGCAAGGTGCTCCTGGGAAATCCCTGGATCGCGTTGCTGATTGTGAGCGCGTTGATGTGCGCGGCGCTCTGCTGGATGTTGCAGGCTTGGCTGCCGCCGAGTTGGGCGCTGTTGGGCGGAGCCATTGCCGTGCTACGCCTGGGCGTGTTCAGTTACTGGACCAATACGTATCATGCGGGCGGGTCGCTGGGCGCGCTGGGTGGAGCGCTGATCCTGGGAGGGCTGCCGCGACTGATGCGGACGGCGCGCATGCGCTACGCGGTGCTGATCGGCATCGGCATTGCGATTCTGGTCCTGACGCGTCCTTACGAAGGCATTCTGATGTGCCTGCCCGTCGGCTTTGTGCTGGTGCGATGGATGGTCAAGGGCAAGCACCGGCCGAGCGCCGCCGCCATGGCGCGGCTCACCGCCGTGCCCCTTCTCTTTGGCATCGCCGCTGTGGCGTGGATGGGCTACTACGATTACCGTGCCTTCGGCAACCCGCTGACGCCGCCTTACACGGTGAACCGCAACACTTACGCGATTGCTCCCTATTATGTGTGGCAAAAGGCCCGGCCCGAGCCGCACTATCGCTACAAAGAAATGCAGGTTTTCTATCACAAGGGCGAGCTGGATTATTACAAAGGGATCCACTCCATCACGGGCTTTGTGCCGCAGTCGCTGGGTAAAGTCGGATTCATGTTTCTGTTTTTCTCAGGGTTCGCGCTGCTGCCTCCGCTGTTGATGGTGCGGCACGTTTTTCGCGACCGGCGCATTCGATTCCTGGTGATCTGCGTGCTGGTGCTGGCGGCCGGCATGGCGATTGAGATTTATCTGCTGCCGCACTATGTCGCGCCATTCACCGGAGCGTTTTATGCCATCGGATTGCAGATGATGCGCCACCTGCGGCAATGGAAGCCCGAGAAAAAGCCCGTGGGACTTATGCTGGCACGGTTCACGGTGCTGATCGTAGTGGCGATGGCCGGGCTGCGCATCTTTGCCGATCCGCTGCATATTGCGATGAGCGAATGGCCGACCAGCAACTGGAACTTCAACTGGTTCGGTCCGGGACATTATGGAACGGAGCGGGCGCAGATGGAGACGTGGCTCGATCAACAGCCGGGTCAGCAACTGGTGATCGTTCGCTATTGGGGGAATCACAATCCATTCGACGAGTGGGTGTACAACGCGGCGGACATCGATCACTCCCAGGTCATCTGGGCGCGAGACGGAGATCCCGCCGGCAATGGGGAACTGATCCACTACTACGGAGAGCGCAAGGTGTGGCTGGCGGAGCCGGATGCGACTCCGGCACGGATTTCGCCGTACCCGCTTCAGGAGTCAAAGTAATGGCAAGCTTACGCCGCAAAGGTCTTCAATGGGTGCTTCTGTGCATGAGCATCGGATCCCTGTGGGGCACATGGAATGCCTTCAGAGGGACTGCATGGATTGATTTCCGGGGCTTGTACTGCGGCACTCGATGCCTGATTCACGGCCATGATCCATACAACCAAGATGAGGTCGCGCGCGAGTATTTGTCCGAGGACGGCCAGCGCCCCAAGGTCGCTTCGTGGGCTCCTCCCATTGCCCCTCGCCTGCAATTCCAATCCCTCACGCTCTGGGTGAATCTGCCCACGACATTCGTCGTCGCGGCACCATTCGCGGCGCTTACGTGGTGGCCGGCGCTTATCCTCTGGATGCTCCTGACGGGATTCGTTTTCAATCTCGCCATCCTCCTCATGTGGCACGCCGGCGTGAGCTACTCGCCGCGTGTTGCAACCTTCCTTGCCTGCATGGTCGGGCTGAATTGCGAAGCCATCTTCACCGGGGCCAATGCCGCTGGAATCGTGGTGGGATTCTGCGTGATCGCCGCGTGGTGTTTTCTTCGCAACCGCCTGGTGTGGATCGGCGTTCTCTGTCTTGGGCTTAGCCTTGCGGTCAAGCCTCATGATGGCGGATTCGTCTGGCTTTACTTCTTGCTGGCCGGGGGCGCCTTTCGGAAGCGGGCGCTGCAGAGCGCCGCCATACCGGCTGTTATCGCACTGGCGTCAGCTCTGTGGGTGTCGCACGTTGCGCCCAATTGGCTGCACGAGTGGAGCGCGAATCTGGCCATGAGTGCAACTCACGGCGGAATCAACGATCCCGGCCCCAACGCCGTCAAGGACGGCTCGATTTATTCGCTTGTCAACCTGCAGGCCGCCCTCAGCGTCCTCCACGACGACCCGCGCTTTTACAACACTGCGACTTATGTGTTCTGCGGGGCGCTCCTGCTTGTATGGGCAATCTGGACGCTGCGGACGCGCTTTTCCGTGCCCATGGCGTGGTTCGCGCTCGCGGCGGCCGTCCCCCTCACTCTTCTGGTCAACTACCATCGGCTTTGGGATGCTAGGCTCGTGATGCTCGTCATTCCTGCGTGCTGCATGTTGTGTGCTAAGGACGGTCCCCTTGGGAGGGTCGCAATGCTGATCACCTCCGCCGCGGTGCTTTCGACAGGAGATATCTCGCAGGTCATTTATGTATCCACCGTCAATTCCTTCCCGTGGACTCCGCACGGGATCTTGGCAACTGCGATCGACGTAGTGCTAATACGACCGGCTTCCGTCGCGCTGCTCGCGATGGGGGTTTTCTACCTCTGGGTTTACCTGAGGCGGACACCCGCGCAGGAGGATGGCATTTTCCACGCCAAGCTCGAAGCCGAAGTGGCCGCGCAAAGTTGAGGATTGCCCGATATGATTAACGGAAAAAAGATTGCCGTGGTGATGCCGGCGTATAACGCCGAGAAGACGCTGGAACAAACCGTGCGGGAATTGACGGACGTAGTGGACATCAAGATCCTGGTGGACGACTCAAGCAAAGACAAGACCGCGGAGCTTTCTCGCAAGCTGGGCGTGCAGACATTTATCCACGACGCCAATTACGGCTACGGACGCAATCAGCAGACCTGCTATCGCGAAGCGCTGGCGGCGGGCGCGGACATTGTGGTGATGGTGCATCCCGATTATCAGTACACGCCGCTGCTGGTTCCGGCGATGGCGGGCATGGTGGCCAGCGGCGTGTATGACATGGTTCTGGCGTCGAGAATTCTTGGCGGCGGCTCGCTCAAGGGCGGCATGCCGCGCTACAAGTACATTGCGAACCGGCTGCTGACGGCGTTTCAAAATCTATTTCTGGGCGTGAAGCTGTCGGAGTATCACACGGGGTTCCGGGCTTTTTCGCGTGAGCTGTTAGAGAAACTGCCCTTGCTTGAGAACTCGGATGATTTCGTCTTCGATAACCAGATGATCGCGCAGGCGGTGATGTTCGGTTTCAAGATCGGCGAAATTTCCTGTCCCACTAAATATTTTGAGGAAGCGTCCTCGATCAACTTCAAGCGCAGCGTGCAGTACGGGTTGGGCGTGCTGGCGACGACGATAAGTTTTGTTGCGCACAAGATGGGAATTCGCCGCGCGGCGCGCTTCGAGGCCACAGGAAGAAAGATTACCCCGCATTACTATTCCGAGATTGGGTAACGGCCCTGGAGGAAGGAGAGATCGAGCATGACCAAAGCGCGGTCCGACGGCCTCATTTTTTTTGTGCTGGGTAGCGCGATGTTTTTGTCGCTGGGCTATCTCTATTACCACTTTTCTCCCACCTCGATGGCGGATTTCAGGGGCCAATACTATGGCGCCCGGTGCCTGCTGCAACACCTTGACCCCTACCGCGAAGCCGATCTGCAGCGCGTTTTTCAGGCGGAGCACTTGGATTACGGCGCCAGTCCCGAGCAGCTCCATCGGGTCGTTACGCTCTATGTGAACTTGCCGGCCTCATTTCTTCTCTCTACCCCTTTTGCGTTGCTGCCCTGGGGCCCGGCGCATTTCCTGTGGATGATTGCGATTGCGTTGAGCACGATCCTCGCCGCGTTTCTGATGTGGGATCTCGGCGCGGGCGCCGCGCCGGCGATCTCCGGCGGCCTGATCGCCATCTTTCTTGCCGGGAGCGAGTTACTCATTGAGATCGGCAATGCGGCCGGCATCGTTGTAAGTCTTTGCGTAATTGCCGTCTGGTGTTTTCTGAAGGACCGGTTTGTACCGGCCGGCGTTCTGTGCTTCGCACTCAGCCTGGCGATCAAGCCCCACGTTGCTGGCCCGGTCTGGCTCTTTTTTCTGCTGGCCGGCGGACTCTATCGCAAGCGCGCGCTGCAGACCCTGGTGGTAACGGCCGTCCTTAGTCTGTCCGCGGTCTTTTGGGTCTGGCTCGTGGCTCCGCATTGGATGGCGGAACTTGATACCAATCTGCATACGATTTCCGTGCACGGCAATTTGAACGACCCGGGCCCCGCGGGCGTCGATCCCCGAATGCACGGCGCCATCTCGATCAGCCTGCAAACTGTCGTTAGCGTCTTCCGGGACGATCCGCGTTTTTACAATCCGATCACCTATCTGCTTTGCGCGCCGCTCCTGCTGGTCTGGGCGATCGTCACTCTGCGGAGACGCTTCTCACAGGAGAGCGCATGGCTGGCGCTCGCGTCCATTGCCGCTCTTTCCATGCTCCCGCTTTATCATCGGCTGCACGATACCGGCCTCTTGCTGCTGGTCTTTCCTGCCTTCGCCATGCTTTGGGCCGGGCGCGGCGCAACCGCGTGGCTTGCACTGCTGTTCACAGGCGCGGGCACTCTCGTGATCAGCGATATTTTCGTTCAGCAGCTCGCCATCCATAGCGCCCACCTGTTAGCGACGACTTCAGGATTGCCCGGCCAGCTTCTCACGCTGGTGCTGGTCCGGCCTGTCCCGCTTGTTCTCCTCGCGATGGGGGTTTTTTATCTCTGGGTCTATGTGCGGCACACTGTGCCAGATACTCCCAAAGGGCAGGCAAGAAGAGTTGCGCACGAGTTCATTCCTCTAACGCGGCCGGGTTCGTAGGCAACCCGAGGGAAACCAACGAGAGCATCAGGTTGATTCCGGAGAATTTGGGGGGATGAACTTTTGTTCATCCGTGACGCCGGCTGTTGAGCGGTCCCGTCTATTCCTCTGTATGATTTGTGACGAGCGCAGCGGCGCTATACTGGCGGCGAGGCGGAACGCGCGATGCCGTTTCCGATGAGTCTTCATGCCGAATGCTGAACGCGCGTGGCGGGCCGCGCCGGGCCTGCTTTTCTGGCTCTGCGCCGCGATCGCAAGCGGGCAGACGCAAGTGGTGCACGCGCCAGTGACGGTATCGGTTGTGGATGAAAATGGCGTCGCCGTCAGCGGCGCGCAGGTAACAGTGACAGAGCCGGGCCAGCAGCCGGCGCACCTGCGCACGGATTTCGCGGGCGTTTGCAGCTTCGCGCTGCGGCAACAGAGTCCCTATCAACTGCACGTTGAGAAACCGGGATTCTACGCGACCGACGCGAACGGGATTGGAACGGGCCAGACTGTCGTGAAGGTGGTGCTGGCGCACGAACAGATTGTGCACGAGCAGGTGAGCGTGACGGCGTCGCCGACAGGGATCGACACCCAGGAGATTCCCAACCAGACGACGATGAACACGCCGGAGATCGTCAACATTCCCTTTCAAACTTCGCGCGACATTCGCTATTTGCTGCCGTTCTTTCCCGGCGTGGTGCAGGATACGACGGAACAGGTGCACGTGGCCGGCTCGGAGAGCTGGGAAACGTTGTACACAATCGACGGCTTCGATGTGCGCTCGCCGGCCGAGGGCACGCTGGACATGAGAGTGAGCACGGATGCGGTGCGGTCGATAGATTCAGAAACCACGCGCTACCCGGTGGAGTACGGCCGCGCTACAGGAGGCGTGCTGGCCTTCTCGACCGGGATGGGCGACAACAAGTTTCGCTTCAACGCGACGAATTTCATACCCTCCTTCCGCGAACTGAACGGAATCCGCTTCGACAAATTTGTGCCGCGGTTCACGTTCTCCGGGCCGCTCCGGCGCGACCGGGCATGGTGGTATGACGGCGCGGAGACGGAGTACGACAATATCTACATCTCCGAGCTGCCGGCCAACGCCGATACCGATCCGCTCATACGGGGCAGCAACCTTGCCAAGGCGCAGATCAATTTGTCGCAGAGAGACATTCTCACCGCGGGGCTGCTCTTCAACGATTACCACTCGCCGTACGACGGCATCTCGTCGCTCACGCCGCAGCAGAGCACAACCAATCGCGACATCATCGCGTGGCTGCCGTACCTGCGCAACCAATGGAGCCTTGCCGGCGGCGGCCTTTTGGATTTGGGTGTCGGGTACATGAGATTCCGCGACGGCCACGAGCCGCACGGAAGTGCGCCCTACGAAATCACGCCGGAGATGTCGGAGGGCAGTTACTTTGAGAATCTGACGGGACGCGCGGAGCGCCTCGAGGGCACCGCGGCGTTGTATCTGCCGCCGCGGCACTGGGCCGGGCAGCACGACGTGAAGATGGGTCTCGATCTCGACCATGTCGGCTATAACCAGGACCAAACGCGGACGCCAGTGAGTTATCTGCGCGAAGATGGAACGCTGGATCGCGAAAGCGTGTTCGCGGCAGCGCCGGCTTTCACAATACACAACGCCGAAATCGGCGCATACATGCAGGACCGCTGGCAGCCGGCGAAGGGATGGCTTGTCGAACCGGGACTTCGCTTCGACTGGGACGAGATTGTGCGGCGGGCGCTGGTGACGCCGCGGCTGGCAGCGGTGTACGCGCCGCCCGGCGACAAAAACAAGACGAAAATCTCTGCGGGGATCGGGCTCTATTACGAGCACACGCAATTGGAATACCTGGCGCAGACTTTCGCAGGCGTGCGTTCCGACACCTATTACCAGACGAACGGAGTGACGCCGACGGGGCCGCCCGAGACGGCGGAATTCACGGCGAACCAGGGCGCACTGCGCACGCCGCGGACGCTGAACTGGAGCGTGGGCGTGGAGCGAGGGTTGCCGTGGTCGATCATTGCCGGCGCGAATTTCATGCAGAAGCGCACCACAGATGTGCTCACGTTTGCGAATCAAAGCGGAGCGGCAACGCTGGCGGGCGATTACCTGCTGACAAATGGGCGCGAAGATCGCTACAGCTCAGAAGAATTCGACGCGCGGCGACTGTTTGCGAACGGATACACCGTGTATGTGTCGTACACGCATTCCTCGGCGCGGACCAATGCCGCGCTCGACTATCTGCCGACGCCCTCGCCGCTGGGAGTGCAGCAAAGCGGACCGCTGCCGTGGGACACGCCGAATCGCACCGTCTCCTGGGGATGGCTGCCGGTTCCGATCGCGCTGCTCAAAAGGCAGTGGGACCTGGTGTACCTGCTTGACTGGCACAACGGGTATCCGTTCACGGCGGTGAACGCGGCGCAACAGGTGGTGGGTGCGGCGGGAGGGCAACGCTTTCCGGATTACGTGAATTTTAGTCCCGGCGTGGAGTGGAGATTTCATTTTCGTGGGCAGTATTGGGGACTGCGCGGCGTGATCGAAAATGCAACGGGCAGCGCGAATGCCGCGGTGGTGAACAACGTGGTGGATTCGCCGGAGTATGGGACTTTCAGCGAGTTTCAGGGACGGGCCTTCACGGCGCGCATTCGGCTGATCGGTGCGAAATGAACAGGGACGAAGGGACCGAAGGGCCAAGGGACTAAGAAAGCGCGGAGCGAGTCAGCAATTCAGCGCGCGGTCGAGAGCGATGGATAGGATGCCGATTTCGTCCAAGCGCAGCGATGCCGCCCGCAGGCGGCATCGAGTGCAACGAATCTGTTTAGCGGGCGTTAGATGCCGACGCCGAATTCTCCCGGCTGCTGCTCGCCGGCGTTCGAGTAGAAATCATACGGTGTGCGCTTTTTGAAGCGGTAGCGGCTGCGCAACTCAGCGCCGACGAAAATGCCGAGCGCGGCAACTGCCATTCCCACTGAGAACCAGGTAATCACCTTCAACGCAGTGGATCCCGGCTTTTCCTCGACGGGAGTCTCTTCAACGGGTATGAGGGATTCGACTTCCATGGACATCGAGAATAGCCTCCTGACACACCATAATACCGCAGATTATGCTCCGCTGGCAGGCGGGAGCGATGCGGAAAACGGGGTAGGTAATTACCCGAAAGTGTTAATTTGGGCCAGCCATAAGTTCTTTTCGGTTTCGGGAAGAAAGCTGGCCTGAATGGAATTGGCGGCCAGCTGGCGCAGTTCTTCGCGGGTAAAGCCTTGCTGGGTGTGGGCCAGGAGGAACTCGTTGGCGAGATCGGAGCCGAAGAAGGCAGGATCGTCGGAGTTGAGCGTGACCAAAAGGCCCTGATCGAAGTATTTGCGGAGAGGGTGGTCGGCGAAGGAAGGGCAGACGCCGGTGCGGACGTTGGAAGTGGGGTTCAATTCGAGCGCGGTCCTCCGGACTTTCAGGTCTTGGAGTAGATTCTCGTCTTGAACGGCGGAAACGGCGTGGCCGATGCGCTCGGAGCCGATGGCAAGCGCCTCCCAGATGGCCTCGGGACCCGTGGTTTCGCCGGCGTGGTTGGTCAGGCGCAGACCGGCGCGTGCCGCTTCAGCGTAAAGGGCGTGAAATGGCGCGGAGCCGGTGCGCCTCTCGTCGCCGCCCAGGCCGATGCCGACGATGGACGGGTAGTGCGGGCGCAACTCGGCGGC
Organism: uncultured Acidobacteriota bacterium; assembly: GCA_963817835.1. Classification (GTDB taxonomy): domain Bacteria; phylum Acidobacteriota; class Terriglobia; order Terriglobales; family Acidobacteriaceae; genus Telmatobacter. Next base: position 33,014 of record CAWFPZ010000023.1, on the reverse strand, counting down.
CTTGCGGAAGACGCGCTCCGCTTCTTCCACGGTGAAGTGGCGAACCGCGTCGAAGATCCAGTAGAGCGAGAGGTTCAGCTCGCGGGCGGCGCGCTCGCGGGCGCGTTCCAGGCCTGCGAAGATGGGCTCAAAGGCGCGCGGATCGAAGTTGCGCCACATATAGATGACGCCGACGGAAATGTAGACCTCGGCATGGACGACGCCCTGGGCGTGCAGACGCTGCATCATGCGCCATGCTGCCAATTCGTAATCTTCGGGGTCTTTCAGGCGTCGCGTAACAGCTTTGAAGCACTCAATGAATTCGGTGAAGTCCGTGAAGCGATAGAGAGATTTCGCTTCGCGAAGGGTCAACGGCTTCGCATCATGGTGCGCGCTAAGCTCCACCAGCGTTGCAGGCAGAATCGTCCCCTCGAGATGCAGATGCAGCTCAGCCTTGGGAAGGCGGCGGATGAATGCCTGAATCGAGGTCACATGATTAGTTTACGGGGCGGGCGTCGAGTTATTTCTGGAAATGACGGCAAAAGCGGGGTCCATCAAGCAGATCTGTATGCAGGCTAGAATGATGCGGCGGGCCGGATGGCCATCAGCTGCCGAAGTGGTCCGAGCCTTAAGAATTGTTAAGCATGTCGCCGCTGCGTTGATTTATGCGAGACTTAAAAGCGATGTGGATTGCTTAGTGGCGTCCGGCTCCGAGGCAGTGGGGATGGAGACTGCGGAAGATCAAAAACAACTATCGCTGCTGTTGGTTGACGACGACGTTGAGCTCTGCGGGATGATGAAGGAGTTCTTTGCCGAGGCCGGCCATCGTCTGGATTGTGCATACGACGGCCGGGATGGCCTGGCCAGTGCATCAAACGGCCCCTACGACCTGGTGATTCTTGACGTAATGCTGCCCGTCTTCGATGGCCTAACAGTGCTGCAGCAGTTGCGGCGGCGAAAAGACCTGCCTGTGATCATGTTGACCGCGCGAGTTCAGCAGCATGACCGGATCCTGGGCCTGAATACGGGAGCCGACGATTATCTTCCCAAGCCTTTTGATCCTGATGAATTGCTAGCGCGGATCAGGGCTGTACTGCGCCGGACCGATACCGCGAGCGGGAAGGGCCGCGCCGTTTTGACCATCGGCAATATTCAGCTCAATCCCAGCACGCGCGAGGCGCGGGTTGCAGGTTCACCCGTGGAGCTGACTCCCGTCGAGTTCGACCTGTTGGAAATGCTGATGCGCTCGGCGGGCCGGGTTGTCTCCCGAGGGGAAATCACAGTGGCCCTTTTCGAGCGTGAAGCAACGCCTTATGATCGCTTTCTCGATGTGCACATTAGCCATTTGCGCAAAAAGCTCGAAGGCGGGCGCAATCTGATCCGCGCAGTGAGGGGAGTGGGGTATGTATTTACCGGAGCGGCTTAAGGCATACCCCATGAAGTCTCTCTATTCCGGCGTTCTGCTGGCGATGGTAATCACGCTGTCACTTTCATTCCTCGTGTTTCACGCCATCGCGAATCGCGTGCAGAGGAAGTCCATCGACCCCGCCTTCGAGCGTATCGACGAGTTGGAACTGGAGAGTGCGCGTGGAGCATTGGCGAGCGGCGGCCCGCAGGCGCTGAAAGCCTATTTGATCCGCCTGGATCGCGTTTTTGTGGGATCGACGCATTATTTACTCGACGCAAAAGGCGTAGATGTACTGACCGGCGAAAATCGGGCCGAGTGGTTGCCCCCCGCGCCAAGCACGGAATGGCGTGCCCATGCGAACGGCTATTACATCAAAGCTCAGCGGTCGCCGGACGGGCAGTATTGGATCGTCAACATGGGACTGTCTGAAGTGCGGCCGCATATCTGGACGTTTCTTCCTTACTATTTCCTTGTCATCGGCGCCACCTTGGTGCTGTGCTGGCTGGCCTCAATAGGCGTAGTGTCGCCCATCCGCAGAATCGCGGCCTCCATTGCTCTCTTCGGGCAGGGTAATCTTTCGGTTCGCGTGCACAGCAAACGCCAGGATGAAATTGGGCAACTCGGACGCTCATTCGATCAGATGGCCGAGCGCCTCGAACGGCTGATTGTGAGTGAACGAAGGCTTCTTGGAGATATATCGCACGAGCTTCGATCGCCGCTTGCCCGACTGAAGTTTGCCGTCAGACTGGCTAGAACATCCGCAGACAGCAAGTCGGCGCTGGATCGCATCGAGAGGGACGTGGACCGGATCGCCTCCCTGGTGGCCGACATCGTGGAAATCAACTTTATCGCATGCGGTCCCGCCGTTGAGGCTGCCAGGATCGCGCCCGCCGGCGACATTATGGATGAAGTGATCCACGATTGCCACGTAGAAGCCGGGATGCGTGGCTGCCGCATCGCAGTGAATGGCCGTCTCTCCGGCCAGGTTGTGGGCAATCGTGAACTGCTGCGGCGCGCCGTAGAAAATGTGCTGCGCAATGCGATTCGCCATGCGCCGGAGCATTCCAACATCGAAGTCACCCTGGCTGAAGACTCTCACGCCGCGGCGATTGCGGTCCGCGATTTTGGCCCGGGCGTTCCCGAGGACACGCTCACGCGCATCTTCGATCCATTTTTCCGCGTTGACGAAGCACGCGACGCGATGAGTGGCGGATCGGGCCTCGGCTTATCCATTGCGAAACAAGCCGTGCAGGTGCATCACGGTACGATCACCGCAGAGAACGCTTCGCCGGGTTTGCGTGTGAAAATCACCATTCCCTTTTGTACGACGCCCACTTCGAAATGACATGAAGCATCGCCGCCAAGGCGGTTGCTTCGCAAATTCCTGTAATTGTGACGGTTCGAAGCCAGCCTGACTCTTAAGAATTCTTAAGGTTCAAAACCAGCGCATCGTACTGTAATCGTCTTAATGCCTCATGCGGCGGAAAGAATACGCGAGGCGATTGAGGAGATTCAAATGAAGCGTTCATTCGGTTTTGCTTTGATGCTCGTTCTCTTTGCGGCGCCGGCATTTGCCGGAAACAAACCCTCCACTGTTGATATTCCGATGAGTGTGCAAGTGGGATCGACACAGCTTCCTGCCGGCCAGTACAAACTGACATGGACAGGTTCCGGATCGAACGTTCAGGCGTCGCTGTTGGAGGATAAAAAGACCGTGGCCACGTTTTCGGCAAAGGTAGTTGAAAGCAAGAGCAGCGCCGGAGTGGAAACAGGCGTACAGGGTGGGACCACGTTCCTGGACGTCATTAACACGGGCAAGTACAGCCTGATATTGGACGGCGGACCTCAGGCCGGACAATAAGGCGAGTTTGATACCCAACCTGGCCGATCCCCAAGGTGGCCTTGTCTGCAGGGCTATGGACTCTTGATGTTCGTGGCCTTGTTGTCGACGAAGGTGATGGTCCACTGTTTGCCGGCCTGATCGTAGGTGACGGTACGGTTGCCCTCCGAAGAGCCATCCGATTGTGTTTTCTGGCCGATGGACATGCGCGTCTGCAACTCGCTCATGCCGGCAAGAACCTGGTGCGCGTCGATGGCGGCCCACACATTCTTGGGCCAGTTGTCATAAATCGTGTGGGGGTCGTCGTAGAAGAAAAGGACGTCGCTGAAGTACTCTTCCTGGCTGCCGTCAATGACGCCGATGGCGGTGGCGTAGAGGCTTGCGCCGCCGGGCAGCGCGAACACCGCAAAGACCTGGCGGCTGCCGTGCGAGATGCCGTCGTCGACTGTGGCGGGAGTCGCGGCCTTGATGACCTTCTTGATGTCGAGCCGCTGCGCGGAGGAAATCACGCCGGCGGACTTCGCGAAGTCGATGCGGCCGGCTTCGAATGGGAAGTACGGCATGGTGTAACCGTTCTTCATCCAGACGCTGGTGTTCTGGAGCTTCAGCACGTCGTCGAAGGAAGTGGGGAACATCATGCGCACCACGGCGACATCGTCGGGCGTGAGCGCCTGCTCGGGGTTGGTCTGTTGGGCGACGCCGGGATTACGGCGCTTTTCGAAGACGATGAACAGATAAACGCCGCCGATAGTAAGCGTGATCAGCGTAATGATGAGAGCTTTTTGCCAGTTCTTCATAGGGACTCCGCGCGCCTACCGGGGCCGGGCAAACTCGGAGCGGTGACGGCTGTAGAGGAAGTAAATGAAAAGACCAATCACGAGCCGCGCTCAGAGCTCTTGGCAGAATTGTTGCTAAGTTCGGAGCATCCCTGTCTTCTTCCACTCTGCAATCCGCGATAGATGGTACTGAATATAGAAGACGCCGAAGAGAATTGTAAGGAACGAGCTTAGGTGAAGTCCAATCGGCTCTACATTGGTGTAGTAATCGTCCAGCGCGGCGCTGATTTGCAAAAGTGCAACGATTACTGCGATGGTTGCAGTCAGTTCGAGAATCGCTGCGATGGTGGGTAAGTATAGCCGTACTATTACCGACGCAAGAATGAGTATCGTAACCAGAGCGCCGAGAATTTGGGGACTCTTGTTCCCTCGAAGTGAACGGACGAAGCTGGCCTGCATCAGAAGCATCAATAGCGGGAAGATCCCCAGGGTGACAAGAGTCAAGAGTAGAACCGCCCAGAATGGAATGAATAGCGGGACCCCCGGCTTTGTAAACTCGGAACGGAAGAAGCCATAAGAAAAGTAAATAAACAAACCAATCACGAGCCAGATGACGAAGCGATACCAGGTGATAATGGGCAGTCCGGCCATCAGCAGGAAGCAAAAGATGACGCTGAGTGCCGGAATAACGGGCCCGCCTGGGACGACGAAACCGCGACGGCGTTCGGGCTCACGATAGCGCAGCACGATGACGCCGATGGAGACGAGCACGAAGGCGAAGAGAGTGCCGATGTTGGAAAGGTCGGCGAGGGTGCCGATGTCGAAGAGGCCTGAAGGAATGGCGACCAAAAAACCTGCGACCCAGGTGGAAAACGCAGGAGTGCGGAAAAGGGGATGCACGTTGGAGAAGACCTTGGGCAACAGGCCGTCGCGGGACATGGAGAACCAGACGCGTGACTGGCCAATTTGATAAACGAGTATCGACGAGATCATGCCCATGAGCGCGCCCAGCAGAACCACAAGGCGAATCCAATAGAGCGAATGGCCGCCGGGCAGAAGCGAGAGCTTCTTGAGTGCATTCACCACGGGCGCCGCGTCGCCGACCATGGACTGCCACGGTACCAATCCCGTTAAACAGACGGCGACAGAAACGTAGAGCACCGTGCAGACCACCAGCGTGGCGATGATGCCAATGGGCAGATCGCGCTGCGGGTTGTTGCACTCCTCAGCCGCGGTGGAAACGGAATCGAAGCCGATGTAGGTGAAGAAGATGATGGAGCCGCCGGTGAGCACGCCCGACCATCCGTTGGGCATAAAGGGATGCCAGTAACTGGGATGAATGAAGCCGATGGCGGCAAAGATGAAGATGAGGATGGCGATCAGCTTAAAGGTCACCATCATATTGTTGGTGGAGGCTGACTCGCGGATGCCGCGCACCAGAATCACCGTGAGGATCAGAACGATGAGGAAGGCGGGAATGTTGAAGCCGAAGTGCCAGCCGGATTTGTAAATTGTGTTGCCGGCCAGGTCTTGCAGCCCTTCCGGCAGATACGCCGGCGAAAGCCAGCACATCCAGGGGTGATGGCCGATCCAGCCGTACGGATTCTGCAGGAATGCGGGATGGTATGTCTCCGATCCCCACATATTGCCAAAGGGATGGAGGCCGAGCCAGTCGAGCAGGTCGACCACGTGCGCTGAAAAGCCCACGCTGACGCTCATGTTGGAGCCGGCGTACTCCAGAATCAGATCCCAGCCGATGATCCAGGCGATCAGTTCGCCGAGAGTGGCGTACGTGTAGGTGTAGGCCGAGCCGGCAATCGGAATCATCGACGCGAGCTCGGCGTAACAGAGGCCGGTGAGCGCGCAGACGAAGGCCACCAGGATCATTGAGATCGCGATGGCCGGCCCGGCGCCGGGTCGGCCGGCGAGCGCGGTGTGGGTGATGATGTAACTCGCCAGCGGCGTGTTCACCATGCTGGTGGTGTCAAACTGCTCGCCCGAGATTGCCGTGCCGATGACGGTGAAGATGCCTGAACCGATGACCGCGCCGATGCCCAGCGCGGTGAGCGACCAGGGGCCGAGAGTCCTCTTCAGCCTGTGTTCGGGCTCTTCCGACTCCCGAATCAGCTTGTCGATCGATTTGCGGGCGAACAGTTGACTGGGCAGTGACGTGCCTCCCGAGCACAGCGGCTTCTAGCTCCTAGCTACTAGCTTGTCTCGCGAATGCGAAATCATTGCGCCAGCACGACATGCTGGAAGCTAGAGGCTAGAAGCCAGGAGCTGGTTTTCTTACCGCTTGCTCTGGCCGCGGACCATCTTCTTCACTTTTTTCTTCAGCGAGCCGCGCGGGGTGGTGCGCTTGGCTTTGGGAGCCGCTTTCTTGCGCGCCGTACGCTTGACCTTCTTGCGTTCCGCCTTGTCGGCGATCTTTTTGGTGTCTGCCACGATTACCTCTTTCGGTTGGGTGAATTCCACGTTCCCGCCGGGACGGCGAGTGCAAATTTGATGGTAACAGGGAAGGGGTGCAGGAAAAAACGGCCGCGCTCACACCCCAAAGCAGGGAGAAAACGATAGACTTGGGGGCCTGCTATTCACTTTGGCACGTGCGGCGCTGGGAGCCAATTTTTTCCAGTTCGCGAAGCGAGGAGTGACGCATACCGGGTGTCTGCTAGCGACGAGCGACAAAGAAATGGGGAAAATTGACCCCAGCCCTCTGGGTTGCGGCGCAAATCACGCCATACCTCGTTCTCGCCCTCGACAGTGGTCCCGCCACAGCCTTCGGGCTCGGCCTCGTCTGGCGTGATTTTCGCTCGCAACGCCGCGCGTGCCAAAGTGAATAGCAGGCTCCAACCAGTGGAGAGACGAACGTGGCTCCTGAAGCGATCTCTAAATCCTCGAACACGGCGGATCGGGCCGCGGGCCGGGTCCTGGCCATCAATCCTGGAACCACCTCGACCAAATTCGGCATTTTTACGCGCGCGGGCGAGGAGCTCACCGAGAACATTCATCACGGCGACGAGGAGATTCAGCGCTTCAAAGGGCGACCCATGCTGGACCGGCTGGAGTACCGCGCGCAGCTAATTGAGCAGGCCCTCGCTTCAGCAGGATTCACTCCAAAAGGCGAAAGCGCGGAGCGCGCAGGATTCACTCCGAAGGGTCAAAGCGCGGAGCGCGCAAAAGGTCACGGCACGGAGCACTGGGTAGCGGTGGCGGGGCGCGGCGGCATGCTGCCGCCGATGGAGTGCGGCACCTACCTTGTCGACGACGTCATGGTGGCAGAGCTCAAGGCGGCGCGACGCGGCGAGCACGCGTCGAACCTGGGCGCAGTGCTCGCCCTCCGCTTTGCCCAGTCCGCAGGCGCCAACGCCTACATTGTGGACCCGGTGACGGCGGACGAGTGGCAGCCGTGTGCACGGCTTTCGGGCTCGCCGCTGGTCGAGCGAACGTATATCGGCCACTCGCTCAACACCAAGGCGGTGGCCAGGCGCTACGCGCGACAGGTGGGCCGGAGCTACGCGGCTCTGCGTTTGATTGTGATTCACATGGGCAGCGGGATCACGGTGTCGGCGCATCGCGAAGGGCGCATGATCGACAGCAACTCCATCGAGGAAGGCCCGTTCGGGCCGGACCGCACCGGGTCGCTGCCGGTGCGGGCGCTCATCAAATTGTGCGGCACGATGAGTCCCGGGGAGCTCGACCGGCGCGTCTTCGGCGATGGAGGTCTGTTCGCTTACCTCGGAACTCGCGACCTGATGGAAGTGGAGCGGCGTATGGATATTGGCGATCGCGAGGCCGCGGCGGTCTTCGACGCCATGATCTACCAGATCGGCAAAGAGGCTGGAGCGATGGCCGCGGTGCTCGAAGGAAAGGTGGATGCAGTGCTCGTTACGGGCGGCATGGCGCACTCCGATCGTGTTGTGGCGCGGCTGCGCGGTTATGTCGACTGGATTGCGCCGGTCAAAGTCTATCCCGGCGAAGATGAGCTGCGGGCGCTGGCCGACGGCGTGTTTCGCGTACTGGACGGAGAGGAAGAAGCGCGGCGGATGAAGACGGGGATCTAGTCCCTGCCTTCTCGATCCCCGGAAGTTCGTCTTGCTGTATGCTGCCTCTATATCAGCGCGAACGGGTACTCCATTCTGGCTTTCTAAGTTTTCAGCCATTGACATGTCTCTTTTCCATTTCCTCCAACGGAGAATGAGCTCAAGAGGCCAGGTGTGTGCCGAGGAGGCCAGACAATGAGCACGAGCGAATTCCCCGAATCAGGGCAGGCCAATTTAGGCCAGACCCAGCCAATCCAGAGTGGCCCGGTTGCAGGCATGACGGCGGAGATTGCGGGGCTCCGCGCCAGGACGGTGGACCTGCACAACCCCAGATTCCTCTGCTGGACCGCGATGAGCTGCGGCATTGTCGCGGTGCCCCTGGGAATTTGCATGATGCTGGAGGGGGTCTCGTTGCTGCTTCCCATGAGTGCCATCACTTTTCGGGCGGCGTTGGCCGCGGCGCAGTGGATCGTCGGTGGGTTCTTGATGTGCATGATGTGTACCTGGACGTGGCAGTGGGGCACTCGAATGCTTGGCCTCCACGTGAAGCTGGATGCGCGGGGCGTGGACTTCAACCTGGGAACGAAGAAGAAACCGGGTGAGCTGTTCATGGCATGGGAGCAGGTGGCCGCGGTCCAGCAGAAGCGCGTGGGTACTGCGCAGGAGTACAACGTTCTGGGAAAAGACGGAAGCCGGGCCAGCTTCACGTCGAACACATTTTTTCGGTCGCAGCGTATGGCGCGGATGATTGCGGAGCGAGCAGGGCTGACGATCCAGAAGGTTTGACCGGCGGGAAAAACCAGTGATCAGTGCGAGTGTGCGTGTGAGTGGGTGCGGATCACACGTTCACACGCACACGCACACTGGTCCCCGTTCCCTATTCCATTTAGAATGCGGGCAAGCACAAAGGACCTGTTCACACTTACTCAGACGGCGGCGACGGGAGCCAATTTCCCTCAGTTCGAGGCGCGAGGAACGGACTGTAGCCAGTTACTGGAGCGACGAGCAACGAAGAAATGGGGGAAATTGGCCCCGTCCCTTCGGGTTGCGGCGAAAATTCGGCCATACGTTCGTTGCCGGCCTCGACGGTGGGGCCTGCCACAGCCTTCGGCCGTCGCCTCGTCTGGCAAAATTTTCGCTCGCAACGCCATACGCCTGAGTAAGTGTGAACAAGTCCTGTACAAGCGGACGAAGGGCGGTAGATGAAGTGGCGGTTCTGGCGGTACAGCAGATCCGGCGCATGCGGGGCGGCGCGCAGGGCCAGTTGATGCTGGGCGCGGACGGCCATATCTACGTCGTGAAGTTCCAGAACAATCCGCAGCACATGCGCGTGCTGGCCAACGAGCTGCTGGCCACGCGCCTGGCGGCGGCCGCTGGCCTGAGCGTGCCGGAGGCGGAGCTGGTGGAGGTTTCCAGTTGGCTGATTGAGAACACGCCGGAGCTCGAGATCGATCTGGGGCGAACCCACGCGCGCTGCACGCCGGGACTGCAGTTCGGATCGCGATTTGCCGGGGGATTGATGCCGGGCCAGGTGGTGGACTACCTGCCCGAGGAGCAGCTTGCCGAGCTGAAGAATCTTGCCGAGTTCGCCGGAATTCTCGCCCTCGATAAATGGACGGGCAACGCCAACGGCCGGCAGGCGGTGTTCACGCGGCGGCAGCGGGAGCGCCGGTACAAGGCGGTGTTTATCGACTTCGGCTATTGCTTTCACGCGGGGGAGTGGCGCTTCGAGGACGCTCCACTCCGTGGTGTGTACTTTCGGAATGATGTCTACCGGGAGGTTACGGGCTGGGAATCCTTCGAGCCCTGGCTGACGCGGCTCGAGGCCATGCCCGCGGAGACGGTGTGGGCGGCGGCCAACGAAATTCCCCCCGAGTGGTACGGCGGCGACCAGGGAGAAATGGAAGCGCTGGTGGAGAAACTGCTCGCGCGGCGGAGCCGGATCCGGGAGGGGATTGAGACTTTTGGGAAATCGGATCGGAAGCCATTTCCGAAATGGGGAGAGGCAAGGAGAGAAGTTGCGGAAGAGGCTTGGAAGGCGGCGCGATGGGGGACTACGATGAGGGTGAATTGAAGGGCGGCTTCTAGCTCCCAGCCTTTAGCTTCTAGCCTTTTCGTGCGGAAGCCGGGGGCCCAGGTTTGCGAAGCCAAGGAGCCGGAGGAGCATCGCAAGAGAAACGCGAGTAGGCAATTCTTGATTTGGGCGAGGACTGTGAAGGTAACCGTTCGGGCGCCGCAAGGCCGGAGCTAGGAGCTAGCAGCTAGAAGCTGCAATATGAACAGCGAACGCCATCGTCGAGAGTGCGAGTTTCGACTGCTCCGGTATGTGCCGGATGCGGTGCGGAACGAGTATGTGCACATCGGCGTGATCCTGCGCGAAGCGGCGACCGAGGACCAGCCGGCGCGAACTGAGGTGCGTTTTACCCGCGACTGGCGGCGGGTGCGCTGCCTCGATCCGGACGCCGATACGGCGCTGCTTGAAGGCATGGAGGGCGAACTGCGGAAGCGGTTGGAGCTGGAGCCCGGGGGCAGGCTGATGCGGATTCTCGAGGAGTCGCTCTCGCTGAACGTGCAGATGACCGAGCCCAAGGCCTACCTGGCCGAGAGCATGCCGGCGGGGATGGAAGAGTTGATGCGGCTGTACATTGAACCCCAGGCGCGGGAGCGGGTCGCGCGATTGAGTGGGCGCGCCGCCATCCAGGCGCGCATGCGCTCGGAGTTCGAGCGCGTCGGGGTGTGGGATCTGTTAAGAAAAAGAATTGCCGCCGCGGACTATACGCGTCCCGGGGATCCGCTGCGCATCGACGTGGGGTACAGGCCGAACGGCGTGATAAGGATGTTTCACGCCGTAGCTCTGGATCCGGGCCTGGAGATGGCCAAGGTGCTGGCCTTCTCCGCGGCCGCGCTGCGGGAGGGTGTGGCACGCGTGGAGAAAGCCGAATTGGAGCTGACGGCGGTGATCGAGCCGGCGGCGCGGCTGGGCGCCACGGACGAGGAGCCGGAGCGATTGCAGTTGTACCGCTATGGCGTGGAGACGATGGAGGAGCACCAAATCCGCGTGTTGACCACCTCGGACATGGAGCGCGTGGCCGAGACGGCGCGGCGGGAGCTGAAGGTCTAGATACAGTGTCAGTGTGAAGTGTGAGTGTGAGTGCGCATGCGGATCACACACTCACACTTCACACTCACACTGGTTTTCACACTCACACGGGGGCTCTTCCCCCTGTCCGCTGACAACTGTCAACTACCCAATGGCAACTGACGACTGGCTCCCGGCTCCCGGTTGCAGCTTGAAAAAGTGCGCAAATGGCGGGAAATGGCGGCTTTTCGAGGGTTTCCAGGGCCTTGAAAAAAAGTTTTCCAGGTTTGCATATAATTTCCACGGTTCGCGGTAGGATCAATTTTGTTGATGGATTTCAGGAGCTTCGCAGCCGCTGATTGAGTTCTGAACTCGCGGCGGAGAGTGGACGCAACGAGTTTGACGTTGCAAAAAGGCATGGCCTCACGGCCGTGCCTTTTTGTTTTGGGGCAAAGTTCGGAGCAGGTTTCGGAACCAGGTCCGGAACAAGGAAGGTGCGCGTGAAGGTAGGAGAGCGGTTGCGTGAGATGTGGAGGCAAGCGCGCGGCGGCGGGGGTGACGGCCGCGGCGTAGAGGCTCAGGCTGCCGAGATCGCAGCCGCGGCAGAAGCAGAGCGCAAGACGCTGGCTCTGCCCGCCATCCTGAGTCCGGTGCAGTTTCCGGGGCGGCACCTGCCCAAGCCCACGCCGGTGAATCTGCGGCGGTTTGCAGAAACCCCGGTGGTGCGGCGGGCAATCAACGTGATCAAGGATCGCATCGCGGCCATGGACTGGCAGGTGCGGGTGCGGCGCGGCTTCGAGACCGGGGACGTGGGCTTTGTGGCGCGCAAGCTGCGGGCGTTGCGGCGCATGTTGGAGGAGCCGAACGCGACGGATAGTTTCCGGACGTTACTCGAACAGGCCATCGAGGATGCGCTGACGGGCGGTTTCGGGGCCATCGAGATGGAGCCGACCGGCGATCCCGAACGGCCCGCAATGCTGTGGCCGGTGGACGGGGCGTCGATCCGCATCAACGCGAAATGGGACGGGCAGGAGGACGTGCCGCGTTATGCGCAGGCCATGCCGGGGCAACTGGAATCGAGCGCGGTGGAGTTGCTCGACAACCAGCTGATGTACATCCGCATGAACCCGCGCAGCTTCACGCCTTTCGGGCTGGGGCCGCTGGAAGTGGCGTTCGAGACTGTGAATGAGTTTTTGAGCGCGCATCGTTTCGCGGGAAAGCTGGCGGCGAACTCGGTGGCGCAGTATGCGCTGTGGCTGAACGAGGCCACGCCCGCGCAGCACGACCGGCTGATCCGCTGGTGGCAGGACGAGATCGAGGGCACGGGGCGCGTGCCGCTGATTTCGACCGCGCAGAAGCCGGAGGTGCTGCGCTTCGCCCAGGGCACGGACGCGGACCTGCGGCTGGCCTGGCAGGAGTTCTTGATCCGGATGGTGGCGAATGCATTCGGCTTGCCGCCGCTGATGTTGGGGCTTGAGGCCGATGTGAATCAGTCGACGGCGTCCGAAATGGCCGATGAAGCGTTTCGCGGAGCCATCTCGCCGCTGGCGCTGCTACTGGCGCAGCACTTTACGCGGGACCTGTTCTCAAAGTGCATCGGCTGGCGCGAATTCGAATTTGTGTTTAACGAACTAAGCGCGCGCGACGAGGAGACAGAGTTGCAAGTGCAGGTACAGCTGCTGCAAGCGGGCGTGCTGACGGTGAACGAAGTGCGGGCCATGCGGGGGCTGGCGCCGATGGAAGCAGGTGTCAGGGATCAGGTTTCAGGTGTCAGTTGATAGCCGAGGCCTGAACCCTGAACCCTGATACCTGATACCTGATACCTGAACCCTGAAACCTGGCGAGCGGAGCGAGCAAATGCGACTGGAAGCGATGGCGGTGGAAATTCCTCATGTGGCGAAGCACCCGAACCGGGTGCCGTTCGAGGGCGTGTTGACGGTGGTGAACGCCGCCAGCGACAAGGCGCCGGCCGGGGCGCGCGGGCATCGCGTGATGCTGACGAAGGAGGCGGCGGAAAAGGGGCTGGCTTCGCTCGTGGGCATGGCGGTGGATTACCGGCCCGGCTGGGACGGGCACGATGCGCGGCGCAAAATCGGCCTGCTGACCGAGGCCGATGTGATCGGGCAGCGGCTGGTGGTGCGCGGCTACTTGTATGCGCGCGATTTTCCCGAGGTGGCGACGGCCATGGCGGCGCACGCGCCGGACACGATGGGCATGAGCTACGAGCTGGCCGACGCGCGCGTCGAGGACATGCGGGCCGAGGTGTGGAAGCTGACGCGCGTAACTTTTACGGGCGCGGCGATTCTGCTGCGCGAGAAGGCGGCGTATCGGGCGACGAGCTTTCGCATGGCGAGTTAGCGAGTCAGCAAGTTAGCGACTCAGCGGAGAGGCTCCAGAAAGCGGAGCCTCCTTTTATTGGCAATCGAAAGCGCAAACGGCAGGGCAAGAAAGTGCAAGGCCGGTTGGCTCCATTGCAAGCGGTTTTACCCGCATGCAAAGGGGCTGATCACCGACCGCTGATCACAATTCACTAAAGAAAGGATGGACATGGAAAACGAAGAGAAAAGCATTGCCGAGCGGCTGGAGGCTGCAACCACACAGCTCGAGAGGACGCTGAGCTGGCTGGAAGAACGCCAGGGCGCTCTGTCGGGCGAGGTGGAGAAGATCTCGGCCACCGTGGAGCAGAGCCGGCGCGAGACCGAACTGGCCGAGAAGCTGGCCGCGGTGGAGCGCGAACTGGCCGAGGTGAAGGCCGCGGCCAATCCTGTAAACCCTCTGCGCCGGACCATGCCAGCGGCCACGGCGGAGATGCTGGCCAAGCACGGCATCGGCGAGGGGCCGGTGGATGTGCACGCCCTGGATGCGGCGTTGTCGGGCCTGAGCCTGGAACAGCGCATCGCGGTGAAGACGCAGCTGCTGCGGGCCGGCGCGGTTTCGTAAAGGCAGTTGTCAGTGGTCAGTGATCAGTGGTCAGTTTCCGGGGGCCATTGCCATGGCCGCTGATCGACATCAACTGATCACTGACCACTGATCACTGATCACTCAAGCAACGGCCCCATGGAGGGGGTGGAGAGAGCTATGAACGCAACCTTTGCAGACATTCACGCAGCAGCGGATTACATCGGGCCGGGCGCAGTTGAAGTGCCGCTGTACCAGACGGAGATCTTCGACATTTGCCGGCGCTCCAGTGCATTCGGACAGCGCATCAAGCAGGTTCCGGCGACAGGGCATCCTTCGCGGTTCTTCGAAGAGACGGCCATCCCCAATCCGGGCGCGGCCGGATTTGTGAATCCGCGCAGCATCAACCCCGCAGTAGTGAGCCCGACGCGCATCGAGCTGAGCGTGCCGCTGAAGGCCATTGTGGCGCAGATCAACTACAACCTCTTCGACATCGAACTGGGCGACCAGCAGAAGCAGTTTGCGTATCTGCAGGCCAAGGACCTGGTGGATACCGTGAGCGGCGTGATGGTGGCGCACGATGTGGCCCTGTGGCAGGGCACCGACACCAGCCTGAGCGCGCCGACCACGACTCAATATATGGGTTGCGCGGCGCAGATCGCGGCCGGCGGCAACTCCGTGACCGTGACCACCGCGATGAAGATCGTGGACACCATCAAGACCACGATCGCGCAGATGGTTGCCAGCGCCGGCTATCGCATTCGGCCCACGGCCATCTACGCCAACCCGGTGCTGCTTGACCTGGTCGACCAGGAGATGAAGTCCGAGTACAACGTGGTGCTGAACACCACGCAGATCACCGCCGGCTTCACGGTGAAGATGCTGTCGACGCAAGCCGGCGACATACCGCTGATTCCCGACTGGAGCCTGCCGTATACCGGCACTCCGGGAACGGGCAACGCGGTGCTTCCGGCCTACATCGTGACCGAAGACCTGATCGAGTATCACTGGCTCGGCGATCCGGCTCCGCGCGTCTTCCAGCTCGGCTTGCCCAACTCGCTCACCTACCAGTACGTCGCGGTCAAGTTTGGCGCGCCGGTGGTGAAGGGCGCGAACTTCGCGCACATGCAGGTGATTGTCGAACGGTAGGAAAAACAGGGACTAAGGGACTAGGGACTAGGCCGCTGACTTTTGCCGGCTAGTCCCTAGTCCCTTTCTTTTGAAAGGAATTTTCATGGCCTATCTCGAGCCAGCGGATTATCCGAATTATGGATTGCCGGCTGGGACCACTGCGGATTGGATCTCGGCCGCCACGGCATTGATCAACAGCTACTGCCGGCGGCCGGACTTGAACGTGGTGCAGTACATCGAACGCCTGCGCGTGACAGCGGGAGCGCAAACGGTGCTCTTGAGTTATCTGCCGCTGACACCGCTGGCTCCGGCTACTTCGCCGCTGGTGGGCATCGAGGGCCGCTACGCCCGGCCGCGGCGCGGAGAGATGCCGCAACAACCGCTGAGCGAGATTGCATTGGCGTTCGCACTGCCCGGGCAATGGACGGCGATCGATCCCTCGCTGGTGGATTTCGACCCGGCGAACGGCGAGCTGACGCTGCCCTGGAATGTGCTGGGGCTGCCTTACAACGAGGTGCGGGTTACCTATACGGCCGGTCTCGCAACCATCGGCGACGACGTGAAATCGGCGTGCGCGCAGATTGTGCGCAACGCACAGTCCACGCCGGCGCTGAACGCCAGCATGAGCAAGATCGACACCATGCAGGTGAAATATTTCTCAAGTTCGTTGATCGACGAGACGGTGCAGGAGTGGCTGAGGCCGTACGTTGCGAACAGGCTGGGATAAAGCAGGACTAAGGGACTGAGGGACTAGGGACTAAGGGAAAAGCCGCCTCTCGACCCCTGACATCGATGGGAGCAAGTTATGAGCGATACAGAGCCGCGCAACCCGCGGGGAGCGCCGCAGATGCTGGCCGACGCCTTGCTGCGAGGCGCGGCGGGCTCGACGGCCCTGCTGCGCGTGACCGGCAGCAATACCGATACCGGCATGTCGGAGGTGGGCCTGGTGGCGACTACCTTCGCGGAAGTTCCGGTGAGTCCGGTGTTGATGCGAAAGCTGCGGCCCACCTGGCAGGAAGGCGGGGAGTCGAAGTGGGAACTGCTGGTCTCTGCCACCAGCGTCGCGCAACAGGTGGACGCGCTTGATCTGGTTTCGGCGCAGGCCTTGTTTGCATTGACGCTGGCAGTGACGGTGGCCGGGCAGGACTATCTGATTGAATCCATCGCCTCCAACGAAGCCTTCGGGCAGGTGTATCTCTACCGGCTGTTGCTGCGCGAGGCGCGGCAGCAAGGCGTATGACAGCTGTGGGCCGTGCACCGAAACGGCAGCCGGCGATCACGGTTCACGGTTTACGATGCGGAGCATTCGATGCAAAATGCGAAAGACTCGTTCTACATGGCGCTGCGCGCGCGCCTGACGGCAATCAATCCGGAAAGGACTATCCTGCTGCGCGGCGCGGTGCGTCCGGGAATTCTGGTGGAGGAAGCGGAAGCGCCCTTCAGCCAGCTGCCCAGCGACGTGTTTGTGCTGCGCTGGACGGGCCTGGCCGCGGACCTGGATCTGGCTTCCACCATGGCAGCGGAGCAATGCGAGATCACGTACCAGACCTGCGGAACGCAGGCCTTCGGCGGCCTGGATCGCGGACGCGCCTTGAGCGCGATGGACGAAGAACTGATCGCGATGCTGCAGCCCTTCTACACGCCCAAGCTCAACTACACGTCGACGCCCGCGTCGGCGATGCTGACGCAGGTGTTCTGGGACGAGCCGGTATTTGGTCCGGCCGCGAGCAATCGCGACCGGCTGGGGCGCAGCGCGAGCGTGATGGTCTACAGCTACCAGGAGCAGGGGGAGTAAATGACAGCAACATGGTTTTCCGCTCCGGCGCCGGTGACGCGGCGGGTGCGCGCATACTTTGCGCCCGTGAACCGGGCGGCTCAGGCGCCCGTGCTCTTTGATCCATCGCAACAGGGCGGGTTCAGTCTCGCGGCTCCGCCGGCGCCGTGGATCGATCTGGGTTGGATTCAGGATTTCGCGCGCACGCCGGCGAGCAAATCGACAGCGTTGCTGACGGGCATTCCGGCCGCGGCGCTGGAACAGGTGCGCGAAACTGTGCAGGCGCAGGTGAGCCTGCAGTTTTTGAATTGGACCAAGCTGACCATGGCGCTGGCCACGGGCTCGCAGCATATGAATGTGCTCGCCGTAACGGGCGATCCATCGCTGGCCGCGGATGGAGCGCAGGCGATGCCGGCGGTGATTGCGCAGAGCGGCTCGACAAGTACATCGATCCTGCTGGCGTCGAGCGATGCCGCCAAATTTGCAGCGGGATCGATTATTGCGCTCGACGCGGACTACAGCGGGCAGACCGGTTACGTGGGCTGCCCGGTTGCCGGCGCCTATGTGCGCCAGGCTTTGACGGATGTGGATTACATCCGGCGCGTGACCTTCAACGTGTCGCTGGTAGCGCAGGTTGCGCCGACAGGGTTGACGCTTGCCACGCCATTGCCCGGAGGTGCACCGGCCGCGGGCGCAAAGTTGCAGGCGGTGACGGGTTTTGTGGATCGCGAAGGCGGCAGCTTTTATCAAGAGTGGTCGGCGCTGTTTTTGATGCAGGGCAGCCAGGGAGAAAGAATCTTCTTCCACTATCCGCGCTTGCAGAGCATGAGCGGCGCGGAGGAAGCCATCGCCCCGCTCAACGGGAAAGATCGCAACGGACAATCGCGGGTGACGCTGAAAGGGCAGTTCCTGGCGCTGCCGGTAACGGACCCGCTGGATGGCGAACGCGTGGTTTGCTACCGGAGTTTTCTGCCGGCACCCAATGCGCTGGTGTAGGCAGGTCGGCGAGTTAGCAAGTCAGCAGGACAGAGAGACGCAATGAAGATCACGATTCAAGGGTTGGATTACACGAGCGCGCTGGACGCGGCGCGGCCGTTGACCGTCGAGCGGAAGATCAACGAGCCCTCCATCTGCCAGTTGTGGCTGAGTCTTCCCGCCAATGGAAGTCTCGCGTCGCCCTCCCGCTTTCAAACGCTGGCGGTGACGGGCGATGACGGCACGCCCTACTTCACGGGATACATTGCCGTGAGCCCGCTGCCGGAGTACGCGGGGATGGGCCTGGAGGGCCCGCGTTATCGCACGGCCATCCAGGCAGTGAGCGACGAGTTGCTGCTGGATCAGATGCTGATGCCGGCGAGCGTGAATGCGTCCGGAGAAACCGCCGGCGCATTGCTGGCTGCACTCGTGGCCCATAGCGGCTCGACGACGCTCTCAACACAAGGGCTTTCATTGCAGGTTCCAGTGGGCAACTTCGCTCCCGATCCGGGCGCGAACTGGAGCAAAAGCGCGGGACAGGCCGCCAGCATGGCGCGGGCCGCGTATCGTGCTCTCGGCGGAGCCATCACGCTCGCCTCCGTGTCGACCACGGTGCATCCGTTGAACGAGACCGATGGCAGTCTGAATCTTGCCAGCCTGGCGCTTACAGCCAGCGTGAAGCGCGCGCTGGCCAACGATGTAACGGTGTGCGGCGAAAACGAACCGGCGGCCTACGTGACAGAATATTTTCTGGGCGACGGCGTGACCGCGGAATTCGACTTGGCCGAGGATCCGTTTTTCCCGCCGGCATCGAAGTCCACGATCGTCAACGAGCTCTTCAACGAGCCGGAAATCAACCAGACGGTTTGGAACGCCGCTGGCGGAGGGTACATCACGCTGGGATCCAACGGCCTGACGATGAACGGCGGCAACGGGATCGACGGCGAAACTACGCTGGCCTGGCTCGATCCCATCGAGATGGGAGGGACACTGCTGCTGGAATTGGTGGGAGTGACGCTGTCTCCAGGCAGCTACGGCATCCTGGGCGGATTTTTCAACGGCTACCAGACCGCATCCGGTTGCACCGCGGGCATCCAGGCCACCGCGCAACAAGGCACCGGCGCCGTGACGTTGCAGCCGATGGTGGAAGGCACACCGGCGGGAACTACCTTTGCTGTGAATCCCGCCAACACCTATACGCTGCGCATGCGCATTCATTGCCCGGAAAGTTATCGCGCGGGGGCGATGTATTACTCCTTCGGGGATAACGGTCCCATCGGCGCAGGCGGCGGATGGCTGATCGCGCCGGGCAATCTCCAGATGGAGGTGCAGGAGTTCGTCAATGGCGTGGGCGCAACGCCGGTAACTCTCTACGATGGTGCGGTTACGTATCTGCCCGCGCCCTGCAATCTGGTTCCGGTCAGCAGCATCAATTTGATCGGCACCATACGCGCCATCAACCTGACCAACCTGGGTTCTGGCTGGGTGGTGAGCACACCGCCCGGCGGCGGGCCCTACACGCGACGCATCGGGACCACGGCACAGGCAGCGGAGTGCCATGTCGAGCGCACCGGCAAGCTGGCCTTCTACACGGGCTATACGCCGGTTGCGGGCGAGCAGATTGCCGTAAGTTACCGCAGCATTGGCCGCGCCGTAGGCCGCGCGGTAAACACGGCGAGCCAGTTGGCGCTGGCCGCAGCCGGATCGCCCTCGGTGGCCACGTGGATCGGCTCAGTGACCGCCCCTGCGGCCCGCACGTCGACCGATTGCCAGAGCGCGGCGCAGGTGATGGCGGAGGCCGCAGCCAGTACGAGCGCATTGTGGAGCGGCGCCTACAAAGGGAACCGCGGCAGCTTCTCGAGCGACGTGTGGCCGGGCGATGCGCTGCTTCTCAACGCGCCTTCCACGAATCTGAATGCC
Source organism: uncultured Acidobacteriota bacterium (assembly GCA_963817835.1). Taxonomy (GTDB): domain Bacteria; phylum Acidobacteriota; class Terriglobia; order Terriglobales; family Acidobacteriaceae; genus Telmatobacter. The sequence continues at coordinate 13,194 of CAWFPZ010000023.1, read as the reverse complement.
GAGGTGGTGGTGCGCACGGTGAGGGTGACGTACAGCCCGAGCTTGCCCGATCTCGTGGAGTACGAGATTGCATTCGCCAACGACTGGGCCAACGACCTGGCTATCAAAACTAGCGCCACGGTGCCGGCGAATGCATGGCTTCCGGCGCCAGTGAATCCCACGGTGCTGGCCAATCTAAACCGCCTCACAGTGACGGCGCTGAACGGCAGCACAGTAACAGTCAATACGGGCGTAACGCCGCCGGCCGGCGGCGGCTTCGAGGTTCGCCTGCGCGACTACGCATTCATGCCCGGGCAGGATCCGACGCTGGCGCTGCGCGGCTCGCAGCCGAATCTAACGTTGTTGCGGGCATCGGCGAGCGACCGGTTTTACATTCGGATGTACGACGGCTCCACGCCGCCCAACTATTCCGAATTCTCAACGGCGTTGTTCATTAATTTGCCGCTGAGCGCGTGAGATTATGCCTGCGAAACGGAGTGCGGTCGATGCGCATGATGAATGAATTCGAAGCCCAGGTGATCAGCGATCTAAGTGTGCTCAAGTCGCAGATGTCCGGCCTGATGGGCGACGGCAACGGCGGGCGCCTGGCCGAGCTGGAGCGCCGCATGGACCGCCATGAGCAGAACTGGCAGCGCGCCAAAGGCTTTCTGGCCGCCGTCAGCGTTCTGTTCGCCGTGGTAGAAGTTGCCCTAGAAGCGTGGCACCGGCACTAGGGCTTGCCATCCTATTCTCAGGCCGTAGCGTTGCGAACGAAAATCGGGCCAGACGAGACAGAGGACGAAGGCTTTGGTAATTCCAAGGCTAGGACGACAACGAAGTATGGCCTGATTTGCGCCGCAACCCGAAGGGACGGGGCCGATTTTTCCGATTTCGTTGTCACTCGTCGCTCCAGTGATCCACCACCGCGCGCTCCTCGCTCCTAGAACTCGAAAAAATCGGCTCCCGTCGCTGTCGTCCTGAGAATAGGATGGCAAGCCCTAACCTGCGCGGTGGGCGAACGGCGCCTTTGGCGCGATTCGTGCAAATAGTAGATATCCGTTCGTATAATCTCCCCATGAGCCAACAACCGCTGGTGGGCGTGGTGATGGGCAGCAAGAGCGACTACGACACGCTCTCGGCGGCCGTGGAAATCCTGCGCACGCTGGAGATTGCCCACGAAACCCGCATTGTGAGCGCGCACCGCACTCCCGATTGGCTTTTTAAATACGCGGAGACGGCACGCGACCGCGGCCTGCGCGCCATTATCGCTGGAGCCGGTGGCGCGGCGCATTTGCCCGGCATGATGGCGGCGAAAACGCTGGTCCCGGTGCTGGGCGTCCCGGTGGCTGCGACGCAACTCAACGGCTTGGACGCGCTGCTTTCCATCGTGCAGATGCCCAAGGGCGTTCCCGTAGGTACACTCGCGATTGGCAAGGCGGGCGCGGCCAACGCCGCACTGCTGGCCGCGGAAATTCTGGCCGCGACCGACGCCGCGCTGTATGAACGGCTGGTCGCGTGGCGCGCCGCGCGCACTCAGGAAGTGCTCGACCAGACCTTGGGCGAGGAACCTTCTCGGTGATCCCCGAATCTACTCCAAAACCAAGAATAAAACCGGGCGGGTTGCTGGCCATTCTCGGCGGCGGCCAGTTGGGCCGCATGACCGCGATGGCCGCGCGCACCATGGGCTATCGCGTGCGCGTGATGGATCCCGAGGCCGCGTGTCCGGCGAGCTTTGTCGCCGATGAAACCATCGTCGGCCGCTGGGACGACGTGGATGCCGCGCGGCGGTTGGCCGAAGGCGCCGACGTGGTGACGCTCGAAATTGAACAAATCGGAGTCGACGCGTTGCGCGTGGTGGACAACCTCGCTCCATTGCGTCCCGGCGTGGAGCCCATCCGCATCATTCAGGACAAGACGCTGCAAAAGCCGTGGCTCGCCGAAAACGGATTTCCCGTGGGCCCGTTTCGCGTAGTGCGCAGCGAGGTGGAGCTGCGTGAAGCCGTGACTGCGCTGGGCGGCGACGTGTTTGTGAAGACCGGACGCGGCGGCTATGACGGGCGCGGCCAGGCTAGAATTCAGCCGAGTGACGGCGCTGACCTCGGAGCTGTTTGGCGCGAGTTAGGCGAACGCCCGGCGATTGTGGAAAAAACCCTCGACCTCGAATGCGAAATCAGTGTGATGGCGGCGCGGAATTCTACCGGCGAAGTGCGCGCTTTCCCTGCCGCGCGCAATCACCATGAAAATCAGATTCTGGCGTGGAGCGTGCTGCCGGCCGGCGTAGGGCCGGAGTTAGAAGCGCGCGCTGAGGCCGTGGCCGCGGATCTGGTGGCCAAGCTCGGCATGGTGGGCCTGCTTTGTGCGGAGATTTTCGTCACGCGTGCCGGTGAGCTCTTCGTCAACGAGCTCGCGCCGCGGCCGCACAACAGCTATCACCAGAGCGAGCGCGGCTGCGCAACCAGCCAGTTCGAGCAGTTGGTGCGCGCAGTATGCAATTTGCCATTAGGCTCGACAGAACTGATCAGTCCGTGTGCGATTGCCAATCTTCTCGGCGATTTATGGCTGGACAAGGAGCCTGATTTCGCTGCTGCACTCGAAGTGCCCGGAGTGCGGCTGCATCTATATGAGAAGCACACGCCGCGCGCGGGGCGGAAGATGGGGCATCTCTCGAGTGTGGGCGCAACGGCGGAAGAAGCGCTGGAGCGGGTGCTGGAAGCGAAGGGGCGGCTTTAGGCTTCGACAGCGACTGACTTCGATGGATCCGCAGGATTTACGCGGACCGCAATCTCGGCATCGGCAGTGAATCGGGCGAGGTACTCTTTGTCGAAGCCCATCAGGAAAGGCTCTATGTGAGTGCCTGTATATCTCTCGCCTTCGAATTTATATCTGTATTTGAGGTCGATGTAATCGCCCCAAGTTCCGGGCTTTTCCATCGAGTAGGCATTTACTCTTCCAATAACTGCGGGCCAGCTCCGGCTCGCGTGTTTTTTCCACGCATTCCGGATAGAACGGAAAAGAAATCCGATAAGAATGTCTATAACGAGGCCACCCATAATCGAGGATTAGGGTAGCACGTGTATCAGGCAGCCGAGCAGCCTCGAATGAGGCTGCCTGCAGAAATACAACCGCAGATCCTTCGACTCGTTCCGGCGTGCCGGGACTCGCTCAGGATGACAATGCTGAGATTTTGCCTAAGAGCGCAGAGCGTCGGCTGAGCTAATTGGCTGCCGAATCTAAGACAGCGCCTGTTCGGCCTTCTCCCAGCGCTTGGGCCGGCGGTTCTGTTGCAGGATTTTCTTGCGCAGGCGCAGGCTCTTCGGCGTGACTTCGACGAACTCGTCGTCGGCAATGAACTCGATGGCCTGCTCGAGATTCAGCGTCTTGTACGGCACCAGGCGAATCGCGTCATCGGCGCTGGAGGCGCGCATGTTGGTGAGCTTCTTTTCACGGACGACGTTGACGTCGAGATCGTTATCGCGGTTGTGTTCGCCCACGATCATGCCTTCGTACACCTCGACGCCCGCGCCGAGAAACAAAATTCCGCGCTCCTGCAATCCGTTTAATGCGTAGGTGGTCGTCGGTCCCAGGCGGTCCGCGATGAGCGCGCCCGTGGGCCGCTGCGGAATCTCGCCCTGGTAGGGAATGTAGCCGTCGAAGAGCGCATTCATCACAATCGTCCCGCGCGTCTCGGTGAGCATCTCGCTTCTCAAACCAATGAGCCCGCGGCTGGGCACGCGAAATTCCAGACGTACGCGGCCCGAGCCATGATTGTGCATCTTGTTCATCTCGCCCTTGCGAGGGCCGAGCTTTTCAATCACCGTGCCTGTGAACTGCTCCGGCACGTCGATGGTGAGGTGCTCGACCGGCTCCATGCGCACGCCATCGACCACCTTGGTGACGATCTCCGGCCGTCCGGCCATCAGTTCGAAGCCTTCGCGGCGCATCATTTCGATCAGGATCGCGAGTTGTAATTCACCGCGGCCCAGCACCTTGAAGGTGTCGGGCGAGCCGGTTTCTTCCACGCGAATGGAAACATTGGTGAGCAGCTCTTTTTCCAGGCGCTCACGCAAATTGCGGCTGGTAACGTACTGGCCTTCGCGGCCCGCAAACGGCGAATTGTTCACGCTGAACTGGATGGCAATAGTGGGCTCGTCGATGACGATCAACGGCAGCGGCGCGGGATTCTCAACGCTTGTAATGGTTTCGCCGATGGTGATGCCTTCAATGCCGGCCACGGCCACGATGTCGCCCACGGTGGTTTCCGTGGTCTCGGTGCGCTTGAGGCCGCTGAAGGTGAACAGCTTGGTGATCTTGGTTTTGTAAAGCGAGCCGTCGCGGCGCGAAATGTTGACTTCGTCGCCTACGCGCAACGTGCCCTGAAAGACGCGGCAGATGGCGATGCGCCCGAAATAATCGGAGTAGTCGAGATTCGTGACCAGAATTTGCAGTGTGCCGTCGGGATCGCCGGTGGCTTCAGGAATGGTTTCGACGATGGCCCGGAAGAGCGGCTGCAAATCGGTGCCGGGAATCTTGGGATCGGTGGTTGCCGTGCCTGCCTTGGCCACCGCGTAGAGCACGGGAAAATCAAGCTGCGATTCTTCGGCGTCGAGGTCGATGAAGAGATCGTAGATCTCGTCCAGAACTTCCTGCGGCCGCGCGTCGGGACGGTCCACTTTGTTGATGACGACGATCGGAAGCAGCTTGGCCTCGAGCGCCTTCGAGAGCACGTAGCGCGTCTGCGGCAGCGGACCTTCGGCCGCGTCCACCAGCAGCATCACGCCGTCCACCATCTTCAGCGCGCGCTCCACTTCGCCGCCGAAATCGGCGTGGCCGGGCGTGTCGACAATGTTGATCTTGCCGCCGCCGAAGTTGATGGCGGTGTTCTTGGCCAGGATCGTGATGCCGCGCTCGCGTTCCAATTCATTTGAATCCATCACGCGCTCGGCTACCTGCTCGTTGGCGCGGAAGGTTCCCGCCTGGCGGAGCATGGCGTCGACAAGTGTAGTCTTCCCATGATCTACATGGGCGATGATGGCGATATTGCGTATCGTCTGGCTCAAAACTTCAAAATTTCCTTCTAGTCGGATTCGGCCGCGCGGGCCCTCGGGTCGGTGAGGGGAGTAAAAACGTCATGTGCCGCACAGCGCGGCTGTTCTTATTCTACCAGCCGCGGACTGAGGGCGGATTCACGCGGCTGCAACAGACATATTCCAAGGTCACCGCGCGAGGGATTACACTTTTGGAGCACATGAAAACCGCCGCTCACGACCACCTGCAAACTTCCCTCCGCCGCCGGCTTGCCCGGCAGGCGCGCGCCTTCACCGCTTTCGCTGCCTTAGCAGTCTGCTTCCTGCTCGCACCGCAATGGATTCGCGCGCAGGCCGCGTCTTCCACCGGCCAGCTTCGCATCTACTCCATCGATGTCGAGGGCGGCCAATCCACGCTACTGGTGGCGCCCTCCGGCGAGTCGCTGCTGGTTGACACGGGTTGGCCGGGAAATGACGGCCGCGATGCCGAGCGCATTCTTGCGGCCATGCGCGATGCCGGCATCAAACGCATCGACCACGTTCTGATCACGCACTTTCACGACGATCACGTGGGCGGCGTACCCGAGCTGGTGGCGCGGGTCGAAGTGGGCGAGTTCCTTGACCACGGCGAGAACCGCGAAGAGGCCGCCGACACGCGCAACAACTACGCAATCTACGTGAAGGCCATCGCGGGGCATAATCGTCGCATCGTGCATCCCGGCGACACCATCCCCATCGACGGGCTGAACGTGGTGGTGCTCACCGCCGACGGCGAGCATATCGCCGCGGTTCCCGGCATCAAGCCAGTGCCCAATCCTTACTGCGCCAGCGAGCACGCATGGCCCGACGACCCCACGGAAAACGCGCGGTCTGCGGGGATTCTGGTGACCTTCGGCAAGTTCAAATTTCTCGATCTTGGCGACCTCACCGGCAAAAAAGAAGTGGCTCTCGTCTGTCCGAATAACCCAATAGGGACCATCGATCTCTATCTGGTGACGCATCACGGCATGGATCTGTCGAACTCGCGCGCCATCGTCGACGCCGTGCATCCTCGCGTGGCAATCATGAACAACGGCGCGCACAAAGCCGGTATGCCGGCGGCGTGGCAAATCGTACACGACAGCCCAGGCCTCATCGATCTGTGGCAATTGCACACGGCCGAGGGCTCTGACGCCGCGCACAACAGCCCCGAGGCGCTGATTGCCAATCCCAAGGGCGACGGAGACGGGCACGCGTTGAAGGTAGTCGCCCTGCCCAACGGAAGTTTCTCAGTGACCAACACGCGCACTGGAATGACGAAACAGTATCCGCGCAAGTAGCGCGGCATTCTGAATTGTGGGGAGGAATCGTTTTATGTCTTCATCTCGCCGGGAGTTTCTTGCCGGTCTGGCAGGGGCAGGTGCGCTGGCAACGCTGCCCCAATCGATCCGCGCCGCTGCGGGCAGTTGCCCCTTTCGCCTTTCGGTAATTAACGATGAAATTTCCCCGGACTTCGACCACGCCTGTTCCGTTGCCGCCAACGACTTCGGCCTGCAATGGATCGAGCTTCGCAGCATGTGGAATAAAAACGTAACCGACCTGAATGCCGATGAGATCGATCGCTCGCGCCAGATCCTGGAAAAGTACAAGCTGCGCGTCACCGACATTGCCAGCCCTCTCTTTAAAGTCCACTGGCCGGGAGCGCCGATTTCAAAAGAGGGGCCGCGCCGCGATCAGTTCCACGCCGACTTCGACTACAAGCAACAGGACGCGGTGCTCCAGCGCTGCATCGATCTCTGCAAAGCCTTCCAAACCGATCGCATTCGCTGTTTCGATTTCTGGCGGCTCGACGATCCCAAGCCGTATCGCGCGGCCATCAACGACAAGCTGCGCGCGGCGGCACGCACCTGCGCCCAGAGCAACTTGATCCTGCTGCTCGAAAACGAAATGGCCTGCAACACCGGCAGCGGCAAAGAGGCAGCGGAAACACTGGCCGCAATTCGCGAGCCCAACTTCATGCTCAACTGGGATCCGGGCAACTCCGCGACCTTCCCCGGCGACACGCCCTACCCCGACGACTACAAGCTGCTGCCCAAGCATCGCATCGGCCATTGCCATTGCAAGGACACGATTCGCAAACCCGATGGCAAGTTTGAATGGGCGCCCGTGGGCGGCGGCATCATCGACTGGGTGGGCCAGTTCCGCGCCTTCAAACACGATGGCTACCACTACGCCGTGAGCCTGGAGACGCACTGGCACGGCGGCAAGCCCGAGCCCGGCAGCAACATGAGCGTTGGCGAAGCCTCAAGCCGCATCAGCATGAAGGGATTGAAAGAGGCTCTGGCCAAAGCTGGAATCACTTGCTGAGGGGTTTTTCTACTCGCGCACGCGGCAGCAAGCATTCAACTGGCGTTCACAATTGCAGCGCAATCAGACCGCTAGGATAGGCATGAACGCCGGCCAGTGGGGCGCACTCTTGGTGCGCCCTGGCGGCATCCAATGCCTATGACGCGGACCAATTTACTTGAGGTAGGCGCGCACCAGGTCGATCAGATCCTCCGCCAGTTCGGGCGCAATCTGCTCCTTGGCTCCATCCACCAGGTGGAAGCGGATGTGCGTTTCCAGCACTTCGGCCATCAGGCTGTTCACACCTCCGCGGACGGCGGCCAGCAGCATCAATTGGTCTCCGCAGTCCTCGGTGCTCGAGAGTGTGCGCTCCACGGCGTCCAGTTGGCCGCGCAGCTTCCTCACACGTTGCAGCAGCTTTACCTTTTCCCGATCTTGATGCGACATAATTCGACCTCTTGGCTTGACCATACCTACCCGGGGTATGGTATTAACCCAGTTGGGGTATAGTTGCGTCCCCACCATTCTATGCTCGCTCGCCGTGCCAATTCGCGGCTCTTCGCCCTCGCTGTTCTCGCAGATATCTTCCTGCTCACGGCGGCGCCAGCCCGTGCCCAGACGGCGGATGGTCTGCCGTCCGTGCCCGAGCCGCAGCGTGCGGCAATGAGCGGCGGGGCGGAGCAGGCTCAGCCTTCGTTCGTTGTGCCAATGGGCGGCTCCCTATTTTTTGAATGGTCAGCGAACGGGATCGATGGGGCCGCGTCGGACGGCGCCGGGGGCGCGGGGCCCACCGCACCGCCTGCGGTTGAAACGCTCACCATGTTTCCGCACTCGGAGACGGCTCGCTACTGGGTCTCAGGCCAGGCCAACAGCATATTGCAGATGCACGGGCATTTTCATTCGCCCTACCAGGGCGCCAACAGTTTGATCGACGATGATGAGGCCAAAGCCTCTGAGGTATCGACGCTCTATCTGGGTTATCAGTTGCGCCCCAACACGCGCTACGACACCGATCTCATCGTCGATGTTGAAAATGCCGGCGGTCGCGGCATCTCCCAGGCGCTGGGACTGGCCGGCGAGACGAACCTCGACGTAGTGCGCAACCCGACCCTGAGCATCTCTCCCTATCTTTCGCACGGCGAGATTCACCAGATCATCGGACTGACGGACGCAACCACCGATCAGGACCGCGGTCCGTTTGCGCTGGCGTCCAAAGTTCCCGTGCGCCGCTTCGAGATTCGCATCGGCAAAATGAGCCTGCCCGACACCTTCGATGTGAACTCCGTTGGGTCCGACAGTCATTTGCAATTCACTAACTGGACCATCGACAACAACGGCGCATGGGATTACGCCGCCGACACGCGCGGCTACACCGTGGGCGGAGTTCTGGAATACGACGACCGCGTCTGGTCAGCGCGTTACGCCATCGCCGCCATGCCAACCATTGCCAACGGCATTACCCTCGACTGGGCCTTCAGCCGCGCCAACGGGCAGAACTGGGAGTTCGAATTGCGCAAAGGCCTCTTCGCGCCGTTACTCAACTCCAAGCGCGAAGGCGCGGTGCGCGTGTTGAGCTTCGTGAATCATGCGCACATGGGCGACTACCGCGAGTCCGTGCAGCAGTATCTCGCCGGGAAAATCGCCACGCCCGACATCACGCAATCTGAACGCAACGGCCAAGTGAAATACGGCTTTGGCCTGAACACCGAACAGGAAGTAACGGACAGCCTGCGCCTTTTTGCGCGCTTCGGATGGAATGAGGATCAGCACGAGTCGTTCGCTTACACCGAAGTCGGGCAGACGATTCTCTTCGGCGGCGATTACAACGGCCACAACTGGCATCGGTCGAACGACAAAATCGGCGTGGCATTTGTCTCAAACGCCATCAAGCGCGACCACCAGAATTATCTGCACTATGGCGGACTCGGCTTTCTGCTCGGCGACGGCAACCTGACCTATGGGCGCGAAGACATTGTGGAGTGGTACTACAACGTCCATGTGTGGCACGGGCTCTACGGCATGTTTGGCGGGACTCAGATTGCCCATCCCGGCTACAACACGCGACCGCGGCCCAGTGTACGTGTCGACCATCCGCGCGCACATTGATTTTTGAGAAGGGCAGGGAGCGACAGAGCCTGGAGCGTCGCTATTTGCCCGGCTGCGTCTGTTGCGGCGACGCGGGCAAATTGACAATCACCTCGCCGGGCTTGGCGTAGTGCAGTTTTTCCCGCGCCTCGCGTTCAATCTCCTCGGGATCCGATTGCAGGCGCTGGACCTGCTGGCGCATCTGCTCGTTTTCCTGTTGCAGGTCCTTGATTTCCTGCTGCAGGGCGCGGTCTTCAGCGCGTTTCTGCTGCCACACGGAGACGCCGTGCTTGCCGTAGATCACGTGCCACGTCACCAGCAGCGCCAGCACCACGGCCACCCCGGTTCCCGCCGGCCGCCACAGCCGTTGTGCCCAGATCAGGGTACGCTCGCGCAGCGGCGCCGGCGCTTGGTGTCTGCCTCGGGCGTTGCCGTTTGCGCGTTTTCTTGTTGCGGTGTTTCTTCCGGCATCGAACCTCAATCCTCTATCAGCCGAGAACAAATTTTTCGGCCGCCGTGCGCAGGGCTTCCATCTGGTTCTCGTCGCGCGCCTCGGTATACGCCCTGACCACCGGCTCGGTTCCCGAAAGCCGGTAGCACACCCACGAGCCATCGTCCAGAATCAGCTTCAGCCCGTCGGTCCGGACTACGCTCACGACTTTGCGCCCGCCCAGTTCGCTGGGATCGGCCTTCAACTTCTCAGTGAACGCGGCTTTCTGCTCCGCGGTCAAGTGGAAGTTCTCTCTGGTCGGGTAAAAGGAACCAACCTTGGCAAAAAGCGCCTTGAATTGCGCGCCCAGGCTCGTGCCGCGCGTGGCCACCATCTCCGCAATCAGCAGGCCGGCGATGATGCCATCCTTCTCCGGCACGTGGCCGCGGATGGTGAGCCCGGCCGATTCTTCGCCGCCGATGGCGATTTTGTCGGCGATGATCAGCTCGCCGATGTACTTGAAGCCCACCGGCGTTTCATAGAGCGGCACCTTGTAATAATCGGCCAGCGCGTTGATCAGATTGGTGGTGGCAACGCTCTTGGCCACGCCGTTCTTCCAGCCGCGCGTCTCCACCAGGTAGTCGAAGAGCAGCGCGATGACGTAGTTGGGCTGGATAAAGGTTCCGTCGCCATCCACGATGCCGAAACGGTCGGCATCGCCGTCGACGGCGATCACCAGCGACGCGCCGATCTCTTTCATCTTTCGTCTTGGCGTCGCCGAGCAGATGGTCGTCGGGCTCCGGCGCGTGCCCGCCGAAGAGCACGTCGCGGTAATCGTGCACGGTCCCGACGGTCACGCCCGCTTCGCGCAGAAGGTGACAGCTATAGCCGCGCCCCGCTCCCCAGAACGGATCGTAGACCACCTTGATGCCCGACTTGGCGATGGCCTTCAGATCGACCAGCTCGGCCAGCCGCTTCAGGAACGAAGGCTTCACGTCGACGGTTTCAAATTTTTCCGCAAAGGGGCTGGGAATGCCGCCCGCCGCCCCCTTTGAAAAGATTTTCTGCCGCCGCTTCAATCTGCTTGGTCGCTTCAGGCAGCGCCGGTGCGCCGTCGGGCGTGGAGTACTTGATGCCGTTGTACTCCGGCGGATTGTGCGAGGCGGTGAAGTTGATGGAGCCGCAGGTCTTGAGCGTGCGCACGGCGTACGCGATGGCCGGCGTGGGCGCGGCCTCGGGAATCACAATCGGCGTCACGCCTGCCCCGGCCAGAACTCGCGCCGCCTCCGCCACAAAGCTCTCGCCGAGGAAGCGCGAATCGCGGCCGACCAGCACGCGGTGCGGCGCCGGCATCGTCTTCACGTATTCGGCAATGCCGCCGACCGCCAGGCGGATATTGGCCACCGTAAACTCGTCTGCAACAATCGCCCGCCAGCCCGAAGTGCCAAATTTGATCGCCGTGCTCATGCTTTTCTCCACGCGCGGCAGGTTCGCGTGCCGCAAGGACCATACTGCAACACTCGGCCCCGGTCGGCCAAGCGCGCTAATCCCGCCGCGCCCGCATGGGCGGGAAATGGGTGCGCGAAACCGCGGCATTCCTGTTCCCGGAAAGGCTCGTATAATTCTCGCGTACTTCCGTCCCAGTCAGGGGGCCCCTCATGTCTCCTCATACCGCACTTCGTTCCTTGTATTTGTCTGTCCTTGTTGTTGGTCTTGCTTTCACCATCGGCCTCTTTGCCCACGGTCAACCGCCGCAAGCTCCGCCGGCTCAAGCTCCGCCGCCCACGGTAGGGATTGCGCCCGGACAGTCTCCGACGCCCCAGCCTGTGGAAGCACCCACGATTCAGGGTCACCGCACGCGAGGTTCTGCTTGACGTGCTGGTGGTCGACAAGAGCGGGCAGCCGGTGACCGGGCTAAAAGCCTCCGACTTCAGCGTGTCGGAGGAAGGACAGGCGCAGGTCATCCGGCGGTTGAACGAGCACCATGCCATGGACTGCGGACGAGATGAACAAGCTGGCGTCGGCGCCGGAACTGCCGCCCAACACCTTTTCCAACTACACGCCGGCGCGCAATACCAACGCATCCATCGTGCTGCTGCTCGACGCCATGGACTCGCCGATTGAGGCGCAGATGGCGATGCGCGATCAGCTCATTAATTTCTTGAAGCACATGCAGCCCGGGCCGCCGGTGGCGATCTTCCAGCTCGATACCGAGATGCACCTGATCCAGGGATTCACGTCGGACCCCAAGGTGCTGCTTGCAGCCGCGGAGAGCAAGCGCGACATGCCGACCCTGGCGCCGGCCACGGCGGCGCCGCGCACCTACTCGTCCGATGCGGTTTACCGCCGCACCCTGATGGACAATCTGCGCAGTGGGATGCGCATGTTAGGCGGCTATCTGGCCGCGTATCCGGGACGCAAGAACCTCATCTGGTTCACCGGACGGATTCCGATGACGCGGACGGGCTTCGGTTTCGGTAATCCGTTCCGCGACGGCATGACGGTGACGGACAGCGGGGACGAAGCCAGCGAGCTGACCGACGTGCTGATGGTGAGTCGCATTGCGGTGTATCCGGTGGATACGTTCGGCCTGGTGGCGCCCGGTGGCTCCTTTGGCGCGGCGTCGCGCGGGGGGATTCAGCCCATGCGCGGCGGCATTCCCGGCTTCGACAACCACGCAAATATGGACGAGATCGCGCAGCAAACCGGCGGCAAGGCCTATTACAACACCAACGATTTCACGCGCGTGATCGAAGATGTGATCCGCACCGGCTCAAGCTACTATTCGATTGCCTACGGCACCACCAATACCAAGTGGAATGGGGAGTTCCGGAGCATCAAGGTCGCCGTGGACCGGCCCGATGTGCAGTTGCAGCACAAGAACGGCTACTACGCCTACAACTTCGACGCGCGCGAACAAGCTGGGATTGAGGCGATCGAGAAGCGCATGGCCGACCAGGCGGAACAGCAGGAAAGCACCGGGGCAGAAAACGACCAGCCGCCCGCCGGCGCGCAGGACACCGGTGCAACGGCCAATCCCGCGCACTGGGCGCCACCATTCACCACTCGACCAACGGAGGCTTCGGCGCGGCCATGGGCCTGGGCGCCATTCCACCCACGGAAATCGTCTTTGCCGCCAGGCTCCAGGCGGATGCGAACACCGAGAAACTGAACAAGAAGCGACGCGATTCCGCAGGACAACTTTCTGAAGCCGGAGTGGCAGCACAAGCCCTTCCGCAACTACACCGTTTTCTACGACGCCGACGTGCATAAGGTCCGCTTCACGCGAACCCCTGACGGAATACGTCACGCATCCATCGAGTTTGTTGCGATCGTATACACCGGTGACGG
>CAWFPZ010000022.1:0-72249 GCA_963817835.1 uncultured Acidobacteriota bacterium | reverse complement strand
CTCGGTATACGCCCTCACCACCGGCTCTGTTCCTGAAAGCCGGTAGCACACCCACGAGCCATCGTCCAGAATCAGCTTCAGCCCGTCGGTCCTGACTACGCTCACAACCTTGCGCCCGCCCAGTTCTCTGGGATCGGCCTTCAACTTCTCAGTGAACGCGGTTTTCTGCGCCGGGGTCAAGTGGAAGTTCTCTCGTCGGGTAAAAGGAACCAACTTTGGCAAAAAGCGCCTGCAATTGCGCGCCCAGGCTCTTGCCGCGCGTGGCCACCATCTCCGCCATCAGCAGACCCGCGATCACGCCGTCCTTTTCCGGCACGTGGCCGCGGATGGTCAGCCCCGCCGACTCCTCGCCGCCGATGGCGATCTTGTCCTGGATGATCAGCTCGCCGATGTACTTGAATCCCACCGGCGTTTCATAGAGCGGCACCTTGTGATAATCGGCCAGCGCGTTGATCAGGTTCGTCGTCGCCACGCTCTTGGCCACGCCGTTCTTCCAGCCGCGCGTCTCCACCAGGTAGTCGAAGAGCAGCGCGATCATGTAGTTGGGCTGGATGAAAGTTCCGTCGCCATCCACGATGCCGAAGCGGTCGGCATCGCCGTCTGTGGCGATCACCAGCGACGCGCCGATCTCTTTCATCTTTCGTTTGGCGTCGCCCAGCAGATGGTCGTCGGGCTCCGGCGCGTGCCCGCCGAAGAGCACGTCGCGGTAATCGTGCACGGTCCCGACGGTCACGCCGGCTTCGCGCAGAATGTGACAGCATAGCCGCGCCCCGCGCCCCAGAACGGATCGTAGACCACCTTGATGCCCGACTTGGCGATGGCCTTCAGATCGACCAGCTCCGCCAGCCGCTTCAGAAACGAAGGCTTCACGTCGACAGTTTCAAATTTCTCCGCGAAGGGGCTGGGAATGCCCCCGCCGCCCCCTTTGAATAGATTCTCTGCCGCCGCTTCAATCTGTTTAGTGGCTTCGGGCAGCGCCGGTGCGCCGTCGGGCGTGGAGTACTTGATGCCGTTGTACTCCGGCGGATTGTGCGAGGCAGTGAAGTTGATGGAGCCGCAGGTCTTGAGCGTGCGCACGGCATACGCGATGGCCGGCGTGGGCGCGGCCTCCGGAATCACAATCGGCGTCACGCCTGCCCCGGCCAAAACCCGGGCCGCTTCCGCCACAAAGCTCTCGCCGAGGAAGCGCGAATCACGGCCTACCAGCACTCGGTGTGGCGCCGGCATCGTCTTCACATACTCGGCAATTCCGCCGACCGCCAGGCGGATATTGGCCACCGTAAACTCGTCTGCAACAATCGCCCGCCAGCCCGAAGTGCCAAATTTGATCGCTGTGCTCATGCTTTTCTCCACGCGCGGCAGGTTCGCTTTTGCCGCAAGGACCATACTGCAACACTCGGCCCCGGTCGGCCAAGCGCGCCGATCCCGCCGGGCTCACATGTGCGGGAAATGAGTCCGCGAAACTGCGGCATTCCTGTTTCCAGAAAGGCTCGTATAATTCTCGCGTACATTCCAGGCATCCGGGGGCGTCTCATGTCTTCTCGTACCGCACTTCGTTCTTTCTGTTTGTCTGCCGTTGTAGTTAGTCTTGCTTTCACGAGCGGCCTCTTTGCCCAAAATCAACCGCCGCAAGCTCCGCCGGCTCAAGCTCCGGCGCCCACGGTAGGGATTGCCCCCGGGCAGACTCCGGCGCCCCAGCCTGCGGAAACTCCCACGATTCGGGTCACCGCACGCGAGGTTTTGCTGGACGTGCTGGTGGTCGACAAAAGCGGGCAGCCTGTCACTGGGCTCAAGGCCTCCGACTTCAGTGTGTCCGAGCAAGGACAGCCGCAGGTCATCCGGCGGTTGAACGAGCATCATGCCATGGCTGCGGAAGAGCTGAACAAGCTGGCGTCGGCGCCGGAACTGCCGCCCAACACCTTTTCCAACTACACCCCGGCGCGCAACACCAACGCGTCCATCGTGCTGCTGCTCGACGCCATGGACTCGCCGATTGAGGCGCAGATGGTGATGCGCCAACAGCTTATTAAATTTTTGAAAAACATGCAGCCCGGGCCGCCGGTGGCGATCTTCCAGCTCGATACCGAGATGCATCTGATCCAGGGATTCACGTCGGACCCCAAGGTGTTGCTTGCAGCCGCGGAGAGCAAGCGCGATATGCCGACCCTGGCCAAGCCCACGGCCGCGCCGCGCTCCTACACGTACGACGCGGTATACCGCCGCACCCTGATGGACAATCTGCGCGGTGGGATGCGCATGTTAGGCGGCTATCTGGCCGCGTATCCGGGACGCAAGAACCTCATCTGGTTCACCGGACGGATTCCGATGACGCGGACGGGCTTCGGTTTCGGCAATCCGTTTCGCGACGGCATGACGGTGACGGACAGCGAGGACGAAGCCAGCGAGCTGACCGATGTGCTGTTGGTGAGCCGCATCGCCGTGTACCCGGTGGATACGTTCGGCCTCGTGGCAATGCCCAGCTCCTTTGGCGCGGCGTCGCGCGGGGGGATTCAGCCCATGCGCGGCGGCATTCCCGGCTTTGACAACCACGCAAATATGGACGAGATCGCGCAGCAAACCGGCGGCAAGGCCTACTACAACACCAACGATTTCACGCGCGTGATTGAAGACGTGATCCGCACCGGCTCAAGCTATTATTCGATCGCCTACGGCACCACAAATACCAAGTGGAATGGGGAGTTCCGGAGCATCAAGGTCGCCGTGGATCGGCCCGATGTGCAGTTGCAGCACAAGAACGGCTACTACGCTTACAACTTCGACGCGCGCGAACAAGCTGGGATTGAGGCGATCGAAAAGCGCATGGCCGACCAGGCGGAACAGCAGGAAAGCACCGGGGCAGTAATCGACCAGTCGCCTGCCGGCGCGCAGGACACCGGTGCAACGGCCAATCCCACTGCACTGGGCGCCACCATTCACCACGCGACCAACGGAGGCTTCGGCGCAGCCATGGGCCTGGGCGCCATCCCACCCACGGAAATCGTCTTTGCCGCCAGGCTCCAGGCGGATGCGAACACCGAGAAACTGAACAAGAAGGACACGATTCCGCCGGACAACTTTCTGAAGCCGGAGTGGCAGCACAAGCCCTTCCGCAACTACGCCATTTTCTACGACGCCGACGTGCATAAGGTCCGCTTCACGCGAACCCCTGACGGCATACGTCACGCATCCATCGAGTTTGTTGCGGTCGTATACACTGGTGACGGCGAAGAGGTGAATTCGATCATTCAGACCGCGACGCTCGACCTGACCTCCGGATCATTACCGTGAACTGCTCGTCTCCGGGCTGCATGCAAAAGCGGAAATTGCCATTCCGGTGAAGGGCAACTTCTTCTTGCGCCTTGGCGTGCACGACAAAGTAGGCGACCAGGTGGGCGCGCTGGAGATTCCCGTCGATCAAATCCGGCTCGACGTTCCCGCCGCGAGCGCGCAAATGCAGTGAGCTCGATGGACTGAAAACACGCACCTATCCGAAACCGGTGAATAAATAATCGCAGCCGGTCTTCAAATTCTGAGCGGATTTTGCCGTCCGGCGTCTAGTTGGCAGAGGATGCCCTGGGCCCAATCAAGACATGCACCGTGCTGTTCCTGAGGAACAGCGGGAAAGGGGAGACATGCGACTAATCGGAGAAATAAACGGGAGAAATTTAGCGAGGTTCGCGGCCCTGGCCGCAACGTGCACGCTGACCGTCATGATGTTTGCGCCCCACGCCGGCGCGCAAACCAATCCAGCCGGATCGCAGCCATCCGAAGCGCGGCCCGCGCCGCCGTCGGAGACGGTACAAACCATCTTTCTGAAAAATGCCACGGGGCAGAACGATCTGAACGACATTGCAAGCGACTTGCGCAATGTGCTGCCCAGGGCGCGGTTCTTCCGTGTTCAATCACAGAACGCTATCACCCTGCACGCCACAAAGAGGACCTTGCGTCTGCGCAGAAACTCATCGCCGAGCTTGACCGGCCGCACAAAGTCTATCGACTCACCTACACCATCACCGACTTTGAGAACGGCAAGCGCACAGGATCGCAGCATTTTGTTTTTCTTGCGGTCGCGGGAGAGCGGACGATCTTCAAACAGGGAAGCAAAGTGCCCATCGTGATCGGCACGGTGGAAAGGGAATCGACTGCGCAGAGCTCCGAGATCCAATATCAGGACGTGGGGCTGAGCATCGAGGCGACGCTGAGCGGATCGCCGGAGAACTCTCCTCTTGCGCTCGAAGATCGAGCAGTCGAGCCTCAGCGGCGAGAAGGCCGCACCGTCGCGCCCGATCCAGTCTTTCAGCAAACCGTTCTTCAGGGATCCTCGGAATTGACTCGAGAACAAGCCTCTCGTTCTCGGCTCGCTCGATATTCCCGGCACCGCGAACCACCAGGAGATCGAAGTGCTCGCAGAATTAGTCCACTAATCCCGGCAGCCCAACCGGCTCAGTCCGCACTTTTCACGCGCGGCGACCATCTTGTAGCGCCGGTCTCCTGACCGGCTGTAGCGGGGGTCTCCCGACCCCCGCTGGGCAGCCCGTGAAAACTGCCTTTCCCCCGCCGTAGAGACAACTCTAGATTTGCGGCTTACAGTGTTTGCAGCAAAGTTTTCATTCGGGAGGGGCCTTATGCTCGAATCCACATCATCCGCTCGCATTGTGATGACCACCGTCGTCAGCCCCGAAGAAGCGGCGCGTCTTAGCCGCGCGCTGGTGGAGGAGCGGCTGGCCGCATGCGCCACGCTGCTGCCCGCCGTGCATTCCATCTATCACTGGAACGACAAGGTCGAATCCTCGTCCGAATGCATGCTGTTGCTCAAAACCGCCAGCGATCGGCTGCCCGCCCTGGAAGCGCGCCTGCACGAACTCCACAGCTACCAAACGCCTGAATTTCTTGTGCTTGCGGTGGAAGCCGGCAGCCATCCCTATCTGGCGTGGCTCCATGCCAGCCTGCGCACGCCAAAATGAATTGCGCGCTCTGGGCCCTTCGGCCTGCGCGCACGCGCTCTCTGGTATCCTTGCAGAAGTCTGTCCCATGCGCTGGCTTTTCATTGCTCTACTCGTTTCACTCGCGGCGCTGCTGTTTGCGGCCGCAGGGGTGGCGTTTCACGTCTGGCGACAGCGTACCCGGCAGCGCAGTGAACCAGCTGCGACTTTTGAACCCGCCGAGCAGTCTGACCTGGAAGTGAAACGCTGATCTACCAGTCGGGCAAGACCAGGAAAATTGAGCGGGAACCGCCGACCTGTGAAAGCCGTTGCCGCATCCAACCAAGTTATTGAAGTGTTTGTTGCCGAAAGGATTCCCCCTGCTGTGAGTACTCAATCGTCTGGAAAAGCCGGCCAAGCCGCCAATCCCGCCGTCAAAGAAATCTCTATTGCGCATAGTCCCGATTCCGACGACGCGTTCATGTTTTATGGCCTCGCGACGAATAAAGTTCGCGTCCCCGGCTATCGCTTCACGCACGCGCTTTGCGATATCGAAACCCTGAACCGCCGCGCCCGCGAAGAGGCGTTCTACGACGTCAGCGCCATCAGCTTTCATGCTTATCCTTACGTGCAGGAGAACTACACGCTCATGGGCTGCGGCGGCAGCGTGGGCGAGGGCTACGGTCCCATGGTGGTCACCAGCCGCAAGATGAAAACCAGCGACCTCGGCAGCATCCGCGTCGCCGTTCCCGGAACCCTGACCACGGCTTATCTCGCGCTCAAAATCTTCAACCCGGCCATTGAAACTGAAGTCGTTCCTTTCGATCAGATCATTCCCCAGATTCAGGCCGGTAAGTTCGATGCCGGGCTCATCATCCACGAGGGGCAGCTCACGTATTCGACCAGCGGGCTCTATAAGGTCCTCGACCTCGGCGTCTGGTGGCGCGAGACCACCGGACTTGTGCTGCCGCTGGGCGGCAACGCCATCCGCCGCTCGCTCGGCGCTGAATCGCACAAAATTATCTCCAAGGCGTTGCGTGATTCCATCAACCACGCCCTCGAACACCGCGAACAGGCCCTGGAATACGCCATGCAGTTCGCGCGCGACCTCGACGTGAACCTCGCCAGCCGCTTCGTGAGCATGTACGTGAACGAGCGCACCCTCGACTACGGCGCCGACGGCCGCGAGGCCATTCGCAAACTGCTGGCACTGGGCCACGAGCGCGGCGTGATCCCCATCGCTCCGCAAGTAGACTTCGTGGATTAGCTCCGGTACCCAATCTCCGTGCGCCGCCCTTCTGGGCGAGCGGAGCGAGTCGAAGAACCCGCTTCTTGAAACTGTGTGCGAAAGGGTGGGAGACCCCGAATCCCAATCCATCTCTTTCAACTCACCGCGAAAATGGGTGCCCCACATCTCGATTTTGAGATGTGGGAAAGCACGAATCCCAATCCATCTCTTTTAACTCAGCGCAAACATCCCGTGCCCCATCCTTTCGCGTTCTTTGCGAAAGGGTGGGACAGCACAAGCCCCAACAAAAACTGGTCATCCTGAGCGAGTTCGCGAAGCGAGCGAGTCGAAAGCCTGCCCTGAGCGAAGATCGCAGAGCGGTCGAAGTCGAATGGGGACCTGCATTTGTGTGCCACGGCGCACAGTCGATGTCCCCGCACGGACACATTACCTTTGGCCCCGCAAACCCGCGCAAAGGTCATTCAGATCTCCCAACAATCTTTCTTCCAACTCCTAAGTTTTTTCTAATCTGCGTCGATACATCCAGCAGGAGACATTTCTGGATGTCCGCTCACGCTCAACCCACTTTCCTCCTCGCGTCGCAGGACACGGACCTGCTCACCGCCATTGAGCCCACGCTGCTGGCTGCCGGCGCGCGTGTCGATATCGTGCTTTCCGCGCATGCCGCACTCGCCTTCATCTCCGGCCCGCACCCTCCCAATCTGATTCTGCTCGACGCGCAACTGCCCGGCATGCCCATGGGCCAACTGCTGGCGGCTATCCGCGCCGAAGCCGAAAGCGCGCACCTGCCCATCGTTCTCATCGCCGACACGGTGACAGCGGAGGGTATCGATCACCTTGCCGAGGGCGCTGTTGACGATCTCGTGCTGCGCTCCGCCGAGTCCACCTACTGGCAGTTGCGCCTTGACCTGGTGCTGCGCAATCAGCGCATGGCGAACGAGCTTGAATCCTTGCGCGACGCCGCCCTGCGCTGCGCGCAACTCGACCACCTGACCGGCGTCTACAATCGCGAGACCCTGCTGGCCATGCTGTTTCGCGAGACCGACCGCGTGCAGCGCAGCCATAGCGACCTGTGTCTGGTGCTCTTCGATATCGACGACTTCGGCCACTGGAACTCGCGGCTCGGCGTGGATGCCTGCGACGAGCTGCTGTGCCAGGTGGCCAGCCGCACCGCGGCCCTGCTGCGCAGCTACGACGTGCTGGGCCGGCCGGGCATGGATGCATTTCTCGTCGCCTTGCCCTCGTGCGCCCCGGCCAACGCGATGACCCTTACCGAGCGCTTGCGCGCCGAGGTGTTTGCCACGCCCTTCCACGTGGCCGGCGAAACTGTTCGTCTCTCCGCGTGCTTCGGCATCGCCATCAGCCACGGCCGCTCGCCGGTGGTGGTGCTGCGCGAAGCCGAGAAAGCTCTCGAGTGGGCCAAGGCCGCCGGTCCCGAATCCATCCAGTGTTTCGGCAGCCCGCCGCAACCCTTGCCGTCGCCCGTCACGTTTCTCTCCGCAACTTCGGGCGATGAACTGCTTGCCTGGTGAGACCGCTTATAATCCCGTCATGTTTTCGAGTAGCTTGTCCAGCGCGTTGGGCTTCCGTCAGGCGCGACTTTCTTTGCAAGGATCGATGACCTCATGAAGCGCGCTCGCACATTCTGGCGGCGCATCACCGACGGCGTCGTGCTCAGCGAGCTGTGGAGGCAATTCCATGCCGACGCTCGCACCAGTTACCGGCTTTATTCCAAGGAAATCGACACTGAGCGTCCGCCGGGAAGGGGAAGGGTCAAGCATTTCATCTGGATGGCCAGGCAGTTTCTCTGGGCCATCTTCGACAAGCTCACTCCGGCGCGCCGCGTGCTGCTCCTCTTCGCGCTGATCTTCCTGATTCCCGACGTGGACATTCTCTGGAACAACGACGCTCACACCTTTGGGGCCAGCGGAGCCTTTTGGGGCGTCATTCTGCTGCTGGTACTGCTGTTGCTTGAGATCTCAGACCGCGTGGTCATGAAGCGCGACCTGCAGATCGCCAAGGAGATTCAGGCCTGGCTGCTGCCACCGGTGCCGCCCGCCGTGCCGGGCCTGGAGATTGCGTTTGCCACGCGTCCCGCCAATACCGTAGCCGGAGATTACTATGACGTCTTTCCCCGCCGCCCCGCGCAATCACCCGGCAGCGACTACCTGATCGCCATTGCCGACGTTGCCGGCAAGAGCGTGCCGGCGGCCATGCTGATGGCCACCTTTCAGGCCAGCCTCAAAACTCTGTCCGCCACTGAGAGCCCGTTGACCGAGCTGGTGGGCCGCATGAACAACTACGCCTGCAGCAACAGCCAGAATGGCCGCCGCTTCACCACCGCCTTCATTGCGGAGTACGAACCCGCGTCGCGCACACTGAGCTATGTGAACGCCGGGCACAACCCGCCCATCCTGCGCCGTCGAACGGGAGCCATCGAGCGCTTGCAGGAGGGCGGCATCCCGCTCGGCATCCAGCAGAGCGCCGCTTACCAATCGGGAGTGGTTACGCTCGAAGCCGGCGATTGGCTCGTCGTCTTCACCGATGGCGTCACGGAGGCGGAGAACAACCGCGCCGAAGAGTACGGCGAACCGCGCTTGTTAGTGGTTCTGCACACCAATTTGGCGGCCTCGCCGCAGACGCTGCTAAGCGCCATCATGACGGATCTCGATCGCTTTGTCGGCGACGCGCCGCAGCATGATGACATCACGCTGCTACTACTCAAGGCCGTCTAGGACGTTGCTGTTTCCGCAGCCAGATCGAGGAACTCCTGAAACACATCGTTCGAGATCAGCCGTCCTCGCGCGGTGAGCCGCGCACGCGCGCCGTCAAAGATCAGAAGCCCGTCTTCGGCGAGGCGTCTAACGGTTTCCAGCGCGGGCGCAAGCAGCTCGT
This sequence comes from uncultured Acidobacteriota bacterium, assembly GCA_963817835.1. Taxonomy (GTDB): domain Bacteria; phylum Acidobacteriota; class Terriglobia; order Terriglobales; family Acidobacteriaceae; genus Telmatobacter. The sequence goes on along the minus strand of CAWFPZ010000022.1, from coordinate 63,183 downwards.
CGCCAAACTCCGCGCGCAGCGCAGCCACGTCCACGCCTGCGTTGGTACGCAACCCCAGAAACCACGCCTCTTCGTGCTGCTGCGCCGGCCCCAGCCGCGAAGTTTCCGTCATTCCCGTCCCGGCGAGATACGCCTGCAAATCGTCAGTCGTCGTCGCGCGCAGCACTTCCGGCGGTTCTCCCTGATGTGCGTCGCCGTTCTCCAAGGCTGCTGCATGCAATGCCGACGAAGCATCCAGTCCCGCGCCCAGATACGGCCGCCTCTCCCAGTAGCGAAGATTATGCCGAGAGTAGAAGCCTGGAAGGCAAAAATTGGAAATCTCGTACTGCCGCAGCCCCGCCGCTTCAAGCCGCTCAAGCGCCCGCTCGTACATGCGCGCGATGGCATCGTCGTTCGGCACCAGTCCGGCGCGATAGCGCGCTCCGCCCTTCAACATTTCGCGACCCAGGCGCGAGTCCTCGTCCACCTCCAGCATGTACACGCTGGCGTGAGGAACTTCCGAAGCAATCAGAACCTCGAGCGATTCCTCCCATGAAGCGAAGGTTTGCTCGGCCAGGCCTGCGATCAAATCCAAATTCAGATTGGTAATGCCGGCAGCGCGCAGCCGCTTCAGGTCCGCCTCAACCATGGCACGGCTATGCAAACGGCCGCTCAAGTGCGCTTCGCTATCGATAAAGGACTGCACGCCCAGGCTCACGCGGTTCACGCCCGCTGCCGCCATCGCGTCGAGGGTTTCATCCGCGATTTGCCCCGGCGCGCACTCCATGGTGATTTCGGCATCAGCATCGAAATCGAATTCGGCGCGCATGGTTGCGAAAAGCCGCGCGAGCAACCCCGGAGCCAGCAACGAAGGCGTTCCGCCGCCCAGATACACCGTATCCACGCGTCGCGTGAGCTCCACTCCCATCTTCCCGGCCCAGGCTCCTGCTCCAGTCAGGTCTTCGATGACCCGCTCCACATAACGCGCGTGATCCGACGCCGGAAACACGCCCGACGCGAAGTTGCAGTAGGTGCACTTCGACCGGCAAAAGGGAATGGAAACGTAGATTCCCATCGCGTTGCCGGCGGAGTGCTTCATGAAAAGATTGTTGCATGGACGTCATCCGTGCCCCATCCTTTCGCCGCTTTCTGGCGAAAGGGTGGGAGAGCACGAGCCCAACCCGCCTCCCGGCAACTCAGCACGAAAAATGGGTGCCCCACATCTCGATTTTGAGATGTGGGAGACCACGAACCCCAGGCCGCCTTCTCTCAACTCAGCACAAGAATGGGTGCCCCACGACCGGAGCCCCCGCGGACAGGTCCCCGTCCGTGGGGTGGAGATCTCGATTTTGAGATGTGGGAGACCACGAACACCACGCCACCAACAGCCCCAGCTTCCGTTCATGAAATGATGTTTAGAAGGAGATCCGCTTGAAAGCCTGGCCAGCTCTGGCAATCTGCGTCATACAGGTCATCCTCTTTGCTGCGCACTGGTTGATTTTCTCCACCTGGATCGCCTTCTGGCCCGGCCTTGCTCCTGCTGCCGTGTCCGGACTGCATGTGACCATGCTGGTGCTGGCCTTCAGCTTCGTGGTTGCGTCACTGCTCGCGTTCCGCTTTTCGAATTTCGCCGTGCGATTCATTTACTGGCTGGCCGCCATCGAGCTCGGCTTTCTCAACTTCTTTTTCTGGGCGTCGCTGCTGGCCTGGATAGTTTGGTTGGCGATGCGGCTGATGCTTCCTCCGGCCCATGCCGCCTTCGCACGCCCGCTTGTCGTCGTCATCCTCTACGCGATCGCGGCCCTGATCGGAATCTTCGGTCTCTTCAATGCGCGCATGGTGCGCATCCGCCGCATCACGGTCGAGTTGCCGAACCTTCCCGCGTCCTGGCGCGGACGGCGCGCGGTACTGCTGAGCGATCTGCATCTCGGGCCCATCAATGGCGTGCAGTTCTGCCAGCGCCTCGTGGCCAAAGCCCAGTCCTTCCAGCCCGACGTGGTCTTTCTTCCCGGCGATGTCTTCGACGGCACCAAAGGCGACCTCGACCGGCTGGTTGCGCCGTTCAAGCAACTTACGCCGCCGCTCGGCATCTACTTTTCCACGGGCAACCACGAGGAGTTTTCCGATCCCACACACTACATCAAGGCCATCGCCCGCGCCGGAATTCGCGTCCTCGGCAACGAACTTGTGACCGTTGACGGTGTGCAAGTGGCGGGCGTGTTCTATCACAGCTCTTCCTCGCCGCTGCGCATGAAAGCCGCGCTCGACGGCATGCGTCTCGACCGCGAACGGCCTTCGATCCTGCTGAACCACGCACCCGCGCGCCTGCCCACGGTAGAGCAGGCGGGCTTCAACTTCCAGCTCTCCGGCCACACGCACGGCGGTCAATTTCTGCCCTTCACTTGGATCACGAGCAGCATCTACGGCCGCTTCACCAGTGGTCTGCACCGTTTCGGTGCGCTCCAGGTCTACACTTCTACCGGCGCTGGAACCTGGGGCCCTCCCCTGCGCGCCGGAACCCGCCCGGAAGTGGTTTTCATCACATTCGCCTAGGGATTGCGTATCCTATTCTCAAACCGTCAACGGAGAAGACTGTCTTGAGCTCCACAATCCCACCGCCCGGTCGCCCCGGCCAATCCGTGGTTCGCACCAACCTCACCGGACTCGATCTGCTTATGAATCCGCGCCTCAACAAGGGCACGGCGTTCACGGAGGTGGAGCGCGACGATTTCGCGTTGCACGGCCTGTTGCCGCCGCACCTCGGGACGCTGGAAGATCAGTGCCAGCGTCGCAAGCGCGCGCTCGACAGCCATCCCACGCCCTTCGACAAATACAGCAGTATGCGCGACCTGCAGGACAGCAATGAGACGCTGTTCTATTCGCTGATTGCCCAGCACACCGAGGAGCTGCTACCGGTTGTCTACACGCCGACGGTGGGCGAGGGGTGCCAGCGTTTTTCCGAAATCTGGCGCAAGCCTCGTGGACTTTTTCTCAGCTATCCCGATCGCGATCGCGTGGAGCAAATTCTTTCGAACCCCCGCTACGATGCAGTGCGGTGCATTGTGGTCAGCGATGGAGAACGCATTCTCGGCCTGGGCGATCAAGGCGCGGGCGGCATGGGCATTCCCATCGGCAAAATGGCGCTCTACACGGCGCTGGGCGGCATTCCGCCCGAACATTGCTTGCCCATCCTGCTCGATGTGGGCACTGACAACGAAGTGCTGCTTGATAATCCCATCTACGTCGGCTGGCGGCACCAGCGCGTCCGCGGGCAGGAGTACGACGATTTTGTTGAGACCTTCGTGAGCGCAGTCGAGCGCCGCTGGCCGCACATTCTTCTGCAATGGGAGGATTTCGCCGGCGCCAACGCGTCGCGGCTGCTGGAGCGCTATCGCGATCGCCTGTGCACATTCAACGACGACATTCAAGGCACCGCAGCGGTGACCACCGCAACCCTGCTCGCAGGCGTAAACGCCACCGGAATTCCGCTCCGCGAACACATCATCGCCATGTTCGGCTCCGGGTCCGCGGGCATTGGCATCGTCAATCTGCTCGTCGCCGCCATGCGGGAACAAGGTCTGAGCGAGGACCAGGCGCGCAGCCGCATCTACGCCTTCAACCGCTACGGCCTGATTGTCGAAGGCGGCAAAGGGATTCGCCCCGAGCAGCAGGCGCTGGCACGCAAGCGCCAGGACGTCGCGGGATGGAAGCTCTCGCCGTCCAGCTCCGGCAGCGGAGAAATCTCGCTGCTCGACGTGGCGCGCAATGCAGGCATCACGGTATTGGCCGGCGTCAGCGCGCAGCCGGGCGCGTTTACTGAGGAGATCGTCCGCGAGATGGCACGCCACACTCCGCACCCGGTCATCTTTCCTCTGTCGAATCCCACGTCGCAATCGGAGGCCGCACCCGCCGATCTGCTGCGCTGGACCGACGGCCGCGCGCTGGTCGGCACCGGCAGCCCCTTCGCTCCGGTCGAAGTCAACGGCAAGTCCATCCGCATCGCCCAGGTCAACAACTCCTACATCTTTCCCGGCCTCGCTCTCGGCATTCTCGTCTCCCGCGCCAAACGCGTAAGCGACGGCATGATCATGGCCGCCGCCAAAGCGTTGGCCGCACTGTCGCCGGCACGCGCCGACAAGAGCGCGCCGCTGCTGCCGCCCATCGCCGAAGCGCGCAAAACCAGCCTCGCGGTGGCCGAAGCCGTGGGCATGCAGGCCATCGCCGACGGAGTGGCCGAAGCCACAATCGAGGCGAGTCTTGCGGACGAACTGCGCGCATATATGTGGGATCCGGTTTACCGGGACTACGAACGCATCGGTGGTTTCTAGCCGGCCGCGCCCTACCCTCCCGTGGACGCACAGATCAACTAACAGGTGGGTTTTGTGTTACAATGTAGCTACGTTGCTACATCGGAGGTGCGCCGTGGCCATCACTACTCTTTCCAGCCGCGAGTTCAATCAGAACACGAGCCGCGCAAAAAAGGCTGCCCGAAAGGGGCCGGTCTTTATTACCGATCGCGGACGCCCTGCGCACGTATTTTTGACCATCGAGGAGTATCGAGCGATCTCCGGGGGGAAGAAGAAAATGACCCTCTCAGAGGCGCTTGCCATGCCAAACGCGGACCAAGTTGACTTTGAGCCTCCCCGCCTCAGCGGCAAACTCTTTCGCCCGGCCGACCTCTCGTGATGTATCTGCTCGACACAAACGTCGCGTCCGAATTGCGAAAGGTAGACGTCGGGACTGCCGATCCAAATGTTAAGGCATGGTCGGATGCTTTGTACGCAGAGGCTGCGTTCCTCTCGGTCATCACTGTTCTCGAGTTGGAGCGAGGTACTCTTCTCATGGAACGCCGTGATTCACGGCAGGGAGCGATGCTTCGCGCATGGCTGGAGAATCGCATTCTTCCGCAATTCGAAGGACGGATCCTCTCGGTCGACCTGCTGGTGGCGCGACGATGTGCCACATTGCACGTACCCGACCCCAAAGACAACCGCGACTCCCTCATCGCCGCCACTGCGCTCGTGCACAGCATGACCGTCGTCACGCGCAATGTCTCCCACTTTGCGTCGTGCGGCGTCAAAGTTTTCAATCCGTGGGAAGCATAATCGGCGTGCGCCGCGAGGCCGCGCCTTACTTTTCCGCCGGCACTTCCTCAAGCAATCGCTTCCACGTCTTCTGGTTTTTGCGGAAGCTCTTTTTCAGGTCCTCGAGGATGCGCTCGAAGTCGGCGTTGGTGCGCAGATTGTTCCATGACGGGTTTTTCTGGAACCACGGATAGTTTTCGTTGCCGAGATAGATGGCGCGGCGCAGCCAGTGCAGCGCTTCGCTGGCATCGCCTTCCACGGCAAAGTAAGTTGCCAGCCGGTAAGCCATCTCGCTGTCGGCCTCGGCCGCGGCCAGGGTGTCGTCCTTGAGCAGCGCAGCGGCGCGGCCCCGCGCGCCGGCCTGCACATAGCAAATGGCCAGCGTGGGCACGGCGATGCGCAGCGAGGCATCGTCTGCAATCACGCGTTCCAGAATCGCCATGGCCGCGTTCAGATTGCCCACCCGCATTTGCTGGTAACCGGCGGAAGTGCGCAGCAGCGGATGGCGCGGCTCGAGCGCCAAGCCTTTTTCCAGCTCATCGCCGGCCAGCTCGATCTGGTTTTGATAGTGATAGACGCGCGCGCGATGGTTGTACAGAATCGCGGCATTCGCCGGGTTCAGCTTGAGCGCGCGGCTGAACTCGTCGAGCGCTTCGTCGTACATGCCGTCGCCGCGCAGCGCGATTCCGGCCACCATGTGCACGTTCCAATCGTTGGCTGCGCCGGCCAGCAGTCCGGCTATGCCGTGCCGCGCTGACTCCTTTTCGCCGCGCGACAGCAGCATATAAATGCGGTAGAGATTGGCCTCGGTCGACGCCGGATCGAGCTTCAGCGCTTCGTCGAAGGCGCGCCGCGCGCGCATCACGTGAATCTGCCCACCAAAGCCGTGTCGCGCGTACTGCAGTTCAGCGATGCCCAGCCCAGACCATCCCGCGGCAAACGCGGCATCGGTCGCGGTGACGCTGGAGAACAGCGCGTGCGCGCGATCCAGGTCGGCGCGCGCGCCGGTGCGCACCATGAACGAACTGAGCTGCGCCCGCGCCTGCAGATACTTTTCGCTCACCGGTCCCGGCAGCGAGCCGTCGCGTTGAGTGCCGCGTGCCGCGCCGGTTCCCGGCCCGCCCTGCACGGATTCAATGCCTTCCGCCGCGCCCATGCCCTGCAATGTGGCGAAAACTTCGTTTGAAATCTCCGTCTGCACCGCGATCAAGTCAAGCGAAGAAACGCGAATCGACCCGCCCGAACGCACGCTTTGCGAAGCCACGTCGAGCAACTGCCAGCTCAGATCGAATCCATTTTCCGAGCGCACAAAGCTGCCTGCGAGCACGAACTTGACCAGCAGCTTTTGTCCCACTGCCAGCGGATCCAGTTGCGCTATGGGCAATTGCATCAGCGTGCTGGAAGGCCGCACCACGAGCGTGGGAATGCGCGCCAGTCGCGCCGCAATGGCGTCGGCCAGCGCATAGCCGTAGAGCGGAGCTGCTTCCGCTGCGCCGAGATTGGCAAAGGGCAGCACCACCAGCGAATTCTGCGCCGCGCGCTCGCCCGCCGATTCGCGAAACCGCTCTGCAAGCATCGAAAGCAATCCCGTGGTGCGCTTCTCCGCCTCCGCGCCCGTGGCCGGCAAGTTCGCCGCCGCTTCGCCGGGAATCGTGCCCGTCTCAATGCGCAGCGCCTTCATAATGGTCTTGAGCCCTTCGCGCACCTCCGCCGCCGACGCCGTGCGCGCACCCGGATTCTTTTCCAGGCAAGCCAGGATCACGCTCTTCAGCTCCGGCGAAATTCCCGGGACGATCTCGCTCAAATCCGGCGGCTCCAGAAACTGGATAGCGCGAATGGCCTGGAAATCTTCTGCATCGGGGCGCGCAAACGGATGCCTGCCGCTTGCCAGTTCATACAGAATCACGCCTAGCGCCCACACGTCCGACTGCACGCTGGAGTGTCCGGTGACAAACTGTTCCGGCGCCATGTAACGGATGGTGCCGCCGCGCGCGGTGTAGGTGGCCGCCACCGAGGCATCCTTGGCCAGCGCCGGCCGCTCTGGATTGAAATGCGCGTCTTCTGGGGGAAGTCTTCGCGCCAGCCCGAAGTCCAGAATCTTCACCAGGCCGCCGTCGGTTAGCATCACGTTCTGCGGCTTCAGGTCGCGATGAAAGATGCCCAGCGTATGCGCTGCCTGCAGCCCGTCTGCAATCTGGATGCCCACCGAGAGAACCAGTTGCACGCTCGCCGGTCCGCGCTCAATCAGCTTGTCCAGCGGCTGGCCGGGCACATACTGCATGGCGATGTAGGCCTCGTCGCCGCTCTCGCCCACCTCGTAGATGCCGCACACATTGGGATGCTCGATGGCCGATGCCAGCCGCGCCTCGCGCAGCACCGTGGTGCGCATCTGTTCGGCCGTCAACGTGCCGGTGTGCAGCATCTTCAGCACCACCGGCCGCTGCAACAGCGTGTCGTTGGCTTCGTAGACCACGCCGCTGCCGCCGGCGCCCAGCCGTCGCAGAATCTCGTAATGTGCAATGGTCTTTCGCTTCATCGCTCCCCTCAAGTCTACCGGCCATCGCGTAAGGATTGTCTTAAATGATTGCGAACAGCAACCCTCCGCGTTCGCCGGTCGAATCTGTTAACGTCGAAGTGACGATGATCCCCGCTCGTGGACTCGCGTATCGACTCGCGGTAACAGGCAGCCCGTGCATGACAATCCATTCACCAGTCGTACTGCCGGTTAGAGGCATGGCCTTCGCGTTTGCGCTTGTACTCCTGGTGTCTCCGCTCGCCGCGCAGCAGGGCACAGCAACAACGCCGCAGACGACCCCGCAGCCAGCGCCGCAATCGCCAGCTCCCACTGCGCAGCCGTCATCCCCTCAATCGCAGCAACCCGGTGCGGGAACGCAAGTGCAGACCGGAACTTCGAGCGGCCTCACTCTCGACACGCGCATGGAGAATCTCCTGGCCGATCACCAGTACGCCCGCGTAGCCGCGCAGCTCGATCAGCTTCCACCCGAGGAGGCGCAGTTGTATCGCGGCGTGCTGGCCAATCGTGCCAACGATCTAAAGCAGTCTGTGCAATTGCTGGAGCCGCTCGTCGACGCGGTGACGGCCAGTGGCGATGCTGCGCACGAAAAGTTGCTGCGCACGGCGCTGGCCGAGGACTATCTGCGCCTGGGCGACTGGGCCAAGGCCGCAGCGGCCTATCAAGCGCTCGAAGCCCGTCTCCATGCCAAGCTGACTCCCGATGAGCAGGACGAGATCGAGATGCCGCTGAAGATGCTGCCATTGGCCAGGGACAACCCGCCCACGACCATCGATCCCTGCGACCCTTTCCGGCTTCAGGTCACCACCGATCCTCTGGGCCTCGTCGATATTCCTGTCTTTGTCGATGCGCGATCGCGCAGTTGGATGCTCGATCCCACGTTGCCCTTCAATCTCATTGCGCGCTCCACGGCAAAAGAGATTGGCCTCAAAGTCTCTGACGAGATGGCGACGATTGACACCCTCACCGGGCGGCCCATCCAGGTCCACGTTACCGTGATCCCGCGTTTCACCATCGGTGGCCGCCTCACACTTCGCAACATGACGGCCTTCGTCTTCGACGACGCCGACTATGCCTTCCCGCGCTCCGGCTATCAGGTGGAGGGTGTGCTCGGCTATCCGGCGCTCGCCGCCATCGGCAGCCTCACCATCACCTCCGACAACATCATCCAGGTGCGTCCGGTAAAGCAAATTGGAACTCCCGATAAAGACGACCTTCTGACCGACGGCACGCCGTTCTATTTGGATGGCGACCAGGTCATCGTCGCGCTCCGGCGCGTGCAGACCTCCGGCGATTCCGCCGCGCCCGCCGCCGCCGGGTCTGGTTCTCCCTCCGGCCCCACCTCCAGTCCCAACGATCAGCGCATGTACGTCATCGACGCCGGCGGACAGCAGACTTACCTTACCTCGCGCTACTTCGAAGAACATGCCGCCGATTTCAACAAGATGAAGGTGGTTCCCTACGCGTCTTCCGGCCAGTCGTCCGAGTCGCAGCCTTCCTACATCGCAGAGACGGTCCCGCTGGGCGTAGGTAAATCCATCATCGACTTGCACTACATCCGCGTGCTGACGCAGCCTCTCGGCTCCAGCGCTCTCGACGATGTGTACGGCGTTCTCGGCGTCGACGCTCTCGGCCAGCTCAAGAGCTACACCTTCGACTACCGCACCATGCGCTTCAGGGCCGTAGGCGAATAGGGCAGCACTGGGGACTGAGGAACTGAGTACCCGCTGGCAGTGTCTCAGTTTGAAATGGGTCAGAGACTCGGCGAATTATCTCAATTTGATACTCATATAGCCCACAGACTTTTCCACCGAATAATGAGCAAAATTGATCAAATTGGCCGAATCGAGGCGGATACCCTCGGTAAAATCTTGGCAAATGGGAGGGTAGAAGGATGGTCAACCCTAACCTGTCGAAGCCAATCTTCCCACATCGACACAACGCCAACGGGACACACGATTCGATTTGTTTGAGGTGTTTCGTTACTGTGGCCACGGTCCGGGATGAATCGGAACTGGCTGTCCATGAATCGGCGCACGCTTGCGATCCAGTGGTGGTATATCGGTTCAGTCAAGGTGCGTCCGTGCCCTACGGTGTCAGAGCCGCGGCTTCCTCATAGTTCCATGCGCGATCTGAAATGCCAGCGGCCGTTGCGGGCGTGATCCGCAATGTCTTGCGAACCCGTGCGACGCGGTAGTGAATAAAGGGCAGCGCCGGACTCCTTGGTCTGCCCGCAACCGGCAGCCGGCTTCTACCTCCCTGCTTTATCCAACTTGATCTGCCCGCGGCGGCCGAAGGCCAGCATCAGGATTCCAAAGATCAGCAGCGCCAATCCCCACCACAGGTTGGCGTCGATCCCAAGACTCTTGGCATACACGTCCATCTGGGCGCGCGTCGAGAGGCCAAACGCGGCGAGAATGGTTCCCGTGAGCGCGAAGAACATTCCGGCGGCAATGCGCGCATCGATATCAATGGTTGCGCTCACCGCCGATTTCACTGCAAGATCTGTCTTCGCCTTCTTCGCCATGATTCCCCCTCAACCAACCAACCTTGACCCCGTACGGAAGGTGGGTGCCCCACATCTCGATTTTGAGATGTGGGAAACCTCAAAACTCCCCTTCTCACAGAAACATCACATTGACGGCAACAGCCGCCAGCAGAATCACCGCGGCGGCAACTGTCTCCGGCCGTTTCCACCACGCAACTTTCGTTGATTCCGGCGCGCGCACCAGCCCGTCCAGTTCTGCCGGATCGCGCGGCGTGGTGCACACGCTCACTGCCGCAGTCACCAGCAGGCTCACCGCGAAGGCCAGCACCGCGGTCCCCAATCCCAGGGCCATGTCGCTTGCGGGATGATGCAGCACCTTGATCCATCCGCCGTGAATGCCCGGCTGCTCACCCTGTGGCAGCGCCGTGCCGTGATGGAGTAGCGCCGCGGCCATGCCCGCGACCAGGCCTGCAAACGCGCCGTGCCCGGTGGCACGCTTCCACAGTGCGCCCAGCAGCAGCGTGGCGAACAGTGGCGCATTCACCACCGCGAAGACCAGAACCACGGCATCGAGCAAGTCGTTCAAACGCGTGGCCGCAAAAGCCGCGGCGAATGCCAGCAGCATGCCGCCTAGAGCCGCCCAGCGGCCAGCCTTCAAAACCTGCTTGTCGCTCGCGTCTTTCTTCAGAAACGCCTGGTAGATGTCGCATGCAAAAACGGTGTTGCAAGCGGTCAGGCTGGCCGCGACGCCGCTCATCAGGCAGGCGAGCAGCGCGGCCAAGCCGAGTCCCAAAAGTCCCGTGGGCAAAAACTGCAGCAGCATATTGGGCGTGGCCATCGCGTAGTCCAGCACCGGCTTTCCGTCCGCGCCCTTCACGGGCTGGCCGGCTGCATCGGCTTTCGCGGGAACCATGCCCTGGCCCGCTTCCACAGCCGGTGGCACCACCGTGATCTCGTGATAAATCGCGCCGTTCTCGTTGTGGATCACGATAGTGGTGTGCGGCGTGGGCAGCCCCAGGGCCAGCAATCCCGGCAGAACGAGCAGCAGCGGCACAAAGATGCGCAGGGCTGCGGCAACCAGCGGAGCTCTTCGCGCCGCAGTCTCGTTTTTTGCCGCCATGGCCGTCTGCAGCAGCCGGAAATCCGTACACCACGTGCCGCCGCCCAGCACCAGGCCCACGCCCACCACCAAACCCACCATTCCAATAGAGTGCGTGCCCGTGTGCGCCGCGCCGGTCATAGAATTCGCGGCCTTCAACCCGCTCCATCCTCCAACCCGCTTCAATCCCAGCAGCACCACCGGCAACAGCCCGGCCACCACCACGCAAAACTGCAGCAGTTGGTTGTACATGGCCGCCGCCAGGCCCCCCAGCAGCACATACGCCAGCACCAGCACCGCGGGCAGCGCCATCGCGAGCAGCAGAGTCCCCGTGGGCGGCAAATTCAACCGGCCGGCCACGGTGTCGAAGACGTGCAGCGCCGCGACGACGCGCGCCATGGCGTAGAGCGAAATCCCAGCGCTGAACAACGCCATCGCCGTGAACAAAACAGCATTCAGCGCTCGCGTTTTCTGGTCGAAGCGCAGTCCCAGATATTCGGGAATCGACCGCACCGGCGCGCCCGGTGCCGATACCGCCCCATAGAACACCGGCATCAGGACCAGGGCCGCAAAGAGCATGGCAGGAATGGAACCCAGCGCAAAGAAACCCATGCTCGCCAGGCCGTATTTGGCTCCCGCGGCGCCCATGCCGATCACCTCCAGCGAGCCCATACTGGCGCTGATGAGAGCTAGCCCGCACAACCAGCCCGGCAACTTGCGCCCAGCCTGCAGATAATCCCGGCTGCCCGTGATTGCCGGCGCAAGCGACACGCCCGCCGACAGCACAAAGAAACAGTAAATCAACAAGATCAGCCAGTCAGCGGAGGCAAGAATCGGCACAGAAAAATTCCTTCCTCCCTGATGTTACAGAACCAGCTCACCGCCGCGCCGCGAAGGATTAGAGCACTTCCACGATTGCTTTACCTCTGAACTCCGTGCCCCACCCTTTTCGCGTTTTTTGCGAAAAGGGTGGGAGACCCCGAATCTCAACCCACCTCTTTCAACTCGCCGCGAAAATGGGTGCCCCACTACCGGGGCCCCCGCGGACAGGTCTTGGTCCGTGGGGTGGAGATCTCGATCTTGAGATGTGGGAAAGCACGAATCCTAACCTATCTCTTTCAACTCAGCGCAAACATCCCGTGCCCCATCCTTGCGACTTTTTCTGTCGCTAGGGTGGGAAACCACCATCACTGGGTAGAGCATGCCTGGTTTTGCTTTAGTCGATTGGCTTTTCTGCAAACAGAAAGGGCGGCAGGAGGACTCCCCTGCCGCCATTCATCTGCCAAGTGTGCTTGTTTTCTCTCGAACCCCGTTGTTCTGCGCCAAGTCTCGCCGTTCTCAGAGGGCGTAGCGTGATTACTGGACTTCTCCCGAACCCGGAGCCGGAGGAGGCGCCGGATTGGACTGCGGTGCGTTAGCCGGCGGTTGCCCGCCCGGCATTGGCCTGTGGAACTGCCCACCCGGACCCATGCCCGGATGCTGGCCGCCCTGTCTCCATGCGCCGCGACCCTGGCCGTCCGGTCCCTGGCCGTCATGTCCCCAGGCGCCGCGTTCGCCCATGCGCCCGTGGTCCATCCGATTCATGCGCAGGGTCTGCAACTGCTTCCACTGGTCCGGCTTCAATTGCATCCGGATGTCCAGCAGAAAACGCGCATTGGCTTTTTCCAAATCCGCGCGCGCCATCACGACCTTGTCGATCTGCGCCTCAATCGCCTTTTCGTCGGGCATGTCGGCTTTCATCATCGGACCCAGCGTGACCTCAGCCTTTTCGAGATTGGCCTGAAGATCGATCAGCTTCATCCGGTGATCCTGCATAATCCCGTCCATTGCCTTGCGCTGCTCGTCGGTCAGCGTCAGCTGCTTCACGACGTTGGGATTATTCCACCATTGTCCATGTGCGCCGGCTCCGCCGAACGCACGCTCCATCGGGGGCCGATGCTCGCCGAACCCGGGCCCCATCCCCTGTCCGCCAGGCCCCTGAGCGCCGGCCAGACCTCCAGCCATCAGAACTCCCGCTACTGTCAAAACCAATTGTGCAGTCTTCAACCCGCTCATCGTTTTCCCCTCCCCTTGCATCGCAAAGGATTTTCCTCTCTCGCCTTCTCTTTCGCGTGCTCTATCTTTTTACTGTGTTCCGTCGTCGTCCATCAATGCTGCCAGCGGCTCCATCGCCGCCGGAACTCCCCGCGAAACATCGCTGTCCACGGTGGCCAGCAGATTCTCATCCTGCGTGTCGGCGTCATCCGTCGCGCCAGTCACTGCCGGCGCACGCTTCACTACCGGAGTGCTGGCATGAGACGCGGCTGCCCGTGCGGCTGCCGCACGCTCTTGCGCCGCCCGCTCCTGGGCTGCCTGCTGCGCGGCTTTTTGCGCCGCGATCTTCGTCAGCTCCTGCCGGCGATAAATTTCATGCGCTGCGCCGGCCACGCTGCCCACAGCCAGCAAACATCCCAGGGCCCAGCCTGTCGCCATCCGCCAGCTGTGCCGCACGGCCAACTTTGCCGCCGTCCGGGGCCGGTGGCGGGCCGCGTCGGCCGACACCGCGCAACTCCAGGCATCCACGCTGGTTTTGAAGTGCTTCAGCGCCTGCTCGAGCTCCGGTCTTTCTCCCGCCAAATCCTGTTCCCAGTTCATCGTGTTCCTCTCAACTCCGCGCGCACTCGGCCCAGGGCTCGTGAAAGATGCGCTTTCACTGTGCCCTCACTCAGTCCGGTGGCTGCCGCGATTTCGCTCAACTCCCGCTCTTCCACGTAGCGCAGCAAAAACACCGTTCGCTGCCGCTCGCTCAGGCCTTTCACCGCCTGCCAAACCTGCGCCACCTGCTCCCGCGCCAGCATCTGCTGCTCCGCATTACGTTCCCCGTTGGGCAGCCATTCGCTGGCCTCGTCCAGATCTACGGCGTTGGTTCGAGTCTGCCGCCAAAATTGAATCCGGCGGTTGCGCCAGTAGTCCTTCTGCAGGTTGATGGCGATCCGCATCAGCCAGGTCATCGCGCTTGAGTCGCCGCGGAATCCTTTCCAGTTCCGATGCGCCTTCAGGAAGCATTCCTGGGTAAGCGTCTCCGCCAGGTCCATGTCGCGCAAGGACGCCAGCAGGAACCGGAAAATTTGCGGTCGGTGACTCTCGACGATCCTGGCAAATTCCTGCGCAGCAATGTCTTCCGCCACTTCCACGGTCATCGGCTTCATTGCTATGCCGGCTGCCATCACTTTGGTAGACGCCCCCCTGCGGCGCAAGTTTACAGCCCTCCCCATTCATTTTCGCGCCGCTAAAGGGCTAAGTATAGGCGCGCAGTGGCCGATAGGTCGCGTTCAAAACGCTGCCGGGTGCCCCTGGTCCCGCGCATTCGGGGACCAGGGAAACCACGAACCCCAACTGGTCTCCCTCAACCCAGCAAAGACATCCCGTGCCCCATCCTTCTGAGCGAGCAGAGCAAGTCGAAGAATCTGCTTCTTGAGACTTCTCGCGAAAAGGGTGGGAAACCACAAGCCTCCCGTTTCCGCCCGGGCATGCACTCGGCTCCCAACGATATAATTCGGGCGACAAGTAAAGCACTTAGATAAAGAAACGGAGATTCTGATGATTTCGCGCCGACACTTCATGAACGGCCTGGCCGCGGGTGTGGCAGGCTCGGCATTTTCCTCTACCGCCAAGAGTTACGCGCAGATACTCGGCGCCAACGACCGTCTGAACTTCGCCATTCACGGCAACGGCATCAAGGGCCGCGCCGGCGCGCACCTCGCATCGCTCAAGGCCAACAGCAAGACCGCCCGCGTGGCCTACGTCTGCGACGTCGACTCCGCCATCCTGGCCCAGTTCGCAGCCAAAGCGGAGCAGGTGCTTGGCTATGCGCCCAAAGCTGAAGGCGATTTCCGCCGCATCCTCGAATCCAAAGAAGTGGATGCCATCACCGTAGCCACGCCCGACCACTGGCACACGCCCATGGCCGTGCTCGGCCTCAAGGCCGGCAAGCATGTGTATGTCGAAAAACCCTCCAGCCAGAATTGCCGCGAAGGCGGATTGCTGGTGGCCGCGCAAAAGAAATACGGCAAGCTGGTCCAGGTCGGCGATCAGCAGCGCTCCTCCGACTACACCATCAAAATGATCCAGAAGATTCACGATGGCTACATCGGCGACACCTACATGGCCAAGGCCTGGTATGCCAATACCCGCGGCGCAACGTTCTATGGCAAGCCCGGCCCCGCTCCCGCCACGCTCAACTGGGACCTTTGGCAGGGTCCTGCGCCGCGCCGCGCGTACCAGGAAAACATCCATCCCTACAACTGGCACTGGCTGCGCCGTTACGGCACCGGCGAAGCCCTCAACAACGGAACGCACGAAGTGGATGTTTGCCGCTGGGCGCTCAACGCCGAGTTTCCCCACGCCGTGACTGCTTCCGGTGGCAACTACAACTTCAAGGACGATTGGGAGTTCTACGACACCCTGATTACCAACTTCGAATACGAGGGCAAAACTCTCTCCTGGGAGGGTCGCAGCCGCCAGGGTATGCGGGTTTACGATCGCGATCGCGGATCGGTGATTATGGGCACCAAAGGATCGGTGGTCATCGACCGCGGCGGCTACGATGTCTACGACTGGAAGGGCAAGCAAATCGAACAGTACCGCGTGGGCCACGCAGCCGCAACCACGGACACCGTCGGCGCCGATAGCATGACCGACGCCCACTTCGCCAACTTCATTGCGGCCATTCGCGGCCAGGAGAAACTCAACTCGCCCATCCCGGTCGCCAACGTCACCGTCACCATGCTTCTGCTCTCGAACATCGCCTGGTTCGTCAATCGCAGGCTGCGCATTTCCACTGAAACCGCGCACATCCTCGACGATCCCGAAGCCATGAAGCTCTGGGGCCGGACCTACGAAAAGGGCTGGGAAGTGACCGTGTAAGAGTCCGCATTTGCTTTTCGCGCATTCAACTCAGCAGAGAAAGGGGTGCCCCATGTCCGGATTTTCGGACATGGGAAAGCACGAACCGCAAACGCATCTCTTTCAACTCAGCACGAAAAATGGGTGCCCCACCTTCGCCGAATCGCGCATTTCGCGAATCGGCTAAGGTGGGATAGCACGCCCATCCCGCTCCGCGCAAAATACAATATAAACAGGGGGAAATACATTGTCCGCCGAAACTGCAACCCTCCCAGCCGCGCAAGCCGGAACCGTCACCATCGGCGGCGACCTGACGGTGAACCGCATGGGCTTCGGCGCCATGCGCATCACCGGCAAGGGCATCTGGGGCCTTCCCGCCGACGTTCCCGGCGCCCTGGCCACGCTGCGTCGTGCCGTGGAACTCGGCGTCAACTTCATCGACACCGCCGACTCCTACGGCCCCAATGTCTCCGAGGAACTCATCGCCGAGGCCCTCTGGCCCTATCCTGCGGGCCTGGTCATTACAACCAAGGCAGGCTGGGTACGCCACGGCCCGCTCATCTGGCAGCACAATGCCGCCCCGGGACATATTCAGGAAGCCATCGAAGGCAGCCTGAAACGCCTGCGCCTCGATCGCATCGACGTCTACCAGCTCCACGTCCCCGATCCAGCCGTCAATTTCGATGCCTCCGTGGAAGCTCTTGCGCGCCTCCAGCAGCAGGGCAAGATTCGCCACGTGGCGTTGTCGAATGTGACTCTGGAGCACATCCAAAGGGCAGAAAAGATCGTTCCTATCGTGAGCGTGCAGAACCGCTACAGCTTCTCCGATCGCGAGTGGGATTTCGTGCTCGATTATTGCGAAGCCAACGGCATCGCTTTCCTGCCGTGGGGTCCGATGGCACAAGGGCGCAAAGCCAATGAAGCGGTGGAAAAAATCGCGGCCGCGCGCCAGGTTTCGACAGCGGTAGTTTCGCTGGCCTGGCTCTTGCGCCGCTCGCCAGTGGCTCTGCTCATCCCCGGCACCAGCAACGTGAAGCACCTCGAAGAGAACGTGAGCGCCGCGGCTTTCAAGCTGAGCGACGCGGAGTTCGCCGAACTGGCCGCCGTAGTGCCCAAACCCTACTGGCTGCGCGCGTAGAGCGTGTTTGATAAGTGGATTCGCGAAAGACCAAGCAATTCAGTCGTGTCAGGAAGCGCGGTCAAATTTGGAACGGATGCTTCCATTTCCTTCAGACACGCGCGGGCTGACAAAGAGTAGTCCGATTTGCCGGCAATCCACGAAGTGGTACCATCAAGCTCATTCCCATGCGGGGCGCGACCAGCGACGGAAGGCCGGGATGGCAAGCCAAAAACCCTTTGCACATCAGCTTCTTGGCACGCTCTCGATATGCCCCGAGATTGGCGTTACGCCTTTCACGTGCAGGCCTGTGGTGGGCTGCCCAAGGCGCGGCGCGCGACCGAGTTCCCGCTCGCGGAGAATGGCCGAATGACCGACGTTCCTTTGAAATCCCCTCACGCAAAACCCGACGGAGAAGCTGATACTCCGGCAGGAACCGCCGTGGGCCGCGCGGGATCGTTGGCAGCGGGATCGCGGCTCGGGCGGTATCTGATTGTCGAGCCACTGGGCGCGGGTGGCATGGGCGTCGTCTACCGCGCGCGCGATGAAAAGCTGGAGCGCGCAGTCGCAATCAAGATGCTCGCTGAAGGAGTGCTGACGGGGGAAGAGGCGCGGCGGCATTTTCATCGCGAAGCCAGGGCGCTGGCCAAGCTGAACCATCCGCGAATCGCTGCCGTGTACGACGTGGGAGAACAAGACGGCGCGGATTACATTGTGATGGAGTTGGTGGAAGGCCAGTCGCTCGCCGCGAAAATTAAAAGGGGCGCGCTGCCCGTGAAAGACGCGACCGCCATCGCGCTCCAGGTGGCGGAGGCGCTGAAGGAAGCGCATGAGCACGGGGTGATTCATCGCGACCTGAAGCCGGCGAATGTGATGATCACGCCGAAGGGGGACGCGAAGGTTCTGGATTTTGGGCTGGCAAAAATGCTGGCGCCGCGGGACAGCGACGCTACGATGTCTCTGGCACAGACGCAGGGGCTGGTCGGAACTCCGCTTTACATGTCGCCGGAGCAGGCGCTGGGCCACAGCCTGGATGCACGAACGGATTTGTGGAGCCTGGGTGCGCTCTACTTCGAGTCGCTCGCGGGGCGGCCGCCGTTCGATGGAAAGAGCAACATCGCCATTTTGCACGCGATTACTGCGCAACCGGTTCCGGCCCTTGGTGCGATTCGGCCCAGGCTGCCGTCGTTGGCGGAGCATATCGTGGCGCGGGCCTTAGAGAAGGAACCCGAACTGCGGTATCAGCACGCGGCAGATGTGGAGACGGACCTGCGGCGACTGATGCGCGAGTTTTCCGATCCGCATACGTCGATGCCTTATGCCGGCGCGGTGACGAGAAAGCCGTCGCGCCGCCGCGCGTGGTGGCTGGCAGCAGGCGCAGGGGTAGTGGTTGCAGGGTTGGCGGCGGCGATTCTGCTGACGCCCACGCGGACGACGGGAGTGCTCGATTCCAAGCAAATTACATTTTCCAGCGAACCGAAGCTGGGGCCGTTGCGGACGGACGGAACACGGGTTTATTTTCGCGTCCGCAATGTTCCGTCGGAGATGGCGGCCAGTGGCGGCATCATCGCGCCCATGCCGGGTTTGGCAGAGGGGATGATCGTGGTGGATGTGTCGGCCGATGGATCGAAGGCCCTTGTCTTCACTCCGGATGTCAATAACGAATTAGCGCGCGGATGGCTGTGGGCCGGGTCGACGCTTGGCGGTCCGCTGAGGAAGCTTGGCGATCATTTGTCTTACAAGGCGGCGCGATGGTCCCCGGATGGGAAATCCATTTACTTTGCAGACAGCCACTCGCTCTATGTGATGGATGAAGACGGCGGGAATGTGCGGCTGCTTTGGAACCCGCCAAACGATCCTCGAGGGCTGTCCGTTTCCCCGAACGGGAAAGAGCTTTCGGTGACGCTGTTTTCTCCCGCGGGCTACCGTTTGTGGCGCGTGGACAGCGACGGAAAGAATGCGCGTCCGCTGTCGCTGAAGAACTGGGAATTAGACAGCGATGCAGGGACCGGGCAGTGGACGCCGGATGGACGGCATTTCTTTTTTCAGTCGTATATCGAGGGCCGCGGCAACCTGTATGAGGTCGTTTCTCCACCGTGGTTCGAACCGTGGAAGAAGCCCGAGGCGGTGCGCATCACTGGCAACCAGGTGGATATTCGGGATTCCGTGCCGACCTCGGACAGCAAGGCGCTGTTCGTGATGGGACGACTGGATCAGGGGACCATGCTGGCGCTGGATCCGCGCAGCAAAACTCTGACGCCGTTTCTGAATGGAATTTCGGCGCTGGAGTTTGCGGTTTCGCCGGACCGGCGATGGATGGTGTACACGGAATATCCGAGTGGGCATTTATGGAAGAGCCGCCTGGA
Organism: uncultured Acidobacteriota bacterium; assembly: GCA_963817835.1. Classification (GTDB taxonomy): domain Bacteria; phylum Acidobacteriota; class Terriglobia; order Terriglobales; family Acidobacteriaceae; genus Telmatobacter. The sequence goes on along the minus strand of CAWFPZ010000022.1, from coordinate 43,633 downwards.
TGGAAGTGACGCGTTGCAGTTGACCGACGCGCCGGCGTATATGGAGCAGTGGTCGCCGGATGGGAAGTGGATTGCGTATTCCGATTGGCACAAGCTCTATCGAGTTTCAGCGGACGGCGGGACACCTGAAAAACTCATCGAGTCCGGGAATAGCGAGGTAATGCCGACCTGGTTTCCGGATGGCCGGTCGATCGCTTTCAACCTGTTCGATATGTCCCACGAGCCGGACGGGATGTACGTAGTGGATGTGGCAACGCGTAAGGTGACGCCCATGGCCGGCGCGGAAAAATATTACGTGGCGCAGTGGTCTCTGGATGGGAAATACATGGTGGCGATAGCGCGAGAGCCATCGCGCATGATGATCTATACAGCGGCCACCAGGCAGTGGCGGGAGCTGCGGCGGTTCGACACGCCGTGGGGATACTATGCCTGGGGATTGGACAGCCGGTCGATCTACTTCGGGCAGGTGCTGAAGAAGGTGGGCATATACCGTTTGTCAGTGCCGGACGGGGACTGGGAGAAAGTGGCGAGCATGGACAATGTGGAAGCGAGCCAACTGAATGGATTTGTGAGCGTGACAGCAGATGGTCAGCCGGCGATCATGAGCCACACCGGCGCGGCGCAGGTGTATTTGCTCGCGTGGAAATGATTGCAAGCCCGGGAATATTCCCGCGCCCTCGAAGACTTACTGGCGCAGCGCTTGATCCCCATCCCCTGCACAACGATTTACTCTATTCGCATACGCTATGCTCCTAGAATCGCTTCGCGAACAAGTACTCCACGCCAACCAGGAAATCGCCCGCCGCGGCCTCGCGCCCCACACCTTCGGCAACGCCAGCGGCGTCGACCGTTCTGGCGACAAGCCCTTCATGGTCATCAAGCCCAGCGGCGTCGATTACGCCAGCCTCAAACCCTCCGACCTCGTGGTCACCGATCTCTACGGCAACATCGTGGAGGGCTCGCTGCGCCCGTCGAGCGATCTCGACACGCACACGCTGCTCTACCGCGAGTTTCCGCAGATCGGCGGCATCGTGCACACCCACTCCGAGTTCGCCACCTCGTGGGCGCAGGCCGGCCGTGCCATCCCCTGTCTCGGCACCACGCACGCCGACTACTTCTACGGCCCCGTTCCCATCACCCCGCCCCTGACTGCCGAAGAAGTGTCGGAAGCCTACGTGCGCAACACCGGTGCCGTCATCGTCCGGCTCTTTCACGCGGAAAATCTCGATCCCGTCGCGGTTCCCGGTGTGCTGGTAGCCGGCCACGCGCCCTTTGCCTGGGGCAAATCGCCGGCCGAAGCCGTGGAACATGCCGACGTCCTCGAGTACATCGCCCGGCTGGCTTATCGCAGTGTGCTGCTGGGAGCGCCCGAGGCCGGCATTCCCCACTACGTGAAGGAACATCACTACCTGCGCAAGCATGGCCCCAAGGCCACCTACGGGCAGGGCTGAACCGGCTGAACTGCTCTCAATCCTGACGGGATTCCGCCGCGTCCTGAAAGGAAGTTTCCGCCCGTGGGGGCGTTTTCTAACTCTGCTCACTCCGCCAGCCCCGCCAACTCCGCTGCCTTTTGACGGAGAAATGCACAATAACCTGCTGCGGATGAGTGATCTACCAATTTCCATAGATATATACTCTTCTTTGGATGTTGCTTCTCGATTTCTCAACCCGATCCCGTGATGCGGTTCACAACTCTTATGACCTTTCCCGGAGCCTTGCGTCGATATCGTGCGTATTTTCAAACGATTGGCCAACGGTAACCGGGCCTTCGGCCCACCTCCCCTGCGTGGCAACTCACGTGCAAGTAACCATATCGGTATAGGAAACCTCCCTCCTATGGACAAGAGCCTTCTCAACCGCGTGCAGGCTACGTTGCTGGCCCTGGCGACCGCGGCTTTGTTCGTGCTCGCGGTCTGCAACCTCCAGCAGGAGCGAGAGTTTCCGCAGCCCACGGATGGCGTCTGGTGGCACGAGGTCCAGGGGGGCCTGATCGCCGATCGTGTGCTGGCGGATTCTCCCGGCCAGCGCGCGCACATCCAGCCCGGCGATCTGCTCACGGGAGTGAGCGATTCGCCGAATGAGGACGTCACTGCTGTGACGCGCGTGGCCGATCTCGAGCGCGCTCTCTACGCTGCCGGCCCTTACGTTACGGTTCGCTACAGCATCACCCGCGACGGCATTCCTCTCGACACGCCGGTGCAGGTAATTCCCGTGCCCGCGGATCACAGCCTGCAACTCGGCCTGCGCATCATCGGCCTCATCTATCTCGTCATCGGCTTCTACGTTCTCTTCCGTCGCTGGGGCGCGCCCCGTTCCACGCACTTTTATCTCTTCTGCCTGGTCTCGTTCGCGCTCTACGCGCTCAAGTACACCGCGGAATTCGATTTTCTCGACTGGACCGTCTTCTGGACCAACGTCGCTGCTGAAGCTCTGCAGCCGGCGCTGTTTCTCCATTTCGCGCTCAGCTTTCCTGAGGAGCGCTTCAAGAATCTTCGCCGCCGTTGGTTATTGCCGCTGGTGTACGCGCCCGGCGCGGGGCTGATGGCTCTGTGGCTGTGGTCGATTGGCACACGCGAAGCCACCAAGCTGCTGCTCGACCGCCTGAACCAGATCGCCACCGGCTACGACGCCCTGTTCTACATCCTGGCCGCGCTGCTGTTCCTGCGCAGTTACAGCCGCGCCACCACGCCGCTGCTGCGCCAGCAGTTGAAGTGGGTCACGCGCGGAACCCTGCTCGCGGTGCTGCCTTTCACGCTGTTTTACGCGATTCCGTACTTGCTGCAGCTCAATCCGCCGCAACTGCTCACCAATCTCGCCGGTCTCTCGCTGGTGTTTTTGCCGCTCACCTTCGCCTGGGCCATCGTCCGCTACCGGCTCATGGATACGGATCTGATCTTCAAGCGCGGCGTGGCCTACACGCTGGCTACGGGGCTGCTGGTCGGCGGCTACTTCGGCGTCATCGCGCTGATCACTGTTCTGGTACATAACGCCATGCCGGAGGCGGTGAGCCAGTGGGGCCTGGTGATTGCCATTCTCACAACGGCCGCAATCTTCGATCCCCTCAAGCGCCGCATTCAGGGCTGGGTCGATCGCGCTTTCGACCGCCATCGTTACGACTACCGCAAGGCCCTGGTCGAATTCGGCCGCGGTTTGAGCTCGGAAACAGATCTCGCTGCGCTGCTCAATGCCATTGTGGAGCAGTTGCCGCGCACGCTGCTTGTGGCTCGCGTAGCCATCTTTCTGTCTGGTGAATCGGGTAGCCTGCGCCTGGCAGCCTCTCACGGCCTGCCTGAAGAATTCAACCAAAACTCCGAAGGTGCGGAGCACCGCCTCGATCTCGGTTTCCTCAACTTCGACCGCGCCACCGATCACTCGCACATCTTCTTTGAGAACGCCCAGCAGGCTTTGCATTTGCCCGCGGAGCAGCAGCGCACCGCGGCGCTTCTCGACCTGAATTACTATCTGCCCTGCCGCGTGGCCGAGTCGTCCTCCGGCGAAGGCAACGGCGCGCTCCGCGCTTCTGGCCTCCGGAAGAATGCACAGGTTAACGGCGGCGCCGCGGGCCGCACTATCGCGGTCATCGGTCTCGGCCGCACTCTGGGCGGCGACTTCCTGTCGAGCGAAGATGTGGAACTGCTGGAATCTCTCGCCAGCTACATCGGCATCGCTCTGCAAAACGCCAGCCTCTACGCCCGCCTCGAAGAAAAAATCCTCGAGTTCGAGCGTCTCAAGGAGTTCAACGAGAACATCGTCGAATCCATCAACGTCGGCATCTTCGCCATCGACCTCGGCGACCGCATCGAAAGCTGGAACGCGCAGATGGAGGCCATGTTCGCGCTCAGCCGTGGCGAGGCTCTCGGCCAGTCACTGCGCGCCGTATTTCCTTCGGAGTTCATTGAGTCATTGGACGAGTTCCGCAACGATCCGGGCGTGCATCACCTCTACAAGTTCCGCCTGACCACGCGCGCCGGCGAGCTGCGCACCGCCAACATCGCCATTGCGCCGCTGCTCTCCCGCGACTTCGTGCCCGTGGGCCGCATCGTGCTCGTCGACGACATCACGGAACGCGTGGCCCTGGAAACCCAGCTCACGCAAGCCGACAAGCTCAGCTCCATCGGCCTGCTCGCCGCCGGCGTGGCGCATGAGATCAACACTCCGCTGGCCGTCATCTCTTCCTATGCGCAGATGCTGTCCAAGCAGCTGCGCAACGACCCTCACGCCGACGATCGACTGGGCTCCGTCCTCGACAAGATCACGCAGCAGAGCTTCCGCGCCGCGGAAATCGCCAACGGGTTGCTGAATTTTTCGCGCACGTCAACGACCGAATTTCGCGCCACCGACCTCAATCAGGTCATTCGCGACACGCTCTCGCTGCTCGAGCATCAGTTCAAAACCGCGCAGATTCTGGTCGATCTCGATCTTTCCGCGGAACTCCCGTCCATCAACGGTAACCCCGGAAAATTGCAGCAGGTCTTTCTGAATCTGCTTCTTAACGCCAAGGAGGCCATGCCCGGCGGCGGCCGCCTGCGCGTGGCCACGCTGCTCAACGGCCACGTGGAAGCGGTGGTTACCGATTCCGGCTCCGGCATTGCGCCCGAGCACCTCAAGCGCATCTACGATCCCTTCTTCACCACCAAGAACATACCCGGCGACAAGCGCGGCACCGGTCTGGGTCTCGCCGTCAGCTACGGCATCATCCAGGAGCACGCCGGAAAAATTCACGTGGAGAGCTCGGTCGGCGCCGGCACCACCTTTCATCTTGAGTTTCCCCTGTTGAGGAATTCTGTTCATGCTTGAACATCGCACCGAAGAAGAACCGACCTTGAGCGCATCCGATTCCGCAGCGGCCATCAACGGTAATGCTCCCGCGGCATCGATCCTGGTGGTTGACGACGAGGCCGGCATTCGCGAGTCGCTGGAGGTCCTTCTCGGTTTCGAAAACTATATTGTGAAAACCGCCGGCAACGGCGAAGAGGGACTGCAACTCCTCGATCGCGAGAGCTTCGATCTCGTGCTTCTCGATCTGGCGTTGCCCGGCCAGAGCGGCATCGAGCTGCTGCCGCAATTCAAGGAGCGCCAGCCCGATCTGCCCATCATCATGATCACGGCCTACGGCACCGTCGACAACGTCGTCGAAGCCATTCACGCCGGTGCCGAAAACTTCATCCAGAAGCCCTGGGACAACGAGAAACTGCTTGCCGACATTCGCTCGGCCGTCGCCCGCCATCGCGCCGAAGAAGAAAATCTTCAGCTCAAGCGCACCCTCAAGCAGCGCTACAGCTTCAGTAACATCGTGGGCAAAAGCGAGTGCATGCTGCGCGTCTTCGACCTCGTGGCGCAAGTCGCGCCCAGCCGGTCGACAATTCTGATTCAGGGCGAGAGCGGCACGGGCAAGGAGGTCATTGCCAAAGCCATTCATGCCAACTCGCCGCGCCGCGACAGGCCCTTCGTGCCCATCAACACCGGCGCCATGCCGTCCGAGCTGCTCGAGTCCACGCTCTTCGGCCACGTAAAAGGCGCGTTTACTTCCGCGGTCGCATCCAAGAAGGGACTGTTTGAAGTGGCCAATGGCGGCACGCTCTTTCTTGACGAGATCGCCACCATGGGCATGGACACGCAGGCCAAGATTTTGCGCGTGCTGCAGGACCGCCGCTTCATGCACCTCGGAGGCATCCAGGAAATTCAGGTGGATGTGCGCATCCTCGCCGCCACCAACATCGATCTGCGCCAGGCGGTGCGCGATGGCCATTTCCGCGAAGACCTTTTTTACCGCCTCAACGTCATCACCGTCGACCTGCCGCCGTTGCGAGCGCGCCGCGAAGACATTCCGCTGCTCGCCCAGCACTTCCTCGACATCTACTCCAGCGAAAACGGTCTCGAGCCGCGCAAGCTCTCCACCGACGCCATGCGCGCCCTAATCGATTACGACTGGCCGGGCAACGTCCGCGAGTTGGAGAACGCCATCGAGCGCGGTGTCGTGCTTTCGTCCGGCCCGGTCATCAGCGCCGAACTGCTCCCCGGCCACATCACCGGCCGCAGCTTTCAGGACGCGCTCCTCGAGCACAACCCCAACTCCTCGCTCTTCGACATTCTCGAGGTCATTGAGCGCCGCATCATTATCGAGAAGCTGGAGCGCTGCAACTGGAACCAGACCGACGCCGCCGAGCAGTTCCGCGTCCCGCTCTCCACCCTCAACCAGAAGATCAAGCGGTTGAACATCGAGATCCGCAAAAAGGGCAGGGAATAGGGCGCAATGTAGCGCCGGTCTCCTGACCGGCTGTAGCGCGGGCGTCCACGCCCGCGCTTGTTGCGTCCCGCAGGGCGGGTCGACTCATTCATTGCGGTACACTGATCCCTGAAACCTGACACCTGTAATGCCCTACTACCTCTTCAAATCCGAACCCGGCGTTTACTCCTTCGACGATCTCGTGCGCGACGGCGAAACCGTGTGGGATGGCGTGACGAATCCTACCGCAGTGAAAAACCTGCGCGAGATGAAGCCGGGCGCAAAGTGGATTTTCTACCACACGGGCGACGAGCGCACGGCGGTCGGCACGGGAACCGTCGTCAGCGTCGATGCGACCGATCCCAAGGTCCCCATCGTGAGCGTAAAAGCGGGCAAGCGCCTCAAGCATCCCAAGACCCTCACCCAAATCAAAGCGGAAAAGCTTTTCAAAGCCTCGCCGCTGCTCACCATCGGCCGCCTCTCCGTTGTCCCGCTCACGAAAGAGCAGTGGAATTGGTTCGTGTTGTGAGAACGATGATCGGCTCCCAGGCGGATCAAACCCGTCAGAGGTGCTGAGCAATCGATAGGGCGATAGGAATCACAATCAGCACGCTGATGACGATTATGGTGATTCGTGCATGCTGGAAGTCGCTGTCGTCAGACTGAACCCTGCTGAATCTCACCCACCAGCGAGTCGCGAGAAACGGCACTGCGACCAGCAGGAAATAGTATCCGACGATTCCAAGCAAACCCATAAAGGGAATAAACATGATGCCGAAAAAAGCCAGAACCGAAATCGCTGCGGTTCTCAGGAAGCTGGCGTCGCTGCAAGCCTGATTGATCTTCGACATCTTTTCGGCGGCCACTTGAGCGGCGACCGGATCGACAGGCGAAGAACAAAAGCGGCATTGCATTGCGGAGGCATCGATTGTCTGTTTGCATACCGGACACTCGAAAATGCCCAGGTTTCCCTCGGCGCTGGTGAGGCTCAAGTTGTTTCCCATGCACGATCCTTCTTTCGGGCTACTCCCTATTCCCCGCCTTCAAGCCACGCCTTGGTATTTAGCATTTGCCGCTGATCCAGACTCCACACTTTTCCCGTCAGTTCGTCTGGCGCTCTGCCCTCGCGCGCCGACTTCTCAAACTCCTGCACCACGGCCTGCATCTTGGCGTCCAGATCGTCAACGAAGTTGAGCACCAGCGCCTCGGGAATCATGGGCAGCTTGGGCGAGCCAAATTCGAGCTTGCCGTGATGCGACAGGATCATATGCAGCACCAGCGTGCGCAGCCGATCGGGAAAGCCGGGCAGTCCGTCGATCGTCTTTTCTACCAGGTTTACGCCCATCTGGATGTGCCCCAGCAGCACGCCCTCGACGGTGTAATCGAACCCGGTCTCCCATTCCAGCTCACGGATCTTTCCAATGTCGTGCAGAATCACGCCGGTCACAAGCAGATCGCGGTCGAGCATTGGATAGTGCGTGGCCACGCGGTCGGCCAGTCCCAGCAAGCTCACCACGTGTTCCAGCAGTCCGCCCAGCCACGCGTGGTGCAACCCCCGTGCCGCCGGGGCCTCGCGATAGGCCTGCGCCAGAGCCGCGTCGGCAAGCAGCGTCTCCAGCAGCCGCTTCAGGTCTGGATTTACGATGCTCTCGACCGTCGCTTCGAGTTGAGCCCACAACTCGCCCACGTCGCGCGTCGTCGCGGGCAGCATGTCCATCTTGTCGGCCTCGCTTGCCTGCGCCTTGCGCAGTTGATCCACCTTCATTTGCGCGCGATCGTCGTAGCGCGAGATGCTGCCCCGCACCTTGACCATGTCGCCGCGGTCAAAATCTTTGGCAATGCGTGGATCGCTCAGCTCCCACACGCGCGCTTCGATGGGGCCGCTCTTGTCGCCCAGTGTCAGGTTCAGGTACGGCTTATTTTGCTTGGTTGTTCGCTGCTGCTTGGCCAGAACCAGGAAGTAGCCGTCGAAGAGCTTTCCCTCGTCGAAGCCCATGAGATCGGAAACATAGATGTCTTTCATTCTGCCGAGAAGATTAACGCAAATAGCCGAACTCGCCAAACACGGAACCCCAACTCGTCTCCCTCAACCCAGCACAAACACGGGTGCCCCACATCTCGATTCTGAGATGTGGGAAACCACGAACCCCAACTCATCCCTGTCAACCCAGCACAAAAATTGGGTGCCCCCGGTCCCCCGCATTGGGGGACCGGGGAAACCACGAACTCCAACCCGTCTCCCTCAACGCAGCAAAGCCCAAAATGCAGCGGGCCTGGGAGCATCTCCCAGGCCCGCTGCCGTCGAACTTGCGTCTCTCGAATGCTACTGTTGCGGGGTTTGCGGCGGTTGTGGCGCCGGCGCATCCTGCGTGGAGGCGGGAGCGGGAGCTCCCGGCACCGGCGGAATCGGCGTTGGCTGCGGCGCGGGCTTCGGCATGGTGTCGCCCTGATTTTTCTTTTGTTGCGCCATGCGCGTCTTCTCAGCAGTCGTCTGCGATGACTTTTTCTTCTTCTTGGGGGCCGCGGTCCCGTTCTGCTCCAAAGGAGCCGACTGCGTCTGCCGGTCGGCTACTTCGGCGGCATCCGGCGGCGCAGGCGTCATCGCATCACTCGGCGTGCCGCGCGTCTTGGCGCCCTTGGGTTGGCGCGCGCGATCGCTGAATCGCGTCTTCTTGGTCGGCGCCGTAGGCTCCAGCGGATTCGCCGGCTGCTCCTCGGCGGAAGCCGCCTCCGGCAGCGCACCGGCGTTTTCCGTGGACGAATTCGTCGAAGCCGTGGGCAGCGTTTCGCGCGGTGCCTGGCCGTAACGAATCTTCTCCTTCTTGCCGGGCTTTTCCGTGCCTTGTTTTTCCTTCTTGCCCTTCTTTGTTGAAACTGTCGTTGCCGCTGGCGTGGCCGCGGGCTGCGCACTTTCATCCGTAACCGGCGCTGGCGCACCCGCTCCCGATTTCTGCCGGTAGGTGTGCGTGCTCTCGCGGAACCGCGTCCGCTCTACCTTGGCCTTCTTCTTCGGTGCAGGTGGCACATACGCGCTGAAGCTGATGCTCGGATGCAATTCCAGGTAGGTCGCCGCGCTGTCGGTGTAACCCTGCTTGATGTAAATGAAATCCTCATCGCGCATCTTGCTCAGATATTCGCGGATCGCCGGTTCCATCCGGCTCATGTAGTAGGCCTCTTCCACTTGCTCCGTCACATCCTTGAAGGGTTGAGGTCCGCCCGCCATATGCTGTACGACTTTCAGGATCAGGTAGCCCTGCCGTGTGAGGATCGGTTCGGTGTACTGTCCGGTGTTCAGGCTGAAGGTCTTGTCCTCGAGCAGCTTGCCCAGCTGCCCGCGCTTGTATTGGCCCAGGTCGCCGCCTTCCGCCGCGGTCGGACCGTCGCTGAAGCTGCGCGCCAGTTGCGCAAAGTCGCCGCCGGCATGCAGCCGCGCTTCAATATCGTCGGCCTTCGCCTTGGCCGCGGCCACTTTGGCAGGGTCGTCCGCGCCCGTCCCGGTAGAAATCAGGATCTCGCTCAGCCGCTCGCCCTCCTGCTGCGAGTAATCCTGCTTGTGCGCCTCGTAGTAGCGCTCCACCTCGCCCGGCGTCATCTGGATGTGTTCGCCAACTTCCTGCCGCATCACTTCCTGCGTGATGATCTGGTTGCGGATGTTGGCCTTGAAATCTTCAAACGAGACGCCCTGTTCCCGCGCTGCCTTCTCCAGGTCATCGATCGAGTCCAGGTTGTATTGCTTGCGGATCTCGTCAAGCTTTTTCACCAGCTCGGTTTCGCCGGTAACGCCCAGCTCTTTGCCTTTGGAGAGCCACAGTTGCTGGTCGATCAGGTTACGCAGCAAGTCCTTGCGCGCCGCCGACATCTCCTGCATCGTTTCTTGATGTTGCCGGCCCTCCTGGTCCAGATCGGCCAGGGCCCGGTCGTAATCCGAAGAGGTGATGATCTGATCGTTTACACGGGCAATAATGTCTTCAGCCACCGTTCCGCCATAAGGGCTGGCCGGTTCACTGGACTGGGCGCGTGCCAGAGCGTTACCCGCGAGCAGCCCCGCGACCAATATCGTGCCGAGCGCGAAAGCCGAAAATGTGCGAAGAAGTCTTGGAGTCATAGTTTGGGCAACCGGCTGGGCGGCTGGTTTACAGTTTTTTGCCACCTGATGCATAGACGCCATTGTAAATGCCAGGGCAGCAGAAACGCGATTTTCCCCCGTGCCCCATCCTTCCGGCGCCTTATGCCGGAAGGGTGGGAAACCGCGAACCCCAACCCGCTTTTCTCAATCCAGCACAAAAATCGGGTGCCCCACATCTCGATTTTGAGATGTGGGAAAGCACCAGCCCCAACCCGCCTTTCTCAATCCAGCACGAAAATGGGTGCCCCACATCTCGATTTTGAGATGTTGGAAAGCACGAGCCCAACCCGCCTTTCTCAATCCAGCACAAGAATCGGGTGCCCCACATCTCGATTTTGAGATGTTGGAAAGCACGAGCCCAACCCGCCTTTCTCAATCCAGCACAAGAATCGGGTGCCCCACATCTCGATTTTGAGATGTTGGAAAGCACGAGCCCAACCCGCCTTTCTCAATCCAGCACAAGAATCGGGTGGCCCACATCTCGATTTTGAGATGTGGGAAAGCACAAACCCCAACCCGCCTTTCTCAATCCAGCACGAAAATGGGTGTCTCCGGTCCCTCGCTTTCGGGGGCCGGGGAAAGGAAAAATATCCCGGCCAGCGCAGCCGATCCCGCCAACCCCGCAGCCCTCGCCGCTACCGGACTACCCTCCGTGCGCGTCTAACAAGGCGGTGCTATACTTTAGCCCAAGACGGCTCTGCGGGCGTTTCGCGAGCGGTTCTTGCATCTCCCTGGCCTTGCCGGAAACGGGCAAGGTCAATTTTTATCGGGCGCCTATCCTGTAACTTGCAGGATTCGCTCTCGATAGATGCGAGCTGACTGCCGCGCCTGCCGCACAGGCCGCCTGGAGGTTCGGTTTGTCGATGACCCCTCGCGCCAGTCGCGCGCTCTTCTTTGTCACCGTGTTTTTCATGGTCTGTGCCGTTGCCGGCACCATCCTGGAGCGCCGCGTCGGCGCGCAGTCCTCGCAGGACGAGAGCCAACTCCGTGACAGCCTCAAGACCTTTACTGATGTCTATGCTCTCGTAGAGCAGAACTACGCCGAGCCCATCACCGGCGACAAGGCCGATGACGCCATCTACGACGGCGCCATCCCCGGCATGTTGCAGGTGCTCGACCCGCACTCGCACTTCTACGATCCCAAGTCCTACGCCCGCCTCCGCGAAGATCAGCGCGGCCACTACTACGGCGTCGGCATGGTCATCCAGCAGCAGAACGATGACGGCAAAACCAAGGTCTTCGTAGTCACGCCCTATGAGGACACGCCCTCCTTCCGCGCCGGCATTCATCCCGGCGACCAGATCGTCGCAGTCGACGGCAAATCCACCGACGGCTGGACCTCGGACCAGGTGGCGAAGGCGCTCAAGGGCCCCAAGGGAACCCAGGTCGAAGTCACCACGGTGCGCTACGGCCAACCCAAGCCGCTGGTCTTCGATCTCGTTCGCGACGAAATTCCCCATCCCTCCATCGATCTCAAGTATGAAATTCGTCCCGGCATCGGTTACATCCATCTCACGCAGTTCCAGGAAACCACCGGCGACGAGATGGAAGATGCCATCAACGGCTTCGGCAACCTCAAGGGCCTGGTGCTTGATTTGCGCGAGAACCCGGGCGGCCTGCTGAACCAGGCAGTAGACGTTTGCGACCACCTGCTGGCCAAGGGCCAGACCATCGTCACGCAGCGCGGCCGCGCCTACTCCGATGTGAACTACACCGCGACCCACGGCAACGGCGGCAAAACCTTCCCCATCGTGGTCATCGTCAATCGTGACACCGCATCGGCCGCGGAAATCGTCTCCGGCGCGTTGCAGGATCACGACCGCGCCCTCATCGTGGGCGAAACCACCTTCGGCAAAGGCCTGGTGCAGACCGTTTACAACCTCAGCGAAAGCAGCGGCCTCGCCCTCACGACCTATCACTACTACACGCCCTCCGGCCGCCTCATTCAGCGCAACTACGCAGGCGTTTCGCTCTACGACTACTACAACCACGCCGGCGCCATGGCGCCCGATTCCACAAACCGCGAGGTCAAGCTCACCGACTCAGGCCGCACCGTCTATGGCGGCGGCGGCATCACGCCCGACGAAAAAATCGAGACGCCCAAGACCAACAAGTTCCAGGACGAGCTCAGCTACAAGGAAGTCTTCTTCAAATTCGCGCCCATCTACGTAGCGACGCACCCCGCCGACAAAAACTTCCAGGTGGACGATGCAGTGATAGCCGAGTTCGAGAAGTTCCTCACCACCCAGGGCGTCGACTGGACCGCAGCCGACATCAGCGGCGCTTCCGACTGGATCAAGGCGCGCATCAAGCAGGACATCGTTACCATTCAGTCCGGCCAGCTCCAAGGCCTGCGCGTCTTTTACGACTCGGATCCCGAGGTCCAGAAGGCGCTCACCTACATGCCCGAGGCGCAAGCTCTCGAAGACAACGCCCACAAAGTTCTGGCAGAAAAAGCCCAGGCGCGCAACACCGCGCCCGAAGGCGTTCCCACCCAGCCCTAAGATGCAAACCCTGCTATCAAATCAAAAGGCCATCCCGCGGGATGGCCTTTCTGTTGCAGCGCGCCGAGAACCCGTAGCGCCGGTCTCCTGACCGGCTGTAGCGGGGGTGTCCAGACCCGCGCAGCACAAACCCCCAAACACACCTGTCTCAGCCCAGCACAAAAATTGGGTGCCCCCGGTCCCTCGCACTTGGGGACCGGGGAAACCACGAACCCAAATATCCCTCTCTCAACCCAGCACAAAAGATGGGTGCCCCACATCTCGATTCTGAGATGTGGGAAAGCACAACTCTCAGATTGTCATCCTGAGCGGCAAGCGCCGCGCCGTAGGCGCAACGATTGTTAGCCCCGCGCTTCAGCCTGGGGTCGGGAAACGAAATGGACGCGAAGCCCCGTAGGGGCGACGCTGGCCCAGCCATACCGCTGCATTGGAACCGGCGTCTACTTGGGCGGTTGAGGCGTGAATACTTCGCGTCTCGTGGGTTCCGGTTTCGGCTTCGGCTTCGGGGCCTTCTTCGCTTCTTTTCTGCCTTTATCTTTGCTTCCCATGCAGCTAGCATGACACAGACGCCCGCCCCTGAAAAGCCCATCAAGCGAATTCAACCCAGCACAAACGTGGGTGCCCCCGGTCCCTCGCATTTGGGGACCGGGGAAAGCACGAACCCAATTCTCCCTCTCTCAACCCATCACGAAAAATGGGACCCGCGAAATCGCAACCCTAACCCCCGCTCTTCCGCTTCATCACCTCAGCCACAAACCCCGCCCGCGAACTCTTCCATAACTTTGCCAGGTCGTCGGTATACCCTTTCACCGCCCACGGCGCTCTCTCGCCCGCCAGCGCCAGCAGTTCATCCACATTTTTCTGGCTGCCCGCCACGTCGGCCACGCCATCGCTGAAGTTCAGTTCCGCGGCGTACGACGTTCCCATGGGAATTACGCCGTAGATGCGGCGCTTGACCGTCTTCTTGTAAATCCACACCAGGTTGTCCAGCCGGAACAGGTCGAAAGCCAGCCGCTGGTTCCTCACCGCGTAGTTCTGCGTCAGCGTCCAGACGCCGCGCTTGGCTTTCACGGCCATCTGCAGCTCCCGCTCCACCTCGGCTGAAGTCACCCCCAGGTCGCCCCACGCCTTGGCGCGAGCCACGGCCCGATGTTCAACTTTCCCCGAGAGCCGCCGCCACGCCTTCCAGGCGAAGAACCCGAACAGCAGCTCGACCAGCAGCGTCCAGAAAGCTCCCACGTATCCCGATTCGCGGTAATTCGTATCCAGCAGCAACGGGTAAAACGCCGCCTCATCGGCCGCGTCCGTGCCCGGCGGAAACAGGTTCGTCTTCAAGTCGTAGGGCATCGATCCCAGCGCCCCGCTCACCGTAGTCGACGGCGTCTTCGCGCTCTTCACAATCAGCACGCGGTCGCCCACTTGCAGCGCATAGTAGCCCGCCGACACGTTCTTGATGACGCCGTCGTAAGTCGTCACCTCCTGCACGCCCGTGTTCAGCACCTTGTCGCCGTTAATGGTCACATACGGAGTGGCAATCGGCTGATTGCTGCTGTCCGCATTTTGCGCCGCATCCAGTTCCGCCGCCGTTGCCGCCGGAGGCCCATTGAAAAACACCTTCACGTAAGCGCCGTTCGCCGCGTAGATCCAAACCACGATGGCCGTTACCACGCAGAACAGCACAACGGTGCTCACCGCCTTCTGTCGCGCAGTCCGTTCAATCCATGTCGTCATGGCGGGACTTTATCACACGGATCGTGCAGCTTAGGGCATTTCTGCTTCAGTCCCCGGCAGAATTTACAAGATAGAGCGGGACAGCAGGAACCCCAATCGAAGGCGTCATCCTGAGCGGAGCTTGCTTGGGGCCCCGGATTCGCAACGCGAATACGGGGTAAGCGGAGTCGAAGGACCTGCGGTTGCCTTTGCCTTTCGCGGCCTCGCCCAGCCGCGACATGGGTGCCCCCGGTCCCTAGCATTTGGGGACCGGGGATCGCACGAACCTGCATTCGTGGCCTCACCCAGCCGCGACATGGGGTGCCCCGGTCCCTCGCGTTCGGGGACCGGGGATCGCACGAACCTGCATTCGTGGCCTCACCCAGCCACGACATGGGGTGCCCCCGGTCCCTCGCGTTCGGGGACCGGGGATCGCACGAACCTACCTCTGCACCAGCTCTTGTATCAGGGCTTGGCTGGTAGGTCGGGGATTCATCCCCGACAGCCGCAAACCGCCCACCCCTTTTTCGAGAAACCAAGTACGCGGCGAAGCCGCGCCCAAACGTCGCCCTACAAATCAGCGCATCAGCGGGGCACCCCGTCCCATGCAGCAACGCTCGGGAGCGAAAATCATCGAGTAGGCCACCCGGCAAGGGCTCACGGAGTGGCGTCCAGGCTGCTCAGGCTAATCGCCTTTTGTCGCGCAGTCCGCTCAATTTATGTCATCATGGCGGGACTTTATCAGACGGTTCGTGTGGATGACACGTAAGTTGGCTGAGCTTCGAAGTTTCGCAGAAATACGCAAACTGTGAGGCTGTGAGATTGTTTCGTGTAAGTAATTGATTTTATTAGTAAATGTTGGCCCCACAGATTCACAGCCTGATTCTCAAAAGGTGGAGAGCGAGAGAGCGAGGGCTGCTTGTTGGGGTGCCGCCGCGCGTCACAAGAGTGATCTAACGCACAACGGTCGGAAATAGAGACTTTTCATGCATATATGCATCTAACGTTGTATAGGGAATGTGTCGATGTAGGCAATATATGCTTGACATACTCCCCCCAACAAATTATTGTTGGGTAGGTCGAAAGACCAAACGTACTTTTCGCTGGAGGGCACCGTAAAGGTGTCCTCTTGGCTTTTTAGAGCTTCCTTAATTCTTCTGGCAATTCCCGGCTCCAGCAAATGAACTCCCTAATTTTCTTTACGTCGAAGATTTGGAGACCGTCCTTTCGTAACTGATTTAATTCCCTTGAGACAAGTCCGGAAGTCCCAAAGACAACAACTTTTTTGCCAGCGCGCAATAGGTCCGAGACCGGATCGGCGAAATCGCTATCAGCGCTCCACAGACTGTACACATCAAATTTCCCGATTACTGGATCAACGATCATATCGCGGCCAATCTCCACATCAAAATTGCATTTCTTGTCCTCCAGATACGTTGTTCCCTTCTTGTTCAACTCGCGCAAATGATCATTGAGCAGCCTAATCATTTCGACGCTGAATGTGCTCAGTAGTCGCCCAAAGATAAAATGCTTAACGATATCGGGGGATTCCGCCGATATGCTGGATACGTCCATTGGGAATCGGATCGATTTAACGGCCTTCGTATGGATTTCATATCCAATACGGGACGCATCCTGAATGAATGTTTCCGATTCATGGTCGCCAGCGATCGTGCCGTAATAGAGCTTGGCCTTTGTTCCGTCGCCAAAGCAATCCATGAGCTGCTTTAGACGTTTCGGGCAAACATGCCAACCCAGCTTATGAGACCAGTTTTTTACATTCCCCCAATCCACATAGCTGACATTGCGTACCCCGAAAATCGGATCGAGCAACCCGGCCATGTTGGGATAAAGCTTTGCAAGTGCATCAATTCTGCCCGTTTTTGGAGTGAACATAAATCCCCACTTTCGCCAGCATCTACAAACTCCAGGAAAACTGCTACATCGGATGCGGAGCGGAGGGCGTAAAACCAAACTCCACCGGCATCTCAATCAATTCCAGGGTATGAATTCCGGCTCCAGCACCATTTGCACATCCCGGCAACGCTGAGCCCTCCCCTCAAAACGGAATATCGTCATCTGATATATCCGCCGATTGAGCGATATCGGGTTCTTGCCAGCGATAGAAAACTCCGTTGTCCTCCCGTTCACGAACCACAGGGCTGTCGTTGTCGTCAGCGAGACGGCTCAGAACCTTGTAGATTGAGGACATTGGAGCAGAGTATCCGGACAAATCGAACCCCTTTTGCTGAAGGGTGCTTCGTACATCGATCGGAGACATGCGGTCATCGGCCTTCCTCAGAACCGCACGAATCGCGTCGGTCAGCCCCAAGCCGGAAATATCCTCTCCGTCCGACATGCCCGCCAAGGGGCCCAGGTGCTTTAGCACCTCGTCCATATGTTTGATCTGTCGCTTTATCTCATCGAGTTCGGATTCAAGATTGTTCCGCTTTTCTCTAAGCTCAGAGGTCTCGTTGAGCATTTCAATCCATCGCGCCTTGAATTCATCCTGCTTCATACTGAGCTAGTTTAGCATTATGTCTACTAAAAATGTCAACCACAAAGTGGAACCAAGCAAAGACATCACTTGGAATCAATCGAATCTCGATTCATGAAAGAAGTTACAGCCATGTCGAGACGTGACCAACGAACCCCGTAAACATATTATTTCGATAAGCATAGAGGGCAAACTACAGAATCACCTCTCATGGTCGGATCTGGATAGTCGGGCCCTCGAACGAGGATATGCATAAAACCCGAGGATAGAAACCATCGTTGCACTGCAACTCCGCCCGAGCAGGCGCAAGACGCCGCTCACGGAACTCGGCTCAGGAAGCCGTCAATCCCCGCCCGCCCCACGCCCGCCGCAACCCATTGAAATCACACGCTCAAAACTGCCCCCCAATTTGCAGAGAATTACCCCGCTTCGGCGCAAGCTATCAATAGCAAACAAAATCGCTCCATCATCGAGGCGCGAGCAAAAAGGAGCGGCGACCCGGAGCGAAGGCTCGGCCAGCTAACTCCGCTAACGCCGCTAACCGCTTGTTTTTGAACACTGTACGCTCTAACTTCTTTGCCATCAATCGCTTACGAGAGCCCATCAAAAGCTAACCCATTCAGAATCAGGATTTTATCTGAAGAGGGCAGGGGGAGGGGGGAGAGGTAACAGGCATATACATGGAATGCCGAAGCATCAGCACCAACAGCCCCGCTGCGAGCCCCCACCCCCACCCCGGGGCAGGAACCACGGGCAGGCTCATGGCCGGGGTTTTCTGACCCCCGACCCCCGATCCATGACCCTTGGCCGGGTTTTTCCGCCAAAACGGGCTGTGAAACTGTACCGACCCATCTAACCAACTATATTTCAACAGCTTGCAGCCACAGAGCAGGCCCCGTTACAGCCACTGTGCAACTGTACATGCCCAGTTAAAGCGCACATAAAAAATAGCTTACATGCAGTACAGCAAACCGCCGTAAATTCGCTGTAACACTGTAATCCTGTACCCGCAAGGAGTCGCGAAGCAGGGAAGATAGGGACGGGAAGACATGGAACCAGGAAAGCACGGCCGCGTGAAGAATGCGAGAGCAAGCCGAGGCTCCGAAGGCCCAGCGATTTCACTTCGCGGTGAACTCGCTCGCGATCGGCGTCAACGCATCCTGCGCATCGGTGCGGAACGGCGCGGCGGGAAGCCCGGCGCCGTTCACCAGGTTTGCCCCCTGCGGATAGTTATCCCAGGCATAGCGAACGGATACGGGTTCGGTGATCTGGTCGCTGTGTACGATCACTGTGCTGCCCACAATGTAGGCTGCCGCATCGACGTACCGACCGTCGGGACCAGCGATCTGAAACCACAGCAGCGGCCCGCCTTTGCTCGTGAGGCCGTCAGCGTGAGTAAAGCGAATGACGATGCTCTGTCCTTGAACTTTCATGCCGGCGTAAACCGGCCCCGAGTACTCGATCTTCCGGTGGTACACATTCGCAAGCGCGATGCGGCTCAGGCGATCGCCGACAGGCTCTTTATCTTTCGGATGCACGTTCGCCGGATCGCCCACGTCCAGGGTCACAGCCATTCCGGTGTTGGGCAGCGAAAGAAGTTTGGACTGCGCCTCGCGCACGGCGGGATTATTGCTGACATTCTTCAGCGGCGGCAACTGCACGCAATAGAAAGGAAAATCGCCCTCGCCCCATTCCGCGCGCCAGTCCGTCACCAGCGACTCCATCACGTGTGGATACAAAGCGACGCCCGCTTTCCCACCAACGATCGATTCTCCCTGGTACCAGATCACGCCGCGCATGGCGAACGGGAGTATCGGGTGGATCATCCCGTTGTAAAGCACGGTAGGCTGGTGCTGATCCTGCACCGGATCGCGCAAGGGCCCAGGCTTGGCCGGGCGCGCGTTGATGGTTTGCGGGCTTGGAGGAGCCTGGTCCGTGGTAGCGCCGGGTTGTGCGTTGAAAAACTTGTAGAGTTCATCGAAACGGTTCAACATCGGACTCATTTGCGGGTCGTTCGCGACAACGGTGCGCGGAATCCATGCCTCCGCGGTACTGCCTCCGTAGGCCACGACCACCATGCCGATGGGTTCGTGCAGAGCCTGATTCAGGTCTCGCCCAAACAGGTAGGCCACAGCCGAGAAAGCTGGCGCGTTTTCCGGCGTAGCGATCTTCCACGATCCCTTGATCTCGTCCTGCGGTTCGTAAGATTTCTTGGTTTCCGCCATGAAAATCCGCAACTGCGGGTAATTGGCAGCGGCAATCTCCTGATCCTCATTGAGCATGCCCGCATAGCGAGCCGCCTTCACCGAGACCGTGAACGCCATGTTGGATTGTCCGGATCCAATCCAGTCTTCGCCCACAAGTACGTCGTTCACAGTGATGGTGTTCTTGCCCGCAATCGTCATCACGAACGGACCGCCAGGCTTCATCTTGCCGAGGCGCACCATCCAGCGTCCGTCCGCGTCCGCCGTGGTGGATTTCGTCTGCTTTCCGATTTTGACAACGATTTTTTCGCCCGGAATTGCCGTGCCCCAAACGGGTATCGGCATACCGCTCTGGAGCACAGCGTGATCGCTGAAAAGCGCATTCGGTGTAACGTCGGCGCGGCCGAGCGTGGACAAAACGAGAAATGCAAACGTGCAGATGACCCAAATATTCTTCATCGCGTCCTCAGTTGCAGGCTGTTGTCGGGAAGGAAATACTACTCGGTGGTCGATCATAGCAGGCGACTCGGAGTCGGAGTAAGCGCTCAACCAGATGACATTTCGGAACGCGCTTTGTCGCGCCTGGGAGCCGCATCGCGAAACGTCCCATTTTCCCACCGCGCTGCCTTCGGCCCTGCGCCGCTATTCTAGGAGCATCATGACACTTTCATCCCGCCCTCTTCGCCGCGTGGCCGTGTTTTGCGGATCGGCCTTTGGATCGAACCCAGCCTTTCGCGCGGAAGCTTCGGCGCTCGGCGCAGCCATCGCCAACGCCGGCTTGAGCCTCGTCTATGGCGGAGCCAGCCGCGGACTGATGGGCGCGCTCGCCGACGCGGCCCTCGCCGAGGGCGCTGAAGTGATCGGCGTGCTGCCGAAAGAGCTAAGCAGCCGCGAGATCGCGCACACGAGCCTTACTTCGCTCGAGGTGGTGCTCACCATGCACGAGCGAAAAGCCCGCATTCACGAGCTTTCCGATGCCATTCTGGTTTTGCCCGGCGGATACGGCACGCTCGATGAGCTGATGGAAGCCGTCACCTGGGCGCAGATCGGCCTGATTGCCAAGCCCATCATCCTCATCAACACAGCCAATTACTGGGACGGCATGCTAACTTTTCTCGATACCGCCGTGGCCAGCGGCTTCATCGAAGCGCGCAACCGGGAGTTGATGCGCGTGGCCGCGAACGCAGCTGATGCACTTGCCATGGCTGCCCAAGCCTGATCCGCGCAGCCCCTGCGCGGTATCATGCCGGTATGTCAAAAAAGCTTCGCTTCGGCGTGCTCAGCACCGCCAACATCGGCCTGAAAAAAGTGATTCCTGCCATGCAGCAAGGCGAGCTGACCACGGTTGCTGCGATTGCCTCCCGCGATCTTGCGAAAGCGCGCGAGGCAGCCGACAAACTCGGCATCGCCAAGGCTTACGGCTCGTATGAAGAGTTGCTCGCCGACCCCAACATCGACGCCATCTACAATCCGCTGCCCAATCAACTGCACGTGCCGTTGACCGTAAAGGCTGCCGAGGCTGGCAAGCATGTGCTCTGCGAAAAGCCGCTCAGCATGACCGTGGCCGAAGCCAAAACGCTGCTCGGTGTGCGCGAACGCACCGGCGTGAAAATCTGCGAGGCCTTCATGATTCGCAGCGCGCAACAGTGGCTGCGCGTGCGCCAGCTTCTCGACGAAGGCCGCATCGGCGAACTGCGCGCCGTCAACGCGCATTTCAGCTACCACAACGTCAACCCCGCGAACATCCGCAACCAGGTGGAGACAGGCGGCGGCGGCGTGTACGACATCGGCTGCTATTGCATTCAGGCTTCGCGCTTTGCCTTCAAACAAACGCCGCGGCGCGTGGTCGCGCTCGTCGATCGCGATCCGCAGTTGGGCACCGACAGACTTGCTTCGGCGATCCTTGACTTTCCCAACGGCCAGGCCATCTTCACCTCCAGCACGCAATTAGTTCCGTATCAGAGGGTGCATTTTCTGGGCACGCGGGGCCGTATCGAACTTGAAATTCCCTTCAACGCGCCCAACGACCGGCCCACGCGCCTCTTCATCGACGCGACCGGCGACCTCAGCTTTAACGGCATCGCCACGGAAACTTTCCCCACTGCGGATCAGTACACGCTGCAAGGCGACGCATTCGCACGCGCGGTTCTCGAGAACACCGAGGTTCCGGTGCCGCTTGAAGATTCCATCGTCAACATGGCCGTGATTGAAGCCATCTTCCGCTCCGGGAATTCGGGCCGGTGGGAGTTGGTGGAGCGATAGGATCGCACCTCACGCCGTCTTGGCTGCTGTCGCGCACTCGAACAGATCGCGGCTCAGAGTTTCCATGCGCCGGGGATCGGTGTCCCACGCGAACATAAAGCGTGCCGCGCCGCCGATGAAAGTGTAGAAGTTCCACCCCCGGCTCCGCAGCGCACTGAGGATCTCCTCCGAAGCCTGGAGAAAAACGGCGTTGGCCTCAACCGGCTGCGCCAATTTAATACCGGGAATGGAATCGATCAGCAAGGCAAACTGCTTCGCGCAGCGGTTGGCATGCTCTGCGTTGCGCAGCCACGCGCCGCTCTCGAGCATTCCCACCCACGGCGCCGAAAGAAACCGCATCTTCGACGCCAGTTGGCCTGCCTGCTTACACCGGTAATCGAAATCCGTGGCCAGCGCGGGATCGAAAAACAGCACCGCTTCTCCCAACGCCATGCCGTTCTTGGCGCCGCCGAAGCAAAGCACATCCACGCCGAGCTTCCACGTCATCTCTGCGGGCGAGCAGCCCTGGCTGGCGCAGGCGTTGGCGAAGCGTGCACCATCCATGTGCAGGGAAAGTCCCAGCGCCTTGCACTCCTCGGCAATCGCGCCCAGCTCTTTGAGCGTGTACACGCGGCCTGTTTCAGTCGACTGCGTAACGGTGACCGCGCGCGGCTTGGGATAGTGAATATCGTGGCGCTTGGTGGCCAGTTCGCGAATCGCCGCGGGCGTCAACTTGCCGTCGGCGCTGGTGGCCGCCAGAAGCTTGGAGCCATTGGAAAAGAACTCGGGCGCGCCGCACTCGTCTGTCTCCACGTGCGACTGATCCGAGCAGATGACGCTGTGATACGACTGACAGAGCGACGCCAGCGCCAGCGAATTGGCCGCGGTGCCGTTGAAGACGAAGTACACCTCGCACTCCTTCTCAAACAGGGTGCGGAAGGCATTGGCGGCTTTGGCCGTCCACGGATCGTCGCCATACGACGTGACGTGCCCGCGGTTGGCGGCTTTCATCGCCTGCCAGGCTTCAGGGCAGATTCCCGCGTAGTTGTCGCTGGCAAACTGCTGGTGCAAATCCTTTTCGGCAATTTCAGACATGGCGCGTCCTCATTCCATCAGGGCAAACTGTGGCCCTGGAATCCTTGTGCATGTACTGGGGGAAGTTGATAGAGGTGCGGTTCTTTGAAGGAGTTGGAGGCGCGGGCCGGGATCGAACCGGCGCATAAAGGTTTTGCAGACCTCTCCCTTACCACTTGGGTACCGCGCCTTGGGCCAGGATCGTCCCACTCCGCGATTTACCGCGACAATTTCTGCCGGGGCGATGCGGAATGGAGCGGGAGACGAGACTTGAACTCGCGACCCTCGCCTTGGCAAGGCGATGCTCTACCACTGAGCTACTCCCGCTTGACGCAGATTCGAGTATACCGGGCCGCCGAAACCGGGTCAAACGGGCGACCCTTGCCGCGCAACGGCTTTTGCCCAACTAACTTAGGCGCATTCTGCGGTGCTGCAATGCGTCCCTGCGCAACCTTCAATTGAGCTCAAGTTTGAAAGCAGTATAATCATGAGATTCGAGCCGGCGGCCGAAACGCTGAGCAACCGACGGGAGCGATCTCCGATGGGCATGCTGCTTAATCCGTGGCACTTGATCTTAATCGCAGTCGTAGCGTTTCTTTTGTTCTTTACGATGGGCAGGAAGCCGAACTCAAATTAGCCTGCCAGGGCGTTCCCGCGGCGATTGACCCACCCCCCGAATTCCCGTAGACTAAGAAATTGCGAGGGATGCCGGTTGACGGTCTCCCACCCGCGACGATTTTGAGAACCACCCCCTCTTTGATAAGGGACCACCCCTGAAATTCAGGCTTTGGAGATTGAAGCAAAACCATGGCAAATCACGTATCGGCGCTCAAGCGCGCCCGCCAGACCGTAACCCGCACTGAAGTGAACCGCTCTAACCGCAGCCGCGTGCGCTCCAGCCTCCGGGCGTTGCGCGAGGCGCTGGCCAAGGGCGATGTGAAGGCCGCCCAGGCACAGTACCGCGCCACGGTCTCAAGCCTCGACAAGAGCGTGCAAAAGGGCGTTCTCCACTCCAACACGGTTTCCCGCTACAAGAGCCGTTTGAACGCGCGCCTCAAGACGCTGGCCACCACGGCCCCCGCTCCGGCCAAGACCAAGAAGAAGTAGTTTTCGTCGGCAAGCGGACAGAGCAGAAGTTGAACAGCCGGGAGCAATCCCGGCTGTTTATTTTTGCGCACTGCTTTGTTTAACATGCGCCAGGGCCAGGTGATAGAAGTCATAGCCCCTCATCTTCGCGCCGCGCCTGCCGAAGCATTCCTCGCGGTACTGGTGGGCACCCGCATCGTAGTCCAGTTCGAGATTTCGTTCGTGCAGATAAGCGGGCAGCTCCTTGGGATCGAATCCGAAAGTCCATGGCTCGCCCAGCGCGGCCACGTCGAGCCGAATCCTCTCTCCGCCGAAAAACTCCACTGAGCCATCCAGCACGCCAAGATGGACGTAAGTGAAGGCGATCCGGCTGCCGGGTGCGCAGGCTCCCACGTAACTCAGAACCGCATCCACGGCCTCTTTACTGAGATAGTTGGTCACGCCTTCCCATAAGAACAGCGTGGGAGCTGCCGGATCGAACCCATGCTTCGCAAGAGCCTCGGGAGGGCTTTCGCGGTTGAAATCGATTGCGACGAAGCGAACATGCCTGGGAATCTCTGCCAACATCCGCGTCAGGCTTGCCTTTTTGAGTGCCTGCGTTGCCGGGTGGTCGACTTCGAATACGGTAGCGCGGCTGGATTCGGCCAAACGATACGCGCGACAATCGAATCCCGCCCCCAGAATCACAATCTGGCGGAGGCCTTCGCGAAGCGCGCGCTCCGATGCGTCGTCAATAAGCTTCGTGCGTGCAATTGCCGATGTGCGCGCTCCGGGCAGACGGCGATCGGCGACCCTCTCAATCAGCCTGTGCAATCCAGGAATCTTTGCCAACCGCACGGCCCGGGCCAGCGCTGGCCGCACAAAGGCAACGGCGAGAGGGTCTGCGATCAGCGGCCGTCCTGCCGGGCGAACAGACTCAAGCGCCCTGAAGAACGCCATGTATTCGGCAGTTCTGCTGCTCCGGCTTTTTTCCATGTGCGATCGTTGCATCAATTATAGGGAGCGAAGGAACATAGTGGAGCGCAAGCGCGGATCGCGTCCAGACCTGCTCACGGACCTTTGTGCAATAGCGGTTTGAGCACCGGTAGCAGCGTGTCGGCGATGATCGCCGAACCCTTCGCGGTGGGGTGGATGCCGTCGTCCTGGATGGTCCCGGACACGTGCACCAGGTTCACGTAGAGCATGGGCACGAACGCCACGTGATGCCGCGCGGCCAGTTCGCGAAACATCTGGTTGAAGGAACGGATGTAGTCAGGCCCGTAATCCGGCGGCAGCGTGACGCCGGCCAGCAGAATTTTCACATGTGCCTTCTCGAGCGCGGTCAGCACCTGGTCGAGATTGCTGCGCGAATCTGCCACGGGCAGGCCGCGCAAGCCGTCGTTGCCGCCGAACTCCACGATCACGACGGCCGGACGCAGGCGCAGGATGAACGGCAGCCCGGCCAGCGCATCCTTGGTCGTCGCCCCGCTCGTTCCCTGGTTGACCACCTTGTAGCGATAGCCCTGCGCGTCCAGCTTCTTTTCGAGAAAGTCGGGAAACGCCTCACCGTTGGCCAGACCGCGTCCGGCGGTGATGCTGTCGCCGTAGCATACAAGGAGCGGCCGGGCAATATGGGCCGGCTCGGCGGCAGAAAGCGTCGTAGCCCAGGAAATCGGCAAAAAGAGTGCGGCGAGAACCAATCGTCGAACGTCCACGTAATAGAGTGTAGCCGGGGTGGGGGAAAATCTGTCGATCCGGCTCCGACTACACTGTCGATAGGCAGGAAACCGCATTGATACAAGTTAAGAACGCAAAAAAGTGGATCCAGAACGGCGCGCGGCGCGTGGAGATTCTACGTGGAATCTCGTTGGACATTCCGGCAGGGCAATTCTTGGCGATCCTGGGCGCCAGTGGCAGCGGCAAGAGCACACTTCTGGGCCTGCTTGCCGGCCTCGACACGCCCAGCGAAGGCGAAATCTGGCTAGACGGCGTGCCTATCCACAATTTGGCTGAATCCGAACTGGCCGCGGTACGTGGGCGCAAGATCGGCTTCGTCTTTCAGTCCTACCAGCTGATCCAAACGCTCACCGCCCTCGAAAATGTATTGCTGCCCTACGAATTGAATGTGGAAGGTAGCGGCCTCATGCAGGCGCGGCAATTGCTCGGCGAAGTTGGACTCGCGGAGCGCATGGATCACTATCCCGTGCAGCTTTCCGGCGGCGAGCAGCAACGCGTGGCGCTGGCGCGGGCGTTTGTAGCCGCGCCGCCCATCGTCATGGCCGACGAGCCTACGGGCAACCTGGACTCAGTGAATGGAAAATTGGTTCTCGATCTGCTCCTCGAACGGAACCGCAAAGCTGGGATCACGCTGGTGCTGGTGACGCACGACGCTGAAATCGCCAGCCGCGCCGACCGCAAGATTGTTCTCAAGGACGGTCTCGTGGTCGAAGATACCCTCATCCAAAACCAGGAAAAGAATAAGGAGAACAATGGCTAAGCGCGCATTGAGCTGGAAGCGTGCGGCTGCCATCGGTTGGCGCGACCTGAGATCGGCTCCCGGCAGGTTTGGCTTCGTGGTTCTCTCGGTCGCCGTGGGCGTGGCCGCTTTAGTTGGAGTGCGCGGGCTGAGCGACAGCTTTCGTCAGACCTTGAACACCGAGGCTCGCTCGCTGCTCGCGGGCGACCTGAGCGCGCGCATGTTTCGCTCACCTACGCCTGAAGAGTCAAATAAGATCGCCGCGATTGCCGATCCGAACAGCGGCATTCGCTCCACCTGGGTGATCGAGACGATTTCAATGGCCTCCGTGCCGCCGAACCCCGTGCCCATCCCGGTTTCGCTCAAGGCCGTCGACCCGGCCCAGTATCCTTTCTACGGAACCGCCGATCTGGAGCCGTCGATGCCGCTTGCGCAAGCGCTCCAGGGCGACTCGGTCGTGGTCTCGGACGAGTTCTTGGTCCGCCTCAACGCGCACGTCGGCGATACCTTGCGCCTGGGCGAACGCAACTTTCGCATCACCGCGGTACTCGACCAGGAACCCGATCGCATTAGCGAGACCATGATGTTGGGCCCGCGCGTTATGATCTCGCAGGCGTCGCTGAGCAACACCAAATTACTGGCTCCCGGCAGCCGCGCATCCCGCCGACTGCTGTTCAAGTTCCCCGCCACGCCGCCACGCGGCCTGACCGCCGGCACGCAGGCAACGGCAGTACGCGCACAACTGGAAGCGGCGCTGCCGGACGCGCAGGTGATGGACTTCCGCGAAAGCAATTCCGGCATTACGAAAGGCCTCGATAATGCGACCTCCATCCTGAGCCTCATCTGCCTCGTCGCGTTGGTGCTCGGCGCCATCGGCGTCGCCATGGCCATGCATGCGCATCTTGAGCAGCACATGGACACGCTGGCGATTCTGAAGGCGCTCGGCGCGGATTCCGCGGATTTGCTCCGCATCTTTCTCCTTCAGACAATGAGTCTCGGCCTCGCCGGGGGATTACTGGGCGTGGCCGCCGGAGTTGGCGTCATGGTGGCGCTGCCGGCGGCATTCGGACCGCTGCTCACCATGAATTTGCAGTTCGCATTTCCCTGGCAATCGGCGCTGGCTGGCCTGGCAACGGGCCTGCTTACTACATTGCTCTTCTGTTTGCCGCCGTTGCTCGATGTGCGCGCAGTACGTCCCGTGCTGGTGCTGCGCAGGCTGGTGGAACAGGGCCCGACCGGCATCGGCGGATGGTTTGCGCGCTGGTGGGCGCGCCGCCTGCAACTGGGAATCGCCGCCGCAGTGGCGGCAGCGCTCGGCGGTATCGCCTGGGCGCTTACTGATTCGCCCAAAGTCGGCGGATGGTTCGCTCTACTGTTTACGGTGGCGCTCGTGGTTTTGCTGGTGCTGGCCATGGTGGCCCTGCGCGCGCTGCGCTTCTTTCTCAATCGCACGCGCCTGCATCTGCCGTCGTCGCTGCGGCACGGCTTGGCGAACCTCTACCGCCCCGGCAATCAATCGGCCGCGGTGCTGGCAGCGCTGGGCACGGGAGTCATGCTCATCCTCGCGGTCTATCTCATGCAGAAAGGCCTCCTGCGCGATCTGCAGGAGACAGCTTCTCCAAGTCTGCCCAACGTTTTGTTCGTTGACATGCAGACCAATGAGGTTGCTGGCGTGAAGGAGTTCTTCGCCCATCAGGCTGGCGTTAGCAGGCAATTGACTTTAATCCCCATTGTTCACGGGCGCTTCATCTCCATTAACGGTAAGCCGGTGGAGGCGATGAAGGGCCAGCATTATCCACGCCGCATGCTGGAAGACGCCGAACTCAGCTGGGCCGACGCACTACCCGAGGGCGACAAGGTGACCGCGGGGAAATGGTGGACGACCGGCAGCGCCACGCAACTTGCCGTCAGTGACAGCGTGGCCAAGCGCCTGAATCTTGGAGTTGGTTCTGCGGTTGAGCTCGAGACCGGCGGCGATACACATGCGCTGACCGTCGCCGCCATCTACCGTTCCGACGGCCAGCACCTCAGCGCGCGTGTGGAATTCGTTCTGCCTTCGGGGCAAATCGCCGACCAGCCATCGACGTGGTACGGCGGCGTGCACATCGATCCCAAGCAGGTGGCCGCGATGGAGCGCGCCTTCTTCGCTGTCTATCCCACTGTCACTGTCATCAACGTCGCGGAAGTGCTCGGGCGCATTGAAAGCGTCGTCGATCAGATTACGCTGGTGGTCCGCTTGCTGGCCGGGTTCTCGATTCTCGCCGGCCTGACGATTCTGGCCTCGAGCATTGCCAGCACACGCTTCCGCCGCATGCAGGAGGCGGTTGTGCTCAAGACTCTGGGCGCTACGCGCATGCGCATCGTGCGCACGTTCAGCGTGGAGTTTAGTGTGTTGGGGCTGCTCGCCGGCGCGGTCGGCATCGTCTTCGCCAATCTACTCACGCGCATTCTGCTGCGCCGGCTCGAAGTGGATTTTCAACTCGATTGGATCGCAACGGCTGTCGCGCTCGCCGGAACCGCGGCGCTGGCCACAGCTACAGGATGGATCGCCAGCTACCGCATTCTTGGACTGCGCCCACTCGAAGTGCTGCGGGAAGAGTAAAATCAACCAGTCTGCGAATCATTGGCCCTCAACCGTAGCCTGAAGATTCAGAACGTCCTTCACTACCTGCTGCCCCGGCGCGATGCCCGAAAGAATCTCCTGCTCGCCTCCAGACAGCATGGAGCCGCCAGTCACTTCCACGCGCTTGAATTGTCCCTGGCCCGCAGGCACAAAGACCCATTCGCGATCGTGCAGGTGCAGGATGGCGCTGGCCGGCACCGATGCGTGCGTCACCGTATTGCGGCTCAGCAACGTCGCCGTGACAAACATTCCCAGGCGCAGAATGCCGGGGTTTGCCACCTCAATACGCACCTTGGCAGTGCGGATGGTGGGATCGAGCACCGGGCCAATATCGCTCACGCGGCCGGTAAGAACTCTGTCGGGATACGCGGTGAGCTTGATCTTCGCTTCCTGTCCCTGAGTCACTTTCGGCAGATCGTTCTCGTAAACGTCGCAGAGAATCCACACCGAGCTCAGGTCGGCAATGGTGAACGCCGTTGCCGTGCCCGAGAGCGACACGCCCGTGGCGGCGGATTCTGTAATGTTCTGGGAAACGATGACGCCGGAGGTTGGCGCGTACACCTTTACGATGGGGCTGGGATGTTCCTTGTCCACGCCGAAGATCTTCAATTGCTCTTCGGCCGCATTCAAATCGGCTTTGGCGTCTTTCTCCGTATCCTCCGCCTGCTCCAGCATCGACTGCGAGATGGCTCCGTGCTGATACAGGTCCTGTACGCGCAGGTACGCCTTGTTGGCGAGCTGCTCGTCGTTCGCGGCCTTTACATACGTATCGAATGCACCGCTGATGTCGGGGCTTTGCACGCTGAACAGCAACTGGCCCTTCTTCACGTTATCGTCCAGCCGTGCACGGATGTCGACCACGCGGCCGTTGGCCATGGAGATGACGGGAATCTCGCGAGAGATGTCGGGAAACACCGAGCCTGTCACGTCCAACTTGTCCGGCTCATCGACTCGGCTCGCCGCTACCGTGGGATATTGGTCCGGATGGTCCACGGTCACCAGTCCCGCGTTGCCGGTCTCCACCACCTGCGCAGGAGGGGCCGCTCCGCTGGCCGGGTCGAAATTCTTTTTGCAGCCCGCCAGCGCGAGCCAGGCGGCGAGGAAGCACGCGCTTCGAAAAAGGGAAGTCTTCGTCATGGAATTACCTCGCGTCCTACGGCAAGATTCAGTTGTGCTGCGGATGTAAGATATGCGCCGATCAGTTGCGCATACGCAAGTTGCACCTGACGGTAGTCGCTCTGGGCATTCAGAAAATCCATCAGCGAAGCTCCGCCGTGCTGGTAGGCATAGGTCACGGTGTCACGTACCCGCAGCGCCTCGTCGTTGTACTTGGCCTTGTATGGCTTCAGCAGTTCAACGTTGCTGCGCACCAGTTCGTACGCCGTGTCCACGTCGCTGAAGACCTGGGCCCGCGTGGCTTCGCTGGCCTGCTGCGCGCGATCGATATCGATCTGGGTGCGTTGTTTTTCACCCTGGTTCTTGTCAAAGATGCGCAACGGAACGCTCACGCTGCCCCCCAGAGTCTGCATATCGATCGGGTATGGGTTGTTGACTGCAGAATTCCATGTGTACCATGCAGCGAAGGTCGGATCGGTTGAGCCGTTCGCGATAGCCAACTTGTGATTGGTCTGCGATTGCTGCATGGTCTCAAGCGCCGCCTGCAAATCGGGCCGTGCGGCCAGTGCCGCCTGGCGGAAGTTGTCGAGCGGATCGAGCGCATCGGAGAAATCGAAGATCCCAGTTACGTCGAACTGATCCAGCGGCGTGCGATCGTCCATCAATTGCAGTAGCTGAATCTTGGCGGTGCGCAGGTTCACGATCGCCGTCTGCAGTTCCGATTCGTACTGCACTCTCAACAGCTCGATGCGGTCGAAATCGATCTGCGCAATGTCGCCGGCCTGGAGCCGTGCGCGGCTGACCTCGATGATCTTGTCGTAGTAATCGAGATCGGCCTTGGCCATGTCGAGCACCGCCTTGGCTTCCAGCGTTTCCACAAATGCAGCGCGCAATGTGAATTCCAGATTGCGTTTCAAGTCTTCATGTTGAGATTCCGTAATGCGCGTGCCTTCCTGCGCGCTCTCTAGCCGCAGTTCGCGCTTGTGGTCGCGTTCGTGCAGATAGCTGAGGCCGGGTTCGACGAATGTTCCGGCGAGCGGCACCCAATGCCCATCGTTGGGGGCAATCTCAGTTCCATCGACGGTAGTGGTGAGCTGCGGATTCGGCCGCAGATACGCGGTGATCTCTTCAGCGCGCATCTCATCCACGTTATCGGCATCGGCCTTCAACGCGGGATTGGTGGCCTCAAACCTGGCCTTGACTTGGTCCCACGAGAGCGCCTGCTGAGCAGGAGTCGAACTTGGCGCCAGAGCGAGAATCACACCCATTGCCCCAACGGCAATGGAAGGGAAAATCCGCTTCATACAAAACCTTTGCGCCGTGGTCTGCACGGCGGACAGGGAAAATCGGGAAATTGACGGCGAAGAAAAAGCGGCGAAGGGCGATCAGGCGACCGGAGGGGGCCGGTTCTGGATCGATGCCAGACAGGGGTTCTCCACAAAAGGAGAAGGGAGATCGCTGGACGCGGCCATGCCCACAAAAGCGAGCGAGATGCCGGTAAAGCTGGGCACTGGAATGGCCGGGGATGCCGTTGCGATGGAATGCGGATTGGCGCCGTGGTCGTAATTCCGACGGACGCAGCAATCGATCTCCGCAGGATTTTGCGCCGCCACCAGGTCGTCCGTCATGGAGATGGCTGGCAGCAGGATGAGGATCACTACCGCGAGGGCCACCATCTGGACTCGGCGATCTGTTCCCCCGCGCGGTGCTGTGCGCACCCATGCGCACAACATCCACATGGTCACCAACGCCCAACCGAGATTGAGGGTTAGCTCCATTCCCAGAGCCAATTCTACATGAGGCATGATGGTCAAAAGATAATCCAAAAGTGTCAAAAGATGACGCCTGTGCCTGCTAAATTGGACGGCAATCTATAGGCGCGGGTTGAAATCCCCTAAAGGATAGATAAACATTCACTTTCTCTCAGTTTGCGGCCTGGGATCCATCCAAGAACGGCCCAATTACGCGCTTTCGGAGGCGTCCGTTCCTCATGGTGCCTCGTGCCGTTGACCGCGCCTGCGAATGCCCCTTAAGATGAAGGAGTTGGCGTTGTGCACCCTTCGTTGGGGCCAGGCCACACGGCTGCAAGACGTCGCCACGTGCGCTTGTTGCCCCCTCGTTCAACGGCAGGACAGCTGACTCTGGATCAGCATATCGGGGTTCGAATCCCTGGGGGGCAGCCAAATATATACTTCTGCGACCTTCCGCGAACCTCCCCGAACTCCTCAAAAACTATTTAATCCACTGATATTAAAGATTTTCTCTCTACCTACTCGTGCGTAGAGGTGCGTCACCGTCCGCTTGCAGCCTGCTTTTTCTGCGGGTATAATTGCGGGTATCATTGTTCTGAAGTGTGGGTACGGAGAAAATCCAGCCTCTGGAGGCTCATGGAATGGGACTCACCACGAAGGAAATCGATAACGCAAAACCAGGCAGCAAGCCATACAAGTTGGCAGATGGCGGCGGGCTGTGCCTTCTCATATCGCCGACCGGGGCAAGACTCTGGCGTTGGCGCTATCGCTTCGATGGTAAGGAGAAAATGATGGCGCTGGGGGAATACCCACTCGTCTTGCTAAAGGAAGCCCGCGAACGTCATTTTGCAGCGCGCCAAAGGTTGGCCGCCGGCATTGACCCTATGGTGGAGCGCAAGACTGAAGCCGCGACCCGGCAGCGGGAAGTTGAAATACTGCAGCGTGAGGCCGAGGACAGCTTTGAGAGAATCGCTCGCAAATGGTGGGAATGGTGGACTGCCGGCAAGTCTCCGCGCCACACCGATTACGTCCTGCGGCGCCTGGAAGCCGATGTCTTCCCGGCCTTCGGTCAGAAATTCATCGACGACGTGACCCCCGCAGACATAAGGAAACTGATGCTTGCAATCGAGGGTCGCGGAGCTAGAGACGTAGCGAAACGCGCGCACGAGACAACGGGCCAAATCTTCCGCTATGCAATCGCCCACGGATTCGCCAGCCGGAACCCCGCTGCCGATTTCAAACCCAAGGATATTCTGACCGAAACCAAGGAAGAGAACTTCTCGCGCGTGGATGCTAAGGAACTGCCTACGCTGCTCGCGAAGATGGTCGGCTACGATGGCGATGCGATTACGCGCCTTGCCATGCGACTCATGGCCTATACATTCGTGCGCACCTCTGAACTCATCGAATCCGAATGGCCGGAATTTGAACTGGACGAGACTCGTTGGGATATTCCGGCCGAGCGCATGAAGATGGACACGCCGCATATCGTTCCTCTGTCGCGGCAATCCGTGGACGTCCTACGAGCTCTCAAGTTGTTAACTGGGAACGGCAAGTTCGTTTTCCCCGGCGCGCACGACAAAAACAAGCCAATGAGCAACAACACGATCTTGTTTGCGTTGTATCGCCTTGGCTACAAGGGCCGGATGACCGGCCACGGTTTCCGCGGACTTGCATCCACGATCTTGCATGAGAACGACTTTGCTGACGAACACATTGAATTGCAGCTTGCTCATCTGAAGCGCAACAAAGTGGCTGCTGCGTACAATCACGCAAGGTACCTGAGCCAGCGTGCATCGATGATGCAGTGGTGGGCAGATTATCTGGACGCCCAATTGGCCACGGGCGAAGAGAGCAATAGCAGAGTCAGTCGGAAGTCGACCGCAATTCCAGTAAAGACGGATCGCGTCTGGCCTCGCGAACGATTCAAGCTAATGATCGCGACGCATGCACACGCTCAACAGCCCACTGCTTGACCTCGGACTTTACCCAGGCGACTGCACGCGGGCCAAGGCGGACGGAGGCAGGAAAATTCCCTTCCCGGATCAGCGCATAGAGACTTGTCTTCGAGAGACCAGTGACCGCTTTCACCTCGGGCAGACGCAAGAATGTCACGTCATCCAAGTTGCTCGGTATTCCATTGAGGGTGGTTTTTGCTGTCTGAGATTGGGGTATCTTCCTCGCGGCGAATGGCGTCGGTGGAATCTTATGTTCGCTGACCTTCTCGGGGGACTGATTAAGGATTGTTGCTTTTCTCAGATGGGCACTAGGCATTCTTCACCTCTTTGATTGTCGGGTCAGTTCGTGGGGTTTGAAGTAGAAGGGACGGATCCGGCGAGTTTCGTAACGGTTGATCGACGCTAGGTAAATTCGCCTCGCTCATTTGAGGTTGCAACGTGCAACAAGCGCGCAGTCTCCGAAACAGCCGTCGATTCGCAATTCCCTTCATACCTCCCCCATGCATGCGTGGCCCATTGAACATCTAAAGTTCTCTTACAGCGTTACATCCGGCTTCATTACGAAGTGTCCACGTGTCTGCGAGGCACTTGTTGAAGTTTGCGACCTCTCTCTCCGTGCCCTCACCGGAGCCTCCTCAACTGGTCCACTCAATTTCGCCATGTACCCAGAAAGAGCCGTTGGACTGATCCTTATCCTTTTCTCCTCCAGCAAATGAGTCAGCATGGTCAATGAATAACCTTTTCTCCGCAACTCCACGAGAAGAGGCAACAGCGTCCGTATCACCGCCCCCATCATGAACGAACCTGGTTGCGGCACGGGTTCTGCCGTTTTTTGGGTTAGCAACACACGAGCCTCCTCCACATTCTCCGAAGAAAAGACCTGCACCTTACGACGCCCCTCTGTTCCCATCGCTCTTCCTCCTCACCGCGCTCTTTAGAGGCATGAGAAGATACTATCACGTTGTCTGATATTTAATACAGCAATTATGTATTATACTAGATACGGAGTACGAGCCCTGAATGACGCAGTCTGGACGCCATGACAGAGAGAACTTAGTGTCTAAACGGCAAATGGCAAGAAATGCGCTGTGCGCACGAAACCCCTTCGGGGTTCCGCGCACCCACCACCCTTTCTCCAATCCGCCTGCGGCTACTCGGAGAAATGGTTGCGCATCTTGCTCAGGGCTGCACCCCGAGACCCCACAGAACAGGAGAGAACAATGGCAAGACCTAAACGAGCAGAAGGCGCCACACTACGGCTCTTCATCAGAACAACGGATCAAGAGAAAGCCATCATCAAAGTCCAGGCCAAGAAAGCCGGCCTGACGATGAGCGAATACATGCGAAGAACCTCACTCAATAAGCGAATCGTCTCGAAGGTGGACCAGAAGGCTTTAGGAGAACTTGCACGACTCGGTGGACTTCAGAAGTACCTGCTCATGCAGATCAAGGGTCTTCCAGATGAACAAGGCCTTCGCAGGGAACTAAATTCGACGTTGTCCGCTGTTCTGAACGCAGTGAGAACGCTCAACACCGTCGCAATAAAGTAGACATGATCGTCAAGGTACAACCATCTCGGAAGCACTCCAGCAGCTTCAAGCGCCTTCGTGAATACCTTACACAAGAGCGTGATGCCGATACTGGAGAACTTGTTCTGCGAGGCGATGTGGTCCTGTCGTGGAATCTTCTAAGCTTCGACACCGCGGCAGCAGAAATGCAAGGAGTTGCTTCTCTCAACGATCGCTGCAAGGACGCAGTCTGCCATTACGAACTGTCGTGGCCTCCAGGAGAGCGTCCGACTCGACCACAATGGACAGACTCAGCAGTGCAAACATTGAAGGCGCTTGGATATGAAGGCCACCAATATATGGTCGTCGCACACGACGACAAAAGGCATTTCCATATTCACATCATGGTGAACAAAGTCCATCCTCAAACGCTCAGAGCCCCTGCACGATTTAACAATTGGTTCGCTCTCGATAGCGCCGCACGTCTCCTCGAAGCGAAATATGGCTGGGCACATACACCGGGCATGACTCGATGGGATGAGGAATCGAAACAGGCTGTACCCATTTCACGATCCGAACGTATTGCGCTTCGATCCGCCCGACAACAGCCGACAGGGGCAGCGGCGAAGTTGGAACATTATCAAGATGAGGAATCTCTGCAAACCTATGTACGGCGGGAAGTGGCCCCAAGTGTCCGGGCACTTTTGACACGAAAGGACGTCACGTGGGAGGAACTCCATCGCCTTCTCTCGAAGGCTCATCTCAGGCTTGAGAAGGCAGAGTCGGGTGGATACACAGTCGTTGCCGTCGACTCAAACATCCGGGTAAAGGCGTCCGATGAATTCCGCGACAACTTTGCTGGAAAGATCAATCGTCAGAACACGGAGGCGGCTCTTGGGGCCTGGACACTCGCCTCAGCATCCGGCTATGAGGACGTTCAGCATGGTACACAACATGCAGCACAACATAGTGGACGTAATGCCACACAGAGAGAGGAACGCAAGGCGCAACGATGGGCAGACCGATCCGCTCTGATGGATGAATATAACCGGTATCGCAATCGGCGACGGGAAGTGTGCAAAGCCTTCACAAGAGACAGCGGGGAGGGCAGGCAATACATTCTTGACACCTTGCGCGAACAAAAGCGGGAGATTCGCGCGTCCGCTCTGCCGTGGCCGGACAAGAAGACCCTGCTATCGCAGGCTGTGGCGCAATCCGTCCTCGAAGTACGATCTCTGGAGCTGTCCATTCAGCAGAGGCGGCAGGAAGCATCTCCGAAGGATCTCCGCTCATGGGTCGCGGACAGAGCCGACGAAGGAGACGCGCGAGCGGCGGCACAACTTCGCGGATGGCGGTATGCTGATCAGCGCAATCAACGGCTGCTCGACGCGAGGCTGGAATCAGACGCGCTGCACTTTGGTCCATCACCCGACAACGACGGTACCTCCGATTGGTCGGACCTCGCGCAGCAACGGATTGCAGCCCAGCAGAAACAGCTGGTCCTTGCAAACCAGCTCGCTACGACACGCATCTGGAGGATCAATCGCAAGACGGGCGACGTGTCGTACATGCTGAACGGCAGGGTCTCCGTCATCGACCGCGGACGCCTCGTGACCGTACTCAACCAGGACGAAGCGGCAATCGTCTTTGGATTGGAGATGGCCGTCCAGAAATACGGATCGCGGATCGCCTGTACCGGAAACGACGAGTGGAAGCGGATGGTTACCTTGTGTGCGGTCAAGCACGGCATTTTCGCCCAATTCACGGACCCGGAAATGCAAGGCGCCCTCCACCAGCAACAGCTCTTTGCGAATCCTCACCAACTGCGGGCCGCGCGACTGCACTCCATCGAAACCAGGCTCAGAACTGAGGAAACCGAAGATTTGATCTTCACCGACGAAACGGATGCGCGCCTGCTCCTTTCAAGCTTCCAGCCTGCCGCCCAGTCCCGACAACTTCTCGAAATCCTGAAAGCATCGCAACAACCGGAGCCGAAGGCGAATGTAGGCGGCGACCTGACAATCACGCTTATCAGGTCTGCCACGGGCCAACACGCTTTCAAAGTATCGATTCACGAGGGGAAGCGACAACAGATTATCGATCTGGTTGTGCGAGTCCGCCAGAGTGCAGATCGGCTGATGCGCAGTAATCTCAGAACGCACACCAATGAAAGGGAGGGCAGATAGGCGAGGATCGAACAACACCGTCATCATCCACCACGGAAGAGTAATCAACGCGCCGCTGCAGGTCGGCAGCAGACTCCTCCTCATCATCCCAGTGCGCCCGCCTGCTGCTTGGCACTGATCTAAAAGGCTAGGCCACTGCGGCCTGTGTTGGACTCTTGAGCTTATGGACGAAGGCAAAATAGGCCACCATCACTCGAAATGCCTTGGACCGATTGACGCCGCAGAGAACCTCTCCTCCAATCCTCTCCAGTTCATCGGCTATCTCGTACGTCAAAGGAAAAACGAATGCTGTGTCAATGCTCTGAAATGGAATGTTCAGCCACTGGTTGTTGTAGAACGCAAGAAGTTGCGCCTGCGCGGCCTTGCTTTTAAAACTCATGATGATGTGCTCTGCGAGGGCGTTCTTTTTTCGGATTTTGAGCACGGCGAAAAGTTGGTTGAAATAGTGTCTGGTGAATCTGGAATCAACAGTCAACCGGAGTTGAGTGCGCTTCTCTGCGGGAGAAACGACTCTGCGCTTCGGTCGGGTTGTAGCCTTCTTCGCAGTGGGCATATGGTGTCCTTGTCATGATATATCTTACAGCATTTGTATTCTATGCTTAAAGACCTCGTACCAAGTGATTATGACCAAAGGGGTTCCCGTAGAGGGAGCGCCGGGAGCAATAGTGGGTTTATTGCATGGGGAGGGAGGGATTCAAGCCGAATGGAGCACAGTAGGTCGAACCGTGAGGGGATGGAGAAAAGAGAACCGGCCAAGGGACGCGCGGCGCGCCCCGCAATGCCGCATGCTCATGTCGGTCTTTCATCCCAACTTAGACGGCGCCAGCGTGTGCATCGGCGATTTCTGGGCGGTGTCGGAAGTGCTCGACGATCTCGTCATCCTCATCGGCCGCGTGATCGTGTATAGACCCCAATGCCGCCCGACAAATCCTCAAATTCGGCATTATCGATGGCGTGTGGATCGTTGAGCCTCATTGCGTGGTGCCGGTGGTGATTGCTTTGCGGCAGTCTTTGCTCGATGCGGCATCGGTACGCAAGGCCACGGCCAGTCAGCGCACCAAGATAGGGATGGTCTATGAGTACCTGGCCGGTCCACGATTCCGTGCTCGTATTGAATCAATCGTCCTCGGTGATCACTCAAAAGCGGCCATAGATGATCAAGTGAAAAGCGGCCATAGAGAGGTTCTTCGTCACATTTGGTGAACCACGATTGGTACTTTGCCTCTAGCGTTGATCAGATTAGAAAGGTCACATGCTCTGGTGGTCTCCGGCAGAAGCCGATGAAATACAGAACATTGTTGCCGGATGCTGGTGAAGTTGTATTGGATCAGTTAATGGTCGAAGGCAACTGTCGGCTCGTGATGGTGCTGCGAGCGGCGGGTGAGGCGGGTTGCTGCCCAGGTTGCCGGAACGAGTCACGGCGCATTCACAGCCGTTATAAGCGACGGCTGAAGGATCTCCCCTGGGAAGGGATTCCAGTCCAGATAGAACTGCGCGTTCGCCGTTTCTTCTGCCGCACGGAGGACTGCGGACACCAGATATTTACCGAGCGCCTTCCGAGCACAGTACAGCGATACGCCCGGCGTACATGCCAATTGAGTGCGTCGCTGGAGCAGATCACTCATGCGCTGGGCGGGTCAGCAGGATCTCGGTTGGCGCAGCAACTTGGGATATTGGCCAGCGGTTCGACACTACTCCGCCAGTTGCGCCGCAGGGTGATGGTGCCTTCCGCTGGTGCTCCTCGGGTGTTGGGCATCGATGATTGGGCATGGCGCAAGGGGCACCGGTACGGCACGATTCTCTGTGACTTGGAGCGCGGCAAGGTCGTCGATCTGCTGCCGGATCGCAGCGCAGAGAGTACCGCGCATTGGCTTCGAACTCATCCTGGGACAGAGATTGTCAGCCGGGATCGAGCCAGTTTGTATGCCCAGGCCGCCACCGCAGCCGCGCCGCAGGCCGTGCAGGTTGCCGACCGTTGGCATCTTCTCCACAACTTGAGCGAGGCACTTATCGGGGCCCTCGTGCCGCACCATCGCTTGTTAGTAGAGGCCGCACAGGCATCGGCAAGCAAGACAGATGCGTATGCCGCTCCGCCCGTCCTCCAACCTGTCGTGACCAAGCCAGCATCTCGATACCATAAAAGGCAGGAACACAATCGGCAACGTCGTCTCGCAATTTATCAAGCTGCTATGGAGCAAATCTCGAAAGGCGTAACCCAGCGTGAAGTTGCCCAGAGCTGCGGGCTCGGCATACGGACGATTCGCCGCTGGATACGTGCTCGTGAATTTCCGGAACGAAAGATCGGCGAGCGCAAATCTACAGTAGACGCATACAGCGAGTACCTGGAACAGCGCTGGAATGACGGGTGCCACAATGCCACCCAACTCTGGCACGAGCTGCGTGCAAGAGGTTTTTCCGGCCAAGCCCCTATCGTCCGTACCTGGGTTAGGAGGCGCTATGGCACTCGAAAGTGCCGCACCGGACAACGGCCTTGCTCCCACTCCCCGTTGCGGATATCCCCACGACAAACTGCCTGGACGTTGTTGAAGGAACCCGAGGATGCTCGGAGCTATGTCGAAGAACTACGACGTAGATCACCAGAAATTGCGACCTGCGCTTCGGTGGCGCGGGAGTTCGTTCGCATCGTTCGCGAGCGAGATGCAGTTGCTTGGAAGAAGTGGAAAGAAGATGCCAAATCCAGCCTGCTGGCCAGCTTCGCAAAGCACCTCTGTCACGACGAAGCTGCACTCATGGCCGCCCTTCAATATCCATGGAGCAACGGACCAGTCGAAGGACACGTTCATCGCCTGAAGCTAATCAAACGTTCCATGTATGGCCGTGCTAACTTCGATCTGCTACGTCTCCGCGTGGTCAATACTGAATAAAATCCTCGCTCCTTCAAATAGCCGCGAACCGATGGAAGCCCTTCACCAAAAGTGACGAAGAACCCCGAAGTGGCCGGTTTTGAACTGACCACAAGTGGCCGGTTTTAAGGTGATCACCGAGGCAATGCCCCTACTCCGTGTAGCCCTTGAGCTGTTCCACAAGGCCCGCAACTGGGTTCTGTAGGCACCGAGACAGACGCTGCACAAACTGGCGCGAAGAGAACATTCACGGCTCATCTGCCTTTCCCTTTCAGTTGGAAAGATGAAGATAACGATAGGCCTCGCCCTTTGCCTCCGGCTGTTGTCATTCGGTTCGTTTCCATTTAGAAAGATCAGTTCTTTCTCTTCAACGCCCTTTCACGGTCCAGCACGGCCAGCAATGCGTAATAATTATCCACGAGAAGGCCTTCGTAGCCCGTACAAGTCCCATCCCACATTTTCCAATCCTTGCTGTCTTTATTGGCGCAATAACCCTGAAAATCTCCCTTGGCGAATGAATCCAGCATCGGAAATAGGATGCGGTCGCCGTCGTCGATTCTTCCCAGGTCGTAAAGCGCGGCCACTGTGAAATAGGCGAAAGAGGCCGTCGCGCCGCCGTTTTCGTAAATTTGAAAACCATCCGAATTGTCCGCCTTGATTCCTCCACCCCATCGGAGTTGCAAGGCAAAATAATCCTTTCTCGCGACGGGAATGAGATTACCGGGCAGGCCCGACTCGAAATTTGTGTAACCAACCTCTTTCATTTTCTCCAGCAGACGATCCATGATTTCATTCGCTCGGTCTGGTGGAACCAATCCATAATGGATGGCAATGCCGTTGACCCAGAGAAAATAATAATCATGAAGCTGGCCGTCAGCGCTACGCCAACCGGCGAGCACCCCAGTCGCCGGATCATAGAAAGTCTTCAAGTAAGACGCCTTTAACTTCTGCGCAGCAGCACGGTAGCGTATTTCGTCATCGGTATGGCTGGTTTGCGCGGCAAGCCTTGCCAAGCCGCCAAGGGCGCGGTAGGCGAGGGCATTTGCATATGCGTCCTCGTATCCGAAGCCGATGTCATCCCACCAGTTCGACGGACGATATTTTGAGTGGAGCCATGAATAGGAGTTACCACTCAAGCTATATTCGATCAGGCCGTTTCCTTCATGATCGGTCGCAAGCATTCTGTCGGCCCAGGTCTTAAGCTGTCCGTAATTAGCGGTCAGCCATTGACGATCTTTGCTGCCTTCGACGTAGTCTTCCGCGGCAATCAATAGCGATGGCAGAGTGTCTGCAGCAAATTCGCCATAAGCCCCCATCCTCGGCATTCCATAAGTTTTGGTGCCGCCGATGATACTATCCAAAGTCTGGCGAATGATATCCAAAGCCGTTAGCTTATCGGTCAATGACGGCGTCTGTTCGGCGACATCCGCATATTCGTAATAAACGAAGGCGCAAGTCGCGCCATTGACATTATTGGCCAATGTATGGAAATGGGGACTGAGTTGGAAAATGTTCAGCCAATCGCGGCGAATACCGTCGAACCGCGCATCTGAATCTATGCCGGCAATCGGTGGATGGATGGCAACGATTTTCCATCGGTACTTCACCGTTGGATTCTCTTGAGTCGCACCTGGAAAGGTAATCTGAACTACCTTGGCCGCATACTTCGCCGCGTAGCCCAGCGATTTCATCGATGCAGGTTCGGCTGAAATTCGAAACGTTCCCTGATCTGGGAAGTGCAGGATGGCTGGGAGTTGAATCGAACCATTCGCTTCCATCAATCCCAATAATGTGACATGGCTGACGTGAACATCGGCATTCAAAACCAGCGGTTCGGGCGGATCATCCGTCGACCAACGGGAAATAAGCAAGATTTCTTTCCTTTTAACCTCGATCGTCCAACGCGCGGGTTTCGAGCTGGAAATGCCGGCCCCCCGGTATTCCACCCGCGAACCGCGGTGTTTTGCCTGTGTTGGCAGCCAGGGCCTCGCAGGCGGATCGATGATGACCAACGGAAAGTGTTCCCTGCCCAGACTATCCACCGATAAGCCCTCGAAGCCCGGATAGTCCAATGAAAGTTTGGCGTCTATATACTGGGTCGTCACGCGCACAGATTGGCCGGCACTGCTTTTCATCGATCCTGGCGAGGAGAGGGGTTCCGGCGTGTTGGAAGCCTGCGCCTCTGCCGCGAAGGGCAACACCTGGGGTAACAGGATAATTGCCGCCATTACCCAATTGCGAGTGCCTCGCCATTTGCGTTCTTGCACCCCTGGACCGGCGCGAAGAGGCCGTTCACTGCTCATCTGCTTTTTCCTTTCAGTCGAGAAGGTGAATATAGCGATAAGAGCGACAACATGAAGACACAGGACGCGTGACCAGAGTCTTCCCGGGGGAGCAAACTCAATTGACTTTCGCAAGTTGACAATAGGCATGAATCGTCCCCGCCGCCCCATCGTCCATACCAGATCACCATTATGAATTCAGACGTTTGCAGATCGTGGTTAGCAGTTGGACTGGTCGATGAGTCCAGACGCCACGAGGGAATCCGTCTTTCGCCATTGCTCCCAAGTTGCAAATGTGAAACGTCCGGTCGGGCTGGGTTTGCCGTCCAATAACCATTGCGGCCATTGCCCTATTGCGAATGATCCGCCATTTGTCCTTTTGCATTCCGGCATATCTTATATTTCGTTGCCCGGCTACTTCGGAGTTGTTCATGTCGCTGCCTCGGCAGAATTCAACAAGTTAACGAAGGTCCTCGTGGTTTTTGAGCGAAGGCAAAAGTTTTTGGTCACTCAGTTCGGCGAAGGGTGGTCAATGCGATCCACGATGATTTCCTCGACTTGCCTTTTCTGCGGCTTCAGCTTCAGCCCCAACTGCTGTTTCAAAGCATCAATAAATGAAGGCCCTTCGTAATTTGGGAGCGGCACCTCGGCCGCCTGCGGCAACTCTGAGTCTGTGCTCTGCGGCATCCATTCCAGCCAGAAGTCGTACATCCCCTCTAACCCCGTTTGATCGAGAACTGGCCGCCCCAACTGACCGTCTTCTGAAATGGGGTTCGCAAACAGTTTGATTGGGATGTTGCCCCCTCCCATGGCCCTGGTCCCCAGCGTGCTCCCACGCATTTCCACAATACCTCCGCAAAGCCTGGGAAACCTTCCGGTGTCTATCTGAGGTGCCTGCAACAACTCGACAGACCTGGCGGAGTCCCCTTCACAGGAAGCTGATTCGGACATGTCGCGCCCGCCGGGTGCTGCCTCAATTGTGGGCCAAATACTCCTGGCTTTGCGGTCTCCAGCGCGTAAGCCAACGTTTCCCCCATCTCGTAGTGCATGGCAAAGCCAAACCGTTCCCGG
Source organism: uncultured Acidobacteriota bacterium (assembly GCA_963817835.1). GTDB lineage: Bacteria > Acidobacteriota > Terriglobia > Terriglobales > Acidobacteriaceae > Telmatobacter. The sequence goes on along the minus strand of CAWFPZ010000022.1, from coordinate 151 downwards.
AGCAGAGCCTGCATCCATCAACCGCATCTGATCCTTGGTCGGCCTTCCATCCGCATGCGCCTCGATGTCGAATTTTTCTGTCCGCGCCCATTCGGAAGTTGCTCCAGAACAGCCTTTTCCTGATTCTCAGACACCTTATAGGCAAAGTCGA
>CAWFPZ010000021.1:0-6795 GCA_963817835.1 uncultured Acidobacteriota bacterium | reverse complement strand
ATGATTCCCGAGTGAGGGGCAGAGTGCAGTCGTTTCTGGCTATTTTTCGTAGAGATCGGATTCCGGAATCACCGGCTCGGGGTTGTCGGCGCGGGCGGAGCGATGGGAAGCGGTGAACATGGATCCGCGGGCGGGAACGATCGGGGCGAAGCTCATAAAGCCGATCTTCGGTGCGATGTCGTCGTAGATGGCTTCCATGCCGCCGCGGATGGTGTAGGTTTCGTGCCAAAAGCCAGTGCCTCCCGCATCGCGCAGGAAGGCCTTCCACCAAAGGCGGTGCGGCTCAGAGCGGGTCCATGCGAGCAGAGACGCCATGTCGCGCCAGTACTGACGCATGCCCACGTGCATGGGGAAGAACGAAAAGACAAAGTTCTCGTGGCGAAGCAGGCCGTCGGGCTGAGCAGCGACGGAGCTGGAAATCTTCGGCCCGAATCCGAACACGGTTTTGACGCCCGTGATGCGGTTGACGCGCATGCCGAGATAGACGACGGCAAGGTCCGGGAACCCTGAGAGATCGACGGTGCGGCGGTTGACGGGAGTGGGCATGGGAAGCTCCTCCGATGCAGAGTTCAGATGTTAGCTTTCGGAAGAAGAGCCTGTCTATGCGCAGTTGATCAATTCGGCGACGGCTGCTCGATATGGTCGATCACAATGGTCTCCACCGGGCCCTTTGCCGAATTCAGTTTCAGGCCGATACCCTCGACCGAAGTCAGAATCGAAGCCACGATCTCCTGGTACTCCTCTTTCGGGTCGTTGTCCAATAATGCACTCTTAAAGTCGAATGAGCCGCTCAGTCCGGTTTCATCGAGCACAGGCCGCTGCAGAATGCTGCTCAGGCGCATTGCCAAAAGAGGCATGGAGGCGTTCTGTCCAACCAAACCATCGCTCGCCATCCACACACCCGGCGAGCTGCCTTTGTCCTTGGGGTCGTGCAATTTGAGATCGCCGCGTCCCTTCGTCAGTATGTACACGGAGCCGATCTTGCTTTCACGATGGAACTTTAACTGGAACCGCTCCATCAGCAACGATTGCAGCATCTCCCTTTGTTCGGTGGTCAGCGCATGGGTGGGCGAGGTCAATTTGAGGTTGCGCGACTCAGAAGAGTCCGGCGGAAGCGCATCGATGCTGTAGCCCTGGTGATGGCCCCAGTCCGGTTCACCGACGATCTGGTAAGGCTGCACGTCGAAGGCAAAGTTCAAAAGCATATCCAGATTGCAGAACCCGCATTTCATCCTGCCGCCAGGCGAGGTCACGAAGCCCGCGATGCCGCCCGGAGCCGGTTTGATTGTTGCCACTTCGAACGAGGGAGGCTGCGAAACTGCCGCGGTGTTTGTTGCGGAAGGTCCGGGCGCCGTACTGGCCTGTCCCAAAGCTCCTGCGGCGCCCATCGCCAACGCAACCATGCACACAAACCGCGCCATGATCCGCAAATCGGAAAACATCGACGTACCTCTTCTCGGCTTCAAGAAGTCAATTGTATGGGGAGCAGTCGGAGTGTTGGACGATGCAGAAAGAAAAGGTATGTGGAGCCTATGCACCCGCCAGCGCCGCTTGCGCCAGGCCGGAATCGGCCTCGGGCAGGGGTTCAGTCGTTTCTGGCGGCGTCACCGGCACGTGCGCCAGCTCCCATGCCGAGCGGTCTTTGACCAGCCGCGCCACCAGCGCGGTATGCATGGCGTGGCCGGCCCGCATCGCCACCACGTGTCCCTCGAGCCTGCGTCCAGCCAGCGCCAGGTCGCCGATCAGGTCCAGCACCTTGTGCCGCACGTATTCATCGGGAAAGCGCAGCGGGCCATTCTCCGGGCCATTTTCGCCCAGGATGATCGCGTTGTCCGGACCCGCACCGCGGATCAGCCCCATGTCGCGCAGCTTGCTTTCGTCGGCCTTGTAGCCAAACGTGCGCGCCGGGGCGATGGTCGATCCGTACATCTCCGCTGCCAAGTCGATGCAGGTCTTTTGCTGGCCGATGGGCGCGGGAAAATCGATGGTGTAGGAAACGCGGTAACCGCTGCCGGGATACACGCCAATAAACTTGTCGCCCTCGCGCACTTCAACGGGTTGCAGAATGCGCAGTGTCTCGCGCCGGCGGCGCTGCTCGCGAATCCCCACGCGCTGGAACGCCTCCACGTAGGGCAGGGCGCTTCCATCCAGAATGGGCAGCTCGAGATTGTCGATCTCCACGATCACGTTGTCCACGCCCATGCCGATGAAGGCCGAGAGCAGATGTTCGGTGGTGGAGATGAGCACGCCCTGGCGCATCAGACTCGTGGCGTAGCTGACCTTGGCCACATTGCGTCCGGTTGCGGGAATCTCGAAGTTGTCGAGATCCGTGCGCCGGAAGACGATGCCCGAACCGGCTGCGGCAGGCAACAGCCGCATCGTCACCGGAGCCCCGGAATGCAGCCCGACTCCTGAAAATTCAAGCGAAGCCGCGATCGTCTGTTCCAGGTGCGCCAATTGAGCCAAGTACAAACTCCAAAATGCAGGAAAAACCTGTGCAGTGTTTAGATTAGACGTGATGTGTAAATCCTGTCCTGTGGCAAATTAGCCACACTGTGCATCTCCGCGGCCACTTCTGTTGTCTACCTTGATCCGTGCAGAAACCTACCGTAAGTGGCGTAGAATCAGAGAACCTCCCGCCGGCCGCACTCTGCAAGCGAGAACAAAAGGAGTAGCATGCCAACCCCCGCCGAAACCGATTTCCCCATGCGCGCCTTGTTGGCTGGGGCCCGGCGCAAAGAGCGCTCGCTCCTCGATTTCGCCCGCAAGCTGGTTCAGGCCGAGTCGCCCACCGAATCGAAATCCGCGGTCGACGCCTGCATTGCGCTCAGCGCCGCGCACCTCAAGCAACTCGGCGGGCGCGTCAAACTGCACCGGCAAGAGGACCACGGCAATGTGCTCGAAGCGCGCTTCGGACCACGGCCGACGCGTAGCCACGAATCCGCCGAGCCCATCCTCCTGCTCGGGCATCTCGATACGGTTTGGCCGCTCGGCACACTCGGAACCATGCCCTGCCGCGTGCGCGGCGGCCGCCTCTGGGGGCCCGGAACTCTCGACATGAAGGCCGGCGTGGCCATGGCGTCGACCGCCATCGAACTGCTGATGGAAGCAGACCTGCTGCGCCGCGAAATCATCCTCCTGCTGAATAGCGACGAAGAGATTGGCAGCCCCGTTTCGCGGCCCATCACCGAGAATCTTGCGCGGGAGTGTTCCGCTGTCTACGTCCTCGAGCCCGCGCAGGGACTGGCCTACAAAACCGCGCGCAAGGGCGTTGGCGACTGGCAAATTCAGGTCAAAGGCGTCGCCGCCCATGCCGGTGTCGACTTCGAAAAAGGCGCGAACGCCCTCCGCGAACTGGCGCGCGTCATCGAAACCGTCAGCGGCTGGACCGACGTCAAGCGCGGACTCACGGTGAGTGTGGGCGCGGCCTCCGGCGGCACCAAGAGCAACGTGGTCCCCGCCCATGCGGAGGCCGATATTGATGTGCGCATTCCACGCCTCGCCGACGGGCCCCGCATCACGCGTAAATTCGCCGCGCTCCGGCCCGCCGATCCGCGCTGCACGCTCATCGTCACGGGCGGCATTAACCGTCCGCCCATGGAGCGCAGCCGCGGAACCGTGCGGCTCTTTCGCAAAGCGCGCTTGCTGGCCGGCGAACTCGGCTTCGAGCTCAACGAAGCCTCCTCCGGCGGCGGGTCAGACGGCAATTTCACCGCGGCGCTCGGCATTCCCACGCTCGACGGCATGGGCGCGGTGGGTGAAGGCGCGCACGCGCGGCACGAATCGGTGCTCATCGAACATCTCGCACCGCGCACCGCACTGCTGGCCGCGATGCTGATCGACTGACTCGCTAATCCAGCTTCGGGTGCAGCTTTTCGAAACCTGTCGCCTGCTGATACGCGCGCGCAAACGCCGCTACCGTTGCGTCGCGATATAAGCCACCGAGAAACGTAATCGAAACCGGCGTGCCCGGCCCGCCAATATCGTCGTGGTCGCCGTCGTCGATCAATGGCGGCTTAGGCGCGTCGTCTCCGCGCAGGCCGTTGGGCACAATCACCGCGGGATTCCCCGTCAAATTCGTCGCGATCAACTGCGCATCGGTCGAGGGCGTCACAATCACGTCCACCTGATCGAAGAGCTTCGCAAACCCGCGCACCGCGAGCGTCCGCGCCCGGTTCGCCTGGATGTACTCGACCGCCGGATAAAAACGCGCAATCCTGAAATCATTCGGCCAATCCTCTGGTCCCTGTTCCGTCAGCAATTTGTCGCGCCCGCTCATCGTAAGGTCGTCAAAGGCTGCAGCTGCCTCGGCCGTGAGCAGCGGAACCATCGCTTCCCACGGCAGTTTGGGTAGATCCACCGGAAGCAGGTTCACGCCCATCCCGCGCAGCTTCTCCAGCGCTGCCTGCTCGTAGCGGCGATCGTACTCGCGTCGCGCCCGCCCCGCTACCATCTCGGCATTGGCGTCTTCGCGCTTTTTCTTTTCATCGTCCGTCTCATCTGCCGCCGCTTCTTTCAGCTTCAACGGTTGCAGCGGATCGAAGTCGTTCTTGAAATATCCAATCCGCAGTTGTTTCCAGTCCAGTCCCGGATTCCAATCGAAGCTCGCCATAGCCGCGGAAAGATCCTTGCCATCGGGTCCGTGAATCACTTCCAGCACCAGCGCGCAATCCTCCACCGAGCGGCAGATCGGCCCCAGCTTATCCATCGTCCAGCTCAGCGCCATCGCGCCGGTGCGCGGCACCAGGCCAAAGCTCGGCCGCAGGCCGGAACAGCCGCAGCGCGTCGAAGGCGACGAGATCGATCCCAGTGTCTCCGAGCCGATGGCAAACCCCACGCAACCGGCGGCCACCGCACTCGCCGACCCGGCAGAAGAACCGCTGGACCCCTGCGCCGGATTCCACGGGTTCCTCGTGCGCCCGCCAAACCATTTGTCGCCCATGGCCAGCGCGCCCAAAGAAAACTTCGCAATCAATACGGCACCCGCCTCATCGAGCCGTTGCACCACCGTCGCATCTTCGTCGAACGACTGGTGCTCAAACCCTCCCGCGCCCCACGTCGTCGGGTAGCCCTTCACAGCCAGCAGATCCTTCGCGCCCCACGGAATCCCATGCAGCGGCCCGCGATATTTTCCCGCGGCAATCTCCTCGTCAGCTTTTTTGGCCTGCGCAATGGCCCGCTCCTCGGTCAGCGTAATAACAAAATGCAGTTTTGCGTCATAGCGCTTGAGACGGTCGATATACATCTGTGTGAGGGCGAGGGAAGTGATCTTGCGATAACTCAGTAAGAGCCCCAATCGGTCGACAGTCGCAAAAGCTAAATCCTCAATGCTCTTCGGGGCCACTGCGTATCGTTCGCAGCCGGGACCGCCGCAATCAACATTGAGAGCTGACAAGGAAGGCTCGTTTGGCGGGCACGGGCTAGTGCCGCTTCCTGTCGCTGCCTTCCCCGGATGAAACACGTACGCCGGCGGCACATCGTTGGTCAGCTTCAACTCCCGAATCTGCGCGTATGCGTCGCGCTGGTCGTTCAGCCCGTCGAGCATCATCTTCTTCTGCTCAGCCGTGAACGGCCCCACGCCCGCCAGCTCTGCCGCCTGATCCAACATCTCCTGCGTAATCTTCGGCAGCGTCGCCGCCTTCGCGCCAGGAGCCGCCTCCTGCGCCTGTGCAGCCAACGTCAACAAAATCCCCGGCAGCAGCGGTGACGCAATCCCCGCGCAACTGCATGCGTTCAAGAAAGCCCTACGGTCGAGAGTCATGCGCAAAAGTCCTTTCGCAACAGAGGAAGCCCTTGCCGAAAACTATAGCCGATAGCCCCGCTGGCGCCGGAAGGCACCCAATCCGCCCCAAAAAATACGTGCAAAGATTTCTCTTGACATATTCCCATATAGGAATGTATTGTTTCAATCATGGCAAGAGCCGCTACCACCTCCGATCCCTTCAACGCCGTTGCCGAACCGCGCCGGCGGCAGATTTTGACTTTCCTCGCCGGGGACGAGCGCGGGGTGGGCGAGATCGTCGTGGCCATCGGCCTCGATCAACCGTCGGTCTCGAAGCATCTCGGCGTGCTGCGCGAGGTCGGCCTGGTGCGCGTGCGCCGCAACGGACGTCACCGCCTCTACCGCACCAACGCCGAGGCGATCAAGCCCATGCACGCGTGGACCGAGACCTTTGAGCGTTACTGGAAGCACCAGTTGCAACGCGTCAAGGAGCGCGCTGAGGCGCAAATGGGCCCCGAATCGCATTCCAATCCAGAAAGGAGCAAAGCATGACCATGACCGCTGAAGAGATTGAAAGCATGACTGTGCGCATCAAGCAGGAGCTTCGCGTGCGCGCCTCGCTCGTAGTCACATTCGAGGCGCTGCTCGAGCAGCTCGGGCCCTTCAACGAAACCCCCGACGGCAAGTCGCTTGCCATGAAGATCGAACCCTGGCCGGGCGGCCGCTGGTTTCGCGACCTGGGCGACGGCAACGGCCACTGCTGGGCCACAGTGCAATCCATCAAGCGGCACACGCTGATCGAGCTTTCCGGGCCGCTCTTCATGTCGCAGCCCGTGGCCAACAACCTCATCTACCGTTTGAGCGAAGAGGGCGGCGAAACCGTCATCAGGTTCTGCCACTCAGCCTTTGGCCCGGTGCAACTCGAGCATCTCGAAGGCGTCAAGACTGGCTGGACTTTCATTCACGAGAAAGCGCGCCTACGCGCCGAGCGGGCGCAAACCGTCGCAGACTAGCCCCCGAAAATTCCCCAAGGAGGAAAATTGTTATGCCTGTAGCAGAGCAAATCGCCACTC
>CAWFPZ010000020.1:0-19991 GCA_963817835.1 uncultured Acidobacteriota bacterium | reverse complement strand
CGGTTCAGCGTGAGCAATTGCATGGGATAGGCGACGACCTTGAGCACATGCTGCAGCGCCCGCGGCTGTTGCCATGAGAGGTAGTGCGCAGTGATCCAGCAAACAACCACGACGCCGATGCCCACGAAGCCCAGCCAGATGCCCAGTCGGCCCTGGTCGTTGGTGCCAAGCACGATATGGTTCATGTTGCGTGCGAATCCCGTCATGACCACCAGTGTGATGTGCACGATGAGGAACGCCAGAAAGCTGACCATGGTGAGGAAGTGTATGGAACGTGCCGATTGCCGTCCGCCGAAGATCTTCGCATACCAGGTGAAGTGATTCACAACCGCTGGTGACATGGCGATGCCGGTGAGAATCGCCAGCGGCCCGAAGACGAAGACCACCGTGAAGTAGGCGATCTGTTGCAGCGCGTTGTAGCCAAAAAACCCATTAGGCTCGGCAGGCAAATGGAAGGTAGCGTAGTGGACCCAGGTATTCCAGGCCTGCAGAATCACGGTTGGCGAGGTGGGGATCAGGCGCTTCCATTGTTCAGTCGTGCAGAGCATGGCGGCGAAGTAGACGCCACAGAGGATGAAGCCATGCACGTTGATGAAATGCCACACGCGTGCCACACCGATGGTGTGCCGGTAGCCGGGCGTGCCAACGAGCGGCGTAAGATAGCGGGCATCATCCTTGGCCGTCCACAGGCGGTCGCGCGGGACTTTGATGGGAGTGAAGCGGATCCACTCGCTATCCGGGGTGCAGTCGTCGTTGAAATAGAGCCGTGGATGATCGGCCAGGATGGAAAAGCCGCTGCGGATGAGCATGGTGACGAAAAGGAAGTTGAAGAAATGGCAGTAGCGGACCCAGAGCGGGAATCCGTGCGGGCCGGCAAAGTTGTTGGGGTACACCACGGGAACCGGCGGAATGTGCGGCAGGCCGGCCACGACCAACTCTATCCACGCCGCGGCAACCAGCGACGCGATCACGGCGGCTATTCCGATCAAAATCGAAGAACGAATCCAGAGGCGGTGACGGCGATCCGGGGGATAATGAACGGCAGCGTGTTCCGCGTCAAACTTGATCACTGTATGTCTCCTTTGGCGGTTTGGAACTCCGCTCACTCCGCGTGTGCAAAACCAGGTCCCCTTACGTTTGCCAGCATAAATGTGCCTACCGGCTCCCGCAGCGACCTTTGTCACTCGCGCTTCCGTACGACTGTCGCCTGGACTAAATTTGGAAAAATATGCTTCGTTCCGACTCTCGCACCACCGCCCGCCTCCTCCCCAAAAGCAACTCTTGCGCCCCGATAGTCCCACAGACGCGCCCCGTTTCCCGATCCACGACCAGCATGTTCATCACCCCTGTGGTCGCCATTTCCTCCGCGACTGTCCGGCAGGTCTCATCTGAGTAGGCAAAGGTATCCGGCAATGGCTCAAGTGCATCGCTTGCATCTTCCATTCCGCCCGATGCGGAAAGCTCTGTCATCACATCCGCAACACTGACCATTTCGAGGGGGTCAACGCCATATTCACGCGATAAGTGGTACCCTCGGCGGCTGAGTTTCTCCGTTAGGATCGACCGCGGCATGATCAATGAGGTCACCAGATAGGACCCAATACACGCCAATGCAAGGGGCAGTATTGCCGGCAAAGCATGGGTCAGTTCCAAGGAGAAGAGAATCGCCGTAAGCGGCACACCTAGCGCACCTGAGAGCATCGCCCCCATTGCCATCAGCGCCCAAAGAGCCTGTGTTTCTCCTGGCATATGTGCCAACTGTGCCGCAGCCTCTCCCAAAGCTGCGCCAATCATCAAAATGGGAGCCAACACGCCACCCGAAGTCCCGGAACTCAGGGAAAACGCCCACATCAGCGATTTGGCAACAATGAGGCCCAGCAGCAGGGCCACCGGAGCATCTCCGCGCAGAACCTCCGCGATGTTGTCGTAGCCAACGCCCAGTCCGCGCGGGAAGAAGAACCCGCCCACTCCGATACCGATGCCCCCAATCGCCGGCCACCACATCCAATGGATATGCAGACGCCCGCAAAAGTGCTCAAACCCGTCTTCGAAGCCATACATCAATCGGCTTAGCCCTGCTGAGGCAAAGCCAACGAGTATCCCTAACGGGGCGGCTACGAGGAGTGTCTGTTCGAGGTGAATCGCGGAATACAACGTGACGGGGAAAAGTGGCCCCGATCCAAGCCACCGCATACGCAACGCGCCTGCCAGTATGCTCGCCACGGCTACCGGGACCAGCGAACGCGGACGCCACTCGAAGAGAAGCAGTTCCACGGCGAGCAGGATCGCGGCAATCGGCGCCGCAAACGTTGCCGACATCCCCGCAGCGGCGCCGGCCACCAGCAGTGTAGTCCGCTCAGCATCCGACAGTTTGAGCCACTGCGCGACCAGTGAGCCAAAAGCTCCGCCAGTCATGATGATCGGTCCTTCCGCACCAAAAGGTCCCCCGGAGCCGATTGCGATCGCCGCCGAAAGCGGTTTGAGCACCGCCACCTTGGGGTCTACGCGGGCCCCATTCAACAGAATTGCCTCAATTGCCTCGGGGATTCCGTGTCCGCGGATCTTATCCGACCCGTAATGGGCCATAATCCCGACGATCAACCCGCCGGCCACCGGGACGAGCAGCATAATCCAGTGCGGTTCCGTTGATCCGGCCGGGCCAACCATTGCGAGGCTGATGCGGTGGTAGTAGAAAATATTCGTCGCAAATGTGATTGCCCGCAAGAGCAGGACCGCCAAACCTGCCGCACCTGCACCAATGACGAGGGCGGCTGCGATTAGAAACCAGGTCCGATGATCGACAGTAAAATCGCGTAAAGCGGAGGGCCGCGATTTCATTGAGCGTCCACGACGGCGTCGAAGAGCCCGTGGGCCCTGACGCGTTGCAAGGCCTCAACCAGACGAGGCGCCTTCTCGCTGAGTTCGCGTGCGTGATCATCTGACAATCGAGCAAGAATCCGCTTTCCCTTGGGGGTTATGCGCAAAACAGCACGCCTCTTGTCTTGATCGTCAGCCGTCCGCGAGAGGAGGCCTTCCCGTTCCGACCGATCAACCAGTTCAACGGTGCTATTGTGCTTCAGGCCGAGACGCTCCGCGGCATATGCGATGGTGACTGCTACTGCTTCGGGAGCCCCGGCAGTCTGCAGAAGTAGTTGATGCTGCTGAGGCTGCAACCCCGCGCCGATCGCTGCACACTCGCTGAAATGCAGGAAACGACGCAGTTCATAACGGAAATCGGCGAGTATGCCAAGGAGGGCATGATCGCCCGAAGTAGTGTCGCGAGTGCTCATATTTATATCGTATCACGATATAAATTGGCCACCAGTGAACAGTGTCGCGGCCAATCGACCAATACAGCAGGATGAGCTCGTGGTTGACCGCGAGCGAGGCGCGAACCTGGGCGGTGCGGACGCGCTCCTTGATGTCTTTGAGGAGTGCAGCATAGCCGGGCTGTGCTTGAAGCATTTTGGTCATCGTCTTCTCAAGGGTATGACAACGGCGAACTCTGATGTCCTGTGCCAGGGGGTCGCTAACAGTCGCGACAGTGTCGCGACATTTGCGACGCATTTCCTTCGTGAATGTGTCGCCTCAGTAATCGTGCAACAGGCTATTGCACAAGTACCGGAGACGTATTGGAAGAGTCTGGGCCGGTCCCACACGGATCAGCCCGTTGGCCCGCTGCTAAAAGTTTGTCGCATCTTTGTCGCAAATAGCGCCGATTGTGCCGGTTTTGCCGACTCAGACGACTCGTAAGTGCTGTGCCGTCTACAATTTGCGGTGGCACTCATTCCATGGCATGGAAGAGGTCGTCGGTTCGATCCCGACCAGGTCCACCATAGAGTCTCAGGGTTAGTGCGATTTGGGGATTTTCCTCACAAATTATCCAGTTTCCCCGTGAAAAAGTGGGCCTTCGGCCCTGGAAAGACACAGGAGAGAATTCTCGGCTTGCAGGATTCGGGTGGAAATTGGTCCCATTCTCTGATCGGAAATGGCGTGTGTCCTTCCGGCTCGGGAAATCTTTTGAAATCCTCGACTTCAACGCGGATCCTTGAGGGAACTGGGAGCCTTGCGCGACAAGTACATACCTTGTGAAAGCTGGCGCAAAGGCGACTTCACAGGACTAATCCAAAGTAGGAGTAGGACTTCCGGATTGGCGAACATCCTCACAGAACCACGCATATCCAGGTCTGTGGGATTCGCCCGACTCTCTGCTCCCGAATCAGATCAGAACATCTGTCGAAACCTGGTGTTTTTGAGAGAGGCTAAGTGCTTTTGAGATAACTGCTCACCGTGTACCTGTCAATATCTATCGATCCTTGCGACTCCTCTGTACTTCGAAATCAACGAATTCAATTGCAATGGCGCGCGCTGAGTCAACTGTGCTCTTTCTGCTGCAGCAGAGGCCTGAAGATCCATCTTCAGTGAAACCTGAAGACGACTCCGGCGCTGATGCGCAGGTTGTTCTGGTGGTTGTTGCTTCCGTTGTCGAATGTCGTGAGCAGGTAGTCGGCCTCTAAGAGACGAATCGAAAAGCGGCGGCTCGCGCGCAGATCGAGTCCTCCGCCGAGGTTGGAGGCAAAGGCCGCTCCGGCGTTGCCGGACCCTGCGTTCGGCGCTTGCACCAGCGATCCACTGGAGTGCGCCGCCCCGACCAGAACCTGGCCGAATGGAATCAGAGACGAATGGCCGACGTGGGGTAGATAGCGCACGCCGGCGGTGAAGGCCGTGAGAGTAATACTGTATCCGGGGGCAGCAACATTCCCCGCATGGCCGGAGACGACATCGCCCACCAGGGCCCAACTGCCGGGCTTGATGGCCCAAGCGAAATCGGCGCTGCCGCCGTTGAGGTTGAAGCAGCCGCAGCCGCTCGGCGGCGCGTTGCTATGCAGGTAGCTGTAATTCAGAGCCAGTTCCGCCCGGGACGGCATTTCCGGCGCAGTGGAAGGCTGAAGCTGGGTAGAAGTTTGGGCAAGAGCCGGGCGTGCGGAGACCGCGGCGATGGGCAACAACAGGAACAGGGCGAAGGTGGTCTTGATCGTTGCGCGCATAAGGTCTCCTTTACTGCACTGTGAGCTGCACGGTGGTTGAATGCGTGTCGGCGCCGCTGGTTCCTGTGACCGTGAGTGTGTAGGTCCGGGATTGATTGAATCCGAAGCCGCCGCCGCAACCCGTCAGAGAGGATGCGCCGGCGAGCGAAGCCAGGCCTGCGACCAGCAGCAGGAGCTTACCCCTCCACGTCTTGCGCCAGCGCCGGATAGGCAGCATAAAGAGCAGCGCCAGTACCGGCCCGCTCATCGGCCAGAAGTTGGGCCGGGTCACGCTCGCGAGGGCAGGTGTTGTGACCGTCAGCGTGGACGATCCGCTCGTGGAGCCCGGCGTGACCGTGGGCGGACTGAAGGTCCCGGTAGCGCCGGTGGGAAGTCCCGAAACACTGAGCGTCACGGTACCGGTGAAGCTGCTGCCCACGTCGCCGACGGTGATGGGATAGGTCGCCGAGGCGCCAGGCTGAACAGTTTGCGCGGGAGGCGTGGCAGCCACGCTGAAGTCAGGCGCCGGCGCATTCACCGTGATGCTTCGCTGCACCTGCGCCGCGGCGGAGTAATCGGCATTGCCCGCCTGGTTGGCGTCGATCACCAGATTGCCCGTGGAGGTGACGGTGACTGTGCTGCCGCTTATGGTGCCGGTTGCGGTGCTGCTGCCGTCGACGGTGAAAACCACTGGATTGCCCGATGCGCCACCGGTGGCGGACAACGTGATTTGCAGGCCCGAAGAATACGTAACCGGAGTGGTGGGCTGGGTGAAGTTGATGACTTGCCCGGCCTGCGCGACGACTACGGTCCTTTGCACCTGCGGTGCTGCGGAGTAAGTTGAGTTGCCGGCCTGGTTGGCGTCGATGACGAAACTTCCCACGCTCGTGACGTTGAGCGTGCTGCCGCTGATGGTGCCTGCGCCGGTGCTGCTGCCGTCAATGCTGAAGACAACCGGATTGCCCGATGCACCGCCGGTTGCGGCGAGCGGAATGGTCAGTCCCGTGGCATAGGTGACCGGCGTAGCGGGCTGTGTGAAGTTGATGGCTTGCGCGAGCAGCGTGTTCACAACGATGGTTCGCTGCACTTGCGGAGCGGCGGAGTAATTCGTATTCCCAGCCTGGTTGGCGTCGATGACCAAGGTGCCCGTGGAGGTGACGGTCAGTGTGCTGCCGCTGATGGAGCCGGACGCTGTGCTGCTGCCATCGATGGTGAAGACCACAGGACTACCCGATGCGCCGCCTGTCGCGACCAGCGGAATGGTCAGTCCGGAGGAATACGTCACCGGAGTTGTTGGCTGGGTGAAGTTGATCGTCTGCGACGCCTGATTCACAATCACGCTTCGCTGCACTTGCGGTGCCGCGGAATAGGTGGAGTTTCCGGCCTGATTAGCATCAATGACGAAGGTGCCGACGCCGGTGACGTTGAGCGTGCTACCGCTGATGCTGCCCGCGCCGGTGCTGCTGCCGTCGATGGTGAAGACGACCGGATTGCCCGATGCGCCGCCTGTTGCGACTAGAGGAATGGTCAGGCCAGAAGAATACGTGACCGGCGTGCCGGGCTGCGTGAAGTTGATGGTCTGTGCGATCGGGCCTGCGCCCGTCGCGGTGCCGCTCACGGCGATCGACTGCGTGGCTGCGGAAACATTGAGGTCGTTGTCGGTCAGGAGCACGTCCTCCGACAGCGGGCTTCCCGTCGTCGTCGGCTTGAAGTTGACGCTGACATTGCAGCTTCCACCCTGCGCGAGCGGAGATGCCGCCACGCACAGGCCTGTGCCCGAACTATTCTCCGGGAAGTCGGTTGGATACGCTGGATCGGTGCTGAGAGAGAAGGTGAGCGATGCGTTGCCGATGTTCGAGACCGCAACCGTCTGCGGACTGTCCGTGCTGACGGAGCCGACATTGGTATTGGCGAAACTGAGCGATGGCGGGGTGGATACGTTCAACTTGTCGACGGCCTTGTATCCGTCATTCGAGACGTAGAGGTTGCCATAGCCATCGACCGCAATTCCAACGGGACCGGCCCCAACGCCGAGAGAGAATGGCGCCGTGACCTGCGTGCCGAAGGCCGTTCCATTCCATGGCACCTCGACTATCGTAGAGGCATCGGTATTGGCAATGTAGACATCTCCTCCTCCGTCCACAGCCACGGCTTCTGGTTCGGTTAGGCCGCTGTCCACCACGGTCTCGGTGCCGAAGCTGGTTCCGTTCCAGGGAATCTCGACCACCCGGTTGTTGTCGGTGTCGGCAATATAGATGTTCAGGTTCGCGTCCACCGCCAAGCCGAAGGGACCACTGAGGCCCGTGGCTGCGGTAATCGTCGTGGGGGAACCGTAACCGCTACCCATCCAGGGCAATTCGATCAACGCACTGCCCGAAATGTCGATGTTGGTAAAAAAGAGATTTCCATGGCCATCGACCGCGACGCCGGTAGGATCGTTCAAGCCGTTGGAGTCCAGGACGATCTGAGTGCCATAGCTGGAGCCATTCCACGGCAGCTCGACGATCCGGAAGTTATAGGTATCGGCGACGAAGACGTCGCCGGTCCCGTCCACCGCCACGCCGTGTGGGTTATCCAGACCGGTAAAGGGCAATTGGACGGGTGTGCCATATGCGCTGCCGGTCCAGGGCATTTTGATGATCCAATTGTTTATGTTGTCCGCAATATAGACGTTCAGGCCGGCGTCCACGGCAACGCCATACGGCTCTCCGGCGCTTTCGCCGGAGTAAGAAGGCAGCGTGGACTGAACGCCGGGGTTAAAGGCGATCTGCGGCCCGATTCCCGTTCCCGGCAGATAGGCGACGCCGAGGATGTCGTTACTGGCGTCGGTGAGAAGCACGGCGCCGGGACGAGCTCCCGGAACCCGCGGCTTGAAGATCACATTGACCGTGCAGGTCTCGCCCACGGTGTAGGCGGTCGTTGTGGCGCAGGTTCCCCCGGATGTCTCGGTAAAGTCGAGATTCGCTGCGCCCTGCGTCAACACCTGGATGGAACTCAGCGTTCCGGCTGTGGTGATGGGAACGGTCACCAGCTGCGCCGCGAGGAGCGTGCCAACGTTTGAGACAAAGCTCACGCCGGTTCCGGTGAGCGAGGCTGTCTGCGGCGTATTGGCGGCATTGTCCGCAACCGAGAGCGTCGCCGAGAAGCTGGCCGCAGAAGCGGGCTTGAAGGTGACGTAAATATAGCAACTGGCGCTCGCAGCCAGCGTCGCGCCGCAGGCGTTCGTGCCCGTCGTAATAGCAAAGTCGCCAGGATTGGTTCCCGTGAGGGTAGGAGTAATGCCGGTGACGGCAGTGGTGCTGCTGTTGTTGCTGAGCGTGGCGACCATGGGAAGGCTGGTTTGACCGGGAACCAGCCCGCCGAAGGCCAATGGGGAGGGCGTAAGGGTTGCAGTGAGAGTGTTCGGAGTGCCGGTGCCGCTCAAATAAGTGCTCAGGTAGCCGTAGCTCTGAGTCGTGATATCGACCTGGAATCCGGCAGTGTAGGTAGTAGCGGCGGTTGGCGTGAAGGTGATTTGGTAATAACAGGAGTCTCCCGCGCCCAGCGTTGCCGGACTGGTTGGACAGGTCGTGCCCGCGTCCTCGAAGTAAGCCAAGGAGGTGCCATCGAAATCGGTGCCGCCGATGGTGAGGGGGAGGACGCCGGTGTTGGTGAGCGTGACATCCTGCACAGCACTGGTGACCCCCGCCGGGCTGGTGAAGTTCGGCACCGGGTTCGGGAGGAGAGTCGCGGAGGGGTAGACTACGCCGGTGCCCGCTCCGGAAAGATAGATGGTGTTGGGCGAGCTGTTGGAGTTGCTGTCGAAAGTGATAGTGCCGGTGTAGGCCGTGCCGGGTGATCCTCCAATCGTCGGCGTAAAGCTGACGACCATGGTGCAGGAAGCGCCCGGAGCCAATGAGCCGGGAAATGTGCATGTTCCGCCAGCGATCGCGAAAGCCTGCGGCGTGGCCGAGGGCGTAAGGGTCGTCACCGTGGGCGTGCCGGTGAAGTTGAGCGTAACGCCGCTGGGATTGGAGATGAGTATATAGGGCGGGTAAAAGGAAGAACCGGCGTTGAGAGAAGTGGTAGTGACCGTGGCATAGATCTGCTGGTTCCCGAAGTAGTACGAGCCGCCACCGGAGCCTCCAGCGGAGGTGATTACGTCGCCGCTGCTGTCGGTGACGATGAGGTTGCCGTACGGGTCCATCAGCATGTCGTAGGCCCCGTCTAACGCGCCGCTGTATTGGCCTGACGAAGAGTTGAACACCGCCTCAGTATCGGGCTCGCTGAGCGAAGTAGCATTCAAGCTTCCGTGGGTGTTGCCCATCACGTCGGTGATATTTCCCGTTGAATCGACCATACGGATTTCAGCATTGAAGAAATCCGCGGTATAGAAGCGGCCGGCAGGATCGACGTAGGCGCCGGCGGGAGTATGAAAGGTTGCATCCGTAGCCGGGCATCCGTCGCCAATTGTATTCTGGGCGTTGGCGCAGGTTCCTGAGCCCCCGCCGGCGAAGACTGAGACGTAGCCGCTGCTATTCACGATAAGAATCTCGTTGCGCGTGGAGTCGGTGATATAGGCATTCCCGGAGCTGTCGAAGGCGATTCCCTCGGGAAAGCAGAGGTGCGCCTGGGTAGCGAGGTATGGCCCGGGGCCGCCGACCGAATAGGAACTTGCGTTGCAGGAGCCGGAGCTTCCGGCGTCGGCGACGTCGCCGGCGAAGATGCTGATCTTTCCCGTGCTGCTGGACACCTCGCGCACCAGATCGTTGTAGCTGTCGGCGATATAGATATTGTTGCTGGCATCGATTCCGAGAGCCCATGGATTGCTGAAGGTCGCGTTGATTGCGGAGCATCCGTCGCCGACGCTGTCGGTCGAGCCGGTGCAGGTGGAAGGGCTTGCGCCGTTACCTGCAAAGATCGAGATCGTTCCGCCGGGCGTAATCATCCAAATCACATTATTCGAGCGGTCGGAGACATACACGTTGTTCTTGGAGTCGATGACCAGCCCGGCGATCAAACCAAACTTTGCGTTTGTGGCCATGGCGGTGCCTGACGTAGGTGAAAAGCCGAACGTCTGCGGCGTACCGGCGAAGGTGCTCAGATCGCCGGTGGAGTGATCGATTCTGCGCACGATGTAGTCGCTCTGGTCGGCGATGAACAGGTTGCCGTTGGAGTCATAGGCCTCACCTACCGGGTAATCGAACTGGCTGGTGCTGGAGTTGGCCAGTGAGCCGTCGCCCCCATAGCCCTGGCCATTGAGATGCCCGTTGGCGGGATTGAAGCCGGCGACAGGGTTGAGCACGGCGGGAACAAACAGGATGGCCGCCGACGGTCCGGAAGTGGGCGGGCCGTACTGCTGTGCGAGCGCTGGGCCTTGAGCGAGGCCGAGGGCGAGGGCGGCGGCTGCCAATATCCAGAGTTTGCAGGTCATCTTATACTCCTCCGTTGAGTCGTCATAGGGGCGGGTTGCGCGTTTTATCCTTCGCTCATCCCGCGCATGGAATTGGTGCAGACCAGCCAATTCCCGTCCGCGCTCCTGCTTCCGTGCAACTTTCCGTCCGCCAGCCGCTGCTGAACAATCTCCATACCCAGGCCAAGGATCGCCGCCGCATCGACGGCGTGGATCATGGCTGAGCCAGGGCCGCACACCGGGCAGCTGGCCGTTCCGCCGCCGGTGCGCACCACCGTCACCTCACGCCGTTCGACACGAATCTCTGTCCGTCGCCATCGCTTCAAAGTGTTTCCCTTCGAAGCCTTTCGTGCGCCTCTGATCTGGGCCTTGTTTGTAATTGCCGGTGCTGGTAACCTACGCCTACCCCGTGCCGGATGGGGAAATGGGGAACGGCACAAGGAGTATTCGCCCCTGTTCTCGCAGAACAGCATTGCAAAAGTCCTCAATCGCCCGATCAATCGGCCTCAATTTTTCTCAACTCCCCTATGTTGCTGAACGCAGGCACGATATATCGCTTTGAGAACTGCACGCTCGATCCCGCGCGGCGTTCGCTCAGCTGCGCCGGCGCGTTCGTTTCCCTCAAGCCCAAGACCTTCGATCTGCTGGTTTACCTGGTCACGCACGCAGGCCGCGTGGTCACCAAGGAAGAGTTGCTCTCCGCGCTCTGGCCCGATTCATATATTGAGGAACGCAACCTGAGCCAGCATGTGTTTCTGTTGCGCAAGGCGCTGGCTGTGCAGTCGGTCGGCGACCGGTTGATCGCTACCATCCCGGGGCGCGGCTATCAATTCACGGCGCAGGTAGTGAGCGAGAACTGCGCGGTTCCGCTCATGCATGCCGCCTCAGCACGCAATATGGTCGGCGACATGATCTTCAGGGCCGTCGAAACCACAACTGCGGTGCTGGTGGAGGAGTCGACTGAATCGGATGTACCCCTGCGCACACGGCTGCTTCCCGTCACGCAACGCGGACGCCGGGCGCTCGGGATCGTGGCCGGAGCTCTGTTTGCTCTGGCCTGCGGCGTCGCCACCTATCTGTGGTTGCATCGCCCCGTTCCCGTTCTGCGCAAGGTGGTACTGGCCGACTTTGAAAACCGCACCGGCGAGCCCATCTTCGACGACTCTCTGCAGTCGGCGCTGCGCATCGACCTTGAGCAGTCGCCCTACATTGACATGCTGGGCCGCAGCCGGATCGTTGAGACTCTCGCAGCTATGGAAAAACCTGCCGACACCCCGCTCACCGGCGACGTGGCGCGCGAGGTGTGCGAACGGTCCAACGACCAGGTGCTGCTCGCGGGCGCCATCACGCGCATCGGCAGCGAATACCTGCTGACCTTGGAAGCAACCAGTTGCGCCACCGGCGAGCCCGTGGCCGCGGAAAAACTGCAAGTGTCCGATGAGAATGCCGTTCTGAGCGCGCTCGATTCGTTGACATATAGAATGCGTCGCGAACTGGGCGAGTCCGTTCGCCAGGTGGCGCAGTTCCAGGTGCCCATTGCCCAGGCCACAACCAGCTCGCTCGAAGCGCTGCGCGCCTACTCACAGGCCCTGGAGAGCTCGGATCGCGGCGACATGGCGGCGGAACGCACGCTACTCGAACACGCCATTGCTCTCGACCCGAACTTCGCCTCGGCGTACAAACAGCTCTCCATCAGTTACAACAATCGCCTGGATTTCGTGCAAAGCGAGACCTACATGCAGAAGGCCTATGACTTGCGCGCGCATGCCACGGAGCGAGAGCGCCTTTCCATCGAGATCGCCTACGACAACGACACGTTCAACGACTGGGAAGCTGGTGTCGCGGCCATGCGAGCCTACGGCGAGATATATCCCGAAGATTCTGCCAATTGGTACAACCTGGCGCGCGTTTACTCCGCGCTGGGGCTTTATCCGGAAGCGGTTGCAGCCGGAGAGCGCGGTTATGAACTGGCGCCGCATTCCGGCTCAGGCGCCGACATCTTGGCCCGCGTCTACCGGCGCGCGGACCGGTTTGCCGATGCCAAGCGCGTGGCCGCAGCCGCTATAGCAGAGGGCAAGGATCGCTGGGACATTCATCGAACGCTCTTCGGCATTGCCTTCGCGGAACACGACGCGGATGCCATGCAAACCCAGAGCGATTGGGGCCTCACGCATCACGAAGTCGGACAGTCCCTCATCGATCAGGGGCTCGTTGCCGCCGGCGAGGGGAAACTACGTGAAGCTAAAGCTGATTTCGTACGCGCCCGCGAAGAGGGTTTGAAGAGCGGCGATGCGGATTTCGCAGACATAGCCCCCATGTACCTGGCCGGTATTTTGATCGACTACGGAGATTCGGCCGGCGCGAAAGCCTGTTTGAAGCAGATTCGCTTTGCAGGCGAAGATGAAGGCACGATCGCTTATTTTTACGAAGAGCTGGGCGATACCGTCGCCGCCAGGCGGCTCATTACGGAATATAGCCAGAGCAACACGCGCAGCACGCTTCATCTCTATTTCGATCTGCCGGAATTGCGTGCTCTGCTGGACCTGCAGGCGCATAATCCCAATGCCGCTGTGGCCGATCTCGAGCCCGCCCGCAAGTATCAACTGCGCGACTACGGCGTGCCCTGGCAGTTTGCAAGGGCAGAAGCAGCAGCAGGGCTTCTCGACCAGGCGGCCGCGGACTACAGGCTGATTCTGGCGCATCCGGGGATCGAGCCTACATGGCCCGCCTACACGCTCACGCACCTTTACCTGGCGCGCGTACTGGCGCGGCAGAAAAAGACCGCAGAGGCGCGCGCCGAGTACGAGGCATTCCTTGACCGCTGGAAAGACGCCGATCCTGACCTGCTCCTTGCTCAGCAAGCACGCCATGAATACGCCTCACTTCCCAAAATCCAGTAAACCAAAACTCCAAACCCAGAAGGCGACGGAGCAACGGAACGGTCCCATTGCTGACGACTGGACCATGCTCTTATCCCGGGGCGTGCGCGGTCGTGGAACAACTGTTCTTTCAATTGCAGTAGAACCCGAAAATGCCTTCCGCACGTGAGGATAGAAACAGAATCCCGCGCTCGTATTACCTCGAAAAATTCCCTGTTCTTTTTGAGCCCTGATCGTACGCTATAGATGGCTAAGTACTGTGAATTGTGCCGCATGTCATGCAGTGCCATGGGTGAGCGACTGCTAAGAATCTCATAATTTCCCTGTAAAATTCCCTGTTAACAGGGAAATGCAGCGAGAGCGCGGTTTGCTCGAGACTGCTAGCACCACCAAATTGCATGGAGTAGACGCTCGCTTTTCGCTCGCTCTGGCTTTTCTGCCTTTTATCTCAAAGTTTTCCGCTTCTCTGTCGCCAAGCCGGCTCCCCCAAAGGTGATCAGTGGCGATCGAGGAGGCTAATTTGTGAATACCCGCACGTAGTCGATCAGCATCTCTGAGGGGAACGGCGTGGCCGCGTTGGGCCGACCAGGCCAGTTTCCGCCGACGGCCAGATCCAAAATCACATACTCCAGCCCATTGTCGAATGGCCACGCACCGGCCTGCGTGGAGGGCTTGAAAGTTGCATATATCCTGCTCGGCTTGTCCACATAAAACTGAATCTTCCCTTTGCTCCAGATCATGCCGTAGATGTGCCACGCGGCTGCGGAAAAGCCAAACCGTGCATACTGGGTGGCGTGTATCAATCCGGGCCCATGAATCGTTGCTTGCACCCAGTCGTAGCCTTCGTTGGACGGGTTGTTCCCGTCGATGTGTTCCATCACGTCCAGTTCGGGTGGCGTATTCACTGCGGCGGCGTTGTTGTCCAGGAGCCAGAAGGCAGGCCACATTCCCTGTGACTCAGGCAGTTTTATGCGTGCCTCGATGCGGCCATATTGAAGGCTGAGCAGACCCTGTGTCTTTATGCGCGCGGAGGTGACGACGCCGCTTGACGTCTTCCGCGCCACAATGTGCAGAAAACCGTCTGCGCCCACATAGGCGTTGGGGCTGGCAGTTGAGCAAGTTGCGGTGTTCGAGCCCCAGGCGCAGTAGTCCTCCTCTCCCGGATTGCTGCTGGCCTCGTAGGTCCATACCCGCGGGTCGGGCTGCGCGTCGGCGCCCGTGGCATTGGTAAACTCATCGGACCAGACCAGCGTTCCCGAGGGAATGCCGAGATCGAAGGTCTTGCTGGCAACGCTGCTTACTGCGTTGCCGCTTGCTTCCGCCACGGCCTTGACAGTGAGATTGGACGCGACGAGGAACGGAGCCTGGTAGATTTGAGAGGAAGCGCCAGGTGTGCTGCCGTCCACGGTGTAATGGATGGTTGCGCCCGAGGTCGTGGTGGACAGCCTGACAACGACCGCGCCGTTTAACGCGGCGGTGGTGGAGATGGTGGGCGCGGCGGTCTGCGCGGCTTGGCCGGTAATGGCCGCACCGGTTGCGGTAGTTGCCATGCCGCAACCGCATAACAAAGCACCACGCCAGAGAATCGCTATCCACATCGCTGCATCTGCACGCATTCCCAGACTCCTAAGCCGGAATCCCCATTTTGGCGGCCCAATGGCAGCGATTTTACCCCAGTCGCCGACGTTTGATCCTTATTTCCTGAAGCTCAAGCTGTGTCCTTCGATTTGCTTTTGAGGCTTCGCAGAGTGATCCTCAAACCACTTTCGCACCCGCTCCTGAGGTCGTCGGTTCGATCCCGACCGGGTCCACCACCATAGCACGGAGCGGATGCTCGCTTTTCGCTCGCTCTGGCTTTCTGCCTTCTTTCGAAGCGTTCCGGTCTTTCTTGGCCGTGGCGTACGATGAAAGGCGGAGCGTTTGCGTTACGTCCCGCCATGTCCAGCCAGCCCGCCTGCCTGGGGCGGGGGTTCTTGATGCGCTGACGCTTTGCGGCAATAAAACTTATAGTCAATTGTTGAGTCCCTATATTCATCCACTAGCTCATATCGACTGAGTAGTGCGGGATGATTGCCGTCGTACTGGTTCATCACCAGCGTCCCGAAATATCCATCTCGAGCCAAGCCTTCCCAGCCTCCATTTTCGTAGGGCGCTCCAGCGTCGCGGTCCGCGGCGTAGGCATAGGCAAGCAGAAAATGAGGGGAAAGGCGTTGCACCCAAGGCAGATTTCCGTAGCGCTCTGAGACATATACCGGCCCAGGCAAAGGCGCCAGTTTCTCTGCGAGGGCTTGATGAATTGCATTTGAATATCGATAGTCATTGCCGTAGAAAATGTGGCCGCGCGCTATTCCGGCGATCAAAAGCCACGAGCAAACGGCAATTCCCGCCAGCTTCCACTGCGCGTTCATCCGCTCTGCGATCAGCGCCAGACCAAGCATTGCGGCCCATGCCGCAGGTATGAAGTAGTGTGTGTTGCCAAATCTGCACGATGTGACCAGCGCAAAACAAAACGAAAACGAAACCACCAGCGCCAATGCCAATGCGATGGGCTCGGAGGCGTGAAGACGAAATCTCTTCCATTGGAAGAAAAGAATGGCGGCAATGCCCGGCAAGAAGAACGGGCTCCTGAGTCCGGCCATAAGGGCATACTTCGGCCCGAAATCGGCATGCATGGGAATCTTGCCTTGAGCAAATAGAAGGCACTCGCGATAGACGGGACCGCCGGCCACGAGCGTCACAATGACCAATATCCACCAGGCGCCGACAAGGAGAAGAAACGTCCGCCAACGCTTCAACAGCAGAAGAGCCAGCACCGTTCCCGTGAGCATCGTAACTGAAGACTCCTTGAAAGCCCACGCCGCATAAAACAGGAGTGCGGCAACAACGGCAAAGCGATCGTCCTGATTCCGCAAGCAACAGAGCATGAGGTATAAGCCGGCGGTCTCGAATGCGAGGGCGCCCATGTCAGGGCGCGTGGTGATCGACCAGAACCCGACAAGGGGGCCTATCGCCACGATGATGCACCACGCTACTGCAACAGCCCGATTCGCGAAAATACCTGCGTTAACAAACTTCCGCAGCGCCAGCCAGAAGATTCCTCCGGTCACCAACGTGAACGCGATGGTGATGAGGCGGCAGATGGTGGGGATCCAGATGATATCCAGATGCAGCAGTTGCAGGCAGGTTTTAGCGATCGTTCCGTAGAAATAGTAGAATCCCCAGTTGAAATAACTGGCCGCAAACGGAATGCGGTGCGGGTCAGAATAGACCGCTTGATGCTCGGTAAATTTCCAGATGGAAAGCAAGCAGTCCTCTTCACCGCCCGTGGTGACCATCATGTAGGGGGTGACAAAGGAGATTGCGCAAAAGGCACGCACCATCCAGAAAATCAAGCAGGCTGCGCTCGCAAGAAAAAGAGAAATCGCGGCGATTTTGCGGAGGTTGTGATCAGCCCGCAGTGACATTTGGCTCGATGATAGCATCGCTCGACACAGCAACATGGAAGAGGTCGCCGGTTCGATCCCGACCAGGTCCACCAAAATCAGCTGCTGATGGAAGAAAGCGCTGGGATCGCAGTGCGCCCCGGCACGCCGCCGGGCCCTTTCGCTCCGGGCGGCCGGGGCGATGATCGGCTGGTCCGCGGATGCCGAAGCTATAGCGTTTTCGCAAACGGTCTAGACCGATACCGGAAATGCCAAGTGGATTTTTCCTCAAGAGAAGTCCGCCTCCACGGCTTTCAAGAGTACACGCTATTTCCGAAAACTCCGTAATTTCTGCGGCCAGATTCTGATCGCCCAAGTCGCCCAATAAGTCTGGATGAATCACCTGCATATATTCCCCTCCTGCCCCTATGGGTCTGCCGAAAGGCGTGAGAGTCCTCGCCCGGCTTGAACCGTCATGCAGGGGGAAGAAACGTCAGTCCGCACTTGGCAGCGGCGGTGAGCACCCTGGCCATGAATGTGTCAGTCATGGGCGGCATCGCGTCTGGCCATTCAGCGGCGGGATAGAATCCTTCCTCAAAGAACTTCTCCAGGCCAGCGGGCGCAGCCACAACCAGGATCTTCGCATTCACATTCCCGGCGTTCTGGAAGCAATGCATAACACCGCGAGGGAGCTTTACCACGTCGCCTTGCGACGCATTCAGCGTCTTGTCCCCGACCTGGATAGTCAGTGTTCCTTGCTGGATGTGGAACGTTTCGTCTTCGCGGCTATGAATATGCGGAGGGTTGCCGCAGCCCGGCGGAACTGTCGCCTCTGCCATGAAAAGGGCGCCGCCTGTTTGTTCGCCTGTGAGGAGAAACGTGATCTGATCGATGGGACTCTTGTAGGTTCGACCAGCTCCTGCCGATACGTAAACGACTTCGGGTTGATGGTTGTTGCTTTCCTGTTGCGTACCTCGTTTCAGGCCTTCTTGGACGTTTTCAACGACCGTGAGTGACATAATTTCTTTTCTCCTGTGCCCAAAGTAGCCCAGGTTGGAAATGCGCGTTCCTAAATACTTCCTAAAAATCAACGACAGAATCAGAGCCCATATTATTGAGGACACGGGCACGATCCTTGTCGGCACGCGCGATGCTCTTCTGACTCCCGAGATCACTCGCGGTTGGGGTCCAACCATCCTCCACGACGGCCATACCATCGATTTGTGCATTTCGCTTTCTGCCGGAGCGAAAACGCTCAAAAACCTCGGGGATCGGGAAGAAATCGCGGTTACATTCCATCAGACCGTGAGTCACAAGACTGTGCAACTGAAGGGGCGGTTTCTCGAGTCCGGCGACCTCACTGCTCAGGATTGGGAGTCGTTCGAACGCCAGAAGAATGTATTGACAGAACAGGCGAAGGTGCATGGCATTCCGCCGGAGATAGGCTTCAGGATCTTGCCTCTTGATCCCGTCAGGATCAGGTTCGCTGTGCAACAGGCATTCGAGCAGACGCCGGGGCCGGGAGCCGGGAGAAGATTGTGAGCACGACGCCGACCTTGTCTGTTCCCCTCGAAGAGATCGAAACGTGCTTCGAAGGCGTGATCCCCAGTCCCTTTTGCACCTGCTCAACCAGTGGCATGCCGAACGTCACCTATTTGTCCATCGTTCATCGAGTGGATTCAAATCACGTTGCGCTATCGTTCCAATTCTTCAACAAGTCAAGAAAGAACCTGCTCGAAAACCCAAAGGCACAGGTACTGGTGGTTGAACCTGCAACATTCAGGCAGTTTCAACTCGACCTCATCTACGAAACCACGTTGACAGAAGGCCCCATTTTTGAGCGCCTACGTATCAATCTCGACGCAGTTGCCTCGCAGATCGGAATGTCCCAGATCTTTTCATTGAGCGGTGCCGACATCTTTCAGGTTCTCAGTTGCCGGCCGGTAGCGGGTAATTTTCCAGCAGACGCTCAACCGCCCCTGGCCGATCATTTGCAAGGTCTGGATGCGCTCACGGAACGTCTGACCGCCTGCCGCGATCTTGACGCCCTGCTGACCGCTTCGCTCGATCAACTGTCATCTCTTTTCGGCTATAACCATAGCTTTCTTCTGGTGCCAGACGAGGATGAAAGGCGCCTCTTCACGATCGCCAGCCGGGGGTTTCCGGTTTCGGGCGTCGGTTCAGAAGTGGTCATTGGCGAGGGCATTATCGGCACTGCGGCCGCGCAACGTTCTCCAATTCGCAACGCAAATTTAGCTCGTGACATCATCTATTCGAGCCTGGTGCGCGCCGGCATCGAAAATCAGGATAATGAATCCTCGCTTCGACGTGAGATCCCACTGCCCGGGCTGGCAAACGCCGGCAGCCAGCTCGCCGTCCCCTTACTTGCGCACGATCATCTGTTAGGCGTGCTGTGTTTGCAGAGCGAAGAAGCCGGGCGATTCACGGCGGTTGACGGGCGTCTGGCACTGGTTGCCGCCCGCCAAATCGCAGCCACCATGGCGATGATCCGGCTCGAAGCCGCGAGGGAGCCCGACGCGCCCCGTCACGATCATCCCGGAATTGCGAACCAGACCGGCCCATGTTCCATGATCAAGCACTATGAATCGGATGACAGTGTCTTCATTGACGACGCCTATTTGGTGAAAGGTGTGCCGGGGCGCCTGCTGAGGAAAATTGTGTGCGCCTATTTGTCCGACGGTCGCAGCGAATTTACAAATAAGGAAATCCGCCTGGATTCGACTTTGCAGCTGCCCGACCTCAAAGAAAACCTTGAAACGAGGCTGATTCTGCTGCGACGCCTCATCGAGGAGCGTTGCGACTTCCTCCAAATCGTTTCAACGGGCCGGGGCCGTTTCCGCTTCGACGTCAGGCGCCGGCTTAAGCTGGAGTCGCTTCCGTGAAGGGGGAATTAAGAGGGGCGAATTCGTGATCCGTTGAGATAGCAGTGCGCGGGGCGGGCAATCGATTGAGGTACGGAGCAGGCATCCTGCTCAGCCGTTAACTAGAATTCGGCGGTGGAAAATGGTTCGATCCCGACCAGGTCCACCACCATTGCATGGAGCAGGGGCTCGCTTTTCTGCCCACTATCTCAGGGCTTTCCGGTCAAAAATTTAGCTGATGCGAAGGGTCGCGTTCGGGGTGTTTATGTCATGACCGGCTACCTTTCGCCGGAGCGCGTGAGGCACGTGAACTCTGGAGCCGCACTAGCGTATCCGGCACTCGCCATGACGATTTAGCCGGCCGCCCCGCTCTCTGCACGCGACGTAAT
>CAWFPZ010000019.1:0-102393 GCA_963817835.1 uncultured Acidobacteriota bacterium | reverse complement strand
CGGCCTTATCGCGCCGCGCGGCTATTTAAGATCCAACGGCTTCCACGCTCCGTTGTCTTTGAGGGCCATTTGTATGGGGCGCGGCGGGCCTTTGGGTGGGACCGTGACTTCAATCCAGAGTTCCTGGCCGGGCTTGAGCGGCAACGGGCTTTTCACCGTGTCGGAGATGAAAAAGTCGGTCGACGATTCAAGCTGCATCTGATTGCAGGGTGAGCCGGCAGCGCCAACCACTACTTCCCCCGCATTCGGGTCTTCAGTGCCCTCAATACGCACGGCGACGAGGGCGTCGTTGCCAGCCTTCAAGTTGGCACGAAACTCGACGTCATTGGGACGCAAGATATACTGCCCGGGTTTGACGGCGCCATTCACGTCGCGCGGGAAGGTTGCGTTTTTGGCTGAAGGCAGCGTGCTTTGGCAGCCATCGACGATGAGTTGCAGCGCGAGATAACGGCCGCGCAGAGGCGATTGAGGATCGAATGCGGCGGCGCGGGTCCAGGCGCGCGGACACGTCCAGCGCTGGTACAAATATTTGGCGGCAATGGTGGAAACCAGCGCCAACTGAATGATGAGCAATGCGAGCGAGGCGGCGGAGACGTTGACGCGGCCGATCTTCATTGTGCGCCTCGATTCTCGGCCGCGACGGACTCGGCCGCCGCGGCTCCGGTGAAAGTTTGCGGCGTTGAAGCCATGCGTGCCAGGATTCGGCGTCGCATCTTCTCGATCGCCCATCCGCCAGCCAGGAAGAGAACGCCGAGGCCGATGAGGCCGAGGGCGCGGTAGTGTTCGCTGTAGATGTCGCTGAAGTAGAACCAGAGCACGGCAACGGCAAATGCCACGATGCCGAGATTGACCAGCCCGCGCGAAAGCAGACGCACGCCCCACCAGCAGAGAAAGACGGCGAAAACAGCCACCAATGCGTGGGCCGCGAGATTGGGGCGAGTGCCGGAAAGGACGCCGTTGACCCCATTGAACTGGCGAAAGGTTTCGGTCCATGTGGAGTAGCACCACGGCAGCGCAATCACGAATCCGATTGCGACCGCGATGGGAACCAGGCCCTTGTGGCCGTGGAAAGCGGCGATAAGTAGCGGGACGGCAGCGATCGCGCCCCATGCCCAAACGCGGGTTCCGAAGGGGATGAAGGATTGGTCGGAGGAGAAGGAGACCCAACTGCTCAACATGAAGACGATGCCGGTGACGGTGGCGATGACGCTTGCTGCGAAGAGAATTCCCTGCACCGCTTTGCGCCGCGAGCCGGCAAAAAAAGTGAAGTAGAGGATGGCCCAGACAAAGTAGAGCCGGCCCATATAGACGGAATCGCCTATGTGGCCGTCGATGCGGAAAGCGAGTTCGGAAAAGATCCACGCGGGCAGGAGCAGGAGCGCCAGCGTTTGTTGCGCCTGATCGCGTAGCAACGCCCATCCGGCAAACGCGGCCAGCGCCCAGAGCAGCACCGCGGCCGGCCAGTGTTCCTGAATGTTGAAGATCTGGCCGACGAGCGCAATGGCCGCGCCGGTGGAGATGGTCCCCACGGCGTGAAGTGCGGTCGAGAAACCTTCGAAGCTGGTCCGCGTGAGCCCGCCGCCGACTTGAAACACAGCAACCATGCTGAGAACCAGGAGAAAACGCTCGCCGGGGCCGAGTTGGTCCCAGTGCGCGGAGACAAAGAGCACCACACCGCAGGCGAGAAGAATGGCGCCGAGAATAAGCCCCGTGACCACCAGCCACTTGAGGCCCGCGGGATTGGCGGCAGGCGTGGCAGGTCCCCCGGCGGACGGCGCAGCGCTTTGTGCTTCGAGGGCGCGAATGCGGGCGGCTGTATCCGCATCGAGGACGCCGGCCGATTGCCAGCGTTTCAGTAGCGATTCGATTTCTTGCATGGTGATGTGGACAACATCATAGGCGCTCTGGAGTGGGCAGTAAAGAGTGAAGAAATGAACAAGTGAAGCGCGGAAACCGGCGACAGCGGCCGCTGATTGCGATTGCCCTGGTCAGTCGTTCGCCATGGCGGCGAAGGTAAGGCGGCGGGCCTTGATGTCGCGCATTGGCGGCTGACCGAAGAAGCGGCTGTACTCGCGATTGAATTGGCTGGCGCTTTCATAGCCCACTTCGAAAGCGGCGCTGGCGGCGTCGAGGCCGTCGTTGAGCATGCGCTCACGCGCCACATGCAGGCGCAACTGCTTCTGGTACTGAATGGGGCTCATGGCGGTGAGCGAGCGGAAGTGATGGTGCAGCGTCGAGACGCCCATCTGCGCCATGTCCGCGAGCTCTTCCACGCGCAGCGGCTTGGCATAGTTCGTGCGCAGCCAGGTAACGGCCTTGGCGGTGCGATGGCTCTGCTCACCCAGCGTGGCAATGGCGCGCAGATGCTTGCCTTGCGGGCTGCGCAACAGGCGGTAGATGATTTCGCGATGGATGAGGCCGCTGAGAAACGCGATGTCCTGGGGCGCGTCGAGAAGATCGATGAGCCGCAAACATGCGTTGAGCATTTCGAACGAAGTGACGCCGACGGAAATGCCGCGCGCGCCGGCCGGTTCCTCGGATAACAGAAACTCTTCCTGGCTCAGGATGCTCCGCACCGCGGGCATTTCCAGGCTGATCATCAAGCCGAGCATCGGCTTTTCCGGCGTTGCCGCTACCACCTGGCTTACCACCGGCAGATCGATGGTGGAGAGCAGAAACGAGGATGCATCGCAGAGATACGATGTGGCGCCGACATTGATGCGCTTCTGGCCCTGAACAAAGACAACCAGCCTGGGATCGTAAGCGGCCGACGCGCAGGCGGTGGGCGTGGATTGGCGGTACAGGCTCAAACCGGGCACACCTGTTTCCAAAACACCTTCGCTGCAATGTGCGGCAATTTTGCAGGCCAGCGCGACACGCGCTTCAATCAAGCACGGGTTTTCGGGGAATTTTTCCCGGCTTTCATGTTTCCGTTTCGCCATTTGTAACCCCTGCTTAACAATTTCCAGCCTACGCCGGAAATTGCGCGATTGTGCATAAAAATCTGCGCGACAGCAGAAATAGGCAATAAAAAAACAGGATCGGGATACCGCCGGAAGACTTTCGTTCCGTAGTCTTGAAATGAAGAAATCGATGCGACGGCTGGCTCTGCCGCGCATCTCAATGTCAACAGCAATTGCCCAAAGGGCTGAGGTGATTTCATGTCTACATCCAAAGCGTATTCCGCGGCCAGCGCCACATCGCCGCTTGCCTCCTCCACGATCGCGCGGCGCGATCCCACCGCAGACGACGTCGAAATTGAGATTCTCTTCTGCGGCGTCTGCCATTCAGATCTTCACCAGGTGCGCAACGAATGGAACGACGTCATGCCCACCGTGTATCCCTGCGTTCCCGGCCATGAGATTGTGGGCCGCGTAACCAGGGTGGGTCCGTCGGTGACGAAGTTCAAGGTGGGCGACCTGGCCGCGGTGGGCTGCATGGTCGACTCCGACGGCACCTGCCCCAATTGCCAGGCGGGCCTGGAGCAGTACTGCCCGAACTTCACGCTCACTTACAACTTCCCTGACAAGCACCTGGGCGGCGTGACCTACGGCGGCTACTCCGACAGCATCGTCGTCAAGGAGCATTTTGTGCTGCGGGTTCCCAAGAACCTGGACCTGGCGGGCGCCGCGCCGCTGCTCTGCGCGGGCATTACCACCTACTCGCCACTGCGCCACTGGGGCGTGAGCAAGGGCAAGAAGGTGGGCGTGGTGGGCCTGGGAGGATTGGGCCACATGGGCGTGAAGTTTGCGCATGCGATGGGCGCGCACACCGTGGTGTTCACCACATCGCCCAACAAGAAAGACGACGCGCTGCGCCTGGGCGCCGACGAAGTGGTGCTCTCAAAGGACGCCAACGAAATGGCGAAGCACGCAGGCAGCTTTGACTTCATTCTGGATGCCGTGGCAGCACAGCACGACATCAACGCGTATATCGCCTTGCTGGCGCGCGACGGCAACCTCACCATGGTCGGCGCGCCGGATAAGCCGCTGCCCGTCAACGTCTTCGGCCTCATCATGGGTCGGCACAGTTTCTCCGGTTCGGCCATCGGCGGCATCGCGGAAACCCAGGAGATGCTGGACTTCTGCTCCGAGCACAATATCGTTGCCGACGTTGAAATGATCCCGATCCAGAAGATCAACGAAGCCTACGAGCGGCTGGTGAAGTCGGACGTGAAGTATCGCTTTTCGATCGACATGGCGTCGCTCAAATCCCAATAATGGCCGGGCCGCAGCGCTCCACATCCGAGAACCGCCGTCTCAAACCGACACAGGAAGTAGAAAAGGATTCGTATGCAAAAGCGCACATTGGGAAAAGGCAAATTGGAAGTTTCGGCGCTCGGCCTCGGCTGCATGGGCATGAGCTTTTCGTACGGCGCGCCGAAGGACGAGACAGAGATGATCGCGCTGATCCATGCCGCCGTGGATCGCGGCACCACCTTTTTCGATACCGCTGAAGTCTACGGCTCATTCACGAATGAAGTGCTTCTGGGCAAAGCGCTCAAGCCGGTGCGCGACAAAGTGGTGATCGCCACGAAGTTCGGCTTCAATCTGAACCCCGACGGCAGCCCCGGCTGGCAGGGCTTGAACAGCCGGCCCGAGCGCATCAAGCAGGTGGCTGATGCGTCGCTCCAGCGGCTCCAGACGGATGTGATAGACCTGTTTTATCAGCATCGCGTAGATCCTGACGTGCCGATTGAAGAAGTGGCCGGTGCGGTGAAGGAACTGATCGCGGCCGGGAAGGTGAAGCACTTTGGACTCTCTGAGCCGGGCGTCGGAACCATTCGCCGTGCGCATGCCGTGCTGCCCGTTACCGCGGTGCAGAGCGAGTACTCGCTGTGGTGGCGCAAGCCGGAGGCGGAAGTGATTCCGACGCTCGAGGAGCTTGGCATCGGACTGGTTCCCTACAGCCCGCTGGGCAAGGGATTTTTGACGGGAAAGATCGATGAGAACACCAAGCTGGGAAACAATGATTTCCGCAGCTCATTGCCGCGCTTCCAGCCGGAGGCGATGAAGGCGAATCAGGCTGTCGTCGACTTGCTGAATGCGATAGGGAAAAAGAAGAATGCGACCCCGGCGCAGATCGCACTGGCGTGGCTTCTGAAACAGAAGCCGTGGATCGTGCCCATCCCGGGTACAACAAAGCTGTCGCGCCTTGAAGAAAATATCGGAGCGGTTGACGTGGAGCTGACGGCGGACGACCTCAGTGAGATCAACGAGGCTGCCGCGAAGATTACCGTGGAGGGCGCGCGCTACCCTGAAAAGTTGGAGCAGACGACCGGGCGGTAAGCGGCAGCATCTGAGACACACAGGAGAGAAACATCATGGAGATCAAACGAGCGGGTACACAGCCTTCGGGGAAGGGACCGGCGGATTGGTTCACGGGCACGGTGCGCATCGATCCGTTGCTGGCAGCGCCGGAGCCGGCGCGGGTGCAGGGCGCAAGCGTGACCTTCGAGCCGGGCGCGCGGACGGCGTGGCATACGCATCCGCTGGGGCAGACGCTGATTGTGACGGCGGGATGCGGCCGCGCGCAGCGCTGGGGCGGGCCGGTGGAAGAGATCCGGCCGGGCGACGTGGTGTGGTTCGCCCCCGGAGAAAAACACTGGCACGGTGCGGCGCCCACCACGGCCATGACGCACTTCGCCATCCAGGAAAGACTCGACGGCAAGACGGTCGACTGGCTGGAACATGTGAGTGACGAACAATATGGTGGTTGATCTGCGCGGGGAGCGGGTAGACTACCGGTACGCCGATGCGGGCGCCCCGATCCCCTTCTCCAGCGAATTGCAGGGTACGCGGCAATTTGCGCCGGGGCAGCGTCGCGGGACCCGATGCGGCAATCCACGAAAGGAGATCGAATATGGGTGACAATTCCATCGCGACGACGGGGAAACATTCGATAACCTGGTCGAAGGCAATGAGCGCTGTGATTATTTTGGCAGGAGCTCTGGCTATCGCTGTGCCCCCGGCAGCGGGAATCGCGGCAACGATTCTGATCGGCTGGTTGCTGGTGTTCGCCGGTGTGGCGCACTTTGCGTTCGGCTGGCATACCCGCGCAATGGGCGGATTAGTGTGGGGAATTCTTCTGGGGCTTGCCTACCTGATCGCGGGGATTTACATACTGATTCATCCCGTGGCCGGATTGGCCGTGCTTACGCTTGGTCTGGGAGCTTACCTCTTTGCGGAAGCGATTCTGGAATTTGCACTGGCGTGGAAGCTGCGGCCGGTGGGGGGATCGGGGTGGCTGTTTTTCGATGGCGTGGTAACGCTGATTTTCTCCGTTCTGATCTGGAGGACCTGGCCGGCGAATAGCGCCTGGGTCATCGGAACAGTGATTGGAGTCAGCATGATCTTCAGCGGTGTGTCGCGCCTCGGGGTGCTGGCGGCGACGAAGCATCTTCGTTCCCAGACGGCCTGAAATCCAGAGCGCGGGCAAGCGCACAATGAGGCGCCGGCGCGACAAACCAACGCTGCCGGCGCCAAAGGTGTTTTCTGCCCCTACGCCGAGAATCTTTAAGGAATGCAATCGTGGCAACGCTGATCCCGCTTGGGGATGTGTCGCGACGGCCGAGCCGCTTCGCCGTAGTGACCCTGCTGATCATCCTGACCAATGTGTATGTGTTTCTGCGCGAGTTGATCGAGGGCAACGCGTTCGTGCGGCGATGGGCGGTGATTCCCGCGCACATCGATCACGGCCAACACTTGATCACGCTGGTGACGGGCACGTTCTTGCACGCGGGATGGCTGCACATCGGGGGCAACATGGTGTTCCTCTGGGCGTTTGGGCCCCGCATTGAGGACGCCATGGGCCGCGTGCGTTACGCGATTTTTTATCTGACGGGCGGCGTGGTGGCGATGCTGGCGCAGGTGGCGGGGATGCCAGGCTCTCATGTCCCCTGCCTGGGCGCGAGCGGCGCCATTGCGGCAGTGATGGGCGCGTTTATCGTCATGTTCCCACGCGACCGCATCCGGTCGCTCCTCTGGATCCTGATTATTATCCGCATCACCTACATCCCCGCGGCGTTGCTGATCGGCGTGTGGTTTGTCATCCAACTGTGGAATGCGGGCGCCGTGGCAAGTGTGCAATCGGGCGGCGTGGCCTATCTCGCGCACGTGGGCGGATTTCTGTTTGGCGCGGCAACGGCGCGGCTCTGGGCGCGAAAATCAGCAATCAGCTATTAGCCTTCAGCTGCCAGCTCATGGTGTGCGCGACTTGGGCGATTCGCGCGCAAAAAATCCGGTAGAACGATTGCGAAAAGCAGATATGCTGTTCGCATGCCGCCGTCAAACTTCGAACAGCGCGTTCAGAAACGGTTAGCAAGTTCCCTCAGGCTGCGCCACTACTCCATGGCATTTTCAGCAGTGTGGCTCATTTTGCTCATCGCTCTCCCGTTCGCCGATGAGGACTCGATGCCGTACATATTGATACTTTTCTTCCTGGCAATCTTTGCCGGCGCCATCCCCTCGCTGATCTCGCTCAAGCGAAGACGGTCGGTGGTGATTTGGGTGCGCCGCTTCCATCGTGGAGAACAGTCGCGCATGGAGCAGCAGTTTCTCGAAGGCGCGGTAAATCCCTGGGGAAAGCTGATTACCCTGGCTGACTCCAACATTCATTCTGCCTCAGCTTCTCGCGCCGGTATTTGGATTACGGTCATCATGGTCGGTGGTCTAGGTGTGGCCGCGGCGCTGGGACTTGTTCCTCCGATGGTTTTTTACACTACTGTTGGCTTCTCAGGCTTCATGCTCTGGAACTATATGCGCAAAGGGAAGGTTGGGTTGAAGTCCGACGACTGGACGAAAAAGCTGGACCTCGTGAAAAAATCCCGCTCTGTCATTGCGTCGGGATTAAGCGGCACGGTGTTGAACTGCCCGGTCGATACCGATCGCTGGCGCGAAGTGATCGAAATCCTTGCTCCCGTGGTGGATGCGGCGGTCATCTCCGTGCCTGAGAACACACCGCACGTGGGGTGGGAATTGGCTACGTTGAGAGCTGCTCTTGGCGACGGTAAAATCATCGTTCTTACAGACGCCGGCACCACCCCGGCAGTTGCCACGGAGACGCTGCCCGTGATCGAGGTACCCAAACCAGTCGGGTGGTGGCACGATTATCGCGTGTCCTATTTCGGCCTGGTATGGGCCGGCGCTATGCGGACCGTTCTCCGGGCAATCGAGTGTGACCGTCCAGGGCCAGGACGCGACTAAGGTCTTTACACACTTCTGAGGCGGCGCTTCTGTGGCGGCGAGACGCAGCTACCAGCAATTACAGCGGTTACTGAATCCGCGTGCCCTTTTCAGGGCAACGAGGGGCGGCATTTCTCTGAGGAAAGTACTGCCCAAAGGCAGCAGTTCCCTGGCGCGCCAATCTGGAACGTCTGTGAGCGAGGGCTTGGCCCGTACGTTATACGCGTGAGGAGATCACGAACAAGTTTCGGCCGAGAAATGAACGACTTGACGCGGTGCCAGGGATCGAAGCTCAGCTCGCGGTTGGAAAGCCAGGCGCTTGACGCTTTGGTAATAGCACTACAATGCGGCTGAATAGGCCTGAAATGCCCAAAAGGGGTATTTCCCATTCCCATACATCAAGTTAGGTATAGATATGAAGGGGAAGGTATCCGAAGTTAGTGGGCCCTGGGGGGTACCTTCGGGTGATCTTGATGGGCCAAGCCCAATCGCGTCGCGCTCTGATCGCCCGAGCTGTGGCCATCACACTGGCGGCGGTCGGCATAGTGGTCGGCTTTCTGCTGGGCTACTCCCTATCGCTCAGCCAGGCCTCAACCTGGCTTGACGGGTACGTAAAGCTCCGGGTGGCGCAGGACAACGCATCCTTGGCAGAGGCGCGCAGCCTTCTCGATGTCCTGAAGGCTTCGCCCTACCCCTATTGCTCAGGCGCTGAAATAAGCTATTTCCGCGGGCTCATCTTCCACTCGGAATACGTTAAAGATGCGGGACGCATCGATAGAGGGAACATCGTATGCTCTGCCGCCATGGGCCGTCAGAGCCAGCCGATGGGGTCGTTCAAGCCGGAGAGGCAATGGAATGATGGTGCCGTTGTCTACAGCTATTTAGTCCCGGAGCGTGGTTCCAGCGCGCAGAGGACGGCTCTGCAACTGGATAGTGTCTACGTGGTGGTGCTGGGCGCAACCCTGCCCCCCAGTCCAGAGCCCGTCGCGATGCAATTCTCCGCCACAACGCAGAACGCTGCCGGAAAGCAAATGAGCCCTGGCGCCAACGGAGCGCCCCAAGATAATGAGCCAAATCGGACCGCAGACGGATCGGGCCGCGTGGGCGACACGCTCTATGCGACGCGGTGTTCGACTCTTCATTCCAACTGCGTGACGGCCTCTACCACTGTTTCCGACGCATTGCATCGCGGAGCCAATCTGATAACGGCAAGCTCTCTCGCGGGAGGTCTGTTCGGCGTTTTGTGCGGGATGATGTTTTGGTTCGCATACGACCGCAGCCAGGAACTGGGCCAGCAGCTTCGCCGGGCCGTGCGACGCAACGAATTGAAGGTGGTCTATCAGCCCATCGTCGATCTTCCCACTCGATCCATCGTGGGGGCAGAGGCGTTGGCGCGATGGACCGATGAAGCAGGCAATGAGGTGGATCCCGATGTCTTTGTAGGGATGGCCGAAGCGCTCGGTATTGTGGGAGAGATCACGAAAGCCGTGTTGCATCGGTCGTTGCACGATTTTGCAAAGACGTTCTACAACAATCCCAACTTTCGTCTAAGCGTGAACGTGGCTGCGGCGGACCTTGTCGACGCAAAGTTTCTACCCATGCTGAAGGAATCTCTGGATCGGGCACAGGTTAGGCCGGAGAACCTGGTGATTGAGATTACGGAAAGGTCGGCGGCCAACGGCGTCGTGGCCATGGAGACGATTCGCAGTCTGCGGAGCAGGGGACACAGCATTCATATCGACGACTTTGGCACCGGCACCTCGAATCTGGACAAGCTGCTGTATCTGTTTGCCGACACCATCAAGATCGACAAGGCCTTCACCAAGGTCATCGGCACGGAGTCGGTGGCCGCGGCCATTCTGCCGCAGATCCTGGCCATGGCCAAATCGCTCAATCTGGAAGTGGTTGTGGAGGGCGTTGAATCCGACCACCAAGCCGATTATTTCTCCCGCGTCACGCAAAAAATCTACGGCCAGGGCTGGCTTTACGGACATCCAGTCACGGCCGAGGAATTCCAGACCCTGCTGCGCAAAGCTCAGGAACGAGTGCCTGTCACACCGGAACACGACGACGCCTTCACGGCGAAGCCGGGAGCCCTGTATCTTATGGGCACCATCGTCGCATGACGACCGCGCATTCTCAGATCACTCCATTTATGAGCGGTGCTTGAACGGGTGGACTCGGGCGGACGGTCGAGCTTCTATCATCGTCAGTATGCTGTTCGACATTGTCACCATCTTTCCCGGGTTCTTTGAGAGTGTGTTTGCGCAAGGGATCGTGCGCCGTGCGCAAACCGAGAAATTGATCGAGATCCGGCTGCACGATCTGCGCGAATTTACGCACGACCGTCATCGCACGGTGGACGACCGCCCGTTCGGCGGCGGCGAGGGGATGGTGCTGAAGCCGGAGCCGCTGGCGGAGGCGCTGGAGAGTCTCGGAGTTGCGAAGAAGGCCGGAGACAAGGGAGGAAGTGCGGGTCCTTCGACTTCGATCGCTTCCGCGATCTCCGCTCAGGATGACCATTCTGTGGATCGGACGCGCGTGATTCTGCTGTCGGCGCAGGGGAGGGTCTTTACGCAGGCAGTGGCGCGGGAACTGGCTGGATTGGAACGCGTAGTGCTGATTTGCGGGCGGTATGAGGGCGTGGACGAGAGAATCAACGAACTTTACTGCGACATGGAGCTTTCCATCGGCGACTATGTGTTGAGCGGAGGCGAGCCGGCGGCAGCAGTGGTGGTGGACGCGACTATGCGCCTGATTCCGGGCGTGCTGGGCAATGAGGCCTCGGGCGAGTTTGAGAGCTTTGGCGCGGCGGACGCGGAAATCGTCGCGGATGTGGAAGGGGTTCCGCGGTCACAACATGGAGCGGGAGGATTGCTGGACTATCCGCATTACACGCGGCCTGCGGAGTTTGGCGGACTTGAGACCCCGCAAGTCCTGATGAATGGCGATCACGCCCAGATCCGGCGCTGGCGGCGCGAACAGCAACTGAAGAAGACGCTGAGGAACCGGCCGGAACTGCTGGAGCGGGCTACCCTGAGCACCGAGGACCGGCGGACGCTGGAAGCGTTGCGAGAGCTGGGATCGGATACGGATTGACGCTGGTTTCGTCGATGCGCGAAGGCGAATGAAAAACATCCTTCGAGACCTCAAGGCCCTCGGTATATGCGTCCTCAAGGGCACGGCTAAAGCCGTGCCCTTTCAAAGCCGGGTTTATGCAGCCAGTTCCAGGAACGGAAAAACCGTTGAACCTGGAAACCGATTGCAGGACCGAACGAAAGGGTCATCCTCGCAGGACCAAACGGAAGGGTCATCCTGAACGGAAGGGTTATCCTCAGGAATTCCAATGGAGTGTATTATGATCCCGCCTTCAATTTCCACAATCCGGAGAGGCGGCAAAGATGATTCGCAGGAGTGGTTTCTTCGCATGTCTTCTACTCGGCGCCACAGTGGCCGCCGTGGGGCAAACCCGCGACCAAAACTGGGATAAGTGCAAGGCCGACGATCCCGACACCAGCGTCGCCGGTTGCACGGCGCTGATCCAGTCGGGCCAGGAATCGACCACCGATCAGGCCAGCGCCTACTTTGACCGCGGCATTGCCTACCGTCAGAAAAAAGAGGACGACCAGGCCATGCAGGACCTGAATCAGGCACTGAAACTCAAGCCGGACTTTGCCGGGGCGCTCAACACCCGCGGCAATGTCTACTCCGACGAGGGCGAGTACGACCGCGCCATCTCCGATTACAATGATGCCCTCCGCATCGATCCGAACTACGCGCTAGCCTACTACAACCGCGGCAACGCCTGGGGCAACAAGAAAGAGTGGGACAAGGCCATCGCCGATTACGACGTGTATGTGGTGAAAGCGCCCGCCGATCCCGATGGCTTTAACAACCGCGGCCACGCCTACATGGCAAAGGGCGACTACGACCGCTCACTCGTGGATTACCAGGCAGCACTGCGACTCAATCCCAATCATGCGCTGGCGATCTACAACACCGGCGTAGCGGAGAGCGATAAGTTGGACTACGCGCAGGCAGTGACCTGGTTCACGCGCTACATTGCGCTCAAGCCCAACGATCCGGACGGGTATGAAAGCCGTGGCAACGCCTACCGGCGCCAGGGCCAGTTCGATGAAGCCATCGCGGATTTCAACCATTCCCTGCAGGTGAAGGCGGATTATTCGCTCGCCTACTATTACCTGGGATTAGCGCACGAACGCCAGGGGCTTTACGAAACGGCGGTGACGGACGAGACCAAGTACATCGAGTTGGAGCCGAAGGACCCGGACGGATTCACCATGCGTGGCCTGGGCTATTACCAAAAGGGCCAGTACGCGCAGGCCATCGAGGACTACGACCAGGCCAAGGAGTTGAAAGCGAATCAGGCCAACATGTTTTTCGATATTGGCTGCGCGCACCTTCTGGCCGGGCAGAACGCCGAAGCGGCGGCGGATTTCGAACTTGCCATCGGCGTCGATTCCTCCTCGTCCTCGGCTGTCTACGCGGCATTGTGGCTGCGCATGACCAAAGCGCGGCTGCACCAGGACGCCACCGAGGAGCTCAAAAACGTGGCCCAGAAAGCAGACCTTTCGAAATGGCCGGGCGCGGTGCTCAAGCTCTACCTTGGGCAAGGGACAAGCGATGAGGTCATGGTCGGGGCTGCCAATCCCGATCCCCAAACCCAGCAGGGGCAGATCTGCGAAGCAAATTTCTACGCCGGCGAGGATTCGCTGCTTCACCAGCAGCGCACTGCCGGCCTGTTGCGGCTCAAATCCGCGCGCGACGGCTGCCCGAAGAGCTACTACGAGTACGCCGCCACTGTCGCCGAGCTGAAACGCTTGTCGGTGGCGCCGGCGGCCGCTGCGAAGTCGACGACCAGACGGTAAAACCGGCGCGGGCGGCGCGAACAGCAACTGAAGAAGGCGCTGAGGAACCGGCCGGAACTGCTGGAGCGGGCTACCCTGAGCGCCGAGGACCAGCGGACGCTGGAAGCGCTGGAAGAACAGGGACAAGGGCCTACGAACTAAGGGTCTGCGAACGGCCGCTCCCGGAAAACCGACCGCTCCGGCGTCTAGAAAGGCACTCTCTGAGAAATCAAGCCAGTGTATTCTGATTTCGCCTTCAATTTTTTAAACCGGAGAGGCGGCAAACATGATTCGCAGAGGTGGATTCTTCGCATGTCTACTGCTGGGGGCCGCGGTGGCCGCCATGGGCCAAACCCGCGACGAAAACTGGAATAAGTGCAAGGCCGACGATCCCGATACCAGCATCGCCGGTTGCACGGCGCTTATCCAGGCCGGTCAGGAAACTGCAGTCGATTTGGCCAGCGCCTACTTCGACCGCGGCATCGCCTACCGTGACAAAAAGGAATACGACCTGGCTTTGCAGGATCTGGATCAGGCCCTGAAACTGAAGCCGGACTTTGCCGGCGCGCTGAACACGCGAGGAAATGTCTACGCCGACAAGGGCGAGATCGACCGCGCCATGGCCGACTACGACGACGCGATCCGCATCGATCCCAACTACGCGCTGGCTTACTACAACCGCGGCAACGGTTGGGGCGACAAGAAAGAGTGGGACAAGGCCATCGCCGATTACGACGTGTACTTACAGAAGGCGTCCACCGATCCCGATGGCTTTAATAACCGCGGTCATGCCTACATGGCGAAGGGCGACTACGACCGCGCTCTCGAGGATTACCAGGCCGCGCTGCGCGTCGATCCAAATCACGCATTGGCGACCTACAACACCGGCGTGGTGAATAGCGACAAGAAGGAATACGCGGAGGCCGTGACCTGGTTTACGCGCTACATCGCGCTCCAGCCCAACGATCCGGATGGGTATGAAAGCCGCGGTAACGCCTATCGACACCAGAGTCAGTACGATGAGGCGATCGGCGAGTACAACCATGCGTTGCACGTGAAGAGCGACTATCCGCTCGCCTATTACTATCTCGGCCTCACCTCTGGTCTCGAGGGCCAGTACGATGCCGCGATCACCACCATGGGGAAGTACATCGAGATGGAGCCGAAGGATTCGGACGGATTCGCAGTGCGCGGCCTGGAGTACTACGAGAAGGGCCAGTACCCACTTGCGATCTCGGACTTCGATAAGGCCCTGGAGCTTCAGCCCAACCGGCAGTATGCCTTTCTGGAGCGGGGAACCGCGCATTTTCTGGCCGGGCAGTCCAGCCAGGCAACGGCGGATTTCGAACTCGCCATCGGCGCCGATCCCTCCACTTCCACGGCGGTCTACGCGGCGTTGTGGCTTCATATCGCCAAGTGGCGGCTGCATATCGCGGGCAACGAAGAACTGGAAGAGGTAGCGCAGAAGGCCAACCTGTCGTACTGGCCCGGTCCGGTGCTGAAGTACTACCTGGGGCAGATGACGGATGACGATCTGATGGCCGCGGCCGCCGATCCCGATCCGGAAACCCACGTGGGCCGGGCTTGCGAGGTGAATTTCTACGTTGGCGAGAGTGCGCTGGCGCATCAAAAGCGCACCGCGGCTCTGGCGCGTTTCCACGCCGTGCAAGGCAGCTGCATCAAGGATTACGTCGAGTACGGCGGGGCGCTGGTGGATCTAAAGCACGCCATGGGGGCTCCGGTCGCGCCCGCAAGAACTGCGACTGCGCCGGCCGAGGTGAGACATCTGGCATCGGCTCCGGCGAGGGCTGCCACAGTGCCGATCAAAGTGCCGATCAATCTAATAGCAGGACCTGTCGACGAGCACGATAACGGCAAGGAGACTGAGGCCAAATAGAAGAACGCGGGAACAATTGATTGACCGCGGGGCTCAAGCTGCCCGGCAGGTGGAATGATGTGCGGAGACGCCAGGGCCGGTCCTGTAACTGGCCCTGGCGTTCTCTGCTTCCGGGGGAAGGTGCACGAGCAGGGGTAAACGCGCGCTAGCGGGTGACGTTCACGGTGAGGTTGAGATCGAGAGCCACCGGTTGGTTGTCGATGGTGCCGGGACGGAAGTGGAACTGGCTGACGGTTTCGATCACGCGTGCGTCAACGAAGGGGCTGAATGACCTGACGACCTGGATGTTCTCGGGTTCGCCTTTTGCGTTGACGGTGAGAGAGAGCTGGACCTGGGCGTCCGAAGGGACGATGTCGAAGGAGAAGCCGGCGGGGAGAGAGAGTACGGGAGAGCCGATGAGAACAGGTGCGATGACGCCGGTGCTGATGCGCACCGGGGTTGGGGCAGAAGCGTCGTCCACGGGCGTGCTGGCTTTTGCCGCTGCGGGAAGGAACAGCGAGGGGAGCAGAAGACTGGCTACGAGTATACGGCGCATATGAAACCTCCACGGCGACGACAGTCACCGTCACTATTGTCATCCAAAAAATATACGTTTGTCAATAATAAAATTGAATTCATTGATTTTTAAAGACTTACCTCTAAGAAAACAGCCATTTTTGAATAAACAGTGAAATCGCAGGTGGATTTTGACGCCAAAGAAAGGCGCGCGGGGGGATCGCGGCCCAGCGAGATTGGGGTAGGGAGATCAGGCAGCGGATGGGCGGGATGGATCGGCGCGAAGGGCTACTTGAACGGTTGAATCGGTGCCGGCTGCGCTGCGCCGACCTGGCCCACGGCGATCGCGGCAACGTAGTAGTTTTCGCCGCGGATGGGAGCGCCGGCAAGGCGGCGCATCATGGCGAGTTGGCCGGCGTGGCTGAGGGCGTCCGCGATGGGGCCCTGGAGGAGGCGCTCAATGGGCGCCTGGACGGGTGCATCCGAGGCCAGATATTCGTCGAAGGCGCCGAGCAGCACGTAGAAGTGGTTCTGCTCTGCATGCCACGGATAGGGCAGATGGATTTCCCAGCGGTTCGTTCCCTGCGCCATGTGGAGCGACCACTGCAGCAGATCGCCCATGTGCGCCAGGATCTCCACGGGGCGGCGGCCGCAGCCGTCGAATTCGGCGAAGGACTCGGGGGCATTCTCGATTATCCGGGTCGTGCGGTAAGCGAGCGTGGCCAAGGCATGGCGGAGCAGTTCGCGTTTTTCGTCCATGCGGAAAATATAGCGCAGACGGCGCGCATCGGGCTGAAAACTGCGATTTCGCCCAAAATGCAACAAGCGCCATCAGGATGGGGCAACCGGCGCAGGAAAATCGCCCAAATGGGGTCTGAACATTGAGGCCAGAGGAATTAGGCGCAGCCGGGAATCTTTGATAAACTGGTTATTCTGCGTTTCTTCGCAGGAATCACTCAGGAAAGTCCATCGTAGGAAGAACCCATGTCCATCCATCCCGTAATGCAGCGCCTGGCTGACAAGCTGAAGCGCACCGATTTGCCGGAGTTTGTGCCCGGCGACCAGATTCGCGTGCAAGTGAAGATCAAAGAAGGCGATAAAGAGAGGTTGCAGGCCTTTGAGGGCCTGGTGATCGCCATCAACAAAGGCCCCCAGGGCACGTTTACCGTGCGCAAGATGAGCTTTGGGCAAGGGGTGGAACGCATTTTCCCCTTCAACTCCGGAGTCGTCGACAAGGTGGACCTGGTGCGCAGCTACAAAGTGCGGCGCGCCAAGCTGTTCTACCTGCGCGGATTGCGCGGCAAGGCTGCCCGCCTGAAGGAAGTGGATCGCGCGACCGGCAAAGTCCGGGCGTAGACGCAGTTCCTGGTCCGCAGTGACCAGCTGTCAGTGACCAGCAGAGATCGTTGAGTAAAAGACAACAACCCCGGCTTCGGCCGGGGTTTTCCTTTGAGGCGAGATTCGCAGTTCAGGTGTCCTCAAGTTCCGCACTCCCCGCCCCGCCGACACACCCTATAAACTCTCTTCATGCGAATCTCCCGGTGGTTTCTCACGGTTCTCGCGGTGGTCTTGTGCGCGGCCAGCGGCTTGGCGCAGCAACCGCAGCATCTTTTCTTCCGTGTCACGCTGGGGCAGCAGTTCACTGCGCCCGCTTCCGGCCGCATGCTCATCCTCCTGACGGCCGGCAGCGGTGCCGAGAAGATCGACGAGGATCCCTTCCATCC
This sequence comes from uncultured Acidobacteriota bacterium, assembly GCA_963817835.1. Lineage (GTDB taxonomy): Bacteria > Acidobacteriota > Terriglobia > Terriglobales > Acidobacteriaceae > Telmatobacter. Next base: position 85,226 of record CAWFPZ010000019.1, on the reverse strand, counting down.
AACATCGGTCTATATTGCGGCGAAAGAAGTGCCGTACCTCGCGCCCGGTGCGTCGGTCGACGTGGACACCGACGACATTGCCTTTCCGGAAGGCTTCTCATCGCTCAAGCCCGGCGATTACCAGGCGCAGGCGGTGCTCGACGTGGGCCACACATACGCTTATGGCGGCCGCGAGGCGGGCGACCTGGTGAGCGATGTGGTTCCGCTCGCAGCATTCCATCCGGGTACGGGCGCCGAGCCGGTGCTGGTGCTGAACGCCACATTGCCTGAGCTCCCGGCGCCAAAGCTTGCGCCCGAGTTCGTGGCCCACGCGCGCCTTGAATACTTGACCAGCCCCGCGCTCACTGCATTCTTCGCACGGCCCGTGCACGTTCGCGCGTGGGTGGTGCTGCCGCCTGACTATGACGAGCACGCCAAGGCTCACTACCCCGCCGTGTACTGGACGCACGGATTCGGCGCCGACCTTGACTACGCGGAAATGTTCGGCTCCTCGATCTACCAGCGGATGGTGCGGGGCCTGATGCCTCCCATGATCTGGGTGATGCTGGACGAGTCGTGGGCAACCGGTACGCACGAATTTGCCGACTCAGCGAATGACGGACCGTGGGGCACGGCGCTGACGACGGAGTTCATTCCGTTTCTCGAGAGAAAATATCGGATGGATGCACGCCCGAGCGGGCGATTCCTGCAGGGGCACTCCTCGGGCGGCTGGGCGACGCTGCAGTTGCAGATCAATTATCCGGAGATTTTCGGCGGCACGTGGTCGACTTCGCCCGACCCGAGCGACTTTCACGACTTCACCGGCATCGATCTGTATGCGCCGCATGCCAACATGTACCATCGCGCGGACGGCACGCCGTATCCAATTGTCCGTGACCACGACAAGGTATTGAGCACAACGGAGCAGTTTGCGCGGGACGAGACGGTGCAGGGCGCATATGGCGGGCAGTTTACGTCGTTTGACTGGGTGTTCTCGCCGCGCGGCAGCGATGGGCGGCCGTTGCCCATGTTCAATCGCGCGACGGGCGACATTGACCCGGCGGTGGTGGCCTACTGGCACGACCACTACGACCTGGCGCACATTGTGACCACCACGTGGTCGCAGCGGGGACCGCTGCTGCGCGGCAAGATTCACGTAATTGTGGGCACCGCGGACACGTTTTATCTGGACGGCGCGGCGCACAAGCTGGATGCGGTGTTGCAGGGGCTCAATGCCGGCGCACACTTCACTTACATTCCCGACCGCACGCACTTCGACCTGTACACGATGCAGGTCGACGGCAAGGAAGATCGTGGAGGCCTGCTCAACGTGATCGCGACCGAGATGTATGCCGTCGCGCGGCCGGGGAAGGCGTGGAAGCCTGCCGCGCAGCCGGCTTCGCATTGAGAATAGGCGTTCGTCGAATCCAGACAGTTTCTCATTGAGCAATTTCCGCTCATGGACTGGAATACGACTACAGCTTCCGGAGAAAACGCGTCAAGTCGAATTCGTGAACAGTGCTGATGGCTACCGAAGCGCCAAATTTGATTCCGTATCCCTTTAAATCATTCTCCGGCGAGACGCTGCTCGCGGGCATATAGGCATTGCTCAAGAGAGTCGAGGCCGCGAAGCCGATGAGCTTTCCGTAATTGGGCATCGCGGCGCCGCGATCACTAAAGGCAACGACCTGGCTGCGCAGGACCCACAACATCCGGGCGCGCATGGAGCCTGAACCGAGGCGAAAGTAGCGGGGGTCCTGGTGAAACGCGGCGGGCACAATGCCAAAGGCGAAGAGTGATTTCGATGTAAAGTTGGCGGCGTTGTAGCCGACCCGCTTGCCGAACGCACCCCACTCCTGCCCGTAGGCGGGCCCGACATTGGTCGCCTGGTCGAATCCCGCAACCGCGAGCGAATCGAAGGGCAGCGCCGGTGTTAATGTATTGCGATAGGCAATCTCAAACTTCTGCCGAACGGTGAGCCGGGGAACAGGCCGATGCGCATTTTTCACCACCTCGTTGCTGGGGATTAACGACCAGTAACCCCCGTGCGGCAGTGGCGCCGGGGGCAGCGCCGGATCAATATGCGCCTGCGCATGCGAAATACCGGGGAATAACCCGAATAACAGAAACAGAAAAAATGTGGATGAAGCGATCCGCAAGCGCCATGTTCGCATGAAAGGTTAGATGCTTCCCCGGCGTGCTCAAGTGGCCGGCTGGTTTGGTGATAATCTGGCATTCCTGTTGATAGCTTTTGCCGAGATCTGGAGGGCCCCGATGACGATTGCATCCACTCCCATGCCGCCTTACTTTGCGGTGATCTTCACTTCCCAGCGCACCGCGGGCGACAACGGGTACGGGAAAATGGCGGAAGCGATGGAGACGCTGGCCGCGACGCAGCCCGGGTTTCTCGGGATTGAATCCGCGCGCGACGGCCTGGGAATTACGGTTTCCTATTGGGAGGGCCTGGAAGCGATTGCGGCCTGGAAAGCGAATGCAACGCACCTGGTGGCGCAGCAGCGTGGACGCGGCACCTGGTATGAGGAATTCAAGGTGCGCATTTGCCGGGTGGAACGCGACTATGCCTTCGCGCGCGAGTGAGCCATTGCGGCACACCCGCTCGCCCGCGCGGAATTTGTTCGCGATTCAAGCACATTTTCAAGAGAACAGCAGGGGGGTCCGTTACACTTCCGAAGTACACCAGCAAACCGCTTCCTTCAAAATGAATCTGTTCGCAAATTAAAAGGAGAGTCCATGAGCACGCCTGCGGCAAAACCCTACCTGAATACGCGCCATGACGAGGCCTCCCGATTCCTGGGACTGCCGACACTGATCCGGTCAACCGGCGAAACCAGCAATGGCGGGTTTGGCTTGACCGAGCATTGGGATATGCCCCGGGGATGGGCGAGTCCGTATCATACGCATCACCGCGAGGACGAGGCGTTTTACGTGCTCGAAGGCGAGGTGGCTTTTGTCTGCGCTGGCAAGTGGCTGAAGGGTACAGCGGGCGCGTTCGTGTTCGGGCCGCGTGAGATTGCCCATGGGTTCAAGGTCATCGGCAACAGCCCGGCGCGGATGCTGATTCTGAACTCGCCGCCGGGTTTTGAGAATTTTGTGCTGGCATTAAGTCAGCCCGCATCGGCTCCGCCCTCCCCGCCCGACATGCAAAAGCTGGTAGAAACCGCGGCCCGATTCGGAATCGACATACATGGCCCACTTCCACAATTGCCGAGCGAATGGGAATAGAGCGGCCGGGGCGCTGCGATTGCGGGCGGCTTTTCCACCTGACAGCTCACTGCTCATTCTTATACTTTCAGCATGACCACGGCACCAATCTGCGGATTCGCGCTGGAGAACGCCGCGCGGCGGCGTGGCGCACTGCGCATTGCCGGGCTGGATGAGGTGGGACGCGGGCCAATGTTCGGACCGGTTGTCGCAGCCGCAGTTATTCTTCCAAAAGGCTGCCGCCTGAAAGGCCTGACGGATTCAAAACAACTCACCGAAAGACAGAGAAATGAATTTGACGCGGCGATTCGCGACTGCGCCGTGGCATGGGCGGTTGCGGTAGTGGATGTGGAGACGATCGACCGCATCAATATCAGGCGGGCTTCCCTGCTGGCCATGCGCATCGCCGTGCAACGGCTGGCCGTCGCTCCGGATTTTTTGCTTCCCGACTATTTGCTCATTGACGGGCGCGACACCATCGACTGGCCCTGCCCGCAGCAGGCGGTAATTCAGGGCGACGCGCGAAGCATATCGATTGCCGCGGCGAGCGTATTGGCCAAGGTGTTTCGCGACCACCTGTTGGTCGAGCTCGACGCAATCTATCCAGGTTATGGATTGGCGCGGCACAAGGGCTACTGCGTGGCAGAGCACCTGGAGGCCCTCCGGCGGCTGGGCCCGACGCCGCTGCACCGCAAGAGCTTCAGTCCGGTGGCGCAGAGAATGCTGTTCGAATAAAGCAGCGGTGTAAGCGGAGCTATCGGCGTTAGACCTTGGAGACAGCCCTGAATGCGGCGGCGCGCGCTTTCCAGCGACGGCGCCAGGCGATGCCGAGCCTGACCAGTAAAAGGATGAGGAGTGCGAGCGTATAGGGTGCTGGTGAAATAATTCCCGGCCTCATCTTCCGCCAGTAATGAACCGCAGCCAAAATCGCGGCCAGATAAATCAGCATGTGAAGGCGATTCCAGTTTTTTCCGCCGAGCTTGCGGATCGCGGCGTGGGTCGACGTCAGGGCCAGCGGCACGAGTGAGAGCCACGTGGCGATCCCGGCGATAATGAAATGCCTTTTCGCAATGTCGGTCACCATCGCGCTTAGGCTGAATCCTGAATAAAGCGCGATGTAAACGAGCAGGTGCACCGTGCCGTAGAAAAAGACGAAGAGCCCCAGCAAACGCCGAAACTGGAGGAGCTATGCGAAGCGTGGTGAAAGACTGCGCACTGGCGTGATGGCCAGTGTAATCGCAAGCAGCCAGAGAGCGGAAAGGCCGGTGACCGAGAGAACCTCGTTGACAGGATTACGCCCGAGATGATGAGTGGCCGCGCCTCTCAGCAGGTCCGCGAGCGGCAAAAGACAGCCGACCCAAACGATGGATTTGAGGAAGATGTTTGTCGAACGGCGCACAAAGAACTAACGGGCGGGAGAGCAAAGCGTTAACGAGGGAAAGGCACGGAAGATGCGGCGACCGCGGCGCGCGCCTCGCGGCGCTGCAGCCAGCTGGTCACGGGCCGCGCCAGAAACAGGACAGCCAGCACTACGGTGATGGTGAGCGGCGTGATGACGCCGGTCTTCACCTGCCACCAGTAGTGAATCACTCCACAAATTGCAGCGGCATAGACGAGCTTGTGCAGGCGGTTCCAGTTCTTGCCGCCGAGCTTGCGGATGGCCCACGTGGTGGACGTGAGCGCGAGTGGCACGAGCAACAAGTAGGCGGCGACGCCCATGGTGATGAAGCGGCGTTTGGCGACGTCGGCCAGCATGGCGTTCACGTCGAAGCCAGAATAGAGCGCCACATAGGTGAGCATGTGCAGCGTAGCGTAGAAAAAGGCGAAGAGGCCGAAGAGGCGGCGAAACTTAATCAGCCAGTTGAGGCGCGGCGACAGGCGGCGCAGCGGCGTGATGGCAAGGGTGATGGCGAGCAGCCAGATCGTGGCCTTGCCGGTAGCAAAGGCGATGGCGGCCGAGGGGTCGGGTCCGAGGTCGTTCGAGACCATGCCCCAGGCAAGACGGACTGCGATCGAAAGGCACGCGATCCAGGTGAGCGTTTTAAGGATGATGAGCGTTGTGCGATTCATAGCAAGCCAGTTGGCGAGTCAGCAGGTTAGCGAATTAGCAAGTCGGCACGAGAACAAACCAATCCATCGAAAAGGAAGGATCCCTTCTCCCCGTTCCGTCGCTGCCGGCCATTCGCCTCGATGAGCTGGAAGCTAAGAGCTAGCAGCTAGAGGCTGCTTCAAAAGTTCCTGCGCAGGTCCATTCCGTTATACAGATAGGCCACCTGGTCCGTATAGCCGTTGAACATGAGCGTGGTGCGGCGCTGCTCGTAGAAAGGCAGGCCGATGCGGCGCTCGGTTTTCTGGCTCCAGCGCGGGTGGTCGACGTTGGGGTTCACATTGGAGTAGAAGCCGTATTCGTTGGGCGCCTGATCGTTCCAGGTGGTGGGCGGTTGCCTGTCGACGAAGCGCACCGTCACGATGGACTTGGCGGATTTGAAGCCGTACTTCCATGGCAGCACCACGCGCACCGGCGCGCCATCCTGGTTAGGCAGGGTTTCTCCGTAGAGTCCGAAGGTGAACAGGGTGAGCGGATTCATCGCCTCGTCCATGCGCAGGCCCTCGGAGTAGGGCCAGTGAATGGTGGCGTCTTCGTAGGTCCATTTCTCCACTTTGGTGTTGTAGTACGAGAGGAACTGCACGTACTTGGCGCCGGGCAGCGGGTTGCACTGCTTGATGAATTCAGAAAGCGAGTAACCGACCCAGGGTATGACCATGCTCCAGGCCTCGACGCAACGATGGCGGTAGACGCGGTCTTCAAGCGGACGCAGCTTGAGCAGGTCGTCGATGTCGAAGGTGAGCGGCTTGGCGACTTTGCCCTCGACTTTCACAGTCCAGGGACGCGTGGGAAGGCCACCGGCGTTTTTGGCGGGATCGCCCTTGTCCACGCCGAACTCGTAGAAGTTGTTGTAATGCGTGATGTCGTCGTAGCTGGTGAGCTGCTCGCCCGTGGTGGTCAGTGGGCTTTTCACGGTCTGCAGCTTGGTGTCCGCTTCGACGGCGCGCGGAGCGAACAATTGATTGGCGCCGAGGGCCGCAATGCCTGCTGTTGCGGCCGCGCCTTTTAGAAAACGGCGGCGCGAGAGATACCGGAAATAATCGTCGCGGGGGGTGATCTCCGACGAGGGAATACCGGGTGGCTTGCCGATGAGCATGAATGACCTCGCTTGGGGAAGGCCTGTTTCATCTATTAGACACCGTACCGCGGCGGACGTCACAAAATTTGTGCGGAGCGGGTTTCTAAGATGCACATCTCAAATACGCACCATGGAGAGGATTTGGATTGAGGCAAAACCACCGGTGCGGGGATATAATTGCGCACACAACGGAGAAACATGGGGCCATTCGAAATCGGGTTTGCATTGAGGAGAGCGTCGTGACTGAACCTTCCATCGTCTACTGCTCACATTGCGGAGCGGCGATAACCCTACCGTCCAGCTTTTGCGGCGCTTGTGGGCTACCGCTGTCCGCTCCAACCCCGCCGGCACCCCCGGCACCGCCCCAGTATGCCCAACCCCAGAATCCTCAGCCGACATACGGCTCGGTGCCTCCCGCGCCGGCCACACAGTGTCCGTTCTGCCATTCCACGCAAGTGCAGGCTGGCAAGCGCGGCTGGAAGTGGTACGCCGGATATGTCGGAAGCGGCAATGTGGTGTGGACTTGCCAGAGTTGTGGAAAGACGTTTTAGCCGCGCCTGAGAACGAAAGCTACAGAATTTGTGAGTTTGCTATTGGCTTTGAGGTTGGGACACGTCTGCGAATGGCCATTGCCGCAGACGATGCGCGCGCAGCAGATAGAGAAGGCTCCCGGAGACGGCGATTGCAGCAGCGACGGCGAGCTCTTTCACTGCGTGGACGCGATAGACGAGGAGAAATCCGAAGCCGGCCATGGCGAAGAGCGGCGGCAGTGGATAGATCGGCATGCGGAAAGGCCGCGGGAGATCGGGCTTGCGCACGCGCAGATAGATCACGCCGAATTGCTGCAGGAAGAATTGCAGCAGAATGCGCGTAATGACGAGCAGAGTGATGACCTGCGTGAGCGAGAAGAAGCAGAAGAAGGCTCCCACGATGCCCAGTGCCACAAGCGATCGGTGGGGGATGCCGTGCTTTGGATGCAGCGCACCGAGAAAGCGGAAGTAGTTGCCGTCGCGAGCGGCGGCGTAGGGCACGCGCGAGTAGCCGAGTTGCAGTGAGAAGATGCTGGCGAAAGCGGTCCACACGATAAGCGCGGCGATGGTGTAGCCGGCCCAGGGTCCGAAAGCCGAGCGCGCGATGTCGGCGGCAAGTTGGAAACGCAGCACGGCGGACCCGCCAGCATGCGATGCGGCGCCGCCGAGCGATGGCAACACGGCCAGGTTCATCAAAACATACAACGCGGAAACGAAGACGACCGAGAGCAGGATGGCGCGAGGAATCGTGCGCTCGGGTCGGCGGACTTCGCCAGCGAGAAAGCAGATGTTGTAATAGCCCCAGTAACAGTACGTGGCAAGGAGCGTGGCCTGGGCGAGACCGCCGAGAGTTCCACTCGCTGTTCCAATCGACCCGAGCGCAGTGGAGAGCGCCGGCGCAGTAGGTATATGCCAGCCGCCGGTGGCCGCGGCGTGAGCGAATCCGGAGACGATGACGCCGGTGAGCGCAGCCATGACGCCGGCAAAAAGCACCCATGCCATGCGCGCGACGGAGCTGATATTGCGATAGAGGAGCACGGTGACGAGAAGGCACGCGGCGGCGCCGGCAAAGTTCGCGTAGTGGAGTGTGGGCAGCGCAGCGATGGGCGCCGAGTCGAGGCCGGGCCAGAAGACCGCGAGAAACCCGGAGAGGCCGATGCACCCCGAAGCAATCGACAGCGGCGCAGTGAATCCGACCTGCCAGACATAGAGAAAGCTCAGCCAGTTGCCCGCGCTCCCGGGGCCGTAGATTTCCCGGAGAAAGGCGTACGAACCGCCGGCACGCGGGAAGGCTGCGCCGAGTTCGGCCCAGACCAGGCCGTCGGCGACAGCGATGGCAGCGCCGAGCAGCCACGCCCAAACCGACATTCGGAATCCCGCAGCGGCGATGACCAGAGGCAGCGTGATGAAGGGACCGACGCCGATCATCTCCAGCATGTTGAACAGCACAGCGGAGCGGAGACCGATGCGGCGCTGCAACCCGCCAGAATCGCCCACGTCGGAATCGCCGGAGTTCGGCGCTTGCCCGATGGGGTGGTCGGCGGAAGTTGAGGTGGATGGGAGCATCTTGCGGTCGGTATCCAGATTACTAGGGCGCAGCGAAAGGCCCATTGATATGTGTTGACGAGGACGCGTGCGTTCTAGGAGACTGAGGGCTATCGTACACGTGTGCATTAGGAGTTTCTGGCCATGGTGGAGAAGGACGGAGGCAAGTCGGCAGGAGTTCCGCATGCGGGCATGAAGCGCGTGCCACGGCAACCTTCGCGGCAGCCTTCCATCAAGGACATTGCGCGGCTGGCGAGGGTTTCGCACCCTACGGTTTCGCGCGCCCTGCAGAACAGTCCCCTGGTGAATGCGGCAACTGCGGCCAAGATCCGCAAGATCGCCGAAGACGCGGGATACCGCGCCAGCGCGGTTGCGCGCGGCCTGGTGACGCGACGGACGCGAACCATCGGCCTCGTGGTGACTACGGTCGACGATCCGTTTGCCAGCGAAGTGGCTTGCGGCATTGAGGAGATTGCCAACGATCACAACTATGCGGTGTTCCTGGCCAACTCGCACGCCGATCCGGAGCGCGAGCGCAAAGTGGTGCAGGAGTTTGCCGAGCGGCGCGTGGATGGAATCGTTGTCACGTCGTCGCGCGTGGGCGCGTTGTATATGCCGCTGCTCAAGGAGCTGCAGGTTCCCATCGTGCTGGTGAACGACCAGGCTTCCGGCGAGTTTGTGCACTCGGTCATGATCGCGAACCAGGAAGGAACGCGCGCGGCAACGGAGCACCTGATCGAGTTGGGACATCGGCGAATTGCGTATCTCGGCGATCGCGGCGGATACCAATCCGATGCGGAGCGGCTCGCGGGATACAAAGAGGCACTGACGAAAGCGGGGATCGGCTTTGCGCCGGAGCTGGCAGTCGAGGGCGACAGCCGGCCGGAAGCGGCGGGCAAGGCGACGGATGCGCTGCTGCAGTTGAAGCATCCGCCGACCGCGATCGTCTGCTACAACGACATGACGGCGCTGGGCGCGATGCGGGCGATCCGCGCGCGCGGGCTCAAGGTGCCTGAGGATGTTTCAGTGACGGGATTCGACGATTTGTTTTTTGCCGCGTATCTCACGCCCACTCTGACCACGGTGCGGCAGCCCATGCGGCGCATGGGACAGTTGGCGATGGAGAATTTGTTCAAGCTGATGTCGGGCCAGGAGTCGGTGGTGCAGGTGAAAGTGGAGGCGGAATTGATGGTAAGAGGATCGACAGGAAAAGCGCAGAAGCGGGACGGACATCATGCCCCACTCGGAGGGACGCATGTCTGACGCCGTTGTAAGAAACGGAACGCCGCCGCCGCTGACTCCGCTGCGCGTGTTCTGCGCGGAGACGCCGATTCTCCCCGCCATTCGCAAGCCGGATCTTGTGGAGCTTGCCATCGCGTCGCGCAGCCGGCTGATTTATCTGCTCACCGGCGATCCGGATACCATCGAGCCGATGATCCAGAAGATCACCGCCGCGGGCAAGGTGGCGATCGTCAATCTCGATCTGCTCAACGGCTTCTCGCGCGACAAGTACGCGGTCAATTACCTCAAGCGCGTGGGCGCGGGCGGCATCATCTCCACGCACCTCGACCCGCTGCGCCACGCGCTGGCCATCGGGCTCTACGGCATCCAGCGCACCTTTCTGCTCGATAGCGGCGCCATGGATACCATCTCGAATCAGCTGCGCAATACGCCGGTGCATGCGCTGGAGATTCTGCCCGCGCTGGTCGCGCCCAAGATGCTGGACCGAGTGCGCGCCATCAATCCCGATCTGCCGGTCGTTGGCGGCGGGCTGATCTCCAATATGAAGGAAGTGGAAGCGCTGCTCGAACAGGGACTGAGCGCCGTGTCCACCAGCCATCCGGAGATGTGGATCAAGTAGAACAGTGGTCAGTTGTCAGTGGTCAGTGGTCAGTGGTCAGTGGTCAGGGATCAGGGATCAGGGATCAGAAAAACTTGAACTCTTGCGTGTTTCATAAATCCGCTTTGTAACAAGGGCATGACTTCAGTCGGGCCGAACCCAACTCGCTCAGTTTGGACATGCAAAGTGCGCGGCGCGGCCGCGCTCGATTGCGGCGTTCCCGGTACAGCGTCACAGTCTTACAGCGAATTTACCGCGTTTTTCGATCTGATGATAAACCCTTATTTATGTGCTCGTTGGGTGCCGCTGTACAGTTGTACAGTGGCTGTAACGAGGTCAGCTGTCTGGCTGCAAACCGTTGAAACATCGCTGGTTAGATAGGGCGGTACAGTTGCACAGCCGAATTGCGAGTGTGAGTGTGAGTGCGAGTGTGGCCCGGCCGTGAATCCGGTAGCCAGTAGCCAAGAACCAGTGGTCAGTGGTCAGTGGTCAGAGTGCCGGTGTCTGAAGGACCGGCTGCGGCGGGGGTTTCCCTTTCAGTAGCCCCGCCTTACCCCCTCCCCCCTTTTTCCTAAAGTCCTCACAGAAAATGGTTTACGGGGTGGGCTCTCCGTATCTTCTTGATTCTAAAAGAGAGGCTTCCGGAAAGTCGTCATCGCTAACGACTTAGGTGGCGGAGGCCCGTGGATCATGAATCGTGGTTCGTGATTCGTGATTCGTGGTTCGTGGTTCGTGATTCGTGGTTCGTGGTTCGTGGCAAAACCTCTGCCCCAAAAACCGAAGTGATCGCGCTCCACAGGATCACAGAAACACGCAGACTGTGAGGCTGCGCGGATTTGTTCTGTAAGTGGTTGATTCGGAGCTAGTTCCGAGCTTCACAGTTTCACAACTCGATTTTGCGGCGTGGCCGCCAGTGGTCAGTGATCCGTGGTCAGAGAGCTGTGGCTCTGCGGCGTTGCTCGTGAACCGTGGGCCGTGGTGCGTGGGCGCCCGACCCGGGGGGAGGGGAGGGGGAGTTAGGAAGTAGTAAACAGCTAACAGGGAGTAGAAAAGCGGAGGGCGTGGGCGAATTGCTTTGCCTTTCGGGGCAGCTCATAGAACGATTGTGCGCCGGGAGGGGGAAATTATCTGCAAAACGGCGGAAGAAATTTCTGGGGCGAGGCCGACTGCGCGAGGGCTTGACGGTTGTGCGGCAATGCCGCATAGTTGCGATTAGGATCAAACCATGAAGCGGAAGAATGTTGCAGACGAACTTGTCGCGGCCATGGGCGAGGCGGCCGCCATCGCCAAGGGCGAGGCCGAGCCCGCCGCCGTTCACCAGTTCCCGCTCCCTCTTGAAGTGGATGTGCGTGCGGTGCGGGCAGCCACCGGCCTCAGCCGCGCGGAGTTTGCGCGCCGCTTCGCCCTCGACCCGCGCGCCTTGCAGGATTGGGAGCAAGGGCGGCGGCGTCCCGATCGCGCAGCGCGAGCTTATCTCACGGTGATTGCCCGGCATCCGGAGGCAGTGGTGGAGGCGCTGGCAAGCTGAGGCGTTGAATCGCAAGATTCAAATTCGAGGGCCGGGCCACCGCCCTTATACGGAAAATGGTGCTATGCGGGGAATAGGTATCATGTCCCACTATTCACTGCTCAACTTTCATGAATCATCATCTCCCGTTCGGAACTCGTAGGCTCTGCGCGTATTGGTGCTTCTGGCCTTTGCTGCTGTGCTTGGGTCTCAGAATGCGATCGGCCAGCAACCGGCCCTCCCCAAGCTGACGCCAAGCCAAATTGAACAGTTGGTGAATAAGCAACCGAATTCTCTAAAACGGCTCCCTATTGCCGCCGCATAGCTCGACCGCATGGCGCAAGGCCTTGGCTACGCGGTTGGCCATTTCCTCATCGGTAAAGTAAAACCCATTTCCCTGGTTTCCTGCTTTTCGCACTACGACCTGAAACATGGGTGGATCGATCTTCGCATCCCAAGTCGGGTGTCCTGCCGAGCTATAGGAGAGCTTCCAACTCTGCTCGGCAGTCGTGACTACCACATCTTGCACATTGTGAAGGCTGAAGGATACGTCGGCGTCTGCCTCCACTGCCCCGTTCTTCTTGTGTGTCCGGTGATAGCTAATGTTGCATGAGGTAGGATCGACGATCAAGTTGCTGGTCTCGTTGATGTACTGATCCGTGGAGTCCTTTCCATCGGCATTGTCATGCGTATGCACTGCAAACTTCAAGGCGCCCCGCTCATTCAATTTGTCCTGGATGAATTGCATGGTCGCCGCCAGCGTCGGTTCGCTGTCGGTGGGTTGAGTCGCGACGGGCTGGGCTTGCGGCGCGACCCCCACAATGCCGCATTTCATGTTGGCCACGCCCTGTGCCTCGGTTCCCAAAGTGAATGGCTGGATGTTGACGGTCTGCCCTGGCTGCACCGGCCCGTTGAGCGTGGTGGTCAACTGCGAAAGAGACTGGTTGTTGGCGCCATACTGAATGCACTCCAGCGTCGCCGACTGGATGGTCACGCTCGCGCCGTTCCGCCACTCCGCCTGCGTTATCTCGATTTGCCCATTCGCAGGTTGCGCCTTCCAGGCGAGTTGCTGTGCCTGCACAAGGGACTGATTACCTCCGCCTTGACCCTGCCCTCCCGGCTGCTTTGCCGGCGCTCCGGGCTGGGCTTGCGGCGCCTTGGAGACGAACGCCTGGATTGCGGCCAGCGTCAAAGGGCCAGCGCCCTTGGCGCTGAGTTCGTCGAGAATAGCTGGGCTTGGGGCGAAGGCAAGGCCATGGAGGCGAATCTGGTTGCTCAAAGTGGCGTCTGGCACGTTGTGCACGATGAGCCCCTCGATCTGGTCGAGGGTAAACTTTTGCACGGCGGGCTGCTGGCTTAGTGTGGCGGAAGGGGAGAGGATGAGCGCGTAGAAAGCGAGGAGTAGAAGAACACTCAGAGAACGTGACTGACGACGGGTTGGGAACGAAAGCCTGATTTGCATGAGACAGTCTCCGAAAGGTCGAACTCTACCGGGCGATGCGCTCGACGCGCAGGGGCAAAACGGATCAAAAAAGGTGAATCCCCGCCCAAGGCAGGGATCCGGTTCTCACAGAACTGGCGATGAGGTCGTACAATCCTGGCCTTGTTCTGCGTAACGCACAGTCCCCGAGGAGTCGGCGCAGAACGTGCGACCGGCGTGGCCGGATGCGGGCTTGCCGACGAGAAAGTAATTGAAGTTGCTTCCACCGGTCGAGGTTCCAGCAGGAATAGTGATGACGAACTGATAGCCATCCTTGGTTCCGGTGGCGAGGGTTGCGTCAATGAGCCCGGCGTGGTTTTGATCGGGCGTACCCGTGGCCGGGCCGAGCTTTTCGAGCGAATCAGTGAAGCCGGAAGGGTAGGTGCCCGAGTAGGCGGTTTCAGCGGCGGTTAGAGCGTGCATGGACTGGATGGCGCTGGTTTCGTCCTGGATGTCTTGAGCAAGTGATGCAATCATCGAGCCCTTGTAGGGACCGGCAAGCACTTTGCCGGAAATGGAGATGGGAACCTGACCCTGCTGGCCGCCCAGCGTTCCAAGAAACACTTTTCCGAAGATGGGGCCTACACCCGTGAGCGAGGCTGACGGTTGAATCAGCCATTGGCCCCCCCTGGTCATCAAGCCCATTCCCTGATTCGTTGTCGCGACAAGCACGTCTCCTTCCTTTATGCCGAAGTTGTATTGCCCAGGATTGAGAAGATACTTGCCTTGTTTGTTAATCGTTCCTTGACGCCCGGAGACGGAGACGGCAGCAAGGCCGTCGGAAAACATGGTTGACTGATCGAACTGAGGGTTGATGACGACTGTGCCGGAGGTATTGATATAGCCGAGCTTGCCGTTGATCCCGACCTCGGCTAGACCTTCGGAAAAGGTTCCAAGGTTGCCGAATTGCGGACGAATCACGAATTGGCCCGTGTGATCGATGAAGCCGCATTTGCCGCCGGTGCAAACGCCGGCGAGCCCACTTGAGAAACCGTTGGTGTCCGCCGCCTGGAAGCGTGGCTTGATGACAAACGTTCCGGTCTTATTGATGAAGCCCCAGCCATCGTCGGTGCGGACGGCTGCCAGGTCGCCATAGAAATCTCCGGCATCATAGAATTGCGGGTTAATGGCGAGGTGGCCGGCTTTGTCGATGTAGCCAACCTGATTTCCAAAATGAACGCGCGCCATGCCCTCGACGAACGGAGCGACCGAGTCAAACTGGTTGGAAATTACCAAGTTACCGCTGGAATCGACGTAGCCCCATTTTCCGTCCTTAAGGACCGCGCATAGTCCCTCGTTGCACGCGGCGGAACGGCCAAGAATGAGATCGCTGAGGTCGACGCCGTCCCATGCCGGTTGGATCAAGACTTTCCCATCCGCGTCGATGAAGCCCCATTTCATGGCTTTTCCGTCAGCGGTAAGGCCCTGGAAGGGGTAAATCCCGGGGTCCTGCACTTGATAGGGCGGCGGGGGTCGATGGAACCACCACCATGCGACACCGCCGAGAGCGGCGAGCAGGAGAACAGCGGCGTAAACGACCCAGCGATACGGCGAAGGGGGCCGCGCCGGTTGCGGAGGAACGACGGGAGCAAGTTGGACGGGAGCGGCTTGCGGCGCTGCGGATGCGGCAGCAGCATGAATACGTCCACCACATTTTCCGCAAAACACTCGGCCTTCCGCTACCGTAGAACCACAATCTGGACAAAACATGGAAGTCCTCGCTTTCCCTTCCGGCTCAGCGGACGGCTTTGCTCAAAGTGCCGATGATGATCAAACCTCCGGCTGCGATGGCACAATACCCCAGTCCGAACAGGTAGTAGCCGGCTCCCGCCACGGATTGAATCATGGGAACAAAAAGGAGAGCGGCAACGCAGCCCGGACCGAAAAGTGAGCCGATCATCACCAGGAAGCCGCTCATCAGCATTTTCTTTGCGTTGGGCGCCTTCCGCATAAGGTAGGCCAGCACCCCGGCAGCGACCGCCGCGAGCAATAATATGTAGATGGCGCCGAGAAATTTGGTCGCGCCGAACAGAGACAAACTGAGGTGACCACCCTCTCCTCCGCCGGAACCGAGGCTTGAGAGGAGCCCGGAAAGTTCCCCCAGATCGGGCGTAGTTGCAAACGGCAAAAAGAAACCCAACACTGCTGCAGCAACGCCCGCGACCGCGAACTTTTCGCCGAGAGTCATCGCGCCGATTATCGACTTGCCCATCTGCGCGACTTGAGCGGCCGTGGGAGGAGCGGGCGATGCAGGAACCGTGGCGGGCGCGAATGCGCCCGGTACTGCTGCTGATTGAGCGCGCATGCTGGCTCCGCAGTACTCGCAGAACAAGACGCCATCGACATTCGCTTTTCCACAAGCGGAACAGTTCATGAACAGTCTCCTTTTAAGATGTCCGTAATTGTGTTTCGCAGCTGGAGATGTCGAACACGTCTCTGGGCAACAGCCTCCAGAGAAGGCACGCGATACGACATCTCATTCCCAAGATTAGGAACGGCAAATCAGATTGGGCGACAGAACGGAAGAGTGTACTCAGCCCTTGACCATCTGTCAAGCGTATAAAAAAGAGCAATAAGTTTTCCCCGCCGCTCCGCATATAATCTTCCCCTCCCGGCGCATACCGAAACCAAGGTTCAGAGATCAGGAACCAGAGATCAGCCGGCCGGGGCCGCAGCCCGCACTCACACTCGCACTCACCACCCCAAAATTCGCGCGCAAAACGGGCCAAAAACGCGCGAAAACACGCGCAAAAACGTGCACCGAAGCCCGTTTAGACGCGTTTATGGGAAGTTCTCTGCAACCCTTTGCGTTTATTCGGGAAATTCTATGGTCACACTCACCCTGAAAACGGGTAATTCTCAGCAAGATGTCTCAAAAAATCGCGAAACTCTAAGCGAACATTTCGGGGGCAAATGGCACCACTTGAGCGAACATTTGGCCCCTTTTCGGCCCCTCAAAAACGGACATTTAGATTGATTCTGCTGGGCTTAACGAAACATCGCGGTCCGAGTGAAAAAAGTGAAGAAGTGAAGGGAGCGAAGGGGCGAAAAAATGAAGCGCGGCTTTTTGCGAGCGCCGCGCTTTCTGTTCCCTGATCCCTGCCTTCTTGCTCCCTTGGTCCCTTGTTCCCTGCTATTCCGTATCCGGGTTCGGCAGGATCACGTCGCGGACGATGGCGTTCATCTCGGCTACGGCGGCGATGAATCCTCGCGGAGGGTGCGGCGCGTGCTGCCGAAGGTGTCGAACTCGGCGGGGGTCAGGCCGTTCTCGTTCCAGGCGCGGGCGAAGTCGGGGAACTTGTCGAGGAGCGTGGAGACGATGAGCGGGTCGACGGGCGTGGAGATGCGGTCGATGACTTCGATGTCGCTGGCGTTGTAGCGCTTTTGCCAGACGCAGGGCGGCGAGATGACGACGTCGCCGCCGATGAATTCGCTCCAGTGCATGTGATTGCGAAAGGCCGCGGAGAGCAGGCGCAGACGATAGCCGCGGGCTTGATAAATCTGATAGGCCTTCTTGAAGACGGCGACGCCGGCCCACTCGAGGTAGCCGGGATCGACGGAGAGATTGTGCTTGTCGTGGAGGACTTTGAGCCAGTCGTCGAGGCGGCCGACCATGATGGTGCAGACCGGGCCCATCGTCGAAATGTCGAGGCCCTCGGCTTCGCGGCGGTTGAGGCCGCGCTCGACGGCTTCGGCTACGGCGATGGCCTGCGGCAGGGTGAAGCTGACAGTCGCGTTGATGCTGATGCCGCGGTACGTGGCCTCTTCCATGGCGGCGAGGCCGGCGTGCGTGGCGGCGATTTTGACGATCATGTTGGGCGCGAGCTGGCTGAAATGGATGGCCTGCTCGAGCATGGCGGCGGTGTTGCGATAGTTGCGCGGGTCGGTTTGGATGGAGAGGCGGCCGTTGCGGCCTTTTTCGCGCTCGAAGATGGGCAGGAGCAGGCGCGCGGCGTTGGCCGAGATCTCTTCGACGATGCGCCAGGCGAGACCGTCCTCAGTGAGTTCGGGCTCAGCGGCGGCGAGCTCGAGGATGCGCGGCTTCCAGGCGGGGAGCTCGTGCTTGAGGACGCTGACGGCGATGGACGGGTTGCAGGTGGCGCCGACTGCGCCGTGCGCGATGGAGTAGGTGAGCTCTTCAACGGAGGCCGAGTCGTTCCAGAGGTAGGTGGGGGTGGTCTGCGTCATTTTGTGGAGCGGGCTTTTGAATTGGAGCGAGGGGGTAACGGGAGCCATGATTCCTCCGGCGGGTGCAAACGTGTGCATACAAACCGTAGCACCGGGAATTGGCGGGGGTCAAGAAGTACAGGGAGCGAGGGAACGAGGGAGCTAGGGAGCGGGGGAGTTGAGGTCCGTGGTTTCCCACATCTCAGAAGCGAGATGTGGGGCACCCCTTTTCGTGCGGGGTTGAATGGGGCTGCCTGGGTTCGTGGTTTCCCACATCTCAGAAGCGAGATGTGGGGCACCCCTTTTCGTGCGGGGTTGAATGGGGCTGCCTGGGTTCGTGGTTTCCCACATCTCAGAAGCGAGATCTGGGGCACCCCTTTTCGTGCGGGGTTGAATGGGGCTGCCTGGGTTCGTGGTTTCCCACATCTCAGAAGCGAGATATGGGGCACCCCTTTTCGTGCGGGGTTGAATGGGGCTGCCTGGGTTCGTGGTTTCCCACATCTCAGAAGCGAGATATGGGGCACCCCTTTTCGTGCGGGGTTGAATGGGGCTGCCTGGGTTCGTGGTTTGCCACATCTCAGAAGCGAGATGTGGGGCACCCCTTTTCGTGCTGGGTTGAGTTGGCAAAACGGCCGCAGGTCTTTCGACTTCGGTCAAGA
This sequence comes from uncultured Acidobacteriota bacterium, assembly GCA_963817835.1. Classification (GTDB taxonomy): domain Bacteria; phylum Acidobacteriota; class Terriglobia; order Terriglobales; family Acidobacteriaceae; genus Telmatobacter. Next base: position 67,112 of record CAWFPZ010000019.1, on the reverse strand, counting down.
TGACAGATCGGATAGGGAGCATCGCGACTGGGTGGGCGATGGGGATGCTATGATTTCGAATCTGCTTTCGCGGCAGAAATAAGTGCTGGGCCGGGTGGGTAAGTTGTTGTGGCAATGCGACCTTTGTCTCCACAAGATACGGGCAAGAAACCGGTTACCGAAGAGACCGGTATTTCTGTTGACAGGCGGTCGGAGGCATAGGATGATGGAAAGGTGCACACGTGTGCAACTTTGCTTGTCTTTTCGTTCGGCATGGGCCCGTGTTCCATTTGCCGGCGTTTTGCGTAAGCTCCCCCTGGAGAGATGATGAGTGACCTGCTTGTCCGGCCCGAGACGTTCCGCGACCGGATTGATAGTTTCGGATACGAATTTTTATCGTTTGAGACTCGGAAGATGGAAGCCGGCCAGAAGTACAGCGGCGAAACAGCCAACCGCGAACTGGCCATTGTGGTGTTGGGCGGCGTTTGCTCGGTAACGAGCTCGCGGGGCGAGTGGCATAGGTTTGGGCAGCGCGCAACGGTTTTTGACGGGCTGCCTTATACGCTTTACCTGCCTGTCCGCACTCGTTTCACTGTGAGCGCCGATGCGGCCTGCGACCTGGCGTTTTGCTACGCAAAGGCCGAGGACGAGTACCCGGCGCGGCTGGTAACGCCGGCGCACGTGGGCATCGAGATTCGCGGGGGCGGAAATGCGACGCGGCAAATCAATTCCATGTTGCCGCCGGAGTTTCTGGCGCACCGGCTGATGGTGGTGGAGGTGTTTACGCCAGCGGGCAATTGGTCGAGCTTTCCGCCGCACAAGCACGACGTGCATAACCCGCCGGGAGAAGTGGATCTGGAAGAGATTTACTATTACCGGATTCAGCGGCCGGAGGGATATGCGGTGCAGAAGGTGTACACGGCGGACGGGCGCATCGACGAAACCATGACGGTGCGCGACGGCGAACTGGTGCTGGTGCCGGAGGGTTATCATCCGGTGGTGGCCGCGCACGGATACAACGTCTACTATTTGAACGCGCTTGCGGGATCGGCGCGGTCGCTGGCGGCTTCAGACGATCCCAACTACGCATGGGTGCGCGGCGGCTGGAAGGAAAAGGATCCGCGGTTGCCGATGGTTAAGAGATAGGGACCAGGGACGTAGGGACTAGGGACGTAGGGACTAGGGACGTAGGGACTAGGGACGTAGGGACTAGGGACTAGGGACTAGGGACCAAGGAACCGTGAAGAAGTGAAGAGAGCGAAAAAGTAAAAAAAGTGAAAATGTAGTCGCGGGGGTCGGGGGAGTACGTATGAAGACGCGGCGCATCACGATGGCCCAGGCGCTCATCCAGTTCCTGAAGCAGCAATATGTGGAGCGGGATGGGCGCGAGCATGCATTCTTCGCGGGCATGCTGGGGATTTTTGGGCACGGCAACGTGGCAGGGATCGGGCAGGCGTTGCAGCAGAATCCCGATTTCCCGTACATTCTTGTGCGCAACGAGCAGGCGGGCGTGCACATGGCCGCGGGATTTGCCAAGGCGAGCAACCGGCTGCGAACCTTTGCCTGCACCTCTTCGATCGGGCCGGGCGCGACGAACATGATTACGGGCGCGGCGCTGGCCACCATCAATCGGCTGCCGGTGCTGCTGTTGCCCGGAGACATTTTTGCGCGGCGCAACGTGGCGCCGGTACTGCAACAGATTGAGTCGCCGACCACGCAAGACACGGGCGTGAACGACTGCTTCAAGCCGGTGTCGCGCTACTGGGACCGCATTTACAGACCGGAACAACTGATTACGGCGCTGCCTGAGGCGATGCGCGTGCTGACCTCGCCATCGGATTGCGGCGCGGTGACGCTGGCGCTGCCGCAGGATGTGCAGACCGAAGCTTACGACTATCCCGAAGAGCTTTTTGAAAAACGCGTGTGGCTGATCCGGCGCGGACAACCGGATCGCGTTTCGTTGGAGCGTGCCATTGCTGCCATCCGCGGCGCGGAACGGCCGCTGATTGTGGCCGGCGGCGGCGTGCTGATGAGCGAGGCGTCGCAGGCGCTGAGTGAATTCGCAACCAAGACCGGAATCCCTGTGGCAGAGACACAGGCAGGCAAGGGGTCGCTTGCGTGGGATCATGCGCAGGAGGTGGGCGCCATCGGAGCCACGGGCACGCTGGCTGCGAACCGCTTGGCGAACTCCGCCGATCTCGTGATCGGCATCGGGACGCGCTACTCCGATTTCACTTCGGCCTCGATGACGGCGTTTCAGAATCCGGCAGTGAAGTTTGTGAATATCAACACCGCGGAGTTTGACGCGTACAAGGTGGGCGCGATTCCCGTGGTTGCCGACGCTCGCGTGGCGCTGGAGGAACTGGGCGCGGCGCTCGCCGGACACACGGTGGGCGCGAAGTATGCTGCGGAGATTGCGGGGTTGCGCGTCGAGTGGGACGCGGAGGTCGAGCGGCTCTTTCATCTGAACAGTCAAAATTCGAACGGCGGGGGCAAACCCGCGCAGAGCGAAGTGATTGGCGCGCTATGGGCGGCTGCGGGCGAGCGTGACGTATTGCTGTCGGCCGCGGGCAGCCATCCCGGCGATCTGCACAAGCTGTGGCGCACGCGCACACCCAACGGCTATCACATGGAATACGGCTACTCGTGCATGGGGTACGAGATTCCGGGCGCCATGGGCGCGAAGCTGGCCGATCCCAGCCGCGAAGTCTACGTGTTCCTGGGCGACGGCACGTATCTGATGATGCCCACGGAGATTGTGACGTCCGTGCAGGAGGGGATCAAGATCATCATCGTGCTGGTGGACAATCACGGGTTCGCCTCGATCGGCAGCCTGAGCCGGTCATTAGGGCAGGGCGGGTTCGGAACGCGGTATCGCGCACGCAACGAAGCGAGTAAACAACTGGACGGCGATGTGCTGAAGGTGGACTTTGCGGCCAACGCGCGCAGCCTGGGCGCATATGCGTTGACTGCTGGTACATTGGATGAACTGAAGCAAGCCCTCGAGAAAGCGAAGACGCTGGACCGCACCACGGTGATTGTAGTGGAAACGGATACGTCAACCGGCGTGCCGGGATACGAGTCCTGGTGGGATGTTGCGGTAGCGGAAGTTTCGGAACTGGAGAGCGTGCGCGAGGCGAGAGCACGCTATGAAGAAGCGCGCAAGCGCGAACGGCATCATCTTTGATACAGGGAGCAAGGGAGCTACACCCGCCCAAGCAAAGCTTGGACGGGGCACCCCACGACAGCCGGTCTGGAGACCGGCGCTACATTTCGGTTTCGATGAGACGGAGGTTCTCTATGGAGCGGTTGCAGAATTTTGTTGATGGAGGATGGCGCGCTTCGAGCGCAACGAATGCGCTGAACGTAATCGATCCCGCATCGGCCAAGGTGCTGGTGGAGGTTCCGCTTTCGCCGGCGACGGACGTGAATGCTGCGGTGGAAGCGGCGGAGCGGGCGTTTATCGAGTGGCGGCGGACGCCGGTGGTGGACCGGATTCAGCCGCTGTTCCGGCTGAAGACGCTGCTGGAGCAGCATCGCGAAGAACTCGCGCTGTCTATCACGAGAGAATGCGGCAAGACGCTGGTGGAGAGCCGCGCGGAGATTCTGCGCGCAGTGGAAAACGTGGAAACGGCGTGCGCCATGCCGATCATGATGCAGGGCACGAATTGCGAGGACATTGCGCGGGGCATCGACGAGCACATGATCCGGCAACCCCTGGGCGTGGTGGCGGCGATTGTGCCGTTCAATTTTCCGGGCATGATCGCGTTCTGGTTTTTCCCCTACGCGGTAGCGGCGGGCAACTGCTTTTTGCTGAAGCCGTCGGAGCGCGTACCGATCACGTCGCAGAAACTGTTCGAGCTGATTCAGGCAGCGGGATTCCCGCCGGGCGTGATGCAACTGGTGAACGGCGGACGTGATGCGGTGAATGCGATTCTGGATCATCCGGGCATCAAGGCAGTGAGTTTTGTGGGATCGACGCCGACGGCGAAGTACGTTTACAGCCGGGCAGCTGCGAATGGGAAACGCGCGCAGTGCCAGGGCGGCGCGAAGAATCCGGTGGTGGTGATGCCGGATGCGGACATGGAGATGACGACGCGGATTCTGGCTGATTCCGCGTTTGGTTGCGCGGGACAGCGATGCCTGGCGGCATCGGTGGCGATTACCGTGGGCGATTCGCGCACATTCACGGATCGGATTGTGGCGGCGGCCCAGAGCCGCAAGACGGGTTACGGCGCGTTGCCGGATGTGGAGATGGGCCCGGTGATTTCCGCCGAGAGCAAGACGCGGATCGAAGGGCTGATCGCGAAGGGCGAACAGGCCGGCGCGCGCGTGGTGGTGGATGGGCGCGGCAAAAAAGTGGACGGCTACGAGGATGGTTATTTCGTGCTGCCTACGGTGCTGGACGATGTGCCGCCTGATTCCGAGACGGCGCGAACGGAGATCTTTGGGCCGGTGCTGAGCCTGATCCATGCACAGACCATTGAAGAGGCGATTGCGCTGGTGAATGGACGCAGCTATGGCAACATGGCCTGCATCTTCACCACCGACGGCGCCAATGCACGGCGCTTCCGCTACGAGGTGCAAGCGGGCAATGTGGGCATTAACGTGGGCGTGGCCGCGCCGATGTCAACCTTCCCGTTCAGCGGGTGGGGCGAAAGCTTTTTCGGCGATCTGCATGCGCAGGCGCACCACGCAGTGGAGTTCTTTACGCAAACCAAGGTCGTTGTGGAACGGTGGCCGAAGGAGTGGAGCCGGAAGTTCTGAAAGACAGCTACTAGCCGCTAGCTTCTAGCTGCTAGCTTTTTAGTCTGTGATGCACACGTGTAAATCGTCAACCGTTGAAGTAAAGCACTGAGACTGAAAACCCGCGGGAAGCAAGGAGACGATATGAAAGAGTTGCTGGTTGGCAATGCACCCTGTTCGTGGGGCACGCTGGAGCACCAGGACCAGAGCCAGGCGATTCCGTCGACGCAAATGCTGGACGAGTTGGTGGAGACGGGCTACACCGGAACGGAATTGGGCGACTGGGGCTACATGCCCACCGACCCGGTGCAGCTGAGCGAGGAACTGACGAAGCGGAACAACGTGGCGATGCTGGGCGCGTTTGTGCCGGTGGAGCTGAAGAATCCGCTGGCGCATGCGGAGGGCACGGCAAGGGCTGTGAGGACGGCGCGGCTGATTGCGGCTGTGGCCACGACGCCGGCGCCGTTCCTGGTGCTGGCCGACGACAACGGGACCGATGCGCGACGCACCAAGCTCGCCGGGCGCGTGCCCGCGAGCGCAGGACTGAACAAGGACGAGTGGAAGACTTTTGCCGGCGGCGCCGATCGGATTGCGCACGCGGTGTTTGACGAGACCGGACTGCGCACGGTGTTTCATCATCACTGCGCGGGCTACGTGGAGACGCCGGACGAGATTGCGACGCTGCTCGATGGAACCAATCCGGAGCGACTGGGACTGGTGTTCGACGCGGGCCACTATGTTCACGGAACCGGCCGCGAGGACATCGACCTGGTGGCGGCTCTCGAGCGCTTCAAGGAGCGCGTCTGGTACATCCATTTGAAAGATATTGAGCCCAACGTGGCGCGCCGCAGCCGCGAGGAGGAGTGGGACTACTTCACGGGCATGCGGCACGGAGTGTACTGTGAACTGGGCAAAGGATGCGTGGACTTCCCTGCCCTGTTACGCTGGCTCGCACGCCGCGACTACAAGGGATACGTGCTGGTGGAGCAGGATATTCTTCCGGGAATGGGCACGCCGAAGGAAAGTGCGGCGCGGAACCGGGAGTATATTCGTTCGATTGAGGCGAATTTTGTGCAGGAACAGCTGCTGGCTTCCAGCTCCTAGCTTCCAGCTTTTTCCGTACGGCGGGGAGCGACGGTTTATTAGGGTACGGTGCAAAAAATGGGTTAATCGGCTTTGGTTGAGTTCCCTCAGGGGCTAAAGCCCACCACTCATTTTGCGAGAATTACGGCACGACTGAAGTCGTGCCCCTTCACATGCTGACAGCTGAGAGCTGAAAGCCGATTTTGGGGAGAGATTATGAGCGGGAAGAAACTTCATTTCGGAGTTATTGGAGCGGGACGGATTGGGCGAGTTCATGCGAAATCGCTCGCGTTTCAAATTCCGGAGGCAGAGATTGTCTCCGTTTTCGACGTCAATCGCGAGACGGCTGAAAAACTCGCGGCAGATTTTGGCATTCCTAACGTGGCGAGCTCCGTGGATGAGATTCTTGGCGACAAGCGCATTGAGGCAGTCGCGATCTGCTCGTCGACTGACACGCACGCCGACCTGATTATTCGCGCGGCAGAGGCGGGCAAGCACATTTTTTGCGAAAAGCCGATTTCCTACACTCTCAAGCAGATTGATGCCGCGCTCGCGGCGGTGAAGAAGGCCGGCGTGAAGCTGCAGATCGGCTTCAACCGGCGCTTCGATACGAATTACGCGCGGGTGCGCAAGGCCGTGATCAACGGCGAGGTCGGCAAGCCGTGCCTGGTGCACATCACCAGCCGCGATCCTCTGCCTCCGCCCATTGAGTTTGTACGCTTGTCGGGAGGAATGTTCCTGGACATGATGATTCACGATTTCGACATGGCGCGCTTTTTGACCGGCGACGAGGTGGAAGAGGTGTACGCTGCGGCCGGCGTGATGGCCGACCCGGCCATTGGCGAACTGGGCGACGTGGATACGGCCGTGGTTACGCTACGCTACCGCAGCGGCGCTATCGGCACCATTGACAACAGTCGCAAGGCGGTGTTCGGCTACGACCAGCGCGTGGAGATCCTGGGCACCGAAGGCAAGATCGCTTCGGAAAACCGCTTCCCCAACCAGGTTGTGGTGAGCACGGGAGAATCCGTTTACAGCGATCTGCCGTTGAATTTCTTCATGGACCGTTACACGGACAGCTTTGCGGAAGAGGTGAGGCAGTTTACGCATGCGGTGCTGGAAGGCAAGCCTGTGCCGGTAACGGGCGCCGATAGCCGCGTGCCCGTGATTATGGCGATGGCGGCGCGCAAGTCGTTCGACGAGAACCGGCCGGTGAAATTGACTGAGGTGGAAGCTTGAAGCGATCGAAGTTGGTTTGCATCCTGACCGACGTGCATCTGTGGGTGCCCGTGGTCGTATTGATTCTGGGAACCGCGCTGTTGATGACGCTGAGGTGACAGGATGAGCCAGGGCGCAATTGCGGCGCGGTCGACAATCTCGTTGCACAAACTGGGCGTGTTTTGCGGACTGTCAGCCGCGGTGTGGCTGGGCAGCGCGGAAGCGCCTACCAAGCTGGTGAACGCGGGATTTTCGCCGTTCATCATCTCCATGGGGATGGTGATGGGCGCGTTTGTGGCGCGCTGGACGGTGCCCACGCTGCTGAAGGGCACGGGATTCCTGTTCGACGATTTACGTGCCAAGCCGCACCTGATTGTGTGGGCGCTGCTGGCAGGAATGCTATGGGCGGTGGGCAACACGCTGACAATCTTCGGCGTGCGCAACGTGGGCCTGGCGATTGCGTTTCCCTTGTGGAACATGAACAGCCTGGTGGGGCTGGCTTGGGGCTGCCTGCTGTTCAAAGAACTGCACGGATCGACTGCAAAGAACTGGGCCAAGGTGGTGGGCGGCGCGGGGGCGATTGTCTTTGGAGCTGCGGTGCTGGCCGTGGCCACGGCGCATCAGAATGCGGGCACGCCGGGCAAGGCGGCTACCGGCATCATTGCCGCACTGGGCGCGGGCTGCATGTTCGGCACCATGTACATTCCCTACCGCAAGGCTTACATCAGCGGCATGAATCCGCTGTCGTTCGTGACCATTTTCACGTTCGGCGAACTGGGAACCGTCACTCTGCTCACGGCCATTAACAGCGGCGGCATGGCGCCGGTACTGGTGCAGCTGCAGCAGGCGCGGACCATGCTGTTCTGGCCGTTTGTGGGCGGCTTCTGCTGGGTGATCGGCGATCTGTTCCAGCAGTATGCAGCCAAGTACATCGGCATCGGGCGCGGTATTCCGCTCTCGAACACCAACCAGCTTTGGGGACTGGCGTGGGGCGCGCTGGTCTTTGGCGAATTTGTGGGACTGGCCAGCGGCGGACGGATATTGATTCTTGCCGGATCGGCCGTGATGATTGCGGGCGCGGTATCGATCAGCATGGCCGAGCCTCCGCCTTCCGAGATGGAGAACTGGCGCGACGCCATGCATCGCGAATGCGACCGCTATGAACTCGACAGAGTCAATGTGGCCGCCGTGGTGGCCGGCAACGATCCACTGGCTGACGACAAGCACCCGAGGCGCTGGTGGGAAGTGCTCATCATGCTGACAGCCACGGGCATCTTTGTGTGGCTGGCGGTGGGTACGCGCGCGCAGCACATCAGCGTCAACTTCCCGTGGATGTTTGTGCTGATTGTGGGAACTCTGGTTCCGCTGGGATTGTGCGGAACATTGCTGTGGAGAAGGACGCGGTTTTCTTAGAGCAGAACTACAGATGCTGTAACCAGTGATCATGGTCTCCCACTCTTTCGCGAGATGCCGCGAAAGGATGGGGCACAGTAAGTATCTTGCGAAGGGCGCGAGCGGCTTTTACAAGCCGGGTCGCGCCCTTTCTGCATGCAATTGAAAAAGCGCAGGTTCTGAGAGAACTTCGAGCCGGCCGTGCGGCCACGCGCAGCCGTGCGCCCGCTGCCGCCGTTTGACGCACTTTTGGGGTCGGCGAAAAGGCCTGCCTTCTGGCCTTTCATCGGCAGGTAACCCGTCTGCTTCCTTGGGCTTGTGGAGAGTGAACTTGATCACATCCCAGCCTTTATGCAGGGGCATAGAATGACAGCGGTCGAACAAGGATGGAATGCGCCATGAAGGCGCAGAAAGTGGGAGTTTGCGCAATTTTCCCCAGGTGAAGAAATGCTGACTCAGGAAGAAATTACGCATAAGAAAAGCATGGACGACAAGGTTGCGGAGCTGGAGGCGAAACGCGCGGAGTTGGAGCTGGGCGGCGGGCAGGAGCGCATCGACCGGCAACACAAATCGGGCAAGCTCACCGCGCGCGAGCGCGTGGACCGACTTGTGGACAAGGGCAGCTTTGAGGAGATCGGGTTGTTTAGCCGACACCGGGCTACGTACTTCGGCATGGCGGAGAAGGAACTGCCGGCCGACGGCGTGGTGACGGGATGCGCGATCGTCGACGGACGGCTGGTGCACCTGGCGAGCCAGGATTTCACGGTGGCTGGCGGCGCTGCCGGCGAAACGCATTGCCAAAAAGTGGCCGACATGATGGCCATGAGCCTGAAGACGGGCAGCCCGTTTGTCTTCATCAACGACTCGGGCGGAGCGCGCGTGCAGGAGGGGATCGACAGCCTGGCCGGATACGCGCGCGTGTTCTACAACAACGTGATGCTTTCAGGAACGGTGCCGCAGATTGCGCTGATTTGCGGGCCGTGCGCGGGCGGCGCGGCCTACAGCCCGGCGCTTACGGACTTTGTGATCCAGACCGAGCAGGCGCGCATGTTTATTACCGGGCCGCAGGTAATCAAGCAGGTGACGGGCGAAGAGGTGAGCGCCGAGGAACTGGGCGGGCCGCATTCGCAGATGAACAACTCGGGCGTGGTGCATCTGATTGCGCGCGACGATCAGCAGGCCGTCGAACTGTGCAAGCGGCTGTTGAGTTTTCTACCTTCGAACAATCTGGAAGATCCGCCGCATCGGGCTTTTAGCGGGCGTCTGAAGTCCGACACCGAGATGAACAAGATTGTGCCGGTTGATCCGAAGGTGGCCTACGATGTGCGCGACGTGATTCTGCGCGTGGTGGACAACGAGGATTTTCTGGAGATTCAGCCGGGATTCGCCGCGAATATTGTCATTGGCTTTGGACGATTGCAAGGGCGGTCCGTAGGGATTGTGGCCAACCAACCGTGCGTGATGGCAGGCGCACTGGACATCGATGCTTCGGACAAATCGGCGCGGTTTGTGCGCTTTTGCAATGCCTTCAACATTCCCCTGCTCACGTTTGTGGATGTGCCGGGATTTTTGCCGGGCGTGGAGCAGGAGCGCGGAGGCATTATCCGCCACGGGGCCAAGCTGCTGTTTGCGTATTCGGCGGCGACGGTGCCGAAGATTACGGTGGTGCTGCGCAAGGCTTACGGCGGCGCGTACATTGCCATGTGCTCGCGCGGGCTGGGCGCGGATCGCGTGCTGGCGTGGCCCACGGCAGAGATCGCCGTGATGGGAGCCGAGGGCGCTGCCGAGATTGTATTTCGCAGAGAGATTGACGGGGCCGAGGACGAGGCGATGCGGCGCAAGGAACTTGTGGACGAGTATCGCGAGACTTTCGCGAATCCGTATGTGGCGGCGGGACGACGGCTGGTAGACGACATTATTGAGCCGGCGGATACGCGCAGAGTGGTGGCGCGGGCCCTCGAATCGCTGCACGGGAAGCGCGAGCTCAGGCCGCAAAAGAAACATGGATTGATTCCGCTTTAAGATCCGGCGGCGGAATTTCGCGCCGCGAGATGAAAGGAAGCGCATGAAGCTGCATGGGGCGGATTGGGCGGTGATGGCGGTGATTGCCGGCGCGGGCTGTGTGGCGATCTATACCGGATTGGAGCGCGTCCTGCGGCGTGCCGTGCGGGAACGGCAGCGCGACATGGAGCGGCAGTTGAACGCCATGGCGACCACGGTGAAGGCTTTGCAGGCGCGCGTGGCGGAACTGAGCAGGCAGCAGGCAGCGCGAGTTACGGGCGAAGTGCCGATGATCGCGGCGCCGGCGGAAACCGCGAGAGAGCCCGAAGCCGGCACAGACCAAGCCGGAGATTGTGGCCGCGCTGACGGCTGCGGCAACGGTATTCCTGGGCAAGAAGGCGCGCGTGCGCTCGGCACAGCCGCTGGCCGATCGCGCAAGATAGCGCGGGCGCGTGGGCGCAGCAGGGACGGGTGATTGTGCAGACCTCGCACAACCTCCGGTAATGAAGATGAGTGCAGCAAGAGATTTTGCGAGAAAGGAAGCAGGAGGTTGAAGCTTCAGATCACGATTGATGGCAAAGCGTACGCGGTGGACGTAGAGCTTCTGGAAGATGAGGACAGCCAGCAGACGCCGGAGCAACTCGCCCCACCACGCGGCGCATGACGTAGCCAGTGGACACGCACAGAACCCGGGCGGCACGTGGGATGCGGACGAGAAAGCTGTGCACGCAGCCCGGTGATGGGGCTGGTGATCACGGTCAACGTCGAGCCGGGACAGGTTGTGGAGGCGGGCGCGCTGATGCTGGTTCTGGAAGCGATGAAGATGGAGACCAAAGTGACGGCGCCGCGCGCGGCAACGGTGAAGAGCGTGCATGTGAAGCCGGGCGATCCCGTGAAAGTGAATCAGTTGCTGGTGGAGTTTGAGTAAGTCGGGCTGAAGCTCGGCCCAGGAGATTGAAAGGAACGGCGTGCAGGAAGAGTTGAAGAATGTTCCCGGGATCCAAGTTTGTGGATCACGTAGCGATCGCGGTGAAGCAGGGCGAGCTTGAGGGCCAGGTGAAGGCGTACGAGGCTTTGGGATTCAGGGAGATTCATCGCGAAGAGGTGCACGGAAAGGACCAGGTGCGCGAGGCGCTGTTGCAGATCGGCGAGGGGCCGAACCTGATCCAACTGCTCGAACCGCTGACGGCGGATTCGCCGGTGCAGAAGCTGATCGACAAGAACGGCGGGCGCGGCGGATTGGCGCATGTGGCGTTCCGCGTGGAGAATGCGCAGCACGCGTTCGACGGCGATGCGCGCCGAGGGATTTCAGCTGATTGACGAGGCTCCGCGCAAAGGCTCGCGGGGAACGACGGTGTTTTTTGTGCATCCCAAGTCGAAGGCCGAAAGCGCATTCGGAGTTTTGATCGAGATGGTGGAAGACACCGCGAACAAATGACAACCATAGCCACTGAACGTCTGCTTGAAGAGTTCCCGCCGGTGAGCACAACGGAGTGGCAGGCGGCGATTGCGCGCGACCTGAAGGGCGCCGATCCCGAGAAAAGACTGACTTGGCGGACGGACGAGGGGCTGGGAGTAAAGCCCTTCTATCGCGCCGAGGATTTGGCGGGGCTGGCATGCGTGGATACGGCGCCGGGGGATTTTCCGTACCGGCGCGGCGCGCGCGCCACCGGCGACTGGCGGATTCGCGAGGAGATTGACGCCGCGGATGCGGAAGAAGCCAATCGCATGGCGTGCGCGGCGGTGGCCGCGGGCGCCGAGGGAATTGCATTCAGCGGAATTTTGGTCGAGAGTACGCGTGAACTCGAAACTGCTCTGAGACATCTCGACGAGATTCCAGTGCATTTTGAGCGTGCCGACGAACCGCTGCTTCGGATGCTGATCGAGCGACAGAATGGAACGCCGTATGCCGCACAGATTTCAACCGGATGCGATGCGCTGGCCAGCGTGGAGTTTGCGGCGGAGACGATCATGGCCGCGCCGGCTGGACTGGTGCCGTTCACCATTCACGGCGAAGCGTTTGCCGAGGCGGGAGCGACGGCCGTTGAAGAAGCCGGCTTCGCGCTGGCGGCCGGAGTGGATTTTCTGGCAGCGCTCGCGGAGCGCGGAGTGGATGTGAACCGCGCGGCGGCTGCGCTCGAATTCAGCTTCGCCGTCGGCTCCAATTATTTCTTCGAGATCGCCAAGTTCCGCGCATTCCGCATGCTGTGGGCGCGGGCGGTAGAGAGCTTTGGCGGCACGCATGAGGCGGCGAGAGCGCGCATTGCGGCGCGCACGTCGAAATGGAACAAGACCGTCTACGATCCGCACGTAAACATTTTGCGCGCGACCACCGAGGCGATGGCCGCGGTGCTGGGCGGAGCGGATGCAGTGACGGTGACGCCGTTCGATGCCTGCTACAAAGCGCCGGATGAGGCGAGCCGGCGGCTGGCGCGGAACACGCAACTGCTGCTGAAGCACGAGGCGTGGCTGGGCCGCGTGGCCGATGCCGGCGGAGGCTCGTACGCTCTCGAGGCGATCACCGACTTTCTGGCGCGCGAGAGCTGGAAGCGTGATGCAGGAGATTGAGGCGCGCGGCGGATTCCGCAAAGCGCAAGCCGAAGGAATGATTGCGCAGGCGCTGGAACGGAGCCTGGCGGCGCGCGAGCAGGCAGTTGCATCGCGGAGGCGCGTGTTGGTGGGCACGAATCAATATGCAAATCCGGCGGAGCGGGCGCTGGGCCGCGTCGACGAACAGCGCATGAATGCCGATTTGCGCGGAGCGCGGCGCGTACGAGGAGTTGCGGCTGCGCACGGAGCGCCATGCGGCCGCGGGAGGCAAGACGCCGCGGGTGCTGCTGGCGGAGATTGGCGACGTGAAGATGCGCGCGGCGCGGGCGAATTTTGCGGCGAATTTCTTTGCCTGCGCGGGATTCGAGATTGCAGACGCGGCGCTTCAAGAAGGCCGAGGAGATTGCCGCGGCGGACGCGGATTTGATTGTGCTGTGCAGCGCGGATGCGGAGTATGCGGCGCTGGCCGGCAGTTGATGCCGAAGTTGAAAGCGCTGGGCCGCGAGACGCCGGTGATTGTGGCGGGAAATCCCGAGAACGCGGAGGAATTGACGCGCGACGGGAATTGCGGATTTCGTGCACGTGCGCAGTCATCCGGTGGAGTTTTTGACGAAGTGGCAGGAAAGACTGTTGATTTGAAAGCGGAATTGAGGTCGGTGGTATCCCACATCTCAGAAGCGAGATGTGGGGCACCCAGAGTTTCGGTGAGTTGAGAACACAACATGCGTCCGGATTTTACAAAGATCGATTGGAAGCCTGCGGCGGCGGGAACGGCTGCGCACGAAGCCGATGAGTGGCTTTCGCCCGAGCACATCGCGCTGAAGAGTTTTTATGACGCGCGCGGATCTGGAGGGGCTCGAACACCTGGAGTATGCGGCGGGAATTCCGCCGTATCTGCGCGGGCCGCACACGCACGATGTATGCCACGCGGCCGTGGACGATCCGGCAGTATGCGGGATTTTCGACGGCGGAAGAGTCGAATGCGTTTTACCGGCGCAACCTGGCGGCGGGGCAGCGCGGGCTTTCGGTGGCGTTCGATCTGGCGACGCACCGCGGCTACGACTCCGACCACGAGCGCGTGACCGGCGACGTGGGCAAGGCGGGCGTGGCCATCGACTCGATTCTCGACATGAAGATTCTCTTCCATCGCATTCCGCTGGAGCAGATGTCGGTGTCGATGACGATGAACGGCGCGGTGCTGCCGATCATGGCGTTCTATATCGTGGCCGCCGAAGAGCAGGGCGTGCCGCCGGAGCAGTTGAGCGGGACCATCCAGAACGACATTCTGAAAGAGTTCATGGTCCGCAACACGTACATCTATCCGCCCGAGGGATCGATGCGCATCGTCGGCGACATTTTTCGCTACTGCGCGGAGAAGATGCCGAAGTTCAACTGCATCAGCGTGAGCGGATACCACATGCAGGAGGCGGGCGCGACGGCGGATCTGGAATTGGCCTACACGCTGGCCGACGGGCTGGAGTATTTGCGCACGGGCGTGAAGGCGGGGCTCGACGTGGACGAGTTTGCGCCGCGGATTTCGTTCTTCTGGGGCGTGGGCATGAACCATTTTATGGAGATTGCCAAGATGCGCGCGGCGCGCATGCTGTGGGCGAAGATTGTGAAGAGCTTCGGCGCGAAGAATCCCAAATCGCTGGCGCTGCGCGCGCATTCGCAGACTTCAGGATGGAGCCTGACGGCGCAGGACCCGTACAACAACGTGGTGCGCACGTGCGTGGAGGCTCTGGCCGCGGCCTTCGGCGGTACGCAGTCGCTGCACACCAACGCGCTGGACGAAGCGCTGGCGCTGCCTACGGATTTTTCGGCACGCATCGCGCGCAATACGCAGATCTACCTGCAGGAAGAAACGGGCATCACGCGCATGGTCGATCCGTGGGCGGGATCGTATTACGTGGAGCGGCTGACGCACGAATTGATGCACGCGGCGTGGGAGCTGATCGAGGAGATTGAAAAACTGGGCGGCATGGCGAAGGCGATCGAGACCGGCTTGCCCAAGATGCGCATTGAAGAGGCGGCGGCGCGAAGGCAGGCGGGGATCGATGCGGGGAGCGACGTGATTGTGGGCGTGAATGCCTATGCCGCGCCCGAAGAGCCGGAGATTCCTGTGCTCGATATCGACAACGACGCGGTACGCCAGGCACAGGTAAAGCGGCTGGAGGAGTTGAAGCGCGAACGCGATGCGGACGCGGTGCGCGCGGCGCTCGACTCAGTTGGAGAAGTGCGCGGCGGCGGGCGAGGGGAATCTGCTGGAGTGCGCTGTGGAAGCTGCGCGGAAGCGCGCCACGCTGGGCGAGATTTCGCAGGCGCTGGAAAACGTGTGGGGGCGGTACGAAGCCACGACGCGGACCATCGCCGGCGTGTATTCGGCGGCCAGCGCGGGCGGCGAGGAGTTCCGCAAGGCGCGGCGGATGGTGGAGGAGTTTGAGCGCGAGGAAGGGCGGCGGCCGCGGATTCTGGTGGCGAAGATGGGCCAGGATGGACACGACCGCGGCGCCAAGGTGATTGCGACGGCGTTTGCCGATATCGGATTCGACGTGGATATTGGGCCGCTGTTCCAGACGCCTCACGAAGTGGCGCGCTTCGCTCTCGACAGCGACGTGCACGTGGTGGGCGTTTCGAGCCTGGCCGCGGGACACAAGACGCTGGTGCCGCAACTCATCGCGGAACTGCGCGGGATGGGTCGCGAAGACATTCTGGTTGTGGTGGGCGGCGTGATTCCGCCGCAGGATTACGATTTTCTTGTACAAGGCCGGAGTGGCGGGGATTTATGGGCCGGGAACGGTGATTCCCGTGGCGGCGCAGAAGATTGTGGAGATGCTGAGCGCCAGCGTCACGATTTAGCAAAACGGATCGGCACATGCCATGAAGAGCGCAATGCGCGAAATTGCCGGGTGCGAGACGCCGCAGCGCCGCGCGTCACGCAGAAGCGCAAGCCGCTCTCGCGCGAGGAATACGTTGCGGGCATTTTGCGCGGCGATCGGACGGTGCTGGCGCGCGCGGTCACGCTGATTGAGAGCGCGCGCGAGACGGATCGCGCGCTGGCCGAGCAGATTGTGGAGGATTGCCTGCCGCACAGCGGCAACTCGATCCGCGTGGGCATTACCGGCGTGCCGGGCGCGGGCAAGAGCAGCTTGATTGAAGCGCTGGGCGGGTACTTGATCGCGGAGCAGAAACAGAAGGTTGCGGTGCTGGCGATCGATCCGAGCAGCCAAATCTCCGGCGGCAGCATTCTGGGCGACAAGACGCGCATGACGACGCTGGCCGCGAGCGAGATGGCGTTTGTGCGGCCGTCGCCCTCGCGCGGCATGGCGGGTGGCGTAGCGCAGCGGACGCGCGAGGCGATGCTGCTGTGCGAAGCGGCGGGATACCGGAACATTCTGGTGGAAACCGTGGGCGTGGGGCAATCGGAAACTGCCGTGCACGAGATGGTGGACTTTTTTCTTTTGATCACGCTGGCCGGAGCGGGCGATGAGTTGCAGGGGATCAAGCGCGGCGTGATGGAACTGGCGGACCTGGTGGCCGTGAACAAGGCCGATGGCGCGAATGTGCACGCGGCAGAGCGGGCGCGGGCCGAGGCGCAAAACGCGCTGCACTTTTTTCCGGCGGCGGAATCGGGATGGACGCCGCGCGCGGTGACGTGCTCGGCAAGGACAGGCGCGGGGATTCGCGAACTGTGGGAGTGCGCGCTGGAGTATGCGGCACTGACGCGGGCGAATGGATGGTTCGGCAATGCGCGGCGCGAACAGCAGCAGCGATGGATGCACGAGATGATCGACCAGGCGCTGCGGCAGCGGTTCGACGCACATGCTGCAGTGCGCAGCCGCGTGACAGCGCTGGAGCGGGACGTGGCGGAGGGGCGCACCACGTCGTTTCGCGCGGCGCGGATGTTGCTGGATGCGTATACGCGCGGGTTGTGATGCAACTACGCGAAAAGATCAGAGCACAATTTATGGAATGCGGCCGGCAGGGCAGCGGCTTGCGTTGCGGCCTGTTGCGGCGTGGGCAGATTGGCGTAGCCGGCCAACACGCGGCCCTTGCGAAAGATGCAGATGCCGCCAAGATATTGCGCGTTGACGATCCACGCTTCGTCGCCCACCAGCGCCGGGACTGCGCCGGGAAAGTGCAGGTGAAGAGATTTGAGCACGAGAGACGCGGATTCGGGAGTGGCTTCGAGAACAATGAAGGCCTGACCGGCCTGGTATTTGGCCACGTAGCCGCGCTCGAGCTCGTGCAGACCTAACACGCTCTCCGGAACCATGCGGACAGGCGCAACATTGCCTGGCGGGAACCAGCGTAACTGCGCGGGCGGCGTCACGCGGCCGGGAAGTCGCACTTCAAGCGTGGAGGCCATGCTGCGCAACGTGGAGGAGTCGTCGGCGTTGGCATCGGAGGAGACTTCGACGATCTCAACGTAGAAGTTGCCCTTGGCGAAGGTCGCGCTTTGCGGCTGAACCTGGCCGCCCATACCGATTTGCGAGATGGGCGAGTTGAGATCGAGGTTGGCGGCGAAAAGCCCGTAGGCCGCGTCGGCATCGGTCATCTCAGAGAGATCGATGGTGAGCGTGTTGGCGCCAGATTTACAGTCGATGGTGCTCATGCGCACGAAGCCGAAGATGAGGTAGCCTTCCGCCCCGCCGTCTTTGTATTCAAAGAGATTGCCAGAGTCGTACTGGCGGAAAGCGCCGGACTGCTCCCAGCCAGTGGCGATGTGACAGTCGAGAACGCTTTGCGCAGCGGCGGAGCCGGATAAAAGCAGGGCCGAGAGCAGCAACGCGGGAACCTTCATGAGAAAAGCTCCTGTGCGCGGGCCATGCGACGGGCGACGCGCACGCCATGCGGGCAATTTACCGTGCAGGAAGCACAATCGGCGCAACGAATTGAGGACGGTTGGGCGAGTTCGAGATAACGCTCGCGGCCCAACGCGAACTGGCCGTAGCCGTCAGCGTAAGTGAGGCAGCGCAGCACGTCGGCCACAGGCAGGCCTTCGCGGCACGCGCCCTCGCATGCGCCGCACATGCGGCAGTACAGCGGGCTAATCCGCTCCAGATGCGCGGTGAGAATGCCGGCGTCGGTGGAGCTGAAGGCGTACTGCATGGCCTTGAGGTTTTCGTCGAGCTGGTCCATGTCGGTGATGCTGGGAACGGTGGTAGCGACATTGGGATTTTTGACCACCCATTTGAGCGCGGAGAGCATCGCGCCGGGTTGCGCAAGCCTGCCGCCGATGGGATCGCCGGGCTTGTGGCTGCGCGCTCCACCGGCCATGACCTTCATGGCGACGACGCCGAGACCGGCTCTGGATGCGGTTTCCACGGCCTGATCCATGGCGGGATCCATGGTGAAGTTGTAGGCCGCAAGCACCACGTCGAAGGCTTTCTTCTGGATCATCCAGGGAATGAGTTGCGGCTGACCGCTGTGGGTGCTGACGCCGATGAAGCGGACCTTGCCTTGCTGTTTGGCAAGTTGTTGGGCTTCGATGTGGTCGTCGGAAATTTCGGCAGGATCGCTGCGGCCGTGAAGATACCAGATGTCGATGTAGTCAGTATTGAGCTCACGCAGGCTCTGATCGAGATGCTGCATCATGCCGGCTTTGTCGGTCGCGTGAGTTTTGGTGGAGAGAACGATCTGCTTGCGCTTTACACCGAGCGCCGCGCCGACCATGCGTTCGTTGTTGCCGCGCTGATAGCTGCGAGCGGTGTCGAAGTAGTTGATGCCGAGATCGGCCGCGCGCTCAATCACGCTCGGGTCGGAAGTGATCATGCAGCCGAAGCCGACAGAAGTGACGCGGAGGTCGGTGCGGCCGAGCGTCTTGAAGTTGAGCTTGACGGCGGAGCCTGAAGGCGCATCGCTCGATTGCGGCTTGAGTACGCCGAAGGCGGGGGTTGCACCGGCAAGCGGAGCGAGCAAGCCGGCGGAAACACCGGCGGCTAGGAAATCACGGCGTGAGGTCCTGGAAGGCATGAAGACACCTCGACTCTGAAGAGCGCTGCCAGTGTAGAAAGCGCCTCGAGCGGGTGCATAGGACGGGCGTCACAAGGCAGTGGTCAGTGATCAGTGGTCAGTGGTCAGTTGAAAACTCGCCCGGCGGTTCAGCCGGCGTTGCGGAGGGCCTGGAGGGTTTCTTCTAGCGCCGATTCCCATGGCAAAAGCTCAAGGCCGAAGCGGGCTTGCAGTTTGGCGTTGGACAACACAGAATTGCGCGGGCGCGCGGCGGGGGTCGGATAGTCCCTGGTGGCGATGCGGGTGAGAGTGGGCGGCTTCACGGCGAGGAGCTGGGCGGCGCGGGCGAAGATGGCCTGGGCAAAGCCGAACCAGGAGACGGAACCGCCGCACGTCATGTGGTAGAGACCGGCCCAGTCCTGTGGTGCGCCGAAACTGCCGGTGAGGATGCCGGTGACGATGAGGTGCGTGGCGCGGGCGAGTTCGATGGAAGTCGTGGGCCCGCCGATCTGATCGTCGACGATGGAGAGACGGTCGCGCTCACGGGCAAGGCGAAGCATGGTGAGAAGAAAATTGTTGCCGTGGGGGCCGTAGACCCAGCTGGTGCGGAAGATGAGGAATTTGCCGCCGACACCCTCGACGGCCCTCTCGCCCGCAAGCTTGCTGGAACCGTAGACATTGAGAGGATTGGGCGCGTCCGTCTCGACCCAAGGAGAAGATTTGCTGCCATCAAAAACGTAATCTGTGGAGTAGTGGACGAAGAGGGCGTTGCGCAGGAGGGCTTCTTCGGCAAGGATGCGCGGCGCCTGCTCGTTGATGGCAAAGGCAAGATCACGCTCGGTCTCGGCGCGGTCGACGGCGGTGTAGGCGGCGGCGTTCAGGATGATATCGGGTGCGGCGCGATGAACCAGCTCACGGGTTTGCCCGGCATCGGCGAGATCTACGGATTCACGGTCAACGGCAACGATAGGGCCGACGCCGGCAAAGATTTTTTCGAGTTCGCGGCCGAGTTGGCCCGCGTTGCCGACGATGAGGATGCGGGGATTGGCGGCCGTAGTTGGCGATGCGCTCATGCGGGCGAGCTCCGAAGGACGTGGGAGTGTGCTGCTGGCATTCTAAATGTCCTGACCGCATGATTTCGAAACGATCCTTGGACAGGTGCGGGCGTGGACGCCCGCACTACAGCCGGTGAGGAGACCGGCGGTACGCGGGTTCGCCTGGAATCGCGATTCCCCGTACAATTTAGGCAGGAGTCTTCCCCAATGCGCCGTGTGTATTGCGATGCCAATGCCACCACGCCTCTGCTGCCAGAGGTGATGGAGGCGATGCGCCCGTATCTGATGGAGGATTTCGGGAATGCGTCGTCGATCCATTTGCAGGGGCAGCGGGCGCGGAAGGCGGTGGACGGGGCGCGCGAGACGCTGGCCACGTTTTTCCATTGCCGTGAGGCGGAAGTGGTGTTCAACTCAGGCGGGACCGAGGGGGACAACACGGCGATCTTCGGACTGGTGCGTGCGGGCGACCACCTGATTACGACGGCGATTGAGCACTCGGCGGTGTTGCGTGCGGCAGAGCGTGTGGCAGAGCGCGGCGCGGAGGTGACGTTCATTGCGCCTCGCGCAGATGGATTGATCGAACCTGAAGAGATTCGCAAGGCATTGCGGCCTGCGACGCGGCTCGGCGATTCTCGAAGGACCTTGGTCAGTGTGATGCTGGCGAACAACGAGACGGGGGTTCTGCAACCCGTAGAAGAGATCGGCAAGGTTGCCGCGGAGGCGGGTGCGTTTTTCCACATCGATGCTGTGCAGGGCGCGGGGAAGGTGGAGTTCGACGTGCGGCGGTTCGGGTGCCATCTGTGCTCGATGAGCGCCCACAAGATGCACGGGCCGAAGGGCGTGGGCGCGATGTATGTGCGGCGCGGGACGCCGCTGGAACCGCTGATTGTGGGCGGGAGCCACGAGCGCCGGCAGCGCGCGGGCACGGAGAATGTGCCGGGCATCGTGGGACTGGGCAAGGCCGCGGAACTGGCCATGGAAAGCCTGGGGGATGGAACCGTGGAGCGCATTGCAGGGTTGCGCGACCGGCTCGAAGCGGGAGTTTTGCGGATTGCGGGCACGGGCGTGAACGGCGCCGGCGCACCACGTGTGGCGAATACCACGAACATCCACTTTGATCCGGTGGAGGGTGAGGCGCTGGTGATCGCGCTGGACCTGAAGGGCGTGGCAGTGAGCGGCGGATCGGCGTGCCACTCCGGCTCGACCGAACCCAGCCACGTGCTGATGGCGATGGGATTGGACAAGCATGCGGCGCGGGCAAGTTTGCGGTTCAGTTTGCTGAGGACGGCGACGGAAGAGGATGTGGATCAGGTGCTGCGCGTGGTTCCGCAGGCCGTGGAACATTTGCGAGCGCTGGCCCCGGAAGTTGCAGGAACTCTTGGATAGGAAAGTTTTCGAACAGATGGAACAGCAGACAACTATCGCGGTAGCCATGTCCGGAGGGGTTGACTCCTCGACGGCGGCGGCGATCCTCGCGCATTCGGGGGTGAACGCAGTCGGGCTGACACTGCATCTTTGGGATCAGACGCGGTTGGCGGGTAAGCATGGCATTCCCGATGCTCCGAAGGCGGGCCGCTGCTGTTCGATTGATGATGTGTATGACGCGCGGCGCGTGGCCGAGGACCTGGGGATTCCGTATTATGTCGTCAATCAGGAAGAACGGTTCGAACGTGATGTGGTGCGCCCTTTTGTTGACGAGTATCTCGCGGGACGCACGCCGATTCCCTGCTCACTCTGCAACAACCACATCAAGTTCGATCAGCTGCTGAAGACGGCGCGCAGCATTGGCGCGGAGTACATTGCCACCGGCCATTATGCGGTGAATGAATACGACGAAAAGCGCGGGCGCTGGATTTTGAAGCGGCCGGCAGACCTGGCGAAGGATCAGACGTATTTTCTCTTCGGGCTTACGCAGGAGCAGTTGTCGCGGACGCTGTTTCCGCTGGGGCACATGACCAAGCCGGAGGTGCGCGAAGTGGCGCGTCAGCATGGATTGCGGCTGGCGGAAAAGCCCGACTCGCAGGAGATCTGCTTCATTCCCGGAGGCGATTACAAGCAGTTTTTGACGGCGTATCTCGAGGAGCAGGGCGAGCGCATGCCGGAGACGGCGGGCGAGTTGGTAGCCGCGAGCGGCGAAGTGATCGGGAAGCACGAGGGAATTTCGAACTTTACCGTGGGCCAGCGCAAGGGCCTGGGCGTGTCGTCGCCGTCGCCGCTTTATGTGCTGCAAATCGATCCGGCGAGCCACCGCGTGACGGTGGGCGCGGATGCCGAACTCGCGACGCGAACGTTGCGCGCGCGGCGGCTGAACTGGATCAGCATTGCCGAGCTAACGGGACCGATGCGGGTGCGGGCCAAAATCCGGCACCGGCATGAGCCGGCTTGGGCGACGCTCGAGCCAGCGGGGCCGGGCGAGATTCTGGCCACCTTTGACGAGCCGCAGCGCGCCGTGACGCCGGGACAGTCAGCGGTGTTCTACGACGGCGACGAAGTGGTTGGCGGCGGCTGGATTTTCTGATTCGCTGGTGTGGCGAGTCCGAGGTTCATTGAAGAGCAAATGCAGGTCCTTCGACTCGTCCCGGCGTGCCGGGTCTCGCTCAGGATGACATCCTATTTTTTATTGCTCAGGGTGACAGGGCGATGGGAAAGCGGACAAAACAATTGGACCCGTTCGAAATTCGCGCAAACATTTGAGAGAGCCGCTGCTATTTTGGCCGCTGCATCTCGAAGCGGTCGCGGGTTCGCACGTACGCCGGGCCGCCCATGCGGCCGATGGCGTTGAGCCGGTCGGGATCGACCTTGTAGCCGTCAAGAAGCGATTCGAGCACGTGGAAGCGCAGAACCTCGCCCAGCACCAGGATGCCACCGCCGGGCTGATCGCTGACGCGGACGATCTGATGCAGGCGGCACTCCATCTGCACCTTGCTTTCAGCCACGCGCGGCGGCTTTACCAGGTCGCTCGCCAGCGGTGTCAGCCCTGAAAGCTCGAATTCGTCCACTTCGGGCGGTACATCGGCGGAGCAGAGGTTCATCTGCTCGGCAAATTCTTCTGAAACGATGTTGACGACAAATTCACTCGTGGCTTCGATGTTGCGCAACGTGTCCTTGTAAGGGCGCGGGCCGGCGCGGACGGCGGCGCAGAAGCAGACCACGGGAGGATTAGAGCTGCACGCGGTGAAGTAACTGAATGGCGCGAGATTCAGAATGCCGGCAGCATCGATAGTGGAGACGAAAGCGATGGGCCGCGGCACGATCATGCCGATCATGAGCTTGTAGGTGTCGCTGGGCGCGATTTGGGCGGGATCGAGGGTGCGCATTCTGAGACCTTGTGCAGCCGTATCACCTTAGAGCGCTCAGGAAACGGCTTGTCCAGCATTTGTGCTATCCCAGGTCTCAAAACCGAGACCTGGGGCACCCTAAGGTTATTCGCTGAGACTGGCAGTGAGAATGCTCTACACGAACATGTCGTTGTCGCTGGTCCTGCGACTCGCCTCTGCGCGCGGCGCGGCGTCCGTGCTGCGCAGCGATTCGACGACAGCTTTTGCGGAAGCAAGGAACGCTGAGAGCTGGCGCATGGGCTTGGCCACGGTGTCGGCCATAAAGGCACTGGCGCGGTCCACAGCGTCGAGGACACTCGAAAGCATGCTGTCGATGCGGCCGGCTTGACGCTGGGCGCGCGCAATGATTTCGTCGGCCGCCGCTTGCACGTCGGCGGTCTGATCGCGCAGGGCGCGCGTGAGCACGGCGAGATCGGACGTGGTGGATTCAATCTTGGGCGCGAGTCGCGTGACGAGGTCGCGGGTCTGGTCAATGATCGGCATGATCGAGGAGCGAATGTCTTCGACCTGATCGCGAATATTCTTGGCCAGTTTGCGCAGGACAACGAATGCGGCAAGGAGAACGATGGCCTGAACCAGCATGGCCAGCGCCACCGCGGCGACCATGGCGAGCTGAACGGTCTGGTTATCGAGATTTGGCATGGCGTTGCCCTCGCGCAGGAGTTCTGCGGCTTGAAACAAAAACTGTCAAGCACGCTCCTGGGGGAAGAAGCGGCGTTGTATCCAGAGCCGGCGCAGGAGCTTGTGGATCCTGCTCTCGCGCCGTGCGCCGGAAGAAATGGTGCGGCCGCGGTTTGCCGGGAAGGACCCGGAACCGCCCGCTCTCAGCCCTCGTGACTCTCGGATTCGGTGGTGGACGCGTGGTACGCCTCGCGGCCCGCTTCAACGGCGGCGCTTACCCGCGACGTCTGATCGGAGACAAGATTCTTGCCCCGCTCCACAAATTCTTCCCACTGCGCGCGACCACGATCGACGGCGTCACGGCCGCGATCGACGTATTCGCTCACCTGCTCCTTGCCCTTGTCGACGAAGGCGCTCACATGTTCTTTGCCCTTGTCGACCATTGCGCTGACGTTCTCCGCAGCCTCGCGCGTGCGGACGCGTAGATACTCGGTGCCCTCGCGGGCGCCCTGCGCGATGTCCTCGCGAGTTTCGCGGCCGCTCTTGGGGGCGTAAAGAATGCCCACCAGCGCGCCCACGCCCAATCCGGCGAGGAACCACGCCACTCCGTAGGATTTATTTTCGTCTGCCATGAGGAAATTTCTCCTTTCGCTACCGTACAAAGGATGCCTGAGGGTACCAAACAGTCCAAGTCTACCGCAAACGACCGGCATCGTGCGGGTTGTCCATTTCCGGCCGGGCAGGACGTGCCTGCACATGGACTCCAGCCTTTGGATGCGCGGATTGAGAGAAGCGATGGGCGGGTGGCCGTGTGCGCAGGCCGGATTCATCCGCCGCAGCGGCAGGTGTGCGCCAGAAGCTCAGCAAAGTGGAGCGCTTTGACGTGAGCCAACTGGTCGATCTGCTCGCGGCAACTGAAGCCGTCGGCAACCACAATCGTGGTCGGTTCCGCGGATTGAACGGCCGGGAGCAGACCCTGGTTGGCGATGGTCTTCGAGACTTCGAATTTATCGGCCTCAAAGCCGAAGGGGCCGGCCATGCCGCAGCAACCGGCCTGGATGAGTTCGACCGCGGCGCCGGCCTCGCGGAGAAGCGCGATTTCGCTGCCCGGGCCACCGAAGACCGCCTTGTGATGGCAGTGGCCGTGGATGAGAATGTGCGCGCCGTCAAGACGACCTGGGATAAAGCCGGGGGCGCGAGCGGCAAGAAAGTCGGCAAGCAGCCAGACCTGCTCGCTCAGGCGCTGGGCGCGGGGATCGTTGGGGAAGAGTTCGAGGAGCTCGTCCTTGAAGACGCTGGCGCAACTGGGCTCGAGAAAGATAAAGGGCATGCCGGCATCGATCTGCGGAGTCATGCGGCGGAGAACCTGCGCGAGATAGGACCGGGCCGCTGAGAGCAGGCCGAAGTCGTAGAGCGGACGGCCGCAGCAGATGTGCCCGCTGGGCGTTTCCACGCGGAAGCCGGCGCGGCTTAGGACGGTTTCCGCGGCCTGGAGGGATTGTGGATGGTAGTAGTTGTTCCAGGTGTCGGGCCAGAGGAGGACTGATTGTGGGAGATCGCTGCTCGTCGCTTCCCGGGTCCCCAAGTGCGAGGGACCCGGGGCACCCAGATTCGCGGAAGGGCGGCGCGATTGCTGGAAGGTTTTCGGTGCGAGACGGGGCAATTGGCGCTCGCGGGCGACTCCGGCGATGCGCTTGATGAGTGGGCTGGTTAGCGGGCCGGTGAGAATTGCGTTCGTCAGCGCCGGCGCCAGTGAGCCGTAGCGGGCGAGTTGGTCGGCAAAGCCGAAGATGTATTGGTGCAGCGGGTGCAGGCGGCCTTTGTAGCGCTGCGCGAGAAATTCGGATTTGTAGGCGGCCATGTCCACTTGCACTGGGCACTCGGATTTGCAGGCCTTGCAACTGAGACAGAGATCGAGGGCCTCGTGGACGGCGCGGCTCTGGAAGCCTTCTTCGCGCAGTGCGCCGGAGAGCATTTCCCACAGCAGGTGCGCGCGGCCGCGGGTGGAGTGCTGCTCCTCGCCGGTGGCGCGGTAGCTGGGGCACATGACGCCGCCCACGGTGTTGCGGCAGGAGCCGACGCCGACGCAGCGCTCGGTCGCGCGCGCGAGGGAGCCGTTGTCTTTTGCGAAGGCGAAGTGAGTTTCCCCGGTCCTCACCACCTGCGGTGGGGCAGCCCCTTGGACGAGATTCGTGTGCATTTCTGAAGCGTGGCGGAGATTTTCTGTGGGGTCGTAGACACGCACTGCGTCAGAGAGCTTGCCGGGATTCATACGATTGTCCGGATCCCAGAGACTCTTGAATTCGCGGAAGGCCTCGATGAGCTCGGCTCCGAACATTTTGGGCAACAGGGCCGCGCGCGCCTGGCCGTCGCCGTGCTCGCCCGAGAGCGATCCGCCGAAGGAGAGCACCATGTCGGCGGCGCGATCGATGAACTCGCGAAATTTTTTTATGCCCTTTGGAGTAGAGAAGTCGAAGTTTATCCGGGTGTGCACGCAGCCCTGGCCGTAGTGTCCGTAGAGCGGGCTGCGGAAGCCGTACTCGGCCATGAGCTTGGTGATGGCGCGCAGATAGTTGCCGAGCTGTGCGGGCGGCACGGCGGCATCTTCCCAGCCCTCGAAGCGATCGGGCTCGCCGGGCACGAAAACCATGGCGCCGAGAGCGGACTCGCGCACGTGCCACACGGAAGCCGCTTCCTCCGGCGTGCAGATGTGCGCCACCGGCGGGGAGGGCCAGGCTTGCGAGGCGCGGGCGATGGCTTCGGCCTTGGCCAGCGCTTCTTCCTGGGACCACGCGCCCATTTCGACCAGCAGAAAACCAACTCCGTCCGGTAAACGGTCGAGATCGCGCAGCGCGAGACCTTTGCGGCGCATGAAATCGACGAGCAGATAATCGAAGCCTTCAAGACCGATGGGCTTGTGGTCGAGGGCGAGGGGGACGGCATCGGCGGCGAGAAAGGCATCGCTGAAGCCGAGCACCGTGAGCACGCGGAAGGGCGGGCTGGCAATGAGATTGAGCGTGGCGGAGACGATGTTGGCGCACGTGCCTTCAGAGCCCACCAGCGCGCGGGCCACGTGGAAATTATTTTCGGGCAGCAACTCGTCGAGGTTGTAGCCGGAGACGCGGCGGGGAATGCGCGGAAACTTTTCGCGCACCAGGACGGCGTAGCGATCACGAATGCGCGCAAGGCCTGCGTAGATTTGGCCCACGCGGCCGCCGGAGCGGACGAGCGCGTCCAATTGCTCTTGCGGCGTTGCGCCCACCGTCATCCTGGTGCCGTCGTAGAGAACGATGTCGAGCGATTCCACATTGTCGACGGCTTTGCCGCCCAGCAGGCCGTGGACGCCGCAACTATTGTTGCCGACGATGCCGCCGAGCGTGCAGCGGGAATGCGTGGCGGGGTCGGGTGCGTAGGTGAGGTGATGAAGCTCAGCGGCGTCGCGCAGGCGGTCGAGCACGATGCCGGGCTGGACGCGCGCAATCCGCTGCGCGGGGTCCAGCTCCTCCAGTGAATTCATGAAGCGGGAATAGTCGAAGACCACGGCGACGTTGACGCACTGGCCGGCAAGACTGGTGCCTGCGCCGCGGGGCAGCACGGCAGCACCCGTAGCGCGGCAAGCCGCCAGCGCAGCCTCAACGTCGGCGGCGTCGCGCGGGAAAACCACGCCGATGGGCAGCTGGCGATAATTCGAAGCATCGGCGGCATAGAGAGCACGCGAGCCGAGATCGAAGCGAACAAGATCGGAGGAATTTGGGCCACGCAGAGATTTTTTTAGAAGATCTTCCAGTTCGCGATGCGCAGAGAAACGCTCATGGTCGAGCGGAGCGGGGTTGGAGAGGATGGAAAATGAAGAAGTGCTCACGCTGGAATGGTAGCGCGTTGACGAGGCTTTGCGCGCAGAGCATCGCGGAGTGAAGGTCGGCCTGTCCCGTGGTTTGCGCTAGACTTGAGGTTTCTATGCTGCGGCGTGCCGGCGGGGATGAGGGCTGAGGCTTGAGATCGAGGGAGGACGCGACCTTGCGAGCGACGGTGAAGAACTACCTGCCGGCGATGGCTTGCGCGACGACTCTGCTTCTCTGCTATTTCGTGATTCGGCCGTACGCAGAGATCGGCATTAGCGACGACTGGTCCTTTATCAAATCGGCCCAGGTGCTGGCCCAAACCGGCCACATTGTCTATAACGGGTGGGCGACGCCCATGCTGGGCTGGCAGGTCTTCTTCGCAGCCTTGTTGGTCAAGCTCTTCGGGTTTTCCTTCACGGCGGTCCGCTTCAGCACGGTGCTCGAGGCCATGGCGACGGCTTACTTGCTGCAGCGCACCTTCGTCCGGGCCGGGCTGAACGCCTGGAATGCAACGTTGGCGACGATGGCCTTTGTGCTTTCGCCGCTCTATCTTCCCCTGGCGTTTACATTCATGACCGATATTTCGGGCGTTTTGTGCATTGTGGCCTGCTTCTACATGTGCCTGCGCGCCGTGCAGGCCGGAAGTGAGCGCTCCGCCATGGTCTGGATCAGCCTGGCTGCGCTGGTAAACGCGTCGGGGGGAACGGCGCGGCAAATTGCCTGGCTTGGCGTGCTGGTGATGGTTCCCTGCACGCTGTGGCTGCTCAGGAAGAGCCGGCGCGTGCTTGTGGTTGGGAGCATTTCCTGCATCGCTGGAGCCGTCTTTGTGGTGGCCGCAATGCATTGGTTTGCCCGGCAGCCGTATTCCATTTCGGTGTCTCCTTTCGCCGATGGTATTCTTGCGGGACCCCTGAGATTTCTTGGGGGATTCTACTTGCGAATCGCAGGACAACTGGCTCTATTGGCATTGCCGGTGCTAATGATGTTTGCTGGATCTTTTCGCTCGTGGAATCGCCGGGCGAGCGCTGTCTTCGCAGCCGGAATTTTCTGTTTCGCCATTCCCGGAGTTGTACTGATTCGCTCCGGCAGGCTGCACTTTTGGCTGGCTCCGTTTATGGGGAATGACGCCACCGATTCCGCATTCGCAAGACTGAGCGCCATTGCGGCCTGGGGAGGTCACCTCGCGATTGAGCGTAACGGCCTTCGCATATTGCTTACTGTTGCGATCGTGCTCGGAACTCTGAGCCTTGTCGCGTGCCTTTTCGCTCATGCGCGTGGGCCGCTCGCTTCGAATCCGGCGACGGCTGCGAGTTCATGGCGGCAAATCTGGATCATCGCCGGCCCCTTTAGCGCGGCTACCGTCGTCCTTTTGACACAGATCAGGCAGCCGTTCGGATTCTCCGATCGATATCTCCTTCCGTTGCTCATGATCCTTTTTCTGGTATTGGCCCGTTGTTACCAGGAACGGGTGCAAGCCAAGCTGCCCTGGACATGCGTTCTCCTCATCATCCTCTTCGGCGCTTTCAGTGTCGCGGCCACGCACGACGAGTTTGCCCTGTATCGCGGCTATCTGACTGCCATCGACGAAATCCGGTCGAGCGGAGCGCCTGTAAACACCATTCTTGGGCCGGCGGAGTTCGATGCGTGGATCGAGATAGATAAAACTGGATACGTTAACGATCCCAGGATTCGTGTTCCCGCAGGCGCCTATGTGCCGCGGACCGGGGACTCCTTCCTGGAAGATTGCAAGCCGCCGTCCGCGGCTTTTCTGGATCAGTGGTCACTCTACTTTATGACCTGGACGCCAGCCATCAAACCCGTTTTTGCCACATTCATCGAGCAGGGAACGTGCGGAGGGAAGATCGCTTTCCCGCCGGCCGAATATCGCACCTGGATCGCGCCGCACACGAATTGGATTTATCCCGTGCGACTGCCAGCATCCATTTCCCGCTGAGACCGCCGATTGTTTCTTGCATGGGGAGCGCTGCGCGTCAGCGCGCAGGCCACTCTTCCACAACCACGCCGAGATCGTTGAGCTGCTTGATGGCGGCTTCGACATTGCGCCGGACCATGGGACGGTCCTTGGGCGCGGCGGAAGGCGATTCCGCAATCGCGATTACGCGGCCGTAGTGCCAGGCGCCCGCCGGGATGGCAGCGACCGCCTCGTCGAGTTCGGAGGGCCGCAGCTGAAGCTCCTGGCGGCGGGCGGCCACGGGGCGAAACATGCTTCCCTGCCCAGCCGGGCTGGGATTGGCATCCGCCAAGAGGATGCGCAGCGAGATGTCTTCGGGGCCGACTGAGAGAAACGGATTGTCCCACGCGGCCGGGTCGTGAATATCGATGTAAAGGCTCTTGGTGGGCAGAGGAATCTGCTCCAACTGGGCGCGTTCCTCGTCGAGCTCGGTCTGGTTGGCCTGCACCTTTTTCTCGGCGGTCTCGGCTTTGTGGACCACGCCTTCCACGCGCTGCTCTTCCTTGTGGCAGGCAGCGAGCACAAAGGCCAGCAGCGCGGCCATGACGAAGATTCCCCTGAGACGCGAACGGACAATCACGAGATCAAGAATATCAGGAAGACAGGGAGCGAGGGAGCAAGGGCGCGATGACCGATTATGGGCAGCTTTTCGCATGCTGCGCGACCGCTCCAATGGTTTGAACGGGCCCTAACGCGAGCCGGGAACGGCCAGCGTTTCGGTGGCGTCTCGCGGCTGGCTGGCGATCACTGTGTAGCGCTGCTTCAAGCGCAAAAAAGGACGCTCGAAGAAACGGTAGGAGAGCTCGGCAAGAACCCAGGTGATGAGCAACGGCGCGACAACCCGTACGACGAAGTCGATTGCGGCTCTAAGAACATGGGAATGCAGTCCGATCATTTCCATTTTGTCCCCCGCGATCTTCACAACAAGAGCGATGACCAAATAGTGGAAAACGTAAAGGCCGTATGAGATTCGCCCCAGATGAATGACCCGGCGGGAACGATGTTCGCCATGAAAATCGAGCATGGCCAGGACGATCAGGCTCGAACCCACAGCTGCCAGTCCATAAGTAATCATGAGCTGCCAGCTGCCGGGGTTCGCGCTTGAAATGTAGAAAGCGTTAAAAAACTTCGTCGCAACCAACCAGGAGCCGACCGCCCCCACAAGCGCAAGTACGCGGGCTACGGCGTGCATCTTCGGAATCCTGCCGTGTAGACACAAGCTCAGAAGGATGCCGGCTGCAAAACATTCAAATTGGACAAGGGAATTGGTCCATATTACGAACTCCGGCGCTTTTCTTGTTGCCACGAGGAACAGAGTGCCATTGGCAACGGCCACAAGAAGCGCGCAAAAACCGAATAACAGTTTGCGGCTGCAATATTTCGCAAGCCATGGCGCAAACAGGTAGAACTGCTCCTCCACCGAGATGCTCCATAAGGGTATTGCGGGGATAGATGTCATGCCATGTGCGGCTATGCCCCAGGAAGCAAGAAACACCGCGAACCAGCCGAGCGTAGGCAATTCGCGTACGCCATCGCCAAAGCTAAATGACCAGCCTACGGCAAGGGCGAGTCCCAGATAGTAAAGGGGCCAGATGCGGAGGATGCGTCGAATATAAAACTGCTTGACCCCGACCGTACCGGTTGAGTGCCGTTCGCGCTGCAGGAGCTCGAATATGAGAAACGCACTCAGAGTGAAAAACAAGGAAAGGCCAAAGCGCCAAAAGGGAAACGTCCATTCGTAGAGGGCCGCAACACCTGCACCCAGGTGATCGGCGATTCGTGAGTCCGGCGGTACAGGCAGCGAATGGCTAAGATAGACCAACAGGAACGCGATGAACCGCACCACATCCAATCCGGGGCGGTAGTAGCTCCCCGTAGGATTTTGCATGGGATCAGCGGATGGCATCAATATCCATGATGGTTTCAGAATTGAAGCAGCGTGGTGTTACGGCTGTTCTCTTGATTCCTTCGATCGGGCATTGCAGTTCTTCGCAATCGATTCGGGAAGGAACGCGCGAAAATCTAGCATCCTGGCTTGAAAGAAATCTCAATGTCAGGAAGTCTATCTGGCAGTGAGGACCCGGTCAAGGAATTCTCCCGGCGGCTCGCTAGCTGCAGTAGGCACACCCCGTACGGGCGCCGCAGGGTTGAGCGCCTGCAGTGTGAGACGGCGTGCGCCGCATCACGGCGAAGCGCATGAGAAATCCGCTAATCTGCGCGCAAAGAGAGACGGAGGGCGAAATGGGCAAGCGCGTTGTGGCCGTGGTGGGCAGCTACCGCGAGGGCGGAGCAACGGAGAGGGCGGTGGAAGCAGTCCTGGAGGGCGCGCGGGTGATGGGCGCTGAGACACAAATCTTCCATTTGAGAGATCAGCACATTGAATTCTGCAAGAACTGCCGCGCGTGCACGCAGACGCCGGGCGTGGAGCGGGTGCAATGCGCGCAGGAGGACGATCTGGAGCCGATGCTCAGAGAGATTGAAGCGGCGGATGCCGTGGTGCTGGCTTCGCCGGTAAATTACTACAACGTGACAGCGATCTTCCGCAGATTCCTGGAACGGCTGCTGGGATTTACTTATTGGCCGTGGGGACAGAATGGGCCCAAGCTGCGCAGCAAGGCCCAGCCGCGCAAAGCGGTGCTTGTGGCTGTGGCGGGGATGCCGGGATTTCTGATTCCACTGGCGACCGGAGCGCCGCGTGCGCTGGAGTTAGCAGCGGGGATGATGGGCGCGAAACCGGTGGGCAAATTGTGGATCGGGCTCGCGGCAGGAAAGCGGGACTACAGGCTGAGCAAACGGACGCGCGAACGCGCGCGGCGCATGGGGATGAGGCTCGCGTAAGTTTCTGCTTTCCCACATCTCAAAATCGAGATGTGGGGCACCCGGGTTCGTGCTGGGTTGATAAGGGTGGTTGGGGTTCGTGCTATCCCACCTTAGCGACAAAGACAAAAACGTCGCGAAGGTGGGGCACCCACGTTCGTGCAGGTTTAGAAGAGACGGGTTGAGAGTTGTGCTTTCCCACATCTCAAAATCGAGATGTGGGGCACCCGGGTTCGTGCTGGGTTGATAAGGGTGGTTGGGGTTCGTGCCATCCCACCTTAGCGACAAAGACAAAAACGTCGCGAAGGTGGGGCACCCACGTTCGTGCAGGTTTAGAAGAGACGGGTTGAGAGTTGTGCTTTCCCACATCTCAAAATCGAGATGTGGGGCACCCCTTTTCGTGCGGGGTCGAGAGATGCCGGTCGAGGTTCGTGCGTTCCCAACCAAGCAATGCGTGGGTGCAGCACCCGGCCGAGCTTACTTTGGAATCAGGTCGCGGGCGATGGAGTCGAGGACGCCGTTGAGGAAGTTGCTGGACTCGGGCGCGCAATAGCGGCGGCCGATTTCGAGCGCCTCGTTGATGACCACGGGAAAGGGCGTGGACTTGAAGCCGACCAGTTCGGCGACGGCCATGCGCAGCAGGTTGCGGTCGACGGCGGGCATACGATCGAGCCGCCAGTGCGTGGAGTGGCTGGCGATGAGCGCGTCGATCTCTTCCTGGCGCTCCTGGGCGACGCGGAAAAGATCTTCTGCGAAACCGCTCACTTCGAGCTCGACGGGATCGCCAGCCTTCCAGAACGTAGCGCGCACCTGGTCGCCGGTCTGGTGGCCGACGTCGGCCTGAAAGAGCATTTGCATGGCGAGTTCGCGGGACTTGCGGCGATGGCGGCTGGTCAAGCGGGACCGCCTTGCTCAATCCTGCGGCGCAGGCTCACCATTTCAATCGCGGCCGCGGCGGCCTCAAAGCCCTTGTTACCGGCCTTGATGCCGGCGCGGTTTAGAGCCTGCTCCAGGGTTTCGCAGGTGAGCACGCCAAAGCTGTGGGGAATGCCTGTCTCCTGTTGCGATTGGCCGATGCCGCGGGCCACTTCGTTGTAGATAGCCTCGTAGTGCGCAGTTTCGCCGCGCAGCAGACAGCCCAGCGTCACAATGGCGTCCACGCGACCGGTGTTGGCGGAGGTGCGCGCCGCGGCGGGAATCTCCCACGCGCCGGGAACGCGAATGACTTCAATATCGCTGCGGTCGGCGCCGCTGCGCAGAAGCGCGTCGAGCGCGGCCTCCAGCAGGCGGTCGGTTACCACGGCGTTCCAGCGCGAAACGATGACGGCAAACTTCATTCCGGCGGCAGAAAGATCGCCTTCAAGCGCGAGGGGCTTGCCTTTTACCGGGTCGGTCCACGCCCAGAAACTGAAGCGGAAACCGGGTTCGGGCTCGACGTGGAAGATACGGGATTTCCAGTGAGTCTCCGAAATGGGCGAAAGGCGGGCGACCGCCGCGTCGCCGCCTTGTGCACGCAGCCAGGACTCAGCCACCTGATGGATGGAGTCGAGCGAAGTGACCTCGATGAGCAGATCGGATGTCGAGGGAAAACTGCCATCGACGAATTCCAGATTGGCGAGCGGGGCCAGAAAGGAAGCGCCGCGCGATCCCTCTTCCTGCCATCCTTTGCCAGGGGCAAAGCCGAGAGCGCGGAAAAAGCCGCTCAGCCGTTCGTAGGCTGCCGCGCTGCCGGCCGGACGGAGAATCGAGATGCCCTTGATCATGAGTTGATTGTAGCGGAGCTAGCGGGGCTGACGGAGTTAGCGGAGTTAGCGTTCCGGCCCGTAAACAGTAGCGCGCTTTCCCACCCATTTCCGCAATGTACGCGGAAAAGGATGGGGCACGGCGGCAGTTTTCAGGAGCCGGTTCGATGGTGACAAATTGCCCTATGTGACCGAGCGCGGCTTGACGGTGATGACGGTTGCGGGAACCACGGTGTTGGGGCTGGGCGCAACCGGATAGAGACAGCCGGCGTCGTTGCCTCCCGCCGAAACCGGCGTGCAGGCCGGCAGATTGGGGCTGTACTGCTGCGAATCGGTGGGCGGCGTGGCGATGCTGACGCTGGGAGGAACGCTGATGAAGTGAATCTCGTTGTCGCCCGCAGTGGAGACAAAGAAGATGGAGTTATCGGTCGAAAATGCGCCGGCGAGCGGAGCAGTAGGCGGCGTGGTCGAGGAAGCGTCGGCAAATTTCACATAGCCTACGGGGCCTGCGCCGCTGGCCTGCGGCAGATAGAACGGGAGCTGGGCTGCCGTGGTGGCCGTGCTGGGCGTCGTGTAGGTGACGAAGGCGATGGGCGCGGCCGTGGCGGTGGAATTGGTGGTGGGTGCCGTGCCAGTGACGACCTGGTTGACGGCAGTGGCGTTGGTGACGCCAGTGAGATTGACCGTGCCATCGATCGTGGGGTTGGTGGTGAGAGGCGTCATGGTCTCCACCTGATTGGGCGGCGCGCCAGTGGTGGCTTCAGGGCACAGCGGCGTGGTCGAAATAGCAAGTCCGATGTCGTCGAGCGTGATGCTGCTGCCGTTGAGCGAAGCGCCCAGCACGTGCTGCCCATTGCTTGTGGCGCCCAGTACGCTGGTCGTCAGATTGACGGAATCGCCTTGCGGATAGAACTGGATGCTGGCGTTGTTGCCGACTGTGCCGGAGGGGCACCAGGTGTGGGCGACGGTAGGAGTGCCAGCGAGATACGCGCCGATGCCGGGAACCGTAACGGCCACGCTCTGCGAACCGCCGGAGGCGGTGAGAGGGTAGGTGCTCCAACCGAGGTTGATGTTATAGACGTAGAGCGTGTTGGTGTGAGCGCCACCGAGCGCGGCGCTATCAACGATGTAGACGGTATTGGAATCGGGCGTCCATTGGGCAGCGACTCCCAATCCCCCGTAGGAGGTTCCCGCACCGGAGGAGGTGTTGTAGATGTAAAACACTCCGCGAATCTGATCGTTGACGACCAACTCACCGTTGTTGGGCGAGATGGCGAGCACGACGCCGGGCACCGCGGTGTTCTGGCTGGTGAGGGAGTTGCTTGCCGTGGAGTAGATCATCAACTCGCGGGCCGAACCGAAGTAGAGGTTGTTGCCGTCCTGGTCCATGACCAAAGAATTGGGGACGAAGGGCAGACGCGCGAGGGAGCCGGGGTTTCCGGTGAGCAACTCCATGGAAGCGAAGTACTGCGATTGACCGGGCGCGGCGTACCAGACGTATTCGCTGGTGGTGCCGGGGACGGTGATGCTGACGGGATTGGAAGAGAGCGGCAGGCCGGTGCCATTAAGGCCGAACTCATTGATGGGGGCAGGATTGCAGCTGAACGGCTCGCATACCGCATAGACCGAACCGACACCAGGGAAGGCGGCGGTGATAGTGCCTGCGCCCGTGGCCCCGATGTCAACGGGATTGGTTGACTCGTATTGGAGGTTCAAGCCGGAGATGGGATTGCCCAACGTGTCGAGGACGGTGGCGGTGAGGTTCTGCGAGACGCCCTGCGTGACGACGCCACTGGTGGCTCCGGTGGCCAGCGAGACTTTGACGGATGCCGGCGGGCAGGTGGAGAAGTAGCCAGCCGACGATGCCGATTGCGCAATGGTGGCGGTGATGGAGGTGGTGCCGGGCTGGAGCGCGGTGATGGTCGACAGCGGATTGGTACTGGTTCCGGGAGCAATACTGGCGACGCTGGAGTTGCTGACCGAGAAATTGAGAGTACCGATGGAGGATCCGCAACTGGGAACCGAAGTGACGCCCGGCGCCAGGCCACCCGCGCAAACATAATTTGCCGCGGTCACGGTAGGCGGAGCGCAGAACTCGTACTGCGTAGTGACGCCGCTGCTGTTCGTGACTGCGTAGCAGGCCTGGGTGTCAAGCTCAGCCACCTGGTTCTGCGAGAAGCATTGCTGCGGCGAAGAGCTGGAAAGCGAGGTGGTGGCCAGACTGATGGCTGTGACCGGCGCGTGAATGTACACAGCGACAGGGTTGGAGGTGACGGAATCGGCAGTGACGTAGACATAGCCGACGGCGTAGGGTAAGCCCTTGGAGGATGGCAAGGGGTTGGGGGCATAGCAGTAGGTGTAATCGGCGATGCCACCGCCGGTATTGCGGTTCCAGGTGCCGGCGCAGAGATTGCCGCCGGGCGAAATGTCGGCCAACTGATTGTTGGAGGTGCCGTAGTTAAGTTGGTTGGTGCCCAACGAGGCCGGAGTCTGCTTGCAGGTGTAAGCAGAAGGGCTCTGGACCTGGGTGGTCTGCCCATAGGCCAGCGAAATGCCGGCGATCTGCGGCTGCAGGATGATGGAGGTGATGTCGGTGTCCTTCGGGCCGTAGCCGAGGCCGTTGCAGTAGTTTCCCGCCGGGTTGCGCACGCAACCGGATATGGAAATCCCGACCGGAAGGGCCAGGCCAAGCAGACAAAGAAGCGTAAAGAACCGCCGCATGAATCCTCCCCGTTCTGCGCCAACGAACCGCGGAACGGTCGCTAAAAGCACGTAAAGAAAAGTGAGTTATTGCCTTCCCTTTTTATGCTTAGGGTCGGCCCGCAACAGGTGGATCGCACCCAAGCTCGAGATCCCCGGCGGCACACTGCCGCACGCGGCCGAAGAGGCGAGACGCACACTGAATACTCCAAGAAAAAAGTGTATCAGGACGAGCCTACCTCTGGCACAGAACCAGCCAGCGACGCAGCTCTGCTGAATAGACTGTGACGGAGCCGGATGGGGAGCAGAAAAGACAGGGAGCGAGGGAGCAAGGGAGTGAGGGAGCGAGGGAGTGAGGGAGTGAGGGAGCGAGGGAGCAAGGGAGCGAGGGAGCGAGCCACCTCGGCGCGTCAGGGGGTGGGGGGCATATACCGGGCAAACCACTCCATGGCGCGTTGCTGGACATCCCGGCGGTGAGCGGGATCGGAGAAACCGTGGCCCTCATTGGGGTAAACGACTAACTGCGCGGGGACGTGCAGGTCGCGCAGGGCATGCCAGAACTCGAAGGATTGGGGTGCGGGGCACTCGCCGTCCCGGTCGCCTACTACGGAGAGAGTGGGGGTGGTGACATTTTTAATGAAGGAAATGGCGGAGCTTTTGGCGTACACCTGCGGGTCGTCGTATACCGAGGCGCCGAAGTAAGGAATCATCCACTGGTCGATGGAGTTTTCGCCGTAATAGGAAAGCCAATCGGAGATGCCGGCCCCGGCGACGGCGGCCTTGAAGCGATGAGTCTGAGTGACGGCGAACATGGTCATGAAACCGCCATAGCTCCAGCCGGTGATGCCCACGCGGTTGGGGTCGACGGGATACTTCGCCAGAACCGCGTCGACACCGGCCAGGATGTCGCGGAGGTCGCCGTAGCCGAAGTCCTTGCGATTGGCCTGGGTAAAGGCCTCACCCTGACCGTAGCTGCCGCGGGGATTGGGCATGAGAACGAAGTAGCCGTGGGCGGAATAGGCCGCGGCGCTGAAGCCGCCTCCGCCTCCATTCCAGCGAGAGGCGATATCCGATGCAGGACCTCCGTGGACCTCGACAATGAGCGGATATTTCTTGCCGGGATCGTAGTTTGTGGGCAGAAGGAGCCAGCCCTGGATGTGGAAGTTGTCGTCGGTCCAGGTGAGCGAGGCGGCGCTTCCCCATGTGGGTTTGAGGCCGTCGTTTAAATAAGAGAGCTGGGTGAGGCCGGAGGGGGCATTGGATGCGTCCGAGGCATCCCCGGTCCCCAAATGCGAGGGATCGCCACCCCGCGGGCTAAGACCTGCCCGTGGGGACCCCGGACCGGGGGCACCCACGGTTTGCGTAGAGAGCGCGGCCGCGGCGGGGCCGGCGGCGTAAATCTCGGGCGGCTGGTCGAAGGTACTTGCCTGAAAGACGAAGAGAGAGCGATCGGCAGTGACAGAAAGGTCGTGATCGAAGTTGCCGATGCCGACTGTGCCGGGGTAGGTGAAGACCGGCGTGGCAAAGCTGGTCGCGACGCGGTCACTGGTTCGGTCGCTCTGCACGGTTAAACGGACGAGGCGATTCACGCCGTCAGAGACTTCGCTGGTGAAGATGTGCTGGTCATCGCCCCAGACGATCCATTGCGAGGACGCGGGGCGGCCGGGAGTGAGATTGCGGAGCTGGCTGTCTGCTGCGTCCCCTTTTGCGACCATGACCCACACGTCGCCGCCGGTGACGCCTTGATCGCTCATGAGGCCGCCGATGAAAGCGATGGCCTTACCGTCGGGCGACCAGCGTGGAAGGGCGATTTGCAGGCCATGAAGGGGTCCGGAGACTTCGGTGGGGGCAAGGATCGCGGTGGGCTTCGAATCTTCTGCAGCGGTTTGCGTGTAGAGCTTGGCGACCCACCAGTTATTTTCGCCAGGAGGGTCGGCGGCGACGTAGGCGAGGGTCGCGGAATCGGGTGACCAATCGAATTCGTAGACATGAAGGTCAGCGGGGGTGAGGAAGACAGGCGCGGCCGGCTGGTCCGCGGCGACAGGAACTGAGGCGGAAACGGCGGCGATGCGCTGGACCTCAATGTGGTCTTCGCCGATGACGCCGGAGGGCGCGTCCATGGCGGCGAGAGCTCCGGCAGGACGGGTGGCGCCTTCGACATAGAGGAAGGCGATGCGCTTGCCGTCGGGCGAGAAAGCGGGCGCATCCACATCGCCGTGGAGAGCGGAGAGGCGCTGGGGCGGATTGCCGTCGAGACGCGAGAGATAAAGATCGGATTGACCGCCGAGGTCCGCGCAATCGGAGAGGAAAGCGAGGGCGGAGGAGTCGGGCGACCAGACGGGATCGGACTCGGCGCAGGAGCCGTCGGGCGAGGAAGCGGCGGTGATGCGCTGGCTATGGCCGAGGTTGTCAAGGGAAGTAACGAGAAGCACGCCGCTATCGAGCCAGGCGAAGCGCTTGCCGTCGGGCGAAACGGAGACCTGGCCGATCATGACGACGCGGTGCTGGCTGGAAGGCGCTGGACCGGAGTTCGAGGAGCTGGGAGCGGGAGTCTGAGCGTAAACCGGCAGGAAGAAAGCTGCGCCGAGGACGATCGGCACGGCGGCGCGGCGGAGGCTGCGAGGCAAAAAAAGCATAGCAGAGATGTTAGCAGGTGGCGAGACAGCGGGGTTAGCGGAGTTGGAGGAGTTAGCGGGTTTAGCGAGGTCAAACGCGGAAGGAAAACTGGTTGCTGGCGGGGACAATCGAGTGTATGCTCGGCTATTCCCGAAAATCGGGTTGAGAAGCCCGGCTAAAGGGGCGAGCCTACGAACAGGGATTTGCGCGTTCGATCAACTGCGTATTTCGCGGCTCTGCTTTGCGGCAGAGCCGCTTGCTGGCAGCCCGCATACGTGCCGCCCGCCGCCGGTCCAACCTAGACAAGTTTGCGTGAGGAGGGATTCTGATGAAAACCCAGAGTGTCATTCTTGGAGTTGCAATCGCTGCAATGTTCTCCGCGGCCTTCGCCCAACAATCCGTGCCGCCTGCGCCCGCGGACAACGGCCCAACGCTGGCCGTCACCATGCAGTTCATCCAGGACAGGTTGAATGAGCAGGGGAAGATCAACTACACGCTTCATGCGCATGACAGTTCGACAAACACCGACTGGCCTGTTTCCCAGATCAGCATTGAGGTGACGAATGTGATTGCCGACCCCGCGACCTGCCGCATCACCTGGCACAAAGTGACGACGAATGGCGGGGAAGTGCGCATCAATCGCGATTTCTCGCTCGACCTTCGCACTGTGCAGAGCTTTGAGACGCGGACCAGCACCCAGGAAGCGAAGGCGGAGGACAACGCAAGCGGACCCAATGCCGTGACGAAGACACAGGTTCCACCCTATTTTGTGGTCACAGCACGAAGTGCGGGAAATGTGGAAACTCCGTTCTTCTTTAGCAACGAAGACACGAGGAACAGCGTGGCCAAAGCCATGACCCACGCAATGGA
Organism: uncultured Acidobacteriota bacterium; assembly: GCA_963817835.1. Lineage (GTDB taxonomy): Bacteria > Acidobacteriota > Terriglobia > Terriglobales > Acidobacteriaceae > Telmatobacter. The sequence goes on along the minus strand of CAWFPZ010000019.1, from coordinate 26,615 downwards.
GATGTGCGGCGGCGGCAAATAGGCCTTCGGCCACATGGTGGATCGCGAGCGGGCGAGTCAGCAAATTATCGAGTTAGCGAGTCAGCGGGGTTGGCCGGGATAGAGCCGCTTTCGCTCCACGTGCGCAACTACCGCGAGCGAAGCCATAGGGTGTGTCGAAGACAAGCCGCCCTGCTGAGATGGATTGTGGCCGCGGGAAAGGCCGGAGTTGCGGAGGGACGAAATGAAGCGATCGGGATGGACAGGGGCGATGGCGGCGGTGGTTCTGGGCGCGTGGTGCGCAGGCGTGCAGGCTCAGGCAATGGCGGCGACTCCGCCGATGGGATGGAGCACGTGGAACCACTTTCACCACGACATTTCCGACGCGTTGGTGCGGCAGCAGGCGGATGCGCTGGTGTCGAGCGGCATGCGCGACGCGGGGTATGTGTACGTAAATATCGACGGTGGCTGGGAAGGCACGCGCGATGCCGCGGGCGTGCTGCATGCCAACAGCAATTTTCCTGACATGAAGGCGCTGGGCGATTACATTCACGCACGAGGGTTGAAGTTCGGGTTATACACGGGGCCGGGACCGAAGACGTGTGGCGGGGCGGTGGCGAGCTACGGCTTCGAGGCGCAGGATGCGCAGATGTTTGCCTCGTGGGGCGTGGATTTTCTGAAGTATGACTTGTGCACGTTCCGCGACATCATGAAGCAGGAGTCGGGCGGCGACGTGGAGAAATCGAATGCGCTGATGCAGGCCACTTACCAGAAGATGCACCAGGATCTGCTGGCGACGGGGCGGCCGATTCTGTTCAGCCTGTGCCAGTACGGATGGGGTGCGGTGTGGACGTGGGGTCCGGAAGTGGGCGCAAGCATGTGGCGGACAAGCGGGGACATCAACGACACGTACGATCGCATGGCGCTGAACGGATTTGGCGAGGCGGGATTGGCGAAGTATGCCGCGCCGGGACACTGGAACGATCCCGATTTTCTGGAAGTGGGCAACAGCGGCTTGACGACGGACGAGCAGAAGACGCATTTCAGCCTGTGGGCCATGCTGGCCGCGCCGCTGATTGCGGGCAACGACCTGACGGCGATGACGGAGGATACGAAGAACATTCTGCTCAACCGGGAGGTGATCGCGGTGGATCAGGATGGGCTGGGCCGCGAGGGAGATCGCGCATACGCGGAGGGTCCGCTGGAGGTGTGGGCCAAGCCGCTCGAGGGCGGCGCGATGGCGGTCGCACTGTTCAACCGGACCATGGGTGCGGCGCGCATGACCCTGCGGCTGAAGGACGTGGGATGGCAGGGGCGAGCGGCGGCGCGAGACTTGTGGCGTCACGAGGATGCAGGTGAGCTTAAGGCTGAGTCGACGTGGACGGTGACGGGACACGGGGTGGTCATGCTGCGGCTGACGCATCCTGAAAAGTGAGGGCACACGAGCGCGGCAACAGGGAACGGGCCGAGCTTGTCAAGGGTTGGCGAGGGCTGGATAGGGTGTAAGTTATTGAAACAATAGATAACTATAAAGATGAAATCATTTGCAGATCATTCTTACTGAATTCTGTAAGCTAAGGTCATTCGTACCGAAATCGAACTTATGGGCGGGAGAGCCGGAGGAGCTTTCCAGGTTTTGCTGCGTCTGTGGGCGCGGGGCGTGAGCCCACCTTGAGTAAGAGATTCCCAGCGTTTTCGCAAAGAGCGCGAAAAGGATGGTGCACAGATCGCCGGTGTGAATGAGCAACGGCGTAGGGACGAATAGGAACCGGAGGGGCAACTCGAAGAGAGTTGCCCTTTTTCTTTTCCGCCGAAGGAGCGCGGGGACGCAGATGGGGAATCGGAGAGGCGGGTAGATGAGCAACAGCAAAGCGGGCCAGAAAATCACCGCGAAGGAAAAGAACAAGAGCGCGGCCACGAAGAGGCGGGGGAAGTGCGACAAGGCGGCGAATACGGACGAGCAGAAGAAAGGTGACAGCGTTCCCGTGGATCTCGAGGACTACAAGGGAGCGCGGAAAAAGCTGCGCGACGCGGTGAAAGCGGTGGTGAAAAACAAGAGCGTGGCAATCGCCGAGACGCTGGTGCGCAAGGTGGAAAAAGGCGACATGCGCGGGACGGAGGTGGTGCTTTCGCTGATTGAGAAGAAGAAGCAAGGCAAGGATGCGCAGAAGAAGGTGCGGAGCGGTCCGAGCTGGGCGGAGCTGCTGGCGTCGGAGCCGGAGTGGGACGAAAGCATGGAGGACGATAAGAAGCCGGCGGAGGTGGGTGGCGGGGACAAGGGACTTATGAACTCAGGGGCGCGTTTGTAAGTCAGCGTGTCAGCGGAGTTAGCGAGTTAGCAAGTTGATGAGTTATCTAGCGTTGGATGAGGAGCTGAAGGACTAAGGGCCAAGGGCTGGATACAGTGCATTTGGAAGCCTCGCGCGGCGCGAGGAGATGCGGCAGGAAGAAGGACGCGATGGGGATGAAGCTCATGAAGAACGAAGGGTTACAGACGCCGAGTTGGCGAGTCAGCACGGCAGCGGGAGAGCAAGTTAGCCATGTTCCCGCTCTTTTCGCAAAGCGCGCGAAAAGGGCAGGGCAACGGCCGCTGGTGTGGATGGGGCGACTGCTGCTGGCGTTATGGCTGGCGGCGATGGCGTGGCCGCAGGGCGTGAGCACGACAACTGTGCAGGGCACGGAGTACCTGGCAAATGGGCAGCCGGGCGCAGGGACTCTGGTGATCAGCTGGCCGGGGTTTACGACTGCGGCGGGCCAGGCAGTGGCCGCGGACTCGATGACGGTGACGATCGCGCCGGACGGATTTGTGAGCGTGAACCTCGCGCCGAACCAAGGCGCGACGCCCGCGGGAGAGTACTACACGGCCGTTTACTACATGAGCGACGGGACGGTGAACACGCAGTACTGGGTGATCCCGGCAGCGGCACAGGCGACGCTGGCGCAGGTGCAGGTGCAGATTATGCCGGCGACGGAAGCGGTGCAGGCGGTGAGCAAGGCGTACGTGGATGAGGCGATCACAGAGTTGAGCGAGAGCCTGCTGACGGCGTCGGGCGGAACGCTGAGCGGGCCACTCTATCTGAACGGAGACCCGACGCAGCCAATGCAGGCCGCGACCAAGCACTACGTGGACACGCAGGTGGCGACGGCCGTTCCGCTGGCGGGCGGCAACATGACGGGCGCGCTGACGACGCCGGCGGTGAACGGTGTGGAAACGCCCACGGCGGCGAGCGGACAGTCGACGCTGCAGGCGGCCATGAACGCGGCGGGAACGAATGGAGCGATGGAGATTCCGCCGAACTACGCGGGGACGGATAGGTTTACGAGTGCGAACGGTGTGAAGGTGGTGGATTGGCGGACGAGCGGGTCGCAGCAGACGGAGCGCAGCGTGAAGGAATTCGGCGCAGTGTGCGACGGCGTGACGGACGATACGAGCGCACTGCAGTCGGCGTTGGATTATGCCAACGCGCACGGCGTGGCACTGGTGCTTCCCGAAGGAATATGCAAGACGCGGACGCTGAGCTGGCGCGGGGAGTCGATTGGCGGATTGGGAAAACAGGTTTCGGCGCTGATGGGATTTCCGGGCGAGGATGTGCTGGTGAGCGGACCGGATGCGCTCAACATTTTGAGCTCCACGCGGCTGCATGACCTGACGATTTATGTGGACCAGAGTGTGGACGCGTCGTGCTCGCCGGCCGAGGGGCGCGCGGCGGCAGGCGCCTGCCAACTGAGCAGGGCGATCGAGGCGAATTCAATTTTTTCGCCGCGCGGCAATGGATTGACGGGAACGGCGGGAACGGGCGCTGCATGGTGGGTGGGCAATTGCGCGATTGCGATGCAGGCGACGACGGGCGCGGGCGGAAACGGGCTGCGCGTGGCGGAGATGGAGAACGTGGAGATTGCGACCACGGGCGTGGATCCGATGGCGGCGCAGTATCCGGGAGCGCATTCGACGCACACGTGCGGACTGTACCTGGCGCAGTGGCCGCAGTGGAGCGATTTCCGGAACGTCGATATTCGCGGAGTGAATACGGGTGTGGTGATTCCGGCGCTGCCGGCGACGGCGCCGGCGGAATTGAATGCGGATTCGAATCGCTGGCAGAACGTGACCATACAAGCGACGCACGCGTTCACGGCGGCAGCAGGATCGAACAACGTGCTGGATAACGTGGTGGCGCTGGCGGGGAATTCCGCGGCCACGAGCGAACCGCCGACGGGGCTGGTGCTGGACTTGAGCGGCAATGCGCAGGGATGGACGGTGCGCAACGCGGTGGTGATGCCGACGTGGAACGCGGCGCAGCCGGCGCTGGCGGTCACGGCCGCAGGCGGCGCGGTAACCGCGGTGACGGTGGGCAGCGAACAAGGGCTGGGATGGGATCCGTATGGGACGAGCGTGCCGGTGGCGTTCAGCGGGAGTTGCACGGCGCAGGCGACGGCGACAGTGAACGCGACCGGATCGATTGCCGGCGTGACGGTAACGCAGGGCGGAGTGGGCTGCTCGTCAACGACGACGGCGAGCATCAATACGCCGGGAACGTGGGATACGGCGGCGGCGGTGAATCTGATCGGCGGACAGGATATGACGTTCTTCGCCGGAAATCTGCTGAAGGGCAATGGCGGATATACGGTGTGGAACGCGACGACTTCGGCAAGTTACGGGACGCAGGTGGATGGTGGAGGCGGCGCGCTGCCGGGCGGAGGTACTTATGACGCGTTGGCCGGGAGTGGCCGAGTTGGAGCGGCGTTCCAAGTAGATCAGTTTCCGGGCGCGGATATTGGGACGAAGATCCAGGCGTGCGTGAATGCGTTGAATGCGAGTTATGGCGGCACGTGCGACGCGCGGAATTTTGTGGGGAATTTGTCGATGGCATCGAACCTGACGATTGCTACGCCGAACGCCGCGGTGCTGCTGCCGTGCGCGACCATTGCGACGGCGAACCAGATTGTGGTGACAGCGGGGACGCGGAACGTGGCCTTGCGGGGATGCGCGTTGCGCGGCGGAACGCAGGCGAGCGGGAGCCAGGGCGGGACTGTGTTTGCCTACTCGGGCGCGGGCGCGATGGTGGTGGTAGGCGATCCGACTTATGCCGTGGATACGCCGGGCTTCCACATGGACGACGTCGCGATAAATACCACCGCGGCGACGAGCGCCACGGCGCAGGGATTGGTTGCCTATCGGACGCAGGAGATGGATCTCGAGGGTATTTATTTTCTCGGCAATCAAAACCAGACGGGCATGACGCTGGATGGAACCGGGAATTATACGGGCGGCACATTTTTGGACGATCAGTTTGGCGGGTTCGGGAGCGCGGTGAATGCGATCGGGCACCAGGTGGCGAATCCGGCGACGACGGACTGGATGAATGCGAGCACATTTGTGCGGCTGCACATCGATTGCCCGACGGCGAGCGGAAATCCGATCAGCGGGACATACGGAATCAACCTGCAGCAGGGTGATGGCAACACGTTTACTGGCGGAGACGTAGAGGGATGCGCGACGGCATTGCACCTGGGAGCGAATGCGCAGAACAACACGATCGTGGGACTGCGCAACGAGAACTCGACGAACCAGATCGTGGCGGACGCAGGCAGCGCCTACAACAATTGGATGACCGGCGGCACGATGTTCACGGGAAAACTAACGGACAACGGTACGCGCAACAGCTTCCTCGATACCTTTCACCGGAGCTTCAACGCATTGAACGGTGACTGGTACGGAAGTCAGCAGGATGCAACGCTGACCAACCATTTCCGTCTGGGCATCGGCGCGGGAAACGAGCGCGGACTGCTGAACGAGATTCAGACGGATTATGGATACCGGTGGATTTACGGCTTCAGTGACGGCGCGAGCGGGCAACAGCTTTACCAGGTGCAGGATCTGCTGAACAACGTGAACCGGCTGCAGATCGCGCAGTGGAATCACGGACAGAGCAGCAACAGCAACCAGACGGCGTTGAACGGAGCGGGCACGGGAAATGTGTGCTTCAACTGCTCGACCAATGCCGGAACTGGCGGCGTGAGTTTCTCGAGCGGCGGGGCGATGCCGGCGACGGTGGCAACCGTGGACAACGCAGGTGACGCGCAGTTCAACGGAACCGTGCAAGTGGGCGGAACGACGCAATCGACGGGAACCATGACAGTGCGCAACAACACCGACGCAGAGGTGGATTACTACCTGTGGCCGGGACTTACGGCGAGCCAGAAGGGTTCGTACACCTACAAGGACTGGAACGGCAACAGCCAGTGGTACATGGTGAAGGACGCGAGCAATAACTGGGCGCTTAACTCGGCGGTGGGTGGACTGGACAGCTTCAAGGCGTACCAAAGTACAAACAGCGGCGACACTTATATCGATACCAGCAACGCGACGGGGCACATCCGGCTAAATTACGAAAGCGGATCGGGCGCGGAGACGGATATCTACTCGGGATCGAGCGCTAACTTAGTCGCGGCATTTCTGGGGCCGACGAGTATTAAGTTCCCGGGCATGGCCGCTTCTTCAGGACATTTCTGCCTGCAGGTGGATACATCTGGATATCTCACCAACACGGGCGCGGCGTGCGGATCTGGATCGGGTGGAACGAGCGGGACCATTAACTCTGGAAACGCGGGGCAGATTGCCTATTACACCGCCAGCGGCACAACGATCGGCGGCATGAATGCAATTCCACTGGCATCGGGCGGTACGGGAGCTACGAGCGCCAGCGGAGCCATTGCCAATCTGCTGCCGGGAGTAGCGTCAGACGGGAATAACGGAATTGCGGTGACGGGCAACGTGAAGGCGGCAGAAGCGATTCCAGCTCTCTCGCCGGTGTGCGACATTCGTTCCCAAGGCGCCGTTATTAACAATGCGACGCCCATTGATAGCGCGGTGCAGGCGTGCGTCAACCTCATCAACTCCACCTATGGCGCAACCGGAACCGTGCTTCTTCCTTGCGGTGGAATAGGCGGCGGCCCCGGATGCTATTGGGCCAATCCGTCTGCGCTCGCCATCTCTCCCGCAGGTGAAGTAAAGTTTGTTTTGCAGGGTGGAGTACAGGTTGGATCGACGCTGGTAGCGCCCTACTGGGAGCAATGGCAAGGCGATAGCGGCACAGAGACTAACGCCTTCCAAACCGGCGGCGGTGCGGGAATGATTTTCGGCCCAACTGTTAATGGAACTATTGGCAGCGCCGTTAGCACAGCACCTTCCACACAGGTCACGATCACCCCCACCTTCACCAATGGGAGCATTGCTAATCTTCCTCCCGGATCAGCCATCACGATTGCTGGAACAACTTCGTCGACGGCAACGGCGGCGAGGACCGCCCACTTCGGCGATGGGCAAGTGGTTTTGAGCCTGTCAAGCGCGATCCGCATTCCGCCGGGCGAACTCATTACCGTTACTGGCTGCTCGGATTCATCGCTCGATTCGACAAACAACGTGGTGAGCGCTGCCGATTATTCCGCCAAGACGATCACCTATTTCCAGACCGACGCCACACCGACAACGGCCACCGGCTGCACCGTGTCAGGATTCAACGACGATGCGTTTGAATCGGCCCGTGTGGTCTGTTCGAATGGCGTCCCTTTGACCGGCTTCACGTGCCTCTCAGGGAACACAGTAGGCTCGCACAAGATCGACATTCCAGTGAACCATAACCACAGTTCCAGTGATCAGTGGGGCGAAGTTGCTGTGTCTCCCGCGTTCAACACCTATAACCCTCAGACCTGGGAGAATATTGGCATCACAGGGTGCTATGGCGCGTGCTTTTGGGCACAGGGCAGTACCAATCTCGTGATGAATAAAACCAGCGCTCAAGCGGGGCCGCACATCACGTCTATTGCGGTTGAAATCACCGGGAGCTACCTATCACAAATCCACGAGTCTAACTTCTCGGCTAGTAGTGTGGGCCAACAGCTTCCTCCATGCCCTAGTGGCGGATGCCCGCAAGTAAGTTATCCCGCATCGCTCCGTTGCGACACAGACGTGAGCGGCCTCTATCAAACCTCGACCAATAGCGGCTGCAACGCCATGGACATTGACCAGGGCACATTTCTTGTCGGTGGTATCAAGATCGATGGGCAAGGCACATCGTCAATCGCTTCACTCCCGCGCATTTCCAACACGACTTACGAGGAAGTGTGGGGGAACGCCATCACCATTGATAACCGCAATGGTGGCGTCAATGCTACAAGTTGCCTGACGCTCAAGGACCAATACCTGCAAGACAACATTTCCTGGGCATCTCAATGGTTGCTCGGGTATACCGACAACGAAGCCCCTTCTGGCTGCGTGGAAATCGACAATAACAACACTGTCGATACTGGTGCGCTGACAAATCCGTACTTCAACGGGAATCTTTCCGTCAACGGAACCGCTCCCGGCACGGTGCTGGGCAGCCCGGTAAATCAATCAGCATCGAGCGGCGTCTACAACCAAGGCAACCTGCTCAAGGGCGAGATTGAGAACGAGGGCGCGAGCTTCGGGCCGCAGATATTGCCGTTCGGCTCGCTGCCAATCACAACATCCCCGGCGACCTGGGCAAGTTACTGCACAACGTATTCCGATTGCACGGTTACAAATGTGGTTGGCCCGGACGGACCCGGTGGAGAAATGCGGGCCGCGCAACTAACCAGCCTCACGACGACAGGGGGCGGACCGACCATCGGGACATGGACCGGAGCTACCTATCCCGGCGATCATTTTATCTTTGGCTCGTGGGTAAAGCCGATGCCGGGGCAGATGTTTACCCAAGGAACGCTAGGCGGAACGGATAACAGCTTTAATCTTTACACCACAAGCACGGATGCGTTTCAACCTACTGCATGGTCCACGAGTTATGCATTTCCTACCGCATTCGGAACCCAACTAAGCGACAACGGGTGGAGCCCGCAAGTTGCTATTGCGACCATCGTTACGGGCAACTCTACCCCACACAACATTCTCTTTAATATCTCGCCTGGGCCGGCAGCAACCGGCTCCCAAACTTACGGGAACCAGTTTGCACAGCCGTTTTGGGCGTTCATTCCTGGCCCAAATAACCCAGCGTGTACCGCAGCGGGCACATGCGGTGTGACCGTAGATCAAATCATGGAGGCGCGGCAGGATCAGTACCACGGATGCGTGCCGCCAGGTGAGAATGCTGGAGCGGTGGCTACGTGCGAGACGGTGAGCGCAACCTCAGCACAAGTTCAGGCCGAAATTGGCGCCGGCGTGTACGACGCCTTTGGCGCGGCGACCACCGCGCAAAGCACTGCCGAGACCTTTGCAACCTCGGCAGTGGGAACAGAGACCTTGCGTGCGGAAACTGCGGAAGCAGCCGCACTGCAAAAGTCAAACAACCTGAGCGATCTTGCGAGCGCACCCACGGCGCGAACGAATCTGGGCCTGGGCTCGGCAGCAACCCAAGCCAGCACCGCCTTTGATACGGCCGGCGCGGCGGCCGCGGCGCAGTCGAATGCGGAGACCTATTCGAGTAATGCCTCAAACCTGGCCAGCGGCACGGTAGCGCCAGCGCGGCTGTCCACGGCGAATCGCATCGAACCCTGCCAGGTTGGCCTGTGGGGCGGTGGCTCTGCGATCGCGGCGGGAACCTACACACTGAAAGCACGCTGCCTGAACGTCTTTGGGACCACGTACACCATCACGCAGGTTCAGTGCTATTCGGATACTAGCGGCGCCTCGACGGCGAATGTGGCTGATAGCGGCAGCAATGCTTTGCTGACTGGCGCGATTTCGCTGAGTACGGCGAATACCTGGACAGCTGGCACGCAAAGTTCCACCACAACCGTCGCTTCCGGCGCCTGGACGACCTGGACCTTCGTGGCTGACGGCACGAGCACAACAATTCAATGCGTGATGACGACGGAGCGATAAGGAGACTTATGAATCGTCTACTTCCGATCATTTTGCTTTTGCTGGCGTCGCCGCTGTGCGCGACGACCTGGTACGCCGGGACTTCCAGCGCCAATATCAACGCCGTGACGTGGTATCCAACCTCAACAGGCTCCTGCGCAGGCAGCGGGACGGCGCTTGTGTGGGGAGCACAGATGAACGGCGATGTGTTCGATGCCAACGGCTGCACGGCGATTGCAGTGAACGTGGACCCCGGAACGGCGACGGGGGCGAGCGCGGGTGTCTGTGGCACGGTGACGGTGACGGTGACGCTGCAGACAAATTCAACTAACGGCGGCGCATTTACCTACGCCACAGCGAACAACATCGTAATTCATGCCAATGTGACGGCGACGAAGACGACGGCGCTGGCGGTCAGCGGCAGCACGGGCGGGGGGACAATCTGCGGCAATGTTAACGGGGGTACCGCGTCGTCCGCCTATGGGGTGAATGACAACCACACAAGCACCACTTTCTACTTCGTAGGCAACCTAACCGGAGGGTCTGGTTCATCAGCCGTTGCTATTTATGGAGCCAATACCGGCCCTTGGAATATAGCCGGAAACGCGGCAGTCGGAACGGGGAATGCCTCATACGGCATGGATAACTATGACGGCGCCAACGTGACGATGGTTGGAAATTGTATTGGATCAAACACTGTCGCTTATGCGGGGTGCCAAAACGGAGGGACCCTAACTTTAACCGGGAACATTATCAACGGGAAGATGGGGCTAGGGGTACAGAACTCTTACGCAAATGCCTTTTATTACACACCTGCAGCCGCGAACTATATCCTCTCCGCAAAAGATTCCAGCTACACGCTCGGCACGATCAATGGCCACGCCGCGCTGCTGCCCACCGACCCCGGCGCAAGCAACGTGAAAACCGGCGTGGTGTACGGGCCGAATACGGGCACGTACTCGGCGGGAGCGACGGTTTCTGCAAACGGGGGGTGGTGAAACGGGCGCGGGCCATCAAGGAGGAAAGAGCGGCGAGCGGGTTGCTTGCGAGGAACGGCCCCGGATTCCAGGCCAAAGACGCCGGCACGACCGCAGATTGCGATGTGGGCCGGGGAAAGATCACCAGGCGGTACCAGGCACGGGGCGCAAGGAACGGCGCAAGCCAGCGCGGCAGACCGAAGAGCTGCGGTGGCGGAGCGACGGCGAGCAACGAAGTGAGCGAGGCAAGCGGTGTTAGCGGTGTGCATGTGGGGGTTCTGTGGAAGCGAGGGAAGATTGCGAGCCGAGGATTGATGCATTGGGACCGCTCCTGGAACAATTGCGAAACGGGGAGTTGGATCGAAGCGAACTGGAGTTCCTGGGGAAGGCCCTGGACCGCCATCCGGCAAGCCTGCGCGGGCCAACTGCGATCTTTTCGCTGGCAGAACGATTGCTGGTGGTGCGGACGCGCGAGGGGCGACCGGGAAAACTGATAGCCAATAAAGTGCAGAAGGCCTTCGAGAAAAAGCGCGGGCAACGGAACATTGTGCTGAAGGCGCGACAGATGGGGCTGACGACGTGGGTGGCGGCACGATTTTTTCTGAAGACGATTACGCAGCCGGGCACGCTGACCCTGGAAGTGGCGCACACGCAGGAGGCGGCGGAGGAGATCTTCCGCATCGTGCACCGGTTTCTGGATTGGCTGCCGAACGGGATGCGCGAAGGTCCGCTGAAAACGGGGCGGGCGAACGTGCGGCAGATTGTGTTTCCGGAGATGGATACGGAGTATCGCGTGGTGAGCGCGGCGGATCGCAACGCGGGGCGGGGATTGACGGTGCAGAACCTGCACTGCAGCGAACTGGCGCGGTGGCCGGGCGACGCGGCGGATATCCTGGCGGGATTGCGCGCGGCGATGGCGCCGGGCGGAGAACTGATTCTGGAGTCGACGCCGCAGGGCGTGGGCGGGTGCTTCCACGAAGAGTGGCGCAAGGCTGATGAGACGGGAGCGGTGCGGCATTTTTTTCCTTGGTGGATGGAGGAGCGGTACCGGTCAGAAGCTGTGGATGCTGCGAGCCTGACCGACGAAGAACGCGTGCTGATGAAAAGGCACGGGCTGAAGCTCTCACAGATCGCGTACCGGCGCCGGATTCGGGCGGATTTTCGCGGGCTGACGGCGCAAGAGTATGCCGAAGACGAAGAGAGCTGCTTTTTGGCGAGCGGCGAAAGCGTGTTTGAGCTGGCAGCGGTGGAAGCTCGATTGAAGAGCACGCCGGAGCCGGTGGAGCGGCGGAAGAATGGAGAACTGGAAGTCTGGTTGCCGCCGGTAAAAGGAAAAGAATACGTCGTGGCGGTGGATCCGGCAGGAGGCGGAAGCAACGGCGACTACTCTGCTGCGCAAGTGCTGGAGATGGAGACGGGCTTGCAGTGCGCGGAGTTCGCCGGGCACGTGGGCGGATTGGAGCTGGCGCGATTTGTGACCGGGCTCGCCGCTGAGTACAACGGGGCGTGGCTGGTGGTGGAGCGGAACAATCACGGCAGCGGCGTGCTGGCACTGGCAGAGACGGCGTGCAAGTACGAACGGATTTACGGGCAAGGCGGTCAGGCGGGTTGGCTGACCACCAGCTTGAGCCGGCCGGGGGCGATTTCGCGACTGGGCGCGGCGCTGGTGGAGGAGCCGGCGTGCTTCCAGAGCCGGCGGCTGCTGGGCGAGTGCCGGAGCTTTGTGCGGCAGCCGAATGGGAGTTCGGGCGCGCAGGCCGGCACGCACGACGACTGCGTGATGGCCATGGCGATTGGGTTGGCGGCACGGGCGGAGCTGGCGGGGAAAAGACACAGCCTCTAGCTACTAGCTTCCAGCTGCCAGCTCCATCGTGCCGGGTTGGAACTTGTTGTGAATCAGGTAGTTCGCGTCACATGGGAGGCTAGGAGTTCTTGGCTGGAAGCTAGAGGCTAGAAGCCAGGAGCCGCTTTTCCGGCTTCCCTTCCCGGCGATTGCGCAAGCGGGCGAATCCCCCTACAATATTGATAGCGAAGAATTAGAGGAAAGGTCTGTCTGTCGATGCCGAAGGAAAAGATTCATCCCAATTATGCCGCGGTGCGCGTGATGTGCGCCTGCGGAAACAATTTTGAGACACAGTCGACCCACAAGGGCGACATTCACGTGGAAATTTGCTCGGCTTGCCACCCGTTCTTTACGGGCAAGCAGCGATTGGTAGACACGGCGGGACGCGTGGAGCGGTTCCGGCGGAAGTACGCCAAGAGCGACAAGGCGATCGCGGCGGCCAAGTAGCCGAGGCGCGAGTTGGACGAGTGGGCCTCCGCCGCGGCGGAGGCTCACGTTTGTTTGGGCGGCAGTGTTTGTTGCACCTGCGATCGGGAGCTGAACGAATGGCCGGTAAAGGTTTCACCGTAAAGAAGGACTGGGACAATCCGGTGGAACATGCCATGCCCGCGGAGGCGCGGGTACCGGCGGAGGTGCGGCTGGGCGCGGTCGTGGTGCGGCCGGCGACAGTGCTGGCGCCGATGGCCGGAGTTACGGACACGGTGTTCCGGAGATTTATCCGGCATGCGAGTTTGTTCTCCCACGTCGAGATTGGAAACAATGCCGGCCCCGCTTCTCACATCTCAGAATCGAGATATGGGGCACCCACCTCTGTGGGTGAATCGCAGAGTCCCGTGAGTGAACCGCAGATCGATGCGGCAATTACGAATGCGCAGTCGGGATGCGGGCTGATCATGACGGAGTTCACTTCGGCGGATGGGCTCTCGCGGATGCGCGAGACCAAGCGGCGGCGCTACCTGACGTTCTACGACGACGAGCATCCCATTGGAGCGCAACTGTTCGGATCGAATCCTGCGACTCTCGCCGACGCGGCGCGGATCGTGGAGGAGACGGGCTTCGACACCGTCGACTTGAACCTGGGCTGCCCGGCGAAGCGCGTGGTGGGATCGAACGGAGGGTCGGGGCTGTTGCGCGATCTGCCGAAGATCGGCGAAATTTTTCACGCCATTCGCAAGGCAGTGACAATTCCCTTCACCGTAAAGTTCCGCATGGGCTGGAACGACAGCCAGATTGTGTGCGTGGAGCTGGCGCGGATGGCCGAGGCCGAAGGGTTGAACGGGCTGGCGCTGCATGCGCGTACGCGCGAGCAGGGTTACAGCGGCCAGGCGCAATGGAACTGGATTGCCGCGGTGAAAGACGCAGTGCGGCTGCCGGTGATCGGCAATGGCGATGTGCGCACGCCGGAGGACGCGGCGGCGATGGTGGCCGAGACGGGATGCGACGCGGTGATGATCGGGCGCGCTGCGCCGGCGAATCCGTGGATCTTCCGGCAGATTGCGCAATACACGGCGACGGGCAGCTACGAGAAGCCGACTACGGATGATCGCTTCCGGATGATTCGCGCGTACTTTGAAATGCTGATGGCCGAGACCGAGGCGACCAAGGATTTGCCGCGCGACGCGAGGCTGGGCGATCCGGTGGGCAAGATGAAGCAGTTCGCCACGTGGTTCACGCACGGCGTGACGGGCGGCGCGAAGCTGCGCGCGGCGATTTACCACGCGCGCAATGGCGTCGATGTGCTGAGCGAGGTCGAGCGGTTTTTTGCGGCACGCATGGAAGCGGGCGAGAGTGCCGAATCGGAGATCGATGACGCGGCAGAGGCGTTTCCGGATGCCGCGCTGGTGTGCGACTGATTTATAGCTTGTGCGCTGCGGATTCCGGCCAGGCTGCGGGCCGGACGCCATCTTTCCATTGCGTTTCAGATTGCCGCAGCGGAACCGCGAGCAGCGCGTAGTAGTCGTCCGTCAAAAGTCCCTCATATCCCATCGCGGTCCCGTCCCACCGCCGCCAATCGGGCGAGTGGCCTGCTGCATCGCGTCCTTCGAAGCCGGATTTGCCATACGCTTCCAGCATCGGAAATAGAATCGCATCGGCCTCAGCGGCGCGGCCCAGATCGTACAAAGCGGCCAGCGTGAAGTAGGCGAAAGCGCCGGTGGCGCCGCCATTCTCATAATTCTGGAATCCATCGGAGTTATCGGGGCGAGTGCCACAGCCAAAGCGACCCTTTCCGCGCTTATCCACACAGTCTTTCAAAGCGACCGAGACCAAATTACCCGGCAACCCCAGAGTGAAATTGTCGTAGCCCACTTCTTTCATCTTGGCCATCAGCTTGTCCATGATGGCGTTGGCCTGCGGCTTGGCGACGAGGCCATAGTGAATGGCGATGCCGTTGACGAAGAGGAAATAGTAGTCGTGCAGCTCGCCGTCGGCACTGCGCCAGCCGGCGAGAACGCCGGTGGCGGGATCGATGAAGCGCTCGTAATAATGGGCGCGCAGCTTGTCTGCGGCGGCCTGATAGCGCGCGGCATCGCCGGGCTTTCCGGCCTTGCGGGCCAACATGACCATATCGCCCAGCGCGCGATAGGCGAGCGCGTTGGCGTAAGCATCTTCGTAGCCAAAGCCGATGGTGTCCCACCAGTTCGAAGGCCTCACTTTGGGAGCTCCCTCGGACCACGTGTTGGAGTTGCCGCTGACGGAATATTTGATGAGGCCGTCGCCGCTGGAATCGCTTGCCAGCATGGATTCAGCCCAGCCGCGAATGCCGACGTAGTTTTGGGCGAGCCAGGCATCGCTGTGCCCGGCGCGCACGCAGTTGGCCGCGGCAATGACCATCGCAGGCCAGGTATCCGAATCCGTAGTTGGACGGTCCGGGATGGCAGGCAGACCATAGGCAAAGCCACCACCGAGCATGCGGTCGAGAGTTTGGCGCATGACATCGAGTGCGGCGAGGCCCGGGGCCAGGGGCGGAGTGAGCGCGGCGATGTCGGCAAATTCGTAGTAACAAAATGCGCAGGAATCGCTGGCGGTGTTGTTGGCGAGCGCCTGAAGTTCCGGATTGAGCTGCAGGGCATCGAGCCAGTTGCGGCGGAAGGCGTCGAAGCGCGGATCGCCGGCGATACCCGGCACGTCGGGATGGACGGCTGTCACATCAAATGTGTAAATGATGCGCTGGTGGACGAAATCCGCGCCGGGCAGTGAGAGCGCGGCCGCGGATTGAGGGCGGTTGGAGGTGTAGGTTAAGCCCACGCCGGGAGCGCTGCTGGTGAGCCGCATCGAGCCCTGACCGGGAAAATGCAGGAGCGCCGGCGCGGCCAGAAGACCGTCGCGCGTGAAGAGGCCGAGCGCAGTGGAGTGAACCTGATTCAGATTGAAATGGAGAACCATGGGCGCGGGATTGAAATCCGCGGACCACTCGGTGGTGAGAACGATTTTGCTGCCAGAAAATTCGAAGGTCCATCCAGCGGGCGTTTTTTGGGGTGCGGTTGCGGGGCGGTATTCCGCGCGAAGCGCTTTATCGGAAGAAGTAGTTGACACTTGATAGCCACCTGCGTTGCGATCGGCGCTGAGAATGTTTGCGCCGCGCAGGGTCTTGCCCAGGCCGTCGATGTTGAGGCTGAGCAACTCCGGCGCAGACCGGGAGAGTTCGACCTCCATGTGGTCCGAGGCAAAGTGAAACGACGGATTCTGAGCGTCGGCGTCTTGCCCGCGCAGCAAGGGACGAGTGAGCAAAAGGGCTGTGGTTTGTCCGGCTGCTTTCAGAAACTCTCTGCGCTTGACCATTGCTGGCATTCTCCCGGGATTCGGCGCGCTCTGGGCGCAAGTTGATCGTGATTTGCGAACCTCATCAAGCGTAATGCATGAGGCTGGATGTTTTCTTGCGCAGCAATCCTCGGCGAGTGGGCAAATCAAAAGTGCAAAAGACCGACTTCATCCCTTTCGATCCGGAGAAGCGAACTCTCCCGGGAGTCGCAGCGGACTCGGCTCAGTAAACTAAGAACATGCCGCCGATTCTGATTGCGCAGAACATCACTAAACGCTTCGGCGCTCTTCCGCTGCTCGACAAGATTTCCTTTGCCGTCCAGGACGGCGATCGCATTGGCCTGATCGGCCCCAACGGCGCAGGTAAATCCACTTTCCTCGCTATTCTCAATGGCGAACAGCAGCCTGACTCCGGCGAAGTTTCGTTCCGCAAAAACGTACGCATCGGCTATGTCCATCAGATCTCCAGCTTCGCGCTCGGGATGACCGCACGCCAAATCATTGAAGCCGCGCTCGAACGCAGCGCCGTACCGGCCGAGGCACGCGAACAGCGGCTTCGCGAGACTCTGGGCCGCACCGGCTTTTCGGAAGACGACACTCCCGGCGCCCCCGGCATGGGCAGAGAGGCCGCCAGCCTCAGCGGCGGCTGGCTCAAACGCCTGGCTATTGCTGAAGCTCTCGTCACCGAGCCCGACGTTTTGCTCCTCGATGAGCCGACGAATCATCTCGACCTGGAAGGCATCGCATGGCTTGAAGGGTTGCTCCGCTCCGCGAAATTCGCCTTCGTCGTGGTCACTCACGATCGCTATTTTCTGGAGAACATCGCATCGGAAGTTGTCGAGCTCAACCGGATCTACTCTGCGGGCCTGCTGCGCGTGAAAGGCAGTTATTCCAGGTTCCTTAACGAGCGAGACGCCCACGTGGAATGGCAGCAGCGCGCCCAGGAGAGCCTGCGCAATCGCGTGAAGATCGAGATGGAATGGCTCCGCCGCGGCCCCAAGGCGCGCGCCACCAAGGCCAAAGCCCGCATCGACAACGCCAATGCTCTCATTGCGGAGTTGCGGGATTCAGAATCCCGCAGCCGCACCGCTACGGCCGGGATCGATTTTGACTCGACCGGCCGTCAGACCAAGCGGCTGATCGAAGTGAAGAACGCCGCCGTCACGCTTGGCGATCGCGAAGTCCTGCGCGGCGTCAGCGTCAACCTTACCAACGGTCTCAAGCTCGGCCTCGCCGGCTCCAACGGCTCCGGAAAAACCACGCTCATCCGCGCCATTACTGGAGAAATCCCGGTAAGCGCAGGCGAAGTCCGCCGTGCTCCCGGGCTTCGCATTATTTATTTTTCGCAAAGGCGCGAGCTGGACGCGTCGCTCACTCTGCGCCGCACGCTCGCGCCCGACTCTGACTCCGTCGTCTATCAGGACCGGCTTGTCCACGTCGCCAGCTACGCGGCGCGCTTCCTCTTCACCAGCGAACAGCTCAATCAGCCGGTCGAGCGTCTTAGCGGCGGCGAGCGCGCCCGCGTCCTCATCGCCCGCCTGATGCTTCAGCCCGCCGATGTCCTCATCCTCGACGAGCCCACAAACGACCTCGATATTCCCACGCTGGAGATCCTCGAAGAGTCGCTGCTCGAATTTCCCGGTGCGTTGGTGCTCGTGACGCACGACCGCTATCTGCTCGATCGCGTGACCAACGCCGTGCTCGGTCTGGACGGACTCGGCAACGCTGCTCTCTTCGCCGACTATCTGCAATGGGAAACCTGGCGCGAAGGCCAAGTCCGCGCTGCATTGGGAGCTTCCGCGGCGGAAGCGCAGCCACAAACTCCCGCACCTGCCTCCGCGCCCCCGATCCGCAGAAAACTTTCCTACATGGAGCAACGCGAGTACGACGCCATCGAAGCTCGCATCGATGAAGCCGACACCCGCCTCCGCGCTGCCGAGCAGCGCATCCAAGCTCCCGAAGTCGCCACCAATTCCCAGGCACTCACCACCGCCCTCGCCGAACTGGAAGAGGCAAGGGCCGATCACCATGCGGTGTACGAACGCTGGGTCGAGCTCACCGAGAAGGTCAGTGGTTGAAGCGTTCAGTTCGTCGGGAAACCCGCCGCGTTGGTGCGGACGAAGGTCGCCGAACCAGCGCTCGTGGTGGAGACAAACTCGTTAGCGTTCAGGAGCCGGATGCTGCTGGTGGTCAACACGCCCATCGGCGCCGGCGCCGGGGCTGGTGTACAGTTGCCCCCGACGCAGATCTGCTTCGGTGAGTAATCCTGCCACGTGTAGCTCAGTGTGCCCTGCGCGGCGTTGAACTGTTAGCCACCCGTGAGCATGTAGCTCATTCCCATGCGATTCTGGGTCGTCGACTGGATGCGGCCGTTGGCCGTGAAGCTGGTGGTGATCATTATTCCGCCCGGCAGGTTCCAGTTCACCGTCGCAGACCAGGTGCCGACCAGGGCCTGAGAGGACTGCGCCTGGAGCGGCTGCGCCTGCAATGGAAGTGGGGCCGGCGGCCCCGATGGTGGCGCCGCGGCCGCATTCGGCGCGGACGCTCCGCAGATTGCCAGGGCCAGCACACCCAGCAGAGGAAGTAGCTTTCGGGTCATATCGCCTCCGAAGCAGCAGTGATCGATTTTAACTGGTAGGCGAGGCGGGAATCGAACCCACAACCCCCGGCTTAGAAGGCCGGTGCTCTATCCGATTGAGCTACTCGCCCACGCTTTTTATTGTAGCTGCGAAGTGACTCCAGCGCGCGGCGCGTCGGGAGGCGGCGCGTCGGGAGGCGG
Source organism: uncultured Acidobacteriota bacterium (assembly GCA_963817835.1). Lineage (GTDB taxonomy): Bacteria > Acidobacteriota > Terriglobia > Terriglobales > Acidobacteriaceae > Telmatobacter. The sequence continues at coordinate 7,443 of CAWFPZ010000019.1, read as the reverse complement.
CGTGGCGAAGGGCGGCGTTCAAGGGGCGACAGCCTGAAGGTAGCGGACGACGGTGGCCTCGGCCCAGTGGACGCCGGCGGAACGGCGCGCCAGGAACGCGCAGTGGCCGCCGTGGCGGCTCTCAACAAAACGGATGTGGGGGTTGGCAAGGATGCGCGCGCGGGTCTCAGGCGAGAGACGGATGAAAGGATCGTCCTGCGCAGTGAGGATGAGCGTGGGCACGGCGATGCGGTCGACGACGCGTGCGCTGGCGGCGCGATAGTAGTAGTCGTCGGCATCGCGAAAATCGCAATAGCGCGCGACAATTTTCTGGTCGAACTCGCGCACGGAACGAATGGGGCCGATGCCGCCGATCTGATAAATGGCGGGAAAGAGCTCGGCTTTGTGACGGATTCGGCGCCTCAGGTTGCGCAGAAAATGCCACTCGTAGGCACGGTTGGCCGGCTCGTGCAAAGCATCGGCGCCGGCGGCGAGATCGATGGCCGGACAAACGGTGGCGACAGAGACAAGCGGCGGCCGCGCGCCCCACTCCCCCGCGAACTTGAGCACGAGATTGCCGCCCATGGAGTAGCCGACCAGCGCCACGCGCTCGAGGCCGAAACGCGCCGTGAAGTGTTGGACAACGGCGCCCACATCTGCCGAGCGGCCGGAGTGATAAAGCGTGGGAGTGAGCGCATCGCTGCCGCCGCAGTTGCGCATGTTCATGCGAACGACGTTCATGCCGGCCGCGAAGGCGCGCGTAGCGATGCCCAGAATGTAGCGGGAATCGGACGAGCCCTCAAGGCCGTGCACCAGCACCGCAGTGAGCCGCGAAGCGCGCTCCGGTTCAGGCTGCCAGTCGCAGTGGCAGAGAACGCGGCTGCCGTCGGCGGGATCGACTTCAACCGTTTCGGCAACCGAGTGCAAGCGAAACGCGGGCCGGGGAAGAAAGTTGCCGACGATGGTTTGCAAGTGGCCGTTCGGAAGCCAGGGATGGGGTTCGAAGGGAGTGAGCCAAGCCGGAATTTCCGCGGGCTCGTGCGCGGAGGAGCTATCTGGCAAACCGTTGAATGGCACGGCGGATGAGATGGCTGAATCCTCGCGTTCCATCAACTTAGAAGGGTATATTGGGGCGGCCAGCGGGGATCGAACGTCAAAATCCCCTCTTGCCGATGGTAACTTACCGAAACTACATTACCACAGTTGCAGAGAATGCCATGGTGGCCGAGCTTGGCGGCGTTGAGATCGTCTTCCCGCTGGGCCCGGAACCCGATATGAGTTGGGCGACCTGCACCGTCAGAAAAGGACTCAACGCCATCAACACTGTGTATCAATGCGAACTGAAGCCAGGCTACGGATTTTGAGAAATAATTTATGCGGCTAAAAGTGCCGGACCGGTTGGGTCGCGGATTCTGCTGAATGGGGGCCGTCTTGCTCCAGGGAGCGGCTCACCATCTCCTTGGAGCCGAGACCGATGGCCAGCGACAGCGCCAGAACGATTCCACCGAAGAGAATGCCGAAGGCGATTTCCACGATGTTGCCTCCGATTCCCAGATGATCGAGCGCCATGGCCACGGCGAGAACCAGCACCATCCACTTCACGCCCTGACTCAGGAGGCGCGCATATTGCAGGTTCATGTTGACGGCGCCGATGAGAACTGTCCGGGCCAGAAAGCGGGAAAAGATGGTGCCTGCCAGCAAAATCAGAACGGCACTCACGATGCGCGTCAGATACGGATAAAGCGCAGCGGCAAAGTGCGTGGAAGGACTATATGCCGCATCGAAAGAGGCAATTCCCAATACCAGCCCGAGAAGAATGCTGGTCCAGAAGACGGCTCGCGAAAGGGTGAGCGAGAAACCATGCGCCGGAGACCACCACTGCGACAGTACCGCCGAACGATTCGCCTTGACGCGATCGTCAAAGTGAAAAGCCACGAGGAGTCGGCGCAGAATCCAGGCGAACAAAAGCCCCAGCAGGCCGCAGATTGCTACGGCCAGCAACAGCGACATCACCGCGGGCAGAAGAGTGGCGACCTCGGTGAGCACGCGGGTGAGCGAATCGTACAGCGCTTTTTCGGCTTGTTGCCACATGAGGATTCTCCTTTCATTTCCGGCGCGGTTGCTTACGGATTAAAGTTGTCAGGCCAGCGCCAACGGGCAAGCAGGTACGGTTTATCGGACTCGAAGGCCCGGGCGAGAGCCTCAATTCTCTGTTCGGCGGATTCTCCCTCCGCCGCGCCCACCGCTAATAAGTGAGATGCGGTCCAGCCAAAATAGAGCGGCATCAGCGCGCCGACAAGATGGTTCCTATTGATTGCCTGTTCGCGGTAAGAGACCAGAAAGTCATAGACAATTCTGACCCACAAAGCATTCGGAATGGAGCATTTACCGTCTGGCGCCGCAGCCAGGCGCGTGACCGACAGCAATGTCCGTGGCGTCATGACCTGTGCCCAAACCTCCTGCAGGCTTTGCCCGGCGAGACGGAAGGACTCGATCATCGGCGTGACATCGGCAGGTGGCGAAGGGCCGGCGGAGGCACTCTCTGGAGGAGCCCCTCCCCTGATCTTCCTGGCCTGCAGGAAGGGACGGGATGTTTGCCACTCCCTGGCGCGAGACTCGATGTCGGCGAAGAGAGAGCCGACCACACGCGTAAACAAGGCAGTGATGTCCGCGACTTCAGCCTGGGCGGGCCGTTCCCGCCTCATTGGCACTTCGGCGACCGGGCAACTCATCCGCAGAGCTTCTGGAACCGGCCAGACGACAGGCGCCTCCTCGGGAAATGCAGCACTGCTCGGATGCAGATCGAGAGCCCGAGCGAACTTGCCAGAGAATGCGAGGTCGCCGCCCAATGGGAACCTGACCGAGCTGCAATAAAGTGCCCTGGTAAGCGGATAGAGAATGGCATCGTTCAGCAAGCCTTCTTGCGGCTCGAGAAGATAACGAGGCATGACCAGGTCGATCGGTTCGTTGAGAATGCACCGCGCGAGCAAAGGCAGAGCCAGCCGGTCGAGCGCGCTCACGCTGTGGCTAAGCAGGATTACCGCGCGAGCGTGGTGCTCCTCCATCAGGCGCACGGCATCGAAATACGTTTGCGTGGTGTGAGGCCACTGCTGCGCGAGCCCTCCGGGTGATGGAGTGAACGGCGACAACTGCAGCCACGGGGATCCCCCGACCGACTGCAGCGGGGCAGCTTCTGTTTCGGCGGCAATCCCCGCGTCTCGTGCTGGAAATGCAAGCATGGTGCGCACCGGCGAGGAGATCCCGCCCAAGCGCGCCACAAGAGCCGCGATGGTCTTGTCGAGTTCCTGACGATCAGCCGGTGAAGCGAGGACGAGAAGATCCAACGAACCGTCTTGAACCTGCACCTCCGGCGGGCGTGGTTCGGCGCCGGGTGGGTCGATGCTCTGAGATTCCGTTGTTGTGGGGGGTACTGCCACGACAGGTTGCTCGTCTTGCCGTTGGTCGGCAGTCAGATCCCACTCATCCATGGCGTCAGCGGGGAGTCCAGCGGACAGATCGGCCACAGTGGAAGCAGTCTGCAGCTCAAACCAGAGAAAGGTGTATGGCGTAAGCGAGAGAATGTAGGGCTGCCGGGTGATCTTTGGGAAAGCAACGTAGCCCAGCATTTCCACCGGCGTGCGGCCCTCGTATTCGTCGAGATCAAGCAACACGGGCTGGGCTGAGCGGGAGATGTTGGCGACACACAAGACCGTCTGGTCCTGATATTGGCGAAGATAGGCGAGCACCTTGCGGTTTGCGGTTGGCAGAATGCGAAATGTGCCGCGGCCGAAGACGCGAAAGAGCTTGCGCAGCCCGATCAATTTGCGTGTCCAAAGCAGCAGGGAGGAGGGGTTCTCCATCTGCTCCTTGACATTGACGGCCTGATAACCGTACACCGGGTCGTCGATTACGGGGCTGTAAAGCTTGTCGGGATCCGCGTTCGAAAAGCCACCATTTAGCGCGCTATTCCACTGCATCGGCGTGCGCACGCCGTTCCGGTCGCCGAGATCGACATTGTCACCCATGCCGATCTCGTCGCCGTAGTAAATAATCGGCGTGCCGGGAAACGAAAAGAGCAGGCTGTTGAGCAGCTCGATGCGCAGGCGATTGTTTTCCAGGAGTGGCGCAAGCCGCCGCCGGATACCGAGGTTGAGACGCATGCGCGGATCGGCGCTGTAGGCAAGAACCATGTAATCGCGCTCATCCTGGGTGACCATTTCGAGCGTGAGCTCGTCGTGATTACGCAGGAACAAGCCCCATTGGCAATTCGCGGGAATCTCCGGAGTCTGCGCCATGATTTCAGTGATGGGCAGGGAGTCTTCCTGGCGGATGGCGACGTAGATGCGCGGCATCAGCGGGAAGTGGAAAGCCATCTGGCATTCGTCGCCATCGCCGAAGTACGGGCGCACATCGCTGGGCCATTGGTTGGCTTCGGCCAGCACGAAGCGGTTTGCATACCCGGCATCGATCTCGGCGCGCAACCGCCGGATGATGGCGTGAGTCTCCGGCAGGTTCTCGCAGCTTGTGCCCTCGCGCTCCACCAGATACGGAATGGCGTCCAGACGCAGCGCATCCACTCCCATATCAAGCCAGAAACGCATGGCTGCGAGCATTTCCTCAAGCACCAGGGGATTGTCGAAGTTCAGATCGGGCTGATGAAAAAAGAAGCGATGCCAGTAGTAATCCTCCGCCACCGGGTCCCAGGTCCAATTGGAGACTTCGGTGTCGGAAAATATGATGCGTACGCCAGAGAACTTCGCGGCGGTATCGCTCCACACATAGAAGTCGCGCTCCACCGAGCCGGGCGGCGCATGGCGCGCCCGCTGAAACCACGGGTGCTGATCGGACGTGTGATTGATTACGAACTCGATGAGCACTTGCATGCCGCGAGCATGAGCGGCATCGAGAAATTGCCGGAATTGATCGAGCGTCCCATAGTTGGGATGAACGCCGGTGTAATCGGAGATATCGTAGCCGTCGTCGCGCAGTGGGGAGGGAAAGAACGGCAGTAGCCAGAGACACGTAACGCCAAGGTCCCGGAGGTAATCGAGCTTGCCAATTAGGCCGGTGAAGTCGCCGATGCCATCGTTGTTGCCGTCGGCAAAGGTGCGCACGTGCAATTCATAGATGACAGCGTCCTTGTACCAGAGCGGATCGGATGAGCTACCTGCTTTCTTCACGTTGCCGCCTCGCTCAGGGATTGCAGAGGGTTCGATGCGGTTCCCGGGAACGCAGTTGCCTGAAACGGAGCGAATGCCGCAGGGCCGATAGGAACGACGCGGCGCAATAGGACTGCGTTTCGCCGCGTTTTTCTCGTACCCTGCATCCAACACGGCAGACGCACCATTCGTCTTAGAAGCTGCCTTATAACGGCTTTCAATTCCTTTCCATGGTTGCCTTTGGGGCGAAAGCTCATTGCGTGCAGAGGCGTTGATTGGCGCCCGACGATTTTGTCTTGGGCAGGCCCTGAATTCATGACCGGCACGAGCTGTTGATCCAACAGCATCCGAAAGCTACAGCGGATAGCGTTCACCGGCCACTGCTCGTTGACGACGGCAATGACGATTCAGGCAGGTCGTTGGTCACGCGTAATGGCCGCGCCTTCTCTGACAAGGAATTTCGCGAGCTGATTCATCTACTCACCGGAGGCTATTTCGGCGAGTCATCAGACTGATATCCGAAGGAGAAATGCCTAGCCCATAAAGCCCAGATACGGGTCAGAGCCAAAGTTTCCGAAGTTGGGGAAGACCGTTCGGATCTCACTATCGGAGAGCCCAAACCAACTGGCAAGGGTACCGGCGTATTGCTCGACTGAGGTAGTGGGAATCAGCCTGCCTGCGCCGACGTCGTTGGCCTGATTGACGCCGACCACTGGATATTGGCCGTACATGTTCTGCCCCTTCACCGCACCGCCCAGAACAAAATGATGGCTTCCCCAACCGTGGTCGGTGCCGTTTGAGTTGCAGGTAAGAGTGCGTCCGAAATCGGAGATGGTGAAGGCAGTAACGTTGTCGCTGAGGCCCATGTTGACCATCAGGCCGTCGAAGTACTCGAGCGCGGCACCGAGCTGGGTGAGAAGTTGCGAATGAATCTGCGCCTGGTTATTGTGCGTGTCGAAGCTGCCGAGTTGGACATAGAAAATCTGGCGCGTGACGCCGAGGCTGGCGCGGCCGGAGATGATGCGTGCCACGGTCTGCAGGGAATCGGCGAGGGGATTGTCCATGAGCTTCATCGAAACCGGGTCGAGATACTGCGGCGCATTGGGCACTCCGCCGACGCCCGCCGGAGCCATGGCGCTGGCCAGCATGGCCTGCGCCTGGATGGAACGCTGGATGACGACTTCGTATTCCTGGGCGAAGAGATTGGTTTCGTCGCCGCTGAGGATGGCGCTGAGTGGATTCGAGGATGATCCGAATGGAGGCTGGGCTAGCCCGCCGATGGGAATGGGGCCGGCGGGCGTTACGTTGAGCTGAAACGACGTCTGCCCGGCGAGAAACAGCGCGTTGCCGGCGGTCGAGATGCAGGTGAACATGGAATTGGAATTCATGTTCATGGCTTCGATGGCATCGGCAACCGCACCGCCCCAACCCACACGCTCGCCGCTGCCGAGATTGGAGGCGATGGCCTGCCACGCCGCGGTTTGATCGAAATGCGAATACAAGCTGTCAGGCAGCGCCACCGAGTTGGCATTGATTTGCGTTTTGGTAGCCGGGGTCACCAGCGTACCCGTGTTGGCAACGATTGCGGCACGGCCTTCATTGAAAAGGTTTTGCACGCCTGTGAGATATGGATTCAGCGCGAAGGTGCGGCCGGGTTGAGGCGTGGTGAGATTGATGGGCAGCAGTTCGCTTATGGGATACGCGAGGCCGGGCGCACCTGACCGCGCCTGCGTAAAGGCGGAAAACGAGTCGGGATCGGTAGCAATCACAGTGCCGTGACCGTCATTGCCGCCCTGCAGATAAATGCAAACCAGGGCGCGATAGTCTGAACTGCCGCTCCCTTGCGCCATGGCGGCAAGCGAGTTGAGTTCAAGAAGGAACGGGCTCACGTAGAAGCCGGCCATGGAGGCCATGGACGCCGCGCGCAGGAACTGCCGGCGGGTTTGGTGGTGGTTGCACATTGCGGGCTCCTATTGCTGCGCGGCGAAGTCGGGCGACGCCACGGTGAGATAAATTGCGGTTTGGACACGGCTCAGAAGCGCGGCATTGATCGCGTTCTGATCTCCGGTGGGGATTGTGATTGAACTGACTGCGGCGACGATCTGGCTGTAGAGCGCGCTGCTCATTTGTCCGGCCATCAGCAGGAGGTTGATGCGGTCGACCAACTGACTGGGCGTGGAGGCCGAGACCCATTTCGGTGCTGTAGAACGAGAAGACGTCGGGGCCCGAGGTTGCATTGGCGCCAATCGCGCCTTGTAGATAGTTGATGTAGCCCACCACCGAAGAAACGTTGGTCATCTGCATC
>CAWFPZ010000018.1:0-98699 GCA_963817835.1 uncultured Acidobacteriota bacterium | reverse complement strand
GCGTGCGCGCCATGGGGCACACGGTGGTGTACTCCATTCCGAACCCGCTGCTGTTCTCAGGCCGGGTGCTACTCCAGACCGGCGAGGGCCGCTACCGCATCGTCGACGGCTCCATCACCAACTGCCGGCTGCCCCACCCCGACTGGCGGATTATCGCGCACTCCATTAATCTGGACGACCAAAAGGCATCGACCGCGAATGCGTTCTTCGAGTTTCTCGGCATCCCGATGTTTTATTTTCCCTATCTGCACCACCCGGCCAACGAAACCGGCCGGACCAGCGGACTGCTGACGCCGGTGATTAGCAACGGATCGTCGATACGCGGCTACACGCTGGGCGAGCAGATGTACTGGGCCATCAACCGCAGCATGGATATGGTGGTGGGCGCGGAGTACTTCAGCAAGCGCGGTTGGGCGCCCAACGGCGATTTCCGCTACAAAGGCCCGGGGCTCGACCAACTGAGTGCGCGCTGGAACGCGCTGCTCGACCGTGGCATCGAAGAGCCAGTGACTGTATCGACCGCTAATCCCACCGGCTACGAGCGGGTGAATCAGGGCGGAGTGGATGTGAACGTGCTGGGGCGCAAGGATTTTTCTCCCAATACGCGAGTCGCCGGCGCCATGGAATACCTGTCGAGCTACGTTTACCGGCTGGTCTTCGACGACAATTACGCGCAGGCCATCAGCTCCGAAGTTTCCAGCGACGTGGTGCTGACCCATAATCACAAAGGAATGCTCCCGTCGGTCTGGCTGGACCGCTTTCAATCCTTTGCCAGCACCACCAACGGCAACGAAGTGAAGATCCTGCGCCTGCCGCTAATTCGCTACGACGTGCTGGACCGGCCGCTCGGCAGTGGGCTGATCTATTGGGGACTCGGATCGTCACTCGGCTATCTGAACCGCTCCGAGCCGTTCTTCCACTCGCGCAACGTGGGACGGATCGACTTCTATCCGCATCTCTCCATGCCCTTGTCGGCCGCCGGATGGAGCTTCCTGCCTGAAGTGGCGCTGCGCGACACCGGGTACACCATCAGCCAGACTCCCAGGCTCACTGGCCAGTTCACCACGCCCGTGATCAGCCACAGTGCGCTCAACCGCACCGACGTCGAAGCTTCCATCGACATCCGTCCGCCCGCGCTGGAAAAGGATTACGAGTTTCCCTACTGGCACCGTGAGCTGCGCCACGTGATCGAGCCGGAACTGAACTACAGGTATGTCGGCGGAATAGGCGCCAAGGCCCAGAACGTGCTCCTGTTCGATACCGCGGACGTCGCCAGCAATGTGAACGAGGCCGGCTTTTCGCTCACCCAGCGGTTTTATCTGCGTCCGACGGGCGAGAAACGCTGCGGCACGAATGATCAGGATAGCGAAAACAGTTCCGACGCCGGCGGCAGCTCCGATGCCACCGGCGATACCGCGAATGCCGGCGACTGCCCGAGTGCGCCGCGGGAGTGGGCGACCTGGGAGATCGCGCAGGAGTACTTTATCAATTCGAATTTCGGCGGAGCTCTCATTCCGGGCCGGCGCAACGTGTTCGATGCCACGCTGGACCTGATGGCGCCGACATTCCTCACTTCGCCGCGCAATATTGCGCCGATTACTTCGCGCATCCGCTTCGAGGCCATCGACAATCTGCGCATTCAGTGGGACCTGGCCTACGACACCATCGCCGGTCAACTGGCCGCGGACAACGTGTTCGCGGGCTACAGCTTTGGCCGCACCACGTTGGGCATCGGGCACGCGCTGCTGAATGCCGTGGACGACCAGGAGACCAACGGCGCCACGGCCTCGACTCCCGCCACATTCTCTACTCTCAAGAGCCAGCAGATACAGCCCTTCCTGGAATTCGGCAAGCCCAGCGGCAGCGGACTCAACCTGGCCATGAATGGCGGCTATGACTTTGTGCAGCACGAAGTGCAATACGGCGGCGTGCAGGCGGTCTACAACTGGAACTGCTGCGGCCTGACTATGGGCTACCGGCGCTTTGAACTGGGCACTGTGGGTTCAACGAGCCGCGACGAGACCCAGTGGCTCTACAGCTTCACCCTGGCCAACTTCGGAGCCGTGGGCGACATCCGGCGGGCCAACTCGGTGTTCCGCGATCCCACTTTGCCGCCGGCGTATTAGCCCTTCAGGTTGCCTTTCCGCGCCACATACGTCCATCGCATATCGACCTGGGAATGGGGCGCCGGACACGACCGTATAGCGGTCGTCTGGGGTATCCTTTCCTGAGGAGAAATCAACTTGGCAAATGCCCGTTTCTTAGCCGGACTGCTCCTTCTCGGCCTGACCGTTGGGTGTAAAGCACAAACTGCACCGCCTGCAGCGCCCGATCCCGCGCTCAACCACCGCATTGATATCATGGTGCGCTCGGAATTCGACCTGCCCGCGGACGTTACGTTGAATATTGGCGCTCGCAAACCCAGCCAATTTACGGGCTACGAGACGCTGCCCATCACCATCGTGCATAACGGCAAGGCTCAGGAGTTCGACTTTCTGATTTCGAATGACAGCACCAAGCTCGTGCACATGGATACGCTGGACCTGACGAAGGATCCCGCGGACGCTATTTCCATTGCGGGGCGTCCCATCCGAGGCAATCCGGCAGCGAAGGTAACGGTGATCAATTTCGACGATCTGGAATGCCCTTATTGCGCGCGCATGCAAACGGAGTTGTTTCCGGCCACCATGGAACGCTACAAGAACCTGGTGCGGTACGTCTACAAGGACGATCCGCTCACGGACCTGCATCCCTGGGCCATGCACGCCGCGGTGGACGCCAATTGCCTGGCCACGCAGAGCGGCACCGTGTATTGGGCCTACGTGGACTATCTGCACGCCCACGGGGACGAGGTTACAGGCGACGAGCGCGACCTGACCAAGAGCTTTGCCACGCTGGATCGCATTGCAAGGCAGGAAGCCACGGTAAGCAAACTGGACGAGACCGCGCTCGATGCCTGCATGGCCAAGCAGGACGAGACGCAGATCAAAGAGTCAGTTGCACTGGCAAACACTCTGGGGATCGATGGAACCCCCGCGGTCTATGTGAACGGTGAAAAGATCAACGGTGGCGCCGTGCCCGAGGACCAGCTTTGGATGGTCATCGACCGCGCCTTGCGCTCTGTAGGCCAGGAACCACCTGCCACGCCGCCCGCGCCGTCGTCGACCGGCGAGAGCGGCGGCCAGTAACCCAAATAGGGCTACCCCCGAGCCGGTGAGGGGATTTATCCTTGATTGCCGGGGTTTTTTCGAGAGCCCCCAGGAGATATCAGCTTGCAAGCCTTCTTCGATTTTCCCGCGCGTTCTCGTATGGCTGCCGTACTGCTCGTTAGCGGCGTGGTTTTTTTCGCCGTAGCCGGATGCCATCGCTCGCCTTCAGCGGACGTGGTGGCCACGGTCAATGGCAAGGAGATTGAGCGCGCGGAACTGGAGCGGAATTACCAGATCCAGCTGGGCGATAACCCCCAGAAGCCGTCCGATCAAGAGGCGGACATCCTGCGTCTGAACGTCCTGCAGAAAATGATCCTCTCCGAGATTGAGCAACAGCAGGCCGCCAAACTGAATCTGACTGCCAGCGATGAAGACGTGAATGCGAAGCTCACCGAGATCAAAGCTCCCTACACCGAGGATCAGTTCTACAACCTGCTCAAGCAGCGCAACATGTCGCTGGACGATCTAAAGCGCGACATCCGGCGGAATCTGACCGAAACCAAGCTCCTGAATAAAGAGATTGAGTCGAAGATCAATATCACCGATCAGCAGATTAAGGACTTTTACGAGGCCCACAAGGCGGACTTCGACCTGGTTGAGCCAACCTATCACCTGGCTCAGATCGTCGTCACGACCATGCCCGCGCCGCCCAACGGCAACCAGCCGGCGAAGCCGGGTGGCGAGGCCGAAGCCAAACGGCGCATCGATGCCGCGCACAATCAACTCGTGAGCGGCGTGGACTTCGCGGCCGTGGCAGCCAGCGTTTCAGAAGATCCCACTACGGCTGCGAACGGCGGCGACATGGGCTTCGCCCGCGAGTCGCAACTGAAGGCCGATCCAGCCGTGTTCGCCGCGGTCAGCAATCTCAAGCCGGGACAGTTCACCGACGTGATTCCGGAATATGACCCGAGTCACAAGATCGGCGGTTACGTCATTTACCGGCTGCTTTCGCGCGAGCCTGCAGGCCAGCGCGAGCTCAACGATCCCCGCGTACAGCAGGCCATTCATCAGCAACTGCACGACAGCCAGCAGCAGCTTTTACGGACCGCGTACCTGGAGACGCTCCAGGACGACGCGCGGGTGCGCAACTACCTCGCCGAGGAAATCCTGAAGAAGGGCGCAGAGTAGCGCGCGAGATTCCGCGACAGGTTTCTGCTCGTGCTTTCCCTGGTCTCAGAATCGAGATCCTCGACCCCATGGACTTGGACCTGTCCATGGGACCCCGAACCCGGGTCACCTCTTCATCCAGTAAGTTTTCAGAACCGGGCCTCGGCGCTCGCGCCGGTGTACCGGATGGTCTTGTCTGGCGATGCAGTCGCATCCCCGCCCACGCCGTGACCGGCGGAAACCATCACCACCTTGAACGTATGCCCGGCAGCCATGCCGGGATAGCTGCCCTGGCGCGCGCCCAGCGTGAGCGTACGCGTCGCATTATTCCAATGGATCGGGATGGTCGCGTGCGCGCCGCGCTCGTAGTCGTAGCCATCGCCGGCATCTTCGTAGAGCGCAAAGTTGCCATCGGCTCCGGGATAGATGCGTAGCTCGATGGGATCCGTGGCCTGGCCGGCGTATTCGATCGCCGGACCTAAGGGCAGGATCGATCCTGCACGCACGGCGAGCGGGATGCGGTCGAGCGGAGCGTCAACATAAACCGTTGCACCGCCTTCGTCGTGTTTTCCGGTCCAAAAGTCGTACCACCGCGTACCGGCCGGCAAGTACAGTGCGCGTTGGATAGCGCCCTCGGTCAGCACTGGGCTGACGAGCAGCGCCGGTCCGAACATAAACTGATCGCCGATCTCCCAGGTGGCCGGGTCTTGGCGGAAGTCCATCACCAGTGGCCGCTGGATGGTGTAATCCTCGCTTGTAACCTTCCACGCCAGCGAATAGACGTAAGGCAGCAGCCGGTAGCGCAGACGGTCGACGGCCAGGAGCGCAGGAAAGACCTTGTCGTAGGTCCATAGCTCATTCGAATCGCGATGGCCGTGGGTACGGAAGACGGGGCAAAATGCGCCGTACTCGAACCAGCGCGCGTAGAGCTCCTGATAGGCGGGCTGGGAGGATTGGCCGGCAAACAGTGGATGGTAGCCGCCAATGTCCGTGGTCCAGTAGGGATAACCGGAGAGCGCGAAGTTTAGGCCCGCCGGCACCTGGCGGCGCAGCGCCCACCAACTGCTGTACACATCGCCAGACCAAACCGCGGCGCCGTTGCGCTGCTGGCCCGCGAAGGCACTGCGCGTGAGCAGAAAGACGCGCTTCGCCGGATCAGCCTGCTTCCAACGCTCCTGGACGTCGCCGGTATGCAGCAGGGGAAAGACGTTGGTGTATTCCAGGCCCGGACCGATGTGGAGCTGCTTATCGCGCAGGATGGCGTCGCCGCTGTGCGGCCATGCCTCTTCGGGCTCGGAGCTGTCGAGCCAGAAAGCGTCCCAGCCCTGGGCGAAAAGCTTGCCCACAAACTGATTCCAGAAAAAGTCCGCGGCGGCAGGGTTGGAAGGATCGTAAATCTGAGCACCGGAGACATCGAATCCCTTCGCCACGATCTGCTTGAAGTTTTCCGCGGTCGCGTCCATCATGGCCCACGCCGAGATCATGGCGTGCACGTGCTCCTCGTGGAGGGTCTTCAACTCGGCGGGCACATCGGTGTAGCCGGAGTTGAAGACGGGATCGCCTTTGCCGCCTTCCTTCCACCAGTACCAGTCCTGCACGATCGCATCCATGGGAATGTGCCGGGCGCGGTATTCGGCCGCTATGGAGAGGATTTCGGGCTGCGTCTTGTAACGATCTTTGGATTGGAACAGGCCGTAGGCCCACTCCGGAAACAGTGGCGCATGGCCGGTCATGGCGCGGTATTGATGGAGAAGGGCGTCCATCTGCGGACCGTAGAGAACGTAGTAGTCAATCTGCGGCGCGGCCATCGACTCCAGGTTCAGCTCCAGCGGAAAACGGTTGTCGAAATAACTGAAGGACGCGGTGTTCCAAAAAATGGCGTAGCCCTTGCTCGATACCAGGAGCGGAATGGCGATGTCGGTGTTATTCTGGCCGAGCTCGACGACGCTGCCGCGATAGTTGAACATGCCACTCTGGTGCTGGCCGAGCCCGTACAACGCTTCGGTAGCGTCGGGGCTGAAGCGGTCTTCGACGTGATAGAGGCCCGATGCCGGGGATGGCAGGTAGGTGCGCGGAAGATTGCCTCTTTCCCGTACGAGAGTCTCGCCCTCGACAGTCTTGAAGGTCAAGTTGCCGTCGTGCTCCGACAATGTGACGATGAGGCGGGACGTGGTGAGGGTCGAGACGCCGTTTGCCTGGCTGAATTGGAAGGGTGCGCCAGGGCAGGCGTCAGTCTTGGCCAACAGCCAAGGTTGCGCTTCGGCGGCAACCGGGGCCCCCACGGGCCGCGACGTAACGTGGACGAGGGCATCGCCGCAAACCTCAACCCCGAGCATTTCGCGCTCGTTGTGCGCCGTAAAGCCCGCATGCGTTTGTACAGTTTGCAGGTCGGCGGGATGAAGTATCACTCCGGCGGGAGACTGCGCCCGCGAACAGACAGCGCAGAACGGGAGACAGACCGCGATCGATGAAATACAGACGGCACGTACGAGCTTGATCAACGTACACCTCGGAGAGGAAAAGTTGCGGAGCAAAGAAAAACGGCCCCCACGCAGGGCGGAGGCCGTTTGGTGTTCTTCCTGGTGCATGCAGCGATCAATGCATTTGGCCGCTGTTGTCGATGGTGATGCCGCCCGGGCCCTGATTCTTCTTTTCTTCGTTGGCCTTGCGCATATCCATTGCCTTGTGGGTCCAATCTTCGGCCATGGCCAGGTCCTGCGCCACCGCGGTCGGGTTGCCGTAATCCACGTCAGCCTTGTTGCGGTAGATCAGGTTCAGATACTGCATGGCGTCGTCGTAGTTGGGGCGATTGTCAACGGCCATGGTCAGGTACTTCAGGCCTTCGTCGACCAGAGGCGCATTTTCCTGCGCCAGCGGCTCCATCACCTTCTTGGGCGCCTTCACGTTGCCTTTGCCGTCGTCGTTCAGGCCGGCGGTCTGCAGCGCCTTCAACTTGTTCTCATGCGCTCGGGTCCAGTCGATCACGCCGATGGTGTAGGCCGCCTCAGGATCCTTGGGATCGAAGGCAAGAACCTTTTTCTGCCAGGTTTCGGCGTCGTCCAGATCCTTGATGCTGAAGTAGATGCCCGCGATCTCTTTCATGCTGTTCACGTCGTTGGGATTCTGCGCGAGAACCTGCTTGAAGATGTCCATCGCCTCATTGGCGGTCTTCAGATTGTCGGGCGTCGTCAGGCCGGGCACCACATTCTGCTCCAGCGCCTTGCCGAGATACATCTTCGCCATGGGCAGATTGGGATCCAGTTCCGTGGCTTTCTGAAAGTGCTCGACCGCCTCATCGTAGTGTCCGTTTTTAAAGGCCTCTACTCCCTTGTTTAACTGGTCACGGGCGGCAAGCTGGTTGCATCCGCTCATGGCAAGCACCATGCCGCTAAGAATCACCGCGAGCACCCAAAAACGTCCGCGTCCACTCATGTTCGTATCCTTCTCCTTCAGGCTTGGGCCCTCAAGGCCGCACCTGGAAATTCCAGCAACTGGTTGCAGGCGGGAGATACCGCAGCCAAGGTAGAAAAATTGTACTCTTCCCTACGTTCGGGTCTTGTGTCTCCGAACACGGCCGTCCTACTGGCCGGCCTGAATCTTCGGCGTCATGATCCCGATGTGGTCCACGTTGGCGGCCCTGCCGATATCGATGACATCCGCGATGGCCGAGAAGTTCACATCGTCATCGCCCCTGACGAACATCACGCGCTCGGCGCGGTTGGCGTAAATTTGCTGCAGTTGGTTCAGCAAATCTGCGTGCGCCACGTCGGTTTCATTGATCTTGTACGCCGGGGCCTGGCCGGGGCGATACAAAACCTGAACCACGATGGTACGGTCTTGCTGCTGCTGCTGCTGGGGATTCTTGGGTGGCTGAGGCACCAGCGCTTCCAGCCCCTTGGGGGTTACCGGCACGATGACCATGAAGATGATCAACAGCACCAGCAAAATATCGATCATAGGCGTGATATTGGGCTCGGACATGCTGCTGCCGCCACCACCCATAGACATTGCCATGACTTAAATTCCTCGTTTCCTCAATTTCGTTCAACCGGCAATCGCGGCGCGGGACTACTCTCCGCCGACTTGATTGCCTTCGCGTTTCTGTGTCAACAAGTCCACGGTCTCCACGCCTGCGGTGCGCACATCGTCAATAGCGTCTTCGACCACCTTGAACTGAGCGCGGGCATCGGCACGGACAAAGATCGTTTTGTCGGTTTTGTCGGCGAGCTTGTCGCGCACCAGGCTGCCGAGTTGCGCGGGATCGACCTTGTTCTGGCCGAGGTATACCGCACCGTCGCGAGTCACTGCGACCACGATGGCGTCTTCCTTGTCGGCATCGGGCATGGCGGTGGGATTTTGGACCTGTGCCAGATCGATGGCCACCTTGTTCTGCAACATGGGGGTGATGACCATGAAGATGATGAGCAGCACCAGCATCACGTCGACCATGGGTGTGACATTGATGTTGGAATTAACTTTCTTGCCTTCGTCGCGAACTGCTACTCCCATAATCGGGACTCCGTACGTCTGAATTTTTCTCCCCGGATGCACTCCGGGCCTAGCCTAGATTCAAGCAGCCTGCGCGAGGCGTCAAATCGCCGGGCGGAAGAGCTTCAGTTCTTCCGCCCGGCAGTATGCTCGCTCAAGCCGGCAGCCGTATCGCAATTAGCGCTTGTGGCTCTGCTTGATGAAGTAATCGACCAGTTCGCTCGAGGAGTTGTCCATTTCGACATCGAATGCCTCGACACGTCCGGTAAAGTAGTTGAACGCCATGACGGCGGGTACGGCCACGAGCAGACCGAACGCCGTGGTGACCAGGGCCTCCGAGATACCGCCTGCGACGGCGCCGATACCCGCGATCTTCTGGGTGGCAATGGCGTCAAAAGCGTGCAGAATGCCGATGACCGTTCCGAACAGGCCGACGAACGGCGCGGTAGCGCCGATGGTGGCCAGAACCGACAGTCCCCTCTTCAGCTTGGCGTGAACGATAGCCTCGGCGCGCTCCAGTGCGCGGCCGGCGCTGGCAATGGTTTCATCGGTCGGCTGACCGGCCGAGGAGCGGAACTCCTGCAAACCGGCGGTTACCACCTCAGCCAGATGCGACTTCTTGTTGCGGTCGGCAATCTTGATGGCTTCTTCCAGCTTGCTGTCCTTCAGGGCGCCGGCAACCTTGGGCGCGAATTCGCGCGACTGCTTGCGGGCGGCAGAGAAGTAAAGGTAACGGTCGATCATGACGGCCAAAGACCAGACCGACTCAATGAACAGGATGATGGCCACGGTTTTGGCCAACCATGCCATGTGCTGCCAGAGTTCCCAGGGGCTGAAGCCGACGGACTGGCCCTCATCCTGGAAAAATGCCAGGTTGTTGACCATATGCGAAGCGAAATGTGCGAGCTGAGCGTGAATCACTGAATCGTTCCTCCTAAGGAGATTCTTGTGGACTGCAATGAATCCGCCGCTGCGGATCCTGTAGGGAATGCGGCTCTCAGAAAATGCGCATTCAGTTCAAAAGCAGTGCTCCCTGCCAGGAAGCGGCAGGGAGCCGGAGATTGCGTTACCCACCCAGGGTAAAGATGACGTTGACCGTGGTGTCGACCTCGACGGGCTCGTTGTTGAGCAGGTAAGGCCGGTAGCGCCACTGCATCACTGCGTCCCTTGCCGCCTGCTGCAACATGGCTGGTCCGCTGATGATGCGAAGGTTTTCAATCGTACCCTGTTTGGAGATCGTTGCCTGCAACACCACGGTGCCGGAAACGCGCGCTGCCTTGGCGATGGGCGGATAGATGGGCTGCGTCTTTTGAATCAGCATGCCCACGGCCACGCCGGCGGAGATGTTGACCTTCTTAGGCGGCGCAGCCTTCACCTGCGGGGCATTGCCGTTGCCGAACATGCTGCCCATCACGCCATTGCCGCCGCCCATGCCTTCCATGCCGGCCACGCCAAAGCTCGAGGGCGGTGCTTCCTTCTCGGTCACCATCTGAATGTTGTGCGGGATCTTGGTCGGCGCCGTGAGCTGATTGTTCATCATCTCCGACTGCACGTGCACGACGTGCACTTCAGGCGGCGGCGGTGGCGGTGGAGGCGGCGGTGGCGGCGGTGGCAGCGTCAACACTGTTGACATAAATGCCGCAGGGAGCGCCTCGGGATAGATCAGAGGAATCAGAATCAAGAGAATGAGGACCGCTGCATTGATGCCGCCCGTGACGAGCATCCAGCGACCACTCTTGGACTTGATCTTGTGCGCGGATTCGAATGTTGAATCTTCAAACATAGCCAGCCTCGGAATCGGGTTTGGTTACTTCTATTTTAGACACCGCGGGAGGGGGAATTGTTCCCGTACTCAAAATTCCTTGCAAAGGAGCGAAACCACCTTACCAGAAGTGCATGATCTGCTGCAAAAGATGCTGCATAACTGGTGCAATTCTCGCTCCCCACGGTTCGCGCCATTTGACCTTTCCTCGTCTCAGCGTTCCCCGCGATTCCTCCTATTGGGACGCCCTCAAACCACATCCCGTTACCTGTGAATGGGGGTAAAATGCGTGCCACATCCACGCTCATCCTCATTACTTGGCTCGTTTTGCAGCCGGAAGTGAAGCGCCCTTCCCCTTGCCGGCACGTGACTGCTGCCAGGCCACCAACATGGGGGCAGCCACGGCAATGGATGAGTACGTTCCTATCAGAATGCCCACGACCAAGGCAAATGAGAAGTCGTTGAGCACCTGGCCGCCGAAGATAAACAGTGCCAGCACCGTGAGAAAAGTAAGGCCCGAAGTGAGCACGGTCCGGCTCAGGGTCTGGTTGATGCTGCGGTTCACCAGGTCGGGGAGCGGCTCGCGGCGGCTGATGCGTAGATTCTCGCGGATACGGTCGAAGACGACGATGGTGTCGTTCATCGAGTAACCGACCAGGGTGAGAATGGCGGCGATGACGGTGAGCGAGATCTCGCGGCCGGTGAGAGCGAAGGCGCCCACAGTGATCAACGTATCGTGGAAGCAGGCCACCACCGCTGCCACGCCGTAAATCAACTGGAAGCGGAACCAGAGATAAATCAGCATGCCGAGCATGGAGTAGAGTGTGGCCAATGCCGCCTGCTTCTCCAACTGGTGACCCACTGTGGGACCGACCACATCAACCGTGACGCCGCTGGAGGGATTGAAATAGTTGTTGTAGTGCGCCTGCAGCGCCGACTCTACTTGCTGGCGGCCTGTATCGAGTGCCGCCTCGTTGGTTTCCTCAGGCAGGCTGATCAGCACTTGATTGTTTGACGCCGGACCGAAGACCTGAATGCTGGCATCCTTCACGCCCGCCGCGTCAATGGCATTGCGGATGGCAGTGAGGTCAGGGGTGTGCGAGAACTGCACGTCCACCTGCGTACCGCCTTGAAAGTCGACACCCAGCGGCACCGGACTGCCGATGTGCGACATGTTCCAGCTCATTTTGGCAATGCCGGCCACGCTAAAAATCATGGAAAAGGCGAGGAAGTACCACTTGTATCCCAGCCAGTTCACATTTACGCCGCGAAAGAATTCCACTGCTTTTTCTCCTAGCTTCTAGCTTCTAGCTCCTAGCTTCTAGCTTTTTTCTTGCGCCAGCCCGGCTCTTCGGTAATCCACGGAAGGGCTAGAAGCTAGAGGCTAGCAGCTAGAAGCTGTGGTTCAGATCGAAACCATCTCGCCGGTTTTCAGCTTGTTCAAGTGCGCTTCAAAAATCACGCGCGACACAAACACGGCGGTGAAAAGGTTGGCCGCGAGACCAACGGTGAGTGTGGTGGCAAAACCCTTCACGGGTCCGGTTCCGAACAGAAACAGGATGGCCGCTGAAACGATGGTCGTAACGTGGGTATCGACGATGGTCACCCAGGCATGGGCAAAGCCCTGATCAACCGCTGCCGAAGCCGCCTTGCCGGCGCGAATCTCCTCGCGAATGCGCTCGAAGATCAGCACGTTCGAATCCACGCCCATACCAATGGTCAGAATTACCCCGGCAATGCCCGGCAGGGTGAGCGTGAGAGTCAGGCCTCCACCGCCCGAAGCACTCGATATGGCGCTGGAGAGACCCATGATGCCCAGCAGGATGACCAGGTTGAAGAGCAACGCCAAATCGGCGTTGATGCCCGACCCCTTGTAGTAGATGAGCATGAAGGCCATCACGAGAACGACGCCGACGATGGCGGCGGTAACACCTTCGCGGATGGAGTCGGCGCCCAGCGTTGCGCCCACAGTGCTGGCCTCGATGTAGTTGAGCGAAGCCGGCAGCGCGCCGGTGCGCAACAACTTGGAGAGTTCCATCACCTCGTTCTGCGTGAAGGAGCCCTCAATCTGACCCTGATCGCGAATGGCGCTCTTGATGACGGCCACGCTGCGCACCGAGCCGCCCATCTCAACGGCCATGTACTTGCCGACATTGGCGCTGGTGTAGTTCCAGAACTTGTCGCCGGCTTCGTCGGTGAGAGTAAAGCTCACCGTTCTTTGCCCGGTGTTGGAATTCACACCCGGCTGGGCGGAGCGGAAGTCGCTGCCGGCCACGATGGCGGTCCGGTCAAGGATGTAGTACTCCGTGCCCGCGGAGCCGGCCAGCTCTCCGGACGTCTCCAGAATTTCCTCATCGGGAGGAAGCGCGCCGTTGACGCTCTGCAGCGCGGCATCCTGGCTCGGAAACGGGCCGCCGTCGACCGCGTGAATCTCCAGTCGGGCCGTAGACCTGATGACGGTCTTGACCTGATCCAGATCGCTGACGCCGGGCAGCTCGACAAGAATCTGGTCCGCGCCCAGGCCGTACTCCTGAATCAACGGCTCACTCACGCCTAACGCGTCCACGCGATCGCGAATGGTTTCGATGGCCTCTTCGACCGTCCTCTTCTTCAGATCAGTCTCGAAGACCGGCTTCATGGTCAGAACGAAAGGAGTGTCGTTGCCGCCGGTGAGATCGTATTCGTTGGCGTACTTGTTGCCGGTGAGCAATGAATTGATGGCGTCGGATTGCGCCTGCGAGGTTCCGTCGATGCGGATCACCTCCGGCTTGCCTGTTTCCTCGTGGGTGGAAGGATCCTCCACCAGCGGCTCGGGCTTGACCACCTGGGAGAAGCCCAGGTTGGCCTTCTTCAGGTCCTGTTGGATCTCCTCGACCGAGTTGTCGGTTTCGGCGTTCACCGCTTCCAGTGTCTGAACCCTCAGAATCAGGTGGGCGCCCCCTTGCAAATCGAGGCCCAGGTGAATGCGATTGGAGATGGCGGCCAGCAAAGCCTTCCCACTGAGTCCCGATGGAATCCCGAAGATCCCATAGAGGCAGATCAGCAGTACGGCAAAGATCAGGGCAATTTTGTTCTTGAGATTTTTCTTCATGGTTTCGATTCTCTTGTCAGGAGGCCGAGGGCCCGTCCTCTGTGGTAACCGAAGCGATTGCGCTCTTGGCCACTTCCAATTTCAGGTTGTCGGGCGCAACGCGAAGAATGATCGAATCGTCCTTGATGGAAAGGATGATGCCGCGAATGCCGCCAGCCGTGGTCACTCGGTCGCCGGCCTTGATCCCCGCGAGCATGTGCTGCCACTGCTTTTGCCGCTTCTGTTGCGGGCGAATCATGAGCAGATAGAGCAGCGGAATAAACAGCAAAACGGGGAGCAGCATCCCCAGGCCACCGCCCGCTCCAGGGGCCGGCGCGGCCCACAATGCCAAAGTTGCCATAAGGTTCATGCTTTACCTGCGTCCTTTACTTGCTCCGCTGCCGGCGCTGGCCGGCTACGGGCACAGGCGCACCCGGCCAATGTTGCCGGCGCCTGACCAATAGATTTGTCTCCGGGAAAGGTTCCCGAGCTTCAGTCCCTCAACGACTCAAGCTCCTGGTGGAGGGGTTTGGCCGCACCATGCAGGACTTGATGCTCATGCCTGCACGCGCCGCGCAACCCGACTACCGCCTGCTTCCTGTTCGACACAGCTCCCCATCCAGCACCGGAGGGATGAGAAAGCGGTTCCCGCCAGGTTCATCCCGCCCCGGTTGCCGAAAAGAAAGCCTAGAACGATAAGAAATGTGCGGCCGGTTCGGTGTCAAGGAGGGGGCACACAGAGGAAAAGGGAGCAAGGGTTCAAGAAACGCCGTGCCTCGTCTATCGACGCGCTCTGCGAAAGGCTGCGAGTGCGAGATTTCTGCGGGCCGGAAGGGCGAGTCTTCCGGTAATTGCGTTCTTTATAGGTCCTTTACAAATCCGCTACTCCTCCTTTACAGAAATGGGCGTCATCTGGAGTCATCGAGCTTTCCGAGGCGCCGGAGCTGTTTGGGGCACGCGGCATCAAGGGAGCGGAATGAAGGTCTGTCGCCGTGAAACTGGAATTCGATGTTGGCATGCTCTGGCTGATTCCCGTGGGAATCGCGCTCTGGTTTATGGTGTGGGTGCTTTGGAGCTGGTGGAGGGAAGAGCGGCGTCAGGGTCGCGGCCGGTCCCAATCGTTCGGCGCTTCCGGCCACCATCAACGCGGCTGGTGATGAGCGCAATTGAGGCAGAGCCAATCGCCGTCGACCTTTCAGCCGTGCCCAAGGGGTGCGCCTGAGTAGCCACCTGACTCTCTGACCTGCTGACTCACTATTTCTCTGTCGGCTGGGCCGGGGTTCCCTCTTCGTCGCCTGAATCTT
This sequence comes from uncultured Acidobacteriota bacterium, assembly GCA_963817835.1. Classification (GTDB taxonomy): domain Bacteria; phylum Acidobacteriota; class Terriglobia; order Terriglobales; family Acidobacteriaceae; genus Telmatobacter. The sequence continues at coordinate 83,759 of CAWFPZ010000018.1, read as the reverse complement.
CCACCAGCACCGCCGAACCGGGAACGATGTCATAGCTGACGGCGTCCTTGCCCGTGGGATGAAAGCTGATGCGCAGCGGATCGCGCTGCCAATCGGGCGGAGCGCACACCGTCTGGCCCGACTGATTTTCCGGATCGAAGGCCGCGAGCTTCTTGGCCAGAACCGGCTTGCGCACGGCCAGTTGTGCCACCACCGCGTAGAGGCTCTTGCCGCTCGCCGTCACACCGCAGTAGGCCGCGTAATCGCGAAACCAGCTCACCTGGCTCACTCCGGGATCGTAGTCGGGCAAGTGCAAAGCAGTCACGCGGCCGGTCACGCGGTCAACCAACAGCCACGGCCCGCGCTGCCATACCCAATGGCTGGCCGGATTGGCCGCGGGCTTTTCCGGCGGAGTATCCGAGGGCAATGCATCGTTGAGGCGAATGACGCGCCGCACCACAAAGCTGCGGTCGGTCACATCGTGCGCGTCGCCGGTGGTCCATTCCTTGAGCACGCCGTCGACAAGCAGGGCGCGAATTTTGAGCGCGTCTTCGCCGGCGGCTGCGCCGGAGGGATCGCCGGCTTTGGAATACGGCACTTTTCTGACTGCGCCGAGAGAGACGGTGTGCTTGCGCGGTGCGGCGCTGGCTGCTGAAGCGATCGCAAAGAACATTGCGAAAAGGAGGGCGATAAAAACAAATTTCCGTCGAGCGTGCATGACGGCGATTCTCCTGACGGCTTACGAATCCGTTTCGCGCCCCGTTCTTCGTCAGGGACGATTCAGCACGGATTCCTGGAAACACGCTCTTGGGAGAAATGCCGCTTCCGCCCCGGCAACGGGCCGAAGTGGAAAAATGCTGCGCGATGATTCTAGCGCAAAGTTAGATTCCTGCGGCTTCCACCGCGCGCGCCACGCGAAATGCCGTGCTTTCGCCAAAGTGGCGGGCAAGAATCTGCATGCCGACAGGAAGGCCGGCATTCGTTGCGCCGCAGGGTACGCTAACGCCGCAGATGCCGGCCAGGCTGGCGGTGACGGTATAGATGTCGGCGAGGTACATCGCCAGCGGATCGCCGGTCTTCTCGCCAATTTTGAATGCCGGGACGGGCGAGGTGGGCGTTACGATCGCATCCACCTGGGCAAAGGCGCGGAGGAACTCCTCGGCGAGGATACGGCGGACCTGCTGCGCCTTGAGGTAATAGGCGTCGTAGTAGCCGGCCGAGAGCGCGTAGGTGCCCAGGAAGATGCGGCGCTTGACTTCGGCGCCGAAGCCCTCGTCGCGTGAGTGCGAGTACATGCCGGAAAGTGTTTCCGAGCGCGGCGAGCGGTAGCCGTAGCGCACGCCGTCGAAGCGCGCAAGATTGGCGCTGGCTTCGGCGGTGGCCACCAGGTAGTAAGTCGGGACAGCGTATTTGGTGTGCGGCAGCGAAACCGGCTTGATGGAGCATCCGGCAGCTTCGAGCGCAGCGATTCCCTTCTCGACGGCGGCGCGGACTTCGGAATCGAGGCCCTCGGCGAAATACTCCGCCGGAACGCCGATGCGCAGACCCGCGGCGGGCTTGTCGCTTTCAGCGGCGTAGTCCTCAACCGGAGCCGCGGAACTGGTGGCGTCTTCGGGGTCGTGGCCGGCGATCACTCCCAACAGAGTTGCGGCGTCGCGCACGTTGGCGGCCAGTGGGCCAATGCGATCCAACGAGGACGCAAAGGCGATCAATCCGTAGCGCGAAACGCGCCCATAGGTGGGCAGCACGCCGACCACGCCGCAAAAGCTGGCGGGCTGGCGAATCGATCCGCCGGTATCGGTGCCCAGCGTGGCCACGGCGAGATTTGCAGCCACGGCCGCGGCCGAGCCGCCACTTGATCCGCCGGGAACGCGCTCGGTGTCGACGGGATTGCGCACCGGTCCGTAAGCCGAATTCTCATTCGAGGAGCCCATGGCGAACTCGTCGCAGTTGAGCTTGCCCAGCAGCACCGCGCCCGCAGCTTCGAGCTTTGCCACCGCGGTGCAGTCGTAGGGAGGCCGGTAGCCCTCAAGAATTTTGGAGCCCGCAGTGGAAGGCGCGCCCTGCATGACGAGCACGTCCTTGATACCCATGGGAATGCCGGCGAGAGCGGGCAGCGGATCGCCCTTCTTCACGAGATCATCGACGCGCGCGGCCTGCGCCAAGGCGCGTTCTTTGGTCAAGTTCAAGTAAACATTGAGCCGCGGATTCTTCTTCTCGATGCGAGCGTAGTAGCTGGCAGCAAGGTCCGTGGCTCCGATGCGGCCGGAAGCAATCTGGTCGCGCAACGCGGCCAGTGTCTCCGGCTTCTCAACGTAGCTCTCGGTGGTTTTTGTGTCGCTTGCCAATCGCGGTCCCTCTTCGATCTCGAATTCGTCTGGCCTGGTCCAGCTGCGCAGTCTGTTGTTTTTCTTGCCACCATTGCGCGGGTCTGGAGACCCACGCTACAGCCGGTCAGGAGTCCGGAGTTACATGCCAGCCCTATTTTTCAATCACCTTCGGCACTTTGAAAAATGCGCCGTCGGTTTCAGGAGCCTGCGACATGACGGCGACGCGGTCGAGGGATGGCTCGAGACGGTCGGCACGCAGCGGAGGAATGGCGGCGTTTTCAAGCTCGCCCACTTGCGCCAGCGGCTCGATGCCAGAGGTATCGAGCTGGTTCAACTCGGCCACGTAGTCGAGGATGGCGTTCAGGTCGCGGAGCATGGGCTCGGTTTCTTCCGGCGTCAGCTCGAGATGCGCCAGCTCGGCGACGCGCTCTACATCGGCGACGGTTACTTTGGCAGTCATGCGCTGGCATTCCTCATTGCGGCGTTTCCACCGAATTGGTTTGGGTGTCTTCGAAGACTTCCCGAAAAACAAGTATATCGGTTGATGGAGTGAAAGAAGTGAAGGAGTGAAAAAGTGAATGCGGGCGCGCAATCAGTCGACGGTCAGCACCACGTCGACGGTTTGCGTGATGCCCATGGACGTGACGGTGACCGGAATGGTGTACGTTCCGGCGGACGTGCCGGAGCTGCCACCCGAACCGCCGGAACCACCGCTGCCGCCTGTGCCTCCGCCGGAGCTGGTGCAACTAGAAATGCCGCAGACGAGAATTACCAGAAGCACCATGAGCTGAAAGATTTTGCGGCGCCGGCGAGTCGCGAACGGCAGAAGCAGCAGGCCGCACGTGAGCGGCAGGGCGCGCCAGTAGCCGGGCTTGCCGGGTCTACGGGATTCCGGTTTTTCGAGACGCGCCAGGGAGCCGGTGGTGGAAATTTCGACCAAGACATTGCCCTGCACTCCTGAATTGAGCGTTTCCGTGGTGGGGCTAAAGAGGCAGAGCGCGTCCGAGGGAAGCGTGCCACAGGCGAAGGTGAAAGTACCACTGGAGCCGGTTGGAGAGAGAACCAGCGTGTAGTTAGCCTGCTGGCCGCGGGCTACGGTCTGGCTGGAGGGACCGGAGAAGGACACGGTGAAATCGAAGCCGGTTCCAGAGAGCGCGACGGTGGCCGGCGTGGCCACGGCAGTGGAGCTGATGGTGAGCGATCCCGAAGTGGCGCCGCCCGTGCTGGGCGCAAACGACACTGCCGCTATGCAATTGGCGCCCGCAGCCAGGCTGCCGGTGCAGCCGTTTTGCGTAATGTTGAAGGGCGCTGAGGCGGCGAGCGCCACCGACCCAATGGCGTAACTGGAGGAGTTTGTCACGGTGACCGACTGCGCCGTGCTGGACTGGCCTGCGGCGACCACGGCAAAGGTGAGCGATGCGGGATTGGTAGCCAAGCCGCTGCCGAGCACCCCGGAACCATTGAGCGCAACCGGGACTGCTGCGACGCCGCTGGTGGAGGACGAGACTGCGAGCGTGGCTGCGATGGAACCGGTTGCGTTGGGAGTGAAGACGATCTGGGCGGTGCAGTTGCTGCCGTTGTTCAGAAGCGCTCCGCAGGTGGTCGAGACGACGGAATAGCTGGAAGCCGCGGGCCCGCTAATCGCAAAGCCGATGTTGGCCATGGGCGAAGCGCCAGCGTTGCTAATGGTCACGGTTTGCGGCGCGCTGGCCACGCCGGGCTGCGTGTTGGTGAAGGTGAGGCTCAAAGGCGTGACTCTGAAGACCGGCGGCGCAACGCCGGTGCCGTCCAGTGATACGCTCTGCGTGCGAAGCGCATCGTAGATGGTGAGCGTGCCGCTGAACGCGCCCAGTTGCGTGGGAGCGAAGACCACGCTGATGGTACAGACTGCGCCCGCCGCGAGCTGCGTGCCGCAGTTGTTTGTCTGCTGGAACTGGCCGCTGACGGAGACGGCGATGACGGTGAGCGGCATGCCGCCGATGTTGGTGATGGTGACGGACTGCACCGCGGAGAGCTGTCCATCGGGGGTAGCAGAAAAGGCGAGCGATGCGGGCGCAGGCGGGCTGAGGATGTCGGTGGGCGGAGCCGCGGCGGTGCCACTCAGCGGCACGGTCTGCGTTCCCGCGCCGTCCGTGAGGGTGAGCAGGCCGTTGAAGACGCCCGTCGTGGTGGGCGCGAACTCCACCTGCAACGGGCAATCGGCGTTGGGCACGAGACTGACGATGCCGCAGCCATCGCCCGATAGAACAAACGGCGCGGTAACAGAAAGGCCGCTGATGGGAACGGCCGCGAGGCTGCTGTTGGCGACGGTGATCGTCAGCGCCGAGGAGACTGTTCCTTCCTCGACTTGGCCGAAGCCCTCGCTGGGCGGAGTGAGAGTGACCGAGCCCGCGGCGGTTCCCGTGCCGTTGAGATCCACGCTGAGTTGGCCGCCGTAGACGTTGGCATAGATGATCATCTGGCCCGTCAGCGGACCGATGGCTTGCGGTGTAAACGCGACCTGAATGGTGCAGCTGGAACCGGGAGCGATGGACTGATTCGCGCAGTTGTCGGTTTCACCAAAGTCGCCGGTCATGGCAAACGGAGTGGGGAGCAGCGCGATGCTGCCGGTGTTGAGAAGCGTAATGGCGATGGGACTGCTGGTGGAATTAAAGCTCTGGTTGCCGAAGGTGTGCGAAGCGGGAGTGACGGATGCTGCGCTGAGTGCCGTGCCCGCAGTCCAGAGCGGCGTTTGCCAGATGCCGCGACCATAGGTGGCCGCGACCAGCACGTGCGTGGAAGCGGAAGCGGGAGCGGCGCTGAGAGCCACGGCGGGCGCGGCAGGAAGCCCGGTGCCGAAGGCCGACCAGCAATCGGACGACGACGCCCCGCAGTTGGCAACCTCGGGCGTGAAGTAGACGCCGGCATCGGTGGCCACGTAGACCGTATTGGCGTTTTGCGGATCGATCGCCAGACTGCTGGCGGGCGCGTAAGGCAGATTGGACGAGATGTTGGTCCAGGTAGAACCGCCGTTGGTGGTGCGGTATACGGTCTCAATTTCTTCCGCCTGATTGGGCATGCCTTCCACGGTGACGTAAACCGTGTTTCCGGTGGCGTCATGGGCATCAATGGTGATGCTGGAGATGTCGAGGCCGTAGTAGTTGAGTGCGTGCGTGCTGTTGACCACAGGATTCAGGGTGAGATCGTTCCATGTGGGCGCGGAGCCGGAGGTGGGATTGTAGACGGCGCTCAGAACGTGGCCGGGCAGCAGCGAACCATTAGTGGCAGAGCCGTACATGCCGAGATAGATGATCTCGCCGCCGGAGGCTACAGGCATGGCGGCGATGGAGCGAATGAGCGCGTTTCCATTGCAGGCGACGGCGGAAGCTCCGCCGGAGAGGATGGGGCTGATGGCGTTCGCCGTGGTCCAGCCGGGGCTGGCGGGGCCGCGCCACATGCGGCAGGTAGCGACGAGCAACTGCGTGTCGTCCACGGGATCGACCAGGAAGGGCGCGGGTAGAGGCATGGCGTCGCCATCGCCGCTCACATCGGCATCGTTGACCACCGGAGTTGTGCCAAAGTCGGAGGGCGTGCAAGGCGCCGACTGCGAGCACAGATAGATAGCGACCCCAGGCTGATCGTTAACGTACCAGTTGCTTGTGTTAATGGGATCGATGGCCGCGGGACCGCCGTAGCCGGAGAGGATCTGCGGCCAATCCGTGGTGACAGCGGAGCCCTTGACGCCGGCGAAGCCGTTGACGCCGAGACCGGCCATCAGGTTGTACGAAGAAGTGATGACGGGCGAGAGGCCGTCCACCTCAGCCAGCGAGCCGAGACTGCTATTCAGGTTCTGGAAGTGTGTGGAGTCGGTGGCGGAACAGGCCGAGCCGGTTTCACCGATGGCATCTGTAGAGCGCCACAGGCCGCTGTCGTTGCCAACGAAGATTTCGAGCGGATTGGATGAGTTCCAGGCCAGCGCGTGCTGGAACTCGCCCACCTGGGCGCTGATGCAGGTGGTGGAGTTGGTGGTGTTGCGCCAGGCGCAGCCCATGGCCAGGCTGCACTTCCACAAGTCGTTCGCGCCAGCCAGCAGCAGCGTGTCCTGGCCGGATGGAACCGCGGCCAGCGCCAGATTGTAGTTGCCGTTGGCGATGGTCGCTGCTCCCTCAAGGGTGCTGGTTTCAAGAGCGGCGGTATTCCATTGCTGGGCGAAGCTGATGGTGTAGTTGCTGCACGCGCCGCCGCTGATTGCGCACTTGTCCTGCCACAGGCCTTGATCCTGATTGTTGAGATCGACGGTCCAGGCAAAGGTGTCGCCGGATTGAGGATTGACGGCAAGCATACCGCGGTAGATGGGGCAAGTAACGTCGCCGGGAACCTGCGTGTTGGTGGGGCACAGGACGCTGGTGAGTCCCGCGCCCGGCTGGTCGGCAAGGCGCGTCCAGGTGATGCCGTCGGAGGACTGGTAATAGCCGTGATAGCGCACTGCGGCCACGAACAACCGGCGCACGGGGTTCCAGGCTACGGATGTGGCCGCGTCGCCGTTGGGCCCGAGCAGCGGATGGCTCGGCGACTGCACCACGGCGCCGCTGCCGTCGGTGATGGTGGCCAGATGCCACGTTGCGCCGCTATCCGTGGAGTAGTAGAGACCCTCGCAAGTCCTGCCCGGCAGATTCGCGGCAACCAGGTCGCCTTCGGCATCGACCACATCGCCTTCGTAGGAATCGGTGACCGCGGCCACGACCAGTTGGGGATTGGCGGTACTCCAGGCAAAGCCGGCGAAACCCACGCCGGCAAAGACCACGTCGAGAGAGCCAAGCCCGTCTTCCGCGTCGGAGGTTCCCTGGATCAGGCTCCAGCTGTTGCCGCCATCTGTCGAGCGCAGAATGCCGGCGCCGTAGTAGGAGTCAAGAACATCGTTGGGATCGCCTGTGCCGGCCAGGATAACTCCAGTCCCGCCCGGCTGCACGGTGAGTGCGCCAATGCTGATGGATGCGTCGATGGCTCCGCCCAGAGCGGTGACGGCGTCCGTTTGCGGGTTGAAGATGATGTTCGCAACAGTGGACGTGCCGGCGTTGCTGGAGCTCCACACGCCGCCGGCGGCGGTGCCGATATAGACGCGGTTGCCTGTCGCGTCAGAGGGATCGAACGCAATCGCAGAAATGCGGCCGGTCACCAGGCCGAAGCCGGGGGTAACGACAGCGGCGGGACCGAGCGGTTGCCAGGTGGCGCTGGCGGCGGTGTTGGTGAGGCTCTGTGTCAAAGCTGCCAAGGGACGGCCGGAAGTTGCGGCGCTGAGACGATGTGCTGTAAGCGAGCGGGCTTGGGCGCGATGGCCGGGCGCTACTCCGCGTCGCGCGAGAAAGCGTTGCGCGGCTAGAACGCGCGGCGGAAGAGGCTGGGCTGCAGATTGCGGCCGCGTCGCGGAATTCGATCTGGGCTGTTTTGAAGATGCGGATGGGGGCAGCGCGATGCGTTGTTGCGTCAGAAGCGCTGGGCCGAATGCGAGATCGACGAGAAAAGCTGCAGCCAGCGCAGCGCAGGCCCAGTCGGTGCGGCGTACCGACGCCAGCGTGGAGTGGTTGGACTTCCCTGCCCTGTGATTACGAAGATTTCGATAAACGATCGGATCGAACATTGGCTTCGCGACGCGCATCCGAAATCGGACTCTCGCTTCCCCTATTCTGAAAATCTTCCAATGGGGATGAGCACAGAATCCATCGAATAACGCTCAACGAAACACGCGGTTTCCGGGTTTGAAATTGTGGCCCATTATAGGACAGCCGAGAATGGTGCCCCATGTGACTGCGGATACAGAGGTGGCAAGGCGGCAAAAGCAGGGATTAGCGGGGCTCGCTGTGCCGGCGCATATAGGCCGCGGAGTCGAATTTCTTCGCCATCGACGTGCCCGTCATGGGACGAATCAGGCCGAAGACGGGACGATTGAACCAGGGACGGTCGAGCTTGCCCACGATTGCCCAGGCGATGCCTGAGTAGCCGTTGGGGTCGCGGCCGTCGAGTTGATAGCGGTCGTTGAGGATGACGGCCCAATCAAAGGCAGTTGCGCGATCGGGCGCCCACTCCAGGATTTTCTTGGCCCAGTACATGCGCATGTAGTTGTGCATCCAGCCGGTCACGGTCATTTCGCGCTGCGCGGCGTTCCACAGGTCGTCGTGGGTTTCGGCGCGTTCCAGTTGGGCGAATGTGTATTTGTTGGGCCTTGGGTCGGAGGCGTGTTCGAGCAGCGTTTTGCGCGCCCAGGGGGCGGCGCAATCCCATGTGTCGTAGTTGGGCTCGTGACGCACGAATAAAACCGCCAGCTCGCGCCAGCCGATCAGTTGTTCCAGAAATTTTTTGCTGGTTTTGGAGGAGATCTTTCCGGAAGCGACAGCTTTCTCGACGGCCAGCGCGATGGTGAGCGGTCCGATGTTGCCAAAATGCAGGTACGGCGACATGCGGCTGGTGCCGGCGATTTCGGGATGGTTGCGACGTTCTTGGTAAGTGGCGAGATCGTGGGCGACAAACTCGCGAAGGCGCTTGAGAGCGGCGCGTGTGCCGCCGGTAAACGTGTCAACGGGCTTGATGGAGCGGTCGAGTGTCTTAAACCCAGCAGTGATCTCCTCCAAAAGGGAAAAGCGCGCGAGCACCTTGCGCGGGTTCCAGGTGTGGAGGGGCGCGATGCGCGCATGTGCGACGAGATATTTGGGCAACTCCGCGTGGAGACGCGGGCGAAAATGGTGCAGCAAAGCGAAGCTGCGGTTGAAGACGCGCGAGGGAACAACGACGTCCGCGTCGACGGTCCAAAAAGGGATTTTGAGACGGCGGGCCATCGCACGACGCCAGCGCTCGGGTTCGCGGCATGGGTTTTCGTCGCCGACCAGGAGCGCAGCGCGGACCTCTTCGAGAAAGGCTTCGAGCTTATCGGGAGCGCGGCGGACGATGAAGCCGATGCCGCGCGCGGCCGCGTCTTCCTGGGCGTCGCGCAAACCCTGTTGCAGAAAATGGTAGTGGCGCAGGTTGGCGTTGGGGTAGTTGGGAATGACGCCGAAGTAGATGACGACTGGAATCCCGAGAATGTTGGCTGCTTCGATGGCCACGTCCAGGGCGGGGTTTTCGACGGCGCGCACGGCCCGCTGCATCCAGTAGACGACGCATTTGCCCTGCTTGCGCGGAGGCCCGCTGCGCCGCATAAGAACGCGGGTCTGGCGGGCGAGCGCGGCGAGTTCAGCGGGGATTTGTAACGCGGGGGGTGCGGGAATCACGTGCGGGCGGCCTCAGGTTCTATTCTCAATGAGCGCTTGGCCTTGTAGGATGGTTGCGTTGCGCTACATGCGGGCGCGTGTTTCTCGGGTTCGATCGCGTCAAAATTCACAACCAGGGTTTTCCATGAAACCAATTCTGTTTTCTCTGCTGCTCTGCGCCGCAATGGCGCTGGCCGCGCAGGACTATACGCTCGGGTCCGATTCCCAACCGCAGGACGGCGTGCCCAAAGGCACGGTGACGAAATTCGTCCTGCCGCCGGGCAAAGCCTATCCCGGCACACCGCATAACTGTGCCATCTACGTGCCCGCGCAGTACGACGCGAGCAGGTCCACCCCATTCATGATCTTTCTCGACGGCAGCCAGGCGCTGGGCAACGGAATGCGCGTGCCGGTGGTCCTCGACAACCTGATCGCGAAGCAAGACTTGCCGCCGATGATCGGCATCTTCGTCGATCCGGGAATTCTGCCGGTGGTGAGCGACGCGGACCAGAACCGCTACAACCGCATTTATGAATACGACTCGCTGACGCCGCGCTTTGCCGAGTTTCTGATCAACGAGCTGATTCCCGCGGTGGCCAAGAACTACAACCTGTCGAAGAATCCAGACGACCGTGGACTGAGCGGCGTGAGCACGGGCGCCGTGGGCGCCTTTATGGCGGCGTGGAACCGGCCCGACCAGTTTCACCGCGTGCTGAGCTTCATTGGAACCTACGTATCGATGAAGGGCGCCGATGCGATGCCGGCGCTGGTGCGCAAGACGGAGCCCAAGCCGATCCGGATTTTCATGCAGGACGGAACGCAGGACCACATCGTTGCTTCGGAGCCGTTCGGGAGTTCGCCGTTCGGAAGCTGGCCCATCAACAACCAGGTGATGTACGAGGCGCTGGAGTTTGCGGGCTACGACGTGAAGCTGGAGATGGGCACCGAGGCGCACAACACGAAGCAGGCAGGCGCGATCATGCCCGACGCGCTGCGCTGGCTGTGGCGCGGATATCCGGAGCCGATCGTGGTGCATGAGCCCGCGGCCGCGCACGAGCCGGGGTACGACATTGCGAATCGCGTTTTCTCCACGATCTACCTCGACAAGCCATGGACCGAGATCGGCGGTGGTTTCGGATCGATTACCAGCCTGACCGCCGACCGCAATGGAAACGCCTATTTGCCGGACGAGAAAGGCCAGCGGATTTTGCGAGTGGACCCGTTGGGAAAAACGACGACCTTCGCCAAGGTCCCCGGTCTCTCGCCGATTCTGCACGCGGGCCCTGGCGACCGGCTCTACGCCTGGATCCCGGCGGTGACAGCATTAGACAATCCCGACCGCGGCGCGCTCGTTTCCTGGAGCACCGCAGGCGGAGTCGCCGGCGACAAGAAGATACACGTCAAAGGCGACCAGTTCGCGACACCCGGCGCGGGACAGTTTATCGAGATGGATTTTGCGGTGATGCGGGACGGCACGATCTACGCGCTGACGGAATTCGATGCGAAGCGGATTGACCCTTCCGGCCGGGTGAGCGTCGCGCTCGCTTGGGGCACGCTGCAGCGCGAACTCGGCCCGCGTTCAAGGATCGCGCTCTCGCCGGATCAGTCGATGGCGGTGATCGTCGATCAATTATCGCGAAGTGGCTGGTCGTTCCAGATCGCCGCGGATGGATCGCTCCAGAATGGCGAACCGTTTTACCGGCTCGAGGTCCCTCAAGCTCCTTCCGGGGCAGCGTGGGTGTACGAGAAGGGCAACCCCGCGGAAGACACAGACGGCATGGTGTACTTCCCCACCGCCCTCGGCATTCAAGTCGCCATGCAAAACGGCCGCATCGTGGAGATCCTCAACCCGCCCATTCCTGGCGGCGGCCCGCTGACCGCGATGAGCTTCGCAGGAGACGGCGATCAAAACTGGCTGTACGTTGCGCAGGATGGAAAGTTGTTCCGCCGACCCGTAAAGGTAATCGGCGCGAATTCGTGGACGGTAGTCAAGCCGCCTAAGCCGACGTTGTAAGCGCAGAAAGCAACGCAACGCGCGAGCAAAGCAAAGGCCGCCCGCAGGCGGCCCTTATTCTGATCAGTGACCACTGACAACGGTCTTTCTACCACCGTCCCCAGGCGCGGGTCATGTAGTCGGCCATCGTCATGCCCACCAGCACCAGGAACATGCACAAGCCCGAAGCTACGGTGAGCTTGGTGAGCTTGGTACTGTACTTCACGTGCATGAAGAACAGCACTACGAGGGTCATCTTGGTGCAGGCGATGGCCAGCGCAACCACGGGATTCCAGAACAGAGTAATCCCCGGCGCAATGTGCCACTCGCCCAGGTCGACAAACGACATCCCGCAAGTGAGCGCGGTGGCCACGAGAAGGACAAGAAGAATCACCACGTAAGTGAGAGGACTGACAATGTGATGCTCGTGGCTTTCGCCGTGCGCGTTGTGTTCGTTGTGTTCGCTCATGCCATTTCTCCCGCGGGCGTCTTGTCCCTCAGGGGCTAAAGCCCCCGCTCTCATTCTCGCCGCTTTCGGCGCGGCTAAAGCCGCGCCCCGATACAAACCTTCCCCGGAACGGTCTTCAGTACCTGCTGATCAGGTAAAGCAGCGGGTACAGGAAGATCCAGATGATGTCGACAAAGTGCCAGTACAAGCCGAAATTCTCAACGAACGTCACGTGGCCCGTGGTGTAGGCCCCCTGCCGGGCGCGAAAGATCATGTAACCCAGAATTGAGATGCCGATGATCATGTGCAAAGCGTGCATGCCGGTCATGGCGAAGTAGAGGAAGAAGTAGATCTCGGTGTGGGCGGCCATGTCCGGCGCCAGCGGCTTGTCTCCCGGATAATCCTTATGCACTTCGGGGTCCGAAGCAGGATTCAGGAATGACTGCTCGCTGTAGTGCATGCCGGGAATGTGGTGCTTCACATACTTCTCGTGGTACTCGATGGTCTTGATGCCGAGAAAGGCCAGGCCCAGGACGAAGGTGATCGAAAGAAACATCACCAGCAGGCCTTTGCGCCGCACTTCCGCCGACCACACCCCCATCGCCATGGTAAAGCTGGAGATAATCAGGACGGCCGTGTTGGCTGTGCCCCATCCGACATTCAACTGGTGCGAGGCCTCGACAAAAGCCGGATAGTACCAGTTGCGCATGATCAGATAGGCGGTAAACAGCCCGCCGAAGAACATGACTTCAGTGAGCAGGAAGAGCCACATGGCGAAGTTGGTGGTGTCAAACTGCTGCTCGACAGAGGCAAAGTGATGGCGCTGATACGGCGGATGCTCGTGCTGCGCTTCTGCCTCTGCGCCGTTCGCGATTGCGGTGCTATCCGACACTCGCCACCTCTTTCTCTTGCTGCTTTTCCAGCCAATCGTAGTCGTACGCTTCGTGATCCATGATGGGAATCTCGGGGAAGTTCTCTGTCAGCGGCGGCGACTGCGTCTGCCATTCCAGGCCCGTGGCCTGCCACGGATTGTCGCCCGCCACTGCGCCGTATTTGAGCGACCACGTCAGATAGAGGATGGGCAGCAGGTAGCCCACGCCAAGAATGGTCGCGCCCGCGGTGGAGAAGACATTCAGCGCTTGGAACTCCGGCGGGTAAGCTGCATAGCGCCGCGGCATGCCCAGCATGCCGAGAATGAATTGCGGGAAGAATGTGAAGTTGAATCCGATGAAGGTGACCACGGCGGCCAACTGAGAAATCTTCTCCGGATACATGCGGCCGGTCCACTTGGGCCACCAGAAGTGGATGCCGGAGAGGAAGGCCATCAACATGCCGCCCACCATGACGAAGTGGAAGTGGGCGACGATGAAATACGTTTCTGTCAGGTGAATATCGGTGCCCGTGGTTCCGAGGAAGACGCCGGTCAGCCCGCCGATAGTGAACAGGCCCATGAAGCCGAAGGCATAGAGCATGGGCGTCTCAAAGGTGATGGAACCCTTGTAGAGCGTGAAGGCCCAGTTGAAGATCTTGATGGCCGAAGGCACCGCGACCAGCATCGTGAGCAGCGAAAAGATGAGCGCCGCGTAGTTGGAGATGCCCATGATGAACATGTGGTGGGCCCAGACGAAGAAACCGAAGACCGCGATGGCCACCGAGGAGAACGCGACGGCTGTGTATCCAAACACGCGCTTGCGGCTGAAGGTGGAAACCACCTCGGAGATGACGCCCATGCCGGGCAAAATCATGATGTAGACGGCGGGGTGCGAGTAGAACCAGAACAAATGCTGAAAGAGAATCGGGTCGCCGCCGAATGCGGGATCGAAGACGCCGATGTGCATGGTGCGCTCAAGAACGACCAGCACCAGGGTGATGGCCAGAACCGGCGTGCCCAGCACCATCAGGATCGAGGCCGCGTAATTCGACCACACGAACAGCGGCAGCCGGAACCATGTCATGCCGGGGCAGCGCATCTTGTGGATGGTGACGATGAAGTTCAGACCGGTGAAGATGGAGCTGAAGCCGGCGACAAAAATTGCGAGACCTGTCGAGATGACGTGAGTGTTGAGGTAGTGCGTAGATAGCGGGGTGGTAAAGGTCCAGCCCGTGTCCACGCCGCCTGCGGCCATGGTGTAGATGGCCATGCAGCCGGCGATGACATAGAGATACCAGCTCAACAGGTTGACCTTGGGCAGCGCCAGATCCTTGGCGCCGACCATCATGGGGATCAGGAAATTGCCGATGGTGGCGGGCACTGACGGCACCAGGAAGAAGAACACCATGATGACGCCGTGCATGGTGAACACTTTGTTATAGGTGTCGGCGGCCATCAGGCTGGTCTGCGGCGTAAGCAACTCCAGGCGGATGAGTCCCGCCAGCGCGCCGCCGATAAAGAAGAAGAACGTGATCGAAATCAGGTAGAGCGTGGCGATCCGCTTGTGATCGCCGGTCAGCAGCCAGCTGAGCAGGCCGTTCTCCTTGGTCAGAAAATTCATCTTGGGGATCCTGGCCGTGGATTGATCGGGAAGACTGACGATGGTGGCAGCGCTCATGGCTTGACCTCCTTCTGCGGCGCGGGCGCCGTGGCCCCAGCCGCCGGTTTGCCGCCTTCAGATCCAGGTGGCAAGTCGGTGGTGTTGGTAGTTTGCTGAACGCGATAGTCGGAATCGAGATTCTTGATGTACTCCACCAGCGCGATCACGCCTTCTTCGCTGATCTGTCCCTGGTACGTGGGCATAATGGGCGCATAGCCCTGCGTGATGTGCTGCGACGGATTCAGAATGGCGTCGCGCAAATAAGCATCGTCGGCGGTAATGGTCTGGCCGTTGGTTAGTGTGAGGTGGGCGTTATAGACGTTGGCCAGGCTGGGTCCGCGCGCGTCGGGCCGCGTGTTGTGGCAGGCGTTGCAGCTCAGGCTCGCAAACAGCCGCTCACCATCCTGCGCCAGCGAATTGCCGCTGGTGGAGCTCGCCAGCCACTTCCTGAAGTCGTCGGGCGTCATCACAACCACTTCGCCGATCATCTGCGAGTGGTCGGTGCCGCAGTACTGGGTGCAGAAAAGGTGAAAGGTTCCGGTTTCTGTGGCTTGAAACCAGACCGTGGTGTAGCGGCCCGGAATAGCCTCGCGCTTTACGCGGAATGCGGGAATGGAGAAGCTGTGGAACACATCCTGCGAGATGAGCGTGATCTGCACGGGACGGCCTACAGGCACGTGCAGCATGTTGATCTCGTGCTGGCCTCCGGGATGCTCAGCTTTCCACATCCACTGCTTGCCCACCACGTAAATATTCATGGCGTTGGCCGGCGGCGTGTAGATGCGGAAGTAGAGCAATGCGCCCCACACGAACATGACCAGGAACAAGCCCAGAGGAATGATGGTCCAGGTGGCCTCAAGCAGCGTGGAGCCCTCGATCTGAACCGCCTTGGGGTGCCGCTTCTTGCTGTACAGGATAGAGAAGGCCACAATCAGCAACACCACGAGGGTCAACCCGATGAGGCTGACCAGCACCATGAAGAAGTAGAGCGCGTCCGACTCGGGCGCGACCGTGGATGCCTCCGGCGGGAAGAGCGAGAAGTGCTCCAACCACTTGCGGAGAAATTGCCAAAGTACTGGGCTGATATGGTCCATTCCGTTATCCGTTCACCTTTTTTACCGTGCCGTGAGGCGTGTCGTGCCGATCCTGCGGGTGCTTGAAGTCGCGACGGAACATGACCATCATGAATCCGCCCAAAAGCACCAGCGTGAGTAAGCCTCCCAACTGAATCACCCGCCCAATGATGAGATCGTGTGTGTTCGATGCGGGGTTGTAGCAGTAGCAGTAGGTCAAAATGTTGTCCACCGGCGACCCGATGCGATTGGAAGAAGCTTCGTCCAGCCCCAGCAGCAGATCCTTGGGCGAGTACTCCACTCCCATGTAGTACTGGGCCAGCTTGCCCTCCGGCGTAACGATCTGAATGGCGCTGGCATGCGCGAATTGCGTGAGCTTGCTGCCCGGCAGCGTGAGCTTGACGTAGCGGAAGCCGACTGCCTGCGTCAGAGCATCGATGTTGGCTTGCGTTCCGGTCATGAAATGCCAGCCGTTGGCGGTTTCAGGGCGACCGTAGCGCTTGAGATAGGTGCGCTTCTTGGCCGCGGCCAGATCCGTAGTCTCGGTGGGATCGATGCTGATGACGATGATGTTGAAGTCTCTGCCGGGAATGTAGTGCACCATTTCAAGAGCACTGGTCAGGCCGTTGAGCTCTTCAGAACACAGCATCGGGCACTGGTAGTAGACCAGCGCAAGGATGGCCGGCTTCTTGCCGAAATAACTAGCCAGAGGCACTTGTTTGCCCGCGTCGTCGGTAAACGTGAGGTTCAGCGGCAATTGCGTGTTGAGTCGCTGCTCGATGCCGACGCCGTTCAGGACTGACGGCTGATCGTTTGGCCGGCCCGCCTGTTTGTCGCTGTAGCTTGACACCTGCGCGGAAACGAACGGAGCGGCGAGACAAAGCACAATCGCGCCCGCGAGGCCGATAGCCGCTGCGTGCAACGTTCTCCGAATTGTGCTTCCTGACTCCATTTCGCCATTTCCTCAGGGGCTAAAGTCCCCATGTTGTTATGCCTCTTGCAGCCCGGCTGAAGCCGTGCCCTTGCTACAAATCTGGATTCCACATTCCGCAAAGGGGAATCCCGTGCCCTGCCCCTTACTTCGTGGACTGCTCGGCTTTCACGGTAGCTTCCTGATCCGCTTCATCCTGTTCGAACGCGGTGCGCGCAAATCCATTGGTCAGCGGCACGGTCACGGTTGGCGTGCTGTCGCCGGTCATCAGCGCCTGCGTTTGCACGGGCTTCGCCACGGGCAATCCCCGTTGCGCAATTAACTCCATGGCGCGCTCGATGGGAATTCTGACTGTGCCCTTCGACCCATCCACCCAGGTGTAGTTCGAGAGCAGCAGATCTTCGCGCGCGTGCAGGTCGGCAATATCCTGATTGCCGTCGTCGGTCTGGACCCGCGGCGTGGGGAAGGTCTGGGTAATCTCGGCCATCTTGTTCTGCAATTCGGGGCTCGATGGCATGTTGCCGAGCTGGCGCACGTCCACGGTCTGCGTCCACTTGCTGTTGGGCCCGTCTTCCTTGTTCATGCGCGCGTTGATCACCTTGCCGATTCCGTAGCAGAGCACTCCGCAGACCGCAACAAAGATGAACAGCGAAGCGACAAACACCACAATGCCCGTGACGCCGACATCGCTCGCCTCATAGCCCAGCGAAGCGTCAACCTTCTCCGGGAAGGCTTTGTTCCGATCCGGCTCTTCAAAAACATGATGTCCGTGTTCGTTAGGCGTGGGCATGTTCAGGCTCCAGAATCTCCGCCAAATGCGGATCGTTGACCTGCACCAGCGGCCGCGTCTTCAAGCGGTTGCAGAAGTAGGCTAGCCAGAAACAGAACATCGCGGCCGGCACGGCAATGTATTCAAGAATTCCCCAGGTGAAGTGGAGATTGCGCGCCGCGTCTTTGAAGTTGGGCTCGATGAGCCAGAACATGTCGAAGGCGCGCGCGAACACCATCCACTGGCAGACGCGGAGCAAGCGCTTTTTATTGCGCTTGAGGTCGCGCGAGAGCAGCATGGTGAACGGAATCACCCAGTGGAAGATAAAGTCGAGGGTGATGATGATGCCCCAACTGCCGCGAATGCGATCCAGGTACCAGTTGATCTCGCCGGGAAGGTTGCCGGACCAGATGATGAGGAACTGGCCGAAGTTCAGATAGATATTGAGCATCACGAAGGCAAATGCAAGCTTGCCCAGGTCGTGCTGCTCGGTCTGGCGCAGGATGGTTTTGTAAGGTTCGGCGCGGGAGAGCGAGATGGCCACGATGATCGAAAAAGCCAGCACCAGGTATCCCTGGCCCACCAGGAACAACAGGCCGTACACGGTGGAGAACCAGGTAACATCCATCGACATGACCCAATAGATGGCGCACGCTGTCATGGTGATGGAGTAAACGATGATTCCGGGGCCGCTGATGTTCTCAAATTTCTTGATCCAGAAGGGCGTGTTCTCCGGCAAGTCGGCGTCGCGCTTGAGGGCGAGCGCGTTCAGGCGCATTGTGTAGTACGCCCAGATTGCGAAGCAGAACAGGCTGACTGCCCAAAACATGTCCGGATTCAACATGGGACGCTTGAAGTCGAGGCAATGGGCCTGGATTTCTGTGATCAGCCCAGCCTTGAGCGCAGCCGCCGTGTCGCTCACACTCGTGTAGTTTGCCCACAGGTAGAGCTTTTTCATGCTGTACGGCAATGCAATCACGAGCCAATAAACGAAGATGACGGGCAGGGTGCGGCTGAGGGCTTCAAGTGGACGGCGCAGCAACAATCCCCACTTGCCGCCGGAGCAGTACTGCACCATCAGCAGAGCCAGACCGCCGATCGAAAGTCCCCAGGTCCACATGGCGCCGAGAGTCCAGGCGCGCAGGAAGTGGTCCCAGCCCAGGCCGTCCTGCGCCTGGCCCAGGAATCCAAGAATCACGGCGATCACGCCGAAGATTGCTGCGGCCACGAGCGCGCGAGACTTCCAGGCGTCGACAAAAGCCGGCGCGCCGAGATCAGCGGGGAGCGCATTCGCGTGAGAAGCCGGGTTGTTTTCGTGAGCCATTCCTATGCGTCCTTACTTCTGGGCCGCGGGGGCCGGTTTGCTTACGGGAACCGAAATCGCAGGATCCGCAGGATAAGCCGGAGCCATGCCCGGCGTTCCCTGGCTGGCAATGGGCTTGTAGGCCTGGATCGCCGTCTCCGGCATGGGCCAGGGCTGCGCATACTCCGGATGCCCTTCGCCGGTGGCGACGTCCTTGAGGTTCCTGATCTGGGTGCCCGCGGGCACATCCTTGGCCGTGGCCGCCTGGCTGAGTTGCAGGGCGCGAATGTACGCGGCGACCGCCCAGCGGTCAGATGGAGTTAATTGTGCCGAGTAGTCGGGCATGGCACCGTAGCCGTGCGTCATCACATAAAAGTAGTGCGAAAGCGGCTGCGACATGCGCACCTGGTCGTGGAAGTTGGCGGCGGGCTTGTAGCCGCGCTGCACAATCTCGCCCAGCCCATTGCCCACGCGCGAGTGGCAGGGCGTGCAGTAGATGTTGAAGCGTTCCTGGCCGCGCTCGAGCACTTTCATCGTCACCGGAATCTCAGACGGCATCTGGTCCAGTTCCTGCCTGTAACCATTTGGCCCCTGCACCACGCCGGTGTAGAAATATGTGTCTTCGCGAAGCTGGCCGCGAGCCACGGTGTCCAGAACCTGGGGACGCGCGCCACGATGATCGGCAAAGAAATCGGAGCCGCGCTGCGGATCCATCTTGGGCTGGTCCTGCATGTCCTGCCGGCAGCCGGCGACGAGCAGCAGCGCCCCAAGCGCAGCAGCGACCGCAATCCGGCTCGTACGGTGGTTCAGCACGGCAACCCGATCCCTGATCCCTGTTTCCTGTTTCCTGTTTTTGAGGTGGTTCATCAGTACTCCACCTCCACCACTGAACTCGGCTGGAACTTTTCCAGGTAAGCCTTGGTTTCGGCGCGATCGAACTTGGGATCAAACGCCTCCAGGCAGAGGAAAAACTTATCAGTAGTCGCGCCGTCGCGGAAGTTGGGCGCGTTGAACAGCGGGTGATAGAGCGCTGGCAAACCGTTGAGCGCCAGCATGCCAAAGGCCGCCGATAAGCCGGCCCACAAAATGGTCCACTCGTAGGTGGGAATCATGAAGGCCGGCCACGAATACGTGGGGCGCCCCGCGATATTTAGCGGATAAGCCAGCACCGATATCCAAACCTGAAGCAGGAACATAGCCGTGCCGCCCATCAGGCCGCCGATGAGCGTCAAGAGCGGCACCTTGTTGCGATGGAAACCGATGGCTTCGGCCGCCTCTTCCACGGGATAAGGCGTATAGCACTCCATGCGCCGCCAGCCATCCTGGTGCGCCTGCCGCGCGGCCCTCACCAGATCGCCCGGCGTCTCGAATTCGGCCAACAGGCCGTACACTCCTTCGCGTGCAGGCATATTAGTCTCCCGCCTCCGCCGTGACCTTGGGCTTGATCTTGGCCTGCGGCAGCAACATGCGGATTTCGTTCATCGGAATCATGGGCAGGAAGCGCACAAACAGCAGGAACAGCACGGTGAACAAGCCGAGCGTGCCCACGAATGTCATGTAGTCCCACTTGGTTGCGCGATAAGTTCCCCACGCCGAGGGAAGAAAGTCGCGCGTCAAGCTGGTGACGACGATGACGAAGCGCTCAAACCACATGCCCGTGTTGACCACGATCGACATGAAAAACATGAATGGGATGTTGGTGCGCAGCTTGCGCGACCAGAGCGTCGTCAGCGGAATCACCAGGTTGCAGGAAATCAACACCCAATAAGACCAGCCCATGGGACCGAAGGCGCGATTCCAGAACGTAAACGCCTCCCAGTGATCGGCCGAGTACCAGGCCATGAAGGCTTCCATGCCGTAGCCGTAAGCCACGATGAAGCCGGTCACTAGCATCACCTTGCCCATGTTGTCGATGTGGCGCTCCGTCACCAGCGATTCCAGGTGATAGAACTTGCGCAGCGGAATGGCCAGGGTGAGCACCATGGCAAACCCGGAGTAAATGGCGCCGGCAACGAAGTAGGGCGGGAAGATGGTGGTGTGCCAGCCCGGCAGAACGGCCACCGCGAAATCGAAGCTGATGACGGTGTGCACCGAGAGCACCAGCGGCGTGGCCAGACCCGCCAGCAGCAGCGACGCCGTCTCGTAGCGCATCCAATGCCGCACCGAACCACGCCAGCCTACGCTCAGGAGCCCGTAAAAATACTGCGCGAATTTGTTTTGCGACCTGTCGCGTAACGTGCCGAAGTCAGGCACCATGCCGATGTACCAGAACACAACCGAAATGGTGGCGTACGTCGAAACCGCGAACACGTCCCACATCAGCGGCGAGCGAAACTGCGGCCACACCGTCATGGTGAAAGGCAGCGGAAAGAGCCAGTAACCGAGCCACGGACGGCCCACGTGAATCAGTGGGAACAAGCCGGCGCAGCAAACGGCGAAGATTGTCATGGCCTCGGCAAAGCGGCTGATGGCGTTGCGCCAGCCCTGCTTGAAAAGCAGCAGAATAGCCGAGATCAGTGTGCCCGCATGGCCGATGCCGATCCACCAGACAAAGTTGATGATGGCGAATCCCCAGGCCACCGGTTGCGAGATGGCCCAGATGCCCACGCCCTTGAGGAACAGCCACACCAGGGCCACCATGAGCATGGTGGCGCCGCCGCCGGCCAATGTGAAGAGCGCAAACCAGCCCATCGGCGTGTGCGGCGTGAGCACGATGCGCACGATCTTCTCGGTGATCGACCGGAAGGTCTGGCCGGGCGCGATGACGCGAAATTCCCCGGTTGCGGGATCGACCCAATGGTCAGCGGGTTTTACTTCTTTGGTCGCCATCGGCTGATCAACCCTTGGCCGGCGTGTGCTCCACCGGCGTCTCTTCGAGTTCCTGGTTCAAGTTCAAGACTTCGGCCACATAAGTAGTCCGCGGCCGCGTATTGATGTCGGCAATCACCTGGTAGCTGCGTTGCTGCGCGCGCAGTTTGGACACGCGGCTGTCTTTGTCGTTCTTGTTGCCGAAGGTAATCGCACTCGCGGGGCACGCCTGTTGGCAGGCGGTCACGATTTCGCCGTCGCGAATATTGCGATTCTCCTTGTCCGCGTGGATCTTGGCTTCCTGGATGCGCTGGATGCAGTAGCTGCACTTCTCCATCACGCCGCGCGAGCGCACGCTCACGTCGGGGTTGCGCATCAATTTCAGGCTTTCGGTTTCGTAATCGCTGTAAAGCAGGAAGTTGAAACGCCGCACCTTGTAGGGGCAGTTATTGGAGCAATAGCGAGTACCCACGCAGCGGTTGTAGATCATCGCATTCAGGCCTTCCGGCGTGTGCACGGTAGCGCCTACCGGGCAAACCTGCTCGCAGGGCGCGTTTTCGCAATGCTGGCAAGCCATGGGCTGGAAGTGCGCGCGCGGCGCTGACAGGTCGCCCTCAAAATAACTATCAATGCGCAGCCACTGCATGTTGCGGCCAATGCGCACTTGCTGCTTACCCACCACGGGAATGTTGTTTTCGGCGTAACAGCTCACGATGCAGGCGTTGCAGCCCGTGCAACTGTTCATGTCGATAGACATGGCCCAGGCGTTGGCCTCGTTGTACTCCCAGTTGGGAAAGAGCGAGGTATCGAGGCTCGGTGTATCGTGCGTGACGCCTTCGTGCGCAAAATTGGGATTGGCTTTGAACTCTTCGAGAGTCGCGTAACGGATAATGCCGCGCGGACCCAGGGCTTCATCGCCTTCGAGCGAGTTATTGCCGGTTCCCTGCCCCAGCAGGGACTTGGCGCGATGATCCTGGTAGTGGCTCTTGGTGATCGCGATGCCCCATTTGCCCTCGATCTTGCGCACGCCGCCCGTTGCATAAAGCGGCGCCCAGGTGTTGCGAATCAAATAGGCATTGAAGCCAGCGCCGCCGCCCACGCGGCCCACCTCGCGGCCGTAGCCGAGATAAACGGTGATGGAGTTGTCGGGATGGCCGGGCGCAACCATGACCGGCGCCTTGACGCGGCCGTTGCCCACGCTGATTTCAATAATGTCGTCTTCTTCAAGGTTCCACTTGCTGAGCGTGGCCCCGGAAACGATCGCGGCGTTGTCCCAGCTCAGGCTGGTAACGGGCTTAGGCAGCTCCTGTAGCCAGCCCACGTTGGCCCAGCGCCCGTCATACACATTCGGATCGGGACGGAAGATGACTTCGATCGAATCTTTCGGCGTGGGCGTGGGAACGGCGCCGTGGAATGCGACATCAATACTCGTTTTTGCGGGGCTGGCCTTTGACGGCCCGGTCGGAACCGTGTCCGCAATCCAGCCATCGTGCAGCGCCTTGCGCCAGCCGGTTTCGAAATCGCCCCCCGGACCTTTTCCGATCGTGGTTTTCCACGTCTCGCGCACGGCGTCGTAGGGGCTCAGCATCGGCTCGTTCAGCAGTGTCTGGAAAACATGATGCGCCGAGCGCCCGCCGTAGAGCGGATCAATCATCGGCTGCACGATGGAGATCGTGCCGTCATAAGCGCGCGCGTCCGACCACGACTCAAGATAATGCGCTGCGGGAATGTGCCAGTGCGACTGCTGGCCGGTCTCGTCATAGTGCGAGCCGAGATGCGCGACGGTGTTGGCCTTGTTGAAGGCGTCAGCAAAATTCAGATCGGCAGGCGCGTCGTAGAACGGGTTGGCATTCAGAATGATGAGCCAATCGACCTTGCCGGCATTGAGATCGGCAACCAGCGCCTTGAAATCGCCGAGCTGATCGCTGGGTAGCGGGATCGCCGGCTCGGAACTAATGAAAACCGTCTTGCCCACGTTGCCAAGCGCGTTATTAATGGCGAGCGCCAACATCGCGACCGACGGGTCCTGATACAAGCCAGGAATCACCGCGCACTTGCCGGCGCTGCCTTTCAGGTCTTTCGCGAGCGCGGCAAGAAATTTTTGCTGATCGGCCGTCCACGCATACGCGGGCGGATTGACGCCCGGAACGCCCAAAGCCTGCGCCAGAGCCGCGGTGAACGCCGGAATCTCGCTGGCGCGCAGTCCTAGGCGATGCTCGGCCTTCATGCCGGTCGTTGTGGTCGTGCTCTCGATCGAGTACAGCCGGTTCATGCCGTTTTCCGGCATTTTGCGGCGAGCCGCGTAGTCGCGCACCAATTTATGGAAGCCCGGATAGCTCGCGCTCGACAGAAACTCCGCATCGAGCGAGACGATCACATCAGCCTGGCTCAAGTCGTACTGAACGTTCAATCCTTTTTCAAGGAACGTCCCCGCAATCGCGGGCTCATACTGCACCAGCTTCGCCTTGGGAAACGCCTTCTGCACTTCCTGCCATTGCCGCGCCAGCGTGGGCGAAGTGATGGAGGCGCTCAGGAAGTAGATGCCGGTTCCGTCCGTGGTCGAGACCACCTTATCGCGGAAAGCTTCAGCAAACTCCTGCCACTCGCGACCCTCGCCTTTATAGGTGACATGCTGCGAGCGGTCGGGATCGTACAAGTCGAGCAAAGTTCCCTGCGAATAGGGATCGGAGCCGCCGTGATTGTAGGCGTGCTCGGGGTTTCCATCAATTTTGATAGGCCGGAACTCGTCGCTCTTGACCAGCAACGGCACCGCGCCGGTCGCGAACGGATGCGCTGTCGCAAAATACATCGGCTTGCCGAGAACCAGATCTTCCGGCGCTTTGACGTAGGGATAAATCGGCTCATCGGGCTGCTTGGTGCAACCGGCCAAACCCGCCAGCGCCATCGAAGCGCCCATCAATTTCATGAAGCCGCGGCGCGAAACAGGATCGACCCACTCCTGCGCAGCCGAAGGAAACTCGCGCTCCACCGCAGCCTGAAACTCGGCCGTATTGGCCAACTCGTCGAGTGAGCGCCAGTACTTCTTCCCCTTCGCGTCCTTCAACTCGGCGCGAACCTGATCGAGCGTCATTTTTTCTTTCATATCGCTGCTCATCGGTGGCACACCTCGCAGCTGGTCAGGTCTTTCGGGGTGCGAATCTTGTAGTGAACCTCAAGGAAGTGGCCCATGTCCTCCTGGTCCGTGAACTTCTGGTAAGCCGGAGCAACCGGAGGCATCGTGGCGGCAACATCGCCCGCCAATCCCTTTGCACCCGCGGGAGGCAGCGTCATCGAAGCCATCTCGGAGCCACCTGAACCCGGATCCTTTTGCGTGCAGCTCACGCTCTGCGCGGTGGGCACGCCCGGCTTGCCGTCAACGGCCGCGCACCACACGGGCTTGTCTTCCCTCGGCCCTTCCCAGGCCATGTTGTAAATCTCGCTGGTGGGTCGCAGATTCTTGGCCGGATTGCGGTGGCAATCCAGGCACCATTCCATTTGCAGGGTGTTCTGCGCGTACATCAGCGGCATCTCGTCCACACGGCCGTGGCAGCTTTCGCAGCCGATGCCCTTGTTCACGTGAATCTCGTGGCTGAAGTAAACAAAATCAGGAAGGTCGTGCACCCTGATCCACGGGATGGACTGGCCGGTGTACCAGCTTTGCCGCACGGGCTCCAATAATTGAGCATTGGTCCAGATCTGCGCGTGGCAGTTCATGCAGGTGCGCGTGGGGGGAATACCGGCGTAGCTCGACTTCTCCACTGTCGTGTGACAGTACTGGCATTGCAGGCCCAGTCCCTGGACGTGGTGCTTGTGACTGAAGGGAACCGGCTGCTCTGCGCGCTGCCCTTGCCGCGTGACCCACGGCGAGCGCTGCAGTTGGTCGAGCGTGACCCCCAATGCAATGACGATCAACCCCGTCAGCACCAGGCTCATACGAACCAGTGCATTAGAGCTGCGGTCGAAGATTTGCGCCATGAACGAATCCCGATTTGACTGTCGTTGTACATGCGCCGCGTGTGCTGGCGGTCACATGGGTGGTGTACAAGAAACGCTCTTCGATAAGGCTGTACTGGAAGGGCAGGGAAGCCCGAAATTTCAATATAGCGCACGTGAGCCCTTCGCAACATAGGACTTGCGCAAAAAATACGAAAAAATGTGTGGGAAACTGAAACGCAATCAGTTGAAAAGAAAACCGCTTGTGATAAGCGCGTTTCCGGAGAAAGCACCATCGCCCTTCTGGCGCATGTGTACCAGAAGTTGGGATGTTCAGAGAAAAAATATCACGTCGCGGCACGGTCGCGCCAGAGGATTTGCGAGGTGAGGTGTCAGACGTCGCACCGGACAACCGGGACGTGTCACGCCGTTTGCCAATGCTCCGGCGAAAGCGTGACGGTCGCGCAGCCAAAGGAGTAGTTGTACCAGGCGTGCTCCGTGTTGGGCGTGGCAAAGAAGCCTTCGAGGTTCAACCCGGCGGCAACGCGTGCCACGAAGGAGCGGGAGCCGTAGAAGAGAGTGAAGAAACTGTCCCAATCGACCGTAAAGAGGAAGGAGTGGTCGGGAGCGAGGAGGGTTCCACGCACGGGAAATTGACCCTCGGGAATCGAGTTTGTCCCGTTGCGCAGGCCGGCGATGGGCAGCCTCACCACGGGATCGGAATTTGGAAATTCGGGAACGAAGATGAGCTCTTCCGCCCCGGCCTCCGCGAAAATGTGAAGCAAGTCGGGCTGCAGAAGCGGCTCGAAGCGGCCTTCGACAGGCATCCAGATGGGCTGGGATTCGAGGAAACGCTGCAATTCGGAGCAGCCGGCGGGGTCGGCAACGTGATCGGCGAGCGAACCGATGGATGTGAGCAGCGCCTGGTTGATGCGCGCGCAGGATTTCAGGCTGGTACGTGCCGCGATTTCGGTCCACGCGACCTTCTCGCCGTGCGCGGCGATCTCGGCGTCTGCGGGATACTGATGCGTTGCGCTCCAGGCCAGCTCCGCGGGAACGCGCACGAATGGATGCAGAACCACAAACACGCACTCGAAGCCGCCGCCATAGGCTTCCACGAGCGGTTCGCTCAAAGGCGGATAAGCAAATTGTTCCGGTTGCATTGAGTAAATTTTAACGCAGACGGGGCGATCCATCGCAGCAGGCGCACCCGCAACTGCACCGATGCGCACTGCTCCCGCAGCAGTCGTCCAGTAAGCTCTCGTTCGACCCTGCCGGCCAGCCCGCGATCACAAAAAACACATCCAGTACGAAGAGTCCGATGGCAATGTCGTTGAACAATGATGCCTGGGGAAGGCTTGGCCATAGCTGGTTCGCTGCCCAGAAAAGAAAAGCCGCCGCCAGCAGGAGAGTTTTTACCAGTTCCGCAACTGGGCGGCGATGCACCAGCTGAAAAACCATGTAGGCGAGGGCGATCATCGCCAGGGAAAACGCGGCGAGAACCTCATGACTTCCCGCGGGGAGCAACCGCGGAGCAGCATCCTGAACAAGGAGCAGCATCACGCCGGCCAGCGTGACGATGCCGAGAACGAGCGGAACCAGCCTGCGAGCGCGGTCAGTAACATTCTGCACATTCCATTATTTTCCGCCGCACGAAAGGAATTCATAAGGGTCCGCGCGTCGCTCCCACTGTGTGAATCGGCGTTCGCCGCCGCCGGTGTGGCGGCAGCCCCGCGCAACGGGTCATTTAGAATTCAGACGGGTAGAATTCATGAGAGCGTAACCATCGCTCTCAGCAACATCTCACTGCGCGGGACTCGCGTTTCGGCCCTGGTGGTTGTTTTTGCCGCCAACGCGGCCGGCATAGCACCCGCGTAAGACCCTTCAGGGAAGAGGAAGCACATGAAGTATGCCGGATTGCTGGTGATGCCAGCCGGATTCCTACTCACGCTTGCCGCGCTGTTGCTGTTTCCCGATCCCACGCGGCGGTTGGCGTTTGTGATGTGCGGCCTGGCTGTGGAGGCGATGGGCCTCGTAGTCGCGGTGCGCGGCCACATGCCTGCCCGCGGAGCCGCGCGCCCATGAACCCCATGGTCCCCATGACATCCGCGCCCGCGATGAGCGAAGCCGTTTTTGCGCTCACGCTGGCACTCTTGCTGCTTGCGCCGCTGGCCATTGCCGGCGTGGCGCTCGTCAATACCGGACTGGCACGGTCACGCTCGGCGGCGCAGGCGCTTTTGGGCTATCTGGCTCTCTGGGCGGTCACCGCGATCGCATTCGCGCTGGTCGGCGCATCATTTGCCGGCACGCTGGGAACCTCAGAGGCCGCGATACACGCGGCTGGAAAGACCTGGGGCGTGCTCGGGCTCGGGCCGTTCTTCATGCACGGTCTCGGATCGGCCACTCCGCAGGCCCAGCTGGCATTGCTCTTCGAATTCATGGCGGTGGCCATGGCGGCAATGATTCCGTGGGGCTCGGGTGCGGACCGCTGGCGGCTCCCGGGCGGATGTGCGGCGGCTGCCGTGCTGGCCGGCTTCGTGTTTCCTCTCACTGTGCACTGGATCTGGGGCGGCGGATGGCTCGCCGCGTTGGGCGCGAACTTCGGACTGGGCGCGGGATTCCTCGATGGCGGGGGCGCGGCAACCGCGCATGTTTTGGGTGGCGTCGCCGCATTGGTCTTGGTGTGGATTGCCGGACCGCGCAGAGGCAAATTCCCCCGCGAGGGACTGTCGACCGCGATACCCGGCCACAATGCGGTCTATGTGTTGTTCGGCTGCCTGCTGGCGCTGGTGGGCTGGCTGGCGTGGAACGCCGCCGGCGCGGTCATCTGGCTGCACGCCCCGTTGGCGGCGCTGCCGGGCACGGCCATCAATACCCTGCTCTCGGCTGCGGCGGCGCTGGTAGCTACCTACTCCGTTACGCGAGTCCGTTTCGGCAAGCCGGACGCAAGTCTTTGCGCCAATGGCTGGCTGGCTGGGCTGGTCACATCCACTGCTTGCGCGGCGCTGGCCACACCGGCAGAAGCCATCTTTGCCGGAGCCGTCGCCGGTTTCTTTACGCCGCTGCTGGTGGAAGTGCTGGAGCTGGCGATCTCCATCGACGACCCCTCGGGCGCCATCGCCGTGCACGGCGCATCGGGGCTGTGGGGACTGGTCGCTGCGGGCTTCTTTGCACCCCGGGCCGGTCAGCTCACGGCACAGCTGGTGGGCATTGCCGCGTTGCTCGGCGTCGTGCTGCCTCTCGTCTATCTACTCTTTGCCGTGCTCAACCGCGTGATTGCGTTCCGCGTCGATCCCGACGGCGAGCGCATCGGCATGGACCTGCACGAGCTGGGCGGCGGCGCTTATCCCGAGTTCGTGATTCACCGCGACGAGTCCTACCGCTAAGGCGCCGACTGCTCATTCTTATCCCGCATTGCCGCCGACGCTACGGCTTCGGCGCCTGACTCGCGGGCTGGCTCGGATAGGCCTTCTCGACGGCTTTTCTGAATTGCTCAAACAGCATCACCTTCGGGCCGTCGAGGCCGCCGGGAAACGTGCGCATCCATAACGGAGTGCTCAACGTGCCGTCGGTGTTGACCTGGCAGATCTCGAAGAGATCGTCCGGCGTGCCCACTTCGCCGCCTGTGACGACGCCTACCCCCGTCCCGGCCTGCCCGCGCGGCTGCCCGGACGATGAGTTTGGCGATGGATTTCCCTGGGGGCCAGAGCTGGAGCCGATGATGACGCCTGCCTTGGCCACCACGACCCGCCCTTTGCGCACCACGATCACGATGTCAGCGTCTTCGCGCCGCGTGGTCAGCGAGTAACGGTTCCATTGCTGCAGCGCGGCCTGCACATCCGCAATGGCCTGCCGGTCTTCGGGTAACAGCCCCGGATCAAACTCCTGGCCGTCGATCGCTTCCACGTAGACGTACTGCGCGTTCTTGAAGATCGCGGGAACTATGGGCTTCTTCGCCTTGTGTTGCGCCGGAGCGAGCGCGGGCATCAGGAACGCGAGCAGCAAAACGATGCGAGAGGGCGTCATGTGCACCTCCGATAGCGAGAAGCGAAGGAGCGTTTGCGGCTGCTCCTCTGCAATAGGCTACGCCCCACCGCACGCCACGGTAAGGCGGATTGCCGCGAGTATAAATCCGGCAATGCAAGCCCGGCCGGAAGAAATTGGGCAGGAAAAAGGGGGCGCAGTTACCTGCGCGCCAGCAGCAGCATCACCACGAACAGTGCGATGGGAATCAGCACGATGCCGGCGTACATCGCCAGCCTGGGACCGTTCAGTGAAAGCCGGCTGCGCAGCGACGGCCGACGCTCATGGTCATCCACTCCCACCAGTTCCTGGTGCTCGAGCTCCCACGCCATCTCGGCGGCTGTCGAATAACGGTGCCGCGGATCGCGTTCCAGAGCGCGCGCCAGAATCTCCTGCAACTGCGGAGATATCGCTGCGTTGAGCTCGCGCGCAGGCTGGGGATCGGTGAGCACGCGCTCGTTCAGAACCACCAGCGGATTCTGCCCCGTGAAGGGCGGCTGTCCGGTCAGCATCTCATACAGCATCGCGCCCAGGGCATAGATGTCGCTGCGCTGATCGCCGCGCTGCCCCTTCACCTGCTCCGGCGAAATGTAATCGGGCGTGCCCAGCGCGGGCGTCAGCGACGTCTGTGTGATGCGGCGCGCGTCTTCCTTCAGGGCGATGCCGAAGTCGATGATCTTGATGCGGTCGTCGCCCAACACCATGATGTTTTCCGGCTTCAGATCGCGGTGCACCACGCCGTGCTTGTGCAGGTTGTCGAGGGCATCGCAGATCGAAATAGCCAGCGCCACAGCGCGATCGATAGGCAGCTTCCGCTCCGCATTCAGGATGTCGCGCAGCAGTCGGCCCTCCACCCACTCGATCACCATGTAGGGGCGGCTGCGCTTTTCGCCGGCGTAAGTTTTCACCACGCCGGGGTGGTCGATCTCCTGGCCGATTTCCTCCTCGCGGCGAAAGCGCTCGAGCAGAACGGGATCGGCTTCCATCTCCGGATGCGGCACCTTCACGGCCACGGTCCGGCCGGTGCGCGAATCAGTGGCGCGGAACAGCGTGGCCATGCCACTGCGGGCAACCTCCGCTTCCAGGCGGTAGTGATCCAGAGTTTCTCCGGCTTCAGGTGTGGTCATGACTGCTGTCAGCATCGCAATTTCGAGTGTTTCATGCAAAACATAAGAATTTCGCAAGGATCGGCGGCAGGGCTCGGAAATCGGAAACCGGCTTGCGCGGAGCGGGAGATTCCGCGGCGGCAGCCGCAAAATCCCGACATCTGGCCGGGAATCATCGCTATGATGGAGTTCGACATGCACGGCCTGTTCCGAATCCCGTTTGCCTGCTCGGTGATGGCCTGCATGCTGTGGCCCGCCGTGGCCCGCGCCGCGCCGGAAAAGGCGCACCCCGCCAAAAAAGAAGCGCCGCAGGACACGGGATTCCTGAATCGCAGAATCGAGCTGCATGGCATCTCCTACCGTTTTCAGGTCTACCTGCCTGAAGATTGGCGTCGCGACGACCAAAAGAAGTGGCCCATCATCCTGTTTCTGCACGGCATGGCTGAGCGCGGCCCCGAGGGCATGTGGCAAACGCAGATCGGCATTGCCGAAGCGGTGCGCAACCATCCCGACCGCTGGCCGTTTGTGATTGTGATGCCGCAGTGTCCGCTGAGCGCGCACTGGACCGATCCCGCCATGCTGGAACTGGCCATGGCCACGCTCGAACAGGAGTCGGCCGAGTTCCACGGCGACCCGGCGCGGACGTACCTCACCGGCCTTTCCATGGGCGGATACGGCGCGTGGGAGCTAGCCAAAGCGCACCCGCATCGCTGGGCCGCCCTCGCCATTGCCGCAGGCGGAGTGTTCTGGAGCTACGAGCCGGATCGCTGGCAACAGGCCGCAACATTGCCCGCCGAGTACGCGCGCGCAGTAGGCCACACCCCGGTGTGGATCTTCCACGGCAGCCTGGATACGACTGTCCTGCCGCGCCAGAGCGAGCTCATGTTCGACGCCTTCAAAGCAGCAGGCGGCAACATCCATTTCTGGCTCTACCAGGGCATGTTGCACGATTGCTGGACACGCGCCTACGACGAGCCGGATCTGCCGCGCTGGCTGCTGGCGCACCACACGCCTGAGGCTCCCGAAACACTGGCGGAATTCCTCATGATTCCGCTGCACCCGCCCACCATCAAGCTCAGTGCAGCGCAACTCGACAGTCTCGCCGGGCAGTATCGCGAGCCGGAGGCACACGGCATGACCACGATTTACCGCTCGGGTGACCAGCTCTTCGAGAGAACTTCCGGTGGCGAGGTGATCGGGCTGGAAGCCGAAGCGGTCGACTCGTTCTTCCGTCCCGGCGACTCAACCGGTACGCGCACCGTGCATCTGACATTCGAGCGCGACCCGCAGGGGCGCGTGACCGCGTACGTGTTGCACGACAACCGCCACGAGGAGCGATGGGTGAAGGTGCTCGGCGGAGCGACAAGGTGAGTACCTTTGAACCACGCACGCTTTGAAAGGGCACGGCTTCAGCCATGCCATAAACAACCCAAAAAGGGAGGGGGCTTTAGCCCCTGCGGGACGTATTCCGTGATCGCACCGCCGCCGAAGGAATTTTGCGATCGACTCTCGTCCCGCGAAAAACCGTGACCGCGGATCCTTCGGCGAGAAACGCTGAATCCGGCGGGCGTCTCAGGACCTTCCCAAATGTATCGCCATAAAAATGCGCTCCGTCGCCTGAGAAGCTCGCCTGCCTCGCATCTCTCACGATCCAGCGCGGATGCTGGACTTCATATTCCATACAGCCGCCGTCCGATTGCGCCGCATAGCCCCAATAGTGCTCGGTAATGAACTGGCTCAGGGAGCCGTCGGATGGCAGGTAGTTCTCCCCGGTCGTCTCCAGCCGCATCGCACATCGTTGCGCCCCGGAGCCCCACGAATACTCGGCCTCGACGGAGGTTTTTCCCGGCTCCGCGAAAATGCGATGGGCCATGGGCACGCGAGAGTATTTCTCCCCATAGAAAAGCCGCGCCGTGGCGGCAATCGCAATCTTCGGAACCAATTCGCGAATGAAGACGACTCCACGCTTTTCCGAGCGCCGCACATAAAAGCGAAGATTGACCTCTTCAAAGCAGCGATGAAACGGAATCGCGAAGCCGCCGACACGCGTGTCGTTGAATCGAAAACCCACGAGGCTCACATAGGTCCGGCCATCGAAACTGTCGATCTCCGTACCGGCGGGGAGGAAAGGCAGCAGCAGGGCCGGATCGACCGAGTAATTCAACATCAGCAGCTGCTTCCATTCCGCGGTCAGGAAAACCCGAGGCTGGGTCACGCGTTTCCCCCTGTGCCGAGAATACCTTTGGCTGGCGGCCACGTTTCAGAAACCTGCGGCTACCAGCTGGAAGCTGCCCACGGTTCACGGTTCACTCTTTTCACTCTTTTCACTCTTTTCACTCTTTTCACATCTTTCACTCTTTTCGCTCTTGGGGAACCATTCCCAACCCGCTTGCGTATCCCTTTCGATCGTCAAGGAGGCGCTATGTTTTGCAGCGGATGTGGTCACGAACTCCAGGCTGGACAGGCATCCTGCCCGAAATGCGGTTGGACGCCGCCGCCGTTAACCCCGCCGGCGCCCCCGTCGCCCGGCTTTGAGTTTGAATTGACGCGTTATGCCGGCAAGATTCGCGTGCTCGGCATCTTGTGGCTCGTCTGGGCCGGACTCTCGCTCTTGATGGGCTTTGCCGGGCTCCACTTCCTGCACGCCTTTTTCTCCGGCGATTTTGGCCCCTGGGCGCAAAACAACCATATGTTCCCCGATTGGTTCGGGTCCGCGTTGATTCACTTCGCAATGGTGATGATTGTGCTGCGCGCGGTGGTGTGCGCGGTGGCTGGATGGGGTTTGCTCGAACGCACCCAGTGGGGACGCATCATGGCCATCATTGCCTCGGTCATTTGCATGCTCAAAATCCCGTTCGGAACCGCTCTTGGCGTAGCATCGCTGGTGATCCTGCTCGGCTACAGGAATTCGACCTTGTACGACAGCCTGTGAGTGCAGCTCTTAGCTGCCAGCTCCTAGCCTCTAGCTTGATTCTGCTCATTGAAGCTGTCGCGATTAGACGCTTGGGTTCTTCGGGGGGTCGATCAAGCCGCACCGTTGCGCAAGCTCTAAGCCGAGTACGAACGGGCTAGCGGCTAGAAGCTAGAGGCTAGTAGCCAGAAGCTGCCTTACAATCAAAAGCATGAGCTTTCCTGAGATGCGCATGCGGCGGTTGCGGCGCAACCAGCCGCTGCGAGACCTCGTCCGCGAGACCAGTCTCGAGCCCGGCGACCTCATCTATCCACTGTTCATCTGTCCCGGCAAAGGCGTGCGCACGCCCATCAGTTCCATGCCCAGCGTCTTCAATCTTTCCGTGGATGAAGCCGTGCGCGAAGCCGAGGAAGCCGCGCAGTTGGGTATCGGCGGATTGCTGCTCTTCGGCCTGCCCGAAACGAAAGACGACCAGGGCACCGGCGCATGGGATGCAGACGGCATCGTCCAGCAGGCCCTGCGCGCGCTGAAAGCATCGCCCGCGGCAAAGAAGCTGGTGCTCATCGCCGACGTCTGCCTGTGCGAATACACCAGCCACGGCCATTGCGGCGTGGTGAAAAAGTCCGGCGACGACTTTGATGTAGACAACGACGCCTCTCTGGAACTCCTTGCCCGTACCGCCGTGAGCCAGGCCCAGGCCGGAGCAGACGTGGTGGCTCCCAGCGACATGATGGATGGCCGCGTGAGCGCCATCCGCAAAGCGCTCGACGCCGCGAACCTCAAGCAGACGCCCATCCTCAGCTACGCGTCGAAATTCGCCTCTGCCTTTTACGGGCCCTTCCGTGAAGCCGCCGATTCCGCCCCGCAGTTCGGCGACCGACGCAGCTATCAGATGGACGGCGCCAACCTCCGCGAAGCCATGCGCGAGATCGATCTCGACATCGAGGAGGGCGCGGACATGATCCTGATGAAGCCCGCCATGCCCTACCTCGACGTGGTGCGCGCCGCGCGCGAGCGTGTCGAGGTGCCCATCGGCGCCTACCAGGTCTCCGGCGAATACTCCATGCTGCACGCGGCCTTTGAGAAAGGCTGGCTCGACCGGAACCGCGCCATGCTGGAGTCGCTCCTCGGCATCCGCCGCGCGGGCGCGGACTTCATCGTGACCTATTTCGCCAAGGAAGCCGCCAAACTGCTCGGCTAGCTCATTGAACGTCTCAGTAACAACCAGGACCCGATGACAGCAAAGGGTTGGAAACGTCAATCGAGAATGCCCCGTCCGTTGTGGTTGATCTGCGCGGTTTTCCCGATCCTGGCCCCACTCGCACTGGTTTGCGGCGCACAGCCCACCCCTTCCCCGTCTCCTACATTCTCGATAGCGACAATTAAGCCGAGTGACCCGAACAGAGCGAATCCAGGTCGCAGCAGCCTGGGTTGGAATCCCGGAGGCTCGTTTGCCGCAGAGTCAATGTCACTCATACAACTGATTGAATTTGCCGACGACTTTAGCTCCATTGATGTGGATCAGCGGATCATTGGAGGGCCCAAGTGGATTGGATCGGCAAAATTCGACGTGAGGGCCAAATGTGACGAAGAAACGGCACGCGCTTTCGCAAAAATGAACCTGAAAAATCAGATTCACATTGAACAGTCCATGGTTCAGGCACTGCTCGCCGATCGGTTCGGGCTGAAAATGCATCATGAGTCGAGGCTGCTCGCGGTCGATGTGCTTGTCGTAACCAAAGGCGGAATCCACATGAAACTCTCGGCAAACGCGAGTCCAGATTTATACAGCGATGCCGATGGGCCTCCGGGAAACTGGAAAGCTAATGGCGTGACAATGAAGGCGCTCGCGGGTGACCTGTCGGCCCTGCCTGAAATCGACAGGCGGATTGTTGTCGATAAAACCGACCTGAAGAGCGCATTCGACTTTACGCTCAAGTGGACGCCTGACCCAGCCACGAGTGCGGCGCCCGCAAGCGGCGACAACGGCCAGAAACCGGACTCCTCGGCTCCATCTTTGTTGACAGCCCTGCAAGAGCAGCTCGGCTTAAAGCTGGAATCGTCCAAAGAGCCAGTCGACGTGATCGTAATCGATTCTGCCGAGCCGCCATCGCCGAACTGAAATCCGCCGCGCGGGCGCGGACTTCATCGTGACCTATTTCGCCAAGGAAGCCGCCAAGCTACTCTGAGACGCCAAAATCTTATTTCTGCGCGCGCCTTGTCCGGGGTATACTTCCTGCAACCTACCACCCATCCCCGCACGAGGTAATCGAGATGAAGTTCCGGCTCATGCCAATCGCAGCTTCCCTGGTTCTGTTGTCAGCCGCCTTGTTTACAGCGGCTCCGCCGCTCCATGCCCAAACCGCCACCGCAAAGGCGGACAAACTGGTTGCCCTCATGAAGGCAGACAACTTCACCTACGTCGCTACGACCTCACCAACGGTCTTCGTCATTCATTTCACGGGCACAAACCTGAAGGACATCAAAGTCGTCCTGGCTGTGGGAGGCGACGAGGACAGCGATCTGGTCGTCTTTGTCACGGTGACCCCGAAGGCGACGATGCCCGCGACGGCCGATTTCCGCTACATCCTGCTCAAGGCCGACCACGAATACGACCAAGTGAAGATCGGCTTCGACGGCGATGACGACCTGTCAGTGCGCATTGACGGCTCGCTGCGCGTGGCCGACGCCACTTATCTGCTCAATATCGTCAACCAGGTGAAGAACTCTTCGGACGAGATTTACGGCAAGATCCAGCCCTACCTGATTCACTGAGCCGGCGCTTCAGGCTCCCACTGATTTTCTTTGATAGCGATGAACGGCGGCGCAAGCCTCACAGAAATCCTCTGCGTGCCGCACACTTTCCCGGACCTTCGAAATAGCGCTCTTATTCTGAACGATCGATCGTGGGAGGTTATGCATGCAGTATCGCAGGGGAATCGTGGCGTTTGCCGGCATGGGTTTGCTTCTGCTGGGCAGAGCCAACTCGCAAACTCTCGGGCCCAACATTCCGGGCACGAGCATCACCCCGGGTGAGGCGGTCGGCATTGTTGTCGGCAGCGCGGTGGCCATTACGGTCGTCACCGTCGTGCTCGTACACAATGCACACCCCACCCTCAAAGGCTGCGTCACCGCCGGTCCCGGCGGCATGCTGATGCACAACGACGGTGACCAGAAGACGTACGCACTCACCGGAATCACGGCGAGCGTGAGGGTGGGAGACGTCGTGAAGGTGAAGGGCAAGAAGTACAAGAAGCAAAAAGACAGTGCGGGAAACGAAGAATTCTCCGTGACGCAGATCGGCAAAGACTACGGCCCGTGCAAAGCACCGTAAGAATCCCAAAACCGCGCCATAGGCGCAGCGTTTGTTAGCCCTGCGTTTCACCGGGGCTCCCAAGAAACGGTCTTTGCTTCTTGGGGTGGATTCGTGGGGAAGGCCAACCCCAAAATAAATGCTGGAGTCCCGCAGGGACGGCGCAGGACATCGCATAAATTTTGCATTTGGGTCCAAGTGTGTTTTGCTAGCTAGAACCCGCCTATGCTGAAGCGACTCGAAGCCTACTTTGAATTTGCCCGTCTGGAAACCAACTGGCGCACCGAGATTTTGGCCGGCGTCACGACCTTCCTGACCATGGCCTACATCGTGCTGGTGAATCCAGCCATCCTGGCCGATGCGGGAGTTCCCTTGCCTGCCGTCACCGCGGCTACCTGTCTCTCAGCGGCCTTCGGTTCCATCTTGATGGGCATCATAGCCCGCTATCCCATCGCGTTGGCGCCGGGCATGGGTCTGAACGCCTACTTCACCTACACCGTCTGCATCAAAATGCACGTGCCGTGGCAAACGGCGCTGGGCGCGGTGTTCCTTTCCGGCGTGATTTTTCTGGCCATCACCGCGGTCGGTATCCGGCAGATGATTTTGCGCGCCATTCCCCACCAGCTTTACGCGGCGGTCGCAGGCGGCATTGGCCTGTTCATTGCGTTTATTGGTTTTCAGCACGCCGGCCTCGTCATTCGCGATCCCAACACACTGGTCGGCATGGGCAACATTCGCAACCCTACCACGTATCTCGCGCTCTTCGGTTTGATTCTGATGGTCGCCCTCGAATACCACAAGGTGAAAGGCTCCATCCTCATCGGCGTACTCGCGGTCACGGCCCTCGCCTGGCCGCTGCACCTCGTGCACTGGACGCCGTCCGTGGGAGGCATCGGCGCGCTGACCCAAACCGCGCTGCAACTGAACATTCGCGGCGCCGTCAACAAGGGCCTGCTCGAAATCATCTTCGTCTTCTTTTTCGTTGACCTGTTCGACAACCTCGGCACGCTGGTCGCCGTCACCAAGCGCGCCGGGCTCATTGCCCCCGACTACTCCATTCCCCGCCTCAACCGGATTCTGTTTGCCGACGCCACGGCCACGGTCTTCGGCTCGCTGGTTGGAACCTCCACCGTCACCAGTTACGTGGAGTCGACGGCCGGCGTAGCGGCCGGCGGACGCTCCGGCGTGACGGCCATTGTCACCGGCCTCCTGTTTTTGTGCGCGGTCGTCGCTGCGCCATTTATCGGCATCGTGCCTCAGGCTGCCACCGCGCCCGCACTCATCCTGGTTGGATCCATGATGCTGGCCGCCATCACTGAAATCCAGTGGCTCGACCCCCTTGTGGCCGTTCCCGCATTTCTCACCCTGGTGCTCATCCCGTTTACCTACTCCATTGCCAACGGGTTGGGCTTCGGCATCATCGCCTGGGCAGTCCTGCACCTGTTTGCCGGCAAGGCTCGCCTCCAGGACTGGCTGCTTTACCTCATGGCCGCGTTGTTTCTGGCGCGCTTCATCTACCTCGGCGCGAGTTAGAGCCTGCTACCATGTGATCGTTCCACGAGGCAGAGCCCCAATGCACTGGTTCGACTTTCTCGCTTACTTCTTCGGCGGAGCCTTCCTGGCCAATGCCCTGCCCCATCTGATGAACGGCATCTCGGGACGCAGCTTCCAGTCTCCATTTGCCAAGCCTCCGGGGAAGGGTTTGTCCTCGCCAACCGTGAATGTTCTCTGGGGCTTTCTCAACCTCGCAGTGGCCTATTGGCTCATCGTTCACATCGGCACGTTCAGCATCCACAATCTCTGGCAAGTCACTGCGGTCGGCGCGGGAATTCTTGTCATGTCTCTGATGTGCGCGAGCGCCTTCGGCCGTTTCCACAGCGGAAGATAAGCCTGCCGGTGGCGTGGCTGGTTGGCCTATCCTGAGCGCGTTTTGTGCGTTTCGTGTGGGAGAGCGCGGTCTCGATCAATCGTGTCAAA
The DNA here is from genome assembly GCA_963817835.1 of uncultured Acidobacteriota bacterium. Classification (GTDB taxonomy): domain Bacteria; phylum Acidobacteriota; class Terriglobia; order Terriglobales; family Acidobacteriaceae; genus Telmatobacter. The sequence goes on along the minus strand of CAWFPZ010000018.1, from coordinate 45,111 downwards.
TAATCCGCACCAGGTTTTCCGCGCGGCCACAGCGCCAGCCTCGATTCCGCCGACTCACCATGACGAAAAAGTCGTAAACTCATTCCAATCCTTGGCTGTACCATGGGAAAGTGTTTCAAGCGAAGCAGATGAGGACCACCATCCTGATGGGCCGGATTGAAAGCTGGATGCAAGGCGCACCGCGACCGGCCTGCCTCAGGTTGTGCGTGGTGGCGGCCGCTTCGCTGGCTGTGGCCCTGGCGCTCTCCGCCTGCGAAAACGTGGCCACTTACGTGCAGCCCAGCCTGGTGCGCGTCATTGACGCTTCCTACATCGCGCCCGCGATCAACGTAAACGTGGAAGGCGATCTTTTGGCAGCGAACATCGGCCAGGGTACGATCACTCCCTACGGCACACTCCCGGCCAACATCGCCGCGCCCATTGACATCACCGCGGCCACCGGGGGCGTGACGATCGTGGACACCAGCGGCACCCTGTTGCCCGGCCATCAGCACTCGGTATTTCTCACCGACAACGGCGCAGTCCCCAACGGATACCTGGTCACGATCCTCGAGGATCAGCAGATCCAGGCCGCGCAGGGCCATTCAGCCTTCCGCTTTCTCAACCAGGCGGCCAAAACCGGCGCTGTGGACGTGTACATGGTGCCGGCCGGAACCACTTTGGCCAACAGCATCCCCATCGTTACCGATCTGCCTGTGGGTGCGACCGCCGGATACATCAGCTTTATTTCGCAGACTGTGACCATGGTGATTACGCCCACCGGCATCACCACGCCGCAGTACGCGTACACCCCCATGGTGCTGACCGGCGGCGAAGTGCGCACCGTATTGCTCATGGATACCCAGCTCACCAGCAATCCGGCAGTGGAATTCACCGTAGCCATCGACGCCGGTCCGACCAACTAGCGTGGTATGCCGGAAGCTCGCATCTTAACCAAACTGTCATCCTGAGCAACAAAAATCGGGTGTCATCCTGAACGAGCGCAGGGAGTCGAAGGACCTGCGGTTGCTTTTATCGATGCGAATCAGGCACACGATCTCTGAAATTGCTTAAGCTATAGCTTATGCGCCTTTCTTCGCTGCGCCACAGCTTCGTTTTCTTTCTCCTCGCCGCTTCCCTCGCCCATGCCGACGATTCCTATCGCATCGTCCACACCTATCCGCACGATCCGCGCGCCTACACCCAGGGCCTGATCTACATGGACGGGCATTTGTACGAGAGCACCGGCCTCAACGGGCGCTCCTCGCTGCGCATGGACGATCTCGCCACGGGGCGCGTGCTGCAATCGGCGCCGGTGCCACAGCAGTACTTTGCTGAGGGCCTCGCCGCGTGGGGCAGCACTCTGGTGCAGCTCACCTGGCAGTCGCATGTTGCCTTCGTCTACGACCGCTTCAGCTTCCGCGTGCTGCGCACGTTGCACTACCACTGCGACGGGTGGGGGCTCACCGCCGATGGCAAAAACCTGATCCTCAGCGACGGCACCGCGGAGATTCGCTTCTTCGACCCCGCCACGTTCCGCGAAGTGCGGCACATTTACGTGAGCGATCACGGCAAGCCGATCGACCAGCTCAACGAGCTCGAATACATTCACGGTGAGATTTACGCCAACGTGTGGCACACTGACCGCATTGTGCGCATCTCACCCGAGACGGGCCGCGTGCTGGGCTGGATCGACCTCTCCGGCCTGCTTCAGCCCGGCGAAGTCTCTGATCCGGAAGCCGTGCTCAATGGCATCGCCTACGACCCCGTGCACGACCGCCTCTTCGTCACCGGCAAGCTGTGGCCCAAACTTTTTGAGATCCGGGTAGTCCCAGCGCAAGCCAAAGCCGTTCCCGTCCATCACGCCAAGTAGCAAATCGGGACCGCGCCGCTGCGGTTTTTCCGCCGTCACAGTGCGCCTCGGCTCCGCGCGGGTATACTTCTCCGCGAAGGGTTGGCTCTGCCATGGATGATGCGTCCTTCTTCATACCGAATTCTCTACAAAACGCGGCGGCCTTCACCATCGTGCTGGCATTTGCCGGCTATCTGGTCACCTTTTGGAGCAACCGCGTGATGGCGCGACGCGCTGACCGGCTGCGCCTCGTGAATCAGCGCCTCAACGAGTTCTACGGCCCGCTCTACGTGGCCACCGTGGCCGGCAACATTGCCTACAAGGCGCTGCTCGCCAAGCAGGGCAAAACTCAGTGCCATCCCATCCGCGACGAGGACCTGAAGGAGTGGGTGTTGTGGATGAAGTCCATCTTCATGCCGCTGAACGACGTGCGCGAGAAGATCATCATTGAGAACGCGCACCTGATCGTCGAGGAAGAAATGCCGCAGTGCCTGCTCGATTTCGTGACCCACGTGGTGGGTTACAAGGCGCTGCTGCTCAAGTGGGCCGAAGGCGATTACACCGAACGGCGCTCCATGATCGGCTGGCCGCCGGAGTTCGACGTCTACGTCGAGCGCTCCTACCGCGCGCTCAAAGCCAGGCAAACGCGCTTGCTGCATAACGCGTTCTGGAGCTTGTGGCACCGCGCCAACGGCCACAAGAATCCATAAAAATTCACGCCGTCAGCGCCGGATTCAGCGAAGTCACATGCGCCACAGCCTTGGTCAGCCGTGCCTCGCAGGGACGCGCACCTTTGTGCTCAGCTGACGTGTAAATATGCTCGATCGACTCCACAAGGTAGGCGCCGGGCAGAAACTTCCCGCCCTCGCGCAGGCCGTCGCCGGGCAGCATAAGCACGTCGCCCTCGCGCGGAAGCGAGTGCAGTGTTTCCAGCGGCACCAAATTGATGCAGGTTCCGTCGCCGGTCACGAACTCCAGGCAATTGCGGCTGCGCAGCGTTCCCTCGCGCGCGTGTCGGGCCTCCTGCCGCACCTTGAGCGACTCATAGTAGGCGCCCCACATGATGGGCAGTCCGATCAAAAACCCCACAACACTGCTGTACTGCGCAATCAGCGACAACCAATGATGAGTCATCCCGTCTCCGTCTCCCACGCAAAGGTTAACAGTTTTGCGGTGAAAGCTCCGGGATCTTCCGGAAGCAAGGCCACCACGAAAAAGGCTGCCCCGGATCCGGGGTCCCCATCGACACTAGGGTTCCCGGCGCGCGATCTTTGTTGACTGGGGTGGGGATAGGTCCACGTCCATGAGGTGGGGGATCTCGCTTTTGATATCCGCGAAGCGCGAGCCCCGGCTCGCATTGGTTATTGGCTATTGGCTAATTGCTGATGGCTGATGGCTGCGAACCTGCTATTGCCCAAGCGACCCGTTCTGATGGATCCGTTGACCTCGAAAGAAGCGGTGATGCACCATGCTCAGCCCGAGGAGCAGAACGAGAACAAAGAAAATCACCGCCAATAAAAGCCCGAGGATTCCAGGCGATCGCGGCTTTTGCTCCGGGCGGCCCGCCAGGTTTGCGTCTTTATCCATCAGAGTCACCTCAATCCCAGCTCAGGCGCGGAACATTCTACCGAAGAATGCCGTCCGGATTCCTGGCACTCACGCACCGCGACGCATTTTCAGAATTCGCGTGCTCGCTGACCTCGTGCCGGTCGCCTTGAGCGAGAATGTTGTCCGCCAGGGAAAGGGACCGCTTCGGGTGCCGCAATCGCAGCACCGTTTGCACACCTGATCATACCGCCGACCTTGCCACTGCGCATTGCTTTTCCCGCAGAGTCTCGTATCGAGTCTGGCTCAGGCTACGCGGAGGCCGCCAGGCCGAGATTCTTCCACAGCCGCGTCGCGGGGCCGGCCTGGTTGATGGTGTAGAAGTGCAGTCCGGGCGCGCCGCCGCGCAGCAACGTTTCGCACAAGCGCGTGACGACGCCAATGCCGAAGTCGACGAGCGCCGGCTTGTCGCCGTCGAGCTCTTCCAGCCGCAGCCGGATCCATCTTGGAAGATCGGCGCCGCAGCCGTTGCAAAAGCGCATAGTATTCGCGTAGCTCGTGATAGGCATGATGCCGGGCACGATGGGAATTTTTATGTTGGCTTTGGAGCAGCGCTCCAGAAAATCGAAATACGCGTCGACGTTGTAGAAGAGTTGGGTAAGCGCCGCATCGGCTCCGGCCTCCACCTTGCGCCGAAAATTCTCGAAGTCCTCCTTGGGGCTCGCGGCCTGCGGATGCATCTCGGGGTAAGCCGCGACCTCGATCTTGAACCAATCGCCGTGCTCCGAGCGAATAAAACTGACCAGCTCGCTGGCGTAGTGAAATTCGCCGGGCGCCGCGGGACTGAGCGCCGTGGCCGGCAGATCGCCGCGCAGGGCCACGATGCGCTTGACGCCCGCCTCGCGATAGCGCTGGAGAAGTTCGGCGATATGAACACGTGTCGAGCCCACGCAGGTCAGGTGCGGAGCGGCCTCAATGCCGGCATGCCGGACCACGGTCATGATGGTCTTGTAGGTGCCTTCCTGCGTGGAGCCGCCAGCGCCGTAGGTGACCGAGAAGAAATCCGGCTTCAATGCGGCGAGACGTTCGATAACGACAGGCAGCTTGGCCGCCGCTTCCGGCGTCCGCGGCGGGCCCAGCTCGAACGAAAATGTGAGAGGCGAAGGCATTAGAAGTGGTCAGAGGTCAGTGATCAGTGGTCAGAGAAGCCGGCGCAGCGGCTGATCACTGAACACTGATCACTGATCACTCGTTTAGTACCTGTAGTGGTCTGCCTTGAACGGCCCTTCCACCGGCACGCCGATGTAGTCGGCCTGCTTTTGCGAGAGCTTGGTCAGCTTGACGCCGATCTTCTCAAGGTGCAGCCGCGCAACCTCTTCGTCCAGCTTCTTGGGCAGCACGTACACCTGCGGTTTGTAGCTGTCGCGATTCGTCCACAGGTCGAGTTGCGCCAGCGTCTGGTTGGCGAAGCTGTTCGACATCACGAAGCTGGGATGGCCCGTGGCGCAACCCAGGTTCACCAGGCGTCCCTCGGCCAGGATGAAGATCGCGTGGCCGTCCGGGAAGACGTACTTATCGACTTGCGGCTTGATGTTGATCCGCACGACGCCCTTGGCCTCGTTCAGCCGGTCAATTTGAATTTCATTGTCGAAGTGGCCGATGTTGCAGACGATGGCCTGGTCCTTCATCTTCTCCATGTGCTCGAAGGTGATGATGTCGGTGTTGCCGGTGCAGCTTACGTAGATGTCGCCGCGGCCCAGCGTGTCTTCCACCGTGGTCACCTCGAAGCCCTCCATCGCCGCCTGCAGCGCGTTGATGGGATCGATCTCCGTAACTACCACGCGCGCGCCCATGCCGCGCAATGAGTGCGAGGAGCCCTTGCCCACATCGCCGTAACCGCAGATAACCGCGACCTTGCCCGCCACCATCACGTCGGTAGCGCGCTTGATTCCATCAGCCAAAGACTCGCGGCAGCCGTAAAGATTGTCGAACTTGCTCTTGGTCACGGAATCGTTCACGTTGATGGCCGGAACCAGCAGCTTGCCCATCTCCATCATTTTGTAGAGACGGTGCACGCCCGTGGTGGTCTCTTCAGAGACGCCGCGCCAGTCGGCAACGACCTTGTGCCAATGCTTCGTGTCTTCGGCAAAAACTTTCTTGAGCAGGTCCTTGATCACCTGCTCCTCGTGATTGCCTGAAGCGGTGTCGACCCAGCGATCGCCGTTCTCAAGTTCATAGCCCTTGTGGATGAGCAGCGTCGCGTCGCCGCCATCGTCCACAATGAGCTGCGGGCCGAGGCCGCCTTTGTGCGTGAGCGCGCGATAGGTGCACTCCCAATAGTCTTCGAGCGATTCGCCCTTCCAGGCGAAGACGGGCACGCCCGCGGCGGCAATCGCAGCGGCCGCGTGATCCTGCGTGGAGAAGATGTTGCAGCTGGCCCAGCGCACTTCCGCGCCCAGGCTCACCAGCGTCTCAATCAGCACCGCTGTCTGGATGGTCATGTGCAGCGAGCCGGTGACGCGCACGCCGGCCAATGGCTTTTCCGCCGCATATTTGTTGCGAATCGCCATCAGGCCCGGCATCTCCTGCTCGGCGATGATGATCTCTTTGCGGCCCCAATCGGCCAGGCCGAGGTCGGCCACTTTAAAGTCGGGACCAGGCGTGCCGGTTTTCGTGCCTTCCAAGGTTGCGGTTGCCATTCTCTTCTCCTTTTATCGTCGTATCGTGATATGTTGATATGTAGCAGAATTCTCCGATGCCGTCAATCGTCAAAACGTTAAAGGTCGTCGCCGATCCCAACCGGCTGCGTATCCTATTGCTTTTAAAAGGCGAGGAATTGTCCGTCGCCGAGCTGCAGGAGATCCTCGGCATGGGTCAGAGCACCATCTCCACGCATCTTTCGCAGCTCAAGCAGGCCGAACTGGTGGAAGATCGGCGTACAGGCAAGAGCAATCTCTACCGCCCCACCACTGCGTGGGGCAGACTTTTGGACGAGGTACTTGCTGATGCTGAGAAGGAGATTCCGGAGTTCGCGTCAGATCAGGCCGCCATGCGCCGCGTGCTCAAGAAACGCCAGGACAAGATGCGCGCGTTTTTTGACAGTGTGGCCGGGCGGCTGGGCAAGGACTATGTGCCGGGCAAGTCGTGGAAGGGCGTAGCCGAAGCGCTGCTGCGCCTGATGCCGCCGCTCACCATTGCCGACCTGGGCGCCGGCGAGGGCAGCTTCGCTCTCTTGCTTTCGCAAAGAGCCGTGCGGGTGATTGCAGTTGACACCTCGGCACGCATGATCGAAGTGGGCCGCGAGCAGGCCGCGCGCCACGGCGTGAAAAATGTGGAGTACCGGCGCGGCGATATGGAAGAAGTTCCCATTGGCGCGGGCGAGGTGGATCTCGTGTTCTTCTCGCAGTCGCTGCATCACGCGCTGCATCCGGAGCGCGCGCTGGCCGAAGCGGCGCGGATTCTCGCGCCAGGCGGCCGCATAGTCGTGCTCGACCTGCTGAAGCACCGCTTTGAAGAAGCGCGTGAGATGTACGCCGACGAGTGGCTGGGCTTCAGCGAGGCGGAACTCGAAGCCATGCTCGAGAACGCCGGCTTCGCCAAAGTGGAGACCGCGGTGGTAGACAAGGATACGGAAGCACCGCAGTTCCAGACGCTACTGGCGATTGCCGAAAAAGCCCGTTAGTCGCGCGGGATCCTCTCGACCCAGTGATTCCAATTTGGCGATCTGCGCGCCCCAACGAACGGCGCGTTTGCGATGATCAGTACCAGAACTTCATCCTCGCCCAATCTTCTGCGAACGGACGCTTGCGGCCACGCAGCCAGAAAAAGTGCTTGTGCTCGTAGTTCATTGTCCATTTCGCATCGAACGGGCCCAGGTCCGTTACCTCGGCGTAATCGTTCGTATATTCCTCTCGACTGTTGCCAAGAGTGAGCACCGAGTCGCCGGTATAGCCGTCCCATCCCCAGTAGAAATAATTATTGTGGCCGCTGATCGCGGTGGGCAGGCCATATTCGCGGCCAAGAATATTCACGGCGCTTGCCTCGCCATAGTTATCGCAGAAGATGGCCGTATGCGCGCGAACGTCTGGAGGCAGAGCGTTGTAGCGGGCGGCGAAGCCCTCGACCATCTGCGGCCAACCGAAGCGGTCGGAGAGAATCTGCGGCAGCGGGCTCAAGAACTTTTCCATCCTCACTGAATCGGGCGAGAAGGGCCCGGTGTAGGCGTTGTATATGCCGGGCGGAAGGATGGTGAGAGTGATCGGGCCAGTAGCAAAGATCAGAGGCAGGGCGAGGGCAATTGTGTACGTGTTCACCGGCCATGAGCGGCGGACGAGCTGCGCAAAGCCGGCGGCGCCTCCCGCGAACAGGACCGGATAGATGGGCGCGAGGTAATAATGCTTGCCGTGCATGGCCATCATCATCGCGAGGAAGACCAGGTAGGTGGGGGGCACGAAGCGCCAGGCGCGGGTCTTTGCCGAAAAACCGAGCCAGACGAGTCCGCCGACCCACAGCGGGGCAGTTGAGTAAAGCAGCACCTGGACCTGTTGAAAGAGAAAGACCAACGGTGAATGCGGAAGGTACTTGTCAGTGTGCTCGAGAGTGTTGAGAAGCTCATAGGTGGGAAAGTGATGGACCCACTCCCACGCAAAGTTTGGAAGGGCGATAAGAACGAGGATGGCAACGCCGCCGGCGCAGGCACGGGACCGGAGGATGCGGCGTTGCGGGCTAAGCAACAATCCGGCCAGAAGCGCGATGAGGAAGAAGACGGTTGAATGCTTGTTCTCGATACCCAACCCTGCCAGCAGCCCGAAGAGCAGCCAGGCGCGCGGACTGGCGGAGCCGTCGGCCACGCGCAGGACCAGGAAAAGCGCACCCATCCAGAAGCACGGCTCGAACGAATTCATTGAGAGGTAATTCGAGGTCCCCAGGAAGACTGGAGCAGCCAGCACGCCGGTCATGGCCAGGATCTGCGCGGGCCGCTCGCCGCCGAACTGCCACGTAAGCAGCCCAGTCAGCCCGACGGTGACGCCGCCGGCCAGGAAGCTGAAGACGCGGTCGCCGGTAGGCGAGATGCCGAAGAGCAACTCAGCTAGCCGGGCCTGCAGCGCAACCATCGGCGGCTGGTCGACGTAACCCCACGCGAGATGGTGGCCGCAGACCAGAAAATAGAGTTCATCGCGGAAAAAGCCGTAACCAAGATGCGCGCCCCACAAGGAGCTTCCCAAGTGGACAAGGAAAGTAAGCGCTGCAAAAATGCCGGCAAGGGGCAAAGCTGCGCGAAGCGGCACTCCGTCGCGATTCCGCGCTTGATTTCGCGGCAAAACGGCTGCTTCTTCGACTGTCGCCAACTTGTGGCCCCCCTTTCTGTATTTTATGGCTACTTTGCAGGAGAGTCGTGAACGATCGTCAATTCGGTCTGATGTGAGGCGCCGGGAATTGGCAATACCTCAGCCAAACCCATATTCTTACCTAGGTTCTCACTGGGCGAGGCGGATCTGGAAGCCATGCTGGAAAGCGCTGGCTTCGTCAATGTGGAGACTGCGATTGTGGACAAGGACGCGGAAGCGCCGCAGTTCCAAACGCTGCTAGCCGTTGCGGACAAGAAGAAGTATTGCGCTGCGACGGGTGGCTTTCTCGCGTATCTAAATTAGTGTGGTTCACTAGCGTTGAAGGGTGATTGGGATGAGCGGAACGCGACAAGTTGCAGAGGCGGCAGGCGCCGTGAAGAAAACCGCCCGCCTGACCCGCGCGCGCCAGACCGCCATCTTCAAGGCACTCGCCGATCCGCACCGGTTTGAGCTCTTGCTGCAGATTGCCAGAGCGCGATGCCCGCTGGGCTGCGCGCAGGCTCTGTCCGCCCTGCCGATTTCGGCGGCCACACTTTCGCACCATATCAAGGAACTGGAAACGGCCGGCCTCATCGACATTCGCCGCGCAGGCAAATTCGCGTATCTCTCACTGCGGCCGGGAGTTCTGGAGTCCGTGGCGGCGAGTTTGCAGGCTCTTGAAGCGACGAACTGCGCGGGCCGCTGACCCCTCACTCAAACATTTCCACAATCCCTTTGAATCCTTTTCCCGGCTCGGTTAATCAATTCGACAGTTATCGAAATGTCGAACGGATGACGTGAGATACCGGGAGATGAGATATGAAGAACCTTCAAGGCAAAGTGGCGCTGGTGACCGGCGCTTCCAAGGGCATTGGCGCGGCCATTGCCGCTGAGTTGGCCGCGCGGGGCGCGGCTGTGGCAGTCAACTACTCCGGCAGCAAGGCGGGCGCGGACAAGGTGGTTGCGGAGATCAAGGCCGCGGGCGGCAAGGCTGTCGCCGTGCAGGCGGATCTCTCAAATCCCGATGCTATCGGGCCTTTCGTCAAAACCGTCGCCGACCAGCTCGGCCCCATCGACATCCTGGTGAACAACGCCGGAGTCTACGAGTTCGGGCCGCTCGAGCAGGTCACGCCCGCGCACTTCAGCAAAATGTTCAACCTGAACGTGCTGGGCCTGCTTTTGACGACCAAGGAAGCAGTGGCGCGCTTCAATCCCAACGGCGGTAGCGTGATCAACATCAGTTCCGTTGCGGCGGATGGCATCGGCGGCGGTGCGGTCTACAGCGCCACCAAGGGCGCAGTGGACTCAGCGAGCGCGGCGCTGGCGCAGGAGCTTGGCCCGAAAAAGATTCGCGTAAACTCGCTTAGTCCCGGAATGATCGTGACCGAAGGCGTTCAGGCAGCGGGCTTCATCGGCAGCGACTTCGAGAAAGAAGCCGTGCAGCGTACTCCGCTCGGCCGCATCGGCCAGCCGCAGGACATCGCTTCGATCGCCGCGTTCCTGGCTTCGGACGAATCAACCTGGGTAAACGGTCAGACGATCCATGCGGCGGGTGGATTGCGCTTGTAATCCAATGGGCTCCCATCCTTTCACCGGAGTTTGCGCGGAAGGATGGAGGATACTCCATATTCAAAGTAGACGTGGCTTGCGCTGAACGGTCAATGTCATTTAATCGCCGAGTGCGGCCACGCTACCGATCGAGATCAGCAGTCCCTTAGGCAGCGGAACCTGCATGGTCATGCGCGCAGGGGGACTAGCTGGGAAGTATTCCGCGAAGAGCTGGTTCACCACCGCAAACTGCGAGACATCGGTTATCAGAACCGTGGTGTTCACCACCAGGTCCATGCGGCTGCCCCCAGTTCGGAGAACCAAATCGAGGTTTTTGAACGCCTGTCGCGCCTGCTCCTCGAGGGTCGGCCCGGCGGCCTCGCCTGTCGCAGGGTTTACGCCCGGCTGGCCCGACACAAAGAGCAGCCCAGCGGCCCGCACCGCCTGCGAATAGGGTCCAATGGCCTTCAACCCAGGAACGTCAACCGTTTGTTTTTCTGTCATCTCCGCCTCCATTGCACGATTTGACGCCTAGTCTATCGCACGCCAAACCGCGCAAGGAGCTGGTCCTTCTAACTATCCCTGCTCTGCTTCCAGGATCTGCTGTTTGCGCTCAACGCCCCAGCGATAGCCGGTGAGTGAGCCGCTGGCACCCACCACGCGATGGCACGGGACGACGATGGCCACGCGATTGACGGCGCAGGCGCGGGCGACGGCGCGGGTTGATTTGGGAATGCCCATCTCTCGCGCCAACTGGCTATACGTGCGCGTCTCGCCGCGGGGAATTTGCTTGAGCGCCTGCCACACGCGGAGCTGAAAAACGGTGCCGCGGAGATCGAGGCGCTGCACCTGCGATGCGGCAGCCCCTCGGACCAGATCCGTGCCTTCACGAACGCTCTGTGTTGCAGCATCGATCCAACGCGCAAGCTTCGGATCCCTGCGCAGATTGGCCAAGGGAAATTCGGCCCGGAGACTCTTCTCGGCCTCCGTTTTGGTTTCCGCCAGCGAGAGCCAGCAGAGGCCGCGGTCTGTTGCCCCGACAATCATCCAACCAAACGGCGTGCGTGCGGACGCGTACCCAATTTGTTCGCCCTTGCCGCCCTGGGCAAAGCGTTGCGGCGTCATCCCGAGTTGATTCGCTTCATAGGCGCGGCTGCTGGAGCTGAAGCCCGCTTTGTAAATGGCGTCTGTCACGGTGCCTCCCTGTTTGAGCGCACCGCGCATTCGCGATGCACGCAACGCGCGCTGGTATGCGAGCGGGCTCACGCCCATCTCGCGCTTGAAGAGTCGCTGCACGGTGAAGGGGCTCAAGCGCGCCACGCGGCCCAGCTCTTCAAGACGCACGCGGCGGTCGAGGTGCGCCTCAATGTAGCGACGAACCTCGTCCAAAGAACTAATCCACGCAGTGGCGCTCGACGCCGCCGAAGGACGGCAACGTTTGCAGGCGCGAAAGCCGGCGGCCTCTGCCTCAGCCGCAGTGCGGAAAAAGCGCACGTTCGAGCGCAGCGGGCGGCGGCTCGCGCAAGAGGGCCGGCAATAAACGCCGGTCGTCGCGACGGCATAAAAGAAGCGCGCTTGCGAGTCGCGGGCCGCGAGTTGCCTCCACGCGGACTCTGCCCACGCAGCATCGACAACGGCGGGCGCGGGTTTTGCGGGTTGCAGCATGACGATCCTGGGCATCGCGGAGACGGTGGCGAATTGGGTTGCGATTTGCGAAGCAGTGCTCATGAGAATGATAGTCGCCGATCGCCGTTTCGCGCGCACTCCGATTCTTGCGCGCAATTCCGCTTCTTGCCGAGATGCCGCCATCGAGGCCTAACCATTGAGCGCAAGCCGCACCCACTGGTTTGCATCTGACATTGACACAATGGGCGGACCCCACCGTGTATCCTCGTTCTGCAAACAAAGTTGCGATTCGCGTCGCCTTGCAGCACTGTCACTAGACGCTAAGCCGAGTTCATCGACGGAGGAATCACCATGTCACGCAACCCGATCGTCATCGCGACACTCACCGCTCTTTTCGCAGTTTCCGCTCTGGCCTGCGCACAGGCCAACGGACCATACAATGTGCAGAAAATCCAGCTCGTCGGCGGGGACGGCGGATTCGACTACGTGACGGCCGACTCCGATGGCCGCAATCTGTATGTGGCGCGCTCTGGGCAGGGCGGACATATTGGCGTCTTCAATCTGGACACGCTGGCCCAGGTGGGCGACCTCCCCGGCGTGAGCGGGCACGGCGGGGCGGTGGACACAGCAACAGGGCATGGCTTCGCGACGTCGAAACCAGTGACGATGTTTGACGCAAAGACCTTTGCGATCATCAAGAAGATCGATGTCCAGGGCAATCCCGACGGCTATTTGAATGACCCCTACAATCATCACTTCTATATCCTGAGCCACTCGGCGCCCAACCTCACGGTGCTCGACGACAAGGACGGATCGATACTCGGCACCATCGATATCGGCGGTGCGCCGGAGCAAGCCGCCGCGGACGGCCACGGCAAAATCTACGTCGACATTGTAGACAAGGCCGCGATCGCTGTGATCGATGCGGACGCGATGAGAATGGTGGGGCGCTACGATCTCTCGAGCCGGGGCGGAGGATGCGCTGGCCTGGCGCTGGATGCGAAGAACGGCATCCTGTTCGCCGCCTGCCGCGAAAAGAACAACATGATCATTCTGTCGGCTGCGGACGGGCACATCATTACTGACCTGCCGACCGGCGTGGGCTGCGACGGAGCCACGTTCAATCCCGACACGATGGAAGTGTTCAGCTCGCAGGGCGATGGCACGCTCACGGTGATCAAGGAGAACTCGCCGACTGACTTCGCCGTGGAGCAGACCGTCTTTACGCCGGCACGTGCCAAGACGATTACGCTCGATACAAAGACCGGCAATCTTTTTCTGATCACCGCCGAATACGGCCCAACGCCGACTCCGCCTGCACCGCCGGCAGGGGCAGCGCCGCCTGCCGGTGGACCGCCCGCGTTCATGCGCGGGCCTCGTCCGCCGATGATTCCCCATTCCTTCCAGATTTTAGAGGTTGGCAAGGATTGAGCGTGCGGCTGGACTGGAGTTGCGGGGCGCTGGCGGAAGGACTGCGATGTTACAAGAGCGAGGAATTTTTTCTCGCGCATGAGCATTGGGAAAGCGTCTGGCTGAGGTGCGAGGAGCCGGACAAAACATTTCTGCAGGCGCTGATTCAAATTACGGCAGCCTTTCATCATCTCCAGCGCGAGAATTTCATTGGCACCGCATCGCTGCTGCGCGCGGCGTTGCGACGGCTCGACCCGTTCCCCGCTGCTTACGGTGGGATCGAAGTCGGAGATCTACGCGCGAGTGTGCGCGCATGGCTGGAAGCGCTCGATCGAGAAGATGCGTCGCCGCAGCTGCCGATTCCGCACATACGATGATTGCGAAGGAACCCTTCGCCCTTATCAGTTCCCGAATGATTTCTTGAGCAAAGCTTCGGCGCGGACCAAGTCTTCTTCGGTGTCCACGCCGATCGTGTCGCGCGGCGCATCGGCAACGTAGATGGCGATGCCGTTTTCGAGGAGCCGCAACTGCTCCAGGCGCTCGAGCTTTTCAAGAGGCGAGGGCGGCAGGGCGGCGAAGCACTCGAGTGCAGCCTTGCGATAGGCATAGATGCCGAGATGCTTGCGATAGCCGTTGAACCCAACCTGATCCCGATCGAACGGAATCGTCGCGCGTGAAAAGTAAAGGGCGCGGCCGTCGAGGGCCGTGACGACTTTGACTGCATTGGGATTCGTGAACTCTTCAGGCGGGCAGTGCACGGAGAGCGTGGTCACTTCCACCTCGGGTCGCACGAAGAGTTTGAGCAGCGGCGGGAAAAAATCGGCCGTAAGTGTCGGCTCGTCGCCCTGAATGTTGACGTAAATGTCGGCATCAATCTGCCGGGAAACTTCCCTCACCCGGTCGCTGCCGCTGGGGCAAGCAGCCGAAGTCATCACCACAGGAATGGAGAGCGCGCGGCAAACCTCAGCGACTTCCTCGGCGTCGGTGGCAACCACCACTGGATCCATGAGGCCGCTGGCGCTGGCGGCGCGCCACACCCACTCCACCATGGGCCGGCCGGCGATGGGCCGCAGCACCTTGCGAGCCATGCGCGTGGATTGAAGCCGCGCCGGAATAACGGCTGCGATGCGGAGGGGACTCATGCAGTCGAGTGTACATGGACGCCGGGCGCCATTGATCAGCCGGCGAGAGCGGCCAGCGCACTTTCGGCGCGGGCCAATCCTTGCGCCGCGGCTTCGGGATCGCTGCTTTGGTGCTCGGCGTAAACAAACTCGATCCGCGTGAGGCCGATGACGCCGAGAATTTTGCGCAGATACGGCTCCTGCAGATCGAAATCATGCAACTGTGTGCCCGCTGGATAGGCACCACCGCGCGCGGAAAACACGACGACCCGTTTGCCCCGCGGCACCAGCGGCGCCACTCCATGCGTAGTGAAGGCAAAGGTGCGCCCTTCGCGCACGATCAGGTCGATCCAAGCCTTGAGCGATGCGGGAATGGAAAGGTTCCACATGGGTGCGGCGAGCACCACCACGTCCGCAGTGAGCAACTCGTCCACCAGTTGATCAGAGAATGCGAGAACCAGCTTTTGCGCGACGGTCCGCTCCGCGGCCGGCGTGAAAAACGCGTCAATGGCGGCTTCATCGAGATAAGGGAAGCGTTCGAGCGAGGTGTTGTGTTGAATGACCGCGCCGCCGGGATTTTGCCGCTTCCAATTTTCAACGAAAGCTGCGGCAAGGCGGCTTGAAACCGATGCGGCGCGAGGACTGGAGTTGATGTGGAGCAATGCGGGCACTTGCGTTCTCCGGCAACAAGCAAAAGACACCGCAAGCATTGTCGCAGGATGGGCCGGCTTGCTGATTCGCCGGTCAAAGATTTGGGAAGGGATCTTGAGAATTCGGAGGGCTGGGAGGCTGGTGGCGGGAGGCGGGATCGAACCGCCGACCTACGGGTTATGAATCCGTCGCTCTAACCATCTGAGCTACCCCGCCGGGAGGAGCAAAACTGCGCGACAAAATACGCCGTCCCTACAAAGATGATACGGACGCAAGGAAGACAGGTCAATCGCTTCGATTGGACGGCACCTGGCGCAAGTGATCGACTCTTAAGGATTTGCACGGGCCTTAGGGCGATTGCACGCGGAGAGGTCTGTCTGCTTTTGGCTGCCCCCCAGGGAGCCATAGTCTCTAATAATAAACGACTTATACCGAGAATCACCTTGGATACCCCGCTCTCTACCCCTTTTTTGTGAGGACGTCTGCGCACGAAATCGGACCGTCGCGAACAACGTCGCTTCTTGCTCGGGCGAGAGGCCGAAGGGGCCCAACTCAGCAATCTTTGCCGTTACGTCGATGTAATCTGCGACCGTTATCGACATTCCGAGTGCGTTCCTTTCATGAGTCCGTCCAAAGCGGGAACGGCGTTAAGACGCGCCTCGTTCACTGCCACCCAAAATGGGCCGCGACATCATCGCTCAACGGATGGACCAGGGCTTGACGCAAGTCGTGCTGAACCACGTACGCCTCAATTCCAGCATCCGTGAATCCACGGTATTTGCGGAGGTCAATGGCCAAGGCTTCTTTGGTAGGACATTCCTTCGTCGCCATTACTGAGGCGCTCCGGCAGAACGGACAGATTGCAATTTGAAACGTTGGGGCAGAATCTGGCCGAGACTCATCAATCGCTCCGTCGGCAAAAATCGTGTAATTTTTCATCTCCCCTCTCTCACGGAAAGTGTCCATCTCTACGGTAAAGACCCGAACGCGCTCACGATTGCCCCTTCCGTCGAAAACATATTGCTGAATGCGGGGTCAGTGCTCGCCCGCAATAGGGCGCACCGCAAAACTGTCTCGAATTTGTTGTACCGCTCAGTCAGCTCATCACTCAGGTCTGTGTAATTCGGCATCCGGCCGTGCACGTACACAGAGCGGTCATCGTAAAATATCTCCGCTTCGTCCGGCGTGATGGCTAGGCCAACCATATGCGCCAATGCCGAGACACGGAGTTTGAACTGCGCCGTTATTCTGTTTCGTTCAACTCTTAGAAGGCTTTCAAATGACGATACGAGTGAAGCCGTACGTTGATCCAAGTAGAATGCGCGGAATGAGTGATCAATGTGGCTGCGCGCCCGGCGCACTCGTTTAGGCGCGTTTTGGATGTAAATGGGTAAAGAATCCCGAAGCTGCTCCCGTCTGTTTTTGTCAGCCAATCGCGCCATTGCGTTGCAACAATCCAGACATGCGTGAGGTCCCCTTGGACTGGCCCCGGAACGATAGTTTTCAGCTCGCCATCCTCAAAAAACAAACGTGCTGAACAGTAGGGAGCAATCGTTGTGGGATGAATCAGACGCGATAAGAACAACGCTCTGCATATCACCCCATCGTGGTCCCATCTGAGGTGTTCAGGGCCGTGATTCGGCGGCGACACCTTCCGATAAAAGGCATAGCGGTAGCCGGTATTTCGAGTGGGGTGAAAGTTGAAGCCCGCAGGTGAGTACGCATCAATGACTGATTCGCCAGTCACACTGTGCGGAAGTCTCCCTATCCAGAAATCAGAATCCAAGAAGAGGTCAGGCTCTAGCGGGGGAGATGTATCCCAATCAAGTTGACTGACTTGAAACCGCTGCGTTGGTTGCAACACCACATCGAAAATCTCTTCAGCCGTCTTCTCTGCCCCTAAGGACATCATTTGTCTCTTAGCGTATCAATCACGCACGCCTTCATCCATTCAGTCGGGAACGTAAGCCAGCAATGCGCGCACACAGACTGTCAATATCATTCCATTATGGAATGATATTGACATTGCATTGAGCGAGGACCATAATTGCAATATGCCGCGTTCCCGCATGGATGAACTGGTTGCAATCGCCGAAGACAACGACGGCCTGCTGACCTCGAAACAGGCTCGGAACGCTGGCATCCTCGATTCCGTGCTCGTCAGATTGACGCAACGCGGTCGACTGGAACGCGCAGCACGAGGTGTTTACCGGATCGCCCATTATCCGCAGTCCAAGTTCTCTCAATATCGTGAGGCCATTCTATGGGTCGAAGCGAGTCAAGGACCGGAGAATCCGGATGTTGCCCTGTCTCACGAGACCGCACTCGTCATCTATGGAATTTCCGATGCTAATCCGCCAACCGTGCATATCACCGTTCCGAAGGCTGCCCGCCTCCGCCGCGCAAAGCCCAGATGGATCGCCGTTCATCGCGACAACCTGGGACCACTCGATGTAACTCTGTATGAGGGCCTGCCGGTCACCTCAATCGCAAAGACGGTTACAGATGTGCTAAACACAACAGGTCGCATTGAGCTTGCCCGGCAGGCCGTGACCGATGCGCAGCGCAGCGGATACATCAACAGTTCCGAAGCTGCTCGTTTGAGGCGTCAGGTGAACCAGTTTGCACATCGAATCAGCGAGAATCCAGCTCAACCTAAAGAGGTTCAATCATGAACCCTATCTCCAGGGAGCGCCTGGGAAAGACGCTTGCGCGCGTCGCGCGAGAACAAGGATTGGACCAAGAGCGATTGCGCCGCTGGGTTTCCTTTCTGGCACTGTGCGGAGTGTTGGAACGGGCAATTCACGACGGCATCCTGAACCGTTACTACTTGAAAGGTGGCGTGGCCATGGAGCTTCGGTTTGCAGGCGCCGCTCGTGCTACTAGAGCATTTCTAATTTAAGCATATACATTATGTGCGATAATTGACCTGTCCTTGAGAGGGAGGGCGGGATGCAATCGTATTCACAGGATTTGCGTGATCGTGTGCTTCGGGCGCTGGCGCGGGGAGAGAGACCGTCAGCGATCGCGCAGCGCTTTGAGGTCAGCCGCTTCTATGTCTATCAGGTCCGGGACCGGGAGCAAGAGACCGGGGTACGCAGCAGTTTTCAGATCGGCGGCCATCGCCGCTCACGCGTAGAGGAAGCCGAGCCCCGTTTGCGGCGCTGGATTGCAAGCTGAGCCAGGGCTGACTCTGGAGCAGCTGCGAGACCGGTTGGCCGCCCAGGGTATTGCGATCAAGATTGGCGCTCTTTGGCATCAGCTCAACAAGTGGGATCTGACCTTCAAAAAAAACCCTGCACGCCAGCGAGCAAGAACGTGAGGACGTGCAGGCGGCGCGGTTGGCATGGATGAAGCGCAGCCGACGATGGACGTCGAAAAGCTGGTATTTATCGATGAAACCGGGGCTGCGACCAACATGACGCGAAGTTATGGTCGTGCCCCCAAGGGCTGCCGATGCATCGATTCGGCACCCCTCGGCGATTGGCAAACCACGACCTTTGTTGCTGGCCTGCGCCGCCACCGATTGACGGCTCCCATGGTCATCGACGGGCCCATGGACGGTGAACTGTTCCTGGCCTGGGTCGAACAGTTCCTGTGCCCAACACTCCAGCCAGGAGACGTCGTCATCCTCGACAACCTCAGCAGCCACAAGGTAGATGGGGTCAGAGACGCCATCGCCGCGGTTGGCGCCACCGCGCTCTATTTGCCGCCCTATTCGCCCGATCTGAACCCCATCGAAAAGCTCTTCGCAAAACTCAAGACACTGCTCCGCAGAGCCGCCATTCGAGCCACCGAAGACCTTTGGCAGGAGATCGGCAAACTCCTCGATACCATCACCGCCAGCGAATGCGCGAACTACTTCGCTTCGTCTGGATATGTGAGCACTTAAATTAGAAATGCTCTAGGGATCTCGACCTGGGTTTGGACGGTGACAGAGCTGTTCGCCTGTCAAGCTTTGCCGCTGCACTTGAGCTTGGCTTCGATGACTTTACCTTCCGCTTGCGCCCCCAACCTCGCCACATGGAGCTCGCCGACACCGTGCGCGTCGAAGTTGCTATCCAATATAGAACGCGCGCCTGGCAGACAGTTGAAGTTGATCTCGGCCCACCAGGCGCTGAAGATGCCGACATGGTAGACCCTGTTATTTCCGGTCTGGTAGAGATGGGACTTCCCGTCACCACGCCCGTTCGCTGCCTCAATCTGAGCGAGCAAGTTGCTCAAAAGCTGCACGCATGCACGGGACCGGCTTCCGCCGGCCGCGCGCGCGACATTCTGGATATTCTGCTAATTGATTCATTGGGGAAACTCGACTATGCCCAAATTCGAAACGCTGTGGAGAAGGTCTTTGCCACGCGGGGAACGCACCAATTGCCAAGTTCCTTCGACCTGCCCACTGCATGGCGTCTCGAATTGGAATCTTTAGCGGCCTCACTCGATTCACCAATCAAGACCGCAGACCAGATCACCCGGCAATTTCAGGCTGTTCTTGAACAGCTCACGACAAAACCAGCGTGACTACCTGACGTCCCGTCGATTCTCACACAATCTAGCGACGCCTGACATCTGGTTCACAGTCGACTTCCACTTTGGACACTTCAATATCATCGGCTATTGCAATCGTCCGACAGGTTACTCCAGCGCACCCCGCTATGCAGAACCCACAACACGCCGTTCACAAAGGTGCGGTTGTCGGCTGCCGTGCGACTCACATGCTCCTTCTGACCGGGTAAAAGGTCCTCGCTCCCACTGCGCTTCGCTCAACTCATACCAGCTCGCCATAACTCCACTTCAACAGTCAATCGATGCGCTGTAAAGTCGATATGTCGACACGGCCCAGGGAACCGCATGGATCACGGCATCAATCGGACGGTTAAGACTTCGTGGGGGCGGAATGCCAAGTGGATTTGATTATTCGTGACGGTCAGGTCGTGCAAGGGATCCTCGACTGAATTGCAAAGAGCGGCGGATTGAACTTTCGAGTGCGGAAGCGTGACGTTCACATCGGCGGATTTGCCCGCGGTCTCCTGAAGACGCAGAATGGTTCCATTGCCGTCCTCCGCCAACTTCCATGTAACAAGAACGACGTCGGGAGCGTCAATATCGAGGAAGCTTGTGCCTTCCGCCGGAAAGGGCTCCTCCGGATTGCCCGCCTTATCCTGATTGATCACCGAGTCCATTTGAGGTGCTTCCATGCTCTCCCATCCGAGCCGGCTGAGGGCTGGGGGATCGAAGTCCTTCGCACTTGTCAGCGCGTAGCGGAAGGTGAACGTCCCGCCTTGCCCTGCGCGGTAGTTGGTGTGCCAATAGTTGTTCATTGCATAGGAGAAGAGGGTTGAAGTTTTGGGGGTAAATTCGCTGGGCCACAGCCCGCGGTTGATGTCGCCAAAACTCGCCAAAGACGCATCGAGAGGAACAATGCCGACGGTTACGCTGGAGTCGTGGACCGCCATCCACTTCTGTATGCTGAACCATTCGAGGCTGGCACCCTTCAGCAGATCGTGCGCGGGATCGACCCATCCCTGCTGTGTGTCATATGCAAACTCCGGAGACTGAATGGCCGTGGGAAACGCAAAATAAACACCTTCCTTGGCTGTCGTGTACGATTTTTGAACGCTGTAATCAAAGTCGATTCTTTTTTGATCGTCGTAGAGTAGAATCTCCAGATCGATCACGGGCGTGTTCACGTCCGAAGATTGGAGCTTGATCGAGTGGCCCCACGGGGTCTTCGCCGCACCTAGATACTTGCCGTCGGTTGCAGGATGGATCGTCAATTCCGCCACGGGCAGCGCCTGAAATGGGTGGATCATGCGGGTGAGCCCATCTCCCTTGGGATCGCCGCCTGTGACGTACAGATATTGGCCGAACTTGTACGGGCTGTGGTGGTCGACCAATTCACGGTCGAGCTGCTTGTCAAGAATGCTTTCTACCGCACCGGTGTCCGGGTCAACTGTAATTCGGTAGTACTTGTTTTCGACGACGGAGTTGGTGTCTGTTGCGGGAGGCTTCGCCGATGCACCGGGGACGGCGCGAATTTGAAAACACTTGTATCCCACCGGAGGAAGATCGCGAGCCAGAAAACGAACATGGACGAAGTTCTCTCTGTCCGACAACACCTCGACGGGAACGCGCTCTTGCGTGGTCAGATCGTAGAGCTCGTCGTTCTTGTTCAAATCAGTTTCCATGAGCGCATCGCGATTCCAATTCAATCCATTGAAGACAACCAGCGTTCTCGCGGGAACGTGTATTTCATGCGCGAGCTGGGCCATGGATCGGTTCGCAATGTCCTCGAGATCAAATCGCGCCTGCGTTGCGAAATTGTCCTTGACCGCCAACTGCTTTGACGGTTTCTTCACTATCGGGCTGACTGATCGAACGCCCAGCGCCCCATGTGTGCTCAGCAAACGAGGAGAATGTTGTTCCACGCATCGTTCAGCTCCTGCCTTGGGAGGATGGACATCGGGATTGACAATATGAGAGACGGTAGAGACGATCTCTGACGATAACGCATCGCTCTGGTTTTGCCGGTCTTCCGCGGCATAGTAGGCGTCAGAGCCGATGCCGTCTTCCCAATACGGCCCCATGTCGCCTTTGTAAGTTGGCAACGCCGCACCAAAGTTCTTGTCGATGTAGCGAAAGAAATCGGCAAACGTGGCGTATTGCAACTCTGGGATAGGCGAAGCTCTGATTCCACCGGCGGCAAATGTAGCCAGATCGGGATGCAAGTCGGTGTTCTCATCCTGTGCGCCGTAGATTAAAGCCGCGTCGGGTTTGTAACTTGGTTTGTCGTAGGGAGCAAGAAAGATCGGCAGGGACTGATAGATGGCGTCGTTTGTGCGGATCGGCGCCAAAGACGCTTCGAATTTGCGCATAGCCGCGCGAGTACCAGAACAACACTTTTTCGCCGTCAGGCCCCTCCCACCAGAATGGGGACTTTTCGTTCCACTGTTCGTGCGCCAGTACGGTTGCCCGATCCTGATTTCCGCCGACCGCCCAGTATTTGATTCCCGAACTCGCCAGAACTGAAGGATAGGCGCCGGTGTATGCGGGAACGTCAGTCGTGGTTGCATAGTCGAACGGCAGGCCAAATTCGCGCGACAGGCTTTTCGAATAGTAGAGCGAGCGGTACAGTGTCTCCAGCGAGGCGTAGCCAGTCAAAAGATTGAAATAGTCCGCGGGCACGCCAATCTTGTCGGCCCGGATCAAGCCAAGAACCTGATCGCGCCGCGATTGCGAGCGCGTCTCAAGCAATTGTTGAAGATTCCAGGAGCCGTCAGTCGCAAAACGGAAATCGGGATATTTCTCGATCAGCCCAGCTGCTTCAACAAGAGTATTCGCCTGAGTTTCGGCGACCTTTCCCTGGTAATCGGTGTAGCCGATATCGACGTGCGTATGCGGCACCACAAAGATAGTCCACTTGCGCTCTGCTGTCAGGGAGAGCCTGAAGGCGCGATGCGTACCAGCGGAGATCTCGAGTTCCGCAGCGGCTGTTCCTTGCCACTCCGACACATTGAATTCCAGGCGTTCGTCGCCTGCATCGCCTGTCGCAGAAACCTCGGCGGGGTAACGCGCGCCATTGATTACAAGCATAGCGTGGCCAGCCGGCACGGCCTGATTGAAGTGGAGAAACGCATCAACCTCTTCAACAAGATGCCCATTCTCCTGACGGTAGTAACTGGTGGGAATAACGTCTGCGGTGACGGCCTCCTTTGCGTAAGTCGCCTGAGGATCGCCGGACAGGCTGATAAAGTCGTACGCAACTGTTTGGGCTGGTGCGCCGGCTCCAGGGGCGGAGGCCTGACTATCGACGACCTCTAAGGTAAGGATGTTTGCGCCCGCCTTCAGATTTGCGGCGGGTAGCGCAATCGTCAGCAAATCCCCGGCGCGAAATCGCTGATCAGCCTGATAGATTGGTTTGGGATGCAGATAATAAAATCCCTTGTGCCCATTGATTTCAATCTGCAGGGCCGGGATTCTTGGATATGAGGTGAGCGCAGAAACCTTCAATTCATAGACGCCGCGCGGAGCGGCACTGAGATTGAAATGTATCTCATAAAGAGACCCGGACGTTTGGACACCTGGCCAGTCTTGTGCCCAATCGCTCTTGCCCACCTGATAGACCACATGGCTCGCGGGAGCGGCGTTGAACTCTCGAATCGATTGATCCGGTTTTCCAATTTCAAAAACAGTCGCCGTTTCGCAATGTCCCGCGATCACTCCTACTGCACACAAGGCAACAATTTGTCCAAATATTTTAAATGCTCTCATCTCCATCGGATCCCCTCTTTATAATTGCGTTCCCGATCGATTACTCGCCCTCATGTTGGGCCACTTTTCTGAAATACTCGTCCCGGGCCCAATGTCCGGCAACTTCATCCCTAAGCGTGAAAAGCGGTTGACCATAGTTCGAAAGCGTCGCGCCGTCTGCAAAATGCGCAGGCGATGTCCTCGTTCTTGACTGCGATGCCGCGGACATACCGCCCTCTGCGGACAGCGCAGCCAAGGTGGCCGATCTTGGACAATTGCAACATGTCCGAGATAGGCGGTTCATGCGATTGCGCGAGACGATGATTGTCATTTTTCGCCGTTCCGGACCTTGCCCTCGCCCGGGAGACGTTTTAGCAAGAGCAGTTCCGACTGTCGATCGTATTCATGTCGCACCGGCTGCCCGTTCCACAAAGCCTTCCGCGGCATTGATTCAGCCGCCAGCTGAATGGATGCCGATCCATCGTCTGTGAGGATTTCCAGCGGATCACCCGGTGACCAACAGGCAGTCACCTTTGATAACGACTCAATCAAACTGCGTGAGCTGCTACGAAGATAGCTGCCGCATCCCATGAAGTAACGCTCGACTGTCGCGCCGGCAGAAGGCCGACGCAGATGAAGCAAATAGGCGTCGGTTGTCCAATTTCCCAATTGAATGTCCTGGGTCCCTGGACTGTTGATCGCGCGGCGGCTTAGATAGAACTCTTCCATTGCGTCTTGCGTTTCAATGCGTACTCCCAGATAATCCTGCTCCTCAATGACTTCGAATCTTGGTACTGCCTCGGTATTCAGACAGACTGCGGTCAGAAATTGCTGAGTTTGTGCAGGAGCACTTGCGGTGAAGACCAGGTAGGGAATCTTTCGATCGGGGTCGTGATCTGCGAGTCCAACATCTTCCCGCAGTCCGTAGGCTGGGTACAGCATCTTCACGGTCGCTTCAGCAGGACCGTTCTTCAGTCGAATGCCAGTCGAATCGCTTGTATAGCTACCGTCGTAATGAAGGAGCCAGTCCATCTGCCCCGCGGTGTGTGAACGAACATCGTCAAAGATCAGTATCAGATCGCCGCTCCAGAACCAATGACGGTAATTGCGCGTGAACCAGCGGGCCATGGGGCCGGTAGCGTCAGCGTAGATATACTTGAGACCGTGACCGTCAATCAGGCTATGCATGTGACCGGGAAATTTGCAACCTAGACCGATGTCCTCTTCGGGTTGGCCCTGCCCGTTGAACAGGATCACATTATGCGCCCGGCTCCTACGATAGTAGGTGCTGTATTCGGGCCTCGAATACTTGCACGTTCCAGAGTCGATGATGAGCGACTTGCCTTGCTTGAAGAGAATGAAGGACCCGGCATCGGCATGCGCGTGATTCCATGTGTACCCGGACTTCATGGCCAGAAAAGTAGTGTCGTCTTCCCAAGATGAGCGCATGGTTGCCCAGCCCATTTGTGGATAGATACACGACGTTGGTGCATTTCCTTGCGCCATGGGCCGTGGAAATTGCCGCAGGATGGTGAGCAGAGTGCCCTGAGGAGCGGAGTGCACGAGTTTCAGATAGCGCGCGACGTCGCGGTTTGAAAATCCACAGGCTGCGAGCAAAAGCAATGTCTCTGTAATATCTACGGCCGGCGGCGCGTCGTCAAAGTTCACCGTGAGAAAGCCTGATGAAGATGGATAGAGGGTTTGGAGGAAATATGTAGCGATATGTTCGAGCGGCTCAATCCGCGCGGCCTTTTTCCCAGGAAAGGTATTTTGCCACGCAAAGCGATAGTTGAGATATTGAGATACTCCGTAATTTGTATAGTTGACGCCCTCATAGGAAGGCCCCGAGGCTTCGAACGTCCGCATGCGGTTCTGTAACACATTGCCGCGATAGTTAAACCACTCGATGTATCCGGCATCGACCGCATCGATCCAGGACTGAGCGCGGGGTTCATCGCCAAGCAACGCCAGCCCGCAAAGACCGGTGCCCGATACACACACTCCCCACCAATTGTGGCCCATTGAGTCCAGCGAATGGATGCGCTTTCCGGGCAGAATCCAGTCGTTAAGAATCGGCTCGACGGCCAAGCGCACCATGATGCCCGCGATCTTTTTCCGGTCGGCATCGGTTAGATCATTGCGAAGGGCATCGTAGCCTGCGGAGTAGCCCAAACCAAACAGCGCCGTTTCTAGTACAGAATGCCAGGGCGGAATGCGCTGGGCAAGGCCAGGGCCGCACCACCGCATATAGCCGCCATAATATAGAAGCGCGTCTCGGAGTCTCTCCGCGTATTTCCGGTTGCCTGTGAGGTGAAAAAGCAAGCCGAGCGACAAGCCCATGTCGGCGATCTGACGGGCTGGTGTAACGTAATTTGCCTGCTGGCCTCCGCCGATCTCAGCTACGCTCTCCGGAACGAACTCAGCCCGCAACAGCTCGTCGCCCTTCTGTTTCAGTGCCGCGTCAGCTGCCGTATCCGCTTCCAGCATCCGCTGAATCTGCTTGAGCGAGGCCGAGTTGTAAAAGAGCCGGGGATGGCCGGAATGCGTACCCGACGTCGGCTCATGAACTGCCGGCCGCTGCTGTTCAGCGCCTGCCAACAAGGGGGAGCGGAGAATGCCGGAGCTGGCCAGCGCCATCAGTTTCACCAGCGTTCGCCGGTTCATGCCTTCGCCATTCAATTCGGAATCCATCTTTCCTCTCCCATTTGCGAATCATGGGTGCGCCACAGAAGGAACTGCAATGATGGCTCCCAATGGGTCTCTCGTCAGAGCTGCTTGTGAAAGGCTAAGGCGATCACGCCTCATCCCATGAGCTTCCAGGCATATACGTTGTAGTCATCAGCTTCACCTTCGACGCCGCCTCGTCCGCCACTCCAACTGAGACGCAGGGTTTTCTGGCCGTTCTTGAGCGCGAACGGCAACGAGCCGTCTCCGTAAACGTGCACCGTAATGCGGCGCGTTTCAGGCGCCTCGGCAAACAGGCCCACGTCCGCCCAGGGCATGATGCTTCCGCTTTTCACATAGACAGGTATCCGCTCTGTGGACGCTGGAACGGATAATTCGGTTCCACCTTCGACCGCCTCGCCGCGTCCAGAAGTCATGCCAGGATCCTTGCGGGATGACAACCTTGCGGCTCGCTTCTCCTGCAAACAGCGGAGCAACCATCATGCGGTCCCCAATCATATATTGGTCGTCGACGGTATAGAGCCGCTTATCTTGTGGCGTATCAAGCACCAGCGCACGGAATGGCGGTGTCCCGTCTTCAGCGTAGCGCTGGAACGCCGCCGTCAGGTATGGCACCAGTTGCATTCGCCAACCGATGATCGCGCGGCAGCGGGTCTCAAGGCTCTGCCAATTCTCAAGCAGTTGACCCGCGTTGTTTTTCGCCTTGTCAATTTGTTTCCAGGGGGGATACTTCAGAAACCAGCAGTCAACCTGCGCCAGCGGCGAAAATACCGACGCTCTGCAGACGGCGAATCAAGTCCTCCACGCTCTCGGCTTGCCGCACCTCGGGGCACCATAACAGCCCGCTGAATCCCGAGTTGACTAATGCACGAATATACTCCCGGTGGTCGTAGAGATCGCTGTAGAGGACGAATGGATACGGAGTAGCCAATGCACCGCTGGAGCGAACCTGACCGTAAGTCTGTTTGCCGCGCTTACGAAACTCGTTCCAGATGGCCATTTGATAGCGCAGTCCGAAAACACTGTGCATTTGCTCGCCGTCAATGCCCGAAGGGAAGGAACTGCACTCCGGAAAGGACCATCCACCGGTAAAATCCGAGTTGTCGCACTCATCGAGTTTGAAACTGCTGATTCCCATGTCAATGAGCGTCTTGCCATGGAAACTTCCAAAGATTTGGCGCGCCCGCTCACCTGCGAAATCCGGGACCAGGCCGCCCCACACGCCGAAATCTCCGGAATAGGATTCCAGTGCAGAAAAGAGCGGGGACGCGGGATTGGTGAAAGCGTGTTCCCACAAGTTGATTTCGTAATGCTGGTCTGTCGCGGATTTTATAAAACCGGTCGGGTCCGGAAAGCGACCCTGGTCCCATGCAAATGTGCAGGAGTAAGCGTGCGATTGCCATCCCGGCTCCAAACCAAGAACATCACATGGGATGTTGCTATCTCGAAGTTCTTTTGCAAGCGCGAGAGCATCCTCGTGATTCGCCCGGGCTGCCATCCTGTACCAGAAGCCAAGGCCCCACTCCGGAGGCACAAACCCTCCGCCGGAAAAGACGTTGTAACGCTTGACCGCATCCTGCATTTCAGGCCCGGCAAACAGATACACGTCTACCCCCGAAGCGCGCGGCACCTCAACGATGATCCGGCTTTGGTCGCCCTCACCAACTGTGTGCGTATAATTCGGGTCGGGATTGGATCCGGCAGTTACCTGCGCAGCTTCTGTTGGCTTAGGCCGCGCATCGCCAAAATAGAACGATGCGTAGCGGGCGGTGTCGATGAGGATCCCAATCCCTTCGGTCGTTACATAAAATGGCACCGGTGCGTGAGAATCGCCACTGTCGTTCTTGGGGTCGGCGTTCACGCGGGCTACCTTCTTCTTTCCACGCTGCGCGAACGACAGAAACTGCAGTCCGAAGCCGAAGATCTGTTCGTCAGGCCGCAGCGGCAAATGAACCAGACAGCCGCGCTTCGTCTGCTTCCCTTCAATGGGCGGCAGCGGAGCCGCGTCAACATGAGGCAGTTTCGCAAACGCTTCTACCTGCGGTGGTACAAGGCGGCTGGAAACTGGAGTGAATCGCTCCGGCGTTCCGATGGTTGCCCGCCATACGCCGGGATGAACTTGCTTCCAGCTATGCATGGCGAGCGAGCCCGAGACTGAGGACTCTGCGGGTACTAAACGGGAAAGGCCTGCTACTGCGCTGCTTGCTGCAAGTGCCTTGGCAAGGGTGCGGCGTGAGATCTGAACGCTCAATGTTTTCCCCATACTTTACGGTTGGTTTTGCGGGGGAGCGGCTTCCGGCGCAGCCCCCCAGTTGGTATTCGGTTCGGGCCCCATGTTCAGGACCAGCGTTGCGCCCTTTACCGCGTCGCTGTGATAGATCCATGGCCTGTTGAGTGGCTTGCCATTGAACGTCGCGGATTGGATGTAGACATTTTCTGGAGAATTGTTTTTTGCCTCGATAACGAACTGCCGCCCTGGATAATATTTCCTGTCGAGATGCACGACAATCCGGTTAAAGAGCGGGCTGCCGATTTCGTAGATCGGCTTCTGCGAGCAGCCACCGTCCATTTCGAACAGGCCCATAGCCATCAGCACGAAGAAGGATCCCATCTGGCCCTGGTCCTCGTCGCCCACGTATCCGGCGGGTTCGGCAAAGTAGGAGTGTTCCATCACCTCGCGCGTCCATTTCTGCGTCAGCCACGGCGTTCCGGCGTAATTGAACAACCAGGGCGCCTGCATGTTCTGCTCATTCCCAACGTCGACGAACCCGTGAGAAAATTCCGGACGCGAATCTTCAAATCCCTTGATTGAGACGCCGGATGAATTCGTCCTTGCCCATCAATCCGATCAGCCCTTTCATGTCGTGTGGAACGTAGAAGGAGTATTGCCACGCCGTGCCTTCAATGTAATATTTGTGGTCGAGCGTTGAGTGGTCGAGCGGCGAGAAATCCTCGAGCCATTTGCCGTCACGATGTTTGGGCCTGAAATAGCCTACCGACGCGTCCCAAATGTTACGGTAATTCTGAGCGCGCATCGAGAAGTACTGGTAATCATCCGTCTTTCCCAGCGCCCTGGCCATCTGTGCCGTGCACCAGTCGTCGTAGGCGTATTCGAGGGTCAACGTGGTCCAGAGTTTTGTCGCCTCTACCGGCACGTAGCCAAGATCGCGATAGGTCTGGAAGATCTCCCATCCCGACCCACCCGTCGATCCATCGCCCCGAGTGGATGTCGTTGTAATACGGCTTTCCCGGAGTCGTCTGCACATGCTTGATAGCCGCGAAGGCTTTCTCCCCGTCAAAATCGCGAATGCCCTTCTGCCACGCTCCGACCAGCAGGGCAATCTCATGCTCACCAACCATGACGCCGCTGTAGCGAAGTCCGGCAGGGCCTCTGGCCAACCAGCCACCGTCTTCATTGAGTTGTAACTCCGACTTCGCCCATTGACTTAAGATCTCCGGCGTGACCAGCCCCCAAAGCACATTTAAATCCCAGAAAGTGTTCCAGAAGGCGTCGCAGCCCAGCATCGGCGATTCGGGATTCTTGAGTTGGCGGATGTTGCCGTTTGGGTCCACATACTTGCCGTTTACGTCGCTGAAGATCGTTCGCGCCACGTACGAGCGGTATAAGTTGGTATAGAACTTAATTCGGTCGGCATCCGAACCGCCTTCTACTTCGATCTTCTTCAGCAGATTATTCCAGGTTTCGCTGGCGTTCCCGCGTACCGCATCGAAGTTCCACCCAAAGTGCTTCATTTCCGTGTCGAGGTTCAGTCGCGCCTGCTCGATGCTCACGAAAGAAATCCCGGTTTTGACCTGAATCACCTCGCCTTCGACCGTTTCATAGTTGACGAACGTGCCCACGTCGCCGCTGCCGGTAATCTCTTTGGCCACGGGAGTGATATTCGTCCCAACCCAGCCGCCCATGGAATCGAACGGCTTGCTGAAGCGGGCGACGAAGTGCAGTTTATATTTTTGAAAGGTGTAGATCTTGTCGTTGGTCTGCTCCGATTCGCCTTCGATCTCCGTGCTGCTCACACGGCGTATCACGGCATTCTTCACGACATTGGCATATTCGCCTGGCACGCTCAACACGAGCAGGATGCGAGCATGATCGGCTTTCGGGAAAGTGTAGCGCTGGAATCCCGCGCGCGTGGTCGAGGTCAACTCGGCGCGGACTCCATAATCATCCAAAGTCACCGCATAATACCCAGGCTGATGCGCTCTCGGTCTCATGGCGGAATCGCGAGCGAAAACTTTCAGGCGAGCCGGACTCGGGCCCCTGAACCAGCTTCAGAGCGCCGGTCGTGGGCATCATCAAAAGGCCGCCCATCGTCCAGGAGTGAATGTGGCTGAAACCCAGAATCGTGGGAATCTTGTAGTTATAGCCCGCCCTACCGCTGCCCGCGATACCGCTCCACGCCTTGTTGTCCGGGCTGAGTTTGACCATGCCAAACGGCATCGCCGCGCCGGGGAACATCATCCAACGCAATCCCGCACCCGCGGTTCCGATGATCGGATTGACATCGTCAACCGGTTGCCGGCCAGTTCCCGCGCCTTCTCTCTGCGCAGATGTGCGACGAGGGTCACCATGCGGCCGACTGGCGGTCTGCGCCGGCTGTTGCGCAAGCACAGACAACGTAGACGCCGGGAACAACGCCCCTCCGGCAACTGTCGTCAATCCCTTCACCACATCGCGCCGCTTCATTTCTCGATTGCCTTCGCCTTCTTTAGAGCCGAATGTCTGTCCGGCGCGATGTGTGCTCATGCTTTTCCTTCGGCCGGATTATCTTTCGTTGAATACTCTGAACTCATTTCCGGGTGAGTCTGCAATTGTAACTTTGTAACTACCATCTGTAGCGCGGACGATCACGACGTCTGCGTGGTTACTCAAAGACAAGACCGTTTTCCCATCGCGACTCAATCTGGAAAATCCGCCGCAGGCAAGCTTCTCCACCTTGCCAGCCGCGTCCACTTTCAGCGCGCAGACACCGACGTAACTACCGGAGAACTCATGGCCGGCTAACTTTACTGCGAACGGTTTGACCTGGTTGGTTTGCCACGATGTGAAGTCAGTGAAAATAACCGAACCGTCTTCCATGAATGCGCCATCGGTGAGTGGATTGATCTGCGCTCCCAGTCTGGATATCGCTCCCACATCAAATCCGCGCACTGTCGCTTGTGCGGCGAGTTTTTCAAACCGGCCGCTTATGTCGTGGCCACCGAAATCGCACGTTGATTCTCCTTCCAGCATCAGCTTGCCGCCCTGCTGAGTGAAGCGTTCAAGAAACTTCAGAGTTGTCTGTTTTGCGTATTGCGGATAGAGAAAAACCATGCATTCGAAGCGATGACCATTAATGATGGGACAGCCTCCGGCGCCAATCGCAATCTGACCGCTATCGATAAAATCGCTCGGCAATAGGGCGCAGGGATAACCCGCATCCCATATCGCCAGCGCCTTCTGTTCGATTCCCAGCTTTCCGCGCAGGTCCCACGCGGAGCGGGCTTCGTAGTCAGGAAACCAGTTGAGCAGCGCGGGCATTCCGAATATAACCAGCACAGGCAGTTTCGGTGCTGCAGGATCGAATTGATTGAGCAGGCGGATTTTCTGCTCTGCATCGCGGATGGCCGCATACTTGCCACCTGCTACTGCCTCCGTCATGTTGATGCGCCCGTTCCTCGTATCGTTCCAAGCCAGATAGTGGGTGCGGCCGCCGAAGCGCGCTTCGCGAAATGCTTGTTCCAAAAAGAATTCCAAACTCCCGCCATACTTTTGATCGAAGGTCACTGGCTCGCTGTGCGCCATGATTAGCCCCATGCGCTCCGGCATTCGCCAGTTCTCGTCGCTTTGCCCGTATTCGCGCGGCACCGTCCACCAGTTCAGGCCTACACGCCACAAGTCGTCGGACTCCAAACCGTTGTGGTACGTATTGTGGATGCCGGCGAAGGTTTTTGGACCGAAAGTCTCCTTCGACATCTTGTAAAATGCCTTCTCCACCCGCAGCGGCCCGTCACGCATGACGTCGAAGTACCGGTTGATGGCGCGAATCCGCACCTCCGGCTTTCCCTGCGGTGCAAATCGCATATCGAACAAAGCACGTTCCAGCACCGTCCCGGTGCGCCGCTTGTATTCCGCCGCAAACGCATGACCATAGAACCGGTCGCGAAAGGGCTGCTCGCGCTTCGGGTTTAACATCATGTAACCGAATTCGTCGAGGGCGGTGCCGTCCAGTGGAATATCGGCATAGTGTTCCAGCGCGTTGCGGAACGTGTCTGTCATTACGCTGTTAAACAGATCCGGATAATCGTAATAGTGTGCTGCAAGCACGTAGGCCGTGCGCCCTGCCAATTGCGCGGGCGCATTGATCGACAGAGTTATGCTTCCCGCGTCCGCCTTCACGGTTTTGACTGAAGCCGTAATATCGGCGAGCGAATCCTCCACGTAATATCCTTCGCCAGTCTTCTGAAATGCCCAAGTCTTCAGCACTTCGCTATGAAACGCATCGCGGTCGCGCCCTTCGGTCGAGGTCACGGAATACTCCGCGCGGCCGTGTGCATCGAGAACGATTTCGCCTTCGGTCACCAGCGCCAGGGATTGTTCGATCGGCAGTTGCGGCCGCGCCTTGGTCACAGGGTCATTGATACGCGTCAGCGCCCAGAACTCCCAGAGTTGCAGCCCGATTTTCAGATTCTTCCGGTGTGCCGCGCGGACGGTTTGGGCAAGCGGTTCGTGCATCTTTTTAAAGTCATAGAAATCCACGCCCATCCCGGGCGGGTCGATGTTCTCACGGGACGTCGCGATCGCCATTGTGAAGGAACTGTTGGCCGCCATATTCTCTACGTCCCGGAGATATTGATCGTTGGACAGGGTATCCGGGTGCCAGAACCAATAGACCAACTGCGGATGCCGTGCCGGCGGCATGGTTTCCACGTATTGACGATCGACAGTTACTCCCGCGGAATCGCCTTGTTCGGCTCTTAATACAGGGCCTTCAATCCAAGCGCTGGCAGCAGTAAGGCCTGCGAGCCTGCTGAAAGTTCTTCGGTCCATATTTCTCACTTTTCTATTCATTATCCCGCATCTTCTCCTGACTCTTGTGTCGCTGCAGAGCTTTCGTATTCTGCGCCTCTCATTGGGCCATCGACCATAACGCCGTTCGCGGCAACCCTCGCCAGCTTGTGAACGGTTCGCTTGTTGATCAGCTGCTTATGTCTCCATTACAACGGCAGCAGAGCGCGGGGGAATCGGCAGTTTGCCTGATATAGGCTGCGCGTCAGGCTGCTCTGGCGTGGCGAACACTAAGCTGCCCGGTTGCGGGAGGCTCACTGTAGCCTTGATAGGTTGATCAGACTCTTGATTGACCACGATTACCGCGCGTTTCCCCTTGGAAGATTGAAAGACGGTATATCGACACGAACCGTCGGCGTCGATTGTCGCACCCAGCGTGTCGCGGAACTCCCCATCCCAAAGAAACTCGCGATATTTGCGGCGCAGTGCGTCGATCTTCTTTCCGTAGGCAAGGGTAAGCGGAAAATCTGTCACATGCCCTTTGAAGTTATAAGGTTCATAACTGATGATGTAACGATACGCCAGAATCAGGTTGAGCATTTCGCGATCGTCGAAGCCGGTGACAGCGACCATGAGTGGGCGCTGTGGATCGATGTAGCGGCCAGAGTGCCGCGTGTCGGCGCCAATGCGGAAATAAGAAAAGGGATAATACTGGAGAAGCCAGTCTTGCGGCGCTTCGCCGGCGAAGAGAAAATCTGGATGGGTCTTGTCGGAGGCTTCGTGGAATTGGCGGGCCAACGGCATGTCCCCGCCAAAGATATATCCGGGCGGATTGTAGCCGTGGTCGGGGCTGAATGAGTATCCGACAGTGCCGTGGTGGCAAACTTCGTCAAAGAGCCAGCCGGATGCACCGAGGGCGACGGTCTTCTCGAATTCGCGTGTGGCAATATCGCGATACGCGGGATCGAGAACGTCCATGATGGCGCGGCGCCGGTTGTTAATGGCGGCCAGTTGTGTCGGAGTCGTGTAACTGAACCCTCCAACTATATACGGAATGCCGAACGGATCTTTCGTCTCGTACCGATAAAGTTCCTTCTTAAACCAATCGGTGGTCAGGTCGGCAAAGTATAACTTGCCGAACAGGATCATTTTCACGCCCGTAGATTGAATTTCTGCGATGGCATCGTGCAGTTCGTTCCAAGTCCCCAGACCAGGATCGGTATCGAGCGAAGGATCGCCGCCGTCCTGGCCTCCGCGATTCCACCCCACTAATTGGATTGCCGTGACGCCGTTCTCGGCGCACTCCCGACCGTACTCGACAATCTTGCGATAAGGGATGCTGAAGTCTTCTTCAGCTCCATCCACCTGCAGTTGCAGCCAGGAATGAATGTCCTTCGCCCAGTCCGGAGTTCTGGCATTTACAAACCAGCTTTTTCGCCATTCCTTGTAAACATCCAATCCCGCGTGCCAATCGCCGTTGTAAGCCTGCATGACGATTGGAACGAGGCTCGCATTGGAATGAGGGTGGAGAAAAACAAAATGGCACAAGCGAAACTCCAAATGCACCGGCTGGCCGGAGATTTCATCTTCGAGCGGAACATTTGATTCGATCGCCGTCACTACTCCGGGATGCTGCTCGAAAGTGAATTGCACAAGGTACCGGATGGCCGTGTCGTGAATGCCTACATAAACTCCCTGGTCCGGCGTTTGCAGCAGACATATCTGCCCCTGACACGAGTCAATCGTTTTAGTCGGCCAGTCGACGCCCCAATAGCCCTTTTCATTCGTGAAATGAGGATGAATTTCGGCGCCGTCCAGATGTCCGTACCATTGATGCTCGGCGCGCATGACGGTTTCTTGCGTAGGAGAGCTCAGATCGCCGAGGTATGGATAGTCAACGGTTTCCACCCAAAGGTTGGAGTCGTTCTGGAGCGTTGCATCGAAACTCAGGGAGCCATTATTCAAACTTACAGTCGCGGTTAGACTAATCGGCAAGACGCCGCCGTGCTCGCTCAGTAGGTCCCTCCATTGAATGCGCACTTCATCGTCGGATACCTTTTCGACGCTGACAGCACGCTGCTTGATACCGAGGATGAAATTGGCGCGGCGCTCCGGTAGAGGGACAAGCATGCGAAAGGAAACACCGAGGGCTGGCCGCCGCTGGATTGGCCAGTGAGTTGATTCCCGCTCCATCCTGACCAGCGCGCCTGAACTCCTGTCAAACGCAACCAGAAGATTATCGTCGTGCAAGACAACTTCTCCAGCCACTGAAGCCGCCTGCTCCGCGCTGAGTTCGATGTTTTCCGTTAATGCACCGATTGTCGCAAGGCTAGCTAGCTTGTTGAATGTTCGCCTGTCCACTTTTCACCTCTTCATCGGATTCCGTTTTCTTCATGCAATTTCATTGCACTATTGCATGTCTAGGTCACTTTGTGCTCCGCGCCAGCAGAAAGCAGCTCGCATGGGCTGCCCGTACTTGCCGCCCGGTCCGCAACTACAAAAGACTTTCGATGTCCTTGGCAGATGCGCAATTCCCACGATCGCTCGCTGAACGGTCATCAGCCTCTCTAGCGCTCCCACGCGAATTTGGCGCCCACATTATTACCTTTCCGTACGCCGGTTGAATTGAAACCAGTCGATATTGAATAGACTGTGCTGGCTTTCACCGGTGAAGACCAATATAAGGTCGTGAATGCCCGAGATGGGAGCCACTGGGCATGACACCGTTTGCCATTCTGACCAGCCGCCTGTGTAGTGAACTTCGCAATGCGCGATATTGGTGGCATCGGGGCGGTCTAGATATAAGTCAATAACGCCGCCGCCGGTTGCGCTTGCCACGCGGGCCGTAAAGGCCGAAGGTCCTGAGCGGAACTCCGCTCCTGCATACCGAACCCAGTCGCCATCCATCACAGGGCCGAGATAAACGACTCCGCCCGCGTTGCCATCGACGGGGATAGCGTGCGGTCCCTCTGGTACATCGGTGGCATTCAGGTCCTCCGCTTCAACGCGGGTATAGGGGTCGAGGGGCTTCAGTTGGGGTGGGCCGCTCTCGGTTTCCTGGAGCGGCTCGATTGATCCGTCGGCAGCAAATGCCATCCGGTCAAGACGCACATTGCGCTTGAAGTTCTGAAACGGCCGCCCCTGCGAAGTAGAAAAGTCGTGATAAAAGCAGTACCAATCACCATGCCATTCCACCTGGGATCCATGAATATTGTCACCACCTGGGCCGCTGTCAGCAAAAGTTCCCTTATATGAGTAGGGATCCGTGATGGAGGCGGAGACAGCGTAGTCGTAGTGCTGGCCGTGGCCGCCGCGACGGACGCCGCCTGGCTTGTACGCAGCATAAGTCAGGTAATAAGTTCCATTGCGGCGAAAAACCCAGGGGCCTTCGAAGAATTCATTCGCTCCCTCGATCTTGCGCGCAGTACCTTTCAACTCGGTCATATTGGATTTGAGGCGCGCGATCACGGGTCCATTGTCGGCCCAGATGAGCCATGGCAATCCATCCGTGTCGATATAAATCGAGGGATCGATGCCCTCCACGTCGGCAATCGGCATTTTTTCGGCAATGAATGGCCCGGCCGGCGACTTGCTAACGGCCACGCCAATGCGGCGGTGGCCGGCGGCGTCCCGCGCGGGGAAATACAGATAGTATTTGCCCTTCCAGTAGTTGCAGTCGGGAGCCCACAGATTGCTGGCGGCCCAGGGAATGTCTTTCAGCCGAAGCGCGATGCCGTGGTCTTGCCAATTCTGTAAGTCGTCGCTCGAATAAACGTGATAGTCGACCATATCGAAACCGCGGGCGTCGTTGCGATCGTGCGAAGCATAAATGTACATGCGGCCGTTGAAGACATGCCCTGAGGGATCCGCCGAATACGCCGTTGTGATAACCGGATTGCTGGCAAAGGCGGGCATCGCGACAAGCAAAAGCGAGAACAGACGGATGCGGCATCTTGCCTGAAGCCGATCGTAAAGACGATAAAGGAGACGTACCGTAAAAGGATTATTCAAGGCGACACCACCTATTCTCGCCCCTCTGGTCGATGTGACGCTGACGCCTGAGCAACTGGAAGAATGTACACGGACGTCATGTGAACCGGCCCAAGCAATCCCGAAGTCAGCAGCGGCGACGAGCTCGAAAACTTCTTAATATTGGTCCACGTATAGCGATGCGTGACGCCCGGTTGCGCGTCGCCGATGAGCCGGTTTGGCCAGAGATTGGTTACCTCAACTTCGACAGAGTTATCGCCGGCATGAAGGTAGCTGTCGATCCGCGCGGAGTATGGTTGTTTCCAAAGCGGAGTCAACGACGTTCCATTGATGCGAATGCGCGCTACTTCGTAAACCTCGCCCAGGTGAAGCCATAGCTCGCGACCGGGAAGAAGTTGATTGGCGTCGATGTGAACGGTAGTTCGATACGTCGCAGTGCCGGAGAAATAGCGAATCCCAGAATCAGTAAAGTCTGTCCACGATTTCAATGTTGGTACATCGACGTGCGCCGGAGCGCCCCAGTTTGGAGGAAACTCGAGGGTCCAACCCGAACTTAAGACTTGCGACGTAGCGGCTCTCACCTCAATATTCACTTCTCTTCCGTTCGAAAGGGCCGCCGAGTAGGCACCTGGAACGGACGTTCGCAGTTTCAGCTCACCATTCTCTTCGGTCACCATCGTATCGTCGGAGAATGGAACTGTCTGGCCATCCCACTGCAATTGGGTCACGTGTAGCGCTGCCTGGCGGCGAAAAACAACGAAGAAAGCTTCATAAGGCGCGAGAGACACAGACAACTTCGTACGGCCATCGCCTGTTCTTTCGTAAAGCAATACCGGTGTCATGTTGCCCGTGACAGGATCGAATATCTCCGGCTGCATATTGTCGACGCGGAAGGTGAGCGACGATGTCACCGCTTCAGGCTTGCCGTTGCGGATGAAGTAGATATCTGCCGTCGCTGTGCGGCGATGAATGTAATCGATGGCCGGCGACTCCGACTCGAAGTCCGGCAAGATATGCAAGACGGTGAGCGCGCTGCGCGCCTTAGTCTCGCAAAAGAGTGTGCCGCGACCGACCCGCACGTCGGCATCGGGAGATGCAGCCGAACAACCGCCCCAAATCCTGCTGGCCAGTTTTTGGTAACGCAACTCCTCCGCAATCGGCACAATACCCTGTGGCCGCAACGGGCGCTCGCTGACCACAGTGCCTCCAGCCTGTAGGTACCGCTCGACGAACTCCAGCACCGAGAACGGAACTACCCGCCAGGGGGGAAGAACGAGCATTCGATAGTGTATGCCCTCGGGCGTGCGCAGGCCAGTTGAATCGACCACCATGCGATGCAGCAGTGCCTCCGTGTCCGTGACGTCGTAGTCGTAGCCAGGCAGAACGCCCGCCGGATCGTCCCTTTTGAGGCGGACGTAGTTGGGTACCTGATCGCCGTAATAATAGAGGACGTCGGCGACTGGTTCGCCTTGCTGCATCATGAACTGGCCTCGGTTGAGATAGGCCGTGAACGCGCCCGCCTCCTGCCACCACGTCACTTTCGTATTGAGGTAGGTACCGGCGAAATACTCCTGACCTGGAAGGCCCATCTCGACGGGCGAGCTGGCAAACTGATGCCACACCAGCCTGTTGAGACCCTCCGTCAACGCCATATCGAATGAAGGCTTAAGGTTCATTCCAATCGATTCTGTCCAGTGATTGCCCATACTCGTTTCGCCCTCGTCGGCGACGATGGGCTTGCCGTAAATGTGGGCGGCGCTGGCGGCTTCCTTTACGAAGTAACGGTCGGTATCGGCGCTGCGATGAAATTTCGACATCGCCCAGAATTCGGTTTGCGGAACCGCGGAATGGCGGAACGTTTCAAGAGCGTCGACGGGCTCGCCGTGAGGCCCGCCCGATTCGCACTCTACGCCAAGATGGAACTGCGCTGCGCGCCTAGCCATCGTGTCGAAGTGCAGATTGATGAGATCGCCCACGGTGCGGCGAAGATCGGCAAGAAAGCGATCGCTTTCTTCCCTGCTGGTGAGGATACGTCCGGCAACGATGGGCAGATAGGGCACGGGATCGTAACCGCGCAGCTTGATGAACTCGGCGCGGAAGTCCTGCGTCCAGTTCATGCCCCCCATTTCCCAGCTATCGGTGGTTACATACTTAAGCGTGTTACCGAGATAGGGCTTGGCCTTATTCAGCAGCGGCGTGAGCTCTTTGTCCCAATACATGTCGAGCGTCGCAGGCGATAACGTGTCGAGTGAAAGCCCTTGCCAGGCGCCGCTGCCCGGAGACAGGCGTACGCCGGAGTTGGTGTAGCCGACGGTCAGAATTTCCCACGGTCCTGGTGTTGGCGGATTCCAATGCAGCGTGTCATTGGCATCGACATATTGCGTGACGTTGCGAACGTCAGCCACGTTGGCGTCTTCATCTCCAGGTTGGCCTGCTGTGTCAAAGAGCAGATAGGCGCTAGGGGGAGTCGATCCGCCCGTCTCAGCTGCCGCTGACTTCTGCTTGAGATTGACGCGAGGCGCGCGCGGATCACCGCCCTCGCCGGCTAGCTTCGGCCCGTGCCGCAAGGGATAAGCAAGGACTGAGATGCGTTCGTAGAACGCATTCATTGGCTTGGGCTGAGACAGGTGCGTCTCGCCCTTTTCGGCAAGTGTGCGAGACCAAGTAAGAATTTTTATCCCATCTTTCGGTTGGATGAAGGGCGCCCCAAGATCCCAGCCGCTCGTGATCGTGATAATAATTTCCAGGCCAAGCTTGTGCGCGGTTTGGACGGCATGCAGAAAAAGGGCCGTCCATGCTGGGCTGCCAAAGGTCGGCCCGGCCGGCACAGGATCGTTGCCTTCCTCGTTGGCACCGTTGGCGTCGACGAGAAGCACACCACCGTATCCCTTCGCCTTCATCTCAGTAAGGTCGTGATCGATGCTTTCGATGGTGACATGTCCGTTAAGCCACCACCAGTAACAGCGCAGACGCGCCGACGGAGGCGGGTTCATAAAGCCGCCGCCGAGCGCATCTACGATCAATTTTGCAGAATCCGGCGCATTTCCAGAGGGCGAGCGGGTAGCAGTTACAGGAGGCTGTGTGTAGACCGTTACGGAAGTCAGAATTAAGCATAAAACCAGCAACGAAAAGCTGAGCAAAAAACACCGGAGCCGGAAATAAAGAAGTCTGGTCATTTAATTCGATGATCGCTTTCGAGGTTTACGTTTACACGTTCGCGCAGGTGCTGCATTCACGCCGTGACCTACCGGTTAGTATGGCGGCAGGCCATGGCGTGTCGACGAGAGATCGAGATTGCGACCTGTCTATAGAAATGCAGGCAGGATTGCAAATTTCTACCAGCCTTGCTCATTGAGCATGCCGACCAGTGCGCTACTGCAATCCCAGGAATACGCGCTGGTCACTTGGGTCGCGCTCATCCAGTTATCCCACATCAAATAATATGGGTCTCCCGATGAGTATTGCCGAATGCTCCAGGCTTGTGTGATGTTTGCCACGGCCCAGGCCTTGACCGTTGAGCTTATATAGCCATGCGCATTGGCCGTATTAAGCCAGCGCATGACGATGCCATTGAACCCGCCGTCATTATCGGTGGCGCCTTGGCCGTAGTTTGGGAGAATATTGTAGCCACCGACGGTCCCGGCATAAGAATATGATGTCAAGTCATTTGAATTGAGATCGTACATTAACCAATTGGCCATGTTTGTGATCGCCGTGGAGTCGCCCGATTCCGATGCAGCGCCGATCGCGTAGCCGTAGTTGTACGAATAGTCTTCGTACGATGCGGGGCCGTCGTACACTTCTCCCGACGACTGATACAGATTGGATATTGCCCAGTTAAAGACGCCCTCTGCCTCAGACAAATAACTTCCTGTTCCACCGTTATAGCTATTAATGAGGTGGCCGGCAATCACGAAGGTCCAATTGACAGAGGAATTTTGATAGCAGCCGCTTGTGTTTTCACACAGACCTCCATCGCCTTCTTGCGCCCGGCCCCATACAGCGTTGAAACTGTCTTCCGCGTCGGTCAGCCACCTTGTAGTCCCTGTAACCTTATAAGCCCTGGCAAACGCTATGGTTGCAACATTAAGATCGTCATTCCAACCATCTTCAGAAGCCCAACTCCCTCCACCCGTACTGTCCGGATGAATCGATACGAACCCGTCGCATAACCCTTCTACCTCATTCTTATAAGTCGATAGATTGCTGGAGTCGTTGGCTTCCGCCCAGACGTAGGCGTCCACGGCCATGTCGATCTGTTCCGCCGCTACCCAGAATCCTGTGTGAGTCGAGCCTTTGATTGTCGTGGCGAAAAGATAATCGTAGCCGGCTGCCCCCGTATATTGATATGCAGTCAAATAGCCATTCCAGGCGTTTTTGGTATCACCGGCGGTCCACTGGGCCTGGGCCGAATGGGATGCGCCCAGAATGAGCATGAGCACTGCGAATGTGCAGAGCACACCGCTCATGCGGCGCGATATTCCGACGATTGTTGTTTGCATCTGAATGCTCCTTTTAAAGCGGGTGCGGAGATCTCTCCGTGGTTCCTGGACTGCCCCAAAAGACTAGCGCCGGGACACGACACGAGCCGATTGACTTTGTACGTTCTGGGAAACTCAGCGAAAGGGGGAGAAACAAATCGTGCTGCGAGCCCCGAAGGCGGGGCCCGCAGCGCAATCGATGGGTATTAGAAGCTGAACCGCGCGTCGAAGCGAACAATACGCGGATCGTTCGTCTGTGCGTAAATTGTGTTCCCGTTGACCGTACCGGCGACCGGAAATTGACCAAATGTCGCCGAGGTTAGCGTGGTAGTTGGTCCCGTCTGTCCGATCAAAGCGTTGTTGAAGACATTGTGTGCCTCGGCACGGAACGTAAACGTATAACTCTCGCGTAAATGGACTATTTTCGCCAGAGCCATGTCGTAGTACGGAAGCTCATTGAGCCGCACATCCCGTATGCTGCCAGAGTACTGATTGAGGGTCTGAGTCGGTTGTTGAATCCACGCGGGCTGGTCGCCGTTCTGGCAATTCGTTGGCGGGCCGTAGACAGGCGATGTATTCACAACACCGTTAAGCGTTTGCCCCACATTCCCATTCGTCACCACAGGGATATAGCAGGTATTGAACCAATGAGCGAGGGATTGGTGTTTGGTGACCTCAGGGCCGGGTCCCGGGAACGTGCTGCCCGGCAGGCCGATACCTGCACCGGCCTGCCAGTTCAGCGAGTGGGTCCATTGCCAGTCGTTGACGACGTAACCCAACGCACGATTGACATTCAGTTTCGGCGTGTTGTAAACGATATCGCCGTTCAGGAAGCGATCCGGCTGACCGTCTTCGCTTTTATATTCGGCGGTAACAGGATCACCCGCATTTAACAGCGATTCCTTGTCCTCAACTTTTGAGTAAGTAAAAGCCCCGTGGAACTCGAGCCCATGCGAGGTCCGCTTGACGAAAGTGACATACAAAGCATTATCCAGCTGCCAGCCAAGGCGTTTATGTGTACCCGGGACGGTCGATACGTTGCCTTGCGTGACCGTCGTGAATTCCGGATAGGGCAGATAGAGCTGGCTCCGCGCAACCGTGGCGGCGTTCAGAGTGGAACTGCTGGGCATGTAGCCGGCCATCGGATTGGTGACGGCCGCGCCGAGCGCGGTGGCATTGCCGGCATTCGGGCAACCTCCGCCGTAGTAGTAGCAGTTCGGCAGCGCATTCCAATTCTTGGAAATTCCGAGTCCATTCACTTCGTTCCCGTGATATTCAACATCCACCATCATTTGCAGCGGAAGCTGCCGTTCGATTCCCACGGTCCATACGCGGTCCTTATCAGGCAAATCCACCGGTCCGACGAAGGCTAGGCTTGAACCCAACCCGGTGCTCAATCCGAGCAGATTGCCCGTTGGCTGGACGAATCCATTCGGATAGGGATTGGTCAAGTTGCAGAAACCGTACGCATCCGCGTTTTGCGCGGCGGTGCAGGTGGGCGGCGTAAACCAGTTATTGGTTGTAGCGTTCAAATAGGTCGTCGCGCTGAACCCGTTCGTGTCCACCCCTGGATAGAAGGGAGCAAGAAAGACGGCGAACCCGCCACGCAATACAGTGTTCGGCGTAAGAAGATAGGAAGCGCCTAAGCGCGGCTCAAAGCCGTCCTCGAGGTCCCTTTTGGTATATTGCTTGCTGGGGTAGGCTGCCGTGTTCACAAAATACAGGCCGCCGGTGTAGCCCTGGGGGACGGCCGCGTTGGCGGGTGGCGCGATGCTGGTAGCAATGCCCGTTCCGGTGGCATTGGGCAGATTAAAGGGCTGAGTACTGGAGCCATCGAAGCCCGCCTCGAGCCCGTTGTGCCGCTCTGTATAGGGGCTGTAATAACTGAACCGGAGGCCCAGATTCAGCGTAAGCTTGTGGGTCAGGCGCCAATCGTCCTGCACAAAGCCGGCCCAATAATCGTACTGAATATTCGGCGCAGGCTGTATAACGGCGCCGCCGCTTGAGCCTGCGGTAGTGGTGCCGCTTCCCGGATATCCCAGCAGTAGCGCCGCGATTCCGTCACCCCCGTATTTCACCGCGGTGCCATTGTTGGGGTTGCTGTTGGTGAAGATGGTGGTAAAGTTGAACG
This sequence comes from uncultured Acidobacteriota bacterium, assembly GCA_963817835.1. Classification (GTDB taxonomy): domain Bacteria; phylum Acidobacteriota; class Terriglobia; order Terriglobales; family Acidobacteriaceae; genus Telmatobacter. The sequence goes on along the minus strand of CAWFPZ010000018.1, from coordinate 1,512 downwards.
GGTAGGTGGACGCAAACGCCGATTCCGGGTCCTGATAGTCGTCCCGCGCCAGCAAATATTCCATGCCCGTCTTGACGCTATGTCTTTGGAAGCTTTTGCTCAGCTCAGCATGGCCGTCTACCAGGGAGCCGTACCAGAAGTTCGAGGCGCCGGAGTTGAGGCCCGTATAACTGGTAAAGGGGCCTGTGGCGGTGACTCCCGGGAAGTTCGGGAACGGGAATGTTGCGCTAGCTCCCGTTATGCCGAGAAGCGACAACGGCATGTGGGAGCTCGGATGCTCCTGGGTAAACGGCGAGTAGGTGCCGCCGACGCGGAGATCCAGAACCATAGTGGGCGTAATGACTTTCGTGTAATCGAGAATCCCTCCCCACTCCTTCTGGTATTGGAGGTCGTATCCGCCTCCGCTATAGCCGTTGATGATCGGAAAGTCGTATCCCTTACCTAAGTCGGTAGCAACATAAGGCAGAAATGTTGCCGTCAACTTGTTGTTTTCGTTGAACTCCTGGCTGATTTCAAAAGCACCCACCCACTCTTTGTCAGGTGCGGAAATATCTTTGGGTGCGTAGTTGCCGTTGGCGGGCGAGGTGGCGTTAATCGAAGTGGGCTGCGGATAGTACGCGAGAAGCGCAACGCCTGTTGGATTGAACCGGCTGGTCGGAATGCAATTGGTGTCGCCGCCGCAAATGGTAGGGTTTGATGGTCCTTCGTTGTATTCTTGCGTGAAGGTTTCCCGTTCACCCGCAACACACGATCCGGCGCACCAAGGCGCATAACTTGTCGACGCGCCTGTCGGCACCGTCGTGGTGGGGTCGTAAATAGTTCCCTCAAGGGGATTCCCGGAAGCTAGTCCAGCGGCTGACAATTCCGAGAAATCGCCGGCCCGCTCCTTCACTGTCGGGACGCTGTCGCTGACCCCTATGTACGTGGCCATATTGTACTGGAAGTGTTCCCACGACGCCATGAAAAATGTCTTGCGGTTGGCGCCATTCCAGAGCTTGGGAATGATCACCGGGCCCGTAACGACAATACCGGGCATACTCCAGGTATCGCTGGGCCTGGGTTGAGGAGTCAGGGGATTGTAGGATAAGGCTGTTCTGTTGGAGAAATTGGAGTTGAAGATCCGGTCCCCGTACTGGAACTGTGCATCTCCATGGAGTTTCACTGTTCCAGTCTTCAAGACCACATTTTCCATGCCGACGAGTGTGTGTCCGACCGAGGCATCGAAGGGGGCTGTTTGCACGTTCATTTCCTGCAAGACGAGCGCTGACGGAACATAACCCGTGTACTGACCAGGAGCCCCGCGTGAAGCCAGCTCGTCGATGCCATTGATGGAGAATAGGGTGTCACCCGCCACTCCGTTGCCTATTTCCGTTCCGCTAATCCCCCCGCCCTGTGGGTACCATTCGTTGGCGGCTTCAGTGTTTTGGGTGAAGTTTGAGTAAACACCCGCAACGCGGGTTGCCATCATGATGGGATTAGCATCAATATCCGGGGAATTGTGGAGGATGTTCG
>CAWFPZ010000017.1:0-627708 GCA_963817835.1 uncultured Acidobacteriota bacterium | reverse complement strand
CGTACACGCATCAGCCGTGGTGATCGCACCGCAGCCGTTGATCGATCTGGTGCCGTTAAACCGCACCAAGAACGATGAAATCGTAACGGCATACGATATGAAGGCCGTGGAGAAGATGGGCCTGCTCAAGATGGATTTCCTAGGCCTGACGACTCTCACGGTCATCAACGACGCGGTCAAACTGATCGAGCAGACGCGGGGAGAAAAGCTCGACATCGAGATGATCCCCATCGACGATCCGGAGACGTTCAAGAGGGTATTTCATACCGCACTGACTTCGGGCGTGTTCCAGTTTGAATCGCCGGGCATGCGCGACATTTTGAGACGCTATAAGCCGGACACCGTGGAAGAACTAACGCAGTTGAATGCGCTATTTCGCCCTGGGCCGATGAACATGATCGATGACTTTATCGAGCGCAAGTGGGGACGGCGCAAGGTGGAGTTTCAGCTGCCAGAGCTTGAGGGGATTCTGAAGGATTCGCTGGGCGTGATCGTGTACCAGGAACAGGTAATGCGGATTGCGCAGGTGCTGGCGAGCTTCAGCCTGGGAGAAGCGGACCTACTGCGCCGCGCGATGGGGGAAGAAGGATCAGAAGGCGATGGCGAAGATGCGCGATCGCTTTATGAGTGGCGCGGGGAAGCTAGGACATCCGAAGGCGGCGCTGGAAGAATTGTTTGAGCTGATGGCGAAGTTCTCCGAGTATGGATTCAACAAGTCGCATTCAGCAGCCTACGCGTGGGTGGCCTACCAGACGGCTTATTTGAAGACGCACTATCCAATGGAGTTTATGGCCGCGCTGCTTACGTCGGAAACTTCGAAGCCCGACAGTGTGGTGAAGTACATCGGCGAGTGCCGCGAGATGGGCATCGCCGTCGAGCCGCCGGACGTGCAGGTGTCCGGTGCGCAGTTTACGCCGCATGGCGAAGCCATCCGCTTCGGACTGGCTGCGGTGAAGAACGTGGGCGGCAATGCCATTGAATCGATTCTGAAGGCGCGAGCAGAGGTTGGCGGGCGCTTTACGAACTTCTGGGAGTTTTGCGAAAAAGTTGACCTGCGCGTGATGAACAAGCGCGTGATCGAGTCGCTGATCAAGGCCGGCGCACTGGATTCGCTGGGCTCGCGCGGACAGCTTAACAACGCCATCGACAAGGCGATGGAGCGAGCGCAGAAGACGCAACGCGACGCGGAACAAGGGCAGAGCGGATTGTTCGGGCTGTTTGACGAAACACTCGCACACGGCCGCGATGCCGACTCATTGCCGCCAGCGCCCGATTGGGAAGAGAGCGTGCGGCTGGCGAATGAGAAGGAAGTGCTAGGATTCTTCGTCTCCGGCCATCCGCTGGACAAGTATGCCGAGAAGTTGCGCAATCTGGCAGGCGTGATCACGGTCGCCGAAGCGCTCGAACGCAAGCCGCCGGAGCGGCGCTGGGGAGGACAGCAGGATCCGGCCGACGAGCTCCAGGTGGCCGGGATTCTGCAAGGTTTGCGCGTGCAAAAAAGCCGCCGCGATCAGCGGCTGTACGCACAGGCCATGCTCGAGGACGCGACCGGCAAGGTTGAGCTGATCTGCTTTGCGCGAGATTACGAGAAGCTCGCCGCACAGTTGAAGATGGAAGTGCCAGTTCTGGTGCGCGGCATGTTGATGGGCGATGAGGACGCCGCGCCCAAGATCTCCATCAGCCAGGTACAGGCGCTGGAAGAAGTGCAGGTGAAGCTGCCCACAGGCATACGCATCCGCATCAGCGTCGACCGCGCTACCGAGGAGATGCTGGCCGCGCTCAAGAGCGCAGCCGACGCTGCACCGGGTCCAGGCAAAGTGATGCTGCAGCTTGAAAAAAAGGGCGAGTATGCCGTAGTCCTGGAGCCAGAAGGGATGAACGTCGCCGCCGACCGCGGATGGGTGGAACGCGTGGAAGAGCTGGCCGGCAAGGGAACAGTGCAAGTGATTGGGTGACGGCTGGGAACAGGGATTAAAAAGGCGATTGGCGAGTGATGGATTGTGCGCTATAGAAAATTGGGCAGCGGCCCGCTTGAAGTTTCGGAGCTGAGTTTCGGCACATGGCTCACGGTGGCGGGCGGCGTGGCGCGCGACCAGGCTATCCGCTGTATCCATGGGGCGCTTGACCACGGCATCACGCTCTTCGACACGGCCAATCAATATGGAGCGGGCGATGCCGAGCGCGTGCTGGGCGAGGCGCTCAAAGGTTATCCGCGCGACCGCTATTTGATCGCCACCAAACTCTATTTCCCGGTGGGCGATGAGCTCGATCGAGGACTCACTGCAGCGCAAATCGAAAAACAACTGCACCGTTCGCTGGAGCGGCTGGGCGTGGACGCAATCGACCTCTACCAGTGCCATCGCTACGACAAGGAAACGCCGCTGGAAGAGACGATGATGGCGCTCGACCGCACAGTACGCGCGGGCAAGGTGCGCGCCATCGGCTTCAGCGAGTGGACTGCGGAGCAGATCGACGCGGCAGCAGCGATCGCCGGGGCCCATGAGCTGATTCCCTTCTCTGCAAGCCAGCCGCAGTACTCCATGCTGTGGCGCAAGCCGGAGGCCGAAGTTTTTCCCGCATGCGCGCGCCATGGAATCGGCAACCTGGCCTTCTCGCCGCTTGCTCACGGCGTGCTTACGGGGAAATACGTGCCGGGCCAACCGCCTCCGCCGGGAACTCGCGCTGCGAGCGAGGAGATGAATCAGTTCATGGAGACGGCGGGGCGGCATTTCCGGTCGGATTTTCTGCTCGCTGCCGTAGCGCAGTTGAAACCGATTTCGGCAGAGCTGGGACTGACCATGGCGCAGATGGCGCTAGCGTGGGTGCTGCGGCGGAGCGAAGTGGCTTCGGCGATTATAGGTGCGTCGCGCCCCGAACAGATCGCGGATAATGTGCGCGCCGTGGGCGTGACTTTGCCAGACGAAGTGCTCACTCGCATCGACCAGATCCTCGACGGAGTTGTTGTCCGGTAGCATTCGAAACAGTTTTGGGGCGGGTGCAGGTCGGGAGACCGGCGGTACATTTTGGCCGGCGCAAGGCCGGGCAGCTAGCAGGCGGCTTTGGGGTTGGGATAGGCGTCGTGCTTGCCTTCGTGAGTTGAGTCGAGGCAGGCGAAGTCTTTTTCCACAGCGAGATCGAGAGATCCAGAGCCGTTGGGAACGACACCATAGATGCCGACATCGTCGCCATCGGCCCAGGCCCGCGCAACGCTGGTGGGCACGGTCACGGCGACTTTATCGAGCGTGAAGGATGCGGAGAGGCATGCCGCGGCCTCGGAGTGCTCAAGCGCGTAGGTAAGGTGGACGCCGGGTGCGAAGTGGACGGTTTCTTCGATGCGGCCGGAGTCCATCAACCGCTGCACTTCCGCAGGGCCGACACGAAGCCGCACCGAATCTCCTTTAATGCGCAATTTCATGACGCTTGCCTCGCGGCGCGGACCGAAGCCACGCCTCTTTAATTCGATGCTACTCAAAAGAGGAAGGCAGCGGCAATCGAATCCGGCACGTATTGACAGCAGATCGCGCGGTAAGCGAAGGTCAATGCCAACGAAGGGCCAACGAGGGGGCCAAGGATGGGCGAACGAGGAGCGGTGATGCGTCCACCGGCACGCAGCGTTTTGTTGACGCAGGTGACGGAGTGGGAGGACGGCGTAACGCGCGCCGTCGAAGACATGCTTGCGGTCGAGGAGCCGCTGGAGATTCGCGTGAACGGCGCGCCCGTAACGGTGACCATGCGCACGCCGGGACACGATCTGGAGCTGGCGGCCGGGTTTTTGCTCACCGAGGGCATCATCGAGAGCGCAGATGACATTGCCGCAATCCGCGCGGCCGACGCGGAGACGGGCGCGAAGAGCAATACCGTGGACGTGGAGTTGCACACGGAGAATTTTGAAGCGGCTGATTTGCAGCGCAACTTTTATGCGGCCTCGAGTGCGGCATTTGCGGCAAGGCGACCATCGAATCCATCCGGCGGCGTGGACTTCGTGCCCCGAACCCAGAGTTTCGCGTGCGGCCCGAGGTGCTGTGCGGGCTGCCAGAGGCCATTCGCGCGCAGCAGGCGGTGTTTGAACGCACGGGGGGGCTTCATGCGGCAGCGCTGTTCGATGCCGGTGGAACGCTGATGGCCCTTCGCGAAGACATCGGGCGGCACAATGCGGTCGATAAAGTTATTGGTTGGGCGATGCATGCAGCCAAACTGCCGCTTGCGGAATCTATCTTGATGGTGAGTGGGCGCGGCGGCTTCGAGATTGCGCAAAAGGCGCTGGCCGGCGGCGTGCCGGTGATGGCGTCGGTCTCCGCGCCTTCCAGCCTCACGGTAAAGCTGGCACGGGAGCTGGGCCTGACGTTGATCGGCTTTTTGCGCGGACAGCGGTTCGTTGTGTATGCAGGCGAGTCGCGGTGTATGCCGCAAGTTTGATCGGCTGCCTCGGAACCAATTCAGAGAGAATTCATGTAAGCTGCGTCCAGTTGTCGAGAATAAGCTTTACGGGCCCGCAGAAACCCACTAGCATCCTGAAATCGGTCACGGGAGGTCGTGGACGAGCATGTCAGTGACTGTGAACGGTATCCGCTTGGAGTTTGCCCAGGGAGAACGCCTGGTTGATCTGATCAACCGCAGCAACATCCAGCTCTCTCAGGTTTGTTATCACCCGCAGCTCGGTCCCATCGAGACCTGTGACACCTGCATGGTGGAGGCCGACGGCAAGCTGGCGCGCGCCTGCGCGACCCGGGCCGCGGACGGTATGCGCGTGGAAACAAATTCGCCACAGGCAGCGGCGGCGCAACGCGAGGCCTTCGACCGGATCCTGAGCAATCACCTGCTCTATTGCACGGTCTGCGACAACAGCAACGGCAATTGCACGGTCCACAACACTACCAAACTCCTGGCCGTCGAACACCAGGAAATCCCTTACAAAACCAAGCCCTACGCAGTGGACATGAGCAATCCCTTCTATCGCTACGACCCGCAGCAGTGCATTTTGTGCGGACGTTGTGTGGAGGCGTGCCAGAACCTACAGGTGAACGAAACGCTCAGCATCAACTGGGAGGACCCGCATCCGCGCGTGCTGTGGGACGGCGGCGCTCCTATCAACGAGTCGAGCTGCGTTTCCTGCGGACATTGCGTCACGGTGTGCCCGTGCAACGCGTTGATGGAGAAATCGATGCTGAGCGAAGCGGGCTACTTCACCGCGCTGCCGGAGCAGACGCTGCAAGGGATGATCGACATTGTGAAGGACGTGGAGCCGGAGGTGGGCTACGGCGGGATCATGACGCTTTCGGAAGTGGAGTCGGAGATGCGCGCGTCGCGCGTCAAGCGCACCAAGACGGTGTGCACCTATTGCGGCGTGGGATGCAGCTTCGATATCTGGACACGGGATCGCCACATTCTGAAAGTGGAACCCGCGCACGGCGCTGCCAACGGCGTTTCCACATGCATCAAGGGCAAGTTCGGATGGGACTATGTGAACAGTCCTGATCGGCTGACCAAGCCGCTGATTCGCGAGGGCGAAGGTTTCTGCGAGGCGAGCTGGGATGAGGCACTGGATTTGGTGGCGCGGCGCTTCAGCGAGATCAAGACGCAGCACGGGCCGGACGCACTGGCGTTCATCTCTTCGTCAAAGTGCACGAACGAAGAAAGCTACCTGATGCAGAAACTGGCGCGGGCCATCATCGGCACCAACAACATGGATAACTGTTCGCGGTATTGCCAGGCTCCTGCGACCACCGGCCTCTTCAGAACTGTGGGCTACGGCGGCGATTCGGGCTCGATCTCAGACATCGAGCAGGCAGCACTGGTGATCATCATCGGCAGCAATACCGCGGAGAGTCACCCGGTGCTGGCGACGCGCATCAAGCGCGCGCACAAACTGCGCGGACAAAAGTTGATCGTTTCCGATCTGCGTGAAAACGAGATGGCGCACCGTGCCGACATTCACTTGCATGCCCGCCCCGGCACGGACCTGATCTGGCTATCCGCAGTGACGAAGTACATCTTCGATCACGGCCTGGCGAAGCAGGAGTTTATCGACAAGTGGGTGAAGAGCACGGAAGAATACCGCAAGGGCCTGGAGCCTTTTACGCTGGCGATGGCGAGCGAACGCACCGGGCTGACGGTGGAGAACCTAGAAAAAGTGGCGCGCATGGTGGCCGAAGCAGACAGTGTGTGCATATGCTGGGCGATGGGCGTCACCCAGCATGTGATGGGATCGGATACTTCGACGGCGATTTCCAACTTGTTACTCGCTACGGGCAATTACATGCGGCCGGGAACTGGGGCGTATCCGCTGCGCGGGCACAACAACGTGCAGGGCGCGAGCGATCACGGCGCCATGCCGAATTTTTTCCCCGGCTACCAGAAAGTGGACGATCCTGAGATTCGCGCCAGATTCGAGAAAGCGTGGGGCGTGGCGCTACCGCCCAAGCCCGGGCTCGACAACCACATGATGATCGACGCCATCCACGACGGCAGCCTGAAATCGATGTACATGTTCGGCGAAGAGATCAGCCTGGTGGACTCCAACGCGAACTACGTTGCGGCCGCGCTGGAGAAGCTCGACTTCTTCGTCTTGCAGGAGATCTTCTTTTCGCAGACCTGCCGCTATGCCGACGTGATTCTGCCGGCCAGCCCGAGCCTGGAGAAGGAAGGCACGTTCACCAGCACGGAACGGCGGATTCAGCGCCTATATCGCGTGATGGAACCGTTGGGCGACAGCCGTCCCGATTGGGAGATCATCGTTGACGTGGCGAACCGGCTGGGCGCGCACTGGACGTACAAGCATCCATCCGAGATTTATGAGGAGATTGCGGCCGTGACGCCGCTGATGGCCGGCGTGACTTACGAGCGGCTGGAGGGCTACAAAACGCTGCAGTGGCCCGTGGCGCCGGACGGCAGCGACCAGCCGCTGCTGTATACCGAGCAGTTCAAGTCCGCGGATGGCAAGGCGACCTTCTATCCCGTACCGTGGACCGAGCCGAGCGATCAGCCTGACACGGAGTACGACCTGCATCTGAACAATGGCCGGCTGCTCGAGCACTTCCACGAGGGCAATATGACCTATCGCACCGAGGGCATTCGCGAGAAAACGCCCTGCACGTTTGTCGAGTTGTCGCCGGAGCTGGCGAGCGAGCGCGGAATCGACAGCGGCGCTCTCGTGGAGCTGGATTCGCGTTACGGCAAAGTGACCGTGCGAGCGGTGGTCACGTCACGCGTGCGTGGTAAAGAGTTGTATATGCCCATGAACTCCGTCGAGGAGCCGGTCAATCGCCTGACTAGCAGCTACACCGACGAAGCAACGCACACTCCTGCGTACAAGGAGACCGCCGTGCGCATGACCGTGCTGAAGCCGGATGGCGCCAATCCCCTGCCGCGCACCAATTGGCGCTTTGGCACGCCCACGCCGCAAAAGGGCGTGGAGGTGGAGCGCAAGTGGGCGCGTACCGATTATCGCGAGCCCGGCCAGAATCTTGTCCAGATCAAGAGCGCCGCACCGGCCGCGGCCGGCGAGGAGAGATAACCATGGCACGCCCAATTGCATTTGAAGTGCCGCCGTACGATCCGCGCGATGCGCTGCGCAAGCGCCTGGAAGCAGCGCCTGTGGAGTACGCCGAAGCGCTGCTCGAAAGCTACGAACTTCTGCAGCAACTGCATGAGACGGGAACGTTGCGCGTGTTGACTGGTGCGCTCGGCGCGGGCAACCAGATTCTCGAAAAAGCCGTGGACGCCGCGCGTTCCGACGAAGCAATCCGGGCCACGCGCAACGCCATTCTGCTAGGCAAGATGCTCGCGAGCATCAACCCGGAGATTCTCGCCGGCATTGCGACGGCGGTAGAAGAAACTCTTGGCAGCTACAAGAAGCCGGTCATTGAGCCGCCTGGATTGTTCGCGCTGCTGAACCAGTTCCGGTGCCAGGAACTGCGCAGGAGCGTGGCGCTCATCAACCGCTTCCTCGATAGCCTCGGCAACCAGATTAAGTTGCAGGCAGAATCTGACGATCGCAGGAATCGCTAGCCCCCGGCGGGTGGCGTCTGAATCGGCGCGATCTGGGCAACAGGAAATGACGGCACAGATTCTGCGCTGCTGATGCAGCCGCTGAAAACTTGAACTATTGTCTCGGGAAATGCCACAAGCCGCAGATGTTATTAGGCTTATGGCGGGGACGACGGGGCTCGAACCCGCGACCTCTGCCGTGACAGGGCAGCGCTCTAACCAACTGAGCTACGTCCCCCAGAACATCTGGGATGCCCGGAAAACCCGGCCTGTAAGGCCTGCTTTTCCTCGCCCCGAAGGGCTTTCCGCTTGGCACCCGCTTCAAAATTCTGCCTGAAAAAGCAGCGCATGCACGCGGCGGCAACATCATTGAGTGTAACAGAAACACGGGCGATTCTGAATGCGACGGCTGTTGCACGCCGAGCAGAATGCTCAACGTGTCGCATGGGCAAAGCGACAGTTGATCTTCAGGCCGAGACAGCCGCTCGCGCGCCGCGACCGGCTGGCACGTAGCCCATGTCCATGGAGATGCCGCGCACGCATTGCAGCAGATGATTGGCGATCGAGGGCAGCTTTTGCGCGGTAACGCGGAATGAAGGTCCCGAGACGCTGACCGCCGCGACCGGCAGCCGCTGCGCGTCCAGAACCGGCACCGCAATGCAACGCAAACCTTCTTCGAGCTCCTCATCATCCACGGCGTAGCCGCGACGCCGCGTCTTTTCGAGTTCCGTGCGCAGCGCTTCGGGCGTGGCGATGGTACGCGTGGTCATGCGCTCAAAACGCACGCGCTTCAATATCTCTGTCGCCCGCTCCGGAGGCAGAAACGCTAGGATCGCCTTGCCCACCGAGGTGCAGTGCACCGGGTTGCTCGCGCCGATGCGCGTAATCATGCGCACCGAGCGGGAGGGCTCGATTTTATCGATATAGATGACGCGCGCCGCCTCCAGCAAAGCCAGGTGCGCGGTTTCTTCAGTCTCGGCAACCAGGCGCCGCAGGTGCGGCTGGGCGCGGTCCCGGAGGTCATATTGCTCGATGGCGCGGTTACCGAAATCGAACAGGCGCAGACCGAGGCGGAACTTGCCGTTTACGGTCCGCTCCACCATGCGATGCCGCTCCAGCACCATCAGGAACCGGTGCGCCGTGCTCTTGTGCAGTTGCAGCGAAGCGGCCACTTGCGCCAGGCCGAGCGGCGTTTCACTCTCACCCAGAAGATCCAGTACGGCAAAAGCGCGGTCGAGGGCTTGAACTTTGTAGGTGCCTTGAGGGGCTGCGTCTCGCATGTTGATCCTTGGTTCCGTCTATTGAGTCCATCTCTAGCTTCTCAAATGATGGGACGCGCGTCAACAGGTGAAACTGGGGGAGTTAGTTCTCCACCTTGTCATCCTCTTCAATTCTGTCGCCCTCGCCAGGCGCGAGAAACAGATTCGCTTCGAGGCCGTGCTGGCGGGTGTAGAGGTCGTAGTATCGGCCGCGCAGGTCGAATAACTGGGCATGGTTGCCACGCTCCACGATGCGGCCCTGCTCGACGACCAATATTTGATCGGCCCGGCGGATGGTCGAGAGACGGTGCGCGATGACGAATGTGGTCCGCCCCTGCATGAGCTCGGCAAGCCCACTCTGAATCATGGCTTCGGATTCCGAATCGAGCGAGCTGGTGGCCTCGTCGAGAATGAGAATGCGCGGCGCGGCCAGTAAAGCGCGCGCGATCGAGAGTCGCTGGCGCTGTCCGCCCGAAAGCTTGACGCCGCGCTCGCCCACCACCGTGTCGTAGCCCTCGGGAAAGCGCTCGGCAAACTCGTCCACATTCGCGGTGCGGCAGGCAAAGAGAAACTGCTCCTCGCTTGCGCCAGGGCGCGAGAACATGATGTTTTCGCGGATGGTGCCGTCAAAGAGAAACGACTCCTGCAACACCACGCCCAGCTGCGAGCGATAGCTGTTCAGGTCGACCTTCGTCAAGTCGATTCCGTCCACCAAAACCTTGCCTGCCGAAGGACTGTGGAAGGCGCAGAGCAAACTGATAATCGTGGATTTGCCCGAGCCCGAAGAACCCACTAAAGCCGTGACAGTACCGGGGCGCGACTCAAAACTGATCCCGTGCAGGACCGGCTTGCCGGGCTCATAGGAAAACTCCACATTCTCGAACTTCACGTCGCCGACGATTTCGCCGAGCTCAATCGACCGCGCAGGATCGGCGAATTCGTCATTCTCCGAGAGGATTTCCATGGTGCGATCGATCCCCGCAACTGCCTCAGTCAGTTGCGTGCCGATATTCACCACCTGGAAGACCGGCGCGATCATGAACGCCAGGAACATGGTGTATTGAATGTACGTGCCGTCGTCCATCTGGCCCTGCAAAGCCAGACGCCCGCTCAGCAGCATGACCAATGCGCCCACGATACCAAGCACCGTGGTCGCCGCCATCGACATCAGGCTGGTCGCCGTAAGCGACTTCATCACGTTGTCCAGAAGACGAATCACGCCGACGCGAAACACGCTTGCCTCGCGCTCCTCGGCATGATACCCCTTCACCACGCGCACGCCGCCGAGGGATTCCGTCAGCCGCCCCGTCACGTCAGCATTAATCTTTGACCGTTCCCGGAAGATCGGACGAATGGTTTTGAAGGCATACTGCAGGAGAACGACAAACGCGCCAATCACCGCGAATACAATCAGCGTCATCCTGGGGCTTTCGTGCAACAGGAAAACAAACGCCATCACTGCCGTCAGCAGGCCGCCTACAAATTCAACCAGCCCCGTGCCCACCAGGTTACGAACGCCTTCCACGTCGCTCATGATGCGCGACACCAGGACGCCCGTTCGGTTCGCGTCGTAGAAGCTGACGGCAAGACGCCCAACGTGCCGCTGCACCTGCTGGCGCAAATCGGCAATCATGCGCTGCGCGGCTTTCGATAGTAATTGTGTATTGGAGTAGGACGTGATTGCCTGAATAATGGTCGCGACAAATACCGCGGTTACCAGCGGCATTAGTTTGTCGCCCCGATGGTTTCTCAAAACTTGATTGACAAACGGTCTGATGAGAAAAGGCAGCGTCAGCCCCGCGACGCGATTGATGGCCACCAGCACTAGCCCCAGCAGCAGCACCCACTTCCGCGGCCGCACCAGGCGCCAGACTTCTGGCATCGCCTTCCGGTAATCCGTCTTCTTCTTCGGCACGTCAGCGGCGCCAACCCGCGCGCTTCGCCCATGCGGCGAGCGCTCTGCGCGCATGCTCATTCCCATTCCACCGCCGCGAAATCCACCCATGCCTATCCCTGCCGTGGTCTACGTGCTTGGATGAACGAGCGCACACAAAGATTCACATAGATCAGCAGTAGAACGGCCATACTCAGTTGCGCCACCAGAGCTTTGTAGTCAGGATTCATGCCAAGCGACCGCGCGTGCCCGTAGCCGTGCAGAGCTGAAGCGATGGCGCCGATGAGGCCCACCAGCCCAACGGTCACATTGATGTGCATGAAGAGCTTGCGACGGCCTTCGCTGGGACTGATGGCGAGAAACCCGCCGACGACCAGCGCCAGGCCAAACCACGTGGGAATCAGCGCCGTGGGATGGGCACTGCCTGTACCGAAGTATCCCAGCAGCCCCACAAGCATCAGCAAAACGCCGAAAACATATGTCACTCTTGCCATGCAGTCCTCCAATCTCAGTGCATGGCAAGGATAGCAGTTGGAAGCGGACAGTTCGTAGTTGGTAATTCGCAGAGTACAAACAGTGAGGCCGCGGCGATCGCTCGCTGCGGCCCCATCACTGTGAATTATGAGCTGCTCTACCGCTGAATTCTCGCCGAGCCGCCTTTGGCAAACGCCTTCACCTGGTCGAGCGTGGCCATGGTGGTGTCGCCGATGAATGTGGTGAGCAACGCGCCGTGTGCCCAGCCCAGCTTCAGCGCCGTCTCGGGCTCTTCACCTTTAAGCAGACCATAGATGAATCCGGCCGCAAAGCCGTCACCGCCGCCTACGCGATCGATCACGTCCAGCTCCGCCGTGGGCGCGACGTGCGTCTTGCCGTCGATCCACGCGACCGCGCTCCAACTGTGCCGATTGGTCGAATGCACTTCGCGCAGAGTCGTCGCTACGATCTTCACGTGCGGATGCTTCTTGACCACGTTGTCGATCATGCCGAAAAACACCGTGGGATCGAGCTTCGACCTCGAATGAACGTCGGGTCCGGGAATGCCGAGACCCTTCTGTAGATCTTCCTCATTGCCGATCAGCACATCCACATTTTTCACAATTGAAGCAATGGTCTCCACGGCCTTTTCGGCACCGCCCGAGATCTTCCATAGCTTCTCGCGGAAGTTGAGATCGAATGACGTGATGGCGCCGGCCGCCTTGGCTTCCTTCATCATCTTCGCAACCAGCGGCGCCGTGGTGGGCGAGAGGGCCGCAAAGATTCCGCCTGAGTGCACCCAACGCACGCCACCCGCAAAGATCTTCTTCCAATCGAAGTCGCCGGACTTGAGCATGGCCCCGGCTTCGTTGGCGCGGTTATAGAACACCACGGGAGGACGCACGCCCGCGCCGCGATCGCTATAAACCGTGGCCATGTTCGGGCCTGTTGCCCCGTTATGCTCAAAGTGCTTGTAAATCGGCTTGACGCCCATGGCGAGCACACGCTCGGCAATCAGGTCGCCGATGGGATAGTCCACCATAGCCGATGCCACCGCGGTCTTCATCTTGAAGCAGTCCGAAAGGTTGGCGGCCACATTGAACTCGCCGCCGCTGACGTGAATCAAGCACTGTGTCGCCTTGCGAAAAGGAATGATACCCGGATCCAACCGGTGCACCAACGCTCCCAACGACAGAAAATCCAACTCGCCACTCCGGCGAATATTCAACCCGTATTTCATCGTTCTCTCCTTGCCTTCCTTCAAAGAATTGCACTCAACCTGAATTTCAAACCGTCGCCCGTCTCCGCCCTGGGCCATTCGGCCCGCACCCAAACTCACACAAAAAGCTGGTAGCTAGAAGCTAGGAGCTAGCGGCTGTTTTCCTTACGTCCGCAACTACCTGGTCGGGCGTCCACTCGTTGCCCGGATAAAACTGCGCCACCTTGCCGTGCGCATCGATCAGCGTGGTGGAAAGTGTATGCGTAATGGTGTCATCAGCGCCGTGCGTGATGCCCACATCGAAAAACTTCGCCATCTCCAGCAGTTCGGGCTGAGACGGCACGGCAAAATCCCAGTGGGCGAATGCGCTCTTCGCATCGCTGCCGATGTATTGCGCGCCGTAGGCACGCAGTCGCGCCGGCGTATCGTGCTCCGGATCGAAACTTATACACAGCAGATGCGTTTTGGCGTAGAGCGTAGGGTTCGCCGTCAACTGCCGGTTGATCACCGCAAAGTTGTGCGTCACCAGCGGACAGAAGTTCGGCAACGGGCAACGCGTATAGATGAAAGTAAGCAGTAACGTCTTGCCGTGAAACTGGGCAAGTTGGATAGTGTGCCCATCCTCGTTACGCAGCTTGAAATCCGGGACCGCGTCGCCGGGTGTGGGCACGTGATAAAACACCGCGGGCTTGTAATCCGGCTTGCCCTGCGCGATGACCACAATGTGATCGAGCAAAATATCCGCATCGGGATTCTGCGAAACCAGCACGTCGGCGGTGATGGTATCGCCGGGGTGCAGTTCGCTCAGGATGCTCGGATCCTTGAGCTTGTAGGGCATGGTCATCGCGTCCATAAAGCCCGGAATGGCCTCATGATCCACGGTAACTTCGCCGGTTGCGGGATTGGTCGAGACCACCTTCCCGCGCAGTTTGTAAACTTTGTACGCCGGTGTGGCGGGACCCTGCACTTCAGGCTTCGGGCTGGAATGACATCCGGCAACAGCGGCTACAGCAACGAGGGCGCTGGCGAGGAGAATTCGCATAATTATTAGTGTACAACCGGTGGACTGACCACTGAAATCCGGGTAGTGGGTCACTTTGGATTTGCACAGGAGGGCTAGATAAGAATCCGTCTGTATAGGTCTATCAGAGGCTCAAACGCACGACGCGATACGCCTTCCACTGTGATCCTCTCATTGTCTAAGTCCACAAACCACACAGAGCCTTGATTGTCCACGTCGAATTCAAATGTTTCCGTAATCTCCCCATTGAAATACACATCTACCTTCCGACGAGGCACATAAACGAACTCCAGTTTTTTCAGAGGCTTGAGATACCGCTGCACCGTGATGTTGTTTGGGATTCTATGCTCTGTCCTTAAACCGCTGTTTCCGCTCCTGCCTTCGTCAAATTCCTTGGCGTTTGCAACTACCTGCTCTGCTAATTCTTCAAACAGCCCATCCGCCTGCTGGTTAATCTGTTCGCGGACGAACATTGTCCATTTCCGAGCATCCATGCTCACGTCTAACCTCGCCTGAATCTCCTTTGCGGCTTCAGTTGCCCAGCCCATCTTGGTCTACGCTCCTGCCCCAATTATCCAAACATCCAAAGGCCGCTGCCACAAGATTCGTATTGTGCGCGATAATTCTTCCATGACCATCGGCAAGGGTAAACGACCGCGAGACACCAACCAACTCGCAAAATGGATCGTTGATCGGTCTACCTCCGAATCCCCTGCGGCTTTGCCCAGCCCTCCGGCTCCCGCCAGCCTCTCGGCCTATATGTCGGCAATGGGGCGGAAAGGCGGTCAGATCGGCGGCAAGCGCCGCATGGTCACCATGACCGCCGCGCAACGGAAGAAAGCCGCTGCAAAGGCTGCAAAGGCAAGGTGGTCAAAGAAGGAAAGAAGATGATCGGATTCGTCTACGTCAGGGATATTCCCAAAATCATCATTTCCTTGATTATAGGGATGGTCATTCTCGTCCCAGTGGTCGCATTATTTGCTCATTTCTTTCCTAACGGTTGCCCCGACTGCAATCAATCAACGTGGATGATTTGTGCCGTGCTCATCCTAGGAGGAATCTTCGCGTTCAGTATATGGGCAGGGTCGAACGTCTGGGAGTGGATTGAAGTTAACGTGGCTTTGTGGGGTGACAAGCGTCGCGAAAAGCGTATGGCTAATTGCTACACATGCCAATGCGCTCCAGAATGGAAACATGACACTAATTGGAATGTCTGGTACGAATGCCCTCGTTGTGGGCGCAGGGGGAAGAGCTACCACATGGTGTTTGACAATGACGCCACCCGAAATGCAATTTTCTCTTGGGAAGAGACAATTAAAACCACGAGTGCTACCATAACCAAAAAGTAGAAACCCCGCCTGCCAGGGCGGGGCGTGATGCTTCGAGGCGGGAACCTCTAGGCGGATATTACCGCACTGGAGATGGCATGTCTACGCCAATCGTTGAAGCAGCGCGTCGAGCGCGTCAATGTGCTCTTGCTGCACGGGATTTAATCGGATCACCTTCATTTCTTCTTGAACGTACTTTTTCACCTGCGGATCAACCCGCGCTACAGCGTCTTCAAGCGCTCCGAAAGCATCGTGAAGATTGCGAACGTACAGCATTTGATTCTTCAATAGATCAAGAGCTGTCCGTAGTATCTCGCGATTCTCAAGATCAGTCATAACAAATTCCTCCCTGTGGATTCCCAATCCACTATATACGCGGCCTTTAACCGCCGCCCCCTTGACATGCTAAAGCGGCAATCGCATATTAGTCAGTATGCGTTGTCTCGATACCCAAACCCGTGCGCGAATCGTCCACTGCCTCATTGAAGGTTGTAGCATCAGGGCGACTTGCAGAATGACTGGAGCGGCTAAAAACACGGTCGCCAAGCTCCTTGCGGATTTGGGGTATGCCTGTGCCGCCTACCACGATAAGCACGTGCGGAACCTACGGGTAAAACGGCTGCAATGCGATGAAATTTGGAGCTTTGTCGGGTGCAAGAAGAAGAACGCCACGGTTGAGCAGAAGTATTACGGATGGGGTGACGTGTGGACTTGGATAGGGATCGACGCAGACACAAAACTCGTCGTCTCCTACCTTGTGGGTGGTCGAGATGCAGGATGGGCGATGGAGTTCATGGAAGATTGCGCCAGCCGCATCTATGGGCGAGTCCAGGTCACGACAGACGCGCACAAGCCATACCTAAAGGCCGTGGAAGGCGCATTTGGCCTAGAGGTCGATTACGCAATGTTGCACAAGATTTACGGTGCCCCGTCAGATGAAGAGCAACGCCGGTATTCCCCGGCCACGTGCATTGGCTCTGATATGAAAACCATCCTCGGTTTTCCCGACCCTGACCACGTAAGCACTTCCTATGTGGAACGGCAAAACTTGACCATGAGAATGCAGATGCGGCGGTTTACGAGGCTGACAAACGGCTTTAGCAAGAAAGTGGAGAACCACGCTCATGCTGTGGCCATCCATTACATGCACTACAACTTCTGCCGAATCCACCAGTCTTTGAGGGTTACGCCAGCAATGGAGGCTCGGCTGACGGATCATGTCTGGAGCGTAGAGGACTTGGTTGCACTGATTCCCAAGCCGACCGTGGGACCGTCAAGAATCGACCGCGAATTGTTCCGTAAGGCATTGGGAGAGGTAGCTTAATCCTCTTCCCGTTCTGCCTCCTCTTGTTGATCGCGCTTCTCGTCTTGCAGGATTTTCAATCGTTGGAAATAGTTGCTTAGAGCCAACCTGAACCCTATCTCGCGGTCTTCCTCAGACATGTCCAACTCTAGGGAGAATGGCAGCAGAACGCTCGTCATTTGGTCATACAATTCGATCATCTTCAGTTCAAAATGGTAGTCGCTCTGGCTCTTCCTGGTCAGAACCCCTCTTGAATCCAGAATCAGCACGTCCGTTTCTTTTCCACACCCAGAGACGCTCTCCTTTACATGCTGAATGATCCTCAACGCGATGGCCTCGGCGGTTTGCACTGACATGCGATCCGATCCGCGAACCCCATCGCGGCTGAGAACGTATTTCGCTAACTCCTTCCCAATCCCAATACAGCGGAATTGAGGAACCTCTTTTACTGCCGTGTCCTCAGAAGCGTAGAGCTTCAACTGCCCCTCTGCCCACACTCCAAGCAAAAGGCCGAATCCGGCTTCTGTCTGCCGTGACTGGAGCAATCCTCCGATAGCTTCCGAGTAAATATCCCGTACTGTGTCACTCATCGCCGCCCGAATATCGGCATGGGTGGTAAATTGCGAGGATTTAACGGCGGCGATGATTTCCTGAATCGCCATTTCGGCGTAGTCCATCGCTCCAGCGAGCGTAAAGATCAGGGAAACGTCAGGCCCAATCTGCTCTCCAAAGAGCTTTGATTCGGAGAATTTACTGATTCCCTCGGTGATCTCCCGATCCGCACAGAGCAGGATTCCGTCCTTGAATTTGAATCCGGCTGCAATTGTCACGGATTCCTTCTTCTGCCGCTCAGTAGGGCGCTTCGGCGCGGGCCAAAGACGATGATGCGTGGGACGAAAGTCAACCCCAACCGACGGCGTTGATGGATTAAGAGCAATCATAGTTGATGACATTAGAAGTATGCCTCCGGGTTCTCCATGACTCTTTGAAGGTTGTCCAACCTTGCTTGCAGCAGTTGATAGGCGTCTCCGAAGAGTCCAGTCACAGGTTGCATATCCCCAAACTCTGTTATGACCGCGCGATCAGTTTCTCGCAAGTGGGCGGTATGCCTGAATGCAGAAGCTGCTCGTGGCGATTGCTTTGCTAAGAAATCTTGCGTTTCTACGCCCCATTTCCGAGCATCGTCCATCCACTTCATGAAGTCATGGGTTGAGCTGTAGTGAGCTGTAGACCGCAACGCTTCTCCAGTCTCTAGGAACGGAACGAGCAATTGAGCCTGCTTCTCGGCCCTCCGTTTGTGCCGCCATTCGGGAAGTTCAAACCACAGGATTGCGGCCAGCACAAGAATTTCGACTGTCAAGCTAATCCAATCCACGGGCCTTGCCCCGTTAACGACCATGCACCAGACGTGATAAATGGCGTTCATCGTCACAAATATAGCCGCACAGAGGTTAAGTGTGTGTATGCGTTTAGAGGCCACGCTACACCGCCGCCAAAACGCTGGTTCTTAAATTCCAAATTTTGGAATGATCTAGGCACGTTCTGTGCCAAAACTCGGCTTCCCCGGCCTGTGGGAAAGCAAAGTGACCCACTACCGAAATCCGTCACTTGCAGGCTGCGTTTCCGGCCTTGGGAAATGCCAGAAACGTAATGCTTGCCGGTGCAAAGGTTACTGTCCCGGAACGCACCCCGACGCCGTGTAGAACGGGCAGCGCATCGCCCGGGCCCAGCTCGAGCCGCTTGCCATTCAGATCAACCGTGGAATTCGTCAGAGTGCTCGCGGTCAGGCTGTAGCGCTCCCCGCCCACAGGAAGAAGCAATGTCTGTTCCGTGTCTTTGTCCGCATTGATGGCCAGCAGCGCTACCCCTCCCGGCTGGTTGCGCAGGCAATGGGCGTACAGATGCAAATTCGCAGACGGAGCGGGCCCCGGATCGAGCACTGTCGTTCCCATCAACCTTCGCCAAAGCAGTGCGGCCCAGTAATCCGGTCGCGGCTCCAGTGTCTTCTCGTCCAGCAGGCCGTAGTCGCTGGCGTTGAGCGTATTGTGCATTTGCACTTGCACGCCAGCCCTGGCCAGGCTCCCCAATTGATTCAGATAACGAAAAGCATCAAGAAATGTTGCGGCCCAGCGGTCGCCGCCGCAGGCAGCTTGCCCAGTTTCGCTGTTCCAGATGGGTTTTCCCGGCTCGTATTTGTCGCGCAGCGCGGCATAAAAGGCTTCGTTGCTTGCGCCGCGCGAGAGCCAATCCACCGATAACGCCGCTTCCTGTGTGGTCCCTACCGCCGAGCCCAACACTGCGCACCGGCTTGAGGCAGCTCCGTAGGAGTGGTAACTGAAGATGTCGAAGGCAGGGCCCGTCGCCTTCAGGATTCCTTCCGATGTGAGCAAGTGCATGAACGGCGGCGCAAGCGGCGTTCCTTCGCCCACGCCACCCGGTCCCTCAATCCGCATCTCCGGAGCATTCGCCTTGGCCCAGGCTTGAAACACTGCAAAATCGCGCGCGAACGCATGCGCGTCATATCCCTTGGGCGCACCACCTACTTCAGGAAATGTAGGTTCATTCATAAACTCCGCCGCGGCGATGCTTCCTCCAGCGGATTTGGTATAAGCCATAAACGCCTGCGCGACCTTGGGTGTCCAGACACCCGCGGCATCGCGCGTCCCTGCGCTCATGGCAAATGAAGTCACGATGCGGGCATTCACGGCGTGCGCAAAATCGATCATGCCCTTCCACTGCTTGCGTGTCATTACGCTGTTATAGCCCGACGGCGGTTTCGCAGGGGCGGGACCGTCCGAATCCTGAAAGTAGGTCGAGTTCATCCATGTGCCGCTGACGCGAACGTAGGCTGGCCCCAGCGCGGCAGCCAACTTGCGCAACCGGGGACTGCTCAAATCGATGGGCGCTCGATATTCATAGAGCGATGGATCCATCCCCGGCAGAGTGCCCGCCGCCGGCTCCGCGGCCGCATTCGATCTGCCCACCGAAGCATACGGCTTCCAGAATCGGCCTCCCGTTACTTCGACCGCTTCGATGTTGTAGGACTGAAACCGCTCGTCCACTGTTCCCACTCGGGGCATCGTGCTCGGCACAATGGTGGCCGCCGGTGTTTGCGCTGAACTCGCGGCACACGCCGCTCCCGTCATCCATGCCGCACCCAATGTCCAGCCTGCCAGCTTCGTCGCCCACGCCATTTAACCGCCGCCTCTCCTGCACTTGATTGTTCAACGCCCAAGTATAGGTGATCCCACTGACAGCGATCCTTCGCTTACATCTGTCAGTTGGCGTTCTGCCCATCCCGCAGCGTATAACGCTGCCATGGGGGAAAAATCCGCGGTGGAGATCGATGCGTGGCTGCGCGGTGGCGGAATCGTGATCACTGCCAGCGAGCGCGCGGCGCGATCCCTTGCCGCTGCCTTCCATCGCGCCCGCCGTGCTGAAGGGCTGGCCGCATGGCCCACTCCGAACATTCGGGACTGGCATAGTTTTGCGCGTGTGGTCTGGGATGAGCGTGGAATCGATGGCCGCGCGGTGCTGAGCCCTCTCCAGGAGCAATCTCTGTGGGCTCGCGTTGTGGCCCAGGCAGCACCTGAAGCCGTGCAACTCGCCGGCGCGGGCGATCGCCTGGCTGCTCTCGCCATGGACGCGCACCATCTGCTCTGCGACTATGCCCCGCAGCTTCTCAAAGACAACGCACGCACTGGCTGGGATCAGGATGCTGGATCGTTTAGCGGCTGGCTCGCCGCATTCAACGAGCTTTGCGGTAACGGAAAGTTCATCAGCGCCGCACGCCTTCCGCTCGACCTGATCACGTCGCTGCTGCAAGACGACACTAAGACGCGTCCGCCGCTTCTGCTCGCCGGCTTCGACCGCATTCTGCCCACGCAGCAAGCACTGTTCGCTGCATGGGGCGCCGACGCCGGAGTGCGCGAAGCTCCGCTCGAGGCTGCTGCGGCACAAGTCGAATTTCACTTTGCGGCCGATCCTGCCGCGGAACTCGCCGCGTGCGCGCTTTGGTCGAAGGCGCGCCTGGCGGCCCAACCCGGCGCGCGCCTGCTCGTGATCACGCAGGACGCGCGCAAGCGTCGCGGCGAGATCGAGCGCGGGTTCCTTCGCTTTCTGGGCGCGAGCGAAAACCCGACGGACGCCTCAAGGCTGCTGGAGTTTTCGCTCGGCGTTCCGCTCGGCCACATTGCCCTGGCGCGCGGCGCACAGTTGCTGCTGCGCTGGCTGAGCGACTCCATTGCAGAAAACGAGCTTGACTGGCTTCTCTCGACGGATCAAATCGCTACTTCGCGCGGCGAATCGCGCGCCCTCACGGCTTACATGCGCGCCCTGCGACGCCGCGGCCTGCAACGGCCGCGCTGGACGCTCGAAGAATTCCTGCGCCAACGCCCCCGCGCGGAACTACCCGCCGAGTGGATCGCGCGCATGACGCAAGCGCGACAGCGCGTGCAGGAATTCGCGCGTCGCCCGCAAACTCCACTGGCCTGGGCTGAGATTTTGCCGCAGTTGCTCGAGGTGGCGGGCTGGCCAGGTGCAAAGCGAAACAATCGAACGAGCGCCGAAGAACAAGCGCTCCGCCGTTGGCAAGAGTCTGTGGAAGCCTGCGCTTCGCTGGGTTTCGATGGGCGTCGCATTACGTGGAGCGATTTTCTTGATGCGCTTGATCGCGTTGTGGATGAAACGCTGTTTGCGCCCGAATCCCAGGACGCGCCCATCCTCATTGCAGGTCCAGCGGAGTCCGCAGGCCTGACCGCTGACGCCATCTGGTTCCTCGGCGCAAGCGAAGACGCATGGCCCGCGGCCGGCGCCACGCATCCATTCATTCCACTCCACGTGCAGCGCGAGGCAGGAATGCCCCACGCCACGGCTAAACTCGATTGGGATCTTGCCAACGCCATGACGCTACGCGTGCTCGCTTCGGCGCCCGAGGTTCGCTTCAGCTACGCGCGCCAGAGTGAAGGGGTTGAAGCGCGCTCGTCACGGCTGATCGAGCAACTCGCCGGCGAATCGCGGCCGTTGCTTGTCGATCTAAACGCTCCCGGCCTTCCCGATCCGCTCACTGTTGCGTGCGACGATGCAGCGCAACTTCCCTACCCTCTTCGCGATGTGTCCGGCGGAGCCAACGTCCTCACCACGCAATCGCAATGCCCATTCAAGGCATTCGCCACCGCGCGGCTTGACGCGCAGAAGTGGGACGCAGCGGAAGCTGGACTCACCGCTTCGGAGCGCGGCCTTCTGCTGCATGAAGTCCTGCACTCCATCTGGGCTGGCCCTCCCAACGGCATCCGCACCCACGCGGAACTTGTGGCGCGCACCGATCTCGCCGCATTTGTCGAAGGCCACGTGCGCCGCGTGCTTGACGAAGAAATGCCTGCCCGCGCTAGCGACAGCATGCCGCCAAGGTACCTAGAACTCGAGGGCCTGCGTCTTACTGTGCTAATCACGGAATGGCTTCGCTTCGAAAAAGCGCGCCAGCCGTTCGCTGTACTTGAAACCGAAAAGAAAGCCAATGTTTCCGTTGCAGGCCTCCCGCTCCATTTGCGTCTCGATCGCGTGGACCGTTTGAACGACGGCTCTCTACTCGTCATTGACTACAAGACGGGTGACGCGAAGGCAAAGTCATGGGACCTGCCGCGTCCTGAAGACGTGCAACTGCCTCTATATGCCTGCTTCGCACTGCGACATGAGGAGGGCGAGGTGGGCGGCCTGGTCTTCGCCAAACTGCATGCGGGAGACAGTTGTTTCGAGGGCCGCGTGAAGGGGGCGAAACAAACTCTGAAAGCGGCCCTCAGCGGAAACTCCAACCTTGTGCGCAAGCCTCTTACGCAGCAAGACATGATCGCATGGCGCGGCGAGATTAATGCACTTGCGACGGCATTCCTCGCCGGGCACGCGGAAGTGGATCCCCGCGAATATCCAAAGACTTGCGAGAATTGCGGGCTGCAGGCGCTCTGCCGCATTCAGGAGATCAAGAGCAGCGCGCAATCGGGCGATGACGCTGAGGGCGAGGAGGCAGCCGGTGAGTAAGAACCAGGCAAAATCCGCTGCACCCGATCAAGCGCAGCGTGACAAAGCGCTCGACCCAGAGCGTTCCATTCTCGTCAGGGCTCCTGCCGGCTCCGGCAAAACCACTCTGCTTGCCGAACGATTTCTTCGCTTGCTCGCCGAGGTAGACGAGCCGGGCCAGGTAGTGGCGATCACCTTTACCATCCCTGCCGCAGCCGAGATGCGCAATCGCATCCTCGACGAGCTGCGCAAAAGCGACCCAAGCCCGCTGGCGCGACGTGCTCTCGAGCAATCGCAACGCCTCGGCTGGAATCTGCTTGATCTGCCCGCGCAGCTGCGCATCTCCACCATCGATTCCTTCTGCCGCGATCTCGCATTGCAGCAACCGCTCGTCTCCGGCCTCGGAGGCAGCCTCGAAATCGCAGAGCAGCCCAACGAGCTTTACCGCCGCGCCGCACGCCGCACCCTTGAGGAGATCGGAGTTGCCGGTTCGCCCGTGAGCGCAGCAGCTGAAACGCTCCTCTTGTGGCGCGACAACAACTGGAAGGAGATGGAGGAGTTGCTGGTGAACATGCTCGGCGAGCGCGACCGCTGGATGCACGCCTTTGTTTTGACCGGCAGCCAGAACTGGGATGAGTTGCGCGAACGCCTGGAAATGTCGCTTACGCGTGCGGCGCCGGATGCATCCGTTTGCAGCTATACAGAGCAAGAATGGGAGATCGTGCGCGCTTGCTTCATGCTACTTCGCCGGGCCGCCGCTTATCTCCGCATCGTCTTTGCGGAAGCAGGCGTGGTCGACTTTATTGAAGTCGCACAGATTGCTCTCGGCGTGCTCAAGGATGAAGACGGCCAGCCAACGAACGCCGCTCTCGCGGTTGCTGACCGCATCCACCACCTGCTCGTTGACGAATTTCAGGACACCAGCCGCCGCCAGCACGATCTGCTCGGTCGCCTCATCGCCGCGTGGCCGCAGCCCGAAGGCCGCACCTGCTTTGTGGTTGGCGACCCGATGCAGTCCATTTACTTCTTTCGGGATGCCGACGTCGAACTTTTTCCGCGCGTTGAGAGTATCGGTCTTGATATTCCCAATGAACGTGCTCTGCGCTTTGATTCCTTGCATCTCAAAGCCAACTTTCGCACAGCTCCGCCGCTCGTTCAGCGCCTGAATCACGTCTTCGCCCAGATCTTCGCCGTCGATGATGGCAGCGACATCGAGTTTGCTCCAGCGTTGCCGGCCCGCGATGATTCCGCACAACCCGGTCCGCATCTCGTTACGGAACCGCCGCCAGGCATGTCATTGCACCTTGAGTTCATTCCGCAGAATCTGCGCGCAAACTTACGCGGCTATACACGGGAGCGGAAAGCGAAGATTCTGGAGGAGCGCGATACGGCGGTCCAGCGACAAACACAAGACATCGTCGACCTCATTAAGGACCATGAAAGTCAGATTGAGGAAGCGAGTACGTGGAACGAATCGCACGCAGGCACTGATGAAAAAAGGAAATATCGTATCGCCGTGCTTGGCCGCACCAGGAAAGCGCTTGTGCCCGTGGCGGAGGCGCTGCGTGAAGCGAAAGTTCCCTTCCGTGCCATCGAACTCGAACCCTTGCAGAACCGCCCTGAAATCATCGACGCCCTGGCTCTGGCTCACGCGCTGCTCAATCGCGAAGACCGTGTGGCCTGGCTGGGCGTTTTACGCGCGCCCTGGTGCGGCCTCTGGCTCGCCGATCTGCATGCTCTCGCGAGCGCTGACGACGCGCAGCTGAAGTCTCGTCCGGTCCCGGATCTGCTCGCGGAGCGTTTGACACTGCTGTCTGACGACGGCAGTCTAGCCATTGCGCGCGTACTGCGCGCCGTGGAATTCGCCGATCGTTTGCAATCCTCACGACCTTCCGCGACACTCGGCACATGGCTCGAACAGGTTTGGCTCAATCTTGGTGGGGCGCAATGCGTCGATGCTGCGGCGCGCGCCAATCTCGAACTGCTCTGGAAGTGTCTCGATAGCCTGCCGCAGGGAGAGCCCGACCTCCTCGGCTCCGCACTCGATGCGGCCCTCACAAAACTCAACGCGCAGCCCGATCCTTCCGCCGATAGCGACTGCGGCGTACAGCTCATGACGATTCACAAGTCCAAGGGGCTTGAATTCGAGGTCGTAATCGTGCCTGACTTGCAGGCGGGTGCGGGCCGCGGCAGCCGGAGACTGCTCTCCTGGCTGGAACGCGGCCTGGCTCTGGATGCTGACGCGGTCGATCAGGAAAGCACCTGCGCCATCACTGAGTTTCTCGTAGCCCCGCTCCAGCCGAAGGGCACGGAAAGCGGTTCGGCAAAGTCTCTGGTCGACAAGGCACGCCGCGAACGCGAGTCGCAGGAGACGCGACGGCTGCTTTACGTGGCTGCCACGCGCGCTCGCGAAGAACTGCATCTTTTCGCGCGCCCGGAGTTCAAAACCGCGGACGACCAGTCCCTCGCACTGGTACCACCTGCGGGCAGCCTGCTTGCAACTGCCTGGCCTGGCTTGCGGGAAGAAGTGCAACGCAGTTTCGACACCTGGTGCGCTACTCGTTCCGCGCAAACTGAAGAGTCGCATTTCATCGACTCTCTCGCAGCCTCAGCAGAGAAAGTGCTCGCGATGCCCGCGCTACCCGATACTTCTACAACTACGCGGACACCCCTTCGTCGCCTACCGTCAAGCTATCAACCCGCAACTGCCGAATTCCCCTCGGCAGCGGACGAGCCGCTGGCCGGCACAGGCCGCCTTTATGAGCGCCATGAGGGCGGCTTGCAGTCGCGCGCGCTTGGTAAGGCCGTGCACGAACTGTTTCAGCGTCTCGCGCAACTTTTCGCCAAGGAAACGGATGAAGTTGCTCGTAAGTCGCTCGCCCGCACACAGCCGCGCATTGCCGCAAACCTGCGCGCCTTCGGCATCGACGCCGGCCAAGCTGATCGCATCGCCGCACAAGCGCTGGAGATGGTTCTCAACGCCACCGATGACCCGCAAGCGCAATGGATTTTGACCGCGCACGCCGACGCCGCGAGCGAGACGCGCTGGACAGGCGTGATTTCGGGCAGTTTACGCACCGTGCAGCTCGATCGCGTCTTCCGCGCTGGTCCCACGCCGCAATCCACCGACGACAACTCCACCTGGTGGATCATCGACTATAAGACCGCGCATGAGGATGGTCTCGATCCCAAAGCCGTGCTAACCGATTTGCGCCGCGAATTCGCTCCGCAGATTGAGGCTTACGCAAAGTTTCTGCGCAACCTGCACGGTGCAGATGCGACGATACGGGGCGGTCTCTACTATCCCCGTATTGCGCTGTTCGATTGGTGGGAACTGTAGCGTAGCCGGCTCATGCCTTGCAGAGTTCTTCCGCGAATACATCCCGCGCGGCAAGAATGAGCCGCTCGGCATTGCGCAGCATGAGCTGGTAAGCAAAGACCGCAGCGGCCGCAAGTGGGCCGAAAATCCATACCGCCAGCCACGGAGCCCCGAAATGACCGGACGCGACGGCGACGGGAATCTGCAACAACATGCTTCCAAATAAGACCGCGAGAACCAGCAACGCGCTGGTGCGATCGGTGGGAGTGACACGCTGCATTCGCGACTGCCCGGGCACGAAATGGCGTGGCGCCTGGATCGATCGCAGCGTTCCGATCGCTAGATTCAAGGCCACGACGAAGATCGTCCACAATGCCGTGGAGACTTGCGTGGGCACCGGCACCGGCTCTCGCGCCAGCACGCAGATGATGGTCCATGCGAGCACTACCTGGGTCACGATCAGCGCCAGGCTCATTAGGTTTTTCGCGATGACTATGTCAAGCATACGAACGGGTGCGAGCAGATACAACTGCACGCCGCGACCGTCCGCGCCAAAGATGTTGTAGAGCGAACCAAGAGAGGCGACGAGAACGTAAGCGATCGCCGCAGGCAGAAAATACTTCGAAGAGAACGCAGAAAATGACCGGTTTATGCTGAAGATGACGACGAACAAAAGGGGCGTGAGCAACCCGATCAGATACGTTCCATTGCCCCGCAAAATGAGCCACTCTTTGCGAAGGCACGCGGCCACCATGGGCGAAAAGTCGGTGCCGGCCGGAGCAGATGCAGGCCGGGCGGCGGGTTGCGGCTCCGGCATTTTTATGCGCGGCGCCCGTGACGGCTGCGCGTGGCGGCTCACGCCCTCGCTCAGGTGTTCGCCAAGAAACTGTTTGTGCAGCCGGATCGCAAAGACTGCAGCGAACAGCGCGGTGCTGGCCAGCAATCCCATAAACTGCGCGGCGGCTGCTACAGGATGTTTCACCAGCAGGATTGCCTGCGCCGCAAAACCCGACGGTAACCAATAGAGATACGATCCTGAACTGTGCAGAACGTTGAGTAGCCAACTGCTTCGCACGCCGGGCCCACGCATCGAGGTCCGCTGCAGATTCAGGAACTGGATGCCGACGGCAAGCAGAGCCATCAACATGCTGAAAACCTCACGGAAGCGGCGGTTCGCCAGCCAGCGATCCATCCATTCGCCGATCATGCGCGTGAGGAAAATGTTCATCAAGGCAAATACGGCCATCACCGCCAGCGCGGGCAGCGCCAGTGATGCATCGGCCACACCGATTCCCGCCGCGGCGGCCAGCAGGGCCAGACAACCCACGATAGTGCTGGGCGTCAAGAGTCCCAGGAGCGAGCGCAGCAGGAAATAGCGGCCGAAGCGCAGCGGAAAGCGCACCAGCGACGCGGGGTCGAAGCTCTGAATTGTGGCGGCGATGCTGAGGCCGTTGATGCTCACGAACTGCCAGAGCAGCGTGATGCCGAGCAGGAGCGACGCGACGCTTTGAGGATGGCCCTGAGAGACCGCCGCCCATGCAAGGTATCCGCTGCCCGCAACCGGGCCGACCACGAGCATTGCGAGCATCGGCCAAACAATGAGGCGCAGGAGAATGGCAAATATCAGTCCAACCACCTGGCGCGTGCTCTTGGGCCGCTTGCGAGTCATGCCGTTGACAAAGATGCGCCAGCGCAGCCACGCGACGGCCAGTAACTGCGCGCTCGCAGGAATGGGCGGCACGGAACCAGGACCACTCTGATGGTCCGTCAGCTCAGCCATGAGAGCTCCTGCTCTGACGCCGTCGCGGCAGGATTGCCTTGGCGGTCCGCGCCCACAATTTCAAGGAAGATCTGCTCCAGGCTGCGCTTCTCCTCGCTCGGCGGCGCCGCGCCTTCCCGGACTCCGGCTTGGGCAATGCGCGCGGCTCCTGCGCGCAGCTCGTCAAGCGAGCCCTGCGCCACCAGTCGCCCACGATGGATGATCGCGATGTGCGTACAAAGCCGCTCCACGATCTCCAATACGTGCGAAGTGAGGAAAATGGTCACGCCGCGCGTGATCATTTTCAGCAGCATGGCCTTGAGCGTGCCCGCGGCCACCGCGTCCACGCCTTCAAAGGGCTCGTCGAGAAATAGCACGTTGGGTCCGTGAATAACCGCTGCCGCGAGAGCCAGTTTCTTCTGCATGCCATGCGAGAAATCGGTGATCAGCTTCTTCTGCTCGCCAGCCAACTGCATGAACTCCAGAAGCTCCCGCGTGCGGCTGAGGGTCGTGGCGCGGTCCAGTCCATACATACGCCCCACAAACTGCAGGTATTCGTCGGCGGTGAGGCGGCCGAAGAGCGCCAGGCCCTCCGGCACCACTCCGATCTGCCGCTTGATGTCCGCGGAGTTGGCCTGCAAGTCGCCACCGAGGATGCGGATGCTGCCAGAAGTGGGCGCGAGCAGGCCTGTCAACATCTTGATCGTGGTGGATTTGCCTGCTCCGTTGGGGCCGAGAAATCCGAAGAACTGCCCGGCCTCGACGCGCAGGTTCAGGTTGTCGACGGCGATGAAGTCGCCAAAGCGGCGGGTGAGCGCAGTGGTATCGATAGCGGGGGTGGTCATGGCTTCTTGCTTGCAACCACGATACACGCTGCCCCCGCAGCTTCTGTGAAAAAACTAGCGCATCTCGATGCGCCCCTCTCCCGGGGCTTACTGTTCAATGACAACTGCTGCAGAGCGCGCGGGAATTTGTACCGTCCCCGTCGTCGCATAGGCGTCGGGCTTCTCAGGAGTTGCAACGAAGAGCTCGCCCGGGTTCGGCAGGCTCACCTTGGCAGTAACGGCGTTCTCGGAACTCGGGTTGATGACAACCACTGCCCGTTTGCCATTTTCGGCGACGTAGACCGAATACCGAAACGTCGCATTCGCGCTCACATCCGCGCCCAGCGTATCGCGGAAGGCGCCGTCCCAAAGGTAAGCCTTATATTTGCGACGCAGGGCATCGATCTTCTGCCCGTAGGCCATGGTGAGCGGAAAATCGTGCAGGTGCCCCTTGTAGAGAAACGGCTCGTATTGGATCACGCAACGGTTGAGCAGAATCATGTTCAACTGTTCGCGATCATCGAAGCCGCTGACTCCGGCTATCATCACGGAATGCCTGGTGTCGAGATACTGGCATACAGGCGTCGCGCTCACGCCGCATTCGTTCACCGGGAAGTACTGCATCAGCCAG
This sequence comes from uncultured Acidobacteriota bacterium, assembly GCA_963817835.1. GTDB lineage: Bacteria > Acidobacteriota > Terriglobia > Terriglobales > Acidobacteriaceae > Telmatobacter. The sequence continues at coordinate 598,679 of CAWFPZ010000017.1, read as the reverse complement.
TCCTGCGGCCCTTCACCGGCAAAGAGAAAATCGGGACTCACTTTGTCGGCGGCGGCCCGGAGCATGGCGGAAAGCGGCAGGTCGCCTCCGTAAATGTATCCCGGCGGAACGTAGCCATGTCCTGAAGCAAAATTGTAGAGCGCTCCCGAGTGGTGGCAAATTTCATCCCACAGCCAGCCGGTGGAACCAAGCGCCAGGATTTTCTGGAATTCCTTTAGCGCAATCGCGCGATACGCTGGATCCATAAAATCCATCACCGCCCGCCGTCGCGTATTGATGCCGGCCAACTGCGTCGGCGTCACATAGTTGTAGCCACCCTGCTCGTAGCGAATGCCGTACGGATCCTTGGCCTCGTATTTGTAGAGCTCGTGTTTGTACCATTGCGACGTCAGGTCGGCCCAGTTCAATTTGCCGAACAGGATCACGTTTATGCCCAGCGATTGCACCCTGGCAATCGCGTCATGAAACTCCTGCCAAGTGCCCAGGTTCGGGTCGGTGTCCTGCGAAGGGTCGTCGCGATCCTGTCCGCCGATGTTCCATCCGATCAGTTGCACCGCCTTCACGCCGTACTTGGCATACTCCTCGCCATACTCCTCAAACTTCTTGTAAGAGACGGTGTAGTCCTCTTCCGGTGTGTTCATCCGCAGCATGGTCCAGGCATGCACTTCGTTCGCCCACGCGGGGAGATGCGGCGTCTCGAACCATGTGTCGCGCCATTCCTTGTACACATCGATGCCCGCATGCCAGTCGCCCTGATACCCGCGAAACACGACCGGAACAAACTTCACTTTGGAACCGGGATGTGCGAAGACAAAGTGGCAGGTGCGAAACTCCTGATGTACTGGGAAACCGGAGAATTCATCAGTCTTCGGCACCACGGCTCCGTGCACCACACCGGGATGCTGCTCAAAAGTAAATTCCATGTAATAGGGCAGCGTGGGATCGGACAACTCGACGTAGAGCCCTTCGGTCTGCGCTTGAATCAGGCAAAAATTGCTGCGATTTGATCCGAACGTCTTAATGGGAAAATCAACGCCCCAGTATCCCTTTTCGTTGCCGAAGTCCGGATAGATCTCATCAGAGCCGAGATTCCCGTACCACATCGTCCGAGCCGCCACGGTGGAGGTGCGGGTGGGAGGATTCAGATCGCCTAAATACGGATAGTCGACGGTCTCTACTGTAAAGGTGGACTTGTTCTCGAGCGTGGTGTCGAAGGTGAGTTTGCCATTCTTCAAAGTAACGGTAGCGATCAGGTTAATGGGCAGCACGCCCCCGTGTTCGCTGGCCAGATTGTTCCACACAATTCGTACCTGGCTGTCTGAAATCTTCCCGACGCTTGCAGCCTTTTGTTTCTGCCCAAGCACAAAGTTCGCGCGGCGGCCGGGGATGGGCACGAGCATCCGGAAAGATGCGCCGAGCGCCGGCCGACGTTCCACAGTCCACTTCGTCGGCTTGTGCTCCATGCGCGTCAGAGCGCCTGTGGCGGGATCGAACGCCACCAGGAATTCGCTATCCTGCAAAATCACCTCTCCAGCAATGTCCGCCGCTTGCGCGGTGCTCAGTTCCAACTCGGCCGTCAGTGCACTCATCGCGGCAAGTCCCGCCAACTTATTGAAAGTCCGTCTGTCCATCCCCATCCTCTTGTCTTCCGTCGGGGGCAGCGCCCTCGGGGTCATTGATTTTTTTGTTACCGCGCGTTCTTCCAACTCTGTCGAGCCGCTGATGCTACGGAGGACCTGCATGCCCTCGGCACGCGATATTTTCAACCAGGAGATCGGTTCCCTTCGCAGACATCGGGCTTCAGTCGAAAGTTTCTGCTTTGAGGTTTTGCGGGCGAGATACCGGTTTCCCGCAAGTCATCATATGTCGCGGAACTGGAAAACGTCAACTGAGAAACCCTGCGGTCTCGGCGCCCCCTCGGAACCGCGGGCTGCCTTCGCGAAGGTTTACGGCCATGGTTCCATGCGTTAACTTCGTTTGGAAAGCGAAGCAAATGTTGGTTAATCTCTCTATAATTGGGTAAGTTTTATCTTTCATCCCCGGGAGGATTGACTTATGACAAAGTCCGCGAAAAAACCAGGCGCCGCCCCGAAAGCTGCCGCAAAACCGCGCAAGCCCGCGGCAAAAAAGACCGGCGTTCTCGCAAAAGTGACTCCAATTTCGATTTCGCACGAGAAAGTGGCAGAACTGGCGCATCATTTCTGGGCCGAGCGCGGCGGCACGCACGGATACCACGAAGACGATTGGTTCCGTGCCGAGCAGGAACTGCGCGGCAAAGCATCCTAGCTGCTATCTAAAATAGGTCGCATATATCTGCCCTGCATCGGGGCAAAGTGTTAGTTGTGCCGAAAACCAGCCTATCTAAGATGTTACCTATGGTTATGCTTGCCGGCGCTGCAGACACAATCGCAACTTGTGCGCGCGTATAATCGTTTTGGCGAATTCCCCGATTTGCGCGGATACCGACGCATCTCTACACGCCGTTTTTGCGATGCAGTTTCAAGGCAGCCATTTAGAGAGTTGGCGTCCGGTCTCCTGGATGTGCGCCCTAGCTCTCATCGGAAGTATCGTCTTCACCGCCATCGATTTGTTGACGCGCGAGTGGAGCACTGCCATCGTGACGGGCACGCTCAGCGTTCTGCTCGCCGGCTTGCTGTACCTTATCCGCCAAGCGAGCCACCTCGCGGCGCAATTTCTCTTCGGCCTCACCGCGGTCGGCGCCCTGCTGATTCTTCTCGCCATCTTCCATCTGCATCTGGCGGGGGTATTTTGGGCGTATCCGTTCCTTTGCATCAGCTACTTCATTTTGGGATCGGGCAGGGCCAGCATTCTGATGTGCATTTTCTGCCCGGCCGTGGTCTTCGGTGCCTGGCACTGGACCACGCACGAGCAGTTCCCACGCGTGATCGGCTCCCTCGCGCTCACGTGGATCTTCGCGCTTATCTTTTCCACGGACAGCGAGCGGCAGCACGCGGAAATGGAACGGCTCGCGGCCCGCGACCCGCTGACCGGAGCCGCCAATCGCCGCGAGATGGAAAAGGAAATCGAGCGCGCCGTGAGTTTGCGCACCCGCCACAAAACCCCTGCGTCTGTCATCCTGTTCGACGTCGATCATTTCAAGGCCATCAATGACGATCGCGGGCACGACGTCGGCGACACCGTGCTGATTGAAATGGTCGCAGCGGTCTCGGCTCGATTGCGCAAAAGCGACCTTCTTTTCCGTATTGGAGGCGAGGAATTCATCGTGCTCATGCAATACAGCCGCCAGAGCGAGGCGCACGTGCTCGCCGAATGCCTGCGCAACATGGTGCAAAGCAACACCTTCGCTGGGCTGCCCGGCCTCACCATCTCGCTTGGAGTTGCCGAGTTGGAGGCTGGTGAGCCGGCCCTTGAATGGTTGCGTCGCGCCGACGACGCTGTTTACCGCGCCAAGGAACTTGGCCGCAACCAGACGGTTCGCGCTGCTCCCCGAACGGCGGAGATGTCAGTCAAGTAGTCGCCGCGGCTTCAATTTGTGAGAGGAATGCTTTCGATGGGAGAACGACTCGCTCTCGGCGCGTACTTGCGCCGAAAGCAGGGCGTGCATTTACTGCAGATTTGCCATCAAGGCTTCGAGAGCGGACTTCGGCGGGCGCGTCAGGGACTCAGGTAGCGTGCCCAGCGGCTCATCCACCATGTTCAGCTGATCGATGAACGTCGGCTTTTGCGTATCGATGTAGAAGACGCCGGTGAGAACTTCGTCTTTTTCCTGCGCTTCCATCAGCGTGCGCACCGCGTTGGCTTTGTCGGTGGGGTCGTAGTCTTCGAGCAACTTGCGCAGGTGTAGTTGCGAGCCGTCGTGCATTTCCACGTCGTACACCTCGCCCGAATCGTAATCCACCTCGATATCGTCGAAGCTGGCCACAAAACCGATCTCGTTGATCGGTTCGTCGTGGTCCTGCAGGAACTTGTAACTCTTGGTCGAACCCTCATGGTCGTTAAACGTGACGCAAGGACTGATGACGTCGAGCATCACCGTGCCCTTGTGCGCGATTGCCGCCTTGAGCATGGAAAGCAACTGCTTCTTGTCGCCGGAGAACGAGCGGCCCACGAATGTCGCGCCCAGTTGAATGGCGAGAGCGCAGGTATCGATAGGCGGAAGATCGTTGATCACGCCGGTTTTCAGCTTGGAGCCGAGGTCGGCAGTGGCCGAGAACTGGCCCTTCGTCAAGCCGTAGACTCCGTTGTCTTCGATGATGTAAATCATCGGCAGGTTGCGCCGCATGAGGTGCACAAACTGTCCCATGCCAATCGAAGCCGTGTCGCCGTCGCCGGAGACGCCCAGCGCCGTCATGGTCCGGTTGGCCAGTACCGCGCCGGTGGTCACGCTCGGCATACGCCCGTGCACGCTGTTGAAGCTGAACGAGCGGTTCATAAAGTAGGCGGGACTCTTCGAAGAGCAGCCGATACCACTCATCTTCATCACGCGCTCCGGCTCGACGCCCATCTCGAACATGGCGTCGATGATGCGCTCCGAGATCGCGTTGTGTCCGCAGCCGGCACACAGCGTGGACTTGCCGCCGCGATAGTCTACGATCGGCAAGCCAATATGATTCAGTTTCGGGCCCTTGGCCCCACTAGCAGTTGCGGTGGCCATTACAAGCCCTCCTTGGTTGCGAATTCGTCCGTGATCGTGCGGGCGTCGATGGGCAACCCGTTGTAGTGCAGAATGCTGCGAAGCTTCACCACCTGATCGGCGGGAAGATCCAACTTGAGCAGGCTGGCCAACTGCGCATCGCGGTTCTGTTCCACCACATACACGCGCTCATGGCTCGCCACAAAGTCGTGAATCTCGTGCGCGAACGGAAACGCGCGGACGCGCATGTAATCCACGCTGAGGCCGTGCTCCTTTTCGATCTGGTCCAAGCTCTCACGCAGCGCGAAATCGGTGGAACCGAAGGCCAGGAAGCCGATCTTCGATTTGCCGTCGCGATAAGTCACCGGCGCCGGTACCAGCGTGCGCGCGTTTTCGAACTTGCGCGCCAGCCGATCCATAACGGCGAGATATTCTTCGGGCCGCTCGGTGTAGCCTGCCGCATCGTTATGCCCCGAGCCGCGCGTGAAATACGCTGCCTTGGGATGCACAGTGCCGGGAAGCGTGCGCCGGCCGATGGCGTCACCATCCACGTCGCGGTATCGTGCGAAGCCGCCCAGCTTTTCAATCTCTTCGGCAGTCAGCACCTTGCCACGATCGAGCGGCTTCTCAGGATAGGCGAACTGCTCCGACATCCAGTTATTCATGCCCAGATCGAGATCCGTGAGCACAAACACCGGCGTCTGCAACCGCTCCGCCACATCGAAGGCCGCATAGCCAAATTCGAAGCACTCTTTTACGTTGCCCGGCAACAGAACGGGATGCCGGGTGTCGCCGTGCGAAAGAAACGCCGTCGACAGCAGATCGGACTGCTGAGTGCGCGTGGGCATGCCCGTCGAAGGCCCGCTGCGCTGCACATCGAAGATCACTCCAGGAATCTCCGCGTAGTAACCGAGCCCGGAAAACTCTGCCATCAGCGAGATGCCGGGTCCCGAGGTCGAAGTCATGGACCGCGCACCGGCCCAGCCCGCGCCCAGCACCATGCCGATTGCCGCCAGCTCGTCTTCCGCCTGCACCACTGCAAACGTGGCCTTGCCCTCCGGCGTCACGCGAAACTTCTTCAGCAGATCCGTCGTAGCCTCAATCAGCGAGGTCGACGGCGTGATCGGGTACCACGCCACCACCGTCACACCCGCGAATACCGCGCCCATGCCGCAAGCCGCGTTGCCATCGATGATGATCTTGCCCTGCGTCTGGCTCATCTTCTCGATGAAGTACGGATCTTGTTTGGTGAAGTTGGTCTTGGCATACTCGTAGCCGGTTTCAACCGCGCCGAAGTTCAGGTCGAAGACCTTCTGCTTCTTGGCAAACTGCTTCTGCACGCACTTTTCCACGACGCCCAGGTCGAGGTGGAGCAGTTGCGCCACCACGCCCACGTACACCATGTTCTTGACCAGCTTGCGCAATTTGGCTTCGGGACACAGAGCCGCGGTGAGCTTGTCGAACGGAACCGGATAGCAGACCACGTCGTCGCGATATTGCTTCAGGTTAAAGTTTTCTTCGTAGATGGCCACGCCGCCCGCTGGCAGCGACAGCATATCCTCGCGCGCCGTCTCTGCGTTCAACGCCACCAGCACGTCTGACTCGCGCTTGCGCGCTACATAGCCGTCTTTGCTGGCGCGGATAGTGAACCACGTGGGCAATCCGGCAATGTTGGACGGAAACAGGTTCTTCCCGCTCACGGGAACGCCCATCCCGAAGATGCTCTTCAGCAGCACGCTGTTCGCGGACTGCGAACCGGATCCGTTCACCGTGGCTACATTGATGGTGAAGTCGTTGACGATGCGCGGACGCGCGCTGCTTTCGCCCTGTTCTTGACCCAGGGCCAGGTTTCCAGTCGCCATGTGGCGGGATTCCCTTCCGAAAAATCTTGAGCGATTTGAAGCGCCTCAGCGGCGCCGGACCACCCTCTAGAGGATGCCGGACCATCTCGCCCCAATATGTGATTATAGTCACTTCTCATCGTCGCCGTATCATAGTGCGCCCCATTGGTAACCCCTTTGCATCGGTCCTGGGCCTTCATCGGCAATTCTGGCGCGTGTTGTCGGTAAACTTCCTGTTTTCATTTTGTTACGGAATGCCGAGAGGCTTATGGCGCCGGCACGGCGCTCACCGCAAAACCTTGTGGCGCGAGCACCGCTTTCAGGTCGGGGTTGTAGTAATCAGTCAACTGTGCCGGAGCTGCCTTGGCGCGAATCGCATACCGGGGCGTAAAGCGGAAAATGAAATCTTCGCCCTCCGCCGCAGGCGACCACAGATAGAACACGATCCGATCCGGCTGGAGTTCGTAGCGCGCGATGGCCCCATCGTCGAGCAGCTTGCCCAAAGACGCGCGATCCACGTCCGCTCCCGGTGGCAGGCCAACTTCGGCCAGCATCATGCCGTAGCCCTCTGATCCGAAACGGCGCGCACTCACGGTACAGTCGATCGGCCGACCGACTTTCGCTCCCGCAGCATCGCATTCATAGCCGAAGTCCAGTCCAAAATCCTTGCCCGGCACGGTGGTTTTGGTTCTACCCGCGGTTTCCTGCGCCCACGGCACATAGAACCACGCAGTCATCTGCGCATTGGCAAAGGCCGCATCTCCCACTGCCGAAAACTCCAGCGTGTTCGTGCCCGCGTGAATCATCGCCGTCAGATCAATAGTGCGCGGAGCATCGAGCAGTTGATTGTCGGCTCGCATTGCCGCGGCCTGCTCTGCGCTCAGCGGCTTTCCGTTGACCGTCAGCATAAAATCTCCCGGCGACGCGTTTTGCAATTGGTTCACCGCCAACGGCAGCAGCGCCTTCAGTACACGCACCGTGGCCTGCCCGCTCAGCCACACGCCATACCCGTCGCGGTTGCGCAGCAGATACAACAAGGCATCGTCTTCGAGCTTTTTGTCATCCTGATTTCCCGCGGCGCTGAACGCCGCAAGCGCCATCGCGGTAGTCTCCAGCTTGCCGCCCTCGCCCCACCCATAAAATGGCGAGAAGCCGTCGAATTCCCAGTACGCGCCGTCGCGGCCGTGCTGCGCAGTGGCGTTCAGTTCCTTGCGCAGGCGCTCAACCGCTGCCGCGTCTCCGGACTCGGCTGCCAGGCTGAGGCGCAATGCGTTGGCGTAGGGATCATGCAAAGCAAGCTCCGAGTGCGCGGCATACTCTTCTGCGCGAGCGATAGCCTGCTTCACGCGGCTCTGCAAATCCTTTGTGGCCGGCGAAGCAAAATCCGAGGTGCGAAGCACGTAAGCGAGCGCACTGGCAATGTAAAGCGTTTCCCGCGCCGAGTACTCTCCATAGCGCGGCTTCCACGCGCCATCCTGATCCTGCTGCTTCAGCAGCCACTCCATCGCACTCACAATCCGCGTGCGATCGACCTTCACGTATGGTTCGGCCTCAGCCAGAAATTCAATTCCATAGGCCGTGAGTGCCGGATCTGCGGTGGTGTCGTTGCCACCCCAGTAGGTGAGCCCGCCACTCGCGTTGAAGTAGTCCAGCAAGCGGTCGTATCCCAATTGCAGCCAGGCCTGCGCCTGTTCCTTCGTCGCGCTGTCGTGCTTTGCCGCGGTTTCCATCTCAAGAAAGAGCAAGCTTGGATAGGCCGCGGAAATGTTCTGCTCCGCGCAACCGTAAGGCCGCTCCAGGACTGCTTTCATGGCGTGATACACATTGGCGCCGAGATTTGGATAAAGCAACAGCTCCGCATGAACCGAGCCGGAGATTGCGTCCGCGGGCAAATCGAACGCAATCGTGTTCTTCGCGCCCCCGCGCAGCAACTCCGATGATGTAATCATTTTTGGTTCGCCGTCCGGGTGCACCTTGACTGTCTTTTCTACAGCATCACCCACATGCGCGTTGGCCGCGGTGATCCGCAGCGCGCCCGAATCCGTGGCCGACTCCGCGCGCAACCCGACAACGACGGGCGTTGCTCCATTGGCTATCACCGTCGCTTGCGTAGTTGCCGGCGTGATTAGCGTGAACCAGTCCGCGGCCTTCACCTTCACCGGCAGCGAAACCGGATGCGTCGTGTAATTTCGCAGGTTGACCGGAAGCCAGATCGCATCGCCCACCGTCAAGCTCTGCGGCGTATCCAGATCGACAAAGAATGGCAGGAAGGTCCTGAAGGTTTGATCGACTGCAGTAATCCTTCCATCCACGGTTGACCCCACCGCGTGCAACCTCCACGTGGTCAGGCTGTCGGGCAATGTGAACTGCAACGCCGCGCGCCCGGCCGCATTCGTCTCCAGCGACGGCGCCCAGTAGGCCGATTCCTCAAACACACGCCGCAGCTGCGGTGTCATCGTCTGCTCCGTAATCACCGCGCTTCCATTCGGACCGTTCACCTTCTTTCCCGGCCCGAATACACCGGGTGCCGAGATCCCCATGGACGCTGACTGCGTCTGCATCGGAGCTGGCGCCGCGCTCACTTCGACCATCTCCGAAGCCTGCCCCACCCGCAGCGTTACATCAACGGTGGTCAGTGCGGAAGACGCAACATGCACATCCGTCAGGGAGAAACTCATGAAACCCTTGGCATCGACGCGAACCTTGTAGAAGCCCGGAGCCAGATCCGAAACATTATACGTGCCGTCGTCCTTGGTGGTCGCACTCTCGACCGCATCGCCCGACTCGCTCTCCACGTCAATCCTGGCTCCCGAGATGACTGCGCCGGTTTGGTCGGTCACCGTTCCGCCAATGGCGCCGGTGTTGCCCTTGAACAATCCGGAATCCACGGCGACGGAATTCGCATCGCTCCCGCTCTGCTGCGAGACTGTATGCGAGAAGCGCGCCACTTCTTCGAAGTTTCCCCGGACTGCGCCGTCATCGTCCGTACGCAGTATCTGGATCACCTCGGCAGCGATCGTCACTTTCTGCGTTCCGCCCTCAAGTACACTCCCCCCCTTCACTTTGTCGATGCGCGCATAAGACAATTCCCGCTTTGCCTTGAGCGAAAACGGCCGTCCCAGCGGATCGCGTAGGCTGTCGAAATCAATGCCCGCTGCCGCGAACGCACGGCGCGCGTCCAATTCTGTTTCGGGGAACGCATTCCCCGCCTCGGTCCATGTTTTGAGAGCAGCACCCAGCTTTTCTTCGGTGCGACCAAAGTAGTCGACACCGTCGCTGCGCCACACCGCTTCGTCCGCATCGCGATTCACGTTCACGAAATAGAACTGGCGCATCACATCGATGACGTACATGTACGGCTTGCCGTTGCTCTGCAAGGTGTGCTGCGCTGCCGAATCCAGATTGAGGCCGCTATCGAGCGCCAGCTTCTTCAGAGCATCCGCCGTCGCGGACAGCGGCTGCCCGGCCATCGCGGTCTTGCTCAGCAGATCGTTCAAGCGCGCGCCCGGCACGGCAAACACATTGCGATCGACCAGCGTCAGGGCGAAATCGTCGGTTGTGCCAAACTGTTTGTCCGGCCCCGCGCTGCTCAGCGTCACAACGTCAAAATTGTCGCTCTCGCTCAATTCCGCCCTGTAAGGCGTATTCCACGGATCCAGCAGAATCCCTTCGCCCGACTTTGCTGACACGGCAACCTTCTTCAGTTCGTCCGCAGTCGCAGGCAAGCTCTCAGGATTTCCCGCCAGAATTGCATCGCGCAGCGGCTTCGCGTCCTTCTCCATCTGCTCCTCGTACTCGCTGCGCACGGTGCTGTTGTCATTCGCACTGATCTCCAGCACCGATTCTTCAGAATTCATCAGGACCGCTTCGGCCGCGAGGTCCAGGTCGCTTGAAATCGGCTTCGACGTATCGGTTTTATTCAAGCTGTCGAAGGTCACGTCGCCCACGCTCGCGCCCGAGAGCCACCACCAGCCTTGCGCGAACCATCGGTCATTTGCCTCCAACTCCGTCGCGGCGCGCTGTTCCACCGCGGTGTCAAACACCGACACGCCAAACACGCCCGCCGCCGGGCCATTGGCCGTATTGCGCAGTTCCAATTGCGCGTTCACCGGCGCCCCCGGCGCATACGACGCTGCCAGGCAGTTCACATGCGCGCGCAGTGAGTGATCGTCGGGATAAAGCACCCCTCTGGTGGCGCCTTGGCCGGTCACATACCAGTTGTTCTGCTCCATCTCATCGCGCATGGAGTACGCGCGCAACGTGATGAGCCCGCGGAAAGCCGTGCTCGCGGGAATCGAGAACACCCGCCCCGTGCCGCTGATGCGAATCTGCCAATGCGAAAGCAGGGAGGTCGCGGAAAGCACGTCGAGATCCACCTCTTCTCCCGGCTTGCCATGGATTGTGCCCTCGATCGCCTGTCCCGGAGCAAGCAGCGCGTGGTCGAGCGAAATCCAGATGTCTCCACTCCCGCCGGTCCATAACGAATCGTCGAAATGCGAGAGCCTGCCCTCGTTATCGCGCGCGGTGATGCGAATTTGCGGCTTAACTGGGTCATTACTTTTTGCCGCAGCCACAGTCGCTGGATAGTGCAGCGTCACCTTCGCCAGCCCATAGCGATTCGTGGTCACGGCCATGGCGCGCGTGGCATGCGAATCAGCATCCATCCAATCAAGCGTGACCTTGCACGACGCGGGCGTGCCATCCGCATACGAGGTCGAAAGCATGTACTCGCCCTCGCGCTCGCTGGTCCCGATCGCGTTCAGATAGATGTGCACCGGCTCTTTCGTGAGCCGCACGGCAAAGTTGCGCGGCTCCGTGCGCCCCGTGGTTGCATCCGTCACCATCGCCCGGTACTGCACGTCGCGGAAGCGCTCCCAGCTCGAGTTTTCGAGCTCGTCGAACTCATCTGCAACCTTCAGGCTCACCGTGGCGTCGCCATTGGCATCGAGAGTCGCCGTCGCTTCCACCACTGCCGGCTCATCGTAGCGGCCTGTCTTCGGATTCCACACGGCGTCGTCCGCGCGCACGATGCGCACGCTGCCCGCAGCCACCGGCTTGCCGAAGAGATAGCCCGCGTGGATCTCCACTTGCGGCGCAGCGCGGTCCAAATAAAACGCGCGATCTGGCGTTGCCGACACACTGAATTCGGGAAGGTCGTAGCGCTGGATGCGCACTGCCTGGATTCCGGTGCTGGCAACCCCCATCGAGTTATCGATGTCGAAGCTCACCTCGTAATCGCCCACCGCAGTCTGTTCGCTCGTTTTCCAGTCGTACTGCACAATCCCGAACCGGTTGGTTTTCAGTTTTGCCGAAACAAGCTTTTTGCTGTTAGGGTCGTTGATGGTCAATGTCACCGGCTCGCCGGCCGCCACGCGCCCGTTATCCCGGAAGGCTAGCGCCCGCATGTGCACCATTTCGCCCGGCCTGTGCAGCGGCTTGTCCGTTTCCACGTGCACGGTCGTGCGGTCCAGCACGTCGATCTCTGCGGTCACTTCGTCGTGCGCCAGCGCCCCTCCTGCGCCGCTCAGCGCGCCTTCTATTTTCAAGTCGACTTCATCGCCCGGCTCTCCCATCGGCGCAAAGTTCAAGATCGCTTCCCCATTGCGCGCGGTCACTCCTTCGCGCGTATCTTGCTTTTGCTTTTTGGGATCCGTTTCGCTTTCCACGAGTGTTGCGGTCAACTTCACGCCAGCCAACGGCTTGCCGGTCACCGGGTTCATCGCCATCACGCGCGCGCTCACTGCCTGTCCCTGAGCGATCCTGGCGGGAATCGCGAGCCGTAATGCGATCAGGTTTGCCGTAATCGCACCCACGGAGAGAATTCCGTGCGAGCTCTCCGCGCCCTCCACTTCCACGCGATAGCCGATGCGGTACCAGCCTATGTCTTCCGCATCGACTTTTTCCGCGCTCTTCGGCCAATCGAGAGTCAAGCCCGCTTCGCGTGCGGCCGCCTTCACTTCGGCAACCGCCTCTGATATCTGAACGCTTTTGGGCGACAGCAGCCACGCGACCAATCGAACGCCCGGACCTGCCGCTTCATTCAGCGGCAACGTCACACGAATGGCATCGTTTTCCAGAGTTGCCTTGGCCCCGGATTCGACAACTTGCGGCCCGCGCACCGCTTTACCGGTATCGCTTCGCTGAGCAGCATTCGATCCCCACGCAGCCCCACACACGGCTAGCCCGAAAATCATCGCGAGTGAAAGCGTATTTCGGATCATGGTTGGCCAACCTAGCACAACGACGGCGCTTCTTCCCTGCGCAGCAGGTGGCGACAGGAGCTTCCATATATAGACGTGCCGGTCAGCCTCAGGTCGCTTCAAGATGGCCAGGATATTTGCTTTTCCGGTCGAGAAACCAAGCTGAAGCCGCGCCCCGGAGATTTCCTCGCCGCGAGCAGGCAGGAAACTAGAAACTTTCAGCGAAAACATGCCTCCGCGCATCGCGCCGCCAACGCAAAAGCAGCGCCAGGGCAATCACGATCAGGGCCAGCGTGAGCCCGATCCATAGCCCGTAGATTCCCCACCGCAGTCCAAAACAAAGGAAGAAGCCGAGCGGCAATCCCAGCACCCAGTAGCCCACCAGGTTGGCCCACATCGGCGCATGGGTTTCGCCCAGCCCCCGCAGCGCGCCCGTCGAAACGGTCTGGATACCGTCGAATAATTCAAAGGCCGCCACGATTCCCAATAGCCCCGGTCCCACTGCCAGCACGCGCGGATCGCGCGAAAATAATTCGATCAGTGGTCGCGGCCATAGCAGAAACCCCAGCGCCGCCAGCAGCATGAAGCTCGTGCCCAACCCCAGCGCCATCCATCCCGCGCGCCGAGCTCGTGCGGCATCGCCCGCGCCGACTGCGTGACCCACGCTGACCGCAGCCGCGGTGGAAATCCCCAGAGGCACCATGTAGGTGACGCTCGCGTAGTTCAGCACAATCTGGTGCGTAGCCAGCGCCACCGGCGTCAGATACCCGGCCGAGAGCGTGGCCAGATTCCACGCGCCCACCTCCAACAGAATTTGCCCCGCCGCCGGCGCGCCGAGTTGCAGCAGTCGCTTGAGCCGCGCAGCCTGCGGTGCGGCCCAATGTTGGAACAGCGGATGCCCTCGCCCGCGCTCGTAGCGCCAGGCGAAGCCCAGCAATGCCGTGGCCATTACCACTCGCGCGCACGCAGTCGAGATTGCCGACCCGTTCACGCCCAGCGCCGGAAATCCCAGCTTGCCGTAGATGAGCACCCAGTTTCCGAACCAGTTGACCAGGTTTGCCAGCACATAAGTCACGGTAATGACGCGCACCTGACCCACGCCTTGCAGATAGCGTCGCGTGGCTCCGTAAAGCAGCAGCGGCAACGTGCCCCAGTTCAGCAGCCGCAGATATTCGCTCGCCGGCCCGGCTACTTCTGCCGCAATCCCGGCGCGTCCAATAAAAAAACTCGCCAGCCAAATTCCCAGCATGATGGGCAAGGCGGCAATGCACGCCAGATAGACGCCCTGCGCCAGCCAGCGATGGCACTCGTCATGATCCTTGCGCCCGTAGGCCTGCGACACCAGCGTATCCAGCCCCAGCATCAGCCCCACGCCAAAGATGGACGGCGTATAACAGATGGCGTTGCCCAGAGCCACGGCGCCGATCGCCGCCGGCCCCAGGCGCCCCACCATAATGGTGTCCACGACGCCCATGGCCATCCAGCCCAGTTCGCTCAGCACCACCGGCACGGCCAGCGTCACCATGGCACGCAGTTCCCGGCTCAAATTCGCTCGTTCCTGTTCCACTTCTTCACTTTACCTGCGACCCCCGGCGCTTCGCCTCGCCTAATCTCCGACTTCCCGATTGACACCCGCGCCCCGCGCCCGATACCATCCGTTTGCGAGACCGGTCTCTCAGAGCTGCGAGCGAAGGGTCTCGCCCAGAAATAGGAAAACGCTGCAGCCCGGATTCACTGTATGTGAATTGCCTTGGCTAGCCGCGGCCTTCCCGGCGCGGCAGTCCTTTCACGAAAAGCTGAAGAATCGAGGAGCCTCATGGACCGCAGAACGTTCAACAAGTTGGCCGGACTGACCGCGCTGGCCGCAATGACTGAAAATATGGAATTGAGCGCCGAACAGGCCGCCGCCATCACCGGAGACGTCGTCCTGCAGGATAAAGACCTCCTCGTGGCCTTTGACCCTGCATCCGGCGCGCTCACTCGCATGGAGCACAAGCCCACCAAGTGGGTGATCGAGCGCCGACCCGCGTTGGGCGTTTCATTCCGCATGCACGCGCCTCTGCCTACGCAGCGCACTAACTTCATCTTCGGCCAGAAACAGCACGCCAAGAGCGTAGACAAGATCGCCGACAACCAAGTGCGGATCCAGTGGTCGAATCTGGAGAGCCAGCACGGCGGCGTTCTGCCTATTACTTTCACGGCCACGGTTACGCTCAAGAACGGCGCGCTCACTTTTGACGGCGTCCTCGACAATCAGTCGGACCTGCACGTCGAGTCCATCGACTATCCCTTCTTCGGCGACCTGAACCCGCCCACGCCCGACACGCGCATGGCGGCAGAGAGCATGTTTGTCGGCGCGCTTTCCGAAGAGGAGATTTACCCGCACTTCGGCAACGATCTCGGCTACTGGGGAGTCCGGTATCCCACCAAGAACTTCAACTCCGACCGCAGCCAGTTCTGTTTCATCCAGTCGCCCGCGCAGGGCATCTACGTGGCGCAGCACGACACCGCCATCCGCTACCTGTTGCAATTCACCTTCGAGCAGCATCCCGGCGTCATCGACTGGAACGGCAACGCAGTCCCGCGTACGGATGAAATCTCTGGCCTGCCCGTGCATCTCGACTTCCGCACCTGCCACTTCGTTTTCGCGCACCCCCATTCCTCGGTGAATCTCACGCCCGTCGTGATGCAGCCCTACGCGGGCGATTGGCACGTGGGCCTCGACATCTATAAGGAATGGCGCGCCACATGGTTCGGCAATCCGCACATCCCCGATTGGGTCAAGGACGTGAACTCCTGGCAGCAACTCCAGATTGACGGCTCCGAGCAGGACTGGTCGATTCCTTATCGCGAACTGATCAAGTACGGCACGGAGTGCGCGGAGAACGGCGTAGGCGCCATTCAACTCGTGGGCTGGCACAAGGGTGGGCAGGATGGCGGCGAGCCCACCATGAACACCGATCCCGGGCTGGGCACGTGGCAGGAGCTGCACGACGCGATCGCGCAAATCCAGGCCAAGGGCGTGAAGATGATCCTCTTTCACAAACCCGTTTTTGCCGACATGTCCACCGATTGGTACAAGGAAGTGCTCTACGAGTACGAGTGCGACGATCCCTACGGCAACAAATATGAGTCCGGCAGCTTCGCCTACGAAACGCCCACTTCGCTAGCCGGCATCAACAACCGCCGGCGCGCCATCATGGACGTCTGCTGCAAAGAATATCGCGATATCGCCACGCACGAGTTCGAAAAGATTCTTGCTCTCGGCGCGCAGGGCTTTCTGTTCGACGAAGTGATGCAGCACAACGGCGTCATCTACAACTTCAGCAACGATCACGGGTACGAGGCGCCGGGATATATCTTCAATGGCGACATCCCACTGGTGAAGCAGTTCTATGCCGCCGCCGACAAGGTGAACACCAACTTTCTCTTCTCCGGCGAGGGCCCGGGCGACTGGCTCATGCCTTACTACGTGCTCGGCTACTATCGCATCGGATGGGGCACGCGTCACGCGCTGCGCTACATCGATCCACAGGCGCCGCTGATGGCCGCCGTGCGCGGCTGGGATGCGCGCGACGAGGTCAACTGCGCCGCGCTCTATCGCTACATCCTCGAGTACGAGCCGTACAACTTCAAAGGCAGCATCATGGCCTTCCCACTCACGCTCGAATACGGCAAAAAGGTGGATGCACTGCGCCGCAAGTACAAGGCGTGGATTTGGGACGCCGAATTCCGCGACACCTTGGGCGCAGACGTCACCGCCGATGGCTCCGTGCGCTACACCGTTTATCGCAAGACTGACGGCAAGCGTGCAGTGATGATCGCCAATCTCGAACAGGAGAAGCCAATCATGGCCAAGCTCGAATTGCCCAACGCCGGCTCGCTCGTCGCAGCAACTCCAGAGGAGCCCGATGCGAAGCCTGCGTCGGCAGGTTCACTGCGCATTCCCGCTCGTTCGGTGGTTGTGGTGATGGAGCAATAGGGGTCGCCGCCATTAGGTAGAGGACCTGGCTTGAGCTCCCGCAGCAAACACCGCAGACCAATCAGCGCCGATCCATTGCCTACAGGTAATTCGCCGATCTGGCATGGAGCCGGACCTCACCGGATGCGATGGGCGCTTATGAGGACTAATACACAAATGAGTTACAACCGGTTAGGCGGTGATACTGGCGGAGGCTTGAAACGCGTTTTCTTGGAGCTCGATGAGTGTCGATGATGCCCCGTCGAGAAACAAGCAGCCCTCAGATTTGATTGAAATTGTGCAAACTGAATGTCGCATCATTGATCAAAAGTATCTGGCCTTCGAGAACACCCTGCCGGGCCCAGGGGGCGTGACAGGCGTCCTGAAATGAATCATATTGAGGGTTGGCAACGGCGACAGAGAGAGGCCGGTGGAATGTTATGTTATGAATATCGCCGCAACGAAATCCAGTCTGGAGATCAACGGGCCCATGCCGGAAAATGACTCAAAAGTTCGTTCGAATTTAAGTCGTCGCAAATTTCTTGCTCTTGCCGGTTCCGGTGCCGTAATGGCCGCAACGGGCTCGTGCCTGGGGGACACTGCCGAAGCACAGCCCATCCGGACCTCTGGAGCTGCCCTGACGCCTGCCGGCGCGAACGCATCGCTCGACACCGGGCCTATTGCCGTGGAGAACTTTGAGGCAACACGAAGCCGCGCAGCCGGCGTCGTAGCGAAAATGACGCTGGAGGAAAAGATTTCACAGTTTGGCAACACGGCGCCAGCGATTCCGCGGCTGAATCTACCTGCCTTCAACTATTACGCAAGCGAGGCGCTGCACGGCTTGATTCACGAGGGACCGGTGACGTCATTTCCGCTGCCGCTGGCGCTGGGATGCTCCTGGAATCCTTCGCTACTTCAACGCATATTTACCGCCGTCTCCGATGAAATCTGGGCATGGCACAAGAAGGCTGGCCAGGGGCTGGCGATGTTTTCGCCGCCGACCGTGAACATGGGCACGCGCGACCCCCGCTGGGGACGCATCGGCGAGAACTATAGTGAAGATCCGCTGCTGGTGGCGAAGCTGGCGGTGGCAACGATCCGCGGCATTCAGGGCGACAATCCACGCTACCTGAAGAGTGTTGCCTGCGCCAAGCACTTCATCGCGAACGATACCGAAGACGACCGCGTAGAGACCTCTGCCTCGGTGGATCCGCGCAGCTTCTGGGAGTACTACAGCCGCGGCTTCGAAGCGTGCGTGCGCGAGGGGCGCGTGTTTACCGTGATGAGCTCCTATAACGCGATGAATGGGATTCCGACGACGGCGAATCCGTTCCTGCTGACCGAACTGCTGCGCAACCGTTGGGGATTCCGTGGATACGTAGTTTCGGACTGCGACGCGGTGGGAGACATCACGCGCACGCATCATTTTGTGCCGACCTATGCCGAGGCCGCGGCCCTGGCTGTCAACGCCGGCTGCGACATCAACTGCGGTGGCACACTCCCACACTACCTGGGCGAGGCCGTGGACAAGATGCTCATCAGCGAAGAGACGATTGACCAGTCTCTAATCCGCTCGCTGACGGGTCGCATTCTGCTGGGCGACCTCGACCCGCTGGAGGAAAGCCCATACCACGCAATCCCAATCTCGTGCCTGGAAAGCCCTGAACATCGCGAGCTTTGTCGCGAAGCCGGCAGGCAGTCAGTGGTGCTGTTTAAAAATGACAACAATGCTCTGCCGCTTAACGCGAACAGCACCATCAGGCTCGCCGTGATTGGACCTTTGGCTGCAACGTGTCAGATCGGCAACTACAGCGGGAAGCCAGATCACCTGGTGTCTCCTCTCGACGGCATTCTTGAGCAATTCGGCATCCAGCCCCCGGTTCCGCCCGTACAAGATGAAAAGGGCGCGCCATCGGCGCAAAAACCGGGCGCTTCCGCGATGCCCGCGCAAACTTTCACGAACGGAAGAGTGCAGATTGTCTACCAGCCCGGATGCGATGTAGCCGGCAAGAAGGACGCGACTCTGTTTGATGCGGCCGTCAGCGCTGCGCGGGGTATGGACGCCGTACTGGTTTTTGTTGGAGACACCGAGCAAATCGACCGCGAAGGGCACGATCGCTCTGACCTTCACCTGCCTGGCACACAGCACGAGCTGGTGCAGGCCGTTTGCGCCGCCAACCCGAAGACCATCCTGGTCATCTCCTCCAACTGCCCGGTCTCTGTCACCTGGGAACAGGACAATCTTCCCGCCATTGTAGGAGGCATGTTTCTTGGCCAGGAGCAAGGTCATGCGTTAGTCGACGCGATTTTCGGCGCCTACAATCCCGGCGGAAAGCTCGACACAACCTGGTATCGCAGCGTGGCCGATTTGCCGGACTTCGATAGTTACAACATCCGCTATGGCCGCACGTATATGTACTTTCAGGGTGTGCCGCTTTATCCATTCGGTCACGGCCTCAGTTACACCACGTTCCAATATTCCGATCTACAGGTTGCTAGCGGCGCCCTTAGGCCCGGCGGCAGCATCTCCGTGCAAATGCATCTCAGCAATACCGGCAAGCGCGAAGGCGACGAAGTCGTTCAATTCTACGTTCATGTCTCGGGCGGAACCGAGCAGCGCCCCATCAAACAGCTTGTAGGTTTTGAGCGTGTTCACCTCACCGCCGGAGCCAGTAGGACCGTGCAATTTACTCTGAGCCACGACGACGCAGCGCTGCGTTACTGGGATGAGAAGCGGTACGAATTAGTCGCGGTCCCCGGCACATTGGATCTGATGCTTGGCTCCTCGTCGACAGACATCCGGCTTCATCATCAGATCAACCTCGAAGCATAGGCATGTGCATCGCTTTCGACCTTGTGAAGGTGATCTGGGCGAGAAGCGGGGCTGTGCCTTCTCTTATCGATCCCGACAAGCGCGCAGCAACAAGCTTTAATGGATGTCGGGGCATGTCCTCATCCATGAGGCCATTGCATGCAACGCGCTCATCGAGCCGGCATGGCTTCCGATTGAATTTTCCGGTTGGATGGTTGCCAAACCGGAAGTTACCGCAGGTTTGGATCAGTCCTCTAACGTCGGCCGGGGGCCTCTGATCGGCTTGAGCGGAATTGCCGATTTTCGCCAGTAGCCCGGGGCGCATCTCGAAACCGCCCTGTCTTGATTGGCTCCCTTAAGACTGCAGGCGCATGCAAGTACCAGAAATACCGATTCATCAAGAGCAACGGGCTCAAGTGCCAGTCGCCCGCCATGCGCGGCTCGCAATTCTGATACTTTCACGGGCGCACGCACATTTATGTCGCGCGTCCGCGCTCCAAGGAGAAGTCGCTTGACCTTCCTCCGCTTCAGGACCTGGCCTCGATCCATGCCGCGCTCAATGACGTTTTCCAGGCACTCGCCTCCGGGCACCTCGACACGAAGCGCGCTGCCAATCTCTTTCAGGCCCTGCAGATGGCGCAGCAAACCGCCCGCACTGCGCCATTCCCCTCGCCCGCTCCGCGGTTGCCTCCGTACCCTCGCGGCTGACGGTCAGCTCATTCGCCGCTGTTGAGCCCTTCGCCTCTATCTCTATATGGCTGGCCGCAACGTCACCTGCTTCGTCGTGATCGTGATCTTCGCCGGCTCCATGGTCACGCGCCGCGCATTCACCTCGGCTACGATCTCCATCATCCCTGCGGTCTTGGTCGATTGCGCGATGACCTGCGCCAGGCCGCTGAAAAGTGAGCGCCGCGGCTCCTTGTCGCTCTCCTGGCAGTTGGGATCGCCGTTGCCGACGCCGATCAGCGCGCCTTCGCCCGTCACTTTGAAATCGACCAGCACGTCGGCCGTGGGCACGGCGCGGCCCTGGCTGTCCACTGCCGACACCGTCAGGATTGCAACGTCCTCGCCATTGGCATCGATCTCCGTTCGTTCTGCTGTAACCTTCAACGCCACGGCGGGTCCCGTAGTCGTGCGCTCTTCGGTCAGCAGCAGCTTTCCATCCTTCCAGCCGTGCGCCGTAATCGTGCCCGGCTCGTAGCGCACCTTCCACTCCACGTGTCCGAGCCGCGGAACCTTCTGCCGTCCCAGGCTCTTGCCGCTCAGCAACAATTCGACTTCATCGAGATTCGAGTGCACCCACACCGGGATCGGGTCGCCTTCCCTGCCCTCCCAGTTCCAGTGCGGAAACAAGTGAAGCACCGGCTGTTTCGTCCACCACGATTGGTAGTAGAAGAAATTGTCCTTGTGAAATCCACACATGTCTACGATGCCAAAGTTCGAGTTGATCGAAGGCCATCCGTAGGGGGTGGGTTCACCGCGATAATCGAAGCCGGTCCACGCAAACCCGCCGGCCAGCCATTCGCGGGTGCCGTAGAACGTCCACCACTCCTCGGCGAGCTCACTCCAGTCGGTGTGATTCACATCGTAGGCGCTCAAGGTATTGCGCAGAGGATCGGTCTGGTACACCCCGCGAGTTGAAATCGTGCTCGCCGTCTCCGATCCAAAGACCGGCCGCGTGGGATGCTGCTTGTGATATTCGTCGGGGAACTTCAAATTGTAGTTGAAGCCGATGATGTCCAACGCTTCCGAAACGCCTTTGGAGTTGTCGCCGTTCACCGCCGCGGAAACCACGCGCGTGGGGTCGAGTTCATGGCAGCGTCGCACCATGGTCGCTGCAATCTTCGCGCCCTGCTCGGCCATGTCGTTCTGCATGTGCCACTCCTCGTTGCCGATCGACCAAAGGATGATGGAGGGCGAGTTGCGGTAGCGCTTGATCATGGTCTCGAGCTGCGCCATTCCTTCGGGGCTTGAGCTCATCTGCCGCGTCTCGCACATCATCATCATGCCCATGCGGTCGCACGCCTCAACCAACTCGGGCGTAGGCATGTTGTGCGAGGTGCGCACCGCATTACAGCCCATCTGCTGCAGCACACCGACGCGGAAGGCCTGCAAGCGGTCAGGCACGGCCGCGCCCACGCCCGCATGATCCTGGTGGTTGCAAGTTCCCTGAATCTTCACTGACTGGCCGTTGAGAAAGAAACCGTGATCGGCATCGAAACGAAGGAACCGCATGCCAAAGCTCACGCGCTCCGCATCTCGCGGCTTGCCATTGGTCTCCACCGTCACGATGGCCGAATAGAGATTGGGTTCATCCGCCGACCAGTGCGCCGGGTCATCCAGCTGCGCCAAGGCTTCAAAACTTGCCTGCTCATCCACGTTAATTGTCTGCACAGGGGCCCTGGCCGTGGCCACCGTCTTGCCAGCCGCGTCCAGTATCTGCCAACTCACTGCAGCAGTTTCGAAGTTCTTGCCCTCGTTCACCACCACCGTGGCCAGTTGCAGATTCACCGCCTTGCCGTCGGTAGCCATCGGGCGCACCGTGCTCTCCCACCGCCCCAAGTGCAGCGCATGGGTCTTGGTGAGCCAAACATGCCGGTAAATCCCCGCGCCCTCGTAGAACCAGCCGTCGCCAAAGCTCGCGTCCACGCGCACCGTGATGCAATTCTTCGTTCCGATGGCGAGAAAATCCGTGATATCGAAATGGAAGGGCGCGTAGCCGTTATCGTTGCGGCCGACGAAGCAGCCGTTCACAAACACCAGCACGTCGCGAAAGGCCCCGTCGAACTCAAGATTGACGCGACGCCCCGCATCGCTGGCCGGAATCTCGAACTCCCTCCTGTACCAGCCCACGCTAGTTTCCGGATAGCGTCTGCCCAGCGGCTTATAGCCGTGCGACTGCAGCGATTCATCGCGCACGAAGGGCAATTCCACCGCCCAGTCGTGTGGCAAGTTGAGCGCGCGCCATTTCGAGTCGTCGTATCCGACCTTGGCAAACTTGAAGTCGCCGGTTTTGGCAAAGTCTTCCTGATTTCTGCCGAATCCGAGATCGCGAGCCGGGTCGCTCCCATGCCCGAAAATAAACATCCATCCGAAATCAAGAAGAAGCCGCTCGCGCGGTGCTGTTGCGGATGGCGTGGCGATCGAATCGGCAGCCAGCGGGTCATGAGCAAACAGCGCGGCCGTGCGCGCCCACGCGGTACGCGCCATCAGGCTGGAGGTGGAAAGCGCCAATCCTGAACCAAGCAAATCGCGACGGGAGATGCGGAACATAGAAGACCTCTTTCAAATGCGAGTTGCGCCGTACAGCGAGAACCTGCCGAGCGCGCACCCGGTCTTAACAGAGAAATCGAACTGCATGCAACCAATCTCTGCTGAAGGGTTTTCCTGCGATGGCCCAAATCTTTGAGTAGCAGGCAACAACGCACTATAAATGAGTCAGCATCTCTTGGAAAACGCTTTCATGGGTGCCTCGGAATTCGCTTCCCTGCGACCACCGCGCACTCTAAGCTCTCAGACGGCACCCACAACTCATTCGATGATCCGGCTCGCTGCAGCGCAGATCCTTCCACGCCCTTGAAGCGTCGACACACAGGTATACTAGAAAGGAACCGGCAACTGTTCTCGCATTTCTTTCGCGGAGAGATGGCCGAGCGGTTTAAGGCGCACGCTTGGAAAGCGTGTGTACTTTAACGAGTACCGTGGGTTCGAATCCCACTCTCTCCGCCAGCACGTCGAGCATAATCTTTAGCATTAGCTAAGTAGTTTACTTTTCAGTCAGATAGAAGAGACTCATGAAGTCTCTATAGTCTCCCCGATACCCCGTTTTATCCCCCTTCTCCCCATTTTTCGAGCTAAATCGAGTTAAATTTCAGCTGCGGGATGCTTGAGACCCGACCGAAGGAGACATTGAACTCGAATGCGCGGCAGATAGGCAGGCGGGCATGCGTGGAACCAACTCCACGAAAGCCCCTTGTTTCGGACAGGGGGCATCACCGGCCCGGAGAGCCGGTTGATGTTGGACAGGGCTATTGATAGCGGCCGCGGTGGCGTATTTCTGAACCTAACCGCACAACAATACGCCAAGCTGAGGCGCTGACTCGCGTCGGTCGTCACTACTTAATGGTTACCTTGTAAGTAGATGCTGAGCATGAAATCCAAGGTTGCTTCTATCGCTCACCGCAGAGCCGGGCCGCTCCATGCTCGCGGCCAGGAGGTCCACCAGAAAGCTGTAGTTGTTTTGCGGTAATGACGAGGGCGCCTTGCGGAATGGCATACGCCGCACGCCCTGCGGCGAAGACATTCGCGTAATATGCCGCCAGTTGCTGGAACGTAGCGGCGCGTTCTTCATCGATCGTCACACGGCTGTGCGCGGCATCGTAGGTGTTGGTCCGTATCTCGCGGATGAGTCGAGCCTTGAAAACCGCTTGTTGATCCGGGCCGAGAGCGCCAAAGTCGCGTGCTGCGGCCTTTTCCGCCCAATTGTTGAGCAGAATCTCCGACTCGCGATGGAGCCAATCGGCGCTCCAATCAGGAGCCACGTAAGCGTCGCGGCCCCTGACTTTGCCGATCTCCTGCCCGCCGATCGATTGCCACACACGCTGCCCATTGGTGATGGTCGTGCCGGTAAAGAGAAGTTGCCCGCCCGTGGTGTAGTCAACTACACGTTCTCGAAGAACATGGATGACGCGGGTACCGCGCGCAGCGGCTACGCCGTGGCGTCATCGGAGACCTTGAACGGCAAAGCATGGGCACCGGACCGCATCGACTATTCCCGCAGCGTCGATGACCAGCCCCACAATCTGGAGGTCTTCGGCATCTACGCTCTGCCTTTCGGCAAGGGCGGATACGGGGCCGACAACACGGCGGTGAGATGGCTCGCCGGCGGTTGGAAGCTTTCGGGCATCTCGTCCTATTGGGCGGGGCTTCCGCTGGCGCTAACCGGAACCTGCTCCGGCTATGAAGAATATCTCCAGGGCACCTGCATGCCGGACGCCAACCCGAATTACGCAGCATCGTCCAATCCGATCCGCGTCAATGGCGGATGGGGTAAGGGCGTCACAGCAGCGACTCTGGGAAGCCTCTCCTACCTCAGCGGCTATATCAACAAGACGGGCACCGTGAACTCGAACGGCACCGGCGGGGGACTCGGTGTTGGCGGCGTGGCTTGCACAACCACCACGGGTCCGTTCTGCACACCGGGCGGTTTCATGGTGGGAGATCTGGCGCGCACAGCTCCCTATGGGCTGCGCGGGCCGGGTGAATTCCGCCTCAATCTCGCTCTGCGGCGGACCTTTCCCATCAAGGGCGACCGAACGCACTTTATCTTCGGCGTGGATTGCGCCAATGTCACCAACAGCGTTCTGTTCGGAAACAACGCACAGAACAATCAGATCGGTGTCAACGTCACCTCATCCTCGTTTGGCACGCTTGGATTTGCCAGCGCCGACAGCCGCGCCTTCCAATTCTCCGGGAGGCTCGAGTTCTGATCTTCGGAAATTCATGCGCTGCGCGCAAAGCCGGTTCCTTCGCGTGCAGCACCAATCTTGCTACCCGCATCTCTTCCGCGGCGTAATCCCGCGAAAGAGATGCGGTACTCGACTTCTGCGTTGACCGACCTACTTTAGATCCCAAGGGCGACGGAAACCAATGTCAATGAAGACTGTATCGCGCCGCGAGTTTATTTCATCTGCGGCTGCCGCGGCCGCGGTGTTGCCTGTCCTCCCCGGGAGCGCCCGATCTATTTTTGCCCTGACTGGTCCTGAATCTCACAATCCCCCGCCTTCGCCACGTATCAAGTGGAATTTCAATCTTAATTGGCGTTTCATCCGCGAAGATGTCTCCGGCGCGGAAGCTCCAGACTTTGACGACCGGGAATGGAGGGCCGTCAGCACGCCGCACAGCTTCAATGATGTGGACTCCTTCAGAAAGCTCATCTCTCATAGCGGAGGTGATCTGGGCGCCTACAAGGGGATCGCGTGGTATCGCAAGCACTTCAAGCTTCCGGCGAGCCTGTCGGGGCACAAGATTTTTCTTGAATTTGAAGGGATGCGCCAGGCGGCCGACATCTTTCTCAACGGCAAAGACGTGAGGCTGTACGAGAACGGCGTAACAGCCTACGGAATCGACATCACTGAGGCGGTAGGCTTCGGCACCCAGAATAATGTGTTGGCAGTGAAAGTCGATAATCGGATCGATTACCTAGAACGCGCTACCGGCACACGTTTTGAATGGAACGCGAACGACTTCAATCCCGACCACGGTGGAATCAACCGGCACGTGTGGCTGCACGCTACCGGAAAGATCTACCAGACACTCCCTCTGTATTACGGCCTGAAGACGAGTGGCGCCTACGCGCGTGCTGCAAACTTCGACATCCCCAAAGGAATTGCCGATGTCGTCGTTGACACAGAGGCTTGCAATGAGTCGGACGATTCAGTCGGGATCGGCCTCTCTGTCGTCGTTGTCGATCATGCCGGTCGCGTTAGTGCGCGATTCGACGGCGATCCAGTGGAAATGGCCCCAGGTGCAACAAAGATTCTTACCGCAAGAGGCAGGATGAGTGAGGTGCGTTTCTGGAGCCCCCAAGATCCATACCTCTATGACGTTTATTCCATCCTCGAAGCAAATGGAAAAGTGTTCGACGTGGAGAAGACGGTCACCGGATTTCGCAAGACGGAATTTAAAGGCGGCGCCGGCAAGGGCGGCGTTTATCTCAATGACGAGTTCATCTATCTGAAAGGCTTCGCACAGCGCGCCACGAATGAGTGGGCAGCACTCGGGCAGGCATATCCGGACTGGCTGCACGACTATAACGCCAGCCTGATCCGCGCCTGCCACGGTAACTACATCCGCTGGATGCACGTTTCGCCGCAAAAGGTCGACGCAGATGCCATGGCGCGTTACGGGATCATCCAAACTTGTCCGGCAGGTGACAAGGAGCGCGAAGCTTTGGGACGCCAATGGGATCAGCGCTTCGAGGTGATGCGCGATTCGATCATCTATTTCCGGAACAATCCAAGCATCCTATTTTACGAAGCTGGCAACACGATCGTCACCCTTGAGCAGATGGAGCAGATGGTTGCGTTGCGCAAGCAGTGGGACCCCGAGGGCGGGCGGTTGATGGGTTATCGCGATAATGACGACATTGCAGCCAACATGGTTCTGACGCCCATATCCGAATACTACGGGGTTATGATCGGCCAGGACCCTCGAACCGATGCGTTAACTGATCCCACGGCGATGTTTCGCGGATACAGCGCGGAGCGCCGCGACCGCGCTCCGCTCATCGAGGCCGAGGACTTTCGGGATGAGGGCGCCCGGCGTTTCTGGGACGAGTTTTCGCCGCCATTCTACAAAGCGAAGAAGGGGCCTCACGACACGTACATGATCAACTCCGAGTATCTCTATAACTCGGAGAGCTCCGCATTGGCCGGCATCGCGCGGTATTGGGCCTATTGGCGGAACCGCATCTCGAATCCGGATCCGGCACATTCCAAATGGTCAGGATATGCCTCGATTTACTTTTCCGACTCGGATGCCGACGGCCGCCAGGATTCCAGCGAAGTTTGCAGGGTAGGCGGCAAAGTGGATGCCGTACGTTTGCCCAAGCAACTTTACTTTGCGCATCGCGTGATGCAGAATTCGCAACCCGATCTTCACATTCTGGGCCATTGGAGTTACCCGCCCTTTCAGGGCGGTACATCTGAACAGCCTGCGCAAAAAACAGTAAAGACCGTGTACGTGATTGCGAATACCGAGGAAGTGGAGCTCTTTCTCAACGGCAGATCGCTCGGCGTCTGTTCTGCACCCGAGAACGGTTACGTCTTTGCATTCCCCCAAATAGCCTTTGTACCCGGGGCGCTTTTGGCCGTGGGCAGGAACGCCGGCACATCCGCGGCTACGCACGAACTCGTCACGGCCGGACCGCCGGTAGCGATCAAGCTTACGCCCATGACTGGCCCACAGGGCTTGCAGGCCGACGGCCAGGACGCGGCGGTCATCGATTTTGAGGTGGTCGATGCTGCGAGAGAACGTTGCCCAACGGACTACGGGCGTGTCGACTTCAACATCGGCGGGCCGGGAATATGGCGCGGCGGATATAACAGCGGTATTGTCGATTCGACCAACAATCTCTATCTCAACACCGAATGCGGCATCAACCGCGTCTTCATCCGTTCGACACTTTCGCCAGGCGCTATCACTTTGACCGCAAGCCGTCCCGGTCTGAGTTCGGCCACGATCAACATCGCATCGATGTCTGTGATCGTCACAGATGGAATTTCGCCGTGGCTGCCGCATTCACTCGAGGGGCCGTTGGATGGATGAGAGTGTGCCCTGGGACAAAGGATTAAGCCGTGCCCTTCGCGGAAAGCAAATGCCGGCGCGCTCGAAGAGCTTGAGGATCGTTCTGGATGGATGGAAAGATGCCATGCCATTCCTGCGCAAAGGAGCTGAGTCACTATGAAAATGCGCACGACCCCCTGCCCCGATGGGAAAGGGCGCCAAGCGACATCAGCCAACGAGGGTGGTCTAAATGTCCATGCAAGCACCACGCCACCATTGGATGGCGACCTTGCCATGGCAAGCAGGACGTTGAAATCGCGATTGCAACGTCCGAATGTAAGCCGCAGCTATCTTGTCCCTATGTTGGTGAAGGCATTTAGAATCATCGACGCTTTACAAGCGAGCCACAGGCCGCTCACGGTGGATGAACTTTCCAGGAGACTTGGCTATTCCAAAACTACGGTCTATCGAATTCTTAGAACCCTCGCCGCTTGCGGTTACCTGCCTAACAGCGCAAGCGGGGAATGCGTCGTAAGAATCACGAGATCCTGAGTCCACGCACGCGTCAGATGGGTATTACCTATCGGGAGCGCTGAGTGAAAACGCCAAAGTTCGTCTCTATAGAGTCTTGCGTTATCCGAGCAGGTCCCATCGGTAAACAACGTAGTCACCGCTCACTGCTCTTCCTCTTCCGTTGGCCCAACTCAGACGCAGAGTCGCCTGTTCAGAGTCAAGCGCGAACGACAGCGAGCCGTCGCCATACACGCGTGCTGTAATTCGACGTGTTTCGGGAGCGCCCATGTGCAATCCCACATCGGCCCACGGCACGATGCTTCCGCTCTTCACATAGACCGGTATGCGATCTTGAGATGCTGTGACGGATAACTCGCCGCCGCCAGCAATCTTCTCTCCTGTCCAGAAGTCGTGCCAAACCCCTTTGGGAAACACAATTTTGCGGCCGGGCTCCCCGGCAAAGAGTGGCGCAATCATCATACGATCGCCCATCATGTATTGATCGTCGACCGCGTAAAGACGCTGATCATCAGGAGCGTCGAGCACGAGGGCCCGGAAAGGCGGAGTGCCATCCTCGGCATAGCGATGGAAGGCGGCTTGCAAATAAGGTACTAATTGCATTCTCCAGCCAATGATCTCGCGACATCGTGCTTCCAGCTTTTCCCAATTCTCAAGGAGCTCGCCGGCGTTGTTCTTGGCGCGATCCAACTGCTTCCATGGAGGGCTCTTCATGTACCAGCAATCCACCTGGGCAAGCGGAGAGAAAATCACGCTCTGCAGACGGCGAATGAGATCTTCTTCGCTTGCGGCTTGCCGCACCTCCGGGCACCATAGCAGTCCGCTAAAGCCGGAGTTCACGAGTGCGCGAATATACAGCCGGTGATCGTAAAGATCGCTATAGAGAACGAACGGATAAGGAGCAGCTAAAGCTCCGCTGGAGCGGACCTGACCATATGTAGCCTGATTCCGTTTGCGAAACGCATCCCAAATCGCCATTTGGTAACGAAGGCCAAAGACGCTATGCATTTGTTCGCCGTCAACGCCCGAGGGGAACGAGCTGCACTCCGGAAACGACCAACCACCATTGCCGACGAAATCCGAGTTGTCGCATTCATCCAGCTTGAACCCGCTGAT
Organism: uncultured Acidobacteriota bacterium; assembly: GCA_963817835.1. Taxonomy (GTDB): domain Bacteria; phylum Acidobacteriota; class Terriglobia; order Terriglobales; family Acidobacteriaceae; genus Telmatobacter. The sequence goes on along the minus strand of CAWFPZ010000017.1, from coordinate 569,317 downwards.
ATCCATGTCGATCAGCGTCTTGCCGTGAAACTCGCCGAAGCGATCGCGCGCCTGCTGGCCGGCGAAGTCTGGGACGAGCCCACCCCACACGCCGTAGTCGCCTGAACACGATTCGAGTGCCGGAAATAGCGGCGACGCGGGATTGGTGAAGGCGTGCTCCCAAAGGTTGATCCTGTATTGCTGGCTTCGAGCTGAGCGCACAAAACTTGCCGGGTCAGGAAAACGCTCTTTATCCCATGCAAACGTGCAGGAGTAGGCATGAGACTGCCAACCTGGCTCGAGGCCGAGAACATCGCACGGAATTTTGCGATCGCGAAATTCGCCGGCCAGCGCCAAAGCACTCTGCTGCGTTGCACGAGCTTCGTTCCTGTACCAGAAGCCGAGGCCCCATTCCGGCGGAACATGGCCACCTCCGGAAAATACGTTGTAGCGCTTGACGGCATTCAGCATGTCAGGACCGGCGAAGAGATAGATGTCAACACCGGCTGCGTACGGCACATCTATCACGATGGAACCTGAGTCGCTGTCCTTGACCGTATGCGTGTAATTCGGGTCGGGGTTGGCGCCGCCGCTCGAATCCCCGGCAGCATGCATGGGCTTGGGCCGGGCATCGCCAAAATAAAACGTTGCGTAGCGCGCCGTGTCCACGAGGACGCCGAACCCTGCGGTCGTCACATAAAACGGAACCGGAGCGTGGGAATCGCCCGTATCGCTTTTCGGGTCGGCATTGACGCGCGCGATCTTTTTCTTTCCACGCTGCGCAAACGACAATAACTGTAACCCGAAGCCGAATATCTGCTCGTCCGGACGCAATGGCAGTTGAACCATGCAGCCTCGTGCTGTCCTTTTGCCTTCGATTTTGAACGAGGGCGCTTCATCCACGCGTGGGAGCTTTGCGAAGGCATCAGTCTTGGGGGGTATCAGGCGACTGGATACGTGAGTGTAGCGTTCCGGTGTGCCGATGGTCGCCCGCCACACGCCGGGATGCACCTGCTTCCAGCCAGGCGTTACAGATAAATCTTCGATGGAAGATTGTGCGCCCACCAAACGGGACAAACCGGCGGCTGTTCCGCCGACCGCAAGCGCCTTGGCAAGAGTGCGGCGCGAGATCTTCGTTTCAGTACTCAAAATGCATTCTCCTTGCACTCTATCGAGAGTTGAATTCCGTGCGAATCATCGACGAAAACAATCGTACCTCCTACTTTCTTCATTGCACCGACCCCAGCATTACTGAATCGCTGTAGGCGAAGATGCACTCCGCGGAGAGGCGGGAATGAAGCGCACCAGGATAACGCTATGCCCCAGGACCGTGGCGGAAAAGCTGTTGGAAAATGAACCGAGATCACTCTGGCGCCAGACATCACGGACCGTTTGTTTTTCCGCTAATCCGAGCTCCTTCCAATCCGCGGATATGGAACGGGGCGCGGTGGTCAGGTTGAACAAGCCAACCGCGATCGATCCATCGTCGAGCGGTTTTTCCAGGATGAACTCATTCTCCGTCTTGCGGACGATAACTCCCTGTTTGCCCAGAGAGTCCTGATCGATATCGATCACCTCGGAATTGCACAGAACATTGAGGGAAAACTCATCCAGCTTGGCCATATCGCCGGAGAAAATGAGCGGCGCCGCCATCAAAGACCACATCGACATGTAGCTGTATTGTTCCTCGTGGGTCAACGAGGTGAGGCGCGCGGGGGCCGCTATATTCCTGGCGTCGCCTACTGTGCCAATCAGAATGTAATCGGGATCGTTCCATCCGCCCGGCCCGGCATAAGCGCTCAGCGCAGCATTGGCAAAGCCGGCCTGATAGAAGCCTGGCAGTGCAACGCCGCGCATCACACCGACGTCGCCGGTTGTGCGCCAGGAGTTCCCGCCAACTTGACGGCCCCATTTCCACACGTCTCCGTTCCCGTACTGGCACATGTTGAAGACGATGTCGCGGTTCAGGCTCTTCAGGATTCCGCCCATTTTGATGTAAGGCTGCTGCATATCTTCCAGCGATTTACCCTTGGCCACTCTGCTGTAAGAACACCAATCGTACTTGAGCAGATCGAAACCCCATTCTGCGAACTGATGCGCGTCGGAGTCCTCGTGCCCATACGATCCCTCGAATCCGGCACATGTCGATGGTCCGGGAGAGGTATAAATGCCGGCTTTCAGTCCGAGAGAGTGAATGTAACTTGTCAGCGCGGGCATATCCGGAAAGCGCTCGTTAGGAAGAATGTTTCCTTGCGCGTCGCGCGCCGGTCCTTTAAGCGCCGAGTCATTCGATGCCGGTTTTCTCGCCCAGCAGTCATCGATATCGACAAATCCGTACCCAAAATCCGCCATGCCGGATGCGACCATTGCTGACGCCGCTTCTCGCACATCGTGGCCGGTAATGTGCTCATAGTGGGTGTACCAATCGTTCCAACCCATTTGCGGAGTTAAGCCGATTCTGTCTCCAACCACAATTTTGAGGGGGCGGGTATCATTGCCGAGCGCGTTCGCGGCTTGTAACGTTACCGTATATTCGCCCGGCTTTGAAGGCGCATGGCCGGAGATGATGCCCGACCGCCGGTCCAGTTTGAGCGAGTGAGGAAGGCTCTTGACCGCGTACCGTATGGGCCGGTTTCCCGTACAGGGAATGCGATACAAAAATGGATGGCCAGGCCGCACGCCGTAAATCTTGGGGCCATTCAGGTGGGGCGTGTCCAGCGGTTTTGGCGTCCGCATGTCGGATACCTGCTGGCCTGATCCGGCCGACGCTCCCGCTGCAAGCGCGAAGAAAAGGACTGCCCATACTATGGCTAAACGAAGCTTGAGGATGCCCAACGTGCGGAGTGCCGGCACGAAATACGATCGAGTTCCAACTAGTCTCGACATTTCCAGCCTTTCGACCAAATGAAATGAAACCGCCTCGCCGCAACGCTTCACCCAAAACGCGCTAGTTGTGGGTCGCCCGTTTGATGACCACCGCGAGTCGATGCGGTGGAATCGAAATCTGCAGCGGCAGAGCGGCATGGCGATCTGGCAGATCCGGCGCCGCAACGACGACGTCTCCGCTCGCTCCATCTATTCTGACCGTCGCGGATTCCGGTGTGTCGCCAAAGTTGACGATGACACTCGCGACATCCTGGTCATCCGCTTCCATGGATTTGAAGACGGAATAGCGGATATCCGGTCCGCCTTGGACGGTTGCGCCGAGCATGTCGTTAAATCGCCCGTAGAAGAGTAAATCCTCATATTCCTTGCGAATCCTGATCAATTCGCTGACATACTTCGCCAGCGGTTGGGTCAGCCGCTCATCCGCGGAATCGTTATAGTGGCGCGGCGCCAGATCCCACACAAGGCCGTAGCGCATCCCGTTATTCATGGGATTGATATCGCCCGGACTCTCGCCGAAGATCGTTGCTGTCCATTCGGGAAATGTGTAGCGAAACGCAGTCGAGTCCATGTCGACGGTTCCCATGCGCATGTAGGTGACGTCGATATAGGGCAGCAGGCGATCGAACCACGCCTCGGAGGCGATGGCGAAATTGGGATTGATCGCTCGCGCTGCGGGGATCAATTCCTGAAAGGTCTCTATCAAGCCCTGCGGGAGAGATTTATCTGGAGAAACGGGAAGATGCGGATTAAAGTCGAGCTCGGCCAGGCTGTTGGTCTTATCGAACTGGAATCCGTCCGCGCCCTCCCGAACCAGCTCAAGATACTGGTCGATCATAAACTTTCTGAATTCAGGATGCGCGGGGCTGACGAGCGTCATGTACGACCGCGTCAGGCCGGAGCGCGCGCTGATGGTTCCCTCGCCCCAACCAAGCAGCTGCAAGTCCGGCGCCCAGCGGCCTTCAACAGCAAATTGCTTCAAGTAGTCACGAAACAGCGGCGTGGCCGTGTCTGCAAATTGTACGTTGGAAAAAATCAGCGGATGAACTCCGAGGGCGCGTATGTCCGCCAGCGCCTTCTTGAATTCCTCCGGAGTGCCAAGAAGTGGATTGGGCCGGTACTGCGGATAACCGCGATCGATTCCACCCATGTCCCAGCCTAAAATTTCAAATGTCGTGATCCCATACTTTTTGGCATCCCCGGCCAGCTTCGGCAGTTCATCGAAGCGATGCACGACAACGTCTTCGCTGTTCGAGAGGATGATCGATTGCCAGGCGTTCTCTTTGCGCAGCCAGTCAGGAGGACGATCGATCTTGAAATGCTGATCGAACCACCCGCGATAGATTTTGCTCGCGGCGTGCCAGTCGCCGTTGTGAACCTGCAATGCAACGGGGCCGGCGCGGAACCTGCCGTGACTGACATAGGGGAAGTTCACCCAGCCGATAGTGATGCCAATCGGTTCTCCCTGCGCATCGGCGCTCGTAGGCCAGCTATCGCGCACGCTGGCGCTCCGGGAGAATGGCCGCAGTTCCACTTCGAGTAATGTGAGCCGGGTTTCAACATCCTGGTTGGCATAGTAATAGCCGAGGCCGGCTTTGGGGTTATACACATCCATCCAGCCCATTTGCATCGTGCCGGGATAGGTAAAGGCTCCGGCATCGTAGCGAATGCCCAGATTCCCGCCGCCATATCCACCACCGTGAAAGCGCGAAAAGAGACCCGGTGCTAGATTCGAAGTCCAGCTTGGAACAAGCGATTCGGTATCCAGCCGGTTTCCGATGCCCTGCTGCCCGCCTACTATTCCGTACATCACCTCGCTGATTTTTCGATCGGTGGGATTGTCTACTTCAATGGACAAATGGATCTGCTCTCCGGCGATCTGAATGCGGTAACGCACAGCGAGAGGAACTGTTTCCCGCGCGTTCTTGAGAGAGTCGTACGTGCACAGAACGCCGTCCGGGGTCACCTCAATCTTGCTCACCTTCTGATCGCGGCTGTTGAAGTAATTCCCCTCATAGCCTTCCTGAGGCAATACGATGCGGAAGTTCTCTCCCAAGCGTGGCTCTCCGATCACTTCGAGATCGGGATTCTTCCAGTGCACGCCGATCAGATCTCCGCTCTTCTCTGAGAGGCGAAGCACGGCAAGCGGGGTGTCGTATGTTCGCGTTTGCGCCGACAAATAGGCGGACACGCCGCAATAAAACACAGCGACCAGCACGGATCCTGCCCGCCTCAGCATCGCGTTGCGAATCCAAGACGCGGGGGAAGACAAATCGCTTTCCGTCTTCTTCACGATTGCCTCTTTTCGATCACACCTGCTCCATGACCACCGCAACGGATCGCGCAGGAATCGTCAGCGTGCCCGAGGTTGGCTGGCTCTCCTGCTGCTCGGGCGACGCCACCACGAGGCTGCCGGAATTTGGCAGATCCATCTTGACTGTGATGGTTTTGTCGTACTCCTGATTAATGGCAACCACCGCGCGTTTGCCTCCGCTCGCAACGAAAACCGAATGACGATGCTTTCCATCCGAGGTTACGGTTGCGCCTAGGGTGTCGCGAAACTCCGCGTCCCACAAAAATGCCCGGTACTTTCGCCGCAAAGCATCAATTCTCTTGCCGTACTCGAGGGTCAGCGGAAAGTCGGTCACATGTCCCTTGAAGTTGAACGGCTCGTAGCTGATGATGTACCGGTTCAGAAGAATCAGGTTCAGCATCTCGCGATCGTCAAAGCCGGTTGCCGCAGCCATGAGCGGCGCGCGGGAATCGATGTAGCGGCAGACGGGCCGCGAATTGTTATCAATCCGGAAATACGATACCGGGTACTGCTGCAGCAGCCATTCACTGGGCGCTTCACCGGCGAAGACGAAGTCGGGATCCACTTTGTCTGCGACGGCGCGGAACTGTTCGGCCAACGGCATGTCTCCGGCATAGAGATAACCGGGCGCGGGATAGCCATGATCGTTGCTGAACGAATAGTCAACCGGACCGTGCCAGCAGACCTCGTCGTGGAGCCATCCCGCCGCGCCCAGGTTCACGATCTTCTGGAACTCCCGAGTTGCGATGTCGCGGTATTCCTGGCACTGCACATCCATAATGTACCGCCGCCGGTTGTTGATGCCTGCTAGTTGCGTTGGCGTTGTGTAACTGTAACCGCCAATCTCATACGGAATTCCATACGGATCGGTGGCGGCGTCCTTATAGAGTTCATCCTTGCACCAATCGGTGGTGCGATCGGCCCAAACCGGCTTGGCAAACAGAATCATCTTCACGCCCTTGCTGCGCGCGTGAAGAATCGCCAGATGCAGTTCCTCCCACGTGCCCAGGCCGGGATCGGTGTCAAGGCACGGATCGCCGCCGTCCTGACCGCCGATTTGCCAGCCGACTAACTGAATGGCTGTAACTCCGTTGGCCGCGCACTCGTCGATGTATCTTGGGAGTTCTCGATAAGGGATGGAAAAGTCCTGCTCTGCACCGTCAATCTGCAGTTGCAGCCATGAATGCACGTCCTTGGTCCAATCGGCGACGTGGGTTTGTTTGAACCATTGCGCGCGCCTCGTTTTGTACTCGTCCACGCCGCCGTGCCAGTCGCCGTCGTAGGTGCACATGTTCACGGGCGCAGTCTTCTTTGTAGAGTGCGGTTGAACAAAAAGGAAATGACAGAAGCGAAACTCCAGATGCACGTTATATCCAGAGAATTTGTCCTGCTCCGGAACGATGTCGTCGATCGACTCCACGACACCGGGATGTTGTTCGAACGTAAATTCCAGAAGATAGGGCTGGGTAGGATCGCCGATCTCGGCATAGATTCCCTGCTTCTCAGCCTGAATCAGGCAAAAGAGGCTTTCCTTTGACTCAATGGACTTGGTGGGGAAGTTCACGCCCCAATAGCCCTTTGCATTATTGAAATGCGGATGGATTTCGTCCACGACCAGGTTTGCATACCACATGTGATCGGCTTCCATCTTCTCGCCCTTGGATGGCGGATTGAGATCGCCGAAATACGGGTACTCCAACGTCTCCACTGTCAGCGCAGAGTCATTCGCCAGAGTGGCCGTGAACGTCAGAACGCCGTTTTCAAGCTCCACGGCGGCCGAGAGCGTCAAGGGCACCACGCCTCCGTGCTCGCTCACTGGATTGTTCCAAACAATCTCCACGCGCTTCGCGGAGACCTTTTCCACCAAAGCGGCGCGCTGCTTTTGTCCCACGACGAAATTGGCGCGTTGCTTGGGCAGGGGAACCAGGAGGCGGAACGAGACGCCGAGTTCAGGGCGCCGCTCGACAGCCCACTGCGTCGACTTGCGCACCATGCGCGTCAATGCGCCGGACGCGCTATCGAAAGCGACGAGCAGCTTGCCGTCCTCGAGAACGATCTCGCTCGCCCCGGCTCCGTTCTCCTGTGCATACAGTCCAGCGTTGCTGGCCATCGCTCCAATGGCGCTGATACCCGCCAGCTTGTTAAAGGTTCTCCTGTTCATTTCTCACCTTTCCGAGTTCGTCGCTTCTCGATGCTATCTCCCCGCTTCAACGTGTCGTAGAGTGGCTGGGCCGGTTCGACTTCTGGATTTTCCCACGCCACGGAGATGGCCAGAATGCGAATGTTACTGTCCTTCGGCAGCGTCAACGTCCTGGCACGCGGCGGCAACTCCATCGCATAGGCAAAAAGATAGCTGTACTGGTACGGCTCGTTGAGCCCACCGGGTGTGTGGTGATGCGAGGCAAACCACGCCAGCGTGGCCCTCTTGATGTAGCCGCGAGACAGTCCAATATAGTCCTGCGGGTAGCGAGGCGACCAGTTGGGAGAGCCGGGGTACGTGATGTCACTCCAAGTGGCATGATTTGCTGAGACTGCCCAGTCTTTGCGAAGAGGAACTTGATGCGGCGGATTGCTGGCCAAAACCGTGTCGGGAGCGGGCTTCCAGAGGCGCGTGTCCCATTGGCCGATGAAACCACCCCAATCCTCAACGCTAAATTGACGAGTGAGAGCGCCTGCCTGAAAAGCGGCCCTTTGATCGCCGTCGTCTGAGGCGGTCAGCAGGTACACCCTGTTGAAGTTACCGGCGGGAAGCTGGATGGTCTGGCCCTGCGCGATCACAGCATCGGGTTTCCCCGTGGCCGCTGGAGCCAGATGGAATCTGACGCCATTGAAGTTCAGTTCCGCTGGTAGCATCTCGGCCGGGAGCGCATCGCCCTTGCTGTCAAAACCGCCGACAGATTTCGTATCGTCGTTGCTTGCTGCCGCGAGATCGTAATGGAGAGCGACAGGCTGCGATGCCACCGGAGTGATCTCGACCGGAGGCGCATCAAGACGCAGTGCGAAGCTGCGAGGCTGATACGGAGTAAACGAAGTTTCGAGCTCCCCGCCGGTGATCGTCGCCGGTCCGACAGGCAGTTCCTGGCCGTTGACTTCGCGCGCCGAGACGATGGGCCCCGCGAATCTGACCTTGACGCTCGGCGCATCGTGGCCATCCAGCTCGACCATGCGCAGAATAAATTCGTCGCTCATCTCGCTTTTCTTGAGAGCAAGGATGCGGATGCGCGGATTGTCGATGCTGACGAGCGAAAAGCTGCGGCCGAGCGCGCCTGCATGACTCTCGGTGGTAAAGGCCACCAGCGGAGTACTCAGGCGATACGCTTCCCAGTCGGTCTGGCCCTGACGCCAGTCGCCTGCGTGTCCCGCGAGGCCGAAGAGGATTTCGTGACGCCCCCAATCCTGATTGAGCTGGTCAGGAAAATTGCCGCCGGGCCCGGGCAAAGGAGCTCCCGGCGTACGCATTAATGTGAGCCGGATCGTATGGTCGTCGCGCTTGTCGGAGCCGTTTTTCACGTCGGTAAGAATGGTAGCGCCGTATGCGCCGCTCTTGTCAGTCAGATCGATCCAGTGATGCGATGCAACTTCGAACTGTCGATCGAAGGCAGTGGGCCGCTGGATTGTGCCGATCTCCCAGTTGTATGTGGCCATCGGATTGGTGGCCGAAAGTGGAAACACAACCTTGAGATTTGCGGAAAGGGTCCTCCAGTCGATAACGTCGCTGAACTCGACGCGATTGCCCGCATCGCCCGCAGAGAGACGAACGGTCTGCGCAAACTTGGATCCTTCGGCTTCGCGCGAAACCTCAATGGCGACGCGCGCTGGCCCATTCTCGACGATGCGCACCCTGGCCGGGCCGCCAACATACGCGCGAGGAGCGGCCTGCTCCTGATCGAAATCCATGTTCCATGCCGGCCATTGCCGCGGCGCATCGTTGGAGATGGCCAGCCGAACCGGCGCAGAGAGAAGCTCTTTGTTGAGCGATTTGTCTAAGATGCTGCTGACGTCGCCGGCTGCATTCAGCGTGACGCGGTAGCGCGCATTCTCAAGAGACGAGAGCGTGACCTTTAGATCCCCTGAAGACTGTGGCGCGGCGGCAGCGCGGACATCGAAGACCGCGTAGCCGACGGAGGGCGCACTAGCCACAAAGAGCACCTTGCCATTTTCAAGCTGCGCAGGAACTTCTTTGCCTTCGGGATCGAAAACCCTCACAGCCTTGGGCGTTCCGCCGGGAAAGTGCACCTCGGCCTCAACTACGTCCTGGCGCGGGATGTTGAGCGAATTGTAGACAACAACTGGAATGCCCACCGTTTGCGTGTTCAACGCAGAGGTCACCGCTTCTGTAGCGCTCAAGAGCACGTCGGCAAACTGATTCAGCGCGATAACATCGTCGTTCTGCGCAAACTGATACGCGCGCGGAGTCGACGTGCCCGCGGCAATATCGTGGAACTGGCCGCTCATCACCAATGTCCATGCATCGTTGAGTCGTTGCTGCGGATAGGGCCGCCCGCCCATCCATGCCGCCGCCACTGAGGCCTTCTCGGCCCCGTCGGCGAGAACCTCGTTTTTGCGATTCCATCGCTTATGATAGGCCTGCGAGGTCAGCGAGCCGGCGGAGTGGTTGATCAGCTCGAGGTCGCCCTTGTACCGCGGCATCTTTGCTGTCATAGCGGGCTTGATATCGAGGAACATCTGGTCGGCGGCTGTCGACAGAACCCGAACAGGACCGTCGCCGACGCGAACAGCCGGGCCTTGGTAACCACCAACTGGAGGCGCTGGCGCGTGCGCGCCTGAAGGCTCATAGGGAGGCGGAGTGACCATGGTCCCTTTTGTGACCAGAGCCTCGAGAAACTTGACCGACTCTTCGTCGGTGGCGCCGCCGATATCCCCGGTGCCGATGTAATGATAGTCAGCGTAGACGCCCGTCAGCTTGCCATCGATTGCGATGCGCTTGACCCAGTCCGTCAGATCACCGCCCGCACCGAAGACTTTTGCCGGGGTCGTTCCGATTGGCGGCGGAGGCGGCGTCTTGCTAAGGTCGTAGCGGATTCCGCCCACATATTCGAGCGGGTTCAGCGCGGCAATCACGGTTTCGCCATCCGGGCCTTCCCAGATACCGACATTGAAGGGAATGCCTTCAGGAGTTTTTTCCGGAGAGTTTGGTCCGCCAACGATGGGCGCCGGCTGCCAGTCGGATCCTAACTTCTGCGTTGAAAAGCCCTTGATACCAGCATGAGCCAAAATGGTCGGCAGAGAAGCTGGGAACCCGAAGCAATCCGGCAACATATATTCATCACTGGCTTTGCCGAATTCCTTGCGGAAATAGGTGTTGCCATAGAGAATCTGCCGGATAATCGACTCCGCACTGGGCAGATTGACGTCGCCTTCTTCGACAGAAGACCCCGCCGGAAACCAGTTGCCTTTGGCAATGTATCCCTTCATCCGTTCGTAGTCGGCAGGATAGTACTCCTTCATGAGCCGGTAACGATTGGAGCCGGTCCAGTTGAAGACGTAGTGGGGATACTTATCTATATAGTAGAAATTCACCCTGAGCGTCTTCAGCATGTATTCGCTAATGACTTGTGGAAATTCCCAGCGCCACTGCGTATCGAGATGCGCGTACGGGACCACGTACAGCGTGGGCTGTTTCGTTATGTCCGGCGCCTGCATCGTCTGGGCGTGGGCGGTGAGAACGAAACCTGCGGAAACCGCGAGCAAACAAGTTTTGAATGAATGCGGCATGTTTACCTCGTAATCAAAATGAGATTGAGCGATTTCATTTTTCGGCGTTTCCTTCCATCAGAGTCAGGTCTGCCGCCGGCAGAGCGATGTCTGCCAATATTTTTCGGGGGGACCCCACAATTTCACTGCCGGTTCACGCAACATCGATGACCCACTTGCCGTTGTCGGTCGGCGCAACCGACGTGAGCAGGACGCGATAAATGGTTTTGCCCCAACGCTCAACCAGCCAATCATCGGTGAGATCGATTTTTTCGATGACGGGTACGATCAGCGTCGCATCGTAGTTGAGAGTCACGTCGCGAGCAGCTGTATCGGCTACCGCCAGCATGACTTTTCCTTTCGGCCCTTGCGTGGGAATGCGCGGAGTCATAAAGGAAAGCTGCACCGGAACTTTCTTTTGCAACTGGAAATCTTCGCTCAGGCGGATGCGGTCCGCCACGCGATCCAGCGTTAACGTTCGAATCCAGCGAGTAATGCCAGACTCCTCGGGATAAGCAGTGCCAAGATTCATGGAGACCGTGGCGCGGGAATCGTCGGCGAAATATTGCACGTCACTGGCGCGGTATTGCGGCTTCGCCGCACTCTGCATCACGCCTCCGATAGTGGGCAAGTTGTGATAGGCCGACTGCACAGAAAATTTGTAGCGCGCTGCGGTGTACGTCTCCGGGCCAATGTCGACGAAGACGGGGTCGCCGTCGTGGAACACGATAAAACTGCCCGAATCGTTATGGCTGTGTGCACGCTGATTGGGAGCAGCCTGCATGGCCAGATAAAAGCCCTCCGCGCTGCCTTCTTTGATTCTCGCGGTCATGAGGTCGAGGCTGGGATACCAGGAGTCGCGCACCAGCGCGTCCTTCTTTTCTCCGGCAAGCGCGGCAGACACAATGAAAATATCGGGAATCGATCTCGCCAGCCGCCCCTGCCCCTCGGTTAGGACCCCATCTTGAACCCCGGCCACAGTGGTGTTGAGCGCGCCGAAATCCCGCATGATCTCATCGCCGACTGTTGCTCCAATGCGGTAAAGGTTCTCCCCAAAGACATTCATTTTGGCTGGCGCATCGCCGTAGTTTACGAACCAGGGACCTGCGATATGAACATCGACAATGTAGTGGAGCATTTTGTGGACGAATGGATCGGCGAGAGGGTTGCCGGCTCCTCCGGTGGCTGAATTCAGCAACGTGCAGCAGTCAAAATAAGAGCCCGGCGAAACGTTCCAGTAGCCGGGGCCCTCTGCGCAACAGGCATCCGGCGAATAATCGCCAAGATAATCATCGACACTGCGGCAGATCTTGAGGATGGCGGCCTTACGCCGTTCCGGATCGGGTTCAAGCAGCAGATTGGCCGTGAGCCAATTCGAGTCGATCCAGCTTGTCCAGTTCCCCAGGTGGCGCACCTGGCCCTGGTATTCGTGGAACATCCAGCCGAAGTCATCACGCGTGAAGGCGGGATCAAGGAGGCGTCGTTTGACCTCGTACCGGATGCGGGGCGTGATCAACGGGTTCACCTTATCGAGCTCCGCGCCGAGCAGATAGTGAATCCAGGACATCGAGGCTCCCGTGTCGCCGGTAAAAAGATCGACGATCGGCTCTTCAACATCGGGCAAGCCGGAATTGGGATGTACTTTTTGAAACCCGAGGTGGGCGGGAAGGCCCCAAAAGGTTTCTTCGCACTCCAGCCAGATGCCGTTGACCATCTCGTCGAGAAAGCGGCCTTTGCCTTCAATGCATTCACCGAGCACGAGGTCCGCGAGCCGGTTGCGGCGCGCGAAATAATAGCGCTCAAAATGCGAGCGATTCCCATTGGTCTTGTACTCGAGAAAAACCATGGCGGGAAACGACTCCCACGGCGCCCCAGTGGCTTTTTCGGCGCGGGCTATGAGCGCGTCCGCGAATTCTTTGGGCACCTGCTGCCACGCTTCGCGCTCGGCCGCTTTAGGGTAGGGATGCCACGCGGAAGCCGCGATCAGAGTTCGCGACAGTAGTTCCGGCGTGAAGGTGGAAGCGAACAGGTTCTTTGTCTTCTGAGGTAGATTCACGCTTACCGGCTTGCCGCTCGTGACTCCCGCTTGTTGCGCCGCCCTGGTGAACGGCAGATGCGCGCTTCCGAGCAGCGCTGCCGCACCTGCGATCATCTCTCTTCGATTTATTGCCGTCATATCGATTGCTTTATCCCTTCGTATCGTGCAGAGAATTCATGTTGGGAGAGACGCCACGTAATTACGGGAATGACGCGCCTCGGAAATCGCTGTGCCAGGTGGTCTCCGCTTGTCGCAGAGGAACAGCAAGCAAGGCATAGTAATTGTCGACCAGGAAGCCCTCACCGCCCATGGCAGTTCCGTCCCAGCGGCGCCAGTCGTAGGAGCGGCCCTTCACGTCACGTCCTTCAAAACCGCAACGGTCATATTCTCCGAGCAGGTCGAAGAGAATTCGATCGGCTTCCTCTTTGCGGCCCAAATCGTAGAGCGCAGCCAGCGTGAAGAAGGCAAAGCAACCGGTGGCGCCGCCGTTTTCGTAGTTCTGGAAGCCATCGGAGTTATCGGGCAACACACCGCCGCCGAATCGAGCGTCCGGCGTCTTGTGCACGTAATCGTCGAGCGCAACGGTGATTAGGTTGCCGGGCAATCCCATATTGAATTTGTCGTAACCGACTTCTTTCATCTTGGCGAGAAGCTTGTCCATGATGGCATTGGCTTGTGGCTCCTCCACCAGCCCGTAGTGGATGGCGATGCCGTTGACCCAAAGAAAGTAGTAGTCGTGGAGTTTGCCGTCCGTGCTGCGCCAGCCGCCTAGAACGCCGGTCGCGGGATCGAAGAAACGCTCGTAGTAGGCGCGGCGCAGTTTTTCTGCGGCGCCCTGATAACGCTCGGCATCTGCGGATTTGCCGAGCTTCCCTGCCATGGCGGCAAGGCCCCGTAGCCCGCGAAAGGCAAGCGCGTTCCCGTACGCATCCTCGTGTCCGAAGCCGATGGTGTCCCACCAATTCGACGGCCTGACCAAGGGAAAGCCGTTCGGCCAGATGCCGGAGTTGCCACTGACGCTGTATTTGAAGAGGCCATTGCCGTCGGTATCGGTAGCCAGCATGGATTCTGCCCAGCCGCGAATGCCATCGTAGTTTGCGGCGAGCCACTTCTCGTTACCGCCCGCGCGCACACAGTCGGCGGCGGCGATCAGCAGCGACGGAAACGTGTCTGAAGACGGTGTTGGAAAATTGCCCGGCATCGCCAGTCCATAGGCCGTCCCGCCGGCCAGAACTCGATCCAGGGTCACGCGCACCAGGTCGAGAGCCAACAGGCCGTCGGCCAGCGGCGGCGTCAAAGCGGCAATATCGCCAAACTCGTAATAGCAGAACGCGCAGCTTGTGCTGGCGATGTTATTGGCCAGCACAGCATAGGTTGGATTGAGTTGCAGGATATTCAGCCAATTGCGGCGGAACGCGTCGAAGCGGGCATCGCCGGCGATCCCGGGCACATCGGGATAGATCGCCGTTACATCCAACGTGTAGACCACGCGCTGGTGCTCGAACATCGCTCCGGGAAACATGAGTGTCGCAATAGGCTGGCTCCGCGTGGACTGGTATGTCAATCCAAGATCGGGAGCATCGGCGGCGATACGCACCGAGCCCTGGCCAGGGAAGTGTATGAGCGCGGGAACTGCCAGGAGATTATCCTTCTTGAAAACGCCAAGCACAGTACTGTGAACCTGCGGGAGGTCGAAGCGAAAGATCACGGGAACGGGATCAATGCCCGGCGACCATTTTGATGTCAGGACGATCTTTTTGCCGGTGAATTCAACCGTCCACTCCGGCAAAGCATCCTGATTCGCCATATTCGAACGGTATTCGACACGAAGAGTTTCACCGGATGTAAAGCTCGACGCTTTGAAACCGGTACTCGAGCTTTTCGGATCGACGATATTGGCGCCGCGCCGGCCTTTTCCCAGCCCATCGATGCTCAACGCTTTAAATTCGGGAGCGTCCCCGGACAACTCCGCCCATATGCTGTCCGATGTGAAGCGAAGTTCACTCGTTCCATTTGCCGCAGGTTCGTTTGCTGAAGCCACGCCCTCGAAAAGCGACGGAATGAACGTCCATGCTGCCGCGCTGGTAGTCGCCGACTTTAGGAACTCTCTACGTCCACCCATTCTTCCCGCTCTTCTCCGTGGTCTTCAATCCTGCGGTTCCAGGCGGCATCTCATAGCGCCACCTATGCGACAAAATGAACTGAAACACTACTCTCACCCCTGCGTCACGTTATTGCGCAGAACATTGTTCTTTGCCACAACGCCCTGATCCGGATCCATCCAGGTCTCCTGCGCGATCCCCGCACTGCCACTGCCCTCGGCAAGGCAACCTTCGACCATCACCTGCCGGCTCTCAGCGATCATGACGCCGTCGAGCGCATTGCGCGCGATCTCACAATCGTGAATCGCGACGTCGCTCCCGAAGATCACCGCAACCCCGTGCCCCCACATGGAATCGGCAAACCGCGAGCCGCTGATGGCCACGCGCGAAACATGGTTCATTTTGAGGTTGTGATTCTTCCCCGGCCCCGGCGGCACCATTCCTCCGCTCCCGGAGATAATGCAATTGATGATGTCCACCTGTTCGGCCCCGAACAACTCCACAGCGCTGTAAGTGCAATTGCGCACGGTGATGTGTTCAAACCTCAAATTGCGCAAAGCCGCCGTCTGATCGCTCTGAAACACAATTCCCGCGCGAGTCGGACCGTGCTCCAATCGCCGCTTGCCCACATCGGAGTTCGGATCGCGCGAGGCCGCCGGCGCGTCTCCGCCTTCAATTACTAAATCGCGTAGCACCACGTCGTGCATGTCCAACTCGGCATTTGCGATGGCCGCCTCGCCTTTTCCTTTCACAGGATCCAGGAACAGTTCGCAATCGATGCCCGTTCCCGCGATGGTGATTCCACTCGGCAGCTTCAAGGTCGCCGGCAGCGTATGTAATCCCGCCGCCAGGCTCAGCGTGCCGCCCCCGTTCGCCTTCAGCTTGTCCAATGCTTCCTGGATCGATTCGCCCGGTGCGACGGTGTAGGTTGCAGCTATCACGGCGCCGGTTGGCTTTGCCTGCGCCCCGGCCAGGGCCGCAATCGTTGAGGGCTCGGGCGCGGGCCTTAGTTTCACAGGAGGTTTACCTTCATCGCCGCGAAACATCGTGGCCACACTGTGCGCGCGCAGCACCTTAGCCGCTGCTTTTTCGGTGTACGGCATCGCGATATGTTTGTCGTAGCGATAGTGCTGAAGGATTACGTGATACGTGTCGCTGAATCTTCCCCGCGACCCCTCACTGATCTTGCCGTAACAAGGAACATCCTCGCCCAGCATGTAACGCGACGTGTATTCAAATCCCAACGCCAGCCGGTTGTCGGCCTCAGCAAAGAGATCGACGCCCTGGTTCCATGCCACCACGCAAGTATTCGCAAAGTAAGCAAGTCCGAGTTGCGTGTGCCCCTGGTCCCTGCACGATTCCTCACATTGCCCGCTCGGGTAAACGTAATGGGTGATGCCGCTGTTCACGGGACCGGTGCGAAAGTGCCGGTAGACCGACTCCATCAATTGGCGATCCTCGCAAAAGACGCCAATCGCCAGCACGGTATACATGATCGCGGCATCCCAATTGCCGTTTGCCTCCGGATAGAACATCCGCAGCAGCGGCACATACACGGTGAGCAACATGCGTTTGAATTGTTCCTGCGATCGTGCGTTCCAACCCGAATAGGTCGCGCGCAAGATTTCTGCCGCGTTGCAGAACTGGCCGCCCGTCCAACCGGCCAGCAGCATGGCGTCGTTCTCGAAAAACTCCGCCAACGTGCCCGACCACGCGTCAAAGATTTCGACCGCTTTGCGCGCATGCGCCTGATCGCCGGAAATGAACCACTGCAGCGCGTGGTTTTCGGCCGCGCTCGCGCTCTGCTGGAGTTCCATTCCGCCACTATCGCCGGCATCGTAGGCTCCGCGAATGACGTGCACGAAAGGCTGCGGTTTGAAATCGAGCGATGCGACGGAACTCGTAAGCCAGATATTCCAAGCCGATTTCCAGGGCTCTTCGCCGGCTTTAATTTTCGCCTTCATGAATTCAAGGTCGGCTCGGGTCTGCAGAACACCGGGATGCACGATAGGCCGGTGTATTCCTTGCACCTGGCTTGCCTCTTCGCGATACGCAGGTTCTGCGAGAGTTGACGTCTGTCCCAGTCCAGGCAAAGCAGTTACGGCGAATCCCGCACCTGTTTGCAAGAGAAACGCCCGCCTTTTTATGTTCATCATTGTGTCCATTCGCCCTGTCATTTCGCCGGATTGTTGCACCACATTCTGCGAGGCCCCGGGACACTTACGCAGCAACCGGGCCGCCTCCACTCGATCACACCCGCCTCAAAAGAGAGACTCGATGTTCATCGCGAACTCCGCTCCATCTGCCGGAATCAGGCTTCCCAAGTGCCCGGCGCTGACTGCGGCCACGTGCCTTGAAGGGGCGCGCCAATTGACCGCTCTTCCAATAGGCTGGCTTCTCCCGGCTCCTGACGCAAATTCTCGATGAGCTGGTTTCGCAGGAGGATGATTTCTGACACATTATCTGTGTGATCGCATTCTTTCCAGGCATCCCGAAGATATGTGACGGCAAGGAAGCCTCTATATTTGTTTTTATAAAGACGCTTGACGATGCCGTTGAAATCAATCTCACTTTCATTGACCGGCACCTGCAGACGGTGCGGCGCGCTACCGCGCAGATGAACGTGAGAAGCATGAGGCAACAGGGTATGGACATGACGGGAGCTGATTTTCTGAAACACGAAATGTCCGTAGTCCAGAGTCAGAGTCAGTCCTGGAACTGCCTCCAGCAAGGCACGGGACTGGTCTACGCTCGAGCAAATGGAGTTGACATATGGTTTGATTGCATAACAAATACCCGAATTGGAAGCCAAGCGCTGGCGCCATTGAATCTCTTCCACAGCTAACTCAAGGTCGTCCTTCTCGCCAATGTCCTTGTGTGAAATACCGGCAAGACCCGTCAAATGCTTACACTCCAGCTCCGCGCATAGTTCAAGTGTGAGGATGAATGCTTTGCGATTCTGCGAGCGCACAATCATGTTTGGGTTGTTCTCTGCCGCATCTTTGAGAGTCATTCCCGTTTGCATGAAGACATCGGAGGCTCGCAATCCCGCGTGAATGAGATCGCGTTTCAGTTGCCTGGAGAATTTTCGAGGTTCGGCAAGCAATTGTCCCGGCCTCAATCCTTCGCTGCGCTCAAAGAGCCCCAAATCGACGTAGTCGAAGCCGAGCAGTCGCAACAGGGCGAATCGCCGTTCCCTGGGGAGCAGCGGGAATGCATAGTCAGCGCAAGAAATAGAAATCATCGCATTCTCTTTTTGAATCCTGGCTGCCGAATCATCCAGCCTTCAACTCCGTAAATGTCCGAGTGAATCGCCTGCTGTGGTGAACGGTGTAAGTATTTCAATGTGGCTCTTTAACGAGCCATTTTCCATACCAATTGCGGCGCGAAGGAAGATGCCCTCTTGAGTGATGCGTTCTGCATTCCAGGGAATCTGGGTGGGAACTGCGGCCCCCAGACGAAAAGTCCGGGGGCCTGCAGTTGTATCTATGCTGCCAAGTTAGAACGACAAGCGGAGCGAGAGCTGCACCTGGCGGCCGGCGTTGGCTGAAGTGGCACCTGACGCGCCTCCTGGCCAGTACACCTCAGTGCCGTCGGTCGTGTTGGGATTGTTCCATCCCTGGTGGTTGAGGAAGTTGAACACGTCCATATTAAATCTGAGATTGTACCTTTCGGTGATCGGAAACACCTTGAATAGCGAGGCATCGCTTTCCCAGTTCTTGGGGCCCTCGATAAAGGTTTTCGAATATGGGTTGATGCCCACTGCCCCCGAACCGTACCCCTGTGTGGCGGTGGTGTTGTTTAGCAGATTCACTGTCACGTTGTTGGTGTTGTAGAACGCGGTTCCATACACGGTATCGATCGGTTGCTCATACGGCGTGTAGGTCGTGGGCAGGCCGTAGACGCACTCCAGAACTCCGTTCGGCGACTTGACGCCGTTCGCCGCCGTGCACTGTCCGCTGCTTGCGTTCGCGGTCGGCGCAATATAGCCGTTGAACCAGAGGTATGAGGGGTAGCAGACGCCGCTACGGCAATCCGTAATCGGCAGTTTGTGTTTGTAAACCTGGATTGGCGCGGTCGGGCCCCAGTTGCTGGCTGCGGGCTGGAAAATTGCCGATGTCATGTGGCCCACGCCCGCAATCTGGTAACCGCCAACCAGTTCATCCACAATTCGATTCGAGTTGCCGAGGAACTTCTTGCCACGGCCAACCGGGAGATCGAAGATGAAGTTGAACACGATGTGGTGCGGCTCAAAGGTAGCGTCGCGTTGATAGCGCTCCCACTTAATCAGGTCATGCCAGTCTTCATACGGCGACACGCCCGTCGGAGCCTTTGGCGGAATGGCGGCAGGAGTCACGGGATAGGCCGAAGTGAAGCTACCCAATTCCGGCTTATAACCCAGATAGCTCTGCGGGGTATAGGTCTGACTGTCACGGGTTGAGTTGCTGCCGATACGGAATGCGCGGTTGAAGGTGTAGAAGATCTGGAACGCATACCCATGCTGGAACTTGCGCTCGTAGTTCACCTGGAGTTCGTTGTCGTTCGACCAGCCGGTCTTCTCGTCGAAGTTGAAGTTGCCGTATGTGATGTTGTCATACGGGCCAAGCGCTGTGGCCGCATACTGGTTTGTCCCAATGGCGCTTGCTCCTCCGTTTGGCGGAGTCGTGCCTGTGTCCATCTCCCATACAAAGCTGGAGAGTGTCTGGTTCGGATACCAGGCGTGATCGAGATAAGAGCCGTGCGTGTACGCCCAGCTGAGCCGGAGGGCCGAATTCCATTTGAACGGCTGTTCCAGGGTGACTCCGGTTTCGGTCACAACGCTTGGCTTGTAGTTCTGATTCCAGTACGTGCCGGCGACCCCGCCCGGAAGTATCGCGGTGACCGTTGACGAATTGACAATATTGGCCGCGTTGACGCCCCCCACAATCCAATTGGGATTGCTCGTGCTGTTCTCTGTCAACGTGTAATTGGGCAAACCACTGGGTGACTGGTTCGCGGCGTTGTAGTTTTGCGTATAGCCATACGAGAACGGCAAGCTGGTCGGGCCAGGGTTGGAGTTGCGCGTGGGAACCGGCTGAATGTACCGGCCATAAGCCCCACGCAGCACCGTGCCCCATCTGCTGCCGAAGGGCTGCCACGCGAAGCCGCCGCGCGGGCTCACCATCAGATCGGCGTTGTCATAAAGCGTGCTTGGCATTCCCGCTTGCGAAGGCGTCTCAAACGTCACGCCGATGTTCTCCATGTTTTGAATGATCGTCGAGGTCGTCCATCCCTCCGAGATCAATTGAGAAATCGGTGCACCGGTTACGATGGCGCCGTGGACGCCCGTCGTGGAGTTGTAGGCGTTGAGGTCGAAATTGACGTTCACACCGCCCCTGGTCACCCTGGCCGGATGCGCTTCATAGCGAAGGCCCACATCGACAGTAAGGTTCTTGCTCACATGCCAGTGGTCCTCAAGATAGCCATCGACTTCCTTGTCCACGAACCACGTTGGAGGATCCTGCAGTTGCACCGAGGCAGAAGCGACGTTTCCGAGATACTCGCTGGCGTCGCCCAAGCCGGTGTTGGCCCAGGAGCCGGGTGTTCCCGTATAGGGAGCCGGGTCGGAACTCCCCTGAAAGAGTCCGGTTGTAAATGTGGAAAAGGTTGTGGTATCGGCATTGCGGCTGTTCAGGTAATAGAAGCGGTCGTGCCGGAACCGGCCGCCGAACTGCATCTGATGTTTCCCGAAAACCTTGGTCAGATTCTCGTCGATCTCCGAGACGATCTGGTTCTCCTGGTATTGGTACATAGTGCCGCCGTAACCATTCGTCGTAGTGCCGTTGATCACGGGGAAACCAGTTTCGCCGAAGTTGTTGGGCAGACCAAGCATGGTGTCGTAATCCAGACTCGGATTGCCGCCGCCGCCCACATACTCGTCGAACCACTGCTGGCTCAGTACGGTTTCGGCGTAGAATGTCGGCGAAAAGACGTGCGTGTATCCAGCTGCAGCGCCAAAGTTTGAGATTGGGATGACCTGATAGCCGCTAGCGCCGTTGGGAAAACTGCCGGAGGCAATTGTCGCAGCCTGGTTGCTGGGATAGTTGCGGAGATTCTTCTGATTCTCTGGCGCAACAACCTGGGTATAGCGCAAGTATGCCTTGTTTGTTTCGCTGAAGTTGTGATCCAGGCGGAAGGTGATGTTGGGAATGACACTGAAGCCGGGATTGGGAGTGGTGAGATTTCCCGTTACCAGCGGGTCGTTCAAGTTGGTCGGCTGCTGCGTGATCGCATACAGCTGCTTGGCTATCGGAGACTCCAAAGCAGGATTGATCGAGTTGATGTTCCCCAGATAGTTGTACTGCGCCCGGCACCAGGGAACATTCGTGTCCTGAGCAAGTTGGGTGGAAGTCAATGTACTCGCAACCACGCTCGGAGGTAATGCACAGTTCGTACTCGCCGCCGTCGTCGACGGATCGTAAATGGCCTGCGTCACACCCGAGCTGACGAGGTTATTGAAATTTCCGCCTCTCTCAGCCAGCGTAGGCACCGCCACGGTTTCTTCCGATACTTGCGCTAGAGAATAGCGCTCATACGCGAAGAACCAGAAGCTCTTATCTTTCCCGTGGTAAAGGTGCGGAATCACGATCGGTCCGCCCGCCGAGGCGCCAAATTCGTTGCGGATATACTGTGGCGCCACGTAGTTGGGGAGATCGTTCCTCGTTTTCGCCACGCCCCAGTAATTGTTGACCGCCGTTTCAAACAGCGAGCCGTGGATCTGATTGGTTCCGGACTTGGTGGTGATGATGCCGGTGCCCGGTGAGGCGAACTGCGCCGGAGCGGCGATCAGGTTGAACGAAACCTCCTGGATCGAATCCGCGTCCGGCAACAAGGTTCCGTACGTATTCTGCTGGCCGCCGAAATTATCGTTGTCGAGGGCCACGCCGTCTGCAACGTATTCCATGCCCTGGTATTCCAGTCCCACGTCAAGTTCACCGCCCTCCAGGCCAGGCACCGAGTTGGCTGCCAGCGTGAGCACGTTGCGCCCATTCATCGGCAGTTGGTTGATTCGCTGATTTTCCAGCGTCGTGCCGATCACGCCGGATTCTGTGTTGGTGAGCTGAACCAGGTCTGCCTTCACCGTGACCTGCTGCGACACCGTACCCGCACTCATCACCGGGTTGATCACGCGAGTCTGGTTCGCAAGAAGATCGGTGGTCTGAACCTCGGTCTTCATGTTGGGAGCGGTAACTGTCACCGTGTAGGTACCCGTGAAGAGCTCGGGCACCTGGTAGAACCCAACTGCATTCGATTTGGTGTCAGACGCCACGCCAGTGGCTTGGTTGGCTATGTGGATCGAAGCTCCGGGAATCACCGCCCCGGTGGAATCTGTGACTGTGCCCTGGATGGAACCGGCGCCGCTCTGGCCGTAAACGGCAGAGGTGTCGGCCACGAGGCCAAGAACAGCAACGATGGTGAAAATGTATGCTCTCCATTTGTGGAATGCACGCGTCCAGGAATCTCTGCGGCTTTGCAATTCCACGCCCTCCTGGGTTGTCTGATAACGGCCCGGCCTTGTCGCCAGGGTTTCAAATCTCGAATACATACTGCCTCCTGACTCAGTTTTCATCTTGTGTTGCTGATGCATTTCGTTGATATCGTGCTTGATGCGCGTTGTTGTTTCTGCGAGGCGCCCGCATGGGCTCGCTGCGGCCTGTTCTGTGGGTGCGGGCAGGATTGACCCTGCAGGACCGGTTTCTGCAGTTCCCCGAATGACCGGTTTCTCAACTCCCTCGGCATACACTTGATTTTGCTTACCAATCCATACGGGGAATTAATCCTAGATCGGGCCACGGATAAAAAAGTCTGAGGGATAGCCTTTCCATTTTGACCCTCCCCTCAAGGACGCCCAAGAATGCAGCGCCATATTCATAACTTGCAAGTGAATTCTCTGTAGGCTCCACAAGGTCTTGACTGTCAGGAGTTGTTAACTGGGGTGCTTTTGTTAGAACTCCGGTGGCGTTGAGAGTTTGCGCTGGCCGCCGACGGGTAGTTTTTGCCGCATCACTGCTCGCTCAAAGACGAGTCTTCTAGATCGGATCGTATAGTTATCTTATTCCAAATAAATAACTTATTCCGCACTCTGCCCTTTCCAAAGCCAGCATTCCGCGAACTGCCCTCCGCATGGCGCAGGAGACCTCGTCGAAGGCGCTTTCCAGGTCGTTCGTGGCCGGCCTCTCACGCTAAACGTGACATCTCTGACGAGCTTTGATTAGAATTGGGTGGCCGTGAGCTATGCAGTTGGTTGCGTATGCTCGAGTGAGGCGGAACCGTCACTCCGTCGAGGGTGGTTGTAGAGTCCCACATCGAGCTTGAGGCATTGGGCGGATGACAGAGTCGTTGCTGCAGATTCGAGACTTGCCGGATACCGCAACCTGCTGGGCGCTTTTGGAGCGGATCGCGTCCAGTTCTTATGTGAAGCGTGCCGCAAGGCTGCAAGAACTTCTCTTTTACCTCGGAAAGTGCTCTCTCAAGGATGGCCTTGATACCGTTCATGAGCAGAGAATCGGTGTGGAGGTGTTCGGTCGAAGCCATGACTACGACACCAGCGATGACAATATTGTTCGCACCAATGTAAGCGAGCTCCGCAAGCGGGTCGAAGCATATTTTGAAGGCGAGGGAGCGAACGAGTCCCTGGTCGTCGAGATTCCTCGCGGCAGCTATCTCCCCGTTTTCAAGTATCGACCAGCCAAACCGCAAATCGCGATTGAAACAGCGGCGACCAAAGCGCTGGAACCCGTACCCGCCAATGTGGTTGCGATTTCCAAACCCACTGACGCGGCTCCTGTTGTCCCATCTACGTTCCTGCAGAGGCGCTGGGTAATGGTCCTTGCCGGCGTGATCATTGTCGCGCTCGCCGTAACCTGTATCGTCCTCCGCTTTCAGTACCGTTCCCTATACCGGTCCATGTATCCCTGGCAATCCCAGCCGGCGGTTGCAGAGTTGTGGGGTAACATTTTAGATGCACGGCCGGATACGGATATTGTTCTGGCTGACGCGTCTTTCGGCCTGCTCCAGGACATCAACAAGAGGTCCTTTCAGTTTAATGACTATCTCAGCCGCAGCTACATCAGCCAGCTGCAGACTGAGAATGCGAGCCCGGACTTGCGCGCAGTTCTGAGCCGGATTGCAGTCTGGAATCTCGGGGACCAGGACGACTTCAAGCTTGCACGCCGCATTCTGGCCCTTGATCCTCTCGGCACCAAAATCCATTTATATAATGCGCGCGGCTATCTGCCGGATCTTACCAAGCGCGACAACGTGATTCTGATTGGCGGCCGAATTTCGAATCCCTGGGACGACCTCTTCGAAAGTCACATGAATTTTGTGGCCAAATTCTCCACCGACGGTCCGATTACCGTCGTGAACCGTGCACCGACGGGGAGCGAGTTGACGGTTTACACGCAGACTGATTCGACTCAGTATTGCGTTGTCTCCTACCAGCCGAACCCTGACCACAATGGAGTGGTTCTGCTCATTGAAGGCACTGGTGCAGAAGCGACTGAAGCAGCTGGAGACTTTCTCCTGTCAGATGACCAGTTGTCCGCTTTCAAAAAACTATTGCGAGCCGACAAATTCCCCTATTTTGATGTGCTTTTGAAGGTTTCGTCGGTTCCCGGTACTCCTTTGACCGCGACCGTCGAGGCTTACCGGGCCTATCCAAATCTGCACTAAACTCCAATCTCGCTAAATTTCTCCGCTCATCGCTGCGCGCGGGTGGAAATATAGGCCACGCCGCGCCCCTAATACAGCGCTACGTGGTGCCGGCCATTATGGCGCTACCCTTTCGTAGCAGGTGCAACACGACTCTTGTGGCAGCGCTTGACGCTGGCCATGACGTCGATGTACGGTTCAAGGGCAATGCAAGAGACCGGTTGCTCATCTATTCTCAAACTTCGTTGGAGAATTCCGATGGCATCACCGTGCCAGCAACAAGATCACCGCAATGAAGCACCCCGTTCACGCGCCGACGATGATCCACTTTGGAGAACTGACCGACGAGGAACTTCTCGTTTCCTACAAAGCAGCTGTCGAGGATGCCGTTTTCGAGAATGCATCGAAGAAGGAACCGCCTGTCATGCCAATGTATTTCGGCCCTCGTGTCAATCGCGAGACTCTGGAAGACGGAGACCTCAACAATTAGCCTGTCGATCCTGCGAACGCCAGGCGAGCACCCGCTGCAAACAGGAATGGAGAAGGAATGCCGTTTGCAATCCTGGCAGGAATCGGATGGCACTTGGTGGGATCAGCGTGCGCCGCGTCGTTCTATGCGCCCATTGAGAAGGTCAAAAAATGGTCGTGGGAAACCACCTGGGCAGTAGCCGGCTTCTTCTCCTGGATTCTTCTGCCGCTTAGCATGAGCCATATCCTGCTGCCGCACTTCTGCGCTTTCTATGCGTCGCTGAGCCCTGCACTAATTTGGAGGGTGGAGCTCTTTGGCGCCATGTGGGGCGTGGGCAACGTGAGCTACGGGCTCACCATGCGCCACCTCGGCATTTCGCTGGGGATTGGCTTGGCCATTGGCGTGACGCTGGTGGTGGGCACGTTGGTACCTCCAGCGTTGCACGGACAGTTTCTGGCGCTGTTTACGAGTCGCGGCGGCATGTGGAGCATGGCCGGAGTGATTGTGGCGCTGATCGGCGTGGCCACGGTCTCGTATGCGGGCCATCAAAAAGAGTTGCAACTGGGCACGGAAGTGAAGGAGTTCAACGTGACGCTCGGCCTGGCGCTAGCGGTGATGTGCGGCATCTTTTCGGCCGGTTTTTCTTTCGGGCTTGATGCGGCCACACCGATTCGCGAGGCGGTGCTGAAACTGGGCGTAAACCCGCTGTACGCGCGGCTGCCTAGCTACGTACTCATCATGGGCAGCGGCGCCATCATTAATATGACTTACTGCTTCACGCGCCTGGCGCTCAAGAAGAACCTTTCGCTGCGTGCCGACCTGTCGCAGCCGGTGGCAACTCTCCTGAAGAACGGCGCCATGGCCGCGTCGGGCGGCATCATTTGGTACTTCCAGATGTTCTTTTATGCGTGGGGCGAGGCCAACATTCCGGCGCGGCTGAGCTATGTGAACTGGATGCTGCACATGAGTGGTTACGTACTGTGCGGCGAACTGGTGGGCTTGGCGCTCGGCGAGTGGACCGGCGTGGGCAGCCGGCCGATCCGCCTGTTGTGGGCGGGAATTCTGGTGATTATTGCTGCCGCCAACCTGGTAGGCGTGGGCATGGCGTCATGAACAGAGGCGTTGGACATGGCGAAAGAACCGAAGAACTATTTGGTCGATCGAGAGGTCCAATAATCCAATGAATAGCGGAGTGAAATTCGTGCTCAGACGATGCAGAGACAACCGTGCCAAGGTGCTCCAAGTGGCTCTTCTTGCGCTTTTCGTAGCTATTAGTTCGAAAGCCGGGTCTGCTCAGGTGAAGCTGGTCAAGCAAAGCCCGTTGTCAGTCGTAAAGTTACCGGATGGCAATTATCTTCTGGACTTCGGCCGAGTCGCCTTTGGCAATCTACTGCTGATCCCGGATTTGGGGAGCAAGGGCGAGGTGACGGTCCGCTTTGGCGAGGCGATGCGGAATGGCCGGATTGACCGCACGCCCCCGGGGTCGGTCCGCTACTCCGAAGTGAAGGCAACGCTTGACGGGACCGACGAAGTAATCGCCCCGCCTCCAGATGCCCGTAATACAAGGCCACCGGCTGTACTGACTCGGCCCGAGTTTGGGGTGCTGACGCCTTTCCAGTGGGTAGAGATTGAAGGTTGGCCAGGCGAGCTGCGCCCGAGCGAGGTGAAGCGAAGGGCCGCCTTCGACAGCACCTGGAACGATGAAGCAGCGAGCTTTCACTCTTCCGACGCAATGCTCGATCGTGTCTGGGATCTATGCCACTATTCGGTTAAAGCGACGACCTTCGCCGGCATCTTTGTGGATGGCGACCGCGAGCGGCTGGCCTACGAGGCCGATGCATACCTGGCCCAGCTTGGCTATTACGCCGGCGATCCCGATTCCCGGATGGAACGGGACACGTTCGAGCGGCTCATGCGCTATCCCACATGGCCGACCGAGTGGGCTCCGCACATGGTGTTCATGGCTTATGCGGATTGGATGCAAACCGGCGACAAAGTTTGGCTGGCGAAGCATTACGAATTGCTGAAGAGCAAAACACTGGTGGACCGGGCGGGAGCCGATGGCCTGATTCAGAGCACACCGGCGCAAATGCAGCGCAGCGACAATGTCGATTGGCCGATAGGCGAACGCGATGGTTACGTATTTACACGGGTGAACACGGTGATGAATGCCTTTCATTTGCGAGCCATCGAAGAGATGGGCCAGCTCGCCCTGGTCCTGGGCAAGCAGAGCGATGCGGACGATTTCGCCCGGCGCGAACGCACGACGCTGGCCTCTTTTCAAAAAGTGCTGTTCGACGAAAAAACAGGGTTATACCGGGACGGCATAGGAACCGATCACACTTCGCTTCACGCCAATCTGTTTCCCCTCGCATTTGGGCTGGTACCGGAGAAAAAGCGCGCACACGTCGCGGAGTGGCTCGCACAACAAGGGATGCGGTGTTCGGTATACGCGGCTCAGTACCTGCTGGAAGGGCTGTTCGAGAACGGACAGGCAAAGGCCGCGGTGGAAGAGATGATAGCGCCCGGTGATCGCAGTTGGAGGCATATGGTCGACAGCGGAGCCACCATCACGTGGGAGGCCTGGGATCAACGTTTCAAGCCAAACCAGGATTGGAACCACGTATGGGGAGCGGCTCCGGCAAACCTGCTGCCGCGCTTCGTGCTAGGAGTGCAGGTAAGCAGTCCGGGGTGGAATGAAGCGGAGATACAACCACATCCCGGCGGCCTTCAGTTTGCAAGCGGAACCGTGCCGGCTCCAAAAGGAACAGTGCGCGTGTCTTGGAAGATGACTCCGAGATTTACCTTGTCAGCGGCGCTGCCGGAAGGGATGCAAGCCGAGGTGCGACTGCCGGCTACAGAAGATTCGCGCGGGGTATGGATGAACGGGCACCAAGTCATGGCTCACCGGGAAGGCGAGTGGTGGGTGCTGGACGAGGATGTAACGGGAACAGTATCGGTGGAAGTGCGTTGAAGGTACCGCTCAGGCCTTAATCTGAATTATCTTCCGGCAAACTTTGCCTTCCGCTTCTCGACAAACGCCGCGATGCCCTCGCGGGCGTCCGGTGAATCGAGGCAGCGCAGATACGCTTCGGTATCGGCGCGATGTGTAACTTTGGGCAATTGCCCTTCGTCCAGATGGATGGCGCGCTTGGTTTGCCGCAGCGCCTCAGCGGGCAGCAGCAGCAAACGCTCCGCGAGTTGTTGCGCGGATTTCATGAGCATCGTGCCCGCCACAACTTCGTTCACGAGGCCCCACTCCAGGTAAGCGTACGGCCTTCCCCTTCTGGAAGTGACGGCGGTTAGGCTTGAAGATCGCTTCATGGCAGAAGCGGTTGAAGCAGGTCTGGGGCGTCAGGTTCGGCGGTGGCGTTCGATATCGGAGAAGCGTCGGATTGTGCAGTTGACGCTGGAGCCCGGCGCGAGCGTGGCCGAGGTGGCACGAGCGCATGGTGTGAACGCCAACCAGGTATTTAAGTGGCGCCGCGCCTTCGAGCGAGGAGAGCTGTTCGAGCCCTGTGCCCTGCTTCCCGTGTCGGTCGCAACGCCAGGCGAACTGGCCAGTGAGACGCCGGACAAGTCGGCGGAAGAGCGGGCAACGAGCGGCGGCACGATCCACATCGAGCTACCCGGCGGGGCGATGATCTGGGTTGAGAGTGGCTCCGATGCCGCCTTGCTGCGTTTCATCCTGGAGAGCTTGCGCCAGTGATCGAGCTTCCTTCCGGGACCAGGATATGGATTGCCGCCGGCGTGACCGACATGCGCCGCGGATTCGATGGGCTGAGCGTCTCAGGTCCAGACCGTACTTCAGCAGCAGCCATTCTCGGGACATGTTTTCGTATTTCGCGGACGGCGAGGCGACATCGTAAAACTTCTTTGGTGGGATGGCGATGGTTTGTGTCTCTTCGCCAAGCGGTTGGAGCGGGGCCGATTCATCTGGCCGAAGGCCGAGAGTGGCACGGTGCGGCTCAGCCGGGCGCAGCTGTCGATGCTTCTCGAAGGCATTGATTGGCGCAGAGTGGAGAGAACCTGGGCGCCGGAAGTTGCTGTCTGATTGACCATGCTGATTCCCCTTTATTCATGCGGGTTTTGTCGAGGTTTTCCACTTCTCTTCATGGCATACTGCGTTCATGGATCGCGCTCCGCTGCCGGATTTGAACAGCCTTGGTCGTGAAGCGTTGTTGGCGCTGGTCCGTGCGCAGCAGGAAGAGCACGCATCGCTGATCGCTGCTCAAGATGAGGCGATTCGGCGGCTCGAGGCTGAGCTGGAGGCACATCGCCAGTCGCTGTCCGAACAGGCCGATGAGTTGCACTCGCGCAGTGAGCGAATCGAGCATTTGAAGTTGATGGTTGAGAAGTTCCGCCAGATGATCTTCGGCAGGAAGAGCGAGAAGATCGTCATCCAGTTGCAGCAACTGGAGCTTCAGCTTGAAGAGGAAGAGACCATGCAGGCGGAAGCCGAGGCCGCAGTGGAGCGGGTCTCACCAGCTCAGGAGCCGAAGCCGCGGACGGAACGCAAGCCTTTGCCCGAGCACCTGCGGCGTGAAGTGGTGACGCATGCGCCGAATGGCCACTGCTGCCCGGATTGTGGCAGCCAGTTGCGGCAGTTTGGTGAAGACGTCTCCGAGCAGCTGGAGTACGTCCCGGAGAGCTTCAAGGTAATTCGCCACGTACGGCCGAAGTTCTGCTGCACGGGTTGTGACCGTGTGGTCGAAGCGGCAGCGCCGTCGCGGCCCATCGAACGCGGCCTTGCCGGACCGTCGCTACTGGCGCACGTGATTGTTTCGAAGTATGCAGACCATTTGCCCTTGTACCGGCAGTCGGAGATTTACGCTCGTCAGGGAGTTGAGATTCCGCGCTCCACGCTGGCCGGCTGGGTCGGTGCGGCTAGCGATTTGCTTAGCCCTCTTGTGGACGCGATCCAGAAGCATGTCCTCGCCGGCCGCAAGCTGCACGCCGACGATACACCCATACCGGTACTCTCGCCCGGCAGCGGCAAGACCAAGACAGGCCGCCTCTGGACGTACGTGCGCGACGACAGGCCGGCCGGAGAAGATACTGCGCCCGCCGTTTGGTTCGCCTACTCGGAAGATCGTAAGGGCGAGCATCCGAGAGAACATCTGAAGACGTTCAAGGGCGCTCTACAGGCGGACGCGTACGCCGGGTTTCATCATCTGTACGGCGGTCATATATATGAAGCCGCCTGCTGGGCTCATGCGCGGCGTAAGTTCCACGAGATCCATGTCATCCATGCCTCGCCCACAACCACCGAAGCGTTGGCCAGGATCGGAGCTCTCTACGCCATCGAAGAGGAGATCCGCGGCAAGACCGCCGATCACAGACTGAGCGTTCGTCAGGCGCGAGCCGGACCGCTGCTCGAGGAACTGCGAAGCTGGATGGAGAAGTCGCTCCGTTCCCTGTCCGCGAAGAGCGAGACTGCGGGCGCGATCCGTTATGCGCTCTCGCGCTGGCGTGCTCTCACGCGCTACTCCGACGACGGCATGTTGGAGATCGACAACAGCGCCGCCGAACGGGCGCTGCGCGCCGTCGCTCTGGGGCGGAAGAACTTCCTGTTCGCCGGATCTGACTGTGGCGGTGAGCGCGCCGCGGCGATGTACACGCTGCTGGGAACAGCCCTATGCCGAGTTCGGCATAGGGCCGTTCATGCCGCCCTTCCGACTATGCCGAATGGTGGCCCCACGCTGCTGAACGGAGGTCGGAGATATCGGCCAATTGCTGGATGCTGAAGAGCAATCACGCGGCATAGTCAGGAAGAGCTACAACGTGTTGAGGAACGCAAGCAACTGATCTCCAGGTTGGTACCTGGCGGGGATTTTGCCGTTTAGCGGTTGGAGTTTTGCCAGAGCTGCTTCCTTGAGTGCCAAGTGTGCGTGCAGATAGACTTGCGTGGTTTCGAGTGATTCGTGTCCGAGCCATAGGGCAATGACGGAGCAATCAACTCCAGCCTGTAGAAGCTCCATGGCAGCGGTATGCCTGAGTACGTGTGGAGAGATGCGTTTTCGCTTAAGGGAGGGATAGTTCCGGCCTGCGGCTGCCAGATATTTGGCAAGCATAGCCTGCACCGCGTCGGAGCTGAGGCGCCCACCATTTGCGTTCGGAAAAAGCACTTGGGAACTGCTCCGGCTTGGTTCCTTGAGCCATGCTTGTATAACGTTGACCGTATGCTCAGTCAGAGGTGTGCATCGTTCCTTTCGGCCCTTGCCAAAACAACGAACGTGCGCGCCCCGGCCCAAGACAACTGAGTCGCGGTCGAGCCCGGTGAGTTCGGACAACCGCAGTCCGGTCTGGACCGCCAGTAATAGCAACGCGTGACCACGACGCCCAATCCAGGTTGTTCTGTCGGGTGCTGCGAGTAGCGCCTCGATCTCAGGCCGCGTCAAGAAATTAACCAGCCTCTTGTCGTGTCTCTTGCTGGGTATCGCGAGCACTCGCTGGATGAGAGCGCTGTACGCTGGCTCTTCGAAAGCGATGAATCGGAAGAAGGAACGAATGGCGGTTAGTCGCAGGTTGCGAGTGCGGACACTGACGGAGCGACGCTTCTCCAAATCATCAAGAAAAGCACAGATCGTCGGAGCAGCGAGATCCTGGAGATCGAGGCTTGAGGGCGGCCTGTGTATACGTGCGTGGACAAATCCAAGCAGCAAGCGAAAGGTATAGATGTACGGCTTTGAACGCATCGGGCCAGGCAAGGCCCCGGTCGGAGGTATCTTCGCCTTAACGCCGATGCCCTGCAAATATCGGGCAAACCCGCGAATATCTGTGAGGCGCAGAGTCCAGGTTGCATGTCGACCTGCTGGCTGAGTCGCCCATTCGATGGCCAGCTTGTATGTGATCGTCGGAGCGCCCCGCTCCTCCATGAAGGTGACAAACTTCGCTAGCCGCTTTTCCTCGTTCTGAAACTTAAACCCAATATCACGCCGCAAAAGTGATGTACTCCCGAAGAGCGGGTCGGAGCAGGTTCATCGGACACCTCCTGGCCACCGCAGGCTAAGCATACGCAGAGAATCGATATCTACCTTCGCATAGATCCGTGTGGTGTCGTGATCCTGATGGCGCAGGACCTGACCAATCTCCGTTAGTGAGGCTCCGGCACGGAGAAGCGCTGTAGCGAGACTGTGTCGGAACAGATGAGATCCCTTGTGCGCAACACCTTGGATGCCGGCGCGCTTCACCGCCGCCGTTGCGATCATAGAAATGCCACATGAAGATGCAAACCCGGCATGCGGCGCCAGGTCACGAAGAAACAATCTGCGACTGTCCGATCGCGGACGTCCGTTCTGTAGATAGGCCGCGACGGCTGAACCTACTTCGTGCGGCAACGGAAGTTGCGCCCTCTGTCTACCCTTGGCTTGTACTGTCAACTGACCTGCCCGCCAATCGACATCGTCCAGAGTTAAAGTCGCAATCTCGTTCGCCCGCAAGCCGAGTCGAGCCAGCATCAACAAGATGGCGTAGTCCCTTCGGCCTATCGCGCTTCGTCTGTCGCAAGCGTTGAGAACCTTCTGGATCTGACTGGGCAAGAGGTACTCAGGAAGAGACGCCAACCTCCATCTTCTGATCGTCGGGACACTCGCCGCGAGGTCTGTTCTGATGTATCCGCGGTAATGCAAATACCGCATAAACTGGCGGAGAGTGCTGCACATGATCTGGGCTGACCGTGGGCTTCGATCTCCCGCGTGATGCTTGATGAATCCAAGAATGTCGGCAGAACTTAGTGCTCGAAATCTTCGCGACTCGTCCTGGCATCTCTCCCTGACGAAACGGCGAACAACAAGTTCGTGACGGCTAATGGTTCCAGAGGCAAGTCCGCGCTCCTGAGCCAGGTACCGCCGGAACTGTCCAAAGATTAAATCGCCTGGACTGACCACGGCGGGGCCCTTAGGCCGAATGGCGTCTATGCCGCGCAGAACAGTCAGCAAACGGTCTAGCGCTGGCTTATCGCTCAAAAATGGGCACCGGTTCCGAAGCCGAAACTCTTGGTACCTCTCTACCGTCCGTTCATCAACCTCGCCGAGACTAATCCGCTTGCGTTCAAGCCAATGACTGAAGTCAGAAACGACTCGGAGACATCGCCATGCGCTCTGTCGGCAATGTCCTTCCTTCAGCAGTCGCGCTGCATACAAATCAATGTGAACCCCAAGCGGACCCCCATGCATGCGTCGCTGGAGCTTCGGTGTGGTCACATAGGCATTTATGGTCATGTCCTCTCCTCTGCACTGAAGTGCAGAGAAAGGAGACCAGAACTATGCCGCGCAGTCGAGTCGTAAATCGGTATCACGGTAAAACAGTGTGCTCCGCTTCGGCATAGTCGGAAGGGCGGCATGAACGGCCAAGCTCAACGGCCTGGATCCGGAGCTCTACCTTCGCACCGTGCTGGCCCAGGTCGCTGAACATCCCATTAGCCAGATCCAGGAGCTGCTGCCCTGGAATATGGCTGTCGCACTTCAGACCAACTCTTCCCAGGCGGCTTAGACACACTCATCAGGTGTCCACCAAAAAACAAGCGGACACCTGATGACACACTCTTCCTCGCGTCAAGAGGGACTCGACGTACGCTTACCACTCCAGCGCGCGGGCCGCAGCGATGGGCTCGCCTGTTAGGCAAAACTCAAGTGCGCGCGCCTTGCCCACCAGCGCGGTCAATTGCGCAATACCATAACCCGGCGGCCAGCCCAGCTTAATCTCCGGCATCGCAAAACGTGCCGCGTGCGACGCAATCCGCCAGTCGCACGAAAATGCCGCCACGCAGCCGGCGCCGAAGGCTGGCCCGTTGACGGCCGCAATCACAGGCTGAGGCAACTGTTCTAGGCTGTATCGACATATAACCTCAGGTGCAACCATGGGCAGGCTAGAGCGACCAGGGCCTGGAAGCAGGCTTTCGATTTCTCGTAACGGGTGGCGAAGCGGCGAAAACATTTGAGTTTGCTGAAGCAGCGTTCGATCCGATTCCTCTGCTTGTAGAGAGTTTTGTCGTACTGGCGTTGTGCCTTGCGGTTTCGTTTGGGTGGGATCACGGCTTTGGCTCCCATGGCTTCAACGCGCTCTACGATGACGTCGGCATCGTATCCCTTGTCGGCAAGCACGGCATCGGCCTTGTGCTGGCCCAGCAACGCGATGGCCTGGGTGCAGTCATTTACCTGGCCACCCGTGATAAGAAAGTCCAAGGGCAGGCCCAGTTCATTGGTAAGCAGATGAATCTTGGTCGTCAGACCTCCTCGGGAACGCCCCAGAGCCTTGTCCGCGCCCCTTTTTTGCGGCCCGTGGCCGCCTGCTGGTGGGCCCGCACGATGGTCGAATCCAGCATCAGATACTGGTTCTTCTTATCGCGCACCAACTCGTGAAAGACCCGCTCCCAGACGCCGGAGTTGGCCCAGCGCACGAAGCGCTTATGAACGCTTTTGTACTTGCCGTAGCGCTCCGGAAGGTCAGCCCATCGCGCTCCAGAGCGCAGTACCCACAGCACCCCGTCCACAAATAAACGGTTATCGGCTGCCGTGCGGCCCACATGCTCCTTGCGGCCAGGAAGAAAATCCTCGATCTTCTCCCATTGCAAATCACTCAATTCATAACGGCTAGGCGACATATTCCCACTTCAACAGCTAGAAACAAGCCTGCAAAGTGTATATGTCGATACGGCCTAGGCGCGAGAAACAGATTTGCCTGCCGCAAACTCAGGGTCCGCGCGGCCTCCAGCGACAACCCCGCCACTTCTTTCACGTCGTCGCCGGCACAGAATGCGTCGCCCGTGCCGGAGATGACCACAACCCTGACCTCCTCGGGATGCCCGGCCAGTCACGCCACAATGCGCTCGAGTTCACCAGTCATCTGCACGTTGATAGCGTTCGCCGCACGTGAACGATTCAAGGTCACGGCTGCAACTCGATTCGTAACTTTGACCGTGACAGTTTCCAATTCGCCGAGTTCGCCGTTGTCGGGCTTGAGACTCATCACGCGATTTTGTTCGTTCAGCAGTTGCATCACATTAGCAACCAATCTGTTAAGCTGGACCACCGCGCGGCGGTGCCCACCCCGGCCAATCTCGCGGTCGCCAACAAATGCCCGCACCTCGAAGCCCACACGACGACCTTCGATCTCCACCACTTTCGCGACGCCCCGCACAGTCGAACCCAGCACCGCCGCGCCGATATGCTCCACCTGCACTTCCACTCCGACCGATTCCTCTCCCTCCTCGAGAAACGGTCTTAGCGCTTCACGCGCCGATTGTTCCATGAGCATGATCATGCTGGGTGTTGAAAATACAGTAGCCGGCGAGGCGCCGCCTAGAGTAATGGTCATCGTCGGATCAACCATCCAGGTCAATTCGCCGGCATCGCCAATTTTTATACCCGGTTTCATATATGAATCACTGGTTGAACTCAATCCGCTCAGCGGATAAGGTGGCTACGCTGTTCATTTTCGCGGATTCCGACGGCGGATTCTTTAGAGATAGATCTGCTACTTCAAAATGCAACTTCATCGTTACCACCCAGCGCCTTCAACTGTTGCAACCCGCAATGCAGCTACCTGCCTGCGGTGCCGAAGCCGTGACCTCATTGCAGTGTAGTGCATCACCGTTCAGTGGGCGGCGACAGACAATGCCCAGATCCGTGATGGGCAATTCGCTGTGGCGCCGATTGTCGTGGCGAGTTTGCTTCCTCAAGAACCGGGCCGTCCGCGGGAATGACGAAACACCGGTGTTCGGCATTGCATCGATCCGAACTGTCAATTTTCGGTCGGCTTCTCCTCAATGTGATCGATGACCAGCACGGGCAGCGGACGCTTTTGCTTCTCCAGTTTCAGACCGAGCTGCTTGTTGATGGCGTCGAAAAAGGAAACAGCGCCGTTCGGGTCTGACGCTGTCGGCGCTCCTTGCGGTGCAGGAGCCGCGCCCACGCCACCGCCGCCTCCCCTGGTCAGATCGGCCGAGCTGAAGCTCAATGTGAAATCCCACGTGCCTGTGATTCCCGTGGCGTCCAGGACCGGGCTATGGATATATCCCCCCGCGAGCTCTTGAAATTCTTCGCCGATTTGCGCCATGGTCATGTTCTGAAATGAAATCAGTCTGTTCAACGCAGGGTTCGCGATCCTTGGATCCTTTCCGTCCGGTCCAGGGTTTTCTCCGCAGCGCGTGCGGCTGTTGGGATCGGCTTTCCTTAGCTTCGGATTCACCGCAATCATGGTGTACGCATCGAGAGGCCGGTCTTCCATATGGGTCTGCATCTGGAAACGATCCGTCAGCAGTGTGCGCAACATGTGGCGGAGATCTTCTATGTCTACAGGCATGGGGTTTTGCGCGGTGTTTCCCACCGCGTCGCTCGACACCTTGGCCACGATATCGAAACGATCTGAATCCAGCCATTTCGGCGCGCCAACGATCACTTCGTCATCGTTCGGGGTCAGATCCCAGGCAAAAATGATCAGAAATTTAAGCGGGGTAGCCTGCAGGTTGACTTGGTCAGCGGTGATTCTGCCATTCCCCTGCTCGTCCGGCCTGCTCGGCTTGATGGTTGCCACTTCAAATTCCGGCGGTGGCAGCGGCGGCATAATTTTATCCAGGTCGGGCGCATTGGGGGTCGGCGTGCGATTCACGCTGTCAACGATGACCGCCGGCATTGATGCTGGTTGCAGTTCCAGCTTGAGCCCCAGTTGCTTGTCCACGGCATCGTAAATTGAGATTCCGTCCGCACCGGCACTTGCCAACAGTTGCCGCGGAGTCCATTTGATGTCGAAGTCCCAGGTTCCTTTGAGGCCGGTGGAATCCAGAATTGGGCCGTGGCTGTAATCGTAGGTCCAACCATGCAGGCTCTTCGCAAACGTCTCCATCGAAATGTTGTGGCAGGAAAACGCGACGTATAAGGGAGGTCCGGGCGTCTGATTCGGGGCCGAAGGCTGGAATTTGCAACCGGGATCGTCTGTGCCGTCCGATGGCTTCATCTTTACTTTGCCATCGCCAGGCATGAGTGTATACGCCTGTATGGACGACATCCCCTTGTGGACCACCAACTTGAATCTATCCTCCAACAGCGCTCGCAGCATCAGCTTTTCTGTATCCGCCGTCGCCCCGGGCGGCAATTCGGCGGTGATATCGTAGGTGTCAAATTCGAGCCAACTCGGCCCTTCCTTCACGAATCCGGCCTCGAGGCCGTAGGAAATTGCGATCAGATCGCGCATGGTGGTGCGTCGCAAGATATAGCGGTCGCCGTGAACGAAGGACAGGCCACTGCGATTAAAGAGACGATGCGGGCTGACCTGCACATCCGCAATGACGAATTTTGGATTCGCGTCTGCTGCTGTCGTGTTGGAGGCTGGTGTAGGCGGGATGACTGCTGATTGGGCGAAAACCGTAGCGGAAAGAAGCGCGAATTGGGCGATGCCCATAACCGATCGCATCATGATTCAAACCTCAACCGAAGTATCGGGCGGGTCCCTCACAGCAGGGATTCTTGCACAAATTCCGCGGCTCCTCACAAAGCAATACTGAAGTGTCGAAGGATGGACACTTCAAGTCTACGCTTGTGATCATGCCGGCGGCATTTCAATTGACGAATCGTATCAGCTCCACGTAACTTAATCTCGCCTAAGCCTGTTAGGGGGTGGGAAGCTCGCGTGCTGAAGGGCCCTAAAGCGCATCGACTGCTTCGCACCGCTTCCGTTGTGACTGTCTATCGGCTGTTTCGGCCAGTGGCCGGAGCTCACAAGACGTACAACTAGCCCGTTGATCGCGCGCACTTCGGATTCGTAGCGAAGATGCGACTCTAAAGAGCTTGTCCGGGCCACAAGGAGCATAAGAAAACATGGACAAACGAAACTTTATCAA
Source organism: uncultured Acidobacteriota bacterium (assembly GCA_963817835.1). Lineage (GTDB taxonomy): Bacteria > Acidobacteriota > Terriglobia > Terriglobales > Acidobacteriaceae > Telmatobacter. The sequence continues at coordinate 531,283 of CAWFPZ010000017.1, read as the reverse complement.
GCTTGGTGCTCCCACCAGGGTTCTGGTGAGCGCACAGGCAAGGCACTTCGGAATTTCCAGTAGTTTTCGGCCTGCGCGCCCCCTGCTTTCTCGGCACACCGTTTACACACCAGGCGAGAACAGTATCGCGAAAGCTCGCAATCACGCTGTCCGGGTGGGCTGATGCCGGATCTGCATACCGGAGCTTGGACCGCCGAAGGCCCCGGCTATGGAATTAAGCGTTTACCTTTAGAATGAGCCCGCACGGAAGCAATCCAGTCTGGGTGCATATGACTTGATTTATCGGATCTGGGCACGCACGGCATGACACAGTCTACGGCACACCTGACTTAAAGCTATGTTGGCCGCATTTCGCGAACGATTTTCACTCATTCGAGTCACACATCAAGCGGAGAGCCTGTCGGTCGATCAATGATGATCTTCGAGCGCGCGATAATTTAATTGCCAAGTGCAGTATCACATTCCAACCGGCGCAAAGATGATCCCGGTTTGCCAACCTAGCAAGTGATAGCCTTCATTATCATTCACTACTTGGGGTCGGCAAGTCCGCAAGGGATTTCTGAGTCATCTGCCCGGTAAGCCCGTTTTACGTCCAGGTGGATTGGATTCGTAAACGCTGGCGGGTTTGGTCGAGGGCTGGCGCAGTAGCCGGTGATACGCGGCGTTCAAGCTTCGGCGGGATCTTCACACGTCGTGTTTCAAAAAGAGGGGTCAACAATCGAACCGCCGCGGCGGCCTTTTGAAACGGCCAAAACCCTGCAATAGCTGCCAATCCGTTCGCAAAGCCCTCGCGAATCGCGCTTTCTATCTAACTGAAAACGAAAGGTAATTTTGGACGAGAAGAGCCGTTTCCAAGCCTGTGAGTTATGAAACAGAGCAATCTAGAGAAATCAACAAATCTTACCCGAGTGAATGGTTCGCTTCACGGTTTGAACCGTATCTACCGTTAGAGGGTTCCGCGGCGCCGCCTATCTCCATCATTTCCCCGATCGGAGATTCCGCGATGGCGTCAGCCAACTGGCTCGCGGTCCTGAGATGCTTTTCCATCAGGAATTTCGCTTGCGATGGATTCCGGGAGCGAATGGCCTTATATATCTCGCTATGTATCGCTGCCGACTCTCTGCGGCTCTCGATGGACTCGATGATTGGCGACCGACCGTCAAAGAGGCTGGTGGTAATCGTCTCAAGCAAAGCACATAAAACCGCGTTGCCGGCAGCGCGCGCAATAATGCGATGAAAATACAGATAGTGGTCAGCAAACTTCCTGGGATTGTCCAAGGCGGCAAACATTTCGACGGTTTGCTCAGCTAATCGATTCATCTCGTTCGCGGTGAGCCGATGTGCAGCCAATTCTGTGACGATGGCTTCGATCCGGAGCCGAGCCTCGAAGAGCTGCGAGGAAACAAAACCGCAGTTGCTCTGCGACGAATTGGATTCACGGACCAGGATCTCGGGTGACACGAAGGTTCCCAGGCGATGGCGGCTCCTGAGGACACCGATCACTTCGAGCGACACGATGCCGGTGCGCAGGCTGGCGCGACTCATGTTCAAGGTTTTAGCGAGCTCGCGCTCAGGGGGGAGTTGTTCGCCCGGACGCAGATCGCCGCGATCGATGAGTGCGAGCAACCGAGAAACGAGGCGTGCCGTTACCGGGCTATCGTCGTCGGATTCGTCCCTCGACGGGTTTTTGGATCTGGCAGGCATCGAATCCTCGCAACGGCCGTTGGGGCGGCAACTGGCCGCGGAAGCAGCGGTCCATCGTTCTGCATTTGGTCGATCGGGGCTAGAAGGCGACTGATGAGACGAGAGGGGCTGGTTTTCCAGCCCCTCCGGTTGTAGCGAATGTGAGTGTGCCTTGAATACTGCTCAAGGCGCGGGTTGATATTTACCAGTTGATGCGCAGGGAACCCTGGACATCGCGTGGGTAGTTGGCAATTTTGGAGACCACTGCGAAATTGCCAGCGGTTTGATCGGTGCTGGAAACCGAGAGGCTGCCAGGTCCTGCGAGCACAACGTGGTTGGTCACGTTCGTCATGTCGACTCCGAACAAAAGCTTCCATTCGCGATAGATCGGGAAGGCCCGCTTGATTCCCATGTCGACGTTGTAGGTGGGCTGGGTATAGAGGCCGTTGATCGGCGCTACTCGACCTGCCGAGCCCGGCACGTAATCCTCAGGACCATTGCAAACGTAATAGGCCTGTTCGGTTGTCGAATGGTAAGGCGTTGCAGTTCCGGTTGCGCATGTGCCGCCGTTCAGCACCTGGAATGCGGCCGGGTTGACGTACGAGACATGCCCGATATAGTTGGCGTTGTTCGGATCCCAGCTTACCGCGGCTCCGCTTGCGGTTTTGCCCCAGGCATTCTGGCGTCCAGGCTGTCCAGGAACGACACTGGGCATGCACTGGTTGAGAATGCCACTGCCCGCACAACCGCTGCCCACGATCAGCATGGGAAGGCCGGAGTGAAGGGTGCCGATACCGGAGATGGACCAATCGCTGACGACGGAGCGATACAGGAAGTTGTCGCCCCACATGTGGCCGCGACCGATAGGCAACTGATAGACCACAGTGGCTACCAGATTCTGCGGCTGCGATGCTGCGGAAAGAGAACGATCGAGGTGATTGTTATCTCCGACGCGGAAGGTTCCCAGGTCGTCGATCGACTTCGACCAGGTGTAGTTGACCATGAAGTCCAGACCGTTCGCCGGACGTTCGCGGACGGAAACTTCGGCGGCATTCCAGTTCTCGTTGCCCACAAAGCTGGTGGAGTCGCTCAGGCCGCTGTATTGCGGGAAGGGCTGGTAGTACTGGGCCACGGTGTTGCTGGTGTAGTAGCCGCCTGAACCGGTGGATTCGGGGTTGGTGTAAGGATTGGGCGGAGTGAAACCGAATCCCTGCGCTTGTGCAAGCATGTTAGCACCGTTCGTGGTCGCCTTCTGGCTTAGCAACGAGTATTGGCAACCGGCGCCGCTGCATGCGGATGCCGTCGTCCCCGTGCCAGGAGGCGGTAGAGCGTATCCGGAGAGCGCGGCCATGGACTCTGGCAGTTCGTTGTTCCTTGCACCGATGGCTTTGGAGACCGAGATGAAGTGGCCTTCGCTGCCAACGTAGGTGACAGTGAGGGACATATTTCTGGTGAGTTGACGCTGCAGCCCAAAGGTCCAGTTGATGTACTCGGGAGAGCGTGACCCCAAAGTCGGATCCCAGTAAATCGGCGATCCGTTGTTGGAATTCTTTTCCGTGGCCGTTTCGGCCGTGCCGAACTCGGCCAGGGTGGTTCCGGCAGGGTAGTTCCCTGCCGCAATTTGCTGCGCGATTACCGTTGCGGGAGTACTTGTGGATCCTGTCCAGCCGCAGGGCGTGAAGCCGTCGTTGGCAAATCCATTGGCGTGACCTGCGCAAGAACTGCCATCCCAATAGAAGGAGGGAGCATTGCTGAGACCTGCAGGCGCCGATGCCGAAGGAATAAGTCCCATCTGCGAGGGCAGTTTCTGGCCTCCGCCGCCGGCGGTCCAGTTTCCACGCGCGAAAGTGACGCCGTAGCTGGCGCGAATAACGGTCTTGGAATTGAGGGCGTAGGCCGCTCCCAGGCGGGGACCGATGTTCTTGTACCACATTTGAGAAGGCGAATGCAGGCCTGTATAGGGGCCATTGCCCTGAGTTCCGCCTGCAAAAGAAAGCGTGCCATAGTTCCCTGTGACTGGGTTGACCGCGCCCGGGTTCAGCCAGGTCCACTGATCATGAGCTTCATGAATGGAGCCAAAGAGATCCCACCGCACGCCCAGATTCAGGGTCAGCTTGGACGTCACCTTATAGTCGTCCTGCGCCCAGAGGGAGGGACTCGTCCAGCGCGCTCCCCACTCCGGACTGATGGTAATGCTGCTACTGCTCACGGCGCCCAGCATATAACTGGCGAAGGAGTTACCCGTAGTAAGCCCGGAGCCCGCGGCGTTATACCCTTCGGTTTGGCTGGCTGAGAACGTGTAGGTCAGCGGCGTGGAATTGCCAGTGGTCCAGAGATTGAACTGCACATAAACATCCTGCCCGCCGAAGGTGAAGCTATGTTTGCCGTGTTGCCACTGCAAGCTGTCCGATACGGTGTAGGTATTCTGCAGCTGCCCATGCCAGTTATAGCCGCCCTCGTTGGTGGGGGAAGCTGCGCCGCCGGTGAAGGAGACGCCGGGGAAGCCGACGGTAGGCTGCCCTGGAGGCGTGTTGAGCAAGCCGGTCGACGCTGCATCGTAAATGGACTTATCGTCCTGGTTGGAATCCAGGCTTTTGTAGCGCCCAAACGCAACCGCGGCCTGGTTCACCAAGTGCGCGTTGATGGTGTAGGTATCCTTGAGAATATCGACGTTGGTGGTCGGCGCATAGAACTGATTGGTATTGAACGGTGGGGGAAGCGAGTTGGATGCACCCCCGGAAAGATCGTAACCACCGGCGACGGACTGACGGCCGAAGGCAATGATCAGGCTAACTTGATTCTTATCGCTCTCGTCGTAATCCAGGCGGCCCGTTTGGTACCAATTCGACAATCCGGCAGGGTAGCCCAGGGTGATGTTGTTGCTATATGTACTCTGGCTGGCGGTCGCCGAAGAAGGCTCCATGAACTTATTAATATAGTTCGCCGCGGTGGAGTAGCGGTTGGCCGGAATTTGATTGTTGGTAAACCAGGTGCGCTGACAGGCAGCTGCCGTGCAGTTATAGACAGTCTGCGATCCGGGATCGTAGACGTCGTAGCAGGGATTGGTCGTCGAGCCAGGCACGCATCCGGATTTGCCCTCTGCCAAAGCATATCCACTGAAGTCGGCATAGCCGAGCGCCGATCCCGATGACGAATAGCCCAACATGGCAAGCGTGGGAATGGTCTGGACCTTGGGGGAACCTCCCGTCGAGTAGCGATATTCGCCCCAGTTATAGAACAGGAAGAGCTTGTTCTTGACAATGGGACCGCCGATCGAGATGCCGGTCTCATTCATATGTTCGGCGGACTTGACGCCACCCAGATTGCACCAAGGAGTCGATGCGGTTAATGCCGCACTGCTGCAGACTCCGCCTGGAGGCACGGTCGCGCCGGTTTCAGTGGGGATCTTGCTGCTGCCCAACCAGGCATCGAGGGCGGTATTGCGGATGTACTCATAGACGGAACCGTGGATCTGGTTTCCACCGGACTTGATGGAGTAGTTTTGTACGCCCTGGCCGGTATATTGCGCCGAGTAACCGGCGCTCTCCACCTGGAACTGGTCGATTGAGTCGACGCCGATTGCCGTCCAGGTGTAACGCGGATCGCCGACGCCGTCTCCCTCAGGCAGATTGACGCCGTCGATGTAGATTTCAGAGGTGCCGCCCGCCGGGTTGCTGCCGTTGACGCCACCCGTGGCATCGGTTGGGTTGCCGCCGGCTGAGGCGGCATAGGTGTTCTGCTCACCCGGCATCAGGAAGCTAAAGTCTGTGGCTCGGCGTTGATCGGGCTGGCCGCTCGCGCCCATCAGAAGCGGGAGACTCGTGTACATTTCGTTGTCCATCACGCCGCCGATCTGGGCTTCGGTTGTTTCCAGAACAGGAGGTGCAGTGGTGACGGTGATGGTTTGTTCCGCGGCGCCAATGGTGAGTTTGACATTGACTGCGACCGTGGCCAGAGCATCAACGGTTACATGCTGCTGAATGAATTTCTCAAAGCCCTTGGCGGTTACCGTCAATGTGTATTCACCGGGGATGAGCGGGGTGATGCTGTAATCGCCAGCCCCGGTGGTGGTGCGGACGGTGCTGGTGTTTTGGTCGACCGCGGTTGCGGTGACGGTGGCGCCTCCGATCACAGCGCCAGTGGAATCGGTGACCGTGCCCGAGATCGCTCCCGTGCCAGACATCTGCGCATTCGCGCCGAAGGGCGTCAACAGGATGGTTACGGCCAGAATTGTCAACCAGCCGGACGCCATATTGCCCAGGAGCCCGTGTCTCGGCTCGTTGGCTGCCGCGCTCCTCTTGGCCATTCCTTTTACAGCAAGATTCATCATCATTGCCTCCAGAAGTTGAGTGTTTCGTTTGAGTCGAGATCTCTGCCGTGACCAGCCAGAGCATCCGCACAATTCACGATTTCCTGTCCTTGAATTTCCGTAAGCACATTCAGCCGGGTTCAGCCGGGTGCCGAGTGAGAGGATTGGAATCCTGTGGACGAATCAGCTAAGCATCCAAATCCCCACGCAACCACAGCAGGTTCGCTACCGGCTCTGCCTTTCCGAAAAGGACACACATTTTTATTGCTTCCCGAGAGGCCTTGTCAAGGGAAAAGTGGCAACGCTGCCACAATATCGGCAACGATACCAACATTGTATCGGCATCGTTGCCAATTATAAAAAACTGGCGCACCGGCTAGAGGGTTAACAACAAAGGGGTTGCGTCTCAGCGTGGCCCGCTGTCCTGGATGGTGCGGAATGGCTTACCAAGCCATTAATCACCTTCATTCGCCGGCGACAACGCGCGGTGTTGCGGGTGCGCGCAATGGGAGCGACGGAATTCATTCCCACGGTGAGTATCTACCGGATATGTGCTGGATTTCCCGCGCCAAGAAGCGGTAAAACTGGCGCGATGCAACGACTTACCCCGTGGCGTATTTGAAGATTTACGGAGTTAGAATGCGCGAAGCGCGAACCACTAATTGCATCCGCAAGATCGGCGAATGACCAACACGCCTGGCAGCGAAGTGGTCTTTGCCTTCTTTGGCGCGGTGCCATCGATTCGGCTGAACAGGAGACCCATTGCGTTGCGCACCATCTCCGCAATCGGCTGCCGAATGACAGTAAGTGGCGGATCGACCAGGGCTGCGAAGTCGGGATCGTCGAAACCCAAAAGCGCCGGGCAATCCGCGGCTTTGCGGCCAAGCTCCTTATAGAGCGTCAGAACGCTGCGCGTGGCGAAATCGCTCAATGACAGCAATGCGACGGGGCGTTTCTCACACTCAAGCGCGTCCCTCAGGACTGAACGCAGCTGATCGTAATTTGGAGCCGTGATCAACCAGGGGGTCCGTCCCTGGGCTTTCATAGCTTCGGAGTATCCCGCCATACGCTCCGCAAAGCTGTAGACCTCAGGCTTTCCGGTTACGCAAGCCACAGTTGCGTAGCCATGCCCGAGGAGGTGCTCTGTCGCCATGCGCGCGGACGCGCGATTGTCGAGCAGCACCGCATCGAGCGATGAAGAAATGAAGTGATCGAATGCCACCACCGGCACATCGGGAAATGCAGTGCGAATGCCTCTCACCGTCGTCCCATGAGTGCCTGTGAGAATCACGCCGTCCGCGCGATAACGCCGCAATGTCGCCAGATGCGCCAACAGCTCTTCCAGCCGGTCCTCATGTGTCAGAAGGACCATCGTGCAGCCGCGCTGCCGGGCTTCTTCCTCGATCAATTGCACTGACTGGCTGAAAAAGAGATTTGAAACCTTGGGCAGAATCACGCCGATAGTGCGCGATCTTCCACTGCGCAGCGCACGGGCTGATTCGTCCGGCTCATATCCAAGTTCCTTTACCGCACGCGCCACGCGCTCGGCGACCTTGGGCCGCACCGGGACGCCGCGCAGGAAGCGGGACACCGTCGACGCGCCTACCCGAGCTAGTCGGGCCACATCCGTGACGGTTGCTCTTTTCTTCCGTTTCTTCATCATTGTGCGTACACTTGCGCTGCTTCACCAATCTCTATTGCGACAAGCCTAAACCACGAATGCGCGGTATGGAAGGCTGATTTGCTTCAGCGAGACTTCATGCTTTAAGCATTGCCACTCGGCCACGAGGCATTCTAGCACGGTCTTCGGAGAATGCTGGCACATGCCCTCTCATCGCGTCAGCCCTGTTGTCGATCGCGTTTTGCTCATCCACCGGTCTCCTGCTTCCGCAGCGCCAGATCTTTTTCGATCCTCGCCATAAAGGCATCGTCGAGCGGATAAAACGCCATGGCAACGGCGGCTGACAAGACCATCACGCACGGAATCCAGCTCATGGAAAGAACGATTCCGTGCAGCGAATGAGCGGTCTGGCTCACGTTCGCCACGTAGCCATAGTGGGCCAGAATAAGTCCGACCAGCCAGCCACCAATAGCCATTCCGATCTTCGTTGAGAAAATAGCCGAGCCGAGCACTAGTCCCGTAATGCGTTCGTTCCTTAGCCACTCCGTGTGATCGGCCACATCCGCGAACATGGCGAAGGCTAGTGGAGACTTGAAGCCAAACATGAAACTGGAAACAATCTGCAACGCGAACACAAATCCTATATTTGGCGGGCGCGCCAGCGAGAAGAATCCCACTACCACTCCGCCCAGCACCAGCGACAAAATAAACAGGAACTTCTTGCCAACCTGCTTCGCCAGATGCGAAGTAATCAGGACGGCAGCTATATACGCCACACCATTCGCGGCTAGAAACAATCCCAGGAGATCCTGACGCTTTAAGAAGTACTTGAAATAGTAGGTCGAAGCCGATCCTTCTATAGCAAAGGCTGAAACGGTAAGGATTTGCGTTCCGACGAGGATAAACCAGGGCCAACTGCAGAGCAGCCTGTCCAGTCCCCATTTACTCTTCGCGTTCCCGAGTGCTTGCGTGGACGGGATCACCCGTTCATGGGTGCTGACGAAGCAAAGCAGCAGAAGAACAATGGCAAGCACGCCATACAGCACCATGGTAAACTGCCAACCGCGTGCATCGCTTCCCCGGCCAAAGAAATTGACGAAGCGAAGCGTGAAGTACTGTACAAACAATCCGGTCGTGAACGCGCCCACAAAACGGATCGAGGAGATTGAAGTGCGCTCCAGAGAATTTGGCGTCATTACGCCCATCAGTGCTGTGTAGGGAGTGTTCACAGCGGTGTAAATGAGCATCAGTGCGCCATACGTAATGTATGCGTAAAAAAGCTTGGGCCCGCTGGCCAGTCGGGGCGTCGTGAAAGTCAGCACGCCTGCCACTGCCAACGGGAGAGCGCTCCACAAGAGATAGGGCCGAAAATGTCCCCATCGCGTGTGGGTACGGTCGGCAATCGAACCCATCAAGAGATCCGCGCCGGCATCGCCGAGGCGGGTGACAAGCAGCATCATGCCGACTGCGGCAGCCGGGATACCAAACACGTCCGTGTAAAAAATGGCGAGAAAAAACTCAAAGGTCTTCCAATAGAGATTCGCGGCCGAATCTCCCAGGGAGTATCCGACTTTCTCCTTGAATGGAATGCGATCCGCAGGCGGAACCGTCACCCTCGCTTGACCCACACTGGCCTCATTGTTGGACGGTGGAACGGCGCTCCGCCCTCCGTCTTCCAGCCTTCTTTTTCACAGACACTGAAATTCCATTGACCTAAGCCGATGCCTGAATGAATGATTGCCCTGAGTTCCGGATTCTCGCATTTCGAGAGTAAGGAGCGCAATTGCGGCATGCGCCGCGAAGACTTGGATGCGCTCGGAAAAACGCGACCGGCGCGTCGCGATACTCTTCGGAAGTCGCTGATCGGGAAATAGTGGTATCGTTGCCGATATGCTGGCATCGATGCCATAATGGGTGGCGTCTCACGCGCCAGGGAAATACGCACGCAAGGATCGCACATGAATCGACGTCTGTTTCTCAAGCAATGTTCCGCCGCCGGCGCGTTTGCCACGACCTTCAACCAGATTCGCAAGCCGCATGACGTTCTGACTGCGGTCAATCGTGTTGAGGCTCCCATCGATGGCGCGATTTTGCCCGATGACGGCTGGAACCTCTGGATCGACGAGCAGGCACATTGGGAGAGCGACGAGATCTATCTACCGGACAGCTTCGATTTGGCGAAGCTACCCGCGAATCCGCCGACCGGAGGATGGAGTGCGCTGGACACGAATCGCGGCACAGCCGATGCCGCCACCGTCAGGTTGCCTTGCACCGTCGAACAGATCTTCTGGAAGCGCTTTGGATCTCGTCCTTACACCCCGGACGAGTACCGCTATGCAGCTGACGACCCAGTTCCAGAGAATGGCGCCTACCGGGGAGTGTCGTGGTGGTGGCGTGACATTCAGATTCCTGTATCGCAGAGCGGTCAGCGCATCCTGCTGCACATTCGAGGGGCGCGTTTGCGCGCCGAAGTGTACTTGAACGAACACCTGGTCGGCTACTCAATCATGGAGGAGTTGCCGTTTGCATGCGACCTTACGGTTGCCGCCCGGCCCGGAGGCAAAAACCGGCTGGCCATTCGGATCACCAATCCCGGCGGCCGCTATGACTGGGTTGACGGTGGAATTATCTGCTGGGGCCAAGTCAACATCTACCGTTCTCACGGCTTCGGCGGTCTGGACCGCGAGTTGACGCTGCGCGGCGTTCCTCTGACAGGGCATATCGACGACGTTTGGGTATTGAGTACTCCCGAGCCGAAAACGGTCAACGCATTTCTTTCTGTAAAAGGCACGATGCACGAAGCACCTCTCTTTGAGGTGATCGACCCTACCTCGGGGCAGATTCTGGTCAGCCGCCGCGGCGAAATCCAGGCAGCGACAGCAAACGGAAACGCGCAAACAGTGCGAGCCACACTGAGCTGCCCAGAGGCGCGCCTTTGGGATCTCACTTCTCCGGTTCTTTATCATCTGCGTGCCACGGTGACGACTGCTGGAGGCCAGCAAGATTCGCGGACCATCCCTTTTGGGTTTCGCTGGTTCGCGCCGCAGGGACTGGGCACGGACGCGATGTTTCGGCTGAACGGCCGCCGCATCAAGCTCTACTCGGCAATCTCCTGGGGCTTTTGGGGAATCAATGGTCTGTGGCCAACACCGGAATTGGCCGAACGCGAGGTGCGGCAGGCGCGCAAGCTCGGCTTGAACTGTTTGAACTTTCATCGCAACGTGGGCAAAGAAGACGTGCTCCGTGCGCATGACGAGCTCGGTTTGTTGCGTTACATGGAGCCGGGCGGCGGCAAGTTATCCGTTGGAAAGGCGCCGTCGAGGGCTGCGGTGAATGCTCCGGGCTTGGTGATGGAACCGGCGACCGATGCCGCGAATCGCTTTTCGCGTCAGTTTATGGTGACCAAGTGCACGGCGATGGTACGGGCATTTCGCAGTCATCCCTCGCTCATTCAGTACACGTTGCAGAATGAGATTGGCGCTAACCTCAAGGACCCTGACACGCTGAGCATCCTGCGGCTCATGCACGAAGAAGACCCCTCGCGTTCGGTAGTTCTCAACGATGGCTTTGTGGCGCGTGGCGCTGCCCAGGCATGGTTTGAACCTTATAACGACAAGATGCACCGTAGCGACGAGGAGCCCTGGGGCGATTGGTGGATCAACCACCAGGGAGCGGGCGACCAATGGTACGACGAGTTCTACCAAGACAGCGAGCACTTCACTTATCGTCAGCCGCTCAAGACGGCGCTGGTCGAGTTCGGCGAAATGGAAGGTTGTGCGGTTGCCGACAACCATCCGCAGATGATTCATCAGATTGAGAACGGAGAGTTCGGTGGCAATGGAAAAAGCTACGACCTCGAGGACCATCGGCAGATCGCTACTGGATGCAACAAGTTCCTGGATCGCTGGGGATTTCGCAAAGCCTTCCCAACTGCGGCGCACCTTTACAGCGCGCTAGGCGACAAGTGTTACGAAAGCTGGCAGCAATACCTGGAGAACGTGCGCATATGCGACGAAGTTGACTTCGCCGCCATCAGCGGCTGGGAGTCCACCGCTATCGAGAATCACTCCGGCATTGTGGACAATCTGCGTAACTTCAAGGGCAATCCAGAGCTGATCGCTTCCAGTCTGCAGCCGATCCGCCCGGTCGCCAAGCAACACAAGCTATGCTATGCAGTCGGCGAGAGCGCCATCTTCGATCTCTACTTATTCAACGACACATCTCTGCCTATCTCCGGCACACTGTACTTTTCCATGATCGAGCCGGGAGGTAAGCCGACGGAACTGGGCTCCTGGCCGGTGCCGCCTAACATCGCCGACCAGTTCAGCTATACGATCCAGGCAAGCTTCGCTGTGCCCATTTTTTCTCGCGATGGCATTTATAGCTTCCGATTCAATTATGACGCAGCTCCGCAATCTGACTTTACTCGCGAGATTTGGGTCGTGAACACGCAGCCAGGCTTCGCGGGCAAACTCTCCATCGGAATCAGTCGCGTATTGCCGGCGGTCCGGAGACAGCTCTCTCAATTAATGGGCGTCGAAATTGCGGATTTTTCATCGAAGGGACACTATGATCTCATCGTGTCCTCGGGGGTCGTCGAAGGGTCGAAGCTGGATCGTGCCATTGGAGATGAGACCGGGTTAGAGGAGATACCAACCAGAAGCGATCCATCAACACCACAGGTTCCCGGCCAAATCGCGGACGAAGTTCTGTCTGCATTGCGTGCCGGAACGCCCCTGTTGGCTATCGTTCCAGACGACTCTCTCGCAGACGGAGTCGCCAAACAGCTCGCTTCACTCGGAGCCTTCACATACAGCGGTCAAGTGGGCGATCTGCGCGCTCCATGGATGGGAAACTGGCTCTTTGTCCGCGATCACTTAACCTTCTCATCCCTGCCTGTCAATCGCGTTCTCGGCGTGCACTATCAGGCACACGGCAAATCATCAAATGGGTTACTCATCGAACGAGCAGCCGGAGCCGAAGATCCAGTAGTCATCATGGGTTACAGCCGCGATCATAATCGCCAAGTCGGTGCCGCGAGCTTTGCATGCAAGCTCGGCTCCACGCGTCTGTTGGTGCATCGCGCTCCGGAGTTCAGCGCTCCTTTGCAGCAGAGATGGTTGGCGAACTGCATCGCTTTTCTTACCCGTGCGAATGAGGTCAAGCTTTAACCCGGGTGGGCTCTGTTTTTGAGTTCGTCTTAAGTGTGGAATGTATTGAAGAGAACGGTTGGGGAGAGAGAATTTGAACCTCCGATCCCCAGATCTCGATTCTGAGACCTGGAATCGCACGAGGACCGTCCCAGACACGGACTACTCCTGAAAACGCCTCAGGATTGAGGGGCATCAGGATCGAGGAGCATTTCGAATCGCTATCTGCTGATGATTTCTCTAAATTGCTCTGATTCGGAACCTACAGGTTTTGAAACAGACGGTGGAGGATGGAGGCGAGTGAGGAAGACTGTAGGAGCCTTGCCGCATATCGGTACTGATCCAAGGGGAAATGCATTCCGCTCTCACGGGGGTAACTGACTTTGTGACGCATCAGTAATGCCCGCATTACGAGCCCATTTTCAGCTCTTATCTTAGACCGGCTTCAATTAAGCCCCCTTTAGGGGAGTCAGCCGCTGTGGAGTTTCGTATGCTGTCGGAGGTTGGTATCGCCTCTCGGGCAATTGTCATTTCGGAACCTCAACGCGCGCGGAATTCCCAGCCTTGACCTGTATCCTGACCCACGTCACGGCGTGACTTAGCCGACGAAATTCAATATGGGCGTTCATGAGCTTCCCATTTACGACAAGCGTTGCAAATGATCCGGGAAACTCCGCCTCCCAGTTTAGATCGGTCTTTTCATGGTTGATGAGAATCGTCCTCCGATTCCCGTAGTGACGCACAGTGACTGCTCCATCTCCAATTGGCAGGTTGCGGAGTTCAACCCAATTTGTTTTGGCTGTCAACTGAGGCATTGTTCTAACGACTGTTCTAAATGGCTTGCCCTGCGCGAGATCCTTGATTGGAACATCCGGCTCGACATTGATTCCCATGAGTCCATTGACGATGGCTCCAATCACGGAATAGGACACCTCCGGATATTCTCGCCGTTCCCGGCCAGCACGCGTGAGATCCATAATCTCAGCGTAAGCCGCGGCGGGATCCCCATATCGGTAGAGAATCTCTGCGTAGTGAGACTCCGGCTCTACTGCACTCGCCGGCTCGTCTTGCATGGCTTTCAGAAGAGTATCGAGAGCGCCTTGTGCTTTTGGTCCGTCATCAACGACATCGCGATAGAGCAAGTCGGCCCCCGCGTGCCCCTGGAATTGGTGGTCCTTGTCGAGGAATTCATAGAAATGTCCTTCAGCGGGATTCCACCATGCTCTGTTGATCAGTCCTTTCACATCAGATGCACTTCTTAGGTACATCTGTGCCGCTCCATCGTCTCCTCGAATTGCCAGGATTGCTGCATAGGAGCGATATCCTGCGTACTGCGTCGCCAGCAAGTCGACGCCGAGCGCAATGTCGCGCCGGCTTTCCCCGTAACTGGGATCGCCGCGAAAGTGGGAAGGGTCTTGCGGCACGGTTTCGCGCGTCATCACGTGTGCGAGATCCAGGTTCCACCGCAACACGTAGTCCGTTACCGTATGGCGATAGAAGTTAAGAAATACAGGGTCTTCGATGTATGACCTGTCTCCCGACCACAGGTACATCCTGTAACAGGCATCGAGCACATCGAAGTTGGCAGGGAGGTTATACCAGAACACGCGATCGTTCACATAGTCAATCGGCGCCGGGCGATTCAGGCGATCGATTTCCCAATCGCTGCACCAGTCCCTCGAGGAGGAAATGTTCTCGGCGAAATGATGAAGCATGTTGTGCGTATAGCGAGCAAGCCCCAATGCCTGAGCCCCGGCGGCTTGATGCGACACATCGCGCATGCAGAATGCCTGCCTCCCCGGAAGTGCTGCTTCGTACCATGGGCCGACTGGATCGCCATCATTGACATAGGCCAGCGCCTGCTGCTTGGCCCAGTTAAACGCATTGACCAACTGGCGATCTTCAGATCGAAGCTCCAACCCGGACTGTGCTTTGGGTGTTTGCGCCTGCGCACAGACGAGGAACAAGACCACAGCGATCGCCGAGCCGACAACCCTGCCAAGAGTCCGGAGATGTTGGTAAAACTTCGTCCTTTTTCTCATATGCAGAATTACGATACGCCAGTTTGACAACTGCTCACTGGCGCTGGGCCTTACCAAGACATGATTGTCTGACAAACCAGACTGCGCGTATGCCAGAGCCGTTCGATGCGATCGACACTGATTCCCATGCAACGCGATGTTAGGGGGCTATGGCAAGGACCAGCCCCGGGGAGGACAGATCGCCAGGGGTGGCACTATGAAGCCCTATCTCACGAATGATAGCGCCCGGGATTTGTAGGGTGTTCTCCTTTGCTATTACAGCGTGCGAAACATCGAAGGCTTCGTTGCTGGCCAGATCTTGCGCAAGTATTCGCCGGTCCCGGAACGATTTGTCGGAGACGAGCGTGAGCGATTCAAACTGTCCGAAGATGCCGAAGGGACCCGAAGCGTCGGAGATCGGAAGGATCACTTCGCACGCCGGCATGTACCAGGCCTTCTCGACAGCCGTCCGCTCCTGCGCGGCAATGGCGACGGCTCCGTTAGAAAAGCGCGATGCAAAAATGAACGGCTTCTCTCCCCGCGACTTGACTGCGGGCAATGCCAGGTTGCGCGTTATGGCAGCGGGTGCTCCTTGCCGCACCGTATTGCCGATGATCTCCGCCTGCCAGGTTTGCCCGCGCTCGAAGCGCCAGGTATCGGTAAGAATCTCACTGCTGATTGTGACCTTTCCGATCCCGGGTGAGAACGGAGGCGCGATGCGCTGCCAGCGGAGAGCACGCACGACTTCATCCATGCGCTTCTTCGTTTTGCGGGGTCCGTTAAAAAACAAGTCGACATCGTCTCCGGCCCGGAGGTCAACCATGGGATGACGCATAATCCCCATGGTGCAGCCGAGGGCCGCGGCCACATAGGCCTCGTCCTCGACATTCAATAGACCTCGAGTTTCCGGGTCGCCTTCAGCACCCTGCAACATTGCGGCAACTCGGTCGAGAGTAGTGGGCAGCGAGAGAATCGACGTCACATCGTAAGTTCGGTAGACATCTGTGTGCTTCAAAATCTCGATCCGCCTCGAATTCGGAGATAGCGGACCAAACCGGCCGTCCATTCTCCAGTCTCCATTGATGGGCAACTCGCCGTGGACGTGCTCAAGCGTGAGCGGGAGGTGCGAAGCATCGCGCAGGCGAATCAGATTGAAACTGGGGTCGCCGATGTCGACCTTCCAATAATGGATATCTGCTGAGGCGCTTAAGCTTTCGAGCCTGTAATCCGCATCTCCGCCAGGCGTATTCCTGCACCATAATCCTGCACCGCGCCAGCCGCGATCTTGAATGGCACGATTGAGCTTCTTCAGACGATCTTCCGGAGAACCTGCGAAGGACGGAAATTTCCGGGTATTGACTTCAAAAGTCGAAGTACCACCGGACTCCCAGCCATCGTCCAAAAGAAAGAATAGATCGGAGCGAACCCTTGCGAAGAAGAGATTGGCCCACCCCATTGCTCCAAAAATAGCATCCTCGTTCATCGCTTCGTGGGCAAGTCTGCTTCCCGACTCTCCCTCGAGGATCGCGGGGTCAAGCTTGGCTTCATGCTGACCGTACATATAATTTTGGGCGGCCCACGTGCACCAGTAATTTGGAGCCCTTGAAGATCTTGCCGGTACCAGGCTACGCCCAATGCTCTGCGCGCGGGCCGACATTCCTGCAAACCCCGTGCTTCTATTTACAAGAGAGGCTGCAATCGCCGCTCCCAGAAACCTTCTTCTATCCATGCATTACTCTGCCCTTTCTTCGTTCCTGCCCGACGCGGAACATCCGACGCGCACTTCGTCACGGGAGCGTGTTGCGATTGCATTGAACACGGTTCCGGTTCCTGCGGGTTCACTCATACGCATTCGAGTTGTCTCGAACGCAATCGCACTCCACCATGCTGTCCATCTAGTGCACTGAGTGGATCCTTGAATATAGGCCGGCGCCGATCAGCAATTAATCAGCGCCGGCTGGATTGAGCACTCACTTCTCAGAAGTCGAAGTGCGCGCCCAGTTGGATGTTGCGCGGCGGACCATTTGCACTTGTGATGACGCCAAACAGGGAATTGCTGCTACTGCAGCAGGTGGTGTTCGGGTGACCAAGATATGCATGATTGAATGCGTTGAACGCATCAACCTGCAAACGAAGATCCATCTGATCGCGGAACCTTTCGGTCTTCGACAATGAGATGTCAGAGTCTACATAACCGGGACTGACCGCCTTATCCAATCCAGAGTTGCCGATCACATATTGCGCAGGCGTGGCGAAGCAACTGGTATTGAACCACTCCGAAACCTTCCCGATCGTTTCCACCCCAGGACAGGTCGCGTTGGCGCGGTTGCTCATGCCATTATTCAGGTTGTCCGACGTGAGGTGAATCGTCATCGGCTGTCCTGCCTGCAAAATGGTGATCGTGCTGATCTGCCAACCACCAACAATCGACTGGACCGTCCGGGGACTGGTCGAGAGCCACATTCCGCCGTGTCCGAAGGGAAGTTGGTAGGTAAGGCTGGCCACAAAGTTCTGCGGCACATTCGGGGCCTGCTCGTTGCCTTCGCCATAGTTCATGCGATCCTGACCAGGAAGCGGGTCGAACACGTTCGTATTGTCGAGTTCCTTCGACCAGGTGTACGCAAGTCGGCCTGCCAGGCCATGCGACATGCGCTTGGTTATTTCGACCTGCAGCGCGTTGTAGTTGGACTTTCCGTCGGAGCCGTAGTACTCGAGCGATGACACGTTCGGCGAAAGGGTGTAATACGGACGCCGTGGCGCCTGCGCGCCCGGCCCCGGGAGCGGAATATTGATATTCCGCTCCCGGAAGAGATGCAAGCCTTTCGTGCCCACGTAGGTTACGCTGAGCGCGGTCGTGGCAGTGAGTCGTTGCTCAACGCCAAAGTTCCAAGCATTCGCGTTGTCGGGACGGAAGTGTAGCGACATATACGATACGCTCGAGTTGGGTTGCGGAGTAACTGGCGTCGACGTGGTGAGCGTCACGAACGTAGGCAGGCCATGATAGAAGCTCGCGTAGACCGGGTTAACAGCTGAGGCAGCTCCCATCGTTGCCCACGGAGTATAGGCAGTTGACTGAGTCTCGGAATACTGCTCGAAAAATGGGAAGTTGCGTTCCAGACTTCCGCCAATGCCACCGTAATTAGCGGTAAACGTGGTGATTCCGAAAGCTCCGCGGATCGCGGTCTTGCCATTATTCGGAGAATACGAGAACCCGACTCTGGGGTCGACGTTGCCATAGGTGTTGTCCACGTTGGGGGCGCGATTGTTCGCTGTCGCGATATCGAGCAGGCCAGTGTTCGTATCGAAATTCGACTGGCGATTGAACTTGTCCACGGGCTGGGTCACAACGTCCCAGCGCACGGCGAGATTCATCGTCAATTGCCTCGAAATAAGAAAGGTGTCCTGCCCGTAAATGCCCCAAAGGTTGGCACGAGTCGCTGGGTCAGTGTTCACGAATCCGCGGCTGATCGAAGACGGAAGTCCTAGCAGGAAGGTGGCGAATTCATTGCCACCGGTTGCCCCGGAACAACTGGAGTTTCCCGCGCAACTTCCGGTGTAATCGGTAGTGAAATTGAATTGGCCATTGCCGCTCGAGTTCGCGTTGGTCAGCGACGCCTGCAGTCGACGGTAATCCTCGCCAACGACAATGGTATGCTTGCCTACCACCCTGGTGTAGTTGTCGGTGATCTGGTAAACGTTGGTGATGCGATGAGCGTCTGTCCAGCTCTGCGCGCCCGTCTGAGCAATGTTGCCGGCAGAGATGACCACAACTCCGGTCGCGTTTGGAAACTGGTCTACGTTGCCATTCGGAATTCCAAGGGTTGTGTTCTCATTCGTCTGGTAGTCGTTGCCGAAATCCAACGTGTAGAAGCGGTTGAACCCAAAACGAAGCTCGTTGGTCGCAAGCGCCGAGAAGATGTGATCGTAACCGACGGCGGCGTTGTGCATGCGGTTCTGCGCGTTAACATTGCCGACTTGAAACCAGCGAGTACCGGGGGATGGCGCGGTCAGATCGCGGTGCTGATACGACTCTCGCTGGAATATCCGGTTCTTGTCGTTGAACTGATAGTCGACCTTTTCATCAAACTGATTGGTGTCGTCCGGTTGCGAGTTGGCCGCGGTGTAGTTGGCGACGCTGAGGCTGGGAGAAGTGGGCTCGGGCCAGATGTCGGCTGCGCCGACCATGGCCGCTGCCACCGGGTCGAACCGGTACGTAGGAATTTGGTAAGCCGGACCACCCGACGAGCTGACAATTGGAAAAGGCGCTCCAGTTTGCGGGTCGTAAATCGCTGGGAACTGGCTGGTCAGGAAGTATCCCTGCTTCATCAGGTCCGTCGGAACCGTGTATCCGGTGTAGTAGACGCCGTTGTTCAACTGCAGACCCTGATAGTCGCCAAAGAAGAACGCTCTGTTTCGGAAGATTGGCCCGCCAAGCGATGCACCGAATTGGTTGGACCGATCCGGGGCTTTGGAGGTGGCATGCCACTGAATCGCGTTCAACATGTCATCGCGGAAGAATTCATACGCCGAGCCATGGAACGCGTTCGTGCCCGACTTGACCACCGCATTAACCTGCGCGCCTCCATAAACTCCCACCGTTGCATCAGAGTTCGCCGTTGAAGCTTTGACTTCCTGCAAAGCGTCCAGCGGTGGCGTGACGGTCTCGAACGCATTAAGGAGTTCCATATCGCTGACGCCGTCCAGCGTGTACGTCGTGCCTGCCCAGGGCATACCGTTCACCGATGCTGTAATGTCCGTTTGCGCTCCCGCGCCAGCCGCCGCTTCCGGTGCGCTCGACACTCCGGTCGCCACCGAGCCCGGAACGGTGTTAATCAACTGTGAGAAGATGCGTCCATTCAGGGGAAGGCTCTGGACGTCATTTTCGTTTAGCACCTCGCCGAGTGAGGATCCGGTAGTATCGACAAGCGGGTTCTGTGCCGTTACCTCCACCGTCTGATCCGCCTTGCCAACCTGTAGGCTGACGTCCACGCGATTGTTGCTATCAACGGCTACGATATTGCCGGCTGAAACCGTATCGCGGAAGCCAAGCGCCTCGACCTTGACCCTATATGTGCCCGGAGGTAGATTGTCGGAGCGGTATTCGCCGACAGCGTTCGATTTGGTGTGGGTGATAATACCCGTTTCCTGGTTCGTAATCGTCACCTGTGCGTTCGGGATTACCGCGCCGCTTGTATCCTGGACAGTGCCGATAATATGGCCGCTTACGCCTTGGGCAAAGGCCACAGGTACGATTGCTAGCAGAAATGTGAGTACCAGAAGTTTGCTTTCGACGGTCGCTGACCACTTGTGTTTGGCAGTCCGGTCGTGGATCGAGTTCCCCAATTGCATATAGCCTCCTACGGCATTGCTTTTTCGTATCAACGTCATGGTTGCGAATGCTCCGGCCCGATTTGTCCAGACTAAGGTGCGATCAATGCGACCCCTTCGAAACTTCGAAAGCGAGAAGCATATTCCCAGCTGGCTTCAGTCATTCCATCCCGATACGTAGGATAGGGCGTTGCCGGAGACGCTTACCGCGCTTATGAACACGTGTGTACCTCGCTGAAGGTGCCCTGCAAGGATGCTGGCCACCATAGCGGGATCGTGCGGCATTTGGCTAGTTACGGGAGGGATACGAAAATTTGAAACATTAGGGTTACAGCCAATATTCGCGGATGTTTCGCAAACGTTACATGGCGTGTTACACGGGAATTTGGGGAAATCTCTGTTCGATTCTTCGAAGGACGTGCGCACGATTCCGTGCCGCTGCCGGATTGCCTGCTCCTGGTCCGGTAGTACGGTGCCCACAATATGAATCTTGCGCAGCCTTATGGACAGCCCAGAGGGCCCGTCAAGCCATATTTGCGGAATGGCGCTGACGCGGACAATCAAACGGGGACATGACCTGGCCTTAGTGAGCTGGCGTTTGTGGAGCCGCGCCTCCGGTTCCACGTCCATTCTGCGAGGGAAGTCCATGCACTGCTACCAGGGTTGCGCCGAGTACGTCGTAACCCTTCTCAAGGCGGACTCGTATTAGGGCTTGAAACTGGGGCGTTTCGCCCTTCTCTACAGATAACCTGGAGGCTGACAGAACTCTCGAGAGATCCTCTATTCCCGGTCTTGACGTTGCGAACAAAGTGACGCCTTCCGTTCCAGTCGTGTCTAAACCGCCCAACACCGCGATATATCGGCCAGGAATAACGCCGGACTGTATCGTAATCAAGCCGTAATCTGTCCTCAACGCCTGAGTGCTTGGGTCGCGCTCTGTGCCGTACGCCGAAGCCTCATTTGTTCGCGGGTGCGCGTTCACGATCTGAGCTCTCCATTCCTCATGCCGTGAGTCTGGATTCTTGAAGTTGAAATCTCCCTGGGTAATAAGTTGAGCAACCGCAATATTCTGAAATGGGGAGCCAAGCAAAATTACGTTATGTTGCCGGAGGTCATCGGGGGTGATGTCCCGACTGGGTTTGACCGTTGCTTTCACTCCCATCTGTCCAAAAAGACTCGACAACATTGCGATAGCTTGGAGTTCGCCTGCGCCTGTGTATCCATTCTCGTAGTAGAGTTGGCCGGCCTTGGCAACCAGTGCAGGGTTTGAGGCGAATTGCTGCGCCAAGTGTGGATCGACAAGTGCGCCTCGGTCGTCGCTCGCTCCACGGCGGAACCGGAATAAATCGTTCGAATCGTCAAGAAGGAAAACGGCATCCGGATACGCGATGACGGGCGCCGAATCATTACCTATAAAGGCCGCCCAAAACGCCTTTACTGGATCGGCAGAATTGCTTAGAGCCAATTTCGTGTTGGCAACCGATGGCGCGCCAACAGCAGCATTTTTAAACTGTTTTTTCCCAATAAGAAAACCTGTCGCAAAGACAACCATGACGGCCGCTGCTGTAATTGCCGTCCGGCTGAGGAAAGACCGGCCGAGACGGCGCTTCTCCCGTCCTGCATCTGAGCCAACTCCCCCAATATTGGGCCCGACATGGGGTGTCACGGCTGAGACACTTGTGTTCAATTCAGGAGTAGAGTCGTGATCAACATTTCTGCTTGATTCTGAGACGGGTTCAAAAGTGGGAAGGTAATGCCCCTTGGGAATCTCAACTAAAATAGGGTCGCGACTGCCATCCGCTTCGTAATACTCCGTCAACTTCTGTCTTAGCCTATGGATCTGAACCCGGACGATTGTGTCCGTCTTCGGATCAAAGTCTTGCGGCCTGCCAAAGGCCTCCACGCCGATGGTGTATTCCTTCAGACCGTCGGTGCCTCCCTCGAAGACCCGCGCTGTCAGGAATTGAAGCAGTTGTTGCAATGTGACAGCGTTTCGAAAGGTGGCGGACTTGAGGATTCGATGGACTTGCTGTTCACATTGATTGGGAGTGAGTGAACCAGTGTCGCTGGTTTTCAGAGGGTCCGCGTTGATCAATCCAACTCCTCCCCACACGCCCAGGCCCGAGCGAATGCGCAGACTCTTTGATGCGTACTACCCAAGCAGCCCGCGGTAGCCTTGATCCGAAGCGACTTCGCCGAAAACCCAAAATGCCTGATGCTGCACTTGGCACAAAGATTCTATAGCATAAGCCAACAGAAAAATAGCTGACGCGGCCTGCAAAGACGGAGATTGTGAGAATTCAATTTACGCCATCCGCAGGTCTTGAAATCCATCGTTCCACACGGGAAGCGCCGTGTTGCCGTCGGATCGGACTGCACCGGTCTCTTTGCGTTGCGATGCAAGAGGGCGTTCTGCACATCGGCATTCGAAGTGGGTCGCCAATCCGCGCCTTGCAACTACGGGCTATTGTCCGCCGCTACATCACCCTGTCTCAAAATCGGCGGAGACGCTGAGTTCCTTCCATATTCGTGCTTCCTCTAATCGCGCGAGATCGTTCTTCTCCACCGCGGCGTACGCATCGCCGCCGAGCATCAGTCGCAACGGAGGGTTTCGCTCCTGCGTCAGCTGGATGATCGCCTGAGCCGCCTTTTTTGGATCCCCAGGCTGCTTCCCGTTGTAATTGCGCTGAAATCTTGCCGTAGCTCCAACAGTCGTGTCGTATACGGGATGACCTTTGCTCAGTTCGGTGGAACTCCCCGCGAAGTCCGTGCGGAACCCACCGGGTTCAACAATTGTGACCTTGATGCCGAGTGGTGCTACTTCGCGTGACAGCACTTCAGAAAAGCCTTCGACACCCCATTTCGCCGCCGAATAAGGCCCACGCCCCGGAGGGCCGATCCTTCCGCCCACCGATGAAAACTGAATGAAGTGGCCTTTTTTCTTTTCGCGAAAATAGGTAAGAGCTGCCTCGGTCACAATAATCGTTCCGAAGAGATTCGTTTCGATCTGTGCCCGGAATTCCGATAGAGGCGTGTCTTCGATGGACGAAAGATTGCCATATCCCGCATTGTTGATGACCACATCCAGCGAGCCAAATAGATCGATCGCCGACATTACCGCGTTTGCTGCTGCTGCTTCGTCGGTAACATCCAACGCGAAGAGCTTGACCTGATCACCATATCGTTCCGACAGATCAGCCAGCGACTCAATGCCCCGAGCTGTAGCCAGCACTTTATTGCCCGCAGCGAGGCCCGCTTCAACAATTGCGCGACCCAGACCACGAGAGCTGCCGGTGACTAACCATACCTGCGCCATTCTTCCTCCCGTATCGAAGCCAACCACCCGGATATTCTGAAGAAGCTTTTCAAACTCAGGATACCGCGACCGAATACCGCAATCTTCCGCTCGTCGTCCTCACCAAGTCCAGCACAAACCCGCGCCGCATATTCGAGGATTCCGTCCTCAAGGAACTTGCCGCGAGCATCCGCAGCCAGGGCGTTCTCTCTCCCTTGCTTGTGCGGCCCCTCACCGATCAGAGCTTCGAGATCGTAACCGGTGCCAGACGCTACCGAGCCGCACAGATGGTCGAAGCGCCCACGGTGCCCGTCCGCATCGTCAATCTCTCCGACGCCGAGGCGCTGGAGGCGCAGCTAATCGAAAACCTGCCGCGCCGCGAGGTTCACAATAACGATTCCTTACTGTTCCTATAAGCGCCAAAAGGAGCCATCCATTACGCTTATTTTCTATAAGTTACGCTTTCCCAGTGCCCTGTCACGGAAGAGGTTAACATTCAACATGGCCGAATTGTATGGTCCGCCGTCCGACCGCAAGGAAAACGCTAAAGTCGAGAAGACAAGTCTGCGCAAATGTATTCGGCCTTTGGTGGAGCCTAGCGCTCCTGACCACGATGAGTTGCGCGCGTGTCTGTCCTTATTAGTCGGCCGGTCGTTATCAACCATTTCGTCCATCAGGTTCTCAGACACGCTGTTGTGACTGTTCTTTCGTCGTTGCTGTTTCTCTGCAGACCTCGGTGGGTAAATTCAATCCGTCGTCGTAGTAGTGCGGGAAAGTGGGAGCGCGTCAGCGCTTCCAAGCCGCAGGCGTCTTTTCCGCACTATCTCATGCGGCAACAATACTCCCCATCGGCCGGTAGTCCTTCCCGCTCGACAGCACAGCCCATGCGATCCGCGCAAGCTTGTTCGCCATCGCGACCACAACATCATTTTTAGGAGCACTGGCATCGAGTGCATCGAGCCAGGCTCCGATCGGCGCCCGATCCCGCTTGATCCGCAACGCCGCAGCCCGCGCTCCGTGGATGAGGATCTTGCTCAGGTACACGTTGCCGCGTTTGCTGATGCCGAGCAATCTTTCCTTCCCTCCAGTCGAATACTGCCGTGGCACGACACCGAGCCACGCAGCAAAGTCGCGGCCCTTCCGAAAGGCAGCGCCGTTAGCCGGTATCTTGTTGTCGTATGGCCGGCCATCCGCGCAAAGCACTGCCCGCCATACATGGCTTCCTTTTTCACCGCACACACCACCCCGGCCAGCAGCCGCTCCTCCACCACAAACGAGCCGTTCACCACTTCCACTCGCAACGCCGCCGTGTCCCATGTGGTGTTGGTCTGCATCATGGCGGGCAGACGGGCGTTATTCTGGTTCCCCGGTGCCGCAAAGTTCGCCGCCCACTGCGAAAAAACCGCCGGCACCGGCATGGGCGCCACCACGTGGACTCCGCCCTGCATCGTGCTGATGTAGTAGGTCAGAAAATCCGCTGCCGAAATCGCCTTCGCGATGTTCGCGCAGCCGCTTTGGTCGGTTTTGTACGTTGGGTCCCACTTCCATCCCATGGGCGGCTCACCCCGCATCTGCATCAGTCCGTCCGGCGAATAGGCCCGATAGATCGAGGCGGGCCCGATCGAGGTGCACGGCATAATCATGGAGATACCCTGCAGCTTCCACCCCGCCGGGATCGTCAGGGTTGACGACACCATGTTGTTCAGTGTTGGATCGGTAATTGGCGCCGTGGTCATCCGCGAGCTAAGCTCTGCCGTGTAACTGGCCGCTGGCGGTTGTCCTCCGCTTCCGCTATTGCCGCCTGTACTCATGGCAGAATGGCACCCGACCGCAAACATCACTTCGCAAATCAACGTTAATGTTAGACAACTCCTGCGCATCGTCATGTCCCTTTTACACTTCGTTTTGGGAAAAACCTCTGTTTGTCTGCAACCTGACCCAACTTCTCATTTCAGCGACTTGGTTTGCATTTCGTAATAACTGGTTGCGATCACTTCTTCCTCTTGCGGGTCCATTGGGTTGTGCGAAGTCACGAATTGCCTCGACATACGCTTTTGATCTGGATATACCTGGAATGCGCCGAGTCTCACCAATTCCCGTCCAGGCAGCTCAGCCACCATCTCGTCGAGAAAAGATAAAATGCGATCCCGATCGCTGTTGTTCCCAAGCAAATTTATGCCAAGCGCGAGCTCGCCGTCGTACGAACTTACAGAGAGCTGAAAGTAGGGTTGGTACTTTATGGAGCCGGTGAAGACAGCGTCACGTGGGTGTTGATCTCCGAACGACATTCGATGACTGTCCAGCGCGCCCATGTTTGTCATGCTGATAAGAGGATGGTTCATCTTCGCCATCAAGAGGCGATTTGCGATCGTCCTGCCTAAAATTCGATAGGCACGGTCGAGCTTGATAAATCCATTGAGGCCCAGGTTACTGCGCTTCTTTTGGTCCATGATGCTTTTCACCCTGCCAAGCGTGTCCTCGAAGCGCTCTCCCGATCTGCAATTCAACTCCGTGATCACCGTTGAGGTCAGATTGCTCAAAGGTAATGCGCCGCACGTCTCCGGGAGGTATCGCCGCATATCCACCATCACCGGTATGCGGAGCATGGTTCCAGGGCTGAGATTGAGCCGCCGGAACAGGCAGCGATAGAAAACCGTCAACAGGACATCGTTCAGGGTCGCCCCTTTGGCTTTGCCGTATCGCTTGATGGTTGCCGTTGCTCCACGTCCAAGCTTGCGGGTGAGGACAAGAGACCGCGTCTCGCCGCTTTCGCTGAGCGGGAAACGGCTACCTCCAGAGTGGTTGTTTTGATTGCTTTCGAGAAGCAAGGACTTGACTCTCACGCCCAGGCTGAAGCATTTCAGCACTCGGCGCACGCTCCTATCCTCTGTAGAGCCCCCAAGCCTATAGCCGGGATCGGGTGTCACCCCCGTATACATTTTGGCGAGAAAATAGATGTACGCTTTGAAATCCGCCGCGTCGCAAACCATGTGATTCATCTTCAACGCGATGGAAAAGGGCTCTGAGTTGAGGAGGCAAACTCTGACCTGGGGGCCAATGCTCTCATCGACTTTTGAAGCAACAAATCCCTCGAACTCCGTTTCGTCGCGCGCCATCACCACGGCCCTGCCGAGATCGCTGGTTTCGAGAGTTGTCCAGTGCGGTCTCGGGCCGCAAATGTAGCGAGTGCCAAGGATCGGAAGAGCCTCGATCGAAGCTTGAACAGCTTTCTTAAGGGTTTCGGCGTCGAGGCAATGCTTGAATCTCAGGACGCAGCGCAGTTGGTGGTCGTTGAACCTCTTGACCTCCCATAGCAGTTGCATCTGATCGAATGCTTCGGCCGTGTACTTCATTCCTTCCTACTTTCATCTCCAGACTGAATCGCTCAGGTTGCCGCTTTCCAGAGTCTTCCGCTTCAGAAGCGGAAGACCATACCAGTGCTCAAGCGGACCTTGTTCTGGCTTTTGATTGAGGCATTGTCGCCGATGCAGCCATCGGTTCCGTTGCCCGCGAACGTCGTGAAGATGTCTAAAAATCATCTTCATGAGCGAATTGTCGGCTCATTGCCACAAAGCATTCGAGCGATGCCTGGGAGCTAAGCAGGCAGGAATTATACGCATTGAAACAAGCCTTTTGAGCCTCTGGTGGGGGTTGCCGTGGGAACTCGGTGAATGCGATAATCAGGCCACACTGGGCCTGGAGCAAGAGAAAGATCAGGACTGATGGGGACATTTCGTGATATCGGCCCTGGAATTGAGACCAGTTCATGCCGTCGCCCTCGACATACCGGTCAAGTGCGGAAGACCCCAGCCTGGGCACGCGTCTGGACTGCTGGAAGGAAATTGCGGCCTATCTTGGCAAGGTGGAAAGAACCGTCAAGCGCTGGGATGTGGACCGAGGTTTGCCCATCCATCGCGTGCCGGGCGGAGGCCGGGCGTCGGTATATGCCTACACTTCCGAGCTGGATGAATGGCTGAAGTCGACGACGAATAAGCGGTCGGAAGCTGCACCGCAGACACCCCAGGAAGATGCGCCCCTGGAGGAGCCTTCCGGCATAATGTTCGACGCGGCGGACGCATCTCGGATTCCAGATTCTCGCGGCCCAGAGCTATCCCTCCCCCGATCGGTTCCAAGACAAAATTGGTTGCTCATGTTTTGCGGCTTGCTGCTTGCCGGCGTTCTTTGCATTGCCATCTGGTCGGCGGGTGTGCGGACCACCGGCCTGCGTTTATTCCATGCGCTCCCGCGCGTTTTCGCCAACATCCATGCCAAGCCAGAGCCAGGGACTTCGATCGCTGTTTCCGATTCCGAGAAGAATCAGGCGCATGACCTATACCTGAGAGGCCGTTTCGAGTGGGACCAGAGGACTCCAGACAGCCTGAATCGCGCTTTGGATTATTTCACCCAAGCGATCGTGCATGATCCGGGCTATGCTCAGGCGTATGTGGGGATGGCGGACACATACGACCTTCTTCGGGAATTCTCGACCATGCCCGACAGCGAGGCCTACGCCCGCGCTATCGCCGCCGCAAGGAAGGCCGTCGAACTGGACGATTCGCTTGCCGAAGCACATCGCGCCCTTGCCTTTTCTGAATGGTGGGGTGCCTGGGATTTTGTCGATGGCGGAAAGGAATTCCGTCGCGCCATCGATTTGAATCCCAAAGACCCTATAGCTCGCAAATGGTATGCTAATGCGCTTGCGGTTCAAGGGCGATTTTCTGAAGCTCTGGAGCAGAACGAAAAGGCCCGGGAACTCAATCCTGCATCGTATTCGATCGTCGCCGACAGGGGATGGATGCTGTTCAACTCGGGGAAGAAGGATGAGGGTATCGCACTTCTCAAAGAAGTCGAACGCTCCGCCCCGGGATTTCTCTCGCCTCACAGCTACCTCATGACCATCAACCTGGAGTTGAGGCACTATCCGTCCTACCTGAAGGAAGGTAAGAAGACGGCCGAGGTCGAGAATGATCCTGTGCTGAAAAACATCATCGAATCGGCTCGGGCGGGATACTTGCGAGATGGCGAGCACGGGCTGTTAAACAATCTTTACGCCAGGCAAGAGGAGTATTACCGAAAGGGAAAACTTCTGGGAACCACTTTGGCGGAAACCTGCGTCCGCATGGGAAAAAAGCAGGAAGCCTTGCGACTGCTGGAAGAGGCCTATAACCGCCATGAATCGAATGTTCTTTCGTGCGTGTCGCAAGCAGACCTGCTCCCGTTGAGCGATGAGCCGAGGTACAAAGCATTGGTTGAGAAGATCGATTTCTCCCAGCGATCGCAAATGGCGCAACCGGCCACTTTCACAGCAGAGGATCAGCTGTCATTTCGCGCAGCATCGGATGAGCGCTGAGCCGGGAAGAAGAGTCCAAGGCCACATCGTCATCTTTGGATTGCTTTGTAACAAAACCTACACCTTTTGAGACACTCACAGAGCCCCTGTCCCGACTAGTGTTTTCAATTGCATACGACGGGGTGGTGCGATACCTTTTCGAGACAGTTTGCAACAGATTATTGAGGTTTTCGATATTCCATCAAGGTCGGGACGTCGACACCCCGGGGAACCTCTTTTGAAACGGCTGGCTTCAGATCAGCTAAATAAACCAAACTTCGGAGGTTCTTGTTTCGTCTTTGCAATCGCTCGTCACTTTTTTGGCATCATTTGATTGATCGAAGGTTCATCCTAGCGCCAATTGAGAGCCGGAGCGACCGTAGTCAGAATTGCCTCCATGACATGCGCGTTGTAGGCAACACCTAGTTGGTTTGGGATAGTTAGCAGGAGGGTGTCAGCCTCCGCAATCGCCTCATCTTTCCTGAGCTGCTCGATGAGGATATCCGGCTCAGCTGCATAGCTGCGGCCGAAGACTGCCCGCGTGGCTTCGTCAAGGAAGCCGATCTGGTCCTCTTCCTGTCCGCTGCGTCCGAAATAGGCCCGATCACGGTCGTCAATCAACGCAAAGATGCTGCGGCTGACAGAAACGCGCGGAGTGCGCGCATGGCCAGCTTCCTTCCAGGCCGTGCCGAAGGCGCGAATCTGAGCGGCTTGCTGGATGTGGAGCGGCTCGCCGGTCTCGTCGAATTTGAGGGTTGAGGTCTGCATGTTCATACCGTGTTTCGCAGCCCACACAGCTGTCGTGTTAGTAGCAGATCCCCACCAGATCCGATCGCGCAATCCTTCGGAATACGGCTCCAAGCGCAGAAGCCCAGGTGGATTAGGAAACATCGGACGTGGGTTGGGCCGCGCGAACCCCTTCCCGCGCAGCAGCTCGAGAAATTCTTCAGCGTGCCGCCGCCCCATTTCTGCATCACTCTCGCCCTCCTTCAAGTGATGGCCAAAATAGCGCCAACCGTCGATGACTTGCTCGGGAGAGCCGCGGCTGATACCTAACTGCAAGCGGCCGCCAGCGATGAGATCCGCAGCGCCAGCGTCTTCCACCATGTAATGAGGATTCTCATACCTCATGTCGATCACTGCGGTGCCAATTTCAATCTTGCGCGTTTTGGCGCCCACCGCCGCGAGCAGCGGAAACGGTGAGGACAGTTGCTCCGCGAAGTGATGAACACGGAAATAGGCTCCGTCCATCCCCAAGCGCTCGGCCTCTACGGCGAGGTCAATGGACTGGAGGAGCACGTCCGCCGCCGACTGCGTTCGCGACTGCGGTGAAGCTGTCCAATGACCAAATGAGAGGAACCCAAGTTTCTTCATACAATTTATTTTCACATCCAGCCAGGAGATATGACCATTCCCGTTAAACCTAGCGCCGCTCCGCTACAGGGTAACTATCGGTTATATCGCCGCTCTTCAGTCAGAGCAAGCGCTACACTCCCCTTCTGGGGTTGGATCATCTGTTGGCGTGTATGAGTTCCTTCAAGATGTGGGCCGGGCTTCGATCGCTTCTCGCGCCGATTCGGGTTCTCTCGTGAGCCAGTGGAGCATTCCCGCCGCGAACCAATGATTGGGGTCAGCTGCA
This sequence comes from uncultured Acidobacteriota bacterium, assembly GCA_963817835.1. GTDB lineage: Bacteria > Acidobacteriota > Terriglobia > Terriglobales > Acidobacteriaceae > Telmatobacter. Next base: position 500,908 of record CAWFPZ010000017.1, on the reverse strand, counting down.
AGCGCCTCTCTCAATTCGCGAACCGCTGCACTCGTATCACCGAACCCATGATGGGACAATGCGCTCAACAGCAGCGACTCAGCGCGATTCCGTTTGCCCAAGTCGTCCTCGAACAGAAGCAGATTGGGCAGCGAGGTAGCAAAATAGTCAATCTTCGGCTCAGCTTTCATCTGTTGGCCGGCAAACTCCGCGATTTGCGTCAAAACCTTGCCGGCCCCTTCTTCATCGCCCAACTCGCGCAGCGCCAACGCCTGAAAGTAGCTATGGACTCCGAAATCGGCGAGCGACGACGACGCCGCATTGAAGTACCGTTGGGCGAGATCGAGATCACCCAACTTGCGCGCCGCCAATCCTGAGAAGTAATCCAGATCGCGCTCGAGCGTGAGCAGGTGCTTGCCTTCGCCCAAATTGTGTGGATAGTGGCGCGCGGCCTCGAAGTGCTCCAGAGCCGCGTGCGCGTTGCCAGCGTTCAGCGCTGCTCGCCCGAGTTCGCGATGCGCATGAACATACTGCGCTGAGACCAGGCCCTCACCGCCTTCCCAGGGGCAGAACTGACGGGCGCTCAACAACTCCAGCGCCGCTTGCCACTCGCCGCACTGATTCAGCAGCGTGATGTATTCCACCATGAGATCGTCCCTGCGCTCGACCAGTGCCCAATGCTCGCGCAATGTGCGCAGGCGCTCTTGCGGAGAAGCCAAGTTCGCCCGCTTCTTCAATTGATCCCACTCGTACAGGACGCGCGCATCCTGGGGGTCGGCTTTGGAAGCGCGTGCGTACATGCGTTCCGCTGCCTCGGCGTCATGCAAAACATTGAACTCCGCCATACCAAGGTTCCTGAATGGAATCGAAAATGTGCTGTCCAATTCCACCGAGGTCTGCCAGCAGGCGATGGCCTCTTCATAGCGACGCTTGTCGTAATAGAGGTTGCCGAGGTAATAAGAAGCTCGCGCGCTCTGGGGACGTCGGCGCAAACAGTCTTCGAGCACAATCATCTCCTCATTGCGGGCCGGGAAGCAGTAACGCGGCGAGGCAATCTCCGCCGCATCAAAAAACTGCGACGCCTCTTTCTCCATGCCAAGCAACGCGGCCAGCCACGCCAGCGTGTACGCCAGCATCGGGTATTCGTATCCCGCATCACCGCAGCAGGCTTGCAAGAGAAAGAAGGCGTCCTCGCGCATGCCCGACCACGCCAGGTCGTAAACCACGTCAAGCAAGGTCTGAACGTCTCTCTCTAGTGCTGCGAGGAAGGCGCCGAGCTCCTCGCTATCGCGGCCGAGCAACACGCGTTCTGCCATCATGCGGAAATCGAGCGGGTCCTGAGCCATGGAATCCTCAACCAGGGCGCGCGCTTCATCCGTGCGGCGCAGCCGACGCAGCAGCGCCGCCTTGAGCGCTCGCGCCTTCAGGTTCTTCCCGTTGGCATCGAGACTCAGTTCTATTTGTTCCAACGCCAGAGGCAGCGCGCCTCGTTCCACGCTGATCGACGCCAGCGCATAATAGCCCGCACCCTGCCACGCCTGGTTCCAGACTGACTTGTAAAGCGCATCGTAGGCCGCGGCGCTGTTCGATTGATACATGCGCGCCAGCCCCAGGTTGTAGAACGGCTCGCCGTCATACGGATTGCGGTTGCGGAGGGTGAGGCGTTCGACCGCGCGCTCAAAATGCTTCTCCGCTTCGGCAAAGAGCCCTCTGCGGAAAAAACGCAGCCCCATGGCATTATTGATGCGTGCATCGCCAGGGTCGCGGCTGAGTCCTTCAGCCCAGTACAGTTCCGGTGAGCGCGTAGCGTGACGGTACTGCTCCAGATGCAGTCCGGTCAGGTAGAGCTCGTCGCTACTCTGTAATTCTGCCGGCGGGGGCGGCTCAGTGGCCACCGCCGGTGGCTCGGCGTCGCGCGGCTCTTCCGGCTGATACGCAATCAGCTCCCGATCCGCGGCATCCAGCACAGAGAGTTGGTATTCGCTGGGAACCCCGCCGCAGCTTGCCACAGTGCGAACGAATGGCTCGCCGGGAGCCTGTTCCATCAGCTGCTCAAACACTGCGTTGCCGTTGCGGGTTAGCTTCAAGCGCACCGTTCGCCGCGAGGTGACGCAGACTCCCACACGCGCGTCCCCCGCCTCGAATTCAAGGTTGATGGCAGCCTCAGTGTTGGCGTTCTTTGCGGGCCCGATCTTCTGGATGGGGTACCAGTATTGACTGAAGGTCCTGATTTCAAAGGGCTGCATCCAGGAAAAATCCGGTTGATTGTCCGTAAAAACGCCGCTCATCAGTTCCAGGTAAGGGCCGTCTTCGTCAGTGAGATTGCGATCCCACGCGTAGCCGAATTCGGCATTGCCCCACGTCCATTGCTTCTTGCCTGGCGAGAGATGACGATTGCAGGTCTGCACCAAGCCCGCCTCGCGAGCGTGGTCGTAGCCCCCGTGAAAGTCATACTTCGACTTGGTCACCATGTACGAGGTTGGTACCGGAATATTCTTGTACCAGGAAATATCCGTCCCCGGGCTGTAATCCACGCCGTAATAAACGCCGCGTGCCAGCGGAAAAGAGGAGACGGCGCGGCGCGCATGATCGGCAACGAAGTGAACGTCGGGCGGGAAAAATGACTGGTAGCGGTCATGTGCGTGCACAGCCACGTTGGCCCACCACAAAAATGTCTGCGGCAACGGCGTGCGGTTGTAGAGCCTCACTTTGGCTTCCACCATTGCCCTGCCCGGCGAGAGGCTGATGCCGACCATACCCTTCATCCGGCACATAGGATCGTGCTCGCTGAGCCAGACAGTGGCACTGCCGTCTTTGCCATGCTCGATCGAGGCATGCACCGGCATGAACGTGGATGGCCGGTGGTGCTGCGGCCAGTTGAACTCCACGCCTCCTGAAATCCACGGCCCCAACAACCCCACCAGCGCCGGCTTGATGACGTGTTGCCGATAGAAGAAATCGAATTGATTGGTCTTATCCAACCCCGCTTGAATGCGCCCGCCAATCTCCGGCAGAATCATCAGTTGAATGAATTCGTTCTCCAGCACGATCGCGCGATAGCTAGCATCGGACTTCTCAAGCGTAACGTGGTCCGTAAACGGGTTCGGGTATACCTTTCCGCTGCTTCCCTGGTAAACCCGCTTCTCCAGAAACATCGGATTTGGATCGGCGGGAGGCAGCGGGTAGGTGGGAAACACTACCTGCTGCTCCCGGCACTGAACAGATTTGGATTCAGACACTTCACTCACGAAACAAAACTCCAGTAGTGAATAGCTTCGACAAAAGGAAGATAGGAAACTGGCGGCTATCGAGAGCAAACCATCAGATTGTCCACCGTTAACCTACCCGATACCTGAAAACCTGTCAATTGATTGCAATTGCACCGTCGAGAACCCGATAAGGCCAGTGACAATAGACGTTCCGGCCGCCTCAAAGGTGGACTGTGAGCGTCGGCAAGGTGTGGGGACGAGGGGCAAATCAACAATCGTGGGAAAGCGTCAGAAGCCTTAGCGCAGGTTTGCATAAACTCGGTACGATTCGACTCTCGCTGTGAGCGGCGTGCCGTTCCTTCTGATATCTTTAGCAGCGCCTCAAAGTGCAGGAATCTGCTTACGTGCAATACCTTCCTGAAATCGCATAATTGATCTTCGGATAAGAGGAAGTTCCCGGCAGCTTCGGAGGACACGGTGTCTGTGCCCTAAAGCAGGATGACCACACTGCGGTGGTCCGGATTCGGTAGGTACACGAGCATGCGCCACTGAGTAGCGAAAGACCATGACCTCTATCTAGAGAGGCAAGCAATCCAGGTGCAGATTATTGAAGCGCTGGGGCGGGTCGAGGTAAGCCGCACTGCGGAGAATACAGCACGGGCGAAAGGGCAAAGGCGTTCCACTTAATATGCAAAAGATTGCACATCTCCTGTGGATTCAGCCTGCTGCGCAAGGAACAGCGTGCCCTAAAACATTTTATGTTTCAAACACTTGCCGGCCGCGTAGGAAATCTGGCTTATGGCGACGAGATTGCTTTATCATCGCCAACCAGCGAAATCGGACAAAACAGGTCCAATTCGCGGGCGAAGAGGAGGTCACCGTGCAGCTTGATTCGCGCAACCGCAACCGCAGAGCTAGCAATCCGATAGGCGAGCCCACGAAAGGCAGGGTGCGCTCGCGCTTTGAAAAGAAGCTTGAGAGGTATGGTATCGCAGCTGGCGCCCTCCTCGTGGCGACCGCGACAGCGAGGGCAGACGGCATTGTTTACAGCGGGCCCGTGGACGAGGTCATCGGTCCGTATGGGGGTAGCCTTTCCTTCGGGTTAGACAATGAAATCGTCCTGGAGACATTTGCGTATGACTATAACGATGGTAACGGAAACTACGCATATGAAGGTGAAACCTATTTGAGCACGAACGCCGGGGGAGGAATTGACAGCTCGATTCCGCTCACCGCAGGCACCTCGATCGGATCCAGCAGTTCCCTCACGGGTTCGACGACGCTGGACTATTTGGATGAATACGCGTACTCGGAAGAATACTCCTACTCCTGTGGCGACTTTGGCAAGGACACTTGCGACGCCTATGATTACTACGGTCCTTACTACTCGGTGGACCTCGTATTGCCAAACAACTTGAGTCCACAATATATCGGCCTTGAGTTTACTGTCAGCGGACAGACCTATTACGGATGGGCCCAGATCGGAAGTGAAGCTGAATACGGAGGAGCCTATGCCGAACTTTACGACTTCGCTTACGACACCACCCCCGGCCAATCGATTGATGCTGGGGAAACAATGCTTCCCACGGTCGTCCCAGAACCTTCGACCTTAAGCTTACTTGCCCTGGGGGCTGTTGGCTTGCTGGCATTGCAGCGTCGCCGTAAAGCGATCTCCCCCCGTCGCGTAGCAGCATGACAGCCAGAGTGCCGCAACCGCGCCGCGTCGTCCTGGTCGGATGGGGCGCGGCAGACTGGGAGTTCCTGAACCCGCTGGTTGACGCGGGCGTAATGCCGAACCTGACAGCCTTGATTGATCGAGGCGTGGCGGGCAGGATCGCCGTCACGGCGCCCTCGATTTCTTCCTTGCAATGGACTTCCATTATTACTGGGGTAAAACCTGACCGGCACGCGATTCTAGGCCCGCTTGAGCCTGATCCAAAGACGGGTAGCATCCGCCCTGTATCCAGCACGAGCCGAAAAGTGAAGGCGCTGTGGAATATCCTTCATCACGAGGGCTTGCGCTCTGTCGTCGTCAATTGGCCTGCGGGGCACCCCGCCGAGCCAATCCGCGGCGCAATCGTCTCTGATGCCTACGTGAAAGGGGCAGGCCCGTATGGTGCCGAGTGGTCCCTTCTGCACGGAACGGTTCATCCGGATTCTCTCGCCGAGCGGCTTCGCAGCTTGCGCGTCCATGCGGGCGACCTTACGGGCGACGACTTGGCGCTCTTCATTCCTAATTTCGAGCGGGTTGACCAGGCAAGAGATTCGCGCCCCGCGGCCTTGGCGTCTTCTCTGGCAAATTCCCTTTCTGTCCATGCAGCGGCGACATGGCTGATGGAAAACCAGGAATGGGACTTCCTTGTCGTCCTCTACGACGCAATTGAATCAGCCGCCAACCTCTTCTTGCCCTTCCATCCTTCCGCGGCAGAGGAGCCCCCGACCCAGGACAGCAAGATGTATAGGGGCGTCGTCGAAGGGGTTTACCGTTATCACGATCTGCTACTGGGACGCCTAGTGAAGCTTGCCGGCCCAGAAGCGGTCACCATCCTGATTTCCGGTCAAGCCGTCCGAGCCGGCTCTTCACGCCCGTTGGCTCAACCAACCTTGCCCCTAGTACCGGCTTCTTTCCCATCCCAAACTTTCGGGATTCTCGCTATGGCCGGTCCGGGTATCCGGCGTGACGAACTCATCTACGGAGCTGAAATGGTAGACGTCGCCCCTACCACTCTTAATCTGTTTGGCATGGCGCCAGGCAAAGACATGCCGGGCCGGACCCTGGCCGAGGCATTCGAAAATCCGGCCCAGATTGCGGCCATTCCCAGTTGGGAGGACGTCCAGGGCGACTTCGGCTGTCACCCCGTGCAGACTTCGGGCGAGGATTGGGACCCGGTCCAGACTCTTGGACACCTGACGGAGCTGGGATATATTGATCAGCCTGGCCAAAAATCCGCGCCCCTGCTCAAAGGGCTAAGAAAGGAGCAGGACTTTACCCTGGCTCGGGTCTATCTTGCTGCCCGGCGACCCGCCGACGCACTTCCTCTTTTTGAGGAACTTGCCCGCGAAAATCCTGACGCGCTTGGCATACAACTTCACCTTGCGCAGTGTTACTACGAGTTAGGCCGATGGGAGGAATGCCGGGTAAATGCGGAATCTGCTCTCGCAAAGGACAGCAACCTCCCCTCGGCCCGCCTGATCCTGGCTAATCTTTCTCTGCGCGAGGGGCGAACTCAGGAGGCCCTGGGGCACTTGCAGGAAGCGGAACATTGCTCCCGCCCCGCTCCGGAAATCAGTTATCGAATCGGGCTAATTTACTTGCGTGAGAAGCGTTACAAGGAGGCGGCTCGCGTCTTCCTGTCGGTGCTGAACTTGGACCCGAGTCATGCCAGGGCTATGGCGGCGTGGGCTCGTACTTTGCTCCAGCAAGGGGCGTATGTGCAGGCCGCAGAAGCTGCGCTGGACACCATCCGCTTGCGGTTCGACACGTCCGACGCGCATTTTACCCTCGGTGTGGCGTTAGCAAAGACCGGCAGCATCGCGCGTGCCATTCAGGCCTTTGAGAGCTGTCTTTCTCTCAGGCCCGAAACGCCTGAGGCGCATCGCTGGCTGGCCGCCATCCATGCGCGAATCACGAGAGATATAGTTAAGTCTTCCCGCCATCACAAACTGGCGAAGCAGCCTCAACCTGCCCATGGACGAAGAACTAAGCCTTGAAATCAGGCAACCGCGCCCAACCGAATGGCAAGCCTGCCGCATGCTGCTGCCAGAGTCTTTTCGGCCGGGCGTCTCGCCTGAGGCCTTGTTGGCGTTGGATCTCAAGGCGCGGCATATAGCAGGTGCGGCGGTATTTCGCTACGGCCCGAAGGAGATTCTAGACGCGCGCGTCCATGTGGTCAGGGAGTATCGGCGCAAAGGCATTGGAACCCGGCTGCTGAAACGCATCTCAGCCGCGGCTTCCGAGCGTGGCCTTGGCGAGATTTGCGCTTGGGCGGATCTCGCACACGAGTCCGGTGCAGAAGCCTTTCTCCTTGCCAATGCATTCAGTCGCAGCAGTTGTTTCCATCGGGTCGAAGGAGAACTTTTGCCGTTGCTGACGCACCTCCGCAGCATTCATGAGCGCTTGCTAAAGCACAATCGAATCCCCTCGTCCGCCAGACTGGTTGGCCTAGCGGAAGCACGCCACGACGAACTTGCGAAAATATACGCCACCTATATCGCCGCTGCGCGTTACTTCCATCCTGGTTATGTGCTCCCGCTTTTTCGTGACCCGCGCATGGCCGTCTCCTCGGTTCTTCAAGTGGACGGAGCCGTCCAAGGATTGGTGCTGGGCGAGCACAACGCGGGAAGCAGGGTTCTAACTGTGCATGCCAAGGTGGTCTTGCCCGCGTATCGCGGCGGTTGGGCCAATTGCCTTCTGATGTTGCGATCGGTGGGTCAGGCTTGGGAGGGCGGCGCGCGCAGGGTGCGATTCGAGGTACAGGATAATAACTCCGACACGCTGAAACTTATGACCCGTTGCCACGCCGAGATAAAGCACTCTCGTTGCTGGTTTGTTCGTGAGCTCCAGGCAGAGTCAAATTCAGAGAGTAGGTACGAGGCGGACGACTCCCTCTAATCGCTTAGACTCCCAAGCACGCTATCCGCGGCAAGGCGATCGGCGAACTGCTCGATGTCCGGAACTGTGGCCCAACTATCTCCCCGAGACAAATCGGCCTACCAATATTGGTACGGATGGCATCGCCAGTTCACTGAAGCGGATCTGAAGGCTCCTTTGCCAATGAGGCTGCGCATCAGTTCCGAGCGAGTGCTCTTCAGGCCTTCCATCTCCAATTGGGGTTCCTGCAACAAAACACAGAACCCATTTGCTAAATGGATGTGCAAAATTTTGCGCATTCCCCAGAGTGCGCGCCCGTAAGTCCTTGAATCTACATTGCCTCTGTTTGGTCATCAATCTGCACTGTAATTGACACACAATCGAGACCGGTGTGCGCGGCGATGGAATGAACCGTGTAAGCGGTCGAGCAGGGTGGGTAACGCACGAATGGGCCGGGAGGCAGTATGAAGAAGTTCTCGTTGGCATCTTTTGCATTGGTAGCGGCACTTGCGATTACTCCAGCCGCGCAGGCTGACAGCTGGATATACACCATCACGGGTTCAAATTTCACCGCCACCCTCGACTTGACCGGTACTAACGTCGGACTGGTTCCCGGACCGAGTGGGAGTGTGGACGCCTATGTCATCACAAGCGTGTCAGGAACCTTCTGGGACGGGAGTGAGACCTATGCTATCGGCGCTACCGCACCAGTGCCGGCGCCCGGCGCCAATGCCTACAGTCTCACGGACGCTGATGGGTACCTCTTCGACAATCTGCTCTACCCGTCCTTGAATCCAGCTCTGGACTGGGGCGGATTACTCCTTGATATTGATGGCTCCGGCTTTTACCTCAATATCTTCGGTGGCGCCTTTGGCAGCAGCGACGGCATCTACGCTCCGGGTAACACGTATTATTATTTTGCTGACAACAACGACTACGCCAACAATCCGATCACCGCCAAAACAAATGCAAACGAAGCTGCTACGGCAACACTGACTGCGGTGCCCGAGCCCGGTTCCCTGTTCTTGCTCGGCACTGGCCTCCTTGGATTGGCATTGGTCCACTTGCGAAAAGCCCCCAGGCAGTCCTGCAGTCGGATCTTGAACGCGTAGACCAGCAGTTCCTCCGCGATGCGGCCCCGAACTTGCCCAGATTGATCAGCCCTGACAAGAAATTGCCACGCGGACCAGAGTGTCTAATATCTGCTCACATGATGTGCAAGAAATTGCACTTTCGCGTTCTTGGGAGCCATTATCTCTAGCTATTAGTGAAAAAGGTTCGGCCCTGGGATTGCATAGAGTTCATGGGTGAATTAACGGAGCTATGCTGGAAACAGAGAGCACATGGTCGCGCAATCCCCCGGAAGACCGTCCTAATTCCCAGAGTCGGCAGTTGTCCTACTGATCATTTTTTGACGGCAGCCGATGGCTTTTTAAATCATATGATGCGAACGATGCACGGTTCGGAAACGGCAAACGATCGCCGGAGAATCCAGCGATTTCGAGTTCGCGCACCTCTCACTGTATTCGCAGGTGACCGCGAGATTCCAGCGTATACCAGGGATTTGAGCAACCGAGGCGTGTATTTTTATTTGGCTCCGGACGATAGCCAGCTCTTAGAACTCGACTTTGACTTCCTGGTTGAACTACCTCCGGAGATCACTCTTTCAACCTTTTGCCGGATTCGATGCCACGGGCGGACACTCCGCAAGGAGAAGACTTTGATGAGTTTAACGGGCGTGGCCGCGGAGATTGTGGATTATTCTATTCTCAACGAGGCTGTGTCCAGGGCTTAGAAATTGCGCATACCGAGAACGGAATGGTCAGCGAGCCGGCTCTTCGAAACATAAATGAGCTTATTGTTGTTCCCGGGATCGGTTGGCACAAGAAAGAACCCTGGGTCGACCAGATAGCGAATGGAGTTGTGTACGATTCCCTCTACGATTTCGCCATCGAGAAATTGAATCCTCATCCAAATCCCATGGACGATGGGCGAATTGCCGTAGAAATTCAGCGCCTTGTGTTTTGCGTCTCCATTAAAGCAATGTACATAGAAAATGGCCTTAACATCCTTGATTAATATCTTCTCGACAGTATTCGATTCGAGCAAGCGAATCTGTAGGGACTCAGGAGGGCTAAGGGGAGCGCCGCTGAGCAACCCTTCGATCGTGTTCCAGACCGGGGTTTCCAGGTAGCCCTTGATGGTTCTGGTCCCGAACTGGACGACAACCTTTTCCGATCTGGTTGAGCTCTCCTCGGTCATGAATTGTGCACTTTCTTACTTAGTATTTAATCCAAGCATGTCGAACGACGCGGAATGGACATGTATCCTCATCATCAGGATTGGTTTTCGAGATGACCATTCCAGATTCGTGCTAGGCGGGTGAGACGTTGGTAGCAGCCTTTCAAGTACTGAGTATAAGAACTTCCGTGGCAAGAGAATGAATTGCGTCAGCGTGAAGCCTCCTCAAGCAAGGCGACACTTTGGTTTTGATCTGGGGCGATGATTACGGATGATGCTCGACTAGCCCGCTACTAGATTGCAACACGGGTCTATCACTTTGGACGAGTTTCCGGCACCCGTGAACCGGGTCAAACTCTTTGTGTCCGATTGGGACCGTACTGTTTTGGCGGTGGAATGAGGTTGTACTGTTTAATCTTGTACAACAGGGCCTTGTAACTGATTTCCAGATCGTTCGCCGCTGCCTTGCGGTTCCAGCCCGAGCACTCCAACGACTGGGCTATCGCGGCAGCTTCCGCACCTCCCTTCAGGTTTCGCACCAGATGCTTCAGACTCTTGTCGCCGTCTGGGCGTTCCGTGGCAGACGCTAACGTTCCCGCACGGCGCCAGGGAATGAGCTCATTCATGATTGCTTGCTCGTCAGCCAGGACGAGATAGCGCTTGATCGTATTCTCCAGTTCACGAAGATTGCCCGGCCATGTGTGACTGGTGAGAGCCTGCATAAGGGCCGGGGAAATAGGCAACGGGTCGCACTCATACTTCGCGGCCACTTTGCGCATGAAGTGCCGGCACAGGATTGGGACCTCCTCAATGCGCTCACGCAGTGGCGGCATCTCGAAGGTGAATCCATTCAGGCGGTAATAGAGGTCCTCGCGAAACGTCTTGTGGGCAATTGCTTCTTTGATGTCGATGTTGGTTGCGGAAATCACGCGCACATCAACTTTAACGCTGGCCCGGCTGCCCAGGCGTGCAAAGCTCCCATCCTGAAGAACCTGTAACAGCTTGGCCTGCAGTGCGGGTGGCATTTCGGCGATCTCATCCAATAGGATTGTGCCCTTATCGCAAATCTCGAACTTGCCGGGCTTGGACTTGACAGCGCCGGTAAAGGCGCCTTGTTCATACCCGAACAGCTCGCTTTCGAGCAGATCAGCGGGCATGGCCGCGCAATTCACCTTCAGGAAGCTACGTTGGCTGCGATTCGACAGTTTGTGAATCAACATCGCCGCGACTTCTTTGCCAGTGCCACTCTCCCCGAGGAGGAGGACGGGGATGTCGGCGCGCGCGACTAGCCTGCATTGGGATTCGATCTCCCGCATGCGCTTGCAGGATCTGACAAAGGAAGTGTTCTCATTCAGGGGAATCTCGTCGATGTCGTCGTCCGCAAGTTGATCGTCGACCTTTTTGAGACAGCGCTCGACAGCAAGTTCAATATCGCTTTCTTTAAATGGCTTCAGAATAACGTCAACAGCACCTAGGCGTGCAGCCGCCAAGACCTGAACCAACGCTTGCGGAGCGGAACAAGCGAGCATGATGATGGGAAGCGATGGGTTGGACGCATGAATATTCGCAAGCAGGCCGAGGGAATCCTCGTCCCCTTTATCGTCAGCAATGTTGCAGTCCACCAGAAGCAGATCAGGCTTCGGAGATTCTCTCAGGCTTCGGCTGAATTCGCGAGCCTCGGTATACAGGCTCACACTGAAGCGGTTCGCAAGAATCCGGTGAACATAGTCCAGAATCGCCGGATTGGCGTCGAGGACCGCGATTTGGGACTTGAGTGGGCCCGGAGCCTTCACAGACCGCACAACTTGCGTGCTCGCCATTCAGTCACCTTCATACCCGATAAAAGGAGTTTTGTGATTATTACTTTCCTGATGCAGACAGCATTAAATCGAAAGAACCAACAACTTCGAAGATCCACAGCGGCTAAATGCCAAAAGGAAATCCCGCTTAGGTGCGGTCCATTTCGATAACGAATCTGTGGGAACAATCGTACCACCAATAAGTGGTAATTCAATCCCCATGGGTGCAAATTCCTGCACTACTTAGAACGCATATTTCATCGAAGTAACTCGACTCACCTTCCTAATTGGGTACTATTGGGTCATTCGACGGGTGACTTTGAAGAATTTTCACCATGTCCACCAAATTCACAGGGTCTGGTGTGGAAATTGCAAGGAACCAGATAGAAACCGGCTCTGGATTGGATCAAGAATGGCTTTGACGCGCGCCACCGAATTTGTCGATCTCCGCAATCTCCCGCCGATAGACGTGGTGTTCGGTCAATCATCCGTGATGGCCGCTGCCCGCGATAAGTTAGAACGTGTTGCGGATACGACCGTCCCGATCCTGTTGCAAGGGGAAAGCGGGACAGGCAAAGAGATCTTTGCCAAGTTGATGCATGCGCGCTCCAATCGGTCGAAATGTTCCTGGATCAAGGTGACATGTTCGGCGATTCCACTTTCTCTCATCGAGTCGGAGCTGTTCGGCTATGAAAAGGGAGCCTTCACTGGTGCGTATGGAACCAAGCGCGGGCGCGTAGAACTTGCGCACCTGGGTACGCTGTTTCTCGATGAAGTGGGCGGCCTGGACCTTTCGATTCAGGCAAAGCTGCTGCAGGTGCTGCAGGATGGCATCTTTACGCGCGTGGGAGCGCAGGAGTCGAGGAGGGTCAATACACGGCTAGTCTGCACAGCCAATGGTGACCTCCGGCAGCGGGCCGAGGATGGGAGCTTCCGGCTGGACTTCTTCTTTCGCATCAACGCTGTGACCATCGATCTGCCGCCACTGCGTCAGCGAGTGGCAGACTTACCCATGCTGATCAGCTACTTCTTCCATCTGTATTCGAAGGCCTATGGCCTCGAGCCAAAGCCGCTCTCACACGAGATCCTGAGCATGATGCAGCAATACGCCTGGCCGGGGAACATCCGTCAACTGGAGAACATGATTCGCAGCTACGTGCTGATTGGCAGCGAAGAATCCCTGGCGGCGGATCTGGTTCCGGCTCTTCCAACCGGGATCATTCCCGAAATTGATCTGGCCAACCCCATCTCTTTGAAAGAAATTACCAGAGCCGCCAAGCAAGGCTTAGAGAGAGAGATCATGCTGAAGGTGCTGCGGGTGAATGGCGGGAGTCGCCGCAAAACGGCCAAGTGGCTCAACATCAGTTACCGATCACTTCTCTATAAGCTGCAGGAGTCGAAGGTCCATGTGCCTTCGGGCAACTCTTCGAAGACAAGGCCAGCAGAGCCCGTGTCTAACTAATCGGGCTAACATCGCTACGGAACAAGGTAAAGACGATGCACCGCAGAAGCGCCGTGCGCGGATGTCCTGACTACTTCGCGGCAATTAACGGAGATGCTTTGCTGTCTGGCGGGTAGATACGAGGGGCGCGAAGATATCGAGCAACTCTGCCGCCACGTCCTTCCAACTTCGGCCCCAATGCGCACGAGAGAGCGGAAGCATCCCAGGTCCTGTTGAGGACTGATGCCAAGGCGTTTGCTAATTGGGCCGGATCGCGAGGCGGCACGAGCTTTCCGCACTCGTCGCTCATGATCTCGGGGATACCCCCGACATTTGTGGCCACGACAGGACGACCACAAGCAAGCGCCTCCAGAATGACGTTCGGGCAGCCTTCCATGTAGCTTGGCAGGGTAACCAGATCGGCTGCGGCCATCCAAATGGCAACCTCGTCGAATGCGCAACCCGGAAGCGCGTGAACGTAGCCGGCAGCGTGGTTCGCGTCGATTGCGCTCTGGATAAGCGGTCTGTCCGGTCCCTCGCCGACCAGGTAGACCTGCAAATTGGGGCGTTCAGGATGAAGCAAAGCTGCTGCTGTGACCAATTCACGGAGGCCCTTCTTCACGTCCATTCGTCCGATGTAAACCACGGCTTCCGCTGCGGGGTCAATGCGCAACTCCTGCCTCGCCACAAGCCGGTCCCTGACGTGGAAAATCGAGAGATCGCAGCCGTTGACAAGGGTGCGAGTCCTCTCCGGAGAGGCGCCCATTGTCACAGCTTTCCTATGTAGATCGTCGCTCACCGTGATCAGAAAATCGGCTTCGCGCAAGACCGTGCGCGTGTGCCGGACGGATATGAGATCGCCGATCCGATTGATATCGGACCCAATGCTCATGGCTACCATCGGAACTTTGAGGGCTTTGCCGATTTTGAGAGCCGCATATCCGTCCGGGTAAAGAAAAAAACTGAAAAGGAGATCGGGAGCGAAGTTGCGAATGTGAGGCAGAAGCACGCGGGCGGCCATCCATCCATTCAACGGACGGGAAATCAGTGGCAGCGCAGGAAAGTCGTAATAGCTCGTCCTGACGTCGGGCGGGCTATAGACAGCGTCAAGCTTGTCGTAACTTCGGCTCCGTGGCTTGAGCCAGGACGGGTATCTCGCGTTGGGATAGAAGACCCGCACATCGGCCTCGCGGGCAAGAACACGCAACGTCTGATAGGCAGACCGGCCCTGCCAAGGCTCCGCCGAACTGGGAAAGTAACGAGTCACGACCGCAATCCTGAGCATGGCTATCCGACCTCTCGGGTAAGTTCCGCGGCCTGAATTTGTGAGCCCTGCTCGCGCTGTTTACCGGCTATGGAATGCAAAAGCGCGGCGTAACGCTGCGCGAGAACCTTCCGCTCGTACCGGGCGATCTTTTCGGTGTCGGGCTTAAACGCGGTGAGTACCGTATTGCCTCGGACTGCAGCGTCGAGAAAGAGCCGGCGAATGTCAGCTACATCGTGAATGTCCGCCCACCATCCAGCCCGCAACTGCTCAATCAGGTGGCGTTCCGGGCCCCTCGGATGGATCGCTGCGAGGATCGGCTTACCTCCGCCCATATAGTCGTATAGCTTTGCGGCGGCATTAAGGTGGCCATGTTGGATGAGCAGGACATAATCGGTGTCGGTCATGGCGGCCAGAGCTTCGTGTTGCGGCAGGAAACCCTTCAACTCCACCATGTCGCCCAGTCCGAGAAGGGCTTCGCGGAAGCGTGGCTCTTCGATATGGCCGATAAAGCGGAGTTTGAATCGGGACTTGACCTCAGGTGGCAGCGATTGCAAGGCTTCGACCAGCGTTGTGGGTTCGGTTGATGCATAGACTGTGCCGATGTGGGTGACAACGATCCTGCCGTCGGATGGGGGCTCTGGCGAGAGTGCAGAGCGGTGCAGTCTTGTTGCGTCAAATCCGTTAGGGATGAGCAGAAACTTGCTGTCAGGTTCCTGTGGATACCGCGAACGAATTTCGCGACGCGCAGCCTCAGTGACTGCAACAATGGCAGTGGCATTTGCTACGGCGCTTGCTTCGATATTGCGGGAGACCCTGCGGGTGCGCTTTCCGCGGCTGAAGCCGACTAGGTCAATAGCGGTGGAGAGCCATTCGTCGCGGAAGTCGACCACAATCGCCAGACTGGGGAATTCTTTCCGCAGCTTCTCAACCAGAAGTACATTGGAGAAAGGCGGCGCCGTGATGAGGACCAGGTCGATATTGCGTTCCCTTACGATGCGGCGCGCGACGCAGGTGAGCACCGGAAACCACGTCACCTGCGGATCGGGCAACAGAATATTTTCCAAAGCTCTCTTAAACAAGTTCGGCTTGACGGCGACGGCAGTAGCGGCGGTCTTGCTGGCACGCAGCTTTGCTCCGGTAATCAACCTCTTGATTCCCTTCTTAATGCCGAAAGGAAGGTCGAGCGTGATCGTTCGGTGAACTGTCACTTCGGCCGGAATCTCCTTGAGCAGCGTGGGATCGGCGCCCACGGCAGATGCATTGCGGGCGGTGAGCACGTCGAGCCGGACTTCTTCACCCGGGAGATAGCGTGCAAGGCTTGCGGCGCGTAGCACCCCGACGCCTCCGGCGGGCGGAAAGACATAGGTGACTAGCAGTACATGAAGGGCACTCATTAACGGGCTCCCAGGACGCAGGCTGCCGAAGCGGCTATGGGCATGCGCCCATGCATTAAAGCGTCGGCAGCCTCATACATCTGCCATGCCGTAGCCCAATGAATCTCGATCTCTTTCCTGTCTGCTTCTTCCGCCAGCAAGCGATACAGGTTCGCAAGGCCGTGGTTGAGGAGCGGCTCCATGTTCCTGTCGTCCGCTCCGTGCGTATAGAGTTTCAAAAACAGATCGCCACCGATCGTCGGTGCCAGATCGAACCAACGATGCACCCGCACAGGAGTGGGCAGATCGTATCCGGCAATCTCGCCGGTTTCCAGGCGCGGCATCAGCCGGTCGCCGAAGCGGAGGCCGAGCGGCCCGGTAATCATCAGCAGGTCGCCTTGCCTGCCGCCTCCAACCGTTGCTTCAATCCCGCAATCGTAGGACTTTGGCCGATGGTCCGCATGATTCGTGCACCAATATATTTTGTTCACTACCCTTCCCTGCGTCGCCGAGGGAAGAGACGGCATGGTGAAGTCCGCGTAGCAGCCAAGATCGCGGAGCAAAGCGATTTCCCCCTTGAGGCCGCACCATTTGCCGTCTGGCCGGGAGTTGTCGAGCGCCCAGTTGCCATGAATGAAACCAAAGACGGTGCGGCCGTCCTGCTGGCGAAGCAATCCATGGTCGCCCGAGAGTCGGCGACAGTATTCGGTGATCTTTCGGATAAAGGATTCACGCTGCTCGTTGTCGTGATGAAGATGCACCTCCACATCGCCAACGCCAAGACGGACAATTTCAGCGATGCTTTCGAGCAATTCGTACCGGTATTCCTCCTGGGGGTAGAAAAACGTGTACTGCGGGCGTTGGCCCGCGGCGTCCCTTGGAGCGTCTTCGGCGATGCGCGGCCAGCAATCCCTCCACGCCGCAACCCTTTGCAAGGCTTCGGCGGCGGAGCCGCTCCGGCCCAGCGGCTCAAAGTGATCCGCAACGACGACCCAGGCGCGCCTCGGCTTCACAGGCCGCGCGGCCTTGCGCAGCCGGTTCTTCAGGTATGGCGCGAGCCAGAGTTCTGCATGTCGAGGTAGTTTCAGCGTGTTGAGTCTCCTAATTGCACTTACGTCTGCATTACCCGGGAACCGTGACCGCTTTGCTCGCATTAGCTGGCGCACGCCGATAGTGCGAGCTTGCCGTCAGGAACCGCTTCTCGACCAGATGCCACATCAGAAACGAAGCTGCAAATACGAGAACCAATGCCAGGGAAAGAAAGATCAGCGGATTCAGCCGGGGCAACCCGAAGAAAACCATGCATTGAAGAATCGGCCAGTGCACGATGTAAACGCCGTAGGAGAAATCGCCATATTTGGCGAAATTACCAAGATAGCGGCAGAAACCGCAGACAAGGACGAACCCAGAGATCCAAAATACGTCCAGGAATTCCCGGCCCCAGAAATGGTCGGCCAGAAACACACAAGCGGTAATCACGGAAATGATCAATCCGTGATTCCGCAGCTTTTCAAAATATGTCAGCAAGAGGATGCCCCCGCAAAAATAGGCCATTTGCGAGGGAATCTGAACGTCCAGCTTGTCCCAGATCGGCCTGGAGGGGTCATGGAGCGCGAGTTGCCAGAATGCCACCTTCCACAGGCAGGACAGGGCGAAGATGACGCCAACTGTCGCTTTGGTTCCAAATCTCCTGCAGAGATTGTGAATCAACGGCACACACAAGTAGAAGACCACTTCGATTTTCAAGGTCCATAGAGCGCCGTTGACTGCCTGCATCGCATTCGTGGTAAATACGCCTGGAAGGTTCGGTGCAAGAAAGTTAAGGAACAGCAGATTTGCTCCAAGGTATTTCCAGAAGGCGCCTCCATATATATAGGCGGGGAATCCCAAGGTCAGCAAGGGCAAGAATGCCGCTGCCCCAACCACAACAACGAAGTAAGCCGGATAAATGCGCCGCACCCGTTTTTCGAGATACGACCGGATCGAAGTCGATCGCGTATAACTGCGGTAGATCAATAGGCCACTGATCACGAAGAATCCGCGCACAGCAAAATGCGGGTTGCAGTATTCACCCAGCACAGCGAGCCCCGTAATTCCGGTCAAAGCGCTGGTGTGAAAGAGCACGACGATCACGGCGAACAGGAGCCGGAGAAGGTCGAGATTGTTCTCCTTGAAATCAGCTGTCAGTCGCACTTCGCCTCCTCCCCGCAACTTCGCCCTTGATCGCAATGAGGCGGCTGCTGGCGGCTTCGATTCGGCGGAAGCTGGAATTCGGTATGTTGAGGAGGCCGCATCAGCCAGCCCATTCCTTCTGCATTGTGGGACGCCCAGAGCGAACGAGCAGAGAGAGGAGCTTGCTCATCGGCCTGACTAGGCGCCGGGGCAGAATACCAGTCAAAATGATGAATCGATCGCGGTCTTCCGGCTCGAGCACGCGCAGCAAGTAGGTTAGAACGAGCAGTACAATCACAGAAGCACAGCCGCCGAGAAGAAAGCCCCAGAACGGCGGCAGCGGGGCGGCGACAAAATGTGCGCATAATGCTGCGGCCGCGCTGGCTGCCGCGACCTTGGTGGTGAACATCCAGGGCAACTTCACGTGGAACCGGCGAATGCCGATTGTCCACATAATTCCGACGGCGGTGATCTGAGCCGCGCCGTTGCCGATGCAGGCCCCGACCGCGCCATGGACGGGAATGAGCGCCCAAGCCACTCCTATATCGACGATGCCGGCAAGAACCGTGGCGAGGATCACAAAACCCTGGCGTTCGGCGCTTTGCAGAAGGCTTTGGATGGGCGCAAGAAATGCCTTGGGCATGCAAAGCAGTGGGGCAACGGTCACGACCATGGCCGCGCCTGCGTACCGGTTGCCGTAGAGG
Organism: uncultured Acidobacteriota bacterium; assembly: GCA_963817835.1. Lineage (GTDB taxonomy): Bacteria > Acidobacteriota > Terriglobia > Terriglobales > Acidobacteriaceae > Telmatobacter. The sequence goes on along the minus strand of CAWFPZ010000017.1, from coordinate 482,132 downwards.
AGGAGCAGCGCCGGAACAGCCAGAGCCACGGCGATGAAATGGAGAGGAATGGACGTGAGGACGAGATAGCGGAACGATGCAGCCGCCAGTTTCGGGATTTTGGATTTATCGCGGCCATACTGGGCAAAAAAGGAAGTGCTGGCGGCGGCGCCGAAGATGGTCGAACTGAGAAGCAAATAGTTGCCAAAGCTGAAGGCGATGGAATAGAACGCCACCTGCCGAATATCGGCACAGAGGCTTTTTAAAAGCAGGACTTCGCATCGTTCCCAAACGATCAGCGCCAGCAACATGGTGGCGACACTTTGCCAGGCGTAGGCGACCATGCGCTTGCGTAGCCCATCGGGAAGCACATGAGTCGTGTTCCATGCGGAGATGCGCGCCAACGTGGGGAAGAAACGGACCAGAAAGTCGGCGATGCGCATGAGGAGCAGCGCGGCGCCAATCCCCGTTACGCCCCAATTAAAAATGACTGCCGCCAGAATCACAAAAAGGTAGACGACGGCAGAGACGATCGAGCCGGGCACGTTTGTGGCAAGATTTTCTGTTGCGCTGTTGGCCTGCGCGGAGACTGAGTTAACCATCGAGGGCCAAATGCTGAGGGCGATGAGGACAGCCGCGAGCCGAAATTGCGCATTGGCGTCCTGAAATACCCAGAGAACAATGGCCAGTGTGGCCAGGGAAGCGAGCCCGGCCTGGAGCGCCAGTGTGCGAAAGAAGATGAGGCGCGCGGTCCCTTTGTCGCCCATGCCGATAAACTCGGCCATATATTTCCGTGTCGTCGCAGGAATGCCAAGGCTGCCGAGGTTGCCGACAACGGAGGCGACATAGCTCACGTACAGGATGTATCCCGTTTTCGTGGGACCGAGAGTACGCGCAATCGCGATGGACGTGATGACGGTGACAATCGCGCCGACAATGTTCTCAGCGCTGTACCATCCGGTGTTCTTCGCTATGGTTCTCGTGTTCGACATATAGCTTAACGATGGGTCCCTGATTCCCGCCGACGAGACGGCATTCCGCGACGGGAAGCGATCTTAAGAGAAGCTCCAAACTCGTTTTCAGTTGAACCGCAGCGAGGCCTTAACCAAGTCGTTGCAGCGCTGCTTTCGCGTCCTTGCCTGTTGGCGAGTCGGGCGCCAGAGATACCGCCTTCTTCAGGTGAATCGCGGCGTTGCTCTTGTCCTGAAGTTTGCTGTACACCATTCCCAGGTGATATTGCATTGCAGGGTCGTTGGGTTCGGTCTTGAGCGCCTCCTCCAGCAGATCGCGGGCAAATCCATAGGCTCCCTTGTAGTAGTAGGCCCATGCCAGTGTGTCCGCTGTGTTGGGCGAGTTCGGCATGCCTTGGCGCGCGGTTTGCGCAAGGGTGAGAGCTACATCCACGTTTTCGCCGTTTAAGAGCATGCGATAGGCGAGATTGTTCGCCGCGATCGGCTGCTGCGGCTGGATTTGCAGCGATCTCTTGTAGTAAGCCTCAGACTTGCCGATATCTCCACGCGATTCCTCTAGAGTTCCCAGGATCGCGAGGGCGCCAGCGTCGTTGGGGTATGCAGCCGACCACCTTTCCCACGCGCTGATCGCATTGGCTGTCTGTCTGCGCATCACCTCAATCTGCGCGTACAGCATCACCGCCTCGCCATCGCCGGAGTTGAGTTGGATGGCCTTTTGAGCCGTGACTGCCGCTTCGTCCAGCTTCTTGTTTTGAATCTGTATCTGCGCCAGAAGATCGTAGAAGCTGCTATTGCTCGGGCTTTTCTCTATCTGCGCGTTCAATCGCGTCAAGGCCTTGTCAGGTTGTTTTTCGTAGAGATCGTAGCCGATCACCAAACGCAGGGCTTCGAACGAATTTGGATCATACTGCAAAGACTGCTCCAGAAGGGCGACTCCTTCTGGAAAGCGCTTCTGCGCGAATCGGATCTTGCCCAACTCGAGATAAGCCTGTGGGCTTTCGGGAGCAACGCTCATGGCTGTCTTTAGATCAGCCTCAGCCTTGTCCGGTAAATCGTGGTTCATCTCCACTACGGCGCGCCACACATATCCACCTGGAAAGCGCGGCGCCGCAGTGATCGTCTTATCAGCAACATCGGCCAACAGATCCACGTCCCCGCGTTGACGTGCGATAAGCGCCAGCTCTTCCTCCGCATCCAATCTGGACGGATTCAGAGTTGCCGCCTGGCGAAGGCTCTTCTCAGCCAAATCGATATCGCCCTTAGCCAACGCAGCTCTACCTAGCCAGTACTGCAGGAAGGCGTCCTTCGGGGAATCCCTGACTGCATTTTGAAGTGCATATACGGCGTCGCTTGCTTTACCGCTATTGAGCAACTCGATTCCGTTCAATCCTGCGACCTCTGGATCCTTAGGGTGCGTCTTCATCAGACCAGTAATCACGGTCTGTGCGGTTGCGAAGTCTTTCACCTCGAGGAGCACCCGAACATATCCCTTCAGCACAGAAACGTTCTTGGGATATTTTGCGGCCAAGCTTGAGAACTCTGTCTTGGCCTTGTCCATCTGCCCGGAACTCGCATAGTAGTCCGCCAGGATGCGCACTCCCTGCGGGTCGTTGGCAAAGTCCTTCGATGCCTGCCGAAGCACCTCCTCAGCCCGTGCCTGATCTCCCTCCTTGAGAATGACCTCAGCGACATTTGCCCTCGCGGCGAGGCTCTTTGGATCCGTAGCGACGGCACTCCAACTGAGTTTTTCCGCCTCGGCCAGACGATTGTTTCTAGCGTAAAAGGCCGCGAGAATGAGCTTGGCATTCACCGATTTCGGATCGAGAGCGACAGCCTTCTTCAGCTCATCTTCGACGGAAGCGGCTTGGGTTGTATCAGCCGATTGAAGGAGCGCGAGATCCTCGTGGAAAGTCGCACGGCCCGGATCGATTTCTATCGCACGCTGAATCTCGATCAAGGCCTGATCCTTCTGGCCCCGCCTGACCGCAATAGCGGAAAGCAACGCGTGAACGTCTGGATTGTTTGGTTGCGCGGCCAATACAGCGTTGGCCTGCGCTTGAGCGTCGTCGGGTTTGCCGCTCATGATCAACAGGTTGCCAAGGTCGATCCGTGCCGTAAAGTTTGTAGGCTGCAAATCCACGGTCCGCACGAGTTCGCCATAGGCCCCGCTGAGTTGCCCCAGATGTTCGTATGCCTGCGCCAGAGCATAATGGGCGTCGGCAAAGTTCTTATCGACCTTTAGGGCGTTCAGATATTGGATGGCGGCTTCCCTGTATTTACCTTCCGCACTATAACGCTCTCCGCTCTCAAGATATTTATGCTTTCGCACGTTAGGGTCGCCGTGGCATCCAGCTAACAGAGCTACCACGGCAATCAGCATGATGACTGAAAAAGCTCCTCGCCAATTCATCCGTCTCCGCTTTGCATCGCATCTCGCTTTAAAGTCCTTGAACGAGTTTTTCACTGTTTTCCATCCTTGTTGGCTGCCATTCATACGTACACAACCTGAAATGTCTTGCTCGCGCGCATTGTTTTCCCTGTTTTCACCAATCCGGCTAGTCCGGGATAAATCGAGGAAGCATGGGAACGAGCTGCGCGGTAAAAGCCTCAGCCCTGGCCCTCGCTGCCGATGTGCCTTCTCTGTCGTCGATCGGCGTAATCACCCTGACAAGCGCTCCATCCGTGCGATTCAACCGTATCGCGTCGATCACCAAATGGACCTTTGCTAGGTATTCATTGGCGATACTGCGTCCGTGCGCCTGATACCAATAAATGACAAACTGCCGATTCTCCCCGTCGGCGATGATGTATTCGCCCACACGGTACGCGTTGCCGCTCGCGTCGTGCAGATTGACATACCGCGACGATTCAAATGCCCATCCGGAACCTGGCAGGCAGTTTTTCGGTGAATGAATGGTGACACCCGTCCTTTGAGTTGGGAAATACCCGATGAAGAGGCCAATCGGCTGCGTTTCTCCGCTCCGCGTGTAAACGCGCGATAAGAAATCACCGGCCCCAAGAACGTCGAGCGTTCCCGGGTCGATTTGCACGTCACTTCCTGACCATCCGGCAATTGTCCGCGGCATCTGCGACAAGGGCTCGCTCACGGGAATCAGATCCTTATCGCCGCGGGCAAACAGCAATAGAGCCGATCCGGCCAGCAGCGCAACAACCGTCCAGAAGCGAAGACTCTTCATGCTCGCCTCCTTCGGGCTGGGAACAAACACATGGCGCGATGGACGATGAATAGGCACCCGAGAGACACAAGAAAGATCACCCAGCCAGAAAACTCGTGAAAGAACCCTTCGGCTTTGTCCGGATCCCAGTACTGGACGCACAAGCCGGTGCCGAAGATGCGCACGGCATTGGCCGCAATCGCGATGGGAATGCTCGCCAAGGCCAGAATGACCCGCCGCAGGATGGATTTCTCCAAAAAGTACCCATAGAAAATGGCGAGCGTAAACAGACTCATCAGGGAGCGGATGCCGCTACATGCCTCCGCCACCTCCAGCTTCATGGCGGAGAGTTCAATGACATTGCCCTCCCGCAGAACCGGCACACCGCATAAGGAAAGCAAAGCACTGGCAAGCTTCGAAGCCAGAATCTGCAGTGGAAAGGTGATCGCGTTAAAGAGAATCGCGGGAATCGGGATTGCCAGGATGAGGACCAGTAATGGGAAGCGAAGCTCCTTCAAAAGTTGCCATCCGCCAAAACACAGCACCAACCCTGCCAGCAGGATTACAAGCGAAATCCGTGATAAAAACAGCTCGGCACCGTAGACACCCAGGAGCAGAACCACCAGCCCCATGGCAACGACTGCAACTCCACTCCATGAAGGAGCAATCTGCGTATGCAGAAGGACTTTTCTTTTGGCCCACACCAGATACGTCGCAAAGATTGGAACTAAGAAGCCGTAAGAATAATCAGGGATCTCCCACCAATCGGTTACCAATTTCGCCAGCACACGGCAGTACACCGCCACCGTAAGCGCGCCGATGAGTGCCGAGCCCCATACAAAATGAGCATTTCGAAGAGCTCTAGGGCACTTCGTAATCGCTGGCGTCTGTGTCGCTTGGGCCATATTCTCCGCAGACGGACCTGTGGCCTTCCTATCTGATACACCCATCCTTAGCAATCACAATGCCGAAAGTGGAACCACTCAATCCAAGGCGATTCGCCTTCAGTTGTCTGGCATAGGGAGCCGGCCTTCCCGGGAGAGTGGAAAAGACTTTCCACTCTCCAGAGAAATCAATGTCACAATTCTTTCCGCTGAAAGGAAAATCTTTTCCCTCCCTTCAGCACTTCTCCCTTCCGAATGTCCCCCCAAGAGCGGCAATACCGCATGGAAAGTCTCTTCCACGCGCTGTCCTTAGGTTTGGAAGCCGCATTGCTAAGGCAAGAATGTGGACACTGTCCCCATCATGGCGAGCAGCACAGCTGTTCCGAGCGCGAAGCGGCAATCAAAAGCGCTCGTTCCCGCAAGGCAGTTTGCCCCTATTGAGGCGCAGATGCTGCGGGTGATCGCGCGCATTGCTGATTGCGACTGCCCGGTCTTAATCGTGGGCGAGCACGGCGTTGGCAAGCGTTCCATTGCCGCGCATATCCATGCGCAGTCGCATCGCTCTCGCGGCGACTATATGGAGGTTGCCAGCGCCAATGCCGATGCGCAGACCATCCTGTCGGCTTTCTCGACCAAGGGGACGGTTTATCTGACGGAGATCGGGGATCTCAGTCTTGCCTTGCAGGAACTTATCACCGAAGCCTACTTTCACTCCGGGCAGATGCAAAATTGCCGCCTCCTTTGCGGTACGAGCCGCGAACTTATAGAGGCAGTCAGAGCCTCTCGGATGAGAGAGGACTTTTTTTATTGCATTTCAGCCCTTACGCTACGGATTCCACCGCTGCGCTGCAGAAGATCTGAAATACTCCTCATCGCTGATGACCTTCTAACGCAATACTCCAAGCAGTTCGATCGTCCGAAGCCGGTTCTACGAGAGGAAATCATCGCGTTCTTGACAGAGCACACCTGGCCCGAAAACCTTTCTGAACTGCAGACTGCAATCAAGACGTTTGTCGCCATCGGTGACCAGTCGATCTCCCTCGCTGCTCTGAAAGCCGCGGCCTCCACGGTAAGGTCGAATGGACAGCGCAAGTCTCAGTCGCTGAAGGACGCTACGCGAGCCGCATCTACCCAGATTGAACGTCAGCTAATCTCCGAAGTTCTCGTTGCGACCGGCGGTAATCGCAAACGCGCAGCGAATGAGCTAGGCATCAGCTACAAAGCTCTCCTCTACAAGCTCAAGCAGGCCGGAGCAGACTACCAGCCTGCTTCTAACAAAAACGGAGTCGCGCTATGAAACCAGGAAGGCTTCTCATTTTGGCGCTCTTTTCGCCAAGTCTTTTCTGCTATTCCCAGAGCAAGGAGTCCGCTGCCCGACCTGCTCAAGTGGCCGAGCCGGCTCCAACCGCGCTTGACTCCGCCGCGGGAACAGCTTCCAACAGCTATGTCATCGGCCCATCCGACGTACTTATGATCACTGTTTGGAATCAGCCGGCCCTTTCGGGGACCCTCCTTGTCCGGCCTGACGGGATGATCACGGAGACGCTCATCGGCGATGTTCAGGCTTCTGGCATGACGCCGCTGCAGTTGGCGAGCCAGATCGCGACAAAACTCAAGAAGTACTTCACCGACCCAACCGTCTCCGTCGTGATCAGCCAGATCCACAGCAAAGTCGTTTATCTGCTCGGCGAAGTTGAAAAAAGGGGCCCGGTAGAGATGACACCCGGCATGACCTTGCTTAATGCAATTGCATCCGCCGGCGGACTCACCGACTACGCGAACACGAAAAAGATCTACATCCTTCGCGGCGACGCCGGTAAGCAGGGGAAGATTCCAGTGCGTTACAAGGATGCGTTGAAGGGCGACAGTGAATGCAATCTGGTTCTGGAACCCGGTGACACGATTGTTGTTCCTTAAGCCGCCACAAATGAAAACGGCCCTCCAACTCGTGACTGTACTTTTCATTGTTGCCACCGCAGCACATGCGCAAGTTACGCCCGAGGCGACGGCGAGCACGGCCCAGTTGCACTATTCCGCGAGGTACGCACAGAACTCAGACTTTCTCGGCAGTAGCCTGGGCGATTCACAGGATGCCATCTTGTCGGGAACTTTGGCTTACACGAACGGCGTCAAGCGTCTTCCGTTCGCTCTGACCTATGGTGGCGGCTACAGTTGGAACTTAGCCGGCATATCCTACGACAACGGGCTCTTTGAGAACGTCATGTTTTCGCAGGGAATTGCTCGGGCGCAGTTGGAATATTCAAGCCAGCGACAACGTAAGTTATCGAAAGACAGCGCCTACTACAGGCTTCTCGGGTGTCCCGGGCACCGGAGAACCAGTCGGCGAACCAAATCCGCCCCCTTCGTCGAGTCAGACAATCCTGACGTTGAATACCCGCACCGTCAATAACATCGTGAGCGGGGAGTTCGAACACAGCCTCAACTACTCGACGGCCTTGAGCGTCGGCGGAAGTTCGGAATTGCTGCGATACCCCGACGGGGACGGTCTGGATACGGATGGTCAGACGATGAACGCGCTGCTTACACGGCGCCTGACTGCCCGGAATTCACTTTCGGGCCAGTACCTGTTTTCTGAATTCAGCTACCCCGGAAACAATCTCGCTCAAGCGACCAGCAGTTTTGTAACCAATTCCGCCCTCTTCGGCTACCAACGCGAGTGGAACAGGCGGATCACCACAAACGCCTCCATAGGGCCTCAGTGGATCGGAAGTTCGAACAGCGCGGTTGTGCCCTTCTCAACCACGGTCTCGGGCAGTGCGAAGATCGATGACCAATTTCGGTTTGGGTCAGCCAGCCTCGATTACAGTCATGCAGCCAGCGGCGGTAGCGGATTTTTGCTAGGAGCAGAGGTCGATTCCGTCAGTGCGGACTTTTCGAGGGACTTCGAGAGAAAACTCACTATGGGACTGACAGGAGGCTATAGGCGCACTTCTTCACTGGACAATGAAGGGGAAATCAACGGTAAGTTCGGATCGGCGATGGCTACCCTGCGGCTGAGCCCCACTTTAACGGCATTCGCAAACTACACGGCCATGGACCAGTCGACAAGTTATGCGCTTCCAGCGAATGCCCTTACCAGCCTTCAGCAAGTAATGAGCTTCGGCATTGCGTATTCACCTCGGGGAAAGCGCCTCAACACGCAATGAGTTCTTAAGGAGTCGTATGCTCGGACATCGTGACTTGATCATGCAGGACTACACCGGAATATTAAGACGGCGATTTTGGCTGATTCTGGCTTCTGCGATCCTCTTCCTAGGGGTTGGTATCGGACTCACATACATCATTCCACCTCAGTATGTGTCGCAGACGCTTGTACTGATCGAGCAGCAAAAGGTCCCGGAAAACTATGTAACGCCCGTCGTCACCGAAGATCTCGGTTCGCGCCTGGCGTCGATGAGGGAGCAGATCCTAAGCCGCTCACGCATTGAGCCGATCATCGAGAGATTCAATTTGTACGCTGGCCGTGACACCACCATGGACGACCGAGTCGAAATGACGCAGAAGGCCATCGGAATCAAGCCGATTCCCTCTGGCCCGTCCTCACACGGGATGCCGGGCTTCTATATCACTTTTAAGGCACAGGACGCGCACACAGCCCAACAGGTTTGTGGCGAGATCACATCACTCTTCGTCAGCGAGAATCTGAATGCGCGCGAACAGTCCGCCGAGGGTACCACTGACTTTTTAAAGCAGCAGCTCGCCGACGCAAAGGCCAAGCTTGACGATCAGGATGCAAAGCTCGCAGCTTTTCAACAAAAGTATTTCGGCATGCTCCCCGAACAGGAGCCCACCAATTTGAACACGCTGCAGGCACTCACAACCCAGCTTGACGCCGTGACCCAGTCGCTGGGCCGCATACAGCAGGATGTGACCTTTCTCCAGGCGATGGTCACGCAGCAAACACACGACCTCGGAAGCACCGAGCCCACGGCCAGTGGAGTTTCAGTGGATGAGCGCAGAACCGAGCTTAAGGCCCTCATCGAGCAGAAGCAGTCGTTGGAGGCGCTCTACACGCCCGACCATCCCGATGTGGTCGCGATCACGCGCAAGATTGCCGATTTGCAGGCTGAGATCGCGCGCGCTTCGTCCAAGCCGGCCTCGCCTTCTGCCCCGGTAGCCTCTACCGTCAGCCGTCCTGATCCTCCCCAGCTCCAACAGCTCAAGGCGCAGCTGCACGCGGCGCAGGAGTCCATGGCCACCACTAAGCAGGAACAGGCTCGGATCGAACAGCAGGTTCGCACCTACGAGTCGCGCCTCCAGTCGAGCCCGCAGGTCGAAGCTGCGTATAAAGAGCTCACCCGCGATCATGACACGGCTTTGGAGTTCTACAACTCACTGCTGACGAAGATGAACGAATCATCCATGGCAACCGCCCTTGAACAGCGTCAGCAGGGTGAGCAATTCCGCGTCATGGATCCCCCCAATCTTCCTGATGCCCCGACATTCCCGAATCCGGTCATTTTCGCAGGCGGCGGCTTTACCGGGGGACTGTTTCTAGGCCTGATTCTTGCGGCATTGCTGGAGTATCGCGACACGTCCCTGCGCAACGAGAGGGACGTTTGGGCCTTCACCAAGCTGCCAACGCTCGCCGTGATCTCTCGCATTGACGGTCTTCCCCTCCCTGCGAATCCTCGCAGCTGGCGGAAGCTATTCTCACGAACAAGTAAGCCCGCTGAAAGCGCGCTCGGATAACCATGTACAGATACTTCTTCGGCATGAACGACTTACCTTTCGGGCCATGTCCCGATCCGCGGTATCTATATCTGATGCCGCACATCGAGGAATCCCTTGCGTGCCTGCAATATGGCATCGCGGCGCGTAAGGGCTTCGTTGTGATGACGGGCGAAGTGGGCACAGGAAAGACCACCCTGCTTAAGACTGTCCTCAGCTCTTTCGATCAACGCATTTCGACCGCCTTCGTGTTTAATCCACGTTTTGATGCGCTCGATTTTCTTGACTTTGTGCTTGCGGACTTTGGCATTCCGTGCGCCACACGAACTAAGTCTGGCATGTTGCTGCAGCTCGATCGCTGGCTGATCGAACGCTATCGCAACGGGGAGCTGTGCGCCATTGTCGTCGACGATGCGCAGAACCTTTCCTGGGAGCTTCTTGAGGAAATTCGCCTGCTGACGAATCTAGAGACTCCATCGGAAAAACTGGTCCAGATTGTACTGTCCGGACAACCTGAGCTCGAGGTGAAGCTTCGCAACCCCCGCGTCCGTCAGCTCCGGCAGCGCATTTCGCTATGGTGCAGAACGCGGGCACTCACCAGCGAGGAAACCACCGCGTACATCGCGAAAAGACTGCAAACCGCCGGCGTGAGCCAGCCCGTCCTTTCACCTGACGCCACGGAGCTTGTCTTTCGCTATTCCAAGGGCATTCCTCGCCTTATCAACCTGATTTGCGAGCACGCCTTGATCAGCGCCTACGTGGAGAAGGTCAAGCCCATCCCGGCGCGAATCGTCGAGTCGGTTGGCGTCGAACTCGAACTGGCCCAGCAGCCCTTTGTGATCTCACCAGCGGTCAGGTCCGGGCTGTCCGAGGATTCTTTGCCAAGCGCTATCTCCAGCCCCATCAACCCCGTCGCAGAATTCCCGGATTTCCTAGAGGACTTTTGAGCTATGAGCCGCATACATGAAGCATTGCAAATGGCATATCGCGAGCGCGGACAATCGCCAGTCTCAGGAGAAAATCAGGTTGCCGAGCTGACAATCACCTCCGCTCCTGGGGAGCCGCCGCCCGCCAAGCCCGAATTGGTTTTGGAAAACATTGCGCAGCATCCTTGGAAGCCACTGATCGCATCGTTTCCTACGCTCACGGACCACGGCGCGGGCGTCGAGCAGTTTCGCCGCCTCCGCTCGCACGTCTACCAGGCCCACGTTGAGGCTCCGTTGAAGACAATTCTTATCGCCAGCGGTATGCCTTCGGAGGGGAAGAGCTTTGTCGCGGCAAATTTGGCCATGAGCATGGCGCGTAACAGTGTCCATAACATTCTGCTCATCGACGGCGATTTGCGCCGTCCCACACTTCATAATCTGCTGGGCGCCCCCAATACCGCGGGATTGTCCGATTATTTGGCAGGCACCGCTGAATTGATTGACATTATGCAGCGCTACCGTAGGCCCGAAACTGCAGAGGACGCCGGCGAGGATATCGTCTCCAACCTCACCTTTATCCCCTCCGGCAAGTCCAGTGATAACTCATCTGAATTCGTGGCTAATCATCGCATCGAGGAATTGATTGCAAAAGTCTCATCACACTTTAATTGGATTCTGATTGATTCCCCGCCAGTGCTGGCGGTTACCGACGCGGTCGACCTTGCCCGCGCTGCCGACGCAGTTTTGCTCATCGCGCGTGGCGCAAGCACGCCTTACGACGTGGCTCAACATACCCAGGCTGCATTCAGCAACTCGCGCATCCTCGGTTTTGTGCTCAACGCTATCGAGGATGCTCCACGCAATGGATCTTACAGCTATGACTATTATTACGGCGGGACAGATGGCGCAGGCCGAGACGGGCAAGCTAAGGGTACTCCGGAATGATCAGGCTTTTTAACGTGTACTATCCGACCCGGACCCTGGCGCTGCTTCTTTGCGAAGCGCTCCTCGTGAGTGGCTCATTTCTGCTTGCCACAGCGTATCTCGCCGGGCCGGATACGTACATCGTTTTGATCTACGACAACGGCATTCTGAAGATAGCAGGCATCACGGCTCTAACCTTGCTTCTCACGTATTACTTTGATCTCTATGAGCCGCAACGCATCTCAGGGCGTTGGGAAATCTACTTTCGGCTCCTGTTGGTTCTCGGCGTTCTATCTTTTATTCTCGCGGCACTTCTGTATCTCTATCCTGAAATCAGCATCGCCCCCAATGTTCTTCTCGTCGGAACATCCATCCTCGCTATTGTCCTCGTCATTTGGCGTTCAGGTTATGAGTCGATCATTGGCCTTACAGTGTTCCGCGAACGCGTCTATGTGCTGGGTAGCGGCGAGCGGGCGCGCGCCGTTGTCAAGACTCTTCGCGCCAGGCGCGATGCAGGCATGGAAGTCGTCGACGGAGGGAGCGAAGGTGCATTCAACGGGGACCTCGAACGCTATGCGGCAGACCTGCGTGCCTTTTGCGAACCCAAGACCCGCATTGACCGCGTCATCGTTGCCATGGAAGACCGGCGCGGATCAATGCCGGTTCGTGAACTCCTTGATCTTCGGCTCCGCGGGGTTGTGATTGAAGATGCAAGCGAACTCATGGAGCACCTTCTGGGCAAACTGCCGCTGGACGGCCTCAATCCCAGCACCCTGATCTTCACTCACGGTTTCAATGTGAAGGCGTCGCATCAGCTTGTGCGGCGCCTGATTTCCATCGTTGCTTCTTTCGTAGGGCTGGCCATTTGCCTGCCGTTCATTCCGCTCATCGTTTTGGCCGTCCGTCTGTCTTCGCCGGGCCCCATCTTCTTCCGTCAAATGCGTGTAGGGCTACGTGGACGGCCTTTTTCTCTGCTTAAATTTCGGACCATGCAGCAGAACGCCGAGGCAAATGGCGCTGTGTGGGCGAGCAAGCACGACTCGCGTGTCACTCCGGTTGGCCGGTTCTTGCGCATCACCCGTCTCGACGAGATTCCGCAGCTTTGGAATGTTCTGCGTGGAGAGATGGGATTTGTGGGCCCTCGTCCGGAGCGTCCCGAGTTTGTACAGTGGCTCACCAAGGAAATCCCCTTTTATGAGCTTCGCCACATGATCCGCCCCGGCATTACCGGGTGGGCACAGGTTCGCTATCAATACGGTGCGAACTTGGAGGAAACCAGGCGAAAGCTTGAATACGATCTTTACTACGTCAAGCACATGTCGGTCGGCCTCGATCTGCTCATCATGTTTGAGACGATCAAGACCATCGTGCTGGGAAGGGGCGCTCAGTGAAGATTGTCTTCTACGCGTCTCTGATCGGCATTATCTACGTCTACGCGGGGTACCCCGTTGCGATGTGGTTGCTCGCCCGGTGGCATCCACGGCACTGGAAGGTCGCGCCCATCACTCCGAGCGTGAGTATCGTACTCGCCGTGCACAACGGTGTGTTGTTGCTCCCGCGCAAGATTCAGAATCTCCTTGACATCGATTATCCGAACATCAAAGAGATCATCATCGTTTCAGATGGCTCGACCGACGGGACAGCAGAATTGCTGGCCAGGCAGCAAAGTTCGCTCATCAAGGCAATTGTGCTGGCAGAGCATGTTGGCAAGGCGGTCGCCGTCAACGCCGGCGTAGCCCAAGCCACGGCGGACGTGATCCTCTTCGTAGACATCCGGCCTGAGATTGCCCCGGGCGCGATTCAGCAACTGGTCAGCAACTTTGCCGATCCGAGGGTTGGCTGCGTGGCCGGCCAACTCACCCTGCGTCAAGAGGAACACGACGACGTCGCTGCGGCAGTCGGCGGGCTTTACTGGCGCTACGAACAGTGGGTCAGGAACTGCGAGGCTCTCTTCGACTCTCCGGTTGGAGTCTATGGGGGCTTCTACGCAGTTCGCCGTGAGTTGGTTGTGCCGCAGCCAGCCGGAATGATTCTGGATGACATGTTTCAGCCGCTGTCGATCGTCCGCCAAGGCTACAGGTCTGTTACCGATCCGCAGGCTCGCGTTTACGATAAATGGCCGGAGAAATTCGCTGGTGAGTTTCAACGCAAGGTGCGAACGCTGGCAGGCAATTTCCAGCTTTTCCAGCTTGCGCCGTGGACACTGACCCCGCAGAATCGAGTTCTTTTCCAACTTGTCTCGCACAAGGTAATGCGGCTCGTCGTGCCTTATCTTCTGGTTCTTCTGTTCATTTCCGCAGTCTTTCTCTCCGCCGGTTCTCCTCTCTATGCGGCGTTCGCAGCTCTTCAAATTTTAGGCTGGTCCCTTGCTATCCTCGGCCTCCGCTATCGGATCCCAGTACTTCGTCGCGTCGCGGCCCCGGTCAGTGCCCTGCTCGTGCTCAACGCCGCCGCCATCGCCGGCCTCTACACATTTCTGTTCACGCGTGGCCCACTCTGGAAGATATGGAACTCAAGTCAGCCGGAGTCCATAAGACCACGTCCTGCAATGAATGACTTTGTACCGCCGAAACCACCCGCCATTGTCCCGGTCATAGACATCTGCAAGAGCGCTACCACCGGATCACAAACACGAAGGGAGCATTAAACGCCATGGCCTACAGAAAGAACCTGCTGCTCGCTATTGCCACACTGGGAATCGGGGCATTGATCGCCACCTTGGCGTTTCACGATCACATCGTCAAGGTCAGGGCTGCACGGCTGGAACATGCCGTCCCGCCCGCGCCGTATTTTCCTCCCGGTTCCATCTGGACAACCGACATAAGCCATGCGCCCGTCGATCCCCAGTCCGACACCATCATTAGCTGGCTCGCGGATGCGGGAGGATGGGGACACGGCAACAAGATGCAAGTCGACCTCTCGATCCGGGTGCTGCACGCAGATGCCGCCACTCCGCAAGTTCCCTTTCATCAAGGCCCAGGGTTTTATACCCCCGATTCCGACCTGGTCTCTACCTTTCCCCTCCCCGCTGGAGGCGGCATTGAAGGCGAGCCCGGCTATCAATGCGACGTTGACCAGAACGATTGCCACCTCATCGTCGTGGACCGCACCCACAACAAGCTCTATGAGGCTTACCAGGCCAACTACGAAGACCATGCTCTAACCGCCAGATTCGTTGCGGTATGGGACCTCAACCGCGTCTATCCGCCGTCGGGCCGCGGAGAAGGGTGCACCAGCGCCGACGCCGCCGGTTTCCCCATCGCTCCGCTGCTCTTCAATGCGGATGAACTCGCCACAGGAAGCATCAATCACGCCATCCGTTTCATTCTTCCCAATCCGCGCATGCGCAGGGGCGTTTATGTGCATCCCGCCACCCACGCGGGCGCGCCGCGCGGGCCCGATACCGCTCCGCCCATGGGCGTTCGCTTCCGTCTCAAGGCCTCCTATGACCTGTCGCAGCTAACTCCCGCGGCGCAGGTCGTCGCCCGCGCCATGCAGAAATACGGCATGTTCCTCTCCGACGGCGGCAACATCGCACTTACCGCCCAAAGCGATCAAGACACGGTAGCAAAGTACGCCGATGTCGGTTTCGGTCCTCGCGATTTGTCCCCGCTGAAGGTGACAGACTTTGAAGTCGTCAATATGGGAACACCGATCCGGTCGACCGACGACTGCGTGAGGAACAAGTAAGACAGAGAAACACCCTGCACGTTCGATCCGCATTGATTAGGAGATACCGATGATTCCGGAGCCACTCAAAAGAATTTACCGGAGGAAACTTCCGAAATTGCTTCGCCGTCGGCTTTCAATCGCTAGAGATACTTGTGCGGGATTGGCACTGAGGACGAAGCTTAAGCCCATCCGTGTCGATGCTTGCCTCCGGGGCTACGAGAACGGTGTTTCCGTAGCTACCTTCGCCCGCATCACAGGCGATGTTCGCCGCGGGTCATCTCCTATCTCCGAGTGGCCGCAGGTCAAGCTGCTGCGCCAGTACGACAGCATTGGCGAGCAAATCTGGCAACGCGAGGCCTTTGAACAAACCGACTATTACCGAAACGCGGCCTTCAACATCGAATTGCTTGGCAACTACTTCGACGCCGTCGCACCCAGCGAGATTCAGTGGGGAGCCCGACGCTTTGTCAATGCCTACCGCGGACTTGACGGGAGTCATCTTCCGCTAGAAGTTCCAGACTATGAAAGGGACCCATATGAGTACATCGCCGTCCATCCCGTGCAGGACTCGGCATGTTACCAGGTGATTGAAGGTCACCACCGGCTGGCGATAGCGCACGTGAGAGGTATTCGAGAAGTTCGCGGCCTAATCCTGGAGCCATCCGTCACGACCCCGCTCCAGAATCTTCTGCATGATGTCTTGTGGCTGAAGGGACGCAGTGAGCTGTATCAGCCGATCGATTCGCCCGAAGTGGCAGGATGGATCCTGGTACGGCGCTGCTCAGACAGGCTGGCAAAGATGACGGAGTTCCTGCGCGCTGAGAACCTGGCGCCACCCGCGTCCAGCAGTTATCTGGATGTGGCCTCCAGTTATGGATGGTTTGTGTCCGAGATGTCAAAGGCCGGGTATCAGGCGGAGGGGGTGGAGAGCGATCCGATAGCAATTTCAGTCGGGAATCTGGTGTATGGTCTGAAACCGGGGCAGGTCCACCGATCCGACGCCGTCGGCTTTCTTCGCGCGCACCAAGGCCAACGCGACGTCGTGTCGTGCTTCAGCCTCGCGCACCACTATATTTTGAATCGTCGGAACGCAAGCGTCGAGGAGCTGCTTCACCTGTTGGATTCGGCCACGCGCCGCGTGATGTTCTTCGATATGGGCCAGAGCCACGAATATCCCGGCGGGAAACTTGAAGGTTGGGATCCGGACCGCATTCACCGCTGGCTTGAGGCCAACACCACCTTTGCGCGGATCGTGCGCCTTGGTCCGGACGAAGATGCCGTCCCGCCAAACCAACACAACTTTGGCCGCATGCTGTTCGCATGCCTGCGCTAGCAAATCTTCCATACTCGTGGACGCGGAGTTTTCTTATCAAGCATCCAGGTCATAAACCGGGGGCTGGGCGAGAGCAAGGTGGCCTTGGGCTGTGCAGGACTCCCCGTTTGATAAAGAAGAAGATTCGTGAGGGGAAATGAGGCAAGCCATTGTCAAACTCATCAAGACCGTCAGCGCAAGATTCCCGCGTCAATTTCCGCTTATCTGGTCAGTCCGTCAGCATGAAGGGCGAGTCGCGATCACATTTGATGACGGCCCGACCGGCATAACTCCTCAGGTTCTGGAATGCCTCGCCCGGCATCGTGCGAAGGCCACTTTTTTTGTTTTAGTAAGCAAGGTAACGCACCGGCCCGACTTGCTGAGACAAATTCTCGCCCATGGACACGAGGTTGGCATACATAGCTACGAACATTCATTGCGCGACTACTTGAGACAGGTTCAGAGAGCGGAGAGAGAATTAGCGGCATATGGAGTGGTTCCGTCGATCGTTCGCACCCCTGGTGGCGTGATCAAGTCGGCGCTGACGATACGGCTATGGTTGCGGGGATACCTTAACGTGCTCTGGAGTCTCGATACGCACGATAGCATGCGTTTAGAAGGAAAATGGAGTGGCCCCGCTCCGGACTACTCCAGCATCAAGGGAGGCGACATCGTCCTGATGCACGACGACAATTCCCAGTGTGTACTTGAGCTTCCGTCCCTCCTGGAGTCGATTCGAGAGAGAAATCTGCGCACGGTTACAGTGAGTGAGTTAATTCGATCGAGATCGTAGGTGCGCTCAGGCCTTCGCCGCGAATCGCGCCCGCTCCGCATCGTTGTCGGCCAGCGGATCCAAAAGTCAAGCCCTCGCCCACACACAATCTCCCTTAACCCACTGAGAACACGCGCAAAAAACTCTTCCCCAGGTTTGCCGATTATTTCGCCCTTCCGGCTCATACTCAATTCAGAGATCGGAGAACGGGGACCAGGCAACAAGATGCGACCGGTAAGGCGACAAAATGTTTACCAAACAGTAAAATCCACCTGGAAAAGGTCTCGTAACACCCTTTAAATCGACGAATTTAGACAGTAAGCTCTTTAGAATCAATGGGTCGCGGCGAGTGATCGCGGCACAAGGCCATGAAAACAAACCTCTTAACCACAAAAGGGGATAGGGGGGTGGGGATGACTGAAGTGTAAACATTCGCCGCCTCCAAGCCTCTCAGCTTCACGCCGCGAGCCGCGCCCGTCGAGTACCCCGGTAAAGCTTCATGTAGGCATCGACCATGGTTTGCAGCGTAAAGCGCGAGTGGAATGCCGCTTTTGCATTCGCGGAAAACTCCGCCTGCGTCGCCTCACTCCATGCCATCTGCAGAATCGCCGCAGCCATCGCCGCAGGATCTGTTGGAGACACCGTATAGCCTGCTTGCGCCAGCCGCACAACTTCCGCCATTCCTCCTACATCGGTCACGATGGCCGGCAGTCCCAGCGAAAAGGCTTGCAGGAGCGAAACCGGCAAACCCTCCGAACGCGATGACATGATAAAGGCATCGGCCGCCGAGAAAAACGGAGCCACGTCGAGTTGCTGCCCCCAGAAAGTCACCTGGTCGACGATGCCCAGCTCCGCGGCCAGGCGCTCCATCGCTGCGCGTTCGCTGCCATCGCCCACCATCCACAGCCGCAGATCCGGCATCGACGCAAGCGCCCCGCGGAATCCATGCAGCAGCAGGGCGTGATTCTTTACCGGCTCCATCCGGCCAACATAGATCAGCGTGAATCCGCTCTTCTGCGGCCAATCCTGTTTGGCCGCCCGCTTGAGCGCGGCCGCGCCATTGTAAACGCGCACAATCTTGCGTGCCGGCAGGCTGTGCATCGCTCTTAAGTTGCTCACCGTCGCATCGCAGATGCCTGCCACCCAATCGCAGAAGCGCGCTGCGAGGGCGTATTTCAACTCCTCAACTCCCCTGTGCGGCGCGGCCACCAGGCTATGCCGCGTCGAAACGATACTGGGAACGCCGGCCATCCGTGCTGCCATGGCCGCATAGATCGTCGGCGTCGGATTATGAAGATGCACAACGTCGGGCCGCGACGCTTTGAAGATGCGAAAAAAGTTCCGCGTGGCATCCGGCAAGTGACAGCCGACGTTCGACTGCACCACGAAGCCTTCGCTTTGCATCTGCTCGCCGAGCGCGCCAAGCTTCGCCCACGCGTAGACGCACGGATCGTGCCCCTGCTCCCGCTGCAGACGGCACATCTGCGACACGAGCGTCTCTGCCCCTCCCACCGCCATGCTGTCCACTACGTGCGCAATCTTCATAGAACTCGCCTGTACTTCCGGCAGCGGAACGCCGGTCATTCCCTTGTTCTCGCACTCGCTGCCCGAAGGCGTTCCGCCACTTGCATCAGTGCATCAGGTTGACGGCTCGAAGCAGGATATACATGGCCGCCAGCAGGAAGATCATCAACGCACCGGCATACATCAGGGTACGCGCCAGCGGCAGTCGGGGACCAATCATCCCTCGATCCAGAGCCATCTGGAAAACCACCTCCGCCATGCCGCCCAACAGAAAAAACGTCATCACATAGGCGCGCGACAGGAACACTCCTGCAACCAGAAACCCCGTGAGCGACAAAACCATCAAACGCCCAAGGTGGTTAATCTGTCCCTTGTCCAATACCTCGACCTCGCGTGCCGTTTGCGGGAAGTGCGTTTCCTCGGGCGCAATGGGCTCGCCCTCAGTCACTTTCGCTGCAGAAGCAACTCCCAGCGCGTCTCTTACGGTGGGGAACAGAAACAGAGACCAGAAATACAATCCGAACAAGCCAAGCTCTGCTGCACAAACCATCACCGAGTCGTGCGCGGTCTTATGGTCATCGGTGTAATCCGGCATGTTCCCGAAGCCTACACCGAATAGCGGATGCGCCTTCAAAATTTGTAGACCTTCACCCCAAAGTGCAGTTCGGTCAGCGCCCGATTGTTCTGAGATCTGCCGTCCTCCGGTAAAGTTCAGGGCCATGGCCGCGGCGAAGAGCACGCCTGCCAGTACCAGCGCGGGAACTGTCCCAATGCGCCGCCGCGCCGCCACGATCGCCATGGCCATCAACGCCAGCAGGGCGCCGCGCGAGTGCGTCAGATAGACACCGATAAGCAATATACACACCGGCAACATTACAAATGCGATGTTGAAAAGCATCTTCTTTGCGCGCCAGAAGATAAACAGCAGCGGAATCACGCAAACAAGCAGTTGGCCGTAGTCATTCGGGTCGTTGATCAATCCCAGCCCTCTAGTCCGATAGAAGAGCTGTCCCTGATCGTTCTTCATCGCCAGCAGGTAAGGGTGTTCAATATTCCACTGATCTGTATCGCCGCCCTCCGTAGTTCCCGGTTGAACAGCCGCACCCTCGGGAACACCACGGAGCAGGTCGATGCATGAGTGCGCAAGCACAAACAGGCAGACGAACAGCAGCATCAGGACCACAACCCGCAACTTCTTTTTCGAGTTGCAATGCAGGCACACAAGAAAGAATGCGAAAGCATTCGGAATGAAGTCGAGGAACGCTTTCACCGCGCCGCCGGCCCAATGCTCCCCGAAAAGTACCGACAAGATTGTCGCAATCGCCAACCCGATCAGGGCCAGAGACTGCGGCATCTTCAGAATGAATGATTTGGTCAGCGCCGGCAGGGAGACTACCAGAACCAGCACTGCAAGAATCAGCTCGATGCGGTAGGCCGCGAGCGGCCCGAACAGGGTAGGCGGCGTGAGATAGGACGTAACAAAGTAGAGAACGCTGAGGACAAAACCCATTGCGAGTGGTCCGATTGGTGGTGAGAGCCGTCATCAGGATAACCCCGCCAATTGAGCCACGCGCAGGATAACCAGATAAGCCAACCTGGAAAGGCAAGAGTCGCTCAAGATTTTGGCAAAGAAAGCACGCGGGCACTTTTACGGTTTCCCGGCGATGGCGAGAGCGGCGCTCTGTGGGCCGCTTACGACTCGATGGAACGTGAGCGCCGAATCTCCGTTTCTCATTGCAACTTGCCCCCCGCTAAGAGAGACCGCTCTTCGTATAAAAATGCGCACGATGTTGCGCATCTCTCGTGCGCCGCAGGCGCAAGACGTCTCAGCTCTCTCCATGTGTGCAGTATCCCCGATTCCCTTTATAGAGATTGCCTCGCAAAAGGGAACCTTTTGGGTACATGGGTGCGCAAGATGTTGCACATCCCCTGAGGATATCGGGCGCAAGTCTCTGTATCTAAAGGTTTTTTATTTGGATCGCCATGTGCATATGGAGGAGTGGGTGCGACTGGTGCGCACGGGAAGGGTCTTCGTGGCCCTACCCAACAGCTGCAACCCTGGGCTTCAAAGCCGAGACGATACGCCCATGGAAGTTAGCGGCGAGTTCAGGCGGGAGTGCCAGTGGCATTGCATGATGCTCGAACTTCAACGCGTAGGCCGGTGATCTGCAATTCGATCCTTGGCCAGCCCTCTGCAGGGGGCAAACGAAGCACAACTGCCCGCGAGGGCGACTCCAGGAGGAGCAAATGAAGAAATTCTACCTAGCATTATTCGCAATGGCAGCGGCCCTTGCGATCACGCCGGCCGCTATGGCATACCACGTTCTACTTCGATTTATTACGCTGCCGGTGTCACCTCCAGCGGAACGCTTGTGGGAACGGAGACTCGGCGACACAGGGATGTTACCAAATCACTAGCGGATCGATCACCACAACGAGCGGCTATGGCACATACAGTGGCACCCTTGATACCAGCAGTGGCTCCATTCCTAGCAGCGAGGCATATGAGGTTGGCACCGACAGTGTCCTTTATTTCAGCCCCATGACCCCATCAGGCAGCTACCTCGGTGCCGGGCAGGCTGACGGGCTGCTCTTCGATATGAGTTATGGAGGATTTCAACGCAATCTGGGCAGGGGATAACGGTGGTAATGGCCCAGGTTATTCCAACTGGTTTTATGACGACGCTGACATTGTCGGCGGAGGCACATTGACAGTTTCGCTGACTCCCGAGCCCTCCTCCCTGCTCCTGCTCGGCACTGGCCTGCTCGGCCTGGCGTTCTTAGCCTTCCGCAAGGCCAAGGCGTCCGGCGCGACTTTGAGCGTTTAGTCAGTTAATTGCAGTTGCTCATCAAGATAAAAAGGGCACGGAATCGTGCCCTTTTCCTTTGCCCCGTTCAAGGCTCATTTCGCCGGCCCATAGCCAAGGAAAAAGGCGGCGGCGCATGCGCGCGTCGCAGGCCAGGTCCTAGTGGGCGACAGGAACAGGGGTCAGCAATGGTCTCGACTGTGCTCGCGGCGGCCGCAGCCGGGCCATGCCACACTCCACCGCCGAATGTCGTGATGTAGATCTCAGCTGGATCGTTGGGATCGAGGAAGATGCGGTGACCACACTTGAAGACGTAGCCTTCGACCAAAGGCGGCAGCAGCAATACATCCAGCACGCTCTCACCGCGAACATCCAATTGCCGAGACAGGTACAGAAGGTCGACGAACGCACCAACCATGCGCTCGCAGTCTGACAGTCTGGTTAATGGCTGGTGGCTCCGCTGTCATTACTGACCATGAGGCTCGAGACGTTCACCGGCTCGAAGTCCGAGAGCGTAAGGCTGCTGATGCACGAGAGATCATCATTGTTCCAGCGAGCATCGGGAGTGCCGATCAGCCCTCCGCTGTCTCCGTTGTCAGCCAGGATAATTCCATAGTTTCGCAATGCGGTGATGATGATGGCTGCTTGCGGACTTGTGGCGGCACAAGTGGGAGTCGCCATGGAAGCCTTCAGCCGGTAAATCTCTCCAGCCGCTCCGGACATGCTGCAGCTTACCGGGGGAGAAGATTGCGAAATCTCCGATTCCACGGGGATGTTCAGCCCCGCTCGCAGTTGTGCAATACCCGACGCCCGCTGTTTGGGTAGCGGGCCAGACCCAGTAATTCAACATGTGGTTGAGCGTGAACCGGATGGGATGCTGAATCGTTCCGTTAGGCGCACTGGGTGTGCCCGTTCCGATGACCTCATCCGCATTGGCCAGCAGTGGGCCTATCGGAAGCCCGGCGGCATCGGATGTTCCATTCCCTTGTGGCGTCAGGTTATTCGAAGCTGCGTTGGGCCAAAGTGCATTCGAGGAATCGGTCCAAGGGCCGTCCTCGTAGATTCCCTGCCACATTTCGTAAAGGGCAGGGTTGTTTCCACCGCCGGCCTCCAGGTAGACCAGAACGTGCATGTCTCCACCCGTGCTAACCGCGTTGGCGGTGCCTTCGACCGGAGCGTACGCGGGAATCGGTCCGGAGGTGAAATAGGATTGATACAAAGTGGTTGTGACCGACACGTTCAGCTGATTGTAAGGAACTTCGATGGCTGGTATTCCATTGGGAAAGTTAGCGTACTCATCACCGAAGAATGGCTTGACCGTTTCCGACAGGTAACCGCTGTACATTGGCGCCGCGGGGGAAGTGTCCACAGGCAACCCGGTCGTGGCGGCGTCGACTCGATGATGAAAAATAGAGGTTGACGGGAAGATATTGGCGAGGAACGCGTTGCTACCGTTAATGGCGAAGCTGATCTGCTGTGTCGCCTGTGCACCTGCCGAATCCTTAACGACAAATTCGGGAACATATGTACCTTGACCGCCAATCAGCGAGCTGCTGATGTTCCCTGTATTTGCATTGAGAGACATCCCCTCCGGCAATGGAGGATAGTCGATTTCATCCGTGCTTAGCGAATACGTATAGGGTGGAGTGCCGCCGCTTGCGGTTATGGTGCAGCCGGCATACGCCGCGCCTTGTGTTCCGCCTGGGCATGAAGTAGTGGTGATCGTCAGTGGACCGCCAGAGGCCGTCACAGTGACCTGTGCCGCCGACGTAGTTGAGCCGGCCGCATTGGTGGCAGTCAACGTGTAGGTGGTCGTCGCCGTTGGGCTCACGCTCGTTGAGCTACCCGCTAATGTGGAAGTGAATGTCCCGGGCGTGATGGCGATACTGGTCGCGCCAGTCGTCGCCCAGCTCAGCGTACTGCTGGAGCCCGAGGTAATACTTGCGGGGCTCGCTGTGAACGAACTGATAGTTGGTTTGCTCGCCGTCGTCACTGTAACGGTGAACGTGGACGTAGTCGAGCCGGCCGCATTGGTGGCTGTCAGCGTGTAGGTCGTCGTCGCCGTTGGGCTCACGCTCATAGAACCACTCGCTGATGTAGACGCAAACGTTCCAGGCGTGATGGCGATACTGGTCGCGTCAGTGGTCGCCCAACTCAGCGTGCTGCTTGTACCGGAATTTATGCTCGTTGGAGCCGCCGTAAAAGAAGTAATCGCCGGTGCTGAGTTTGCCCCGGAGGACGAGTTCGACTGTATCGCCGGGTTGCAACCCGCTAGCCCAACACAGACAAACAGAATCAGCACCATCGCGCAAGCTTCCAGCCCTGAAGCTCGGAGCCCCCGAGTACTGAGTTCGATTCTGCAAAATGAGCCACTAGAGTCCACGCGTTCTCCGTTTGCGGTGGTTGATGACAACATCCTAGCAACACCGCCCTCTTAGCGGAGCGCGTTTCAAGGGCCCCATTGACCTCAGGGCATGACCTTAGTCATGACGAAAATGGGCGGAAAACAAACGGCATCGAAGTATCTTTGACAAGGAGCGTTGAGTAGGTCCTGATGGTGAGTTGGACGATTCTCCGCTTCCGTTCGGTGGTTTCTCCGGGCTTCACGCGCGACAGCGGATTACGTTCGATCGCGGGAATGAATTCATAATGAGCCAGCAGGTAAAAACACTGGCCCAACGCGATTCGAATCGACGCCTTCGTCCTAGGCGCCAGCTTCACTTCTCTGAATCACCGGGCTACTGCCAGTGCGTCGCTACGCGGATTGGCGAGTCGCCAATCCTATACCCAACTGCAATGGATACACACTTCCCGTGAGGTATATGAGGGGGTCAAACAGAATGTTCCTTGTAAATCTATTGATTCTGCACGTGGCCCCGTAGTCCAGGTGGCCCCCGGCCCGTTAAGCGCCGGATGGTGAAACGTCCAGCAGTTTCCGAAACTGCTGTGCGCAAATCCAAGTAAAATCAAAGTTGCAACATGACCAACAAAGCACGTGGCCCCGTAGCTCAGGTGGATAGAGCAGCAGTTTCCTAAACTGCGTGTCGGAAGTTCGAGTCTTCCCGGGGTCACCATTCTGTTCTGCGATCCCGGCGCCGGATGCCGTCAAATTTCTTATTCGTTACGTGAAGTCCCGCTTTTGACTTCACGCCCCATACCAGCTATAAAAGTTGATGTCATGGAAATCGATTCCATGACATCACTGCTGTAGCTCTATGCTGCCGCACCACTCATCACAGCAATCGCCAGGATGCTCGGGAAGGCGGTGAAAGTCCGCCACTGCCCCGCAACTGTGAGCGCACCTGCTTCGCTTCCCGTCATTTTTGTGACGTGGGGACGAAGAAGGATTTGAGCCAGGGACTTCCGCACTTTTGGGATCTGCCCTTTCAGCCACTGGAGTTGGACCCGATAGGGTTCGGCTTTGGGAAGGCGGCTTCAATGCGCAAGTCAGGAGACCGGTCCTATGGCGTACGCACTCGCTTTCGCGTTCCGAGGGGAACGAAGGAGCCGTCATGCAGACTCTCGAATTCTTGTCCGCAGTTTCCTGCCGCGTGATGCGACATGCCGTCGCAGTCATTCTCTTTGTCACTCTCGCCTCAGTTAGTCATGCCGCTTCCATTCGCGGTGTAGTCACCGATGCGTCGGGCGCCAAGGTAACAGGCGCCAGCGTCTCTCTTGTCAGTAACGGAAAGGTCGTGGCTTCCGCGGTTTCCTCGTCCGATGGCAGTTTTCAACTCACGACCGGAACCGCGGGCCGTTTCTTCCTCGTGGTTACGGCCAAGAGCTTTCGTCAGTTGCAGACGCCGGATTTCTACGCAGGCTCCTTCGATTCGATCGAGCGCAATCTGGTGCTGGAGCCCGCATGGGTGCGCGAGTCCATTGTGGTTACGGCAACCGGCGTGCCTACACCACAGCCGCAAACCAGCGCGGCAACCACTGTGCTTTCTCCGCTCGACCTTGCACTGCGCACGGATTTTTCCAGCGTTCTGCGGCTGATGCCGGGAGCCGAAGTTGTGCAAGCGGGGCAAATGGGTTCGCAAACCTCGCTCTTTGTCCGCGGCGGCGATTCCGACGACAACAAAGTCCTACTCGATGGAGTCGACGCCGGAGACCTTGGCAGTCAGTTCGATTTTGGCCCGCTTTCCACCACCGCGGTCGAGAGCGCGGAGATCTATCGAGGACCGGATTCGAGCCTTTACGGCGCGGGCGCTGATTCGAGCGTGGTCAGCCTGACCACGCCTCACGGCACCACCAACTTCCCTTCCCTGCTCTTGGAGGGCGACGCCGGACGTCTCTCCACTTCGCACGAAGAGCTGCAGGTGGCGGGCGCGCACAAGAAACTCGATTACCTGGGCGCCTTCAGTTGGCTCCAAACCGTTAACGATTTGCCGAACGACGAGTACCACGTGGCCACGTCAGCAGCCAACCTGGGCTGGGCTCTCAATAGCGACACGCAGATTCGCGCCACGCTTCACTATGGAGTTGCTGCCAGCGGCAACCCCAACGCGTGGGACTTCTATCATGTCGCCGACGACACTACCGGGAAGGATCAGGACATCTTCCTCAGTGCCTCGATCGACAATCAGACCACGGCCAGCCTGCACAACGTCGTCCGCTACGGACTGACGCGCAAGCGCGAGCAGGTTTCCCTCTGGTCCCTATCGGGGAATCCCGAGTCCTACACGGACTATTGCTTCGGTCCCGGAACGCTGGGCAACACCATCACCATCACCGGCGCCAACGGTTACTCCGCCACAGGACAGGCCGTCCTGGATTGCAGCACCTTCCGCGCGCAATACGTCAATGATCGCGATCAGGCGGGATACCAGGGCGACATCACCATCACGCCGCACCTGTCCGGCCTCGCCGGCTTCCAATATGAAGACGAACGTGGCGCGGAACCGGGCAGCACCTATTACACGCCCGTTGCGCGGACCAACTACTTCATTCCCCTTGGGGTGCACGGAGACTTCAAGCAGCGCTTCTTCTACACGCTCGGCGGCAGCGTGGAGGATTACTCTCTGTTTGGTTTTCAGACCTCGCCGCGCGCCGGTCTCATCTATTACTTGCTTCGTCCGCACAGCGGCGCTTTCAGCGGCACGCGTATCCTCTTCAACTTCGGCAAGGCCATCCGCGAACCCAAGCTCACCGATCAGGACGATTCGCTTTACAACTTTCTGGTGAACAATGGAGCGCAATCCACAATTCAGTCGCTGCATATCAGTCCTCTTGCCGCGCCCACCATGCGCACCTATGAGGGCGGCGTTGAGCAGGGATTCCTGAGCGACCACATCATTTTCAAGGCCAGCTACTTTCACAACGAGTTCGGCAAGGAGATCGAATACGTCGGCCTGGATCTCGTTCCCGCACTGCTGCCCAATCTCACGCCCACTCAGCAGGCATCACTCGAAGCAATCCTGCAGGCGAACTTTGCTTATGAGCTGACAATCAATTCCGAGGCCTTTCGCGCACAAGGAGTGGAGACTTCGGTCGAAAGCGGAATCGGACGCAATTTGCTCCTGCGCGGCGGCTACACCTACCTCGACGCTGTGATTCAACGCTCCTTCACTAATGACGATCAGGCATTGCTGGGCCCGATTCCAACCTTCAATGGCATTCCGGTCGGCCCCTATGCCCCACTCGAGGGAGCTCGCCCGTTTCGCCGCGCGCCACATACCGGCTACATCACAGCCACCTATGCCGATAAGCGTTTTACCGGTGTCTTCACGTCCGCCTTTTCCAGCCGCTCGGACGACTCGACCTATCTTGAAGGAGAGGATGCTTTCGGCGGCAATAGCCTGCTTTTGCCTAACCGCAATCTCGATTACGGCTTCGCCAAACTGGACCTCGGCGGAAGCTTCCAGGTGCTGTCCTGGATGGATGTGTTCGCCCAGGCCGATAACCTGCTGAATAATCAGCATATAGCCCCAATCGGCTATCCCAGCCTCCCCTTCACGATCCGCACCGGCCTGCGCTTGCGTTGGGGTCCGGGAAGCAGCCATTAAGGCAGCTGTCAGGTTTCAGGTCTTAGGGGTCATAGTTTAGCGGGCAATCTGAGCTTTCCACTGCGCCAGTTCAGGAACCTGACCACTGAAACCTGTTCGCTGTTTCTACCCCCTTTTCCACAAAACCCTCGCGTAGCGCCCTATTTCGCACGGAAATCAAAGTATATTGTGCATTTCGCCCTTGGAAAACCGGGTTCCGCTGACCTACAATGACTTCTCCTGAGATAGCTGTACCCCCGGGGCTTTGCATCGAGGGGTTCTTCAGTTCGTGCAGTTTACGCAGCTGAAGCAAAAGAAATGGATGCAATCAGGCGCAGCAATCACTCGTTTGCGATTGCGATGGGCCTTTCCAAGGCCACTGTGCTGATTTGCTTCCAGAGCATTTGTGTTTCTGAAAGAAATTTTGGATTTGCGTGAGGGCATGGCAGCAGAGCTTCTATATCGGCCATCAGTAAATCGATATCTTCCACCGCATCACCGGGCGAAACCGCGGGCTCATCGCGGCGCAAATCGGAAATCGTGCGTTTACGTTCCGTTCGCTCGTCCTTCACAATGTCTTCATCAAGAGCTTGTACGTTTGCAAACTGGGAACATCGCAGCGTTTGCGCTCGTTGAGACACCCGCGGTGTCTCGAGTGAGTGCAAATTTGAACGATCGCTTCCCCACGCCTGGCGCGCTAGCCACCGTGCAAAAACATTGCACCGGCAGCGCAGCTTTTTATTTACGTAGTTTTCTGTCGAACGCAAACCACCACTTTGGAGGGCAGTTATGAGATTCATTCGAATTCGCCTGAGTGTTCTGTGCCTGGCGATTCTATCAGTTGCTCTGTGTTTCACCGCGGTCGCCTCACACGCCCAGTCCACTACGCAGGGCTCGATCGCCGGCACCGTTACAGATCCCAGCGGCGCGGTCGTCGGCGGCGCTTCCGTGGTCGCGACCAATTCAGCGACCAATTCAGAATTCAAGACGACCGCCGACAACAGCGGCTACTTCGTATTTCCACTGCTCGAGCCCGGCACCTATAAGGTCGTGATCGGAGCGCAGGGCTTTGCCGGCTACACCGCCAACAGCGTGCTCGTGGTCGTCGGCCAGGTAACTAGCATCCTGCCGCATCTTGCGCTTGCATCCGCGCAAGCCGAGGTCATCGTCACGGAGCAGACGCCCGTGATGAACACGGAATCGCCCGATTTCAGTGAAACCCTGAGTCAGAAAGCGATTCAGAACATTCCCATTAACAATCGCCGTTGGTCGGCTCTGGCCATGACCACTCCCGGCGTGGTTGCCGACACCAGCGGCTTCGGCCTGGTCAGCATCCGCGGCATCAGCACGGTGCTGAACAACGTTGAGATCGACGGTGCCGATGACAACGATGCCTACTACTCCGAAGAGCGTGGCCGCACCCGTGAGGCCTACTCCACCTCCGGCAGCGCCGTCCGCGAATTCGCGGTCAACACCGGCGTCTACTCGGCTGAATACGGTCGCGCCGCAGGCGGCGTTATTACCTCTGTCACCAAGAGCGGCGGCAACCAGTTCCACGGTCAGGCCTACTTCTGGGATCGCGAGAGCAACTGGAACGCTTTCAATGACTATACCCAGGTGGCCGTCTACAACTCCACCAACAATACCTATCCCTTAACTCACATCAAGCCTGAAGATCTGCGCAAGATTTACGGCTTCACAGTGGGCGGTCCGCTCATCAAGGACAAGCTGTTCTGGATCTACACCTATGATCAGCACACCCACGTCTTTCCCGCCGAGGCAATCGCGAACAACGCGACCTCGTTTTACACCCTGCCCAACGCTACAACATCCGGCACTTGCAACCTGGGCACTGGCTATTTGTCTGGTGATTCCAACGCGCTCGACGCTGACGCCTGCACGTTGGCAGCGCGCCAAGGCCTATCTTCCTACGGCGCGGGTGCTACTTTATACGACACCTGGATCGGCAACCTGAACTCTGACCTTGGCACCGTGCCGCGCTTCGGATACCAGGAAATCAACACCCCCAAGCTCGACTGGCAGATCAATTCCAAGGAGCATTTGAGTGTCCTGGCTCATCGCTTGCGTTGGGATTCGCCGGGTGGCGTTCAGACCTCGACCGCTGCTGACTATGCGCGCGACACCTTCGGCAACGACTTCGTCAAGCTCGACTACGGCGTGGCAAAGCTCACCAGCTTCGTGAGCAACACCATGAGCAACGAAGTTCTCTATCAATATGGCCGTGAGATACTCCCCGAGACTCGTCAGGCCAACACTCCCTACACTACGGCCAACCTGATCGGCAATGGCGTCACCGTCAATAATTCCATTGCGGAAGTTGCCATGGACACTGCCGAAGGGTTCAATCTCGGCTCCCCCTACTACTCCTACCGCCTTGCCAACCCCGAAGAGTGGAAATGGCAGGTCGGCGACATCTTTTACTGGAACAAGGGCAATCACAGCCTCAAGTTCGGCGTGGATGAGTTACACAACTACGACTTCAATAACACGTACGGCGGGGACGGCAACGGCTATTACGTGTACAGCTACGTCGGCAACTACATCAGCGATCAGATCAACGCCCTCTCCGGAAAGCCGGGCAACTGCGCCAGCACTGTTCCTCGAAACGGAACTGCTACGGTCTCCGCGGTTGGCACTTACCCCTGCTATTCAACATTTACACAGACGTTTGGACCCCACGTGTATGGCATTTCCACCATGGACAGCGGTGTGTTCGTCCAGGACAACTGGAAGTTCCGCCCGCGCCTGACCTTCGAACTAGGTCTGCGTTGGGATTACGAGGCACTTCCACCCGCCGATCCAAACCTGACTAGCGCATCAGGCACCTTCGTTCCCTTTGCGCAGTTGAACAACAATCCGAGCGACAAGAGGAATTTCGGTCCCCGCATCGGATTCTCTTATGACCTGTATGGTCAGGGTAAGACGATCCTGCGCGGCGGATACGGCGTCTACTACGGCCGCATCAACAACGGCGAATTGCTCAATATCCGTTTCAATACGGGCAGCCCAAAAAGTCAATACAACACACAGTGGAAGGTCACTACGGCCGGTTATCCCACTCTGCCGAACATCGTGGCTGGCACCGGTACGGCCGCAGCTACACCGACCTCCAACTTCCTGGCCGCCAATCTGCGCAACCCTGAGGTTCAGGAATACGATCTGGAGCTCCAGCAGGACCTCAGCCACGGCACTTTCTTCGCTGT
Organism: uncultured Acidobacteriota bacterium; assembly: GCA_963817835.1. Lineage (GTDB taxonomy): Bacteria > Acidobacteriota > Terriglobia > Terriglobales > Acidobacteriaceae > Telmatobacter. The sequence goes on along the minus strand of CAWFPZ010000017.1, from coordinate 451,285 downwards.
GAGCTACCTCGGTTCACTAGGCCGCGAACTGCCCAACTTCCTTGACGTCAACCTCAACCCGACCCAGACTTTCATCAACGTCACGGTTGCCGATAATCCTAGTTGCACCGCAACCTGCGGGCCTCTAGGTCCGAATGGAACCATCATCCATAATGTTGGGCAGTACACCGGCTATGGCAACACGGCTCTGTTTGGCTCGGTGGCTTCGAACTTCCAGGCCATTAGTGAAATGATCAGTAATGTTAACTCGAACTATAACGCGCTCGTTGGCGAGATTCTCAACCGCTCGCTCAAGAGCGTGCAGTTCGACGTTAACTACACCTGGTCGCACTCTCTCGATTTTTCTCAGAATGCCAATACAACTACTACCGCCGGCAACAATTGGTACGATCCCTACAACAACCCGCGCGTCAACTACGGCGACTCAAGCTGGAACACCCCCAACCGCTTCTTAGCCTATGCGCTCTACAGCGTGCCCAACCTTCACACCAACAGCTACGCCAAGTACGTGACCAACGGCTGGTCGGTTGACGACAGCTTCCAGATGATGAACGGATTGCCGTATACCGTCGGTGTCAGCTCATTCTTCAGCGCCGGCATTTTGAGTGACTGGAACGGTGCTTCGGGATCGACACTGATTCCCGGAATCGGTCCAAACACGGGGCGCTATCCACGGCATGAAGTCGACGACGTTCGTGTGCAAAAATCGATCGACTTTGTGGAGGGACGTAGCCTCCAATTGATGTGCAATATCTTTAACGTTGCCAACCACCAGAATGTCGACGGCCTGGGCACTACCGCCTACAAACTGTCCGGCACAACGGCAACCTTCCAAGGACAGGGAACGTCAAATCCGTCCAATAACACCTACCAGATACCCACCAGCTCCAATAACAGCGGTTTCCTGTTCACACCGCGTGAAGTTGAAATCGCAGCCAAGTTGATCTTCTAGGTCAACGTTGGCCCAACAACCGCGCGGCGGCTTCGGCCGCCGCGCTTTTTTGTCTCTCTTTTCCCAGAGCGGGCTTTCCCCAATCACAGGCGGTTCGTACAGAGCAGAAAACAAGAATTTTATGAATTAGTTCAATATATATTCACAACATGAAAGCAATGTTACTTTCAATGAAGTTTAGGCCTGCTTTGTGTTGAAATCTTGTCAACAATCACGTTAGATTGGAGCACTCGCTTCATTGATTCATTAGGGATTCCGTAACTTATCGGAGCTCCCGAGGTGCCCTATGATTTGTCCAAAGTGCCAGTCTTCCGCACTTTCCTTAGTTCCGGCAGAAGTCCGGCTCTTCCGCAATAGTCCCCGCACGTTAAGTCACCCTCCCATGACACCTTCTCCCGACATCCGTGTTTGCCTGGATTGCGGCTGGTCGGAGTTCGTCATTCCTCGCGCCTGGCTTTCCGCCGGTTGGTTGCGCTCATTGCGTGTGCAGCCCGCTGATACGGCAATCGCCGCACAAACTGTGCCAAGCACGGTCATGTAGGGCGGCAACACCTTATTCAAGCGGCCCCGCATCGGGGCGACATTCGGCGCATGCACGCAGTGCCGGCAGGCAAGAATTGTCCATGCGAAAAAAGGCCCCCAGCCGAAGCTGGAGGCCTTTTTCGCTGTTTTTGCCGACCAGCGGGAGGCGGCTGCCCCACCGCAGGTGGTTAGTACATTCCGTCCATGCCGCCGCCGTGGCCGCCGCCGGCCGGAGCAGCCTTGGGCTCTGGCAACTCGACCACCAGTGCTTCAGTGGTCAGTAGGAGCGCCGCGATCGAAGCTGCGTTCTGCAGCGCCGTGCGCGTCACTTTGGTGGGATCGATGACGCCGGCCTTCACCAGGTCCTCGAACTTGCTGGTCAGCGCGTTGTAGCCGAAATGCGCTTCCTTCGACTCCAACACCTTGGCAACAACCACCGCACCCTCTTCGCCGGCATTGGCGACGATCTGGCGCAGCGGCTCTTCGAGCGAGCGAAGCACAATCTGTGCGCCGGTTCTCTCGTCGCCTTCGAGCGTAAGGATCAGCTTTTCCACCGCGGGTACGCAGCGCACAAGCGCCACGCCGCCGCCGGGGACGATGCCCTCTTCGACCGCCGCACGGGTCGCGTGCAGAGCGTCTTCCACACGAGCCTTCTTCTCTTTCAGCTCGGTCTCAGTGGCCGCGCCCACCTTGATGATGGCTACGCCGCCAACCAGCTTGGCCAACCGCTCCTGCAGCTTCTCCTTGTCGTAGTCGGAGGTGGTCTTTTCGACCTGCGTGCGGATCTCTTTGACACGGCCCTCGATGTCGCTGGCCTTGCCTGCGCCGTCAACGATCGTGGTGTTGTCCTTGTCGATGGTGATGCGCTTGGCCTTGCCCAGGTCCTCTAGCTTCACGCCTTCCAGCTTGATGCCCAGGTCCTCGGTGATGGCCTTGCCGCCAGTCAGAATGGCGATGTCGCCCAGGATGGCCTTGCGGCGATCGCCGAACCCCGGAGCCTTGACGGCCGCGACGTTCAACGTGCCACGCAGCTTGTTCACCACCAGGGTCGCCAGGGCCTCGCCCTCCACGTCCTCGGCAATGATCAACAGCGGCTTGCCGCCGCGCGCTACCTGTTCGAGCAGGGGCAGAAGATCCTTCATGGCGCTGATCTTCTTTTCGTAGATCAAAATGTAGGGATCGTCCAGCACCACTTCCAGGCGCTCCGCGTCAGTGACGAAATAGGGGCTCAGATAGCCGCGGTCGAATTGCATTCCGTCCACGGTCTCGAGTCCGGTGTGCATGGTCTTCGACTCTTCGATGGTGATAACGCCATCCTTGCCGACTACCTTCACCGCCTCAGCGATGATGCCGCCGATCTCTTCGTCGCCGTTGGCTGAGATGGTGCCCACCTGGGCCACCGATCCCTCGTTCACCGGCTTCGACAGCTTGCTCAGCGCGCCGTCCTGGTTCCATTTGCCGTCTTTGTCGCGCGTGCCGTTGATCACGTTCACAGCCTTCTCGATGCCGCGCTTCAGGGCCGTCGGGTTTGCGCCCGCAGCCACCGTCTTCACGCCTTCGCGGAAGATGGACTGTGCCAGAACAGTCGCAGTCGTGGTGCCGTCGCCGGCGACGTCACTGGTTTTTGAAGCAACCTCACGCACCAACTGCGCGCCCACGTTCTCGAGCGGATCTTTAAGGTCGATCTCTTTAGCCACCGTCACGCCGTCCTTGGTGATGGTGGGCGAGCCAAACTTTTTCTCAATCACAACGTTCCGGCCCTTGGGCCCGAGCGTCGCCTTCACGGCGTCTGCCAGCGTATTTACGCCGCGCAGAATTGCCTGCCGGGATTCCTCACCGTGCAAAATTTGCTTTGCCATTGCCTAAACTCTCCTAATCAGGTTTCAAAATCTTAAATCAACTGTCAGACCGACCTTGCTACACTCATGTCCGCATCAGCGAATTTCTGCTGGCGCGCAAGTGCGGTATGCCCGTCCGGCAAGGACTACTTCTTCAAAATGCCGAGGACTTCTTCCTCACGCATGATCAAGAACTCTTCGCCGTCGATCTTGATCTCCGTCCCGGAGTACTTGCCGAAGAGCACGCGATCGCCCGCTTTCACGTCCAGCGGAAATACCTTGCCTTCGTCGTTCGACTTGCCCTTGCCCACGGAGATCACTTGACCCTCCTGGGGTTTTTCTTTGGCGCTGTCGGGGATGATGATGCCCCCGCGGACGGTTTCGCCCTCTTCCACCCGGCGCACCAAAATACGATCATGGAGCGGGGTGAACGTAGTCGTTACGGATGTTGCTGCCATTGCTTCGCTTCTCCTTCCCGCGCAACCAGACGATGTCCGGCCCACGGGTTTTGGTGATGAATAACAAAACTTTGTGAGATTGCGGAGTGCTGCCCGCTTTGGTGATCGGCGGCACCCTGAAGCACTGCCATTACCGGCCTGTTAGCACTCTCACCTTCCAATTGCTAAAGATAGGCAAGGATTTGCGCTTTGTCAAGGGGGAAAAGGTTAATATTTGAGTTACTTTCACTCATATATTATGCCATCACTATTAGCATCTATAATTTAGCGGCTCCGCAGCCATACAGTGAGAAAAATCGCCTCATTCACCAGAAAAAGAGATCCAAAGATGGTCTTGTTGTGCCGGGCCAGCCAATTCGGCATGTAAATGTCGAAGTTCGGCGACCGGTCATCTGTATACTTCGCCGCTAGGTCCGTCATCGGACATCGCCACCCATTCGCAAGTAGCACTACGCACTCGATAAGAATCGCGGCTGAAAGAATCGCCGCCCAGCGAAAGGCGCCTTGGCCAGCAAGGAATGGCAGCGCCACGATGGCTCCCGCGAGCAGCGCCCAAACCACGGTGTGCAGCGCCTTGATTGTGGTCAGCATCCCGCCTTCGTCCTCATATGCCTTCCCTATTGCACCTTGCGCCGCTGACATGCACCGTGCCGGCGCCTGCCCTGACAAATTATCACCGAGCAAAGTGTAACCGGTCTGGCGTCTCTGATTTCGCCACACACCTTGGAACGCGTTAAAATGTGATCATGTACCGTCGTTCGCATCTTTGGATTTGCGCTCTCGTGGCCGGCATTGGCCTTTCTGCTTGTTCGCTCGCTCTCCATGCCCAGGACAGCAACCAACATGGCCGCAAATACAAGGCGCCGCCGCCCTCTGCGCATATTGAAGTAACTGTGCTCAAGGAGTTCAACGGAAAGCCCATCAGCGACGCTCACGTCATCTTCCATCCCACTGAAGGTGACAGGGACAAGGGATCTCTTGAGCTCAAAACGGACGAAGATGGAAAAGCCATCATCGATGTGATTCCGATCGGCGACACGGTGACGCTGCAGATCATCGCCGACGGCTACCAGACTTACGGCCAGAGCTATAAGATCGACAAGCCTGAAATGACGATGGAGATACGCATGAAGCGGCCCGGAGGCCAGTACTCCATCTACAAAAACACCGGCTCCAATTCAGGGAGTGGCGGTGGTTCTTCGAACTCCTCGCCCAACGCGACTCCGCCCGCCTCTGGGGACAAACCCTCCGGCTCCGGCGGACAGTCGAATGCGAATCCGCCTCCGCCGCCCAAGTAGGCCGCTCGGTCCCGCGCTGCTGACTTGCCGGTTTGCTCGCTCTCTCGCGCCGTTGCGATATGTCCGTCTAAACTGATCCTGTGCTACTCACTGAACCTCTCGCCGGCAAAAACGTCTTCGTGACCGGAGGAGCGCGCCGCATCGGCCGCGCCATAGCCCTCACGCTGGCGCAGGCTGGCGCCGATGTCGCCGTCTCCTACCGCACCGCACACGCCGAAGCGGCGCAAACTGCGGCAGAAATTGCAGCCTTCAGCCGCCGCGCGATCGTCGTCGAATGCGATGTCCGTTCCGAGCCGTCGGTACGCGCGGCCGTTGCCGCCGTGGTTGCGGAATTCGGCCACCTCGACCTGCTGGTGAACAACGCCGCCATTTTTGCTTCAGCAGCGCTGGAGAGTCTTACGCTCGAGCAGTGGGACGCGGTCTTCGAGACCAACGCTCGCGGCCCGTTTCTGGTTGCCCGCGAAGCGCTGCCACATCTCCGCGCGGCGCGCGGCCGCATCGTCAACATCGGCTCGCTCGGCGGCTTTCATCCCTGGGCCGGCCACGCCCACTATTGTGCTTCAAAGGCCGCCTTGCACATGCTCACGCAAACCATGGCCAAGGCCTTCGCGCCCGAGGTCAGCGTCAATTGTGTTGCTCCCGGATGGATCGAGATTCCGAATTCATCTATTGCCGACGTGGCCGCGTCCCATCCTTCGCAAAGCGAAGCGGAGCGAAGAGTGGAATTACAGTCCGCGCGATTCGCCGCCAAAACACCCATGGGCCGCAATGGCTCGGCCGCCGATGTCGCTGAGGCTGTACTATTTTTCGCAACCGGCCCGCACTTCATCACCGGCCAGACGCTGGCTGTCGACGGCGGTTTGGGACTTTCCTGAATCAATAAGCGAAGCCAGTTCCGATTATCTTCCGAAGAAACGGCTCCAGAATCCACGCGCGCGGGGCTCTCCGTCATCCGCGTTTTCTGATGCGCCATTCTTCGCGCGCCCGCGCCGCGGCCTTTCTGTCTCTTGCGCGCCGGCAAACCGCAATGGCTCCATCTCCCACAGCCCTTTAGGCGTCGGTTGCTCAGGCCACGCTGCGCCCTCCACGGCAACTCGCGGATTGGTCACACACAACCGTCGCGCGGTTTCTTCTCCGACATGGTTCGCCACGTAGTCATAGGCGTGCTTCAAATGCGGCGGACGCCTCACAGGATGGTGCGCATCGGTGGCTACAAAATGAATCCAGTTGCGCTCCAGCAATTCGTTGGCAAACGCCTCTTGAGGCTTGCCAAATCTTCCATAGAGCGATCCTGCGGTTACCTGGATCAGGCAACCAGCGCGCACCCACTCACCCACCAGCTCCGGCTGACGCAGCACCGCTGGATACCGCTCCGGATGCGTAACGATCAGTGTGTATCCAGCCGATTGCAGCCGGAACAACGCCTCTGACATGCTGGGCGGAATTACGAAGGTGGGGAATTCAATGAGTAGATACCCTTTGCCGTCGATCGAATAGCGGAGCGGATGCATGACAGCTTCCAGAATGTTGTCTGCCGTCAGGTGGAAATCGCAGGCAAGGCGCAACTCCATCACGCCTTTCAGCCGTTCGCGCAACTCGGCAAAGCGCTCCTCAATGAGCGGCGCAACGTAGGGAAACATGTCGCTCGCGTGCGGCGTGCACACGATGTGAGTCACTCCCTCGTCGGCTGCTATTTGCGCCATCTCGAGCGACATCTCCAGGTCTGCCGACCCGTCGTCCACTCCATAGATCAGGTGATGATGTATGTCGATCATGAAAATCAGCTTCCAGCCTCTAGCTCCTAGCCTTCAGCTCCTTCTTGCAAATTCCAACCTTGTTTGTTCATCGGCGCAAAAGCTAGAAGCTAGGAGCTAGAAGCTAGCGGCTGTCCCATCATCATCGAGCGAAAGATTCCCCATCCGTCCGCCGAACCCAGCAGCGCTTCGCTCGACCTGTCAGGATGCGGCATCATTCCCAGCACATTGCGTCCTTCGTTCAAAATCCCCGCAATGTTGCCAAGCGATCCATTGGGATTTGCCTCCGCCGTGATCTCGCCCTTCGGCGTTGCGTAGCGAAAGGCGATGCGGTCTTCGCGCTCCAACCGCTTGAGTTCCTCCGGCTCGCAGAAGTAGTTCCCTTCCATGTGGCCGATGGGAATCTCGAGCACTTCGCCCTTCTTAAGTTGGTTGGTGAATGGGCTGTTCGTGGTTTCGACGCGCAAGTGAACGGGCTTGCAAATGTATTTAAGGCCCGCGTTGCGCATCAATGCGCCTGGTAGCAAACCCGATTCAGTAAGGATCTGGAAGCCATTGCAGATGCCCAGCACGAATCCACCGCTTGCGGCAAAGCGCTTGACCGCCTGCATCACCGGCGAAAAATGCGCAATCGCGCCAGTGCGCAGGTAATCGCCGTAGGCGAATCCGCCAGGAACCAGTACCGCGTCCACGCCCTGGAGATCCGCGCTGTCGTGCCAAAGGAACGTGACTGGTTGCTGCGCGATCCCGGCAATCACGTTGTAAGTGTCGTGGTCGCAGTTCGATCCGGGGAAAACCAGCACTCCGAATTTCATGCTTTCAGGGTAACAGCCTTACGGTCGTTGGCGGCACGCCACAGTTTCACAGTTTCTGTGACGCTTATGACACCTTCGTGTAAGCCATTGATTCTGTTTATCTTCTGCGAGTTTTACAGTTGCACAGTGGCTGTACCGTAGCCGCTCAGTGGCTGCAAGCTGCTGAATCTTCGTTGGTTAAGTAGGGCGGTACAGTTTCACAGCCCGATTTTTCGATTTTGTGGAGGGAGGGGGGTGGGGGTAGGTGCCAGGGGGAGGGGTGGGGGTAGTGAGCAGGAAACAGCTCTTATCGCTTGGAAAAACTGAACGCGCGGACGGATTGCCCTGGGGCTGCTCATAGAACGATTGTGCGCCCGATGCAGCTAATTCTCTGCAATTCGGCCGACGGTTTTTGCCGATTGTTTTCATCCGCTTGCGGCGGTTGAGTACGACGCGGGGCTTGCGGCGCAGCGGCAGGGGGTGTTTTTGGAGATGGGTGGGCAGGAAGTTTGTGCCGGCGACGGTGTCCCTATCGCATTTGGCTTTATTGCCACAAACTGCCCTAGCCCGATGCGACTGCCCTGGACATGACACCTGACACAAGCCTTAACTGGCCGCGATTCGCGGTCCGATCTGCAAGCGCGGGTCACGGTTCGACGGGACAACGCCGAACGAGACCCGCGATTGCAAATCAGGATTTAACTCACTCAACTTTCTGGAATCCGGTTTCCATGGTCACTCTGGTTCCGGTGACGTTACCCTGCACGTGAGCGAGCAAATTGCCCGACTCGTCCCACTGATCGATGGTGAATTTTCCCGAGGTTGCATTGCCTTCGGGATCGATGGTGAGCCATTGCTGAATGCGGGCGGGGCCGATGAGGTTGAGGCCCGTGGAGTCGTACGAGATTCCGAAGTGGTTCAACTGGTAAGTCCGCGCTCCGGTTTTTATCCATTCGCCGAGGCAAACGTTGCCCGTCATGGGAGTTCGCAGGCCGGAGTTATTGATCTCAGTGCCGTCACTGTGCCACTGAGCGTAGCCGGCATCAACCTCGGTGCCGTCCGGGATGCCTTCACTGCCTTCCGAGATCCAATGCTCTTTCCAGGTTCCGACGATGCTGGGCCCCTGCGAGTTGAAGGCATCATCGCCGTCGACGATGAACGCTGCCCGCACAAGCCGCGGCGAGCCCATCTGGGGCTGCCAGCTGGCGGGTTTTGATGCTGGACTATAGAGACCGCATCCGGCGTGGGCGCATGGGGCATACATGGTTGCGAGTGCCAGCACGGCTATCGAAGCGGGTATTGCTAGAAACCTTCTGCTTTTCATGGGAATTCCTCCAGTTTTGGGATTGGCGCTTCCACCCTCGAATACGCCGTCGTTGAAAGCGATTCTGTGCCGCAAGTTCCATCGCGTAAATGAGGGGGAAATGAGTTACGACTGAGTTTGATTGGAACTGTGCCTCACACAAAACTCAGGCAAGACTCCAGATATCCTGTGCTACCCTCCATGCATGAACGACCGATCCAAGGGAGAGGATCCCGTGCAAGTGTCCGCGATTCGTGCCAGGTTGCAGTGCCAGGTGCTCGCCGTCGGAGATCCGGAATTTGATGCCAGGCGCCGCGTCTGGAACGGCATGATCGATCGCAAACCGGCCCTAATCGTGCGGCCGATCAGTATCTCCGATGTCATGCAAGCTGTGCGCATCGCCCGTGAAGAGAAGCTTGCCGTGTGCGTGCGCGGGGGTGGCCACAGCGTGGCCGGCAAGTCGGTGGCAAACGATGCCATGATGATTGACCTCTCGCTCATGAATGGAATCCAGGTAAATCCGGGCGCTCGTTCCGTGGTTGCGCAAGGCGGCTCGAAATTTGCAGAGTTCGACCGGGAGTGCGAGCGGTACCAGTTAGCCACCACAGGAGGCGTGATTTCTTCGACGGGAGTTTGCGGTTTGACCCTTGGCGGTGGCCTCGGCTGGCTGATGGGCAAGTTTGGATTGAGCTGCGACAACGTGATCTCTGCCGACCTGGTCAGCGCCGACGGGGCTCACTTGTCTGTCAGTGCGTCTCAGAATGAAGACTTGTTCTGGGCCATACGTGGCGGAGGCGGTAACTTCGGCATCGTGACCGCGCTTGAGTTCCGCCTTCATCCGCTCGAGTCGGTGCATGGCGGTCTGCTGCTTTATCCCCGAAGCAGCGCGATTGACCTGCTGCGCCGTTATCGCGACGTCACTTGCAAGGCTCCCGATGAATTGACGGCATATGCTGCACTGATGATCGGCCACGGACAGCCCATGGCGGCTGTAGCCATGTGTCATAGCGGAGCGCGCTCAGAAGGCGCCAACGTCAGCAAGCAGTTCTATTTGACTGAGCCGCCGGCAGCGGACCTGACTGGCGAAAAGAAGTACACCGAAATTCAGTCGATGCTCGATTTTACGGCTCCCGCCGGTTTGCATTATTACTTCAAATGCCCCTTCCTTCGCGAACTCACCGATGAAGCCATTCGCGCCATCGTCGACTCAGCGGAGAGCCTGCCGACCGAGCAGTCACAAGTGATTCTCGAACACATGCACGGAGTGGCAAGTCGAGTTCCAGCAACTGAAACTGCCTTCGGTCTGCGACGTACACATTACAGCATCAACGTGGTTAGCGCATGGACCGATCCAGGCCTGGCCGAGAAATGCATCGCTTGGGCGCGGGGCTTTGCATCGCTGCTGGAAGGTCTTGGCGCATCGGACGGTTATGTAAACTATCTCGGCGATGAGGGACCTGCGGCGGTGCGCGCTTCGTATGGCGTCAACTACGGGCGACTGGCGGAGCTCAAGAAGAAATTCGATCCCGACAACTTCTTCCGATTTAATCAGAACATTCTTCCCACACCTTAGCTCCTGGCCAGATGCGACAGACCAATCGAAGCCAGGAAGGAATGGAACCGCGAATCGGAATGAAACGGAATGAATTCCGGGCTTATGAGCGATATATAGACGGGTGTCGATCGTTGCTCGACAGACCTCTGTAGCCATTCGAACATCTGCGAAGCTTCGCCCAGACTTGCAAGAATGTGCGCCACCAGGATCGCCGGCTCGGTTCTGGCTCCTGCGGCAATTACCTGCTTCATAATCTTGAGAGCGCCCTGCCGGTCGCCGGCGCCTGCTTTCAAGACGCCAATGAATGCGAGCGCTTCCAAATTGTCAGGATTGATCGAGAGGGCCTTTTGAAACGCCTTCATGGCATCATCGCCGCGGCCGACCCAGGTGAGCGTTCTTCCCAGAAACATATAAGTCCGGTAGTTATGTGGATCCAATTCGATGGTCTGGTTGAATTGGCGAATTGCAAGATCGTACTGCCCCGCATGCCCCAGGGCTACGCCGAGGTACATGTTAACAATTGGAGATAGCGGTTCCGAGTCTCTTGCCTTCTGCACCGAAGCGATGGCTTCCTCGCGTCGGCCCATTGCGCTCAGATACAGAGACTGCCACAGCAGAGCGGTGACCTGACCCGGGTCGAGGCTGATGGCTACTCTAAACTCCCGTTCCGCTCCAACCCAGTCGAAATCGTACCAAATCTTGATCAATGCCGACGTGCAATGCGCTTCGGCCATAGTGTCATCGAGCTCCATTGCACGCTGCAGGCATGGCCGCGCTTTCTCGAGTGCCTCAAAGGGTTTCAGCATTCCAAGTCTGATCGAACCCATCTGGGCATAGCAATCGGCTAGCCCCGCATAGGCGGGCGCAAATTGAGAATCGATCGCTAGAGCTTCATTGAAATGTGCGATGCTGCTGCGAATCGCGTCGGGCGTCATTTTATGCCAGAAGAAGCGGCCTTTCAGGTAAGCGTCATACGCAGCAGAGGATCGTGCATACTTCCTCGATCCCGCAGCAGCTCCGGGGAGCAGTTCCAACGCCAGTGACTGACTGACCCTTCTGGTTACCTCTTCCTGCATACCGAGCAGATCGGATGATTTGCGATCGTAAACTTCCGACCACATCACGCTCTTGTCTCTTAGGTCAATCAGTTGAGCAGTGATGCGAATCGCATCTGCAGAGCGCCGAACCGTACCACGCAGCAGGTAATCGAGATCAAATTCCCGCTGCAGACGATCAAGTTCCTCCTTGGGTAGAATTCCGCCTGGCGACCGAGGGCCAACTGTCACACGAAGCCTCGCGGGATCGATATGCGAAAGCGCCGAAATCATATCTTCGGTCAGCCCAATAGCGAAATAGTCCTCGGCCAACCCACCCAGATCCTCCATAGGCAGGACCCCAATCCGGATGCGATCATGCGCTTTCTCTGGCGCGAAGTCGCCGATCCTCTCAACGGGCCCAATGAAACGGTAGCCAAGCTTTGGGAGTGTTTCGATGAATACCGGTTTTTCGGCCTGGTCAGTGAGCGTGATGCGAATTTGACGAATGCAAAAGTTTAAGCTCTGTTCAAAATCTACGAAGGTATCCTGGCCCCAAATCGCTTCTTGAATCTGCTGGCGTGTAACGAGTTTGCCCTGGTGGCTGAGGAGAAATGCCAGAACGCGGGCCGGTTGCTGCTGAACGCGAATGGCCGTGCCTTTCCTGCGCAGCTCGAGAGTCTGCTCGTCGAACTCGAATTCACCAAATCGGAACAGGGGCATATGGAAAGCCGGGTCAAGACTATGGCACATGCTACCATTTGCCGGATTCTGCGTTACACTCCGAGCCCGTTCGATCAGCGGATTCCGGAGGTTCTCACGCGGGTTGGGGGTGAAGGATTGAACTCCGGAATGAGCGTCTACGAAATCCTTCGACAACAGTAAGGCGCGCTTTCTAAAGCCCGAATATGGCATCGCGGAAGCCTTAGAGTGCCTGAATCGCGGGACGGTTATTGTCCTGATTTGCGGGTGGATTCGATGCGTTCCGGTCGAGTCGACGGCTACTGGGAAGTCGCGTGAATTTTGGATGAATCCTGGCAAGCCGGCTTGTGGAAAGCGATCTGTGGTTGCGCTGACGCGGGATTTCTTAATCCTCGAACGGGATTCGCGGCGGGATTTGGTCGCGGCTTGGCTGCGGACTTTGTTCCTAGAGAGATGGGCGGACGGTTTGCGGCTTGGCTGAAGCCAAGCCCTGATACAGGGCGAAGAGCAACCGCGGGTCCTTCGACTCGTCCCGGCGCGTCGGGACTCGCTCAGGATGACATTTGAGTTTTATTGCTCGGGACGACGCTCGAGTCTTATTGCACGCGATGGTATTCGAGCTTTGTTGCGATGACATTGGAGCGCCGGGCGGGAATTGAACCCGCGAATACTGGTTTTGCAGACCAGCGCGTTAGCCACTTCGCCACCGGCGCTCTTCGGGCTATCGCCTTGAAACCAGGTCCGGCGATCGGCCGCATCGTAAATTGTGATTTGCGCGCTAAGCTTTCGATCGACAGGCGCCTTCGAAGGCCTGAGCAGATTCGGCGACCTTGGTTTCGCTCAACTCGCGCACGGCCCATCCGGCGATGAGGAGACTGGGAGCGGCGGCGGGGGTAACAGAGCCGAGTTCACCGAGCGTGGTGTGCACCACTTGCTGATCGGGTTGTGCGGCGCGGGAGACCACGGCGCAGGGCAGATCGGCGGGAAGGCCTTCGGCCTGCCACTCGGCAGCGAGCAAATTGAGATCGCGGCCGGGCATGTAGACGACGCGCGTGCCGGCTTCGAGCGCGGGCAATGCCTCGCGATTGTGCGACTGCGCGTGATGGCCGGTGGAGAAGGTGACGTGCGAGGCCCACTCGCGATCGGTGAGCGAACGGCCGAGAGCCGCGGCCGCTGCAAACGCAGCCGAGACGCCGGGAACGATCTCATAGGGCACGCCAGCTTCGTCGAGCGCACTTATCTCTTCGGCGGCGCGGCCAAACAAGAGCGGATCGCCGCTCTTGAGGCGCACCACGCTGCGGCCTGCACGAGCATACTCGATCATGAGTGCGTTGATCTCATCCTGCGTGATGGTTTTTGTGCCGCAGCGTTTGCCCACGTTTTCGACCATTGCATGGAGCGGGGCTAAGTTGAGAATTGCTGGAACGACCAAATCATCGTGCAGAATCACATCTGCGGATTCGATGATGCGCACAGCTTTCACGGTGAGCAGCTCGGGATCGCCCGGACCGGCGCCGACGAGAGCTACATGACCGGCGAGGGCACGCGCGGCTTCCCTGCCCGTCCGCGCCAACTGGCGCGTGGAGCAGAGGGAAGAATCGCAGATGTGGCGCTGCGCGAGCTCGTGGAGGAGCAGGCGGCGCTCTTCATCGCGAGGATGCGTAGCAAGAACTTCGCGACGCAATGCGCCGAGCTGCGCGAGCCAGGGGCCGAGATCCTGGGGAAGCTGTTCGTCTATTTCGCGGCGCAATCTTTGGGCGACGGCGGGGCTTTCGCCGGCGGTAGAGATGGCGATTTGCAAGTCGCCGCGACTGACCACGGAGCCGAAGAAGAAGTCGCAGTTGGGAATATCGTCGACGCTGTTGCAGGCGATGCCGCGCGCAACGGCCTCGCGATAGACCGTGGCGTTGACTTCGGGCACATCGGTAGCGGCGATGACGATGAAGTTGCCGTCGAGGTCGGAAGGCTGAAACTCGCGCTCGACCCACTCGAGCTTGCCTTCTGCGGCGAGTTGGCGAACTTCAGGCCGAGCCTGGGGCGCGACGACGCGAAGATTTATGCCGGTTTTGAGCAGGCTGCTGATCTTTTCGAGCGCAACGGTTCCCGCGCCGACCAGCAGGCCGGGGCGGTTGTCGAGTTTTAGAAAGATCGGCAGTAAGGTCATGTCAGTTCACAGTTCGTCGTTCACAGTCATTCCGCGACGGCGTGCGGTACGCGGCCTGTGGGCAGGTCGCGCGCAACGGGGTCGAGAATCTCGCCGGCGAGCTGCCCGCGCAATTCGTCGTTGGAGTGGCGCGCAAACCAACTACGCAGGCTCTCCTGGGATTCGCCCACAGACTCGCGCCCTACGAGATAATTGCGCAACAGGCGCTCAATGGCTTCGGGAACAAGCGTCGCGGGGCAGCGATAGCCCACCGGCCGCGCGATGCCCGCATGCTCGCCCACGGCTCCGCCGAGGCAGAAGTAGTACGCGTCGGCCAGCTGGCCTTCGTGCTTGATCTTCTTGCCCTCGAGGCCGATGTCGGCGATCCAATGCTGGCCGCAGCCGTTGGGGCAGCCGGTGACGTGCAACTTGAGCTGCTGATCGAATTGCGGCAGGCGCTCTTCCAGCTCGTCGACCAGCCAGCGCGTGAAGCCCTTGGTTTCAGTGATCGCCAGCTTGCAAAATTCAGTGCCGGTGCAGGCGACAGCGCCGCGCCAGAAGGTCGAGGCTTCAACGTGCAGGCCGATCTGGCCCAGTTCGCGCGCCAGCTCGCTGGTTTTGGCGTAGGGCACGTCGACGATGACGAGATTCTGCGAGACGGTGGCGCGCAGCGAGCCCGAGCCGAAGCGCTCGGCAAGTTCCGCCGCGGCCTCAAGCTGCTCGCCGGTCAGGCGGCCGCGCAGCACGGATGCGCCCACGTAGGCAAGGCCCGGCTGGCGCTGCGGGTGGATGCCGACGTGGTCGCGCAGAGCTTCATCGGGAATGTTCTCGGGAACGGCGGGATCGAGTTTAAAGCCGATGCGTTTGTTCAACTCTTCGAGAAAACTATCCGGAGTCCACCCTTCGCGCATGAAGAGATATTTGAGGCGGGCGCGGTCGCGGCTCTCGCGCAGCACCATTTGATCGCGGAAGATTTCGGCAACGCCGCGCGCCACTTGCACAGCCTGGTCGGGACGGACAAAGGCATCGAGGCGCAGGGCAAGATGCGGCTCATTGGACAGGCCGCCGCCGACGCGCAGCGAGTAACCGACTTCGCCATCGCGCACCACGGGTGTGAGGCCGATGTCGTTGATCTCGGGATAGGTGCACCACGAGGGGCAGCCGGTGGCCGAGATTTTGAATTTGCGCGGCAGGTTGTAGAAGTCGGGATTCGCGGTGAGGTAGTGAGCGATCTCGCGCGCGATGGGCGAGGCGTCGATAAGCTCGTCCGCGGCAACGCCGGCCAGCGGGCAGCCGGTGACATTGCGCACCACGTCGCCGCATGCACCCTTGGGCGAGAGCCCGATGGCATCGAGCGCGTCAACAACTTCAGGCAGCGATTCAATGGTAAGCCAGTGCAACTGAATGTTCTGGCGCACGGTGATGTCAGCCAGATCGCGAGCGTACTTGCGCGTGATTCCGCCGATGGTGCGGAGCTGGCTGGCCGAAATGATGCCGTTGGGAATGCCAACGCGCATCATGAACCATTCCGTCGTCAGCCCTTCACCGCCCTTGCCGCCCGTGGCGCCGACGCCGTCGCCCTGGGTGTAGACGCCCCACCATTTGAAGTAGGCCGACGCCCACTCGGGCACCACACTGGACCGTCCCTCGCGCGCGAACGTACGAACTTCGTCAAAGGCCTCCCAGGGATTTTTTTCGCGCTTCAGGCGCTCCATGCGCTGGGCTTTGGTTTCTTTTTGTGGAATCTCGCTCATTTATTTCCTTTGTCTGAATTTCGGGGTCAAGACCGACTGCAAAAACGGAATGCCCGCGTCAGCTTTTGCTGTACGCGGGCATTTGGGAAGCCGGACTAGATTTCTGGACTTAGACCGAGGCTACCTGTACCACGCGTGCAGCGTGCATACAGCAGCGACAACAGATCGTAACGTCCATGGAATGAATATAGACCGAAATGGTCCGATTTGCAAGTTCGGCAGTATTGTGGATTCAGGTACGGAATACGCTGATCAGATAAGTGGCTCTGCAGCAAGCAGTTCCGCCAGAATGCGCTGCTCGGCTTCCTGGGCGGCTCTGGCTATAACGGGCGAGAGATCCATGGAGATGGGCTGTTGGGGGTCGATGGCGATGGCGTAAAGAACGACGTCACGCGATCCGCCCTGGATGTAGAACGCGTCGAGCAGGTCCTTGACGCCGATGTCGTGCGCGGTGAGCGTGGGAGGATAGTCCTGCGAGAAACGCGGCGTGGTGCGGGTGACGGTGCCGGGAGGGTTTCCGTCGGCTGCGGCGTCAATGAGAATGATGCGGCCGGCGTTCTGCAGCGGCTCGAGGAGGATGAAGCCGCCCGTGCCGCCGTCAAGACACTCGACGCCCACCGGCAGGGTGTGTTTTTCGACGGCTCGCACGACGTGCACGCCAACGCCCTCATCGCCCATGATGACGTTGCCGAGGCCGAGCACGAGCGTGGGTTTGGTATCCATCAAATCCCGAGTCTAATTCATGGAGTCGATGCGACGGGGGTCGGGAGACCCCCGCTACAGCCGGTGAGGAGACCGGCGCTACAAATTCTCGCCGAGCGTGGTTCGTGCAGCGGATCGAACTTTCTTACTTCGGCTTGTCTGCCTTTTCCGCTTCCACCAGCTTGCACGCGGCGGCCAGTTGCTGCGGGCTCTGGCGGTCGAATTTCCATCCACCGACGATCGAGGAGATGGTGCCGCGGCCCTCGATGTAGTCGTGATAGAAGCTGAGATAAATGTGCACGATGATGAACGTGACGAAGAACCACATGAACAGGTGGTGCCAGAAGCGGACGGCGAATTCGCCACCCATGAGAGGCACAACCCACCTGAACATGCTGGGCAGCCACGCGTTGCTCATGCTGGAGTAAAGCGCGAAGCCGGTGATGGTCTGAAAGCAAAAGGCCAAAAAAGTCAGGAAGTAGATGAACGCTGCCAGCGAGTTGTGACCGGTGGAGATTTCGCCGTGCATTTTCACCTGCAACACGTCGGTCTCAAGAACGTCGACAATTTCTTTTTGCTGCTTTTTGGTGATCGGGAAAAAGTTGTTCCACTTGGCGTACTTGTTGCCGACAAATCCCCAGTAAATGCGGGCGGCAAAATTAAAGATGTAGACGTACGCGGCGGCAAAGTGAATGAAGCGCACCCAGCCGAACCAGTATTGCTGATACGCCTCGGACGCGTACGCGATGTGAACGGGATGTCCAATGAGGAACCCGGTGATGCATAGCAGGGTCAGCGCGATGGCGTTGATCCAGTGATATGCGCGGACCGGCATTTCCCACACATAGACGCGCCGGTATTCCACCGGCGCGTTGCCGTTTAGCGTAAAGACGTCTTTGACACCAGTGCTTTGTGTGCTCATGGGCCTACTCGAAGGAAATCTGGTGAAGGTGCCGTCCCTGCGGATCGTAAAGATGCACGGCGCAGGCCAGGCACGGGTCAAAGGAATGGATGGTGCGAATGATCTCAACCGGTTCGTCGAGCTTGGCCACGGGCGTGCCGATCAATGCCGCCTCAAACGAGGAGCGCTGCTGCTTGGCATCGCGCGGCGAGCCGTTCCACGTGGTCGGCACGACGAGCTGGTAGTTGTCGATGGCGCCGTTGTGGATCTTGATCCAGTGCGCCAGCGCACCGCGAGGAGCTTCAACCAAGCCCACGCCTTCCGCATCGGCAGGCCAGGTCTTTGGCTCCCACTTTTCGCCGTTGAACGTGGAGACTTCGTTGATCTTCACGCGGTCCATCAACTGGCCGTAGAACTCCTTGAGCCAGATCATGGCCAGCGCCGCATCGATGCCGCGCGCCGCAGTGCGTCCGAGGGTGCTGAAGAGGGCATCGACAGGCACGTTGAGCTTGCCGAGCACCATGCCCACTGTCTCCTTCACATCCGCGTGGCCGGCTGCATAGGAAACCAGCAGGCGAGCCAGCGGTCCCACTTCCATCGCGTTGTCCTTCCAGCGCGGCGTCTTGAGGAACGAGTACTTGTCGAAACCCTCGAGGCTTTCGAACGGAGGCGTGGGGCCAGCGTACTTGATGTTGGTCTCGCCCGCCCAGGGATGCAAACCGACGTCGTTTCCGCCGTCGTAGCTGTACCAGGAGTGGGCGATGTATTCCTTGATCTCCTGCTGGTCCTTGGCATTGACCGGAAGCACGGTCGAGAGGTCGCGGTTGAGCACTGCGCCGCGCGCGTACTTGAAGCTCTCAGGATGGTTGTAGCCGGCGGTTGGAAATTCGCCGTAGCAAAGATAGTTGTGCAATCCGCCGCCGTACTTGGACCAGTCCTTGTAGAACGAAGCCACAGCGAGCAGGTCGGGAATGTACACCTCGTTCACGAACTCGTCGGCCTGGCTGATGAGCTGAGAGACCAGGTTGAGCCGCTCCATGTTGATCGCGGCAACCTCGTTGACGTCGATGGAGCACGGAACGCCGCCGACAAGGTAGTTCGGGTGCGGGTTCTTGCCGCCGAAGACGGCATGGATCTTGACGATTTCTTTTTGCCACTGCAGCGCGTCGAGATAGTGCGCTACGCCGATCAGGTTCACCTCGGGCGGCAGCTTGTAGGCCGGATGGCCCCAATAGCCGTTGGCGAAGATGCCCAGACCGCTGGCGGCAAAGGCCTTGATCTTGTCCTGCACTTCGGTGAAGTAGGCAGGCGTGTTCTTGTCCCACTTCGAAAACGACTGCGCCAGCTGCGCGGCCTTCGTGGGATCGGCTTTGAGAGCGTTGACGATGTCCACCCAGTCGAGCGCGTGCAGGTGATAAAAGTGGACGACGTGATCCTGCACGTACTGCGTGGTGAGCATGATGTTGCGGATGATCTCCGCGGTGGGCGGCACCGAGATGCCGAGCGCGTCCTCAACCGAGCGGCAGCTGGCCAGCGCGTGTACCGTGGTACAGACGCCGCAGACGCGTTCGGTGATGGCCCAGGCATCGCGCGGGTCGCGGCCCTGGAGGATTTTTTCCAGACCGCGCACCATGGTACCTGCGCTGAATGCGTCGGTGATGACGCCATTTTCCACCACTGCTTCAATGCGCAGGTGGCCTTCAATGCGAGTTACGGGATCGACGACTACACGCGTTGCTGCCATAACGGTTTACGACTCCTTTTCATCTTCAGCGTGGACTTCCGCAATCACGCTGCGCTTGCGTATGTTGGTGACCACGGCATGGGCAGCGACGCCGGCCAGCGTGGCCACGCCGACCGCGGTGCCGATGGTGTCGGCGGTGCTTTCGATACCAAAGCCGGGGAACTGCGTAAGGTGCTTGTAGAGAGGGCCGTTGTCCCAGAAGCCGGCTTCGCTGCAGCCGATGCAGCCGTGGCCTGATTGAATGGGATAACTGGTGCCCTCATTCCACTTCACCACCGAGCAGGCGTTGTAGGTGACGGGACCCTTGCAGCCCATCTTGTAGAGGCAATAACCCTTGCGCGCGCTTTCGTCGTCAAATGCCTCAACGAAGAGCCCGGCATCGTAGTTGGCGCGGCGATAGCAGGTGTCGTGCACGCGGCGGCCGTAGAACTCCTTGGGCCGGCCCTGATCATCGAGCGCAGGAACTTGACCCAGAACCAGCAGGTGCGTTACCACGCTCATCATCACGTCGGCGATGGGCGGGCAGCCGGGAACATTGATGACCGGTTTGTTTACCAACTTGGAGATTGGCGTAGCGCCGGTGGGATTTGGCTTGGCAGCCTGTACGCAGCCGTTTGAAGCGCAACTGCCCCAGGCCACGATGGCTGCTGCGTCGGCAGCGACGGTCTGCAGAATCGACTCCGCAGTTTTGCCGCCCACCATGCAATACACGCCGCCGTCCTTGGTTGGCACGGCGCCTTCTACCAGCACAATGTACTTTCCCTTGTTGTTCGCGATGGTGTCGTTCAGGCTTTTTTCCGCCTGGAAGCCCGAAGCCGCCATCAAGGTTTCGGTGTAGTTGAGCGAGAGCACATCGAGCAACGCGTCTGCGACGATGGGGTGCGACGCCCTGATAAATGACTCGCTGCAGCAGGTGCACTCCTGAAAGTGCATCCACACCACGGCCGGTTTTTCCTTTTTTTCAAAGGCTGAAGCAACCTGAGCCGCTCCGGACTTTCCCAGACCGGCGGCTACCGCGGCTGCGCTGCAGAATTGCAGGAAATCTCTGCGGCTGTAGCCCTTCTTCTGCATTGACTGCCAAATCGTATCGCCCATGCTTCCCTCGCTCACGGTATTGCGCCGGCAAATCCCAGGACAGCGTGGAGGCTATGAATAACCCCTGGAATTTGCCGGTTAATGTGACCGACGTTACTTAGCAAAAAGCACGAGTGGCTGTGAGCTTCATCACACGTGTCATAAATCACTTTGCTCGCGCAAGCTAGGGTGAAGTTGTGATTTGAATCACGGTGCTTCAGACGACGACTCGGGACCATCACACCGCGGAGGCGCGGGCACTAGGCACGGGAATGCCCGATTTCTGAAGTGCTGCTCCCATCGCTCGGGTGGTGATGTGACTTCTACCTTCCCTTTCCAAGCTTGCGCCTGGAGCCACCGTCTTTCGCCCTCTGCGCTGGCCATTTTCAGATGCAAGTGCGAAACCGATAATGCAAGCATTGCTATCACTGCTTGCATTGCTAGCACTTTTCTGCTATTCTCTCTTCGTGGCTACCATCGTTATTCGCAAACTCGAAGAATCGACCAAGCGCAAGCTACAAGTGCGCGCCGCGCTCAATGGGCGCTCCATGGAAGCAGAAGTGCGCGCTTCTCTCGGTCAGGTTGTGGAGGTAATGCCTGATACCACGGTGATTTCTCAACTGGACCGCGGGCTGGGGACTGCGATTCATGAGTTGTTTGCTCCGCTCGGCGGCGTCGATCTTCCTATCCCACCGCGCCGCAAGTCACATCGGCCGGTGCCTAAGTTTTCGTGATGATCCTGCTCGACACCAATGTCATTTCCGAAGCCATGAGGCCCGTGCCCGAACCGTCGGTGATGGCCTGGCTAAACTCTCAGGCCGCAGGAGAACTCTGGACGTCGACAATTGTTGTGGCAGAAATCTACTCGGGACTGGACTTGATGCCGGCAGGCAAGCGTCAACGCGAGCTTCTTGAGAAAGCAGAACTCATGTTCGACCGCTTCTTTGGGGCGCGAATTCTTGCCTTTGACCTGCTGGCCGCAAGAGCTTACGGTGGAGTTCTAAAGGCGAGGCAGGCGAAGGCCCTACCGATTGACGAAATGGATGCGCTTCTTGCGGCCACTGCTCTCGCCAGCGACTCTACTCTGGCCACGCGCAATACTTCGCACTTCCAGTCCTGCGGAATTCGCGTCTTGAATCCCTGGTTGTAGGGACGATTAGGCGGGCTTCCCGACCGGCGCGGGCACTTTTCGCGGCGTGAAGGCGGGCCGGGTCATGGCCCACGCGGTCAGCGCAATTCCTGCCACAACGGCTCCGGCGCTGGCCAATTGCGCATTCGATAATCCCCATAAAACTTTGGGGTTGCGCCGGATGAATTCAACCAGAAAGCGAGCCATACCGCTGAGCGCCAGATATTGGCCCACGATTGCGCCGGTGGGGTGCGGCTTGCCGAGGCGCGACCACAGGAACCATCCAATCAGCAGACCCGCGCCAAGCTCATAAAGCGGGGTGGGATAAACCGGAACGAAGGTTGGGTCGATCCCGTGCGGGAAGGCCATTCCCCAGGGGTGGAAGGTAACGCCAAAGATATGGACGGGCGTGATCTCAATGCCGTAGCAGCCGTCGCCGGAGAGGAAACATCCGATGCGCCCGATGCCGTACCCGATGGCCGCTGCGGGCGCGCACAGATCCAGTGTCCGCAAAGCTCCGATCTTGGCCCGTAATCCTTGCAGCACCAGCGCCGAGATGCCGAAGACCAGCCCCCCGTACCAGGCAAATCCGGCCGTATCCCACAACACGCCCCAGTGTATGGCTTGGAATTCGCTCGGGGAGTCGAGAATATGCCACACCTTGGCGCCGACGATTCCGGCGACCAGCGCGATGGCCACCATCCCCACGGCATCCGCGGTAATTTTTTCGCGTCTGAAGGCACGGTCCACCAGAAAGGCGCCCGCCACCGCGGCGCACCACAGCATGAGCCCGAATGTGGGGAGTTGGTGAGGGAAGAAAGGAAGTGGAATATACGGAAACATCTCTTCTCTAGTATAGACGCGCGACTGTAGCGTTCAGTCTGCGGCGCGAAGGAGGCAGCGCGAGTGCAGTGGCCGATGTCATTCGTGCGGAAAATTCCGCTCCATGGGTTTTCTACGCTGGTTTCGCGACGCGTACGGACGCTTTCCGCGGCCTAAGCGCAGGCCGCGCGGCTATCCACCAGAGGAGCACAACGCCTATCACGACGGCTCCAGCGCTGGTAAGCTGTTCGTTCGATAAGCTCCAAAGAACCTTGGGGTTGCGGCGGATAAATTCAACAAAAAAGCGAGCTGTTCCGCCAAGGATCAAATACTGACCCATGATCGCGCCCGTAGCGTGCGGCTTGCCGAGGCGCCACCACAGCCACCCGCCGATGGCGAGGCCCGTGGCCAGCTCATAAAGCGGCGTCGGGTAGACCGGTACAAAAACCGGCTCAATCCCATGCGGGAAGGCCATACCCCACGGGTGAAAGGTAAAGCCAAACAGGTGGACCGGCTGGATCGCAATGCCGTAGCAACCATCGCCGGATAGGAAACACCCAATGCGTCCCAAGCCCTGGCCGATGGCGGCGGAGGGAGCAGCCAAATCCAGCGTGCGCAGACCTCCGATTTTTTCTTTCCTGCCTTGCAACACCAGCGCCAAGATTCCGGCAGCCAGCGCCCCAAACCACGAAAATCCGCCGGTCTGCAACAAGGCGCGCCAGCCCATCGCCCGAAAATCCCCTTGCGAGTCGAGGACGAGATACCAAATCTTGGAACCCACCATGCCGGCCAACGCGGCGACCGCTATCATCTCCACCGCGTCCGCCGTCAGGTGGGCCCGCTTGATCGCGCGGTCCATCACAAACATGGCGGTCACGATGGCCAGCAAGAGCATCAGCCCGTAAGTGGGCATGGTGAATGGCCCAATGTGAAGAAAGGGGAACATCGGTCTATCAGTATAGACGCGCGGAGGATGTTCTTTGTCCAGGGTTGAACGGCGAAGGGCTATGCCGTCGCGTCCACGCACCCGGGTCTGGAGACCGTCGTTACTTAGGGCCTTGATTTTCACAGGCTGGGGTTCGGCAAATCGCGCGATACTGTCTGCATGGCAACGATGACCTCCCAAGGCCTTGAGGTTCTCTACTCCCGCCAGCAGATTGCAGATCGCGTCGCCGAGATGGGTGCGCAGATCAGCCGCGATTTGAATGGCGAAAAACTGGTCATGATCGGAGTGCTGAAAGGCGCCGCGTTTTTCCTGGTCGACCTCTCGCGCGCCATTGGGGCCGATGCGACCTTCGACTTCGTGGCTGTCTCCAGCTACGGCAAGGGACAGCGCTCCTCGGGCGCGGTCAAGCTGATCAAGGATCTGGATCAGTCCATTGAAGGCAAGAACGTGCTCGTGGTGGAAGACATTCTCGACACGGGGCTCACGCTGGCTTACCTGCGCAAGCTCTTCCTGCAGCAGCATCCCAAGACGCTGCGCATTGCCACGCTGCTCGACAAGCCTTCGCGACGCATTGAGAAGATCGAAGCCGATTACGTCGGATTCTCCATCCCCAACCTGTTTGTCATCGGTTACGGAATGGACTTCGCCGAGCGCTATCGCAATCTGCCCGATATCTGCCTGATGCCGCCGGAAAATCCCGAATAGTCCCATCCCAATGCGGGCTGCTTTCCCGGGTTGCAACAGTGCGTCCCTGTTTACCACCGGTTCATTTGGCCCCGAGCAAGCCCGCGACGTATACTCGGTTCCCGGAGCGGGATGCGCTGTCCTGATCATCGCCATCCTGCGCATGCAAGGAGCATGCCTTCATGAAGCTAACCCCCATCCAGGATACGGACCTGGATTTTGACTACGGGACATTCGATTCGGCTGGATTTTCGGCCAAAACTCTCGATAGCTGGCAATCACTGGCCGCCGTGATCGACCACACTTTGGTCAAGCCCGGCGCCACGCGCAAGCAGGTCGAGGCGCTTTGTGCCGATGCTGCCCGCTACCGCTTTGCCTGCGTCGTGGTCAACCCGGTTTGGACTTCCATCGCGGTGGCAGCGCTGGCCGGCACAGGCATTCCCACAGGCGCCGTGATCGGTTCGCCGCTGGGCGGTTCGCTCGTCTCCACGCTCCGCCAGGAAACTGCCGCGCTCATCCGCCTGGGCGTGCGCGAGCTCGACATGGTGCTGCCTATCGGCCAGCTCAAGAGCGGCAACCACGCTGCTGTGCAGCACACCGTTCGTGCGGTGGTCGGCCTAGCCCATCATCACGGCGCGGTGCTCAAGGTGACGCTCGAAACTGCCCTGCTGACCATGGAAGAAAAACTGCGCGCCTCGGAGATTTCCATCCAGGCCGGCGCGGATTTCATCAAGACCTCGACCGGATCGGCAGCGGGCGGCGCCATCCCTGCCGACGTGGCTTTGCTGCGCGGCGTGGCTGGAGCCCGATGCGGCATCAAGGCGTCGGGCGGCATCCGCACTCTCGCCCAACTGCGCACGTTGCTTGAATCCGGCGCCAACCGGATTGGCTGCTCGGCTTCCGTCGCGATT
Source organism: uncultured Acidobacteriota bacterium (assembly GCA_963817835.1). Taxonomy (GTDB): domain Bacteria; phylum Acidobacteriota; class Terriglobia; order Terriglobales; family Acidobacteriaceae; genus Telmatobacter. The sequence continues at coordinate 426,265 of CAWFPZ010000017.1, read as the reverse complement.
TTGCGGGAGCTGGGCGCGGAATAAAGCAGTTGCCAGTGCGAGTGCGAGTGTGAGTGTGGCTGTATCAGTCAGGCGCACGCACACTCACACTCCACACTCCACACTCTCCCGTTGCCTTCCTGCTGTATCATTCCCTTCGACCCTTTATGAGTGAAACGCCGCCATCCCCGCCCAGAGAGCACGAATTCGAAGGCGATTACCGCCCTGCCGAGCCCGCGCATCTGGCTCCCGTGAACGCTCGCATCGAGCCAGCTGACGTGGCGTATCTGATGCGCCTGACCGACGCGCTCAATACCACCCTCGACCTGCAAACTCTTCTCAGCCGCACTTCGGAACTGGTCCGCGCCCTCATTCCTTACCGCATCTTCGCTATCTTTCTATTGAATGAGCGGACGCACGAGCTGCGCATGAGATTCCAGATCGGCCACACGCCACAGGTGGAGCGCACGCGCATTCCCTTGGGCAAGGGAGTGGCGGGACAGGTGGCGCTGACGCGGCAAGCGATCCTGTTGAACGACGTGTCGAAGGCGGATTACTACGTCAGCGCCAATCCCGAGGTGCGTTCCGAACTGGCCGTCCCGCTGATCGCCAAGAACCGGCTCATCGGCGTGCTGGATATCGAGAGCGAGCAACTGGATTTCTTTCGCGACGAACACTTGAACGTGCTGACCATGACGGCTTCGCGCATAGCGCAGTCGATTGAGAACGCGCGACTGTACGCGCGGGTTTCGCGCCAGGCACAGACGCTGGAAGTGCTGAACGAGATTGCGGTGGAACTGGCGTCGATTCTGGATCTGAATCCGCTGCTGGAGAAGATCGGGCAGTTGCTGCGTCGGCTAATCGACTACCAGATGTTCACCATCATGCTGCTCGACGAGAAAGGCGATACGTTGATCACGCGTTACGCGTGGCGCTTTGGCTACGCGCACGCTCCCACGCGGCGCATTCCCATCAGCAGCGGACTGGTGGGCGCAGCGGTGCGCGAATGGCGGGTGGTGAACGTGCCCGACGTGAGCAAAGATCCGCGCTACATTCCCATGAATCCCGAGACGCGCTCGGAGCTGATTGTGCCGCTGTTCTACAAGGGCCGCGTCATCGGCGTGCTGGACCTGGAGCACACCAAGCCGGGGTTTTTCAATGAAGAGCATGAACGGATGCTGTCGACTCTGGCTTCGCAAATTGCGATTGCCATCGAGAACGCGCGGTTGTACCAAGCGGTCAAACGGCAGGAGCGGCAACTGGAGAAGGACATCGCCATGGCGCGCGAGGTGCAATTGCGTTTGTTGCCGACGGACGCGCCTTCGCATCCTCATGCCGAGATGGCGGTGCGCTTTTTGCCGGCGCGCACCATTGGCGGCGACCTTTACGACTTTCTGGAATACGGGCCGAACCGCACGGCGATCGTGCTCGGCGACGTAAGCGGCAAGGCCGCGCCGGCGGCGCTGTTTGCGGCCCTGGTGAGCGGCATTATGCGCGCGGCAGCCGCGCAGCAGCCGGACCCGGCGCAGATGCTGAAGCTTCTGAACGATGCGCTGCAGGAGCGCAAGCTGGAGTCGCAGTACGTGACCATGCTGTTCGCGCTCTGGAACGACGAAAACCAGACTCTGCAAGTAGCGAATTCGGGAGCCGTGCAGCCGGTTTTCTGTCGCGCCGGCCAATCCGACACGGTGCGTGCCGAAGGATTCCCTCTGGGCATGTTTCCCGATGTGACTTACGAAGAGCTCAGCGTGTCGACGCAGCCGGGCGACGCGATCGTCTTCGTGTCAGATGGAATTTTGGATGCGGAAAACGAGAAAGAGGAGATGTATGGGCAGGACCGCCTGGCTGGACTGCTCTGCGCCAACCGCGATCTTTCCGCACTGGAGATTGCCGACGAGATCCTGGCGGACGTGGCGCGCTTTCAGGGCAGCAAAGACCGCTTCGACGACGAAACGATTATCGTGCTGCGCGTGCGCTAGAGAAACTGAAAAACAAGGCCTACTGAATGACGACTGAAATCTGCGCTGTGACGGCGCTGAGTCCCGATGCAGTTCCCGTGACGGTGACCACATAGTTGCCGGCAGTAGTTCCGGAAGAGCCGCTGCTGCCGCCGCTGCTACCGGCAGCGCCGCCGCCTCCACAAGCCGAGATCGACAGCGAGGTCGCCAGCACCGCGAGCACCACGAGCAAAATCCTACGGCCGCGGCGGAGATTGCCCAGGAACAGCAGAGCGCCTGCTACGGCGATCCCCCCGGACGCAAACAGGGAGCGGCGGAACGGCCACGACGGCTGCGTGTTCCGCGCCATACCGGTCGTATTCACTGTCACCTTCGCGTCCGTCTGGGCATTGCCTGAGGTGGTTTCTGTGGATGGAACACTGCACGTGGGCGTGTCGATCGAGCCGGAAGGCGCAACCACCGCGCAACTTAGATTGACGGTTCCTGTGAAACCGTTCTCCGCAACAATCGTGACCGTGGTGCTCGCACTGTTACCGGGCGAAATGCTGAGGGCTGTACCGACGGGGATCATGCTGAAGTTCGCGCTGGCCGGCGCCATCATGCTCTGCAGGCGAGATGTGAGCGACGGCAATGCGCTGCCGTTCCAGGTCAGGTTAAGAACGCCATAACCCTCGACGGTTCCGAAGCCGCCGCCGTTGCCGGATTCGGTGGTACCGTTAATGGCCCAGTAGGACCAGTCGAGATTGTTTTGCTGGAGGTAGCTGGTGATCATGCTGAACCAGAAGCCGAGATCTGTGGCGCTGTCGCTGGTGGCGCAGGTAACCGCCGAATTGCAGGTGCCAAACTCGCCCACCCACAGCGGCTGAGGATTGGCGCCGGTGACAAGGTAGCCCCACTTGGGCGTGATGGTATTTACGTAGGTGGTGTAGCTGGTCATTGTGGAAGTGGAGTACCAGAAACCATAGTCGTGAGCCTCATAGACGAGCTGATTAGGGACATTCAGTTGCACTGGCAAGGTGGCCACGCCGGAAAGATCTCCCGCGTAATTCACACCTTCGACAAAGACAAGGAGATTGGGATTGATGGTGAGGACTGCGTTGCCGCCCAGCTCCGCGGCCGCATGCCAGTCAGTGCTGGAGCTGCCGCCCCACGTGGCCGGAGAGCGCGGCTCGTTGCGCAAGTCCACTCCGATGACTCCGGGATTGCTCTTATAACGCGCAGCCATGGTCTGCCAATCGGCGACCCAATTGGCCTGCGGGTATTGGCTGTTGTACCAGAGTTCGTTGTTGTCGGTGGTGCTGCAGCACCACCCGGCGTTGCTCATGTGATTGTCGAGAATCACCATGATGCCGGCGCTGGTAAGAGCGTTTACAACGGTGTCCATAATCGTGAGAGCATTTTCGCCTTCGAGGCTGGGGTTGGCGGCAAGCGCATAACTGCCGACAACCGGATTGCTCTCGACCATCTGGTTTGACCACAGCAGGCGCACCGCATTAAAGCCGAGCCCCTTGATGGTGGCCACGATGCTGTTCAGGGGTTGCGCCTGGAGGCCTTCAACCACGTAGTCGGTGGACTCAAAGCCGTACCAGTTGAAGGCATTCAGGTGAACGCGCACGCCATTGCTGTCGACGATGTACTGTCCAGACGTGTGCAGCGGAAACGCGGGAGCGGCGGCGGCTGCACAAGCCGGCCAAAGGAGTGCGGCAAGCGATGCGAGGGTGAGCGCGCGCCGAAGCATGAGGAGCGAAGGGAAAAATCTGTAGAAGGAAAAGGGGAGTCCAGTCATCGCCGACCATTTTAAGACAAACAAGCGATTTTGGGAAACCGGTCTCTGATCTTCCGCTTCTCGGCGGAGCATTTGGGACAAAGCGAGGCCACGCCGGGTTCGATACACTCAAAGTATCGGTGCACTTCCCCGGAGAAATTGTGCAAACTGCCGTTCAGGAACGATTGATCCGCCCCGCCCGCAACATTCTTGGCAGCCTGCGACTGCCCGGCGACAAGTCCATCAGCCATCGCTACGCCATGCTGGGCGCGTTTGCTGAAGGCGTGTCGCGCCTCACCAATTTTTCTACCGGAGCGGATTGCGCGTCGACGTTGGCCTGCATGGAAGCGCTGGGCGCAAAGGTGAACCGATCGGGCGCGGACTCAGTGGAGATTCGCGGCGTGGCGGGACGCGTCACGCCCACCGATGGCCCACTCGACTGCGGTAACTCCGGCTCAACCATGCGCATGATGTCCGGGCTGCTCGCGCCGCAGCTGGGCAGCTTTACGCTGATTGGCGACGACTCGCTCTCACAACGGCCTATGGAGCGCATTCGCAAGCCGCTGATGGCCATGGGCGCGCGCCTTACGCTCACCGACGGACACGCGCCGCTCATTATCGATGGAGGCCCGCTCAAAGCTATCGATTACACGACTCCGGTTCCCAGCGCGCAAGTGAAGAGTTGCGTCCTGTTGGCCGGGCTGCAAACCGTGGGCATGACTACGGTGCGCGAGGCTGTTCGCACGCGCGACCACACCGAACTGGCGCTGCGCGCTTTTGGAGCTACGCTGACGCGTGCCGCAGATTCGGTCTCGATCAGCGGACGGCAAGCGCTAAGGGCCATCGATGCCGAGGTTCCCGGCGATCTCTCATCGGCGGCGTTTTTCCTGTGCGCGGCGATGCTCTTCCCCGGCTCCAATCTTGTGGTCGACGCCCTGGGGTTGAATCCGACGCGCGCTTCGCTGCTCGATGTGCTGACGGCGCTGGGCGCGCACATCGCGGTAGTGAATCTTGAAGAGAAGCACGCCGAACTGGTGGGCACAGTGCAGATTTCAGCGCCAGCCGAGGGATTGGGATCGACGGAGATTTCCGGATTGCTCGCGGCACAACTCATCGACGAGTTGCCGGTGCTGGCGGCGATCGCGCCGTACACGAGCGGCGGCATTCGCATCCGCGGGGCGCGCGAGCTGCGCGTGAAAGAGTCGGACCGGATCGCGCTCGTGGCGAAGAATCTGCGCGCCATGGGCGCCGAGGTTGAGGAATTCGAGGATGGGCTGGATGTGCCCGGCGGCCAGACACTGCACGGCGCCTCCATCGATGCGGGCGGCGATCATCGCATTGCCATGGCCTTCAGCGTGGCGGCTCTGCGTGCCGAGGGCGAAACGCTCATTCAGGGCGCGGAGTCTGCAGCCATCAGCTTTCCGGAGTTTTTCGATCTGCTGGATCGCGTCGCGGAGCGGTAGAACGTGACCGTCGCTTACTGCTACTACAACAAAAAAGCCCGGCATGTGCCGGGCCTTTTTGTTGAATGCAAACCGCGCTATTGAGCAGGCGGCATGGCTTGCTGATTCGGAGCCGCGGGCGGCGTCATGGTGGGTTCGTTGCCGGGCTGGGCTGGCGCAACACCCGGAACCACAGGAGCGGCCGTCACGGTCCCGGTGGCTGCCTCGGGCAGGTTGATTCCGTAGTGCTGCAAGGTTGAGGCCAGCGTCTGGTAGAGGCCCGCGCGGTCCTTGGCGTAGGCGGCATTCGCGGCGATCAGGTTGTCCTCGGCCATCGCAAAATTGCGCTGCTGCTGCATCACATTCGCGGTTGTGGAAGCGCCGAGGTGCAACTTCTTCTCTTCGGCATCCAGGCTTTGTTGCGCGTAGTCGCGAGCGGCCTGCGCCGACCGCACCTGGGCGCGATCGTTGGCGAGCGCAAACATGGCATTCACCACTTGCATGCGAATCTGCGTGTGCAACTGCTCCAGCCGCAGCTCCGCCTGCCGGTACTCCATCAGCGAGCGCTCCTGCACCGATTGCGCTTCGCGATTGCGGAGATTGATGGTCAGGTTGAAGCCCGCGCCCTTGTCGGGAGAAGAGCTATTGACCAGATTGCTCAAGGTAGTCCCGTAACCGACGGTCGGAACCGAGTTCGGAGCGCATGGCCCTGCAGGGCTGCCGAAAAAGTTATAGCAATCCGGGCTCTGCGCGCCGCCCGTCGCGCTGGCGCCGTAAAATCCGAAGACATTCAGCGTGGGCAGCATGGCATTGCGCGCCCCCTTCAGCGTGATTTCATCGTTGCGCAGCGTGAGCACGGCTTGCTCCAGCTCCGGCCTCTGCTGGAACGCCTCCTGCACCAACGCCTCGACAGGCTGGCTCTCTTCAGAGATCGGTTCCAGGCTCACGCGGTCGGTGGGAATGACTGGAGCAGCTGAGAGCGCGGCATCGTTGAGATTGCGCGTGATGGCCTGCTTGATGATCTGCTGCTGATAGTTGAGCGCGCTTTGCGCGCTGATGAGCGCCTGCTGGTCGGCGGCAACGCTGGATTCGGCGTTGACGACATCGAGCGGCGCCATGGAACCGACTTCCAACTGCTTGCGATTGTCAGAGAGCAACTGGTTGCTTTGTGCGAGAGCGCGTTCCTTGGCCTGCACATCTTCATAGGCCTGCACCAGGCCCCAGTAAATGCTCTCCACCTGATTGACGGTGTAGAGAATCTGCTGGCGGAAGGAGGAGTCGGTGATGCGGCGGTCGTTGAGCGCCTGGTACATGAAGCGCTTGTTGACCCAGATGCCCGCGCCCTGCAGCAGTTGCTGCGTGACGGTGGCCTGGAAGCTGGAATTGAACAGCGGACTGTATGTGTAGAGCTCGCTGTTGGTCGTCAGCCGCTGATTGTTGAAGCCTACAGCAAGCGAAGTGCCAGTAACAAATCCCTGGTTGTAGGTGAAGTCGTACTGATTGGTGTTGGTGGAGGCGCGCGGCGAGAAGATGCTGGACTGCGGCGACTCCGCGCGTTGCAACTGAATATTGCCATTGAGCGTGGGATCCAGAGCCTCCGGCGCCGGTCCTGCGCCCGCCGTCGTCAGCGTGAGGCCTTCGACGCCGGAACCCGCGCCGCCGGAGCCAACAGTGGATCCGCCCGGGCCGCCGCCCGTCGACAACGTCGAGGTGGAACCACCCAGGGTTCCCGTGATCAGGCCTGATGGAGCGCCCAGCGGCGATGCGCCCGTGCGGGTGCGCAGAATATCGGTGTCGGCAATGTCGAGATCGTAGCGCGCAATCGCGATGTCGTAGTTGTTCTCAATAGCCAGGGCAATGGCGTCGGAGAGGCTGAGATAAATCTTGCCGTCTCTCATGAGATCGGTGAGGCGCACGGAGTTGGCGAAGCTCGCTTTGGAGATGGTGGTGGGGCGGAAGACATTGATCGGATTACCGAGCCAGGTTCCGAAGGCCTTCGAGTAATCGCGGTCTGAGGTGCGCAGCGGAATCGGCTGCGTGGGAACTGGCACCGGCGCGACGGGAAGATCGGAGGCGGCCTTATCAGGCGGCGCGGCGGCAGTGCCCGTCTGCTGCGCGAAGCTGGGCGGCGTGGTGGCCGCCAACGTCAACAAAATGGCGGCAACCGCGCGCAAACGCCCAAAGGCTTGCCCCTGACCTCCGCGGCTGAGGCGGGTTGCGTTGCGTTGAATGGAGCTGGTTGCCTGCTCCCCTTGCGATACACCTGCCCTTAAAAAATGCATGTTTCTTCTCTCCAAAATTTGCGGCGTGTGACCCACTCACTAGGTGGATTCCCCGGTTGCGCTTCAAGGCATCCAGGAAACCGCTCCGGATGCAAGTTTCGGGTTTCTCAAAATGATTATCGCCGTTATGTGGGCCCGCATGGTTCCTTGTTGATTACGAAAACGGTACCCCGCTCGTTCCAGGCATCGCCATAAATCGCAGCCGAGGTTCCCGTTAAAGGTTTGGTAGAGCGGGTTGAACGGGGCGGAGGCGTAGATTCTGAGGCCCTCCGCGATCAAATTAACTAACTGGTTAGTAAAATAACTCAAATTGCGCTCACTGGCAACCGAAATCTGCCCCCATAAGGGCATAAATCTCTCCGTTTGGAGAAGGATAGCGAACTGGCCGGCAGATTGGCGGCATCGGATACCCTTGATGCAGCGATTCCCATGAGCGATAGCGCCCAAGCCGATCGAGAGTTCCAGACCTGGAAGCTCATCCTGACGTATGACGGTACCGACTTCCAGGGCTGGCAGGTGCAGCCCGGTCTGCCGACGATTCAGGGCGAATTGCAGGCCGCGTTGGGCCGGGTTACGGGCGAGTCGCCGCTCCCTCAAGGCTCCGGGCGCACCGACGCGGGAGTTCATGCACTGGCCCAGGTGGCCAGCTTCACGTTGCGCGCTCCCATCCCAGCCGACAATCTGCAGCGCGCGTTGAACCGGACTCTTCCCCCATCGATTCGCATCCTGGAAGCCGGTACGGTGCGAAGCACCTTTCATGCGCGGCACTCGGCCGTTGCAAAGACCTATGAGTACCGGATCTTCCGCGAGACCAATTGTCCACCCTTTCTGGCTCGCTACGTGTATGCCTGCCCGTGGGCGCTCGATGTCGAGACGCTGCAACGCTGCGCGCGGGTTTTCGCAGGAGAACACGATTTCCAGAGCTTTGCCGCGAACGATCCCGATCTGAGCGAGCGCGAGCGAAGCCACGCGACGGATGAGCCAGGGACGGAAGCGGCGCTTAAAATTGCGCCGCTGTCGACGGTACGCACCATTTACACCTCGGCCTGGGAGCTGCGGCAGGACGAAGCCGACGCGATTCTGGTTTATCGCGTGCGCGGCAACGGTTTTCTGCATCACATGGTGCGTAACCTGGTGGGAACCATGCTGGACGTGGGCCGCGGACATCTTGCGCTGGAAGAGATACCGGGGATTCTTGCGGCGCGCGATCGCTCGGCAGCAGGACCAACGGCGCCGGCGCGCGGCTTGTTTCTGCATTCGGTGGAGTACGACGAACAGGCGCTCTAGCAAACCGAATACGGTCCTTATTCAGACCAAATGTCACTTTTATTCGGACCGATAAAGGACTATGCTGAACTTCAGCTCATTTTGTGAGGTGTCCATGCGCTATTCCACTCAGATCAAGCCCATCAGCTATGTGAAAGCCAACGCCGCCGAGCTTCTTGATCGGATTACTGAAGAGCGTGAGCCCATTATCATCACGCAGAACGGTGAAGCGCGCGCGGTGCTGATGGATGTAGCAAGCTACGAGCAAACGCAGGAGACCCTGGCCTTGTTGAAGGTACTGGCGATTGCCGACAAGGAGATCGAAGCCGGAGAATCCGTTTCTGCGGAGGGGATCATGGCTGAATACGGCATGAAGGCCAAGCAGGCGAGATGACCTTTGCTGTCAAGTTCACGCCCGGTGCACGGAAGGATCTGCGAAGCATCCACGACTATATTGCCCTGAACGATTCGAGCGCGAAGGCGGATTACGTAGCGAGGAAGATTATCGAAGAGGCATTGTCGCTTGCCGCCGCGTCCGCGCGAGGCGCACATCCTCCGGAATTGTTGGCGCTGGGAAAGCGTGATTATCGCCAAGTGTTGTTCAAGCCTTACCGCATTCTCTACAAAGTTCATGGGCAGGCGATCTTTATTGCCGTCATCGCTGACGGCCGGCGCGATATGCAATCGCTCCTGGCGCGAAGGCTGCTTTCCTGATTCGCCAGTCGAATACCGAATCGTATCGACCCGCATCCTGCTACCCTGAATCCATTGCCATGCCGATTCTTTCTTCAACCTCGGCATTCTCCCGCGTAACTGCTTTGGCAGCGCAGAGGCCGATTCATGCGGCATTTTCCTGGGTGCACGCGAATCCCAAAACTCTCATGGATTGGCAGATCGATCTGGTGAGCATTCCCGCGCCGTCGAATGACGAGCGGGAGCGCGCGCGATGGCTGGCGGCGCGATTTGTCGAGGCCGAAGTGAGCGCGGTAGAAACCGACGCGGCAGGCAATGTGCTGGGAGTCCTGCCAGCCACAAAGTTGCCTGCGGAGAGCACGGGGCCGGTGGTCCTGCTGTCGGCGCATCTCGACACCGTGTTTCCCGCCGATACTCCACTGCACCCCGTGCGTGGGGACGAGCGACTGGAAGCTCCGGGCGCATGCGATAACGCGGCTGGCGTGGTGGGCATGCTGGCCGTGGTACATGCGCTGCTGCGTGCCGGGTTGGAACTGCCGGCGCCGCTGGTGGTACTGGGCAATGTGGGGGAAGAGGGCGAAGGCGACTTGCGTGGGGTGCGGCATTTTTACGAGCACAGCGCATTCGCGGGACGCGTGGCTGCGCACATTGTGCTGGATGGCGCAGGCGCGGATGCGGCTGTGACGCGGGCGCTGGGCAGCCGACGCTTCCGAGTTACAGTGACTGGACCGGGCGGGCATAGCTTCAGCGACGCGGGGACGCCGAACCCCATTGCTGCGCTGGCCACGGCGCTGGCCGCGGTGGCAGAAACCGAGCTTCCCGAAGAGCCACGGACCACACTCAATGTTGGAACGATACGCGGCGGCATCAGCGTGAATTCGATCCCTGAAAGTGCCGAAGCCACCGTCGATTTTCGATCGACCCACGGAGATCAGTTGCTGCTCCTTGAGGTTGCGTTGCATCGCGCGGTGGAGGACGCCGTCGCACACTGGAACGCGCGATCGAAAGTCACAAATGCGGGTTCACGGGGGCGATTGGATTTCGCGATCGCGAAGATCGGCGACCGGCCTGCGGCGCATTTGGCCGACGATTCCGCGCTGCTGGCTGCGCTGCGCGCCGTGGACCGGCACCTGGGCCTGCGCACCGACCTGCGGCTGGGATCGACCGACGCCAACATTCCGCTGGCACTCGGCGTTCCGGCGCTTTCAATGGGCGCGGGCGGAGAAGGCGGCGACGCGCATACGCTGCACGAATGGTATTCGCCGAAGAACCGCGAACTGGCGCTCAAGCGCGTTCTGCTGCTGACGCTGGCGATGCTGGAGTGGGCCGCGGAGTAGTAACTGGAGGGCAGGCGGCTCTTTGGCCTTGCGCAGCGTCTAACGGAGCAGGCGTGGATTGCTGGTTGTGGTGAAGGCGGATAGAGGCTATGGGTCCACCGCGGATACCATCGATTGTCTATACTGGGGTGAGAGGTCGCCGCCAATATGCAGTCTGGCATTGCCCCTCGAGAGGTCAAGAAAACATATGAAATTGTTCTTTGCACGGCTTCGCTCGCGCCGTCTCACCACGACATTCGTGCTGCTCGCCACGCTTTCGGCCGCGATTGTGGCCGGCTCATTTGCCGCGCACGGAGTGCGCGGACAGGAAAAGCAGAACGACAGCGGAGATGCGACTCCGCTCAAGGTCGTGAATTCCAGTATTCCGCCGAATGACTTTGTGCGCATCGCCAAAGCGGTGGGACCGGCGGTGGTGAATATCAATACGCAAACACTGCCCAAGGAATCGGGCGACCAAGGACACGGCAAATTTCATCAGCGCATGCAGCCGAACCAGCAGAATCCCGACGACAACCAGGACAACGATCAGCAGGGGCCACCGGACAACTTCCAGGACTTCTTCAATCGTTTCTTTGGCGGCCAGACCCCTGGCGGACCGGATAATGGCGGCGACAACGGCCAGGTGCAGGAGTCGCTCGGCTCGGGCTTCATCGTCGATTCCAAGGGCTACATCATCACCAACGATCACGTAATCGACAAGGCCGACAAAATCTATGTGAAGCTCTCGACAGACCCTGACACGGAGGATCTGGGACGGCCGGCGCGCGTGATCGGCGTGGACAAAGCCACGGACCTGGCGGTGATCAAGATCGACACCAGCACGCCACTGCCCACGGTGAAGATGGGCAACTCCGATATGGCGCAGGTGGGCGACTGGGTGGAAGCGATCGGCAGCCCATTCGCACTGGCGCAGACGGTGACGGCGGGCATCATCTCCGCCAAGAACCGCACCATCGATCAGGGAGCGCCGGGACAGTTCCAGCACTTTATTCAGACGGACGCAGCCATCAACCCGGGCAACTCCGGTGGGCCGCTGCTGAACATGGACGGCGAAGTGATCGGCGTGAACACGGCCATCTACACACAGTCGGCGGGCTACCAGGGAATCGGTTTCGCCATGCCGTCGAACACCGTGGTCGCGGTATACAACGACCTGATCGGAGCGACGCACAAGGTGACGCGCGGCTCGATCGGAGTCTCGTTCCACAGCGAGCTATCGAGCGCCGTGAATCGCGTGTACGGATTCAAGAACGGGGTTCTGGTACAGCAGGTGCAGCCCAACGGACCGGCCGATAAGGCAGGCATCAAGGCGGGCGACATTATTACCACCGTGGATGGTCGCTCAATCAAGGACGGCGACGACCTGGTGAACGAAATTGCGAGTCGCAGGCCGGGATCGACCATCCGGCTGGGATACGTGCGCGACGGCAAGCCGATGGATACGACGGTGACGATCGGCGATCGCGACAAGGTATTTGCGGAAATGAACAGTCCTCAGCCGGAATCGAGTGAAGAAGGTGGAAGCGACGTCGGCGAAACCAAGCTGGGCTTGGTGGTCCACGATGTTACGCCGACGATGGCCGCCAAGATTCACACCTCCGGCGTGATCATTGACTCGGTGCGCACCGGATCCTTTGCCGACCTGCAGGGGCTGGAACCGGGCATCGTCATCACAAAGGTCAACAAGCAGCCCACGGGTACCAAGGAGCAGTTCGATGCCGTGGTGGGTAAACTCAAGACGGGCGACGACGTGGTGTTTGAGGCCGTGGACCCGCGCCATCCTGAGGAAGGCATATTGGTCATTGGCGGAACCTTATAAAGCCAAGAAAACAGGCGCCGGACGCGACTTTACGCGCCCGGCGCGGTTTCTAAAGTAAGTCCCCCTGAGCCGACTGGACGATTTTGGCCTTGCCGGAATGCGGTACCTTGACTACACTTGTGCAAAGAGTCCAAAGAAGTACGGCCATCATCTTTCAGGCGGAAATGCCATGTTTTCAATTAGGACGACTGCAACATTCTTGATTTCCACAGCCCTTGTGGCTTCGTCCGCCTTCGCGACCAACGTGCACCGGTCGCCGACCAGCGGCCTGACCAGCACCCATAGACTGTCAAAATCGAAGCATAGAGCAGCACGCCATGCCCGCGGCCAGCAGGCCATTGAGCCCGAGCGGGTGACGCAGATTCAACAGGCGCTGATCCGCGAGCACTACCTGACCGGAGATGCCGACGGCAAATGGGATGCGACGACCGTCGCCGCGATGCAGAAGTATCAGGCGGACAATGGATGGCAAACCAAGCTGATGCCTGATTCGCGCGCCCTGTTGAAACTCGGACTCGGCCCCGACTACTCCGCGGCCCTGAACGCGAATGGCTCAAGTTTTGCAACGCCGCCGGTCAACAACAACGCGCTTCCCCCGCAGAGTTCCGGCTTCGTGGTGGCTTCGGGCGTCAATCAGTAAACCGGCTCCCGCGCTCCATCAGGGCTTGACCGCCGTCGATTCCTTCAGCAAAAACTCATACCTGGCGCGAGTTGTGTCTGGGCTGGCGTGCGTCTCACGATCGAGATGCATGACCGCGCCGGTCTTGTCGTAGCGCGGCCACTCGGGCAAGCCGGGCCCATTGGGATTGCCGGTCTTGGCAAAGTTCGTCCAATAGTCCATCATCTCTTCCGTCAGCTTGCGATCCTCCGGCCGCCATACCGATCCGCGCCGCACGTCGAGCGTGCCGAATACATATTCGAGATCGTCGGAGTGCCATGCGTACCCGCCCTCGGGATGCATTTCGCTCGGCGGCGCAGACAGTTCGAAGTGGTAGCGGTAGACGGGTGCGTCGCCGGTTTTCGTCTGGGCTTCGATCCACTGCCAGGTCCCGAATGCAATGAATTGATCGGTCGTATAGGCGTCTGCCGAAGTGATGGCTTCGGCATCCGTCCTTCCCGGGTAGGCGGCCAGAAACTCATCGGCGGGCGCGCCATAATGCTCCGTCGCGAAGGCTTTCCATTTTTCTACTGTCATGCCTTTTGACAGGGTGCCGGCGCGCTCATCGCGATTCCACCCGGCAAGCAGCGGCACATGCGCCTGCTTTCCCGCCGCGTACGTTTTCGGGACCGCCTCCGTCAGTAGCCGCCCATCGATGACGGGAGAAAAGCCGATCACGCCTTTCTTTCTTGCGGCTTCTATCAACTGGCTGGTGGACATCGCGCGCAACTCGGCCAAGTTCTTGACGCCGAGGGACTCTACCCACGCCTGATCGCGGGACGCGCGAACTTCGAGAGAGTCCCCGCCAAGCAGGCTGCTGAAGGACGCGCCGCTCTCGCCGATGGCCTTTTGAAAGAGCCCTTGCGCCGACGGCGCCGCCATGAGCGTGCTGACGGCAAACGAGCCTGCGCTCTCGCCGAAGATGGTGACGTTGTCGGGATCGCCGCCGAAGCGGGCGATATTGGCCCGCATCCACCGCAGCGCTGCGACTGTATCCATAAGGCCGTAGTTGCCGGCCGCGCCACCGCCCTCCCGGCGCAGATCCTCGCTGGCCAGAAAACCGAAAACGCCCATCCGGTAGTTGATGTTCACCAGCACCACACCGTGATCCACGAGGGGCGAGTTGGAATAGCGAGGCTCGGAGCTTCCACCAGCCGCATAGCCGCCGCCATGGATCCAGACCATTACGGGCAGCGGGTGCGCGTGGTGCGCAGCCGGCGTATAGACGTCAAGGTAGAGACAATCCTCGCTCGGCCCGGCATCCTGAAAAATGTAGTCGGCCCAGATGGGCCACTGTGCGCAACGCGCGGCAAAATTCGTGGCATCGCGCACCCCGCTCCAGTGCGCGGGCGGCTGCGGCGCCATCCAGCGCAAATCGCCGACGGGCGGCGCAGCGAAGGGCAAGCCGAGAAAAGCTCGCGTCCGACCATCGCTCACGAGCTTGCCGTGCACGCTGCCCTGTGCGGTCTTCACCGTAAGCGGGTCGGCGCTTGCGCGGCACGCAGGCCCTAAGAGAGTTGCGAGAAGCGCCACTGCGCAGAGGCAACGACTTTCCATGTTGAAATCTCCCGCAAGAAACCATAGCAGGAAAGGCCGCAGGTTGGGACTGGGTTTCGCGCGCAACGGGACGCTTGCTGCGCTCTCAGACCACTTCGGGCGAGAGCATGTCTTCGATGTTTTCGCGGCGGCGGATGAGGCGCGCCTTGTTGCCTTCGACGAGGACTTCAGCCGCGCGCGGACGGGTGTTGTAGTTGGAGCTTTGCGCCATGCCGTAGGCGCCGGCATCGAGCAGAGCCACCAGGTCGCCGGGCTCGATGGGCGCAAGCTTGCGGTCACGCGCAAAAAAGTCGCCCGACTCGCAAACCGGACCCACGACATCGACGATGCGCGACTTCCCTGCCCTCGGCCGTACGGGAACGATCTCGTGCCAGGCCTGATAGAGCGCGGGACGAATGAGGTCGTTCATGGCCGCGTCGGTAATCACGAAGGTTTTTTTGCCATTGCGCTTCACGTAGAGGACGCGCGCCAACAGTGCGCCTGCCTGGGCGACAAGGAAGCGGCCCGGCTCGATGAGCAGGCGGCCTTCGAAACCGCCCAGTGCGTGTTCGAGGGCCGCAGCATACTCCTCGACCTTGGCTGCCGCGTCAAAAGCTCCGGCGTGATAATCGATGCCGAGGCCGCCGCCGGCGTCGATGGCTTGAAGAACGATGCCTTGGCGTCCGAGTTGCTGCACCAGCTTGCTCACGCGTTCGATGGCCGCGCCGAACGGGTCTGCCGAGCGGATCTGCGAGCCGATGTGCACGCTGACGCCATGCGCCTCGAGCCAGCGGTCATTGGCCGCACTCTTATAAATGCCCAGTGCGCGGCGGATGTCGATGCCGAACTTGTGCTCGCGCAGACCCGTGGAGATGTAGGGATGCGTGTCGGCAAAAACATCGGGATTGACACGCAGTGCGAAACGGGCACGGATTTTGAATTTGCGCGCGCGGGCCGCGAGCAACTTTAGCTCTGCCTCGCTTTCCACGTTGAATTGCAAAATGCCGGTCTGGAGCGCGAGGTCGATCTCTGCGGCGGTTTTTCCCACGCCGGAAAAGACCGTGCGGGCGACGGCATCTGGCGCTGCGGCCAGCACGCGCTGCAGTTCGCCGCCGGAGACGATGTCGAAGCCGGCGCCATTTTGGCTGAAAAGTTTGAGAATGGCCAGCGCGGAGTTGGCCTTGACCGCGTAGCAGACAAGATGCACACGGCCGGCGAGAGCCTGCTCAAAAAGGCGCAGGCGCGCGAGGATCTGGTCGGCCGAATAGACGTAGAGCGGGGTGTCGAAGCGGCGCGCGAGGGATTCAAGAGAGACGCCGCCGCAAGAGAGCGCTGCGCCGGGCTGCGGATAGAAAAACGGGCGCGGAGATGTGGTTGTTGACTCAGCCACGGATCACTTCCAAAACCAAGAAAATACTGTATTGAGCGTACAGCATGAAACGCGCCGCGGCGAAGAAGGCTGGGTTGCGCTGTGGCCGCGCGCACAACCGCTCCCCCGCTCGCCCTTTACAATAAAAGATTGCATGACTCAATGGCCTCAAGTTGACCTAGTGGGCGTGGGACTGAACGCAACCGACACGCTGATCCCCCTGCCGGCATACCCCGAGCGTGGCTCGAAGCTGGAGTACTACGCCGCGAGCGTAATGCCGGGCGGGCAGGTGGCGACGACCGTGGTGGCCTGCCAGCAGTGGGGATTGCGCACGCGCTACGTGGGCAAGCTGGGCGACGACGACGCGGCCCGCCTGCACGAAGAGGCATTCCAGCGCGCGGGCGTGGAAGCGCAGCTCATCAAGGTGGCCGGCGGCGTGAGCCCGCAGTCGCTGATCCTGGTGGACGCGGGCGGCGAACGCACCGTGCTTTGCCGGCGCGACGAGCAAATGACGCTCAAGCCCGAGGAACTGCGCCGCGAATGGGTGACCAATGCGCGCGTGCTGCACCTGGATGGGCACGACACAGCGGCTGCGACACTGGCCGCAAGCTGGGCGCGCGCCGCGGGCATTCCCGTGGTGGCCGATCTCGACGATACTTACCCCGGCATCGAAGAGCTCGTGGTCAATGTCGATTATTTGATTGTCAGCAAGGATTTTTCCTGCCGCCTGATGGACGACAACAACCTGGAGCGCGCCCTGCGGCGCATGCTGTCGCGTTACGGCTGCAAGCTGAGCGCGGCGACTCTGGGCGAAGACGGCGTGCTGGCCTGGGACGGCAAGCAACTGGTACATTGCGCCGCGTTCCGCGTTCCGGTGGTGGACACGACCGGCGCTGGCGACATCTTTCGCGCCGGGTTCATTTACGGGCTGATGCAGGATTGGCCGTTGGAGCGGCAGCTGGATTTCTCCTGCGCGGCGGCGGCGATGAACTGCATGGCGCAGGGAGCGCGCGGCGGCATTCAGGACGTGGATGCGGTGGAAAATCTGCGGTCGACGGTGGCGCGGTATGAGAGCGCCTACGGCCTGTCGGCGTCCGATTGAGGTCTGAAACGGCGCATTTGGCGGCGTTCCGCCGTTGGATTTAAAATAATTGCAGCGGGTCAGGCAGCGGCACGGCCTGGCAATTCCCTAAATCTGTTTCGCACAACGGAGACAAACCATGGCATTGTTCAAGACTTCGAATCCGGCGCTCGGCCAAAACACTTTCAGCGATGCGGCGCGCAGCCAGTACGGCGGCAACCTTGTGGACGCTGCGGACGCGAATGTCGCTGAGCGGCACGGTGAACAAGACCGGCATTCTGCTGCTGTGCGCGGTGGCGACGGCGGCGTGGACTTGGAACCAATTCATGCAGACGCACGACCCATCGTCTGTCGCTCCGGAATTACTTCTTGGCGCACTGGGCGGCTTCATTTTCGCCATGGTGACGATCTTCAAGAAGACCTGGGCGCCGGTGACTGCGCCCATCTACGCGCTGCTCGAGGGCATGGTGCTTGGCGGACTGTCTGCCATGTTTGAAATACGCTATCCGGGCATTGCCATGGAAGCCGTAGGGCTGACGTTCGGCACGTTGTTGGTGATGCTGTTCCTTTACCAGTCCGGCGTGATCAAGGTGACGCAGAAGTTTCGCATGGGCGTGGTGGCGGCGACGGGCGGGATCATGGTCTTCTATCTCCTCACGTGGCTGCTCAGCATGTTCCACATTTCCGCTTTCTCTTCTGTCTATGGCTCCGGGCTGATTGGCATTGGCTTTAGCCTGTTCGTGGTCGCCATCGCGGCGCTGAACCTGGTGCTGGACTTCGACTTTGTGGAACAGGGCGTGACCGTCGGCGCTCCCAAGTACATGGAGTGGTACGCCGCGTTCGGCATCATGGTGACGCTGGTGTGGCTGTACCTGGAGATGCTGCGGCTGCTGTCGAAGATGCGCAAGAACTGAAGGAGCTGCTAGCCTCTGGCTCCTAGCTTCTAGCCCTGCGGCGAAATCAGTGAAAACGTAACGCTTCCGGTGGTGATGCGGCGATGCGGTGTGCCACGCGCGATCACCAGCATGTCGCCCTTGTTTAAATTGACGGTCTGGTGCCCTTCCGACTCAGGCGAATTCCATTCGCCAGGCGCTTTGCTGTGCGCGCCCTTCGGCGTTCCGCCGAGCTCGTAGACTGTGGACCCTTCAATAATTTGGAAGACGTGGTCACGATGCTCGTGCCACTCAAACTCTGCCGCGGTTTTCGCCTTCTCAGTGGTGAGCATTACGACAAAGGACTTCTCCTGCACGAGATTGTTGTTGCCGGGATTGGCGGCAAGGGCGCTGAGGTCGTCCTGAATCTCCTGCGCCGTGAAGAGCTTGAAGGTGAGGGCGGAGGCGCTCGTGCTTTGCGCCGCGGCAGGAGCGGCAAAAAACGACGCATTGGTGAGTGTGAAGCCGGTGGCCGCGGCGACCGGCACGGCGCGCAGGAATTTGCGGCGAGCAGGATTCGAAATTGAGGCGTTGCGCATAGAAATCTCCGGAAATCGACAAGTGACTTCGTGGGCGATTTTAACAGCGCAAGCGGCAGGCGCAAATCTCAGAGATCGAATTGCCGCAGCCAGGGCGCTATCAGGGCCGCGACCTTGCGCGGCTGCTCGTAGGCGGCAAAGTGGCCGGCGCCAGGCAGCACGTGGAACTCGCAACCTCCGGGAGCGGCGCGAAAGGCTTCCATGTCAGTTGGAGTAACGGAAGTATCCTCCGCGCCGGCGATGGCAAGAACGGGGACACGGATGGTGGGCACGGTCGGAACGGAATCAGGACGCGTGGCCAGACCGGCCTGCACTGCAACCTCGGCTTCGGGTGTGAGAGTCATGTGCGCGCGAATCTCGGCGACAATCTCTGGTCGCTCACGCCGGGCGGTCTCGCTGAGGAGGGTTTGCGCCATGCCATCGAAGAGCGCGGTAACGCCCTCTGTCCGCGCCCGCTGAATAATTTCGGCGCGGCGGATGAGGTTGGCCGCGGTATCGGATTGCGGTTTGGAACAAATAAAGACCAGACCGGTCATGCGCTCGGGAGCCCTGCGCCATAGCTCCAGCAGCACGTAGCCGCCGATGGAACAACCCACGAAGACGGCCCGGCGGAGGGAAAGCTGGTCGAGCAGGGCGAGCACATCGGAGGCTAACTGCTCCACAGAGAGCGCGGGAGCGTCGGGAACCAGGTCAAAGCCGCCGACCGGCAGCGCCGAACCGAGTTCGGAGACGCCGTGCCCGCGCAGATCGGGGACCACGGAGCGAATGCCGGCAAGTTCTTTGGTTAAGGGACGCCAGTAATCGCGGTCGAGCGGGGTGGGATGCAGAAAAACGACCGGTGGGCCGGTGCCTGCGTCGGTGAATCCAAGGCCTGAACCATCAGAAAGAGAGACGCCGTTCATACACCTGGAGGATACATTCCCGGCAGGGGTGGCGTCTCCTCAGGAATTCCAATCCAAGCAGCAAGATAGGCCACGCCGATCAGGCCGCTCGAGAAGATAAAGCAGATTACGGCGATGATGCGGACCACGGCGACGTCCCATCCGTTGGCTTGCGCAATGGCCATGCAGACTCCGCCGATCATGCGACCCATGCGAGGGCGGAGCAGCGGCCGGCCGGGGATGGGCTGCACGGCGGGAATGACCGCACCACAGGTCGAACAGAAATGGGCGCTTGCCGGTAATCCGGTGCCACAGTGCTGACAATAGACGGTCATGACGAGTTCTCCGAGTGCGAACCCCAACCCATTTGAGGATACGAGGTTTGGCGTGCGGCGGTTCCCTTTTTCCAGATGGCGCGGCAGCGTCGGAATGATTCCTCAGGTTCCCTGGTAGGGCGTGCGCAGGTACTTCCTTGCCTCGCCGGCGCGAGTGGTGCCGGGGCCGGCGGCGATGGCTGCCTGGTAATCGCGCAACGCCTGCGCTCGCTGGCCGATCATGTCGCGGCATTCGCCGGCATCGAGGAGCGAACGAATCTTGAGCTCCGGACCTACGCCGCGCGTCCATGCGGCCTGTTCGTAAGCCTGTGCGGCTTCGTCGTCGTGACGCTGGCCGCGCAGGGCGTCGCCCAGTCCGAAATAGGCTAATTCGAGTTTGGACGAAGCAAAGTAGCCCGGCCGCGCCGCATCGGCCAAAAGCTGCCGGTAAGAATCCACGGCGGCCATGCCCTCGCCCGCATCCTTGCGCAGATTGGCTTCTTCCAGGCAGAAGAGAAAATCGTGAGGATATTGGCTCTTGAGGCCCAGCACCACCTGGATGGCCTCTTTGTACCGCGATTCACGGCGCAGGAAGAGCGCAATGACGGTGCGCGACTCGACACTGGTGATGACGCCGCGTTTGCCGGCGTCTTCCAGCATGGCAAGCCCGGTGGCTTTGGAGCCCGTGATACCGGCAAAGCCGATCATGAGCTTGAAGGGCCAGGGCAGCGCGCCCACCACATATTCGTAGACACCGGTGATGAGTTTGGCATCGACGTAATCGGGATCGATCTGCAAAACGCGTTCCGCATCATCTTTGGCCTTTGTGGCCAGGCGGAAACCGGTGGAGAACGAGCGCTCCACCATGGCCACGTAGGCGCAGCGCAAACTGCGCACCCAGGCGCGCGCAAAAAGCGCGTCAACGTCGTTGGGATTCTGGCTGATTCGCCAGTCTGCTTCGCGCACCGCTTCATCGGCCAGGGCAAAGATCTGATCGCGCTTTTGGGGATCCTCGTTAGTGGCGTGGTGGCCGGTGAGAAAACCGTCGTTGGCGTAAAAGGTGGTGTCGAGCAGGTCCTGACGATAAAGCTCCTGGAAGATCAGCGCGTTCAGCAGATAGGCAGTGGCCTGCGGATCGCCCGGATGGGCGTTGTGAAACTGCTGGAAACGCGCAACCGCGGCAGGATAATCGAGGTTGTAGAAGCGGTCATACGCCGCGCGCACCTGGGGGTCGTAATTCATGGGGTTGGTGTGCACGGTCGCGGCCACAACCGGAACAGATACGACGAACCCCAGGATTCCAATGACCCACTTCCGCACGGCTAGCTTTCCCGGCTTCAAGATCGTCTCCTACCTACCATGGTACCGGCTGGTGCGCGTGGCTCAATGGCGCGCAACATTTCGACGAATCACTTTCCCTTTTAAACGCGCGTCAATCTCAGGGCAAACTTTTGCAGCAAAAAATCAGTTAGCATTCAGGTATGCCCATCCCCGAACGCTTGAAGCCAACGTTCGTTTCCGGTCGCCCTTCAGAGCCAGATCGTATGGAAGAGGCGCGCAAGCGGCTGATTTTGGCGCTCGATGTCCGGAACGCCAAGGCAGCTGAAGAGCTGGTGAAGCGCCTGCAGGGCGAATGCCAATGGTTCAAGGTGGGATTGGAACTGTTTACTGCTGCGGGCCCTGCCGTGGTGGAAACGCTGACGGCGCGCGGTCATTCGGTATTTCTGGATCTGAAGTTTCATGACATTCCCAACACCGTGGCCGGCGCGGTGCGCTCGGCTACCGCGCTGGGCGCGCGCATGATGACGGTCCACGCAGCGGGAGGACCGGCTATGCTCACTGCCGCGCGCGAGGCGCTGGAAGGTGTGATCGATCCACCGCAACTGCTGGCTGTGACCGTGCTGACCAGCATGGACGCAGCGCAATTGAAGGCCACCGGAGTGGGACGCTCCCCTGCTGTGCAGGTGGAATTGCTGGCAAAGATGGGGTTGGGGGCAGGCATCCGTGGGTTTGTTTGCTCACCCCAGGAGGTAGCGGCGGTACGAGCGCTGACCGGCACGGAGGGCGTGCTGGTGGTTCCCGGCATCCGGCCCTCGGGCGCCGAGGCTGGCGACCAGAAGCGCATGGCGACGCCCGCCGACGCGCTCGGCGGAGGAGCAAGTTACCTGGTGGTGGGAAGGCCCATCACGCAGGCGCCTGACCCGGCCGAAGCGGCTAAAGCGATCCTGCAGGAGATGGCGCAAGCGATTGTGTTCTGAGTTCAGAGAATGAAAAAGCCCGGCGCGAGGCCGGGCTTTTCCTGTGGATCAAAACTCAAGCAACGCTTAGAGCTTTTCGTAGAAGTCGCACACAGAGCACGAGATATAGACTCCGCCGGGGATGCCGCGTTCGCGGTCCTTGACGCGCTTGACGATGCGCGTGGGTTTCGAACACTTGGGACAGTCCGTCGACTTCGTCGTGTCCATTACTTTCTTGCGATCGCCTGTTTTGGCAATTTTGGCCATGGGTAGGGTGGTTCTCCTTCTTGAGGTGTCTCTGCACACACGGGCAATGAATTGCCCGCGGCTTCAACGGCGCGGTACTGGCCCGCCTCCCGGCGCAAAATTTCGCCTGGAACGAACGTGACTCGCTCATCCCAGTTTAATACGAGGCGGCGTGAGGCGGCTTTCGCTCAGTTTGGTTGTGGCATAGAGCCGGAACTGACGAGTTGGCTGGGGCTGGCCGGGGGTTGCTGGCTGCCTGCCGGCGCGGGAGGGGCTTTCGCCGGAGCGGCCTGCGGCTGCGAGCCATTGGCCGGTGGAGACTGCGCACTTCCCTGCGCCGCCGGCTGCGGATAGGTTGATTGCGACGGTTGACTGGCGGCGGTGGGAGTACTGGGTTGCTCATCGGGATCGGCGCCGGGCTGCTCATCGGGATTGGCGCCGGGTTGCTCATCCGTATGCGGCTTGGGGAATTGCACCGGGCGCATCACGCCCACATTGGGGTCGCCGTAGGGGTTGTTGCCTTTGTCGGTAGGCAGAGTTTCGCCGGGGTTGCGCAGGCTGGGAGGAGCGCTTGGCGCCTGCTTGTTGGGGTCAGGCTCCGCGTCGCCCTCGTGAATGGTGCGCGTCGTGGCCTGCGCCATGATCGCCGACTGGCTGTCGGTGGTCATCATGGCCGTGACCACATCTTTTGTGAAGATCTGCAGCGGCTCGCCATCTTTGGCAATTTCCACGCGGATGACGCGGTTGCCGTTGATGCGCACGAAATCAACTTCCTGGGGCGGCGTGCCGTAGATCCATTCTTCAAAGGGCATCTGGCCGTCCATCTCGCGCGTCCGGTTGTTGGGCTGGCCCTTGGCGAAGAGCACCATATCGGTGGTCATGCCCACCAGCACTGTATGGCCGAGGATGGCGTCTCTCAAGGGCGCGGGCAGCGTGTCTGTAAAGGCCTTGATCGGCGATTTCACATCGAAGGAGATGAGGGGAGCGATCAGGGCCTTGACCTGAGCAGGCGTGAGTTCGGGAACATGATCGCCGAACATGAGCGTAAGGCGCGAGCCGGCGGGATCGCCGTTGGGGTCGGCGAGGGTTGGATCCATATTCGGGTCGGTGGTGTCAGGACCCACGCCGATCTGTATATGGCGCAGGAAACGATGCTTTGCGTCGGGTCCGCCGTCGAGATCGAAGACGATCCTGGAGCGGTCGATTTTGATGTCGGTGATGACCACCTGGGAGCCGGGCTTGGCGGAGAGCCCCTCGCTGGTCACCATATTCAGATAGCTCTCGCCAGCGGGCTCAAGTTTGCCGTTGGCCACCAGGGTAAGCCCCTTGTGACCGCGGGGAAGCGGGCGCATGGCAAAACCATGCTCCGAATCGAGGGCCCGAATCAGTTCCAGCCGCGTTTTGGGATCAAGCTCGGTTTTGCTCAGTTCGACGCGGGTAGGTTCGATCTGCGCAAACCGCCGATCCACGGGACCAGTGGAGGCTACCCTTCCCTTTCCGCTGGTATCGATGGTGACGACCTGGGACGCGCCGGTGGCGGCGCCAAGAAGCACGGCCAGCGCACCCATGGCGACGATGCGCGCAAAAACTCTGTTCACGTGATGGTTCGCGATCGATTCGGCAGTCGTCGATTTTGCAATCGAGCCAATCGGTTGGAGCCCGATCCGGGGGGAATAGAGACACCGCGTCATGGGGACCTCCCATGGGTTCGAACGCTGTTAGGCAAACCTTAGCGCCATCTGGGGTAAAAAGGCAAGCTCACCGAGCATGGGAGCGAAAATGCCTGCCACGGCTTTGCCGGAAGAGCAGTAAAATGGCAGCGATGATCGACATGAGTCAACCAGCAAACGTTCGTCAAGCGCTGGACTCGACTGCGGCTGCCATAAAAGTGGCGCTATTTCTCACTGCGATGTCTGGGGGCTTGTATATCTGGAAGCACAGCTCGTTCGAACTTGGGATGTTTTGCCTGTGGTTGGGTGTCAGCATCCTCGCTATGCTTGTCTACCGCGCACGCAAGAGAAAATTAAAGGCTCTGGATCCGGATTGATCCACTATTTGCTTCGATTTCTCCTGGCTTAGATTGCGCAGAGCACCTATTTCTTGGCTTTCAACTGGCGCCATCTATCTATTCCCAATTGGCTACTCTCTATCCCCTGCATTCCCGGTCCCTTGGTCGCTTGGTTCCTTGGTCCCTGCATTTCCGTTCCCTGCATTCCCGATCTGGACGAGGGTCGGCGCGGCGGGCGCGGCCGGTCCCATGGCGGCTTCGTGCTGCGCGCGCGAGATGGCATCGAGATCGACGGGGATTCCACCCGGCACGATCACGGGAGCGTTGTAGCGGTAGTTCAGGTCGCGTGTTACGCGGAAGACCACAGGCGCGCCCAAGAGAAGCACAAAAAACGTAACCCAACTGCCGTCGAGCCCGAAAGATCCGCCCGTGAGCCAGAACGACCCCATGGGATCTCCCTGCACCACTGGCGAATGGCTGGTGACACCGCTGACGGCGAGACCGATGAGCAAGGCGCGAGTGGCTTTCCACGCGAAGTTGAGCCCCCAGCTAAGCCACAGGGCGCGGGTACGCAAATAGCACGCGGACAGAACGAGCCCGAGCATGAAGGAGACGGCGAAGCTGGCGTGGCTTGAGCCCGGCAGCAGCGCCTGCAAAATGGCGTAGATGGCGGCAAAGCCCAGCGCGGCTCCCGTGGGCCCGACGGCGCGCTCGAAGCGCTGGAATGCGTAGCCACGGAACGCGATCTCTTCAGCCAAAGCGAACAACACAAAGTAGGCCGTATCGGCCACAAGCCATCCCCACGATGAGGCCTGCGGAGAGAATGAGATGGCGATGCCGCCGATCACAGTGAGAGGCAGGACGCAGACCAGGGCGATCGCCCAACCGGTTGCAAGTCCTAACCCGGCTTCGCGCGGCCAGCCAGCGCGCCGCGGCAATCCCTGCTCGCTGATGGGATGCGCCTGGCGGTCGAACCAGAATCCCATGGCGGCGTAGCCGATGAGCAGCAAGAAAACCAGCATGGCCTGATCGACATACGGATACCAGGCTTCGCCAGCTAGCCCATGAGCGCCACGAGAGGCGAGCGACTGAGCGAAGAACAAATAGAGAAACGCGGCCAGAAATTCGAGGTAGGCGCGCAGCCGGCCGCCGGTGTAAACGGGTTCGGTCACGGCCGCCTCCGGCGTGTTACGCGCGCGCGAAGTGACGCGCGGCGGGACGCGTCTGGTAGGCCGCGGAGATTTGCTCGGGGTTGCCTCATGACAATGTTTTGGACTTTCCAGCCTCGGGGCTAATTAACAGACCCTGGAATCAGCTTTGCGTGTAGAACTGTGCAACGTTGCGGAATTTTTTCTGCCGCTCGGCCACCAGGGCATCGACGGACATTGCCTGAAGTTCGCGGAGGTTCTTTTTGAGCACCGAACCAAGCAATCCGGAGCCTGCTTCGCGATCCCCGTGGATGCCATTCGGCGGCTCGGGAATGATCTCGTCTACGCAGCCCAGATCCACCACCTCGGGAGCGGAGACTCGCAGTGCTTCGGCGGCGAGTGCCTTCTTGCTGGCGTCATTCCACATGATCGACGCGCAACCCTCCGGTGAGATGACGAAGTAGAGAGCGTTCTCGAGAATCAGCACGCGATCGGCGACGGCGAGCGCCAATGCTCCGCCCGATCCGCCTTCGCCGCTGATGACGGAAATGGTGGGCACACGCAGCCGCGCCATTTCGCGCAGGTTGCGAGCGATGGCCTCGGCCTGGCCGCGCTCCTCAGCGCCCATGCCGGGATACGCACCGGGGAGATCAATAAAGCTGATCACTGGGCGGCCAAATTTTTCGGCGATTTTCATCGCGCGCAGCGCTTTGCGGTAACCCTCGGGATGCGGCATGCCGAAGTTGCGCCGCACGCGCTCCTTGGTGCTACCGCCTTTACGGTTGCCGATGACCATGACTTCGTCAGCGCCGAGCCGCGCCATGCCGCAGGCCACAGCCTCGTCGTCGCCGAAGGCACGATCCCCGTGAATCTCGCTGAAATCCGTGAAGATTCGCTCGATCAGTTCCATGGGGTAGGGGCGCTGGGGATGCCGTGCGCGTTCGACTCTCTCCCACGCCGGCGAAACGGCCTGTGCCTGGGGATTAAGCTCTGATTC
The DNA here is from genome assembly GCA_963817835.1 of uncultured Acidobacteriota bacterium. GTDB lineage: Bacteria > Acidobacteriota > Terriglobia > Terriglobales > Acidobacteriaceae > Telmatobacter. The sequence continues at coordinate 399,778 of CAWFPZ010000017.1, read as the reverse complement.
GGGTTCGCTCATCGATAGTTAGCGCCAAAGGGCCAAGTCCGGCAGCCCTGCAGTGATTTTACGACAGGGAGCAAGGGAACGAGGGAGCAAGGGAGCAAGAAGGCGAAGTGCAAGTGAACGAATGAAAGAGTGAACAGGGGCCAAATGCTAATGCCTAATAGCTTGCTTCGTCGCTCCCTTGCTCCCTGCCTCTAGAGAATTCCGTACTTTTCAAAGGCGGCCTTCGAGGGCATGCCTTCTTCGAGAACCTTGCGAACGGTCTTCTCCTTGCGCGCTTTCTCGAAGGCGCGGGCGAGAACCTCCTCTTCACCGGCGCGGGGAACAACGCAGACACCATCGAGATCGCCGAAGACAATGTCTCCGGGCACGATGCGTGCCTGGCCGATCTGAATGGGAATGCGGAAGTCGATGACCTTGCCGCGCGGGCCCTGGTCCTGGCCATAGCTACCGTGGGAGAAGGTAGGAAATCCCAGCGCGAGGACGCCGCGCGTGTCGCGCGAGTAGCCATCGACGACAGCGCCGGCCGCTCCGCATTTGCCCGCGCGCACGCTCATCAGCTCGCCCCAGAGCGCGTAACGCGGCGAAGCGCCGGTGCAGATGTAGACTTCGTCGGGCTTGAGGTCGTCGAGCGCGTCCATCATCAGGCCGAAAGGGCGCGCCGAGATTGGATTGCGCGAGCCCCCGGCCATATTGACGGATTCGTCGAAACAGTCGGCTTCAAGAACGGTCATGGCACGGCCGCAAATCACCATCGAGCGATCGAGGGGGATGATCGAGGGCGGCAGAAACTGCTGCAGCAGGCCCATCTTGTCCATCACGTCGCCAATGACCGCGGAGAAAAGCTCGCGGCGCACGGACTGAAAAATCTCTTGGTCGGATTGAGGCACAGGTTGCTCTCCCAAGGAAAAATCTTAGCAGCGTGCTATCCCACGTCCCAAAATCGGGACGTGGGGCACCCCTTTTTCGTGCTGAATAGGACGGTTCGGATACGTGCCGCTGTTCTCTGCTCCTTGACCTTACCGCGATTCGCCGGCATGGGCGGCGCGCTGGCTGGCCAGGCGGCTGATCTTGTCGGTCTCCTTAACCATTTCGTGCACGGCGAAACCTTTTTCCGCGAGCGCGCCAGTGGGACAGGCCTGCACGCACTTACCGCAGGCAGTGCAGTTGTGCGCGTGGCCCCAGTCGTCCTTGAGATCGCTGACAATGCGCGAATAAATGCCGCGCGACGAGACCTCCCAGACGTGGGCGCCCTCAACTTCAGCGCACACGCGCACACAACGCGTGCAGAGAATGCAGCGGTTGTGATCGAGGACGAAGCGGGGATGGGACATGTCCACGGTAAGGCGGGGGTTGTTGTAGGCGTAGCGCACATGCGTGACGCCCAGCGACTGCGCCAGGGATTGCAGCTCGCAGTGACCATTCGAAACACACGACGAGCAGATGTGGTTGCGTTCGACAAGGAGCAGCTCGACGGCCATGCGCCGGTAGAGAGTGAGACGAGCCGACGCGGTTTTGATCGACATACCTTCCTGCACGGGCGTGGTGCAAGCGGGCAACACGCGATCCGTGCCAGCCAGTTCAACCACGCACAGGCGGCAAGCACCCACGGCACTCAGACCTTTGAGATCGCAGAGCGTAGGAATGTACTTTCCATTGGCGCGCGCCGCTTCCAGGACGGTATCGCCTTCGTGCGCGGTCACCAGTTCGCCGTCGATGCGAACGGAGATGATTTTGGCGTTTGCCTTGGCTTCCATGTCTACCGGCTTTCCTAAGGGGCTAAAGCCCCGCTCCTGCTCGTGCTGCGATTCTACGAATTCGACATCCTCTCATTGCCTGTGCGGGCGTGGACGCCCGCACTACAGCCGGTCTGGAGACCGGCGCTACACTTCAACTGCCGCTCGGTGCACCGCGCAGATCGCAGCGCAAACAGCGGCGGCACTCTTCCAATGCTTCCTGCGGGGTAAGGTTGGCGACAACTTCCTGTTGCGACCGGGCGCGCGCCGCGGCAGGCAACGAGCTGGCGGTGTGTCGGCGCGAGAGGCTGGGCTCTCCCGGCGCGGCGTGACTGTATTCGAAGTCGGGAAAGAGTTGCTCCCAGCGGGAGATTCCCGAAGGCTGCTGGCCCATCAGGCGCTCGTCGATCTTGCGCGCCGCCTGCTTGCCGCCGCTCATGGCGTTCGACATGTTGGAAGCGCCGGTGATCACGTCGCCGCCGGCGTAGAAACCGGGTCGGCTGGTTTCAAACGTGAAGCGATCGACGACGATGGTGCCTTCTTCCTTGAGTTCGAGGCCGGAGGCGCGGCAGAAATCCATGTCGAAGGTCTCGCCCACGGCCAGAATGACGCTGTCGCACTCAAAGCGCTGCACCTCGTCGGTTGGAATGGGGCGGCGGCGGCCGGATTTGTCATACTCGCCGAGGCGCGTCTTCACAATTTCGATGGCCTTCACGCTGCCGTCGGCACCTCCCAGAATGCGATGCGGCGCAGCGAGGAAGACGAAGCGCACGCCCTCATCTTCCGCGGCCTGGATCTCTTCGTCGATGGCAGGCATATCTTTGCGCTCGCGGCGATAGAGGATGGTTGCCTGCGCGCCCATGCGCAGGACGGTGCGCGCGGAATCGATGGCCGCGTTGCCGCCGCCGACGATGGCGACGCGGGAGCCGACCGCAGCTTTTTCTCCGCGAGCGACGGACTCAAGAAAGATGAGAGCCGGAAAAACATTCTTGAGCTCGGTGCCGGGCAGATAAAGCCAGGACTCCTTCCAGGTTCCGATGGAGATGAACACGGCGTCGAAGTTGGTGGCGAGATCATTGAGCGGGAGATCGAATCCGACGCGGGTGTTGAAGACGAATTTGACGCCCACGCCTTCGATAAGGTCGAGTTCGCGACTCAGAACGGCCTTGGGCAACCGGTACTCGGGAATGGCGAAGCGCAACATGCCGCCGGCTTCGCTGCGCTCTTCGAGCACAGTCACGTCGTGGCCGAGCATGGCGAGATAGAAAGCCGCGGTGAGGCCCGTGGGGCCGGAGCCGGCCACGGCAATCTTGCGGCCTGTGGGCGAGAGACGGCGCTCAAGAAGCCGCTGAACCATGGCGTCGAAGTGATCGGATTGGAAGATGGAGTCGGCGATGAGGCGATGCACCTCGCGCATGTTCACGACTTCATCGAAGGATTGGCGGCGGCAGCGGTTATCACATGGGTGCTGGCAGACGCGCCCAGTGGAAGCAGGCAAGGGATTGTCGAGAATTACCGATTCGAAGGCATCGTCAAGTCGGCCCTCACTGTAGAGCTCGAGGAAGCGAGGAATGTTCATGCGCAGCGGGCAACTGTTTTCGCAGGGCGAGAGAGCAAGTTCCTGGCAGACACCGGCGCGGCAGCGGTGCGCGACGATGTGGTCCTCGTATTCGTCACGGAAGTGGCGGATGGTGGTGAGCACGGGGTTGGGCGCAGACTGGCCGAGCGCGCAAAGCGAACAGTCGCGAATCATGCGGCCCAGCTCGTCGAGAAGATTGAGGTGCTCCGCCGTGCCTCTGCCGGTGGTGACGGCGTTGAGAATGCGCAGGGCCTTGTTGAGGCCGACCCGGCACGGGACGCATTTTCCGCAGGACTCGGAATGCGTGAATTCGATGAAGTAGCGCGCCACATCGACCATGCAGTTGTCTTCGTCCATCACGACCATGCCGCCGGAACCCATGATGGAACCGATCTGGGCGAGGTTTTCGTAATCGACCGGGGTTTCAAACATCTCCACAGGAATGCAGCCACCGGAGGGTCCGCCGGTCTGCACGGCTTTCACGCGACGGCCGGGCGCGGCGCCCTCGCCGATGTCGTAAATGAAGCTCTGCAGCGGCGTGCCCAGCGGCATTTCAATGAGGCCGGTATTTTGCACTTTGCCCACCAGCGAGAAAACTTTGGTGCCGGGGCTCTTGGCGCTGCCGGTTTCAGCAAACCATGCGGGGCCGCGCGTGACAATGGGCGCAATGTTGTACCAGGTTTCAACATTGTTGATGTTGGTGGGGCGTCCCCAAAGGCCTTTTTGCGCGGGATACGGCGGACGCGGCCGCGGGCGACCGGGGAAACCCTCAAGCGAGGCGATGAGCGCCGTCTCTTCGCCGCAGACGAAGGCGCCTGCGCCCTGCACCAGTTCGATGTTGAAGTTGAAGCCGCGATCGAGGATGTTGGCTCCCAGCAGCCCGTATTCGCGCGCCTGCTCGATAGCGCGGGTGAGGCGGCGCACGGCGAGCGGATACTCGGCGCGCACGTAGACGATGCCTTCAGTTGCGCCCATTACGTACGCGCCAATGATCATGCCTTCCAGCATGGAATGCGGATCGCCTTCAATCTCATTGCGATTCATGTACGCGCCGGGGTCGCCCTCGTCGGCGTTGCAGATGATGTATTTGGCGTCGCCTTTGGCCTTGGCGAGGAAATCCCACTTGTTGCCGGTGAGGAAGCCCGCGCCGCCGCGGCCGCGCAGACGCGAAGCCTTGATCTGCTCAATAACGGCGTCGGTGCGGTTGTCGATGAGCACCTGATAGAGCGCCTGGTAGCCGCCAACGGCGATGTACTCCTCAATGTCGGAAGGGCTGATGAGGCCGCAATTGCGGAGCACGATTTTCTTCTGGCCTTTGAGGAAGGGCAGCGCGTTCCAGAGCGGGATATCGGGAAATCCCTGGCCGTAACGGACGTGCCCAGTGATGTGATCCCACTCTTCGATCTTGCAGTACACCAGATCGGAGGGGAATGTGCCCGTAGAGAGGCCTTCGAGAATGCGACCGGCGTCGTTGGCGTGCACGCGATGCAGAATCACGATGGGATTGCCGGGAAGGCGGATGCTGACGAGCGGCTCCTGAAAGCAAGGGCCAAAGCAGCCCACGCTGGCGAGCAGCACGTCGAGGCCGTTGCGCTGAATGGCTTCATTCAGGGCGTGAAAGACTTCTTCCGCTCCGTTGCCGCGGCCGCAGGTTCCCATGCCCACCGTGATGCGCGGAATGGACGGCGTGAGCTTGGCCAGCCCGGCTTCACGTACCGCGTTGAACGCGCCAATATCCTGAATGCGCGGCATTACTTCCTCCCTAACGTCAACGATTTCACTTCGCGCTGCAGCGTGCGCTCATTCACGTGGCTCAGAATGTGGTGGTCGACTTCGACAACCGGCGCCAGCGCGCACTGGCCGAAACAAGCAACCGTGCGCACGGTCAAGCGGCGATCCGCTGTGGTGATGGCCATCTTGTCGGCTTCGCTGTTCTCGTCGGCTTCGCGATCGCTCAAGCCGAGGTCGAGGCAGAGCTTTTCCAGCAAATCGCGGGAGCCGCGCGTGTGGCAGGCGGTTCCGCGGCATACGCAGATCACGTGGTCGCCCTGCGGCTCCAGATTGAAGAGCGAATAAAACGTGGCAGCGCTATAGACTCTCGCCGGAGGAACGCCGGTTTCGTCGGCAATGTAGCGCAGCACCTCCATGGAGAGAAACTTGTGCGCGTTGGCGGACTGCACGGCCTCAAGAATGCCCAGCAGCGCGCCGGGGCGATTTCCGTGCTTGGCAATGACCTGGTCAATGAGCAGGCGCTCTTGGGGGAGCAAACGCTCGTGGGCTTCAAGACCGTTGTGAGCAACTTCAGGAGCGGCACCTGGCATGATCCCTCCCCGGCGGGTTCACCAAAGCATCAAGCGCCGAACCCTCGCGCTTCGGACGAATTCTCTGGGAGAAGAGAGGTGCTATTTGCGTGATCGTCGAGCCGCGGCAACTTGTGCGCAGCAGCGCAACGGCACACAGCAAGACCATCGGCCTCTCTCCAGAGAAGCTCCGGCTGGAACTTTGCACCTTCATCCTGCCGGCGCGATGTGCCTATGGTCACAGGCGACTGTGATTGTGGGATTTATGCGCGAGGGCAAACGCGGGGGAGGGCCAGAATCTTACGCTTCCGCATTAGGTGCGTTCGCGGCGGGCTCGGCCGTTTCCGATTCCGACGCGGGAGATTCGCCGGTTTCGTTACCTTCCGCAGCCGCGAGCGGACCCAGCAGCGTGTTGATGCGATACTCTGCCGCCTCGGCAGAATGGAGAGCGTTCGCGACGGTCTTGCTCAATTCCTCGACCGCGGCGCGGCTGGGCGCGGCTTCCCCGGCGAGGCGCAGCAGTGCCGGCATGAGCAGCCACCATAGCAATTCTTCATACTGTTCGCGGACCAGGTAGAAGTGGCCCTCCGACTCGTGAACGCCGCAAAGCCAGCGCACGTCGGGATCGAGCCAGAGAACGGGTGACAGTGCGACTTGATCTTGCTCAGGTTGCGCAGTGGGGGTAGCGGTCTTCCCTTTTCCGGCTACGGCATCTGCAGGCGGTGCTTCCGGCAGCGTGGACGCTGCCGGTACAGCCGGACTGGAGTCCGGCGCTACAAATTCGTTGCCCTCGCCGGCGCCGGCGCCAGTCAACAGCAGAACCTTGATACGCGCTGCAACGCGCCACGCTTCTTCACCCTGGAAGCCGAGTGCGGTGAAGGCATGTCCAAACGGCTCGCGCAGGCGCAGACGATCGAAGAGATCGAGCGCGGTGCGTTCGGGTTGGGCAACATTCATCGATTCTGCGAGCCACTGCAGTACGCACCAAGCGAGCACCGGGCCCCATATCTCCGTTGCCGTGAGTTGCGGGCTTGGACTCGGCAACACGCGGCGCGCAGCAGCGGTCCACGGAGCCGCGAAAAGCGCTTCCACAGCCGGCATGTGCATGGCAGCGCGCAGCAGTTTATTGAATGCCTGCGTCTGCAATGCCGGATCGCCCGGCTCCGAGTTGGGCGCGGACTCGCCCGCTTGCCGCAGACGCACAGCATAAGCCGACTGGGCCACGCGGAAGAGCGTTTCGGCGCGCGCCCATGCATCTTTCAGAAATTCGCTGCGCTGCCGCTCGATCTTTTTGGCTCGTTCCGCGCCCACGGCACGCGGATGATCGGCGACATCGGCAAAGTGCCGCACCAGGCCCGGATCGAGGAACGAGCGCAGAGCCTCATGCACAGGCTGCAGCTCGAGATTGACGAGTTCCTCGTCGAGCGAGGCAACGCCGCGCCCATTGAGCCAATCGGCGAGCCTATCCCAGGGCTTTTCGGCCGTGGCATGCAGCTCATGCCAATCGAGGAAGACGTGGCATTGGTAGGCGTGGAGATTGAGAGTGAGGCCGCGATCCAGCAAATCTCCAGCGCGGCGCAGATACTTGAGATCTGTGATCGAATCGCGCCAGGCAATCACGGCGCCGCGGTCGCCGCTCAGGCCGAGGCCGTCAGGCAGGCGGCGCTGACGAAGCCCGCCCGCTCCCTTGTCGGCGTACGCGGCCGAAAAATCAATCGTCCCGTGCGCGTCAGCGTAACGATTGTGATAGACCACGAGGGCGCGCTCGCCGCCGGTGCGATTGGAATACGCAAACACGTCTTCAATCACCGAACCATTGGGATGGAAGAAGTCGTAGAGCAGGAAGTGCGCGCTCTCCGCGAAGAGCCAGCGGCGCTTGAGCAGCGGCGCAACCTCGCGCTCGTGGCGCTCAACAAGCCAGTGATCGGGATTTTCCTGGTAGCGCGGCCAGCGGTATTCCATGCCGTACTTTTCCGTGAATCCCTCAATCTGGCCGTGGCCGAACATAGGCAGGCCGGGCAAGGTGGACATCATGACGGCCACGCCGAAGTATTTGTCGCCCTTGCCGAACTGATCAATTGCCGTTCTTTCATCGGGATTCGACATGAAGTTGACGTAGCGCTTCATGATGTCGGGATCGAACTCGAGCGTGTTCTTAATGACAGACCGGTACTTGGCGTTGTCCTCATCGCGCATCATGATCATGAAGGCCGAGTTGTAGACGCGGTGCATGCCAAGGGTGCGAACGAAATAGCCTTCCATGAGCCAGAAGGCTTCGGCGAGTAGCAAAGTGCCGGGCACTTCGGCAGCGACTCGATCGACCACCTCGCGCCAAAATTCATGCGGCATGGCTCGGTCGAATTCGGCCTGCGTCATGCCGTATTCCGCGCGAGATGGAATAGCGCCGCTCGAGCCGGGCCCCGGAAACCAGAGGCGATGAAAATGCCGTTTGGCAAGAGTCATCGCGGCATCGAAACGAATCACCGGGAACAGGCGCGCGACATGCAGGATGGTCTGAATCACCTGTTCGCGGACTGCCGGGTTCAGATAGTCGAGCTGCGCGGTATCGTTCCACGGGAAGCTGGTGCCGTCGTTGCCGTGATAGATAAAGCGCGTTTCACCCGAGGCTTTGTCGCGACGGCGAAACACCACGGCGGCATCGGACTGATCGTAGTAATGATCCTCGATTTTAAGCTCCACGCGGCCGTCGTGGGAGAGATCGGGGCCTTCGAAGCTGTAAGAAGGATAGGGCGAGTCCGGGCGTGCGATGAACCACTCGGGGTGCTCGATGACCCAGGGCGAATCAATGCCCATGTGGTTCGGCACCATATCGCTGGCAAGGCGAATGCCGTGATGGTAGGCGCGATCGCGCAGGGTGATGTAGGCAGCTTCGCCGCCCAGATCGTCGGCAATGCGATAGTCGAAGAGCGAATAGGCCGAGGCCACTGCATCTTGATTGCCGCAGAGCTGCTTGATGGTGCGCGAGGCGCGGCTGCGTTCCCAAACGCCGATGAGCCAGAGAGAATTAATTCCGCGATGCGCGAGCTGCGCGAGATCTTCGTCGGGGATCTCATCGAGGCGGCCAATGTGGCGGCTGTATTTGCGGCTCAACTGCGCCAGCCACACGTAGGTGCTTTTGGCGATGAGCACGGCGCCGGGCATCCAGGCCGTGTCGGGTGAGAACTTTTCGTATTCGTGCGCCGGATCGCCGAAAACAGGAACTTCCGCATGACTGACGTCAGAAGGCCACTGCTGCTGGCCGGTTTTGCGGCGGCGCTCGGCGGCTTCACGAGCGCGGGCAGCCGGCGGGTTGAACTGCATCCAGATAGCCAGCTCTTCTTCGCGAAGAATTTCGCCGGCCATGAGCAGAAAGCGCTCCAGAGCGTCGCCGAGCAGCGGCTTCCACAGTCGCCGGATCAGGTCAAGTTGTTCGCTGAGCGAGGCGGGCGAGCTGGCCGCTGGCGCCTGCAAAAGGTCGAGCAGGCTCACCGCTTTTGCGTCGGGCAACGGAATGAGCGGGCGCGTGGCGAAGTACTCCGGCAGTTGCGCCGTGACTTTGCGATAGACCGTCTTTTCCGCGAGGCTGCGGTCTTCAAAAAGTTCTTCAAACGGCTTGAATGCCTGATTGCGATTCGCCGACCAGAGCAGGAGCAGTTCTTCAAGGGCCGCGGCGCGATGCGGCATTCCAGCCGTTTCGCCGGCAAGCCATTGCGCCGGCGTTTCCTGGCCGCGCATCACGCTCCGGCCGGGGAACTGCTCGACAAACATAAGCAGCATTTTGTCCACGTTCTCAGCACCCACCTGGGCTCCGAACCAATCGAGCGCGGCGGTCATTACCTCGGGATCGAGCTGCTGGCGATAGCGGGCCATGAGCACGTGACTGGCTTCGTCAATCAAGCCCATGGCAAACAGTTGGCCCGCATGGACGGCTTGCTCGGGATGCTTCTCGACGTCGCGCACCTGGTTCATGCGCTGCGCGAAAACGCGGCACGCCCCAATGCTGGCAAGGATCACGTTTCCGTTGTAAGAGAATAAGGATTCGACGAACCCGTAGCGCTCTCGAGCCTTGCGCGCAATGTGAAATTCCATCGTCAAAGTTGCCGAACTCCGTCCCGGTGATTGTAAACGTACGATGCCCCCTGCCGCAGCCGATGCACCGCGAATCAGCATACTGAATGAATCCGATAGGAGGAGTGCGGGTTGCATCGTAGAATGAAGCGCAAAGATCGCATGCCTGAAATCACCCATCCCGATCGGCCCGGTGCTCTGCCGCCGCGCTCGCTGGCCTATCTCGTCAGCACATACCCGACGCTGTCGATGACGTTCGTACTGCGCGAGGTGCTGGCACTGCGCGAGATGGGATTCCGCGTGGAGACGGTATCGATCAATCGGCCCGACAGAGCGATCCTCGAGCTAACGGCAGTGGAAGCGGCCGAGGCCCGAAACACCTGTTGCGTCAAGCAGCATGGTCTGGCGGGGGCGACCGTGGCCGAGCTGCAAACTGTCTTCGGAAACTTTGGCGGCTATTGGCGAGGCGTGGGGCTGGCGTTCCGGCTGGCGGGGCTGGATCTGCGGCGGCTCTACCTAAACCTGATGTACTTCATCGAGGCGCTGATGGTGGGCCAGTGGATGAAGCGGCAGGGGCTACGGCATCTGCACGTGCATCTGGCTTCGCAAGCGGCGAGTGTAGGGCTCTTTGTGCGGACTGTCTTTGGTGTCGGCTATTCCATCACTGTGCACGGACCAGATGAATTCTATGACGTCGAACGGCAGATGCTGGCCGAGAAGATTGCGTCTGCGGATTTCCTTTGCTGCATCAGCTCGTTTGCCCGCAGCCAGCTGATGAAGCTATCGCCCTATGAGCAATGGAGCAAATTTGTGATGTCGCCGCTGGGCGTCGATCCGGAGATTTTTGCGCCGCGGCAGAAGCCGTCAACGCCGGAGACCTTCGAGATCTTGTGCGTCGGACGTCTGACACCGGCCAAGGGCCAGCACATTTTGATCGATGCTGTGGAACGGCTCATACAAGATGGCCGGCAAGTGCAGCTGCGGCTGGTGGGCAGCGGACCCGACGAAGCCTCGCTGCGGGAGCATGCAGCCCACAGCTTGGCTCGCGACTGCGTAGTGTTTGAGGGCGCGATCAACCAGGACCGTATTCGCGACTTTTATGCGACGGCCGATGCGTTTTGCCTTCCCAGCTTTGCCGAGGGCCTGCCCGTAGTACTGATGGAAGCCATGGCCATGGAAATTCCCTGCGTATCTACGTACATCGCAGGAATACCGGAGCTGATCCGCGACGGTGAAGATGGATTGCTCGTGCCGGCATCGGACCTGGACGCGCTGGTGAAGGCCCTGGCCAGCTTGATGGATGATGCGGAACTTCGCCGGCGAATCGGAAAGAGCGGGCGGGCACGCGTCGTGGAAGACTACGACTTGCGGCGCAATGTGGAACGGCTGGCCGCGATCTTCGCGGAGCGCGTGCAAGGGTGATTGAGCATTGCCCCTGAGCGAATCGCAATCGCGGCGGCTCTCGCTGCTATTTTTCCATCCGCTGATAGAGTCCGACGATCTGGCCCTGGGAAACGATGTGGCCGTCGATCGCGGCTTCCAGTTCTTTCCTGGTCGCTCCCGGCGGCAAATCAAGAAGCCGATCGAGGGCATACACCCGAAACACATAGTGGTGCGGGTTGCCGCGCGGCGGGCAGGGGCCTCCATACCCGGAATGGCCGAAGCTGTTCTTCCCCTCGGCGGATCCCGGCGGCATAGTGCCTTTGGTCGACGCGCCCTCGGCCAGTTCCCGCACTCCGGGCGCGATGTTGTAGACCAGCCAATGGGTAAAATCGCTGGGCGTGTCGGGATCGTCCATCACGATGGCGAAGCTTTTTGTGCCCCGGGGTGCAGACTGCCAATGCAGATGCGGCGAAAGGTTGGCGCCATCGCACGTAAGCCGGATGGGAATCATCGCCCCATCGGCGAAACTCGAACTGCGGGCCCAAAGCGAGGCGCGCGCCTGGACCTGCGCCGGCTCGGACATCCGCCAAATCAGGACCGAGGACAGGAGACAAGATAGAAAGACAGCGGCAAAGACACAGATTCGCTTCAGGCCGGGACCTGCGTTCTTCATCTTTCTTGTATCCGTATTCATCATTGGCTTCTCAATCAGCCTCAAAAACTGGAGATGGCCCAAATTGATGAAACTGCCAGTAAGCATACTTCCTTTTGCACGCAAGTGGGGGGCAATTGCGCGTTGCCACGAATCGAGGTTTGCAACTAGACTAAGGAAGGCAGCCGGCGTGCCCAAGCCTCTGAAAAGGCTAAGTCGATCGAGTGGAGAGGTGGCAGAGCCCGGTTGAATGCACCTGACTCGAAATCAGGCATACTCGTAAGGGTATCGGGGGTTCGAATCCCTCCCTCTCCGCCATGATTTTGCGCAACTCATCGAATAAACATATAAAATTCATAAAATCAATAAGATACGCTTCAAGAGCGTCTATCTAATCTGCTCGTCTCACGCGGCGAAAATCGGCCATCTCGGGTGGTTTGCATGACCAGGCAACTGATGGATGGCCGGAGTTTTGAGATGTCCACGCGCCGCAATTAAGGTGTAGAAACAGCGCGATGCCGCCGCAGATTGATTTGAGTCGAAGTGAGAGCCTGGACCGAGCGCGCGCCGCGAATGAAAGCAAGGTAAGGAGCTGGATGTCCCGGCAATCGAATTACGATAAATTCCCTTTTATTCAGGCAGGCCAAGCGGAAGAGTGCAGCGCAGGCTGGCAGGCGATTGCGGCGCGCCTGGCTCCGCTGTTGCGGCAGCATCCAATCTGCATCGAGTGTTACCCCGGCGTATTCAGTGCCCGCGTGCTTGAGGCTCTATCGAGCCATCTGTCTCAGACCCAGGTTTTTCTTGCCGAAGAATGCCTCAAAACTCCGGAAGAACTCCGCGCTATGCTCGATCCGCTGCTCGGCTCCGATCGCGTCTTCGGACGCATGAGCGGCATCACGCTTGAAGATTATTTTGATTCCGCCAAGCTTGAGGAAATGCGTTTCGCCGTGGCGCGCGCTGCGCAGCAAGGTTCAGTATTGGTCGTCGGCACTGGCGCATCCTTCGTTTCTCCGCCCGGCGCAACCAGCGTCTACGCGGATCTCGCTCGCTGGGAGATTCAGCTCCGGTGGCGCCGCCAAGAGGTGGGCAATCTCGGCCTGAATAACGCACAAGATGACTTTTTATTGAAGTACAAGTGCGGATTCTTCGCCGAGTGGCGCGCCGGAGATCGCCTGAAGAAGCAGCTCTTGCCAGAGATCGATTTTCTACTCGATACTAACCAGCCGCGCTCGCCCAGGCTGATCGGCGGCGACGTCTTTCGCCACGCCTTGGAGCAAATCGCGCAGCGTCCTTTCCGTGTTGTGCCCTACTTTGATCCCGGCCCATGGGGTGGGCATTGGATGGAGGAGGTCTGCGATCTTCCGCGCGATGTTCCTAACCATGCATGGTGCTTCGATTGCGTCCCGGAAGAAAACAGTTTGCTGCTCGGCTTTGGCCAGCATCGCGTCGAAGTTCCGGCAATCGACCTCGTGTTCTCTCAGCCGCGCGCGCTGCTGGGCGAAGCGGTCCACGCGCGCTTCGGCGCGGAGTTTCCCATCCGTTTTGATTTTCTCGATACCATGGGCGGCGGAAATCTCTCCCTGCAAGTGCACCCGCTTACCCGATATATTCGCGAGAAGTTTGGAATGAATTACACGCAGGATGAGAGCTATTACCTGCTGGACGCCGGACCCGACGCGACCGTCTATCTCGGCCTAAAGGACAACATCTCTCCGCAAGAAATGACCGATGACCTCGATCGCGCCCAGGAGTGCGGCGGCGCGTTTCCCGCTGAAAAGTATGTGAACCGCTGGCCGGCAAAGAAGCACGATCACTTTCTGATTCCCGCGGGGACCATTCACTGCTCTGGCGCGAACAGCATGGTGCTTGAAATCAGCGCCACGCCGTACATCTTCACCTTCAAGCTTTGGGACTGGGGCCGCCTGGGACTCGACGGCAGACCGCGGCCTATCTCCATCGAGCATGGCCTCGCGAACATCCAGTGGGATCGCACCACAGAATGGGTGCGGCGAGAGCTCATCAACCGCTTCGAAACCATCCACGAAGAAGCAGGCTGGTGCGAGGAACGCACCGGCCTCCACGAGCGGGAATTCATCGAAACGCGCCGCCACTGGTTCACGGGTACGGTGCCGCACCACACGGAGGGCGGCGTCAACGTGCTGAATCTCGTTGAGGGAGACGAGGCGATCGTCGAAAGCCCCAACGGCGCGTTCGCGCCATTCGTCGTTCATTATGCTGAGACGTTTATTGTTCCTGCCGCAGTAAACGCCTACACCATTCGCCCGCACGGCATCTCAGTGGGTAAAAGATGCGGGACAATCAAGGCATTCGTGCGCTCGCAGGAAAAAGAGCTTTTTGCAGTGTGAACGGCCAGATCGTGCAAAGCGATCAGGCGGAGGATTCGGCGAGCGGCTCGAGCAGCTGCGGGCCATTGCCCTGGAGCTTGGCGACACGCCAGGCCTTCATCTCTTCGGCGGGCCATGTGCGCACCAGATCGATGGGCAACTGGGACGGCTCGGCCGGCGCCAGCCATCGGGCATAGTCGTCCGGTTTAATGATGAGCGGGCATCGGTCGTGAAAGGGTTCGAGAATTTGGTTGGGATCGGTGGTGATGATGCTGAAGCTCTCCACGACGATCTCGTTTCTCTTTTCGTCCTGACCTTTCCATCGATCCCAAATGCCGCCGAAGGCAAAGAGGCGCTCGTCGGGAAGTGAAACCGCCCACGGCTTGCTGATCTTCTTTTTCTCCTCGTCTTTCGTCAGCGGCTCCCACTCGTAAAAGAAGTTGGCGGGGATCAGGCAACGGCGGTGCTTCCACGGCTCGCGCCATGCGCCGCTCGAAGTGAGCTTGTCTGCTCGCGCATTGATGGAACTGAAATTGGCTCGGGGCGTTTTCGACCAGTAGGGCACCAGGCCCCACTTCATGAGCGCGAGCACGCGGTCGCCGGTATCGCGGTCGACCCGCACCACCGGTTGCGTAGTCTCGGGAGAGATGTTGTAAGAGGGCGTGAAGTGGACAGCGTTGGTCTCGTAATACTCTTCGTTGAAGACATCGGTGTCGCGCGTGCGAAACCACTCCGCAATCCGCTGTTTGTCTGCCCGGCGCCCGTAGCGGCCACACATAGCTACCAGTCTAGCCAGCAAACAAAATAAGCGGTTGGATTTTCATGGGTTTGGCGCAGGTTTGCACACGGATTGGTGCAGGCAGGGCTTGCAGGCCGCTCACGAAAAGGCGAATATAAGGCGAAACTATCACGCCATGCCTGCTGCCTCCGCAATCCGCCTTCAGATTGAGTCCGCCCTCGCTGCGAGGATTCCTGCGGCACTGTCGCCCGTGCCGAGGGTCGTGCGGCCGGTTGCGTCCACGGGAATCGAAGCGCTCGATGAGGTCTTGCGGGGCGGCCTGCCCGTGGGAGCGCTGACCGAACTGGTGGGTCCGGAGTGCTCGGGACGGACCATGGTTGCGCTCAAGTTTGTCGCGGGCCTGACGCAAGCCGGGCGCGTGTGCGCGTGGATTGATGTTTCAAATGCGCTCGATCCGGCTTCGGCCGCGGCGGCTGGCGTGGACCTGGAGCGATTGTTGTGGGTGCGGTGCGGAGCGGCGAAACCCGCGGCGCCGCACGCGACCCAGCGTTTTTCGCTGCCGGAAAAATATCTGACGCCCGCGCCGGTGATGAAAGGACTGCATGGCGGAGGTTGCGGCGGCCATCCGCGCGGCGAAGTCAAGGGACTGGCCGCAGCCGTCAGCGGACTTCTGCGGCCGGAGACGCCCAATCTCGCCCCGCGATGCGCCGAGCCACAGCGGCGGGAACGGCGCTCGTCGGAAAGCTTTGAGGCAAATCATTCCCAGGTTGCTGCGAGCGCATACCAGCGATGGCGCGCGGACGGCGTGGGAGCGCGGCCGTGGGCGCGACTCGACCAGGCGTTGCGCGCGACCGATCTCGTGCTGCAGGCGGGAGGGTTCAGTGCGGTTGTGCTGGATCTGGGCGGCCTGACGCCTGAGTTTGCTTCGCGCGTGCCGCTCGCCACGTGGTTCCGCTACCGTGCAGCGGCGGAAAAAACGCAGGCCAGCCTTTTGCTGCTGGCCCAGTACGGCTGCGCGAAGAGCAGTGCGGAATTATCGCTGCGGCTCGAGCCGGGCGACGCGCTATGCGATGAAGCCACGGTATTCACCGGCATGGCGCACAGCGTCGAGGTGGTGCGGCAGCGCTTTAACGGCGCTGCAGACAATGTTGTGCCGCTGCGCAGGCCGCCTCAAAGAGCAAACACCGCAAACTGGCAAAGCCGTGCGGCATGGGCGGCCGTACGATGACTTGCGAATCGTATGCGTGCCTGTATGCGCGGGGGTTTCCTGTGCAGGCGCTGTTGCGACTGCGGCCTGAGCTCAGAGAGCAACCGTGCGTGGTGATGGAGGGCGCTGCACCGCTCGAGCAGGTCTGCTCCTTGAACACCAGGGCGCGGTTGCTGGGAATGGTGCGCGGCATGACGCGCGTGGAGGTGGACACCTTTCCGGCATCGACCGTGCTGGCCCGCTCGCAAAAAGAAGAAGCAGCAACGCGGGCGATGCTGCTGGAATGCGCGGGTGCGTTCTCACCGCGTGTGGAAGAACGGAGCGGGGACACGGCCTTCGTTTGCGGAATCGATATTGCCGGGACGCGAAGTTTGTTTGGGCCGCCGGAGATGCTGGCGCGGAGGCTGGTGGAGCGGGTGCGCGCCGTGGGCATGCGTGCTTGCGTCACGGTGAGCGGCAATCTGCATGCAGCCGCGTGCATGGCAAAGTGTTTGCCGCCAGGCGCAAAGGTGAAGGTGATTCCGCAGGGCGAGGAAGCAGCGGCATTGGCAGAGCTGCCCTGCGCAGTTCTGGATCTTATGCCGGAACAGGTTGAGAAATTTTCCGCGTGGGGCGTGCACACGCTGGGCATGCTCGCCGCCCTGCCGGAAAAAGATCTCGTCGCGCGAATGGGGCAGGAGGGGCGGCGGCTTTGGCAACTGGCGCGCGGCGAGCGGACGCATCTTTTCCAACCTGTCGAGCCGCCGCTCAAGCTGGCCGAGCACATGGAGCTCGATTCTCCGGTGGAACTGCTGGACTCGCTGCTATTTGTCGCCGGCGCCATGCTCGATCAGCTCATCATCCGCGCCAATGCGCGCTTGGTTGCACTGGCCGCAGTCACCATTACACTCACGCTCGACCGCGGCGGCACGCACGCGCGCACGGTGCGCCCAGCATTGCCAACCAACGACAAGCGGCTCTGGATCAAGCTGCTGCATCTGGATTTGGAAGCGCATCCGCCGCACGCGGCCGTGCTTGCCATCGCGCTCGATGCGGAGCCGGGAGCGACCAGCAAGATGCAGCTGGGTTTGTTTTCGCCGCAACTGCCCGAGGCCTCGCGGCTCGACGTTACGCTGGCGCGCATCCGGGCCGTGGTCGGCGAGGAGAATGTGGGCCGTGCGGCGCTCCTGGACACGCACGCGCCCGAGGCCTTCCGAATCGACGCGTTCAAAATGGACGCGTCGCGCGCGGCGGAAGGCAATGCGGAGACAACGGATCAAGCCGAGTTGCGCGCAGCGGCGCGGCAACTACGGCCGGCAGAGAGCGTAACCGTCACGCTCGAAGCGCAGCGGCCGGCGCAGTTCTATTTTCGCGGGCAAAGCTACAGAGTCGATCGCGTCTACGGTCCATGGCTCGTCAGTGGCGACTGGTGGCAGCCAACACTCTGGGGAGATGAGCAGTGGGACATTGTGGCGCGCGCCGGCGACAGTTCCCTGCTCTGCTGTTGTCTGGTTCGCGACCGCATGCACGGCGGCTGGCAAATGGCGGCGCTCTATGACTGAGCGCTACATCGAGCTGCACGCGGCCAGCGCCTTCAGTTTTCTTGAAGCAGGCTCGCAGCCGGAGGCATTGATGGAGCGTGCGGCCGAACTGGAAATGCCGGCCATGGCCATTGCCGATCACAACGGCGTATACGGTGCGGCGCGCTTTCATACCAGCGGCCAGCGCGGCGGCGTCCGTGTGCATATCGGCGCTGAGGTTGCGGTCAAGAGCTTTGGCGAGCGGCTGAAACCTCCGGCATGGCTGCCACACCAGTGCGCGCCGGAACCGGCACGCGTGACTCTGTTGTGCGAAACGCGCCGGGGCTACCAGAACCTCTGCCAGTTGATCACGCAATTCAAGATGCGCGAGACGACGAAGCAGGAGGGCGCAGCCAACTTCGGCGATTTAGAGCAATACGCATGCGGCCTGGTGTGCCTGACCGGCGGTGACGAGGGTCCATTGGCCGCGGCGCTTATGCGCGGCGGCGAAGAGGCCGGGCGCAAGGTTGTGGAAAGGCTCACGCACATCTTCGGCAACAGAAATGTCTACATCGAAGTGCAGCGGCACCGCGAGCGCGAGGAGGAATGGCGGAATCAGGCAGCGATCCGCATTGCGCTCGCGTTGCAGCTGCCGGTGCTGGCCACCAACGGCGTGCGCTACGCCAAAGCGTACGATCGCGAGATCCTCGACCTGTTTACCGCGATCCGCAACCACACGGAACTGGACCGCGCAGGCCGGCTGCTCGCGATGAACAGCGAGCGACATCTGCGCCCGGCACGCGAGATGACGGCGCTGTTTCGCGATGTGCGCGGAGCCATCGACAACACCGTCGAACTTTCGTCGCGGCTCGCGTTCGGGTTGAACGACCTGGGCTACGAATTTCCGCGCTATCCCGTGCCCGACGGCGAAACCATGATGAGTTTTTTGCACAAGCGCGTTGCCGAAGGCGTTGCGCAGCGCTACGGACCGAAAAACGATCGCGGCCTGATGGAGCGCGCAAAAAACCAGGTGGAGCACGAGCTCAAGCTGATCGGAAAGCTCGGTTTCGAAGGCTATTTTCTGATCGTCTGGGACATTGTGCAATTCGCCAAGCGCAACGGCATCCTGGTGCAGGGACGTGGCAGCGCGGCGAACTCGGCCGTGTGCTACGCGCTGGAGATTACGGCCATCGATCCGGTGGGGATGGAGTTGCTGTTCGAGCGCTTCCTGAGTGAAAGCCGCGGCGAGTGGCCGGACATAGATCTCGATCTGCCCTCGGAGGCGCAACGCGAGCAGGCTATCCAATATGTGTACCAGCGCTACGGCGAACTGGGCGCGGCCATGACCGCCAATGTCATCACCTATCGCGGCAAGTCCGCGGCGCGCGAGACCGGCAAGGCGCTGGGGTTCGATGAAGCGTCGCTGGGCCGGCTGGCGAACCTGGTGAGCCACTGGGAGTGGCGCGGCGAGAACGATACCATGGCGCACTCCTTCAGGAATGCGGGCTTCGACATCCGGCATCCGCGCATCGCCAAATATCTTGAGCTGTGCATGCGCATTCAGGATCTGCCCCGTCACCTGGGGCAGCACTCGGGCGGCATGGTCATCTGCCAGGGCCAGCTCAATCATGTTGTCCCGTTGGAGCGCGCATCCATGCCCGGCCGCGCCGTCGTGCAGTGGGACAAGGAGGACTGCGCGGACCTCGGCATCATCAAAGTGGATCTGCTGGGCCTGGGCATGATGGCCGTGCTTAAAGATTGCCTGGAGCTGATTCCCGAGCACTACGGAGAGCGCGTGGACCTGGCGCAGTTGCCCGAGGACGAGGAAATCTACCACGTGCTGCAAAAGGCCGATACGGTGGGCATGTTTCAGATCGAGAGCCGCGCGCAGATGGCGTCGCTGCCGCGCAATTATCCGGAGCGCTTCTACGATCTCGTGGTGCAGGTGGCCATCATCCGGCCGGGGCCCATCGTCGGCCAGATGATGCATCCATATATGAGGCGCAGGCAGAAGAAAGAACCGATCACGTATCCGCATCCCTCGCTCGAACCGGTTTTGAAGCGCACCCTGGGCGTGCCGTTGTTTCAGGAGCAGTTGCTGCGGATTGCCATGACAGTGGCAAACTTTACCGGCGCGGAGGCCGAAGAGCTGCGGCGTGCGGTCGGCATGCGGCGCTCGTGGGAACGGATGAAGAATTTGGAATCGAAACTACGCACCGGCATGACGGCTAACGGCATGGACGTGCAGACGCAAGACAAAATCGTGCAACAGATCAGCTCGTTTGCGCTGTACGGATTTCCGGAGTCGCACGCGGCGAGCTTTGCCCTGATCGCTTATGCTTCGGCCTACTTCAAGATGAAATTTCTGGCTGCGTTTACCTGCGCCATTCTGAACAACCAACCCATGGGCTTCTACTCGCCGGCAGTGCTGGTGAAGGATGCACAGCGGCATGGGCTGCACGTGAAGTCTATCGATATTCAGGTGTCGGCGTGGGAATGCGTGGTCGAGCATGAAGCGGATGGGTCGCGCTCGATGCGTATGGGGCTGGGCTATGCGAAAGGGTTGCGGAAGCAGGCGGCGGAAGCATTGCTCACCGCGCGCATGCTGGATGGCCCGTTCCGTTCAGCGGACGATCTGGCATTGCGCGTGCCGGAACTCAATCGCAAGGAGCTAACACTGCTGGCGCGGATCGGCGCATTGAATTGGGTGGATGAAGTTGCGCACCGGCGCGATGCGCTTTGGCAGGTGGAGTGGGCGGGACGGCCGGAGGGCCCGTTGTTGATCCAGAAAAATCTGCGCGAGGACGAGCGCAGCCTGCCGCTCCATCAAATGACTGTAGAAGAGCGGCTGGTGGCCGACTACGCGGGCACAGGACTGACCGTCGGCAAACATCCCATGCATTTCCGGCGCGCCGAACTCCGCGCGCAGGGCATTTTATCTTCAGATGATTTGCGGCATTGCCGCGACGGCGTATGGGTGCGCGCGGCGGGCTGCGTCATCGCGCGCCAGCGGCCGGGAACGGCGAAGGGCTTCATTTTTATGTCCATGGAAGACGAAACGGGAATCGCTAACGTCATCGTGACGCCGGATGTGTATGAACAGAACCGCCTGGTGGTGACGCGGAGCAAGTTTCTTCTCGTCGAAGGCGCGCTGCAGAATCAGGATGGCGTGATTCACGTGAAAGCCACACGGCTGGCGCCTCTCACGCACGGCGGCCTGGAACTGCGGTCACACGATTTCCACTAACTCGCTACGCGCCGCAACACTGCTTGAACTTCCGCCCGCTGCCGCAGGGGCACGGATCGTTACGGCCGGTCTTCCCCATCCGGGCGCGCGCGTCCTCCCCGGCTACCCAGCGCATCACGTTGGCCGGAGGCCGCTCGGCCGCCAACTCTGCCGCCATAAACCGCATGGCGGGATCGACGTGGTGGAAGAACATCTTGTAGCCAGCGCACAAATAATTGAGCCCCGGCTCCCCGTCGGGAGTGGTAAGGAATCGATGCTTGGGGCACTCGCCGTTGCAGGCAAAACGCACGTCGCACTCACGGCAGTAGCGGGGCAGCGTGGACTCTTTTGCCTTACCAAATTTCTGCTGCTGCTCCGAGCCGGCCAGCGCAGCCATCGCCGAATCCATAATGTTGCCGAGCCGGTTTTCGGGATATACAAAATGATCACAGGAGTAGAGGTCGCCGCTGTGCTCGATAGCGAGAGCTGCTCCGCACTGCTTGCGGAAGATGCACAGGCTGGCTTCCATGCCGGACCACGTTTCAAGGCTGACGTCGAAGAGTTGCACAAAAGTGCGGCCGACATCGCGGCGCACCCATTCGTCGAAGATGGCGCAGAGAAACCGGCCAAACTGGCGCGGCTCGACAGACCAGGGCGCGACCTTGGCAGCGCCGGCAAAATCCGGCGAGATGAGGCGCAGACCGTCCTCGGTCACTTGATGCGCGATGCGCTCCACGATGGGAATGAACTGCATGTAACCGCTGCCGTTGTCGCGCAAGAAACGATAGACCTCGAGCGGCGAATCGGCGTTGGCGCGATGCACCGTGGTGAGCGTATTGAAATCGACCTTATTGCGCCGGAGGGTTTCGATGCCGCGCATCACGCGATCAAAGGTCGGCTGACCGCCTTTGTCGACACGGTAGGCGTCGTGCAGCTCGCGCGGACCATCGATGGAAATGCCGATAAGAAATTGATATTCGAGAAAACATTCTGCCCATGCATCGTTGAGCAGGACGCCATTGGTCTGGAAGGCGTTGGCAATCTGCTTGCCGTTGGCGTATTTTTTCTGGATTTGGACAAGTTTCCGGAAATAATCGACACCCAGAAGCGTCGGTTCCCCGCCCTGCCAGGCAAAATTCACCACCGGCGTGTCGTGCGCTTCGATGTATTGCCGGATGTAGCTCTCCAGCACCTGGTCGCTCATCGCCCACTTATCGATATGCGGATCGGGCTGCGGATAGAGCAATTCCTTTTCAAGATAGAAGCAGTACTTACAGTCGAGATTGCAGATGGGCCCGATGGGCTTGGCCAGCACATGGAAGTTAGAAGCACTCATCGATGGACCCTCGGGGAAGAGAGATGCAGCTTCCATTATGACGCGCGAGCCGGGGATTCTGTCTTTTCTAAAGCCGCTTCCACATTTCCGCGGCAGCGGCGCGGGATTTGGCCATCACTTCCTGCTCGTCGATGTCGAGCAGTTGCCTCGAGTCCATCACGACCTGGCCGCCGATGAGAACCGTCTCAACCGCGCCGCCGGTGAATCCAAAGTGAATGTGGCCATTGAGATTCCCGACACTCATCGGCGTGGGCGGATCGTAGTTCACCAGAATGATGTCGGCATGAGCGCCGGGCACAAGCTTTCCCACGGGACGGTCGAAGCACTCGGTTGCAATCCGGGCATTTTCTTGGAAGAGCATCTGCGGGGGCTCGGCCCAAGCGACGCGCGGATCTCCGGCGTCATGTTTTAGCAGCAAATTGGCGGCCTTCATCGACTCGAACATGTCAGGGGTGTAACCGTCTGTTCCCAAGCCAACGCGCACGCCGCGACGCATCATCTCCAGAACCGGCGCGCAGCCCACGGCGTTGCCCATGTTGGACTGCGGATTGTGGATCACGTTGGTCTGCGTCACGCGCAACTCTTCGATATCGTGATCGTCCACGTGAACACAATGCGCCAGTAGAGTTTTCGCCTTCAGAATGCCGAAGTGATTCCAGCGATGAACGATGGACATGCCATGTTCTCGCCGGCAGCTTTCCGCGTCTGATGCTGCTTCCGCAGTGTGCGCGTGAAAGCCCGCGCCCAGCTCCGCCGCTACCCGGCCGCATCGGTCGAGCGTCTCGTCGCTGAGCGTGAACGACGCGTGCATTCCGAAAAGTCCGCGCAGCCGGTCGTCACTTAAGTCCTTGCAGTACTGAAGAAATGCACGATTCTCTTCGATACCCTGATGCGCGATTTCCGCGCCATCGCGGTCAGAGACTTCGTAGCAAAGGCAGCACCGCAGGCCGGTTTCGCGAGCGGCCCTGGCAATGCGAAACAGACTGGTGGGCACGGCGCGTGGACTGGCGTGGTGATCGAAGATCGTGGTCACACCGTTGCGGATGCTGGCGATCATGCCCACCACCGCACTCCAGTAGATGTCGTCGAGCGTGAGAGTCTTGTCGAGCCGCCACCACAGCCGCTCCAAAATCTGCGAAAAGTTGCCGGGCGCGTCGTCTTTCAGCGCCATACCGCGGGCGAAAGCGCTGTAGAGATGCGTGTGCGTGTTGATGAGGCCCGGCATGATCACGCGGCCGCGCGCATCGATGAATTTCGCGCCGGGATGGGCGGCCTGCAACTGAGGAGTCGCACCGACAGCAACGATCAGGCCGTCGCGAATTGCGACGCAGCCGTTCTCGAGGAAGGACTGGCCGTCGTCGTGCGTGATCAGGCGGCCGTTGCCGATCAGCAAATGCGCAGACTGCTCCATGATGCGATGAATTCTAGTGATACGTGAGGTCCAAGTGTTGTGATTCAAATCACATATGGGCCGTGGGATGCTGGCGGACAATCAATCTACGCAAGGCCGCGTGCGCTTTTCCCACAATCGGCTGCCGCTGCGGCTACATGCGGGATTCAACTTTGATGGCGGGATGCCGGGCTCCATCGACTGACATTCGGAACCTCGGTTGAACAGGAAGCACGATGGCCAATCTTCAAGTCAACATTTGCGGGCTGGAGTTCAGGAACCCCATTCTGCCGGCGGCGGGACCTCCATCAAAAGACGGCGCCACGCTCGAAGCCGCTGCCAACGGCGGTGCGGGCGGACTTGTGACCAAAACCATTTCTGTGCAGCCGGCCGAGGTGCCGCGGCCCTGCATGGCCGAGATTCGCGGCGGATTTCTGAACACCGAACTGTGGTCGGAGCTTCCGAAAGAGCAGTGGATCGAAAAAGAGTACAATCTGGCGCGCGCCACAGGGCTTCCCGTCATTGTGGGGCTGGGCTACACGGCCGCACAAATTCGCGAGCTGGCGCCGCTGGTCAAGCCGTTTGCCGATGCTCTGGAACTCTCCACGCATTACGTGGGCAACAACATCACGCCCATTATTGATGCGCTGTGCGCGGCCAAGGAAGCCGTGGACGTGCCGGTGTTCATGAAGCTGAGCCCGCACCCGAACATTCAGGAGATTGCTTTGGCGCTGGAAGACGCCGGCGCCGATGCGCTGGTGATGATCAATTCTTTCGGGCCGTGCCTGGGCATCGATCTTGAAACCGGGCTGCCGCTGATGGGCAGCAAGGACGGGTTCGGATGGCTATCAGGCGCGGCCATTAAACCCTTGGCCTTGCGTTGCGTGTACGACGCCGCGCGCGCCGTAAAAATTCCCGTGATCGGCGTGGGCGGCGTAAGCAACGGCCGCGATGCCGCAGAGATGCTGATGGCTGGCGCTTCGGCAGTGCAGGTTTGCACGGAGGCGATTCTGCGCGGGCCTACAGTCTACGCAAGGATTGCCGGCGAGTTGAACAAGTTTCTCGACGAGCACGGCTACGCATCCGTGGATGAGATTCGCGGCTTGACGGTGCGGTTGATGCGCCGGCGCGGAG
Source organism: uncultured Acidobacteriota bacterium (assembly GCA_963817835.1). Lineage (GTDB taxonomy): Bacteria > Acidobacteriota > Terriglobia > Terriglobales > Acidobacteriaceae > Telmatobacter. Next base: position 375,187 of record CAWFPZ010000017.1, on the reverse strand, counting down.
CGCCGCACTCCGACGGCCCGCCCGAGGTGAACAGGGACCACTGCACTCTGTGTGGGATCTGCGAGAAGAGCTGCCCGTACGGCGCCATTCATACGAACAAGGAATCCAGGATTCTCGAAATTGACGAGGAGAAGTGTTTTCATTGCGGGCTGTGCGTCACGCGCTGCAAGCTACGGGCGATGACCATGGCGCTTTAGGGCCGCAAACCGGGACGCGCAAAGGTGGGGAGAAGCGGATGCACGCGCACAGAATTCAAACCGTGACCGGCCTCAAATGCATTCATTGTGGACGCAGGTATTCCACCGAGGAGGTGGACTACTACTGCCCCGCCTGCGGCTATCACGAAGGCATTCTGGACGTTCAATATGATTACGAAGCGGCACGTGAGGAACTGAACGCCAAGACGCTCGCGGGCAATCGCGAGCTCTCCATGTGGCGCTATCTGCCGCTGCTGCCGGTCTCGTCGCCGGACCTGATTCCGCACCTGCGAGTGGGATGGACGCCGCTTTACGAAACGCCGCGTCTGGCTGGCGAGTTAGGCGTTGCACGCTGCTGGGTGAAGGATGAGGGCCGCAATCCGACGGCATCGTTCAAGGATCGCGCCAGTGCCGTCGGTGTGGTGAAGGCGCTCGAGAAACACGCCGCACAGATTACATGTGCTTCCACCGGCAACGCAGCTTCGTCGTTGGCGGGGTTCGCCGCGGCGGCGGGGATTCCAGCGACGATTTTTGTTCCCGCGCGCGCGCCCCAGGCGAAGGTCGCGCAATTGCTGGTGTACGGTGCACGCGTCTTCTCCGTCGACGGAACCTACGACGAAGCGTGGGAACTGTGCATGAAGGCCAGCGTCGAGTTTGGCTGGTACAACCGCAACTGCGCCATCAATCCGTATCTCATCGAGGGCAAGAAGACAGTTTCACTCGAGTTGGCCGAACAGTTCTCGCGGCTCACGCAGGGCAGTGCGCCAGACTGGGTCGTGGTTTCCGTTGGCGATGGCTGCACCATCGGCGGCGTGTGGCAGGGGTTGTGGGAGATGTACCATCTGGGCATTCTTCCCCGCCTGCCGCGCATTCTGGGCGTGCAGGCTGAAGGCTGCCAGCCGTTCGTCACCGCATGGCGCGAACGCAAAGGCCTTGCACCGTGCGCGGCCAACACGCTCGCGGATTCCATTGCTGTGGGCCATCCGCGCAACTTCGCCAAAGGCATGCGCGCAGTCACTGAATCGGGCGGCGCATTTGTTGCCGTCGCGGACGAGGAGATTCTGGAGTCGATCACGCTGCTGGCGCGCAAAGCAGGCGTCTTTGGCGAGCCGGCGGGCGTGGCCGGGGCAGCTGGCGTGCGCCGGGCGGTCGCGACAGGCATCATCGGCCAGAGCGAGAGCGTGGCTCTGGTTATGACCGGAAACGGCTTGAAAGATATTCAAAGCGCGATGCGCGCGGCGGGCAGCGCCATCACGGTGAAACCAGCAATCGATGAAGTGCGCGACGTCGTGTTGGCAGCGGCTGCAAGCTGAATTTGAGAGTAAGAAAAGGAAGGACAAGTTCAATGGCAAAGATTCCGTTTGGTCCCAGTTATAACGAAATGCTGGATCCGGGCCTGCTCGATAAGGATGTGCGCACAATAGCGCTCGCGGCCCTGCACGCAAATGAACTGGACCCGATCAATTTGTTCAACATTACCTGGAGGGATGCGGCTAACAAGGTGCGCAAGGTGGTGCTGCCGCCCGCGCTCACAGGCATCGAGGCCAATGTCGTGGTCATGCTGGGCAGCGAATTCCCTTCCGGCTCCCATAAGGTCGGGCCTGCATACAGCACGCTGATCGAGGGCTTGGTGGACGGTGAAATCGACCCCGCCGTGCACACGATTCTCGGTCCCTCGACAGGCAACTTCGGCATCGGCACCGCGTATATTTCCAAGCTGCTCGGATTCCGCGCCATCGTCATCATGCCCGACAACATGAGCAAGGAGCGGTACGCGCGCATTCAGAAATATGGTGGCGAGTTAGAACTGACGCCCGGCTCAGAGTCCGACGTGATTCTGACGCTCGAAAGAACGCGCGAGCTGATGAAGAACCCGAAGAACAAGGCGCTGGCGCAGTTCGAGCTCTTCCCGAATTACCGTTTTCATCGCCACGTGACCGGCGGCAGCGCGATCGATGCAGTAAAGGGCGTGGGTAACGGCCGCATCGCAGGATTTACGTCGGCGCCGGGATCGGCGGGAACCATCGCGGCCGGCGATCAGATCAAGGCTGCGTTTCCTGAAGCGAAGATTGCCGCGCTCGAGCCGTACGAATGCTCGACGCTCGCGAACGGCGGCTGCGGGCAGCATCGCATCGAGGGCATCGGCGACAAGATGATCACGCTGATCCACAACGTGCTCAATACCGATTTCGTGATCCTGATCAGGGACGAGGAAACTGTGCAGGGTGTGAAGATTCTGCACGACGGCACGGAGTCGCTGGAGAAACTGGGCGTGGCGCGCGAAGTTGCGCACAGCCTGCGCGATTTGTTCGGGCCGTCGGGAATCTGCAACGTGCTGGGCGCGATCAAGCTGGCGAAGTACCTGCGTCTGGGGCCGGGCGACAACGTCGTCACAGTGGCAACGGACGGAATCGATCGCTATTTGTCCGTACTCGACGAGATGAACCATCGCTATCTCGATCTGGCCGGGCCGGTTCTTGACCGTTGGGCGCATGACATCTTTCTCGGTGCGTCGACCAAACACGTCTTCGATTTCCGCACGCCGCGGATGAAGGAGCAGCTTTTCAAACAAAAGGAAAACGACTGGCTGAAGTTCGGCTACACCAGGGAATTCCTCGATTCGATGCGCAGCCAGAGCTTCTGGGATGCGCAATACGCCAAGGTCCAGGACTACGACCAGAAGATTTGCGCCATGCGGCCAAGCATTGCTGAGGAACAAGCGGTATGTTCCAGTTCACGCTGAACGGAAAAGACGTCGCGGTTGAAGCGGACAAGAATCTGCTCGAGTACCTGCGCGCCGATGCGCGCATGACCTCAGTGAAAGACGGCTGCGCGGAGGGCGTCTGCGGCTCTTGCTCCGTGATCGTGAGTGGAAAAGCAGTGCGCGCGTGCACGCTCACCGTGGCCAAGGTCCAGGGCAAATCGGTGACCACGAGCGAAGGCCTCTCATCGCGCGAGCGCGACGTGTATGCGTGGGCCTTCGGCGAAGTGGGAGCCGTGCAATGCGGATTCTGCATGCCCGGCATGTTAATCAGCGCCAAAGCGTTGCTCGACGCGAATCCCACACCCACTGCTGCTGAAGTGAAATCCGCTATTCGCTACAATCTGTGCCGCTGTACAGGTTACACAAAAATAGAGCGCGCCATTCAGTTGGCCGCCGCGGCGCTCGCCAACGGTGGAGCGCATAAGCCGGAATCGACGACAGGCCGCATAGGCGAACGTACGGTGCGGCCGGACGCGCACGAAAAGCTGCTGGGAACCGGCGAGTTTGTCGACGATATGCAGGTGCCGGGAATGTTGCACGGCGCGGTGCTGCGCGCGAAGTATCCACGCGCGTTGGTCAAGAAAATCGACGTCGCGGCAGCGCGGGCATTTCCCGGCGTCGAAGTTGTGCTCACGGCAAACAATATTCCAGGCGAGCGGCTGCTGGGCCACGTGGTTTACGACTGGCCGGTGATGATTGCCGAAGGTGAAGAAACGCGCTATGTAGGCGATGCGCTCGCCGTACTGGCCGCAACAACCAAAGAAGCCGCGCAAAAAGCTATTGAGCTGATTCAGGTCGAATACGAGCTGCGCGAGCCGCTGCTTTCACCCGCAGCCGCGCTGGCTGAGGGCTCGCCGAGCCTGCACCCTAAGGGAAACGTGCTATCCACGACAGTGCTGAAGCGCGGCAACGCGGAGCGCGCGATTGCCGAGGCTCAGCACGTAGTAACACATCACTATTCGACGCCGCGCCAGGAGCATGGGTTTCTAGAGCCGGAAAGCGCGTTGGCCGTGCCCACGCAATGCGGATCAATGACGGTCTACACGGCAGGGCAAAGCGTGTACGACGATCATCGTGAGATTGTGCGCATGCTCGGGGTCGCGGGCGAAAAGGTTCGCATCATCAGCAAGTTTGTGGGCGGAGGATTTGGCGGCAAGGAAGATATGTCGGTGCAGCATCACGCGGCGCTGCTGGCCTGGCATAGTGGGCGGCCCGTCAAACTAACATTGACCCGCAATGAGAGCCTCAGGGTGCATCCCAAGCGCCATCCCATGGAGATCGATTGCACCACCGCATGCGACGAAAACGGTAAACTGACCGCCGTACGCGTGCGTCTTGTGGCCGATACCGGCGCGTATGCCTCGCTGGGCGGCCCGGTGTTGCAACGCGCCTGCACGCATGCTGCTGGCCCCTATCAAATCGACAACGTGGACATCGAAGGCCGCGCCATTTACACCAACAACATTCCTTCAGGCGCGTTCCGCGGCTTTGGCGTGACGCAAACGTGCTTCGCCATGGAGAGCAACTTGAATCTGCTGGCGGGGGAAGTCGGCATCTCTCCGTGGGAGTTGCGCTTCCGCAACGCCATCGAACCGGGCGGCGTGCTCTCGAACGGCCAGATCGCCGACGAAGGCACCGCTCTCAAAGAAACGCTGCTGGCAGTAAAAGACGTAATCGACGCGCATCCCGACGCGGGCATCGCGTGCGCCTTCAAGAACACGGGCAAGGGCGTGGGCGTAAAAGATGTGGGCCGCGTAAAACTCAAAATCGAAAACGGAAAAGTCGTGATCTGCACCAGCGCCGCCTGCATGGGACAAGGCATTGCGACAGTGATGTTACAAGTCGTGGCCGAGACAACGGGACTCGACAAATCTCTGCTTACGGTGCACGCGCCCGATACCGACGTGACACCGGACAGCGGCACCAGTACCGCCTCGCGGCAGACAACCGTCACCGGTGAAGCGGCGCGGCGGGCGGCGAACGTGCTCAAGCAGGAGTTGTGTCATCGCGCGCTTGCGGAGCTTGAGGGCGAGGAATTCTACGGCGAATTCGATTGCGTGACCGAACCCATGACGAGCGACAGGCCGAATCGCATAAGTCATGTTGCCTACGGCTATGCGACCCAGGTTGTGCTCCTCGACGAATCGGGAAGAGTTGAGAAAGTGGTCGCAGCGCACGACGTGGGCCGGGCCATCAATCCCAATGGCGTCGAAGGACAGATCGAAGGCGGCGTAGTGATGGGGATGGGCTACGCGCTCACCGAGAACTTCGCCGTGCACAATGGTGCGCCAGCCGTGACCTACGGCACGATCGGCCTGTTGCGCTCCGCGCAAACGCCGGAGATCGAGTGTCGCATTATCGAGAAAAACCAGGCCGAACTGGCGTACGGAGCGAAGGGCGTGGGAGAGATCGTAAGCATTCCCACTGCGCCAGCGATTGCCTGCGCCTATTGGCAGCGCGACGGCAAACTGCGCACCAGCCTGCCGATGAAGGACACGCCCTACAGCCGCAGCCACGCGAAAAAAGGAGCCTCACAGTGACGCTGACCGAAAACCCCAAGTCGGAATCCGCTCCCGAAAACTCCCAGTGCGTTCGGGAGACGCACCGCAAACTTTCACCAAACGAGCAGCCTCAAGGGCCGCTGAATGAGGAAGAACATGACTACCAAAACTACGATTGACTCCGCAATTTTAATCGCCGCCACAAACGCGCTGGAAGGGGACATGGTCCGCTTTCTGCGCGACATGGTTGCCATTCCCGGCGAAAGTTCTCACGAAGGTCCTGTGATTCAGCGCATCAAGCAGGAAATGGAACACGTGGGCTTCGACGAGGTCCGCATTGATGGCATGGGCAACATACTCGGGCGCATCGGCTCGGGCAAGCACGTGATCATGATGGACGCACACACCGACACCGTCGGCATTGGCGATCCCAAGGAATGGGCCTGGGATCCGTACCAGGGCAAAGTGGAAGATGGTTTCATCTACGGACGTGGCTCCAGCGATCAGCGCGGCGGCATGGCCAGTATGGTTTACGCGGGCAAGATGATTAAGGATTTAGGACTCGAAGGCGACTACACGCTGTGGATTGTGGGATCGGTGCAGGAAGAAGACTGCGACGGCCTGCCGTGGGTCTACATTCTTAAGGAAGACGGCATCCGGCCGGAATGCGTGGTGCTCACGGAGCCCACCAATCTGCACGTGTACCGCGGTCATCGCGGGCGCATGGAGATTGAGGTTCACCTGCGCGGACGTTCGTGTCATGCCAGCGCGCCGGAGCGCGGCGACAATCCGATTTACAAAGTCGTCCCCCTCGTCGCGCAGATCGAGGAGTTGAACACGCGTTTGCGTGACGATGCGTTTCTCGGCAAGGGTACCGTCGCCGTCACCGAGATTCGCTCCATGTCTCCTTCGCTCTGCGCGGTGCCGGGTGCGTGTTCCATCCATCTCGATCGCAGGCTCACCGCCGGGGAAACACTCGAGAGCGCGGTCGCCGAGGTGAAAGCGCTGCCGGCGGCGCAAGGCGCGGAGGTTGAAGTCTTGAACTACGAGCAGCCCAGCTATACCGGCCTCACCTATCCGATGCAGAAGTACTATCCAACGTGGGTGCTCGAAGAAGATCATGCGCTGGTGCGCTCGGCCGTTGCGGCGTATCGCACGCTGCACAACGCCGATCCCGTTGTGGACAAGTGGGTCTTCAGCACCAACGGCGTCGGCTCCATGGGAATTATGGGCGTGCCGAGCATCGGCTTCGGTCCCGGCGAAGAAGACGTCGCGCATAGCGTCATCGAACGCATCCCGATCCGCCACCTGGTGGAAGCGGCGCAGTTCTATGCTGCCTTCCCCCTCGCGTACGTCGCCACGCTGGAAGATGCGAAGGGCTGAACTGAAGCGGCCGCTGGAATCGGTAACAGGCTCCCGGTCGCAGAACTTTTATTGACTCTATAGATTTCGAGAAAGAGGTGTGAGTTGGAAACACGGAAGGCGCTGTTGAAAGGCAAGGACTACATCACCACGCAGGAATACAGCGAAGCAGAGATCGAAATTCTGCTCGATGTATCCGCCGATTTGAAGCGCAAGTTCAAGGGGCGCGTTCCGCATCGCTATCTGGTCGATCAAACCATCTTCCTGATGTTCTTCGACAAATCTACGCGCACGCGTAACTCGTTCGAAGCGGGAATCACGCAGCTTGGCGGCCACGCGCATTTTTTGACTTCCGATGCCATGCAAATCTCCCATGGAGAAAGTGCCAAGGACACGGGCATCATCCTCTCCAGCTACGGACATGCCATCGCCATCCGTCACGACCTGATTCCGGGCGAGGGCAACGCGTACATGCGCGAGGTTGCGCGCTGGGCAGATACGCCGGTAATCAATATGCAGTGCGACGTCGACCATCCCTGCCAGGCGCTGGCCGACCTCATGACCATCCGCGAGAAACTTGGACGCAACCTCCGCGGACGCAAACTGGCAATCACGTGGGCATACGCGCCGAGCTACGCCAAGCCGCTCAGCGTGCCGCAAAGCTTGATCATGTTGATGCCGCGCTTCGGTGTGGACGTCGTGCTGGCGCATCCGCCCGAGTACGCGCTGATGCCGCAGACGGTCGAGGCGGCGCGAGAGAACGCGCGACGCGCCGGAACCAAGTTTGAGATCGTGGACAACATGGACGACGCGTTTCAAGACGCCGACATCGTGATTCCCAAGAGTTGGGGCTGTCTCGACACCATGGGAACCAATCCCAAGGAGTCCCTGCGGATCGCTGAAGGATACAAGCACTGGATTTGCAACAGCGAACGCATGAAGTTGGCTGCGGAAAATGCTCTGTACATGCATCCGCTGCCCGCCGATCGGGGCAACGAGGTAACGGATGAGGTTATCGATGGCCCGCACTCTGTGGTGTACCAGGAAGCAGAAAACCGCCTGCACACCGCCAAGGCGATCATGGCGCTGACCATGGCGGAGCAGGAAATCGTTTATGAGACGACAGGCTCTTAACACCATGACGGAAACGCTGGTGATCGCTCTGGGCGGCAACGCCATTACGAGGCCCGGTGAATCCGGCGCCATTCCCTTGCAGTTTGCCCACACTGCGGAGACGCTCGAACTTCTCAAGCCTCTGTTCCACACCGGAGCACGGATCGCCATCACGCACGGCAGCGGACCGCAGATCGGCAACATCATGATTCGCGTCGAGGAGGGAGAGCGGCGTGTTCCGCGCTTGCCGCTCGACACGTGCGACGCCGATTGCCAGGGCGGCATGGGCTACATGATTCAGCGGCTGGCTTGCGCGTTGTTTCGCCGCGAGGGAATCCAGCGCGAAGCGGCAACGCTGATCACCCAGGTACTCGTGGATCGCGACGACCCGGATTTCCAGCATCCCACGAAACCGATCGGGTCGATCTATGACGCGAACGAACTCGCTGGCATTCGCAGCGACAGGCCGGACTGGATTATGCGCGAAGTCTCGCCGGGAGGTTACCGTCGCGTCGTGCCTTCGCCCCCTCCGCTGCAAATTCTGGAGGCCGAAGCGATCTCGTCGCTGCTCGACGCCGGCGTCGTCGTGATTGCATGCGGGGGCGGAGGCATTCCGGTGGCCTGGGAAGACGATCGCTTGGTGGGCGTGGAAGCCGTTGTCGACAAGGATCTCGCTTCAAGCATGCTGGCCACGCACGTGCGCGCTCATAAGCTCATTATTGTTACTTCCGTTGATCGCGTAGCGCTCGACTATGGCAAGCCCAGCCAGCGGTGGCTCGACAACATCACCATGGACCAGGCGCGCCAGTATTTAGCTGCAGGCCACTTCCCGCCAGGGTCGATGGGGCCCAAAATCCAGGCGGCCATTGACTTTCTCGAACACGGAGGCGAGGAATGCATTATCACTTCCGTGGAAAGCGTAGCCGGCGCTGTGATGGGCAATGGCGGTACCCACATTGTCGCCCCCTGGCGCAGGACTTCTCTGGATTTTGCCGAAGCTAGCGGAGGCGCGAAGAGCTGATAACGCTGCAGCCGGCTCATGCAGCGATTACGCGCTGATTTGCATCCAATGGAGATACCTCGTTGAAGAACCCATCCGAGGGCCCGAAACACCCCTGCGGAGCCGCGAATGCAGCCAGATTCTATGGAAAACCGGGTAGCCGGGGAGGAACTTCCCCCTCCCTGCGCGTACATTTTTCCCACTTGTCGACCAGGAGACCGGAAAGCGCTTGGCTGCAACTATTTTCCGAATGAATTCGTCCATCCAATACCATGCGTGCGCAAGGCGGGGTGAGTTGTGGAGCTTTGCACCCTCGCTTCTCAGATCCGCTCTGAAACCGGGCGTAATTTAAACCAGCGAGCGGGTTTTCGGTGATTGGGCGCACCGCATGCCGGGACTTGAGAAGGTAGCTTCTACATGTCATTTTGCGTATGAGAAAATATTGCTGACTAACCGAATGTCCCAAACCTGATATTCGAGAAGAAGAAGAATACGACGATGGATCAACCTTTGTCTGTTTCGCACTCTGCCTCGGGACTTGAGCCCACCAACTCCGCAAAAAAGCGCCGCCACCGCTGGATCTGGGCAATCGTTCTGCTCCTGTTCGGACTCCTGTTTTTCTGGGTGTACAAGCAGCATAGCGCCAGCACGGCAGCGCCTGCAGGCGGCAGCAACCGGCGGGGAGCCATGACCGGTCCCGTGCCCATCACCCTGGCCACTGCCACCAACGGCAGCATCGGCGTCTATTTGAACGCCATCGGCACCGTTACACCGATGTATCAGGACACAATTACCGCGCAGGTAACGGGCGTGATCACGGCGGTGCATTACCGCGAAGGCCAGACAGTGCGCAAGGGCGACCCGCTCGTTGATATCGATGACCGGACCTATAAGGCGCAGCTCGAACAGGCGCAGGGCGCGCTGGATCGCGACCAGAGCCTGCTGGCCGAGGCGCAGATGGACCTGAAGCGCTATCAGGATGCGTGGGCCAAGAACGCCATCCCGCGTCAAACGCTCGAGGACCAGGAAAAGGTGGTGCTGCAGGACCAGGGAACCGTGAGGAACGACCAGGGCACCGTGCAGTACGACACCGTTGAAGTGGCTTACTGTCACATCACCTCACCGATTACCGGGCGCGTGGGATTGCGCCTGGCCGATCCCGGAAACCTGGTCACCGCCAACTCAACCTCTGGGCTCGTGGTTGTCGCGCAGATTCAGCCCATCACCGTTATCTTCACGCTGGCCGAAGACAACCTGCAGCAGGTACTGCAACAGATGCGGAGCGGCAAGGCGCTTGAAGTTGACGCCTATGACCGCACCAATACCAAGCTGATTGCGAAGGGCAAGCTGATCACCGTCAACAACCTGATCGACACCGTGACGGGAACCGTGCAATTGCGGGCGGCATTCGACAACCCCAAGGGCGAGCTCTTCCCCAATGAGTTCGTCAACACCCGCCTGCTGGTGAAGACTCTTGACAATCAGATCATGGTTCCTTCCTCAGCCATCCAGCACAACGGCTCGGTCGATTTTGTGTATGTCGTCCAGGGACTCACGCCCAGCGCACCCGGCAAATCCGGTGGCGCGTCAGGCGGCGGACACCACGGAGGTGGCACTGGAAGCAGCAGCACTGGAGGCGGCGCTGGCGGAAGCGGTGGGAAAAGTCAGCCGGTCGGCAAAGCCGTGATGACAACCGTGAAGTCGGGAATTTCCGATCAAGGCAACACCGTTGTGACATCCGGCCTCAAGGCCGGCGATGTCGTCGCCAATAGCAGCTTCCAGAAACTGATCGACGGCTCTCCGGTCACGCAATCTCCAATCGTCATACCTTCCACCGACAGCGATACCACCGAGGCAGCTCCATGAATCCGTCCGGCCCATTCATTCTGCGGCCCGTTGCAACGTCGTTGCTGATGGCCGCAATTTTACTGGTGGGCATCGTCGCATTCACGCAGTTGCCGGTTTCGGCGCTGCCGGAAGTGGATTATCCGACGATTCAGGTGCTCACCTTCTATCCCGGCGCCAGCCCGGACGTGGTGGCCACCACGATTACTGCGCCCCTGGAACGCCAGTTCGGCGAGATGCAGGGCCTGAGCCAAATGACCTCGACCAGCGCCGGCGGCGTGTCGGTCATCGTATTGCAATTCAGCCTTTCGCTGTCGCTCGATGTCGCCGAAGAAGAGGTGCAGTCCTCGATCAATGGTGGGCAGACTTTTTTGCCTTCCGATCTACCGGTGCCGCCGGTCTACAACAAGACCAACCCGGCCGACGCGCCCGTTATTACGCTTGCCATCAGTTCCAACATCATGCCGTTATCCCAGGTTGAGGACATGGTGGATACCCGCCTGGCGCCGAAGTTGTCGCAGTTGGCCGGCGTCGGCCTTGTGAGCATCAGCGGTGGCCAGAAGCCTGCGGTGCGCATTCAGGTGAACCCCGTGGCGCTGTCTTCACACGGCCTGAATATGGAGGACGTGCGCACGGCCCTGGTTCAGTCCAGCGTCAACTCCGCAAAAGGCAACTTCGACGGACCGCGCCAGGACTATCAGATCGACGCCAACGATCAGATCTCTTCGGCTGATGACTACAAAAATGTAGTGATTGCCTACAGCAATGGCGCGCCGGTGTTCGTGAAAGACATCGCCAATGTGGTGAACGGCGTAGAGAACACCAAGCAGGCCGCCTGGATGGGACAGTCAAACGGATCTTCCGGGCCGACGCTCACGCCTGCCGTGATTCTCAACATCCAGCGCCAGCCGGGCGCGAATACCATCACGGTCGTCAACTCCATCCAGAAAATTCTGCCGCAACTGGAAGCCAATCTTCCCACAGGCATCAACGTAACCACCATGACCGACATGACCACGAGCATTCAGGCGTCGGTGCACGACGTAGAGTTCGAACTGGGGCTCACGGTAGTGCTGGTGGTGATGGTGATCTTCCTCTTCCTGCGCAGCTGGCGCGCCACCATCATCCCCAGCGTGGCCGTGCCGGTGTCCCTCATCGGCACGTTTGCGGTGATGTACCTGCTCGGCTACTCGCTCGATAACCTGTCGCTGATGGCGCTCACTATCTCCACCGGCTTCGTGGTCGACGACGCCATCGTGATGATCGAGAACATCAGCCGCTTCCTGGAAGAAGGCATGCCGCCGCTCGAAGCCGCACTGGAGGGCGCCGGACAGATCGGGTTCACCATTGTTTCACTTACGGTATCGTTGATCGCGGTGCTCATCCCCTTGCTGTTCATGGGCGACGTGGTGGGACGCCTCTTCCGCGAGTTCGCGGTCACGCTGGCCGTGACCATCATTATTTCGGCAGTGGTTTCGCTCACGCTGACGCCGATGATGTGCTCGCGCATCCTGCGCCACGATCCCGAGGCGAAACAGACGCGTTTTTACCAATGGTCGGAGCGCATGTTCGACAGCCTGATTGCCTTTTACGGGCGGACGCTGCGCGTGGTGCTGCGCTTTCAGACCCTTACACTGCTGGTAGCTCTCGCAACGCTCGTCCTCACCGTCGTTCTCTACATTTTCATTCCCAAGGGATTCTTTCCCGTGCAGGACACCGGTGTCATTCAGGGCATCTCCCAGGCTTCGCAATCCATCTCCTTCGACGCCATGAGCGAAAAGCAGCGGGAAATTGCGCAGATTATTCTTCAGGATCCTGCGGTGGAGAGCCTGTCTTCCTTCATCGGCGCCGACGGCATCAATACCACCCTGAACAGCGGCCGCATTTCCATCAATCTGAAACCCATCGATGAGCGCATCGGTGCTTCCGATGTGATTCGCAGGCTGCAGCACCGCCTGAAAAAAGTTCAAGGCATCCAGCTTTACATGCAGCCGGTGCAGGACATCACGGTGGACGATCGCGTGAGCCGGACGCAATATCAGTACACGCTCGAAGACCCGGACACAGACGAACTGAACGAGTGGACGTCGAAGTTTGTTGCGCAACTGAATAAGCTGCCCGAATTGGAAGACGTAGCCACGGATCAGCAGACCGGCGCCAAGGCGGTGCAGCTGGAGATCGACCGCGTGACGGCGTCGCGGCTGGGCATCGCGCCCACTACCATTGACAACACTCTCTATGACGCCTACGGGCAACGCGAAATCAGCACTCTTTATACCCAGCTCAACCAATACCACGTGATCCTTGAGACGGCTCCCCAGTGGCAACAGAACCCCTCCAATCTCCGCGATCTGTACATACAGAACAGCGCCTCCTCGGGCACTAGCGGAGCCAGCGCGGCCACATCGTACTCTTCGTCCGCTTCGGCGTCGGCAGGCTCGAACTCTACGACGACATCGGTGCGTTATACGCCTTCTTCCCAGGTGTTGACCTCGCCGGCCTCAGTGCTGACCGGAGCCTCCAGCAGCGCCGGACCGTCTTCGCCCTCGAGCGGCTCGACCGCGGGCACGACGCCCAATGCGGTCACATCCTCGGTCGGCGCCAATGCCATTCCGCTCAGTGCATTTACGCAAATGCAAGACACGACTGAGTCGCTCTCCATCAATCATCAGGGACAATTTCCGTCCGTCACGGTGTCGTTTAATCTTGCCTCGAATGCCTCGCTTGGAACAGCCATCACCGACATTGAAAAAGTGGCTAAGAATCTTAACTTCCCTGCCAGCTTGCAGTCCGGATTCCAGGGCACGGCTGCGTCGTTCCAGAATTCGCTGTCCAACGAGGCACTGCTCATTCTCGCCGCCCTGGTTTCCGTCTACATCGTTCTTGGCGTCCTTTATGAGAGCTTCATCCATCCGATTACCATTATTTCCACGCTGCCCTCGGCCGGAGTGGGCGCGCTGCTCGCCCTCATGCTCTGCCATCAGGACCTGAGCGTGGTGGGAATTATCGGTATCATCCTGCTCATCGGAATCGTCAAGAAAAACGGCATTCTGATTGTGGACTTCGCACTGGAGGCCGAGCGCAAGCATGGACTGGATTCGACGGAGGCGATTTACCAAGCAAGCTTGCTGCGCTTCCGGCCGATCATGATGACCACGATGGCTGCGCTGCTGGCGGGCATCCCGCTGGCAGTCGGAACCGGCCTGGGTTCAGAACTGCGCCGGCCGCTGGGCATTGCCATGGTCGGCGGCCTACTGTTGAGCCAACTGCTCACGTTCTACACCACGCCAGTGATTTATATCTTCTTCGACCGCATCGGTCAGCGGGTCCAGGGACGCCGTCTATCCCATATTGCGCCCGACGGTGAACTGCCCCCCGGCACGGAGAATGCATGAACCTCTCGGCGCCATTTATCAACCGGCCCGTGGGCACCACGCTGCTCACCATTGCGGTGGCCATCACAGGCGCGATCGCATTCGTTGTCTTGCCGGTGGCTCCGTTGCCGCAGGTCGACTTCCCCACCATCAGTGTTTCAGCTGGCTTGCCCGGAGCCAGCGCGCAGATTATGGCGGCCTCTGTGGCTACACCGCTGGAACGCCAGTTCAGCCACATTGCCGGCATTACGGAAATGACCTCATCGAGCCAGTTGGGCTCAAGCAATGTGACACTGCAATTCGACCTCAGCCGCAATATCGACGGCGCGGCACGCGACGTGCAGGCTGCCATTAACGCTGCGCGGACTTATTTACCCGCTAATCTGCCCTCCAATCCTTCCTACCGCAAGATCAATCCGGCCGATTCGCCGATCATGATCATCAGCCTGACATCGAACAAATATCCGGTGACGAAACTGTACGACCTGGCCTCAACAATTCTGGAGCAAAAGCTTTCGCAGATTCAAGGCGTCGGACAGGTGGGCGCGCAGGGCGGCGGCGCGCCTTCGGTGCGCGTCGAGGTCAACCCCACCAAGCTTGAAAGCTTCGGCCTCACCCTCGGCAGCGTGCAATCCGTGCTCAGCCTGCAAAATTCGCACGAGCCGCGCGGCCAACTCTCCGACAACGGCGTCAGTGAAGATATCATCACCAATGACCAGATCTCCACGGCGGCAGATTACCGCCCGCTGATCGTCGGATATCACAACGGCGCGGCAGTCAAACTTTCGGACGTGGCCGACGTCGAGGACTCGACGCAGAACATCCGCTCCGCCGGCTACATCGACGGGCAAAGGGGAGTGGTACTCACCATCTTCCGCCAGCCCGGGGCCAACATTATCGATACCGTCGAGCGTGTCAAAGCGCAACTGCCATTCCTCGAGGCCGTTCTCCCCGCAGGTGTCACAACCACCGTCGACATGGACCGGACCGTAACCATCCGCGCTTCGGTTTCAACTGTATATAGAGCGCTGATCGGGTCGGTAGTTCTCGTCATCCTTGTGGTCTTCCTGTTTCTGCGCAGCCCGCGCGCCACGCTCATTCCCTTTGCCGCGGTTCCGGTCTCGCTGATCGGAACCTTTGCGGCGATGTACATGTTCGGCTATTCGCTCGATAACCTCTCGTTGATGGCCCTCACCATCGCCACCGGATTTGTCGTCGACGACGCTATCGTGGTCATGGAGAACATCACGCGCCATCTCGAGGCAGGCATGGAGCCCATGGCCGCCGCCATGAAAGGTGCATCGGAGATCGGCTTCACGGTTTTCTCCATTAGCGTGTCGCTGATTGCAGTGTTCATTCCGATTCTGATGATGGGAGGAATCATCGGACGCCTCTTCCGCGAATTCGCGGTCACACTGGCCACGGCCATCGTCATCTCGATGGTCATCTCCCTCACCACAACTCCCTGCATGTGCGCGCACGTCCTCAGGGCACATAAGGAAGGCGAAAAACACAATTGGCTTTACCGGACGAGCGAAAAATTCTTCGATGGCATGGTGTCAATCTACCGCCGATCTCTCACTTGGGTGCTGGATAATCCCGGATTGATGCTGGTCGTCCTTCTGCTCACCATCGCACTCAACGTCCTGATCGCATTCAGGATTCCCACGGGCTTTTTTCCCCAACAGGACACCGGCGTAGTCATGGGCTCGATACAAGGACCGCAGGATGCCTCCTTCCCATTCATGAATTTCTCCACGCTGTCTCTGGTCAAAATCGTGAAGAACGATCCCGCCGTGGCTCACGTTCTTGCCTACACCGGCAACGGCAACGCCGGCTTCATGTTCATCGCTCTGAAGCAGTTGGGGTCGAGTTGCAAGGAGGGCCCAAAGTGCGATGTGCGCCAGACTTCGGCCATGGACGTGATCAATCGCCTTCGCAGACCTATGAACAGCCTGCCGTTGGCTTCCGGATTTCTGCAAGCCGCCCAGGATATCCGCATGGGCGGGCGCAGCGGTGGCGCCATGTATCAATACACCATCCAGGCCGACACCATTGCAGATCTGGCACAATGGGGCCCAATCGTGCTCAAGAATATGGCCAAACTGCCTGACCTCACAGACGTAAACACCGATCAGCAGAATCAGGGGCTCGAGGAACTGCTCAACTACGACCGCGTCACAGCGGCGCGGCTGGGACAAACCCCGCAGTCGCTGAACAGTTCGCTCTGCAGCGCGTTTTGCCAATCCGAAGTCTCCGTCATTTACACCCAGCTCAACCAGTATTACGTGGTGATGGAAGTAGCTCCGCAGTACTGGCAGGATCCGTCAGGACTGAACAACATCTATTTCACTCCCAGCAAGTCTTCATCTGCGGCGGGGCTTAATACGGTGTCTCCGCTGTTCACTGCCGTCAAGGCGCGCACCAGTACCACGCCACTGCAGGTGGCTCATACCGGGCTTTTCCCTTCCGTCACTGTCTCCTTCAACACACGCAATGGGGTCTCGCTCAGCGACGCCACCCGGGACGTGACCGAGATGGAACAGAAGTTGGGAATGCCGGGAACGGTACATGGGTTTTTTGCCGGAATCGCCCAGGCTTACCAGCAATCGATAGCCACGCTGCCGATTCTGGTCATCACCGCGCTGCTTTCGGTTTTTATCGTGCTCGGCATTCTCTATGAGAGCCTAATTCACCCGCTCACCATCATCTCCACTGTGTTCTCGGCCAGCGCGGGCGCCATGCTGGCCCTCATGCTCTTCCACATCGATCTCAACATGATTTCGATTATCGGCATCATATTGCTCATCGGCATCGTGAAGAAAAACGCCATCATGATGATCGATTTCGCGCTGCAGGCCGAGCGCCAGGAGGGCAAGTCGACGCGCGACGCCATCTTCAGCGCCTGCATGCTACGCTTCCGGCCCATCATGATGACCACGATGTCGGCGATTTGCGGCGCGCTGCCGTTGGCCTTCGGGACCGGTACCGGCTCTGAGTTGCGCAAACCTTTGGGAATTACCATCGTGGGCGGGCTGTTATTGAGCCAACTGCTCACGCTTTACACCACGCCTGTGGTTTACCTGTTTATGGACCGGCTGCGCCTGCGCGCGTTGGGCCGGACGCACGACACACTGCCGCCAACCGCGGAAGAAGCGATGTCGTAGTACGTGAGGGACGTTGACCATGCATGAGCTGAAGTTTCGAACTACGCTTTCATTCGCCGCCGGCACGCTGAGCTTGCTCGCGCTTCTCTCCGGCTGCCACGTTGGGCCGCCGTACCACGCGCCCACGCCAACGGCTGTCGCCGCGCCCAACTACAAGGAGTCGACCGTCAATTTTCAAGATGCTGGGGGCTGGAAGGTGGCCAGCCCGCAGGACGCCATGCTGCGCGGCAACTGGTGGGAGGTCTTCAGCGATCCCGAACTGAATGCGCTGGAAGAACAGCTCAATATCAACAACGAGAACCTGAAGCAGTATTTCCAGAATTACATGGCGGCTCGCGCCACCATCGCCGAGGCGCGCTCGCAATACTGGCCCACCATTACCGCAGGCCCATCATGGAACCGGTCGAAGAGTTCTGGTACGCTGAGCAATTCCACGCAAGCCAACGTCGGCAAGCAGTCGACGCTTTGGAATGCTCCAATTGACGTTTCCTGGACGCCCGATTTCTGGGGCAAGATTCGTAACGAGGTGCACGAAGCGCAATATGCGGCACAGGTGAGCGCGGCCGATTTGCAGGTGGAGAAGCTGACCGAGCATTCCAGCCTGGCGGAGTATTACTTCGAGATTCGCGGCCAGGACATGCTGCAGCAGATCCTCAACGAGACCGTAGCCGCCGATCAGAAAGCGCTCGACTACAACCAGACCCAGTACGACACGGGCATTGGCGACTACATCTCCGTGGCCGAGGCTAAGACCACGCTGGAGGCGGCACAATCGGCGGCCATCAACGTGGGACTGCTGCGCGCGCAATATGAGCACGCCATTGCCATGCTCCTGGGCAAGGTGCCCAGCGATTTTTCCATCCCTGTAAAGCCCATGGTCTACGCGCCGCCGTCCATTCCCACCGGCGTTCCTTCGCAGCTTGTCGAGCGGCGTCCTGACATTGCCGCTGCCGAGCGCACGCTGGCTGAGGCCAATGCCGTCATCGGCATCGGCTACGGCGCATTCTTCCCGCAGGTAACGATCAGCGCCGACGGTGGATTCCAGAGCTCCACGTTAACCAGCCTGTTTAACTGGCCGAGCCGTATCTGGTCCATCGGCCCATCCGTTTCCCAGACGATCTTCGACGGAGGACTTTACCGCGCGGAGTTGCACCAGTACGTTGCTGAATACAACGCGGACCTTGCCAACTATCGGCAGGTGACGCTTACCGCTTTCCAACAGGTGGAAGACTCCATGGCCGCCACGCGCATTTATTCGCAACAGATCCTGCGCCAGCAGCAGGCGGTGAAGGACGCGCAGGATTATCTCGACTTGGAAATGTCGCGCTACAACACCGGCGTCGATCCCTACGTCGATGTCGTGCTCGCTCAAACCACGCTGCTCGGCAGCAAGGTAACGCTGAATTCGTTGCAGGTGGAAGAGATGACTTCGGCGGTGGAACTGGTGCAGGCGCTGGGCGGAGGATGGGACCGCACACAACTCCCCACGCCCAACCAGGCCGGCGCCAAAACCACCAGCGCGGACTATCAATTGCAGTAGTAGCGCTTACTGCGCCGCCCGGTAGCAGATGGCATCGCCATCAAGCCGGTACTCTGCCGAGCAGGAGTCGCCTCCGCAAATCATGGTCTCGCCGGCGTAAAGCTGCTGGCGGGTGATGAGCCCCAGCGTCCCGCAGCGCGGGCACGACATCACGGCTACGTAGGGGTTCTGTGCCTGGCCGAGCTTGGCCTGGTTCTCCAGCACAAAAACCGTTCCCGGGTCCATTCTTTCCGGGATCCACTCTTCCAGAAACTGCAAGTCGGCTGCCATCGTTCCCTCCGGGCACTGCTGGGTGTTGCCGGGGTTGACGGTTCCGAGCCGTGCGTTGGTTTCCGCCAGGCTCCGTACTCTACTGAGATGCAGGCTGCGAGAAACGCGCCGGAAGAAATTCATTCCGGTGCACTCAGTCTCAACATGAGTACGGGAAGATGTCAATGCGAATCGGCGCCGGGGAGTGGCAAGCGGGGTTCCCTAAGTTTCAATTGGAGAGTTTGGCCCTAACGGGACGCAGATGCCGTGGCCGAACCGTGGGTGCGGGCAAAATCATCGATCGCCCGGTAGGTTTCCTCGTTGCGCAAAATGGCCTCAACATATTCGCGGGTCTGCGTAAAGGGGATGGACTCCACGAATTCGTCCATGCCCGAATACGGGCCTGCCGCCTGCCAATCCACAACGCGACTGTCGCCCGCGTTGTAGGCGGCCAGCGCATACTCCTGCACGCCGCCAAACCTGTCCATCAATTCGCGCAGATACCGCGTCCCAAGCTTGATGTTCATCTCAGGATCGAGTAACTGATAGGCCTTGAAATGGGAGACGCCCTCCTCGCGCGCCAGCTTAACGCCTTCCGGCGTCGGGCGGATCTGCATGAGTCCCCACGCATTGGCGTACGAAATCGCGCTCGGATCGAACTCCGACTCCTGACGGATGAGCGAGGCCACCAGGTAAGGATCGAGATTGTTTTTGGCGGACTCGGTCTGGATCGTGTTCCACCACGGCTCGGGAAAGAGAATCCGCCAGTAGACCAGCGGAATGGACTGGATGGAGACCGAAGCAGCGGTCGGCAACCCACGCTTGGCGGCGCGAACAGCCCGGAAGGTCTCGCCACAAGTGGAGTAGATCTGCGCTTCGGCCAGCGCACTCATTGAAGCGAAATCGGGATCGGCCTTGATCTCCTGCGCAATGTATTCCGTCAGGCCGGCATTAGCCAGCAATCGCGCCTTGGCCAAATGGGGGCTGTCCTCGGGAAAGGTATCGACGAGGCGCGGCAGCGGCACTGGCTGAATGCGATCCAGTTGCGGCTGCGACGCGGCCTGCGTGTTGCCCAGCGCGGCCAGCCGCTGCTTTGCCATTTGCGCATAAAAGAAGTGCTGGTAGACGCGGACGATGGTGCGGTAGTTGGCCGCGGCCATCGCCGGATTGTGGTCCTGCGTTTCATACAAGCGCCCACGCCAGTAGAGAGCGGAGACGGTTTCCGTGGTGCCTGGATAGAGACGAATCTGCTCGTCGAAGATGCGCTCAGCGGCGGGGTAAAGTCCCAGCCGGTAGCTCAGCCAGCCGGAGCGCCAGTGGGCAGAGGAAGCATTTTTGTCGCTGGGAAAGCGCTCCGCCAGATCGCCGTAGTACTCGATGGCCGTTGGGTAATCGCGCTTGAGCAGGTACATGTTGCCCGCAGAAAAGAGCGCGTCGGCCAGCCACGGGCTGCGCGGAAACCGGGATTCCATGTCGGTGATGATCTGCCGCAAATCGTTGGAATCATCGCGGTCGCGGGCCAGCTCCATCAACAAGTCGAGCCGCCGCGCGCCGTTTTCGTCGGACGTGTCTGGGAGCGCCTGAACTTCTGCTGGCGTGAGGCGCTTCAACTTCAGCGCGCAGGCCGCTTCGGCTACGGCAAATCCGTTGCGTGTCTGCGCGTCGATTCCCGGCGCGCGCTCCAGAACGCGAAACTGTTCGTCCGCCTCCGCGTAGCGGCCCGCGTTGTAATAGGCCTCGGCGAGAGTGCGCAGGTCCGCCGTGGTCAGCAGCGACTCGGCGCCCAGGTCCGTGAGCTTGGCGCGCGCGGTTTGCGCCTCAGCACTCAACGGATGGCCCAGCAGCAGCAGCTTGAAGGTTGTCTCCGCAGCCTGTTGTTGGCTCAGTGCCAGTTCCACCTGCCCTTCGGCAAGCTGGAATCCAGGCCGACTCGCGGCCGCAGTGCTGGAGGCCGCAGCGAGCACCTGGCGCGCCGCGGTGACATTTCCCACGGACAGAAGAACGGTGGCCTCCAGTTCAGGCTCTTCGGCGTCGAAGATGCTGTCCGGATAGCGCTCCGTAAAGCCGTGAAGAATTTTTTCGGCGACCGCATCGTCACCCGCCGCGTGGCTTGCCTCGGCGTCGAGAAAATCTATGTAGTCGGCCAGTTCCCCATCGCCGCGTCGCGCCTGCGCCAGCGCCGTTTCCGCATCGGCATAGCGCTTGTCCAGCAGGTACGCGTGGCCCAGCGCCAGGTAGGCTGCCGTCGCGGCCTCGCCGGTGTGGCTGTGCGCGTAGGCCGTCACTGCCGCGTAGGCTTCCGGCGTGCGCAGTGTCGCCAACTGCCGGGCCATCGGCTCCAGCTCCTTTGACGCCACAAACGCCTGCTTGATGCGCGCCGTGTGCGCTACGCGAGACGCGCGGCTGGTTGCATGCGCAGGTTCGTGCTTCGCGGTGTGTTTCCTGGTTGCCGCGGGCTTGGCAGAATGGGAATGCGCCCGGCCGGACTTGGAAGTGCTGGCGTCAGGTGTCGTTGTGGACTGCGCCAAGCCGCTCGGTCCAACGATCAGCAATCCAATCAGAACCAAAATGTAACCGGGACTGCGCCGGAGGCAATGCCGTGGAGAAGAAAAACCAAACATAATTCCACTTTATGCCGATTTAGACGCTGCCGGCGCGGCAAGGGAATCACTGGCGTAACGCCCTGGCCCGAGTTATGGGATTTGGTTCCCCGCCGCGGCGTCCGGTACACTCATGCTTTACGGGTTTCCCGGATCGTTCCCGGCCTGTCAAAATTGCGATTTTTCGCATCCGATTCCTATGTCGACCATCCAACCAATTAGCGAAGAGCATCCCGACGTCGCCCTTGTAGAGAGGGTTCGCGCCGGGGATCTCTCGGCTTACGACACGCTGGTCCGCAAGTACGAGCGGCAGCTTTTCAGGATTGCGCAGCACATTACGCAAAACCGCGAAGACGCCGAAGACGTGATGCAGGATGCGTTTCTCAAGGCCTATGAGAAGCTCGATCAATTTCAGGGGAACTCGAAATTCTACACATGGCTGGTGCGAATCGCGGTAAACGAGAGTCTGATGCGGCTGCGCAAGCGGCGCACAGGCAAATTGGTCTCCATGGACGAGGACGTGCAGACCGACGAGGGCAGCGTTCCCCGCGACTTCGCCGACTGGGCGCCGAATCCGGAGCAGAATTACAACCAGTCCGAATTGGCCGAGATTCTGAAGAAAACCATTCAGGGCCTGCCGCCGGGTTTCCGCACGGTGTTCGTATTGCGCGACGTGGACCAGCTTTCCACCGAGGAAACCGCCGAGGCGCTGGGCCTGAGTATTCCCGCGGTCAAATCGCGGCTGCTGCGCGCGCGGCTGCAACTGCGCGAGCGCTTGAGCCGCTACTTCAAACACAAGACTCCGGCAGTTTCGCAGGCGACAGCGGCGCCGCAGGGAAGCGGGGCTGAAGCATGACCTGCACTGAGTTTCTTGCCATTCTCGACGACGTCATCGACGAGTCCATTGCCGCCGAGACCCGCGCCGAGATTGAAATCCACTTGCGCAAGTGCGGCCACTGCGAAGTCGTCCTCGACACCACGCGCAAGACCATCGAGATTTACCGCTGCCACGAAATTTACGAACTGCCCACCGAAGTAAGCGAACGGCTGCACACCGCGATCATGACCAAGTGCGGCAAGGCTAAGTAACAGCTTCTAGCTTCTAGCTTCTAGCTTTCAGCTCTCAGACCTTCACTCTCGCCCTTCCGCTTTCATCCATCTACTTTCAACATTCACTCAAGGGCGACGTCCTGCGTACAGGAGCACAGTCTTACAGCGCCTGTACCGCGGTTTACTTTGCTCACTCTAAGTGATTATTTATGTTGAAGTTACCGCCGCTGTACAGTTGCACAGCGGCTGTACCGGGGCCGCACTGTACCTGCAAACTGCTGATTCCTCTTTGGTTAAGGTGTCCGGTACAGTTTCACAGCCGGTTTTTCAAAGGCAGCTTCCAGCCTCTAGCCTCTAGCTTCTAGCTCCCAGATCCCACCCGGGTGAGGTGTCGTGCACCGCAGGGGAGCCCATCGGTCTTGATGTGCCTGCGGTGCATATGCAGATCAGGACCCTCCCCCCTATTTTTGGCTAAAGCCCTGATTCCAGGCGGTTTAGCTTTTCATTACCCTCCGTAAGCTATTGAAAATAAGGAAGTTGGAGCTTAAAGTCCTCAAAAATAACGGTTTGGCGGGGCTGGCGGAGTTCGCGGGGCTAGCCACTCCCTGTACCTGCCACCCGAGGGCGGCGCGATTTCTTACCCTGTTTCTTGCCTATTGATAGCTTGCGCCGAAGGCGGGTAATTATCTGCAAAGGCGGAGAGGGTTTTTCGAGTTGAGATTTCAGGGGTTTACGGGGAAGAGGCGCGAGCGGGGGCTTGACGGCAAGAAACAGGGCCAAGGGGCTCGGGACTAGAAAACCGTGAACCGTGGGCAACTCTTAACCGGAAGGTTGCAGCCCACGACCGCCAAGTGCGGGCTTGCGTGGTTCCCTAGGTTCCTAAATCGGGGCCGCGGGGCGCCCGATCTCGTGGCGAGATTGCCTACTGATAACCGTGCCACGCGCCCTCGCTTCGGTTGGGAAACGTCCCGTCTGTCCCCAGGTTTCAGGTTTCGTTTCCAGGTTTCCCGTGATCTCTAGTTATCGTTCGGTGCTACAGCGAATCACACCATGTCGCCGGAGCGAGTCTCGTCACGTTCGCATATGTCGGCCATCACATCCCCCAGGTTACGCTCATGCGTCAATTGATACCGCAGAAGGATCTGCTACGCGATGACCAAGCCAGTAAGATCTAACAGCGCTATCTGCCCCGCTCAGAGGTTTCCGCTGCAATGCATGTCGTCGCGAATAGTGCATCCGGCTCCCAATTGCCGTTCTCGGTAGTACGCGAACAGTTCCTCCGCCAGACCATGCGCTGTTTCGAAGCCGACAGGAGGAACACAATGAATCGGAAGAGAAGTCTTCGTTCTTTCGTTGAACCGGCCACGCTCATGGGCGCGGTCGCATTCATGTTGTTCACTATCTCGTGCCTTGCACAGCAATCGCCCCAAGTGCTGCGTAACCACGTTCCCTCCGCCGTTTCCAATGGTGAAGCCAGACTAACCGGCTCCCTTCCAGCCACTCAGAAACTACACGTTACGATTTCGCTGCCGCTCCGCAACCAGGCCGCTCTGGACGGCCTACTCAAGCGGCTCTATGATCCATCAAATCCCGATTACAGGCATTTTCTAAGTGGGGCCGAGTTCACTGAGCAATTCGCACCAACGCCAGAAGACTATCAGGCGGTCGTCGACTTTGCGACCGCACACGGCCTCGCAGTCACTGATCAGCGAAAAGGCCGCCTCATCGTACCGCTCGACGGGACGGTTCGGCAGATCGAAGATGCATTCAATGTGCGGATGAACGTTTATCAACATCCCACAGAAAACCGAACCTTCTATTCGACTGATCGCGAACCATCACTCGTTCTTAGCGTTCCGGTGGCGCACATCACAGGTCTCGACAATTTTTCTCTACCACGGCCCGCTTCTAGAAGGGCATCGGCAAACGAAGCACAACAGGTCCCTGCTGCGGGATCTGGTCCGGGCGGCCAATACCTAGCCAGTGACATGCGGACAGCTTATTATGGCGGTACAACCCTCACAGGCGTTGGTCAAGTAGTAGCGTTGGTCGAATTTGACGGCTATGATATCAGCGATGTCAACTTGTCCTTCAGCAGTGTAGGTCAATCTTATAGTGTCCCTGTTCAAAACATTCTTCTGGATGGCGCCACCGGGGCAAAGTGCCAATTCATCACTTCGTGCCTCTTAGGTGATTCTGAAGAGGTTTTGGACATTGTACAGGCGATTGGGATGGCTCCGGGCCTAAGTCAGGTTCGCGTGTATATCGGAAACTCCGATGTAGATATTTTCAACAGGATCGCCTACGAGAATATCGCAAAGCAGGTCAGTATCTCGTGGGTCTGGGGAAACAACGCGTCTGCGGATGATTACATATTTCGACAGATGGCGGCACAGGGCCAGACAATCTTTGCCGCTTCCGGTGATTGGGGGGTCTACCCCGTTATTGAAGGTGCGTTCCCCGCAGAAGATGCAAATGTCACGGCCGTTGGCGGGACAACCTTATATACGAATGGCGTGGGGGGTCCATGGCTTTCGGAGTTAGCCTGGAGCGGTAGCGGCGGTGGCCCAAGCCCAGATGGCATACCAATTCCACCGTACCAGTCCGGCCTTAGCGGAGCAAACGGCGCGTCGACTTCGTTGCGCAACGTTCCAGACGTATCTGCCGAAGCCGACTACGACAATTGGGTCTGCTTTCTGGGGGGGTGCCAGACTGGGTGGGGCGGCACTAGTTTTGCAGCCCCACGCTGGGCAGCTTTTCTTGCGTTAGTGAACCAGCAGGTAGTGGCCTCCGGTAATCCATATGGTCTTGGAAATATTAACGACTACATCTATCGCATTGCACAAAGTTCCCGCTACAGCAACGATTTTCACGATGTTAGTAATGGCCCCGGCAATGGAGGATACTTTCCTGGCTTGGGTTACGATTTGGTGACTGGTTTGGGAAGTCCTACCGGGCAAAACCTGATCAACGATCTGGTCGAACAGGGTACGGCGTATCGCCCTACCACGTATTTCTGTTTGAACGACTACGAGCCGGATAAGTGGGGATGGGAGCTGCCATCCAATCCGGCCGGACCAACCACTGGCTCAACGGTAGAGATGAACTCCGCCGTTCAGTACACATACGAGGCTAGCGGCCAATATTATGTAAGTGAGTTGTCTGGCTATTGCACGTGGTCTGCGTTCCCCTCGCATGTCGATAGCAATAACCTCACCCTGTACGTCCCATATTCAGCAAACAGCACCAATGGCGGCTACCTCGAAGGCTTCCCTAGCTTGATGGTAGCTGCGACGATTGGCTCCGCTCAAACAACCCTGTATTCAGGCACGGCTCCATCGAGCTCCGGCCAGTTTCGGATGACGATTCCGGCTGGCACCGACCTATCCACGATCCAGGTAACTATCGAGTATGATGCGCCGCAGGACGACGACACATGGAATCCACTCGACTACGCTCAATCCAGCACGGAGGATTTTGATATCTATGTGAAGTAAAAAACCAAGCGAGACCTTCGCGTCATTCTGCTTGTAGCAGAGGCACGAATTATTGAAGTTCAAAGACGAGGTCCTATGGGAGCCGGGATGAGATTGTACTTCGCAACGATACCTATCATGCTCTCGGTTGTTTTGTCGGGGTGCGGAGGAGGTGCGTCCAAGACGTCTTCTCCTCCGCCCCCGGCGATTCATAACGAATGGGCCTGGATAAATGGGTTAAACGCCGATAACCACGCGGTCGGCATCTATGGAACGCAAGGAGTGACATTGCCCACCAACCTCCCAGGTGGGCGTGTCAGTGCCGCTAGTTGGACGGATGCGAATGGCAGCTTCTGGCTCTTTGGCGGGCTCGGCTTTGACTCAGCAGGCAATCTCGACAGACTTAACGACCTTTGGAAATACAGCAATGGGCAGTGGACATGGATGGGTGGTTCCAATTTGGTTAGACAGCCGGGGGTATATGGCACACAAGGTACGGCTTCTCCCGGCAATTTCCCAGGCGCACATGCATATGCTGTCAGTTTGGTTGATTCCGCAGGAAACGTCTGGCTCTTCGGCGGGGACGGGATGGCTTCCTCAGGAACAGGAGGGCTGCTAAATGATCTATGGAAATTTAGCAACGGCCAGTGGACGTGGGTAAGCGGGTCGGACGTCGGTGCTGAACCGGGTGTCAATGGTGCTTGGCAAGGCACCGGAGTATACGGCACGAAAGGCGTAGCCGATGCCACAAATGTTCCAGGGGCGCGATCTGGAGCTTCAGGATGGGCTGATTCATCTGGCAATCTATGGCTCTTCGGCGGCGAGGGCGTCGACTCAATGGGGAAGCTCGGCCCGCTGAATGACCTCTGGAAGTACAGCAATGGCGAGTGGACCTGGATGGCAGGATCGAACCTCGCCAACCAGTTTGGAACGTATGGGACCCAAAGCGCAGGCGCGCCCGGCAATACGCCCGGCGGACGAACTGGCGCGTCTACGTGGACAGACTCTCAAGGGAACTTATGGCTATTCGGAGGGCTGGGCGCCGACGACGCAACCGTTGGTAAGTGCAATTTACTTCCTGAACCCTGTTTGCTGAACGATCTATGGAAATATTCGAATGGCCAATGGACGTGGGTCGGCGGGTCGAATATCATTGACGCGCCTGGCAACTATGGAACTCAGGGATTGGCTGCTACGAACAATTGGCCGCCGCCGCGCACAAGTGCGGTCGCTTGGACCGACTCTTCGGGAAACTTCTGGTTGTTTGGCGGTAACTTTGTTGACGACTTCAACGATCTTTGGAAATACAGCGGTGGCGAGTGGACCTGGGTAAGCGGATCGAACCAGCAATGCCAGGCGGGCACCTACGGGACGGAAGGGACGCCTTTATCCGGCAACGCGCCCGACGCTCGCGATGGTTCAGTCGGTTGGATCGACCTCTCCGGCAATCTTTGGCTCTTCGGTGGCGCAAGCTCCTGTCCAGGGGACAACACCGCCTGGAAGTACAACGACCTCTGGGAGTATCGGCCATAAGGATCTTTTCGCTGAAGATCAAGAACTCGCTACCGAAACCGCAGAGCCCCCTGACCACAACTTTCCCCCCAGGATCGCGTCTGATCCAACAGGCAGCTCACGCCGTGGATCCATGTCCGGCCACTTCCCCTGCCAGGAGCTTTTGCGATGGAGTCTCCGCACGGTCTGACGGCCATCCTGCTTTGTTGCAGCCTTTGCCTGCCCGGTCCCTTTGTTGCCGCGCAGCAGGCGGCAGATCATGGCCGGCCGCCGGCGAAAGCCAAATCCCGACAGAACGATGTGGCGAATTCCGTATCTTCTGGTCAGTTGCGCGGCGACGAGCGCATTCTGCAGGCGCTGAATCGCTTCACCTTCGGGCCGAAGCCGGGGGATCTTGAAGCCGTGCGCAAGATGGGTCTCGATGCGTGGTTTGACGCGCAACTGCACCCCGCAGATATTGACGAAACCGAATTGAATGCGCGGCTGGCCGAGTTCCCTGCCATGCAGTGGAGCATGCAGGACCTGTTCTTCCGGCTGCCCAGCAACCCCATCATTCGCCAGGCAGCGAACGGGAAAGTGGAAGTTCCTCCGGGCGGCACACTGCACGCGGTGTATGAGAACCAGATCTACCGCCTGCAGGCGCGGAAGACGGCGAAGGCTGAAAAGGGCGCAGTGGCGGCGAGTCAAACGGGTCTGGCGCCGGGCGAAGCGGCCGGCAACGGAAGCCCCAACACAAACGCCGTGGCCAGCAGAGGCATGGAGCCGACTACGGAAGCGATGAGTCAACCGGGAACGGGGCAGGCTGGACCGGGGCAGGCTGGAACCGACCAGACTGAGGCGAGTCAGACTGCAACCGCGCAAGCCCCGGAGATGAATGCTATGACGCCCGCGGCGGCGATGGGCACGAATCCCGATCAGGCTCCCGCGGTGGACGAGGCGCAAATCCGGCGCGTTCTGGCCTTGCCGCCGCAGCAGCGCGTGCTGCGCCTGCAGCAAATGCAGCCGGAGGAATTTGAAAGCTTCATCAAGTCCCTGCGGCCGGTGCAGCGTCAGGCCTTGGTGGCAGGCATGAGTCCGGATCTGAAAGAGTCCGTGGGTGCTCTCGAGAATCCGGAGCAGACTACGGCGCAGGAGCTTTTTGCGGAGAGGCTGACGCGCGATATCTATGCGAATGCGCAGCTCGAGGAAGTGATGACCGATTTCTGGCTGAATCACTTCAACATCTACCTGCGCAAGAACGAGCAGATGCCCTATTACCTGGTGAGCTACGAGCGGGACGTGATCCGGCCGCGGGCGTTGGGCAAGTTTGAAGATCTGCTTGAAGCTGTGGCGCACAGCCCGGCCATGATGCTGTATCTGGACAACGCGGAAAGCATCGGACCGGATTCGCCTGCGGCCGAGCGCGCGGTGAGGAACCCAAACCGAAAGGCTGCCGCCCGGCAGGGCCTGAATGAGAACTATGCGCGCGAGCTGATGGAACTGCACACGCTGGGCGTGAACGGCGGCTACACGCAGGCCGACGTGGTGCAGGTGGCGCGCGTGCTCACCGGCTGGACGGTCGATCGGCCGCAATACGGCGGAGACTTTATCTATGCGCCGCAGCGCCACGAGCCGGGCACGAAGACCGTGATGGGCACGAAGATTAAAGAGAATGGCGAGATGGAGGGCGAGGAGTTGCTGCACATGCTGGCCATGCGGCCGGCGACGGCGCAATTCATTTCGCGCAAGCTGGCTATTCGCTTTGTGAGCGACGATCCGCCGCAGGCGCTGGTGGACCGGATGGCGAAGGCGTACCTGGCAAGCGGCGGCGACATTCCTACGGTGCTGAAGACGCTCTTCCACTCGCCGGAGCTCTGGGCTGCGAGCGACTATCGCGCCAAGGTGAAGACGCCGCTGGAATTTGTGGTGAGCGCGGTGCGCGCCAGCAACGCCGATGTGGAGAACTTTCAGCCGCTGGTGAATCAGCTGCGCCTGATGGGCATGCCGCTGTATGGCTGCATGCCGCCGACGGGATACAAGTGGGACGAAGCTGATTGGGTGAGCACAGGCGCGCTGGTGGATCGCATGAACTTTGCGCTGTCACTGGCAGCCAACCGGCTGCCGGGCATCACCGTGGAGTGGGCGCCGGAACTGGACATGAGCACGATGGACAGCGATGCGCCTTCGCAACAGGTGATTCCCACGCCGGAGTCGGAAGAGGTGCGGCTGGAGCCGATGCTTGTCCCCGGCGGAGTGAGCGACGCCACGCGGACGGCGGCTCTGGAGCAGTTCAAAGTTCAGAGCGCGCAAAATGGCGCAGTGGCTACATCGGTGATGACAAATCCCACCCCGGTCTCAGAAACGAGACCGGGGGCACTCGCGGCGCGTAGACCGAACCGTGCGCCGGCGGCTGACCAGTACGAACGCGAAGATCAGTTGCTGGCGGGATTGCTGATGGGTTCGCCGGAGTTCCAGCGGCGCTGAAGCGCCGAGGGACTAAGGGACGTAGGGACTAGGGACTGAGAGCTGATCGTTGAGGAGATGCAGATGAACCGGCGATTCTTTCTTCACAAGGGCGCGCTGGCCGTGGCAGGTACGGCAGCCATGCCGAATTTTCTGGTGCGCAGTGTACTGGCCGAGACCAACGGTGCGCCGGGACAGCGGCTGGTGGTGATCTTCCAGCGTGGCGCGGCCGACGGGCTCAACGTGGTGGTTCCCTATCAAGAGAAGAACTACTACGCGATGCGGCCCAGCATTGCGATTCCGCAGAATCAGGTCCTAGATCTGGATGGATTTTTTGGGCTGCATCCTTCGCTTGCGGCGTTCAAGCCACTCTACGACCAGAAGCAACTGGCGATTGTGCACGCCTGCGGCTCGCCGGACATGAGCCGGTCGCACTTTGACGCGCAGGATTACATGGAATCGGGCACGCCGGGCGTGAAGGGCACCGACGACGGCTGGCTGAACCGCGCGCTGCAGGCCGAAGACTTGCAGCATCGCTGCGCCGGCACCTGCGAGGCGCATACTGCGTTTCGCGCGCTGGCCCTGGGCGCCGATGTGCCGCGCACGCTGGCCGGCAAGATTCCTGCGATTGCCATCAGCAACGTGAACAGCTTTAGCGTGGCGGGGCGCGGACCGAATCCATCACCCGCTGCGAATGCGTTTGAAGCGATGTACGCGGGCTCCGGCGATCGCATCTTTCATGCCGCGGGCGATGAGACTTTTGAGGCGGTGAAGATGCTGCGCGCTGCCAATCCCGCGCAGTACCAGCCGGCGCCGGGCGCGAATTATCCCAACACCGAGTTCGGCAACAACATGAAGCAGATTGCGCAACTGCTGAAAGCGAATCTCGGCGTGGAGGCCGCGTTCACCGATGTGAGCGGATGGGACACGCATCAGAACCAGGGCAACGTGAATGGCCAGCTGGCCAACCGGCTGAGCGATTTCTCGGCGAGCATTGCAGCCTTCTGGCGCGACATGGGCGACGACGCGGGCAACGTGACGCTGGTGACGATGTCGGAGTTTGGGCGCACGGCGCGCGAAAACGGAACCGGCGGTACCGATCACGGCCACGCGAACGCGATGTTCGTGCTGGGCGGGAACGTGAAGGGCGGCAAGGTGTACGGAAAGTGGCCGGGCCTGGAGAACGAGCAACTGAACGAGGGCCGCGACCTGGCGCTGACCACCGACTTTCGGCAGGTGCTGGGCGAAGTGGTCACGCAAACCCTGGGCGCGGAGAATCTTGATCTGGTGTTTCCCGGCGCGCGGCTCAACCGCGGGAATTTTTTGAAGCTGGTGTAGAGAAACGGAGGGCGAGCCCGCCCAAGCAGAGCTTGGACGGGGCACCCTGCAAGCTCTTTTGCGCATACGCGCCGAGGCGTATGATTTCTCCAGAATCGCGCCACAGAAAGAGCCTTTATGAAATTCCATCGCCGTAATGTCTCCGCACTCATCCTTCTTGTTGTTGCATCGGGCGCCGCATCCGGGCAGGCGCCGCAGAGCAAATTCACCTTTGATGTAGCCACGATAAAGCCGGCCGCGCCTCTCGATCAGGCGCAGATGATCGCCGATGTGCGGGCGGGCAAGATGCCGAAGGTCGGGCAGGAGATCGACGCCACGCGAGCGACGTATACCTACACGCAGCTCGATCAGTTGATTGCCATGGCCTATAAAATCCGCCTCTATCAGCTCAGCGGGCCGCCGTGGATGTCGCAAGAGCGCTTCGATATTGTGGCCTCGATTCCCGAAGGCGCGACCAAGGACGATGTTCCCGCCATGCTACAGGCGTTGCTCGCGGAGCGGTTCAAGCTGGCTGCGCACCACGCGCAAGAGGAGCACAAGGTACTGGGACTGGTGGTCGGCAAGAGCGGGGTCAAGATGAAGGAATCCGCGACGGTGCCGCAAGCGTTCGACCCCAACTCACCGCTCGCGCCCGGGGAACGGCAAGTGGACGACGTGGATGGGCCGATGCGCATCAAGATGAACCCGGACCTCACCATCACCGCGAATATGGGCGCAAGGGGCACGATCATCGAGAAGGTCGACAGGCAAACCATGACGTTCGACATCAAATCGAGCGGCGTGACCATGCAGGGATTCGCGGATTTGCTTTCGACCATCTTGATGCAGATGGGCGGAGCAAACAGCCGTCAAGTGATCGACATGACCGCGCTCAAGGGCTACTACGAGGTCGATGTGGAGATTTCGATCGCCGATCTGATGGCCATGGCCCGCGCGCAAGGCATGCCGATGCCGGCGAGCCCGTCGAGCGGTGGCGGAAACACGGCTCCAGAGGCGTCGGACCCTGGCGGTGGATCGAGCGTTTTCGAGTCCGTCGGTCAGATGGGGCTGAAGCTGGAAGACCGCAGTGCCACCGTGGATCGGCTGATCATCGACCACATCGAGAAGACGCCGACGGAAAACTAGAGCATTTCTCATTTAGATGTATACTCATGTTGGCGAGAGTCCGCGAAGCATATTCCTATGGCGAAGTCGTTTTCGGATGATCTTCGGCGGAGATTCTTGTCAGCTTACGAGCGGGGTGAGGAGACGCTGGGAGAACTGGCCGATCGATTCATGGTCAGCTTGGCTTACGGGAAGAAGTTGCGCAGTCAGTTCCGACGCACCGGCCAGGTGGAACGTGTCGAGCAGCGCCGGGGCACTCCGCGCAAGCTGCTGGATGAGCACCGGGAGCAGTTGCGTCGTTGGCTGGTCGCGGTTCCCGATCTGACGCTGGAGCAGTTGCGCGAAAAGCTGGAGCAGGAACGGGGATTGGCGATCAGCCGCGCTCAGGTAGCCCGTGCACTGAAGCGGATGGGGCTGAAGCTGAAAAAAAGTCACTCCACGCCACGGAGCGCGACAGCGAAGAAAACCGCCGCCGGCGAGAAGAGTTTGTCGCGCGGCTCGCCACCATCCCGCCGGAAAGGCTCGTCTTCCTTGACGAAAGCGGCGTCACCACGCGCATGACGCGGTTGTATGCGCGCGCTGTGGGCGGGGCAAGAGTGCATGAGAGCAGGCCCGAGGGCGACTGGAAAATCCTCACCATCCTGGGGGCGATGAGCAGCCGCGGCATCATCGCCGCCATGACCGTGGAGGCGGCTACAGACCGGGAAATCTTCCTCGCGTTTCTGGACGAGGTTCTGTGTCCCGCCTTGCGGCCAGGCGATGTGGTCATCATGGACAACCTCAGTTCGCATAAGGTGGACGGAGTGCGCGAACGCATCGAACGCTGCCAGGCAGAGTTGCTCTATCTGCCACCCTACTCGCCAGACCTCAACCCCATTGAGAAAGCCTGGTCCAAGCTCAAAGAAATCCTTCGTCAGGCCAAGGCGCGCACTGCAGAAGCTCTCGACCAGGCCATTGCAAAAGCCCTGCCCGAGATTTCATCCGCAAATGCCCTGGCTTGGTTCAGGCTTTGCTCTCATGGTATATAGCTCAAGGAGAAACGCTCTAGCGCGCAGAGTCCATTACAGCCCTTCATTTCGATCCGGGCCTAAAGGCCTTGATTTCCTGCGACTTTTCAGGGGCCTGAAGGCCCCTGCCCCTTCCGCAATTCCCGACTGGCACGCCCCACGGCGCATGATTTAATCTCGAAGTCGGCATGAAACTTCAGCGCACACTTCTCTTCTCTGCCCTGGCCGTGGCTTGCGCCGCAAGCGCGGCCCTGACGGTCTTTGCGCAACAGTCGACACCGGCGAGCCAGGAAATTCCCGACGCTCCCCAGGCCACGCCCGAGGCAATGACCGTTCCCAACGGGCCGTACGTGGTGATGGACACTTCGATGGGCCGCATCACGTGCCAGTTCTTCCAGAGGCAGGCGCCGAACGCCGTGGCCAACTTCATCGCGCTGACGGAAGGCACCAAGGACTGGACCGATCCCACGACCAAAAAGATGATGCGCCACAAGCGGTATTACGACGGCACCATTTTTCATCGCGTGATTCCGGAGTTCATGATTCAGGGCGGCGATCCGACGGGCACGGGAATGGGCGATCCGGGCTACGCGTTCGATGACGAGTTCGATCCCAACCTCAATTTCGACCGGCCGGGACGGCTGGCCATGGCGAACAGCGGGCCAAATACGAATGGCAGCCAATTTTTCATCACCGAAAAGACCTTCGATTCCGGCGATGGGCATTACGTGATTTTCGGACAGTGCGACGACGCCAGCGTGGCTGTGGTGAAAGCCATTGCACGCGTGCCGCGTAATTCCGATGACAAGCCGCTGACGCCGGTGGTGCTGGAGCGAGTAATGATCTTTGATTCGGCGCTGCCGGCTGTGCAGCCCCCGCCCCTTTTGCCTGGGGAACCTGATTTGTCTGAGACTCAGCCGAAGATTGTGAACATTTCCGCCGGGGTCGCCCAGGGTCAGCTCATCTCCAAAACACCGCCGGTCTACCCAATTGATGCCAAGAAAGCTGGAGTCTCCGGTACGGTCGTGCTCCAAGCGACGATTGGCACTGACGGCATCATCAAGGATCTTCAAGTTGTCAGCGGTCCGGAAATGCTGCAACAGGCTGCGCTCGATGCCGTCCAACAATGGCGCTACCGGCCTTATCTGTTTAACGGCGAGCCTGTCGAGGTTCGCACCACAGTCAACATCATCTTTACTCTGGGCCGTTGATCGGTTCTCCCCAACCAATTCAAGCGAGGAAAAACACATGGCACTTGCAGCAGGAACTTACGCCGTCTTTACCACTTCAGAAGGCAAGATTACCGTGCGCCTTTTCGAATCCGAAGCGCCCATCACCGTGAAGAACTTCATCGAGCTCGCCGAGGGGGCGAGAGAGTGGACGCACCCGGTGACGCGCGCCAAGTCGAACGACAAGCTTTACGACGGCACCATCTTCCATCGCGTGATTCCGGATTTCATGATCCAGGGCGGCGACCCGGCGGGCACCGGCATGGGCGGACCGGGCTACCGCTTTCAGGATGAAACGAAGGGCTCGCGTCACAGCTTCGACAAGCCGGGCAAGCTGGCGATGGCCAATGCCGGACCCGGCACGAACGGCAGCCAGTTCTTCCTCACCGTGGCGGCCACGCCGTGGCTCACGGGCAATCACACCATCTTCGGCGAAGTGGTGGAAGGCCAGGATATAGTGACCGGCATCAGCAAAGTTGCGCGCAACGCGCAGGACAAGCCGCATAAGCCGGTGGTGCTGGAGTCGGTGACGATCGAGCGCGTGGC
Organism: uncultured Acidobacteriota bacterium; assembly: GCA_963817835.1. GTDB lineage: Bacteria > Acidobacteriota > Terriglobia > Terriglobales > Acidobacteriaceae > Telmatobacter. The sequence continues at coordinate 339,771 of CAWFPZ010000017.1, read as the reverse complement.
ATAGAAACGCCTAGGGTAGTGAATCTGAAGTTCGTTGAAGATCAAATGCAGGTCCTTCGACTCCGTTTGCCGCACAGAACGCGGCAAACTTCGCTCAGGATGACCGATCATTACGATACGAACTTCTGACTCAGGACGCTAGAGCATGTTTCACAAATGGTCTGACTGGCCGGCGCAAATTCTCAGGGGTTAAAACCCCTCAATTGTCCTAGCCTTTTCGGCACGACTTAAGTCGTGCCCCTTCACGAAACCATTTATGAACACGCTCCAGGAAACGACGCAGACCATCATGAAGCAGTCCGCGGAATCGACGCAGAAAGCGGCGCTCAGCGATTATCTTGCCGCGGAGCGCACCTTTCTTGCGTGGATGCGCACCGGGCTGGCCCTGATGGGCTTTGGTTTTGTTGTGGCGCGTTTCGGGCTGTTTCTGCAGCAGATACAGGCGTTTCACGTAGCAGCACCCCAGCGCAGCAATGGTCTGTCGCTTTGGTTTGGCACGGCGCTGATCGCCGCAGGCGTCATCCTGAACGTCTTTGCCGGCTTTCATCACTTGAACCTTATAAGAACGCTGGATAGCGGCGAAATCCCGCGCAGCCATCCCACGGCGCAAGCCCTGGCATTGGCTATTTTTCTGGCCATGGTTGGGCTGGCGATGGCGATCTATCTGGTGTCGATTCGTGTCTAAATATCCTGGCCGTGTGTAAAATTCCTGGCTGAAGCGTAGAGATTGGAGGCACGCATGACGGCGAGTGCGAAAGGAATCATGGATGTGGAGAGCCACCATTCCGTGGATGAGACGGTTGAGCGGCTGCGCGGGATTCTGGCGGCGAAGGCGGTAACGCTTTTCGCGCTGGTAGATCACAGCGGAGAGGCGGCGAAGGCGGGCATGACCATGCGGCCCACCAAATTGCTTATCTTCGGCAGTCCGAAGGCGGGCACTCACGTGATGCTGGCCGCACCGAGCATTGCCATCGATCTCCCGCTGAAGATCCTGGTGTGGGAGGACGCGGGCGGCAAGGTCTGGGTGTCGTACAACGCGCCGGAGTATCTTCGCGAACGGCACAATGTTCCGGCAGAATTCATGCCAAGCCTTGCGGTCGTTGAAGCGTTGGCTTTGAAGGCCGCTGAGTAGCTGCATTGGTTCTCTGACCACGTGAATTCGTGCTTTTGGCTTTGGTGGCTTCCCACCCATTCACCCGAAAAAAGCGAATGGATGGGGCACGGGAAGGTTCATTTTCTACCGGTCAGAGACCTAGCCAGTCAGCCGGAAATCGCATCGCACATTTTCAGGATCGCTTCGCCGAACCGTTCGGCCTTGGCGGGACCAATGCCGTCGATCGAGAGCAATTGCGCCGGATTGGCAGGCCGAACGATGGCAACAGCCTGCAATGTGCGATCGTGCAGCACAAGATAAGCTGGGACACCCAAGCGCTTCGCTTCGGCGGTGCGCCATTCGCGGAGCCGCGCCGCGAGCGCCTCGGAAGCGGGAGTTGGTTGCGGCGGGTTCGTCTCCGCTGTGCCTGGTTTTTGCGCAGTGATCTTGGCTTTCTTCTTCGACGGCGGCGCGGTGCTGCCCGCATCGAATTCTTCGGCGATGCCATCACTGATCAGCAGCGGCAGCGGCGTTGCAGGCCTCACTTCCATTCCCGTTTCTGTCAGCCGCACCTTGCGAAAACGCAGAACCTCGCCGTTTTTCTCGAACTCCGCTTCTTCAATCTCGATGAGCGCAGCGCGCACCATGGCATCGAGCAGCGCGTCGAAGTCGTCGCGGCTCATTTTGCTCACACGCTCGAGGCTCCGTTGCAGCGTTCCCGCAGCCAGGTAATCCACCGGGCGGAGTTCGTCCACAATGTTTTGAACGAGGTCACGCTCGGCGAGCGAGGCTCGCCGGAATTGGCGCAGCACCGCGCCCGCCGGATCGCAGATGTCGCAGATTCCGCAGGGCCGGATGGCGTCCTTCACATCGCCGAAGTGCCGCGCCAGCGAGGACATCCGGCATGCGCTCGATCGCGTGAAGCGCAGTACCTGCTCGAACTGCTCGGCGCGAACCTGCGCTTGAATCGTGTAGGTTTTCTTCCAGCCCGCCGCGCCTTTGGTGACTGCGCCCCCAAAATCGACGCGCGCACCGCCGTGAATTTCGAGCTTTTCCAGAGCCTTGTCGAACTCCTCTTCGCCCAGTTTCGACGCGGCACGCAATTCTTCGACAAGGCGCGGTTCCTCTCCGAGCGCCGCAAAAACTTCGTGGAGGTGCTGCGCGGGCGGATAGTCGCGGTTGAGGAAAAAGTCGCGCGTTCGCTGATCGGCATAGGAGTGCATCAGGAACGTCCGGCTCAAGGCTCCGTCGCGACCGGCGCGGCCAATCTCCTGGTAAAAACCCTCAAGTGTCGCGGGCAATGCGGCGTGAATCACGGTTCGGATATCGGCCTTATCGATACCCATGCCGAAAGCAATGGTTGCCACTACAACTTCCAACTCGCCGGCCTGGAAGGCCTTCTGCACGCGGGCGCGCGTCTCCGCGTCGAGCCCGGCGTGGTAGGCCGCGGTTGGGACGATGCGCGAAAGTTCCGCAGCCAAGCTTTCAGACTGCTTTCTCGATGGGGCGTACACAATGGCAGGACGGCGGGCGGGCGAGGCCAGCAAACGGCAGGCGATGCCCGCGCGCGCCGGGACCGCAACTTCGATGACTTCGATGGCAAGATTTTCACGGCGGAAGCCATGAATGAACTTGAGGGGATTCACCATGCCGAGTTGCGTAAGGATGTCCGCCTGCACCGTGGGCGTAGCGGTCGCCGTCAGCGCGATGACCGGCGCGGGATCGGGAGACATGCGCAATGCAGGCAGATATTGGCCCAGCATGCGATAGTCGGGCCGGAAGTCGTGACCCCATTGCGAGATGCAATGCGCTTCGTCAATGGCGATCAGCGCCAGCTTGCCTTTGGCCAGCATCTCGGGAAATCCGGGCACGCGCAAGCGCTCGGGCGCAATAAAGAGAAACTGCAGTCCGCCGTTGAGATACTCCGCACACACCTGGCGGGATGCGCTGCGCTCCAGGCCGGAGTGAATCCGTCCCACACGCAGACCGAGCGCAGCCAGCTTGGCTGCCTGGTCTTCCATGAGAGAGATCAGGGGCGAAATCACCAAGGCCGTTCCGCCGCGCGCGATGGCGGGCAACTGATAGCAGAGAGACTTCCCCGCCCCGGTGGGCATGACCAACAAGAGGTCGCGTCCCTCGATCGTCGCGCGGCACACTTCTTCCTGATGGGCGCGAAAGCCGGCAAGGCCAAATTTGGACTGCAAGAGCCCAAGCAGAGAATTCGTATTTAAAGAAACCGTCAAGAAGATTCCACCATCAAAAACAGGAAGCAGCTACTTCTATTGTCCACCTTACCGGATGGGCGACCGGTGCGGGATTACGCGAGACGCAAGTTGTCCTTATACAGTAAAGAGTGAGCAGAAAAACAGGGCCGGCGCGTTGCCGGTGCGAGAAATGAATTGCGCGCGTCTCCAAATACTTCGCACTAGGAAAGCTTTTTGACCAAGGACGATCCTATCAAGAACGCTCAAGTGGGCCCGCAGCGCACGACGGACGGTATGTCGCATGCATGGCGCGCGTTGCGGCATCGCAACTTCCGGCTGTTTTTCGGCGGGCAGACGATTTCGCTCATCGGTACGTGGATGACGCGCATCGCTACGGCGTGGCTGGTGTACCGGCTCACGCATTCGGCGCTGTTGCTGGGCACCGTGAGCTTTGCGGGGCAGATTCCTACGTTTCTTGTGGCGCCGTTCGCGGGCGTGTGGATCGACCGATGGGATCGCCGGCAGGTGCTGGTGTGGACGCAGACGCTGGCCATGGTGCAGTCGTTCGCGCTGGCCGGGCTCACGTTTTCCGGACTCATCACCATCCACTGGATTCTGTTTTTGAGCGTGCTGCAGGGCGTCATCAACGCCTTTGACATGCCCGGGCGGCAATCGTTCATGGTGCAGATGGTGGAGGACCGCGCCGACCTGGGCAACGCCATTGCTATCAATTCGTCGATGGTAAACGTGGCGAGGCTGATCGGGCCGTCGCTGGCAGGAATGCTGATCGCGGTCACGAGTGAGGCTTGGTGCTTTCTCATCGATGGCATCAGCTACATCGCGGTGATTGCGTCGCTGCTAATGATGCACGTGCATGCGCCCGCGATCATGCGCAAGGCAACATCAACCTTCCACGAGATGAAGGAAGGCTGGAGTTACGTTTCAGGGTTCATGCCCATCCGGACCATCCTGATGCTGTTTGCCGTGGTGAGCCTGATGGGCATGCCCTTTGTGGTGCTGATGCCGGTGTTTGCGGCCACGGTGCTGCACGGCGGCGCGCATACGCTGGGGTTCCTGATGGGCGCGATGGGGGTGGGCGCGCTCATCTCCGCGCTCTCTCTGGCCGCGCGCAGGAACGTGCGCGGGCTGATTCGCATGATTCCATTTGCAGGGGCGGTCTTCGGGGCGGGGCTGATCGGATTCGGGCTGTCGAGCACGTTCTGGCTTTCGATGGCGATGGTGCTGGTGGCGGGCGCGGGCATGATGCAGGGCATGGCGTCGAGCAACACTATCATCCAAACGCTGACCAGCGAAGACAAGCGCGGCCGCGTGATGAGCTACTACACCATGGCGTTTATGGGCATGGCGCCGTTCGGCAGCCTGCTGGCGGGAACGCTGGCGCATGCGATCCCGCCGACGCCGTTGTGGATTGTGTCGGGACCCGTGTTGGCCGGCGCGCAGTGGACCGTCATTATTAATGGGCTGGCTATTGGGCTGGGCGCGCTATGGTTCTTCTCGCGCCTGCCGGCGTTGCGCGTGGTGGTGCGGCCGATTTATCAGGAGATGGGCATCATTCCCGCGACGCAGGAGATGGCGGCGGAACAGATCCAGTCGTGAGAAACAGCTTCTAGCTTCTAGCTTCTAGCTGCTAGCTGCTAGCTTTTAGCTTTCCAGACCTAAGCGCAAGGTGCGCGTTTAGGATGGGGCATGTTTCTGCTTGAAGACAGCCGTCCCTCAGGGGTTAAAACCCCTCAGCTCTTCTGCCTCTTTCGGCACGACTGAAGTCGTGCCCTTTCACGGCTTCTGCCTTTTTCGGCACGACTAAAGCCACCCCAGCGACGAAGACCTGTCGCCGGGGGCCCCGGCAAGTCCTGCTCTTTCACGAAACCATTTTTGAAGCGTTCTATCTACTGCGTAACGCCGCAGAGATGCACGTGGATGCCAAGTTCTGCGAGCATTGCGGCTTTGGTGGCCAGGGCTTCGTTGGCAGCTTCTGCTGAGGGCGCGTAGGCCACGTTGACGTGGTTGGCGCGGTGACGGGCCATCATCTGATTCTGGCTGACGCCGTGCAGAATGGTATGCACGATGGGCCACTGCACCGTGGTTTCGCGCCAGCGGCGTTCAGTTTCGGTCGCAGGCAGAGTGACGACCGTGCCCCGGCCTATGTCGCAATGCAGTGCGCCGCCTTCGACAAAGACGCGGCTCCAAACGATTTCGCCGGGTTTGCCAACGCCCTTGAGCGAACCGCCGCCGAGCGGAAAGTACATGGCGGGCTGACGCTCGCTGATTGCACCCGCATAGCCGCCGACAAAATGATTCGCCGGCGCAGCGCCGGAGATTTGCAAGAGCCAGACGAAGTCGTCGATTTTGGAACTGCCGCGGGCGCTTTTGCCCGAGCCATTGCCATCGCCTTTGTAGTGCTCGCCCCAGCGCACATCGTGCAGCGTGGTGGAGGGATCGAGGCCGAGCGCCGTCCAGCAGCGGTTGGTGATCATGACATCCATACCGGCGCACTCGTCCACTTCGTTGAAGTGCGGGAGCGGACCGCCGGCATACAACTCTTCTTTGGTCCCTTCAGCAAAGACCGGCGGACGCTCGCTGTTATTGAGCATGCCTTCAGCCAGGTCCGAGGCGGGCGCCATGTCTTTCAGTCCCTGCTGATACTGGATGCCCACCGCGTCGCAGCCGAACTCGTGCGCGATGCGGACCGCGGCGATATACATTCTGCACTGGCCCAGCACCTGTTCGAGCGTGAGTTCGCTGGCTTCATCTTTACCGAGATCGAACTTGACGCCTTTTGCCACCAGCCACTGGTAAACGGCGTTGGCTTCGGCGTCGCTCACGGTGCGCATCTTGGCCACAAGCGCCGACTGGCTCAGCCGCTCTTTGAAAACTCCCGCGGGATTGAGCAACTCGTCATCGATGATGGCGTTGTACATGCCCATGCAGCCCTCATCGAAGATGCCCATGATGGCCTTGCGATGTTGCAACTCGGCGGCCAGCTCGGCACCGAGCTTTGCGCTTTCGGCGGGCAATTTACTTTTGTCGAGCGCGTGCACGTGCGAGAGATCGTGCGTGATTTTGCCGGTGTTAAGCCACTCGTCGAGAGCCTTCTGAAAGTAGGCGTCTGTAAAGTCCTTGCTCCAGATGGACGAGAAGGGCTTGCCGGCCTTGATGAGCGAGCCATTCAGATTGAGAAGCCCCACCAGCCCCGGCCACTGGCCCGACCAGTTGGCGGCAGTGAGAATTGGCCCCTTATGGCTGCGCAGGCCGGGTAAAACATGATGGCTGTACTGCCAGGCGGCGGTAGCAAACACCAGCTTCGCCTCGGGATGAATTTTCATGAAGACGTCCATGCCCTGGCGCTGCGAAGAGATGAAGCCGTGCTTGACCTTGTCGTCGTAGGCGTGGGCGCGGACCAGCTTATAGCCCTTTTGCGCGAAGGCCGCGGTCAGCTTTTCTTCCATATCGCGCTGCGCGGGCCAACACACTTGATTGGCGGACTGGCGCAGATCGCCGCTGGTGACCAAAAGCACCTCATTTGCGGCTGGTTTCGCTATTTCCTGGCTATTTTTCCCCATTTTTGCAATTCTCCGTAAACGATTTCGGAAACCAAGAAAAACTATACACCCGAGGACCGGGCAGAGGCCTGCAGGCTCACGAATTAGCATGGAGTTGGTTCCGGAATCCGGGACCAGTATTGGTTGCGTAAATCTTCGGGACCGATTGGAAAGCGCCCCCAGGGGCTGAAGCCCCAAGATTTTATAAACCTTTTGCGGCACTCTTCGACTCCATTCAGGGCAGGCTAAAAGTCGTACCCTTTCACGGCGCCGCTATTGCAACCAGTTCTAGTGTGGTGAGTCTGATGTTCGTTGAAGAACAAATGCGGGTCCTTCGACTCTGTTTGCCGCGCAAAACGCGGCAAACTTCGCTCAGGATGACCGATCATTTCGCTCAGGATGACCGATCATTTCGCTCAGGATGACCGATCATTATGAGGCGAACTTCTGACTCAGGGCACCAGAAACCGAAAGAAAAGTGCGCATGGCCGGCAAGAAAAAGGGGTTGGAGATTGGGTCACGCGGACCCGGCAAGAGTGGCGTAAAGGCCGGCGCGGACCGGCACACGCACACGCACGCCCACCTGCGCGACGCGTCAGGAAGGATCAGGGTTTCTGGCCGCTGGCTGCTGGGCGCGGTCGGCATTACCATTGGCGCAGCCATTTTTTGCGCGTGGTGCGGTCTGTGCCTGCTTTTCTGGCAAGGAAGCTGGCAACTGCTCTACCATCCGGAGTCGGTGGTTAAGCGCACGCCGTCGACTGCGGGCATCGCCTTCGATGCCGTGGGGTTTGCTGCTACCGACGCGGGCACGCCGCGGCTTTCGGGCTGGTGGATCCCCGCCGCGCCGGACGCAAAGTTTGCCCGGCTCACGGTTCTCTACCTGCACGGGCAGGACGGCAATCTGGGGGACACGGTGGACGCGCTCGCCCAGCTGCATGGGGCGGGCGTGAATGTGCTGGTTTTCGATTACCGCGGCTACGGACAGAGCCAGTTTGTGCGGCCGAGCGAGGCGCACTGGCGCGAGGATGCCGAGTGGGCGATTGCATACCTGACCGGGACGCGACACGTCGCTCCCGGAGCCATTGTGCTCGACGGAACGGGGCTGGGCGCGAACCTGGCGCTCGAAGAGGCGGCCGCGCATCCGGAGTTGGCCGGGGTGATTGTGGAAACGCCGCTTGCGGATGCGACGAGCGCGATCTTCAACGACGCGCGGGCGCGGATGGTTCCCGCGCGGCTGCTGGTGCGCGATCGCTACGATCTGAATGCGGCTGCGGCCGACGTGCGCGTGCCGGCGCTGTGGTTTGCATTGGATCAGCGGTCGGCAGCCGGCGTCTTGCCGCATGAGGCGGAGGCCTATGGGAAGATCGGGGATCGCAAGATGATGGTGTGGGTGAATCCCGCAAAGAACGCTGACGTGCAGATGATCGATGCGCTGACGCGATGGCTGGACGAGTTGCCGGTGCGCTGACGAACTGATGCGCCCTCAGCGCGGCATGTCGCGATGCAGAGACTTGACCTGGTAGCCGGCTTTTTCCAGGCGCTTGCGCATCTCTTCGGCCATCATGACACTGCGATGCTGGCCGCCGGTGCACCCGAAGGCCACTGTCAGGTAGCTTTTGCCCTCATTCACATAGTGCGGCAGCAGGTAGAGCATCAGCCTGGTCACGCGATCGAGGAACTCCCTGGACTGCGGGAATCCGCGCACGTAGGCGGCGACCTTGGGATCGAGGCCGGTCTTCTTGCGGAATTCGGGCACGAAGTGCGGATTGGGAAGGAAGCGCACGTCGAAGACCATATCCGCGTCGAGCGGCACGCCATTTTTGAAACCGAAGCTGAGACAGGAAACGAGGAGGCGCTTGGATTCGTCCTCATGACCGAAACGCGCCAGGATGTCGGCACGCAACTCGTGCACGTTGAAGTTGGAGGTGTCGATGAGAGTGTCGGCGACGTTGCGGATGGGGTCGAGCAGCTGGCGCTCTTCAACAATAGAGCGCCACACCGTTTCGCTGCGGCCGAGCGGGTGCGGGCGGCGCGTCTCAGAGAAGCGGCGCACCAGCACGGCGTCCTGGGCGTCGAGAAACACCACGCGGGTTTGCAGCATTTTCTTGACGTTTTTCAGGATGTCGGGCAAGCGGTCGAGGGTGGTGCCTTCGCGCACGTCAATCACGATGGCCGCGCGCTCCACCTGAGGCGAGGCACTGACGAGACCGGCAAAATGGGGCAGAAGCTCGAGAGGAAGATTGTCGACGCAGTGGAATCCCAGATCCTCAAAGGCCTTGAGCGCTGAAGCTTTTCCTGCGCCGGAGATTCCGGTGAGGATCACCAGTTCGTTCACCGGTTTCGCACCCCTCGGACGAGCGGCATGTCGCGATTTACCCGGGGTGCGCGCGGGTTTTCGGGGCGCCATGGGAACATGCTACACCGGGAAGGCGGCAACCGAAGCGTAAGGCGGCGGGTCAGCTTAAAGAAAACCGTTTCCCGGTGGCTATCGATTCCCGCAAAAGAAATGTCCTTGCGCCGTGCCTACGGGACTCCGGAGTCAATCTGTGGAATTCGCTTTCCCCACGCTGAAGCGCGGGGCTAACAAACACTGCGCCTCCGGCGCGGTTATCAGGACATTACTTGTGCAGTCATCAATAAAGCCCCGGTTGTTTGATCGGCATTTACGGCACGACTGAAGTCGTGCCCTTTCGCGACGGGCCCAAACTAATCCACTCGCGCTAGCGGGGCTAGCGGCGTTAGCGGAGCCAGGGCGGCTTCGGAGGGTTCAGGCTCGGGACGCAGCGGATCGCGAGCCGGCTTGCGCTAGTTCCAGCGCACGTTCCGGATTGAGGGCGGGCGACAGAAGCGGCCCTTCACCCAACGAGCAGCCGATGCGGACGAGCGCCGCAACCTGTTCGCGCGTCTCGATACCCTGGGCAACGACAGGGAGGTTCAAGGTGTTGGTGAGGCGGATGAGCGACTCCAGCACAGCCTGTTGACGTCCCGTCGAAACGGCAGCGGCGGTGAGCCTGGGAGCGAGCTTGACCATGGCAAGCGGCAACTGCAGAAGATGATTCAACGGCGCGAGACTGCTGCCGAAATCGTCGATGGCCACGTGCACCTGGCAATCGGCAAGACGCTGCAGGATGCCGACCGCGGCATCGGGAGTCTCGTTGAGGGCGTTCTCGGGAATCTCAAACACGAGGCGCGACGGATCGACACCGCTGGCGGCAAGGGCTTTCATCACCTGGGCGATCAAATCGGTGTTAAAAATCTGCCGGCGCGTAAGGTTGACGGACACGAACAGATCCGAGTGCGGCAGGGATTCACTCCAGGAACGCAACTGCCCGCAAACGGTGTCAAACACGTCCTGAGCGAGCGCGATGGAAAGACCCGTGTCCTCGGCCAGTGCGAGCAAGCCGTCAACATCCTCAACGGTTCCATCGTCGCGGCGCAGGCAGAGTTGCGATTCGAAGCCTTCAAGCTTGCCGTTGGTGAGCCGGTAGATGGGCTGGTAGAGAAATGTGAACTGCCGCTTGTCGAGGGCAGTCCGCAACTCGCGCTCGCGTTCCTGCTGGCTGGTGACGTAGACCTCGAGGTGCTTGTCGAAGATTTCGTAACGCCCGCGGCCCGCCTGTTTGGCGCGGTACATGGCAAAGTCGGCGTCGCGCAGCAGCAGATCGGATGAGGTGTGCTCAGTGCCCGCCATGGCCGCACCGATACTGGCGCCGGCGTGAACGGTGTGGCCGAAGATGTCGAAGGGCCGCTCCAGCTCATGCAGGATGCGCTTGGCGACCACTTCAAGATCGTAGGGAGACACAATGTTTTCGACCAGCGCGGCAAATTCATCGCCGCCGAGCCGCGCGGCGGAGTCCTGAGGGCGAAGCGAGGAACGCAGCCGCCCGGCAATCGCCACAAGCAGAACATCGCCCGCGGCGTGGCCCAGGCTGTCATTGACGGACTTGAAGTTGTCGAGATCCAAATAGAGCACGCCGCAGCCATTGTCGGGATGGCGCAGGCGGCGCGTCAGGGTGAGATTCAGGCGGTCAAGAAACAGCGCCCGGTTGGGCAATCCGGTGAGCACATCGTGCATGGCGTCGTGCTGCAATTTGGCTTCAGTCTGCTTCACGTCGCCGACGTCGCGAAACGTGAAGACATAACCCACCCTGGCGGCGTCCACCAAGAGCGGCGCGATTTGCATGCTGACGTCTACCAGTTCGCCGGCCTTGTTGGTGCGCACGGTTTCCATGGTGGCGCTTCCCCGCTCGTCGACCAGGCGCAGCAGCGTGGCATTTTCGGTCAGGCGTGTCTCCGGGACAATCAACTCGCGCAGGCTGCCGCCGCTAACCTCTTCAGCGGAGAAGCCAAACATGCGCGTGAACGCAGGATTGGTGTAGAGAATGTGATTCTGATGCTCGATGGCGACCGCTTCGGGAAGGCTGGAGAGCACATCTTCCATCAACCGCGATTTGGGAGCCCGCTCCTTTTCGCTGGGATGAGCCACGATCATGGCTTCGCGCAGTTGCGGGTTCGAGATGCTGTAGGTACCCTCGACAGACACCAGGCGGCCGTTGGGGGCCGGAAGAGTGGCGTGGAAGGGGCTGCCGTGCCGCGTGCCGGTCAGCATGGTCTGCGGCTCGGCTGTACCGGGAAAAAGCCCCCACAGAACGTCTTCTACGGGACGGGGAATCCACTCGCCGTCAGCCATACCCAGCAACTGCCGGGCTTCGGCATTGGCAAAGACGATTTTGCCCGCACGTTCAAGGAAAACCAGAACTGGAAGACTGTCGAGGACCGCGCGCTGCGCGTCGGGATTTGTATTTTCGTACACGTTCAGTTCCATGGCCTCCCCAGGAATCGCCAGCGTTGGAACTGGCGAGCGTTTCCGCACCCCTCTGGGTCCGGCCTTTGGTACAACTGATGCCATTGAATTGATCGTAAGCGCCGTGGATTCATGCAACCATCCCCAAAAAGCGGTCACCGAATGCAACCAAAGTCCGCACGCAAGCGCAACTTAGGTAAGCCCTTACCCACACGCATTTACCGGTCTCCCCGGGGAAAAATAGACGCCAGGAAATCGGTACCGAACGGCACACAGCCGCAAAATGCGCATGTGGAGAGTCAATTTGCGGGCGCGGCGGCCTCCAGCTTGAAGCGTGAACCGACCCTAGGGGATTTCGACCAACTCCATTTGGCCGTCGCGGCGGCGATGCAGCACAAACGTCTCTCCCACTGCGGTGCGAAAGATCAACAGGTCGCGGTCGCGAAATTCGGCATCTTTCACGGCCTCTTCAATCGTCATCGGCCTCAGGGAAATGGCTTCGCCGCTCTTGACGATGTGCGGTTCGACCACCGTGCTGCGCATAGGAAAGGAGTGCACGGCAATGGATGTCCGCGCTTTGCCACGTGCCGGAGCGGCCTCCTCGGCATCCCTCAGGGGCTCCACGCGCGCCTTGGGCCGCGAAACGGGAGGAGCCGTGAGCATTTTGTCCCCCTTGGGCAGGCGTTTGCTCACGATGCGCCGGTCGCGGTGCCGATGGACCTGATGCTCGGCGTGTTCTGTGGCCTCGCGCAGTGCAGCGTCGGGTGAGTCGCCCTTGCCCGTGGCGGCAAATTTTTGCGAGCGGGCCATGATGGTCAATTCGACGATGTAGACATGCCTTTGCGCGCTGAACGTAACGCTGGCTCGCGCGCTCCGGCCCAGAATGCGCCCGATGCGTTCCATTCCCTCTTCGGCCTGCGTGCGCACAGCCTTGGAGATTTTGCCCTTCCTTGCGGTGAATGCCACTTCCATGGTCGCCTCCGCTTGGGTATCGTCTGGTTCGCGTCGATTGCTGACGCTGGTGGAGCACAGTATATGCCGAAATAGCTGCCAGCTTCTAGCTACTAGCTTCTAGCTTGGTCTTTTCTAACGAGAAGCTGCGAGATTCTCGCGAGTGATTTTGGATCAGGGGATCTTTCTTACGCCCCTTCGGGGCTGCGGTTTCGGAAAGCGACCTCTCTCCCCCAGGCTTGCGCCTGGGGCTACCTTCTGATGCCCGCTGAAGCGGGCTAAGCACGAAAAAGCTAGAGGCTAGAAGCTAGCAGCTGGAAGCTGCCTTTCAGATTTCCCAGCGCAGCAGCACCGTGCCCACGGTAAAGCCTGCGCCCACAGCGGCCAGCAGTACCAGATCACTTTTTTTCAGCTTGCCTTCTTCGACGGCCGTCTCCATGGCGAGCGGAATGGTTCCGGAGGAAGTGTTGCCGTACTTTTCTATATTGACGATCACGCGATCCGCGCTCATGCCCAGGCGATCGGCCGTGGCCGTGATAATGCGCTTGTTGGCCTGATGGGGAATGAAGCAGCCGAGATCCTTGCCGGCGATGCCGTTGCGCTCCAGCAGCGATCCCGTAAGTTCGGCCATCTTGCGCACCGCGAACTTGTAGACTGCGGGGCCATCCTGATGGATGAAGTGCATTTTCTTGTCGACCGTCTCGTGGGTCGATGGGTTCAGGCTGCCACCGCCCGGCATGTAGAGGCTCACGCCGCCCGCGCCGTCGATTTCGTTAAGGGAGTCGATGAAGCCGATCTCGCCCTCCGCGCAGGGTTCGATCAGCACCGCGCCGCCGCCGTCGCCGAAGAGCACGCAGGTGGTGCGGTCGGTGTAGTCGGTCATGCGCGTATTGGCGTCGGCGCCGCATACCAGAACCTTGCTGTGCATGCCGCTCTCCACCATCTTCACTCCGGCCTGCAGAGCATAGGTGAATCCCGAGCAGCCGGCGGAGACATCAAAACCCCACACACCGTGCGCGCCAATCTTGTGTTGCACCAGGGAGGCCGTGTTGGGATACATCATGTCTGGCGTGACCGTGCCCACGATGATGACTTCGAGCTCGTCCGGCCCGATGCCGCGCGCCGCCAAACATTTCTTTGCGGCTTCCGCGCAGATGTCGCTTACACCCCGGCCGGCGGCCAGCTTGTGACGCGTCTTGATGCCCGTGCGCTCCATGATCCACTGGTCGCTGGTTTCCACCAGCTTTTCCAGGTCTTGATTGGTGATGACATCGGGGGGAACGTAGGTTCCGAGCGCCGAAATCTTGGCGCGGCGGCCCACCACGGGGCGAACGGTAAGGCTCAATGCATTTCTCCTTGCGGCGTACGCACCGGTGGGGAACCGGCTGGCCGCCTTTCGCTCACAAACGGTGTGCGAAGATTGCGAACTTTCTCAAGAATTGCGGTCCACAGGCTCTTTGGAAAAGCGCCATGGCGCTAAAAAAGTACCGGGTGACCTACTGCACACGCATTAGCCCGTTACCGTTGCTTCCTTCCGGACCTGGCGGGGTTGGCGGGATTACGTCGCGTAGGACCCGGCACTGATAGATTTTATCATTCGCGCTTGGTTGCAGCGGAGTTGCGTGATTCGACAGTTTGAACGAAGCCGTCCGTCAGGGGCTAAAGCCCCTCACTCATTTTGAGGCCTTTGCGGCACGACTAAAGTCGTGCCCTTTCACGGCGGCTCCAACCATTTTGGGGATCTTTGCGACACCCTTCGACTTCGCTCAGGGCAGGCTACAAGTCGTGCCCTTTCACGATGGGTTCGACTATATTGTGCCCAATCGCGGGCGAAGAATGTCGAGCGCTTGCGGCCGCGTAATAATTCCGTCCCTCTTATCCACATCGGTACCTCTTATCGACGTTGACCCTGCGATTCCACGTCCGTAAAGTCTCTAATGAAGCGGTGAATTTGCGCGTTCGCGCGGTTTTTCGCGAGGTCGCGGGCGGGTGCAAATCCAACCTTCGAGCAAAGGCTCGTCGATCCGGAGTAAACATGCTGAAACTAAAGAAGATTCACATCCTCGGCTTTAAAAGCTTTTGTGACCGCACGGAAGTGACCGTTGCGGGCACGGGGATTGCCGTGGTGGTGGGTCCGAATGGATGCGGAAAGTCGAACATTTTGGACGGCGTGAGTTGGGTGCTGGGTGAGCAGAGCGCTAAGACGCTGCGCGGCTCGCACATGCAGGACCTGATCTTTGCGGGAACGCGCGACCGCAAAGCGCTGGGCATGGCAGAAGTGACGCTGACCATGATCGATCCCGAGGCCTACGAGGGACCTGTGCCGGTTGAGCCAGAGGTCGTGGTGGATCACGAGGGGCCGGCGGACTGGGATGAAGAAGAGGTGCGCCGCCAGCGCGCGGCCGAGGCCGAAGAGATCATCGCGAGCGAACAGCCGGGACAGGTGAGCGAAGAAGAGGGCGAGGAATCCCCGGTCCCCAAAGGCGAGGGACCGGGGGCACCCAACGGGGCGCCGCAAGGCGTGCTGCTCAAGATTCGGCGGCGCAAATTCCATAGCAAACCGCAAAAGGGCGAAGTCGTCATCACCCGTCGGCTGTTCCGTACCGGCGAAAGCGAATATCTGCTGAATGGAAAACTCTGCCGGCTGCGCGACATTCAGGACATCTTCATGGGCACGGGCCTGGGGCCGGAGAGCTACGCCATCATTGGGCAGGAGCGCATCGGGCAACTGCTGAGTTCGAAGCCCTATGAGCGCAGGGCCATTATCGAAGAGGCCGCCGGCGTGACGCGCTTCAAGACCAAGAAGCGGCTCGCGGAGTTGCGCCTGGAAAGCGCGAAACAAAATCTGGCGCGCGTGGACGACATTTTTGAAGAGGTCACGCGGCAGATGAACAGCCTGAAGCGCCAGGCGGCGAAAGCGGAGCGCTATGCCGCGGTGCGCGAAGAGCTGCGCGGAAAGCTGCGCGTGGTGCTGGCCAGCCGCATGGCGGCCATGGATGCCGACCAGGCGCGCCTTGGAGCGGAGATCGCGGCGCTTACGGAGCAGGTGAACAGCTCGGTCGAGGAGATTGCGCAACAGGAAACGAGCCAGCACGCGCTGACCGAACGTGGCTACGAGTTGGACCGCGAGGTTCTGGAGTCGCAGACGCGCGCCAGCACCGCGGCTGTGGAGTTGGAGCGGGCCGCGGCGCGAGAGCGCAGCAATACGGAGCGCGTGAGCGAACTTGTGGCGCGGATTGCGGAGTCGGGCGCGGAGCTGGAGCAGACGCGCACGCAGTTGGCCGGAATCGAAGAAGAGCGCGCGCAGCAAAAAACTTTTCTAGAAACCGCGGCCGGCGAGGCGCACGAGTTCCATGCCAAGGTCGAAACGCGGCAGCATGAGGCGCGCAGCGCGGCCGAAGAGGTTTTTACCGCGGAACGGGAGCTCGAAACTGAACGCCGCCACGCGATGCACCTGCTGACGCTCTCAGGCAACGCGCGCAACTATATTGCGCAAGGCGAAGAAAGCCTGGCGGCGCTGGAACGCGAAGCGGAGCGGCTGGAATCGGAGATGGGCCAGGCGCGCATTGAGAATGAGAACCTGGGCGTGCAGACGGGCGAGTCGCGACTGCGCTTTGCATCAGCAGATGCGACGTTGAAGCGGCTCGAGCAGGAGATTGCGACGTTGCGCGAGACATTGCAGGCCAAGCGCAACGACGAAAGCGCGCGCCGCGCACAGGCCAACCAACTGCGCGGCGAACAGGCGGCGGTGCTGGGGCGGCGCGACTCGCTGCAGGCGTTGATTCGCAATCACGGCTACGCCACTGACTCCGTGCGTCGGCTGCTGAAGCCGGGAGCGCTGGGGCCGTCGGTGGCTCCGGTGGGAACGCTGGCGGACATTCTTGAGGTGAGCGGCGAGCACGAAGGCGTGGTGGACGAATTCCTGCGCGAAGAGCTGAACTACGTGGTGGTGGAAAACTGGGGCGCGGCGGAAGAGGGCGTGCGCGTGCTGAAGACCAGCGACGGACGGGCGACGTTTCTGATTCACTCCGACGCGCAGGGCAAGCTCTTCGAAACCACTGACGATCCGAAAGGAGAGCCTGGTGTCACGCCATTGCGCGAT
This sequence comes from uncultured Acidobacteriota bacterium, assembly GCA_963817835.1. GTDB lineage: Bacteria > Acidobacteriota > Terriglobia > Terriglobales > Acidobacteriaceae > Telmatobacter. Next base: position 323,057 of record CAWFPZ010000017.1, on the reverse strand, counting down.
GCCGTGAAAGTGCTCAATGGCTTTGGGCGTTCGCTGGAAGCGGTGCTGCCCAAGCTGCGGCACGGCTATCTGACGGAGAATTCCACGGACGCGCAACGGCTGGCGTCGCGTTACAGGCATGCCTATTTCCTCACGCCGGACGGCGAGTGCTTCCACAGCTCGACGGTGACGGGAGGCAAGCCGGCCAGCGAAGGCCCGCTGGCGCTGAAACGCGAGCTGCGCGAGACTGAGGGGCGGCTCGGCAGGCTGGAAGCGGATCTGGAGAGCGCGCAAAGGGACGCCGACGCGCTGAGCCGCGCCATCGAGGAGCTGACGGCGCAACTGGAGGCCCACGGCGAAGAACGGCGAACCGGCGAAAGCGAAGCAGCCACGCTGGGCGCGTCGCTGAAGCAGATGGAAGCCGAGGCACAGCGCATCGAGCGGCGCTTGCAGGAATGGCAGGCGCAGGCGGCGCGCAACAAGGACGCGCGCGAAACCAAGCGCCAGGCCATTGCCGAGAAGCGCGAAGAGGCGGCGCGCCTTGAGCTAGAACATAGCCAGGCGGACAGTGGCTTGAACGCGCGGCTGACGCAGCTGGAAAGCTTGCGCCTGAAGCGCGAGGCGCTGCAACAGGAAGCGGCGCAGATGACGGCGGAACTGGCCGGCCTGGAAGAGCGGCGGCGTGGCGCAGAGGCGGCCTTCCAACGCATCGACCGGCTGTTTGGCGATTTGACGCGGCGCGTGCAGGCGATCGAGCAGCAGCGTACCGCGGCCGAAGCGGAGCGCGAACAGCGCACGAAAGAGAACGCCGAACTGGTCGGGCAACAGAAGGAATTGACCGAGACGCGCGCGGCAGCGCTGGCCGCGGCGCAATCCCTCAGCGAACAGGCGCAGGCGCTGCGCCAGCAACTGGCCGCGATGGAGGCGCAACTCAAAACCGGGCGCGCGGCGCTGGATCAGTTGCGTGAGAATCGCGCCGGACTCTCCAGCGAACTGGCCAAACTGCACTCCGATCTGGAATATCTGGAGGCAAGCTGCCTGGCCGAAGTGAACGTGGAGGCGCAGGTGCTGCGCGCCGATACGGAGATCGTGCGGCTGGCCGGCGAGGAACTGACTGCCGAAGAGGAAACCTGCCGCGGGTTGAAGCAACGGCTGGAACAGATGGGCCCCGTGAACATGATGGCCCTCGATGAGTACAAAGAAACGGCAGAGCGTCATGGGTTCCTCGAGACGCAGCGCAATGACCTGATCGAGTCGATCGAAAACACGCAGGAGACCATCAAGGAAATCGATCTGATTTCGCGCACCAAGTTCGACGAGGCGCTGGTCCAGATCAACGAGAACTTCGGTAAGGTGTTTGCGCGGCTGTTCCAGGGTGGGCAGGCTTTCCTGCGCGTGACCGATGAAGAAAACCAGGCGGAAAGCGGGCTGGATATCGTGGTGTCGCCGCCGGGCAAGAAGCTGCAGAACGTGCTTCTGCTTTCGGGCGGCGAAAAGGCGCTGACCGCGCTGGCGCTGCTGGTAGGCATCTTCGAGTTCCGGCCCAGCCCCTTCTGCGTGCTCGACGAAGTGGATGCGGCGCTGGACGAGACCAACGTGGGCCGCTTCAGCGACCTGCTGGACTCGCTCAGCCACAACACGCAGTTCCTGATCGTGACGCACTCCAAGCGCATGATGCAGGCCGCCGACATGATCTACGGCGTGACCATGCAGGAGCCGGGCGTGTCGAAGATCGTGAGCGTGCGGCTGGGACAACGCGAACTGAAGCGGGCGACGGCGTAAGAGCAGCTTCTAGCTACTAGCTTCTAGCCGCTAGCTCGGCTCGTGCGGGACTGGCGGTTGTGGTTTCCCAGGTCTCAAAATCGAGACCTGGGGCACCCCGATTTGTGCGGAGACAATTGTGCTTGGCAAACTGGAAATGATTGTCGGGCCGATGCGGAGCAACAAGACAGCCGAGTTGCTGCGCAGGATCGAAACCCGCCGCGAATACGCCAAGCAGTATGTGATGCTGCTGAAACCGAGCGCCGACACCAAGGCCGCAGCGGGACTGGTGGAAAGCCGCAATCGCAACGGCTGCGGAAAGATGGAAGCCGTAGAGTTCCCTGGCAACGATCCGTGGACCGTGCTGCCGATCATTGCATCCACGGAGCAGCGCATCGGCAAGCACATTGAGTGCATCGCTCTCGACGAGGGCCAGTTCGTGCAGGATCTGTTTCTGTTTACCAAGCGGCTGCTCGACTCCGGATACGATGTGATGGTTTCGGGGTTGGAACTGGACTTCCGCGGCATGCCGTTCGGCGAGATGATCGATCTCTCGTGGCTGGTGCGCACGTATGCGGGCAACGTGACCGAGCTGGTGGCATATTGCAGTTGCGGGGCCAAGGCGCTGTATCCGCAGCGCCTGGTCGACGGCAAGCCGGCGCACTACACGAGCCCCATCATCATGGCCGGCGACAATTACGAACCGCGCTGCGAGGAGCACTTTGTGCTGCCGGGCAGGCCGCATTAGAAAGACAGCGGAGCAAGCGGAGTTAGGGGAGTCCGCAGGCCGGCTAGTCGCGCGGGTAACAGATCAGAGTAATGACGCTCCCGATCACGATCCCGGCGGCGAATACAATGCCCGCGGCCTGTAGAGGGTTGCGCTTGATGGCGTGGCGCGCATCGTCGATCCTGTCTTCGGCAAACGCTTTTCCCTGCTTGGTCGCACGAAGCGCGGAACGAACGCCGTCGTCGACAGCGTCGGTAACGGCAGATTTGATTCGGGAAACTTCGCGAAGAATCTCATCGACAGTGGCGGGTTTTTCAAACATTTCTGCCATCGCTTCACCTCTTCCTTCGATCATGCCATAGTATCAGCCGGGCGGTGCAAATAGCTGCTGGGTCAGTGTGAAAAAACATCCCTCGGGGGCTAAAGCCCCACTCATTTTTGACGCCTTTACGGCACGGCTGAAGTCGTGCCCCTTCGCGACCGATTCAACTTTCGCGACAGATTCAGGCTGACCCACTTCCTATGCGAGTTGAAACGCGATGGTGACGTGGGTGGTTACATCCACGGGACGGCCGTTCTCGGTTGCCGGGCGGAAGCGAATTTGCTGCGCCACGCGAATGGCTTCCTGATCGAGGCCGTGGCCCAGTCCGTGGATCACACCGTGGACAACGACCTTGCCGTTCGCGAGAAAGGTAACACTGAGCACGACGTTGCCCTCGATGTGCAACTGGCGAGCCTCGGCGGGATATTGTACGGGCGGCTTGGAGAGCACTTCGACGCTGGTGGATTGGCGCTCTGTGGAAGCATAGACGGGCGCAGCGGAAACCGGCGCGTAGCCGGGCATACCGACGGATGCGACCCTGCCGCCATACCCTCCTCCGCCACCACCACCTTCTCCGGGGCGCGTGGAGTCACCGATGCCGGTGGATCTAACGACACCATGAGGAGCAACGGCCGGACCCTGCATGCCGCCATAAGGATTGCCGAGAGCGGCGACGGTGGCCGGACGCACGGCGTTGGGATTAGGCGTGACCCCAAACATATCGCCGAGATGAACCGGAGCCACGGAGGGATGAACGAATTTGCTCCGAGCGGGCATGGCTGCGGCCAACGCAGGGCGGGGCCGCGGCGTGAGTGCCATGGTCGGCCTGATGTGCGGCATCCGCGGGGCCGTGAGTTTGGCCTCCATGCGAACCGGCTTGGGAGGAACCGGCCTGGGCTCGACGATGTGCTTGAGAGGCTGGGGACGCGGACGCCTGATCTTCATGGGAGGCGGCAGGGTGGGAGCGATCAGTTGCGTATCTTCGTAGTGATGCTCCATCAACTTTGGGGCCGACATGCCGGCGAAGATGCATAGGCTGAGCATGGCCAGGTTTAGGATGGAGCTGGTGACGAAGGAACGCCTGCGGCCCTCGGGCTGGGGCAACAGGCTAAAAATGGCGTGGTCGGGGGAGTCGGTCATTTTTCAGTCCTCGCGTTTGTGCGCTATAGGAAAACTGAACTGACCAAGGCAGGAATGCGAAACAGATCAACGTGCAAGGTTGCTTCTATTTTAGTTGAAGCGGAATGGTGTCGCAATGCAGGCTGCGCCTTATTCCGGTACTGAAAAGTTGGATGCAGGGTTTGCGCGCCGCGAAGGAGAATGGTTTCTTATTCTTAGCGGAAGGCAAGCGAATCAAAAGATTTTCGGATTGGCCGCAGCGTGCCCGCAATGCTAAACTCATCGAACTTCGATGGTCCTGAAACAGTATTATCTCGGATGCCTGGCACACGCCTCCTATCTGCTTGGTGATGAGGAGAGCAAGACGGCCATCGTTGTCGATCCGCAGCGCGACATTCAACAGTACGTCGCTGACGCGGAACGGCTTGGCCTGCAAATCCGCCACGTCTTTCTGAGCCACTTCCACGCGGACTTTGTTGCCGGCCACCTGGAGTTGCGCGACTCCTGCGGCGCCACAATCCACCTGGGCGCGCGCGCGAAGGCGGAATACGGATTTGTCGCCATGAAGGATGGCGATTCGCTGGAATTCCCTGGGCTGCGCCTGACGGTGCTCGAGACCCCGGGGCACACCATCGAGTCGATTTCCATACTGGTATTTGACCGGAGCAAGGATGAGACAAAGCCGCACGCAGTTCTCACCGGCGATACTCTGTTCATCGGCGATGTGGGACGTCCGGACTTGCGCGCATCGCTGGGCTGGAGCGCGAACGAGCTGGGCGGCTTTCTCTTTGACTCCCTCCACGAAAAGCTGCTGACTCTTCCCGACGAAGTTCTGGTATACCCGGCCCACGGAGCCGGTTCTCTCTGCGGCAAGAAGCTTTCTTCTGACACCGTCTCGACCCTCGGCGATCAAAGGCGATTGAATTACGCGCTGAAGCCCACCAATAAGGAAGAGTTCGTGCGCCTGGTAACAGCGGATCAACCGGACGCTCCGTCCTACTTCACCTATGACGCGGTTCTCAACACCCGGGAACGCGCCACGCTCCAGGAAAATCTCGAACTGGTCCACAAGCCGGTGGCACTGGCTGAGGTCCTCGCAATGGGGGAAAGAGGCGTTCAGTTACTCGACGTGCGCGATCCGGAGCAATACGCCAAGGGGCATCTTGCAGGGAGCATCAACATTGGGCTCGGGGGCCAATACGCCACCTGGGCGGGCACGGTTCTGGACCGCGATAAACCCATTGTGATCATCGCCGAGCCGGGATGCGAGCAAGAAGCCGCTCTGCGACTGGGCCGGATCGGCTTCGATCACGTGAGAGGTTACCTGGAAGGGGGCATGGAAGCGCTTGCGGAGAGGCCCGACCTGGTTTGGCCAACGGAGCGCGTCAGCGTTCTGATTGCTGCAGAGGATCTGACGGCCAATGAGTTGTCGCTGGTACTCGATGTTCGTACGCCGCGCGAATGGGCGGACAAACATATCGAGAACAGCCGGAACATCCCGCTGAACCATCTGCAGGAGCGGATCGATGAGATACCTCGCGACCGTCGTATCGCGGTCCATTGCGCAGGCGGATACCGTTCGTCGATCGCCGCAAGCATTCTTCAGCAGTATGGGATGACCAATCAGATAGAGATTGCAGGCGGGCTGGCTGCATGGGAAGCGGCAGGATTGCCGGTGGTATCTGAGGCGTAGAGCCGGCTGCATCAGACCTCGGCGCCGGGTGAAAGACGCCCCTCAGGGGCTAAAGCCCCAGGGTTTATGCGCTTTCTACGGCACGACTGAAGTCGTGCCCTTTCACGGCGACTTTTATGAAACCAGTTCCAATGTCTGACGTTGGAGATCGCGGGCAAAAAAATCGCCTCCGAAGGAACACGTCTCTTCGGAGGCGCTTGTAGAACGAACTTATAACACAAGATAAAGACGGGGACCAGTAGCCGGCACTGGAGGTCGGTAGCACGCGGCTACTGGTGATCCCTGCACTAAACGAGACTAGCCGCGGCTTCCCCTTTCCACTGCTGCCTCGTGTCGCCCGGCTCAAAGACGGATCAACTTACACGCCGTCCGAACCATGTTGACAATCGAAGTGTCTCCCATGTCGTAGGGAGGGTCCGTGACGGCCGTCACAGGACTTCGTTTGCGGTCCGGAAAGGATAAATGGCCATCGTTTCCGAACGGATTTGGGTGTTGCGCGCGGAATTGCCGGAGCGCAAAACCTTCGGATTCGGGAATGCGGTGCGGAAGATTGACAAAGCTTGGCTGCGGCACGAGAATCGGAGTTTCAAACTTCTCCGAGGAAGATCCCCGTGGCGGCTTTGCTTACCACCAACCTGGGTACGACTCCGCTGCTGGGGCGCGGCAAGGTACGCGATCTCTACTCCGTGGAGGGCGCACTGCTGCTGGTGGCCACCGACCGCATTTCGGCATTCGATCACGTATTGGGCACGGGAATTCCGGATAAGGGGAAGATTCTGACGCAGATTTCGCTGTTCTGGTTCGATCTGCTGAAGGACGTGGTGCCCAATCACCTGATCACGGCGGAAGTTGATGAGTTTCCAGCGTCGCTCCAGCCCTACCGCGATCAATTGCAAGGCCGCTCCATGCTGGTGAAGCGAGCGGAGATGTTTCCCGTGGAGTGCGTGGCGCGCGGGTATCTCGCGGGATCGGGATGGAAAGAGTATCGCAGCGAGGGAACGGTGTGCGGCATTCGTCTTCCTGGAGGGCTCCGGGACGGCTCGCGACTGCCGGAGCCGATTTTTACGCCGGCCACCAAGAGCCAGGACGGCGCGCACGACGAGAACATTTCTTATGACAAAGTTGAAGCCGTCGTGGGCGCGGCAGAGGCCGCGGAGTTGCGGCGCTTGACGCTCGCGCTCTACGGACGGGCGGCGGCACACGCTGAAACTTGCGGACTCATCCTGGCTGACACAAAATTTGAGTTTGGCAAGACGCCGAAAGGCGTTATGCTTGCCGATGAGGTTTTAACGCCGGACTCCTCGCGTTTCTGGGACGGCAAGGCGTGGAAGCCCGGCGGGGCACAGCCATCATTTGACAAGCAGTTTGTTCGCGATTACCTGGAAGAAATCCATTGGAATAAGCAGGCGCCGGCGCCGAGTTTGCCATACGAGGTGGTCGAACGCACGCGGGCCAAGTATCTTGAAGCCTTCAAGCGTTTGACCGGGCGGGAACTTGCATCATAGTTTCTATACACTTTGCTTTGGGAACGAGCGTTGCGATGAGAGAGCGCGGAGCTAGATATGGAATGGGTGGATTGGATCATTCTCGTGGTGCTGCTGGTGTCGACGCTCGGGGGAATGGCCCAGGGATTCTTCCGCTCGATTTGCTCGCTGGCGGGCCTGATCCTGGGAGTTATGCTGGCGGGGTGGAGTTATGCACGCGTGGGCGCGGTGTTCATGCCCATCGTGCGCTATGAAGCGCTAGCCAATGCCATTGGATTTCTGCTGGTTGCGGTCATCGTGATGTTTGCGGCCAACGTGGCCGGGGCCATGCTGAAAAAAATGTTCCACTGGGTGGGGCTGGGTTGTCTGGACGTCATTGGTGGGTCCATTGTAGGTTTTGTGCAGGGAGCATTGCTGGTGATGGTCTGCATTCTGGTCGCGGTGGCGTTTTTTCCGCAGACAGAGTGGTTGACCCAGGCCACATTGCCGAAGATCTTTTTCGGAGCCTTGCATGTGAGCATGCAAATGAGTCCGGGCGAGCTGTCGCAGCGCGTTCTTGACGGGCTGAAGAAACTGGAACACGAATCGCCGAAATGGATACACGAAAAAACTGGCGGTTCATGAGAAAATCGGCTGCAAGACGGAAGCTCGCCGGTTACACTATTTGAGCAACACAAGCACGAGGGAAGCGTGAGACGAGAACTGGACAGCCTGGTGACGCAAATGCACTCAAGCGGCATCCGCTATGAGGAAGCAGTGCGGGAATTTAAGAGGCAGTATCTGCGCGAGGTGCTTGTGGCACACCGAGGGAACCAGTGTAAGGCGGCCGAAGAGTTGGGCATGCACCGCAACACGCTGAGCCGCGCCATGGCCGACCTGGGACTGGATCTGGCCGAAGTGCGAGCCGGGCTCAAGCGTCCGCCGCGCAGCGAACGTCCTGTATTCAGCGTGGTTCGCCAAGGCTACCGCTAGAGCCTGTTATTAACTTTCCCGCGGCCTGCGTTGCGAGCGAAAATCGGCTCAGACGAGGCGGAGGACGAAGTCTTTGGCGATTCCAAGGCGAGGACAACAACAAAGTATGAGCCGATTTGCGTCGCAACCCGGAGGGCTGGGGCCAATTTTCCCGATTTCGGCGTTACTCGTCGCTAGGAGACACCCGGTATCCGTCACTCCTCGTTCCTTGAACTCGGAAAAATTGGCTCCCAGCGCAGGCCACGCGAAAGTTAATAACAGGCTCTAGGGTCTGCCAGCAGGCCTTAAGGCTGAAGACGCAGCCTAACATGATGTCAACAACTTCAGAGAACCCCACAGCCCGCATCGCGATTGAGCCGGACTTTGCCTGGGACGGGCAGGACGCCTATCTCTTCGACATTGACGGCACCTTGTTGCGCAGCCGCGACCGCGTGCACTTTGACTCCTTCGCCACCAGCGTGCAGCGCGTGACGGGCTTCGAGATCACGCTGAGCGGCATCCTGCTGCACGGCAATACCGATACCGCCATCTTGCGCGAGGCCTGCCGCCAGGCGGAGATTCCTGCCCAACTGCTGGAAGAGCGCGTAGAAGCCATCCTGGAAGCCATGCGCAACAGCGTTGCCGAGCGGCGTCACGAGCTGGACCTGTTATTGATGCCGGGCGTGGAAGACGTGCTGCGCCACCTGGCCCAGAAAGGCGCATTGCTGGGCGTGGCCACGGGGAATCTGGAAGCCATCGGCTGGATCAAGATTGAGAAGGCCGGTTTGCGGGAGTGGTTCCGCTTCGGCGGCTTCAGCGATCACTTCCCCATCCGCGGGGAGCTGATCGCCCACGCGGCGTGGAAGGCGCGTGAAATGGCGGGCAAGGACGCGAAGGTTTGCGTTGTGGGCGACACCCCTCGCGATATTGAAGCGGCACGGGCGAATTTCCTGAGCGTAATCGCCGTGGCGACCGGCAAGTTCAGCTTCGATGAGCTGATGGAGCACCAGCCTGAAGTCTGCGTTACCTCGCTGGCCGATTTGCTGGCCACGGCCAAGAGCAAGGTATGAAGGGCAGGCCATGAAGCCGCGGCGGCAAAACCCAGGCGCGCGGGCGTGCGGGCAAGCTGGATCCTTGGCCCGGAACTGTTGCGCGGGCCTGGCGCTGGCCCTGTTTACAGGCGCTCTTTCGGCGCAAACCGCGACTCCCGCGGCGGGGCCCGCAGGTCAAAACACGCCCGAAGGCCAGACCCCGCCGGCGACCGCTCCCAGTGCAACTACGGACAAAGTGACCGCGCAGCCGCGTTCGAGCGACAGGCGGCGCGCTACCAAGCTTTATCTTGCTGCGAGCAAATTATTCCTCGATCGCCAGTTCGAAGAAGCCATGAAGGACTATGAGCAGGCCGCTGTACTCGATCCGACGAATACGAACTATCGGATGGCAGCCGATGTGGCGCGCAGCCACGCGGTCACGGAGTTGATTCAGGAGGCAGCCAAGGATCGGCTGCTGAACAACGAGGCCGCCGCGCGCGATGCGCTGGAGCGTGCCCGCGCGCTCGATCCCACGAACATTGAAGTGAGCCAGCATCTCGACGAGTTGGCCGACGACGCCGTGCGCAGCCAGCCGCAAGCGGTTTACGAGCAAAGCAGCAGTTTGCTGGCCGGCCCTGTGCAGTTGGAACCCGCTCCGGCCGTGCACAGTTTTCATCTGCACGAGGATCGGGAGCAAATCATCTCGCAGGTATTTCACGCCTACGGCCTGACGGCCATGCTCGACACCAGCGTGCACCCGTTCCTGACCCGGTTCGATGTGGACAACGTGAGCTTTGAGCAGGCGGCGCAGGTGCTGAGCCTGGTTACGAACACTTTCTTCGTGCCGCTGGACGCGCACCGCGCGCTGGTGGCCGCCGACACCACCGCGAACCGCAATCAGTTTCTGCGCCAGGATGTGGAAACGGTGTACCTGAGCGGGTTGAGCGACGATGAATTGAACGATGTGCTGTCGGTGGCAAGGAATATTTTCGTGGTGCAGCAGGCGACGCTTTCGCTCAACGAGCGCGCCATTACTCTGCGCGCTCCGCAACGCACGCTGGAAGCCTTCAACGCCACCATGCAGAGCCTTCTGGACGGGCGCAGCCAGATCGTGCTCGACGTGCGACTCATCCAGGTGGCGCACACCAGTGATCGCAACACCGGCACGCAACTGCCGCAGAGCATCGCGGCCTTCAATGTGTATGCGGAAGAGCAGTCGATTTTGAACGCCAATCAAAGCCTGGTGCAGCAGATTATTTCTTCGGGATTAGCTTCGCCCAACGATCCCCTGGCAATTCTTGGCATTCTCATCGCCTCGGGCCAGGTTTCAAACCCTCTGCTCTCCAGCGGCTTTGCCTTGTTCGGCGGCGGGCTTACGCAGTCGGCGCTGGTTCCGGGGACGACCACCTTCAACCTCAACCTGAATACTGCCGACTCGCGCCAGCTCGATGAGGTCCAGCTCCGCCTTGAGGACGGCGAGAAGGGCGAACTCAAGCTTGGCGAAAAATATCCCATCCAGACCTCTTCCTATTCGAGCCTGTCGGGAAGCGCCGGGAACATACCGGGATTGACGGGGGCAGGAACGTCGAGCAGCCTCAGTTCCCTGCTGTCCTCTTTAACAAGCACGGTGCCGAACGTTCCCATGGTGCAGTATCAGGACCTGGGTTTGACCTTGACTGTCACGCCCAGGGCGCTACGGAACGGCGACGTGGCGCTGACTGTTGAGATGGAGCTGGACGCGCTTGCCGGAACTTCGATCGACGGCAATCCCGTGCTCGACAACCGGGAATACAGCGGCGTGGTGACGCTGAAGGCGGGCGAGGCGACGGTGGTAGCCACCGAGATGGACAAGTCGCAGAGTCAGGAGATCAGCGGAACTCCCGGGCTTAGCGAGATCCCGGGGATGAGCAACGTAACCGATAAGGATTGGCAGAAGAGCTACGCGACGCTGGTGATTGTAATGACGCCGCACGTGGTGCGCGGGCCGCAAGCCGCAGGACACTCGGTGATGATGCGGGTGGAAAAAAGCGGAGCGCAGTAAAGAAACTGCCCCGCCCTCGCGATGCGAGAACGGGGCAGGATACATCAGGAATCGGCTATTGCAACGAAACGCCGTCGAGCTTGGCCTGGAATTCGACGATCTTCTTCAGGGTTTCATAAGGAATCTGGCCGACGGGAACTTCGTGGCCGTTGATGACGAGGGTGGGAACCGAGTTAATGCCCGCATCGGTGCCAAGCTTGATGGAGGCATCGACATTGGCCTTGATCTCAGGCGTCGCGGCACACGCCGAGACCTTCGTGGGATCGAGTCCCGCTTTGATGACGGCGCTGTTGAGGGTAAGAGCCGCGCCGTCGGGAGTGGCAAGACCATCCTGGCCGTCGAACACTGCCGCGGCGAATCGGAAGAAGGCAGAGCTCCCGCCCATCTTGTTCACGCAGAGGCCATACTCAGCCGCCTGCACGGATGCAGGATGGATGGACGCGATGGGAAAGTTCTGAAAGACGATGCGGGCCTTGGGAAAATCCGCGACCAGCTTGTCCATGTTGGCCTGCGCCTCTTTGCAGTGCGGGCACTGGAAGTCAGCGAACTCGACCAGCTCAAGATCCTTCGATGGCGAGCCGCGATACGGGCCGTCGGCGCCCTGCTGCATCTGCTGGCGGAATTCCGCGAAGGGATGATCGCCAAAGTTGATGATGCTCTCGCCGCTGATGATGTGTTTGCCGTCGGGCAGCACAAAAAACGCGAACCTTGCGGGCTTTTCCTTGCCCGTCTTGTCGCCGATGAAGACGACTACTTCGCTCACATCTGGCGCCTGGGTCTTGAGAATGGCTTCTACCTGCCAGACGCGGTTCTCGTCGAATCCCCAATTCGCGTTGAGAAAGGCATCGACGGTTTCCTTGGTTGGCGAGGCGGCAGTAAAGTCGGCCGGCTTGGGCTTGGGAAACACCGGTGCGGCGGTCGGAGCCGGGGCCGAGGGTTCAGTTGCGGACTGTGCCGGTGCGGCAGGCGCCTGTGGGGCGCTGGCATCGGGCGCTGGAGGCACATGCTGCTGGGCAGCGGCCTGGAATACCGGAACGAAGATGGCAATCAGCGCAGCGGCGCTGAGCAAACGGACAGACGGACGGATCAAGCGGTTCTCCTTAGACGCGGGACAAACTCCCTGTCTATAGCTTATAACGCGGGGTTGGCGGACCGGAATCTGGAGCTGGGCCGAGCCGATCTCTAGACCTGGACTTTGACGGCGATGGGGAATCTGCGGCCCATGCCAAATGACTTGGCAGTGACCTTGAGAACCGGGGCAGCCTGCTGGCGTTTGTACTGGGAGCGCTCGATCAGGCTCACGGTTTGCAGGACCAGATCGAGAGGGAATCCATGCTCGGCGGCAATGCGTTCCGGCGTCTCATAGCGCTCCACATAGGCCTCGACGATGGGATCGAGCACTTCGTACGGGGGAAGCGAGTCGGTGTCCATCTGGCCGGGGCGCAGTTCGGCCGTAGGCGGCTTAGTGAGAATGGCGGCGGGAATTTTTTCCTGGTCTTGGTTGAGCCAATGGCAGACGGCATACACGCGCGTCTTGACCAGATCGCCGATGACCGCCAGGGCGCCCACCATGTCGCCATAGAGCGTGCAGTAGCCAACTGCCATCTCTGACTTGTTTCCGGTGGTGAGCACCAGCGCGCCGAACTTGTTGGAAAGCGCCATCAGGAGCGTGCCGCGAATGCGCGGCTGGATGTTCTCCTCAGTAATGTCTTCTTTCATGCCATGAAAGAGCGGCGCGAGAGCCTGGTTGAATTCGGCAAAGAGCGCGCGGATGGAGATGGTTTCAAAACGTATGCCGAGGTTCGCGGCCAGGCGTTGGCTGTCGTCGATGGAACCCGCGGAAGAATAGGGGCTGGGCATGCCGACGCCGATTACATTTTCCGCGCCGAGGGCCTCGGCGGCGATAGCGGCTACGAGAGCGGAGTCGATGCCGCCGCTCAAGCCCACGATGGCTTTGCGGAAGCCGCACTTGCGCACGTAATCGCGCGTGCCCAGCACCAGGGCGCGATAGGCGGCCTCGGTGTCATCGTTTTCAGGAACGGAAACCGGCGCGGCATGGAAGGGATCGACAAGAACCAGATCCTCGACGAACGACGCCGCCTGCGCAATCAGTTCGCCGCGCCCGTTGAGCGCGAAGGAGGAGCCGTCGAAGATCAGGCTGTCGTTGCCGCCCACTTGATTGCACATCAGCACCGGAATGCCGTCGCGGCGGGCGATGGCGGCCAGCATCTCGCGACGGATGGCGCGCTTGGAGTGCCAGAACGGCGAGGAGGAAAGGTTGATGTGCAGCGCCGGGTTCTGGCGCATCAGGTCTTCCACGGGGTCAACGGCGTAGAGGCGGCGCGGCCAGAAGCCCTTGTCGTTCCACGCGTCCTCGCAAATGGTGATGGCAAGGCGAACGCCGTCGAGCTCGACTACTTTCTGCGATTCAGCCGCCGAGAAGTAACGCTGCTCGTCAAAGACATCGTAAAAGGGCAGGAGCCGTTTGTGCTGCTCGAGAAGCAGTTGGCCTTTGTCGAGGAGGACGGCGGCATTGAAGGCGGGTTTGCCATCCTTTCCGTCGGCTGGAAGAGCGACCCCGGCAAGAACGGCAGTGTGCAGCTCGCGCGTTGCGGCAGCCAGTTCGTCCACGGCCGAGCGGCAGCGCGCCAGGAAGCTGGGTTTCTCAAGGAAGTCGGCGGGAGGATAGCCGCAGATGGCGAGCTCGGAAAAGACCGCAAGGCGCGCACCCTGTTCCGCCGCGCGGCGGCTGGCGGCAACGATCTTGTCGAGGTTTCCGGTAAAATCACCGACCGTGGGGTCGATCTGGGCCAGCGCAATCTTCACAATTCCATTTTAAATCGCACGGTAACGTTACCCTCCAACGGGGGATTTTTTGCTCTTTAGCATCCACTTACACTTGAGCGTGCCGAAGGTTGCATGCGTGTGTGCCGTCGGCGACGCCACTGGCACGTGGGATATTCGGTCATTGGGGCTAAAAAAGGCAGAAGAGTTGCCGGGGGGATACCATCGAAACGCGAGTGCGACTAGGCGATCTGTTGGTCCGCGCAAAGCTGGTCACGGAAAACGATGTGGCGGCCGCGCTGGAACGGCTGAAGAAGCACGGCGGACTTCTTGGCGACAACCTTGTGGCCGTAGGGGCCATCGATCAGGGCGTGCTGGACGGATTTATTCGCCGCATTCCGAAGGAGCCCAAGAACATTGCCGCCACCGGCCTCGAGGAATCCGAGCTGCTCGCCCTGCTGATGAAGGTGATTTATTCCTTCGGTCTGAGCGGCATCGCCCAGTATGCAGATGCCATCAAGCTGCCGCTGACGATCGTGATCGATCTGACCCAGATTGCGATCGAGCGGCAGTTGCTGTACGTGCTGGGATCGCGCAACTCCGATAGTCCCATCGGCATGACTTATGCGCTGACCGACGAGGGCCGGCGCTGGACGCAGGAGGCGATCAAGCGCCAGGGTTACATCGGGCCTGCTCCAGTGCCTCTGGCGGACTTTGTCGATCGCGTCAATCTGCAGAAACCGACCAACGAACGCATTACCGCCGAGCGAATTCTCAAGGCAGTCAGCGAGCTGACCCTGGCTGACAATATCGTGGAACAAACCGGTCCGGCGTTGAATTCGGGCAGGGCCATCCTGCTTTACGGTCCGCCGGGAAACGGCAAAACCTCCGTCGCGGTCCGATTCGCCAGCGTCTTTCACGACGTGATTTATGTGCCGTACGCCATCATGATCGAGGGGCAGATCATCCGCTTCCACGATCCCAGCGTGCATATCCCCATCAGCCCGTTGACGGAGGAGGAAGACGACAGCCAATCGTTTATCCGGCGTGAGACCTACGACACGCGCTGGGTTACATGCCGCAGGCCCTTCGTGATCACGGGCGGCGAACTGACGCTCGAGATGCTCGACCTGCGCTACGACGAAGCGGGCCACTTCTACGAAGCTCCGCTGCACATGAAGGCTTTGGGCGGATGCTTCCTCATCGACGATTTCGGCCGGCAACTGGTAAGCCCGGCCAATCTGCTGAATCGCTGGATTGTGCCGCTGGAAGGCCGCGTGGACTATCTCAAGCTGCATACCGGCAAGACCTTCAGCATTCCCTTCGAGGAACTGGTGATTTTCTCCACCAACCTGGAACCGGAAGACTTGATGGATCCCGCCTTCCTGCGACGCCTTCCCTACAAGATCGAAGTGGGTCCGCCGGACCTGGAGCACTACCGGACCATTTTCGAGAGGGAGTGCACGCGGCAGGGCCTGACGCTGCGCGAGGACGTGTTCAACTTTATCGTGTACATGGTGAGGGAAGATATGGGCCTCGATCTGGCCTGCTATCATCCGCGGTTCATCGTGGACCAGGTGGTGGCGACCTGCCGCTTCCTGGGGCAGGATCCCGAACTCAAGTCACCCTTCATCGATTACGCGATCAACAACCTCGGAGTCCGCAAGAAACCCAAACCGGAAACCGGCGCGGAGCTGTCAACGAGTCTCACGGAAAAGCCGTCGAGTTTCAATACGCCGACCGGAGTTTTTGGTCAGTCCTAGAATTGGTCGCATCAGTACTCGAAGCCGATTGAAAAACGCCTCTCAGGGGCTAAAGCCCCTTGTTTTACGACGGTTTTCGGCACGACCGAAGTCGTGCCCTTTCACGAAACCCATTGGTGCAACCAGTTCCAGGGATTCATTCCCCGCACAAGCCAAGCAGCGCGAGACCCACTATGTGCCGGTGCCGGAAAAGACGACGGCGATGGTGCGCAGGATGATCTTGAAGTCCAGCCAGATGCTCCAGTTGTCGATGTAGGAGACATCGAGGGACACATAGCTGGCGAACGAGGGATCCTGACGTCCCTGCACCTGCCACAGTCCGGTAATCCCAGGGGTGACATCCAGACGGCGGAGGTGGCTGAGGTCGTATTTGTGCACTTCGCCGGCCAGGGGCGGGCGCGGGCCCACAATGCTCATGTCGCCAGCCAGGACGTTGAAGAACTGTGGCAGCTCATCCAGCGAATACTTGCGCAGGAACCGTCCCAGGCGCGTGATGCGCGGGTCGTTCGAGACTTTGAAGAGCACGTCGTCGCGCTCGTTCATGTGCATGATCTCGGCGCGGCGGGTATCTGCATCCGTCACCATGGTGCGAAATTTGATGCAGCGGAAGACCACTCCCTTTTTGCCGATGCGATCAGAGGTGTAAAAGACCGGACCGGGTGAATCGAACTTGATGGCGATGGCGACGGCCACCAGCAGGGGAGAAATGAGAGTAAGCGTCAGTACGGAAAAGATGGTATCGAAGACGCGCTTGAAAACGAACCCCAGTTCCGGCACTTCACCACGATGCAGCGGCATGGTGGGAAACTGGCCGATGTATTCGATGGGGCTGTTCCAGGCCACGGAGTCGTACATGTCGGGAACCACGCGCAAATCCACACCGTGAACCCGCGCTTGCGCCAGGACGTCCTGAACGATGCTGCGTTCGCAGGGCGTGGTGAAAAAAATCTCGTCGATAAACTGCTTGCGGGCATTCTGGAAGAGAGAATCGAGCGTGCCGACAATGTCGCCGGGCGCCATCTGCGTGCGCGTTGCGGAACCGGGGAGCTCGATGAAGCCTTTGAAGGTAAATCCCAGATGCCGGATGCTGTCGAGATGGTGGCGAAGGGCTTGCGCTTCAGTTCCGGTGCCGACAATGAGCACGTTGCGCGTGTCCAGACCGCGGTCGAAACGCCGATAGAGGAGCACGCGATAGATGAACCGCCGCAAGCCCAGTGCGATCGCGACCAGCAGCACCGTAATGATCACGATGCGGCGTGGAATAAAGATGCCATGCACCAGGTAAAGCGTGCCGGTGAGCAGCAGGCCTGAAGTCAAGCATGCCTGCGCACTGAGTCTTTGCTCATGCAGGAAATTGGTCAGGCGTTCCGGGGTGTACAAGTGCATGCGGCGGCTGGTAGCAATGAGCGTCAAAGTGAAACCAGATAGCAGGGCCAGCAATACCCACATCGAACGGCCGAAAAACAATGTTCCTTTCCAAAACCCCTGGGCTCCCTTCAGGGGAGTGGTATGAAACTCGAAGATTGTGGTCACGGCCGCAGCAAGGCAGACCGTGACGATATCGAGGACCATCCAGAGTTTGGCCGTGCCACGAGCGGGCCGCGGGGAGCCACTCGCGACACCCGATTCCCATTCGGCCGATAAAGCCAGGGAAGAAGATAACCTTTGCCAAAAATCCGAACTCGCCATAAGGGGAACGCAGACCTCAAACTTTCAGAAGTGACTGAACGGCGTGGTGCTGGGATTGATTCGCAAGGGAAAAGAAGCAAAGCAAACATGCATCAAAACGAAATGAAAGGGGAGGCGTGCCCGCTGCCCCAAATGCCTGCCATTCAATGAAGGACACGGGAAAGGTAAATCTGTTGCGCTGGGCGCACGTGACACGGCGCTTGCCCTCGCGAGCGGGGGAAGCCTGACGCGAACGAAGCCTGATCCGTGCAAACTTTTGCATAATGAGAAGAACCGTATTGCGCGATTTCGAGGCCCTGAAGCGATGAAAAACGGCCGCAAATCAGGAAGCTATGCAGGTTCTTGAAAGCCCATCACGTGGGGAGTTCGTGAATTCTTGCCCCACCAATTTTCGACACAATCCCGAATCAATTGGTTTTCTTAAGCTTCGCCCAATAAAGTCCGGGCCGCAAGAGAATTGCAAGGCAAAGGATTACCAGAGAGTAACTACATGGTTACTAAACGGTCGCTCTATCTGTCTTACTTCTTATAGTTCACTCATTTTACAGTACTGTTGCCACAAAAACAATAAGGTCTTTATACCGTGGGCAATACGTAGGCGTCCAGGGTCAAAAACAACTGAATATCAGGATCTTTTGAAGCGAGAAAGGCTTCAAGGGGACCGAAGAAAAGCGCCCTGCCCTGGTGCAAAAAGAGGATGGTATCCGCCAGTTTGCGGGCGAAGCGGGTATCGTGCGTGACCACGATGCTGGTAAAGCCGAGCTGTCGCTTGAGACGCTGAATGAGGTCCCCCACGTGGCGGGCAATGAGGGGATCGACCATGGTAGTGGGCTCGTCGTAGAGCACGACTTCAGGCTGCGCGGCCAGAGCGCGCGCCATGGCCACTGCACGCTTGCGCCCGGTGGATAGGCTGGCCGGCAAGTCATCGGCCACATCTTCAGCCCCCACCAGGCTGATCAGCCGGCCCGCGATCTGATCGACCTGGTCGTCGGCCAGGCCTCCGCGCTCGCGTAAAGGGAAGGCCACATTTTCGCGCACGCTGAGCGAGTCGAATAATGCGCCATTCTGGAAGACCATGGTGACGCGCTTGCGAATGGCGCGCATGCCTTCTTCGCTGAGGCCGGTGATTTCCTGGTTCTCGACGTGAATCGCGCCGGAATCAGGCTTGAGAAAACCCATGATCATGCGCAAGGACACGGATTTGCCGACGCCGCTGCGGCCCAGAATGCACAGCGTTTGGCCGCGCTCGACGGAAAAACTGACCTCCTCAAGAACTGACCGGTCACCGAACGAAATTGAAACCCGATCGAACTGGACGATGGGGCCTAGCGGAGGAGGTCCAGGCGGAGCGATGGAGGGCGGACCTTTGGAGGCGGGCGGCCGCGACAGCGCCTCGAGTTCTGCCTTCAGCGGCTTTAGAAATTCGGATTGAGAGTCAGCGTCCGACATGCCTTTGAGAACAGCTTACGCGATACCCCGGCCCGGGAGCTTGTCCTCGGGAAGCGTTTCACAGAGCGCTTGGGCACGCGCGAGATCGTCGGGCGTGTTGAGATTGAGGAACCAACGCGCCGGGGGCAGACCTCGCGGATCGGAAACCTCGCCGGTCTGAGCGAGCAGTTCGATGGCAACGCTGATGAGGGGTTGGCCCAAGGCCGCGGAAGCCGCCTGGAACGCGGAAAAACAACCGCTGCGGCCCGAGTTGAGCTCGGTTTGGAGCGCCGGCAGTGTGGCACGGTCGAGAACCACGGGGAACGTCTGCGCAAAACCTGAAACCGACGGAACGGTCACGGCGCTTCCGGTGATGCGGGCGTGGCGCAGAAGGTAGACGAGGAGCGAGGCCGGAAGCAGGGGCAAGTCGACAGGCAGAAATACGGCGTAGCGCGCGGAGATGTTCGAGAGTGCGGTGCAAATGCCGGAAAGAGGACCGCGGCTGGGCGAAGCGTCGTCGATGACTGGCGCAAAGGCCTGAAGCGACGTGCAGGCGGACGGACCAGCGCCGGCGATCATGGCAGAAATGCCAGCTTCCTGAAAGAGGTCGAGCGCATGAACGACAAGAGGCTTGCCCGCGAACTCCAGGAGCGCCTTGTCCCGGCCCATGCGGCTGGATTGGCCGCCCGCGAGCACGAATCCAAGGGCGTCGGGCTCTGGATTGCGATGCGCCGGATCTTGGTGCGCCGGATCTTGCCCGGCCGGATTCAACTGCCGACCTCCTCCAGGAAGCGGATGAGCGACACGATGCCCAGTTCAAAGTTCTTCAGATTGAATTTTTCGTTGGGTGCGTGGATATTGTCGTCGGGCAGGCCGAAGCCCATCATCACGCTGGGCAGGCCCAGGTTGCGATCGAAGTCACCAACGATGGGAATGGAGCCGCCGGAGCGGATGAAAACCGTGTCTTTGCCCCATACCTCATGCAGGGCGCGCGTGGCGGCCTTGATGTAGGGGTTGTCGACGGGAACCAGGCAGGCGTCGCCGGAGTGAATCAGACGCACGTCGACATCGACGCCGGCGGGGGCAATCTTCTTTACATAGCTTTTGTAAAGCTCGAAGGCCTTGGCTGGGGTCATGCCGGGAACCAGGCGCATGGAGATTTTGGCCGTGGCTTTGGCGGGAATCACAGTCTTGGCGCCTGCCCCGATAAAGCCGCCGGGAATGCCGTGCACATCGAGCGTAGGCCGGGCCCAGGTGCGCTCCAGGACACTGTAGCCCTTTTCGCCCACCAGTTGCTTTGAACCCACTTCGGACTTTCGATACTCCTCCTCGTCGAAGGGAAGGCCGCGCCACGCGGCCAGTTCTTCCTGACTGGGAGGAACGATGCCGTCGTAGAAGCCGGGGATGAGAATATGGCCGTTTTCGTCTTTGAGTTTGGCGATGATGTGCGCGATGGCGACGAACGGATTGGGGGCCGCGCCGCCGTACATGCCGGAGTGCAGATCGGTCTTTGCGCCGCGCACCTCGAGCTCGGTGTAGATCATGCCGCGCAATCCGACGCAAAGCGACGGCACGCCGGGCGCAAACATATCGGAGTCGGAGACAAGCGCGAAGTCGGCCTTGAGGTCGGCGGGTTTTGAAGCGACGTACTTCGCGATTCCCTCCCCTCCGACTTCCTCTTCGCCTTCGAAGAGTACGCGCACATTGATGGGCAGCGAGCCGTTCGCGGCCAGCAGAGATTCCAGCGCCTTGACCTGCGCCACCACCTGGCCCTTGTCGTCGACCGCGCCGCGCGCATAGATGTTGCCGTTGCGCTCGGTGGGCTCGAAGGGCGGCGAAAGCCACTCGTCGAGCGGATCGGCCGGCTGCACATCGTAGTGGCCGTAGATGAGTGCGGTGGGTTTACCGGCAGCATGCAGCCAATCGGCGTAAACCAGAGGATGGCCTTCGGTTTCAATCAGGCGGGCATTCTCCATGCCGATGCGCTTCACTTCGGCGAGCAGCGTTTCGGCGGACTTGCGGCAATCGTCCTTGTGCTCAGGCAAGGTGGAGATGGACGGAATGCGCAGCAGAGCCTTCAAGTCGTCGAGAAAACGGGCATGGTTCTGGCGGGCATAAGCAACGGCGGAAGATGACACGGAATCGCTCCAATTTGAAAATAAGACAGAAAAGAGTATAGACGGCTGAGGCGGCTGGGAGCAGTGATGAATGGCGTTAACAATGGAGTGCACGTATGCCGCAAGTCGTGGGCCAACGCGCGATCCCCCAGCACCGAGTTGGACGCACAAATGAAGCTCTTCAAAGAGAATTCTTAGCGCTGAGACCCCTCAACCCAGCAGCCGGCGGGTCAAACTGCCCCATCGCTCAGGCCGCAGGTTCCGGATACATGCGGTTGAACTCCGGGTCGTCGTGGAGCATCTGCAGGTCGGGGTCGCGCCGCACCCACGCCGCGTCGCGAAATCCCGCTTCCCAGGCCTTTTGCAGGGTGTCCAAAGCCTCCGCTCTTCTATTCAAGGCGCAGTACAGGCAGGCCGCGTTATACAGAATGGATGCCTCATTGGCGCGCAGGGTTACGGCCATGTTCAGTTCGCGCAGGGCGTCCTCTGTCCGCTCCATGCGGGCGTAGGACCCGCCCAGCAGAATGCGAGCCCGCGCGTCTTCCGGGACCTGCTTCAGGTGGTTTTCAAGAGCCGCGATCAAGCGCTGGAGCATGTTGCGCTCGCCCTCTTTCTTGCCCAGTGCGCCCAGGGAGTTGAGGACGGGCACGTAAACGTTGTAGTCCTCGCCGCTGGCCTCGATGGCGATTTCCGCCACATCCAGTACTTCCTGGTAGCGTCCCGCGGCAAAGAGGGCGCGGCACAGCAGGTAATACGCTCCCTCGCAGTCGCGCTTGCGTTCGATGGCCTTCTTCACCATGCGCACGGCCTCGTCGTGCAGTGCGGCCGCATAGAGTACCCACGCCTGGCTCACCTGCACTTCGGGCAGGTCCCAGCGCATGGCCACGGCCTTGCCCGAAGCCTCGCGCGCGCGTTCCACCCACACCTGATCGCGGCTGTAATTGCAGAAAAACATGGCGCAGGCGTTGGCGCAGGCGGCGTAGGCCAGCGCGAAACTGGGGTCGATGGCGACTGCGTTTTCGAACATCTGGAGCGCGAATTCCAGGTCCTGCCGCGTCTGCCGCCGCGCGTAGCGCTTGCCGCGCAGGTAGAGGTCGTAAGCCTGCAAATTTTCCGTCGGCTTCACCGCCAGGGCTTCCAACTCCTCCGGAGAGAGCGTCACTCGCAGCGCTTCGGCGATCTTGCGCGCCATTTCGTCCTGCACTTCGAAAACGTCTTTCATCTCGCGGTCGAAGCGCTCCGACCACAAGGGAAAATCGGTGTGCGCATCCACCAGTTGCGCGTTGATGCGCAGCCGCGCGCCGGAGCGGCGCAGCGTCCCGGTGAGCACGTACGCGGCGCCCAGCTTCTGACCCACTTGCTGCGGAGTCACGGGCTGGTCGCGAAACGCCAGCACCGTGGGGCGCGAAAAGATATTCAATCCGCGAATTTTGGATAGCTCGGTAATGACGTCTTCCGTGATCCCGTCGCGCAGATACTCATCTTCCTTGGCGCCGCTCAGGTTCTCGAAGTAGAGGACGGCGACCGATTTCCCAGGCTTGTGCACGCCGGAATCTGAATCGGTCTTGGCCTTGGCGCGGCTCCGGTTCGACTCGAGGTTGCGCTTCATCCGGCTGAGATCGGTTTTCAGTTCCGTCGCCGTCTGGCAACGCAGCGTCCGGTCCTTTTCCATGCACTTCTCGAGGATGCGCACAAATTCCGGAGGCAGTGCCGGATTTACCTCCGCGGCCGACTGCGGCTCGCGGTTGAGAATGGCGTCGAAGATCACCGCCGAAGTGTCTCCCGGGAATGGCAGACTGCCAGTGGCCATCTGGTAGAGGAGCGTGCCCGTCGAAAACAGGTCGGTGCGCGCATCCACCAGTTGCCCGCGAGCCTGCTCCGGCGACATATAGGAGATGGTGCCCACCGCCGCGCCGGGTGACGTGAGTTCCTGCCCCGCGTCCAACGCCTGCGTCGTCTGGCCCTCTGTGATCTTCGCCAGCCCGAAGTCCAGGATCTTCAGTTGCCCACGCGCCGTCACAAACAGATTTGCCGGCTTGATATCGCGGTGCACGATGCCCTTGGCATGGGCCGACTCCAGCGCATCGGCAATCTGGATGGCCAGCGGCAGCAGCGTCTCCATGTCCATCGGCTGCCCCTTCATCTTTTCCGCCAGCGTCTGCCCCTCCAGCAGCTCCATCACGATGAAATGCCGCAGCTCGTCCCGCTCAATGGCGTGGATGGTGCAGATATTGGGGTGATTCAGCGACGAGGCCGCGCGCGCCTCGCGCTGAAAGCGCTCCAGCAACTGGCTGTCCCTGGCCATATCCGGCGGAAGGAACTTGACGGCCACGTGCCGGCTCAGTTGCGCGTCCTCGGCCTCGTACACTACGCCCATGCCGCCGGAGCCCAGTTTGCGAAGTATGGAGTAGTGCAGGAGTGACTGTCCGATAAGCGGATCTGGATTCATCTTGTGCCGGATGTTAACGAACGACGGGAGGTTGCGTCAATGTGAAGCAGGCCGAACAGCGGCCAACTGCATGTCGGCGCCCTTGCGGCAATCGTGTTTGTGCTCAGGCAGCGTGGAGATGGACGGAATGCGCAGCAGGGCCTTCAGTTCATCCACAAAACGAGGGTAGTTTTGGCGGGCAAAAGCAGCGGCAGAACAAGACATGAATTCGTTCCCTTATACTGATTCGCAGAGTCAATACAAAAGTATAGGCATTCCAGGAGCATTCGGTCCGCACGCCCGAAAGGGGGACTCTTTTGCGCACGAACGACGGTGAGCTACGGCCCAAGCCCGGCGGACGTCTCTGCTATCTCGTCCTTTTGATCCTTGCAGTGAGTTCATTCGCCGCACCGGCTCAATCTGATATCAATGGTCCTTATTACGCCAGACGGAACACGTTCGGGTTCATCGTTGCTTTTTCCGGAGACTCCAGCCACATTCTCTTAGGCGACGCTGAGAATCGCGAGTTGCTGAACCTTGGCGTCTCCTACAATCGTCGGCTGTTCCTCAACCGCATCGTGAACTGGCAGTACAGCGGGGAACTGTTGCCGGTGGCGCTGGAGAGCGACCCGATGCAGTACACCACAGAAACCGTCACGTTCACCAATGAGAACCCTCCTGTGACGACTACCGGTACAACGGCCAGCCCTACGCTAGGGCCGTGCTATCCCTCGTCAGGAAGCGGAAGCGTCCCGGGATTCGAAAATTACACCTACACCAGTATCTGCGGCCGCCGCTGGACTATCGGGGAGGCAATGTCTCCCATCGGAATCCAGTGGAATTTTCAGCCCCGCCGTAAAATGCAGCCTTTTTTTGCCGGTCACGGCGGATATATGTATTCCACGCAGCCGATCCCGATCAATTACGCTGGCTCCTTCAACTTCACCTTCGATCTGGGTGCCGGTTTCGAACTCTATCGCGCCAGAAACCGCTCGATTCGTTTCGAGTACCGCTATCACCACATTTCGAACCACGGCACGGCCAATACAAATCCCGGGATAGACAACGGTCTTTTTCAAGTGACGTACGCGTTTGGGCGCTAATAGCGCGTGACATTGGGGTCAACTTCGAGCGACCAGGCGTCGATGCCGCCGCGCAGCGACTGGGCATTTTCAAAACCCTGCCGGCGCAGCCACGCGGTCACGTTCATGGAGCGCACGCCGTGATGGCAGACGATGACCAGCCGCTCGTCCACATTGAGTTCCTTGTGCGCACGGGTTGGCACTTCGCCCATCGGCAGGTGCAGACTGCCCTCGATGCTCGTGGCGGCGAACTCCCATGGTTCGCGCACGTCGACGAGCTTGGCGCCTTTTTCGCGCAGGATTTGGGCAGCTTCAGCGGCGGAGATTTCGTAGGGCAGCATGATTCCAGTTTAGAGGGTGCGGCAGCGCACTATCGGAAGAGATCGATTTTTGCCGTGATGGCCGGCCAGAAAGAATCCAGGCCAAGGGGCTAAAGCCCCGCCCATTGAGCTTTGTTTGTGGCACGACTAAAGTCGTGCCCTGACACTTTGTGCCTTACGACGCATTCCTAGACAGGCTTTTCAGTCGGGCCCTTTCACGGCGCCATTTATGCAGCGAGGTCCAAGCAGAGAGTGTCTTTGGCCGGATGGCACGGCAAAAAGGTAAGCTAGAGGTTGAACGGTACGCCCCTATGCAGAACGCTGTGAAGGTTTTGATTGCTGAAGACGAGCCCAATGCCCTGGCCGGGCTGGCAGAGCTGATCTCCGGATGGGGATACCGCACCGAGACCGCGCGCGATGGCGTGGAGGCGTGGGAAAAGGCGCTGACTTGGGATCCGGCCATTGTGGTAACGGATCTGAAGATGCCGCGTCTCGACGGCATGGGGCTGCTGGCCAAGCTCTCTGAAGGCGGCATCGGCCTGAGCGCCAACATGGCCGTAGTGGTGCTCACCGCCATGGGTTCGATTCAACTGGCCGTGGAGGCCATGAAGCTGGGCGCGTACGATTTTCTGCCGAAGCCGGTGGACGCAACGCGGCTGAAGACCATCCTGGCCAATGCGACAAAACAGCGGGAGACCACGATTGAGCTTGAAGTGGCGCGGCGTCGGCTGCGCGAGTCGGGCGTGCTGGGAGCGCTGGTGGGCAGTTCGCGGCAGATGCGCGAGATCTTCGGACTGATCGAGCAGATTGCGCCGTCGAACGTGCCAGTGCTGATCACCGGCGAGAGCGGCACAGGGAAGGAATTGGTGGCGCGCACGCTGCACGACCTGAGCCCTCGCAAGTCGCGGCCGTTTGTCGCGGTGAACTGCGCGGCGATTCCGGAAACGCTGATTGAGAGCGAAATCTTCGGCCACGAAAAGGGCGCATTCACGGGCGCGGCGGAGCGTAGAGCCGGATGCTTCGAGCTGGCTTCGGGCGGGACGCTTCTTCTTGATGAGGTGGGCGAAATGCCGGCCGGTACGCAGGCCAAGTTACTCCGAGTGCTGGAAGAGCGCAAGCTCAGGCGCTTGGGAGCACGCACTGAACAGGATGTGGATGTGCGCGTGCTCGCAGCTACCAATCGCGATCCCCGCCATGCCGTGGCCCAGGGACATCTGCGCGCCGACCTCTTTTACCGGCTCAATGTGTTCAACATCCACATGCCGCCGCTGCGCGAACACATGGAAGATTTGCCGCCCATGGTGGAAGCAATGATCGACGATATGAACAAGAAGCACGGGCGCAGGGTGTCCGGCCTGTCGGCGCCGATGCTGGAGCGGTTGATGGCTCATGACTGGCCGGGAAACGCGCGCGAATTGCGTAACACCATCGAGCGGGCGGTGGTCCTTTGCCCCGACGGCGCATCGCTCGATACCGGACACTTGCCCCAGGAATTTGGCGTGGACCATGGCCTGGAATCTGCTGCGTTGGATGGAAATGTGGTGACAGTGCGCGTGGGCGCGACCGTTAACGAGGCCGAACGGTTGCTTATTCTGCGCACGCTCGAAGTAACGGGACAGAACAAGACGCGCGCCGCCGAGATTCTGGGAGTGAGCCTGAAGACACTGCACAATAAGCTCAAGGAATACGGCCGGGAGCGGACAGAGACACAGGCCGGATAGACGCGGGTTCCCATTGAAGATCGATTCCCCATGCGCCTGAAAACCAAACTCGTGCTGGCCATTTCGGCCCTGGTGTTCCTGATCGCGGGGCTGGTGTCGCTGGTCTATATACACCAGTTGGTGAAAGCGGCGGTGCGGCAGACCTACGACACGAACTGGTCGGTGGCACAGCAGGTGCGGTTCGCGCTGCAGAATGCGCTGGAGAGCGGCCTCCGAGACCGCACGGTCGATCCCAACAATCCCGGCGAGCTGCAGGAACTGGTGGCCGAAACGGTGCGCAACGATGCGCAGTTGCAGGCGGCGCTGGTGTCAGTGAACCGCTATTACCTCACGGTGTACGACGTGAACATCGGCGACAGCCAGGGCGTTACGCTGTTGAGCACCAACCCCGACAACGAAGGCAAGCCGCTGCCTTCGCGCCCCAACTACGAAAAACTGCTCCGGGCCAATCCCATCGGCATGATGGCCCAGACTTTCCGCGAGCCAAGAGTCTTCGACATCGTCGCGCCTCTTGAGAACAACGGTAAGCTCTTCGCCACGGTGAACGTCGGAGTGCACACGTCGCTGCTGCGTGCGGTGTATGAGCCGCTGCTTCGGAATGCGCTGCGCTTGATGGCGTTGGCGCTGATTGTGGCGCTCGCAGCGGCTTTTCTGCTGAGCAATCTTGCGTTGCGGCCGTTGACCCTGATCAGCCAGCAACTTGACCGCCTGGCGGCGGCCGAGGGAGTGTCCCCCGAGGGCAAAGCAGCTTCAAGAAAGGATGTGGCAGCGCTGGTCTCGACAAAGATCGAGAGGATTGGCCAGCGTATGCGCAACGTGGAAGAAGTTTACTCCGCATTGCGCGAGAATCTCGACCAGATTCTCGGCAATTTGCAGGACGGTATCCTGCTCTTCACCGAAGACAAGCGCGCCGTGCTGGTTTCAGAAGCCGCACGCCGCTTTCTTGGCATCGACCGCGACAGCGTTCTAGGCCGGCCCGCGCGCGAGATCTTTTCCAGCACTACGGTGCTGGGCCGGGCGCTGCGCGAAAGCATCGACGCCGGCGCCAACATGGTGAAGGAGGAGATTCGCACCGAAAACGGGCGGCGCATTCAGGCGTCGGTGGACTTTATTTACGACGATGAAACACACCGCGGGCTGGGCGCGCTGGTGACGCTGCACGATCTCGAGTCAGCCGAGAAGATTGAATCGGAGCTGGAGCTTTCGCGCCGCATGGCGGCCATCGGGCGGCTGACGTCAGGCGTCGGCCACGAGGTGAAGAACCCCATCAACGCCATCGTGGTGCATCTGGAGCTTTTGAAATCGAAACTGGGCGATGCCGAAGGGCCGGCGACGAGGCATCTGGAGGTGATCGACGCGGAGATTCGGAGGCTGGACCGCGTGGTGCAAACCCTGGTGGACTTCTCGCGGCCGGTAGAGCTGCAATTGCACGAACAAGACTTGCGGCTGGTGATTGGCGACGTGCTGGCGCTGGCTGCAGACGAACTGACCACGCGGAACGTGAAGCTGACGAGCCGTATGCCGGCAGAACCGCTGATTGCCAACGTGGACGCTGACCTGCTGAAGCAAGCGGCGCTGAATGTGATCCAGAATGGCGCACAAGCCATGCCCGAAGGCGGCCGGCTGGAGGTGGCTCTCGAAGAGGATCGCAGCGCCGACGCCGCTTCGCTGCCCTCGACGCAGCGCAACGGGGTGGATAGCGCGCGCACCGGGCGCGTAGCGCAAAGGTTTGCCGTGCTGCGCATTGCCGACGAAGGACCTGGAATTCCCGCGGAAATACGAGAAAAAATCTTCGACCTGTATTTCACCACCAAGAGCGGGGGAAGCGGCATCGGACTTGCCATGACCTATCGCATCCTGCAGTTACACCACGGGAGCGTGGAAGTACAATCGAGACAAGACCGGGGCACTGAATTCCTGCTGCGCATCCCACTCTCCGCTGCGGACCGGACACACCGGGCTCAGCAACCCGTAAGCATGCGCAGCGAGATGGAGCTGGGGCAATGAAGTCACCTGCCAAGAGCGTTGTGTGGCTGCTGCCGTTCTTGCTCACGGGCTGCTTGCGACTGCCGTTTCACAAAAAGCCGCCGGTGCAGTCCCGGATGCTCGCGCCGCGCGTCCAGCCAAAGCGGGTCATTCCACTCGTCGACATCGAGTTGCCACCCGAGGATACGGTGATTGCCGCGTACGCTGTCTTTAACTTCAGAGAAGAATTGGAACCGATCCGGCCGCCGGTCCGGCATAGGAGACCCGCCAGCCCCGATGATGCCGGGACGGCACCCGAGCCAGCGCCTGCAAACCCTCCCGTGAGTGCCATCGGAGAGCTTTCCTCAGGCGATCCGGCAAACTCCCGCCAGCAAACCGCGAATTCCATCGCCGACATTGAGCGCCGATTGAATGGCATCAATCGCGCGCTGAGCGACCCCGAGCAAAAGACGGCCGATCATATCCGGGAGTTTCTGAAGCAGGCCCGGGACGCCCTGACCTCGGGCGATGTGGAGGGCGCGCAGACGCTGACTGCGAAGGCCCAGGTGTTGCTTGCGGAGCTGACGAAGTAGATCCTATCATCGGCTGCGACCAACCCGGCGGGTAAGGAACCACGCCCGCAATTTGACGATGTAACACCCATCGAATATAATGAATACATCGAATGCGTGTATTCAAAAGGGGGTTCCATGGCGACATCTGTTCGACTTGACTCTGCCATCGAGCAGCGGTTGGACCGCCTGGCTCAGCGCACGGGCCGCACCAAGGCCTACTACTTGCGGGAGATGATCGACAGGGGATTGGAAGATCTGGAGGACTATTATCTTGCGTCAGCGACGATGGAAAACGTGCGCAGAGGCAAGGAAAAAGTCTATTCCGCAAAAGACGTGAGAAGCGACCTTGGCCTGGACAATTGAATACGCCGAAACGGCTCGGAAACAGCTGCGTAAACTCGACAGGCAAGTTGCCCGGCGCATCCTCGACTTCATGGACCAGCGAATCTCCGGTGGACGCACCCCACGTGACACGGGCAAGGCGTTGACGGGTAGTTTGCTGGGTGCGTTCTGGCGCTATGGTATCGGCGACTTTCGCATCATCTGCGACATTCAGGACGAAAAGCTCTGCGTCCTCGTGGTTCAGATTGGCAACCGGCGGGAAGTCTACCGCTGAGCCACGGACAATCTGCTACTGCTCGCCCCAACTCAATTTGCTGCGCAATGCGTCAAAGAATCCGCTGTCACCCAGGCGAACCAGCTTGACAGTATGGCGGGAGCGGCAGCAGCGCATCTCGTCACCGCGGCGCAGTTCAACCTTCTGCTGGCCGTCGATGGTGAGCAGCGCGACATCGGGTACGCCCTCTACGCGAACGGTAAGCGAAGCATCGCCACGCACCACGATGGGCCGCAGAGTGAGCAGGTGGGGACAGATGGGCGTCACCACCATGGCGTCGACATTCGGGGTCAGAATGGGCCCATTGGCGGCCAGCGTGTAGGCCGTAGAGCCCGTCGGCGTGGAGACGATGACGCCGTCGGCGCGGAAACTGGCCACACTCCTGCCATCCAACTCCACTGCAAAATCGCCCATGCGGGCGATATCGCCTTTTGAAACCACCACCTCGTTGAGCGCTTCGAAGCTCGCGATCTCGGCGCCAGCGCGCCAAAGCTCGGCGTGCAACATGGCCCGTTCGTCGAGCGTGTGGCAGCCGGCGCACCAGTTCTCGAGCGTGGCGTAGAGATCGCCGAGACGTACTTCAGTGAGGAAACCGAGATATCCGAGGTTCACACTGAGAATGGGGGTGTCGACGGTGGCAAAGATGCGTGCCGCGGCCAGCAATGTGCCGTCGCCGCCCAGCACGATGACCAACTGCGGCGCATGTGCGGGCAGCTCCGCGCGATCGACTGAGGGCGCGTCCGCGGTGTAGCTTGCGCTTTCATGGTCGAGCAGCGGCTCGTAACCGTGCTGGCGCAGCCATACAATCAATTCCGGCAAAAGCCGCTTGAGCTCTTCGCGATTCGGCTTCGCAACAATGGCGACGCGGGTCATTGGTTCGAGTGTAATCGACCAGCTCCGCCAGGGACAAAAGCATCTTTCGCTGTATGATTCCGGCGCATCCAGCGGGCTTTCGAGTTGCCGATAGGCCGAGCCGCAACGGCGGATTGGTCTTTGCCGACGCCCGGGCGCCCACTGACAGGTCTTCGTCTGTGGGGCAGTAGTAAAAGCCCCCTGAACGGCATTTGAATCACTCCACAATTTTTCGAAAAAGCGATCTAAATCTTCTGGCCTTGCCGAAGTTTCGGCGGTATATTGGCTCAACACCAAAAGCGGAGTCTATATCGTCGGCTGTGCAAGCGGACGAGCACCGCCAGAGACGGGCCTGAACCATAGCATTCATCAATCTGCCTGAAAAGGAGCAACCGATGGATTGGTATTTGATGGTGTGGAAGAAGTATGCCGAATTCGATGGGCGCGCGCGGCGCACGGAGTATTGGATGTTCGCGCTGTTCAATTTTCTGGCCATGCTCGCGCTGGCCGCGATCGGCCTGGTAGGAATTGCGATGTCGCAGGACAACGGATGGGTCTTGTTCATTCCGGTTGGCATTTACGGTCTGGCGAGTGTGGTTCCATCTCTGGCGGTGGCTACGCGGCGATTCCACGACATCGGCAAGAGCGGCTGGATCCTCTTTTTGCTGATCGTGCTGGGCGTGATCCCCATCGTAGGGTTCGTCACGGCGATCGTCCAGCTGGTTTTCCTGTGTACGGATGGCCAACCGGGGCCGAATCAATACGGCCCGAACCCGAAGTTTCCCGAACAGGCAGCCGGCGCGATCGCCGGGTACCCGGGCATGCCGCCAATAGGGTTTCCCCCTCCGCCTCCGCCGCAACCACTCGTGGGCCAGCCCGGCCACGGCCTCTGCAGGAGTTGCGGGGCAATGCTGGAAGGCGGCTCAGCGTTTTGCACCAAGTGTGGCGCGACGGTTTGAGATGGGTGGGGAAGACAGTCTTCGCAGTGCTCGGCGTGCTGCCAACTGGCCCTCTTTGTGACAAGAGTCCAGTTTATGCACGCCGCGAGTAGAGCAGAAACTCGCGGTTGCCCTCGGCTCCCGTAATCGGCGAATCGATGGTCTCCACAACCTGCCAGCCGAGTGCGTGCACGCCATCCGCGACTCGCTCGATCGCCAACTGGTGCGCAGCCGCATCGCGCACGATGCCGCCCTTGCCCACGTGCTCGCGGCCGGCCTCAAATTGCGGTTTGACCAGAATCACGGCCTCCACCAGCGCCGGCGCGGCCAATGTCACCGGCCCCAGAAGAAGCGTGGCCGAGATGAACGAAACGTCCATGACCAGAAGCGTGAGTTCGGGATTTCCCTCAGGGGCTAAAGCCCCACTTTCATTGGGCTGCATTTTCGGCACGACTAAAGTCGTGCCCTGACACTTCTTGTTGTCTGAAAAAAGCTTATCCGAATCCTGGACAGACAGTGCCCCGGATGCAAATAATCCCGGCATGAGCAGGCGGGCGTTGGTGCGCTCCAGAAGTTGCACGCGCGGATCGTTGCGCAACTTCATGTGGATCTGCCCGAAGCCGGTATCGACTGCGGTCACGTGTGCGGCGCCGTGCTGCAGCAGGCAATCGGTAAAGCCGCCGGTCGAAGCGCCTACGTCGAGGCATGCGCGGCCCTTGACGTCGATCTTCCAATGCTCCAGGGCCGCAGCCAGTTTCAATCCGCCGCGGCTAACGTACGGCTGATCCTCGCCGAGCAGGCGAATCGGGGAGTCCTGCGCGAACGCAGTCCCGGGCTTGTCGATCTTCTGCTCGCGGACGAGCACGCGGCCGGCTAGAATCAGCGCCCGCGCGCGCTCGCGGCTGGCGACAAGGCCCTGCTCGACGAGAAGCAGGTCGAGACGGGTTTTTCCGGGACGTGCTTTGCCCGCATCCGGCATGGCCGCTGCCACTCCCTCAAAAAATCGAAGGGCCGTTCCCTCAGAGGGAATGGCCCTTTGGATTGTAACGAAGTGATCGATGCTTTACGGAATGGCCTGGCATTCCGCGAGGGTATAGTTCGCACCGTAGGTGGAAACCATGCTCGAAGGCGACAGGTTGCACGGCTGGCCGTAGCCCGGCACGCGGCTGCTGTAATCATTGTTACCGCTGTTGCCGTTCTGCGAGGTGGTGCGCACATCCACTACCGTGCCCTCCACCAGAACCGTGGTGTCGATCGCGTCTGTAATCGTCGGGCTCGATTCGATGATGGTGATGTACGGGCTGTCGGGTGAGCCCACGTAGATCTTGGCGTACTCGGAGTTCTGCGTGTTCACCACGGTGCGCGGATGACCGACAACCGTGATGGTCTTTTCCACCGTGTACGTGGACAGATTGACCACGGTCACCGTGCCGTTTTGCTCCCCATCGTTTTGATTGGCGGTATAGGCCTTGGTTCCGTCGTAAAGCACCGTCACGCTGGCCGGATTGGGGGTGGCCGTGTTGCCAACTTTAATGTTGTGCACGGTTCCAAAGCCGCCGGTGATTGCGCCGCAAGATGCGTACGTGGTGCAGTTGGTGTTGGTGTACGTGTTGGAGTCGTTGCCGTATTCATCGAGGGGAACGTCGATGACGCTAATCGATCCCCCGTCGTAATTGGCGACAACGAGCTGCTGGGTTGCAGGAGCATACTCCGCGTAGATCGGCCCCGAGCCGGTGGGAAGCTGGATGGTCTGGTGGCAGGTGACCCATTGCCCATTTTGGTTCTGAAAGGGCGTGCAGGCATCGAGCGTGTTGTTTCTGGCGTTGATGACCGTGATGGTGTCGTCGCCGCGATTGAGCACAAACAGGCGCTGCTGGTCGGTCGATGGCACTGCAAAAACGGGGCACTTGCCTACCGGGATGGCCGGATCGGTGGTATTGCTGGAGATCTCGATCGGGGTCGCTACGCCGGTCGGCACCGAAGCGAAGTTGGCCGGATTGTTGCAGGTGACTGCCTCGGTCTGGATTTGGAGCGGAGCATCGGGCACGTTCTGGCTAATCACGTATTCGCGCTCGCCGGAAAGAGTGGGAGACCCGGCGATAAACATCGGCATGGTCGCGGCGCTTGCGGAGGTTGCCACCGGAATTGCCAGCTTGAATGCCTGCGGCGATCCCTGAAAGAGATCGACCACATCGCCATTCAGGTCAGTGGCCCAAAGCCCGGAAGACGGCGGCATCAGGTTCACGATCTTCGAGGTCGGCGACAAGGTGGAGAAGGAAACATACTTGGTCTGCAGCGAGGTGGTGATGGCAAAGTTGGAGAGCGTGCCGTCGCTGTTCACGGTGTAGCCGGTAGCGCCCAACTCATCGAGGGTGAAGGCAGTCGGTCCGGGACCGATGGTTGCCTCCGTCAAGATCGAATCGCCCGAGTAATCGATAAGGGTAACTACGCCGTCTGTGTTCGTGCCCGTGGACGAGACCACGACAGCGTATGACGACGGTTGCGCGGCCGGGCCGGTGCTATATACCGGGGTCACCGTCGGCCTGTAATTGTCGCCACAACCTGCAATCAATACGGCAATTGCAAGTGCCCCGCCTGCCTGGGCTAACAGTGCGCGCCCCTGGCCTGAAATCATGGGAAAAAGCCTCATTCAGAATCTTTCCTGCTTCCTAGTGATTGTAAATCAGCCGGGCGGTCAAAAACTGCCCCCGGCATATGCACTTCCTTGCGACGCTGGAAATGAAGATTGGTCATCGGCCATCACCGCTCGCTCTTCGCCCGGCGCAAGCGTATATCGACATCTACGAGCGGCCAGGGGATACGATGAAGCGTGACTGAAAACACGCTGACCTGGCAATCGAAGCTCGTGTTACTTGCCGTACTGCCTTTTGCGGGTACAGAAGTAGTGCTTGACTGCAATTGGTGGGCGTCGCAGGCGGCTCCAGTCGCTGTCTGGACCATCGGTCTGAGCGTCTTGCTGGGGCTGGTCACGTGGAAGCTGCGAGCGGCCACTCCGGCAGCTGCCGTGACCGGGACGCTGATCACGGCCAGCCTCATGTTTTCCACGGTCGTGGTTCCCTATGCGCCGTGGCATTCCGCCCTCGTTCCCACCCTGGCGGTTTCCCTGCTGGCCTTCGCGGTCACGCGCGCCGGCCGGCGCAAAAAAGAACGGCTCGGGACTGCGGAGGGACGCAAGGGACGGTCAGCCTCCCAGGTTGCGGCCAATCTTGGCTTCGCGGCGCTGGTCGTGAGTAATCCCGTACAGACCTGGCTCACAGACTCCCGCTGGATGCCCCAACATGCCGCCACGCCGACCATGCTGTTTGCGCTGGCGATTGCGGGACTGGCTGAG
This sequence comes from uncultured Acidobacteriota bacterium, assembly GCA_963817835.1. Taxonomy (GTDB): domain Bacteria; phylum Acidobacteriota; class Terriglobia; order Terriglobales; family Acidobacteriaceae; genus Telmatobacter. The sequence goes on along the minus strand of CAWFPZ010000017.1, from coordinate 288,319 downwards.
GCTGCGGCCGACACGGCTTCGTCGGAGCTCGGACAAGTGCTGGGCGGACGTCCGCGCATGATCACTTCGTTCAAGGCGGTCGATCCCGGACGCGATGGCGCCATCAGCGTGGCCGGTACCCTGGCCGGAGTGGTTGCTGCAGCCGTTGTTGCCTATGCGGGCATGTGGGCGCTCGGCGGTGGCTGGATCCTGTTTGCGGTGAGCTGCGCGGGGGCTGTCTTCGGCCTGTTTTTCGACAGCCTGCTGGGAGCCACGCTGGAAGAACGTGGTTTGCTGAATAACGACGCGGTGAATTTTCTGTCCACAGCAAGCGCAGCGGGATTTGCGCTGGCGTTGCTGTGCGGCCTGCACTGAAGCCGGCAGGCGCCGACACTCGCACTCACACTTGCTCCTGCTCTTAATGCAGATCCAGCCGCCAGAGTGTGTAGCTCAGAATCTCATGGGCGATGCGCGCGCCTTCCTGCGTCTTCTCTTCCACGGCCGGACGCGCCCGCGGCGACGTCAGGACATCGAGCCCATCGGCGGCGCAAATCTCGTGTATGCGGAACATGTGGGTGTCGTCGCTGACCACCACAAGGCGGTGCAAGCCGTTGGCGCGCGCGATGACAACCAGACGGCGAGCCGATTCTTCGGTGTTGCGGCTCTCGGTCTCAGCAATGATGGCACTTTCGGGAACGCCCCTGCTCACCAGGTATTCGCGGCCGACCGAGCCCTCGGTGAATTGATCGCCGCCGGGGCCTCCCAGCGTGATGATCAGCGGCGCGATGCCGCGATGATAGAGCTCGAGTGCGTGGTCCAGGCGGGCGCGGTAAACCGGGGAGGGCCGTCCATCGTACTCCGCCGCACCCAGTACGCCGATAGCATCGGCGGGGGCGGCTTGGTCCTGATGCGCATAGCGCTCGATTTGCGTGTAGACCCAATCGATCCAGCCCACGGTGCCGGCAACCAGAAGCAACATCAGCGCCGTCGCGATGTAAATGCCTGTATGACGACGCTTCGGCTTGGATTGGGCGGACATAGGACAGGATTCAGGGGTCAGCGGACACTTCCCAGTGTCGCAACCATCATAAATCTCTGGTTAGCACTGGCCGCGTTGTCTGATCCCTGTTCCCTGGTTCCGATTCCCTGTTTTTCTCACTGCTGCAGGACCATCACCACTTCGTGGGTGGGAATCGCGCCTTCGCGCAGAATCTCCCAACGTCCGGCTCCGAGCGTGAGATCGACAATGGTCGTGGGCTGCGCCCGGCCGGTGGGACCGCCGTCGATGATGAGAGGAATGCGATCGCCAATCTGATCGCGAACGCAGGCGGCGTTGGTGCACTCCGAAGCGCCCTGCAGATTGGCCGAGGTAGCCGTGATGGGCAGCCCGAAACGCTCCACCACCGCGCGTGCAATGGCCGCGTCAGGCACGCGGAGCGCCACGTTGCCGGTGTTGGCCGTGGAGCGCAGCGGCAGCTTGGTTCCGGCACGGACAATGATGGTGAGCGGCCCGGGCCAGAAGCGATCGGCCAGCTTGTCGAGCAGCGGATCGGTGTCGCGCGCCAGTTCATAGGCCTGGGCCAGGCCGGAGATCAACAGCGAAAGCGGCTTGTGCTTCTGGCGGGTCTTGATTTGGTAGATTTGCTCGACGGCGTAGAGGTTCACCGGATCTACGGCCAGGCCGTAAAACGTGTCAGTGGGCAAAGCAACCACACCGCCTTTGCGCAGGCAGGAGACGATGTAATCGATCCGGTCTGGTTGGGGTTCATCGGGATGAACGCGCAGAATTTCCGCCGACAATCTTGCTTACCTCGGTTCCCGAATAAAAAGAAGACGCTACAGAATCGGAAACTATCACAGCACTAGCTGTGGTGCAAGTTGCAAAGCAGCTTCCAGCCTCTAGCTTCTAGCTCCTGGCCGCAGGATTCCAGCCTCGCACGCTCAGGATCGGGTTGGCTCGAGGCGCAGAATGCACACGAAATCGCTGGTGAATTCATAGCAGTAAGGGCTAGAGGCTAGTAGCTAGAAGCTAGTGGCTGCTCTTAGAATCGCCTCAGTGCACAGAGGTGCCCGTTCGATGCCGGTTCGCGTGGTGGAAAGCAAGGACAATGCGCGCCTGAAAGAGCTGCGCAAGGCGCTGGCCGCGGCGGGCCGCAGTGCTCGTGGCCGCTTGGGCCGCGTCGGTATCGAAGGGCCACATCTGCTGGAAGAGGCGCTGCGCGCGGGGCTGCATGTGACGACCATTTTTGTGGCGCAAGGCGCTCAGCGGCTGCTGGGCGCACTGCCGGTGCCGCGGGAGACCGAAATCCTGCAATTGCCCGCGAAGCTGCTCGACTCTGCGCTGGCCACCGAGACGCCGCAAGCAATTGCCGCATTAGTCGAGCCTCCGGACTGGTCGTGGCCGCACATTCTGGATGCCCGCCGCAAAGGCGCGGCGCTCATAATGGTGCTCGCCGGCATTCAGGATCCGGGAAATCTAGGCACGATCCTGCGCTCGGCTGAGGCTTTTGGCGCCGACGGCGTGGTGAGCCTGCCCGGCACCGTGAGCGCTTGGAACCCGAAGGCAGTACGGGCCTCGGCAGGCAGCGTCTTTCGCGTTCCTTTGCTGGCGGTCAGCGAAGAGGAGTGCCTTGAAGAGCTGCATGAAGCCGGAGTAAAGATTCTTGCCACAACGGTGCACGCCGCGCAGCCGGCCGAACTGGTCAACATGGCCGGACCGGTGGCTCTCATCATCGGCAACGAGGGCAACGGCGTGGCCGAAGAGTTGGCTGCCAAGGCCGACGCGAGAATTACGATTCCCTGCCCCGGACCAGTGGAAAGCCTGAACGCCGCAGTGGCGGCGAGCGTGTTGCTTTATGAAGCGGCGCGGCAGCGTGCAACTGGCGGCGGCGGACCGGCGAACCGCCGCGGAGCGCGGCGATGAATTTGTTCGACAATGCGCCGCACGTTCCACGCTCCTCGTCCAAAAGCCTGCTCCATGCAATGGTGCCGCTGGCGGAACGGATGCGGCCGCGCAGTTTGGACGAGTTGGTGGGCCAGGAACACCTGGTCGGTCCCGGCAAGCCGTTGCGCGTGCAGATCGAGCGCGACGATGCCAGTTCCATGATCTTCTGGGGTCCGCCGGGCGTGGGCAAAACTACGCTGGCCAAGATTGTTGCCGAAACCACCGCGGCCACCTTCATCGAGTTCTCGGCGGTCACCAGCGGCATCAAGGAGATCAAGCAGGTGATGGTGGACGCCGCGCGCGCCGCCGAGATGCACTCGCGGACCATCCTGTTTATCGATGAAATTCACCGCTTCAACAAAGCGCAGCAGGACGCATTTCTTCCCTACGTGGAGCGGGGCACCATCCGTCTGATCGGCGCGACCACCGAGAATCCGTCCTTTGAGATTATTTCCGCGCTGCTCTCGCGCTGCCGCGTGTATGTGCTGCAACCGTTGAAAGAGGAGCAGATCGTGACGCTGCTCAAGCGCGCATTGGCCGACAAGGAACGCGGCCTGGGCGCGCTCGGATTGACTGCCGACGACGATGCGCTGGAGCTGATTGCGAGCTACTCGAGCGGCGACTGCCGCAGCGCCTACAACGCGCTTGAAGTCGCAGCACAACTCGTGCAGGACGATAAGACGATCGCCAAAGTGATCGCCGCGGAAGCGGTGCAGAAGCGCGTGCTGATGTACGACAAATCGGGCGAGGAGCACTTCAACCTGATTTCCGCGCTGCACAAGAGCGTGCGCAACTCCGATCCCGATGCCGCGCTTTACTGGCTGGGACGCATGCTGGCTGGCGGCGAAGATCCGCTCTACTTGGCGCGGCGCATCGTGCGCATGGCAGTGGAGGACATCGGCCTGGCCGCACCCGAGGCGCTGAATCTGTGCCTCTCTGCGAGGGACACTTACGATTTTCTCGGCTCACCGGAGGGAGAGCTGGCGCTGGCCGAAGCGGTGGTGTATCTGGCGCTCGCACCCAAATCGAACGCGGTATACACCGCATGGGGCGCGGTGCAGGCCGAGATCGAGAATAAACGCCAGGAGCCGGTGCCGCTGCATCTGCGCAACGCGCCGACCAAGTTGATGAAGGTTCTTGGCTACAGCGAAGGCTATCGCTACGCGCACGACGAAGCGGGCAAAGTGGCCGACATGGACTGTCTGCCGGACTCGCTCAAAGGGCGCCGCTACTACCATCCCACGCAGGAGGGCCGCGAGAAGCAGTTGGCCGCGCGGCTGGAGGAGATTCGCAGAGTCAAGTCCGGTAAGCATGGCAAAGATTGATCGCCCTGCTTCGCGTCCCTGGCTCAATTGTGCTTCGTCGCCGCTCTAGCTAACGATAGCCGCTCTCGCGTTCACACCTGCATGCTCGTTGGTCGCAGAAAAAAGGACGCCGACGGTGCGGTTTTGGGGTCGCAGCGCCCACGATGCCACAGTAAGACCCGCAATGAGGAGCGGAGCGATGACGTGAAAGGCATAAGCGCCGTACCCGCCGACCGCGGCACAGGATGCGGCTGCACCTGTGAGGTCAAAAAAGATGCCGGAATACGCCCATTCCTTGAGCCGCGGAAAACGCGGCATGAGGATAGCGATGGCTCCCAACACCTTCCAGATTCCGAGGATGAGGAAGAAATACATGGGGTAGCCGAGTTCGGGCACGACGCCATGAGGGTTGGCTCGGAATTGCCAAATCTGCGCGACACCGCCGCTCATGAAAAACGCTACGAGTACGGTCGTGGCCCAGTAGGCAGTGCGTTTTGTTTTCATGGTCAGTCCAAACCTCCAACGACGCTTTCGAGTTTGCCGATGAAATTCGTCCATCCGTATTTCGCACCTTTGTAGGCTGCGCTTTCCTCCGACGGGAAACCGGAATGTTCCATGCGAAGATGCGTGCCGTTCGCTGTCGGCGTCAATGTCCAGGTGACAACGCTCTCCATGCCCATCGTGCCCCAGCTATAAGAGAGTCGCGAAACCGGTTCGATGACCAGGACTTGACTGTCGATCACCCCGTCCCAATTCGGCACGGGCGTGGAGCGGAATTTGAACCGGTGGCCGACTTCCGGCTGGAAATCGTTCCCCATCAGCCACTCCTGGATCAATTGGCTTTCAGTGAGGGCTCGCCACACCTTCTCTGGCGGATGCGGCAGTTCGCGCTCGATCGTCAGAGTGCGGGTTGATGCAACGGTCTCGGTCATTTGTCCATCCTTTCCAGCAGATTTTCGAGTCGATCGAATCGTTCATTCCAGAAGGCGCCGTAGTGGCTCATCCAGTTGGCCAACGGCGCCAGGGCCTTCGGCTGCGCAGTGTAGTGCGTTTCGCGTCCTTCGCGGCGATGCCGCACCAGCTTTGCCCTCTTCAGCACCGTCAGATGTTTCGAGATTGCCGGCTGCGACACGTGGAACGACCCTGTCAACGCATGTACGGTCTGCTCGCCTTTGCGGGTGAGCCGCTCAAAGATTGCCCTGCGGGTGGGGTCGGCCAGCGCCTTGAAGATGTCGGACTCTACGGCCTGCATGAATTATTCATAACCGAATGGTTATGGTTTGTCAAGTGCAATATTCGAGCTTGCCTGACGGGAAACGACAGTCGCTTTGCTGGCCTCAGTTTGCGTACTTCACCGAGCAACCATACGACCGGGTGTAGGCGTGCGCAACCGGCTTGCCGGACATGGACTCCATCAGCGCGTCGTTCAGGTAGTTGTCGGCGCCCTTGATGTCGCTCGTGTCGGGCGTGGGCCGGTCGTCGATCGCGCCTTCGTAGATCAACTTGCCCTCGGGATCGATGACATACATTTCCGGCGTGGTTTTGGCGCTGAATAGATGGCCCAGCTTGCCTTCGGGATCCATGAGCACCGCGGTGGGCACGGCGTGCATCTGCTCGAGATACGCGTTCTCCTCGGCATCGGTCACATAGCCCTGCTCGCCCGGCGCTGAAGAAATGACCGTGAACCAAACCACGCCTTTCGTGGTCCACTCCTTTTGCAGCGACTGCATGTTGCCGCTGACGTAGTGCTTCCTGGTATAGGGACAGCCCTGGTTGTGCCACTCGAGGACCACGTATTTGCCGCGGTACTCCTGGAGCGAATGGGTCTGTCCGTGCGAGTCAGTCGCAGCGAATTCGGGCGCGGGCGAGCCCACGACAGCCTGTGCGCCGGCCGCAACGGGCACGAGCGCGGCCGCAAGCGCCAAGCCGGCGAGAAAAGTTAGAGATTTCATGAGAGTCGACCTCCTGACTGTGGGAGTTCCGACTTGCGCTGGATGGGAAATTGGCGATCTGATTTCGACCGATTCCGCACCCAGTTTGCGGTAGTGTCTCGGTTTGAAAGGAAATCAGGGGCTAAAGCCCCGACTCTGTTTTGCCGCCATTACGGCACGACCAAAGTCGTGCCCTTTCGCGATGGCGTCAAACGAGACGCACCCAGTTTACTGCTGTTTGGACGGAGAAGCGCTGGCGGGAGTTGCAGCCGCGGTGGGGAGTTTGTTGATGGCGTCCAGAACAATGCCAGGCGTAAGCACCTGCGGCAGCAACCGGGGGTTGTTTTCCCCTGGGACATAGAGCGCGTAGACTGGCACGCCACTGCGGCCGAGCGCCGTAAGTTTCTGGGTAATTGCTGGATCTTCGCGGGTCCAGTCGGCTTTAAATAAGGCCACATTGCTTGCCCCAAACGCGTGCATCACTTCAGGCTGGCTGATGGCGACACGCTCGTTGACCTGGCAGCTCAGACACCAACTGGCGGTGAAGTCCACAAAAACGGGTTGCCCGGCGGCAAGGGCGCGCTGGACGCCATCGGCCGACCAAGGCTGCCAAGTGCCGCTGCGTGGGCCGGAGCCTTCGGAGGAGAGCTGCGCCGGCGACTCGGCAAGCTCTCTGGGTGCGGTGATGCAGGCAACAAGCGTCGTAAGCAGAATCAGCACCGCAACAAGAGTGGCCCAGCGCTGCGCCGGCCATCGGCCAAGGAACCACCCGGCGATAGCGAGGAGCAGAAAGATGGAGAGCAGCGCGAGCAGGAGGTTCGCGCCATAGGCATCGGCGACGACCCAGGCGAGCCAGATGACCGTGCCGAAGATGGGAACCGATACGGCCTGCTTGAGAATATCCATCCACGCGCCAGGGTTGGGCAGCACGCGGGTCCAGGCAGGCTGCAACGTGAGCGCGACATACGGCGCGGCCAGGCCGAGAGCAAGTGCAGTGAAGATCGTGAAGGTTGCGGCGGCGGGTTGGGCTAGAGCATAGCCGACGGCCGCTCCCATAAAAGGCGCGGTGCACGGGGTGGCGACGATGACGGCGAGGACTCCTGTGAAAAAGCTGCCCGCGTAGCCCTGCTTCGCGGCGAGAGAGCCACCGGCGCTGGTGAGAGTGAGGCCGATATCGAATTGCCCGGCGAGCGAAAGCCCGAGGAAGAAGAGGAGCGCGGCCATGAGCGCGAGAAAGCCGGGCGACTGGAATTGGAATCCCCAGCCCAGCGTGGCTCCGGCGGCACGCAGAATGAGCAAAGCGGCAACGAGCGCCCAGAAGGAGACGAGAATGCCTGCGGTGTAAACCAGGCCGTGAGAGCGGAGCTTGTGCCGCTCTTCCGTTCCGGAATTCACGAGCGCGAGGCCTTTCAAAAACAGCACGGGAAAGACGCAGGGCATCAGGTTGAGCAGCAGCCCTCCGAGGAATGCGAAGAACGCGGTGCTGGCGAGCGCGCCGAACGAGAACGCGGGCGGGGCCGGCGGAGCAGCGACGGTCCCGGGCGTCGCGGCGATCTCGTAGTTCCTGCCGCCGGAGAGTTCAAGCACGCCTTTCAACTGCGCGGGATTCGTGGTGAGGTTGGCGTCTTTCTTGAGATCGAGAACGAAGCCGGTTGCAGTCGGCGAAACAGTTTGGGGCGCAGGATTGTCGACAACGTCCTCGTCTTCAGGGAAAAAGACGGCTTGCGATTCGCGCTGGCCGGTGGTGACGGCGAGGCGGAATCCGACGGGTGTGGGCTGGAAGACGGCGGTGTCGGACGAGGGCAGCACTTGCGGGAGTCGGCCGGCAAAGCGCGCCCACAGTTGCTGATCACTGGGAGAGATGAGATTGACGACCGGTGTTCCGGAGACCACGTTGACGTTTTGGTCCAACTCAACTTTCCCGGGAATGCACACTTCACGGCAGACCAGCCAATCAACTTTGGCATGGAGCGTAGCCGGGCCGGGCTTCGCTGTTTTTGCTACGTCCAATGTGAACGGAAAAAGAACTTCGTTCTCGTAGCCGAAATCCATCAGCGGGCCCAACGGCAAACGTTGGGGCGCTGGAAACTGCAACGGCGTGGCGCTGATGCCCTGGGGCAGAGTCCACTGAATATGCGGCGGCTCGCCGGAATCGCCCGCATTCATCCAGTACACATGCCATCCCGATTCGAGCTTGAAGTACAAACCTGCATTCACCGAAGTCCCGGCATTGAGGTTCTGGTTGGGAAAGACCAGTTGCACATGCAGGTGCGCAACGTCGGCGGAATTCGACGCCGCAAACGCCGGCAGCGCCGCCGCCAGCAGAACCACCAGACCGAAGATATTCCGCAAACGGCGCATGCCACTGTTCTCCGCTTTCTTTGGGATTAGTGTAAAGGACCGGGGATGCGTGGCGCGGACGGCCGGAGAATAGCCCGCCGCCATTTGCGGATTGGGCCGAAGTCCCTTGGCCCTTAAAAAAAGAGGCGAAAATCGCTCTTTTTCGATGTAAATTCCGCGTCCGTGTGCTACCTTGGGTGCGCATCAGGTCCCCCGCCCCCAACAAATCCCACGGAGGTACGACTTATGAAAGTCTCCCGTTTCTTCACTATGTTGGTTTTGCTTGGCGCAGCGCTCACCTTCACGAGCAAGGGCCAGGCCCAGATGGAACCAGCGTATTCACTCAAAGGCCCATTGCCTGCCTGCAGCGGCACCTACGCAATTGTCCGGCTCGCCGAGATCAAACCCGAAAGCAACTTCGAAGCATATAACAAAGCTCTGGAGATGCATAAGGCGTGGTTCAGGAAGCACGGCTACAAGGACCAGATTTTCGCCGCGCGCGTGCTGGAGCGGGATGAGAAGACCGGTGCGGCCCACTTTTCCAATCACATGGTGCTGCAATATCACTTCATCGATCCGGAAAGCAAGCCCCCTGTCCATGATGCCGAGTGGGATGCTTACGTCAAGGCGTACACCGACATATCAACGATGAAAGAGACGTACGTCAGCTGCGTTCCCAAGGAACACACTCCGAAATCGATGAAGTAACCGGAGTGCCGACTTAGACGCTACCGCAGTTCCGCCGGCGCCGTCCGTGACCCTAGGGCCTGTTCACACTACTGGGGTGGATGGCGTTGCGAGCGAAAATTGGGCCAGACGAAGCCGAGCCCGAAGGCTGTGGCGGGTCCACCGTCGAGGGCGAGAATGAAGTATGGCCCAATTTTCGACGCAACCCTTCGGGCCGGGGTCAGTTTTCCCGATTTCTGCGTCGCTCGTCGCTAGCAGACACCCGGTATGCGTCACTCCTCACTCCTTGAACTCGAAAAAACTGACCCCCGGCGCCACCACCTCAGTAGTGTGAGCAGGCCCTAGCTTCGTTTCCCATGCAGCTCGGGCCGGGCGGCGTGCTCGCGGTAGATGCAGTCGTTCTGCACGCACTTGAAACCGGCGGCGCAGGCGCGGGCGACCGCCTCGTCGTGAATGACCCCGTCCTGCAGCCAGAGATACGGCATGCCTAGCCGGATTACGTCGTCGACAATCGCGGGGACATGCTCGGAGGCGCGGAAGACGTCTACGAGGTCGATTCCCTTCCCGGTTTCTGCGCGTGCCGCGGCCTGGGCGGCGTCGAGGCCGGCATAGCTGGGCCTGCCGAGCACTTCCTGGATCGCAGGATTCACGGGAAAGATGCGATAGCCGCTGTTGGCAAGATAACGACCGATGTTGAAGCTGGCGCGGTGCGGTTTGTCGCTCATGCCGACGACGGCAATGTTGCGCGCGTTGCGCAGCATTTCGTCAATCAGGTCGTGCTGGTTGCTCGAGTCCGTCATCACACTTCCAAATCATCCTCTGCGCCCGTCGCCACTGCCGTACCGCGGCGCTTAGCGAGCAGGTAGCCCCTCAGGAACGGTTCCAAATATCCGTCCAATACCTTGTCCACGTCGCCCACCTCGACCTTGGTGCGATGATCCTTAGCCATGCGATAAGGTTGCAAAACGTAGGACCGGATCTGCGAACCGAAGTTGATCTCGAGCTTGGAGTCTTCGAGCTTCTTGCTCACCGCACGCTTCTTTTCGAGCTCATATTCATAGAGCCGCGAACGCAGCATCTTCATCGCCTTCTCGCGGTTCTTATGCTGACTGCGTTCGTTCTGACATTGCACGACAATTCCCGTGGGTAGGTGCGTCATGCGCACGGCGGAGTCGGTGGTGTTCACGTGCTGGCCGCCCTTGCCGCCGGAGCGGTAGGTGTCGATGCGCAGGTCTTCCACTTTCAGATCGACGTGAATGGTTTCGTCAATCTCCGGCGAAACGTAAACCGAAGCGAACGATGTATGGCGGCGCTTGGCCTGGTCGAACGGTGAGATGCGCACCAGGCGATGCACGCCGCTTTCGCCGGCCAACTGCCCAAACGCGTTCTCACCGATAATGGTGAACGTGGCCGACTTGATGCCCGCCTCTTCGCCGTCCTGGTAGTCGTTCATCTCGGTCTTGAAGCCCTGCTGCTCGGCCCAGCGCAGGTACATGCGCAGCAGCATCTCGGCCCAGTCCTGGCTTTCGGTGCCGCCGGCGCCGGGATGCACGGTGACAATGGCGTTGAGTGGATCGGCTTCGCCGGAAAGCATGGTGCGGGCTTCGAGCTCTTCAGCAAACCCTTCCAGGGCTTTGATCTCCCGGTCGAGTTCAACGAGGACATCTTCGCCCTCGCGCGCCAGTTCGATGTAGGCTTCGATGTCGTCGGTGCGGCGGACAAGCTCGTCGTCGTCGCGCACCAGCGTTTCTAGGCGCTTTTTGTCGCGCATCAATGGTTTGGTGGCGTTGGGATCGTTCCAGAGGGCCGGATCGGCCAGCTTCTTTTCTATGTCGGCGAGTTCCCTGCGGATGCGAGCCGGGTCAAAGATACTCCCGCAGGTCGCGCACTTGATTGCGCACGGGAGCGTAGGCGAATTCGAGATCGTTAATTGACATGACTAGCTAAGAATAAACCAATGAAATGCAGCTATCAAGGAACGGAGTGCTGGAGCTATGATTCGTACGCGGGGGAGTTAAAGCCATGCAAGATTTTGGAGAAGCTCTTTTTGCGACTTTACTAATTGTCGCCGTAATCTGTCCGTTTTGGATGATCTTCAGAAAGGCCGGGTTCCATCCCGGTCTTGCCGTTCTTATGCTGGTGCCACTTCTGAATATCGGAATTCTATATTATGTGGCCCTCTCGAATTGGCCGTCTCGGCCTTTTGAGTCGGCCCCTTCAACCGACTGAGCCAGAGTCCGAATCAATGTAGACTAGCTGTCGCGACAGCCTCTTCGGCTAACAGACCAGCCCAAAACACCGCACGAGGCTATCCCACACAGCCATGCGAAGAAGTCGCCGTGCGCCGTCATGCTCGCGCGCTCACTCGCTGTTACGCCACCTTAATCTCATCGAGCAGTTCGGGGTGCTGATCCAGCACTTTGAGCAGTTTCACCAAGGCCAATGGCGGCTTGGTCTTGCCGTTCTCGTAGCGGGAGAAGGCATTGACGCCGCCGCCGAAGATTTCGGCTGCCTGGCGCTGATCGAGGGCCAGTTTCTTACGCACCTTGACGATGAATGCCGGATCGACGATGGCGGCGTTTACCTGCCGGGCAAACGCCTGCATCTCACGCATGACGCACTCGGAATCCTCCTTATCGTGGATGGATTCGCCGCAAGCCGGGCAGAAATCTCCTGTCGTCTTCAAAATGGTAGTCTCGCCCTTGTAGCTAAATGGGATTTCACGGGTATCGTGGATCAACTCGGCCGCGCCGCAAATAGGACATTTCATAGTCATAACTCCTTGAACGAGACGATCAGCACGTCCTCGATGACGGTCAACTTGAGGTAGATGGAGCCGGCACTGGTCTGGGGATGGTACACGTCCTGCCATATCCGGTGATCGGCATAAGTGGTCATGGACTTGTAAAAATCCTTCATCGTCAATGAAGCAACCACGGCTATCATTCCATTGAAATCGAAACCGAGGAGAGCGGCAGTCATACGCGCAGTGTGCGTAGGTCTCACCTTACCTGCCTCGATCAATACCTTGACGCGAGACAACGGACAGTGCGGAGTTCTCTTCTCCATAATTATATTAACCTACTTGGTTAATTTTGGCAACAGGCCGCCGACTCAAAGGCCGCCATCCTGCCCAGGCCACAATTGCCAGGCTCAGCAGCGCACATAGCCACGCAAAGACGTCGCCGTGGGCGGTGTAGAACGTTATCTCATTGCGGAAAGCGAATTCCGCGGGCAGCGCGTCGGTCTGGTGGCGGGGAATTGACTGGCGGACTCTCCCATACGGGTCGATGGCCGCGGTCACACCCGAGTTGGTGTCGCGCAACAGCCAGCGGCGGTTCTCGATTGCCCTCATGCGCGCCATGTTCAAGTGCTGCCAGGGAGCGCTGGTGTCTCCATACCATCCGTCGTCGCTGATGTTGACGAAGACCTCAGCGCCGTGAAGCGCAAACAGGCGCACCTCGTCGGCGAAGACCGCCTCGTAGCAGATGAAGACGCCATAACGATGGCTAACGCCGCTCTGCGTAGGCAGCAGAAAAGCGTTGCGCTCGCTGCCACGCGTGAACAGACCGACGCGGCCGGTGAGCTTGCGGGCAAAGGTGAGCAGATTCTGGAAGGGAATGTACTCTCCGAACGGGACGAGGTGGATTTTGTCGTAGCGGCCCACGCGATTGCCGTCCGCGTCGACGACCAGGGCGGAGTTGTAGTAGTTCCACTCGTGCGCAGAAGCGTCGAAGGTCCAGCCAACGCTGCCCACCACCAGCGGCGCCTGGACGGCGCGGGCGACGCTCACGAGGGCGGCTTTGAATCGGGGGTCCGATTCATCGAACGGCGCGGGCGACTCCGGCCAGGCCACGAGATCGGGATGCGTGGGATATGGAGGGCAGATGATTTCGCCCGTGGGCGCGCCCGTCTGCGGAATGCCGGCGATGTAGGTCGTGCATTGCTCGCCCGCAAGGCGCGTGAACTCGGCGATGTGGCGATCCCAGTCGGGCCCTTGCCAGTTGTTCGCGGAACCCACATCCAGATTCGGCTGAATGAGGACGGCGGTCGCGGTGGGTGCGGGCCGGGGCGACGCTACAAAGATGCCGGCGAGTCCTGCAATCAGCAGCAAGCCTCCGCAACCGGTCCATGCCCAGCGGCCGGAGAGCGGGTTTTTGATCTCGCGCCCCAGCAACCAACCGCCAGCCAGGAGCGCATTCACTGCGACGAGAACGAAACTGATGCCGTAGACGCCCGTCCACGGCGCAAGCGATGTCAGGATTCGATTGTCGACCTGCGAGTAGCCAAGCTGGTCCCAGGGAACGCTGGTGATGCGCGCGGCGGCGAGTTCGAGGCCCGTCCAAAGAAACGGCGCGACGGCGAGCGCGAGGCGCGTGGAGCCGGTGGCGCGTCGCACCAGCACGACGCCCAGGCCGAAGAGTCCGAAATAAAGTCCCAGGACGAGGCTAAAGCCGACCAGCAGCAGCGTGGGTGCCAGCGGTGGCATGTCGCCGTAGTGCGACATGGTGTCGCGAATCCAGTAGCAATTGCCCAGATACCACAGGAAGCCGCAGAGATAGGCGACGAAGAACCCGCGGCGCTGAGGATGGCGCTCATCCGGTTGCGGATTCCTGAGCAGCGCCCAAAGCAGCGGAACCAGGGCGAACCACGCAAAGACGCTGCGCCAGGGCGGCATGGGTCCAGCCAGCGGGAATGGCAGCTCCAGCAAGCCCGCGGAAAGACCCGCGGCGACCCATGGCTTCGCTCCAGACGTCCATGACGATTGCATACATCGGCGAGTGTAAAACATTCACCTGCGGTAGAATCGAGATCATGGCGTTCGCTACCTTCGTAATACGCGTGCTGGAAGTGATGTTCTTTGTCGGCCTGGTGGGATCGGCGATCGTGGTGCTGATCAGCTTTTGGGAAGACGGCAAAGAGCTTTTCGGCAAAGACTGACGCTCTGACCGCGTGATTTCCTAATCCCTCCTGGAAGGTGCGGGCGTGGACGCCCGCACTATAGCCGGTCTAGAGACCGGCGCTACTCCTCCCGCCGCGATTCGGTCCTACACATCCTTTTCCATCGCTGATTTGCGGTCCTCCGCCGAGAATGCCGCGGCCTTCCCCTTGCGCGCGGCGCCGACGTAATGGGAGACTGCGGCCATCGTAGCCGCGATGCCGGCTTTGCTGGTGCTGTAACTCATGGCCGAAGGCAGCGGAATATTCATGGCTGCCGCGGTCTGGATGGCATCCTGGTTCGCCCCCAGAAACACGAAGTCCCAGTTGTATTTGTCCCGCTGCTCCTTAATCAACTCGCCGATCCGATCGAGGCTGAATTCCTTGCTCGCGTTCTCCAGGCCATCGGTGAGCGTGACCACAATAACCATTGACGGGCGCTCCTGCTCCGGAAGCGCCGCAAGCTCACGTCCCAGTTCGACGATGGTGCGTCCCTGGGCGTCCAGCAGCGCGGTCGATCCGCGCGGCACAAACGTGCTCTGTGTCAGTTCAGGGCAAAGTTTTAGATTCATGTCGAAGACGGTTTCGTACCGGTCGTCGAACTGCACGAGCTTGACCGTGGCTTCCCCGGGAAGTTCCTGCTGGGTTCTGATGAATTCGTTGAACCCCGACACGGTCGATTCCTTGCAGCTTTCCATGGAGCCCGAGCGATCCAGAACGATCGCAATGCGCGTGAAATTGTTCTTCATTTTTCCTCCTCCGCCTTCGTTTCTTTTCTTGACGGGCTGGACTTCGCAGGGGTAACCAGCCTGTAGACCACTGCCTTCTCCACTTTGAGCGCCGCGGTGATGCTTTCTCCGGGAGGCCGTCTTCCGTTATAGACGTCGCTCAGGTACTGCGGAGAAACGCCGAGCCTGGAAGCGAACTGCTGGGCGGTTTGCTCTCCCTGCTGCTTCTTCATGAACTCCATAAATTGATCGAGATTCATCTTCTTTACGGCCATGGCATCAGTATACGTCAAATGACGTATCCGTCAAGTGACGTACACGGGAGACCGTTTTCCGCCTCGTTGCCGGCTCTTTGCAAACATCTGAAATCCGTTCGCTTAAAGCGCGATGCGGGATTGGCTTAAACGGTTGCTCGTTTTCCGTTGACACACATCTGTTTCAAAATTAAACTCATCGCAGAGCGGTGGTTTCGCTCAGAAGGTTTTTCTTTGCCGGATCCCCAGCCGGCTTTCAAGCGATGGCCTCTTCTCGAACGACCGTAGCCCCTCCAAGTGACCGCGTGCGGTTGATCGTGGCGTCCTCCGTGATGCTGACGTTCATCTCGTTCTGGCGCGCGGCGGCCATTGTTCTCAACGATCTTGGATCGTCAGCGTTTTACGCAGGCGGCATCGCCGAGCAGGCGGTGGGCGCGGCGGCTCCGTGGTTCATTCTCGGCATCATGCTGTTCAGCTTCGCCGTGCGCGCGGTGTACGTCGAGAGTTGTTCGATGTTTACGCGCGGCGGCGTGTACCGCGTGGTCAAGGAAGCGCTGGGCGGCGGCTTCGCCAAGCTCAGCGTTTCCGCGCTGATGTTCGATTACATCCTTACGGGTCCCATCTCGGGTGTTTCCGCCGGGCAATACATCACCGGCCTTCTCAACGAACTCATCAATGTCGCCAACCAATGGCATTGGCTGCCGCCGGCGTTGATGGACGTGCACAACAATCCCATCCAACTGAACATGGACTACACTTCGGCGCTGCTCGCCGCCGCGGTGACCATTTATTACTGGTGGCAGAACGTCAAAGGCATTGAGGAGTCGAGCGACAAGGCGCTGCGCGTTATGCAGATCACCACGGTGATGGTGATCATACTGCTGGCGTGGGGCTGTTATTCGGTTACCATCCGCGGAGCCCATCTCCCGCCTGCACCGATCCCCTCCAATTTCCATTTCAGCAATGATGCACTCGGGTTCCTGAGAGGCCACGGCCTGCCGATCTTCGGCCTGTTTGGCGTTTTGATGGCCTTCGGCCACTCCATCCTCGCCATGAGCGGCGAGGAAAGCCTCGCTCAGGTGAACCGCGAGATTGAGCACCCGAAACTGAAAAACCTGAAGCGCGCGGCGATCGTCATTGCGATCTACAGCCTGATCTTCACGGGCGGGGCCACGCTGCTGGCTTCGATGCTCATCCCCAACTACGAACGGACCCACATTTATTCCGACAACCTGATCGCCGGACTGGCGATGTTCATGGTGGGACCGCTGTTGTGGCGCATTCTGTTCCGCATCTTCGTGGTGCTGGTCGGATTCCTGATTCTTTCGGGCGCCATCAACACCTCCATGATCGGTTCCACCGGCGTGCTGATGCGCGTGGCCGAAGACGGCGTGCTGACCGACTGGTTCCGCAAGCCGCATCGGCGCTTCGGCACCAGCTATCGCATCGTGAACCTGGTCTTTATCCTGCAGATGTTCACGATCATCGTGAGCCGCGGCAATGTGATCATGCTCGGCGAAGCATACGCATTCGGCGTGATCTGGTCGTTCACATTCAACAGCCTGTCGATGCTGGTGCTGCGCTGGAAGTACAAGGGCGAACGCGGTTGGAAGGTGCCACCGAATATTCGCATCGGAAAAACCGAGATCCCCATCGGCCTGATTTCGGTGTTCATGGTTCTGCTCGCTACGGCTACCGTGAACCTGTTCACCAAGTCGATTGCTACGGTAAGCGGCATTATATTTGCCATTGCGTTTTTCATCGTGTTTACGGTGTCGGAGCGCATCAACCAGCGGAAACACGCCATTACCGCGAAGGAGATGAAGGACCACTTCCAACTGGAGCACCAGGATACGGTGAGCCGGGAGTCGGTCGCCATCCGGCCGGGCGGCGTGATGGTGACCATGCGCGATGCGGCCAATCCCCTGGCCCTGAAGTGGACCCTGGGACGTACCAGCACCGATGAACGGGATGTGGTGGTCGTCAGCGTCAGGCTCATGGGCGCGGGCGGACCGGAATATCTGAGCGCCGAGCAGCAGAGCTTCAGCGAACACGAGCAGATGGTCTTCACCAAGGCCGTATCGGTAGCAGAAAGCTTCGGCAAGAAGGTTGCGCTGCTCGTGGTTCCGGCGGCTGAGATTTTCCCTGCTCTGGCCCAGACGGCGAGTTCGCTCGAGGTGGAGTCAGTAGTCTCCGGCAGCTCGAGTTCGTTGACCGCGGAAGAACAGGCCTTCTACATGGGACAGGCCTGGGAAGCGTTGCCCGAACCCAAGCGGCAATTCAATTTCTGTGTTGTGTCCGCCGGTGGCGAGGTCAAGGTGTTCTACATCGGGCCTCATGCGCCGTCTTTGAGTTCCGAGGATGTGCAACTGGTGCACCGGCTATGGCTGAACATGCGCCGCGATCCAAAGGCTGGGGACCTGCATCACAGCGACATCATCACTTACGCTCTGACGCGGCTGGCCGGCCAGTACGCGCGAGAGAAAGACGATATTCTGCGCGATCTCCGCGGTTTCCGCGGCGGGGGATCCCCGCCCTCCGCGCGCATTGGCGCACAGGATACTCTTGCCCCCGGCAGCATCACGCCCTCGCCGCGCGCGGTGAAGCAGACGCGAGACCAATAAAGCAGGGACTAGGGACTAAGGGACTCGGGACTAGAGAAGCCTCGTTCATGGCGAGCAATCCGCAACCGTCCGCCGTCTGAAAGCCACTGTTCAATGAGACGTTGTTCATTGAGGGCCGAGGGATTCAATTTCCTTAGTCCCTTAGCCCCGAGTCCCTTGGTCCCTGCTTTTACGCCGTGTACTCGTCTCCCGGCTGCCAGCGCACCACCTTTACGCCCGGTTCAACCAGAGCGCCCAATTCTTCCGGCGTGCCTGTGAGCTGCGGAAATGTTCCCCAATGGATGGGCAGGACCGCTTTGGGCGCCAGGAGGCGGCAGGCGAGCGCCGCTTCTTTCGGTCCCATGGTGTAGTGGCCGCCAATGGGTAGCATGGCCACCTCCGGATTGTACAAGTCGCGGATGAGCTGCATGTCGCCGAAGACGCAGGTGTCGCCCGCATGGTAGAGCGCGGGACCGCCGGCCACTTCCAGCACGAACCCGCCGGCGACACCGACGTAGTGGACGCCCTTCTCGTCTTCCGCGCCGGAAGAGTGTTTGGCGTCGACCATGGTGGCGGCCACATCGTCGAGTTGCACGGTCCCGCCCAGATTCATGCCGATGGTTTCCTGAACGCCTTTGCCGGCAATGAAATCGGCCAGTTCGTAGACTGCAACTACGGTGGATCCATGCTTCTTGGCTACGGGTGCCGCATCGGATATGTGGTCGCCGTGTCCGTGGGTGAGCAGGATGTAGTGAATCTTGGAAGGAAGCTCAAAATTCTGCGGGTATTTGGGATTATGCGCGATGAAGGGGTCAATCAGGATGTTGGTTCCCTTGGCTGTCTGAACCAGCACCGTGGCGTGCCCGAGCCAGGTAATGCGCGTGGTCTGGGTTGGGGTCATGCAATCCTCCTTGAGAAACAGCTTCTAGCCTCTAGCTCCTAGCTTCTAGCTTATTCGTGCGCCGGACCGCGTTTAATAGGGGCCGCGGCGCTCGGAAGGAGCTTTTTCCTTTGTGCCATCACTTCGCGAAGTCAATTCACGCCCAAGGCTAGCAGCTAGAAGCTAGCGGCTAGTAGCTGCCTTTCGAGAAGTAAATCTTGACGGCGGGTTAAAGCAAGCGTAGGCTCGAAAAAGGCGAATATATGGCGAAAATTGAGAGCCTCTTCCCCATCCTCGACGGCAATCTCGAATCCAAGCCACTGGCCGGCCTGGCTCGTTCCGCCGCCGAGGCCCCGCTCGACTCGACCGGCTGCCTTACCGAGTACCGGCCCCTTGCCTCGCGCTCGATTGTGAACAAAACCGTCTCGCGGCGCGGCCTTCCCTTCACCCACGCCATCAACCCTTACCGCGGCTGCGAGTTTGCATGCCGCTACTGCTATGCCCGCTACACGCACGAGTTCCTCGAGATGCAGCCGGAGGAGTTCGAACGCAAGATTTACTTCAAGCAGAACGCGGCGTGGCTGCTTGAGCAGGAGTTGCGACGGCTGAAGCCGGGAACGGAAATTGCGCTGGGCACGGCCACGGATCCGTATCAGCCACTGGAGCGCAAGCTTGGAATTACGCGTTCGCTGCTGGAGGTCTTTGCGCGTCACAGCGGATTCCGGTTGGGCATCGTCACCAAATCGACGCTCATTGCGCACGATCTGGATCTTCTTCAGGAGGTCGGCAAGCGCAACAAGCTCACGGTCCACCTGACCGTGACCACCATGAATGCCAAATTAGCGCGCGTGCTGGAGCCACGCGCGCCGCGGCCCGATCTACGCATTCTCGCGCTGAAAAAACTGCGCGAAGGGGGATTGCGCGCCGGCGTTCTCTGTTCTCCGCTCATGCCGGGGATTACGGACAGCCCCGGCTCCATTCGCGCTGTGGCCCGGGCAGCGGCCGAAGCCGGCGCCTGCTTCTTCGCCGCGGGAGCCTTGTTTCTGAAGCCGTGCTCGCTGCCGACATTCCTTGCCTTTGTGCGCGAACACTTCCCCGCGCAACTTGCCGCCTACGAGCAGCGCTACAGCACCAGCGCATTTGTGTCGCCGGCCTACCGAAAGCGCGTTACGGAACTCGTCGCGGCGATTTGCCGGGAGTTCAAGCTGGGAAAACGGCACTCCTACGAAGAAGCGGCCCGGGACGGCGCAGCAGAAGAGAATGCGATTGTGGAATTGCAGCCGTGGCTGCCGTTCGCTTCCTGAAGGTTGCCGCGGACAAAGCCCAGTAGTGGGTCAGTTTGAAAAAACTCTCCGTCAGGGGCTGAAGCCCACCGCTGTTTTGGGGCTTTTGCGGCACGACTAAAGTCGTGCCCTTTCGCGACGGGCTCAAACTGACCCACTACCAAGAACCTTGGTCCCTTGTTCCCTGGGTCTGTTGGTCCGTGCCTCACCGCGTAATGAGGACTTCGGAGACGCTATCCTTGGCGAGGAACTGCCGGTGTCCCGACCAACCTGTAAACAGGCGCTCGATGCTGCGGTTGGTAAAGGCGCGCTGGATGGGAAACTGATGCGTCCTCTGCATGTCAACGTCATCGCCGGCGGTGACATGGTAGCGGCAACGCGCCGCCTCTTCGCCGTGCGTGCGGGTGTGGAAGAAGGCCAGCACCTGGCCGCCGGGATTCATGGCCGAACGCAGACGCTCCACCAACGGCGCCAGAAACGGCTCGGGCAGATAGTCCAGCACGGTCCACAAAAGCACCACGTCATAGGTGCGCCCGGAGAGATTGAGCGATTGATCGAGACAGCCTTCGACGTTCCAGATGGGATTGCCGTCCTCGTCGCTTCCCGTGCGCCAGTCGCCCATATGGGCGTCGTAGACGAGGTCGGAGAGATAGACGCTATGGCCCAGGCTGGTGAGGTAGTTGATATTGGCGGGCGAGGTGTAGCCGGTATCGATGATGCGCAGACCCGGCTCGGCTTGAAGGCGCTTCCGCAAAACTCCCCATGCCCCGGAATGGCGCGCTACGCGAGGGCCCGTAAGCCCTGCGGCCGCAGACGGTGTGGCGGCCTCCTGTTTCTTGTCGAACCAGCGACGCACAGTAAGATTCCTTAAACGGCCGGGCATACGCGGGTGGGAGAATCGGGAATTTCCCGGCGCACGTTCTCTAGCCCTCGAAAACAGCGCCGCCGTGCTGCAAGTTCAGGCCCTCGGTTCCCTTCGAAACCGATTGCGTCAGGTCCACCTTGCCGCGAAAGACGGCATTGTCTTCGACGGCCAGGCGCAGGGCGCGGATATCGCCCTCAAGGTTGCATCCAGCGCGCAACTCCACGCGCCCGCTGGCTACGACATTGCCCTGAACCCGGCCTAATACGAGCACGTCCTTGGCAGTAATATCGGCCGCTACATTGG
Source organism: uncultured Acidobacteriota bacterium (assembly GCA_963817835.1). Lineage (GTDB taxonomy): Bacteria > Acidobacteriota > Terriglobia > Terriglobales > Acidobacteriaceae > Telmatobacter. The sequence goes on along the minus strand of CAWFPZ010000017.1, from coordinate 267,280 downwards.
CATTGGGACCGATGGTCAATCGATTCTCTGCCAGGCTGACGGTTCCTTCCACCCTACCGTCCACGATCAGGTCTTCTTTGCCGTTCACTTCGCCGCAGATGACGATGGTTTTTCCGATGCGTGCGGGAGCGTTGTCCACTGCCATAACTTTGATCCCTTTCCCACTGCCTATTAGGCCCTGCCCGAACTATATCAACCCTGCCATAAGGGTTCAATTCGCGGTCGCGCAAAATCGCCGATTCTGCGCGGGTTTCTTCACCATACACCCGTTTGGCTGTTTTGCAGAAAACACAGTAGTGGGTCAGCTTGAAAGACGCCATCCCTCAGGGGCTGAAGCCCCACTCATTTTTTGCGCCTTTGCGGCATGACTGAAGTCGTGCCCTTTCACGACGAATCTAAACCCGCCCACTGCTGAAAACACCGGGCCGCCGACCGGCACCGTACACTAATCGTTGTGAACCGATTCATTGCCCTCCTCCTCCTGGCTCCATGGGTGATCCCGGTCCCCTGTATGAGTCCGGTCTTTGCCCAGTCCGCCTCAGGCAATGGCGCGGCTGCGCCCACCCTGACGGGGCAAGCCCTGGTGGACCGCGTGCTCGCCAACGAGTTGAATGCGGCGCAGGACGCAAGCCATCCCATGCGCTACCTGCTGCGCAAAACCAGTCCGCGACTGACTACGACCAAAGAGATCATGGAAACCCGCGACGGCGAGGTAGCGCGGTTGATCGCGATCAACGATAAGCCGCTGAGCGCCGCGGATGAGAGCAATGAAGAAGCGCGGCTGAATGAGCTGCTTGGCGATCCCGGCAGGCAGCGACGCCGCAAGCAGGCCGAGGACGAAGATGCTGGCCGCGCCCTCAACGTGCTGCGCGCCATGCCCCGCGCTTTTCTGTATCAAGACGCCGGCCCCGGCCAGGGACCTACGGGGAAGGTGGAGAGGTTCACCTTTCGGCCCAATCCCGCGTTTAGTCCGCTCTATCTGGAGACCGAGGTTTTGCCCGCCATGGCCGGGGAGATCTGGATCGATCCCGTGCGCCTTCGCGTGGTGCGGCTGCAGGGCCACCTGCAACAGGATGTGGACTTTGGCTGGGGAATCCTGGGCCGGCTCAACAAGGGCGGCTGGATCGTGATTGAACAGGCGGACGTGGGCGGAGGCCAGTGGCGGACGGTGCGGTTCCAGATGCAGATGAGCGGCAGAGTGGTTTTCAAGACCCGCGTGTTCGACACCGCGGAAGAGCAAACCAACTATGCGCCGCTGCCCCAGGGAATGGGCTATCAGAAAGCTATTGAAATCCTGCGTACAGACCCGAAGGGCGCGACACAGAGCCTGCGGTGAATCCTGGCTGCTTTAAATGCACAGAGACCCCGCAACAGCGGGGTCTCTGATCGCTAGCCCTAAGATGAGTCTGACTACATTTTCAGGAAGACGATGACCAGGGTGAACAGCGTCAAGGATTCGATGAGAGCCAGGCCGAGAATCAGAAAGGTGAAAATTGCCGGACGCGCTCCGGGGTTGCGGGCAACGGCTTCGACGGCCGAGCCGACTGCCCTGCCCTGACCGAGACCGCAAAGGCCGGCAGCCAGGCCCATTCCGAGACCGGCGCCGATCGGCACCAGATTGGCGACGGTCGAACCGCCGTCCGCAAAGGCCGGAACGGCAAAACAAAGCGCCGCCAGAGCCATGAATACATATTGCAGTTTTTGCATAGTTCTCCAGCTTCCCTTAGATTGGCCGCCAGTGGGTGGTTGAAGCTCACCGTGCTGGCCCCCTCACGCTTGCGGCCTGCCGTTTGTCCGGAGCGGAAGCGCTCTCCGGCGGAATCTCCTTTACGTTTCTAGTGCTCGTGTGCAACCGCCAGGGCGAGATAAATCATCGTCAGCAGCATGAAAACGAAGGCCTGAATCACCGAGATAAATGCGTGCAGGCCCAGGGGAATTACGGGGACTAGCAGCGGGACCATGGAAAAAGCAATCAAAGTGAGCAGGTCGCTGGCCAGCATATTGGCGTAGAGACGGACAGTGAGCGAGAGGATGCGCGCCAGATGCGAGATGGTTTCGATCAGGAAAATGAGCGGAGAAAGCGCCGGAAGCGGCCCTAGAAACTGCTTTAGATAGCCACCGAAGCCATTGGCGCGCAGTCCGTTGAAGTTGTAGTAGAGGAAGACCGGCACAGCTAGGCCCAGCGGCACCCAGGGCTGGCTGGTGGGCGTTACCACACCCGGAATCAAGCCCATCAGATTATTGAACAGGACAAACAGGCCAATGCACGTCACGAAAGCCTGGAAGCGCTCATAACCGGGGCCGATCACCTGCTCGGCCTGACCGCCGACTATCCCATGAAGCATCTCGGCGACTTGTTGCGCCGGATTCGGCTTTTCGACCGACAAGCTAAACCGAACAACAAGAAAGAAAAGAATGAGGCCCGCAACTACCAGCAACTCTGCCGAAAGCGCCCGATTGACGCTCAAAGCCTTTTCGACGGCGACTGCAGGAGAAAGCCCAAGCGACTGAAAGGCCCGGGATTCAATGCTCATGAAGAGGCCGTTCAGCAAACGCACAAGCACAAAGGATTCCGGCATGAAAACTTGAGTCTTTCCGCCTCCGGGCGGAGGTCGCGCCCCCGGAGGGCTTAATTCGTTCTTTTCCCCTAAGGTCCCGGTCAGTCACGTAGCAATCTGATTGCTCCCCAGCCAATAGCCAAGACCGCCAGGCTCAATCCACAAAGAAGTGCCACCGCTGAACCCCGGAGAAACTTTAGGCTAACATAAATGGCTGCCGCGAAAACGCTGAGCCGAAGTACAAAGACAACCACCGCAAAACCCGAGCCTCTGGGCGTCTGTTTTTTGTCGAGCTTGGCCGCAATAAAACGAGCCAGCCGGCGCCACTCGAAGATACTGGCGGCCGAGATGGCGGTTCCCGTGGCCAGCATGGCGGCATCGCGCCAGCTCGTAGCCTTCCATACGATAAGCGACGCAAGCACCCCGAAAATCAGCGTGTTGCGGATGGCGCGGTGCAGCAATCCTTCAAGATCCGCGCCGGTCATGTCAGAAACAGTCTGCGATTCGTCACTCATAAGCGCGCGTCTGAGTCTCCCGTCTTTCCGGATTTGGCCGCACGGTTCCCGTTTTCGTCCAGATCGCCCAACGCGGGATCGTTCGCGTAGACCATCCCCATGCGAACAGCGCTAAAGAGCCCCGCGATGATGCCGAAGATGGCGCCGGCAATGCCGATCCATGTCTGGTGCAGCCAGCGATCAAGCCCATAGCCGGCAAGCCAGCCGATGAAGGCCGCGCAGGGCAAGACCATCGCGATCTGGATCATTTTTTCGGCTTGCACCCACGCGCCCATCAGGCCGCCAAGCCCGCCCTGGGCTGGATCACCTGAAGACGCACCGTCAGCGCTGCCGCGCTGTTTCCTATCCGGGATGGGACGATGGAAGGGCACCATCGTGGTTATACACGAAGAGCGCAGCCCAGCGCGATGCGGTCAGAAGCGCCCTATGCAGCCGCTATACTGGCGGTTGGACATTCGATCAATTTGGAACGGTAGGCATGGAGTTCGAATCGGAATTTGAACAGAGTCTTTTTGCGCTGCGCCAGGCAAAGCTCCTAGAAATCGAAAAACTGGGGCAGGCAGTGTATCCCAACCGCTTCCCTGCCCGGCAGGACGAGACGGCGACCTCGCTTAGAGACGTGCGAGCGCAGTGGGACAAGGCCACCGGCGAGGAGCTTGAGGCCAATCGCGTAACCGTGACCGTGGCCGGACGCATCATGGCGATTCGCGCCCAAGGCAAAGCCGGCTTTGCCACGTTGCAGCAGGAGGGACAGCGCCTGCAGATCTACGTTCGGCTCGACGCCGTCGGCGAACAGGCCTTCGCGCTTTACAAGCTGCTCGACCTCGGCGACCACATCGGCGTTACCGGCTATCTCTTCCGCACACGGACCGGCGAACTGACCGTGCATGTGGAGACGCTCACCTTTCTCTCCAAGGCCATGCTCGCGCTGCCCGAGAAGTACCACGGTCTGGCAGACGTGGAGTTGCGCTACCGCCAGCGCTACGTGGACCTGTTTACCAATCTCGACAGCCGCGAAGTGTTTGTTAAGCGCGCCAAGGTGCTGCGCGCTTTGCGCACATTCTTTGACAGCCGCGGCTATCTGGAAGTGGAAACGCCCATGATGCAGACGATCGCGGGCGGCGCGGCGGCGCGGCCATTTGAGACGCACCACAACGCGCTCGATATGGACTTGTATTTGCGCATTGCGCCGGAGCTCTATTTAAAGCGCCTTGTCGTCGGCGGGCTCGATCGCGTGTATGAGATCAACCGCAACTTCCGCAACGAGGGAGTGAGCACGCAGCACAATCCCGAGTTCACGATGCTCGAGTTCTACCAGGCCTATGCGAACTACCACGACCTGATGGATTTGACCGAAGAGCTGATCAAGTTCGTGGCGATGGAAGTGAACGGGACGACGGTGACGGAGTTCAACGGGAATACGATCGATTTAGGCAAGTGGGAACGGCTGACGATGGTGGAGGCGATTGTTAAGTGGTGGCCGTCCGAGGCAGGATCTCCAAGTGTGGAGATGTTCGAGAGCCGCAATACATTGGATCGAGCCCTCGTCGCCGCATTGAATTGCTTACCGAAGGCCGATATTACCGACGCTTCGGATTCCAAAACTGACGAAAACGATCAAGGCGTCTCGGTAGAGTTCGAAGTCGAGCCAGCGGGTCGATCCGCACTAGAAGAGCATGCCGACCCGCAAACGGCGTCGATCTTCCTTTCGGTGGGGTACCATCTGACGAACGGTGAATCCCTCGGCAAGCTGATCTATCGGTTATTCGAGGATCTAGTCGAGCCCAAACTCGTGCAGCCGACCTTCATCTACGACTACCCGACCGAAGTCTCGCCGCTCTCGAAGCAAAAGCCTGACGACCCGGATCACGTGGAGCGATTCGAAATCTTTGCCGGCGGCTTTGAATTGGGTAACGCTTTCAGCGAACTGAACGATCCGGTGGAGCAGCACAAGCGCTTCGAGCAGCAACTCGCCGACCGCGCCCACGGCGACGAAGAGGCGCACCAGATGGACGAGGATTACGTGCGGGCGCTTGCCTATGGAATGCCGCCCACGGGCGGCGAAGGCATCGGCATCGATCGCCTTGTGATGCTGCTGACGGGCTCGAAGTCGATTCGCGATGTGATTCTGTTTCCCTTGATGAGAAAAATGGGGAACGAGGGAACGAAGGAACAAGGGAACGAGGAACCGACTGGATGAGGTTCGTGCTATCCCACATCTCAGAATCGAGATGTGGGGCACCCCTGTTCGTGCGAGAACTGGCGGCGGAAAAAAGCGCCGCATTGCCGCTGACCCCGCTCGCGCGGCTGGAAGCTAGGAGCTGTACTTGAACATTCTTTTCGTCGGCGACATCTTCGGAAGCGCGGGACGACGCATCGTGCGCGAGCACATCGGGCATGTGCGCGAGGCGCACGGCGTCGAGCTGACCATCGTGAATGCGGAGAACGCGGCCGGCGGCTTTGGGTTGACACCGCAGATCGCCGAGGACCTCTTCGACCTGGGCGCCGATGTGCTGACCATGGGCAACCACGTGTGGGACAAGAAGGAACTGATCGATTACATGAACTCCGCGCCTGCCGAAAGCACAGAGTGGCCGCGGCGCGTGATTCGACCTGCCAATCTCCCGCCGGGTTCGCCGGGCTACGGCGTGTTTGAAGGCACCACGGAGAGCGGCGTGGATTACGCGGTGCTGCAACTGCAAGGGCGCGTGTTCATGACGCCGATTGGCGATCCGTTCCGCACCGCCGATGCGCTGCTGGCCGGAATCAAGGCCAAGGTGGTTGTGGTGGATTTTCACGCCGAGGCCACCAGCGAAAAAGTCGCGATGGGCTGGTATCTGGATGGGCGCGCGACCGCAGTGCTGGGCACGCACACGCATATCCCCACCGCCGATGAACGCATTCTGCACCACGGAACCGCCTTCCAGACCGACGTGGGCATGAGCGGCCCCTACGACAGCATCATCGGCGTGGAAAAAGAACTGGTGCTGCACAAATTCCTTACCGGCATGCCGGGCAAATTCGAAGCCGCCAAAGGAAACCCCAAAATGTGCGCGGCGCTGATCACCTGCGACGCATCCACCGGCCATGCCTCGGCCATCCAGCGCATCATGCTAGGCGAATAACCATTGCATGGAGCAGCCTTTTGGACCGCTGCGTGGGGCACCACTGCGCGGAGCAGCCTCTTGCACCACTGCGCGGAGCAGCCTCTTGCACCACTGCGCGGAGCAGCCTCTTGCACCACTGCGCGGAGCAGCCTCTTGCACCACTGCGCGGAGCAGCCTCTTGCACCACTGCGCGGAGCAGCCTCTTGCACCACTGCGTGGAGCAGCCTCTTGGACCACTGCGTGGAGCAGCCTCTTGGACGAGGGATGTGCCTCCATAAAGAAAAAGGGCGATCCGCCGATGCGGATCGCCCTTCGAAATTCCCAGAAGCTTGTTGGTCAACTTGGTCATGGAGCCCCATGCAGGGCTCCATGAGCGTGGTTGCATTACATGCCCGCGCGGTGTCCCGCGGCTGGCTTGTGGTGGACTACGGGAGGCGCCTTCTTCACCTGCTGCACGAATCCGTCGCTCAGCACGATCTGCGCGGACGCAGCAGTCGTACCGGCCGCCGCAGTATGCGTGTAGGTATCGTAGGTGGCATCCAACTCCACGGCATTGGGCTGGAATCCGAGCACCGCGCCGGGATCAGGAGCCTCTTTGCAGGAGAGCGGATCCTTCAGATTGACGATGAAATCCGCCACATGATTGTCCTTGGCGTCCTGGGTCACGGCCACGTTGATGGTTGTCACCGAGGGTTCGATGGCGATTTTACGCAGATGCGCCGGCGACTCCGTGAGCGCATCGCCCATGGCGTCGGTATCGGCCTTGACGCCGTTGGCGAGGATGTAGTCCTGCGCTTCCTTGATCTTCAATTCGGAGGGCGCGGGAGGAACGGCGCTGCAAGCTACGGAATTGGTGAGCTTGACCACGAATTCCTTGGGCTTGGGCGAGGCGGCCATGGTGACGGTAATCTTCAACACGGCTGCGGGATCGGAGATCACGTTGCCCGGTACCGGCGTCTGCTGGCCTTTGAGCAGGCCCCAAAGTCCGGTGGCATCCGCGTCACTGCCATTGGCCAGGATGTACTCCTTGTCTTCAAGGCCCAATGACTTCGGATCGCCGCTGGTATAGGCGTGATGGGCGAGTTCCGCGGGCGTGGGAGCAGGCGCGATGGTGAAGGTGGCCGGCGGGAAGAGGGTTGCCTGTGCCTGGGTCTTGATAGCGTTGATCTGCTGCGTGGTGGCTGCATCGCCGTCGAGCGTGCCGTGATAGTGCTTGTAGCGGTATTCGAGTTGCGGCTCGATCTGGGTCTTGTAGGCGGCGGGGGCGTAGTCCCATGCGCGGGCGTAGAACCAAACTGCCTTGACTTCATCCCTCGATGCGCCTGGCCTGGAGTAGGCCTGCGCCAGCTCCAAGGTGTCAGCCAAACAGGGGCCCGGCTTGGCGCAATCGGCGGGCGAATAGAGCATCAACTCGGCCGTGTACTCCTTGATGGCACCCGCGGGGTCTTTCTTCGAGACCATGTCGTCAAAGGCGATCGCCGAGTGGTAGATCGGATAGTAGTTGCCGGTCATGGTCTTCCAATCGGCGTCTGAGGTGCTGGCAGGCTTGGCAACCGTGAGGCCTTTCTCGGCCAGCGCAGCGGCGTCGTCGCAAGTCTGCGGATCGGTACTGTCTCCGCTGGGGTCGAGACTCTTGCTGCACTGCTGCTTCTTGACATACACAGAGGCGAAGATGGCCTGCGGGTTGTTGGGATCGATCTGCAGAATCCGGCTTGCCGTGCTGAGCAGATTGTCCATCTGGTTGGTCTGGCCATAGCAATCCATCATCTGGGAAAGGGCGGCCGACTTGGCGGTGCTCTGCGGATAGGTCTTGAGAAAGCTCTCGAGCGCCGCACACTTTTGCGCAGGATCGTTTTGCGTGGTGGCGTTTTGATAGCTGTTGAACTCGGCCGGATCCTGAATCTGGATGGTCTGGCCGGGGGCCTGAGCCCGGAGTGCTGGCGTGGAAACTAGGCACATGCCCGCCAATGCCATCGCAGATGCAAAGACTAACTTATTCATGCAGTGCTCCTGGGAACTGTCGAAATGGGAACCACAATTGTCTCATTCGCCGGAAAAGGTTGAACCATGGAACCTGGCGGCTGAATACAGCAACGGATAATACGATAACACGGCTCACAATGCTGCGTAGGAGGATTATAGAAAGCCGCAGTGCCTCTGACAAGCAAGTAGCCGCAAGGGTTTCCGGCAATCCCACACCACGGTAACGCTATGGGCGGCTGACCGGATCGCATGGCCGACAAAGGGCGGTCGCCGGCGGATGAAATGCGTCATTGCAACAGCCGCACCAGCTCCGCCTGCTCAGCCAGAAAGGCGTCGTGGCCGTGGTCGCTTTCCATCTCCCGGTAATCGGCATGGGCGCCCGCCTTGCGGATGGCCTCGGCAAACTGGCGCACCTCGGCGGCGGGGAAAAGCCAGTCGGTGCTGATGCCGATGAAGCTGAGCTTGGCGCGAATGCGGCCAAAAGCCTCTTCTGGAGAGGCGTATCCGCGAATCGGATCCCAGGTATCCATGGCGCGCAGAATAGCCAGGTAGGCGTTGGCGTCGAAACGGTCGACGAAGCGTTTTCCCTGGTGGTCGAGGTAGCCCCCGATGTCAAACCGGCCGCCGATGAGACCGCCGTACGCACCCTCGGCTACATACGGATCTTCGCCGCTGCGGTCGGGATTGCGTCCGTAGCGCTCATTGAAGAGCGGAGCGGATTTGTAGCTGATCATGGCGATCTGGCGCGCCAACGACAGCCCACGGCGGGGCGGTCGTTGCGGCAGATAGCGTCCGCCGGCCCACTCGGGATCGTGCTCAATGGCCTGCCGCTGCAGGTGATTGAGCGCCAGGCCCATGGCCGATAGCGGCGTGACGCCAATAATCAGGGCGCGCTCCACGCGCTCAGGATGAAGAACGGTCCACTCCAGGGCTTGCATGCCGCCGATGGATCCACCCAGCACCAGGCGCAGCTTGCGAATGCCGAGCGAGTCAAGGAGTTTGGATTGGGCGCGCACGTTGTCGCGCACGCTAACCAGGGGAAAATCGGGCCCATAGGTTTCGCCGGTTTCGGGATTGACGGACCCAGGCCCCGTGGAGCCGTAACAGGAGCCCAGCATGTTGATGCAGATGACGAAGTCGTGCTCCAGCGACAGAACCGCGCCGGGAGTAAAGATTTCAGGCCACCACGAGCCCACCAGCGCTGAGCCCGAGAGCGCGTGGCAAACCAGAACGGCATTATCGCGCGCCGCATTCAGCCGGCCGTAGACGGCGTAATGCAGCGTGGGACAGATCAAGGCATGGCCGCACTCGAGCGGCAGGGAGCCGTCGAGGACGAAGTCGCCTTCGTAGGTCGGGTCGATGGTTCGGGGCGGCGAAGCGCCGCTGCGGCTATATGTGTCAGACATAAGAAAGCTTCTAGCTCCTAGCTTCTAGCTGCTAGCTCCTTGATCGTAGTTTTGGAGTTCAACTTTTGAATGAACGCGGCAAGCATATTCGAGACCTCGTTGCTCAAAGGCTCTGCCTCGTCCCGAGCAGCCTCCGATCCCATGCCAAGTTTTCGGGCAACGAGAGGCTGGGTCTGCAATTCGTAGACCGAACCCTGGGCAAGTCCAAGATACTGACGAAACTCGCCAACGTTGAGCCGGCCAGGCCCTTCCGCGATGTTGCTTGCAACCGAAACGGCGGCCCTCCGCATCTGCGACACCAGCCCGTAAATCTCGTCTTTAGGGAAAGAGCGAGTCAACTCATAAACACAGACAGTCAAACCAATGGCCTTTTGCCAGACGATTAAGTCCCGGTAGTCTTGCGCCATTTCTCTTCCTCTTTCCCTCGCCCCAACCCTACGCGCCTGCAAGCCAAGAGCTAGAAGCTAGAGGCTAGAAGCTAGGAGCTTGCTTAATTGTGCCCTATCGTGCCGCTGCGGCCTTGGTTGAGCCGGCAGATTTGTGTCCGTTCGCGGCTTCAATCGCCTGGTCGAGATCGGCGAGGATGTCGCGAATGTCTTCAATGCCGACGGAGAGCCGCACCAGCTCCGGCGTGACCCCGGTGGCCGCCTGCTCTTCCGTCGAGAGCTGCTGATGCGTGGTGGACGCGGGATGAATGACCAGAGACTTGGCATCGCCGATGTTGGCAAGCAGCGAGAACAGCTCCAGCGTGTTGATGAGCTTCTTTCCCGCATCGTAGCCGCCCTTAATGCCAAAGGTGACCAACGATGACTGGCCGGTGGGCATATATTTCTTCGCCCGCGCGTAGTAGCGGCTGGATTCGAGGCCGGGATAGTTGACCCACTCCACGCCGGGATGCTGCTCCAGATGCCGGGCAACGGCTAATGCATTCTCGGAGTGGCGCAGCATGCGCAGGTGCAGCGTTTCAATGCCCTGGAGGAGCAGGAAGGAATTGAACGGCGAAAGCGCCGCGCCGGTGTCGCGCAGGCCCTGCACGCGCGCCTTGAGGATGAACGCCAGCGGCCCGAAGGCTTCGGTGTAGCGCAGACCGTGGTAGGAGGGATCGGGCTCCGTAAATTCGCTGAAGCGGCCTGACGCCGCCCAGTCGAACTTTCCGGCATCCACGATGACGCCGCCGATGGCCGTGCCGTGGCCGCCCAGGAACTTGGTGGCCGAGTTCACCACGATGTCCGCGCCCCATTCGATGGGCCGCAGCAGCGCCGGCGACGCGCAGGTGTTGTCGATGACCAGCGGCACCTTGTGCTCGTGGGCGATGGCGGCGAGGGTTTCAATCTCCGCGACGTCGAGCTTGGGATTGCCGAGGGTCTCTGTATACACAGCGCGCGTTTTGTCGTTGATCGCCGCGCGAAGACCGTCGAAATCGTCGCCATCGACAAACTTGACCTTGATGCCGAGTTTCGGCAGCGTGTAGTGGAAGAGGTTGTAGGTGCCACCGTAGAGCGAGGTGGTGGAGACGATCTCTTCGCCCGCACGCGCGAGCGTGGTGATGGCGAGCGTCTCCGCCGCCTGGCCTGAGGCCGCGGCCAAACCCGCCGCTCCGCCTTCGAGCGCGGCCACGCGCTTCTCAAAGACGTCAGTGGTCGGGTTCATGATGCGCGTGTAGATGTTGCCGAACTCCTGGAGTGCGAAGAGGCGGCCGGCGTGGTCCGCGTCCTGGAACAGGTACGAGGTGGTCTGGTAGATGGGCACGGCGCGCGCGCCGGTGGCGGGGTCGGGGGATTGGCCGGCGTGCACGGCCTGGGTGGCTAGCTGATACTGCTTCGGTTCTGACATTATGGTCTCCTTCTCAATCGGTTGATGCGCTTATCCAAAGGTAAAAGTGCGGAGCACAGCACAACGCAAAACGGCCCGCATCCCATTGAGGACTCGGGCCGCTCGACTTCAGAATCGGTTGCGCGGTTAGCGCATGCGCCGCTCAAAGGTCGCACGGACGGGTCCACGGAGCATACACATGGCCATGACCTCGGTTCCGAATTCCCTTGAGTTCAGCATGTTGGCAGTATCAGGGGGGCGATGCACGGCTGTCAAATAAAAGTTGCGCTAGCGCGCGCCGGCCGTGGGGTATCGTAAAGGAGCCATGAGCCGGAATCTCTCCACAAAAAACTGGTCTGCCAAGCTGTTGGCGCGCTGGAAGTACCTGCTGTCTTTCCGGAAATCGGATTGGGAGCTGGACGATTATCCGATCGTTGTGCGCAAGCAGGAGGATGCGGGCGATGCGCCCTTTCCGGCTCTGAACGATCCGGTCCGGTTCACGATGCCGGCGTACGTGGCGCGCGTGGTCAACTGGACGGCTCTTGATGGCTTCGGCGGCACGCGGGCAGAGGCGCTGGCTCACCTGCGCAAACGGTTCGAAAATGCGTGTGAACGCCGTTCTACCAAGCCGCGGCCGGGCACAGATGTGCCTCTCGAATTTGCTTCGCAGGACCGCATCACCGCCCGGCAGGCGCTGGCGGACGAGTTCGCGCGCGACGTGCTGGGCGTTGAAGACGCATGGCTCTCCGATGAGTCGTCACTGTGGCACTTCACGCTGGGCGGGTCGCTGGACGAGTATTACGCGAAGATCATGCTCTTGTATGGAGTGGATGTGCGCGACGTGCCGGACGGGAATATTGCGGCGATTCTGGGCCGGATTGCCGCCGTCGATCGGCAAACCAAGACGCAGCCCTGATCGCTTTTGCTTGAAGCTGGTTGCATCCATGTTCCAAGCCGAATGAAAAGCGTCCCTCAGGGGCTAAAGCCCTTGGTTTTTTGTGACGGTTTTCGGCACGACTGAAGTCGTGTCCTTTCACGAGGCCCATTCACTCAACGAATACTAGTAACTAGTCTTCCGGCTTCCATACATAGGCGCCGGGCTGGGGCAGGCCGATGTGCGCCAGGACGCGGCAGGCGAATTCTTTTGCCATTTCGGACGAGCTTTTGGGGTTGGCGTAGTACGCGGGGATGCAGGGGAAGATGGTGGCGCCGGCCTCGGCGGCCAGCGTCATGTTGCGCAGGTGAATGCGGTTGAAGGGGGTTTCGCGCACGCAGAGGATGAGCGGACGGCGCTCCTTGAGCGTGACGTCGGCGGCGCGGGCGATGAGCGAATTGGCCAGACCGAGCGCGATGGCCGCCAGTGTGCCCATGGAGCAGGGCAGGACGATCATGCCGCTCGAGGGATGGCTGCCACTGGCGATGGGCGCGCCGATATCGGCATCGGCGAGCTGAATGATCTTTTTGGGCGAAGCGCCGAGCAATTTTTCCAGCAGATTTGTGCGGCCGGAGACGCCTAGTTCTTCGGCGAGGACGCGGAGAGAGTTTTCCGACGCGACGAAATGTACGTGGGTGACGCGGTCGTCGGCTTCGAGCGCGCGCAGCAACTCGCGGCCGAGAATCGCGCCTGAGGCTCCGGTGATGGCGACGGTTAAATGCAAGCTTCTAGCTTCTAGCTCCTAGCTGCTAGCTTTCCTGTGCAGCCTTGAGGGTTCGTGCTAGTCTGTTGCCACCTAAATTCCGCATCCAAGGAGAAACTGTGGACAGTGTCACGATCATACGTATCGTCGCGGGACTTCTCGCACTTTTCGTATTCATACCGGTGGCGATTATCCCATACTGGATGATCTTTAAGAAGGCCGGATTCTCGCCGTGGCTCGCATTGCTTGAAATCATCCCCTTCGTTGGCCTCGTGGTCCTCTACGTGGTCGCCTTATCCGAATGGAAAGTTCCTGTCGCTGGGCGGGAGCCACAATCTGGTTTTCAGGGGAAGTCATAGGCGGTGCCAAAAATAACCCTCTCCAGACACTCGATAGAGGCGGGGCCTAGGGTCAGGACGGCTCACCGAGCACCCGTTTGAAGATCGCGTCCACGTTACCGAGCTGGCGCGTGTAGTCGAATGTCTTCGCCAGCTTCTCCGTGGTCAGCAGCTTCGTGATCGCCGGGTCTTTTGCTACTTCTTCGCGGAAATTCAAATCTTCTTTCCAGGCGCGCATGGCGTGCGACTGCACCAGACGATACGCCTCCTCGCGCAACATGCCGGCCCCGGACAGATCGAGCAGAAGCTGCCCGGAAAAAATGAGGCCGCCGGTCGATTCGAGGTTTTTCTTCATCCGTTCCGGGTAGACCAGCAAGCGATCGATGAGATCCGTGGTTTTGGCGAGCAGGTAATCGGCCAGAATCGTCGAATCGGGGAAGATCACGCGCTCGACCGAGGAATGCGAAATGTCGCGCTCGTGCCACAGCGGAATATCTTCGAGCGCTGCTTGCGCATTGCCGCGCAGCACCCGCGCCAAGCCGCTGATTTGCTCCGAAGTGATGGGATTCTTCTTGTGCGGCATGGCCGAGGAGCCTTTTTGCTTTTCGCTGAAGTACTCCTGCGCCTCGCGCACCTCGGTGCGCTGCAGATGACGCACTTCGATAGCAATTTTGTCGAGCGTGCTGCCCAGGATGGCGAGCGTAGCAATATAGGCGGCGTGCCGGTCGCGCTGGATGACCTGCGTGGCCACCGGCGCGGGCTTGAGACCGAGGTGTTTGCACACCTTTTCCTCTTGGTTTGGGCCGAGGTGACCAAATGTGCCAACAGCTCCCGATAGCTTGCCGACGCGCATGTCCTCGGCCGCGGCGGCGAAGCGCGTGGCGTTGCGCTCCATCTCGGCATACCAGTTGAGGAGCTTGAGGCCGAAGGTGGTGGGCTCGGCGTGGATGCCGTGGGTGCGGCCAATGGTGGGCGTGTGCTTGAACTCAAGAGCGCGGCGCTTGAGCACCGCCAGCAGCGCGGTTATTCCCTCTTTGATGAGCGCTGAGGCTTCCTTGACTTGCAGCGCTTGCGCCGTGTCGACGATATCGTTCGACGTTAGTCCGTAGTGCAGCCACCTGGACTCGGCCTCCAGGCCCTGGCTCTTCAGGCTCTCGGCCACTGCCGTGGTGAAGGCGATGACGTCGTGCTTCACCTCCGCCTCGATCTCCGCGACGCGCGAAGCGGAGACGGTGGCTTTGGTGGCGATGGCCTCGGCGGCAGCGGCGGGAATCACGCCGTCTTCGCCCAGCACCATGCTCGCCGCCGACTCCACCTGCAGCCAGCAGTGGTACTTGTTCTCTTCCGTCCAGATGCCGCCCATCGCCGGGCGCGTGTAGCGTTCGATCAACGTTAGCTCCTAGCTGCCAGCTTCTAGCTCCTAGCTCTGGACCGCGTGGGTTCGAGGTTTCCCGCCTTAGGCGCAAAAACAAAGGCGCGCCGAAGGTGGGGCACCCGATATTGGTGGAACCGCAGGGAAATCACACAACACTTGCGCGAGTTGAAACTAGCGGTGACGCCAACACTTGATTGTACGAGGATAAGGCCTTTATTTGCGAGGGATTCCGAGACGCAGGTGCAGTTCTTCCACCAGCAACCCGCGGCCGGGCTTATAGGGCTGGAACCACTCACCATCGATCACCAGCTGCGGCACCGCACGCTTGCCCACGCGGACCATCACCTCAGTCGAGGCGGCCGGGTTCGCGTCCACGTCGATCTCGGTGTACGGGATGCCATGCGCATCCAGAAACTGCTTGGCGGCTCGGCAATCGCGGCACCAGCTTGTGGTGTACAACTGCACTGTCATACGCAGATTTTACCGCCGTTGCGATGCTATGCTCTGTGATGACGGCCACCAGAGCCCCATCGCATTTGAGGATCGCGATGACCGCAGAAGAAATTAAGGCGCTTCTCAAGCTGCAGCCGCACCCGATCGAGGGTGGATGGTATCGCCGCACCTACACTTCAGGAGCCTCCGTCGATTTGCCGCCCGGCGTGCGCGCGCAGGGCACGGCCATTTACTACCTGCTCGAAGAGGAAACCTTCTCGGAGATGCACATGCTCACCTCCGACGAGATCTTCCATTTCTATCTTGGCGATCCGGTAGAGATGCTTCTCCTCTACCCCTCAGGGCACTGCGCTGCGTTAACCCTTGGGTCGAATTTGGGGGCTGGACAACAGCCGCAGATCCTGGTTCCAGCGGGCGTGTGGCAAGGCGAGCGGCTCGTAGAAGGTGGAAAGCTGGCGCTGCTTGGTTGCACCGTAACCCCGGGCTTCGATTACGCCGATTACCACAGCGGCAATTACGCGGAATTGGTGGCGAAGTGGCCGGTGGAAACGGAGCGGATCAAGAAGCTGACAAGAAGCTGGCGGAGTTGGGGCGGCTAACGACGCTCGCGAAAGAATCCACGCAATAATTCGGCCGATTCCTCGGCTGCAATTCCCTGCTCCGCCTGCATCTGGTGGTTGAGCTGGGGATGATTCAACACTTCGAGCACCGACCCGCAGGCTCCGGCCTTGGGATCGACGGCGGCAAAGACCAGTCGGTCGATGCGCGCGTGAATCATGGCTCCGGCGCACATGGCGCAGGGCTCGAGCGTCACGTAGAGCGTGCAGCCGGTGAGCCGATAGTTGCCGATGGCCGCGGCGGCCGCGCGCAAGGCAACGATCTCCGCGTGAGCCGTGGGATCGACATCGCGCAACACGCGATTCTGCCCGCGGGCAACGATAACGCCCTCGCGCACCACCACCGCGCCGATGGGCACTTCGCCAGCCTCCGCAGCAAGGCGCGCTTCGGCCAAAGCGGTATCCATGGCTTCGCGATCGTCGATCATGATTTCGATGGTAGCGCCGCCGGGGTCCCCGCGGGCTGCTGCTGGGTCATGCAGTGCAGTGCGCCCAGACCCCAGATCAGGTCCATCGAGTGCACGCCGATCACATCGCGATCAGGGAAAACTTCGGCCAGCAGGTTCAGCGCTACGCGATCGTTGGGATCGTGAAACGTGGGCGCCAGCACCACTCCGTTGGCAATGTAGAAATTGGCATAACTGGCCGGCAGGCGCTGCCCGCGAAAGAGCACTGCGTGCGGCAGCGGGATCTCCACTATGGTGAATTGCTTACCATCCCGCGTGCGCGCGGCCATCAATCGCTGAAGGTTTTCGGCCAGCGGTGCGTGGTTGGGGTCGCTGGTATCCGGTTCGACGGCGGCAACGATCGTCGTCGGCGTGGCGAAGCGCGCGATGTCGTCCACGTGGCCGTGGGTGTCGTCGCCCACAATGCCGCGGCCCAACCAGATGACTTGATCGACACCGAGATAATCGGCAAAGACGCGCTCCAACTGCTCGCGGCTCAGGCCGGGGTTGCGCTGCTGCACCTCGCTCAGCAGGCATTCTTCGGTGGTGAGCAGTGAGCCTTGACCGTTGACGTCAATCGATCCCCCCTCCAGCACGCAGTACTTCGTACCGTCCTGGATTTGGACGAGAGGCTGCCAATGCGGACAGCCGAGCAGTTTCGTCACGCGGCCGGGCAGCTTGTCGTCAAGATGCCAGTCGTCGTACTTGGCCCACCCGTTGAAGCGCCAATTCGTCAGGCCTATTTGGCCCTCCGCGTTGCGGACAAAGATCGGGCCGGAATCACGCGTCCATCCGCGATCGGTGGGCCAGCGATGAAAACTCACTTGTTCGAGATCCGCGCACGCACGCCGGAGCATACTCGCAACGCGCTTTTCAGTTTTGGCGTCTTCGACGATCAGGTGCACCAGTTCGCGCGCGGCAAGCAGGCGCACAATTTCAGCGTAGAGCCAGGGGATGGATGCAAATTTTCCCGGCCAATCCTCAGGATTGTGCGGCCAGGCCAGCCATGTGGCTTCGTGCGGCTCCCACTCGGCGGGCATGCGGTAGCCAAGTTGGCGCGGGGTTTTAATGGGTTCGATCAAGTCGGGATTTCCTCACATCGTATCCCCGGTCCCCAAAAGCGAGGGACCGGGGGCACCCGTTATTTGGTGTTTTTGGGCTCAGTGCCAGCGGCGTCGAGAAAGCGTTGTGAAATCCCGGCGTAGGCATCCACGCGGCGGTCGCGCAGGAAGGGCCAGTTGCGGCGCGTCTCCTCGATCAGCGCCCGGTCGATCTCGCCCAGCACGATCTCCTCGGAGTCGTGCCCAGCCTCGGCCACGATGCGGCCGAAGGGATCGGCGATGAAGCTGCCGCCCCAGAACTCGAGGCCCGGTCCCGATGTGCGATTGCCCAGCACATCGCCGTGGGCCATTTTGACCTCGCCATGCTCGAGACCCACGCGGTTTACGGCAGCCACGTAGACGCCATTCGCAATTGCATGCGCACGCTGAATGGTCCTCCACGCATCAAATTGGGCGGCGCCAAACTCGTCCTTTTCCGCCGGATGCCAGCCGATGGCCGTGGGAAAGAACAACACCTCGGCTCCCTGCAGCGCTGTGAGCCGCGCACCTTCGGGATACCACTGGTCCCAGCACACCAAAGTGCCCACGCGGCCGGCGCTCGTGTCCACGGCCTGAAAACCGAGGTCGCCCAGCGTGAAGTAGTACTTCTCGTAGTAGAGAGGATCGTCCGGTATGTGCATCTTGCGGTAGATGCCGGCGATCTGCCCGTCGGAGTTCAGCGTGACCGCGGTGTTGTGATAAAGTCCCGGCGCGCGCCGCTCAAACAATGACGCCACAATCGCCACGCCCAGTTCACGTGCCAGCGCCGAGAGAGCTTTCGTTGAAGGCCCGGGGATCGGCTCCGCCAGATTAAACAGCTTCAAATCTTCGCGCTGGCAAAAGTATTGCGTGCGGAAGAGCTCCGGCAGGCAAACGATCTGCGCGCCCAGCCGCGCGGCTTCGCGGATGTGCTTGACCGCGGACGCAAAGTTCGCCTCCGGGTCAGCGCCCATGCGCATTTGCACGAGGGCAACGGTAAATTTTGGCGCCGTGGTCATGCTATGTCTTTCGATCCTCTCCTATGGGCTATGGCCCAGACAGCAAGGCCAACCCCGCGCCGGCGGAATTGGCCTCCGATTCTCTGAATCATTACGCGAACCGCTCTACCCGCGCCGCAGCTCAACTCCAAAAGTCTGCCCCACGCAGTGGCTATTCTTCCAGGATCAGCACTGCCGCGGCGATGGTTGTGGTCCACTTGCCGCGCTTGTCGCCTACTGCCGACTGGGTGATGTTGCTGGTGCGGACGATCTTGTTGGAGATGCGGTAAATCTCCTTTTTCTCGTCCCAGCTGGTGTCGGGATCGAATTCCACGTCGAGCGTAGTGGCCAGCATTTCGGCAGCCAGCTCCTCGGCATACTCGCCCGCCTGATCTTCGGTCTCGCCGAAGCTGTGATGCTCGCTCAGGTAGCCGTAGGTATTGCGGTCGGCCGGAATGGCCACGCCGATGCTGCAGGCGACGAGACGGTGCGGCTCGCGCGTAGAGTTTTCCGCAATCACCGCGAACACGACTTCGCCGTCATGCAGGTACTTCAGACCTTCTTTGCGCGGAATCATCTTGCATTGCGGCGGAAAGATGGAAGAAACGCGCACCAGGTTCTGTGAAGCGATGCCCGCATCCCGAAGGGCCAGCTCAAACGAAGTCAAGCGCTCCTTGTGTTTGCCGACGCCTTTGGTGAAGAAAAGTCTCTTCGGGACCATGCCTTTTCCCAATTTCTATGTACCCTCCGTGGGGTGAAAGTTGACTCAGATTTCTGAGGTTCCCGCATGAGTCTATCGCATCTGGGCGGGTGCGAACAGAGTTTCGCAGCAAATTTATCGGCGCTTCATCACGGCGGTCCACAGGGGAGACAAAAACCAATCCCTTTCGGGCCGTTGCTCACGCGGAAAAATTTTGCGAACCGCTCATCCGTTGAGCTAAGTTGGCAACTTTCCCGCCGCTGCAACGTTTAATACTGCATGAAACGAATGCTCCCCCTGGGAATCCCTGTTTTGAGCGCCGCGCTGGCTTGCGGTTTCGGGCTGGCGCAAGCGCCGGTTCAGCCTTCAGCCCCGGCGCCGGACGCCGGCAACGCGGCCGCCGCAGCTAACTCCGACATTGGACCGACCATTCTGGAGTGGGTGCCGCCGGCGCTGGCGCAATTGAGCACGCAGGCGCTTGCCAAAGAAAGCTTCACGCTCGACCGCACCATGCTCGTCGCTGCAGCGGGATTGTTGCCAGACGCGGATGCGGACGTGAGGCAGTCCGTAGCCAAGCTGGACGGCGTGAGCGTGCACATACTGCGCTTTGCCACTGACGGTGCGGCCGATCCTGCCGCGGTCGATGCCATCCGCGAGTCCTACCACCTGCGCGGCTGGAAGCACGTCGTCAGCAGCAACAGCAAGGGCGGTCCTGTGCACAGCGGAACCACCGACGTGTGGGTGGTGATGGACGGCGCCAACGTGCGCGGCGCGGTGGTCCTCGTTGAGAGCCCCAGGAGTCTCACGCTTGCCACCATGGCGGGCGACCTGAGCCCTGTGGACCTGCTGCATCTGCGCGGTCACTTCGGTATTCCGCGGTTTGAGGGCAATCGCCTCGAAGGCGATCAATCGATCGGCGGCGCGGGCAAATAACGCCATGACCTGGAAGATAATTTGCGGACATGGCAAAACGAAAATGCTATAGTCAGGCGTAGATTTCTGCCGGAGTCTTCGATCGATGCCGACCAGCAAGTTGACCCCGATCTTCCTCGTCATAGCGGTGCTTGGGGCGGCGATTGGGTGCGTCCCCCTGGCGCGCGCCAAGGTCATTGAAGATACGAATGGATCTCTCGCAACCCTGGCCAGCATTGGCGATGCGCTGGATGCGCCGGACCATCACCCGGTGCACATTATTTACGTACACGGCATCAACCAAATCGGCGCCGGCGATTCTTCGCTGCTGCGCGAGTCGATTTGCACTCAGCTGAAGCTTTGCGACGTCGCGGACTGGAAAAACGCGGGCGTAGAGTTTCCCAATCGCGGCGCGTTCGCCGACGGCGTTAATCCGCCCGATCTCTCCTACCTGGGCAGCCCGGTGTGGAAGAGCGCGAATGAGTGGCATGCGGCCGCGCCGTTTGTTGTGCACTGGGTCGTGCATCTCCGCGGGCACTCCTCCGTGTTGGTGGTGGATGAGATTAACTGGTGGCCGCTGGTGCTCTCGCTCAAGTGCAGGCGCGTATTAGCGCCTGAGTCGTACCTCGCCGGTCCCTACCGCGATCTCCTCGAATTCTGCTCGAACCCGAAGGCTCAGAATCCAGATGGGACGCTGCGGTATTTTCCCTGGATTACGCCTGAAAACGCCGCACAACTTGAGACCATCAAGCCGCAAGGCGTGTGGCTCAATCGAAATCTGAAGGTCAACCTGGTCGACTGGGGACTTGCCGATGTACTGCTCGCCACAGGACCGCTCGACGGCGTTTTGCGCGAAGGCATTCGGCAGCTTATGGCCAAATCGGCTGCCTTCGATCCCAACCAGGCGGCGGCGACGCCGAATGCGGGCGAGGCGAACGAGCACTACAACTGGAAGGCGCAACTCGACAGCGGCAAAACCATGGACCAGGAGTTCGTCGGCGTCACGCACAGCCTGGGCGCCTATCTGTTTTTCAACGCGCTCAATCCGGATGCCGGCGCCGCCTCCGCACCGGAGCCTTCGCAACCGCAAGCCACAACGACGGACGACAAAGATGCCGCCTTGCGCTATATCTTGGAGCGAACCTCGCTGGTCTATTTCTTCGCCAACCAGATCGAGCCGCTCGAGATTGCAAATCTGGAAGTCACACCGGGGCCGTCCGCTCCGGCATTGCAGGAACGAGGGCTTGAGGCGCCGCCGGCTCCCACGGCACCTGCCGAGAATTTCCGGGCGCTCGTCACTCGCTGGAAACAAATGCAGACCGACTTTCAGACCACCTTGCATCCGGACGACGCGGCGGCACGGGAGAAGGTTCAGGTGGTGGCGTGGAGCGATCCCAGCGATGTGATCACCTTCCGCGTTCCGAAGATTGGCGATGTGGACGTGGTGAATCTCTACGTACAGAACGCGCACCGTTGGTTCGGGCTCTTCGAGTCGCCCAGTAAGGCGCACTCCGACTACGCAAAAAACAAAGATGTGCTGCGCGTGATGTTTGAAAGTTCGAAGCCCGCGACGGCTCACTGAAGCTGCCGCCATTGCCACCCCTAAATTGCGGATGTTAGCCTCAACTCTGGACGATTCTCAGAAGGGGTTTCCAGAAACATCATGCAAAGCACGTACAACGGGCTCGAGCTGCCGAAAAACGGCCAGCCGATCGACTACAAGGACGGGCAGTTTTCCGTTCCAGACAACCCCATCATTCCCTTCATCGAAGGCGACGGCACAGGGCGCGACATTTGGAAGGCGTCGCAGCGGGTTTTTGACGCCGCGGTGGAAAAAGCTTACGGCGGCAAGCGCGCCATCCGATGGTTTGAGATCTTTGCCGGCGAAAAAGCGTTTCGGCAGTTCTCCAACTGGCTGCCTGACGAATCCGTGGCCGCGGCGCGCGACCTGCGCGTCTCCATCAAGGGACCGCTGACTACGCCGGTTGGCGGCGGCATTCGTTCGCTCAACGTGGCGTTGCGCCAGATTCTCGATCTCTACTCCTGCGTGCGCCCGGTGAAGTATTACCAGGGCGTGCCCAGCCCGGTGAAGCATCCCGAACAGGTCGACATCGTGATCTTTCGCGAAAACACTGAGGATGTGTACGCGGGCATTGAGTTCAAACAGGGTTCGGATGACGCCGCGCGGTTGATCGCCTTTCTGAATGACGACCTCTTGTCCAAAACCAAGAAAAGAGTGCGCACAGATTCCGGCGTGGGCATCAAGCCCATTTCTATCTTCGGCACCAAGCGGCTGGTGCGCGCCGCCATCAAACATGCATTGGAATCAGGCCGCAAAACGGTCACGCTCGTGCACAAGGGCAACATCCAAAAGTTCACGGAGGGCGCATTCCGCGAGTGGGGCTACGAGGTCGCTACGCAGGAGTTCCGCGACCAGACCGTGACGGAGCGCGAGAGTTGGATTCTTGGCAACGTCGACGCCAAGCCAGGCATCACCATTGAGGAGAACGCCGCGCTGATCGAGCCCGGCCTCGAATTCGGCAACCAGGCTTTCCGCGATGCGATCTACGCTGAGATCAAATCAGTTCTCGATTCCATCGGGAAGACGCACGGCAACGGAGCGTGGAAGTCGAAGATCCTGGTCAACGATCGCATTGCTGACTCCATCTTCCAGCAGATCATCATTCGCCCGTCGGACTACAGCATTCTGGCCACGCCCAACCTCAACGGCGATTACATCTCCGACGCGGCAGCGGCGCAGGTTGGCGGCCTCGGCATCGCCCCTGGCGCCAACATCGGCGACGGCTACGCGGTCTTTGAGGCCACACACGGCACGGCGCCCAAGTACGCCGATAAGGACGTCATCAATCCCGGCTCGGTGATTCTGTCGGGCGTGATGCTGCTCGAGTTCATCGGCTGGAAAGAAGCGGCCACGATGATCGAGAGCGCGATGGAGAAGACTATCCAGGAAAAATTCGTCACCTACGATTTCGAGCGGCAACTTTCTGGCGCGACCAAGGTGGGGACGAGTGAGTTTGCTACGCGGATTATCGGGAATATGTGAAAGACAGCTTCTAGCTCCTAGCTTCTAGCTGCTAGCAAGACGTTCAGCTTTGTAACAGGGCATGACTTCAGTCGTGCCGATGAACACCAAAAAGGCAACGGAGCTTTAGCCCCTGTGGGATCCCGAGGAGAAAAGAGATGCGGAAGAAAGTTTCAATCGTCGGCGCGGGCAATGTGGGCGCCACTTGTGCGCACTGGATTGCAGCCAAAGAACTGGCCGATGTGGTTTTGGTTGACGTGGTGGAAGGCGTTCCTCAGGGCAAGGCTCTCGACCTGCTGGAAGCCATGCCCATCGAGAAGCGCGACGTGGCCATTGTCGGCTCGAACGACTACGCGGCCACGGCCAACTCCGACATCGTGATCATTACCGCGGGCATCGCCCGCAAGCCCGGCATGAGCCGCGACGACCTGCTCAACACCAACTTCAAGATCATGTCCGACGTGGTGCAGAAGGTGGTGGCACAGTCGCCGGAGTCGATTCTCATCATCGTTTCGAATCCGCTTGACGCCATGGCCCAGGCCGCCTACCGCCAGGCCGGTTTCAATCGCGAGCGCGTTATCGGCATGGCAGGCGTGCTCGATTCGGCGCGCTTCCGCAGCTTCATCGCTGCAGAGTTGAATGTGAGCGTAGAGAACGTGACGGCCTTCGTGCTGGGCGGCCATGGCGACACCATGGTGCCACTGGCGCGCTACTCCACCGTCGCCGGCATTCCCATCACCGAACTCATCGCGCCCGAGCGGCTTGAGCAGTTGATCCAGCGCACGCGCGACGGCGGCGCCGAAATTGTGAAATATCTCAAGACCGGCAGCGCCTACTACGCGCCGGGCGCGGCTGCGGTCGAGATGGCTGAAGCCATTCTGAAAGACAAGAAGAAGATTCTGCCCTGCGCGGCTTATCTCGAAGGCGAGTACGGCATCTCCGGCTACTACATCGGCGTGCCCTGCAAGCTTGGCGCGGGAGGACTCGAGCAGATTATCGAAATCAAGTTGACGGCGGAGGAAGACGCCGCACTCAAAAGGAGCGCGGAGGCCGTGAAGGAGCTTTGCGCGGTGATCGGCGTCTAGATCGGGACTCAGCCGTCACAATTTCGTCCGCCCAATTTCGATTTCCGTTGACAGACGCGCGAGCTTTAAGGCAAGCTCAAACTCCAATCACAGTGGAAATGAAGGGGTGGAAATGAGATTTCTCAAGTGCGTTGCACTCGGCGTGACTGCCCTCGCGGCGATCCAGGTCTGTTCGGCCCAGAACAAGTTCCCTCTCCGTTCCGGGGAGTGGGAGGCCAAGATGTCTGTTCCCGGATCCCCAAGCTCGTCCGTGTCGATGTTGTACTGTCTGAATGACGCATTATGGGAGAAATCACTTACTCAGGATCCCCAGTGCTCCATCCAGCACCTCGCGATCACGTCCAGCGGCGCCACTTACGCGATCGATTGCGACATGAAGGTTTTTCAGATGAAGGGTAAGGTCGACATGACCTTTGACGGAATGGAGCATATGATCGCCAAAGGACAAATCGACATTACGATGAACGGAAAAACCACCAGTTCATCGTCCGTGGCGGACTATCACTGGAAGGGCGCCACCTGCAGCCCTAATGATGCAAATCTAAGAGCGAAAAAGCAAAACTAGGGGCGGAAGCTGGGGTCTTCACAAACAGATTCTGGTACTTGAGGTTGAATTCCCGCACTCGATTCGGTGCAGGTTGCCCTGAGTTTGTCGAAGAGTGCGTCCGCGTCGAAGCTTGAGACGGTCTCCGTCAGTCGATCACCAGGCTCAATTCGTGGCGCACATCGGCGCCGCGGACCCAGAAGATTACGTCCGTAGCGATATTCGATGCGTGATCGGCGATCCGTTCCAGGTTCTTCGCCACCAGGATGCCGTTCATCGCCTGCTGCGTGAACTGCGGCTTCTCTTCGATCACCTTGAGCAAATCGCTGTGCGCGCGGCGGTTCATGCGGTCGATCTCGTCGTCCATCTCGCGTACCGATTCGGCCAGGTGCGCGTCGCCGTCGAGCAAGGCCTGCAGCGCGGTGCGGATCATTTGCCCGGCAAACTCGCCCATGGCGCAAAAATCCGCGGGCAACTCAACATCGCCCAGAGGCAGGATCTCTTTGGTCCGGCGCGTGATGCTCATGGACTGATCGCCGATCCGCTCCAGGTCGCCGTTGATCTTGATCACGGCCAGAATAAAGCGCAGGTCGATGGCCATGGGCTGTTCCTTGGCGAGCAGCTCGTACGCCATCTCGTCCAGCTCGCGCTGCGCGGTGTCGATGGCTCTCTCATTCTGTTTCACAAACTTGCACAGGCCCTTGTCGCGCCGCAGATAGGCTTCCACCGCAGACTCCACGGCCAACTGCGCCAGCGCGGCCATGGCCAGGAGCTTGTCCTTGAGTTCAGCTAACTGCTGGTGAAAGTGAATACGCGGCACTGAGATTTTCCCCCATCTCCCCATTGTGCATCATGCAAGATTACAGGAATACAAATTTCCGCACATGCACCAGAAGTGCTATTACCAGCGGAACGGGCCCCGATTCGATCCCCGCGAGTTACCCTTGGAAACCTTTTCGCCGTACGCAGCTATCATGCTGACTTCAGTCTTGTTTATGCCGCGCCAGCCGGCTGAGCGCCTGGACGCCTGTGCGGCAGTTCGATCTTGCCCAGCAGGATGACGTAGCCGCAGATGCCGACAGCCAGGTACGCGCCGGCAACGGCAAAGGCCCATGCATAGGAATGAAACGCCGTCACCAGGTAACCCGTCAGGATGGAGGCGGCAATTCCGGAGATCTGCCCGCAGAAATTGATGATTCCGCCCACTTTGCCCACGTCGCTGCGCACCGCAATGAGCGAGGGCAACGACCAGGCCACCGGGGCAGCCGCCGCCAACCCCCCGATCGAAACGCTGATCCACACCAGGGCCTGAGTGGCATTGTGCGCATGAACCGCGCCCAGAATGCCCAGCCCGAACACCATTCCGCCGATCAGCACCACGCGGCGGACTGCACTTGCATCGCAACCACGCTTGACCAGGAAGTCCACCAGCCAGCCGCCGATCGCGAGATCCGTCGCCGTGGCGAAGATCCAGGGCACGCTGGTGTACGCGAACGAATGCAGCAGATCGATATGCATGGCGTAAGTCAAATAGGTCGGCAACCAATAGAGCAGCAGATAAAACACATAGTTGTACGCGCCAAATCCGAGCGCGAGACCCAGCACCTTGCGCCGCACAAGAAGCTCACCCAGCGAAGAGGATTTTTCTTGCTCCTGTTCCCGCGCGCCATGCGGCGAGTCGCGGTCTTCAATGTGACGGCGCTCGATCTCGGTCAGTTTCGGGTCGTCGCCGGGGTCGCGATAGACGCGCCAGAAGTAAAGGAAGTAGGCGAGGCTGATGACGCCGGTGAAGGCGAAGCTCATGCGCCAACCTGCGTGGATGAGCACGATGCCGATAAGCGGCACGCCGATGGCCGGAGCCAATTTTGCCGCTGCGTCGTAGAGCGAAGTGGCGAAACTGCGCTCGCGTGCAGGAAACCAGAGGCCGACCGCTTTCGCGTTGGCGGGGAATGCCGGCGCTTCTCCCACGCCGAGCAGGAAACGCGCGCCAAAGAAGCCACCCAGGGTGGGCGTAATTGCCGCGGCAAACGACGCCGCGCTCCAAAGAAACGTTCCGACGCGGCCTACGCGCCGCACGCCGAGTTTGTCCAGAACGACGCCGATAGGGAGCTGGCACGCGGCGTAGGTCCAGTTATAGGCGCTGGATAGATAGCCGAAAACTACGTCGGAGATGCCGAAGGCGCCGACGAGCGCATTGTGCGATACCGAGAGATTGACGCGGTCGAAGTAGTTGACCAGAATGCCGATGCCGAGCAGCCACGCAATGCGCCAGCGCCGGCCGGGCACACGCGTGGGCGCAACTGTTTGCTCTGTCTCCACCATGTCTCCTCGGTCAGTCTTGCGCCTAATTCATGGTTTTGGCCAGCAGCGGCCCGCTCTGCACCACGTCGTTTTCCAGCGTGCCGATGGGATCGATGGTAATGCGAACCCTGTCGCCCGCAGCCAGCGAAAAATCGTCGGGCGGTACAACGCCGGTTCCTGTCATCAGAAGCACGCCCTGGGGAAAGCTGTTTTCGCGGAAGAGATACTCGGCCAGATCTTGGATCGGGCGCTTGAGCTCGGCCAGGTTTGTGGAACCGCTGAAGACCCTCGATCCGTGGCGCTCAATCTCCACGCCGATGGGCGTTTCCTTGGGCAGCGGTTCGCTCGCCACCAGAATGCACGGGCCCAGCGCGCAACTGCGGTCGTAGACCTTGGCCTGAGGAAGATAGAGCGGGTTCTCGCCCTCGATGTCTCGCGAGCTCATGTCGTTGCCCACGGTGTAGCCGACAATCCGGCCATGCGCGTCAAGAAGCACCGTCAGCTCCGGCTCAGGAACCGACCACTTCGCGTCCCGCCGAACGTGCACTTGCTGACCGGGTCCGGCTACGTGCTCGGGGCTGGACTTGAAGAAGAGCTCCGGGCGCTTCGCCGTGTACACGCGGTCGTAAAAACTGCCGCCCCCGGCATCCTTGGCTTCGGCCATGCGCGCGCTGCGGCTGCGATAGTAGGTGACGCCCGCAGCCCACACGCTCTGGCTTTCGAGCGGCGCCATTATCTTCCGAGAGTTGAACTCCCGGGCCGGCTCCGCACGTGCAACCAGCGAAACCAGATAGCCCGCGAGATCGGAATGGTTCACGATCGCGTCCCAATGCTCCAACGGAATGCGATAGTAGTGTCCTTCGTGTTCCACGTAGCTCACGTTTGTGATTCGGCCGTGGCTCTGTGCGGTTCGATAAAGTTTCAAGCGCGCTTCTCCAGTCGTGCAACAATCTGCTCCACATCGTAAACGCAGCCGCCCCAAACGCCGCCGCTGGCCTGCACCAGCGCCGCCCAAAGTTTTGTATCCGCGGGCAATTCGGGATGCGGTGCAAGATCGGAACGCGGACTGCGTTGCGCCAGCCGCCGCGCGCCTTCCGCGGCGCTGAAATTCTCGCCCGCTTCGCCCACAAAATTAACGGACCCGGCAAGCCCCGCGCGGTCGATGACAATCTCGATCTGGTCGCCGTCGCGCACCTTGCCGATGACGCCGCCGGCCAGCGCTTCGGGCGAGATGTGCCCGATGCACGCACCCGTGGAAACGCCGCTGAAACGCCCATCGGTGAGCACAGCCACGTGCTTCGCGTGCGGCAGATGCTTGAGCGCCGAAGTGATTTGGTAAATCTCCTGCATGCCCGCGCCCGCCGGGCCGCTGCAGATGAGCACCATCACGTCGCCCTGCGCAATTTCGTCTGTTTTGATGGCTTGAATGGCCGACGTCTCGGTGACAAACACGCGCGCTGGGCCGGTGTGCCGGTAGACATGATCCGCGCTTACGAGCGATGGATCGATGGCCGTGCTTTTGATTACCGATCCCTCCGGCGCAAGGTTGCCGACGGGAAAACAAACCGTCGATGTTAGCCCATTGGCCCGCGCCCGATCGCGCGACATGATCACGTCGTCGGGATCGATGCCGTCGATCTCCTGCAATCTGCGGCGCAATGCGATGCGCCGTTCACTGCCGCGCCACCAGTCGAGGCATGTGCCCAGCGTCTCGCCGCTGACCGTCCGTACGCTCTCGTCCAAAAGATCAAGGGCCCGGAGTGCCAGCATGACTTCCGGCACGCCGCCGGCCAGAAACACCTGCACCGTGGCGAAATTGCGCGGGCCGTTGGGCAGCGCGTCCACAAGGCGCGGCACCTGGCGATTGACTTCGGCCCAATCGTCCACTGTGGGGCGCGGCAATCCCGCCGCGTAGGCAATGGCAGGCAGATGGATGAGCAGATTCGTCGATCCGCCAAACGCGGCGTGCAGGACCATGGCGTTGCGCACGGACGCGGACGTGACAATGTCGCGCGCGCCCAAACCGAGTTGATGCAGGCGCAACAGGGCGCGGGACGAGCGGCGCGCGGCGTCGAGCCACACCGGTTGGCCTGAGGGCGCAAGCGCGGTATGCGGCAAGGAAAGCCCCAACGCCTCGCCGACGACCTGTGCCGTGGCTGCAGTGCCCAGAAACTGGCAGCCTCCGCCGGGCGACGCGCAGGCACGGCAACCCACCTCGGCGGCGTATTCGAGCGTGATTTGCTGCTGCGCGAAGCGCGCGCCAATGGTCTGGACCTTGGCCGCGTCCTCGCCTTGCTCGGGCAGCAGCGTAACGCCGCCGGGAACCAGCACCGCGGGCTTCGACCCCAGCGAAGCCAGCGCCATCATCATCGCGGGTAGACCTTTGTCGCATGTGGCCACGCCCATCACGCCTTTGCCGGTGGGCAGCGAGCGCATCAGTCGGCGAAGAACTGTTGCAGCATCGTTGCGATAGGGCAGCGAGTCCATCATGCCCGTGGTGCCCTGCGTGCGGCCGTCGCAGGGATCGGTGCACGCCCCCGCGAAGGGCGTGGCGCGCAGCGATTTCAGCTCTCGCGCGGCTTCCGCCACCAGCAGGCCCACTTCCCAGTGGCCGCTGTGAAATCCCAGCGCGATGGCTTCGCCGTTTTCCGCGCGCAAGCCGCCATGCGTGCTCAGGATCAGGAACTCGGGATCGAGCAGTCGCGTTGGGTCCCAACCCATGCCGGCGTTTTGCGTCAGGCCGAAGAGATTTCCCGAGGGTTCCGTGAGCAGCATCTCCGGCGAAAGCGGCAACGCGCCGCTGGGACCAGCCGCGTGCGTCGCGACACGCAAAATTCCGGCATCTTCGGAATCAAGCACGGCGCGCAACGGGATGGCTGGACTAGAGGGCATCGCGTTTGTAGTTTCCATCGACCATCCGCCAGATGCCCAGCGGATTCTGGTTTTTCAACTCGTCGGGCAGCGCTGCCTGCGGAAAATCCTGGTAGCAGACGGGGCGCGCAAAACGGTAGATCGAGTACGTGCCCACCGACGTCGCGCGGCTGTCGCTGGTGGCCGGATACGGCCCGCCATGCACCATCGCGTGGCAAACTTCCACACCAGTGGGAAAACCATTCACGATAAGCCTTCCCGCCTTGCGCTCCAGGATTGCAATCAGATCGGCAAAGGCGGCCAGGTCACGGTCGGTCCCGTGCAAGGTCGCGGTCAGTTGGCCCTCCAGCGAGCGCGCCAGCGCCAGCAGTTCTTCGCGGCTGTCGTATCGGATCACCAGCGCGCTCGGCCCAAAGACTTCGGTTGCAAGCTCCGGCTTCTCGAATAACTCCCTAGCGCCGATTTGCATCACCACTGGCGCGGCATAGGTCGAGCCGGCTCCGTCCGCCGCAGCCTGCGCAACCGTTTCAACAACGGATTGCCGCCCAGCCACGCCGGAACGATAGCTCTTTGCGATTCCCTCGGTCAGCATGGCAGCCACGCTGGCCTTTTCGACCTGGGCTTTTAACTCGTCAACGAACGTGTTCGCGTCTGCACTGCGCGGCAGAAAAATCAGACCCGGCTTGGTGCAGAACTGACCCACGCCCAACGTGAACGAGCCGAAGAGTCCGCGCGCAATCTCCTGGCCGCGCGAGTAAAGCGCCTCTGGCAGCACAAAGAGGGGATTCACGCTGCTCATCTCCATAAAGCATCGGATGGGCTCGGGCCGCGCCGCTGCCCGCTGCATGAGGGCCTTGCCGGCCGCGAGCGAGCCGGTAAAACCAACTGCTTTCACCTTGGGATGGTCGACGAGCGCCGCACCAATCTCGGCACCCGCGCCGAAAAGCAGCGCGAACACACCTGGCGGCAGGCCGCACGCGTTCACGCTGCGCGCGACGACCTGGCCGACAAGTTCGCTGGTGCCGGGATGCGCGTGGTGCGCCTTCACGATTACGGGATTGCCGGCGGCAAACGCGGCTGCCGTATCGCCGCCGGCTACGGAAAATGCCAGGGGAAAGTTACTGGCGCCGAAGACAGCGACCGGGCCCAGCGGGCGCAACATGGAGCGAATGTCGGAACGCGGCAAGGGTTTGCGGTCAGGTTGCGCGGGATCGATGCGGGCGTTGACCCACGAACCCTCCTCAACCACCTGCGCGAAAAGCCGAAGCTGATTGATGGTCCGCGCCGACTCGCCTTTCAGCCGCGCCTCCGGCAGCGCGGTTTCGTGGTGCGCGCGCTCCACCAGCTCTGGAACAATGGCTTCCAATCCATCTGCAACGCCGCGTAGAAAGCGAGCCCGTTCACGGCCCGGCAATTTGCCGTAGGTGGCAAATGCTTCGTCCGCCAGTTCGGCGGCGGCATTCAAATCCTCGATCGACGCGCCATGGTAGACCGGCTCAAGCTGCGTGCCCGTCGCCGGATCGAAGCCGTTAAACGCATTCCCGCTTCCCGGCCGGGACGCGCCATTCACAATCGAGCAGCCATGTAGTGCAATCGTCGATAGCATGAATCACCTTTTTCGGGAGCTTCTAGCCTCTAGCTTCTAGCTTTATCGTGCTGAGCTACGGTCATCGCTCGCCTCGGGAAAGCTGGAAGCTAGGAGCTAGCGGCTAGAAGCTGGTTCTCTCACTCTTCGCCAATATCCTCGTTCCAAACTTCAGGATGCGCGGCGATGTAACCCGCCAGCAGTTCCCGGCACTCCTGGTTGTCGAGATCGATTACTTCCACGCCGTTTTCACGCAGCCATTCGATCCCACCGGAAAACATCCGGCTCTCGCCCACCACCAGCGTGCCAATGTGGAATTGCCGCACCAGGCCGCTGCAATACCAGCAGGGAGCAAGCGTGGTCACCATGATCAGGTTGCGGTAGCTGCGCTGGCGGCCGGCGCGGCGAAAGGCGTCCGTCTCCCCGTGCATGCTGGGATCGCCCTGCTGCACTCGGCGATTGTGGCCGCGGCTCACCAGCTCGCCCGTGCGCGTGAAGATGGCCGCGCCAATGGGAATGCCGCCCTCGACAAGGCCATGCCGAGCCTCCTCAAGAGCCACGGCAAGCATCTGCTCATAGAGATTCACAGAACTACTCTAACGCAGCGGAGTTAGCGGGGCTGGCGGAGCTGGTGCTGTTAGCGGGGTTTGTGCTCAAACCGCATGAAATTCATAGTCTCTCTTCGATTGATCCCCGGCGGTCGGTAGGAAACCCAGGCAGAAGTGCCGGCTCGTCGCGTTTCTAACTCCGCCAACTCCGCTACCCCCCAACTCCGCTTCCTCAATCCACGGTGAGCACCAACTTGCCGAAGTGGCTGCCTTCCTCCATGCACTCGAACACCTCGCGCGCCTGGCTCCAATCGAACTCCTCGCCCACGGGGCGCAACTCTGCCAGGGCAATGGCGCGGTTCATCTCTTGAAAGTCCTTGCGCGAGCCTACGTAGATGCCGTGAATCCGCGACCACTTGTGGAGAATGAGGCCGAGAGGAATGGGGTCTGTTCCCGCAGCAAGAACGCCGATCTGCGCCACGGTTCCGCCCATGCGAATGGCCCGGAGAGAACGTGTGAGCGTTCCCATGCCGCCCACTTCCACCACCAGGTCCACGCCGTCGCCACCGGTCTGGTCGTGCGCCCAGCGGTCCCAATCGGGGTTATCGCTGTAGTTCAGCCCCGCGTCCAGACCCATCCCGCTGGCCCGTTCCAGCTTCTCGTAGCTCGAGCTGATGCCCAGCACCCGCGCACCCTTGAGCCGCGCGAACTGCAGCGCAAAAATGGACACGCCACCCGTTCCCTGAATCAATACCGTCGATCCCGGCTTGATCTCGACAGTGTTGAGGGCGTTCCACGCCGTCACTGCGGCGCAGGGGAGGGTCGCGGCTTCCTGGAAGCTCAGATGGTCGGGAATTCCCACCAGCCCCTGCTCTTTGAGCACAACATAATCGGCCAGCACGCCGTCGATGTCGCCCCCCAGGGCGCCGCGAGCTTTGGTTGGGGTCAGCGGCCCATCCAGCCAGTTCTGCATGAAGATGCCGGCCGCGCGGTCGCCCGGCTTCCATGCCGACACGCCCGAACCTACGGTGACCACTTCACCGGCCGCGTCGGAACAGGGAATGCGCGGCAACTTCATTTTGGGGTTATACAGCCCCTTCACCACCATCAGGTCGCGACGATTGAACGAAACCGCGCGCACCGCCAGCAAAACTTCGCCGGGGCCCGGAACGGGCGTGGGCAGCTCCACAAACTCCAGAGAATCAATGCCAAAGGCCGAAACTTGCCAAGCGCGCATGGGGGCCCTTCTCCTTTCCTGGTTCCCTCTCCATCATTCTGCGGGACGCAATCGGTTAAGTCACCCGTAGAATGAAGATATGGCTCGTGGATGGGAAAGTAAATCGGTGGAGGAGCAGATGGCAAATGTCCTGGAAAGCCCTGTGGACGATTCCAGCAACAAAATGATCAGTGAAGAAGACCGGCGTGCCGCCGAACATCAACGCACCACGCGCGAACGCCAACGGCAGGCGCTCAACCTGCAACGCGAAAACATTCTGTCGCAGAGGACATCGAATCCAGGCCGCCGTGCCGCGCTTGAATCCGCATTGGCACATATTGAGGCCCAGATTCAGTCCTTGGGGTAAGTTTGCCGGAACCCGCGGCTTAGAGCTTAGAGCCCGCTATTCACTTTGGCGCGCGTGGGCGTTGCGGGCGAAAATCACGCCAGACGAGGCGGAGGCCGAAGGCTTTGGCGGTTCCAAGGTCGAGGCCGAGAACGAAGTATGGCGTGATTTGCGCTGCAACCCGGAGGGCTGGGGCCAATTTTCCCCATTTCTTTGTCGCTCGTCGCTAGCAGACACCCGGTATGCGTCCCTCCTCGCTTCGCGAACTGGAAAAAATTGGCTCCCAGCGCCCACACTCGCCAAAGTGAATAGCAGGCTCTACGGCTCGCGGTGGATGAGCAGCGTATTGGCCTGGTTGACTGAGGTCAGCGACACGCGAGCGATATTTACATGCTCGGGCCGGGTCACGGCCCAAAGAATTACATCCGCAATATCATCGCCGGTCAGCGGCGTAATGCCGTTGTAGACCTTGGCGGCCTTCCCTTTATCGCCGTGGAAGCGGACCATGCTGAATTCGGTCTCCACCAGGCCGGGATCGACGCTGGTGACGCGCACCGGCGTACCCAGCAAATCTTCGCGCAGCCCATCGTTGATGGCCCGCGCCGCGGCCTTGGTGCCGCAATAGACCGCGCCATTGGGGTAAACGATCTCGCCGGCCATCGATCCCAGGTTCACCACGTGACCGCGTCCGCGCACCACCATCCCGGGAACTACGGCGCGCGCCACGTACAGCAATCCCTTGATGTTGGTATCGATCATCTCTTCCCAGTCTTCAATCCGTCCCGTGTAGAGCTTCTCCATGCCCCGGCTCAGGCCGGCATTGTTCACCAGGATGTCGATCTCGGCCCACTCTGGCGGCAGATCGTCAACGGCGCGCTGCACGGCATGGCGGTTCCTTACATCCAGATCGATGGAGTGCACGGCGGCAGCGCCGCGGTCGAGAGCGCGCGAGGCGACATCCGCCAGTTTTCCGGCGCGGCGGGCAGCCAGCAGCAGGCGGGCTCCCTCGCCCGCGAAGGCCATGGCTGTGGCCGCGCCAATGCCGGCGCTGGCCCCCGTAATGAAGGCGATTTTTCCTTGCAGTCGCATCTCTGCTCTTATCTTACAGGCAGGCTTCTTTTTCGAGCCATCTTGTATTGGCCCGCGGCCCAATCTTCCTGGGCCATTCCGTCGATGCGTGCCTCGCGAAAGACTTCGGCCATCAAATCCGCCAGGCTCAGACGCGTGTCACGACTGGCGGCGGCCTCGCGCAGCAGCCGCAAATCCTTCTCGCCCAGCTCCATCGTCGCGCCGGGCCGCTCGGGCGGGTGCAATATCACCTTGCTGTACGCCTCGTAGAAGGGCGACTGGAAGAGCGCGCTGTTCACGGCCTCGAAGAATGCCGCCGGATCGACGCCCTGCTGCTCCGCGTAGACAAACGATTCGCTCAATGACTGCACCATCATGGTGATGAGAAAGTTACCGCCCAGCTTGACGGCATGCGCCTCCCGAGGCTCCGCGCCCACCACGGAGATGCCGCGCGAAAGCGGCTCCAGCAGCGGCAAGGCTTTGGCGAGGGCCTGCTCCGCCCCGGCTACCACGATCCACAAACGTCCCGCTTCGGCCACATTGGGCCGTCCAAACACCGGCGCGGCCACAAACTCCTGCCCGCGTCGCGCGTGCTCCCGCGTCAGCCGCTCGCTCAGGGCCACGCTGATGGTGCTGCACGAGATGTGCAGCGCGCCGGGGCTTAGCGCGTCTATCAAGCCATTCGAGCCGAAAATCACTTCCTCGTTGGCCGCATCGTCGAACAGCATCGTGAATACGGCATCGGCGCCCAGTTCCGCCTCGGCTGGAGTGGCCGCGGCGATCGCGCCCTCGCGCAACAGCGGTTCGGTGCGGCCTTCGGTGCGGTTCCACACCCGCAATTCGTGCCCGGCGGCAATCAGGTGCATCGCCATCGGCGTTCCCATTTTGCCGAGACCCAGAAATCCAATCTTCATGAGGCCATTCTTTCACGCGCGGTGAAATGCGCGCTTGCTCAACTGCCAGGTTTTGTAAGAAGAAGTTGAGATCCTTTGCTGCCGGGTCCTCGATGGAGGATGCCGTGTCGGTCAAATGATAGACTTCGTCCATGTTGCGACTTCCACTGACAATCATCGCGGTGGTGTTGTCCGCCACTGCAGGCCTTGGCCAGCAGCCGTCTGCCACCGATCGACATGCGGCAGAGTCTGAGCTTAAGACTCTCGACGAACAGTGGTCTGCCACCGCTGCCCGCAACGACCTTGACGGCACAGTCGCCTTTTACACGGATAACGCCGTTCTGTTGCCGCCCAATGCGCCCATCGCAACCGACAAGAAATCGATTCGCGAGTCGTGGGCTGGACTTCTAGGCCCTCATACATCTGTCTCGTGGAGATGGTCGAAGGTCGAAGTTTCGCAGTCGGGCGAGCTGGGATACATCTACGGCACTTACAAACTCGCGATCGTCGCTTCAACCCGGAGCGGCCCTTTGAGCGATACCGGCAAATTCCTTGAGGTCTGGAAGAAGCAGCCGAACGGAAAGTGGAAGTGCATTGTGGACACCTACAACTCAGACCTTCCCGTTCCGACGCCTGCAAGATAGCCTGGCAATCAGTGCGGCGTGCCCGTGGTCTCTTCCGCCGCAAACGGCTCAAGATGATGTGCAATCCCAGTCAATACGGATTGCAAAGGGAGTGCGGGACAGCCGGTGTACATTGGGCACATGAGTAACGCCTCCAAGCATCTCGAACCACGTTGGCCTGCCATGGTCGCGCTACTTTCCGTGGGCGTATTGCGCCTCGTTCTTCCAGAGTCCCTTTCGCTAGGCCCAAGTTGGTTGCTGATCGCTGTCGTTGGAGTATTGCTCATTCCCACAGCATGGGCACGCAGTCGCGGATTCGATCGCCTTACCCAAATTATGGGATATGTGCTGTCATCGATCGTGACGGCCGACATGATCTGGTCGCTTTGCCTGCTGGTTTCAGCCTTGCCGTCGCACCGCATAACGCCGCCAGACCTGTTGCGGGCTTCGGCTGCCTTATGGATTACAAACATTCTCGTCTTCGCGTCGTGGTATTGGCGGCTCGACGCTGGCGGACCACACGCCCGCGAGGCACGCGGCGCCCACACCGACGGTGCCTTTCTGTTTCCGCAAATGACCCTGATCCGCCAAACCAAGGTGGACCTGCACGAGCAAGGCTGGAGTCCTGGTTTTGTGGATTATTTGTTTCTTGCTTTTAACACCAGCACTGCATTCTCGCCGACCGACTGTCCGGTTCTTACACGCTGGGCCAAGGTATTGATGATGATTCAGTCGCTGATCTCCCTCGCGACTGTGGTACTGCTTGCGGCGCGGGCCGTCAACATTCTTTAAGATGCCGGGACTTAGTTCGGCGTACCCGTGGTCTCTTCGGCTGCAAACGTGCACTCGCGGCACTGGCACACACGACGCAGATACTCCCACGAATAGATGCCGCCGGAGTGGCCGTCAATCCAGTTGAACTGGATGGCGTACCGGCCCACCGGATGCACGCTGGCCGGTTTTGGCGGCGGCGCGTACATGGGCAGCAGAGCAGCCGGCTTGGGTTTGGGCTGGCCCGCTTTGCGGCCCTCCTGGGCACGCTCATCGATGCATGTGGCGCACGGACAAGCGTCACGCAGCCAGGCAAAACCCCACGCGCTCTTGTGGCCGTCGGCCCAGTCGATTTCCAGGCCCTTGCCCTCAGTCATCAACACGCGCACCTTCTCCGGCGTCACGGCGATTTTCGGTAGCGGCCGGCGTTCTCCGTCCTGAAGTGCCTGTTCGTCTTTGGTCGCGAAGCGAATGCCCTCATGGGTCATATGTCTATTTTAGCTGCTAGCCTCTAGCTCCTAGCTTCCAGCTGATTCGCGCCGAGGACAAAGGGTCAAACACTCTCGGCGCCTTCATTCGGGATAGGAAAGCTAGAGGCTAGAAGCTAGGAGCTAGAAGTTGGAAGAGCTCACTGCTTGACAAAGAACCACGCCGCCATCGATAGTCCGATCGCCACCACTAGCCCGCGCAACACCGGCTGTGGAACGCGCCGCGCCAGGCTTGCCGAAGTGTATCCGCCGATGGCCGCGGCCACCATCGCTGCCAGGCAGAAGCGCCACACCACCTGCCCGTCGATGATGAAGATGACAAAAGCGATGCCGTTGGCCAGCAGATTGGCCACCACCTTGAGCGCGTTGATGGCGTGAATGTCTTCGTAGCCGAAGAGCGCAAGCAGCGTCATAAAAAGAAAACCCGCTCCAGCGCCAAAGTAGCCGACATAAAAACTCACCACTGCGGTAGCCAGAAAAAGCAGCATTCGGCGCGGCGCGTGGACCCCGCCGCTACCTGCGCTTGCGTTGCGCTTACGCTTCAGCCGGTCGAGTTTCAGCCGCTCCAGGGCTCGCGTCACCGGTCCGCTGACGGCGAAGGTGCACGCGGCAAACAGCAGCAGCCACGGCACCAGGCGCATGAAGGTCTTTTGCGGCGTGTTCAGCAGGACAATTGCTCCGGCCATTCCGCCCAGCAGTCCTGCAAGCCCCATCAGCCAGGCGGCGCGCAGATTTCCGCGCACGTCCGGCCAGTATGCGGCAACCGAGGTCAACTGGCCGGGCCAGATCGCCACGGTGTTGGTGGCGTTGGCCTGCACCGGGAGCATCTTCATGCCCAGCAGCGCCGGAAATGACAGAAATGAGCCTCCGCCGGCCACGGCATTCAACACGCCGGCGAGAAATGCAGCCGTCACGAGCCACACCCAGTGCCAGTTGATGGTTGTCCATAAGGCGGAAAGATTGGACATGAGGTTTTTATTGTAGAGTGCCTGGGGCGTCGCCCAGCCTTTCCCGATACCGCGCAGAACCGCCAACCCCAATCGCCCGCAAATTTTGCTTTTGCAATCACATCGGGCAAGGTATGCTCATGCCATGCTTCGCCGCAGCTTCCCCTGCACAGCTGGAATTTTGTTGCTTGCGCTCGCCGCCGTCACAGCCCGGATTCCGGCGCAATCGGTCGCGCCCGTCCTCAAGATCGACGGCCTCGGCAAAGGCAGCGCGCTCATCGACGGTCCCTGGCAGTTCCACCTCGGCGACGCTCCCGCCTGGGCGCAGCCGCAGACGCCCGATGCAACCGGCGCAAACGGATGGGAGCAGATCACTGCTGACAATCCGTGGGGTGCGCAGGGCCATCGTTCCTATGCCGGCTACGCCTGGTATCGCAAGCACCTGAGCCTGACCACCGCTCCCGGCGCTTCTGCCGACCTCTACTTGCTCTTCAGCCACATTGACGATGTGTACGAAGTGTACTGGAACGGCCGCATCGTGGGACATACCGGAACCATGCCGCCGCATGGCTCCTACCCTTTTTCGCCAGTTCCTCAGATTGTGCATCTGGGCCCCGCTCGCGAAGGCGTGCTGGCTCTGCGGGTGTGGAAGGCGCCGCTGGAATCCTCCGATTCCGGCGTGCAGGGAGGGATGTACGCGCCGCCGTCCGTGGGCAGCCTGGATGCCGTCAAAGCATTGAAGACAGAAAACGACTACTCGTGGCTGCGCGGCCGGCAATATTACTTCGGCCTGCAATCGCTCTACGGCCTGGTCATGCTGCTGAGCTTGCTGGGGTGGATGCGCAATCGCCAACCCGTACTGCTGGCCATG
This sequence comes from uncultured Acidobacteriota bacterium, assembly GCA_963817835.1. Lineage (GTDB taxonomy): Bacteria > Acidobacteriota > Terriglobia > Terriglobales > Acidobacteriaceae > Telmatobacter. The sequence goes on along the minus strand of CAWFPZ010000017.1, from coordinate 228,144 downwards.
GCTGTCTTTTGTTTTGGCCCTCTTGCAACGATGGTGCTGGTCGGCCTGCGTCTTCCCTTTTACTGGGGCCTGGCCCTTGGCGCATCGCAACCCGCCCTCAGCCTGCAAGATATCGGCCTCTGGTTCCTGCTGCTTTACCTGCTCGAGTTGGATACCGACCATCGCCTGAAACGATGGGCATGGATTCTGGCGATCATCAGCTTTGCAGCCAACGTGTTTGACGGCTCATTACTGATCGTCGACTGGAGCAATGCGGGGCTCACGCTTTGGGCACAATGGGCCGACGCGCTCCTTACCGCCGTCTACACCATCACGGAATTCTTCCCGTTTGTGTTGATCGGTTTCGCTCTGCGCAAGAGGCTCCCACGATCGCGCTGGTTTCTGGCCATCGCCGCGCTCGTGGCCGACATGGTCACCGTCCTTCGCAATGGACTTGCCCAGGGAAGCCGCTTTACGAACTGGACCCTCGGCGATAAGCTTGCCGCGCCTGCGTTCCTCATCAATGGGAACGGCTTTACGCCGCAGACCATCGCCAACACCATCCTCCTGATCGCCATCATTTATGCGGTCTATCGCTACATGCAGGACACGCTGCGCCGCCAGGGGGCGCTGGAGCAGGAACTGAAAAGCGCGCGCGAGCTGCAACAGGTGCTCATCCCGGAAGCCCTGCCTGAAGTCGCCGGCTTCGCCGTCACCAGTTCCTATCGCCCGGCGCAGGAAGTCGGCGGCGATTTCTTTCAGATCATTCCGCTCGACGGGCAATATGCAGGCTCGACTCTGATTCTGGTCGGCGACGTCAGCGGCAAAGGCCTTCGCGCCGCCATGACCGTCTCGCTGATCGTAGGCGCCGTGCGCACTGTAGTGCGGTTCCTGCCCCATCCGGCCGAGATTCTGGCCGAACTTAATACGCGCCTTTACGGACGACTCCAGGGCGCATTCGCCACCTGCCTCGTCCTGCGTCTCGATCCCGACGGCCACTGCGCCGTCGCGAGCGCCGGGCATCCTGCGCCTATCGTCAAGAAACGTGAAACGGGACCATGCGAAACCGCGCAACGCGAAATTGACCTGCCGGGCTCGCTTCCGCTCGGCGTCGTACCGGGCGAGATCTATCAGGAAACCACCTTCGTGCTGCGCGAAGGCGACCACCTTGCTCTCTACACCGACGGTCTGCTCGAAGCCCGCAACGCCAAAGGCGAAATCTTCAGCTTCGAGCGCCTCGACGCGCTCTTCTCCACTTTCCCCAGCGCTGATGAGGCCAGCGACGCTGCGGTCAACTTCGGCCAGGATGACGATATCACCGTGCTCACGCTCACCCGGCTGGCAATGGGCGAAAAATCCATGACGCACCTGACGGCTCCGGCGCTGACCGGGGCGTAAGAGTCTCGCGGGTTCGAAGGGTGTGCACGAGGTCAACCATGCCGAAAGCGTTCGCGACGATTTTGTTGCTGTTTTGCGGGATGGCAGCCGCGCGCGCGCAGTATGCCGACGTCTCTTCGGCGGGCGGACCCGCGACCATCGCCGCGCCGTGGCGCTTCCACACCGGCGACGATCCCGCATGGGCCTCGCCCGATTTCGACGACTCCCACTGGTCGCTGATGCGGCTCGACAAATCCTGGGCCGAGCAGGGCTATAAGGGCTACTATGGCTTCGCCTGGTACAGGATGAAGGTGAAGCTGCCCGCCATCAAAGCTCCCCTCGCCCTCGGATTCGTTCAGATCAACAGCGCCGACGAGCTTTACGCCGATGGCCAGCTCATCGGCAGCATCGGCAAAATGCGCCCCGCTCCAGTCTGGCTAGGCTACTCTCCTTATATTCACGCCATTGCGCTGCCTCCGGCTTTGAATGGACGGACCATTGAGCTCGCCGTTCGCGTCTGGCAGCCGCAGGCGTCCTCCAACGACGTCGCGTTCATTGGCCGCGCCCCGTATCCGCTCGTCGGGCCCATGTCGGCCATTGCCAATCTCCGCGAAATCTCGGTGATGCAATTCGCGACGAGCAATGTCCCCAGCTGGTTTTTAGGCCTCCTCGAGGCCGGCATCGGCATGTTCAGCCTGGGGCTCTTCTTCCTGCGCCGCCGCGCCACAGAGTATGCCTGGGCCGCACTGTTCCTTCTCGATTCAGCCGCTTTGGATTTTGGAGAGTGGTTTTATCGCAGCCTTCAATGGCCCGCATTCGATTGGATCCTTGGGGCCGACTGTCTCGGCATGGGCGCGCTTATCTTCTGGCTGCTCTTCATCTGGCGCTTTCTTGGCGCCCCCGCCGACAAGTTGCTTCGCGCCGGCATTGCGATTCTCCTGCTCGTGCCCATCCCTATCCTGCTCTCCCGGCCAGGCTATGTCTCGCTTACCAACGCCGACCTGACATGGGCCATCGTTCCACTTGTTCTCGTCATTCTGGTCTGCGCGCGGCTGGTGCGCCTGGCCTGGAAGGGCAATCGCGAGGCTCAACTGCTGCTGATTCCCTTCCTGCTCAGCAACGTGATGTCAGCCGTCGCTGAAGTGGTGGATTTCCTGTATTGGGTGGGAGCGATTAAAGCCAGGAGGGGACACTCCTATCTGGTGTTCTATCGGGGCCCGGCTTTCTCCCTCTCGTGGGGCTGGTTGTTCGAACTTCTCTCCGATGTCGCGATAGCTGTCCTGCTGATGCGCCGCTTCACCCACTCGGCCGAGCGCGACGAGCGGCTCTCCGCCGAGATGGAGGCGGCGCAGCGCGTGCAAGAGCAACTGGTTCCGGCGCAACTGCCGGCCACTCCGAATTTCACCCTCGATGCTGTCTACGAAGCCGCGGGAGAAGTGGGCGGCGACTTTTATCAGGTCTTTCCGCAAACCGACGGCGGAGTGCTGGTAGTGATCGGCGACGTGAGCGGCAAAGGCTTGAAGGCGGCCATGCTGGGCTCGCAGGTGGTCGGCGCGCTCCGCTCACTGGCGCAGGAGAGCCTGCACCCCGCACAGATTCTGGCGCGGCTGAACGCGCAACTCACCGCGTCCAGCGACGGCGGCTTCGTGACCTGCTGCGTGGCACACATCGGCGCACGCGGTTCGCTCACTCTGGCCAATGCCGGCCATCTCGCTCCTTATCGCAACGGCGTTGAGATGGCCACAGAATCCGGGTTCCCGCTGGGCGTGATCGCCGGCGTCACCTACGCCGAGACCTCTGTTGCGCTCGGACCCGGCGACCGGCTCACCTTCCTCTCTGACGGCGTCGTCGAAGCGCGCAATCCTGCCGGTGAGCTCTTCGGCTTCGAGCGCACTGCCGCCGTTTCCACGAAACCTGCCGACCAAATCGCACACGCTGCGAAGCAGTTTGGGCAGGAAGACGACATCACAGTCCTCGCCGTGCAATTCGCGCCCGTCGAGGTGCTTCATGCGTAAGACCCTTCACGCGCCGATCTTGCTCCTCGCTCTAGTCCCCTTTCCGCTCGCCGCGCAATCTATCGTTACTGTTTCTCCGCAGCAGTGCGTCTGGCGCGCCGGCGACGATCCCGCGTGGGCCGCGCCCAATCTTGATGAAAGCGCCTGGAAGCCGTATGCGGGCTGGAAGCTGAACCCCGACCAGCCAAACTACTGGGTACGCTGCCACGCGGACCTGAGCCCGCTTCAAGGACTGGCGCATCCTGCGATCCAGGTGACGCTCTATGCGGCGTATCAGCTTTATCTTGACGGCGCGCCGATGGGCGAGGCGGGCGACCTACGCAGCGGCAACTACAGCATGAATTCGATCCGCGGCTTTCCGGCGCCGGCGTCGTATCTCGCGACCCAGCCCGCGACGCTGGCCGTCAGAATCACCTACCGCTATGCCGATCCGTGGGTGGCCGCATCCGATCGCTCCATCCCGGTGCTCCAAACCGGCAGCTCAGTGACCATCGAAGCCGGAGATTCTGCAGTGTTGCAAGGCCACCGCGCCGGCGAGATCCTGGCGCAGCTTCCCAATCCATTTATCAATTTTGTCTGCCTTGGCGTCATCGGAGTCCTCGGGCTTGTCCTACTGGCGCAGTTTTTTCAGGATCGCAGCCGTCACGATCTGCTTTATCTCAGTCTCACCGCGGTGGCCACCACAGTCGTCAACACCCGACTTTTTTGCGTCGCAGCATTGTGCGACTTTCCGGTATGGGCAAACGCGGGATTGTATGCGATCGCCGTGCTCGTTATCGTTTTTACACAACCGGTTTTTTTCTTTGCCGTAGCGGGCAGGCGTGTGCCGCTGGTTTTCTGGATTCTGGTGGTATTTTCGCTGCTGAGAAACCTGTTGCAGGGCCTTGCGTTGTTTCTTTCGCCTGCTCACTCGTTGGCTCTGGAAGCGTCGGTAACCGCGACGATCTGGATGAGAAGCCTTTCCTATTCCGCCATCGCTGTGGCCAGCCTTGCACCCTTTTTCGCTTTCTGGCCCTACAGGAACATTACGCGGCGCATGATGCCGCTGGCTGCGCTTTGCATGGCCTGGGGCGCAACCATGGTGCATTACTACGCGACTGACGCGTTCTTGATCAACAGCACGACGCTGGAGCACATGTTCCCCGGAGCGCAGCAAGTCGTGATCGCATGGCACCTTGCGGCAAGCCACGCATTTACGGCGGTTTCTGCCGGCGTATTGATTGTCCTGATGGGGCTGCTCTCGCGCGATCAAAGGCGCACCTCCGAGGAGCGGGCAGCGCTGGCCGGAGAGATGCGCGCCGCCCGCATCGTGCAGCAAGTGCTGATTCCCGAGGCCATCCCTTCGGTGCCGGGCTTCGCCATCGAGAGCGTCTACAAGCCGGCCGGCGAAGTCGGCGGCGATTTCTTTCAGATCATCCCCACCGCATCGAGCGGAGTTTTGATCGTGATCGGCGACGTGAGCGGAAAGGGCATGCCAGCCGCTCTGACCGTCTCCCTCCTTGTGGGCACGGTGCGCACGCTCGCCCACTACACGCAGCGCCCCGGGGAGATCCTCTCCGCAATGAACACCCGCATGATGGGTCGCTCTCAAGGAGGATTTACTACCTGCCTTATCCTTCATGCCCGCCCCGATGGCACGGCGACTTTCGCCAACGCGGGTCATCTCGCGCCCTACGTGAATGGCGTAGAGATGAAAACCGAAAACGGCCTGCCCCTCGGGCTCGCCGCCGATATCAACTACGCGGAGTCAACATTCACTCTGGCTCTCGGCAGCACGCTCACTCTTCTCACCGACGGCGTTGTCGAAGCCCGCAACGCCAGCGGCGAGCTCTTCGGATTCGAGCGCGCCGCCAGCATTTCCAACGAATCCGCCGAAAGCATTGCCCACGTGGCTCAGCGCTTCGGCCAGGAAGACGACATCACGGTGCTCACACTGGCGCGCGCATGACGCATAATCCGTTCGGATTTCTCCGCCGCTGCGCTATAGTTGGGGCGATGCCCAGACAACGCCACTTCCCTGCGTTGTGGACTCCGGTACTGCTTGCGGCCTGCCTTTGCTCACTGGCCGCAACTGCAGCAGATCGCTCTCCCGGGCCGAGCCACGATTCGGGCCACAATCCCCGCAACATTGACGCCGCGGCTTACGGCCAGCGCATCGCGCTCGGCCCGCTCTGGCTCTTCGCCGCCGGAGACAACCCGGCCTACGCTTCGCCCAACTACGACGACAGCGGCTGGACGATCCTCGATCAAAGCCACCTCATCGGGGATGTCGACCTGGGGACGGCTCGATATGCCTGGTATCGCGTGCACATTCATCTGCGGCCTGGCTCTACCGCGATGATGGTGGGCCTGGAATCCATTCGCGGCAGCTACGAAGTCTACGTGAACGGCGTGCGCATTGGCTCGGCGGGCGATTTGTACGGCACGCCTTCTCGCTTCCAGCGCGCCATGGTGGTTTACCCCATTCCGCAGCCGCTGCTCGACTCACGCGGCGACATGGTCCTCGCGGTGCGTTGCACGTTCAACCGGGCCAGAACCCTAATGCCCTTCGGTCCGCTCACGGGCGTTTACCTGCTCAGCCGCGAGAGCGCGCCCCGCGAGCAAAGCTACGCCAACGCCCATGACACGCTCGACGATTGGGTTCTGCTTTTCCTCAGCCTGCTCACCGGCATCGTGGCATTGAGCCTTTATCTTGCCTTGCGCAGCCAGCGCGAGTATCTCGCCGTCGCGGTTTACTCCCTCGCTGCCGCCGGATACAACGCAGTGTGGCTATGGGAAGATCTGGCGATTTACAACATGTTGGGTTCTATTGCCAATGCAGTCACCTTCGGCACGGCCAACGTGGCCCTCATTGAATTTGTCAGATTGGTCCTCGGCCGCGCACGTTCCCGCACGCTTCTCATCATTGAGGCCGCATCTTTTCTCGCGGCATTCGGACCGCTCAGTACCGTCTCCGGCGTCGGCAACAGCATTCACCTGGGCTTCTTTGCCTTCTATTTCGCCACCCTCACCGTCGATATCCTGCTGCTCGTGCTTTTGGTCCGTGGCTGGATTGAGGGGAACCGCGCGGCACGCATCCTGCTGCCGGCCATCGTTGTCTACAGCGTGGCGCAATGGTACAGCTTTCTTCGTTCGCTGGTTTTCTATATCCATCTGGTTCATGCCCTGTGGCCCTTTTTCTCCTTGCCCGTCGGGACCTACTCCTTTACCGCAGCCGACATTGGCTACTTCGTCTTTTACGTCACCTTGCTGCTTTTCCTGGTGCTGCGCACCGTGAGCATTGCACGCGAACGCGCCCACGCCGCGGCCGAGTTGGAAGCTGCGCGGACCACGCAGCAGTTGCTTCTGGCCCGCTCCTCGCAGTCCACGCCCGGCTTCAAGGTGGACACCGTGTATTTGCCGGCCAGCGAGGTGGGCGGAGACTTTTTTCTCGTGTCGCCCGGAGCCGACGGATCGCTCATGGCGATTGTCGGCGACGTCAGTGGCAAGGGCATCATCGCGGCCATGCGCGTGGCCATGATCGTCGGCGTGCTGCGTCGCGAGGATACGCGCAGTCCGGCCGAGGCGCTCCGCAATCTAAACCAGGCTCTGTTTATGAAGGGCGAGGCGGGATTTACCACCGCATGCTGCCTGCGCATCGACCGCGGCGGCCTATGCACCATGGCAAACGCGGGCCACCTCGCGCCATACATCGACGGCAAGGAGATGGCCGTACCGCCCTCCCTGCCGCTGGGCATCACGGAAGATGCGCAGTTCGAAGAAGTGACCGTGAAGCTCGCGCCCGGCGAGTCTCTCGTGTTGCTCTCCGACGGCGTGGTCGAAGCCCGCAACGCCACAGGCGAACTGTTCGGATTCGAGCGCGCGGCCTCTCTCTCCACCCAATCTGCCGACCAAATCGCCCACGCTGCGAAGCAGTTCGGGCAGGAAGACGACATCACCGTGCTCACTCTGCAGTTCGCGCCCGCGGAGGTGTTGCATGCGTAACTTCGCGATCGTTACAGCTCTGCCGAAATCCCTTGAAGCGGCAGCAGAAATGGAAGAAACTGGTGCTGCCTCTCTTTGCCGGCCGAATCTTACTATTTTGCTTCTTAAGCAGTTTAGCTTCCCTTTTTTTCCGGACAACTCAATGAATTGATGCACCGCGCCGGGCACGGCTGGGCTTCCCGTTCGCTTGCACGCTTCACCAGCCACACGTTGCGGGATCCGGCGGCGCAGTTCATCGTTTCTTTGCCCAAGGAGTAGCCGTCATGCAATCGACGAGTAAGGACACGCAAGGCGCCGGGGATTCCCCGGCAGCCGCTTCGCATCCACCGATCGGCCACTATCGCGTAACCGCCCCCATCGGCAAAGGTGGCATGGGCGAGGTGTGGCAGGCGACCGACACCAAGCTGGGCCGCGAAGTAGCCATCAAGCTGTTGCCGCCGGTCTTCACCAGCGATCCCATCCGCCTGGCGCGCTTCAAGCGCGAGGCCCAGTTGCTGGCTTCGCTCAATCATCCCGGCATTGCGGCGATTTACGGAATCGAAGAAAACGCCGAAAACGGCGCGCCCGCATTGGTGATGGAACTGGTGGAGGGCCCCACGCTCGGCGAACTTATCGCCGCGGGCCCGATCCCGATCGACGAGGCGCTGCACATCCTGCGCCAGATTGCCGAGGCGCTTGAATATGCGCATGAACGCGGCGTTGTGCACCGCGACCTGAAGCCGGCCAACATCAAGATCACGCCCCAGGGCCAGGTGAAGGTTCTCGATTTCGGCCTGGCCAAGGCGATGGCGCCCGATGAGGCTTCAGGGAACATTTCCAACTCGCCCACGTTGAGCCTGGCCATGACGGAGGCGGGCCTTCTGCTGGGCACGGCAGTCTACATGTCGCCGGAGCAGGCCAAGGCCAAGCCCGCGGACCGCAGGGCCGACATCTGGGCCTTCGGCTGCGTCGCTTTTGAGATGCTCGCCCGGAAAAAGGCCTTCGACGGCGAAACTGTTTCCGACATTCTGGCCGCGGTCATCATGAGCGAACCCGACTGGAGCGCTCTACCGGCTACCACTCCGGCGTCCATCCAGCGCCTGCTTCGCCGCTGCCTCAAAAAAGACCTACGTCAACGCCTGCAGGCGATCGGCGATGCGCGAATTGCGATCGAGGAAGCAATGTCGGGCGCAGACACGGGAGCGGCGGCCAGCGGCGGAATTCCGGAAACCAGACGCTCTTCCCGCGTGCGCCGCGCTGTGCCGTGGGCACTTGCAGCGGCGGGCATCCTGGCGCCAGCGGCGCTTTTATTATTGCGGTGGCCTTCGCCACAGGGGCCACCCTTACGCAAATTCGAGATAGCTGCCGGCAACCTTACGGTATTTTTTGACGCCTATCCCGAGATTTCGCCCGACGGGAAGGCGATTGCTTACCTGAGTGGCGGAGACCTGTTCGTCCGTGACCTTGACCAATTGGAACCGCGCCGGCTCTACAGTCTTTCCGGACCGAATGCGATTTTCTGGTCGCCTGACAATAAATCGATTGGCTTTGCAGACCAGGGAAAGCTGTGGCAAATCCCGGTTGCGGGGGGCGCTCCCAAAGAAATCTGTACCTTGCCGGAGTCCACCATCATTAGTGGCGCATGGGGCGCGGATGGCACGATCTATTTCTCTGCGTGGCGCGGAGACATGTTCAAAGTCCCGGCCGGCGGCGGCGATGCAAAAGCGTTGGGGTTGCAAGATCCGAAAGCTGAAGTGGATTTTCACGATTTGAGCATTCTTCCGAATGGACGGGGCCTGATGTATGTTGTCCATCTTGTCGACGGTCAGACCCGGGTCGCGGTATTTGACGGCGGAAAGGAGAAGACCGTCTTTAGTCAGAGCGGATGGGGAGCATGGGGCGCCACATACAGTCCCACCGGCCATCTGCTGCTTATGCGTGAGGTCGACCATGCGACCAGCATCTGGGCGCTTCCTTTTTCTCTATCGGAGCTCGAAGCGACAGGCCAGCCCTTCGTGGTTGCAGGGGATGGCGTGTACCCGAGCGTATCGGCGGACGGGACGTTGCTCTATGTGAAGCCGGCGGCGGAGGCAGAGGGGCAGCTCGCGTTGGTAAGTCGTTCGGGAAAGATCGAGGGGACGTTGGGGACACCGCAGAAGGGCCTGATGAGCCCGGCCCTTTCGCCAGACGGCGAACGTGTTGCCCTTGTCGCTGTGAACTCGGATGGTGGGCGTGATCTCTTTGTTTACGACGTGGCCAGTGGGATCACGACTCCGCTTCTTTCGTCCTCCTCGAATGGCACCTCGGCCGGCGTCGGTGGGCCAATGGCCAGCATTAGCGGGCCCATGTGGACGCCGGACGGGAAGAACATTCTCTTTACTGAGACTCGTGACGTCACGGGGCAGAAGATCATGCTGGTATCCTCAGATGGCTCGGGACAGCCGCAGGCTTTGTTGACAGGTATTTTGGGACAATTGTCCCAGCAAGGAAATCTCCTCGCATATACCCTGGCGAATACGGACGGGACGTCGCAGACGTGTTACGCGACCTACAGTGGCGGGAAGGTGCAGGACGCGGCGAAACCCACGTGCCTACCGTTCATGTTGGCGGAAGAGTGGAACCCACGCATTTCCCCCGATGGCCATTACGCAGCGTTTGTTGCCGAAGATAACGGGCAACGCAACGTATACGTCACTCATTTTCCGGACGGCAATGGCCGTTTGCAGGTTTCAAGAAATGGGGGCGCGTCTCCTGTCTGGAGCCGTCGCGGCGACGAGCTGTTTTATGTTGCCGACGATAAGCTTATGAGTGCCAAGGTGACGACACAGCCTGCGCTCACCCTGGGCGCGCCCGTTACGCTTTTTTCGCTCGCGGATGAACATTTGATTGGATGGCCGAGGTCGGGACCGAGCTTCGATGTTTCTGCCAACGGCCAGAGCTTTCTGATGGTGGAGCAGGTGGGACAGGAACCTCAGCCAAGCATGGTTGTCGACCAGAACTGGTTTGCGGAGTTTTCGAGAAACAAAGGGAATTAAATGCCGACGAACGCGGCAAGTCCTTTTGGCGTCTGGATTGGACCTGAGCACAGCCCATGAGGCGAATACTCGATTTGGCTCATTCGAATCGGCCCTGGGATGGAAAAGCGGCTACGCGGTGCGCCCGAACAGAATTTCCTGACGTTTGTATCCACGAGTGGGCGAGGCAACACCGATTACGGTGGTGATGAATTGGCCTGCGATGTTGCAGCAGAACGGCGACCGATGACCAGCCAAAACTGCTGTGCTTAGCCCCGTCAAGCCCGAAAATCAAAGACCCATTTCTCTATAAACGATTGATTTTAAATAACATGTCAAGTTCTTTCATAATATTAGCGTAATACGCTCATATTTTATGAATCATTTGTACTATGATTTCATCTTATCCAGTGTACGGCTGGGAGCCAGTCTCCCGCCTAACTACAAATTCTGGATACACATGGAGAAAATCATCATGGCTATCAACCGTTGGGACCCCTTCCGCGAAGTAGTTGTCCTGCAGAGGCGCCTGAACCCGCTGTTCGGCGGTCCGAGCACTGAAACCGAAAACCCGCTGACCACGGCCAGCTTCACTCCCGCTGTCGACGTCTACGAAGACGACAAGAAAGTCGTCCTCAAGCTTGAAGTGCCGGGGATTGAAGAGAAGGATCTCGACGTCAGCGTCGAGAAGAACATCCTGACCGTCAAGGGCGAGCGCAAGTTCGAAAACGAAGAGAAAGAAGAGAACTTCCATCGCATTGAGCGCCGCTACGGCAGCTTCTATCGCGCCTTCACCTTGCCCACCACGGTGGACACGGAGAACGTCGACGCCAGCTACAACGCCGGCGTGCTCAAGATTGAGCTGACCAAGAAGCCTGAAGCCCAGCCCAAGCAGATCAAGGTCAACGTGGCTGCCTGAAGGCAGCAACGAGCTTCTAGCTGCTAGCTTCTAGCCTCTAGCTTTTTCGCGGCCACGCTGGCAGAAATTAATTCGATGCGCCGAGTGGTGAGTTGTCTCGTCCACCCGGCGCGTTTGTTTTCTTTGCAACAAAGTATAAGAATCAGAATCTTAAAAAGCGACTAGACGTTGGCTCCCCGACAGGAACAAGCTAGAGGCTAGAAGCTAGAGGCTAGGAGCTACAAATATGGCCATTCGTTTTGACAAATTCACCGTGAAGGCGCAGCAGGCGATTCAGCAGGCGCAAACGCGCGCCGCCGAGCTGGGCAATCCCGAGCTGCAGCCCGTGCACCTGTTGCTGGCGCTCATTGAGGACCGCGAGGGCGTGATCCCCGCCGTGCTTGAAAAGATTGGTGTGCCCACGGAGCGCCTCGAAAGCGACCTGCACGGCATTGAGGAAAAGCTGCCCCGGGTGGCCGGTGCGTCCGCGCAGCCGGGCCTGAGCCAGTCGCTGAACAAAGCGCTGGAGCAGGCTTTCAAGGAAGCGACCAACTTCAAGGACGAGTACGTGTCGACTGAGCATTTATTGCTGGGCATCGCCGGCCTCAAGAGCGATCCCGCGCGTGATGCCCTGGTCGCAGTCGGCGCCACCAAGGACGCCATTCTGAAGGCGCTGACCGCGGTGCGCGGCTCGCAACGCGTGACCGACCAGAATCCCGAAGCCAAGTTTCAGGCGCTGGAAAAATACGCCAAGGACCTGACGGACTTGGCGCGCCGCGGCAAACTCGATCCGGTGATCGGCCGCGACGAGGAGATTCGCCGCGTGATCCAGGTGCTGAGCCGACGCACAAAAAACAATCCTGTCCTCATCGGCGAACCCGGCGTGGGTAAGACCGCTATCGTCGAAGGCCTCGCGCGCCGCATTGTCTCGGGCGACGTGCCCGAGAGCCTGCGCGACAAGCGCGTGATCTCGCTCGACCTTGGTTCCATGCTCGCAGGCGCCAAATATCGCGGCGAGTTTGAGGACCGGCTCAAGGCCGTGCTCAAGGAAATCGAGGAAACCAACGGGCAAATCGTCCTGTTTATTGACGAGCTGCACACGCTGGTCGGTGCGGGCGCGGCCGAAGGCGCCATCGACGCCTCGAACATGCTCAAGCCGGCTCTGGCACGCGGCGAACTGCGCGCGATCGGCGCTACCACGCTCAACGAGTACCGCAAATACATTGAGAAGGACGCAGCTCTCGAGCGCCGTTTCCAGATTGTCTACGTGGGCGAGCCCAACGTCGAGGACACGATCGCCATCCTGCGCGGCCTGAAAGACCGCTATGAGCAGCACCACAACGTGCGCATCAAGGATGCCGCCATTGTGGCCGCCGCCACGCTGTCGCACCGCTACATCTCGGACCGCTTTTTGCCCGACAAGGCTATTGATCTTGTGGATGAGGCCGCCGCGTCGCTCTCCATCCAGATCGGATCCGTTCCCACCGAGATCGATCAGTTGGAGCGCAACGCGACCTCGCTCGAAATTGAGCGTGCCGCGCTCAAGCGCGAAACCGATTCCAACAGCAAGGAGCGGATGAAGGCAGTTGAACATGAGATCGGCAACCTGCGCGAGCAGATCACCGCGCTGCGCGCGCGTTGGACCAAAGAACGCGAGACCATCAATCGCGTCAGCGAATTGAAAAAGAAGATTGAAGCTCTGCGCTTCGAGGCCGAGGAGCAGACCCGCAAGGGCCAGCTGGAACGCGCCGCACAAATCCAATACGGCGAACTGCCCAAACTCGATGCCGAACTGAAAAAGCTGAACGCCGCGCAGGATGGAGCCGGCAAAGATGGAGGCGGAGCCCCGCGCATGTTGAAGGAAGAGGTCGACGAGGAGGATATCGCGAAAATCGTCTCCAAGTGGACCGGCATTCCCGTCAGCCGCATGCTGGAGGGCGAGGTGAAAAAGCTCGTCAACATGGAAGACCGTATGCGGGAACGCGTAGTCGGCCAGGATGCCGCGCTCAGCGTGGTGGCAAACGCCATTCGCCGTTCGCGCGCTGGTCTGAGCGATCCCAAGCGCCCCATCGGGTCTTTCATATTTCTGGGACCGACGGGAGTGGGTAAGACGGAAACCGCCCGCGCGCTCGCCGAGTTCCTCTTCGACGACGAGCAGGCCCTGGTGCGCTTCGACATGAGCGAGTACATGGAAAAACATGCCGTGGCTCGCCTCATCGGCGCGCCGCCGGGCTACGTGGGCTACGACGAGGGCGGCCAGTTGACCGAGGCCATCCATCGCCGGCCTTACGCGGTGATCCTCTTCGACGAAATCGAAAAGGCGCACCCCGACGTCTTCAACGTGCTGCTACAGGTGATGGACGACGGACGGCTGACCGATGCCAAGGGCCGCACCGTTGATTTCAAAAACACGGTCCTCATCATGACTTCAAACCTGGGCGCGGCCATGCTGGCCGGCGAAACGCTCAAGACGGAACACGACTTCGACATGGCGCGCGAGAGCGTGATGCGCGTCCTGCGCGAGCATTTCCGGCCGGAGTTCCTCAACCGCGTAGACGATATCGTCATCTATCGCCAGCTAGGCAACGCGCAGTTGAGCAAGATTCTCGACATGCGCCTGAACGACGTGCGCAAGCTGCTCGAAGACCGGGCCATCTCGATCGAGCTGACAGAAGCGGCGCGGCAGTTGATCCTCGCTGGGGGCTCCGATACGGCTTACGGTGCGCGCCCGCTCAAGCGCGCACTGCAACGCATGGTCCAGGACCCGCTGGCGATCAAGATCCTCGACGGCGAAGTCCTGCACGGCGCACACGTCAAGATCGACGTCGACCGCAAGTCGAACCAGCTGAAGTTCGAACCGATGGGCCGCGAAGCGATGGCGTAATCCCCTCCACCCCAGGAAACAAAGATCGTTTCCTGGGGGCCCGGCCTGCGGTGGGGCAGCCGGCGCTTCGCGCCACCGCGACTTGGGTGATTCAGCGCAAAAGCAAACAGGCTCCGCGAAAGCGGAGCCTGTTTTTTCTTTGGAGGCGTTTACTGCCGCAGCTCCACCAGCGTCGCCCCTTGCCCGCCTTCGTTCTGCGGAGCTTCCGCAATTCCTGCCACATGCGGATGATTCTTCAAGAACTCGCGTACGCCGCGGCGCAGAATCCCGGCACCATGCCCGTGAATCACGCGCACCTTCGGTAGCCCGGCAAGAAATGCGCGGTCGAGGTATTTTTCAAGCTCGTCGGTCGCTTCGTCCACGGTGCGGCCTATCAGATTGATCTCCATCCGCATTGCGTCCGTGCTGGCGCTGGTTACCGTAACGTGCACGCCCTTCTGCTGTCGCGCAGCGCCGAGCGGGTCAGCCTTCCCTTGCCCGGATTCTCCTCCAAGACCCGAAGGTGCGGAGCACTCGTCGCGCTTGACCCGCATCTTGATCGGCCCCAGCGCGACTTCAAACAGATCCTTCTCCACTTCGCGCTGCACGATTCCGATTTTTCCCATCGACTTGATGAGCACGCGATCACCCGGCGCGATATGCCGCAGCACGTGCGGCTGCGCATTGGCATCGCCTTGATCAGCACCGGTGCGATGCGCGACGACGGTTTGATTGAAGCTCTCCTGGAATTCCCGCCGCAGCCGCTGGATGCGCCGCTCCGCTTCTTTGGATAGCTTCTGCTGTGCCGCTCGGTCCTCAACTGCGCGCACGTTCTCGCGCATTTGGTACTCGAACTCCTTCATCAGCGAGGCCAGCTTGCCCTCAAGTTCGCGCGTGCGGTTGCGCAACTCCACGTCGCCTTCGCGCTCCAGCTTTTTCCGTTCCACATTGAGCGCGTATTGCTGTTCCCTCGCCGCTTTGCGCTCCACTTCAAGTTGCGCCAAATTGTTGTGCAATTTGTCGAGGAAGCGCGCAATGTCGGCCTGTTGCGAACCCAGCCGCTCCCGCGCCGCCGCAATGATGACCGTATTCAGCCCCAGCCGTTCCGCCGTCTGGATGCCTGCCGACGCGCCCGGCACGCCCAAATGAAACTGGTAGTTCGGAACCAGAGTTTTTTCATCCACGCCCGCCGCAGCATTGCGCACGCCCGGCGTATTCGCCGCGTAGACCTTAAGCGAAGTGTGATGCGTGGAAATGAGCGTCCACGCACGAGCCGCGAGAAAATACGCGGCAACAGCTACGGCAAGAGCCGCGCCCTCCTCGGGATCAGTTGCGGAGCCAAGTTCATCGAACAGCACCAGCGAGCGCGCATCGGCCAGGCGCGAAAGCCGGTCCAGATTCGTGATGTGCGCGGAAAATGTCGAGAGCGCCGCCTCGATCGACTGCGCATCGCCGATGTCGGCCAGGAACGCCGTGAACACGGGAAAATTCGCAGTCGCAGCCGGCACCGGAATTCCTGCCTGCGCCATCATTGCCAGCAGCGCCGTGGTCTTGAGCGCCACGGTTTTACCCCCGGTGTTGGGCCCGCTGATGATCAGTTGCCGCTCTTCCGCCGTCAGCTCCAGGTCCAGCGGAACGATCGTTCCTCCTGTGGTGCGCAATCGCTTCTCGAGCAGTGGGTGACGACCTTCCTGGATCGACAACAACTCTGCTCCAAAGGTCGGCGAGGCGCAGCCAAAGGCGTGAGCAAAGCGCGCCCGCGCCAGCAAACTATCCACCAGAGCCAGCACTCGAGCGCCTTCGACCAGGCTGAGCGCGTAGCCGGCCACTTGCCGCGTGAGCGCGACAAAGATGCGGTGAATCTCTGCCTGTTCCTCCTCGATGAGCCGCACCAGTTCGTTGTTCTGGTCGATGGTCTCGAGCGGTTCCACGTACACCGTTTGCCCTGAGGAACTGGCTCCGTGAATCACGCCCGTCACGCGCCGCTTCAGCTCCGCGCGGACGGGGATCACGAAGCGCTCGCCGCGAATCGTAATCAGGTCCTCCTGCGTCGAGCCTTCGCCGGTAAGTTTGCGCAGCGCCGCGCGCAGGCTTGCTTCAATCAATTTCTGCTGGCGCTCCTGCTCGCGGCGGATGCGGCTCAGCTCCGGTGAGGCATTGTCGGCGAGCGAACCGTCGGGTTGAATTGTGCGCTCGATTGATTCCGCGAGCGGACGCAGACTCGTAGTCAGTGCGGACGACAGTTCCGACAATCCCGGCAGCTTACCCACGAGTCTCATGGGCGGCTCGCGCAGCAGCGCCTGCCATGCGGCCACGTCGTTTGCCAGCCGCGCCACACTTTGCAACTCTGCCGCTTCCAGTGCCGCGCCGGCAATCTGCGCTTTGGCGGCCAATTGCGTCGGATCGAACAGACCGCCGAGCGGAATCGAAACCTGCTCTTCGAGCAGCAGCCGCACCTCGCTCACCAGTCGATGCTGCTTCTCGATCCACTCCTCATCGGTGGAGGGCTGCAACGTGAGAATCGCCTCACGGCCTACGGGCGACGCGGCGTACCCCGCAACCAGCGCGAGCAGCGGCTCCCACTCGAGAGCGGCATAGTCAGCGTGTTTCACCGGCAGCGGAATGGGATCGAGAAGCATCGTCACGATCTATGGTAGCGTTCCAGGTGCGGTCATTCTGTCCCTCGGTTCCTGCAGCTCGCCTTCCCACTGCGCCACCACCGCACTGGCCATGCAGTTGCCGATCACGTTCATCGCGGTGCGGCCCATGTCCAGCAACGTATCTACGCCGAGAAGCAGCAGGATCGCCGCCGTAGGAATGTGGAACGAAGCCGCAGTGCCCATCAGGATCACCAGCACCGAGCGCGGCACGCCGGCCACGCCTTTGCTGGTCAGCATCAGCGTGAACACCATAATCAGTTGCTCGCCCACACTCAGGTGCACGCCTGCGGCCTGAGCGGCAAAGATCGCGGCCATGGAGAGATACAGGCTCGACCCAGTCATGTTGAAGCTGTAGCCGGTAGGGATCACGAAGGAAACAATCCAGCGCGGCACGCCGAACTCTTCCATGCGCTCCATGGCCAGCGGCAGTGCGGCCTCTGACGTGGTCGTGGCAAAGCCAATGGCCGCCGGCTCGGCCACCGCGGCACAGAACCGGCCCAACGGGATACGCGCCAGAAAAATGATCGGCACCAGCACCAGGAGTACGAACAATCCCAGCGCTGTATAGTACGTTCCTACCAGCTTCGCCAGCGGCACAAGCGTCGCCAGTCCCATGCTGCCCACCGCGTAAGCCAAGGCCGCTCCCGCGGCTACTGGAGCCATCAGCATGACGATCTTCGTGATGCGAAACATCACATCGGTGAGCGACTGCAGCACCGTGACCAGCGGAGTGCGGCGCGGCTCAGGCAGCATGGCCAGGGCCACGCCAAAGAGCAGCGCGAAAACCGCGACCTGCAACACCTGGTTCTGCGCCACGGCCTGCGCGATGTTCTCGGGAAATACGTTGAGCACCACGTCCTGCCATCCCGGCGCGTGCGCGGGCGCTGCTACTTGTATGGTCGCGGGCAGCACAACGCCCCATCCCGCTCCGGAAAGATTGATGGCAATGGCGCCAAGAAAGATGCCAAGCGTGGTGACCACTTCAAAAAAGATCAGCGATTTGACGGCCACGCGCCCTACCCCGCGCAGTTCGCCATGGCCGGCAATTCCCGTCACCAGGCCGCCAAAGATGAGCGGGGCGACGATCATGCGGATGAGGCGGAGGAAGATGTCGCTGAGGAATCGGGTTTGTATGGCGAATTGCGGCGCGTCCGCACCGAGCGCGGCTCCGGCAACCATGGCGAAGAAAGTCCACACCAGAAGCGAGCGTCGATTCACGGCCACAGGGACGAAAAGTGCCAGCCCCGCCCAGCGCAAGATTGCAGCTACGTCCGCGCGGACGTGCAACGCGCCGGCCACAACGCCCGCCGCAAACAGCACCAGAGCCACAGCAGTGAGCACACGAAGCGCAAACGGAAAGGCACGGGCCTGCCCAGCTTTGCCGGGAGCCGTTGCAGTTTCTTGCGAAAGTTTGGAATTCATGCCGGAGCCTTGCGGTGCAAGGTCTCCATTATCCTATGGCGGCGCGGCCGCGTGTCATTTTGTCGTTGTACCGGAAGCAGGCGCAGGAGCAGGCGCCGTGGAACTGGATGAACCAGACTCACCGCCGCTCGCCGTCTTCGACTCGGCTTTCGACTCGGTTTTGGACTCGGTTCCGGTCTTCTTTTCCGCCGCTGCGGAATCTGTGGCGGAGTTACCGCCCTTTGAGGAACTGCCCTTGGCCGCATAGTCGTTTACGTACCATCCCGCGCCCTTGAAGTTGAGGCTCGGCGCCGTCAGCGTGCGTTCCAGTGCGCCGCCGCATTTGGGGCAGACCTTTTCCTGCTTGGCGCCGAATTTCTGGATTTTTTCAAAATGGTGGCCGCATTTCGTGCAGCGATACGGATATAAGGGCAAGCTCTTTACCTCTTCGGCAGGAATCTCCCGCTGCTTTCAATTCTATCGAGAAGGCGGCAATTTTTCAGCAATCGCCGCCTTCTCATCGGATGCCGGAGGCTCCGAAAAGGCGCCGGCTTAGTGCACCATAACTTTCACCGACGCGCTCACGTCTTCCCACGCCAGCGTCAAGGTACCTTTGCCGCCGCCATCGTCGGTCAAGGTGTAGGTCAGGTCCTCCACCATCGCCGGCGGTTTCGATGTCATCATCGGCGTTTTGCCCAGGTCCTTGGTGGGATCATAGGCCAATCCCCATTCGCCGGTCGCATTGCTCACAATCAGCACCCAATGCGCGGGGTCGGAGATGTCGACGAACAGCGTGTGCGTCCCAGCGGGAACGTGCAGGTCGCCGAGCATAATGTCGCCATCGGTCTTGAGCGTCGTAGCCGCATTCGCGCCCGCGCGCCACACGGGATAGTGCAAGTCTTTGCTGATGAGGCCGTTCTTGGTGTAGATCGCACCCTCGCGGCCTTTCACGCGGGGCGAGCTATAGGTAATGGTGATGGTCTTGCCGTTGATGGTCGCCGTGCACGTGGCTGGCGGGCTGAGCGGTGGTTTCTTGGGCGGGGCCTGTTGCGCAAAGAGCGTGGTTGCAGCAAAGAGTAGACCCGTACAAATCAAAATGTGTTTCATGCGATGCTTTTCCTCCGGGCAGAGCCTTTTTTGAATCGATCCGGCGTCAAATTTCTGTAACCGCTCCCAACTTCTCCATACTTTGGGAGGGAGAGCGTGGGCGAGAATGCCGATGTCTGTAAGCCGGATCAATCGGGACGGCCCCGACGCGATGATTGTCGCATCCCGCGGCCCATTTGCGAAAGCCGTACAGATGAAAACCCTGTTATGATGCGCCAAGGAAAGACGATGGCGGACACTCCCACTCACAATTCGCCCGGCGCGCGGTTTCGCGCGGCGCTCACGGTAGAAAAGCCGCTGCAGGTGGTGGGCGCCATCAACGCCTACGCGGCGCGGCTCGCCCAGGCCACGGGTTTTCGCGCCATTTACCTCTCCGGCGGAGGCGTGGCCGCCAACTCGCTCGGCATTCCCGACCTCGGCATCAGCACCATGGAGGACGTACTTACTGACGTCCGCCGCATCACCGACGCCTGCCCGTTGCCGTTGCTCGTCGATATCGACACCGGCTGGGGTGGAGCCTTTAACATCGCGCGCACCATCCGCCAGATGATCAAAGCGGGCGCAGCCGCCGTACATATCGAAGACCAGGTAGGCGCCAAGCGCTGCGGCCACCGTCCCGGCAAAGAACTGGTTCCCACGGGAGAGATGGCCGATCGCATCAAGGCTGCAGTTGACGCGCGCACCGATCCCGAGTTCGTCATCATGGCGCGCACCGACGCGCTAGCCAGTGAGGGCCTGGCTCGCGCCATTGAGCGCGCACAAGCTTACATAGCCGCCGGCGCCGACATGATCTTTGCCGAAGCCGTGACGGAAGTTGGCCAGTACAAGCAGTTTCGCGAAGCCGTCGGCGTGCCCATCCTCGCCAACATCACCGAGTTCGGCAAAACCCCGCTCTTCACGCGCGAAGAGCTCGCAGCCGCGGGCGTCGACATCATTTTGTATTGCTGTGCGGCCTACCGCGCCATGAACGCCGCCGCGCTCAAGGTGTACGAAACCATCCGCACCGAGGGTACGCAGAAAAGCGCGCTGCCGCTGATGCAAACTCGCGACGAACTGTACAAATATCTCGATTACCTTGCCTACGAACAGAAGCTCGACGATTTGTTCGCCAAAGGCAAGAAACCCGAGTAGACATTCCCTGCTTTTATCCGCTAATTTAGTGCTTTCCCGGGGGTTGAAATGAGCATGCAAGAGGCGAGCCAAGCGCCCGCTTTCAAGCCCAAGAAGTCAGTCGCGCTGTCGGGCACGCCCGCGGGCAACACCGCCGTCTGCACCGTCGGCCAGAGCGGCAACGACCTGCATTATCGCGGCTACGATATCGCCGACCTGGCCGAGCACTGCGAATTTGCCGAGGTGGCGTACCTGCTCATCCACGGCAAACTGCCCACCGCAGCAGAGCTGGCCGCGTACAAGACGCGCTTGCTCGGCTTGCGCAGTTTGCCGCCGCAAGTGAAACATGCTCTCGAGCAACTCCCGGCCACTACGCATCCCATGGACGTGTTGCGGACCGGCGTCTCCGTGCTGGGCTGCATTCGCCCTGAAGCAGCGGACCACAACGAAGCGGGAGCGCGCGACATTGCCGATGCGCTGCTGGCCTCGCAGCCGTCGATGCTTCTCTACTGGCACCACTTTGCGCACCACGGCCAGCGCATCGCCACGGACGCTGACAGTGAACCGCTGGCCGCGCATTTTCTCCATCTGCTGCACGGCCGGCCGCCGAGCAAGCAGTGGGCGCATGCCATGCAGGTTTCGTTGATCCTTTATGCGGAGCACGAATTCAACGCGTCCACCTTCACCGCGCGCGTCATCGCCGGAACCGGCTCCGACCTCTACTCCTGCATCTGCGGCGCCATCGGCGCGCTCAAGGGACCCAAGCACGGCGGCGCCAATGAAGTGGCCCTTGTCATCCAGCAACGCTACGCGACGGCCGACGAAGCCGAAGCAGACATTCGCCGCCGCGTCGATCAGCGCGAAGTCGTTATCGGCTTCGGCCATCCGGTCTACACCATCAGCGATCCGCGCAGCGATGTCATTAAAAAGCTGGCGCGCGCGCTGGCCGTGGACGCCGAGGGCGAGCGCCTGTTCTCCATCGCCGAGCGCATTGAGAGCACAATGCACGACGCCAAGCGCATGTTTCCCAACCTCGACTGGTTCTCCGCCGTGGCCTATCACCTGATGGGCATTCCTGTGGAACTCTTCACGCCGATTTTCGTGATGGCACGAACCGCCGGCTGGGCCGCGCACATCATCGAGCAGCGCCAGGACGGCAAAATCATCCGCCCCTCCGCCGTCTATACTGGCCCAGAGAATTTGAAGTTTGTGCCGATTGAGGATCGCCAGTAGCGCCGGTCTCCAGACCGGCTGTACTGGCGGCGTCCACGCCGCCAAGGGCGATATATCGACGAGGAGCCAAGTGTCCAGCCACATCAGCAATGAACGCCCCGCGCCCGACCAGGTCCTCGCCGACATCGCCGATTATGCGTTGGGCTACAAAATCGACAGCGATCTAGCCTACACCACCGCGCAGCACTGCCTCATCGACACGCTAGGTTGCGGGCTGGAAGCCCTCGAATATCCCGCCTGCACCAAACTCCTTGGACCCATTGTGCCCGGCACTGTGGTTCCCAACGGCGCGCGCGTTCCCGGCACGACATTCGTGCTCGATCCCGTGCAGGCCGCTTTCAACATCGGCGCCATCATTCGCTGGCTCGACTTCAACGACACCTGGCTCGCCGCCGAATGGGGCCATCCCTCCGACAATCTCGGCGCCATCCTGGCCGTCGCAGACTGGCTCTCGCGCTCGGCAATCGCCGAAGGCCGCCCTCCGGTGAAGATGCGAGACGTATTGACAGCCATGATCAAGGCCCACGAGATCCAGGGGTGCATCGCGCTTGAGAACTCCTTTAACAAGGTCGGCCTCGATCACGTTGTGCTGGTCAAAGTTGCTTCCACGGCGGTCGTCTGCCAATTACTCGGTCTCACTCGCGACCAGACCATCAACGCCATTTCCAATGCGTGGGTCGACGGCCAGAGCCTGCGCACGTATCGCCACGCGCCCAACACCGGCTCGCGCAAAAGCTGGGCCGCGGGCGACGCCACCAGCCGGGCCGTTCGACTAGCTTTGATGGCACAGGCCGGCGAGATGGGTTACCCGTCGGCACTCACTGCAAGAACCTGGGGCTTCTATGATGTCTCTTTCCGCGGCCAGCCTTTCAAATTCCAGCGGCCTTATGGTTCGTATGTCATGGAGAATGTGCTTTTCAAGATCAGCTACCCGGCCGAGTTCCACGCGCAAACCGCCGTCGAAGCCGCGATGAAGCTGCACAAACGGCTGGATCAGGCGAGGCTCTCGTCCAAAGCCATCAAGAAAATAACCGTCCGCACGCATGAGGCCTGCCTGCGCATTATCGACAAGAAAGGCCCGCTCACGAATCCCGCCGACCGCGACCATTGCGTGCAATACATGATCGCCGTCCCGCTTATCTTCGGCCGCCTCACCGCTGGCGACTACGAAGATTCCGTCGCATCGGATCCCCGTATCGACGAGCTCCGCGCTCGCATCGAATGCGTCGAAGAGCCTGAGTTCACGCGCGACTACCACGATCCCGACAAGCGTTCCATCGCCAACTCTCTCCGCGTGGAACTGGACAACGGGGAAATCCTCGAGGAAACCGTCGAATACCCGCTTGGCCATCGCCGCCGCCGCAGTGAAGGACTGCCGCTGCTGGTGGAAAAATTCAAGACCAATCTCCGCCGCCGCTTTCCCGCTGCGCAACAGGAGCGCATCCTCGCCGCATCGCTCGATCGCGCGCGCCTCGAATCCATGCCCGTGAACGAATACGTCGACTTCTACATTCCCTAGCACCTGCTCGCACGATCGCGGTAGTAATGACGCAAGCACATTTTCTTCCCGCGCAAAACCTCGTTCTGCACTATATTGGTCGCACAGCATAATTCCGCACGTGGGGCTCGCTCTATGAACTTTCGTGTTCGTCCGTCTTTTTATGTCCTTCTTCTGGTTTCCGCGGCCTGCATCAGCCCGCTCAGGGCGCAACACGCCCCCAACGCCAACGCGTACTATCAGCAGTTGCGCGGCTTGCTGCCGGGCGGCGAAGTAATCACCGTCAAGGATTTCGTGCTTCAGCGCGATGCCGCCACCTTCACTTTCCGCAGCGGCAGTATTGCGTTCTACGGCCAAGTCAACGGCAAAGTTACGGGAGCGGTTTTTCGCGGCGAGGGCCACATCCACATCACGCCGCCGACGCCCGAGGAGCGCCACAATCTCTCCATCTTCACGCACACCGAGCAGTTCGACGAGGACTTCGACGAGGTGGTGCTGCGCTTTACCGATTCCACCGCCGACCAGTTGCGCAAAGCTTCGACCGGTGCCGGCCAGCCCGACAACTCCTACGCGAGGGCCGCACAAGAACTGCAAATCTTTCTGCGCCATCACGCCGAGGGGTCGCATATCGGCCAGGGCGGCACCTACTACTTCAAGAAGCTCTACGGCAACGTCGATCTGCGCCTGCTCGAAGACGTCCTCAGCCCCGCTCCCGGCGGCTATTTTCTGGCCGCCATGCACGGCAGCAAAAACAGCCATCTTTACTTCATTCTTGACCCGCATGGCGTCGACGAAGTGGCCCCGGAAGAGGTTGCGCTCATCCGCTGGGACTCGATGAACGAGACGGAGACCATCCCGCTCGCCTTCCATCGCGCGGCGGAATATGCCAATGGCACCGCCAGCGGCAATGAGCACAACGCGGGCTACAAGATTCTCCATCAAGATCTCGACGTCACGATCGAGAAGAACGGCTTCCTCACCAGCCTGGCCACCGCCGAAGTGCAGGCGGAAGAGGATGGCGTCGCCGTGGTCCCGCTCAACCTCTATCCCACGTTGCGCGTCAGCCAGGTCACTACCAGCAAAGGCGACGCCCTCGACTGGGTGCAGGAGAGCAAGGATCTCGATCCCGATTTCGGCGTCGTGCTTGCCGCGCCGCTCAAGAGAGGCGAAACCACCACGATCAAGATTGCCTATGGCGGGAAGGATGTGGTGCTCAGCATGGGCGGAAGCAACTACTACCCCGTGGCTCGCGAAAACTGGTTTCCCAACTCCAATCAGGGCTTTGGCGACTACGCCACCTACCACATGCTCTTCCATGTGCCCAAAGGGCTGCAGATCATTGCCACGGGAACCAAGTTGAACGAGACCAATGAAGGCAAAATCACGACCACCGAATGGAAGACGGAAACGCCGCTGCCCGTGGTCGGTTTCAGCCTGGGCGACTTTCAAAGCAAGGAAACTAAAATCGGAACGCCTCTTGCCGGACAATTGACCGTCGATGCCTACGCCAACAAGGAGCGCCCTGATTTCGTCTCTTCGTTCGTTCAGCAGCTTTCCGATGCGGGATCAGCTGAGGGGGCAGCCCTCGGCTCGCTCGACACCACGCCCATGCTAGCCGACGAACTCAGCCAGGGACAGGCGGCCGCGCAAATCTACACCGACTACTTCGGCCCGCTGCCCTTCCCGCACATTGCTCTCACACAGCAATCGGCTTGCGACTATGGCCAGAGCTGGCCCATGCTGGTCTACTTGCCCATCTGCGGTTTCTTCGATAGCACGCAGCGGCATTTTCTCGGACTCAGCGACTTCACCGCGGCGACGTATTGGGACGTCGTCACGCCTCACGAAGTGTCGCACCAGTGGTGGGGACATACCGTTGGCTTCCGCAGCTACCGCGATCAATGGATGAGCGAAGGCTTCGCACAAACTTCGGCGTCCATCTTCCTCCAGCTCACGCGGCCCAAGCCCGACGACTTCATCCACTTCTGGAAATTGCAGCGCCAACTGCTCACCGAAAAGAATGAATTCGGCTTCCGGCCCATCGACGTGGGCCCGGTCACCATGGGCATCCGCCTCAGTTCTCCCAAGGCTGGCTATGATGTCTATCAGAATCTCGTCTATCCCAAGGGCGCTTATATTTTGCACATGATCCGCATGATGATGTGGACGCCCAAGGACGGCGACGCGCGCTTCAAAGCCATGATGCACGACTTTGTGAAGACCTACACGCTACAGGCCGCCACCACAGAGGACTTCAAGGCCACCGTGGAGAAACACATGCTTCCCGGCATGGACCTCGAAGGCACGCACACCATGGATTGGTTCTTCCGCGAGTACGTCTACGGCACCGATCTGCCTGCGTATCACTTTGAAAGCGACTTTGCGCCCAGCGGCGACGGATGGAAGGTTCACTTCAAGCTGGTGCAGTCGGGTGTGGATGCTAAATTCGTAAACGTGTTGCCGCTTTATATGGAATTGACCGACGGCAAGATCATGCGGCTGGGCCTGATCGTCGCGCACGGCCCCTCCACCGTCGACCAGAATTTTCAATTGCCCAAACTTCCGGCACCCATCAAGCGACTCGCCATCAACTACTACTACGACGTGCTGTGCACGGATAACTAGGACCTGGGCGCGAAGCTAGCCCAAAAAGCGAAGCCCACAGCTCCTTAAGGAAACTGTGGGCCGCTTTTTTGAGCAATGGTTGCTTGGTGAGGCGCTGTTACGCCTTTGCCAGCACAGGTTTTCCCAGCTTTTCCGCCACCATCTCGTGGGCGTGCGCGAAGAACTCTTCCTTCGCGATCTTGCCGGCTTCTAGATCGGCGAGAATTGCCTTCTGCGCCTGGTACTCGCGGTTCACGATGCCCGCCTTCGATTGCAGCATGCGCCACGCCTTGCGCCGCTCCGTGCAGAACATCACCAGTTGCCGTGAGAGCGCGTAGTAAACATTCTTTCCATCTTGATCCATTTGAATGTACACGCCGAAGTCGGGAATGAAACTGCGGTGTTCGGGCAGCAAGTAGTAGCGATAGACAATATCCTGCTGCGTGATGCGCACCAGCATGTTCTCGAGCGAAATCATCTTCTCCGCCTGCTCCGGCTTGATTTTCTTGAGGTGATTGCGGAAGCGCGCTTCGGTGGTGCACCAGTGCGCCACCGTGTAGCGATAGGTGTCGCCCGTCGCCTTCGACTTGGTTTCGTACCAATCCAAATCAATCGACGGGTTGCCCTTCACGTCGAGTGTTTCCTGGTAGGTTTCGCCCAACCGCGGGTTGAAGACGAACTCCGGTACGCCGCGCGAGTCGCGCACGCGCTGCGCCTGGTGCAGAGCCATATCGTCGGCCACGCCGTGCTCCGGCTGGCAGGTGGTGAAGCACTGCAGGAACATGGTGCCGCGGTATTCCAGGCCGTCGAGAATCGCCCGATAGAGCTTGGGCGCGTTGGCCATGGAAACCTGCGCCACAAACGGCGATCCGTGTCCGGCGAGGAAGGTTTCGGCCACGGTCTTCTTCTCCGTGTTCTTGCCCTGCGTGGCAGCGCCGAAGACGTTCATGTCGTTACCGCCCAGCATCGGGGTCGAGTCGGAGTTCTGGCCGCCGGTGTTGGAATAAACCTGCGTATCGAGCATCAACGCCTTCACGTTGGGCCGGTTCTGCAGGATGACCTTCGACATGTTCTGGTAGCCGATGTCGCCCATGCCGCCGTCGCCGCCGACAACCCAGACCTTGGGCAGTTCCTTGATTTCGTCGTCAGTCATCAGCGCGTCAGTGAAGTGCGTGAAGTGGTAGTACTCCTCCTCGCACAGGCCTTGAGACTTGAGGACGATGTCGGCGAGGCGCTCAGGAATGACCGAGCGGCGCCCGTGATCCACCATGAAGCTCTCGCCCATGAGCCAGCCAACCGTAACTCCGTCCTGGAAGAGCGAATTCATCCACGGATAAGGATGCGGATTGTTGGGCGCGGTCGAGCCATATACCGTATTGCAACCGGTGTGCGCAGCCATCGCCATCACGCTCATGCCGTTCGCGAGTCGTCCGTCGATGGGCTGCAGGTTCTTGTGGTTGAAGGCTTCGGTCAGCAGCACCGCGGCAATGGCTTCGACGAGTTGTGCGTCGGTGATGGTGCCGTGCTCCTGCTCGTACGCCGCAATGCGCGTCTTGGTGTCGGCGGTCGTCTCGCCGCCAAGGCCCATGATCATGTGCGCGATGGCCTGGCGCAGACGCGTGTAGTCCTCTTCGTTGGCCGCTTTCAGCGCAGCCAATTTGGCAGCGCCGGTTTTCTCAAGTTCGCCGGCTTTCGCAACGAAACGCTCACTCTTGGCGTGGTAGAGCGGGCGCATGTACGCCTCGGTGACAGCAGCAATGGAGCGCAGCACGCTCTTTTCGCCGCAACCTGCGCAGGCGCCGTCGCCGGCAACCAGCGCGTCGTAGTTGGTGCGCACCATGAGCATGTTGCGCAGGGTCGCGGTCTTTGAGTCGGCGGGATTCGCGCCGTTGTAAAGGCCCAGATATTTCTGTGACGTATCGGGCAGCAGATCCAGGAAGGCCGTGCCGGTTTCGTGCTCGGCATTTACGTCTGTAGTTTCCTGCACCATCTTCAGCGCCTGGTGATCGCCGCAAGCCGTAACGCAAGCCGCGCAACCTTTGCACAGGTCGCTGACAAAAATCGAGAAGATGCCGCCCGAACCGGGAGCCTTGCGCTCCGGCGACGAGAAGATGGCGTTCACCTTTTGGTAGGCCATCGGCACCTTATCAATAATGCTGAAGAACTGCGCCTTTGCCTGGGCCGAGAATCCGTTGACGGACTCGGTGACCTCGCGAACGATTTGTGGCAGCGGCGTACCGGTCTTGATTTCGGCCACCATGCGCTGGCGGGTGAGCTTCTCAATCTCCGGCAGCTTGTCGAGCATCTTGCGACGCTCGGTTGGATCGGCCACGTAGCGCGTGACCGCCGTACCAAGGAGCGTTCCCAAATCCTGCGAGCAGTTGGGCAGCGCTGTATCCGGGCACACCGAGATGCACTCCATACACTGCGTGCAATTCTCAGGAATGTAGAGCGGCGTTTCGCGACGCGCCACATACTTCGACGCGGTGTCGCCGGTGGCCGCGGCAATCACGCCCATTGCGGAGAGCGGCGTAGCCGGCTGGTTGTAACCGTAATTCGAGCGGAACTCCGCATCGAATTCGGTAATGCTGGAGATCGGTGTGCGAGGGCCCTGTCCTTCGGGCACGGCGTGCGAACGGCAGCCGGCGCCGGTGCTGCAGGCAGCCTCGGCGAATTCCGGAATTGCAACTTCCTCAAAGATCGGCAGCAGCGCCTGGCCGCGGAGGCTGGAGTGATCAGCATCAGCAATCGCGCCGATTGCGATCTCCTTCACGAGCTCGAAGCCCTGCGTCATCACTTCCATGTTCGACTTCACAACGGCTTCGCCCAGCTTGCCGAATTTCTTCACGTACTGCTTGAAGACGACTTCGCGGAACTGCTCGGGCGTGATGCCAAACTCCTGCAGCATGGGGCTGACCGCAAAAAACGCGCCCAGGAACGCATTACCCTGCATGCGCAGTTGCAGATCGGCGCGGTCTGTGGCCTTGCGCGCGATGTCGAAGCCGGGGAGCGTGAAGACGCGAATCTTCTTTTCGATAATCTGTTTGCGCGCCCAGATAGGCAGATTCTGCCACGCGCGCTCGCCGTCCACATCCGACTCCCACACCAGGCAGCCACCCTCCTGCATGCCGTCGAGCGGGTTGGTGTGCGTAAAGGCCTTGGGATCGCAGCACAGCACCACGGTCACGTGGCGCAGATCGCAGTTGACGCGAATACGGTCTTTGGCGGCGACCATGAAGTAGCTCGTGGGCGCGCCCTTCTTTTCAGATCCATATTTCGGATTGGCGCTGACGTGAATCACTTCCTTGGGATTGCCCAGAGCGTCCACTTCGTGATCGCGCTCGAAGAGCAGATCGTTCAGGTCGCCCAGAATTGCGCCCAGATTTTTGCCGGTGGTAATCGCGCCCCATCCACCGATGGAGTGGAAACGCACGGCCACTGCGCCTTCCGGCAGCAGCGACGGCATTTCGTCAGCGACCACCGAGTAGGGATGGTCGATGCCGAGAACGATGAAGTTCGCGCCCTCTGCCGCGCTCTTGCCATCCTGGCGCTTGCGGCCCGCGGTCGCATATTCAAATGCGCCGATGATGTGCTCGGGACGGAAGTCGCGCGAACCCAGGCCGTAGCTGCCACCAATGAACAGCGGCACTTCGGCAAGCTCAACCTTGGGTAGGCCATCCGTTCCCTGCACTGCCTTCGAGAACGCAGTGCGAATGTCGCGTCCGAGTGGATTGTCGCCGGCCAGCGCCTCGTCGGTGCGCTCCAGAATGATGACGTTCTTCTTGCCCTTGAGCGCGTTCACCAGCGCAGCCTCAGGGAAGGGCCGGATCACGTTCACGTGAATCGATCCCACGCTCGAGTTGCGGGTCTGGCGCAGATAATCGACCGCAGCTTCGATGTTCTCGGCTGCCGAGCCAAGCGAAACGAAGACGGTATCGGCGTCCGCGGTCTTGTATTCGGTGATGAGCCCGTAACGCCGGCCCGTAAGCTCGGCGAACTTTTCGTAAGCATCTTCCAGGAATTGCAAAATGGGCTCGGCGAAGTTGTTTCTCCGCGCGATGATGCCCTGCATGTAGTGTTCCTGGTTCTGCACCGGGCCCAGCAGGATGGGATTGGTGAGGTCCATCATCTTGGGCACGCGACGGCGCGTGGCGCCGAACAGAACGCGCTGCGCTTCGGTGGGGCAATCAATGATGTCGTCGGGCGCGCCCAGGTACTCGCGGATCAGCTCGGATTCATGTTTATAGAAAGTGCGCTCCAGGTGCGTGGTCAGAAACCCGTCCATGATGTTCATGCCGGGCGTGAGCGCAAGTTCCGTCACGCGGCGCAGAATCAGCGCCTGGTCGGCGGCCTGCTGCGCGTCTTTGCCGAAGATCATGATCCAGCCGGTATCGAGTGCTCCATAAATATCGTCGTGGCCGCAGTGGACATTGAGTGCGTGCTTTGTCAGCGCGCGCGCGCCCACCTCCAGCACCATGGTCGATCCCTTGCCCGGCGCATGGTAATACTGCTCCACGCCGTAGACCACTCCCTGGCCGGATGTGAAGTTGACTACGCGCTTGCCGCATACGGAGTGCGCAATGGCGCCGCCCTGGGCCGCGTGCTCGCCTTCCGTCTCGATCGCAATCGTGTTGCCGCCGAACACGTTCAGCTTGCCTTCTGCATACGCCTGCTGGAAGAGCTCGCCGCCTTCAGTAGAAGGCGTGATGGGATAGAACACACCGGCGTCGGCAATGCGGGTTTCGGTGTGGTACGCAACCAGTTGATTGCCGTTGGCGGTAACGCGGATGCCAGGATAGCGAGCAGCCTTCATAGATCCCTCACAATGAACCGTGTTTCGAAGTCTTAAGAACTCGTTGCGTACGCCGGAGCGCGGAGGTGGAAAATGCCTCGCATCCGTATCCGGTTTCCCCGCCGAAAGATGTACTGTGCGTGCCTGCTCGTGCGTCAGCAGCCCGACAGAAAGCCCTTATCAAAAATTTCAGAACGGCCGGAGCGGCAATCGGGCGACCTTAGGGGAAGGTTACTCCTCGCACGTGCAGCCATCCTAAGTATGCGCTCTGTATAGAGACGGTGTTTCATAATTCGGTACACCAGTTGGATGCCGTGCTGGCGCCGAAAGACGCATGTTTTCGCGGCGTGCCGCCTTTGCGCTACCATAAAGACAAGATTGGGGTTCCCAATGTTTGTGGTGGTCTGGCAGTTTGAGATTGCTGAGGATAGAGTGGCCGGTTTTGAGGCCGCTTATGGGCCCGAAGGCGCCTGGGCAACGCTTTTCCACACGTCGCCCGACTATAAGGGTACCGAGCTGCTCCGGGACGCTTATGTTCCAGGCAGTTACCTCACCATTGACCGCTGGACCAGCGAGGAGGCATTTCGCGCCTTCCGCAAGGACCACGACAGTGAGTATGAGGTGCTGGACCGCCAGTGCGACGCCCTGACCGGCCGGGAAATGCGAGTGGGGGCTTACACGGACTGACGGGATACGGCAGTCCGTTTAATGCGCCGCCAGCCCGTTACTCGAGAACTAAAACATTCCGGCTGAACTCCGAGCCGGCCAAATATTTGAGACCACGATCGAACGTCACCAGCACACCATCTTGCCTGATTGCCAATCCCAGCAGATAAGCATCTGTAATCTGTTGATGCCCGGTAATGCGAGCTGCGAAGCGGGCTGTCACGGCAACCCAGCTTTCCGCGTCAGTGATCGGCCAGTAGTGGTAGCCGGGATGCGCTCTGAGCGATTGGAGAATAGCGGTAGCTCTCTCCAAAGTGATCGTACCTAGTTTCATCACTGGATTTGTCGTAATCCGGATGAAACCCGCTTCGGTGAGTGGACAAACGCCCCAGTCGTCTTTGCCTGTGGAGAGAAACCAGCGCTCTGCCTTTTGACGATGAATGTGTTCAAGGTCAGTCAACGCGATCAGAACGTTCAAATCAAGCAAATTTCGCCGGATCATACTCTTCTTCCTCGAGCTTGTTCACCATCTCGCAAGTAATTGTTTTCCCTGTCCGAGGCAACATCGGGAGACCAATGTCCGAGTATTCGATCTCGGGTAAAGGCGGCGGTGGCGCCGTCTCCGCTTTGCGGATCAATTCATTGATTGCAGCACTCAGGCTTAGCCCCTTGGCGCGGGCATAGTAGGCAGCGAATTCATGGGTTTCGTCGTCGAGTGTGATCGTGGTTCTCATGGGATCATTTTACATCATTTCTCAATTTGATGCATCTATCAATAACTGATGCAATACTAATGATTTGATGCATTGTAGGATATTTGATGCGCGGCGCGTCTGAAGGTTAGCTGGCTCAAATATTCCCCGTTTATTCGCCATTTTTTCTGTCCTTTCGTGTCTCATCCTGCTACAATCCCATCGAAATCCAAATTAAGCCCCTCGCCGTTTCCTGCAGGGAAAGCACGAGATGCGCAGGGCGAGCATTTTTGAGGAGCCCTCCCAATGGCCATCGTTGACGACCGCGCCAAAGCCGTAGAACTAGCCCTGGCACAGATTGAAAAACAGTTCGGAAAGGGGTCGATTGTCCGGCTCGGCTCCCGTGAGGCGTTGCTGCCGATTGCCGTAATCTCCACCGGCTCCATCAGTTTCGACGCGGCGTTGGGTGTCGGCGGCGTTCCGCGGGGCCGGGTTTCAGAGGTTTTCGGCCCCGAGTCCTCGGGCAAAACAACCATCTGCCTGCAGATCATCGCCGAAGCACAAAAAGCGGGCGGTCTGGCAGCGTTTGTCGACGCGGAGCACGCGCTCGATCCTGGTTACGCCAAGAAGCTCGGCGTCGATGTCGACAACCTGCTGGTCTCGCAGCCCGACTCCGGCGAACAGGCGTTGGAAATCACGGAAGCCCTGGTCCGGTCAGGGGCGATTGACGTGCTGGTCGTGGATTCCGTCGCGGCGCTGGTTCCCAAGGCCGAGCTCGACGGCGAGATGGGCGACAGCCACATGGGATTGCAGGCGCGCCTGATGTCGCAAGCGCTGCGCAAGCTCACCGGCACGGTTTCGAAATCCCGCACCGCACTTATTTTTATTAACCAGATCCGCGAAAAGATCGGTGTAATGTTCGGCAACCCTGAAACCACCACCGGCGGCCGCGCGCTCAAGTTCTACTCCTCGGTGCGCATTGACATCCGCCGCATCGCCGCCGTCAAAGAAGGCGATGTCGTAGTCGGCTCGCACACCAAAGTCAAAATTGTGAAGAACAAAGTGGCCGCGCCCTTCCGCGAGGCCGAGTTCGACATTCTTTACGGCGAGGGCATCAGCAAAGAGGGCGACGTGCTCGACCTGGCTGTGACCCACAATATCGTGGAGAAGTCGGGCGCATGGTACAGCTATAGCGGCGAGCGCATCGGGCAGGGCCGCGAAAACACCCGGACGTTCCTGAAAGAAAACAAGGAAGTCTTCGCCAAGATGGACGCGGAGCTGCGGAAGCAACTCGGCATCGGCGTCGCCAAGGCCGACGTGCCCGAAGTTCCCGCAGGCGGCGAAGTCCAGGCCAAGGAAGCGGTGCGCGGCCGCAAAGGGTAACATCCGCTCGCAATCAACTAGAATCTTCTCGCAGCCCTAGTTCCTAAGGAGGGTGGGATGAAAGCCTTTTCACGCCGCGAAATGCTCAAAGGCAGCCTGCTGGCGCCGGCCGTTGCCGCTGCGGCCAGTGGCATGAACCCCGTTGCAGCCGCGATGCACGCTGCCACGGAAACTGCCGGCCTCCTTCCGGCGGCGCCATCAGGCGCGGCGCAGAAACCGGCGCAGCCCAACACGGCGCGTGAACGCCTGTTGCTCGATTTCGGATGGCGCTTTCATCTCGGCGACGCGTGTGACGCGACCAAAGACTTCGGGTTCGGCAGCGGACGTGGCGGCAACTTTCAAAAGACGGGCGGCTTTCTCGCCGCCAGTTCCCTCGCCTTCGACGACAGCGACTGGAAAGCGCTCGATCTGCCTCACGATTGGGCCATCGAGCTGCCGTTTACCAACGACCCCGCGCTTCTTAGCAAGGGTTTCTATCCTCTGGGCCGCAATTACCCATCCACGAGCATCGGCTGGTACCGACGAGTCTTCGAAATGCCCGAGTCGGACAAGGGCAAGCGGATTTCTCTTGAGTTCGACGGCGCTTACCGCGAGACCATGGTGGTCCTCAACGGTTTCTACATCGGCGAGCACAGCGGCGGCTACGATCCTTTCCGTTTCGATGTCACCGATTTCGCCAATCCCGGCGGAAAGAATGTCCTGCTGGTGCGCGTGGACGCGACGGAGAGTGACGGATGGTTTTACGAGGGCGCGGGAATTTATCGCCACGTTTGGCTCGTCAAAACCAATCCCGTCCATGTGAAGCAATGGGGAACTTTCGTCGCGTCTGAAGTCAGGCCCGGCTCGGCTACGCTTTCAATCCGAACGGAAGTGAACAACCACGGCCATTCCAGCGCCGGCGCGCGCGTGGTCTCGACCGTTCTCGATCCCAGGAGCAGGAACGTAGGCAAAATGGTGACGGCCACGGTTGCCATCCCCGCCGGCTCGGAGCAGACCTACGAACAGAAGATGACCGTCGGCCATCCGCAACTCTGGTCGCTGGAGGACCGGAACCTGTACCTACTGGTCACGGAAGTGCGCGTGGGCGGCGATGTGGTCGATCGCTACGAAACGATTTTTGGCATTCGCTCCATCAAGGTCGATGCCCAGAAAGGCCTGCTGCTCAACGGCAAGCCAGTCAAAGTGAAAGGCACCTGCAATCACCAGGACCACGCGGGCCTGGGCGCGGCGCTGCCCGACGCGGTGCAGTCCTACCGCATGAGGAAGCTCGTCGAGATGGGGTCGAATGGATTGAGGACCTCGCACAATCCACCTACGCCCGCACTGCTCGATGCCTGCGACGATCTCGGCATTCTGGTGTTTGACGAGACGCGCATGATGTCGTCGAATCCCGATGGCCTGAGCCAGTTTGAGAATCTGGTCCGCCGCGACCGCAACCATCCCTGCGTCTTCATGTGGTCGATGGGCAACGAGGAGCCCGTCGCGAACACCGATCGGGGCGTAATGATTCTCACGGCAATGAAGGACGTCGCCACGCGGCACGATGGCACGCGTCCTGTTTCTATCGCGCCCACAGGCGCCATCGGCGCGGGCGGCCTCGCGGTCTGCGACGTCATCGGCTACAACTACATGGATCCCGGCGCCGAGGCCTATCACAACTCCCATCCCAATAAGCCCGTCATCGGCACGGAAACGGTGAGCGCAGTGGGCACGCGCGGCATTTACGTTACCGACTACGACAAGGGCTACGTCGGCTCTTACGATCCCTACACCACAACCGGCCGCGCTTCGGCCGAGGGCTGGTGGAGTTTTTGCGATGCGCGTCCATGGCTAGCCGGCGGCTTTGTGTGGACCGGCTTCGACTATCGCGGCGAACCCTCGCCCAACGGCTGGCCCAACATCAGTTCGCAGTACGGCATCATCGACACCTGCGGATTTCCCAAGGACACCTTCTACTACTACCAATCGTGGTGGACGGAGAGAACGGTGCTGCATCTCTTTCCGCACTGGAATTGGCCGGGCATGGAAGGCAAGGAGATCGCGGTCTGGGTGCATTCGAACATCGAGAGGGTCGAGCTTTTCCTGAACGGCAAAAGCCTGGGCGCGCAGGAGATGAAAAAGGACTCGCACCTCGCCTGGAATGTGCCCTACGTACCCGGAGTCATTGAAGCGCGCGGCTTCAAGGATGGCGAACTGGTGATGACAACCCAGCGCGAAACTACAGGCGCTCCCGCCGCGCTCGCCATCTACGCTGACCGTACGGAGATTTTCGCCGATGGCGAAGATGTCGCGATGTTCGCAGTGGAAGTGCGTGATGCGCGGGGCCGCGTTGTGCCGATTACCGACAATCTAGTCACATTCAAAGTCATCGGAGCGGGGAAGCTGATCGGCGTGGGCAACGGCGATCCTACCGATCAGGAATCCGACAAGGGCACGTCGCGCAAGGCATTCAGTGGCTTGTGCATGGCAATCGTTCAATCCGCGAAGTCGCCAGATAGCATCACGGTCGAAGCCACTTCGCCCGGCCTGACTCCCGCGCAGGCAACCATTTGGGCGGGAAAGGTCGAGCTGCGCCCACAGGTGGCCGTTTGGGAGCCCGAAGCTCCCAGGGGCGCGGGCATCACCGGCCTCTGGAGGCCCGCGCAGGAAGGCGGCACGCAACTGTTCGTTTTGGTTCAGGACGGAAACACGCTGACAGGCAGCGTAGAAGGCGCCGGAGGCAGCGGCGCGAGCTCTCAAATCACCGACGGCCAGGTGGATGGGAGCAACGTCAGCTTCAAGGCGGGCAACGGCTCGTATTCAGGCAGCATCAATGCTGACACAATCGAGCTCCAGCGTACGCCAAACTACGCCCCGCGTCCGTCGCGGCAAGCGCAAGAGTCCGATGCCTCGCGCCCGGCTGTTGGTCCACCGCCCGATGGCTCGGATCCTTCGCGCAGTCCGTTGTTCCGTCCGCCGGGGCCCATGCAGATCGCGTTGCATCGCGTACAGCGGTAGGCGCCGGCCAGCGTCTAAAACGATGCCACCGCGACATCGGCGGGCAGCCGGTGTCCTATCCATCAGTAAGCAGCAGGTAAGGATGTTCATGCGTATTTCTCTTCATTGGCTGATCTTGCCGTTGCTCGTGGTTTTTTGTGCGGCGAATCTTCTCACCGCACAACAGCACCTCACAGTGCCGCGCTCCGACGGCCATTCGACGCCGCTCATGCTTTACCCTGCCGTGGGCGCGGGCTCCGGCTGTGCGCCGCTGGCGGTTATCTCGCACGGCGCCGGCGGCTCCGAGGACGGCTATCGCTATCTGGCGCAGGGGATGGCGCAACTCGGCTTCACCACCGTTGTCATGGGGCACGCGGAGAGCGGCTTAGCCGCGTTGCGCAGCGACATCCGCCAGCACGGCCTCATGCGCGGTCTCGACGCTCTCGTCGCAGACCCCACCGCGGAGAGCGACCGCCTGCTCGACGTGGACGCTGCGCTCAGGTGGGCCGACGGCCAGTGCCACGCTCCCTTTCGCGTGCTGCTCGGCCACTCCATGGGCGCGGAAACCGTGATGCTTGAAGCCGGCGCAACGAATATCGTTGGAGTCACCTCGCCGCCTGCCGGTCAGAATCGCTTCGACGCCTATGTCGCCCTGTCGCCTGAAGGCCCCGGCGTGGTCTTTGGGCAGAATGCCTGGAGCGGCATCAGCGAGCCCATCCTGATCCTCACGGGAACCAGGGATCAGTCGCTCAAGGGCGGCCCAAAGGCGCGCCTGGTTCCCTGGAGCAATTTGCCCGGCACCGCGTCGTACTGCCAGTGGGAGGGCGTGATCGACGGCGCCACGCACATGAACTTCGCCGGCAACGGACCCGGCAGCGACAAGGTGGAACCGATGGTGACGCAAACCATCGCGTCGTTTCTGGCCGGTGTCCGGAACTCGGGCTGCGCTCTTCCTGCTCCCATCAGCGGCATGACGTTAAAAGCCAAATAGCCCTCGAGCGCGACGCTTAACAGGCCAATTTGACATAGTAGGTATCCTCGACAAAGAATAGTAATGTATGTATGGTTATGTATATGAAGAATACCGTGAGGCCCACAGATCAAGCCAAACAGCACGTGATTTCAACCTACGTGAAACCTGCACGATTAAAGGGTGAGGATTTCATTCAAGTGCGGGTGGGAACGATTCAGAAGGAACTCGGCTGGGCCAATCGAACGCCGTCGGTTTTCTCCACCTTGTCGTCAAAGGAATTCCAACGGGAAGCGGGCGTTGAGTTGATTGAGAAGAAAGGCGGGCCTGCTTCTGGTGGTCCCAGCACTACGGTGCAATTCGTTTACCGCATTCTTGACGGCGGAACAGCTGAGAAGCCCCCTTCGCGAAAATCGAAAACGATTCCTAACGGAGCTGGCTTGGAGAAGCTTTACGGCATCCTTGAAGAGGAATTCAAGGCACTTGGAGGAGGCGAGGCATTTCTGAGGGCCGAGCGTGCCGCGTGGGGACCCGATCCCTGGGACAAGATCGCAATGCAGGAAAAATCGCGTCGTGAGAACGCGAAATGAGCCGGATCTATTGGGATTCGATGATCTTTATCTACGCGATCGAGAAGAATCCTGATTTCTTCCCCATTGTCAAGACGGTCCACGAGGCAATGCAACGGCGCGGCGACACCCTATGTACAAGCATTTTCACAGTGGGTGAAGTTCTGGTCGGCCCAAGAAAAATCGGGTCTCAATCCGGCGTCGACCAAATTAAGGACTACTTTGCGGGCGGGACCGTTTCTATTCTGCCCTTCACCTTTGAGACCGCGGAACAGTTCGCGCTGATTCGCAGTTGGGCGGGAACGACTCCATCCGATGCAATCCATCTTGCGGCGGCTGCCGAAGCTCAAGTCGATGTTTTCCTCACGAACGACACCGATCTGCTTCGACTCAGAATCCCCGGCATTGCTCTGATCGCCAACCTGGACTCCGCTGTGTTGAGCAGAATTCTGCATTGAGCGCTCGCTGCTAGAATCCGTAGTGAGTCCATGCCCGTCAGAGCCCTCTATCCCGGCACATTCGATCCGCCCACCAACGGTCATGTCGACCTCATTCAGCGCGGGGCCAAGCTCTTTGACCATCTGACTGTCGCCATTCTCGTGAATCCAGTCAAGAACCCTCTCTTCACGGTCGAAGAGCGCGTGGAGATGCTCATCGAAGCTACAGCCGGAATCGGCAATGTTTCTGTGGCCACGTTCGACGGCATGATGGTTGATTTCGCGCGTGAGCAGGGCGCTTCGGCTGTGTTGCGCGGCATTCGCGCCATCTCCGACTACGAGCACGAGTTCCAGATGGCTCTCATGAATCGCCGCCTCGCTCCCGAGGTCGAGACCGTCTTTCTGCAACCGGCGGGCCGCTACTCCTTTGTCAGCTCGAGGATGGTCAAGGAAGTTTTCAGCTTCGGCGGCGACGTAAGCGGTCTGGTGCCGCCCAACGTGCTCAAGCGGCTGCGCGCGCGCATCAAAAACGGCGTTTAACCCGCTTCCCGCCAGCCATCAAGATTTTGCCCTCCGCCGGAAATCTGTCAAGATAGAAGTGTTATGACAGTGACAGCTCCAGCTAAAGTTTTTGCCGATCGCATTGGCCGGATCGAAGTATCCGCGACCATGGCTGTGGCCGCCGAGGCGGCTAAATTGCGCGCTCAGGGCGCCAACCTGGTGGATTTCGGGGCCGGCGAGCCTCACTTCCCCACTCCGCGGCACATCAAGGACGCCGCCATTGCCGCCATTGAGGCCAACTTCACCCGTTACACCGTCGTTCCGGGCATTCCCGACGTGCGCAAAGCCATCGTCGAGCGCCATGCCTGCGACTTCGGCTCGGACTACTCGACCGACGAGGCCATTTTTACGGCCGGCGGCAAGCTGGCGCTGTTCAATACGCTGCAAATCCTTGTCGATCACGGCGACGAGGTCATTCTGCCCGTTCCCTACTGGGTCAGCTTCAAGGACATCATTCAGTACGCGGGCGGCAAGGTGGTTTATCTCGAAACCAGCGAAGCCGAGAGCTTCCGCATCACCGCGGACGCCATCGAGCGCGCCATCACGCCGCGCACCAAGGCCATCATTCTGAACTCGCCGTCGAACCCCGCGGGTTCGGTGGTCTCGGCCGAAGATCTGGAGCGCATTGTCCACGTCGCCCACGAGCGCGGCATTTTCCTGCTCCTGGACGAGTGCTACGTGTACCTGAACTACGCCGGCAAGCCTGTCTCCGGCGGTTCGTTCACCTGGGCCAAGGAGCACCTGGTCATTCTCGGGTCACTTTCAAAAACTTATTCGATGACCGGCTGGCGCGCGGGCTATGCATTGGCTTCGAAGCCCATCGTCGCCAACCTGAGCAAATTGCAGTCGCAATCCACTTCGAATGCCACCAGCTTTGTGCAGAAGGGGGCCATCGCAGCGCTGACCGGTTCGCAGGAGTGCGTGGCTGAGTTTCGCGCTGAGTTCATTGACTTGCGCGACTACATGCTGTCCAAAATCACAGCGATTCCGGGCGTCACCTGCACCAAACCAGAAGGTGCGTTCTACGTGTACCCCAACATCGGGGCCTACCTGGGCAAAGGCGGCATCAAAACGGCGACGGAACTGGCCACGCGCCTGCTCCACGAGGCCCACGTCGTCACCGTGCCCGGCGAGGCCTTCGGGACTGCCGAGCACATCCGTATCTCTTACCCGGTGACCAAGCAGAACATCGACGAGGGCACGCGCCGCATGGGCGAGTACCTGACCGGACTGAAATAGCTCCAATCTTCTTCAATTTCCCGCCGCGGTTCGCAGCCAATCGTCGGACGCAGCTCTCTCAAAGCTGCATTCCAGGCGGGCTGCGCCGCTCGGCGGTTACTGGGCTTGAAAATAATTCGCCCCGCCCTGTGCAAACGTTATCTTCGTCGGATACTATGGCTCTTCAATGTTGAACGCTATCGATTTCCGTCCCGTGATATTAGCTGGGGGCAGCGGCACCCGTTTCTGGCCCCGTTCCCGGCGCGCCCGCGCCAAGCAGGTTCTCGCTCTCGACGGCGAGCGCTCCATGATTCAGCAAACCGTGGAACGCCTCAAGCCACTGACAACGCTCGAAAAAACCTGGATTATCACCAACGAGTTTCTGGCTCATGAGATTGCCGATCAGTTGCCCGGCATGCCCGCAGCGCAGATCGTGCAGGAGCCGGTGGCCCGCAACACCGCGCCGGCCTGCGGCCTCGCCGCCTTCCTCATAGAGCGCGACAACCCGGCCGCCGTGCTGGGTGTTTTTCCGTCGGACCATGTCATCAGCGACGAGCCGCGTTTCCTCAAGGCCCTGCAAAAAGGCATTGCCGCGGCCGCGGCCGGCGAAAACATTGTGGTGCTGGGCATCGAACCTTCCCGCGCGGAGACCGGCTACGGCTACATCGAAACCGGTGACCTGACCAAGGACGACTCCGCCCTGCACGTGCGCCGTTTCATTGAAAAGCCCAATCAGAACCGCGCTGAGGAGTTTGTCGCCGCCGGCAACTACTACTGGAACTCCGGCATCTTCCTCTGGTCGGCGCGCACGCTGGCCAACGCTGTCCGCGAGCACCTGCCTGAAACCGCACCGCTGCTCGAATCCATCGCTGCCGCCTGGGGCACGCCGCAGTTCGACGAGGTTTTCCATAACGCGTATCCCAAGTGCGAAAACATCTCCGTCGACTATGCGGTCCTCGAGCCTCGCTCAGCCAAGGGCGAGCACCTGTCGAATCTCTACTGCATTCCCGCCGAGTTCAGTTGGAACGACCTCGGCTCCTGGGCCTCACTCTACGAGTACCAGTTGGAGACGCGCATGCGCGGCGACGCCGAAGGCAATGTCGCCGACACCGGTGGTCACATGGCCATCGAGGCCAACGACAACTACATCTTCAGCCCCAGGAAATTTGTGGCTCTCGTGGGCGTGAAGAACCTGGTCGTGGTCGACACGGAGGACGCGCTGCTGATCGCCCACCGCAACCACTCGCAGGACGTGGGCAAGATCGTGAAGGAGCTGGGCGTCACCGGCCACTCCGAGCTGATTTGACCACGCGGACCAATCACGTGCTCAACTCAGGCGCCGGGGCCCGATCCGAATTTCAGAACCTCCTCCGCTGAAGTCCTTCAACTCATTCGGGGAGAACTCCATGTCCGAACTGTTTGAGACGAACCTCGAAAAGGCGACCGATCCTTCTCGCCGCTCGCGCTGGATTTTGATCGTTGTCCTTGTGCTCTTGATCGCCGGCGGATTCTTCGCCTGGCACAAGTTTGCGCCTCAATCCACCCTTTACGACTCCGAGATCAGCCGCCTGAAACCGGGAATGAGCGACCTCGATATCTTCGACGTACTCGGGGCTCCAAATCACGTTATTTATGAGCCGGTCGAGAAGATCTCAATCTACGGGGTTCCGGGGGCGAGGCAAAGACTACTGGTACGCACGTCGGATCAACGCTATGCGACCGGGATTGGGGACACGATCCAGGGGTGGTGCATTCTGGCCCTTCGCTCAGGAAAGCCGAAAGACGGTAGTGCGCCCTCGGGCATTGACCAGGACCAGACGATCGGCGCCGATAGCTATTACGAGAGCATCAAGTGCAAGGATATGAGCAACGCCGGCGCTGATTCCACGAGCGAACCGTAGCCTGTCTTCTGATCCGAGCCATCTCGACAGTCGCATCGAAATCGATTCGATCATCTCTGCTGGCATGCCCACCTCGAAATCGACGCACCTCACCGCTGTACAATTCTTGCGTATCTCAGTGTGCACAAATCGCCTGAGTGGAGCAAGAAATGCCCGACACCATCAATTGGCCGATGCATCAAAAGCCGCGCCGCGGAAGCCTTGCCATCTACATCTTCATTGCTCTCATTGTTCTTGTCTTGATTGGCGGCCGCGCTGCCATTTCCTATTGGGTTGACCTCCTCTGGTACGGCTCGCTTGGCTACGCTCCCGTCTTCTGGAAGACCTTTGGCCTCGAGTGGGGGACTTTCACAGCGTTTGCGGTGCTGACCTTCCTGGTCCTCTTCGGCGCCTTCCTCGCTTTCCGCCACAGCAATGGCGGCGAATTGCCTGACACGCACACCATCTACTTCGCCGGCCGCCCTATTGAACTGCCGATCGCAAAGTTCCTGCACTCCATTGGCATCATCGCTGCGCTGGTCATCTCCGTCGCCACCGGCTTCGCGATGGAATCGCAATGGACCACGCTCGCCTTGTATTGGTACGCGCCTGCCACCGCCGCGAATTCCGCCGACCCCATCCTGGGCCGGCCGCTTGGCTTTTATCTCTTCACCTTGCCTGCCTGGGAGCTCATCGCGGGCTGGTTGCTCACGCTGGCAGTGATGATCTGCATCCTCGCGGTGCTCTTTCTTATCGCCGCAGGCGGCAGCCGGGTGCGCGATGGGCATTTCGACGGCGGCGATTCCTCGATGTGGCGCGGCGTTTCGATCGCCTTAGGCTTTTTGCTTTTCACATTGGCCATTCGCGAGTATGTCGGGCGTTTTGATCTCTTCTTCGATCAGCACGCGATCTTTTCCGGAGTCTCCTGGACGGACGCACACGTCACGATCCTCGGCATGTCCTTCATCGCCGTGGCGCTCGCCATCGGTGCGGTCGTTGCCTTCGCCTTCAGCCTGCTTAAGCTACGCGTGCGCTGGCTGGCAGCGGCCATTGCTCCCGCGGTGATTTGTTACGTCATCGTTGCTTTGGCTGGATGGTACGCATCGACTTTCATCGTGAATCCCAACCGGCTGGACCGCGAGCGGCCTTATATCGTGGACAACATCGCCCTCACGCGCCAGGCCTACGGCCTCGACCGCTTTGCCCAGCAGGAATTTCCCGCTGAGACCACGGTGGCCGCAGCCGATCCCGAACACAATCAGGCGACGCTTGAAAACATCCGCCTCTGGGACGTAGGCGCCTTGCAGGCCACGTTAACCCAGTTGCAGGAAATTCGCACCTACTATTCATTCCCCGGCATCGACATCGATCGCTACCAGATCAACGGATCGTTACGGGAGGTGATGCTCGCGGTTCGCGAACTGGACGTGGACAAACTGCCCGACACCAGCCGTAACTGGATCAGCGACAAACTGATCTACACCCACGGCTACGGCATCACCATGAATCCCGTCAACGGATTTTCAGCCGAGGGCCTGCCCACGCTCTATCTCTCGAACATGCCCGTGCAAAGCACCGTGCCCGGCCTCAAAGTCACGCGCCCGGAAATCTACTTTGGCGAGAAGACCGATACCGATGTCTACGTCAAGACCGGCCAGCAGGAATTCAATTACTCGCAGGGCCAGAACGACAGTTATTCCACTTACGAAGGCACGGGCGGCGTCGTGATGGGCGGCTTTATGCGCCGCGTGCTGCTGGCCTTCGATCGCGGCGACCTGACCAAGGTTCCCTTCAGCGACGACATCAAAGCCGACAGCCGTCTGCTGATGCGGCGCAACGTGCAGGCACGCGTTGCGGCCCTGGCACCGTTCCTCACCTTCGATCAAGATCCATACATCGTGGTGGGCGACGATGGACGCCTCTCCTGGATCATTGACGCCTACACTTCCTCATCCACCTACCCTTACTCCGCGCCGGCCAATCTCTACGGGCAATCGGTCAATTACGCGCGCAATAGCGTGAAGGCGGTAGTCGATGCCTACGATGGCACGGTCACTTTTTATGTATTCGATTCCTCAGACCCCATCCTCGCCGCGTGGCGCAGCATCTATCCGGGATTGTTCAAGGACGCCTCCGCAATGCCGGCGTGGCTGCGTGCCCACGTGCGCTATCCTGAGGCGCTGCTGAGCCTGCAGGCCGATGTATACGGCCTCTATCACATGACCAACCCCGAGGTTTTTTACAACCGCGGAGATCAATGGACCGTGGCTACCGAAAATGGCTCAAGCCAGGGTAGCGACCAGGCAGCGCAGCCCATGCAACCTAACTTCGTGTTGATGACGCTTCCCGGTGAATCGGGCGGGCTCGAGTTCGTCGAGATCTTGCCCTTCACGCCCATCAGCCGCAACAATATGATCGGTTGGATTGCGGCGCGCAGCGACGGCGCGCATTACGGAACTGCCGTGGTGTTCAACTTCCCCAAGACGCGTCTCGTCGACGGGCCGCAGCAAATTGAATCGCGCATCGATCAGAACGGGGAGCTCTCCGGGCAGCTCACGCTCTGGAATCAGAATGGCTCGAAGGTGATTCGCGGCAGTCTGCTGGTGATTCCCTGCGGGCAGGCGCTGCTCTATGCGGAGCCGATCTACCTGCAGGCCAACCAGAGTCCCATGCCGGAGTTGCGCCTCGTGGTTCTGGCATTGCAGGATCGCCTTGCCTATGGGCCGACCTTTGAGACTGCACTCGCGTCGCTCTTCGGAGCGCAGACCCCATCGCTGACCGGAGCGGGATCGCAGCCGGCTGGGTCGCCGGCGGGGCCGGTGGCTACGTCCCC
The DNA here is from genome assembly GCA_963817835.1 of uncultured Acidobacteriota bacterium. GTDB lineage: Bacteria > Acidobacteriota > Terriglobia > Terriglobales > Acidobacteriaceae > Telmatobacter. The sequence continues at coordinate 183,445 of CAWFPZ010000017.1, read as the reverse complement.
GGGCGCGCCTCAACCTGCGGCCAGCGTCAACGCGCTGATTTCGCAAGCCAGTCAAGACTTCGCCGATTATCAGCGTTTGACTTCGCAGGGTAAGCTGGCCGAAGCCGGCCAGAAGCTCGATGACCTGAAACGCGTGCTCGACCAGCTCAGCACTCATGCAAAATAATTCCGGCGTCTCAACGCAACTCACACTTTGATGACGGAGTCCATGCCATGCCTCGTTTTGCCGCCAACCTGACCATGATGTACCAGGAACACAAGTTCCTTGACCGCCTTGCCGCGGCTGCACGCGATGGCTTCAAGGCGGTCGAGTATCTGTTCCCGTACGAGTACCCAGCCGCCACGCTGGCCGCTCTGCTCAAAGAGCACGGACTGCGCCAGGTCCTCTTTAACTCTCCTCCCGGCGACTGGAAGGCCGGCGAGCGCGGCATCACGGCGCTGCCGGGCCGTGAAAAAGAATTTCGCAACGGTTTTTTGCAGGCTCTGGAGTACGCCCTCGTGTTGGAGTGTCCGCGCGTCCATTCGATGGCCGGAATTCCTCCGCCGGGCGTGGATCGCGCGCGCCTGCTCGGCGTCTACACCGCAAATCTTGCCTGGGCGGCGGATCAAGCGCGGGTTGCTGGCGTCCAATTGCTCATCGAGCCCATCGCATTGCGCAACATGCCGGGCTTCTTCCTGAATCGCCAGGAAGAAGCGCACGCGATTGTCGCGGAAATCGGCGCGACCAATCTCAAAATCCTCATGGACCTTTTTCATTGCCAGGTGGAGGAGGGCGATCTGGCCATCAGGATCCGCAAGTATCTCGCGGACCCGAAGAAGACGCGCGTAGGCCACATCCAAATTGCGGGCGTGCCCGAGCGCCATGAGCCCGACACGGGCGAAGTTCGTTACGAGTATCTCTTCGATCTCATCGACGAACTCGGCTACGAAGGCTGGATCGGCTGCGAATATATTCCCGCTGCGGGAACTTCAGACGGTCTCGGCTGGTTCAAAAAATGGAAAGTTACGTAGCGCCGGTCTCCTGACCGGCTGTCGTGCGGGCCTCCCGGCCCGCACCTTTGAAATCGAGTTACGAAGCGTCTGGCGGCGTGGGCGCCGCCAGTACAGCCGGTCTGGAGACCGGCGCTACATGACAGTTGCTACTTCTCAACTCCAAATGTGAACGTCGTGGTCGAATGCATTGTCTCCCCGGGCTTCAGCTCCGTGCTCGGGAAATCCGGATGGTTCGGCGAATCGGGAAAATGCTGCGTCTCCAGGCAGAATCCGGCGTGCTTCTCGTATTTCACGCCGCCGATTCCGGTCAGGCTTCCATCCAAAAAGTTTCCGGAGTAGAACTGTACACCGGGCTGGGTAGTTTCTACCGTCAACTTGCGCCCGCTCTCGGGATCGGTCGCGATGGCCGCAAGCCGCAATGTTCCAGGTTTGCCGTTCACCACAAAGTTGAAATCGTACCCACCGGCGCGCTTCAACTGCTCGTTGTCCGCATCGATCCGCGCGCCAATCGTCACCGGCTTGCGAAAATCCATCGGCGTGCCCGCAACCGGGGCCAGTTCACCGGTCGGAATCAGCCCGGCGTCGACAGGAGTATAGCGGTCGGCGTTGATTTCAATCCGCTGGTCGAGAATGTTGCCCTTACCATCGCCGTGCAGGTTGAAGTACGCGTGATTGGTCAGGTTCACCACCGTGTCCTTGTCGGTCGTTGCGGTGTAGTCGATGCGCAGCGTATTCCCTTTGAGCGTATAGCGCACCGTCGCAGTAAGCGTTCCCGGAAATCCCATGTCGCCATCGGGGCTCACATGCGTAAACTCGACGCCGTCCGGCACTTCCTTCGCCCGCCACACATACCGATCGAATCCCATAGGACCGCCATGCAGCGCATTAGCGCCGTTGTTGACGGGAATCTGGTAGGTTTTTCCGTCCAGCGTAAACTTGCCCAGCGCAATGCGATTGCCATAGCGCCCCACCACCGCTCCCAGGTAGCTATTCGGAATCGTCGTGTAGCCTTCCAGTCCGCTGAAGCCCAGCACCACATCGGCCATCTTGCCGTTGCGGTCCGGAGCTTTTACGCTCACCAGGTGCGCTCCGTACGCCGTCACTCTCACTTCAATCTGCCCACTGGTCAACGTGTAAATCGGGACAGCGGTTCCATCCGCGGTATGACCCCATATCGACATCTTTATCTCTCCCTGTGCAATGGGTGTAAGCGCCATTGCCATTCCTATCGAAATTGCGACCACTCCAACTGCTCGTTTCACGGTTTACCCCTCTGCCTTGCGGCTTGCGCGGTTCTCGCGGCTCGCCGGCTTCGGCCCGCTCCAGTAGAAGGGCCTCAACCGTCGCGATCATGTTCCTTGGAAACTATAGCCGATACGGCTGGCAATGCGATCCTGCGCCCGAGGTAGGGCGCGGAACTGCGGCGCACAGGATCTGTTAGTAAATCCGGCTGGCGATCACCTGTGTCCCCGTGGCGTTGGACTCGATGCTCGTGGACCGCAGCAGCACTTCGAAATTGTGCAGGGAGCCATCCGGGCGCGTCGCTCGCTTCAGAATCGGATCGATGGCCGATGGATAGAACAGCATCTCGCCCGCGGCCTGCGTTCCCGCCACATCCAGTCCCTCCAGAACCAGCAGATGACCGTTGCCGCTCAAATTGGGGAGGAAATCGATGAGCGCGAAGGTCTCGTGCGCCGACTCGTTCCAGTGGCTGGAATAGCTCGCGGCTTCTCCCGGTTGCGGCTTGAGATTGATGATCTGCGCGCCATTCATGCCGGGCCGGTCGACAATGCGAAAGTTGGCATTGCTCTCCGCAATCGCAGCCCAGGGATTGCTGCTCACCGATCCGATGATGACGACATTCGAGTTCTTGAGATCGTCGAGTCGCAGATCGCGAGGAAAGCGCAAGGAGGCATGATGAGGATGCACTTCGGCCAAACGCGCCAGCAGGGCGACAATCTGGAGGTCGACGTAGGGCGTAAGCTGTTGCGAGCGCAGATCCTGGGCGCTATGCGCGTCCACGCCGCTGAGGGGCAGATTTTGATAGCTGCCCGCAATGTACTGCGCGAGCGGTACGGGCCGGTGCGAGAGGTCTTCGAGAAGATTGAATCCGGCATCGGAGGGCACGACGTAGCAATTCGCGAGACCGTCAAACATCGCCGTCCACAAGGCGTGCGCGGGCTCCTGAGGCGACGGCGCCGGAGCGCTGCGTCTTGCCTCGTAGGTGGCCAGGAACCATGTTGCACCCACAAGCGCCACGCTGTGGATTGCCACTGCGAGCACGATGGCCGCGGTGCGAGAGTTCCATCGGCGCGAGGGCGCATGCTCTACGACGGCAGGAGCGGGACTCGGCGCCGAGACTTGAACCAGCGGGGCACTCGGCAGCTTCGGCGCAGCTTCCCTGCCCGCGTCTTCGGCCACGGGGAGAAACACCGGCACGTACGCGCCCACCGGAATGTCGATGCGCACCGGTTCCGAACTACCCTGGTCCGCAAAGTGCTCGGCCAGCCGCTTTCGCAATTGGCGCGCATAGCTGCGAACAATGTTGTCCTCAAGCGTGCGATAATCCGCCGGCCGGTCGAAGACCTGCACGCCGATCTGGTGCTCTGTGATCTCGTTTCCCCGACCTTCCAGGGTCTCGGCCACCACAAAAAGCAGAAACTTCGTAAGCAAGGGGGATCGTGCGAAGTTTGGCTCAGCGATCACCCGCTGCGCCAATGCCCAATTCGGGTCTTCCTGCAGACTCGCCGGCCAGGTCTCATCGGGAAGAGGCATTCTGGACTTGGATTGGACGGCGGAAAAGTGATCCATGAGCCTTATCTCCTGGCTTTCGCCCAAGGACAGGGAGCGGTCTCCGGTTCAACTGTTAAGCAAGGACGCACTGCTTGACCCAATCACTTGACCCAATCATCTGGTGATCCCGCAAAGTCATCTGCAGATTGCGCAGAGTTGAATTCAGTTTCAATCCCGTTCAAGCCAGGGAGTGATCGGTCAACCGCTCGCGTCAAGCGAGCCTCGCCCAGCCATATCGCAACGCATTGCAGCTACCTTCTCACTGGGGCTTGTAAACTGCCTGCAGCGCATGCCAGTACTTTAATTGGTTTGTCGCACCCTCAGACTGATGCAGCGTTCACAAAAACATCCCAGACGGGAGCCTTCCCGTCGAACAATTTCCACAGTTTACCAACAATTCAAACAGTCAACAAGTCCTTTTCAATCAAATAATTAAGTACTGTGAACACTAGTGTATACACCTGCGTGCACTTAGGGTAAACACTCCCGCGCGCATAGTAAGTGCAATATCGTTGCGCTGCTCGGCGAAGTGTGGTCGAGTGCAAACGTGTAAAAAATTCTTGAAATTTGGAGGTAGCAAGGCATCATGAACATCAAACAGCAATTCAGAATTGCCGGACCATGGCTTTCCCTAGTGGTCACGCTCCTTGCTCTGTGCCTTCCGGGCCGCTTGGCAGCACAGCTTGATCGAGGAGAGGTGACGGGAACGGTGGAAGATCCGTCCGGAGCGGTCGTACAAAAGGCCACGATTGCGCTCATTAACGACGACACCACCGTAAAAATCACAACCAAGTCCACAGCGACCGGTACCTATGTGTTCGACGACGTGAATCCAGGCAAATACACGGTTGAGGCTGAGGCCACCGGGTTCCAGAAGTACGTCGTGCACGGCGTCATTGTGCAGGTACAACAGGTCGAAACCATCGATATTCATCTTGCTACGGGTAACGTGCAGCAGAGTGTCACTGTCACCGCTGCCGCTCCCCTGCTTGAAGCCGAGAACGCTCAGGTCGGCCAGACCATCAGCAATTTAACTGTGAACGACATGCCGCTTGTCACCCGTGACTGGGGCGCGTTGGCGCAAATGTCCGCGGGCGTCAATACCGATGCGCCCTCAAACAGTAGTGGCGGGAATGGCACCGCCGACGCAGGCAGCTCTTCGTCTGCTTATTTCAGGGTGAATGGCGTCGACGAATGGCAAAACGATTTCCGCCTCAACGGCATTAACGACAACATCGAGTTCTACGGCGGCAACTATACCGGGACCAACGCCGCGATTGTCCCGCCGCCTGATGCGATTGAGGAATTTACGCTGCAGAGCGGCGACTTCAACGCCGAATTCGGCCACTCCACCGGCGGCGTCATTAACGCGTCGCTCAAATCCGGCACCAATGGGGTGCACGGCGACCTGTGGGAGTACGTGCGCAACAATGATCTGAACGCCAACTATTTCTTCAACAGAACCTGCAATTCCTCTGGCGTTTGCACCGGCAATCCCATTCCTTCCTATCACCAGAACCTGTTCGGCTTCACGGCCGGCGGCCCGGTCCTGATCCCGCACCTTGTCAATGGCAGGAACCGGCTCTTCTGGTTCACCGATTACCAGGGCGGCCGCTACGTCCTGCCGGAGCCGGACGGCAATTTAACCGTGCCCACCGCGAGCATGGTCAGCAGCAATTTCACCAACCTGCAGGACAACATCACCTACAACACCTCGAGCACCTGCAGCGCCGGCGTCACCACCGGCTGCCACACCGACGCACTGGGCCGCGTCTTCTCCAACGGCACCATCCTGGATCCGGCTTCAACGCGCCTGCTTCCAGGCTCCGGCGTTGACCCGGTAACCGGACTCACCGGCACGCCAAACAGCTACGTGCGCGATCCGTTCTATAACTGCACGGCGACCGGAGGCTGCACCAGCTTCGTTGGCGTTACCAGAACCGACTTCACACAGGACGCCGGCGGTGTTCTCCTCTCCGCTCTCAACGTCATCCCGACCAGCCGCCAGGATCCGAACGCGGTCAAGATACTGGGCCTGTATCCGAAGGCAACAGCCTCCGGCCAACTCGTCAATGATTTCCAGGGCTACGTTCCCATCGAGGACAAAAACACCAACACCTACGACATTCGCATCGATGCCGACATCAGCCCCAAGAACATCCTGTTCGGCGTCTACGACCGCAGCTACCTGACCGCCGACGTGCCCTCGTATTTCCCGGGGGTGGGCGCCGGCGATAGCGGCGGACGCGTCGACAGCCTGCCGGCTTGGGCCTGGGCGGTCGGCTACACGCGCATCCTCACTCCCACGCTCACCAATCAATTTCACATAGGCATGGTCCACAGCGACAAGCTCCAGGTATCCGTCTGGGGCAACGACTACGGAGGCTCGGCCTGTTCGGGGACTGTGAATCCGGGTCCGGGTACCTGCAATATCCCCCTCGAGTACGGCATCCAGGGCGTTCCGCAGGCGGCCGGCAACGGAGGCTTGCCTGTCATCTCCATTGGCTCACAGCTCAGGGCACTCGGCGTCGGCAACTACTCGCCCACGCTGCAGTATGTATGGAGCCTGGAGTACGTTGACGGGGTCACCAAGGTCTGGCGCAATCACGCCTTCAAGACGGGCATCCAGGTAGACGACCTGGAAGGCAACATCTCGCAGCCGCCGCAAGGCCGTGGCGACATGAGCTTCAACGGACAGTACACCGACATTTCCAACAAGAGTTCGGGGTTGAACGGCATCAGTGACATGCTGGTGACGCCTATCAACTACGAATACGGCGTGGGTACTGGCGTGAACCTGGTCGGCGGTCAGAACGGCTTCTCCGCCTCCAACCTTCCCGTCACCGACGATCATCGCTGGTACATCGGCGCCTACTTCCAGGACGACTGGAAGGCGAGTCCCAAGTTGACGCTGAATCTCGGCGTGCGCTGGGATCTGTTCACGCCCTACACCGAAACCCGGGGCTTCCAGTCTAACTTCGCCCCCGCGGGCGGCAATGGCACCACCGCAAACTTCTATATTCCCAACGGGACTTGCTCAACCCCGCGGGCCACGATCTTTAATACGGTGGCCGCCCTCAGCAATATCAACATCTCGTGCTCTTCAAACGCTGCACTCGGCAACGCTCAAAAGAACAACTTCGCGCCGCGTGTAGGGTTCGCCTACAAGTTGCGGCCTACGCTGGTGGTACGCGGAGGCTTCGGCACGGCCTATGGAGCGCTGGGCAACCTCGGCTACGGCGGCACGCTGGGATTGAACTATCCCTTTGGCTACACGCAGACCGTCCCCTCTCCCGACTCCAACCATCCGCTGCTCGCCGGTACTTCGAACGCTCCGGCGACCCTGGAAAATACCTTCAATAACTACAACTTCGCCAGTGCGACCACGCTGCAAAGCCCGACTCCGTATACAACGACGCCGACTTCTTGCTCCACTCTGCCCCTCAGCCAGTGCGTGGCAGGCCAATACATCGGTAGCGACTATCTCGGCGCGACTCTCAACGGCCGCCAGCCCAACTACCAGACCCCGTTGATACAAACAGAGAACTTCACCGTCGAGGATCAATTCACGAGCCACGACGCGCTCCAGGCGGGATATGTCGGCACCCAGGGCCGTCACTTGGATATTCTGGGGACCTCAAACAGCAACTCTGTGATCTTGCCCCCCGGCCAGAACACCCAGTTGTATATTCCGTATCCGTACATGGCGCGGAACGGCACCTACGAAACCACCAACGCCAACACCAGCTACAACTCCTTGCAGGTCACTTATCAGCACCAGATGAACTATGGGCTAACGGTGCTGGCCAACTACACCTTGTCCCGCTGCACGGGCGACCAGCACGCGCCGCAGAACTCGGAGTTCGCCGCGGGTTACCGCGCCCAATGGCTCGCTGGTTTCGGCATCCAGGGCGACTACGGCCTATGCGATGCCGACGCCACCGACCTGTGGCACGCCGCTGCCACCTACGGCCTGCCCTTCGGCCGTGGCAAGCAATTTGGCGGCTCTATGAGCAAGGCCGCGGATCTCATCGTGGGAGGGTGGGAGCTCAACGGCTTCTACACCTTCCAAAGCGGGCAGCCGTTCACGGTCACTTGCCCCGTCGCCACAACGGCCGACTTTGGTTGCTCCGCCAACGTGGTAGCCGGGCAGAGTGCCTATGCCGGCCCGCACAACTATACGCAATGGCTCAACGCCGGCGCGTTCGCTCAGCCGCCTACGGCTACCCAGGTTGGACAGGTCGATTACTCGCCGCTCGGCACGAGCGGCATCGAGCAGGTACGCGGACCGCACTTCAACAACCTGGATTCGTCGCTCCTCAAGAACTTCAATTTCACAGAAGCAACGATTCTGCAGTTCCGCGCAGAATTCTTCAACACCACCAACACGCCGCCCTTCTCGCAGCCGGGAAGTTTAAACTTCCAGGCAGGCGGCTTCAGCAGTATCTCGGCAACGAAGAACAGCAACGGGAACAATGGCGCCCGCACCATTCAGCTCGCGCTCAAACTTTCGTTCTAAGACACAGGGACCTCCCAACAGTGTCTTAGCTTCAATCCCGCATCCGGCGCAGAACATCGCATCGGATGCGGGCCTTTCTTTCTGAAGCCTCGCGGCCCAGGATGAAGCTGGCTATAATAGCCGATACCAATCCCGGCCAGCGCACTCTGGCGTCAACGAATCATGGAAATGTCTTATATGAAGAAGAGCTGGTCACGACACGCAAGACCGTTACTCCAATTTTCGACGCGAGTTTTCCTTCTTCCGGCTTTCTCTCTCGCCGCCGTCTACGCTTTCGCGCAGCCAGCACCCCCCGTGGCGGATTCTTCCGGCTCTGACTTCATCCTTCAGGGCGTTGTGCGCGGCTCCCAGAACCAAAGCTATGTGAAAGTTCCTTTTGCGGTTCCCGGTGGCACGGAGCGCGTGACCATCACCTTTAGCTACACCGAGAAAGAGCAGCACACCGCTCTCGATCTTGGACTACTCGATCCCGCAGGGCTGCGCTGCTGGAGCGGCGGCAACAAGTCCACTCTCACCGTCGGGCTTATGGACGCCACGCCATCTTGCTTACCGGGCGCCATTCCATCCGGCACCTGGAATGTGCTGATCGGCGTGCCCAACATTCGCGCCAGCGTTGAGTCGCATTACACGATTCACGTCTACCTCTCGCGCACGGGCGCAGTGGCAGCGCTGCCGCCGATCCTGCGTGAACCCCTGCGCGCCGGGCCCGCCTGGTTTCGCGGCGATCTGCACATGCATACCGCGCACAGTGACGGCCAATGCCCCAGCCAGACGGGGAAGATGGTTCCCTGCCCGCTTTTTTTTACCGTGGATGCCGCCGCCCGCCGCGGTCTCGACTTCATCGCCATTACCGATCACAATGCCAGCTCGCAATATGATGCGATGCGGGAGTTGCAACCTTACTTCGACAAGCTGCTTTTGATTCCCGGCCGCGAAATCACGACTTTTTATGGCCACATCAATTTTCTCGGCAGCACAGATTTCGTGGACTTCCGACTTGACGGACATACCGTCCCCGACGTCAACACACTGCTGCGCAGCGCTGCGCGCGTAGGCGCAATCACCTCGATCAATCACCCTCTGGCTCCGAGCGGCGAGATTTGCCTCGGCTGCGGATGGACGCCTTCCACACCGGTCGACATGCACCTGCTCACCGGCGTCGAGGCTGTAAACGGCGGCAGCGAGCGCAGCGGGATCTCCGACCTTCCCTTCTGGAATCGGGAACTTGATCGGGGATGCCGTCTCACCGGAATTGGCGGCAGCGACAATCACCGCCCCATGCAACCCCTCGATCAAGTCGGCTCCATCGGCAGCCCGACGACCGTTGTGTATGCAGCAGATCTTTCAACGCCCGCAATTCTCGACGGCATCCGCGCCGGACATGTCTTTATTGATGTGGCAGGAACCCACGACCGGCTTCTCGAAATGACGGCGCATGCGGGCGATCACACAGTCCACGCGGGAGACATGCTCAACGCGGCGACGGGCGATCAACTTTATTTTTCCGCGCATGTGACCGCTGCCGCAGGCGGAACGATGCACTGGATTGAGGATGGCAAGGATGTCGCACTGCCGCAAGGCGTCGCCGCCTTCACCGCGGACTCCACGCAAACGCTGCACTGGACCAGTGATGGACGCCGCCATTGGTTTCGTGCGCAAGTTGCAGGGCCCGACGGTAAGCTCTGGCTCATCGGCAACCCCATCTACATCAACTGGGACATTGCGAATGACTGTAACGGCGACCAGCCAGTCCACGCAGATGAAATCAAGACAGCGCGATGATACCTCCGCACTTTCACCTGGCTTGGGTCGAGTTTCTGGCCGATCACAGAAACATCTACCTCACTCATTTCTTTCACACGGCAAGCTTTTTCGGCTCAGCCAATTTCTATGTCCTCTTCACCATCCTTCTCTATGTGGTGTGGGACAAGCGCCTCGCTGTGCGCCTTATCGTGGTGGTTCTGCTCACCGTGGCCTTCAACGATCTGTTGAAGGTCCTCATCAAGAATCCCCGGCCTTTCATGGCCGACGGAACCTACAAGCAGAAATGGGCCGTTTCTCCAGCCGAAGCCAAGTCGTTGGCTCTTGAATATTCCACGCCGTCGGGCCACGCCATGGGCTCCGCCGCTTTCTACTCCTACCTCCTTACTTTCACGCGGAACCGTTTCGTTCGCTTGGGGCTAGTGCTTCTCATCGTCCTCATCGGCGTTTCGCGCCCTTATCTCGGCGTGCATTATGTTGAAGATGTTTTGCTGGGTTGGGCAATCGGCCTTCTCTTCGGCGTCGCTGCATCCCGTTACACGGGCACGCTCGCAAACCTGTGGAGCAAAGTCCCGCACGGTTTGCAGATCGCCATCACTATTGCCGGTAGCGCAATGGTCTGGTTGCTTCTATTCGCTCTCAGCGGCTGGCAAATCGACTACCAAGTGCAGGAGATGACGGGCTACTGCGGCTGGCTAACGGGCATCGTGATCGCCTGCCCGCTGGAGTTGCGCGTCGTGAACTTTGACCCGCGCGGTGGAGGCCCCGCAGCCAAGCTTCTTCGCTTCATTCTGTCGATCGCCATCATGCTTGCCGTCGCGCATATCCTCGATGCCGCCTTCGCTCCGATTGCCAAAAGCGCTTCCATCGTTGGCTCGGCACTCGACTATCTCCGCTATGTGGCCACCAGTGTCGCAGCTATGTTCTTCGCGCCATTTATCTTCTGCAAAGTGAAGCTGGCAACCGCCAGGCCCGTTTCCTGATCGCGGCCCGGCAGTGAGCCGGAGCACATCATCGATTTTCAGCCTCGGCGTACAATCCCCGTAGCATTCACCATCAGCTTGTCGCATCGGAGCGGCTGCACGGAGGGGAAAGTTGACCGCCGCGGTTTATCTTGCGATGTATGCCGGCCTTTTGATTTTTTTCGCCGGATGTCTCAGGCGGGTTTTCGTTTACGCGCGAACTCCATTGCACCTGCGCTGGGAGCTTTATCCACTGCCGCACGAGCATCCCTATCGCGCGGCATACGGCGGATCGTATTTCGAGACCCAGGAATGGTGGCGTCAGCCGCAAGTAGCGAATCGGCGCGGCGAATGGCGCGTGATGATCGAGGAAATTCTCTTCCTCAAGAGCCTGCGCGCGTTCAATCGCCGCTTGTGGCTCCCATCTTTCCTCTTTCACTTGGGACTTTATCTAGCCATTGCCGCTATTGGCTGCGCGACATTGGCACTGATGTACGGCCAGCTCTTCACCGCGCTGCAAATCGCCGGATTTGTCCACGCATTGGCGGCCTTCGCCACATGCGCCGCAGCGATCGGAGGCCTTCTCATTGTTGCCGGAGCCTGCTGGCTGCTGATGCGCCACGCCGCCGATCCGGCTCTGAAGAACTCTACGCACGCAGGAGACATCTTCAACCTGCTCTTCTTCATTGCGGCATGTGCGCTTCTCATCGGCGGGTACCTGTTGCGCGCGCCCGGCATGGCATCGCTCGGCGAATTCGCGCGCGGCGGCCTTCACTTCGATCGCGCCGTGAGAATCGGACCGGGATTTGCCGCGGGCTTGATTCTGGCCTCAATACTCGTGGCTTATATTCCCTTCACGCACATGGCGCACTTCATCGCCAAATACTTTACCTGGCATGCAGTGCGATGGGACGACCGGCGCAACGAGCGCGGAAGCGTTATGGAAGGCGAAGTGGCCGCATCGCTAAACTACAAACCCACATGGTCCGCACCGCACGTGGGCGCTGACGGCCAGCGCACCTGGGCCGAGATCGCCACTACCAACCCCACCAGGGAGGCGCGGAAATGAGCGGCAGCATCAAACTGCGCGACATCTCGCGGCCTGGCAGCGAGCCGCTGATTCACCTTGAGAACGACACGTTGATGCCGTTGCCCGCGCCGCTGGAAAACCCGGAAAAGGATCATGCCTGGACTGTTCTGTCAGGGCAATGCAAAACCCGCTATGAATGCGGCCTCGACGACACCTGCGCTGTTAACATCCCCAAACCAAAGACGAGTGAAGAAGAGGCGCAGCTCGTCGCCCGCTTTCTTTCCGGCCTGGACAAACTCTTCGACAAGGAAAACAACTGGACCTTCCTCGAGCCGCTGCTGCTCACCATGGAGCACTGTACCGGCTGCCAAACCTGCGCGGAATCCTGCCACATCTTCGAAGCCAGCGGCCGCAATGAGCTCTACCGGCCTACCTTCCGCACCGAAATTCTGCGCCGCCTCTACTTCAAGCATGTAAAAGGCGGCGCACTTCTCTCGGCATGGCAGCATGGAAGCATCGAGCTGAACTGGCCGCTGGTGGCGCGGCTCATCGAGCTCGCGTACCGCTGCAATCTCTGCCGGCGTTGCGCGCAGTTCTGCCCCATCGGCTGCGACAACGGCCTGGTCGCGCGCGAATTGCGCAAGCTGTTCAGCCAGGAGATGGGCATTGCGCCGCGCGAGATTCATGAAAATGGCTCGATGCTGCAACTCAAGGCCGGCTCGTCGACAGGCATGACCGCCGAGATCGTGAAAGACAATGTTGCTTTCATCGACGAGGACATCAGCGAGCGCACCGGCATTGAAGTCCACACGCCGTGGGACGTCGAAGGCGCCGACGTTTTATTGATTCACAACGCCGGAGAAATCATGGCCTGGCCTGAAAACCCCGGCGCATTTGCGCTCGTTCTCACCCAGGCAGGCGTTAACTGGACGATGTCTTCCGAATTGGCGGCCTACGACGCGATCAACTACGGCCTGTGGTACGACGATGCCCAGTTTGCTCGCGTAGCGATGAAGCACATGGAAGCGGCCCGGAAACTCGGCGTGAAGCGTATCGTTTTGGGCGAATGCGGGCACGCAAACAAAGCACTGTGCGTGATTGCCGACCGCATGGTTACCGGCGACCTCAACATTCCTCGGGAAAGTTATCTCCCGTTGCTACGCGACGTTGTTCTCAGCGGCAAAATCAAATTCGATCCCCGGCGCAACGATTTTCCCGTCACTCTCCACGATCCCTGCAACATGGTGCGATTGATGGGCGTAGTCGAGCCGCAACGGGAGATTCTCCGCGCACTCTGCCCGCAGTTTCGCGAGATGGAGCCGCACGGCGTAAACAACTATTGCTGCGGCGGCGGCAGCGGATTCGCCATCATGAGCGGCAACAACTTTCCCGATTGGCGCTTCCACGTCTCAGGGCGCAAGAAGCTTGAGCAGATCCTGAACGCATTCTCCGATCACCCCGGCCCGGAGACGCCGAAATATCTCTGCGCACCTTGTAGCAACTGCAAAGGGCAGTTCCGCGACATGTTCGCGTACTACGGCCTCTGGCAGAAAAGCCGCATTCTCTATGGCGGGCTTGTGGAGCTGGTTGTGAACGCCATGGCCGACGTGAAGCCGGGATTCATCGAGTGGGAGTGGCGCTAATCCGCGCTCTCAACCGCGCTTCTTCCGCGCAGCCGTCGGACTTCCATCACGCAGGAAATCGCGAAACGCCTTGGGCGTTACCATTTGCAGCAGACTGCGCCGGCGGCTCTTCGCCGACATATCTCTTCGCAACAATTCTTCGCGGCGCATCCCGAGATCTTCCACCCACGCGCCCCACTCCGGTCCGAACTGCCGCTCCAGTTCTCGGCGCAATCTGGCGGCAAGCGCGGGGCTGCGCCCGCCGGTCGAAATCGCAATCTGCAACGGCCCTCGCCGCGCCACTGCGGGATAAATAAAGTCGCAATGCTCTGGATCGTCCACAGAGTTGCATAAGACACCCCGCGCCACACAGGCACTAAACACGGCCTCATTGATCTTGCTCGAGTCGGTGGAAGCAATTGCCAGAAACTTCCCCCGCACATCTCTTCGAGAGAAAACTCTGCGCCGCCAGCCGAGTCTCCCGGCCCGCGCGAGACGTTGAATCGCCGGCGTCGCGCGCGGACTCACAACCACTACATCGGCCCCACAGAGCAACAGGCCCTCAATTTTGACGGCGGCAGCTGAACCGGCTCCCACCACGACGCACTTTCGCCCCGCCAGGTTCACCAGCATCGGGAAAAACGCGGCCTTGCGGCTTGTAGATGCCAATCTCACCACCAATTCATGACTGCCTGATTCAAATTCCCACACGCGAACGCCGCTGGTTGTGACACGCGTCACGGCGAATGCTACTTCGCGACGCGTTCAATCTATGGTGATTGATTTTCTTCGTGAACAGGAGAACTGTGTGGGTTGGCCGACGCGAAATCGGCCGTATCTCGCCGCTCTCCGGCCCGCTTTGATGATCGAGCTGTCCCTCGGAATTCGATGTTGAGCGCGGATGAAGAAACTGGCGTTTTGTGGCGAAAGGAGCAAGGCCATGGCAGATGATGACGAGGGCGTACAACCGGCCAACGGCAAGCCCGCAACCAAACTGCTCGACGAACTGGAAAAGGGCCCGTGGCCCAGCTTTGTCACTGAGATTGAGTCGGCCAGCGGAGTCACCGGAAGTTCCGCCGATCTGCTCGGCCAACTTGAGCTCTCGTATGAAGACAAGGTGAGCCATTGGAAACACGGTGGCCTCGTGGGCGTGCTGAGTTATGGCGGCGGCGTCATCGGCCGTTACAGCGATGTCGGCGAGCAATTCCCCAAGGTCGCGCACTTTCACACCCTGCGCGTGAATCAGCCGGCTGGATGGTTCTATACGAGCGAGGCCCTGCGCACCATCAGCGACATTTGGGAGCGCCACGGTTCGGGCCTGACCAACATGCACGGCTCAACCGGCGACATCATCCTGCTCGGCACCACGACAGATCAACTGGAACCCACCTTCCAGGAGCTCACCCACGCCGGATTCGATCTCGGCGGCTCGGGCTCGGCCGTGCGCACGCCTTCCTGCTGCGTTGGCATGGCCCGCTGCGAGTGGGCCTGCTTTGACGCCATGAAGCTCTGCTACGACCTCACGATGGCCTACCAGGATGAGTTGCACCGGCCTGCGCTGCCCTACAAGTTCAAGATCAAGTGCTCTGCCTGTCCCAACGACTGCGTCGCCGCCATCGCCCGCGCCGATCTCTCCGTCATCGGCACGTGGAAGGACGACATTCGCATCGACGAGGCAGAAGTAGCAAAGTACGCCGCTGCCGGTGTCGACATCCAGAAGGACATCTGCGGTAACTGCCCCAGCAAGTGCATGGATTGGAATGGCAAGGATCTCGCGATCAACAACCGCGACTGCGTACGCTGCATGCACTGCATCAACGCCATGCCCAAGGCGCTGCGGCCCGGCGTTGAAAAGGGCGCAGTGATCCTGATCGGCGCCAAAGCGCCCATTCTGCAAGGCGCACTACTCTCGTCGGTCTTGATTCCTTTTGTCGCTGCGGACGAACTGCTCGACACGATCAAGGAGCTGATTCAGCGCATCTGGGATTTCTGGGACGAGTACGGCACCAACCGCGAGCGCATCGGCGAACTCATTCAGCGCGTCGGGCTCCCTGCATTCCTCGACGGCATCGGGCTCGATCCAGCGCCGGAGATGGTTTCGGCGCCGCGCGACAATCCTTACATCTACTACCAGCCCGCGAAGGAGGACGAGGCATGACAACTACACCCGTGCAGCCAAGGCTTACTGATGTCGGCCCTCCACGCTACGACAAATTTCTGCCGCCGATTGTGCTCAGAAACTACGGTACGTGGAAGTACCACGAGACGCTGGCGCCCGGGGTCCTGTGCCATGTTGCCGAATCGGGTGACCGGCTCTACACCGTGCGCGCGGGCACGCCTCGCCTGCTCAGCATTCAAACCCTGCGCAAGTATGCCGATCTCGCCGACAAGTATTGCGGCGGTCATCTGCGCTTCACCAGCCGCAACAACGTTGAATTTCTACTCGTCGATCCGGCATTGATCGAGCCGCTGAAGCAGGAACTGGCCGTGCTAGGCATTCCCGTGGGCGGCACCGCCAATTCGATCAGCAACATTGTGCACACACAGGGCTGGGTGCATTGCCACGCTGCGGCCACTGACGCTTCGGGCCTGGTGAAGAGCGTGATGGACGCTCTCATCGATCACTTCACCCACGAGGATCTGCCCGCCAAGCTGCGCATCGCCGTGGCCTGCTGCCTGAACATGTGCGGCGCGGTGCATTGCTCCGACATTGCCATCCTCGGCGTACACCGCCGCCCGCCCAAGGTGCAGTCCGAGTTACTCACCAAGTCCTGCGAGATACCGACGGTCATCGCTTCGTGCCCCACTGGGGCGATTCGCCCAGCGCCCGGCGTGGGAGGCAAACCATCCGTCGAAGTTATTGAAGAAGAGTGCATGTACTGCGGCAACTGCTTCAGCGTATGCCCGGCCATGCGCATGGCCGATGCGGAAAACGACGGGCTTTCCATCTGGGTCGGCGGCAAGGTGAGCAATGCGCGCAGTGTGCCGCGCTTCTCGCGTCTAGCCATTCCGTTTTTGCCTAACAATCCTCCGCGCTGGCCGGAGGTGGTTGAAGCCGTGGTGAAGATTGTCGATGTCTACCGCGGTGAGGCCCGCAAGTACGAGCGTGTGGGCGAGTGGATCGACCGCATCGGCTGGCCCCGCTTCTTCGAGCTCACCGGGTTCGAGTTCACGCGCTATCACATCGACGATTTCAAGCATGCCGGCATGTCTTTCGCGCGCTCGGCACATGTGCGCCATTAACGCGGGCATTGGCGCGGGCATTGCAGACGACTCGTAGAGGTTGCAGATGGGGTTGTTCAAGGATGTGAAGAAGCCGGTAATCAAGCACAACGTCGCTGACGGCGCCGGTGGCCCTTCTCATCGTCCGGCATACATGGCCAAAACGGCTCCATGCATCCATAGCTGCCCTAGCGGAACGGATGTGCGCGGATGGCTCGTTGCGCTGGCCCAGCATCAAGCCTATAGCCGCACGCCTGCGCAAGCTTTCGAGCTGGCGTGGCGCAAGATTCTGGAGCACAATCCCTTCCCTGCCATCTGTGGCCGCGTTTGCCAGCATCCTTGCGAGCTGAATTGCAATCGCAAGGCAAAAGACTCACCACTCGCCGTTAACAAATTAGAGCAATTCGTCGGCGATTTCGCCGTCGCGAATGCACTGCGCGTGGGGAAGTCTTCTCTTCTCAGTGAATTCGCGCCGCGCATCGCCGTGGTTGGCGCGGGCCCTGCCGGTCTCTCTGCCGCTTATCATCTTGCACGCAAGGGGTGCGCAGTCACGGTCATCGACGCAGCGCCACGTCCTGGTGGCATGATGCGTTCTCGCATCCCTCGCTCGGTCATTCCCATTGAGATTCTTGATGCGGAAATCGCCAATATTCTCGACCTCGGAATTGAGTTCCGTGCTGGCTGCGTCGTGGGCCGGGACCTTGCTCTCGAAGAATTGCAGCGGAACTACCGGGTCGTATTTTTCGCAATGGGCTTGCAGAAAGCCACACAGTTGGAGTTGCGGACAAGCAGCAATGGAGCCGCAGCGCTCATTGGCGAGTTGCCCGGAGATTTGCCGGAGATTCCGGCGGAAGATCCAACTGAAATCGTCCCGCGCGTGCTGAATACCGTCAGCGTCGCGATTGCCCAGGGGCGCGCGGTCGCAGAAGCCATCTTCGCGCACCTTGAAGGGCGCAGCACAACGCAGCCTTCCGCACCCGCGGTCATTCGTTCCGAAAGCTTGAAGCTGGATTGGTATCCGGCAGCACAGCGCGCCGATGGCGAAAACACTCCGATGACCGAGCCCGAGGCGCTTGCTGAGGCCGCACGTTGCAT
Source organism: uncultured Acidobacteriota bacterium (assembly GCA_963817835.1). Classification (GTDB taxonomy): domain Bacteria; phylum Acidobacteriota; class Terriglobia; order Terriglobales; family Acidobacteriaceae; genus Telmatobacter. Next base: position 165,448 of record CAWFPZ010000017.1, on the reverse strand, counting down.
GTCATGTGGCATGTGTATGGACTGTGAAACCTGCTGGATGTACTGCAGCAAAAATTGTTTCGTCAAGCTGCCCAAAGGCGAGCACTACAAAATCAAGCTCGATCTCTGTAACGGTTGCGGAAAATGCGCGGAGTCGTGTCCGTGCGGATACATAGCAATGAACTAATTGAGAGGTGAACTGTGCCGACGTTTGAAGTTGAAGGCAAGAAATACGATGTCGACGAGGATGGCTTCCTTCAAGAACCCGATTGCTGGAGCGAGGATGTAGCAAAGGACTTTGCCAAATCCGAGTCGATCGATGCGTTGACCGAAGGCCATTGGAAGGTGATCAACTACATCCGCAATTATTACGTCCAGTTTGGCATCGCGCCCATGGTCCGCAAGGTCTGCAAAGAGACCGGCTACAAGCTGAGCGAAATTTATCAACTCTTCCCGTCTGGCCCGGCCAAGGGAGCCTGCAAGCTCGCCGGACTTCCCAAGCCCACAGGCTGCGTGTAGGTTGCCATGAGTGCGAACCGGGCCATCGCGGAGAATGTCGCGGAGCACTGGATTGAGCGGACCTTCGCGTCCTATCCCGCGGAGGTGCATTCGCTCCTGAGCGGCGAGCAGGATGCCTTCCGTAATCCTGTGGGCCACGCCATCAGGGAAAGCCTGACCACGCTTTCCCGAGAGTTGCTCGGCGAAATGGATGTGAAAGCCATCGCGCCCGCACTCGACGCCCTGGTCCGCCTGCGCGCCGTGCAGGATTTCCGCCCCTCCGAAGCGCTGCGCTTCATCTTTGACCTGCGCGGCTTGGTCGCGGAAGTCACTGGCTCGCTCCCGCAGGCACTCGAGAGCCGGATCGACGAATTGTCCTTGATGGCCTTCGATCAGTACATGGCCTGCCGCGATCAGATCGCCGGTCTGCGCGAGAAAGAGTTGCGCTTCCGCATGCAACACGCTGCAAGGTGAAGGGACCAACCATGAATGCGCTCTATTCGCTGTTCGCGGTGCTGGCCCTGGTGTTGGTCGGCTTTGCGTGCGGGCAGAGCGAACCGGCGCGCATGGCCCTCACCACGTTCGTTCCCTACACAGCCTTCACCGTAATTCTCGTTGGCTTCTGCTGTCGCGTGGTGCGTTGGGCATCAGCGCCGGTTCCCTTCCACATTCCCGTCACCTGCGGCCAGCAACAATCGCTCCCCTGGATTCATTCCGCGAAAATCGACAACCCCTCGACACGATGGGGCGTTGTGTCCCGCATGGCCGCCGAGATTCTGTTTTTCCGTTCACTCTTTCGCAACAATCGCGCGCGCCTTTCCGGCGGACGCCTGATTCTGGGCGAGAGCGCCGCTCTCTGGCTCTCTTCTCTGGCTTTTCATTGGGCATTACTGTTGATTCTTCTCCGCCACTTGCGCCTGTTCCTCGAGCCGGTGCCGGCATTCGTCAACGCTCTCGATCGTCTCGACAGCTTTTTCCAAATCGGCGTGCCGCCACTCTATCTTTCTGACGTGATTTTGCTGGGCGCATTGACCTGGCTGCTTTTCCGGCGTTTTCGCGAGCCTGCCCTGCGCTATCTTTCGCTTTTCTCCGACTACTTCGCGCTCCTTCTGCTGCTGGCCATTGCCGTCACCGGCATTCTGATGCGCTACTTCGCACGGGTCGACATTCGCAGCGTGAAGCAGTTTGCGCTCAACCTGGCCGTGTTCCGGCCTGCCGCGCCACAGGCGCTCGGCACCCTCTTTCTTTGCCACCTCCTTTTGGTTTGCGCGCTCGCCGTATATCTCCCCTTCAGCAAATTAATGCACATGGGCGGTGTATTTCTCAGCCCGACCCGCAATCTTGCCAACAACAGCCGTAGCCGGCGGCATATCAATCCGTGGAACGCTCCAGTGATAACGCATACCTATGCGGAATGGGAAGAGGAATTTCACGACAAGATGCAGGCGGCTGGAATTCCGCTCGATTCTGGGAATGAGACTGAAGATGACGGAAACGCTCGTACAAATTGAGCCAAAGCCGCCAAGTGGCGACTGGCGCGACCCGCATGTCGAATTCCGCAAGGGCTCGATCTGCTACAGCGCCGCGCCCAAAAACCTCACCGCTCTCGGCCTTCCCAATTCGCGCGCCTGGCAACCGCTCGACAAAGACTGGAAGCTTCCTCCCGATTGGAAGCACATCATCCTCGACGGAATGAAAGAACGGCTCCAGAAGTTCCGCTCGTTCCGCCTCTTCATGGACATCTGCGTGCGCTGCGGCGCCTGCGCCGACAAGTGTCATTTCTATCTCGGCTCCTCCGACCCCAAGAACATGCCCGTGGCACGTGCCGAACTCATGCGTTCCGTTTACCGCCGTTACTTCACGCTGACGGGCCGCATTTTTGGCAAGCTGGCCGGCGGCCGCGAGCTCACCGAGGATTTAATCAAGGAGTGGTTCTACTACTTCTACCAGTGCACCGAGTGCCGGCGCTGCTCCGTCTTTTGCCCTTATGGCATCGACACCGCGGAGATCACCATGATGGGCCGGGAGTTGCTCAACCTCATCGGCTGCAACACCAACTGGGTGCTTGAACCAGCGGCCAATTGCTTTCGCGTCGGCAATCATCTCGGCATCCAACCGCACGGGTTCAAAGATAGTCTCGATTTTGCCGCCGACGAGGCTGCCGAAATCACCGGTCTCAGTTTCGAAATCCCGATCAACCGCAAGGGCGCCGAAGTGCTCTTCGTCATGCCATCGGCGGACTACTTCGGCACGCCGCACTATTACACGCTGCTGGGTTACTTGATGCTCTTCCGCGAAATCGGTCTCGACTACACCGTCAGCGCCTACGCCTCGGAAGGCGGCAACTTCGGGCTTTTCTCCTCGCATGAGATGACGAAGCGCCTCAACGCCAAGATTTATGAGGAAGCCAAGCGTCTCGGCGTTAAGTGGATCCTAGGCGGCGAGTGCGGTCACATGTGGCGCGTGCTCCACCAATATATGGATACGATGAACGGCCCCGCCGATTTTCTTGAAGCGCCCGTCTCGCCCATCACCGGCACGGTCTTTGCGAATGCCGGCTCCACAAAAATGGTGCACATCTGCGAGTTCACCGCCGACCTGATCCATCACGGCAAGCTCAAGCTCGATCCGCGGCGCAACGATCGCTGGATCGCGACTTATCACGACTCCTGCAACCCGGCGCGCGCCATGGGTTTGCTGGAAGAACCGCGATCCATTCTCAGGAGCGTTTGCAACAACTTTTACGAGATGCCCGAAAACACCATCCGCGAACAGACTTTCTGCTGCGGCAGCGGGGCAGGCCTGGGCACCGACGAAAACCTCGAAATACGCCTGCGCGGCGGCTTTCCACGCGCCAACGCCGTGAAATACGTGAAGGAAAAGCACGGCGTCAATCTGCTCACCTGCATCTGCGCCATCGATAAAGCCACCCTGCCCACACTGCTTGAGTATTGGGTGCCGGGCGTTGAGGTTGCCGGCGTCCACGAACTCGTAGGCAATGCGCTGGTGATGACCGGCGAGAAGGAACGCGTCGTCGATCTGCGCGGCGAGCCGTTCCCAGCCGAGGCATACGCAGCAAACACTGCGAGCGAGGCTGACCATGCGTGATCGCGTCTGGATTTTTGCTGGTCTGGCAGTCTTCGTTGCAGCACTCACGTGCCCCGCCTGGTATGCGCTCGCGCACGGGCGAGCATCGACCCAGCCTCCCGACCTCCAGCTGCCCGTAAATCAGAAAGATTGCGTTGCACCCGCAGGCACTATGCGTGCCGCGCATATGCAAATGCTGATCCAATGGCGCGAAGATGTGGTGCGCCGCGGTGACCGTCGCTTTGTCGCATTCAATGGCACAGTCTACGAGAAGAGCCTCACACGGACCTGCCTGGGTTGCCACAACAAGGAGCAATTCTGCGACCGCTGCCATGCATACTCCGGCGTCTCCACTCCATACTGCTGGAACTGCCACAGCGACCCGCAATCGATTGCCAGGAGTATGCCATGAGGATTACGCGCAAGGATTTTCTGCGCCTGTCCGGCCTTTCGCTCCTTGCGGCCGGATGCAAACAATCCGTGCGATCCGCTATTCAGCCCGCATCGAGCGCGCGCGTTGCGGCGACAAAACCTGTGCGCTGGGGGATGGTGATCGATCTCAGGAAATGCCGAGAGAAGGACGGCTGCAACGCCTGCATCCATGCCTGCAACACTGCGCACAACATCCCGCAGATCGCCAACCGTGCGCACGAAGTGAAATGGCTCTGGACCGAACCGTACGCCACAGTCTTTCCTTCTGCGCAAGCCGGCTTCGCCCCGCAGAACGACGCGCAGACAATCGTTCCGCTCTTGTGCAACCACTGTGCCGATCCGCCCTGCACGCGCGTTTGCCCTACACAAGCCACCTGGAAACGCGACGACGGCATCGTGATGATGGATTGGCATCGCTGCATTGGCTGCCGCTATTGCATCGCCGCCTGCCCCTATGGCTCGCGCAGCTTTAACTTTGAAGATCCGCGGCCCGGCATCGCCAGCGTCAATCCCGATTTCCCCACGCGCACCAAAGGCGTGGTCGAGAAGTGCAACTTCTGCGAGGAGCGGCTTGCGCGCGGTCTCAAGCCGGCCTGCGTCGATGCCTGTCCTCAGCGTGTCTTCACCTTCGGCAATCTCGCGGATCTGGACTCCGAGCCGCGCCAATTGCTGCGCGAGCGTTTTGCAGTACAACGCGAACCGGAACTCGGAACCGGCCCATCTGTTTTTTACCTGGTCTGATGCTATGTTGATGCTCGACAAAGCGCTCAAAGGAAGCCACCGCTACTGGATGTGGCTGCTCTCTCTCCTTTGCATCATGGCTGCCGGCTTCTGTTTCTATTTGCGGCAACTGGACCTTGGCCTGGGCATCACCGGCCTCAGCCGCGACGTAAGCTGGGGACTCTACATCGCGCAATTCACGTTCTTTGTCGGTGTCGCCGCTTCGGCAGTCATGGTGGTGCTGCCTTATTACCTGCACGGCGAAAAGCAATTCGCGCGCATCACGATTCTTGGCGAGTTTCTAGCCATCGCGTCCGTGATCATGTGCATCCTTTTCATCTTTGTCGATCTCGGCCAACCCGCTCGCGTGCTCAACATCATTCTTTACCCCTCGCCGCGCTCGCTCATGTTCTGGGACATGATTTCTCTCAGCGGCTACCTGCTGCTGAACGCGATCATTGCCTCCGTCACGTTGCGCGCGGAACGCGAAGAAACACAAGCGCCGGGATGGATCAAACCACTGGCAATCCTTTCCATCCCCTGGGCCATCAGCATCCACACCGTCACCGCATTTCTTTACAGTGGCCTCGCCGGCCGCACCTTCTGGCTCACTGCGATTCTCGCGCCTCGCTTCCTTGCCTCGGCATTCTCTTCCGGTCCGGCTCTGCTCATCCTGCTTTGCCTGGTGCTGCGTAGAGCCGCCAGTTATCAAATTCCAGAAGACGCTATTCGCAAACTTGCCGTCATCATGACTTATGCCATGGCAATCAATGTCTTCTTCGTTCTAGTCGAAGTTTTCACGGTGTTCTACGCCGCGATTCCGGAGCACACAGCGCATTTTGAATATCTTTATCTGCTCGGCGGCGGAAACAATCTTGCTCCCTGGATGTGGGTTTCAACAGTATTCGCGATTGCGGCGCTGGTCATTCTATTCACGCCAGCCCTGCGCCGTGCGCATCTGCCCCTCGCGTGCATTCTCGTTTTCTTTTCGCTTTGGCTGGAGAAAGGCCTGGGCTTGATCGTGGGCGGATTCGAGCCGTCGCCGCTAGGTTTTGTCGCACACTATGCGCCCACGCTGCCGGAGTGGAGCATCGTTGCAGGAATCTGGTCGGTCGGTGCATTACTCATCACCATGTTTTTCAAGATCGCGCTCTCGGTACGGGAAGAAGTAGAAAGCTAGCCACAATTGCGGCTGAGCGGAGAAGGTTGAATGGCGTTCACAGATCAATCGTCGGGAGCAAAACCGGGATCTCCTCCCGCGAACCCGTGCTGTAATCGGCCCGGGAAAGTGATTCTGGTAGGCGCCGGTCCCGGCGACCCCGACCTCCTCACATTGCGCGCGGTCGAGCGCATTCGCACAGCCGATGTCCTCGTCTACGACCGTCTCATTCACGATGGCGTCCTCGCCCTGGCCAAACTCTCGGCAGAAAAGATCTACATGGGCAAGGAACCCGGCCATCACGCGCGTCAGGACGACATTCACACCCTTCTTGTTGAGAAAGCGCGGCAAGGCAAGACTGTTGTTCGTCTCAAGGGCGGCGACCCGTTTCTCTTTGGCCGCGGCGGAGAAGAGGTGGAGTATCTGGCCGAGCACGGAATCCCCTTCGAGGTCGTTCCAGGCGTCTCGTCCTGCCTCTCGGCTCCGCTCAGCGCCGGCATCGCTGTCACCCATCGCGAGTCATCCTCCTCGGTCGTCATTGTGACGGGGCACAGCGCTGACGGCCGTGAGGATCGCATAGACTGGGAGGCCGTAGCGCGGATCGACACTTCGGTCTTTCTCATGGGTGTACATAATATTGATGCGATTGTTCACAATTTGCTCGCCGCGGGGCGCTCGCCCTCCACTCCGGCGGCAATGATCCAGATGGCCTATTCCGAAGGTGCGCGCGTCGTCATCGGCACGCTGGAAGACATCGTCGCGGAGGTGCGACGCGCAAACGTTGAGCCCCCGGCAACGCTCGTGGTCGGTGAGGTGGTTCGCCTTCGCGAACGCCTGCAACAGCTAGTGGCTTTGCATGCAACGCAGAAAGAGGTAGAGGTATGACAGACATGGCTGCAGTTTCCATTGAAACGTTGGCGGAAGAGATGTACCAACTGGTGGCCGAATGTGCCGGAAAGAAGAATCTGAAAGCGGGTGACCTCACCAAGGAGATGATCGCGCGGCATAGCGAGGCAGCCTGCAGCAAGGATGACTGCAAAAAGGCGATCCGGATTCTCATCGACTCCGGACGCTGCATTTACAGCTATCTCGGAGGCTCGTACATTCAGCTTCCGCCCAAGGAAGGAGTGGAGTAGGCCTGCTACGGCCGCTTTCGATTGTGATCGCCCAACCTTCCATGCCGCGTCTGCTCGTTGCAGGGCTCTCCGGTGGCTCCGGCAAGACCATTGTCACCCTGGGTCTTCTACTGTTGCTTCGCCGCGCGGGGCTCGACGTGCGCGCCTTCAAAAAGGGGCCAGACTATATCGATCCTTCATGGCTCGCTTGGGCTTCGGCACATCCCGCTCGTAATCTTGACGCATACCTGATGGGCGCCGAAGCGGTGCGCGCCTCCTTTGTCCGCCACAGTATTCCCGACGGCGTCAACGTGATCGAGGGCAATCGTGGACTCTTTGATGGACTCGACGCCGAAGGCACCTACTCAAGCGCGAATCTCGCTGAAATCCTTGCCGCGCCCATCGTGCTTGTGCTCGATGCCACCAAGATGACACGCACGGCTGCCGCGCTCGTCCTGGGCTGCCAGAAACTCGACCCTCGTGCCTCCATTCGAGGCGTGGTGCTCAATCAGGTTAATGGCCAACGCCATGAGCACATTCTTCGCGAAGCCATCGAATCGGTCTGCTCCATCCCCGTCATCGGCGCACTACCGCGTCTTCAGGAGAATCCACTTCCCGAACGTCATCTCGGTCTCGTTCCTCCAGCTGAACACCAGACGATGAGCAGCGTACAGCGCAATCTTATCGAATGGATGGAGCATCGTTTGGACCTCGATGCACTGCTGACCATCGCCCGCAGTGCCCCTCCGCTCGCAGCGCATGTGGACGAACGCGCGCCTCTGCCGGATGCTAACGGCCTCAAGGTTGGATATCTTCGAGATTCGGCATTCACTTTCTACTACCCGGAGAATCTTGAAGAACTGGAGCGAGCGGGTGCTGAGTTGGCGCCCATCTCAGCGCTCGATGCGACCGCTCTCCCAACCGGCCTGCACGCTCTTTATATTGGTGGCGGATTTCCGGAAATGCACGCGCATGCTCTCTCCTCCAACACCAGCTTCCTGGAATCGCTTCGTCTGGCATGCGCCATTGGCCTTCCCGTTTACGCCGAGTGCGGTGGCCTGATGCTCCTTGCGCGCAGCCTCACCTGGCGAGGCGTCCACTATCCCATGGCCAACGTGCTTCCTATCGACGTTGAAGCCTTTGCCACGCCGCAAGGACACGGCTACAGTGAACTGCGCGTCGATGCGCCGAATCCATTTTTCCCGCAAGGCGCAGTTTTGCGCGGACACGAGTTCCATTATTCGCGCATCGTCAGCTGCTCTGAAACGGTGACCTCCGCATGCGCAGTTCTCCGCGGCACCGGATGCTTCGCAGGCCGCGATGGCCTCGTCGCGCAGAATGCTTTCGCAGCATACACGCATCTGCATGCCGCGGCCACGCCGCAATGGCCTGCGGGCATTCTCGCCGCCGCACATGAATTTGCCCTTCACGGAAAGGCTTTCGACGCTATGCAAGTGGTTCCTTCGTAAGCCAATCGTGAAAGTTGCGGCGCCAAACCAGCTTCGCGGATGTTCTAATGGATCAATGGCAAGTCTTGAAAATTTCCGCCTGGTTGTCTTCCGGACGGTCGCGGAACAGCAAAGCTTTCGCAAAGCGGCCGAGGAGCTTTACCTGACGCAGCCCGCGGTAAGCCTGCAGATCAAGGCTCTTGAAGAAGATCTCGGCGTCCAGCTCTTCGATCGCTCTGGAACGCACGCCAGGTTGACGGCTGCGGGCACGGTGCTGCTTAAGTACGCGCGGCGCGTGCATCAACTTGTGGCGGGGGCGGAGCACGAAATTGCTGCTCTCACCGGAGACCATGCCGGCAGCCTCACTCTCGGCGCTTCCACCACGATCGCGCAGTACGTTCTGCCGCGCCTGCTGGGCGAGTTTTGCGTGGAACATCCCCGCGTTCATCCCACGCTGCTCAGCGGCAATACCGAACACATTGTGGACGCGGTTAGAGAAAAGAAAATAACCCTCGGATTCATTGAAGGACCGCCGCGAACCCGCGACGTGCGCACCGAATCCTTTCTGCGCGACGAGATTCTACTGATCGCACCTGCCGCCCACGAGTGGACGGAACGGGCCTCCATCGCGCCTGCCGATCTTGTTTCCATCCCTCTTCTGCTGCGGGAACGCGGTTCGGGCACGCGCAGAATTACAGAGATGGCGCTGGAGCGGCAAGGCATCAAGCGTCGCGCACTTCAGGTTGTGATGGAGCTCGATTCAACGGAAGCGATCAAATCGGCAGTGGAGGCAGGCCTCGGCGTCGGATTCGTTTCGCGCTGGGCGATTGCCAAGGACCTGCGCCTGGGACACAGCTTCAAAATCGTTGAAATCAAAGGCCTGCGCATCCACCGCGATTTTCTGCTCGTCACTGCGAAGGGCCCCGAGCCACAAGGCCTGGCCCAGGAATTCCGCAGATTCCTAGCCGCGCGCGCCGGAGCCAAGCGGACCTAGAGCCTGAAAATTCCGCCCGCATATCGATGTGTCCACGCCGATAAGCGCGGCTAATGCCCCATCATTCATTCTGCTTGGACGCGCACCCTCATCCCACCGCACACTGAATGTGTGCCTAAAAGCCTCTTTTTTCTCGGCCTGCTCATCGCGGCCACGGGTCTAATCTCTCCGCCCGTCGCGCTCGCCGTCGGTCTTGTCTTCGGCTTTACATTCGCCCACCCGTACAACCTGGAAGCCAAGCGGCTCTCCAAATTCCTCTTGCAGGCCTCCGTCATTGGTCTCGGCTTCGGCATGGATCTCCACGAGGTCATTCACGCAGGCCGCTCCGGGTTCGTTTATACGGCAATCAGCATTGCGTTTGCCTTGTCGCTGGGATGGGCTCTCGGCAAGTTTTTCAAAGTGAGTCGCGGAACTTCTTTTCTGATCTGTGCGGGCACCGCCATTTGCGGCGGCAGCGCCATTGCCGCCATTGCGCCCATTACCGATGCCGGCGAAGAAGAGATTGCCGTCTCGTTGGGCACGATTTTTGCCCTCAACTCGGTCGCCCTGCTGACTTTCCCGCTCATCGGAACGATGCTGCACATGTCGCAAACCCAGTTTGGATTGTGGTCGGCGCTCGCCATTCACGACACAAGCTCGGTGGTGGGGGCAACGGCTAAATTTGGCGCCCTGGCTCTTGCCGTAGGCACTACGGTGAAACTGGCGCGCGCGCTCTGGATTGTGCCCATCTCTATGGGAACCGCGATGGCCAGGAAAAGCAGCGCGCGTATTCAGTGGCCGTGGTTCATCCTTTTCTTTTGCCTTGCGGCGGTCGGCAACACATATATCCACACCTTCCAACCGGCCTACCCGATCCTCAAGCACCTGGGCGTGATCGGCCTTACCGTAACGCTCTATCTGATTGGCACGGGGCTTTCCATGAAGACCCTCCGCCAGGTCGGCGTGCGGCCGCTCCTGCAAGGCGTCGTGCTCTGGATCATTGTGGCCATCGCATCGCTGTCGCTCATTCGCGGCGGCTGGATTCATCTATAAATATCAAGCGACAAAAAATCGCCGGAGCCCGGCAGCGAGCCCACGGATTGCGCTCTCGCTCTGAGATCGTAATCCGTTCCTGGGCTTGCAGCCGGCGGCTCCGGCGCACTTCAGTTAGAAAATAATCTTCGCCACAAACTGCCACACACGCTGCGTGCCCACCTGCGAAGGTGTATTCACGGTGCCCGTGCTGCTGCTGGTAGCGGTAATGGAACCGAATGTCCCTGAACTGACAGAAGCAGCAGGGTTGGCAAAGTTAGTGTGATTCCAGGCGTTAAAAGCTTCTGCCTGGAACTGGCCGTGAATTCTCTTTTCGCCCAGAATGTCCTTGAAAAGCGAAATGTCCGTGTCCTCGTAGCCAGGACCGCGTAGAGAGTTGCGTGGCACGTTGCCGAACGATTGAGTGTAGTTATTGCCAGCCGAAGGAACTGGATTCTTTGCGAAGGCCAAGGGATTGAACCACTCAGTCTTGGGTGAACCGGCCGGCGGCTTAATGCTGACGCCCGGGTTATAGACACCCAGATCATTGCCGATACCGGACTCCGAGTTGTCGACACCGCTGGTAATCGTGATTGGCAAGCCGCTCTGAGAGGTAATGATGGCGTTGGCCTGCCAGCCATTCACGAACTGGCCGGCGATGCTGCTGACGTGGAATTTCGGGAACGGGTAGTTGGCCGATGCAGTGAATCGCAGCGCCTGGTCGAAGTCGGCGACGCCTTTATAGAAATCGAGATTGTAGGGATTCGACGGTCCAGCCGATCCTTCCGTACCTGAAGAGTAAACGTCGATCGTCTTCATCCAGACAATGTTGGAAAGCAAGGTCAGCCCATGAGCGGACCTGCGCGTGACATTCACCTCCACCGCGTTCGTCTTCTCCCAGTCGTAGGCGTCGGCCAGTTCCACCGCGCCCAGGCCGTTGTAAAGGCGGGTAGTTTCGAAAGTCGGTGTTGTGAGTACGAATGGATTGAACTGACGCGAGGCCATCACGTGCTCCGCGTGGTTGCCCACGTAGCCCAGGTTGACGGCAAATCCGTTGCCTAGGTCCTGCTCGATGGCGAAGTTGTACGCTTGCGTGTATTCCACTTTGGAGGCCGGATTCAGAACGCCGCCGGCGACTGGCAACAGGAACGTGTAGTTCTTGAATTGCGAAGGCGTAACGTGTCCGCGCGGGAAAGGATCGCCGCCGGGGTTGGTGGAGTAGATGTTATCCCACTGCGGCGGGTTGAAGAGTTCAAGGTAGAGATCGACAGGCTGCGTAGCGTCGGTACGTTGATAGAGCAGGCCCTCAGGGAACCCATAGAAGAGGCCGTACGCCCCACGCATCACAGTCTTGCCATTGCCGAACAAGTTATAGGCAAAGCCCACGCGCGGCGCAATGTCCTTGTAATTGCTGTTGTAGATCGAACTCGAAACGCCGGGATCGCCCACAAACCACAGGCCCTTCGGCGCTCCGGGAGCGATCGTTGACTGGAAGTTGGGGTTGGCCAGGTTGAAGCCCACCAGCGTGCCATTCTTATCAGTGGGAGGCGTCCAGGGATCCCAGCGTAGCCCCAGGTTGAGCGTGAGTTTGGGCGTCGCCTTCCAGTCGTCCTGCAGATACAGGGCAGGACGCCACTCACGCAGATATGCCTTGCGCCCGTTGTCCTGGTAAAAATCCTGCTCGTAGCCGGTATAAAAATCGGCGATGGCGTTGCCCGTGCTCGTAAAACCACTTGGCGTAACGCCGTTGGCTGGTTGCGTGCGCTTGCCGTTGAAGCCGGGAGAAGTGCTATCCCCAGGCGTGTAGGAGTAGTCGTCCATGTCGATCCGCGACCGTTCCAGATCGAAGCCGAAGGCCAGCGTGTGCGTGTGCCAAAGCTTCACTGCCTGGGCGTGAAAATCAAAAGTAGTTGCATCCTGCGTCAGCGCGCCACCCGAAAAGGCTTCGACGTACCCGGAGATCTGCGCGCGTACGCCAGGAAATGGCACGAGGCTCTCGGTCGGACTTCCGTAGGGAGCAATCTGTCCGAGTTGCTGCAGCGTCTTCAGCCCCGGCGCTTCGGGGATCTGTGTGCGCGCTCCACGATAGAAGCCAAAATATACTGCGCCCGTGAGCGTATTCGAGAAAACGTGCGCATCGCTCAGCGTTAAGGACTGGTTGCGAAAGAGGTTGGCGGCGAAAAAGCCCAGCGGCGCTGTGAATGGCCTCTGGAAGTTGTCCTGGTTGTAGAAATACCGGCCGCTGAGATGATCGTTCTGCCCCAGCGCGTAGTCCAGACGAGTCGTATATTGCGTGTTGTCGATATTGTTGTTGGTGGTGGAAGCGAATTTCAAATACGTTCCGTCACTCGACAAGGTGCCCAACGCTTCTTCACTAGCCAGATATTGCGTGTTCACCGCTTTTGAGAGCGGGGAAATAGCGATCTTGTCGCCTGCGCCGGTAGAAGAAACATCGTCGGTGATGGTGCCGCTGCAGTTAAAGCCACCGCTGCCATTGGGGCTTGAGATCTGGCCGAACCCGCAGTTTGTAGCCGGGTTGTAGAGTGCGACACCCTTGGCTAAGAAGGCCGAAAAGTTACCAGAAAGCTCTGCCGAGGTCGGGTATTCGGTGGTGATGGGCGTCGGCGCCGAGCGCTGTTGCAAATCTTCTGCCGAGAAGAAGAAGAACGCCTTCTTGCTCTTAAACACCGGCCCGCCGACGGTGCCGCCGAATTGGTTTAGCTTGAAGGGCGGCTTGACAATCACGCCTGCCGGGTTCTTCACCGGGAAGTAATTATTGGCATTCACCACCGTATTGCGCAAGTACTCCCACCCGGACCCATGAAGCTGATCGGTGCCGGAGCGCGTAGAGAGCTGCACCAGGGCGCCCGCGCCCGCATGATCGGCGCTGTAATCCGAGGACTGAATCGTGAACTCCTGCAATGCATCGGGGTTCGGCATGGTCGGCACGGAGTCGAAAAAGCGGTTCACGTAGATTGTGCCGTCGAGCGTATAGGTGTTTTGCGTGGGCCTCAGGCCGTTCACCGAGAGGCCGGTATTGTCTTCCTGGCCGCTCTCAGTACCGGTTGTGGTCAGAACCGTGCCGGCCGTCAGCGTGGTCAGTTGCAGCGGATTGCGGCCATTCAGCGGCAAGTCGCGCATCTGTTGCTGGGTGACCGATTGTTCCACGGTCGAAATACTGGTTTCGATCTGCTGAGACTCCGAGGTGACGGTAATCTGCTGTGTCTGCGCGCCAACCGACATCGCAATCGGGAGATCGATCACCTGGCCCGTGAGCAAGGTAAGGTCCGGCCGATTCTCCGTCTTGAATCCTGCCGCGGAAATCTTCAGCTTGTAGGTTCCGATGGGCAGATCCGGAAACACAAAGATGCCGCTTTCGTTGGACACGGTATCGCGGCTGAGGCCGGTACCGGTGTCCGTTACTGTAACTGCGGCCTTTGCAATGGCAGCGCCACTCGGGTCGGTGACCGTGCCCCGGATGCTGCCTGTGGATTGCGCGGAGGCGCGTGTGGCAGCGCTCAGCGCGAACAGTAATGCGAAGCTGGCGAAGAGTAGTTTGCGAAGTGTGCTATTCATCCTGTCCTTTCATGAGAGAGGCGTCTCAAAAGGGCGCCTCTCATTTACCGGACCCTGGCGAGGAACTATTCCCGAGTCCTGGTTCGAAGGTTGTCATTTCCGCATGCTCCAAAAGCCATGCGGAGCCTCTACGAAAGTTCTGCTGCCATACAAAGCTTGCGCGACCAATACGATTGGAGCGCCATCATGACGGGCACGCTGGCTGCCATTCCGGCTGCGAGCGGCGCGTTCACCTTCGTGCCATTCACAATGGCATCGATGAAGTTTCCCGTGTGCGCGCGCTCCAGATCCTGCGTTGAGTCGAACTGAGTTGCCGCACCGCTGTTTGGCGTGAGCGTGTATCCTTCACGGCTCAGGTCCAGAGTTCCTTCCGTCCCCTCGAAGTAAACCGAAGGCCGCGGATTGCGGATAGAGAGAACCGACGACTCAAAGTTGAGGTTCCAGTTCTTGTAACGAACCACGGCACTCACGGTGTCGGGATTGGTGAGATCGCCCTTGAGCTGGAAGTCGCCTCCCAGCGCGGCCGCAGTCTCGGGCTTGTCGTCGCTCAGCATCCATTGCGCCACGTCCGCCCAGTGCGTCAGGATGTCGGCAAGCAATCCATTACCGTAGTCGTGATAGGAGCGCCACGAACTGTATCGTGACATCTCAAAGGGAACCTTTGGCGCGGGCCCGAGGAACAGGTCCCAGCGCAGTCCCGCCGGTTTGGGCACATTGGGAATCACGCGGCGTTGCCAGGAAAAATTGCTCCACACCGCGCGGGCAAAAATCACCTGGCCCAGCTTGCCCGTGTCGAAGATCTCCTGCTTCACGCGCATGTAATGCGCGCCGCTGCGCTGCTGCATGCCGCACTGCAGAATGGCTTTGCTCGCCTCCGCGGCTTTCGTCAGCGCTCCGCGCTCGCTCCAGCGATGCAGCGTCGGCTTTTCCAAGTAGGTGTGCTTGTTCGCTCCCAGCGTGTCTTTGGCGATCTCGACATGCAGGTGATCGGGCGTCGAAACCAGCACCGCATCCACGTCTTTGCGCGCCAGCATCTTCTGGTATTCGACCGAAACTTCCGCCTGTGCCACATGCTCTTTGAACCGGGCCTGAAAATCCGCTGCCTGCTTGTCGTAAACATCGGCCAGCGCCCGTATCTGCACTCTGGGATCCTGCACAAATCCGCCGCAAACGATGGTTCCCCTGCGTCCCAGGCCGATCACGCCGAGGCCCACGCGCTCGTTGGCGCCGGGAATGGCAGCGTAGGCTCGCGCATCCATGCTGCGTGCGGCGGCCGCGGCGGCTACTGTTCCCGTATAAAGAAATTCGCGACGGTTCACGATGTAAATGCCTCCCTCATGGCTTTGTAAGCGGGCGCAATTACTTTCAGGCCACCCTGCGAATGGTCGGCGCGCTCCTCTTCGTTCTCCACCCAGCCCTTCCACCCGATCTGCTCAATCGTGGCTGCAACCTGACGGAGCGGGAAGTCCCCGGTGCCCAGTTCGACATATTGGTCGTTCTTGAAATCGCGCAGATGGAATCCGATGATGCGCTGAGAATGCGCGCGAATGAATGCGGGAACATCCGCGCCGCCGTGATATGCATGTCCGGCATCGAGCACAAAATGTACGAGCTCCGGATCAGTCTCAGTGTAGAGTGCTTCGATCTCGCCAAGCTTCGATTCGAACTCCCACCAGTGATTGTGATAGGCAACGGTAAGACCTGAAGCGAGCGCGAACCGTCCCGCGGCATTCAGTCCATCGATCTTGGTTTTCAGTTGATCCGCGCTCTGCGCCGGCGCGCCGCTCAGGATCATATGTTTCGCGCCCAGCGCCGCACCGCCGCGTGCGACAGGTTCGTAGATCGAAGGCGCCGCGATTCTCGTATTGGGGTCGTACATCTCAAAGGACGGCAGGAAGATATGAATGCCGAAAAAGGTCAGGCCGGTTTGCTCAATGCTGCGGCGCGCCATCTCCGGCGCGGCGAATTGCTCGCTCAAATAGCGGAAGCCCGCCTCGAATCCCTGATAGCCAATCTGCTTCACCTGCGCAAGCGCGGCCTCGAAGGTCTCGAATCGTTTCGGGTCGATAGGAAATGCATTCAACTGCACACCGAATCGGATCCCCGACGGAACCCGGCCGCCTTGCCCGTAAAGGCGCGCCGATTCCAGCGAAGAAATCGCGCCACTGGCTGCAAGCATTCCCAAAGCTTGAAGAACCTCCCTACGCGTTTTGTGCTCCGTCGTTCCCCGTAACGTCATCATCCAATTCCTTCGTTCAACGAAAAACGCAAGCAACGCCGCGTTCACTTCGCCATCACAAACTGCTCAACTTGATCGGGAATCGCAGAATCTCCCGCAAATGCAAAAACCCACCGCGCCTCATGGCGGGTGGGTTGCCGGGATCCTGAACTCACTTCAGTGGTCAGCCCGGAAGACACGCCCGCATTGCGCTGCAGCAGCAGCGACACATACACAGCGCGGGAGTGAATCCGGAAATCATTGCTCTCGAAACCTGAAAGATTTTCCCGTCCGCCAGCAAGTTCATCATGCCGCCGTTCGGGTATGGCTAATGTAAGGTCTGCGTTCAACCCTGTCAAGCGCCGCCGGTTTTTCTGCTCCGATTGCTTCATAGCAATGGCTTCTCACCCCGCAAAAAATTCGGGTTTGCGAATTGGTATCGAGAACCACCGGCATCAAGCGGGCAGATCGTCGAGCTAATCCTAACTCGAAAAGTTTTGCAGTCTGATCTTGGGCAAAAAAACTACGGTCTCTGATTCGGGGCGAAGTATAGGCAGAGACGATAACATCTGTCAATCAATTTCAATAGATTTTACATAAGTGTATGAATTGTCATGTTTTACGGACTCAGCGTCCGTCTGAATTGTGGAGAATTTCATGAGCATGGTTCTCTTCCGCGCTTGGCAAAGAGTGCGCCCAGTATGAGGCCATCTCCTCGGCCGTCTTCGTCAAGCTCGCACTCGCGTGGCCCTTCATGTCGGCATCGCCTCCCGCAAGCTGGCTCGCCCCGCAAGAAACGTCCAACGTCTGCCTTTTAATGCACCTGTGGCCTCTCGCTGATTAGCCAGGACGCCCAGCCGCCGCGCTCGAAAGTAGCAACTGACAACGTAAAATCATTGATTATCAGTTATCATCGATTGACACTGCCAAACCCGGTCCGATATAGTTCTTGCGACTCGTCGGATCAGGCCCGAACCCTGCGCTCTTTGCGCTTTCCCGCTGCGTCCGTTTCCTGCGCGTCAAACGTGCCGAGAATCTCCACGGGGGAGAAGTACATGCCAATCAAATTGACGCCTGGTAAGATCGCTGGCTTGAAAGCCGTCTCCGATGACCGCGGTGTGATCGCCGCGTTGGCCATGGATCAACGCGGCCTGCTCAGGAACATGCTGGCCAGAGAGCTGGGAGGCGGTGAGCCGCCCGCCGAGATGGTGTCCGAGTTCAAGACTCTGGTTGCGCAAACCCTGACCAAAGAAGCCTCGTCCATTCTGCTCGATATCGAATATGGCCTTGAGGCCACCAAGCACATCAACGGCAAAGGCCTGCTGCTCGCCTACGAACACGCAGGATACAGTCCCGACAAGCCCGAGCGCCTGCCCTCGCTGTTTGAAGGATGGTCGGCCCTGCGCATCAAGGAAGCGGGCGCCAACGCCGTAAAAATCCTCGTCTATTACAACCCCTTCGAAAAAGAGTGGGTCAACGATCGCAAGAAGGCATGGGTCGAGCGGATCGGAGCCGAATGCAAAGCCGTCGACATTCCGTTTTTCCTCGAGTTCCTGCCCTACGATGTGCACGGCGAAGGTGAAAGCAGCATCGAATATGCGCGCAGGAAGCCGGAGATCATCCTCAAGTCCATGGAGGAGTTCACCCGGGAGCGCTACGGCGCAGACGTACTCAAGATCGAAGTCCCCATGCAGATGGCGCATGTGGAAGGAACCCGGGCATTCAAGGGTCAGAAGCTCCACACACGCGCAGAGGCCATGGAGTTCATCCGCGCGGAAGCAGCGCTCACCGACAAACCGATCATTTTCCTTTCCGCTGGAGTCAGCAGCCAGGTATTTCTCGAGACGCTGGAACTGGCAATTGAGAGCGGCGCGCAATTTCACGGTGTGTTGGCCGGCCGCGCCACGTGGCAGGACGGTGTTCCCGTCTACGTCAAAGGCGGCGCATCCGCGCTCGAAGCCTGGTTGAACACTACAGGTCTCAACAACGTCAGAGAGATCAACAAAATCCTCAAGTCCGCGTATCCTTGGCATGAGGCCCGCAGCGTGCAAAGCTAGAATCCTGTAGCGCCGGCCTCCAGACCGGCTGTCGTGCGGGCGTCCTCGCCCGCACAAATCTACAAATGGCTACGAAACCACGCGGTCAAGGCGGTAGTCTCGGAGGAAGTTTGCCGCACGCTGAAGAGATCGGCCGGACCGAGGGCGGGCAAGCACTCGAGCATTCCAGCAGAGGGCGCGCCTGGCTCATCCTCTGCCTCCTTTTCTTCCTCACCGTCATCATGTTCATCGCGCGCCTCGCGCTTTCGGTCATGGCGCCGGTGCTCCGCACAACATTTCACCTCACGAACGCCGCCTACGGAAGAATCGTCTCCGCGCTCGGCTTCGGAATGATGACGGGCGAATTCCCCATGGGCTATCTCATGGATCGCCTGGGCGCTCGCCTCGGGCTCACGGCGGCCATCGCCTGGTGGTCCACTGCGACCGCCTCGTTCGCGCTCGCAGGTTCCGGACTTTCGCTCGGCCTCTCGCAATACTGGAAAGGCACTGGTGAATGCGGCACCTACACCGGCGGAGTCAAAACCATCACGCGCCTTTTTGAAAAGAAAGACCGCACGCTCGCTATCGGCATCTTCAATGGCGGCAGCGTCATCGGCGCAACTCTTGCCGTGCCGGTCATGGTGTATCTCCTCGAGCACTTCGGCTTTCGCGTCGCGTTCCTTGTGCCCGCGATTGCCGGGTTCCTTTGGATTCCGACATGGTGGTTCATGTACGGCAAGGAGCCGAAATCGACGGCGCCGGCTGGCCAGCCTTCTATCTCCGCGCGCGAACTCCTCGGCAACTCCTCCACGTGGGCCGTCATCCTCTGCCGCTTCTTCATCGGGCCCGTCATGCAGTTCTACTGGTACTGGACGCCCATCTATCTCTTCAGCGCGCGCCACATGACCATGGTGCAGATTGGAATCGTCGCCTGGATTCCATTTCTGATGGGCGACGTCGGCGGCATCGCAGGAGGATGGGCGGCGGGTGTAATGATTCGCCGCGGATTCTCGGTGCGCAATACGCGGCGGATTCTGATGTATGGCAGCGCGTCAGTGTGCCTGCTCAGCTTCGCCGTGCCGTATCTTCGAGGCATCGGTCCCGTCATGATCATGCTCTCTATCGCTATCGCCGCCGACAACTTCCTCTCCGCGCACATGTTTGCGGCCGTCACCGATCTCTTTCCCGAGCACCAGGTGGGCCGCGCCGCGGGGCTGATGGGCATCGCCGGAGACTTGAGCGGCGCGCTGTTTCCGCTGCTCACGGGCATTCTCATCGACCGCTTCTCCTACACGCCGGTCTTTTTTCTGGTCGCGCTCATGCCTCTTGCGGGCACCGTTGCGCTCTTCACCGTCGGCCGCAAATACCGCACACTCGATCGGCCCGCGGTTGCCGCGGCATAGTCCTCGCACGAAAGGATTCCATGCCCACTCTCACGCGACGCGACGCTTTGGCGCTGTTACTCGGCGCGCCAGCTGCCGTCCATTCCCTTCCCGGCCAATCCCAATCCGCAGATGGGTTGTCGCTCTTCGAAGGCACCTCTCTGCGTGGATGGCGAGCCCGTGGGCACGCAAACGCATTCAACGTAGTCAACGGGCTGATAGCTGTCCACGGCGAAGACGCGCGCCTGTTCTACGCCGGTCCTTCCAGTCAAGCCGGCTTCAAGAATTTCGAGTTCAACGCCGAAGTCATAATGCAACCGGGCGCGGAATCCGCCCTTTGCTTCCATACAGCGGCCCAGGGCTCGACATCGCCAGCCCCGGGTTTTCAGGTGCTGTTGGCCAACGACGCGCGGGGTCCGAACGGCTTCATTCAACGCAGAAAAACCGGCTCGCTCCAGGGCGTTCGACACATCTGGAAGCAATTCGTCCGCGACAACGAGTGGTTCATGGTGAACATTCTCGTTCGTCAGAAGCAGGTGCAGGTTCGCATCAACGGCATGCTCGTCGTCGACTACATCGAGCCTGACGACGCATTCTCGGCCAACACTGACTTCGATTGCCGCATCGGCCACGGCACATTCGCGCTTCAGGCTCTCAGTCCGCAAGGCGCCACATTCTTTCGCAACCTTCGCGTCCGCCCGCTACCCGATGCTGTCCCACAGCTCTCCAACGAGCATCCGCAAGTCGACGACGTCTATCGCGAAATCATTCGCCTCGGCGCGGCAAATATTCCCGTGGTCGATTACCATGCGCACCTGAAAGGCGGCCTCACGCTCGATCAGGCCCTCGCCAACTCGCGGCGCGTCGGCATTGGCTACGGCATTGCCATCAATTGCGGCCTCAGCTTCCCGGTGCACGACGACGCCAGCATTCGCGACTATCTCCAAAGCATGCAGGGCCAGCCCTGCTTCGTGGCCATGCAAGCCGAGGGCCGCGAATGGAGAACTCTCGTCTCGCCCGAATCCGTTGCCCGTTTCGATTACGTCTTCACCGACGCGATGACATTTACCGACGACAACGGCAAGCGCATGAGGATCTGGATTCCCGAGGAGATCGGCGTCATCACCGACAAGCAGGCGTTCATGGAGATGCTGGTCAAGCGCATTGAAGGCGTGATGCGCGAGCCCATCGACATCTACGCCAATGCAACGTACATTCCCGACCAGATCGCCGTGGATTACGACGCGCTGTGGACGCCGCAGCGGATGAAGCGCGTGATCGACGCCGCCCTGCTCAACAATGTGGCGATCGAAATCAACAATCGCCGGAGAATTCCCAGCCCCACATTTTTGAAAATGGCCAAGGCTGCCGGATGCAAATTCTCCTTCGGCACCAATAACGCCGAGGCGGAGCTCGGCCGCCTCGAGTATCCGATGCAAATGGTGAAAGAGTGCGGCCTTGTCTGGCAGGACATCTTCGTCCCCAAGCCCGACGGTCAGAAGCCGATTCAGGTCAGGCAGTAACGCTCGGCATCGGCCTCGCTCCCGGAGTCGTCCGCTTCACAGCATTAATTGCCGGCTTTCCTTCCAGCACGCGTACCGCATCCTCGCACACCGCCGCTGTCACTCGATCCTGCGCTTCGCGCGTAAACGCCGCGATGTGCGGCAAGAGAATCACGTTCGACATGGTCTCGAGCTCGCCGATTTGCGGAGGCTCCTTGCCGCGCACATCGAGCGCCGCGCCGCCCACGACCCCGGCCTTCAGCGCTTCCACCAGGTCCTGCTCCACAACTACTTTGCCGCGCGATGTGTTGATGAAGAACGCGCCCGGCTTCATACTCATGAAGCGCTCGCGATTGAACACGCCCGTGGTCTGCGCCGTTGCGGGCAAATGGCATGAAACCACGTCCGCGCGCGCCAGCAACTCGTCCAGCTCCACTAGCTCTGCTTGCACTTCGCTCAACAGAATGTTGTCCCGGCTCAAGAAAGGATCGTAAGCAAGAACCTTCATGCCAAACGCCATCGCGCGCCGCGCCGTCAGGTAGCCGATCTTGCCTGCGCCCACGATGCCCAGCGTTTTGCCGTAGAGCTCAGTGCCCACAAAGCGCTGCCGGCTCCAGCCGCCTTTCTTCGTATCCGCGTCGGCGGCGGGAATAAATCGCGCCAGCGACAGCATCAAACCGATCGCAACCTCGGCCACGCTGATGGCATTCTGGTCGGGCGTAAACGAAACCACAATGCCCGCCTTCTCCGCGTGCTTGTAGTCAACATTGTCGAGCCCCACCCCTGCCCGGCCGATCACCAGCAGATCCTGCGCCGCGTCGATGAGCGACGCCGTTACCGGCGTCTGGTTGCGCACAATCAGCGCGCGGCAATTCTTCGCCTTTTCGGCGAGCAGCGCCGGATCCTTCCACAAATCCGGCTGAAAGGCAACGCGAAACCGCGAACCTAGCGCATCAACGGCAGCGCCTTGAATATTTTCCGTAATCAGAATATCGATCAAGTTATCAATCATGGTTGGCCTACCACTTCATGGCAATTGAATGCGACGTTCAAGCGGGAGCACCACTGCTCGATCTCCGCAACGGTTTCGGGCGAGACGGGGATGCCCTGTGCGTTGTTGATGGCGGCCTTCCGCGAGGAACGCTCGCCGGGTACCAGGATCTCTTCCACGCCAGGACGTTTTTTCGAGCTCTTGATGCGATCGATAGTCTCGTCGATGCGCTGCAGGTAATCGCCGTAATCCAGAAACGCCTTCACATCGAACAGGCAGAAGAAATGGCCTACATCCTGCTTGCGATCGAGGTTCTTGTACATCGAGCCCACGTCGGGCCCAATCGCCGCGCCCGAAAGCACGCCGCTGAAAAGTTCCACCATCATCGCCAGCGCATATCCCTTGTGCCCAGCCATGGTGAGCACCGTGCCCAAAAGCGCCTGCGACGCATCGGTGGTTGGATTCCCGTCGGGATCGAGCGCCCAGCCGAGCGGAATCGGCTGGCCCTTCTTCTGTGCGGCGATAATGTTGCCGCGCGCAACGCCGGAAGTCGCGAGATCGATCTTCACCGGAAACCCCTTGCCGGTGGGAAACGAAGCGGCAATGGGATTGGTGCCGAAGAAAGCTTCGTATCCGCCCTCCGGCGACATGGCAGGTTCGCAATTGGTCATGGCCAGCAAGACCATCTTCTGGCTCGCCGCAAAATTTGCGTACCATGACAGCGCACCGAAATGCTGCGAATTGCGGATGGTCGCGGTCGCCACGCCGTTCTGGCTGGCCATTGGCATCAGCAGATCGAGCGCCTTGCGTGCCTGCACTTGGCCCAGCCCGTTCCCGGCATCGAGCACCACAACGCTCCCCGCCTGCCGGTCAATCTTGAGCGTGGCCTTGGGATCAATGAGTCCCAACTCGATGCGCTTGAGGTAAATATTCAACCGTGAGACGCCATGGGTTGACACGCCGCTCACGTCGGCATCCACCAGCACCTCGGCAAACAGCGCCGCATCCGCAACAGGCACACCCATTCCGGCTGCCAGTTGCGTCACGACGTTGACGAGTACGTCTTTGGAATAACGATTCATAAAAGCCTCACTTTGGCCTGTTTCAAATACCGGTTTCGCGAAAGGGCACGACTTCAGTCGTGCCGAAAGTGTCGCAAAAAGTGGCCGGGCTTTAGCCCCTGAGGGATGTCCTTGAGCGAAACCCCTCAACTGGGGTGCCCCGAGTCTCGATTCTGAGACCCGGGAAACCACAACTGTTCGACATCAACAAATTACGCGCTGCGATAGAGCTTGGTCATCACGAACTCGCGATGGCCCAGCGCTTCCGCCGCAGTATTCCGGCCGTTTGCGGTGCGCACGATCATCTCAATCAGCGCATCGCCTGCCTGGTCGAGCGTCATCTCGCCCTGCAGAACCGGCGACACATCCAGGTCGATATGGTCGGCCATCAACTTCACGGTCTTTGGATTTCCCGAGAGCTTGATCACCGGCTCAATGGGATTTCCAATTACGTTGCCCTGTCCGGTCGGGAACAGGTGCACCACCGCACCCGAAGCCGCCCACAGCGTTACGGCTTCTGCCGCAGCGCTCGACGTATCCATGAACCACATGCCCTTGTCCGTTGGCGCTTCTGCCGGCTTCAGGCAGCCGACAAACTTCGTATGCTTGCCCAACTTCTCCACGTTGCCCAGCGCCTTCTCTTCGATGGTCGTCAATCCGCCGGCAATGTTGCCCTTGGTCGGCTGCGACTCGGAGAGGTCGTTGGTCTTCTCGCCGAAAACGAGCTTCTGGTAGTCGTCAAACATGGCCTGGAACTGCGCGCGCACCGTTTCATTCGCGGCCTTGGAGGCCACGATGTGCTCGGCGCCGGTCAGCTCTGTAGTTTCTCCGAATGACGCCATGCCGCCATTGGCGCAGTGCTTGTCCAGCACGTTGCCGACCGTGGGGCAGCTTGAAAGCCCGGTGGTGGTGTCACTCTCGCCGCACTTCACGCTGATATAGAGCTCGCTGAACTTGCATTCCGTGCGCTGCAGCTCCGTCGCCCACTGCACAAACTCCTTCGCCTTCCTTGAAGCCTGCGCGATGCACGCGATATCGCCCTGACCCTCAATCGAAAATCCGGCTACCGGCTTTCCCGTCTTCGCGATTCCATCCACGATCTTCTGCGTCCAGCCCGGCTCAATGCCGATCACGATCGCCGCGGCCACATTGGGATTCGCGCCAGTACCGATCATGGTGCGGAAGAAGAGCTCAAGGTCCTCGCCAAACTGCAGGCGCCCATAGGCGTGGGGCAGGCCCAGCGTTCCCTTGATGTTGTTGGCCACGGCCTCAGTCGCGGCATTCGAAATGTCGTCCACGGCCAGGATGATCACGTGATTGCGAATGCCGACGCGTCCGTTTTCACGCCGATACGCATGAATTGTCTGGTCCTTCATTATGCCCACCTCTTCGTCTTCAGGTTCTGCACGTGCACGTGTTGCCCGGCCTTCACCGGCTGCACGATTTTTCCAATTTCGGCGCCATACTTGATCACCGTATCGCCCACGGCCAAATCCTTGAGCGCCAGTTTGTGGCCCAGCGGAATATCTTGCGCCGCCTTCGCCGTCAGTGGCTTGTTGGTTGAGAGATCCCGGCCGGTCAATTGTGTTCCGGCCGCAATATCCACGACGGCCACGCCAACCGTGTCCGCTGTATCGTGAACGAGAAATTGAATCATCGTATTTGCTCCTTCATCCATTCCTTCCGTGAAAATGTCACATTCCGCCAAAGGAGACATGCTTTGTCTCCAGAAAAGCTTCCAGTCCTTCGCTGCCCAATTCGCGTCCCCATCCGCTTTGCTTCACGCCGCCGAAGGGAGCATTGCTTGTAGTCGGTGCGCCGTCGTTGATGCCCAGCGTTCCGGCCTCGATCCGTTCCGCCAGCCGGAAGATGCGCGCGATGTCGCGCGTCATGGCGTAGGCGCTCAACCCGTACTCGCTGCTATTCGCCAATTCGATGGCCTCATCCTCAGTTTCAAACGTCGTGATGGGCGCCATCGGCGCAAATGTTTCTTCGTGCATGCACAGCGACGACGCACCGACTCCGTCAATCACGGTAGGCTCCAGGAAGTAGCCGCTCGTGCCCATCCGCTTGCCGCCGCAGAGCAATTTGCCGCCGCGACCCACGGCTTCTTCAACTTGCGCTAAAGCCGCGTCCAGCGCCTGCTGGTTGATAAGCGGTCCAATGTCGACGCCCGGCTCCAGTCCGGGACCGGTCTTCAGCTTTTGCACTCCAGCAACAAACCGCTTCACGAACTCATCGTGAATCGAACGCTGCACATAAATACGATTCGCCGCAATGCACGACTGCCCCGTGTTGCGGAACTTCGCAATCAGTGTTTCCTGAACAGCCTGGTCCAGGTTGCAATCGTCGAAGACCAGCAGCGGCGCCAGTCCGCCCAGCTCGAGCGAAAGCGGCTTGATCGATTGCGCTGCTCCCTTGATCAGTTCCCTGCCCACCTCGGTCGAACCCGTGAACGTGATCTTGCGGCAGATGGGG
Organism: uncultured Acidobacteriota bacterium; assembly: GCA_963817835.1. Taxonomy (GTDB): domain Bacteria; phylum Acidobacteriota; class Terriglobia; order Terriglobales; family Acidobacteriaceae; genus Telmatobacter. The sequence continues at coordinate 139,761 of CAWFPZ010000017.1, read as the reverse complement.
TTGGTCAGGAACTCCTCGGCAATCATCCGCGCGCTGCCGATTACGAGTTGAAAAACACCGCCGTGAATCCCAGCCGCCTCAACACACTCCGCAAAAGCAATGGAGCTGAGTGGCGTCGAAGAAGACGGCTTCAGCACCACCGGGCAACCCGCCGCCAGCGCCGGTGCGGCCTTGCGAATTCCTAGCACCAGCGGAAAATTCCAAGGAGCAATCGCGCCCACCACGCCGATCGGCGTCTTGACCACCATATTGCGCTTGCCTTGCACCTGGTGCGGAATCAGCCGCCCGTACGCGCGCCGGCCTTCCTCAGCAAACCAACGCAGATGGTCCTCGGTCATCGCCATCTCGCCTTTGCTCTGCGCCAGCGGCTTGCCGTTTTCAAGCGTGATCAGGCGAGCAATCTCATCGGCGCGCTTATGCACCTCGTCGGCCACGCGGTTGAGAAATGCGCCGCGGTCCTTGGCCGTGAGTCCGCGCCACGCGGGGAAGGCCGCCTGTGCAGCGTCAAATGCCGAATGCACCTGATCCCGATTGAGCGCCGATACGCTGGCAAATTTCTCGCCTGTCGCCGGGTTCGTGACCTGAATCTTCTCGCCGGTCTCAATCCACTTCCCGCCGAGATACACCTTGTACGACTTTTGCTGCTCGCCGCTCATCCGCTTCGCCTCACTTGTAGCGCCAGTCTTCTGTGTAGCGCCGGTCTCCAGACCGGCTGTCGTGCGGGCGTCCACGCCCGCACTCGAATAACAATTCTTACTCGCACCACTCCACGCCCAGCGCTCTAGCCAATCTCCGGAACGTCTCCTGCTGCTTGCCAAACGACAGCAGCACATGATGCGGCATGCCCGCATGCACCAGGCGGTCGAAACGCGCCGGCACATCGCCGCTGGCCGCTGTCTCCGCAACTTCCACCAGCACCATGTTCCCGGTCACCTTGCGCCGCGGCGCCACCGAGCGCCCTTCAAACGCCGTCATGTGGTAGCGGCCGTCGCAGCGCCATAGCCGCGTAATGGTCACGTCCTCGTTGATGCGCAGGCTTCCGTCCACGACCATCGGCTTCACGATATTGAAGTGCTTGGCCAGCGTCGGTCCGCCTTCACATCCCACCTCGCAGCACATATCCATCGGCGCCATGCCCGGATGCCAGAAGAAGATGCTGTTGCGCTCGTGCTCCAGCCAATCGCTCAGGTACCCGGTCCCTGCTCCGAGCTCGCGACTCATCAGGCTGCCGATGGATCCGTCCACATCGCCTTCAATCGAAACCGCGACGCCCTCGGTACCCAGCCGCGAAACCGCAAGATACGGCCACTGCCCAATCATGTTCGGCAGCTCCGGCCAGCATTGAATCGTAATTGCGTCCAGACTTTCCTCTTCCATCAGGTCCCGCATCGCCAGGTAGCAGCGCGAGCTCATGGGCAAATCGTCCTTCGCCACGTCGCGCATCGGCAGCTTCAGATCGAGAACGCGCTCCACATCTTTGCGTGCGGCATCGTCGGAGATCGCGTGCACGCGATCGACAAACTGCGGCAGGCTCAACGGGTGCATCTGCGTGCCCATGGTTCTCTGAATCAGGAACGGATCGGCAGCGAGATCGATAAATCCCGGAGCGTGCGTACCGATCACACCCACCTTGGCACTGCGCAGCACGCCCACCGTGCGCGCAATGGCAATGGCTCGTACCATTTCAGCGCGCAGCGTTTTGTCATCCGGATCGCCATAAACCAGCTCAAACGCATGACCCGCCTGCCGCAGTGTCGATCCCCACAGATGCTGCCCCACCAGCGAGCACGAGCTCACCTTGCCATCGCCCGGCCGCTCCGGCGTAGCCCACAGAACCACGGGATCGGGCCATTGCTGCGCTACTGTCAACGCCAGTTGTCCATTGCCCATCGAAGGATGCAGCATCACCAGCGCCTGGCAACCGGCCGCACGGATCTTGTCGAGCGCCACTTCAATAGTGGCGTCGTCGATCACCGGCGCCTCGGCTCCAACCGTCGCGTAGCCCAGATCCTTCAGCGTGGCCAGTGCGCGCCCGCAAATGATCTGATTCCATTCCTGGTCGAACCCCGGGCGCTTGCGCCCCAGGATCAGCACGCCAATCGGTTTTTGCGCGGCCGCCGTAGCAGACTTTTGCATGTTCATCCTTTCCAAACCATGGTTCAGTTGCCAAAAGGGACACAGTAAGGCACAAGCTCGCCGATCAGCGGCTCCAGATATTGAAAGAACTCGTCACCAACAGGAATCGCGCCATCACGTGTCCATGTAGCGGGAATCGGTCTTTCGACTTCCGCGACTGCATCGAGAGGAACAAATGAGTAGCCGTTCTCGCCGACATCGCGGAGCGGCAGCAACGCCACCATCTTCCCGGTTTCGCCAGCCAGCAGGCCGCGCACGGCGCCGCGGCCAACCAGATCGGCATCTTTCAAATCCTGCGGCGCAGCATGCAGCATCGACGCCCGTCCCAGCAGTCCCGGCTTTTCGCTGCGGCAGCGCATCTTCAAATGCCGCGCCACTTCCTCTGACAAAAACTGCGCAACGCCGCCCGTGATGGGACGATTCAACGAATCGCTTTGCGCCGGATCTTCCACCTGATACACATACTTGCCGTTGCGATCGCGAATCCCCTCCGACACCGCGACAATCGCCCATCCCTGACGGGCGACAATGCCGTCGAGGCTCGAGAGAAAGTCATCCATATCGAAAGGCCGCTCCGGCAGATACACCAGGTGCGGCGCGTCCTGCTCATCGCGTTTCCCTGTGGCGGCTGCGGCAGCCAGCCATCCCACGCTCCTGCCCATCGTCTCCAAAATCGAAACCGGCTGCGGTAGCGAGCGCACATCCATGCCAAGATCGCGCGTCGATTGCGCAATGTAGCGCGCCGCGCTGGCAAAGCCCGGGCAACGATCCGTCACGGCAATGTCGTTGTCAACCGTCTTGGGAACGCCGAGCACACGCGCATCGTGGCCCGCTTCGCGGCAAATTCGGCTGATTACTTCGGCCCCGCGCATGGTTCCGTTTCCACCCATGAACAGCAGATCGTGCACTTCATGCCGGCGCAGCAATTCCGGTAACTTCGCCAGTTCCTCTTCGGTGGGTTTGGCGCGCGATGAGCCCAGTGCCGCGCCGGGAGTGGCGCGCAGCAACGCCAGATCGGCGGCCTGCAATTTGCCCAGGTCCACAGTTTCACTTCTCAGGAAGCCGTAGATTCCTCGCTTCGCACCGAAGATCCGCTCGAACTTACCGCGCGCCTGCGCTTCCTCCACGATTGCAGCCAGGGTGGTATTCAGAACCTGCGTAGGTCCGCCGCCCTGCACGACAAGTAGATTGCGCGCTGTCATCTGCGCCTCATTTCGAACTCCGGCGAGCCGTCACTCAACGTTCTATGCCCATCATATTCACGATGTTCATCAAAGCAGCAACTCTATAATCGATTAACATCGATTGTCAAGCCCGGTGCCCGCTTTAAGCCTTTGAATATCCGCGCCCAAAGCCACGGCCTGCCGGTCCGCTTTCCGGACCCTTCCACGCCGAGCCGCAGGCAATGCCCATCTTGAACATCTGAATTCAGCCCATGGCCGGAACGGTTCTTGACAGTATTAATCAATGATAATAGATTTCTCCTGCCTTGGAATTCGCTGTTCCCAGGCCATCTACTGATCCGTTCGCTTCGACAGCGGCCCACATACCAACCATGTAAGCTTGCCTTGTTTTACGATCGGTTTTTGAGGAGAAATCATCATGCCTACCAGACGAGAGTTTGTCACGGGCGCGGCCGCCGGCTTGGCCGCATGTGCGTTGGCGCCGCGCGCCTTCGGCAAGAAGGTGGATCGCCCCCTGGGCGTGCAGCTTTACACCGTGCGCAGCCTGGTCAGTAAGGACCTGCCCGGCACACTCGCCGCCATTCGCAAAATCGGCTATCGCACCGTGGAAACTTATGTGGCCGAGTACAAGATGCCCGCAAAGGACCTGCGCCAGGCCATTCTCGATGCCGGTCTCATCGTTCCCAGCGCTCACTTCGGCTATGACGATTTCGGAACCCGCTTTGACTACGCCAAGGAATTGGGCGCGCAGTGCGTGGTGTGTTCGTCGGTCCCTGGATCGGTGGGCAACTCTGCCGATGGCTTCAAGCGTGCGGCCGATCAATACAATGCGTGGGGCGAGCAGGCGAAATCGCTGGGCCTCAAATTCGGCTTCCATGATCACGACACGGAGTTTGTTGCATTCGATGGCGTCACCGGTTTTGACCTGCTGATGCAATACACCGACCCCAAGGTGGTGCAATGGCAGATGGACTGCTATTGGGTCACGCAGGCGGGGCGCGACCCGGTGGAGCTGTTCAAGAAATATGGCGCGCGCATGCAATCGCTCCATCTCAAGGACCGTAAGCCCAACGCGCCAACCTCAACGGATACCGGGCCGAGTTCCCAACACTTTGCCGAGGTGGGTATGGGCACGCTCGACTGGCCTGACATTCTGCGGCTCGCGGAGAAATTCCACGTTCCCAACATGTACGTGGAGCAGGATGTCACCGAGCGGCCACCGCTCGAGAGCCTGCAGATCAGCTACACCAATCTCGTAAAGTTCCTCAGCGCTTGATCTCATCCTCACCTCAGCCATTCCGTCAGCGATCGACCGATCGCTGACGGAAGGCCGACCGACCGGCATGCGCCCGGCCGCAGGTCGTCTAATGCGAATTCTGTTCTGCGTAACCTCCGTAGCAGGACCGCGAACCATCGAAGGAATCGCGCATCATCTTCTTTTCCCTATGAACTGACGCTTTTCGAGTAGAATTGAGCGAATTCTCGGATACCTCGCTATCTTTGTGACACTCCAGAAACTGCATGGAAGGGCCTGTTTCGGAGAAGCGGAGTGGTTCACCGTCGAGTCATCTGCGTTCTCCGGAGGTGGTCAAAGCCGATGAACCCTGTTTCGGGTGATCCCGTTGTGACTGACCTCGCATGCTCTCCTGCCAGCGCTGAACAGCGCGGCCGCCGCGGCTTCTGGGCGTTGATTGCCACGCAGTTCCAGGGCGCGTTCTCCGACAATATCCTGCGCAATCTGCTGCTCTCTATCGTCATCGGGATGAACATGGCGCAGACCCAGCGCGAGACGTTCGTCTCGGTGGTCACCTTCCTGTTCTCCGTGCCGTTCCTGATCTTGAGCATGCCCGGCGGCTGGCTTGCGGATCGCTTCAGCAAACGCCAGGTCACGATCTGGACCAAGGTCATGGAGTTCGGATCGATGCTGCTCGCCACAGCCGGTCTCGCGACGCACACGCTCGCGCTTTCGCTGGTCGCGCTCACGCTGGTGGCCAGCCAAGCCGCACTGTTCGGGCCGTCGAAATACGGTTTGCTGCCGGAGTTGCTGCCAGAGAAAAGCCTGTCGTGGGGCAACGGCGTCATCGAGCTTTACACGTTTCTCGCCATCATCCTGGGAACAGTCGTCGGCGCATGGATGGGCGAGCACTTCGCCGGGCACGAGGTGAATGCAGGCTACGCGCTGCTCGGTCTCTCAGCGATCGGCTTCGTCACCAGCCTCGGCGTCGACAAAGTGCCGCCCGCGGCGCCGGAGAAACCCTTCCGCATTAATATCGTCGGCGATCTCTGGGTGCAGATCCGCAAAATGCGCAAGGACCAGGCGCTGTTTCTCGCCGTAATGGGCAACACCTACTTCTGGTTTCTTGGCTCTCTGCTCTTTTCCACCATCGTCATCTATGGGCCCGATGTGCTGCATGTGGGCCAAACCAAAACCGGCTACCTGAACGCCATGCTCGCCGTGGGCATCGGCATCGGCAGCATGGCCGCCGGATGGGTGAGCGACAACAAGATCGAGTACGGATTGATTCCGCTCGGTTCCATCGGCATGACGTGCACCGGCTTCGCGCTCGGCATCACGCCGCACGGGATGGTGGGATCGGCGGTGCTGCTCGGCATGTTGGGCTTCTGGGCGGGATTCTTCGCCGTGCCGGTCAACGCGCTCATCCAGCACAAGCCCGCGGACGAGGATAAGGGCGGCATCATCGCTGCTGCCAACCTGCTCTCGTTTGTCGGCATCGCGCTTTCCTCCGTCGTCTATTTCGTCTTCACCGAGTACGTCCACCTCGAGCCGCAAGGCGTCATCGTCGCTGCGTCCTGCATCACCGCTCTCGCCACGGTCTACGTTCTCTACCTGCTCCCCGAGTGGTTCGGCCGTCTGATCCTCTTCTTCGCCACGCGCACCGTCTATCGGGTGCACGTGATCGGCCGCGATAATTTCCCTGAAAAAACCGGCGCCCTGCTGGTCTGCAACCACATGTCATTTGTCGATGTCGCGCTCCTCGTCGCAGCCACCGACCGCCCCATCCGCTTCATCATGTACCAGGGCATTTACGACCACCCCGTCGTCAAGCCTCTCGCCAAAATGGTGAAGGCTATCCCGATTTCGAGCGAGCTGCATCCGCGCGAGATGCTGCACTCGCTCCACGTAGCCAGCGACGCGCTGCGCAACAACGAAATCGTCTGCATCTTTGCTGAAGGACAGATCACGCGCACCGGCCAAATGCTTCCCTTCCGTCGCGGCCTGGAGCGCATCATGAAGGACGTCGACGTTCCCATCGTCCCGGTGAACCTCGACGGCGTGTGGGGCAGCATCTTCAGCTTTGCCCGCGGCCGCTTCCTGTGGAAGGTGCCGCACCACATTCCCTATGACGTCACGGTGAGCTTCGGCGAACCCATGCCGCCCACGTCCACGGCCATCGAAGTGCGCGCGGCGGTGCAGGAACTGCAGGCCGTCGCCTTTGAGATGCGCAAGCCGCGCATGAAAACTCTCGACCGCGCCTTTGTGCACACCGCCCGCCTGCACCCGCGGCAGTTCTTCATGGCCGATGGCAAAACGCCGCGCGTCTCCTTCGCATCGGCACTCAGCAAGACCATCTTTATCGCGCGCCGGTTGCGACGTCAGGTGGGCAACCAGCCCATGATCGGCATGCTCGTTCCGCCCAGCGTCGGCGGCGCACTTGCAAACTACGCGCTCATGCTCGCGGGCCGCGTGCCAGTCAATCTCAACTACACCGCGTCCAACGAAATCATTGCCAGTTGCGCACAACAGTGCGGCATCGATGTGGTCATCACATCCAAGGCATTCCTCGAACGCTTCCCCAACATGATCATTCCGGGCCGGACCGTGCTGCTCGAAGACGCTCTCGCCGCTCCGCGCCTCAATGAGAAGCTGGCCGCGCTGGCGCTGGCGTGGTTCCTGCCTGTGGGCCTGCTCAAACGCGCACTCGGCGCACAAGGAACCCCACCCAAGGACCCTGCGGGCGAGCACGCCCCCCCTGCGAGCGATCAGCGAGCGGCTGCCCCACGCAGTGGCCGCGCCGCGCGGATGGATCAGCTGGCCACTGTCATCTTTTCCAGCGGCAGCACCGGCGATCCCAAGGGCGTTATGCTCACGCACTTCAACATCGTGGCCAACATCAGCCAGGTCTGCCAGGTTTTCATGCTCGGCGGCCGCGACAAGATTCTCGGCATCCTGCCCTTCTTTCATTCCTTCGGATTTACCGCCGGCCTCTGGCTGCCCGCGGTGCACGGTGTGGGTGTGGTGTTTCATCCCAACCCCCTCGACGCGCAGGTCATCGGCGCGCTGGTTGAGAAGTACCAGGTCACGTTCCTTGTCGCTACGCCCACGTTCCTGCAGGCCTACATGCGCCGCTGCAAGCCCGAGAGCTTTGGTTCGCTGCAATACGTGCTGGTGGGCGCGGAGAAGTTGCAGGAGCGCATCGCGCTCGCCTTCGAAGACCAGTTCGGCATCCGGCCTCTGGAGGGCTACGGCTGCACAGAGTGCTCGCCGATCGTCGCGGTGAATGGCAAGGATTTTCGCGCTCCGGGATATCGCCAGGTAGCTGCCAAGCGCGGCAAAATCGGTCACCCGCTCCCCGGCGTCAGCGTCAAAATCGTCGACATCGATACCGGCCAGCCCGTCGTGCCGGGGACCGCGGGCATGCTGCTCGTCAAAGGCCCAAACGTGATGCGCGGCTATCTGGGTAAACCAGAGAAGACGGCCGAAGTTTTGCACGATGGCTGGTACACCACGGGCGACATCGCCACGATGGAGGAGGACGGCTTCCTCACCATCACCGATCGACTCTCGCGCTTCAGCAAGATTGGCGGCGAGATGGTGCCGCACATTCTCATCGAAGAAAAGCTGCACGAGTTGGCCGACACCACCGAGCAGGTCTTCGCCGTCACGGCCGTGCCCGACGAAAAAAAGGGCGAGCGCATCGTCGTCATCCACACGCTGACCGCTGCGCAATTGGCGCCGGTGCTGGAAAAGTTCGCCCAGTGCGACCTGCCCGCCCTATGGAAACCGAAGCCGGGCCAGTTCGTCCACGTCGACGCCATTCCGGTGCTCGGCACAGGCAAAATGGACCTGCGCGGCATCAAAGCACTCGCCGCAGCGAACTCGGCGCCCGACGCGGCATCGAACTCCTGATGTGCCGAATCTAAAATCCGCATCGCAATAGAATTGGCCTCCTGAGCGGAGTTTGCCGCGCCACGCACTCGACAAACACGCCGCCCGGTCTGTTATTTGTTGTGAATGGCCTCGAAGATCAAACGCATCGGAATTCTGACCGCCGGCGGCGACAGCCCCGGCCTGAACGCCGCCATCCGCGGCGTGGGCAAGGCCGCGCTTGGCTACTACGGCATGGAAATCGTGGGTTTTCGCGACGGTTTTCGCGGCTTGGTCGAGAACCGGCGGATCAATCTGGATCGCACCGCTCTTTCTGGCATTCTCACCGTCGGCGGCACCATTCTCGGCACCAGCCGCGACAAGCCGCATCGTATGGAGATCGACGGCCGCACCAAGGACATGACCGGCGTCATCAAAGACAACCTCAAAAAGTGGGGCATCGATTGCGTAGTTTGCCTGGGCGGCGGCGGCACGCAGAAGAGCGCCCTGCGCCTGCACAAGGCCGGCATCAACGTGATCACGCTTCCCAAGACCATTGACAACGACGTGGCCATGACCGACGCTACCTTTGGCTACGCCACCGCGCTGGACATTGCGACCGAGGCCATCGATCGCCTGCACAGCACCGCACATAGCCACCACCGCATCATCGTGGCCGAGATTATGGGGCATCGCGCCGGCTGGCTTACACTGGGCGCCGGACTCGCCGGAGGCGCGGACGTGATTCTCATTCCGGAAATTCCCTACGACGTCGAGAAGATCGCTGAAGCCATCGGCCAGCGCAGCAAGCGTGGCAGCAACTTCAGCATCGTGGCCGTGGCTGAGGGCGCAATGAGCCGCGATGACGCCCGCACCTTCGATGCCGCCGAGAAGAAGCTTGAACGCGCCAAGACCCTCAACGACAAGATCGCGGCCAAGCGCGCCATCGCCGCTCTCGAGGTGCGGCACCAGGACAACACACTGCGCCTGACCCACCATCTCGAGGAGCTTACCCACCTGGAATCGCGCGTAACCATTCTCGGCCACGTGCAGCGCGGCGGAACACCCTGCGCCGCCGATCGCATCCTGGCGACCCGCCTGGGCACGGCCTGCGCCGATCTGATTGCCAGGGGACAGTTTGGCGTCATGGTCGCGTCCCGCGGCGAATATGCCGAACCGGTGCCCCTCAATCAGGTCGCCGGCAAGCGCAAATCAGTTCCGCGCGACCATCCATGGATCGAAACCGCTCGCCGGTTGGGAACTTGTCTCGGGGATTAGAACTGACTGTTTAAATGGGTTTCGTGAAAGGGCACGACTTCAGTCGTGCCGAGAAACCGCAAAAAAAATGAGGGGGTTTTAACCCCTGAGGAACGTTTTTCAAGTCGTTGCGTTCCTGTGGCGGGTGGCCCGGCCAAGTGTTTCACTCCTGGCTCTCCCTCGATGGATTGTGCCCCATCCAAGCGGCGTCTTTTGCGGCTTGGGTGGGAAGGCACAAACGTTCGCCCTCCCTTACGCGTACCCCTTCCGGTAACTGGTTGCCGCGCCGCCACGCCGTCCGCTGCGATTCGATCTCGACGGTACCCGTCGCCCGGTCGCATATTGCAGGAAGCTGGACCACGGCCACCTGGGTCCCCACGGACAGGTCTTCGTCCGTGGGGTGGCAGTCCTCCGGCTTCGCAACCAGTCCGCGCTTGACTGGATTCCACCCCAGCACACAGAATTCGCGCGCCGGGGACCCTGGATTGCGATGGATATAACGGATCACTTCGGAACGGGCCTGCTCTCCGTAGACATTGCTGTCGTAATAACGGTCTTGCCAGAACTTTTCGCGCGCTCCTCGCAGCTTACGCGAAGTCATCTGCTTGACGGCTTTCAAGAAACTGCGCCAGGACTATCTGCGGCGGTTCATTGACAAGCAGATGTACATGCTCGGGCATCAGAACGTAGGCGTAAACTCGCGCATGATGCCTTGCACGCGTTTGTTCCAGCACGGCCTCAACCTTCTCCCTGGCTCCCGGCGTTTCAAGCAGCGGTAGACGGTGAAAACAACTGAAGGTGACGAAGTGCAGGGACTCCGCTTTTTGAAACCGCTTCAGGCCGCTCGGCATGGCTCCAACCCTGTTCGGCCAAGATCTTATCGGAACGCCCGCTCATCGCAAAGAACGCGATGAACGGGGCACAGCTCTTACAGCACTCTACGATCCTCATGACCGGGCCACCTGCCCATGGTCAGAGCCAGTTCTGCAAGGGGATTCTGAAACGTACTCACGTCGATGAATTTTGGAGTGTCCATGGTATCTCGCTTCCCGAGAAACTGAGTGATTCATCAAGAATAGTGGAGTCCGGGGCAGGCAAGCACCACAATAAAAAGGAGGAGAGTTGCGGGCCGCGACGAATCGTCTCAGTACGATTTATGCGGACGCGAGGAAGACAGGTACATAGAATGTAAATCTCAGGGTTATACGCTATCAGGCTTCACAGATTTCGCGACCCCGGAAAGGACCTTGCATGGAAGTCGCACTTACCACACTTGGGGCTTTTCTTGGTGCACTCTTCTCGATTCTTGCAACGATGTTCATTGAGTACGAGAAAAAGCCAAAGTTGAAATTCGAGATTGAGCATCCGCCACATGATGGGTGGCAGTCGCCAGAACCGAATGTCGCACAATCTAGGTTCCTGCGCGTGAAAGTTTACAACAAGCCGATGCCGACGCCGCTTCATTGGTTAGATCGGTCAGCGGCCCTTCAGTGCACCGGCGACGTCCAGTTTTGCCGCGAAAGCGGCACGGCGATATTCTCCAGTCCAATGAAGATCAGGTGGTCCGGTTCGGATGAGCCGAATTCTCCTCAGTTGAATACGAGTGGGGTAGTGGTCTACCTTTTTGATGCTCGAAAATATAGCGCTGCCTTTCGGCGCGACTGCTTTCCCGGAGTTCCCGAACTCGTTGATATCGCGGCAAGATACGACAATGAGGATGAATGCTACGGATGGTCAAATGAGTCGTATTTGAAGGGTGTTCGGAATCCAGATTTCAAGTTGGATAAGGGGAGATATCTAGTCAAGATCACAATTTACTTTTCCGGCAACATCGCAAGTCACGTCTTCGCACTGGAGAATTATGCTTCCAGGAAGGATTTCAGGTTGGAGCCCGCCTCCAAAGCGGAGAAGAAGAGGATGAGGTCATAGGTCCGGGACAGGCAAGTGGCGGGTGGCCCGGCCAAGTTTTTCACTCCTGGCTCTCCCTCGATGGATTGTGCCCCATCCAAGCGGCGTCTTTTGCGGCTTGGGTGGGAAAGCACGAACGTTCGCCCTCCCTCAAGCGTACCCCTTCCGGTAACTCGGGGATAGCGGGACTTGAAACCTATTCCCGCAGTTTCAGCTGTTTGTCGGCTGCGAATTCGGTTGTCGGTCTGCGGCCCGAAGCAAGCCAAGCAACCTACAGCCTTGCCTTGGCAAAAGCTCGACCAGATCCAGACTTCAGATACTTCTCGAAGGCGATAGCCTTTGCCTCGTCCGAAAACGCGATATAGCTCTTGATGCTCCGAGGGCGGAACTTTGAAGTGTGGTTTACAGCGCCTTCATTGTGTTTTGACAATCGGGCGTCCAAGTCGTCGGTGATGCCCGTGTAAAAATGCTCTCCGGCGAGGCTTTGAAGAATGTAGACATATTTCACGACAGCCATCTCCCGCTTTCGGACATTCGAGCCTATCAGACTATTGGGTTGGTTGGCATACCCGCCTTCGTTGAAGCTTCCGCCTTCGCTGAAGCTTCGGCGCGGCGGGCCGGCGCGAGAGCACGAGGCGTAGCCCTCAGAGAGGGTCCGCCTGCGCTTACGCTTCGGCGCGACAGCCTTCGCCCGCTTTCGGACATTCGAGCCTATCAGACCATTAGGTTGGTTGGCATGCCGAGCCGTAGCCCTCTCGCAGAGGGCGAAGGCTGGTGGGCGGTGCAGGACTCGAACCTGCGACCTCCTGCGTGTGAAGCAGGCGCTCTAACCAACTGAGCTAACCGCCCGGAAAAGGCTTTGGGAGGGGTTGCGGTCACCGTCCCGGCGGGGAAAACTCCCGATTCTCGAAAGGCGTGGCCTGCCGGGCAATCCTTGCTCGCTATCGGCTTTACCCGAACCCGGCCTTCCCTGAAACCGGCCTGAAAACCGGCCCGGAAACCAGTTTGAAACCCCTGCCACAGGAAGGTCGCCCGAGAAGGCGTTCCGTAGGGTAGAGTAACACCAGCAGAGCTTTACGTCCAAATCCAGCGGCTCTTTGGGGGCATGGATTGCCTCTCGCGGCGCCGGCGCCGGACGGGAAACCGGGTATGTTCAGGAGAGCGCGTTCAATCCGCCAGAAAGGTGAGCTCCCCATGGATGGGGAAGCCGTGCTCGGCCCTGTTTCCGGCCTGGCAGGCTCCCGACTGCCCCACCCGGCTGCGGGCCGAAAAGGCCCAGTTTCCACCTTTTCCCGGAGTGAGAGCCCAGCCCCCGCCGAGGACGACCAGGAAAATGGAAAATCCGGCGAAGAAACCGGTTACCCGGCGCAACCTTCGGGCACGGATCGGGTTCCAGAAGATATGGCAACCATGGTCCTTAACGGTCCTGCCTTGGGCGCCGGTTCGGCCGTGAGGCCGGGCGCGGCTCCTGACCCGAACATGGGCGTTCGGGAGGGACTGGACCCCGCCAGCGACGCGGCCGTTATGCTCCGCGTGGCCGAGGGGGACGAGGCCGGATTTACGTACCTGGCGCAAAAATACCACCGGCCGATGATTCATTTCCTCTACCGGATGGTGAACAACCAGGCCATTGCCGAAGAGTTAGCCCAGGAAGTGTTTTTGCGCGTCTATCGTGCCAGAGCCAGTTACCGGGCCGAGGCCAGGTTTACCACCTGGCTTTACCGCATCGCGACTAACCTGGCCGTGAACTACGCACGCGACACCAAGCACGAACGGACCGCGCAAACGGTGTACCTGGACCAGCCCGACGAGGAGACAGGTACGTCTCCGGATCTGGCCGACGACGAGCCTTCGGCGGAAGAGCAGCTGCTGCGCAATGAGCGCATGGCCGCCATCCGCCTGCACGTGATGGCGCTGCCAGAGCGGCAGCGCATGGCAGTGCTGATGCACAAGTACCAGGGAATGGATTACCGCCAGATCGGCGAGGTGCTCAAGCTGAGCGAGTCGGCAACCAAGTCGCTCCTCTTCCGCGCCTACCAGACGTTGCGGGAAAAGTTGAAGGATTTTGTTTGATTGGAAGGTAGAAAGAAGCCGGAACCAACCGGCAGAGAGCGGGGTGGCAAGCCATGACGACGAATACGAATTGCAAGATGGTGGACGAGAAACTGGCCGATCTGCTGCTCGATCCACGTGCAGTACCTGCCCGAGTGCCTGGGAAAATCCAGGCGCATGTTGCCGAGTGCAGCGATTGCCAGGCGGAGCTTGCGAAGCTGCGCGCCGCCATGCAGTTGCTGGATACCTGGGAAGCTCCCGAGCCGAGCCCTTACTTTCTCACGCGGCTTGGCGCCAGGATGCGGGAAGAGCGCGAAGCCGCGCCGGCCGGTTGGCTGGCGGGCCGATTCGCGCGCATCCGCGCCAGCATCGTGTATGGTCCAGGTCTGCACGTGCGTCCTTTGGCTGCCATGGCGTTGACCGCCGTACTGCTGCTGGGCGGCGGCACCTATCTTGGCGTTACCGACTGGATGCAGCCCGTGCAGCCTACCCCGCTTGCTGCCACCGTGCACGATCTGCAAACGCTCGATAGCAATGCTCAGGTGCTGGACCAGATGGAAGCTCTCTCCAGCAATCCGAGCGGAGACTGATTTTTTTGCGATGTCGGCTGAGGGTCTGTTCACACTACTGAGGCGGTGGCGCTGGGCGCCAATTTTTCTCAGGTCAAGGAGCGAGGAGTGACGCATACCGGGTGTACGCTAGCGACGAGCGACGAAGGGATGAGGAAAATTGGCCCCAGCCCTCCGGGTTGCGACGCAAATCGGGCCATACTTCATTCTCGCCCTCGACGGTGGGCCCGCCACAGCCTTCGGGCTCGGCTTCGCCTGGCCCGATTTTCGCTCGCAACGCCGCCGCCTCAGTAGTGTGAACAGACCCTAATGCCGGGAGAACGACTTGTGAACTGGACCTGGAACGCGCAAGGAATGCGTCCGGCGGCGATCATCGCCGCTGCGGTCCTGTTTCTCTGTCTGCCTGCGGCAAGCGTCCAGGGTCAGCGTCGCGCTGCTTACCGCTCCGGTCCTGCCATGCGGGCAGGCTTCGGTCAGAACCAGCCGCGCGGCGGTAGGCAGCAGAATGCTCCCCGCCAGGCTCAGAATCCGCAGCGCGGTAATCAGCAGCAACGGCAGTACCAGAATCAACAGCGGCAGTATCAGAATCAACAGCGGCCATATCAGAACCAGCAGGGACCGTACCAGAACCAGCTGCGGACCTATCCGCAGAATCCGCAATATAACGGCGGCCAGCGTCCTGCGTACGGGCAGAATGGCGGCGCCTTCGGCGGATCGGTTCCGCCCATACGACCTGGAAACCCTTACCCGGGCGCTGCCCCTCCAGGACATCTTGGGGACTTCCTGAATCGGCACCAGGGACTTCCTGTCGATCAACAGGAGCGGTTGCTGCGCAGCGATCCCAGCTTTAGCCGCTTGCCTCCGGCCACTCAACAGCGGCTCGTCCAGCAGTTGCACCGGTTGGACCAGATGCCGGAGCAGCAACGCGATCGCCGTTTGGCTCGCAGTGAGATGTTGGAACGCATGTCGCCGCAGGAGCAGATGCAGGTACGCCAGGCCGGCCGCAGCTATCAAGCGCTGCCGCCCGATCGCCAGGAGATGGTGAAGCAGGCCTTCCGCAATCTGAGTTCCGTGCCGCTCGACCAGCGCGATACCGTGCTCAACTCCGCGCGTTACCAGAGCACCTTCTCGCCGTATGAGCGCAACATTCTGTCGAATCTGTTGCGCGCCGAACCCTACGAGCCGCCCCGCTAAGAACCGATCAGCAACTCACGCATTCGGGCAGTCCCGCCTTACGCATTCGGGTAGTCCGGCGCTCCGCAGGCTGCGGAAAAACTTTTCACGAACCGCAAGAAGTGTCAGGGCACGACTTTAGTCGTGCCGCATGCGACGCAAAATGTATGAGGGCTTTAGCCCCTGCGGGATTTCTTTCGCGGCGATTTCGACTTTCAACACAAGCCGCTAAGGCCGGTTCACTTCCGTCTCGTGAACGAGTTTGCTGCGAAAGTAGTCCAGCGATTTATTCAGCCCTTCTTTGAGCTGAACCTTCGGCTCCCATCCCAACAGCGTCCGCGCCTTGGTGATATCGGGGCGGCGGCGTGCCGGATCGTCCACCGGCAGATCGACAAAGCACAGCTTGCTCTTCGATCCCGTGATCTCCAAAATGGTTTGCGCGCACTCCAGAATCGTGAACTCCACGGGATTGCCGATGTTGACCGGAAGATGTTCGTCGCTTTGCGACAGGCGCATGATGCCCTCGATCAGATCGTCGACATAACAGAAGCTGCGCGTCTGCTGGCCGTCGCCGTAGATGGTCAGCGGCTCGCCGCGCAGCGCCTGCATCATGAAGTTTGAAATTACCCGCCCGTCGCCCGGATGCAAACGCGGGCCGTAGGTGTTGAAGATGCGCGCCAGGTGCGTATTCACTCCGCGCGAACGGTGATAAGCCATCACCATCGCTTCCGCAAATCGCTTGGCCTCGTCGTACACCGAACGCGGACCCACCGGATTCACATTGCCCCAATAGCTTTCGCTTTGCGGATGCTCCAGCGGGTCACCGTAGCATTCTGAAGTCGAAGCGTGCAGGAAAGCCGCGTTGTAGCGCGCGGCAATTTCCAGCGTATGCTCCACCCCTACGGAACCCACGCGCAACGTCTGAATGCCCAGGCGCAGATACTCCGGCGGACTGGCCGGCGAAGCCAGATTGAAAACGTAATCTACCGGACCCGGATCGAAGCTCGTGCAGATGTCCCGCTCCTCAAACCGGAAGCGCGGATGGCCGGCGAGATGGGCAAGGTTCTCGAGATCCCCGGTCGACAGATTGTCCACGCCAAGGACCGTGTGGCCATCGCTCAGCAGGCGATCGGTAAGGTGCGAACCAAGAAACCCGGCAGCGCCGGTGACAAGAACATGCATGATCAAATTCTAGCGCTCCAAAAACCGTGGTCCGTGACGAGCGTGAGTGCGCGTGTGAGTAGTCAGTGGTCGGCACACTCACACCCACACTCACACCCACACTCACACTGTTTTTACGCCTTGCGCGGTTTGCCTTCTTGCGCATGATACGCCGTCGGTCTGCCCACGCTCACGTAGGTGAATCCGTGGCTCTGCATCTCCAGCGGCTTGTACAGGTTTCTTCCGTCGATCATGATCGGGAAGCGCATGGCCCGGTTCAGCCGCGGCAGGTCCACTGTGGCGAATTCTTTCCAGTCGGTCAGGATCAGCACCGCGTCGGCATCCTTTGCCGCGCTATACAGATCGTCCGCGTAATGCATATTTTTCGCCGGAGGCAACACTTCCTTGGCGCGCTCCATTGCGGCGGGATCGAATGCGGTCACAATCGCGCCTGCCTGCAGGAGCGTTTGAATCATGTTGATGGCCGGTGACTCCCGGATATCGTCGGTCTCGCCCTTGAAGGCCAGGCCCAATGCCGCCAGCCGCTTGCCGCGCAAGGTCCACAATGCGGAGCGCACCTTGTTGAAGAATACTTCCTTCTGCGTCTCGTTGATCTTGCGCACTTCTTCGAGCAGTTGAAAATCCACACCCCGCTCCTGCGCCACCCAGTGGAAAGCGGCCACGTCCTTCGGGAAGCAGGAGCCGCCGTATCCCAGCCCGGCATGCAGGAACTTGGGACCGATCCGGTTGTCGAGCCCGATGCCTGCGGAAATATCTTCGATATCCGCATCCACCGCTTCTGCCAGGTTTGCCACGGCGTTGATGAACGAAATCTTCATCGCCAGGAACGCATTCGATGCGTGCTTGATAATCTCCGCGCTTTGCGTCGAAGTCACAATAAGCCGCGCCGGACGCGTAGCGTTGCACACGCCCTGAAGCGCGCCCGGCTGCGTGTAATACCTGCCGCTGGTCAGCGGCTCGTAAATACGTTGCAACACTTCTGCGGAGCGCTCGTTGTTTGCGCCCACCACAATCCGATCAGGATGTAGAAAATCCAGCACCGCCGTGCCTTCGCGCAGAAATTCGGGATTCGAAACCACATCGAATTTCTCCGGCTCGATGCCATGACGGTGCAGCACGCGCCGAATCCAGTCGTTGGTGTACACCGGAACCGTGCTCTTCTCCACAATCACCTTGTAGCTGGTAATGGCGCGCGCAATCTCCGCCACCACGGCTTCCACGTACGACAAATCCGCGGCGCCGCTGTCGCCTTGCGGCGTGCCCACCGCGATAAATATTGCTTCGCTTTTTTCTACCGCTTCGCCCAGGTCCGTGGTGAAAACCACGGAGCCGCCGCGATGCTTGGCCAGCAACTCCGGCAGGTGCTCCTCGAAGATGGGCACTCCGCCCTCGCGCAGTTGTTTCACCTTGGCTTCATCGTTGTCCACGCAGACCACGTTGTGGCCGATCTCGGCAAAACACGCAGCCGCCACAAGTCCCACGTAACCCGACCCGATCACACAAATTGAAACTGGCTTGCTCATGTCTGGCTTGCTCATGTATCGATGTTTTCTCCCTTGCCCTCTCCGGCTGGCGTATCTTTACCTGCCCGCCTGTCGCAGGCCGCTGTTCATCGGATAAACACAATCAGAGGATGTTTTTCGGAGCCGCGCGCTCCATTTGATGGGCCCCCGGGGAACGGCGGCAAGACGCACTGGGATACAGAATCTCTGATCTTGCCCTGGTCCTTCAGTTCAGATGCACTCCCAGCCACACGCTGGCCCATCGCTATTCTATATCGCGCTCGATCCTGCTTCGATATCACCCTCCCCGGTCGGCAAACCAAGGTCACCAGGGCCGCAACAGGCGCATCAATGCCGCTTCCGCGCACCGGCCGTGTCAGCGCGCGCACACCTCACGCCCAAGCCGTCGCTGGGCTACAATAATAGATAGACGCCAAACGGCATATTTCATTGCGCACCGCGCGCATACCCAGCAAGGAGCTGCACCATTTATGGCGATTCCCGCCACTCAACTTCGTCCGGGCATGATCATCAAACACAACGACCAACTGCACATAGTCTTCAAGGTCGAGCACCGTACGCCCGGCAATCTTCGCGCCTTCATCCAGGCCAAGCTGCGCAACCTGAAGTCCGGCGCCATGTTTGAGCACCGCTTCCGATCCGCCGACTCCATTGAGAAGGTGATCGTGGACGAAATTCTCATGGAGTTTCTCTACGCCGACGGCGACGATTACTACTTCATGAACCCGCAGGACTTCGAGCAGACCGTCCTCAAGAGCGCGACCCTCGGCGACACCGTTGAATACCTCACGCCCAACCTGCAGATTCACGTGAGCTATTTCGATGGCAATCCGGTGGGAATTGAACTGCCGCAAACCGTCGATCTGGAAGTCATCGAGACCGAGCCGGGATTGAAGTCGGCGACCGCCTCCAGCGTCACCAAACCCGCCAAGACCGAAACCGGCCTTGTGGTCCAGGTTCCATCCTTCATCAATGAGGGAGAAAAGATTCGCGTCGACACCAGCGAAGGCGCCTACATGAGCCGCGCGTAGAAATTCACTGCCTTTTCAAGAATGGCGTCCTTCGGGACGCCTTTTTTGTTTCGCGCGCAACTCACTTCGCTTGACCGCGGTCGCCTCAATCAGGTATTCGGTAAGCATCTTCCCGCGCATCCGCCGCGCGCATTCCACCGCAAAGGAAGGCCCCATGCCAGTTCCCGCAGTCATCGCCACCGCCAACGAAAACTACCGCTTCAACTCGAAGACGCTGAATGAGACGGTCAGCGACCTCTCGCCGGAGGAGTGGCTCAAGCGCCCGGACGGGAAGCTGAATCACATGGCGTGGATCATGGGCCACATGGCCTATTGCCGTGGCCGCGTCCTTCATTTCATCGGCGTTGAGTGGGTACAACCGCAGCTTGAGATCTTTGGACGCGGCAAGAAAATCCTGGAAGACTCCGCCTACCCGTCGCCCGCGTCGCTGCTCAGCACCTGGAGCGAGTCCGGCCACGCACTTGCCGCGGCGCTTGAAAATGTCTCGGAAGATTTGTTGGCGCAGCCCGCGACGCAGGGACCGCCCAGCCTTGACGGAAAAATCAGCGGCATGGTCAGCTTCATGGCCATCCACGAGACGTACCACCTCGGCCAGGCCTCCTATCTCCGCGTCTGGCTGGGACACAAGAGTCTGATGGGTTAACGGCGAACCCGTCGCGAAATCCGGCGCCGATATCCGCCATATCGATCGGCCACGATTTTCGCTGCAAGAAAAGTTGCACTCTGCGTTCTACGGTCAGCTGGCGCCTTTCTCCAGCCCAATAAAGGAGACCTGCATGAAGCTGCTGCTTTCTCTTCTTCTCTCGCTGTCCGTTAGCCGGGCTGCCTTCGCCGCCGCGCCGCCCGCAGCCCCTTCCGCCGATCAGGCCGAGGCCGTCCAGGGCAGCAACGCCTTTGCCATTGATCTTTACGGCCGGCTCAGCGCAACGCCGGGAAATCTTTTTTTCTCGCCGGAAAGCATCTCCACGGACTTCGCCATGGCCTATGCCGGTGCCCACGGCCAGACAGCCACCGAGATGGCCCGCGTCTTCCACGACACGCTGCCGCAGGAGCGCCTGCACCCGGCCATGGGCGCGCTGCTGGCCGGCATGAATTCCCCGCACCAGGGATACTCTCTGAGCGTGGCCGACGCGCTTTGGGCTGAGCAGGACGAGAAGTTCCTGCCGGCCTATCTGAATTTGGTCAAAAGCAATTACGGCGCAGGATTTCACGCAGTCGATTTCAAGTCTGCTCCCGACAGCGTACGCGCCACCATCAACGAGTGGGTCGAAAAGCAGACCAACGACAAGATCCAGAACCTGCTCGGCCCCGGCACCGTCACGCCGCTCACCCGCCTGATTCTCACCAACGCCATTTATTTCAAGGCAGCGTGGGCCAATCAGTTTAACAAGAACGCAACCGAGGACAAGGATTTTCACCTGTCGGAAGCCAAAACCGTTCAAGTGCCCACCATGTACAACGGGGGGAGCTACTACTACGTCAAAGGCCCGTCCTTCCAAGCCCTATTGATGCCTTACGAGAAGGACGAAATCTCGATGCTGATCCTGCTGCCCGACGACGTCGGCGGCTTGCCCGCACTGGAACACTCGCTCAGCGCCGGCAATCTTCAAAAGTGGATGACATCGCTCAGTTACGAACACGAGGTGATCGTCTCTCTGCCGCGCTTCAAGATCACCCAGCAGTTCGAACTCAGTTCCACACTCAAAAGCCTGGGAATGAAAACGGCCTTCGACCCAAACAGCGCCGACTTTTCCGGAATGACGGGCGACAAGAGCCTCGTCATCTCCGCCGCCATCCACAAGGCCTACATCGATCTGGACGAAAACGGCACTGAGGCCGCGGCGGCTACGGCCGTAGTGATGGAGATGGCAACGGCAATGCAATCCAGAACTCCTCCGCCGCCGCCAATTTATTTCACCGCCGACCATCCCTTCCTGTTCCTGATCCAGGACAACGCGAGCGGAGCCATCCTTTTCATGGGCCGCGTCACGGACCCGACGAAGTGACGACATGAAATTTCCTTCTCAACTCAGCACAAAATGCGGGTGCCCCACATCTCGACTTTGAGATGTGGGATCGCACGAACCCGCTCTCGTCAGTTCAGCATGCGGAACAGCCCACCGCTTCGACCGGAATCGGCAGCGGCGCCCCCTCGAGCGCCAGGACCTTCTGCGGAGCACAGCAGGCTTTGCCCAGGCGCGCCAGATCCGTCTGCATCGCCTTCTCTTCCCTGACAACCGCCAGGGTTTCGCGAAGGATCCTGGCTGCGCCGGCATGTGCGGGCACAACGATCTTGTAGTGCATCCACTTGCCTTCGCGGCGAGCCGCCACCACTCCCGCGCGGCGCAGATACGCCAGGTGTCGCGAAATCTTGGGCTGGCTCTGCCCGAGGATCTCAATGAAATAGCAGACGCAAACTTCCCGCCCGTCCATCAGGTTCAGCAAGCGCAGCCGGGTGCGGTCGGAGAGCGCCGCAAACAGCACGGCGAGATCGTAAGCTTTGCGGGAGCGTTCCACGCTTTTATTATATACGCCTTGACAAATATGTCCAGCCGGGAATACATTCGCTTTAGCGTATGCAAGGAGACGCACGAATGAAATCGAAGACCACCGTCCAGGAGCAGGTAAAAGAAAAGTACGGGAGCGCGGCTCGCGCCGTAGCGGAGTCGGGCACTTTGCAGGCATGTTGCGATCCTGGCCTGCGTTGCTGCGATCCCATCACAACCAATCTCTACAGCGCCGGCGAAAAAGGGCTCCTCCCGGAAAAAGCCGTCCTGGCTTCGCTGGGATGCGGAAACCCGACCGCGCTGATTGAACTCCGCGCCGGAGAGACAGTCCTTGACCTCGGTTCCGGCGGCGGCATTGACGTGCTGCTCTCTGCGCAACGCGTTGGCCCCACCGGCAAAGCGTACGGACTCGACATGACGGACGAGATGCTGGCGCTCGCCCGCCAGAATCAGCATCAGGCAGGCGTAACCAATGTCGAGTTCCTGAAGGGCGAGATCGAGAATATTCCGCTACCCGACAACTCTGTCGATGTCATCATTTCAAACTGCGTCATCAATCTCTCAGCCGACAAGGACCGCGTCCTGAGGGAAGCGTTTCGCGTGCTCAAGCCGGGCGGGCGCTTTGCGGTTTCGGATGTGGTGGTGCGGGGCAGCGTGCCCGACGAAGTGCGAAAAAGCATGCTCCTCTGGGTGGGATGCATCGCAGGAGCGCTCGAGGAGAACGACTACCTTGCGAAGCTCTCCAACGCCGGGTTCAGCGATATTTCGGTCGAGCATACACGCGTCTACAACGTGGAAGACGCTCGCCAGTTCCTCACCGAAGCAGGCGTGGATGTCGACGCCATCGCTCCGCAGGTGAACAGGAAGTTCATGAGCGCCTTTATTCGCGCCGCCAAACCCAAGGCGGCCTGCTGCACGCCGGGCTGCTGCGCCCCAGTCGCCATCGGCGCGAAGGAGTAAGCCTATGCCAAATCACTACAACGTCCTGTTTCTCTGTACCGGCAACTCGGCGCGCTCGATCATGGCTGAAGCAATCCTGAACCAAAAGGGGAAAGGCCACTTTGTCGCGTACAGTGCGGGCAGTCATCCTTCAGGCCATCCGCGTCCAGAGGCGCTGAAACAAATTGAGTCCGCACGGATGTCGACGAGCGGGCTGCGCAGCAAATCATGGGATGAATTCGCCGCTCCAGGAGCGCCCAAGCTGGATTTCGTCTTTACCGTGTGTGACAACGCCGCCAACGAGCAGTGCCCTTACTGGCCGGGACAGCCGATGACAGCGCATTGGGGAATTCCCGATCCGGCAGCGGTCAAAGGTACGCCGGATGAAATCG
The DNA here is from genome assembly GCA_963817835.1 of uncultured Acidobacteriota bacterium. GTDB lineage: Bacteria > Acidobacteriota > Terriglobia > Terriglobales > Acidobacteriaceae > Telmatobacter. Next base: position 116,801 of record CAWFPZ010000017.1, on the reverse strand, counting down.
CGCGCGCGTTCCGCGATGCCTTCGTCGTGCTCGACCGCAGGATAGGACTGTTTCTTTCCCTGCCGCTCAGCACCCTTGACCAGTTCGCCATCAAGCATGAACTCGATAACATTGGCCGCTCGTAGCCGAGCCGAGGAGCCCCTAAGTTGAAGAAAAGCCGTCTGTCATTTCTGGATCGCTACCTGACCGCGTGGATCTTCGGCGCCATGGCGTTCGGCGTCGCGTTGGGCTCGGTGGCTCCCGGAGTGGTGCCGTTTCTCAATCGCTTCAGCGTCGGCACCACGTCGATTCCCATCGCAGTCGGCCTGATCCTCATGATGTATCCGCCCTTCACGCGGGTTCGCTATGAGGAATTGCACGAAGTCTTCCGCAACAAGCGCGTGCTGGGGCTCTCTCTGCTGCAGAACTGGCTCATCGGGCCGGTGCTGATGTTTGCGCTCGCGATCATCTTTCTGCGCGGCTATCCCGAATACATGGCCGGCCTCATCCTGATCGGCCTGGCGCGTTGCATCGCCATGGTCATCGTGTGGAACGAGCTGGCAAAGGGTGATACGCAGTACGCCGCGGGGCTGGTGGCATTCAATTCCCTCTTCCAGGTGTTTTTCTATTCCGTCTACTCCTGGGTGTTCATCACGGTTCTGCCGGGCTGGTTTGGATTGCATGGCGCGGTGGTGAAAATCTCCATCGGCGAAATCGCGCGCAGTGTCTTCTTCTACCTCGGCGTTCCCTTCATTGCCGGGTTTCTCACTCGCACCGTGCTGGTTCGCGCCAAGGGGCGGGAGTGGTACGACCGCAGCTTTGTGCCACGCGTCAGCCCGCTCACTTTGATAGCCCTGCTGTTCACCATCGTGGTGATGTTCTCTCTGAAGGGCAGCTACATCGTGCGTCTGCCGCTGGACGTGCTACGCATCGCGATTCCGCTCCTGATCTACTTCATCGTCATGTTCCTGGTGTCGTTCTACATGGGGCGGAAGCTGGGAGCCGATTATTCGAAGACAGCCACGCTCGCGTTCACGGCCGCGTCAAATAACTTCGAGCTGGCCATTGCGGTTGCGGTATCGGTGTTCGGCATCAACTCGGGCGCAGCATTCGCCGCGGTCATCGGGCCACTGGTCGAGGTTCCCGTGATGATTGCCTTGGTGAATTTGGCTTTATACTTCCAGCGCCGGTACTTCGTGAATCCCGATTCGAGCGCCGTCGAAGGTGCCTGCATCTCCCGCACGTCCTAAGTTGAACGGTCCGCTTGTGGGTCATCAGGGCTGGCCATCTACCGGGCCTTCGGCTTCGGCTTGCTCTTACTCAGGAGATTGACCGCCACGGCAGCGCGAAAGAGATTCTTCAAGGCCGCCTCATTGATCTTTTCGCCTTCGTGGATGTCAATGGCGCGTCGGACATTTCCGTCGAGCGAGGAATTAAATAGACCTGACGGGTCCGGCAGCGAAGCGCCTTTGGCAAATGTCAACTTGACCGCGCTTTTGTAAGTCTCTCCCGTGCAGACGATCCCGCCGTGGGACCAGACCGGAACTCCCGGCGATGTCGCCTTGGCCCACTTCGACTCTTCAACAATCTCAGGATCGGCCTGGTGGATGAGGTCGCGCACTTTGGCAAGCGTCTTGCCGCGCCAGTCGCCAAGTTGGTCGATCTTCGCGTCGATGAACGCCGAGCCGGATTCCGCGGGGACAGTCTTTTTCATGGTCAGCTCCAATCCGTGGCGGGTAGCCCCGATCCCGACAAGCACCATATTCCAGGATGAGGGTGCCCCCGGTCCCTCGCCTTTGGGGACCGGGGTGGAAAGCGGGAATCTTCAAAATTCTACTTGACATCCGACCGTCTTTGCGTGTTACAGTCGGTAACACTATGGCAAGTAACACTCAATCCGGACATGATCCCGCGGAGCTGGGAGAGCTGGAACGGGACATCCTCTCCATCGTGTGGCGCCTGGGCGCAGTCACCGCGGAGGAGACACGCGAAGAGCTGGATCGCCCCCTTAAGGACTCGACCGTACGCACTGTGCTGCGCCGTCTCGAGGAGAAGGGGTACCTCGCGCACTCCCTCGAGAACCGCACCTTCTTGTATCGCCCGGCAGAATCACGCCAGCGTGTGGCGGGCCGCGCCGTCAAACGCATTGTCGACTGGTTCTGCGAAGGCTCGGTGGAGGCGTTGTTGGTGGGTATGGTGGATTCGAAAGTGCTGGACCGCGCCGAGTTGCAACGCCTGGCAGCGCGCATCGCCGAAACCCGGCAGCACGAAGACCGCTCTGCCCATCCCGCCCACAGCAAAACCAAGGAGGCCCGCAAATGACTCCCGCCTCAATGATCTTTGCCCAAATCATCTCTGCGCTGCCCGGCGCCGCCCTGCGCTCTCTGGCTCTCGCCATCGGCGTCTGGGTGATCCTGCGTCTCTTCCGCGTTCGCAACGTGCTCGCCCTCAAGAGGGCGTGGACGCTGGTGCTCGCCGCGGCTTTTTTGATGCCGCTGCTTTTGCCCGTCGCATCGCGCTTGCCCCGCGTCACGCTGGTCCTGCCCGCATTCATGCATCGGGCCGCACCGGCAACTCCTGCACCCCAGTCTTTCGTGTCGCGATCCGAACCGGTCGTAGCCGCGCAACATGCGCAGCCCCTTGCATCGCCTGCGCCGCATCGTTCTAAGAAGTCCGCGGCAACCCGCCCGCATCACACCGGCTCTCCCGCGGCCGTGCCTGGCGACTTCAACGTTCTCCCAGCTCCGGAACTGCCTGTCCCTTCGGCGCATGCATTTCAAACACTCTCGGTCTTCGAAGCGGTCGCGCTTCTCTACATTGCCGTTTCCGGTCTGCTCCTGTTTCGGCTCGTTTACGGACTCATCGCAGCGTTCCTTCTCTGGCGCTCAGCGCAGCCGGTTTCGGCCATGTTGGCCGCTGCCCACGGACTCCGCATGCGCTCCAGCGCCGCCATCTTCTCGCCCGTCACGATTGGCTCGTTTGTGATCCTGCCCGCCGGCTACAGATCATGGGACAGCGAGAAGCTGCGCATCGTTCTCGCCCACGAGCGCTCCCACATCCGCCACGGCGATTTTTATTTGCAGGCTCTTGCCGGCCTCTACGCCGCCATCGTCTGGTTCAGTCCCCTGGGATGGTGGCTCAAGCGCCAACTCTCCGATCTGGCTGAGGCCATCAGCGACCGCTCCGGTCTTGAAGAAGCGGCCAGCCGCGCCTCCTACGCTCAGATCCTCCTCGAATTCGCGGCCGCGCCGCACCTAACCCAAATCGGAGTTGCTATGGCCCGCTCATCCAATCTCTCGCAACGCATCGAGCGCCTGTTTAACGAAGGCGCGTTCCGCCAGGCCTTCACCGCAAGCCGCCGCGCGCTTACCACCGCCCTTCTCGTTCCCGTGGTCCTGTTTGCCGCCGCCACATTTGTGCGCGTGACGGCCAAAGCGCAGACGCAGCAATCCGCGCCCGCTCCCAGCCAGTCTCCGGCCGCAAGCCAGTCACCCGCGCAGCCTGCAGCCCCATCTGAAGCCGCGCCCGCCGCACCTGAGGCCGCGCCCGCTCCGCCGCAGACGCCAGCGCCCAGTTCCGTTGCACCGCCTGCTGCCCCCGCCGCTCCTGTGCCGCCTGTTCACATCGAGGTTCCTCGCGTTCATGTTGATGTACCGCCGCGGCACATCGAGGTTCCGGCCGTCCACGTAAACGTGCCGGCGCAACATATTGATATTCCAGCTCAGCATTTCGAAGTACCCGCCGTGCATGTGGATGTGCCGGCCCGTCATATCGACGTACCGGCCGTCCACGTAGATGTTCCGGCGCATCACATCGATGTTCAGGCCAGGCACATCGACATTCCGGCCAAACAAATCGATATTCCCGCCCGGCACATCGATGTGCCAGCCATCCATATCGACGTGCCGTCATCCGGAGCGCCGAGCAGCTTCAATGCGCCCGCAGCGAACGGTTACGGCGGCGAATTGCTTGCCATGCTCGACAACTTCGGACATTCCCTGTTTTTGCGCGCGGCTCCCGACCCGGCCGAGGCCACCTTCGATCGCAACCTGACGTTCAGCGGCAAGCTTGATCTATCGGTCAGCACCGGTTCGGGATCCATTACGCTCACACGCGGACCCGCCAACCAGATCCATATCCACGGCATCGTCAAGGTGAATCAGAACGGCGACCCGGCGCAGGCCCAACAGATCGCCGCCAATCCTCCCATTCAGCAAGAGGGAAATACGATCCAGATTGGCGGTCACCAGGAGAACCTGCACAACATCAGCATCAGTTATGAAATCGAAGCCCCGGCCGACACCGCCCTCAACGCCGCTACCGGTTCAGGCAACATCACCGACACCGGCGTCGGGCAGGATGCAAAGTTGACCACCGGCTCCGGCAACATCATGGCAACCGGAATGGAGGGCGGCTTCAAGACCCAGACTGGTTCCGGCAATATCGCAATCGACGGTACCGGCCAGGGAGATGCGAAAGCGCAGACGGGCTCGGGCACCATCGATTTGAAGGGCGTGCATGGATCGCTCGAGGCCCAAACGGGCTCCGGCGGGATCAAGGCTGCAGGAACTCCTTCTTCGCCCTGGAAGCTCCAGTCCGGATCCGGATCCATTGAACTGTCGACGGGAAATGCGCCCATGGATCTTGACGCATCTGTCGGCTCGGGCACGATGCTCATCCATTTCGCAAAGGTGACGCAGACCGCCGCGACGCCGGCCGTCCCAGACAGGCACCACGTGCACACACAACTGAACGGCGGCGGACCCGAGGTTCGCGTTCAAACGGGTTCAGGAAATATTCGCGTCGATTAACAGCCGGCCATAACTATAGTGTGGCCCGGATCTCGTTCCAGAGATCCGGGCCACAGTGCGTTTTGCTCACTTGAAATCAGGCAACAGCTCACAAAGATTCCATTACTTTCCGTTCGTCAACTTCACCAATCGGGCTTCGAGCAGCGCCTCAATCACCTTCAACGCTTCCAGCACCGATTCCGAAACCGGCTCGTCAACCTGCACCACCGCCAGCGCCTTCACTGGCTTGCCGCCGGCCCGCTCGCGGCCCAGCGCAAAGTTGGCAATGTTCACGCCCTGCTGGCCGAGAATGGTGCCGATGCGCCCGATAACGCCGGGCACGTCGAGGTTGCGGCAGACGACCAGTGTGCCCTCGAGCGGCGCTTCCACGTCGATGCCGTCGAACGCCAGCAAGCGCGGCTGCTCGCCGTGAATCACGGTAGCGCTGGCGCGGCTCTCGCCCTGCGCCGTGTGCAGCACCACGGTCAGCACCGTGGCCGCGCCACCGCGATGGCTCTCTTCCTTTTCCTCGTGCACGCGGATGCCGCGCTCCGCGGCCACGGCCGCCGCGTTGATGCGATTCACATTCTCCGATCCCTGCAGCAATCCGGCAATGGCCGCGTTGCGCACCAATTCGGTCTTGACCTCGGCCAGCGCGCCGCCGTAGATGAGCGCGATGGATTCAATGCCACTCTTGCCAGCCTGCGCAAGGAACGAACCCAGCCGCCCCGCCATTTCGATGATTGGAGCCAGCTTCACGTACTCCTCGTGGCTCAGCGAAGGCAGATTCACGGCGTTCTGCACCACGCCGAGCTTGAGATACTCGCGCACCTGCTGCGCGATCTGTATGCCCACGGCCTCCTGCGCCTCCGCCGTGGAACCGGCGATGTGCGGCGTAAGAATCACGTTGTCGAGGCCGAAGTAGGGCGAGTCCTTGGGCGGCTCAACGGTAAACACGTCGAGCGCCGCGCCCGCCACCTGGCCGTTCTTGAGCGCAGCCGCCAGATCCGCTTCCACCACCAACTCGCCGCGCGCGCAATTAACGATGCGCACGCCCTTCTTCATGGTGGCAAGAGTCTTGGCATTGATGATGCCATGGGTTTGCGGCGTCAGGCCTACGTGAAGCGTGAGGTAATCTGCTTTTGCGAAGAGATCCTCAACCGAGACTAATGAAATACCGTTTTCGCGCGCCACGGCTGCGGAGACAAATGGATCGGCGCCAAAAATCTCCATACCGAAGCCACGCGCGCGCCGCGCCACGTCGAGCCCAATGCGCCCGAGGCCGAGAATGCCCAGGGTCTTGCCGCGCAACTCCGAGCCCTGCAAATTTTTCTTCTCCCACTTGCCGGCATGCATGGTGGAATTGGCCGCAGGCACCTTGCGGGCCAGAGCGATCATCAGGCACAGAGTGAGCTCAGCTACGGCCACGGCGTTTGCGCCCGGAGTATTCATCACCACAATGCCGCGGCGCGTGGCCGCTTGGGCGTCGATGTTATCCACGCCTACGCCGGCCCGGCCAATCACGCGCAATTTGGGCGCGTGCGCCATCAGCGCGTCGTCCACCTGCACGGCGCTGCGCACCACCAGCGCGTCGGCGTCGGCAAGCGCCGCCGGCAAGCCGTCGGGCAACTGGTCGTGCGTCTTCACATCCCATCCCGGCTCGGCCGCAAACACGGCCAGCGTCGCCGGAGAAACCTTCTCCGCCAATACGATCTTCATCGTTGCTCCCTTGTCCGTCGCGCCAGAATTCGACGCCTTCTCGTAATCGTCAAAGCGAATGCCCTGCTGCTCGCAGAGCAGATCGAACATGCGCACCACCGCCGCGTGCGGCTTGCCTTCACCGCGCTCGTACTTGGTAAGCGAATTGGGATGCACGCCCAGCCGCTCCGCCATTTCGTATTGAAAGAGATCCAGCTGCTTGCGCGCGATCAGCAGCTTTTCTCCGAAACTTAGTTCTGGCATGAAAAACAGCTCCTGGCCTTTAGCTTCTAGCTCCTAGCTAAAAGCCGGAGCGCGACAATCGTGGCGCGCTCCCAGTCGTTATCTCTGCGCCCCCTCAGGTTGCACTTGCAGGACGGAACACGGAATTGAGCCGGCGCAACCACCAGCTAGCAGTTAGAAGCTAGGAGCTAGAAGCCGCCTTCGCATACACTTCCTGCGCCGCCGCTACCGCCTGGCCCCATTTCACCGGCAGCCCGAGCGTGTCCTTCGCAATGTGCTCCATCGCGCCCAGCAGGGCCACGGTGTCCAGATAGTCGAAGAAGCCGAGGTGCGCCACGCGGAAAATCTTGCCCTGCATCTCGCCCTGGCCGTTCGCCGTCACCAGCGCAAACTTCGCCTTCAGCGCCTTCACCACTGCGCCCGAGTCCATACCCTCCGGCACGGCGACAGCCGTGGCCGCAGCCGCCGGCGCAGTTGGCGCAAAGAGCGTAAAGCCCAGCGCCACCAGGCCCGCGCGCGTCGCCTCCGCATTCACCTGCGCATTGTCGATCAGCGCGATGCGCCCCTTTTCCAGATCGCCACCCGCCTGCCCGGCAATGTAGTCGAGCGCGGCGCCGAGGCCAGCAACCAGCGCAACCGCCGGCGTATAGGCGCTCTCGCCCTTCACCGCGTTCTTGCGCTCCTTGCGCAGGTCGAAGTAGTAGCGGGGATTCTTGCTCGTCTCCATCGCCGCCCACGCCTTCTCGCTCACGCTGAGATACGCCAGGCCCGGCGGAATCATCACAGCCTTCTGCGATCCGCCGATCAGCACATCGATACCCCAGCCATCGACGTCAAAATGTGTCGTCCCCAGGCCGGTAATGCCGTCCACCACGAGCAAGGCGTTCGGCGCCATCTCGTCGCGCAGCTTTGCAATGGCTTGAATATCGTGACGCACCGCCGTCGAAGTCTCGGTGGCCTGCGTGAAAATGACTTTGTACTCAGGCTTGAGCGCGCCACGCACCTGCGCCATATCGAAGGTCTGCCCGTAGGGCGCAGTCAGCACGTCGGGCTCGCAATTGAACGCCTTCGCCAAACCCGTCCAGCGCTCGCCGAATTTGCCCGCCGTCAGCACCAGCACCTTGTCGCCGGGCGAGGTCAGGTTCGACACCGACGCCTCCATCGCGCCTGTGCCGGAACAGGATAAGAGCAGCACAGCATTTTCAGTGCCCACAAACACCTTGAGCTGCGCCAGCACCTTCTGAAAGAGGGCGCGAAACTCCGCCGTGCGATGGTGCATGTCAGCCGCCGCCATGGCAAACTGGGCCGCCGGAAGCAGCGGGGTCGGACCGGGAGTATAAAGGCGTGTCTTGTGGATCATTTTTCCCTCGCTTTGGAGTAGATTCGAGACTTGTCACTCACAGAATACACACTTTTGTGGTTTTTGTGATTAACTCTTGCTGTGGAAACCTGAAAATAGGCAAAGAAATGGCCGAACCCTTCCGAGTCCGGCCATTTCGGTGGCTTCGTTCAGGCGCTGTTACCGCCTCCCTCCTCCGCCACCGTGGAATCCACCACCCCCGTGGAATCCGCCGCCACCATGGAAGCCGCCGCCACCAACGAACCCTCGGCCACCGCCGTAGAACCCGCGCCCGCCATGATATCCGCCGCCGTAGAAGCCCACATAGCCGCCCCACGGATAGAAACCCCAACCGAACGGGCTAAAGAACGGATCCCAGCCCAGGAACGTGTAATCCCACATGTACGGGTCCCAATACCATCCCGGATAGAACCCCGGCGCAGAGACATACTCGCCGGCGATCTGGTTGTTGGCTTCGGCCAGGTAGTGCGAACGCAGGCTGCTCCAGTTGTAGAGCTCGTCATTCACGGGATGAGAGTCAAATCCCACCGTTTTCTCGCGCGCTCCGTCCGCCACCAGCGCCAGCTCATGGTGCCCCTTTACCGTCTCCCATTTGCCGTCGCCCGTTTGCACTTCGGCCCGACCGTCAAACACCATTGCCTCCGGTTGGTTGGCGTCGAACTCGTAGTAGCCGGGCTTGATCAACTGCGTGGTGACGCCGTTGTCGACGATTTGAATTTCGTTCTGCGGAAAAATCTGGTCCACTTCCACTCCGGCGCGTCCCCGCTCCAGCGCGACCTGCGTCTGCGCCAAGTCCGGCGAGATCATCTTCACCGCGCTTCGGTCGTCTACGCGTAGAAAGATGCCCGGCGTGAGCAGAATCTCAGCCTTGCCTGCGCCGGTGGTCAGCACCTGGCCAGGATCGAGCGCGACGCTTCCCACGCTCTGTTGACGCAGAGGTTTGCCGTTGAGATATGTCGCGCCTTCGATGTAGTTCACAGTGCCCGGGCGCGCGGGAATGGCGCCGAAGGCCGGCATGGCGGCAATCCACATGCCAGCCAACGCGATCATCGTCCTCCAGTGCCTCATCATGTTGATTCACCTCCCACACTCCTATAAATGCGGCAGCAAGGCGAAAGTTCTGGATGATGCGCCCATTCGATTTCACCGCGCAAAAACGAAGATCTCCGGGGATACATCCTTTGCCGGCGTAGTGCATCTCGCGGTAAGAATCGTTACAATTTGCTTTTGGCCTGCGGATGCGGGCGCAAGAAATCGGCCAGGAGCCCATAGAAAAATGACGGATTTCGGAGCACTCGAAGCCCTGATCAGCCAGCAGGTTATTATCGCCATGAAGGCCCACGACGCGGAGCGGACCCAGACTCTGCGCCTCATCAAGAACGCGCTCAAAAACAAGTCCATCGAAAAGCGCGCGCCGCTCACGCAAGTTGAAGGCGAGCAGACGCTGGCGTCGATGATCAAGCAGCGGCGCGATTCGATCGAGCAGTTCACCAACGGCAATCGACTGGATCTTGCGTCCAAGGAAGCCGCGGAGATCGTGATCATCGAGGAGTTCCTGCCCAAGGCGCTCGATGAAGCGGGCCTGGCCACGCTGGTGGCGCAAGCGCTCGCCGAGCTCGAAGCCACGCTCGGACACAAGCCCAACCAGAAGGAGATGGGCCCGGCGATGAAGGCAGTGCAGGCCAAGCTGCAGGCTGCGGGCGTGCGCGCCGACGGCAAAGCCGTGAGCGAACTGGTGAAAAAGAGCCTGGCCGGATGAGTGCAAAACCGGGCGAGCAACCCGGCCAGTCTTCCCCTCTTTGAAGGCGCATATCTTCTTGCAATCCGCGAAGTTGCGTGTAATACTGACGCACACAAAACGGGTGCATTTGTGACTCACACACGCAGCCGACTCGCGATGGTGGCCCTGCTCCTTCTGGGAGCGGGTATTGGTACGACCCTCGCCGCGCTCGTCGCCCACAACCTGGAACTGACAACCGGGAAAGAAGAGCTTCAGCAGTACGCCAGCCGCGCGCTGCGCAATGTCGAAGCCATTGCCAGAGAGTTGCGCTCGACACACGACGCCGTGCTCGCCGCCAGATTGCCCTTTTGCTCCGATCAGGAGCTGGCGTTCATGCGCCGCATCGTCTTCTACTCGGCTACCATCAAGGACATCGGGCGCGACAAGAATGGATTTCTCTACTGCACCACGACCATGGGCCGGCTCGCGTCGCCGCTTCCCGTGTCGCAACCCGATGCCAACGACGAGGATGTAAAGTTCTACGCGCTCACGCCGCTCGCCATCGCTCCCGACGCCAGTGGTTTAGTAGCGGAGTTGGGAGGCGTCTCCTTTGCCGCGAACCCCAAGGCCTTCCTCAATACATTTGACGAGCCTCCCATGATCTTCACGGGCCTGTTCTTTGCCCGTGACAGCCGGCGCACATTCTACGCAATCGGTCATCACGAGCCGCTTTCGAGCGCCGAAGTTGTGGCGGAGCAAATGGTGGAGCGCGATGGCATCGTGTATCAGCCGCTCTGCTCGAAGATCTACCGGGTGTGCGCCGTTGCAGCCGAGCCGCGCGCCGCCTTGCTGGCCAAAGGACAGGCCCATGCCTTGTTCCATCTCATCGCTGGGGCGCTGCTGGGCGCCTTTGTCGCCCTCGCCCTCATCCTCTTCTATTACCGCCAGCGTTCCTTTGAGCGGCGTTTGCGGCGCGCAATACGGAAGGGCGAACTGACCGTTGTCTATCAGCCGGTGGTCGACCTCAACACGCGCGCTGTGGTCGGCGCAGAAGCGCTGGCGCGCTGGACCAACGAGAGCAACGAGCAGGTTCCCGCCGACGTGTTTATCGAACTGGCCGAACGCAAAGAATTTATCGGCGAGATTACCAGGTACGTGCTCGCATGCGTCGTCGAGGAGATGCACGACCTTCTCCGGCGCGACGGCTTCCACGTCACCATCAACATCACCATGCAGGATCTGAACGCTCCCGCATTCTTCGCGCGGCTGCAGCAGTGCGTGAAGACCGCAAAGATCAAGCCGGTGGCGCTCGCCCTTGAGCTGACGGAGCGGTGCACCGCCGATCGCGAGACAGCCACGCAAGCCATTGCGCGCCTCAAGTCCACCGGCCATTCGGTGTTCATCGACGACTTCGGCACTGGCTACTCCTCGCTCGCTTATCTGCACGACCTGGCCGTAGACGGCATCAAGATCGATCGCGCGTTCACCGGTACCGTGGGCACTGAAGCTGTCACCGCGTCGGTGGTTCCGCAGATTCTCGAAATGGCCAGCCAGTTGGGCCTATTGGTCGTTGTGGAGGGCATCGAATCCGAGCAGCAGGCCGAGTATTTCGCGAGGGCCGGTCGCGGCATTATGGGTCAGGGTTGGCTCTTCGGCAAACCCGTCACCGCCGCGCAGTTCAAAATGCAGTTCGGCCCGGAGATAACTGAGGCTGCCTCTTCAACTTACGCGCCCACGCGACCCTCCTGAATTCTTCCCTTCCGCCGCGAAACAAATCCCTCCATTCGGGGTCAAAATCATCAGCCCTCCCCCGGGGCTGCAGTGTCGGCTTTGCCGAACCCAGCTTGCGAGGGAAAAGCCGCTGCCGTTGAACGGCTCCGGGAGCAGACCGGAACGGACTGTGAGGGATCATGAAATTCGCATCCAAGCCGCACACTTTTGTTTCGAGTGTTGCAGGCATAGCCATCGTCTCCGCAGTCACCGCTCTTGCCGCCGCACCCACAAATCTCGCGGCGCAACAGGGATATCAACCCTATTCTTATCCGGCCTCGCCCAACGGGAATTACGGCAGCCCTTACGCGCAACCGCAGGCGCAGCAACCGCAATACCAGCAGCCACAATACGGCTACGCGCAACCACAAGTTCAGCAGCCGCAATATCAGCAACCACAGTACCAGCAGCCGCAGTACGCACCACAGCAGCAGCCCTACGCGCAGCAACCTTACGCGACTTCCCCATACCAGCAGCCGGATTTTAGCCAGCCCGCCGCGCCTGTGCAGGCGCTCAGCGCTGATCAGCTTGAGCAGCTCCTCGCGCCCATCGCACTCTATCCCGACGCACTGTTGGCGCAGATTTTCACTGCGTCCACGTATCCCGCCCAGGTGGCCGTGGCCGATCAGTGGTTGCAGCAGATGCGCGCGCAAGGCTATGGCTCGCCCGACCAGATAGCCGCCGGAGCCCAAGCGCAGGGTGATTGGGATCCGAGCGTGAAGGCGCTCACGGCATTTCCCGACGTGCTCGACTTGTTGAACCACGACCTCGACTGGACCACGGCGCTCGGCGATGCCTATTACAACCAACCGCAGGACGTGATGCAAACCGTCCAGGTGCTGCGCGAGCGCGCACAGCAGGCCGGCAATCTCCAAACTACGCCGCAGGAAGACGTAAACGACAACCAGGGATACATTGACATTGCGCCGCCCAACCCGGAGGTCGTTTACGTCCCCACCTACAATCCGTGGGATGTCTACGGTGCGCCGATTGCGCCCTATCCCGGCTTCTCGCCGGTCGGTGCGCTGGGTTCGTTCTTCAGCGGCCTTCCCATTCAGTATGGGTTGAGCTTCGCGCTAGGGGCCTTCGATCGCACACCTTTCGGACTACTGTCGTGGGGCCTCGACTGGCTGGGGCACGCGGTGCTCTTTAATCACTCCGGCTACTTCACCACGAGCGCCTCGGTGCACGATTGGGGCCTGCCACGCGGCGGCCCTCGTGCGTACGGCGGCGCCTACAGCGGCTGGAGGCAGAATGCGCGCGCGCCCGGCGGCTACGGCAACCCCGACCGTCGCTACCCGACACCGCAAAACTCCTATCAAAACTCGTACCAGCGCGGCAGCGCGTACAACAATCGCGCACCGGCGCAGAACTACGCGCGGCAGCCCGAGCCGTACCGCGAGCCCACGCGTTCCGATGCGTACTCGTATCGCGGTGCGCAACAGCCGGCGTACGGCAACACGCGTCCCGCGCTGCCCAGTCAGAATTACGAACGCTCCGCGCCACAAAGCTACGCGTATCATCCGCAGACTTACCCCAACCGCGCGCAGACCTACTCGAATCCCGCATACTCAAACCGTTCGCAGACCTTCACCAATCCGGGTTACGGCTACGGCTATTCGAACAGGACAACACAGGCTTACCCGCAGCAGAATTACGCGGCGCGACCTGGCTACGCATATAGCAACGGGTACAGCAATCCGTATTCGTCGTATCGCGCACCGCAGACGAATTCGCGCGCCTATTCCAACCGTTCGTATCAGCCCTATGGCAATTCCATGGCACGCAATGAGTCCAACGGTTTTCGCGGATTCGCCAACCAGAAGCAACCCCGGTACAGCGCGCCAAAATTCAAAGCTCCTAAGAATTATGGCGGAGGTGGACATTTCAGCGCGCCGAAAGCTCCCAGGATGAGCCACTCGAACGGCGGCGGTGGCCGCCACCATTTCCTGTGAACTTTGCGCCTCCCGCGTAGACTGACGAACTACGCTCCGCCAATCCGCCGCGGGTGGGCTTCGTGCAACTCGCGGTAGAGTTCGTCGACCTTCTCCTTCGCCCGCACCAGCGCCTTTCTTCCGGCAGCGGTGATCCTATACATCCGCCGGCGATCGCCCGCGTCTTTCTGTACGCCCTTCAACAGCCCAGCGCGTTCCAGTCCGTGCAGCAGCGGGTAAAGCGTGCCCGGCCCGATGCGATAGCCGTGATGCGCAAGCTCCTTCATCATGGCCAGGCCAAAGATCGGTTCCTCGCACGCGTGCAGCAGCACATGGATGCGAATCAGGCCGTAAAACAGTTCGCGCTTGGGGATCATGACAAAACCACTATACAAGCGTTTACATGATTTTTCCTTGACCATAATCGAAATTCGATATAAGGTTTGCGGGAGATGGCTTCTCCAGCGGCGCACCCTTCGCTTGCCCCGAAGAAATTTTCGCTGCGTGGCGCCCGCAAGCCCCTCGGGCTGGCCGCGCTCGCGCTGCTTCTCTGCCTGGCCCCGTGGGTTCACGCACAAGGCCCTCCCTACCAGACCGACGACCCTGTCCCGGTCGACCTGCATCACTACGAGTTCTACATCTTCGGCGGCGTCGACGGCACCCCGGCAGAGATGGACTCCACCGGCCCGGCCTTCGAGTTCAACTGGGGTGCCATTCCCCGCGTGCAGCTGCACGCCATCCTGCCCTGGGGCGTGGTCGCTCCGTCAAACAATCCTGTCTATCTTCCCGCCGGCACAGGGCCCACTGAATTTGGGCTCACCGACGTGGAACTGGGAGCCAAGATCGCATTCATCAAGGAGTCGAAGCACTTTCCGCAGATCGGCAGCTTCACCATGTTTGAAATGCCCACCGGCAACTTCGACAAGGGCCTCGGCGTGGGCAAGGTCTGGTACAAGCTCCCGATCTGGCTGCAGAAAAATTCCGGCAAATGGCTTTTTGACGGAGGCGGCGGCTACCAGGTCGTTCCCCAGGCCAACTACCGCGATTTCCCCTACACCGGATGGCTCATCAAGCGAGAGTTGAGCGAACAATGGGAGTTGGGCGCGGAAATTTTCGCGCACGGACGCGAAGGCTTTGCCGCCGCGCAAACCGAGCGCTCGGCCATGGTCGATGTCGGCGGTTACTACCACTTCAAGCACAATACCAACGAGCAGATCTTGTTCTGCTACGGCCATTCCGTCGCGGGACAAACCGAAAACTACGCCTACGTAGGCATGTACTGGACGTGGGGCAAGAACGACAAGGACGCGCCGCCGGACCCGCAGAAGTCAACCACTGGCAATGTGTTTTTCCCCACTCCGCCCAACAAGAACGGGCTGTAACGGTTGCGGGAAAACTCTTCAGGGAACGCACGAAGTGTCAGGGCACGACTTTAGTCGTGCCGAATAGGCAACGAAATTTACCGGGCCTTTAGGCCCTGTTGGAAGCTCTTCGGGAGACTCACTATTGTTTCCCATTTTTCCACAACCTAAATAACCCCGCCGCACCCGCCACGACGCGGATGAAAGGATCGAATACATGGAGATCACGGCACGCGGTTTCTGGACGCTCATCCACGGCATGGGCTTCGGCGCGCTCTATCTGTTGGCCTGCTCCGGTGCGCTGGTCGAGCTCTACCGCCGTTACAGTCCGCAGAATTTAGCGTCTCCCGTCCAAAGCGACGAAAAATTTCTCCGCATCTACCTGGTCGCGATGGCCGCGCTGGCATGGCTGGCCGTACTCACCGGCGCATACATCGTCTATCCCTGGTATCGCGCGGTGCCGCCGGGTACGGCAAATCTCGTCGCATTTCCTCAGCGGCTGCTGATGGCAAGCCCCACAACCAGCGGTTGGCATTCGATCGGCATGGAGTGGAAGGAGCACGTGGCCTGGATCGCGCCCATCTCCATCACCATGGCCGCAAGCGTAGTTCTTCAATACGGGCGCAATCTCAAAAACTATCCCCAGCTGCGCGCCGCAGTGCTCGCCTTTGTGTGGATCGCTCTCCTCGCCGCGGGAGTGGCCGGATTCTTCGGCGCCATGATCAACAAGAACGCGCCCGTCGAGGGCGGCCCGGTCATCCACATCATGCAGGGAGAACAGAAATGAGCCCGCAGAACGCCTCAGCTTCCATTCCAACAGCAACTCTCTCCAACGGCGCCGGCGCAGCCGCCGTTCTCGCCGCCGGCATAGGCGCGTTTCTTGTCGCCGTCTTCGCCATCCTGGCCGATCAATCCGCCGCCATCAAGAGCCTGATGATCTTTTGGAAGCCCACCGGCCCGCTCTCGGGCGTGACCACGTGCGCGATTGTGTTGTGGCTTGTGGCGTGGGCCATTCTGCATGCGCGCTGGCATAACCGCAGCGTCAATCTCGCGCGCGTCAATGCCGCCGCATTGGCACTGCTATTTCTCGGGCTGCTGCTGACGTTTCCGCCGATTGCGGATCTGTTCTGAGCGCGGCGCAACGAAAGCCCTCGCCGCAAAAAATAAGCCGGAGCCGCTTGATTCGCGGCCCCGGCGTACTTGTAATTCACGTGTCTCTCTTACTGCCAGGCGGTTACCGCCGTATCGGTCAAATTGAGCCCGTCAATATGACGAGCCACCAGCACGGTCTGCCCGTTGAATTTGAGCAGGATGCCCACCACGCGAATCGAGGCGCTATCCGTCAAGTCTGTGAAGGCGCCGTATCCGTAGCGGAAGTCGCACCCCGCGCCCAGGTAGACCGTAATGGGTGAGGAAATGACTTGCCCCGCAAAGCCGGTCACATTCATCTGGAAGGTGCCCTGCGCTGCGTTTCTGCTGCCCGCAACAATGGTGCCGTTATAACCCCAGTTCCGCAGGTGGATGCGTTTCACAGCAAACGGGCTCGCGGTCGGATCGGCCCCGCCCACTGAGATCTCCTGGCCCGGCGTCAACGATGCGTCGTTAAACAGCAGGTTGGTGAAGGCATTGTGCATCCAGTAAATGCCGTATTTCTCATTGCCCGTAATGGTCACGTTGGCAAGTCCACCTAACGGAACCTCAGACAGCCCGGATGGCAATACGTGGCGCACGTAGAACTGCATGTCGGTGGCCGCACCCGTGGTAGGCGTTACGTAAGTCACGAGACCGCCTGCGTAGAAGCCTGTATCGGAAACAATCGCGACTTCGTCCGCATCCAGCGTCTGGTCGGCCGGATCGAACTGGCCGGCTACCACCACGATGGCGTTGGAGCCGTCTGCGAGCAGCTGGCTCTCCGTTGCGCCGCCATCCCACTCCGTCGAACTCGAGAGGTTAATGGTGAACGCTTCGCCGTGCGGGCCCGTGATCGCGAATGAAGTGGCCGTCGCGCTGGAAGGCGGGGTCGTCACCGATCCGACGAACTCGTCAATGTGGCCACCCTGGTCGGTGCGTGCCACCGTCCTCACGTCAAACGTCGGAACGATCGTGCCCGTAATGTTCCCGCCGCTCACCTGAACGGATTGACCCAGGTCCATGTCGATGCGCAGGCCCACGGGCACTCCGCCCGTAGTGCTCACTGTAAGAGGATTGTTCAGCATAATGCTGACACTCGGCATCGTCAGCGTTGGCGTCAGCATGGAGATGGTCGGCGGCATGCCCGCGTTCAGGTAGTCGATTTCATTCGCCGTCCCCAAGCCGATCGTTACGCCGGTATAGGTTCCTGGCTGAACATTGTTCATATCCACCAGGCCCTGCAAGCCGTTGTAGCGGGCAAAGTCCACAGTGACGGGGTTCACAAGCACGTTGCCCGACATGGTTGATCCGTTGGTCAGCACGATGCTTTCGAGCTGAATCTTTACGCCGACCACGGAGGGCAATGGCGCGGGCGCGTCTGTGCCAACCAGGAACACCGGGCCTCCGCTGGATTGCGTTGTCCCATTGCTTGACATCAGGGCGCCACCGCAACCTGCTGCCGCGACAAGCGCTGCGCTAAGGGGCAGCAGCGCCAACTTCAGGAGCTTCCTACTTGAATCGGGGGACGACATATGGAGTACGTCGCTTTCCGCGAGCGTCCGCATTTGGAGCGTAACGAGTGGCGCAAACAATCAACTTGCTGGCCTCTCAGCCCGGAACTCCGTCCAGATTGCGAGCCGTACCACGCACGCCGCCTCGGCGTCATCCTGGCAACGGCTCTCAACCTCGGCGAACAACAACGTTCCAAGGCGTGCTCACATACGGAGCCATCGCCTGAATTTGCTTAAGGCGGCATTCAAGAGCGATTGGAGTCACTATCCTGCCGTCGATGAGTTATGACACGGAAGCACACAAGAAAGTTGCTGAAAAACTTAAACTTTTTTGGCCCGATATTCGTCTACCCGGGACGTCATCCCTCGGCACTCTTCGCCGTCTAACCCTCAATAGCCTTAGTCAATTTTTCTCAACCAGATATCGCGGAACGAAACCTTGCAGGGCGTACCTTCGATCTGCAATCCAAACAGCCCTGAAACATTATTGGTCGAAGCCGGATCGTCATCCACCAGCACCGCCATTAATTGCCCATTAAGAATGTGCAGAATCACTCCGCCCCTCGCGATGATCGTGTATTGGTTCCACTCGCCGTCCTTCACATACGTGCCCAGTTGCGCGCGATCACCAATCGTTCCCACCAGGCGCTGGAACTTGCCCGGCTCCGCCTCGACCACCTGCCCGCGCCAGGCAACAATGCCGAGCGACGTATTCTGCGAGTAGAGCTGCCCGCTGTATTGTTTGGCGCGCTCGTTCACCGGGTACCAGAAGTCGGCCTGCGGACCAATCATCACCCAGCGCGGATCGAGCGGCGGCTCGCCCTTGCCGGCCACGCGTCCCGGCGGAATACCGGTGCTGCTGCGATACTGCACGCCGCTGCCTCCGCCCCACTCCACCTTGATCTCGAGCTTCAAGTCAAAGTCCTTCGCCTCCGCGCCGTGATACACGAGAAAGGAGTTTCCTGCCACGTGCTCCTTGGTGGAGACGCCCACGATGGCGCCGTCCTCTACGCTCCACACGCCCGGCTGCCCATCCCATCCGGTCAATGTTCGGCCGTCGAAGAGCGAAACATATCCAGCGTGGTCGGCAAAGTCCATCGGATCGGGCTCGATGAAAACCCCGTTGCGTTGGCCAGAGATATTCGGTTTCACTTTCAGAAGTTCCGCGCGGTCCGGCGGTGTGGCGCTGGTGTGCGGCGCAGCAGCGCTCGGCTGGCTCTGCGCCGCGGCCGTCTGCATCACGGCAATCAAAGCCATTGCCGCGATACATACAGACCGCCGGAAAACAAACGCCAACGCGCGTTGCATAAAGGCGCTCCCCAAAAACTCGTTTAGCACGGGTGCCAATCTAACTCCGCTAGCCCCACTAACGCCGCCAACTCCGCTCGCGTCCGGTCAGTAAACTTCCGATCGCACGCCGGCTGGAATCGGAGTGTGTTTCAGCAGGCCCAACTCACCGGCCAGCCTTTCCAGCTTGACGCGCGTGGACGCGGTGGGAGGCACCAGCGGCAAGCGAACCGTATCGCCGCAGCGGCCCATCAGGCTCAACACGGTTTTTACCGGAGCAGGATTCGACTCCCAGAAATTGGCTTCGAACAGCCGCGCAAAGCGGCGTTCCAGATCGCGCGCCTCGTCCCAGCGATTTTCGAGTGCGGCGTGGATCATGCGCGTCACTTCAGCCGGAGCCTCGTTTGAGGCCACGCTGATCAGCCCATGCGCGCCCACGGCGATGGCCGCAATCGCCAGGTTATCGTCGCCTGAAAAAATCTTGAAGCCGCGCGGCAGTTTATGCGACAGCTCGGCAAACTGCGTCAGCTTGCCGCTCGCTTCCTTGATGGCCTCGATGTTTTTCGCCGCCGCGGCCAACCGCGCCACAGTCTCCGGTTCCAGGTTCGCGCCCGTGCGTCCCGGCACGTTGTACACGCACACCGGCAGCGGATCCACCTCGCGCGCCAGCGCCAGAAAATGCTGGAACTGCCCCTCCTGCGTGGGCTTGTTGTAATAAGGATTTGCAGAGAGTATCGCGGCCACGCCGGGCACGCGCCGCAGCACCGCTGCTTGCCGGCACACCACGCGCGTGGAGTTATGCGTGCAGCCGGCCCAGATGGGAACGCGCCCCGCCGCCGCATCGATCACGAGACGGATGGTGTGCAGCCACTCCTCCTCGTCCAGCGTCGCAGCCTCGCCCGTCGAGCCGCAGACCACGAGAAAATCAATCCCCGACTCGATCTGCCAGTTCACCAGCGCCCACAGCGCCGGCTCGTCCACCGATCCATCCGCCCGAAACGGCGTCACAATTGCAGTGCCACAACCCGTCATTTCCATAACAGGTCAAGTGTATAACGGCTCGGTGAAGCCCATGTGAAGGCCGAGCGCCGCACCTCTGACCTGAAGTAGCGCCGGTCTCCTGACCGGCTGTAGTGCGGGTCTCCAGACCCGCGCAGCGCGCCGCCATCGGTCTCTGCAGAGACCGGTCTCGCCAGTTCGTGTACCATGATCGCAAGAACTCACAACATAACCGCCATGAATCACGTTGAACGTTTTCGCGCCCTCATGAATTTTCAGCCCGTCGACCGCCTGCCCCGCTGGGAGTGGGCCATGTGGTGGGACCTGACCATCGATCGCTGGCACACCGAAGGGCTTCCCGCCAATCTCACCGGCGTCTTCGAAATCGCCGAATACTTTGGCCTCGATCCCTACCAGCAATTCTGGTTCTCCACCACCGCGCCCACCATCGAAGCCGTGCAGCACCACATCGAGGGCACCGTCGCCAACATGGACGACTATCTGCGCATTCTGCCCTCGCTCTATCCCAATCACAGCGCAGCCATCGATTCCATGCGCCCCTGGGCGGGCCGCCAGGCGCGCGGCGAAGCCGTTGTCTGGATCACCCTCGAAGGCTTCTTCTGGTTTCCGCGCACGCTGCTCGGCTTTGAGACCATGATGCTCGCCTACGCCGACCAGCCCGAGCTGCTGCACCGCATCAACAGCGATCTGCTGAACTTCAACCTCGGCCTGCTCGAAGCGATCAATAAGACCTGCGTCCCCACTTTCATGACCATCGCCGAGGACATGTCCTACAACCACGGCCCCATGATTTCGCGCCGCATCTGCGACCAGTTCATGACGCCCTATTACCTGCGCCTGCTCGAGCGCGTGAAGGAGATGAAAATCCTCACCATCATGGACAGCGATGGCGATGTCACGAAGCTAGTCCCATGGCTGCAATCGGTAGGCGTAGAAGGCGTTCTGCCATTGGAGCGACAGGCGAAGGTAGACAGCATGGTGCTGAGGCAAGCTTATCCAAACCTGCGTATGGTCGGCCACTACAACAAGCTCGTCATGCATTTGGGCGAGGCCGCCATGCGCGAAGAATTCGAGCGCCTCGTGCCCATCATGCGCAGCGGCGGCTTCATCCCCAGCGTCGACCACCAGACCCCGCCCGCGGTTTCGATCGACGACTACCGGCTCTATCTGCGATTGCTCGAGGAATACACGACACTCTGACCGTCACCCTAGCGTCCCGTGTAGCGCCGGTCTCCTGACCGGCTGTAGTGCGGGTCTCCAGACCCGCACATGCGACCCCGCCGAACGGTCGCCGAGCAATCAAAAATTGGATGTCATCCTGAGCGATGTAGGCCGCGCTTCGCGCGGCCCACGAGTCGAAGGACCTGCATTTCGCAGCTTCGATTTATAGCATGAACATCGGGGTGCCAAATCAGTTGGCTGACGGCCGCTCCATATGCTCGACAACAAACGTATCGACGGGCTCTTTTGCGGGCACCAACTGAAGGCCGAGCTGCTCTTCCAGTGCCTTGAAGATCGGTGGGCCCGCGCCGCCTCCCTCTGACGGCGCCTGATCGCTTGACGACCACCTCAACTCAAAATCGAATCTCTCATCGCCCAGCCCGGTCTTGTCGACGATCACCCGCCCCACAGCGTTCGGCAGACTCTGCGCCAGATCCGGAATCGTGCCGGCATGGGTGGTCGCTACAATCGTGAACTCGTCGCCCTGACTGGTCGCGCTGTACAAAGCCGTCTGCTTCCACTCACTGGATTCCTTCTCATCCTGCGCAGCTTCTTTCATCTTCAATCCGCCCTTGGCAATCACAAGGTCGTACACCGGCAATTCCTTCACTTCGCGCCGCATCGTAAGCTGGCAGCGGTCGGCCAGCATCGCCTGCAACATGACCTGTTGCTGCTTCTGAAGCTCCTTCTTCGAAAGCTTCTTCCAGACTTCGGCCGTGTCCTCGTCCACCCGCGCCGAAACACTATAGCGGTCTGCCTTCACCCACTCTGGCAGCCCCGAAATCTGGCTATCCATCCTGATCCCGTAAGCCGAGTAAATCAGCCAGACCAGCGGCATGTTCGTATAGTCGAGGCCATTCGGGAGGTCCTTCCATCCACTGTTGCGATCACCCGGGCTTGCAAGCTTGATCGACACGACTTCGTAGGCCGGGACCTTCGCGCTAGAATCTTGCGGAGCCGCCGCGTTCGTTTGTGCCTGCAGGGGTGTAGCTGCGCCGCCCAGAGCCAGGACAGCGAGAAGCAGCACAGCCGGCGAGCGCCGGCCGCAATCAAACTGCATAAACATAGGTTTGATCCCTGGCCGGAATTATAACTCCGCGAAGATTTCGCGGAACTCCCACGCGCCGGACTTTCCGGCCAGCCACTCCGCCCCGCGCACCGCGCCCAACGCAAAGCCGCGCCGCGAATGCGCGTCATGCCGCAGTTCCAGCACATCGCAATCGCTGGTGGCGCGCACCATGTGCTCGCCCTTGGCATCGCCCACGCGATGCGACTCAATGGGCACGTCGATACCCGGCCGGACGCCGAGAATGATTTCTTTGAGCGTAATCGCCGTACCGGAAGGCGCATCGAGCTTGGTCACGTGATGCGTTTCGTCGATGCAGAATTTGTAGCCCTCGAGCTTCGCCAGTTCCGCCGTCAGTTGGAAGAGCTTTTGCACGCCGATGGAAAAATTCGTCCCGTACAGAAGCCCGCCGCCGCGCTGAATGGCGAGCGCCTTCATGTCGTTCACCTTGTCATACCATCCAGTAGTCCCGACCACGATGTGCCCGCCCAGCGCCAGCACCGCGCGGATGTTTTCGACGGCCGCTTCCGGAGCGGTGAAGTCGATGACAACATCGACGCCGGCCAGGTTAGGAGCCGTCAGCGCCGAGGCATGAGGATTGTCGTTGATGTCGAGCGCGCGCACGCCGTGGCCGCGCTCCCGCGCTACCTCGGCCACCAGGCTGCCGGTTTTTCCCTTGCCCAGAACAAGAATCAGCATGAAATACAGCTCCTGGCTGTTAGCTTCTAGCCGCTAGCTCGAAAAGCCGATGACGAACATTTGTGGGCTCCCACCCTTCCGGCATAAAACGCTGAAACGATGGGGCGCCTGGACTACAGCTAGAAGCTAGGAGCTAGGAGCTAGAAGCTGTTTTCTCGCTTCCACGTCGAAGATTTCCGGATCAGGCTCTTTGAAGAACGCCGCGTGCAGCGAGCGCACCGCCTCATCGGCGTCGTCCTCTTCGATCATAAAGCTCATGTTGATCTCGCTCGCGCCCTGCGAAATCATGCGCACGTTGATGTGCCGGACGGCGTTGAACACCTGCGCGGCAATTCCGTTCTGGCCGCGGATGTCCTCGCCCACCATGCACACCAGCGCCTTCTTGCCCTCGTAAGTCACATCCGCCAGTTCTTTCAGGTCGGCATCAATCTGGGGCAGGCTCGCGTTGGAGTCGACTGTGACGGAGATCGAGACCTCGCTGGTCGAAACCATGTCAATGGGGCACTTGTGCTTGTCGAAGATCGCGAACATCTTGCTCAGGTATCCGTGCGACATCAACATGCGGCTGGCCACGATGTCGATAATGGTCAGCTTTCTTTTGACAGCGATCGACTTGAACGGGCTCTTGCAGTGCGGCGCCACGGAGATGATGCGGGTGCCTTCGTTGCTCGGATTGCGGCTGTTGAGCACCAGCACGGGAATGTTCTTTTTCACCGCCGGCAGAATGGTGGCCGGGTGCAGCACCTTGGCTCCGAAGTAAGCCAGCTCCGCCGCTTCTTCAAAACTGATCACCTTCACGCGCAGCGCGTCGGAGCACACGCGCGGATCGGCGGTCATGATGCCGTCCACGTCGGTCCAGATCTCGATGGTCTCGGACGCGAGCGCGCCACCCACCAATGCGCCGGTATAGTCTGAGCCGCCGCGGCCGAGGGTGGTCGTCAGTCCCGCTTCATTTGACGCAATGAAGCCGCCCATCACCGGAACCTTGCCATCGGCGAGCAGCGGCAGAAGCTTTTCCTGGGCGCGCTTCTCAATGATGTCGTCGAGCGGCGCAGCCTTCTGAAACTCCGAGTCGGTGACGATCACCTCGCGCGCATCCACATGCGCCGCGTCCACGCCGCGCTCGCGGAAGGCCGCAGCCACAACGCGACTGGAGATGCGCTCGCCGTAACTGACAATTAAATCTGAAATGCGCGGCGTAAGCTCGCGAATAGCCGCCAGTCCCCGCAACACTTCATCGAGCGCGGCGAATTTTTCGTCGATGATGCGCACCAGTGCGCAGCAGTCAACCTGATCCTTCACCAGGTCGGCCGCCGTGTCGCGATGCCGCGCGCGCAGGCGCGAACTGATGGCCAGCGCTCCGGCGCGATCGCCCTGCGCAGCCGCGGCAGCGGCGCGCAGCAACTGGTCGGTCACCTTGGCCATGGCGCTCACCACCACCACGGGGCTCTTGCCCAAGGCCACGCGCCCGGCCACAATGCCCGCGGTACGCCCAATCGCCGCCGGATCCTCGACCGACGTGCCGCCAAACTTCATGACTACCAGGTTCATGCGAAACTTCCGAATCAACTTTCAGCCGTCAGCGATCAGCCCTCTGCCCAGTGCTCCGTGCCCCATCCATTCGCCGGCTTCATCGGCGAATGGGTGGGAAACCACAACCTCAGGCTCGCACCGCTTCCACCGCCGCGGGCTCCAATTTTCCTAGGCTCACCAACATCTCGGCATTCAAAATGGTTGCGCCGGCCGCCCCGCGCACGGTGTTGTGCGAAAGCAGCACGAACTTCCAATCGAGCACACTGCACGGACGCAGCCGACCCACCGTCACCGCCATGCCGTTGCCGCAATTGCGGTCGAGCCGTGGTTGCGGCCGGTCGTTCAGCCCTGTCCACCCCACGGGTTGCGCGGGCGCAAACGGCAATCCCAGCCCGGCCAGCGGATTGAACTCCGCCCACGCCGCCAGGATGTCCTCGCGCGTCACTTCCCTGCCCATTTTTTTGCCGAGCTTAATTGACACGCACTCCGTGTGCCCATCCACCACCGGCACGCGATTGCAGTGCGCCGTAACCATTGCATGGA
The DNA here is from genome assembly GCA_963817835.1 of uncultured Acidobacteriota bacterium. Lineage (GTDB taxonomy): Bacteria > Acidobacteriota > Terriglobia > Terriglobales > Acidobacteriaceae > Telmatobacter. The sequence goes on along the minus strand of CAWFPZ010000017.1, from coordinate 91,935 downwards.
GCGGGGCCACGGAGTTGCCTTCAAGATGACCCAGCAGCTTCAGCGTCTCCGCTTCCATCTTTTCTTCTTCGCTGCCGATGAACGGCACTACGTTGTCCAGAATGTCCATCGACGCCACGCCGGGATAGCCCGCACCGCTCACGGCCTGCATCGTGGTCACAAAAATGGTCTCGATCCCGAAGCGCTCCTCGATCGGCTTCAGCGCCATCACCAATCCAATGGTCGAGCAGTTCGGATTGGTCACAATGTAGCCGCCCGACTCTTTGCGCGACGCCTGCTCCTCGATCAAATGCAGATGGTCGGCGTTCACTTCCGGAATCACCAGCGGCACGTTCGGCGCCATGCGAAAGGCGCTCGAATTCGAGATCACGCCGCAGCCCGCCGCGGCAAACTTCGGCTCCATCTCGCGGGCAATGGCCGCGTCCACGCTGGCAAACACAATCTTCGGTGCGCTCTCCGGCTCCGCCGGCGACACCATCATCTTCGCGATCCGCTCCGGCAGCGGCGTGTCCAATCGCCACTTGGCGGCCTCGCCATACAATTTCCCACTGGACCGGTCGCTGGCCGCAAGCCAGGTGATCTCGAACCAGGGATGGTTTTCGAGCAATTGAATATACCGCTGGCCGACCATTCCGGTCGCGCCCAGGATGCCTACAGGATGTTTGGTTTTCATAGCCTTGTACCTATTTAGTGTACAAGAGGTCGAGTATCCTCCTTCACGGCTCCAGTAATTTGCGTGGTGCTCGCCGCTCCTCGGGATGCCGGCAGCCTGCCCGGCCAGAATGCCCAAAAATGCCAGCAAACGGCATAAAGATGCTACGATTCGACGTACGTAATTCCATGGCCCACCCGGACTTCATCGCACACTACAAGCTCACCTCAAAGCTCGGTGCTGGAGGCATGGGAGAGGTTTACCGCGCGATTGACACCAGGCTCGATCGCGAAGTGGCCATCAAGATGCTTCCCGACGAGCTTGCCAGGGATCCCGAGAGGCTGGCCCGATTCACGCGCGAAGCGAAAGTGCTGGCTTCGCTCAATCACCCCAACATCGCCACCATCTTCGGTGTGGAAGAAGGGGCGCTGGTCATGGAGCTTATCGAAGGCGACACCCTGGTGGAGCGCATCGCCAAGGGACCGATCCCGGTTGAGGAAGCGGTACGCATTGCGGAGCAGATTGCGGAAGCGCTGGAGTATGCGCACGAGCATGGAGTCATCCACCGCGATTTGAAACCGGCCAACGTGAAGGCTGCGGACCGCGTCAAGGTGCTCGACTTCGGACTTTCCAAGGTGCGAGGCACGATCGGACCATCCGACGAAACCATCTCGGGCGCGACACTGGCGGGAACCATCCTGGGAACGCCGGCTTACATGTCGCCCGAACAGGTAGCGTGCAAATCCCTGGACGGCCGCTCCGACGAATTCGCGTTTGGCGCACTTCTCTACGAGATGCTCTCGGGCAAGCGTGCGTTTTATGAAGCAACGCCGATTTCAACCATGGAAGCGGTTCTCCACAAGGAACCAACCCCGTTGCGGGAGATCGCGCCCCACGTGAGCGCGGAGCTCGATGCCATTGTCACGCGCTGCATGGCAAAGGACCCATCCGCGCGCTTTTCCAGCATGAGCCCGTTGAAGCAGGCATTGAAGGAGCTGATGCAGCCCGCGGCGCGGCCGCCTGAAACTCCATCCATTGCCGTCTTGCCCTTCGCCAATCTCAGCGCCGACAAAGAAAACGAGTACTTCAGCGACGGCTTGGCAGAAGAGATGCTGATTGCGTTAAGTCAGGTCGAAGGCTTGCGCGTCGCCGCCCGCAGCTCATCCTTTTCCTTCAAGGGCAAGAACACCGAGATGGGCGAGATCGCGTCGAAACTTCACGTCGCCAACGTTCTCGACGGCAGTGTTCGCCGCGCCGGCAATCGCGTCCGCGTCACTGTGCAGTTGGTCGACGCCAGGAATGGCTTCCAGCTTTGGTCGGAACGCTACGACCGACAGATGGAAGATATTTTCGCTGTTCAGGACGAGATAGCCCACGCCATCGCCGATCAGCTCAAGCTGACCCTGGGCACCGCCGTCAAGCCGGCGACGCAGAACCTCGATGCCTACGAGCTTTACCTAAAAGGCCGCCATCTCTGCAGCCAGCGATCGCCCTCTTCCGTCCGCCTCGGCATGAAGTGCTTCCAGCAGGCCCTTGAGTTCGACCCCTGCTCTGCCCTTGCCTGGTCGGGACTCGCCGACTGCTACGGCATCCTCCGCGTCTACGGCTGGATCTCGCACGAGGAAGCCCAAACACCGGCGCTTGCCGCCGTCACCAAAGCCGTCGAGCTTGCTCCCGAGCTTTGGGAGGTCAATTTCTCGCGCGCCATTTACGCCTTTTACTTTGTCCGCAACTGGCGCGAGGCCGGCCCGCATTTTCAGAAAGCCATTGAGATCAACCCCCGCTCCTCCCTCGCGCAGGCCTACTTTGGCATTTTTCTGGCGCTCGACCATCGTCCGGAAGAGGCGTTAGCCCATGTCACGCTGGCCTGCCAGTTGGATCCGCTTTCCCCGTTCATTCACGGCCTTTCCTCTCTCTCCTTCGTGAACGCGGGGCAATTTGAACTCGCGTTGCGGCTCGCTCAGCAGTCGGTGGAATTGCAGGCGGACTACCTGTTCGGGAATTGGGCCAAAGGGCTGTCGTTGTGCCTTCTTGACCGCAACGAGGAGGCCGTTGAAACCCTGGAGAAAGTCATCGTCGCCTCGCGTGCGCCGATCTATATCGGTCTGCTGGGAACGGCATACGGCCGTGCCGGGCGTCGCGAGGATGCCACTCGCTTATTGCGTGAACTGGAAGATCGCGGCAGCCGTGGCGAATTCATTCCTGCGTTCTCCATATTGTCCATCTTCGCTGGTTGGGGCGACATTCTGGCCATTCGCCAGGCGCTCGCCAGCGCACAAGCGGAATCCACGCCCGCCTTCACTCTTACCGCTACTTCCGCCCTTTTCCTCGATAAACTCCGCAGCGATCCCGAAATCAACCGCATGCTCACTGAGATCTTCGGCTACTGATAGAACGCGCCGGAGGCGCAGCGTTTGTTAGCCCCGCGCTTCAGCGTGGGGGACTCGAACCACCCAACCACAAACATGGGTGCCCCACATCTCGCTTTTGAGATGTGGGATAGCATGAACCTCAAATCACGCTTGGTCATCCTGAGCAACAAAAATCGGATGTCATCCTGAGCGAAGTGGGCCGCGCTTAGCGCGGACCACGAGTCGAAGGACCTGCGGTTGCTTTTGCCTTTGTCTTTCACGCGCCTCACCCACCAACAAGAATGGGTGCCCCTGGTCTCGATCTTGAGACCAGGGAAACTCAGATGCTCATGTGCGATTCGTGCGGTCACAGACCGACCCTACGCCATTGCCGCCAGCACGGCTTCCGTAAACTGCGTAGTCCCCGCCGTTCCGCCCACGTCGCGGGTCAGCGTCTTGCCCGCCGCGTACACAGTCTCCAGCGCCTTCTGTGCCTTGTCCGCCGCGGCCGTTTCATCCAGATACCGCAGCATCAGAATCGCCGACTGCAACAGCGCCGTAGGATTGGCCACGTCCTTGCCCGCAATGTCGGGCGCCGATCCGTGCACCGCCTCAAAGATGGCGCAATCCACGCCGAGATTCGCGCCCGGCGCCAGCCCCAGCCCGCCCACAAGTCCCGCGCACAGATCGCTCACAATGTCGCCGTAGAGATTCTCGAGCAGCAGCGTGTCGTACTGAAAGGGATTCATCACCAGCTGCATGCAGGTGTTGTCGATCAGGTGCTCGCCATACGTGATTTCTGGATATTCCTCGGCCACCTTCCGCGCGCAGCGCAGAAACAGCCCGTCCGACAGCTTCATGATGTTGGCTTTGTGAACGGAGTGGATCTTCTTGCGCCCATGTTTGCGCGCGTACTCAAAGGCGAAGCGCGCGATGCGCGTCGATCCCTTCTCCGTGATCACCTTGATGCTTTCCACCACGCCCGGAACCACCTCGTGCTCCAGGCCCACATACTCGCCCTCGGTATTCTCGCGCACGATCACCAGGTCCACGCCGGGATATTTCGTGGCGAGGCCGGGCAGATTGCGAATGGGCCGCAGATTGGCGAAAAGATCGAACTTCTTGCGCAGCGTGACGTTGATGCTCTTGAAGCCGCCGCCGATCGGCGTCGTCACCGGCCCCTTGAGCGCCACGCGGTTGCGTTCGATGGATTCGTAAAGCGCCGCGGGAATGTACTCGCCGTGAATCTCGAAGGCCTCGGCGCCCGCGGCAAAGCGCGCCCACTCAAACTTCGCGCCCGTCGCCTCCAGAATGCGCACCACCGCCTGCGTAACTTCCGGCCCAATCCCGTCGCCGGGAATCAACGTAACTTTGTGAGTCTTCTGTTCGGTCATAGCTTCTAGCTCCTAGCCTCTAGCTTCCAGCTCCTGGCGTCGTGATCCAGAAGTTCGCACCATTACGAAAATGTCATCCTGAGCAACAAAAATTGGATGTCATCCTGAGCGAGCACCGGCGCGCCGGGACGATTCGAAGGACCTGCATTTGCTTTTCCCCTTCGTACAATCGAAGTCAAACGGGGATCTGCGGTTGCCCCCTTGAACTGCAGATTCAAGCTCTACGCGGCACGACAAGCTAGGAGCTAGAAGCTAGCAGCTAGAAGCTGCAGTTCAACTCTTCTTCTTCCCGTGGCTCGCAAGCAGCCCCTCCAACTCTTCTTTGAACTCGCGCACATCTTTGAAGTCGCGATACACACTCGCGAAGCGAATATACGCAACCGTATCGAGTCCCTTCAGGTGCTGCATAATGAGCTCGCCGACTTCGGAAGTCGTGCGCTCGCGCTCCGGAGCATCCACAAGAAACGTCTCTGCCGCGTCGACAATCTTTTCCAGTTGGCTTGAAGATACCGGCCGCTTTTCGCATGCCCTCAGCAAGCCGCTGAGCACTTTTTGCCGGTCGAAGCGCTCGCGGCGTCCGTCTTTCTTCACTACCATGTAGGGAATCTCGTCGATGCGCTCATAGGTAGTGAAGCGCCGGTTGCAGCGCTCGCACTCTCTCCGCCGCCGGATCGAGTCGGCCTCTTTGCTTTCGCGCGAGTCCACCACCCGGTCCTGTCCGAAACCACAATAAGGGCACTTCATCTATACGCTGATTTTACGGCATTTGCGCCAACAGCGCGGAATCGCACGTGGAATCGCGCGTCGCTTGGTCCCTAGATCCCTCGTTCCCTGTTTTTCTATTCCCTGTTCCCTAATCCCTGTTCCCTGCCTTTACGCCGCTTCGCTGTGCCCCGCGCACTGCATTACTCCCAGGAACCGCACCCACGGTCCTACGGCTTCGCGCACCTGGTGCGCCATGATCCGCGAAATCTGGTGCAGATGCGTCAAATCGTGCGCCGCCCAAGTGGCCAGCAGCTCAGACAACGTGACCGAGCCGAATGTAGGGTGCGTTGCCCTCCGCTCAAGATCCTGCGCCGTCAGCTGCAACGCGCGCAATTCCTCCAGGCCCTTGGCCCGCGCCCGCGCAAATTCGTCCAACAACTGCGGCAACGTTTTGCCTCCCTTGTAGCGCACGTGCCCCTCGCGATCGAAAGGCGGAAAAGGCTCGCTCTCGTCCGTATGCAAAATGTGCCGGGCCCGCGGCATCCAGTCCTCGTTCTCGCAGTGGATCAGGTGCGCGATCACGGTACTCACGCTCCAGGTGTCCGCGCCTTCGTTGGTTTCCGTCCAAACGTCCGGCAACCCGCGCAGCAGCGCATCCAGCGCCCCCGGCGTCCGCTCAAGCAGTGCAATCGTGTTTTCGAGATTCTGTTCCATCCAGATACCCCTGTTCTCCGTTCTCTGCTTCCTGTTCCCTAACAGGCTCGCACTCCCTACGCGCGTGCTACAAGAGCCAAGCTCCGATAAGGATGGCAACGTAGACCAAAGCCGCGAGTACCCCCGCAACGCGACCGATAGCTTGCATAGGTCTGTCTTCGATGCTAAGGAATGGCAGAAATCTTGCCCAAAGCGACCGGGCGCTATGAAGGACGCGTATTGTGGCGGAGCCCGCCACATACAGCCAGACCCAAACAGATGTGAACATAGACGCGAATAGATAGAGCCTCAGGATTGGCCCCCAATAATAAGGCTGTAATAACGCGTGCACCCACATCGCGGAAGTCGTCAGAAACAAGTGAATCTCTTCCCGAACGCTATGCGCATAGACCTCAACAGCACCGAGGAGCCCGAAAATTTTAAGGTATGGGGCAATCATGCCAATGGATGCAACTGGGATAACCAAGGAGACCGCGCTATCGAGCATCAGCAGGGCGAAGACGCGAACCGGAGTCGGGCGTCTTGCCATCCGCCGCACGATGAAACGACTGAACAAAAGCGAAAAATAGTCGGGTATGCAGTTGATGGGAATAGCAAGCCACAAATAGTACGCAAGGGTCTTGAACCCAATCAACTCGAAGTTAGTTGTAGACGGCTGTTTGCCGAGTAATGCAATCGTGAGCGTTTCGGTGATTGCGACAGCTGCAATTGAGGCGATACAGGAACGTAGGAAGAATTTCAATGACAGTGCTTTCTTTCCGAAAACCCTATCTATTAGGCCCGGAAAGATGCTCGCCCATGCGTCGATTTGCTCAACTCCGGGCACGCTCTTGAGCCAAAGCGAGAGTTTGGTCCTGCTTTCCCCGCTTAGTCCGCCGTCCACCCATTCAAATGCTTTGGCGACGCTGACCATGATGCCGAAGAAAGTAGCTCCCTGTATTAGCAGATGCGGGAGATGGCTCAGAAGCGTGCTCATTTTAGTCATTGTAGAGAATGGCGACACGTTATCAAACCGCCGATTCACACACCAGCGGCGGAGTCAAATGTTGACGGGACCATGTGGGAGAGCGGACATTAAAACGCAACAACGGCCTGAGAACTCGTGCTTCCCAGGCCGCTGCCGGTGATCTGTTGGGATTGGACTAAGGCCATCGCGCTGCCGCGAGTGCCAGAGCCATGGCGGAGAATCCTCCGTCTGGACTTACCTGAGTCTTGGGCGCGATGCCCTAGGCCTCAGTCACCTCACGTACCGTACATCTCGAAGAATCTTTGCTCATAGGCTGGACCATCCTCCTTTCCCGTGTAAGAAAAAAGTACCCGAGCCCACGCGTAGAGTCAAGAGCAGGCCACGTGGCCACGCTTCCTTGAGCGCCGCAAAACTCCTCTCCGCCGCGCCTTCTACTCCCTATTGGCTACTCCCTATTCCCTGCTCTTGACACAGCCGCTCGGCCCACTTGCGAATGGCCTTAGGCGTCACGCGCTTGCCGACTGCCTCGCTCGCCGCCAGTTGAATCGCCATGCTGCCCACGGTCGAGCTTTCGGTTTCGCCAATCTCGACCTTCAGCCCGGTCTGCTTCTCCGTCAATTCGATCAACAATTTATTCCGCGTCGCCCCGCCGATCATGTGAATGCGGTCCAGCTTGCGTTCCAGCATCTTTTCCAGATTCGCCAGCGCCGAAGCGTAGCGCAACGCCAGGCTCTCGAAAATCGTCCGCGCAAACAACGGCTCGTTGCCTGCTACGTCAGGAATAATGTCGTATCCCAGCCGCTTCAACTCTTTGTTAATGCGCTCGGGCATTTCCGAGTCGAGCATGAGCGTCGGCGCATCCATATCCAGCACGCCCGTAGCGGCATTGCATGCAGCAGCCTTCTGGACGATGTCCTCGATCTTCCAGGGCCGTCCCCCCGCCGCCCAGCCATCCATGCACTGTTTCAGCACCCACATGCTGTTGATGAGCGAGTGAAACAGCAGCCCTCCGCCCGCCGCGCCAATATTCGTGTACCCCGCGTCGAATGCGTGCCGCGTAGTCACCGGTGTGTGCGTGATGGTGCCCACCAGCGACCACGTTCCCGAGCTGATGTAAGCCGCCGAGCTCAAATCCGTGGCAATGCCGGCGATGGCGCTCGCCGTGTCGTGCGTGGCCGGCGCAATAATTTGCGTAGCGCGATAAGCCTCGAGCGCGGCCAGCGGTCCCGTCAGCGGCCCCAGCACCGTGCCCGTCGTCACAATCGGCGGCGCAGCTTCCACTGCCAGGCCGAGCATCTCAAACAGCTCCGCGTCCCATGTGCCGGTCTTCAGATTCACCAGCCCGGTGTGGCTGGCATTGGTGTATTCGCCCACGCGCCGCCCGCTCAGCCAGTACAGAACGTACTCCGGAAACATCACCCAAGGCGCGCGCTTGTCGATCCTCTGGTTTTTCCCTTCGGGGCCCGCCGCAGAATCGGCCATCAGCTGATACACAGTATTCAGATTGAGCGGATACGCGCCCGTCCGCTGATAGATGTCGAAGGAAGAAATGATCGCGTCCGCGTCCTGCTTGATCTTGACCGTACGCTCATCGCGATAGCAGAACGGCTCGCACAACATGGAGCCGTCGGGCGCCAGACGCACGTAGTCCACGCTCCAACTATCCACCCCAATCGATGCAATGCCCTCAGGCGCGGCCGCCGCAGCCTTGCGCAGCCCTTCTTCCAGGCCGGCCAGAATCTGCTTCAGCGGCCAATATAAAGTTTCGCCGCGATGCCGGGGCCCGTTGGGAATGCGATGGATGACTTCGACTGCCGGATTTCCGTCCACCCAACGCAGCAGGCTAACCCGGCAACTCTCCGCGCCTAAATCAATGGCAACACGAGCAGGCTCTTGCATGACCGCAGCAATTCCCCATTTCCGTCAGCGCTGAAAGGCCTCAGTCAATCCGCCGTCCACGGGAATCACGTGTCCCGTGGTACAACGCGCCCGAGGACTGGCCAGGAAAAGGATAGATTCCGCGCAATCGACCGGATCGATGGCCTTGTTAGTCAACGTGCGCTCGGCATAGAACGCGGCCAGACGGCTGCGAAGCTCATCATCGCTGAACGATTCCTGGAAAGGAATATTGTACTTCGTCAGCGACGCCCGTAGCCGGTCGCGCCCGAACATCGTCGATCCCCGCACCACCGTGGCCGGGCTGATGCCGTTCACGCGCACATTCGGCGCCATGCTCACGGCCAGTTCGCGAATCAGGTGCGAAAGCGCCGCTTTGCTCACGTCGTAAGCCTCGCTGCCGCGCTTGGCCACCACCGCGTTCGCCGAACTGGTGAACACGATGTTGCCGTGCAGTCCCTGCTCCTCGAACAGTTTCGCCGCTTCATCCGCAAGCAGGTAGTTCGCCGTCACGTTCACAGCCATGGTGTCGGCCCACATGTCGTCGGGGATATCCCCCTCCAGCGTGGACGGAAAAATCGCCGCAGTGTTGATGAGCATGTCGATGCCGCCGAAGGCCAGCGCCGCCGCGCCCAGCACCTCGCGAATCGAATCGCGGCTGCGAATATCAACGCCGCTGCTCGACACAAATTCCGGCGACGCCACCGAGGCCAGCTCCGACGCCACCAGCGCCGCGCCCTCCGCGTTGCGGTCGGCGATAAAAACATGCGCGCCGCGCGCCGTAGCCAGCCGCGCCACTTCGCGCCCAATGCCGCTGGCTCCGCCAATCACCAGCGCCACGCGCCGGCTCAGTTCCTTCTCCTGCGGCTGGCGGCGAATCTTGGCTTCCTCCAGCGCCCAGTACTCAATGCGAAACGCCTCGGCGGCCGGCAGCGCCACGTAATTTGAAAACACCTTGAAGCTGCTGGGATCCATCCCCGGCCCGCACTGAGGCACCGTGCCCTCAACCTCGCCCTCGTCCAGCAAACTCGCGCCCTCCATTACGTGAATGGCGTTGGTATAAAACTCGCCCGTGATGCGCGCCTCGGTCTTGTTCTTGCCGAAGCTGAACATGCCCATGCCCGGAATCAGCACCACCGTCGGGCTCGCGTCGCGAATCGCCGGCGAATCCTTGGTCGCGAATGTCTTGTAATATGCGCGGTATTGGTTGCGATAATCCGCCAGCGAGCAATCGATTTGGTTTTTCAGCGCGTTCAAACCTTCGCCCGCGCCCCACGGCACAAACATCGGCCGGATCTTGGTGCGAATAAAGTGGTCCGGGCAGCTCGTGCCCAGGAATGCCATCTCCTGCCCATTTGCCGAATCGACGAATTGCATCACGTCGGGGTCGTCGCTGAAGTCGGAGATGTACCGATGCTTGGCGCTGATGCGTCCGCGCAGAAAAGGCGCAATCTGCGCCGCCAGCTCCCTGCGGTCTGCGCGCGCCTGCACTACTTCGCCGCCGAACCGCACCGTGCCCTTCTTGCGTCCGTGGCGCTCAATAAACTGCCCCAACTGGTCGATCACGGTCAGCGTGTTCAGGTAGCACTCGCGTTGCGTCTGGCCCCAGGTAAACAGCCCATGCCCGCCCAGCACAATGCCGTCGCAGCCGGGGTTTTCTTTGACGGCGCGCTTCATCATCATGGCCAGCTCAAAGCCCGGGCGCTGCCACGGCACCCACACCAGCCGGTGGCCAAACTCGCGGTTGAACTCGTCCATCTTGGCCTTGCCGTTGGCGCTCGCCGCCAGCGCAATCCCCCAATCGGGATGCAGATGATCCACGTGCGGGAACGGCAGAAATCCGTGCAGCGGCGTATCGATCGATGCGGCCACAGGATTGTTCTTGAAAGCGCACAGCGAATACATCGCCGCCATCTCGTCTTCCGTGTCCACGCCCTTGTACTTGCGCTCCAGCGCCAGCAGCTTGTCCAGGTAGAGCGTGGCAAAACCCGTGCGCTTGATCGAGCCCAGGTCGCCGCCCGAGCCTTTCACCCATAGCACTTCCACCGGTTCGCCGGTCAGGGGATCGGTATCCATGATCTTGGAACTGGTGTTGCCTCCGGCAAAATTGGTGATGCGAAGGTCCGAACCTAACAAATTGGATCGATAGCGCAGGAGCTCAGCTGCATCGAGAGTGGCCGCAACCGCGGGGTTCCAACGGTCCTCAAGGAAATGCAATACAGGAGAAGCAGTAGCAGTTGTCATAGGAAGCACCCATTGGCGAATTCGAAATTCGCGGTGTTCGAAACCTGCATTCGTGCGGCACGCGGCAAAGGGACCCTGAGGATTCCCGGGTTCCATGCCAACTTTGGATTACGTTTCGAGAGTTCTGGAGCGCGCCGATCGGGGAATGGATCGAGCACATCTTTTATGATACAGCCACCGGCGTCCGGGAACCGTTTTATTCCAGAAACGCAGCGACTGGGCGAAGGATGAGCTCTCCAACCCTCCTTGGCGCCTGCACTTAGGAGGACGACCGTTTTTTGGGCGAATCATCTTCACCTGGACGGCGGCTGCCCCACTTCCCGGATGCGTGCCAGGTTCAACCCGATGAACACCCCGGAAATCACGCCCAGGGTTTTGCACTAACAACCGAGCGAAGCGTGGTTCACACCCCTCGCTTTTCATCTCGCCATTTACTTTCTGCATTTTTGCGCAGAAATGATGATTGCCATCGGCCATCGATGAGTGCTACCCTACGCAAATTCAATTGCAGAAACATGCGCAGAATCACCGCGGTTCGTGCCTCGCGCAAGGCCTAGGCCCCCCAAAAAACCCAAGGACGAGGAACCTTAACCATGCGAATATGCGATGCCATGAAATTGCTGCGGGTCGCCGCTGTGTCGGCGACCTCGATCATCATCGGTGTTCCAGCCTTTGTCTCCGCTTCAGCGCAGGCAAAGCCGGCTGCGGCCCCCGCCGCGCCCCCAGTCCAGTTGCAGACCTACACTCTGCCGGACAAAAGCGCCTCTGCCGGTGTGCCTGCCGGATGGACTGTCAAAGGCGGTGGCGCCGGGGAGATTGTCATGTCGGGACCGCAGGGCGAAAATATCGTTCTCGGACAGCTCATTGTCGCGCGTAACGGTCCGTTTCGAGCGGGACAAACGGAGCCCAGCGGCATTGCGCTGACAATGCCCAGTTCGGCAAAGCTGAGCGACAAGCTCACCATGATTTTCGAGCAGACTGCGGCGGTCAACGGAACGCCGGCCCCTCAGATTAAATTCATTTATGGAGCCCTTCTCCAGGTTCCGGCGGCTCTCGGCCAATGCGGCGTGTTTATTGTGAGCAATAGCAGAGGAAGCACCAATTTAGGCGATGCATTAGGCATTCTCTGTTCGCTCCCGGGCGACTCCAGCCAAATTTCCAAGAACATATTGATGTTTGGTACGGCGCCCGCGGCTGTGGCCGCCCAGACTGCGCCTATCGTTGTAGCAGTCCTCAAGAGCTACACGATTGCTCCTGGCTGGTCGCAAAAGATACTTGCCCCCGTGTCGGCCCCCGCGGGAGGGCCAGGGATGGGACCCAGCACACAGGACGTGGTCGATGCGTACACACAGATAATCAATGAGAATCAGCGCGCAATCGATACCGGCGCCCAATGCGTAGACGCGGGCTTCGTCGGCCCCTCGAGCTTCCATCAAGCGTATCAGTGCGGTTATTTACCGTCGGACTTCTAGAGTCTGTTATTAACTTTCGGCTGGTGGCCTCAATCTCGACGCCACAAAAACTGCACTGAGGGTGCCCCCGGTCCCTGGCTCTTGGGGACCGGGGGAACCACGAGCCCCGACCAGCCGCTCCCACCCCAGCACTGCTGACGGGTGCCCCATCCTAAACGCGTTTTGTGCGTTTAGGGTGGGAAAGCACGCCCCCAACCCCACCACGACAACTTACTGGCATTGGTTATTGGCTACAGGCTACCGGCCGCTCCCCACTCCCTGCTCCACCAGCGCCTTCGACCCATGGTCGTGTTTCGCCTTTTCCTCGGCGCCCAGAGTCTCCGGCGTCACCGCCTTGTGGTGCACGTAATTGTACGGGGGCACCGTATAGCCGCGCAGAATCGCAATGCCCAACTGGATCAGCCGCGGGCCATACGTTTCGGGTTCGTGTGAAATCGATCCGACCATGGCGCTCGTGCCGCGCTTCATCTCTTCCATCACTTCGGGAATGCAATCCTGCCCCACGATGGCGAAATTGTTTTCCTGGCCTGCCGCGCGCACCGCGTCCAGCACGCCCAATGCGCTCGAATCCGTAGCCGCGGCCACCAGCGTGTGCTCGCCGGCCCGGCATCCGCGCAGCAGCTCCGTCATCGCTTTGTGGCTGGCCTCGCGCATGCCTCGCCCTTCAATCTGCACGAACCGGTCCGGCGTCAGCTCCTTGAAGCGCTCGCGAATGCCGTCAAACGCACCCGTGATGCGGTTCTGCACAAAGCTGCCCGCCTCAATAAAGCCCACGCCCACCACGCGGTCGACCTTGCCCTTCCACTCGCGCAGCGCATATTGCGCCAGAATCGACGCCGCTTCGTACCCAACTTCGAAGTTATCCACGCCGAAATAAGTTGCGTTGGGGTGAGGCACGTCGATGGCGACCAGGGGAATATCGGCTTTTTTGAAGATGTGCGCCACGCGCGGCGCCGCCGCTTCCTCCACCTGGAACTCCAGCACCAGGTCCACGCGCTTGGCCACAAACTCCTCGGCGTTACGCACCGCAACCGCGGGATCGTAGCGGTTGTCGAGCATCAGCAGCTCTACGCCCGACGCTGCAGCCGCTGCACTCACGCTTTGCGCCACGGCCTCGGAGTATGGCATCTCCGCGCTTTGCACCGCGAAGCCGAATCGCAGGCGCCGCGGACGCGAAACCAGCCGGTACTGCCCGTTCGGCATCTGCGCCAGGTAGCCGCGATGCACCAGCGTCTTCAGAATGCGGTAGACGCTGGTCTTGGAAATGTTGGTCCGCTGGTAAACGTCTTCAAGCGTCAGCGGAGAATGGTCCTGCTCCAGCAACTCGATCACATCGAGCGCTTTTGACAGGATCGGAATTAAATACAATCGTTTAATCTTCGCCTTGGCCAACCCTCAGCCTCCGCGCCTGTGTCCCTAATGAAACTCAGGCATGAAATCATCATAGAACAACTTGGCCCGGAACAACTTAGCCGCCCTTGCGGCTATCGGCAATCAGCCTCCAGCTTTGAGCTCCAGCTGGGTGCCCCCGGTCCCTCGCCTTTGGGGACCGGGGAAGACCACCAACTTCATCCCAACTCGACCAGCTAGAAGCTAGGAGCTAGGAGCTAGAAGCTGCCTCACGCGTAGCTGCTAACGGCCGAACTGCGGCTGCCCCGCTCCTTTGCCGCCCGCTCCACGTAGCCGCTCGCGCGCAGTTCCGCCAACGGATCGGCCGCGAGCCCGCGCGCCTCGCGCCAGGCGCGAGTCAGCGGACGCACATCGCTCCAGAAGGCGCCGCGATACAGCTCCTCGGCCCCCACCAGGTCGCAGCTTTGCTGCAGCGCGGCCAGTTGCTGGCGATCTACCAGCGCCGCCTTCAGATACAGCTCCTGCGCCGTCACCACGGTTTGCACCATGGCTTCCATCTTGCCCTTCAGGTTGTGGCTCTGGTCGATCATGTAGGCGATGTCGTGGCCCAGCCCGTCGTCGGTGGCCGCGTGAATCTCGTGGAAAATCCTGAAGACCTGGTAGGGATCGATGGAGCCCAGCGTCAGATCGTCGTCGGCATAGCGGCGGTCGTTGAAGTGGAACCCGCCCAGCATGTTGGTGTGCAGCAGCCACGCCACAATCTGTTCGATGTTCTGTGCGTTGTAGTGATGGCCGGTGTCCACCAGCACCCGCGCCTGCGGCCCCGCCACGCGCGCAAAGTGGCTTGACATGCCCCAGTCGGCAATGTCGGTGTGATAAAAGGCGGGCTCAAAGGGCTTGTACTCCACCAGCAGCCGTTGATAGTGCGCCATGTGGTCGTGCGAGACGCGCAACGCCTGCTCCAGCCAGGCAATGCGCTTGCGCATGCTCTGCGTGCCCGGATAATTCGAGCCGTCCGCCATCCACAGCGAGATGTCACGCGAGCCCAGGGCCTTCGCGATCTCAATGGAGTCCAGCATATGCTCGAGAGCGTGCGCGCGAATCTCGGCCGCCGGGTTGCACAGCGAGCCGTACTTGTACTCCTGATCCTGAAACAGATTGGGGTTGATCGATCCCGACTTCACGCCGAAGCGCTTCTCCAGTTGCTTCACTTCGGGTACGTCTTTCACGCCGTTGGGCAGATCCCAAAGCACGTGCAGCGCCACCGTAGGCGTCACGCCGGTCAGCCGGTTCACTTCGCCGGCGTCGGCAAACTTCTCTTCGATGGTGGTGGCTGCGGCAGCCTGCGCAAACTTGCCAAAGCGCGTGCCGGTGTTGGCGAATCCCCAGGATGGAATCTCGATCCGAAAGGTATCCAGCGCCTTGAAAGCCAGATCCTGCATTGCCGATTCTGAAAGTTTCATCGTTTTTCCCCGTCAATCATTCTGAAGTCGTTCAATCCCCATTGCTGTCATCCTGAGCGGAGTCCGCCGCAGCGGACGAAGTCGAAGGATCTGTGGTTGCTTTTCCGAACTCAATCCAGCACAAACTTGGGTGCCCCACGTCTCTCGCATTTGGGGACGTGGGATAGCACGAATCCCAAGCCGGCTTTTCAACCCAGCACAAATCCCGGCTACCTCACCCCTCGTCTTAGTCCTTAACCAAAATCACATGCAAAAATCTCGGCCCATGCACGCCCTTGATGCGTGTCATCTCAATGTCCGCCGTCGCGCTGGGCCCCGAAATCCAGGTAACCAGCTTCGGTGGCTCCTTGCAGCGATCGAAGTATTCCGGCAGCGTCTCCACTACCTGGCTCGCTCGCACCACGCACAGATGCCAGTCCGGCAGCAGCGTAATCACGCGCCGTCCCTCGGCCGGGCCGTGGTGCAACACAATCGTGCCAGAGTCGGCCACGCCGCAAAAGCACCCTGTCAACACGCCGTCGGCCTGTTCGATTTCGCCAACCGGCAACTCATGATCGAAAGTGCATTCGAAACCTTCGATCTTCCATGCAGCGTCAATACACCATTCGTTCGGAATTCCCGGCGGCGCGACAAACTTACGTTTGCCGCTGGCCGCGATTTGCGCAGTGATTGCTGCGGCAAGCCCATTCGGCGCGCATTCCACTACTTCCGCATCGTATTCCCGCAAACGCTCAACGAACCGCTCGTGACGGGCGCTGACCGTCATGTCGCCCCGCCGCACGTAGTCGCGCGGAATGTCCGAATACCCTTCCGCAGCCGTAGCAGCAACATTCCGCGATGCGGACCCTCCGGCAGCAGCAGCACCGGTGGCGGCATCGATGGCCTTCAAAACCTGCTGGCGGCGATCGGCCACAGCGCTCATCGTGCCTCCGCCCCTTTGGTCCCTCGGTCCCTTGGTCCCTTGGTCCCTGGTTCCCTGTCTTTCCACCATTCGTGGAAAGTTTGTGCGGGCAGCCCGCGCAAATCCCGCGACTGCGTCCACTTCGCGCCCACGCTCGGCAGCGAATGAATCCATCCATCTTTGCGCGTAAATAGCTTCGATCCGATCCGCCCCGCCCACTGCGCGAAATGGAACAGCCACGCCCGCGCAAAAATCAAATTCGCCACGCGCATTCCCAAATACATCGGATCGAAAAACCTGTGCGCCGTGTACCGTTCCTGATCCGTCACCCTCGCACGCAGGTCGATCAGAATCTCCGGAATATTGATCTTCACCGGGCACACTTCGTAGCAAGCGCCGCACAATGACGACGCAAAGGGCAGCGATTGCGCATGCTTCAACTGCTCAAGCTGCGGCGTCAAAATCGCCCCAATCGGCCCCGGATACACCGACCCATACGCGTGTCCGCCCGTCTGCCGGTACACCGGGCAAGTATTCATGCACGCCGCGCAGCGAATGCAGCGCAGCGTCTGCCGCTCCGTCTTGCGCCCCAAAATCGACGAGCGCTCATTGTCCAGCAGCACCACGTGAAAATTCTGCGGCCCGTCGCCAGGCGTCACGCCCGTCCACAGCGACGTGTACGGACTCATGCGCTCGCCCGTCGCCGACCGCGCCAGCAGTTGCAGCATCACTTCCAAATCCTGGAACCGCGGCACCACCTTCTCGATCCCCGCCAGCGTGATCAGCGTCTTCGGCAGCGTCAGGCACATGCGCCCGTTGCCTTCCGACTCCACAATCGCCACGCCGCCCGTCTCGGCCACCAGAAAATTCGCCCCGCTAATCGCCGTCGGCACCTCAAGAAATTTCCGCCGCAGATAATTCCGTGCCGCCGCCGTCAGCGCCTTGGGATCGTCCGACAAATCCTTGATCCCCATCGTCCGCGCAAAAATCTCCCGCACCTGCGCGCGATTCACGTGCAGCGCAGGAACCACAATATGCGAAGGCTCCCCGTTGCCCAGCTGCAGAATGATCTCCGCCAAATCCGTCTCGTAGGCGCGCACCCCCGCGGCCTCCAGAAACGGATTCAGCTGAATCTCCGCCGAAGTCATCGTCTTGATCTTGATGACCTCGTCCGCTTTTTCCTCGCGCAGAATTTCCAGAATAATCTTCCGCGCCTCGGCCGCATCCCGTGCCCAGTGCACGTGCCCGCCCGCTGCCACGCAGCGTTCTTCAAATTGCTCCAGGTACGTGCCCAGATGTTCGAGCGTCTCGTCTTTGATGGCCGCCGCAGCCGCGCGCAGTTCCTGCCAGTCGGTTTTTTCTTCCACCAGCCGCGCGCGCTTCGCCTGGATCACATCAATGGCGTGGGCCACATTCTTGCGCAGTTGCACGTTGCGCAGCACCGGCAGCGCAGCCACAGGAAACGACGCAGCCAAAGCTGGATCGAGCACAGGATGGTCGGCCGCGCTCATCCCACCACCTCAGCCGGGCGTTCCTGCGTGCTCGCCAGAATCTGCGCCATGTGAATCGTCTTCATCGGCGCGTACTCGCGATGCAGCGCCCCGCCCAGGTGCATCAGGCAGCTATTATCCAGCGCCGTGCAAAACTCCGCCTGCGTCCGCAGCACGTCTTCCAGCTTCACCGTCAGCATCGCCGACGACACGTCGCCGTTCTTTACGCTAAAAGTCCCGCCAAATCCGCAACACCGGTCCGGATTCGCAAGCGGCGCCAGTTCCAGCCCGCGCACCTTGGCCAGCAGCCGAAACGGCCGGTCGCCCAAATGCAGCGCCCGCAATCCGTGGCAGCTCGCGTGGTACGTCACGCGGTGCGGAAAATACGCGCCCACGTCCTCCACGCCCAGCTTGTCAATCAGGAATTCGCTCAGCTCATACACCCGCGGCAGCAGCGCCTTGAACTCGTTGCGCAGAGTCTCGTTGCCCAACTCTTCAAACAATCCGGGGTATTGGTCGCGCATCATGGCCACGCACGACGACGACGGAATCACCACCGCCTCTGCATCCGCATACAGCCGCACCAGCCGCTTCGCCTGGCTGAAGGCCTCGCCGCGGAAGCCCGTGTTCGCATGCATCTGCCCGCAGCACGTCTGCCCCGCGCGGAACTCCAACTCCACGCCCAGCCGCTCCAGCAAACTCACCACCGCACGTCCTGTCTCGGGATACAGCGTGTCGTTATAGCAGGTGATAAACAACGAAGCGCGCATCGAGCCACTCATCCATGCAAAAATAGGCGCACAAGCTAGGAAGTCGCATCATAAACCTTTGCAAAACAATTGTCTATTGCAATCCCGTGCCTATTGCAACTCAGCCTCCGAAGATAACATTTCCCATCTTCACTCCTTCCCTCGTTCACTTCTTCACTAGCCCTCTCGCCCCCTTGTTCCCTTGTTCCCTAGTCCCTAGTCTCGAGTCCCTAGTCCCTAGTCCTTAGTCCCCCCAGTCAACCTTCCCCACCCTCACCCGTCTAACATTCCGAGTCCGTCCGCCCCATCCACAAAACCGGCCTCACCGGGGATTTCATCCAGCTTCATAGGTTCCTATTCATCCGGGATGCGAAGCACCGCGCGCGATTTTGAGATCTATCGTCGCAATCCGGGCCATCTCTTCCCGACTTGGCAGCGCTTGCTCGCGCATCCGCGGCAATCTGCCTCTGCACGCCTCATGTGTGCCGGTAGCCGCCTTATGATGGTCTGGTCCTCCAACTCGTACATGAAACGCAAACCAATCCGGCCCCGTGCCGGTTTTTCTCACATCAATGGCAACTCTTCCCGTATTCGAGGGTCTTTCTCAAGAAAGGGTCCAGGACCAAACTCTATGATCAAGCTGCGTTCGCTCCCCCTGTACGTCTCTCTGTGCGTATTAGCCAGTGCCATCCTCTTTCCCTCGCTCTCTCAGGGGCAAGGAGTCGCGCCCGCCGTTCGCATCCTTAGCCGTATCGACGAATCCCAGCTCGTCACCCTGAGCGGGAACACCAATCCCCACGCCAACGCCAGAAACGATCGCGGTCTCGTCAGCCCCAGCCTTCCCATGACGGACCTGATCCTGGTCTTGAGCCGTGATCCGGCGCAGCAGGCCGCCTTTGACGCCTACGTGGCCAGTGAATACGACCAGAGCTCGCCCAACTACCACCAGTGGCTCACGCCCGATCAGGTTGGCGAGCAGTTCGGACCCTCCCAGACCGATATCCTCACCATCACCAACTGGCTCACCGGCCACGGCTTCACGGTTGCGCAGGTCACTAAAGACCGCATGTCCATCCGCTTCAATGGCACGGCCGCGCAGGTCCAGAGCGCATTCCACACCGAGATTCACAACCTCGTCGTCAAAGGCGTTGCCCACATCGGCAACATGAGCGACCCGCACATTCCCGCCGCGCTCGCCCCGGTCGTCGTCGGCGTCAAGGCCCTGCACAATTTCTTCCCGCGGCCAATGCACCACATGGGTCAGGTCGTGCAACGCGACGCGAGCACAGGAAAATGGGTGCGGCAGGCCCCGGTCGGGGCCGTGAGCAGCGCGGCCACGGGCTCCGCGAAGCCTCTCTTGAGCGCCGGACCGTACCGCCTCCCCGCGACCAAGCCCGCAGCGACAAGCCCACAATACGGCATCAGCGTTGGCGGAACGAGTCCCTACCTGGTTGAGGACGTGGATCCATGGGACTTCGCCACCATCTACAACATCCTTCCCCTCTGGAACGCGAGCACGTCGATCGACGGAACCGGCCAGACCATCGCCATCGCCGGAACCAGCGACATCGATGTCGGGCAAACCGGAGAAACCGGCGCCAACGGCAACAACGACGTATTCACATTCCGTAACTACTTTGGCCTGCCCACCGGCAACGCGGCCAACACGCCCAAACGCATCTCCGGAAACACCCAGCCCCTCACCGTCTGCACTGACACCACCGGCAATGTCCCCTATCCGACCAATCCATGCGGTATCGACGATCTCGAAGAGAACTCGCTCGACGTGGAGTGGTCAGGTTCCGTGGCCAAAAACGCGCAGATCGTTCTTGTAGCCAGCTATCCCGCCTCAACGACGGACGACAACCTCTACGACTCGGAAAGCTACATCGTCGACAACCTCACCGCGCGCATCATGAACGTAAGCTATGGCGAGTGCGAACTGAGCAACGGCACCGCAGCCAACGTCCAGTACTACAATCTGTGGGAGCAGGCGGCAGCCGAGGGAATCTCGGTATTTGTCGCCGCCGGCGACTCCGGCTCCGCCGCTTGCGATGACGGGTACACCTGGGCCGCGTCGGGACTCACCGTAAGCGGGCTCGCCTCCACTCCGTGGAACACGGCGGTCGGCGGTACGGACTTCAACTGGTGCAACATCGACACCGCTGATGGCTCAGGCGGTACGGAGTGCACGGCCTCGCCCTATTGGAGTAGCACCCCAATTACGAGCCAAGGTTCAACCGCGGCCGTTACTTCCGCACTGGGGTACGTGCCGGAGACTCCATGGAACGAGTCCTGTGCCAACCCGCTTACCTTGAAATGGGTGCAGGACGCGGCCAATTATTTTTATGACATTCCATCGACCGGATCGAACGGTGTCACAAATACAGAGCAATCCTGCAACTTCCTTCTCGATTACGACTTCGACTACTACGAGGGCTACTACGGTCTCGGCTATTACTACCCCTACATCACATATTTATTGAGCACCGTGGGCGGCAGCGGCGGAGCCAGCAACTGCGTTGTAGGCACCCCGGTCATCAATGAAAGCACTGGGGAAATCTCCGGTTGCGCCACCAGCTCTGGAGTCGGCGCCACGGGCACAACCAATAATCCCGACACCGGCGCACCACAGGCTTCGCTAGCTACATACAACAACGGCTGGCCCAAGCCCACCTGGCAACAAGCCAGCACCAACAACATTACCGGTCTTCCAAACGATGGAGTGCGCGACATCCCGGACGTGAGCTTCTTCGCATCCGACGGATTCATCTCCTCGAGCGCCTACCTCATCTGCGTCTCCGCGGCAAATAGCGGCAATACCCCATGCACTTACTCCACCTACACCGAACCGTTCTATCAGGAGGTGGGTGGTACGTCGGTCGCAACCCCGGCAATGGCGGGTGTCATGGCGCTCATCAACCAGAAGACGGGGGTCACGCAGGGCTTCGCAAACCCCGAGCTCTATACGCTTGCGGCGAAGCAGAGCACGAACGGCTATAGCGCATGCAGCGCCGAGTCCGTCACCGCCAGCAGTGCGACCTGCATGTTCAACGATATTGACGCCGGTCCGACCCCGTCCATCCCATACACAAACGCCGTCCCCTGCGATGCCGCGGACAAGACTCCGAACTGCACTGCGTCCTACAGCACCCTCGGCTATTCCGATTCCGAATACGGGCTTGGCATCCTCACCGGCTACAGCGGCACCACGGGCTACGACCTCGCCACGGGCCTCGGTTCACTGAACGTGGCCAACGTCGTCAACAACTGGGTCTCGGCCGTCGGGTCCGGCGCAACAACCATCACCGTAACGCCGACTCCCAACCCGGTATCTCTGGGCGCCAGCCTCAGCGTTCTGGTCACCGTGGGCAGCAGCCCCTCCGGCAAAACAACCCCCTCTGGGTCCGTAACCCTCTCCGGCGGCGGCTACACCTCCGCGGCGGAAACGCTTGTCAGCGGGGGGACCGATTCCACCAGTTCCTACACCTTCACCATCCCCGCCGGTACGCTCACCGGCGGCGCCGTTACCCTGACGGCGAACTACACCGGAGACACCAACTACGCGCCCAACAGCCAAACCGCCGGCGTCACGGTAAACAAACTCACCCCCTCGGTATCGGCTGCGCCCACGCCGCCCTCCATCCAATCCAACCAGCAAGTCGTCATCACAGGAACGGTGACAGGCTCCGGCGCAACGCCAACCGGAACCGTCACAGTCTCCTACGGCTCCACCTACACCTCATCGGCAGCTACGCTCAACGGCAGCGGCCAATACTCAGTTACCATCACGCCCAACTCGCTCCCTGGTGGAACGCCGAACCAAATCGATTCTCTCAACGTTCAGTACAGCGGCGACGCCAACTACAACTCCGCAAGCACCACCACTTCGGTCACCGTCACGTTCTTCCAGGTACTCACCCCCACAATGACCATCACGCCGACCGCGTCCACCCTGAACTCCGGCTCCGCGCTGCTGGTCACCGTGAGCCTGGCCTGCAACGTCCCACCTAATCCCACCGGCAGCTGCACAGGTGCAGCGATTCCTTCCGGAACCGTAACTCTCTACGGCGGCGGCTACGACACACAGGCGTCGCCGGCCTCCGCAAATCTATCCAACGGAACAGCCACGTTCAACATCCCCGCAAACACGCTGAACACAAATTCAAATCCCGCTCTCCCGCTAAGCGACACGCTCACGGCAACCTACAACGGAGACTCGAACTACGCTCAGGTATCGAAGATGGCAACCCTGTCCGTTTTCGAATCGGTCTATGCGCTGGCTGGCACGAACCTATCGTCAGTGACCCCGGGAACGGCAGCCTCGACGACGGTCGCAGTCTCTTCAACCAGCAATTACACCGGCACTGTGGCCTTGGCATCCTCGTCCTGCGTGCTTACCGAGTATCCCTCTGGGGTCACCTCATCCACGCCCGGCAACCCAACCTGCACGCTCTCAGGCAACGGGACGGTAACGTTTGCCAACGGCGTGCCCACCGGATCGCCCGTCACCTTCGCCATCCACACAACCTCGTTGACAACCGTGTCCGAACTTCGCCGGCCCGCGATCGGCCCACGCTCACCGTCCGTGCAGTTGGCGAAGCTCTCCACCTCTGCGAGTCCCCGCACACCTCAGCCCAGCGGAGCTGAGTCGTTCGGGGCTCCCGGCAGCGGTACGGGATGGCTGGGCGCTGGCTCGGGCGCGGTCTTGGCCCTGGTCCTCTTCTTCGGCATCCCGGCCCGCCGGCGTAGCTGGCGTGCCATGCTTTCAGTTCTCGTGGCCATGGTCGCAATTGGCGCGCTGGCAAGCTGCAACAGCGGCGGTGGAGGATCGTCTCCATCACAACCCACGCTGCCAACCCCGACGGTCACCGTCACGCCCGCATCGAACACCGTCGCCTTCAATGCGCCGCTCAACGTCGTGGTTACCGTTACCGGCACCGCCGGCACAGCCACCGGAGGCGTGACTCTCTCCGGAGGCGCGCTCGCCGGGCTCAATGGCACGCTCTCCTCGGGCAGCTACACATTCACAATCCCGGCCAACACGTTCGCAGGCGGCACCAGCGTAACCCTCCTGGCCAGCTACCAGGGCAGTACCGCCTACAACCCCGCTACGGGACAATCAACCCCGGTTACCGTGAACTACGTTGCCACAACCGCCGGAACCTACACCTTCACAGTGACCCCAGCTAGCAACCCTTCGGTAAGTCCTTCAGTCGCTACCACCTTCACGGTTACCGTGAACTAGAAACCTTCAGCGAGCAAAGCAGCCGGGCCCTTCCTTCGGGGAGGGCCCGATTTTTTTGCGCCGATTTGCATATAATTTCCCCCTCCCGGCGCACAATCAAGAAAACAGTGGAGAAATCACCCATGGCAAACGAACTGAAACCCGTCGAGATCGTCGCAGAACCCAACCCCGCCCTCGCCAACCCCGCCATCGCTCGCTGCGCAAAGGCATGGGAAGACGCCTACCGCGAGCAGATGGAGGAGGAGGATTCCGATTACGGCGCCACACAAAGAGCCGCCGAAGCCTACCGCGCCGCTCTGCCCCCGCTCACCAGCCGCGACAACTGCCGCGACTTCATCGCCTGTGTGGCCCACGGCATACTGCTAGGCGCCATCCCTGAAACTAACGCAGGCAAGCTTCTCTACGCCGCTCAGGTCGCCCTCGGCGCTGTCAGCGCCGAAGAGAGATCGCGGGAAATGGCCGGCTACGCCGCCTATGCCAATCTCTCCGAAGCCCAAACTACCTGTCTCAAAAAACTCCTGCCCCAGCGGAGAAAGATTGCATGAAAAACGTCACCGTCTCCATCTCCGATACCGCCCACCTCAGGGCGCGTGTCTGGGCCGCCGAACACGAGACTTCCCTCTCCGCCGTCGTCGCCTATCTCCTCCAAACCCTCCCAAAAATCAGGCGCGCCAACCTCCAATACCCCCTCCCCCCTCCTGCCATACCTGCTTCTGGTGCGAAAGTGGGCTGGGAAACTGTGGAGCCTGCAACCAACACAGAATCAGCGGCCTACGGCAAAAACCCCGCATCGTCACAGAATCTGTGAAACTGTGATGCCAATCAAAACATTTGAAATCAATCATTTACACTCGGCGATCCCGCGGCCCACAGAGACTGTGGAACTGTGAAACTGCGCAGCACCGTTGGAGCCGTCCGCGGACCTCGATGAGCTGAATGCAAGGAGCTAGCAGCTAGAAGCTGTTTTCTAATTCCCTGTCCTTCCGCTCCGGCCCAAGCGAGCAAAGCACAACCAGCGCCACGATCGACGCGATTTCAAATGCGGCCAGCGCCCATGAATAACCAAACGTCCGTCTCAGCGCGAACTCGACGCCGACCGAAGGCGCGCCGATCAACATGCCAAGCTGGTAAACGACTCCAGGAAACAAGCTGCGCACCGCGGGCGGCGCAAGCTCGTTCAGGTGCGCGGGAATCACGCCGAAAACGCCCTGCACGCCGAACTGCATCACGAACGCGCCTGCGGCCAGCGCCGCAAGCGAGTCGCCGAAGGCCCAGGCCGGAACGGCAATCAGCGCCACGCCAAGCGCAACCAGAATGCTCCAGCGGCGGCCGATCTTCTGCGAAAGATGGCCGATCGCAAGCGCTCCCAGAATCGCGCCCACGTTGTAAAAGATGGCAAGATTCGACGTAGCCAGCGCCGAAAACCGATGCACGGTGCGCAAGAAATCCGGGTAGAGATCCTGCGAGCCATGCGAGAAGCAGGTAATCACCGTCATGAGCGCGACCAGATACACAAACACGTCTTTGTGCTCCCACATCGCGCGTGCTACAACGCCAAAACCCGCAGGCCGATTGCTGCGCCAAGCTTCCGGCTCCGGCGCCATCGCGGCAAGCAGCACAATCGGCGCAGCCAGCAATAGTCCGCCAAGAAAAATCCATTGCCATCCAAAGCGCGGCTCGATGAAGGGCATAACCGCAGCAGCCAGCAAATATCCCGCGGAATATCCGGCCTGCAAGATGCCGCTGAACAAGCCGCGCCAACGCCTCGGCGAACTCTCAATCACCAGCGATGCGCCGATGCCCCAATATCCGCCCATGCCAACGCCGTAAAGCGCGCGCAAAAGCAAAAATGCCCGGTAGCTGGGAGCAAACGGCGTCATGGCCGAAACGATAGAAAAAAACAGCACACACGCAATCAGCGGTCCGCGGCGTCCGAAACGATCGGCGAGCGCGCCCAGCACCAGCGCGCCCAGCGGACGCGTGATCAATGTGACAGTGATGGACCAGACGATGGCAGCCTTGCTTACGCCAAAGCGCGCGGCCAGCACATCGAGGAGGAAAATCAGGATGAAAAAGAAATACGCATCGAGAATCCATCCCAGGATTCCCGACGCTACGGCAAACTGCCATCGCGGCGCGCGCGGAGATGTCGCGAGTTTCTCTGTCAGAAGATCCTCCGCTACAACCGCTGCTGCGTCAGTCCGCCGTCGACCACGATCAGCGCTCCAGTCGCGTAAGGCAGTTCGCCGCGCGCCAGCACGCTCACCGCGCTGGCTACGTCAGCCGCAGTGCCCCAACGCTTTTCAATCAGCAGTCCGCCTTCAATCAGTGCATCATATTTGCCACGCACGCCTTCGGTCATCTCGCTCTCGATAATTCCGGGCCGCACCTCGTAAACGCCAATGCCAAACTCCGCCAGCCGCGCAGCCCACAGACGAGTCGCCATGGCAACGCCCGCTTTCGACAGGCAATACTCGCCGCGATTCACGCTGACCACTGTGGCCGAGATCGATCCAATGTTGACGATGGCACGATGTGCCGAACCCAAGCTCTCGCGCTGCCGGATCATCCACGCCGCCGCAGCCTGCGTAAGGAAATATGGTCCCTTGAGATTGGTCGCCATCACCTCATCGAATTGCTCCTCGCGCGCTTCCAGAAGATCGGCGCGCACGCGCGGCGCGATGCCTGCATTGTTCACCAGCACGTCGAGCCGGCCGAAGCGCTCTTCGACGGCCAGCAGCAAGCGTGCGCGGGCACAGCCGTCAGCCACGTCCGCCTGCACGTAGACGGTTTCGATTCCATGCTCGCGAATGCGCTCAATCGCCGCTTGCGTCTCTTCAGTCGTTCGCCGGCCCGCGATCGCGAGGTCGAAGCCATCCTGCGCCAGCCGAAGTGCGATACCGAAGCCGATGCCGCGCGCGCCGCCAGTAACCAACGCAACTTTGTTCCCCATCTTCGCCCCCTTCTAGTTCGCGCGCCCGGTCTGGAAGAACGTGTAGTAATTTCCCTCTGCAATCCGCGTGGCCAGCAGCATCGCTTCCAGCAGATGATAGTCGCCCCACATGCTCGACTCGCCGCAGGGAATCTTGCGCCCCACGGGAATTGCGTCCCAGCCGTTGGGCCGGTGATAGACGCTGTGCAACAGAATCCCCTCGTGATGCGGATCGGTGGAGAGATACGGCTCCTCAAGCAGTCGTCGCAAGACGGTCAATCCAGCCTGCGTGTAGGTGTTTCCGTCGTTGCCGAGCGCATGCCCCAAACGGAGGAGCCCTTGCGCAGCAATTGCGCTCGCCGAGGAATCCACCGGCTCGTAATCGTTGAAGGGATCTGCAGGCTGCGTCTGCCAGTCGCCGAGACGCGGCAATTCCGGCGCACCCGTGTCCCAGTAGCAGATGCCATCACGCGCGCTTGCCTGGTGCATATAGAAATCACACGTGGCGCGGGCCGCCCGCTCCAGCATCGCGCACGCATCACCCTTTTTCGGAACGCCGTCGACGCCAAACTCCTCATCCGCGAGCGACTGCACAAACTCAAGCTGCTCGGCAAAACCCAGCATGGCCCACGCCAACCCACGCGTCCACGTGGTGAACGGCGAATAGCCCTGTTGCGACGATGGGCAGCGGAACGCTCCGCTCGCGGGATTGAAGATGGCCTCATGCGCCGTGCGTCCGCGCAGCTCCGGTACGTCGTACAGGTCGCGTCCCTCACCGTAGTAAATGTTGTAATGCGCCGAAGTCTCGGCGTGCGCCAGCAGCCGAGCCAGCAGGTTCACGCGCTTGTCCTGCTCACCCAACAGCGCGTGCCCCGACTGATGCGCGATGCCGCACACACGCAACGTGCGCATGGTATCGATGAACAGCGAGTGGCTGCCATTGAATGAGTGGATATAGCCGAGTCCGTTGGGAAGGCTGGTCCAACGCGCCGCCTGCACCGCTCCGCTCACCTTAAGCGCGAGCTCATAAAAGTGCAGTTCCCAATCGTCGCGCTCGATGCGCCGAGCCAGCATGAGCCGCCGCAAGTTGCCGTACGTGGAAATGTTGTTGAATCCGTGGTCGTGCACGCCAGTGTGCGTCAGGTGCTCCCCCATGTCGGCTACGACATGCTGACGCGCCAGCGCCAGCAGCTCTTCACCGCCGCCGAGTTCAAAGCACAGCAGCGCATTGCCATACTGAAATCCTTGCGTCCATTGCGTCCAGTTGCGGGCAGTGTAGTGACCGCCGGTAGTGAACACCGGCGCGCAATCGGGGACGCTCCAGCGCCGATCGAGCCGGAGCGTCTTCTCCGATGCCAGCTCCACGGCATAGTGGATCGCCGGCATCAGCTCCTGCGGCGTGATGGGTTCGTTTACTTCCACGTGCACACTCGCTTTCTAAACATTCTGCTCGAACCGCTCGATCACTTGCGCCAACACCGTGTCGGGATCGCTGTCCCAGAGCGCGCGATTGAAAATCTCCACTTCGATCGGCCCGTGGTAACCCGCCTGCTCAACAAGTCGCCGCAGCCTGCGATTGTCGATAACGCCGTCGCCCATCAGCCCGCGACCCAGGAGCACGTCAGGCAGTGGAACCAACCAATCGGAAACGTGAAAACCGAAGATTCTCCCCGCAGCCTGCGCGATCAGCTCCTCAACACGCGGATCCCACCAGATATGAAACGTGTCGAGAATGACGCCAACCTCGCCCGCATCGTACGCCTTCGCCAATTCGAGCGCCTGATCAATCGTCACAAGTACCGAACGGTCTGCGGCAAACATGGGATGCAACGGCTCGAGACCTATGCGCACGCCACGCTCGCGCGCATAGGGCACGAGCTCGGCAACACCGTCGGCCACCATTTGGCGCGCATCGGCCAGCGGGACGCCCGCGCAACCCCCAACCACCATCACAAGGGAATCCGCGTGCAATGCAGCGGCCTCGTCTACTGCGCGAAAATTGTCTTCGATGTTTTTTCTGCGTTCTGCCTCGGTCGCCGCCGGAAACATGCCGCCGCGGCAAACGCTGGAGACATGCAAGCCGGCGTGGCTGACGGCGCGCACACACGCAGTCAGGCCTGCCTCCTCAATCTTGTGCCGCCAAAGCGCGATCGACTGCACGCCATGGCGCACGCAGCCCTCCACCGCCTCGGCCACGCTCCAGTGGGCCGTCGTGATCTGATTCAGCGAGAGCCTTGCCTTATCTGCCATGCAAACTTGCCCGCCTCAGTGCGAATCTCTTACGCTGGCGCAGTGGCGACTGGCGAAATTTCGGGAACATCGACCCAGCGCCGCTCGCGCGACGAAGTCATAGCCAATTCCGCCAGTTGCACGCCGCGCGCGCCGTCAAGAAAGTCATGCGGAAAGGGCGCGTCCTCCGCAATGTGGCGCAAAAACATCTCCCACTGCACCTTGAACGCGTTGTCGAAATCGGCGTCGTCGGCAACCATGGTCCACGAACTGCGAAACTCAATAGGATTGGGCAAATCGGGATTCCAAACCGGCCGCGGCGTGTTGGCTCGATTCTGGAACTTGCACTCACGCAATCCCGCTACGGCGCTCCCCGCGGTACCGTCCACTTGCAGGTTCAGAAGTTCGTCGCGATACACGCGCGTGGCCCACGACGAGTTGATTTGCGCTACAATCCCGCCCTCAAGCTCGAATACGCCGTACGCCGCGTCATCGGCGGTGCATGGGTAACGCGCACCCAACTCGTCAACGCGCTCGGGAATGTGCGTAGCTCCCCTGCACGAAACCGCCAGCACGGCGCCAAACGTGTGGTCGAGCACATAGCGCCAGTGGCAGAACATGTCGAGAATGATGCCGCCGTTTTCTTCCTTTTTGTAATTCCATGAGGGCCGCTGCGACGGCTGGTCATCGCCTTCAAAGACCCAGTAACCGAAATCGCCGCGCACCGAAAGAATGCGGCCAAAAAAGCCTGCATCGATTAGCCGGCGCAGTTTGCGCATGCCCGGCAGAAACAGTTTGTCCTGCACCACGCCGTGTTTCACGTGGGCCTTCTCTGCAGCTCGCGCCATTGCCAGCGCACCGTTGAGAGTGGTCGCGAGCGGCTTTTCGCAATAAACGTGCTTCCCTGCCGCGATCGCCTGCAGCACGTTTTGCTCGCGCTGGCCCGTCGCGCCGGAGTCGAAGTAGATCGTGTCCTCAGGGTTGTCGAGAGCGCGCTTCAGATCGGTCGTCCATCGCGCCACACCGTGTGCACCGGCAATCGTCTTCAGCTTCTCTTCGTTGCGGCCCACCAGGATCGGATCCGGCATCAGCGCATTGCCGTCGCCGAGTGCCACGCCGCCTTGCTTGCGAATCGCCAGGATCGACCGGATGAGGTGCTGATTGAGCCCCATGCGACCGGTGACGCCGTTCATGATGATTCCCACTTTGCGCTCGCGCATCTCGGCTCCTTGCATTTCTCCCGGCGTTTCGACGGAATGCTACCACACCACTCGTGACCGCACGAACAGCCCCGCAAGGGCGCATGCAGGCTCGTCCGACTTGCTAAACCGAATGCACCCATAGCACCGGTTGGCGTATGGGAAAGTTGCGGATGATTTCGGCGGTTTTAGGATCGGGCGGCAGCGTGCGCCACAACGCGATATATTTCGGCTCGCGGTAGGCGAGGCCCGCGAAGAGCAGACTCGGCTGGCGATTAGGCAAGTCGTCGAAATACTCCACGTCATGCGGGTAGGGCCATTTGCTCTTGTCCTGAATGAATGGGAACATGAACTCTACGGCCTTCTGATAGCGGTTGCCGTTGGGCAGCGCGAATTGCCACAGATCGTTGGTCGCGCCGCTCGGCTCTGCGCCGCTTGCCGACGCGATCAGGCACACCATCGCCAGCATATCGAGATCGAAGAGCGAGTAGCTGTACGGCTTGGTGCGCGCCAGTTCCAGCTTGAAACTTCCGTCGGCTCCCAACTGATCGGGCAAAAGATGGTTGCGATAGCGCCCGCGGCAAAGCTTCATCACGTTCTCATCGCCGGTGAAGGCCGCGAATGCAGAAACCTGCACCGCCCAGCATGTGCCGTGGTTGTTCTTCGCGGCCTCCTCCTCCTGGCCGTTCTTTGAGGTGATCATCCACAACATATATTGCGTAAACCAATCGCGCACGCCAGCGGATTCGGCTGGCGTCATCACTTTTGCGCTCTCCAGATGGCGTGCCGCGCGCGTGACCTCAACCAGATGCAGCGTGTCGATGATTCCCGTGCCGCGGCCGGGCGAGACGCCCCAGATCGCCTGCGCATAATCGAGTGACGGATTCATCCGCGTGGCGGGATCGAGAAACCACGCCCGCAGATGCACGGCCGCGTGCTCGGCGTAACGCCTCTCTTGCGTGATGAGCCATGCCGCCGTCAGCGCCGGCACAATCAGGCTCAACCGGATCAGCGCTTCGCGATGGTCGTTGAAATTTTGCGGGTCGGAATAGCCGTCGCGGCGAATGTACGGACCACCGGGATTCTTCGGGTCGGGCCACCAGTAATCGCCTTCGGAAAAATAATCGTGCTTGCCACCTTTGCTGCGCGGTGAGGACGCAGCCGTCACGGTGATAGGCGGCTGAGAAAGACATTCGTTGGCGGCACGCAAGATGCGCTCACGGTCGATCTGCTCAATTTCGGCAAGCGTGATCAAGGGTCCTGCGGATGCAGGCTGCGGAGCTAGTGTGGCGAGTGCGGATGCGCGGACGGAAGCAACGGCGGCGGTAGCGGAGAGGCAAAAATCCCGGCGGTTCATGCCTTCCACATTCGCGCATTGGGCGCGATGTTGTCCAGCCTCATGGTAATGGCGGCAACGCCGCCGGCCGATTGTGGTGATAGGTCGGCCAGCCGAGGTACCGGCCCAGTGCCTCGGCCACCGCGGCCGCGGTGTGGCTGCGGTTCATGGCAGCGTGGTGCTCAAAGCCGTTCTGGCAAATGACGTGCATCAGTGCCGGCAGTCCGGTCACTTTCACCACCGCGCGTGTGCCAAAGGTCTTCAGTGGATCATCGGTAAACTCGCCTTCGCCCACGTAGGCCGAGATCTTGCCGGCGAGATCGTCGGTGCTCACGCGTCCAAAAGTCACTGGACCCGCGAGCGTGCGGCCCTCCAGCGCGCCGAAGGTGTTTTCTTCGCCCAGCGTGGTGCCGAGGATGGGCGCGGTAGCAATGCGGATGTCTGGCAAGAAATCCTTGGCCCAATTGCCGCAGTGAAAAAAAACGCACTTCTCGGGGTCGTCGCCGTAATTGTTGTTCCAGTCGACCAGCGCGCTGGGCGAACCGCCGGCAAGTTGCAGCGCGTACATGCCCACTACCCCGGCAATGTCCACCTCGCAGGCCGAGGGCAGCATCTGCTCGCTCATCATCGACATAATGGTGCACACGTTCACGCCAAAGTTCTTCTGCAGCGAACTCCAGCACTGGATGGCCGTCGCCGTGATGGAAAGCGACTGCATCCAGTCGTCCACCACGAGCGCGAATTTGGCCATGCGTACAATGGCCTCGTCGGGCGCCTTCGATGCATCAGCATAGGAGCGAATCTGCTCGATGCGCTGCCGCACGCGCTGATCTTCGTTGGAGATTTTGGCCGCATTGCCAAAAACCTCCGAAAGATCGATGGTATTCACCGTGATGCCGTTGGCTTCGAGGAGTTTCTCGCTGAAGCGCGTGGTATTGAAGGCGTTGGGCCGCGCGCCAACCGCGCCGATGCGCACGCGGCTCAAGCCGCGCACCACTTTGCATGTCTGGGTAAATTGCACCAGATCCTCGCGGAAGCGCGGATCGAGAATCGCCACCGTATGATCGCGCGTGAGCGAGTGTGAAATGCGGTACTGGCGCAGGTTGTTGCACACCGAAATCTTGCCGCAGAAAGCATCGCGCCGTCGGTCGAGACCGAACTGATCGAGATCGTCGGGGCAAGCCTGGACCAGAACAGGCACGTGCGTCTCGGCCAGCCGGATCGAGTCGGCGACTCCCTTTTCGTCGCCAAAATTCGGTAGGCACACAAGGATCCCCTCGATGCGATCGCGATGGCGGCGCAGCAACTCACCGCACTTTTGCGCGTCGGCCCAGGTCTCCACCGCGCCCAGCTTCGATTCTTCCGGCGACAGCCAAACCGGCTCGATCTTAAGCTCGGAAAACAGTTTGGTCAGATCCCTGCGCGCTTCAGAGATCAGCACGTCAGGAAAGAAATCGCGATTGCCTACAATGACTCCGAGACAAGTGGTATTCGCCATGGCGCTCACCTTATCTTTTCGAAATTGCTAAAGTTTCCCGCATTGCTTTTGGTCACCAGTTCGCAGGGAATGATTTGCAGCTCCGGCTGGCCGGTCGAACCCGTCTTCAAATACCGGTCCGCCTCATCCATCGCGAGCCGGGAAATCAACACTGCGGGCTGCAGAGCGGTAGCACGCAACTCGCCGCGCTCGATGGCGTCGATTGCATCCGGACTGCCATCGAATCCCGTAATCTGCACGTTCGACTTCCCCGCGGACTTCAGCGCCGCCGCCGCGCCCAGAGCCATCGTGTCGTTTCCCGCGATAATGCCCGCAATATCTCCGTGCGCCTGCAACATTGTCTCTGTCTTCTGAAACGCCTCCGCCTGCGACCAGTTAGCGGACTGTGCAGAGACGAGCCTGAGGTCTGGATACCGATCGAGCACTGCGTGGAAGCCCCGGGTGCGAATTTGCGCATTGGTGTCGGATTCCTTTCCCAGCAGCTCCGCGTACTCGCCCCTCCCGTTCATGGCGCGCGCAAACTCTGCGGCTACGAGCCTCGCACCCTGATCATTGTCCGAAATGATCTGCGCTTTCGCAATCCCGGTGGCATCGATCTCACGATCGATCAGGAACACCGCGATGCCAGCTCTGGTGGCGCGCCGCACCACGGATACTGTTGCATCGGCGCCGGCATTATCCAAAATGATAGCCGCAGCGTTTGAGGCGATCGCCGCATCCACCAGGTTGTCCTGGCGATAAGCATCGTCTTCATGCGCATCCACGCGCACGCGATAGCCCAGCTCCAGCGCGCGCGCTGCCGCGGCGTCGGCTTCGGCCTTGAAATAGGGATTGTCCTGTGAAGGGACAATCACCACAATTAGTTTTTTGCGGTGCTCGTCGCGATGACAGCCAACGAACACTAACAGCGCCAATGCGCATCCAAGGCCGGCAAATGCACGGCGCATCATGAATGGCCTTCTTCTGTGCCGGCGGTCGTCAGATAGGGAAAAATTCGGGCCTGCAGCCTCGTCTGCAACTGATCGAGCCCGACGGCCAGAACGATCACCACACCTTTGATCACAATTTGCCAGAACTCTGAGACGCCCAGCATCACCAGGCCGTCGGCAAGCACGCCAATCACAAAGGCGCCGATCAGCGAACCGGTGACTGAGCCACGGCCGCCCATAAGCGATGTTCCGCCCAGCACCACGGCCGCAATGGCATTCAACTCGAAGCTTTCGCCGGTTGCCGGATGCGCGGACTCAAGTTGCGCCGCGATAATGAGACCGACCAGCGCGGCGCAGAAAGCCGAAAAAACATACGTCGCCAACTTCACCTGCGCCACGCGAATCCCCGCCAGCCGCGCCGCGCGCTCATTGCCGCCAATCGCATAGACATGCCTGCCGAATGGAGTCTTGGTCGCCACCACCCACGTAACGGCGAAGAGCGCAATCATCATCCAGACGGGTGTGGGCACATGCAGCAGAAAACCCTGACCAAAGGCGGGGAATCCCGCGTTGCCTCGAGACGCCGCGCCGCCAAGATTGGGAAAAGTTTTACCGTTCGATATCAGCAGCGCCGCGCCGCGCGCGATATAGAGCGTGCCCAGCGTCGCAATAAACGGAGCCACGCCGGCTTTTGCCACCAGCCATCCGTTCAGCGCGCCAACCAGCAAGCACGCGCAAATCGCGAGCAAAATGACGATGGCGACGGGCGGGTAATGCGCGGCGCCGCCAAAGGAAAGTCCCTGCGTGAGAAGATAGCCCGCCACCATGCCGCCGAGTCCCGCAATGGATCCCACGGAAAGATCGATGCCTCCAGTCAGAATGACGAAGGTCATCCCCACGGCAAGGAGCGCCGTAATGGCCACATGCTTGGTGAGGATGGAGAGATTGTTGGCCGTGAGAAACTCCGGGGCGAGCGCAGAAAACAAAACGAGGAGCAGCAGCAATACCAGAATGGCGCGGGCCCGCAGTAGGAGCAGAACGACGCGAGCCGATGCCAACGCGAAACGATTGCCGCGTGGTCGGTCTGGTTTTGCAGAGCTCATGCCGTACCTCCTGCGGACCATGCCGTGGCCGCGTTGGCCGCAGCGGCGACCGAAGGACTGGCAGCGGCAAACAAGCCCTCATCGCTGAGCTGATCGCGCGAGAATTCTGCGGAAATCCGTCCCTCGCAAAGCACGAGCACGCGTGCGGCGAGCATTTGCGTCTCTTCGATCTCCGATGACGTGAATACAATGCTCAGTCCTTTCGCCGCCAACTCGCGCAGGATGCAGTAAATCTCAGCTTTTGCGCCCACATCGACGCCGCGCGTCGGCTCATCCATCAACAGAACCGAAGGCGAGCACATGAGGCAGCGCGCCAGCAGAATCTTCTGCTGATTTCCACCCGAGAGCGTGGTCACAGGAAGCTCGATATCTTTCGCAGCGATATGCAATTCAGCTGCGAACTTGCGCACGTGCTTCGTCTCCTCGTCGCGCGAAAGAATGAAGCCGGTCTTCGCCGCCATCACGACGTTTTCGCGAATCGAAAGCTCCGGAAACAGCCCGTCTCGTTGCCGGTCTTCCGGCATTAGCACCATCCCGGCTTTCAATGCGTCGCGCACGCTGCCGGTGCGAATCTTCTGTCCGCGCATTGCGACTGTCCCCGACGCGATCGGCCGCAGGCCTGCGAGCGCTTCCACTAATTCGGTTCGTCCCGCTCCGAGCAGTCCGTAGACTCCAAGAATTTCACCTTCGCCGACAGAGAAGCTGACATCGTGTACCGGCGCCTGTGCGGCTTCATCGCCCACCGATCCAGGCAGGGTGAGGCCGCTGACCGTCAGCACAGCGGGACGAGCCGCCGAGCTTGCAGTGGACGCATCAATGGCGCCTTCCTCCCGGCCCGACATACGTTCCACGATCCACGCGCGCGTCGCTTCGGCTCGCGTGGCCTCGCCCACCACGCGTCCCGAGCGCAACACGGTAAATCGATCGCCCAGATAGAGAAGCTCGTGCAGCCGATGCGAAATATAAATGATGGTCACGCCGGCATGCTTCAGATCCGCAATGACTTCAAAGAGCGACTCCGCCTCTGATGCCGACAACGCGGAGGTCGGCTCATCGAGAATCAGAATCCGCGACCCTTGATCGAGAGCGCGCGCAATTTCCACAACTTGCCTGCAGCCCAGCGACAATCTCCCTGTTTCGGTAGCGACGTCCATCGGCTTACGAAGTTGGCGGAGCGCTGCGGCAGAACGCTGGTCTTGCGCTGCCTGATCAATGAGCAGTCCCGCATGACAAAGTTCACGGCCGGCAAAGATGTTTTCACTGATCCTCAAATTAGTGAGCGCCAGCAACTCCTGATGAACGATGGAAATTCCATGCGCCGATGCATCGCGCGGCGTGCGCAGCGAGACCGGCCGGCCCTCGAGAAGCATCGTGCCTTCATCTGCATTCTCCGCGCCCGCCAAAATTCGCATCAGCGTGGATTTGCCCGCTCCGTTCTCTCCGATCAAAACATTCACTTGCCCGCGGTACGCGCGAAAGGTGACGCCATCGAGCGCGACATTGCCGGGATAGCGCTTGGTGATATTGCGCGCCTCCAGAATGACTTCTGCGGTCTCCTCATGGGCAATGCTCATGCGACACGCTCCGCGGTGAGGCGCGCGCGTTCCACGGCGAGCCGCCATGCGCCGCGCAGATGTTCGCGTTCGGCCTGCGACTTCTTTGGCGCGAACGGCTGCACGCTCTTGGGCAGCGCAGCGAGTTCGTCGAGCGAGCGCCACCAACCGAGGGCCAATCCACCCAGCAAGGCCGCGCCGCGCGCCGAGAGATCCTCTTGCGTCGAACGATGCACGGGCCGGCCAAGAACATCGGCCTGCATCTGCATCAGCGCATCGTTGCGCGTAGCGCCGCCGTCGGCAAGCAGAACCGGTAATGTCACGCGTGCGGCGCTCTCCATGGCTTCCAGAACGTCGGTGACTTGGAAGGCAATGGCGTCAACCGCGGCGCGGGCTAGATGCGCGGCGGTGTGCGAGCGCTCGACATTAGTCACGAGGCCGCGTGCAGCCGAGTCCCAATAAGGCGCGCCGAGTCCGACCATTGCCGGCACCAATATCAATCCGGCGGCATCGGGGACGGTTGCGGCCAACGCCGCGGCGTCTTCAACGGGATGTGCAAGGCCAAGAAACTCGCCCACCCACTGCACCGCCGCGCCGCTCATAGCGATGTTGCCTTCTAGTGCAAAGTGCGCGCCGCTCGCCGCCGACCACGCGACCGTTCGCGCCAGTTGTTTCGCCTCCGTCACGAGATCTGGTGTGAGCATCATCAGTGAAGAGCCAGTGCCGTAGGTAGCCTTCACCGTTCCCGGCTGGTAGCGGCCATGGCCTACGAGCGCGGCGTGCGAGTCGCCAATCATGGCGACGATGGAAACGCCCGCAAGTTCGGGAATCGCGGCGCAGGTTGCAAAATCTCCGCTGGAAGCTCGCACCATGGGCAGCGCGGTGCGAGGAATTTCAAAAAGATCGCCCATCGCCGGATCCCAGTCAAGCGTGCCAAGGTTGAGCAGCGCGGTGCGCGAGGCGTTGGTGTGGTCGGTCGCGTGCACCTTGCCCGCGGTCAAATTGTAAAGCAGCCACGCATCCACCGTGCCCAGATGCAATTCGCCGCTTTCTGCCTCTGCCCGCAGCTCGGGATGCTGAT
The DNA here is from genome assembly GCA_963817835.1 of uncultured Acidobacteriota bacterium. GTDB lineage: Bacteria > Acidobacteriota > Terriglobia > Terriglobales > Acidobacteriaceae > Telmatobacter. Next base: position 54,479 of record CAWFPZ010000017.1, on the reverse strand, counting down.
CGAAGAGCCAGGCCCACTTGGTTGCGCTCAGCAGCGGGTCCAGCGGGAGCCCGGTGATGGATTGAATCGTTCCAGCGCGCGCACGAAAGCGCTCGCAAACGAGTGCGGACCGCCGGCATTGCCAGGTGATGGCGTTGCCCACTGGCTCGCCCGCAGCAGAACTGTGCGCACCGGCGCGCCGCCACGCGACGGCAGTCTCGCGCTGATTGCTGATGGCAATGCCGGCAATGGCGGCGCGCTCCGATTGCACATGGCGCGCGCAAACCTGGATGACCTGAACCACGGACCGCCAGAGTGCGAGCGGGTCCTGCTCGATAAAGCCGGGTTGCGGCTGGAGAATTTCGAGTGGCGTCGAGGCGCGATAAACAATGCGTCCCTCACGATCCACCAAAACGGCTTTGGTGTTGGTCGTGCCCTGGTCGATCGCGAGAATCCATTCGCCGGTCATCTATGCCTCGCGCCGCAACAGATCCAGAGCCGCGCGTTCGATGCCCGCCGCGGTCAGTCCAAAGTGCTCGAGTAGAAATTCCGCTGTACCCGTCGGCGCAAAGACGTCAGGCACGCCCAGGATGCGCATCGGCGCGGGATGCTCCTGCGCAAGCACCTCTGCCACGGTCCCACCCAGTCCGCCGGCCGCCAATGCTTCTTCACCTGTGACGATTCCGCGGGTGGCGCGGGCCGCGTCCAGAATCGCCTCGCGATCGAGCGGCTTCACCGTGCTCATATTCAGCACGCGCGCCGAAATGCCGCGCGCCTCAAGCGCTTCTGCCGCATCCAGAGCGCGGCTCACCATCAGCCCGATTGCAATCAGCGTCACATCGGAGCCTTCACGCAACCGCACCGCCTTGCCTAACCGGAATTCGTAATCGTCGCTATGAACCCGCGGTACGGGCACGCGCGCAATGCGCAGGAACATCGGCCCCTCGTGAATCAGCGAGTAGCGCATCACAGCCGCGGTCTCCACGGGATCGGCGGGAACAATCACGGTGAGGTTCGGCAGCGCGCGCATCCAGGCAAGATCCTCAATGGAGTGATGCGTGGGCCCAAGCTGGCCATAGGCCATCCCGGGCGACATGGCACAGAGCTTCACGTTCGCCTTCGTGTAAGCGAGGTCCACTTTGATCTGCTCCATAGCGCGCGCGGTAAGGAAGCACGACGCGCCGCAGACATATGGGATCATGCCGCCATTGGCCAACCCCGCGCCCACGCCCACCATGTTCTGCTCGGCGATACCGACATTCACGAAGCGGTCAGGAAACTTCTCTTTGAAATTCTTGAGCTTCGCCGAAGAAACTGAGTCGTTGGCCACGGCGCACACGCGCGGGTCGGCCGCGGCCATCTCTTCCAGAGCTCTCATGTAGGCGTCGCGACAGTCGAAGAGCTGCTGGCCGTTCGCAGAGGCGGATACGTTGCTCACCATGCCGCCTCCACGTCGAGTTCCTTCGCGGCCGTGGCGAGCTGTTCTTTGGTCGGCACACCATGATGCCACGCGGGCTGATTTTCTGCGAAGGAAACGCCTTTGCCCTTCACCGTGTTGGCGATGATGCAAGAGGGCTTTCCCTTTTCCAGAGGTAAATGCGACAAGCGCTCGAAGAGCGCCGCGGTGGAATGGCCATCGATTTCCTCAACAGCGAATCCAAACGCGGCAAAGCGCGCGGCCAGCGGCTCCATGCGAATCGTATTCTCCGTAAAGTCGCCCTGCTGGATGCGATTGCGATCCACAATCACCGTGAGTTGGTCGAGACCGTAATGCTGCGCGGTCATCGCGGCCTCCCAGTTGGAACCCTCCTGCAATTCGCCGTCGCCCGTAAGCACAAAGACGCGCCAGGATTCTTTTTTCATGCGTGCGGCCAGCGCCGCACCCACAGCAATGGGCAGGCCGTGCCCCAGCGGTCCGGTGTTGGCCTCTACGCCGGGCACCTTGTTGCGGTCAGGATGGCCGTTCAGCATCGAGAGCGGATCCATATAGGTCTTGAGCTGCGCGATCGGGATAAATCCGCGCGCGGCGAGTGTGGAGTAATACGCTGCGGCGCCGTGTCCCTTGGAGAGAATGAAGCGATCGCGCTCCGGCCAGCGAGGCTGCGAGGGATCGATCTGCAAGATGCCGCCGAGGAAGAGCACTGCCAGGATGTCGGCCGCGGACAGGTCGCCGCCGGTGTGGCCCAGTTTCGCGTGATGGTTCATGGTCATGGCGCTGAGCCGGATCCAGTTAGCTTTGTGCTTCAGCCATGTGGCGCGCTCCGGCCCTGTGGGCGGCATTTCCATCGCGATCGTTTCTCCCATCAGTTCCAAGCGAATCGTATTTGTCGCGGCTGCATCGGTCAACAGCAAACGTTTACGAAATGCAGAGATCATTACAGCGCTTTGTCTTGCGGTCCTGTCGTTTCTGGTTTCCACGTTGCGCTTTCGGCTCTCGAGTCAGGCAACTCCGCCGGGTTTGCCGCGTGCACCTCGTACTTTCCTGAGCCGACCGTCATCACAAAACGAGAGCCGTCGATGAGTCTCGAAAGAACGCCAGCGGCGCGAGCTGGCGGAACGCCGTTCACCGTCACCATTCCCGCAGCCGCCGAATCAATCTCGATCGTTGCCGTTGCGTTCGCCGGAATGGTGAAGTTGTAGACCGTCTCTCCCGTGCCGCGATGCCATTCACTCTCGATTTCGCCGAGGGCCGAACGATAGTGAGCCCGCGCCCACTGGATTTTTCCCACCACAACGGGGTGCAGAATCAGCCGGATCGAGTCTTTTTGCGACAGATCGACATTGATCCCGCCCAACCCGCGATAGAACCATTCTTCAGCGCTGCCCAGCATAAAGTGATCCTGCGAGTGGCCGCCGTCCCATGCCTCTGTCAGCGAGGTTGCGCCCTGCGCCAAAATATAGCCGTAGCTTGGCGCGTCGGTGCGTTCCAGCATGTCGAGCAGCACATCGGAGCGCCCGCCCTGGAGCAGCGCGTCAACCTCGTAGTGGAAGCCCACTTCGCCGCACGTGGTGTGATTCTGATGCGCGCGAATGTCTTTCACTAATACGTCGAGCACTGCCGGTCGCTGGTCCTCCGGAACCATGCCCAGTGCGAGCGGCATCGCCTGTGCCGTCTGGCTGCCTTTGTCGTAGCGGTGCTGTGCAGCATCAAAGAAGCGCGCATTAAAACTTTCGCGCACGTGCGCCGCCTGCTCCGCGTAAGCCTCGCTGTCCTCGCTCTTGCCCAGTGCAGCGGCCGTGTTCTCGAGGGCCTTCAAATCCTGGTAGTAGATTGCAGTTCCAGTCACGCCTGCCGTCGTCAGCTTTGAAAATCCCGCATCACCCGGACCAATGTCGAACCAGTCGCCAAGACCGTAATCGACAATGCCGTCGTGCGCTCGCGATCCAAGATACTTTGCATACGCACGCATCACGCCATACTGCCCCGACAGGAAAGCGCGATCGCCGGTGCGCTCGTAGGCGTACCACGGCGCAAGCACTGCCGCGCTGCCCCACTCGGGCGAGTCGTTGAAGATTGCGAACTTCGGCTCGAAGATCACGTACTGCGGCGCAGTGGTCGGCACCATGCCAGCTTCCGGGCCATCGCTGCGCTGCACATCGGCAATGTTGCGCGCTGTGGCCGCGTAAAGGCCCGCAAAATCGAAGTCGTAGAAAAGCGACGGCGCCATCAGGTGCGTCTCTTCAAGCCAGCCCAGTTTTTCGCGATGCGGGCAATCGGTAAAAATACTCTCCGCGTTATTCTCGATGGCGCGCAAAATCAGCAGGTGAATGCGATCGAGCAACTCGTCGGACGTTGTAAAGGTGCCCACCTGCTGCGACGAGCTGTGCACCGCTTCACCGCGCAGGCTCACCACGTGCACATCGTCCCCTGCCGCCCCGTCCACCTGAACATAGCGAAATCCGTAGTAGCTGAAGCGCGGATGCCAGACCTCTGCGCCCCTCCCGGAGTCCGCGCCGCGCAGCGTGTAAGCAAACCATTGCGGATGCCCTGAGCTGCGCTGCGACACCAAGCCGTCCTTGTCGAGCAGTTCTCCTGGAATCAATTTCAACGTGGTCCCGGCTTTTCCAGTCACGACAATTTCCGGCCAGCCCGCGAAGTTTTGGCCCAGGTCGTAGACCGTCACTCCCGGCTTCGGCTGCGTCACCTTCACGGGCGCGTAAGTGTGCATCACGCGAATGGGCGGCGCCATCTCCGGCGTCAGCGCGCCGCCGGGGCCATCGACCACAGAAACGACGCGCCATTGGCTGTCGTCAAAGCCCGCTCGGTCCCACCCCTGCGGCTCCAGCCGCGCGTCAAAATCCTCACCGCCATAAGTGGACGAAAAAGTAATCGGGCCCGGCGCGGTCTTCCACGAACCATCGCTCAAAATATCCGCCGTGCTTCCGTCAGTGAATTCAATGTGAAGCTGCACCGTGCATTTCAGCTGGCCGAAGCTGCCGACAAACTTCGTGTAGCGGTCGGGAGTCTTCAGCACGCGATACATCCCGTTGCCTAGCAACACGCCCATCGCATTCTGTCCCGCGCGCACCAGCGCCGTCACGTCGTAGGCGTCGTAATACACCGTCTTGCGGTAATCGCTCCAACCCGGCGTGAGCTCGTCGCTGCCCACCTTGCGGCCGTTGATTCGCAGCTCGTCCTGCCCCAGTCCCGAGGCATAGAGCAAGGCGCGCGCCACAGGTCGCGTCAACATGAAGGACTTGCGGAAAAGCGGCAACGGTTCGTTTTCGACAGCGTCAGCAGGATGAGCGGCAATCCATGCCGCGCGCCACACCGGCGCTTCGGTCCAATGGCCCGCCTCGCTCCAACCGCTCGCGTGTTTCTGCTCGTCCCAAACTTCCACGTGCCACGCATACGCGCGGCCCACCTCGAGTGCGGGCCCAGTGTAGTCAATCCCAAAAGTCGCCGCGCTGGAAACGACCCCGCTATCCCAGACAATTGCGCGTGGTGATTGTGCGCCGCGACCGTCCGCCGTGACTTGTATGCGGTACGCAGACTGGCTTACGGAGTGCAGCTTTGATGACGATGCAGCCAGTTGCCAGGAGAATTCCGGATGTGCCTCCGCGACGGCGAGCGGTTCGCTCTTGTCTTCGCAGCGCAGATCAGTCGGCCGCAACAGACGTGATCCGGGAATAGAGGTGGTATGGGCCAGCGCAGCCGCGAACCACAAAACAGCCGCGCCGGAGATGAATCCACGTGCGCAAGCCGAAGTACGCTTAAGAAACAATGCGTTGAATGTCATCAGCCCCGTGATACAGCACCCGGGTGCAAGAACGCAATGCTCAAACCCGCACCGCATCTGCTAGCTTGAAGGTCATGAACCGCAAAGTGCGCAGTCGCGGAACACAATTTGCCTTCGCCGCAGCCTTGTTGACCGCTCTGTCCAGCCAGGCGCATGCGCAGCAAACGCCCGTCAATGTGCAACGGCAACTAGCGCGCGTCGATGCGGCTGCGCGCACGGGCCCCTTCCGCGCCGATTGGAATTCGCTCGCCGGCTATCGCGTTCCCGAGTGGTTTCGCGACGCCAAGTTCGGCATCTTCATCCATTGGGGCGTGTACTCCGTTCCGGCATTCGGAAACGAATGGTACTCGCGCAACATGTACGTCGAAGGCAGCGCCGCATTCAAACACCACATCGCGACCTACGGCCCGCAGTCCAAATTTGGCTATAAGGACTTCATCCCCACGTTCCGCGCAGAGCATTTCGATGCCAATGCGTGGCTCGATCTGTTCGCCGAAGCGGGCGCGCGCTATGTGGTCCCGGTGGCCGAGCATTGCGACGGCTTCCCCATGTATGACTCGAGCCTTACCGATTGGGACGCTGCGAAGATGGGGCCGAAGCGCGACGTGGTCGGCGAACTGGAAGCAGCCACGCGCCGCCACGGACTGCACTTTGGCGTCTCCTCGCATCGCGCCGAGCATTGGTGGTGGTACGACGGCGGCATGAAATTCGATTCCGATGTGCGCGACCCGCGCTACGCAGGCCTCTACGGTCCCGCGCAGCCCATGGCCCTGCCCGGAGAGGACGACTCGAAGGAGCCGGACCCCGATCATCTCGAACGCTGGCTCCCGCCGAACAAAGCCTTCCTCAATGACTGGCTGGCGCGTAGCAGCGAACTAGTGACCAAGTACCACCCCGATTTTCTTTACTTCGATTGGTGGATCGGCCAGCCCGCGTTTCAGCCCTATCTGCAGCGCTTTGCCGCCTACTACTACGACGAAGCGGCAAGCCGCCACCAAGGCGTGGTGCTTACGTACAAGGGATACGATTTCCCTGAGAATGCCGCCACGCTCGACATCGAACGCGGCAAGCTCGATACGCTTCGCCTGTTGCCGTGGCAGACTGACACCTCGGTCAGCATTCACTCCTGGGGCTACGCAGACAACGACGGGTACCGTAGCGCCAAGTCGCTAATTGACGAGTTAGTCGACGTGGTCAGCAAGAATGGCAACCTGCTCCTCAACGTGGGGCCAAAATCCGACGGCACCATTCCCGAGCAGGCGCGCGCCATTTTGCTTGAGATGGGCGCGTGGCTTAAAACTAACGGCGAGGCCATCTACGGCTCGCGCCCGTGGCTTGTCTACGGTGAAGGCCCCACGAAAGTTGCCGGCACGGCAAAAAACTCCGATCAGCAGGAGTTCACACCTGAAGATATTCGCTTCACTACGCACAACGGCGCGCTCTATGCCATCGCGCTCGGCTGGCCCTCTAACGGCGAGCTGCGCATTCGCTCGCTGGCGCGCGGCTTGCCCTATCTCAAGGGACCCGTGTGCGGAGTCAAAATGCTGGGCTCCGATGCGTCCTTTTCCTGGCGCCAAGAGGTTGACGGAATGTACATCCAACTCCCCCTCCAGCGTCCGAACGAGCCAGCGTGGACGTTCCGGATCATGGAACCGGAAGGCGCTGCGCATGGCTGCGGAAACTAGCCATCTATTTGGCCGCGTGCCCAGGGCACCGCATCGACTCCTAGCTGGCGGGGTGTGGCACCGCATTCAATTCATGGAGTTCCAACTTTCAGGCCTGTGCTCAATGCGAAGCGCATGCCCGCAGGGCCGGCTCCTCGATCCCCGCAATTGCTCGTCGAAATCCGATGGAATTTGCTGATTCTAAATAGATCACGAGCAGTAATGCAGGAGATTTTCGGCTTTCAGAAGACCGCATCACTCGCGAGAACTCCGCGCCATGTTCCGGCGCATAGCCCTCCCTCTAAAATCAGCATTCCGAAAATTAGAAAATAATCGTATACTCTCGAAAATAAAGCGCCGCCGCCTTCGTGCCCACCCTGACCGCCAACCCGCTCCACAACCCCGCCCCCTCCGTGACTCCAGTTTCGGAGGAGGTCGTTCTCCTAGCCGACGATTTGACCGGCGCCTGCGATGCCGCCGCGGCATTTCTTCGCGCGGACCGCGCGGTGCGCGTCTGGCTTGGCGCTGCTGCCTCGTTTCCAGCCGCAGAACCGGTACAGGCCTTCAACACGGATTCCCGCTCCCTCCCGCCCGCCAAAGCGTCGCGCATCGTAGCGCGCACTGCCGCAGCTCTTGCCACTGGTCCTCAGGCACTTTTGTTCAAGAAGATCGACTCCGTGGCCCGCGGTCCTTTCGCCGCTGAGATTCTGGCTGCGCATCGCGCCTTCGGATCGCGCGCCGTTCTGCTTGCCCCTGCATTTCCTGCCGCAGGCCGCACGGTGCGCAAGGGTATCCTGGAAATTCAAGACGCCACCGGCCAGCGCACACTGGTCGACATCGCCAGCCTATTTCCGCCAAGCAGCAGGAATCTCATCGGTCTCGTCTCCCGCTCTGAAGAGTTTGTCGCAGCGCTCGACACTGGCAAGCCCGTGCTTTTGTGCGACGCTTCAACGCAATCGGATTTGGAAGCCTTGGTTCGCGTCGCGGAGAAGTTTTCCGGCCTCCTGTTTGCGGGATCGGCCGGCCTCGCGCAGGCTCTCGCCAGCCGCGGCGCCCAGCGCGTCCGCCATGTGCCCGCGCCCTTTGCCGCGCGCACATTAATCGTTGCCGGATCCGATCATCCTGTGACGAAACTTCAGCTTGAAAACCTTGATCGGGTGGACTCTCGCGCCGTTCAGGTGCTGCGAACCCGTTATAACAGCCGCGATCGCGCGCGCATCCTCGCCGCATTGCGAACCTTCGCGCCGCAGGCCTTGATTCTCACGGGCGGCGACACCGCCTTGCTCGCAGCCACCACACTCGGCGCCCATTCTTTTATCCTCCATGGAGAGCTTGCGCCCGGAATTCCCTGGGGCATTGTGCAGGGCGGCATGGCAGAAGGTTGCATCGTGATTACGAAATCCGGTGGCTTTGGCGCACCCACGGTCTTCAATGAAATTCTCAAGGCGCTACGAGGTCCGGCATGAGCAGGCTCGCGCGCATCGCCATCAGCATCGGAGACCCTGCCGGAGTCGGCGCAGAAATTGCCCTCAAGGCCCTCCGCGATAATTCCATTGCTTCGCTCGCGCAGTGGATCCTGATCGCCGACTCAGTCGCGCTCCACGCTGCGGGCCGTCTCTCCGGCATTGATCCGGCCGCACTGCTCTGCACTCTCGTTGAAACCGGCACGTTACCCGCCGATCACACCATTGCCTTCGGCCAGCTTCGCGCGGAGTACGGCGTCGCGGCCATCGCCTATGTTCGCCGCGCTGTCGAGCTCTGCATGAACGGCGAAGCCGACGCCATGGTTACGGCGCCGCTGAATAAGGAGGCGGTCGCGCTCTCCGGCCGCGCTTTCACCGGGCACACCGAATACATTGCCGAGCTGACCGGCGCACCAGAGCCGCGCATGTTGCTCTACTCTGAGAAGCTGGCAACCATTCACGTCAGCACGCACATTCCCCTCGAGCAGGCATGCAAACTCGATCGCGCGCGCATTGTTGAAACCATCCAACTCGGCCACGACGCACTTCAGTGGATGCGCCGCCGAACTCCGCGCATCGCCGTTTGCGGCCTCAATCCCCATGCCGGCGAGCATGGGCTCTTCGGCACACAAGACGCCGCCATCATCGCCCCCGCCATCGAGCAGGCACGCGCGTTGGGCATCGACTGCTCCGGCCCGCACTCGCCCGACACCATCTTCGTCCGCGCCCTGCGCGGCGAATTCGATCTCATCGTCGCCATGTACCACGACCAGGGCCACATTCCCATGAAGCTCATCGATTTCACCGGCGGTGTAAACGTTTCGCTCGGCCTGCCCATCATCCGCACCTCCGTCGACCACGGCACCGCCTTCGATATCGCCGGTACTAACCAGGCCGATGCCACCAACATGAAGGCGGCCATGCGCCTCGCCGTCAGCATGGCTGAGGGCAAGCTCGCTCTCTCCGGTGCTGCTGCCGAATCCGCAAGCTCTGGAGGCGTGCGCTAGTATGCATCTCGCTGACACTCTCATCATTGCTGCCTACATGATCACGCTTGTCGGCATTGGTATTCGTGTCGCGGGCCGCCAGAAAACCACTGACTCCTATTTCATCGCCGGACGCACCGTCCCGGGCTGGGCCGCGGGGCTTTCGCTGCTGGCCACCATCATCACCAGCCTCACCTTCATAGCCTTCCCCGGCGCGGCCTACGCGGGCGACTGGAATTTGCTCGTGCCCGGCATTCTCTTTGTCTTCGTGATCCTCTCCATCGGCCCCATCATCGTGCCTTTTTTTCGCCACGCGGTGTCGATGTCGGTCTACGAATACTTCGGCAAACGCTTTGGTCCCGCAGTGCGCATGTATTCTTCGTTCGCCTTCGCGGCGGGCCACTTTGCCAAGATGGGCTTTGTCTTCTACCTGCTTGCGCTTGCCGTCGCGGGCTTTACCAGTTGGTCCATTGCATTCCTCATCATCGGCCTCGGTGTCATCACCATCTTCTACACGTTCATCGGCGGCCTGCGCGCCGTCATTTGGACTGACGTAGTGCAAGGCTTTCTGCTCTGGACCGGAATCGTCATCACGCTTGCCCTCTTGCTGCTATCGCCGCACGCAAGACCCGCCGCCATGTTTCACCTCATCGCCGCAAATCACAAAACCAGCCTGGGCAGTTTCGACTTCGACCTCGCGCGCCCCACCTTCTGGACCATGGCGCTCTACGGCTTCTTCTACTACCTGCAGAAGTACACAGCCGATCAAACCGTGGTGCAGCGCTATCTTGCCGCCAACTCCGACCGCTCTGCCCTGCGCGGCATTGCCATGGGCGCGTCCCTTTGCCTTCCCGTCTGGACCGCTTTTATGCTCATCGGTTCTCTGCTCTGGGCCTTCTACCGTCTCTCGGGCCAATCGCTTCCCGCCGCTATCACGCGCCCCGATCAGGTTTTTCCCTATTACATGGTCACGCAGATGCCGGTCGGCGTCGCGGGCCTGTTTCTCGCCGCGCTCTTCGGCGCAGCCATGTCCATGCTCGCCTCCGATCTGAATTGCATGGGCCTTATCCTTGTCGAAGATTTCTACTCGCACTTTTTCCCGCGCCATAGCGATGCGCAGCGCCTGCGTTTTGGCAAACTCGCCGTCGTCTTCTGCGGCTTTCTTGCCATCGGGGTCGCGCTCCGGCTTAGTTCCACGCATGGCTCCGCGCTGGCGCTTTACTATGCCGCCACCGCCATCGTTGCCGGCGGCTTGGCCGGACTCTTCTTGCTGGCATTTCTTTCGCCGCGAGCGGGCCGCTTCGGCGCTGTTGCCGGCATCGTGGTCAACTTGCTTTTCACCGCCTACGCTGTCCTCACCCTCGATGGGGGCAAGATGCTCAACCTCCATCGCTACAACTACCCGTGGAGCGAATACACCATCGGCGTCTTCGGCAATCTTCTGCTCCTTGCCACCGGGTTGCTCTGCGCGGCTTTTGCCCCGGTGCCGCAAAGCCCTTCCTCCACCCAAACACTCTGGAGCTGGCTTGCCGCTCGCAAGCATTCCAGCCCTCAATCCATTCCATTGGGAGATACTCCATGAATCGTTTGCAGCAAGCTGTTCAGGCCAACGGCGGCAAAGCCCTTTTGGGCGCAGCCGTCTATTTTTACGATCCCATCTTTCTCGAGATCTGCGGGCTCCTCGGCTACCAGGTGATCTGGATTGAGATGGAACACGGCCACATCACCTTTGCCGAGGCCGCCGACCTTTGCCGCATGGCCGCCGGCACGGGCATGTTGACCATGATCCGCATTCCCGATGTGCGCCGCGAGAATGTGCTCAAAGGCGCGGAATGCGGCCCCAACATTCTCGACGTTCCCATGATTGAAACGCCCGGGCAGATGCAGGAACTTCGTGAATACGCGCGCTTTGCTCCCGCCGGCAGCCGCGGCTTCTTTTCCGTCTCGCGCGCCGTTAACTACAGCATCCCCGGCCCCGTCGTCGCCCAGCAACAAAGCCTCAACAAAGACCTTTGCCTCATGGCGCAAATCGAAAGCCGCGCGGCGCTGGAACGAGTCGAGGAGTTGGCCGCAGTGCCCGATGTCGATCTCTTCATCGGCCCGGCCGATCTCGCCGCCAGCCTGGGTCTGCCGTCGCAAACCTCGCATCCTGTAGTGCAAGCAGCCGCGGCAAAAATCGTTAAAGCCGCCCGCGATCATAACAAATGCGTCGCCACCGCCTGTGCGCCCGACGAATTCGCCCTCTGGCTCGGGCTCGGCATCGATCTTTTGTTCTGCACCAACGATATCTCTTGCCTCAAGCAAGCGGCAGGAGATTCGCTCGGCAACGCACGTAGAATTCTCGAGAACCTCAACAGCCAAGAAGCGCCAGTGGGCGCTGCACGTCGCGCCTAGCGCAGGCGGACACTGTGTTTCCCAGGATTCATCGATGAAACTTCTGCTCTCATCCGTGCTCGCGCTCACGCTTCTCCCGACCGTGACCTTCGCCCAGCCAACCTCGCCGAGCAAGCCCTTTGCCGTCCTTCACCCCGACGACTTTCGCCATTACGTCGATCAGTTCGCGGCCGACGAGCGCGAAGCCACCGGCCAGCAACCTGCTGGCGAGTGGCCATGGATCGCCTCTAACATCCCGCTCTTCAATTCTTCGAACAAGCAATTCGAGGAAATGTATTACTTCCGCTGGTACTCATTTGAGAAACACGTTGAGCAAACAGCGGACCACGGCTTCCTCATCACCGAATGGTTGCACCGCCCCGACCTTCCCAACAACGGCGTGCTGCCAGACGCCGCGCCCTTTCATCTCGGCGAGGCGCGCTGGCTGCGCGACCGCACAATCGCAGAAGATTACGCGCGATTCTGGGGCAGTCCCGAGGCAAAACCGCGCAACTATAGCTTTCCATTTGCGTGGAGCGTGCAGTTGGTAACAGAGGCCACGGGCGATCCGAAACTCGGCACAGATCTGCTCTCCGATCTCATCGCGAACTACAAAGCGTGGGACGATCATCTCGATCCCGCCGTTGGCTTGTACTGGCAGATCGATACCCGCGACGCCATGGAGAAATCCATCGGTGGCGACGGCTATCGCACGCCGCTGAACAGTTACATGCTGGCCGACGCGCACGCCATCGCAGATTTCGCGCACGGCTCGCAACAATCGACAGTCTCCGCCGAATACAATGCCAAGGCCGACACGCTCGAGCATCTGATCGAGACCAAACTTTGGAATCCGAAGGACAAGTTCTACGAAAATCTTTCTCCCGCGGCTGACTCCGGTATTCGCAAAGAGAAAAGATTCAAAGACCCCGGCACACAACTTCAGTTCGCGGGCGTGCGCGAACTCATCGGCTACATACCCTGGCAGTTCTACGCGCCTACGCCGAGTCACGCCATCGCATGGAAGCAACTCTTCGATCCCAACGGCTTCGCCGGCAAGTACGGACCCACAACCGCCGAGCGGCGCAGCCCGCGTTTCCGCTTCGCCTCAAGCGATCAGTGCACGTGGAACGGCCCCTCGTGGCCTTACGCCACCACGCAAACTCTGCTGGCGTTGGCCAGTTTGCTCAACGGCCCCGCGCAGCCGTTCATCGGCAAGCAGCAGTACTACCAATTATTCGCAAACTACGTATTGTCGCAGCACATCAAGCTGCCCAGCGGCCGCGTCATCGACTGGATCGACGAAGATCTCGACGCCGACACCGATGAGTGGATCGCGAAAGACATGCTCATTGCCAAGAACCGGCAGGTGGGCCGCGGAAACTACTACAATCATTCCGGATTCGCCGATCCGCTCATCACGGGGCTCATCGGCCTGCGTCCCCGCGCGGACTCAAAAATCGACATTCATCCGCTTTTGCCCGCGGGCACGTGGACTTATTTTGCCATAGACGGCCTTCCCTATCATGGCCACCTGCTGGCGATCGTGTACGACGAAACAGGCAAGCAATATCGTTTGGGCCGCGGCCTCATGCTCTTTGTCGATGGAAAGAAAGTTGCCAGCCGCGCCAGGCTCGGCCCGCTTGAAACCGAGCTGCCGCACTGAAGCCGTCGCACTCGCAATTTTTGCTCGCCCAGAGAGGTCTTGAACGCATGGCAACACAGCTAAAGGCGATCGTCGTGCTCGCTGCATCTTTCGCGGCGCCGTTTTTCGCGCAGTCCACACCCTCCATCCCCACGACGCAGATTCCCGCCGGCTCATTCACCATGGGCGCCGACGCTGCAGCGCTCTCGCCCGCCGTCGTCAATGGCTTCGGCGTCATGTCGACCCGCCCTGTGCACGGCGACTTCGACGAAGTCCCGGCGCATCGCGTAACCATCGCGCATGCCTTCTCCATCGCCACGCATCTCGTCACTGTCAAGGAGTTCCAACAGTTCGATCCCACCTACCAACCCGTCGCCGCATATCCCGACTACGCCGCAGGCGTCAGCTACAACCAAGCCTTGGCATTCTGCGCGTGGCTCTCAAAGAAGACTGGCAAGCCTTATCGTCTACCCACCGAAGAAGAGTGGGAATATGCAGAGCGCGCAGGCACGCAGACTCCGTTTTTTACCGGCGACGCGCCACCTAATCCGGGTCAGGCCAACACATGGGGCGCAATCATGGGCGAAGGCACACCGGAGTGGGTGGCGGATTGGTACGCCCCGTATTCCTCTGCCGCGCAAATCGATCCCACCGGTCCGCTGCACGGATACTTTCGCGTCCTGCGCGGTGGCGGCCTCGACTTCCGCAAATCGAAGCCCGGTGAGGTTTACCCAGCAACCGCGCCGTACTTCATGCGCTCCGCCAATCGCGCCAGCATGGCGCCGAGCTACGCGTCGAATGAAGGCAATATCGGATTCCGCGTAGTCCAGGCACCGAATCCCGTGCCACATCCTTCGCCTGCCGCGCAATTTTTCTTCTTCACCGACGTGAAGCAGACGCCGGTTGAAGTCGCCAATGGCCCCGATCCCGCAAAGCCCTTCTACCACGTGCACGAACTGTTCCCGAATCTCAATGGAAAATCGATGCCAGACGTTGGTTGGCGCGCCGGTCTCGCGCGCGGTCTCGGCATCAACTATCACAACTCCGCCGTTCAGGTGCTTGCCAACGGCGACGTGGTTGCTGCGTACTACAACACGCCCCGCAACGAGGACGATCCCGATCAAACCGTGATGGTCATGCGCCGCCGCGCGGGCGCTGAGGACTGGGATATGCCGGAGCCGTGGCCCGACTTTGCCGATGCCGCCTGCGCCGCGCCGGTCTTCTGGAACGATCATGGTCATCTATGGCTCTTTTTCGGATTCCCGCGTCTCATCGGTGCGCCACCCTTTGCCTTCACCACTTCCAATGACAACGGCGCGACGTGGGCGCCGTTTGAATTTCCCCACTTCACCGCGTCCATCGGCCGCTACGTTTCGCAACCCATCAACTCCATAGTGCGCGCAAAAAATGGAACCATCTACATCCCCACCGACTCGACGGGGCGCGATGCCGATGGCAACGGCTCCATCTCTGCGGTTTGGGCTACGCGCGACAACGGCCGAACATGGTACGACACCGGCGGGCGCACCGCCGGCCGTCACACTACGATTGTGATGGCGGAAAACGGCGAAACTATTCTCGGTTTCGGCGGGAAAAACTCCAACATCGACGGCCGCATGCCGCTGGCCACCAGTTCCGACGGCGGCAAGACCTGGGTGAAGTCGAAGACCATCTTCGACCCTCTCAACAGCGGCGAGCGGCCCAGCGTCATTCGACTCGCCTCAGGCCGTCTCTTCTTCGTCGCCGACTTCAATCCTCGCAACGAAAAGCACCTGCACAAGGACGGCGCATACGTTGCGCTCTCCGATGATGACGGCAAGACCTGGAAACAGAAGCGTCTGCCCGCAGACATCCTTACCGTCGGTTACGTGACGGCCACACAGGGCCCTGATGGCGTGATTCACGTCGTAACGTCAAAGAACACCGTGAACTACGAGATCGAATTGAACGAAGCGTGGATTCTCGCGCCGGATGCCGCGCAGTCGCCTGAGCCAGACTCAATCGGTCCGGTTACGAAGCACACCGAGAAGTGGCCCAACGGCAAGCTCAAAGCGGAATGGAGTACTGCGCGTGCCGGCGATGGACGCATTCTGCTCGAAGGAATGCAGACGTTTTATTTCGAAGACGGCGCGCGGCAATGGACTGCAAATTTCCATCTCGGCCGGAAGATCGGCGACGAAATCTTCTATCGCGCCGATGGTTCAAAAGATTGGGAGAAGAATTACGGCGCGGACGGCCAATGGACGTGGCAACTCTTCGATGCCGCTGGAAAACAAACCGCCGAATCCCACTGGCGCGTTAAAGCGCTCCTCGACGCATCATTCGCGGAGGCGAAATGAGCGCGGCGCGCAAACTGACTTCCCTGATTGCCGCTACGCTATTGCCGATTTGCATCGGAGTCTCATCCGCGCAGACGCCGAAGCACGCCAAAGGCGCGAATCCGCAAGCGGCCAGCACGCCGCGCGGCGCGTGGCTTTTCATCTACTTCAAAGAGCCTGGCAATCAGGGAATTTATCTTGCGCTCAGCCGCGACGGTTATCACTACACGCCGCTCAACGACGGGCAGCCGTGGGTCGCGCCCGCGCAAGCGGGCGAGCTGATGCGCGATGTTTTTCTCACGCGCGGCCCCGATGGCCTCTTTCACATGGTGTGGACCTGGAACTGGCGCGGCAACTCGCTGGGTTACGCCGCATCGCCCGATCTGTTCACATGGTCCCCACAAAAACAAGTCCCCATTATGGCGGATTATCCTGCGACCAACAATGTTTGGGCGCCCGAAACATATTGGGACGCGACAAAGAAACAATGGCTCCTCATCTGGTCGAGCTCGATGAAAGACTCGCAAGACGGCAATCGCATCTGGTTTTCGATGACGCCGGATTTCGAGACCTTCTCCAAGCCGGCGATTTTCTTTGATCCAGGTTACGTCACCATCGACGCGACAATCTTTCACGGCACAACCGGACCTTACCGGCTCATCTTCAAGGAGCAGACTTACGATCCGCTGACCTTTCAGGAGCGCGTTGCAACAGGACCTACACTTGAAGGGCCTTGGAGCAAGATCTCCGGCCCGATCAACGAAAGCTGGTCGGAAGGTCCGTCTGCTATTCAGGTCGGCAAGCAATACATTGTTTTCTACGACCACTATCGCGCGCCGCGCGCCCGCTACGAAGCTGTCGCCACCACCGACTGGAAGCATTGGCAGGACATCACCGCGCAAACTTCTCTGCCGCCGTATTCGAAACATGGGAGTTTTCTGCACATTACGGATGAAGAGGCGACTCGACTGCTTGCGCGCCACGACGCGCCTGCAAGTGCACAGCCCCCAACGGCGCAGAAACCGCAGGTCCCATAGCAAGAGCGAGCGCATTTCCGGAGCCAAGCTAGCGACTAACAGCCGATCGCCAAAAACTGGTCTTACTCAAACAGCCAATCCAAATTCGGCAGGCCGGCTTCATTGCCCGTCTGCGCAAAGTTCACATGCGGAGACACATGGTCATCGGCGGGAATGAAGCCGAGGATCACGTATTGTCCCTTGCCGAGATCGAGGTCGTTCGCGCCCGCCGGCAAGGGCTTGGCCCACACCGCCATGGTCGGAACCTTCGGCGCCGTAACCGCATTCAGCAGCACCAGGTTCCACTGCTCGGTCTCAGGATCGAGCACCGAGTTCTTCTTCGATGCATTGCCCACAAAACCAACCAGGATCTGCGCCGGCTCCGCGAGATCGAAGTGCAGCGTTCCGCCTTCGCTGGGCGCGATGCGGATTCCTTTCATGCCGGCAAGCTCCGGCGCAAGATCGCTGATCGCAACGTTTGCGCCCACAAATAGATTCGCGCCCTTTTCTACCGTGAATGCTTCGCCCGCGTCAGGCTTCAGCGTGAATGCGATCTGCGGCAGCGGCTGAACAGGCCTGTTCTCGTCGATCTTCGCGCCGGAGCTCAACTGGGCGATGCGCTTTTGAAACGTGGCGAGCTCCTTCTCATACATTGGCAGGCACTGCTGCCAGTTGGGAAACTGATTCATGCCGCCGCGGAAGGGAATCTGGCGCTGCGTCGTCTCCATGCTGGTCGCGGTGCGATACGCCGGTCCGGCAATCGCGGTCAGCTCGCGGAACTTATCCACGCTCGCGGCCAACAGGCTTTCCGCCTGCCGCAAACGCGCCGCATCGTGATCGTATCCGTAAAGCAAAACCTGCTCCGCCGCTTTCGTCTTCGCGTTATAGAACTCCATCAGCAGATTGATCGCGTGCATGTCGTTCACAATGCGTCCGTACTCGGCCTTGTTCTTCGTCACAAAAGGTCCGGCCGCGACTGCTGCGTCGAATGCCTTCCGCGATGCGTCCACAGTTTCGTCGCTTACGCCGAGCGGCGTTTCGCCATGGTGCGGTTCGTTTTTTACTTCCTCGGATACGTAATCATCCAGCCGCTCACCTGGCGGGGCATCGCCTGTCCACAGCGTCACCGCGGGATTAAAGCGCGCGGGATCGATCAACTGCGGCATGGTCAAGCCCAGCGTGAACGCCTCGCGGTTTCCTTCCGTGATGCCGATGCGCGGCAGCAGCTTGGGCTGGCAAGGTCCGGCCAGCGTGTAGGCGGCAAGAGTTTTTTCGCCGGCCTCGGCTGATCCGAATTTCTCCGCGAAACGCGAAACCCAATAGGCATGTTCTTTTTCAGGATCGCGATTCGGATTCCACGCATAGCGCCCCCACGCCGCGAACCATATCCAGTCGCGATCGGTTTGGAGCAGCATCGGTTGCGTGTTGTCGCCGGCGTAGGGCCAGTCCCAGTAGCGCAACGGATAGACGTGCAGCCCTTCGATGCCGATGCGTTGAAAGTTCGACTCCGTTTGGCGAATAAAATCCGGGTCGCCCCAGCGGAACGGCTCAAGATTCGAAAGCAGATGGACGTTGGCAATGGCCACGTTCGAGGATTCTGCGAGCATCTTGAAGCGATCAAGCACCGGCCCGCGCACGTTGGTCCAGGTCAGCGATTCGCCATTCCACTTGAACATGGTGTCGATGTTCGAGTAGAGCGGCGTGGCGGCCTTCATCACCGCATCGATATCCGTCGCGTGCGCGCGCACCACGATCGGAGGCTCTTCTTTGATGCCGAGTTCCTTCAGCCCGTCTTCGACGCCGGGAATGATGGTCTGCGTAAGCCACTCCGCGCCGTAGCGCGGGCTCAACGCCTCGCCCAGGGTCATCATCAGGCCGGCATGCGGATACTCGCGCACGAATTCCGAGATCACGTAGCGCGTGTAGGCGCTGGCTTCTGTGTTCGGCGCCGACAAATGATACGGAAGATGATGCGCGCGGGCGAAGGTGTGCGAAAGATGAATGTTGTAAAAGCCCTGCAACACCCAGATGCCGCGCCGGTCGGCCTCCGCGGTGAGCCACTTGAACAGGGCGATGTTCTGGTCGAGTTGCGCCGTGGGCAACTCCTGCGCCTCAGGATATTTTGGCAGCTTCAGCAGGCTGGTGAAAGGATGGCCGTTCCAAAGATAGAGCGTGTTGTAGCGCTCCTCGGCCAGCATATCGAGATACTTGATCCACGCTGCCTTGTCGTAGAAAAACGGAAAATTCTGCGGAGTGTAGGGATAGTCGTACTCGGCGTTGTCGTAAGTGATCTCCTGCTTCTGCATGCCGATGCAGGTTCCGCGCAGCTTTAGCGCCGGATGCTCCATGTCGTCGATCCCAGCGGGCAGCGCCTGCGCCGCGCGGATGCGATCGGCCAGCTCCAGTTCGCCGTAGAGCACGCCTGAGGGATCGGATCCGGTAACGATCCACGTTTTCCCAATCTGCTTGATGAGAAAAGCTTCCTGGGCCTGCGGCCAGAACTCGGCCAGATCTGCGTGCGCGAGTTGTTCGAAGTGTGCGAGTTCCGGCGCGCTGCGCACCGCGACCAGCACGCGCGCACCCGCCGGCGCTGTCTTCAATTCCGCGAGCGCGGAGCGCAGTTTCTGCGCGCCGTAGAGTTCGCGTGGCGACGCTCCCTTCGCCGTAACCACGGTGACGGCGCGCGCTGAGGCGCACAAAGCAAGCACCAGCATCGTTGCGCAATATGACCGCGCAATCCGGTTTGAACCAAGTCTCATGATTTCGACCTTACGCCTTCTCAAACAGCACAGCCTTATACGGCTTGCCGGCAAGCGTGATCTTGCTTTTGCCGCTGAAGGTTCCGGGCAGCGGCGACTCTGTCATCGCCCACGGATCTATCATTGTGGCCTTGAATTCGATTTTCTCCGGCAGCGGAAATTCGTACTCGCCCACGCAGTGATAGTCGAAGTAGTAAAGAATGATCGCGCCCGGATTGCCGGCGTTCAGGTAATACGGATTCTCTGCAGCCATCAGGCCCGTTGTTCCCGATTTCTCCAGCAACTTGCGCAGGAACGTGATACGAGCCGGGCTGGTTCCGTGTAATTCGCCCGCGTCGGACCAGACTGGGCTCCCGTCCGTCGTAATGTAGGTTTCGCCGTGCGTCGCATACACTCCGTAGATAATGGCGCGCCAGAACCGGTGCGTCATCTCCTCCGGTGAAAGATTGCCCCAGCGGCGCGATATGTTGCCTTCATATTGAATCTCATCGTAGATGATCGGCTTGTTCCATGCGGCGAATCGCTCCGCCGATTTTTCAAAGTTGTACTCCTGCAAACTGGCGTGCGTGCACCAAGGCTTGGAGTTGTCGTATTCGACGCGGCTGTGATGAATCGACCGCAGGCGGCTGTACGGATCGCATTCCTGCACGATGCGGAAGAAGCGATCCCAATCCGTCATCGTCTTCGAGCGAACCAGGTCGTATTCGTTGGCGATGGACCACCACACGTTCCGGTAAGCGGAAAGCCGCGCCACCGCATAACGCAGATAGCGGTCGTCCGCCTCGGCTCCCATGGCCTTGAATCCCCAGGCATCGTACGGATGGAAGAGAATCACATCCGCCTGGATGCCGGCCGCCATCAGATCCTGAATGCGCGCTTCAAAATGCTGAAAGTAAGCAGGGTTGAAGCGGGCCAGATCAAATTTTTCTTGGCTCTTTTCGTTGTCCGGGGTGGCTTCGTCACCGGTGAGATTTTCTGCACCCGCCGGCAATCCCTGGCCGATGCGCTCGAAAGGCATAGCCACCGGCTGCAACGTGCCCAATGGTTTAGGCAGCAAGCAAATGCGCACCTTGTTGAACCCTGCCTCTTTCAGATTCTTGAGCGTCTCGTCGCCGTAAGGCGCACCGATAAATCCATACGAATAGCAGGTGGTTCCGAACGGGAAATACGGAGTTGCGTCGGAATATTGAAAATGAAATTGGTGTGCCGTCCCGACCGGTCCGCGATTGCCTGCCGCCGGCATAACGCACCCGAAGCCGCCGGCTAGTCCGGCCAGTTCCTTGACGCTGCTGATGGTTTCAAAACTCCAACGCCCCACGGTGTCTGGCGAGAATCGCACTTTGTACGCCCCATTGCCGTCATAAAATCCGGTAGCGTCCACGGTGCGGTGGCCCAGCGTAAAGCGCGCCCCAAACTGAACATCCACAAACGGGTTCCCAGCCGAAGGGCCCTGCGCCTTGACCTCAAAAACGCCCCACTGTTCAACTTTTTCGTTCACTGGCTTCTCGTTCGCGGGGCTTGCCTGCGCAGCCGAAGCATTGGCGACAAACCCCGTCATTACCACCCCGGCCCCCATTTTCATCAGATCTCTGCGGTCCATTGCTCCTCACTTTCCGGTTGGCCCACGGCGGCCCGGTCCTTCCCGGACCTTGAGCGCCGGTTTGCAGTCAAACGCGCCCGAACAGCAGTTTGAAACCCGGCTCATCAACGGGCAAAGCCTGTTCTACACAGCTTCCGGCGGCGTGTCAAACCAAATCGAAAAAATGAAAGTTATTGCACACATCGATTCGAACAGTGTATACACTGCATAAACACTCAATGTGGCATCTCCGGGTAAAGGTGCGGCCCTACAATGAAAAGCAAGATAGAAACTCCGCAACGCAAGACCACGCGGCGGCGCATTCCCAAGTGGGCGCTCCACTCGAACGACTCGGCAGCCAACGAGCAGTATTACCTGCGTTCCATCGGCCGCGCGCTTGAGGTTTTGGACTGCTTCGACGGCAAGGCGCCGCTGGCGCTCAAGGAAATCGGCAATTCGACCGGCCTCCCCGAGTCCACGCTGTTCCGGGTTTTGTTGACGCTCGAAAAGCACGGCTACCTGAAACAGGCTGTGGACGGAACCTACCAGCTCGCACCGAAGCTCCGCTTCGGCTGGCTCATTGAGCAGGCCAACGTACTGCGCGACCGGGTGCGGCCCGAATTGGAGCGGCTGACGCGTCGCTTCAATGAAACCGCCAGCATGGCCTACCTGTACGAGGATCGTATCCACGTCCTCGATTCCATCGAAACCTTTCACGAAATCCGCATCTCCAATCGCATTGGCCGCGTGTTGCCGCCGCACTGCAGTGCCATGGGCAAGGCCATCACTGCGTTTCAAGACCGCGCGCTTGCCGAGCAGATCGTAGAGGTCTACGGCCTGTCGCGCCGCACCGACTTCACCATCACGGATCGCGCGCGCCTGTTTGACGAATTCGCGCAGATTCGCTCGACCGGTGTGGCCTGCGATCGCCAGGAATCGATTCTTGGGGGTATCTGTTTTAGCGCCGCCCTCCACCCGGCCGAGGGTCCAGTGGTCGCAGCCATCAGCCTCTCCACTCCCGTTGTCCGCATGACTCCCGAGCGCGAAGAAGAGACCCGCAAGGCAGTGCTCGAGGCTGCCGTGCGCGCGTCGGAGCTTTGAAGCGTGGCGCGATGCCCGACTGAAACTTAGCGGAAGTAATTTCCACGGCGCCTTTGCGCCCCGCTGTTTTTTCTTGCTTGCGGCTTCACAACTTCCCTTGGCCCTCCCTGCCCAAATGTTCAGTTTCCGATTCCCGCGCGGCCGTCCCTGCGTGCCCATTCGCAATCTCTCACGGCTTGCCCGTTCAGGGAGATAACGGGCATTCATGCGGGCGGCGGGCCGCACTTCGAGTTGGAAACGCTGGTTCCGATCTGCGGAATGCGCGAAACCATTTTGACCGGCATAGCGGGTCAATTCCCTGTTTTTTAGCCAGTTTACGGATCGGCCGAGCTTAATTTTCAAAAGGCGTGTTAGTTCTCCGATTCCTCTTGACACGCGTATCTCGCCCTCATTACCTTGACCGATGTTCAGGTAGTAACCGCTAACTGCCAGCGTTGCCAAAACCAAGAGGTCCCGGACGAAAGAGTGTTCTCATGATCGATCTCTGTGTCGATTCGTCGGCCGCGTTTCCTCGCGCCAGAGAATACGCGACACCTGGGATGATCGCTGCGAACTCAAACTCATCGGCTCTTCAAAAACCGCAACAGTGAAACAGTGAATTAGGAGGCATCTGGTGAAGCACTTTGTTTTGTTTCTTCTCGTTCTGGTGGGATCGTACGTATACGCACAGGACTCGCGCGGCTCGATCACCGGACAAGTGACGGATCCGACCGGAGCCGCCATATCGAACGCCGCCGTCACGGTGACCAGCACCGATACCGGCGCGATCACTCATGTGAATTCGACTCAGGATGGCTACTACACGGTTCCCGGCCTTATGCCCGGCGGATACGTCGTGAATGTCAGTGCCCCAGGATTCAAAACTTTCGAGCAGTCGAACGTCACAATACACACGCAGCAGAACCAGACGGTCAACGTGAAAATGGCAGTTGGCGCGACCTCAGAGCAGATAACGGTCACCTCCGCTCCTCCGCTCATCGACACCGCTGACGCTTCGACCGGCCAGGTGCTGACCACCGAGCAGGTCGAAGATCTGCCCACAGATGGCGGCACGCCGCTTGGCTTCGCGCGTATCGAATACGGCGCGGTCGTGAAGGCGAAGCACGCATTGGGCGGCGCGTCGCCGGTCTCGAATAGCACCGTCGACGATTTCTCCCTGGGCGGCGGCAACTCCGCATCGAATGAGCTGCTGCTGAACGGTGTTCCCAACATGCAGGACAGCGGACGCACTGCCGGCTTCAGTCCCCAGCTCGATTCGGTGAATGAGGTCCGTGTGGACGTTTTCGGCGCCAACGTGACTTACGGTGATACTTCGGGCGGCACGGTGAATATCACCACCAAGAGCGGAACCAATCAGTTCCATGGATCGGGACGCTGGTCATACCAGGCAGCCGGCTGCTCGGGGCTCGACGGGAATTTCACCAGCCGCTCGGGCAACAGTTGCGATTGGATGGCGGCGCTGCCCTATTTGACGCCGACAGGAAAGGCCGCACCCGCGGCAACGCACTTCAACCAATTCGGTGGCACCATAGGCGGTCCTATCTGGATTCCCAAGGTATTCAATGGCCGCAACAAGCTTTTCTTCTTCTATGCGTATGAAACCTATCGCGGCCAGCAACCGCCGGCGCAGACCACCACGTCTGTTCCCACTGCAGCGGAGCGTGCCGGGGACTTTTCGAACCTGCTGACGAACCCCAGCGGGGGCCCCTCGTACCAGCTTTACAATCCCTACAGCATAACTGGCTCAGGAACCAGCTATACCAGAGCGAAGATTCCCAATAACTGCCTGGGCCCAGCGGCAACGGCGTATTCCAGTTCGGATTGCCCCACGAATGCCGGACTTACTCTCGACCCTATCGCATTGGCGTATCTAAAGCTGGTGCCGGCGGCGAACAACTCGGCGGCAAAGTGGGATGGCGAGAACGACTATTTCACGTATACGCCGACGGTGCAGGACTATCGTTCGCACATGGGCCGCATCGATTGGAACATCGGCTCCAAGGACAAGATCTTTGGCAGCGCGCAGCGCAGCCGCTACCTGGTTACAGCCAGCAATTATTTTCACAATAGCTTGACGGGCACCGATTCTGACCAGATCATGGCCGGAGGCCAGGTAGAAGAAATCCACACCTTCTCGCCGACATTGTTTTCCGATATCCGCGGCAGCGTGACCCGCTACGACAACAGCAACGACGTTTCCAGCAGCGGGATCAGCCCCAGTAGCCTTGGCTTTCCCGGATACCTGGCACAGAATTCCACCGCCATCGCGATACCGCAAATCACCTTCACTGACGCCACCAACCCCAACTCCTTTAGCAACGTGCCGGGTAGCTTTGAGAATTTCGACACCATCCAGTTGTTTGCTACGGTCACCAAGATTTACAAGGCGCACACATTCCTGGGCGGCTTCGACCTGCGTGCCTACAAGTATTCGAATCTGTCGCCCGGCGATGCCGACGGCTCCTTCTCATTCACCAACGAATCCAAAGGCAGTCCGGTGTCGCAAGGATACGCGGTTGCACCGGCCACATTCGGCAGCGCCTATGCGCTGTACATGCTGGGCCTCCCCACCGGCGGCACCGAGAACATCACCCCTGCCTTCCAGTACAACAGCTTCCTCAACGCTTTCTTCGTTCAGGATGACTGGAAGATTAGGTCAAACTGGACGATCAGCATGGGCGCCCGCTTCGAGCACGAACTTCCGGTGAACGAAAGCCAGAACCGCATTACGGCGAGCTTCAATCCCGCCGGCACCAACGAAGTGACCGCCCAGTCCGAAGCCAATTACGCGGCAGCGCCAAGCTCGTTGCTGCCTGCGGCAAGCTTTCAGGCCACGGGCGCCACGGTTTACGCCTCGTCCAGCAACCGTTATCCCTATCACGTTGCGCCGGTGTATGTCAGCCCGCGCCTCGGCATCACCTGGTCGCCGGAGTTTACGCATGGCAAAGGCGTAGTGCGCCTTGGGTTCGGCATCTACGACAATCCATACAACGATTACGACACGAGCCAGACATATGGCTATTCGGCGACCACTAGCTTCGTACAGTCGAGCAACAATGACATCACAAACTCCACGATTGAGGACCCGTTCCCGACCGCAACCAATCCCATTCAGCAGACCACCGGCAATGCTCTTGGAGCCAACGCGAATCTCGGCGCAAAGATGGTTTATTATTCCCCTTCGATCAAAGTGCCGTACTCCGAGCGCACAAGCCTCGATGTACAGTATCAGATCGGCAATACCATCCTGATCGACCTGGGCTACATCAACAACCACCAAGTGCATCTCTCCTATAGCAACACGGTGGATGCGATTCCGCTGCTTCCCTACCTGAGCCGCTCGCCCTACTACGACGTGGCTGAGACCAACCTGCTTACCGGCGCGACCTTTAAGAACGGCGGTCCCCCGACGACTAACATTAAAAATCCGTTCGAGGGCCTTCCGGGAATGACCGGCAGCTTGTCGACATCTGGCACCGTCGCCCCAAATGTCTTTCTTCAGACGACCCCCGAGTTCTCTTCCAGCAATGTCACCGAACAGCTGATCCCGGGGTCGTCTTCAGACTACAACGCGCTCAACGCGAGAGTCTCCAAGTTGATGGGGCACGGGCTGACCATCAACGGTGTCTTCGAGTGGTCGCGCCTGCTGGGCACCTTCAACCAGCTCAACCCGGGCGGACCGCTGAACTACGGCGAGACTACCTCCGATTATCCATTCCACTTTGCCGGCTACGGAACTTACCAGATTCCCGTGGGCCGCGGCCGACAGTTCTTCTCGAACGACAATCGCATCGTGGATGGAGTGATTGGAGGGTGGCAGGTCTCGGCCATCTACCAGTTCCTCTCCGGCATGCCGATCTCCTGGGGCAATGTCATCTATAACACCGGAAGCTATAGAGACTTCAACAACGTGCAGCACAGCTCAGCCAATGTCACAGGCGGCCATGTGTTTAATACGTCGGTCTTCGATACGCGCACGGTTACGAACAGTGCCTACCCTGTCAACAACGACCCCACCAACGTGAGCGCGACAAGCCCCTACAATCCCGACATCCAGCCAACTAGCAACAACTTCCGCACCTTCCCGGCCTACCTGTTGCGGCAGGATTACACGAGCGACTGGGATGCAAATGTGCAGAAGGACGTTACGGCCTGGGAAAATGTGAAGATCGAGTTTCGGCTTGACGCCTTTAACCTGCTCAATCGCCCGCAGTACAACACGCCCACGGTCAGCCCGACGTCGGCCACCTTCGGCGAAACCAGCGGCATTTACAGCGGCACCTTCGCACGCCAGTTCCAGGTGGGCACGCATATCGTGTTCTAACATCAACATCGCTAAGGGAACACGCGGAAATTTGTTTTTATCGGAGCGGAGGATGCGAATGCATCCCCCGTTCTTTTTTCGCGTTGAATGCTTCGCGCTATTGGTAGTGGTACAGGGTGACCTTCTCCGTGCGCACCTGTCGCGGATCGAACCTCCAGTGTTGTCCCTGGTCGTCCTCGTCGCCATTCAGGCGGCGTCCCGCAATCCACTTGCCGTCCTCGAATCTGCCTTCCTCCACTGCACCGATTCCCAGTTGCGGCCCGGTCCCGGAGCTGGATGAGAAGGTCACGCGAAATCCCTTGCCCACGCCGAGAAAGGCATCCTTCCCGTCGGTCATGATCAGCCCGTAGCCGCTCTCTGCCTGGCCGCCGAAGATGCTGTCCAGGCTCACGTGCAGCGTCACGCCGTTCATGGTGAAGTCGACGGAAGAGCGCTCGCGGTCCAACAGGAATCCGTGCACATCGCCGGCGCTCTGATGCTCCACGAGCAGCGGCGTCACAGCCGCAATCGCCTTGTAGCTCTCACCCAGCGGATCCGCCTCGCCCGCCTCCGACTCGATGCCGAACGGAGAAAATCCAATCCCCGCCTCCTCGCCCAGCGCGTAAAACACGTTGGCCGCGCCTGCAGCGCCGCCGCGCGTCTCCGGCATGTAGAGTGGATTGCCCTCGCGGTGATAGCGCTTGCACCATTCCTCAAAATTCGCCGCGTACAAATCCGGGGAATAGAAATCGATCGCCGTCCCTGCGGCTCTCCACACATCGACCACGCGCGGCTGCGAACCTCCGCTCGGATACCCCCCTGGCGGAGTGTTGTCTGAAGGCAGCCACGTGTTCACGTACATGGGAATGTCATACTCAGCCTTGCCGCGCGCCGTGACGCCTTGCATAAACCGCGCGTACTGCCACGCCATGAAGATTTCGTCTGCCCGCTCGCCTTCGCCGAACACCTCGGTCCACGTGCCCGCCGTTTTGGCGCCGTTGGCCACCCACAGCTCGCGCAAGTCGGGATGTAGATCCTCTCGATGCGCCGCCAGGTAAGCGGTCAGTTGCGGTGGAACCGGCCGGGCGAACGCCTGGTTTGCTATCACCGAATGGTCGCGCGTGTCGCCCAGCACACCCACTTCGTTTTCCACCTGCACCATCAGCACCGTATGCCCGTTCCCGTCCACTTCCTTGATGTGATGCATCAGCGCCGCGAAGGCGCGTGCGTCCGCCTCCTCGGTGGCCGCGCACAACGGGCTCAGAATTTCTACCTCATTGCCACGCTCCATCACGCGCGTAAATCGCCGTGTATCCTGCTTCACCCAGACCGGTGCGTAGCTCGACATTCCGTTCTTCCATGTCGCCAGCCACAGGAACACGATGCGCTCATGTGCCTGCCGCGCCTGGTCGAGAAGCCCGTCGACAAGTGTGAAATCGAATGTGCCTTCTTTGGGCTCGATTAACTCCCAACTCAGCGGCGTCACGACGGTATTCAGTCCCGTCGCCGCCAGCTTGGGCCAAATCGACTTCATGTATTCGAGATTGGAAGACGACGAGTTGTGCAACTCGCCGGAAAGCATCAAGAACGGCTTGCCGTCAACGATTAGTTGCGTGGCCGCGCCGCGTTTTTCCAGACGCGGCTTGTCATTCTGCTGCGCGGCCAAACCTGCGGTTCCCACGCCCAGGCACAAAAGCAATCCCAGCAAAGTGCGATTTGTCATAACGGCAGGAGTGTAGCACGCGTCGCCGTGCGCGTCGTCGGCAATCCGTCCCACCGCGAACAGGGCATGGGCGCGACGGCTTCATCGTGCCGCCCTTGCCGCCCGCGTTCGCTGGCCCCACCAGGTCCTGCCCCTCAGTCCCTCGTCCCTCGTCCCTTGGTCCCTTGGTCCCTGTTCTTAGAAGCGGTACACCACGCCGAACGTCCCGCGCGCGTTCCAGGCGCGGTGCGTCGAGCCGGCCTGTCCCGACGTATTATTGCCGGGCAATGGGAACGATGCGCCGAGGCGGTCACCGGTAAGCTGCAACGCCAAACGGGAGGACAGGTTATAGGTCAAGCCTCCGCCAAAGCCTCCCGCAAAGGAGATATCTGGCGACATTTGTTCTCCGCCGGTCTGCGCTACGCCCAGTTCCGCGAATACCACACCGCTGAGGTTTCCGTAGAGGTTGGCGTGGACTCCCGGCCCCAGCGTGGCGGTATACATCGATGGGTGCCCGGGATTTAACAGGTTGCCGTGGCCGGTTCCCAACTTGTAGTAGTCCACCGACCCGATGAGTTGAAAATATTTTCCCCAATCGCGGGCCAGCGACACCTTTCCGCCCAGCAATCCGCTGTACGATATCGGCACCTGCCTGAGGCGGCTATAGGCAACGCCCGCGTATACCTCGTACTTGTAAGGTGAGGCCGCCTGCTCGGGGCCGGGCGCTGCCTCTGGGTTTACCTGGCCCGCGGCTGCCAGGGGCGCAAGCGCCAAGGCAACCATGGCCGAAATTCGAAATAGGATCGTCCTGTTCAACTTGAAACTCTCCTCAAACTTTGCCGTGTGTATCGCAAAACCGGAGTTGCCGTAAACCGAAGCCACAACTCTGGTTTCGCCGTAAACAAACCTGTCGCCGCCGGGTTTGGAACCGCGGCAGGCATCTTCCGGCTGGTTTCCGGTACCCTCTTAGACTACCCTCTCCCCCCGCCTTTCACGAAGCCCGTCCAGAGAGAAAATGCCTCGGCAGCCGGGTCTCGAAAAGACCCGTGCACGGGGCCATCCTCCATGGGACGGCTGCTTTGCCGGAAAGATAGCAGGAGACCTTCCGCAGGCGCGGATCAGCTGTTGCGGCTCAGGTGTTTTCCAGATACCAGGGAATATTGATGACCACGATGCGGCGGTTGCCGCGCATCAGCAGCATCACTTTGAGCAGGTCGGAGCGGCGGTTGTGCAGCATGCCTTCCCACCAGTGCTGCACCACCAGCTCCGGAATCAGCACGCACACTTTGCAGGTGGCGCTTTCCCGCTCCACTGCCAGCGCGTAATCCACAATCGGGGTGACGATGTATCGGTAAGGCGACTGCACTGTGATGAGCTTGGGGATGCAGCGGCCGGCCGCCTTCAGCGGCGCCACAATGTCCTTGTCCCACGCATCGCAGAACGAATCAGGGCCGTCGACGGTCTGCACGTGCACGCAGCGGATGTCGCACGACATCGACAGTGCGAACGAAAGTGCCTTCTCGCTGATCCGGCTCCAGCGATCGATGGGAACCACCACGATGGGCTCGCTGACCTCGGCCGGCACAATTGGGCGGTCGAGGTCGATCTCGCGGTTCACGCGCACGTAATGGCGATTCACGCTGTGCATGAACAGGATCATCAAAAGTACCAGCAACACCGTGATCCAGGCGCCCTCTGCAAATTTGGCCAGCAGCACCACCACCGTGGTGACGCCTGTCGCCAAAGCACCTACGGCATTCACCAACATGCGTCCCGGGGCGTTGCCCTGGCGTTTCCAGTGCATCACCATACCCGACTGGGAGAGCGTAAAGGCCAAAAACGCGCCGATGGCGTAGAGCGGAATCAGCCGGTCCGTTACGCCGCCAAACACGACGAGCAGCAGCGCCGTCAGCGCGACGAGTACGTAAATACCCCACGAATATAGCAGGCGCCGCCCACGGAGGAGAAAGATGTGCGGCATGTAGTTATCCAGGGCGATGGCGCGCGTCAGCCGCGGAAAATCGGCAAACGCGGTGTTGGCTGAGAGGGCCAACACCAGCAGAACTGAAGCGATGGTGAGCGAATAAAACCATCCATGGCCCATCACTGCGCGTGTCAGCATGGAAAGCACGCTCTCATATCCGGCGCCGCCGGGAGCGGTAGCGGCAATTCTGTAAGCGCGGCACAGCAGCGCTATCCCCAGCAGCAGAATGGCCAGCAGCGCAATCACGATGGTCAGCGTGATTTTGGCGTTTTTGCGCGTGGGATCGCGGAAGGCCATCACGCCGTTGCTCACCGCCTCCACGCCCGCCATGGCCGTGCAGCCCGAAGCGAAAACCTTCAGGATCAGCCACCAGCTGAATACCGCGGTGATAGGCGGAATTGCAGGCATGGGCGTCACCGGCACAGGATGCCCTGCCGCATGCACCACCTGCCATCCACCCACCGCGATCACAATCAGCAGCGTTACTGTGAACAGATAGGTGGGAATCATGAACACCACGCCCGTGTCGTGCACGCCGCGCATGTTCACAAGGGTCAGAATCGCCAGCACCATCAGGCACAACGCCAGTGTGTGCGGCTGCAAAGAAGGAGCGGCGGAGATCAGCGCGCCGACGCCCGCAGAGATACCCACTGCAGCGGTGAGGATGTAGTCGATCATCAGCGCCGCTGCGGCCAGCAGTCCCGCGCCCTCGCCCAGGTTCTGGCTGGCCACGGTGTAAGAGCCACCGCCGCGCGGATAGGCCTCGATGGTCTGCCGGTAGCTGAAGTAGACGATGACCAGCAGGATTACGATGGCCGTGCTCACGGGCACAATGTACTTCACGCCCAGCAGGCCCAGCGGAATCAGCAGCGTGAGAGCAGCTTCAGGCCCGTACGCGGCCGAACTCAACGCGTCCAGCCCGAAGACGGGAATCCCCGCCAGGGGGCCGATATGCTCAGCGCGTTCTTCGCTGGTGGCCAGCGCGCGCCCGAACAACAGATTCAAACCTCGCGTGGTTACGCCCATGAACCCCCATCAACCATCGACCGGCGGCCGCGGATTGAGTGCGGGGAATACCGCCGAAGGCATTGTCTCACGGCGCACGGGGACCAAACGTAAAGGGTCCGCGGCGCAGCGTCTCGGTTTGACCTTGTTTTGAAAGGGCGCGGCTTTAAAGCCGGGATCCCCGCGGATAGGCCCTCGTCCGTGGGGTGGAAAGCCTGCCCTGCAGGGGCCGACGCCTGCAAACCAGGATCTGGTCCTGATCACTAATGGCCATTCACTCTTCACGATTCACTATTGGCTACTTTTCCGCTGGCGGCAGCGTGAACAGGAATCTGCTTCCGTTGCCTAACTGGCTCTCGGCCCAGATGCGCCCGCCGTGCTGTTCCACGATGCTGCGGCAAAGCGCCAGTCCGAGGCCCGTGCCACCGAGCGCCCGCGAATCCGACGCATCGCCTTGCTGGAAGGGCTCGAAGATGCGCTCCAGCTTGTCCGGCGCAATACCGCGTCCCTGATCCGCGATGATAAAGCACACTTCTTTTGCTCCAGTGTCGTTGCCGCCTGCTCCGGTCCCAACCGTATCCCGCGCGCTCAGCTGAATCACGGTGCCCGGCGGCGAGAACTTAATGGCGTTCGCCACCAATTCGTTCAGCACTTGCATCACTCGCTCCGAATCGGCAAACACCGGCGATGCCTTGGCGTCGATGCGGAACTCCATGCGCGCCAGCGTCGCCGCACCGTGCGCCACGTCGGCCGCGCGCCGCAGCAGATCGATAGCTTCTACCGGCTCGCGGTTGAGTGGCAGCCGCCGTTTCTCCGCGCCGTCGAAATCCAGAATGTCGTTGACTAGCCGCGTCAGCCGGTCGCAGTTACCGATCGCCATCTCCACCATCTGCCGCTGCTTCTCCGGCCGCTTGTCGAGCGAGCCCGACTGAATCAATCCCAACGATGCGCGTAATGAAGTGAGCGGCGTGCGCAGTTCGTGGCTCACCGTGGAAATAAACTCATCCTTCATGCGTTCCAGCCGCCGCCGCTCGCTCACGTCCTGGAAGGCCACTACCATGCCGGAGATCTGGCCATCTTCCATGAGCGGATTGGCGCTGTACTCAACCTGGATCGCAGTGCGGTCTCTGCGCCAGAAAACCTCGTCCAGCATGCGGATCGGTTCCGAGCGCCGCAGCGCCTGCAGAATCGGGCTGGTTGACCGTGAATACGGCGTTCCGTCAGAGTGACTGTAGTGGATGAGGTCGTGCAGGTCGCGCCCCGTCAACTGATCTGGCGTGTAGCCCAGAGCGCGCGCACCTGCCTCGTTGATAAATGTCACTCTGCCGTCTAGGTCGATGCCGAAGATGCCATCGCCCACCGATTCCAGAATCAGTTCGCGTTGCCGCGTTGCCAGGTGCAGCGCTTCCTCGGCCTCGTACTGCTCGGTCACGTCCATGCCATGCACGATTAGAAAAGAGCGTTCGCCGGCCAGCTGCATGCTCCGGCCGTGCACGGCAATGCGCCGGTAAACGCCATCGCTGCGCCGCATCGGCAGCGCTCCCTGCCACTCCTCGCCCGTTTCCACCGTGTTCAGGCAATCCTGGAATGTCGCCACTCCGGTCGCGTCCATCAACTCCGTCAGCAGACGCCCCGCCAGGTCTTCGGGACGATAGCCCAGAGTTTCGGCGGTAAACGCGTTCAGTGAAGTCAGCCGGCCCTCCATCGAGCAGGTAAAAACGAACCCCAGGCTGTTTTCCACCATCTCGCGATAGCGGTTCTCGCTCGTGAGCAGCGCCTGCTCCACGGCGCGCTGATCGGTTACGTCCTGCCCGCTGACAATCAGATATAGAATCTCGCCGGTCGGCCCCTGCAGAGGCCGCAGCGTCCAGCTCACGCGCCGCGAGCTGCCGCCCGCTGATCGCCACGCCGTCTCGTGTGGCCCGCTCACCAGGCCCACAACGGCTTCGCGCAGTTTGTTGGCCACCCACGCGCGGTCTTCCTCCTCCAGAAACTCCTCAACAAAGGGCCGCCCGACGGCATGGGCCAGGCTCAAGCCCGTCAATTGCACGCAGGGTTCGTTCATGCGTACCACGCGTCCGGCCGTATCCAGCACCGTCACCAGTGCGGGAATCGAATCCAGTGTGGCTGCCACAAAGCAGCGCTCGATGGCCAGCGCCCGCTCGCTCCGCTGCCGCTGCCGCTGCGCTTGCTCCTGCAGGCGTATGCGGCTGTACAACTCCAGCCGCGTCACCACCTGACGGCCCAGCGCCTCCAGCAGGGTCAGATGCTGCGGCTGGAAGCGGTCCGCCGTGCGCGCCAGCACCGCCAGCGTGCCGATGATCTGCATATCTCCTGAAAACAGCGGAACGCCGGCATAGGAAAGGCAGGGATCGGCGTTGGGTAATGGAATACCCGTGGGTGGGAAGCGCGGATCCTGACCGGCATCGGCAATCAGCAGCGGCTGGCCTTTATCCAGCATCCATTGGCAGGCCGTCGCCGCGCGCGGCTGGTCCGTCGCACGGAATCCATAGCGCGAACGGAACCACAGCCGGTTGTAATCCAACCAGCCCAGGTAGGCGTAGTCGGCATTGCACAGCACCGCGGCAAGCTCGGTCAGCTCGCCCAGCCCGGGATCAGAGTTGCGATCGAACACACTAAGTTCCGCCCGCACACCCGTTTCCTGGTTCTCGCCGGCTTGGGAACCCAGTACAGCGCACATAGATACACGCACCCGTTTGTCAGTATCCGGGAGATTGACGACCTTGGCTCTTCCACAAAGTAGGTAATTGCTTGCAAAAGACTTACAACGCAAGTACCCGTGATTTTTCGCGCATTCGGATTATGTTGAGATTACTACCGGCACTCGCGCAGAGTTACCTGCCTCGCCTGCCCACAATTCGCTCGCAGCCGCATGGTTCACTTCGCCTCGAAGATGCCCACTCTTGTTCCGAGGATGCCCATTCCTGTTCCCTACCTTTAATGTCCAGGCAGCTTGCAGCAATCTCCTGTCGCCGGGGGCTCGTTCGCGCCGGCGTCCAGCACCACTTTCCAGGTTCCATCCGGCTGCTTGCGCCACATGGTGATGTAGCGCCCGCTGGTCAACACGGGATTCCCATTCGCGTCCTTGCTACGCCCTTCGAAATGGCCCCACGTATAGCCCATATCGCCCGAAGGCCCCATCATCGCATCGGTGGGCGTCCAGGTCAGTTGGTAGTCCTTCGGCGACCAGTTGGCCGACTTGGCTATGGCCACTTTGCCGATCAGCGGCGCCGCTCCGTTGCCCAGCGCCACGCCGTCGTCGGCAAACCAGTCGGTAAAGCCCGCGCCTCCGCGCTCCAGCACGTCCTTGGCAAAGCGCGCCTCCAAGTCGAATAGGAGGATCTTGCCCGGCTTCGCCGTAGCATCGGTCAGCGGATTCGGAGCTTCCTGGGTCGTTCCCGGCTCTGGTAACTGCGCCCACGCCGCGCCCGCATCGAAACCAGCCGTCAATCCTGCAACCACCACGAATAACAAGAAAAGATGCCGAATTTTGCACACGGTCTTGCCCTCCAACGAGCGCAAACGCCCTTTGGCTCATCCTACAACGCTAGAGTAGTGG
Source organism: uncultured Acidobacteriota bacterium (assembly GCA_963817835.1). Lineage (GTDB taxonomy): Bacteria > Acidobacteriota > Terriglobia > Terriglobales > Acidobacteriaceae > Telmatobacter. The sequence continues at coordinate 19,782 of CAWFPZ010000017.1, read as the reverse complement.
GCGGCGCCGCTATGGTTGGGGAACCGCAGGGGGCGCACCCGTGGGAGCTGCAGACGTAGCTCCGGAAGGGACATTGCTCGTTCCGCTTGCGTCTGTCACGATCCGTGCCTTCGAGCGGAACAAGTGGTACTGCGTAAAGGCAACGTCGTTCACCTGGGTCTGCACGCTGATCGCCGACCCCTCTTGCGCCGCAGCGCCATGCGGCATCGGAATCTTCAAGAAAGCCACGCTGCGCACAGGGCAAATGTAGCTCTGCTCACCAATCGTTACCGGCGCATACTCCACCAGGATTGCCGTCCGCATCGTTTCGTAAGGCGGCGGCAACTCCGACATCAGGCTGATGCGCAGAATCGCTCCCGTCGCAGGATCGATGGCGATCTCCCCGTGGTAGCCCGGATAGACCTCTTTGATCTTGCCTTCGGGCGATAACTCCACAAGGTAATTCGATTGCTCCTCGGGCACCGCGTAACGGAATACGGCCACTGGCTCACTCGCGCCCAGTTCCCATCGTTGCCAGGCGACTTCGCCGCGGAGAGCGTCGCTCATCACTACTTCGAGAATCGGGCCAAATTCACCGACGGTCGTCAGCTGTTTCGGAGGCTTGCTTTGGTTCTTGCCGGGCTGGGCTTCCACGTCCTGTACCTCGCGGCCGTCACGGTACGTAACTGTGACGCTGGAAGAACCAGTGCTGTGCAGAGATTTATATTCGGTGCTGCTCACCAGGGGCTCCGGCTCGCGCGCGGAGCGCGCCATCCTTCCGACCATGGTGGGTGTACTGACAATTGGCATCTGCATGGAAGGCGTGTCTTCAAAGTGCGTGGTTTCCCGCGTAGCAATCAGGTTCGGCAGCCGTGTGATCGTGCTCTTCACGTATTCGCTGGCCAATTCCAGCATCCGCTCCTGGGTTGCGCTGTCCGGCGCATCAATCGGATCCACATCCCCGGCGGGAGGGTCCAAGAATGCCGCGAGATCGGCCAGCTTCGTCAGCGCCTCGTGGGCGCGGGTTCCCGAAAAATCCTTCTCCCAGTGCGCCAGCCGGATCGGGCTCACCCGCTCCGTCAGCTCCAAGTCCGAAAGCTCCTGGGCCACTTTGCCGTCGGACTTGCCGTGGAGCGTGTCGAGCAACTGCTCCAGTTGCCCCACCGTCACGCTCCTGGCCGCCAGCGCCGGCCAGGCCGAGCCCGCCAAAAACAGCAAAATCGCCCATTTCCGCATCGCGCAACCGCCCATTCTCACCGCGGCACAAGTATAGTCCAGCATCGCTGCTCCCGGCCGCCAGCCACGGCCCTTCCCGTTCGCCCGCTTATGATGTCAAGGCATTTATTTACATAAACTTACAAAGCTAAAGCCCCATCACTCCGGCGCCCGCCTTATCTGCCCCTCAGCCCAAGGAATCCTGTGACACCCCGCCCCCTCTGAGGCGTCTAACCCTGCAATGGGCTGATCCTTCGCACAGGTATACTAGGAGTAGGCGAAACCTCAAAACAAAGACCCCCGCTCAGGGGGCTTTTTGCCACAGGGGATATCCCCTGGACGCCCGGTCCCCGGGAAAAGGAAATCAATGGGAACACTGCTGGAGTCCATCAACTCTCCCGCCGACGTAAAGCGCCTCAATCCCGCGCAGCTGGCGGAGCTTGCCGAGGAGATCCGCGACTTCCTTATCCAGACTCTGTCGAAGACCGGCGGTCATCTGGGCCCCAATCTCGGCGTGGTCGAGCTCACTCTGGCTTTGCATGCGGTCTTCAACACGCCCGAGGACAAAATCCTCTTCGATGTGAGCCACCAGGCCTATATCCACAAGATCCTTACCGGCCGCCGCGATCGTTTTGAGACCATCCGCCAACCTGGCGGCCTCAATGGCTTCATGCTCCGCACCGAAAGCGAGCACGACTGCTACGGAGCCGGCCACGCCGGCACTGCGCTTTCTGCCGCACTGGGTATGGCCGTGGCCCGCGACCTGGCCGGAGGCCATGAAAACGTGATCGCCGTCGCCGGCGACGCCGCCTTCACCAACGGCATCACCTTCGAAGCGATGAACAACATCGCCTCGCAAACCAAGCGCATGATTGTGGTCCTCAATGACAACGAGTGGTCCATCGATCGCAACGTGGGCGCTGTGGCCCGTTACCTGCATCGCATCGTCACCAACGAACGCTACCAGCACCTGCACGAGAAGGCCACGCAGCTTATCGAACGCTTCGGCGGCAAGACCGCTGTCAAAGTCGTGCGCCGCGCCGAGGAGGCTGCCAAGGGCTTCCTTTGGGCCTCGATGATGTTTGAGGAATTCGGCCTGGAATACTTCGGTCCCATCGACGGCCACAACATCCCGCTGCTCATAGAAACCTTCAAGTTCCTCAAGACGATCAATCACCCTGTCCTGCTGCACATCCTCACGCAGAAGGGACGCGGCTTTCAGCCCGCGCTCGATGGACAAAAGAAATTCCACGGCCTCGGCCCGTACGATCCTGAAACCGGCAAGACTCCCGACGGCTCTACCACGTATGCCGAGGTCTTCGCCAACACCCTCGCCGACCTGGCCGATAAGGACGACCGCATCGTCGCCATCACCGGGGCCATGCCCAACGGCACGGGCCTCGATCTCTTCCGCCCTCGCCATCCCAAGCGCTATTTCGACGTGGGCATCGCCGAGGAGCACGCAGTTGTTTTCGCCGCCGGCATGGCCACGCGCGGCTTCCGCCCTGTCTGCGCCATCTATTCCACGTTTCTGCAGCGCGCCTTCGATCCCATCGTCCACGACGTCTGCCTGCAAAAGCTTCCCGTGCTTTTCTGCATGGATCGCGCCGGGCTTTCCGGAGACGATGGGCCGACGCATCACGGCCTCTTCGACATCGCCTACCTGCGCGGCATTCCCGACATCGTGCTCATGTCGCCCCGCGATGAAGACGAGCTCGCCGACATGCTCAAGACCGCCCTCGAAATTCCCGGTCCCAGCGCCATTCGCTATCCGCGCGGCGCGGTGGCCGGCGTGGTCCGCAAGCCCGAGCCGCAAATTCTTCCTATCGGTAAGGCTGAAGTCCTCGCCGATGGCTCTGACGTTGCTATCCTCGGCCTCGGTCCCATGATCTCGCTCGCGCAGGGACTGGCCACAACTCTCGCGCGCGACGGCTACTCCGCCGCGATCATCAATCCCCGCTTTATCAAACCAATCGATCGCGAGATGCTTGAGCGCTACGCCCGGCGCGTGGCCGCCTTTGTCACCTTTGAGGATCACGTGAAGATGAGCGGCTTCGGCACCGCAGTGGTTGAAGCGCTCGACGAAATGGGCCTCGCCGTTCCCGTGGTCCGCATCGGCTGGCCCGACCAGTTCATCGAACACGGCAAAGTCGACGCACTCCGCGCCAAGTACGGAATCAGCGTTGAAGCCGCCTACACCCAGGTGCTGCCGCTGCTGGCAGGCCGCCGCCGCGCCACTCTCGTCGCCAGCTAACGCTTCATCAGCTCATTCCTCGCTGGACGAACCAAAGGTCGCGCGTAGAATTCATTAGTCGAACGAAATCCGTTTCGAACTCTATGAAGGACGCCGAATGCTGCCCCGTCTGAAGGTCAAACTCCATCAAGGATGGATCCCGGTCGCAAATCCAAATGGGCCGGCCACATATGTGCGTGGAAGCGGCCCGAACCCGCCAGCGCTGCAGTTCTCAATCGCACAACACAAGCCTGGCGCGTTGCCAAATGTGGCCCCAGAATCGCTGGTCAGTATTTGTGAAAGGATGACCGAGAAGGTCCGGGGCCGAAAATCGATTTCAAAATCCTCCGGTGAATGTGCATTCGGAAAATACGGGACAGTTATCGCAAAAGGGGAAGCTCCCGAACATGTTCAGATTTGGATGCTTTCGAACAAACGGGAATTCATCCTAATAACCCACACTTGCGCGAGCGATCCGGACCCCGAGGAAATCGAAGAGGCCAGCCAGATCGCGCTAATGACTTCATGCGAATGACGCAGACCGCCGATATGCCAACTGCGCTCCATCCCTCCCGCTGGCCGCGCCGTTGGCCGCTCTGGATCGCGCTGGGCTTCATCCTCCGACTCATCTTCATCTGGTCTCCACGCACCATCGACGACGATACCTGGGACTATCTCGAGCTCGGCCGCAATCTGCTGCACCACTGGGTCTACGGGCTCGGCTCCGGCAACGATCTTTCGCCCAGCCTCTTCCGCCTTCCCGCCTATCCCATCATTCTGGCCGCGTTCCATCAACTCTTCGGCAATCTTCCCCATAGCGGCTGGCTCGTCACTCTCTACCTTTTCCAGTCCATCGTCGACCTCGTCGGATGTCTTCTTTTAGCGGCCTTCGCCTACCGCTGCATCTCTCCGCGCGCCGGTGAAATCGCCCTCGCCCTGGCCGCGCTCTGCCCCTTCACCGCTGCTGAAGCCGGCACCGCCATGACCGAGTGCCTCTCCATCTTCGCCGTGTCGCTGGGAATCTACGCAGCAGGACGCATCCTCTCGGCAGAAGCGGCCGGCTTCCACGACACACCAGCCGTGATTTACGCCGGATGCGCTTCGGGCCTCGCCATGCTGTTGCGCCCCGACGGCGCGCTGCTTCCTATGGCCCTTGCCGCGGGACTGTTTTTCTACATTCTGCGCAGTCACGCCGGGCAAGACATGCGTCTCGTTCTGCGCCGCAGCCTCACCACCACATCCATCTTTTGCCTCGTCGCCCTGGCTCCCATTGCCGTGTGGACGCTGCGCAATTGGGTTACCTTCCATGTCTTTCAGCCGCTGGCTCCGCGCTATCTCGGCGACCCCGGCGATCGCCCCAACGTTGGCGTCTACCGCTGGATTCGCACCTGGTCCGTCGAGTACTCATCGACGGCAGTGGTTTTCTGGCAAGTCGGCGTCGGCCCCATCGATCCCGACGATTTGCCTGAGCGCGCCTTCGACTCGCCGGCCGAGCGCGCGCAAACTCTCGCCCTCCTCGACGAATACAACCACACCATCTCTATCTCCGCCGATCTCGACCGCCGTTTCGGCGCGCTCGCCGCGGAGCGCATCCAGGCGCATCCTTTTCGCTACTACGTGTGGCTCCCCGCGCTGCGCATCACCGACATGATGTTTCGCCCCCGCACCGAGGAATTCGAACTCGAGGTCTTCTGGTGGCCCCCCGCCGACCACCCCGCACAGACCGCGTGGGCGATTCTGGTCGGCCTCATCAATCTCTTTTATGTCGCAGCAGCGGCGTGGGCATTTCTTCGCCGCCGTGTCCCGTGGCCTTGGATGCTGGGCGGTTACATCGCTCTGCGCTGTTTGCTGCTTGGCACCATGGAAAACTCCGAGCCGCGTTACTCTCTGGAGTGTTATCCCATCTTCATCGTGGCTGCCGCCGCAGTCCTTGGTGGTTCTAAAATGATCCCGGCACAGGCAAAGCACCGCCAAATGAGCCCTGTAACCGGTCTCTCTGTGCGACAATCCACTTCAGACTGATCTTGACATGCGAATTGCCCGACTTTTTCCCGCTGTGATCTGCGGATTGGCTTTAGGCTCCGTTTCGGCCCACCCGCAGGGTGAGCCCGCTGCGCCTCTGGTTCTTGCCGGCGGCACAGTCGTCGATGTGACCAATTGGGGCCATTCGGCCCGCGACATTCCCGACGCCATTGTCGTCATCCGCGACGGCAAAATCACTGAGGTCGGCCTGCCCGGTGCAATACCCATCCCCAAAGGCGCGCGCATCATCGATTGCACCGGAAAATTTCTTATTCCCGGTCTGGTCGACGGCTATGCGGGCCTGAACTCGCAGGCCCAAGCCAACGCCAACCTTTACATGGGCGTCACCACCGTGGTCGCCCGCACAGGTTATCAGCGCGGCTTCATCGATTCCAACGCCCAGCCCAGTCCGCACGTTTACCCCATTGACACCATCGGCGTCACCGACAACTGGAGCCTTTTGGCGCGTCAGCCGGAGTGGGTCTCCAAGTTGCGCGAGGGCCCACATCCCGCCGAGCTCAGCCCGCAGGATACGGCGCGTCAAATGGTTGACACCGCGCACCTCGGTACGCGCGTGCTGCTGCTGACGCCTTATCTCACCGCGGCCAATTCCCAGTGGATCATCGCCCGCGCCCACGAGGTGGGTCTCGTCACCTACGGCATCTTTGTCGCCACGCCATATCGAGTCGGCGTCGAAGCCGGCGTCGACGCACTGCCGCAGATGGATCGCTATGACCTCGGCGTGATTCCCGACGAATTGCAGCGACCACTCATCGACGATCCAGACGGCTCCTCAGCCGAAACCGCCTACGATTATTCCGAGCACGTCTCGCCCACCGATCTCCGTCTGCGCACCTACGCGCACCTGCTCGCCGCCCACCACGCCGCGCTCATGCCCACTTTCAGCCTCTATTACGTCAATCTGCCGGGGCATCGCAATCTCTGGAAGGAACCGGCCGCGGCTCTTCTCGATCCCGGCCGCATGTTTCATCCCTCCGACCCCGCCACCGGCGATATGATCTATCCGCTTCCCACCTGGGCGCACCATCTGCCCCTGACCGCGCAGCGCTGGATGGAGGAAGACCTGCAAAAGAAGGCCGGCCTCACCGCTCTCCGCCTATGGCACATGAACGAAACCATCTTTGCGGATTTCCCGCATTACCTGGCCGCCTCCGGCGCAGACTCCATGGGCACCATGCCCGGCATCTCGCTGCATACGGAACTTGAGCTCCTGGTTCGTCTTGGCCTCTCGCCGCGCGAGGCCCTCGCCGCCGCCACCAACAACTATTCGCTGCAATTCGGCTGGAACGAGCTCGGCCTCATCGCTCCCGGCCGCCGCGCCGACATCCTCGTCGTCGACGCCGATCCCACCGCCAACATATGGAATGCGCGCCGCATCTCCGCCATCATCCTCGACGGCGAACCACTTGAACGCAATGCCCTTCTGCATCTGAAGCGATAGTTAGACGAATCGGAAACCCGCATCCCATCGAAGCGGAAATGCCGAATTTCGTGATTTGGAAACGCAGAGCTGAAGGCTTTTGCACCAACTACGGTGACGGGTTTTCACCGGCAGACAGGATTCTTGCCGTCGATTGAAACAATCTGTAATGGGAGTACAGATGAATCTCCTCCCCGGCAAGGTACGCTGTCTGCCATTGAGTCTTGACCTCAGTCGGCAGCCAAAACGTCAAATTGAGCGCGCGTATCTTCACTGCGCCATATTCAAGGCTCGAGCGAAGTTGATTGAGTTCGATGGCGGGCAGAGGATTCAATAGATCCGTCTGCACGCGAACAATTTGGAATGTCGATTGGTCGATCCAGGCCACGCCTTGAATCGGGGTCGAGCAACGGCCATTGCTGGATTTAACGGCAACGTCCAGACCTTCCTGCCCTGGAGCCGGAGCAAACGTCAACACATAGGTTTCACGATCGTCAATCTTCTGCTCTCCGATGTAGCGAAAGCGGGATTCCTCGAGATTGCCCGGCAAGAAGAAAAGCCACGTTGTCGTGAAACCGACGCTGAACGGTCTCTGAGAATTGTGAGCGGGGTCGTCAATTGGCTTGTCGTGCGCATCCGTCCGGAACTCGTCGAGCGTGTCGCCGCCAGCCAGTGTTTGTTTGTGTACGATGCGAAAAGTGTAAACACTGGTTCTGAAATGAGTACTCGGCAATTCCTGCTGGGTGAATCCCGGCTCTGATTCTCGAGTGCTTAAGCCGAGGGAGGCTCGAGCTGGCAAGTCCCTTTTTGATGTCGTATCGGTTGGCTCCCTCACCTCCTCCTTCGCAATCAGGTTCGGCATTCTGTGAAGCAGGTCGGCAACGACCGCGCCGGTTCGGTTAAGGATGGATGCAGTCTTTTCCCGGTCCGCAATAGCAGGCGTACCGCCGCTCGCGTTCTCGGCTGCTTCAATCCGGATCCCGTTCAGCCCCGGCACCATCCTTTTCAATTGCTCAACGGGCTCATCGACGTAAGAAGGCACTTGCGCGACAGGCCGGCCGCCGTTTCCAAGGGTCTCGCAAGACGGAATCGATTGAGATTGCGGCAAAATGGCCGTCGCCGGAGCTGGTGGAATCGTTGCCTTTCTAGACGTGCTCGCGATTTCTGGATCGACCTGTCCTTGAACTCCGCTAACGCCGCTCTCTTTGCCCCGCTCCGCATCCGCGATCGCATCCCGCGCCCACGTGGAGTACACAAACTCCTCGCGTTCCTTCTCCCACTCCGCCATGGGCAGCACGCTCAACTGTTCCGGCGTCAGATTCGGCACATTCACATCGATCGCCACCAGTCCGGCATCGCGGTCCTCGCGTTGCTCGCTCTTGTTGAACACGACGCCGTTCTTCGCCGCCCAATCACCAATCCGGATCGTCGGCAGTGCCGCAATCTGGCTGCTCTTCCAGTTGGAAAAATGCAGATTGTCCGCGAGCCATTGCGCCGCAATCTTCGTCACCCAGGCCGGCCGATGGCTCGCCCCCGGGTCGAAGTACGTAGTGAACACATTCTTGTCCGATCCCAACTCCGCAATCGTGCGCTTGCGCAGGTCCTCAAAGAAATCCGGTCCGTGCGTCGGAATCGCGACCACAGTATCGTTCGTCCCGTTGATGATGAACGTCGGCCCGCGCTTGGCCTGCAACGCAAACAGCACGGCTCCCCGATCCCCTAAGAATTCCAGCGCATTGTAGGGCCCGCTCTGGCACATGACATTATGGCTTGTGGCCCAATAGCCACCCGGCCCATCCAGATCGCCGCCGCCCGTCAACAGCACCGCATGAATGCGATCGTCCACTGCGCCCGCAATCGAAACCACGAACGAGCCCATCGAAAATCCCAACACCACAATCCGTTTCGGATCCACTTCCGGCCGGCTCCGCAGATACGAAACCGCCTGCATCACGTCGGTCACCATCTGCCCGCCCATTCGTTGCGGCACGCCCGGCACGTCGATCGGCCGGTCATGTTCGCTGGTGCCATCCTTGTGATCGTCGTTGCGCTCACCCTCGCCAATCATGTCGTACGTCAGCACCATCGCACCCGCGCGCGCATACTCCACGCCCGTGTACCACGAGTACCAACTCGTCTTGTCGGCGCCGTGGCCGTTCACGACCACGATTCCCGGAATTTTGCCGTGTATCTTCTCCGGCCGGTACACAATGGCCGGAACGCGCAGTCCGTACTCCGTCACATACGTCACGCGCTCCGCCACCACGCCCGGCTCCGGACTAAAACTTCCGTAGTTCTTCGCGTCGAGATCCGGTAAAGGCTCGGGAACAAACAATGCCGCGCGAATCTTTTCCCGCAACTGCTTCGCCGTAGAGTCGGTCATCTGTGCGGTCAGCGGCGCGGCCACCATCCCCAGCAGCGCCAGACCCATGCCTAGAGTCCAGCCGGCCATCTCGCGTCTCACGCATCGCCTCGCCTTACCATTCGCCTGCAGATTCATATTGCTCCCACCTGCCCCGTCATAGTACAAGCATCCTTCGTAAAGCATCACTTAAAGAATAGTCTTGTAACAAGGGCACGGCTTTAGCCGGGCCGAACAATGCAGAATAATACGGGCTTCAGCCCCTGAGGGATTTTTATGCCGCAACCCGTCAATTTCGTTGGCGCGAGAAACGTTTCGCGCAGTATCCTTCGCATCTTCTTAATAGCGGCGCTAGCCGTTAGCGGCATTTACGCCCACGCCGCGCGCGTCTGCGACGTAACGGCCTATGGCGCCAAGGGCGACGGCGTCACCAAGGATACGCACGCCATTCAGAGCGCCATCGACGCCTGCGCGGCCAAGGGCGGCGGCGCAGTGCGACTCGCCTCGGGAACTTTCCTCACCGGGCCCATCGTGCTCAAGAGCCACATAACCCTCGAAGTGAATGCAGGGGCGACCCTGCTCGGCAGCCAGGACAAAGCCGACTATCCTCAGGTGCAGGAGTTGCGCGAGCCAGCTCTGCAACCGCTCGTCAGCGCAACCAACGCCGAGCACATCGTCATTCGCGGCGGCGGCACTATCGACGGCAACGGAAAACCCTGGTGGGACGCCGTTTACGCGCATCGCGCCGGCTCCAACTTTGTCGCCGCCATGCGCCCCCGCCTGATCCTCTTCGATCACTGCAAACACATTCTCATTGAAAACATGACCATCCAGAACTCCGCGTCCTGGCAGGTTGTGCCCTACTACTCTGACGATGTCGTCATCCGCAACGGCAAAATTCTGGCCCCCGCGCGTTCGCCGAACACCGACGGCGTCGATCCCTTTTCATCGAGCCACGTCACCATCTCGCACATGACCATCGACACCGGCGACGACAATATCGCCATCAAGTCCGGCCAGCCCAACTCGCCCGGCCCCGATTCGCCCTCCACCGACATCACGATCACCGACTGTACATTTCTCCACGGCCACGGCATGTCCATGGGTAGCGAAATTGCCGGCGGCGTACAGCGCGTTCGCGCCCGCCGCATTCACTTTCAGGACACGGCCAGCGGCGTGCGCATCAAGTCCAATCGCGATCGCGGCGGCGACATCGGCAACTTCGACTTCCGCGACCTGACCATGGAAAATGTCGGCACGCCCATTCTCATCACCGAGTATTACCCGCGCATTCCCCAGCACGATACCGCGCAGCCGGTCACGCGCCTCACTCCGCACTTTCACGACATCCGCATCAGCAACCTGAAAGCGACGGGCGCCAAGGATGCGGGCATCATCGTGGGACTTCCCGAAAGCCCTATCACCACGATCACGCTCGACCATGTCCAGATCGCCGCGCAAAAGGGCATGACCGTCAGCGACGCCACCGTGACGGCTCACGATTTTTCAGTAACAGCGGCCGCGGGTGACCCCTATATCCTGCTCGAAAACGCACATATTGATCGCAAGTGAACGGCTCGCTGACTTGGGCAACCCCGTTCAGCCACCTCCTGGGCGAAGTCTGCCAAACTCGCTGGCGTCATATACCCTTGAAGACAGCGACTCACCCCAGACCGCAATGGCACGATTCCCCTTCTCAACTCGCACCGGAGGACCCCAGCACCACAACCGCGTGTTGCTCCTCATCGCGGTCTACAAATTCCTCCATGCCACGCTGTTCTTCGCCATCGGCATGGGCGCGCATCACCTGCTCCACAGGGACCTCGCTGACCAGATCGAGCTGTTTGCCCGCCACCTGCGCTTCAATCCCGAATCGCGGCTGGTGATCTTCGTTCTTGAAAAATCCTCGCTCATCACCGGCCCGGTACTGGAGCGCATCAGTCTCATCGCCTACTGCTACGCGACCCTCACGCTGGTGGAAGGCATCGGTCTCTACCTTGAAAAGGCGTGGGGCGAATTCCTCACGCTCGCCATTACCGCCTCATTCCTACCCTGGGAGATGCTTGAAATTCTCCGCCACATCACGTGGATCCGCGTCGGCTTGCTCACCATCAATATTCTGGTCTTTGTCTATCTGCTGCAGCTGGTCCTGGCTCGCGCCCGCAATCGAACCAAAGCATGGAAAAATTGACCCTCGCATTACGTCCCCGTTTTTCGCTCCCTTGCTCCCTTGCTCTCTTGTTCCCTGTTTTCTAGCTTTTCTTCACCGCGTGCCCGCCAAATGCGTTGCGCATAATGGCCAGCATGCGATCGGTAAAGTTATTCTCCTCGCGCGAGCGAATGCGCCGGATCACCGACTCCGTAATCACCGGCGCGGACACGTTCAAATCGAACGCCTCAAACACCGTCCAGCGGCCCTCGCCGGAGTCCACCACGTACGCCTGCAGTCCATCCAGCGTGGGATTCCCGGCCAGCGCCTCCGCCGTCAAATCCAGCAGCCAGCTCCGCACCACGCTCCCGTACCGCCAGATGTCCGCAACCTGTGGCAGGTCCAGGTGAAACACTTCCTTCTTCTCCAGGATCGTGAATCCCTCGGCATAGGCCTGCATCATGCCGTACTCAATGCCGTTGTGCACCATCTTCACAAAGTGTCCCGCTCCCGCCGGGCCCACATGTCCCCATCCCTTGTCTTTGGCCGGGGCAGCGCTTCGAAAATCGGCCGCAGATATTGCACCGGCTCCTCGTCGCCGCCGATCATCATGCTGTAGCCTTCTTTCAGTCCCCACACCCCGCCTGAAGTTCCCACATCGACAAACTCAAATCCCTTGGCCTTCACTTCCTGGTAGCGCCGCATTGAATCCTTGTACATCGAGTTGCCGCCATCGATCAGAATGTCGCCGGGATTGAGCAGCGGCTCCAGCTTCGCGATCGTGTCATCCACCGGCTGCCCCTGCGGCACCATTATCCATATCGCCTTCCGGCCTTTCAGGTTTTCCGCCAGAGCCTCGAGCAATGACACGCCCATGCTCCCCGCCTGTGTAAGCCGCGCTACGGCATCGGCATTAAAGTCGAAGCCGACCACCTCATGCCCGCCCAGCTTCAGGCGTTCCGCCATGTTGCCGCCCATCTTACCCAAACCAATCAGTCCAAGCTGCATAACGACCTCCGCATCTCTCTTATTGAAAGGGAATCTCAAATCTCGCTTTGAAGGGGAACCTCAAAACCAAATCTCAGCCCAGCAGGAACAGGGGTGCCCCCGGTATCGCTTTTGAGACCGGGGATAGCAAGACCCCAACCCGGCACCGACCAGCTAGAAGCTGGACGCTAGCAACTGCTCTTAAAACACTCCTAACTCAACCAATGCAACCCGCAACGTGTCCGCACCGGTAAACCGGATCGCCTTCATGCCCGTCGCCAGACCGCCGGCCACATTTTCCTGGCGGTCGTCGATGAACAGAACGCGCTCGGGCCTGCAACCCAGAATGTCGAGTGCTCTCAAATAAATTGCCGGCTCCGGCTTGCGCAAGCCCATGTAGCACGAACTGAAGGCGACCTTGAAATACCGGCGCAGACCGAAATGGCCAAAGCGAAATTCGTTGGTTTCGCGGGCTTCGTTGTTCAGGGCGCCCAGCATACATGGATTGGATGTCGCAAGTTCTGCAAGGATGTGCAAAGCTCCATGGGGCAACCGTTGCGACTGTGCCAGCATGAACGAGAAAAACTCACTGCGCGAAAACGCGCGAGGCTCGTAGAACACCGTTGCACTAAGATATGCGTTGAGGTCGATCTCGCCGCGCTCCCAGGCATCCATCACTTCCTCATGCCGGGTCTCGAGCGCCTGCGCATCCAGGCCGAAGTGCGCGACCGCGGCCGCGCGTTCCCGATGGTCCCAGCCATTGGTCAGCAGGACTCCGCCAACATCGAAGAGGATTGCGTCGAAGGGGAACATGGTGGGCGAGTGAAAAAGTGAACGAGTGAAAATGTGAATCAGTCAGCGAGTTAGCTTGTGTGCTTTTCGCCGTCCCCGCACAGGTACTTGGCCTCGATCGCCAACACCTTGTTGAACCGCCGCTCAAACCGGCCTTCTTGCGCCTGGAATTTGGCGCCAATGAATGCGTGCGCCAGCTCAAACGCCAACGCTGAGCCGATGATTCTCGCGCCCAGCACCAACACATTCATATCGTCGTGCTCCACGCCCTGGTGCGCCGAGTACGTATCGTGGCAGATGCCGGCGCGAATGCCGGGAATCTTGTTCGCCGCCACGCATACCCCCACTCCGCTGCCGCAGATCAGAATGCCGCGCGGCGCCACGCCTGCTTTGATCGCCAAGCCCGTCTTCAAGGCAAAGTCCGGATAGTCGTCCTCGGGTTCCACCTTGTACGCACCCAGGTCGACCACCTCGTGCCCGGCCGCGCCGAGGTTGGCGCGCACCTCTTCCTTCAAGGGAAATCCCGCGTGATCGGAAGCGATGACGAGTTTCATGACGATCCTTTCGGTAGAGCACGCGCGAAGTGCGGCTAGCTCCGCTACTTCAGCAGCTTCTTCGCCCGCGCCGCCACATTCTCCGCGCTGAAGCCGAGTTCCTTCATCACGATGGGCCCCGGAGCCGAGGCGCCGAAGCGGTCCAGCCCCACCACGTCGCCGTTCGAGCCCACATACTTCCACCATCCCAGCGTCGCGCCGGCCTCTACGGCCAGCTTGGGAACACTCGCGAGCAGCACGCTGGCCTTATATTCCGCCGATTGCTCCTCGAAAATCCTCCAACTCGGGAAGCTCACCACACGCGCGCTGATTCCTTGCGCGGCCAGCAGCTTCGCCGCGCCCAGCACCACGCTCACTTCCGAGCCCGTCCCAATCAGAATCACTTTCGCGTCCGCCGCGTCTTCCAGCACATACGCGCCCTTGCTCACGCTCGCGTAAATGTCGCGCTTGGTGGCATCGATCACCGGCACATCCTGCCGCGTCAGCGCGAAGAACGCCGGCCCCTTGCGCTCCAGCGCCAGCCGCCACACCGCCGCCGTTTCATTGGCATCTGCCGGACGGAAATCCGTCATGTGCGGCACCGCGCGCAGCGCCATCAAATGTTCAACCGGCTCATGCGTCGGCCCATCCTCGCCCACCCCGACCGAATCGTGCGTGAACACAAACAGCGAATGCGCTTCCATGATCGCCGCAATGCGCAGTGCCGGCTTCGCATAGTCCGAGAACACGAAGAACGTCGATCCGAACGGCTTCAATCCGCCGTGCACCGCCATGCCGTTCACTGCCGCGCACATGCCCAGCTCGCGCACGCCAAAAAACACGTTGCGCCCCGCAGGATCCTCGGCAAAATGCGCAGAGTTCTTGAAGATGGTCTTCGTCGAAGCCGTCAAATCCGCGGCTCCACCGAACAGCTCCGGCACTTGGTCCGCGATCGCGTTCATCACCTGCTGGCCGGCATTGCGCGTGGCGATCGGCTTCTCCGTTCCGAAACTCGGAATCGATTTCTCCCATCCCGCTTTCAAACCGCCTGCTTGCGTGCGCTCAAACTCTGCCGCCAGTTCGGGAAATGCGGCCTTGTACCCGGCAAAAAGCTGGTTCCACTCTGCCTCAGAGGCCGCTCCGCGCTTCATTGCTTCGCGCCAGTTGGCCAGCGCGTCTTCTGGCACATAAAAACTCTGGTCCTCGGGGAATCCGAAGAACTTCTTGGTCGCCGCCACATCCGCCGCGCCCATGGCTTCGCCGTGCACCTTGTTGGTGCCCGCTTTCGGGCTGCCATAGCCGATAATGGTGCGCACCCCAATCAGCGACGGTTTGCCGACCTGGGCCTTCGCCGCTACGATGGCTTCCTCGATGCCCCCCAGATCGTTGCCGTCCATCACCCGCTGCACGTGCCAGCCATAGGCTTCGAAACGCTCGTAAACATTCTCCGTAAAGCTCCAGTTGGTTGGGCCGTCGAGCGAGATCAGATTGTCGTCGTAAAGCACGATTAGCTTGCCCAGATTCAGCGTTCCCGCCAGCGAGGCCGCCTCATGCGACAGGCCCTCCATCAGGTCGCCATCGCCGCACATCACAAACGTGTGATGATCCACCACATTGAAGCCCGGCTTGTTGTACGTGGCCGCCAAATGCCTCTCTGCCATGGCCATGCCCACGCCCATTCCGAATCCCTGTCCCAGGGGCCCGGTCGTCGCCTCTACGCCATCGGTCAAACCGTATTCCGGATGTCCCGGCGTCTTCGAGCCCCATGTGCGAAAGCTCTTCAGATCGTCCAGCGTCACCTTGTAGCCGGAAAGATACAGCGCCCCGTAAAGCAGCATCGAAGCGTGCCCGTTCGACAGCACGAAGCGATCCCTGTCCGCCCACTTGGAGTGCGCCGGGTTGTGCTTCATCAACTTGTGGAACAGCAGGTATGCCATTGGTGCGTCGCCCAACGGCGCGCCCGGGTGGCCGCTGTTGGCTTTCTGCACGCCGTCCACGGCGAGCAGTCGCAGAGTATCAATCGACAGCTGATCGAGTGAGAGTGACGCAATGCCTGAAGCCATATATGTCTTTGATTTTCCTTTCGCCTTGAAGTGCGAACGCACCGGCCAGAACCGTTCTACGCGGCATCTACCTTGACGTTTATATTGTATCCAAGCCAGGCCTCCGGACCCGCCCCCAATTCCGTCCAGTGCAGCGTCCATTCCAGTTCCCGGCAGCCCGCTGGCGCGGCAATGTCCGCACTGAATCCCGAGCTTCCCAGGTTCCGGCTGGCCGTCGTGTTCACCGTTTGCCATCCATCGCCAGTCCACACCACCTCAAAACGGCTATCCTCCAGAATGCGCAGGGTGTTCCCGGCTGCGATGCGCTGGATCGGCCGCTTCGAGCTGTAGATCTCCAGCCCCATCCGGCGTCGTTTTCGTCCCTCCGGCTCGCAATAACGCTCATACACCGGATCGATGCGGTCGAAGACTTTGCCATCCGAGGCCGAGCGCATCAGCTTCAGGTACTCTGCGTGTGCCCACACGAGCGGCACTGCCGAGCCCGCCGGTTGCCCCAGCCACAGGTGCCGATCCGGCCGGTCGGCCTCGTCCCACACCTGCTCCGGCAGCAACTGCCCAGACGTCGCGAACTTTTCATAGGTCTCGATCAGCGGGCCAATGTCCTTTCCCGCCGCCAACTCGTAATGCGCGCGCTCGCCGGTCAAGAGCGGCCACACTCGACCCTCGCCCCACCCCTGGTACGGCCCTCCGTCTGGTCGCTGCCCGTAACCGTCCTCGTTGTAGCGCAGCCATCCCGGCCCCTGCGGCAGATCTCGCTTCAGCACCGCGTCCACCACCTTCAACGAGTCCACAATCAACGGATCGTCGGCGCGGCGCACGCCGTAGCGGACGAGTTCCAAAAAGCCCGCGTCGATAATCTCGCGCGCCTCAAATTCAGTCCGCGTGCCCGGCGGCCGGTTCGACAGCCGGACCAATTCCTCGCCGCACTCTTCCTCCGCATACGCTTCGCCACACTCCGGCGGACGGATGCGCATATAGTGCCGCTTGATCTCCGGGTCGAGCACGCCGTTGTTGGTCACCGTCCAGTCTTCGAGATGCCCCTCGATCCAGTCGGCAAACTCCTCAAGAAACGTGGCCAACTCGTCGGCTTCGTTGGCCCGCGCAATCTCCGCCGCGCAAATCAGCCCTGCGATCACCGCCGCCAGTGTCGACGGCGAATAGCCCGCATTCTCCTCCCAGCGCTCCTGTTGCGTAATGGGCGCGCAGCGCACCAGAATTCCCGCTGCCCGCTCGATGAACGCGAAAAAAGGCAGATTGCCCAGCCCGCCCGCTTTCCACAATCGCCACGCCAGAATCAGCGGGAACGCCACCTCATCCAGTTGCTTGCCGGTCCAGTAAGGAGTGCCGTCGATCCAGAAGTTCTGCGCAAAGCTGCCATCGGGCAGTTGCGTGCATCCCAGGTACACCAGCGCCCGCCGCGCCGTCTCAATACGACCGCAGGCCAGCAACGCCGTCGCCGTTTGCACCATGTCCCGCGTCCAAACCAGGTGATAGCCGCCCAGGTCGTCGTCGCCCTTCACCTGCCCCCATGGAATCGACGCCGACGCCACAAACGCGCCCGCATACGATTTGTCTTCGTGCGCCAGCAGCACGGCATGGCTGGTGCGCAGCAGCTTGCCGCCGTCTTTTGTGGGTCCAGCGAGCCACACAGGATGCGCCGCACGTTTCCACTGCTCAATGAAGCGCTTGCTCTGCTCTTCAAACGGTTCCGCGAGCGCTCCCATCATCTTTTGGAGCGCGGTGTGATGCCCATTGCCAATTCCGATGGCCAACGTGAATTCGCGCACTGCTTTGCCGCTCTTGGCCTCTGCGCTCGCGTCTCCATTCACCTCTGCGCTCAATTGACCGCCGACGTCCATGCTCGATTCGATGTCTCTCTCCGCAATGCAATCGAGATCGATCTCGCCCATCATCGCCACGTTGCCGTTCGTCGCCGAGCCGAACTCCCAATCCATTTTGAAGTTCTGCTTCAGGTCCTGCCAGCCGTCGCTCGCGCCCACAAACCCGCAGCTCATGCGCGAGAATCCGCAACTGGCCGTCATCGCCAGCGACCACTCATTCTTCCAGGCCAGCAGCACGTTGTGCCCAGCGAGATCGAGCGCCCGCGCTGAATTACCCGCCCCGCCTCGATCCAGATGCGGCGCCAGCAGCGCGTACATCTTCAGCCGCGGAATCAGATCAGCATTGCCCTCCAGGCGCACGCGCTGCAGCACCACGCCGTGGTGCGGATCGCAAATGATCTCCTTGGTGATGCTGTAACGCCCGTCGGGGTCGCTGTTCACATACCGCGCCCCCAGCGCGTCGGGATCGATGTACTCGAAGGTCGTCTTCAGGTCGCGCTTTTCCTCGTGCACAAACGTGTCGCCGTCGGTCACAAGGAAACCCATATCGCGCACCTGCGGGCGATCGATGGTGGGAAAGTAAATCTCGTTCAGGATTCCGTGCGAACACGTCACCCAGATGCGGCTTGACGCCGCATAGGCCGTCACCACCGCGTCCTTCACGCTCGACGTCCAGCGCGGCTCCAGCCCGGGTGTGCCAAAGGCCTCGCCCTGCTGCTCAAGCCACCTGTACAAAGACTGATCGCTCATACGCATTTGTCCTGAATGGGTTGCTGAAATTGAGAACTTGCTGTCCTTCGCATTAGGAAGCAACGAAGATTGCAAAAACAGAGGAAGCCGTGCGCCATCTAACTAATCAGACGCTTCTTACGCGCAGTTGGATACTAAAACATTTCCGTTACAACATCACCAAGACGCCGCTTTGCGCCGACTCGGCGAGATCCTGGAGCGCCCCGCATCTGGAGTCCCCACGGGCGGGTCTTTATCCGTGGGGTGAGGGTCTTGCTTTTGAGACCCAGAGGAACCACCACCGCCAACTTACCGGGAACAAGCTAACGGCTAGGAACTAGAAGCTAGCAGTCGCCGTCGCCCTCACCATCATGTACTTCACCGCCGCATCAATCTCCGCCGGCGTCACATTCTCCACCACGCCCGCGTCGCCAATCCCGATCGGCAGCACGAACCGCCGCACCCCGCCTACATTCTTCTTGTCGCTTCCCGTCGCCGCCAGCACGCGCCCAGCGCTCACCTTCAACTTGGGCAGCGGCCCGTAGCGATAGATCAGCTTTTCCATCCGCTCCATCTGCGCGCCGGTAATCGTGCCCCGCCGCCGCGCCACGGCCAGCGCTGCCACCATGCCCCATGCCACGGCCTCGCCGTGCAGCATGGCCTTGTAGCGCGTAGCCTGTTCCAGCGCGTGGCCCACCGTGTGCCCAAAGTTCAGAATCATGCGCAACCCGCCTTCGCGTTCGTCGCGCCGGACGACATCCGCCTTCATCCGGATCGATGCCGCAATTACCCGCTCCAGCGCCTTCGGCTCCCGCTGCAGAATCGCGTCCACATGTTCTTCCATAAACCGCACCAGCGCTCGGTCGCGAATAAAGCCCGCCTTCACGCTCTCCATCAGCCCCGCGCGCAATTCGCGGTCGGGCAG
Source organism: uncultured Acidobacteriota bacterium (assembly GCA_963817835.1). Taxonomy (GTDB): domain Bacteria; phylum Acidobacteriota; class Terriglobia; order Terriglobales; family Acidobacteriaceae; genus Telmatobacter. The sequence goes on along the minus strand of CAWFPZ010000017.1, from coordinate 511 downwards.
CGTGCCCAGCACCCCGATATCCGCAAACACGGCCCGCGGCTGCAAAAAATTCCCGACAAGATTCTTGCCTTCGGGCAGGTTCACGCCCACCTTACCGCCCACGCTGGAATCAACTTGCGCTAGGAACGTGGTCGGCACCTGCACGTACTCGATCCCGCGCATGAACACGGCGGCCACAAATCCGCCGACGTCGCCCACAATGCCGCCGCCAAAGGCAATCAGAAGGCTTCCGCGGTCGCCTCCGGCGCGCACCATCTCGCGCGTCAGCCGCTCCACGCTGGCCATGGTCTTGTGTTTTTCGCCCGGCTGCAAGAACATCACCGCGAGACCTTGTCCAAAGGACTGCTGCACGAAACGCCCCCACAACGCCCAGATCTCCGGCGACGTCAAAACAAAAACCCGCCGCGGCAACGGTCCCACCGCCCGTTCAATCCGCGGCGCAAGCGTTTCCAGCAACCCGCTCCCCGCAAAAACGTCGTACTTCGCTGATGGTGTCTCAACCCGTATCGTC
>CAWFPZ010000016.1:0-31298 GCA_963817835.1 uncultured Acidobacteriota bacterium | reverse complement strand
GTAAGGGTCAGGAGAAGGATGAACGTGCAAAACAGATTGAAGCGGAATACATTTCCAAGCTCGAAAAGAATCTGGGCGACGAAATCCGCATTCTCACCGACGAGCGCCTGAAGCGTCTCGAAGGAATTCTGGGCGGCAAGGAAGTGCTCGCCGACTTGCATGACGAGCGCACCAACAAGCGCCTGCTCACCAAGGGCGCCATTCTCGACCGCGACACCATCGAGCGCATCTCGACCAAGAATCTGAAGCGCATCCGCTATAACGACAAAGATCCGCGGGTGAACGAACAGATCGACGAGATCGAGGAGATGACCTCGCGCCAGATCGAAGTGCTACGCAAGATCACCAATGAGAAGGTGGCCAAGCTGCAAAAGGGCGACGAGCTGCCTCCGGGCGTCATCAAGCTGGTCAAGGTCTACGTGGCCATGAAGCGCAAGCTAAGCGTGGGCGACAAAATGGCCGGACGTCACGGCAACAAGGGCGTGATCTCGCGCATTCTTCCCGAGGAAGACATGCCATATCTGCCCGACGGAACCCCGGTCGAGATCGTCTTGAACCCTCTCGGCGTGCCCTCCCGTATGAACGTGGGGCAGATTCTGGAGACGCACCTAGGCTGGGCCGCGCACAAGCTGGGCAAGAAGGTTGCCGAACTGGTGCAAGCCAACAGCGACGTGGCGTACACGCGTGAACTCATGAGGAAAGAGTTCGCGGGCACCGCCGTCCTGCGCCAGTTGGAAGAGCTTGACGACGAGATGCTTATCCGCGTTGCCCGGGGCATGAAGAAGGGCATCTGGTTCGGCACCGCGGTGTTCGACGGCGCGCGCGAAGAAGAGATCAAGGCGCTGTTGAAATCGGCCGACCTTCCTTCCTCCGGCAAGACCATGCTCTTCGACGGCATGACGGGCGATCAGTTCGAGCAGCCGGTGACGGTGGGTTACATCTACATGCTCAAGCTTTCGCACCTGGTCGACGACAAGATTCACGCGCGTTCGATCGGCCCGTACTCGCTCATCACGCAGCAGCCGCTGGGTGGCAAGGCGCAGTTCGGCGGACAGCGTTTCGGCGAGATGGAAGTGTGGGCGCTGGAAGCCTACGGCGCTGCCTACATCCTGCAGGAGCTACTCACCGCGAAGTCCGATGACGTCTACGGCCGCACCAAGATTTACGAGGCCATCGTCAAAGGCGAAGCGGCCATCGAGCCGGGTGTGCCCGAGTCGTTCAATGTGTTGATTCGCGAGCTACAGTCACTGTGCCTCGACGTGGAGCTGATCAAGCGTGCCGACCTGATCAAGAAGACGCCCACGCCGGAAGTGGCGGCAGTGGCGGATTAGTGATGAGTGATTGAGTGATCAGTGACCGGTGAACAGCCGCCTGTTCCTAGCCACTGACCACTAACCACGTTTTTTCGGGTCCTTCTTGAAAGCGGCAAACACCGCTTCCCGGGAAGGAAGGACCCTAAAGCAATCCCGGGAAACACCGCGGCAGGCAACAGAGAGCTTGCCAAGGAGGCTCACCTTGTTCCGTTCCAATCCGTTTGAGCTCACCAGCCCGATTACCGACTTCGACGCCATCCGCATCATGCTGGCTTCGCCGGAAAAGATCCGCAGCTGGTCGCATGGCGAAGTCACCAAGCCGGAGACCATCAATTACCGCACCTTCAAGCCGGAACGTGATGGCTTGTTCTGCGCGCGTATCTTTGGCCCCGTTACCGACTGGGAGTGTTTGTGCGGCAAGTACAAGCGCATGAAACACCGCGGCGTGATCTGCGACAAGTGCGGCGTGGAAGTGACGGTCTCGAAGGTGCGCCGCGAGCGCATGGGCCACATCGAGCTGGCTTCGCCCTGCTCGCACGTGTGGTTCTTCAAGGGCCTGCCTTCGCGCATCGGCCACTTGCTCGACATCTCGCTGCGCGATCTGGAGAGCATTCTCTACTTCGAGTCTTATGTTGTCGTGGATCCCGGCGATGCGCCGGTGCGCGAGCGCGAAATCATCAAGGACGAAACGCGTTTCCGCGAGCTCGACCAGCAGTTCCGGCCCTCCGGCTTCAAGGCCATGATGGGCGCCGAGGCCATCAAGGAATTGCTCAAGCGCGTGAGCATTGAAGAGCTGGCATTGGAACTGCGGGAGCGCATGAAGACCGAGACCTCCGCGCAGAAGAAGCTCAAGTTTGCCAAGCGGCTGAAGGTCGTTGAGGCTTTCCGCAAGTCGTCCAACAAGCCGCAGTGGATGATTCTAGACGTGCTGCCGGTCATTCCTCCAGAACTGCGCCCCCTGGTGCCGCTGGATGGCGGCCGCTTCGCGACCTCCGATCTGAACGATCTCTATCGCCGCGTCATCAACCGCAACAACCGGTTGAAGAAGCTGATGGATCTGCACGCGCCCGAAGTGATCGTGCGCAACGAAAAGCGCATGCTGCAGGAGGCCGTCGATGCTCTGTTCGATAACGGCCGCCGTGGCCGCGTGCTGCGTGGCGCCAACAATCGCCCGCTCAAGTCTCTCAGCGACACCCTCAAGGGCAAGCAGGGCCGCTTCCGCCAGAACCTGCTCGGCAAGCGCGTGGACTACTCGGGCCGTTCGGTTATCGTTGTCGGTCCCGACCTCAAGCTGCATCAGTGCGGTCTTCCCAAGAAGATGGCGCTCGAGCTGTTCAAACCTTTCATCTATCACCGCTTGGAGCAAACCGGTCAGTGCACCACCATCAAGCAAGCCAAGGAGATGGTGGAGATGCAGGAGCCGGTGGTATGGGACATCCTCGAGGAAGTCATCAAGGATCACCCTGTGCTGCTGAACCGCGCCCCAACCCTTCACCGCCTGGGCATTCAGGCTTTTGAGCCGGTGCTGGTGGAAGGCAAGGCGATCAAGATTCATCCGCTGGTCTGCACTGCGTTCAACGCGGACTTCGACGGCGATCAGATGGCCGTGCACATTCCGCTGTCGCCTGAGGCGCAGATCGAAGCTAGCGTGCTCATGCTGGCTTCGCACAACATTCTGTCACCCGCATCAGGCCAGCCGATCACCGTGCCTACGCAGGACATGGTGCTGGGCCTCTACTACCTGACCAAGGCCAAGAAGGGCGGCAAGGGCGAAGGCCGCGTGTTCTCGAACACCGAAGAAATCCTGATGGCGCTCGAGGCCGGCGAAGTGGAGACGCTTACGCCCATCCGCCTGCGCTATACGGGCAAGGTGCTCGACATGACCACCGCCTACGACGATCAGGACATCACGCACACCGATCCGGTGGACTTCGAGAAGGAGTATCTCTCTACCACCGTCGGCCGCGTGATCCTGAACGACGCGCTTCCTCCGGGCATGCCGTTTATCAACGGCCTGCTCAAGAAGAAGGGCATCGGGCAACTGGTGAACTATTGCAACCAGAACCTCGGCCTTGAAGTGACCGTGGGCATGCTCGATCGCATCAAGTCGCTGGGCTTCAACTACGCCACGCGCTCCGGCCTTTCCGTGGGCCTGGACGACATGGTCATTCCGGCCAGCAAGTACACCGTGGTCGACGAAGCCGACAAGAAGGTGATCGAAGTCCAGAAGCAGTATATGGACGGCGCCATCACCAACGGCGAGCGTTCCAACAAGGTCATCCAGATGTGGTCGCTGGTCACGGACCAGGTGGCCGACGAAATGTTCTCGAACATGAAGCGGGCCGACGACGACGGCGCGATGAATCCGATCTACATCATGGCCGACTCTGGCGCCCGTGGTTCGAAGCAGCAGATTCGTCAGTTGAGCGGCATGCGCGGACTGATGGCCAAGCCTTCGGGTGAAGTCATTGAGACGCCCATCACCTCCAACTTCCGCGAAGGACTGACGGTGCTCGAGTACTTCATTTCGACGCACGGCGCGCGCAAGGGCCTGGCCGATACGGCGCTCAAGACCGCCGACTCCGGCTACCTGACGCGGCGCCTCGTGGATGTGGCGCAGGACGTGATCGTGACTGAGAACGATTGCGGCACTCTCGAAGGCATCTACGTCGGATCGATCGTGGAATCGGGCGAGATCATCGAGCCGCTGCGCGACCGCATCATCGGCCGCGTGTCACTCGAGCGCATCAAGGACTACGATGGCAACGTGGTGGTTGAAGTCAACCAGTCCATTGACGAAGAGATCGCGTCGCTGATACAGGGCGCGGGCGTGGAGAAGGTGAAGATCCGCTCCGTGCTCACTTGCGAGTCACGGCGCGGCGTGTGCGCGTTGTGCTACGGGCGCAACCTCGGTTCCGGCCGCATGGTCGAACTAGGCGAAACCTGTGGCGTCATTGCCGCACAGTCCATCGGCGAGCCGGGAACGCAGCTTACCATGCGTACCTTCCACGTGGGTGGTACGGCCAGCCGCGTGCAGGACCGTTCGCGTCTCGACGCCAAGAACAACGGCTATGTGCGCTTCATCAACCTGAACACGGTCGAAAGCAAGGAAGGCGAACTGGTGGCCATGAATCGCTCCGGTTCGGTGGCTATCGTGGACGAGCGTGGCCGCGAAAAGGAACGCTACCAGGTGGTCTACGGCGCACGCCTTCGCGTCAAGGAAGGCTCCGCTGTCAAGCTGGGCGAACTGCTTGCCGAGTGGGATCCCTACACCTACGCCATTCTCACCGAGATCGGCGGCACGGTGCAGTTCAAGGACCTGCAGGAAGGCATCACGCTCAACGAGGAAGTGGACGAAGTCACTGGCCTTTCGCGCTGGGTGGTTGCCGATTCGCCCGATGAGAAGCGGCAGCCCGCGATCGCCATCAAGGGCGCCAAGGGGAGCAAGCGCTATTTGCTGCCCCGCGGCGCGCACCTTATGGTCGAAGACGGCGCCGAAGTCGGTCCGGGCGATGTGCTCGCGAAGATTCCCAAAGAGTCGACGCGCACCAAGGACATCACCGGTGGTCTGCCCCGCGTGGTCGAACTGTTCGAGGCGAGGAAGCCGCGCGAAACCGCCATCATTTCTGAAATTGATGGTGTTGTCCGCTTCGGCGAAGTCTCGAAGGGCCAGCGCAAGATTTACGTGACGGCCGATAACGGCGACGAGAAGGAATACTCGGTGCCGCGCGGAATTCACGTGAACGTGCAGGAAGGCGAACGCCTGCGCGCCGGCGATCCTCTGATGGACGGCCCCTTGAACCCGCACGACATTCTTGCCGTGCTGGGCGAAAAGGAGCTGCAGGCTTACCTGGTGAACGAAATCCAGGAAGTGTACCGCCTGCAGGGCGTGGCCATCAGCGACAAGCACATTGAAGTGATTGTCCGGCAGATGTTGCGCTGGGTGCGCATCGACGAAGTGGGCGACACAACCTTCCTGCTCGAGCAGCAGGTTGACCGTTTTCGCTTCACGGAAGAGAACGAGCGCGTGCTTCAGAATGGAGGCCGCCCGGCCATCGGGCGTCCGCTACTCCTGGGCATCACCAAGGCATCGCTCTCCACCGACAGCTTCATCTCCGCGGCCAGCTTCCAGGAGACGACTCGTGTGCTAACCGAAGCCAGCATCAACGGCGCGATCGACAACCTGCGCGGTCTCAAGGAGAACGTGATCGTCGGGCGCTTGATCCCCGCCGGCACGGGCTTGGAGTACTATCGCAACGTCCAGCTCTCACCAGAGCTGGAGGAAGCGGCAGCACGCGTGCAGCAGGAAGTGACGGCCGAGATCGAGGCCGCCGAACGCGAGCTGGAGCTGATGCGGCAGGAAGGCGAAGCCGAAGAGATGGCCGCCGAATAGGCACCTGCGGTGCGGCAGCCCTTTGGTTTGCAAATGTGGAAGGCTCGGCCAAAAACCGGGCCTTTTTACTATCCGTGGTCCCCGCGGACGAATTCGTCGTCGCCCAGAGCCACTCTCGACCGGCTTTGGCCCGCGCGTGTGTGCTTGTCGACGTACATTGATGCGTCGGCCGCGCTGAGCAGGGTTTCCACCGTATCGGCATCCTCTGGATAGAGTGCGATGCCGACACTCGCCGAGCCGTGGATGACGCAACCTTCTCGCACAAAGGGTTCCTGGAAGCAGAATTCCAGCCGCGCTGCAATCTCTTCCACTTCGTGGCGGTTGTGCACTACGGGAACCAGCACCGCGAACTCGTCGCCGCCTAATCGCGCCAAAGTATCGCCAGGACGCAGCTGTCGTTTCATGCGCTGCGCCACTTCCTGCAGATAAAAATCGCCCACCAGGTGCCCGTGCACGTCGTTCACTCGCTTGAATTGGTTCAAGTCGATATAGATCAAGCCAAAGACGCCGGCCGACAGGCGAACGGCTTGAATCATCGCCACCAGCTTCTTCTCCATGACGAATCGATTTTGCACGTCCGTCAGCAGGTCGAACTCCGAACGGTGTACCAGATCGGAGTAGAGACGCGAGGTCTCGATCGCAAGGGTTGCCAGCGCCGCCGCCATGGCCAAGGCCTCCTGCTCCACGATAGAAGGCTTGGATTGCGCGTCGAAGGCGGCGAACAGTGAGCCGAGCGGCTGCCCGGAGCGAGAAGGAATGGGATGTTCGATGGTGCGCAGCGACGCAGGAGAGAGCCGTGCCGGACGGTTACCCAGCGTCGCTCCTTCGGCAACGTGGCACCAGCAGGCAGCGCCATTGAGCTTCATTGAGACCAGCTCCGTGATGCGCTCCAAAGTCCCTGCCAGCGGCCGCGAATAATTAATGTCCTCCAAAATGCGTGCACGGCGCTGCTCCATGTACGCCAGAGAAACCACGTTGCGCCGGTTCTTGTGCTCGAGGTGCCACCCGCGCATACCCACCGCAAGCGCCAACAAGAGCAACCCCGCGAAGAACAGCGCTATATTGTTCGGACTCAGGGAACTCGGTCCGGAGAGTACCTCAATATCGTCCGGGGAGCGCATAAGGATATTGAAGTGCACATCGTGGCCGAAAGGATTCGAATTCAAGGGCACGCAAACACCCGTGACGCGGATCCGCGAACCCACAGGAATGGCTTTCATCGGAGCCAGTGACGAGGGTCCGAAACCCGAAGGATGATGGTAAATGGCCGAGAACTCGTAGCCGTCGGAGACCAGTACGTACTCGTCCTGAGCAGCCTCCCTGGCCGTCACCGCGACAACGCCTTCGATCGATACCAGGTCAAAGATGTGCTGGCTCGAAGCCAGTTGCTGCCACGCAGTAGGCAACGGCGCAACCGGTTCAGCAACACCGCTGTCCCGAATCTCGCTTGCCGACAACTGCAGAAAACCTTCGTTTGCAGTGGGGAAACCCGTGGCGTCGGCTCGGTCGCCGATGCGCAGCGGCAAGAAGCTGCGCGTCGTAATCCATAAACTGCGCGCGCCGTCCTGCAACACTACCGCGGTGCCAGGCTCGTTGTATGTGATCACACCGCTCACGCGCACGCGGCTAGTCAGGTCTTTTACGCGATAGACGCCTTGAATCTCATCCATTGGCGTGAGCGGCAGTGACCACGGATCGACCGCGGCGGGCTTCACGATCTTGACATCGTCCAGGCTAGAAACGTGGAGTAGGATGCCCGTCTTCTGTGTCTTTCCGTCGAACCTGCCGCCGGCTACGCCGGTCACAAGCACTTCGGCATCGAGTAGATTTGTCAGCTCGCTCGCGGTAGCGTTGTCCACTTCTAGGTCGACAGTCCCGCCGTCGGTGAGCATCTTGATGGTCCCGCCTGTGGTATGGGCGGCTGACGGCGCATCCAAATTAGCGGCGCGCACCACACCGTGCGCGGTTACCAACACAGAATCGTCGCCCCGCCCGATCAGATGTTCGTAGTCCGCAGCGATCGGCTTGGGAAGAGCGCCGTGCCCGAGCAGTGTCAGTTCGCTGCTGATCACCTCGGGAAGATATCCATCATGCGTCACGCCTTTGATCAGAACGCGATCTCCGGGGACCAGTGTGATGTTTGTCGTGGCCTTCACAAAAAGGCCCGTCGCGCCGTCCTGCACGAACATGTTTTTTCGATAAGAGCGGAAATACGTCACCGTAGCTGTAACGGCGACAGGGACTCCCTTGGCCGCCTCAGCATTGCTCAGGCGGCGGACGCTATCCAGAGTGGTCAATGGAGCCGGCTGAGCCGCTCCTGTAACCGCAACACATGCCAGCAGCATGGCTAACGCGGCAATATATTGTTTCTTCAACTCGAACTGGGCCCCCCTTGCTGTGATTTTGCCGCCTCGGCGGCACGGACTTGCCGTTTTCCGCCTCAGCGGCACGGACTCGCCGGTCTCCGCTGTCCCCACTAGCTTTTCGTGCCGGCAGAGCGGGAGTTATATACGAGTGGGAACAACGCGGGGGATAATACCTTTCACTGATGTTAGTCGCCGCGGAGACTTTGGATATAACACTTTTGGTTCGTTGACTTGCGGCCTTTTGGGGGTTCTCCCGCATCCCGGTTATCGTCTGGGAAGCCAACGACATCCAGCAAAAATCGCAACCCTCTGCCCAGCGCCGCCGCAAGCGAACCACGGGTGCGGCAATGTCCCCTTTTGGCTCCCCGGGAAAGCGCCTCTGCCGGTGGCTCTACACTAGGAACAAGTGCCGCTGATCGTGACTGCGGCGGCCGAACAGAAAATGGCAAAAAAACTTCGCGTAGGCATTCTTTTTGGCGGACGCAGCGGCGAGCATGAGGTCTCTCTGCTGTCGGCCGCATCGGTTCTGCGGGCCATCGACCGCGACAAGTTCGACGTAACCCCCATCGGCATCACCCGCGAGGGCCGCTGGCTGGCCGCGGCAGACGCCAACCATCTGCTCAACGGCGATATGAGCGCGGTTGTGCGGCGGCTGCGCGCTGGCGACCCCGACGCCACACCCGGAGCGAAACTCCTTCACGAGGGCATTCCCACTCTGCTGGCGCCGGTCCCTGGCCCGCAAGGTCCTGAAGGCAACGCAATCGATGTCGTCTTTCCCGTGCTGCACGGCACCTTCGGCGAGGACGGCACCATCCAGGGGCTCTTCGAGCTGGCCGGCATCGCCTACGTCGGCTCTGGCGTGCTGGGCTCGGCCGCCGGCATGGACAAGGACGTGATGAAACGCCTCTTCATCGAAGCCGGCCTGCCCATCGTTAATCACGTCACGCTGCTCCGCGCCGATTGGGAAAAGAACCCGCGCAAGGCCATCGCACAGGTCGAGAAGTCGCTCCGCTACCCGGTCTTTGTGAAACCTGCGAACCTGGGATCGTCTGTGGGCATCAGCAAAGCGCATGACCGCAAGGAACTCGGCCCCGCGCTTGCCGTGGCTGCCAAGTACGATCGCAAGCTTGTCGTGGAGCAGGGAGTAGGCGGCAAGAAGGCGCGCGCGCGCGAGTTCGAAGTCGCGGTGCTGGGCAACGACAATCCAAAGGCCAGCGTGGTGGGCGAGATCGTTCCGGGCAAGGAGTTCTACGACTACGAGGCCAAGTATCTTTCTGAAGGTTCCGTGCCAGTGATCCCTGCCGAATTGAGCGGGGCAGAAACCAAAAAAATACGCGAGATGGCCGTCGCCGCCTTCCGCGCCTGCGACCTTGCGGGCCTGGCGCGCGTGGACTTCCTGATGGACCCCGATGGCAAGAAGCGGATCTTTGTGAACGAGGTCAACACCATGCCCGGCTTCACGCAAATCAGCATGTACCCCAAGCTGTGGGAGGCCTCGGGCCTCGGCTACACGGGTCTGATCACGCGCCTCATCGAGCTAGCCCTCGAGCGCCAGGCGGAAAAGAGCAAGACGACATACAGCAGGGACTAGGGATGTAGGGACTAAGGGACTGAGGGAACAAGACAAGCCGCGGCGGTGTCTAAGTTGATAGGCCCTCCCCTTCGGCTGCGAACTGTGAACTACGAACCGCTCGCTGTATTCTTGATACCGAGGAAAAACTGCAATGACCTTGCTCGATGCTCCCCAATACGACCCCGCGCGCGCCAAGCGCAATCTGCTGATCGTGCAGTGCAGCGTGGGCGCCATCGTGTTGCTGTTTGTCAGTTGGTGGCTGGTGGCCGGCCGCCCGGTGGACTGGCCCTGGAATTGGGACCGCTATCTGTTCGGGCGCGCCACGGTGAACAAATTCCTCACCGCGGTCGAGGACAACGATCTACCCCGCGCCTACGGCATCTGGATCAACGACAAGAACTGGCAGCAGCACCCTGACCAGCACAGCGTCTATCCTTACGCGCGCTTCCAGGGTGACTGGAGCGCCACGAGCCCCGACAACGAGTACGGCGCCATCAAGAACCACAAGATCGCAGAGGCCGCGCGCTACGGCAACAACCTGCTGGTTGCCATTCTCATCAACGGCCGCAAGACCGATGCGCTGGATCTCTCCTACGAACCCAAGTCAGGCCAACTGAGCTTTGCACCTCCCGGCGTGAGCCTGTACCTGGGGCCGTAGGGACAGGGAACAGGGATCAGGAAGCGCGGCCCGCAAAAGGCCGCGCTTCGCCTTTTCGCCCATTCACTTCTTTCAATTTCTTCACTCGGGGTGGGGTGCTGCGTTAAGTCCAGCAGAATCAGTGGTAATGTTCGATTTTCTGCTGCCAAAAAGGAACCAAATGTTCGCTTGGAAGCGACCAATTGCCCCCAGAATGTTCGCTTGGAATTTCGCGATTTTTTGAGGGAAACTACAGACAATTTCGCGCTTTAGATACAAAGATGAATAGAGAATTTCGCGAATAAGGGCGCACGCGAATAGAGAATTTCGCGCAAATGCATCAAGATGGGCTCCGGAGCGCGCTTTTGCGCTATTTTTCGCGCGTTTTGTCAGCTTTTTGCAGGCAAATTTGCGCCTTGTTGCGTGTGAATTCGCTCTACCGGACGGCCGGAGCGCTGCAAGTCGAAGCTGCTCGTTAGACTAAAAACATGAAGTCTTTCGCGCCCCCGGCTCTCGCAGCGCCCCCCGGCCTGTCTAACCAATTAAGAGGCAAATCATGGTAACTTCCACGGTGCTTGCGCCCCGCACCAGTCATTCCAGGCTTAAAACCGCTCTCTGGATAACTCTTGGTCTCGTCACGCTCTTTGTCTTCATCACATCTGAAGTTCTTCTCTACACCGATTTCCCCATGTACCACGCCTACCGTCTGCAGGTCATCGCCGACCGCCATCTGCTCATCCCGCATGTACTCGCCGGGACCTTCGCTCTCCTGATCGGCCCCATCAATTTCTCGTCGCGGATCCGCCAGCGGCACTTTAAGCTCCATCGCATTCTCGGACGCATCTACGTAGTTTCCGTTTTTGTCGGTGCGTTCACTGGGATCGCTCTCGCCTGGGGACGTCCGGGCCTCCCCGGAACCTCTATGCAGGCTGCGGCGTGGATGGTCTGCACCACCGCCGCCTTCATCACCGCGCGCAACCGCCAAATCATCCAGCACCGCCAATGGATGGCCCGTTCTTACGCCGTCACATTTACGTTCGTTTCCAGCCGTGTGTTTAACCTGTGGCCGCGTTACTGGAGCCACCTCGGCGACAGCCTCTCCGCAGTCGGCGTCATTGCCTTCACCCTTGCCTCGTTGCTTATCGTGGATCTCGGCCTGAACTGGCACGAGCTCACCACGCGTCGTGACTCATTGGCGGTTCGGCGGCCATGAGGTTTTCAGGGCATCGGTCTAAGCGCGGGCGATACTCGTCTCGCCTTTGAGATGTGGGCTTCCATAAATGTTCTATTTCGCGAAGCTGGTCCCCTCCAATTCCGAGCTGACCACAGGCCCGGAACCACCCAGTTGTCCAACGACTCTGACCACCGCGGGCTGCTCGCCCTCCAGAATCCACACCATCACGTCTTTCGGTTGCAGGTCGAGTAACTGAGCAATCCAGCCCAGGAAGCCACCCAACTCCGGATGGATGCGAAACACCGTCGCCTTGAGGGTCTGTCCTGCCTTTTGAAACGGTTGCTCGCTCTCCGGCGAAATCAGGATCCGAATCAATCGTCCACCGAAGACTGGCGCCAGTATCCCCACCCGAAACGGCGTGGTGTTGGGCGGCACATTCAGCAGCAATGTTCCAACGAACCCATTTGCCAGATCATCCGGCAGGTCCATGTGCTCGCTCTCGATGTGGATCGTGCCATTTCTGTCCGCGGTGCGTGTGGTCGCTGTGCCGGTGGCGGCTCCCACCGCAAAGTCGACAGGCCTCGCAAAGAACGGCCCGTTCTCGACGTGATGGTTTCGTATTAGCTGAAACGTGCCCTGCTGCCTGTATGTCGTCGTCTCATCGTCAATTGACCCGTCCACAAAGTGATAAGTCAGGCGCATCGTCACTTCATCGCCTTGCACGGTCTCAGTGAACTCAGCCCGCGCGATGATCTGTCCAGTCTCCGAGCGCGCCACCATAAACTCATGCCGCGGGAGCTGAATATGTCTCACTGGAATTTGTTCTGCGTGCGCTGCGGCGCTCAATGTGATTGCCAGGAAAGCGGCGACAGAGTATCGGCTTCGCTCCATCAAAACCCTCATTTCCACCGTCCCACGCACAACCGTCCCGGTCGCCAGTGTTCCACCGTCACCGCCTCCAATGGAAGTTCAGCTGCCATCAGCAGCCGCGCCCAGTCGTCTTCCCGGAACGCCCGCCGGAAGGACACCGGCCCATCATGCCGCACAAACCGGTGCCACCGCATGAACCTGTCCGCCAAGCTGAACATCCGGGAGCTCCGCACCGACCGCTCCAGGTCATTGATGAACCAACCCACCTGCGCGGTGGCTTCCATCCAGCGCAGCAGCGTGATGATTTCCTCATCTTCCAGATGATGTGCCATCAACGAACTCACGACGATATCCGCCGGTTTCTCCGGCCGATACTCCATTGCATTGCCGGTGACCCATGTGATTTTGAACTCCTTGGTCGTTAGCTCCGCTGCCGCACGCGCCGCATAAGGATTCAAGTCGATCCCCGTTAACTCGACCGCGATGCCGCGCTTCCGCGCCCAGCATGCAATCTGCCGAAGCAGATCGCCGCCGCCGCTGCCCACATCGACAATGTGCACCGGTTCACGCAGGCCATGAGCACGCAATGCAGGCGGCAGCCGCTTCAGCCAGGCCAGCGTCGGTCGGTAGCCCAGCAGCCAGCGGTTGATCTGCTCCAGGCTGCACAGGCAGCCGCGGAAATCCTCATAACTGCAGTCCCCATCCATCAGCTCCGGCAGGTCGCGCGGAGAAACCCGCAGTTTGAATTGGGTCTCCGCATTAGATCCCATGGAAGCGGATGGTCTCTCGAATGCGGTTCAGGGAAACTGTAGTCACGTGCAGTAGGTCCTCAACTCGAATTATAGGGATAGACGTTGCGTGGGCGTTTTGGTGATGGCGGCCTGGAAATGCCGACACCGGGCACAAACCTAGCCTGCGAACGGGGCAGACCTGCGGCGCTGAAATCCTGCTACCGAGCGCAGTGAGGTTCTATTGCCTCAAGTCTGTTTATTGCTGAGTAACTGACGGATAGGCGACAATCCGCCCGTAGCCGCTCGCGAGTCTCTGTTCACTGGTAGACTTTACCTTCACGAGTACCCGCGCTCATAACTGGAGTAAGCACGCATGCCGAATGGAAGACCTCATGATCATCCGTTAACCGATATCCTCGTGCATTCAATTCCTGTCTATGGGGAGGAAGCCGACACACTGATCCGAAGAATCGCAAGTCTGTGCAGCCACCGAGAATTGCAAGAATGGTGGGAACGCGAAATTGGGTGGTCCAGTAATGAACACTCAGTCGTTGAAAAAGCCCGTCTTCAATTAAACCAACTGCTACAACGAGCCAAAGAGGGCGGCTGGGAAATGCCACGCTAATCGCAGCGGGCGAGTCACCGCCTAACCGGAAAATGACTTCGTTACCGGCGAGCAGGCGACTATTCCGAATCCAATCCTAGTTTTCCGAAGGTCTTTCGGCGGAGTTGATCACGTAGGTCGTCAAATCTACCTTGCGCGGTTCAAACTTCATCCCCAGGTCCTCCTCAACCTCCGCCATCGCATCGTCATCGTTGTTGCCCGGATTCCGAAACGAGAAATCGTAATGGCCCTTCAGTCCGGTCTCGTCGATGACCAGGCGATCCGCGTGGCTGCTACCCTGTATTTGCCCGATCGCCCCGCTGATGGTCATCCCGGTCGCGGTGCAGCTGTCGCCGCTGCACATGATTCCGCCGGGGTAAGGCTTGCCCGGATTCTCTTCGCGATAATGCTTCATCGCTTCCATCCAGTCGCCCTTCAACTCAGGCGGCGCGGGCACCTCCTTCACTTTCGCTCCGCCCTTGGCCTGCACCAGTGCATAAACCGGCGTCGGTCGCAGCTCGGTGTGGAGCTTCAGGTGGAATCGTTCTTCCAGCAGCGCCTGCAACATGGGACGCATGCGATTATTTCGGTCCACGTTGGATAGCCCGTCCAACGACGGATCATCGACTTTTGCCATGATGTCCCACTGCTGCGACTCAATCCAGCCTCCGCCGCCCGATACCATCTGGCGCTCCGGACTTCCGTAGGCATAGGCCTGCCAAACCAGCGCCTTCAGCGACATGCTGCGTGCCTCAAACATGTCGCCAGTGATCCGGATACCCATCCAGCCGGGCTGCCCCGTTCGATCTGGCGTCGGTCGTATGCTCGCCACGTCGAACTTCTGCGGCGCAGCGGCCGTTGCTCGGTTTGGCGGGCTCTGCGCAATCCCTTGCGCCATGAGGAGGCCGAGCGCTGAGACGAGCAACAGACTGCCGCACTTTCGCACCGTGCCCATCTTTCTTCGCGCCTTGTGACGATGATACAACCCTCTGTCCTTCATTGCCGATCGGACTTTATTGAGTTTCGTTGCGCACGACGGTCATGCATCGGAAGAGTCTCGATGACTTCGGAACTATACTGTTTCCCAAGACCGAGCGCAGGAGGGATCGCGTGACGAAACCCGGAAAACTGTGGACGTTTTCACGGGTCTGTCTCTACCTCTGCACCGTCTTCGCGGTTTCCTGCCCTCTCGACCGGGCCCAACAGCCTGCGGCTGGAAGCACTCAACCAGCTCAAGCAACGCCGGGCGCGAACACCGGTGACAGCTCAGGCAACTCCGAGCAGAAGCTATCTGGCGTGGCCGTAGTCGTAAAGGTCGCCTCGATCAAGGGAGACCTGTTGTTCTACGCCGATGGATACCGCATTCGCGTTTCGACAGGAACTGTGACCGTTTTCTCTGGTAGCTTGAAAACCTTGGCGGACGTGGTACCCGGCGCCTGGATCCATTTTGAGGGAGTACGCGACGACACAGGACTGCTCGTCGCCCACAAGGCCGAATTCTTCTCCCCTGGGTCGCGCACGACACTTACGGCGATGGGTCCGAGGAAAGCAAAACATGCACCGGATTATCAGCCCATAACGCATGACGAGATTCTTGATGCGAACGGGCACCTCGTCGGCGCCCACACGAAGGTTCGCTTAAGCGATGCCGGTGGTCCCTGCGGCTGGCACAGAGTTCCCGCAGACCCACCTCTACAGGAACGCGTGGAGAGGATCGGAGTGCAGCTCGTGCCCGCGTTCCAGAAGCAACTCGCGCTCGACAGCCCCTCCCGCATTCCTTTCCGGTTCTACGCGGTCGATGACGACAAGGTCCGATCGGTATTTGCCTGCAATGCGGGACTGATCCTCGTGCCCAGAAACGTCGTGGAACGCCTGCACAATGACGACCAGTTAGCTTCCGTGCTGGCCGACGGAGTCGCATTCAGTCTCCAACGTCAGCTCGTGACCATTACGCCGCTCGACCTAGCGGCGGGTGGATCTGCGGTTGCAGCGTCCCTACTATTTCCGACCGGGTTCATCGCGGGCGAAGCTGTGGGAGCAATTGTTGATCACGAACTGGAGGCGAAGCTTCAGCGCGAATTAGCGCGAAACGCGTTGCAGCTGGTCGCTGACGCGGGCTTCGATCCCTGGCAGGCGCCCGAAGCCTGGCGCCTCCTCGCCCCGAAAGACCTGCCCCGAGATGTCCAGTCGCTCGACTATACGCAAGAGGGAAAATATCAGCTGAGCATTCTCAAGCTGCAATACAAGAGGGAAGGTTCCGGTGCGCCGGCTGTGACGCCAGCACCTGCTGCGGGCAATTCCGTTCAATGACGGCAGTATTGGCTGCAGATCGCACCGTTGCGGCCGGATGGCCGGCAATCCGTCGGTTAAGGGTGTTCAACATTCCCGCGCGCCTTCGGCGTGGATGAAACCGTCTTGTTCGGTTGCCGCTGATGGCGGTATAGAAATGCCCTGAGTGAAGCGTTCCGTTCACAATCTCGCTGGCGCTAAAGCTCGGGCACCGCAGGCCGAAGCTCACATCTTCGTCCACGCTCCGTCAAACTCCTACGACAATCTTGCGGGTTTCAAACTGCGTTCTTACCCAACTGAAGCATTGGTCATGCAATAGGCATCGGAGCGGTATACTTTTAATACCGAATCCGACAAGGAGATTCCAGTCAATACGTCAACTTTGAATCGGATTCCTGTGCAAGACGAAGTCCTCATCCTCGGTGGTGGAGTGGCAGGCTGTGCGGCTTCGATCGCGCTCGCCCGCAAGGGACAGCGCGTTACGCTGATCGAACGCGAGCCCACGCCCCGCCATAAGGTCTGCGGAGAGTTCCTGAGCGGTGAGGCGCTTGAGGATCTGCACGCGCTCGGCATCGACGTGACCTCGCTTGGAGCCGTGCCTATCAACTACGTTCGCCTGGCCGCGGCCAGGCGCGCCGCGCAAGCTCCGTTGCCTTTTCCCGCAGCGTCGCTCACGCGCAAGGCGCTGGATACGGCGCTCATCGCCGAGGCCATCGCCGCAGGAGTTTGCGTGGAGCGCGGTCGCAGCGTGCAGACGCTCGTGCGCACCGCGCCAAATGCCTGGCAAGCTACGCTCGACGACGGCACCACCCGTGAAGCAACTACCGTCTTTCTCGCCACAGGCAAGCATGATCTGCGCGGCCACGCGCGTCCGGAGGACCCGCTGCGATGGGTCGCCTTCAAAATGTATTTTCGCCTGGCGCCCGCGCAGGCTGCCGACCTGGCACACGCCTCTGAGTTGATGCTCTATCCCGGAGGCTATGGTGGTATCCAGCCGGTCGAACACGGCATCGCAAACCTCTGCTGCGTGGTGCAGCAGCGGTATCTCTCTCGCGTGGGAAATCGCTGGGAAAACTTTCTCGCGAAGATGCAACAGGACTGTCCACACCTCGCGATGAGGCTTGCCGGGGCGGAGCCGCTGCTCGACAAACCGATCGCCATCACTCATATCCCGTATGGCTTCATCCGCCGTACCACGGAGGATGGGCTCTACTGTATTGGCGATCAGGCAGCTGTCATCCCCTCATTTACCGGCGATGGCATATCGATTGCGCTGCATACGGCGCGCTGTGCCGTTGCAGCCTGGCTTGCGGCAGAGCCGGCGCCGCTCTTCCAGGCTAAGCTGCGCTCCGCATTGCTGGCCCAGATGCGCCTTGCCGAGTTCGCTGCCGATGGCTTGAACAACTCCTTCGCGCGTGCTGTATTGCCATTTTGCCTAAGGGTCTGGCCGGGCGTGATGCGCGTGACGGCAAAGCTGACGCGAGTTACCCAGCCAGCCACTATTGCTCCGCAAACAGTCGCGAGTTGAAATCGGGCCGCACCGAAACAACGTCTGGTAGTCCAAGCGCATTAGGAGAGACGCAATGAAATCCCTCACACTCTTTGCCATCGCTGCCGTCGTCGCTCCTGCCGCGCTCGCCCAACATCAGACCTTCGCCGTCAACCCCGATGCCAGCCAGGTCAGGATGACGCTCAACACGACTCACGAGGTCGTGAACGGCACGTTTCACGTTCAATCCGGATCGATTGAATTTGACCGTAGCGCTGCCAGGATTTCAGGATCGGTGATCGTGCTCGCCGGCAGCGGCAAGACCGGCAATGACAATCGCGACAATAAGATGAACAAGGACATCCTCCGGGTAGAACGGTACGCAACGGTTTCCTTTGAGCCGAAGTCCTACGCTGGCGTCATCGCACCATCAGGCGACTCGAATCTCAAGGTCACTGGTATCTTCACGCTTCTCGGCACGCCTCACGAGATCACCATCCCCATCCTCGTCCATGTTGAAGGCACGGCCGCAACCGCCAAGGCTCATTTTGTTGTGCCGTACGTTGCATGGGGACTAAAGAATCCAAGCTTCATGATCTGGAAAGCGGACAACGACGTCGCGATCGACCTCTTTCTTGACGGTCAGCTTTCAAAATAAAGAACCACCTTCTGGTCCCTACCATTCTGGCCACTGCTCACTGATCGCTGTTCTTAAGGCGCAGCTTCGGTGAGGGCTTCAGTGTGCTTGCTCATCTTGGCGGTGCGGGCAAGTTTGTCCCAGTTGAAGGGCTTGCCGTCGATGGCGCGCTTGAGCGTCTTGAAGAGCACAACGGAGAAGACCTGCCGGTAGGCGAAGCGCTGCAGCCAAATGTGGAAGAGCAGCCAGCCGTCGCCTTTGTTGGCGGGATGACGGCGCTCAAGACTGAAGGCCATTGACGAGGTGATGAAGTCGATGAGCAGGAATGCGCCGAAGTAGGCGAGCAGCTTTTCAAAGCTCGCCGCGGAGGCAGCTTCAGGGTGGTAGTGGCGATCGACGAAGTAGTTGATGATGCCGGCTACGAACATGATGTCGATGAACGGCGAGACCAGCGGCAGGAGCATTTGGAAGATGAGGATGTTCGGCAGAGCGAAGAGGCCCATGGCCTTGTTGCGTACAAAGGCGGCGCGATGTTTCCAGACGGCCTGCAAGGTGCCGAAGGACCAGCGAAAACGCTGGCGCATGAGGCCCTTGGCGTCGATGGGCGCCTCAGTAAAGGCCAGAGCGCGGTCTTCGTAGTCGACTTTCCAACCCTGCTCGAGGAGGCTCATGGTGAGGTCGGCGTCTTCCGCAACGGTGTTCACGGGATATCCGCCGGCGGCCTTGACGGGCGCGGTGCGCCATGCGCCGATCGCGCCGGGAACCACGGTGATGACGTGGAAGAGATTGAGGGCGCGGCGCTCGAAGTTCTGGCTGGTGATGTATTCCAGAGCCTGCCAGCGCGTCCAGAGGTTGACGCGGTTGCCGACCTTGGCGTTGCCGGCGATAGCGCCGATGGTGGGATCCTCAAAGTGGGGAACGAGCTTGGAAATGGCGTCGGGAGCGATGACGGTATCGGCATCGATACCGATATAGACCTCCTCATGAATGCGATCGAGGGCGTAGTTGAGCGCGGCGGCCTTGCCTTCATTGCGCTTGGTGAGGACCTGCACGTGGCCGGCGGTGATCTCCTGCGCGTAAGCCGTGGCTGCCACTTCAGCAGTGAGGTCGCAGGAACCGTCGTCGATGACAATGACGCGGAGATTTTTGTAGTCGGAGTTGAGCACGGAGCGGACGGTGCGCACGATAACGGATTCTTCGTTATAGGCGGGGATGAGAACGGCCACGTAAGGGCAAAAGCCGGACGAGGCCGGGCGGTACGGACGGCGCAGACGGTCGATGATGGCGAAGAGGCCGACGATGATGAGGCGCGCGCTCATGAGCACATCGCCTACGAAGAAGACCATGAAGATAAAGTTGCCGATGAAATCGACCGCGGAAAACGCGATGGAATCGGGGATGGTACGCACGCGCTGCCAGAAAGTGAGGGGCGGCATGACCTGGGCGGTGGTTTTGCCCATGAGCGTGGAGACGGGAACGATGGTGTAGCCGTGAGCACGCAGGGCATCGATGAGCGGGCCAAGCGCGGCGACGGTAACGGAGCGGTCGCCGCCGCCATCGTGGAGCAGGATGATGGACCCCTGGAACTGCGGCTTGGTCTGCATGGTCTTTAACTGGCCGAGGACCGACTGGATGATCTCCGGTGTGGTTTTTTTCGGGTTTTCGTTCCAGTCATCGGTGTCGATCTTGCTGCCGATGATCGTCAGGCCCATCTGCTGGATGCGCCACGCGGGCTCGGCTTCGTCATCGGTGTCGGGCTCTTCGTCGATGTCGTAGGGCGGCCGGAAGTAGAGCGGTTGCACGCCCAGCTTGCTTTCGAAGAGCCGCTCGGTGAGACTCACTTCGAGGCCGAGCTGGCGCGTGGAGATTTCGCTGATGTCTGGGTGCGTCCAGGTGTGATTGCCGATCTCGTTGCCTTCGCGGACAATGCGCTCCATGACGCCGATGTTGTCAGCAGCCTCAGCTCCGATAAGCATGAAGGTGCCAGTGGCATGATGCTGTTTGAGCACGTCGAGAATTTTGGGCGTCCACTTGGGATCGGGGCCGTCGTCGAAAGAAAGCGCGAGCTCATGGGGATGGTAGCCGTACTGCTCGATGGTGTAGGTGTGCGGGTAGACGTCCATGTGCTCATCGACGATGAGCTTTTTACGCGGGTCGGGCTCGTCGGTATCCACTTCGACCGTGCGCTTGCCAGATTGCGGCAGGCCGGTGATGCGCAGAATGTCGCCTTCGCCTTCGGTGTCGACATCATGGCCCGGCTCTACGGTTCCCAGCGCCTGCAGCGAGTCAGGATTGCTGGGACGGTCCCAGATGTTCCACAGTGAACTGTCCTCTTCGCCCAAACGCCAGAGAGCAAAGGTCTGCAGGCCGAGCTCGCGTGCGGCGCGCATTTCGTCGAGCAGCGATACCGCGTCAAGGAACCACACCACGTGGCGCTGGTTCGCGTCCTCATCGATGTATTCGTAGTGAGGATTGAGGGTGTCGTAGTCGAGATCGAGATCGGCGTCGGCGTCGGAGGCGCGCCCCCATGCGTCAGAAACCGACAGAGGGTCTGTACTAATGACCGTGGGCTTGGGGTGATGGTGGTCTTTGGGATTGGGGATGGAGAGCGCCCAATCGTATCCATAGCTGCCTAAGCCGCAGATGAGCTTTTCCTTGGGCACTACTTTGAGCACGCGGACCAGGTTGCCAATAAACCAGGTCTGGCTGGCCACGGGACCGGGGTCGCTAGTGGTCTGGTGCTCGTCGTAGTTCATGAGCACAATGCCGTCGGAGTTGGCGGCGATGGCCTTGAGGTCGCTGTCGCTGGTGGCCACGGCCGCGTTTACATACAGCGTAAGATTGCGCGCGTGCATTTGGGTGTACAGCGCCTGGATGAAGCTGAGGTAGGCGGCATCGTCGTCGTCGGGAATGCTTTCAATATCGAGAGACAGGCCGCGATAGGCGGGATACGCGGCGAGAAAGCGCATGATTTGCCGAAGAAACGAGGCGCTCTTTGCCGGATCCTGGAGCACATCGCCGACGCCCGTGTCCCAGTCCTGGGTGTGGGGATTGAAGTTGTTAAGGGCAGGGAATATTTCAGTGTCGGTGTGGGCCTTCTGAATCACCTGCTTTACTTTGTTCACGTAGTCGGGATCGTGCACGGCGGAGCCTTCGATCACCGGAAGCTCGCGCAGGTTGTCGCCGCTCATCATCATGAGCGTTCCCTGCGGCGAGTCCACATGCAGCCACTGCGGGAACAGCAAGTCGATCTGTTGGACGTGTTCCTTGAGCGAGGTGTAGCTGGCCGCGTCGTCTTGCACATAATAGGCGGCGCGCAGACCTTCACCGGTATTCAGGGGAATCTCTGACGGCTTGCGCGCGGTTTTGCGGCGGGCGGGGCGCTGGTTCTTGCCGTTTCGTAGAACTGAGGTATCGGGCAAAGCACGGTAGTTGTGGCGGGGAATGGGCAGCAGCAGCTCCGGCAGGTGCTGGCCGCGGAGCACATTGAAAATAAAGCCGGCGACCACCAGGGTGGACACCACGGCGGTGGTGTCCAGAAAGCGTCGGAGACGCTTCCAGCGCTTGCGTTCCGGGTCGTAGAAGATTTGTCGGTCGGGCATGCTCGGTCTTTTGCTGACTCCGGCGCGAAAACCGCGCAAAAAAGGCACAACACACCTGAGAGGCCCGCCCCGGCGCAACTTCGGCAAGGCGCGCAATCCCCGGAATGCCGTACGCTATACAGTACGAATCGTATGGAAGCTGACCGAGAGAGTCAATTGACAGCCCGGATGCCAGCATCGACGAGCAGCGAGGCGGCGTGGCTGCGCCCGGCCTTGCCTGTGGTGCTTGCGCTGGGCGCGGGCCTGGCATTGCGGCTTTGGATGCTGCGAGATCTCTTCGATGTGAACGGCGACATGCTGATTTATGGGGATCTGGCCAGAAATTTGCTATTGCACGGCCAATACGCCCTGACACTGCCCAGCGGCGCGCTCTATTCGACACTGATCCGGTTGCCCGGCTACCCGCTGTTTCTGGCTTTGTGCTTCAAAGTGTTCGGGATGGAGAACTACTTTGCCGCGGCATGCGTGCAAATTGCCCTGGATTTGCTGGGCTGCCTGCTGCTGGCCGGGTTTGTGCGGCGTATTGTGCCTGCGCCTGCGAATCGGGGCGCTGCGCTGGCTACTTTGTGGCTGGCCGCGCTCTGTCCCTTTACCGCCTCATATACTGTGGCTCCGCTCGCGGAGACACTGACACTTTTTGTGCTGGCGCTGGCCATGTGGGCGATGGCGTGCTTCCGGGATGATCCCGGATGGGCGAACGCGTTTTGGTTTACATTCGCGATTACCGCTGCCACGCTGTTGCGTCCCGATGGCGCACTGGCTGCGGTGGCTTTTGTGCCGTTCGTTTTTGCTGGTCTCGCACGAGGGCAGAACGGGAACCGAGTTCCGCCGCGAAAACTCGCCCGCATGGCCGTGGTTTGCGGGCTGCTGGCTATCACGCCGTTTGCGGTATGGACGGCGCGCAACTGGCGCGTCTTTCACGTGATTCAGCCACTGGCGCCGAGGCTGGCAACCGATCCCGGCGAGCGCACCAATCCCGGATGGGAGCGCTGGGTGAAGAGCTGGTGCCTCGACTTCATTTCGACGTACGAGATCTATTGGAATGTGCCGGGAGACAAGCTGGACGTGAGTGAGTTGCCCAGCCGCGCCTTCGATTCACCCGCCCAGTATGCAGAAATCGCGGCGCTGGCCGAGGACTACAACAGCCACGGTATGGTGCTGACGCCGGGGATCGATGCGGGCTTTGAGCGGCTGGCCGAGGAACGCATCGCCGCGCACCCGTGGCGTTTCTACGTGTGGCTGCCGATGGGCCGCTTGACCGACATGTGGTTACGCCCGCGCGTGGAGAACCTGAACATCGACTTCGACTGGTGGGTCTACGCGCATCATCACGCGGAGACGGAGTTCAGCTGGGCCTACGCGGGGTTGAATGCGCTCTATCTGCTGCTGGGAATTGCCGGCTTGTGTCTGCGGCCACGATTCTGGGGCGCGCTGCTCGCGTATCTGCTGCTGCGCAGCGCGTTGCTGTGGACGGTGGAAACGCCCGAGACGCGTTACACGCTGGAGTGCTTCCCGATGCTGTTTGCGTTGGGCGGGATTGCGGTGTTCCGGTTGATCGATCGGCCTTATTTGTCAAAGCTGAAGGCGGCTTTCGGCAAGGGTTGATTCACCTTGATGTTAGTGTAGTGACAAACATAGGATTGCCCTTCACCTTCGTCGAAGACCACTTTGAGACTAACGGCGCGCGCCGTATCGAGCCAGACGGTCACCTTGCGAAACAGCTTAAGAACATTGGGATCCTTGGCGACCAATTCAAGCTTGTCGGTGGCGATCCCATCGATTGTTTCCTTGCCGAGGTACTTGATCGTCCACTTATCTTCAAGACTTTTGCCGCTGGCTCCGAACCCCAATTCAAAATAACTTCCGTACTTGCTCGCCTGATCGACGGGCGTGGCATCTTTTTCCTTGCCAGTATCGGAAAAGCGCAGCGTGCCGCCGGAAAAAATGTAGCCTCGCTCCGTGGGCCGGCCGTCGTGCGCCATGATGTGAGCGGCCATCTCGAAGTGACTGTTACGCTCGTAGTACGCGGTTCCGGTCATGACATCCGTGTCCGGAATCGGGTCGGTCTGAATGTTGTCGAACTCGAAGGTGGCGGTGGCGGTGTGAAATCCATTGGCTGCAACGTCGAGTCTTGCAAGCACACTGGCTTTGTCTTCAGCCTGCGCAGATCGAATCGACAGAATTGCAACTGCAACGAGCGCGAAAAATACAAAATGATTGCGTGAGTGCATGAGCTTCCTTGGTTATTGGACGCGGACTGGGGCCCGAAGGATGATAAAACTTAGCGGTGCGCCCAGACCTTCCAGGCCAGATTTCCCTGGGCGTCGGTGACCGTTTCCCATTTCTCCACGAACACGGAGTCGCCCATCACGGGCTCGATGGCCTGACGCAGCGCTTTTTTGGCCTGTTTGTCGGACGCGCCTGCGGGAACGCTCACATCCGAAGCCTGCACCGTGACGATGACGCCGCGGCCGTTGGCAACTACCTGCATAGGATGCGCGGGGCCTGCGGCGAGCGACGGCTTGGCGCCGTAATCCCATAGATGCGGAGTGACGAAAATGAAGATCAGGATCAGGGTCACCATCACGTCGTAGTGAAAGGCTCCGCGCGAGTAGGTCCAGTAAAAATAGCTGTGCAGCACCTGCTTGAAGCTGCGCCTGGGCTGGACGATTGCGCCATTGGATGAGGATGATGCCATCAGGACTCCTTCATGATTTTATCCAGTCCACCCATGTAGGGGCGAAGGGCGTGAGGAATTTCGACCGAACCGTCCGCCCGCTGGTATTTCTCAAGAATGGCCAGCCAGGTGCGGCCGACCGCCAGGCCGCTGCCGTTGAGCGTGTGTACAAATTCGGGCTTGGCCTTGGGGCCTGACGGCCGGTAGCGAATATTCGCACGACGCGCCTGGAAGGCATCGAAGTTGGAGCAGGAAGAGATTTCGCGGTAGAGATTCTGGCCGGGCAACCAGACTTCGAGGTCGTAGGTTTTGGCCGCGGAGAAGCCGGTGTCGCCCGTGCAAAGTAAGACTCGCCGATAAGGCAAGTCCAAAGCCTCGAGAATCTCTTCGGCGTTGCGGGTGAGTTTTTCGTGCTCGGCATCTGACTCTTCAGGGCGCGTGAATTTGACCAGCTCGACTTTTTGAAATTGATGCTGGCGGATGATGCCGCGCGTGTCTTTGCCCGCTGCGCCGGCCTCGGCGCGGAAGCACGGCGTGTAGGCCGTGAGCAGGATGGGCAGCCGCGCTTCGTCGAGAATCTCGTCGCGGTAAAGATTGGTGACGGGGACCTCGGCGGTCGGGATCAACCAATGGTCGCTGTCTTTGTAGTCCCCGCGCGCGGCAGCGTCGACGTCGGCGTCGGAGCAACGGAAAAGGTCTTCGGCAAACTTGGGCAACTGGCCGGTGCCGAAGAGAGACTTGGAATTAACCATAAACGGCGGCAGGACCTCTTTGTAGCCGTGCTTCTGGGTGTGCATGTCGAGCATGAAGCCGATGAGAGCCCGTTCCAGTCGCGCTCCCGCGCCCATGTAGACGGCAAAGCGTGCGCCGGAGAGCTTGGCCGCGCGTTCGAGATCGAGAATGCCGAGGGACTCGCCGATCTCCCAGTGGGGTTTGGGCGTGAAATCGAATTTTTTTGGCTCACCCCAGGTTTTGACGGTCTTGTTGTCCGCTTCGGAACGGCCGACAGGGACTTCGTCGCGGGTAAGGTTGGGAACGCGGGCGAGAGATTGGCGCAACTGCTCGTCGAGAGTTGCCGCCGTCTTGTCGAGCTCGTCGAGTTTGTCTTTCAGTGCGCGAGTCTCGTCCATGATGGGCGCGGCTTCGTCATGCTTGCCGGCTTTCTTGAGCGCGCCCACCTGCTGCGAGAGCTCGTTGCGGCGCGCCTTGAACTGTTCAGATTGCGTGATGGCCTCGCGGCGGCTACGATCAAGCGCGCGAAAATCGCCCAGCAATGCGGCGGGGTCGGCGCCCCGCGCACGGAGCTTTTCTTCCACCAACTCCAAGTTGGCACGAACAAATCCTAAGTCGAGCATTCTTTTACTATTTTACTCGACGTACGCCTGTAACCAGCCGAGGATCTGCGGCCAGCCGCGATGGTTCTCGCGCGCGGCTTCAGTGAGCAGGCCCGAGTGCGTGAGGCGCACGGTAGTGACTCCGGTGTGTTCTTCGAGATCCCAGCGCACGAGAGACTCCGTCGCGTTTTCGTACCAATCAGGGAGCCATGTGAAGATGAGCAGGCGCGGGGGTTCGATTTCGCGGTAGACGCCGCGGATGGTGACGTCCTTGCCGTAGGCGTCAAACCGCATGATCCAGTTACCGCCGGGGCGCAGGTCCGATTCGAAGCTGGTGAGCTTGAATCTTCCTTCCGGACCGCCCCCCACTTCATGCGCTCTTTGGGATCGGTGAGCGCCGCAAAGATTCGTTCTGCGGAGCCTTTGATGATGATTTCCCGAACGATTGTGTCGCTTGCGGTAGCCGGAGTCATTGGATGTTCTCCACATAGGATTTGAGGCCTTGCAAGTTCTCAGCCCAGAAGGTTTCGTAGTCGCGTAACCATTCGTTGACCGCGCGCAGGGGCCTGGCATTCAGCCGGCAGCGGGTGGCTGTACCTTGTCGGCGCGAGACCACCAACCCAGCCGAGCGCAGCAGACGAAGGTGCTTTGAGATTGCCGGGCGGCTCATGGAAAAATTCCCGGCAATTTCGCCCACGGTTTGCTGGCGTTGGCGAAGCAGGCTGAGAATCTGCCTCCGGGTAGGGTCGGCAATGGCCCGGAAAATACGATCGCGTTGCTGGCGCCGATAGGAAACCATAAGGTTACCAATAAACGTAACTAAATGGTTTCCAAATGTCAACTGCGAAGTGTGGAAATTTGTGGGCCGAATGGATCGGGAGGGGAGGCCTGACGCGCCAGTTTAATCCGCCGCCTCGGTTCGGTCCCGCGACTGTTCCTTCCAGCCAGGAAGATTCTGGTCGCCGATGATGAGGCGCGCGCTGCGCGTGAAGTTGAAATAGGTCCATGCCCAGTTGATCATCACCGAAATCCGGTTGCGGAAGCCGATGAGAAAAAAGATGTGCACGGTGAGCCAGGTAAACCATGCGGGAAAGCCGCTCATGTGAGCTTTGAAGGGCCACTTCACATCGGCCACGGCGGCCATGCGGCCGATGGTGGCCATATCGCCCTTGTCCCAGTAGCGGAAGGCGGGGCGCGGTTTGCCGGTGAGATCGGCTGCGACGACTTTGGCTACGTGATCGCCCATTTGCATGGCCGGCTGAGCGACGCCAGGAATCTGCCGGCCGTTCTGCTCGAAGTGAGCCAAGTCGCCTAGGACAAGGACCTCAGGCAGGCCAGGGGGATTGAGCTGGTTGTCGATCAGGACGCAGCCGCGGCGGTCGAGGGGCGCGCCCAGCAGTTTGCCCAGCGGGGAAGCGAGCACGCCAGCGGCCCACAGCGTGACGACGGCTTCAATACGCTCGCCGTTGGCTTCAACCCATCCTGGGCCGACCCCAGTGACCTGCATTTTCGTGTGGACTTCGACGCCGAGGCGGCGGAGCTCGGCTTCGGCCTTGGCAGAGAGATCCGGGGGATAGGCAGCCAGCATGCGCGGACCGCTGTCGAGCAGCATCACGCGGCTCTTGGTGGGATCGATATGCCGGAAGTCGTGACGCATGTAGAGCTGCGCAATGTCGCTGATGGCGCCGGCAAGCTCGACTCCTGTGGGGCCGCCGCCGATGACGACAAAATTGAGCGGCGGATGCCAGCCCTGTTCCAGCATTTGCCGCTCGGCCAGTTCGAAGGCAAGCAGTACGCGACGGCGAATTTCGGTGGCATCTTCGATGGTTTTGAGGCCGGGCGCAAGCGGCTCCCATTCATCGTGGCCGAAGTAGGAGTGCGTGGCGCCTGTAGCGAGCACGAGGTAGTCGTAGTCGAGGCGAGCGCCGCTGGCCAGCGCCACCTGCCGCGCGGCGATGTCGATGCCGACCGCCTCGTCCATCAGCACTTCGGTATTGCGCTGATAGCGCAGGATAGAGCGGATGGGCTGGGCAATATCGGCGGGCGATAACACCGCCAGCGCCACCTGATAAAGCAAGGGCTGGAAGAGGTGATGATTGCGGCGATCAACCACGGTTACGTCGACGGGCAAGTGCGCGAGGCCGGTGGCCGCGTTCAGGCCGGCAAAGCCTCCGCCGACGATGACCACGCGGGGACGGCGGCCCGGCGCTTGCTTGTAGTCGGGCGGTTTGGTGAATTCACCCAATGAAAGACCTCTATTGAGAAGATGCGCGAAAGGCCCCATGCGTCACAAGGTTTCAGATGAAAAGACAGCGAGAACTTGAAGCGCTGCGATAGCATCCAGCTATGATTGCGGGTGTTTCCTGGACCTGGTGGGTGGGATTTCACGCGGTGGTGGCGGCAGTGCTGCTGGCGGACTCGTTTCTGCCCGGCCACCGGCGCGCATCGCGGTACGCGCAGGCGTTTGTGTGGGTGGGAACGGCGGGCGTGGTGCTGGCTGCGGCGGGATTTGCCTGGTGGATTGCCGTGGCGCAAGGCCGGCAGCCGGCGCTGGAGTTTGCGGCCGGGTACACGATCGAGGCATCGCTGAGCATCGACAACCTTTTTGTGTTCCTGGTGCTGTTTCGCGGGTTCCAGATTGGCCCGCAGCGGCAGCACAAGGCCCTGATGTGGGGCGTGTGGGGCGCGTTTGTATTGAGGGCCGCGTTCATCGCGGCGGGTATTACGCTACTGCAACGGTTTGAGTGGGTGACGTGGGTCTTCGGACTGTTTCTGCTCTATGTGGCATGGCGGCTGGTACGCGGCGGCTCGGCGCACGCGGCCATTCCCGATTGGATCGTGCGCCTGCAGCCGGCCAAGGGTTCGCTATTGCCGGTGATTCTTGCTGTCGAGGTGACCGATCTGCTATTTGCAACCGACTCTGTTCCGGCGGTTCTCTCGGTGACGCATAATCCGTTTGTGGCGTACACGTCAAATGTGGCGGCGATTCTGGGGCTGCGCTCGGTTTATTTCGCGCTGGCCGGGGTGCTCGAGCGTTTTCGTAATTTGCATTACGGGCTCGGGGCGATTTTGGCGTTTGCGGCGCTCAAGATGCTCGCTGCGCGATGGATTGAGGTGCCGGCGACGATTTCGCTGGTGGTGATTGGCGTGATTCTGGCGGTGTGTGCGGTGGTAACGGCGAGGGAGCAAGGGAGCAAGGGAACGAGGGAGCAAGACGGCGGGGGCGCTACCGCGCCTCGGAGTGGACCTTGACATTGCGGGCGAAAGCCGAGGCCTGGAGCTTACTCGCCTGCCGGTTGGGCGAGGGGCTCGAAGATCCGCTCGTCGATGTTGAATCTGTGGTCGATCAGGATCCAGCCGTTCGTGGTCCTGTAGAGAAGAAACCGGACGATGTCGGGTTGCCTCTCAAAGTTCAGGGCAAGGTAGATGACGCGCAGATGCGGCGTGAGGTCCTGCGCCTTTACGACATCGAAGTTCTGGTAGGCGCCTACGTCGGCCATTAAGGAACGCAGCGCCCTGGCGTCTGGCTCGGCGGAAGTTCCGGTCGACCAGGCTCTTTCAGCACCATCTGGATTTTGCAGCGCGAGCTGATGCAACCCCTCGAGGATGAAGGCCGGGATTCTTGCGCCGGCAGGGTCGACTTCGGACGGAGCCTGCGCAAACGAAGGAATGGAAAGAACTGTGAGGAGACTGAGACTTACTACGAACGATGAGATTCGCATGGCAGCCTTTCTTGAAGCGTCATTGACCGGAATTTGATTTCACTACGAGAATAGACGGACCTGCGCGAGCGAACGCTCTTTTTTGCGTAATGAAACGAGCCGCGATGGCAGCCCTGTGACGTACTTCACTACGCTTCGAAGCGGACTTTGCCGTCACCGCCGAGGACGGAGTGCTTGCGGAAATGCGCGTCGTCGTGGCGGGGATGGTCGGAGCGAAAGTGCGCGCCGCGGCTCTCGGTGCGGGCGAGTGCAGAAGTGAAGATGGCGTGGGCCACGCGGCACAGGGCCTGCGCTTCCGCGAGGCGGCGGCTGGTGCGGCCGCTGGCGGCAATGTTGGCTAAAGCGCTCTCAGTTTCGGCCAGCGCGGCCAATCCTTGACGCAGGGAAGGGTCCTCGCGCAACAAGCCGGCGTTGGTCCACATGGAGACTTGCAACGCGGTTATGAGAGTTTCGACGCGCTGGCTTTCTTCCAGAGAAAGCTGATGCGGAGCGGGGCCGAGGTCCGGTGCGGCCGGGGCCGAGGCGAGCGGAAGCGCGTCGGCAAGCATGGAGTGCGCGGCGCGCGCACCGAAGACTAGACCTTCGAGGAGAGAGTTGGAGGCCAGGCGATTGGCGCCGTGCACGCCGGTGCAGGCGGCTTCGCCGGCCGCGTAGAGCCCGGCGAGATTGGTGCGGCCGCCGAGGTCGGTGCGGATGCCGCCCATGAGGTAGTGCGCGGCGGGACGCACAGGAATCAAGTCGCGGCGCAGGTCGAGGCCGTAGCGCGCGAGGAAGGCGCTGATGCCGGGGAAGCGCGCGATGAGGTCGATGTTCTGCACGTGGCGCATGTCGAGATAGACGGGACGCAACACGGCAGACGAGCTGCCGGACGCGCCGGCTTCGGCCAGACCTTCGCGGGCAATAGCGCGGGCCACAACGTCGCGCGGCGCGAGTTCGAGAAGCGAGTGATAGCGCTCCATGAAGCGCTCGCCGCGATCATTGCGCAGATATGCACCCTCGCCGCGCAGCGCTTCGGAGACGAGGAAGCGCGGCGCGCCGTCGATTGCCAGCGCCGTGGGATGGAATTGGTAGAACTCCATGTCGGCAAGTTCTGCGCCGGCGAACGCGGCAAGTGCGATGCCGTCGCCGGTGGCTACGGCAGGATTGGTGGTGTCAGAGTAGACCTGGCCCGCGCCGCCGGAGGCGATGAGGATGGAGCGCGCGGCGATCTGTCGCGGCGCGTGGTCTGCTGCACTTGATCGAGCGCTTGGAGGTTCGGCGCCGGCAAGATCGGCGGCAATGACGCGGCCGTCGGCGACGACGAGACCCGCTACGCGTGTCCACTCGGCAAAATGGATTTGTTTTTGCGCGCGAGCATAGGCGACGAGGGCGCGGCTGATTTCAGCGCCTGTGGCGTCGCCGCTGGCGTGCAGAATCCGGGCCAGCGAGTGCGCGCCTTCGCGCGTGCGCAAATACTGCCCGTCGAGGCGACGTCCTTCCGCATCCTTGGCCTCATCGAAATTTGCGCCCCACTCGATGAGTTCAGCGACGCGCAACGGGCCCTCGGATACCAGCGCCTCGGCTGCGGGACGATAGACGAGGCCATCGCCCGCACTCACTGTGTCTTCGAGGTGCAGGGCAACGTCTTTTTCGCCTTCCATGGCGACGGCGATGCCGCCCTGCGCGTAGTGGGTATTCGATTCGCTGAGCGATTCCTTGGTAACGACGAGGACTTCGCCGTGCTGCGCGAGCTCGATGGCGGCGCGAAGACCGGCTACGCCCGCGCCCATGACCAGAAAATCCACCTGAGGGCCCTTTGCCATAACTTTTGAGGCTAACATTTGGAGGCGGGGAGCATCGGGGGAGGGAAGGCGGGCAGCTTGGCGGGTTTAGGATGGAAATCATTGT
>CAWFPZ010000015.1:0-127486 GCA_963817835.1 uncultured Acidobacteriota bacterium | reverse complement strand
ATGCGCACATCAACTACGGTGCCTTCGATGCCTGGAGGGCAGGTAAGCGAAGCGTCGCGCACATCGCCGGCTTTTTCTCCGAAGATGGCGCGCAACAGTTTTTCTTCCGGCGTCAACTGGGTTTCGCCCTTGGGCGTTACCTTGCCGACCAGGATGTCGCCGTGGCCGATCTGGGCTCCGATGCGGACGATGCCGCTCTCATCCAGATCGCGCAGCGCATGCTCGCTCACGTTGGGAATGTCGCGCGTGATCTCTTCAGGGCCGAGTTTCGTGTCGCGGGCCTCGATCTCGAACTCTTCAATGTGCACCGAGGTGTAGTAATCGTCCTTCACCAGCTGCTCGCTGATCAGGATTGCGTCCTCGAAGTTGTAGCCGCGCCACGGCATGAAGGCAACAAGAACATTTCGTCCCAATGCCAACTCGCCCTGCTCCGTGCAAGGGCCGTCGGCAATCACCTGACCCTTGATCACGCGATCGCCCTCGCTAACAACAGGCTTTTGATTGATGCAGGTATTTTGATTTGACCGCTTGAACTTGATGAGCTGGTAGATGTCCGAGCCCACCTCACGCGAAAGCTGCGTGGGATGGTGCTCGCCTTCGACGCGTACGATGATGCGCTCGGAGTCGACCGAATCCACGATGCCGTTGCGCTTGGACAGGATCACGGCGCCGGAGTCACGTGCGGTGACGCCCTCCATACCTGTGCCCACCAGTGGCGCCTCGGCCACCAGCAGCGGAACCGACTGGCGCTGCATGTTGGCGCCCATCAGCGCGCGGTTGGCGTCGTCGTGCTCGAGGAACGGCACCAGAGAAGCGGCCACCGACACCAACTGCTTGGGGCTGACGTCGATATAGTCCACATCGGTGCGGTTCACCAGCACAAAGTTGCCCATGCGCCGCGCATTCACCAGGTCCTCAGTGATCTCGCCCTTGTCGTTGAACTCGATATTGGCCTGCGCGATGGTGTGCCGGTCTTCCTCCCATGCCGAAAGGTAGAAGCTGTAGGGAATCCAGTCGATGGCGCGCTTGCCCGCCTTCTTCAGTTGCGCATTCAGGCGCAGAGCCTCGTCCTTCTCGATGTGATCGCCCACGCGCATGCCGCTTTCGCCGGCGTTCACGATCTCAACAAAGTCGAGAATGCTCGAGTCCTTCACCTTGCGGTAAGGCGACTCGATAAAGCCGTACTCGTTGATGCGCGCAAAGCAGCTAGAGCGAACTGATCAGTCCGATGTTCGGACCTTCAGGCGTCTCGATGGGGCAGATGCGGCCGTAGTGCGTGGGGTGCACGTCGCGAACTTCGAATCCGGCGCGCTCACGCGACAAACCGCCCGGCCCAAGGGCCGAAAGGCGGCGCTTGTGCGTAATCTCCGACAGCGGATTGGTCTGATCCATGAACTGCGAGAGCTGCGAAGAGCCGAAGAACTCGCGGATGGCCGCCATTACCGGCTTGGCGTTGATGAGGTCGTGCGGCATGGCGGTGTTCAGCTCCTGATACACGCTCATCTTTTCTTTAATCGCACGCTCCATGCGCACCAGGCCGATGCGGAACTGGTTCTCCATCAGCTCGCCGACGGCGCGGACGCGGCGATTGCCCAAGTGATCGATATCGTCAACTGCGCCGATGTTCTTGCGCAGCTTGAGCAGGTAGCGGATGGTCGAGTAGAAATCCTCGGGCGTCAGCGTGCGGTGATCCAGATGCGTGGCGTCCTGATTTTCGTAAAGCTTGATGTTGAACTTCAGGCGGCCTACGCGCGAGAAGTCGTACTTGCGTGGATCGAAGAACATGCCTTCAAACAGCGCAGTCGCGGTGTCGAGCGTCGGCGGATCGCCCGGACGCAGCTTGCGGTAGATCTCGATCAGCGCCTCTTCCGGCTTGTGCACGGAATCGCGCTTCAAGGTGTTCGAAATGATGTTGCCCACGTCGTCGCGATCAGGGAAAAATACCTCGAAACTGGCGGCGCCGGAGGCCATGATCTTGTGCAGGCGATCGGCCGTCAACTCCAAATTGGATTCGACAATCACTTCGCCCGTGGTGGTATCGACCACGTCGGATGCGGTGAGCGCGCCGTCGAGCTCTGCTGTCTCGACCTCGACCCTTGCAATCGCCGCTGCGCGCAGCGCCTTGAGCGCATGAGGCGTGATCTTGCGGCCGGAGTGCGCGATCTCTTCCTTGCCATGCAGAATGGCGTGCGCAGGCTTCACACCCACAAGGTGCGTGCCCTTGCTGGCATCCTGCGGAATTTCCCACTGCAGCTTGCCGTCGGCAATATGCAGACGATCGACGGTGTAGAAGGTCTTGAGAATTTCCTCGTCCGAGCGCAGGCCCAGAGCGCGCAGGAAGATGGTTCCCAGGAACTTGCGCTTGCGGTCGATGCGCACGTAGAGTGTGTTCTTCTGGTCGTACTCAAACTCCACCCACGAGCCGCGGTAAGGAATGATCTTGCCCAGGAAATAGGTACGGTTGTTCGCGGTTTCGAAAAAGACGCCAGGCGAACGGTGCAACTGCGACACGATCACGCGCTCAGTGCCGTTCACGATGAAGGTGCCGTTGGGAGTCATCAGCGGAATATCGCCGAAGAAGACTTCCTGCTCCTTGATGTCGCGGATGGTCTTGTTGCCAGTCTCGGCGTCCTTGTCGTAGATGGTCAGCCGTACGGTGACCTTGAGCGGCGCGGAGAAGGTCATGCCGCGTTCTTCGCACTCCTGCTGGTCGTACTTCAACTGCAAGCTCACGGGATCGCCGCACTTGTTACAGAAGTCGGGCGTGTTCTTGTTGTACGTGCCGCACTTCTGGCAGAGCACGTCGCCGGGCAGGAAGGGATTGGTAATGACCATCGCGCCGCAATGCACGCAGGCCGTGCGCAGGTGGTGCAGACCCTTCAAATGGCCGCACTTGCACTCCCAGTTGCCGATCGCATAGTCCACGAAGTCCAGCTGAGAGATGCCGCGGAAGTCGGTAATCGGAAATACCGACACAAACACCGACTGCAACCCCGAGTCGTCACGCTCATTGGGCAACTTGTCCATCTGCAGGAATCGCTCGTAAGAGCGGCGCTGCACTTCGATCAGGTTAGGAATCTGGGTTGCGGTGGGAATCTTGGAAAAATCGAGCCGGCTGCGAATCGCGCGCTTCTCGTTGGGCATGATCACTCCTGAGCCTCGTCGTTGCGGCGTCTGCCCTGCTTTCCAGTGGCCGCGCCGGACCGACGCCCGAGTCTCGGTGGCGCCGGCAAATTACCGAATTAAATCGAAGGTTCTGACGAACGAAATCTGAGTTTCCAGTTCCGCTCTTCTGCGTTGCCGGCACGTCGTGAAGCTGGCTTCGAAGCTGGCTTCGAAATTTCGCTTCGGGGCGTCCCGAAATGAACCCGGGTCAGGCGGGTTCCCGTGAAAGCTGGATCAAAGTTCGCGGTTGATGTTGCGTGCTGCGAGCAGGTGCGCTAGACTGCGCACAAATGGGAGAAGCGAGCACAACGGCTGACTCCAGATTCAGGGTCGAACCGTAAAGGAAAGTTGTGCGCTTCAGCCTGCCGGAGAAACCAGATATCCCCGCGCAGAACGGTGGGAAGACACGAAAAGCCCGTAAGGACGCAATGCCTCACGAGCGCAGCTCAACGCCTGTGCTCCCATCCGATTTTTCTTCCATTGCCCTCGCCGATCGCAAAATCCGCTTCCGCCGCGAATTGCCAACTACCCGACCAATTTCAACGGCCGCCCTGTCTGACCACAGGAGAAACCGTTGACCGAAAAGAACTTGGAGAATCCAAGTACTCGCGCCTGGAGGCCCTCAAAGGACCACCTGGCAGAGAAAGCTGGTGTGGAAATCAAGTCACACCGCAAGTCGTCCCGCCACCCCTTCCGGCAAGTTCCCGGGCGGAGCCGCAGAGACGCGCAACTTACATGTTAGCGCGTCCCGGCGTCCCTTGCAAGCCTCGTGCCGTTTACTTGACCTCGACGGTCGCCACGCCTTCAAACTTCTTCCGGATGGCCTCGGCCTCGTCCTTGGTCGCGTTCTCCTTCAGAGCCTTCGGAGCGCCGTCCACCAGGTCCTTGGCTTCCTTCAGACCGAGGGAGGTCACTTCGCGTACAGCCTTGATGGTGTTGATCTTATTGGCGCCAGCATCCTTCAGAATGACCTGAAATTCGGTCTTTTCCTCAGCTACCGGAGCCGCCGCGCCCGCCGCGCCGCCAGCCACCATTACTGGGGCTGCCGCCGCTGCCGAAACACCAAGCCGCTCTTCCAGCTTCTTCACCAGGGCCGCTGCTTCCAGCAGGCTCAGGCTCACAATTTGCTCTTCCAACTGCGCGATATCCGCCATGTTCTTCTCCAATCAAAAATCGTTTGAATTCGTGTTTACTGCCTATGCTCTCGTCCCAAAAGCTGCCCCACGCAGTGGTTTCCGATGCGCCAGACCCGCGCCCCATCCGCTTGCGGTACAGCCAAAACCTTAAAATCAGCTACCAGCTTCTAGCTACTAGCTTTTAGCTCCATCCCCTTTAACCAACCGCCCCAGTTCCAGCAGGAAAAAGCTGGAAGCTAGAGGCTAGGAGCTGCAGCAGCCACTAGGCTGCGGCGAACTTTTCTTTTTCCACGCCCTGGTTCAACACCACGGCCATGTCGCGGCCCGTGGCATTCAGCACGGTTACCAGGCGCTGTGCCGGAGCGTTGATCAGGAAGAGCAGCTTCGAGAAGATCTCTTCCTTACCCGGCATCGTGGCCAGAGCTTTCACATCGTCCACGGTCAACAGCTTGCCGTCGACAATGCCCAGCTTGAAGTGAAACTCCGCCGCGTTCTCGCCGGCCCACTTGGCGAAGACCTTGGCCAATGCCACCGGATCGCCCGCGGTAAACGCCACCGAGTTCACGCCCTTCAGGCCCTTCAGCGCGGCTTCAACCTGCGTGCCCGTGCCTGAAATCGCGGCCAGCTTGTTCTTCACCACGCGATACTTGCCGCCGGCTTCACGGATCACCTTGCGCAGCTCATAGTCCTTGGCCACCGTGAGCTTGTTAAAGGTGCCGATAATTGCGGTGGTCGAGGATTGTAACTCCGCGGCCAACGACTTCGTCTTCTCAATCTTCTTCGCTCTTGAAATTGCCATTTTGTGCTCCGCACAGTGGTCAGTGGTCAGTGATCAGTGGTCAGATTTCCTGCCCCGCTTGATCTTCTGCTCTCCCGACCCTTTCGTTTGCCCGTAGATGCGGGCGCCTGTTTCAATTTCTCTTTCGTACTCTCTGGTCCGGGATAATGCCCGCCATCCCATCGGACTATCTGATCACTGATCACTGACCACTGACCACTGCCTTTAGTGCTTGCCTGCCGCGTCGGCCACTGCCGAATCCAGCGGAACGCCTGGGCCCATCGTCGAGCTCAGCGTGACGCTCCGGATGTACTTGCCCTTGGCTGCCGCGGGCTTGGCGCGCACAATCGACGAGATCACCGTGGTGGCGTTGTCGATGAGCTTTTGCGGCTCGAAACTGAGCTTGCCCACCGGCACGTGCACCAGGCTGGTCTTGTCGGCACGGAACTCCACCTTGCCGGCCTTAATCTCTTTCACTGCCGCGGCCACATCCATGGTCACGGTTCCGGTCTTGGGATTCGGCATCAGACCCTTCGGTCCCAGCACCTTGCCCAACCGGCCCACAACCTTCATCATGTCGGGCGTCGCGATCAGCGCGTCGAAGTCGGTCCAGTTTTCCTTTTGGATCTTCTCGACCATCTCTTCGCCGCCCACAAAATCCGCACCGGCTTCCCTGGCTTCCTTCTGGCGGTCGCCGGTCGCGATCACGGCCACGGTCTTGGTCTTGCCCAGTCCGTGCGGCAGCACTACCGTGCCGCGTACCATCTGATCGGCGTGCCGCGTGTCCACACCCAGACGCATCGTCAGGTCGACGGTCTCGTCGAACTTGGCGTACTTGACTTGCTTCAGGAGATTGACTGCTTCAGGCAGCGGATACGCCGACTTGGAGACAGCAGCGCGCGCCTTCTCAATATTCTTGCCAGATGCCATGCTTCCCTCGTCTCCCACCGCTTTTGCCAGCCCGCTTGCTGCGGGAATCCTTCGACCTCGCAGGGAACTCGTCCAAAAGTCCGCCCGTCCGGTCAGGACCCAATAGCCGTGGTGCAATTGACTACGCAGTGGTTTCCCTGCGTGTATCCATTGATGATAGCGAAATGGCCGTGGGATTGCAAGCAGCCGA
Organism: uncultured Acidobacteriota bacterium; assembly: GCA_963817835.1. Taxonomy (GTDB): domain Bacteria; phylum Acidobacteriota; class Terriglobia; order Terriglobales; family Acidobacteriaceae; genus Telmatobacter. The sequence continues at coordinate 121,287 of CAWFPZ010000015.1, read as the reverse complement.
GTTCTGGCAGAGTAGAATATCCGCCATGAGCCGTCTGGAGATTGATTTCCTTTTGGAGTATGACGACGAGTCGATGCTCGCAGAGCTTCGTCGAATTGCTCAAGTCATTGGCTCGGATACGGTTACCAACGCTGACCTGAAGAGAGTGGGGCGTGTAAGCCATTCAGCGATAGTCAGACGTTTCGGCTCGCTCCGCCATGCGCTGTCCTTAGCGGGATTAAGAAGCTCTCGCTTCATGAAAGCAACGGATGAAGAGCTTCTCGGGATCATCATTGACCTTTGGAGGCAGACCTTGGAGAAAGAGGGGAGAATACCGCGACAAAGTGATTTAGAAACGTATGGATTTCCTCTTTCGTCCGACACAATCACTAGACGTTTTGGCGGGTGGCGGAGAGCGCTAGTGAAGGCCCGTGATTCCATTACTCTCGAAGCCGTTGAGGCAGAACCTCAGGATAGCCCGATTGAAGCCCCACGCGAACGCCGCGACATATCGATCCGCAAGCGATTCTTTGTAATGAAGAGAGATCATTTTGCTTGCGTACGGTGCAGTGCCTCTGGATACGGCGTCAAATTGGAAGTGCACCACAGATTCCCGTTTGCAAAAGGCGGTAGCGACAATCTGTCGAACCTCGAAACACTCTGTTTCGATTGCAATCGTGGACAACGAGACAGCGTCGTATGAGAAAATGTTCCGTCGGTCCACCTCTCCAGCGCGAGCACCCAAGGTCTCGGTCCTGAGGCCTACAAACGCACACGGCCAACGCGTGTGACGGCTCGCACGCTCCCGATCAAAATCCTGTCTATAAACTAATTGCGCTTCTTTTGCGTGCGTGGGAAGCGGTGGCGAAAGATCGATCCGGAAGATCGGATCGTCGGTCCGCAGGCCGCTGTGAACGACCTGCGGGCCGTGCCAACGCAAAGGAGGTGAGGGCGTTGGGTGATAAGTCATCCTGGATGCGGGTCGCAATTACGATTGCCGTCGATTGGCGGTTCGTGATTGCACTCGTTATCTTAGCCTTGGCGCTACTGATGAAGTAGCCAAACTCCCGGGAGGAACCCTAGCCCTTCCGGGATAAGTTCCCTACCCCTCTCGGGACACGTCAAGTATAGCAAAATCGAGGCATCCCGGCGCATCGCCGCATCCAGGCAGTATCCAGAAATGACCCGAGAGCTCGCACACGTCCCCAAACGGTAAACTAGACTCAGGAACCTTCTCATCGGACTCGACGCCTTGCATCTGCTCCTCGACCATCTCAATCCCGAACAACGCGCTGCGGTTGAGGCCGCCGAGGGGCCGCTGCTCATCCTGGCGGGCGCCGGATCGGGCAAGACGCGCGTGATTACGCACCGCATTGCGTGGCTGATCCAGGAGAAGAACGTCGCGCCCGACGCGATCCTGGCCGTGACCTTCACCAACAAGGCCGCCGGCGAGATGGCCGAGCGCGTGAATCAACTGCTGGGCCACTCGTCTCTCGCCAAGCCCTTGATCTCCACCTTTCACTCAATGTGCGTGCGCATACTGCGCCGCGATATCGAGGTGCTGAAGGTCGGCGACAAGGGCCTGACGCGCAGCTTCACGATTTTTGACGAGAACGATCAGCAGAGCCTGATGAAGCAGATCATGAAGCGCATGGGGCTCGACACCAAGCAGCTCACCCCGCGCACTGTGCAGAGCCGCATCTCCTGGGCGAAAAATCACATGGTCGATCCGCAGGATTACTTTCTTGATTCCAAGGATCCGAACAGTGAGCGCGTCGCTCACATCTTCAAGGCCTACCAGGACGAGTTGCGCAAGAACAATGCCGTGGACTTCGACGACCTGCTACTCGAAGCCGTGCGCGTGCTGAAGTCGTCGAGCGAGGTGCGCGAGCGCTACCAGCGCCGCTACAAATACCTGCTGGTCGACGAGTACCAGGACACGAATCGCCCGCAGTACGAGCTGATGAAGCTGCTGGCCGGCGAACACCAGAACGTGTGCGCGGTGGGTGACGAGGACCAGAGCATCTACTCCTGGCGCGGCGCCGACATTCGCAATATTCTCGAGTTCGAAAAGGATTTTCCTAACGCCACGATCATCCGCCTGGAGCAAAACTACCGGTCGACGCAGATTATTTTGGAAGCGGCCGGCGCAGTGGTGGCGAACAACCTGAAACGCAAGGGCAAAAACTTGTGGACCGAGCGCCAGGGCGGCTCGCTCATCGGCTACTACGAAGCGCCCGACGGAGAAAACGAAGCGCTCTTTATCGCCGACAAGATTCAGACTTTCCTGCGGGAACAGAATTCGTCCGAAACGGAAGGGCCCGGGGAGGGCCACTGCGCAGTACTTTACAGGACCAATTCGCAATCGCGGCTAGTGGAAGAAGCGCTGCGGCGGTACAACATCAGCTACACGATGGTGGGCGGATTCAGCTTTTACGAACGCGCCGAGATCAAGGACCTGCTCGCCTATCTGCGGCTCATCCGCAATCCGCACGACTCGATGGCGCTACAGCGCGTGATCAACACGCCGACGCGCGGCATCGGCAAAACGACGCTCGAGACCATGGAGCGTCTGGCTCTCGAGACCGGCGTCTCCACCTGGGACGCCATCGCCGCGGCCGTCGCGAATCGCTTGATCCCCACGCGCGCGGCGATAGCGCTCGACACCTTCCGCCAACTGATTCTCGACGCGCAGGCCATGATGGATCCTGATTTCGCAGGCAAGCTTTCCGCGGATGTGGCCGAATCGAGGGCCACCGACGCCGATACCAGTTTCGGTTTTGGCGCGGAAGACGGGGAGCAAGCCACCCCAGCGGGCAAAAATCGCCCGCCGGGGGCCCCGGCAGGGAGCGAGGGAGCGAGGGAGGAAGAAAATGGCGAGGCGCAATTCGGTGGCGACGAGAACCAGATGCCGCTGCTCGACGCATCGCACTTCGCGCCTTCAGGCAATGCACCTCAAAGGCCATTTCTCGTAATGCCGGCTGCATCGAGAGAATCGGACACGGGCGCAGGCGCGATCGATGAAGAGAAGAAGGTAAGCGCTTTCCGTTCTCCGGGAGACTCGGCCACTTTGCCCGAGCTCATCCGCTTCCTCATTGATCGCACCGGCTACATCAAGGCGCTTGAGACCGAGGGCACGCCGGAGGCTTTCAGCCGCATTGAGAACCTGAAGGAACTGGCCAACGCCGCGCACGACGCCGAGGAGCGCGGGGAAACACTCGGCGAGTTTCTGGACCACGCAGCACTCGCGTCAGATTCCGATCAGTTCGATCCCAATGCCCGCGTCACGCTGATGACGCTGCACGCAGCCAAGGGACTGGAGTTTCCGCTGGTGTTTCTCGCCGGACTTGAGGAGGGCTTATTCCCGCATTCGCGCACGCTGAGTAATCCGGATGAGCTCGAAGAGGAGCGCCGTCTATGCTACGTGGGCATGACGCGCGCCATGAACACGCTCGTCCTGACGCGTGCCCACTATCGCCGCCGCTACGGCAACGATGTGCCGGAGATGAGCATTCCTTCGCGCTTCCTCGAAGAGGTGCCTTCGGGGCTCGTGGAAAATCTCGGCGGTCGCAGTCCCGCATGGGCCACTCCGGCGTACGGTGTAGGCAGCCGGCACCGGCACGGCAATGAATCCGAGGGCGCGCACTTCAATTATGAAGATGAGAGCCAGGAAATCCCGCGCGGCCTTGCGCCGAGTTCCTCACCCCGACGAGAATTTTCTCCAAAAAGCAAAGGGGCGGAGCCCAGCATCGACAATATTGCCCACTTCTTCGGCGGAAAAACCGGCGGTCGTCCCGGAACATTCGCGCGACCCACGATGGACATTCCGGCAACTCACGGCGCTTCCGGCCTCAGGAAAGGCCAGCACGTGATGCATGCAAAGTACGGCGAAGGCACCGTATTGGTGCGTGTGGGCGACGGCGAAGACGCCAAGCTGACCGTCCTATTCGCCCGTCACGGCGTCAAAAAGCTAATGGAAAAGTTCGCCAACCTGAAAAAGATTTAGCGGCGCATGCCGACGCGCCGATGCGGCTCCGATAGACTGAAAGCGCCATGCATTGTGCAAGAAATCCGGGCACGCACCCCCGTTTTGCGGCGCTCGTTGCTGCGCTCGCGGCTGCTGTCGCCCTCGCCGGCTGCGGCATGCCCGGCGCGCCGCAACCGCCGTCTCTACATCTTCCAAGTCGCGTCGGCGATCTCTCCGCCGTTCGCAGCGGCAACCAGGTGGCGCTGACCTGGAGCATGCCCAAGAGAGATACCGACAAGGTGCCCTTGAAGGACAACGTGACAGTGCGCATCTGCCGCAATGAGAGCGTCGCTGCCGGTTGCTCGGCAGCCGCAACCATCGAGCTCGTCCCGAACGCCACCGGCGCATTCACCGACACGCTGCCGCAGGCGCTGGCCGTGGGCGCGCCGCGCGTGCTCACCTATTTTGTCGAGCTGGACAACCGCAAAGGCCGGTCTGCAGGTGTGTCAAATAGCGCGCAAATTCTCGCCGGCGAAGCGCCGGCCGCAGTCGACGCCCTGGCTGCCGAGATGCGCCGGGACGGAGTTCTGCTGCACTGGACACCCGCGCCGTCGGATGCGGCATCCGTTGCGGTGCGGCTGGTGCGCTCGCGCGTTTCGCTGCCTGCGCCTGCGCCGTCAAAGTCCACCGAGGGCCCGCTCGCTCCGCGCCCCGAACCGCCGGAGCGCACGCTGCTGGTCGCGCCCGGCCCGCATCTAGATCACGCTCTCGACAGCAGCATCCACTTTGGCGAGACCTACGAATATCGCGCGCAACGCGTGGCGCGCGTGACTGTCAACGGAGAAACCCTGGAACTCGCCGGGCCCTTCTCTTCCCCGGTGCGCGTTGCGGCTGTGAACGTGTATCCTCCTGCCGTGCCCAAAGGTTTGGCAGCGGTGGCGACGGCCGGCGAAGCAGCAGCTGGACCTGCGATCGACCTGAACTGGCAGCCCGGCACAGAGGCCGATCTGGAGGGTTACGTCGTCTACCGGCGTGAAGCGGATACTGCGGAAAACAGCTGGCAGCGCATCTCCCCTGCGCGTCCGGTCACAGAGCCCGACTATCACGATGCGAACGTGCAGCCCGGTCACACTTATCTGTATGCAGTGAGCGCCGTCGACCAGCAGGGGCACGAAAGCGCGCGCTCGACCGAGACTGAGGAGACGGTTCCCGCGCCATAAATCTACTCCGAGACAAGGAGAAAAATGAAATACTGTCGATTCCTCTACGGTGGTCAAGTCCAGTACGGTGCAGTCGAAGAGCGTGGCGGAACAATGCAGATCGTAAGCCTGATCGATGCGCCCGAGGAAGACCTGCGCTACCGCGTTGAGCATGGAAGCGCATCTCCCATCAGCTCCAATTTCGAGGCGATTCTCCTGAGCACAGCGGAGCTTCTGGCGCCGGTTACGCCGTCGAAGATTATTTGCGTGGGCCGCAACTATCGCGAGCACGTGGTTGAGCTGGGCAATCAGATCCCTGCCGAGCCGCTGATTTTCTTCAAGCCGCCCTCCTCGCTGCTGCGACCCGGCGGCGCGGTGGTGCTGCCTGCGCTATCGGAGCGAGTGGATTTTGAAGGCGAGCTGGCGCTCGTGATCGGCCGGCGCACACGCAACCTCGAGCCCGGAGAAGATTGGCGCGAAGTGCTGCGCGGCTTCACGCTGGCCAACGACATCTCTGCCCGCGACTTGCAAAAGAAGGATGTGCAGTGGGCGCGCGCCAAGGGCTTCGATACGTTTTGCCCGGTCGGCCCAGTAGTGAGCGATGAATTGGACGTTGTTGCCGGGGCCACCATCGAGACCCGCGTCAACGGCGACCTGCGCCAACGGGCTTCCACGGACGACCTCATCTTTTCTGTGCCGTTTCTGCTCGAGCACATCTCAGCGGCCTTTACGCTGGAACCCGGCGACCTCATTTTGACCGGAACCCCATCCGGCGTAGGACCGCTCAAGCCCGGCGATCGCGTTGAAGTTTCAATGGCCGGAATTGGCGTACTGGCAAACACAGTCGAAGCCGAATCCGCTTAGAGCTGTCGCGCCGTGGCGCAACCGGGCTTCACGCCGCGCATCATATAAGAAGAGGTACACTGGTGCCGTAGGGCGTCCCTCGTACTCGCCCCGTCCCCGCAGGAGGAGTTATGCCGCAAAATTTGCTCGAACAGCTACGCCAATACACCGTCGTCGTCGCCGACACTGGCGACATGGAAGCGATGGAAAAGTTTCACCCCCAGGACGCGACTACCAACCCCTCGCTGATTACGGCAGCGGCGCAGATGCCGCAGTATCAGCCCATTGTGGACGGTGTGCTGAAGGATGCGCGCAACGAGCTGGGCGAAGGCGCCACCGACCAGGCGGTCGCCAATCTCGCGTTCCAGCGGCTGGCCATCGCGTTTGGCAAAAAGATTCTCGCAATTGTGCCCGGCCGCGTTTCAACAGAAGTGGACGCGCGCCTTTCCTACGACACCCGGGCCACCATCGCGCAGGCGCGCAGCATTATCAAGCAATATGACGCTGCGGGCGTTGGCCGCGGTCGCGTGCTCATCAAGATCGCGTCCACGTGGGAGGGCATTCAGGCCGCAGAAGTTCTGGAGAAAGAGGGCATCCACTGCAACCTGACACTGCTATTCGGCCTGCACCAGGCCATCGCCGTCGCCGATGCGGGCGCCACGCTCATGTCGCCCTTCGTGGGCCGCATTCTCGACTGGTACAAGAAGGACACGGGCAAAGACTATCAAGGCGCCGACGATCCCGGCGTGCAGTCGGTGACGCGCATTTACGACTATCTCAAGAAATTCGGCTACAAGACCGTGGTGATGGGCGCGAGTTTTCGCAACATCGGCGAGATTACCGAACTGGCCGGCTGCGACCTGCTCACCATTTCTCCGCAGCTGTTGGCCGAGCTTGAGGCCACGCAGGGCGACTTGCCGCGCAAGCTCTCGCCGGAAACCGCGAAGGGCTTGCAGATTGAAAGAATCAACATGAACAAAGCAACCTTCGACCGAATGCACGCCGCGGATCGCATGGCCAGCGACAAGTTGAAGGAAGGCATCGAGGGCTTCTCGGCCGCGCTGGTCAAGTTGGAGACGCTCTTGGCCAAGCGGCTGGCTGAGCTCGAATCGCGTACGCCTGCAACGGTGTAAGTCGGCCCCGTCAGTCGTTTCATACTCCACAAGAAGGCAGCCCACGCGGCTGCCTTTTTTGTTCCGTGCTTGCGGTCTGTCGGGAGGTTGTTCGCGCTATTTGCAATCGAGTTACTCGAGTGCCAACAAAGTTGCCCTCCCCTCTTGACCAACGCAGCACTTCGGCTAAGCTCAGTGTTACAACCATGTGAATCGGGCCGCGGCCGGTACCTTCCCCGCGCAGCACCACCAGGAACGGCCGGGCCTAAAGGACAACGGGCTGCTCGCGCTCAGCCGCAACGGTAGGGCACGGAAAAAACCATCGCTTCCGCGCACGGGAGGTGTGTATGCAGACGCAGACTCATCCGCTCGAACCTTTCTTTCAGCAGGCGGTCCGCAATAGTTACGAAGGAAAACTGGGTCTTCACGATCCTGACGTGACCAGCTATGTGGCGCGCTTGCTGTGCGAGTTTTCCGATGCCGGCAATCTTTACCGCATACGCGATGGATCGGGCCATCCCATCGAGGAGTTGGAAGAGATGGAGCGTGCCGCCGACCCGGTGAATGGCGATGCGCCTTCCTTCGACGCCGAGCGCGCGCTGCGCAAACACATCGGCGACTACGCGCTGTTCGTGGCCGGCATGTATCCTGAGGCCGCAGGATCCAAGCGCCGTCTACGCCGTCATGCCCCGAGCCTTGCCGAACTCATCCGCGCGGGCAAGGAGAGCTATTTCATCGTCAGCCAGTTCAATCTATTCGAGTACCAGGAGGAAGCGCCGCTTTTTGCGCGCCTCTCCGACAACTTTGAACGCTGGCTTCTGGGGTTGACTTTGGTGCGTGAAGAACTCGGGCCGCAAAAGCCACTGCAGCTTCCGCCGTCGGTGAACTGAGGCTTCGTCTCCCGCCCGCAGCTGCCGGTCAATCCGGCAGCTTGGGATCGTGATGGCGGCGTTCGAGCACAAACTCCGTGAACAGGTGCCCGCCGATGCGCGTGGCAAAAACCAGGCGCGAGCCCACGAACCCGTCAATGGCCGTATGCCCGGGAACCCAATACGCGTTGGCGATGATCGGGCCAGTCATGTCGGTAATCGTCGGAGTCAGAGTAAAAAATCTGTGCCCATCGGTGTCGTGCCGCGCTGTGACCTCGGCCAGCAGGGCGTTCTCCAGTTTCCTGTGCACAGAGCAGCCGTGGCAGGGGATATAGCGCAAGTCTTCCTTGAAGAGCATTTCCATGCCGTAGCGCACATTGCCGTCGATCGCAGTCACGGCACTGGCGGTGCCGAAGCGCTGCCCGAAGCCCGGCCAGTCCTGGCCCCAACCCTGCGGTTGGCCCCTGCCCTGCGCGTAGAGCGCGCGGACTGAAACGCGTGCCAATGCAGGCCATCCGTAGCTGTCCCGCAAATAGTCCCTGAATTGCTCTCTCGGGGTGGGACGCACATACGGCCGCCCGTTGATCATCACGGGGGCGGTCTTCGGGTTGATCGCGGTTGCAGCCGTGGACGGCTGCGCGCCGCCGCCGAGTGAGACGGTATTTTCCGGCGCATTGGGAAGTTTGATGGTGCCCGGTGGCGCAGCACCGGAATTGGCCGGCTGAGCCTGCGCCGCGTTTTGTTCTGGCGTTTGCGCCACGCCGGCGCGAGGCAGCACCATGCAGCCAGCCGCAACCGGCAGCAACACGATGGCCGCACGTACACACAGATAGGGAAAAGTCCTGATACCAACTCCGCTTTTTAGCGAATGATTGTTTGGATTGTACTGTGAATTTAGAAAATTTCAGTCCAATTTTGTACGGTTTTCTAAGATTTTGAATGGTCGGGGGGCGATTTCGGCTCCGTGCAACCCCTCCGTGCACCCCACGCGAACCGGGCTTGAAAGCTCAAGAACGTTGCGATTCCGGGTGGAATCGCCGATCGCGAGCCGTCACCTTCCCAGTTGCAGCGCAACTCCGCCCATGATGGTGCGCGGCGGCATGTTGACGCCCGTGATCTCCTGGTAGCCGGTGTTGCTCAGATTCGTGAGCCGCAGATACGGCCGCAGCTTTCCCGTGTCGTGGGTGACTGTGGCGCTCCACGCCGGATACACGGTCTGCTGATAGCGCTCGGCAATCTGCACGGCATTGGTCAGCACAAAGTCGTGGCCCAGCGCGGCGCTCCACGAAGCGTGAATATTCTGCACCGGGTAATTGAACACGTACTCTGACTGGAGCCCGTGCAATGCGCTCTGCGCGCCGTGTACTCCGGTCCACGCGATGCGCACGGTTTGCGATTTTTTAGGAATCCACGTGAGCCTGGTTTCAACGCCGGAAAAACCAAAGCCGTTTAGATTGTCCGCGCACCAGATGTTGGCCGGACAGCCGGCAGGAAGATACGGATTGGGAAAGCTCATACTCTTCACGTAATCGATGGTGTCGTGTTGCTGCGAGAAGAATCCGGTTGCTGAGAGTGTGAGCTTCGGCGACGGTGCCCAGTCAGCGCCCGCATCGCTCGACCAGGCCGACTCCGGCTTCAGGTTCGGATTGCCGAACGTCGAAGGATCAGAATAATAGAGATCGGTGTAGGTAGGAATTCGGAACCCGTACCCGCCGCTGGCGCGCAGTTTCAAATGTTTCGCTACGCGCAGACTGCCGGCCAGCTCCGGCGAAAACACAGCCCGCGCTCCGCCGGAAAAAATTTCTTCGCGCGCGCCTATTGAAAGGCTCCATCGCTGCTTCGTTGGCCGCAAATCGAGATCCACGTAGCCCGCACCGCGATTGCGCGCATGAATGCCGAGCGCAAACGTGCGCACGCCGCCTGAAAAGTTGAAGCTGTTAATGCTGTCGCCGTCGGCCTCCAGTCCCATCAGGAGAACGGAATCCTTGCGCACCGTGAGCGTCTGCCGCAGCGATCCCTGCCACGAACCATCGATATGGTTGTTCTCATAGGCTCCGGGATCGTTACGAAAGAGCGCGAAGTCGTCTGTATGGCGGCGATAGCCGAAGGCCGCCACGGTGCGACTGCCAAGTTCCTGCCGCGCCCCGGCAAACCAGCCCTTGGTCCGCTCCCAAGAGTTATAGGGACCGTAAAATTGGTTGGCGCCGAAGGAACGATCACTTGAGGCAACGAGCAAATCGGTAATACCCAGCCGGGTCGCGCTCCAGCTTTCGGCCGATGCGTCCATGTTGCGGTAATCGCGATCATTCTGGCAATCGCGGTACAACTGCTGAGAAGTGCAGTCAGCGGTGTATCCCGGGTCAGCAGTAAATCCGGTAGAAAAATTACGCTCCGCGGCGACGCGTCCGCTCCAGGAGCCGCGCGTGGCTCCGCCCACCAGCGTTTGTTCGTTCGACTGAAAGCTTCCCTCCCCTGCGCGCAGAAACAGAGAATCATGGTCGGGCGCGGCCGTCAAAAAGTCCACCACTCCGCTCAGTGCATCGACGCCGTGGAGCGTGGACCCCGCGCCTTCAAGCGACTGGATGGAATTGATGGCATCCATAGGCAGGGGCAAATCGAGATTGTGGTGCGAGGTCTGCGCATCATTGATGCGAAAGCCGTTGAGCAGCACCAGGGTCTGCTCGAAACTGCCGCCGCGCATCACGATGTCGGCCTGGCCGCCGCCGGCGCCGCGCTCCTCAAGAAAAATCGAGGAGTTCTCGCGCAGAAAATCCTGCGGCGACTCGGCGGCCAGCGATTGCCCTTGCACCGGCAGAATATCGACCGAACGCTGCGACTCGGTCAGCGGCACCGGCGTGGCCGAGCCCAGCACGACCATGGTCTCCGCAGGCGCTTTGACGGGCGTTTTCGGCGTCGTTGCGGCATCCTGCGCCAGGGCCGCGGGCAACACAACGGCCAGCAGCAGGAATGGGGCGTTCGGGAACAGTCGCAATTGGCTCATCAAGGGGCTCCCCACTATCATCGCCGCCGCGCAGGGCGTCTACAACCATGATTTGCTATCATTTTGTATAGTTGAGCTGCTCAACTACTTTCAACACACTATGCGCATCGATGCCTTTCTCCGGGAAAGTCCTATGTTCGCCGTCAACCGCGCGGCGCGCCGTTTCGAGTCGCTCGCCTCGCGCGTGCTCGCGGCCGACAGCCTCGGATTTCTTGAGGCGCTGGTGCTGGCCGCGTTGTTTTTCGAGGCGCCACGCCAGGTCAAGCCGTCGCAACTGGCGGAAACCTTTGCCACCACGCGCGGCAATCTCAGCCATTGCATCTCATCGCTTGAGGCTAAGGGCTTACTGCTGCGCAGGATCGACCCCAACGATGCGCGCGCTTATCTCCTCGCGCTCAAGCCGCTGGGCAAGCGCTGCGCCGTGCGCGTGATCGCCGCGCTTGACCGCATGCAGAAGGAATTCGAGAGCGAGATCGGCAAAGTCGCGCTCGCGGAGATGATCAAGTCCCTCCGCAAGCTGGAAGCGCGCGCCGTGGTTCGATAGAGATCTCAAACGATTCTTATGCTCGCCGCCAGCCCGATGGTAGAGTTTCCCACCGCACCGGCTCGACGCGCCGCACCAGGAACACCCACGAACATGCACCCACCAGCGCCACGGCACCGGTGACGGCGAAGGCGAGACGCGCACTGTGGTGCGTCTGCACAATGATTCCCGTGAGCCACAGCCCGGCGATCCCGGAGAAATTGGCAAACCCATTCTGCAAGCTCGACCATCGGCCGGCCATCTTCGGTCCCGCGAGGGTTTGCGCAATCGCCCAATGATTTGAAGCGTAGCCGCCGTGACCGATACAGGCGACGGCCAGCAGGCTCAACGCAATCAAGGGATGCCCGTGAAGCACAGTAAAAGCAAGCAGTACGGATGCCGCTGCCTGCCCACCGGCCACGATGGTGAGGCGCACCGCTGTCGGCGATTTGCCGCGCGCGATCAGGCGATCGGAGATCCATCCCGCCGTCACAGTGGAGCACGCAATCAACAGATAAACCGCCGCGGTGAGCCGCGACATGTCGCGAATCGACAGGTGCTCCTCTTGCACGAGATAAGTGGGCAGCCAGCCCAGCAACAGATAGTAAAAATAATTCCCGCAAAAGTGGCCGATGAGCGCACCCCATGCGCGGGGCAAGCACAACATTTTTAAAATGGACGGCTCCGCGCCGGGATTCGACGAATCCCGCTCCCGCTCAACGGCACTTTGGCTCTCCGCTGCCTCGCCGCGCGGCATGGCGAAATACCACGGCACGACCCAGATGAGCGCGCCGATGCCAAATGCCAGGAAGAGCATTCTCCAGCCGTAATGCACCAGGACCAGTCCTCCCGCGAACGCGCCGGCGGCCGGGCCAATCTTGGTTCCCGCGTCGATGAATGCATTGGCGCGGCCGCGATGCTCCTGCGGCATGGCGGCAAAGATGCGCGAGTAACAAGGATAGGCGACGGACTCGCCCATGCCGAGGACGAGCTGCAATGCAAAGAGCGCGGCGTACGTGGGCGCGAAGCCGAGGCACGCCATGGCCAGCGACCACAGCACGTATCCGCCCATCAGCACCCAGCCCGCGGAGTATCGATCCGTCAACCAGCCGGCGATACCGAGGAGCTGCACAATTGCGTAGGTCCAGAAAAATGCCGAGAGCAGTTCGGCCGCGCGCAGAGACGAAAACGCGAACTCCCGCTCGAGAAGCGGCATGGCCAGCGAGAGGTTGCCGCGATCGACGTAATTCACCAGGACGGAAAAGACCAGGAGACCAACGACGATCCATTCCTTGCGCGACATTCCGACGCGATGCGGAGCAGCTTCAGCCATCGTCCCCTCGCAATCTCCGCAAATCCTATCACGCACGCCATCGCGTCCAGCTCATCCCGAACGACCTCGCGCGTCCGCACAAACGGAGACGGAAACGGCCATCCACACAGCCGCAGCGATGCACCGCAATTTCACTTTGATCGGAGCTCCTGACGGAGATGCACGCTCACTTCGGCTCGATGGCAATCACCCAAAGATCGGTGTCGCCCAGGTTGTGGCCGGTATGCGTCTGCCCCTCCCGCCATGCGACTTCATCTGTCTTCAGCGTGGAGGGTTGGACACTTCCGTCCGGCAGCACGTGCTCCAGTTGCGCGCCGTTCAGGCAAACCACCACGCGCGCATGATGAGTATGCTGCGGCTCCCAGGCATGGGGGGCGATCCGGATTTCGTATGTGCGACTGTGCTGGTCCTCGAAGAGCACTTTGTAATTCGGCGGCAAGCCCGTCGTGCTCCAGGTTTCGGCGCTGCCAGTTGTCAGAAATTCCGCACGCACCAACCGCAGCGGCATATGGCCGACGTTGGTCACGATGCGCTGCCCCGCCGCCTCGTTCAACACCTCGCCGCGCTGCATGGCATCGTGCCTTCCCCCGCCGCCGGAAAACTTCGCTTCCACGGCATCGCCACTCAGAAACACCACGACGCTGGCGTGCTCGCCGGCCACCGTTTCCGTCTCGCCCGGCGCCAGCGTTTCCTCAGTCACAATGACCTTCTCGTTCCTGAAGACTTCTGTAGTCGTGGCAAATATTGGCGCGGCCCCAACGGCAAAAAGCAAGCCCGCGCCTATCCATCTTGATGTTCGTTGCATAGGACCTCCAAATCCGCAACCGCCTAATTGATGATTGCGGGCAGCCCGCGCACGCGATCCGCGCGCTGCTTCAAAACAGCGGAGCCATCCTATCACCTGCCGCCTGCACCGGCGCTGCCTCGCCCCTTTGAATCGTCCGGCCGCGCGAATGGCTTCACCGCTTAGGAGGCCCCATCTCCAGCGTACCCGTCCCATTGTCTGGGAGCGTTGGCAGCGTGCTGTCTGGACTTGAGGGAGCCGTTGGCTCAGTCCTGCTGGGCGGTGGAGTGCCTCTGTCTGGAGCTGTCGGCTCTGTCTTGCTTGGCGGAGGTGCGCCGTTGTTGGGAGTTGCCGGCTCCGTCCTGCTTGGCGGAGGAGCGCCTCTGTCTGGAGCTGTGGGCTCTGTGCTGCCTGGGCGTGGTGGCGGGGCGCTGTTAGGACTTGTCGGCTCTGTCCTGCTCGGCGGAGGGTTGCCGCTGGGGGATGTCGGCTCCGTCCTGCTCGGCGGAGGGTTGCTGCTGGGACTTGCGGGCTCTGTCCTGCTCGGCGGTGGGTTGCTGCTGGGACTTGTCGGCTCTGTCCTGCTCGGCGGAGGGTTGCCGCTGGGAGAAGTCGGCTCTGTCCTGCTTGGCGGAGGGTTGCCGCTGGGAGATGTTGGCTCTGTCCTGCTTGGCGGAGGGTTGCTGCTGGGACTTGTCGGCTCTGTCCTGCTCGGCGGAGGGTTGCCGCTGGGAGAAGTCGGCTCTGTCCTGCTTGGCGGAGGGTTGCCGCTGGGAGAAGTCGGCTCTGTCCTGCTCGGCGGAGGGTTGCCGCTGGGAGAAGTCGGCTCCGTCCTGCTCGGCGGTGGGTTGCTGCTGGGACTTGTCGGCTCTGTCCTGCTCGGCGGAGGGTTGCCGCTGGGGGATGTCGGCTCCGTCCTGCTCGGCGGTGGGCTGGTGTTTTTGGGAGCTGTAGGTAATGTCCTGTCTGGAGGAGCAGAGCCGTTGTTGGGAGCTGTGGTCTGCGTCCTTGGTGGCGGGGCGTTGTTAGGACCTGTCGGCTCTGTCCTGCTCGGCGGAGGGTTGGCGTTTTTGGGAGTTGTAGGCAATGTCCTGTCTGGAGGAGCAGATCCGTTGTTGGGAGCTGTGGGCTGCGTCCTTGGTGGTGGGGCGCTGTTAGGACTTGTCGGCTCCGTCCTGCTTGGCGGAGGGTAGGCGTTTTTGGGAGTTGTAGGCAATGTCCTGTCTGGAGGAGCAGAACCGCTGTTGGGAGCTGTGGGCTGCGTCCTTGGTGGTGGGGCGCTGTTAGGACCTGTCGGCGACGTGCTGCCCGGACGTGGAGGTGCAGCACTTCTGGGACCTGTCGGCGACGTGCTGCCCGGACGCGGCGGTGGAGCGCTGCTGGAACCTGCCGGTGCAGTGTTTCCTGGGCGAGGAGGTGGCGCGTTGGTCGGACCTGTCGGCGACGTGCTGCCCGTACGTGGTGGTGGAGCACTTCTGGAACCTGTCGGCGACGTGCTGCCTGCGCGCGGCGGTGGGGCGCCGGTGGGACTCGTCGGAGACGTGCTGCCTGCGCGCGGCGGTGGGGCGCTGCGGGAACCTGTCGGCGACGTGCCGCCTGCGCGGGGTGGCGTGCCGCTCGGGCTTCCGCTGCCGCCCTTGATCGCCGAGCCAATCGCCTTTGTCGCGGCGGGAATCAGCACGTACTTGCACAGGCGCTGGCCTCCGGCCAACCCTCGCTGATAGTCCGAGACCTTGTTCACAACGCCGACCTGCGGCGTCGTCATGTCTTTATAGAGGCCCTGGAGCACCATCGACTCGCCCGGCTGCAGTCCCCACGCTTGCGCCGCCTGAACAAAATTTCCTTGCGCAAAATAGCCCGCTCCAGTCGCCAGGTTGACCAGGCCGCCTTGCAGGTTCTGCAGGCAGCTGCCAATCCCGGCCACGAGGCCCTGCAAATAATTGCCTTCGTCTGGGGTTTGGCTCGTGGATTGCGGGGCTGGTTTCGACGTCGGCTGCGCTGCGGGTTGCGGCGTAGGCTGCTTGCCCGATTGCGGCCCGGGTGTCTTGCTGCACTCACATCCCGGGGGGCGCGTGACATTGGGATAGTCGCACGCGTTGTAGTTTTTCGGCCCAGCGGGATAGCACGGATCGGGCTCCGTGTTCGATATATAGCCCTTCAGCATCGGCGTCGGGCCCGGGGTCGGGGTCGGCGGAACACTTGGCGGCGCACCGTCCTGCCCCATCTGCACCGTCCCCGGTGGAGGCGTGTACTGGAATTTGCCGAAGCACGAGAGATAACACTCCGGGTCTGCCGGATTCGCTGTGCAAGTGTAGTTGTAATTATTGGGCGCAGTCACAGCCCCGCCCCCACTTATGGGGATCACGATCGCCGGACCCGTCATTCCCTCGGGCGGCTGCTGGCAGTAGACGCAGAAGTTTCCAGACTTCCCCGCCAGAAACGATTCTCCGCCTCCAAGCGGGTAGCACTCGGTGTATCCGGGGGGTAGCGGACTCTTGAAGCAGAGCGCCGCGTTATAGCCGTCCACATACGGGCTGCTGTGGTTGGCCGAGTCGCAGCTCTCGGAAAACTGGTTCTCGTACACCGGTGAATTCGAATTGTTTTCGAACACATCCCCCATGGGGCCGCTCGCGGGCGGCGGCACTTCCTGCGCCCGCAATGCGCCGCCGGCAATCGCCGCCAGCACCAATACTCCCGCAAACACACAAATCTTCTTCGCCGCATATCGCAGATTGAGATCTGCAATCCCGGTCCGCCGGGGTGGCTTCATCCGTGCCGACAGGGACCGAGGGACAAGGGGTTTTAACCCCCAAGGGAAGAAGACAAACATGCTGGCACCACCGTTGTAGAGAATGTCGCGGGGGGAAGCTTGCTGTCGAGGATTCTACCGCAAATTCTGCAAGAACCTTCCGGCCTTTTTACCTGTTTGCGGGTTGACCCATAAAGTGAAAGTCTTTGAGCGCATTCGCTGGAGGTGAAACTTTCACGGGGCTAGTTCCAGAAAAATGGTGAAAGACATTCGTGACCGGACACTTATGAAAGGATGGGGCAGCACCCAAATTGCCAAACGGTGAGGATCGAATTGGACTCTCGAATCGAGAAAGAATGATGGACGACCATGGTCGGGATTGAGATCGCGATCTCTTTCACGCCATTGACGTACTCTTGCGGCATCGACTTGTACCCCAGGACCGGTACACTTCGAGCGGACCTACTTTGCAAAATCATTTCCCACAGGTCACGGAGTCAGAATCTTGGATCGAAGAAACTTCTGCTATAACTTGCTCGCTCTTCCGATGGTGATGTCCGCGTCAAGATTGCGGGCGGCTGAGGCTGCTTCCGCATCTGCGCAAGCCTCAATCTGGGACCAATCGCACAAGATTCGATTCATTCTGCACGACGCGTTGGAACATCCGTTCTACTGGTGGCCGCGGACCTTGCTCGCCTATCCCATTGAGTTTCGCGAGGCGGTCGATCTGGATCGGCTTGTCCTGACAAACATTGACAGCGGCGACAGGGTTCCCCTTCAGTTTTCTGACTTGAAGCGGGATCACGGCGGACTGCAAACTGCCACGTTGAATTTCTTCGCGGATCTTCCCAGTGGAGGACATCGTGAGTTTGTCCTCTCCGCAGGCGACTCACAGAGCGCGACGCAGACTCAGGTCCGCAAGTTGCGCGAAGGCAACACGATTGTTATCGACTCGGGGATTATGCGCGTCCGCATTCCCGCCAGCCAATCTGTACTCGGAGATGCTCCCGGTCCCGTGATGCAACTGTCTCGCGGGGAAAAGTGGATCGGGTCGTCGGTTCTAAAGTTCGAGGGCGATCAGGTCGAGCAAATCACAACCAATCGCATTGCGAGCGGACCTTTGTTCATCGCATACGAGATCACTTATAAGACAGCAGGCGGTTCTCGCTACATTGCCCGGGTTCAATGCAACGCTGGTTTCGAATTTGTCCGGCTCCAGGAGGATATGGAAGGCATCAAGCCAGCCGCGCGGGGGACATTGACAACGAATTGGACCGGACTTGATGCAACCCATCGCCAATCGCCTAATCACCCTTTTCCCTTGCCCGAGCAAATCCGAAGTTATGACGACTATGCGTGGGAAAAGATCGACGAGCCGTGGCGCAAGGAGGACGTGCGGTTCGGCGCGAGCCAGGCTATTTATCCCGCCGTATTGCCGGCTGGCCAGTTGCCTATCATTCTGGGCATCTATGAGCCAGCGCCCGGCAACAATACGATCGGAACCTGGGCGAATTTCTGGGATCAGCGCTCGGGCGACGCTCTGGGCGTATTCATCGATGACGTGACGGATTGGCAGGACCACGAGTATGCCTATGAGGTCGAATCGCAGGCTCTCGAGGTTCGCACCTACTATGAGGACGGGAAACTTTCCTGGAGATGGCCGTTGGTTCGCGGTCGCCGCTCGACGTGCATCGCCTTCTACGACCACGCGAAGGACAAGGAGGCGATGCGTCAACTGGAAGTCGACTCGCAGCCTGTGCAGAAGGACGGGCTCACCTACCAGGCGCCGCTGAGCTTTACCTCGCATACTCTCTTTATCGAGAATCGCTATGGCACGCTCGACCTGAATCGAGTGAAGGATTGGGTACTCGAGTATCCCGAAAGTTTTCGCCGTCCAGCGGTGATCTTCACCGGCGGGTCAATCAAAACCCCGGCGGAACTTGAGCAGCACGTCATGACGTCGCCATTCGTTTCTACGCTTCCGATAACCGGCACGCGGCAAATGGATGGCCATGGCCCCGTCCCGGGCAGAAGCATTGTGAACTTCAGCCCCGTTCCAAGCCGGCAGATCATGGGGTTTTGGATCGACGGATTCAACCGGCTGAGCGCAGCCATGAGCGAGCGGCAGAGAAAGCGGCTCACGGCCATGTATCTCTTTATTGCGTACGTGCTGGCAGGCAACGATTTTATGCCGGTAGTTCCCATGCTCGCCGGTCATCCCAACTATCTTGCCGACGTGAAATCCGCGGCGCCCGCAATGTCGTTCCTGTTTCCCGATCATCCCATGGCGGCGATCTGGGCGGACCAGTGGCAAAAGTGCGTCGCATTGAACACCCGCTACAACACGCGCCCCTCAGTGAAGACCTGGAATGCCGACGGCGGACGATGGACTGAAGACATCGGCACCTATGTCTGGGCATTTGCCCGGCCTTCGATGCGCACGGACTTTCTTCTCCGGAAGTATGACGGCGTGGTGCGCTTTCTGACGCCTCAACTTGCGGAGATGGCGGAATGGCTGGTGAACGCACTTTCCGCGCCGTTCGACGGCGAGACCAAAGAAGGATTCAAGTCGCTGTTAGCTGCCGATCATGGGCGGGAATGGGGCGTCGTGGGGCCGGGCGAAGGCCCACGCCGCGTCTATCCGCCGATCGGCGCGCACTCCGAGCAACGCATTCCACCACGCTCGCTTTGGTATCTCGGCACATGTCTCCAGCGTTACGCGCCGATGGCGGCGGAGCACGCGATGTGGGCTTCACGTCCGGCGGATCAGGATGCTGAATCGCAGCCCGGAAACGAACCGCCGTGGGACGACATCATGTATGCTGTGCCGGAAAATCTGGGCACCAACCCGCACCTGCGCAGCTGCAAGCACACCGGCTACGGGATCGTTCTCAGGGCCGCGGTGGGCACGCCCGATGAGTTGTCCGTTCATCTGCAACAGATTGACGAGGGTCCAAACTATCGCTGGGGATGGGCAGGGGAAGGTGGATGCGGCCTGGTCTATTTCTACGCGGCCGGGAAAGCATACAGCTTCAACGGTCCGGAAGACGTGGGAGACCGCAGAGATCAGGATACGGATTTCTGCACCAACTTCGGCGTCTTCAAGGACGGAGAGTTCCGCGCTATGGGCGAGAACGTGCTTTCGCGTCCGTTCTACAATCTGGGCGCGGGCCAGTTTGCGGAGATCGTGCCGCGCGAAGCTCCTTCGCAAGTTGCGGCCCAGGAGTACGTCAGCCGCAGCATTCTGCTGGCGGGCCACGACTATTTTGTGCTCTATGATGCCGTGCTGGAGCAATCGACCATCCACAGGCTTTCCTGGTTTGTGCGCCGCGGCAACGAGTTGCCGAATATCCAATTGGTGCGCGGCGGATCTGCTGAAAACAGTGAGACGCAACGCACCGATCACCAGTCGGACTCGTCAATCGGTGTGTGGTTTGACGGCCAGGGAGATTCGATGGCGGTGGTCAGTCACCGCAACGAAGTTCATGTGGAAGGCACAAGCTTCGGCTGCCGCGTGCAAGTGGGCGATGTCCGGGACCTTGTGTTCCGCAATCCGCAGCCGATCCACTTTGCGGGCGGAGGAATGGTCTTCGAAGGCACGGCGGGCCTGATTCGATCCGCAATGGACAGAATCGAGTTCGCACTGTTTCACGGCACGCGCATCGGCGTCCCCGACATTACTGTGAACACACAGGATGCCGACCTTGGCATTGGCGGCTCGATCGTTGCCGGGCAATCGCCGCGCGGCGAGTATTATGCTCCTCAAGTTTCGTCCGTCACCATCACGCTGCCCTCGCTTTCTGAAAAGACCGTCTTTTATGTCGATGGCGAGGCGCGAGCGGCACAACGCGTATCGGGAGCATTGGTCGTCGAATTGCCCGCAGGGAGCCACCATTGGGAAGTGACCGATGAATTGCCGGTGCCCATAGCGCCCCATGTCTTGAGAACGGAAAACGTCAGCGGTGGCGGGCGTGTTGTGGTTGCGCAGGTTGCTTCCGCAACCCAATACCGCCTTGAGATCAGCAAGGACAAAGGTGCTACCTGGACAACCATCCGTGTGGAGAATCAACCGCGGATTGAAGTGAGCAGGCTCGACAACGGACACAAGGTGCATGTTCGCGCAGTCGCCCTGAACTCCACGCATGAGAGCTTGCCGGGACCTGAGTATCCGCTTTACGTCACGGACCAAGCGCCCCCGGCGCCCGATGGCGTGCAGGTGGAATTGGCGGACGGCTCGGCCACCATCACCTGGGGAGAGATATTGGGCGCAAGCGAATACCGGCTTTACGCGCGCGCCAGCAGCGACAAGGATTTTCGTGTTCTTTATCGCGGGCTGGATCGGATTTTTGTCGATCGGCGCGCGGGAATCAGGGCCTGCAACGAAATTCCTGGACCCTCCGCGAGCGCGACCAACACGGAGATTGTGGAGTACAGGGTGGCCGCTGTGAACGGCAACGGAGAGAGCACTATGTCCCGCAGCGCCGACACTGACGCTGCATCGTGGCGCAATTGGAACCCGAGGCCCGGCGAGGGCTTTCGCCGGGTTTACAGCTATTCTCCCGATTCTCCGCCATCAACCAGCCCGTTCCCGCGTTACTATCCGGAGTGATGAAAAATGTCAGGCCGAGCTGAAATAGGATTGCCTTGCGAGATCCTGGAGCCTCTCACCATTGGGTCTGATCGCTACGTTGACGCTTTCATCCCGATCTCCGGTGGATGATGCCAGGCAAACAAAGTGGCCTTGAGTCTCTCGACCGTCGGTCGATGGCCGGGCTCGGCGGCGAGATTGTGCATCTCCCCCGGGTCGCTGCTCAGATCGTAGAGTTCGTCAATATCGTTCGCCCAGAATGTGTACTTGTAGCTGCCCTCGCGAATCATGTACTTGGCGCTACGCTCGCCCAAGTTGTACTCGGCAAAAACCGGGCCATGATCGATGGTCGCGTCTGGCTCTCGCACCAGATCGGCGAAACTCCTGCCGTCCCAAGGTCCAGCCTTCGGCTCAGTCACCGGAACATTGCACAACTCGGCAACCGTGGCCGAAAGAGACACAAGGTTCACCGGTGTCTTGCACAGGCCCGGAGCGCTGCCGGGTACGCGAAAGAAGAGCGGAACGCCGCAGGAGCCTTCGTAAAATTGAAATTTGTTCCAGAGCCCAAGATCGCCGAGCATCTCTCCGTGGTCCGAGGTATAGACGACGATCGTGTTGCGGTCCAGGCCCAGGCGAGTGAGGGCGCGCAGCACCTGTCCCGCGCAGTCGTCCATCTGCGCCAGGTTGCCGTAATAGTAGGCCATCCTCTTTCGCGCTTCCGCGGGTTGCTTGAGTTCAGGCGTCCAGCGAACTTTCTCAATCGCTTCGCGAACCTCCTGCGGCCTATCGCTAAGATCGACCTTGCCCCAGGTTTCCGGCAACTGCATTTGCTCGGAATTGAACATCTCGGCAAAGCGTTTCGCGGGCATGAATGGGTCATGCGGCTTGAGGAACGACGAGACGAGCAGGAACGGTTCGTCCTTGTCGGCATAATCTTCCAGAAAGCGCACTGACTCGCGCGCTACGAAATTGTCGAAGTGATCCGGTTCTTCCATTATGGAAGGCCGGCCGACCGCGACCGTGCCGAGGCGGCCATCGGGCGTGCGAAGTCCTGCCCAGGGGTCACCTCGATCGAGCCAAAGGCTATCGATCTGCGGCATGCCGGCGCCGGAGTTCGGCAAACCCAACTCGCTGGCATAAAGTTGCGCTTTCGGACCGAGATACTGCCACCAATCGTTGAACTCGAGCTTGTACTGAAAGCCGTGCGTCTGTGCGTCCACAAAGTGCATCTTGCCGACAAGCGCGGTCATGTAACCGGCATTGCGAAAGTGGTCGGCGATGGTATTGTGTTTTGAAGAAAACGGCCTGGCGTTGCCGCGAGACCCTAGATGATGCGAGTAGAGTCCGGTCATGATGGAAGCACGCGAGGGCGCGCACACTGGGTTCGTGCAATAGGCGTCTGTGAAGCGGATGCTCTCGCCAGCCAACTGATCCAGGTTCGGTGTGATTGCAGTTTTGTCTCCGGCCACGCCGAGACACGTGCGCTTGTGCTGATCCGACATGAGAATCAGCACGTTGGGACGTCGCGATTGCACTGTCGGAGTTTCAGCAGGGCTGCCTGCAACTTCTGCGCTGGGCGAGGCGGCGCCGCGTTTTCCCAGGCCAAGTGCGCCCAGCGCGGTGCTGGCTACTGAGAGAAATCGGCGTCTGTCCACGGAAGTCAGTATATCCCTCACAGCAAAATCAAAATCCGCGGGCTCTCAGACCGTTCTCACTCGCCAGCAAGGATAGTGGTGCAGCCGCCAATGCGAGTGTCTGTGGTGGGATGATGGAGCGCATTAAGGATTGCAGTGGGCAGGCGGTCGTCGCCAAATCGCGCGGTGTAGAAGGCGAACTCCGCAAAGTCGCCCGGGCTGAAGTGGTCCGCTTGATGATCGCGTGTGTAGCGCAGAATAAGGCGCGGGTCGTCGACAGCGCGGCCGAAAAAGACAATCGCATCGCGGAGCGTATGGCCGTTGGCCTTGTAACTGTACAAGTCGACGCCCTGGCGTGCGGCAAATTCCGCGATCAGGACAAGAGGCTGTAATGCGAACCCCTGATAGTGAGTGGCGTTCTCGTGGCGTACCATCTCCCTCGGAAACGCGCCCCGAGCGTCGATTGTACCGATGGATTCCTTGTACGTTGCGATACCGAAACGGAGCAATTCGTCGTCGCCGGCGGTGATGCCGATGGAAGTTGCGGCAAGTGCGCGCCAGTCATGATGATTGTTGCCGGTGTCACCGGGCTTCTCAAACGAAATATCTTTGTGAGCTGCCTTGTCGAGCCAGGCGGTGACTCGCTGTTGCTGGGCCTGGTCGAGGGTGGTGTCACTCACCAGGACAGAGTCGGTGATGCCCGCGGCGCTGAGTGTCCACTCTACCTGAAACCAAGCCTGTGTCGATTCGGTGCGATCGTAATCGAGCAGTGCGCGCCCCTGTGCCCATGCATCGAGCTGGGCAAGAGCACAAGCAGATTCAGCATGGCTGCCGGTGGCAACATATTGGTTCATGCCGGCCGTAATCCGCTTTTCGAAAAGTGCGTAGACGCGGGTGGCGGCGGCCTCGGCGGGATTAGTGGGACCGCTTGAACCGTTGAGATAGTGGCGAGGGATGTTGATGCGGCCAGCAGGAGCTGGGATGAGCGGCGTGGCGACACAGGAGGACAGTCCAGCGATTGCCTCACGTAGAAGAGGGTCGCTCGTGGCCTCGAGAACCTTCTGGCGCGAGGCGACAGAAACTACCGACGCGTGCGGGTCGGCGACATGCTGACACGACGCCTGGAGTGAGATCGTTGCAGCCAAGAAGAGAATCCCGGGAAACTTCATGTCCTATGATTTGACACTCCATTTTGCAGATGCGCAAGTGATCGAGCGCTGGCGGCATTGGGTTTTCTGTGACCATCTACAGCGTGGCTTGTATTGCCCGTCATTCTCCCGAGATGCGAAGATGAATTTCTCTCCACAGGAGCGCTATGCGGCGTCGGAAAATGCAGCGCCACGTTTTCTCCGCATGCGTTCTATTCCCAGACGAGTTGACGGATTCCGACATCGAGAATCACGGTCACAAGTTTCTTATCCGCGTCCCAGGTGAAATCCAGCGTCTCGCGCAGGTAATGCCCTTGATGAGGATCGTTCGCCCAGGGGACGGTCAAGCGATCGAATTCCGGATCGTCGAGTTTTGGCGTTTCCGTTGCGGATCGCAGGGCCATAATGCGCTTGGGCTTCTCGTTCACCCGGAATGAAACCGCGACCTGGAGCGGCAGAGGCTGCTCCTCGCCTTCCTTGACCCTTGGGGCGAACATGATCAGCCCCTTGTCCATGGGGCTGAGGGGGAAGCTGAAGCTGGCACGACGGTCAACGAGGCTCACGGCGCCGGTCACTGCGCTGTCGAAAAATGGTTCCCAGGGCTTGCTGAGCAGCTCAACTTTCATCAGCGCCTCATTGCCGAACTCAAGGTTGAAGCCGTGATGGAGCGCGTAGCTTGAGAGCGATCCTCCGTCCAGACGCGCCACTGCAAAGCTTCCATCCGTGGAGAGTGAGGCATCGTCATTTCCACCGGAAGTTACAAGTAGAGTAGTTTCCTTCCCGGTGAGCCGGGTGCCTTTGGCGCCCATCGGCGATACCGCAAAAGGCGAAACTCTTTCGTACGGGACGAGGACATTCAGAAAATCCGTCGACCGGGCATTTTTCTTGAGCACCAGCAAGGTGAAATTGTCCCAACGATTGCCGGGCGACCATCCTCCAGCCACTGGCGTGGGGCGCAGTCCGAAATAATACGGAGGCAGCCTCGGGTCGCCTTTGGCGACAGTCTGGACGGTTTCATCGCCGGGCAGGATCGGAACCACATCAAGCCTGGCCACATCGTCGCCGAAGGTGAGCACCTTGTCATGGGCCAGCAGATTCCCGGCAGGATTGAGGTACCACTCATACGGTTGCTCACGGTCGCTTTCCATTTGGTCATTGACCACGGCTACGCCGAGGTCGCGAAACCAGACCACGCTGCGTTGTTGCGTCACATGATCGTAGGTTTTGAGCTTTGCGGAAATGATGCCGATCTGTCCCACATCCCCAAAGGCTCTCAGCTCCGTATCGGCGCGGCCAATATCATTTTGCGAGGTCTCGTAGAGAAACTCCTTGCCGTGCTGTTTCACATGTTCGGCGTAGAGTCCGTCAAGCCGGTCGTAGCCCCACGGGTTGCCGATGCCCACCGTATTGTGCGCGATGGTCGCTTTGGAGTAGCCGCCATACGTGTCCCAGTCCTGATACCGGCCCACACGGCCGCGGTCCACGGTGATCGGGATTCCCTTGTAACAAAGCTCCAATTCCAGGGCGTCGGCATGCGCATGGCCAGAGATGACGAGCCGGGATTCGTCCTCGCGCCGTCCGATATATGTGGTGCCGTATTTCAGAAGGAAGTAGTTGTCCTGCGCGCCCCAGCCGGAACGGAAGACCCCGTACCCGGAGAAGTCATGGTTGGCCGACAAATCCGTGGGAGCGATTGCCGCGGCTGACCAGTCGTAGTAAAAGAGTTCATAAGGATCGTCGGGGATCAGTCCCGGCCGTCCACTCTCGATGATGGTCCGGCCCACCCAGACAAAGGTTGGTTCGTTCAGAAGCTTTCCGCCCTCGATCAAGAGCTCGGCGCCTACGGTATCGCGATCGGAGTCGCCCACGGCAAACAGGTGGCCATCCGGCTCTGTGAGGTTCATCCTCCACTCCAGCGTACGGCGCATCGCATCGGTCATCGCGGGGTCGCTGAAGTAGTCGCGCACGTTGAGGTTGCGGCTCGCCACCATAAATTGCAGCAGTGCGTGAGTCGACAGGCTCCAGTAGTGAAGCGAGCCCTCCCCGTAGCCGCCGTCAAGCCCGAACTCCGTGAATAGCAGTTTGGGAAGTTCCGATTGCGCCGCCCGCAACCATTCCGCAGACTCGGGAAGATCGGGATAAAGCATCGCGATGGTTCCCATCATCGACGTGGCGAAGATATGGAAGTTGAGGCAGTACACGCTGCGGTAGTACCAGGTGTATCCCTGGGAAAAACGCTCGTCGGGCCACCAACTGTCGAGCATCCAACCCCGCAGAAAATGTGCACAGCGCCGTAGTTCTTCTTTGACAACCTGCTTGTCTTCCGGGGTCATCAGGCCGGCGCTTGAGGCAAGATCGTAGGCCTCGAGAAATTGCATCGAGGCCTCGCCCTCATGAATTCCGTCGTTGAACCAATAGTTATTGATCTGGCGCACACCAATTGCGGCCATCAGTTTCTCGCGCAGCACCCATCCCAACATCGGCGTGGGGTGAAGCATGTAGGCCGCTGCAATGGTCCGGAAGTCAGCCGAAGGAATGTCGCGTTTGCCAAGGGCGATGAGTTCCCCAGTGGAACGCGGGCTGGGAGTGGCAGGATATTTTTTGAGCCAGGCGTCCACGCTCTCTTTTGTCTTCGTCTCCAGGTCAGCGTATGCAGCGGCCAATGCGGGATTCCCGGCCTGCTGCCGCAACCGCGTCACATCGGCATTGGAGAGGTAAAGACGAGGACTCAATGCTCCTGTATTAGTTTGAGCGGTCAAGGGCGAGATAGAACCGCCAAGCGCTGCGAGACAAAGGGCGTGCTTCAATATCCGTATCAACAGTCAATCCTCCAGGCGTTATCACCACCGGCCAGCTTGCATCCTCCCGGCACAAAGCGGGGCTGGCAAGTGAATTCACGGTAAGGCATACAGTAAGAGCAGCGCTTTCTATTTAGAATCAGCAGGTTCGTGGGATATGCATTGGTCCGCGACGATCACCCGGAGCACTCAGACTCGGACGAAAGACTCAAAACTGGCCCCGGGGATGAGGAGACACGTGGCCCGGTCGCTCGACGAAAGATCCGGGAGCCACAAGGATTTAGCAGGCGCTACGCTTCATTTTCCTGCCTTGCCACGGAACGTGGCTCTGAGATCTGCCGAAAGATGGTGCCCGATTCCGCAGCTACCGGGCAATTTCCCATGACATAACCGAACTACGGCAAACCGCAGCCCTGAGCTCCAGGAAATATTTCAAGTATAATGATATCAATGCATTGCAGAACTTCCTCCGTCACCCCAAATTAGCCTCATGACCGCTTACTGTATTCCTTACCGTAAATTCACGTTGTCAGGTCAATTCCCGGCTCCCTAGGCTTATCCCGATTCCATGCGATGTTCCAGCGCCCCTTGTCATCGACGGACTGCGTTCTGGGTGACATGAAAGTGATTGCGTGGTGGAAATTGCAATTACTGTGCGGGGTATCCGCTTTTGATCATCCGCGTAACCGCAACTATAAGCTTTCCCGGAGTTCGCTTATCGGCCATTCAAGGCAGTGGCCAACCCTTTTTGTAGTCCTGACCAAGCAGTATGAACAAATTGCGGTATCGGCTGCACAGGCGGAGAGTCCGGGAACCAAGGCAGTTGTCTGCCAATGTGAGCGATTCTGAGCAGCCTTGCGCGGCCCAGGTGACTTTTATTAAATGGCTGAGCTTCAACAACCGGAACCCACGCAGGTAAAGAGGATCCGGGAGGTCAAAACGGAAATTGCGGCTAAGATAGCCGCAGACCACGATTCATAACCAGTAACCGAACAATTGGAGGCAATCCATGATGCAACTAAACCCAAGATCAGCGCAGACTTTGCCTGGTTTCGCAGGGCTCAGCGGAAGAATCTTCCGCGCCGGCGCTTTCCTGGCGATTGCGGCGACGCTTCTATTCATCCAAACGCCGCTCCATGCGCAAACCGCGTCGGGCACCTTGACCGGTGTTGTGTCCGATGCCGGCGGAGCCGTGGTTCCTGGCGCATCGATCATCGCCAAAAATACAGCCACGGGCGAAACACGCAAATCCGTTACCAACGGTTCCGGAGTCTTCTCCATTCCGGCACTACCTCCTGGCCCTTACACAGTGGACGCGGATGCGAAGGGCTTTGAAGGGGACACATCTGCCGTTACGCTCTCGGTAGGTCAGGTCTTGAACATCAACTTCAGCCTGAAAGTCGGATCTGCCAGCGAAAAGATCGTAGTGGTCGCCAATGAATCCACGGGCCTGGAGACCGAAGATCACGAACTGGACACCACCATCGACGCAGCGACCATGGAAAACACGCCGTCGCAATCGAGCTATCGCAACGGCACATTCTACGCGCAGACGACGCAGGCCGGCGTGGAGCCGGGGTCCACATTGGGCTACAGCAATATCAACTCCAACGTCAGCCAGTACAACCAGCAAAGCAACCAGTTATTCATCGCCGGTCAGGGCTTTTGGTCGACCAGCTACCTTTTGGACGGCGTGATCGATATGAGCTACTTCGATCAGACTGCCACCGTGAACGAACCCATCGAGGCAACCCAGCAGGTAGAGATTGTTCGCAACAGCGCGAACGCCCGCTATGACGGGGCCAATACGCTGAATGCGATCACCAAGAGCGGAACTGAGACCTTCCACGGCAGGGCATACGACTATTTCCAAAACAATCAGATGAATGCCAGAGGCTGGGCTGCAGGCCCGCTTGGCGAACTCCGGTATAACCTTTACGGCGCGGATGGTGGCTGGAAGATCCCGTTCACCAAGAACAAGTTGTTTCTCTTTGTCGCTTACGAAGGGTACCGGCAAATTCAGGCCGCCTTCCTGCAGGCCTACGTGCCCACTCAGGCGGAGCGCAATGGCGACTTCAGCGCGGATCTGGCTGGGGGCGCAGTCTCCACGCAGCCTCCCACCGTCATCTTTGACCCCACCACCTACGCCACCAACTGCCCGGGCGGAGGCTGCTCCGGCGCAACGGTCCTGAATCAGTGGGCCTACAACGGCCATCCGAACACGATCAACCCGGCCGTGATCAGCCCTCTCTATACAAAGTTCCTGAATCTGGCTTACCCCTTGCCCAACGGCCTGAACACAACCGTGGGCGACAACTACGGCAGCAAGAACAGCCGGACCAGATTTACGCACGACGACTGGCTGTACCGCGGCGACTACAACATGAGCGAAAAGGATCACATGTTCGGAGCCTACGATACCAACAATCCGAATATCATCCGTCCAGAGGATTGGGACAACGGCGCCAACACCGCTTCGGGAGAGAGCGCCACGAGCTCACCTCTGCTGGACACCGCGGAACAAAACCAGCTCTTCGGAACAGATATCTACTTTGAAGAGAGCCACGTCCTGAGCCCAACGTTTGTTAATACAGCGCGTGTCGGCTATGCCCGTTCCGTGAACGGACAGCAATTCAACATGATTGCCAACGGCACCGATTACCTCACGTATTTTGGCCTGACTGGACTCAATCCGTCGCCCGCAGTCTGGGGCTTGCCGGGGCTCGGCATCGGCGGCAACTACTCCGGCATCAGCGGCTCCCCGCTCGGCGAGCACCAGAACATGTACGAGTACATCGATGAGATCAACCTGCTGCGCGGCAAGCACTCAATCTACTTCGGCGCAGAGGTCGACGTCATCGACTACAACGCATTCTGGTATAACGGAAGCCCCAACGGCAGCTTGAGCGCAAGCGGCCAATACACCTACAACGGTTGCAACGCTACCTGCCCATCCGGCACGACCAATACCGCCGCCGCTGCATGGCAAAACCCCTCAACCTTTCTCGTGACGGGAACCCCCAGCACCACGGTCGGTAGCACCAAGTTCAGCCTCATGCCGTCGGCCAACGTCCTGGCGGATTGGCTGCTGGGAGATTACAGCGGCACGGGCGCCACCGCCGGCGCACAGGTTGGACACTTCCATCAGCACAACATCATGCCCTACATCCAGGATGACTGGCGCGTGTTGCCCAAACTGACCATCAACATGGGCATGCGCTACGACTACTATTCGCCGGTCAGCGAGGAGCAGGGGCATGCCGGCATCCTCAACCCCGTCACCGGCCAGTTCTCTGTAGAAACCTACAACCCAAACCGGTTCAACTTCAGCCCCAGGCTCGGCGCCGCTTACGCGCTCAACGACAAGACTGCCATCCACGCTGGAGGCGGGCTCTACTATTACCAGTTCGGCTATTACGATTTGACGAACATGATGAACAATCCGTTCTATGTCACGGGACTGAGCGCCGCCCAAACCACGGCCGTCCCGGTCGTCTGGCCTACGAGCGCCACCACTGCGTCGAATCCCAATGTCCCCGGCTCGGCAAAGGGGCAGGCGGAGATCCTCAACCTGGCGGATGCGGAAGCGCTTTGGGCCGCAATGCCTCCACCGACCGGCATCTTTGTGCCCGGCAGTTCAACCTTTTCTCAAAACATGCCGACCAGCTACAGCGAGCAA
The DNA here is from genome assembly GCA_963817835.1 of uncultured Acidobacteriota bacterium. GTDB lineage: Bacteria > Acidobacteriota > Terriglobia > Terriglobales > Acidobacteriaceae > Telmatobacter. The sequence continues at coordinate 91,081 of CAWFPZ010000015.1, read as the reverse complement.
TGGAACTTAGCCGTGCAGCGCACTTTCGGCAGAGACTATCTGCTGACAGTCGACTACGTGGGAAGCTCAAACCATCACATCTTCAACTACAGCAATATCAACCTGGCCGCTTTGAGCCCCACGGGCACCAACGCTACGGCCAATATCAACGCCCGCAGACCCTACCAGTCTGTGCAAGGCAACATTGAGCAATATCACAAGTGGGGTTCATCGCACTATGACGGGCTCGAAGTCCAGATGAAGAAGAGCTTCACCAACGGTCTGGAATTCAACGCCAACTATGTCTGGGGCAAGTCCATGGACTTCCAGGACTCCGACCACAAGGCCACAGGCGAAATGGGCAACAATCCGCAGATCGATTACGGGCGCTCGGACTTCATGCAGAAGTACGTGATCAAATTGTCCGGCATCTACGAGCTTCCCATTGGCAAGGGCAAGTGGCTGCTGAACAGCGGCAAGTGGTGGGAGAACGAGTTAGGCGGTTGGAGATTCAGCGGTCTGTTGGCGATCAGAGCCGGCATGCCGTTCAATACCACCGCCAGCGACAACTCCAACACTGGCGGCGGAATTCAGAATCGTGCTACGGCAACCTGCAATGGCAACAGTGGCAAGACCAACTTTATTCCAAAAGCATCCAATGCATTGCAACCATACTTCAACACCTCATGCTACTCGGTGCCCACGACCAACGTGTTCGGCAGTGAACGCCGCAACGATTTAAACGGACCGCAAAACACCAACCTGGATCTGGCTGCCTTCAAAGAGTTCCAGATCTGGGATAACCTGAAGTTCCAGTGGCGTACTGATGCCTTCGACGCGCTCAACCATCCGCTGCCCGGCGAACCGAACACTAGCTGCTGCAGCGGTACGTTTGGCGAAATCACCTCAAAGGGCAATGCGCGTTCCATCCAGCTTTCTGCAAAGTTCCTCTGGTAAAGCCGCAACCTTTTCTCTCCAGGAGCGCTGGCCCGGGTCAAACAACCCGAACCAGCGCATTTTTGTCTGCAGCCAGCGGCGGCTTACGAGCGCGTAGCTGCCGCACGAATCGATTCCCCATTGCCGGCGTACCCTTCAAGGGGCAAAGGCGATTCGTTTTGATCATGTAGTTGGATGCATGCGACCGATCGCGAACAAACTGCACTCAGTGCGTGCGATACGCCACAATTTCCGCCTGTAAAGGCGTTCCGCTCATGCGCGAAGTCTTGAGCAGGATTTCAAAATAGGGAATCTTGTTTCCCGGAAGCTTTTTCAGGAAATTGCTCATGGCTCCCTCCGAGGTTACAAACTCGCCAGCCGCACTGGTGGCCTCGGCGTTGGTGCCTTCGATGATCAGCGCGCTCCCGGTGTGGCTGGGATTTGGCAAGTAGGCAATTACGCCGTAGCCGAGCGATGCGTAGGGGTTAACGGGTTGCGCGTACTGCGCCTGCTCGCCGGGCCGTGGATGCAGATCTTCGACGAAGGACTGATCCAGAGACGCGTCGTATCTGACCAGGAAGTTCATCTGGTCGGCGAAGAGATCGACCCAGGGGTTCGACTTGCGGCTGCCGATGAGGATCACGTTGTCGCGCTTCACTGAATCGGCGGTAAACTCGCGCGCAAAGGAAACATGGACGCTGGGCGAACCATGATGGAGCGCCTCGATCCGCTGCGCTACCTGGAAATCGCCGAAACTTCCGTTGTTCCTGGCCGCAATCGCTTCGAATGCGATGGAATTGACGACCTTGTTGTCGGCAGTGCAGAGAGAAAACGTGCGCACCTGGCTCATGTAGTTGCGATTCAGGTAATCGGTCAGCGGATACGACTGCTTCATCATGTCTTCGACGATGGCAAACGACGTGTCCGCAAGAACGATGTCTGTGTCCTGCGTCGAATCCAGGAAGCGCGGCCAGAATCGCGCAAGAGCCGGCTGGCCGTCCCAGGTGTATACCATCTTGTGCAGCGATCGATTTTCGCGCCAAAGCGTGACGCAAGCCACCGCCAGCACGATCGCAGCTGCGGAAACAATCAGCAGCGGCAGTTGCGTGCGCCAGGATGGCTTGTGAGCCGCGGGTAGGCCGGTAACACTTCCAGCTTCGAATGCTTTGCCTGTGTTCGCTAGCGGCATTTCCGCGCGCCAACGGAAGATGGGCGTGTAGCTTCCCCGCGGAATCTCGAAGACCAGCGGTTCGCCCTTGCCCTCCTCCGCAAAGTATGCGTCTACGCGCCTGCGCAGCTCCGTTGCGCTGACCCTGACGATATTGTCCTGACTGGTATCGTAGGAGTCCTTTCGCCCGAAAACGGCCTGACCGATCTCCTGTTCATGGATATCGCTGAAGCCCTCTTTGATGGACTTCTTCCCAACGTAGTAGAGAAACTCCTTCAAGCGGGTGGCCCGCTTCAAATGGTCGCTCGCGGCTGCGCCCTCCAACACCTTCCAGCACGCGTCGGGTGTGATGGGACGGGAAGCGACTTTGGGGTCTGGACTCATGGCGAGACTGAGAATACCCTACTCAACCCGGAGACGCGAAGTTTGCGCGAAGATAACGAGCAACTCTCTCGTCTAACCTATTGATTCAAAATATATTATAACCATTTACTGTATTCCTTACGGTAAATTGACTTGTCACCCCCGCACCGGCCGAACAGACTGGCTTAGCTTTCAGAAAATCCGGAAGCCACGGGCCTGACCCGCAGATTTTTCTCATGTTTTTCGGGGGGTGGGAGAATCTGCGGGGTTGGGTTCATGGGGCCAGGGGGAATCAGTCGGTAGCGGGGAGAGCCGCGAGTCGGCGGCTTCAACCACCCTCGAAAACATAATCCTTCGCACTTCTAATACGATAGAAACTACGAGCAGTTCAACCATAAACTCTCGCATTCCTGTGCGCGGAAACTTTCCGTGTGGGCATGCGGTCGCAGACAACCGGGATTCGTGAGGCCTGCGTTGCGCACACCTATCGGAAGGAATGGCACCTAAATGAAAAAAGTTTGTTGCGGAATTGCGGCAGTTGGTTTTTTGCTTTCTGGAACGGTGTGGGCCCAATCGGCTCAGCAAATCGCCACCCAGTCCCTGCCGGCGCCGGCACAGCAGGTCATTACGCGTCTCGGACAGTTGAATCGCATTCCCGACGGCGAATGGCGGGTACACCCCGGCGATTTGCCGCACGGCGAGAGCCCGAATCTCGATGATTCCGCGTGGCCCATCGCCAAGCCGGGCAGCGAGTACTCCGACGACGCGGTCTGGTTTCGCCAGTGGATCGAGATTCCCAAAAATCTGCATGGCTACGACCTGACCGGCGCAAATGTCTGGTTCCAGTTTCAGGCCCGGACCACGGGCCGCGAAGCTGTGACCGAAATTGTGTATGTGAATGGCGCTCGCATAGCGCTGGGCGAAAGCCTGGAGCGGCTCGAGCTCGTGCATGGGGCCAAGCCGAGCGAGCGCATTCTGGTTGCGGTAAAACTGCTCGGCACCTCTCTCGACAAACGCTACCAGGGCACTCTTCTGGCCGTTGATTTTGCGCCGGGCCGGCCAAGTCCGCAAGACCTCGACGAGGAATTTCTATCCGCGGCGATTCTCATTCCCAGCATCTCCACGCAACCCGCGGCCGACAAGGCTACGCTCGAGAAGGCCATCGCGCAGGTCGACATTGCGGCCCTCGATCAGGGCGATCAGCAAAAATTTGACGATTCGCTGCGCGCATCGCAGGCCACCTTGCAGGCGTTGCGGCCTCTGCTGCAGCAGGTCACTATGCATCTCTCCGGAGACTCGCACATCGATGCCGCATGGCTGTGGCCCCGGAGCGAAACGGTCGATGTGGTCAAGCGCACCTTCTCTTCCGCGCTGCAACTGATGCACGAGTACCCCGGCTACACCTACACGCAATCGGCAGCGCAATACAACGACTGGCTCGCCGACAAGTATCCCGAGATGAATGCAGACATCAAGAAGCGCATTGAGGAAGGACGTTGGGAGGTCGTGGGAGGCATGTGGGTTGAGCCCGACCTGAATATTCCCGACGGCGAGTCAACGGCGCGCTCCATTCTCATCGGCAAGCGCTGGTACCAGCAGCACTACGGCGTGGATGTGCACGTCGGCTGGAACCCGGATTCGTTCGGCTATAACTGGCAACTGCCGCAGATTTACAAGAAGTCGGGCATCGATTTCTTCGTCACGCAGAAGATGTCGTGGAACGACACCAATCAACTTCCCTTCAAGCTCTTCTGGTGGCAGTCGCCAGACGGCAGCAAGGTGCTTACCTACTTTCCCCACGGCTACGGCAACAGCAACCTGAGCCCGGTGCGGCTTTCCGCGGATCTTGTGGCGGCGCGCACCATGGCGCCGGGATTGACGGAGCTGATGGACCTCTACGGCGTGGGCGATCACGGCGGAGGGCCGACGCGTGACGTTCTCGACGAGGGCGTGCGCTGGATGCAGCCAGACAAGGTTGCGCCGAAGATGGAATTCGGCACAGCGTATCCGTATTTGTCCGGGGTCGAAAAGCAAATCGCTCCGGATTCGAAAACCTGGAACTACCGCGTCATCGCCGCGGGCTATCAATACCCGCCCGTACCGCCAACCAGCGAAGTTTCCATTCCCACCTGGGACGACGAGCTCTACCTGGAGTTTCACCGCGGCGTCTACACCACGCAGGCCAATATGAAACGCAATCTGCGCGAGGGGCCGGAGTCGGCACTGCATGCGGAGAATTACGCTTCACTGGCGTGGCTGGATAGCGACACCTATCCTGCCGACGAACTGACCGACGCCTGGAAGAAAATCACGTTTAACGGCTTTCACGATCTCGCCGCAGGCTCGGGCATCGCCGTCATCTACCGCGACGCGCAAAAAGACTTCGACCAGGTACGCTGGGAGACCAATGAAATTTCCGCGAAGGCGCTGCATACACTCGCGGAGCGCATCAATACGAATGTGCCGAGCGGAGTTCCGGTGCTAGTCTTCAATCCGCTGGCGTGGCAGCGTTCAAGCCAGGTTGAGGTGGACGCACAATTGCCGGAACCGGCTGCGAACGTCGCCGTTCTCGATGCACGCGGATCCGTTTTGCCCTCGCAGATTCTTTCCGCGGACGCGAAGACGCACACCTTCCATCTACTCGTCGAAGTGCGCGATCTGCCGCCGATGGGCTACGAGGTTCTGCGCGTAGTTCCCGGCAAGCGCACCTTCGTGAGCGATCTCAAGGTGAACGGAACGACGCTAGAGAATGCCAACCTGCGCGTTGTCGTCGATCCTAAAACGGGCTGCATCACCAGCCTCTACGACAAAAAGGCGGCCTTCGAGGCTCTGGCGCCCGGAGCCTGCGGCAATCAACTCCAAGCCTTCAAGGATCTGCCGAAGAGTTACGATGCATGGAACATCGATCCCGGAACGCTCGATCAGCCGCCGGCGCTTCTAACCCAAGCCGACGCGGTCGAATTGGTCGAAAAGGGGCCGATGCGCGGCGTCATTCGCGTAACGCGTCACTGGCAGAATTCAAAATTCGTGCAGGAGGTTATTCTCAGCGCGGCCAGCGACGAAGCCGAAGTCGTGAACGACATTGACTGGCATGAGACGCACGTATTGCTCAAAGCTGCGTTTCCCTTGTCTGCCTCAGCGCCCTTTGCAACCTACGAAATTCCCTATGGGAGCATCGAACGCCCGACCACGCGCAACAACAGTTGGGAGAAGGCTCGCTTCGAGGTGCCTGCACTGCGCTGGGCCGACGAAGGCAACGGGCAGCACGGCCTGAGCCTGATCAACGACTCGAAGTTCGGATATGACGCCGTGGGCAACCTGCTGCGCCTGACTCTGCTGCGCTCGCCTACGTCGCCCGATCCTGACGCCGATCGCGGCCATCAGCACTTCCGCTATGCGCTCTATCCTCATGCCGGAGACTGGAAGCAGGCCATGACCGTCCGTCGCGGATACGAGTTCAACGAAGCGCCCGTCGCCATGCAGGTGGAAACGCACGCGGGCGCGATGCCGCTGGAATACTCCTTCGTGACCGTCTCCGCGGACAACGTGGTGCTTTCGGCCATGAAGAAGGCTGAGGACAGCGATGCGCTCGTCTTCCACCTGTACGAGTGGGCGGGCAAAGAGGGAACGGTGGAGCTGAAGGTTCCGCATGGAGCTACGGCCGCGACAGAGACCAACCTGATGGAGCAGCCCGAAGGCAAAGCGCTCACCATCGACAACGATCGCATCAGCGTGGCCGTTCATCCCTTTGAAATTCTGGCCCTGCGCGTCGATTACCCGCACCAGAAGCAGTAAGGTTTCCTCCAGGCCTCTGGTTTGCTTTCGCATAAGGATGTCCGCCGTGAGGTCGCGGCGGACATTTTTCAGAGCGTTGCACGAACGAAGAAGAACGCAGAGCGCACGGAACATGCACGCGCATTGGACCACGGAGCCGCTCGATTGAACCGCAGAGAATTCTGTTATAGCCTCCTCGCTCTCTCGAATGCCGCCGGCACGGCGCGATCGTGGGCTGAAGGAGACCCGTCACCGAGCGCGCCTGCGGTTTGGGACGATCCCAAACTCATCCGTTTCGTGCTGAACGATCCGCTCGACCATCCGTTTTATTGGTGGCCGCGCACCCTGCTTACCTATCCCATCGAATTCCAGCAGCCCGTCGATCTGGACCGGCTGGTATTGACGCGCACCGATACCGGCGAGCGCGTGCCCTTGCAATTTTCAGCAGTGGTGCGCGGCGCTTCCGGCGTCAAATCGGCCACGCTCAATTTTTGCTCCGATTTGCCCAGCGGAGGACATTACGAATTTGTACTGTCGGCCGCGAGCGCTCCGGTCGCGCTCCCGCCGCAGGTTAAGGAATTCCGCGAAGGCAACACCATCGTGCTTGATTCGGGCGCGATGCGCGTGCGCATTCCTGCCAGCCAGGAAATGCACGGAGATGCGCCGGGGCCGGTCCTGCAGGTTTCGCGCGGCGATGCCTGGATCGGTTCATCGGTTCTGAGTTTTGCCGGCGACAAGATCGTGCGAATCACCGCAGGCCGCGTCGAGCACGGACCGCTTTTGATCGCTTACGAAATTGTCTACGATTCTGCCGGCGGTTCACGCTACGTGGCGCGCGTGCAATGCACCGCCGGCTTCGATTTCATTCGCTTCCAGGAAAACATGGAAGGCATGAAGCCCGGCGTGCATGGCGCGTTCGTCGCCACGTGGGCGGGATTTCCCGTGACCCATCGCCAGGCGCCCAACCATCCGATTCCTTTGCCGCCCGTCGTTCTTCCCTACGACCAATATCCCTGGGAGCACATCGGAGGGCCGTTCCCATTCAATCCCGTTGTGCTGCCCGACGGTCAGCTTCCCTTTAATCTCGGCATCTACCAGACGTGGACGGCCTTCCACAGCGATACTTCGGCAAATTTCTGGAGCGACAAATCGGGCGACGCGCTCGGCGCCTTTATTGACAAGTCCGTAGAGTGGCAGGATCACGAGTACGCCAACCACGTAGAGTCCGAAACCCTTCAGGTGTGCTTCTATTACCAGAACGACCGGTTCACGTGGAAGTGGCCCATCACGCGCGGCAGCCGGTCGATGTGTATAGCTTTCTACGCTCACGAAAAAGACAAGCAGGCCATGCAGCAGTTGGAGCAGGCCGCGCAGCCGGTCGAGAAAGACGGTTTCACCTACCATGGTGGCCGCGCGTACACCTCGCACACCATGTTTCTGCAGAACCGTTACGCCACTCTCGATTTGAACTCGATCAAAGATTGGATCCTCGAATATCCCGACAGCGCCCGACGGCCGTCGGTGATTTTCGAAATAGGACCGGTGAAGAGCGCCGACGAGTTGGAGCGGCGCGTAATGACAATGGAGTACGTCGGAACACTCCCACTGCTGGGCACGCGTGAAAACGGCGGCATGGGGCCCATTCCCGGTAGGAGTGTCGTGAACTTCAGCCCCGTTCCCAGCCGGCAAATCCAACTGTGGTGGATCGACGCATTCAACCGCCTTGCCGCGTCCATGACCGAACGGCAGCGCAAACGGCTCACCGCCATGTATCTGTTTATTGCGTACGTGCATGCCGGCGAAGACTTCATGCCGCTCATTCCCATGCTCAGTGGCCATCCCAATTTTCTCCCCGACGTAAAGGGCAATCCCGCTGCCATGGCGTTCCTGTTTCCCGATCATCCCTTGGCGCGCACCTGGGCCGACCTGTGGCAGAAGTGCGTGGAACTGAACACGCGCTACAACACGCGCCCGCAAGTAAAAACATGGAACGCAGCCAGCGGTCGCTGGACAGAGAACCTCGGCACATACGTCTGGGCCTTCTTGCGGCCTTCCCTGCGCACCGATTTTTTGCTGCGCCAATTCGACGGCGTGGAGCGCTTCCTTTCCCCGCAACTCGCGGAGATGGCCGATTGGCTTGTGCATGCGCTTTCCGCACCCTTTGATGGCGAGACTGCGCTGGCGTACAAGGATTTGCAGACGCTTGCCTATGGGCACGAGTGGGGAGCGGTCGCGCCGGGCAAAGGGCCGCAACGCGTATACCCCCCGCAAGGCGCGCACTCCGAGCGGCGCATGCCTCCGCGCTCGCTTTGGTACCTGGGCACATGCTTGCAAAACTACGCGCCTCTCGCTGCCGAGCATGCCATGTGGGCCGCACGCCCCACCAACCAGGACATGGAAACGCAGTTGAACGAGCCCAACGCGTGGGACGCGATGTATCGCACGCCCGACAACCTGGGTACCAAGCCGCAGCTGCGCACGCGCAAATTCACGGGATACGGGATCGTGCTGCGCTCCGCCGTCGACACCCCCAATGAACTTTCCATCCACCTAGAACAAATCGACCAGGGCCCGAACTACCGCTGGGGCATTGCCGGCGAAGGCGGTTGCGGTGTGATGTACTTTTTCGCGGCGGGCAAGGCCTACAGCTTCAACGGATCGGAAGATGTGGGTGACCGCGACGATCAGGACACCGACTACTGCACCAACTTCGGCGTTTTCAAAAATGGCGAGTTTCGCTCCATCGGCATGAACGTGCTCTCGCAGCCGCTTTACAATCTTGGCGCGGGACAGTTTGCGGAGATTCGATCGCGCGACGGCGAAACCGCGTACTCGTGGCCTGAGTACGTGAGCCGCAGCGTGCTTTTGGCCGGTCACGAATACTTCATCGTTTACGACCGGTTGATGAACGCGGCCCTGATTCATCGTCTCTCGTGGTTTGTACGCCGCGGCAGTGAGCTGCCCACCATCAAGCTGCTGCGCGGCGCTGTGCCCGGCGTCAGGGAAACTCAACGCACCGATATTCAAACCGAAGCGACCACCGGAGTCTGGTTCGATGGCGTCGGCGATTCTATGGCGCTGGTTAGTCACCGCAAAGACGTTGAGGCGGAAGCCACGCCCTTCGGCTGCCGCGTCCACGTGGATGACATCGACGATCTCGTCTTCAACCATCCCGAGGGTGTGCATTTTGCCGAAGGCGATGCAGTCTTCGATGGAACTTCAGGGTTGATCCGCAAGTCGAAGGACGGAGTCGAATTTGCACTGTTCCACGGCACCCGCATCGGCGTAGCGGGATTTACTTTGAGCACCGACGACACGGATCTCGGCATCGGCGCCAAGCTTGTGGCCGGGCAGCCTCCGCAAGGCGAATTCTATGCACCGAAGCCGTGTTCGGTGCGAATCACCGCGCCGGCTATCGGCGGCAAATCCGCCTTCTATGTCGATGGCGCGGCACAAAACGCAAGGCGCGAGCAGGACGCAATCGTGATCGATCTCGCAGCGAGACAACATCACTGGGAGTTGACCGATCAATTGCCCGTACCGCTCGCGCCCGTTGTTCTGCGCACGGAGAATCACGCCGGAGGAGCGCGCGTGCTTCTGGCTGAAGTTGCATCGGCGACCCGGTACAGTCTGGAATTAAGCAAGGATTTCGGAGTGACTTGGACGGCATTACCTCAACAGGCGCAACTGACCATCGAGCTAAGCGGCCTTGCAAACGGGCAGAAAGTGCATGTCCGAGGTGTGGCCATGAATGCGCTGCACGCGAGCCAGCCTGGCTCGGAGTATCCCATCTATGTAACGGATCGGGCGCCCGCGCCCCCCGACGGCCTGCATGTCGATTTATCCGATGGCGCCGCAACAGTGACTTGGGGTGAGGTACTTGGCGTTACCGAATACCGGCTTTTCAGGAGAGTCGTCGGCGACAGCGAATTTCAGCTGCTCTATCACGGGTTGGAACGAAACTATCTCGACAAGCGACCGGGAATTCGCAGTTGCAACTCCACTCCAGGAGAAATCGGCTCCGATTCTCGCCCATTGATCACGCAGTACTACGTGACGGCTTCGAACGGAAACGGCGAAAGCGCGCGATCGCGGATCGCCGACACCAATCCCGCCTCGTGGCGCAACTGGGACCCGAGACCCGGCGAGCCATTCCGCCGCGTGTCGAGCTTCCCGCCCGATTCGCCGCCGTCGGCCAGTGAGTGGCCGCGTTACTACCCGGCATGACGCCAGCGATTGGCTTTCAACAGAAAGGTGCATTGATGTTTCGTCAAGGTCTGCCGACAAAGCGTCGCGTGTGGCGCCGTCGTACTCTAGCTTTTCTTCTCGCAACCTCTTCCTCTGCGACTTTTTCCTTGGCGCAATGTGCAACGGTGCCCGATCCCGCTCGCTGTTCGCCATGGGTTGCCACGTGGGGCACGGCGATGCAGGAGGCTTTCAACGGAAGCGCGCCCGATGTCACAGGGCAGACGCTGCGCCTCATCGTGCATACCAGCGTGGGCGGTTTCAGAGCGCGCATCTGGCTCTCCAACCGATTTGGTAACGTCCCGATCCGCATCGCCTCTGCGCACATCGCCGTCGGCGTCGATCCGGGCACGAACGCAACTCCAGCACCGAATCTTGATCAGAGCGCCATTTCGGCCGGAACCGATCGAGCGCTGACCTTCAACGGCGACACTACGGTGACCATCCCTCCCGGTGCGACGATCGCAAGCGATCCCGCGATGCTCGATGTGCCCGCGCTGGCAAACCTCGCCGTCAGCCTCTACTTCCCTGACCCGACGCTTGCCACCACCGTGCATTCGGGTGCGCAGCAAAGCTCCTATCTCACAGCCGGCGACGCCACCGGCGCGACCGATCTGACGGGAAAATCATGGACGCGGAATTCCTGGTATTTTCTTACCGGCGTCGATGTCTACGCGCCGGGCGCATCTGCGGTTGTCACACTCGGCGACTCGATTACCGACGGCAACCATTCCACGTTGAATGCCAACCGGCGTTGGCCCGATGATCTTGCGCTGCGGCTTGCGCAAAATCCGGCTACGCGCAAGGCCGGCGTGCTCGGCGTGGTCAACGTGGGCACCAGCGGCAGTCGTCTCCTGCTCGACGGTGACGGTCCCAACGCAGTTGCACGCCTCAACTGGGACGTGCTCGACCGCAGCGGCGTGCGTTATCTGATTCTTTTTGAAGGCATCAACGATATTGAAGCGCAGACCCGCAACCACCAACCGTACGGCGATCTAGTCCAGCAGTTGGAATGGGGGCTCGCACAGGTCGCCACGCAGGCGCGCGATCGCGGCATCAAAGTTCTCGTTGCCACGCAGATGACGGATTGCCGCAATTTTCAATGCACCTGGCCGGAGGGTGAAAAAGCGCGGACGGCGTTCAACGAGTGGATCCGCGCGTCCAATCTTTTCGACGGCCTCATTGACTTCGACCGCATCACGCGCGATCCCGAGCATCCCACACAGATGCTGGAGCAGTACAACTCGGGTGACTACGTCCATCCCAACGACAAGGGCTACCAGGCGATGGCGGACGCCATCGATCTAACCTTATTTACCGTCGATCCGCCGCAGCCGCAAGGCCGCGCGGGTTTCGTTTCACACTAGAACCATTCCATCGCTTGGAGGATCGTTGTGCGTCGGCGCAAATTCATCCGCAACCTCGTGCTCGCCTCCGGTGGCGGACTGACCGCATTTGCCGTCGAACGAGAAACCTCGATCAAGCCCGGTCCGCCGCCCGATGCGTCGAAGGAAGATTCTCGAGTCCCGCGCCCTCGGCCGGGCGACACCCCGTTCAGCAAGACGTCCATCGCTCCCGACTATTCCGCCAGGCGTGAAATGTTTCTCAAGTGGATTGCGCAACACCCCACTTCCCATGAGCGCGGTGGCGTGCTCATTGATTTGGTGAAGTATGAGGCCGGCGCCATTAAGACGATCACTTCCGCCGCGCTCGATGACGCGCTGTCTTTCGTCAACGCCCGGCGCGATCCTTCGGATTTCACGCTGGCGGACCTCGTGCGGCTCTTTTATCTGCACAAAGACTCTGGATTTCTCAGCCCCGCTCAGGTGAATGCCGTTCGTGACGCGCTGCTCCACTACAAATACGCGCTTGACGAACCCGGCAAGTCCGAAACCGAGATGTGGACCGAGAACCATCAAATTCTCAGCCACGGTTCCGATTACCTGGTGGGGCAGCTCTTCCCCAACGAGAAGTTCACCAACGACGGGCGCATTGGAGGCGAGCATCGCGACAAGGCGCGCGAGCAAGTGTTGCGCTGGATCAGCTACCGCGCGCGCACGGGCCCCGCTGAGTGGGATTCAATCCCCTACTACAACATGGACCTTGCCGCGCTTCTGAATCTCGTCGAGTTTGCGCAGGATCCCGAGGTTCAGACGCGCGCCACCATGATGGTTGATCTTTTGATCTTCGATCTCGCCGTAAATTCCTATTACGGCCAATTGGGCACCTCGCATGGGCGCGCCTATACGAACAATGTGCTCAGCGCCGCCGGCGACAGCCTCCTCACCTTTCAGGCGCTCGTCTTCGGCTGCGGGCGGCTGCAATCTGCCGATATGGCCAGCTCGATGCTGGTCACAGGCAAGCGCTATGTTGTCCCGCCCGTTCTTGAGACCATCGGCCTCGATATGCCGCAGGAGCTTCTCAACTATGAGAGGCATTCAATTCCGCTTACGTCCGATGCTGCCGCGCAATATGGCTTGAGCCTCACCGATCTTCGCGATGTTGAAACCTGGTGGGCGATGGGCGCCTTCACCGATCCTGCCGTCATCAACCTGACTTACGACACAATCGAGAAATATGACCTTTGGAATTACAAGGATTTCCAGAAACTGAAAAGGCCCGGCGGATTTTTGCGACGTCTCGACTTGTTGCCCACTGCAAGCCGTGCACTTTATCCGGATTCAAACGGCGCGGTTCTCTCAGAGGTCAACAAAATCACCTATCGCACGCCCGATGCCATGCTCTCTACGGCGCAAGATTATCGGCCGGGCGAAGAGGGCGCGCAACAGCACCTTTGGCAGGCAACACTCGGGCCCTATGCAGTAGTTTTTGTCACCAACCCGGGACCGCATGGGCGCAGTCAGGGTCCCGGCTACTGGTCGGCCAACGGGCGGATGCCACGCAACGCGCAATATCGGAACGTGCTGATCTCGATCTACAACATCGATCGGCACGTTGTGCCCGGCCGTCTCGAATCACGGCCGTATGGCTACACGCACGCGTATTTTCCAAAGTGGGCGTTCGACGAAGTCATCGATGCGCCGTCGCCGTCGGGCGGCGGATGGACATTCGGTCGCGTCGCAGATGGATACATAGCACTCTACTCGCACCTTCCGCGCCAGTGGGTCACATCCGGACCCGAAGCGGAGCAGGAGATTGGTGCGCCAGGCTTTGAAAATGTATGGATTTGCCAGGTCGGCCGCAAAGCGTGCGATGGCGCATTCTCGGCGTTCGTCGATTCCATTCGAGCGGCCGCCATCGACGTGGACAAGCTGCACGTTCGCTTCAATTCTCCGGGAAACGGGGATCTGCAATTTGGCCGGAACACACCCTTTCTGTTGAATGGAACTGCGCTTCCCCTTCGCGGCTACCCTCGCTGGCAGAATCCGTACACGCAGACCGATTTTGGCTCCGAACAATTTCATATCGCATGCAAGGACGAGCATCTGGATCTGGATTTTCAGAGCGCGTCACGATCGACCACGTGAAAAACATTCCGCGTAGGTCTGCGCGGGCAAAGCTCTCAATATATCGGAAAGGTTGAAACGAAAATGTCTCATGCGGCAAGAAGTGGTTCGACATCTTTGCTGAAATTACTCGCGTTGGCTGCAGTTGTGTTCGCGCTTTGCGATTGCGTCGTGGCGCTCTCGGCCCAGGAGCCGTCCGCGAAAAAGGTATCCATCCCTTTGTATCGGCGGGTCGGCGCGCCGATCGAAAGCCGCGTGAACGACCTGCTCAGCCGCATGACGCTCGAAGAGAAGGTGCGTCAGCTCGACATGTATCAAGGGTCGAAGGGACTGATGAGCGCGCAACTTGACGGCACACACGCCGCGCCCGATGCGGTCTTTGAGCCAGATAAAGCGCAGTCATTGTTGGGCTCGCTGGGCGTCGGCAGTATTCACGATCTCTATCCCACACCGGAACAGTCGAACGCCATCCAGAAATGGGTAATCGAACATAACCGGCTCGGCATTCCCGCAATTTTCGTTGAGGAGGCTCTGCTTGGATATGACAAGGGCACGGTCTTCCCCGCACCGCTCAACCTGGCCGCAACGTGGAACCCCGAAATTGCGCACCAGACTGGCGCAGCCATCGCTGCTGAGACGCGCTCGACGGGAGCCGACATGATTCTGGGACCCGTGCTGGACGTCGCCCGCGATCCACGCTGGGGCCGGGTGGAAGAGGATTTTGGCGAAGACCCTTACCTGAGCGGGCAATTCGGCTTGGCATATGTTGAGGGCGCGCAGGGTGAGAGCCTCGCTACCGATCACACCGTGGTCGCCGAGCCCAAGCACTTTGCCGGGCACGGATCGCCGGAGGGCGGAGTGAACACCTCGCCGGTGCACATCGGCGAGCGCGAATTGCGCACAGTGATGCTCAAGTCGTTTGAGCCGGCGCTGCGCGATGCGCACGCCATGAGCGTGATGGCTGCCTACCACGAAATCGATGGCATCCCAATTACCGCCGATCCCATGCTGTTGAAAGGGATTCTGCGCGATGAATGGGGCTTTCAGGGATTTGTGCTCTCTGACCTGGGCGCGATCAAGCGCCTTTACAACGCGCACTTCGTCGCGGCTACGCCCAAGGACGCCGTATGCATGGCCATCCGCTCCGGCGTGGACATGCAGTTCTACGATTTCCCTCACGACATTTTTCAAAACGCGCTCATCGATTGCGTGCACGATGGTTCGCTCTCGCAGGCCGATGTGGACCGCGCGGCGCGTTCCGTGCTGCGCGTCAAGTTCATGCTCGGCCTCTTCGATCATCCTTACGTCGATCCTGCGTTGAAGGCGAAGGTGTGGCGTTCACCGGCGCATCTGGCTGTATCGCTCGAGTCGGCACGCGAATCGATGACGCTCTTGAAGAACGAGAACCACCTGCTTCCACTTTCGAAATCTGTTGGGCACATCGCCGTTATTGGTCCGAATGCGAATGTGGCGCGCTACGCCGATTATGAGAACGAAAAGAACGGTGAGCGCATCAGCATGCTCGACGGCATTCGTGCGATTGTGCCCCACGCGCAAGTGACCTTCAACGATGGAACCGACATTCCCGCGGCGGTAGCAGCGGCGAACAGCGCGGACGTAATAATTCTCGGGCTGGGAGAACGCGGGGGCATCTCCGGCGAGGGTAACGATCGCTCCAATCTTGACCTGCCCGGCAACCAGGAACAACTTCTTGAGGCCATTGTGGCCACAGGCAAGCCCGCCGTGCTGGTGCTCGAGAACGGCAGGCCGCTCACGATCGGCTGGGCGAAACAGCATGTACCTGCCATCCTCGAGGCTTGGTACCCCGGCGAGTTTGGCGGAACGGCCATTGCCCAGACACTTTTCGGCGACAACAATCCCGCCGGCCGGCTTACGATCACTTTCCCGCAGACCGTTGGCCAACTGCCGGACTTCTACAACTCCGATCCGTCGCGCAGATTGAAGTATGTGGACAGCGACGGCCAACCGCTGTTCCCCTTCGGCTTCGGCCTGAGCTACACAACTTTCCGCTACGATCATCTGGTTGCGCTACCGCCCTCGTCCGGCAGTCACACCGACATCCAGATCACAGTGGACGTGACAAATACCGGGAGTGTCGAAGGCGACGAGGTGGCCCAACTCTACATGCGCGAAAACGTGAGCAGCGTGGAAACTCCGCGCCGCTCGCTTGAAGGGTTCTCCAGGATTCATTTAAAGCCGCAGGAAACCAAGACCGTCACGTTTCGTGTTCCCTGCGATCAGCTTGCCGTGTGGAACGCAGAGCGTAAGTGGGCCGTCGAGCCGGGCAATTACACCGCTTGGGCAGGTGGCTGGTCTGAGGCGTCGCTGACTACGCAGTTCATGCTCAAATAGCCGCAAAGAGATCGAAAGAAATGGAGCAGAGAGCAATGAGCAAGTTGGGCATATGGTTCCTCATCGCATGTGGAGCAGTTACGTCTTCGCCACAAGCCAGAAAGAGCGTCGCGGTTGTCAATCTGAGATACGAAGAGCCTGTCCAAAACGGCCTCTACCCCGAGCTTCTCTACTGGTTCGTTACGCCTGCGACACTCGCTCCCGACCACTACACCCGCGACGTTCAGCACATCGCGCACGACACCGTCTTTGATTTTCCATTTCTCACGGCGCGCGAAGGGGTCCGCTTCACCGGCGACAAACAAGCTCACGATGCCGTCACGGGAATCGTCAAAGAAGCCCATGAGCATGGCTTGCGAATCGGCGTAAGCCTCGGCCTGGGAGACGGAAGCGCCGCAAAAAGTGCCAACCCGGACGAAGAACAGACGGTCGTGGCCGATGGCGAGGGCGCATTGGACGCACAAGGCGTCGGCAATTTTGAGGCATCCATTAAGCTGCGCTCGCTTGTCCCACAGAAAACTGAACTACTGCGGGCATGGGCGTTTCGCAAAACCGGCCCCGGCGAGTACGACGCAGCGACGCTTGCCGACGTGACCAGGCGGGCGACTAGCTCTTCGCCTCAGCCCGGTACGCTTTCCGTTGCGGTGAATCTTGGTCCCCAGTATGCCGGCTATACCATCTTTGCCCTCGCCGAAAACTGGTATGGAGCGGTTGATCTCTTCAATCCGGCCTTCGCTCAATGGATTCATAGCGTGATCGACGAATATCGCGGCGTTCCCCTCGATGGCACCGCGCTCGACGAGTTCGGTTACATTCGCATTCCCATGGTTCCCCAAACCCCCTGGCGCGGCCACTTCGCCGGGCGCGCCTTCGCCGCGGGCTTCCAGCAGGCCACGGGAATGCCGCTCGTGCAAGCGCTCTTTGCCACTCGATATGCACCGGCCGGCCATCCCGAAGTCCGCATTCGCGCCATCGACCAATATTGGGATTTCTTCCGGCAAGGCCCGCTCGACGTGGAGAATCAATTCTTTCAATATTCGCGACAGGTATTCGGAAACAAGAATTTCGCCGGCATTCACAACACCTATCACAATCATCTGACCAACGACGAAGCTTGGGCCACAGGCATCAACTGGTGGACTATTCCGCGCCAGTACGGCATGAGCGACGAGGATCTTTCGCTTCCCTTGCGCATGGGACTGCTGGTCGCGCACTCCGGCAACATCATGTACGACCAGTTTTACGGCCGGGATATCCATCGCTTTGCTGAAAAAGCCATGAACGACGCGCGATTTGACGCGCGCATCCATTACCACGGATACAACGACACCGGCCGCTGGGGCGTCGACCTCTCTACCGAGCCCTTTCTCTCTCAATTGAATCCTGTCGAGAGGAAGATCCGGCTCCTGAATCGATTTGATCCGGCCGCTCCCGAGCTGCCGCTCCTGGTGATCTTTGGCATGCCCGCGCTGCTCAACTGGTATCCCGATGAAAGTGCGCGCAATGAATTTGACGTCAACGCATCCCTTCACATCGAAGAGAAGGTCAAGGCAATCTGGGATGCGGGTTACCGCTGCGCAGTGGTTCCCAGCGACCTGATCGACAACGGCTCACTGCAGCTGAATAAAAACAATCGCCCCATCCTGAACGGCCATGTGTTTCGCGCGGTCGTATACCTCTACCCGCAATATGCCAAGGGCAGCACGCTGGCATTTCTCTTGAAGTACACGCAGCGCGGAGGACGCCTGATGCTGGAGGGCGCTGCGACTCGGGATTTCGATGGCGCGCCAATCGACGATCTTTATCGCAAAATCGCCGGCAAAGCCACCGTAGTTGGCTTCAGCGTGGACAATATTCCGCAACTCGGAGTTGCGCCATCGCCACTGCGCGACGTCGGCGGCGAGCTCGAGGACGGCAGCATCATCCTCACCGATCTCAATTCACTCGAAAGCCATCAGCCAAAGCAATTCTCAATCGATCTGGATGGCCATCATTTCAGCGGCGCCTACGAAGGCGTTTTTGCTTTGAAGGCAGCCAAGAATGGAACCATTGAGAAGCTCGCATGTGGCGCTTGTAGTTTCCTGGATCGCGATGGCAAGCCCGCTCTGCGGCTCACCCATTCCGCGGACTTGATCCTGACTCGTCGCGCGACAGGCAATTACGACGCTGTCGCCGAAGGATCGGAAGGCAGCAATAAAGTCGAGTTGTACCAATAGCTGGCCGGTTGCACCAACCGTAAACGGCGCGGGGAGAAAACCGATGCGACGGAGGAATTTCTGCAAATTAGCCGCCTCGGCCGCAGCTGCGCTGGCTCTTCCAGCCGCGGCACAAGAGACGACGGCAACTACTACGGATGCATTGAGCGATTTTGAAACTTATACGCAGGACTATGCCCGGTTCTGCGGCACGCCGCCGGACAAGCGCGTGTTTTACGTTCTGGAAAAGGGAAGGTTTAAAAAAGCAAAGCTCAACGAATCCGCCTGGTATGTGAGCCCCAATTCCGAGTCCGGCCCGGCCATGCCACCGGATCTTCCGGTCGCCGGGGGCTCTTGGAATGGCGCGCCGATGGTCTCTCCGATCCCGGGACTGGGAGGCGAGGGACCTTACAAACCCACATGGGAGTCCTTTGAGCAATACGAAGTACCCGACTGGTATCGCGACGCCAAGTTTGGTATCTGGGCGCACTGGAGCCCGCAATGCGTTCCCGAGTCCGGCGACTGGTATGCGCGCAACATGTATATGCAGGGCTCTGCTCAATACAAGTTCCACCGTGAGCACTACGGACCGCAATCGCAGTTCGGTTATAAAGACCTTTGCCCGCAGTGGACGCTGCAGAACTGGGAGCCGGACGCTCTCATCGCGCGCTACAAAAAGGCCGGAGCCAGGCTGTTTCTGGCGCTGGCCAATCATCACGACAACTTCGACGCCTGGGACTCGCGCCATCAGCCCTGGAACGCTGTCAACATCGGCCCGCATCGCGACGTAGTCGGCACGTGGGCTGCGGCGGCCCGCAGGCAGGGGTTGCGGTTTGGCGTCACGGTACACCAGGCCCGCAACTGGTGGTGGTTCCAAACCGCGCACGACACCGATAAAACCGGCGCGCTCGCAGGAATCCCCTACGACGGACTCCTGACCGCTGCCGATGGCAAAGGCCAATGGTGGGAAGGCTTCGATCCGCAGCAACTCTATGGCCCCAAGCACCCTCCCAACGCGCTTCCGGATATCTCTTATGTAAAAAACTTCAATGATCGGACCTGCGACCTTGTGGAACAGCACAATCCCGATCTTCTTTATTTAGACAATCGTCTGTTGCCGTTGGGTTGGGGCGGGATGAACGCAAGCTGTTACTTCTACAACCACAATCTCAAAACCCACGGCGGCAAGATGGATGGCGTGATTACCACCAAGGTCGTGCCGGAGCAACTGGCCAAGTGTCTCGTGGCGGATATTGAACGCGATGTGACCAGCGGCATCATGCCCTACCCCTGGCAGTCGGAAACGTGCATCGGCGGCTGGCATTACGATCGCAGCCTCTTCGAACAGCCCGGAGAGTACGGCGGATACATGCATCCCCGCGACGTAGTTCATTGGCTCATTGATACGGTGAGCAAAAACGGTACCTTCATCCTGAACATTCCCGGCCGGCCCGACGGCACCATCGATACAAAGGAGATTGCGGTCCTTGATCAGATTGCGGCGTGGATTCAAGTGAATGGAGAAGCGATTTATGAGACCCGCCCGTGGAGGGTATACGGCGAAGGGCCTGCCACGCGCGATGCGCGATCGCGTCAATCTGGCAACCCCAAGAGCTTTGACGCTGACGACATCCGGTTTACGCGAAACAAGTCAAACACTGTGGTCTATGCGTTGGCTTTGGGCTGGCCAACCAAGGCGATGGCGATCGCGTCTCTGGGAACTTCCGCGGCCGCAAGAAAAGTCGAGCATGTGCAATTGCT
This sequence comes from uncultured Acidobacteriota bacterium, assembly GCA_963817835.1. GTDB lineage: Bacteria > Acidobacteriota > Terriglobia > Terriglobales > Acidobacteriaceae > Telmatobacter. The sequence goes on along the minus strand of CAWFPZ010000015.1, from coordinate 70,820 downwards.
GGGAACCGAAGAGACGTCACCATGGAGACAAACCGCGGATTGCCTGCAGCTAGAACTGCCGAAGCCGTATCGGCCCAGTACCAACTTCGCAACGGTGTTCAGAATCCGGTTCGCCTGAGTGATCAGCGCTTGATATTTTGAACCATTAGGTAATGCACAAATCCTCAGCCCGCAAAAAGGCCGGGAGTGAATCTCCCGGCCCTTTTTAGGGGATTGAATCAGCCCTGATTCGGTTTAGCTGCACCCACTCGTCGATCCGCAGCTCATGCAGCGGTAGCAACTGCCGTTGCGCACCATGATCGCGCCGCAAACGTTGCAGCTGGGTGCGTCGCCCATATCATACATGTCGCGCATGGCGTCAGCGGCGTGGTACAACCCGCGATCTTGCAGACTGGGCATGGGCGCGGAACTCGCTGCCGCCGTCGGGCGCGACTGCGCCTCGGGGGCAATGCCTCCGCCTGCCGTGCCGCCATGTCCGCTCACCTGGTTGAGCCGCTTGGCGACCTCCTCTGCTAGGCGCGCCAGGTGATCGTTCGAAGAGGCCGCGTGCTCATCCTCGATGCCAGTCTCCTCGAGGAGGCTTGGCGATGCCGGCAGTGCCGGCGCTTTGGGAGCCAAACCTGCAAACAGCGTCAACTGCTCGCCCGAGAGGAAGCGCAGGTTGAGCCAGCGGAACATGTAATCCATGAGGCTCTTGGCATAACCAATCTGCTCGTTGCCCGTCCAGCCGGAAGGCTCGAAGCGCGTGTGCGCGAACTTCTCGCACAGCACCTTCAGCGGCACGCCATGTTGCAACGCGAGAGAAACCGAGGTAGCAAATGCGTCCATCAGTCCGCTGACCGTCGAACCCTCCTTGGCCATGCGGATGAAAATTTCGCCGGGCTGGCCGTTGGGGTAGAGCCCGACCGTGATGTAGCCCTCGTGCCCGGCGATGGAGAACTTGTGCGTGAGAGACGCGCGCTCCTCCTGCAGACGGTGGCGAATGGCGCGCGGCGGAGCCTTGAGGTCCTGCTTGTTCTTTTCGATCTCGCTGGTATCCACTGAAGGCGTGGCCGTGAGCACGGGAACCGCAGCAGCCGTGGCAATCTCTTCCATCGCCCTCTGGAAGGCTTGCGACACGGCAAACAATTGCTTCGCGCTTACCTCAACCTTGTCCGCTCCGTGCGTCTCCAGCGTCTTCAGATCGGCTTCAGCGGCCGGCTGCGATGCAGACAGGTGGCTGAGCACCCGGCTGCCCACTGCGTCCAGCGCCGAAGGTTCCTTCTTCGCGTCCATGCTCGTATTCAGCGGCTGGGTTCCCTTCGACCCGTCGCGATAGACTGCTACTGCTTTGATGCCCATTCTCCAGCTCTCTGCGTAGGCCTCGGCCACATCTTCCACGGTGGCTTCGTGCGGCAGGTTCACCGTCTTCGAGATTGCGCCTGAGAGGAACGGCTGCGCCGCCGACATCATCTTGATGTGCCCCATGTAATGAATGGACCGCGTGCCCTTGGCCGGCTTGAAGCTGCAATCGAATACCGCCAGGTGTTCCGGCTTGATGCCCGGCGCGCCCTCGATGGTGCCCGTGGCGTCGATGTAGCTGACGATCGCGTTCACATCGTCGTTCGAGTAACCGAGCTTGAACAGAGCCGCCGGCACCGTGTTGTTCACGATCTTGATCATGCCGCCGCCGACCAGCTTCTTGTACTTCACCAGCGCCAGGTCCGGCTCAATGCCGGTGGTATCGCAATCCATCATGAAGCCGATGGTGCCCGTGGGCGCCAGCACCGTCACCTGCGAATTGCGATAGCCGTAGCGCTCGCCGTAGAGCAATGCCATATCCCAGCACTCGCGGCTTGCTTCAAGCAGTGCTTCGAGCTGCGGCACCATGAAGGGCTCGCCCGATGCCGCCGACTTGCCGATGTTGTTCACCTCGGCGCGGTGCATGCGGATCACGTCAAGGAACGGCTCGCGGTTGACGTAGAAGCCCGGGCAGGCTCCGCCCTGGTGCTCCACCGAAGCGGTCAGCGGCGTGGCCGAAGCCACCGGCGGGCACTGCGAGGCGATGATCGCCGACTGAAGGTACGACTGTCCGCACATGATCGCCGTCATCGCTGCGGCCAAGTCGCGCCCGGCTTCGGAATCGTACGGCAGGCCAAACGACATGAGCAATGCGCCCAGGTTGGCGTAGCCCAGGCCCAGCGGCCGGTAGTCGTGCGAGTTGCGCGAGATGGCCTCGGTCGGATATCCCGAGTTGTCCACCAGGATCTCCATCGCCGTGGTCATCACCGTGACCGCGTGCCGATACGCAGCGACGTCGAACATTCCCGCCGGCGTAACGAAGCGCATCAGGTTCAGGCTCGCCAGGTTGCAGGCTGAGTTGTCCAGGAACATGTACTCGCTGCACGGATTCGACGCGTTGATGCGCGCCGTGTTCTTGCTGGTGTGCCACTTGTTGATGGTGTCGTCGAACTGCATGCCCGGATCGCCGCACTGCCACGTCGAGTCGGCGATCTTTTGCATGATCTCGCGCGCCTTGCGGGTTTCTACCGGCTGGTGGCCCTTCACCGTGAAAGTTGTGAAGTCCCCATCGGCTTCGTAGGCACGCATAAATTCGTCACTGACCCGTACTGAATTGTTCGCGTTCTGGAAGAAGATGGACGAAAACGCCTCGGAGTCCGGACCGCTTCCGTCGTAGCCGGCCTTGATCAGGGTGTGCGCTTTGGCCTCTTCCTTTGATTTGCACTCGATAAAATCCACGATGTCCGGATGGTCGACATTCAGGATCACCATCTTGGCCGCGCGGCGCGTTTTCCCTCCAGATTTGATAACACCGGCAAAGGCGTCAAAGCCCCTCATGAAGCTCAAGGGCCCGCTGGCCGATCCGCCGCCCGACAGCAGCTCCATCGAGCCGCGCAGCGACGACAGATTCGTGCCCGTTCCCGATCCCCACTTGAAGAGCATGCCCTCGGTCTTGGCCAGGGTCAGGATCGAATCCAGCGAATCTTCCACCGCGTTGATGAAGCAGGCCGAGCACTGCGGATTCTTGTAGCCCGTGGGCGCATACTGCACACCGCCCGTCACCGGATCCCAGTGCCAGTTCTGTCCGTCCGCATCCGGCTCCAGCCGGTCGCAGCCCACGTTGAACCACACCGGCGAGTTGAACGCCGCCTTCTGCGTCAGCAGCAGGTGCGACAGTTCGTCAAAGAAGATGGCGGAATCCGCGGGCGTAGCAAAGTAGCCGCCTTTGATGCCCCAGTCGCGCACCGTCTCCGCCACGCGCCCCACCAGTTGGCGCACGCCCGTCTCGCGCTCCGGCGTGTTCATCTGCCCGTGCAGATATTTTGAGGCCACAATATTTGTGGCCGTCATCGACCAGTCCGCCGGAACCTCCACGTCCTTCTGCTCGAAGATCGTGTTGCCCTTGGTGTCGGTAATGGCCGCGGTCCGGTGTTCCCACTGGAGCTCGTCATAGGGCGAAATGCCCTCCGTTGAAAATCGGCGTGTAAACGTCAATCCCTGCTGTGTACGGGGGGTGGTTTGGAAGGCAGCGGTCGAAGTCTGAAGTTGAGCCTCGTTCATCTAGATCCTCTCGATAGGGCAAAATCGGTGAAAAAAAGCCGTGTGTCCAGCGCGGGCGCCGGAGATGAGCATTACCTGCAAGACCTTGAAAAAGAACGGAAAACGGGGATGAATAAGGTCGCGAGCTTGAGCATCATCGCGGCCCCCCCGCGCCCCATTTGCGCGGGTGTTTCTTTACAATCCGTTTACAGCCGCAGATGAAAAAATACCGCTGTCCATGGTACGTGTCAACAACAAACCACAATATCTTGTATTTTGTTGGCATTTCGCGCACCTGCTCTCTAAACACCGCCATTTGCCTGTGGAAAGCTGCAAACGGCCTTGACTGGAGCGGGGTTGCGCGGTTCGTTTTGCACTCAAATCGGGGCAAATCCAGGGCCCGGCCCGATTCGCGTACCACTATCTAAGGGTAGACCCTCGCAAGCCTCCTCACAAGGCGCAGAAACAGTGCAAAACAGAGCTTCTCTTGTGCGAATTGTGGAGATCGAGGGTCGTTTCCGGGTCCAACCTCCAGCGCCCGGAATCTCAACCCAACGGGGTAGGCCGTGCCCCATCCCTTTCGCGTATTTTGCGGAAAAGGGTGGGATCGCAGAAACCCCACCCCTATCCGCTAAACCAGGCAAGAAAAGGGGTGCCCGGGATCCCGATTCTTGGACCTGGAATAGCACGAACCTCGATCTACGTCGTCACGGCGACAACCCGCTGCCCCAAGATGGCTCCATCGCCGTGGGAGCGGCTCAGGGTCAGCACCGTAATGTCGTCCTGCTGGCCGAAGCTCTGCGCCGCCTGCGCAATCGACTCCGCCGTGTCAGCCGCGATGGCCGACGTGCGATCGAACCCGAACAGCTCGCCGGACTTGCTGCGCGCCTCTACCACGCCGTCGGTCAGCAGCGTCAACTGCTCGCCCTCGGCCAGCTGCGTAGTCGACTCCGTGTAGACCGCGTTCGCTGCGAGCCCCAGCGGCAGCCCGCCTTCGATCACCATCTCCCTGCACCTCAGGTACGGCGCCAGATGCCCGGCATTCGCCGCCGTAATCTTCCCGTCCGGATCGGCGCGCAGAATCAGGCACGTGGTAAACCCTCCGTCGTGGCTCCGCGCCAGCATGCGCTGGTTCATCGCCGCTAGAATCTCCGCCGGACTCTGCGTGTAGTGCGCCAGCGTGCGCACCGTGCCCACCAGCAGCGAAACCGTCATCGCCGCCGGAATTCCCTTCCCGCTCACGTCGCCGATCACCGACAGTACCCCGCCGCCGCGCAGCGGCATAATCTGAAAGAAATCTCCGCCGACCTCTTCAGCCGGCTTGTAGACGCTCTCCACTTTGAATCCCGGCGTTGCAGGAATCGCCTCCGGGATCAGCACCTGCTGCACCGCCCGCGCGTTGCGAATCTCTTCTTCCAGCCGCGCCTGCTGGCGGTGGCTCTCAGCCGAGTACCGGTAGACCGCGTACACCAGCGCCACCAGCAGCAAGGCCCCGGTCAGTGTGCGAGCGTTCACCCCGTTGCCCAATACGGTGAACAGTGGGGAGTTGATTTTGTCGCCAATCGTCCAGTGGGTAAACCGGCTGCCCTGCGACAGCGCCACGGCCGCCACAAAAATGGTCTGCGAAAGGAACGCCAGCACCGCAACGATCCAGCGCGCCGGATCGAGCTTCCGCTTGTGCACCAGCGCATAACCGATCAGGTAGAAGGGGTAAAGCTCCAGCAGGATCACCACCGGCATCAGCGCCAGATCGAACACCTGCCAGGGCAGCGGATGGGGAAGCGAAAACCCGTACGTCAGGCAGCCGTCGACAATCCCTTCGGTAAACTCCACAATGGCAAGAATGCGCGTCAGCCGCACCACCCGCGCGTCGTCGTGCAGGCCCAGCAGCCAAACCAGCACGTACCACATCGAAATATCGCCCAGCACGTACACCGGCTGGTTCAGTCCCATGGCCACAACCAGCGAGAGTGGCAGTTTCAAACCAACGAGAATCGCCCCCAGTGGGTGCGCCGCCGCGAAGCACGCCATCCAGAAGGCCAGCCACTGGCTGCGGTCGCGCAACCAGAACAGGAACCCCAGCACCGCAACCAACCCATAAAGCGAATCCAGTGCGAAATAGACCTGGCTTCCTCGCATCCAGTGGTAGTCCATCGTGCTCATCGCGTTGCCGATGGCCATCGGGCTGCCCAGCACCGGCGGCGCATAAAAGCCGCCCTGCTTGCCGCTATCGTAGGAGCCGTACGGCGCCTTCCAAACGCGAATGGCCAGAACCCCCGATTGCGCCGACCCCAGTCCCCACGTATGCGGCCGCATGTCGTAGTACCACACCGGATACGGCGGCATCGCTCCGTAAGTGCCCACAAATCGCCCGCTCCAATAGAGCTCGTATGCGTCCTCTACCGCGGGAATCAGAATCGCCAGTTGTTCGGGTTCCGTCTCGCCCGGAGCCAGACTCAAATGCCGCCGGTACCACGCATACCCGTCCACGCCCGCGTGGCCTTGTTCGCCCCAGGGCTTGTCTACATCGAGCTTTTCCCAGCCCGAGTCGTCGAACCTCGCCGCAGCCCATGCGGAATCGTCACCGAGGTGAAACTGCCACGGCCCATCAAGCGTAGTCAGCCCGCCATCGAAGCGCACTGGTTGTGGAGAGGCGGGCGCATCCGCCGCCCGCGCAGTGGCCTGGGTCAGTGTGAATCCAGCAATCGCAGCAACAAGAAGGGTAAGCAGCAGAATGCGGGGAAGTCGCATGGTGGCAGCATACCGCCACCATCCTCGCAATCACAATGATTTTATGGGCAGTTGATTTTCTCGGTGAACACCCAGGTCTCGGAATCGGGATTTCCACCGCAGCAAACAAATTCGCTGGATGAGGACCCCAAGGCTGGGACGTCCGCTTTCTATGCTGAAACCTGCTTTCTAAACGCGCCGCAAGTCCCCTACTCCACGCGCACCCGCGCTGCGAAGGCCAGGTGGCCCCATTCCATGGGCGTCAACAAACGGCGGCCGCCATTGCCCGGCAAGGGGTCGCGGACGATCACTTCCTCGATCTGCCACGCGCCCGTGGTCATGTTGATGTCTCCCGTAATCGCGGTCAACACCGTGGCATGGCCGAGCGCGCCAATAATGAGCGGCTGGTCGTTCTTGAGGTCATCGACAGCAGTGTAGATATTCACCGACCGCATGTCCCCCTGGGAGCGGAACGGCACGCCGCTGTCATCCTTCCACGTGCGGTTGAGGTCACTGAGGATTTGCATCGGCTCGCCGGGCATGTTGGTGACGGCGCCCCATGTCTCTTCGACAATTCTTTGCTGGCTTACCTTGTGCCCGTGAAACTCGAACAACATGCTGATGGAGGCGGCCCAACACCACTCGCTCTGCTGCTGCCAGGCCTGCTGAAAGTTCATACTCTGAATCCCTGCCGTACAGCGCTGAACCTCGCCATACGCGGTGGCAGCCGGCTGTGTGCATCGCTGCGCTGCAAAACATATGCGCCCCGATACGAGCCCGGGGAGTGCTGCCGACGCAGCACTGAGGAAGACGCGTCTATTCATGTTCCTGCCCTCCTGTTGCGGAGCGGTTTCATGATAAATGGACTCTTCCCAGGGCTCCAAAATAATTGCGGCCCCGCGCGTTTGCACGAGGGGCCGCAGTGGTTTCGAAGACCGGAATCAGAAGCTCGACTTGTTATCGATCCTCATGCCGTAGAACGATTTGTGCACGAAGAACACCGACACCAGGAAGAACGCGACGGCGAGACCGATCGCCAGATTGGCGTTCTGGTGACTGAGTTTCACGGCCAGCTCGACCGCAAGCAATCCGAACAAGGTCGTGAACTTGATCACCGGGTTCAGGGCCACCGACGAAGTGTCCTTGAATGGATCGCCGACGGTGTCGCCGATGACAGTTGCGTCGTGCAAAGGCGTGCCCTTTTGTTTCAGGTCGACCTCCACAATTTTCTTCGCATTGTCCCATGCGCCGCCGGCATTGGCCATGAAGATGGCCTGGTACAAGCCAAAGACCGCAATCGAGATCAGGTAGCCGATAAAGAAGAACGGCTCAACGAACGCAAAAGCGAGCGTGGCGAAGAAGACCGCGAGAAAGATGTTGAACATTCCCTTCTGCGCGTACTTGGTGCAGATTTCCACCACCTTCTTCGAGTCGGCGACCGATGCCTTTTCCACGCCTTCGAGCCGGATGTTGGCCTTGATGAACTCGACCGCACGATAAGCGCCGGTGGTGACGGCCTGCGTTGATGCGCCGGTGAACCAGTAGATCATGGCTCCGCCGGTGATCAACCCGAGCAGGAAGGGCGCATGCAGCAGAGAGAGGCTCGCGACGTCATGCGTCAGTCCGCCTGTCAGGGCCATGATGATCGAGAAGATCATCGTGGTTGCGCCCACCACGGCGGTGCCAATGAGCACCGGCTTGGCCGAAGCCTTGAAAGTATTGCCAGCTCCATCGTTCGCTTCCAGCAATTCCTTGGCGCGCTCGAACTTCACGTCGATGCCGTAGTCCTTCTTCAACTCCGCTTCGATGTTGGGAACCGTTTCGATGAGCGACAGTTCGTAGATGGATTGCGCATTGTCTGTGACTGGCCCGTAGGAGTCGACCGCGATCGTCACCGGGCCCATACCCAGGAATCCGAACGCCACCAGGCCAAACGCAAAGACGGCCGGAGCCAGCATCAGAACCGCCATGGACGGGCCGGTCGAGAAGTAATAGCCCATGCTCATGAGAGCGACCATGCTCAGGCCAAGCCAGTAGGCCGAGAAATTGCCGGCTACGAATCCCGAAAGGATGCCCAGCGAAGCTCCGCCTTCCTGCGCGGATTTGACGACTTCTCTCACGTGGCCCGACTTGGTAGAAGTGAAGACCTTGACCAGTTCGGGGATGATCGCGCCGGCCAAAGTTCCGCACGAGATGATGGAAGCCAGCTTCCACCACAGCGATCCGTCGCCCAGATCGGGAATCATCATCCTCGAGACGATGAAGGTGAGGATGATGGAAACGATCGACGTGATCCAGACCAACGAGGTCAGGGGGGTCTCAAAGTCCATTTCATCTGCATTGCGGTACTTGGCCTTGGCGATGGCGCCATTGAGGAAATACGCAGCCGAGCTCGATACCAGCATGGCCACGCGCATCACGAAAATCCATACCAGCAGTTGCACTTGCGTTTTGGCATCGGGGACGGCGAGCAGAATGAACGTGATCAAAGCCACGCCGGTGACGCCGTAGGTTTCAAAGCCGTCGGCCGAGGGGCCGACCGAGTCGCCTGCGTTGTCGCCCGTGCAATCTGCGATGACGCCGGGATTGCGCGCATCGTCTTCCTTGATCTTGAAGACGATCTTCATCAGATCGGAGCCGATGTCGGCAATCTTGGTAAAGATGCCGCCGGCAATACGCAGAGCCGCAGCGCCCAGGGATTCGCCAATCGCGAAGCCGATGAAGCATGGGCCCGCATAAGCGGCCGGGATGAACAGAAGAATACACAGCATAATGAGCAGCTCGATCGAGATCAGAGCCATGCCAATGCTCATGCCCGCCTTGAGCGGAATTGCCATGCAAGGATATGGCTTGCCGCGCAATCCTGCGAACGCCGTCCGTGAATTCGCAAAGGTGTTGACGCGAATTCCGAACCACGCCACGCCGTAGCTGCCCGCGATGCCGACTAGCGAGAACGCCAAAATAATGGGCAGCGTCACCGCAACATTTCCTACCGGCGACAGAATTCCGAAGTACAGCGAGATGATGACCGCGATGAAAACCCAGAGCAGCAGGATGAACTTGCCTTGCGTGACGAGATAGGTTTTGCAGGTCTCATAAATCAACTCGGACATTTCGCGCATGGTGCGATGCACGGGCAGATTTTTCAGCTGCACGTAGATCGTCAGGCCGAACAACAGCCCGCCGACGCAGAACAGCAGTCCCCACGTCAGAAGGTCGTGTCCGTTCAGGCCGAAAAAGTTCGCAAAACTCACGCTCGTTAAATCCGGCAGCTTCAGACTGGCTTCGCCTCCGCCGCCTCCGTGATCCGACTGGGCGAATGCGAACGTGGGAAGCAGCAAGCCCAGGAGAACCGCCGCGGTCCTCGATTGCCGCTTCAGGAAGGCTCCCGCGCCTCCCATGATGGCCGCGGACAACTTCTGCAAATCCGCCGAACCCATGTGCGATGCAATGACCTGGCGCGCGAACCGTAACGCGACAAAAAACGAAACCAAGCTCACGCCGAGAAAGAAATACTCACAACCCTGTACCGTCACATACCCTCCATCCATAATGTTTTGAAGCCGCAAGAACCACGGCCCCGGATCGACCTCGCAAACAGCCCGGGGAATTGCCACGGGAAGGCTATCATCCGGATACACGGCTGTCGAGTGACTGCTGTCACGGGAGAATCATGGAGCAAGGAAGCGCGGGAATAAGGGGCCAAAATGGCACGGAGCGACACGGCAAGCCAACAGCTCAGCGAGCCAGCAAACCCATATGTCAGCGGGTCAGCCGATTCGGCACATGCCCTGCTCCCTCGGTCCCTGTCTTTACTCGATCGGGATGTCGATTTTGTCGTCGGGCATCGCAACTTTCAGGTTTTGCTCGCCGGGATTGCGCATCTGACCGTTGGGCAGCGGATGCAGCTTGAATAGCACCAGAAGGTTTCGGTCCGGGTCGTCGAAGGCGGAAAAGCTCGCCACCTGCTCTACCGAGAAATTGCTATGCAGGTCTTCGAGTGTGCCGGGATCCATGTCATTCCATGTGGCGTACCAGCCCGGCTGATAGGCGGCAAGTTTGGGCGCAAGGTCCTCGGTGCCGAAGTCGTCGCACAAGCTGGGAACCTTGGTCAGCAGTGTAATCTCATCGCCGCTGATCGAATCCAGCAGCCGCTTGCCGTTGGGATGCGTATCCATATATAGGGCCAGTTGCGCGGCGGCATTGACCCACGTGTATTCGGGATGGGCGGCGTAGCGGATGGTCTGCGCTCCATGCACCCCGGCTGCGGCCGCAGCGAACACTACGACGGCCCAGCCCAATCCGCGCGTCAAATCTGACTGGCTTGGCGGGTTTGGCTGGCATGTCCGATCCAGCAGCGTCTCCGCTCCCAGCACCACCACAAAAAAGCAGAAAAATGCCGGCACGGCGAAATAGCGCGGCTGGGGGTGGTTCTGCAGCGTCATAAACAGTACATATCCTGCGACGGCCCACAACGACGCGCCAAACAACGGATCCCGCCACAGTTTCCGCCCACACACGCTACGGAAGGCGATGACCGCGGCCAACACCACAGCGCCAGCCAGAAGAATCAAACTGTGATCCACCCATAAGAGGCCATGAAACGACCACCAGAACGACACCAACGGCCAATAAAACTCTGTTGGCTTTTCGTAGGTGTTCACAAAAAAGTAATATCTGTAGTCGCCGGGCAGGCCTAAAGAGACGATCAGCGCCACCCAGGCGGCATACGCGGCAAGAGCCGCGCCCGCCATCACCAGCGCACAGCACAGCGCCAACTTGCGCTTTTCCCACAAAGGCAACACCATTGCCCAAAGCACCGCCGGTAACAGGAAAAGTCCCGTCGTCTTGGTCAGAACGATGAGCGCAAATAGCAGACCGATGCCAATCGACCCCAGCACCGGCCGACGCTGTTGCGGCAAACGCACGGCCAGAATCAGGGCCGCCAGGGTGAGCGTGATTTGCAGTGGCTCCAGAATCGCCAGCCGCGTGAAGCAATAGAGAAAAGGGCTTGTGACCACCAGCGTCACACCCAGCAGGGCAATCCAGCGTGGGCTCCGGCTGTCCACTTTCCGGCTACCCACCCCGCGGACGAAGACCTGTCCGTGGGGACCCCGGCTGCGCAGCAGCAGATAGCTCAGCACCATGTTCAGGAAGAAGCACGCAACCGCCAACCCGCGCGCGGCCTCAACTGTTACGCCGGTGAAGAAAAACAGCAGCCACTCCAGAAACGGCCACACCGGAACCGCAACGGCAGGATTAAAGTCCCCCGCCATATACCAATTGCCAAACAGGTGTGCGCGGATGGCCGCGTTCCCATACCAGCCCTCGTCGGTAAACTTGGCCCAGTCGCAAAGCCACGGTGACCCATTGGGGAAATCGGCGCGCAGATGCCACGCGTGCAGCAGCGCAAAGCCGGCGATCACGGCGATCCATGCACCGTAACCCCAGCGCCGCAGTGCCTTCGCGCGCTCGCTCACATTCTCCTTTTCCAAGATTCGTTCCTTGGGCATGGGTTTCCTGGGCCCCCGAGCATCGCAGATTCCCACCGAAAAGCAGGGCAATCGCCGGCGCGTTTCCACAACATCAGAGAAACGCAAAGTTGCGCAGGTGAGCGCCGCGGCGGGGATGCACTTGAGTATATCGTTCGTTGACAGCTTGCCGTACTGCACGCGGCCTCTTTCGGCACGGCTCCCACCTCCCCTGTTCCATCTGCAACTTCCTGCTTTTGCACCGGAATCAATGGCGCGCGGTTCATGTTTTCTGCCGCGCCGCCGATGAAACGTGTGTCGGATCAGAACAGACACCAAGGGTCTGCTCAGAGGCGAGGCACGTTGAGATCCATGCAAAGCTCGGCTCACTTCCAAACGCAGCCTTCCGTCTCCGGCCTCACGCTGGTGGAGTTGGACTCGTCGACCGCCGCTTTTCATGTTGTCGGAGTCAGCGCCGCGTGGCGCAAGCTGCTGATGCAAGCCGAGATGGCGGCGCCGCATCTGCAGGTTGCGGCCATCGAGGGTGAGCACGGCAGCGGCAAACATACCCTTGCACGCTATCTGTTCAGCCGCTCACCGCTCGCTTCCTCAAACTTCCAGCGCCGCGACGCCCGGGAGTGGCTGGCCACCGACGCCGATCCTGCAACATTGGCCGGCTTCACTTATCTGGATCGCGTGGACCTGCTTGCCCCTCCGGGACAAGGGCTGCTCCTCGGTGTCCTCAAGAATCTTCAGGATCGTCCGCCGGGCCACGCCGTCGTGCTTGCGTCTTCGCAAACCCCGCTGCGGCAAATGGCCGGTCAAGGACTTCTGCTGCCCGATCTCGCATTTCGCCTCACCGCCATCCGCTTCGCTATTCCGCCGCTGCGCCAGCGCCGCGAAGATATCGCCCCGCTCGCCCAGTTTTTACTCGACGGACTCTGCACCCGCTACCAGCAGCGCCCCGTTTTGCTTGGGCCCGGCACCCTCGCCCGCCTCCTGCAGCACACGTGGCCGGGCAACGTGCGCGAGCTCCTCAGCGCTCTTGAAAATGCCCTGCTCGAAGCCGATAACGGCGTCATCCGCCCCCTCGACCTCTCATTACCCGACGGCCCGCAGCCATTCCCGCAGCCCTTTGTCGACCTGCAATCTGGTGCCTTCTCGCCTCTGGGCCCTGCCATGCCGCTGGGAGCAGGCTTTGCGGCGAGCGGCTTTGATGCGAGTCAGGGCCCGCAGACTGCCGCCCAGGCCGCCAACCTGTGCCTCGACGCGGTGATCCGCCGTCACGTGCAGTACGTGCTCGACCTCAATCGCGGTAACAAGCTCCGCACCGCGCGCCAGCTTCAGATCTCCCGCTCGACTCTCTACCGCATTCTCGCCAATCAGAACTTCCTGGCGCGTTGAGAAAGTGTACGGAGTGAAATGAGTGAAGTGAGCGAGGGAGTGCGAGTGCGTGGGCGTATTCACTCATTTCGCTGCTTTCACTTTTTTCAGGTGCCGTCCCCGCCTGCGCTCGAATGCGTCACAGCCCTTGCGAAGCCGTGGCGGTGGAGGGGTCGGGAGTTTTGTGGCGCTTCGTACCTGTGTTTCCGCTCCCGGCCTCAGCGGCAGGGCGCGGCGTACGCGGCGGAGCGTAGCTCTTGTATACAGTGATGTGGAAACACGCCTGCCGAAACTCCTCTTCCACGTCGATCTTGCCTGCCGTCTGAAGCGCCAGCAGGCGCCGGCGCATCCATGCGATCTCGTTGCGGCTCAACCCGTCTTTCGCTATGTCAATGGTTGCGCCAGTCAGGTGCGGGCTCACAATGTCGCCTTCCGCCGGCGCAGCATTGCCATTGATCTCCATCAACCGCTTTTGGTATTCCATCGTGCGCACCGCCGAGCTCACTTCGAGCGGGCGGTGGAAGGCTGCGTCATGCTCCCGCGCCAGGTCGGCCAGGAATCGTGCCGTCCACGGGCGGCAGTAGCGATGAGTCGGGGGCAGTTCTGCGTTCACCGCGAGCGCACCCGACACCGGGATGGGCACGAGCAGTTTGTGCGCGATGCGATCCTCAAGGTCGGCTTCGTTCTCAATCCGCTCTAAACCTTCGGCATCGAGGCGCGTGTTCTGCCGCTCCAAAGATGCAAGGGACCCGCGCAGCGGCGCCGGCATCGCGCCCTGCGGAACCCGCAGCGACGCTTCCTCAACCCCTTCATCCAGCGTGACCGGCGCGATCCGATTCGTCCCCGCACCTGCGTCTTCGTTTTCCGACTGCGAATCCTCATCTGCCGTCAGCGGAGTCTTGCGCTGCACTTCGCGTTCGGCATAATCCATTTCTTCATTGGTGATGCCGTCGTCGCTCCGCGTCTGTGCGGGCATTGGCGTTGCCGCGCGCGACTGGTTCCGCGTCGATGCCCCTGGCCGTTCCATCTCTTCTTCTGTCGCGGATTCTTCTGCTCGTGCGGGCTCTTTCGCTTCCGCTGGCGGCAATAAGAACGCTGAAGAAGTCGATGCCACTTCCATCGCCGGAGAGGAGTGAGTGATATGGAGCACGCGTTCGCTCACCCTGTGAGAGGCGGTACGCGAATGCTCTTCGTGAAGCCCAACATTGCGCCACGCGGCCTGTCTCCGTGCCAGCTTGCGCCGGATCGCGAGTCCTGTCGTGCGCCCCGTCTCATTGGGCGTCGGCCTCCGCGCAGTGCTTGTCCGTTTTTGAGCGCGCGTGTGTGCAGGCGCGATGCGATGCTTGCTGTGCGCGATTACCGCATGGCGCGTTGCCGGTGCGCCAGCCGCGACCGTGGTCTTCCGGTGCACCTTCGCCGGCGCGAACCCCTGCGCAGCGTGAGCGCCGCCTGCAATTAAGACCACGAGCGCGATGACTAGGATTTCGGCCCGGCACATGAAAGGGAGTGCGGACAATCGAGAGCTTCTCCAGTGTACGTCGATCCACATGCGCCACAAAGTGCCTTTGCGGATTCGGATTGGTCTGATAATTAGACGTTTCTGGCGTGCTTCTCAGTTGTATGTCCGGGCGGAAGACGCGGCTTAGATTCCCGGCGCCTGCGAAGTCGGCCCACCCAATGGAGCGATGGGCTTGGCTGGCGGTATCAGGACAAAGCCTTTGCGGACCAGCGCGAAGCCTTCCTGCGGCAACTCCGCCTGGAGAAGCTGATTCTCCGGACCGGAAAAAAGGTCGGTGTTGGCTCCCACTATGATAGCGACGAGATGATGCACGGTGATGGGCTTGCCGTCGAGGGTTCCCTGCTGATCGGCGTAGGTGGCCAACTGCACGGGCTCAATGGAGCCTGCATTTTTCGGCAGAATCACCCAGAGGTCGCGGTTGTTTTGCCTCACCGCCAGCGCCAAAAGCGTCTCGAGCGCGCCGGGATCGAAATCGGCCAGGAAAACAGCGCCCGGATGGGCAGCCAACCGCGTGGTGGAGCTTTTCCCGCTTGCCGAAATATTCAGCAGGAATTGGGCCGCATCGGGAGCCGCCACTACGCTCACAGCCTCGCCGTTCACGATCGCGCTCAGTTGCACATGCTCGAGTTGGTTGGCAGACGAAAGCTGCTCCGTCTTGGAGAGCGCGTAGTCGAGCCCCTGCATGGCCACTTTAACCAACGAGGACGAGTCGTAGCCTTGCGCGGTGGCCGTGAACTCAAAACTGGCCGTGCCTACCGTATGCCCGTGCTGGGCAATCTCAAAACTTCCGGATTCCGGCCCCGATGGCGAATTCCCGACCCCGTGAAAGGCGGGTTGAGCCATTCCACTTGGCGGCAGAGCGACCAATATCAAGGCAAGAAATCCCGCACCTGCGGAAAAACGAAATAAACGCACTTGGAATCTTTGCTCCCTGTTCAAATTAGACACCGATCTTGTCAAAGGGTTACTTCTCCCGGCAACCCGACCCGGTGAGAAATGGCGTGTTTTGCCGGCAGCTGTGCATTTTGACCCTTGATTCAGGCTTGCGACCCCGTTCGGCCGGCAACTGGCAGGCTGCCCTGAAAGTCCCATTCGTTTTTTTCTCAAAGATTTCTTTACTTTGCGGATGGCGAGATGCTACTTTGCATAACATCCCCCGGAACCCGCAAGACAGGAGATCGCCATGTTTTGTCCCCATTGTGGAACGGCATGTCTGCCGGAAACCAAGTTTTGCAAGAGTTGCGGTACCGCAATAGGCGCCGCGAGCAGTGCACAGGCATCCGCAGCGCCCGCACCAGGGGCCGCGCCTGCCGCTGCATCACAACCGGCAGCCCATGCCGCTTATCCAGGCGCGTATCCGGGTGCGCAGCCGCCACCACCTGGCATGGTGCCCGTCATGTACCAGGCGTACCCCGGGGGGCCGCAGCAGGTGTATTACGTTCCTGCGCAAGGAATGCAGCCGCATGCGGGGGTGGGTCTGCTGCAGAGCATACAGGCGCAGATTCGCAAGATCGCATCCTCGGATCAGCTGGAAGGGTTCAGCCTGAGACAGACGTTCAGCGAAACATTCAAGCACCACGATCCTCGCGCCGAGGAAGAGTACGCCATGGTAGGCTCGGCGCTAACGACGCCGCCCATCGAGATGGTGGATACGAACTGGCCCAAGCCGTGGATGTTCTTCCGCCTGCTGATGTCCCTGGTGATCGCGGCTGTGGTCATTTATGGCGTTTTTTATTTCACCGGGCAAGACGAAATGAATCTGTTGCCGGCTCTCATTTTCATGGGAGCGTTCGCGATGCCGCTGGCAGTGCTGGTGTTCATGTTCGAGATGAACACGCCGCGCAACGTTTCGGTGGTGCAATTGGGAAAGCTGTTCGTGGTAGGGGGCGTGGTCGGACTCTGCATGGCAATCCTTGAGTACCAGATTCCAGCCATCACCAACCTCCCGGGCCCTATCGAGGAGAGTTCGAAGCTGCTGGCGGTGATCCTGGTGATGTACGGCATACGCGGCGCGGGCTACAAGTTTGAGTTGAACGGAATCCTGTTTGGGTGCGCGGTGGGTGCGGGCTTTGCCTGCTTCGAAACATCCGGATATGCGTTGTTTAGTAGCGGCGCCGGCTTCGTTTCTGTGTTGCAATCAGAGACCATCCAGGCAGTGTTGAAATTTGGGCAGGGGCAGCTGACCCAGGCGCAGGCTATAGCGGCGGTGAACCAGGCTCCCATCGACGCAGTGAAATCGATGGTGAGTTTGCTAGCGATGCGCGGGATTGAGGCTCCGGGCGGGCATGTTGTGTGGACGCCGATTGCCGCTGGCGCCTTCTGGCGGGTGAAGCAGGACAGGCCGGTGAGCTTGGGAATGCTGGCGGATAAGCGCTTCCTGATGGCGTTCCTGATTCCGGTGCTGATGCATTCGCTATGGGACATAACGGTCACATTTCCAAATCTGTTCAAGACCAGTTCCGAGGCAACCGCGGAGTGGACCACGAATGGAATCATAGCTTTTACGTTTGTCATCTCGTGGTATGTACTCTTCACCATGATTCAGCAGGGTCTGAACCAGGTGAGGGACGTAAAGAAGGCGCAACTGCAAGCCACGCTGACCCATGTGGAAGCGACCCTTGGGCTAGGGGCGAGACGGCCAGTAATGCAGCCGCCTGCGCCGGCGGGCGTTTGAGCGGCACCTTGCCGAACCTTTACGGCACCGAGACGAAATCTGCGTAAGGAAAGGAAATCGCTATGGCAATTTGCAACAGTTGTGGAGCTCAGTTGGAGGGGGATTCGCGCTTCTGCGTGAAATGCGGAGCTGACCAGACGGCAAAGGCGAGCGGCACGCCAGCTCCGGCGGCGGCGGCTCCGATGATGGCCCCGCCCCCTGGCCCGTCGTATATGGCGCCGCCAGGGCAGATTCAAATGCCGCCGGCCGCTCCGGTCACGGGCACCAAGAACGGGATGATGTGGGTAGCGGCCCTCGCGGTTGCGGCAGGAGGGTATTACTACTACACAAACTATATGCAACCCAAGGCAACACCGGACCAGACGCCGCCCGCGCAATCCCAGCCGGGCAATCCGGGCCAGCAGCCGGGTAATCCGGGGCAACAGCCGGGGGGATATCCAGGGCAACAGCCAGGGAATCCCGGGCAGCAACCGGGAGGATATCCGGGGCAGCAACCAGCAGGTTATCCGGGGCAGCAGCCAGGAGGAAATCCTGGGCAGCAGCCCGGAGGATATCCGGGACAGCAGCCAGGAGGGAATCCCGGGCAGCAACCCGGAGGATATCCGGGGCAACAGCCAGCAGGTTATCCGGGGCAGCAGCCAGGAGGAAATCCTGGGCAGCAACCCGGGGGATATCCGGGACAGCAGCCAGGAGGGAATCCCGGACAGCAACCCGGAGGGCAAGGAAATCAGAATCAAGCCCTTGTGAAAGCGCAACAATTCGCCTGGAAGGGGCAACCTTCGAATGGGCAAATCCAGATCACGCAGGCGGAATGGCGGAACGGCTCGAATGTGACTATCCAGGCGGCGGAGCTGGAGTGCATTCAGTACGGCGCCAACAAACAGCCACTTTCGCAGTTGACGACCGTCCTCAAGGGCCCGGTGCAGCCGGGGCAGACCATCAACATCCAGCCATTCACTTTGGGGGCCGAGGCACAGGGTGTGGCCAGTATGCAATGCGGCATCGTTGCAGTCCAAACGGGAAACTAAGGACGAGGCAGATCCTGGAAGTGCGGACTTCGCTTTCCCGGAGACAGGTTTCCGCTAATCGATGAGTGCATCGCTTGCAGCGTTGTTGCGTTGACTGAAGCAGATCGCGGCACAGCATGCGCATCAACACGGCCAGGCAAATGCGGTCGGGTGCGTGGACAGCGTCTCACCGAAAACGTAGCGGCTTCAATGCTGCGGCTGTGGCCAACCGGATCCCGAATTGGCCGAGATGAATTTGATTAAAGGAGAAAGAAAGAATATGGCATTCTGCAGTAGTTGCGGCGGTCCATTAGCAGGCAACGAGCGCTTCTGCGCGAAATGCGGAGCTGATCAGACGGCCCAAGCAGCAGGCGCACCGGCCGTGCCAGCGGCTGCCCCGCAAGCACCAGCTCCGCAAGCGGCGACTCCTCAGCCGCCTGTGCAACCCTTCATGGGGGTGCCTCCGCAATATCCACCACAGCCGCCCGCGCAACCGTTCGCGGGGGTGCCCCCGCAGTATCCCCCGCCGCCCGCGCAGCCGTTCGCGGGGATGCCTCCGCAATATCCCCCTCCGCCTGGGCAGCCGTTCTCGGGGATGCCCCCACAATTTCCTCCGCCGATTATCATGGGCGCGCCCCCGGGGACGCCGACGGCGGGCAAGAATCCGCTCACATGGGTGATTGTGGGTGCAGTAATATTTGGCCTTTGGTATATCGGAACGCACGATAAGGATAATGACCAGAATCCGGGCGGGGCGCCGACCACGCAGACTCAGCCGGGACCGGGAGGCGGCGGTGGGGGAGATCAGAATCAAGCCATCATCGCGACTCAGAAGTTCTCCGGCAGCTACACTGAGTCGAACGGTGAAGTCGAGGTCGTCCAGGGACGATGGCAGAACGGATCAAATGTCGCCGTTGCGTCGGTAACGCTGGCGTGCGAGCAGATGGACGCCAACGGCCAGAACCTTGCGCAATCCACGAAGACGTTGGACGGGCCGGCGCCACCGGGAGCTATCCAGAATGTCCCGACATTCTCGATAGGAGCCGCGGCGCAGGGTGTGGCCAAGGCGAATTGCGCCATTACAGGTGCTCAAACGCAAAACTAAAGCAGGCCCGCGGCCAAGGAGAATTGCAAGATCACAGCAGTGACCCCAGCCAATTGACCGGGAGATCTCCCGATCCAGAACGTACCCTTGCAGCCCCACCGTTTCGGTGGGGCTGTCGGCATTCGGGCATGCGCGGTGCGCGTATGCCGGGTTATAGTGTGGCCAGCAGCGTTCCCCCTCTGAACAACACAACCGGATGGACCCATGGCGCACGACGTCTTCATCAGCTACTCCGCGAAGGATAGAACGGCTGCCGACGCGGTGTGCGCTGCACTGGAGTCGGAAGGGATCCGCTGCTGGATCGCGCCACGCGATATTCTTCCTGGCATCGATTGGAGCGAGAGCATCATCGAGGCCATTGAGCGGGCGCGCATCTTTGTGCTGGTTTTCAGCGCCGCCGCCAACAACTCTCCGCAGATTCACCGCGAAGTGGAGCGAGCCATCAACCGTGGCGTCCCCATTCTGCCGCTGCGCATCGAAGACGCTCGGCCCAGCCGCGCACTCGAATACTTCATCGGCAACGTGGCATGGCTCGACGCGATGACGCCGCCGCTGGAAGCGCATCTCCGGCGTCTCGCCAGCAGGATAAAAATGCAACTGGACCGCGTGGAGATGCCGCTGGGGGCAATGCCTGCCGAGGCTGCGATGCCGTGCGCGCCGGCTCCGCCTCCCATGCCGAGCACTCCCCGGAGTAGCCGGGGCGGCGGTCTTTTTCGCGGTTTAGCTGGCCTGTTTCGCCGGAGCGCATCGGTTCCGGCGGCGCCGCCTCAAGCCACGCATGCGCCATCTGCGCCGTCTCCAAGGTTGAGCGAAACAAAGCCGGCCGCGACAAGACCAGGTTCTGAGCCCGAAAAGGCAACGCATCCTTCCGGGCCTGTCGCAAGGGTGTCCAGTTCCACGAACTCCGGCGCATCTCGGAAAACTTCCGACGCGCGGGTCGATTTCTCCGTCTACGCGCCCTCTCCGGTCCACCCCTCATCTTCGTTCCTCCTCAATGTTTGGGCGTGCCTGCCCGGGCAACGCGCCGAAATGGTCGAACGCGCCGCCGGTTCCAGCCGCAAAGTCGAGGTTGGATCGAGGGGCGGAATCCTGCTCTCATCCGAGACCCCGCTCCTTCTCCGCCTGCGGCTCGATGGCCTCACTGTCGACAACCCCATGGAGCCTTTCGCGTGGCACGGCCAGGTTACGAATGTCAGCTTCCTCGTCTCCGCGCCCGCCCAACTCGCTCCCGGCGCCTATCCCGGCGAAGTGCAGTTGCTCGATGGCGGCATGCTCATCGGAAGGTTCTACTTCGAAATTACGGTCGGACCGGCGCAGGCCGCAGGCGCGACTCCACCAGCTTCGCAAGCTGAGCTGCGCACCGAATGGATGCGCTCGGCATTCGCCTCCTATGCCTCGCCCGACCGCGAAAAAGTGGTGCAGCGAGTACAGGGAATGACCGCAGCTGGAGTCAATGTTTACCTTGACGTGGCTTCCCTCCGCACCGGGCACGCATGGCAGCAGCAGCTCTTGCGCGCCATTGAAAGCGCTGACGTCTTTTACCTCTTCTGGTCTCGCTTCGCCAAGGCCTCAGAGCATGTGGAAAGGGAGTGGCGCGCAGCTCTTGATAAGAAAGGCCTCGCGTTCATCCATCCCATCCCGCTCGAGGATCCCCGGAAGGCGCAGCCGCCCGACGAACTCAGCAGCCTTCACTTCAACGACATCTACCTGGCGATTCTCAAAACCTCGACCCCGAGCGATTCCCCGGCCAACGGTCCGTCCTGAAGCCGGTGGTCGAGAACTAAGGGCCGGAAATGGGCAGTTGACAAATTTCGCGATTCTGATATTAATCATATCGTTAGTTAATTTATGTCCGACGCACCGCATAAACCGAAGCGCAGTCCGGGACGGCCTATTGCCGGCGCCGACGGCGATGCGCGGGAGCATCTGCTGACCGCGGCTACTGAACTCTTTGCCCGGGAGGGCGTGGCAGCCACCAGCTTTGCCGCGATTGCCAAGCGGGCCGGCCTGACGCCCGCCATGATGCACTACTACTTCAAAGATCGCGAACACTTGCTCGATTGCGTGGTGGACGAGAAGATCGCTCCCGTCATCGCTGCGGTCTGGAGTCCCGTCGACCCCGGCGCTGCTCCTGAAGAGCTGATGCGCGGCGTGGTGGGGCGTCTGTTGGCGGGGATCGAGCGCATGCCGTGGATTCCCTCTGCCTGGATGCGCGAGGTGCTGAATGAAGGCGGCTTGCTGCGTAGCCGCGTGTTGCGCAAACTGCCGTTCGACAAGGTGCGCATCCTGAGCGAGGCTGTGGCGCGCGCCCAGGCGAAGGGCGAAATCCAGGCGGACTTCGATCCCGTGCTGATCGTCTTCTCCATGCTCGGGCTGGTGATGATGCATCTGGCAACCGCGCCCTTCTTCGCCGAGGTCTTTCATCGCAGGGAACCGAGCCCGCAGGCCATCGGCCGCCACATTACGGCGCTGCTCCAGCATGGATTGCAACCGCCTGCCGCGCACAAGCACCTGCACAACAGGAAATGAGATCGGAGGAAACGATGCCGATGCACCGCCAACTAAACCGTTACCCCCTCCTGGGCGCAGCCTTCATTGCTGCGCTCGCCGCCACGGGATGCTCGCATCCGCCCGCAAACACCTATCAGGGCTACATTGAAGGCAAATTCGTCTACGTAGCATCGCCCCAGAGCGGCAGGCTCGATCATCTCGCCGTGGCGCGCGGAGAAACGGTAACCGTGAAGCAGCCCCTTTTCGCCTTCGATCGCGAGCCGGAAGCGTCTGTCGTGCGCAACGCGCAACGTTTGCTTGAAAGCTCGCAATCGCGGCTTGCCGATCTCGAGACCGGCAAGCGCCCGCCCGAGATCGACGTGACGCGGGCACAACTGATGCAGGCGCTCGCCCAAAAGAAACAGGCCGACCAGATTCTGGAGAGCGATAAAAAGCAATATGCAGCGGGCGGCATTGCGCAGACTGATCTGATCACCGCCGAGGAGGCAGCGGATGCGAGTTCGGCCCACGTGACGGAGCTCGAAGCCGATCTCACCGTGGATGCGCTGCCGGCGCGCGAACAGCAGATCAAAGCGCAGCAGAACCAGGTCGCGGCCGATCGCGCCTCGTTGGCGGAAGCCCAGTGGCGGCTCGAGCAAAAAGATATCGACTCGCCGCGCCATGGCCTGGTCTTCGACACGCTGTATCGCGAGGGCGAGTGGGTCGAAGCAGGCAATCCCGTGGTGCAGTTGCTGCCGCCGGAAAACATGGAAATCCGTTTCTTCGTGCCTGAAACCGTGATGGGCAAGCTCAAAGTGGGCGAAAGCGTGCAGGTGCAATGCGATGGCTGCTCTGCGGCGGTACAGGCGGCCATCACGTTTATCTCACCGCAATGCGAATACACGCCGCCGGTGATCTACAGCAACGAGAACCGCGCAAAGCTGGTGTTCATGGTGATTGCCAAGCCGCCCGAAGAGAAGGCAGCGCTGCTGCACCCCGGCCAGCCTGTTGAGGTGACGCTCGAATGACGACGGCTGCCAACCCGGAATACGCTATCGACGTCGAAGGGCTGAACAAGCACTACGGTGACAAGCACGTGGTGCGCGATGTCTCGCTGCGCGTGCGCAAGGGCGAGATCTTCGGCTTTCTAGGACCGAATGGCAGCGGCAAAACCACCACCATCCGCATGGTGTGCGGACTGCTCAAGCCCGACTCCGGCAGCGGAACTTGCCTGGGTTACGACATTGTACGCGACCGCGCCGAGATCAAGCGCAAGGTCGGGTACATGACGCAGAGATTTTCATTCTGGGAAGATCTCTCGATCGCGGAAAATCTGGACTTCGTGGCGCGCATGTACGAGATACCTCAGCGCAAGGCGGCGGTGCACCACGCGCTCGAGTCGTTGGGCCTAGCAGCGCGCGCAGACCAGCTTGCCGGCGCACTTTCCGGCGGGTGGAAGCAGCGCATGGCGCTGGCGGCCTGCATGCTGCACCAACCCAATCTGCTGCTGCTCGACGAGCCGACGGCCGGCGTGGATCCCCGCGCCAGGCGCGACTTCTGGGATGAGTTGCAGGGCCTGGCGGCAAAGGGCATCTCAGTGCTGGTGACCACGCATTATATGGATGAGGCCGCACGCTGCCACAAGCTGGCGTATATCGCCTATGGCAAGCTGCTGGCGCAGGGCTCGGCGACTGAGGTCATTGCCAGCCAGCACCTCAGCACGTGGGCCATTCACGGCGATCACCTTTCCGAGTTGCAGGACGAATTGCGGAAGCAGCCCGGCGTGGAGCAGACGGTGACGTTTGGCGATGTGCTGCACGTCAGCGGAAGCGATGCGCAACTGTTGCGGCGCACGGTGCAGGCTGCGGCCAGCGCAGGCGGACGTCGCGCTGAGCTCATCGATACGAACCTGGAAGATGTCTTCATCTATTTGATGGGCAGGACAAGCGACAACGACGGAGGCGCGGCATGAAGAGTTGGAGCGGCTTTTCGGTGGCGCGCTGGTGGAGCATGGTGCTCAAGGAGTTCACGCAGCTCAAGCGCGATCGGCTCACATTCGCCATGATCGTGGGCATACCGATCATGCAGACGGCGCTGTTCGGCTATGCCATTAACACCAATCCCAAGCATCTCGATACCGCCGTGATCAGCGCCGACGACACCGACATTACGCGCAGCTTCATTATGGCGCTCGAAAATTCTTCATACTTCAATGTCGTGGCCACGCTGCCCAACGAGGCCGCGGGGCGCGAGGCGCTGGCGCGCGGGCAAGTGTTGTTTGTCATCAATATTCCTGCGGGATTCACGCATCAGCTACTGCGCCACGAGCGGCCCTCGCTGTTGATCGAAGCCGACGCTACCGATCCCACGGCCACCGGAAACGCATTGGCCGCACTGACCGGAATCGCGCAATCGGTCATCGATAAAGAAATCACCGGACCCATTGCCATGCTGCGTGGCAGCCCTCCTCCGTTCGATGTGACCATTCATCAGCTTTACAACCCCGACAACATTACGCAGTACTTCGTGGTGCCGGGCCTGACGGGCATGGTGCTCACGCTCACCATGGTTTTGATGACTGGCCTCGCCATCACGCGTGAGCGCGAGCGCGGCACCATGGAAAATCTGCTGGCCATGCCAGTGACGCCGCTGGAAGTGATGACCGGAAAACTGATTCCCTACATCGGCATCGGATTGATTCAAGCAAGCATTATCCTGCTTGCCGCGCGCTACGTGTTTCAGGTGCCCTTCTTCGGCAACATCGGCGCGGTTTATCTTTCCGCGCTGCTCTTCATCGCGGCTAATCTCACCGTGGGCATCACGTTTTCGTCGTTGGCGCAGAATCAGTTGCAGGCCGTGCAACTGGCCATCTTCTTCTTTCTTCCCAACATCATGCTCTCGGGCTTCATGTTTCCCTTCGAGGGCATGCCGAAGTGGGCGCAGGCCATTGGAAACCTGCTGCCGTTGACATATTTCCTCCGGCTCATCCGGGGAATTCTTCTTAAGGGCAACGGCTGGGCCGATTCGTGGCCGAGCGTATGGCCCATGATGGTCTTCATGGTGGTTCTGATGTTCATTGCGTCGGTCACCTATCGCAGGACGCTGGATTGATTGAGCAGGACTGAGAGGCAAAGCCATGGGATTGCCGAAAAATTCGAATTGGACGCGAGCCGCGGCTGCATCGCTGGGGCTCTTGCTGCTCGCCGGTTGCAACGTGGGCCCGAAGTATCAGCCGCCGACAGCGCCGTCGCTCACTGCCTACACGCCGCAGCCGCAACCGGCTGCGACCGCAAGCAGCGCAGGGCCCGCGGGCGTCGCGCAGCACTTTGATTCCTCGGAATCGATTCCCGCACAATGGTGGACGCTGTTCCACTCGCCTGAGCTCAACAGCATGATGGAGCAGGCCCTGGCCAATAGTCCGACTCTGGCGCAATCCACGGCGCGTCTGAAAGAAGCGCAGGAGGAGTTGAACGCGCGTACAGGAGCGACGAAATACCCGACCGTAACCGGCAATGCGTCCGTCGAGGAAGAGCAGCTGAATCTTTCCGCGTACGGCATTCCATTCCCCAATCCCTCTCCCTTCACGCTTATTAACGGGTCGATTGCCGTGTCGTATGCGCTGGATATTTTTGGCGCCAACCGCCGCGCGATCGAAGGCCTGAAAGCCCAGCGGGACTACGAAAACTGGCAGCTTGAAGGCGCGCGCCTCATGCTCACGGGGAACGTGGTCTCCGCGGCCATCCGCCAAGCCGGGTTGCGCAAGCAGATTGAGCTCTCAAATCGGCTGCTGGTGGTCGAGCAGCGCGAACTTGCCATTACCGAAGCGCGAAATCGTGCCGGCGGCGCCTCCGATGAGGATGTGCAGAACCGCAAGGTCACAGTCGCTCAGACGCTGGCCACCATTCCTCCGCTGGAGGAGCAGTTGGATGTCGTCAATCACCAGCTCGCCGTGCTCATGGGCAAGTCGCCTGCCGAAGGGCAGATCCCGGAACTCTCGCTTGATGCCCTGCACCTACCGCAGGAGCTGCCGTTGAGCCTGCCCTCCGCGCTGGCGCGGCAGCGTCCCGATATTCGCGCGTCTGAGGCGCTGTTGCACGAGGCGAGCGCCAACGTCGGCGTCGCCACGGCCAATCTCTATCCGCAAATCGTGTTGTCGGGGAGCGGCGGCGGCATCGGCACCAGTTTCATTGCAGGTGGCGATGTGTGGAACGCCGCATCGTCGCTGACACAACCTATCTATAACGGAGGCGCCCTGCGCGCGGAGAAGCGCAAGGCCGAGGCAGCCTACCAGGAAGCGGGTAGCGTCTATCGGCAAACCGTGCTCGCGGCTTTTGGACAAGTGGCCGACACTCTCACATCCATTGACCACGACGCACAGACCCTCAAGGCGCGCAGCGAAGCCTCAGCCGAAGCGGACGCGAGCTATCAAATTGCTCAGCGACGCTATCAGGCGGGAGGCATCAGCGAATGGTCTCTGCTGGAGGCCGAGCGGCAAAGCCTGCAGACCGATCTCGATCGCACCGGTGCCGCGGCAGCGCGCTTTGCCGACTCCGCAACGCTTTTTGAGGCGCTGGGTGGAGGGTGGTGGAACACTGCGCCAGCGACGACGGCTGATCCAAAAGCGCAGGCCAGCACGCGATAGGCTCGATTTGCAGGTCAAGGCGCTTCATCCTCCACTCGAAGATGTCCGCAGTTTCACAGAATCACAGAAACTGTGAGACTGTGAGATTTCTTCGTGTAAACGATTGATTCTATTCGGCAAACTCAGCTCCACAGTTTCACAGTCCACTTTTTCGCGCGTTTCTGCCAGTTTCCGACTTCTTGCCTCCAATTTCCGGCGCTCCGGCCCCGATCCCAGCTGCCGCCTCTGGGTGGGGGTACCCTTACGCCAACCCTCCCCCCAACCCCCTGCCTTTTCGGGATAAGGTCCTGATTCCAGGCCGGTTAGCCCTTCATGGGCTTCCCGTAAACCATTGAAAAGAAATGGTTTAAAATCTAAAGTCCTCAGCAATAACGCCTTACTGAGCAGCTTTCAGCTCTGTCCGTGGTCGCGGTTCGTGAACCGCGGGCCCAAAAAGCGAACGCGGCGGGGATTGGCCGCCGCGCTTGAGGCTGATTGAAGGCTTATGGGAACAGTATGCGCCAGGAGGGGGAAATTATCTGCAAAACGGCGAGGGAAATTTTGGGGTGGCGGATTGCGTTGCGTTTGGGATGGGTGTTTTCCGGGATCGATCCCGCCAAACCGCGGGCTTCTTTCTGTCGATTGAGGTCCGGAGTCTCCCCGGTCCCCAAGAGCAAGGGACCGGGGACACCCTCGGTGTGGCTTTTGGGGCGTCGAGACCGAGGCCACCCGCCTCCCTCGGACGCGAGTTCGGTTATTTTCGCTTTTTATTCTCCTAACACAACCCGGGCGACCTGTCCAGCGGGGGAACCCAAGCAGTAAACCCCACATCTTGTGGTGTTAGAAAATTTTTCATCTATTAGTCGAATTTCCCGCTAAGAGGCCGGTTTTCCTACGCTTTCCACCGTTTTTTCTCTTCCCAATGGATGAGAAGCGGGGTACTATCGTCAGGAGTTGGAAATTTTTGGTATTAATTGGTACCGTTTGGAGTTGCGCAAACGAACTTTCCAATCGGACTCAGGCAGCGGGATGTCCAAAGTACCGGCATTTCCACACAAAGTGTACTCCCTTTGGAGTCCGCGAATTGAGCTTCAGGAAGCAAAAGCGGCTGAGGAATCAGCATGGCTAACCCGGAAGAGCCAAAGGGCGGCAGTGAGGCAAGTAGATGTTCAGGGGCAACCATCCAGCGAAGATCGAGGAGAGTGGGCGGCTTAAGGTCCCGGTCCCTTTCAAGCAATTGCTGGACGCCGCGAACATTACCGACCTCTACGTGACGACCGCGGACGGCGAGCGCGCGCAGATTTGGCCCCTCGACGAATGGAAGAAGAACGAGTTGCGACTGAAGAAACACAGTGTTGGGAACAAGGCAGTGAAGAATTACCTCGATATGACGGGCTATCACGGCCAGGAAGTGAAGATGGACGCCCAGGGGCGGTTTGTGCTGGGGCAGATTCTGCGGAGCAGGACGAAGCTGGAAGGCGAACTGGCGGTGATGGGCAGGATCACGCATCTCGAGGTGGTGAACAAGGCGCTTTTTGAACAGGCTCTGCCGGCCAGGGTTCCCACAGAAGACGATTTGAACGCGGTGGATGCAATTCTCTCTGCGGAGAACGAAGTTTAAGCCCCTCAGGGGGGCCGCATGATGCAGCAGAAAGCACGCCATGTGCCGGTTCTTTGGAACGAAGCATTGGATTTCCTCCGCGTGAGGCCCGCAGGGACCTACGTGGACTGCACGCTGGGCCTGGCGGGACATGCCGAAGGAATTTTGAGGCAGCTGGGACCTGAAGGACGGCTGATCGGATTCGATCGCGATCCCGAGATGCTGGAACTGGCAATGACCCGCCTGGTGAAGGTTGTGGGAGAGATGGGCAGCCAGGCGCCGCAGCTCACGTTAGTCGGCGAGGCTTTCAGCCGGATCGAAGAGCACGTGGAGCCGGCAACGCTAGATGGTTTGCTGGCCGACTTTGGGGTAAGCAGTTTGCACTTCGATGAAGCGCGCAGAGGATTCAGTTTTCAGGCGGACGGGCCTCTAGACATGAGATTAGATACTCGGTCGGGGCCGACCGCCGAACAAGTGGTGAATGAGATGGAAGAGCGTGAGCTCGCAAATCTCATTTACGAATACGGTGAGGAAAGGAGGTCGCGGACAGTCGCCAGAGCCATTGTGCGGGGGCGGCCAGTTACAACCACGGGGCATTTGGCCCGTATCGTAGCTTCAGCCGTCCCGCCAATGAAACATATCCACCCGGCAACGCGAACTTTTCAGGCGCTGCGTATCTTCGTAAACCAGGAATTGGACGAAATCCGGGCTTTGTTCGAGGCCGCACCCAAATTGCTTAAGCCCTCCGCACGGCTCGTCGTTATCAGCTTTCATTCTCTTGAAGATCGCATTGCAAAAGACAGCATCCGGGAAGGCGGGCAGAAGGGAATCTGGAAAATTTTGACCAGAAAGCCCGTGACTGCCGGCGAAGAAGAAATGCATCGCAACCCGCGTTCGCGCAGTGCAAAACTGCGAGCGGCGGAACGGCAATAAAGAGATGGGCAAGGAGAGAAACTCAAATGGCGGCAATTGCAACAACCTATTTCGAGTCGGGCCGCAGTTGGGGAACGCGGATTGCCGAGCGCAACGCCGAATTGATGGCGCAGCAGGCGCAGCGCCGCCGCCGCGTGCGCACGCCGGAGTTCCACTTTGCCATGCACTTTGACAACTCGCGCCTGGTGAAGGCCAGCGATCCGGTGCGGGTGCGCGAGATGCGCGTGTTTTCAGCCGCCGTCGCCGTGTTGTTCTCGCTCATCATGATTTACGGCTTACAGCACTTCTACGCCATCGAGAGCAGCTATCGCGTGGAGAGCGAAAAGCAAACCCTCGAGCAGTTGCGCGAGGAGAATCGCCAGCTTCAACTTAGCGAAGCCGAGCTCACGCAGCCGGGCCGCATCGACGAGATGGCGCACCAGCTAGGGCTGGCCGAGCCGCAGCCGGGCCAGGTGGTGTATCCCAGTGCTCTTCCCAATACAGGTGCTCCTGCGCTGGCGCAAAACACTTCTCCAGCGCCGAAAACAGCTTCCAGCTTCTAGGAGCTAGAAGCTTATGTCGGCAACCGTTCAACCCATCCGCGGCCGCGCTCCAACCACAAGAGCTTTGCCTCTTAAACGATCGCGCTTCTGGATTGTCTGCCTCTTCTTTTTGCTGTGGGCCGGCGCCATTTCAGGCCGCCTGTTCTGGTTGCAGATCGTGCGCCATCAGGACTTTGTAGAACGCGCCGCCAAGCAGCAGCAGCGAACCTTTGAAGTGGCTCCACGCCGTGGCATTCTCTACGACCGCAACCTGCGCGAGCTGGCCATGACCGTCCTGGCCGACTCGATCTACGCCGATCCCAGCGAGATTACCGACAAGCCGGCCGCCGCGCGCACACTGGCTGCGCTGGTGCACACCGATCCGGAAGATGCGTTGACCACGGACGACCAGATTACCGCACGCCTGAACGCGGGGCACAACTTCGCCTGGATTGCACGCCGTGTGACGCCGCAGGTCGCTGCCAATGTGAAGGCTCTCAATATGAAGGGCATTTACTTCCAGAAGGAGTTCCAGCGTTTTTATCCCGACAGCCAGATCGCCGCACAGGTGTTGGGCTACGTGGGCGTCGACGACAACGGGCTGGGCGGTCTTGAAGAAAAATTCAACAGCGACCTGCACGGGCAACCGGGGCTGATGTATACGGCCATGGATGCGCGGCGCAAGGTGCTTGGTTCCACCGAGCGCGAGCCGGAGCCCGGCCGCAACCTCGTGCTCACTATCGACGAGAACATTCAGTTTATGGCCGAGCGCGCTCTCGACCACGCCATGCAGCAAACACAGGCCATCAACGGCACGGTGGTGGTGCAGGATGTGCACACGGGCCAGATTCTTGCGCTTGCCATCCGTCCCACCTTCAATCCCAACCAGTTCCGCCATACCACGCCGAACCTGCTCCGCAACCACGCGGTCAGCGACGTCTACGAGCCCGGCTCCGTCTTCAAACTCGTCACCTACTCCGCGGCCCTGGACCAGAAAGTGACCACGCCCGACGACATGATCGATTGCCAGGGCGGCAAAATCACCATCTTCGGCCGCACCATTCACGATAATCAAGGCGAGCACTTCGGCCTGATTCCCGTGCACAAGGCGCTGGAAGAATCAAGCGACGTGGCCGCCATCAAGCTCGCGATGAAGATCGGCCCTGAAAAATTCTACGAGTATATCCGCGACTTCGGCTTCGGCGCGCGTTCCAATGTCGAGTTGCCAGGCGAAACGCGCGGACTCCTGCGCCCAGTCAGTCGTTGGCAACCCTCTTCGATTGGCTCTGTCGCCATCGGCCAGGAGGTCGCCGTCACGCCGTTGCAATTGGTCAGCATGGTCTCCACCATCGCCAACGGCGGCGTGTATCTGCCTCCGCATGTGTTGATGCCGGATCAAACGGGTTCCGCGACTCCCAACCAAAAGGCTGCCCCACCGCAGGTGGCGGCAGTGCCCGTGAAGCCCGGCGAAGATCTCCCCGATCCGCTTCCAGCCGGGGCGCATCGTGTCATCTCCACGATGGCCGCGGCCGAAATGCGCAAGATGATGGAAGGCGTGGTGCTGTTCGGTACCGGCAAGAGGGCGCAGCTCGACGGCTACTCCTCCGGCGGCAAAACCGGCACCGCACAAAAGATCGATCCCGCCACACACACTTATTCGAAGACCATGCACATCGCCTCGTTCGCGGGCTTCGCGCCCGTCAACAATCCCGTCATCTCCGTATCCGTGGTTCTCGACTCGCCCAGGGGCGCGTACTACGGCGCCGATGTCTCCGCCCCGGTCTTTGCCGAAGTGGCGCAGCAGGTCCTCGAATACCTCGGCGTTCCGCACGACATCGATTTACGGCCCATGACCACCGCCTCCAAAAAAGAACCTCCTGTTAAGGAAGACGATGCGGCGCAAGGCGAAGATATTCAGGCCCTCTACGATGCCGCCAACGACCTGCCCAGCGACGACCCGTTGCGGGCTATGCCCGCTGCCGCAAACGCACAACCGCCGGTGCCCACCCAGACCACGAGTTCCACTGCGCGACCCCAATCCGGCGCGCAGACCGGCAGCTCCACATCCCCGCCCGCGCAACCCGTAGCGCAGCCGACGCAATCCGCTTCGCGGCCCGCTGCGAATGCGGTGGTCGTCGCCGATGGCGGGCAACTGCGTGTGCCATCGCTTCTGGGCCTGTCGGTGCGACAGGTGATTGAGGAGGCGGGCAGCGCCGGACTTGAAGTAGAGATCTCCGGCAGCGGAACCGCGCGCGAACAAGCGCCCGTTCCCGGAGCCATGGTCGCGCCCGGCACCAAAATCGTCGTCCGCTGCGCGCGGTGAAACATTTCTGCCTCTGACGTGTCCCGAAGCTTCCACCATCGAATTGCGATTTCCTCAAGAAATCGCAACCTTGCGTGCCCTTTGAGATGGCTACGTCTGAGGGAGAAATGCCCTCGATACGTTAATCTCACAGCGTGGCGAATTTTTCCTGGCATCGATTCGAAAACGGCGGCACGCTGGGCAAAGCGGGCTCAGAAGAAGGCACGGTCGTGCGCGACGAGGAGTATTCCCTCGGCGCGCGCATTACGCTGGAGCGTGACTGCCGCAATCCACCCTTCGCCATCACCTGCGGCATCTATGGCTGGATGCTGCACACGCGCTATTTCAGTTCCCAATTTGAAGCCGAGACGCAGTACGAAGCCATGAAGAGTGCACTTGCCATGCTCCTTGAAGTGGCTGAGCAAACTGCGGAGATCGACGGCGGACGGCAGGTTCTGATGGCAGGCGTCAGCAAGTTTGTCGAGATGTTTCCGTAAGTATCGACCCTTCCCTTCCCGATGTTCCGCTCCGTTGCTCCAGCACCGTCTACAATCAAACCCAAGATGATCTGGAACGAACTCATTGCGGAAATCACCGCAGCTGACTCTGCGGGCAGCGCCGACGCGCCCATTACCGGCATCGAGTACGACTCGCGCCGCGTCCGCCCCGGCGCGGTGTTTGTCGCCATGAAGGGTGGATCGACCGACGGCAATCGCTTCGTCGAGAAGGCGCTCGCCGCAGGAGCGCTCGGCATCATCACCGACTCCGCGCAGACCTTCGACCATCTGGCCGTCTATCAGCCCGGCCTGCCCATTCTTCACGTTGAGCATGGCCGCCGTGCCCTTGCCGAAGCTTCTGCCGCATTCTTCGGCCATCCCGAGCGCGCGCTTGCCGCCACGGGCATCACTGGTACAAACGGCAAAACCACGACGGCGTTTCTGACCGAGGCGCTCCTCAATGCCGCAGGCCGCAAAACTATTCTCATCGGGACGATTGAATCTCACGTGGCCGGTGAAGTGCGGTCGTCCATCCACACCACGCCCGAATCGCGAGATGTCTTCGAACTCATGGCCGAGGGCGCGTCGCGCGACGCTACCGAACTCGTCACCGAAGTCTCGAGCCACGCGCTCGACCAGGGCCGCATGATTGGCATCCTTTTCGACGTGGCCGTCTTCACCAATCTGACTCGCGACCATCTCGACTACCACCACACGATGGAGAATTATTTTGCCGCCAAGCGCCTTCTCTTTGACGGCACGGTGTACCCGGCGCCGCGTGTTGCGGTCTTGAACGCGCACGACCCGCACGCCGAAGAGCTTTCCGATGCGGCACGCAAAGCTGGCGCGGAAATTCGCACCTATGGCATCGGCATGGGTGATTGGCGCGCCGCGAGCTACCGGCTCACGCCTTCGGGCGCCACCATCGAGCTTGAGACTCCGGCTGGAAGCGTCAGCCTCACCTCGCGTCTGGCCGGCGAAGTGAACATCCTCAATTTGCTTGCGGCCTTCACCGCCGCAGCCGCACGCGGCGTCGAATTCTCGCATCTCGCCGCTGCGGTTCCCGCGCTCCGGCCTGTTCCCGGCCGCTTCCAGCCTGTCGATGGCGGCCAGCCCTTCACCGTCATCGTCGACTACGCGCACACGGACGATGCTCTGCGCAATTTGACGGCGCTGGCGCGGCAGATGACCGCTGCCGCAGGCGGGCGCGTGATCACGCTCTTCGGCTGCGGCGGCGACCGCGACCGCACGAAACGCCCAAAGATGGGCCTGGCCGCCGGCGAAGGCAGTGATTTCGTCGTCGCTACGAGCGACAATCCGCGCTCCGAAGATCCCGCGGCCATTCTTGCCGAGGTAGAACCCGGGTTGCAGTCATCAGGCGTTCAATACACTGTGGAAGTGGATCGCGCTGCAGGCATTTGCCTCGCGCTCCAGGCTGCGCAATCCGGCGACGTCGTTCTTCTGGCCGGCAAGGGGCACGAAAAAGAACAGATCCTCGCCGACCGTACCGTACCATTCGACGACGCCGAAGTTGCGCTTTCCATCCTGCACGATTTGGGCTATGGTGAAGGGCAATGCATCTGACACTCGCAGAAGCGGCAATGGGCGCCGGAGCGATGCTCGAGGCACCGACGAGCGTGCCGAATGCCGGCGCGCTGGTCGCGACCGGCTATTCCATCGACTCGCGCACTGTTGCGACCGGCGAGCTCTTCTTCGCGGTTCGCGGCGATCGGCTGGATGGACATGATTTTGTGACCGCCGCGTTCGAGCGCGGAGCTGTGGCTGCCGTAGTGTCACGCGCGCGCGTCGCTTCCCTGCCCGATGCCGCGCTTGCCCACCCGCTTCTCATCGCGGAAGATCCTCTCCTGGCCCTGCAATCGCTGGCTGCGCATGTTCGCCGCGAATGGGGTCGCCTCGTGGTCGCCATCACCGGCTCGGCCGGAAAAACTACCACCAAGGAAGCCGTGGCTGCCGCGCTGGGCGCGAAGTTCAATGTACTCAAATCCCAGGGCAACCTGAACAACGGTTTCGGCCTGCCCTTGCAGCTTCTGCGTATCACACCGGAGCACGAAGTCGCGGTCGTCGAGATGGGCATGAACCATTCGGGCGAGATCGCCGCTTTGGCGCGCATCGCGAAGCCGGACTGGGGCGTGATCACCAACGTGGGCACAGCGCACATTGAGAACTTCAAAGAGGGTCAGGCCGGCATAGCCCGCGCCAAATTCGAGCTGATTGAAGCGCTGCCTGCGAACGGCGTCGCCTTTTTGAACTGCGACGATGCCTACGCCGCGCAGTTTGGCCGCGATTTTCACGGGCGCGTAGTGTATTTCGGCAGCGGCCCATGCGCCGACCCCCAGATTCTTTCGGTCGCTGAAGATCTCAAGGGCCTGCACATTCGTTATCGAGCACACGAGCACGGGGTCCCCACGGAAAGGTCTTCGTCCGTGGGGTGTGAGTATGAGGGCAACCTCACGTTGCACATGCTGGGTGCGCACAACGCATCGAATGCTCTGGCCGGTCTCGCCGTGGCACTTGAAGCGGGCGTTGATCTCGACGCCGCGGTGAAGGCGATCGCGTCCCTCACGGCCGGCGACAAGCGTGGCGAGGTACTAGAGATAGGCGGGGCCACGATTCTCAACGACAGCTACAACTCGAAT
This sequence comes from uncultured Acidobacteriota bacterium, assembly GCA_963817835.1. Classification (GTDB taxonomy): domain Bacteria; phylum Acidobacteriota; class Terriglobia; order Terriglobales; family Acidobacteriaceae; genus Telmatobacter. The sequence continues at coordinate 35,770 of CAWFPZ010000015.1, read as the reverse complement.
CCCGAGGCATTGCGCTCCATGATTCACACCCTGGCAGCGCGGCCCGCCGCAGGCCGACGTATTTTGGTTGCCGGCGAAATGCTGGAGATGGGCGAGCACGGCCCAGCCCTGCACATCGCCTGCGGTCGCGCCGCCGCCGAGGCAGGCCTCGATCTGGTCGTCGCCGTGCAGGGCAATGCGGAACATCTGGCCACGGCCGCTTGCGCCGGCGGAGTGCCTGCAGTGTTTCTCCGCGATGCCGCAGCCGCCGGCCAGTGGCTCGCACAAAACTTGCGGGCAGGCGATGTGGTTCTTGTGAAAGGCTCACGCGGCGTTCACTTGGAGCGCACTATTGAGGTGGTGAATGAACAACTGGCTGCAACCGGAGGATCATGAATCAGGGCAAACTAATCTGTGCGCTGGCGTTTTTCGCTTTTCTACATTGCACGCCGCAAATCTCGGCGGATGCAGATCCCGCGTGGACGCATCCATTTCCACCTTTCCGCATCGCCGGAAATCTTTATTATGTCGGCAGCGAGGATCTCGCCTCGTACCTTATCGCCACTCCCCAAGGCCTCATCCTCATCAACAGCAATCTCACGTCGTCTCCGCCGCTCATCCGCAAGAGCGTTGAGGCGCTTGGTTTCCGCTTCAGCGACATCAAAATTCTGCTGATCAGCCACGCGCACAGCGATCACTGCGCGGGCAGCGCAGAGATTATCAAGCAGACTGGCGCGAAGTATGAGGTGATGGATGGCGACGTGCGAGTGGTGGAGTCGGGCGGCAAAAGCGATTTCGCTTACGGCGCGAAGAAAGACATGTGGTATCCGCCGGCGCATGTGGATCGCATGCTGCACGATGGCGACACTGTCCAGTTGGGCGGCACAGTGCTCACTGCGCACGTGACGGCGGGGCACACGCGCGGCACCACCACCTGGACGATGGACGAGAGCGAGGGCGGACGCTTGCTGCACGTGGTGATCGTGGGCAGCCCCAATGTGAATCCGGGATACAAGCTGGTGGGCAACACCGTCTATCCGAAGATTGCTGCCGATTACAAGCATGAATTTGCAGTGTTGCGCGCGCTGCCCTGCGACATCTTTCTCGGTGCCCACGGCGGCTATTTTGACCTGACGGAAAAATACCCGCGCTGGAAGGCCGGCGACAAAAATGCCTTCATCGATCCCGCGGGATACAAAGCTTACATTGCTGATCGCGAGCAGGCCTTCGAGACGGAGTTGCGACGGCAGCGGGCGGGTAAAAGGTAAATTAGAGTTCAACCCAATTTGCCAGAATGGCCACCGCGCAAGCCAAACTCGCACCTCGCAGCAGAAAAACTTTGCTCCGCGACAGCTCTCCGGAAACAAGCTCAACCGCGTTCTTGGGCAAGCCGAAGGTCTGGGCAAGAAACGCAATCAGCACTGCATTCGCACGGCCTTCAAGCGGCGGTGCTTGCACCGCAATTTTGAGCTGAGCGGTTTCGCCTTCTCCGTAGCTGCCGATGATGGCAGTCCTCTTTGCGCCGGGTTGGGCCCGCACGGCAAGCGTGACTCCGGCTACGGAGGAACGCAGCATCAATCCAACCCCGCGGGAGGCGTACGCTTGCCGAAGAGCGCGGTACCGATGCGAATGCGCGTCGAGCCCTCGGCAATGGCCAACGCAAAATCGCCGCTCATGCCCATCGAAAGCACGTCCAATTTCAAATTCCGATGTGCCGAGGCCCAGCGTTCTCGCCAGGTACGCAAACTGCGGAAGCAGGCCCGCGTCACATCGTCGGGAGCGCCCCACGGTGCAATGGTCATCAGGCCGCGTACTTCCAGATTCAGCAAATCCGGCAAGCGCTCGAGCAGTTGTGCCACCTCGTCCGACTCCGGCTCTAATCCCGTCTTCGCCGCCTCGGAGCTGAGCTTGACTTCGATCAGCACCGGCAGTCGTTTGCCGTACCTGCCCGCCGCTTCGTCCAGGCGCTCGGCCAGGCGCACCGAATCGAGAGAATCGATGCCATCAAAAAGCTCCGCCGCGCGTGCTGCCTTGTTCGATTGCAAATGGCCGATGAGGTGGAAGCGCAGCAGCTCGCGCACGGCCCAAGTTCCGTGCTCTGCTGCATGCAATGCCTTGGCGCCAAATTCCTGGACACGGTTTTCGCCAAACAGCGTGAGCCCCAGCGCCGCGGCTTCGGCAACCGCCTCGGCAGGAAAAGTTTTCGAAACCGCCATCAGCTCGACTTCACTGCGCGTGCGGCCCGCCGCTCGGCAGGCCGCGGAGATCGCCTCTTCCAGCCGTTCGAGATTTTCCTTAAGCGCCGTCAATTTGTCCTCAAAAATGAAAATCTGGAAAGCTCAAAACGAACTCACAACTCGATCCGCATTCCGCGCATCCAACAACCCAATGTGGACCATTGTTCTTCTCACCATTTCCAACACCTTCATGACCATTGCCTGGTATGGACATCTCAAGTTCCGCCAGGATGCGCTCTGGAAGGTGATTCTCGTCAGCTGGGGGATCGCCTTCTTCGAGTATTGCTTTCAGGTCCCGGCCAACCGCATTGGCTATGAGCGCTTCAGCCCCGTCCAGCTCAAAGTGATCCAGGAAGTGATCACGCTGGTAGTCTTCGGCGTCTTCGTCACTTACTACTTCGGCGAGCATCTGCGCTGGAACCACGGAGTCGCTGCGCTCTTTTTGGTCGCCGCGGTCTTCTTTGCGTTTCATACCTGGTGAGTTGGTCCCAGCAGCAATCTCAGCGTCCGCGCTCTTCGAGATACTTCTCCACCTCGAGCGCCGCCATGCAGCCGGAGCCCGCAGCGGTGATGGCCTGGCGGTAGCGGCGATCCTGTACATCGCCGCAGGCGAAAACGCCCGGAACAACGGCGCCATTGCGCGTGGTGAAGACGTTGTTCGTGGTCTTGATGTAGCCCTCGTCGTCAAGATCGATCAGTCCTGCGAGCATCTTCGTATTCGGCTCATGGCCGATGCCCAGAAACAGGCCGCTGACTGACAGCACACTGCGCTCGCCGGTGCGCACGTCGCGCAGGACCAGGCCGTTCACTTCCTTCTCATCGACACCCAGCACTTCTTCGACCACCGTGTTGCTGCGGAATTCGATCTTGGGATGCGCCATGGCGCGCTCCAGCATGATTTTTGAGGCGCGGAAGGCGTCGCGGCGGTGGAGCAGCGTCACTTTCGACGCGAACCGGCTGAGGAAAATCGCTTCCTCCATCGCTGAATCGCCGCCGCCCACTACAGCGATCGCCTTGTCGCGGAAAAAGAAGCCGTCGCAGGTGGCGCAACTCGACACGCCATGGCCGATAAGCGCCTGTTCGCTGGGCAGGCCCAGCCACCGTGCGCTCGCGCCTGAGGCCACGATCAGCGTGCGCGTCTGAATTTCGCCCGTCGAAGTATGCACGCGGATTGGATGCGCGTCCACTTCCACGCGAGACACCAGCGCGTGCTCGTAGGTTGCGCCAAAGCGAGCCGCCTGCTTCTTCATGTTTTCGATCAGCTCCGGCCCCTGGATGCCCTCGGGCCAGCCGGGAAAGTTCTCGACCATTGTGGTAATCGAGAGTTGGCCGCCGGGCTCGTGACCCTCCAGGACCAGCGGTTTCATCCCGGCGCGCGCGGTGTAAAGCGCGGCCGTCAATCCGGCACAGCCGGAGCCTAAGATCACGGTATCGCGAATGTCTGCCATGAGTTATCCCGTGTTGATTGTAGCTGGAAGGACCCTGAGCAGGCAGCGTGTTTGGGCAATCCCCGCGCCGGCCCTTCCTTGGCTTCTATCAGATGACGCAGTGGGCAGATTGGACTCTGACGCCGGACAACGGGGCCATGCGTCGATCACAATGAGTCGTTTCTCACGTTCTATCCGCTCCATGAGAGATTTCTCATCCGCCGTCGCCTTCGAGCCGCTTCAAGCGCCTAAGCCCCACTCGGATCAGTCACTCAGCAGATTCTCATTCGCCGCAAAGGCCTCAGCCCGCGGATCTTGAAGAGCACGACTGCCTTTAGAAACCACTAAGAATCGCCAAATCCCTTTGGACCCTCCAATGCCCCTTGGCACTCCGTCTGGGGGATTCCGTGCCCACTGCTGCTCCTGCGCTCGCGCACACCGCTACGCCCGATCGCCATGTGGTCGGCCGTCTCCCGCTTTGCCTGCTCGGTTTTTTTCTGCTCTGCACGCCTTCCGCGCTGCTTGCCGGTGGGCCCAAGTATGTTGCCGGTACCACCTATTTCAACGCCGCGGTTCTCGGTCAGCCCCTGCACTGGGCCAGTGGTCAAGTGAACTACTACGTGGACCAGGGGCCTCTCTCGAGCTCCGTCACGAACGCGCAGGCGACCACGATGGTAGACGCCGCCGCTGCGTTGTGGAGCGCGGTGCCCACGGCCGGCGTCACACTCACCGACATGGGCCCGTTAAACGAAGACGTGAACGGGGCCGATATTCAAGTGAACTCGTCGAAGCTAGTTAACCCGCCGGTCCAGATCATTGCGCCCGCCGACATTACGCCCGCGGCCACCAACTATCCCATCGCCGTCGTCTTCGACGCCGACGGCTCGGTAATCAACACCATTTTCGGCGCCACCGCAAGCCAGCCCGACGCCTGCCAGAACAACGGCGTATATGTCTGGCTCGACAACTTCAATACCGACGCGACCTTTGCCCACGGCGTCATCATTCTGAACGGCCTCTGCGCCACCAATGCCAACATGATCGAGATGATGAGTTGGGAGTTGGAGCGCGCCTTTGGCCGCATCCTCGGGCTGGACGACGCGCAGGTGAATCCCCAGGCGCTCACGGACGACGAAACCGGGGGCACCCTGGGCTGGCCGGTCATGGAACCCATGAGCGGCGCCTGTGGGGCGAGCGGCGGCGCTTGCATTCCCAATCCCGCCGTGCTGCGCTCGGACGACATCGCCGCAGTCAATAGAATCTATCCCATTACCGCGGCGAGCCTCGCGAATTTCCCTGGCAAGCAGCTTACAGCGGCCAAGACCATTTCGATCCAAGGCACGGTAAGCTTCCGCACCGGCTACGGCATGCAAGGCGTGAATGTGGTGGCGCGCCCGCTCGACGCCAACGGCAATCCACTCTATCAGTACACGGTCACAGCGGTGACGGGCGCGCTCTTCAACGGCAATCACGGCAATCCCGTCACGGGCTGGAACGACGCGAACGGCAACCCGCTTACCAACTGGGGATCGAACGATCTCTCTCTTGAAGGATTCTTCGATCTGAGCGGCATTCCCCTGCCGCCCGGGGTGACCACGGCCAACTACCAGGTCACCTTTGAGGCCATCAATCCGCTTTATATCCTTGAGAATTCTGTCGGCCCTTACAACCAGGGGCAAGTCGCGCTTTCGGGCACGCTCAACGCAATCTCGCTTGCCAATCTCACTGCGGGCAGCGCGCAAACCCTCAACGTCACCTCGGCCAACTCCGCCGAGGGCGGATACTCCGACGCCATTGGAAACGAAGCTCAGCCGCGCGCGATGCCCGAGGGGGGCTTCTGGTGTGGGCGACTCAGCCAGGTAGGCCAGACTGACTGGTTCACGTTTCCGGTGCGCGGCAACCGCATCTTCACCGTGGTCACGCAGGCGCAGGACGAAACGGGCGCGCCGACAGAATCCAAGGCATTGCCTTCCATCGGCGTGTGGGACGCGTTCGATCCAGTAGGCGCGACAGCGGTGGGCGCTGCGCCCAGTCTGAATGGCGACGCCGCAGGCGAGACCTGGCTGCGCGTGGCGACCAACGGCGACGACATTGTGCGCATCGGCATCGCCGACCTGCGCGGCGATGGCCGGCCCGACTACGCTTACAACGGCTGGGTGCTCTATGCCGACACGGTTTCCCCCACGCGCCTGCCCGCATCGGGTGGCCCGATCACGATTCAAGGTATGGGTTTTCGCCTGGCAGACACCGTAACCGTGGGCGGGCAAGCGGCCATTGTGACCAGCATCTCGCCCAATCAAATTACCGTCGTGGTGCCGCCAGCGCCGGCGGGCATCACCGGATCGGTCGATGTCGAGGTGGACGATCAACCTGCCTTGTACGCAGCCGCCGTGATTCCCGGCGGCGTCAGCTACGACTCCGGCAACGGCGACGCGCTTACGCTCAATAGCGCGCCCGCCAATACTGTGCCCATTGGCGAGCCGCTTCCCTTCTCCGTCACGGCACTCGGTCCGAACCTGGTGCCCGCTGGCGGCGTGACCATCATCTATACCGTAACCAGCGGCTCAGCCACGCTCGGTTGTGGGCTGCCGGTCTGCTCGGTGGTGGCCACGGGCGACGGCCACGCCACCATGAACATAACTGCGACGAGCACCACGTGGTCCACTGTCACTGCTTCGCTCACCAACGGCTCGACCCTCGAAGCTCAATTCGTGGGCGGGACGCCGGCTGTGCTTTCCGCGCTTACGCGGCAGCTTTCGCTCGCGGCCGGCGCCACCTTCACGTGGACCGTGCAGGCATTGGTCGAGAGCAACGGCGTGCCGCTGAGCGGCCAGACGGTGACGTGGCAAAATCCCACGGCCGGAATGACCGTGCCAAGCCCAGCTTCGATCACCACCAACTCCGTCGGCATCGCCACGCAAACGCTCAGCGTGGGCCCGCTCGCCGAGGGACAAACCGCGAGCATCAACGCCTGCCTCAACGGCACCAACCAGTGCGTCACTTTCACCGCCTTCGGTGCGCGGCCGGAGTACGCGGCGCTCGAAGCCATCTCCGGCACCAGCCAGAACCTGGCCGCGTCGGGCACGCCGAATCAGATCGCGCTGCGTCTTCTCGACATGGACGGCAACCCGATGGCTGGCGGCACAGTGGCACTCTATCAGGCTCTTTACGCGTGGGCGCCGCCTTGCTCGCCCAACATGGTCTGCCCGCCCGGAGCACTCCTGGCGAGGCAAGCCTCCACGGCCACCACGGCCGTCGATGGCTCGGTCACCTTTGCGCCCGCCTCGCTCCCCGGCGTGGCGACGAATCTCATGGGCCTTGCCGCCTCCGGAAACACCTCGACGGTGAATGTCTCGATCGAGCAGCATCCATGAGGCAAGGAGCAAGCGATTGAGCCGGCCGATCAACAGCGGACGCTGGTTATTTCGCGGCAAGGTTGGGCGCGGGCGCGCTGGACTGCGCGGGCGATTGCAGCACAAGCTCGTCCCTGAGTTTGAACCGCACTTGAGACTCGGCCGGAATGTCGAGCACACGGTTGCCGGTGAATGCGGCTCCGGCCGTGCCGGCGCCGCCGCCCACCAGCCCTCCAACCAGGAGGCCCGCGCCGCCGTGGGTCAAGCCTCCTACCAACATGCCCAGTCCGGACCCTCCGCCGATCATCGCCGCCGATCGCTTGCCCTTGCCCTTCTGGTAGCGCTCGATGTCGGCTGTTTGCAGCAAGTACGAGGTTCCATTCAGCGTCAGCGCCGTTAACCGCAAATCCAGCATCGAGGCGCCCTTGAAGCGCCCACCTCGCCGCGACACATCCACGACGCCACTTACGGGTGTCCCCTCGGGAATGATCACGTTGCCGCTCGCATCCGTCACCGGATTCACGATCTCGCCCGTAAACGTGTCGCCGGAACGGCTGGCCTTGACGCTGATGCGCTGGTCGATGCGGATGGTCAACTCAGTACCTGCCGCGACGTCCACCGGCGGAGGAGGCGCGGGAGTTGTCACCTGCGGCGGCGCAACTCCCGGCGGCGTCACGGTGGTCACTACGGTTACCGCTTTTTGGCCCGGCGCTGGCGGGTCCACCACCGTCGTCGTTGTGCTGCCGTCGCTGTTTTTTGTCACCACAGCTTGCGGCTGGCCGGTCTTGGCGGCCTGCTCTTTGGCATGCACAATCGCCTCGTCTTGTTTGGATTTGCAGCCGGTAAGAACCGTGGCGGCCAGCGCCATGGCAAGAGCGCACCGAAGATGAATGGGGGGAATCGTCATCTCATGTCCTTTTGTTTCCGCGAGATTTTCGGGCCAACCGCGGCATCCGTGCGGAGAGTCGCCGCTAGCTCCGTCTCTCTTCTTTTTTGGATTGTGCGTTGCCGCGCAGAGTTGTCCAAGGCCATGCAATGGCTTTCGATTTACCCGTAAAGTGAATAAATCAACTGGGTTTGAAGCAATTGTTGACCGGTTCCTGCTCGAAAATCACAAAGACGACGGGGGCGCGGAATACGCAACTTCTCTATGCGGCGCTTCGGCTGCGGAACCAAAATGCTGGGCAGCTTCGCGCCCACAGGCCCCGCACCCTACAATGAAGACAGCGTTCCAAACCTTCGAGGAGAATCATGCCGCTTTCAGGAGAAGCCATCCGGCTGATGAATTACATTGACGACGTTGCCGTCACCCTGCGCCGGGTGCTGGCTACCGTGCCCACGCTGTCCGCCGAGGAGCGGGCCAGAGTGGCCGAGCATCTGCTCCAGGCGCGCCCCAGCGCCGAGGAAGTGGCCCAGGCCCTTGCCGCCAAGTAAGCCCCAGTGACGACTGTCGCTATCATCGGAGCCGGGCCGCTCGGGCGCTGGCTGGCGCTGGGTGCGGCTCGCGCCGGATTTCGCGTGCTGCTTGAGGACGTGATGCCCGCGAATCTCCATCACGCGCGCGAGTCGATCCGCCAGGAAGCTCGAGCCCGCAGGAGCTGCCTGCCGTGGCCTTCGTCTCCTCCATTGAAGACGCGGTGCGCGAAGCGGATCTCGCTATCGACTGCGTGCCCGACGAGCTGGAATCAAAGCTGGAGATTCTGTGGCTGCTGGACCGCATGGCGCCGCCGCGCACCGTGATCGCAACGCCGACGACCAATCTGTCCATTGCGGATCTCGCCAGCTGCACCAACCGGCCGGAAAAATGCATCGCCATTGCCGTGGCGGCCACGGATCTGACCGCAGGCGCGGAACCCGCGATCACGCTGCGCGCCGCCCCGGCAACAAGCGAGGAAACCGTCGCCTTGGTGTGCGATTTCTGGGAGAAGCTTGGGTTTCAGGCCGGTCGTAGAGCGGAGCGCGGCGTAGTGCTTTGACTTGGTGATTACGTGATAATCCTTCGACGAGTGCGGGCGTGAACGCCCGCACGACAGCCGGACTCCCACCCCAAGAAACAAAGACCATTTCTTGGGGACCCCGGACTGGAGTCCGGCGCTACGTTACATCCGGCAGATCAGCAGTTCGCGCTGGTAGATCATCTCCGGCGGCAGGTGGTCGTGCACGTCGATGAACAGTTCCTCGTGGCCGAGGATCTCCTTGCGCCACGCGGCGCGGCTCACCTCCTGCATCTTCTCGAACTGCTCCAGCGGAAAGTCGAGCCCGGCCCATTCCATGTCTTCGTAGTAGGGCGTCCAGCCGATGGGCGTCTCCTTGCCCTGGGCGCGGCCGTGCACGCGGTCCACAATCCACTTGAGCACGCGCATGTTTTCGCTGAAGCCCGGCCATAGGAATTTGCCGTCATCGTCCTTGCGGAACCAGTTGACGTGGAAGATGCGCGGCGTTGAACTCAGCAAGCTCTGCATCTTGAGCCAGTGTCGGAAGTAGTCGCCCATGTGATAGCCGCAGAAGGGCAGCATGGCCATGGGATCGCGTCGCACCAGTCCCACAGCGCCGGTGGCGGCCGCCGTGGTCTCAGAGCCCATGGTTGCGCCCACATAAACGCCGGCGCTCCAGTTAAAGGCCTGGAAGATGAGCGGCATGGTGGTGGAGCGCCGCCCGCCGAACACGATTGCGCTGATGGGTACGCCTTCGGGATTCTCCCAGTCCGGATCGATCGACGGACACTGCGCCGCCGGCGCGGTAAAACGTCCGTTGGGATGCGCGGCCTTGGCGCCGGTCTGTTTGGCGATCTCGGGTGTCCAGCGCTCGCCGCGCCAGTCCAAACATTCGGCCGGCGGCACGTCGGTCATCCCCTCCCACCACACACCGCCGTCGGGCGTAAGCGCCACATTTGTAAAAATCGAGTTGCGCCGCAACATGGTCATGGCGTTGGGATTGGTCTTATCGCTTGTCCCCGGCGCTACGCCAAAGAATCCCGACTCGGGATTGATAGCGCGTAACTGGCCGTTGGCATCCGGTTTGATCCAGGCGATGTCGTCGCCGACCGTGGTCACCTTCCAGCCCTCGAAGGCCGAGGGCGGTACGAGCATGGCAAGGTTGGTCTTGCCGCATGCCGAGGGGAAGGCCGCAGCCACGTATGTCTTCTCGCCCTGCGGCGATTCCATGCCGAGGATCAGCATGTGCTCGGCCATCCAGCCTTCGTCGCGTGCAATGTTCGAAGCGATACGTAGAGAAAAGCACTTCTTGCCCAGCAGCGCGTTGCCGCCATAGCCGGAGCCGTAGCTCCAAATTTCGCGCGACTCAGGAAAATGCGCGATGTACTTGGTTTCGTTGCAGGGCCATGGCACGTCCTGCTGCCCGGGCGCGAGCGGCGCGCCCACCGAATGCATGCAGGGCACCACGCGCTTTTCGCCCTTGTCGATTTCGGCGAGCACCGGCAGGCCAATGCGCGTCATGATGCGCATATTCGCCACGACATACGGCGAATCGGTGAGCTGCACGCCGATGCGCGCCATAGGCGAACCCACCGGCCCCATGCTGAAGGCCAGCACGTACATGGTGCGGCCGCGCATCGCGCCGTTGAAGAGCTCCTTGAGCTTCTTGCGCATCTCGAAGGGATCGATCCAGTTGTTGGTGGGTCCGGCATTGTCCTTCGCATACGAGCAGATGAAGGTGCGGTCTTCAACGCGCGCTACATCGCGTGGGTCGGAACGCGCGTAGAAGCATCCCGGCCAGCGCTCCTGATTCAGGCGGGTCAGCGTCCCCGCCGTTACCATCTCGTCGCACAGCCAGTCGTATTCCTGCTGGCTGCCGTCCACCCAGTGGATCGCAGCCGGCCGCGTAAGCTCGGCCATCTTCTCCACCCACCGGATGAGGTGCTTGTTGGTCGTCAATGGCTTCGCAATGCTGGTTCTTCCCTGCTTCATACTCGTTCCTCTTCTTCAGAAGATGGTGACCGGACAGCAGAGTCCATTCGACTAAGAATACACATTCAGCTTCAGCCTGGCCGTCCTTCTCAAAGACGGGACAGGTCCACATCAACCAGATTTTTACGGGGCTATTGACTTATTTATACGTGATTGTGCGCCAGGACAGCAAGACGGGAGCGGGGAGAGTAAACGAAACACAACGCTGCTCGGCTGATCTTCCCCATCGAATGAAGCGCGATTCCGCACCTCTGGCCCGCGTTTCGAGTGAGGTGCGGGATCGGATCCTGAGGCACCACGGCAAACCCTTTGAAAAAATCTTTCGCTCGCCTCAGTCCGAAATTACCAATGCTCGACACTTCCGACCGTGAGCGTGACGGGTTGAAGGATACCTGAAGGCAGCAGCGGAGAATCTTTGGTGTAGGCGCGAATATTGGTGTGCGTAAACTGTGCCCTGGCCGATGGCTGCAAATCGCCGATGAGCCGGTTGGGCCAGAGATTGGTTACCTTAATCTCGACAATGTTGTCGCCCGCGTGTACGAAGGGATCGATCCGCGCCGCGAACGGTTGCCGCCACATAGTATCGACTGCGTGGCCATTCACCAGGACGGTGGCAATTTCGCGCGCCTGACCCATCTGCAACCAGAGTTGCCGGCCGGCAGTGACAAAGCCGGCCGGGATTTGCAATGTTGTGCGATAAACCGCGGTTCCTGAAAAGTAGCGAATCCCGGGGTCCGTCGACTCCGTCCAGGATTCGAAGTGATCGACAGGAACCGACGCAGGCGCGCCCCACCCGGCTGGGAACGACAGCGTCCATGCCATGCCGGCCGGTGTTTCCGGGGCAACAGCTTTCACAGCGAAGGTGGTCTTGCTTCCTCGTGAATCGGTTGCGATATACGTCCCCGGGGTGGTAGCGACGAATCCGTGATCCCCACTCGAAAAAACGCCGGAGCCCTGGTGGATCGAAGGGAAGACAGTACTTCCATCCTTCTCGATTCCGGCCAGGTGGCGTTCCGCTGGGCGCTCAAAGACGACGAAGACCGATCCCTTGGCAGGGAAGGTGAGCGGGATCTCTGTCCTGCCATCCTGGGTTTCCTTGTAGACGACCGCGGGCGCTGCCGTTCCGTTATCGACATTCCATAGCTCCGGCGCACGGCCGCGCATCCGGAACGAAAGTGTCGCATTCAACTCCCGGGGCTGCGTGTTCCGGACAAAGTAGATCTCTGCGCTTGCCGTTCTCCGGTGCACGAAATCGAAGGCCTGTTGACTCTTTGCGTCTGCGTCTGCCGCGCTCAATTGATATGAGAAATCGGGAGCCACGCGCATCGCCAACAAGGCATCGCGCGCGTCCGCCGAGCAGTAGACCGTTCCCCGGCCGTATCGAGCGGTGGCTGCGCCTCCTGCGCAACCTGCCCAGATGGCGTCCGCGGTGCGTTTGTACTCGGCCTCTTCATCGGGAGCGATCAGCCCCAGCGGCCCGGTTGGCTTCAGCCCAATGACCACGCCGCCTTGATTCGCAAACTTGCTCATCCACACCAGCGCCGCGTAGGAAAGGTGTTGCGAAGCGGGCAGCGCCAATGCGCGATAATGCAGACCCTCCGGCGTGCGCAGGTCGGAGCCATCAAATTGCATCCGATGCAGGAGCGCATCTTCATTCACGACGTCGTAGTCAAATCCGGGCAGTACGTGCGCCGGATCGTCGCTCTTGACGCGCACAAATCCCGGTACCTGGTCGCCATAGAAATACAAAATGTCCGATACAGAACGCCCCTGCTGCAAAAGAAACTGCGCGCGATTGAAGGCCAGCAAAAGAGGTCCGGCTTGATTCCACCAAGTGACATTAGGGTTGAGGTGCGTCCCGGCAAAATATTCCTCGCCCGGTAATCCATACTCCGCGGGCGACGACGTGAATTCATGCCAGAAGAGGCGATTCAGTCCTTCCGTGAGCGCCTGGTCGAATGTGGGTTGCACGTCGCCGCTTAGAGATTCCGACCACGCATCGGGATTCATGCTGGTTGGCCCCTCAGCAGCGACAAACGGTTTGCCATAGATGTGCGCGGCGCTGGAGGCTTCCTTGACGAAGAAACGCTGCTCGTCGCTCACGCGGTGGGTTCCGGATACCACCCAGAACTCGGTTTGCGGAAAATCCGGACTGCGGAAGTTCTCAAGCGCGTCGATGGGTGCGCCGTGCGGACCCCCGGCTTCGGGATGCGTGCCCAATCCCCGTTTGCGGGCATGATCCTCAAAGCGATCGTAGTAGTTCTCCGCAATCAGATCTGCGACTGTGCGGCGCAAATCGAAAAGGAAACGGTTGCTGGTTTCGCGGCTGGTTAGAATGCGCCCCGTGACAACCGGCAAATACGCCAACGGATCGTAGCCACGCCGGCGCTTGAATTCTTCACGAAACCCAGGCGTCCAATTGGCTCCGCCTGCCTCCCAGCTATCGGTGACCAGGTAGCGCAGACTGGCGCCAATGTACGGCTTGGCCGCATCCAGCAGCGGCGTCACGACATCGCGCCAGTAGTGGTCAAAGGCTTCCGGGCTCAGCACATCGACCGGCAATCCCAGCGGCTTTCCCTGGGCGTCGATCAGGGTTTCCGGCGTCGGCGAGTCGGTGTACCCAATGCGCAGAACCTCCCACGTCCCCGCAGGGAAATTCCATTCCACGTTGCCGCCGTCGTCCATGTGCGAGCTCAGATCGACGACGTCACCGACATCAGCGTCCTGGTCGCCCGCGACCGCAGGCCCATCGCGCAGTACGCGATCGGACGGGGGCATGGAAAAGCCCGTCTCCATGGAAGCCGTTTTGTATCGCAAATCCACGATGGGTGCGCGGCCGCTTCCCCGCGATCCCGGCAGCGGCGCTCCTTTGTGCAGTGGATAGGCAAGGACGGCGATGGGCCGATAAAAGCCGTTTCGCACAGCTGGCGCCGCGAGTTGAACTTTTCGTCCGCCCCCGCCTTCCACGGTGACCCGCGACCACGTCATCAGCTTCATGGCGTCTTCGGGAGTCACGGTCGGGCCGCCAATGATGCCCACATCCCAGCGGCTGGTCACATTCAGGCTGATCTCGAGGTTCAGCTTTTGCGCAACCGCAAGCGCATGAACAAACAAAGCTATCCATTTGGGACTCCCGATCGCTGGCCCAACGCGAGTTTCGAGATTCCCTTCCTGGCCTGATCCATCGGCATCAACGAGAATGGCCCCGCCGTATCCGTGGGACTTCATCCCCTCGAGATCTCGCGTGATGGTATCGGCGGTGGTGTTGCCGTTGAGCCACCACCAATAGCAGCGAACTTTGGCTGCCTGCGGGGGCGTAGCGAATCCAGTTTGCAAAGTATCTTGATGAACGCGCGTTTGGCCGTATACCGTGGCGAACAGACCGGCCATCAAAAAAATCTGAAGTATAGCTCTAATCCGCCTCGAAATCATGCCGATTTGCACCTTGCGCGAATCCATTTCGCAATTCCCCGATTCGGATAGAGTCGACACACCCGTCCCCGCCGGAAAACTATCTCTGGTAAGTAAAAAATCTGTGGACTTCCGAATGGACGACTGCCCTTCGGAAGTCCACAGCAAAGGAGGCTACTTTAGAAATTCAGTCGAGCTGTAAGCTGCCCGTAACGCGGGTCGTTAACCTGCGTCAGCGGAACAATGCCAAAGGAAGTGCTGCCGATCGATGTGCTTGGCCCACTGAAGATCGGCGTGTTCAGGATGTTGTAAAATTCACCGCGAATCTCGAAGGTCGTTGCTTCGCGAATCGGGAAGACCTTGAAGAGTCCGGCCTCCAACCGCGGATAGAACTGCTGACGAGTTCCGATGACGTTGCTGTTGGTTTGCGTGGTGAAGGAAAGCCTCTGGATGTAAGCCGGCGTGTCCGTCGCGCTGCTGCAAGCCCCGGTGGCTATCACGAGAGCGCCACTGGTGTTCTCGTAGCAGGTGTTGATGTAGTGGCTGTAGCTGCGGTTGGCAACGCCCGTCGGTCCAATGATGTTCACGCCGCCTGGCGCAGAGATCATGTTGCCGTTGGCCATGCGCAGCACGCCATTCAGCTTCCAGCCGCCGATCGCCAACCGCTCCAGGTAGGGGCTCTTGGCAAATGCGGGCAGCTCATAAGTGCCGAAGACGTTGGCCAGCAAATTGGAGTTGCCGTCCTGCACCGATTCCAGATGCGTGTCGATGCCGGAGTTGAGGTATCCATTGTGAAGCATCAGCTTGTCCCAGGTAATGTTGCCCTGGATCGAGAGGTGGTGCGACATGGGATGGCTGACCTGAATCTGCAGCGAATTGTACGGCGTGCTGCCGATCGAGGAGTTCTGCTCGGTGACTGAGCCGAACTCAGGGAACGGCTGCAACAGCGTAGACTGCACGATGGTCGCGGCATTCAAGGTCGCGTTATTGGCGTAGGTGCTGGCAAACTGGCCAGCCATGGGGTTGGGAACCTTGGTATTGAGGTAAGTGACCTCGGCCGCGCCCAGGTTGTAATACTGCGCTGGTAGAGCATTGATGTTTTTGCTCACCTCAAGCCGCGTAGGCCGGGAGCCGACGTAGGCGACCTGCAAGGCGGTGTTCCACGGAAGCTGCTGCTGGATGTTGAACGTGTATTCGGCGGCGCGCGGTTGCACGTGCGTTTGATCGTTGAAGTTGACGTTCTGGCCGAGTCCGGTTCCCAGGCCCAGCGTGTTGCCAGTGGCCAAAACCACTCCTGTGGGGTATGGGTTGGTATCGGAGTTGAGGGGGGTCGAGCCGGTGTAATTGTTGTAGCTGGTGGCCTGGCTGAAGCCGGTGGAGTACGGCGACTCGATGGTGTTGAAGAAGATGATGCCGAAGCCAGCCCGGACCACGGTATTCGGCCGCACCTGCCAGGCCGCACCAAGGCGAGGTGCAATGTTGTGCGTATCGTGCGGCATCGGGAAACGGTTCCCCGGGCCGACGAACTGCAAGCCGCCCTTCAAGTTCAGGCCGGTAACCGAAGCCTGCAGCGGATTGGTGCAGGTGGTGCAGAAGCCCGAGATCAACCGGTTGAAGCGCTCGGTCAGAGGCGACTCGTAATCGTAGCGCACACCCAGATTCACAGTCAGCTTATTGTTCACGCGCCAGTCATCCTCGAAGTAAGGCGCCATATAGATCTGCTGCGTGGCGTATGCGATGCCGATGTTGTAGTTGGTCGTGGAGAACGTGCCCAGCAGCATGGAAGCAAACGAATCGCCGGAACCGGCGCCGCTCGAAACCGGAGCCGAGCCCGCGCCATAGAGGATCGAGTTCGACTGCGTGAAACGGCGGTCGTAGTTAAAGCCCGGAGTACCGGAACCATTGCCGAATCCGCTCATCGGGTTCTGCACGTTGTAGCGCAGCAGGTCGCCTTGGAAACCGACGCGCAGCGAGTGGCGTCCCCATTGTTTGGCCAGAGTCTCGTCGAGCGAGCTAAGAACTGAGTTGCTGATCTGGCCGCCGGCGCCGGGCGCCAGGCTCGAATAGCTGTCGCTCGAAGATTCGCCGGGGAAACTGTTGTAGGGCAGGCCTGTTGTGGTGATCGACAGGCTGCTCAGACTGAAATTCTGGGCGCCCGGGTAGAGCAGCCCGAAGGGGTGCTCGGTAAGTCCAAACCGCGAGTCCAGCACCATCGTCGATGAGAACTGGTGCGTCTCGTCCATGCTGCCGCCGCGGGTGTTGCGGTAGACCGAATAGCCGTAACCGTTCGGCCCGATGCCCTTCGTATAGCCTTCCAGCGGATAGCTCTGCGTCAGTCCGGAGCGGAATCCGATTACGCTCAGCTTGTCGAGTTGGCCGAGTTCAAAGTCGAAACGGCCGATGAAGGAAGGATAGGTACTCGGGTAGGAGGTGTGTGCGGAGACATAGTTGGGTTGGGAGGCCGAACTGGCCGCCGTTGAGCCCGGGACGTTCGGGGCTGGGATGTAAGCCGCCAGGGCCGCGCCGGTGGGGTTGATGGCCGAGGATCCTGCCACAGGAGCACCGAAGCTCGTGACCACGCACGTGGGCCCTGTGCCTGTGCACGTATACGCGGCGGTGCCAAAAGTGGACGCAACGATGTTGTTATTCAGGAAGAACTCGGTGCGGTTGCCGTTTCCGTCCACGGGCGAGTTCGGAACGAACAGTTGTACGCCTCCCGTCGAGGCGCAGAAGCCGGAGGAGTTGAAGCCGCCGGGGCACAGGCCCGAAAAATCGCCGGTCAATTCCGCCGACGTGGGCACGCGCGTGCTGAACGTCTGCGGCGTATGCGTGGCGTAGCGCTCAGCCGAGAACATGAAGAAGGCTTTGTCGCGCCCGTTGTAGATTTTGGGCAGAACGATGGGGCCGTCCAGCACAATTCCGGTCTGGTTGACCTGGTTGTTGGGGCGCGCTATGTGGGCCGACACGTTTTGATAGTAATTTGCGTCCAGATAGGTGTTCTGAAAAGCGTAGTAGGCGGCGCCATGCAGGCTATTGGTGCCGCTCTTGACGACGACATTAGACACCACGCCATTGCCGTGACCAATCTGCGCGTCGAAGATGCCGTTTTCAATCTTGGTTTCCTGCACCGCATCGGGCGAAGGAGTGAAATCGAGGTAACTGGCGCCCGAAAAACGTTCCGGCGCGTCGTCTGGGATACCATCCAGCGTCAGCCGGTTGTGCCCGGAGTTGCCATCTACAGTAACTTGCACCGCGACGCCGCTGTAAGGATTGGTGAACTGGCTCGCCTTGCCGTTGAAGTAGCCGCCGGAGGCGGTGTCCACCACTCCGGGCGCCATGGTCACCATCACATAGGGATTCCGTCCATTGTTCGGTAGATCAGCCACCGCCTGGGAATCAAGCGTCATGGCAATCGTCGGCGAACCAGTGTCCATCAAATTCGACGACTCCGCGGCAACCTCGACAGTCTGGCTGACATTGCCCGGCGACATACTGAAGTCCACCTGAGCCATTTGTCCTGCGGTCAGAATGATGCCGGTTTTCGTCTCCGTCTTGAACCCCTTGGCTGTTACCGACACCGAATAGGTGCCGGGAGAGAGTGTGGGCATGGAATACACGCCGTCGGCGCCTGCAGTCACTACCGTCTTGAATTTCGTGCTTTCTTCCACGGCCACCAATTGCGCGCCGGGAAGTATGGCGCCGGTTTGATCGGCCACAGTGCCGCTGATTCCGCCGAGATACCGCTGCGCCTGCAGCGAACCGGCCCCGGCGATGATCCCTGCGAGGATCAACAGCCAAAATATAGTGCGCGTCCTGGAACTGATGAACGTTTTCATTTCCAATGATTCCTCCTGAAGTGTGACTCGCTCTGACCTGAGCGATTGATCTGAATGCAGCGAATCCGTGCCTTTGCAACGGTTCACTGCATCAACGGGCGCAAGCCTGGGGACTCCCGTCCCCGGCATTCTTGAACCTGGAGAGCGATTTTTCGCAGCGCATGATACGACCCGCAAGTTAATTCACCGGAAGAATGCCTTGAATTTAACCGTAAGAAGATCCGGAAGATTAGCATTTCCAATGTGTTAGAGGCGATAAGATGGTTGCATGGACCGCCGGTTAAAGGCGCCCCGAGAATACGCTTCCCGGCAATTCTTGCGGGCGTTGCCGTCGTGGCCATCGCGGCGTAGACTTGGACCGTACCTGAATTCATGACCATGGGAACGCTTGCTGAAAATCCGGCCGTTAGCGACGCGGAAGAACTGCCGACCATCGAAGAGCGGCAGGCGCTCATTGAACGCGTTGCCTCCAGTGAGCAATTCAGCCGCTCGGCCCGCCTGCGCGATTTCCTGCTCTACGTCGGAAAGCAGTCGCTCAAAGAGGGATTTCCCGAGATTCATGAACAGGAGATCGGCGCCAGGGTTTTTGGCAGACCAGCCTCCTACGATCGCAGCGCAGATAATATTGTCCGGGTCAACGCCACCGAACTCAGAAAGCGCATCGAATCGTATTTTGAAACCACTGGAGCCAACGAGCCATTCGTCTTCGAGATTCCTCGTGGCGGCTATCGGCTGGTTTTTCGCCGCAGACTCGCGGAGCAGCCGCATCACGGAGTGGCGGCGCAGCCAGAGTCTGCACGGGAAACGGTGGCAGCCGGCGAAACTCCGGCTCACGAGGACCCTCGACGTCTCCGCCATTTATGGCGTTGGGTTTGGCCCCTCGTATGCCTGTTGCTTGCCCTCGCCTGCGTCACGCTCTACGTTCAGAACCGCACTCTGCGCAAGGCAGTCTACCCCTGGGATGGCCAGCCGGCTTTGGCCGCATTCTGGAGCGGCTTTCTCGAGTCCCACCAACAGACCGATCTTGTGCTGCCCGACGACTCGGCCAGCGTGATGGAGGATATCACTCACAATCCCCTCTCACTTGGGGACTACATGACGCGCGCATTTGTCGGGCAGATTCAATCGTCGAACATGAGCACCGACCGCAAGGAAGACGTTAATCAAGTCCTGAACCATAACCTCGTGACGTTTGGCGCGGTGCGCGCGGTCCAGGCCCTGCTGATCGAAATCCCGGCCACTTACCCGCATTACCTCACGCTGGCGCGTTACTATACCGCGGACGAGATCAAGCGCGACAACGTGGTCCTGATCGGCGGCAAGAAGGCAGTGCCCTGGGATTACCTTTTCGATGATCAGCTGAATTTCGTCACCGACTATGACTACCATCAGAATCTTCAGATCGTGCGCAACCGCAATCCCAAGCCGGGGGAGCAAGCAGTCTACACAGTGCACCTCGCGTCAGATAATCTGATTGGCTATGCTGTCATCGCCTATCTGCCCAACCCGAGCCATACAGGCAACATCATCATTCTCGCGGGAACCGACTCCGACGCCACCGGCGCAGCGGCTGCATTTCTCACATCCGAAAGTCAAATGCAGAACCTGCGCAACACCTTCGGCGTGAGCCGATTTCCCTACTTCGAGGTCCTCCTCAAGACCTCGCGCCTGAGCGGAACTTTCTTCGATGCGCAACTCGTCGCATACAGAACCTATCCCAACCTCCACTGAGTTGAGAAGAATTCATTCGTACATTTTGTGAATGGGACCGTTGCGTCTGAAGAGGAGGGATTGAGTTTCAAATGATGCCGATCCCTCGATCGTGTCGCGCCGCATCTGAGAAGGCTGGAGATCGCACAAGGGGAAGAACTGCATCTTGGGATGGCCGCTCATGGTTCCTCATTGGAAGGATTTCCACTCGGCCCATCGCAATGATGCGAATTGTCAGGACTGGATCAACCGGAGACTAAGCCAGGATCACCGATCCGCGCTGGCTTCAGCCAAAGCGCGGAAGGACCGAGGGAGGTCCGATCGGTTAAATTCAACCCCGTCGGCAACCAGTTGCTTTGCCGTCTCCGCCAGGGATGCCCGCTTGGTGAGTAGCTTATTCGCGGCTCCCTCGCGATCGGCTGCCGAATCGAACTGGGCGTACTTCTCCAGATAGGCGAGCTTACGATCGTAGAGATCGATTTCCTGGTGCAACGATTTGAGGAAATATTTATCGTGCGGCACTTCCTTCTTCGGCGCCACTTCCTTCTTCATGGGTATCTCCTCGGTGAAACCTGAAACGTTGGGGTTGCTGCGCCGTCGCGCGGCGACGAATGGGTAAGCCCACTCGGCGCCGCTGACATGGGACGACGTGGTGAGCAAATAAAACACAGGCGAATATCGCCCAAAAAATCTCGGAAACGCTGCATCCCCACAATGAAGGGGGAAGCTTTATCTGCGCCGCTCAAAACACGAAGTCTTAACGGCCCCTGCCGCCGCCAAAGCCGCCGCCGCCACCACGCCGATTGCCGCCGCCGCCCGCGCTGGTCTTCCGCGCCTGAAAGCAGTTCTGGCAATAAACGGGACGGTCTCCACGGGGCTCGAATGGAACGGTGGTCTGTTGTCCGCATCCGGCACAGATCACGCTTGTACCCTGCGATGAACTGCGGCTGTACCCGCCACCGCCGCCGCCCGCTTGTTCGTTCTTCTTGGCCTGGCGGCATGTCTTGCAGCGCTTAGGCGCCGAATAGCCACGCTCCCGGAAGAATTCTTGATCCTCCGCGGTAAACGTGAAAGCCTGCCCGCAATCGCTACACATGAGTTGCTGATCTTCAGCCATATTTCCCTTTCGTCCGTGCTTCAGTTTTGTGTTGCGCCTGAAATACCACCGAACTCTGCGGTCTCGCTTCGGTCGCCCGCAATTGCGGTCGACCGATCCGCAGCAAAGTCCGTTGAACTCATTGACGGGTTTCCCGCGATTGCAGTGTCAGATGAATTCCAACTTGATTTGCCAGACAGGGGATCAACTCGGTTTGCGTAGAGGGCAAGCGATTCAGAAAACTTCCATGTCACTGGAGTTGTCCGGGGCCTCAGCGCCCAATGACCCGCAAGAGCGCTGCTGCCGAGTGTTGGAATCCTCAGGTAAACCGGCGAGAACCGGAAGATGTCGAAGACGACCTCTTCCTGGAAATCCACTCAATTAGACAGCCCGGACGTTCTCGGCCTGAAGGCCCTTCGGCCCCTTGACGACGTCGAACTCAACCGCTTGGCCTTCCTTGAGCGAACGAAATCCCTCACTCTTGATGGCAGAATGATGCACGAACACGTCTTCGCCGTCTGCGCGGCTAAGGAAGCCGAATCCCTTCGCATCGTTAAACCATTTCACTGTTCCCTGTTCCATAACAATTCCTTTGTTGCGAGATGTATCGCTGAACTCAAGTGGAATTGATTGCAAGTTGAGCGGAATAGCAGAACAGGCAAGAACGCCAAGTCGGATTCGACGACCAGATTTGATTATATCACTTGCGGGAAATCTAAACCCAGCGAGTGGAGAATCCCCGCCCGAGGGGGTCGTGCGCCGATTCACAAGGGTTGCGGGCGCTTTGAGGCAGCAATTAGGAGAAGGGTCCAAACAAGCGTATGCTCAGTTTAAAGGGGATCAGCAGGATTATTCCTCTCCTCAGCCCTACTCATCCTTGTGTTTCCGGCGTGGATCTCCTAAAGCACCAAATTGGTGCATCGGACGACACCAAGACGAGCCCGGCTCAGTAGCAAACGTACGACTACCGAGAATTGGGGCGCCCATGCGATCAAAACTGGTGTATTCGGCCGGACTCAAAATAGAAAACCGCTTTCTGTTGTCGGCCACGGTGATGCGCGCAGTGCGCAAGCTGCACGTAGCCTCCGGCCGGACCGAAGACACGCTCAATCGCGTGTTTGCCGATGTGGCTGAAGGCCGCTATATCGACGTGAAAATGCCGGAAATCACGCCGCCTCCCACCATCGAAGCTCTGGTGGTGACTCCGCTAGCCTGATCGGCGTGGACGTCGCCCACCGTTCGTAACCAACTTGGCACTGGCAGGCTCGTGACCGCGGCAGCGGTGCGCCTGCATGCGTTTCTGACTATACTGAGAGCCGAAGAAAACGCCGGAATGGAGGGATGCCATTCATGCACCGATTCGCGTTTTTCGCTCTCCTTGTGCTTCAAAGCACCGCGGTCCTCTGTCAATCGGCGGCGACTCTGCCTGGGAACTCGCAAGCTCCGGGTAAGCCGTCAGCGGTCCAGTGGCAGCTTGATTTCAGCAATAGTCAGCCAGGGCAAACTGCGGCAAGACCCGCACTCAAGCGTTTCAATTGCAACGGCCAGGACACGACTCCAAGTCAAGCGAATGCGCCGGTTGATGTTGACCATCTTTTCAGCGCATCCTGCATGAGTCTGAAATCGCACGTCGAACCGTTTGCGCATGTCGAACTCTTTGCGCTCAATGAGGATCCTTCTTCGCGGTCTCCGCTCGTTGTCCGGCCGCATCCAAGGGGCGAGCCAATCCCAAGGCAATGGCCAAACCTGAAATTCGAACAGATTCCGACCGAGTGGCCCAATCTAAAACTGCAGCTAATTGACGGAGGATCTCAGAGCTTGGTTCCCGCTCACGGCAGCGCAAAATAATCGCGCTGCAGGTCAATTGCCCAGAGTCCAAAAGTGAAACGCCTGGCAGCGATCCTTCTGGGATCGCTGCCAGGCGTTTCGCGTTAAGGCTTGCGTGAACTTGAAATAAGGTCTACGCCGCGTTCTCGCTGACTGCGCGTGAATCAATGCCCCTCACGCGGAAGTGCGTCATCTGGATCGACAGCGCGCGTTCGATCTTGCGCAGATCGTTGCGCTCGGCCGGTCCGGCAAAGGTGGATGCGATCCCTTTGGCCGAAGCGCGACCGGTGCGGCCCACGCGATGCACAAAATCCTCCGCCACTTTGGGCAAATCGAAGTTGACCACATGCGCCACGTTCGCTACATCGATGCCGCGAGCAGCTACGTCTGTGGCCACAAGCACGCGGTGCCGCCCCTCGGAGAAGTTGCGCAGCGCCGAGTTGCGTTGTGATTGCGAACGGTCCCCGTGAATCTGGATGGCCGCATGGCCGGATCGAACAAGCCGCCGGGCTACGCGGTCGGCGCCGTGCTTGGTGCGCACAAAGACCAGGAAGCTGCCTTCTTCACCGTTCAGCAAATGCTCCAGAAGCTCTTGCTTCTTGTCCGCATCCACGCTGAAGGCGCGCAGTTCGACATTCTCCGCCGGCTTCATTGTCGATCCGATCTCGATGCGAACCGGGTTCTTGAGATAGTTGCGCGCCACGTCCTTGACCGAACCCTCGAGTGTGGCCGAGTAACAAAGAGTCTGGCGCTCGGCAGGGATCGTGGACGCAATGCGGCGAATAGCCGGTTCGAAGCCCATATCGAGCATCCGATCCACTTCGTCGAGCACCAGGATCTTCACTGCGTTGAGCCGGACCAGCTTGCGCTTGAGAAAATCCTCAAGCCGTCCCGGAGTGGCCACGATCAACCGCGCGCCGCGGCGGATCGCCTCCAACTGCTCTCGTTCCGACATTCCGCCCACCACCAGCGCAACGGTATGCGCCGGATTGGTGCGGATGGCCCGGAGGGACTTCTCGATCTGCATGGCCAATTCGCGCGTGGGCAAAACCACGAGAGCATGCGCGTCGCGGCCCTCGGTCTTTTGCAGCATTTCCATGATGGGAATCAGGAAACTGAGAGTCTTGCCCGTTCCGGTCTGCGCCGTAGCCAATACGTCGTGGCCTTGAAGCGCAGGAGGGATGGCCGCGGCCTGCACCGGCGTGGGGGTCTTGAACTGGTTCGCTTCGAGCCGGGCCATCAAAGCAGGGGAAAGCGAAAACTGTGAAAATTGAGTCGTCAAAATAGACAATCATCCTTTTAGCTCCGGGAGCCTCGATTTCGAGGAGGCCTGCAAACGGAGCCGGACATAGAGGCGCGCGGACCCATTAACGGGCACGAGCCTTTTCAAAGCAAATTCGCGTAAGGAAGAACCAAAAACGTCCCTGGGACTGGCGGCAAGCATTTGAAAAATGCCCGCGGCCCGGAACTGACCCACGCTACATGAAACGCCAAGCGGCACGCTGCCGATGGGCACCCTTTAGAGCGCAGTGCATGCGCTGTCCCGACGTCGCTGCCAGCCCACTTTGCAGTGGCCGAGCAGTTCTTCACTCCAGATCCTTGAATGGACCAAAAGTTGAGTCACCGGGACGGAAACTCAAGGGTTACGCTGTAGGGGCTTGGGGAAATCTGTGCAAGGCAGAGTTGCCTTTAGGGGGCAAAGCGCCGCTCACGACCAAATCACTGAGCGCAACCTAAGTATAGCATGGCTCGACATTTCCTTCTCTGAAAGGCCTCTTCTAGTACGGGTTGAGCCAGCTAAAGGAGACGTAATAAGACTGATTTGGATTCGGAGAGGTCGATGAGGAAGGCGGGCGTCAACGCTTGAGGATTTGGCTCCTCAGGTAGGACTCGAATCATCAGTCAAACGTATTTTCAACAACATGCAGGTCAGCGGATGACACCATAGACCATGCAAAGCAGCCTTAAACCGACAAACAGAGCGCAGATAGAGCGCGTTTTCGCGACCCCTGTGCTGTAGGTTTCCCGCCTAAACTCTCCGTCCGTCAGAGGTGATTCTCAGCCCGACCTCTGCTGTGACAGGCAACAGGAAACCGGTAACTTATTGAAACTAGGCGTAATGGATGGCTCCTTTTAGCGCCTTGAGGAACACATAGGAACGCCCATTGTGGCCTCAACGTGCCCGCGTCCTCTGCCCTAAAGACCTCTGCCCACGACCTCTGCTCTCTCCACATAGATGTGCCCATAACGGTTCCGGATTGGCCCGAGGGCCTTCCCTGAAAGCGCGCCCTACAGGGCGAGCAGCGCTTAAAAGACCACCAAAATGCTTCGAATTGAATGGTGGACCAAACCGGGATCGAACGTTTCGGGCGATCGGAAGGCGTTTGCTGAAGGAGCCGGTCTCTGTCGAGGAGGTGGATCTCCTTGACCGGCGTCTTGCCGTGAGGTCGAGGCGTACGATCCCGTTCCGCCGACGCCAACGATGCCCAGTCTCTTCAACTCCAGCCTCCTCGTCACTGCCGGGAAGCGATCATCAACGCGACTGGTCACGCAGTCTCCTGCGCTATATTGAGACCCATGGGTACTGTTCGAGAACTCCTTTCCCTTGCTGTCCTGGGGTTCGCGCTTCACTCTTACGGCCAGTCGGCAACCGTTCCGGTCTCCGGATGGCAGCATCTCGCATTGCCGCAAAGCGCAGGATGGCAGGCGGAGAAGCTTGCGAAAATTCACGAATACGTGGAAGAGATTGGTTCCACATCCGTCATGATTGTCCAACACGGCGTGGTGGTCGCTGCTTGGGGCGATACTACACATAAAGCCAACGTGCACTCCTGCCGCAAGAGTCTATTGAATGCTTTGATCGGCATTGCAGCCGCCCAAGGTAAAATCAATCTCAACGATTCTTTGGAAATGCTAGGCATCGACGACAACTTGCCGTCGCTCACGCCTGAAGAGAAGCGGGCCACAGTGCGCGATCTGCTCGAAGCTCGCTCGGGAGTCTATCACCCGAGCGTGTACGAATCTCCACGAATGAAGGACCTGAAGCCGCCGCGTGGCTCCCATGCTCACGGCACTTTCTGGTATTACAACAACTGGGACTTCAATACTCTCGGCTACATCTACGAACAGGCCGAAGGGGAAACAATATTCGATGCCTTTTACCAGGAAATTGCGCAGCCTATTGGCATGGAGGACTACACACCGGGTGACGGAAAATATGTGACAAGCGCCGAGACCCAATTTCCGGCGTATCCTTTCGAAATGAGTACCAGAGACTTAGCCCGTTTTGCGCTGCTCTATTTGCATCAAGGACGATGGAATCAATCCCAGATCATTCCTGAGGACTGGGTCAAGGCGAGCACTCGCCCTTATTCCGATACGCCGTCAGGTGGATACGGCTATCTGTGGTGGACCGCCAACTCTGTCACCACCAGGACGCCCGCGACCACTTTCCCCCAAGGCAGCTTTTGGGCTGAAGGCAACCTCGGGCAATTTGCGGTCGTCGTGCCGTCACTTGATCTGATCGTCGTCAATCAAGTCGATGGCAGGCTGACTGGCCGCACGGTCAACAAGCGTCAGATGGCCCACCTGGTCCAGATGGTGACAGACGCAACGCCCAAACACTAGAGGTCAGAACCGAACTGGCTTCAACGACAATGCAATAATGCATCGTATTACGAGAACAACTTCACACCGCAATTCGAGCTTTGTGTCGTCGTCATGATTTCGTATCGGGGCTGCACGTGCGATCATCGGCAGTGCTACGCAGCCTGTATTGACGGTCGCGGTCTGACAATCTACGGCACCATTTTGCCTTGATCGTCAGCACCCAGCCGCTTTCGAAATCAGACCGAAACACCGCACTGCTAAGTTCAATTAGCGACTGCCGACTCGGCTATTCAATATCGGCTCAAAAATCTCGTTTCCGTCAACTCCGACAATCTTTCTGTGCGCAAGCCACGTTTCAAGGTAGAACTGGTTAATCCCAGGCTTATACTCGACAAAGTAATTCATCAATCCTGCTTCCTGCCAAAGCAAATTCTCCACTACGTCACGAGCTGCTTCTTGCTGAAAGTCTCCGAAAACATCTCCTGCTGTCCGAGGGCCGGAGTCGAGAGCAGCAAACTTTGCGCTAAGTCTTGCGTGAAGATCATTCAAGCACGTCTTATTCACTTGGTCTGCTACGAGTCCAAGGGCATCATGTAGGCTTGACGGTGGTATATAAAGCGAGATCGAACAACTAAGGATTGGCGTATATTCGACTTCAGATCCAGATTCAGACCTGTACTGTGCTCCAACGACTACAAAGCCATCCTGCCGCGTTCGTTCCAAACGGAATTTGCCGGGGTTTGCCGAAGCGTTGTAATCGCGAATTAATTGCTCCAACACGCTTTCTTTGTCGGCATGGTGCGCGTCCAATTCGTTGAATGTGCTGCGAAACGGTTGTAGCTTTAGAGAGTAACCATCCTGAATATCCTCGTGGAAGCCTGGATGTGATCGATGAAACTCTGCAAAATTGTCAACAAGCTCGGACGCGCTTACGGTAGGCACATCTTCGTAATTGATATCCCATCCGTACTCTTCGTTAATCGCCAGAATCGCGGCCCCGAGAGGTGTTTCGCTATAAGTAAATACTGTAGCCGTTGGGTATCCATCGTCATTATGTACAATCCGACTGTTCTGCGGTCCTGGAGTGGGCAGGTTCGAACCTATCTGCGAGAAGATAGGCAAACAGCTTAAGCAAAAGAGCCCCAGTGTTACTTGCATTCTCATTCGAAAACCTCCAGTTAGGCTAAACCAAGACTCACTCGCACTGCGACGAATCAGTCGCTCCCGTAACGCCTGTTTTTCGGCGAGGTTATTGAGACGGGCCACCTTTCCTCGTGGCAGATACGGTGCCGTTGTAAATGTCGCCTTCCGCGCCTGGACGAATCGTCACCACTAAAGTATTCTCCCAGTACTTACATCTTCCAGCTGTGCAATCTATCAGCATGTTCTGGTGTAGCGTTACAGTGCATCCTCCGGGATTGCGGGAGAGAATGCCGGGCAACCAATATTTGTGCATACTGATAAAGTCGTCGCCGTAAAAGTTCGACTGCCCACTATAATCGCCCGCAGCTTTGTTGCCATTTATCGTACATGCTTGGCCAGCAACTTGCCAGCATCCAGGATTCGAGATTGCTGGATGGGCCAAGTATTCAGCCTGGGGTAATAAAAGTCCGGTGTGGATGCAATTGCTCGTGCCGCCACCCGCATCCTGCTCACTCACAGTTCTTCCATCAAATTTCACATTGGGCGCCTTGCCGTGTAGTAGCGCTTTGAAAAGCGTGCCACGCTGGTCTGGACTTACTTGGTTAAC
Organism: uncultured Acidobacteriota bacterium; assembly: GCA_963817835.1. Classification (GTDB taxonomy): domain Bacteria; phylum Acidobacteriota; class Terriglobia; order Terriglobales; family Acidobacteriaceae; genus Telmatobacter. The sequence goes on along the minus strand of CAWFPZ010000015.1, from coordinate 7,609 downwards.
ATGCTCAATGTCGGCTGTCGGCGCCAGGTAGGATGTTTCCGAAATTGGGAGACTTTCAATCTGCGCCTTAGCCTGCCCCGCTAGGACCATCCCAGGTGGGCCGATAGGAGGAGCGATTGCCATTGGCCTGGTGGAGGAAGCCGCGGGAACTGGATTTGCAGCACCAGGTGACTGCGCCGGCTGCTGGGCCAAGAGTGAGGTGGAAAGGAGAGCAACAACGCCAATGCCTATCACCATTCGACTAGCGAGTCTTGCCTGTTCGTTCATCTTCGTCCCCATCATTTTCGAGTGCCCACACTATCCCTAACGCTTCGAATGCAAGAGCCTCTCTCACAAGAAGTCCAGTGTCCATGTTCCGCTCATTTTCTGGCAAGTATTTTACCAGTATTGCGCTGACTCAGGACTATAAAATGAATGTAACTCTGCACCAAGGATTCAGGGCGGATGAAACCACGATGCACGCCAATCCGCAATCCCCCGACTATCTGGCAATTCGGGCAATTGCTGCTCTTGGCCTTCTTGTTTCCTTTCCAGACTGCCGCTCAAGTTCCCGGCTTGAAAGGCAAAATGAGCGCCACCGTAGCCCACGGCTCCCAAGCCTCTTCGACCGCCGAAGTTGATCGCGCCATAGCTCTGGCTGCAACTTATCTTGAGCGCGCATGCGGGCCTGATGGACAATTTGCCTATCGCGTTGATGTCAATTTCGGGGAGCAAGACGCACCTTACAATGTCGTGCGCCACGCGGGTGCAATGTATGCACTCGCCATGGTCCGGAAAACGGTACCTGATGATCAGTCGCTGGACGCCATGCTTCGAGCAGCGTCGCTTCTTCGGCGGGATTACATTGCACCGGGCGAGCGTCCCGATCAATTGGTGGTTTGGTCGCAGCCATCACTAAACAAATCGGCCGCCGACTTGGGTGCAACGGGTTTAGGACTTGTTGCATTCGCGGATCTCGAAACAGCGAAGCCGGACTCGATACCACTCCAGCAATTGCAGGCGATGGGGCGCTTTCTCCTTTTTTTGCAACGAAGCGACGGCGGATTCATAAGCAAGTATCGCGCTGGAAGCGGCCCCATGGATAACTTCCAAAGTCTCTATTATCCGGGCGAAGCGGCATTGGGCTTGATTAGCCTCTACGAAATCGATCACGATCCTGTCTGGCTCAACGCCGCCGCCAGGGCACTCTCATTTCTGGCCAGGAATCGCGCCTCCCTATCTGACGTTCCTCTCGATCACTGGGCGATGATCGCTACTGCCAAGTTGCTCCCGTATTACGCGCAGAGTGCGTCTCCTGCCACTCGCGATGAACTTGTCCGTCACGCGACACAGATTTGCGAGGCGATGATAAGGGATCAGTTGCGGAATCCAGCGAATCCAGCTCTGGACGGCTCATTCGGTTCCATGGGACGGACTTCTCCAACCGCAACCCGCATGGAGGGACTACTCGCAGCCCTCGAATTCCTTCCAGACGGCGCTCTACGCACCCAGGTGAAGGAGTGCGTTGATCACGGGATCGCATTCCTGCTACGCGCCCAAGTCCGTGACGGCGCATATGCCGGTGGAATGCCGGGCGGCGTTCTCCCGGATGCCTACGGCGGTTCCGACATTCGCATCGACTTTGTCCAGCACGCGCTCTGCGCATGGCTTCGGTACAAGGCGATGTTTCAGACATCGGATCAGGATGCGCCTCCAATCTCGGGAAAAGATCCCAATCACATTCGCATTCTCTTCGGCGGCGATACCGACTTTGGCGAAAGCTACCAGGAAAAATACGCGCGGGAAGGAAAGGGCAATATTCTTGTTGAGAAAGGCTACCAATACAGCGTCGCCAACCTCTACTCGCTACTGAAGTCAGTGGACTACCGCATCCTCAACCTGGAGACGCCTCTGACCCTGCGTCGCGTCAGCTCCCCTAACAGTAGAGAGTATGTTCACTATAGCGACCCGGTAAAAGCGCCGCGGGCCCTGAGCGGTTACGGGCCGATCGCCTATTCGCTGGCGAACAACCACGCGATGGACCAAGATCCAGCGGGCCTGGTCGACACCCGGAACGCCCTCGAATCCGCCGGGGCACGTTATTTCGGCGCAGGCGGCAACATTGCAGAGGCATCGCGGCCGTTGATCCAGACATTTCGCATCGCAGACCGGTCGTTCACTGTAGCGGTCTTTGGCGGGCTGGAGTTTGATGCGCAATATGCGGCCCAAGGCCACGATTACGCAGACGCCACTCACCCCGGCGTTGCATCCATCGATGTCGCAGGGGTCGAGAGGGCCATTCGCGACTTGCGCGCCCGAACGCCTGATGCCTTCGTCATCTATTTCATGCACGTACTTCAGAACTACACGTGGAAAACCCCCGAACAGACCGCCATGGCCGCCGCATTAAGAAACGCGGGCGTCGATCTTGTCATTGGCTGCGGAGCGCACCGGATGCAGGAAGTGGAATACGACGACAAACAATGGACGTTCTATGGGCTGGGGAACTTCATCTTCAATGCAGGTGGGCGCTACTCAACTTTTCACGCGCCGCCTTACAGCTTGCCCTTGGTAATTGACTTCTCCCTCGACCACGGCCGCTTGATTACGGCTTTCCGCGTTTATCCGATCCTAAGCGACAACACCATCACCAATTACCAGCCTCGCTTTGTGAACGATAGTGAGCTCAACACTATCTATGACCTACTCAAAAAGCAGAGCCGCTGGGGCGCGGCTGCCGACGATCAGATCAAGCGCGGCGAGGATAGTATCGCCTCCTATATTGGGTTTTCCTCTTCCGGCCTGACCTCTCATGTCGGTTCACAGGCTGCGCCGTTCTACTTCCCTAGAGACTCTAATAGGAGGAGCATTCCCAGTATCGTAAATGCGGCGACGACTGACGTCATAATTAACAGACTCCTCCGCCCTCCCCCTTGGCATCTAGTGTCAAGTAAAGAGAGATGCCTGACAATCCGGACGAAATCATCAACGCTAAGGGTGCGCTAAACGGATTCTCGTTAAACCATCGAGCAAGTGGCGAATTGGGTGGCCCGCCAGAACCGCAATAGTACAGCACAACCGTAGACGCGATAACCACCGCGCACGCTCCCGCGAACAACGATCGAGCTCGAAGTAGGCGTCTTCCAGCATCCGTGATCCCATGCTCTGACGACTCAGGCTCAATACTCCAGCCTCCAATCAGGGCTAGGACACACACAATCGAAAGGGGCAGGCTCACCACAAAGGCGATGAATTCTTTGCTAACCCAACCTCCCACAATGCCTCCTCAGTGTAAGCTTCCTGATCACGCAATCAAATGCCTCGCGTGCCCGACTCATTCAACTCCTTATCGGTGTGCCAACTGAATAGGCGTGCTCAGCAAGCATCACCTCGCGGACCATCGAAGTCCGACGGGTCAGCCAATCTAGCGAAATGTCTTTTTCTCGCATCTTAGACCGGCACCCCGAAAGTTCCCGACATGTTATCTGCGGCCCAACACGCCTCACCGGGAGTTCTGAACATTGACAACAATCGTGTCCGTCCTCCCCTCATATTTTCCGACTATTGTTGCACTACCAACTCGAAGGCCACGAATCAAACCATCTGCGCTCAGGTTTATTACTGGATTCCCAGGATCCTGATCGATTGAGAATTCGATGAGCCGCGAACTGCTTAGCCGAATCGGTTCAGGAATTGTTTCGTAAGTCACTATAGGCATCAGCCAATGCAAATTCTCCTCTTCGCCTCCACCCACATTGAGAGTTACCTCATGAAAACCCTGATCTATTTGAAATCCGACAAGGTGATCACTTTCGGGGAGAACGTTGATAGCCACAGTTGTGCTTCCCTTGGTGTTATCTGTATATACGACGTGAAGGGTTACCTGGATCTTGCCTAGACGCTGCGGCGTAACCTCTATTTTCTTGTCGAGTCCGTTGTCTTCTACAATGTTCGCCGCTCCCCCTATGCTATAGCTGGAGTTATCCTCTAGTGAGTCAATAGAGTACAGTATCGTACTGATATTTCCCGGCGGCACATTGAGTTGAATCCGGATGGCGCTTCCGATTGGAATCTCCGAGTGCTCCGATTGAGCCGCTAGCCGGGGCCGATGTTTGATATCAGTAAGAGAGTTAACGTCGTCGATGCAATCGCCACAAACGATGTGGCAGTTCGAATGATCCAGCGGCCGCTTCCTCGCGCCTGAAAGCCATAGACCGAGGCAAACAGCGACGAGACGTTAGCCCCAGCCATTGCAATTAGGAGTACCTGCCAATGCATCCCCCAGAAAGCAAATACTGAGTATTTCTCGCCCGTAAACGCGAAATCGAGAAGAAGGCAGAGGCAATATATTCCGCAACTAACGCCCAGGGCGATTCGGGACCGAATCATTCGTCTTCCACCAAAGGTAAGCACGCCTTCTTCATGTTCGGCCTCAGTGTAGGCCCCACAAGCGATAGAAGCCGCTAACGTTATCAACGCCAATGGCCATAAGAAAGTGAAGCCAGCTATTCCCAAAACCTCGTTGCCCATCAGGATCTCCCAGCCTTCACTTCGTTGTTCTGCGCGAAGGAACTGCTTCACAAATTCTTAGCCCTTACCGCAGAATTACGCAGAACGATAAATTCAAAGGGTTCCAGAAGCACACTTGACTTTCGCTCTGCAAATATAGCGCACATCTAGATCTTACGGGGTTGTTAACTGGCCGCTTTCAACGTTAACCCTGATCTGGTCACGAGCCCCAGCGAATTGCGCCGTAATTGTCGCCACGCCGACGCGGAGGGCTTTTATCCGGCCATCTCTATCAAGCTCGATGACCGGGTTGTTTGTGCTTTGATCGATCGTGAACGACAGCTGCTCTGAATTGTTCAACTGGATTGGATATTTCACACTTTTATAAATCACGGTTGGCACGAGCCAGTGTGTGCGATGAGCCTCGTTCTCATCTAATATCAGATCGACATCGTGAAATCCCTGATCCACTGCGAATTGCGTCATGCCCGTAGCAGTCGGAACGACGTTGAGTTTCGCGCTTTGTTCTGCTGTCGAGTTGTCGGCATATACCACCGTGACCGAGACCGTCAGGTCGCCAAGTTGCAATGGTATTACCTCAATCGTCTTGTCGGCACCGCTATCTTCCACGACTTTTGCTACAGCGGAATCCGCGGTGTCAATTCCTCCGTATTCTCCTATTTCGCGATAGAGAATCGTGCTGACCTTTCCCGGCGATAAATTCAACCGCAGGCGGATTGAATTGCCGAGCGGTACGTCGCCTGCTGGGGCGAGCAGCTGTGCTTGGCGAGTACCCACTTGCAATGGATGGACCGCCCTGTCTGCAGCATCTTCCGCGCTTTCCCCGGTGCCGGCAAAAACTTTCCATTCCCTTGCGCAGCGAAAAGCTCGGATTGAGAAGTGGCCGCTGGGGACGGCGCGGACGGACAACCCTGAATCGTCGATGTCAACAGAATCTGGGCAACGCAACTATCTGCCCTTCCATCCAGAATATTTGCGTCAGACTTGCCCCACAACTGGGACAAAACTACTCCAGGCCCCACCGATGAGTGTGCATCGTTGAAGAATTCGACAAGGTTTCCATTCGTGTCGTCCGCCTGACTGCTGGTTGGAACGATGACATCGTTATCCGGGTCATTCTGCATCAAGCAGAGAAGCGTAGGCGGCAACGACAAGAGGCCATTTTGCGATTGCGGGCAAATTCCATTGGGCAGCGAAGAGTGCAGCTTCATCGCTCCCAAGAGATAGTCAAAAAGGGCTCTTAGCGTCGACTGGCCTACTCCTCCATTGTCTTTCCAGTCAGACTCTATGGCAAACCACTTAGTGTAGTCGCTTCGAATTGCATCAATCCGAGGCAGCACTGCTATATTGGGACTTCCAAGCGCAAGTGAGGCAATCGCGCCACACCCTGAAGGCGAGGCCGCGCATGAGTCAATATTAGTAGCGTTCGTGCCGGGCCCGATCGGTCTCTTCAGTGGGCTTCCTGCCAAGCACTGACTAAGCGTCACGTTTGCATTCGGAAAGAGGCAGAGTTCGGCCCACGTGAGCGCCGCAACGCCAGATGATGGACCGTAATCGCATGTGTAATCACCCGACGTTCCGAGGCTGGCCAACGCGCATGTCGCGTTGGCAATCGCCGGCATGAGAAGAGCCGATGCAAGTGGAGACCCAGTCTCAGGAGAGTCAATGGCAATGACTGTGTGCAAGAGCCCCTCGGAGCGGCTTCGCGCATGGTTTTGCTGGGAATTATACGAGGCTGTCGTGGTGTAGTGGCGCGTGGCCAGTCCGCCCATACTATGAGCGACAATGTCTACGCGTCCGCCAGCAAAGTTAACTTTATCGAGGCTCTTCTGGATCTGGTTAATGGCCGTGTTGATCGCGGTCGATGATGCCTTGCTACAGTTCGGTTTTGTAAAGGGATTCGCCGGTGGCTGCCCGTCGAAGTCGAAGGGGACCGTCGCATCGTAGCACACCTGCGTGAGGACATTATAGTTATAAATGAAGTCTTGCCATGGCTCTGCGAAGCTTAAAGTTGTGCGCATTTCGTTAAACGTCGTCAGATCCGCCCAGACCCCATGAACAAAGATCACTGGTGTCGGCACAATTGACAGCTTGGTCGGGCTGCTCTGCGCTACTCCTGAGGGCGTTTGGACGCTAGCCGTCACTTGAGCAACAAGAAAGCCGTAGTTTGTATTTTGCGTTTGCTGAGGCGCGAGCACCAATGCAAAGGCATAATAATTCCCATCGCCCCCCTGAATCGGATTGACGGCGATCGAGCATGATCCGGCGCAGTTGCCATAGGACGGCGGATAACTCAGGAAGCTCGGGTTCCACGATTCAAACTGGATTCCGTCTGTCCCAGTAAAAGTGACCTGCTTGTTCTTACCAAGTTGGGCGACAACGATAGCGGTCGCGCTTCCATCAGTAATCATTCCTTGTGCCTGCACCCTAGAATAACTCGATGCTGGCCAGAGCTTCGAGATAACTTGGGACTCGGTAATATACGTCGAGCCGTTAAACGGCGCAAGGTATGGATCGATCACGTAAGGCTTAAACAGTTGGAGGTTGGTTTGGCCGGCGAGATCCATACCGCTCGGACCGGCGGGAGTGCTGTTGTTTTGTACTCCCGCAGCGGCGAGAGCGGCCCTCGGCGCCAGAGGTTGTGAGACGGCGGCCATGAGAGTCGTGGTTTGTGGTGCCGGGGGTTGCAGCAAGCTACTGAAAGCTGCAGGAGATTGCCACGCAAAACTTTGAGGCAAGACGCTCGAGACGAAGAGAGTTGTTGATGGCGCGTCTTGCAACAAGACAGTGGCAGGCGCTCCCGATGGCGGTGCTGCGCTTACCGGCGTTTGGTCGTCATCATCATCATCGAATTCAGGCGGGCCCCACAGATAGAGGGTGACCAGTTCGCCTGGATCGGTATCTGCGGGAGTTACGGTTGCGGTAATCGTGGTCGAGTCGACAACAACGATGTTGGAAAGCTCGATTGTGCCGGTGTTCGCGCCGACGGTGATGGTCGTGGCCGGGCAGTGGGGTAACGAGGACGCGGCCTGCGTGGTGAAGCCGGTTCCTTTCACGGTGATGTTATAGGTGTTACCGGGTATCCAGGTATCAGGAGTTA
>CAWFPZ010000014.1:0-342499 GCA_963817835.1 uncultured Acidobacteriota bacterium | reverse complement strand
GAATGCTCTGCCATTGAGCTACTGAGGAGTGCGTGGCGCTGGATTCTCCTTATTTACGTTAGCAGAGGTCGCCAAGTGCGTCAAAAGGAAGGATCGCCCCGTCACCAGTCCGACGCGGTCGCGGTCCCATTTTGGCTCACCCCCAAGTGAATTCGACGGGAATCTGGATATCCGGATGCAGGCTTTTGAACACCGGGCAGGTGTTGGCCGCGCGTTCCAGCTTCTCTTTGTCTGCCGAGTTCGGAGAGCGAGGTACGTGGATCCGGACGGCCAGCCGCTGAATGCGTCTCGGCGGTGTCGCTGTCATTTCCTTTTCGACAGTCGCGGTAGTGCCGGCGATATCGATGTTCAGCGTACGGGCCAAAATTCCCATAATGGTGAGCATGCAAGTGCCGAGCGCCGTCGCCACCAGGTCTGTAGGGGAGTAGCTTTCGCCGCGGCCCTGATTGTCTTTAGGGGCATCGGTCGAGAGTTCGGTGCCCGAGGGGCCGTGGGTTGCTTTGCAGTGCAGGTCTCCCTGATACTCGATTTGAATGTTCACCATGATTCTTCCCTTGATCCTTGGTTGAGAGTCGACGACGTAACAATCGCGTCTACTCGCTCCAAGCATCATCACTCAGAGGACAATGAAACTTCAAATTCCCCCCGGCACATTTCGCGCCTATCTCTTCGACTGCGACGGCACCGTTGTCGATTCCATGCCGCTGCACTATATCGCCTGGAAGCAGGCGTTGGGCGAGTGGGGCGCCACCTTCGACGAAGAACTGTTTTACCGGTGGGGTGGCAAGCCGCCGAAGGAAATCATTGCCGATCTGAACCAGATGCAAGGACTCCACATCCCGGTGGATGCAGTGGCCGAGCGCAAGGAAAACCTCTACTACTCGCTGCTGCCGCAACTCAAGCCGGTGCCCGAGGTGCTGGAGCACATCGACGCGCAGTGTGGGCGCATTCCCTTTGCCGTGGTTTCGGGCAGCAATCGCGAGTCGATCGTGAAATCGCTCACCACCGTCGGACTGCTCGACCGCTTCCAGGTCCTGGTCGGCCACGAAGACTACACGCGCTCCAAGCCCGCGCCCGATGCCTTTCTCCTCGGAGCCGAGCGCCTCGGCATCGCACCCAAAGATTGCCTTGCGTTTGAGGACACCGAAATGGGCATCCAGAGCGCGACTGCGGCCGGCATGGCCTCAGTGCGGGTCCCGCCGCCGCTCGAGCGCCGCAATGGAACTGGACCCGGCGCAGCTGCGTAAACAATCGGAGACAGCCAACAGGAGGCCTGCTTGCCTTCCTCAGAAACTCAAGACAATCCGTGTTCAGGTCGCCGCGTCGATCTCGCGATCCTGGTCGCCATCGCGGTCGCCGTTGCGCTAATCCATCTCTTCACCAACACGCGCTACGGCTTTCATCGCGATGAGCTGCAGTTTCTGAGCGACGCGCGCCATCTCGACTGGGGATTTGTAGCCTACCCTCCCTTCACTCCATTTGTTGAGCGCATCGGGCTCGACCTTTTCGGACTTTCCATGGTGGGTTTGCGACTTTTCTCAGTGCTGGCGCAGACCGCAGTCATTGTTGTCGCCGGGCTGATGGCGAAGGAGCTTGGGGGTGCGCGTTTCGCACAGGTCACCGCGGCGCTCGCAGTGGCGTTTTCTCCGCTGCCGCTCTTTGACGGCACGGAATTCCAATACACCACGTTCGATTTTCTGTGGTGGGTGCTAATTGCGTATTTCACCGTGCGTTTGCTCAAATCCGACGATCCGCGCTGGTGGCTTGCCATCGGCGCGGCGATCGGCCTCGGCCTGTTGACCAAATACGCTATAGCCTTTTACATTGCCGGGATTCTTGCCGGGCTCGTCTTCACGCCAGCGCGCCGGTACTTCGCAAGCCGCTGGTTCTGTGCCGGGGTCGCGTTGGCGCTGTTGATTTTTCTGCCCAACTTCGTCTGGCTCATGCGCCACGACTTCATCTCCTACCACTTCCTGCAGCACATTCACGCGCGCGACGTGGGCGAGGGCCGTGCCGAAGGATTCTGGAAGGGTCAGTTCATCGTCTGCGCAAACCTGGCCGCCGCGTCGCTGTGGATTGCGGGGCTCGTCGGCTTTTTGCGCAACCGGCGCTACCGCATGCTGGCGCTGATGTACCTGGTTCCGCTAGCGATGTTCGCCGTGGGCAAAGGCCGCGACTACTACATGGCCGGCGCATATCCCATGCTGCTCGCCATGGGCGCGGCTATGGCCGGGCGCTGGCTTGCTTCCCTGCCCCGCTGGGGGCGGCGGACCATTGAGACGGTCTACTTCGCAGCGTTCGCGCTGGTCTCTGCCTATGTGTGCGCTGTCATTCTGCCAATCGCCTCGATTGGACCACTCAAGCAGTTTGCGCTCGCGCACAATGGCGATCTGCGCGAGGAAATCGGCTGGGACGAACTGGTGCGCACCGTCGCCGGAATCCGAGATGCCCTGCCCGCCGAGCAGCGAGCGCATCTCGGCATCACCACCGCCAACTACGGCGAGTACGGAGCCATCGAAATCCTCGGCCGTGCCTACGGACTCCCTGAACCTATCGGCACCACAAACTCCGAATGGCTGCGCGGCTACCCCACGACGACGCCCACGCCGCTCATCGTCCTGGGACTCACTCGGGAACAGACCGACACAATTTTCACCGGCTGCCGCGTGGCCGGGCACAACGGCAATTCCCAGGGCGTACGCAACGAAGAGAGCGAAGACCATCCCGACATCTTTGTCTGCGGTCCGCCGCGCCTGTCGTGGCCGGAGCTGTGGAAGGGGAGCCTGTGGTTTGGATGAGGGCCATCAAACTACTTCAGTACAGCAACACAGCCACGCGGTACGACGTGAATGCGCCGCCGTCATCCTGCGCCGGGCAACTACCAATTGCGGCCTGCCGAAACTTGCCCGATTGCAGCTGATTCACCAGATCCGGCGGCAGATGCGAGAGATCGGAGTTCTGCCAGCGAATCATCCATGCCGGACGAGCGCCGGGTGAACGCAGCAGGTCGTCATCGCTGGTGCAGGCTGATCGCGCCAGCTTGGGATCGGAAAGAATCGACACGCCGCTGACGCGAATCAACGCAGCCACGCGCGCTTCTACTTGCGTCGGGCTCAGATTCTGCACGGCGGTGCTGAAATCGGCCACCGCATAGAGCACGCCGCGCGAGTACACCACTGAAATGCCCACATGGTCGACCTCGGGGTTCAACAAGTTTTCTCTGTGACCTGGCGACTGCATCCACGCCTGGTGAATGGCGCTCGGCGAAGGACCGACTGCCACGTTCTCCTCAATCACGCTGAAGTGCGCTCCCGCCTGTGCCGCACGGGAGGTCAGGTCAGGCTCGCCACCGTAACGGTGAGAAATGGGGCCCTCCGCGGCCATGCGACGGCAATGCTGTAAGGCCGCCGCCGCCAGCGCCGGATCCCACGCAAGTTTCGCCACTCCCGCCTGCGCGCGCGCCTGGTTGCCCAATGCAAATATCTGCTCCACTGCCCCGCGTAGATCGGGCCCGTCGCTGCCATATTGCGGATATTGCTGGTATTGCGTCTGCGCGGCCAGCAGCGGCAGCGGCCCGGCCGTGACGGCCAAGGCAACCATCCCCACCAAAACCAGAGAAAAAACTCTCATGGCATATTGGACCCGGAACCGGCGCGCATGTCGCTGTATTTTGGCGTAACGCATGGTTTTTTCCCTCACGAAAGTACTGCGGCTGGCACAGCTTCGTCTGCGGCGGCAATCGCTGGCCGTGGTGGGGGCGGAGGGTTTTACGATCACAGAAGAAAAGCTCAAGCGGGAAAATATGGCGTTGGCTTAGAGCTTCTAAGCCGAGGTCGGGTTTTCTCACTCGCCATCCGCACTCTTGAGCACTGGCTTGACCCGGTTATCCCTGATATCGTCGCGGGGTCCGATCCAGACGAACAGAAGGATGGCTGGCAATGCGATGACGCTGGTAAGTTCGAAGAACCGCACCCAGCCGATCCTCTCTGACAATACTCCTCCTGTAGAAGCCACCACGGTGCGGCCAAGTGAAGCCAGCGCGGCCAGCAGCGCGTACTGAGTCGCCGTAAAAGCGGGCGAGCATAGACTGGAAAGATAGGTCACCAACGCGGTCAAGGCCATTCCACCCGCGAGATTTTCGGCAGTAACACATAAAGCGAGGTAGCCGATCCGATGTCCTTCAATGGCCTGCAAAACAAAAAACAGGTTCCCGACCGACTGCAAGATACCGCAAAGAATCAGCGAGCGGCGGATTCCGTACCTGGTGGTCACTACACCGCCTAATAGAGCTCCTGTCACAATGGAGAAAAATCCGAATATCTTCGAAGCGGCGGCAATCTCAGGCAGCGAAAACCCCAGCGAGATATAGAGCGGCGTGGACATCACTCCCGCCATTGCCTCGCCCAGCTTGTATCCAAAAATGGCGATCAGGATGAGGGGCCAAAGCGGACGTTGCATGAAATCGCGAAAGGGAGCGATAACGGAGGTTGTCAATGCCTCGCCAATCGCATCCCATCCCGATCGGAAAATCCGTATGCGTAAGGTATCCGGAACTTCCGCCGAGACCGCCGGTTCGGGGCCCATCAAGAACACAAGGAGTCCCACACCGACCAGCGCAGCCATTGTGGCATAGGCCGCGAACCACCCTTCGTACGCTGCGATGAACAGGCTGCCTGCACCCGAAACGAGCATTGCGATCCGGTAGCCTGCCGTAATCATGGCTGCTCCGGGGCCCTGTTGATCCCGATCCAGGATCTCCACCCGCCAGGCATCGATCACAATATCCTGGCTCGCAGACAGAAATGCCACAACCACCGCAAGGGCGGCCATCTGAGGCAAGTTGTGCTTTGGATTGCACAGTCCAAGGCCAAGAATTGCGCCCATCAGAAGAATCTGGATGGTGATTCCCCAGCCTCTCCGTCGTCCCAAAGGCAGTGGCGGAGGTACTCGATCCATCAGCGGCGCCCAGATAAACTTGAATGCGTAAGGCGTGCCAACCAGGGCGAAAGTGCCGATCGCTGCGCGCCGCACGCCGCCAGTCGCAAGCCATGCCGAGAGAGTTGAGTAAGTCAGCAGGAACGGCAAGCCACTGGCAAATCCCAGCGCAAGCACCTGCAGCACACGCGGTTCGGTATAGGCTGCGACCGCGTGCCGCCAGTCTGTTCGAGCATGTCCTTCGTTGATTCGGGAGTTGTCCTTCATCTCAGTTTTCGGGCACTCTCTTTCAGACTCTGGCTCTGCTTCAGCTTCTTGAACAAACGATCGCTGGAGCAATTCTAGAGGAGCGCCGGCCGTCGTGTGGACCCGATGACCCGTGCATTCGAACACCGCCCAGAAATATGTCATTCTGAAAGAGCCATGAAACTAGGCATTGTTAGCGACACGCATGGTTTACTTAGGCCAGAAGTTGCTCCAAAACTCGAGGGCGTGGAACGCATCCTCCACATCGGCGACGTAGGGAAGTTCTCCATTCTCGACGAACTCGCGAAAATTGCGCCCGTGACGGCGATCCGCGGCAACGTGGACCGCGAGGGCGCCTGCGGCAAGCTGCCGGAAACCGAAGTGGTGCTCGTCGAGGGCCACTACATTTATATGCTGCACGACCTGAAGACCCTGCATCTCGATCCCGCGGCCGGCAAGTTCGCAGCGGTGCTGCATGGCCACACGCACGTGCCCAATTTCTACACGAAAAAAGGCGTGCTCTACTTCAATCCCGGCTCCTGCGGCCCGCGCCGCTTCGAGTTGCCGGTAACGGTGGGGCTGCTGACGATCCCGAAAAGTGACGCGCTCCAACCAGAGATCGTCACCTTGAGCTGCGGTTGAAATGCAGTTTGTCGAAGCGATCCGCTCCTCTGCTCCCCAGTTCCTTCGCCCCCCGCTTTACGCATACACCTCCGGAATTAAATTCTGCTCCTGAATCGGTGGTCGCACGTATTTGGATTTCAGGATGGGTGGCAGCTTCAAGGGCTCGGGGGTCAGGTCCTTGTAGGGAATGATGGTAAGCATGTGGCGGATGACGTTGAGCCGCGCCCGCTTTTTGTTTTCGGCGTTGACCACGTACCAGGGCACCTGCTTGGTATCGGTGACGGCGAACATTTCGTCTTTGGCGCGCGAGTAGTCGGCCCAGTGTTTGCGCGATTCCAGGTCCATGGGACTCAACTTCCAGCGCTTGGTGGGCTTGTCCATGCGGTCCTGGAAGCGGCGCTCCTGCTCTTCGTCGCTCACGCTAAACCAATACTTGATGAGGATAATGCCGGAGCGGACCAGCATGCGCTCGAACTCCGGGCAGCTCTGCATGAATTCGAGATATTCGCGCTCGGTGCAAAAGCCCATCACGTGTTCCACACCGGCGCGGTTGTACCAACTGCGATCGAAGAGCACCATCTCGCCGGCCGCTGGCAGATGCGGCACGTACCGCTGGAAGTACCACTGCGTCTTCTCGCGTTCGGTGGGAGTGCCGAGCGCCACGATGCGGCAGGCGCGCGGATTGAGCGATTCGGCGATGCGCTTGATGGCTCCGCCCTTACCGGCAGCGTCGCGGCCCTCGAAGAGAACCACCACGCGCAGGCCTTCGTGGCGGATCCACTCCTGCAGCTTGACCAGTTCGATCTGCAAACGACTGAGTTCGCGCTCGTATTTGCAATTCTTGCCCAGGCGCAGAGGGACTGCGCTCAGAAGGCCGTTCCCAGAGGAGTGGCCGTCGCCGTTTGCTTGATTATGATGATTCTTCGTCTTCTCCGCCATGGGCGTACTCCTGACTTTGCGTACGGCCGCGCGCAGGTTCGCCACCAGACGCACGGTCACTCCATCTATCGGCATTTGCAGCCAGAGTTTTAACCTGCGGGCGATTGCGCGGCGCTGGCCGGGTAACGTGCAACACTTTTTCCCAATCCGGGTTCAAGAGGAGAAGCGCCGGCCGGCATCGGTCGCGCGGCATTTCATCCAAACTTCCGAGGTTCTCCGATGACGAAGCTCAAGACGTTCGCAGTGATGGCTGCCTTGTTTCTCCCCCTGGCCGTGGCCGGGTGCTCACATCCGCAGCCCGTGGTCTACGCGCCTCCGCCGCCTGGGCTCAGCGCCGCCGCGCAGCATGGTTATAACGACGGCTCTCTCGCTGCCCGCAACGATATCCGCAAGGGCCTTGCACCCGACGTGCAGCGCCATCCCAGGTTCCGCAATCCTCCGGTGCCTCCGCCGGCATTTGAAGAGTACCGGCACGGCTTCCGCGACGGCTATCAGCAGACATTCCGCGGCGGGCCGGGGCCCGGCTACTGAGGAATGACGCGCGCGGTTCATGAGAAGATTGAGTGTTCCTCAACAGGAAGCTCATGTCGAAATCCATGAACCTGCGCTACGTCATTTTTCTAGCGTGCACGGCCGCACTGGGGGGCCTGCTCTTCGGATTCGATGTCGCCATCATTACCGGAGCAGGCCCATTCCTCACGCGGCACTTCGCGCTCAGCGACATCAGTTTGGGATGGGCGTTTAGTTCGTTGCTGTTCGGCTGCGTGCTTGGCTCGTTTGCCGCGGGCCGCCTCACAGATCGCCTGGGCCGCAAGCGCATGCTGGTGTGGGTTGCGGTGCTGTTCGCGCTCACATCGGTGGCAACGGCTGCGGCCCCCAGCTTTACGCTCTTCATCTGCGCGCGATTTCTCGGCGGAATCGTCGTCGGAGGCGTCTCGCTCCTCTCGCCCATGTACGTGTCGGAGGTTTCGCCGCCTTCCATTCGCGGGCGCATGGGCACGTTCTATCAGATGTCGATCATCACCGGCATTCTGATCTCCTATTGCATCAACTATCTGCTGCGCAACACCGGCGAGAACAACTGGCGCTGGATGTTTTTGACCGGAGTCGCGCCGTCGCTGCTCTTTTTGATAATGATTGCATTGGCGCCGGAGACCCCGCGCTTCCTGGTGCGCGCGGGCAAAACGCGCGAGGCCTTCGATCTCCTGGAGCGGATTGAAAACGACGAGACCGCGCGCAAGGAGATCGCCGCCATTACAGAAGCCATGAAAGAAACACGCCCGGCGATGCAGAATCTGATGCGGCCGGGTGTGCGCCGCGCTTTGATCGCAAGCGCATGCCTGGCCATTCTGATTCACGTCTCAGGCATCAATACGATCATCGATTACGCGCCCAAAATCTTCCTCTCCGCCGGATTCAAAGTTGATGGCGCGCTCATCTCCACGTTTTTCGTCGGCGTCAACAACGTTCTCTTCACGCTCGTCGCTTTCTGGGTCATCGACCGCTACGGGCGCAAGCCGCTTTATATCGTCGGCTCCCTCGGCATGGCCGTTGCCCTAGCCGGTCTCCTGATCGCCGTCCTCGCCGGACATTTCCAGGGCCTTCTCGTTCTCGCACTCGTTCTGCTCTATCTCGCCTTCTTCGCATCCTGCGTCGGGCCCGTCTTCTGGACTCTCGTTCCCGAGATCTTTCCCAGCGACGTCCGCGGCACCGCCATGACCGTCCCGGTCCTTCTCCAATGGGTCGCCAACGCCATCGTCGTGCTCTACTTCCCCACCGCATTCGATAACATCGGCAAAGCAGTCACCTTCGGTTTTCTGGCTCTGATGGCACTGACGCAAGCGCTGTTCATCTGGCGCTTCGTGCCGGAAACCAAGAACAAGCCACTCGAAGAGATTGAGCAGTATTGGGTCCCGCGCCGCTGATTTTTCCAGTTCACCACCAAACCTGGGTGCCCCACATCTCGATTTTGAGATGTGGGATCGCACCAACCCCAACCTGTTTGCAATTCCACCGTTACCTTCCTCATATTGACGATGCTGATGCAGTATTGAACGTGGTACGGTAACCAGCCACACCGGCCCGCACGTGCGTTTGACACGCCGATAATCGGTGATGTGAACGGTGGAAACCAACTTGCGCTTCTAAAGGATTATGACGACTATCTCCGCGTGGAGAAAGGACTTCGACCCCTCACCTGCGAAGCCTATCTGAGCGACCTGCGCATCTTTGCCGAGTTCCTGGAGGGCCGCAACGCCCTGCTGATGACGGCGAGCGAGGCCGACGTGGCAGGGTTGCTCGAACACCTGCGCAACCACGGAATCGACGGGCGTTCGACGGCGCGCAAGCTCAGTTGTCTGCGCGGATTTTACAAGTGGCTGCTGCTTGACCGCCGCATTCATTACGATCCCACCGTCAACATTGAGTCGCCCAAGGCGTGGAAGGTACTGCCCAAGTCGCTGGCTGAGCCGGAGGTCACGGAGATGCTGGAACGCGCCGCGCTGGCTGCGTCGCATCCGCAGGCCAAAGCCACTGCCTTGCGCGACCGCGCCATTCTGGAGCTGCTGTACGCGGGCGGACTCCGTGTTTCAGAAGTAGTATCGCTGAACGTGAGCGATGTGGCGCTTGATGCCGGGCGGGTACAGGTGCGCGGCAAGGGCGACAAGGAACGAATTGTGCCGCTGGGGCGCACTGCACTTCAGGCTTTGGAGCAGTATTTGCGCGAAGGGCGACCCCACCTGGAGCGGATCAGCTCGGCGCGCAAGAGTCGCGCGCGGCATCAACATGATCGCGCGCGGATGTTTCTTTCCTTGCGCGGCATGCCGCTCACGCGCCAATGGATATGGCGGCTGGTAAAAACGGCGAATCACTCCACCAGCCCGCACGGACTGCGCCATAGTTGCGCCACGCACATGGTGGAGCATGGAGCCGACCTGCGCAGCGTACAGATGATGCTGGGCCACGCCGACATCTCCACGACGCAGGTGTACACGCATCTGGCGCTGGGCCGATTGAAGGCCGTGCATCGCATGCATCATCCGCGCGGCGCTCGAAGGCCGGCAGAGGTTGAAGCGGATGAGGGCCCGCGTCCCGGCCCGCGTCTCGTGCTACGAAAAGCCTCCAAGCCCGAAAATTCAGCCGAGGAAAAGCCATGACGGCCACGGCAACACCTCCGGTTGCTTCATCAATCAGTCCGCTGGTGGACGCCTACCTCCGCGTGCTCGCCAACGAGCGCGGCGCTTCTGCGCATACTCTACGTGCCTACGATCGCGAGCTGCACGGGTTTGCAGCGTGGCTCGCCGAACGCGCCGGCGCGCCTGAAGTCGCGCAGATCGAACACACGCAGATTCGCGCTTACCTGGGAACGCTCTATGAGCGCGGATTGTCGAAGG
This sequence comes from uncultured Acidobacteriota bacterium, assembly GCA_963817835.1. Lineage (GTDB taxonomy): Bacteria > Acidobacteriota > Terriglobia > Terriglobales > Acidobacteriaceae > Telmatobacter. Next base: position 332,363 of record CAWFPZ010000014.1, on the reverse strand, counting down.
CCTCAGCGGCGCGGGCGCTGGCCGCCATCCGGAGCTGGTTCAAGTGGCTGGCGCGCAATCACCACATCGAGCAGAATGCAGCATCGCTTGTGGCCACGCCCAGGCTGCCGAAGCATCTGCCGCGCGTGCCCTCCATTGAGCAGATGAACCGCGTAGTGGATTCGGTGCGAGTCGATGCAGCCAGCTGGCCGGCGCGCGACCGTGCGATTCTTGAAATGCTTTACGGGTGCGGTATCCGCAATGCCGAGCTGACGGCGCTGAACCTGGACGACATTCACTGGGCGAATGAAGCGATCCTGGTGCGCGGCAAGGGACAAAAGCAGCGCTACGTGCCGCTCGGCGACACGGCCGCTGCTGCGTTACGCGCGTACATAGAGGAACGGGCCGCGCGAGTGGCCGCGGCCAGCGAAGAGAAGCGGGTCCAAACTCCAGCGCTTTTTCTGAGACTGCAGTTGCAGGGACTAGCCAAGGGAGGCCAGGCCCGCCTCACCACGCGCAGCGTGGGCCGCATTGTGAAGCGCATCGCAATTCTGCGTGGACTTTCCTCCGACGTGCATCCTCACACCTTGCGCCATGCCTTCGGCACGCATCTGCTGGAAGAAGGTGCCGATCTGCGCGCGATTCAGGAGTTGCTCGGCCACGAGCGGCTATCGACCACGCAGCGCTACACGCAACTGACCACCGCGCAGTTGACCGCGGTCTACGACAAGACGCATCCCCGGGCAAAGTAGCGCGTCAGTCACCGTTTTACGACGAGTAGTCCGCGTTGATGTGGATGTATTCGTGCGTCAAGTCGGTGGTCCAGAAGACGCACGAGCCGGCGCCCTGGTGCAACTGGATGGAGATGGAGAACTCGCGCTGCGAGATGTAGGCGTGAGCCGCCGCTTCGTCGAACTCGGCCGCGCGGCCGCCGTCGCGGCAGATGGGCAACTCGCCAAAATCAATATCGAAACGGTTGGGATCGATCGCGGCGCCAGAGTAGCCGATGGCAGCAGCCAGACGGCCCCAGTTGGGATCGCAACCGGCCCACGCGGTCTTCACCAGCGGGCTGTGGGCGATGGCCTTGGCCACGCGTAGCGCATCGGCATCGCTTGCCGCTCCACCAATACGCAACTCCACCACATGCGAAAGCCCCTCGCCATCGGCAACCACCTGGCGGGCGAGTGACGTGCATACTTCAGTAAGCGCGGACGCGAAAGCCGGATCATTCGCACCGATCGAAACTCCGCTGGCGCCCGAGGCCATCAGCAGAACCGTGTCGTTGGTGGAAGTGTCGCCGTCGACGGAGATGCGATTGAAGCTGACCTCAACCGCAGGCCGCAAATACGAATTCAATTCGGCGGGCGCGATCTGCGCGTCGGTCAGAACATAGACCAGCATGGTAGCGTGCGGCACCAGTTGGGGATGGATCATGCCGGAGCCTTTGCCGAAGGCCGCGATGCGGACCTCGCGCACGGCGCCATCGGCGCCAGCGAGTTCCAGCCGGGCGAAGGCGACTTTTTCCACGGTATCGGTGGTAAGAATGGCGCGCGCGGCATCGTGGAAATGGCTGGCGTCGGCGCCGAGCGCGGCAGCAAGATCGGGCAGCGCCGCGGCCAGCTCTTCCGCGGGCAGCGGAACGCCAATGATGCCGGTCGACGACGGAAACACCTCTTCGGCGCGGCAGTTAAACGTCTTCGCAGCAGCGGCACAGGTGGCGCGCGCGGCATCGAGTCCGGCCTGCCCTGCGGCGCAGTTGGCATTGCCCGCGTTGATCGCAACCACGCGCACATGCCCGCCGGTCGCGCCTAAGTGCTGCTTGTCGATGATGAGGGGCGCGGCGATTACCCGGTTCGCAGTGAACGCGGCGGCGACGCTCGCTGGAGCGTCCGCAACGATAATGGCAAAGTCGGGGCGACCGCTTGCCTTCAGGCCGGCCTTGCCGGCAGCAAAACGAAAGCCGCGGGGCAGGATGAATTGGGAGAGTTCGCTCATGATGTGGACCCATTTAATCTAGCAGATGTAGCGCCGGTCTCCCGACCGGCTGTCGTGCGGGCGTCTGCGCCCGCACACGGCCCGACACAAGCGGGAAAATATGCGGTCCGATCCGGAAACCCGGGGGTTATTCAACAAGTGTCGAAGAACGAAGAAACCAGCACCGAGTTCCTGGAACTGCGCGAGGTGAACGTGGCGCGCGGCGAGCGTGTCGTGCTCCACAACATCAACCTGAGTATTCGCGCCGGCGAACACGTAGCCATTCTCGGGCCGAACGGCTGCGGCAAATCCACGCTCATCCTGGCCATTACCTGCCAGCTCTATCCCATCGTCCGTCCCGGGATGTACGTGCGCATCTTCGGGCGCGAGCGCTGGGACCTGACCGAACTGCGGCAACATTTTGGTGTGGTCAGCGCCGGACCCATGGGAAGCGAATTGCCGGGCGAACGAACGGCCGTGACGCCGGGGCTCGACGCGGTAATTGCGGGCTTCTTTTCGGCCTCGACACTCTGGCCGAATCTGCACGTGACTGAAGAGATGCGCGCGCGGGCCTGGGAAGCGCTGGAGCGCATGGAAGCAACCAAACTGGCCGCGCAACTGGTGGGCACCATGTCGGCCGGTGAAAAGCGGCGCATCCTGATTGCACGGGCGCTGGTGCACCGGCCGCGGCAGCTGCTTCTCGACGAACCCTCGAACGCGCTCGACCTGGCCGCGCAACGCGAACTGCGCGAGGCCCTGCGCGGCCTGGCGCGCGAGGGAACCGGACTGGTAATGGTGACACATCATTTGGGCGACATTTTGCCGGAGATCGAACGCATCATTCTTATGCGCGACGGGCGCATTGTCGCCGACGGCCCACGCGAAGAACTGCTGACCGAGGCGCGGCTGAGCGAGCTCTTTCATACGCCCGTCCGCATCGGCCGCGATGCCGAGTGGCTGCACAGCTGGTAAGAGCAGGGGACAGAGAAAACGCGGAGGTTTGCATGAACAATACGCATTACGCGCCGCGATGGAAGACCCTGCTCGCATTTGGAATCATCTATTTTGTCTGGGGCTCGACGTTCTTTGCCATTCGTGTCGGCGTGCACGAAGTTCCTCCTCTGCTTTACGCCGCCATGCGCTTCGTGGCCGCCGGACTGCTGGTATATCTATGGGCCACAGCGAAGAAGGAGCGGCAGCCCACAGCGCGCCAGTGGCTCTCGGCATTTCTGCTGGCGTTTCTCATCTTCGTGGTCGATTACGGGATCCTGTTCTGGGCGGAGCAGCGCGTGCCTTCGGGCATCGCGGCCGTGATTCTGGCGACGATTCCCGCCTTCATGGCGCTCTCTGAAATCGTGATCCTGCGCACGCGGCGGCTTACCGTGCGACTTTCCATGGCACTCCTTTCGGGCATCGCCGGCGTTGCGGTGCTCATGAGTCATTCCATTAACTTGGGAAAACTCGGCAGTCTGGGCGGAGCGCCAATCGATACAGCCGGAGCGGTCGGCCTGGTCATCGGCGCCATCAGTTGGTCGATCGCATCGGCGCTGGCCCGCAAACTGCCGCTGCCTTCGTCGAAGGTGATGAGTTCGGGCGCGCAGATGCTTGCCGGCGGAGTCATGCTCGTGGCCATTTCTGCCGGGCTTGGCGAATGGCGCGGATTCGATCCGCGCTCCGTTTCAGGAGCAGCGTGGATCGCGCTAGTCTACCTGGTCTTTGCCGGCTCCATCGCGGGATTCACGGCCTATGTGTGGCTGCTGCATCACGAATCGCCGACCAAGGTTGGAACCTATGCCTACGTCAATCCTGTGGTGGCTGTAATCATCGGCTATTTTCTGGGCGGCGAGCCGCTGGGAGCGCGCACAGTGTTGGGCGGAATATTTGTCCTGGCCAGCGTTGTCACCATCACGAGCATGCGCACCAAAACTCCTGCCTTGGCTGAGGACGCGGAATGAAAAGACCTTGCGGGCCCCCGCTCCGCAGACGAACTGCAAATTCACGCTGAGATTCCGGCGGTTGTGCTAATATTCGGGCAATTGGCCAACCCCTTTGGCCGGGAGGCGGAGGTCACTTATGCCGCACATTTCCAGACGACATTTCTTAAAGGTCGGCGCAGCTGCCGGCGCCATCGCGGGACTGCACGGTGCGCCGCTTTTAGCAGAGCGCGCTTCGGCCACCGACTGGGTAACGTTGGGAAAATCCGGCGTCAAAGTCACACGCCTCGCATTCGGTACCGGAACCTTTAGCGGCAGGCTGCAGCAGCAGCTCGGACAGGAGGGATTCACACGGCTGGTGCGCTACGCCTACGATCGCGGCATTCGCTTCTTCGAGACAGCGGAGTCGTATGGCGAGTCACAACAAATGCTGGGCGTGGCGCTGAAGGGCTTGCCGCGCGACAGCTACAAGTTGATGACCAAGGTGACGACGACGAGCGACTATCCTGACCCCGCGAAGAAGCTCGATGAGCTGCGCAGAAACAGCGACACCGAATATTTCGACATCATGCTCCTGCACGTGCAGACCAGCCCAACCTGGCCCGTGGACAGCGAACGCTGGCAGGACGCGATTCTCGAGGCGCAGGCGCGGCAGACGATTGTGACCCACGGCGCATCGGTGCACGGTCTGCCGGCGCTGCGGCAGGTTCCGGGCAACAAGTGGCTCGACGTAGCCATGATTCGCGTCAACCACAAAGGCGTGCACATGGATAACGATGGCGACCAGTGGAACGTGCCCGGCAACGTGGCCGAGGTGGTGACGCACGTGCACGAGGCCCGTGCCGCCGGCCTGGGCGTCATCAGCATGAAGCTCGTCGGCGAAGGCGCGTTTACTCAGCGCAGCGATCGCCAGCAATCGATGCGCTTCGCCTTCGGCACCGCGGGCGTGGACTGTGTGACCGTGGGATACAAGAACACGGCGGAGATTGACGAAGCCATCGACAACCTGAACCTGGCGCTCGCGTAGCCGCGCAGCGATGCTACCAACACTGCCCATCTCTGGACGCCACATTTCCCGCGGCAGTCCTCTGTGCGAGCGAAGAGCGAGCATCCGCTCTAATTCGTCGCGGCGGCGCAATGGTGGTGGGCCCGGAGGGATTTGAACCCCCAACCAAGGGATTATGAGTCCCCTGCTCTAACCGTTGAGCTACAGGCCCCACTTTTCAAACGAGCGATTTACAAACTTCTCTGCGCCCCGTTGTGCCAACGTCTTCATTGTAAGCGGGGAAGTCTGGCGGGCACGAGTGCGTTAGTCGATACTGAAGATGGGGAAGTTGGCACCGTGAATCAGCAAAATTTCGATGTCCTCATCCTCGGAGCCGGCGCGGCAGGCCTGATGGCCGCGCTCGAAGCTGGCCGCCGCGGGCGTCGTGTCGCGGTGCTGGAGCGTGCGGGGCGGCCGGGCAAAAAGATTCTGATCTCGGGCGGAGGTCGCGCGAACTTTACCAACCTGTACACGCGGCCCGACAACTTCCTCTCAGCCAATCCTCACTTCGCGAAATCGGCGCTGGCGCGTTACACGCCCGCGGATTTTATCCGGCTCGTCGAGCGGCACGGCATCGCGTATCACGAAAAGACGCTGGGCCAGCTCTTCTGCGATGGGTCAGCGCAGCAAATTGTCGACCTGCTGATGAGCGAATGTGCGGATGCCGATGTGTGCGTGATTCTGTCGACCACGGTCCGCGAGGTGCGCCGCAACAATTCTTCCCGCGCGTTCACAGTTGATGCGGGCAAGGACGTTTACATTGCGCCTGCGCTCATCGTAGCCACCGGCGGCTTGTCGATTCCGAAAATCGGCGCCACGGGATTCGGCTACGACGTTGCCCGCCAGTTCGGCATTCCCATTGAAGCCTGCCGTCCAGCACTGGTTCCGCTCACGCTCCCGGGTGCGGAGCTAACGCACTTTGCGGATTTGACCGGAGTCTCCGCACCTGTGATTGCAACTTGTGGCAAGCGCAGCTTTCGGGAAAAAATGCTCTTCACGCATCGCGGCCTGAGCGGACCGGCCATCCTGCAAATTTCGTCGTACTGGAAACAACCCGAGGCGATCCGCATCGACTGGTCGCCGGAACAAAATCTGCTTGCGCCCTTGCGAGCGCCCCATGCACGACGCGATCTGGCCGCGGCGAAAGCGGCACTGCGCACGCAGCTGCCGGCGCGGCTGGCAGATCGATTGCTCGAGGCCGCATCGCCACAGAACTGGACCAATCACGCGCTGGATGAGTTGGAGCACCGCTTTCATTCCTGGACCATCGCGCCCAGCGGCACGGAAGGTTACGAGAAGGCTGAAGTGACAGCGGGTGGAGTGAGCACAGGCGCGCTTTCCGCACAAACTATGGAGTGCCGCAGCGTGCGAGGGCTCTATTTTGTTGGCGAAGTGGTGGACGTGACCGGTCAACTCGGCGGATTCAACTTCCAGTGGGCCTGGGCGTCGGGCGCGGCGGCGGGACGCTCGGTCTAGCAGCCATTAGCCCGCATCGGCTCCCGAAGCCTTCTCAATTTCTTCAAGCGTCTTGCCGCGTGTCTCCGGAACATATGCGGATACGAAAACGAAGCCGAGAAAACACACGCCCGCATAAACGAGAAAAGCACCGGAGGTTGTGAAGGCGCGATTGATGAAGGGGAATGTGTAAGTGAGCACAAACGAGACGGTCCACAATGCGGCGACCGCCGAGGAGACGCCAAGGCTGCGCAGGCGATTGGGATAGATCTCGGAGATGAGCACCCACGTGACCGGCGCCAGCGACATGGAATAACAGGCAATGGCGGCCAGCGTAAGCACCAGTACGGCACTGCCATGCATTCCCATCCGATAGGCGAGACTGGCGCCAAGATGGCAGAGGCCGACTCCCGCGCAGCCCAGCAACATCAGCTTTCTGCGGCCCAGGCGATCCACAAAAGTCATGGCAACCAAAGTGAAAATCAGATTGATGGCTCCGGTGATCACAATGTTAAACATGATGCCGCTGACGCCGAAGCCCGCGCTGCGATAAATCTCCTCGGCGTAGTTGAAAAGAATATTGATCCCGCTCCACTGCTGCAGTGCGGCCAGCGCCATGCCGATCCAGACCAGGTTGCGCGTGCCTTTGCCGAAGAGATCCCTCCAGCGGACCCGTGATGCGGCCGACGTGCGCAGCGTCTCCTCGATGGCCGCGAGTTCTCGGGCCGCGTAGTCATCGCCGCCGATGCGCGCCAGCACGCGCCGGGCTTCATCCGCGCGTTTCACGCCGGCAAGCCAGCGCGGGCTCTCGGGAATGAAAAGCGCAAACAAGAAAAACAGAATTGCCGGAACCGCGACCGCCGTAAACATCCAGCGCCAGCCGAATTGCGCGTTCCAGGATTGCAGCAGGACGGCCGCGCCGTCGGGAACCTTTTCCGCGATGCGCCAGTTGACGATTTGCGCTGCAAGAATGCCGCAAACGATAGCCAGCTGGTTCAGGCTGACCAGCCGGCCGCGCCACGCCGCGGGGCTGATCTCTGCGATATAGAGCGGGGAAATGTTAGAGGCAAGGCCAATGGCCATTCCGCCAACGATGCGCCACACGATGAACAGGTAAAAGGCCGTAGCCCAGCCGGTGAGGATGGAGGAAAGCGCAAACAGCAGCGCCGCAAGCAGCAACACCTTTTTGCGGCCAAGGCGGCTACCCACCACTCCCGCGATGAGCGCGCCGATAAGACAGCCGATGAGCGCGCAACTGTTGGCCCAACCGATAAGTTGCTCGGTCCCGAGATGAAAGTAGACTTCGTAAAACGGCTTGGCGCCGCCGATTACGACCCAGTCGTACCCGAAGAGCAGCCCACCCATGGCGGCGACTAGCGCCATCCCGCAAACGTAGCCCGCATGGATCCCGGCCGTTGAGGATTGCGAACCACTCACTCCGTGCGTGCTGCTCTGCATCGTTGCTCCAGGCCTGCGATCTCGCGCCGAACTTCAGCTTGGTCCACAGGGCGCCGATCAATTTCGAAAATTCTATAGAGCCATCCTATGTCATTGGAGTGAAGATTTTTCTTGGGTTGTCGTACCGAATTGACGAGGCTTCTTTTCCACATTCGGGCACGCGGTGTGCACTGGAGCGGCGAGAGGGGCGGTGCGGTAGGCTGGAAGTCGGAATGAGTGCATGTTCGATTTGCGATGGCGCGGGATTGGTGCGCACGCTGGACGCGGCGGGAAACTGGGTGAGCCGCCCGTGCGAGTGCCAGGTAACGGAGCGCGAGCGGCACCGGGTGGCCGCGGCGCAGGTTCCCGCGCGCTATCGCGACTGCACGCTCGATACCTTTGAGATTTATCACGAAGCCGACCGGTCGCTGGCCGAGGCGCTGCTCACCGCACGCAAATTTGTCGACGAGTATCCGGCGGGAACCGCGGGCAAGGGTCTGCTCTTCATCGGGCCGATGGGCGTGGGCAAAACGCACTTGGCCGTGGGCGTGTTGCAACGCCTGGTCCGGGAACGCGGAGTGAAAGGTTTCTTCTGCGACTACCGCGAGCTGCTCAAGAGCATCCAGAACAGCTACAACCGCGAGGTCAGGACCACCGAGCTCGAGCTCTTGCAGCCCATCTTCGCAGCGGAAGTGCTGGTGCTCGACGATTTGGGCGCGCAAAAACCCAATGAATGGGTGTGGGATACGGTCGCGCTTATCCTGAACACGCGCTATAACGACCGCCAGAGCACGATTATCACCACGAATTATGCTGACCTGCCGGCGGCCGGCGGAAACCAGAGCGATGTAGAGCGCGCTGCGCGCGAACAGACACTGGGCGACCGCATCGGCGACCGCATGCGTTCGCGGCTCGCTGAAATGTGCATTCGCGTGCGCATGAGCGGCAAAGATTGCCGTACAGAAATCAAGCGCGCACGCTTCGGTTGAATCGCCGCCGCAGAGTCAAGCGCCACCCATCATCACGGCAAAAGCTGGGGGCAGCCGATCGCGCAGCTGTGCGCGGTCAACCGAATCGCTCGCTTACCGGAACAGCCACAAGCTTCCTAAAAGCCAAAGCATGGCTGCAATGGTCATGCCCTGATAAGCGCGTTCTGCGTACACGCTCGTTTGCGGAATGTTGGCCGCTGCTGCGGGCGGCTTGTTGGACGCCGGCTGCGTGGAGGAGCGCATGGCGGGCCTGCCTTTCAACACCTTGCGGTAATGTTACGGAGCCAGCAATGTCCTGGTTCCCACTTGCCAGCTGCGAGACTCTTGGCGAACTCGGACTGCATCTGCCGATCTCTTGAATCCTTAGACGCCTGAACTGCTTCAAGGATGCCTGAAAAAGATGGCAATTTGATGAATGGCGCGCGCCTTACTCACCGGCCGAATGGATGAGGGCACGTGGCGCCTAAATTGTCAGCGGCATCGCGTCGTGGCTCACAAAATGGCTCGCGAACAGGTGTACAATTTCGCTCGTGAGCACAGGCCCCCAACTCATTCGCCCCGCGGCCAACACCGAGCGCAGCTGGCTTCCCGTGGCCGTAGCCTCAGCCATCGTGATTGCCGCTATTGGCGGGTTGTTTCTCTTCTACGAGCACGGCAAAGCCATGCCGACAGTTACGCCAATCACATCCGCTTCCGATCCCTACGCAACCAATCTGACCATCAGCAATCTGGCCATGAGTGAATCGTCGAACCTGTCGGGAGGCAAGGTAACTTACCTTGACGGCCACATCGTCAATGAAGGTGGCCGCACCGTGACTGGCATCACCGTCCAGGTTCTTTTCCGCGATGGGGCGCATGACGTGGCGCAGAACGAGACCCAGCAGCTCCGGATCATCCGCACGCGCGATCCATATGTGGATATCGAGCCGCTCTCCGCAGCTCCGCTCAAGCCGGGCGACGCGGATGACTTCCGCCTGGTATTCGATACCGTCGCGGACCAGTGGGATGGCGCCTTCCCGGATATCCGCATTATCCACGTCGATATCAAGTAGATCTTCTCCCCCCTTACCCGGTAGAAACTACCAAAACGTGCAAAATTTACGCTACATCCGGGGTCTTTCCGGCGCGGTGTCGCCGCGGGAGATGGGCCAACCGCGCATCTAAAGCATTCACCGTCAACAATATACCAATGCATGCTTGCCGTGTGCCTCCTTTGGCAATGGCCTTGCTCTTTATCAGGGCGAGTACGCGAAAGCGCTGAACCCGTGGCAGCTTCCAGCCATGGGGAGTAAAAAAGGGGGCACACCGATGCAATCTCCGAGTCATTTTTCAATTCCGCGCCATGTCGCAGTTCTTGCGCTGGCATCCGCATTTGCTCTTCCGGTTTGGGCACGGCAGGCGCAGTCATCCGATGCGACTGTGCAGCAACCCTCCACCACGGTAAACCAGCCGTTAAGCCAGCCAAAAGAAGGGTTCTGGGGCCGCATCAATCCGTTCGCCAGCAAAAAGTGGGTGAGACGGCAAACCGATCCGATCAATGACCGGCTGACGGAACTGGACGATGTGAATGCGCGGAATGCGCGCGACATCAAGGACGTGGATGCGCGGGCGCAAGCCGGAATCCTGAAGGCGCAAAATTCGGCGGATATGGCCAACAACACCGCGAATTCGGCCAACGCCCAGGCGCAGAATGCCAGCAACACCGCGCAGCAGACTTCAGGTCACGTCGACCAGGTGAACCAAACGGTCAACGGCCTCGACCAGTACAAGCAGGTCAATGACCTCGAGATCAAGTTCCACGGTGGGAGCCCGGTCCTGTCGGCCGATGCGCGCGCCGAGTTGGATCAGTTGGCGGCCAACCTGACCGGTCGCGATGGCTACATCTTGGAGATGGAAGCGCACTCGCCGGGTGCGGGCAGCGTCGGCATCTCGAACTCGCAGCGCCTGGCTGAATCGGTTGAGCGCTACCTCGTATCAGAACACCAAATTCCCGTCTACCGCATGCACTTTGTGGCCCTCGGCAACGTCCAGACGGCGTCGACCGATAATCCGGATCAAAAGCCGGAGCGCGTGAGGACCAGCAGCGTGCATCTCATGTTGATGGAAAACAGTTTGGCGGCCCGGGCAGAAGCGTCCCCCCAAAGCGCTCCTGCTGCAGCCGGCTCGGAGCAGCCGTAATATCGCGGTCATCCTCCCCCGAGGCTCTGCTCCTTAAGCCAACGGCCACCCCGCCGTAAGGCCGCCAACCAAGCTCTCGCAACGCGAGAGAACCAAGGCAACTTGGCCCCCGCCGAAAACGGGGGCCGTTTTTTTGCCTGCGCACTGCCAAGCCGGCCAAGATGACGTTGATCCGGCGTGACGGGGTCGATGCCACGCTACAATGCTTGCATCGCATGCAGGAGGGCCTTTATGCAGAATTCGTTGCGCAGAATTCTTCTCGCTTTCGTGGCTTTAGCCTTTGTGGCCGGGATCTCGCGTTCGCTCGTGGCGCAGGGCGCACCCACACAAACGGCCGCCGGCCAGCCGTACACCATCGAGTACTATTACAAGTGCCAATGGGGTCATCAGCAGGAGTTTCTCGACCTGTTTTTGAAGAACCACTGGCCGTTGCTCAAGAAGATCCAGACGACGGGACGCATTCTGTCGCTCAAGATCGAGTCGCCTGCCTATCACACCACCGAGGACGGCCGCTGGGACTACCGCGTCACAATTGTCTACAAGAACTCGACCGTAGCGACGAGCACCAACCCCGACGAGGCGGCGTTCATCAAGGAACTGTGGCCCGACCAGGAAACATACAAGAAAGAAGAACAACGGCGGTTTGAGATTCTGCTAGGCCACTGGGACTTGCCGGTGACGGATGTGACGCCAGTACAGTGATTGGTCGTTAATGGTCAGTGAGCTGGTGCGTAGTATTCGGAGCGGACGTCTATCGTGAGGTCCCGCGCCGGGTCGGAAGCGCCCACGTATATGGTGTGGAAAGACCCGTTGTGTTTAAGCTCCACAGGTCTGTAGACCAACCAATATCGATCACGCAGGTCCGAATCGATGATGTCGAGATCCCTATTGACTTCGGCCTCCGTGTCGTCGAGTTCGAAGGTTCGACCTCCGGTTTCAGAACTTAGCTGAGACAGGTTCCTCGGGCCTGAGGAACCGCTTTCGGCAAGTCGCGGGCGAAACGCGTAGATGGCAGTGTCCGCGGCTTGGCACATATCGACCGCGCTCCGCAGATCGACGTGGCTGGCATTGTCCTCGCCGTCCGTGAACAACACAATAAAATTGCCACTGTCAGGCCTTTTTGACCTGCCGAATTGATACAAACACGCACTATAAATCGTGTCAAAAAGCGCAGTGCCGCCCAGTTGGCTGGTGCCGCCTGCTGTAGCTTCGCCGAGGCCAATGACGAGAGCGCGCGCGTCACCAGTCCACGGTTGGATGATGTGCGAGACGTAACCGAACTCTTCGATGAACGCATGATCGGTCTGAGGCCTCAGCAGCCGTTCCGCATATTGCCTCGCTATGGCCTGATCGCGAGCGACCCATTTCTGCATTGATTCGCTCGCATCCAGCAGAATGCCGGCTCTGGTTGGTGTGTCCTTCAGGGTCTCAAAGACAAGAATCCTACCCGGAGCCTTGTAGTCGTCGTAAATGGTCAGATCATTCAGCTTTAAATCAGTTGCAGGTAATCCCTGTGCGCCCGTTGCGTGAAAGGTGAGGCTCACCTCGTCGACCGGTGCGTAGAAACTTGGCTGCGGGCCGTTTGAGGCCGCGCCGGCATGGGTCTGAGGCACCGCGCCTTGAAAGCCGGCGAAGATCTCAAAAACGAGGAAACAGCAAGTGATTCTTAGAATTCGCATTGCTCTGCAGATTGAAAGAGTATAGACCCTCTTCACTCGGCGCGCTGACGCCACTGCCGCACCAGATCCGCTGCCGCTTCGGCCCAGGTGGGAAATTCAAATTGGAAGCCGGCGTCGAGGAGACGGCCGGGAATGACGTAGCGGCTTTTGAGAACCAGCTCCGGCTCCGTGCGCAGAAAGAACATTCCAATTGCTAAAAGCGCGGCGGGCGCTGGTAAGCCGTTCGGCATCTCCCAGGCCTCGCGCAACTCGGCCATGAACTCGCGATTGGGCAACGGATTGGGCGCACTGAGATTCACGGGGCCGTCGATTTCGTCGTGATCTATCAAGAATTCGAGTGCCCGCGCGTAGTCGGACTCGTGCATCCAGGAAACCAGCTGGCGGCCATTGCCCTGCGTGCCACCCAGGCCGGCGCGGACGAGATGCGAAAGCACCGCAAAAACACTGCCAGACGCGGGGCTGAAAACCAGCGCCGTACGCAAAGCAATTTTGCGCGTGCGCGGCGTTGCCGTGCCAAAAAACGCCGACTCCCAGTCCTTGACCAACTGAACAGTCCAATTCCACTTCTCCGGCGCGCGGCGACGCTTTGAGATGAGTTCGTTGCCGCCGATCTCGCCTGCCTCGTCCATCGGCTTGTCGAGCGAGTGGCGATAAATGGTCGCGGTCGACGCGTTCATCCACAGGCGCGGCGGATTTGCAAGGCAGGCGAAGGCCTGATGCAGCAGCCGCGTGGGGCCGATGCGCGAATCGTAAAGCTCCCGCCGGTTGCGCTCCGTAGAACGGCAATTGACGCTGCGGCCGGAAAGATGGATGCAGACGTCGGCGCCCTCGAGCGTTTCCACCCACGGGCCGAGCGTTTGGCCGTCCCAGTGCACGGTGGTCCAGGGTGCGGTGTAAGGGCCGCGCGTAAGCACGGTGACGTGATGGCCGCGCTCCTGAAAAAACCGCGCCAGCATGCGGCCCACCTGTCCGCTGCCGCCGGGAAGCACGATACGCAGGGGACGGCCGTGCTGTTCGCCCGAATCGCTCATGGATTCAGCCTAACGCGGCCGGGGTGAGCGCCCGCGTCCATTCCGAGGCCGTGTCGACCAGAACGTCGGGAAGATGATCATCGAGGGTCTGGAGACCAAAGCCGAAGGTGCATCCCAGGGACCAGGTTCCGGCGTTGCGCGCCGTCTCGACGTCCACCCGGCTGTCGCCGACCATCACGGTTTCTTCAGGGCGCGAGCCAGTTTCTTCCATCAACGAGCGCAGGCCCAGAGGATCGGGCTTCTTGAAGGGAAAGCTGTCGCCGCCATAAATATGGAGGAAGTAATCGGCCAGGCCGAGCCCTTCGCAAATGCCGCGGGCCGGGCGCACCGGCTTGTTCGTGAGAACCGCCATGATTCTTGAGGGTCCGCTCGGCGCGTCGTGCAACTCGTGCAGCGCCTTCAGCGCATCCAGAACGCCATCGTACGCGTAGGTGAAGTCCAATTTGTGTTCGCGATAATATTGCAGGAAAAATGCGTAAGCCTTGTTAAAGAGATCGTCATCCACCTGGTCGATCGCAGAGTTTGCGGCCATGGCCAGCGCGCGGCGCATGAGCAAAGGCGCACCGTTGCCGACAAAGCCTGCAATGGCGGGATCGGGCAGCGGGCCGAGGCCGAATGCCTGGAGCGCGGCATTCACGCTCTTGCACAGGTCCTGCGCGGAGTCGATGAGGGTGCCGTCGAGATCGAAGACGAGCAACTTCAATTGCCCCGCAGGGATGGGACGAAAAACGCGGATCATGTCTCCAGTGTAATGGGGTCGGAGGATTCATTTAGACTTGGGCTTCGGAGGCGTGGAAGGGAGTATCTGATTTTGAACAAGCGATTCACCATCCTGGCAGCGCAATTCGTTCTTTTGTTTGGGACGGGCTGGCTTGGCGCGCAGCAATCGCCCCAGCCCGCATTCAGCAGCGACGCACCGGCGGAGCGGATTCCCAACCTGGACGCGCTGAAAAAAGAGCTCCGGCAATACCACGACTGCACTTGTACCTGCGGCTGCCTGGCACACGACCAGGATGTGCAGGCCGATCGCGCCATCGCGTTTTTGCGGCAACGCGCCGCCCATCGCCACGCGCAGGAAAAGCTGGCCCTGATTCTCGATATCGACGAGACCACGCTGTCGAATTATCAGGAGGAACTCGGCGCCGACTTTGCCTACAACAAGCCGGTCTTCGATGCATGGGTCGATACCGCACAGGCACCGGCGATCGCCGGCACGCTGCGGCTATACAAGGAGGCGCAACGGCTGGGCGTGAGCATCCTCTTCATCACCGGCCGCGACGAAGCACAGCGCGCCGCCACAGAGCGCAATCTGCACGCGCAGGGATTCGACAATTGGCAGGAGCTGGTGATGCGCCCTGCTGATCACGGATCGCAGAGCATCGGCGAGTTCAAGCAGGTGGCCCGCAGCCGGACGATCGCCAAAGGCTACACGCTGGCGCTGAATGTCGGCGACCAGTGGAGCGACCTGAAGGGCAAGCCTGAAGCGGAGTTCTCGGTAAAGTATCCCGATCCGTACTATTTCATTCCGTAGCGGCGCTAATGGATATGAATGCCGCCTGAACCCGTCTCGATGCGCACCATGGGCCCGCCGCCACCGATCTTGCCGGCCAGGTGGTGGTGCTCCATCGTTCCCTGGGTCGCAATCTCGCGATCGCAGTGAATGCTGCCTGAGCCGGTTTCGGCATCGAGCGTGAAGGCCGCACTGCCAGTCCAGATCTCGATGCTCCCTGAGCCGGTTTGGAGCCGCCACTGCGCAGACGGCGTTCCGCCAGCTTTGATACTGCCCGAGCCGGTTTCGGCGTGCAGACCACCATGCAGATTCCTGAGCTCGATGGAGCCCGAGCCCGTTTCCGCTTTCACGTCGCCGATTCCCATCTGCTCTGCGTAGATAGTGCCTGATCCGGTCTCGACCGAAAATCCACCCTGCAATCCCGTGGCGTGAATAGACCCTGAGCCCGTGTTGAGCTTTGCATTGGCGCCCACGCCGTCGTCCGTCAGGTTGCCCGAGCCGGTCGCGGCATTCAGAAACGCGTCGGGCGGGACCTGAATGTCGTAGTCGATGCTGATATTGCGGAGATTTTCGTGATTGGTTCCGATGCGCACAATGTTGCCGGTCTGCTCGATAGGCGGATGGTCGGCGATCTGGTGCACATTCGCATCGTTCTCGCCCCAGTTCGACTTGACGTGGCCAAAAATGTGGACGTGGCCGGCGGGTCCGCTTGAGAGATGGATGGAACCGGAGCCGGTTTGCACAGTCAGGTCCACTCGGCCGCTGACCGTGAGGTCACGCTGAAAAGTCGCCTCCTCGGCCCGTGCCGGAGCTGCCGCGAATGCCGCCAAAGTGACCAGAAACGTCGTGCCTAAGAGAAAATTTTTCATTACACTCCTCATCTGACTTCAAGATACGTTCTTTGACGCCGCGCGGTTCCATGAAGGTTGGACCTGGATCCGGGAGGGTTCCCGCGGCCGCGCGATCCCCCGCCTAATGCTATTCTCACAGCCAGATGCACGGACTGCTCCTATTCAAACCCGTGACGGTGGCCCTGCTGATACTGGCCAACGCCTATTTTGTGGCGACTGAGTTCGCGCTGGTTTCCATCCGCGAGACCCGCGTGGAACAGTTGTTGGAGGCGCGGGTTCCAGGAGCGCGCGCGGTGCGGCGGCTGCAGCGCAACCTCGACGATCTTCTGCCCGCCGTGCAGCTGGGCGTGACGCTATGTTCCCTGGCGCTGGGCTGGCTCGGCGAGCCGCTGGCCGCGCAGTTTCTTGGCCGGTGGATCGGCATGCTGCCGCATGCACAGATTTACGGCAGCGTGGCCGCCCTGGTGCTCGGCTTCGCCCTCATCACCTACTTCCACGTAGTCGCCGGCGAGCTGGTGCCTAAGGCGCTGGCCCTGCGCCGCGGTGAAGCGCTGGCCGTGGCCGTGGCGCCGCCCATGCTGGTGTTTATGGCTGTGGCCCGCCCTGCTGTGCGGCTGCTCAGCCGATCGGCTTCGATCATCCTGCGTGGTTTCGATATCCCCAAGACGGAACGCGCCGCATCCATCCACTCCGCAGAAGAGCTGAAGCTGATTGCCACCGCGGCGCGGCGGCTGGGCGTGATTCCCGAGTTCCAGGAGATGCTTGTGCATCGCGCTCTCGAGCTCAGCGACGTGCCAGTGCGCGAGATCATGACTCCGCGGCAGAGAATCTTCTCGCTGCCCTCGAACATGCTGCTTGAGGATGCGATGGCGCGGGTGTTTGCCCGCAATCACTCGCGCATTCCTGTCTACGATGAGGCCCGCGGCTCCGAGCACATTGTGGGCGCAGTGTATGCGCGCGAAATGTCGCGGCGCTTTTATCAGCGCGCGACTACATCTTCCGCCGCGACGCCACCGGCAGAGATTCGCCTCGCGCAGATCATGCACGAGGTGCTGGTGGTGCCGGAAAGCAAATCCGCGCTGGAGTTGCTGCGCGATTTCAAGCAAAACCGCCGCCATCTCGCCATCGTGGTGGACGAATACGGCTCCACGGCAGGGCTGGTGACGGCGGAAGATGCGATCGAGCAGCTCGCGGGTGAGTTTGAGGACGAATTCGACGCGCCTTCGCCTCCGGTTCTGGGCAGCGCCGGTGGCGCGGTGCTGATGGATGGAAGCGTGAACCTGCGCGATCTGGAAACGCAGTTGCACTGGAGCCTGCCCCGCGATGGCGGCGTGGAAACCCTCGCGGGTTTCGTGCTGGCCCGTCTCGGGCACATTCCCCATCCCGGTGAATCGGTGGAGTATGAGGACCGGCGGCTGACGGTGGTGGAGATGGATGCGCGGCGCATCGCCAAAATCCTCGTGGAGACAGTGGAAAACGCGTCTCCCGCAGCCGAATAGGGCCTCCCGAACTTACGGATGAACTGTGGCCGCCGACGCAGACAATCAGCCCGGATTTCCCGTGGTTCCGGGCCGCGGAACTGTGGACAGCGCGGCGAGAGAGCGGTAACTTGAGAATTGTAAAGGTCCTTGCACGATGGCTTCCCCTATCAGCTCGCGGACATTTGGCGTTCTTCCGGCCGGTCAGACCGTCGAGGCGTGGACGCTCACCGGCCGCGGCGGCCTGATGCTTGAAGCCATCACGTATGGCGGAATTGTGACGCGAATCCTGACGCCGGACCACGACGGAAATGCAGGCGACGTGGTGCTGGGATTCAACGAGCTCGGCTCTTATCTCAGCGGCCATCCCTATTTCGGCGCCATCACGGGCCGCGTGGCGGGCCGCATCTCCGATGCCGCCTTCGTGATCGATGGCGCTAACTACCCGTTGGCGCGCAACGATCCGCCCAACCATTTGCATGGCGGCGTTGAAGGATTCGACAAGCGGCTTTGGAAGGCGACGCCAATCGATCGCGAGGACGGCGCGCCATCGTTGCGGCTCAGTTATCATAGCCCTGACGGCGAGGAGGGCTACCCCGGAAATGTGCACGTCGCGGTAGCATATACCGTGACCCACGACAATGTGTTCTTGATCGAAACCGAAGCGGTGAGCGACAAAACCACACCTTTGAGCCTGACCCATCACTCTTATTTCAACCTGGCCGGCGAGTCCTCAGGCTCGATTGCGGATCACCGGCTGGAGATTTTTGCGAGCGAGTTTGTTCCTGTGGATGAACATCTGACTGCGACGGGCCGTCTGGAACCGACGTCGCTCCATGGCAGCGTTTTTCAGACGCCGCGCCGGGTTGGCGACGCGATCGGCCTCTTGTATCAGGGGCACGGCGATTTATATGCGCTACCCAAACGAGCGGACGACGAACCGTGGCTGGCCGCGCGCCTTGAAGATCCTGCGAGCGGGCGCGTAATGACGGTGTCGACCACAGAAAGCTATCTGCAGCTCTATACCGGTAGCCATCTGAACTGCTCGACTAAGGGCAAATCAGGCGCCGCGTACGAGGCCCACGCAGGAATCTGCCTGGAGTGCGAAGGTTACCCCGACGCCGCGAACATCGCGCGCCGCATCGGCATTCTTCTGCACCCCGGGCAAACGCAACGCCACGCCACGGCGTACGCATTCTCCGTCCGCTCCGCAAATGCGGCGAGCAAAAACGGGTCCGCGCACAGCGCGTCTATAAGTCATCTGGAAGGAACGAGTAAGCAATGAGTCACAGCGCAGCAGTTCTTGAGCAACCCGCGCCCCTGCCCGACTACAGTTTGACGGGCGTAAACGCCGCACTGGCCATCGAGAAGGGGTTAGCCGAAGCCGATTGGTACCAGTGTGCGGTTCCGCGGGAGACCATGCGCGAACTGCTGGTGCGGCGCAATGGGCCGGCGATTCGAGACACCATTCTCTGGTTCGCGCTGCTCATCGCTTCGGGCTACGCCACGTGGCGGCTATGGGGCACGTGGTGGGTGATTCTTCCCTACATGATTTACGCCGTACTCTACGGCACCAGTTCCGATTCGCGTTGGCATGAATGCGGCCACGGAACGGCATTCCGGTCGGACTGGATGAATATCGCGATCTACGAATTAGCCTCATTCATGGTGATGCGGGAATCGGTGCTCTGGCGCTGGAGCCACAATCGTCACCATAGCGACACCATCATCGTCGGGCGCGATCCCGAGATTCAAATTCCCAGGCCGCCAAATATCCTCGCACACGCTTTG
Organism: uncultured Acidobacteriota bacterium; assembly: GCA_963817835.1. Classification (GTDB taxonomy): domain Bacteria; phylum Acidobacteriota; class Terriglobia; order Terriglobales; family Acidobacteriaceae; genus Telmatobacter. The sequence continues at coordinate 313,032 of CAWFPZ010000014.1, read as the reverse complement.
AGCCTTTTTGCTTTGGGCGTCTATCGCAACCATTTCACGAGCCTGTTCCGGCACGCACTGGGACGCATCCCCGATGGTGAGCGAACTTTTATCCCCGAAACCGAATTCCACAAGGTCTATCGCAACGCGCGCATCTATCTGGCAATTTACGCAGTGGCCGTCGCCGCCGCGATCTATTGGCATACTTGGATTCCGGTCTTCCTGTTCGTGCTGCCGCAGTTGTTTGGCACCTGGCTCATGATCATCCATAACACTCCGCAGCACGCCGGGCTGGCCGAGAATGTTCTGGACCATCGGCTCAATTGCCGCACCGTCTACATGAATCCAATCAGCCGGTACATCTACTGGAACATGAATTACCACGTAGAGCACCACATGTTCCCGCTGGTGCCGTATCACGCGCTCTCCCGGCTGCACAAGGTCGTCAAGAGTGATTGCCCGCCGCCCTATCCTTCCATCCTTTCTGCATGGCGCGAGATTCTTCCCACCGTCCTGCGCCAGCGGAAGGATCCGGCGTATCACGTGAAGCGCCGGCTGCCCGAGCCCAAAGCGCGCGCGCGCGAAGCCTGCTTTGCGTCGGAGGCGCAGCCCGATGCAGCGGGATGCGTGGCCGTGTGCGCGGCGGCCGATCTGCGGCGCGCCGATGCGGTACGCTTCGACCACGCCAGAAAAACTTACGCCGTCTACCGCGATGAAGACGGCCGGCTCTTCGCGACCGATGGCCTCTGCACGCACGGCAATACGCACCTTTCCGATGGCCTCGTGATTGGCAGCATCATCGAGTGCCCGAAGCATAACGGGCGTTTCCATCTCGCGGATGGCTCGCCGGCGCGGGCGCCGATTTGCCGCGGTCTTGCGACCTATCCGGTGGCGGAACGCGACGGTCGCATTCTCATCGATGTGCTGCATGCCGGCGGCGCGGGAGCGCGCGCCCATACGGCATACAAGTTCCGCGTGGTGAGCAATCGGAGCGTGGCGACGTTCATCAAGGAGTTGGTACTTGAGCCGGAGGACAGCACCTGTGCCATCGGATTTGCCCCGGGCGACTATCTGCAGCTCGACATTCCCGCCTACGAATTGATTCGTTTCGCCGATTTCGACATTCCCGAGCCGTTCGCCACGGTGTGGAAGCAGCAGCACGTCTTTGATCTGGTTGCGCGCAACCCTCAACCCGGCCGCCGCAACAACTACTCGCTGGCCGGCAATCCAAAGACGGAGCGGCAACTGCGCTTCAATGTCCGCATCGCCACGCCGCCGCCGGGACAGGACTGCGCGCCCGGCGCGGGATCCAGCTACGTGTTCAGCCTGAAACCGGGCGACGCGGTCACGGCCATTGGCCCCTTCGGCGACTTCCACATCAAGCCCACGCAACACGAAATGATATACATCGGAGGCGGCGCGGGCATGGCTCCCTTGCGCGCGCACCTTTCGCACTTGCTGGAATCGGAACAGAGCGCTCGCAAGATCAGCTACTGGTACGGGGCGCGTTCGCGCCAGGAGATCTTCTACGAGGAGTATTTCCGCGCGCTCGAAGCGAACCACCCGAATTTTTCCTTCCATCTCGCGCTCTCTTCGCCGCTACCCGAAGACAGTTGGAGCGGGCACGAGGGGTTCATCCACCAGGTGGTGCTGGAAAAGTATCTCCGCGACCATCCGCATCCGGAAGCCGCCGAGTATTACCTGTGCGGGCCGCCGCAAATGATCAAGGCCTGCACCCGAATGCTTGAATCGATTGGAGTTTCCGCGCGGCAGATCGCGTACGATGAGTTCTAACTATGACCTCAACCAGCACAAGCACGACCGATGACTTACGCGATCCACGCCTGCGGGTCTTCATGAACTTGCAGTCTTTCGAAGACATGCCGCAACAGGCGGGTGGCCTTCGAGCGATTTGCGAAGCCGGCTACGACGGTGTGCAATTCGGCTGGCGGATCGACCGCGCGCAATCAGATGAGGCGCGCCGGCTCGGACTGGGCATTTGCGGAAGCGGACGCGTGAATACGCCGGTGGAAGCCGCGCCGCTGGCTAAAGAGGCGCGCGAAGCCGGCATGGAATGCCTGACGTTGCACGTGGGCTGGGGCATTGAAAATGACGATGAGGCGGCCGCACTGATCGAATCTGTTCTCTCAGCCTCCACACAATTTTCGCTTCCGCTATACGTGGAGACGCACCGCGCCACAATCTTTCAGGACCCCTGGCGCACCGTGAGGTTCCTTGAGCATTTCCCGATGCTGGAATTCAATGGCGATTTCTCGCACTGGTACACGGGAACCGAAATGGTCTATGGCGGATTCGAAAACAAGATGGAGTTCTTCCGGCCCGTGCTGGGCAGGATCGGTTTCATGCACGGGCGCATTGGTAATCCCGGCTGCATGCAAGTGGATATCGGCGACGGCTCGGTGAACGGGCGACCGTACGTCGCTCACTTTCGCGCGCTGTGGACTGAATCGTTTCTCGGCTATCTCCTGAGAAGGCCGCTCTGCGACCGGTTCTGCTTTACGCCTGAGCTGCTCGGTCCGGAATTCTACTACGCTCGAATTTTTGACGGGCACGAAGAATCGGATCGCTGGGAGCAGTCGCTGGTGCTGGTGCGCATCGCGCGTGAGTGCTTTGCCGAAGCCCGCCGGCGTTGGGAGCTTCCCAACCACCCGGCGTAACCATTCAGCAAGCGCAGTTGGCCCAATTGATGCCGCATTCACATGCGCGGCCGCTCTGGCGCGTGCAAATACGGTCAATTTCGATGAAAATAGAAGAGGACGAATGATTCAAACAGGATTGAGGAACGATTGACAGCTACACATATAGAAATTCAGCGATGGACAACTGAAGAGTTTGAGCGCCTGGTTTTTGCATGCAAACCAAAGGTCGCGGTGTTCGATTGCGACGGAACGCTCTGGAGCGGCGATGCAGGTTACGGATTCATGGCCTGGACGCTGGAACAGGGGCTAGTGTCGCGCTCGACCAACGACTGGATTGATACGCGCTACCGCGATTACCGGGCGGGCAACGTAAGCGAAGAGGCGATGTGCGGCGAGATGGTGCAGTTGTACGCGGGTCTGCGCGTAGCGGAGTTGCGCGCAGCCGCGGCCCAATATGTCGACGAGTTTGTGCGCCAGCGCATCTTTGAGGAGTTGTTTGCGCTGGTCACCAAGTTGAAGAAAGCCGGGACCGAGATCTGGGCAGTGAGCTCGACCAATCGCTGGGTAATCGCAGAGGGCCTCCGCGAATTTGGGATTCCGGATGAGCGCATTCTGGCGGCCGAGGTGCGCGTCAAAGACGGCGTCATCACCAGCGAGATTGTGGATGTGCCCACGGACGAGGCCAAGGCAACGGCTCTCCGGCGCGTCGGTCTTCCCCACCCCGATGCGGTTTTCGGCAACTCCATCCACGACCTGGCCATGCTGGAACTGGCGCGTTGTGCCTTCCCGGTCAATCCTTCTCCAGCGCTGCTGGAAGCGGCGGCGAAGAAGGGCTGGGGCTACTTGAAACCCAAGGCTGCCGAAGGCGTCGACGCCGCCGTGATGGGTGAATAGGTCAGCAAGAGCTAATTGCGTATGTGAACCCGCCGTCCGTGGGACCCAATCTTCGAATCGCATTCGATTTACAGGGTTTACACTAGACGCGTGGATGAAGTCCAGACAGATTCCGGCCGCCGGCCTGCGGCCCCGTCTCTCCGCTTTGTCGCGGCCGCTCTGATCGTGCGCGATCGCGAGGTTCTCATCGGTCAGCGCCGCACGGATCAACCGATGGCCTCGTTGTGGGAGTTTCCCGGCGGAAAAATCGAGCCCGGCGAGAGTGCGCAGGAAGCATTGGCGCGCGAGCTTTCAGAAGAGCTGGGCATTCGCGCCGAGGTAGGGCCCGCCGTCACGCGTATCCGCCACCATTACCGCCGCGGAGGCGCCGTGGACCTGCAATTTTTCGCAGTGCGCGAGTTCGCCGGCGAGATCGACAACCAGATCTACCAGCAGGTGCGTTGGGTCAAGCTTGAAGACCTGACCGGATACGACTTCCTGGCCGCCGACCGCGGCTTAATTAAAGATCTTGCGGCGGGGAAGCTGCTCTAAAAGCAGATCCCGCGCATCTCCTGACCTGCTGACTCGCCGCATCAATGCCCCGTCATCAATCCCCACAGCATGGCGAACGTCATGCCGATGACGATGATGCTGGTGGACCAGGCAACGACATTCCATAGGCGAGAGTTCTTGTATTTGCCCATGAGGTCGCTGCGATTGATGAGCATTAGCATGAGAATGATGACCACCGGCAGGAGAACGCCGTTGAGCACCTGCGAGAGAATGGCCACGTTGATCAGTTGCGCGTCCGGCAGCAGCAGGACCGTGATCGCTCCGCCGGCAATGAGTAGCGTATAGAGCCAGTAGAAAAACGGCGCCTCGCGGAAGTTTTTGTCGACGCCCGACTCCACGCCCAGGCCTTCGCACACGGTGTAGGCCGTGGAGAGGGGAAGGATGGACGCCGCAAAGAGCGATGCGTTAAAGAGCCCGAAGGCGAAGAGGATGAAGGCGTAGTCGCCGGCCAGAGGCCGCATGGCTTCGGCAGCGTCGGCGGCAACCTGGATAGCGCCCATCCCGTGCACAAACAGCGTGGCCGCGCACGCCACGATGATGAACCAGGCGATTACGTCGGTGAAAATGCAGCCCACGATGACGTCCAGACGCGAGGCCGCATAGTCCTTTACGCGAATTCCCTTCTCCACAATCGACGACTGCAGGTAGAACTGCATCCACGGAGCGATGGTCGTTCCCACCACGCCGATCGCCATGTAGATGTAGCTCTCATTCCAAACCGTGCGCTTGGGCAGCGTGACGGTGGCGCGCAAAGACTCGTGCCAGTCGGGTTGGGCGAGAACGCCCGCAAAGATATACGCAATGTAGACCAGCGAGGCGGTAAGGAAGATTTTCTCGGTGCTCTTGTAGTCGCCGCGCAACACCAGCGCCCATACAAGAAAAGCGCAAACGGGCACAGAGATGAATTTGGAAACATGGAACAGGTGCAACGATCCTGTAATGCCGATGAACTCGGTGACTACGTTGGTGTAATTGACCACCACCAGCAGCACCATGAGCACGAACGTGACGCGCAGGCCGAACTCTTCGCGGATGAGGTCGCTGAGCCCCTTGCCCGTGACCACCCCCATACGGCTGCACATCTCCTGCACCACGATGAGCGCGATGGTGATGGGCAGCATGGTCCACAGCAGCGTGTAACCGTACTGTGCACCGGCCTGGGAGTAGGTGAAGATGCCGCCTGAGTCGTTATCGACATTGGCGGTAATGAATCCGGGACCGAGCACGGCCAGGAAGAGAAGGATCCGGATTCGCCAGCGCTTCCACATGCAGTCGAGTTCCTAGGGTGGGTTCATTGCAGTCTTTTTGATGTGCGGAAAACTTTTCCTCCCTGACCATAACAGGCCGGACGGCGCTGGCACGAGCGACCTCGCAATTTTTCAGCGCATCCGGTGCGACGGGCGTGGAATGCCGCCGGCAATGCCTGTGCTAGAATTCGCTGTCGCATTTCCCGGGCACGCGAGCGTCTGCGAAAGCATCCCGCAGAACAGGACGGAATGAAGAACCCTCCGAACTTTGGCACAACTGCATGGAACCGCCGCGAATTTCTGCGCCTTGGATTGCTGGCTTCCGCTGCGCTGGCGAAGGGAAGGCTCTCGTTCGCGGCCCAGGAGACACATCCCGGCGTCACGTACTACGGCGCGCTGCAACCATTCAGGCCCGGAGCCGTGCGGCCCGAGGGCTGGCTGCGCGGAATTCTCGAAAAACAAGCCGCACAGCTCGGCTCGCAACTGCCGCAGGTTTCCTGGCCGTTCAGCGATGCCTATTGGGCGGGAGAGGAGACAGCCGATTCCTGGTGGCCATGGGAGCAGAAGGCCTATTGGCTCGACGGCGCAACGCGACTGGCCCTTGTGCTCGAGGACAAGGAATTGATGGCGCAGGTGCGCGCTACGCTCGACTACACGCTCGCGCATGCCGACGACAATGGCTATCTCGGCCCCAAGTTCTTTGAAGATCCTGTTGGCGATTTTCATCGCTGGCCGCAGAATGTGCTGTTCCGCAGCCTCGCGGCCCTCTCCGATGCAACGGCACTGCCCGGCGATCCGGATAGCGCAGATATTCCCGCAGCTTTGCGCAAGCACTTCCTCAATGACAGTGCGGACTACGGAAAGCCGGTGAGAAACGTCACCAATGTGGAAGGCATGTTGTGGACCTACGCGCGCACCGGCGACCCGGCCTTGCTCGCACTCGCCGAGAACGCCTGGAGCGAATTCCTGGAAAATGAAAACCCGGGTTACGCCGACATGTCGGAGCTGCGCGTCTTTGCCGCCACTCCGATTAACTGTCACGGCGTGACGTACGCCGAGACCATGAAGCTGCCGGCCCTCCTTTATCTCTACACGGGAAACCCGGAGTATCTTCGTTTTGCTGCAGCGGCGGAACGGCGCATCTTCGATCATCACATGCTCATCGACGGCATTCCTTCCACCACGGAAATGTATCGCACCACCACGTCGCTCGATTCGCACGAGACTTGCGATATTTCCGATCACACCTGGTCATGGGGATACATGCTGATGGCCCGCGGTCACGCAGTGTGGGCCGACCGCGTGGAGCGCGCCTGCTTCAACGCCGCACCCGGAGCCATCAAAAAAGATTGGAAGGCGCTGCAATACTTCTCCTGCCCCAACCAGTTTCTGGCCACGCTCGATTCCGACCACAACGTGATGGAGCACGGCGGCAGGAAGATGGCGTATCAACCGAATCCGGGGCAAGTCACTGCCTGTTGCGGGGGCAATGTGCATCGCATCTTTCCCAACTACGCCATCCGCATGTGGATGAAAACTGCAGACGGCGGTTTGGCGGCCGTGTTGTATGGCGCGTCGGCCGTGACTGCTCGCGTGGGCGACAGTGGCAGCCTGGTACAGATTCAGCAGAAAACGGACTATCCATTTCACGATCGCATCGAATTCAACATCAATACGGAGCGGCCGGTTGCGTTTCCGCTTTTACTGCGCGTCCCCGGCTGGTGTTCCGCGCCGCGTCTTGAGATCAACAGCAGGCCGGTGCCGGCGGTGCGTGACGAAAACGGCTTCATCGTCCTGCGCCGCACCTTCATGCCCGGCGAACGCATCGCACTGACCCTGCCGATGAAGCTGGCCGTCACGCACTGGCCGCAAAATGGTATCGGGATCGAGCGTGGCCCCATCGTCTACTCACTGCCCATCAAGGAGAACTGGACGCCGCGCGTGGAGCCGAAATTTACCACCGAGGATTTTCCCAGCTGGGAAGCCACGCCGGCCGGCGAATGGAACTACGGCCTCGCCGTCGATCCCGAAAAGCTGGAGAGCGAAGTTCGCGTCGAAATCAAGTCGGGGCCCGCACCCGGATCGATCCCGGGAGCTATCGTCGACCCGTGGGAGAATCCTCCGGCCACGCTGAGCGTGCCCGCAAGAAAAATCGTGGGGTGGGAGTTGCAAGCAAATCCCGATCACCCGGAGCAAAAGTTCACTCCACCGCTACCCGACTTGAGCCTCAACCGGCCTGCGGGCGAAGCGGAGCGCGTCTCGCTGGTTCCGTATGGCTCAACGCAATTGCGGTTGACGATTTTCCCTGCAATCCCTCGCTGAGGGAGTAATCCACGCTCAACGTCGAACGAGTTGTGGCCCAAAGAATATATATTGGGTGCTGTTACAATCTTTTGCTCCGAAGGGATTGAATATGTCTGCGAATGACGCAAGTAGGATCGGCACGAGCCGGCGCAAGATGCTGGGAACCATAGCTTCGGCAGGCGCGTTGTTGGGACTCGGCAGCGCGACGGGCAGAGCAGCAACGGCAGGCGCACCCGTCGCGGATCCAGCCTCGGGAGCGCCCGAAGATCTTTTCGAACTGGCTCGGCTGCGGAACTACAAAAATCTTCGCTCCGGAAGCTGGGATCGCACAGGCGGCAATGCCGATTGGGCTGTCGTGGAGCCGGGCAAGACGGCCACGCTGCTCGACGTGAAGGGCGCGGGCGTCATCACGCACATCTGGTTCACCATCAATTCGCAGGATCCGATGCACCTGAAGAATCTCGTGCTGCGGGCGTGGTGGGATGACGAGTCCGCGCCTTCCATCGAAACCCCCATCGGCGATTTCTTCGGTCTTGGCCTGGGCGAATACTTCGTTTACCAATCGGAATTGCTGGCTGTCGCGCCGGTCAAAGCGCTGAACTCGTATTTCCAGATGCCGTTTGCGACAGCGGCGCGCATCACGCTCGAGAACCAGGGCCCTTCGACCGTGAGAAGCCTCTATTTTGCCATCGACTACGTAGCGCTTCCCTCTCTGCCCGAGGGCCTGGGCCGACTGCACGCGCAATACCGCCAGGCCGCGCCCTGTAAGGCCGTGGTGAGCGACGGAAAAAATCTGAGCGGCAAGGATAATTACGTATTTCTCGAAGCCGCGGGCAAGGGACATTTTGTCGGCGTAACGCAAGCCGTGCTACAGAACGAAATCGGATGGTTTGGCGAAGGCGACGACATGATCTTTGTCGATGGGGAAACGATGCCGACGATCAATGGAACGGGAACGGAAGATTATTTCAATGGCGCCTGGGGTTATGGCGACCAGCCCTACGCGTATCTCCACGTGGGTACGCCGTACATCGTAGACCCGGCGCGCATCGGCGGGCGGTACTGCCAATATCGCTGGCACAATGAGAGCCCGATTGCTTTCGAGAAGTCAATCAAAGTAACCATCGAACACGGCACTGCCAACAACCGCTCCGATAACTTCTATTCCACGGCGTATTGGTACCAGACGGAGCCGCACGCGGCGTTTCCCGCGCTGCCTGCGGTGGCCGATCGGGTTCCCAAAGTGTTCAGCGTGGGCGGCGCGAAGGGCGCGGCGACGCCGGCAAGTTAGAGCGCATGAAACTCGTCAGTTCTGGCCTTCGAACCATTGCTTCACGTCGGGCCAGAATGCAAGATAGCAAAAGACAAAGCCGTTCACTGCGATGGCGAGCATGAGCGTGGGCATTTCACCGGGATCAAGCTGAGAACCCATCCCCGAAGCTACGATCGCAAAGTAGCCGACCGCGGCCTTGGCCACAAACGCGCCGGCGTAAAACATGGTGATCCACCGGACCTTCCAGGAACGGTTCCACCACATGAATCCGACGACTGCCGTCACCACCGTTGAGAACAGCAGATAGACCATGACCTCCTCGCGCAGTTGCTGAGCCGCCTGCTCCGGCGACTGCTGATCGGCCGCGTCGTCATTTGGCAACGTATATCCTTCCGCCTGAGCTTCCTTCTGCAACTCCGCCCGTTCTTTGGCGACCTCCTCGCGCGCTGACGCTCCCGGCAGGAAATGGCCAAGATTCCCCACCAGCCACGTGGATGTGCCAGACTGCGGGAAGGTGGCGAGAACGGTCAGCAGAAGCGCATAGAAGCCGGCGCGGCAAAAAAGGTACCAGGTAAATACTCTGATGCCGATGGGGGCCTTCTTTTCGACCCAGACGTTCTCTTTCTCGACCGCCGCGTGAATTTCGCGCAGCTTTTGCTGGCTCTCGGCCTCAATGGTCTCGAGAGCGACGGGCTCCGCCGCCTGGGTCTTATATTCGTCGGTAATAGGCTCCCACTTGTAGACCGGCTCCATGATTTTTCTCTCCTCTTCGGCGCTCCCATGTGCGCCCTCGATAGCCTTCCGACGCCTAAGCCGGGGCTAAACCAGCTAGGTTCCCGTGATCAGCACATCCTGCGAGCCAACGGTCTTAAAGCATCGCGAAAAACATGCGGGCCGCACCGCTCGCTGGTGTTGTCAGGGGATCCCGGGGGAAGTCTAGCACGGGGGAAAAGCGCGGATGATTACTGGCTTGATGCGGGAGCGTTACAAAGGTTTTTGCAGGGAACGGAGAAAAGAGGACCGCCGCTAGAAGTTCTCGCTGCGGGTCGGAACGGAGGGTTAAGCCGTAGCCGCAAGCACGGGTTCGATCTGCTCCATTGTGTTCGCGTTCGCGCCGAGAAGGCGCTCCACGACGTCAGCCGCGCTGTAGCTTTCATGCCCCGGCGCGATGAACTGCGCAATCGTATTCAGGTCGTCGCCCACCGTCACCAAAGCCGGCTCATCGGAACCGTCGCGGCGCGTCTGAGCATGCCCGATATTCGCCATGAGGGTATTGCACAGGCACTTGCGCCCCACGGTTTCCTCAACTTTGCCGCCCTTGGCCACGTAGTTTTCAACCGGCTCGGCCGAGCAGCGGTAGCCGATCTGGCCCTCGCCCACCACGTATGGCTCGCGCAAGTAACCCAGATCGCAGGTCCGTATCCTCGCCTCGTAAATCTCGGACGCTGAAGAAGTGCCCTCGAGTTGCGCAACCTTGAACGGAAATCCGGTCGGCGACGCCAGGGGATCGGTAAATACCTCACCCACGCCCGCAATCGCCTGCTGGATCAGCCGCGTCTTCAGGTCGGGTCTCATGCCCGATTCGCTGCTGAAAGCAAACGCGGTTCCTACCTGCACTCCCGCCGCACCCTGATCCAGCGCCTCGCGCAGCTTGGCCGCGCTGCCATAGCCGCCGGCCAGCCAGAAGGGAACGCCCAACGCGCGCAAATCCGCGATGTTCACGCGATCGCGCTCGCCGTACACCGGTTCCCCGCCCGCGTTGAGCTGCAGCTTGCCCCGCGGCGGCGCATTGTGCCCACCCGCGGTAGGGCTTTCGTTCACAAACCCGTCCACGCGCCCGTTGGCCCGCCGCAGCATGGTCGCCGCCAGCGTGTTTGACGAAACGATGGCCAGAAACCTGGGCCGTTTGAGCTCCGGCAGTGGTCCTTCCGCGTACTCGGCCGGATTCAGCCGCATCAGCGTGTCCATACCCGCAAACTGCTCTTGCGCCGTGCCGGTCACGGCCAGGCGGTACTCAGCCTGCTGGTGCAACGCGAATGCATCGAGCACGCCAGGAATATGCAGCGGTATCCCCGCGCCAATCAACACGTAGCCGACTCCGGCCAGCATCGCTCCATAAACCGAAGCCAGATGCGGGATCTGCACCTTCTCAAGAAAATTGATACCCACCGGATTGTCGTGGCCTTCTTTGGCCAGAAAAACTTCAACGAAGTTAGATATCATGCACAGCTCGACGAGCTTGCGCGAATCGTGTTTCTGATGCATGGGCAGCGGCTTATATGGAGCGCCGGCAAGCTTGCCGCCCGGCACGAAATACTCCTGCCAGATGCGTTTTGCCGTCTCCTGAAATGGAAATGCGTCCACTCCCCGGCGCATGTGCCCGCCCTGATCGCCGTCCGCGAGCCGGCGCACGAAGACCGAATCCAGCGCCGTGCCCGACACGACACCCAACTGGCCGAGTTTTGAGACGGCCTGGGCGAGGTGCCAATTGGACACGCCGACACCCATCCCGCCTTGGATGATCTTAGGTAATTGGAGCATCTGACATGAATTGTTTCACAGAATCGGATAAGGCAGGGGATTTTTCCCAGAATAGCCCGAGCGCAAGGGACAGAAAGTGAGCAATATTGCTCACAAATGCCGAATTGAGGCCCGCGTTCCAGCCCGCTTTCAAAGATTCACAGTTTTTCCCGCAGAAAACTGATCACCTGCTCCGACTGCACGACCCCGACCATGCGTCCGAGCGCATCGACGACGGGAAGGGAGTGGAGGTTGTATTTATCGAACATTTCAGCCAGTTCGTTTTGATGCATGTCAGCCGGGCAAGAGAGGACGCGGGGCTCGGCAAGGATCTTCAAGTGGGATTCAGGACGCGCCATCACCAGGCGCGGCAACGATACCGCGCCGCGCAGAACGCGCTTGTCGTCGAGCAGGTAGACCTCGGTAACGCCCTCCGGGTCACCATCGAAGCTGCGCAGCGCCTCCACGGCCTGGGCAACCGTGGCATCGGTGCCCAGGTAAACAAATTCCGTGGTCATCAAGCCGGCCGCGGAGTCCTCGTCGAACTCCAGCAGCTCCGAGACCTCCTGCCGCTCCTCGGGTTCCATTTCTTCGAGAATCGCGTCGGACTGTTCTTCGGGCAGTTCAGAGAGCAGATCGGCCGCGGCGCCGGGATCCATCTCTTCCACGATGTCGGCGATGCGTTCGTCGTCGAGCTTTTCGAGCAGCGCCTTTTGCAGCTTGGGCTCAACCTCTTCGAGAGTCTCGGCCGCGACCTCCTCATCAAGAGAAGTGAAAACAGCCTCGCGTTCGGCGGGCGCAAGATCTTCCAGAATGTCGGCGAGTTCGGAGGGATGAATATCGGCCAGTCGCTCGTGCTCGATGCGCAGCCTGACGCGCCGCGCGGGATCGGGCTCAATGACATCCACAAATTGCCAGGGAATGGCGCGCGCCGAAAACTTGCGCGAGACAGCCTCCAGCCGGGCGCGCGGCAATACGCCCTTAAAAACGCGCCGGAACGCGCCCCTCAATCCGACTTCGACCTCAGCCACGCGCAGCAGGTGCGCTGCGCCCTGGCCCATCCACTCCAGGTCCACGTCGTTCACGCGCACCACTTTGCGGCCGTTGATGTCGATGATCTGTCGATCGACCAGATCCTGCTGCAGGAAGAGGAAGTTGCCCTCCTCCTTGAGCGGGGTAAGGACATCCGCCGAGCGCACTTCAAGCGTGCCGGCCGGGGTCTCAATCACATCCTGGGAGGGAACGAGCGCAAGGCCGGTGCGCGTCTTCAACACCAACCCCGCCACCTTGCCGCCGTCGGGCCCGGTGGTGATGGCAACGTCCTTGAGCTTGCCGCACAGATGCCCCTGCGCATCGGTCACAGGCATGCCGAGGATCGCCGTCAGGCTGACACGGATAGCGATATGCGGCTCGGTGTGCGCGTCAGTAGCTCGTGTGTCTGGGGCATGCGTACCCATGGGTTGAGTGTAGACCTTTCGAGGCGGTTTATTCGACCTGTGAAGCGCAATCGAGCCGCCTTCAGAAACTCGACAATCCGGATTTGTCATCCCATTTGGGTGCGATTATAGTGGGGGTTATCCACCCCTTCAAGGAAGCGTTGCCCATGAGGACTCGCATCTATTCGACCGCCTTGTTTCTGCTGGTTGCGGCCGCAGCCCCGCGCTGCCAGACCAGCGTGGTTCCGGGCGCAGACTGGCTCGTACTCAAGTCGCCGGCGCAAGCCGGCTGGTCCCAGGAAAAACTCAATGGCATCCGCCAATATGTCGGGGAGATGGGCTCGACGGCGGTGATGATCGTGCAGCACGGCGTGGTGGTGGAGGCGTGGGGCGATGTGGCGCACAAGTCGAATCTGCACTCCTGCCGCAAAAGCCTGCTGAGCTCGCTCATCGGCATCGCCGTTGCGGAAGGCAAGATCCATCCCGACGACACGCTGGAAAAGCTTGGCCTCGACGACAAGCCGCCGTCGCTCACGCCGGTGGAGAAGCAGGCGACGGTGCGTGACCTGCTCGAGGCGCGATCCGGCGTCTACCACCCCACCGTATATGAGACCCAGGGCATGGAAGAGAACAAGCCGCCGCGAGGCTCGCACGCTCCGGGCACGTTCTGGTACTACAACAACTGGGACTTCAACGCCCTCGGCTTCATTTATGAGCAGGCAATGGGTATGAAGATCTTCGAGGCGTACTACCAGAAGATCGCCCTGCCCATCGGCATGCAGGATTTTCGTGCCCGCGATGGGCAATACATCGCGGGCCACGATACGCGCTTTCCAGCTTATGTCTTTGATATGAGTGCGCGGGATTTTGCGCGCTTCGGGCTGCTTTATCTGCATCATGGTGAATGGAATGGTGTTCAGGTGGTCCCGCGCGACTGGGTTGAGGCCAGCACGCATCCTTATTCCGACACCGAATCGGGTGGCTACGGGTATCTCTGGTGGACCGGCGACTCGGCCAGTGGAGAGCCGGCGGAGATTCCCTTTCCAAGGGGCAGTTTTTGGGCGGAGGGCCATTTGGGACAGTACGCCGTGATGGTTCCGTCGCTCGATCTGGTCATCGTCAACCGGGTGGACAGCGATTTGACCAGGCGCACAGTGGGCAAGCGCGAGATGGCTCATCTGGTTCGCCTGGTGGTGGAAGCGGCGCCGAAAGAGACTGTTCAGCCTTGACACAATCGCATCCAGACCTGAAACTGCCAGAAGATTCACGGAGCAGGGGCGCATGGCCCCACGCGCTCCGGCGGAGGCGGAAGACAGCCCGGTGAGCGCACCCAGCAGAGGACGGCGGAGTTTCAAGCTCAGCTCCACCATGGATAGCGTCGGAGAGGTGGAGTCGGCCGCCGATCAACTGGCCATTGAAGCAGGTCTCGACGAGGACCAGCGCTTTCATATCGCCATGGCGGTGCGCGAAGCCGCAATTAACGCCGTGCTGCACGGCAATGAGTACGATCCAGCCCGGCAGATCGAGGTTTCTCTCGAAAATACCGGCAATGACCTGAAGATCACGATCGCCGACGAGGGCCGGGGCTTCGATCCCGATAAAGTGCCCGATCCGTTGGCCCAGGAAAACTTGCTCCGCGGCACCGGCCGCGGCATCTTTCTCATCCGGTCACTGATGGATGAGGTACACTTTCGACAACTGCACCCCGGGACCGAGCTGACGCTGGTAAAACATCTGGCGCCCGCCGCCGGAAAGCCTTAAGGTCCAACGTGCGGGATCAACCCTTCTCTCCCTGCGACCGGTCCGGCCGAGGAATTTTCCTTGGAGCGGGGGGCCGTAAAGATGCTATAACCGAAGTACTGACAAGGAGGAATTTTCCGTGGCACTTGCGATAGCTTCCCGTGAAGTGGATGGCGTTACCGTTCTGGATCTCAGCGGGCGGATTACCCTCGGCGAAGGCAGCGTGCAGCTGCGCGACGCCATTCGCGACCTGATCAGCAAAGGACAGAAGAGTATCCTGCTCGATCTCGGCGATGTGAACTATATCGACAGCTCAGGCCTGGGCGAACTGGTGAGCGCCTACACCACGGCCCGCAACCAGGGCGCGACCCTCAAACTGCTCAAGCTCACCAAGAAGGTCCACGATCTGCTGCAGCTGACCAAGCTCTACACCGTCTTCGATATCTCCGACGACGAGGCCAGCGCCATCGCATCCTTCAAGTAGACCCTTCGGACAGAGTTTCCAGCCCAAAAGGCCATTCCGCGCAGGCGGAATGGCCTTTTTGCGTTTGCGGCAACCGCAGCGAACCTCTAGAACTGCACCGTTGGCGTAGTCTGGGCGGCCGGGCTGGCCTGGAAGCGCGCGTTATTCACCTGGAACCCCGCGTAGCGCGCCCAAATGCTGTTCGGGAATTGCTGGATGTACGTGTTGTAATCCTGCAGCGCCTGGTTGTATCGATTGCGCGCCACTGCAATCCGGTTCTCAGTCCCTGACAGCTCATCCTGCAAACGCATGAACTGATCGCTGGAGCGCAGTTGCGGGTAGTTTTCTGTCAGGACGAGAACCTTGGCGAGAGCGGTATCGAGCTGTCCGTTCGCGGCGATCTTGTCTGCCGGCGTCTGTGCGTTCATCAGTCCATCCCGCGCCTGCGCGATCTCAGTGAACACGCTGCTTTCCTCTTTGGTGAAACCCTTCACGGTCGCCACCAGGTTGGGAATCAGGTCGGCGCGCCGCTCCAGTTGCACGTCCACATCGGACCAATTTGTTTTGACCACCTGATCCAGGGCCACCATCTGATTCTTGGCGCTGACGTAGCTGCCAAAAACCATGAAAACGACTAACAGCAGAACGGCCACAACGGCCAGGGTAATTCCAAGTCCTTTGCTCATAACTTTCGACTCTCCTTGTAAAAGCAGCTTCTAGCTGCTAGCTTTTAGCCTCCAGCTTTGGGCCTTTGGCCTTCGGTTCCCATTTGGCGGGGGAACCTGATCTTCCTCGCCAATTCAAGCGATCGTGCGCCCGTCTTCACATGTTCGTACAACCGGCATCTGGCTAGAAGCTAGCAGCTAGAGGCTGGAAGCTGAATTACCAGCTTCCTCCGGCGCCACCGCCGCCAAAACCACCACCGCCGCCGCCAAAACCTCCGAAGCCTCCTCCGCCGCCGCCGAATCCACCACCGCCGCTGCCAAAGCCTCCGGAACCGCCGCGTCCCCCGCCTCCCAGGAGACTCAGGCCCCACAGTCCGAACAGGCCAAAGCTGCCCAGTACGCGGAGAATATAGAAAATGATCACAATCGTGATGAGAATGCCTTCCACGACTTTGCCTGCAGACGGTTGCTCTTGCTGTTCCGGTTCGGCGGCCGGAACGGGTGCGGGCGCGTTGTCCAGCGTCACATGGGCGTCGTCGGCGATCACCTGGGCAATCTCGCCCACAGCTGTCGTCACCGCGCCGTCATAGTCGCCGGCCTTCAGGTCGGGAACCATGTCGCGGCCGATGTCGCCCGTCTTGCCGTCGGGCAGGATGCCTTCCAGACCGTAGCCGACCTCGATGCGGTACTTGTGATCGGCAACGGCCAAAAGCACCATGGCGTAACGGTTCTGGCCACTTGCCTTATCCTTGTCCCCCATCTTCCAGTGGTCTTCAAGCTGCGTGGCGTAGTCGGCCGCGTCGTCGCCGTCAAGATCGTGGACGGTAACCACGGCAACCTTCGCGTTGGCCGCGGTATGGTCCAGCTGCGAGCAGATGGAATCCAGCCGCGTCACCGCCTCGGGCGAGAGCACGTGCGCAAAATCGCTTACGTAGTCGGTGGGCTGGGGTAGGTCGGCCACCTTCTCGCCATACGCGGGAACCGCGAGAAATACGAAAAGGGCCGCCAGCAGAGGCGGAAACAGGGCGAAACGCGCGCGGCCAGGGCCTTTCATTTCTCTTTCATTGTACGTGGGCCGGGCGGCGAAGGTTCCCGGCAGGCAGGTTCTACACTGAAGGAGAAATGACCGAGACAATGAACGAATTCAGGATTCCCGCGCCCCCCATTGCCCGCAAAGAACATACCGAAACCCGGATGCACGGATTGCTGCTGGCCGACGACTACGCCTGGCTGCGCAATAAAGAAAATCCCGATGTGACCGCGTACCTGGAGGCGGAAAATGCTTATGCCGAGGTTGTGATGGCGCCTCTGGCCGGGCTCCGCGAAGAGCTTTACCAGGAGATGCTGAGCCACGTGAAGCAGACGGACGTCTCGGTCCCCTATCGGGATGGCGATTGGTGGTATTACTCCCGCACCCAGGAAGGCCTGCAATACGGCATCTATTGCCGCAAGCGCGGTGGGCCGGCCGGACCGGAAGACGATGCGACCGAACAAATCCTGCTCGACGGAAACGAGCTGGCGGAGGGCCACGCGTTTTTCGCAATCGGTGACACCGACATCACCGACGACGGGCGCTGGCTGGCTTACTCGACCGATACCAAGGGTTTTCGCCAGTACACGCTGCGGATCAAGAATCTTGAAACCGGCGAAACGCTTGCCGACGAGGTGGAGCGCGTGGGCTCCGTGGTGTGGGCCGCGGACAATAAAACTCTCTTTTACACCGTCGAGGACGAGCAGCAGAAGCGGCAGTTTCAATTCTTCCGCGGCCGCGCCGGGCAGCTTTCTCAGGCGGTGTTGGTATTCCAGGAAGACGACGAGCGCTTCAACATTGCCGCTGGGCGCACGCGCGACGGCAAGTACGTCGTTCTCGAGTCGGCCAGCCACATTACCAGCGAGGCTCGGTTTCTGGCCGCGGATGACCCTGCCGGCGAGTTCCGCATCATTGCCCCACGCGAGGACGAGCACGAATACTCGATCGACCATCGCAACGGGCTGTGGTTCATTCGCACCAACGATCGTGGGCGGAATTTTCGCCTCGTGACCGCGCCGGTGGAGACGCCAGAGCGCGAACACTGGACGGAGCGGATTGCGCATCGCGATGCGATCATGCTCGAGGACGCGGATCTTTTCGCGGGATTCTTCATCGCCTGCGAGCGCGAGGATGGGTTGCCGCGGCTGCGACTGTGGAAGTTTGCCGGTGCGGGACCTGAAGCCACCGCCTCCGGCGAGATCGCCTTTCCCGAGCCTGCCTACAGCGCGCACCCGCACATCAACCGCATCTTCGACACAACCACACTCCGCTACGGCTATCAATCGTTGGTCACGCCAAGCTCGGTGTACGAATACGACACGGCAACGGGCGCATCGACGCTGCTGAAGCAGTTGGAGATTCCCGGCGGCTTTGATCGCACCCTCTACGCCAGCGAGCGCATACATGCCACGGCGCCGGATGGCGTGGCTGTTCCCATCTCGATCGTCTACCGCAAAGACAAGCGCATGGTACCGCCGGTCTCCAGACCGGCTGTAGCGGGGGTCCCCCGACCCGCGCTCAACCCGCTGTACGTCTACGGCTATGGGTCGTATGGATATTCTTTGCCCCTCGGGTTCAGCTCGAACCGGCTGAGCCTGCTCGATCGCGGCGTGGTGATGGCCTATGCGCACATCCGCGGCGGCGGCGACCTGGGCAAACCCTGGCACGACGCGGGCAAGATGCTGGTCAAGCGCAATACGTTTACCGACTTCATTGCCTGCGTGGAGCATTTGACCGCCGCGGGCTACGGCGACCCGAAGCGCGTGGCCATCGAAGGTGGGTCCGCTGGCGGATTGCTGATGGGCGCAGTAGCGAACATGGCTCCAGAACAATTTCGCGCTGTAGTTTCGCACGTGCCGTTTGTCGATGTGATGAATACCATGCTTGATGCTTCCCTGCCCCTCACGGTGCCCGAATACGAGGAGTGGGGCGATCCGAACCAGGAGGAGTATTTCCGGTACATGCTGAGCTATTCGCCGTACGACAATCTGCGCGCGGCGGAGTATCCGGCAATGCTGGTGAAGACCAGCCTGCATGATAGCCAGGTGATGTACTGGGAGCCGGCCAAATACGTAGCGAAGCTGCGCACGCTCAAGATCGACAAGCATCCGCTGCTGCTGGTGACGAACATGCAGGCCGGCCACGGCGGGGCTAGCGGGCGGTACGACTATCTGAAAGAGATCGCGCTGGACTATGCGTTTGTGCTGAAAGAGCTGGGGATCGTGTGATGGAGCGTGCCTCCGGCTCCGTGTCGACGCTCTGCGGTTTGGGCTACAATGGCAAGCAATGAACCCGCCTCGCACGTTGCGTCTTAATGGTTGGCAGCGCATTGGAGTGGTGGTGTCTGTCGCGTGGGCAATTGGCGGAGCGTTTTGGGGATTCAATATCGGATACCATGACGGCGGCGACGTTGACCGAGACTATGAAATATGCAGGGCGGGCGCGCAGAATTGGTATCAGAATCAATACCAAGGAACGAAGCCATACACCACGGGCGACCTGATTAGGGATTTGGGAAAGTGCCAGACGGAATACGCTAAGGCAAATAAGGATGCGACTTCGACCGGTTGGCTCTACGCTGTTCTACTCGCCCTCCTACCAATTCCCTTCGGCTGGCTTGCTGTTTACAAATCTGTCGCGCTCATTCGCTGGATTCGTGAGGGCTTCGCACCTGACAGGTCCTAACGCCACAGTCGCGATTCGCAACAGGCCCTATAGCCGAAAACCGCTCCAAGCGTATACTCAAGGCACGGCCCCCCTGGGGCCGATATTTAATTTGGAGATTAAAATGATGATAAAGGAAACTAGCCTTAATCAGGTACCATCCTTTGCTCTTGTCAAAGAGCGGATAAATGCAATTGACCCTAACGTTGAGATTCTTGAGGTGGGATTAGATGGGGGCTCCGATGCCTACCTCCTTAAACTTCAACGCGAAAACAAGCGTACCACCATGCGCCTGTCACAGGAGCTCTTGGACGATTTACCGGGCAAGAACAACGATCACCGTAAGGCCCAGCTCGATCAAGAAATCCACAGCGCAATAGGCCGCATGCAGTAGTCAACTCACAAATGGCCGGGGGTGAACGGGGCGAAGATCTGGAACCTTGCCCCGTTCACAATGAGTACCTCGGCCAGAGGCTTGCAGCCCTCAGCCGACGAATTCAATCGAGTGCTAGGCTTTTCAAAAGGACCTATCTTTAGGCCGCAGCCTTCAACTCCGCCAGCGTCTTCTCCAAACTCGCTGCGTCTTCCACATTCAGCGAATTCAGCCCCGGATCGATTTGCCTGAGCAGGCCGCAGAGTACCTTGCCGGGACCGACTTCAATGAAAACATCGGCGCCTGCGCCCTGGCCTTCTACGGACAGCGACCGGCCCTCGAGCGCCTGCATGCACTCCACCCATCGCACCGCGCCGGTGACTTGCCTGACGAGCGCGTCACGTGCGGCACTGGCGGTTGTGACGAGGCCGCCGGTAACGTTGGCGGCGACGGGAATGCGCGGATCGTGAAGCGAGAGCCCGGCGAGCACACGCGACACTTCTTCCTGTGCCGGCTGCATGAGCGCGCAATGGAAAGGGGCGCTGACGGGAAGCATGACGGTGCGGCGCGCGCCTTTGGCCTTGCAAAGCGCCGCGGCTTTCTCCACGGCCGCAGCCGCGCCTGAGATGACCGTCTGGTTGGGTGAGTTCAGGTTGGCGGCCTGCACAACGAGGCCGGTCTCGCGTGCGGCCTCCTCGCACGCTTCAGCCACCTGAGCAGCATCGAGCGCGAGCACCGCGGCCATGGCGCCTTCGCCGGCCGGAACCGCCTTCTGCATAGCCGCACCACGCGCCTTCACCGCGCGCACCGCATCGGCAAAGGAGAGCGTCCCCGCAATCACGTGTGCCGACCATTCGCCAAGAGAGTGACCCGCGGCCAGCGCCGGGGCGATACCGTGCTCCGCCAGCACGCGCGCCGCCGCCACGCTCACCGTCATTATGGCCGGCTGCGTGTTTTCGGTCAGGCGCAGATCTTCTTCAGGCCCTTCGAAGCAGAGCTTCGAAAGCGGGAACCCGAGCGCCGCGTCGGCCTCGGCAAAGGTTGCAGCTGCAACGGGAAATCGCTCGGCGAGCTCGCGACCCATGCCAACGGCCTGCGAACCTTGCCCCGGAAAGAGAAAAGCAATCTTGGTGGACATTGCATTCGAATTTTAACGCGTCAGGCTAAAGAAGGCGGGTTGCGGTTCGTTGTTTCCCACATCTCAAAAGCAAGATGCGTGCATCCCCAGTCTCAGGTCTAATTTGTTCCCTGTTCCCTGCTTTCTTGTTCCCTTGTTCCCTCGTTCCCTGCCCTTTTCAGTTCCAGCGCTTTTTGTCGTTGGGATCGTCATCGTCGATCAACCGGCCCTGGCCGTCGAATTTCACCGTTCGGCCCTGCCGCTTCATGTAGACCTCGAACTTGCGGGCGGCGCGACGGCGCTTCCAGCGGTAATAGCGATTGCGCATGCCGTACCAGCGTTCGCTCAACAGGAAGGAAACCCCATGCCGCGGCGCCATGCGCACAAACACCAGGCCGGCCAGCGCTCCGCCGAGTTGCGAAAAGGCGTACCACTGCTCCTGGCCAAAAAGCATGGCGATGGCGATCAGCGCGTAGATCATCACCAGGTAGCGCGCCTTGATGCCGATGGGCAACGGGAACAACATGAACTGCACGTCGCCGTAGAGCAGACCGATGGCGGCCAGCAATCCAAAGACGCCGCCAAAGCAGCCGTAAAGCGGGATGGGAGCGCCGAGCAGCTTGGGAGACATTGTGCTCGACATGGCGTAGAGCGCCAGCGAAGCGGCGGCGGTTCCCAGTACTGAGGCCGCGTAGAGGCCGGTCACCCAGTTCGCGTTGTGGTAGCTCTCGAGGAATCCCGCCAGAAACCAGAGCGAGAGCAGCTCAAAGAGCGTGCCGAGGATGCCGGAGTGTACAAAGCTGTACGTCAACGGCTGCCACAGCGCGCCGTGAACGAACGAGAACGGGTCGAACATCAGGAGGAACCCTGCGCGGGCTGCCTGAAAGGGCGACGCGAACCCTACAATCAACAACACGAAGAACGTCGCGAGGTTGACGAGGATCAACCGCCGGGTAGCCCCGCGGAAGTCAGGGAAAGCGAACGGCATGGAGCCAAATCTTGGCATCGCAGTCAACAGGTTAACCGCTGGAGCAGGCCGGTGTCATGATCGATGCCCGAGTTGGGGCATGCGGCCACCGCGGCAGGGCGCTATCACCAATCTGCACCAGAGATGCAGCATAGGCAACCAAGTCTGGGGAAATGCGTCTCTTTGGGATAGGCGCAGCGCTGGTTTTCCTCAAAGAAAAATCCGGACCCGCCAAGTGCCGTTGGCCTCTTGACCTGAGGCCGGGTTCTCACTAAAACTAGCGTTGTCTGCAATTACAGATTTATCCCGCAATGCGAATTTGTATAGAAAGTGAGGAGGCTGCAATGCCCAGCTGCCCTGAATGCGATACCGATCTGAATGTTGATGTCGACGAGGTAGAAGAAGGCGACGTGATAGCCTGCGAAGAGTGTGGCACTGAGTACGAAGTGGTAGGCGTGGAACCGCTGGAACTGGCACGCGTGGAAGAAGGCCTTGAAGAGGAAGATGATCTCCTCGCAGAGGACGAGGAGGAGTAAGGATGAGCCGTGCAACCTGGCTGGCTGCAATCGCATGTGGTCTGATGGCGCTAGGCGCGATCCCCTCAGGATCGAGATGCGCTCTGTCGGCGCCGGCCGCATGGGGTCAGAATATCGGTGACCGTACGGTGTCCGGCGCGATTCTGAACGAGAGCGGACAACCCGTTGTGGGCGCCACCGTCTTCCTCAAAAACGAGAAGACCAAGGCGATTCGCAGCTACATTTCCACGGCGATGGGCCATTTCCGCTTCTCCCAGGTCGACATGAGCGTCGACTTCGATCTGTGGGCGGAGTTTAACGGGAAAAAGAGCGCGACCAAAACCGTCAGCTCGTGGGACGACCGCAAAGACTTTATCTCGGATCTAAAACTGAAGTAAGCAGCCAATCGGGGTAATGACTCAGTCTAAGGGTTTCTTCAAAAGCCACGACTTTACAGTCTGCGGAAAAACCTTTTAAGGAACGCAAGAAGTGTCAGGGCACGACTTCAGTCGTGCCGTAAGTGCAGCAAAGTTAATCCGGGCTTTAGCCCCTGCCATGCCTCGTTCCGCGATTCGCCCGCTCTTCGCAGTTTTTCAGCAGCCTGTGGAGACGGGCGTTCCAGCTTTACCCTTCCAGCTTTTTCGTCACCAGTTCATTCAGCAGCGCCGGGTTGGCTTGACCTTTTGACGCGCGCATCACCTGGCCGACAAAGAATCCCGCCATGGTTTTCTTGCCCGCGCGATATTGCTCCACTTGTTTAGGATTGGCCGCGATCACCTCGTCGATCAGTTTTTCGATGGCCGCGGAGTCGGTAATTTGTTGCGGCTTCTCGCGCTCGTAGACGGCAGCAAAATCCTCTCCCTTCTCAAAGCACACGTCGAAGAGCTGCTTCATCTGTTTGGAGCTGATCTTGCCCTCGTCGAGCAGATCGGCGGCGAGCACGATGCCCGCCATCGAAACCGGCGACTGCTCCTGCTCCAGGCCGAGCGCCTTCAAGCGTCCGCCCACTTCGCTCAACAGAACGTTGGCCACGCGGCGCGGATTGCGGGCAGTGCGGGCCGCAGATTCAAAGCGGTCGGCAAACTCCCGCGACGCCGTCAGCGTGTGCGCGTCCTGCACCGACAATTCGTACTCCGCAAGCATGCGCGCGCGCCGCGCCTCCGGCAGCTCCGGGAGTTTTTTTCTGGTTTCGAAAAGGAGATCCGCGGAAACGATCAGCGGCGGCAGGTCCGGCTCGGGAAAATAGCGGTAATCGTGCGCCTGCTCTTTGGAGCGCATGGGATACGTCCGCCCCTCGCCGGCGTTCCAGAGCCGCGTCTCCTGCATCACGCGGCCACCGGACTCGATGACTTCGACCTGACGCTCGATTTCGTATTCGAGCGCCGCGCGAATGAACTTGAAGCTGTTCACGTTCTTGACTTCGGCCTTGGTGCCAAATTTCTCCTGTCCCCTTGGACGAACGCTCACATTCGCGTCGCAGCGCAGCGATCCCTCCTCCATGTTGCAGTCGGAGACGCCGCAGTAAAGCAGGATCTCCTTCAATCGCGTGAGATACTCGAAGGCCTCGTCGGGGGTGCGGATGTCGGGCTCGCTGACGATCTCGGCCAGCGGCGTGCCGCAACGGTTCAGGTCGAGATAGGAGCACGTGGCGGAGTCAGCAAACCCTTCGTGCAGGCTCTTGCCCGCGTCCTCTTCCATGTGCAGGCGCGTGATGCCAATCCGTTTCTTGCCGCCGTCTGCTGTCGGAACTTCAATCCAGCCATGCTCGGCAATCGGCTTGTCGTACTGCGAAATCTGGTAGCCCTTGGGCAGATCGGGATAGAAGTAATTCTTGCGCGCAAAGATCGACCGCTCGCGCACCTGGCAGTTGAGCGCCAATGAGGCCAGTGTGGCAAACTCCACGGACTTTTCATTCAGCACCGGCAGCGCTCCCGGCAGTCCCAGGCACACAGGGCAAATGTTGGTGTTCGGATCCGCGCCAAACCGGTTGGCGCAACCGCAAAACGCCTTGGTCGCCGTGAGCAGTTGCACGTGCACTTCGAGGCCGATCACGGGCTCGTATTTCGCCAAAACGTCAGGAGGGATGGCTGCGGCAGGCATATTTGAATTTTATCGCGAGCATGCAGAAGCCGTGGGCGGCGGGGGTAGCTTGCTTGGGGCACGATTGCCTACAATCGAAGCGCACGGAAACTCGGCAGGTTGCCGAGTGCCATTCATCCCTCATTCAGAATGGAGACCTGAGGTGAATCAAAAGAACCTCTGCAAGACTATGTTCCTCGCGGCAGCGCTGGCGGGGCTGTTTACAGTGGCCTCGCTGCGGGCCCAGGAGCCCGCGCCCCCGCCCGAGACCAAGGCTCCGGCGCCAACCACGACCGCACCTGCGCCAACCTCTCCCTCCGGGCATCCCAACAATGCGTATTGGACCGACCACGACCGGCAACTGCTGGTTGATTTTGGCGGGCTTGAACATTTCAAGGAGGCCGACGCGATGCTTGGTGCCCCGAAAACCGGCGAGGACCGCGGGGTCTTCATGGGTGACTCGATTACACAGGGCTGGAATCTGGACAAGGCATTTCCCGGCAAGCCGTATGTGAACCGTGGCATCAGCGGGCAGACCACGCCGCAGATGCTGGTGCGCTTCCGTCAGGACGTGATCGATCTGCAGCCGAAGGTGGTGGTGATTCTCGCCGGAACCAATGACATCGCCGGCAACACGGGCCCAATGACACTGGAGCAGACCGAGGGCAACCTGGCGTCGATGGCTGAACTGGCAGCGGCGAATGGAATTCGCGTGGTGCTCTGCTCCATACTGCCGTCCTTCGACTATCCCTGGGCGCCGGGACTCACTCCCGCGCCGAAGATCGCCCAAATGAATGCGTGGATCAAGGACTACGCGGCGCAAAAGGGCTACGTGTATGTAGACTTCTACTCCGTAATGAAGGATGACCGCGGAGGGCTGCCCGCGACCCTGAGCAGGGACGGGGTGCATCCGCTTCCCGCCGGTTTTGCCATGATGTCGCCCCTGGCGGAAGCTGGCATCGAGAAGGCCCTGAAGACACGGAATCGCAAGTAGGGAATAAGGGCTCAAGTATTTTTGCGCTTCGCCCTTCAAAGCATCGGGAATCGGGGCCTGACACCTGAAGAATACTACTTCTGCGCGTCCTTGAACTCTTCGTACCACGCCATCTGAATCGCTTCCAGGCGCGCTTCGTTCGACATCTTCGGATCGTCGGCAAAGCCGGCCAGCTCTGTAACGTAGCGATGCAGATCGGTGAATCGCACCGTGAGCGGATCAAGCGACGGAAACTTCTCCGCCAGCTCAATGCCAATCTCTTCGGCGTCTGTCCAATAGGTTGCGCGCGGCATGGTTCGCTCCCTACTTTGGCTCGACCATCGCGAGCGGCTTGCCTTCGGAAACGTAGTTGCGATTCCAACTGGGAATCTCGACGACGTAATCTCCGGGGCGCGCGATCACTGCCTGGCAGCCCAGCCGCGAATTTAACTGCTGATCAGCGGCCATCTCGAGGCGGTCAAGCTCGTCGTCGTCTGCTTCGCTCAAACCCACCGCACCTTCCTTGATCAACACGTGGCAAGTGGTGCAGGCACACGATCCGCCGCAGGCGTGGTCGAGAACGATGCCGAAGTTCTCCGCAATATCGAGGAACGACATGGGCTTGCCGTGCTGATCGTAAGGCATCGTGCCAAGCTCAAACTCGACGGTTCGGCCTTCAGGAAGGAAAGTGACGCGAACGAGCTTGTCGGGCGGAATCTCCTTCTTTGCTGTCTCACTCATCGCTTCGTGCCCCCGGGCGCGAACTTGCTGACTCGCCACCCCGCTGCTACTTGAACTCCGCCGGCGCCATCGCGTGCGGCGCGGTGACGGCTTCGTTCAGATCTCTGCCGGCATCACTCATGGTTTTCCCGCGAATGGCGCCGGAAACCGCCGCATCCATCATCAACTCCGCAAAGTGCCGCGTGGCCTTGTCGAGAGCCACCATGGCCTGGCCGATCGCGTTCAAATCGCTGCCCTGCCTGACCAAAACCAGTCGGTCGCGCGCCACGGCTATAGCCGCCCGTTCTTCCGCGCTCAAATCGTTCCACGCGGGATTCTGCGGAGCGCGCCCGACGGCGGCAAGAATCGCATCGACTTCGTTGCGCGCCTCGATGAGAAGACGTTTCGAAAAATCTTCCTCGGCGTGGTCGAAAGAATCGAGAACCATGTCCTCAACCTGCTCGTCGGTCAATCCATACGTCGGCTTCACTTCAATCTGCGCAGCCTTCCCGCTGCGCTGTTCGCGTGCAGAGACCTGCAGAATGCCGTCTGCGTCGATAAGGAAACGCACCTCAATGCGCGGCAGCCCTGCCGCCATGGGCGGAATACCCTTCAAGTCGAAGCGCGCCAGCGAGCGGCAGTCAGCGGCCAGTTCGCGCTCACCCTGTAATACGTGAATCGCCACGTTAGTCTGCCCGTCGACGCCGGTGGTGAAGTGCTCAGTTGCCGAAGCGGGAACGGTGGAATTGCGCTGGATGATGCGCGCCACCGTTCCGCCCAGTGCCTCAATGCCAAGTGAAAGCGGCGTCACATCGAGCAGCAGCATGTCTTCGGTAGTTTTTGAGGCGCCGGCCAGAATCCCCGCCTGCACCGCCGCACCCAACGCGACCACTTCATCGGGATTGAGTTCCGTATGCGGTTTTTTCCCGCGCGCGCTGAGCCGGAAAAGCTCGTCGACCAGTGCGCGCACAGCGGGGATGCGCGTCGACCCGCCCACCAGCACCACTTCATCAATCTGTTCCGGAGCAATGCCGGCGTCGGCCATCGCCTGCTTGCACGGTGCGGCAGTGCGCCTGAGCACCGGTTCGATCAGGAGTTCAAAGACCGCGCGCGGAATCTCACGTTGATAACGGTCGCCGTTGGGCAGTTCCATGTCGAAATGCGCGGCCAGCTCGGTCGAGAGCCGAACTTTGGCGTCGATGGCGGCCTTGCGCAGGGCCTGCACCGCACCGGGATGCGCGCGCAGATCCACACCGTGCTCGGCGAGGATTTCGTCAAGCGCGACGGTTAGCAGGAGGTTGTCGATATCGTCGCCGCCCAGGTGCGTTTCTCCGTTCGTCGATTGCACCTCGAAGATGCCGCCGCGCAGCTTGAGGATGGAGATGTCGAAGGTGCCTCCGCCGAAATCGTAGACGGCGATGGTGCCCTCGTTGGCGTGATCGAGCCCGTAAGCCAGCGCCGCGGCGGTGGGTTCGTTTACCAACCGCAACACGTCAAGGCCCGCCATGCGGCCCGCGTCTTTGGTGGCCTGCCGCTGCGCATCGTTGAAATACGCGGGCACGGTAATAACCGCCTGCGCGACCGAGCTCCCAAAGAAGCGCTCGGCATTGCGCTTGAGCTGGCGCAGAACGTACGCAGAAATCTCCGGTGGCGTAAAGCGAAGCTCGCCCAACTGGATGCGCGGAACCTCGCCCACTTCCATATCGCCGGCAAGACGGAAGGGAAAAAACTTCAGCTCGGTCCGAACCTCTTCGAGGTCGCGGCCCATCAATCTTTTCACGGAGTAGATGACGCGTTCCGGCGTTTCAATCAGCGCCTTGCGCGCGCTGTTGCCCACCGTGACCGTCGGCCTGACGCCACTTGTGGTCATCGGATCGAGGGCAACCACCGATGGCACAAGATTCGCGCCGTCCACACCGGGAATGACCACGGGCCTGTCGCCTTCCATGTAGGCGACGAGGGAATTGGTGGTTCCCAGATCAATGCCGACGACGTGCCCTTCCGCCATATTGCTGCTTAGTCTCCCAGGATTTCGGTCACGTCGCGGACAAGGTT
This sequence comes from uncultured Acidobacteriota bacterium, assembly GCA_963817835.1. GTDB lineage: Bacteria > Acidobacteriota > Terriglobia > Terriglobales > Acidobacteriaceae > Telmatobacter. Next base: position 284,806 of record CAWFPZ010000014.1, on the reverse strand, counting down.
GCTCAGGTAGCGCCTGCGGTCGAGAAGTGCCACCATGGCGCGCTGCGCAGTCGGTCGCACCGCCGCATCGCCGTTATCCCACATCGCCCACTGCGCGCGCAAATCGCGGTCCACAGCGTCCACCAACCCCTCAAATTTTTGCTTGGCCTGCAGCAGACTTTCCTTCTGCTCCGGATCTTCGCGGCCCAACTTCTTCGACCCGCGCATCTCTTCAAGCTGCATATTCAGGTCGAAGACCTGTTCCAGAAGATCGATCGGAACGCGCGAGGCGTCCTTGCGATCATTCGCCTCTGTGGCGGGCTCGCCGGTCTCCGCGCCCTCCAGCTTGAGCAGGTACTCGGTGCGGCGCAGCGGGTCTTTGAGCGTCCGATACGCGTCGTTGAGCAGCGCCGTGTCGGCCAGGCTCCATTGTTTTTCTTTTTCGCTGGCGCGGCTAAAGCGGTCGGGATGCAGCCTGCGGCTGAGGCGATGAAACTCCTGCTCCAGCGCAGCGAGATCCAGATTCAACCGAGGCTCTAATCCAAAGACAGAAAAATAATCGCCGCCCGGGAGCGGCTGAATCTTGCTGCAATCCGGACAAAAGAGCGTGGACTCATTGTGCGCAACGGAGCAGGACCAGCAGGCAACCGGAACCGCATTCTCGACGACTTTCAGCATGAGAGCGTCCTTACACGCATCACGCACTATACAGAAAACGAAGTACCGCAGCCGCAGGAACGTGTAGAGTTCGGGTTGATGAAGTTGAATCCCTGGCGCATCAGCGTCTCTTCGAAGTCCAGCGTCATTCCGTTCAGAAACACAAAGCTCTTGGGATCGATGAACACGCGCACGCCGTCAAACGTAAAGATGCGGTCGCGCTCGCGGGGATGGGCGTCGAATGCGATGACGTAAGAAAGGCCGGAGCAGCCGCCGCCCTTAACGCCCAGACGCAGGCCGCCTTCCTCCGTCGAAATACCTTCCTTGGCCAGGATCACGCGGATGCGCTTGACGGCGCTGGGAGTCACGAGAACGCCTTTCTCCGGCGTCTCGGAAGCGACCGGTTGCGGCTCGGCCGGGTTGTGCGTGGGCTTCGATTCGAGTGTGTCCATGTTCGGCATCATTTCCATCCTTCTATCCTGGTTGCGCTTGCTTACTTCGCCGGCGTTGGCGGAGGCAGCTCCGCAACGCTGTTTTTCTTCTTCCAGTCGCCAATCGCGGCGCGAATTGCATCCTCGGCCAGCACCGAACAGTGAATCTTCACCGGCGGCAGCGACAGCTCTTTCACAATGTCTGTATTTTTGATGCTCAACGCATCGTCCACGGTGCGGCCTTTGATCCACTCCGTGGCCAGCGAAGAGCTGGCGATGGCCGAGCCGCAGCCAAAGGTCTTGAATTTGGCCTCTTCGATCACCTGCGTCTCCGGGTTCACGCGGATTTGCAGGCGCATCACGTCGCCGCACTCCGGCGCGCCCACCATGCCCGTGCCCACCTCGGCCGCGCTCTTGTCGAGCGTGCCCACGTTACGCGGATTGTTGTAGTGATCAACTACTTTATCGCTGTATGCCATCGCTTCTTTCTAGCTCCTAGCCCCCAAGCTTGCCGACCTGCTCATTCGCCTTGAAGCTAGGAGCTAGTCGCTAGCAGCTAGAAGCTGCCTTTCTCAATGCGCCTGCCACTCAACCTTGCTGATATCGATACCGTCCTTCACCATCTCGTAAAGCGGCGACAGCTCGCGCAGGTGCCGCACCACCTGGATCACCTTGGCGGCCACGTAATCCACCTCGGCCTCGGTGTTGAAGCGGCCCAGGCCAAAGCGAATCGAGCTGTGCGCCACATCGTCTCCCAATCCCAAAGCCTTCAGCACATACGAAGGCTCAAGCGTCGCCGAAGTGCAAGCCGAGCCACTGGAAACCGCGATATCGTTGATGCCCATCAGCAGCGATTCGCCTTCAACGTAGACAAAACTCATGTTCAGGTTGCCGGGCAGCCGGTGCTCCATCGACCCATTCACATGCACGTAGTCGAGCTCCGACTCAAGCTTCGTCTTGAGCCGGTCGCGCAAGCCTTGCAGCCGGCGACCCTCCTCAAGCATCTCTTCCTGCGCAATCTCGCACGCCTTGCCCATGCCCACAATGCCGGGAACATTCAGCGTGCCGCTGCGCATGCCGCGCTCGTGGCCGCCGCCGTCGATTTGCGCGGCGATCTGCACGCGCGGATTGCGACGCCGCACATACAACGCGCCCACGCCCTTGGGGCCGTAAATCTTGTGCGCGGAAATCGACGCCACATCCACGCAATCCTCGATCACGTTGAAGGGCACCTTGCCCACGGCCTGCACTGCGTCGGTATGGAAAAGCACGCCCCGTTCATGGCAGATTTTGCCAATCTCGCGAATGGGCTGCAGCACGCCGATTTCGTTGTTAGCCGCCATGATGCTGACGAGAATGGACTTGTCGTCGATGGCGCGCCGCAGGTCTTCAAGATCGATCCCGCCGTCAGCCTTCACTGGCAAATACGTAACCCGACAGCCGGATTTTTCCAGGCGCTTACACGTATCGAGTACCGCCTTATGCTCGGTGACCTGGGTAATGACGTGGTTGCCGCGCTCGCGATACATCTCCGCGATGCCCTTGAGGGCAAGGTTGTCGCTCTCCGTCGCGCCGGAAGTGAAAATGATTTCTTTGGCCGTTGCGCCGATCAGTTTGGCGATTTGCTCGCGGGCCGCATCGACGGCCTGCTCGGCCTCCCATCCAAAGGAGTGATTGCGGCTGGCCGCGTTGCCGAACTTCGCAGTCAACCAGGGCATCATCGCCTCCAGCACCCTGGGATCCAGGGGCGTGGTGGCGTGGTTGTCCATGTAGATAGGCAGGTGTACACCCGCCGGCGTCTCCACTTGACTTGACCCCGTGCTCATCTTCGTTTCCATCGTGCTTTTACTCTGCTTTCGTCCGCGCTCGCCGGGACCGGCGCTCTAAAGCGTCAACGTGACCAGACTCTGCCCGTCGCGCGCCTTGGCCGCGGCCTGCTCCTGCTCCGCCAGGTCGTGAATGCTGATGCTCTTCAGCACTCCGATGATGGTTTCGTTCACCCGCGCCAGCGGTTCCTTGATGGTGCAGTTCGGGGTGAGGTCGCACGACTTGGCCCCCTTGGTGCAGGAGGTCAGAAACAGCGGTCCGTCGATGGCGTGGATCACTTCAAAAGCCGAGATTTGGCGGGGGTCCCGAGCCAGCGCATAGCCGCCGTTCATACCCGCGTGGGACTTTAGCAGCCCCGTCTTGGTCAGCCGCTGCAGGATCTTGGCTAGCAGTTGCGCCGGAATTCCATAGGCATCCGCCACGTCTTTGGCGCTCAACGCAGGGGTTTCCGGGTGCTCGGCGAGGTACTTGAGCGCCATCAGCCCGTAATCCGCTTTTTTGGTGAGCTTTAGCATGAAATATCCGACTGGAACGGTCCGTATTTAGTATACGTCCGCTTGAATTCGCCTTTCAAGCCCGCGCCAGTTCCCTGTCTGGCTCGTCCCGCCAGCGGAAATTCGGTATTCCGGCTGAAAGTTTCATCAAAAATCGGTTTGCAAACGCCCAAAAGACAGCTACAATCTGGCGGATACAGCGTTTTCGATTCTGCTCCTAACAGGGTGCAGAATGCCGAGGCTCAATTTCGTTAGGAAATTGCCCCCCGCGTGTACTGGCGATGTTAACCGTTGAATCGAAGACGCTCTAGAGCACCTATCGCAATCCCAAATTGGCTGTACCCGAAGGCCCGCTAACACCATCAGGACGGCAGCGACGGGGACAGGAAAGGGCGCATCCAATCTGGATTGCTGAAGTGCACGAACCCCCGAGAACGATGGCAACCGCCTGCAAACATCCCAGAGTCCGGATCGTTTCCCGTCACGAAGACACCGAGTTCGTCGAGTGCCTGGAGTGTGGCGAAATCTTCGATTCCGAAGAGTTTCGCGATATGGAGATTGAAGAAACGGCTGGTACGGAAGATCTCCAGGACGATTCGTAGGAATGATCGGACCTAACGGAGCCAGGCCAGCGGATTATTTGCCGTTGGCCGCCGTGGCGCCGCTGCGGCGCGAAACTACCCACGCATAGTGCAGTCCTGAAATGATGGTAAGCGCGATCGTGGCGTCGAGCGCCACGGTGCGGAACGCCGCGATCCAATACCAACTCGGCGTCACCTGGTGCAACAGCACCGCCGCCACTGCAACGATCTGAGCCAGGGTATTGGCTTTGCCCCAAAGGCTGGGATGAAACTCCCTGCGCCCCACGGCTGCGTAGAGTAACGCCGAAACCAGCAGGATGCCCACATCCCGGCCGAACACCAGCACTGTCACGGTGACCGGCATCAATCCTTTGTAAAGCAGAACCAGAAACAAGGTGCTCAGCAGCAGCTTGTCGGCCACCGGATCGAGATATGCGCCGAATGTCGACCGCTGCTTGAGCACGCGCGCCAGCGTGCCATCCAGCCCATCTGTAATCCCCGCGGAAACAAAAAGCACGAAGCTCAGAAGATAGTGCCCCTCCAGGATCGCCGCCACCAGGAAGGGTGCCAGGCAGATGCGGAGGAGCGTAAGCAGGTTGGGTGCGCTGCGTAACGGGTTCAAGCGGTGGCTCGACACCTCATCCATGGCAAACCGTTTCTGGCGCGACTGTGAAGTGATCGACATGCCGGAAGTGAATTTCTACCGTCAACGATGGTAAAGCATCGTGCCCCTGCGGCGCAGCCCCGGAGGCCAATCTCTGCATTGCAGCATCAGTTCAGTGTGAGGCCGTCGTGAAAGAGCACGACTTCGCAGGCTGCGGAAAACTCTTCAAGGAACGCAAGAAGTGTCAGGGGCACGACTTCAGTCGTGCCGCAAAAGCCGCGAAAAGGAATCTTGGCTTTAGCCCCTGTGGGGTGGTTTTGATCAAACTGACCCGCTACGCAGCCCCCAATACCTGCAACTAATCGCAGCTATTCACACTTCGATGGGCAGCTCTGCCGCCAGGATGTTCATGGGGGTCAGCCCGCGCTGGCGCAGGGCGCGCAGGCTCAGCGCATCGTGGCGCTTGGCCAGGCGGCGCCCGTGGTGGTCCACCACCAGGCGGCAGTGAAACCAGGCGGGGTTTTCGAATCCCAAGGCGCGGTTGAGCAGAATCTGACGCGCGGTGGACTTCAGCAGATCGGCGCCGCGCACCACTTCGGTGATGCGCATGGTTGCGTCGTCAACCACGCAGGCAAGCTGGTAGCTGGGACCGCCGTCACGCCGCCACACCACGAAGTCGCCAAAGTCCACGCCGGCCACAAAACGCTGCGGACCCAGGTTGCGGTCGACAAATTCAATCACTTCGCCATCGCGCACGCGGAAGCGCCAATTGACGCCTTCGGGCGTGTCAACATCCGCGGACGTAGGGCCGGGCAACTGCGGCGCATGACCCGTCAAATGGCGGCACGTGCCAGGGTACATGGGTTCGTCGTCAAGAATGTCGAGCTTGCTGCCGGAGCTTGCGGCTCGCGCGCGCTCGTGCGGCGCGCCCAGCGCGGACTCGATGTCCTTGTGCGAACAGCGGCACGGGAACAGAGCGTTACGATGCAGCAGCTTGCGCCACGCTGCCAGGTAGAGCGAGCGCCGCTTGCTCTGCAGGTAAGGCGCGTGAGGACCGCCCTTGTCCGGGCCCTCCTGCCAGCGAATACCCAGCCAGCGCAGATCTTCCATCGCCGCCTCTGCGAAAACTGCCCGGCTGCGATCGGAATCCAGATCTTCCATCCTCATCACCAGCGTGCCCGTGGCCTCGCGCGCGCGCTGGAACGCCGTCCAGAAGGTGCGCGCATGGCCCACATGCAGGTAGCCCGTCGGTGAAGGCGCCAGCCGTCCGCGATAACCCGACGGCGGCGATGATGGAGTGCTGGCCATTCTGAACTCGAGTGTAGCCAGCAGCCAAAGCAAGGCATATAGCGCGCTTGGTTCCAGAAGCTGGGCGCGAGGTACCAAGGTACTAAGGGAACGAGAGAAAAAGTAGCGCCGGTCTCCTGACCGGCTGTACTGGCGGCGTCCACGCCGCCAGGAAATCATGCGCGCAACGAGTCAGAGTGTGTCGGTCAGGAGACCGGCGCTACGCTTGCGGCTTCCACCGCAAAATCGGCTTGCGCGCCGCCTGCACTTCATCAAGCCGCGAGACCCGCGTAGAGTGCGGCGCGGTTTTCACGAGTTCCGGGTTCTCCTCGACTTCGCGGGCGATGGAGCGCATCGCGTCAATAAACAGATCCAGTTCCTCGCGGGATTCGCTCTCCGTGGGCTCGATCATCAACGCGCCGTGCACAATGAGTGGGAAGCTGACCGTGTAGGGATGGAAACCGTAATCGATGAGCCGCTTGGCAATGTCGCCGGTTTTTACGCCCTTCGCCGCCTGCCGCTTGTCGCTGAAGACTACCTCGTGCATCGAGGCTGTCTTGTACGGCAGCTCGTACAGGTCTTCAATCTTTTTGCGGATGTAGTTCGCGTTCAGCACCGCGTCTTCAGTGGTCTGGCGCAACCCGTCGGGGCCGTTGGCCAGAATATAGGCCAGCGCGCGGATGAACATTCCGGTGTTGCCGTAGAACGCCCTCACGCGCCCAATTGTTTGCGGCCGGTTGTACTCCCAATGCAGTGTGCCGCCCTGCGGGTGCAGCGGCAAAGGCTCCGTGTCGCCCACACGCTCGCCATCCGGCTTGAGTACGGGTGCGCGAAACAGCGGTGGGCAGCCATCGGCTGTCGGCTCGGCGTTGGTGTCCTCCCAATCCCCGGCATCGGGGCAGTCCTTCGCACCGGCCCCGCTTCGGACGAGAACCGGGATGGGAAGGAACGGCTCCAGAAACTTCTTGCACGCCACCGGCCCCGAGCCAGGCCCTCCTCCGCCGTGTGGAGTGGAGAAGGTCTTATGCAGGTTCAGGTGCATCACGTCCACGCCGAAATCGCCGGGGCGCACCTTGCCCACCAGCGCATTCATGTTGGCGCCGTCCATGTAAAGCAGCGCGCCCTTGGCGTGCAGAATGTCGGCGATCTTGTGAATCTGATGCTCGAAGACGCCCAGCGTCGAGGGGTTGGTGAGCATCAGCGCCGCGGTGTCTTCGTCCACCTGCCGCGCAAGCGCCTCGAGATCGATGCCGCCGTCCGCATTCGATTTCAAATTCTCCACCGTGTAGCCGCTGAAGGCAGCAGTGGCCGGGTTGGTGCCGTGCGCCGAGTCGGGAATCAGCACCTTCTTGCGCGGATTGCCCTGCGATTCGTGCCAGGCCCGCGTGAGCAGAATTCCCGTGAACTCGCCATGCGCGCCGGCCGCCGGCTGCAGCGTAATCGCATCCATGCCGGTGATCTCCAGCAAGCATCGTTGCAGCAGGTCGAAAACCTCTAAAATCCCCTGTGCCAGCGCGTCGGGCCGGTAAGGATGCGCCTCGGCCAGTCCCTCGATGCGCGCCACGAATTCATTAACGCGCGGGTTGTACTTCATGGTGCACGAGCCCAGCGGATACATGCCCAGATCGATGGCGTAATTCCACGTCGAGAGCCGCGTGAAGTGCCGGATCAGCTCAATCTCGGAGAGCTCAGGTAGCTCCGCGCGCTGCTTACGCGCCGCGGCGCCAAGCAGCGCGTCGGCACTCACAGCGGGCACATCAAGCGGCGGAAGCTTATAAGCGCGCTTGCCCGGCGAAGATTTCTCAAAGAGCAAAGCCTCGTTCTGCGATGGATGCGGCCGGACTTTGCCCAACGTGTGCGGACCGGGGGAATTCGTTGTCGTTGCCATCTTCTACGCCTCCACCTCAACACCCGCCAGCACCTTCGCCGCCGCGTCAATTTGTTCGCGCGTGACGATTTCCGTCGCGCACCAGAGCGTGCAATTCTTGAGCTCCGGATACCAGCGGCTCAACTCCACGCCGCCCACAATCTTGTTGTCGAGAAGTCGCTGGCTCAAGACTGCCGGCGCTTCATCGGTCTCAATCACAAACTCGTGGAAGCGCGGCGCACCCGCAAAGCGCAGCTTTGCGCCCGCCTGACTCCCCAATGTTTTCGCCGCGTAATCGGCCTTGGCCAGGTTGTGTTCGGCCAGTTCGCGCATGCCCTCTTTGCCGTAAACTGCCATGAAGATCGTCGCCATCAGCGCGACCAATGCCTGATTGGTGCAGATGTTCGAGGTCGCCTTCTCGCGCCGGATGTGCTGCTCGCGCGTCGCGAGCGTCAAAACAAATCCGCGGTTCCCTGCCCCGTCGACGGTCTGCCCGGCCAACCGTCCCGGCATCTGGCGCACATACTGCTCTTTGGCCGCAATCACACCGCAGAACGGACCGCCATAGCTGAGCGCCACGCCAAACGACTGCGCCTCCATGGCGACAATGTCGGCTTCGACGGGAGGCCGCACGATGCCGAGCGAGACGGCCTCGGCAATCGACACAATCAGCAGCGCGCCCTTCGCATGCGCGATCTCTGCGATGGCCGGAATGTCTTCAACGACGCCGAAGAAGTTGGGGCTTTGCACCAGCACGCACGCCGTCTCCTCGGTCACAGCCGCAGCCAGAGCGGCAAGATCGACGCGCCCGGTTTTGGCGTCGTAACCAACAATCGCAGTCGGCAGGCCCTGGTGCTGCGCATAGGTAGCCAGCACCTCGCGGTATTCAGGATGCACCGTAGCAGCCACCACAGCCTTGTGGCGGCCCGTCACGCGCACCGCCATCATCACGGCCTCTGCGGCACCAGTCGAGCCGTCGTACATGCTGGCGTTGGCCACGTCCATGCCGGTCAGCTCGGCAATCATGGTCTGGAATTCGAAAATCGCTTGCAGTGTCCCCTGCGTGATCTCGGCCTGGTAGGGCGTGTAGCTGGTCAGGAACTCGCCGCGCTGCACCAGGGCGTCGATGATCACCGGCCGGTAGTGGCGATAGGCGCCCGCACCCAGAAAACTGGCGTAGCCGGTGGAGTTTTTATCGCCGGCGGCGCGAAAGTACGAAACGATCTCGCATTCCGCCTGTTGGCGCGGCACGTCAAGGTCGCGGGCGATCCGGTATTCCGCCGGAATGCTCGCAAATAAATCGTCAATAGACGCCGCGCCCATCTCAGCCAGCATCTCGCGGCGCTCTTCGTCGGATTTGGGGAGATATCGCATAGAAAGCTTCTAGCTCCTAGCTTCTAGCTTCTAGCTAAAAGCGGTTAGGACAAGCAAGCGTGCTGACCGCCGGGAGAACATTCCGAAAAAAACAAAGTGCTTCCAGCCGCAACCAACGAGCTAGAGGCTAGGAGCTAGAAGCTAGCAGCTACTTTGTCTCTTCCGCAACAAACGCCTCATACGCCGCCGCATCGAGCAACCCGGCCACTTCACCCGGACTAGAAAGTTCCACCTTGATGATCCATGTGCCGTGCGCATCCTGGTTGATCTTGTCGGGCTCGGTCTTCAGCGCCTCGTTCACCGCGGTCACTTTGCCGCTGACAGGCGAATAGAGATCGCTGACGGCCTTCACGCTCTCGACAGACCCGAAGGTGGCGTTGGCGGTCACGGTATCGCCCACCTTGGGCGCGTCCACGTAGACAATGTCGCCCAGCGAGCTCTGCGCGTAATCTGTGATGCCAATCGAGCCCGTGTTGCCTTCAACTGAAATCCATTCGTGCTCGCGGGTATAACGATAGTTTGCGGGATAAGGCATGGCGGGTCTGCTCCTTCGGAATACTGCGAAATATTAGTTTAAGCGGTGGGGGCTGGGGCCGGCGCGAGGAAAACAGAGCCCAAGTGACCAAGGGGAAAGAGGCCCAAGAAGAAAAAGAGCATCGCAACAATCGGAAGTTCTGGCCGTCCCGTTTCCTAGTCCCTTAGTCCTGGTCCGTAGCCCCTGCTATCACCCCATCACCAACACCGGCTGAAACAGCGTTCCCGCCACTCGTTTGGCGATCCCGGCCAGCTCCCGCGGCCCGGCAAACACCTTCACCAGCGACGCGGCGGAGAACTCCGGCAGATTAGCCTGCGCGCCATTGCGCAACCGGCCCAGCGCCGCGGCGTCGGCGGTAACGGAAGGCATTTCCGGCAGCAATAAGCGCGGATGCACGCACGCGCCCTCAATCGTGGTGTCGAATTCGCCGGATTTCCCAGCCAGCGCCTCCAACTCTTCCAGAGTGTGCGCGTCCTCCAGCGTAAACACGCCGGCCCGCGTACGCCGCAAGCGGCTCAGGTGCGCGTCGCAGCCCAGGTGCTGCCCCAATTCGTGCGCCACGGAACGCACATACCCGCCGGAACTGATGTCGATGGTGAAACTCGCTTCCGGGCCTTCCAGCGCCAGAATCGCAAAAGCATCAATGTGGATCTTCGCCGGCTTCAATTCCACCGGCTTGCCTTGGCGCGCCATCTTGTACGCGGGCTGGCCGTCAACCTTCTTCGCGGAAAACTGCGGCGGCATCTGCTGCATTTCGCCATGGAACCGCGCCGCGGCCGCGCGCACCCGCTCCAAAGTGACCTCCTGCGACCTCTCCGGCCAGCGATCCGGTCCCGCGGGCTCGCCCTCCGCGTCGTAGGTATCCGTCGCAAATCCGAATCGAATGCCTCCGCAATAGCTCTTTTCCGCAGCTGAAAAATACTGCGCCAGCCGCGTGTATTTGCCCAACAGCAGCGGGAGCACGCCGGTGGCCATTGGGTCCAGCGTGCCCAGATGCCCAATTGCCCGCTCTCCCGTAATTCGTCGCAGCCGGTTCACTACATCGTGGCTGGTCATTCCGCCTGGTTTATCGATAACAAGAAGCCCGTTCACATCCTCACTCTAGTGCGCGTGGCTGCGCTTGCCAACTTGCCCGGCGACAAACGAAGCTAAAGTGAGATGGCCGACGAACTGGAACGCGTGCGCAAAGCGTTGCGCGAGCTTGGCAAATCGTTGCAGAGCTTGTCCGGCAATCTCGCGCCCAAAAACGTGCACAAGCTGCGCACGGCTTCGCGGCGGGTTGAAGCTATTGCCGGCGTACTCGGCGCCGCCGATGGGAAAAAATCGCGGCGTCTCATCGCATCCATCGAGCCGGTGCGCAAGGCAGCCGGCGGCGTGCGCGATATGGACGTGCTGCTGACGGATGCGCGCAAGCTGGCGCGGTATGCTCGCGGCGAATCGCTCGCCCACCTGGTTGCCCATCTGAAAATCGTCCGGCAGCAAAATGCCGATGAGCTGCAACATGCGCTGCACCACCGGCACAAAGCGATCGAGCAAAGCCTCAAGGAGTATTCCAGGTTTGTCGCATCCATTTTGAAGCGCACAAAATCAACTTCTCGGTCAGGCGCCGATGCAAACCAAAACCAGGAAATCATTCATGGCGCCGCCATGAACGTGGTCCGCGAGCTCGGCGATTGGAAGCCTCTTGACGCGGGCAACCTGCATGAGTTCCGGCTGAAGGTCAAGCTGTTGCGCTACACCCTGCAACTCGACGCGCAGGCCGATCCCGCGCTGGTAGAGGCGTTGGGCAATGTGCAGCGCCGCATCGGCGACTGGCACGACTGGCAGCAATTGGAGGCGATCGCGCGCCAGGTTCTCCTTGGCGAAAAAGACCGCGCGCTGCTCGACCGCATCGCCAAAACCGTCAAGCGCAGCTTCGATCGCGCGCTCACGGCCGCCCATGCTCTGCGCGGAAGATATCTCAACATCCCGTCGGCAATCGGCGCCTGAGCAGATTGAAATTGCCGCGGTCTATATTCCGCCAACTCCCGATTGCCGCACCAGCGAAAGGAACTCCGCACGGGTTTCCTTTTGCCGGAAGCAGCCCACCATGGCGCTCGTGACCGTGGACGAATTCTGTTTCTCAATGCCGCGCATCATCATGCACAGGTGCCGCGCTTCAATCACCACGCCCACGCCCTGCGGCGCAATGGCCTCCTGGATCGTATCCGCGATCTGCCGCGTCAGCCGCTCCTGCACCTGCAAGCGGCGCGCAAATACTTCCACGAGCCGCGCAATCTTGCTCAGCCCGACCACCTTGCCCTTGGGAATGTAGGCCACGTGCACTTTGCCAAAGAATGGCAGCATGTGGTGCTCGCACAGCGAGAACATCTCGATGTCCTTGACGATCACCATCTCGTCGTAATCGACCTCGAACAGCGCTTCACGCAGAATCTGCGCGGGATCCTCGTCGTACCCCTTGGTGAGGAAGGCCAGCGCTTTCTCTACGCGCTCCGGCGTAGAGCGCAAGCCGTCGCGATCGGGATCCTCGCCCAGCCGCGAAAGAATCTCGCGGTACATCTCCTGCGTGGTGTAGCCGCCAAGCCCCTCGGCCGCCTCCACTCTTTGCACAGGCTTACTCACAACAATCGGGTGTGCCATCGCTGCTTATCCTCTCGCCGAACAATCAAAGAAATTATTTTCCGTCTCTTCTACGCGTACATACTCCAGCTTGCCGCCCGGCAACGCGTCGCATAACAAATTGAAGATCGTCTGGCAAAAATTCTCTGTCGTCGGTACGCGATCCGCAAACAGGGGATCCAAATTCAAGTTGGCGTGATCGAATCGATCGAGAATGCGCTCGCCAACCATCTTGTCCAACGCCACCAGGTCCACCACCATCCCCGTCTCTCTGTCGACCGCGCCGCCCACCAGCACCTCGACAAAATAATTATGCCCGTGGCCGTGTGCATTGTTGCACTTTCCGTACACCGCGAAGTTCTGCCCGGCGGTCAGAGCGTCCGTGTGCAGCCGATGGCTGGCGCTGACCAGGTAGCGGCGGCCGAAATACGCCTTCACGCCTCACCTCGATACTCGGCAAAAATCTCCGGCGTCTCGTAGACGCGAATGCGGCTCAACACCGCGCCGCCTGCTGCGCTGATCACCGGCGCCAGCCGCAGCCATGCCGCAATGGCGATGTTCTCCGTCGTCGGGATCGCGACTTTGAACTCCGGCGTCTCAAGATTCAGGTGCCTGTGATCGTACGCCGAAAGCACTTCCCGCTCCATCACGTCTTTGAGCCACTTCAAATCGACCACGAAGCCGGTCACGGGATCGGGCTCGCCTGCCACGGTCACTTCCAGCGTGTAATTGTGCCCGTGCCCATTCCGATTCGCGCAGCGGCCAAAGACCTGCTCGTTCTTCTCCGCAGGCCAGGCCTCGTTCCAGTAATAGTGCGATGCGGAAAAAGTCGCCCGCCGCGTCAGGAAAATCATTTCGACCTCGTACATATGAAAGATGCCGCAAACCGGCCTTGAGCTTCACGCAATGGGCAATTGCGTCCCTGGATCCGGAGTTTTAATCCCTGTTCCCTGTTCACTGCTTTTCTGATCTCTAACCCCTGTATTCCCGCCCCTTCCAGCTTACGCGCTTCAGAATTCGATGCTGAAACCAGCTCCGATAGAGCAGCACGGCAAACAATGGCAGGCCCAACGGCGAAATTGCGCAATCCAGAAACGGAAAGTTCGACTTTGCCACCCGCCTGTAGAACCGAAAGAGCGTGCGCAGCCACAGCAAAGCCAGAATCCATCCCGCGCCCAGCCACTCCAGGCCATGCGCGCCCAGCCGCGCGTTCCACAGCTCGTAAGCCAACACCGGCAGTCCAAAAAGAAGAAAAAAGTCGATGGCCCTGAAAATCGCCAGCGTCAGCGCGTTGTCGAACAGCAGTTTCAAGTTTTTAGTCCAGCCCTCGACCATGGCCGCAGTCGTGCGGTACATGCGCGCGGAGATAATGTCGTCCGCGTACCGAAAGCGCAACCCCGCCCTGCGCCGCTTGGCCAGCACCGCCAGCTCCACGTCTTCCAGCACCTTGCCGGCCACGCTCGCGTGCCCGCCCAGCTTGCGATACGCCTCCCGCTCCACCAGCAGAAACTGCCCATTAGCCGCCGCAATGCGCTGCGCCGGATCGGAAACCTTGGCCGGCGGATAGGCCAGCGCCAGCTCGCAAAATACCAGCGGCATCAGCGACCGCTGTACGAATCCCTTCACAATCTGCCGCGGTGAATAGCTCAACATCCCCACCTTGTGCCGCTCCGCTTCATGCATCGCGTGCCGCAGGCCGCCCGGCTCGTGAATCGTATCCGCATCGGTGAAGAGCAGCCAGCGACCGCGCGCCCGTCGCGCCGCCGTCCACACGGCGTTGGCCTTGCCCGTCCATCCCGGCTCCAGCTTTTCCGCCGCCATCACCGTCACACCGGCAAAGCCGCGCGCAATCTCCGCGGTCCGATCCGTTGATCCGTCGTCCACCACAATCAGATCCCAATCCTTGCCCAGCTCGAAAATCTCTTCCGATTGGCTCACCAGCGATTGCAGGCAATCACCCAGGCAGTCCTCCTCGTTCCGCGCCGGAACGATGACCGTGAGTTCGATTAGTTGCTCGGGTTCCGGCTGATCGAATACTGTCCCCGGAACGGACTTGGCCGCCCATTCGCGCCAGTCCGCACTCGGAGGCGCGCCGTCCGCCGGGTCAACGAGCCCCAGCACCGGCTTCCAACTCCCCGATCTTGCACCCGGCCTGGGCAAACCCGGCCTATCGCCTTCCATCGTGCCTCACCGTTTTCTTTCTGCCCTTTCGCTCCGTATTATAGAGATGTGCGGTTTCCTCGTTTCCTGATCTGGCTTTCCTTGGCGCCCCTCGCTCTGCTCGCGTCGTGCAATCGCGGCGCGCGTCCTGCACTGCTCAGCACGCCCGCGCCCGACTTCACCGTCTCCGACGGCACCACCACAGTGCATCTCGCCAGCTATCGCGGACAGGTCGTCCTGCTCAACTTCTGGTGGAGCGAGTGCGCCCCCTGCCTCGAGGAGCTGCCCTCGCTCATCCAGCTGCATCACCAGATGCCCAGCCTCGCCATCCTCGCCATCAGCATCGACGACGATCCCGCGTCCTATTCCCGCTTCCTCATCCGTCATCACGTCGACCTCATCACGGTCCGTGACCCCACGCAGTCGGCCCCGCAGCTATTTCACACCGACATGTGGCCCGAGACCTACGCCATCGACCGCAATGGCATCATTCGCCGCAAATTCGTCGGCGCCCAGGACTGGACCAGCCCCGAAATCCGCAGCTACCTGAACAGCCTCTGAAGCGCGCCGTCCCGGCAGCCGCACTCGCTGTTATCCTTTCGATATGACCACGGTGGAGATTTCTTATCGCTACGCCGCTCCGCCTACGGAGCAAGTGGCTACGGCCCTGGCCCGCGCGCGCGACGTCTACGGCATCCGGCAGCTCCGATTCGACCATCAATCCCGCACTCTGCGCATCGAATTTGACGCCACGCGCCTGAATGCCGCCGCGGTCACCAAGCTGCTGCGCGAAACCGGCCTCGAACTCGAAGAGGAACTGCCAACGCTAGCCGCTCCCGCGCCGGCCGCCGCTGTCCTCACAGCCTGACGCGCAAGCGTTGCGCCACGGCTGCAACCTTGGTAATCTGATTAGGCGGTTTCGTCCTGAAGCCCACACATGTGCGCCCGTAGCTCAGCTGGATAGAGCGACTGACTACGAATCAGTAGGTCGGGAGTTCGAATCTCTCCGGGCGCACCACTAAACCATAATATATCTTAAGCTTACAGAATCAAAGAAAACTGGATCACGTGAACCCTGTAACTATGTCAGTGCCATGTCAGCGGTTTTCAATTTGGTTAATCGGACCGTGAGATCGTGCATTTGGGGCTTTGGCATCGCGCGAACGCGAGTTCGTTAGATGCTGCATCTCCGTTCCGCAAAGCTTTTGCGCAGATCTCTTTGCGGACGAAGCCGGAACGTCGATGCTCGATGGCGGTGGGACTATCCTGCACCAGGCGAACATCGCGTGGAATGCGCCGGGCGGAGGCACCGTCTATATTGACGTTTCCGGCGGCGAGAGTTTGTTCATCTTCCATGCGCAGAATCCCGATGTGGGCGGCGCGCCATTTCAGTAGCTAAAGAATCCGGATTGGGCGAACGATTGGCCGGCCATCAACTGGGCGCGCTCAAGATCGCATGGCGCGGGTCAAGTCGCCCTGGATAACAGAATTGCCACAATTTCGCTGCAGTTTTTACCGTCGCCCAAATAATTGATTACAAAACATTTACATATAGGATAGCCCGCAGGATTCATTCACATAAAAAGTCTGGCGGCACAGCGCGAATTCTGCCTCGCTCGGACAACCACGCACGCGGTTATTCCATCTTAGGGCTTAGTTGTAAATGGAGATCGGGCGTTGAGCCATAGGTGAAACGCGCCATCCAGGGCCCCCCACACAAAACATTCGTTTGGTTGAACGACTATCACAATCAGGCTTTTTGCGTACGCGCCTTTTAGGACACCAAGCGCCAGGCGGCGAAGCGTGTCGGACGACCGACACCACATTCCGTCAAAGGGGGATTCCTTTTATGCACGAGAACCACTGGCACGTCCTGCATGTTCGATCGAATTTCGAGAAGCGAGTGGCGGACCATCTTGCGGTCCGAGCCGTGGAACATTACCTCCCGCTCTATCGTGAACGCGTGAGATGGTCAGACAGGACCATCATTGCCGAGCGACCGCTGTTCTCGGGATATGTCTTCGCACGTTTCCTTTCCGATGCGCGAATCAATGTCATCAGCATACCGGGTGTAGTGCGGTTGCTGGGTGACGACGGAGCTAGTTTGGTCAGCAGCGACGAACTGGATAAGATCCGTGCGGGGTTGACGAGCGGACTCCTTCTTCGCCCCCATCCCGATATGGCCGTCGGCACAAGAGTGCGGATCCTGCGAGGGATATTTGAGGGTGTTGAGGGAGTTGTATCCCAATTCCGGCAGCAATGCAAGGTGGTTATCGCTCTCGGCTCATTGCAGCCTTGTTTTTCGTTGGAAGTAGACAGCGGAAATATCGCAGTCCACAATCAGCCGCTTGCGAAAAAGTCGCTGGCGCTTGCTTCGGCGGAAGCTTAAAGTTATTTGCCATCGCCAGGCAAGAATAGGCCAAGAAAGAAAGACCATGCGGCGCTCCTTTCGGAGCGCCGCATGGTCTTTTGTCTGCCAATTACCGGCGGATGAGTTGCTGGGTTTTATCGCAGGCGGCGGAGAAGCATCAGCGATGGAAAACTCCGCGCTGCAATCGTATACGCGAAAGCGATGTCCGCATATGGATATTTTGATGATCGCCCGGAGCCGGCCTGCCCAGCTCTCGCGATATGAAAGGAATTCTGCAGATTATATTACTGCGTCGATCGTTTTTATGCCTTCGCAGCCTGTCAGTTTTTCGTGAGCTTCTTCATGGTGGAAGAGGTCGACGAGTACTTGGATAGCAGGCTGTCCTTTACCGAGCCATCTGAAAGCGCGCCGAATTGACAGCAAAAAACTCGCCGTGCGATTCGTTTGTCGCCTGATCGAACGGCCACTTTGCACAACTACAAAACCACCTAGGGCGCAGAAAGGCAAACTGCTGCCTAAGCGACGTTTGATTCTTCGGGCTGGCCACGGAAGGCACGTCGATCGCTTGATTCCAGGTCTCCTGAAACCCTCGATCTCGAGATGAGACGTTTTAGCAAGTCCGTGCTGGGGTTATAATCCAACACGATTTCTTTAAGAGCCACAACCAGGCGAGCCGTATCGCGGGCCTTACAAATCTCGTGAAGAGACACCAGCCAGCTTTGGATATCGCTTTCTGGCATACCATTTCCCATAAATATGCGAATCTTTTCGTGGGCAGTAGGCACAGTGTCTTCCAGCAGTGTACTTAGCTCTTCATAAAGCTTTTCCCCGGGCCTCATTCCGGTGAATTCAATCTCGATATCTTCATCTGGCCGCAGACCCGATAGCAGAATCAAATTGCGCGCAAGGTCTACGATCTTGACAGGTTCACCCATGTCCAGCACGCAAATTTGACCACCCTTCGCGATTGCCGCTGCCTGCAGAACGAGTTGGCACGCCTCAGGAATCGTCATGAAGAACCGTCGCATTTCGGGATGCGTGACGGTCACCGGTCCACCCGCTGCAATCTGTCTCTTGAAGATCGGAATAACGCTACCATTGGAGCCAAGCACGTTTCCAAAGCGAACGGCAACGAACTTAGTGCCGCCATTTTGCAGACCGAGAAGTAACAATTCTGCAATACGCTTGGTGGCTCCCATAACATTTGTGGGACGGACGGCCTTGTCGGAGGAGATCATAACAAAGTCGTCGACTCCGTAACGCTTTGCTGCGATAGCCACATTATAAGTACCGAAGACATTGTTCGTAATGGCCTCGAAGACGTGGGCCTCCATCATGGGGACATGCTTGTAGGCGGCAGCGTGATATACGACGGAGGGCCGGTGTTTGCCGAAGACTTCGTGGAGGCGCGTGCGATTTTGAATACTGCCTATTTCGGCGTGGAATGGTATCTTGGGGAATTTTCCTCTCATTTCCCGATCGATCTCGAACAGTGGGGATTCGGCGGCATCAAATCCTACAATTCCGGCAGGGTGAAAGCGGGCAATCTGGCGGCAGAGCTCCGAGCCGATGGACCCCGCTGCGCCAGTAACCAGGACAACTTTATTCGCGAGGCCGCCGCGAATTTGATTCTCTTCCAGTTGCACGGGAGTTCTGCCCAGTAGATCCTCAACAGACACCTCCCGGATCTGATTTGCCAGGCCATTACCCCGAATCACTTCATCCAGACCAGGTATAGTCTTGCATTCCGTTCCGGCAGCGTGGCTCAAACGAAGAATCCGTGTCATTTCGGTTCCAGTAGCTGAAGGAATGGCGATGAGAATTGTTTGGACGCTGTACCTTTGCACCAGCGTTTTTATCTCGTCTCCGCTTCCGCGCACAGGCACGCCACTGATGCGCAGCCCTTGCTTGTCTGGCCGATCATCTATAAAGCCCACTGCGCGGTAAGGCAGCTTTGGATTGTTTCGAATCTCGCGGAGAAGGATGACGCCGGCGCTGCCAGCACCGTAGATGAAGGTGCGCTTTTCATTTGGCCCGCGGGCGGCTTCTCGACCCTCCCGCAGGATGCGGACACCGGCGCGAATGCCGCAAGTGGCCAGAAAGCAGAGGAAGAAATCCAGCAAGTAGACGGCTCGCGGAAATCCTGGAGGGCCCCAAAAGCGGATCGCAATGAAGCCGGCGAGAGATCCGACGAAGTTCCCGAAGGCAATGCGGACCAAATCGTCCATCGAGACAAATCGCCACCAGCCGCGATCCAGCTCCAGCCATCGGAAGACGACAGACTTGATCGTCAGCCACACCGCCAGAGCAAACCAGAGAGGATGGATCTCCGAAGACGGAATATGCAGATCGAAACGAAGCGAGAACGCCGCAACCCCGGAGGCCGCGAAAAGGCCCAAATGGGTTATCCAGATCAGGCATCGGCGAAGCCATCCGCGGGATTCGACGGTCGCTGTCAGTTCACGAATTTTCAGGCGCATGGATAAGAACAAGTTGTCCTACGCAGTACGAAGCACTACGAGCAGTGTCTTGAACAAAATAAGGCAATCAAAGCGGAGCGAGCGCTTGCTTAGGTATTCGTCAGCTAAATCGAGTTTCAGCGGCAAAACTCTCTGTACGTACTCGCGCAACGGTTCCGGGCATTTTGCGAGCAAATTCTCCTCGTTGCGAAAACGAAGCGATGCGATATCGGTGATTCCCGGGCGGACTGTGAGGATGCGCAGGTAACGGTCATGGAACATCTCGACATACTCCGGTACCTCGGGTCGCGGTCCGACGAGACTCATATCGCCGATGAGAACATTCCAGAACTGCGGCAGTTCATCGAGCTTCGCGGCGCGAAGAAACCTACCAACTCGAGTAATGCGAGCATCGCCAGCAACCGTGATTGCAGGGCCGCCAGCCTGAACATGCATGGTCCGGAACTTCAGAATGTCGAATTGGCGGAACCCCACTCCCACTCTCCGCTGACGAAATAACAACGGTCTCCCCGAATCCAAGCAAAGCGCGATAGCAACAGCTATGAAAACCGGACTCAGCAGCAGCAGTGCGAACGCACTCCCTGCAAGATCCATGCAACGCTTCAGCAGCATTCTTTCAGACCTCGATAGCAGTCATCGCTGGAACCGCCACTACGCTTCGGCGCCCCCGTTGGAGAATGGCACGTATTGCACGTATGACCCGATCCTGATCGGCGTCGGTCATCCGTGTGTACAACGGAAGGCTAACGATATGGTTGAAAGCTCGCGTCGCATTCGGAAACTGCTCCGGGCGCAAGCCATAGGTATCCCGCCAATAAGGGTGCAGGTGAAGCGGAATGAAATGCACGCTCGTGCCGATCCCGGCGGCGGCCATTTCGTCGATGAACTCGTCTCGCGAGGTGCTAGCCGAATCCAGCAACTGCACCACGTACAAGTGCCAGGCGTGGGCGGTCCGATCCGGCGGCCGAGGCGGCAGAATTAGCGGCAGATCGCTCAATGCCTCGTCGTATCGCGCGGCAAGAGCTAGGCGCCTGGCATGAAATTTGCGCGCCTTTTTCAACTGCTCGACGCCGATTGCCGAAGCGACATCGGTCATGTTGTATTTAAAACCCGGCGCCACAATCTCGTATTGCCAAGCCGGTTTATGCGAACTATATCGGTCGAATGCATCCTTGCTCATCCCATGCAGCCGCATGACCGATGCACGATGGGCAATCTTCGTGTCGCGCGTGACAATCATGCCGCCCTCACCTGCAGCCAACGTCTTCGTTGCATAAAAACTGAATACCGTGGCATCCGTATCCAGGGTTCCCACCAGCTTTCCCTTCCAGGTGGCCGGAAAAGCGTGGGCCGCGTCCTCCACCACTTTCAAATTCCGCCGCTTGGCAACGGCGATGATCGCGTCCATGTCACAGCACATGCCGCCAAAGTGGACGGGGATGATAGCCTTGGTGCGCGGAGTGACCGCCGCCTCGAGTTCATCCGGATCAATGCAGAACGTTTGCGGGTCAATATCAACAAAGACGGGATCAGCGCCCATATACCGTATCACTTCGGCCGTCGCAGTAAAGGTATGTGTTGTTGTGATGACCTCGTCACCCCGCCCGATTCCGATCGCTTCCACCGCGAGATGCAAGCCTGCTGTACCAGAATTGACTGCCAGCGCGTGAGCGATTCCTCCGAGGAAAGCGCTAAATTCCTGCTCAAATTCTTTTGTCTTAGGCCCGGTTGTTATCCAACCGGAACGCAGAGTTTCCACTACCGCATGAGCTTCTTCTTCGCCTATGTCTGGCAACGCGAATGGAAGGAAGTTACTCATTAGAATCTTCTCCACCGGGATTCTGTGCATTTCACGGATGCGCTGTGTGTTGACGCGCGGTGCAGTTAGTAAGCATGAGAACTGCCGGACCGATCCTTCGAATGGCTCCTACTTTGTCACGAATGCGAGTTGCGAGTATCTTGGTTTCGGCTACGATGGATCAGGAATACTCGACGTGAAGGGGCGCTTGACCGAATTACCCACGCCCGATCCGAAATACCTGGATTAATGCAAGCGCAGATCACTCTCGCGAGATCGAAGCGGTCTTGAGCGTAAACGTGCTATTCGAGAATCCGCCTCAAACGAAGTTCCACGTCCAGAAGACAGATGCTCCGAGCAGTACAAGGGTGCGTGCGATCGAGACGGTCCAAACAGAATAATGCTTTTGATAGAAATAGCAGGGGCTTCGATGGGAATGTATGTTGTACGCTGAATAGTCATAGAAATATGCCCGCGCGCATTAATTTGCCACAATTGTGTTCGTATTGCCATTGCTGCTTCGGGCAATATTTACCCGTTGACACATGGTCGTGGCCTGCATATTTCGAAGCAGGAATACTGAGCCATTTGCGAAGAGAAGTCGATCGGACCTTGCCGCCTGAGCAGAAGCTGCTCGTCTCACCGCCAGCATTACCCCATAGAGAGCGCCAATTACAACCGTCAAGTGATACGCGCTGTAAATTGGGTGCATGGAAATTAGAATGCCCCACCACACCAATGCTGTCATCGCGCACATGGCAAGCGCCTGTTCTAAGCGGGACGTTGCGGATCTTGCAGTCGTCACGCTGAGCTTTACCGCCGGGATAACCACCGCGCAGAACAGCACGATTCCTAACGCCCCCCCATCAGCGAGAAGATTAAGATAGAAGTTATGTATAACCGCAAATTTAACCTTGTAACCATTGAACACGGCGGTTCTAAAATTGCTTCCTACCCCATTGCCTATTAGCGGTGCATCGGTGAACTTGTCAAGAGCGGTCCGGTACTCCAGGAAGCGAAGCCTGCCTTCGTCATTATCCGAATTGCTTACCTGCTCGATGGTGTGTTGAATTAAGCGCGTCTCCGTGGCCTCTGCTAGATCAGGAACATACAGAGTCAACATATAAATCGCGATGCTGGCTGCCAGACCTGCAATAACTACCTTGCGGGCCTTATTTCCCCGCATAAATAACACGCCCATACAAATGCAAAACACAGTGGCAATCCATTCTGCGCGGGTCATTCCCAAAAGACACACAACGCTGGTTACGGCGAACACGGCGAGTGACAGTTTGCGATGAAAACCAGACAAATACAGCACAAAGGCAAGGCTCGCTGCTAAACCCATTAACGGGTCAATCGGCCGTACGTAAGTCAACCCCGACACTGTTGCCCACGGTAATGTCTCCTCAAGTGACGCCAACTTCTGGCCGGTAAATATAAGGATCAAATGCCAAATGCCGCGCGCCAGGATCATCTGCAGTGCGATGGCAATGCATCTCTGGACGCGTTTGCTGGAAAAAGAGATCGATGCACCAAGCCGAAACGCAATGTAGATTTCCAGGGCAGGGACAAGGTCATTTAGCACGTCCAACGCCCGATAACCCCTGACAAGCGACATTATGCCGCTGATGCCGCTGAAGACAATGAACGCTAGAGCTATTGCCTGCAGGCCCGTGCTCGCCTCTCGCTTCCTGCTTACTACTTTTATCACCCACATAGACAGCAAAAGAGCAAAAACGACAATTGTTGACACCTCTCTGTCTATGTAGAGAAATGGTGGCGAAAGAATTAGTAATATCGTGATGAATAAGAGCGCGTCCAACGTCTTGCCCTACCTTTAAACTGTATTGTCACTGCCCGGCTCGATGCCCATGAGTTCATTAGCTATCGCACAGATTCTGGATTGGAATACATCACCGCCAAAATGCGTGTGGGCGAAGTTAGAGCAAGATCGAGAGAGTGCTGCAGCTTGCAGGGGGTTGTTTGCAACGGCGGTAAACTTTCGGTAGGCGTCGTCCTGGTCGGAGAAAATAAGCTGTGGATTGTGATCGATGGTTTCGACCTGACCGCCTGACGCGTGAACGAATGTCACGCAGCCAGATGCCGCCATCTCGGCAGGTGCCATGCCGAAGTGTTCACCATGCGCGCAATGTATCGCAAATTTGCACTTCCCCATAAGCGCTGCGAGTTCTTGCCGCGGCAACCCCTCCACCACTTTTACAAAGGAAGCGCGTTTCAGAGCTAAGTCCACGACAAAATCCCGATATGATCCCGAACCAAGACCAACGATGTAAAGCTTAACGTCAGGGAAGCTCCGTCGTATTCTGTCGGTCAGATAGACAGCCTCGTGAAGATTCTTCTTTGCATCAAAGCGCCCCACAGTGATGATGGAAGACTCGCGAGCAGGCCACGGGAGGCCCGGTTCCGCTGGCAGCGCAACTGGCGGGTACACAACTTCTGCCTCGACGCCGTACGCCGCTCTTATATAACTACTGGTCCATTTGGAATTGGTCAAAAGCCTCGTGTGCGACAGGCATCGCCTTCTAAACCCGCTTGCCACACGGTAAAGCGCCTCATTTATAAGCCGGGCTGCGAGATTCCATCCGCTAGCTTGCATGCGCAGTGCTTGCACGTTGTGCTGCGGAAAATGAATATACTGCAAATGCGGATCTGGAAGCACGATCTCGTTGGTAGCGCTGATGTATAGGTCGGATTTTGGAAGACGCCGAAGTTTGCGCGCCAGCAAGGCAATCCGAAGCTGACGTATGCGTCTTGCGCCAAGAATGCTTGCCCCGACATTCAGCGAGGGCTGACACAAGCAAATGTCTTGCGCTGAAATGTGAGTTCCGTAGAGCGAATTGAGGTGGTGAAAGTCCAGCCCCTCCCCGGTCGCGAAAAGCGTAACCCGGTGTACCCTCGCGAGGGCTTCAATCATCCATAAGGTGACGCTCGTGGCCCCACCTGGGCTTCCCATTAAGTCAGAGGCGACGATTGTAACGTTGCGCGGCGCGGTCACGGTGACACCCAAGCGAGTCTTCTCGATATCACCCGCACAATGCGCTGGCCCACAGGCTCGTCAAATTTCAGAGTCACGACGGCGAATACCAGGGCGGCAAGAGCCATCCGCGGAATTGACGCCAGCGGTATGGCGCAAGCAGCCACCATGGAGATACCCGCGAACGCCACAGACCAGTTAGCAAAAGGGGGCGCACCGGCTGAAACATAGCGACGGGCGCAGAAATAACACGACAGGCTGAGGGCATACTCTCCGGAAACCGCGGCTATGGCCGCTCCCCAGATCCCCGCAACGGGCACAAGTGCCAATGCCACGGCCGTGGTAACACCCAGGCCCAACGCTGAGCAGGTCGCGAGCACTCCTTCTTTTCCGCTCGCCAGCAGCGGGTGGCTATATGTGAGCCGCAGCGCCGATGACGGGATCACCAGCGCCATTAACCTGAAGATCCCCACTGCGGCGGCGTATTTCGGTCCATAAAGGCCAACAATAATCGGACCGCCAAACCAAAGCAGGAGAATCGTCACCGGGGTCACGAGCAACACCACGACATGCCGGAACAATCGCTGTGCCGCTGCAAAATCATCCGGATCCTGGTGGCACCCGGCAATCAGAGGGTAACAGACGTTCGACAATGGGAGCACCATACTGGACGCGACTACAATGGGCCGATTGGCTGCAGCAAAGGAACCAACTTGGGTGACCGATCCGAGAATTCCTAGCACGTACGTCGGCATTGATCCAAACAGACTTATACAGGCGCTGCTCGTCAGGAACATCAGTGAATGCCGGATCGCATGATAAATGTCTCGCAGGCGAGGGACGGCAAATGCATTCAGTCGAAGCACGACGATCGAGTAAATGTGCAGGTAGAGTGCCGAAACAGCCGGAGTCGCGGCATATATAAGGACCGCACGACTGGTATCCTTTGCCGATCTGACGAGCGAAACCTGGAGCAGAAGACACGTTGCCCCGCGTACCAGATTCGATAGAGCTATGGGGCGGAACATGAGCGATCCTGCATAGAACCATTCCTGCGTCATACCGTACGTGATGAAATAGATGCACGCTATCAGCATGGCAGCGCGGTATTCGGCAAGGGAGGGCAGCATCGCTATCGCTGCGGCACAGAGCGAGCCACCGGTGACCGCGGTAAGCAGGCGCAAGTAGGTGACAGTCGAAAGAATGCGCGGACGATCCGGGACACGCTGGGCGATCTCGCGAATTCCGTAGGCCGTCGTCCCAAAATCCACAAAAAGCGTCGCCGTTTGCGCGAATGCGACGGCTATGGCGTAAACGCCAAACCCGGCCAGACCCAGCACTCGCGCTGCATAAACTGTCGCAACGAACGAAAGGGCTCTTCCACCCCCGTAGTCCGCTACGGACCACAGAAATCTTCCGGCTAACCCGCGCACCGGTGTGTTGTCGGACGTTGCGCTTGCTCCGTCGGCATTCCCAGTGGGACACGCAGCCGGCGAGTGGATCTCAGCAGCATCGCCTTTTCTGCATTGTGTACTGTTTAGTTTCAAGATACCTGAACCTGCGTGGGCACTGGCTTGCAGCGGATCTTTCATTCGCTCCAATTGCCCTTAAACAGCGACATTACCTTGCAGCATTTCCGCGAAGATCGATTACTTTTTATGCTGCAAGAGAGATTCATCGCGATCCGCGACAGCCGCAGCACTTAGCCGTCTCGCTTAACTTATTGCCCAATGTAGTTAAGCGCTCCGGCAAACTTCTTTAGCGATTCCGGGGCTGTGGCATGAGTGAAACAAGAAACCAGCCGCCGGGCCGCGGGTACAAATGGGCGCAGGAACGGAGCAGGCAGGAAAGTTTCACGCACTGCAATCTGGCGAAAGGCCATGCCTGTCTTGAAATGGTCCAGACTGTCACCAGCGGCAAGCGGTCGCAAGCCATAGAAAAGCATGCGCACTTCAGGCCGCTTCAGCAATTGTTCAGACATGGAGAATGTGAGGGCGTTATTCGGATATGTCCCGAGTTCACAACGTGCTGACCTTTGCAGAAGGATATGGACTACATCTCCCATCGCAAAAGTAACGGCAACGGCTCCGATTTTCCCATTCGCCACGGCTGCCCATCCCTCAAACCCGGGACGAGTAGCAGCCGCTCCGCAGAAGCGCTGCCAGTAGCCCTGGTCGAAATCCGACTGCCGGCGACCCTGCCGCGCCAAGGTATCAGCGTTAAGGCTTTCACCGTGTGCTGCCACCCAGTCACAGCCGACACGTTCGACATTCCACATCTCGAGCCCGCGGCGCGTTTGATTCCGAGCCTTGGCGGTCAGGCTTTGCAGCATGTAAGGTTTTTGATCGCAAGCGACATAGTAACTGCTTCCGCCAGTTGACTTACTGACAAACCGAAGCATCAACGCAATCCGAAACAGTTCCTTCGATTCTGCGTCTGTCGGATCAATTGGAAGATGATATGGAAATGCAAGGAAGCCTCGTGGATAGGCATCAAACCATGACGCCGAATCAGTCTGTATGACAGTATGCCCAATCGCTCTCAAGAAGTCAGAGTATACTTCAACATTCATGCGATTATCTCCGGCGCCTTGCGATCATTTACACGTAGCCGCTGCTGGCACACTTCCTTTGGCTTCTCCAAGCATTCGATTAAGCGGCCCACTTTCAGCTTGATTCAAAGGATCCCACTGTCCTGCTACCGCCGCATATATCCAAACGAAGCGGTAACTCTGAAACAATAGCGCTAAATATGGACCAAAATCCTGTGGCTGCTTCACGTCAGAAGCACCACACCGCCCGTAACGAAGCCAACCGGTACGACTTGCGCTATCACGCCAGAGTGCGATCGTTCCGCCCAGCTTCAACGCGTCACCGTATTCTTGACACAGCGACCTGAACCTTTGCCGGCGATCCAAGATGCTTTCCTTTAGCGCGGCAGCCGATTCATGGCAATATCCCAGGCTGTCTTCACCGCCATCGATTAGTGTCAACTTGAGATGGTGTTCGCGCGCTCCATCCAGCATGCCTAGCAGGATATATCTGCACGTGCTGTCTTCTTCGCTGGAGTTTAGTACGTACCTTGCCGGACTTAACCCCGACAGAAGCGTCCAAACGATCACATCTGGAAATTCCTGGCTGGCAATCTGCGCCATCTGATTACCAATCTCTTCGAGTTCCTTCCTCGCCTCATTAGGGGCTAAGGAGCGCTGCCTCGCGACCACGGAAACGGAATATGCCTTCCGGTTGGAGTACAACTCCATATCGAGCACAACACCGGGAATCCCCGTAGATTGTGCCTGTCGGAGCGCCTTGCGCCAAAGGTCTAGAAACGCGGTCCGGCCGCCGAAACTGTCATCCAGGTCCACTGTATTGACTTTGTCTGAATCGGGTGCGCCCGTTTTTGCAGCAGCATCGCCAGTCTCGAGCATCCGGTTGATGAAGACCCATGGCCATATCTGCTTTCGAGTTTGCCGCTGAAGCGATGCGAAGTGTTCCTGAATTTGTTCAAAAGGCAGCTGCGGTCCTGAGTAGTATGCATCGACAACGGGAACAGCAATACCGTCGAATGGTGACGCATCGAGGGATGACAGACGATCGGCACCAGTCAAGTCATTGAATGTCACAAGCAGAAGGTAAGGCGACGGGACATCTTCAAGAGGTTTCGCCGTTTCTTGCGGTGGCCGCAGAGCACTTCCTGCAATGGGAAACGCAAGAGCAGTCAGCGTCATCAGTACGAAGTGCCCGCATCTTTTCATTCTGCTTTCCGGCGTTGGGCCAGTAACAGAAACCTGGGCGCAAGAAGCATATGACCGAACGTAGCCTTCCACAACAATAATGCCGCCGTCGAATAAGTGCGATAGATGGCAGATACCAATCCCGTATTCACGTTAGCGGGAAGGGGAACGACTGCCGTCACGTCAAAGTCGAATGCGCGGACTATCCGGGCCAGCGCTTTTGGAGTATAAAAAAAAATGTGGTCGGTCTGCAGCCTCGGACGTGACGTTCGGGTTAAGGCTCTGCCGATTCGAGTGGTGGTCCGCCACAGCCTGGGGTTTGCGAGAGGAGCTTCGATGGCGAGGATTCCTCCTGGCTTCAGAATCCGCTGGATCTCCTTTATTTCCCGGAGAGGGTCGGTAAAATAATAAAAAGTGTCGAGGGTCGTCACGGCATCGAAATAACAGTCGGGGTATCCAGCCGATGTCAACGTGCCCACCCGCATTCGAATACCCCGGGCCGACGCTCGCTCCGCGCATTGAGGAGCCACTTCAACGCCGTACGCTTCCCATCTCTTATCTCCCAGAAAGCAAGTGGACAAAAAATATCCAACTGCGCAACCAATATCTAGAATGCGCCCACCCGACACAATCTCTTTTAGTCTTGTGGCGACCAGCTTCAGTACCACATGTCGATTAACCTCGAATTTCGCGGCCGCTGCGCTACCCTCTGCCGGCCCGGTCATCTTGAAGTATTGCGCGAGCTCTGCGGCTGTGGGAATGGGCTCCAGCCACCAAACATTACAAGCCTTACAGTGGCGTAAGGAACGGCAAGCTTCCGACAATACCAGCGATGGGTGCGCGCTTGAGCACAACGGGCATACACCGTCGATACAATCCGCCGTCGATGCGCCTCCGAAGCTTTCCAGGTTCTTCCGCATGATTGCTACATCGTCGCCAGGCAACCCCATCATGCGCCATCGTTCAGAGTCGAACAAGGGCATCGCTGCTTCAACGTCTTGTACCCCCCGCCGCGATCTTTGGTGATTGTCAGCTTCGAGAGTGATATCGTCGATGTTATTCGGATAGTCCATGTCTAGCTCTGTACCGGCCCCGTGTTGGAGTAACTGACTGGCTCCTTGCCCAGCAGACATTGACACAGACCTAAGAGAAAGCCGCAATTCGCCAACGAAAAACTAAAGGGAGTGGAAAAGACTCTGGGCTGCGGAAAACCGGCGATATGGAATAAAAGCCCGGCCAACGCAAGTAATAAGAACAATACCTCCGCATAAACAATGGGCCGCGCTTCCGGATAAAGAGTCAACGAGGAAATTACAACGACAACGAGAAAAACAGGTGTGGCCCAGCGAAGCAATTTGTGAGACCACAGGCTGAGCGCATAGCCTGGATGCCGCCAGGGAGCCAGTAATTGCGGATACGCAAGCGTTCCCCGGAGGTTACGGGAGGTCATTCTTGCGCGCGCACGCAGTTCGCCGCGAGCCGTATCAGGTAGGTGGTCATAAGCGACGGCGTCGTCCGCATGGACAACCAGAAATCCTTGATCTACCGTATCGAGGGGAGTCGTGCAATCTTCTCCGCATGCCGGCATGAGCGGACGGAATAACTCTCGTCGGAATGCCATACAGGCACCGGTTGCGGTCGCTAACAGACCAACTTCGGTTTCTCGCCGCCGCAGCCATGTTTCGAACCTCCAATAAAGCGACTGACTCACCGAAGTCGTTTTGTTGCCGTCGGTGAAGTAAAGGTGTCCGCTAACACAACCAACCTCTGGATTCGCAAATGGATGTGCTATCGCCGCCAGAAAACCTGGCGCAAAGGTAGTATCCACGTCCGTGACGACAACAATCTCATCGGATATTTCTTTGATGGCCGCATTTTGCGTGATCGATTTTCCAGCAGGAGGAAAGCTTCTAACCGTAATTCGAGAATCCGGAATCGACTGTGCCTTCTCCTTCGTGTCGTCTCTGGATCCGTCACTGGCGACAAAGATACTTATCCTGTCTGGCGGATAATCCTGAGCCAATACGTCTTTTAACCGCTCCGTGATCTTCTGGCCTCCGTTCCGGACAGTAACAAGGATGGTGAGACGAGGCGGCTCTTGAACAGGTCGCGGATGCGAATGGCGTTCTCGAAGCATGAGAAGGACCAATGGATAGATTATCCAGGTGTATGTCACCGCGCCCAACGAGGCAAGCAGTACCGCATAGGAGATGTAATGTGCCATTGGAAGCTGAAACCCTGGTTTCTGATCTGAGGTTAGTCTGCCGCGACAGCATGCGACGCCTGCGCAGATGGGGTCTCTCTTTGCGGGTTGGACCATCGAACCCGCGGCAGGATCCTGGAGGTATCAATCCGGTCTTTGTATCGCGATACCTGCTCCAACATGCTCACCACAACCTCGTCCGTCATAACGTGAGGCCTTAGCCCCATGTCGAGTAGACCTTGATGGACTGGGTTATAGTAATGCTCTTCTCTTTCCTTGCGGGGGTTAGCGACATTGCACACCTGCACGGAAAATCCCATGCGATTGCCCACCCGCTGGACCCGGTCTGCGAGCTCGTTTACTGAAAACACTTCGGTGAACTGATTGAATATCCGCATTTCGGCGTGATTCGCAGGCTTTTCGACTGCGAGTGAGACACACTGAAGCGTATCTTTCAAGTTAAGATAGCCACGAACCTGGCCGCCTCGACCATATACTGTCAGCGGGATGCCCGCGACTGCCTGGACGAGAAACCTGTTGACGACCGTGCCAAAAATGTCGTCGTAGTGAAAGTTTGGC
Organism: uncultured Acidobacteriota bacterium; assembly: GCA_963817835.1. Taxonomy (GTDB): domain Bacteria; phylum Acidobacteriota; class Terriglobia; order Terriglobales; family Acidobacteriaceae; genus Telmatobacter. Next base: position 254,226 of record CAWFPZ010000014.1, on the reverse strand, counting down.
ATCAGACGCTCATCTAGATCGGCTTCCTCGGTCGACACGCCATAGACAGGGCCCTGCATCAAATCCGTGACACGTATGCCGTACGTTCGCACATAGAACCAGAGAAGGTCTGTATCAAGCACCTTCGTTGTGTGATAGAGGCTGCCGCCCTGGCGCGGATACAGGAACTTGTCCGTGCGGCCCTTGTGCTCGAATTCGATCCAGCCCTCCTCGATATCGATATTCGGCGTCCCGTACTCACCCATGGTGCCGAGCTTGACTATGTGACACTGGGGGGCATGGCTAATCACTGCCCAGATCGTGTTGAAGGTCGCATTCAGGTTGTTATTCAGCGTCAACGATGCTTCGGGAAAGCCGATCATCGAGTATGGCGCGGAAGGCTGTTCTGCGTAATGCACTAGAGCCTCGGGTACAAAGTCACGCACGGTTTCTTCCATAAACCGGAAGTCGGCACAATCGCCGATCTTTACGTCGACATTGCACCCACTCGCCGCCTCGAAGATCTCGGCCCGCGTATGCAGATTGGGATTTGCCATCAGCGCCTCGGAGCGGGTTTGCTGGGCGATTGTGCGGCGAAGATAGTTGTCAACGACCAGTACTTCGTGGCCGCGTGCAGCAAGGTGCATGGCCGTCGGCCATCCGAGATAACCATCGCCGCCTAAGATAAGTACACGCATGCGATGTCTCCTTAATGCGCGATTTGAGTTACTGCTTGAAAAGCAGCGCCCACAGTATCGGTTTCGAGAAATGCCTCGTGCGACGATTCGCGCGGAAGGTTCGGGCTGGCCACACCGAGCGCCTGCAGCGCCTCGACGAGCAATCCACGGTTGACAAGCATGCTGCGGAGCTCATTTGGCGTGAGGATAGCTTCGTTGGCTGAATTGTAGGGCCGATCGACGGAGTTGCGGATCAACTGCGGATACTCGTATTCAGCCAGGTTATAAATCGGGCGCAGGGCCGGAAGAACTACGAAGTACCGGGACAGTTCAATGGTGCGCCGGATCTCTTCCCCACTCATAAGTTCCTCATATAGCTTTTCACCGGCGATGACGCCGACCAGCTTGACCTCAATGTTTTTGGGATCATGACCGAATCGAGGCGCCAATTCTTCGATCATCACCGTCGCCAGATCCCGGATGCGGACGTTGGGCATCTTGGTAATGAAGACTTCACCTCCGCGGGCCAGGAACACCGAATCCATCACCAGCCGCACCGCATCCCGCAGCGTCATGATGAAACGCGTCATTTGAGGGTGCGTAAGGGTAAGCGGGCCGCCGTTTGCGATCTGCCGCGCAAACAGTGGAATGACCGAACCTCTGGAACCCAGGACGTTGCCGAATCGAGTAGAGGCAAAAATCGGCTTTCCGTTATGCCGTATCGCGTTGGCCGAAGTGATCAGCCGCTCACCCATCAGCTTCGATGTACCCATCACACTCGTCGGATTCACCGCCTTGTCAGAAGAGGTAAAAATGACCCTCTCTACATTGTGAGCAGTGGCCATATCGATGACATTCTGCGTTCCCAGAATATTGGTCTGCACCGCATTGCTCGGCGCCTGCTCGCACAGAAGAACGTGCTTGTACGCGGCGGTGTGCAGAACAATGTCGATTTCATCCATGTGCCGCGAAAGCTGCTCTGGATTGCGAACATCGCTCAGATAGAGATGCACAGAGGAATAAGAAGCGTATTCCTGCTGCAAGAAAAACAGCTCTGACTCGTTGCTGTCGATTCCGACAATTTCGGCCGTTCCATGGCCAACAAGCTGCCTGAGCAGCTCGCGGCCGATAGTGCCAGATACCCCCGTAATGAGCACTCGTTTTTCATGCCACGGATTCATCGCCAACCTCCATGCACTGCAGGATCTGTGTTGTTGCCAAGGCTTGTTCGCCTTCGTTCTTCGATCGGATGGGCTCAACTCTCGATCGGCTTTTCGTACTTGGAATCGTACTTTCCGTAGTAGCCGTAGTATGCGGAATAGGCCTCGGATGAGGTGTTTCGACTTATCTGGTTCAAGATCACGCCGATGATGTTCGCATGGAGGCGCTGAAGAACTGATACCACTTCCGCAACGGCCTTACGCCGGGTTTCGCCTGCGCGGCTGATGATAAGCACCCCGTCTGCCGCGGCGGCAATTTGAAGACACTCCGCAAACCCCAGCAGCGGAGGTGAATCGAGGATGACAAGGTCATACTCTTTCGCGAACTCATCCAACAAAGTCGACAGCCGTGGGCCAATGAGATCCGCTGCCCGATGGGATCCAGGTCCTGCGGGCAGAATGCTGAGGTTCGGTTTGCCTTCAACCGGAAGTACGACATCCTGCCAATGCAGTTCGCCTGTCAAGACGCTCGATAGTCCCTCCCGTGGGTTCAGTCCAAACTTCGCATGTACACTCGAACGCCGCAAATCGGCGTCAACCAGCAGGGTTCTCTTCCCCCGGTCCGCATTCGCTATGGCGAGATGACATGCAAGAGTAGTCTTTCCCTCACTGGGGGTGGCACTTGTGAATGCAATCGAGCGGAGCCGGCCTTCGAAATCTGAGAGCAGAATCGTGTTGCGCAACGACCGAACCGCCTCATCAAAGCTGGATCGCGAGCCATAATTCCCGTTGCGGCCTGGTTTCGATACGATTTCTGGCACGATGGCACGCTTGGGTTCGAGCGTCACGGGTCTGGGAAGCTGCGCAGCGTGCGTATCGACGGGAATCGCGCCGATGACATCCGTGCCGAGATAGCGGCTTGCCTCCCCAGGATCGCGGAGGGTCGTATCCAGCGAATCGAGCAGGATTGCCGTTCCGATGGCGAGAAAAGATGAGAATAGAAACGCGATACATAAGTAGAGTTTGATCCTGGGAGAAACTGGCTTTATCGATGGCCTTGCCAGGTCCGCGATCCGAATATTGTTGTTTTGGAATCCGGCATTGATATCGGCCTCCCGGATCTTTCGGATTAATTCGTCATACAATGCCCTGTCTGCATCGGCTTCCTGTTTCAATTGTTGATACTCGAACGATCGCGAATTGAGACTGTCCCACTCCGCTTTAGTTTCCGTAACCGTCTTCTGCAGCATCTGCTCGCGGTTGAGAGCTTGCTGATATTCGACGCCGATCTCTGCGACAATGCTGCTCCGGGTGTTGTCAAATTCTTTCTGAACTTCAGCTAATTCCGAAGCGGCTTTCCGATATTCCGGGTGCGTCGATCCATAGGTCGATTTCACAAGGGCGAACCGCTGCTGCGCCTGATCGAGCGCGTCCTTCAACTTGGCCAGCGCTGCACCTTGAGAGGACACCTGGGCGGCTTCAATGGATCCGGATTTGATTGCATTCCATGCGGCCTCTTTGCTGACTCGATCGCCTTGGGCAGTTGTATATTCCGTATTAAGTTGCAAAAGCCTGGCGGAGAGAATGTTTGTTTTTTCTTCTGGATTAACCACGTCCAGATCTTTCTGAAATTGAGAAAGCGCCAGGCTCGATTTCTCCATCTTGGCTCGCAATTCATCGAGCTGCTTCTCCATAAACGCCGACATATTTGCAGATGAACGAATGCGGATGTCATAGGTATGGGACAAATACGAAGCTGCGATGGCGTTGGCCACGTCTGCTGCAAGCTGAGGACTAGGCGAACGGTAGCTAATGAGCAGTAGGTATGTGTTTGGCGGCCGCGTTACTTTGAGGCGCTTCAAAACCAATGGCGCATTCTCCGTTTGCTGGGCACGCGGGTCATGCGGGTTCTTGATCTGCCCTTCCTGCTCCAGGAGATGATATTGCTCTGCGACTGGCCGCAGCACGCCATCGGATTGGATCAGCTCTTCTTGAGTCGCCAGGAGTTGATCGGAGTCATTGAGGTCGGCCCCTCGCGACGATTCATCACCGACGACCTGCGATGGAGCCTGGCGGTCAATGTCTACGGTTGCGGTTGACTCATAGATCGGCTGCAGGCGAGCGGAAACCATGGCGGTAATAAGAACGCAGGTCGCGACGAACGCCGCGATCTTCCACAGGTGCCGTCTGAGTAGCCACAGATAATGCGAGAGTGGCGCTGATGGAGTTTCAGGTTCGAACTCCGCCATCGTCTGGGGCGTCAAATACGTCAACGCTGGAACGTTGGTCGATGAAGCTGAAAAAACAGCTTCCTGCAATTTCGCGCGTTCAGGCATGGTTTCCCTGCAGGTAATTATTTAGATCCGTAGTAGATGAAGGCGGAGCCAAGAGCCGCACCGACTCCGACGGACGCCTCCAGAACTTTTAGGCTGGCGCGCGCTCCGGTCGCATTGGGGATATAGAAAATGTCGTCGGCCTGGAGATTCACATCCGGAGCCTTGCGTTCGATGATCTTCCTCAGCGGCACGGCAATCTCGTTGCGATCCCCCTTGCCGGCTTCCCTTCGATAAATATAGGCAGTGCGCCCGGCGAAGCTATCCAGGCCCTCCGATAGAGCCAATGCTTTCAGGACGCTGCTGTCCGGGCCATCCGTAAGGTAATACGCACCCGGCTTTTTCACGTCACCCAAAACGAATACTCTGCCGGCTTCCGGGACTCGAACCTCTTCGCCGCCGTGCAAGGCCACATTCAACGTGGGATCGGAGCCATCGAGAAGCCCCTGCACGGGGACTCGCTGAAGCAATGGGTTCGAATTTGCGTCTGCCCCCGTTGATGGGCGGCTGATCAGGACCAGCGCGCCAGCCTTCTCTGAAAATCCACCGGCCCGGGAGATTGCGTCCAGCAGAGTGACGTTTCCCGTGGCTTGAAATGTGAGCGGGGTCTTCACTGCGCCGACGACGGTGATTGGCCGGCTTTGGTATTCAACCACAGTGACCGTAACGACTGGGTCGACAAGCACATTCTCCGCAATCAGCGAAGTCGTAATCGCCTTTTCTAGTCCATCGGGATAGAGGCCGGCGGCATGAACAGGCCGCGTAAGCATGGGCAGGCGTATGTCGCCATGTGCGTTGACGCGCACTGTTCGGGTAAGCTCTGGCGCATCGTATACCGAGATCCCGACAAGATCGTCAACTCCGAGCTTCTCGATCGGGAGGTTCGAAAGCTTGCTGTCTGTTGTTTCGCCCGGACCGACTCGCAGACCAGCGGGCTCCTGTTGTGCCAGGCACACACACGTCGCGAACAATGTGAGACAGATGATTCTGATGATTTTCATAACCAGTCCTAGGCGTGGTTGAAGAAGTGCCGAAGTATCGAGTTCGATTGGACGGAGGGCTCTTGCTTTGGGGCCATTTGCCAGGCTTCGGGTTTAGTCTTTGCTCGTGGCCTTCGTGACCCGTTCGCTCAATTCCTCAATCTTTCGATTGAGCAACTGAATCTGAATCAGAAAGTCGTCCGCATGAAGTTGCGTACCAGAACCGTTGTTTCCACAGCTTACGAGCAACCGCAACGCATTCCGAGCAAGATCCGAGACGCTGCGGGCTCCGCTGGCCGCACACAAGCTCAAGAGTGCAGAGTACTCATCCTCAGAAAGCCGAACACTGATCATTCGAGAGCGCGCGTTCAGAATATTCATGGAAATTGCAGATTGACGAGCCGGCCACTGAAAGCTTGGCGCCTGCTCCTGGGTCCTTGTAAGAAAAGTGTTGAGTGAGATCTACCGTGCTCGACCGGAGGTCTATTCGGTGTAGGCCTCGCCCTTTTCAGTCCCATTGTCATGAGACCAAGCAGAAATGCTTCACATACTTTTAGCCCAAAGGCATTCTGGTGATCCAGAGGTTCTATAGGCCGTTGGGGAAGAGGAGCCGCGAATTACTGCCGACCAGGACTCCTTGCACACAATAGGACGCTGCCACGGCAAAAAAGGTTTGCCAGTTGTATAACAAATGTCATGCAAGGGGAGAAAGTAAATCGTGACAGTGAAGTTTGTTCTAACCACGCGTGCGGGCGTATAAGCGATAAGTCGCGATAAATGAGAAGCAATCGACCGACCAGGAGAGTTAAGACGGCTGCACTTACCCCAAAAGACTTTCAGGAGTCCAGAACGCTCAACGATGACTTGTGAGACCCCTTCAGGCCGTGACAACGGAGTAGGTTCCCGCGATCTTGCGAAACCCAAGCCCGCTCGGCACACTGCCATCCAGTGTGGATGGGTGCGCGAGTAAGCACCAGCGCTGTTCCTGGGAGGTGCCGCTGGGAAGCGTCATCAACGCCAAGGCAGGGTAATCAGCGGCTTGCGGAATCAATGACATAGCCGACGGTAGCCGCTCCTCCGGCGAGGGCTGCCGCGATCAGGAATTTTCCCCGCGTTGTAGTGCCAGTAGAAGGACCATTGACCACGATGGATTTGATTGCCACCGATTGAGGCTGCGAGGCCGTTCCTGAAAGCACCGTCCCCTCGATAATGACCTTGTCGCCAACGAACTTCGAAAGGTTATTGCCCGAGATCTCGTATTTGATGCCCGATGAACTGGACTCTAGATAGTAGTGGCCATTTTCGAAACTCAAAAGTCCGATGTCGGAGATCGCCTGCGGACCCGCAGCCGGCATAGGAGGCACACTCAGCGCGGCCTGCTCGGTAGGCGGATTCTGCGTTTGTGAAGGCGAATCCTGCGCGCTCGCCCCGTTCGGGAATGAGCGGGACGCCCCCTCACTGACTTCCGCCATCAGAGCATGATGGCTATCCATCACGCGCAATTCGCCCTTGAGGGCTGCCACTTGCACGGTTTTCTGGGGGCTCAACGAAACGATGCCCACGGTGTTGGGAGTGCCTGTTGAAATGCTCAGGCCGTTCGCCTCAAGTTGAAATGATGATGGCGTCGTCAGCTCCGTTTCTCCCCGCGACAAAACGAACCGATCGCGGTAGAGCGTACCACTGGACCCAGCGCCCAACTTGATCTCGGCACCCTTGTCGAGCCGCATTGTTGCGGCAAACTGGTTGGTTTCTATATTGGTTTCATCGAAGAGCGTGGCCGTGCCTCTTACTGCATAACCGCCCACCTTGATTTCGCCCCGTGTGCTCACGGTACCGATACCCGTAGAAGCGGCTAATACAAATGACGATGATAAGAGAGTCATCGCAACTACAACAGGCTTGACGATCATGGCATTACCTCCACGCTATACGATGACACTAACCCACACGCCCGTTTCCTATATAACTCGGGAAGTTTTGAGATTTCAAGGGCTATCAGGCTATCCCTTCAATAATTTGTGTATGACGTGTGTCATACACACCGGCAGGGTCGATCTAAGTGCTAGTGTGAAAAGCTTGGCGAACTTTTCAGTGCGCGCGTTCTCGATTGCCTCCCGCGGGATTGTCGCGGGAGCCTGTTGCTTTGGGATTTGGTGCTCCTGGAAGTTAACGCGGGCGGACTATCTGTTCCGTCAGGACACGGAGGAATCCATTCGCTCTGCCATTCGTCTCGAACCGGACGCATGGAGTTACTACATGCGTCTTTCTCAATTCGATGACGCTGACGCGGATCAACTTCTGGAGCGAGCGCTTCAGCTTGATCCCTATGATGCATCTGCAGATATTGAACTTGGACTCTACGCTGAGAGCACCGGGGATTTTACGCGAGCAGAGCAACTCATGCTCGAAGCGTTTGCAATCGACCACACATTTGCGCCGCGCTGGGCTCTTGCCAATTTCTATTTTCGCCGCGGCAACGAATCGGCATTCTGGGCATGGGCCCGAAGCGCTGCCACGACGCCATCGAATAGCGTGGGCGCCCTCTTTGAATTGTGCTGGCGGGAGTCTCCCGATCCGCAGGTGATCTCCAAAGCCATCTTGAACGACAACCCGAAACTTATCCGTCAGTACATCGATTTTCTCTTCGCGAAGGATCAGCTTCCGTCAGCAGCTTCCGCTGCGCAGCGCCTCATCCAGGACGGCGACCCGGAAACCGACACTTCACAGGTTTTCACGACCATCAACCGGCTCATTTCCGCAAAGGACGGAACCAATGCCGTTGAACTATGGCGTACGCTCATCGCCCGCCGGTGGATCAAAGCCGATGCAGCACCTGTGAATAACCCGATGTTCGCGCGCGTCCCTCTGCCAGTGAGCTTCGACTGGACCTTGCCGGCCTACGATGGCTTGAATTCGTGGACGGGGCCGGCTGGCCTGGAAGTGGAGTTCACGGGCAGGCAGCCGGAAGCCTGCGCTGTCGCGGAACAGTCTATTGTGCTCTCGCCCGGCAAGTACTTGCTCCGATATTCCTATAGCACTTCCGAGATTTCTCCTGGCACGGGCCTGAAATGGAAAATCATCGACACTGCATCGGACACACCGCTCGCGGAGTCTCAGGATCTTTCAAGCGACAGTCCGCAGAAATCCGCATTGACGTTCTTCGTGCCCCAGGGTGCATCGTTGTTGCGCGTTCGCCTCGCCTATCAGCGTGCACTCGGCACAACGAGAGTTTCCGGTCGGCTGCTCATATCATCTGTCCAAATCGAAACAGGCCAGTAGAGAAGAAGAATCGACCCAGTTGTGGAAGCCAGAATATCGGCGTCTGGTCGTGCGCATCCCCGAAACCGATTACATCGCATCGCTGCTGGTTGGCATCGCGGCGCCTCGCAAGCGCTGGCGATCCGCCGCCTGCGCCATATAGAGAACGGCCAGCATAGCAAACATCCAGCCAGAGACTGCGGGGCGCGGGAACGGATAGTCCACGCACGCGTGCAGCATGACAGCAATCAATCCCATCCCCCAGGGGTGCCGAATTGCCGTGGGAACAGCAGCGGCAAAGGGGAGAAACACGAGGAGCATGAAGGGGATTCCGCCATCAGCGGCAAACTCCGCCCAGTCGTTGTGGGCATGGTTGGCATACACATCCAGATCCGCGATCGCGAAGCGCTGATAGACTTCGGGAAAAGTATCCAGACCAAAACCCATCAGCGGCCGATGTTTTGCCATGTCGATGGCGGCTAAGAGAAACTCTCTTCTGTACACGTACGGATCTCTATGCAGGAACCGGTTCCATACCTGTTGCCAACCCACGGCGACCGTGAATGCGGCAGCCAGAGCCAGCAGCAGAGCAAACACCGCCGCCGTCGAACGCAGAGACCATCCTGGCTTATGCCGCAGGGACGAGAAGATACCGAATCCGAGCAAAACCAGAAGCTCCGCCGTGCACAGGATGGCGCCGGCCCGGGATGCTGCGCCGATCACCGATGCATAGAGCACTCCGGCGGCCAGTGCGTATCCCCATGAACGCCATCCCTTTAGCAGGGCCCACCACACCGCAATGGGCAACGCTATCTCAATGAATTGCGCATAATTGTTGTAACTCGGAAATGTCGCATATACGTCAGGATATCCGGACGAAAAAAGCCACAGGACTTTCCCTTCTGATGTGAAAAGCTGTGTGAGACAAAGCACCGCCATCGCCATAGCGAAGTAGAGGAACGCATGAAGCGCCACGCCGCGTGCCGCCCGGTTCCGTGCCACAACCTGAGTCATAAAGAACACGCCGGCCAGTGCTCCCCAGCGCAAGACAGCTTCGCGCGTTTCGAACGTCGAAGCCGTGGTGTGAGCGGCGATCTGGACCACGCCCCAAAGCGGAATCAGGTACACCAGCCACGCGGTCCAGGTGCGCGCCGGAATTAGGCTCTCTCTACGAATGCCTGCAATCAGGTAAACCGCAACCAGCGCGTAGATTCCTATTTGGAATGATTGAATCGCCCACGCCTGCCGCACAAACACCGTGCACGTGCTGAACATGAGCAACAAAAGCAGCGATGCGCCGATCCCGATTCGGGCCCACCGGCTCTCTATCCATCGCGAGTCTCCGCGCTCCGTGGCTGCGAGATCGTAAATCGCTGACATCGCGGCAATTGTACTTCAGAGCTCCTCTCCTGCGATAAAGCTGCGCTCTCAGGGACAGGGAAGTTTAGCGACTCGCCCGGAAAAGGAAAAGATTCCAACGACACAACTAAATCGTTTCCCGGATGGTTGTGAGTCAGTAATGAGCCCCCCATAAATCGCCGATACACCACAAAGTCATTCATTTAAGGGCGGGGCTCTATGTTCATTCAATCAGTTGTCAAGCACGCGGTCAGTGTCACGGTGCTCATCAGTGGCTGTGCATCCTTCGCACAGCAGACTCAAATTCCATTCCGGCAAATTCAGTGGGACGCCCGGTTGTCGATGCTCGTGCCGTCCAATGCTGATCCTGCGAGCGCTCCACTTCCTGCATCGGCTCCCCGGAATTCAAGCGCTGCGCCCCCTTTGCATCCAGTGCTGCCGGTTTCCGCATCGTTCTCTGATGGATTCAAGCGCGTGCCTGCCGGCCGCAGTCCGCGAATCGCCGATAAAAAGTTCCTCTGGCTCAATGGCGTGCATCTGGCCATGGCCTTCGCCGACATTGCGGTGGCGCAACACTGCATCGACGAGCATAACTGCAAGGAAGCGAATCCGCTCATGCCGTCGCCCCTTGGAGCAAAGGTGGGCCTCAACCTTGGGATCTTCGCTTATTCCACGGGCACCAGCTATTTTCTCAAAAAGCGCAGGCCCGGTTGGTGGTGGGCTCTGCCCGTAGAGGGCATCGGTTTACACGCCGGAGGCGTCATGTCGGGGATTACTAAGTGAGACTGGTAGGCGCGGTGAGGACCGGAGCGAGCACTTAGCGACCGTCCGCACCATGCAATGGTGATAGAGGCGGCGGCAGAGTGGTCCAACCTCGCGACAGATCGGGGCCGAATTTAGCGAAAGTACGAGCGTGTATCGTTTGCCGCATAGCGAATGACCCTTGATTCCGAGGTGAGAGTGTTCGCGCAAGATGGTATATCACGAAAAGCCAACCCATAACCCGACCCACAAAATGCGATGCCTTGCGCGACTTCCACGTACTTAGATAGTCCCCGCGAGTCTGTAAGTCGTTGAAAAACCTATCCGGGCCAAACTGTCACGGCGGAGGTCAACATTCGACATGAACGTGTAGTCGCCTTCTCGGGCAAGTGACCCAAAACCTATTCCGGGCTCACCAACTCAGGTAGTGAACAATAAGGGAGATTTGCATCAGCAATCCCGACTCTCATTTTACCGAAGATGGCATTCGTGGATGACAGGGATGGTACACGCTCACGGAGCATCAGCGAGCAGGAAACTGGGGGCGGCGGTTAAAGGAGCCGCTTCCTATGTCCAAAAAGCCACAACGCAACTCTGTCAGTCGCTCGGCGGCCCTTACGATCCCTGAATTGGAGCAGTCCAAAGCGGCAGTGCTCAACACGCTCGCTGGCGCCGAGTGAATCTCCAGCGGGGCACTGAGTCACCGCGCCGCTGGCGACGCAGGGTACTCTCTCCGCCCTCGACCAGTTTCATCGAGAAAATAGCGATCCGCAGTTCTTGCCAGTCTTACGACGGATCGCCGGCCTTCTCCTGTAGCCGCGCGAACGTGGATGCGAAACCTGGAGTCACTTCGATTAGAACAAGACGGGGATCTAGAGCGGATGGAACGGGAAGACGACCACCATCTTTCACCAGAAAATACAGGCCAGTCTTCAGAGCATCCACCGCATGACGGGCCGCATCTTCGCGGGAGTCGCCCTGAGAGTAGACGCCGGGGAGATCGGGAAAGCTGACCATGAAGGTATCGCCGTCGCGTCGAATTTTGGCCGGATCGCTTAGCATCGTACCTCCCATTCAATTCTCTCCTGAACTGCGCCACGAAATTCCACCTCTTGCAAGGTTGATTCCTTAGAGCACTGCAGGAAACGTCTGGTCATTCACAACAGCGTGGGGAATGCACTACAGCGCCCCGAAGATTCCTCTATCGAACGTCGCCCACGCCTCAAGCAGGATCACTATCCAAAGTCCTCGCGATTTTGCGTCGGCCATCTCGTCACGAATCTACTTGGATTCCCTCCTTGAAAATCCCTTCGGACTCGCAAGTCTTGATATGCGCTTGGTGTGTCGGTTCGCGCCTACACGCCGCTATAAGCCGAGAATCCCCCGTCGATGGGCACCACTACGCCGGTAACAAACTCCGAGGCCGGCGAAAGCAGCCAGAGCACCGATCCGAACAGGTCCTGCGGCTCGCCAAAGCGCGCCATCGGCGTGTGCGCGATGATTGCCTTGCCCCGCGCCGTCAGCCCGCCTGTCTCCTTGTCGGTCAGCAGGAAACGGTTTTGATTGGTCAGGAAAAATCCAGGCGCTACCGCGTTCACGCGGATCTTGGGCGAGTACTCCTGCGCCATGTGCACCGCCAGCCATTGCGTAAAGTTGCTCACCGCGGCCTTGGCTGCCGAGTAGGCTGGAATGCGCGTGAGCGGCCGGAAAGAGTTCATCGACGAGATGTTCAGGATGACGCCGTAGCCCTGCGACGCCATGATCTTTCCAAAGGCCTGGCTGGGCAAAATCGTTCCCAGAATATTCAGCTCGAACACCCAGCGCAGCGTGTCGGTGGGCAGATCGAAGAACTTGAGATCGGGACTGGTCGTAGCCTGCGGCTTGTTGCCGCCCGCACCGTTCACCAGGCAATCCAGCTTGCCAAAGCGCGCGGCCACGTCCTCGGCCGTCTTGGCGATGCTGTCGCGGTTGAGCACGTCGCACTGGAAAACGGTCACCTGCTTGCCGTGCTTGCCCATGCGATCCACCGCAGCCTTGCCCGCGTCAGGATTCACGTCGAGAATAGCCACCTGTGCGCCGCAGCCCGCGAGCGCGCTGGCAATTTCGCTGCCCAGAATGCCTGCCCCGCCCGTAATCGCCACCGACTTCCCGCTGAAGTCGTACATCTTCGTCAATCCCGCAAGGTCCAAACCTTCGCGCGCAACGTCCGCCTCATGTCCAATTTCGATCACTGCCGCTCCTGCCATGACGCACCCTTTCTTCGGCTCCCCGCGCAGCTTTGCAGCCTTCCGCCCCTGTTTGCGAGGCGAAGCCAGCGAGAACCGAACCGCGCCCCGAGTATAAAAAGCCGCAAGTGGTCTAACCAGTGATACCCATCACGTAAAAGCGCAAGTAGGCGAGGGCCCGTACCGCCGGTCTCCTCATGCTTTGGAAAACCCTTCAAGACGAGCAAGAAGTGTCGGGGCACGACTTCAGTCGTGCCACAAGCAACCCAAAAACAGCGCGGGCTTTAGCCCCCGCGGACCCGTACCGCCGGTGTCCGCCCTCACCCGTGGGATTGCGAACGCCCCGATTCATGCCGTAACTTTACCGTTCCTCAGGGGCGTGATTTAGATCACGCTCATCTGCTGCTAAACAACAGTGAAGACAACTATTTGTCAATTTGAGCATCGTACTGTTTGGGGTACTCGGGTGACGCGAAAAACAAAAAGCGGGAAGGCGGAATTTGCAGCCATCGCCGAACACAGGTTCCATTACCAGCCTTCACTCCCGCCATCGGTCAACTTGTCAGCCCAACAATACGCACGACAACTTCCTGCAGCTGCGTCGCTTTCCGATGCCACTTGCTGCAGTAGCTGAACGGAGTGCAAGTCATGATCGGACGCCGAGCGGTCCTCTCCTTCGTTGCCACGGCAACAATCGCCGGACTCACAGCCTGTGGAGGGCCGGGAAGCTTGCCGGCTCTGAATGAGACGCCGCAGCCGACCTCTGTTATCTTTGTCTCCACGCCGCCGTCGTCATTGGCTGTCAATGCAAAAGCAACAATTTATGCGGCAGCAACCTATCCGATCAACAGTGGCACGGGAAACACTCTAGTCACATACTCCATCAGTTGTGGAAGCCCGAATGCCTGCGGCACGTTGAGCGCCAGCGATGAAGTGGGGGCCACGGTTTACACCGCGCCTGCGGCCGTTCCATCCGGAACCACGGTCACCTTGACGGCAACCTCCGTCGCCAACACATCGCTCTCCCGGTCAACCACCATCACCATCGTGCCCCCGATTCCGATCTCCGTGGCATTCTTCGGCGCGCCTCCAGCTTCATTGCAAGTGAGCGCATCGTTCGCTCTGCGCGCGCTGATCACGAACGATGTGACAGCGAATCCGGAGGTGAATTGGACCGTCACCTGCGGCGGCACAGCCTGCGGATCGTTCAGCCCCGCCACCACCGGCAGTGAGACTGCAACTACCTATTCCGCTCCGGCGGCGATCCCAACAGGCAATACCGTCACCGTTACCGCGACGTCGGTGACCGATCCGACAAAGTCGGCCTCGGCAAGCATCGTGATTACCGCAGCCGCGCCCACGTTGGCGGATGGAACCTACGTCTTCCAGATCTCAGGCGCGCTGGGAAACGTGGGCACCTTCATTACGGGCACCATCATTGCCAAGGGCGGCGTCATAACAGGCGGAGAGCAAGACGCGACCTCCGACGACGGAGAGGGCGATGAGTACACGCTGTTCTCGCAGATTGCCGGTGGAAGCTATTCCACCACTCCGGACGGAAATCTCGAAATCAACATCGAGATCGGCCCGAATGAATCCGAAACCCTGAGCGGCACGCTGGCTTCAGGTTCCCAGGGGCTCATTGCCGGTTTTGACGGTGTCTCGGGCAGCGGGACGCTGGACCTGCAAACCAGCAAGGCCGCACCCGCGGGCGGGTATGCGATCTCCCTCTATGGCATCGATTACTACAGCAGTCCGACATGGATCGGAGGCATTCTCAACATCGACAGCCCAGGAGGGATTTCAGGAAACGGCAGCGTGTTCGATGTCATCGATGGGTATGTGTACTCCAGCGCCGCGCCAACTTTAGGCGCCAGCACCGTCTCCGCACCCGACGCATTCGGCCGTGTGGTGTTTCAGTTGAACCCAGGCACAAGTTCTTCGCTGCCGGTGCTCGACCTTGCCGGTTATATCGTGGACGCCACGCACATCCGGCTAAACCAGTCCAGCATCCCGGCCTATAGCTATGTGTACTCGGGGATTTCGGGGGGCACGGCGCTCGGCCAGGGCGCAAGCACCGGCAAGTTCAGCCCGGCTTCAGTAGTTGGCACAAGTTATGTCTTCGCCGTCCAGGGCGAGGATGAGCATGGTCCGCTGCAGATAGCCGGGGTGGTGACTCTCAACTCCGGCGGCAGCGCCACCGGCATGCTCAACTGGAACGATCTCAGCGGAGGAGCGCCGCAGAATCCTCTCGCCTTCACTGGCACCTACACAGTCGATCCCACGGGGCGGGTGACACTGAGCAATCTCACCGACGGCGCGACATTCAAATATTCGTTGCATCTTTGTCTCACCGGCAACGGCTCGGGCCTCGTGCTCACCAGCGATGCCAACGATGTTTTCGCCGGACAGGCCTTTCAACAACAGACCGGCGCGTTCTCTGCGGCCTCATTCAACGGCGGCTACGGATTGAACGCAAGCCTTTACAACGCAACCGGGTTTTATGGAGAATCGGTGCGGGAGAATGTGGTTGGCCCGCTGCTGGCTGTGCCCAATGCCGCAGTGGACGACGTGACGGGTTTCGCCGACTATGGCGCCGGATCAGCGGACTTCGCCATCTCCGGAAGCTTCACGGCCGCTTCGAACGGTGTGTTTGAAGGGACGCTCGCGGGCTTCGAAAGCACGTCTCCAACCAAAGCCAACACCTTCACGTTGTATATGGTGGATGGCACACAGGCAGTAGCCATCGAAACAGATAATTCGCAATTGACGCTGGGACGGGTGGCGCTCGCGCCCTGAGACCCCCGTCCCGGCACGAGTCCCCTGCCCTCAACGGCCGCCCGAATTTCTCCGTGCCGCTGACACCGCGTGATCCAAATCACATGCCCCCGTACGCTGAATCACGGCTTTCCCACGCCGCTCGTTGTATCCCTTCAACAGGAAGACTGCGAAGGGGACGAATCGGATGCTTCTCGAGTTGACGGTGCAGACCAAGGACAAGAAGCGGCATGGGTGCGACACAGCCGCGGACCTGGACAGGATTATTGACGCCAGCGGACTCTATCACCAGGCAAAGAACAAGGGCACTGTGCTTGAGGGCAACTGGGATCAGCTGATGGCCGTGGCCAAGAAGTGCCACGACGCGGTGCTCAAATCGCACGAGAAAATTGTTACGGTGATGCGCGCGGTGGACGGCGAAGAAGTGAATCCCTGCCGACAATCGCCAGGCGACTGCGCCGCCATGAAAGAACTGCTGGAAGACGACGGCGACTGGATGATCATGTAGGGCAACTGCTAGCCACTAGCTTGCAGACCATGTTTACCCCAAATGAAAAGCGGAGCGCCTCGCGCTCCGCTTTTTCGGTCTCTGAGCAGCCGAAGATCTCAATACAGGTGGAAATCGACTTCGACGGTAATCATCGTCGGAACCGGCGTCTTGCCGTCCTTCATGGCCGGCTTGAATTTGTATCTGCGCACCGCTTCCATGGCCTTCTCATCCAGTCCCATGCCCAGGGTACGGACCACGTGCACGTTCTGGGGATTACCCTGCGCATCGACGATGAGCGCGATGATGCAAACACCGAAGTACTTGGCGCGCCGCGCTTCGTCGGAAAACTCGGCTTCAGGCTGGAAGATCGGTATCGGCGCGGAGATTCTTCCGCCTACCTGGTACACGCCGCCGCCGGTATTGCCGCCGGAACCGGGTCCGTAGCCGTTTCCATTGCCGGAGCCAAGGCCGCCGCCCGAGCCCGTTCCCATGCCCGCACCGTTGCCGCCTCCCGCCGAGGCCATGGTCACGTTGGGTGAGTTGTGCAGCCCGATCATCGGCATGTTGTTATCAGGCAATTGAATATCTCTCTGCACATTAATGGCCGGGGGTTCGGGCAGCTTGGGGTGCTCGAGGGTCACAGGCGTCGGAGGCGTGATGGGGTCCGGCGACTTCGTCGGCAGCTTACCTTTGTTGGCCTCGATCATGCTGCGGTCGCCGCCACCACCGCCGCCGCCGGCCTTGACGGTGTTCTTGGGCGCGTTGTAGTCGCTGATGTCGATGTTGGTGTCCAGGAGCGAGGGCTTGACCGCCTCGATGACCTTCCTGCCCACAACGAACAGGATGATGCAAAGAATGAGGGCGTTGATGGTGGTCGAGATGCCGACGGCCCAGGGATTGGTCTTGACGGCCATCCGGTCGGGCACAGGAATCGGCGTCGAGGTCAACTGCAAAGGCGGCAGCTTGACCGGGAAAAACACGTCGCGGATGCTCTCCCAGAGGTCGGCCCAGAGGGGCTTCTCCTCGAAAGCTTTGCCGAGGAAGGCATCCAACTCATGGCCGTGTTCTGGCCCTGCGCCTCCCTGGTCGTCCTTTTGTTCCGGTGTCATGTCCGTTGGTTGTCTGCCCTTATCGCTACCCGTGGGGCTGCCATTGCCCGTCCGAACGCGAGCGCGCCCGTAACAGGGCTGTACGATTCATTATGCTTTACCGCGCCCTTACTTGTCTTGGCCCGGTAAGCAACCGATAACGTGTTACGGCCTCCGCACTGCCATATCCGTTTGCTTTCAAGCTCCCACAAATAATAGACGCTTCTGGCGGCCGATTTGTTACCCCGAAAAACTTCACGCCGCCATTTACACTGGAGATTGAACAAGTTCGAGAGCCTGAACGGAGTCCCGATGTCCTCTGCGCCGGAGTTGAAGGCGACCCTGACCCTGCCCCAGACCGCCTTCCCGATGAAAGCCAATCTGCCCCAGAATGAGCCGCTTCGGCTGGCGCGCTGGGCCTCGCTCCGGCTCTATGAAGAGCTGCGCAAGACCTGCCAGGGCCGGCCGGTTTACTTGCTCCACGATGGCCCACCCTACGCCAACGGGCCCATTCACCTGGGCCACGCGCTCAATAAAGGCCTGAAGGACTTCGTGGTCAAATCCAAGACCATGGCCGGATACGACGCCCCGTTTGTCCCCGGCTACGACTGCCATGGGCTGCCTATCGAGATCAAGGTTGACGAGAAACTGGGCCATAAAAAGCTCACCATGCCGGTGCCAGAGGTGCTTGACGCCTGCCGCGCTTACGCCCAGAAGTATGTGGACATGCAGACCGAGCAGTTCGAGCGCATTGGCTGCTTCGGGCGCTGGCAGACGCCCTACAAGACCATGGCGCGTTCGTACGAGGCGAAGATTTTGGAAGCTTTTTACGGCTTCCTGGAAAAGGGCTTCGTCTACCGCGGCCTGAAGCCGGTTTACTGGTGCATCCACGACCGCACTGCCCTGGCCGAAGCAGAAGTGGAATACGCGAACCACACCAGCCCGTCGGTCTACGTGCGCTACAAGCTGACCTCTGATCCGGCAGCCATTGCACCCGCGCTCGCCGGCCGCGACGTTTCGACGATCATCTGGACCACCACGCCCTGGACGCTTCCCGCGTCGATGGCTGTGGCCTTCCATCCCGATTTCGATTACGTGGCCATGGAAGCCAACCCGCCACAAATGCCGGGTGCCCCATCCTTGCCGCAGGCAAGGGTGGGAAACCACGACACTCAACCCGTGTACATCGTTGCCGCTGAGCTGGCCGCGCAGGTGGCCGAAGCTTGCAAACTCGGGCCCACCAAAGAGCTCGCCCGCTTCAAGGGCGCCGCGCTTGACCGCGTCACCTTTCAGCATCCTTTCCTGGAGCGGTCGATCCTGGGCGTTCTGGCCACCTACGTCACCGCCGACACCGGCACCGGAGCGGTGCATACTGCGCCCTCGCATGGCGCCGACGATTTTTACACCGGCCAGAAGTACGGCATCGACCCCACCAGCCGCGTCGATGCTGCCGGGCATATCCACGTCGATCCTGCGGTCTGGCCGCATGCCAACCCGCCGGCCTTCGAAGGAATGAAAGTCTGGGCGGCAAATCCAGTGATTGTCGCCATGCTCGAAGAACGCGGCGCGTTAATGGGAGGTGCTCAGCTTGAGCATTCCTATCCGCATTGCTGGCGCTGCCATCATCCCGTTATCTTTCGTGCTACCGAGCAGTGGTTCATCAGCTTGGAAACGCCGATAAAGTCAGTCCAAGGCCAGGAAAAAACATACCGGCAGCTTGCGATCGAGGAGATCGACAAGGTGGTATGGGATCCGGCGTGGGGCAAGGAGCGCATCACCAACATGATCGCCACGCGCCCCGACTGGTGCATCAGCCGCCAGCGCATCTGGGGCGTGCCCATTGCCGTTTTCATGTGCGAAGGTTGCAGCCTGCCCATCATCAACGCCGATCTGAATCGCAAGATTGTCGATCTCTTTGAGCGCGAGGGCGCCGAGGCCTGGCACACTACGGCCCTCGCAGCGCTGTTGCCGGCCGGCACAAAATGCAGGCATTGTGGTGGCACGGCATTTCGCAAAGAGACAGACATTCTCGACGTCTGGTTCGATTCCGGCGTGAGCTGGCTCGCCGTCTGCGAATCGGACCCGGAGTTGAGCTCGGCCTATGCCCTCTTCCAAAAGGACAAGGGCACGGAGTGCCTCTATCTCGAGGGCGGCGACCAACACCGCGGCTGGTTCCACTCTTCGCTGCTCACGTCGGTGGCGCTGCGCGGGCGCGCTCCTTATTCGCACGTGGCTACGGCCGGCTGGACGCTCGATGAGCAGGGCCGCGCCATGTCGAAATCTCTCGGCAACGGCGTCGATCCCGTGGATATTGCCAACAGAATGGGCGGCGAAATCGTGCGCCTGTGGGTCGCGTCGGTGGATTTCCGCGAAGACATGGCGGCCAGCGAGAACCTGATGCAGCGCTGCGCCGAGCTCTACAGAAAGCTGCGCAACACCTTCCGCTTTTTGCTCGGCAACCTGAACGGCTTCGACCCGGCCCGCAACCGAGTGCCCGAGAGCGAGCTGATGCCGCTCGACCGTTACATGCTGGCCCGCACGCGCGAACTTACCGAAAAGATTCTCGGCTGGTATGAGGCCTTCGAGTTCCATCGCGTCTACCAGGCCGTAAACGAATTCGCCATCGTGGACCTGAGCGCGTTTTATCTCGACGTGCTCAAGGACCGCATGTACACGTTCGCGCCCACGAGCATCGCCCGTCGCTCGGCGCAGACCGTGTTGTGGCAGATCACCGAAGCGCTGGTGCGGCTCGTCGCGCCCATCCTCACCTTTACCGCCGACGAGGTGTGGGAGCAGTTGCCGCCGGTGCAAGCACGACCATTGTCCGTGCACCTCAGCCTGTTTCCGAAGCCCGAAGAAATCTACTCCGAAAATCCCGCCGCGCTCCTCGAAGAGTGGAAGCGACTGTTCGCCATGCGCGATGATGCGTTGCGCGTATTGGAAGAAGACCGCAAGGCCAAGAACATCGGCAAGGGCCTTGAGGCGCAGGTCAATATCGAGAGTTCGGGCCCGCTGCTCGCCCTGCTCCAACGCTACGAAGTGGGCCTCAAGGAGTTCCTGAACGTTTCAAGCGTTGTGGTTGAGGAAGGCAAGGAGCCGAAGATCACTGCCTCACCCGCGCCGGGCTCGAAATGCGCCCGCTGCTGGAATTTCATGCCCGACACCGCCGACTACGGCATCTGGCAAAATGTCTGCGGCCGCTGCCGGAACGCTTTGCATGAGATGGGCATCGCACCCCCGCAACCGGAGGACGCACAGTGAACTGGTTCTCCAACTGGCCTCGGCCCCGCCGCCTTCACTGGCTGCTGCTGATCTCGGCTCTCGTCGTCGTCGCAGACCGGCTGAGCAAGACTTGGGTTACCAGGCACATTCGCCTCGGCGGCGCGATCCCTGTCATCGACCACTTTCTCCGCATTTCGCATTGGACCAACGAGGGCGCGGCCTTTTCCATGTTTGCCGACACGGCCTCGCCGAACGTCGTGCGCTGGGGTCTGATCGCGTTCACCCTGCTCGCCGCGCTGTGCGTCTTCATCGCCCTGCTGCGGTTGGGCGACCGCGTCACGCTGACGACGGTCGCGCTCGCGCTTATTCTGGGCGGAGCTCTGGGCAACGCGCACGACCGCATTGTCTACGGTTCCGTGGTCGACTTCATCGAGGTGCACATCATCAACTATCACTGGCCCGACTTCAACTTGGCCGACTCCTCGATCGTCACCGGCGCCTGCCTGCTGTTCCTGGATTCGCTGTTGCCCCGCTCCAAATCTTCTTCGTAGCCCTCGAGACCGCGAGCCGGGCGCGCCCATGCGGCAGGCCGGTATAATTGGTCGGACCTCGTTGTACTTGGCAGGAGCCGGACAGAATGCCGCAAGCAGGGACTCAATCCCGCAGTTTCTTTGCTACCTTTCGCTCTCCCGATCGCGTCTCGCATCAGCGTTGGATCATCTGCTTCCTCCTGTTTCTGGCTACGGTCATTGCGTACGTCGATCGCGGCGTAATCGCTTACCTCAAGAACACCCTTGAGACCGTGATTCCGGGCCTGAATGACCGGACCTACGGATTCATCACCGCCGCTTTCACTGCTGCCTATGCCATCGGCATGATGGTGGCCGGCGGCCTCACCGACAAACTGGGCACGCGTAAGGCATTCGCGATCGCTATCGGCATCTGGAGCATCGCTGCCATGCTGCCGGGCGCGGCGTTTTCTGTCATCACATTCGCGATCGCCATGTTTCTCCTCGGGCTAGGCGAGGCCGCCAACTTTCCCGCTTGCATTAAGACGGTCGCGGAATGGTTTCCGCGGCGCGAGCGCGCTCTGGCAACGGGAATCTTCAACTCTGGCGCCAATATCGGCAACATCGTGGTGCCCATTGCGGTGCCGACGCTGGTGATGCTGGTGACCTGGCGCGGCGCTTTTGTCCTGACAGGGGCGCTGGGGATTATTTGGCTGCTTTTTTGGCTCGTCTACTATCGACGGCCCGAGCAACACCGCAGCGTTTCAAAAGCCGAACTGGAACTGATCCTGAGCGATCCTGCGGAAAAGCTGGAAAACGTTCCGTGGAGTCGCGTGTTTCCACGCAAAGAGACCTGGGCCTTCGCCATCGCCAAGTTCCTCACGGACCCCATCTGGTGGTTCTACTTGTTCTGGATTCCGGGTTACCTGCAATCGACGTTCCACTTGAGCCTGCAGCAAAGCCGCGTGCCGGTGGTGATGGCTTACAGCATTTCCATCATTGGCAGTATTGGCGGTGGGTATCTTTCCTCCGTAATGATCAAGCGCGGAATCAGTGCCAATGTGGCCCGCAAGACAACGCTCCTGATCTGCGTGCTGCTGATCGCACCGATCTTCGCCACGCCGTTTGTTCATCATCTGTGGCCGGTGGTGGCGTTGCTTGGAATGGCCACGGCGGGGCACCAGGGATGGTCGGCGAACCTCTTCACGTTGCCGTCCGATATGTTCCCCAAATCCGCCGTGGCCAGCGTCATCGGTATCGGCGGCATGGCGGGCGCGGTAGGCGGTTTCCTGTTCCAGTTAGGTGCGGGCGAAATTGTCTATGTCACCCATAGCTACGTTACGTTATTCATCATCGCGTGCCTCGCATACCCGACGGCGCTGCTCATCATTCAGGGCCTTGCGCCCAAGTTGGCGCCGGCGCAGCTTGAATAGCAGGCTAAGTTATTCTGTATAACCAGCCCCCGGCGATCCATCCCGGGCGGCGGCATTCCAGGGTGGAACACGGGTGGCAGTACAGTTGTCCTGCCACTTCGCTCATCTTCACGAGGGACTTGATGAAAATTCGCTGTCTTCCTTTCCAGGTGCGCATTGACTTGTGCGCCCTTGCCGCAATGCTCTTTCTTCTTCTCGGTTTTTCTCACCCCGCCAACGCGCAGCGTCTGTCGACGAACGTCATTCCCTCGCATTACTCGCTCGAGTTCGGCCCCGACTTGAAGGCAGCCACCTTTACCGGCTTTGAAGTGATTGACGTCAACATCAAGGAGCCCACTAACGCCATTACGCTGAACGCGAACGAGCTCAAAATCCAGAGTGTAAATATCATGTATCAGCACGGCCTGCAGAAGGGGTCTGTCAGTTTCGATCCCGAAAAAGAACAGGCTACGCTCACATTTCCGAATACCGTCCCGGCCGGCGACGCGACGCTGTGCATCCACTTCACGGGAATCCTCAACGACAAGTTGCGCGGCTTCTATCTTTCGAAAACCGAAAAGCGGAGCTACGCCGTCACGCAATTCGAATCTACGGACGCCCGCCGCGCCTTTCCCTGTTTCGATGAGCCGGCCTTCAAAGCCACATTCCAGGTCTCGCTCACCATCGATGCCGGCGACGTTGCGATTTCGAATACTCCGATTGCCAGCGATAAGGACGCGAGCGATTGGGTTCCATCGGGCAAGCAGCACACTGTGACCTTCGAGACCACGCCGAAGATGTCCACATATCTCCTCGCCTTCATGGTGGGCGATTTCCAATGCACAAGTGGCGATCAGGATGGCGTAAAGTTGCGTGTCTGCGCAACGCCCGACAAGGTTGCGCTCACGCCTTTCGCGATGAATATCGCCAAGTTCGCCCTGCACTACTACGACAATTACTTCGGCATTCGCTATCCGCTCAAAAAACTCGACTTCATCGGTATTCCCGATTTCGAGGCCGGCGCCATGGAAAACTTCGGCGCTATCACTTTCCGCGAAACCGACCTCCTGCTCGATCCCAGGACCGCGACGTTTCGCGCGCAACGGAATGCGACCCTCGCCATCGTGCATGAGATGGCACACCAATGGTTCGGCGACCTGGTGACCATGCAGTGGTGGGACAACATCTGGCTCAACGAAGGCTTCGCTACCTGGATGGAAAACAAGTGCACGGCGGCGATGCATCCCGAGTGGAACATTCCGCAATTTGTCGCCGCCGACAATCAGCGCACGCTCAATATCGACGCGCAACCCACCACGCGCGCCATCCGTGCCAGCGCTGACACGCCGGACCAGATCGAGCAGTTGTTCGACCCCATCGCCTATGGCAAGGCCGGCGCCATGTTGCTCATGGTCGAGAACTATCTTGGCGAGGAAACCTTCCGCAAAGGCGTGCACGCCTACCTGGCCGCGCATGAGTACGGCAACGCCACAGCCGAGGATTTCTGGAACGCGCAGACCGAAGTGAGCCACAGGCCCGTGGACAAAATTATGGATTCCATGGTGACACAGCCGGGCGAGCCCATCCTGGAATTTGGCTCTCCCTCTGCCGGCCAAGTCTCGGTCGCGCAGTCGCGCTTCTTCCTCAGCCCCGGAATCAAGCCCGATCCCAAACAGAAATGGACGTTGCCGGTCTGCTTCAAAGCGGACGCGACAGGTCAGGACTGCCAGATTCTCACACCCTCCTCGCCGGCCCTCGCGGCGCCCGCATCGAAAATCTTTTTTGCCAACGCGGGTGGCAAGGGCTACTACCGCAGCGCCTATGCGCCCGACCAGTACGCAGCGCTTGTAGCCCAGGTGGAAACCGGCCTCACTCCCGAAGAGCGCATCAGCCTGACCGGCGACGAGTGGGCGCAGGTGAATGCCGATAAGGCAACAGTCGGCGATTATCTGGCCCTCGTCTCTGCGCTCCGCTCCGATCCCAGCGGCGACGTGCTCTCCAACGCCGTAGACAACGTGGGCGCCATTGTCGGCCGTGTGGCCTCGACCCCAGAGGAGCGCGACGCCCTTGCCGCATGGGTTCAACGGACGTTTGGCCCGGTGTATGCCCGTCTTGGCAGCGCCTCGCCAAGCGACACATCGAACCAGCGCGACTTGCGCGCGTATCTTTTCGGCATTCTCGACTTCTACGGCAAAGATGCCAATGTAAAGGCGCAGGCGCGCGGCATCGCGGATCAATACCTGTCCGATCCTGCATCGGTCGATCCCTCACTCGGCCTGACCGCGGTCGACATCGCCGCGGAAAATGGCGACGCGGCGCTCTTCGACAAGTTGCAGAAAATCTACGAAACCACGAACGATCCTGAGTTACAGGAAGTCGCGCTCCGTGAGTTGGTCGCTTTCAGGAATCCCGATCTGCTGGAGCGCGCCCTCGAATATTCTGTCTCTTCGAAGGTGCATAACCAGGATTCGGCCATCCAATTCAATCTCGCCATGCGGATTCCCGAAAATCGCGATCAGGCCTGGAAATTCATCAAGACGCATTGGAACCAGGTGCAGACGGAATTCACGCCCGAGTTGGGCTCGTACTTTGTGGCGGGGGCGGGCAACTTCTGCTCGGTCGAGGCGCGCGACGACGTCAAAAACTTTTTCGCAAGCCACCAGGTGCCCGCAGCCGATGCAGCCCTGAGGCACGCTCTCGAGCGCATCAACGGCTGCATTGAATTACGCCGCTTGCAGGAGCCAAACCTGAAGCAGTGGCTGGCCGCACAGACGCAATAGGCAAATCGTCGCGAATTCGTAGCCGGCGCTATAGCTTGCGCAGGCGGCCGCAGGCCTCGTCCAGTTCCGCATCCTGCTTGGCGAAGCAGAAGCGCAGTAAGTTTTCGCCGCGGCCGGGCCGGAAGAATGCCGAACCCGCGACAGCGGCCACGCCAGTCGAGCTTAGAAGATGACGCGCCTTTTCCGCGGCGGTCTTTCCGGGCAGGCGTCCGGCGTCGGCCATGATGTAATACGCGCCTGCAGGCACCGTCGGCTTCATGCCCGCGTCTTCGAGCGCGGCCGCCATCTTTTCCCGCTTGGCCTGATACTCCACAGCCAATTGCGTGTAGAAACTCGGCGGCAACTGCTCCAGCCCCGCCGCCGCACCCACCTGCAGTGGCGCAGGCGCACATACGTACGTCAGGTCGTGAAAGTGCGCCATGGCCGGCATCCATCGCGCATCGGCAGTGGCGTAGCCAATGCGCCAGCCCGTAATCGAAAATGTTTTGCTGAAGCCCGAGATCACGATGGTGCGTTCGCGCATTCCGGGCAGCGTGGCCGCGCAGATATGCCGCGCGCCATCGTAGACGAAATACTCATAAATCTCATCGGTAATCAGAAATAGATCGTGCTGCCGGCAAAGCTCCGCGACCTGCTCGAGTTCGGACTGGGAAAAGATTTTGCCGCTGGGGTTAGCCGGCGTATTTAAAAGCACGGCGCGCGTCTGCGGCGTAACGGCCGCGCGCATGGCGTCCGCGTCGAGATGAAAATCGGGTTCGGCCAGTGCCACTAGCACCGGTTTCGCGCTCAGCGACTTGAGCGTGTTCACGTGGTAGCCGTAGAAAGGCTCGAACACGAGCACTTCGTCGCCGGGGTTGAGCAGCGCCATGGCCGCGGCATGCAAACCGGCCGTGGCACCGGACGCCACCAGCACCTCGCGGTCGAAGTCGTAGTTGAGGCCATAGTCGCGCTGCTGTTTGGCCGCGATGGCCTCGCGCAGGCGCGCAATGCCGTCGCAGCGCGTGTAAATGTTCTGCCCATCGCGCATTGCCTGAGCGGCCGCGGCTTCTACCACCGCGGGCACCGGCGTATCGCAAACGCCCTGCGCCAGGTTGATGCCACCCATGCGGTCGCACTCCGTGGTCATGGCGCGGATTTCCGACTGAAACGTTTCGGGCGCCAGCCGGCTGAGGGCAAGGCGCGATGCAGGAATGGTTGTGCCGGGCACGGGGAAGATCCTTTGTTTCCATCTTACATTTTCGCCCGCCCAGCGGCAGTGCGCCCGTCTACAGCCAAAGCTGCCTGCGCCGTAGTATCTTGCAGAAAGAAACGGCATCTATGCACGAGCTTTCCATCGCGGCCAGTATTGTGGAGTCGGTCACCGAATCGGCGGCCGCGTATCCCGGCGCGCGCGTCAAAGAAGTGCGGCTGCGCGTGGGCGCTCTGGCGTCAGTCGTCGAAGACTCGCTCAAGTTCTGTTGGGAGTTGGCCACGGAGGGTTCGCCACTCGCGGGCGCGGCGCTGGTCATCAATATATTGCCCGTGATATTGCACTGCGATGCCTGTGGCGTCGACGCCGAAATCGCAGGCGTGCAAAGTTTTCGCTGTCCAAAGTGCGGCGAGCTGGCCGCCGATCTGCGCCAGGGACGCGAGCTTGAAATCGAATCGATTGAACTGGAAGAACCGGACGAAATTGAGGACCCGGTTGAGGAGCATGTATGACGACGCGCATTGTCGAGTTGCGGAAGGGAATCCTGAAGAAGAACGACGAGCTGGCAGCGGGGCTGCGCAATCGCTTCACGACGGCCGGCGTGCTGGTGCTGAACCTCGTCTCAAGCCCCGGCACCGGCAAGACCGCGTTCCTTGAGCGGACTCTGCGCGAACTCCGCGCCCGCGGGGCGCAGGCAGCGGCGCTGGTGGGCGACCTCGAGACCGACAACGATGCGCGGCGGCTGGCCGCGAGCGGCGCGCCCGTGCGCCAGATCAATACCCACGGCATCTGCCATCTCGACGCGGAGATGATCGCCAAGCACCTCGACGGCTGGGAGGAAGTTTCGCTCGCAGGTCTCAACTATCTCTTCATCGAAAATGTTGGCAACCTCGTTTGTCCGTCGAGCTACGACCTGGGCGAGCGCATCCGCGTGGCCCTGCTCAGTGTGACCGAGGGTGAAGACAAGCCCCTCAAGTATCCGGGCCTGTTCAACTCCGCCGATGCAGCCGTGATTACCAAAATGGATATCGCCGAGCCCTGCGGCTTCGACCGCGAATTGGCCCTGCGCAACATCAATGAAATCCGGCCAGGCATCCGCATCTTCGAGACCTCTGCCAAAACCGGCGCGGGAATGGATGCGTGGCTGGCTTACCTTGCGGAGCAGGCAAGACCCTCCTGAGCCTGCCGCGCCCGTATCGGCCTCATTTGACGCAATTTTCCCGTGTTGGCCATTGCAAGGTCACGGTTCGTGAGCGTACCTTTCAGCTAAGGTCGGTAGCACAAAATGGGCCCTTCGGATTCCCCAGAGCAACGCACGGGTGCGCAGGAACGCGTGCATCCGGGTTTTGCCCAGAACACTATTGAGCGCCTCTTTGAGTTTTCGCCGGACGCAATCCTCGTCTCCGACGGAAACGGCGTCATGCGCGCTGCCAACCCGCGCGCCGAGGAACTGTTCGGATACGCGAGCGAAGAGCTGATCGGCCAACCGGTGGAAATGCTGGTGCCGGCGCGCTTCCGCAACGGCCATCCCCGCCATCGCGAAAATTACAGCGCCCATCCCCGCACGCGGCAAATGGGCGCCTCCATGAATCTGTTCGGCTTGCGCAAAGACGGCACGGAAATCCCCGTCGACATCATGCTCAAGCCGATGCAGACCGCCGACGGCCCCGCCGTGGTGACCTTTATCCGCGACGCCACGGAGCAACGCGCGGCGCAGGAGGCTGTGCGGTTGAACGATGCGCGGCTGCGCTCCATTGTCGAGAGCATCGGCGAGTACGGCATCTATCTGCTGGACCGCGACGGCCACATCCTTACCTGGAATCCCGGCGCCGAGCGCATCAAGGGTTACAAGGCCGACGAAGTGGTAGGCCTGCACTACGCGCGTTTCTTTACGCAGGAAGATGTGGAGCAGGGCCGCCCCGCCGAGCTGCTGCGCCAGGCGATTGCGAGAAATCGCGTAGAAGAAGAGGGATGGCGCGTGCGCAAAGACGGCTCCCGCTTCTGGGCCAACGTCGTGATCACGGCCATCCACGACAGCACCGGCGCCGTCACGGGCTTTGCCAAGGTCACGCGCGACGTAACCGAGCAGAAGCAGGCGCAGGAGTCGGTGATCGCCGAGCTGAGCAGTTTGTTGCTGGTCAATGTGGACATTCGCAAGCTGCTCGAAGCGTTCACCGCGAGCATCCGCCAGATGGTGCCGCACGATGCCGCCACGCTGGCGCTTTATGACGAGCCTACCGGCAAGTTACGTGTGCAGTTTCTCGGCTCCGCCGACACCGAAGCCAACCAGGGCGAAGTGCTGCTCAATCCTGACGCCTCTCCTGCCGGCCAGGCCTTTCGTACGCGCCGTCCAGTCATTCTCAACAAAATCGACCGCTGGCCTTTCGCGCCAGAATCCGTGCAGCACCTCACCAGCATGGGCATGCAGTCGGGAGTCTGGGTTCCGCTGGTGCATCGCGAAAGAACCCTCGGCACCATGATGGTGGCCAGCCGCCTCGAGAATGCCTTCTCGCAGCACGACGCAGATATGCTGACTCAGGTGGCGGGGCAGGTGGCCATGGCGGTGAACAACGCGATGGCCTTTAAGCAGATCGCGGAGCTGCGCGACCGGCTGACTCAGGAAAAGCAATATCTCGAAGAAGAGATCAACCTCGAACACCGCTTTGAAGACATCGTAGGCGAAAGCTCCGGCCTGCGCAGCGTGCTACGCGAGATTTCGACCGTTGCGCCCACCGATGCCACCGTGCTCATTCAGGGCGAGACGGGAACCGGTAAAGAGCTGCTGGCGCGCGCCATCCATCGCCTCAGCCCGCGCAACGAGCGCACCTTTATCAAGTTGAACTGCGCGGCTATTCCCGCGGGCTTGCTCGAAAGCGAGCTCTTCGGCCACGAGAAGGGCGCGTTCACCGGCGCCATCGCGCGCAAAATTGGCCGCGTCGAGTTGGCGCACGAGGGCACGCTCTTCCTCGACGAGGTAGGCGAGCTGCCGCTCGACCTTCAGCCGAAATTGCTCCGCGCTTTGCAGGAGCGCGAGATCGAGCGCCTGGGCGGCACGCGGCCCATCCCCATCAACGTGCGCCTCATCGCCGCCACAAACCGCGATCTGGCCAAAATGGTGGCGGAAAAAGAATTCCGCAGCGACCTCTTTTACCGCCTCAAGGTGTTTCCAGTTTTTGCGCCGTCGCTGCGCGACCGCACCGCCGACATTCCCATCCTGGTGCGCCATTTTGTCTCGCGCCACGCCCGCCGCATGGGCAAGACCATTGAAACCATCCCGCTGGAGACCATGGATGCGCTGATGGCATGGAAGTGGCCCGGCAACATTCGCGAGCTCGAGAATTATCTGGAGCGCGCCGTCATCCTCACGCGCGGGACGGTGCTGCACGCGCCGCTTGCCGAACTCGAATCCATGCAGGACGAGGAAGAAGACGAGGCAGCATCCTCGAACCCCACGCTCCAGGCCGCCGAGCGCGAAACCATACTGCGCGCGTTGCGCGACGCCAAAGGAATGATCGGCGGAGCCGGCGGCGCTGCCGAGCGTCTCGGCCTCAAGCGCACCACGCTCAACTCCAAAATAAAGAAGCTCGGCATCGAACGCGGCGACTACATGTAGACGCCGCGTGCGAGCGCGAGTGTGAGGCGTTCGCGACTTCCCATCGTCGCCATGACGAAATATCGTCGTCGTCACTTCGTCACGCATCGCCCTCCGTCTCCCTCCTCGGCAGAATCCAGAAGAATCTAACGGCTTTGCTTTCAGCACCCCACGGCCTTCATCGCGTCGGCTCGCGAGTTTGGCACGCGCCGTGCCTATACAGGGGCATGGCGCAGGATGAGCCAGCAAGTGCTGAGAATCACCGTTGAAGAAAAATCGGACGCAGTCGTTCTCAAGCTCGAAGGGCGTCTTGCCGGACCATGGGCGGCCGAACTTGGCCGCCTCTGGGAAGAGAAGGCGCCCGCATTCGCGCAGAAGAAACTGTCTCTCGATCTGCGGGAAACCACGTTTGCCGATCCCAGCGGAATTCGCATTCTGAAAGCCATTCACGCGCAAACCGGTGCCGCGATCCTCAGCGGCACACCATGGACCCAGTATCTTGCCGAAGAAGTGGCAAGCTCAAACTCTCAACCAGCGGGCACGGAGGTCTGAAATGTACGCAGCATACGAATCGACGAACCAGACGATTGTTCCTTCTTACCGGAAGGGTGAATTCTTCAAGTCGTTGCCGGCCGAAGCTCTGGCCGATCTCGAGCACTTGCTCGCGCCCTCCACCTATCCCACTGGCATGGTTCTCTTCAGCGAAACTGACCCGGCCTCAGGCATCTACGTGGTGCTCGATGGCGAGATCAAGCTCTCGATTAATTCGCCCGATGGCCGCCGCCTGAGCTTCCGCATTGCCACGGCTGGCGAAGTGCTGGGCCTTTCCTCCGCTCTCTCCGGCGGCGCGTACGAAATGACCGCGGACACCCTCTACCCGGCCAAAGTCGCGCACATTTCGCAACAAGTCTTTCTGCAATTCATGTCTCGTCATCCCGCTGTCTACCAGTCGGTGGCGCGCGAGATGGTTCGCACCTACAACACCGCCTGCGAGCAACTGCGCATGGTGGGCCTCTCGACTTCGGTGCCCGAGCGCCTGGCGCGCCTGCTCCTGGTGTGGAGCGACGAGCCCGGTCAGAAGCCCGAACGGCCGGCGCGTTGCCGCCTCTCGCTCACCCACGAGCAGATCGGCGAGTTCATCGGCGCCTCGCGCGAAACCGTCACGCGCACATTGAGCATTTTCAAAAACCATCACCTGGTGGCGCAGCACGGATGCACGCTCACCATTCCCTCGCGCGTCGCTCTCGAAAGCTACGCACGCGGGTAAAGACGCAGACCTTATTCCAAGGGGAAGATGATTCAACCGGCCGCTTACTGAAACTGCGCGATGTGGAAGGCAGAACGCAATTTCAGCAAGCGGCCTCTTCTTTTCTGGGAGCCGTCTTAGCTTCCCTTCATCTGCCGCAGCGCGAACTGTGCCGCGTGATAACCGCACATGCCGTGCACGCCACCGCCGGGGGGCGTCGACGCCGAGCACAGGTACAAATTCCTGGTGCCCGTCGCATAGCCGCGCAATGTCGGCCGGAAAATCATCTGGCGCAGGGACAATGCGCCTCCGCCGATGTCGCCGCCCAAAAGATTGGCG
The DNA here is from genome assembly GCA_963817835.1 of uncultured Acidobacteriota bacterium. Classification (GTDB taxonomy): domain Bacteria; phylum Acidobacteriota; class Terriglobia; order Terriglobales; family Acidobacteriaceae; genus Telmatobacter. Next base: position 222,848 of record CAWFPZ010000014.1, on the reverse strand, counting down.
TCCATGGTTTCCAGCACAGCCGGCGTGGAAACGTGACGCGCCAGAATGCAATCGCGGAAACCGGGGGCGAAGCGTTCGATCTGCGCTTCCATGCGTTCCGTCATATCAAGCGCCGACCCGTTCGGCACGTGGCAGTACGCCCACAGCACATGTTTGCCCGCGGGCGCGCGCGTCGCATCGAAGAGCGTGGGCTGGGCAACCAGCACGAATGGCCGCTCTGCACACAGCCCCTGCGCGACAGCGTATTCCGAAGCGGCAATCTCTTCGAGCGTTCCGCCCAGGTGCGCCGTGATGGCGCGCCGGCATTCCTGCGCGCGCCACGGGACTGGATCAGAAAGCGCGTAGTCGATCTTGAATGCGCCCGGCCCAGGCTCGAATCGCTCGAATGCGCGCCGGTAGCCGTCGCGAAGCCGGTCGCCCGCAATCGCCAGCAGTTGCCGCGGCGCAGTGTCAAAGAGTACCAGTTCGCTGCTTGCTTCTAGCTCTTTGAAGGCCGCAGCATCGATGCGTCGCGACGTATGCACGGTGCCGCCCAGCGATCGCAGATAACTGGCGAGCGCCTGCGCAATGGCGCGCGCGCCGCCCCTCGGTATCGGCCAACCCACCGCGTGAATCGTGATCCCGAACATCCATCCGACAGTTGCGCTCAACGGCTGGTCCAGGCTCATCATGGAGTGCCCCGCCAGGCCCGCAAACACCGCGCGCGTGCGCACGTTCGAAAAATGGCGCGCCGCAAAACCTCGCGCGGACTCAAGCGCGCTCAATCCGAATCGCGCCATGCGCAGCGGATGATGCGGCATGTGCAGGAACGGCCCCAATGAATCTTGAGAAAATTCCCGCCAATCGTCCGCTGCGGGCTGCATAAGATTCCGCCACGCCTTGCCGTCTTCGCCCAACGCGCGCTCGGTCGCGGCCAGATCGCGTTCGAGGACGACCGCCGTTCCATCGTCGAGCGGATGCGCCAGCGGCGCGTCGCCATGGATCCATTCCAATCCGTGCTCCGCAAGCGGCAGCGTGCTGAAAAACGGCGAGCCTGCTGCAAAAGGATGCACGGCCGAACCGAAGTCGTGCAAAAATCCCGGCAGCGTCAGCGGCAATGTGCGGGTCGCGCCGCCCGGCTCGGATTCCGCCTCGTACACGTCCACGCGCAGCCCCGCCTGCGCCAATGCAATGGCGGCGGCCAGCCCGTTCGGGCCCGATCCGATCACGCAGGCGCGGCTCATCGTGGCCTTGTCCTCAAGTGCACCACCGGTTGTGGATCCTTTCTCCGATTCCAGCTTGATGAGTGAAAGAGTGATTGAGTGAACCAGTGAAAAAACGCCGCTGGCTGTTCAGCTCCTCTGCCATTCAGTCCCTAGTCCCTTAGCCCCTAGTCCCTGCTTCTTCAATCGTGCGGCGGCATTTCCTCGGGCCATTCCACCGCGGCAAAGCGGCCGTCCTCGGTCATCGTCAGCTCCGGCGCGTAAAGGCCAAGCGATTCGCGCCGCCACCAGTCTCCCGTGCTCCGCTTCTCGTCCGTCGAAGTAAACCAGTACTGCCAAAGCATCGCACGCACATAACGCGGCGGCTGCTGCGGAAACGGATCGCTGCGGAACAGCGCCAGCACATCTTTACCGCCAAGCAGCAGCCGCTCCTCCGTGATCGGAACAATCTCGTTCTCGCGCCAGTCGCCCAGCGACGCGAACCACAGGTTCCAGTCGAAACGCGGCTGATATGGCGCGTAAATGCGCGGCGCTTCGTCGAGCGCCTGCGGCTTGTTGCGAAACTCGTAGGGAATCCAGTTCACGCCGTCGTTGGAGCCCTGAAACTCGATCTCGTAGCGGCCGCGCGTCATCACGGCGAAGAGGCCGTACTGGTTGGCAATGCGAAATGGCTCCAGTGCCTCGATGGGCTCCACGGGCAAGTGTACGTGGCGAAACGGAATCGCGATCATCTCCGCGGTGGTGTCGTAAGCAATCCACATCAGCAGGAATGCCGTCACCGATAATCGCATCACCCACCAGTAAAAAGCGGGGCGGCTTTGCGTCGCCGCCACGCTCATGATTGATAGACGCTCGCTCTCGTGCGCAGCCGCTGCTTCGCTTGCCCCGCCTGTTTCGCTCGCGGCAAAAATCGAGATTGGCTCATCGTCTCCCCGCTCCAATCGCGGTTCCGGCGCCGCCTCCGGTTCGCTGGGGCGGAAACGCGCGGGCACAAAGCGCATCAGGAACTTGTCGTCGAGCAGCAGAAAGCCGAGCGCCAGCACCAGGTAATTCAAGAACGTGTAGTTCGCGGTCAGAATCACGCCCATCTCCCACGGCGTGACGATGAAATAGCAGATCAAGCGCACACGCCGGGGAAAAAACAGCATGAACACCAATCCCAGTTCCAGCGCCAGCGTTCCGGCTACCGACGCCGCCTGAAACCAGTGCGGCCAATGCTCGACGTACCACCCCACCCATGTGGGCAGCGGGCCGTTCTGGTAGTACTCGTCCATGGCCGTGAAGTTGCGCCACTGCGGGTCGCCGCTCGCCAGCTTCACCATGCCCGATTCGAAGTAGATGCGGAACCACTCCCACTGCAACAGAAACCAACTGGCGCGCGAAGGCGGATGGCTCGCGCCCCATCCCGGCATCAGCCCCGGCGGCGCGAAGAACAGCGCCAGAAATCCGGCCTCGAGCAGCATGCCGTCTGACTGATAGCCAGAGAACACCTGGGATGCAGCGACAAACGAGAGGAAACAGACGAAGCAAATGAAGAAGCTGAGCCGCGGCCACAGATTGCAGAAGGCCGCGATTGACGCCAGCAGTCCGATCCACGTCACGGCCATCAGGAAGCCTGAGCTTGTCGAGATCCAGAAGAGCGATGGCGCGTACCAGAAGCGCGCTAAGCCAAAATGTTCCGCGACCGCGGCCAGGTAATCCTCCGCGGGCAGAATCCCTTCAGGACCGATCAGCCCTTTGATCTGAAACAGCAGCGAATAAAACGCGGAGAAGTAAATGAGGCCGAGCGCGCGCAGAAAAATCCATCGCGGAACCAGCCGGCCTCGCGGGCCGCGGCGCGCGTCAAACAGCCATCGAAAAATTTCGACCAGCTTGCGTCCAACCATCTCCGGATCAGGATACCGGCCGGACCGCTCTCTGTCCTAAACCAATGCGCGCTCTCGAAGGTGCGCTAGGCGAGCGGCGCCGCCAGCAGTGCCGGTTTCTGCTCGGCCAGCGTCAACATCAGCTCGCCAAAGAGCGTGTTGGCCCACGCAAACCACGAACGCGTGAATTTCGATGGATTGTCTTTATTAAACGACTCGTGCATGAAGCCCTTGCCCGCCGTGGTGTCGCGCAGCCAGCGCAGGCATTGGCGAATCTCAGCGTCGCTGGTCGACGTGAACGCGCGGTACATGATCGACATCGGCCAGATGGAATTGAGCCCGATGTGCGGCCCTCCCACGCCCTCCGCCGTGCCGCGGAAGAAATACGGATTGGCGTCGCTCAGTGCGAAGGCACGCGTGCGCTGGTAGAGGGCATCGCTCGTCGGGCAAATGCCGAGGTAGGCCAGCGTCACAAGGCCGGGAGCGTTGGCGTCGTCCATCAGCAACCGGCTGCCGTAGCCGTCCACTTCGTACGCCCAGATTTCGCCAAGTTGCGGATGATTCACGCGCCCGTGCCGCGCGGTGGCCTGCGCCACTTCATCGCTCAGCGCCGAGGCCCGCGCCGCCAGCGCCGTATCCTGCGCGGCATGCGCGGCCAGTTCCGCCAGTTGGCCGAGAGCCTTGGCCGCAAAAAGATTTGCCGGCACGAAAAGCGGGAAAATGCAGGCATCGTCCGACGGCCGGAACATGCTGAAGATCATGCCGTTGGGCCGCGCCGGGTTGCCGAATCCCGAAAGCCCCTGCGTGTCGTAGGGGGACTCGGCCTTGCGCTGGAAACTATACGGGCCGGGCGATTGCTTGCGCTGCTGTTCGGTAAAGGTGCGCAGAATCGCCTCCGCAGCCGCGCGCCACTCGGCATCGAACGGTCCCGCATCGCCCGTTGCCTGCCAATAGCCGTAGGCCAGCCGGATCGGGAAGCAAAGCGAATCGATCTCCCATTTGCGCTCCGCCACGCCCGCGTGATGCTGCGTGCGGTCGTTGACCGCCCAGGAAAGCGGCGGATCCGTGGTGTCGCGCGTGAACGCATTGGCGTAGGGATCGAGTTGAATCATGCGTGCCTGGCGGCGGACCACGCCTTCCAGCAGAATGCGCAGCCGCGCGTCTTTGCGCGCCAGGCGCAGATACGGCCACACCTGCGCCGAGGAATCACGCAGCCACATGGCGTCGATGTCGCCGGTCACCACGTACGTATCCGGATGCTTGTCGAAGGTGCCGGGATAGACCGTGGTATCGATTGTATTGGGCAAACAATTTTCAACCAGGACGCGCAGGGCTGGATCGCCAATCTGGCGCTGCAATGTGGCGATGGCATCTTCCACCGCTGGCGAGGTGAACTTGCGATCGGCCACGGGCGGCCGCGCATGAGGCAGCTTCGGGGCGGCGGTTTTCTCGGCGGTGGGTTCCGGTTGCGCGGCCGTCGCTTGCTCCGCAAACGCTCGCAAGGTCCCTGCCTGCATCAGGCTCCATGCGCCCGCGCCCAGCAGCACATCACGCCGCGTCGGCGGCTCGCTCTTCGTTTCGTTCCCCATGGCGCAGCAATCTCCTCAAAATTCAAATCCGAATGGTTGCATCCGCGGCAAACGCCGCGCCGTTCGATTATAGTTTCAAGCAACGCCCCGTGACCGGTCTCTCGCGCGGATGTCTGTGAGGTAGCTCGTTATGCGTCGATTCGCTTTTATCGGATTATTTTGCATTTTCGCCAGCCGCGTATTCTGCGCCGCGCCGTCGGCGCTGTTTTACATGACCGACTCCCCCGATTCCGTGCGCTCGTTTCTCGCCCACTCGGCCAAAATCGATGTGCTGGTGCCTGCATGGTACAACGTGGATGAGAACGGGCTGGTCACGGGCGCGCCCAACGCCACGGTTCTCGCCACGGCGCAGAGCCAGGACCTGCCGGTCATGCCCATCATCGCGCTCTTCAGCAAAACCAAGTTCCACAATCTAGCCGGCAACGAGGCCGCGCAGCAGCGCATGAACGATGCGTTGCTACGCGAGGCAAAGCTGCACGGCTACATCGGCTTCCAGATCGATTTCGAACATGTCGATTATCTTGACCGCGATGGGCTCACGGCCGTGGTCGCGCGAACGGCAGACGCGCTGCACAAGGCGGGCATCAAGCTCACCATCGCCACCGTCCCCAATGCGCCCGGCTATCCCGGCAATGGCGGATTTTCCAAATGGATGTTTACGGACTGGCGCGGCGCGTACGATCTCGCCGCTCTCGCCAAATCCGTAGACTTGATTTGCCTGATGACCTACGATCAGCACACGCGCTGGACCATGCCCGGCCCCGTCGCCGGTTGGCAATGGACCGTCGACAACCTGGATTACGCTCTCCAGTTTGTGCCCAAAGAAAAGCTCTCGCTCGGCATCCCGCTCTATGGAGACCACTGGTACACCGGCGCGCCCATTACAGACAAAACCACCGGCGATGAGCGGCCCAATCTGACAGGCGACTCCATCAAATCGGGAGATGCCGCACAACTGGCCGCCGAGTTCGCCGTCAAGCCCGATTGGGATGCGGCCGACCACACCGCCTTCTTTTTCTTCTACCGCGATCAGTTGCGCGAGTGGGTCTTCTACACCGATCAGCGCACGTTCCGTGATCGCTACCAATTAGCCGCGGATCGCGGCCTGCAGGGCTTCTGCTCGTGGTCGCTTGGCCAGGAAGATCCCGAGATCTGGACGGTCCTGCCCGATCGGAAAGCCAGTCACTGAGCTGGATCGAGAGTCGTCAGCAATTCCTCAATCCGTCGACATCCTTGAAGTCGACCGCATAGACCGCACCATCCGCTAACGTAATCTCGGCTCCGAAAACCGACCCCGTTCGAGTGACGTCCACGATCTTCACATCCTTGACGGGGCTTAGTTCCTCTGGCGTCCAGGCGGAATCGTCTGTCTTGTGCAGCATGGCGGTGATCATCAATTCCATCGCCGGATTTTTCGCGGTGCGTTTGCGGTGGACGTACAACACCGTGCTCTCGTCCGCTTCAGCGTTGAAACCGCGATGCACCTGGCTTTCAACTTCATCCCACCCGGAGTAGGCGACGAGCGCCAACTGCCGGCCGGGAATGGCGGCAGTAATGCCGCGCTCTCTGCCCCTCTGGAAGACGTTCAGCACCGCGCTTTCGCCACCCATGTGGGGCAGGCCGTAATGGCCCAGCGTGAGCTCGTGTTCGAAAGCGAGGCGGCAACGGTCCACGCGCACCACGCCGCCTGGCACGGTGATCTCGGCCAGGTCGATGAGGTAGCCGACGCCATTGTTCGGCGGCTTGCGCATGATCAGCTGCCGGTAGAGCACTCCGTTGCGGACGCCGTTGAAGAGAATGCTCTGCGAAGTCGAATACGCGCGGCTCTTCGATGCGCTGTTATCGACGGTGCGGCCGGTGAGATAGAAATTGATGTCGACGCCGCGTAAGTCGCGCGGGTCAAGGCTGCGGAAGCTGTACTCCTGCGATGTGCCGCCTTTGGGATCGTGGTTCTCCCAGGGGAAATGCGTATTGAACACCAGCTTGGAATAGTTGTGATCGTCGTCGTACACCTTGCCGGAGATGATCTCCGAACTCCCGCTGCTGCCGTGGTTGACGAGCACAATCCCCGGTTTCTGCAGGAGCGTTCTTTTCGACTTCGCACCCAGTTCCTCCCACATGCCGTCGTTCTCTTTCGCTGTCCAAAAAGGCGCGTCTTCCGGCAACGCGAGGCAGATAAACGGCAGAAACATGATGAACGGGCTCGCCGGGCAACTGTAACTTTGGATCGCGTATTCGCGATGGCCGTAAAAGCCCAGACTCGGAATGTCGTTCTGGTAAAAATCTTCGCGGCCGGTGAACTGCAAGATCGATCCAGAGCACAAGCGCCGCGCCCATCCGGGGTCGAACGGCGGCTTGGTGGCGAGCAGGAACGATGCCGGAAACCCTCCTGAAATCCAGGAACGATAGCAGATGCTCCGCGCCCACATGTTGATGAAGCCGTCGCGCCCGAAAAAGTTGGCGTAGGTCTGAAACAATTCCGCGAAGCTTTTTTCCAGCACCGATGCGATCTCCGGATAGTGCTCGCGGCCGAAAGCCTGGCTCCAGATGGTGCCGTACACCACAAACAGACTAATCGTGTAGTAGTTGTAACTTTGCTCCAGGTACCAGCCGTTGCCTGCGTGGTACGAGGTGATCCACATCAGGTGGCTCTTGAGCAGATCGTCGTCGATGGCGTAGCCATGTTTTTTCAAAAATGAGAGCGCGCAGATATTAAAGAGCCGCCAGTTGTTCTGCGTGGTCCGGTGATGCGCCCACTTGGAGATGGTGACGGCCATCTCATCGCGCTGTTGTTGGGTCAAATGCGGCCACAACACGTCGGGCATCAGCAGCAGCGTCTTCGTCAATCCGCCGAATTCGCAAGTGAACTGATAGGTCGCATCGGGCAGATCCTCCGGCAGCGGCAGACTGTTCACATGTCCGGGCGTAAGCGCGTTATAGAAATGATGGCAATAGTAATCGCGAAGTTTGATGTCGCCGATCGAAATTTCGGGATCGACGTGGATCAGCGGCGCTGCCAGGTTGAACGTCCTCTCCAACGCTTCGAACTCGTAGGAGCGAACCCGCCATTCCGGATCATTCGGCTGGGGATAAGATTTACCAGGCACGAGGGGAAAAACAATTGGCTGGTCAAAAGACTTCACGTGCCGGAACGCGCGTCCGAGGACATATTGAGCACACTCGATATAGTGCTTCCTGGTCATCCCCGTCATCGGGCTGAGGTCCAGGTCAGGATTGCTGACGACAAAGGCGTCCCGCGTGACATTTGGGTGCGTTGCGATAGCTGAGCTGTTCATATTTTGTTTGTATCTCGAATTATATCAGATTCCGCACTCGGGGCTTATTTGGAAAACCGCATTTCCCTGTGATCATTGCACTTATCCCTCGCGAATGACATTGCTCCCAAAGCGAGCGGCGTGAATCGGCAGCCCGGGGCCTAAAGCTCGACCGCCGGAATCTTTACTTTTCTTCCCTCGGCGCAAGAGGTGTAAATGCTCCGCACCAGTTGCAGCGCGCGATATCCGTCGATGCCCGACGACGCCGGTGCGCGGCCCGTCTTGCAGGCCTCGCCAAAATCCGCGAGTTGGCGCTCAAAGGGAGTGAGCGAAATTGCCATCGGATCCGACGCGCCCGACTTCGCCTGTTGCGCAACCGGCGCCGGCTCACCCTCGTCGTCCTGCACGTCCCACGTAGTCAATTGGTCGCCGGTCACAACCGCGCTGCCTTTCGTGCCGTGGATCTCGATCCGCTCCGGGTAGCCCGGCCACAGCGCGGTCGACGCTTGAATGACGCCCAACGCTCCGGATGCGTAATGCATCACCGCGCACACCAGGTCTTCGGACTCGATCTTGTGAATCGCACCCAGACGCCAGTAGCCAAAGACCTCGTCGACAGCGCCGACGAGATACAACAGCACATCCACTTGATGAATGGCCTGGCTGATCAACGCGCCGCCGCCCTCGCCGGCCCAGCTTCCCTTCACCGGCCGCGCGTAATATTCGTCGGTGCGATACCACTTCACGTAGGCGTCGGCTTGCAAAATTGATCCCAGCCGCCCCGCGGCCAGCGCGCGCTTGAGGAACAGCGTCGAATCGTCGAAACGGTGCTGGCTTACCACGCCCAGTTGAATGCCGCCCTTGCGGGCCACTGCGATCATGGGCGCCGCAGTCTCCAGATCCACGGCCATCGGCTTTTGCACCAGAACATGCTTGCCGTATTTCGCGCCCAGCTCCACCGCGGCCAGCCGGTAGCCGGGAAAGGTGCAGAGATCGAGAAAATCCACGTCGGCGCGCTGGCTCAATAGCTCTGGAGTAGCCACAAACTCCGCGCCCCACGCTTCCGCAAACTTCCGCCCTTTTTCTTCGGTGCGGTCGGTACACGCCGTGATCCGGTAGCAGATGTTCTTGTAGGCCTGTGCGTGCTTCCAGGCGATGGCGCCCGTCCCGATGACTCCCACTCTCATCATGGCTTTTCTCCCGAAGGATTCCCGACAGCTATCATACGGACCACGCGAAACTCTACACGGGCACCGGCTCGGGCTCTGCCTTGGGACGCACGCCGCCCCGCATGGGTTGCGGCGCGAAGTCGGCTTGACCGAAGAGAACCTTGTGCAGCACCAGCGCTGCGGCGCCGCGCAGGCGCGCGGCATCGCCATCCATGGCCGCCACCACGCGCGGCGTGTGCGGAGTAATCGACCTGGCAATCAGTTGGCTCTCCAGCAGCGGGCGGATGCGCGGCCACAGCGCCGTGCAGTCGCCCACAATGATGATCACCTCGGGAGCCAGGCCGGCCGCCAGCATGGACAATCCCCGCGCCAGGTAGGTCATCATCTTGTCGATGGAGCGCAGCGCGCGCAGATCGCCGGCCAGGGCCAGGTTCAGCAGTTCCTGAAAGCTCGCAAGCGTGGCTTCCGGCGCCAGCTCATGGTAGTAGCGCAACCCCGCGCGGTTTGAGGCGAAGACCTCCCAGCAGCCCACATTGCCGCAGCCGCACACGGGCCCGGTCTCCTCCAGTGCCATGTGGCCAAACTCACCTGCCATGTCGTGCCGGCCCCGCACCACGCTCCCGTCCACCAGAATTCCCGTGCCGATGCCTTCTGACACTGAAACCACCAGCATGTTGGAGGCGTCGTAAAAGTTCCCGAACCAGCGCTCCGAAAACAGACAGGCGTTGGCGGCGTTCTCCATCTCGATCGGGGTTTCCAGAACCCTCTGCAGCTCTGCATGCAGATCGATCTGGCCCCAGGGCACGTTCGGCGAAAACACCAGGCGATGCGTCTTCTGATCCACGCGGCCTGAAACGCTCACACCCAGCCCCTGGAATATGCGGTCCTCAAAGTTTGCCTGCAGTGTGTGCGCCGCCTGGGCGATGTGCGCAATGGCCGTCCTGGCCTCATCGGCCGTGGAGCCGGCCTTGATCTCGTAGGGGACCGCTTCCCGGCCCAGAATCTTGCCGTTAATGTCCACGACGGCCAGATTGGCCCTTCCCGGCCGCAGATCGATAGCCAACGTCACATGCCGGTCGTTCAGCGTCACAAACGTAGGCCGCCGCCCGCGCGGCAACCGGCCCAGCGTTCCCGGCAGCACCCATCCCTCATCGATGAGCTGGCCGATGATCACCGAGACCGTGCTGGGCTGCAACCCGGTGAGCCGCGCCAGGTCGGCCCGGCTCACCGGCTGGTGCAGATGGACGGCATGCAGAAGAATGTCGCGGTTGATCTCGCGCGCGGTTTCGCTGGAGGCAACCGCACGGCGAGGTCGGGTTGATTTGTCAGTTATGCCCATGATGGTTGGCTTTCTCTCTCGCATGGCCGGCTATTCAACTTATGGGTTTGGATTTCTTGTGATCCGCGCCTCGCGCAGTGCAGTTTGCCGGCGCTTGCGGTTCCCCGCAATCAATATAGCAGCCGGAATTCCGGAGAAGCGGGTGTTTGGCTGCGCTTCCTGAAACTCCGTCAGGCCGTTCAAATTCGCCTAAAAACAAATGCGGCAGCCCCCGAAGGAGCTGCCGCAAAGCCAAGTTGAGGAAAATTTAGAATTTGATGCGGCCGCTAAACTGCATCTGGCGTGAGCCCGCGTTTGTGCCGAAGGCGGCGACATTGAACGCGTTGAAGTTGGTGATGTAACCAAATGTGCCGCTGCCGACCGTGGTGCTGGGGGCGTTGAGCCACGGATGGTTAAACAGGTTGAAGGCCTCGAAGCGGAACTGGAATGCCGCTTCGCGCCAGATGTGAAAGTCCTTGACGAGGCTGGCGTTGGTCTGCGTATTGCCCGGCCCGCGGAATTGGTTGCGGCCGGTATTTGGAATCACCGGGGCTGCAGCCGACTCAACTGGGCTCGAGAAGATGGTCGGGTCAAACCACGGCTTGCCGCCAGACACAGGAGAGCCGGATGACTGTGCGTGGCCGCCCAGTTTCTTATAGGAACCGGACATTTGCGCGTAAGTGGCGCCGAAGCCGGGCGCGTACCCGCCAAGGGTGTTGCTGTTCGCGCTGACTGAAAACGGGAAGCCGCTGTAGTGGCTGAATTGCCCGCTCAATTGCCATCCGCCGATGATGTCGCCCGCAAGACCATGGTTGAGCAACATCTGCCCAGGACCGAAGGGCAGGCTGTAGACGCCCCAAACCTGCATGTTGTGCTTTTCGTCAAAACCCGCCGAGCCACGGTTGAAGCGGTAATACGCCGGGTAGTTGAACGTGGTGCCGCCCGAACCCGAACCGGCACCGTTGTCTTCGTAGTCGATGGCATGCGAGTAGGTGTAGACCACGCCCACAGAGGTGTTTTTGCCCGCATTGCGCGTCAACTGCGTCTGCAACCCGTTGTACCCGGAGCTCCAGAGCGGCATGTCAAACGTAATGCCACCGGTGTTGTAGCAGGTCCCCTGCGCGGTGCCCGTAGCAGTAACTGGGCAAGGCGCTCCGATGTTGATCGTCTCGTTGGCGTTGAAGCTGCACGGACCGGTGTAGCCGGATCCAGAGCTGAACTGCCCGTTGGGCATGCAGGGCGAGGACGATGTCGGGAAGTTTCCTGCGTTGAGATAGTTAATGTTGACCTGTTGGCGGACGTCGTGATCGCCCACATAGGCGACGGTGCCCACAAAGCCCGCGGGCAAGGTCCGCTGCACCACCAGGTTCCAGCTTTCGATGTAACCACGGCGGAATTTCTGCGGAACCGTATTCGTCGAACCAGCGACGGGAAGCGACGCATAACCGGTTGAGAAATTGGGCGCCATTTTGGCCGTGTTCGGAATGCCATAGGTAAGGTTCATCCCGCTGCCGTTTGCCGGGTCCTGCGCGATGGTGAAGTTTCCAGTACCTCCGTAGGATGGCGCGAGATCCTCGGGGAATGAGTCGCGGAGGTAACGCATGGAGTCAGGATCGGTGGTGAGACCGAACCCGGTGCGGATGACGGTTTTTTCGTTCAGGCGATAGGCGATGCCCAAGCGGGGGACGATCTGTCCCCACCCGGCTCCGATGCCTGCGCTGCGCGGGTTGCCATTGATGCCGCCCACTTCGACATTGGCGGATTGCGGCAATTGCGGAAGTAGAACGGATGCGCCGGTGCGATCGCGGTACGGCGCCGGATAAACCTCGTAGCGGATGCCGTAGGTCAGCGTCAGCTTGGGATTAACCTGCCACGTATCCTGCCCATAAAGGCCATCTTCAGACCAACGCAGGGCGTTGGGATTGAATACCTGCGAAGGATCGCCGATTGCCTGGCCGGAGCCGTTGTTAGGCAGGCCCAGTTGGAAATCCGCAAGCGAGTTGTACCCGTCGAGGGTGCAAGAAGCTGCGGTCGCCGTTGTCGTGTTGCCGCAGGTCATGCCGCCCTGGAAGGTGAAGCCGCCACGCGGGGTGTTCGGCTGGCCGCCGCTGGTGGGCTGGAAATGGTTGAGATCGAAGTGATAGTAGGTGTAGCCGACTTTGATTGCGTGATGACCATGCAGGTAGCTCAGGTTCACGTCGCCGGTGAACTGGTTATCGCGGAATTCGAAAGGATTCGCACCCTGGTTGTTGCCAAGGCCGGTAAAAGTAGTGAGGTAGAAGCCCGGGATGCCAACATAGTTCAGTCCGACGCCGTTCGTCCCCGGAATCTTCAACGTGTTGAGTCCGTAGTCGCCCACCGCGATGTCCAGCGTCGATTGCGCGTACGTCAGAAGGCGAGTCCAGCCACCGTCGGCGTCAATCACTAGGTTGGGGCCGAACACATGGCTGAAACCCAGCCCGGCGTTCTGGCCGCGGCCGCCGATATTGCCCACTTGTCCGCCGTCAGCCGCGGGACCGCCTGCGCAGGCATTGCTGCCAGTGCACGGCGTGTTACCAAGGACCTGCGGATCGGAGTCGGTGTAAGGCGTCATGCCGTATTTACCGTAGATCTGCGTGTTTTCGCTGGGGATATAGGTGATCTTCGAGTCCGACGCATTGCGGTTGTAAGCGACGGTCGACGTTGCCTGATAATCGTTGAGCATCACCTTGCCCAACAGGGTCGAGTTTGGCGTCGCGATGGTTTTTGAGATCGCCGCAAGGTCATTCATCATGATCCCGCCCGCGAGCGAGATTCTTGACGTCGGAATGGTGTTGACGTTGCTTCCCGCCTCGGCATACTCAGCCGTGAAAGAGGGCCGGCACTGGTATTGCAGGTATCCGTTGGTGTACGAGGTATTGGGGCTCGGACACAGCGTGGGGTTGACCTGGCCCTGCCAGCCGGGAGCTACCGGCTGCGGATCGTAGAGCGTCGCGACCGAAGCGGCCTCGGAGAAATTGCCGCCGTTCATCAGCGCGTCGGGAACGGTTTCGGGAACGCTCGCATCCGTGCGCTGCGTAATGCGATCGAAATTGGTGAAGAAGAACAGCTTCTTCTTGCCGGTGAGGATCCTGGGAATATAAACCGGCCCGCCAATGTTGCCGCCGAATTCCTGGTTAATGTTTTTGGGGATCGTCGGCTGCACCAGCGCAGTGTTCAGGTAAGAGCGCGCATTCAGCGCTGCGTCCTGGTAATACCACCATCCACCGCCGTGGAAGTCGTGGCCGCCGCTCTTCGTGGTGACGCGGATGGATGCGCCTCCCGCCTGGCCCTGCTCGGCGTTGAAGTCATCGGTGGTGACGGTGACGGTTTCCACCGCGTCGGCCGGCGTCACGTAGGCGATGAGGTAAGGCAGCCATCCGTAATAATCGATGGCGCCATCGATGCGCGTGGTGTTGCCGTTGTACGAGCTGCCGTTCACGTTCACGGACAGGGCGCGCGAGGGGTTGCCGCCAATGGAATTCTTTTCCTGCACCTGGGCAGCGCCGGGAATCAGCGTGTAGAGTTCTTCGTAATTGCGGCCCTTGGACGAGGTGATGGGCAGTTCCGAGATTTGTACCTGGTTGATATCGCTGTCCACTTCAGCCGTCTCGGTTTGCAACTCTGGAGGAGCCTCGTTGACCGTGATCTGCGTGGAGACCGAGGCAGGCTGCAAGGAAATATCTATACGCACCTGCTGGTTGACTTCGACAGAGATGTTCTTCTGGGTGTAGCCGCCGAAATTCCCTCCCTGCGCAATGGAAAGGGCATATGTATCGGGCAGTACATCGAGAAAGGTGTAGGTGCCTACGCCGCTCGCTTTCTCCGTGCGCACAGCGCCCGTGCTCTGATCGGTAATGGTCACCGATACGTTCGGAACGACCGCGCCGGTCTTATCGGTCACCGTTCCGGTAATCGAACCGTAAAGAACTTGCGCATGCGCGGCGGTGCTCGCTAGGAACATCGCCGATAGAGCGATCACCATCACCAGAACTCTGATCGCGCATTGCTGGACTCGAAATTCGCCCTTTAGCCTTCCTGACATACCCACCTCCCAAAAATGTTGTTGTCGCGAACAGCTTTGCCGGACCAAACGTCCCGAGCAAAGCCACACTGGCTCCACTAACCAACAACGGCGAGTCCGCACCGCGATTCGATACACGCTAGACCATGCCTTTGTTGGCGATGCGAACTATATGAGCGACTGCGAACCATTGTCAAGACAAAAAAACGATTTAATTACCAGAAAAACCGATTTAGCTAGCCCACCAGAGCGGCGCTCAGTCCAGCCCAAACACATCCTCACATCGCAACCGGCATGTGTTTGTTGAAGTTACAACTTTCCGCAGGCTAAGTGAATCGCTTTACCGAACCTCTATTGCTCGCGTTTTCGCGGCTCCTGGGGGTCATTTCAGAGGACATATTCATCAAGCCGCATTCTGCCCGCCCGCGCGCACCTAGCTGACCCAGCAATCTTTCGTGAGTCGAAGATGGCAGCAGACCACCGCACAGTTTTCATCCCGGCGACACCCAACCACGACCTGCGGCCGCTACACTTCTCTCTGGGAGTTCCCTACGATCACATGCGCGCCACCGTTCGAATTTTCCTCTTCGCTCTGGCTTCTTTTCCGCTTTCCCTGCTGGCTGCGGCACAGTCAGTTGCCGCACCGGCCCCAAGCCGCGACGCCGACCTGCAACTTGTCGTCGTGCTCAGCCGCCACGGCGTCCGCTCGCCCCTGACCAAACAGGCCGATCTCGACAAGTACTCGGCCGCGCCATGGCCCAAATGGGACGTTGCCCCCGGCTTTCAGACCGCACACGGCAACGAACTGATTCGCATTTTCGGCGGATGGGACCGTACCCGCTGGTCCAGTGAAGGCTTGCTCTCGGCTGCCGGTTGCGGCGATGCCGCTCACGTCACCATCATGGCCGACACAGATCAGCGCACGCGCGAAACCGGCAAGGCTCTCGCCGAAGGCATCTTTCCCGGCTGTACCATCCCGGTGCAGGCGCAGCCCGAGAACACCAACGATCCGCTCTTCCGGCCCATCCAGGCTGGCGCCGTGCATCCCGACGCAGCCCTGGCTACCGCGGCCGTCGCGGGCCGCATAGGCGGCGATCCCAACAATCTCACCGACCTCTATCGCCCTCAGTTGACCCTGCTCGATCACGTGCTGGCCGGTTGCGGACATGCACCCGCCAACGCGCACCGCACTTCGATCTTTGCCGTTCCTGCTTCGCTCGCGCCCGGCACCGGTGACAATTCCGCCTCCCTGCGCGGTCCGGTGTCCTCCGGCGCCAGCTTGACCGAAAATCTGCTCCTCGAATACACCCAGGGCATGAGCCAGGCCGATACCGGATGGGGCTGCATCGATGGCGCAACCCTGCGCAACCTCATGCAGCTCAGCACCGCAAACTGGGACTACGGCAAGCGCACGCCGGCGGTCGCGCGTATCTTTGCCTCGACGATCCTCGACCGGATCTTGAAAACCATGCAGCAGAGCGCCACTGGCGCGGCCGTTCCCGGCGCGCTCGGCAAACCCGGCGACCGCCTCGTGATCCTTGTCGGCCACGACACTAACATCGTTACCGTCGCTGGCGCTCTCAACATTGACTGGGTATTCGACGGTCGCGCAGACGACACGCCTCCGGGCGGTGCATTGCTCTTCGAGCTCTGGCGGCCGCGCGATGGCGGCAAGCCTTTTGTGCGTCTCGAATACATCGCACAAACCCTGGAACAGATGCGCAACGCGGAGCCTCTGACCCTCGCCAATCCGCCCGCCGTCGCACCCATCTTCATTCCCGGCTGCAGCCGCCAGGACCTTTCCTGCACCTGGGAGGGATTCTCCGCTGCGGTGCGCGCGTCCATCGATCCGGCCTACGTCGCTCCGCAACCTTAGCCGTGCTTATGCAAGTCCACGCGCCGAAAGGGTCAATCGCGCGGCGCCGTGGAGTGGGCTTTCATCTTCCTCTCAAGAAACTCCTTGAGCGCCACGGCATTATTGTGCACCTCATCGTGTGAGCTGTAGATCAGTGTGACCGTGCCCTTGCGCGCAGCCTGCACCAGGGGCGTCCAGGTTTGAGGCCGCAACTTCAGCTCCGCGAAATACCGCTTGCGAAACTCCAGCCATCGCGCCGGATCGTGGCTGAACCACTTTCGCAACTCCGTGCTCGGCGCCGCATCCTTCAGCCACGCCACGATCGGCAACGAAGACTTCTTCACGCCCCTCGGCCACAGCCGTTCCACCAGATATCTCGCTCCATCCGTCCTGCTCGGCTTGTCGTAAGCGCGCTTCAGCTGGATCATGGCCGTCCCCCCGCGGCAAAAAACCGCGCCGCATCACTTTGATGCGCGCAAGCAACGCGGGTTGCTGCATTGTTTGTAGCAAAAAAACTGCGTCGCGTTGACAGGGGGCAGCATGTGCTCCGCTCATGCGCATTCATGCGGACAGAGACCTGAGTCCCATTCGCCCCTACACAATCTCGCGCGCCATTTCCCCCTGCTTGCCGCGCCGGCGGAACGGCTGCCGCACGCGCACCTGTTTGTTCTCGCGCTCGTGCGTCCGCGCCCTGCCCTGCAATACGTCCTCAGCGTTGAGCAGCCCCACCACCTTGCCGCTCGCGCGCTCGATGACCGGCAGAACGAACACATTCTGCGTGGCCATGCGCTCGGCGGCCACGCGCAACGTCTCGTCGGAATAGGCCACCACGGGCGCTGCCTGCGGCACGTCTTGCCGCGTTTCTTTGCCGTTCGCCAGCGCCGCAAGGCCGCCGCGCGTCATCACGCCGGCGAGCCGCCCCTCCTCATCCACCACTGGATAGAGCCTCTGTCCGCGCTGCGCGTTTTTGTCGCGCCCGTGTTCCAGCCACGTCCGGGCATCTTCCTCATTCAATCCAGCCGGCAACACCACAGTGCGCGTGCGCATAGTTTCGGCAACCCGCACCGTCTCCAGCGGATCTACGCCGTACTCGCGGCTCAGGTGATGTCCCCGCCGGCTGATGCGCTCGGTCAGAATGGATCGCTTCTGCAACAGCACAGTAAACGCATGCGCCATGATCGAAGCCGTCAGCACCGGCAGCAAGAGCCCGTAATTATGCGTCAGCTCCAGGCTCAGCACCGTCGCCGTCAGCGGGCAGCCGATGGCGCCCGATAACACCGCCGTCATGCCCACCAGCGGCCATGCCCCCGTCGACATTCCCGGCAAAATCGGAACAAACAGCGCGCCCAATGCGCCGCCGATCATCAGCAGCGGCGCCAGGATGCCGCCCGACGTCCCCGATCCGAGCGAAAACGACCAGATGATGCTCTTGACGATGAGAATGCCCGCGATCAGTTGCCACGTGCGATTGCCGGTCAGCAGCGAATCTATCACGTCATAGCCGGTAGCCAGCGCGCGCGGAAAAATCAATCCGCCCGCGCCCACCACCACTCCGCCGATGGCCGGCCACCACATCCAGTGGATCGGCAGATGATGCTCGAAGAAATCCTCGCTGGCATAAACCGCCCGGCTCAGAACCATCGAAAGCACCCCGCCCGCCAATCCCACCAGCAGAGCGCCCAGCAATGCGCTCGGCGGAATGGCATGTGCCATCGCCGGCATGGGAAACAGCGGATCGCCGCTCAGAAAGAATCGCCGCAACACGCCGGCCGTTGCCGCAGCCACGGCCACAGGCACCAGCGAACGTGGCCGCCACTCGAACAGCAGCAACTCCACTGCCAGCAATGTGGCGGCAAGCGGCGTCGAAAACACGCCCGCCATGCCCGCCGCGGCCCCTGCCACCAGCAGCGTCGACCGCTCCGCGTCGGTCAGGTGGAAGAACTGCCCCAGCAGTGACCCCACCGATCCCGCAGTCATGATGATCGGGCCTTCTGCGCCGAACGGTCCGCCGGTTCCGATCGCGACCGCCGACCCCAGCGGCTTGAAGATGGCCACGCGGGGACTGATGCGCGCGCCGTGAATCAGAATCGACTCCAGCGCCTCCGGAATCCCGTGGCCGCGAATTTTGTCGGATCCAAACCGCGCCATCAAGCCCACGATGAGGCCGCCCACTACGGGAACAAAAAGCGCCAGCCAGCCAAGATGATTCTGCGCCGGCGAAACAAACGTCCAGCTCAGACGCTGGTAATAGGACAAGTTGGTGCAGGCGTAAATCAGGTGCAGCAGGATCCAGGCCAACGCCGCTCCGGCTGCGCCCAGGATCAGGCCCAGGCCGCTCAGCATAACCATGCGCGGACCGGCGTTAAAGTCGCCCAGTTGCGTCTTTGCCGGGGGATCGGCGGACCTCATCGCGCCGTCGCCTTTTCCCTGGCAGTTCGCCCGCCGCGTTGCGCGCTACGTTCGCCATCGCGCAGAATCCCGTTGAGCGCCCGCACCAGCTCCGGCCCCGATTGCTCCAGCTCGCGCGTGTGAAACTCCGCCAGCAAAGCCAGTATGCGTTCGCCCTGCGGCGTCGCGCGCAGCAGAATGCGGCGATGATCGGCTTCGTCGCCCGAGCGGCGCAGCAGTCCCTGTTCGACGCTGCGGTCCACCAGTTCCACGGCGCTGTTGTGCTTCAGCAGCATGCGCGCGGCCACGTTGGCGATGGTCGGCGTCATTCCTTCCGGCATGCCACCCAGGCAAAGCAAGAGCTGATACTGCTGGCTGCGCAGGCCCATCTCCTCCGCGGCCGCCTGGCTCACATGCAGAAAACAACGCAAGCGAAAACGAAAATCAGCCAGTCGTCTCAGGCGCGCCACATCCAGTCTCGCGGCGCGGCCGTCAGGGTCGATCGCCACGCGGCGAGGGCGCCTGCCGCGCGGCATGAGGGAAAGTTTGTTCATAGATATATCGTATCACGATATGTATTCTTGCAACCCGCGGCTCCCGGCGCAACCACTCCAACCTCCAACCGCCTTATACCCCCGGGCGCTATGATCTTCATGCACGATTTTTGAGCCTCAACCCACTACCCAAATTTCGAGGAATGCGCATGAAAGCCGTTTTGAAACTTGCAGCATTGGCATTGCTTTTGCCGGCCGCGGCCCTTCCGCTCGCCGCACAGCAGGATTACTTCAGCAACTGGCCCGCGGGCCGCTCTCCCCAGGAAGTGGGCAAGGCGCTGGCCGAGCACTTTGTCACCAGCCCGCACCAGCATAGCCCGGGCACCATCTTCTACGGCGAAGTCGGCACCTGGTACGGCGCGCTCAACTTCGCCGAACTCACGCACGACACCGATCTGCGCGACCGGCTGATCAAGAAATTCGATCCCCTGATGCCCGGCGGCGCGGAAGCGGCGCTGGTCCCCAAGCGCGATCACGTCGACGACTCCATCTTCGGCACCGTGCCCCTGGAAATCTACATCCAGACCAAAGACAAGAAGTATCTCGACTACGGGCTGACTTTTGCCGATCGGCAATGGGAGAATCCCCTGCCCGATGGCCTCTCGCATGAGACGCGCTACTGGATCGACGACATGTACATGCTGACGATCCTGCAGTTGCAGGCCTACCGCGCCACGGGTGACAAGAAATATCTCGACCGCGATGCCCTCGAGATGGTGGCGTACCTCGACAAGCTGCAGCAGCCCAACGGCCTCTTCTACCACGCGCCCGATGTGCCCTTCTTCTGGGGCCGCGGCGATGGATGGGTCGCTGCCGGCATGGCAGAAATGCTGCGCACGCTGCCTGCCGATCACCCGCAGCGCGCGCGGATCATGGCCGGCTACAAACTGATGATGGCCGCCCTCATCAAGTACCAGGGCGCGGACGGCATGTGGCGTCAGCTCATCGACCATGACGAAGCGTGGGAAGAATCATCAAGCTCCGGCATGTTCACTTTTGCGCTCATGACCGGCGTCAAAAACGGCTGGCTCGACGCGGCCACCTACGGCCCCGCCGCGCGCAAGGGCTGGATCGCGGTCACCGGCTTCATCGACCAGAACAACGACGTGACCAACATCTGCGCAGGCACCAACAAGTTCAACAGTCTCGACTATTATCTTGAGCGCCCACGCAGGACCGGCGACTTCCACGGCCAGGAACCGATTCTCTGGGCCGCATCGGAACTGCTGCGGTAGCGAGTCAGAAGATCAGCGAGCCGGCGTCTGCAGAAAAAATGCAGGCGCCGGCCCGAAAATGGGATTATCCTTCCCGCAGGGAAAAGGGGACCCTGTACGATGCACGAACCCAGTACGGCCTTACTCCGCAATTCTGCCCTGGGCATCCTGGCCTTTTGCTTCGTCTCTTCCAACTTCGGGCAGGCCCAAACCTGGAAGACCTATAGTTACCCCGACGAAGGCTTCAGCGCCTCCTATCCAGCTCAGCCGAATGCGGACAAGCAGGATGTCCCAACCGCCGCAGGTACCTTCCAGATGCGTTCGTACCTGGTCGAGACCGACTCCGCGGCGTTTTATATCGCCGTCATTGATTACGGCTCGGCAGCCAGCGTTGGCGATCCGCAGGAGCGGTTGCAGGGCGGAAAGAATGGCGCGCTCGCGAACACAAACTCGCATCTCATCCGCGAGAAGAAGATCACGCTGGGCGTATACCCCGGGATTGAGTTCGAATCCGAAAACGCGTCGGCGCACTTCTACGCCCGCATCTACATTGTGGGCGACACGCTCTACCAGACCCTGGTGGTATCCCCGGTCGGCAAACCGAACGACGATACCTTGCGCTTCCTCGACTCATTCCAGCTGATCGCGCGCGTTGGTAAATAAACCTTCGCGGTCATCCCGCTACGCCGGCGCTTCCTATGCTGCCCACCGCGGCCACTCGCTGAGTCGCTCCGCTGCTCCCTGCCTTAATCCAGCCGCGTTAAATACGCATTGCCTTCCACCGGCTGCACCTGCCGTGCAATGGACTGGGCCGCTGCGCGATCATCGCCCTGCGGGCGGATGCGCACCCAGAAGCTGTTCTCGCCGGGAAACTCGATCACGTTCGAACCGGGATACTGCTCCAGCAATTGCTGCTTCAGATCGAGGGCGTCGCTCTCATTGTGGAAGGCGCCGATCTGCACGCACCAGCGCCCGCCGGTATTGATCGGCTTCGGCGTCTGGTACACATCCATGCGTACTTCGACGAGGCCGGCGCGGTAAACACCTACCGCTTTGGCTGACGCGATCGTGAGATCGATCATGCGATCGCCCACAAACGGGCCGCGGTCGCTGATGTGCATGGCGCTGGACTGGCCGGTCTTGAGATTCGTCACCACGATCAGCGAGCCCATGGGCAGCGTGCGCTGCGCGGCCGTTAACGAGTTGTCGTCAAACACCTGTCCGTTGGCGGCGTGGCGGCCCTTGTAGGGTGCCGTGTACCACGTGGCGTAGCCCACCTCGCTCAGGAGGGGCTGGTGCGTAGCCACAAATTGCAGATCTTCATCGCTCACGCCTCCCGGTGGCAGCGGCGTCACGGGAATCGTCGCGCTTGGAGGGGCCGAACCTGGCGCGTGAGACGGATGCACCTGGGGCGGCATAGCCTGCGGTGGAATAACCTGCGCGGTGTTCTTGTGGCGGCAGCCTGTCAATACCAGCGATGCCGGGATCAGAAACGCCAAGCCCAGCAAGACCGGACCCAGCGACGGAGGCATCCGCGCCGCCCATCCCGCAGGACTGCGGCTTCGATTCAAAACCAGCATGGGGTTCGTCAACTGCGCGGTTCTCCGGAAGGGTTGCCTGGAGGGTCTCCAGGCGGGTTGCCGCGGGCGCTGGCAGCCGCGCCGCTGCGCTGTTCAAACCGGTCGGCCAGGTTGCGCAGCGTATCGGCGGCCGTGCGCATGGCCGAAATCGACTCGCGCCG
The DNA here is from genome assembly GCA_963817835.1 of uncultured Acidobacteriota bacterium. Lineage (GTDB taxonomy): Bacteria > Acidobacteriota > Terriglobia > Terriglobales > Acidobacteriaceae > Telmatobacter. The sequence goes on along the minus strand of CAWFPZ010000014.1, from coordinate 200,636 downwards.
CACCTGCGGAATCACCGCGTCGTTCACATACGTAACGGCGTGGCGCAGCTCCATCTCAATCAGCTCGATCGCCTCATCAATGCGCTGGCCGATACTTGGCCCGCCCCAGTTTGGCGTGTTGTTGGTGCTCATGGCAGCCTCTCTTCGCCGTTCGCTCGTACGATCTAACCTGTCCAAAGTCTGCTTCACAGCCCGGATTGAGTCAATGCCTCGGAAAAGGTGCGCGAACCGTAAAAATTACTATTGACGCATTCAAGTCCATTCCGCATCATTGCCTAGAGTCTTAATCCTCCACTCACCCGCCGCCAGGGGTAGCTTTGACAACCCCGATGCGGTGAATCTTGCGGCTGCGGCGCTGGCAATCGGCCGCTTTCCCTTTTGCCGCACTCAGGCGTCCGGGTTTTCCGGTCCATGCTCCAGCTGTTTCATCAGTGCCCTCACTCGTTCGAATCTTCAGGCAGTAGGCCGTTGCTGTCTCCGGTTAAGCGGATCGAAGTAAGTTCAGTCAGCGAGGTTCCGAATCCCTTGAAAGACCATGCGTTCCACTTAGGAGTTGGATGCGGTTCGTGGGTATGGGGCAGACTGGGCTGCAGCCACTTTCTGCTCGGCACGATTTTTGTTCTTGGGCTGGTCCTGAGCGCGGGCAACCCCGCGTCCGCGCAAGCTGCGCCCTCATCGGCGCCCGCTCCCGCGGCGGAACAGGCGCCACCTGCCGAATCGGCTCCCGCACCTGAATCAAGTTCCAAAACGAAAAAACCGGAGAAGCCGCTCGAACCCTGCGCTATCAAGAACTCCGGCGCGTCCATGGTCGCCACCGGCGGCTTGCGCGAGGTCTCCGTGCTCGGCGTGGGAGAAACCACGCGCACCGCAGGCGGTTCCGCGGTCCAGTCCAAGGTCTGCAGCCGTTTCATGGCCATCAACTGGTACGACCGCTTCGTCACCGGCCCCGAGGTGATGCGCTTCTCGCCCGAGCAAAAGTTTCGCTTGGCCGTGACGAACATCATCAACCCCTTCAACCTGGGTACCATCGTGGGTAACGCCGGTATCTCCGTGGCCTGGAACTCGCACTCACCTTACGGGCCTGGCGTCGACGGCTGGGCCAAGTTGTCGGGCACTAACCTGACGCAGGACATGACGGACCAGTTCTTCGGCACCTTCCTCATTCCCTCCATCACCCACACCGATCCGCACTATCACCGCCGGCCCGATCTCAGCGTCCCGCATCGCATTTGGCATTGCGTCGACCAGATTTTCTGGCAGCGCGACGATAACGGCGGCCACACCTTCAACTACTCTCAGATCGTCGCGCCCGTCTTCGACATCGGCATCTCGAATCTCTATGTCCCCGGCCTGCAGACGAACCTCAGCGCCGATGCCGAACGCTACGCCATCGGCCTTGCCACCGCGCCCATTGACAACTTCATTACGGAGTTCTTGCCCTCGATTGCCAGTCATATCCACACTCACGCTGTCTTTGTGCAGCGCGTCATCAACCACGTAGCCCTGAACCCGCCGTAATCGTCGCGCCACTTTCAATCCAGGACAAATATTGGGCACCCCTGGCCGGGTGCCCCCGGTCCCTCGCACTTGGGGACCGGGGATTCGAACTCGTCAGAACAAATATCGGGGATCCGGGATTGCAACCCGCATCGTCGGCTTGCATCCAACTATGCAACCTTTATTCCCGATTCGCGTCCTAAAAGTCAGAGCACGCAGGATTTCTGTGCCTACTGTTCTAGATCGCAGATTCTGGAGGGAGCCGGGGGCTTCAGCCTCCGGGAAAGAGTCCCAGTTCACGGGGCCTTCAGGCCCGGACCCCAGCCCACTTTTCATGAAAAAGGTCCAGCGCTTCGCAGGCCGAGGTTCACTTCACATCGCTATCTCGAACCACAACCGTTCTTCGCACGCCAGGGGTCCGCGCCTCTTGCTTCTCTCTTTGCTCGGCCTGTCGCTTTCTCTGGCCGCAGGCCGTTTTGCCGCTGCCCAAGCCCCCGATTCCCCTGCTTCAACTGCCGCGACGCCGCAATCCGCGCCGTCCGCTCCCGCCCCCGCTCCGCAAAACGCAACTCCGGTACTTCGCCAGCTTGCCCAGACCTGCCAGCTGAAAAACACCGGCGCAACCATGATCGCCACCGCCTCCTTGCGCGCCCTGGCGGTTTCCGGCATGACCGCCGATCCCCGCGCGGGCGCGACCGCTGTCGTGACCAAAGTCTGCGTCCCGTATCTGCCCATCATCAACTGGTACGAACGCTTCGTGACCGGGTCTGACGTCAAGCCGATGACGGTCGAGGAGAAGGGACGCCTTGCAGTGCACAACCTCCTCGACCCCTTTAACCTCCTCACCATCGGCGGTGAAGCCGGCATCTCCGTCGCCGCCAACTCGCACTCACCCTACGGCCCCGGCATTCCCGGCTGGGGTCGCTACGTCGGCGTCAGCTTTACCCAGGACATGACCGGCGAGTTCGTCGGCACCTTCCTCATTCCCTCTCTTGTCCATCAGGACCCGCACTACCACCGCATGCCCAACGCCCGCATTCCGCGCCGCATCTTCCACTGCGTTGCGCAAATCGCCTGGACGCAGGGCGACAACGGCCGCGGCATGATCAACTACGCCGATCTTGCCGGCTTCGCCATCGACGACGCGGTGTCGAATCTCTACGTCCCCGGCCAGCAAACCCGGCTCACCGCCAGCACCGAGCGCTATGCCATTGGCCTGGCCACCGCGCCAATCGATAATCTCGTCACCGAGTTTCTGCCCGACGTAGCCCGCCACTTCCACATCCAGGTGGTCATCATCCAGCGCGTCATCAACCAGGTCGCGCGCACAGACAACACGGAGCAGTGAGCGACTAGCGGCTATCGGAGCTAGTCTGGCCCTCCGTCGCGACAGCTGATAATTGTCGATCGGCACAGCCTTGTCGTGGTAAATTCACATGACAAGTCCCCTTCCCTACCCATGCAGGCTTCAACCGATACCGGTTTCATTTAGCGCAACGGAGGATATTCGAGAAAATGAAAAGCATTCGCGGGTCCTTCTCTTTGAGTGCACTTTGCCCAGCTCTTGCATGCATGCTGCTGGGCGTGATGAGCAGCCAAACCGCCAGGGCGCAGGCCGCGCCCGCGCCCATCGGCAACTGGGCCAACCAGACAGAAGGTCTGGTGGTTGAGCAGAACGGAACCTGCGGCTTCCTCGTCAACGGCAAGGTCCGCTACTCCGGAACCTGCAAGTGGGAGACGCCTTCGGCCAAAGGTGGGATTCTGGACCTGCAATACCCCATGCCTCTCACGCCCGGCCACATTCGCTGGAGCGTTATCTGGGTTAACCAGACAACGATTACGGTCGATGGAGATGTATTTTATAAGAAGGGGAACTAGGGTGCAGGCGGGAATTCGGACCCTCACCCCACGAAGGAAGACCCGTCCATGCGGACGGCAAGGCATGCTTCTTCTTGAGGCGTAAGGGCTCTTGCTTAGGACTACATCATGCCAGCAACGCTACTCGACAAGCTCACTGCTCAAGTGGGATTCATCGGCCTTGGGCTCATGGGAAGCCGGCTCACGCGGCGCTTGGATTCATTCGGATGGAATGTTCGAGCATGGAACCGCAGTCCAAAGCATGCAGACGAGCTAAATGAACGGGACGTAGACATTGCACCGTCAATTGCGGATCTCGTGGCTGGTGCGGATGTGGTTCTCTCTTCGTTGGCCAACGATGCCGCGGTTCGGTCCGTCTACCTCGACGAAAATGGGGTCTTTTCTGCGGCAAAACCTGGGACCGTCGTCCTGGAGATGAGCACGATCTCGCCGGTATTATCGCGCGAACTGCATCAGGAGGCCCGCACAAGAGACGTCAAATTTCTCGATGTGGCCATTTCCGGATCGACGCCGGCAGTGGAAGCCGGGACGATCACGCTGCTTGCGGGCGGTGACAAAGATACCTTTGAGCAATGTGTCCCCATTTTCGAGTCGATTGCCAGGCAGTGGTTTTTGATTGGACCCGGGTCTTCAGGCGTAAAAATGAAATTGGTCGTCAACCTTCTCCTCGGCCTTGACATGGAGGCAATCGCGGAAGCAGTCTCACTCGGAGAGCATCTTCAGATCGATCGCGATGTTCTGCTTGAGGTTCTTTCCAAGACGGCGGTTGTCGCTCCAGCGATGGGGGGGAAGTTCAGGAAAATCAAGGATGGCGATTACTCTCCGGAATTTCCGCTGCGGCTGATGAGCAAAGACATGGATCTCGTGATGGACGCCGCGACGGCGTCTGGCGCCGATTTGCCCGCGGCCTCGGTCGCCCAGTCCGTACTTGCACGCAATGTTCCCGCAAATGGCAACCTGGACCTGGCCGCCATAACCCCGTATGTTATAGGTCGAGGGACGAGGGACAAGGTTTAGCGTGTATCAGCGAACCTCGACATCTAAAACAATCTACGGAACCTGAAAACCTGGGTGAAAACCTGGGGACAGACGGGGTGTTCCCAGGTTCACCATGGATTCAGGTTTTCACGCAAGCTTTAGGTTTCCCAGGCTTCCAGGGTTTCCACGATTTTCACGTGAAGGTGATCGCAATTGGCGTGGCCCGCCCATATATTTCGCCCTCATTTGTGGGAAGTTGATCAGCCCGAAATGCCTGGGTGGGCCACCCGGCTCTAACCTCCGTGTGATCTGCTATTTGCCCCAGACGACGAGGTTCGTATCTGCCTCCCGTTCGCCACCCCCAAATCCCCGTCCAGCCCCCTTTTCCGCCGTTCGCTGCAACCACCTTGGGCTTGCCGCCCAACCGCATTAACCTCGTAATGACTTATTAGCCTACCGGAATCCCTCACGGGGATCCGCGAGGCTTCGAACCCTAAGTACTAAGCCGGGCTAGTCTTAACCACCGGTGGTTCTATTTAGACCATTTTCGCAACGAGGGAGACCGCATTCATGTCCAAAGCCGTCAAGTACGTCGAGAAGGCCGCCGTTTACGCCGCCCAGGGAGCCTGGGCTGTCTTTGAGCGCATAAACCGCATCAGCCCCAACGCCTCGTTCACCCCCAAGTGGTCCGACAAGCCGCTCCAGAAGAGCTGGCAGAAGGAAAAGCCGCCTCTTGGCTGGCCGCGCACCACAGACTCGCTCTGTCCCAAGTGCGTCCCCGAGATCCGCAAGCAGATTCTCGACGGCAAGCTGCCTCACGAAGTCCTGCTCAACGAGAAGGTGGGAGAAATCAAGGCCCAGATCATCGAGCGCGACGGCAAAATCCTGATGGTCAAGGACTGCCCCAAGCACGGCCACTTTGAAGACGTGATGTCCATCGACCCCGTCTTCTTCAAGCATCTTGAAGAGAGCTTCCCCGGCCGCGACATCCGCGCCCACGGCAAAGGCGACGAGAAACTCCACAATCACGGCACGTCCACAGTGACTCACGGCCGCGGTTCGGTCCTCACCATCGACCTCACCAATCGCTGCAACATGATGTGCGATCCCTGCTTCATGGACGCCAATCAGGTCGGCTTCGTCCACGAGCTTACCTGGGACGAAATCAAGACCATGCTCGACAACGCCATCACCATGAAGCCCAAGCGGCAGATGAGCGTGCAGTTCAGCGGTGGCGAGCCCACTCTCTCGCCGTACTTCCTTGACGCTGTCGCCTACTCGCGCAAGGTCGGCTACAACTCGGTGCAGGCCGCGTCGAACGGTATTGAATTCGCCAAGTCCAAAGAACTCTGCCGCGCTGCTGCCGAAGCGGGTCTCCGTTACGTTTACCTCCAGTTCGACGGCATCGGCAACGCCGCTAACTCGCACCGCAAGGTGGGCAATCTCTTCGACGTCAAGCTGCAGGCCATCAACAATCTGCACGAAGCCGGCGTCGAGATCGTGCCCGTCACCACCATCGTCAACGGCATCAACAACGAGCAGGTGGGCAGAATTATTGAATTTGCCCTCGACAATCCCAGGAAGATCAGCTTCCTCAGCTTCCAGCCGGTCAGCTTCACCGGCCGCGACGAAGACATCACCGAGGAGCGCCGCGTGGCGCAGCGCTACACCCTCTCGCACATGGCCCACGACGTCAAGTCGCAGGTAGGCATCGGCGAGCCGGCACGCGACTGGTTCCCGATCTCGTTCATGTCCACCTTCTCTGACTGGGCCGATCTGGTGCACGGGCCCACCGCCGAGTGGGGCCAGCTCTCCTGCGGATGCCACCCCAACTGCGGCATCGGCATGGCTGTCATGATCGACAAGGAAACCAAGGAATCCGCACCCGTCACCGCCTTCCTGCACATGGACCAGGTGGCCAAGGACCTCGCAAAGGTGAACGACGCGGCCCGCGGCAAGTGGATGTCGGTCATCGGCCTCGGCCTCTCGCTCATGCGCAACTACGATCCCTTCCAGGCGCCCACGCACTTCCGGATCACCGACATGATGAAGAAGATGGACAAGACCTTCAACGCCACCGGCAAGAATTACGGCAGCGTCAAAGGCGACCGTACCATCGAGGACATCAAGCTGCGCCGCCAGGACCGCTGGAACTTCCTCTTCATCGCCGGCATGTGGTTCCAGGATCTGTTCAACTACGACTTTCGCCGCACCGAGCAGTGCATCATCCCCTACGCCACGCAGGAAGGCGAGATCAGCTTCTGCGCCTACAACACCGGCGTGGGCTGGCGCAACATCATCGAGAAGATGCACATGACGGCCACGTTGACCAAGTGGTATGAAGAGCACGGCCGCCACGAGATCTTCGCCGGCGGCAAGAAGGTCGGAATGACCCAGGTGGGCCACGACCTGCAACTCAACATGGCGCACGTGAACGCCGAAGCCAATCACACCCTCGACAATCTCGGCATCGCCAAGAACGCCCGCGAAGAAAAGATCCGCGCGCGCGACGAGAAGGTCAAGGCGGAAGCCGAGAACGCCCGCATGGCCAAGCTCTACCGCGAGCACGTGCTCGGCGAAAAGCCGGTCGAGGGATTGGTTTCGCTCGGTGACATCAAGCCCGCGTCGAACAACGCCACTTCACCCATTAACCGACGTCAGCAGGAAGGCGAATTGGTCTCCGGCGACTAATCGCACAAGCAACCCTCCTCTACTGCATCACGAACACAAAGGCCGTCCGCGAGGACGGCCTTTGTGCTTCTGCGGAATCTGTGGAACTATACGTGCAGGATGCTCACTCGCAAGGAACATATCGTTTCGCGAATGCTGCTGCAGCAGTTCGTGGCAGCAGACGGAATGCTGCGAGTTTATTCGAAAGGGAAGCCAATACGACGAAGCAGGCCCGAGAACGAGTGCGTGGAGCGTGATTTCTTCGAGTTCGAGCTGCGCGGTAAGAGAACCGACAACCGCTACGAAAAATGGCTCTCGAGGATCGAGGCTGATGCAAAGCCACTGCTCAAATCCGTGATCGAACGTCGGATGTTTTCCCAGCGAGACGCCGAATTGTGGGCGAGATTCGTCGCATCACAATTTGGGCGTACGAGAAAGGTTCAAGCACATATTTCTGAAATGATGACGCAGAGATTCCGGGAGCAAGCGCAGCACCCCGATTTCATCTCGAACCTTCAAGTGTCTCTGCTCAAAGAGGGAGAGTTTCACTACGCTGAAGACCTGAAGCGCGCAGTAAATGAAATCCGTACTGCGATGGATGCAAGCCCAAACTATTACCACGTTTCGGCACTGCCGAATCGGGTGCGGATCATCGCGCAGCCACTGTTAACACGTGCATGGCACACCATTGAAGCTCCGCCGGACCACTACTTCCTGATGTCGGACTGCCCTGTCGTCACCTACGAGGTGCGCGATGGGCGCCCCTGCCCTGGTACAGGCTTCGGAAATGAGAACGCCGTCGCAATGATGCCGGTCAGCCCTAGGCACCTCTTCGTTGCAGCGCCTCACACTATGAACTGGCGACAGGTCGCAACAATCTCTGGCATGTGGAACATTAATCGGCTGATCGTGCAATTCGCCCACAAGAATGTTTATGCCAATGTTGAGTCCGAAGAGGCACAGGCTCTGGTCAACGACGAGATCAATTCGCTCGTCTTCGGTAAGAACGCGTTCGTGCCGCAGACGAATTGAGGGATCGGCAGACGAATTGAGGAATCGATGGATCGCCAAGTAAACCAACGCTCCCCACGCACCACTCTCTCCCGTAGGGAGAGAATGAAGTTGAGGGTGCCCCCGGTCCCTCGCTTTTGGGGACCGGGGAACGACGCCAAAACGGGAACCCTCCCGTCGACAACCGCGCATCGCCGATCCAAAACTGCCGGGTGCCCCGTCCAAACGTACCAGGGCGGGAGGGACATATCCTCAGCCCTTCGATTCCACGCCCAGCCGCTTAAGCAACTCCGCCGTCGTATACTGCTCCACCCCGCACCCCTCGAAGTCGTTGTCGTTGGACCAGAGCGGAACTTTGAAGTGCATGGTGAGCGCGAGAAGCTCCACGTCATCGGGATCGCGTTTTTCGATCTGTTTGCGCGCCTGCGCCATCGACCCCACATAAACCTCGCGCGCCACAATCGATACGGGCAGGGACGCCACCGCCAACATCACTGTTTCCTCGGGGATCTTCCTTTTTTGTCCAAGGATAGCGGCATATTCTTCAACTTCCGCAAACACCGTCTCTGAAGTGAGCACTTCTTCGACGGCGGGGTGGGAGAGGACGAGCCGCGCGCGACCACCGATGACGGCCGAAAGCAATACGTTAGCGTCCGCGGCCAGTCGCACGGCTTGACCTCTTTGCAGCAAAGAGTTCAGTTTTGCGAACAGCCTTGCGCTTTGCCTTGCGCCATGCGTCAAAATCCTCCAGGACTTCTTCCTCGCTCACTCCGCGCTTGCGAAGATGACGCCCGATCTCGGCGCTCAAAATCCCGAACATCTCGCGCTTGAGCTCGATAGGGAGCGTAGACTCCGGCTGTGGGAAGAAGATTCCCGCCAGCTTTCCCCGACGCGTGACCAGAATCGGGTCCTTGGCGCGCAGCATTCCCGAAGCGTTGTCTCGGAACTCGCGCACGGTGCTGATTCTCATGTAGCCACTCCTGTGACCATCTTATCAAAATGTGAATCGCCGGGCGCGGCGAGTCCGGAATTCCCCGCATGTTGTCCGGCCTTTTCGCCCAAAAACCATGCGAAAGGGCCGGAGGTGGGCGGGGGTCGGGAGACCCCCGCTACAGCCGGCCCGGAGGCCGGCGCTACTCGTTCTCGCGAAGGTTGAAGAGTTCCAGCTACCGCTCCCAGAAGTGCGGCGGCTCGATGCCGAGGGCGCGCAGGTAGACGTACCCCTGGCCGCGGTGATGGATCTCGTTGTCGATCGCGTATTGAATCATCGCGATTCCCGGCATGGTCCACTGGCCGAAAGCGGTGTCGACTTCGGCGAAGCGGTGCGGCGGAATGGTGGGGAATTTCGCATCGAGCTCTTTTGTCTGCTGATCCCACAGCGCAAGAATCTCGGCCTTCGAGACGGGCTTGGGACCGTCACCGTACTTGACCCACTTGCCGGTGGCCACGCCCTCGACGATGGGCACGGCCATGCCAATGAACTCCGTGGCCATCGCGGCGAAGGGCCGCATTTCACCGAGCGAAAAATTGAAGAGATCGTCTTCAGGGAAAGCCTCGATGGTCCTGCGGGTCAGCGCGCGGTGGCCCTGCCAGTTCTTGAGCAGGTCTTCGGCGCTCAGTACGCTCACGGTTGCTGTCGCGGTTGTCATATCAAACCTCCATGTGGCCCTTCAGGGCTCATCATTGAAAGTAGCCGCAATTCCCGACAGAATCTGTCGTAAATTGAATAGAGGATAAAAATTCACATGTATGACCCGATCATGCGCGTGCTGACTGTGCTGGAGGTGCTCCAGGCGCGCGACCACGTGACCGGAGCGGAATTGGCCGAGCGGCTTGAAGTGGACCTGCGCACGGTGCAGCGCTACATCGTGCGCCTGAAGGATCTCAAGATTCCCGTCGAATCGTCGCGGGGCGTGGGCGGCGCGTATCGATTGCGGCCCGGCTATCGGCTGCCTCCGTTGCTGCTCACCAATGAGGAGGCGTTTGCGCTCTCACTCGGACTGCATTCGCTGCGCCAGGTCGGCCTTTCGGCATTTGCCCCGGCCACCGAAGGCGCGCTCAAGAAATTGCAGCGCGTGCTGCCCGAAGCGCTGCGCGAGAGCATCCGGACGGTCGAGGACGTGGTTGCCATCGAGCCTGGCCCATGGGTTGTGACCACATCGGTGGAATGCCTGATTCGCGCCGCATCGGCCATCCGCACCGGCCGGCGCATCCGCTTTGACTATCGGTCGCATGATGGCAACGCCACGCGCCGCCACATCGAACCCTACGCAGTGGTGCACACCGACGGTCGCTGGTATCTGATCGGCCACTGCCTCACGCGACGCGCTCTGCGCACGTTCCGCCTGGATCGCGTGTCGAACCTTGCGTCGGGCGCCGGGAGTTTCCGCCGGCCCGCCGAATTTGATGCGCGGCAGCACTTGCGTGCCAGCATGCCGTTCGTTCAGTCCGAGTACCAAATCGACGTGTGGATCGACTTGGCCGTAGGCGAGGCGCGGCAGAACTTTGCGCCGTGGCGAGTGGCCGTCGAGGAGGAGAACGGAGGAACCCGCGTGCGCTGCGGGCGCGACCGGCTGGAGATGATCGCCGCCATGCTGCTGAGCATTGGCCGCCGCATTGTGGTCTACAGCCCCCAGGAGCTGAGAAAGACATTCCGAGTGTTGGCGCGTCAGGCACTGAAGGCGGCAGAAAAACCGCGAGAAACGCGCCCTGCCAACCTTCCAGCCTCGAATCCAAATGCTCGCGCATGAACACACAGGCCGCCCGCGATCGCGGACGGCCTGTGTGCTTTTGGCCCCGCCTTGACCCCTTTTCCTACGCCCTGGCCGCCCATAAACCCCCTCCAGACCAACGAGAAATCGTCTATACTCAAAGAACCCCCGGAGCGTCTATGGCCTTTCCAGCGCATGTTTTGCGACTTGTCGTTGCATCGTCCGGTAACGTCTCGGAAGAGTTGGGCGTTGTGTTTGAAGAGTCGTGCCGTTGGAACGACGCGTACTCCGGTTCGCGGCGGCTCATGTTGCATCCCGTCCGATTCTCGTCCCATCCGAATGGCGCCTCCCCGCATGCTGCCCCCAGTCGCGTGCAGCATGATGAGACCGACATTCTGATCGGTATCTTCGGCACAGGTTCCGGCACGCAGGTCGAGGATTCCGGCGCGGTCGATGCCATCAAGCGCCACGTCAGCGCGGGCAAAACTGCGGCCGTTTTCTTTTTCGACCCGATGGCGCTGGTGGGCCAGAACGATCTCTGGCACGACGAGGCTTTGCAATCCTTCAGGGACGAATGCGGCGTCGGCGGGCTCTCCGCCGCCTATAGCAACGTGGATGCATTCCGCGTCGCCTTCCGCAAGCATCTGACCCGCGAACTCGACCACTTGCGCTACGTCTGGCTCCCGGAACCTGTGCCCCCTGCGCAAAAGGTGGAACCCGGGCTCTCTGCCGAGGCTTCGCGGATGCTCGCCGCCGCAGCCGCGTCGCAAGGCGTCATCAACATGGCCCTTACCCTCGGCCACGAGGTAATCCAGGCAGGACGCGTAACCTTGAGCGACGGCACGCCGAGAAAGACCGCGCTGCTGAAAGATGCTTTGCGGGAGTTGACGAATCTCGGCATCATGGAGCCGGATGCGACAAGACCCGGCATCTATCGGCTCACCGGCTTAGGCTACCGGGCTGCCGACAAGCTCATCGAAGAACAGAAAGCGCACGCTGAACCAGAACACAAGCCCAGGCCCACGCCCAAAGTTCAACCCTTCGAACACGCCTCGTACCGGCCGGCGCGCCACTGATCCTCCGCTGCGGACAAGACCAATCCGCGGCCGCCCGGCGTGCGCTTTAGACGCCGCCCCGCGCCCGTGAGTTTCTCCGCAAATCCCTCATTGCGCCGCGTTTCTTACCCTTACAATTCGTGACAATTCTTTACGCAACTCCCCCACCATGCCTGTGTCTACACTCGCAGCGGCCGGTCAGCACCACGACAGCCACAAGGAGATTTGAACCAATGAACGCAACACGCAATGCAAGAAAAGCCACCTTCATTCTGGGCGCGCTGCTCTCCGCGGGCCTGGTGCTCGCACAGGCTCCCGGTACCAACCAAACCCCGGCTGCCAATGCGCCGCAAGCCACGCCTGCGCGGCCCGGCAACTTCCACCACAACTTCGACCCCAACCGGCAAGCCGCGCATTTGGGCAAGCGGTTGGGCTTGAGCGACGACCAGGTGGCGCAGATCAAGCCCATCCTTGCCGATCGCTTCCAGCAGATGCACAACCTTCACGCGGATACCTCGCTCTCCCAGCGGGATCGCCATGCCAAGGTCCGGACCCTGATGCAGGATTCCAACGGCAAAATCGAAGCCGTCATGAGCGACACGCAGAAGCAGCAGTTCGAGCAGATGCTGGCCGAGCGCCGCGCGCACCAGCGCCGCCGCGCCCCGGCTGCATCGCAACCGCAAGCGTAAGAATTGTTTCGGTTGTTTTCGGCGGGAGTACCCAGGTCTCTGAACCGAGACCTGGGTAGGCTGTCTTCTCTGATCGCTACTGGATCGTCTCGTTCTTCTCCACTTGTTGAGACGTGCTCAGCATCAGCATTTTGATCGGCAATCCGCCGATCGCCGGAGCGACTTGGCGCACCATGTTTTCAAAGGCGGTCACCGTGCTTGCATCGTTCCACACGCCATCGCTTACAACGAATGCGATTGTCGTACCGTTGGGGTGCTTGCCCAGGAACACATCGGCCCCCTTGCCCGAAAAGTACTTGAGCGCTTGTAATTTCTGCCCCAGCGCCTGCGCATCGGCCTGCGTGGCCGCGCCCTCATAAATCACCGTGTCGCTGCCGAATGCCACGCTGCCCACGGTCGAGGACTTTTCTACAACCTTTTCGGTGTTCACAAGCTGCACGTTAAGTGGAAGCCCGCCCACCGACGAAGCCACCTCGCGCGTAAGCTCGTCGAACTTTGCAATTGCCCCCGGCTGATTCCAGTAATTGTCCTTCACCACGTAGGAAACCGTGGTGCCGTTGGCCTCCACATCCAGCAGCACGGACGCCCCCTGATCCTGGAAGTATCCGTCGGTCTTGAGCGCATTGCCCAGCGCTGTGGCCTGGGCCTGCGTGGCTGTACCGGAGTAGATCACCTCGTCCTGGGTTCCGATCGTCACCGTGGAACTCGGTCCCGGCGGCGTGCCTCCCGGCGTGCCTCCCGGAGTGCCACCCGTCGTGCTTGGCTGCGTGCCTGCCGGGGTGCCCGCCGGCGTACTTGGCTGCGCGGTGACGGTCTCGTCTTTCTCCACCGTCTCCGTGGTATTCACCAGGTGCATGTCGATTGGCAGTCCGCCCACACTCGCAGCCACGTCCCGCGTGAGATCCTCATAACCGCTCACCATCGTCGCATTGTCCCAGACACCATCCTTGACCGCGAACGAAATGACGGTGTTGCCACGTATTGGCTTGCGCAGGAAGACCGAAAAACCGAGGTCCTGGAAATACCCGTTAGTCTTGAGTGCATTGCCCAGCGCCGTGGCCTGGGCCTCTGTGGACATACCGGAGTAGGTCACGTTGTCCTTGGTTCCAATGGTCACCGTGCCGGTCCTCTGAAAGTAGTACCAGAGACCGAAACCCAATGCGGCAATCAGCACCAGAATCACAATATTGCGAGCGCCCGAGCTCTTAGGGGCCGCCTGCGCCATCGCTGGATACGGTGGATACCCAGGTGGAGGCGGCGGATACGCGGGCGGCATTGGCGGTGGCGGATATCGAACCGGCGCTGGTGGCGGCGGATAGGCTGCTGCCGCTGGCGGCGGTACATACGGTGCCGGAGTCGGAGCTGGCGGTGGAACGGCTTGCAGGGTTGGGGCTGCTGCGGCCACCGGAACGGTTTGCGCGTCACTCGCGCCTTGCAAGGTAGCTCCGCAATTCTTGCAAAATTTGCTATCTGAGACGGACTGTGCGCCACAAGAAGGGCAAAACATTGCGATTCTCCGATCTTGAAAAGGAGTCCAAGGGGAATCTCTGCAAAATATCACTCCCCAACGGCAAAGTAAAGCCTTTCGGAGCAAACAAATTATAGGAATTTTTATAGAGGATTTGGCTTTGAATAGGGCAGCACGCTAGGCCGGAGTTTCACCTTCAGCCCAGCTGGCTCACCTTCACGTGCAGCGTCGCAAAATCCACAACTCCCAGCCCGCGCGCCGCCGCCATCGCCAGGTACGGCAACTTCTCCGCGTCCAGGTTCCAGTACGCCTTCGCCACATACGTGTCGATCGCCACGGGATCGGTCCCCGCCACCAGCGTCTTTTTCAGCGCCACGTCCTCGGGATTTCCGCCCGTCGGCCCGTTGCGCAGCAGCACGCGGTAGCAATCCATGAAGGTAAGCGTGGGCAGCATGAAATTCGCCAGATCCACCAGGCTCTGGTGAATCTGCTGGTGCAGCCGGTTGCGCTCCCCACCTAGGATCCCGTACCAGTTCTTCATGCCCAGCGTGGCGCCGGTCAGGGCATGATGCTTCGCGATGGGCAGGTTGATCACCTTGTCCGCTTCGAGAAACGACGTGAACACCGGCCAGTTCTTCAGCACCACGCCGCCCATATCTACTTCGCGAAAATGGTCGGGATCGGGCAAAATCACCTCTGCGCCTTCGGCTCGCGCTGCAGCCTGGATCCCCGAGCGCTGGAAGCACCGCTGCGCCTCGTTGCAGCTCACGTCGGTCACGATAACGCGCCGCGCTCCCGCCTGCCAGCACTGCCGGACAACTTCCGCGACCAGATCCGGATTGGTGTTCGCCGCCTGCTCCGGCGTCCGGTCCCAGGCAATGTTCGGCTTCAGCACCACCACGTCCTGCTTGCGGATGAATCGTCCCATCCCGCCAAGATTCGCAATCGCCTGCGCAGCCAGCGCGCGCGGCTCGCCGCCTTGGACGACGGTCATCTGCGGCCACTGCGCGTCCGCGGCCACGCGATGATCGCGCCGCGCCTGCTCTGCCTGCTCGGCAACCGGCCGGCTGCTGCGCTCGCTCAGCCAAACCCCTGCGCCCGCAACTCCAGCGGCCACACCGCCCACGCGCAACAATTGCAGCATGGCTTCGCGCCGCGTCATGCCCGGCACGTGCGCCTTCGCGCCTGCATCGAGCTTTACGATTCTGTCGCCTTCATCCGCCATGCCGATTCCTCGTCACACTTCCACAAGCCGGATGCGCCCCGGATCATTCGTCCCCAGCCGGTGCACCGCATCCGCCGCCGTGCGAATGTAATCGGGCCTGCGTCCCGCTGCCTCGAGCGTTGGCATTCCCGCTGTCGCACGCTGCTTTTCAATCATTCCCCAGGCAGTATGATCGACAGCCACGCGGTCCTCGCCCACCACCAGCGCGTTCGGATACCACAGCCGTTCCGGATGAAACGCCGGCCCGCCGTCGTACACCGACGATATCGCATCGCCAATGGTGAACCAAACCTTCTCGCGCACCGTTGGAATTGCATTCACATCGGCCACGCCCGGATTGCAGTTGTTCGGGTGCAGAAGAAACGGCTTGTCGACCACCCCATACATGTTTTTCATCGAGAACGTGATGCCCGACATCTCGTGATCCTTGAGAATGGGCAGATTGATCACCATCGCGCACTCACGTGTGAGAATCTTCGCCAGGCGAACCTGCACCGGGCCGCATTCGACCGGCGCGTCTTCGTAGCCGCCCACGTCGTTGCCGTAGCAGCGCACGCGGCTGGCATCAGTGCTCACCGTCATGCCGCAGGCTTGAAGGCTGCGCGCGTCGCGCTCCCACACCAGGATGTTTCCCGCGCGGACGCCGGCCTGTTGCAGGCGCTCAGCAATCGCCAAGATCAGCGCCGCGTGCGTCGAAATCCCCCGCCCGCCCAGGCCGTTCACCTTCAGTCCAATGGTTTTGCCGGCAAGAATATCGGCAGGAATGACGCTCTTCCACGCCTCCACCGGATTCTCTCGCCCGGTGTAGGCAGCCATCGCTTTGTCCAGCAGATGCAGCACCCGCTGCTCGTCCGGTTGCGCTCCGGCGCCGTGCAGCGACGCATCGCGCGCGATCACCACTTTCGATTTGCCCGCCGCGGTATGCTGCTCCAGCATTCCGGCGAATGCCATTCTCTCCGCGGCGGCCGCCGAACCCAGCAGCACGGCGCCCGTCGCTGCTTCTTTCAGAAATTCCCTGCGGCTTTTCATCGTTCTCTTGCCTTCGTTCTAGCTTCGGGGTGCCCCCGGTCCCTCGCATTTGGGGACCGGGGAACGATGCCCGAATTACCCTAACTGTGTTCGTTCATCTTGCGTTGCCCAAACACGTGATCCTCAAAACCCAACACGTACCACATCCCGCGCCCGGAAAATTTCCCAGTGAAAACCCGCTTCACCGTTCTCTTTCCCAGCTTGAAAACATCTCCAAGACGAGTAAAAAATCCCTCGCGCGAGCGGCCCGCGTGCAATACAGCCACTCCATGCGCGAGCAGAATATTTGCCATCTCGCGCACATCCGGCACATACACATGCGTAGGATCGTCCGAAAACCGCAGCGTCTCGTCCACCGAATGCGGCAGCGACAAACTGCGCAGCGAAGGAAACGCGATCCATATATATCCACCCGGCTTGAGCTTGGCGCACAGCGTCGCCACCACCGGCGCCGGATCGCGCATGTGCTCCACCACGTGGTTCAGAATCACAAAGTCGTAGCTCGCATCCGGAATCGCGTCGTAACCCGAACCGTTCTCGCACAGCGGAAAGAACTCGTCCATCGCCGCCATGTCCGCGTCGCTCAGTTTGTACCGCTGAATGTCCGCACCCGCGTAGTGGCAGGCGGGAAACCATCGCTTCGTCACCGTGGGCGAGCCGTTGCCGCAGCCGATGTCGAGAATGCGCGGTGCGGGCATAATCAGCCTGTTGCGCACCATGCGGAATTTCATCGGACAATGCGCCATTCGCCCACCCACTCCAGTTCATATCGCCGCGCTACAGCCGTGCTTCCACGCCCTGCGCCAGCGCCAGCAACGCTTGCTGCGTTCCGGGCGTTGCGTCATATGCCACGATGCGCACCAGGTACGGCCCCTTGCGGAAGATCACGCTCTGCTCGTACGCAACGCCCGCATCACCAACTTGCACCTTTTTGGCGCCGCTCGAATCTCCCGTCTCCAGTATCTTGCGCGCCCCCGCGGAATCTCCCATAGTGTAAACGTCTACCACCGCGTCCAACTGATTCTGATACTTGTAGTCGGATGTCGAGGTGGAAACCACGCCCACCGCGGTGTACTGCTCGGCGTCGCCGTCGATGTACTGCCAGAGGTCCTTGGCCTCATAGACGCGCGTATCGCTCGACTTCTCCCATCCCGCCACTGCTCCCGAGGGCGGAAGCGGATCGACCGCTTTCTTCTTGCACCCAACGCTCACGGCCAAAAGAACAATCGCCGCCATCGCCAACATCTTTTTCTTTGATCGGGCCCTTTGCAAATTCACTCTTTCACTCCTTCACTGATTGACTCATTCACTTCTTCACTTGCGCGTCAGCAAAATCTGGCTGCTGGGCGAGTGGCTTTCGCCAATGCTCGTGACGTACACGGCGGGGCGGTCCTGCAGCGGGCATGCATATTCGCAGGCGCCGCAGCCCACACACCGGCTGGGATCCACGCGTGGCTGCTTCAGCGTCTTAGTCTTCCCGGCCGCGTCCACCACCTCAGCCTCTTCCACATAAATCGCCTTGGGCGACACCGGGCACCACTCCTCGCACACAATGCAATCGGTGGCCATGGCCCATGGCAGGCAGCGCCCGCGATCGTAAAATGCCGTGCCCAGTCGAATGGGCTGATTCTGCGCAGCGCCCACGCCCACCACCCAGCCTTTTTCTTTAGGCGTTATCTGCCAGATGGCGCCAGTCGGGCAAACCTCCGAGCAGAGCACGCAACTCGGTTCGCAGTAGCCGATGCGCGGCACCAGCGTCGGCGTCCAAAGTCCTTCCAATCCGGCTTCGACAAGCGCCGGTTGCAGCGCATTGTTGGGGCACACCTTCATGCATTCCCCGCAGCGGATGCAGCGCCCCAGAAAATCCGGCTCATCGAGCGCGCCCGGCGGCCGCAGCAGGCGTTCATTGCGGCTCTTGCCCAGGCCCGTGTTCGCGCGCATCAATGGCACCGCGACTGCGCCCGCGGCAATTCCAGTGAGCGTCCGCCGCCGCCCCAAGTCGGGCGAAGACACTTCTTTGGCTGCGGATTTTGGGCGGAAGAAGCGAAACGTGAGCGCGTGATCGGGGCAGCTGCCTACGCAGTTCATGCACATCAGGCATTCGGATTTGCGCCACGGCGAGCTGCCAATCGGATCGTCGCCGCCCTGGCAGTCGAGCAGGCAGCGATTGCAGTTGTTGCACGCTTCCGGATCCTTGTCGAGCCCCAGCACCGACCACCGCGACACCGCACCCAGCAGTGCGCCCAGTGGACAGATGGCGCGGCACCAGAACCTCGTGATGCGCAAACTCATTGCGAGAATCGCAATGAATAAAATCCCCAGGAAAAGCCCCTGCGTAAAGTGCGCCTGCCGGAATTCCAGCAGAAACGCGCCCAGCACCGCGTGGATCAGCCCGCTTGTCGCCTTGATCGCGACGATGTGACTCTGCTCCATCGGCGTCAACACCGCGCGCACAATATAGTTGAACGCCGGTAAAAACGAAAGCCCGATGGAGCGTACCATCAGGCTGAATGGATCAATCCAGCCGATCACCATCGACCCGAAGGCCGCGGCCACCAGCCCCGCCAGCAGGACAACATATTTAACAGTCTGCCAGCGCTTGTAGCGATTCGCTTCAATGCGCTGCTTGCCGCGCTTCGACTCCGACGGCATGTCGCCCACAAAGTGCTGCAACGTGCCCATGGGGCAAATCCAGCCGCAGAAAAAACGGCCGAGAAACAACGTGGGCACCAGGATAATCAGGCTCCAAAACAACCCGCGATAGAGCGCGTGGCTTGCCAGGGCATTGGTCAACGCCACCAGCGGATCCCACTCAAAGAACAGTCGCACCGGCCCGCGCAGGTGAATATCGCTGGTCGTGCCCGGCATGGCGCGCAGCGCAGTAAACACCAGCAGCATTAAGAACAGCAGCAGAAAGAAGATCTGCGA
This sequence comes from uncultured Acidobacteriota bacterium, assembly GCA_963817835.1. Lineage (GTDB taxonomy): Bacteria > Acidobacteriota > Terriglobia > Terriglobales > Acidobacteriaceae > Telmatobacter. The sequence goes on along the minus strand of CAWFPZ010000014.1, from coordinate 181,497 downwards.
AATCCTGCGACCTCGCTGCCATCGGGAACCGGTCACATACTCCTCCGCACGCCACGCGTGGAATTGAGCCTTGGCCGTTCATCATCAATGCTCAGGGGAGGATGGAACAGTGATCAGGGTCACGAGCGCTCCACGGCCAATCAAAAGGCCAATGAAATGAACAGTCAATCCGGAATCGTTCGCATCCGCCGAACCGCTTGACGCCTCGATTTGGGGCGATGTCTGAGATACTGGAGCGGATCGCCCCTGCGCAGGAGGCCGCGCAATGGCTGCTGTCATAGGAACCTATGCTCTCGCGGGCTTCGCCGGCTGGATCAGCGGCGAGCCCATGAAACCCTATACGTGGCTGGGATACCTCTTCTTCGCAACCATTTATACATTGACGATTTACATCGGCAGTCCAGACCCTAAGTCCGTCGCGCTGATTTTTACACGGAAGAATACCCGCAAACGCTCCATCATCATAGGCGTGCACAGTCTATTTCTGGCTACCTACCTGGGAGTCGTCTGGACCGCCTGCAAGAATCTGGCGCTGATGCCGGCCTGGCTCACCGTCAGAGGATTCATGATGCCCACCCGGCATAGCTTTCAAAGGGTTTCCCTGCTTGAAATCTTCTTTCTTCTTCTCTTGGTCATTTTGTGGAGGATCGAGATGCCCTGCGTGTACGCGGAAGCCAAAACACCGCGCACTGGGACTTTTGAAAATCCCTCCGCGCCGCGCTGGATGAATCCCCCAGGCGATTGATCAAAGGTGATTAATCAGCGACGCGATGCACGCCGCGCCGAATCCGTTATCAATATTGACCACGGAGACGTTGGGCGCGCAGGTGTTCAACATGCCCAGCAGCGCTGCAATCCCGCCCAGTGACGCGCCGTAACCTACGCTGGTAGGAACCGCGATCACCGGCGCACTCACCAGGCCGCCAACCACCGTGGGCAATGCGCCTTCCATACCCGCGCAAACAATCAGCACGCGCGCCGATTTCAATGTGTGCTGCTGCGCCAGCAGGCGATGAATGCCCGCCACGCCCACGTCGGCGACAAGTTCCACGGTGTTGCCCATCAGCCCCGCCGTCACGACGGCCTCTTCGGCCACCGGCAGGTCGCTGGTTCCGGCGCACACCACGCCCACGATTCCCTTGCCTGCAGGCGCGTCGGCTTGCTTTAGCGTAATGGCGCGCGCCATCTCGTGAAATTCCGCGCGCGGTTCCGTTGCCTGCACCGCCGCATACATTTCGCGCGACGCCCGTGTGGCCAGCACGTTGCCACCTGCGCTCGCCATGCGCGCAAAAATCGTCGCCACCTGCGCCGGAGTTTTTCTTTCTGAAAAAATCACCTCCGGCATGCCGGTGCGCAGCGCGCGATGATGATCCACCTTGGCGAATCCCAGGTCCTCGAAGGGCAAATTGCGCAGCCGCTCCAGCGCATTACTCACACTTATCGACCCCGTATGCACTTCCGTCAACAGCGCTTCAATTTGCGCGCGATCCATCAGCAGCCTTCCTTCTTCGCAGCCAATCCCGATTCGCTCCAGGCGCGCATCGCCGCCTGCATCACTTGTTTCAGCGGAACTTTGTGCGTGTGCGCCAGACTGCGGCACACCTCGTACTCCGGCGATGCATTCGCCACTTCGCCCGACGGCCAGCGCGCCACCTTGATCTGCACTGTGCCCCACTCGGTTTCCACCTCGGCAAACTCGCGCTCGAGGGCCATCTTGTTTTCCAGCCGCCAGCGCAGCCCGATCGTCGTGGTCTCGCGCAGCAGCAGATCGCGCAGCGCCGGAAGTTTTTCGGGACTTGACAGCACCGTCATCTGCACGCCCGTGCGCCCCTTTTTCATTTGCACCGCCGCTCGGTATACGTCCCACGCGCCGGCTTCCAGCAGCAACTCGCTCACGTAGGCCAGCAACTGCGGCGTGGAGTCGTCAATCACCGCCTCGATCACCGCGATCTTCTCCGTGCCCGCCGCCGCATCGTCCGCCTCGCCCACCAGCAGCCGCAGCAGGTTCGGCTCGCCCGGCGTGTCGCGACCTCCGGCTCCGTAGCCGCGCGCCGCCACGCGCATCGCCGGCAGCGGCCCGTACTGAACTTCGAGCATGCGCAAAAGCGCCGCACCAGTCGGCGTCACGCGCTCCATCGCTGGCCCGGCCGCATACACCGGCGCATCGCCCAGCAGCGACAACGTGGCTGGCGCGGGCACCGGCAGCGTGCCATGCTGGCACTTCACGGTCCCGCTGCCCACGTTCAAGGGCGACGACATCCAACGATCCACGCCCAGCGCCTCGCATCCCGCCGCCGCGCACACAATATCGACGATCGTGTCCACCGCGCCCACTTCGTGAAAATGCACTTTCTCGATGGGGATGGAGTGAATCGCCGCCTCCGCGTCGCCCAGCAATTGAAAGGCGTGCGCCGCGCGCTGCTTCACCGTCTCCTTCAGCGGTGCCGCCTGAATGATCGCAAGAATCGTCGACAACGATCGATGCGCATGCTCGTGGCTGGAATGCGCCTGCTCCGCCTCATGCGAATGGTGTTCGTGGTCATGAGGTTCATGTGAGTGCGAGTGCAAGTGCAAATCGGAGTGTGAGTGTGAGTGCGAGTGCGCTCTTTCTGTTCCCTGTTCCCTAATCCCTAATCCCTGGCTTTCCGTTCCCTGATCCCTGTTCCCTGATCCCTCGTCGGTGACCACGTCAATCTTGATTCCCGCCAGCCCGCCGCGGTCCACTTTGCGCATCTCCAGCCGCGCGCCCACGCCGAGCGCTGCCGCCGTTTTCGCAAGCACGTCGAAAGGCACGCCAGCATCCACCAGCGCGCCCAGCAGCATGTCGCCGCTGATCCCGGAAAAGCACTCCAAATACCCGATTCGCATCGCTTTGTGATTGTAAACGACCTGCTGTAGCGCCGGTCTCCAGACCGGCTGTAGCGGCGGCGTCCACGCCGCCGCAAATAGAGTGCTCGTATTGCCAATATGTGCGGGTCAGGAGACCAGCGCTACTAGCGCAGGTGCGCTCTAAGCGCCCTTCCGCATCAGCACATCGGCCGGCAGAACCGCATTCATCGATCCTGACCGAAAACCGGAGCAGTCCAGCGTCACGTACTTGAATCCCGCCTGCTTCAGCGCCGCGGTGATCGCGTCCATCATCTCCATCGTCAGAGCGCGCGGCAATTCCTCGCGCGCAATCTCCACCCGCGCCAGCTCGCCGTGGTGCCGCACGCGCAGCTCGCGAAAGCCCAGTTGCCGCAGGCTCTCTTCGCCGCGTTCTACCTGTTCCAGCACCTCGCGCGTCACCGTGCGCCCGTATTCCACGCGCGATGAAAGACACGGCGCAGCCGGACGATCCCACACCGGGTAACCAGCCGCTTTTGCCAGTGCGCGCACTTCCAATTTTGTCAGGCCAGCGTCGGCCAGCGGCGCCAGCACCGCGTGTTGCTCCGCCGCACGTTGCCCGGGCCGGAAATCCCGCGTGTCGTCGGCATTCATTCCGTAGGCAATATGCGCGAACCCCAGCTTCGCACCCAGCTTCTCCATCACCAGAAAAAGTTCGTCCTTGCAATGGAAGCATCTGTTGGCGTCGTTGCGCGCGTACTCCGGCCGGTCGAGTTCGTCGGTTGCAATCACTTCGAGCGGCATCGTCAGCGATTGCGCAAAAACGCACGCCTGCTCCATATCGCGCCGCGCCAGCGACGGCGAATCGGCCAGCACCGCCAGCATGCGCTCGCCCAGCACGCGATGCGCCGTACCCGCAAGAAACGCCGAGTCCACACCGCCCGAGTAAGCCACCATCACGCTTCCCAGCTCCCGGAGCCGCGCTTCCAGTGCGCGCAGTTTTGCCGCCGCGGCACTCCCTTGCTCACTTGCTCCCTTGCTCACTTGCTCCCTGGTTTGCGCGCTCACCGCCATGGCTTCGATTATACCGTTCGCCGATTTCTTGCGTGCCCGTCACGGCGCCGATGCTCCGGAAAGGATGTGCGACTCGGAGCGGAACAGGTGATGCTTGGTGAAGGCAACGTCGTTGATCGATATCTGAGACGGAATCGGCGTGTGCGCCGTGTTTTCGTACTCGAAAGCTTCGAAGTATCGTATGATCGCCACGCTGTGCACGGGACAAATATACGTCACCCCCGCAATCTCGGTCGGCGCAAACTCCACCACCTGCGAAGATTCGCTGAAGTAGCCGGATTCGCTGCCGCTCGCCAAAAGCGTAATCCACCGCACCGCACCGCTCTCCGGATCGATCGCGACTTCGCCATGGTAGGCCTGGAAATCTGGCTGCTCATTCGGGTAGGTCACCGCAAAATGCGACCTCTCGCTCGGAACCGCGTAGCGGAAAACCGCCAGCGGCCCAATTGATCCTGGCGCCGAGTGCCCCATCTCCCAGTGATCCCAGGCGATTTGATCCTCTTGAAAATCCACAACAATCACTTCCAGCACCGACCCGAAGTCGCCTGAAGTGCTCATCGTAACAAGCGAACTCCGCGGTACGTTCGTTCCCTGCGTCCCATTCACGAACTCTGTTCCTCCGCGGTAGGTCACCTCATCCGCGTACGATCCCAGCAGGAAATATTGATCCTCGGGTGCATCGCTCGATTTCGCCGGGCCCAGCGCCTGGTAGCGAACTTTTGGCCCCTGCTTCTTTTGAAAAACGCTGTCGACAATCGGCTGCGATTCGAGTGCCAGCGCAGTTGTGAAAATAAACGACGTGGTCGTGCGCAGCGCGAAGTAGTTGGGCAGCCTGGGAACCGTCTGATTCACGTAATCCCTGCATCGCGCCAAAATCCGCTTCTGCGTCTGCGCGTCCGGCATCGGCATCGTAGTCATCTCCGCAGCCGAAGGCGCCAAAAATGCGGAGACGTCCGTCACCACCATCAGCGCTTCACGCGAGCGATCGCCCGCAAGTTCGGCCTCCCACCTTGCAATCCGCTCTGCGCTGGCCCGTTCCGTCAACTTGATTCCAGTAATCTGCCTCGCGGTCTTGGCATCGCTTTGCCCGCGTATCTGCTTCAGCAGTTGGTCAAGTTGATCAACCGTTAGATTCGTTGGCGCCGCAGGCGGAGCCGCAAAAACCACCGCCGCAAACGCCGCAGCAAGGAGCCAACATGCCCCCATGCGCCCCCATCTCCCCAGCAATCCCCTGCTCCAGCTCATGGCGCATCATTATATAGAGTCTGCAAAGCGTCCAAATCATTCCGTCGATCTCTACGGGTCACGAAGAACTCCACGGGGTCCGCAAGAAGTGTCAGGGCACGACCGGGGAACCCAGACAGTGTGTGGGTCGCGTGCCGCAATCCCAGCAATGTGAGCAGAGAATTCGGCCCGCGCCGCGATCGCGTCGGGAAGGCAAGAAGTGTCAGGGCACGACTTTAGTCGTGCCGAACAACGTCCACCAAGAACGGGGCTTTAGCCCCTGCGTGATTCCTCCCTCGCGAAGGCGCTTCATTCACCAGCCTATCCAGGCCCTGCGCGATTCGCGTTTGACGGCCCTGCCCGCGGGCAATAGCTTGGAAGAGAGCGATTGCGCGTAAATCGCTGTCGTTCGTTCGAGGAGGTTGGATGCAGTCGAAGTCTTTTTTCCGGCTTTGGATTTTTTCCCGGTCCTGTTCAGTTTTTCTTGCTTTAGCCCTGGCCGCCGCAGGTATCGGCGCCCACGCCCAGGATCTGAAAAGTTTTGAGCAGCGCACCACCGTCAAGGTGCTTCCCAACGGGCTCACGCTCATCATTTGCGAGCGCCACGAGGCGCCGGTCTTCAGTTACACCACCTTCATCGATGCCGGCGACGTCAACGATCCGTCCGGCGAGAGCGGCCTGGCGCACATGTTCGAGCACCTGGCCTTCAAAGGCACCACCCAGATCGGAACCAAAGATTACGCCGCTGAAAAAATCGCTCTGGAAAAAGTAGAAGCCGCCAACAACGCCTACGAGGCTGAATATTTGAAGCCGATCGGCCGCAGCGAGGAAAAGCTTAAGGTGCTGCACCAGGCCTTCCTCGACGCCCAGGCCGAGGCCGAGAAGTACGTCATCCCCAACCAGTTCACTGAGGTTGCCGACGAAAACGGCGCCGATGGTTTGAACGCTGAAACCGGCCTCGACGACACGCAATACTATTGGTCGATGCCGGAAAATCGCCTGGAGCTGTGGGCGTGGATGGAGTCGAGCCGCCTCGCCGATGTCGTACCCCGCGAGTTCTACAAGGAGCGCGACGTGGTGCTGGAAGAGCGGCGCATGCGCGTCGATTCCGATCCCATCGGACGGCTTGTGGAGCAGTTTGTGGCCACGGCCTACGTGGCTCACAACTACGGGCGCAGTGAGATCGGCTGGCCCAGCGAAGTTAGTCAGATTAACGCCACCGAGGCCATGGCCTTCCACAAAAAGTATTACGTCGGCGGCGATGTCGTGGTCGCCATCGTGGGCGATGTGGACACCAAGACCGCAATGCCCATGCTGGAAAAATATTTCAGCCGCGTGCCCGGCGGGCCCAAGCCGGAAGAGATGACCACGGTCGAGCCGAAACAGTTTGCCGAGAAGTCCGTCATCATCCGCGAGCAGACGCAGCCCTTCTATATTGAGGGCTATCACCGGCCCAGCTATCGCGATCCCGACGATGCGGTATACGACGCCATCAGCGACATCATGTCCAACGGCCGCGTCTCGCGTCTCTATCGCAGCCTGGTCGAGCAGCAGCAGATCGCCGCCGAAGCCGAGGGTTTCAGCCCCTACCCCGGCGACAAGTACCCAAGCCTCTTCGCGTTTTATGCCGTCCCCCTCCCCGGCCACACGCCGGCTGAGATGCGCGATGCCATTCACAAGGAAATCGAGAAACTCAAGACCACCGACGTCACCGATGCGGAGCTTCAGATGTACAAGACCCGCACCCGCGCCGACCTCCTTCGCGGCCTGGCCGATAACCAGGGACTCGCCAGCTCACTGGCCGAGTACCAGACCCGCTACGGCGATTGGCGTCAGCTCTTCCTCCAGCTCGACGAAGTCGACAAGGTCACCAAGGCAGACATCCGCCGCGTCGCCAATCAAGTGTTTGTAGATTCCAACCGGACCAGCGCCGAAATCGACACCGAACCCCCGGCTGCGGACGCAAAGAAAACTGGAGGCGCGCAATGAGGAAGAACAGTTATCAGTGGTCAGTGATCAGTGGTCAGCTGGATCTCCAACTCGCCGCCCGCACCTATTTATCTGTCATCCTGAGCGGAGCTTGGCACGCTTTTGCGCCAAGCGCAGTCGAAGGACCTGCGGTTGCTTTTCGCGACGCCTCACTTAGCAAGAAATGGGTGCCCCCGGTCCGGGGTCCCCACGGACAGGTCTTGGTCCGTGGGGTGGAGATCCCTCGCATTTGGGGACCGGGGATAGCACGAGCCTGCCGGTTTGCTGCATTCACGCTGCTCCTGTTCGCAATTTCGCCGCTCCCCGCCCAGCAATCCAAGCCCTGGGAGCAAATCCCCATCCCCACGCTGCACGAATTTCATCCCCAGCAGCCTAAACGCATCGAGCTCAAGAATGGCATCGTCATCTTCCTCCAGGTCGATCACGAGCTGCCCTTTGTCTCCGGCAGTGTGCTCATTCCCGGCGGCGCGCGCGACGTCGATCCCTCCAAGGCCGGCCTCATCGGTATTTATCAGCAGGCGTGGCGTACCAGTGGATCTGAAAAGATGGACGGCGACGCCATGGACGACCTGCTCGAAGCCAAGGCCGCGCACATTGAGACCGAAGGCGACGAAGATTCGACCGCGCTCTCTTGGGATTCGCTCAAAGGCGATTCCGACCAGGTGTTTTCGCTGGCCATGGACCTCTTGTTTCATCCCAAATTCAGCACGGAAAAACTCGAGTTGGCGCAGCAGCAGGAAGCCACCGGCATCGTGCGCCGCAACGACGATGAAGACGGAATTGCCGAGCGCGAAGCAGCCAAGCTGGTCTACGGCGCGAACAGCCCGTACACGCGCCAGCCCGAACTCGCCACCATGGCCTCCGTCACTCTTGCCGACCTCCAGGCATGGCACGACCGCACCCTCAAGGGCAAGCTCATCATCGGCATCAGCGGCGACTTCGATCCCGCCGCCATGGAAGCCAAAGTGCGCGCCGTCTTCGAGCCTTTGCCGCCCGTCACTCCCGAGCCGCCGCGTCACGATGAGTTCGCCGGCCCCAAGCCCGGCGCATACTTCATCGACAAGGAAGATGTGGATCAATCCAACGTGCAGATCGTGGCTCTCGGCATCGATCGCCATAACCCTGACGTGCCCGCAATCGTCATCATGGACGAAATTCTCAGCGGCGGTTTTGGCAGCCGGCTCTTTCAAAAGGTGCGCACGCAGTTGGGGCTGGCCTATGCGGTCGGCGGCGGCTTCGACCTGCCCTACGACCACCCCGGAACCTTCCGTGTTGAAGTGCTCACCAAGAGCGTGTCCACCGTGGATGCCACCAAGGCCGCTGAAGCTGAGATTGCCGGCCTGAACACCAAGCCGTTTACGCAGGCCGAGTTGAAACGCGCCAAGGACGACATTCTCAACTCGTTCCTCTTCCGCTACGACACGCGCGACAAAATCCTGGCCGAGCGCGAAAGGCTCGAGTTCTACGGCTACCCGGCCGATTATCTTGAGACTTATCGCGCCGCCCTTGAAAAAGTCACGCTCGAGGATGTAACCAGGGTCGCCAAAAAGTACATCCATCCTGAGAAGTTGGCCGTGCTCGTGGTCGGCAACAGCCCTGAGATCAAACCCCCGCTCGACGCTCTCGGCATGGGCACGCTGCAAGTCATCGACATTACGATCCCGCGCCCCGCCGGTCCACACGGAGCGCCGGGCCCCAGCAACTAAGTTGACCAGTAAGACGGGAGAGCACGTCATGTTCGAGCGGTATACCGAGAAAGCCCGGCGCGTGATTTTTTTCGCACGGTACGAGGCCAGCCAATTCGGCTCGCCAACCATCGAAACCGAGTACCTGCTGCTGGGACTATTGCGCGAAGACAAAGCGCTCACCAACCGCTTCCTGCACACGCATGCCTCCGTGGAGTCGATCCGGAAGCAAATCGAAGCTCACGCGGTGATTCGCGAGAAAGTTGCAACGAGCGTTGACCTTCCGCTCTCGAACGAGGGCAAACGCGTGCTGGCGTATGCGGCCGAAGAGGCGGAGCGTCTGCGCCACAAGCACATCGGAACCGAACACCTGCTCCTGGGGCTGTTGCGCGAAAAACAATGCTTTGCGGCGCAGATTCTCGAGGAGCGCGGCGTAAAGCTCGCGCAAGTTCGAGACGAACTCGTTCGAAACGCGCATCAAATCGAGCCGGTCGGAGGTGGGCCGATCACCACGGTCAGCGCCAGGCCAGACGCCCGCGCCTTTTGGCTCGCGGGCAATGGTGTGACGATCAAGCGCCCGGAATCCTGTGTAATCGATCCAGAAGTCGAGGTCGCGCCCGGCACGGTGATCGAGCCGTTCGTGCAGTTGCTGGGCAAGACGCGCATCGGCGCGGATTGCCGCATCCGCTCCTTCTCCGTGATCGAAAACTGCACTCTCGGCAACGGCGTTCTCATCCGCCAGAGCTGCGTGCTTGAGGATTCCACCATCGCCGACCGCGCCGAAATCGGCCCCTTCGCGCACCTCCGCCCCGGCAGCGAAATCGGCGAGAACGCGCACGTCGGCAACTTTGTTGAAACCAAGAAGGCGAAGCTTGGCAAGGGCGCCAAGGCCAACCATCTCACCTATCTTGGCGACGCGGAGATCGGCGAAGGCACGAACATCGGCGCTGGCACCATCACCTGCAACTACGACGGCGTAAACAAGTACGCGACGCGCATCGGCAAAGGCGCGTTTGTGGGCAGCGACTCCACCCTCGTCGCGCCCATCACCATCGGCGATGGCGCGTACATCGGCGCCGGCTCCTGCATCACCAAAGACGTCCCCGCCGACGCGCTCGCCGTCAGTCGCGCCAAACAAGCCAACATCCAAGGCTGGGCCGCCAAGCGCCGCGCAGAGCGCCCGCCGAAACAGTCATGAACCCGCCGACTCCCGGTCATCCTGAGCAACATAAATCGGATGTCATCCTGAGCGAGTCCCAGCGTGCCGGGACGAGTCGAACGACCTGCATTTGCCGGTTGCCCCACGTCCCTCGCATTTGGGGACGTGGGATCGCATCCATGTTCTTCCTCTTCATCTCCGCGGTAACTGCGCTACCAGCGCAACCCAACCGTCTCGTCGCCGAAAAAATCGCCGACGGCGTCTGGTTCCTCCCCGGCGACGCATCCAAAGGCTACTGCAACAACATCGTCATCGAGATGCGCGACTATCTTATTCTTATCGACGCCAACTATCCCGGCCGCGCCCGCGAACTCGTCCGGCAAATCTCCCAGCTCTCGCCCAAGCCCGTGCGCTTCGTCTTTGACACCCACGCGCACCGCGATCATGCCTACGGCAACATCGTCTGGACCGAGGCCGGCGCAATCACCTTCGCCTACCAGGGCGTCGCCGACGAGATGGACCGTTACGAACCCAAACGCTGGCTCGACACCGCGAAAGAGCGCGACGACGTCCGCTCCCTCAACCTCACAGATGCTCCCCGGCCCCAGCTCCTCTTTCGCCAGAGCCCCTTCATCCTCAAGGACTCCACCCGCGAGGTCCGTTTCTACTTTCTCGGTTGGGCGCACACGCGCGGCGACGGCTTTGTCTGGCTCCCCAAAGAGCGCATCCTATGCACTGGCGACGCCGCCGTCAACGGTCCGCACAACAAGCTTTGGGACGCGAACATCGAGAACTGGCCGCGCGTCCTGGCCCAGGCTCTCGCCTTCCAGCCCCTCCATGTTCTGCCCGGTCACGGAGACGCCGGTGGCCCCGAAATCCTTTCCGGCCAGCAAGCGTTTCTTCAGGACCTCTTCGCGGCCGTCAAGCAACAGGTCGACGCCGGTAAACCCCTCGCGCAAATCGACCCCACTCTCCCCGAGCGCGACCGAAACTGGATTCCCAAAGACCTGAGCGCCGACATTGCCATCACCTACGCGGAAATCACCCAGCATCAGCCCGCCGGGGCGCTTCCTCATGTATGGAAGTGACGCAGTAGATACCCGTCTCCGCAGGTTACGTCCGGTACATTGAGGATGGGTTGCAAAAATGGTAACCTCTGGTAAGCAGAAAGACCTGGCAGCCGCTCCCCTTGCATGGCATTGTCCGGGCGTATGTTTCATCGTGGTACTATGCCGACCCTCAGGCCAGTCGTAGCTGTTTTGACGAACGGATGTCTCTCACGCGCTACGCAACTGCGTCGGCCTCTGCATTCCGGCCCTGCATTCCCTGGAACAGCGGGAGCGTGTCGCGCGTAGGTACATGGGGACCGCGCAAAGTGCCTGCGGCTGGTAACGATTACAGCAGGCCTTTTGTCCGGTAACAGGACAATCAATCACAGCCGGTCAGGAAGCGCCGGGCTCAACCAGTCGGTAAGGGGTAAAAGGTGCGCGATAAGGACGGAGGCAGGCGTTTGGGACCCAAGCTGGCAGAGTCGAAGAGGCCAGACTCCGCAGTCGCCCCCGGCACGGAGCAGGCTGCGCGAAAGCCCGTGCGGATTCTTGTGGTCGATGACGAATCCCCTGTGCGCACCATGATCGCTGCCGCGCTCGAACGCCAGGGATACACCCTCGAACTGGCCGGCGGCGGACGTGAAGCCCTCGAAGCTCTCGAGCTGAACACCTTCAACCTGGTGCTCACCGACATCGTGATGCAGGATGTCAACGGCATCGCGCTGCTCGAACGCATTCACGCTCTCCAGCCCAACCTTCCCGTGGTCATGGTCACGGCCGTGCACGACATCAGCGTGGCCATCGATTCCATGCGCCGCGGCGCTTACGACTATCTCCTCAAGCCCTTCGAGCGCGATCAGCTGCTCAGCACTGTGGAGCGGGCCATCAACCACCGCCGCGCCCTTGAGGAAACCGAGAGCTACCACCAGAGCCTCGAAGAAATGGTCCGCGCCCGCACTGAAATGCTGCGCCACGCCATGGAGGATCTTGAGCACTCCTACGACGTGACCCTCGAGGCGCTTGGCGACGCCCTCGACCTCAAGGATTCTGAGACTGAAGGCCACTCCAAGCGCGTCACTGCCTATGCCATTGCCCTGGCGCGCGCCATGGGCATTCCTCCTGAAGAGATCAAGGTCATTGCCCGCGGCGCCTTCCTGCACGACGTTGGCAAGATGGCCATCCCCGACGAGATTCTCCGCAAGCCCGGCAAGCTCTCTGAACAGGAGCGCGAGCTTATGCGCGAACACTGCGCGCGCGGCTATCAAATGCTGCGCAAGATCCCCTTCCTCGCCGGCGCAGCCGAGATCGTCTTTTGCCATCAGGAACATTTTGACGGTTCCGGTTATCCCAACGGCCTCCGCGGGCGCGAAATCCCCGTCGGAGCTCGCATCTTCGCCGTCGCCGACACCCTCGACGCCATCACCAGCGACCGCCCTTATCGCCAGGCCAGCGACTTCGATTCCGCGCGCGAAGAGATTCTGCGTTGCTCCGGAACCCAGTTCGATCCCGCCGTTGTCGAGGTCTTTTTGAAGATTCCCAACGAACTCTGGCAGGAGTTGCGCTCCGAGATCAGCGGCCAGAACAAACGCTATTCCGCCTTCGACGTCGCCAAGGCCTCCGGCGCCTAAACCATCCCCAACTCAGCACGAACCTGGGTGCCCCCGGTCCCTCGCATTTGGGGACCGGGGAACTACGAGCCTCAACCACCCGCACAAACCCGCGCCGGAGGCACAGTGGTTGTTAGCCCCGCTCTTCAGAGTGGGGCACCGAAACCAAAGATCTGCCGGGAGTCCCGTAGGGACGGTGTCCGGCTGCAGCAAGTCCCCATGTTGATCTATCCTCTGTTAAGGAGGTCCAATCCATGCCGCCACTTTCCCTTGAAGAGGCTCAATCGCGCCTGGTCGGCCTATCGGGCTGGAAGATCGAGACCGGAGAGCTGGTAAAGACCTTTACGTTCAAGGACTTCGTCGCTTCCCTGCGCTTCGTCAACCAGGTCGGCGAGCTGGCCGAGAAAGCCGGACACCATCCTGACATCGATATTCGCTACAACCGCGTGCGTCTCGCCCTCAGCACCCACGACGCCGGCGGCCTCACCCAAAAGGATTTTGACCTGGCCGCACAGGCACAGAGGCTCGCTGACTAGCTACCTCCACCTTCATTTCCCGCGATGTGGGAAATTAACGGGCCTAAAGGGGGTCCCAATTTTCTCCGTAAATCTGGATTTGCCCCGATTTTCCGGTCCGAGTGCGATTTCTGCCGGCTCGCCCGCGCAGAAAGCTCTCCGGCCCACTCCGGTTCAAGCGCAAGTTTTCCAGGCTCCGCCTCCCAAAGCGCAGTCGACAGTTGCTCCAACCATGCATCCACTCCATTGACTTAAAAGCAATTACCCTACAAAGTACGCGCTGGGTTGCCGCGGACCCCGCTCCATCCGGCCCCGCACCAACCGGCAATCTCCCCGATTTCGCGGCTATATTTGGATACGCGATGAAGAAAATGGTTTACACAGTCTCAAAAAATAAATTTTGAATTTTGTATTTGCATTTATCCCGATCTATGCTATCGTGTATTTATTCCGGTTGTGGAGAAGGTTCTCCAGACCGGAAGTAGTTTGCGTCACTGGCCTCCCGGCACGAACAGCTAGACCGTTCGTGCCGTCTTTTTTTTCTGGCCACATCCCTTCCCGTTCCAAGCCCATGCCTCTCGAACTCCCCAGATCCCGAGTCCCGAGTCCCTAGTCCCTAGTCCCTTGGTCCCTAGTCCCTGCCGCATCACAGAGCGACGGTTACCGCCTTGGTCTGCAGGTAATTGTTCAGAACTTCCTCGCCCATCTCGCGACCCCAGCCCGACTGCTTGTATCCGCCAAAAGGCAGTGAGGCGTCGAAGACGTTATGGCAGTTGACCCAGACGGTGCCGGCACGCAGTCCGCGGGCCACCTTGTGGGCCAGGCTCAGGTTCTCGGTCCACACGCTTGAGGCCAAGCCATAAATGGTGTCGTTGGCACGCTTCACAATCGCGTCCACATCCTTGTCTGAAAATGGAACCGCGCACACCACGGGCCCGAAGATCTCTTCCTGAACCACCTTCATGCGCGGGTTGGTGTTGGTCAACACGGTAGGCCGCACAAACCAGCCGCGCTCCACGCCGGAGACGGGACCACCGGCCGCCACCTTCGCGCCCTCCGCCATTCCCGATTCAATGTAGCCGACCACGCGACGATACTGCTCGTCCGAAACCAGCGGACCCATCTGGCATGAGGGATCCATTCCCGGCGCCAGTTTGATGTCATTCGCCACGTGGCTTACGCCGTCCACTACTTCGTCGAAGACTTTCTCGTGGATGTAGAGGCGCGACCCGGCGCAGCAGCACTGCCCGTGGTTGAAAAAGATGGCGCTGGCCGTCCCCTGAATCGCGCTGTCGATCTTCGCATCCGGGAAGACCAGAACGGGCGATTTTCCGCCCAGTTCCAGCGTCACCTTCTTCAGGTTTCCCGCCGCGGCCTTCACAATCAGCTTGCCCACCTCAGTCGATCCGGTAAACGCTACCTTATCGACCAAATCGTGAGCGGCCAGCGGTGCGCCGGCGCCTTCGCCGTAGCCGGTAATCACGTTCACTACGCCGTCCGGCAGGCCGGCTTCATGCAGAACCTGCGCCAGCCGCAGCCCGGAGAGCGGTGTCTGCTCGGCCAGCTTCAGCACAATCGTGCAGCCGCATGCCAGTGCGGGCGCCAGCTTCCACGCCGCCATCAGCAGCGGAAAGTTCCACGGGATAATCTGCGCCACCACGCCGATCGGCTCGCGCAGCGTGTAGGAATGGAAGTCGTATCCGGCCGAGAGCGGCAGCGTCTTGCCGCCGATCTTCGTCGCCCAACCGCTCATGTAGCGGAACATGTCCACGGTCAGCGGCACATCCGCCACGCGCGCCACGGAGACGGGCTTGCCGTTATCCAGCGATTCCAGTTCGGCGAACTCTTCGAGATGCTGTTCGACGAGATCGGCGATCTTCCAAAGCATGCGGCTACGTTCCGATGGCGACATGCGCGGCCAGGGACCATCGTCAAAGGCGCGGCGCGCAGCCATCACCGCGCGGTTCACGTCCTCGGCTTCAGCCTCTGGAACCTGCGTAATGACTTCGCCATTTGCGGGATTGTAGACGGGCAATGTTTTGCCGGACGCAGCTGCAACGAAGCGGCCGTCAATGAGCATGCGGTGAGCGCCGCTCACAAAGTCGGCGGTGCGACTGCTGAGACGCGGGTCGATAGACAGAGTGGCCATGGTGAAAACCTCCTGTGCTGCCGGACGCGGTTCCATTGGGGTCGGCGAAGGGGAGGGGGAAATGGACCCGAACCACGCCAGGATTCTGCACACAGGAACACTAGCACCGGGGCTGGTGGATTGGCCAGTAGAGCAAAACAATAAAATCTCGCAAAACGCCAACCAGCCGAAAGCGCCGGGTTGAGGGTGCCCCATCCTGGACGCCCCCTTCACGTTTAGGGCGGGATATCACGATCGCCACGCGGAGGAAGCGTGGGATTTCAGCCCCACGATGCCCCGCCCATCCATTTTTCGGGAAACTAAGTACGCGGCTAAGCCGCAACTTGCCGCTGCGCCGGACGCACCAGCCAATAGAGAGCGACGACGTGCGTGATCATCAACATGGGCACATAGATAATCGGGATCACGTAGGTCGCGCCAAATTGCCCAGACATCGCGGGAAGTCCGAGTCGAATCGCGTGGTAATAGTCGACGATGAGGTCGGCCGTCCCCACCAGGTTGAATGCGGCGATGAAAAACCAAAAGAGCGGCCGTATCCTCACCGTCGAAAGCGCCAGAAGGGCCAGCACTCCAGTAGCGAAGTCCCAGTAAGCGGCGAAGGTAGCGAAGCCCGCAGGCAGATTGGGCCCAACGACGCCGGGAAGAATAAAAACCAGCCCGAAGAAGCGAAAGCTGTGCAGTGTAGCAATTGCCCGTTGAGCGTCGAATTGGTCCATCGACTTGAGCCTGGGCAAGACGTACGTGGTGAAAAACAGCAGGCAAGCAACATAACCCAGTACGAGATGCAGCAGGAAGATTAATTGTGGCGGCATTTGGTCTCCAGTACGCATAGGATGATTGACATAATCTCATGGATTCAGACTTTTTTAGCAGCCGCGGACGCTTGCATCGTGGGATGATCTCGAGCATCCTACAATGAGTTATGCGTTACCAGCCGGAGCATAAAGCGGAAGTCCATCGCAAGATCGTGAAAGATGCCGCGCGCCGTGTGCGCAGCGAGGGACTGAGCGGCGCCGGAGTTGCAGCGGTGATGCGCGACGCGGGCCTGACCCACGGAGGCTTTTATAAACACTTCGGGAACAAGGACGAACTGCTCCTGGAGTCGCTGCGGGAGGCCTTCCGGGAGATCACCAGCAAGCTGGTCGGCATTGCGGAGCAGACGCACGCCGAGGCGCCGTGGAAGGCGATTGTGAAGGCTTATCTAAGCCCGGAATACTGCGATCACGCCGAGCGTGGCTGCCCCTTGACCACGCTTGCCCCCGAAATGGCACGGCTCGATAACAGAATGAGGGCGCAGATCTTTGCCGAGTTGGTGAACTACAAGAATCGAATGGTTCCCTTTATGCCGGGCCGGCGAACCGCCGATAAAGAGCGCGCCTTCTTTTCCATCTTTTCAACCATGATCGGCGCCATTGAAATCGCGCGCATGCTGCCAGAGCCCGCGATGCGAGAGAAGGTGCTATCAAGCGCCAGAGATTTTCTCCTGCGCAGCTACTGATTTTTTTGCGCGCCGAATCGCATCCAGTTTGCGTGAGTCCGGCATTATTGCCCGGAGTCGACAGGGAGCTGCGCCTTCGCCCATTTCAGCAGATCGGGCAGGTCGGCAACGTACGTGCGCGCGGTGCCGTCCGCACTGGCGGTGACGATGTTTTTTCCATCGGGAGAGAACGATGCCGTGTAGACCCAGTCGGTGGCGCCGGCGAGAACGCCCAGCGGCTCGCCGGTTACGGCATCCCACAAGCGCGCGGCATGGTCATCGCTGGCGGTGACGATGCGGGATCCGTCGGGCGAGAATGCCGCTTCCATCACGTCATCGGTATGGCCTGACAGGATGAGCTGCTGCTTGCCGGTTGCCGCGTCCCACACGCGCACGGAATTATCGGCGCTGCAAGTGACGACGCGCTTGCCATCGGGAGAGAACCTTGCCTGGTAGATGATCCATGAATCTCCGACCATGGTCGCGAGGGGCTTGCCGGAGCTGACATCCCAAACCTGCGCGGAATGGTCCTGGTTGGCGGTCACGATGCGCGTTCCGTCTGGCGAGAATGCGGCGCTCAGGACCATGCCCTTGTTGCCGTTAAGAGTTTGCAGCGGCTGGCCTGAATTGGCGTCCCACACGCGCACTGTAGAGTCGGCACCGGCAGTGACGACGCGCTTGCCGTCGGGCGAAAACGCCGCGTCCCACACGGTCCCTTTATGCCCGGCCAGGGTGAGGAGCCACTGGCCCGAGTCGGCGTTCCAGATTCGCGCGGTGCCGTCAAAGCTGGTGGTGACCACGCGCTTGCCATCGGGCGAGAAACCCGCCATGGCGACGAGAGCGGTGTGACCCTTCAAGGTGGCCCCGGCCTGGCCGGTTTGGATATTCCACACGCGCGCGTAGAAGGCGCCCGCGGCGATTTGATTTTGATCCGGCGCAGGCGCGGCATCCGCGGCGTTCGCGGCATGGCCGGCGGTCGGCGCCATCATCGCGGCCATCTCGTCTGTCTTCACTTGCGCGGTATCGTCAGCGCTCACAATCACCGCACGGCTTAGATCGGGCGACAGATCCGCGTGGAAGACGAAGTTGGAGCCGCTGCTCACAGTCGACAACAAAATGCCGGCGGTTGCGTCCCACACGCGCGCAGTCTGGTCGGAGCTGGCAGTGAGGATGTGCTTGCCATCCGGCGAGAAGATGGCGCTGATGAGCTTGCTGTTGTGTCCCATCAGACTTGTGATCAATTGCCCGGTTGCGGCATTCCATATGCGCGCGGTACGGTCCCAGCTTGAGGTGATGACGAATTTGCCGTCGGGAGAAAAAACCGCCTGATCCACGAAATCGGCATGCCCGGGCAAACTGAAAAGCAAAGCGCCGGATTGAGAATCCCATATCCGCGCGGTGTGATCATTGCTCGCGGTGGCGATGAGCTTTCCATCGGGCGAGAAGGTTGCGGTGTTTACCTGGTTGGTGTGCCCCTTCAGGGTCTGGAGCGAACGGCCGGATTGAGCATCCCACACCACCGCGGTGCTGTCCGCGCTGGCCGTGGCGATGCGCGCGCCGTCGGGCGAGAATTCAGCGTCGCGCACTTCGCCGGAATGTTTCAGTGTGGCCAGCGGTTTTCCGGTTGCGGCATCCCACACGCGCGCAGTTTTGTCCTGGCTGGCAGTGACGATGCGCTTTCCGTCGGGCGAGAAGACGGCAGTGTTGACTTTGTCGCTGTGTCCCTTCAGCGGCTCGATCACCTGGCCAGTTTCGGCATCCCATATGCACGCCGTTGTGTCGTCGCTGGCGGTCACAATGCGCGATCCATCGGGCGAGAACGCGGCAGTTTCAACTACGTCTTTGTGGCCTTTCAGGATTGCGCTCTTCTCGCCGGTTGCAGCGTCCCACACGATCGCGCTCTTGTCCGAACTGGCGGTGACGATGTGTTTGCCGTCGGGAGAAAAAGCTGCGTCCCACACCTCGTCGGAATGCCCGGTCAAAGTGAGAAGCAGTTGGCCCGATCGCGCGTCCCACACGCGGGCAGTGTGATCAAAACTGGCGGTGACGATGCGCGTTCCATCGGGCGAGAACTTCGCACTCCGGACTTCGCCGTGGTGATGCAGGATGAAGTGCTCGAGCGGCGCGTCAAGAGCGGTGCGCAACGCGAATTCAGATTCCTGCGTCTGCCGCAGCTCCACGGCATCGATCGCGGTGGCGAGCGCCAGCGCGTCATCGCCGCCATCGCCGGTTTCGCGCTCCGCCACACCAGCTTTGTTGCCCGACTCCGCCGTAATCTTCTGTTCCTGCGCGCTGTGCCATTCCCAGATGGCTCCGGCGGCGATGATCAAGAGAACCAGGCAAGCGCCCATGATGGCTTGTAATACGCGCAGGCGCGAGCGCTCGTGACGGGCGATTTCCGCGTCCTGCCGTGCGATGCTGGCCTGGATAAAAGTGCGTTCGTCCTCGCTCAGTTGCGAGGGCTTCGTGGCCAGCCAGGAGCGCGCGCGCGTCAGCTGCAGGCCGGCGAGTAAGGCGTCGGTTTTTTCCGCCGCGGGCGCTTTTTGCCAGTCGCTCAAATAATGTCCCAGTTGATCGATGCCGATCAGAAACTCGCGTTCCTGATCGAGCCAGCCACGCAGCAGCGGCCATTTGCGCAGCAGTGCCTCGTGCGTCACTTCCACCGTGGAGGCATCGCCCACGCCTTCAATGGTGAGCAGGCGCGCGCGCGCCAGGCTTTCCAGCAGCGGACGCGCCTTGGCCGGCAGCGCCTCCAGCTGCGCGGGACGGCGCACATATTCGCCCTCGGGATTGACGCGCACCATCGCGGGCACAAAGGCATCGCGCAGAGCATCCAAATCTTCCGGTGAAGCCTTGGCGGTGGCCAGCACTTCATCGGCCTTGGAACGCACGGCATTTTCCAGCGGCGAAAGTTGCGCGGCCGGGTCGCCGAGAGCGAGATAGGCCTGCAGCGTAAGTTTTTTGGTTTGGCCGAAGCGGTCGTAAAGCTCGCGCAGCGCAAAGGCCAGCAGGGGCAGCGCATCGTCGGTGGCCGCATCGTTCATCGCGTCCGTGATCAGGTCCTCATCCACAGTAAGGCCGGCCACGCGCGCCGGCCCTTCGATAATGTCGCGCACGCGATCCAGCGCCATCGGCTTCAGAGAAAATTCCTCGAAAGCGGCGGTTAAGCCGGGGGCTTTCTGCAGTTCGCCCAGATAATCGGAACGCATCGCCACCACCACGAGGAACGGCACGCTTGGGTCCTGCATTGCGTTCAGGACTCGCACGAACGCTGCAGCTTCGGTTTTGTCGGCAGTGCCGAATATTTCTTCAGCCTGGTCGATGCTGATCAGGATTTGCGCTTCGTTCTGGCCGTTTGCAGCGCGCAGGTCGCCGGCCAAACCGGAAAGCGTGCGCACCAGATCCTGCCCCATGAGAGCGTCGCGCCAGTGCCGCCAGTCGGCGCCCGGGCCCAGCGCGATGCCAACGGATTGCGCCAGTTCGTCGAGCGGATGAACTTGCGGGCGGAACGGCGGCAGCGCAATCCAATTGGGCTTATCGCGTTTCAGGCGCGGCAGCACGCCGGCGCGGATCAACGAAGATTTTCCGGAACCGGAAGCGCCCAGCACGGCAACCATCTTGGCGCCGCCCTGCACGCGTCGTGCGGTCAGGCGCTCAATCAACCGCCTGACATCGTTGTCGCGGCCAAAATAAATCGCGGCGTCGGCCTGGTCCAGCGCCAGCAGCCCCGGATACGGCGGCCGCGTCTGGTCCCAATCGAATCCGCCGCGGGAGTTGAGCACAAGCTCATTCAGCGCCGACAACAGGCGCGACAGTGCATCTTCGCGATTCTTCACCAGGTCGAGCGTCTGAATGTCGGCTGAAACCACGGTCTCGCCCACGGGCGATTCGATCAGCGGAAAGATCGCTTTGCCCAGGGCGCGCGCCTGGGTGAATTCCGCAAAACACCATTTGCTCTCGAACCAGTTGCTGGTCAGCACCAGGATGACGGCTTCGGCTTCGGCCATTTCGCGATAAAGCGTGCGCTCCCAATCGGAGCCCGCGGCCAGCCCGGCGTGCTTGTCGAAATCAAGAAAGGTTTCAGCGAAACCATTCGTGTGCAGCCAATCCAGCAGACGCGAGGCCTGGTCGGGGTCCAGGCTGGAATGGCTGATAAAGATCTGCGCCAAGCGAACGCTCCTGAAAGAAAACCGTCTTCGGGTAAATGATTGCGAGTATTCGGAATCGCCGTTTGGCTCGGGTCGGGAGAAAACAGTCTACACTGTCGAGCCTGTCCTCTAAGACGTGTGAATCCAGGTTTTTGTCTCGCGCCTTGTATCAGGGCATAGTTTCACTCATGCCGAAGACCGCCCGCCGATTTTTCTAGAGATCAAATCCGCGGCGCAGCCGCGGCCTAGATCGCGAGGCCGTTCGCGATCGATCCTGATCTTCATCTCCGATTTGCGCGGACCATATTTCTTCGCTATTATTGAATTAATGGCAGACCGCAACTATCTCGGCGAGTTCGAACTCATGATTCTCCTCGCCGTCATCCGTCTTGGAGAGGAAGCCTACGGAGTGCCCATCTCCCGCGAGCTTGAAGAGTATCGCGGTCGCGGCGTTTCTGTAGGTAGCGTCTATGCGGCCCTTGAACGCCTGGAGGCCAAGGGCCTGGTTTCCTCCAGCCTCGGCGATCCCACTCCCGAGCGCGGAGGCAAGGCCAAACGCTATTTCCGAGTCACGAGCACGGGTCTGCGCCAGGTTCACGAAACCCGCCGGGTCCTGTCCAAACTTTGGCACGCACTCCCCAAACCCGAAGGAGAACGTGTATGAGCCGCGCTGATCCTCCATCCATCGCAACCTGGATCTTGGAACACTGGACGCCCGGTCTTCGCAACGACGCACTCGCCGGAGATCTGCTGGAGGAGTTCCGCAGCGGTCGCCCGGACCGTACGCGGGCCTGGTACTGGCATCAGGTTCTTGCTGCCGTCGCCATCGCATGCTTCCGCGAATTCCTCGACCATGGCACCGCGCTGCTCTTCGCAGCTTTCTGGGCCATGATCGCTCCGGCGTGGCTACTCATCGTGGCTGCCGTCGAGCAGCGTTTCAACCTGATCGCGCATATCCGGCAAATGAGCTTCCCCTGGTCCGCCGCTTCCGACTTGGGCCTCCTGCTGGTCGCGAATCTCCTTTTCATCTGGGCGGGAATTCTCATTTACCTCATCCCGCATTTATGGGTCAGGCGGAGCCTGAAGATTCGTCTGCTTGCCCGCGGCGTCGCGACCAGCATTCCCGTGCTCGTTGCCCTTTCGGCGGCCTTGATTTTTCTGCCTAAGCAGTTTCTCCACAACCAGGCGGCCCTTCACCCAACTCTCGGAGCGGTCCACGCGCGCGCCATTGCTCACACGGACTCAGGCGACGTTCGACAGCTACGTCCGTGGCGGATGGCGGCCGACCAAAATGAAAAGGACAGCATGAGCCAGCGGGCCGAAGACAATCCCAACGTCAGCCCAAGCCATGCGATCGCTGACGTGCGCAAATTGGCGCTGCTCGCGCGTCTGCCTTTCCTGCTCTGCGAACTCTGCACTCTTTGGGGAATGAGTTCGCGCCTGCGCAAACGATCGGCAGAGATCAGGGCCTAAGCGCATGGCATCGCCGACACAAGCCCGCGCCTTCGCACTCGAGGCGGGCGAGCGCCCCGTCGGCATCCGGACCTTTACCGGATACGTTGCCCTCGCCGGCCTGGGCAACGCGGCCATTGCCACGTATTTGATCTTCCATCTGCCGCCCAACGCGCCTACGCTCCGTTCGCTCCTCGTCCGGGCGCTCATTTATGTAGCCGGAGCCGGGCTTGCCGCACTCGGCGGCGCACGCTTTTATTGGAATCGTTCTTCTGCGCCCTTTCGCTTCGATCCGCCGTTGTCCTTCCGTACCTTCGCACTCGTTGACGCCACAGCATGGGTCTGGGTGCCCTCCATCGTGCTGCTGTCGCGCCGGGACTCACCCGCCTCAGCCGTCCTCTCCGCATTGGCAGCCGCCCTCCTGGCCAGCGGCATGCGCCGCATCCTTCCCTCCACCGGCTGGCTTCGTCCGCAAGATCGCACCCCGCAACAAAACAAAAATGAGCTCTTCGCCGCAACTCTCCGCACCGCACCGCGCGAAGCCCATGGCTACGTCATCGCTCTATGCCTCTACGCAACCGGCAGCTTGCTCTTCGACCGTTTCTATCTCATCGCCGGGGTCCCGCTCGCTCTGGCCGCATTCCTCTTCGCATGGAAGCTGACCCTCGAACCCGCCCACGCCGACAGCAACTCCCGCGCCGCTCTCCGGCTTGTCCCCGTCGCCGCAGCCGCGGTTCTCGTCACGTTCTGCGTTCTCGATTACGGCATCGGCCACTACGCAGCTACAAATCTCGCCCTCGGCCCCGGCAACAGCCGGGGCAGCGGCGCAAGCACCCGCCGCGGCGCCGTCAAGGTCTTGGGAACTTCAGGATTTGAGAGCATCATTCTCTGGCCCGTGCCGGAGAAGAAGCAGATCGTGGCTCCTCAACCCGCAAATATTTCTCCCTTTGCGACTCGAGCTGCAAAGCCGATCGTGATTCGCTTCGACGGAGCCTACTGGTACTTCCAGCCACCCGACAAGCATCCCGGCCCCAATGCACATCAGGCGCACGGAACCCCGCTGGCAGTCGACATAGGAGCCAACAACGATTTCCCACTAAATATGGAAGCGGTTCAGGGCCTCAGCACGCCGATTCGCATCGCGCCTTACCGCGAAATCATGGTGACGATTGAGAACCGGGATAATGTCCGCGGCCCTATCGCTCTCAGAGTTGTGCTCACAGACACCGCTTTGCCAGGCAAGCCGTCGCTCTCGCTTGGAGGCGAACCCGTGCTCTCAAGCGAGCCGGACCAATTCTCTTTCAAGTCCGCTCCAGATGAAGAGGCTCTGCGCTTTCCTGTTCCCGAGCACGCAACCATCCGCAAATTCGACCAGATCACAGTGTTCTTTATTCCGGATTTAGGACATTTTGAAGTCGGGCCAAAAATTGCGATTCAGCAATTTGCTTTCGTTCCGCGGTGATCATTCAGGAACGCCCTGCATTCAAAAACCCACTCGCCCCACCCCAAAACTTTCCCCGCAGTTTCGCAGATATTTCCCCATCCGGCGCAGTTCGTCGCGCAGCGGCGTCACGCGCTCCGCATCAGTCCGCGAGCGAGTAGCTCAGGAACACATCGTATCGGGCCATGAACACACGGCCTATGGATGCAAAATCGGCTCCAGCTGGCGCAGAGCCGCCGTCATGCTTGCCCCGTCGCCGTTTTGGATATCGGTAAAGAGCGCGATCCATGAGTCCCGGCCGGGGGCGAAGACGGGCGAGGTCGCGAGGTAGTGGAGTGTGCCGGTAAAGTCCCAGCCTTTTTGCGGCGATTGTGCGGATTCGACCAATAAGTCCCGCATGGTTCCTTGGGCGTCGGCCTTTTGTCCCGCACCCCATTGGCAAGCGAACTTGATGACGTTCCGCACCAACAGAAAAGTGATCGGCAAATCCTTATCCTGGATTGCTGCCGCCTGTTGCAGGCACCCCGCGAAGTGATCTGCGGTGAGGCTGGCCTCAAGGAAGTCCATTCTGGTTCCCATGGAAGAATCGATGTGGGTGCGGCGTTCGTCAAGTTCGTATGCCTGTTCAAAAAGGAAGAGGTGATCGTGGTAAATATCCGAAAGATGTTCGAACAGATCTTGTCTGTCGGGGTAGACTTCGAGGGCCAGTTCCTGCGCCTCTGCAGCGTCGGAATAGTCGCCCTTGTGCTCTAGAACAATCCCCAGATTGAACTGTGTCCTTGCCCAGTCCTGGGGCAGATCGGCTTTGGTATAGACCACGAGCGCACTGCGGTACGCTTGCACCGCCTGGTTGAACAACGCAGCAGCCTGATCCCCGCTGGCACGCATCGCCTCCTTATCCAGCGCAGTCCCAAGACTGATTTGCGTGTTCGCCCAGTCCTGGGGCAGATCGGCTTGGGTGAATACCTCCAGGGCGCTGCGAAACGCCTGCACCGCCTGATCCAGCAGGGCCGCAGCCTGGTCTCCGCTGGCCCGCTCGCCCTCCTCTATCAGCGCATTTCCAAGATTGTGTTGCGTGCTGGCCCAGTCCTGGGGCAGATCGGCTTTGGTGCGCACTTCCAGCGCGCTCTGAAACGCCTGCACCGCCTGATCGATCAACGCAGCAGCCTGGTCTCCGGTGGCCCGCTCACCCTCGTCCAGGAGCGCAATCCCGAGATTGCTTTGCGTTGCGGCCCAGATTTGGGGCAGATCGGCTTTCGTGTCGACCTCGAGCGCGCTGCGATACGCCTGCACTGCCTGGTCGAACAATGCTGCGGCCTGTTCTCCGCTGGCCCGCTCGCCCTCATCCCCGAGCGCAATACCGAGATTGTCTTGCGTCACGGCCCAGTCCTGCGGCAGATCGGCTTTGGTGCGCACTTCGAGCGCACTGCGATACGCCTGCACCGCCTGATTGATCAACGCGTCTGCCTTGTCTGTACTGGCCCGTTTCCCCTCGTTCCAAAGCGCAACCCCGAGATTGCCTTGCGTCGTGGCCCAGTTCTGGGGCAGATCGGCTTTGGTAAAAATCTGCAGGGCATTCTGATAGGCCTGCACCGCCTCATCGAGTAGAGCCATCGCCTTGTCACTGCTGGCCCGCGTCCCCTCTTCCCAAAGCGCCAGCCCGAGATTGTTTTGCGCCATGGCCCATTCCTGGGGCTGATCCGCTTTGGTGTAAACCTCGAGCGCACTGCGATCCGCCTGCGCCGCCTGGTCGAACAATGCAGCGGCCTTGTCTCCGCTGGCCCGCTCACCCTCGTCCCCAAGCGCATTTCCGAGAGTGATTTGCGTCAAAGCCCAATCCTGGGGCAGAGCGGCCTTGGTGCGCACTTCGAGCGCGCCGCGAAACGCCTGCACCGCCTGATTGAACAACGCAGCGGCCTTGTCTCCACTGGCCCGTTGCCCCTCGTCCTCGAGCGCCATTCCGAGACCGGTTTGCGTCATAGCCCAGTCCTGGGGCAGTTCGGTTCTGGTGAAGACCGCGAGCGCACTGCGATACGCCTGCACCGCCTGATCGAGCAACGCGGCGGCCTTGTCTCCAGGGGCTCTCTCTCCTTCGGCCTTGAGCGCATTCCCGACGCCGTCTTGTGCCACCGCTGCATCCTGGCGATCTCCCAGCGCGGTTTTTTCGCGCACCAGCGTGGCCAGATCGTCTGCGGACTGAGCGAGCAGGGGCAGGCTTTGGTTCGCGGGCGACACCCCGCCCTCGTGCAGCCGCGCCATCGCCACCGCCCAAAGCGACTGCAGCCATAGCTCGTGAAAGCCCTTGTCGTCAGCGTGTTTCTTGTACTCCGCTTCCATGGCGGTCTCGGTGCTCGCCAGCGTTTGCGTGGCCTGATGGAACTGCAGATTCAGCTGATACGCGCCCGCAGCCTGTTGGCTGTGGTCCAGAAGCTGCTGCAACGTGGTTCGTTGCTTGTCCAGGAGCGACTTTTGCGCCGCCTGCAGCGCCTTCACCTGCGCTTCCAGAGACTGTTCCTGCGTATCTTCGCTGCTGATCTGCTGGCGGTCTGCGTCGCCGGCTGCGTTGAACAGTTGCGCAGCGTTCTCATAGTGCTTCAGCGCCAACTCCGCCAGCGCCTTCTGCTCGGCGGTGGTGGCCTGCGCCGATTGCTGCTCGATCCCTTGCGCCCATTGCTGCACCTGCTGGTCCACCTGCGCGGAGGAGAAGCCGTTGGCCACGGCCCACTGCGCGATCGCCGCGCCCAGATCGGGCTTCTGGTTTTGCGCCGCAGCAGCGTTCTGCTTCAGCGTGGAAACCTGCTTTTGCAAGGTGTTCAACTGCACCAGTGTCCGGTGCAGCATGGCCTCAATTTGCGCCGGTCCCAGCAGTGCGGGCGAGCCCTTGGGCAACATGCTCACCGTAATGCTTGCAGGCAGCGCGGCCAACTGGCCGTCGGCTGGCTGATAGATCACCAGATTGGTGGCGCCGTCAATCTCGATGTGCAGTCCGCCACGCTGCGACACGTCCAGCGAAACCACCAGCCAGGCCTGGCCCTTGGCATTGGTCACGTCGCGCGCTTCGGAGACGCGCACCGAGCCGTCGAGGTAATCAAGCCCCACACGCACCGTCGGGACCGGCTGCGGAGGCTGGACGTGCGCATCCACCACCACCACCGCGATGGTCCGCTGCGCTGGAGCCTTTTGCGCCCATGCCGCGCTCCGGCCGCAACTGAGGCACAGCAGCAAAACCGCCCATGAAGCCTGAGCTTTCAAGCTGATCTCCGGCGCTTCGGGTTCAATTGGATGGGGGAAAACCCTGCTGACTAGGGATTCTATCTGAAACCCGTGGCATGGAGCGCACTGGGAATGCACGAGGCTCAACGAGCCCGCTGACTGACTCCATCACTGCGCGAACGGAGTCCAGTTGGTCGTCTCCGGCGCCACCTTCTGAATGTATTGTTGGCTTGCAGCAGTTTGTCTGCGCAGGGTCAGGAACTCCTGATCGGCTTCGCAGGAGAAAATCACCGTCTGGTCGCTGCTTCCGGAGGCGAGACATCGACCGTCGGGCGAGAACGCGAGAGCCAGCACCTCGCCCGTATGCACGTCGATCGTGATCACTGGAAGGCTGGCCATGACGTCCCATATATAAATGTTCCCATCGGCGGTTCCGTAGGCGAGGCGCGTATTGTCGGGAGAAAAGGCCATGGAATTGACCACCGCGTTGGCCTTTGGTGGAGAATCAAGATAACGCCCTCTCACTGCGGCTTTCGAGCCGGCCACGCTGCCGCTGAGTGCGAATTCGCCCTCCACGCGCCTCCAGTTAGCCGTGGACCACACGGCAATCTCGTGAGAATAAGTTCCCACCGCCAGCCATTCGCCATCAGGCGAAAACGTCACGGCGGTGCACTCGCTGTGCAGGTCCCCAGGATGCTCATGACTGCTGGGGAATTCAGCGCCGGAAAGCGTCTTCTCCGGCGACCCTGGCAAGGCATTCAGAAGACTATTCGTATCCCAAATCTGCACTTTCACAAAGCTGTCGGCGTTGTCGAGTCCGCAGGCGGCCAACCGATCGCCGGCCGCGGAAAAAGCCAGTTGCTGCGGCGAGAAGACGCCTCCCGCTTGAACGTTAGGCAACGCAACGACCTTCTGAATTGCCACCGACTCTTCGGGCCTCCATAACAGGACGGAATTCGCGGTGGAATACGTCTTCTGCTTCCAGGTGAAGTCGCGAAATACGTCCACGGTTCCGGCAGCCGTACCCACCAGCCAGCCATTGCGCGAAAAGCCAAGGTCCATTATCGGGATAGGGTGGTTTTCATTATCCTTTGGCACTTCGAGGGCGACCGAAGTTTGCTTTGCCACATCCCAAAGCAGCACGGTTCCGTCCATCGCTGCCGTAACAACGAACTTCCCGTCCGCGGACCAGGCCAGCGAAGTGCCCGGTGCGTTGTGGCCCTTCACGAATGGACTGGAGGCGGCTGTTGGCTTTTTGGTTTTCGGATCGAGCGGGGTGAAGTAGATTTCCGTTGGCTGGTTTGTCGCGATACTCCTGGAGAAGCCGCGAAGACTGGCCAACTCGCGGCCATCCGGAGAAAAGCCCAGCGCCTGCACCGCCCCGTCGGCCTGAATCTTCGCCGGCTGCGAGGCCCAGGTAATACTCGCCAGCTTCGTCGCCGGGATGATCGGCGATTGCTTCAAGGCCGGAGTAGCAGGCGTTTGATTCGCCCCCAGGGGAAGATTGCCATCGGGCCCGGGCTGCAGCTCCCAAAAGCAGACGCGACTGCCGGGGGTGGTGACGAGGGGGCCAGCTGAGTTAGCGTAACCGCCCGACTGCGCATTGGCGCCGCCGGAGACAATCAGGCGCTCGTCTGGCGTGATGGCTGCGGAGTAAATTCCATCCCGGTGTCCGCGGAGCATGAGGCTTTCGCCGTGCTCCAGAAGCTTGTACGGCGCGTCCTCGTCCCTCACAAGTTTCCACACCAGGAGGACCCCGCTGCTTCCTGTCGTCACCAGAAAATCTTTATCCGCGGAGATGGCCATAGACGTAACCAGGCCCTGACCAGTGACGAGGAACGAACTCGGCGTCAGTTGTTTCGTACAATCGCGCTGGCTCGGCGCGGCCGGCAAGTCGACTTTGATCACACTGCCGTCGCGCGTGCCCAGCAGGATCTCGTCATTGTCGTAGAAAGCCATCGACATCAATCCCGAGACATCTGCAACAAAGGGTTCAGAGCATCCCTGTTGCCACGGTTGCTGCGATTCCTGAATCCAGAGATGGCCGTCGCCGAAAATCATGGCGAATGTTTTGCCGTCAGGGGAGTACGCGGCTGCATTCATTCCCTTGGCGGCTTTGGCGGATGCGTCAAAATTCCCCTTATAGGTGACTTTTCCATCCGGGGCAATGCTCCAGAACTCTGCCGAGTTGTCATCGCTGGTGGCGGCCAACTCCCAGGCGCCCGCGGAATCTGCCTGATTCTTGAAGATCACTGAGTCGACCGACTTCTGGAACTTGAGCTGGGAACCCGTGGTCAGCTGAATCACCTTGCCCGGCTCTTCCATGCTCCAGAGATAAACAGTTCCGGCGATTTGAGCCTGACTCCAGTTCCCAACGCCCACGGCGATCCACTTCCCATCGGGCGAAAATCGCACCGACATCACGCCTGGCAGACTGCTCACCGACCGCTTCCCAAGTGCGGCGACAAGTTGTGCGTTCACATCCGAATCCTGAAGGCTCTGCTGCGCGATCGGTCGAGCATCGCCGTTGCTGTCGAGCACGAGGAGTGCGCGATCGAGACATGTGACCTTGGAGTTACAGTTGCTCACCTGGCTGATGTCGAAGATGCGCACAGTAGAATCGGCCCCGGCTGTCGCCAGCCATTTGCCGTCGGGCGAGATGGCGACGCCGCGGACCTCATTCGTATGTCCGGCATAGGCGAGCGCGCTGTCTCCAAAAGATCGCGCCAGGAGGTAATTCCATTCGAAACCACCGTCGGCCTTCATATCGAATCCGTTCAGGAGCGCGTAGAGAAAGGGATGCCGGCGAATGAACGGCAGCGCATGGTTGAGCAGCGGAACTTTTCTCAGAAAGCTCTCCATCGCGCGGGGCTCCAGGCGAACCATGGGCTGCGTCGCCAGCAGGATGTTGAGCCCGGATGCATAATTGCCGCTATCGTAGTCCTGCTGGATCTGCTCTACATTGGCGCAGTAGCTTTTGATCGCTACTTGTTGCTCGTTGTTGAGGCCTATCAACCATTGGCCGCTGACCACTGCGATCACAACGATCGCGACGACAAGAACCGCGAGCGCAATGTTTCCCCTGAGCGCACGCCGCCGCGCCCGCTCCTGCTCGGCTGCTTCCGCTTCCTGGCGCGCGATGCTTGCCTGGATGAATTCGCGCTCGTTCGCGCTGAGTTGATGCGGCTTATCGAGCAGCCATGCGCGGGCACGGGTCAGCTTGAGTCCGGTGAGCAATGCATCTGTTTTTTGTTCCGGATTTGCGCTCTGCCAGTCGAGCAGGTCCTCCTCCAACTGGCTTTTGCCAACGAGGAATTCGCGCTCTCCGTCGAGCCATCCGCGTAGCAGCGGCCATTTGCGCAGCAGCGCCTCGTGCGCCACTTCCACCGTGGTAACGCCCAGCACCTCGAGAATGGTGAGCAGACGCGCCTTCGCAAGGCGTTCAATGAGAGGCAGCGCGCGCGGAGAAATATCCGCCATGGCGGCCGGGTGGCGCACATATTCGCCTTCGGCATTCACCCGCACCATGGCCGGGATAAACGCTTCCTTCAGAGCCTCAAGATCCTCCAGCGTCGGCTTGGCTGCAGCCAGCACCTCATCTGCCTTGCGCCGTACCGCATTTTCCAACGGCGACAGTTGCGCCTGCGCGTCACCCATGGCGCGATAGGCTTCGGCGGTGAGCCGCCCACCGGTCGCATACTTGTCATACAGCTCGCGCATGGCAAAGGCCAGCAACGGCAGTGCATCTTCAGTGCTGGCGTCGGCAACTGCCGCCGTCACCAGCCCGTCCTCCACGGTGATTCCGGCCACCTTTGCCGGGCCCTCGATGATCTCGCGAACTCTTTCCAGCGGCATCGGCTTTAGAGAGAATTCATCGAATTGGGCTTCAAGGCTTGGCTCCTGCTGCAGGCGGCCCAGGTAATCGGAGCGCAGCGACATGGCGGCGAGAAACGGCAGCCGCTCATCCAGAAACGCATTCAGCACGCGGCAGAATTGTGCAGTCTGCTTGGAGTCCGCCGCGGTGAAGAGTTCTTCGCCCTGATCGATCACGAGCAGAATGCAGGCTTCGGTTTCTTTGTTTGCGGCGCGAAGATCGCGTGCCAGGTCGGAGAGCAAATGCTGGAAATCGTCGCCGTTGAATGCATCGCGCCATCGCCGCCAATCAGTCGCCTGACCGAGACCGGTTGCCACCACCTGCGCCAACTCGTCCAGCGGTTGCAGTTGAGGCCGAAACGTGGGCAGCACGATCCAGTTGTGAGGATCGCGTTTCAGACGAGGTACTACCCCGGCACGTAGCAGCGAGGACTTTCCGGACCCGGAACCGCCCAGCACCACAACCAGTTTTTCGCCGCCCTGGACGCGCCGGGCATTGAGCCGTTCCAGCAGCCGGCGAATGTCGTCGTCACGCCCGAAATAGATAGCCGCATCGGCCTCGTCGAAGGCCAGCAGCCCAGGGTAGGGCGGCCGCCTGGAGTCCCATTCATACCCGCCACGGGTGTTCAGAGCAATCTGCGTCAGTCCCTTCAGAAGGCGATCCAGGCCCCCTTCCCGGTCCTTTATAAGATCGAGGTGCTGGATGTCTGGCGATACAAGCGAATCCGTGGCCGGCAATTCGATGAGGGGGTAAATGGCCTTGCCCAGCGCCCTGGCCTGCGCGAATTCCACGAAGCACCATTTGCTGTTGAACCAGTTCTTCGTCAGGATCAGGAGGACCGCATCCGCGTTGGAAAGCTCGCTGTACAGCGTGCGCTCCCAATCGGCGCCGGGCTCGATGCCGGCCTCCTCATCGAAGTCGAGAAACGTCGAGACAAATCCCTGGCCACGCAGCCATGCCAGCAGATCTGTCGCCTGCTCTCGGTCCACGCTGGAATGACTGATGAAGATTCTCGACATTGTTCAGTTCGCTTCACTCCAGTGGGAGTTCAACCTAAGGGGAAAAGAAGGACGGAGTTCTAATCCTAAACTGAAAAAGTCGTCAGATTCCAGTCGTCACGGCAACTTATCGGTACCTGATGCGGTTCACAAGACGATAGCTTCGGGTTCTCTATCCGTCATGATTGACTCCTTTTGTAAGACTCAAGTGACTTCTCCACCCCAAGACGAATCGAACGGCTCGAGGCCTCATCAGTATCGAAAAATGCCCTGGCCGCCACCAACCCACTGCCCGATCCGCCCGAAAAAGACCACCCGCCGCCCACCCATCTCGACAAGCTGGAGGCTGGGAGCTAGCAGCTAGGAGCCGCCCTTTCAATCCCCAACGGCCCATTTTCCAGGCAACCCATTGAAAACAAGTCATCAAAAACCCCCGCCGGCTTGCAGATAATTTTCCCCGTCCGGCGCAATGAAACCAGAGACCGGGAGTCGGAGGACAGCGGGCCGGCGCCGTTGCCACGAAATACGACCCACGGACCTTCGATCCGTAACTCTTTTGCTGTCTGATTCCTGGCCACAAGCTATTCAAAATAAATCAACTTATCGCATCTTTGGTTCGCCAGGGCGCTGAATAGAAAGGGTTTGTTTGCAGAGGTCGTAGAGGAGTACCCCCCCTCACCTTTCCTTCGCATTTCGGAGGCCCAAAGAACCTCGCTTTCCGCGCAAAAAGCCCGCATTTCAGCCATTCTGCACCAAATATGGTGCGATTGGATCCAGCGAAAGCGCAGCTTTTTGCCATCTAAAACGAAGCCGATCGCTGACGGCTGAAAAGCCGCTGGCGCAGCCGCGGCGCGAGGAGCCCTACTCTTCGATCTTGTAGGTGAATTCTTCGATGACGGGATTGGTCAGCACTTCGCGGGCGATGCGTTCCACTTGCGCGCGCGTCTGCTCCGCAGTCAGCTCATCGTCGAGCGAAAGCGCGAAGTATTTGCCCTGGCGCACGGCCGTGACCTCGGCAAATCCGATCTTGCGGAGTGCGTTGTGGATGGTCTGGCCCTGCGGATCGAGGACCGATGCCTTCAACGTGACATAGACATGCGCCTTCATAATCCCTGATTATAGAAGAGAGCGAGTGCGAGTGTGCGAGTGTGAGTGTGGCTAATCGGCGCACACACTCACACTCGCACTCACACTTGTTCTTCCCCAAGGAGAGATTTGACGCAATGGTAAATTACCTGGAATTGCCGGTGGGCGATCGCGCGCCCGAGGTTTTTCGCGCGGTGATCGAGATCCCCAAAGGCGGTACGCAGAAGTTTGAGTACGACAAACAGCTGCACGTGTTCAAGCTGGACCGCAACCTGCACTCGCCGGTGCACTATCCAGGCGATTACGGCTTTATCCCTTCCACGCTGAGCGACGACGGCGATCCGCTCGACGTGCTGGTGCTGGTTCCCGACGGCAGCTTTCCCGGATGCGTGCAGGAAGTGCGCCCCATCGGTCTGCTGGAGATGCTCGACCAGGGCACGCTCGACGAGAAGGTGCTGGCGGTGGGCAAGAACAATCCGCGCTACACCAATGTATGGAATTACACCGACATGTATCCGCACCTGCTGAAGGAGATTACGCACTTCTTCTCCATCTACAAGGACCTGGAAGGCAAGCGTGTGGAGATGAAGGGCTGGCACGACGCTGGTTACGCACGCGACCGCGTGGCCTACGCGATGAACCAGTTCAAGGACGCGAAGTCGAAGAAGGAAGCCGGCGCGAAAGCCTAGAGACCGGGTGAACAGTGTGAGTGTGGGTAAACACTGTGCACTGCACACTCACACTTCACACTCACACTGACCGCTGTTCACTGTCTGCTGTTGGCTATTGGCTGTTGGCTGTTGGCTATTGGCTGTCTGCTATTGGCTATCAACTGTCAGCTCCGGTTTGCGGCGAGCGACCGCAACCGTAAGCGCGTAGAGCGGCGGCCCAAGCAGCGCCACTGCAGCAGCGAACGCCAGCGACGAGACGTGGGCGAATGGCGTTCCAGGATCGCCGAGAGTTTCAGAGCGCGAGGCGTAAAGCGCGTAGGCGATGAGCGCCGTGGGACCAACCGCGAGCATACAGGCGAAAGTGAAGCTGCCGGCGCGGAACGGCCGCGGCAGCTCTGGCTCGCGCACGCGCAGGAAGATGAGCGCCAGGAACTCCAGGATCAGGCTGGAGCCGTAGAGAATCAGGTCAATGGAGATGAGGCGCTCGAAGGGGAGCTTGAGCGCCAACGCCCAACCCAATCCACAGACGAGCACGCTGACCCAAGGCACGCCGCGGCGGTTGCGGTGCAGAAAGGCGCGCGGCAACAGGCCGTCGGCAGCCATGGCGATGGGGAGGCGCGTGTAGCTCATCATGAGCGCATTGAACATGCCCACGCCGCAGATCACGCCGCCTGCGACAACAGCCAGCCCGAGCAGCGGACCGCCGAGGGCGCTGCCGGCGATGGCCCATGAGCCGGTGGAGAAGCCCTCAGCCGACAGTCCGGCAAAGGCCATGGCCGCCAGCGGCAGCACGTATGTGAGAGCTGTAAGCAGCGCGGCGGCGATCATGGCACGCGGATAACTGCGCTGCGGATTGTCCACTTCGCGCGCGATCGTAGAGGCGTTGTCCCAGCCCATGTAGTTCCACAGCGCGACCAGGATGGCGGTGGAGAGGCCGATCGGTGCGCCTGACGCTGGAGCCGTTCGCTCCCAATGCATGGCAGGATGCAGAGTGAGGCCATGCCAGAAGCCGAGCGCCACGAAGATCACGAAGGGTGCCAGCAGCAGGACGAAGAGCCAGACCGAATCTCTGCCGACTTCAGGCGCACCGCGCAGGTTCCACGCGCAGCACAGTACGACGACGCCCAGCGACCACAGCCAGGCGCGCGGCCCGGCGGTGAGCGCGGGGCTGAACTTGCCCAGGTAGAGCACAAAGATGGAGGGGTAGAGCGCCATGTCGAAGATGCTGGCGGTAAGTGAGAGCCAGCTTTCCTGGTATCCCCAGAAGGGTCCCAGACCGCGCCGCACCCAGACGTAAAAGCCGCCTTCCGCGGGGATGGCCGCAGCCAGTTCGCCGATCATCAGCGCGGTGGGCAGGCTCCACAGCAGCGGCAGCGTGAGCAGGATGACGATGGCGCGGCCGTATCCAGCGCCGCCCAAAATGTCTTCAATGCCGTAAGGTCCGCCGGAGACCATGAAGTAGGTGGCGGCAACCAGGGGCAGGAAGCGGATCTTGCGCAGGGCGGGATGGAGAACAAAGCGCATGATTCTGAATGTACTGAATGTACATGGGCAAAGGCGGTGCGGAAAGCGGGATGTGAGAGGCCGGGTGGGGCGGGCACTGATTGGCGGTCTGAGAGGACCGATGCGTGAAGGCGGTGCTGTCGGGCGGGTCATGCCGCAGTAGCGCAAGTTCCGGTATAATCCTGACTGAGACCCGGAGAGATGGCCGAGTGGCTGAAGGCGGCGGTTTGCTAAACCGTTGTACGGTCAAAAGCTGTACCGGGGGTTCGAATCCCCCTCTCTCCGCCAGCATTTTAGAATCAAAAACTTAGACGCCGTTCTAAGGTTCGTTCTAAAACATCGCCCTGGAAGATCCCAAAACCGAGTATTGGACCTTGGGAGATTTCAGAATGGCGAAGTCAAAATTCACACGATACAAGTATGCAAAGTTGCCGGTCGGCTGGCGCCACTGCAAAGCCGCGCTCAAACTCGGCCCTCGTCTTGTATCAGGGCATGAGTTCACTCGTGCCGAAACCCGCCTGCCCATTTTTCGAGAAATCAAACCCGCGGCAAAGCCGCGCCCCGAAACGCAAGGGCGACGGGCGTCCCTAATCTTAAGGAGAATCTCGTCCACTCGAGGGTGCCCCCGGTCCCTAGCTTTTGGGGACCGGGGAGGCGAACCTTCGCCCCGTTGAGGGAACCGGGGAGGTCGAGGAGGCGGCCCGGGGATCGCGCATCCACTCGGGAAGCTGCCAGCCTCTCTGTCGGGCTGTCCAATCCGATTCGATCTCCACAGTTCCGCGCATGCCCGTTTGGTAGTGGAGAAAGCTCGACCACCGCCAATCCTCCGGTTGCGCCGCGAGCCCTCGACGAACCGGGTTGCGATGGATGTAGCGCAGCTTCTCCACAAACTTCTCGTGCTCCGAGACGTTGAAATCGTAGTAATGCGCCTGCCAAAAAGGCCGTTCCCGACCCCGCATCGAAACCGACAGTTTGAGGGCCTGAATCACTTTTGAGAGGGGAGCGCGCTTGAGCTCGTTGACCAGCAGATGTACGTGCTCCGGCATGACGACATAGCCGGCAACCGCAAAGAGATAGCGCTGGCGGACGCGCTCCAGCGCATCTTCAAACAGATCCATGGCTGCGGCCGTCGTCAAGTAGGGTCGACAGCGATAACAGCTGAAGGTAAGGAAGTGAAACTCCCCCGTTTGCTGATAGCGGATGCGCTCACCGTTCATGCACGATGAGAATACTCCCCTCGGGATGGTTTGGGAGACGTGAGGCCTTCCGCCCCGGTCCCCAAAGACAAGTGACCGGGGGGCACCCTCATCCTAGTTGCGAGAGCTCACCGGGATCGGGGCCACCCGCCGGTGAACAGCCTTTTTCAATTTCATTTGAGCGGTAATGGAAGCGGCGTACAGCTCAGAAGGCTGTAATCTCACCATGATCGGAGGATAGGCCTCCGGATTTCGAATTAGGACACAATTAAAGTACGTCCTCAGATTTTGCCGAACCAGCTCGGGTCTATACTCACTTCCTCGACCATTTTGGTGGTCACGCCAAGCTTAAGGTTCTTCAGAAGATCGCATAGAGAATCTCCGTCGATGAGGTCAATGGCGGGTGCCCCGTCTCGCGTAGCCTCCTTCTTTGCCTCGGCCGTGAACGTTCCGGTCGTTATGAACAGGCCCTTATCGGTGCGACCAACCATCGCCCCGCGGAAATCTCGAATTGCAGTTGGCGAGACGCTTCCCTTGTACCTCTTGCATTGAAAGTAAACCTGAAATGAAAGCAACGCGAGGCGCAAGACCCCTACGCCGTCTATACCACCGTCGCCGCTTCGTCCGGTCACTTCTACTTTTACAAACCCTGACTCGCGAAGGATGCGTTGTGCCAAGCGTTCAAAAGCGTCCGGCTTCAGTTGGCTAGTCAAGACCGCCAATAATTCGTCCTTCCAATCCTTCAATTCCGGCGAAAGGTCCTCCGTCTCTTGCAGGTTCTTGTGCTTCTCCCCTTTCTCAGCCTTATAAAGCTTCCTGACTTCAGCTGGAATCTGTTCAACCTCTTTCGCCGTGAGAGCGTTGCCCTTCTCCGTAATCGCCCACACCCCGTGCGAGGGGTTTTCAAGGGCGCCTGCCTTTCCGAGGGAGGTTCTAGCCCAGGCGAGGCGGTAGCCCAATTTGGTCAGACGTTCCGTGTGCATGACGTTTTGCACGGCGTCCGGAAAATGCTCTAATTCGATCACCTTATCCAGTAGCTCGTCATTGGTCGACGACCCGCCCAGCGCCTTCATTGCTTTGAGCACTGGCCACAGGAGTTTGTCATAGGTCGGTACTTTTGATTCAGAGGGCATTTCGATTTACCCCGCATTTGAAATTCCGGTCCGATGACGAATCAGTTTCGCAATGAACACTTAAACTCGTCCTTATCTAAGACCGGGCAGCACAGAATGAAGGATGAGGACCAGCATAAACCCCGGCGGGTGGCCTCGGTCTCGACGTCCCAAAAACCACACCGAGGGTGCCCCCGGTCCCTTGCCCTTGGGGACCGGGGAGACTCCGGAACTCAATCGACAGGAGGCAGCTCTTGGTCCAGCAGGATTCGTCCCTGCAAGCGCCAATCCGTCCCGCAATCACCTTGCCCAGTCCACCCACCCCAGAAATTTCCCCCGCCGTTTTGCAGATAATTTCCCCCTCCCGGCGCACAATGAAAACAGAAAGACAGGAACCAAGGGACCAGGGGCCCACGAACCACGACCCACGCACCTCGAGCCCTCGCCGCATAACTCGTTTAGATGGGCGACTTTACACTAACCCATTTGCTTTCAATCATTTACCGTGCCTGCTCCTCAAACGCTAACCCACCTGGAATGTGGACTTTAACGAAAATAGGGGGGTAGGGGCAGGAAGGTTGGGACTCAGGACCAAGGGACCGGGGGCAGGCTCAGGGCTGCGGTTTTCTGACCACTGACCACTGTTCACTGACCGCTGGCGGTGTCGCCGCCAAATTGGGCTGTGCAACTGTACCTTCCTATCTAACCCGAGTCTTCCCAACGGCTTGCAGCCACAGAGCTGACCCCGTTACAGCCACTGTACAACTGTACCGTGCCAGTTAAACTACACATAAATAAATGGTTATCTCAAGATTCGCAAATTGCCGTACAGTCGCTGTAACACTGTGCCCCTGCACGGGCCGAGATGGCGGGTTTCAGGTGTTTAGCGTCACACCGAGCGCGAGCGCGGGTGCCTTACTATATGGATAAGGCGGACTCATGATGCATTCGATTGCAACCCGTTGGGCCGTGGCTCTGGCCGTTTTCACCCTCACCGCTGCAAGCTACGCGCAGTGGTCGAATCCCGCCGACGACGTTCCGGCGTATCACGCCTCGGCGCCACTCAACCTGCATTCCCTTCCGCCGCTGCTGCATGGCGCGCAGCTCACGGGCCCAGACTTCCGCTATCACTGGCAAGTGCAAGCCTATAAGTTGGCCGCGCAGATTCCCGGCGTCATCTACCAGCTGCCCTGCAACTGCCGCTGCGATCGCGCCCTGGGCCACACCAGCCTGCACAGTTGCTACGAAAACACCCACTCCACGCAGTGCTCCACATGCGCCCAGGAAGGCTTTTACGCCTATTACAAAACCAAGGCCGGCTGGACGCCCGCGCAAATTCGCGCCGGCATCGCCAGGCACGACTACGAGTCCATCGATTTAGATAAGCAGTGAGAACGACGGTTCGCAGTTCTTAGAGCGCGTTTCATAAATGGTTTTGTGAAAGGGCACGACTTTAGTCGTGCCGAAAAAGGCAGGAAAATCCAGGGGTTTTAACCCCTGGGGTATTTTGGCCAGCCAGCAAGACCATTTATGAAACAAGGTCTAGATCGAACTGGGAACTGCGAACCGCATTATCGGTTGATTCCCATCCAGTACTGGTAGATGACCGCGCCTAACCCGACGGCAATTTGTGTCACCATCGGCCCCGGATCGCCGTAGATTTCGAATCCATCCACTTTGCAGATTGGCACAATTTGCGGCACCCATTGCTGCACTGCCGGGCCCATAAAGTGCGCCTCGATGGCGCTGGCATTCACGTAGGTTTCCACGAGCCGGAACCGCCGGCTATCGGTGCTCACGAACCATTCATATCCCAGCGTGCCGGGCTCCGCCGCACTCACAGCGGTCATCGCCTGCGCAATTCTCGTGAACTCTGCGAGTTGCTCGCTGCTTACTTCGAAGTTCACTTTCAAACGAACCACTTGTGCCACCATTTTCGCCTCCGCTTTCCACGCCGCTCGAACCGGTATTCTGTCACGCTAACATGCGCGAGCAGGCCTGAAATGAAGATTCAGCGTAGAATCATAAGTAGATGCAGCACGAGCCATTCGGCCCGAGCTCGCACCCAACAGCACTCCTCGAACATCCAAAAGAGTGCTGCAAAATGTGGGGGCGTCACGGTTTCGACGGGATCGATTGCGGCATGGGAGGCATGTCGGGGTGTGGGCACCCGTAATCGCCTGCAAAACTAAAGTTGCCAACGATAATCTGGCACTTGCTGCTTAATTAAATAAGCAGCCGTCTTTCGCGGTTTCGCCTATGGGCTGCGAGTGAGACGTCATTCAGTAGGCTGGCTGAAGCGGCTCGGTCCGGGCGGCTGAAGCGAGACCAATCGGACTAGTTTCCGGCGCATCTTGTCCGTTCTTAAGCGCCGGCGGCGAACTCAATCGAATCGGACACAGCATGGACTCTCCCGGCTGACAGCGATTTCGGACGCGGGTTCGACTCCCGCCGCCTCCACCAGCCTTCGCCCTCTTTGTGAGGGCTACGGCTCGGCATGCCAACCAACCCAATCGTCCGATGGGCTCGAATGTCCGAAAGCGGGCGAAGGCTGTCGCGCCGAAGCGTAAGCGCAGGCGGACCGTACCCTTCCAGGCTCCGCAACAGTTTTCCCTCTGTTCCGGAACGGCAGCCGGATGTATCATCCCCGTACGGTCGCTCGTTTCCCCCGCTTCAATCCGTGGCCGTAGTGAAGCCGGAATGCGTCAATCCTCTGAGGTTGCCATTGCCGTCATCATCGGATTGGTCGCCGTTCTGGCGCCGATCCTGATCTCTGTCGAAATTTCGTGGAAAGAAGCCTTGGCCGACGAGCGCTCGCTGGCTCTCGGTTATGGCAACGACGTCCTGCGCCGCACGGAGGAGATGGCGCAGCAGATCGGCAGTGGAATGAAGCT
This sequence comes from uncultured Acidobacteriota bacterium, assembly GCA_963817835.1. Lineage (GTDB taxonomy): Bacteria > Acidobacteriota > Terriglobia > Terriglobales > Acidobacteriaceae > Telmatobacter. The sequence goes on along the minus strand of CAWFPZ010000014.1, from coordinate 141,155 downwards.
CATCAATCAAGCCCACAATCCGCCATGTTCGCCCGCCGAAATCCAGCTAATGCGCAAGGTCGACGTAGGCTCCAGCTACATTCAGGGTGTTGGGCGCATCGTAGGCGATCACATTGCCTGCACTTCACTGGGAACCACGGATCCCATCCGTTTGGGACCGCCAACTCTGATCACGGACCATGGAGCAGCAGAGCACCTGCATATCACGCTCCCCCTCACGGATCACCCGGTTGACGTCTTTTCGCAGCACGGCCTAGCCTTTATTCTCGATCCCACGCTGCCCCTCGACATTCCTGCTGAAGGCCCCAGCGTTTCCATCGCGATCTTCGTTCCTTCATCGGCAAACCACGCCATCGTCGCGTCCCGCGGCATGCAGATGCCGCCCGATTGGTTCAAATCCATTCCCAAGGGCGGCAATGCGACATTTCGCAGCTCGGGGTCCATCGTCACCATGGTCCGCGCCGCCAACATCGATATCGCCATCATCACCGCCGCGCCCGCGTCCTATGCAGTGAATCGCGCACGCCATTTCGCGCTCATTTTTGTTCCCCTAGGCCTGCTGTGCGCCATCGGTCTTGCTTGGGCCGTCACCCACATTTCCCGCATGCGGCTCTCTCTTCCATCCGTGCTGCGTGGCGCGGCCAAGCGGAGGGAGTTCTTCGTCGAATACCAGCCCATTGTCGATTTGGAATCGCGGCGCTGGATTGGCGCCGAAGCATTAGTGCGCTGGCAGCGTAGCGGGCAAATCGTCCGGCCCGACAACTTCATCCCCACCGCGGAAGAAAGCGGCGTGATTACCCTCATCACAGCCTGCGTGGCCCGGATCGTCGCCGCCCATCTCCCCGGTTTCCTCAAGATCGATCCCAGCTTTTTTATCGCCATCAATCTTGCCGCGGCGGATCTTCGGTCCGCACAGACCGTCGACGTTCTCAAAGAGTTGCTCCGCTTGAGCCGCGCCTGTCCCGCAAACATCAAGGTTGAAGCCACGGAGCGCGGATTCCTGCAGGGCGAGGAAGCGCGCGCGACTCTCGATGCCATTCATCATCTCGGCATCGAAATCGCCATCGACGACTTCGGCACCGGTTACTCCGGCCTCTCCTGCCTGCAGACGCTGGGCATCGACGCGCTCAAAATCGACAGGTCGTTCGTGGAAAACATTGGCACCGATGGAGCCACCAGCAATGTCGTGCCTCACATCATCAGCATGGCGCATTCGCTCAAGCTGGTCATGGTAGCGGAAGGCGTGGAAACCGAGGCCCAGGCGCAATTCCTCACCCGACGCGGCGTTCACTACGCACAGGGTTGGCTATTCGCCAGGCCGATGGGCTATGCCGTGTTCTGCTCCGCACTGCGATCCCGCCAATCTGAACCCGCCGAAGATGCCGTCACGACTCAGTGAGCTTCGGCCGGCGCGATGCATCGTTCAGACTTCAGGCTGAGACAAACCTTACATTGCGGTCACGCGCAGAAACACTACTCCATGAGAAGGCACCGTCACGGTGTATGGATCCTTCATGGCGCCAAGATCCTTCTCCTGCCAAATGTCGTGTACCTTCACGGCGCCATCAAAGCCAAGCTGCCGGAAGTCGACGGTAGCCGATAACGGCGTAGCGAGGCGGTTGAACACGCCCACGGCTCTCGAGCCGCCAGCCAGGGGCCGGGCCCAAATCTCTATGGGGCCTTCCTCGCGCACGCGGTCGCCTTGCTTGCCCAATGGATCCTGGTCTATCGCGATTACTTCGCGATTTGTCAACAACGCGACGGTCTCAGGCGTCATGGTGGTCAGATCGTTGCCCGCGAGCAGCGGAGCCGCGAGAATTGCCCACAGGCTCATGTGTGTGCGGTACTCTTCGGAACTCATTCCGCCGTTGCCAACTTCCAACATGTCGGGATCGTTCCAATGGCCGGGCCCGGCAAAGCGCGCCAAGCCTGCCTGCGCAAATCCAATCTCCGCCATGCGCGAGTAACGGTCGGTAATGTCTCCCGTGGTGCGCCACAAGTTGCCACCCACGTCCGCGCCCCATTTCCACACGGAGCCTTCGCCATATTCGCAGAGGCTGTAAACAATCGGCCTGCCAGTCGCGCGCAGCGCATCGCGCATCTTTGCGTAGGCGTCGATCATCATCTGGTGCGCGGCCTCAGGCGTGGGCGCGGTCTTCATCTCCGTGCGCAATCCGCAAAGGTCGTACTTCAGATAGTCGATACCCCACTTGGCATAGGTATCCGCATCCTGCTGCTCATGTCCAAGGCTGCCCGCGTAGCCCGCGCACGTCTTGTCTCCCGGCGAGGAGTAGATGCCCAGCTTCAATCCCTTGCTGTGCACGTAATCAGCCAGCGCCTTCATATCGGGAAATTTACTGTTGGTCTGGATGTTGCCCTGGGCGTCGCGCTCTCCCTCCCAAGTGTCATCAATATTGATATAGGTGTACCCGACATCGCGCATGCCGCTCGACACCATGGCGTCTGCCTGAGCTCGCACCGTCTTGTCGTCGATAGTGTGCTTGAAGTGGTTCCAACTGTTCCAACCCATCGGAGGTGTTAACGCAACGCCTGCGCCCTGCGCGCGGAGCTGTTGCCAACTACCAATGCAGAGAAAAAGAAGAATGAAGGCAAGACATGTTCGCGGAATCCGATCGATCGACATGACACTCTCCGAAAAACGTTTACTCATGAAACCCACGCGCATCTCGCTCTAACGCCGGCCGGTGCGCGGAGGCCAAAGTCTACGTGACATTGCGTAGCTTGACGGATTGCTCAGATGCGCCGTCCTTGAATGCGACTGCCGATGCGGCTTTCGACAGATCTCCACCCTCGACGATGATCCCGTCGTTTCCATCGCCTTCGAGTTGCAGGAACGTGGAGGAAGGGGTAAGAACGCGCGAACCTGTGAGCAGCGCCTGCCTGGAATCGATAAAGCGCAGCACGGATTCTGCCTGTGGGTTGCCTTGCACATTCAAGCCGTAGATTGCCGCGTCTTCCACGTGATCGAAGATGACTGCGGGACGCAGGTCAGGCTCGCTCACCTCGAAGCGCACGTTTTGCAAAGTTAGGCCGCGCGCGTTGCGCGCGTACATGCCGTACGCGGGAATCGGTCCCAGCTCAAAGTACTCGCCGAAGACCTTGGGAACATCGCGCCGCGCAGCTTCTTCCGCAGTGCCACCACCGCCGAAGGTGAGGTGGACGTTGCTGAAAGTGATATTTTCGAGCACCGCATCGTCGATGGCGTTGAGAACGATGGCGGAATGGATTTCGCCGGGCCGCGAGCCCACGCCCAATGTGCCTTCAGAGAGTTGCGCGGGCGCATGCGCGGTCACCGTGCCGTGAATATTGCTGAAGGAGATGTTGCGCACCACGACGGGCGACAGCACGGCGGGCAAAGACGCATCACTGGCGCGGCGCTGACCCTTGCCCACGCTGATACTGATGGGGCCGGTGACGTCGTCGAGGACGAGATCGGAGAACGAAATGTTTTCAAACACCGAGCCGGGATCGCCCTGGAACTTCATGGGGCAGCCGTACACCTCTTTGAGCACGCAATTGGAAATGGCGATGTCGCCGGCATGACCGCCGCCAAAACGGAAGACTGACCAACGAGTGCTGAAATAGCAATTGGTGACGGTGATGTATCTGCAGGAGCCGAACATCGCGCAGGCATCGTCGCCGCACTTGACGGTGCAGTTGCTCAGGCGCACCTGCTCGGCGCTGATGAAATGAAAGCCGTCGTTGTTGCCGTTGACGCGGTTGTGAATATAGATGCTGTCGAGAAAGATGCGCTGGCTCTCGATGATACGAATGCTGTGATAGGCGCAATCGAGAAGCGAAAGGTTTCGCACGGAGAAGTTCTCAGACTGATACACCAGCACGTGGTAGGGGCGTTTGTTGCCTCCGATGCCGCTGGGCGGCATAGTCCCGCGCACCGCGGAATGAAATTGCGCGCCCTGACCGTCGATCGTACCGGGGCCCTCAATGGTGATATTTTTCGCGCGCACGGCAAAGAGCAGCGCCCAATTCCCATCGTTGAGTGTGGTGTCGCCGTGCAGCGGTATCGCGTCGACGGCGTGATACTGCTTGCCGTCGCCGCTGCCCAGCAGCGTACCGCCCGCGCTGATATGCAGCGCGACGTTACTCTTCAACTCCACGGTGCCGATGACGAACGTTCCCGCCGGAACCAGAACCGTTCCTCCGCCATCGGCGGTGCAAGTGTCGATCGCCGCCTGGAGCGCGGCCGTGTCGAGGGTGGTTTTGTCACCCTTGGCACCGTAGCTGCGAATGTTGTAGACGCGCGCGCCCAGGTCGTCATTGCTTGGGGCGGGCTTGGTGCGCGCACCCTCCGCCGGCCTGGCATCCAGAATTCCTGCTGCGATCACTGCGCCCGTAGCCGGCAAGGCAAGCTTGCCCAGCCATTCGCGGCGCGACAACAATGCGCTTGCATTTTGCTGATCAGTTAGATTTTTCAAAGGTGATGCTCCTCTCCGTGGTGCGGAGCTAATTGTATCGAAGCTGTATGGAGTTGGTTCCCCGCCGCCGCCGGCGCGAAATTCGTGGTTGCACGCCGGCGGCAATCGGGAGAGCCGAAGTTAGAAATCGATGCGCAACGCAAGCTGCATGACACGCGGGCCTCCCAGGCTGCCCGTGTTGGCCGTGCTGCTCAGTTGTCCGAAGACGGTGGAAGTCTGTGCGGTCCCTGTCTGGGACGGGCAACTCGCGTTGACAGTGTTCGTTGGAATCGACGGCGCCGGCGACGCCCAAGGTGCACAGGCATACGTGGCGCCACTGTTGACCCCGTTGAATTCCGTGTGGTTGAAGGTGTTATAGGTTTCCACACGTAACTGCAAGGTCACCTTATTCTCGATCGGCATGTTCTTGAACAGCGCCGTGTCGAAGTTGGTGTAGCCGGGCAGGAAGTAATTTACCTTGGGAGCAAACACTCCATTACCGGTCGAGTACTGCGAAGCAGCCACTCCGCTGGGGTTCGCTACAGTATCCACCTGGGCCGCGTTGCCGGCGAGGACCGGTTCAAAGCAAGAGGTATTGAACCACTCGTGGAAGGTGCGGGTGACGTGCGCAATCTTATGCCATGGATCGCAGGTTTGGACGATGCGATTGCCGTCACCACCACCAGTGATGTTCTGGCCGCTGCTATAAGTGACGCCGGTCGGGCTGGTCGGCGGCGCTCCGCTGTAATAGTAAGCGAAGCCGGAGAGCTGCCAGCCGTCGAGCGCCTGACGGGTAGCAAGATTATTAAACGCAGACTTGTCGCCGAGGATGCGGCTACCTCTCGGCAACGCATACAGGTAATTGATGACCAGCATGTGTTTCAGGTCCCATGAGGCCGGCCCGTACTGCCATTTGCGTAGGTCCTGGTAGAGAGGTCCGCCGCCGTTGTAGCTGTCGATATAGTCCATGGCGCGCCCGAATGTATACGCGCCGCCGAACTCCAGCCCGTTGTGGAAACGTCGCGTAACACGCACCTGCAACGCGTTGTAGTTGGCGGTCAGGGCGTACGTTTGATAGCTAATCGAGCCCAGACCCGGATACGGACGGAAGAAGTTGTCCGGCTGGATGGAGCTTGACGTGCAGGCGGCGCTGGAATTGACGGCCGAACAGTACTGGTGGTTCAGCGCGAACTCCGCTCCATAGGGAACTTCGTTGATGGGCAGCGTGTCGGAGGCGTGCTTGGTAAATGCGCCGACATACGCTACGTCGAGCACGATACCCGCCTTGAACTGTTGCTGAATGCCAAGGCTGGTTTCTTCCGCATACGGGACCGAGCCGTGAAGGGGAAGAGCGTGACCAATGCCGAAAGGCGAGCTGAGGTTGCTGATGCCCGCAGCCGCATAGTAGTTCGAGGCGGTGGAATTGGCGCTGGAGTAGTACTGTGTGGGTCCGTTGGTGGTGGGTGCGTTGTTGGTCAGATCGCCTTCCTGGCCGGAGCGCGCGCGCGTGTTGTAGTACATACCGAAGCCGGTGCGGATCACCGTAGTGGGAGTGACAGCCCACGAGAATCCGAAGCGCGGCGCCCAGAGCACGCCATTGCCGTAAGTGGTTCCCTCGGGATAACCGGCCGTTTTCGTATACAGGATGCCGTTGTTCTGGTTGCCGGTATTGGGCACCAGCAAGCCTGCATATGATTTGGGATAATACGAGCCGTTGTAAGTGGCCATGAGCGTGGTCGGGGTGCTGCTGGCGCTGTTAAAGCCGTATCCATACAGCGCAGGGGCGTTAGACGCGCTATAGAGGCTGGGAACAAAGTTATCGCCGATGGGAAGATTTTGCGCCAAGGCATAGGAGTTGCGGATGCCCGCATCGATCGTCAGGTTATGGAACGGCTTCCAAGTGTCCTGGTAGTACCATTCCAGCCGATTCGTGAGGGGATCGTAGGTCACCAACTGCGTGTCCTGGGAGTAGGTGTCAATCACGCCCATATTGGCATTGGCATAGGCGAAGTTGGTGTCGCTGGGATCGCTGGTGTCTTTGCCAAACTGGAAGTTACCCACACGGTTGTGATTGATCTGCCTGTAGATGTCCCTGCTGCCGTCGATACCCGCGGAGAAGGTGTGATTATGCCAAACCTTGGTCACCTTGTCTGTGGCGTTGACCGTACGCACCTGATCGACCATGGGAAAGCGCGAATCCCAGTTAAAGACTGCAGCGTCGGTAACGCCGCTAAAGTTCACCTGGGGATAGAGATTGAGTGGGTTGACGCCGGCGTAGAGCGAAGGCAGGTCGAATGTGCTTGGGCTGAGCGTCACCTGCGCCAGCACCGAAGGGTCGTAGAGCTGATGCTCGCTCCATCCAGCGGTCCCGACGTTGAATTCATTCACCAGCGTAGGCGTGATGGTGTAGACGATGTTGTAAACAAAGTTTGGCTGGGTGTTCTCGTAATTTACCCGCATCAACCATGGCAGATCGTTGGCCGGTGAGCTGTAGTCGTTATTGTTCACCGTGGTCAGTTCGCCGCGGAAGAACATGCGCAGGCTCTGCGTCGGCTGATAGTCGATGCGAAAGAGCTCCTGATTTGTCGGTTTGAAGGCCGAATAGTTGGTTACGTAGTTGTAATTGTTGCTGCTGACCGCCAGGTTGGTGAAGGCTTGAGTGTTGTTCTTCCCAAGATTGGGGCTGCCGAGGGTGTTGTTGTATATGGTGGCGAGCAGCGACTGCGTCTGCTTGTTGATGTAAGCGGGGGGAATGATGTTTCCGGGTACGCAGTTCACGTTGGGCGTGCCGTTTACCGGGCAACCGCCTGCGTAGCCGGCGGCACTGCTGTAACCCGGATAGGCGATGTTGATCAGTGTCGCAGACGTTTGCGTCGCGGTTCCCTGGTTGTAGGTCGCAGAGAAATTACCCTGGCTCTGGAGCAGCGTCGGCACAGTGTAATACTTCAGGCCATCGGGCTGAGTGATGGGCGATTTCTCGATGGAAACGAAGAAGAATAGCTTGTCTTTGCTGTTGTTGAAATGATGTGGCCAGTAGACCGGGCCGCCGACGGTGCCGCCCGCCGTGTTGTAGCGATAACGGGGACGCGCGATATAGGTCGACGGCGTCAACCCATACTTGTCAAAGAAGGTATTGGCGTTCAAATCCTCGTTGCGGAAGTAGTAATAGAGGCCGCCGTGAAACTTGCTGGTGCCGTTCTTCGTGACGTAATTGAATTCACCACCGGCCTCACCGCCATATTCTGCCGTGTAGTTGGACTCATTGACGCTGACTTCCTTCACGGCGTCGAGGTTGATCGGGGTATCCATGTTATCGAGGCCGCGCGTATTACTGATGGCGCCGTCAACCGTGGACATCGAGTACTCGTTGTTGACGCCGTTCACCACAGGAGCGGTGGCTTGGCCCATGCTGGCCATGCCGTAACTGTTCTCCACCACGCCGGGAATGACCTTGGTCATCGACATCACATCGCGGCCGACGGCGAGCAGGTTATCGGTCTGCTGCGTATCCAGTACGCCCGAACGCTCTGAGCTTTCCGTTTGCAGCGCTGTAATGTCGGCCTCAATGGTGACCGACTGGGAAACCGTTCCGACCGGCAGAGTGTAATCGCCCGTCGCCAGGTTCTGCAGTGCATAGAGCACATTGTCGACCTTGCGCACTTCCTTGAACCCCGCAGCATTGACCACCACGGTGTAGTTGCCCGGTTGCACGTCGGGGAAGATGAAATCGCCAGTCGAATTGGTGTGCGTGGTCACGATCACGGCCTTGGTCTGCTGATCGATCAGCTTGACCTCGGCGTTGACCACGGCCGCTTTGCTCTGGTCGATGACGTGTCCGGTGATGGACGCACTGGTGGTTTGCGCGTTGACCTGCAGGGCGCACGCGCCCAGCAGAGAAGCGATTGCAACTAGCCTCATCATCATTTTCATGGTGAAAATCCTCATTTCCGGAGGTTTGTTTGTTCGTGAACCGCGCAGGTCGCGCGTGTTTTTTTGTTGTCTTTGGTTGCAGGAGCCTTAAAGTACACGTATACATTTTCCACAAATCGCATCGCGCCTTTGTACCGGTCTTTCAAATGTCTTCCTGCCTTGCTTTGAAACGCCACCGATCCTGCAAACTGGCATTCAGGATCCGCTGACGTACGTATACATTTGCGGCCGACCTCTGACTCCTGTTCTGCCCTTTTTCGTGCCGCAACGCACTCCGAGTTTCCCAGCGCACGAACCTTACGCCCCAAAAATGGGCGCTGTCAAGAACAAAAGCCAGCTCTGAGGCTACTTTCCAGGCACTCGCCAAATGCCCTGCCCCTCGGCCTGCGCTCGCCGCTCTGCGGCGCCGCAAGGTTCACACGCCGGTTCCGTCGTCCATGGCCGCGCCCAAGTCTCTCAATTTCTGTCATTTGCAGTCGTATACATTTCTGTTCATTGGCCGCGACAGCCGCAGCCGCTTTCGCGTATCCTCGTGGCTGCCTCCCATGTCGCCGAATTGTCTTGCCTTCCTGATGATTGCGCTCTATCTGGCCACCACCATCGCGGTTGGGTACTCGGTCCGGCGGCACGCTGATACTGCCGCGAAATTTCTCCATGCCCGCGGTTCCCTGCCCACCATCGTCACCGCGCTTTCCTTCCTGGCTGCCAATTGTGGCGCCCTCGAGATCGTCGGCATTGTCGCCACCAGCGCGAAGTATGGGGCGCTGGCCTTGCATTTCTACTGGATCGGCGCCATCCCCGCCATCGTCACCCTTTCTCTGGTGATGATCCCGGTATATCTCCGCAGTGGGGCCATGACCGTCCCGGACTTCATCCGAATGCGCTACAACGATTCCACCCACGTGCTCTGCTGCATTCTTCTGTCCGTCATGATGGTGCTCATTTCCGGTATCAGCCTCTACGCGATTTCCGGCGTCCTGCATCTTTTCTTTGGCTGGAACTTTTCCGCTGTGGCCATCGTGGCCGCGTCGGTGGTGCTTTGCTATGCGTTCGCGGGCGGCCTCAAAGCCACCATTTACAACGAGGTTCTTCAACTCGCGCTGACGATCGCCGGCATCGCACCTATGGCCGTCGCAGTGTATCGCAACTTCCACGGAATTTCCGGCGTCCTGCTGCAACTGCCTTCCGCAAAGGCCCACATCTGGACCACGCTGCCGTGGATGCAACCCAAAACCGCGACCATGGATGTCTTCGGCGTGGTGTTTGGACTGGGTTTTGTTCTCAGCTTCGGCTATTGGTGCACGGACTTTGTGTTAATCCAACGAGCGCTCGCCGCCCGAACTGTTGAAGGCGCAGTACGGACACCTTTGCTTGCGTCGCTTGCGAAGCTGGTGTTTCCCTGGCTGGTTGTCTTTCCCGGCATGGCTGCCGCCACCTTTTTCTTTCGCGGCCCGCATCCACGCTTCGACTATGCGCTTCCCCTGCTCATGCGGCACTATTACGGCTGGGCTCTCACGGGACTCGGGGTCTCTGCAATTCTTGCCAGCCTGATGTCGGGCCTGGCGGGAAACATTACCGCCTTTTCTACCCTGTGGACGCACGACCTGTATCAAACCCATCTGCGCAAACGCGAATCCGATGCCCATTACCTCAAAATGGGCCGGACATTCACCGGCCTGGCCGCGTGCCTCAGTGTCGCCACGGCCTACATTGTCCTCTTCTACAACAACCTGATGGACTATCTGCAATTGATCTTCTCGCTGTTTAACGCGCCTCTTTTTGCGGTTTTTCTTTTCGGGATGTTTACCCGGTGGGCCACACCGACGGCGGGATTCTGGGGGCTTCTCTGCGGGGCGATCGCGGCCAGCGCGCACAGCTTCGCCATCCACAGCGGAGTTATCGTCTACGGCAGTCAACTGTCAGGAGATTTCGATGGAGCAATCTTCGGATGGATCGTGGCGGCCGCAGTGACGACGATGGTGAGCCTCTTCACGGCGCGGAAACCCGCGGAGGATCTCGACAGAGTCACTTACTTTTCGGGACGCATGCAACGCCAGCGCATCTCGCCAGTCACCTGGGGACTGGTGGCACTTGTTTTGGCGCTCTTTCTGCTGTTGAACTTCATCTTCCGCTAGGTGCGGATGCCTTGCGTTTCGCAGCCGGCCGGGAGGAAGTGGCCTTCTTTTTCGCCGGGCCCGTCGATTCCCTGACGACCAGCGAGGTTTCCACTTTGTATTGCTTGCCGTTGCGGCGCGGAGAACTGGCCAGCATTTCGAGTGCGTTCACAAAGGTCTTTGCCAGTTCATGGCGAGACAAGCGCAGCGTCGTCAGAGGCGGATACACAATATCGCTGAGTTCAATGTCGTCGAATCCCACGATCGAGATGTCTCCGGGAACCGAGAGCCCCCGCTTGTGGATCACGCGCAGCGCCCCGATTGCGGTCAGATCGTTGGCCGCGATGATCGCAGTGGGCCGAGCCGGCAATTGCAACAATTCGGCCATCGCAGTCTCGCCGCCGCTGATGCGATAGTTGCCCTCGCGCAGGAACTGCGGTTCAGCCGGCAGTCCCACGCTTCCCATTGCCAGCAGAAAAGAGTGCAAGCGGTGGTCCGAAATGGTGGGCCCTGCCGACCCGCCGATATACCCAATCTTCCGATGCCCCAGCTTGTACAGGTGTTTCACCGCCTCGCGCATGCCGCTGGTGCTATCCACACTCACATCGCTCAAGCCCTCGCCGACCACGCGCCGGTCCATCGTCACCAGCGGCACGCGGTTGTTCATCACCGATTCAATGGGAACGGTCTCGATCTCCGAAGCCAGGAGCGCGATGCCTTCCACCTGGCTCACCAACATGCGGTGAATGGTTTTCGTCATGCGCAGCGATTGCGATTCCGTGGTCGCCACCAGCATGTTGTAATTCGTGGCCGCGATAATCCCCTCGAAGCTCTGGATGAACTCCGGGAAGAATGGATTGGTAATGTCAGGAACAATAAGACCGTAGGTACTGCTTCGGCCGTACTTCAACGTGGTCGCGCTGCCATTGGGGATGAACTTCAGCTTGTCGATCACGCGCTGCACGCGCTCGGCCGTCGCCGGCCGCACCGAACTCAAGCCGTTAATCACGCGCGAAACGGTCGCGCTTGAAACTCCGGCTAATCTCGCAATGTCGCGCATGTCCATCGGATTGAGCGGTCGATTGACACACCCTTTCGTTTCGCTGGCAGCCTTGTACACTAATAGTATACGTATACTGGACACCCAGCTCCGGAATCAATTTTCGTGCGCGCTGACACCCTGCGCACGTGCCCGTCATCTATTCTGCTCCTCCATCGCGCGCTTAAGCAATGGTTAACAACTCGTCCTGCGGCGGGTCGAGTTCGATGATCACGTCTTTATACTCATCGAATAGGCCCGCATTATGCATCTGCCATGCGACCGGCCCTGCCTTGCCCGCCGCCGGATCCTTGAAGTCCAGAACCTCGATCGCTTTGCTTCCCGGCGGCTGCGCTACAGCCATGCGCGCCGTTCCCTTAGTTGCGTCGGCAAGAATCTCTGCGCTGCTCCACGCGTGAACATCGAATGTTGTCTTCATCACCTGGTGAAATTCCTGCCCGCCGGCGCTGTTCATCCCCGGACGATAATCCCAGTGGCCGCCGTTGGGAACCTGAAACTGAATGCCGCCCAACGCATCCAGCGGCTTCTCATCTCCCTGTGGCCGCGTGCAAAAAATCAGCACGCATGCCTGGTGGTCGGGCTTGCCGGAAATATGGCGCATGGTAAACGTCAGACGAAAGCGGCTGAAGTCTTTTTCCGTGTAAATCACGCCCCGCCCCGTGCCTTTGCTCGCCATCGCGCGATCGCGCACCTCCCAGCCGGCCGTGGCGGACTGCGCAATCTCCGCCGCGTACGCGTCTTCGATCAGCAGTTTGTTCAGCCGCGCCAGCCACTGGCCATGTGGATTGTACTTGATCAGTTTGCGCGTCTCCGGTCGCAGCGTGATCCCGGCGAATCGTGCCTTCGTAAAGATCGAAGGCCCCGCAACGATCTGATTTAGGTTCTTCACAAGCATGGAAAGCGTAGCCTTTGCGGCGGGGTCTGAAACAGCGTACCTACCCAGGCTCCCTCTCACCGCTTCATCTACTTGCCCACGTAGAAAAACGCTGACCCCATCGACGCCGTTGGCCAGTTGATCGACGAACCCCGCCTGATTGGTGATCTGTCCTGAGGAGAGCGACGTGGCGTCGTTTTCAATCTGTAGCCATCCCTTCAGCGTCTTTCCGTCAAAGAGCCGCATCCTCCTCCCGTCGACGGATCTTGCGTAGATCTTCAAAGCCATCGCGCAGCCCGCCGTCGTCATCGCGGCCAGTCGCATAAATCTTCTCCGGCCTAAGAGATCACGGCCGCTCTTTGTCACAAAGCCTCCTCGCCGATCGGCCTACTGCAACCATGCGGAGCGCTGTTTGCTCGGCAATCGCTGCAATTTGCCTGTCAATTGCATACGAATACATCTTGCGGGCCTAGTGCTTCAAGAAGAATCTCGACCCGTGGAGTGAGCATTGAGCGTTTACTTGCGCAGCCGGCGCGTGATGGATTTCGGACCAGGCTTGGCCCTGGGCAACGGAGGAATTTCAGGCTCCTGCGTATTCTGCCCGGGGAGTTGGTCGAGGAGGACTACATTCAGCAGCGACTTGTGCACTTGAATGCGGCCGTCGTAATGGATGAATCCCAGCTTGCGGAAGCGGTTCATGAAATAACTGACGCGGGACCGCGTGGTGCCGATCATCTCGGCAAGAGTCTCCTGCGAGATCTTGGGAATCAACGGCTCCGGGTCTCCCGGCCGGCCAAACTCCGCCATTAACAGCAGAATGCGCGCCAGGCGCTTCTCGCTGGAGTTGAAGAGTTGGTCCACCAGATCGGCCTGGACACGCATGCTTCGGTCCAGAAGAAATTTCAGGAACAGGTCGGAGAAGTCGCGCTCCTCGTGCATGACGCGGACCATTTCCTCGCGGCTTATCTTGAGCGCTGTGCAGGCGACAATGGCAGTCGCCGTAGATAACCGCTGCCCCGGCACCGCAACCAGGGCCCCTTCGCCCACGAAGTCGCCCGCAGAGAGGATCGCGATGGTGGCTTCCTTGCCGGTCTTCGAGACCACCGTGATTTTTGCCCGGCCCTTTTGCAGATAAAAGACAGAATCAGCCGGGTCTCCCTGTGAATAAAAAGCTTCCTTGGGCGCCAGTTGGACGATTCTTCGCCCCAGCCCGGCGCTCATCAGAAAGGCGGCTGCATCGAATGTTAGTTCTTCAAGCGCGATCATCGATCAGACCTCCCTCCGAATGCGGGATTCGCTCGTGACTTTGCGGGAAACACGCGAACCCATCCTGCCCCAATCTGCAATCCACTCGAGCGGCCAGCCTGGCGCGGACAAAACGTGAAGGAGATATCCTATCCCGCAAACTGCTCATCCTGATGAACTTCCACTGCGTTCGCTTGATGGCACACTCTCAGCGGGAGCGTAGCACAAGGCTCAACCCCCAGACGTCGAGCGATCTGTTCAATTTTGCTCACTTTTCTGAATATTTTTCAAGATCGGCAGAATTGCGCAGTCGGTCGCAGACCCCTCGACCGGCCTGGATAAACTGGCCGGCCTCCATTGAGAGAGTCCTATTGCTCAGACACCGGCGGTCTAGGCCTCTAACGTGAGAGTTACCTTGTGCGCCTCAGTGCGCGGGAATCAATTGACACTGCGCATGGGTAGAAAAGGTGAAATAGATGAAAAAACTCATGACGTTAGTGGCATTGGTCGGTCTCGGGGTGGCAAGCACCGCAATGGCGGAGACTCGCGAAGATGTGCAGAACCGGCTCGACAATGCAACATTGGTGTTGCACCAAATCATGTCCACGCCGGATAGAGGCATTCCGGAAGAGGTGCTGGAGCACGCGCAGTGCATTGCCATCGTTCCCCACATGATTAAGGCCGGCTTGGTGTTTGGCGGAGAGAATGGCAAGGGTATCGCCACCTGCCGCACTGCAAACGGCTGGAGCGCGCCTGCGTTCTTTGCCATCACTGGCGGAAGCTGGGGATTGCAGATCGGCGTCGAAGGCGTGGATCTGGTCATGATCTTTCAGGGCGACAGGGGCATGCAGCGGTTGGAAAACGCCAAGTTCCAGCTTGGAGCTGACGCTTCAGTAGCAGCCGGACCGGTGGGACGCCATGCAACTGCCGATACCGATTGGAAGCTGAATGTCGAAGTCCTGACCTACTCGCGCGCCAAAGGCGCATTTGCCGGACTGACTTTGACCGGCGCCGATGTTCGCCGCGACGACGATTCCATGGATGCTTTCTACGGGCATGACGTCTCCTCACGCAGCGTTCTGCACGGCGAAGTGGCGACGCCTCGATCGGCCGATCGGTTTATCGAAGCCATCAGAGACGCAAAGGCGCAGTCCATTGCTTCGAACTAACAAGCGTTCGTAAATGTGTTGCATACGCCTGGGCCGGGTCTCCCGACTCGGGCGTCCGCAATCAAGAGAGGTGTACCGTCTATGCTTTGGACAATCTTCGTCATCCTTCTGGTTTTGTGGCTTCTGGGTTTCACTCTTCACATCGCCGGCGGCCTGATTCACATTCTGCTGGTCGTCGCTCTGATCGTCCTGGTCATCAATCTGGTCTCCGGACGCCGCAGCGCTTTATGAAGCAATGCGGACGCCGGTAATGTTGGCTGGCGCCCGCGTGCAAGAGAATTGCAAGTCTGAGAATTCAGCCCTCCCCCGGGAATTGATCTCTTTTATACATTTTTCCGTCTGCGCCGCGGCGTAATCTGGACGTGAAGCAGTGTGCCGGCCTGAACGTAGCCGTATTGGCTCGCGATGCACTGGAATCTGTCAACGAGCCAACTCTCTCCATGCACGCCGGCCGCCCTTCTTCCCGGAAAGGTCGCCGATGAACGCTTTGCTGATCTACCCTGAGTTCCCTGAAACCTTCTGGAGCTTTAAGCACGCACTCAAGTTTTTGGGCAAGCGCGCGGCGCAGCCTCCGCTAGGCCTGATGACGGTTGCCGCGCTGTTACCCGGAGCCTGGAAGAAGCGCCTGGTCGACACCAACGTGGAGCTTCTGCGCGACCGCGACCTGGCCTGGGCAGACGTGGTGATGTTGAGCGGGATGCACATTCAGTGCGAGTCTCTGCTCGCCATTGTGGAGCGCTGCCGAGCAAGCGGATTGCGCACCGTGGTGGGCGGCCCCGTTGCCAGCAGCGTGCCGGCGGTCGAACTCAAGGCCGACCACGTAGTAATCGGTGAGTCCGAAAGCTTGATTGCCGATCTGGCGCGAGAGCTGGAAGAGGGGACGGCACGGCCTGTGTATCAAGCCGACGAGCGGCCGGAAATGTCGGCGAGCCCGCTGCCCGACCTCAGCCTGATCAAGATGAAGCGCTACTCGACCATGACCGTGCAGTACTCGCGCGGCTGCCCCTTCAACTGCGAGTTCTGCGACATTATCGAGATCTACGGGCGGCGGCCGCGCACCAAAGCCGTGGCCCAGGTGCTGGCCGAGCTGGACCAGTTGCGCGTTGCGGGCTGGCGCGACTCCGTGTTTATCGTGGACGACAACTTCATCGGCAACAAGGCGCGCGCCAAGGAACTTCTGCGGGCCATGACGGAGTGGCGCTCAAAAACCAGGGCGGTTTTTGACTTCATCACGGAGGCCTCATTGAACCTCGCCGACGACACAGAGCTGATGCAGTTGATGAAGGACGCGGGCTTTAAATCCGTCTTCCTGGGCATCGAGACTCCAGACGAGTCGGGCCTGATTGCCAGCAACAAGTTGCAGAATACGCGGCGCAGTTTGCTCGAGAGCGTGGCCAGGATCCAAAGTTATGGCATCGAGGTGATGGGCGGCTTCATCCTGGGCTTCGACACCGATAAGGAAGACATCTTCGACCGCATGGTCGAGTTCATTCAGAAGAGCGGCATCCCGATCGCCATGGTCGGTCTTCTGCAGGCGATGCCGGGAACGCAGCTCTTCCGGCGGCTACGCGGTGAGGGCCGGATTGTGGACGCGGGCGGCGGCAACAACACTTTCTGCGACCGGCTCAACTTTTTGCCGCGTATGGATGCGGCCAAGCTGGTCGAGGGCTATCGCGAAGTGATGAAGAAGATTTACAACTGCGAAGCCTACTATGAGCGCGTGAAGCTCTACCTGAACCGCGCCCACCCCAAGCCGGCCAAACGAACGGCCGAGGAGCGTGCCAGACGACAACCGCGGCCGCAATCCGAACCCTGGATGACGCGGGCCAACTTGCGCGCGCTGGTCAACTCCATTGTGCGCCAGGGCGTTTTCGGGCGGCACCAGTGGAGCTACTGGAAGTTTCTTGCCCAGGCAGCAACGCGGTATCGCCGCTGCTTCGGCGCGGCCATGACATTGGCAGTCATGGGTTATCACTTCCAGGTGATGACGCGAAAACTGTCGAAGACAATCGATGCTGCGGCTCGGCCTTCCGAATCTGCCGAGCTTCTGCTCCACGAAACAGGCGGACCGCCCGTCTAGCACTCGTCCACCGCGCTCAGCCTGCCAAGTAACTCGGCGCACCGCGCCCGGAAATGTCTCCAGCAATGAAAAGCGGCGGAGCTGGTATGCTCCGCCGCCTATTGTGAAAACTGCTGTTTAGGCCAGCAGCTACAGGTTAATGTTTTCCGCCTTCGTGTCCACCGCCGCCGCCACCGTGCGACCCCCCGCTAGGAGCTGCGTGTGAAGCGGGCGCTGCATGCGAAGTCGGCGCGCGCGATGCTGCAGGGCGCGAAGCTGCGGGATGGGAAGCTGGAGCGCTGGTGCGCACCGCTTGAACGTGACCCGCGCTGGGACGCGCTCCGCCGCCGCCGCGTGCAAAATTGCTGCGATTGGCTGCTGCGCCGCCGCCGCCGCGGTAGCTTCCTCCACCATCCGAGGTGAACCGGTGGCCGCCCCAGCCGTGGCCGTAGCCCCACCCAGCCCACGGGCCCATGCCCAGGAAGATGCCGTTGTAGAAGTATCCAGGCCCGTAGTAGCCATAAGGCGAGCAGGCGTAGGGCGCATAGTCGTAGTAGCCGTATGCGCAGCTTGGTTGAACGCCGAGGTTGATCACAACCTGTGCCTGAGCCGCTGGCATCAACGCCAGGCCGGCGAGCAATGCCGTCGTACCGAACAGAATCTTGATTCCACGCATGTGAGACCCCCTTAAGGTGTCTGCCGTTCGCAGTGGGATGCTTTGGTGCCGTCAGGATCGACCCGGCAACAGCAGCCTACATAAGGGGTTGGGTCCGCACATGAATTTCCCTTGATTGATCGGGTCCATCATGGATCTGCCCTTACATTCCTCACTCTAGCCGCCGGCATCGCAGCAGTCTGAGCAATTGGGACCATCTCCGCTGAAACACGCGCCGGCACGCAAGCTCTTGTAAGCGTATGCTTGAGGCAGCAACCCGTTTCTTCCTTCTCGCCTTCGGCACTCCAGGTTTCGCTCCAGACGAGCATCTTTCAGGCACGCAACCAAGCCACTGGAGCGGCCATGAGCCTCATCAAACAAAGCGACATAGAGAACCACCCGTCTCTGCAAATCTGTTCGAAGATCCATTTGTGCGCGCCAGTGAGCCAGCCCGATGCAACCGGCTACTCCGTGCCCGAAACGGAAGCAGGCAAAGCCGATCAGCCTGCTTTTGTGCAGGATTTCGTCGCGGAACATTCGTCATCTGGCGCAGCCGCCAAGCCGGAAGATCATTTGCCCGGTTCCTTCCGCCCCGACACGCCCAAAGTCTCGAAAAGCGCTCAAGTTTGAATCCGCATTCAGTTTTCCTGCGCAACCAGTGCGTCCTTCCCGACCGGTTGGATCCGCTGCGGGAGCCCTGCGGCGAACACTGGACCCTTGTGCTAGAGATCACGGCGTCGATCTTCGACACCATGATCCGCCAGATGGGCTGGCACTTTCTATGGGTGCACCGGCCCTGCACAGGGAAAGGCTTTGGGTTAACAAAGGAAGCTGCGACGCGGCGAGCTTTAGCGCATGCCCTGAACGGTGTGGCGCGGCGATTCAACGCTTCCGAACTGATTGAAGTCAAGGCAAGGAAGTTCTCAGGCTTGCACACCGCCTACGTCACCCTGCAACCCCGCCAAGTCCAGCAGTACACATGGCTTGAAATTGCAGAGGAATGGCATCAATTGGCAGTGCCCTTTCGATAAGACCGCAACAGGTCTCATCCATGTCTGTGCGGATCGCTGGGCAGGTATGGAACTCAGGAAAATGGGGGCCAATGCGCTCGGCGAGTGGATGCCTCCTATTGAACAGACCGGTTCTGGCGTGAAGGCGTACAACAGCCACACGGTGAGCCACGCGCCATCCATCCGCGCCAACGCGAGCGCGATGTATCTCAAGCGCGAATCGATTGCCGAATGAAAAGAGGCTAGAATGTCTTTCCCCGAAACAAAATCTTCCGAGATACAGGCTCGAGATACCTATACTCCCGATTCATTGCTCGCTGCGCTGGAAGCCAGCCGCCTGCCTTTGCCCACGCGCATTGCGTTTGTGGGAAATTATCTGCCGCGCGAGTGTGGCATTGCCACGTTCACGACCGACCTGTGCACCGCGCTCGCAGCCGAATACGGCGAAGGACGCTTGTTCGCCATCCCCGTCAACGACCCCGACTCCAGCTACGATTATCCGCAACAAGTGCGCCTGGAAATGACGCAGGAGGACATTGCGTCCTATGAGCGGGCTGCGGATTTTCTTAACTTCAATAGCAATGATCTGGTCTGCCTGCAACATGAATACGGCATCTACGGCGGTGCCGCGGGCCGCAACATTCTGGTTTTGCTGCGCAGGCTGAAAATGCCGCTGGTCACTACGCTGCACACGGTGCTGCGCCAGCCGGATGCGAACCAACGCATCGTGCTCGAAGAGATTGCGCAGCTTTCCGATCGCCTGGTGGTCATGAGCGAACTTGCGGCGCAATTGCTTCGCGAAGTGTACGCGGTTCCCGCGGGAAAGATCGATGTAATCCCGCACGGCGTACCCGACATGCCCTTCATGGATCCCAACTACTTCAAGGATAAGTTTGGTACGGAAGGCAAATCCGTTCTACTTACCTTCGGCCTGCTCTCTCCCAACAAGGGCATTGAAAACGTGATTCGCGCATTACCTGCAATTCTGGCGCGGCATCCGAACGTGACGTACATCGTCTCCGGAGTGACCCATCCTCATGTTCGCCGGCGCGAAGGCGAGCGCTACCGCGAAGAGTTGCAGGCGCTGGCAGCCGAGCTTGGCGTTTCTTCCAATTTGATTTTGAACAATCGTTTTGTGAGCAATGAAGAGCTGATAGAACACGTCGGCGCTGCCGATATTTACATCACCCCTTACCGGCAGGAGGCGCAGGTCGTCTCCGGCACACTGGCCATCGCGCTAGGAGCGGGCAAGGCAATCGTCTCCACGCCTTACTGGCACGCCAAGGAGTTGCTCGCGGATGGACGAGGCGTGCTGGTGCCGTTTGACAATCCAGAAGCTATCGCGGAGGCGGTCCTGGCACTGCTGGAAAACGATGCGGAGCGCCATGCCATGCGCAAGCGCGCCTATCTGCACTCGCGTGGAACCACCTGGCCCAAGACGGCGCGGGCCTACATGGCGACCTTTCAGCGGGCACGCTTTGAGCGCTCGTTGCAGCCAAGGGCTGCCCAACCGGACGATACCGCCCTAAGCTTGATCGAGCCGGTCGAATACCTGCCGGTCCTGAACACCGCTCATCTGTGCGCCATGACCGACGACACCGGCATGTTGCAGCACGCCATCTTCTCATTGCCCTACACGCAAGAGGGCTATACCACCGACGACAACGCTCGCGCGCTCATCGTTTCCACGCTTCTGGATAAGAGCGACGGGCCCGAGCACTGCGAGGACCGTCTCAACCTTTCTCGCCGCTACCTGGCTTTTCTCTGGCTCGCATTTCATCCTGACACCGGACGCTTCAGGAATTTCCTTGGCTACGACCGTACATGGCTGGAAAACGTTGGTTCAGAGGACAGCCATGGGCGCGCGCTGTGGGCACTGGGAACGGTACTCGGCCAATCGCAAATTGCCGGATTGCGGGGAGCGGCAGGAAGACTTTTTGAGGCTGCCGCGCCTGCCGTTTTGACGTTCAGCAGCCCAAGAGCGTGGGCATTCGGCGTTCTCGGTTTGCAGGCCTATCTCGACTGGTTTCCCGGCGACAGAGCCATCCAGGGCATTCGCAACACCCTCGCCAATCGCCTGCTGGACATTTACGAACGCAGCGGTTCCGAAACCTGGCATTGGTTCGAGAAGAGCCTTTCGTACTCGAATGCGCGGCTGTCGCAAGCGCTCATCCTGGCCGGTGGGCGAAGCAACAACCAGATCATGGTCGCGGCTGGACTCGAGTCGCTCACATGGCTTGTCGCTGCTCAGCACTGCGGTGACCCGGAGATCTTTGTGCCGATCGGCTCCAGCCGATGCTACACCGAGGGCGGGGAGAAACCTCGCTTCGATCAGCAACCCGTCGAAGCCTGCGCCACCATCTCTGCTTGCCTTGACGCATACAGGCTCACGCGCGAAGAGCGCTGGATCGACGAAGCCCATTGCGCCTTCCGCTGGTTCCTGGGCAAGAACGACCTGCAGGTACCGCTTTACGATGCCACAACCGGCGGATGCAAAGACGGACTGCATCCCGACCGCGTGAATGAAAACCAAGGGGCGGAATCAACGCTTTCGTTCCTGATGGCGCTCCTGGAAATGCAGCGAGCGAAAGTGACCCACGCAGAAGAAACCAACCAGGAAATGAGTGTCTCCCACTGAATCCAGTTATTCAACCACCGGACCTGCCAGAGGCTACTGCATTCGAGCAGCAACCCGGAGCATGCACTGACCTTCCTTTGCTCACGCGTTACTCCGACAATCCGATTCTTAGCGGTCACGATTGGCCCTATGCCGTGAACAGCGTCTTCAACCCGGCAGCCGTACTCCTGCCGGACGGAGACACATTATTACTTTGCCGCGTGGAAGACCGCAGCGGCCTGTCGCACTTGTGCGCGGCACGTTCAAAAAATGGCGTGAACGGGTGGCGTATCGATGCGCAGCCCACGCTGATGGCCAATCCGCTTGAATACCCTGAAGAGGTTTGGGGCATCGAGGATCCGCGCATCACCTGGGTCCCGGAACTCGAGCAGTTTGCCGTGGCGTACACTTCCTTTGCGCGCGGCGGTCCGGGAGTTTCTCTCGCGCTCACCAGGGACTTCCGAAGCTTTGAGCGCTTCGGCGTCATCATGCCGCCCGAAGATAAGGATGCCGCGCTGCTACCGCGAAGAATCAACGGCTACTGGGCCATGATCCACCGTCCCATGACGGCCACCGGCGCCCATATGTGGATCTCGTACTCCCCTGACCTGCGGCATTGGGGCAGTCACAAAGTTATCCTTCAGGCGCGGCGCGGAGGATGGTGGGATGCGAACAAGATTGGCCTGTGCTCTCCGCCCATCGAAACGCCGGAGGGCTGGCTGATGATCTACCACGGCGTGCGAGTAACAGCCTCGGGAAGCATCTATCGCCTGGGCCTGGCGCTCTTCGATCTTAAACATCCTGAGATCTGCCTCAAGCGAGGGAACTCGTGGATTTTTGGTCCTGACGCTCCTTACGAGCGCGTTGGAGATGTGCGTGACGTCGTATTTCCCTGCGGCCAAACCATTGGCGCGGATGGCGATACCATCAACCTCTATTACGGAGCCGCCGATTCCAGCGTGGCTTTGGCCACGGGCAGCATACGATGTCTTCTCACGTGGCTCGACGCGAATTCCAGCGCGGGAGACGGAACCGACCAATGATGCCTGCCATCCTTGCTCTGAAAGGAGATCTCCGATGACCGTAGAAGCGATGACGTGGCCGCTTTGGCTGCCGAGAGTGCTTTGGTTGCGGCGAAAGTGCCCCCGCTGCAAATCGGTTGAGTTCAAACCCGCCGAGTTGCGCCCTTACGATGGCCTCCTCGGCTTGTTTTTCCTCCGCCCGGTGCGCTGCAAGTTTTGCTGGCGGCGGTACTACTGGATTTCTCTGCGAGGCGCGGAGTGAGCATCCTGGTATACGACTCCGGTCCCACCTCGAATGACCTTCTGGAAAGCAGGGTCTTGGAAAATAACTCGAGAGCGCTGAGCGGTCTAATTGTTGCTCAAAATGCGGGACACGTGCCGAGCATCGAAATTGCGCCGGCCGTCAGTGCGGGGATAATATAGGCGCTTAAGACTGGCGGCCGCAGGCCGCGCCTGCTCCATGCAACGGCCGGGGAGAGAGGATTTGAACCTCCGGCCTGCTGGTCCAGAACCAAATGAAATTCAAAATCTAAGCGCTTCATCTGATGCCGCTTAGGAACAAAATACCGGACTTTCTCTCGTCCTCAAAAGTACCGAGGTTGTACCATGAATACAGAACAGTTGACTGCCTGACTCGCTAGCGCGTCTGTCTCGCATGTATCTGCCGATTGCCGGTTGGTTTTGTGTCCTGATGACTTTTCGAAGTCAGAAATGGTTATTTCGGCGCCTCAATCATTGATTTCCATATTCTGGTCATGAGGTGAATAATGGCACTCGTTTCTGTTGACAAAGCAGCTGAATTGACTCGTCGCATTCGCAGCCGAGAGGCTCGCATCGGTATTGTCGGGATGGGCTACGTCGGTCTGCCGCTAACCTTGTTGTTCAGCGAGGAGCGCTTCCGGGTTACCGGATTCGACATCGATGCACGCAAGGTTGGCACGCTGAACCAGGGTGGCTCCTACATTGTCCGCATCCCTACCACCGAGGTGCAGCTGGCTCGTGAGAACGGCTTCACGGCGACCACTGACTACGCGCAGATCGCCGAGATGGATGTCGTCATCATCTGCGTGCCGACCCCGCTAAACGAGTACCACGAGCCGGACCTGAGCTATGTCACCGGAACCGTGAAGAGTATCGCGCCGCACATCCACGACGGGCAACTTATCGTGCTGGAAAGCACAACTTACCCGGGTACAACGGAGGAAATTCTAGTCCCTATCCTGGAAAATGGAAATCGATCTGGATTGCGAGTAGCGAGGGACGCAGAAAGCTCAGGCATCTATATTGCTTTCTCTCCGGAACGCGAGGACCCAGGCAACGACACGACTGCGCGCCGCGATATCCCGAAGGTAGTCGGTGGATGCGGTCCCATCGCGCGTGACCTGGCGGCTGCCCTCTATGGCTCCATCTTTAACCGCACGGTGCCGGTCTCTTCGCCTGCAACTGCGGAAATGACCAAACTCCTCGAGAACATCTACCGCTGCGTCAACATTGCTCTCGTCAACGAGCTCAAGCAGCTTTGCATGAGGATGAATATCGATCTGTTTGAAGTGATCGATGCCGCCAAGACGAAGCCCTTTGGATTCCAGGCCTTCTATCCAGGGCCGGGACTTGGCGGACATTGTATTCCCATTGATCCGTTCTACCTCTCATGGAAAGCGAAAGAATTCGACTTCCACACACGCTTTATTGAGCTTGCGGGGCAGATCAACGAGAACATGCCAAGCTTCGTTGTCGATCATGTCATCGAAGCCATGAATCAGCAGGGCAAGGCGCTCCGTGGCGCCCGCATCCTCATCCTCGGGATGGCCTACAAGCGGGACATTGACGATCTGCGCGAATCGCCGGCGCTCACCATCATCGAGCTGCTGCAGAAGCGCGGAGCGCGTGTCGAATACAACGATCCCTTCTTCCCGAGGGTTGGCAAAGGCCGTAAATACGACCTGAATATGACCAGCACACCGCTAGAGAAGATTCCCGAATTCGATTGTGTTGTGATCGTCACCGATCACTCGCAGTATGACTATCGCGCAATTGTAGATCAGGCAAAGGTGGTGGTCGACACGCGCAATGCAACCAAGGGAATCGTAGCGGCGAACGTTTTCAGGTGCTAGATCGCGGGCTCCCGCCGTCCTGTCTGAGCCGACATGCCTTGATGAATCTCCAAATTACCCGCTCCAATTGGCGCTACTGGTATTCGGATGCCCGTTTATAGCTTTAACCCGATGACAGATCGCCGCTGGGATACATTGGTCGCATCCCATCCGCGATCGAGCGTGTTTCACTGTAGAGAATGGTTGCAGACGCTGGTCGATACCTACGGCTATCAGCCGATTGCAATCACGAGTGCTGAGCCCGGGAAGCCTCTCTCCGATGGGATTGTTTTCTGCGAGGTCGAAAGTTGGATCACCGGTAAGCGTCTGGTATCGCTTCCATTTTCAGACCATTCCGAGCCGATGCTGAGCGAAGCAAGCAGCGACCATGAGTTCGTGGAATGGCTCGTCAATGCAACAAAGAAGAGACACCTGCGCTACATCGAACTCCGGCCGATTGAGTGGAGCAGTCCGGCAGGATCCATGTCTGCGGGCCAGTCTTTCTGGCTGCACACACTCGATCTGACCAAGCCACTCGAAGAACTTTTCAAGAATCTCGATAAGAACAACCTGCAGCGCCGGATCCACAAGGCGGAGCGTGAGAACCTGGAATATGAGAAAGGCTCTTCAGAGCAGTTGCTCGATGAGTTCTTCGAATTACTCATCATTACCAGGCGCCGGCATCAACTTCTGCCGCAACCACGAAGTTGGTTTCGCAACTTGGCAAAGAACTTCACGTCAGACTTTCAGATTCGTGTAGTACGTAAGGACGGACACGCGATTGCCGCTATCGTCACGCTCCGTCATCGACACACGATCGTTTACAAATACGGCTGCTCCGATGAGAAGTATCACTATCTTGCAGGCATGCCCCTCCTGTTTTGGAAGATTATTTCCGAGGGCAAGGCCGAGCAGGCTTTAGAAATGGATTTCGGACGAACTGAGCCGGAAAATGAAGGTCTCTTAAGATTCAAAGACCAATTTGGAGCGTCCCGTAGGCAGATCACTTATCTCCGGTATTCCCGGACGACTAAGGAAGCAAGCTCTATTTCTTCCCGCATGCCTTATGCGGGAAAAATATTTTCCGTCTTGCCCGGGGCTGTTTCCTGGCGCCTTGGCAGTATGTTGTACCGGCATATGGGCTAAGCGCGGTTTAGTTGTTCCATTGTTGCGCAAGTACCATGACGAACGCAGGGGCAGGTCAGAGGCTTATCCAATCTCCAGGTCCTTTCCATTCCCGGCGAAGGCGCGCATCGCGGATGCCGAGTCTATCCTCCGGTCAGGAAAGTGAGTCTGAAAAATCGATACCACTGCTATCGCCTCGATTTCGCGCGTGGCATTGCCGATTTGTCACGAGCCATTCGCGGGCAGCGTTCTCCTCTGCTTCCAATTGACTCTTGCCTTCATGTGAACGAACTGTGTGTCGCTATCCAGAATCCTCTCAGCACGCCTTACCCATTGAAGACCACCTTCAAGCTGCTGCAACCGCTCGATCACGCCGCTCTCAACGAGTTGACCGCTCCGGGCTGGTAGCCTGCCGCCCGGCAGCTAACGGCAAGGTGCGACGCAGCGCGTCAGCTCCGCATCTATCGATCTTTCCCTCCCCCGCCCTCTTGCGCAGCAGCATTCCGCCCGCGAGGGGCTCTCCACAGCCACTTCCCATAAGACAATCTGCCAAGAGAACTTGTGCTTCTGGAGTATTCGTGTCTTTAAAATGAGGTAAGCGTACGCCGAGTCCCTCTTGACGCGAGGTAGAGTGTGTTATCAGGTTTCCGCTTGTTTTTTGGTGGACACCTGTTGAGTGTGTCTTAGGCGGCTTGAGAACAGCCGGTCTGCAGCGAGGCTGCCAGGTTCCAGGGCAGCAGCTCATTGATCCGGCTGATGGGGTGGCCTGCGATCTCTGCCAGGACGGTGCGGAGATATAGCTCCGGATCCGAGCCGTTGAGCTTCGCCGTTCATGCCGCCCTTCCGACTATGCCGAAGCGGAGCACACTGTTTTACCGTGATACCGATTTACGACTCGACTGCGCGGCATAGTTCTGGTCTCCTTTCTCTGCACTTCAGTGCAGAGGAGAGGACATGACCATAAATGCCTATGTGACCACACCGAAGCTCCAGCGACGCATGCATGGGGGTCCGCTTGGGGTTCACATTGATTTGTATGCAGCGCGACTGCTGAAGGAAGGACATTGCCGACAGAGCGCATGGCGATGTCTCCGAGTCGTTTCTGACTTCAGTCATTGGCTTGAACGCAAGCGGATTAGTCTCGGCGAGGTTGATGAACGGACGGTAGAGAGGTACCAAGAGTTTCGGCTTCGGAACCGGTGCCCATTTTTGAGCGATAAGCCAGCGCTAGACCGTTTGCTGACTGTTCTGCGCGGCATAGACGCCATTCGGCCTAAGGGCCCCGCCGTGGTCAGTCCAGGCGATTTAATCTTTGGACAGTTCCGGCGGTACCTGGCTCAGGAGCGCGGACTTGCCTCTGGAACCATTAGCCGTCACGAACTTGTTGTTCGCCGTTTCGTCAGGGAGAGATGCCAGGACGAGTCGCGAAGATTTCGAGCACTAAGTTCTGCCGACATTCTTGGATTCATCAAGCATCACGCGGGAGATCGAAGCCCACGGTCAGCCCAGATCATGTGCAGCACTCTCCGCCAGTTTATGCGGTATTTGCATTACCGCGGATACATCAGAACAGACCTCGCGGCGAGTGTCCCGACGATCAGAAGATGGAGGTTGGCGTCTCTTCCTGAGTACCTCTTGCCCAGTCAGATCCAGAAGGTTCTCAACGCTTGCGACAGACGAAGCGCGATAGGCCGAAGGGACTACGCCATCTTGTTGATGCTGGCTCGACTCGGCTTGCGGGCGAACGAGATTGCGACTTTAACTCTGGACGATGTCGATTGGCGGGCAGGTCAGTTGACAGTACAAGCCAAGGGTAGACAGAGGGCGCAACTTCCGTTGCCGCACGAAGTAGGTTCAGCCGTCGCGGCCTATCTACAGAACGGACGTCCGCGATCGGACAGTCGCAGATTGTTTCTTCGTGACCTGGCGCCGCATGCCGGGTTTGCATCTTCATGTGGCATTTCTATGATCGCAACGGCGGCGGTGAAGCGCGCCGGCATCCAAGGTGTTGCGCACAAGGGATCTCATCTGTTCCGACACAGTCTCGCTACAGCGCTTCTCCGTGCCGGAGCCTCACTAACGGAGATTGGTCAGGTCCTGCGCCATCAGGATCACGACACCACACGGATCTATGCGAAGGTAGATATCGATTCTCTGCGTATGCTTAGCCTGCGGTGGCCAGGAGGTGTCCGATGAACCTGCTCCGACCCGCTCTTCGGGAGTACATCACTTTTGCGGCGTGATATTGGGTTTAAGTTTCAGAACGAGGAAAAGCGGCTAGCGAAGTTTGTCACCTTCATGGAGGAGCGGGGCGCTCCGACGATCACATACAAGCTGGCCATCGAATGGGCGACTCAGCCAGCAGGTCGACATGCAACCTGGACTCTGCGCCTCACAGATATTCGCGGGTTTGCCCGATATTTGCAGGGCATCGGCGTTAAGGCGAAGATACCTCCGACCGGGGCCTTGCCTGGCCCGATGCGTTCAAAGCCGTACATCTATACCGAAGCAGAGGTCTGCAGGTTATTGGCGGCGGCGTTCGCACTGCCACCAAGAGATGCGCTGCGCCGCTGGACGTATTACAACCTGTTGGGACTGTTGGCCGTCACGGGCCTTCGGATAAGCGAAGCTCTTTCGTTGTGTCGCGATGATGTCGATCTTGCAGGAAGTGTTCTCACCATTCGTTCTACGAAGTTCGGGAAGTCTCGTCTGGTGCCGCTCCATCCCACTACTGTCCGCAGCTTGGCACAGTATGCAAGACAGCGCGACGCCCACCTTCCTCATCCCCGAAGCCCATTCTTCTTTGTGGCAGAACGAGGCGGTCGCTTATTGCTTCAGTATGTTTATCGGGTTTTCTGGCGTCTTTCACGGGAAACGGGTCTGAGGAAACCTGCCGCTCACACGGGGCCACGCCTGCACGACTTCCGGCATCGATTTGCGATTCAGACGCTCCTGTCATGGTATCGATCGGGGCAGAAGATTGAAGTTCTGTTGCCCGTACTCTCAACGTACCTGGGACACACGTGCGTGCGCGATACTTACTGGTATTTGTCGGCTTGCCCCGAACTTATGGAGCATGCCGCACTGCGACTTGAGTCGCGCCGGGGAGCCGCCTCATGAAGCATATTCCAACTCTGCCAGCATTGATTGAGCGATTCTTCACGGAACGCTTGATGCGCCAACGACGTGTCAGCCCTCACACGATTGCCTCGTATCGGGATACCTTTCGCTTGCTGCTTGGATTTGTCCACGCACGTATACACAGGCCGCCCTCAAGCCTCGATCTCCAGGATCTCGCTGCTCCGACGATCTGTGCTTTTCTTGATGATTTGGAGAAGCGTCGCTCCGTCAGTGTCCGCACTCGCAACCTGCGACTAACCGCCATTCGTTCCTTCTTCCGATTCATCGCTTTCGAAGAGCCAGCGTACAGCGCTCTCATCCAGCGAGTGCTCGCGATACCCAGCAAGAGACACGACAAGAGGCTGGTTAATTTCTTGACGCGGCCTGAGATCGAGGCGCTACTCGCAGCACCCGACAGAACAACCTGGATTGGGCGTCGTGGTCACGCGTTGCTATTACTGGCGGTCCAGACCGGACTGCGGTTGTCCGAACTCACCGGGCTCGACCGCGACTCAGTTGTCTTGGGCCGGGGCGCGCACGTTCGTTGTTTTGGCAAGGGCCGAAAGGAACGATGCACACCTCTGACTGAGCATACGGTCAACGTTATACAAGCATGGCTCAAGGAACCAAGCCGGAGCAGTTCCCAAGTGCTTTTTCCGAACGCAAATGGTGGGCGCCTCAGCTCCGACGCGGTGCAGGCTATGCTTGCCAAATATCTGGCAGCCGCAGGCCGGAACTATCCCTCCCTTAAGCGAAAACGCATCTCTCCACACGTACTCAGGCATACCGCTGCCATGGAGCTTCTACAGGCTGGAGTTGATTGCTCCGTCATTGCCCTATGGCTCGGACACGAATCACTCGAAACCACGCAAGTCTATCTGCACGCACACTTGGCACTCAAGGAAGCAGCTCTGGCAAAACTCCAACCGCTAAACGGCAAAATCCCCGCCAGGTACCAACCTGGAGATCAGTTGCTTGCGTTCCTCAACACGTTGTAGCTCTTCCTGACTATGCCGCGTGATTGCTCTTCAGCATCCAGCAATTGGCCGATATCTCCGACCTCCGTTCAGCAGCGTGGGGCCACCATTCGGCATAGTCGGAAGGGCGGCATGAACGGCCCTATGCCGAACGCGGCATAGGGCTGTTCCCAGCAGCGTGTACATCGCCGCGGCGCGCTCACCGCCACAGTCAGATCCGGCGAACAGGAAGTTCTTCCGTCCCAGAGCGACGGCCCGCAGCGCCCTTTCTGCGGCGTTATTATCGATCTCGAGCATCCTGTCGTCGATGTAGCGCGTGAGGGCACGCCAGCGCGAGAGCGTATTGCGGATCGCGCCCGCGGTTTCGCTTCTTGCGGATAGTGAACGTAGTGTCTTCTCCAACCAGCTTCGCAGTTCCTCAAGCAGCGGCCGGGCTCGTGCCTAGCGAACCCTCATCCTGAGTTCGGCGGCCTTGCCGCGGATCCACACGTCGCCAATCAATACCTTCGAGGAGCATCGAAAGCTGCGCTCGGCTGAGCCGCACTGTGCCACTCTCGGCCTTCGGCCAGATGAATCGGCCGCGCTCAAGCCGCTTGCCCTGCATTGCCAAGAGCAAGCTGGCGATTTCGTCGAGGAACAGCGTTCCGCCTTCAGCGATTTCGATTAACCCTTGCCGTCCGTCTGGGGAACCCGCGATGAACCCGCTCGCACAGCCGAAGAGCTCAGATTCAAGAAGGCCGGCCGGAGCCACTGCGCAATTCAGGCGAACGAAGGGGGCAACGTACCGGTGTGAACGGCAATGCAGGAATCGCGCGATGACTTCCGTGCCTGTTCCGCTCTCTCCCCGAATCAACACGGGAAGGTCGCTTGAGAGAGCCGAATCGATCCGGTTGCGAATGGCCCGCATGGCAGACCTAGAACCGAAGATGACCGCCTCACCGGGCAGTTCTGCCGGATCGACGCGATTCACGGCGTTGGTCTCTCTGGCCATAAGGGGAATTCAGCGTGGAAGCGTTTCTAATTCAAAAGCACTGCATCTGCGATGCCAGGAGGTCGACAGACCGCGAATGCCTGAAGACCTTATAAGTTGTTGATTAATGGGTACATGATATGGAGTCTCTCTTTCGGAATTCTGTACCTGTTTTGCAGATGTGCAACCGGCTGCACACTTCATACCAATTGTTTGCAGACTTGTCTGGCCGAAAACACCAAGAATGGCGCGATAGTGGCTTGCAGGCGATACCGCGCTAGCGAGTGCAGCGGAGCGACGTGGCTGAATTAAGGGCGATGAATGGCTGATAACTAGACTGATCGAGCATTCCGGCGAGCAGGTAGAGGCTTGGCGGTCGACCAGGGGCGAAGACGGTGCTGTTGAGTGGTCCAGTCGTGCGGGATTAGAGGCCGGTCATCGCGGAACCTCCTGTTTTAAAAGGACATACTCCCTTTGAACCAGGGTAGCAGCGGCTGGGCGCGCGCCGACCCGCGTGGCTTGGCGGGAACGGGTTAAGTGTTTGCTTACTATAGTAATGATACTTTCGCGTATTTAGTACCCAAGTAATTAGCACTAAATAGACCTCCAAAGTAACTTTAAAGAGTAACCCGAGTACTTCCGATGACTAAGGTGATGCAATTGACCACCCACTGCAGTCTTTTTCCCTGCGTTTCTGAAAGTATGCCTCGCCGTCGAGCGATGCAGCTCGTTCTTTTTATGGCACTTACTTGCGCCTTCTTCCTGAGCGGCTGCGCCGGGTCGGTCATCACTGGTAGCACAGACGGCAAGGTGGCTTCGGGGACACTTGTCGCATCGACGAGTAACTTGGCGTTCGGGACTGTAGGCGTGGGACAGACGGCGAGCGCGACCGTGAATCTTCAGAATCAAGGGGCGGCTTCCGTCCAGATTTCCCAGTTAAACGTGAGCGGGCAGTTTTTCTCGTCGGCCGTCAGCCAGGCGAGCCTGCCGTTGACGATTGCGGCGAACAGCAGCTACAGCCTTACCGTGCAATTCAATCCTGGGGCGACAGGAGCAGTGGCAGGACAACTGACGGTGACGAGCAACGCGTCGAATGGATCTTCGGCTGCGGTGACCTTCAGCGGCACCGGCGTACCGGTGCCCAGCGCGGTGAACTGCACGAGCGGCGCCTTCACCGGAGCGGGGACCGACAACTGTACCGTGACCCTGAACGCGGCGGCGGCCAGCGGCGGACTGACGGTTGTTCTGACGAGCAACAGCGCGGCCGTGACGGTGCCATCGACGGTATTCGTGCCGGAGGGGCAGACCAGCGCCAGCTTTACGGCAACCATCGCCACAGTACCTGTTGCGCAAAGCGTGTCGGTAACCGCGAACGTGGCCGGAATTTCGCAATCGTACGCGCTCGAACTGGGTGCGGTGGTGCCCATCCTGAGCGTCAACACCAGCAGCGTGGCATTTGGATCGGTAAGTGTAAACTCGCCGGCCACGCAGTCAGTAATGGTGACGTCGAAGGGCACAGCACCGGTGACCGTAAGCGGGGCCAAGGTGACGGGGAACGGTTTTTCAGTGGTGGCAGACAGCCTGCCGATGACCTTGAATCCCAACCAGACGGCGACGCTGACGGTGCGGTTCGATCCGACAGTTGCAGGCGCCGCGTCCGGCTCGCTGACGCTGACCAGCAACTCGTCGACTGGTACATCGACTGTGATCGCATTCAGCGGCGCGGGCGTGCCGGTGCTGACCGGGCTGACTTGCAGCAGCAGTTCGATAACAAGCGCAGGGACGGATTACTGTCCTGTGACGCTGAATGTGGCGGCGGGTAGCGGCGGATTCACGGTAGGCATATCGAGCAATAATTCAGCTGTGACGGTGCCGTCTTCCATCACTATTCCGGCTGGGCAAACCAGCGCCGGGTTTACGGCGACGGTGAGTTCCGTGAGCACGGCGCAGAGCGTGACCCTGACGGCAAGCGTGGGCGGTACCACGAAGGCCTTTGCACTGCAGCTAGGGTCGACCGTGCCGACGCTCTCTATCAGCGCCGCCAGCATCGCTTTCGGCAATGTGAGTTTAAACACGCCAACCGCTCTAACAGTGGCTTTGACTTCGACCGGGACGGGGTCAGTGACCGTCAACTCGGCGACAGTAACGGGCACAGGGTTCTCTCTCTCCGGGACAACTTTCCCGCTTACGCTGAACCCGAATCAGTCGGTTACTCTGAGCGTGCAATTCGATCCGACAGTGGCCGGGGCCGCGACTGGCTCGCTGACCATCGTCAGTACCTCGTCAACGAACCCGACGACTGTCGTGAGCCTGAGTGGGACCGGACAGCAGACGACAGCCTATGAAGTCGATCTTAGCTGGGACGCGCCCACAAACTCGAGCGACCAGGTTGCCGGCTACGACGTCTATCGGGCCGTCAGCGGGAGTTCCGCGTACCAATTGCTGAACCCGTCGGTCAATAGTTCAACCAGCTATACCGACACCACAGTTGCCGACAACACCTCTTACACCTATTACATAGAGAGTGTCGATGCCGAAGGCAATCAAAGTGTGCCTTCGAACTCCTTCACGGTGTCGATTCCGTAGAAGTCAGGTGAAGTCGCGGGCAGGACGGCTCTCACGATTTGCTCCTGCCACGACTTTCCCGGCTGGAGCATTTTCATTCTTACTGTGTAGCGCCAAGGCGTAATCTGAACCATGCTTGAGCATTCTCTAGGAACTTGTTGAAATAGGTACCGTTCTGCATCGGGGCGAAGGTGTCGCCCGTCTCATGGGTATGCGTGGAGATGAGCGAGTTCAGGATGGGATGTTCAGCTATGTTTCATTGGAGCAGCGGGTACCTCAGGATCATCCGTTGCGCGCGGTTCGCAAGCTGACGGACACGGTGATGCGGACGTTGAGCGCGGAGTTCGATGCATTGTATGCGGACTCGGGACGGCCTTCGATAGCGCCTGAGTACATTCTGCGGGCGCTGCTGTTGCAGGTGTTCTACTCAGTGCGTTCGGAGCGGCTGCTGGTCGAGCAAATCGATTACAACCTTCTGTTCCGCTGGTTTGTGGGTCTGGGCATGGACGATGCGATGTGGAACCACGCGGTGTTTTCGAAGAACCGAGACCGGTTGCTGACCAGCGATGTGGCGCGGCAGTTCTTTGCGGAAGTGAACAAGCAGGCCAAGCGCTTCATGAGCGACGAGCACTTCACAGTGGACGGCACGCTGATCCAGGCGTGGGCCTCGCAGAAGAGCTTTCGTAGCAAGGACGGTTCCGATGACGGCGACGGAGGAGATTTTCATGGCCAGAAGCGTACGAACCAGACGCATGAATCGACCACCGATTCGGATGCGCGGCTGTACAAGAAGAGCTACGGCAAGGAGTCGAAGTTGAGTTACCTGGGCCACGCGCTGGTGGAGAACCGCAACGGATTGATTGCCTCCGCGATGGTGACGCACGCCGATGGTCTGGCCGAGCGCGATGCTGCGCTCTTGATGCTTGCGCAAAAGCAAGAGGGCCGCTCGCGGCGCATCACGGTGGGCGCGGACAAGGCTTACGACAGCAAGGATTTCGTCAGCACGGTGAGGGAGTTGAACGTGACACCGCATGTAGCGAAGAACGACAAGGGCCGCAGCAGCAACCTGGACCGAAGAACCACACGGCAGCCTGGCTATGCCGTCAGCCTGAGCCGGCGATGGCTGATCGAGAAGGGCTTCGGTTGGCTTAAGCAAACCGGCCCGCTGCGCCAGGTCAAGCTGCGAGGCCTGGAAAAAGTGGACTGGCTATTCGTCTTCAGTTGCGCCGCGCACAACCTGATCCGGCTGCCGAAACTGATGGCTCAACAACCAGGAAGGCTCATGGAGCAGTGTGCCTGAACGTCGCTTGCAGATCTCGGGGGTACTTTCCTGAGACCCGCAAAGCCCCATAAACACTGGCCAGACCCGCAGTTCAAGCAGATTTCAACCGGGTAGGGATGCAAATCATCAGGAAATTCGTCACAATGCGGCGAATTTCAACAAGTTCCTAGTGCGATCTGTGGAAACTGTTCAGAGATTGCCAGCTCAAGAGCTTCCTTGGTTCGTGATCTTGCGGAGCGGAGCAGTGGTTTGAGTTTGGGCCAGGCCTTAAGGAAAGATCAGATTACGCGAAGGCTGAGAGCCAAAACAAAGAAGAAAGAAGCCTGCCAGCGAAAGCACCAGCTCGAACATTCTTACCGCCTGCAGGGTGTCGGCGGTAAATGACGCAAACCGGGTCCGTGCGTTGCACGCGATGGCAATCGCTGCCAGTTCAAGAGCACAACGCTCGCAACAGACCATTGGCTTGTCGCGTGAAGCAGTTGCCTCTCAGCGAGGATCATGAATACGCTCAGAGACAAAATCAGCAGAATGCGCGTGTACGCGTCGTTCCGCCAAGCAAGCGCGAATGTTTCATACAGGGGGAGAGGGCACCATGCAGCCAGCAGAGAAGCCGCCATCAGGGCAAAAAAACCAGGACTGCCTGTCCTGGTTTGAGGCTCTCGAACTGTGGGGTCGGGGTCGGACAGCTGCTGCGGGCTTATTGCACGTAGATATCGGTCGGCGCCGGAGTATTTACCTGGGCAGAAAGAGACTCGCCTTCCTTCTCATCCGCCAGTTCGTAAACCAGCCGGCCATCTGCAATCTTGGCAAAGGCGAGTCTGGCACGTTCCGCGCCTTCCCCCGTGATGCGCCATGAGCTGTTATCCCAGATGACGGCCATTTGATTCCGTTGCCGCCACCACTCAGCAATTTCACCGGGAAGTGCAGACCACAGCCGCTGGGACGCGCGCAGCTCATTCACCATTGCAAGCAAATCCCTGTAAACGGCCCGAAAATCGGGTTCAATAATGTAGTCCGGATGGACAAGCAGTGTAATGAGGCCGTTCTTAGCCAGGATCAGGTCGATCTGCAACCTCCACAGGTCAACAGATTGCTGTTTCAGAACACGAAATAGCGTATAGTCCTGGATCGTCGTAAGCGGTAATTCAACCAGGTTGCCAATGAAGTATGGCATCACTGTGCAGCATCCACCGTGCTGCGGATCGAGGTGAGCAACATTCGGCATCGACATATCGAAGGAAAAATCGAGGTATTCAAACCACTCAGGATTGCGATACATTACTGCCGAGCGGAAACCTTTTGCATCACATTCCCGGGCAAAGCGGTTGATTAGCGCGGCGCGCTCGCGAAATTGTCCCAATTCATCAAACAACCGGCCGTCGTGGTTTAAGTCGTGGACGCACAACTCAAATCCGCGGTCACGAAAACTGTTCAGGAACTCCTGCGAAACAGCATATCTGTCTTCGGGAACGATCTGGAAGGAACTCTTGAATCCAAAGGAATCGTCCAGATCCATCAATTCCGGGCAATGGTCCCTGCCGGCCTGGTTTTCCACATCGTGCGTGATCGTCAAGCAGGCGCGTGCTCCATCGGGCCAGAACCAGATAAAGGGAATGCGCTCCTGTCGATTCGCCTGCAGCGAATGCAGGAGCAGCGCTTCAGAGATATCCTCGACGGTCGTGTCCACTGGCCACTGAGGGAAGCGTCTCTTTTTCCACTTCCCAGCGCGAAATCTCTGAATGCAGCCGCGTACGGTCGGATTGGTTAGGCGACGAATTCGGTAATACGTGTGCTTCAATATCTTTTCGAACCCGCTTAGCCGGCAACCGGCGTAACGTTCCAAGCAGAGATTGTCGATCACCTCATCGGGGTCAAAGGGTAACCGGAGCGGGTTCGCGTCTTCTATAAAATGTGCAGCATGAACCTGCGGATCAGGCGACAGATGCACAGTCCGTTTGCCGCCCACAGTTCGCCCATAACATACCGCAGCAGAGCCGAATGCGAAGTAATTAGCCTTGGGGCTAAGTTCTCCACTGAGACGGTACTTCAGGAATTCATCCGGACAGCGATAACGGTCGCGAAGGAAACGGATAACGTCGGATTCAATTCGGCTAACGTCCGATGGATGTCCCAAGATTGCTCCAAGTTGTCATCTGCGAGTCTGGTACTCGGCAACTCAAAACCGGCTCATTCCCAGAACAGAATTCGCCCGCAGCCGTTGGGGAGGTTCCAGCCGCTGAAAAGATGCTATCGCTCTTCTAACGGTGAATGTATGCGACTTTCGATGCAAGCTGACTGGCCCGTCCGGGGGTAGTGATCTGCCAGCAAAACCTCTTTCCCGTACTCAACGCCTTATCCAAAGGCACGGGAAGGAGTTATGCCGCTCATCGCACCGTTCAGCCAATGATTCTGCGGATAAGATCTCGAGAGCACGGCGGTCTGTCGACGGATAAATTGAAGGGACCGGGGTAATGCAATTATCCCACGCGATGGCTGCTCATTGTGAGGCATTCGTGAACCGCAGTGCCAGTGGCGCTCGTAGGAAATAAGGGCGGATCGGATGACTCGCCAACTGATCTGCTTCTCACCCAAGAGCACACATTCACTTCATCCTGCCGGATATCGACCCTATCTGGACGCGTTGAACCACTCGTGATTGCGCCCGTGTGTTTGGCTGTACGCTTACTTATAGTCTATAGGGTGTCGCCTGGACCTATCCAACGCGCGGCTCTTCTTCAAGAGCCTTCGTTCCATCCAACGCCAATGGAAATATCCGAGACGACCGGTTACGAAGCCCCTCTGGGGCCGCCACGAACTGTTCATCAGGTGAACGCCATATTCCCCAAAGTGATACCAGTTACGGACGTTGCAAACATCATCGGGAAAGAGCACGGTGACGGTCTTCGCCAGCTCTGGGTTTTCGGCCAGGGTACGAGAACAGAGGCCGGGGCCGGTCGAGTAAAAAACGGAATATAAGTCCTTGTCGAAAGGGGGCGTTCCGCGCATCATCGACTTGACCCATAGGGGATCCGTCTGGGCCCTGACGCAATTCTTGATTATCGCTTCAAGAAATGGATGACCTGCAGCAGCTCCAAAAGCGTAGTTTCCTATTTCCCAGTCCATGCCAAACTCGTTGCGCAGACGATGGCTGAAAGTGAGCCTCTCAAAAGGAAAGACACAACCCCTCTCCAAAAGGGTCGACAGACCAGAGCCCAACAACACATCAAGGTCAAGATAGAACCCGCCGTAGTGGTAAATAGCGAGATATCGAAAGAAATCATAGCGCTGGATGGGAACCTTAAATGACTCAAAGACGGTGCGGTATTCGGGGAACTCTTGGGCGATGAACTCTTCCACCTG
Organism: uncultured Acidobacteriota bacterium; assembly: GCA_963817835.1. Classification (GTDB taxonomy): domain Bacteria; phylum Acidobacteriota; class Terriglobia; order Terriglobales; family Acidobacteriaceae; genus Telmatobacter. Next base: position 103,472 of record CAWFPZ010000014.1, on the reverse strand, counting down.
TTTATCGTCGAAGAACAGGTATTCGTAATCGGGGTTCAGTAGCCTCACACTCGCCATGAAGGCTCGAATGGGGAGCGGCTGCTCGGTTTGCTTTCCGGTTTGAATTATCCGCTTTGGGATTCGGTAGGAAATAGTAGCCTGTTCCAACGGTCGCTCCTTGAGGCAATGGCGCGGGGGCCAAAGTGTTAGGGGCTCTCTTGAAACGCGGAACCTCACCTGAGCGCTCACGAGAGAGCTTCGGAACTCTGCGGGCAGCGACGATTTGAGGAGCCTTAGCAGGGCATGGAACGATCACATACGCACACGCCGCCTGCGATGCTCGCCTTCTTTGCTCGCCACGTTGTTCGCTTGCCGTCGGCTGTTGCGCCACTCGCGGTAGCTCTCGACGATTTGGCCGACTGTCTTCCAGGTCTCACACTTCTGGTGGAACCTGTGCCTACGATTCGGAGTCAGGACCCAATGCAGGATTTCGATGGGAAGTCGGGTACTGATCAGTCTGAGAAAGGTGAAGCAGCGCCGTGAGATTCCCAGGATATCAGGTCCTGGCTCCGATTCCCGGACTATTGCCCGGCCGATATCGAAGAACCGTGAAAGGAAGTACGGCTTCTGAACCCGATCCTCGGCGATAGGGTGGTAAAGAATAGCCGAAGGTTCGTACCTCAGGCGCTCGCCTGCAGCCATCAGCCGGCCACCAAACTCGATGTCCTCGTTCGTCCCCGGGACGTCGCGGTTCGGGCTGGCGCCCATATCGGTGCGAAAGAACCCGTACTTTCCAAACATCTCTTTGCGAAATGCCATGTTAGCCCCGTAGGGAACCTCTCGAAGCACGCATGGCTGCGGACCACGGTCGAACAAGGGGGCAAGCACGTAGCCGAGATTATCCGGTCCTGAAAGCGTCAACCAGCGAGGTGGCGAGAAAGGGTGCGATAACACTGTCCGTCCCCCCGCGCCAGCCCATTCGCCTTCGTTAAGGCACGCCGTCAAATTCTGCAGCCACGTCGGCTCAACGGTCACATCATCATCCGTGAAGGCCAGGATGTCGCCCTTGGCTTCTCGAATCCCCGAATTGCGGGCATAGGACAAGCCTTGCCGCGGTTCAAATAGATGGCGGAATCGGCCGGGATAGCGCCGGCAAAACTCCTCTGCAAGCTCGCGGGTTCGATCGGTTGAGTTGTTATCCACCACCAACACTTCCCATTCGATCGAGTCGGGAACCGCCGAGACAGCGAGGCTTGCGAGCGCCTTCTGCAAGCTCTCGCAACGGTTGTATGTGCACACGATGACTGTGATTGTCACTCTATTTGTTGGCCCCGGACCAAAGATTTCCGGACTGGCGCAAATCACGCCAGTCCAAGTTTTTTAAGCAATGGCTTCAGAGGACGCCCAACCATGACAGGGTATGTGAGCACTGCATGACCTCCGCTCAGAATGGCGCTGACGCGCAGGCCTTGTCTCCAATAAAGCCGTGCGGCGGTGAGTCGGAGATCGGCAATTCGCCATCGCTCAATGTATTCCAAATCGGACTGCAATGTCTCGAGGGTAGCCTGAAGCGCGACCGCGTCTTCACCCGCCATACTCATGTATCGGATCCATTCCCTGCGGTCGGAAGCAAGCTGGCGCTGCTGTTTGGTCTTGCTTACACCCAATTCGGCAAGCAGTTCGGGAGTTATTTCCGTGATCGAATCCAACGGGTCCGGAATCCCCTCACTCCTCGAAGACGCGGAAAGTTGGGCGCCGAGAAAACCCAGGGTTTGCTGTCTCCGCTTTTGGTAAGATACCTGGCTTGGGTGAAGCCTGTACCTGAGAACCACCTGATCGAGATTGGCGAGTTGGAAATGTTCGGCGATTCGCAGCCACAAGTCATAGTCTTCGGCAGGGGCAAAGGGCCCCCGGTATCCGCCGACGTCCGCGAAAGCGTCGCGACGTATAAGAACAGTAGGCTGCCACAGCGGACTTTGCTTCTTGAAAGCTGATCGAATCTCTCGGTCCGCAGCCGGCTTGCCCCAGACAACAAGTGCCTTGCCTGCCGCGTCGATGCACTCGACCGCTCCACCAACCACTCCGACTTCCGGATGTGCCTCCATGAAGTCGACCTCCCGCGCGAGGCGTTCGGGAAGCGAAACGTCGTCCGCGTCCATAATTGCGATGTATTTGCCTTGCGCAAGAGAACAGGCGGCATTGCGCGCCTCGGCCAGGCCGCAGTGAGGTATCTCGTGGAATTTAATTCGGCTATCGCCTGCGGAATACTGGGAGATGATCGACTTGGATTTATCGGTTGAACCGAAATCGACGATGATAAATTCAAATTCGCGGAATATCTGGCCGAGCATACTCTCGATTGCCTCCGCGAGAAAGCGATCGACGTTACATATGACCAACGCGACTGAAACTAAGGGTTGGCTCATTTGCCTCTTACCATACACCGTCATTGCGAAATTTCGTCGGCAGGGGAATCGTGCAGCTTTGCGTGCATCAAGTGTGGGCGCCGTAGCCGATCTTTGCTCTTTCTGATGGATCGCCTTTTTGTCCCTTTGAGTCGCGCGCGAGGCGGTAGGTTTCCACGATCTGACCAGCCATGCTCCAGGCCCGGCACTTATTGAAGAACCTTTGTTGCGGGTTAAATGTCCATATCCACCGAAAAGTTCTTTGCGGCAGACGGAATCCTATCATGTTCGCGATGCTAAAGTAGCGCCGCGGGATTCCCAGAATATTGGGCCCACATTTCCATTCTCGGACCGTCGCGCGGCCGTAGTCGAAGAACCATCCCAGAAAGTAACTTTTCCGAAGGCGATTTTCGAAAACAGGATGATAGACAACAGCAGAAGGCGCATAAACCAGTTGCTCACCCGCGGCCATCAAGCGGCGGCCAAATTCAGTGTCTTCATTGGGAATTCTGTTCCCCGGGCTAATGCCGAGATCAACACGAAACAGTCCATATTTCTCAAACATTTCCTTCCGAAACGCCATGTTTGCGCCATACGGAGGCCAATGAAGGCTGCACGGCCTAAGCCCATAATCGAACAATGCCGCGAGCGGGGCGCCTAGGTTATCCTCGCCGTCTAACTTCATCCATTTCGGCGGGGAAAACGCTCCCGCAATGAGGGTTCTACCGCCAACGCCGCCGCATTTTGCGGTCTCCATAGGAGCAGTCAGATTCTGCAGCCAAGTAGGCTCAACGATTACGTCGTCGTCCGTGAATGCCAACATAGTGCCTCGGGACTCTCGAACCCCGGTATTGCGCGCAAAGGAAAGGCCTTGTTGTGGTTCGACTACGCAACGAAACCTGCCCGGAAACCTCTTCGAAAACTCCCCGACTACATCCCGCGTATGGTCCGTTGAGTTGTTGTCAATGACCAAAACTTCCCATCGGACGGAATCCGGAAGTACTTGAGCCGCAATGCTCTCCAAGGCTCGAGCCAAGCACTCGCAACGGTTATACGTGCATATCACAACGGTAACGTTCATAGGAGTCGCGTTCCGTTCGGTTCGAGACCCTGTTGCCATTCGCATTCTCTCTTTGTGCAACCACGGACCAAATCGAGTCAGCTTTAGCCCACCGACACGACTCGGCCGAAGACGTTTCTCACCGCTTTGCGTCGGCGCAGACCGTCAATTTTTCGCAGAATAATGCGATCGGATCGCTCGGTATCTGGCTCTCCGCCCGAGCTCGTGCAGCCTGGCCCATCTGCTGCCATTCGCTGCGCCGGTCCCAGGCACGTTGCAGCGCGTTGGCTAACAACGACACTGTAGGAGCTTGCGCCACAAACCCAGTTTCGTTATCAACGCATAATTCCGCAGTGCGTCCCACATCTGTCACGACAGCCGGCCTCCCGTACCACATCGCTTCGACGAGTGTAAGCGGCACGCCTTCGTACCTTGAGGGTTGGACCAGTAGATGGTTTTGTTCCCAAATTGCCCGGACATTTTTCACGTGGCCGCGAAAGTGCACGTTACTCAGCTCGAGCATCGTGCATAGGCGTCGCAACGTTTGCTCATAGGGGCCCTCTCCAAACAAATTCAATTCAATGGGACGCTCCCGCCACTCCAGACGTGCCAGGACCTGCAGTAATAGGTCTTGCCCTTTGGCGCCCGGTTCAAGCCGCGCGACGCACGCCAGCCGCCACTCTCCGCCTTCATCCGGCCAATCTGGAATGGGCTTGAGCGAAACGTTATAGGGATTCCAAACTACTTCGCCGTTTTCCAGCGGCTCACCCAACTGGACGCGGAGCAAATCGAGATTTTGATGGGAAACGCAGAAAACTTTGCGCGCGGCGGTGTAACTTGCCAGAGCTTCGCCGAGTTGGTGGTCCGCGAACCACCAAGACTCACTATTGAGGTGGACGATCATGACGTACGGTATGGCTGCATCGGCGCAGACCCTAGCCCAGTTAAATCCTCCTGAAGTGGCTCCCTGGGAAATGACGACCAAGTCTGGATTGAATTGCTTCAATCGGCGATAGATTCTCCGGTAGCCAAGCGAGAATCGATCCCAGCGGGACCGGGCACGCCCCGCATGATACGAAGGGTAGGTTTCAAGCCTGATACCATGGTCCGTCAGCGCGGTCACCTTGTCCGACAGTCGCGGCCAGTACCCGACCGATGCCTGCACATTGTGCCCCGCCCGGCTCAGCTGAACCGCGGTTTGGCTCCAGAGTTCCTCGCTTGCACCCCACGGCGAGCTCAGCATTGTACTGATGAAAGCAAATCTCATTTGGAATGAATCGCCAGTTTCTTGCTGCCCAAAGGCTCATTTCGAAGAAGGCGTTCGAAGAATGAGCCGCTGAAATCCGCATGGTCCCTATTTGCATAGTATTCGCGCCCGTTGCGCAGCGCCACACTTCGTGCTTCAGCGTACGCACGGCTGTCAGTCAGGAGTTTTGTAATTTGATGAAGAGCCTCATTGGGAGCTAAGGTCTGATCGGGTGAAAAGCATGCGAGGTCACCAGTCGTGTAACCTCCTTCTGTCTGCAAGAAGATCGTCGGCAGCCCACAAGCTGAAGCCACAGTAAGCGCCCCACTGAAAAGGCCGACAGCGACGGACGAGCGACGCAGATCGTCTTCAAGGGACCACACTGGATGAGATAGCTCACATCGATTCGGATAATTGCGGGCGAGCTGTTGACACGCATCGAGATCGAGAGTGCTCCAGTAGGGATGGGGCCTGATGATCAGGCGCCTAAGCGGCGAGTCCGCGGCGAGCAGTTTTTCTGCCAACTGAAGTAGCGCCTGGCATTGGGCTTCGATGCCATAAAAGTCACCCGGCTCGGCCGACACATCCACCATGAGTAATGTCTGAAGCGCAAATTGATCGGGCAAAGTGGTCACCGTATCGATTAGGCAACCGCCATTGACGTATTCCACAGCGGGCTCATGCATTCCAGCCGCTTGAAAGAATCGATGGTTGGCTTGCTGCAAAAAAGATGCGGAAGGCTGACCGAATGCGACAAACTTTGAGGCATTGACGGGAACGTCCAAGGTGTGGCCGATCACTCCCTGTTGAAAAGTGATGACCGTTTTGCCTCTTTGCAATCCTGTTCGGCAAACCGGACTGCAAAGTGTATGCCAATGACAACGAGCAACAACAGCATCAAATTCAATCCAAGGCGCCATGCGCTCCCAAGCCTCAACAAAGTTGGCGGTGTGTTCAAATCCGCTCATCAGTGCATGGCTGGGGCTTAGCCCATAAGGTTCAAGAATCTGAACCGTCTCCTCAAATGCTGCGCGTCCGCGCACCCGCACGGCGCTCGGGAGCAAACGCGCTTCCACCCGGTTGCGATGTGCGGACGGATCCAGAAAAACTACTTGCTTGCTGCGCCCCTCCGCAGCCAATCGACCATCGAGTTCCTCGCGACAGGGGGCGTAACCGGGCAGCAGGCAGAGAATTGCAGCGTCGGTTTGAGCAAGTCCAAGAAGAGTGCGAACTAGAAACTGGTTTTCGGTTTTCCGGTCAAAATACGGTATCGGGCAAAAGAGTATTTCCGTCTTGATCTTTTGCGGCTTCCAAATCTGGCTGATCCTGTCAGCGACTCTAATGGCCCGTTTTGCCATTGGGTTCCTGGCACGCTGGCCGACTGATGCTGCGCCAGAGCTCTTCAACGTGTTCATCTGCAGCTGCAGAAAATAGTCCTGCAGCTTTATGTCATGACGATAAAGATGCACCTGCCTCTCTGAGAATTCCGCAATGTCGCTTCGCGGCGAACTAAAAAGATCGCGAATATCCATCTGACCTGGGCGCATTCTATTTGCCAACGAGACTGGAAATCGTCTCGATGACGCGGTCCTGTGCGGCAGCAGTCAACCCGACAGAACACGGTAAGCTTATGGCCTGACCATAGAGCGAGTCCGATATGGGACACGGGGGACTGCCAGAAGGATCATGTGCGGCGGAGCGGTGCAGGGGCTGCCAAAGTGGCCGCGTTTGCACGTTGTGTTCCGCGAGTTCCTGAAGAAGGCGCCGCGAGTTAATTCCTGCTTCTTGCTCATCCACGAGAATCGTGTACATCCAATACGTGCTCATCGCCCATTCGGCTTCCTGCGGTAACCGGATACCCGGCAGAGACGCAAGAGACTCCTGATAGCGCTTAGCAATCGCTCGTTTGGCGGAAACATACGTTTCGAGTTGTTCCATCTGCGCGCAGCCCAGCGCGGAAAGCACATTGGTGAGGCGATAGTTATAACCTATGGCATTGTGAACATACTCGATTGGATCATCCTTAGCCTGCGTAGTAAGGTAACGTGCGCGCGCTGCCCACTCGTCGTTGTTGGTGACGATCATTCCGCCGCCGCCAGTCGTGATGATCTTGTTGCCGTTGAAACTGAAGCAGCCGACATGGCCGACACCACCGAGCGCCCTTCCACGGTATTTTGCACCCAACCCTTCGGTGGCATCTTCGATCACCGGCAAGGAATATTTGGCTGCGATTTTGAGAATTGGGTCCATGTCCGCGGGATGGCCGAGAATATGAACCGGCAGAATGGCCTTAACACAACGGCCACTAACAAGATTCCGTAATTTCTTGCCATCCCACGTGCAGCGGTTCTCAAGAAAATCGATCACTCCCTTTGGATCGATTTGCCAGTAGCCTGGCTCTGCGTCAATGAAGACTGGCCAGGCACCAACGTATCGGATGGCGTTGGCCGGAGCAATGAACGTAAGCGACGACACGAGCACTTCGTCGTCGGGTTCGATGCCCGCGAGCAAAAGCGCGATGTGCAAGGCAGCAGTGCCACTAACGGTAGCCACCGCATATTTAGTACCGACCTGCTCGGCCGTCATCCTTTCGAACCGATCAACGTAGCTGCCGACGGAGGAAACCCAATTGGTGTCCAGGCACTCCTTGATGTACTTCCACTCATTTCCCCGAATTTCGGGCACGATGAGCGGGATGAATTCCGAGGAGGACGAGATGTGCGCTTCTGACGAATGCGTTTCCGCTGTATTCAATTTCGATATCTCCCGTTGTCGAAATCTTTGATCACTCCGCTCCGAATCAGGTTCGCGACTTCTTCTATACCGTCGGAGACTTTCTGCGTGATATGGAAACCCAAGTCCTCCGTGATCCGTGCAAATGAGACACGATAATCCCGTGGATCTTCTTCTTTTCGGACGAACTTCACGATTGCGTCGGGAGCATAGGGAAGAATCATCTCGACAAGTTGTTGTTTTTGAAAATTCTCCTTGGTAGATCCGACATTGAACACTTTCCCCGCAACTGCCTCTCTCGGCGAGTTGAGCACCAGCTGGATGGCACGTGCAGCATCTCGCACGTGAATATATGGGCGCCAGAACTGTTCTCCATATACCAGAAGCTCCTTCTTCGTCAGCATCTCCATAGTAAATTCGTTGACTGTAAGATCGAATCGCATGCGCGCAGATACTCCGAAAATGGTAGCGAAGCGAAGCGGTGTAGGCGACCAATCGCCACCTTTCCAACTCTTCAGGAGCGCCTGCTCTATCGCCACCTTCGTTTCGGCGTAAAGAGATACGGGGGATAACTCGGATTTCTCATCCACGTACTGATTTGGGTCCTTCATTTTCCCGTAGTTACTACAGGTGGACGCAAAAATGAATTGGCGAACACCCACTCGTTGACTTATCTCAATAAGGTCCAGTGACGCCTGAAGATTGACCGATCGGGCAAGTTCGGGCTGGCGGGAGCAAGCTGGGTCACCGACGATAGCCGCGAGGTGGACGACCGCCTCGACTCCGGCGAGTGCATCTTGCACCGTTTTCCGGTCAGAAACGTCGCCGCGAATAAACTCAAAGTCTGGATGCGACCACACACCCAACAAGGAATCGCCGCCATGCAAGAGGGTGTCCAGGACCCGGACCGAATGGCCTTCGGACAGGAGCAAAGGCGCAAGCGCTGATCCAATGTAGCCCGCGCCACCCGTGACTAGTATATTCATTGCGCACTTTCTCGACGTGTTGCCGCGGCGCACAGTCTGTTGTGGCCGCGGTAAGTGTGAACTTTGAACAGCGCGTTGACGATTACGTGAACCGCGTCAGGATCGGCCCGCTCCGTCCTGCGGACATCGAATCGTACAAGCAGAGCCGAGTGGAGGCCATGAACCAGGCCGACAGAATCGTGATTGAGGCAGGGAAATGAAAGAATGCCGTGCACGGTCCAATAACGTACGAAGTGCATCGATCAACTGGATTCATTTGCGAGATTCGTTCTGGAGCCGAAGCTATAGTCCGAGTCCAACCGAACTCAATATACATAGTTGCAATGGCTCATGCATGTCTCGACAAGTCCTTAGCTCAACTCTATCGTAGCTCAATCAATTCGGTAAACTTTAAGGTCGCCGCAGTTTTGCTGCTCGACCAGCCACGGGGGCAGTGTCCTCGGGAGAGCTATATCGGTGCCGGGACGAGCGACAAGGTATCGGACATGCCATTTCCTGGCGATGTCGCGCAACGTTTCCGGATCCGTGGTGCTGAAGAGCAAGTCGTTGTCATGAAGCAGATCACTAAACCAGGGAAGCATATTTTCGCCTCGAGACAAATATCCTTCGAGAAGCACGGGACGCCGGGACAGCGCAGAATAGCCGTAGGAGCGCCCGTGGCCGAACGGTGTCTCACTCACATCATGCTTGTTGGTCGCGAAGACTTCTCCTGGCGCCATCAGCTCGCCTAGAGACCGCAGCCCGCGAACCTCGTCAGGCGGATAAGTTATGTCGGTATGAACTTGCCCGGTGGCGATCTTGATCCAATCCGGTGACCAAGCCAGAAAGCCGGCCATCAGCACGATCATGAGAGCCGCCGAACCGAGCTTCGCGAACTGGGTGTTGCGCTTCATCAGCAACCCCATTGCGGCCAGGAGAGCGAGCAATAAGGAGGCTATGAAGAGCTTGGGAAAAAAGTAGTTGATGCCTGTCTTGGAGTGAGTTATAAAGGCGGCAAGGCCGATCAGGAAGCCGCACGCGACGAACAGGATCATCCCCTTCACTGCAAGTCTGAGCCAATCAGCGATCAATTGCCGACGCTCTTCGCCCCGCCACCATCCTGGAGACACGCGCGAGAAGGCGTAGATGCTGAACATGGACTGCAAAAAATAAATGCCGTATCTCTGGGCGTTATCCACGAGATGAAGCAGGAGCGCAATCGCCAGCCATCCCACGACGCTGATCAGGATCAAGGCCGCAAGAGGCTCCTTCCAGGATTGTGAGATCCAGCGGAAGCCGATAATGCGAAATCCCAATGAAGCTAAAAACCAAACTAAAAGCATCCACCATTGTGTCGTCGCGTGATTGTTGAACATCACAGGCGCGTCCGGGGAATGGCCGTAACCCATAATCTTCCAGGCTACGAAAAACACGCAGAACATCAGGGCGATGAGCAGCCAGGGGCGCATTGTCCGAAGGCGTCCCCAAAACAAGAGAATTGCCACCATCCCAGCGCAGTACACCGAAACCAGTGAATTGACGGGGACCACGAGTGCCGGCAGCAACAGCAAAGTGACGTCACGCCAGGTGAGCGCTGATTCGCGGGCACGTTCAGCCAAACAGAGAGCCATGATCGCCGTAATGGCGATCAGGCCATGAAGCACGGAATGTCCACTCAACAGATGATCATAAGGAATTCCGGCCGCGAGCATTGATTCGCCGCTTGTTTTGAAGAATAAAGATCCGATGAGACCGCCGGAATTGTAGCGCGGACCATTCAAAGGGATCAGCAAAATGAGCGGACCGTAGAAGAAAAGTCCTGCGACGGTCATGATGCCGCCGAACTTTGTGCCGTTTGCTTTAAGTGAAAGGAGCGTGCCAAGCGAGAAGCATGAGAGCACAAGCGCCCAGAGCGAAGCGCCGCGCGTCACGCGGGCGACGGCGTCCCCGAGATCAAGTCCGTCGAGGCGAGAGATGGCTGCCGGCGGCGCATAGGGTCCAAAGTGATAAAAAAGTTCGGTTGTGACCGTTCCGGGGGTTTTGGGCGGACTGCCTCCGTCCCTTATGGTCTCCGCCATCGAGTAAAACTGTTGGGTGTCGATGTATTTCCAATTGAAGCTCGCATCACTGCGCTGCACCATGTCGTCCTTAGCGGATGGAAGGAAACACACCGCACAGGCCAGGACAGAAAGGAGGGCCAGCGCGACACCGTAGGGGACGGTGCTTTGGGTCCAAGAGGCGCGGTCTCGCCAAAGATATAGTGCTCCCACCGCCAAGAGCCCGAGCCAAAGGACGGGCGCCCAAACGAGCGCGAGCCCAAGCCTTACCCAGAACGCGGTGAGAGCCTCGACCGCCAGGATGCCGAGCGCGGGAGCGAGAAGGATGACCTGGGTTCGCGCAGAAGTTGGGAGCGCCAGACTGACGATGCTGTAGCCGATCGCAAAGACCAAAATCGCGTACACGAGAAAATTGAGGGCGGCCCACGCCCCGGCGGTATAGAGCACGACGGCTATCCAGGGCAGGAACACGAGTCCCATTGCGACGGATATTCGGCGTTCGGAGCCCAGGAAGGCGATCAGATGCGTCATTGGCGCTATGCCTGCGCGCTGAGACCCACTCGCACCACCAGCGACGTGCTGGTCCGGCGACTGAAGCGATCCCTCGTTTCCTATTAGTTCAGTTCGATTCATCAAGCTATGGTCTCCAAGCCCGCCCGGATCGGAAGAAGTTTGTGGAAAGAACGTGAAACTCCTGCGAAATTCGTCAACGTTCACAAACAATTCAATTGTTCAGAGCAGGTCAATCAGGCCCCTGGCTGCCCATCGCTGAAGATACTCAAGAGTCGACTCTTCCGGCAGGCCGACGTGGTCGGCAAGAGCTTTAACGCTGGTGGGACGATCCAAGCTGGGCACCACGTCCATGAGGCTGCGCATTTGACGATTGAAGTCGGAGAGCGAGTCGCCGAGGGCAACCTGACCATAGTCAACGTAGAGGTCGTAGCGCGGATTCGACAGGCAGATGTTGCCCTCGAACTTCTTTATGACCATGGGCGAGGCTTCCAGCCGATCCACAGCTCGGATCAGGGCCTCGACAGCTTGATTCAGCGAAGTTTCCTGGATAATCTCCACACTGTCACGGCTCGAATGGTACTCAGGATAGGGAAACCGCGAGAAAGATACCATCGGAATCCCATAGTTCTCCCAGATGTACTCGTCGTTGACGATAATGCTTTCGAACGGACCGGTGCGGTAAGGAATACTCAATTGGTCCAGTCCCGCCTTGAGGGCGTGGGAGACATTGGTGTCGCTGCGCCGCGATTCCTGGATTGCAAGAGGGGTTGCCGATCCAAGCATTTCGAGGAAAATACCTTCTAATATCCGGCTTCGTTCCGACTGGCTTAGTCCGGCAAGATAGAATTCCGAACCAATGATCCCCGGTGAAAGGATAAGAGAATACGTGAATCGTGTTTTTCGACCCTGCAGGCGGCGTAAGGTTTCGATGCCGACGACACAGCCAGCCAGCCCATCATTGGCCACTCCCGCGTGATCCAGATTGCCACCGAGTGCGATCGTCAAACCGAGCGAGCCCTGATGCTCGTATTCGAGAATCTTGAGCGTGCCTGGAGCTTCTCTTGTGCGGATCACGACTTCGTAGTCGCCCGGGCCGAGCTGATCGAAGAGCCGCTTCGGAACACAAAATCCCCAGTCTCTGGTCCAACTCCTGAACTGTTGACGGTAATGGAAGGGAATAGAATCCTCATCGCGATGATCAAAATGGAGATGCTGACGGAGTTCATCTAGGCTTACTGTTCCAGAAAAACTCCGCGAGAGCGCGATCACGCCGAGGGGATGACTGGTACCGTCATAAATTGTGCGGCCATCCTTGACGATTTTGGCTTCTTCGACGTCCCACGAGGGAGGAATGACCCATCCGTTGTGTTCGCGGGACGCGGGTGCAGAGATCACGCGAAAGGGAAGCACTTCGCGCATGTACTCTACAGCCCAGTCATAACCGAGAGAGCATACCGCTCGATGGAGCGGCGTGAGATCGCGCAAGATTTGCATCATTGATTTCACGAGAATGGCTAACTCGGCAGATCATTGGTGTCAATTCGCGGGAGGGTCAGCTGATCGTCGAGATCCAGATCTGCGATGCGTGGCTCCGCTGAAAATCCCAAGCGACAATGACGAGTCTGAAGGACATGAAGGAGCGAGTCATTAAAGCCCCCGTAGGGATAACACATGGTCCAGTCATCGCGTCGGACGCCCAGGGTTTCGAGGAACGCAAGAGATTGATCCACTTCAAGAGCCTGCGCGGAAGGAGATAGATGATCGAGCCAGGCGTGAGTCACCCCGTGGCTTCCGATGTGCATTCCATGCCGGTGGAGGCAGGCGATCTCGTCGACTGACATGTAGAGTTCGCAGGCGAAGGACGTCTCGTCGGCTGTAACGTGTTCGGCGAACAATCGCCGCACAATTTCTGAACGGACTGGCTCCGGCAACTCCCGCTGGAGCAGGCGCTTCAAAACAGTCACATCTCTGGAGTCATAGCGATGCTGTTCTGCGATAGCGAGGAACCATGCATCTTTCGATTTGGCCGGAAACTCTTTACTGAACTCGGGCAGAAACGCGAAAACCTGATCGAGAAGAGAGGCGGGGTTAGGGACAGCGGCGAGAACGAACTGTATTTTGTTGACATCCAGGACCTTGTGTTCCAGCACCGCCTGCGCTGGCGGAAAGAAACAGGCTTGAATGCTTCTCGAATCCAGCAGAGGGAAGACATTTGCAAAGTGATCGCTGTAGCCATCGTCGAAGGTCAACAAAATGGCATTGTTGGGCAAATCTTCTCGAGCAGGCGATAAGGCTCTTACCAGATCCTCTGCCGCGATTGGCGTGTAGTTCGCCTGAATGTAATCGAGCTGCCGGCAAAATCGATCGATTGACAGTCCCTTAATCGCGGGAAACCGCGAATGCCCGAGATCCCGGACATAGTGGTACATCACGATCGTTATGGTTCGGCTCATGCGTCGATTCGGCCAAGCTCGATGGTGGCTTCAACGCCAGCCATCTTATGTGCAACCGTACCAGCAATCATTTTCCTGGCGTCGCGCCGGCTCACTCAGCGCGCGTGGTGTATCGCGCTCTCGAGTGCGCGGTGGCCAGGACGTCCAGTGACCATGCTGTCATCCGAAACCGCGGCTCCCGGCCCCACGAAAGGAGTACCCGTGATTGCAATAACCATCACGAGAATGAGGCACACCAAGCTTTGCCATGCACCCAACCGCTCCGACAAATCGGGCAGTGTATCCAATGCGAGGTGGTACTCGCCGGCGGGAAGCGAAAGATCCATCAGGCCGCCGGGAGAACCTGCGTATAACTTCACATTGGTATCGGGCGTGGTGTGCACCCGCCAAGCAGGGTAATAGTATTGCCCGATCTGAAGGATGCAATCGGTGCTGCAATGAGCTTCAATAAGAAGCGACCGAGGTAGGACTGAAGTAACGGCCGCGTCGCCGGCGCCCTTCACCACTGTGACATGTACTTTCTCGTCATCGGGCGGTTTCACGAGCAAAGCTTGTCTGGGATCGACCTGCATATAGATCTCGCGTGCGGAGTCCATCACATCATTGAATGGGTACGACACCGCAGACCGAAAGGCAGAAACGGTGTTTCCCATCCGGGCGCTCTCGACGGCCGTCATTCCCCATATCCCAACAGCTATGAGGGCGCCTGTGAGGGCACGCCGGAACGACGCTGTTCGCAAGCGGGAGATTGCGAGCGCCGCCAAACCGGCTGTTGCGACCAGCAGAAATGCGTTGAAGCGCCAGGGAAATTGAATGCCCCAGAGAAAATACGCATGCTTCCAAATAATCTGGCTCCAGCTGGTCATCATGACATAACTCCCGAGGGCGAGAACCATCAAGAAATCGGCCAGCCTGTTTCTCTCCGATTTTCGAAGAGACCAGTAACACAGCGAGGCGGCAACGAAAGTGAGGAAAGTGTAGAGAAAGATCTCGGCGCGCTGCTCCACAAGATAAGGTGAAAGCTGCATTGCCCCGGAAACGTCTCCTTGGGGAAATACATGGCGTCCTGCCAGAGTGGCACGCACCAAAGCCGCAATTGCAACCAATCCCAGGACGAGGCGCCACCACTGCGGCCGCTCACGGCGTGAACGGAACAGGACGACACCAATTATCGCGGCGGTCGCGAACGCGATGAGCCGCGCGGCCAACACGAAGTGCAGCCACGCGGGCCGTTCCCAAGTATTTGGGAAAGTATACGCATTGAAGGAGAACAGCTGGCTGAGCGGTGAATGGTTCGCACCTTGCGTGAGCAGGAAATTATCGGGATGGAAGAACCGGCTCTGAGCCAGGAATGGCAGCGCGTAGACTCCTGCCAAGCCGGTTGCAAGAAGGAGAGCGGCGAGCACCTGACAGGTAGCGAGCACGCGTCTTCCACCGGTCACACGCCAAACAGCATAGGCGAGTAATACCGGCGCCAGCAGCACAGCTGTAAAGAGATGGGCAAGGATGATCAATGCAAATGCTACCGCCAACCCGGGCAAAGCGCGGCGCGATCCGGCAACGATTCTCTCAATGAAATAAAGCGAAAGAGGAAGAAATGCCAACGCCCAGATTTCCCCTATCGCAGCGCGAAGGTAGAGATCGATGGTGAGCGAATAGGGGAAAGTGAGGTAAATGATTGCGGCCGACATAGCAGTGAGACGGTCTGCGAATGTCGCGCACCACGCATAGGTGAATAATCCCGCTAAAATCGCGGCGAGCACCATGGCGAGTCCCTGCGTCCGGGTTTCCTCGTAGAGGCCCCAGTGATTCGGAACGATTTTGCCTATGCCCCACGCGACGTAGTAGGGAAGGGGATACTGTGCGTAAAATACTCCGCCGCCAAGACCGCGATTCATGCTGATGATCCAGCGCGGGTACCAGTCGCCCTGGGCAATCTGCGCGTTGAAATAGTGCTGATAGACGATGTGTAAAATGGTGCTGTGTCCGGTAGGCAGGCCGCGCCGCAGGCAAGGCCAGGTAAGTGCCATTGCGATGACGACGAGCACAGTCACATGCAACCATGCCGGACCAGTTACAACAGAGGTCTCATGCTTCTCACGTTGTATTGGGAGCGAATCTGTCACGTTTGCAGATTCGGACTTACGCTTATTCATTTTCAAGAGGTCTCTGTTCCAATATTAGAGCGCTTACCTTGGCCCGCCTCGCTCCCGCTGTAATCAGCTAGCGTAGATCTCCCTGGCCCGCGATAAGGCGGGCTTGGGGTCTGCGCACGGCAATCATTCGGCTTGTCGCAATCGAACACGCGACGATTGCGCAAGCGAGGAGCAGGTCTAGAACGAGCGAGATTGGATTGTCGCGCAGGGTCCAGGCGTAATCGAGCCGATAGCCGGCATGGGCGGTGTCCCCGGCTGCGAGAGAACGGACGCAGAATGAATCACCGGAAACATCACAGCGGGAGATTTCATCAAGCGGCAGATTGCGAGGCTGCACTTCGAAGTTCTGGAAGCGGTCTACTTCCTTGAGTGGCGCAGGCATGTCGGGAAGAACAAATGGGTTGCCTGCATTGGCCCGAACGCGAAACTGGCCGACCCGCGGCTCGTAGTCGAGATAGTCAAAACATCTGCCGATACAGGCTCGATCAATGACCTGCCCGGTTGCGACGCGGCTTTCGGGAAATGTTTCAATGGTGGCGATGACACGCTGGCCGGCGGGGAGGGTGCGGACGATACCAGCCAGGCTTTGTTCCGTCTGGTTGATAATGGCGGTGTCTCTGTAGAGGAGAGCGAAAAAGATGATAGCGACGAGGGAGAAGCCAGCAAAGTGCCACTTCCGGGGCTTGACAGCACCAGCGAGGCAGCAGACCAGGATTGCTGCCACCGAAGTTATGCGCTCGTTGAGAAGGCCGATGGAAATGAATCCGAACCGCCGCATCATCCGAGTGTCAACTGCCTCTGGTAGCAGCAGGGCCGCAAAGAGCACAAGAACGTAGAGCTCGGCCGAGAGCCGGAACGGAGCAAGCCGGCGAGACGACTGGCGGCGAAGAATGATATCGACAAGAAGGCAGATGCAAATAAATACTCGAAGCATGCGGGCAGGCAGGAGGTAGCGAGGCCCGAAGAGTAGCAACTGGTCGAAGCCGTCGTGAAGATAACGTGGCGGCCAACCGACGCCGGATTTATACCGAACGATGACGAAGAGGTGAATGGCGGCAAGCGCGCAGGCCGACATGATAAAGAGAATCAAGCGATGGCGGCGCCATGGGCCGTCGACGAGCAATGCATACGAGCCTAGCGCGAACAGCAGCACGAGCCCCAAAGGGTGCGCCAACCAGATGAGCGGGATGAGAGGCGCGGCCACGCACAGCTGCCAACCACGGCCGCGAACCAGAATTACCAAGGCAATGAACGCAATTCCGAAGGAAAGATAGCAGTTCATCAATCCCGATTCGAAAATCCAGCCGTAAGCGAAGATCGCGAGGCATGGAAGAAGGTTCCAGGGTTGACGCCGCGCGAGCGCGGTAATCAGAGCGAATGCCCCCCAGAAAAATACGAGGACAGTTACGCCGCTTGCTATCTTTTCGCCCACAGGCCAGCCGAGAAAATGCCCGAGGGTGGCGAGCATAAGGTCGAAAAAGACGTTGTTCCATCGCGTGGCGAGCCAGAGACCTGGAGCCTGTCCGGTTTGAATGAGAGTTGCCAGCCACGCGTTGTAAACGTGGGTGGCAAGATCGCCGGCTTCAAGATGACGGTGCCAGAAGCATGGGATCAAGAGCGCCGCGGAAATCAATAATAATCGAAGCCAGTACACCCGCAGAAACTGGGAGGATCCCGGAACGAGCGGGGCACTTATCCGGGTTGGTTGAGGGGAGTCCAAAGTCGTCACCAGGTAGCTCACCTGTGCGCATCACCGATCAGGCCGCGCACGCACAACCGATCGCAGCCGCTCTCTATCAGAGATGCCATTTCCACAATAACGCTCGGTATATGGATCCGATCGGCGTCCATCATCACAATTACGTCCCCGTCTTCGGCGTGTTGCAGAGCCTCCGATTCAAAGGGGCGCTCGTCACGCCAGTGGCGCCTGGAGTTACTCATAACAGGGTGAATTCTCAAATGTTCCTGCAAGATTCGCTCAATGAGCTCCGACGTGACACGTTCCTTTATCTTTCTCAAATTCCCTGGCGACCCGCTTTCCCAGCAGGGTCATTGGCTCTTCGAGAAAGTGGTAAAACGCGATCGGCAACAACACTACCAGCGCCGCGAACAAGGGAAGCCTAGCAGCGCGGGGAAGAACGTAGTGGAGCCGATCGAATGCGACCCAGATGCAGAAGAAATGGATCAAGTAGATACCGTACGAGTATTTTGCGATGAGGCGGCTTGGTTCGGTAAGCCAGCGCCTGGAGAGTTGCGCGAAGAATGGCGAACTGGCGCCGAGCACGAGGCACGCGATCCAGCCTTTAATCGACGAATCGGGAACCAAGTTCTGGCTCCAAAGGTAGAGCAGTACTACCCCGATGACCACTCCGGGCCAGACAACAGCGGGAAGTTGTCGCCGCGGCGTTCGCTGCAATTGGTATGCGATTACACCCGGCAGAAAGCAGGGAACATATAGCAAGAAATTGCCACTGGTTCGCCCGCCGAGGTACGCGAGGAGGGCAAGGCCGCCGAGAACCGAAAGCAACCAGACAGCTGCGACTCTCCAGAATGACTTATTGGGATAAAGCAAAAGAAACAACCATGGCAGGAAGAGATACATGGCCATCTCATACGGCAAGCTCCATGCGGGACCAAGTATCGAAGTTGATGGGCTCTGAACAAGCAAAAGATTTGATAGGACAAGTGCGGGATGAAGCGGCATCGCGACGAATTGCTCGCGATGCAATTCAGCCATCGGCAGGCGGAAGCCGGCCACCAGGCCAATGATGAAAATGCTCAACGGATAGATGCGGAAAACACGGCGCACCATGAACGAACCAAAGAGCCTGGCAGCGCCCTGAGTCTTCCACTGCCTTTCGAGAGAGAGCATCAACACAAAACAGGTATGGACGAAAAAGATCTTCACGCCCATGAGGCCGGCAAAAGTGATTTTCAGCGGCCCCAAGTCCGTCAGCCCGAGGAAATATGTCAAATGTCCGAGCAAAACGAGCAGCACGGCGACCGCGCGCAAAAAATCCAGATTCGGCAGATCAGTGCTGGCGAACGCCAACCCACCGGCGTGGATGCCTACGGCCGAAGGGATGGGTTCCGTGTATGTCGGCATGAGAGAATGAGCGCCCTGGCAGCGGGCTAGTCGATCCTGTAGATCTTGAGGTCGCCACTGTTTTGCTGCTCAACCAGCCACGCGGGTAATGGCCTGGGCAAGGCGATGTCAGTGCCGGGGCGGGCGACAAGCCAGCGAACGTCCCAGGTCTTGGCGAGGTTTCGAAGGGTTGCCGCGTCGGTTGTAGTGAAGATCAGGTCATTGTCATGCAGCAAACCCGTGAAAGCCGGGCTGTCTCTCTGGGTGTGGTGCAAGTATCCTTCGAGAAGTACCGGTCGCTCGGAGAGCGCAGCGTATGCATAGGAGCGCCCGCTCTTGTTCGCCGAGCTATCCACGTCATGCTTGTTCGTCGCAAACCGCTCGTCCTGCGAGGCGAGTTCACTGAGGCGCTTCAGGCCCTGAACTTCGCCGGACGAAATAGTTACGTCCATCTTCATCCGTCCCATACCGAAATTGAGCCAAGGAGTAATCCAAGCCAGAAAGCCGATCATGAGCACGCCCATGAGGGTCGCGGAAACGAACATTGAAGAGCCGCGACTCCGCTTCATAAGTGCCAACGATCCAACTATTACTAAGCCTAATAGCAGGAGTGAAAGGAACTGTGCGCGATTATATGAAATCCATGCAGCGCTGTGAGTGATGTAATCGAGTATTCGCATCACAACAGCGTAAGCGATAAAGAGGAATACGGCCTTCCCCGTCAACCGCAGCCACTCCGTGATCCATCGAGCGCGTTCGGCGCCCCGCCACCAACCGGACGTGAGCCGAGAAAAAGCAAATATGCTGAACACCGAATCCAAATAATACATTCCGTAACGCTCATTGCCATCAAGTTGGAGCGAGAGGTTAAACACCAGCAGGCCTAGAGTACTGGCTATGACGAGGGCGGAAAGAGGATCCCGCAAGGGCTGTGAGATCCAACGGAAGCCCATGATTCGGAATCCCAAGCCGACCGTGAAACAGATAACAACCCACCACCAGTACGTTTCGGGATGCCTATTGATCGTCGCTCCCGCCATGTCCGGGGAATTGCTATAACCCATAATGTGCCAAGCCCCGAGAAACAGGCCGAACATCAGCATGATCGAGAGCCATGAACGCACCTCTCCGAGGCGCCCCCAAAACAAGAGAATGCTTACTATGCCCAGGCAGTACAGGGCGCCTACCGAGTTCACTGAGACAACCAAGGCAGGCAGCGCCACCAATAAGAACTCCTGCCAGCTTGGGAACGCTCCCCGCTCCCTTCGAATCAGGCATAGACCCATGATCGCCGTAACGGCTCCTAAGCCGTGTAGCATTGAATGCCCGAGGATCAGATGGCTGAAGGGCCCCCCATCGGCCGGTACGGCCACTGTGGGAATCGTGTAAAGGATAGCTCCGGTTACATAGCTGGACCCGTTTTTCTCGTCGGTAAACAGGGACAGCAAGGAACCGTAGAAGAAAAGTCCGGCAACAGACATGACTCCGCCGAATTTTTCGCCGTTGGCTTTGAGCGACAGGAACGTGCCCAGTCCGAAACACGAGAGCACCAACGCCCAGAACGATGCGCCGCGCGTCACGCGGGCGAAGGCATCGCCCAGTTCAAGTCCGTCAAAGCGGGAAATGGCTGCAGCCGGTGCATAGGGTCCAAAATGGTAACGGAGTTCTTCAATCGATATGCCGGGTGCTTTCGGAGGGCCGTCGCTGATCTTGATGCTCGCAGCAACCGACTGGAAGTATTGCGTGTCCCCGTAAATCCAATTGAAGCTTCCGTCGCGCCGCAGGACGGCGTCGTTCCGTGCTCCTGGAAGAAAGAACAACCCGCAGATCAGGACGGAAAGCAAAACCAGCGCTCCGCCGTATGCGACGGTTCCTTTCACCCAAAGGGCGCGATCCTTCCATGAGCACATTGCTCCGCCGGCTGCGAGTCCAAGCCATAAAACAGATACCCAAATGAGCGGAAGCCCCAACCTCACCCAGAACGCGGTCAGCGCCGAAATCACCAAAATGCCGGCTGCGGGAGCTAGCATGATGGCTTCCGCCCGGGCTTCGGGAGGTAACGCCAAATTGACAAGAAAGTAGCCGACAGCAGAAACCATCATCGCGTACGCGAGGAAGTTAAGCGTAGCCCAGCCCCCGGCGGTAAATAGCACCACGGCTACCCAGGGCAAAAACACGAGCCCCATGACAACCAAATTGCGCCGCTCGGATTCCAAAAAAACTCTCAGACTCATAGTTGCTCTTACCAAGCGCTGAGGCCGCCATCCACGATCAAGCAATGCCCCGTGACATAGCTTGAAGCATCGGAAGCGAGATAGATTAGTGCGCCCACCATCTCGTCTGCCTGGGCCATGCGGCCCAGGGGTACGCGAGCGGAATAGCGCGCTTTGAACGTGTCGTTTTGTCCGCTCTCCACCCCGGCAGGGACTAAAGCATTGACGCGAATGCCTGCATCTCCCCAGTTTGCGGCAAGGTAGCGTGTAAGCCCGACAACAGCGGCTTTAGAAGTTGAATAGACAGCGGGGTTGCTGATTTGGCGGCCGAGATAGAATGAGCCTTCGTAGATCCGCTTATCCGATGAGACGATGCCGTAGATCGAGGCGGTCTGGATGATGCTTCCACCGGTTGCCTGTTTTTGCATTTGGCTGCCCACAGCCTGAGCGACCAAAAACATGCCGTCCACATTCACCGACATGATTTTTCGCCATTCACTCAGCGAATACTCCTCAGTACGAGCAAAAAATGCATCGAGATCAGCCGATTTGGAGGCGGCGTTGTTATGAAGAATGTGAATTGCGTCAAATCGAGAGACGACACTTTTGACCATTTCGGAAACCGATGCGGGGTCCGCGACATCGCAAGCTACGCCTAGTGCCGCGATTCCATAATCCCTTTCCAATTCTTCGGCAAGGGAAGCGCAGCGATTCAAATCCAGATCGACCACGGCGACGTTCGCGCCAAATTCAGCGAGGCCGCGACAGAAACGTTGACCGAGGATACCGACCGCGCCGGTAACAACAGCGACCCTGCCGCTCAAATTGAAGAAATTTCTATAGTGTGATTTCGTCAAGAAGCACTTCCCTGTTTTCTTTTTTCGAGATTCGACCGGCGATCAGCACGCGCATCACATCGAGCGTCTTTTGACTGGGGATGGCCGGCTTGCCGGTTTCAATGGAGTGGACAAACTCCCAAAGCATGCGACGAAACATGGAGAAGTTGTCAGTGATATCGAATGTTCCGTTACGCTGGGCACCAAAGAGTTCCAGATGAAAAGTCGGAGCGCTTTCACCAAGGGCGTCAATTTGAATCAGCGCTCCGTCATCGAGTCGAATGCTGGCGAATGAATGGTCCGACGGCCTCATCCAAACCGAGACTGGACGCGCAGACGTCAATCCAAAGGCGGCATCGAGAAGATGAACTCCGTATTTCTCCCAGGAAAGTACGATGGCCCCTCGGATCAACTTCAAATGACCGTAGGCGGCGAGATTCGCTCTGGGCTCATCCAGTTCGCGGGCGTAGCGCATGCCTGAGCACGACATCAGCTGACCGCTTTCAAGATATGGCTTGAGAGCCCGCAATTCCTCCAAATCAACGCTCAGCGGTTTATCGACAAAAACCGGCAAGCCAGCCTCCAGAAATGGCTGAGCTAATTGAAAGTGCATCTGGTAGTCATCGCGGGCAACGATGACGGCGTCCACCTTGCCCAGGAAATCGCGATAATCAGCTACGGAATTTGCGACTCCGCATGCCGCACGCAATTTCTCTGTCGTTTCAGGATTCTGAGTCCACGCGTGGGTGACTCTCCAGTCATCCAGTCCGAATTCCGATGCGTGACGACGCCGAACGTACTCGTAAATTCCCGGCCAACCCGAGTCAGCCAAGCCCGCCGCAGAGAATCCATTGATGATGGAACTATACGAGAAAGGGTGGCCATTTCCTTCACTTACGCCAATGATTCCGACTTGTTTCACCCGATCACCCACGAATCGTGAACACTAGAATTGTGGCTCGCAATATAACTTCGCACATTGGAATTCCGCAATGCAATGATGTCTACAGCACCGCTAAGGCCGAAGATCTTGTTTATCTCCATTCCCTGCGATTGCACCCTCATTTTGAAACTTCCGCTAACTGCTGCTGTTTCGCCCGAAACGACAGTGCCTTGCCTAATCGCATCGCCGGCTTTTCGATGAATAAGAACGACAGCGGAACCACCAGTGCGAGCAAGGGCAAACACATCGGAATTACCTCGCCTGCGGCAGAGAAGTTCATAACGGCACCAGTCGCAGTAACAGACACCTTGGGAGCGGTGAAGAGCTGTTGCCATAGGTAGATCCCGTAGGAAGTCGCACCGATCGCTTGGACCGGCTTGTAGTCAAGGAATCGGCGCAAAAGTGAACGATGCTCCACGCTAGACAGCAACATGAGACCGATGGCGAATGGAACAAATACGCTCCGATACAACGCTGCTCCAAAACCGAAAGCCCAAAACGGCGGAATGAATAATAAGATCGCGACACTTGCACTCACATACCAGGACAGCGCCTTTGCCAACTGGCGAGCACTGGTTTCATAGACTGCCATCAAAACGCCACATGAGATACATGCAAATCCTTCTCGTGTCTGCGGGGATGTGATCCAATCCCAATTGCGGAATGTGGTTGATAGATTCCACAGGACCGTCAGGAGAAAGACTCCGAGGCACACCATTCGCCTTTGGCGCCTTGGCGTCAGAGTGAAGAGGGGCGGAAAGACCAAATAGAACTGCTCCTCGATTGCCAGACTCCAGGTATGCGCGATGAACCAGCTATGAGGCATCGGAATGTGCCTGATGTCACCAAGAAACAGAGCCGCTACACCGATTGCCCGCCATGAATCTCGAATTAGTCCAACGCCCAGCAAAACCGACAGAACGGCAAGATATGTGTAAAGAGGCGGCAGAATTCGACAGGCCCTGCGATAGTAAAAGGCTTTAAGCGATATCGATCCGCACGATGAGTCCTCCGAATTTAACAATCTGCAAATGACAAATCCACTGATTACAAAAAAAATATTTACAGCTAAGGGTCCCCAATAAACCAATGCCGGTATAGCACCCGGAACGCGCGAGAACAGGCGCGGATGCTGCGTTGTGCCAATATGAACGACAACGACGAGAAGCGCACTAATCGCTCGCCAGCCGTCTAGTTCCCGAATCCGCGGAGACCCATTGAATTTCTGCGCTACGGCTAAGGCCATCTCCCAATGTTCTCCTGGGTGGCAGCAATCTGCGGATTAGAGATCGTTATGGATTTGAGAATGCCAGTCGCTCTTACCAAATCGCCCATCCACCATCTACGCAAAGATTCTGCCCAGTGATATAACTCCCAGCGTTGGAACAAAGTAAGGCAACAGCGCCCTTGAGTTCGTCTGGCTGACCAATGCGATTCATGGGATTCTTGGAGCCAAGCTGCTGCATGAACCTCTCATGCTTTTGCGTGGGCGGATGGGGAAAGGCACCGGGGCTGAGGGCATTCACGCGAATGCCGTGAGGCGACAGGAAGCTGGCGAGATACTTGGTGAACTGAATGACTCCGGCCTTGGCGGCGCCATAACTGGGCGGATTGGTAAACTCCTTGCCATCATAGATTCTGTAATCTGGTCCGATGTGACCGTACATCGAGGCGATATTGAGAATAACGCCACGCGTCAGCTGCAAATCAGGGAATGCAGCCTTGGTTAAACGAAACACAGAGTTCAAGCTCATGTTGATGTCGTATTCCCAATCCTGGTCCGTGATCGATTCCCACGAGTTCTTGTTGCCGGACCAGGCATTGTTCACGACAATGTCGACATTTTTGAAGTGCTTGTGGACTTCGGGAAAGAAGCCGGCTATGGACTCCTTGCTGAGGAGGTCGAGTTCCAGCGCAACGGCCTGCACCGAGCCGCCGGCAAGCTGCATGATCTCCTCGCATTTCTTTTGACACTTTGCCTTGTCGCGGCTGGCGAGAACAAGATTTGCACCCAGTTCGGCAAGCGTCTCACTGATGGCGGTGCCCAAATAGCCTGCGCCGCCAGTGATGATTGCGACTTTACCCTTCAATGATTGCAGTTCCTGTAGCGTCTTGCTCATGAATTGGCCTTCTCCAGCAAAGCCTCAACCACAATAAAATCAATGTTCTCATCGATGTCTTGGGAACGGTCCCGCGGCATGAGAACGGCGCCGACGCGACCGACCAGGATGGATTGCGTTTCTTGTGCAAGCAGATCGGCACGGAAGACATAGACCGCCCCATTGAGCTGGTACGCCTTGGGAAGTTTCTGCCGGGGAAGCCAGGGAATGGCACCGGGGATAAAGACCTCCGCCTTACCATCGACTACCCGCCAGGCCCGGTGAGGATTCAACTCCGCATCAGTAAAGGTCGCGACAGAGTCGATGCCGCCCTGCCCAATCAGCTTCAGGCATTCGCGCACGTCCTCTGGAGATCGGAGTGGACAGGTTGGCTCAAGCAGGACGACCCAGTAGGCTGACGCGTGTTCCGAATTGAGGGCGTGCAGCAAGTCTTTGAGCGCATCGATGACCAAGGCTTCGTCGGTGGCAAGATGCTGTGGTCGCGGGTAAACTTCGGCGCCGTTGGCCTGCGCTATCGCAGCGATCTCTGCATTATCTGTAGAGACTATGATCCTGTCGATCTCGCTTATCTTCTGAGCAACTTCAATCGCCCAAATGAGCAGCGGTTTTCCTTTGAGAGGGCGGATATTTTTCCCGGGAATTGATTTGCTGCCACCGCGGGCTGGGATGACCGCTACGACTTGTTTTCCGTTCAGCATGTCGAGTGCAATCGCTGCTTTCTACTCAGGTATGGTTCGCGCGCCAAGCCGACCGAGGCTATCGACTGCTTTCCGGTACTCAGTCCATTCTCCCGTATCGATCCAGGCGCTTTCGCCAATCGGGAAGACGCCAACGCGCCCGCCGGAACTCTTGATATGTTCGATGAAATCGGTCATGTCGTATTTGGCGTGCTCCGGGATCAGATTGAGCCGGTCGCGGCGCACGACATACATTCCCGTATTGACAAGAAAGTTGTACTGCGGTTTCTCTGAGATGCGGGCCAGGCTTCCGCCCTTTTCAAGTTCACAGACTCCGTAGGGAATGTGATAGTCCTTCAACGAAGCAACTAGCGTGAGGTCATACTGATTGTCCTCATGAAATGAAACCAAATCGGCAAGGTCAGCCTGGATCACGATGTCGCAGTTTGTCACAATCAGGTTTTCCGGCACCGGCAAATAGAGTTCTCGCAAACTGCCCGCTGTGCCGCGCGGCTCTCTTTCCTCGAGGAAAGATACAGAATATGACGGAGCCAGTTCCTCGAAAAACGACTTAATGATCTTGGACTTGTAATTAATGGAAAGAATGAACTTTTCCAGGCCATGGTTCTGAAGCTGAGCGATGATGATTTCAATGACCGTACGATCGCCGACTGGAATTAGAGGCTTGGGAAGGACATTCGTAAAAGGCGCTAGTCGGGTTCCCTGTCCTCCTGCCATGATCACCACGGGGAGATTCAAGCGACGCTTCTTCTTTGACACCGCCTCGCCTTGAAAGAGCTCCTTCCAAAATACCAACCGCACGATTTCGAGCGACGCATTCACGACTGGGATGCAAATTAGGTTCTTCGCCAGCATTTCAGCGCGAATCCTGTCCGCGCCAAAGCCCTCATGAACCACACACGGCTGGCGGTTGCAGATTTGAAGTACTTGCGCCTTCAGGTCTCCGTCAGACAGAATCCATCGCCTTATATCGCCGTCGGTGAGCGAGCCAACCAAGCGCAACTCAGCGTTTACGACAAATACGATTTTTTCCTCGGTTTTCTCCAACTGCTCCATCGCCTGGCGGATGGTATGCGTTTGGGGTACCAAGAGCGATTTGACGCCTTCGTTCGCGCTAATCATTTCAGTCGTTCCATTTGGAGTTGACATAAGTTTGGCGAAAGATCGAGTTTGGCTAGTTTGGCAGGTCGTGAAAGCTCTTCTTGAGAAAATCAGCTGAGATTTTCACGTCTCTCAATACATTCTTAATTCGTTCACTGGTGCGGCCGTCGTGGAATCGGTCGTATGGATTGCGCATTCTGCGCAGCGACGCCCGAAAGCGCGGTGAGGCAGCACGCTGAATTCCGCGCAGAATTTCGGCCCTGCTGCACGGAACATCGATGACATTTGCGGCGCGGATTCGACCGCGCTGGCGATCACCAATATTGACAACCGGCATGCGAAAAGAGGGCGCTTCGATCAATCCGCTCGAAGAATTGCCTACCATGACCGTGAGATGCTGGAGGCAACTGAGATAGCGTAGATGACCGAGGTGCGGAAACCACTTGAATTTTTCCGGGTGGACAGCACAAGCCGCCTTTAGGTGATGGTTGATTACCGCGCCCTGGGCATCGGCATTGGCCATGGTGAAAATCGCCCGCAGGCCGCTGGCTTTGACGGCTGCAATGAGTCGGCGGACCTGGATCTCGATTGAGCCGGCATCTCGCGTTGCCGGATGAAATGTGACGAGCGCTACCGGATCCTTGACTGAGAAGCCGAGTTCTCGTTCGAGCTGCGATCGCGTCAGAAGCCGCAAATGATAGATTTGGTCCAGTCCCGGAGCGCCGAAAGCAAAGACAGTCGCGGGTGATTCTCCCATCTGAATAATCCGGCGACGATAAGACTCGGTTGCGGCGAAATGAAGGGAAGACATCTTTGTAATTGCATGCCGTACCGCTTCATCGAGGGCGCCTTCGCTGCGCTCACCTCCGTGAATGTGCGCAATTGGAATTCTCAGCAACAACGCGGCAATTGCAGGTGCCAGCAATTCGAATCTGTCACCGAGCAGCACCAATAGGTCCGGTCGGAGTTCCGATAGCACCTCAGCGAATTTGCCTAACCCGCGCCCCACCGACCCCACATTCGCAAGTCCGCTACTTCCCGTAAGGCCGATGTCGATCCGCCGGTCAATTTTGACGCCGTCAGCTTCAATCTCCCGTGCGGTGAATCCAAACTCCTGCACCAAATGCGTGCCTGAAACAATCAACTGGAGCCTGAGCCTGGCATCGACGCGGATGCAATCGATGAGATTTCGCAGCAGCCCGTATTCGGATCGGCTGGTTGTGACGACACAGATTTTTCGGCGGCTCACGTTTGGGTCTGGCTTTCCCGCGCTTCAATTTCGGGCACATCGCTCTGCGGGAGAGTGGTACAGAACGCCCCTGAAGACTCGACTAAAACCGATGTCAGAGGCTCGGGCTCGCGCCAGATGCGATCTCTCCCCATCTGCGCCATGATCCGACCGATTCCCGTCGACGTCGTGCCATACCGCTTGATCTGCGCTGCCATTTCTTCTTGCTTCGACTCAGAAAACGCAAACCTGTACGTAACGGGCTGACTAAGCTTAAATTCGGAAATCGGCGCAGAAAGCGGACTGCGCAACCAGCCCGCAATATCGTAGTTCATCAAAACACAGGGATTGCTCTCATTCCGGTCAACTCCCCAGATATTGTGGACCCGACCCGAGCAATACGCTCGAATTTCCTTCAGACTCTCCGCCAGCGCCGCATCATTCGGCAATCGATCGGCGAAGATCTTACCAGCTGTGCGAAAGACGTAGTCTACCCATTCATCCATGACTGCCAGACTCCTGGCAGTATGCGTCTGAATGAGGTTGATCCCGATTTCCCCTTTTAGTAACTTTTCGTAGTTGTCCCCTGTGTAGATGAACTGACGAAGTTTCTCTTCGGAATCCCACAACTCCTCTCGCGTGAGCCTGACAAACGAATCGACGACTTCCCTGACCCGTGCTGGAGCCGTGTCCCGATCCGCGACGAGCTTCTGAAGCAGATCCATGATCCGAACCTTGTTTTGCCGCATCAGTCTTAGCAGAGCATTGAAGCCGCCGCCGTTGTACACCACGGCAACCATGAGGTGCAGCTTCCTCGCGTTCTGGTAGTCTTCGAACGACATGGTGTTTGTCGAACTGACCACCTCCTCAATCTCGACAGCAATACGCCCGTCTCCGAGCTTTGCAAAGTCACGAGGCAAGATGCGAAAATGCGAGCCGATGTTATGGGTCGCCCGGCTGAAGGCCGTGTTGAGTTGGGTGCCGTTGAGGAGCATGCAAGTGTAAACTTCAACGACGTTAATACCTGATTCGAGAACCTGGGAGATCGAGTTGACGTGCCGCTCATAGGAGTCTCCCGGCAGACCGAGAATGAGCTCGGAAAACGTAGGCACGCCGAATTCCTCGTAGACCGTGGCCAACGACATCATCTGCGATGTGCTGATGTTATCGCGATGGATCTCTTTCAGGACCACGGGATCCATGGATTGGACAGACATCCACATCGACATCGACCCTTTTAGTTTTCGCAGCGCCTGGGCAATGCGCTCCTTCTTGTTCTTCCCTGTTGAGGCAAAGATGGAGCGCGGCCAGTTTTGCCTTTCTTGAATTTTGGCGATATGCTCGACAATTTCGTAGTCCCGTTCGTACATGGCGAAATTGGGGTCCGCGAAGGTCAAGTTCGAGATGAGGATGGGCGCCTTTCGCACGGCCGCGGCGATGTAGTCCAGTTCTTCCTTTACCCGCTCGGTGCTGAAGAAGTTCACCTTTGAGATCAGCTGGTTGCCCTCGTGGCAGAATGAGCAGGAGAAAGGGCATCCTCGATTTGTTTCCATCATGGGCGAAAGCTTACCGTCGAAGAACTTGTCCATGAATCCGGCCAGATATGGAGACGGAATTTCGTCGAGCATGCGCCGCCGCGGGAGCATGATCCCTTTCACGACTTCTGTATTGCTGATCCGATGAATGAAGCCGTCGATCGGCGTTGCTTGCATACGTTCGCGGTCGAGCCCTGTCTCCATGGCGCGCCTCACGAGAGCGGAGAACGCTTCTTCCCCCTCCAGATAGGCGTAGAAGTCGATAAGGCTATTGCGCTTGACGAATTGCTCGCGGCCCTCGTCTTCCAACGGGATATTCGGGCCTCCCATGACGCGGATTGTCTTTGGGGAAAGAATCCGGGTCATTCGGAAGAACTCCAGACCCAGGTTGAAGTTCCACGGGTAGTTACTCATCCCGAGGATATCTGGCGGCGCATCCCGGATAGCCTGTTCCAAATCGTCAACGTACTTGAAGAGCTTTATGTCGATTTCGGAGCCAAAGGCTTTCGCGGCGTAGGCCGCAATAAACGCGACATTGAGCGGAAAGGCGTCGGTCGCGATGGACAGGGTCGTATATGTAAGGTCGCCTAGATAAATCTTCAGCGGCCTGCTTGTTCCCGAGTGGTTTGTGTGGGTCATAGATGCCCTCATACCGTGACGGCGTTGCCGGGGAGGCCGTCACAGAGAACTTCGAGATGAAATACTCGCATTGAGTGTAGAAACTCGATCAGCGCACTTCGGTATCCTGGTGCGGCCATCCGTCGTGTGGGTCAATGAGTAAGTGATGTTACGCGAGATCGTTCCAACGAATAACTTCATCTTCTTTAACGCCGGTCCGAAGAGTGTGCCCGACCAGGACCTGAAGAAACTTTGGAGAGATGCCAGTGCCGGGGCGCTTGATGGTAATGTCTTCGGCACGGAGCCGGTGCCCTGCGGACAAGTTGCGCGTTGCGATCAGGCTCTTTCGCGCAACCGAGATGTTGGGAATTTCACATGGCGCCGGACCCTTGACGCCGTTGCCCAGAGCCGATTCGACATTCCGGATGGCTGTGACCATCCGCTTCAGCTCAGCCGGTTCAAGCGACGCAGCATGGTCGGGACCCGGAAGTGAGCGATCAATAGTGAAATGTTTCTCGATCACTTGCGCGCCCATCGCAACAGCAGCGACGGCGATCTCGATGCCCTCGGTGTGGTCGGAATAGCCCACAGGCAGGCGGAAGGCTGCGCGCAGTGTTTCCATTGCTCGGAGGTTAATCTCGCTATAAGGCGCCGGATACTCTGTGACGCAGTGCAAGAGCGTAATGGGCGCAGTTCCCACAGCCTGAAGCGCGAGAACAGCTTCCTCGACTTCTCCCAGCGTCGCCATGCCGGTGGATAGAATGACCGGCCGGCTTTTGCTTGCAATGTGCCGAAGAAGGGGAAGATTGGTCACTTCCCCCGACGGCGCCTTGAATTGCGAGACGCCGAGTGCGTCAAGAAGATCGACGCTTTCTTCATCGAACGGGCTCGACAGAAACTCAACGTCGATTTTCCGGCAGCGATCAATGAGTCGGCGGTGAGCCTCG
The DNA here is from genome assembly GCA_963817835.1 of uncultured Acidobacteriota bacterium. Lineage (GTDB taxonomy): Bacteria > Acidobacteriota > Terriglobia > Terriglobales > Acidobacteriaceae > Telmatobacter. The sequence continues at coordinate 72,581 of CAWFPZ010000014.1, read as the reverse complement.
GCATCCAACTCCAACCGCCGCAGCATCTCGAAGTGAGATTCTGCGTTACCCGTTTGCCGTTCCTGATAGTGCGCCTTTGCGGCTGAACGGGAGGCGATGCGAGCGGCACGAAAGGTTTGAAACTTGACCGCATCGGCGCCACAGTCTTTGGCTGCTTCGACAAGCTGCAAGGCGAGATCTACCGATCCGTTGTGATTTACGCCAGCTTCAGCAATGATGTATACGCGAGCCATGAGATTAAGATTTGATGCGGCGAGCCGGGCAGCCAACATAAACACCCGGTTCGCTCAGATCACTTGTTACGGTGGCGCCTGCTCCAATGAGGCAACCAGGTCCGACAGTCTTCCCTTCAATAACCGCTGCACCCGCTCCGATCATCGAAAAGCGCCCGATGGTCACTCCTCCGGAGATGGTAGCTCCCGAAGCGACATGCACCCAATCAGCCAGGACGACATCGTGCTCGACCGTACTGTTGGTGTTGACGATGGCGCCCCGACCGATGCTAGCGCCGCTGTTAATAACGGCGCCGTCCATCACCACAGTACTTTCGCCAAGTGAAACTGCCTCGTTAACGACGGCGTTTGGGGAAACAATGGACGGGAAGGCAATGGAAAGGACATGCAGTTTTTCCCATAATGAGAAGCGAAAATTCCCCAGCCCTACCTGACCTACGGCGAGAACGGCAGTGAGATTCTTGTGCTGGTCCGCTAATTTGGCTAGGTCTCTATCAAGACCGAGAAACGGGACTCCCATCAGTTCGCCGCTATTTTCCAAAGCCGTGTAACCGAGAATATCGAAGCGACGTAGCTTGCGAAGAATACTGACAATGACCTTGGCATGGCCGCCAGCGCCGATTAACACAATGGAATTCATAGCAGAGTCAATAAATAGCGGCTCAATTCAGCGACACATGTAAGTGCTGGCGCAGAAATGAGGGCAAGTCACTCGCCTGATCAGCGCGCATCTTTGCAACATTTCGGATCCGATCGCGCAAAGTCTCGCCTTGCTCTAAATAAGTCTGAGCCAGATCCAGGATTTCCGCGATTTCTGCATCGCTTGGAAGCGCGTCGAATTCCCGATTCACCTGATAGTTGAGCACCTCGGGTAGGCTACTCATCTTATGAGCATGAGATCCAAGGAAAATGCAAGGAGTTCCGCCAAGCGAGGCGAGAATCGATGGATGGTAGCGGCCAGAGATGAAAAGCCGGGCATTGGCTAGAACGGCACCGCACAAGAGGATCGGCGCATTCGAAGGCACGACGCCGACCTGCATTTTTGCAGCAACTCGTTGCAAGAACGAATCTGGCAGATCGCATTCCATGAGATAAGTGCGCAGCCCAAGTTTGCCGGCGGCATCGATCAGGCGTCCATAGCAATCCACAGCCTTGTCAGGATACCAGGAAGCCAGTGCCCCTCCACCAATACAGATGTACGGTTGAGAAAAGTCGAGTTTTCCCCAGTACTCCGCCTTTTCGGGATGCGGCAAAATGAAATCGCCGTCCTTTGGCAGCCAGCAGCCGGGCCCCTCGTAACGGGAAAACCAGGAGAAGAGTGAATCGGGGATGAAGCTGGCATTTGCCTGCGGAATTTCCGCATTGATATAACGGAGGGACTCGTAGTCGCGTAACGCGACTGCCTTGCAGCGAGCAAAGAGACCCCGCGCCTTGTCCAGGGTCTCGCTATTTCTCCCTGTTACCGGACAGTCCGAGATCATTGAATTGACGAGGAACACGGGTTTTCCTAATCTCAGGCCCAATTCAACCATCGCGAGAAGGAAGAGAGTTGAGCGACGTGGCGGAGTGGAAAAGATGATATCGCCATCTCCGTCAACCACGAAAACGTCGGCTGCCATGGCTTCTTCATAAATACGACTCAGAGCAGGATAACGATGTTTCTCCGTGAGCAGGTTGTCGACGCTGATTTTGGGATCTGTGGAAATGAAATCATGCGCTCCCCACAACTGCTCCAGCTTTATGTACCAACTGACGAGCGGCCTCTTGCGCCTTTCCAGAAGATAGCGGAAATGCCGGTAGAATCTGGAAGGCATCAAGGTGTGGACATATCCTGCCTCAGCTACAGATAAGTCGAACAAATCGCCGGTAATACAACCGCTGATTTCAAACGGTCCAGACAGCGTGTTGCGAAGTGCAATGCTGGCGCCACGCCCCAAGTTGAAGCTTGTCCGATTGTCTCCGACGAAGAACAACCTCATTTTCGATCGATTGCTGAACACAAGCTACCGTTGACTCCAGCGCTGCGGTTTCCGCACAACCCTCACCTCATACTGGTTTCAGAGCCCGAAAGGGTTCACACCAACCTCTGCTTCGTACTCTGGATAAACTTGCCGTTTCAAGGCAACGGCCGCAACGGTTCCATCGGGAAGCATCCAGTCATATGGCACTACGACCGGCGTAGAGTGGCGAACATGTTTCAGGAACTCTCCTTGATAGCCGTAGTCCGCGAGATCTCCACTCACATCGAAGTGCGCGACTTCCTGATAGGGAACAATCATTTCTCCTGGGTCTGCGCCCTGGATCCTCATCTTCACCGTGTAACTTTGTGGCAACAGGGGAATCGAATGAAATAAGCACGATATTTTGCCGACGCCTGTCAGGCAGTCGGGTCTATGTCCATCGAGAAGCATGTTAGCGGTAAAGCAGGAACCGCTAATTCCGACAATCCCCAGCGCGACAATGGGTCTTGAAATGCGCCTATCGGCTTCGTAAGAGATTTCTACGATGAGATCTTCGCCGGGCTGAAACTCCCTGGCTTCGACGCCGCGGCTATTTTTCAGTTTGACCTGGATGATCTTCAAACCATATGCGGCATTGATGCAGGAAAACGCGGTCTCGCCGGAAGCGCTTTCGAAATACGCGCCCGTAACCTCCTCCACAGTGCCGTCTTGATGGACCTGACCATCCTTGATCCAGACTCCCCGTTGACAGAGATTGCGAATAGCTTGCAGGTTGTGGCTTACAAATAGAACTGTCCTACCGCTCTCAGCGAAGTCTCCCATCTTGCCGAGACACTTTCTCTGGAATGCGGAATCTCCGACAGCAAGCACTTCATCAACGATCAAAATCTCGGGATTCAGGTGGGCCGCCACGGCAAAGGCCAAGCGAACGTACATACCAGAGGAATATCGCTTGACTGGAGTGTCGAGAAAGTCCTCAATCTCGGAGAACTCGACGATCTCATCGAATTTTTGCGTGATCTCAGCGCGAGTCATCCCCAAAATCGCGCCATTGAGAAAGATGTTCTCGCGCCCCGTGAGCTCATGGTGAAACCCTGTACCGACTTCGAGCAGGCTAGCTGTTCTGCCATTGATGCGAAATCGCCCTTCAGTCGGAACCGTGATCCGGCTGAGAAGTTTAAGGAGCGTACTCTTTCCAGCTCCGTTCTTCCCGATAATCCCGACAACCTCGCCCTGGTTGACGTTCAGGGTCACATTCCTGAGTGCCCAAAAGTCCACCTGCTTCAGTTTTGATTCTCGACGCGATCTCAGCCAGGCGCCAGGTGCCCGAATCGCGCCCTCAACAGCGTGGCGCATTCCGTCAACATCAGCTTTCTGCTGGCCGATTGTGTATCGTTTGCCGAGACCTTCGATGACGATAGCAGCCTTGGACATGACTCGATTCGCGGAAACCAGCACGAGCTCAGTTAGGAAACCAGCACGCGCTCAGTTAAATGACATCAGCAAACGTAAGTTCGGTCTTGCGAAAGTACAAAACTCCCGAGACGAGAATCGCGGCGACCTCAAGAATCGACAACGTGAGCGCCGGAAGATACATTCTATTCTGGGCGCCGAGCAGTGACCAGCGAAACCCGTCAATGATGCCTACCATCGGGTTGAGTGAATACAGAAGCCGGAAACGAACGGGGACAACGCTACTTTGATAACCCACAGGCGAGAGATAGAGGCCGAACTGCACGACAAAGGGAACGATAATCCGAAAATCTCGATATCTCACCATCAGAGCAGCGATCCAGAAGCCAGCTCCAAGGGACGCACAGAACGCCAGCAGAACAAAGAACGGAAGGAAAATAGCCTCCACAGGAGGAATAAACCTGTACCAAACCATGAGCACGAGCAGGAAGGCAGAAGAAATAAGGAAGTCGACAAAACTCGTGATGACCGAGCTGGCCGCCAGGATGAGGCGCGGAAAATAGATTTTCGAGATCAGGCTGGAATTCGAGACCAGGCTGTTTCCGCTGTCGGAAATGGCTGTAGAGAAGAACTGCCACGGAAGCATACCGCAAAGAACCAACAGCGGATAGGGCAACCCTCCGGACGGCATTTTACCCAGCTTCCCGAAGACAAGCGTCAGTATTAGCATTGTCAAAAGCGGCCGAAGTAGCGACCAGCTTACACCCACGACTGTTTGCTTGTACCGTACTAGAAGGTCGCGCCAGCCAAGAAAGAAGAACAGTTCGCGATAGCGCCAGATATCCTTCCAGTATTGCCCTTCTGTGCGCCCGGCTTCCACCAGCAACTCTGTCATGGTTGGCTCATGCCCCGGTCTGTAGACTGCACTGATCGGCTCGGTCGGTTGATTCTGCCTGGAAAGGTCATAATGATTGGACCTGCGCAGGTCGTTCGACCCTGGATTTGCTGGGGATGACTCAAGAAGACACCAACAATCTTTATCTCGTCAAGGAACACATACAGTTTCAAAAAACGTGCAGAAGTCAAACGCCGCAAGGTTCCCCAGCGAAGTGAACTCTCAGCCACTGTTCAAACACCATTAAGCTGAAAAGTATCTTGTGGTAGTCATTTTGGCCCGCTTGATGCTGCTGGAAGAGCCGCTGAACGGCTGAGGGCCGTAGATATTGATACATCAGCGAATCTGAATCCATCAACGTCTCTTTCATCTTGTTGCTCACACTGCCACGGAACCATTCGTCCACCACATTCACATTGAAGCCACGCTTTTTCCTTCTTAAAATCTCCGCAGGCAGAAGTTCTTTGCACACCTGACGGTGAGCCCATTTTTGATTTGCGCCGCGCACCTTAAAGCGTGCAGGCAATCTTTCAACGTACTCAACGATTTCCCTATCGAGATAAGGTACTCGAGCCTCAAGGCCGTGGGCCATTGAAAGCTTGTCGCCAAACATCAGAAGTTCATCGGGAAGAGTCGATCTCATTTCGAGAAACTGAAACCCACCCAGATCATCGGTCTCGCTAGAGAGCTCCAGGAGGTCCCTCCAGCATTCAAGCAGCTCATCGCCGGCATCCCCATTCAACGCTCCGTCCTGAAAGAGTGCGTTGACTTCGTCACCTGGCAGAAGTGAAAGCACCTCCTTATATCGCTGTGCGCGGTCTGCAATGCTCAGGGAGTGAATACCTCGTTTCAACATTTCGTTTCGCGGTAGCGCAGCAATCGCAATCTCAAGCGGGGCGCGCATCCAGCCGGGAACGGTTTCCCAGTACGAAGCGTAGCGGACACCGAGGTGGCGGCGGTAGCCGGCAAATAATTCATCGGGGCCTTGTCCGATCAGCACGACCTTCACATCCTGGCGAGCCCGCTTGCACACGAAATACATCGGCACAATCGACGACGACGCAATCGGTTCCTCCAGTTGAGCGACAATCGCCGGAAAGGCTTCCTCGAACATCGCCCTGTTGAGCAGCACAGACGTGTGCTGCGATGAAAAACGCGATGCTGTTTTCTCCGCATCGGCCAGTTCATCGTCGGCGTAGCCGGTACCATAGCCGACGGTGTAAGTTCTCCAGGAACTGCCGTAGAGGTTCATTAAAGCAAGCAGGAGACCGGAATCGACGCCACCGCTCAGCAGAAGTCCCACGGGAACGTCGCTGAGGAGATGTCTTTTCATCGACTGCTTGTAAAGCTCGACCAGATCCTCCTGGACTTGGTCGTCCGATTTTGGCGGCGAAAATGAGGTCGGACGATAGTTATACCACTGGCGCACTTGGGCGGCACCGTTTTCGCAAACCAGCATCGTGCCCGGGGCCAGCTTTCGCACTCCGCGAAAAATCGTATGTGGTGAAGGAGTAAACCGATAACGAAGAAACAGATTTAGAGAATCCAGATCCGGCTCAGGGCGTTCCTCGGAACTCGCTAATACGGCACGGACCTCAGAGCCAAAGTAAAGACGGTCTGCGGTTAAGCGGTAGTAAATCAGTTTGATGCCAAATGGATCGCGAGCCAGAACCAGCCTTCTTTTTCGAACGTCCCAGATTGCCAGGCCGAACATGCCGTTCAGATGGTTCATTACGTCGTCGCCCCACTGCTTATATCCGTGCACGATGACTTCCGTGTCAGATTTCGTACGAAATATGTGGCCAAAGGCTTCGAGTTCGCGCTTGAGTTCGGGGAAATTGTAAATTTCGCCGTTGAAGATGACCCAGACAGATTCTTCTCCATCGGACATTGGCTGATGGCCGCCGGCAAGGTCTATGATGGAGAGTCGCCGAAAGCCAAACCCGAGGGAGCCGCTAACAAAGTATCCTTCATCGTCAGGGCCGCGGTGGACGATGCTGCGCGCCATCCGCTCGATGTTCTGGCGGAGCACTGGGGCATCATCTCCGAAGTTGAACTGGCCGCATATTCCGCACATGGTGATTCCTGATCGTCAGTTTCTGGTTTTGGCGCTCGAGCTTTGCGCGCCTCTGTAAAGAAGGCAGCACAGGCTCCTGAACATTTGCGATTGTGCCCAGCGGTGCATCGGCGTATTGTCCCAGCCAATGAGTAGCTTTCGGCTCCGGAAAGACCCGTCAGGTTTTTGCCACGCAGAGAAGTTCGCCAGACGGGAAAGAATCAAATCCAGCGCAGAGAATCGCCCCTGCAACAACACCGCCAGATTGATGCACTCAGCGTAATCGTAAAGCTCATTTCGATAGACCGTGAGTCGCGGTCTGCGAGAAAAAGGCTTTGGTAATCCTTCAGCGTCGAAGAGATTCTGAATGTAGTAGTGAACGCCGCGCTCTATGGCCAAGGTGCATTCGCGGTTTCCAGTCAGGGCCTCAATTTTCGCCAGTGCTTTGAGTACAAAGCAGGTGTGAAAGTGATCGACAAAATCTCTTTTCCCGTCCGTGGAGTAGTACCAGGAGCCGTCGGGATTCTGGGATTCGAGAACGAAATTCAGATTCCGGTCCGCTACGGATTGGTACCTTTGTTCTGAAAAATCCGCCGCAGCCTGCGTCAGGAGAAAAGCTCGATACGCGCTGGCGTTGATTACGCCCCCTGGGTCATCAGGATCTGGTGTGTACGAACAGCTGGATGCCAAATCCGAGGTACCTTTATCGTGATAATCAAGCAATGCATGCTCGGCAATCGAGCGCATGATTTCCCGCCATTTCAGATCTCCGTCAATCCGAAAGACTTCCCTAAATGCCTCGTATGCATAAGGAAGGGTGGTGATCATCGGCGTTCCTGCGTGCATTGTTCCGTTGCGCGTTTCCCAACTGAACGGGTACCCCCAACAATATCGCTCGAATCCAGCGGAGCGCGTTTCTTTCAGGACATGAAGGAAGTCCACGGCACGACGGTAGTATTGGTCATCGTTGAGAACGCTCGCGAGGAACGCAAAGCCCATTGCATAATGAGCGTCTGCAATGGGGAAACGCTGTTTCTTCCAGAAGAAGCGGCGTGCCGAAGGCACAAAGGCTTCCGCGAAGATCATCGGTGCCACGGCGACTGTTCCGAGAAGCGGCTTCCGGTAATACAGCGCCTTCGCGCGTCGTCCTAGATCGCCTGCGAAAAAGCTTTGATGATCATAAGAAGTCTCGCCATATCGGTCGAGCCACTTTATAAAGCGCAAGACTCCGGATTCAATTGCGGCAATCTCGGGCCGTGACATTGCCAGAGTTTCTGTTGTGACTGCAGTCATATTGTTCACTTACTGATTTGCTAACTTTCCTTAGGCTGAAAACTGTCGACGTGTCCAGATTTGAGCATTGACTTGAGAATCGTCCGAAGCTTCTGCATCTGTTCCTTGCGGTGAAACCGCATCAGTTCGTCAGACACCGGACGTTTCTGGCGGGATATGAAAGCCCATACGTATCCCAGACCGAACGCAGCGCCATCGATCAAATATGGGGGTTTGGTCATCCGGTAGGCTACGCGAAACATCTCCCAAACAGGATGCCCGCCAAGATAGTAGTCTTTCTCGCCGTATGAAAAGCTTGATGCGAATCGGCCACGCTCCGCTGTTCCAAGTTTGCGGTGATGGAAGAAGGATTTCTCACGAAATGAACGTGTTTTCCATCCGATCATGCGCGCATGCGTGACAGCCATCCAGTCGATACCACCGGCCTTATTTGGCTTATAGCCGCCGATCTCATCGAAACACTGACGACGAAACATCTGACACTGGCCGGAGACATATGTATGACCCTCAAAACTGTCAGTTCCCGAGCTATAACCGCCTTCCTCGCGGAAAATTGTTCCGGCAACGCCGAGTTCCGGATCCTTGACAAACTGGTTCATCAAGAACTCAAAATGATCCGCATCGAGCGAAACGTCCGCGTCGAGATTACCGATTACGATGTAATCCAGGTCTCTTACTCTCTCCCGCCCGGCATTGAATGCGTTGACCTTCGCAGCGAAGTGCCGCTCTTTGCGCACTGGAAGGTCAACTAAGGTCATCCACGGATGATCGGCCAGGTAAGAACGTACCTTTTCTGAGGTAGCGTCAGTCGAACCGTCGTTGACAATGACCCAGCGTTGCGGCAGAACCGTCTGCTTAATCACGGATTCGAGCGTTTTCTCAATGAACGCCTCTTCGTTTCTTGCAGGAGTAATCAGAACATATGGACAAGCAATATTCATTTTGTTTCAATAATCTCCTTTTGAAGGGCATTTTCCAAGGGTTGCAACGCCGGCCGCCGCGGTTCGGTTGTCGCCGACGAATTGGACCCGTAAATTGAATCCCGATCGTTGGCTAGAGCCTCCTCGTACTGTCCTTCAGGCTCATACACAATGACACGGCTGCCCAGGGTTGAGAAGGAAAATGGAACGCAAAGAAGCTTCTTCAATCTCGTCCGCAGCTCTTCGCGCCGCTCTGGATTCACGTAAAACAACATGAAGCCACCGCCGCCCGCGCCCAGCAGCTTGCCTCCTATCGCACCCGCGCCGAGTCCCGCCTCGTAGATCTCATCTATTTCACTGCTTGAGATTTTCTGTGTAAGCGATCGCTTGATCTGCCAACCGGTGTGCAGCAACTTTCCGAATTCTTCCAGGCGCCGATTACCGTCTGCAAGGATCGCTTCCCCTTCATCCACCAATTCGAGCATCGTTTCCAATTCCCGCTTCTTATGTGGGGTAACTCTTAGCTGCTCCTGAGCTATTTCCGAGGCAGTTCGCGAGAACCCAGTGAAATAGAGCGCCAAATGCTGTTCGAGGTCGGCGAGTCTGCTTGGAGAGGCCACGATTCGTCTCACGTCGATTGCTCCGTCGCTGCCGAAATCGATACGATTCAAACCTCCGTAAGCTGCACTCACTTGGTCCTGTGCACCCACTGCCTCCTGAAGCAGATCCCGCTCGATATGGATTGCTTCGTTTGCTAAGGCGCGCTTGTCACGCATCTGATTCTTCAGTGCATAAAGCGCGAGCAAGAGTCCAACCGTAAACGCGGAGCTGGTACCCAGCCCAGTACGCGCGGGCAGATCTGCAACGTGATGGATTTCGACCCCTTCGGTAATGTTGAGAAATTGCAGGCAGGCTCGTACAGACGGATGTTCAATCGCGTCATTCCTTCCCACATTCTCCACCTTCGAATAGGAGATTCGGCTGTGATACTCGAAAAAGGGTGGCAAATGCCGGCAGCTTAAATAACAAGACTTATCGATCGTCGTTGAAAAAACGGACCCTCCGTGTTCACGGTACCAGATAGGATAGTCGGTCCCACCGCCGAAAAAAGAAATCCGAAATGGCGTACTTGTAATGATCATTAACTTAGCCTCTCATTCCGAAGAACAACCGCGGAGGATGCGCGTTGCGCATGGCGCTCGCATTTTTAAGGCGATGAGCGCAGAAAAGCCTTAATGCGATCCGCAAATTCGCAGCGTCGATTCCAGAGCCATGCCGGGCCGAAATGCAATTGTTAGAGTCGTATGTCATTTGCCACTTGAAAACGCCAACCTAGGCAAGAGGACATGAGCTGTTGGATATTGGCAAATGGGCATAAGGACTTTATCTCGTACCCGATAAATCTGGAAGAACTTCCGTGTATTCCGTAGCTTGTTCTTCATGCCGTTCCTCGGTCCGGTGCATTCAAGGAAACAAGTGATGAGCGGATTCTAGACTTGCTTGTGACTAGAGGTAGGCTTCTCGTGATTTGCTTCTAATGGCCTCAAACCTCGTCTGAATTCTTCGATTGTGGCTGCCTCGAGAAATGGAACGGTTACTTGGCCGAACATTTGGATGCGAGGCGGACCACACAGTGTATATGGAGGAATGTTATTGGATACCGTTGAGCCTGCTGAGACGACCGCACACTCACCGATCGTCAATGTCTTGCCCGAGGAGCACATAATAATGCTGCCCGCGCCAATAACTGCTCCTTTTTCGATAATCACCTTCCCTGCACCCTTTGTATGGCCGACGATAACGCACCGCAGAAGGATCGCAGCGCCCTCGCGAATTTCAACGGCCTCTGGGTGAGCTCCGTCAAGGAAGACATCATCTCCAATCCATACGCCTCGACCAATTGTTGCGCCGCGCAAACGGTGAAGAAATGGCCTAAGGCTATATCCTCCCGGCAGGGATCTGGCCATCAGATGTAAGACACGATTCAAAGAAGCTCTGACAGTGGACTTTGCTCTATGCCAAACGGATGCATCATCGTCTTTCATCTGTATACTCTTCCGGTTTCCAGTGGTCACTAACCTAGATCTTGCCGTTGACCATAATGATGGATCAGACAATCTTGCGGGCGAAACTCAATTTCCCCCGAGCGACAACCGTATCTTCCACACGCACTGTTCCCTCAATGAGCGCCGCCTCTGCCGTCATTTTAACTATGTTCACGTCGATGATCATAGTATGACCTGGCAATACCGGCACCAGAAACCTCATATCGTTGACCGCCGCCAGCGCCATGAATTCGTTCGACTCCATGCCTTTGCCGGTGGTATAGCTGAACAAGATGGAAGCACTCTGCCCGATGGCCTCAATGATCGATGTTCCGGGCATGATCGCATAATCAGGGAAATGGCCGAGAAACTGAATCTCGTTGCCCGTCACATTCTTAAGTGTCTCGATGTGTTTTCCCGGTTCGAGTTCGAGCACCCGGTCGACCATGAGAAACGGAAACCGCTGTTTCAGGTGCGCCTTTACTTCTTCAAATGTCATTGTCATAGGAATCGCAGGCTCAGTCCGCCGGAAACAACTTTCCTCGAGGTGGGTTCAAACTCCATGGTGATCGTTAACGTTTGCGCAGGATCATGCCCAAGGCGCGGGGAAGAAAGCGGCCACCGGGCACAGGCGTCCCTGCATCGCATACCAGCTTTGTTACGCGCAAACCGACTTCCTCCGCCATCCTGATTGGTTCGCTTTCGTGGTGAAATTCAAACGTGTGGTCGCGCTGCGCCGATTCAAGCGCAGTGCTGAAGAAGGCCAGGCCATCGTCGGCTAGATGATGCGCCAGCACGGCAAACAGAGGTCGCGGATCCTGCAGGTGCTCCGCCAGCATTGCAGCAATAATTCCCTGGTAGGTTCCACGTTCCCCTGACAGACTCAGATTCAGCGCGTCCTTGACTTCAAAGGACACCCGCTCTCCTAGCCCCGAAACCTGATGCAGCTTGTGTGACACTGCGACCGCTGGCGGACTGATATCGAAACCTTGCACATGGATGTCCGGCCGGGTCTCGGCCGCAAGCAACCCCATCACGCCATGACCGGAGGCAACTTCCAAGACCCTCGCGCTCTCCGGCAGGACCTTCAGAAAGTCGTCCCGATAAAGCGCGATATGGCTCACCATGGAAGGCCAAAAAGGATAAATCAAGATTGCGGCCCACATGTAAGGAACCATGTAGCCTTCATCTTCATACACTTCGGAGATAAGCTCAGGCATACTTTCCGGCGTGTATCGGCCCTGTTTCTCATACATTTGCTGGGATTTCCAAACACCCATGCAGTACTTGGCATAGCCTGTTGCCGCATCGTCGAAGGCGCGGTCGCCGTATGCCGCACCTGCCCAACGGGCCAGCGGACTCATGAGCCAGGAACATAGCTCCTCATTCGCGTGGTAAGTTGCCCAAGCCGACGGGGCAAACATCTTGGCCTTGGTGTCAAGGCCTTTCAGGAAAGCAGTTGCGTCGCTCATAGGTCTTCTCGAAACTTCCTTAAGCAGAGGTCTTTTTCGTGCACTTCTTAAACCGCTCTGGTGTTCACAATCAGTGTCTGCAGTTTGTTCTTCGATAGCCGCCTAATCAAGCAGATTCGGCGCCCCATTGCGTCGATATTCACGGCAGACCTTTAGTCCGTCGAACTGACATGACGTACCATCCGGACCATGGGCCGAATGAGATCGACACCGTCCCATGGAGGAACAAATACATGCATGCGTCCGAGCTTTACAATTCGGTCCACGCCTCTCCGCCCTGCCATTTCAACCACTTCTCTTTCCTTGTCCGGGTCGCTCACGCCCAAACCTAGCGTTTGCACATTGCCGTCCAACTTGTCGATCGCATCCAGTAGGTTTTCTACTTCCAGCACTGTTAATGTTTTCCCTTGAGTTGGCTGCGGAAGATCTGTCCCGGCGCCCGACAGCAGCGTCCAATCCGGGCCCTTTGGAAATACTGCCGTATGTGCAGTATCGTTCAGCATCCAGGAAGCGCGGGCAAGAGTGACAGCTGACGTCAAGCCAGCAGCAATCGTCCGTCGTGGATGGGCTCTGTTTTCGGCTTCGAAGGCTCCTTGAAGAACGGTTACAAATTCAGCCGTGGAGCGGCCCGAGTCTTTCTCAAGAAATAGCGCCTGAGGTGAGGAACATGCCTGTTGCTCAAACTGCCATACATCGCGTGCGAGCCGCGTGCACCAAGCCTCACGTTCTTTGCGATCGCACCAGGCGCCTGCATCCATCGCTGCAACCGAAATGCGGGGGCCGAATATGGCGATCCTCGCCCAGTGCGGAAACGGCAGTGAGCGCACTTGCAAGACCGACTCCTGGCCGCCCCAAATCATCGCACCATCCACAACCTGCGCCATCGCTTCATGCAAGTCGCGACGACCGTGGTCAAATGCGGCCATGAAGATGCGCGGTGTCAGGACCTTGCCCGGATCGCTTTCAACCAGTTTCTCCATCAAGATCTGTGTCAGCCAAGTCAGATTGCGCGGGATGCGCACCAAGGCGGCGTTCCCACCCAGGAGAGCGCAGGTCATCGAAAGCAGGGGTTGGATTTCCACGTTGCCGGCAGGCCAATGGCCGACAATCCCAATCGGAAAAGCTTTGCACTTCGCGCGGCCGGTATCGTTCCATCCACCATCCAGACTGTTGGGTCCAAGTTCACGCGTGATGATCGATTCAAGAGTTCCACGCCTCAGCCATATGCGCAGAAAGACGATGCCCGGTATCTCGTCCAGTTCGCGCGCATCCAGACTCTTTGCCCAGGAATCAAAAACTGCGAGAACCTGGTTCGGAGAAACTTCCGCATCCAGGACAGCCTGACGCAGATTTGCCGCTGCGCCGGCGATTTCCTCGGGCGAATTGACGTCCTTTTGAATTTCAATCATCGGAATATAGGCGCTTCATTGAATCGTCGAACGTTTGTTGTCTAAGTTTCCGCAGCCGCGAACTTCCGCCTTAGGAATTCTTCCTGCAAAGCGGAAACTGATGCCGCGCCTTCCGCAGGGACAGCCGTCATAGGCGATTACCTGAGCCATGTCCTCTGTAAGCAGCAGGTTGCCGGGAAAACTCGTCGGCAAAACGCTGCAGACCTGCACGATGCCGTGCTCACCGCCAGCGACTGGTTCGAGAGTCAGTGGATTACGCACAATCACATCGCCAAACACGGGCGCATGTTTATTGCCTTGCGGGCAATCCGGAAAAATGATGCCTACACTCTCCACCATGCCGTAGAAATCGACGATGCAGCTTGCAGAGCATCCCACCACTCGAGCCAACTGCTCGTTGAAGAATGTCTTCTCCACTGCCTGGTCCTGCAACCGCTTCCATCCGCCGCTATGCAAAATCCGAACATTGGGAAGATTCAGACATACATTCTCTTCCATCAGAGGCTTCACTAGGTGATTCCACAGGATGTATGTGAAGCCGTAAATCAGCAGCGGGGCGTCCTTGTGATCCTCGGCGAATTGCATCAACTTCTTCAGATCGAGGGTCAAATCGCCCTTGTCGTTGAGGTTGAGACAATACGTCGTCGCGGTCGCAAAAGGCTGTAATCCTCGAATCGCTGCCCCGCGGGCCCCGATCGCATTCCCAGTTCCCTGTTGGCCGGCGGTGTCCACGACCAAGTACGGTCTTCTGGCTGATCCAATGAAATCCCGAACGATGATGGCAGTCCCTTTGGTCATGCGCCGCGCAGTTGATGCATCGAGCACGACCCGGCTTGGAGACTGTGACGTCGTCGCACTCGACGTGAGCATGTTTTTGATTTCGCTCGCCTCGACAAACGACAACGGAGGGTTGGCTTTCAGGATTCCTACAGGAACGTATGGCAGGTCGCTTACGCGCTCGACAGAGCGATAATCGACGGGCCAGTGCTCGACATAGTTCTTATATCCTGCGTGCCGGGTGCAGGCGTATTCGAGTTCCTCCTTCAATAACTCCAGCAGGCCTGCCTGTCGTTCATCAGGTGACTGCCAATATGGAGGTATCGACAGCATCTGATCGATCTTTTCATCCAATCGCTGCAAGTCCGTTCCTTGCCCACTCCGAAATTACAGAGCGCGCTAATTTCCCATTCGATGTCTTAGGCAACTCCGAAACCTGTCGAATCGAATCGATCATCCAGTGCGCTGGAAGCTTTTTGCGGATTTCTTCCGTCTCCACAAGTTTTCCACGTTCCGGTACAACCAGCAGCATCAGCGCTTCGCCGGCTTCTGGATGCGCGACCGCGCAAGCTCCGCACTCATAAACCCCAGGAATCGCGGCGACTGTTCCTTCCACCTCTGCAAAGCTAACGCGGGTCCCGCGAATCTTAAGGAATGCTCCTCTGCGTCCGAGGATCCAGAGATGACCTTCTTCATCCTGGCGAGCCATGTCGCCGGTTCGTAGCCATCCATCGCTGAACACGCGTCCGGTTTCCTCAGGATCGTTCCAATAGCCAAGGCAGATGGACGGCCCCTTCACGAGCAACTCGCCCACCATCCCTCGCGGCAGGACATTCCCCTCATCGTCCACGATCAAGATCGTCAGATTGTCGAGAGGCCGGCCCACGCTTCCGGCTTTCTCTTCCCAGCGTTCGGGTTCCAGACATGAAATCCGCGCTGTGGCTTCCGTCTGACCATACATTACGTAGAATCCAACGTGCGGCATCGCCGCCCGCATCTCATTGATTCTCTCGGGTGCTAACGCCCCCCCGGCCTGGAGAAAGCGTCTCAGCCTCGGAAAAGCCATCCTTCTGAGGTTTGACCGTCGAAGAAGCTGGTTGTAAACAGTCGGCACTCCCGCGAAGGTAGTGCAGGCGAATTCGCCCAAGGACTGAAGTACTTTATCCGGAAACATAAACCGCCGGTCGAACACTACACTGCCGCCCGTGTAAAGGTGCGAATGAAGCAGGCTGGCCCCGAAACAATAGCTGAGGGGGAGAATCACCATTGCTATCTCGTCCGTTCCCAGCCGTTGACTGCGTATGATGGCTTCCGTGTTGGCGATCAGGTTTCCATGACTCACTTTCACAAATCGGGGCACACCTGTCGATCCAGACGTTGCCATCAAAGCGGCCAGATCGGAGGGGTCACAGGTGGCTGGCTGCGGGGACGAATAAGGTGCATTCGCCAGATCGCCTTGCAAGCAAAGTACACCGGCATAGTCTGATATGAGGCCAGTCTCACTCCAGACGGCTTTCGCACCGGTTGCCTCGATCAATGCGAGGGCCGAGGTCGCGAGCATACGCTCATCTACCGGGACTGCAACCAGCCCGCCGTACATGGTCCCCAAATACGCCAGCGTGCTGGAGATAGAGAGATTGCAACCGATGAGTACGCGATCGCCCTTCTCGAGGCCGGCGGAAAGCAGCGAAGCACCGAACTGTGCAATCATTCGCTTCAGATCCGCCGAAGCGAGAGAGCACCGGGTAGCCGCATCAACCAACCGCGAATTCGGCCCGAGACGCTCCACGACACGCCCGGCAATATTCCAACTTGCTGAGGTTGTCACTTTACGTGGTTTTTCTCAAGCTTCGCTGAAACGATGCGAACGATCGCTCGAACGTTTTCCATCTCAATCAGTTCGTCTACATCCAGGCTGATCTCGAAGATCTGCTCCAAATTGCTGGCCAGCGATAAGTGCCCCACGGAGTCCCATCCTGGAATGTCGCTTGCACTGGTTTCCATGGTCACCAGTTGCGGATCGACCTCAAATGATTCTGCGAAGGCCTGCCGAATCTTCGTTAAGACATCGTCCGAATCTATCACTTACCCTCCTTATTGGTAATCGGCATCTCCCAGGGAAGGGAGATGATTCAAAAGGACACATGGCGGATCAAGATCCAGCTTGCCCCGCCAATCAAATGTTTATTGCCGACTAAACCAGGATTCCCAAACCGCCGTCAACAACCAGTGTCTGACCGATGATACCTGAGGCGGCATCAGAGCAAAGGAACTGGGCGCCTGAAGCGACCTCCTCGACTGTAACCAGGCGTCCTGATGGAGTACGCCGACGGGTTTCTTCGATTCGCTCTGCGCTGTCCGGCAACGCTTTCCAGACGTCGGTGAGCACTGCGCCGGCTCTCAAAATATTGACGCGAATGCCGCGTGGCGCCAGCTCGGCAGCCAGATGACGTGCGAGCGCCTCCAAAGCGCCTTTGGAGGAACCCACGAGAGAATAGTAAGGGAGAGCCCGCACCGATCCCCAAGAGCTGACCGCAAGGATGCTGGATCCCGCAGGAAAGCGATCCAGAAAAAGTTTGGTCAGTTGGAAAAAGACCCGCACATTCAGGTTGAGCGTCCAGTCGAAGTGTCGTTCGGTGAGTTCTTCCACTCTGCGGTGAATCCCGGTGGCGGCACAATGAACCAAGCCGGAAAGTTGAGGGCTCCGCTCTTCCAGGCAGGTTTTTAATTGCTCCAAGCCTCGTTCGGTGGTCAGATCCGCGCGACAGGGTATGATATCGAGGCTCTCACTGGTTGCGATCGCCATAAGTTGTTCGGCGGACTTTTCGTTACGCAGATAGTTTGCGATAACCTTGGCACCAGCGCGCGCAAACCGGAGCGTAATGGCCTGACCGATTCCTCGAGTTCCCCCGTAATCAGGAAGGTCTTGTTGCAGAGGGAAAACAGATCATTTTCAGCGGGCGTCACGATTCCTACACTTTCTCTTCCCAGTATTCCAACATGGACTTCAGCGTTTGCTCGAGCGAGAACTGTGGCTTCCAGTCAGTGTCTCCGCGGAACTTCCTGGTGCTGCCGAAGATGATCTTCTCATCAGAAGGTCGCATGAGGTGCGGGACGGGCTTGACCTCTACTTTCACTCCCGCCAGCCGAATAGCGGAGCGCAGCATATTTCCAACTTCGTGCGTTGACGTAGCGCAGACATTATAGGATTCTCCTCGCTTGCCCTTCAATGCAGCGAGATAGAAACTGTTCACTGTGTCTCTCACATCGAGGAACGCCCGGCGCGGCTTCAGATTGCCCACTTCAATGACGGGAGCCTGCTTTCCTTTCTTAATCCGAACCAACTGGCGAACAAAATCTGATGGAGCATCGTTCGTTTTTCCTGGCCCAGTTGTGTTAAAAAGTCGCAGATTGACGGCCGGGATTCGATAGTCAAGGAAATACTCCCTCGCCAGGAGGTCGAGGCAGACCTTGCTGATGCCATAAGGATGAAGCGGATGAAGCTGCTGATCCTCTTTCACTGGAATCGCTGACGGTGGAACGTGCCCATATTCCGCGCTGGAGCAGGCTGAAACCACAACCGGGCGTTTCTTCATCTGACGCACGGTTTCAAATAGATAAAGCGACCCCATGATATTTGATTCGAAGGTCTGTACAGGATCGGCCCAGGAAAGCGTGGGGAGACTCTGGGCGCCCAAGTGGAAGATATGGGTTGGCTGGTATTCCCTGAGTACCTGCGATACCCGCTGGCCGTTCCGCAAATCGCATTGCACAAACTGCACTTTGGACTTTGCAGGGACGTCATCGCGAATCTCCGTCAGATAACTACCAACGACTGACCATCCCTTACCCTGAAGGAACTCAGTCAGGTGGGACCCGATAAATCCATCGGCGCCGGTTACAAATGCTCTGTTCTTCTTGCGCATATTAGGTTTCAGGCTTTCAGTCCAGGCTTTCTAGCAACGGCGCGGAGGTCACAGCGCGCGAACTTCGCAGCAGATCTGTCAACTGCTTGACCTCGTCACGTACCGGCTTCAGTATCAGTGCGAACAAGCACCCAACGGCGAACGCTGCACCAATAATTAGAATCTGCGCGACGATCGGCATTCCGCCGACCGCATGAAGCGCCAGTTCCCCGGTGGCGACGCCAGCGAGACACGTAAGAACTGGGTACAAGACCTTGCGTCCAAATCGTGCCAGCGTCAGCTTGGTACCGCGAAAACTGAAACTGAGTACCCAAGGAAAGACCAGCAACATCCCCAAAGCACCGGATAGGGCAACGCCTTTGATCCCGAAGGGAAGGCCAATTCCGTAGCTGAACACTGTAATCGGGCACAGAATCAGGACCAGTTTGAAAAGCCGCTTGGATTGTCCACGGCTTACGAAGAGCCAAATCACTGACTCATATAGCAATTGTCCCAACGCAAATATGGCGAGCAACTGAAATACCGGTCCGGCCTCCCGCCATTGGTGCCCTAACGTCAGGGCGATCACGGGAGTCGCAGCAACGAAAAGAAATCCGAAGATTGGAGCGGTGATCCACATAATCAGATTTGCAGTGCGCAGGTAGGATCGCGCCAGCCGGTCTGGATCGTCCTGCAGCCTGCTAAATGCGGGTACAGCGACCCTCCGGCCCGGGGCGCCAAGCTGGCGCACGGGGAGCAAGAGCAGGTTCATCGCTCGTGAATAAAGTCCGAGAGGACCTGCTCCCCAATACCATCCAATCAAAATGCTATCGGCACTGCGAGTGAAACTGAACGTGAGATAAGATGCCGCCACATTGCCGCCGAACGAAATTAGGTGTCGAATTCCTGCGTTTCGCCGGGGCAAGCCCGGAATCCAACGTGCCATCACCCAGGAGAGCGTCATCAATATTAAGTTAAGCATCAGAGGAAGAGCTACGATCGCCCAGTATCCGCCCCCTCGCAATGCCAAAACAATGGCAACTGGAACCGCGACAGCATACGCAGAGATGTCGCGTATGGCAAGAGCCAGGAATCGCATATTGCGCTGGAGTAGTGCATCGTGCTGGACCCTCAGACCTCCGATGAGGAAGGTGACGGATACGACATATGTGATCGCCCGGAGCCTTGGTTCGTGATAAAACCATGCAAGCAGCGGGCCCAGAGACGCCGTAACGATGGTTAAACCCAGCCCAATTGCCACATTCACCCAGAAGAGGTTGCTTACCTGGTCGTGGTTAATGTAGGGATGCTGGATTGTCGCTTCGGACAGCCCGAGGTCGGCGAAGGCTTGACCTAGACCAGTGATGGCTACGACCATCGCCACCAGTCCGAAGTCAGCGGGTGTCAGGAGTCGCGCCAGCACCACCGTCGAGACTGACTGCATAACGAACTGGGCGCCCTGCGAGGTGAGCGTCAAAACTCCCCCGCGAACAGAGCGACCTTTGAGGTCCGCGTGCAGATGTTCGGTGCTGAATGCGTTCAAAGCCTGTTGCTGGACGGCCACTCTATGTCCCTTCGGATTGAATCACTTGATGATGGTTGGCGTTGTCTTCATGAAGGCGCCTTCACATCGATTGAAGCGCCCGAAAGATCACGATTCGACGCCTTCGCGGGAAGGGGTATTCGAAGCAAGCCAGCGTACACGCTCAAGGTCGTTTGGCTAACTACGTCCCAGGAATGGCGTTCCCAGACTGCTGTTGGGCGGCCATGTCCTGTATTTGAGACTTTCATCATTTTACGACCGATACCCAAAGCGAAACAGCGGCCTTTGCAGGTCTGGCAGGGTCAAAGACCGGCAATGTCACCAGAAGGAACAAGCAAATGAAGAACGCTACTGTGGGAGGCATTCGTCAGCTTATCCGTGTTCCCGTTGAGAAACGACTTGTTCATCAAGCGAGTTGTGTTTGATGCTGGCTTCTTCCTTCTTGAGGCCAATGCTGACCTGGTCAAAGACTGCATCCATAATTCTCGCAGTGAGCAAGATTTCACGGTAAGGAATCGGGACATCTGTTTTCTCGCGAATGGAGCGGTAAAATGCCTCGATTAGATATTTGAGTCCAGTGTCCATGTGGAGGTCCCGCTTGAGGAACAGCCCCACGTTCGTTTTGAAGTTTCCCAGTTGTTGTTTCGCGAACAAGATCGGTGGAATGAAGTAGTCGGCGTAGCTTTTGAATTTATTGCCCCTCAAGCACAGCACGACCTCGTGACTCTGGTCGAGGATGATGCTGTTCTTGGGGCCGAAGAGTCGGAACTCCTGCAGGTACGGCTTCATTTGGGTCGAAAAGGTGAAATAGGCAGTCGTTCGATCGTTCTCGGAGATGATGACGCGCAGCTCGTCGACGATCTCGGACTCGCCGATGCCTTTGAGGAGGCAACTTGAAAACCCGTGCGCAATCACTTGAGGCTCATCCGTGGTAAGAAACTCGGCAATACGGGCAATCCCATGGCTGATGACATTTTGCAGTAATTGACCCGGCAGCCTGCGTACCCAATGACCCTTATCGCCGAGCAGAGCACGTGCGTAATTGGAATCGCCCAAGTCATAGCCGTAGTAACTCTCCATGTGCACCGGCTGACCACCTAGATAGCCGCTTGCTACAAGGGCCCGCATGCGTTGCGCCGCATGACTGTACTGATAGTTATGGCCTGCAGTCAACCGCAAACCCTTTTCGGTTGCCAGATCGACCAGGATTTGCGCTTCACTGGCATCGACAGTAAACGGCTTCTCGACATAGATGTTGCAGTTGTGCTCAAGGCAGAACTTTGCTATCTCGAAGTGACTGGCCGGAGGCGTGGTGATGTGTACAACATCAGGATGGGCTTCTCTCACAAGTTGCGCGTAGTCGGTGTAGTACTGTTTTACCGGGAATCGCTCGTAAAGCTGCAAAGCCATGAGCGGCTCCTGGTCGCAGACGCCCACGATTTCGCAGCCAGCGATCCGCTGGATCTGGGAGACATGAGCATCAGCGATTTTTCCGCAACCGATGATACCGACCCTAAGCATGGTCACCGCCCTTTGCGCAACTGGTGAAGTAACGCTGCATAGCCTCGGCCGTGGGCACTCTAGGCGACCAATCGAGGCGCACCTTTAATTTCTGATTCGAGTAGCGGGTGGATCTCCACTCAGAGAACCAGCGCTGGCGACTGAACACGGGCGGCAACTGCCCTAGCGACCACTGCGAGTACTTCTCCCACAGAGAGCAAATCAAACGACTTGCGACTTTGGGAATGTAGATCGAGCGAAACTTCCTGACGTTTTTCTTGTACTGGCGCAGGAACTTGCGGCTTGACGGTACATCATCGTCGACGATGTTGAATACCTCGCCATCGATTCCTTTCATCAATCCAGCCAATGCAATTGCATCCGCGCAGTTCTCAACATATGTAAAGGGTACCCGGTTGGAGCCGCCAAGGTGAAGGAATATGCCGAACGTGCCAAGACCAATTCGACCGGTGATCTCCGGTCTTCCATCGCCGTATACGCTCCCCGGCCGGAGGATCACATAGGGAATGCCGTGATTCTTGCCGTATTCCCTGACGATTCGCTCCTGCCGGACCTTTGCGAAGCAGTAAGCGTCCCTGCCCTGCGATGCATTCTCCTCGATCGGGCAAGACTCGTCCAACAAAGAAGATGGCTGGCTGTTCGTATAGACTGCGAACGAGCTTACGAGAACAAATCTTTTGAGCCGCGCCCGCCGCAGACTTGCTTCAAGCAGGTTCCTAGTGGTGACGACAGAGTTCAGGAACGCGTTGGGATAAGACTTGTCGCCGGTTCCGGCGGCCAGATGAAGAATCACTGATACGTTCTCGCACGCGGCTTCGCAATCTTTAGGCGAAAGCAGATTTCCCTTAGCGATTTCGATCAGCGGTTGACTATCCGCTATACGCTGCAGTCTGCTTTTAATACCAGATTTCCTCGTAAAGCAAACAAGGTTCCGATACCCCAACTGCAGAAGCGATTCGACCACTGAGCAACCGATAAATCCTGCCGCGCCGGTGATGAGGATGCGCTCATTCGGGGAAGCTATGTGACGGCTCAAGTCATGCGAAATCACGGAATGCTCTGACAAAGGCCGAGCAGTTTGCGCAAAAGTCACCACACCGTTCAACCTCATATGGCAGCTCCTCTCAGTACAGTAGTTTTGCTATCCAAAGTAGGAGCAGCGTCTTCAAACAGTTTCGAATCGACTTGCCCTGTTGCCGACTCGCCGGGCGCATTATGGATTTGTAGTACGAGCCCGGGGAGGGATCCAAACTGTGAAACCGCCTGATTCACCTTCCCCTTCAACCCTTCCCGATCGTTCTTCGCACGCGCGTCGGTAAGGCATTCAGCAGCAAGTTCGCCGAAGCCCAATCGCTCGTCCAGTTCACGCTCCAGAATCAGCCCGCCGTCAGAGGTGACGCGGGAACCCTGGAAGTCGACGCTGAGAGAAGCGTTGGAGGAGCGCTGAAAGGGTCGCTTTTGTATCTTACCCATTGGGTCCTGATCTCCGGGGCGCATGGATCGCGCTTGCACCCCCGTTAACATTGACGATAACGACGATCCGAGGGTTCAGAATTACGACTCAAAATGGAAATATGGGCTCACAATAATGCATAAGCGATCAGAGCACGTGGTCACACTTGCCGCTGCACTTTATCAAGAAACTTCCGCATCGTGAGAAGCGCTCGGCACACCAGGATTTAGCGAGGTTCCGGAAAGCGGCATTCGAAGCAAGCTTGCATATACGCTCTTCGTCATCTGACCAACCACGTCCCAAGAATGCCTCTCCATTGCGTAAGCGCTTATCTCGCCGCGCCGATTCCTCAGGTCCGCATAAAGGTCGCTCGCAAAGTACCGTTGAATTGCCTTTGCCAGGTCGACTGGATCCTCTGGCCTGAACACGAACCCGGTGCTGCCCTCGACGATCTCATCCTTCAGAGAGCCCACCTCGGCAGCGATTACCGGCAGGCCAAAACTGTACCCTGTAAACAAAACGCCGCTCTGATAAATCTCCCTATAGGGCAACACAAGAACATCTGCCGCCTTGAAATAAACCTCCGCCTCGTCGTCAGGAATGAATTCCGCCTTGAGCAGTACTTGTCCGCTTTGCACGTCCTCCCGAATTTCATTCCTAATTGTTGTCCAGTATTCCTCGCACTTAGAAGGCCTGCCGACAATGATCAAGCGGCAACTCTGACCCATCGCCAAGACCTGTCGGAACGCAGCGATTAGGTACTCGAGGCCCTTGTAAGGCCTAATGTTCCCAAAAAAGAGAATCGCTTTCTCATGTTCACCAAAACCAAGCCGCCGCTTCGCGTCAGTGGGGGTGAGAGATGTATTCGGAACTGTGTTGTTGATGCCGAACGGAATGACTGTGATGCTTGCGCCTCGCCCGCCGAACTGCTCAATCAGCTCACTCTTCATCTTTTCCGTATGAACGAAGATGTGTTTGCTGAGCCGATATTGGATGCGCAGGGTAAGCCGGTTGAGGCGCGAATCCCGGGAATCTCGCCTGCCCGCATTTACATTGTGCACAGTCAGAACGATTTTCTTCTGCAGAAGCCTGTAATAGAGCATTAGGAAAATCCGATCAAAGGTTTCGAACTTGTTATTCCATAAGATATGGAAGATCCCGGGCTTCGCCGTTGCAGCGTAACCAATGAGTTTTGCATAGTAGCGCAAGACTCGAGCGATCTTGGCTATGGGATTTGCATTCGAATCGGTACTCCCGCGTAAGTTCAAGAGTCGAATTCTGGGTTCCCGCTGGAATTCAGGAAAGTCCAGCTCATCGCTGCCAATCATGTCCAGAGATACTCCCTGAGATATGAGTGAAGTCGCCAGGCCGTATACATAGGGCCGGTCGCTGCCACCTGTGAGCAGGGAAACCGAAAGGTTGTGCGGTATTTCAGAGGATTTCAAACGAGATAACCCCGGATAGTTTTGCTGCTGGTCATTGCAGTCCGCGCTATCTGTGAGCATAACCCTCAGTACTTCCGACGCTTTTTCCGACGGCCGCATTCGATCAGGACAAACCAGCCCGAGCGTTTGTTGCCACTTGGGGTGCTTCCATTCGGTACATCGCCCTGTCGAACTTTCTGATGGACGACGCCTTGAGTTGCGGGAGTGCCTGTTGAGCCCATTTGGCGGCCTTCCATCCGAATAAAGGCTTCATCCAGGCATACTTCCAGCGCAAGCGCGGCTCCTGCAGCGACCCCTTAACATCCGCGGCGAGAAGCTGAATCTCTGCGACAAGATCCGGCCGCTCCGGATAGAAGACACCGTACCAGGTTTGGAGATAATTCAGGCAGGCCTTGCGGACACGCTCGCTGTCTTCGACCGAGCGCAGATACTGAATGTGCAGCTTCATCGAAAGAAGCAACGAATCTTTTTTCTTGTTGGAATTGCCAATCGTGCTGATGCTGTTCGGGCCGCTCACCCTGTAGTAGACCCCGGTTCCGGGTACGAAGCGAACTCCCTCGGAAATCAAGAGGACCCGGTCAAAGTACTCGCCGTCCTGGTCATAGTGCAGTTGCTCGTCCCACGGACCTGCTGCTTCTGCCAGTTCCCGGCTCACCAGCCAGGTTGCATTTTGCATATGCAGGTTCTCGCTCATCTTGGCTAACAGCCACTCGACCGGAGAAAGGTCCTGGCACAGCGAATTCGAAACGAAGCGTCCCTTTCGGGTTCGATAATAGAAGGAAGCCCACGGGGAGGAAAGGAGGATCCTTTTGCTGTCGCCCGGCCGAATCGCTGCTATCTGTCGCTCGATCTTGTCCGGCAGTAGAATGTCGTCTGCATCCAGTTCCTGGATGTAGTCTCCCTGGCATAAGCTGTAGGCGAGATTGACCGCCGCGCACAGACCGCGGTTTGGGGTCGAGACTAGTTTGATATTCGACCCAAATTGCTTGGCGATTTCCGCAGTGCGATCCGTCGAACCATCGTCCACGACGATAATCTCCTTGTGCGCCCAGGTCTGGCAGACCGCGGACCGGATCGCATCGGCGACCCATAGCTCGGCGTTATAGGCAGGAATAAGAATGGATATGAATGGTTTCACAATCAGTTCCTTCCCAGAATCAGCTTTGGCCGTGAATCACAGGCCATTAATATACAACTTTGGTAATGATTGCCGCGGGCTCAATATTTTGAACTTCAGTAATATAAAGTGATCATTCCCACTTTATCCGACCCTGGTTCTGCGCTAGATTGATTCAAGCTTTACCCTGTGGCGATGGAGGGGCGAAACTGCGTGGTCTCAAGATGCGGTATAATTTGAGCCACGACGTAAAGCCCTGTAAGTTAAGCCATTTGCGACGGATGGTGCTGAGGTTGGCGCCGCGAGAGGACTCTGAAAATGTCGAAGTTTCTTAAACTCACGTTCCTTGTTGTCATCTTGATCACTGTTGTCGTCTTGATCAATGTGTATCAAGCGAGCGCGCAGACCTGTTCTGGCGGCAACTGCACGGCCGCCTCCACTAGCACGGCGGATGTGCAGAACTGCATCAACTCAACTACCGAAGGCAATACCTGCACAATTCCTCCAGGCACGAGCAGTTGGACTTTGGGGGTAACGATTTCAGGTAAGGGGATCCATGTCCAGGGCTCCGGCGCCGGCCGGGTAATCGCAGTTGATGTCGAAAGTTTGGCTATTCCCATCGGGACGGGCAGCAAAACATTTTCCGGCGTTGCCAACGATATGGGAGCGACGGCCTATCTTAGTGCTACCGCACCGCCCATCACAACAGGCGAAACTCTCCTGATCTACGAGAACGGTTTTCTGGCTAACTACTTAGAGGGTACAGTCACTAGTTTTAGCGGCTCGACCCTAGTCATGAACATCACTTCGGCAGGTGGGACTTGCGGAACTGTTGTTCCAAATGCGATGAATAGCAATTGTAAACGCTGGCTCATCACAACGCTTCCTTCCACGGTAATTCAAGATAATTTGGCTTCCGGAAGTATGTTCGCCATCACGGAGGATACTGCCGTTCATACCACAGTATCTGGCATCCAGTTTGCGCAGGGATCAAACGGTGGTGGCGCTGGTGAAGAAATCTACCTTACGCGCAATAACCCGAGCGGAATTGCAGTTCTAATCCACGATAATTTCTTTGAGTCGAACGAAGCCGATCTCATAGACGGTGATACCAATAGAGGCGTGATCTGGAACAACTCCTTCATGTTTTCGCCGTTCAGCGAAGGTCAATTTGCAGCAATACGCATCAAGGACGACAACAACGTCATGTCAACCTCCTGGAGCAGCCCCGCGCTATGGGGTTCGCTGGATACGACAGGACAGGCCGCTCTTTACTTCGAGACCAATGACGTCCACGCGGACGGTGCCTTCACCGATAACGACGACAACGGACGGTTGGTCATCCGGTACAACGTCCTGGATAACGCTGGCGGCGCTACTCACGGGGCAGACACATCAGCCATCGGCATGCGAACGATGGAATATTACAACAACGCGGGCATCTTCGAGGCTTATAGCGATGGCAGCACCGCCAACATGAACTGGTGGATGTATGTGAGAGGCGGAACGCTTGTCTGGCACGAAAACACGCTTCCTGCGATCAGTTCTGGGGATTGGGGCTCAAAATCTGATCTTGTGCTCATAGAGATGACTCTTCAGCGGCAGGGCCAATATCCCTGCTGGGGAGCGGGTTTCAGTACGCCTGGACAGTATTACCATGCACCCCGTCAAATAGGATTCGGCTACGTCACGGGGAGTGGAAAGGTGACTTATCCGCCACTTGGTTATAACAGTGCATCCACTACAGCCAATGGCGTCTACGTTGGTGACAGCGAGCCGGTTTATATCTGGAACAATAACCGCAGCATGAACCTTGGGATACAGGATTATGGACTCAGCAACACGAGCAGTTGTCCTTCCAGCCCAACGCCCGATTCAGTGGTAAACTATCTCATTTCGGGGCGGGATTACTTCAATGGGACTGCCAAGCCTGGATACACACCGTACACCTATCCGAATCCGCTTACGCAATCTTCAGGCCAATCGACGCTTGGCCCTCCAGTTAACGTGCAGGGGCAAATGGTGCCGAAGAGTTAGTGGATTCGTACCGCTTCTCGAATCTCGCGCTGCTCTCGTCTTGCAAACTTGAGCTCGTCGGCAGATCTGTCGGCGTCGATTCCGCTAAGAGCGAGGAGCAAATCAGTTCAATTGTCAACATCTTATTAATCTCGAAGATATAATTGTGGGTGCCTGCTAAGTGGCCGTTTACAGCTTTAGAGACTTCCTCTCTATCGAACCAGTCTCCAAGCTGCGCTGATGGCCTTAGCAGCACATCGCGAAGATAGTCGGCGAGATGCGTCTTCATCCAGATGCGATATCCTTCAAATTTCTGCCTCCCGAAAATAATCCGCTCCAGTCTGAGGTTCGCAAATTTCCGATCAATCCGCGTCAGCCAGTGCGGCGTCGAATAAAGGTAGACGTACTCAATCTTGAATAGCGCCCATAACGGCAGATACGCCGCCCCACTTAGCAGTTTGTGATCGGGCCATACTGGGCCCATATTTGTCGGCACCCGTGCCACACTCTGACCATTCTCTATGACATACCGCGCCTGCAACTCGCGGGACTCCCGAACCCCTGGCTGGGCCTGATACATAAGTTTGACTAGGTCATTATCCATATATGGAGTACGCAGAATTGTCCCTGCCTGCTCAACCGATACGCGGCCATATTCACCCCAAGCAATCTCTTGGGACACCACTCGCGTAAGAGGATGAGCGGCATCGCTAATCTGGCTGAATGGCAGAGCCTCGTCAAGATACCGAGCGAATTCAGGCCGCACGATATGCGGAGCAAATTTCCAGGATGCGATTAACCTTCGATTTCTGACAACTTCGCTGCCGAATTTCCCGGTCAGACGGATCGGGGCAATCTTGTGCGCCATTTGATTGAAGTACACGTCGTGTGCTCCTAGGGCGTCATGCGTGCCGTCGGATATATATATGCTCTTTTGAGCGTAACTCCCGAAATCCCGAAGAAACTGCTCATCGATCCGTATTACTTCATGGGGCTGGTGGCAGATTTGCGCGAGCTTTCGGGCGGTCCGGATATCATAGGTTTCTCCCCACAACCCTCCGAAGGTATAGGAGGGAAGTTTGTAGCCTTTGTCGAGCACAGAGCTGAGGATAAGGCGAGTATCCAAGCCAGCTGACAATGACATGCCTACAGAATCAGGTCCCGTCGCGTAGCAAGGGAAAACAGTAGATACAGTGTCCTTAAACTGCGCATAAAAGTCCCCGGCCGGCAGGGTAGGCTGATGTTCCCATTCGGCAAATTCAAAATATTTCTGCTTTTGCGGAACGGCGCTTCGATTGAAAGACCACGACGAAGCGCCAGGGAGCAACGAGATGCCCTTGAAGAGAGTTTTGTTGCCCAGAACGCAGTTGAAGTTCACGAATTCCGCTAATGACTCCGACTCGATCGCGCGAAGTTGATTACGGACGCGAAGCAGCGATTTCGCCTCCGATCCAAAAATAAACTCTTCGTCACTCTGGTGCCAATAGATACGGCCCATGCCATAGCGGTCGTTGAAAAGCGTGACCTTGCCCTTCGCGAGGTCAACCGCAACCCCAGAGAACCAACCATTCAAACTCCTGAGAAACTGCTCTTCTGATTCCCTGTAGAGACGAAGAAAATGCTCACCGTTCTGCGCCGTAATGTCTTCGTGGTCAGTAGAGTTAGATCCGTGATGAGTCTGAAAATGTTCCCCGCTAATAATCAGTACGATTTGTTTGTCCTGGCTAACAAAAGGCATCCATGCGCCGAGCGTATTCGGGTGAGCCGCCCATCCCATGTAGAGTCCGACGTCACGGTTTATATATTGGCCTCCGGCATAGTAACTCTCATGCCGCATTGCCTCGGTCATGAGCTGTAGGTCACGCTCAATTCCGCTATATCGCTCACGCCGAATAATTCCTGTAATGCCAGGCATTGTTTAAGTCCTTCTCTTTAGGCCGCAATTTCCGGTTGCTTGTTAGAGTTTTGCGCTCTTCTCGGTATCCCGCACTTCACGAGGCGCAATGCCTCGAGGTTCTCTTCAACCAATCCGCGCTTTGATCTTGAGGTCCGCTCCGTGTGACCGAATGAAAGAATTGCGCAGGAACCAACGGTCGTGATGTTTCAGTTCAAATCTCTGCAAGTACGACACGATTGGTTTAGGCATCGCATCCAACACGAAGGCGTTGCAGCTATTGAAGTCCGCGATGCGGAATCCGGCATCTTGGAGTTCCCGTATGTACCATCCAAACGGCCGGACATTGTATGCATCTGTTTTTGCCCCGAATAATGCCAGTACCCGCTTGGCAAGGAGGAGGGTCGACCAATAAATCGAGGACTTGTTCTTTACGTGAAGTATCACTTCCCCTCCCGGGCTGAGGAGTCTCGCAAATTCACGCAGGGATTTCCGTACCCCGTCGTCGTCAATATATTGCAACACACTCAGACACAAGACTTTATCGAATGAACCGCGCGCAAAAGGAACTTCGGAAATGCCGGCTACTAACAAAGAAACGTTGCCAACGCCCAGCGCCTGAAGACGCTTACTACACCGTTCCACCGAGCCAGAGGCATAGTCGATTCCAACAATGCTCCGAACTCGCGAATGAAGCCGCAAAATGTTGACTCCAGTGCCACAACCGGCATCAAGCAGTCTCTCCGAGTCCTGAGGCTGAATGAAGGCGAGAAGTTCCTGTGCGGACAAATTCTCAGTGTCCTTGTCGCGAGCCGACATTCCGCGGTCCAGATCAAAGTCCGGGACGTCACTAGTCGACTTCGCCTCCCAAACTGCGCGCCATTCAACCGAATCAGTCATTGTAATGGTCCATCAACCGCTCCCTTTTGGTTAATCCCAACCGTACCGAATTTGGTAGCGCACCATCGACTCCGAAGCTCTCGAAATGTCTTCGCGATCGGTTCGGGAATCCAGTCCTTAGACTTGTGATGCAAACCGACTTTGAGGGCAACCCGTCCTCGCACGGTCAACGGCACGAAATACCTTGGCAGCTCAATTTTCTGGAATCCATTGTGTCGCTTGAAGTCGGCGAGACTGTCCGGCTGCTTCTTTCCGTAGGAGAAGTTTGCATACAAAAGATGCTTGATTCCCCGATCTGCGCAGGATTTCACCGCTTGAGCCACGAGGGCATTGGTTGGAGCTTTGTCGCGCTGTGAAATCATGGATACGATCTGCATAAGCCCCGCCACGGTACGATCTTCACTCGTCACCATTTTGACAAAGCCGATTAGGGCGCCGTCCAGGAACGAGCCAATGAAGATGCTGCGCTCCATAAAAGTCGCATTCATCCTCCGCACCTCATCGATATCCTTCCGATAGTGCCAGAATGGTTTGCCTTGACGCACCGGAGATTCGTTGTATATCTCCGAGATACCTTTTACCAGGGCCTCGTCGAACTCCACCTCGCGTGCCGCCACCCCCACCTTCGCCGCTTTGCGGATCTTGTTGCGCACCTTGAAGTCAATCTGTTGACTGATCCATTGGTCGTATGAAGTGATTGCCAGGCAGGCAAAGTTGTCTGACTCCCAGTAGAACTTGTATTTGGCATCCGCTTCGGAAGGCCTCTGGACAAATGTGAACAAATCCGCCTTTGTTCTCAATGCGCGAATTTCCCGCAGCGCCTCAAACGGATCGTCTATATAGTCGTACCCCTCCGCGTCGATTCGGAGAATTTTTATCAGTTTCCCCTCAACGAGACACTGACTTCCGCAAATCTGCACCATAAATGTTACCCCTGCTTTCACCAATCAGGTGAGGCCTGCTATTCGAGGCTCCTCCGTTCTTACGAAGGTTAATGCGCCAGCTCAAGTCTTATCAACAGGCGGCGCTTCGCGAGTTGCGACTCTCTGCCTGCCTCCCCGCTTCTGCCCCTCAGCCATTTGCGGCCGTGATGACCGCTATTCCTTCGATACAGAAGACCGGGACGCGAACACGTCTCCCTTTGACGCGAATCTCGGCGCTGCTGATGGTCTTGTCCGGTTCTTCCGAACCGGCACGAGTCTCGAGCGCAGACATCTGCGGGTCAATTGCCGTACTCATAATTCATCTCCACCATTATTGGGGGAATTCAGGCTTTCTCGTGGGTAAATAGCCTCTGCTGAGCCGAAGCGGTTTTTGTGAGGTAGCTGGCGAAAGAACGGAAGAGATTATGGAAAATACGGAAAAACAAAGAACGCTTCCCGCTTTTCCAAAGCAAGCACCACTACTGCTACAGCTGGCAGTATGCTCACTTTCGACTTTCTCTTCCTTATTCACCCACTAGAAAGCGGGAAGCGCCTTTTTGGATCCTGTGGACGGCCCTGCCACTCCCCGGGAAACCTTCCCCTGGCCTTCAGGGATCGCGCCATGCCTCGTATTCGCATGAATGGCATTCACACGAAGTGCACTCCTCTTCGGGACCGACATCGCGGTCATTAGGAAAAACGCATACATCAGGCCAGCTTCGAAGGCCGCTTCGGACACGTTGTAAAAGATCAAGACCAGCCATACAGCCAACCCCAAAATACCAGCGCTCGGAGAAGAGACAAACCGCTTGTACATGGTTCGGTAACTGGCGATCAGGAATCCGATGAGCAGAACAACTCCGATAACTCCAAGTTCGAGATAGACCTCAATAAATCCGTTGTGGGCTTCATTGATGTGGCCAAAGCCTGAAGCGTGCCAGAAATAATCGAGTCGCGGACCCAGCCAAAAACTCTGGTATCCCGTACCGATGAGTGGATTTGTGTGCATGCCCAAAAGGAATGCCCAGATTCCCGTTCTATCCGTGAGCGTCGGATCCTTACCAACGGCTTTGGCCAGTGTGCCACTCATTTCGAAAACAAAAACTAGAACCAAATAGAGGCAGAAAACGCCTGGGATCGCCGCTTTTAGTATTGCCGGCCGCCAGCGGATGAATTTGCTCTGAGAAACCAGAATGACTAATCCTCCGAGGGTCAAACATAATTTGGAAGTCGTGCTCTGCGCAGTTTGCAACAGCAAGACTGACATCGTAAGGAATGCTACGTCCACAGCAAGAATCAGCTTCGTCCGGCGCTGCCGCCGGTGAGGCCAGCGTGCGAATATGTCCCACAAGAAATAAAGCCCCGACACCAGACACAGAAGTCCCAGCATGTTCTTGCTCGTCGTAGCGCCCACGTAGGTAACGGCGCCAGTCCAGGGGTTATATACCCGACTGAGTTGAATAAAGTATTTGTCGAGGACAATGGAAAGCGGAACCAGTATGTAAGCTAGGCGGCGCAATACAGTGCGAATCGCCTCAACTGGGGAGCGGTCGGTCAGGACAACCAAAATGACCAGATATGTACCGAAATCGCGGAACCAGCGTTTGAAAGCCACAAAAGGAAAATCAGACCAAAAAACACTGAGCAGGGCAAACGAAAGAAAAGAAATCAATAGGATATTTTGGGCTACAAACTGAATAAAGTTGAACCTTCGCGAAAACAGAATTCCTATAGCAAAAACAATGAGGAGTACAAAGATTGTTCGATCCAGCGGGTTTCCTTCTTGCATAGCTTGAACCGACATTGCACCAACATCCGGGCTCTGCCATTGGGAGGGAAGTCGGGATCCGAGGATGGCTAGCCAAATGAGTGGCACCCAAAGCGCCGGAGATGTTCTGTCCTCGTGTGCGGGGTCAAAGCGTAGGAGTGCGATCAGGAGGACAAGCCACAAAAGGAGAGCTAAGGTCGGCTGCATTGTTTGTTAGATATCGGCATCACAACCCCGGGTTGGGGACCAAAAGGTAGACCACACTCTCCCAGGGTTCAGACGGTTTTCCGGTGATTGTCTTACTTTCTAGCCCCTCTCAGCGTAGTCGCCGCGAGACTAATCGACGCAAACTTCCCTCGGGAGGCATCCCTGAGCTCCGAAAGGAATCGGCGAGCGCCCACTGAAGATCGGAAGGCGGCGGATCGCATATGAGTGCCCATCTGGTCCAGCTCTCGATACGAAATTCGAAAGAGGCGTTCGCTCTTAGCCGGAATGGTTGCTGCAAAAGAGCAACGGCCCTCCACACCGAGCCATGGAACCGGCGCGCCATCGCACTGGATCTCCGAAATTGCCTCCACGTCGGCCTCCTGTTTTTGGATAATAACCTGCACCGGCTGCTCACTTGCATTATGGAGAGAAAGGTCGGTGCCGTACAACTGGACTTCTTCCGTTCCTCCTCCGGTGCTTCGCCGGCGACACGCGTTGCGAATGACCGCTCCCAATGGTTGCCATTGCAGAGAACAATTCCGGGCCTGCAACTCCTCAAGGAGCCGGAGTAATGCCGCACATTCATCCTTGAAGAAGTCGTGATGCGCAGCGATCAAACATGGCTTGCCCAATAAGAGATCGAAGGCAAAGTTCTCGATCCCATGATGCGCATAGCGACGCGTAAAAACCGGGAAGTCGCCATATTTCATCGTAGCGATGTCCCAGACATCGCGGATACGCGTCCGACCGCCGCTCCCATCCACGGGAGAGATTTCCGTGTTGATCGCTGCCCAAAAGCCGGCTTGCTTCAAGATTCCTGGACACCTGGACGAAAACACTCCCTGGGGAAACACCATGATCGGATCGTGATGGATACCGGTTCTTTCCTCGTGCTTCCGCATTCTCCGCAACGCGAGTCTGGCTCGCTCATACAAAATGACAGGCGATGAGTTGCCGAATTCCGCCTGGATATGATCACAACCATGAACTGAGACGGAGAAAGGCCCAGATCCATTGCCAAATAGATCTGTGGCGGCAGGAGAAGTGCGCTGCCAGTTCCAAGGGATAAAGGCTATGTTGGTCGTGAAGCCATATTCCCGCATCAGTTGTTGCATTCTCTTGAAATCACAACAGCCATAGCGTCTTCTTAAGAGCGGGTCGTCGATAATCAGGCAAGCTCCAAGTTCCTGCGGATGCCAAGCCACTTCCTGAAACAGAAGACGTATGAAGGTTACGAGCGGAACGGCTGAGCAGAAGTGCTCTTTCACATCGTAATAGCCAGCTTCGATTTCCTGATCGATATCGGTGACATATCGACTTGCACACAAGTAGATCGGAATGCTCTTGTGTTCCATTCTCAAATAGATTGGGGCACCGTCTGCAGAGAGAATCGTAGAAACCTGCGTTCCTGTTCTTTCGATTCCTGCCAGTATCGCGTCCTCTTTTCTCATGCGGACACGCGCCCCGATCCCGGCCATCGGTCCTACTTCATCGTCGGGACATGACGAGACCTGAACCGGAACGACGCTATCAGGCGCATCGCCCAATGTGACGCCGGAATCTCCAAGCAAGGACCGGATTCCCCGCTCGGTTGCGGAACGATCATTGCTGGAATATGCATAAAATACAGTGCGGTGCTCAAGGCATTTTTCCACCGTCGCCGTTTGTTCCAGCGCGATTGCGACGGCGGAAGCCGACCCAAAAACGACGCTGTCCTGTGCAACACTATTCGCCTTGGGGAACGCAGATAGCGCGAGCATCTTCCAAGGCACGCCAAAGAAATCAAGCGTGCGAGCGAGCAGAAACTGCTCCTTTTCGGGTGCCTCTTCGTACAGCACAATAGCCGCTCTAGCCACAAACGTTCCCTGTCAGGCCGGCAAAGAGTGAGATAGTCAGGAGGGACTCTTCGCTACCACTATCGATCGCATCGCCCTTTCGCGGGCAACCGGACGCAAGAATGGGGCTGCTAGGCAGGCCGCGGCTGTAAGCGCCCGTCCTGCGGAATGAGGGGCCCAGCAAAAGTTTCTTGTTTCCTTGATTTCAAATCCCGCCAATTCGAATGGTTCAACATACTCCGCCAAAGTTGGCAAATACGTTTCTTCCGGATCTCGCTTCGCACGGCTAAAGCGACTACGAATCACTGGGAAGCGATTTACTCGCCGCTTGCATGCGACATTTGCAAGCCGCTGGCGGGGCTCAATGGAGCATCAACGAAACTCATGGTACTCGAAAGATCCGGCTGGATTTGCCGCTCGTGGGTTCGCAGGCAGAGGCCTGGCAATCGATTGCCATCACCGCCGCCGATCCTTTGGGTTAAGGAGAGTTCTTGCACCGTACACTTTGGTTCAAATACGGCCGATCGCCGCTGGCGGAACCATGCGATTGCTTGACCGGCGGTCGCAAACCACGCCCCGCGAGCCTTCAATTCATTCAGAAGCCTGCCGTAGCATGCATACCACAGACGTTCTGGGGCCAGACTGCGATCATGCCAGTTGATGACCAGACAACCTCCAAAACGTTCCACCTGGTCCGTGAGCCGATTAAGGACCTTTGTTGCGTTGTCGGAGGTCAGCCCAAGGTACGCAGGGTAAAAAAGTGCCGTATCCATGGCATGCAGCGGCAGTTCGAGGAGCCGCTTTGCCTGGAGCGGTTTGTAAGCCTGAGTTATGCCAGCGCGAAATCCTACGGCTTCCCTGTAACCGATGGTCGAATCGTAGTCGATTCCAGCTCTTTCCAGGGTCAACGGCGCGCTCTCGTCAAAGTAGAGCCAGTGCATCCGTGACCCGATCTCAGCACAGCCCGAGATTTGTCGAATCTTCTCGAGCTCTTCCCTTCCTCTGGCGCAGTCAGCCCAAGCATCGATGCCATGCAATCCAACTTCACAGCCGTTGGCCATCGCATCTGCGATCAGGCCCGCGATATCTTCAGCTCCATATCGGGCGGCGCGATACGCTGGTGCCGAACCGTGCGCGTCGCGCCCTGGGCGATTCGCGAACGGGATGACAAAGTAGGTGGAAGGAAGCCCTTGTTCGAGGCTGTGGTAGCGCGCGACGAAATCTTGCCAAAAGTCCTTTGCCAGGCCCAGGTAAACAAGTGGCAATCGGAGCACAGTGGCCCAGTTTTTCCAAAGATCCCACGGCGGGATCGAACCGCGCAGGAAGCTTATCAGAGAGCCCAGGATTGCCCGGTACAGGAAGCCCATCATCGTACGATCACATATGTGCTTCCGGATTGATGCATGATCAACGTCATGCGTCAGGCATACGATGAATCGAAAACCGTCGGGAACCGGTGGAATCTCTACCAGCGTCACACCCCTGGAGACGATCAGGCCCCGCAAGAGCGCAATGTGTACCTCAAGGGTCGGAATTTCCGCATACTCAACAGGCTGTCCTTCGTTGAGTAAGCTACGGATCTCGGCGCATAAATCGTAACCGATCCGCAAGACCGCGCCATTTTGCGATGTGTACGAACAGAAGGCCGCCTTTCCAGTCGCGTGGTCAAGTAAGCAACTCGTGCTTTGCTCATTTGCGAAAACCAGGCACTGACCATAAATCGGCAGCTTTGTCTTTTGAAAAGAAAGCAGACGACCCTCATATCGGCCTGCAATCTCAATCTGATTGTCAGTATCGGAGAGGAGATCGCCGCTCGAATACAGAAGCACAATCTTCGCATCTCGCGAGTTATACTCCTGATTACCTACGCAAAGCAAAGCGTCGTAATTCCGGCCCAACTCATAAAACTCCCAGGGCGTCTTGAACAGCTCAAAGAATTCCCTGATTACCGCGCGATCTGACGGATTAGCCGCTATGCCGATCATCTGAGTGTAACCCTGACTTAGAAGCCGCCGCTGGACGGGGATTCAAAAGGTTTGATGCGTCGTACCAGGAATGCCGCGCGATTCGGAGCCTGGGAGTTCTCTCAACTGGGTGCTACACCTCCGATAAGCCCGGCAACCAGGCTTACCAGCGACTCTTTCTCGTTCTTCCAGCTGTGCTGCTCGTAGACCGCTTGTCCTCTTCCTGCGATTTGACGCGATTTTTCGGGGTGCGAAGCCACGAGCTTCATAGCTCTGGCCAGGTCATCCGCGTTTCCCGACTCGAAAAAGAACAGCGTCTCATCGCAGAAGTAATCCCGGATGCCTTTCGTGCCGGGAGCGATTACCGGCCTGCCAAGCGCCAAATACTCAAAGATGCGAGTTGGGGTGTTGATGTCAGTGAACGTATTGCGATGATTAGGGATGACTCCTACGTCACAGCATTCAATCTCTTTTGGCAGTTGCTCAAGCTTTCTGGGGCCAAAGTAGCGAACATGGTTGTCCAATCCCAATCTCGTGACCTTCTGCATTACCTGTTTAAGGTAGGGCGTGCTGTGCCCGTAAACTCGCAGCTCCACGTTTGGAACATCCTCGACGATTCGCGCTACGGCATCAACTGCAAGATCTAATCCGTTTCTCTCGACCAATGACCCGTGATACATCACGACGAATGGTGCGTCAGGCGCGGAAGAGGAATAGGATTCTGCTGCGCGCAAGGGGAAGATCTCGGGATCGGGGCAATTCATTATAACGGCGACCTTTTCGGCGCGACAACTCCGTTCGGAGAAGAGTTTCCTGCACGCTTCATTCACTGTAATCACGAGATCCGCGCAACCGATACTCCATTTCTCCAGAAGACAGATTATCCGGACAGCAACACTTGTATCGGCAATTCCGAATATTGTCGTCATCAGCTCAGGCATCGGATCGTGCTGGTCCAGAATGACTTTCGCACCAAACAGTTTAGGTATTAGGGCGCTTATCACGAGTATGTCGGGCATGTTATGCACATACACGAGGTCGTATCGGCGTCGCGGCAGTCTCCATGCCAGAATTGCCGCCGACCAGGCGATGAACGAAACATATTGATAAGCGTAAGAGACAACCCCTCCGCGGAAGTGCCGAATAGGGATTCGCGTGATCTCGAGATCGCCAACCCGCTCTTTCCTCGGCAGCTTCTCATCTGCTTCGCAGATCAGGTCGATGCTCATGCCTTCTTTGAGGAGCGCTTCTGCGGCCCGCCGAGGCCGGGGATCGGCAGGGTACGAGGAGAAAACCACCATTCCGGCCCGCTTGCCGGCCAGTCTGGGTTCCGGCATTGTCATCGGTTCTGAAGGAAGTGACAGCTCTGCCGCGTGAGCAGCATTGCTGCCTACTTCATTATCTGTTTGTGTAGTCATGGGGAGGGATCACACCGCGACATGCTCAGCGGCGTTGGCAATCGGGATTCCGCGCGATTCCCGCTCAATCTTCATATGATTGGATATTTCGATGGCTTCGAGGAGCTTCGATTCAGCAAATCCGCGAAGAATCTCGATATTCGGCATCACGCAATGGCCACCGATTACACCGGGGAAGTATTTCACAGAGGGGAAGAACTTGATCTCGTCGTAGAAGGAGATAAGCTCCTCATAGTTCGCTCCTGTCTTGTCGCAGTATCGCTCGATTTCCTGGGCCCAGGCAATCATCAGGCCAAAATAGGTGGTTTCGGTGAGCTTCGCGAGTTCAGTTGCCTCGGGACTGGAAAGCACCTTGGTTTTTAGGCCTGCTGACTGGAAATGCTGTGCTGCTCGTTCACCTACGGCGGGGTCGAGGGCGCCGACGAACTTGGTGTAGTGTGACAACTCCTCAAGCATTCGCGCATGCTTCCCGCGTACGGGACTATTTACAACCGCGGTGCCAGTACTATCTGCGATCAAGCGGGTTGTTCCAACTGAGACCGTGCTGTTGATGACCGTAATCTTGGGTCGGAAGCGCTCTATGTAACGAACAGTTTCCGCAACGAAGTTACCTATCTGAAATGGATAGCACACGTGGAGAAAGTCTATCTCTTTAACTTCTTCGCCAACGGGCGCTATATCGACCCCAACCGTTCGATGAGATTTCGATAGGAGTTCGAAGAGCGGTCTGCCAACTTCCCCGAGCCCGACGACGACAACGCAGCTTTCATCTGCCACTGTTTTATTTCCTCCTCGTGAACATGCTGTCCGCATGGATGTTTCAATCTGGAGCCTAGCCCGCAAACACAGAATCGCGCAGACAGCCAGTCAAATCTCCTCGGGGCGTTTCCCCAAGTGAACTGCTTGTGCCGATGTTGCTGAGGCGAGCAATTCCTGTCCACTTAGGCGCTTACCACTAGGCCATTTGTTTCGTCAGCGCAGGGATCGCGACGCTCTCCACCTCTTTGCAAGAGATTAGAGAAGCGAACGCCAAAACCTCCGCGGCCACACAAGTCTGCTGTTCTGCGGTGAGCTGTGGGAACATCGGAAGGGAGATAATCTCTGCAGCTATGCGGTGCGTTATGGGAAAATCCGCTGGACTGTAGTGGAGCCAGGAATATGCCTTCTGCATGTGCAGCGGGACGGGATAGTGAATCCCACTCCCGATACCTGCGCCTTTCAGATGCTTCATCGCCCCGTCGCGATCTTCTATGCGAATCACATAGAGGTGATACACGGAACGTGACGAGGAGGGCTCGTACGGGCAGGTGATCGCTTCATTGTTCGCCAGCAATCGATTGTATTCGGCTGCCCGTTCACGGCGTTGCTCGTTCCACCGCGGCAGATATGCCAGCTTGGCTTTGAGCAGGCCGGCCTGAATTGCGTCCAGGCGTCCGTTGTAACCCTCCACATCGTGGTAGTACTTCTGCATCTGTCCGTGGTCGCGTAGCAACCTCATTTTGGCCGCGGCTTTGCTGTCGTTGGTAACAGCCGCTCCGGCTTCCCCACAGGCACCCAAGTTTTTGCCCGGGTAGAAGCTGAACGCCGCCGCTCGCCCCATCGAACCAGCCTTTACCCAGCGATTCCGCCGCCGCGAGAAGTATTCCGCCCCATGCGCCTGGCACGCATCCTCGATCACCGTCAGGCCGTACTCTTCAGCAAGTTCGAGAATCCCATCCATGTCGGCCATCTGGCCGTAAAGGTGCACGGGTAATACTGCGGTTACGCGGCGATTGCTGCGCCCGCTGATCAGCACACCGGACTCATTCCGCGTGCATTGCTCTGCGAGATATACCCGTAGCTTTTCGACAGACATGTTGTAAGTCTGTTCGTCGATATCGACAAACTCCGGCAATGCACCCGCCTGGGAGATAGCCTCAGCGGTGGCGATAAAGGTGTGTGGTACAGTCACGACCACGTCGCCGGGAAGGATTCCGCATGCAATCAGAGCGAAGCGCAGTGCGTCGGTTCCGCTGCTAACGGCAACGGCATGATGTACTTCACAGAACTCTGCGAAAGAGCTTTCGAACTCCTCAACCATCGGCCCGCCGATGAAGCTTGCCGTATGCAGTGCTTTACTAAATATCGCTGTCAGCTCCGTTTCCATCTCCAGATGTGGTGTAACGAGATCAAGAAAAGGGATGTTGCTAGCAACGGACATTGGGATCCTCCAATCTTGCTTGTAAATAGCGCAGGACCCTGGCCGGATTCCCGACCACGATTGCGTTGGGTGGAACATCTTTGGTGACCACGCTGCCGGCGCCCACTATCGCGTTTTCACCGACGCTGATATTCGGGAGAAGCGTGGCGCCGGAGCCGATCGACGACCCTCTGCGAACGACCGTCGGCTCAACCTTCCAATCCTCTTCCGTTTGGAGAGTTCCACCAGACGTGGTGGCGCGTGGGTACGTGTCGTTCGTGAATGTTACCCCGTGGCCGATGAAGACATCATCCTCAATCACTACTCCTTCGCAAATGAAGGTGTGGCTCGAGATTTTGCAGCTCTTACCCACGCGGGCATTTTTCTGAACCTCCACGAAGGCTCCGATTTTA
The DNA here is from genome assembly GCA_963817835.1 of uncultured Acidobacteriota bacterium. Classification (GTDB taxonomy): domain Bacteria; phylum Acidobacteriota; class Terriglobia; order Terriglobales; family Acidobacteriaceae; genus Telmatobacter. Next base: position 31,606 of record CAWFPZ010000014.1, on the reverse strand, counting down.
GTCTCGTCGCCGATCTCGCATCCATAGAGGTTGATAAAACGCGACAGTTTTACGTTCGAGCCGAGCTTCACATCGTCGGCAATACAATTCCACGTATTCACAAGCTGACGATCGCTCCTTTGTTTTTCAACGAGTCTGTTGCAGCCTCCAGCATTTTGACGACACGCAGGCCGGCGCAGCCGTCGTTATGCGGGTCCTTGCCATTTGATACGCACTCGACGAAATAGGCCAGTTCCTGGCGCAAAGCCTCACCCTGTTCCAGTTGCGGAGCCCACATATCGCCTGAACGATAACTTACGAGAAGTTCGTAAACGCCCTCGCGGCTATTGATGTTGATGCCTTTGTCGTACACCTTGAGTTTCTCGTCCGCTTCCAGGTCGTTCCACACCAGCATCCGTTTTTCCCCGCCGATGAGCGTGGTACGCACTTTCACCGGAGACAGCCAATTTACATTGATGTGCGCAATCACATTATTGGGAAAGTAGAGGGTCATGAAGGCAATGTCCTCGTGGCCGTTCAAGTGTGTCTGCCCAGTCGCCACAATCGCTTCTGGAGTTGCAGAGATGAGATAGTCCATGATCGACAGGTCATGCGGCGCCAGATCCCACAGCACGTTGATGTCGTGTTGGAAAAGCCCGAGATTGACTCGCGTTGAGTCGTAGTAGTAGAGCTTTCCCAGCGTTCCTTCGTTCAGAAGTTGAGAGATCTTCTTCACCGCCCCGGTAAAGAGAAAAGTGTGATCCACCATGATCTTCAAGTTCTTCCTCGAAGCCAGATTAATCAGCGTTTCTCCCTGCTCGGTCGTGCTGGTGAATGGTTTCTCCACGAACACATGCTTGCCGTTTTCGAGCGCAGCTTTTGCCAGTTCGTAATGCGTCCATACCGGGGTAATGATTGCAATGGCGTCAGTTTTTGGAGACGAGATTACCTCCTGTGCGTCCGCAGTCACATGAATGCCTGGATAGGCCTTCTGCGCTCGCTGGCGCGCCTTCTCACTTAGTTCTGCTATCGAAACAACCTGGGAATCATCCAAACTTGCGAGGTTCCGCACCACGTTTGGGCCCCAGTATCCGTAGCCAATTACTCCGAAGTCCACGAAACTATCACCAACCTTCCCATTCACCCTGCGTTACGCGGCTGCGTGGAGGACATCTTATGGGAGACGAGTCGTTGAATTGTTAAATTCCGCTCGGCCGTCCGCCAAGGTATGTCTCTCCTATTTAATAGCCACCTTTGATCAGTGCGGCAGGAGTGCGCATCAGAATCTTGAAATCGAGCCACAGAGACCAGAAGTTCGCGTATTGCAGATCCATGCGGACCATTTCGTCAAAGCTCACCCGGCTGCGCCCGGTCACTTGCCACAACCCGGTGATCCCCGGCATTACCTGCAATACCCGGCGCCGGTGCCACGTTTGATATGCCGCAACTTCATAAGGAATCGGTGGCCGTGGTCCAACCAGGGACATATCTCCCCGCAGTACGTTGAGGAGTTGCGGCAGTTCGTCGAGACTGGTCTTGCGCAGAAAACTTCCAAGCGGCGTGATTCTCGAGTCGTTGACCAGCTTGTACACGCCCTCACCGTTTCCGTTCTGCGCGATACGCTCCGCGTTGCCTTTGATAAGTTGCGTCACGTACTGCCGATGATCGCTGTGATCGTTATGATCCCGCATTGATCGGAACTTCAAAAAAGTGAAATACCGTCCATACCGCCCTACGCGCTGCTGTTGGAAAAAACACGGTCCTTTGGATGTCACCTTTACCGCAATCGCAATCAACACAAACAGTGGCAGACACAAGATGAGCAGGAGCGCACTGCCAAGAATGTCGATGGCCCGCTTGACGCTTTGTTTCGTGCGCTTATCTTTCTCCACTTCATGTAGATCTGGATAGAGCGCCGGATTGCTTGGGCCTCCAGAATTCTTGGGATTCCATTCGTCGGGGAAGGAGTGGAGCGAGATTGAGATTTCGCTGAACTGCTCAAAGGTGAGCTCGTCCTGCATTACGACATTGACTCTGTTCAGAATGGTGCCTAAAGAAGTGTTCTTGTAATCCGACGCAAGCCCGGTGAACAGGAGTCCGATCGCCTGCTGCTGCTGGTACCATCCGATCACATCCGTTTCCCTGGTGATCGACGAAAGTGCGGTCATCAGGCTATCGAGAGTACGGATAGATTTTCCTGGCTTCTGCCGGTCAATGCACTCAAGTATCATCAGCAGAAAAGGCTCGTTCGTCCGCTCTGTTCTCTTCCGCTCGATGGCGATCATTCGCCGGAAATTTTCTTCGCTTAGAGCACCCCGAGCCGGCGCCGATTGCGGGCCCGATTGTAGGTTTTCTAAGTGCAAGACATTTTTCATGCGTCGATGAGCCAAGGCTAGCTCCTTTCTTGGACAGATCAGATAGCTATGGACCTGCCGCTACGGCCGTCTTGGCAGGTGTTCTTCATGGATTGATTCAGATCGTTGCAATCCCTGCCAGGCACCATTGGCCCGTCTCGGGATTCCTGTTTGCCATTAATCGTTTCGAGAACTTTTCGTGATGCCTCTTCTGTTGCCGATCCGCGGATTGCCGGGACGTACGCTTGACCTTCGGGACGCACGACCCGGACGGGTTGGAGTCAACGAGAATCCATTGCTCGCCGGACGCCGTCGCGTTCGCATAGCAAGTCGATCACCGCCAAGTGCCCAGCAATAGCCTGTTCAAAAACTTTGGGAATCCTGGGATGGCCCATTTTCGATCTTGAACCGTTATCTCGCTTACCGCGGCACAAAAGAGCTCGAAGGAACCATAGAGCCCGCCGGAAGCTTATGCGTCCTAACCCAGGTTCAGTCTTCGGCAGCCTTTTGGCCCTCTGGGGTTACGGGTTTGTGGCCGTAATAGTAATCGTAGCCGTCGATGGCGTTACTCGAGGAGTTCAAAATTGTGCCAAGCACCTTGTCGGGATCGAGTGCTTCCAAACCCTTCTGCAGTTTCCTTTTCCTGGTTGTTCCGTGGCGGGCCACGATCAGAATTCCTTCCGCCACCCGCGCCCATAGGCTGGTGTCGACCAGCGGCAGCACAGGAGGCGAATCGATCACGATCCAGTCAAACCATGAGTAGAGCGTTGTCATCATAGCGGGTAGTTGTGTGGACTGAAACAATTCCCGGAAATCGCCCCGGTTGTCGCCTGCTGGCAAGATCCAGATGCCCGCTTTCGGGAGGTGATAGATGCTGGCGGTCAGGCTACGGTCGCCCATGAGATGACTGCAGAGCCCCGGAACTTGAGCGAGTCCGAAAATCTGCGATTGTGTGGGCCGTCGTACATCGCCCTCCAGCAGCAGCACCTTCTGTCTCGCCTGGAAGCCGAGTGTGCAGGCCAAATTAGCAGCCACGAGGCTCTTGCCTTCCCCCGGCACAGTACTCGTGATCAATAGACTCTTGAACGGACGCTCTCTGCGCCGGTTTCGCAGCTTTGCACCTAGAAGATGGAATGCCTCCACTGCGGGGCTATCGCTATCGCCCTGGCATACCAGGCGGCTGTTCTTGGATTGCGAAACGTCTAGTGCCTGGAACTGGCTGAAGATTTCCCGTTGTTGCTCATTCTGCAGTGCATTTGTGATTGCAATCAGATCCGCCTCTGTTGTCGCCGGCCCTAGGCTCTCGACGCCGAATAGCGGACCCTGATGCTCCGCCCCGGTTTCAACGGGCTTTTCCTGCAGTAACCCAGAGCTGTGTTGAGCCGTGGCCTCACGCTCCGCGCTCTCCAGCAACTCAATGGTTTCCAGCGGTTTTCGCCCATCCGCTTTGGCGCGCTCTGCTTGCGACCGCTGTAATGCATCAAATATTTGGCTCATGTTTACTCTATTCTGGTGAGGCTGCCGATTGGGAACGGGGGCTGTCGGCGTCAGGTTTCCGCAGGCTAGAAACAAAATCGAGCAATGCGCTCGCAGCCTGACGAAGATCCATCTTGTTGATGCTCCCATTTTCTTCGCCGTCGCGCGATGACGTCACATCCATCCGGAACTCCTTCGCGACATCCTCGACAATCTCGGGAGTTACGGAACGGCGCTGCCGGGCGTAGGCCGCAATCAGCGCGTTCTCACAGATCGTGTTGATAAGCCGCGGTAGGCCCTTCGAGTGTTTAAACACTGCCGCCACAGTAGCTGCAGGGAATATCGGATCGCCATGGAGATCCGCACCGGCAATCTGCAATCGTGTATCGATATACGCCTCAGTTTCGGTGATGTCCAGCGGCGCCAACTTTGCGCGTATTGCAATTCTCTGCTTCAGCTGGCGCAAGCCGACGGAATCAAGTTTGTCATCGAGTTCCGGTTGCCCTACCAGCACGATTTGCAGAAGCTTATCGTCGGTCGTCTCGAGGTTCGAGAGCAAACGGATCTCTTCGAGTATGTCTTCGGAAAGAAGGTGGGCCTCGTCGACGATCAGCACCGTGGTCAGTTTTTTCGATCCCCGGGAAAGCAGGAGCTGGCCCAGCTCGCTCAGTAACTCACCCTTGTTCTTGCCTGAGACCTGGAGACCAAGATCGCGGAGAATATATTGCAGAAACTCAGTTGGCGAGAGCAGACCATTGAATACGTAAGCGTACGCGATGTCCTTGCTTTCCCTGAGCAGCCTTAACAGGCAACGCAGCAAAAGCGTCTTTCCCGTGCCCACTTCTCCCGTAACAACTACAAAACCCTTATGCCCGCGAACTCCGTAATACAGTGCGGCCAGCGCTTCATTGTGTCTTGTTGTTGACACAAAGCAGTCTGGGTCGGGGGTCAGGTCGAATGGATTGCGAGTGAGATGGAAGAATGATTTATACATTGGCGCGCGAACTACGAATCCAGGAAACTGAATATAGAACCGGAAACAATAACTCCTATGACCAGGATGGCCATACCCCAGCCCAGAGCCAAACTGAATTTTCTGCGCTTTGCGTCAGAAGGGTCGGGAATCTCAGGGATTTCGCAAATCGCAGGAGCAGGAATCAGCTTTTCAATCTCCCCGTCGCTATAAAGACGGTCGTCTCTGAATTCCAGTAGCACCACCACCAGTAGTCCGAGCGCCAACCCCACGCCTAGTCCTGCTTCACACATCTTCAAGCGATTTGGGAAATCGGGCCGAAGCGGCAGACTTGGGGGATCGATCATCGTGAACCGTTCGCCCTGCTGCATCTGCTCCATACTGGTGGCCATCTGCGAGTCGCTTTCTTTCTTCAGTAGGTCGTTATAGTTTTGTTGGGACTGCTCATAGCCCCGCGACAGATCCGCCAGTTCCTCGCTGACTCCAGGTTCCCCGCCCAGCCGCGCTTGATATTGGTCGATTCTTGATTTAAGGCTGTTGACCGCCGCTTGACGGGTCGAAATCTCCACCTGATCGGCCTGAAGCTGACTTTGGAGCTGCATAAGGGAAGCGTTCTGCACCGGATCTTCGATCACTGGCGCCTGGGCGTTGGCGCCATTTCCTTTGCCCTCCGACGTTGCCTTCTGGCTGGCGATTATCTGCTCTCTGGCCTTCTCCGTCGCGGCGATCTGGTCCTTTACCTCTTGAACTTCGGGATACTGATCCGTGTACTGAGTCTTCAGTTCCTGCAGCTGAGACTTCAGTGTTTCGAGTTGCTTGTCAATGGTCTCCAGATTGGACGGACTTCCGCCGGCCGCTCCCCGGCGCGTTCCATTCAGAGCGCGGTATTGCTGAATCAGCGATTGATGGTAGACGCTCTGCTGTTTTGCCGCATTCAGCGCGTCTTGTTCGTTTTGCAGCTGAGATTGCAATCCGCTAAGAATCTGTAGATTGGTTGCCTCTTCGGTCGGCAACTCTCCCTCATGCGCTGCCTGGAATGCCCGAACCTTCGCCTCCATGTCGGCTAGGTTGGCACGAGCCGTTGCCAGTTGGGAATCGATAAATTGCGTGGTGCTTTCCGACTCCTGTTCACGGACCTTGTTATTCTCTACGATAAAAAGGTTCGTCAATTCACTGGTCACCTTTTGCGCGGTTTGGGGATCCGACGCCGAGTAGTTGATTCGAAACGCGGTGATTGCTTGGGTCTGCGGGTCCTTCACCAATTCAATGTCGCCGATGTCTTTGCGCATCTGCTCTACCTGTCTGTCCGGTGTGGATGACTGATCGTTGCTCTGGTAGAGGTGCAACTTGTTGATAATCAGAAGAAGGCGTGACCGGCTGAGAATCTGCTGCGTGATGCTTTGCAGTTTGTCTTGCAGATCGTCATTCACGTTGGGGGCGACGTAGTCCTTGGGCATCTCCGGTGCTTCTACCAGGATGAGTGTGCTCGACTTGTATCGGGCGGGAAGAAGCCAGCTTGATCCCCATACCGCTGCCCATCCCACTAACAGCAGTATCAGGAAGATCATATGACGGCGGCGGACTATGTCGAGATAGCGCCCCATCTCGAGCGGTTGTGCTGCGTTTTCTTCCAGTGATTCTTCAGGCATGACTACCTTCCCATTGGACGCTGAAAATGCCAGGTGACCGAGATTGTCTCGCGATCACTGTCCGGATTCGTCGCTATGGCGACGATGTCGCTATAACTTTGGTGAACGTGATCGTAATGGAAATCAACGCTGAATTGTTCCCCGAAGGTGCGATCAAGTGTCGCGCCTCCCGACACCGAGTGGCCGCTGGTTACTGAGGTAATCAAGAGCGGACTGACAGATTTGTTGATAGAGTAAGCTCCATAGGCCGACGCGGTCCACGAGCGCGCCATCTGCCAGCGCGCCGTCGCATTGGCAGCCCTCGAGTGGTAGGCCCCAAGCAATCCACCGCCTCCGGTGACTCCCTGCGAGTAACTCGCTGCTAAACTGGTCCGGGTTCCCTGCCAGCCCATGCTCGTCGACCAGGACGTCCCCCAGGCACTCGTTGTGGGCAACGGCCGCTCGACTGTCTTGTAGTACTGCGGGCCGCCGGACACCGACATCGACAGTTTCTGATTGAAACGGAAAGTGTAATTTCCCGAGATCGTTTCCGCTTCCGTCGTAGAGGTTAGGCCCGTTGGGCTCGACACCATATCCAAATATTGATAGGAGATCCCAAAGATTTGGGTAGGGGGAAGCTGCCAATCACAAAAGACAGTACCGCCGCTCGAATAGAAGTCATAGAGGCCCGTTGTTTGAGCCGGGTTCGGATAGTCCAGCAGCGACGCTTGACCGAGGGCCCCGACCATCAAGTTGAGTCCAGGCTGCGCGGTAAGTTCAACATTGGCGTAATTTGTCAGCCGTTTTGCAAAGGGGGGGGTAACCCCCGGCGTGGAAGACACCGGCAACCCTGATACCGTATTGTCGATTCCGGGACTGAAGGGCGACGAGCTGTCTTGAAAACTGTCAGCGGCAGTCAACATCGCATGTTCGGCCAGGCGCATTTCGTAACCAAGGCTTGCAGTATTGTCCACTTCGTTCAGCTCGCTCGAAGGCTGATAGAACGTAAATCCCGGACTGTATGTGACCAATGTGTGGCGCCCGGCTGAAGTTGCGTCATATTCGATCGATGGCAGCACCGAGAAAGTCGTCTCTGCAATCGATGTGCTACTGCCACCCGCGTAGAGATTGTTGATGTAGGCCGTGGTGAAGGCTAGTCCCGCTCGCAGATAGTTGCTCCGCACTTCACTGCCCAATTCCGTCTGATAGCCCATTCCGTTCACTGGTGGAGGCGCCATCATCTGAGCCTGCCATGGCGCAAATCCCCCACTGGCGGGTGGCGCAACCTGTGAGCGTACCGCTGTAGCTGTCAGCATAACAATCAGTAAAACTCGTCCACGCATAGGCGGCCTTTAAGGCACAACAACCGTGTCGTTCGGCAAAAGCTTGATGTTCTCGTCCGGGTGGGAGCCCCGGATCACCGCTTTGTAGTTGAACGGGATGCGCACTTCGCCTCGATCGGCAGTATGGCGCAGGATATAGACCTCTTTTTGCTTTGCGAAATCCTGGAATCCGCCCCCCACCGCGATCGCGTCGAGGACCGTTGTAGTCGCCAAAAGAGGGTACGATCCCGGTTTTAGCACGCGTCCCAGAATATTGAACTTCTGGCTGTTCATTTGCTGCACAATTACAATCACCTGCGGTGCCTTTAAGTAGGCGAGCAGTCTCGTGGTGATCTCATCTTTGAGCTGTATCGGGGTCCGCCCGCTCGCTTGGATTTCGCCTATGAGGGGCATTGAGATCTTGCCATCGGATCGTACTGGAACCGACTCAGTAAGTTCCGCGTTCTTCCAGACGCTGATCTCGAGTAGATCGGAATTCCCGATAATGTAAGCATCGTCCGTCGACTTCTTTGCGGCCTGGGAACCCGGCTGCTCTGCTGATTCCGACAACGCCGGTACCGGTTGCTGTTGCTCGCTCGAGCCCTCTGGAGTCTGGCCCCAAGCCGTTCCCGTTAGCGCGAGGCAGAGGATTCCGACGGCCGTGGCGCCCCACAGCACTTTGCACGAATGGTCCAACCCATGCAGCTTTTCCATAGATACTTGCTCTTTTTGTGATGTTATCCGACTTTGGGTGCAGCTTCCAACCTCGCTGCTTCCATGTCCCATTGGTCCCTGAAAGACGGAATCGGCAAGTGCGGGGATCGAAGGACAACCTGCCGGTCGGCACGGGGGCGTTCGGGCGACACTCCTGTGCCCACCGGCTCCACGTCCCCAGCATAGACCTCCACGGCAACTGATTGCGACAGCATTGCGACAGAAAGGACCAGGCGGAACATATTCTTCTTTCTCACCAGAATCCCCTCTACTCCGCTAAGCGTGCCTCGAATCACCCGAACCTGCTCGCCACATTTTAGGAATGGGTGCGGTTCCACGCGGAAATCCCCGTCCACTGCCCTCCGGATAGACCGAATTTCCTCTTCGGGTATGGTCGCCACTTTTTCGCCTACGCAAAGAATCATATGGACACCGGGCGTCGTGAGCACAGGAAGCCGGTTCGTAACTGCTCCCCGCACAAATACGTAACAAGGAAAAAGCGGCAGGCGCAGCAGTTTGCGTCTGTCTCTCCAGCGCCGCACCGACTCATACATTGGCAAAAACACCTCGAAGCCTTTCATTGTCAGCATCTCTGCGACGGCCTTCTCATGTTGATGCCGGGTGTAAACTGTGGACCACGGCAAGATCATGTCGGGCTCAGAGGAAATAACTTCCGTTACTGGCATGTTCCCCCCATCTTTGGATCTTCATAACGCTCTCCCTCTCTGCCCGTGGAGTCCCTTGAAGCGGAAACTGGATACAGCTTCGCCCTGTGAGCTACATAGCCCATTTTTTCTATCCAGATTTGAAGCCCCAAATTACCAACTGCAAACTGAGCTTCAGGACCCTCTTATTCGCGCCGCATGGCTGAAGAAAAACGAATGAAAAACGCCCCTGCATTCAACCCAAAATTCTGGCCCATGGATCGATACATGGGTGTCTGCGTATTTTCAACTTTCCTGCCGCAGAAACCGTGAATGAATAATCCTGGCCGCGACCATCGCGGCGGTATCGCCCGGAACCTCACAGTTCCAGGATCTAACGACTGAGCCCCGGCAAAGAACCTCGGCGGGGGTTTCACCGCCCGCCAGTTGAACCGGAAGAGAAAACCTCATCTCGATCAGTGTTTCTGAGGGAAGAGAAAAAGCTGCGCCCATTAGGAGGCCTGAAACGCTGATGTTCTTCATCGCACCTTCGTACCACTCTTGTTCCCCCCGAATGCGGTATTTCGTTACTGCACTGATCTCATATCGCTCTGCGCGAGGAACTCTGTGGCTATCAACCCTGTTTACACTCTCGGCGTCCGAGTCGTGTCCCGGTTTTGGTACGAGTTTGATTTCGTCGTCTTTCATGGGGATGAGTCGAATCGTATTTGAGCTTGACTCCCATCACAATGGCGCTTCGTAAAAATTACGATGAACACTTGAAAACGTCGTGCAGATCTGCCTTGCCTGCCTTTGCAAAACCGAAAACCCACTTATGCTACACCGGTTAGTGGTCCGCCAGCAGAATCGCGACCGCACACACGGTTCATGTTCCTCTGTAATCATGGGCCGAGCGTACTTGAGTTGCACTAAGGTTGCAATAGCCCGACGGTACCAGTGCTATAGCACCCTACAGTGCTAGTGCTCGCTCAACTTTAGAGAGTTGTATTGGTGTTACTTAGGTAACCCATTACAGAGTTACCCCCAACAGGTGGCACAATATGACGCAGGAATTTCCCTCAATGTTCCGCCGCCTCCTCGTTTGTTGATCGATCTCACGAAGCTTCCTCAATTAGTCGACGATTGACGGCAAAAAGGGCTAGTTCAAGTCTGTTGGAGACGCCCGTCTTATCGAAGGTACTGCTGATGTGGTGTTTTACTGTCTGTAAACTGATCGAAAATCTTTGCGCAATATCGGGGTTGGAATAGCCGGCTACTACCAGAGTAATTATCTCCAATTCGCGTTGAGTCAGACCAAATTGCCTCGGCCGCAATTTTTCGAATGTGGGCTTTTCGTTTTGCAGTGCTTTCACAAGGTCCGAAACATTCTCGCGTCCTACCCAGTATTGACCTGCCATTACACTGCGAATGCTGTTGAAGAGCTGCTGGTGCGTGGCCTCTTGCTGGACCACCCCATATGCTCCCAGTCTAAGGGCGCGGAGTACATCTTCCCGCTCCACCGATGTTGTGGTGAGTAGAAGCGTTCGTGCAGGAACCTGCGCGGCTGATAGCTCACGTAATATCTCAATCGCATTTCCCCGGAGTATCGCCATGTCCAGTAGGATTACGTCCGCCCCGATCTGTTCAGCTAACGGAACTACTGATTCGCCGTCCGCTGTCTCGCCGACCACATCGAAGCCTCCAACTTCGAGTAATCCGCGCAGTGCCTCCCGGAAAAGCGTGTGACCGTTTACAACCAAGACCCTGATAGGGGAGGGTGAAACCTTGTGCAGAGTCGCCATCCTGAATATCGCTCCTTTGGCATTTCGAATGAGAATCTCCATTCGACCCGAAGTGGTTCGGTATCCTATCGGCCGCACTGCCTGGCAGCCTTATTTGTTGTGGTGGGTTTTTAGCCCTGGAAATTGCGGTCAGACGAGCAGCGCTAAAGCGCACTGAGTACCGGCCCCCGTCAAGAGCACAGGGAGGTAAAGTCCAGCTGTGCGGATTCTCCAGTTCGTCGAGAAGCATTCTCCGTCGACTTCAACGGTAAAATTCGGGGTACTCTCTCTGAACTCCCGATATGCCCCTCTGCACCGGATCCATGAGCATCAAGAATTCTATCTAGTATCCACATTCTGAAACTGGTGAGTTGTCCACACCTCAGAGATAAGAGTGTACAACTCTTTTTCAGGCAACGCTCAAAAATCGCGTAAAACTGGAACGAACTAAGGTACCACGTTGATGATTACCAGATAGTCGCTCAGTCCGAAACTCAAAGGGCGAGTGTGCCGTTTTCGCTGTCGCGCCGGTTCGCCTCTTCTGAGGCAACTAAAATGCAACCCCTTCCCATCGCCAGCCACTTTGTCCGGCTCGATAAAGGTTGACCAGCCCACATACACGGGCAGATTCGAGGCGATCCAGTTCCCATTCATCCTGGACCGTGGCAATTGCCGTCAGACACACATTGCAAATTGAATCGTGCGTCCCACTAGCGTTGTGTCGATGCGGGAAGCTTGGTTCTAACAGGATGAGCAGCTTTCACCCTTCTCATCCGCTAAGAATCTTCCCAAAAAGATATCCACATCAGTGCGGCTAATCTGTGCGATGTTGCTCACTTCGAGGATTTGGCTTTTCGATTCAAGCTGAGCCACTACCGATCACCAATACGCCGTTACTACCACGCCTGCAGGTCGCGCCTGTTGTTTCGCACGGAGGTATCGGGGCTGGTTCTTAGCCAAGGTCGCCGTCGCCTTCCAGACACCTTACAGAGGGAAATACTTTGGCCCCGGCCTCGCGCCCCACGCTCACAACTGGACATGGGTTGACGGCCCCGGCGCGGAACGCTCCCTGTCCAATGCCGTTGCAATCGGTGAGGCGAGGAAGTCATTGTAGGAGTGGTTCGCGAGAACCGCCCTGCCCCGGCTACACCTGACTTCTAAGGAATCGACACAGTGAAGGAGTTCGAAGGCACACTTTGATTGCCTTCGGCATCGACACTCTCTATGTAATAGGTGTAAGAGGTGTTGTCGGCAACTGTGGTGTCGGTATAGCTGGTTGAACTATTGACCGACGGGTTCAGCAATTGGTACGTGGAGCTCCCGCTGGCGGCCCGGTAGATGTCGTAGCCCGCCACCGGGTCAGGAGAGCTGGTTGGAGCATCCCAGGCCAGGTCGACTGCATACGACGAACTCGCCACTCCTCCCAGTTGCAGCGCGAACGACTCCGAAATTCCAGCCACATTCGCTGTTACCGCAACGCTCTGCGCAATAGATACCGTGACGATCGTCGCCGTAAAGCTAGCGGTCGTCTGCCCCGCCGGCACGGTTACGGTCGATGGCACTAACACGGCCGCGCTATTACTCGTCAGAACAACCACCTGTCCGTCGCTGGCCGCCGCCGCGTTCAAGGTCACTGTGCAGTTGTCGATACCGGTTCCGGTTATCGCGCCGCTGGTGCAGTTCACCGCGCTGGGCACCGGTACGCCGGTGCCGCTGAAGGTCACCGCAGTCGAAGATCCATTCGACGCGTTGCTCGTCACCGTTAGTTGTCCCGCCATCGATCCCGCCGCGCCGGGATTGAATTGCACGCTCAGGGTGTAGCTGCTGTCGGCCGCAATCGACAACGGCATGCTCACATGGCTGCCACTCGACGAAAAATACTGTCCGCTCACATTGAGCTGCGAAATCTGGACCACGTCCCCTGATTGATTCTGAAGCGTGATGGTCGCGCTCGCGGTCTGTCCCACGGCTACATTCCCGAACGTCACGTTACTCAAGGATGCGGCAAGCGACCCCGAAGACAGCGACCCTCCGCAGCCAGATAAGAAAAGAGCGCAAGTGATTGCTGCCGCCGGGCCAAATCGCATCGCTCGACAGCGTAGTATGTTCCTGGAAACGCAGGGGAATAAGTTGCCTTTCGTGGCTACTTGCGTCAACCAAATTCTTGCCGGTGCTTGAGACACCCAGTTCGTTTTGTTCTTCACAGATCTTCGGAGCCGCCGGAAAAAATGCTCATGGAAATGCCGGCTTGTGACAGCTTAAAATAACAAACGGCAGAAGCTCCAGATTCCACAGATGCACAGCGCCGCTGCTACTTCAATTGCCAGCGCCCACCTGACTCCCCTGCCCAGGTCCTGTTGATCAACGATTGCTTGGGGTAAGTACTCGGCTTCTCCATACAATCGGCCAGGGACCTGCCACTCCGTGTGCAACTCAAAAGACGTATGATCGCTCAACTTAACACGCGGCGGAAAGAGAAGAGTCGAGGCCGCGTAGTTACTATCACGCTGGATTTGCATGTCGGCATCCTCCCTCAACTCTGATTCTGAGACGTACTCAATGGAGTCGAGGTTGACGACAAAGAGGCCCGGTAAAAGGCTCTTCCTCGTAATCGATTACTCATTATGCCTTTGGGATCTCTCCCGAGCGAGTGATTCAAGTCACATCGAATACACGCGGTTCCTAAACGGTCACTAACTCGAAAGATGCTGCATTTTGGCACTTCTTCTTCTCCGTCGTTTCGCTCAGTCGTCGCGATCTTGCGAATAGGCGATCATCTGGCCTATTGGCTCGAAAGACTGCTCCTTGCGACGGATTGATCGCGGCAAGACACTCTCTCCGGCTGATTAACTGCTAGTCGGAGCAATCCATTCACCAAACCGGTCCTATCGCGACTATGTTTTTTCATCTTTCTTATCTGCCACAACTTAGAAAGCATCCTGGACTCGTTTGTGCAAAATCAACCGTGCCGGAGCCTCGCCTTATTCGCGTAATTTTTTCCCGCGCGTGCAAATATTTCCCAGTTGCGAAGGAAATGTTTGCTCGGCATTGTGCGCCCGCGCCCAAGGATTTATCGCTGCACATCTCAACGACCGAACGTTTGCGGAAACCGCGTCAGCCCGCCTGGGGCGCCTATTTCCGCCTCGCGGTCATCGGCCCAGCCCGTCCGTCCGGATCTGACAAGACAAACCCGCCCTCCACCGTGGGCTCGCAGAAGTGATGCTTTATGGGTTTAAGGTGCTTCGGCTTCGAAGTATGCAGTACGCCATTCCGGCGAGAGACCGAGATCCTGAGCTGGCACACAACTGATGGCCCCACGAAAGCTGCTTGCAGTAAAGCATGACCTAGCTCGATTCTGTAAGGGCTCCCTTGGGCACAGTTCAAGCACTGCTCGGTCATTCTTCCGCTGAACTCACGCTCGAGACGTATATCGAGTCGGTTCCTGCCGATGCGCGGAAGGCAGTGGAGGGGGTAGAAGGCTGTTTGGAACCAGGGGTTCTCTTATTGGACCCAAATGGACCCAAGCTCCGCAATGGCCGGAATTAGAGTCTCTGCTAGTTAATTGAAATTGCGGGATTTAATGGTCGGGGAGAGAGGATTTGAACCTCCGACCCCCTGGTCCCGAACCAGGTGCTCTACCAGGCTGAGCCACTCCCCGACGCTCTGATTGTCACCTGCAGCCTCGGGATATAAAACGCGCTGCAAGCTGGAGTGCAGGACTCTGAAGGTTTCAGGCCCACCCGCCGCCCTTTGAGGTGCAGCGTCGAACGCGAGACGGACCATACAGCCCCTTCCGCATTCCCAACTCCTCATTGATTCTATCGTAGTCGCGCTTTTTTCGCTGGTCGCCCAACGGTAGGACGGTGTCATGCCCGCGGCCACCGGCACTCGGCCTTCCATCCGCCTTGCGATCCCCGTCCACCGATCCGCGAATCAACGAACCACGATCACCTTCGTCGCGTAAGGCTCTAAGTCGAGCTGAATCACGGCGTGCTCCCCACTGCCCTTCGCATCGAGCGGCGTCACCGTGCCCGTCTGCGCATCCCACGCCTCCACCACGCGCCCTTTCGCCATCAGCGTGACCGCGTGTTGACTCGCCGTCGCGCCCTCGTTGAAGAACAGGTACACATCGGCGTCCCTCCACCTCCGCTTCATCACGCGCAATGCTGTGTCCGGAGCATCCATCTCGATCACCGGCGCAATCACAGCCGACTCGAGCGCCGTCAGCACCTCTGCAGGAACCATCTGCGGCGCCGGCGGCGTGGCCGGCGGCTCGGCTGGCGGAGTCGGCGTCGGTGGCAGTTGTGCGCTCACCACGCTTGCCCATGAAAATTCCGTCGCCGTTGCCGTGCGCGCATCGCGAATTGTCCTGCCTGCAATCCACTGCGGCGTGCCGCCCAGGAACACCACCTTCCCTCCTCCGCGCGCGAATGTCTTCAGTCGCATCTCCACCGTGGCCGGCAGCACCAGTGGCGCAGGCAACATTACCGTGCGATAGCAGTTGCCACTTCGCGTCTCCAACGCACCGGGCAACGCCGTCAGCCCGCTCGCCAACGCATTCTCGTCCACAATGTCGAAATCAATCTGGTGCTCGCTGAGTAATCGCTCAGCCGACACAAACTGCTCGTCCGATTCGTCGTTGCCCAGCCACATCGACATTGACGGCAGATAGAGCGCCACCGTTGCATCGGGCCGTCCCATCGCCATCAGGTAGCTCATGCGTCGCACATACGCCGTCAGATCGGAGAATCCCGGCTGGCCCATGTACGACGGCGCCGGCCGCGGACCCACTGCGGTCGCGGGAAAATACATCATCTCCACCAGGTTCACGCCGCGCACCAACTGTTCGTTCACGACGTACCGCGCCATTTCCACATCCGGCGGTGGCCGGTATGCCGCAAAACTTTCGGTAAACGCGCGCGGCTTGCCGTCGACGTGCGCCACCGAACTCGCCAGCCGCGGATAATCCGAGATCGTGTCTTTCCAAATCTGGTGCCATATGGCATCGATCCCCGGCACTTCGACCCAACGCATGTCGCGGAAGAACGAACCTTCGCTGTGCGTCAGCTCCATCTCCATCTCTTCGTGATTCAGGTGCACCTGGTACTCCAGATGGTTGGCTGCGCACCACTCGCCCTGCGGCTCGAAGAAGCCCGCAGCAAACATCTGCGAGAACACGTCGTAATAATCGCCTTTGATCCGCACCTGTTCCGGCGTCAGATGAATTTCAACGCCCGGGCCGCGCCGCAACTGCGACTCGACAAACAGCGCCACATACGGCTGCACGTCGTAGCCCTTGATCTCTTTGAACTGCGCGAAGAACTTCGGCGTCCACGGCAATCCGGCAATCGAGTAGTCGGGCTCGTCGCCGCGGAAGCCCATAATGGTTTTGCCGAATTCATCGCCAACGTAGTGCTTATACTGCTCGTGCGTAAAAGCCAGGTACTGCCGTGTCGCCGCCGGATTCATATAGTCTTCAAGCGACTGCTCCGTATCTTTCACGCGCTTCGGATTCGTATCCGATCGCGTCGGCGAAGTGCGAAACTCGTGATCCACCAGCACCACCGTCCAGTTACCCGCGGGCGCCGTCCAATCGAGAGTATCTCCATGCAGCGGTAACGGTATCGCCGCGCCGTTCGAGTCCACGGCGGCCGCGCTCACTACGTCCGGGTTTAAGTCCTGGTGCAGAGTCGTCCCTCCCGGCACCAGAATTTTCTGTTCCACCTCCAGCGCCTGCATGCGCAACTCGGGCTTCTCGCTCGTGAACTTGCCGCCAGCAAAGCCGCTGGGGTAGCCGGCATCGTCCACAATCCACACCCGCATGTTGCGCTGCTTTGCCTCTGCTAAAAACTTGCGGAAAAAGGCAAAGTACTCCGGCGACAGGTAAGCAAAAGGCATGTTGAATCCGGCCTGGACCGTGACCGCCTGGAAGCCGAGATTGTGCAACGTGTCCAGATCGCGCTCCACCTGCGCAATATTCACGTTGCCGTTCAATCCGTAATACGGCTCCGGGCCGTACTCTGGCGGTGGCGTCTTCCACTGCGCCGCCACCTGCGCGGCCGTCGGGCTCTGCAAATGCTGCCACGGCTGCTGGCAACTGGCCCCCGCCGTCAGCACAAGCATGGCCGTCGCAATCAAAACCATCCAGGTACGAAGCCGCATCGCTCAGAAACTCCTCTCGCAATGAACGGCTCCCATTGTAACGCCGCATTCCTGCACTCTGCGCCGCTTTGAGTTAGATTCCCGCTTGAATCCACGTAGGCCGCCGTCATGCGAGAATCGAAATGGCCGCCGCGGTCGGCGAATCGCGCTCTCACGCCGCAGCGCTGCCGCAAAGTCGGAGGAACATCATGAGCGAACTCATTCTTGAGCCGCGTCGCACCGCGGTGGTCGTCATCGATCTGCAAAAAGGCATTGTGGGATTTCCAGGAAATCCACACTCAGCGTCCAGCGTCATCGCCAACAGTGTCGCGCTGCTCGACGCCGCGCGAAGCGTGGGCGCGCAGCCGATTCTGGTGCACGTGGGCCGTTCGCCCGACGGCGGCGATGGACTCCAGGTCGCCTGCGACGAACCCATGCGGATGGCGAGCGCGCTACCGCCCGATTGGAGCGAGCTCATCCCAGAGCTCAACCGCCAGCCCAACGACCTTGTCATTCTCAAACGTCAATGGGGCGCATTCTTCGGTACCGACCTTGAACTGCAACTGCGCCGCCGCGGTCTCAATACCATTATTCTTTGCGGCATCGCCACAGCGTTCGGCGTCGAAAGCACCGCCCGCGACGCCTACGAGCGCGGCTTTGAGCAGGTCTTCGCCGAGGACGCCATGACATCGCGCACCGCCGAAAGCCACACCAACGCCATCGTCAACATTCTTCCCCGCATCGGTCGCGTGCGCAGCACAGCAGAAATCGCCGCCGCATTGCGCGCCGGCAAAAACACCACGTAATCTGCGCTGACTTTTCCGGGAGCCTTAGAGAATATACCTGGACAGATCCTGGTCCTTCACAATCGAAGCCACCATCTGCTTCACATACGTGGCGTCGATAAGGAAAACCTTCTCAGGGCCGGACGTCGCCATGCGTTCCAGGTAGGGCAATGGCGTTGTCGCTTCGTCGCTGATGGTCTTTTTCATTGCCGCCGCAGCCTGCTCATCGGAGATGCGGCGCGCCACATCCGGCGCCAGAAAACTGATGTCCTCGAGCACGCGCTCCATAATCGTGTGCAGCCGGCGCGCGCCGATGTTTTCTGTCTGCTCGTTCACCTTGAAAGCGAACTCCGCCATCTCGCGCAGCGCGTCAGGCGCGAACTCCAGCCGCACACCTTCCGTCTCGAGCAGCGCCGCATACTGCTTAGTCAGCGAGGCCTTGGGCTCCGTCAAAATCCGCAGAAAATCTTCGACGGTCAGCGATTGCAGCTCCACACGAATGGGGAAACGCCCCTGCAGTTCTGGAATCAGGTCGCTCGGCTTCGAAACGTGAAACGCGCCCGCGGCGATAAACAGAATGTGGTCGGTACGCACCATGCCGTAGCGCGTATTCACCGTTGTGCCTTCGACAATCGGGAGAATGTCGCGTTGCACGCCCTCGCGCGATACATCGGGCCCATGCCCGCTCTCGCGTCCTGCAATCTTGTCGATCTCATCCAGGAAAATAATCCCGTTCGATTCGGTGCGCTCCACGGCCGCGCGGTTCACCGAGTCCATATCGATGAGCCGCCCCTCTTCTTCCTGCACCAGGTAGTCGAACGCGTCGGCCACCTTCATCTTTCTCTTCTTCGTGCCGCCCCCAAAAATATTGGGCAGCATGTCTTTCAGGTTCATCTCCATGTCTTCAAGGTTCTGGTTACTGATGATGCCGAACTGCGGCGTGTTGCGTTCGCGGGCGTCGATCTCCACGATGCGATCGTCGAGCTTCCCTTCGCGAAACTGCTGTCTCAACTTCTCGCGCGAGCGCTGATGGCTCTCTGACTCAGGCAGCTTGAGCTGGCCCTCCTGCCCATGCGGCGCAGCGGGCGGGGGAGGCAGCAGCACGTCCAGCAGTCGTTCCTCGGCATTCATCTCGGCGCGATCTTCCACCTCTTCCAGACGTTCCTCGCGCACCATGTCGATGCCGATCTCCACCAGATCGCGAATCATCGACTCCACGTCGCGTCCGACGTAGCCCACTTCGGTAAACTTCGACGCTTCCACTTTCAGGAACGGCGAATTGGTCAGCTTGGCCAGCCTGCGCGCAATCTCGGTTTTGCCCACGCCCGTCGGCCCAATCATGATGATGTTCTTAGGCATGATGTCGTCGGCCATGTCGGGCGGCAGCTTTTGCCGGCGCTGACGGTTGCGCAGCGCAATCGCCACCGCGCGCTTGGCGGCCTTCTGGCCCACCACGTGCTTGTCGAGCTCGGTCACGATCTCGCGCGGCGTCAGCTCGTCGAGCGCGAGTTCCTGTTCTTCAGCGGAAGCGGGTAAATAAATTGCCATGCTTTACTTTGGATACTCCAACTTTGGGTCAGACTGCGTTCATGATGGGGTTCACATCTTCACTCTTTCACTCGTTCACTCAGTCCTACAATTCTTCCACCGTAATCCGGTCGTTGGTGTAAATGCAGATCTCGCCCGCAATCCTCATCGCCTTCTCGGCGATCTCTCGCGCGCTCAGATCGGTGTTCTCCATCAACGCGCGAGCCGCGGCCGTGGCGTAGCTTCCGCCGCTGCCGATCGCCGCCAGCGGCTCGTCAGGATCAATGACATCTCCTGACCCGGAGATCAAAAACGTCTGTCCCTTGTCGGCCACCAGCAGCAGTGCCTCCAGGTTGCGCAGCATCTTGTCGGTGCGCCAGTCCTTGGCCAGTTCCACGGCGGCGCGATTCAGGTTCCCCGCGTGCTGTTCCAGCTTGGTCTCGAACCGCGCAAACAAATTGAATGCGTCCGCCGTCGATCCCGCGAATCCCGCCAGGATCTTGTCCTGGAAGAGGCGTCGGATCTTCTTCGCTGAATGCTTCAACACGTGATCGCCGAAGGTCACCTGGCCGTCGGCGGCCATCACCACCTCGCCGTTGCGCCGCACGCAGATCACGGTCGTCGAATGAAATGTCAATTGCTCTTTCACGGCAGTTTTCAGCCCTCAAACCCGGCAAACACGGGTCTTCTGCGTGAGGAATCCCGCGCCCGATGCAACCTAAAGTATAGAGCCTGATTTCCACTTACGCACGTCCCCGGCCCAACCCGCATTTCGCGTGCGGTATCCTCAATCTGGGACTGTTGGGGGCAACTTCCCATTCGTAGATGAACCTTGCGAACAACAGCGGCTGGCAGATCGTCGCCAGCGTAACCACCATTGCCGCGGCCGCAGGCCTGGCTCTTTGGTTGGTGTTCCGCCGGCGGCCCAGCGCCGAGGAGATCGAACGCGCCCGACGCCAGTTTCTGGTTCAGTCGGGGCGTCTGGTCGATGGCATGCTGCTCGACGTCTACGACGTGGAGGGCGCAGACTGCCGGGCGCGACCTTCCTCTCTTCAGCTACCGCATCGCAGGCGTGGACTACGAGTGCTCCCAGGAGATCACCGCCTTGCGAGACATGGTCGAGGTCGGCAAGGTGCGCGCCGGATTTCCCTGCACCGTTCGCTACCAACCCGGCAATCCATACAACAGCATCGTGATCTCCGAAGGCTGGACTGGCCTGCGCGCCGGGCTGCCGCAATTCCCCTCCATCGACGACCCAATCCCTTGATACCAGCCACCTGAACCCGGCGCCCACCAGTCGCCGACCCGCTAACCCTCCTGATTCACCCCTTTCACTCTTTTCACTCCTTCACAGTGCATCTATAGTTCCTAGTCCCTAGTCCTCAGTCCCTTAGTCCCTAGTCCCTAGTCCCGCCTCCTACGTCCCTAGGCCGTATCGACATATACACTTTGCAGGCTTGTTTCTAGCTGTTGAAGTGGGAATATGTCGCCTAGCCGTTATGAATTGAGTGATTTGCAATGGGAGAAGATCGAGGATTTTCTTCCTGGCCGCAAGGAGCATGTGGGCCGCACGGCAGCCGATAACCGTTTATTTGTGGACGGGGTGCTGTGGGTACTGCGCTCTGGAGCGCGATGGGCTGACCTTCCGGAGCGCTACGGCAAGTACAAAAGCGTTCTTAAGCGCTTCGTGCGCTGGGCCAACTCCGGCGTCTGGGAGCGGGTCTTTCACGAGTTGGTGCGCGATAAGAAGAACCAGTATCTGATGCTGGATTCGACCATCGTGCGGGCCCACCAGCAGGCGGCCACGGGCCGGAAAAAAGGGGCGCGGACAAGGCTCTGGGGCGTTCCCGAGGAGGTCTGACGACCAAGATTCATCTGCTTACCAATGAACTGGGCCTGCCCTTGGACTTTCTTATCACGGGTGGCCAGGTAAATGACTGCACCCAGGCCATCGCGTTGCTGGGCCAGCACAAGGCCGATGCCGTGCTTGCCGACAAGGGATACGATGCCGACGTCATCGTAGAGCGCGTTGAAGCCATGGGAACCAAGCCGTGATCCACCCAAACGAAACCGCAAGGCACAACGCCAGTACGACAAAACTCTCTACAAGCAGAGGAATCGGATCGAAGCTGCTTCAGCAAACTCAATGTTTTCGCCGCTTCGCCACCCGTTACGAGAAATCGAAAGCCTGCTTCCAGGCCCTGGTCGCTCTAGCCTGCCCATGGTTGCACCTGAGGTTATATGTCGATACAGCCTAGTCCCTAGTCCCTAGTCCCTAGTCCCTAGTCCCTAGTCCCTTAGTACTTAGTCCCTTCTTTTCTCGTATACCCAACCCCGGTTACACTATCTCTATGCATTGGCACCCCTCCTCCAATCACAAAAACGCGAAACGGACAACTCTGGTCCTGCGCATCTCGCTGGCCGCCACCCTGGCCTATGTCGTCGTCACCTTCGTTGCCGGATTGCGCGCTCACTCGCTGGCGCTGCTCTCTGAATCCGGCCACAACGCCTCCGATTTCCTGGCGCTCCTGCTCAGTTTTGCAGCGGTCTACTTTCAGTCGCGCCCCGCCGATCACGCGCGCACCTTCGGCTACCAGCGTGCCGGCGTCCTCGCTGCCTTCATCAACGCCGCCACGCTCATCGTCATCTCCCTCTGGATCGCCGCGGAAGCCGTGCATCGGCTCAGCGCTCCGTCGCCGTTGAGCCGCACCTCATGATGATTGTGGCCGCTGCGGGCGTGGTCATGAACGGCGTCATCGCCGCGCTTTTATGGGGCGTGGCCCGCGACGTCAACCTCCGCAGCGCCTTCCTGCACATGGCCGGCGACACGCTTTCCACGGCTGCTGTCATCGCCGGCGGCTTCGGCATTCTCCTCACCGGTCAAACTGGATCGATCCTGTCCTCTCGCTGCTCATCGCCGCGCTCATCTTGTGGTCCAGCATCGGCATCGTCCGCGAAACCCTGAACATTCTCCTTGAAGGCGCGCCACGCGGCTCTTGCCGTCTGATATCCGCTGGGCATGGAGGCCCTCGAAGGCGTCGTCAACGTCCATGACCTGCACGTCTGGAGCCTCGGCTCAAATTCGCGCGCGCTCGCGTGCCACGTCACCATCGCCGAATTCCGCCTTCTGAAAGCGCGTGCATTCTCATCAAGCTCAACGGTTTGCTCCGCGAGCAGTTTCAGATCAGCCACACTACCATCCAATTCGAGCACATTGGCTGCGAGCACCTTGAGGGTTGGGTCGCGCCTCCCGAGACCATCTCCGCCGGCCACGCGCATCCTCACGGCCACGAGCATCATCACGGCCACGCACACTAGCTTCTAGCCGCTTGAAGAAAAATCTCCCGTGCCCCACCCTTTCGCTCGATTTCGGGTGAAAGGGTGGGATAGCACGAACCCCAGTGGCGCGTATTCGCGGGGTCACAGATTACCCATCAGGCACGCTTTGCCCCAAACTGCGCCCGACCCATGCCACCGCGCGCCACGCATCCCTGATACCCTGATCCTTTAGAACAGAACCGGAGAAATGAGCCTTGATCCTCCGCCGTGCCTTGCATTCCGCTCTTTTATTCGCCCTGCTTCCCTCACCTTTCGCGCTCGTCGCGCAATCCCCCGCATCCACGCCTCTTGAATCTCTCTCCAGCAAATATACGAACCCCAACGAGCCGGATACGCCGTTGAGCTTTTACGTTGAGAATGGCAAGCTCGTCTACGAAAACGCCCGCCGCCTCCCTGTCGCGCTCCAGCCAATTTCCCCCACCGAATTCGCCATCCCCAATACCAAGGCCACCCTCCGTTTTACGCTCGATGCTTCCGGCCGCGCCGCCAGCGTGGTTCTCTCCCAGGGGCCCGATCAATCCACTTCGTATCGCACCGGCCCAGCGGTGCGCCACGTCTTCCACGATTACGTGCGCACTGAGGTCATGATTCCCATGCGCGACGGCGTCCAGCTCTACACGGTGCTTCTCAAACCCTCCGACATCGCCGCGCCGCTGCCCATTCTCCTCGATCGCACACCCTACGGCGTCGAAGATGAGACTCCCGGTCCATCATTGCGCAGCGTCCCGAACTCGCCCACGAGGGCTACATCTTCGTCTGCCAGGACATTCGCGGCCGCTACAAGAGCCAGGGCAAATTCATCATGATGCGCCCGCTCGCCGATCACTCGAATCCGAAAGCCATCGACGAAAGCACCGACACCTAGGACACTGTCGCCTGGATGATAAAATATTCCGGGCAACAATGGCCGCGTGGGGGTTATCGGCACCAGCTATCATGGCTTTCTCACTATGATGGCGGGCATCGATCCCCACCCCGCCGTCAAAGCCATCTCGCCGCAGGCGCCCATGATCGACGTCTGGCTCGGCGACGATTTTTTTCACAATGGCGCCTTCCGGCAGAGTTACGGCTACGACTATGTGCTCGGCGTGGAAGGCGACAATGCACTCAGCGACGTGAGCTACGGCAAGGACAAAGATGGCCAGCCCGTCGACGGTTACAACTATTTCCTCGAGCGCGGCAACTTTGCCCGCGACGCGAAAGAATCCGGTCGGATCTGCTGCCCACATGGAAGCTCTTTCTCGATCATCCTGCGTACGATTCCGTTTGGTCATCGCGCGCCGTGGAGCACCACCTCAACACCGTCGCCGTGCCCACGCTCAGCGTGGGGGCTACTACGACCAGGAAGACATGTACGGTCCGCAGGAAGAGTACGCAACACTAGAGCCACACGACACGAAGCACGAGAACTTCCTGGTGCTGGGTCCATGGCATCACGGTTCCTGGAGCTCATCGCAGCGCCATCTTGGAAATCTCGATTACGGCGAACCCATCGGCACCGAGTACCGCACGCGCATCGAAGCCCGCTTCTTCGCGCACTATCTCAAGGATGAGCCCGGCTTACGCTCGAAGACACCGCCAGCTTCCAAACCGGCTCAAACACCTGGCAGTATTACGCGCACTTCCCACCCAAAGAATCGCGCCCCACGAGCCTGTATCTCGCGGGCGCGAGCCTACTCAGTTGGAATTCCTCAACCGCAACGGCAACCGCATCCTACGTGAGCGATCCGGCTAATCCCATTCCCTACCGTCACCGTCCCATTCAGCCCACGTACTCCGACGGCTCGCAGTGGTACAACTGGCTCACGGAAGATCAGCGCTTCGTCACCAGCCGCAGCGATGTCGCCGTCTTCAAGCTGGCCCGTCCTCACGCAGAACCTCACCGTCACTGGAGAAGTCGTCGCCGATATCTTCGCCGCCACCACCGGCAGCGACAACGATCTCGTCGTCAAGCTCATCGACCAATATCCCGATGACGATCCCGATCCGAAGATGCGTGGCTATCAGCTCCTCACCAACGCCGAGATTTTCCGCGGTCGCTATCTATCGGCTACGACCACCCCACCGCGCTCGCCCCGGGCTCGATTCTCGAGTACAAGTTCAGCCTTCACGATGTGGACCACGTCTTCAAGCCCGGCCACACCGTCATGGTTGAAATTCAGAGCACCTGGTTCCCGCTCTACGATCGCAATCCGCAAACCTTCGTGCCCAACATCATGAAGGCAAAACCCGATGACTACAAGCCCGCGACCATCACCATCTACTCCGGCCCCGGCCACGACTCCGCACTCGAACTGCCCGTGATGAACATACACTGAGCGCTCGCCGTCACAGTTCTCCATTCCGCAACTGCCGCTTGCGGTACTCATCGATGTACACCGTCATCGGCTCGGGCATCAGGTCCCGGTACAACCCCAATTCCTCAACAATATGCTCGATTCGCGTAACCCATCGACGCGTTTTCGTCGTCCGCGGTCGCGCCCCTGTAATCCACCAGTTGTTTTCCGTCGAGCCACACCTTCACGCGCCCATTCGCGCTCGGCGTGAACCGCGCCTGCACGCGGAAGTCGAGCCACCTTCCGCGGAACTCGCCGTTCTCGCGGTAAAGCATAATGGTTTCTTTGTTGATGTCCTGCGTAATGCGTAACTCGCCCGAGATATAGCGCAGCGCCAGCACCGGGCTGTCGTCGGAGCAAGGCGTGATTGCCTTCTCCAAAACGTCGTGGCAGTATTGCTTCCACTGCGCAATCACCAGCCGCGTCGGCACAATCGGAAAATCCTTTGGGAAAAACATGCTGAAGGCAAACTCGTAGCCGGTATTCTCCCGCGAAATCAACCGCCGCGCCTCCAGCAGTTCGTCGCGTTCGCTGTCGGCGTTACCGTTTTCTGCCTCGGCCTCGAACGTGTCGCGCGGGCGCACCGTGATCTTCACTGCCCCGTACCCCTGCTCCACCACGTCCGATTGCATCTCCACCGCTCCGGAGTATGCTCGTCTCCCACAGGTCGCTGATACACTGGAGTTTCAAATGCGTCGTACACATCAATTGGCGCTGCCGCCGCAGGTTGTTGCGCACGGCCGCCCGCCGGCGCAATGCCGGCTGCCATCAAGAGAATTGCAAACCCGCCAGCCAGTGCCACGAGCCAGCCCAAAAAGCCAAACCGCATCGCACGCATGAGTTCCTTTCAGGGCCTGAATTCCGCAATCCATCCCCATGCAGCGTTATACACCGCGACACAAACATCGCCGCACCTAGCTCTGGCGACCTATAATTTCCACAGGTACTATACCGGCTCCTACTTCCCGGCAAAGCGAGAAAAACCTTGGCACGTGAGCTTTATACGGCGCGTCTTCTGCGCAAAGAGTGCATCTCTGAAGTTGCGCAGTGCTATCACTTCGTCTTCTCTGTCGAGTCGTTGGAATCCTTCCCTTACCTGCCCGGCAGTTCGTCTCTGCGGTCGCCAGGACGAGAACGGCAAGCAGCAGACCCGCGCCTATTCCATTGCTTCGGCGCCGGTTGGCAACCAGTTCGAGCTGTGTGTGAACCGTGTGGAGAATGGCTTTTTTTCGAATCACCTCGCCGACCTGCCCGACCTGCCCGTAGGCTCGGCCATCCAGATCCACGGTCCCCACGGTCACTTCGTGCTGCAGGAGCCCATCACCGATTCCATCTTTGTCTCGACCGGACGGGCATCGCGCCATGCGCGCCTACGCGCAGTGGCTTTTTCCGGCGGACGGCCCCGACCGCAGCAACGGCAAGCAGATCTGGCTCGTCTACGGCACGCGCCATGAAACCGACATGTACTATCACGACGAATTCGTGGCGCTCGCCCAACGCGTCCCCAACTTCCACTACCTGCCCACGCTCAGCCGCGCACTGCCCAGTTGGACCGGCCTTCGCGGTTACGTGCAGGAGCATGTCGCCAAAATTGTCGAGGAACGCGCCGCGCTCCTTGGCCAGCCCTTGCCCGTGCCGCCTGTCGATCCTGCAACTCCGCCCGCGGAATTGCGCTTCGACATCTACACCTACATCTGCGGTCTCAATTTCATGGTGTCCAGTGTGCGCGACCGGCTGGACGGCTTTGGCTGGCACAAAAAGCAGATTGTCTTCGAGCGCTACGACTGAGTTGCGCTACAGATTGAACAGCTCGCGCAGCCGCTTGGTCTGGGCGCGGCTCACCGGGATCTCCGTCTGCAGTTTATCGTTCATGCGCAGTTGGTAGCTCGACTTGAACCACGGCATCACTTCGCGAATCTGGTCGATGTTCACCACAAATCCGCGATGCGCTCTCCAAAACCGCGCCGGATCCAGCAGTTCCATCAATTCTTCCAGCGTGCGGCACTTCGACTGGCCTTCGAACGCGCGCGTCACCACGCGAATCACGCCCTCGTCGATGGCCGCATAGCAAATCTCCGCCTGGTCCACGAGCAGCAGGCGGCTCTGCGCCTGCACAATCAGCTTGGCCGGCGGCCGTCCCTGCTCGCGCTTGCGGCCGATCGAGCAACCGCAGCAGCCGATTCAGTTGCGACTCCGCATCCGGCGCGGTAGCGCCGCAAACCCACCCGTGGCCAGCCGCGCCCGCACCCGCTCCACCGCCTCAAGAACCCGCGCTCGATCGAACGGCTTCAGCAGGTAATCCACGGCATTCACATCGAAGGCGCGCACCGCGTACTGGTCGTATGCTGTGGCAAACACAAAATGCGGCAGCGCCGCCGCGGCCGCGCTTGGTTCGAGCGCTTCTCCGCCGCGTTTCTTCGCGTTCGTCTCCTTTCTCCAGCGCCGCCGTACCCTCGCGGTTCCGCTCCATCACCCGCTGGATCACCGCGAACCCATCCTGGCCCGGCATCTGCACATCCAGAAACACCAGGTCCGGATGGTGCTCCTCGATCAGGTCCACGGCCTCAATGCCGTTCGCTCCCTGCGCCACCACGTCCACCCCGCCCACCGAGTCGAGCAGATACTTCAGCTCCTCGCGGGCCAGTTGTTCGTCGTCGATAATCAGTGCGGAAATGGACATGATAAGCAGAGATTCGATTTTAGGTAGCCCAACGGTGGGGTCAATGCAGAGAAACAGCGGAGCTGGGGAGTTAGACCTACTCGCTCATCGCGTGCAGCCGCGCCGGCGCGCGATCCTGCGCCAGCTCGTGGCCGCAGCGCGTGCAGAATTGATCGGTAGCGCGCACCGTGCTGAAGCAATTGCCGCAGCTGGCCGCAAGCTGGTAGTTGCACTGCGGGCAGAAATGGAAATCGCCCTGCACCTGCGTGCCGCACGCGGGGCAACGGAACACCCCCGGCGACCGCAGAAGGAAGTAAAGTACGGCGCCGATGCCAGGTGGCGCGACGAAGCAGATGAACATCCAGAACCATGGGCTCATCGCGCGCCGCGGCGCATCTTTGCTGATGTAACCCACCAACAGGAAGTAGAGCGCGGCCACCGCGCCCCACGTGAGATTGAAGTAGATGCGCAGGCCCAGCGCCGGCGGCGCATGGTGGTGCTGAGTGGGCGCAATGATCCAGAAATAGTACTCGACCAGAACGAACGCCAGGCTGGCCGCAATAATCGACCACGCCGGAATCATCCGTTCTTCCTGGTTCACGCTGATAGCTTGCGGATCGGGCATGGACTTCCCCCGTCACCGAGGGCCTTTCCTTAAATCTTTTGAAGCCGATGACCCCTTTTTCAATGGACGGGAGAGACGGAAGAAGTTCCCAATTTCGGAATTTTGCTGCGTTTTATAGGGATTTCGTACTCCCTTGGGAGCTTTCTGGGCAAGATCCGCACGCCAACGCGGCAGGACACCTGCACCTGAAACCTGCAGTCTATTGCTTGCTGTGCGCCCATCCGGCCACAATGACCGCCGCCAGAATCGCCGGGCAAAGAATGCAGATCCAAAGGCTGGTCTGCGTGAAAATATCGGCCATATGCTCGCCGCCGAGCAGGCCGTCCGTCACGTGCCACACGAGCGGTCCCAGCGCAAGCAGAACGAGCAGCAGAGCCGCCAAAGCCAGAGCACGGCTGCGCCGCCGACTGGCGCTTTGATCCTGCATTACACCAAGCGAAGTCGACACCACGCGGCGGGTCGTCTGGGCCACGGCGCGCTCGCGGGCTGCCTGTTTCCCGGCTAGCGCCGAAACCAGGCCGCCATGGGCATCTTCTGCGCCGGTCCGTCTTCGCAGCCGCTGGATTCGCTGCCCCGTTTTCGGCCCACTCCGCAGCTTTCACTCGCCTCCCCGCAGCGCGCTACGAAGCGCTCCGCGGCATAGCCAAGTCGCGGCTTGATCATCGCCATCCCACGGTAAAGCCTTGATTTCACAGTAGAAAGCGGCGACCTTGTCACTTTGGCAATCTCTTCCAGCGAGAGCTCCTCGTGGAAGCGCAACACCAGAACCTCGCGGTGCAGCGTATCCAGTTCCAGCAGCGCGGAGGCAATCTTTTCGCGGTCTTCGAGGTTTGAAACGTGTTCGAAAGGCGTGGGGTCGTCGGCCGCTACTTCAAACGTCATCGCGCGGTCGTCGTCGCCGACGCCTTCGATCAGCTCGTCCAGGCTGTTCATGGTGCGCTTACGCCGCAGGTCGATCACAAGGTTGCGCGCTATCGTAAACAGCCAGGTCTCAAACCGCGCCTTGCCGTTAAATTGCGAGCCCCGCACCAGCACCCGCATCCAGACCTCCTGGAACAGGTCCTCCGCGGTTTCCCGGTTTCCCGTAAGGAAAAGCAGGTAACGCAGCAGGCGGTGCTGGTAGCGCACGATCAGCTCGTCCAGCAGCCCTGCCTTGCGCCGTTTCAACCCTTCGGCAACAGCAAGGCTCTCTCGCCGAGCCTGTTCGTCGAACGGTTACAGACGCTTTCAAAAAATGGCCGTACCCCAGCGATGGTCATCTCACTCTATTAGACGACATAAACGGCTTCCAGGACCGAAAATCGACCAACGTAAACCCCGGCCCGAAGCCTCCTGATCGTCTTCCCCACTCTCTCCCAACCCCATCTCCACCTCAAAAGTTGTCCACAGGCCCGAAAACAGCTCAGAGCCGGCACCTTTTAGCTATTCTCTCTGGTCCCTTGGCTTTTGGCTGTCTTTTTCATCGCTTCCTCCATTGCCTTGGCCGCCCGGCGCTCGCGTCCCTCGGCCGTTTCATAATAAAAAATGCCCAGCAAACGATTTCGCCGCTGCGCCGGCGTCAGCGCAAACCACGCGTCTCGCGCTCGCGGCTGCCGCTGAAAAGCCGCCTTCAGCACCGGTGGCGGTTCCTGTTCCCCCTCCATGGCCTGCATCAGCCGCTCCGCCATCTTTTCCGCGCGCTTCTGCCGGCTTGCGGGAGTCTTTGGCTCATCGGCCCACTTGCCAATCTCGCGCCGCATGGAGTCGCTCAAGCCCTCGAACCACTTCCGCAACCCGCGATCGCTGTTTAACTCTTTCCTCAACTCCTCCGGCAACAGAATCTCGCGCTCTTCCAAATCCGGCTCCAGCCAGATCCGCGCCTTCTCGCCCGCGCGTACTCCTGCGGCCGCCTGCATCTTTCTGTTCACCAGCAGATAATGCCCGCCGCCTCCGGGACGCGGAAACAGCGTCGTCCGGAATGCGAATCCCTCGATTTCGCCCCGTACCCGCCGGCCTTTGCGCAGTGGCCACGCCTTCGCACCAAAGGGGATCCGCGCGACTGTCCAGTTGAGATTGGTGCCATCCGGCTCCAGCACCGCTGTGAACGTTTTCCGCACCGTGCGCGTTTTTTTCTCGGCCATCGTCCGCCACTCCCGAGTTCGCAAGTCCCTGCTTTCTCGTTCCCTTTTTCCCTCTGTTTCTCGTTCCGCGCCCTATCGATCTCCATACGGCATATCCCTGGGATCCGTCACCGCCGCATCCGTAAACTTCACCTGGCTTCCGTCCGCCGTCACAATCTTGTTGTCCTCCATCCGCCAATTCTTCGCGTTGGCAATGGTTCCCGCCGTCTCCGCTTCAATGTCCAGATGATCCAGCCGGAAATCCTCAAGCGGCGCTGCGCGTACGCGCTCACGTTGAATGCCTGCCGCGCGCCCGTCGCCTTCACATTCCAGATGTGCACGTTGCGGAAATGCGGCAGTCCCTTTGCCTCGGGCACCGGCGTGGCCAGCACCTTGTAGTAATCCGGCACGTCCGTTATCCCTGCCGGAATCGCCGCGTAGCTGTAACTCGGATTCCAGTTCATCGTGATGTGAATCGGAATCGCCACGCCCTCGAGCGTCAAATCGTGAATCCGGATGTTCTCGGCGAATCCGCCCCGCGTGTGCGCGCTCTTGAACAGCACGCCCGAAGGCACGCCCTTCAACGCCGTGATGTTGTACGCCTCAATATCGCGAAATCCGCCCGACGTCTCGCTGCCATCGTCACCGCCGCCGCCCCGCTGCGAATGATCGAGTCCCGCAACACCATATGTTCCGTCGGCCGGTTCACGCGCAACCCATCCGAGTCGCGCCCCGCTTTCAGACAAAGCGCGTCGTCGTTCACGTCGATGTCCGCGTGTTCCACCAGCACTTTTTGCGACGAGTCAATATCGATCCCATCCGTCCACGGCCCGCGCCCGCCCTCGTTGTTGCGGATGGTCACGCCATCCACATGCACATCGTGCGAGTAAAGAATCTGCACCGTCCAGAATCCCGACCGCTTCAGCAGAATCCCGCCGCCCAGTTCCACTGCCGACGAGTTCTGAATCAAAATCAGCCGCGGCCGCCGCGCATCGTAATCCGACGCCCACCGCAATCCCTTCGGCTCGTACGTCGCGCGCAAATCCCAATACGACTTCCACCACACTGGCCCGTCGCCGTCGATTGTTCCCGTTGCCCGTAATCTTCACATCGTGCTGGTCGCGCACGTTCACCAGCGCCGCCGGCCACGTCATCTCGATCCCGGCAATCCGCGTCGGCAGCATGGATAATCTTTGAGTTGCTCCGAGCCCACCAGCGTCGCAC
>CAWFPZ010000013.1:0-12633 GCA_963817835.1 uncultured Acidobacteriota bacterium | reverse complement strand
GTTTCCTTGCGCCTTTTTGGCCACGGCCAGGGAAATTCCCTAAATGAACCCCGCATGCTTATAGATAGGTTGCATCACCGTGCAAATGCGAACAATGCGCCTTTGATCGCGTCACGTTCCAGCGAAAAATACGCCTCCCCGTGGCAATCAGGAAATCACCGTTCATGCCCGCCCGGCAAACTCCTTGGTTTCGGTGTAAACCCGCACCTTTTCGCCCTCCTGAATGTAGAGGGGAACCTTGATCTCGAGGCCGGTCTCCAAGCGGGCGAGCTTGGTCACGTCGCCAGACGTGTTGCCGCGCGCTCCGGGCTCGGAGTACGCAACTTTCAGCTCCACCTGGGCGGGCATTTGCAAGCCGATGGGGTTGCCGTTGAACTTGTGCAACTGGATCAGCGCTCCCTCCACCAGAAAGTCCAGTGCGTCGCCCATCATGCTCGGCGAGAGCGTGTGCGTGTCGAAGCTTTCCTGGTCAAGAAAATAGGAGCCGTCGCCATCGCTGTATAGGTAAGACGACTCAACAAGCTCCAGGTCCGGCTCCTTGAATTTTTCGCCGGCCTTGAAGGTCTTGTCGAACACCGCGCGCGTAAGCAGGTTGCGCATCTTCAGGCGGACGAGGGTCTGCCCGCCGCGGGCCGTCGGCGTGGAAATCTCCGCCTCCAGGCAGTAATAGGGAGTGCCTTCAAACTCAAAAACCATCTTGCGCTTTACTTCGATTGCTTCAAGCAATGCAGCCATGCGTTCCCCAAAATAGAAAAGTTGAAAAGGCTGTGAGCGCACGAAGCACTTTGCCCATCCCTATCCATTATAGGGAGGCGAAACCTAGGAAAATGAATGAGCGCGAAGACTGATTGAACCCTATGGGTTCACTGAGCGAGCGCGGCTATGTCGGTGAAGGGAACCGTGTAGGAACTTCCCGGCAGCACAAATATCTCGCCGGGAGTGAGCTGCCCGGCTTGAAACCGGTAATACACCTGTTTCGTCGGCTCGATCACCCAAATTGCGGAGATGCCCATCCGTTCGTAGTCCGCCAGCTTCTCAAGCATCCGGGCCATCGTGTCTTCCGGAGAAAGAATCTCGAAGACGGCAAGCGGTGCATGGGTAATGATCTGCTCGCGCGGCGCTTTCCGGCTCAGAAGAGTCACGTCAGGGACGCGGAAGCGACGATGAGCAACCCGCACGCGTAATTCGGGTCGCGCTAAGATGCCCAACTCATTCTGCCGGACCGTAAAGAAGGCAACCAGGATTGCTTGCCAGGTCGCATGGTCGTACTCTCCCACAGGGCGCTCCTCGATCACACCGTCTACGTACTCGCAGTCGGGATCCGAGGTTGTCCTCAGGTATTCTTCGACCGGGATAAGGGAAGGCTGCGCAGCCATGGTGCAATACTCCGTGGCTCATATTGTACGCCCGATGCAGACGAGCGCCCGCCTTACCCCTCTTCCGCTTCCCTCAGCTTGGCGATCACGGTGAAATCTTCGAGCGTAGTCACGTCGCCCCTCACTTCGCCGTGCGTGGCCAGATCGCGCAGCAAGCGGCGCATGATTTTGCCGCTGCGCGTCTTCGGCAGTGCCTCGGTAAAGCGAATATCGTCGGGCCGCGCCAGCGCGCCAATCTCTTTTGTGACCCACTTCCGCAGCTCGTCTTTCAGCGCGTCGCTGGGCGGGTTGCCGCTCTCCAGCGTGACGAACGCCGCGATCGCCTGCCCTTTCAAATCGTCCGGCCGGCCCACCACGGCGGCCTCGGCAACCTTGGGGTGCGCGACGAGCGCGGACTCGACTTCCATGGTGCCCAGCCGATGCCCGCTCACGTTGATCACGTCGTCCACGCGGCCCATCAGCCAGAAATAGCCGTCGGCGTCCTGGCGCGCGCCGTCGCCGGTGAAGTAGCAGCCCGGCACATCGGACCAATAAGTTTTTTCGTAGCGCTCGGGATCGCCGTAGATCGTGCGCGCCATGGCCGGCCACGGCCTGCGCACCACCAGCAAACCGCCGTGGCCTGCCGGAACTTTTTCAAAATGACCGTTCGCATCGGGCTTCGTCACCACCTCCGGCTGAATGCCGAAGAAAGGCCGCGTCGCCGAGCCCGGCTTGGTGGGCACTGCGCCCGGAATCGGCGCAATCATGATCGCGCCCGTCTCGGTCTGCCACCACGTGTCCACAATCGGGCAGCGGTTATGGCCGATCTTCTCGCGGTACCACATCCACGCTTCGGGATTGATGGGCTCGCCGACTGTGCCCAGCAGCCGCAGCGAGTCGAGCTTGAACTTCTCTACGAACTGATCGCCCCATTTGATAAACGCGCGGATCGCCGTGGGCGCGGTGTAGAAGATGGTCACCTTGTGATCGTCGACAATCTTCCAGAAGCGCGAAAAATCAGGGAAGTTCGGCGCGCCCTCGTACATCAACACCGTGGCGCCGTTCTGCAGCGGCCCATACACCACGTAGGAGTGCCCCGTGACCCATCCGATATCCGCCGTGCACCAGAAAATATCTTCGTCGCGCAGATCGAAAACGTATTTCGCGGTCAGGTAGGTCTGCACCGCGTAGCCGCCCGTGGTATGCAGCAGCCCTTTCGGTTTTCCCGTGGACCCCGACGTGTACAAAATGTAGAGCGGATCTTCTGAATCCATTGGCTCCGCAGCGCATTCCGCCGCAGCCTTAGCCACCAACTCATGCCACCAGTGGTCGCGCCCGGCCACCATATTCACCGGCGTCCCCGTGCGTTTGTACACCACCACGTGCTTCACCGTGGGACATGCGGGCATCGCCTCGTCGACGGTCGCCTTGAGCTTCACCTCGTTGCCGCGCCGGTAACTCGTGTCCTGCGTCAGGATGGCCACGCATCCCGAGTCCGCCACGCGATCGGCAATGGCGTTGGCGGCGAATCCGCCAAAGATCACCGAGTGCACCGCGCCGATGCGCGCGCAGGCCAAGAGAGCAATGGCCAACTCCGGCGTCATGCCCATGTACACCGCAACGCGGTCGCCCTTCTGGATGCCCAGAGACTTGAGCGCGTTGGCGAACTTCTGCACCTCGGCATGCAGCTCCGCGTAAGTCAGCCGGCGAATCTCGCCCGGCTCGCCCTCCCAGATAATCGCAGTCTTGTTGGCGCGCGCTCCCAGCGCATGGCGGTCGACGCAGTTGTAGCTCAAATTGATCTTGCCGCCCACAAACCACTTGGCCCACGGCAGATTCCACTCCAGAACCTTGTCCCACGGCTTGAACCAGTGCAGTTCCCGCGCCGCCTCCGCCCAGAATTTCTCGGGGTCCTCGATGGACTGCTTGTAGAGCGCCTCATATTCTTCCAGGCTCTTGATATGAGCCTTGGCGCTGAACTCCGCCGGTGGCGGAAAAACGCGATTCTCGCGCAGCGTGGAGTCGATATCCCGGTTGGCGGCGGATGTAGGCAAGCTCGACATGCACGATCCTCGATGGGAATGAACAGACTGGGGTCCGCAGGACACTGAAACGCGGTGGTCAGGCAGGAGAAGCCCCGGCTCAAACTTTAGCGGGCCGGACGCACGATGGGCAAGTCTCTAAATTCAGCGAGTCGGCGGGCTTAGAATGCCAATCAGGATTGAGCCAAGGGATCATGACAGCTGCTCCTAGAATTGAGAGTGAGCATGGCAACCTGGCCGCGTCGCGGCCGCGAGTTGTGGTGAACTTTTCCGACTACACTCCCCCGTTCGACGTTTTGTCGCTGACCGAACGGTTGCTCGCGTCTGTCCCGCCGAGATATTTGCTCGGACTCAGGGAAGTTGTTCTGACCAATAAAATCGGGCTCTCGCGCGCGCGCAGACGAAGCGTCACGAAATCCCGGGGGCGCAAGGTCAAGATCCTGCAGGCGCGCGGGCTTTATCACCCCGCGTGGAAGGGCAAGCAAGCCTGGATCGAGATCTTCGTTGATAGTACATTCGCAGGTTACGAAAAGGGGGGGTGGCAGTGGCTGCTGCGGTTCGGTTATTTCCGGGAAAACGCGCTAGGCGGTGTGCTTTTTCATGAGATTGGCCACCATATCGACGCAACGCTCCGCCCGGAGTTCCGCGAGAAGGAAGATATCGCAGATGACTGGAGCAAAAAGCTGGGGCGAGAGTGGTTTCGGAAAGAGCGCCCCTTGCTGAGAAGAATCCTTAGGCCGTTCATGCCGCTTCTGCGCGTGATTGCCGGAACGCTTGCAAAGAAGTACCTGACTGACGGGAGTTGGTCTCGATCTAAATACGAAAGTTACATGAAGAAGATTCGCCCACACAAAAAGCCCCGCTCTTGAGCGGGGCCTTTATCGAATCGCATGGAGCGATTCCGGTTTAGTGCGCCTTCGTGGTTTCGCTTGCCGACGCGATCTTGGCTTCGGCTTCGGAGATAACGCCGAGGGCTTCGTCGTAAGCCTCTTCGCTTTCGCCGGCTTCCTTCCACATCTTCTCGCCGCGCTCGAGTTGCTGCTCGGCACGCGGCACGTCGATTTCCTCGGGTTTCAGAGCGTCGCTGGCAAGGATGGTGACGCGATCGCCCAGCACCTCAACAAACCCCCAACTGACGTTGTAGCGCAGCAGGCTCCCGCCCTCGCCCTTTTCGCCTCCCGGACCTTCGTGAATCGTCACGTCGCCCGCGCCCAGCTCAGCCATCAGCGGCGCGTGCCCGTACAGCACTTCCATGTAGCCGTTCTTCGCAGGCAACTCCACCGCCGAAGCATCCGCCTCGAACAGTGTGCGCTCCGGCGTCACCAGCCGCACGCGAATTTGATTGCTTTCGTCAGCCATCGATCACTCCAAGCTGCTAGCTTCCAGCTGCTAGCTTCTAGCTCATGTTGCGAGAGTTGAATTCGTCAACTTCGCAAGGAAACGGCTAGAAGCTAGAGGCTAGTCGCTAGAAGCTGTTCCTACACCGTCGCCTTCAGTTTCTCCGCGGCTTCCAGCACTTCCTCGATGCCGCCCTTCATGTAAAACGCCTGCTCCGGCACATCGTCGTGCTTGCCTTCGATGATCTCCTTGAAGCCGCGCACCGTGTCGGCAATCTTGACGTACTTGCCGGGGATTCCGGTAAACGTCTCGGCCACGTGGAACGGCTGCGACAGGAACTTCTGCACCTTGCGCGCACGCGCCACTGTCAGCTTGTCGTCTTCTGAAAGCTCGTCGATACCCAGAATCGCGATGATGTCCTGCAGATCCTTGTAGCGCTGCAAAATTCTCTTCACGCCCTGCGCCACATCGTAATGCTCGTCGCCGACCACGCGCGCCGTGAGAATGCGCGACGTTGACGCTAATGGATCGACGGCCGGATAAATGCCAAGCTCTGACAACGGGCGGCTCAACACCGTGGTCGCGTCCAGGTGAGCGAAGGTCGTGGCCGGCGCAGGATCGGTCAAGTCGTCGGCCGGTACGTACACCGCCTGAACGGATGTAACTGAGCCTTTGCTCGTCGAGGTGATGCGCTCCTGCAGCTCGCCCATCTCCGTCGCCAGGTTGGGCTGGTAGCCCACGGCTGAGGGCATGCGGCCCAGCAGCGTGGACACCTCGGAACCCGCCTGCGTGAAGCGGAAGATATTGTCGATGAAGAGCAGGGTGTCGGAGCCTTCCACGTCGCGGAAATACTCGGCGACAGTCAACGCGCTCAGAGCCACGCGCAGACGGGCTCCGGGCGGCTCGGTCATCTGGCCGTAGACCAGAGCGCACTTCGACTCCTGCCACTTGCCGGGCTTGATCACGCCCGACTCCGTCATCTCCAGCCACAGATCGTTGCCCTCGCGGGTGCGTTCGCCCACGCCGGCAAAGACGGAGTAGCCGCCATGCTTCGTGGCCACGTTCGTGATGAGTTCCTGGATCACAACCGTTTTGCCCACGCCGGCGCCGCCGAACAGACCGATCTTGCCGCCCTTCAAAAACGGCTGGATCAGGTCGATGACCTTGATGCCCGTCTCAAACATCTCCTCATGCGTCGTCTGCTCGTCGAACAGCGGCGCGGGGCGATGAATGGGCATGCGCTGCTTTTCGCCAATGGGTCCCAGTTCGTCCACCGGTTCGCCGATCACGTTGATCACGCGGCCCAGCGTTTCTTTGCCCACGGGCACGCGGATGGGTCCGCCCAGGTCGATGGCCTTCATGCCGCGCACCATGCCGTCGGTCGCTTCCATGGCCACCGTGCGCACGCGTCCCTCGCCCAGGTGCTGCTGGACTTCGAGGATGACATTGATGGGCGTGGGGACGGTGAAGCCGTCGCTCGTGACGCGCAGCGCCTGGTAAATCGGCGGCATCGTCGCCTCTTCAAATTGCACGTCCACGGCCGGGCCGGAGACCTTAATCACTTTGCCAATGTTTTCTGCCATTTTCTAAAGCTCCTAGCTCCTAGCTTCTAGCTTCTAGCTTCTAGCTCCTAGCTCCTAGCCTGTTTCTCCGCCGCTTCAGCCTCTGTGATTTTTTCCGTTGAACGACACAGCACGGAAAGCTAAAGGCTAGAAGCTAGAGGCTAGAAGCTGTCCTTACAATGCCGCCGCTCCGCTCACAATTTCAATAATCTCCGTCGTGATCTTGGCCTGGCGCACGCGGTTCATCACAAGCGTGAGCGAGTCGATCATGTCGGAGGCGTTGTTCGATGCCGAATCCATCGCCGTCATGCGCGCCGCGTGCTCCGCGGCCACGGACTCCGTCATGGCGTGGAACAGCATGGAAAAAATGTACTGCGGCAGCAGGCCCTTGAAGAGCTCGTGCGCCGGCTGCTCGTAGATGTAGTCCACGTCGGCGGTGCCGAACTTCCTGGCTTCCTCTTCGGCCTCGTTGGTGTCGGCTGCTTCGATTTCGATGCCCGCCGAACGCGCCGCCTCGGCAGCGCGTTCCTTCTCTTCGGCGCTGGGTTCCACCGCGCCGGCAATCTGCTGTTTGCCTACTTCGATCAGCGGCAGCAGCTTCTCCACCACGAGCCGCTGCGAGATTACCGACTTGAACTCGTTGTAGACGATGTAAGCGGCGTCGATCTCTTCGTGCACGTAGCGCGCGATGATGTTGTGCGCCATGTGTTCCACGCGCGAAATCTCGAGTTTCGCCAGCAGCCCGAGATGGTCGCCCGTCAACTCCACCTTGCCTTTGCGCGTGCTCCTCACCTGGCGCTTATGGCCGTCTTCGCCGGTTTGCTCCGTGTACTCGGCTACCGGGTAGCGCCGCCGCATCTGGTCGCGCCCCTTGCGCCCGATCGCCTCGATGTCGATTTCCTTGTCGGGATTGCCCGCGATGAACTGGTACGCCACCTTCAGGATGTTGGCGTTGAAGGCGCCCGCAAAACCCTTGTCGCCCGAGACCACAATCAGCAGCACGCGCTTTTCGGGCCTGGTTAAAAACAGCGGGCTGCACAGGTTGCCGGTCTTTTCATCGTACAAATCGACGCGGCGCGTGAGCGACTCGAGCACGCTGGTGATCATGCGCGCGTAAGGCCGCGCCGCCATCGCACGCTCCTGCGCGCGGCGCAGCTTGGCCGCCGAGACCATCTTCATGGCCTTGGTAATCTGCCGCGTGTTCTTCACGCTGCGGATGCGCCGTCGGAGATCGAGTACGTTTGCCATTGCTGAGCTTCTAGCTCCTAGCTTCTAGCCTCTAGCTCATCGTGCAGCTTTCGGCCTCATGCGCCATTTTGGCTAGTTTGCCAAATCCAATTCCAAATACTTGCGCCGTTGTTGTTCTTTGTACTGGCAGGTCCTAGCTTGCAGCTAGCAGCTAGCAGCTAGAAGCTGCCCTTACGCCTTGACCGCCGCCAACTCCGCCTTGAAGTTCGCCGCATACTCCTTCATCGCCGCGTGCAGCTTGTTGCGGAGATCGTCGTCCAATGCAGCCTTCTTGGTGAGCTCATCCACGAGTCCGCTCTGCGCAGCAGCGAAATATTTGTACAGCCCGTCCTCGAAGGCGCGAATGTCCGCCACCTGGAATTGGTCGAGGTAGCCCTGCGTTCCGGCGAAGAGCACCACCACCTGCTGCTGCCAGGTGAGTGGATGGAACTGCGGCTGCTTGAGCAGTTCCGTCAGGCGCTGGCCGCGCGCCAACTGTTTCTGCGTCAGCGGATCGAGATCCGAGCCGAACTGCGCAAAGGCCGCCAGTTCGCGGTACTGCGCCAGGTCCAGCTTCAGAGTCGAGCCCACCTGCTTCACTGCCTTGATCGCCGCCGAGAAGCCCACGCGCGAAACCGAAAGACCCACGTTCACGGCCGGCCGGACGCCGGAGTTGAACAGGTCGGTTTCGAGAAATATTTGGCCGTCGGTAATCGAAATTACATTGGTGGGAATGTAAGCCGAAACGTCGCCGGCCTGGGTCTCGATCACGGGCAGCGCGGTAAGAGAGCCGCCGCCGCGCTCCTTGCTCATCTTCGACGAGCGCTCGAGCAAACGCGAGTGGAGATAGAACACGTCGCCCGGATACGCCTCGCGACCCGGCGGACGGCGCAGAAGCAGCGAAATTTCGCGGTACGCCATGGCGTGTTTCGAAAGATCGTCGTACATCACCAGCGCGTGCCTGCCGTTGTCGCGGAAATACTCGCCCATGGCGGTTGCGGCGTAGGGCGCAAGATAGAGCATCGGCGCCGGCTCCGATGCTGAGGCGGCCACCACGATGGTGTGGCCCATGGCGCCGGCTTCCGTCAGCGTCTGCACCACCTGCGCAATCGACGAGCGCTTCTGCCCGATGGCGCAGTAGATGCAGATCAAATCGTTCTTGGCGTTGTTGATGATGGTGTCGAGCAGGACGGCAGTTTTGCCGGTCTGCCGATCCCCAATGATCAATTCGCGCTGGCCGCGGCCGATGGGAATCATGGCGTCGATGGCCTTCAATCCGGTGGCCATGGGCTCGCGCACGGGCTGGCGATCAATAATTCCGGGAGCCAGGCGCTCCACGGGCAAAGTCTCTGTGGCGGCAATCGGTCCTTTGTCGTCGATGGGATTGCCCAGCGCATCCACCACGCGGCCGATCATGGCCGGGCCCACGGGCACGGAGAGAATCTTGCCAGTGCGCTTGACCTCTTCGCCTTCCTTGAGCTCGGTGTAATCGCCCAGCACCACGGCGCCTACCTGGTCCTCTTCGAGCGAGAGCGCCAGGCCCGCAATGCCGTGCGGAAAGCTAAGCAGCTCGCCGGCCATCACCTTGTCGAGGCCGTGCAGGCGGGCAATGCCGTCACCCAGCGTGGTGATGGTCCCCACTTCGTCCACCTGGACCTTCGCGTCGTAGTTCGCGATCTGTTCGCGAAGAATTTGTGTAATCTCGTCTGCTTTGATCTGAGCCATTTTGTCGATCCTGCTTCAGTTTTCTGTTTGTGTTCACTAGCCGCTAGCTTCTAGCTCCTAGCTTCCAGCCTGATTTTTCAAACCGCTACCGTCTTCTTAAATGCCAACCAAGTCAATTCCTGCGACAAGAAGCTAGAGGCTAGAAGCTAGCAGCTAGTCAGCGCTTCGCGCAGTCTTTCCAGCCGGCCCTTCACCGAGCCGTCATACACCGTGGACCCGATGCGCACTACGGTGCCACCGAGGATTCCCTTGTCGAGCTTGAAGCTGGCGTCGATCTTGGCGCCGGCCAGTTTAGCTACTTCGGCAGCAAGCGCGTCGCGCTCTTCTTTACTCAACTCTCGCGCCGTCACGATTTCGGCGGGGCGAATGCCCTGCTGCTGCTGCAAGATTCGGCGCCACTCCGCAGCCACTTCGGCCACGTGCGCAATGCGATTGTTGTCGATGAGCACGGCCAGCAGGTTGCGCAGTTCCTTTTGCAGACCTATCTGCACATTCAGCTTGTCCAGGATCGCCACTTTATCAGCGGCCGGAAAAGCCGGATTCACGAAGAGCGTGCGCAGTTCGGCGCTGCCTTCCCATGTTGCGAGAAAATCCGCGAACTGGCGGTTCAGTGCCGCCGAGTCGAGCTTGGCGTCCTTCACCACATCGGCAAAGGCCTGTGCGTAGCGAGCCACAAATGCGGGCATCTAGTTCTTGCCTCCCTTGCCTGCGGCGTCGCCGGCAACTCCGGCCACAAACTCGGCGATCAAAGCGCGGTCGGTCTCCGGGGTCAGCTTAATCTGCTTCTCCGCCTGTCCAATCGCGAGATCGGCGGCAAAGTTCCGCAGGCCGCGCTTGGCCTGGGTCATCGCCACTTCGATCTCCTGTTCGGCTGCGGTCACAATGCGCGCGCTCTCTTCCACCAGCGCCGCCTTGATGCGCTTTTCCTCTTCCACGCTCTCCTGCTCCACCTGCGCGGAAAATTTCTTGATCTCCTCGCCCAGCCCGGCCAGCTTGGCCTCAACAGCGCTCATGCGCGCCTGCGCGTCGGCCGTGGCCTGGCGCGCGGTGGTCAGGTCCTGGCTCAGCGTTTGCGACCGCTTGTGCAGAATCTTCGGCATGGTGCGCTTGAGCGGAATGACGACGGCAAAAAAGATGATCGCGAAGTTGATCCCCAGCAGGATCGCAACCGTGGTATCGAGCTTGAGATGCAACATGCGCGCGACGGATTGCACCACCGGCGAATGCAGAAACGCGGCATCCCCGTCGTCATCGGATTTTGCCGCAGCCGGCTGTCCGGTTCCAGACCCATTCGCGGGCGCGCTCGCTGTTGGAGTCGACGCACTTTGCTGCGCGGCCGCGAACTGCGGCGTAACCATCAGCGCTGCAACGGCCAGCAGCAGCCCAAGCCAGAATGCGTGTACGCATGAATTCAGTTTTGAATCAGAAAGTCTCAACGCGAACCCCCGGCAGCGGCTGGCAGAACGGCGCGGACGGCCTGCCCGGCAAGATCGGCCGAAGCGGCCTGAAGAGTCGCCCTCGCCGATGCGGCTTCCGCATCCAGCTCAGCCTGCGCCTGGCGCACCTTGTGGCCGGCTGCCTTCCGCGCGGCTTCGAGCGCCGCGTCGCGCTCCATATTCCACTGCTTGGTGCGCTGCTCGCGAAGTTTGTAGGCCTCGGCGCGCGCCTGCCGCAAACGCTCCGCGTACTCTTCGGCTTTCGCCTCAGCATGGGCGACGGCCTTGCGCGCATCTTCCATGGCGCCTTCCGTCAGGGCGCGGCGCTTGGCCAGCACTTCCGTCAGCGGGCCCTGGATCAGAAGCTGATAGGCAATCACCAGCACGATGAAGAGCAGCGCCGTCGGGATCGCGCCTACCAGAAGCTCTCCGAGTTGTTGAAAGATATCTTGCATGGAAGTACCGGACTACCGCGGCTTCTCAGATGAGATTTTTAGTAAGTGGAACCCTCTGTTTTACCAAGGGAGAACGCCCAAGTCAACGCGTCCGGAGTCCACAAGATGACTTAATGTGACTCCTGTCACGAACTGGGAATTTTCATGCAAAATAAGGCTTGCTTTTGCCTGAAATGGTCCTACACTTAACTTACCACCTAGACCCGGTCCAGGGTCCTGCGGGCAGCCGGTTTCGGGATTACCTTCCACTCCTGATTCCAGCTGCCCGCTTCTAATTTTGAGCCCCTAGCTTCTAGCCGCTAGCTTCCAGCTTTTTCGTGCGGAGTGCGCGGCGTCAACCCCGTACAACGAGCTAAAAGCTAGAAGCTGCCTTCACGGCTTTCCCCCTACCGCCGTCTTATCTATAGTCAGCAGCCCTTGGGC
The DNA here is from genome assembly GCA_963817835.1 of uncultured Acidobacteriota bacterium. Classification (GTDB taxonomy): domain Bacteria; phylum Acidobacteriota; class Terriglobia; order Terriglobales; family Acidobacteriaceae; genus Telmatobacter. Next base: position 1,070 of record CAWFPZ010000013.1, on the reverse strand, counting down.
GCGCAACCAGGTTTCCAGCAGTCCCGGCCACTGGTCCAGCACGGCATCGCCCTTGCCCAGGCCGCTGCCATGCTTCCCATCAGCAAAAATATGCATCTCCGACGGCACCCCGGCCTTCAGCAGAGCCTGGTAGAACTCGATGCTCGCCTCCGCGGCGGCGGTGTGATCGTTAAACGTGTGATAGATGAACGTGGGCGGCGTGTCTTTGCTGACAAAGAGGACCGGATCGTATTTCGCGCGCAGCGCGTCGCACTGATCCATGATTTTATTAATCTTGCAGTAACTCAGGTATGTGGTATCACGCGTGATGGCGTCGAGCCACGGGTAGCCCAGAACCACGAAGTCGGGCCGGCTTGACGCGCGCTCAATCGGGTCGTCGGCATTGGGATCGCCGGGCACAAACTGCGTTCCCGCCAGCGCCGCCAGGTGTCCGCCCGCCGAGAATCCAACGACCACAATGCGGTTGGGATTGATGTGATAATCCACCGCCCGCGCGCGCACCGTCTGGATGGCGCGCCGCGCGTCGATGAGCGGCACCGGCAGGCCGTATCCGTTCGAGGCGAGCCGGTAGCTCAGAATGAATGCGCGGAAGCCGCGCGCGGTGAACCAGTCGGCCACCTCGCGCCCTTCAAGATCCGCGGCCAGGTGCGAATACGCGCCGCCGGGAAGGATGATCACCGCGGAGCCGTTGGCCGAACCGGGCCGCGCCTCGAACAGCGTGAGCGCGGGAATGTCGTTGCACGTTGCGCCCTTGGCCTCAGGCGCAGCGCCCGGCCACAGCCGGATGGTCTGGATGCCAAGAAAGGTATTGTCCGTCCCCGGCGTGGCGCAGGAGACGGTTTGCGCGGCGGCGGGCAGGGCCAGCGACGCCGCAAAGAGAAACGCAAAAATCTGCTCCATGGGATCCTCTACGGGTTTCGCGAGGATTATAGCGATTTACAGCCAGAGCGCGGTATGGCCTGAACAGGAGCCGGCTTGCTCAGAGAGCAGCTCCGCCAATTCCAGACCGTGGCGCGCAAAGTAGTACGCGGCCCCGTGCACCCGCTCCTGGAGCACACCGCCGGGATAGA
>CAWFPZ010000012.1:0-31330 GCA_963817835.1 uncultured Acidobacteriota bacterium | reverse complement strand
TACCCTCAATCTTGCAGTTCATTCCAGCATTGGGGAGCCGGGATTGCGCATTGTTCTGTCGAACATCGGGACTTTTGGAGACATCAATCCACTCATTTGTATCGCGCTGGAACTCAAGCGCCGCGGTCATGTGCCGGTGATGGCGTTGCCCAACGTCTACCGGCCGAAGATTGAGCCGCTGGGCTTGGAGTTTCGCGAGCTGCGGCCCGATATCGACCCCAAGAACACCAAACTCGTGGAGATGATTTACGACGTGAAGAAAGGCACGGAGACTGGGCTGCGAGAATTTCTGTATCCAGTGCTGCGCGAGACCTACGCCGACCTGCTGGATGCCGCAACCAAACCCGAGCGCGCCGATTTGCTGCTGCTCGGCGAGCTCAACTACGCGGGACCCATTGTTGCCGAGGTCACAGGCATTCCCTGGGCGAGTTATGTGCTGGCGCCGTTCTCATTTTTCTCTGCATTCGATCCTCCGGTGCTGCCGCCCTATCCAAAACTGGCGCGCGCCGACAAAGCCCCGGGCATGGGACGCGCGATGCAACGGCTGGCGCGTTTTGTCACGCGCAAATGGCCTGAGCCCGTTTACGAGCTGCGCCGCGAGCTGGGATTGCCGCCCGGCAAGAACCCAATCTTCGACGCCAAGCACTCGCCCAACCTGGTGCTCGCGCTCTTCTCGCGCGTGCTGGGCACCGCGCAAAAGGATTGGCCTGAAAACACGCTCATTACCGGCTTCTGCTTTTACGATGCCGATGCCGGGAACGCGGCGCTGCCCGCGCAGCTCGAGGAATTTCTTGCCGCGGGCGAGCCGCCAGTCGTCTTCACGCTGGGGTCGGCCGCGGTGCTGGCCGCGGGAGATTTTTACGAGCAGTCAGCAAGCGCGGCAAAAAGGTTGGGCGTACGCGCGGTGCTGCTCATTGGCGCCGACCCTCGCAATCGTCCGCAGCAAGAGCTGCCCGATTCGATTTGCCTGGCGGAGTACGCGCCCTACTCGGGACTGTTTCCGCGCGCATCACTTGTAGTGCACCAGGGCGGCGTAGGCACCACGGCGCAATGTCTCCGCGCCGGCCGGCCCATGCTCATCATGCCCTACTCGCACGACCAGCCCGACAACGCACGGCGCATGAAGCGCATGGGCGTGGCGCGCGTCGTCCAGCGCTCACAATACAAGCCGTGGCGCGTGGCGCGCCGCGTACGCGACCTGCTCGCCGATCCGGAGTATGCCGAGAAGGCACGCATCGTTGCCGAGGAAGTCGCCCGCGAGGACGGCGTGAAGTCCGCGTGCGACGCACTCGAAAAACTGGGGAATAAGGATTAGGGAACAGGGAACAGAAAGCTATAAGGTTCGATCGGTAGAGAATTCCCACCTTTGGCCAAGGAACACTGGAAGTGCGGGCGTGGACGCCCGCACGACAGCCGGTCTGGAGACCGGCGCTACTCCTAAGCCACCGTCACCGCTGCAACCTCGTAATCGGCGACCGTTGGCACCGTAAACTGCAGCTCACTGTCCTCGAAGTGGAACGGCACATCCCGTTCGGCATTGAGTAACGCGACAGACTTCACGCGCACTCCGCCCGGCAACTTCATGCTCACGTGTTGCTGCCCCAGCGGCTCCACATTCTGCAGCCAGCCGTGAAAGGCGTTCGCGTTCGAGTAGTTGAGCAGGTGCACGGCGTAGCCCGGTTCGGTCTCCCAGCAGAACAGTTCGATAAAGCCCGGCCCCGCCACTCTCACCATCCGCTCGTCGCGCGTCACCCAGCGAATGGTGTTGTCGATCAGGCGCAGCAGGTCAGTGTGGCCCGTGAGCCAATAGGTGCGTTCCAAATCGCCGGCAAACCACGCCAGCCGGCTTGCGCCTTCTTCGCGCAGCACTACGGCCGGCTCGCTGGTTTCTGAAACCGGCGGATAGGCGAGCTCCGGCGGATAGCGCACGAATCCAGGAACCACGGTCAGCACCGGATGCACAGCCGGCTTGAGCGGCATGCGATTCTGCGCGCCGGCCAGCCAGTTGGTGTCGCTGAATCCCTCAAGAATCTCGTGCGAATGAACTGCTTGCGGCGCCTCAATGCGCGCATAATACGGATTGCCATTCGTGCCTACGACGTCGCCCGCGCGCGACACGCCAAACAAGTCGCCGAGACCGAAATCTCCGCGCGGGTTCAGGTTTTCGTCGTACAGGCTGGTCTCAAAACTCGCTACCAGCGAGCCTCCGCTGCGCACGTACGCGCGCAACCGCTCGCATTGCCGATCGCTGAGCATCGCAATGTTCGGCAGCAGCAGTGCGCGATATTTCTTCAGACGCTCCGGCTCCAGCCGGTCTTCGTGCACGTAGTCGAAGGCGTAGCGGCCGCGCAGCAGCGCCTCGTACATGCCTTGTGTGGTTTCGCGCATGTACGTGGGCACGCGCGCGGTGGCCGGGCCGGGATAAAGCAGATGCGTGCTTTGGCCCATCACCACGCCGATGTTGGCGACGGAGCGCCGCACGGCCAGATGCGCGTCATGGCGCGCCGCCCAATCAAAATACTCCTCGCCCACTTTCTGCCAACGGCGATCCTCGCAGAATCCTTTTTCCGCGCCGACGAAATGGTTGTAAGGCGCCATGCCGCTGGCCAGCGTTTCGCTGAACCACATGCGCGTTTCTTCGGGAGACTTGGACAAATTGCGCCACCCGGGAGTCCCGGTGGAGTAGGCTGCCGTCACGTTGGCGGCAAATTTTCCATCCATCACAGCGCTGCATACGCGGCCCTGCAGGCTGCATCCCCACACCGCCGGATCTTCGTAGGTGCGTCCCTGATTGTCGGCCTGGAACCATGCGATGGTTTTGCCCAATTGGTCGAGGTTCACGCTGGCGTGCACGTTCCCGCCCGAATTGGCAAAGAAGAAACTGTCGGCCTTCTTCTCTTTCGCGATTGCGTCGTAACGCTTCCACAAATCCAGCACGCGATCGTTGAAGGCGCGCCAGTAGGCCGGTGTACCGCTGGCCGGTAGTTTGCTGCACACCGCGCAGGAACACTCGGGCAGCATGCCGATCGGCGGCCATCCATTGGTGTAAAAGCAATCCACATCGTAAAGCGAATTGATCTCGCGCATAACTGCCGGCACGTAATCGTCCATGTAGGTGGAGAACATGCAGGTCTTGAAGAGCCGCGGTTCCTCCGTGCTGAACTGCGCAGCCCCGTCCTTGTGGCGCATCGCCCACTCCGGGTGCGCTTCGAGTGCATCGTCCCAGTTCAGGTCGGGACTCATGCGCGCCACCACGCGCATGCCGCGTTTTTTGGCGGCGGCCGCGCACTCGCCGAAAAAGTCGCGGCCGTTGAGGAATTTTCCGTGCCGGTGAAACGGCACTTTGGAGGGATAAAAAGCCAGGATGCCCGTCACGCTCACAAACACCACGTCTACCTTGCACGAGTGCCAGTAATCGGCCCACTCTTCCACGTTCATCACCGCGGGGTCGTGCTCGGTCATATTGGTCTGGCCCACGCGGCGAACTCTGTTCTGCCACGGCGCGGAGGGCACTGGCGATTGCGCCAGACGCGCGGGCATCGCAATCATTTGATAGGACGGGATCGACGGCGCGACGTTCGCGGCATGTTGGTCCGGCAGTTGCGCGGCGTCGAGAACCGTAGCCAGCGGAATCGCTGCGGCCCCAGTGGTGAAGCCAGTCTTCAGGAACTTGCGGCGGCTGAGCATAAACACCCCTGCTGAATTGTCGGGACAAGTGTACACGCCGTCGCAGAGCTTGTCTCAAGCGCTGAGGAGACGACTCTAAAAGAACAGGCTGCGCTTGGACTCGAGGATCGTGCCGTTGTCACCGGCGACCCACAGACGCTTGCCGTCGCTGGTGCCGAATACGGCATTGAGATTGAACTTCACGCCGCTCGGCCGCTGCTTCCATGTGGCGCCGCTGTCGTTCGACTCAACGATCATGCCGCCGGTTCCCACAGCCCACAGGTGCTTGCCATTGGACGTGCCGAAGACGCCGAGAAGATTGCTCAGCACTCCGGCGGGGCGAACCGTCCAGTGCGTGCCCCAGTCGGCGGAAGTAAGGATCTTGCCGCCGTCACCGACGACGCAAATCAACCGCTGGTCCGCTGTCATGAAGACGGCGTTCAGATCGAAAGTGCCTGGGCTGAACAGGTTGTGCCAACTGATGCCCCAGTCCGCCGTCTCCAGCATCACGCCTTCGTCGCCGATAGCCAGGAGGAATTTTCCGTCCGGCGATCCGGTAACGGCGTTCAGCGAAGTTTGTCCTCCGCTGTCCTGGGCGACAATGTCCGTACTTTGATATTTGGTGCCAAAAATTTCGCCCTTCTCGCCGACGGCCATGATGCGCGTGCCATCGCTGAAGATTCCTCTCATCTGGATCGGCAGCGCGTATGGCTTTGGCGGGGAAAGGAAGCTTCCTTGCTTTTGCGGATTTGTAAACGCGTAGATGCCAGATGAATTGCTTCCGCGGGCGGCAATCGCATTCTCAATGTCCGTTGTGCTCGCCATGGTCGGGGACATATCCAACAACTGAATGGTTTGCCAATCCGCTCCGCCGCCATCCGCACTGAGAATCGCAGAGGTGGCGAGCATTGTCTCCAACGGGCTGCCAGTGAGTGAGACCGCGGGTATCAGAATCTTCTTGCCATCGGGAGTAAGTGCAATCGACCGGCAGTTGGACGCTTCGTTGGTCGTATGATTCGCCCACGCGCCGCCGCCGTCGGTGGAAATCAGTAAAGACGTGTCCGCGCCGCAGGCATAAAGCGTCTTGCCGTCAGGTGTGCCCGTGATCGCGCGCACAGGATCGGTAATTCCGCTATTGAGAGGCGTCCATGTGGCGCCCGCGTGCCCCAGCCAAAGGTGCAAGACGAGATCGGCTACAAGGATAACAAATGCCAATGGCACAAAGGCCAAGATGCGCTTGAGAACCGAGAACAATAAAGCATAAACGTCGATGGAGTTCTTTTTTTCTTCGTGCCCTCTGTGCTGCTGTTGCTCAAGCTTCTTTCGCGCGGCCTCTTCGCGGGCCTTCTGCTCCGCAAGCTCACGGGCTTTACGTTCGGCCTCCTCGCGCGCCTTTTGCTCCTCCAGTTGTTTTAGCCGCCGTTCCCGTTCGATGGGCTCCAGCTTCCTGGCCTCCTCGGCAGCCAAACGCGCCGCTTCCTCGGCGCGAGCTTTCTCCGCGGCTTTCTCGCGCGCCTGCTGCTCCGCAACCTCACGGGCCTTGCGATCGGCCTCGCGTTTCTTTTCTTCCGCGAGATCCCTCTCGCGTTCCCGGCGCTCTTCAGCCTCTTTGCGCAGCGCTTCGGCCTGCACCTCCTCACGGATTCGCTTCACCTGCCGCCGCAGGCCATCCAGAATTTCGAATCGAACGTCCGCCCACTTCGGTTCGCTTTCGGTGTAATGGATCAGCGGGCTCGAGCCTGGAACCATCTGCCGATCGGCAAGGAAGGGATAGTCAGTCCACCCGCACGGCTCTATCAGCACGGGAATCACGACCAGTTCCTTGCGCTCTGCGCGCGCCGCGATGCGCGGCAATTCGAAGGTCTCAATAAACTCAGAGTTCAAAAAATGCTGCGAGACCATGAGCAACGCGATTTGCGCTTTGCTGATCTCTGACTCTATGAGGCGCCTGTACTCATCGCCGCCCATGAGTTCTTTGTCGAACCAGAATTCCACGTGATCCCGGCGCAGCGATTCTTTCAGAAACGGAATGAGATTGAAACGATATTCCGGATCGAGCCAGCGCTTGTCTTCGTGGGCATAAGCCACGAAGATGTGCACGGTAAGGTCGTGCGGGCCGCCGGCCGGGGTTGGAATCGAGGTAGACAAGAGGTTCGCTCGCGGAGAAGGAACTGTGGCTGGAGCCACTATATCGCAGAGGCCATGAGGCTGGTAAAGAAGAACTTCACGCGGGATGAAACGCCGAATTCCAGCTTGCCTTCAGGAAGGGTTCGAGCCTACTGTGGCGCGGGAAGATTGCCGGTGACTTCGCCCGGCACTGCCGCGAGCGTTTTGGTCTCATCGGGAAACGGCGCAGGCAGCGGGCGCTCCAGCGCCAACGCCAGCACTTCGTCCATGGTATCCACAAAGCGCAGCTTCATGGAGTTCTTGATGTTCTCCGGCAGCTCCGCGAGATCCTTCTCGTTGGCGCGCGGCAGAATGGTCTCGAAAATTCCGGCGCGCAGTGCGGCCAGCAATTTTTCCTTGAGCCCGCCGATGGGCAGCACCTTGCCGCGCAGCGTAATTTCGCCGGTCATCGCAATGTCGCGACGCACGGGAATCTTTGCCAGTGCGCTCGCCAGCGCCGTGGCCATCGTGATGCCCGCCGAAGGACCGTCCTTGGGAATGGCGCCCTCGGGCACGTGCAGATGGATATCCATGTTGCGGTAGAACTCGCGCGAAAGCCCCAGCGCGTGCGCCTTGCTGCGAATGTAGGCCAGCGCGGCCTGCGCCGACTCCTGCATCACGTCGCCCAGTTGCCCGGTGATGGTGAGCTTGCCCTTGCCGTCGAGCACCTGCACTTCCGTGGTCAAAATGCTGCCGCCCACTTCGGTCCAAGCCAGGCCCGTCACCAACCCAACTTCGCTCTTCTCGTGGACCTCGGAGTCGCGGAACTTGGCCACGCCCAGAAAATCGGCGATGTTCGCTGCGCTGATTTCTTCCTTGTGCTTGGCTCCCGCCTTCACCACTTTGCGCGCCACTTTGCGGCACACGTTGCCGATCTCGCGCTCCAGGTTGCGCACTCCGGCTTCGCGCGTGTAGTAACGGATGATCTCCAAAATCGCGTCGTCCTTGAAGACCACATTCTTCTCGCTCAGGCCGGTCTGTTCGCGCTGCTTCTTCACCAGGTACTGGCGCGCGATTTCCAGCTTTTCCTGCTCCGTATAGCCTTGCAGGCGAAGAACTTCCATGCGATCCTGCAGCGCCGCCGGAATGGTATGCATCACGTTGGCCGTGGCCACAAACAGCACCTGCGACAGATCGTAGTCCACGTCGAGGTAGTGATCCTGGAAGGTTACGTTCTGCTCGGGGTCCAGCACTTCCAGCAGCGCCGACGCCGGATCGCCGCGGAAGTCCGACGAAATCTTGTCTACCTCATCCAGCAGGAACACCGGATTCTTCGTCCCCGCGCGCTTCATGTGCTGGATGATCTGGCCGGGCATGGCGCCGATGTAAGTCCGCCGATGGCCGCGAATCTCAGCCTCGTCTCTCACTCCGCCCAGCGACAGGCGCACGAACTTGCGCCCCGTGGCCTTGGCGATCGACATGCCCAACGAAGTTTTGCCCACGCCCGGAGGGCCGACGAAACACAGGATCGATCCCTTTGGATTTTTGACCAACTGCCGCACGGCAAGGAATTCCAGGATCCTCTCCTTGATCTTTTCCAAGCCGTAGTGGTCGGTGTTCAAAACTTTTTCCGCAAAGTCGATCGACCGCGTTTCCTTCGACCGCTTCTTCCACGGCACCGCCAGCAGCCAGTCGATGTAATTGCGGCTCACGGTTGATTCGGCCGACATGGGCGGCATGGCTTCCAGCTTCTTCAGCTCCTGGATGCACTTGTCCAGAACATCCTTGGGCATGCCCGCGGCTTCAATCTTCTTGCGCAGCTCGTCGTACTCACTCTTCTCGCCGCGGCCCAGTTCCTTTTGGATCGCTTTAATCTTTTCGTTCAGGTAATACTCTTTTTGCGCGCGCTCCATTTGGCGCTTCACGCGCGACTGGATGTTGCGGTCGATATCGAGCTTTTCGATTTCGACATCGAGCACGTCGGCGATGCGCGCCAGGCGAGTCGCCGGATCGAAGATCGCGAGCAACTCCTGCTTCTCCTCGATGCCCACCTGCAAGTTCGCGGCGATGGTGTCGGAGAGCTTGGCCGGCTCGTCCATTTTCACTGTGGCGATGATGGTCTCGTAGTTCAGCGACTGCTGCAGCTTGACGTAATTTTCAAACAGCGTCGTCACGCGCTGCATCAGTTGCTCGGTGGCCGGCGTCATCTCAAACTCGCGTTTGCCGGTGCGCACCGTGGCTACGAAGAAGCCGTCGCGGTCGGTGACCTCGAGAGACTTGGCGCGCTCAACGCCCTCCACCAGCACCTTGATGTTGCCGTCGGGCATCTTAACGCTTTGCACAATATTGCAAATTGCGCCGACCTGGTAGATGTCCTTGGCCTTGGGCTCGTCAATCGAAGCGTCGTGCTGCGTGGCGAGAAAAATCTTGCGGTCCCCGGTCAATGCTTCTTCGAGGGCGCGTACGCTCGATTCCCGGCCCACCACGAACGGCGTCATCATGTAGGGAAAGATGACCATGTCGCGGATGGGCATCATGGGCAACTTGCGCGGTTCGATTTTTTCGCGGGGAACGGTCATCAGCTCGTTTCACCATTAGACTCCCACGCCCACCCTCAGGATGCGAGGCCGGACGCAAGGTCATGTAGGGATTGTACAGCCAAGCAGGGAATCAGGGAACGAGAGGAAAAGTGCGCGCGGCCCGTGAGATTACCGAAGTCCTGAGCTTGCCCAAGTTTCTGCATGACCTTAGTCACATGCGCAAGAACCCGGGCACAGGCAAATCGCGCCTTCTACCATCAGTTTTCCGTCGGGATTTTTGCCGCGTCGTCCACCACCACGATGACTACATTTTCTTTGCGGCTCTCGATATCCAGTCCCAATTGATCCCGCAGGATTCGCTGCCCCATCGCGAATCCGTCCGTACCCAACTCAGGGTGCATGTCCACGCTGAAGTCAAAAATTCCCGTGAGCCCGGTCTTGTCCAACACCGGGATCTGGGGGCCCCCCGCGATGACCGGCTCGCTTGGACTGCTTGGCGCCGGCAGGGTGAACATGACGGCCAGAAAGTCCGCAAACTTGCGCATGTCTCCGTGAAAATGAGACCCAGCTTGCGGCGTGGTTGTTTCTCCATCGTCGATCGGGTGGATTTTGACGCCCGATTTGCCGACCATCAAGTCGTATACGCGCATCTCTCACAGTTCGCTGTGCTGCTTCAGGTTGAACCGATCGGCGAGCAGGCTGCGCAGCATCAGGGTCATCTGCTCTCTGGTGGCCGCTCCGGCCGTTCTTGCGTCAATGTCGTATTCGTCGTGGTCGATCCAACTCGGCCCCGATACCTGGCTCAATTGCAGGCCGTAGGCGTCCGCAACGAGGCGTTTGAGCGTGACGTTCCTGGCTGTAAGCCCGTTCGGCGAATACGTCAGTTGATTGTTGTAGTCCAGTCCGACGATGTGCTGGACCGGCTTTACGGAGACAACTTCGAATGCTGGCGTGGACGCATTGGTTTGGCCGAAGGCGGCCGAGCCCGAGAGCGAAAGAGCACAGAGGAGGAGCAGTGTGCGCACGGCCCTCAGCATACGCTGAGGCGTGCGGTCCGGCGAAACAGAATGGAGCCGCGCCGAGCAGCAAAAAGCCCCTCGCCATGAAGCGGAGGGGCTCTTGGTTTAACTTGCTTTCGCGTCAGCCGGCTTTTTCCAGCAGGCACAGCGACAGGTCGCGGCGCTCCACCATGTCCTTGGTGATTTCGAGATCGCGCACGCGCTTGTTCGAGGGCAGGTGGTACATCAGGTCCAGCATCAGTTCTTCGAGGATCATGCGCAGTCCGCGCGCGCCTACTTTGCGGGCCAGCGCTTCGCGGGCCACGGCGCATGCCGCGTCCTGCGTAAAGTGCAAGCGCACGTTCTCGTATTCGAAGAGGCGCTGGTACTGCTTGAGGATGGCGTTGCGCGGCTTGGTCAGAATCTCGATCAGCGCGGCCTCGTCGAGCTCGTCGAGCACGCCCATCACCGGCAGGCGGCCCACAAACTCGGGAATCAGGCCGTACTTAATCAGGTCCTGCGGCTCGGTCCGGCGCAGCAATTCGGTGTCGCGATGCGAATGCGCCGCGGCATCATCGGCCTCGGCTTCGACGGTGCGGAAGCCGAGGGCCTTCTTGCCCACGCGGCGCCCTACGACGCGCTCGAGGCCGACAAATGCGCCGCCGCAGATGAAGAGAATGTTGGTCGTGTCCACAGCCGTGAATTCCTGGTGCGGATGCTTGCGCCCGCCCTGCGGTGGTACGTTGGCCACGGTGCCTTCAAGGATCTTGAGCAGCGCCTGCTGCACGCCTTCGCCGCTGACGTCGCGCGTAATTGAAGGGTTCTCGTCCTTGCGGCCGATCTTGTCGATCTCGTCGATATAAATGATGCCCTGCTGCGCTCTGGTTACGTCTCCGTCGGCGGCCTGCAGCAGCTTGAGAATGATGTTCTCGACATCCTCGCCCACATATCCGGCTTCGGTAAGCGTGGTTGCGTCCACAATGGCAAACGGCACATCCAGCATCTTGGCGAGCGTGTGCGCCAGCAGCGTCTTGCCGCTTCCCGTGGGGCCGATGAGCAGGATGTTCGACTTGGCCAGTTCCACTTCGTTCGAACGCGCCTTGTTCATCTGGATGCGCTTGTAGTGGTTGTAAACGGCCACCGCGAGTTTCTTCTTGGTCTGATCCTGGCCGATCACGTAATCGTCGAGGAAGCTCTTGACCTCGGTCGGCTTGGGAAGATGACCGGCGGCCGTGGCGGGAGCTTCGCCGCTGCGGTCGTCTTCAAGAATGGAGTTGCAGACGGCTACGCACTCGTCGCAAATGTAGGCGCGAGGATAGTCGCTGGGCGACGAGATCAACTTGGCCACGGCGTCCTGCGACTTATGGCAGAACGAGCACCGTAGCGCTTCTTCAGGTCCCACCCGCGTTTTCATGCCGTTTGCTCCCCCAACCCTACCCCAAATCACACTTCGTCGAGTGTAATCCAATTTCCCCTGCGGCGGCTACGTGCGCGGCCGGTCGATGATTTCGTCCACAATCCCGTATTCCTTGGCCTGTTCCGCGTTCATAATAAAGTCCCGCTCCACATCGCGCTCGATCCGCTCCAGCGGCTGGCCGGTGTGGCGGGCGATCAGGTTGTTGGTAATCTCGCGAATCCGCAGGATTTCGCGCGCGTGAATGTCGATGTCGGTGGCCTGGCCGCTCAACCCGCCCATCGACGGCTGATGGATCAAAATCCGCGAATTGGGCAGTGTAAACCGCTTTCCCTTGGCTCCGGCCAGCAACAGAAACGCGCCCATGCTCGCCGCCTGGCCAATGCAATACGTCACCACGTTGTTCTTGATGAACTGCATGGTGTCGTAAATCGCCAGGCCCGCGGTGATGGAGCCGCCCGGAGAATTGATGTAGAGCGAAATGTCCTTCTCGGGATCCTCACCCTGCAAAAACAGCATCTGGGCCACGATCAGATTGGCTATCTGGTCGTCGATGGGGGTACCAAGAAAGATAATATTGTCGCGCAGCAGACGGGAATAAATGTCGTAGGCGCGCTCGCCCCGGCTCGTCTGCTCTACCACCATGGGTACCAATGCCATTCTTACCTCAGCTCCTAGCTGCTAGCCTCTAGCTTCTAGCTGTTTGTACCGGCTGTTTTCGTCAAAATTCAATGGTTTGAAACCAAGATGCCCGCCGTCTTACGCGGGCAGTCGTTCGTACAAAACCGACGCAGTTTTTTCGCGCCTGAGCTGTTCCCTGATCCTAGCCAGTCCGCCCTCTTTGGTCAATCGCACCTTCAGGGCATCGATCGGTTCGCGCGACTGAATTGCGGCAATCTGCAATTCCTTTTCCATTTCCTCATCGCTGACGGTAATGTTTTCTTCACCCGCAATGCGGTCCAGAAGCACGTTGGCTTTGACCTCGGCCACCGCGCTGTCACGCTGTGCGACGCGCAACCGCGTGAAATCGAGCTTGCGCATCTGCTCGGCCGCCATGCCCTGCGCGGCCAGCGCGCGCAGTCCGCGCTCCAGGCGTGTATCAATTTGGTCCTGCACCAGCGATTCCGGAACCGGGAATGTAAATTTCTCATTCAGCGCCGCAAATAGCCGGTCCTTGGTTTCAGACTCCACGCTGCGCCGTTTGCGATTCTCCAGATAATCGCGCACGCTCTTTTCCAAATCGGCGTAGTTCTCGTAGTGCCCGATCTCCTTGGCGAAGTCGTCGTTCAGTTCAGGCAGAGTGCGCTTCTTGATGCCCTTCACTGTCACTTCGTAGGCAACCGTCTTACCGGCCAGCTTCGCTTCCGCGTAATCCGCCGGGTAGATCACTTCCACCTTCAGCTCCTGGCCGGGTTTGGCCCCGCGCAGTGCGCCGTTGAAAGCCTCCACCGTATCCTTGCCGCCGACTTCGACCAGCGTGTCTTCACCGCTCACCGGCTGCGCCTCGGCAGCGCCTTCGGCTTCGGCCGCGTCCTTCTGAATCTCGCCCTTGTAGCTGATCTGCGCCCAGTCGCCGTCCACCAGCGCGCGGTCCTCTTCCACCGGCTCAATTGTCGCGCGCGAATCGCGCAAATGCTCGAGCTCGTGCTTGAACTCCTCTTCCGTCACTTCTACGGAAGGCTTGGCCACCGTCACGTCCTTGTAGCCATCGATCGCGAAGGAGGGAATGTATTCAAAGACCGCCTTCACGTGCAGCGGCGAGCCATCCTCCACGGAAAGCTCGGTGACCTGCGGCTGACCGACGGGGCGAATGCCCAGCTCGGTGACGCCCTTGTTGAAGCGCTCCGGCAACAGGGTGTCGATCACTTCCTTGCGGATCTCCGCCCCAAAGCGCTTGCGGACGACCGATTCCGGCACCTTGCCGGCGCGGAATCCGGGAATCTTGGCGTATTTTCGGTAACCCGCGGCCACTTTAGCCCACGTGCGAGACACTTCTTCCGCTGGCACATCGATCACCAGCTCCCGGGTGCATTCGGGATTCAGAACCGGGCCATGTGCGTGCTCGTGCTGTTCTTCGGCATGATCGTGATTGTGCTCGGGTTCAGCCGTTTCGGAGTTGTTTTCGAGGGTGCTGCTGGCAGTCAAAATATACCTTCCGGGCTTGCGCCATTGTTCGTGCGGCCGCGGCTGCCTCTTAGCTGATTCGGCGCCGTTTGGCCTGGGGATTACCTGCCTTTATGGTACGGGGCTTTGCTGGGAGGGGTCAAACCAGGACAGGGGCAGGGGGGGGCGAGGAAGCAGGCGAGCGGAGGACCGCCAAAGGCACGTTATTGTTCCGCGCTCTGAGGCTTACGAACGTAGGGCAGAAAACGCGGGTGCGCCGCGCCAAAATGCGTGTAATTGCTGCGCGCCTGGTTCAGGCTCAACTGGCCGTTCACCGTCAGGCGCACTTCGGCGCGTCCGCGTCTTCCTGGCCGTCATCCTCCCACCAGCAAACCGGGCACAATTGCAGGGCCCCAGGCGCTTCCAGCGTCTTATATCCACAACAAGGGCAACGATAACGGACTTCGACCGCAGTGCTCACATAGGGATTGACGGCAAAATAAGCGCATCAGATTACGTAATACTGCAAGCAAGTCCGCCAACTTCACGGTTTCCTCATGCCCTTTTTGGCCATCTCCCACGGAATTCCCAAAATGTGCCCCCGTGCTACCGGGCCAGTAGCGCCGGTCTCCAGACCCGCACATGCTGCACAATTCCCAATCCACTCTTCCCAACCCAGCAAGAAAGACGGGTGCCCCACATCTCGATTTTGAGATGTGGGAAAGCACAAACCTCAACCCACAAGTCTTGTATCAGGGCGCGAGTTTACTCGCGCCGCAAATTGCCCAAAATGAGTGTTGGGCTTTAGCCCCTGGGGGATGGTTTCTTTCAGACTGACCCAACACCGAAATCCTGTATACATTGACCTTTGCCTGGGGTGGTGAATCACTTTTATAACTAAGCCGGGAGGATAGTGCCCGATGAAAGCCTTGGTTTTGTCAGTCTGCCTGCTCGGTTTCTCCGCAATCGCATTTGCCGCAAAGCACCCTGAATTTCAGACCGCGAAGGTCATCTCGCAGGACATAGAAGCGCACCAAGTTGACAGGGGCGCGATGACGGGGACTCCGCTTATCCGTTACTCAAACACTGTGGTGGTAGAAACGGCGCAGGAGCGAATGACGTGGTCTGAAGTTGCGAGCTATCTCACGGGGACGAGGGCTCAAGAAGTGGTGAACGCGATCCCTCTGCCGGTCAATGGAACCGTCCAGTTCTACCAGGATGGTAACTGGTTCATCCTTCTCGACCCCAGCAAAAAGAAGCACAAATTCTTGGCCGTGCACATCGAAGCCATTTCGAACCAAACCCATAAGTGACGGCCTTCCAGAACGCTTGCCGGAAATCTCCTGCCGTTCACGCCCGCCCGGCAAACTCCCTGGTTTCGGTGTAAACCCGCACCTTTTCGCCCTCCTGAATGTAGAGGGGAACCTTGATCTCGAGGCCGGTCTCCAGCCGCGCCAGCTTGGTCACGTCGCCAGACGTGTTGCCGCGCGCTCCGGGCTCGGAGTACGCAACCTTCAACTCCACCTGGGCCGGCATTTGCAAGTCCGATGGGGTTGCCGTTGAACTTGTGCAACTGAATCAGCGCTCCCTCCACCAGAAAGTCCAGTGCGTCGCCCATCATGCTCGGCGAGAGCGTGTGCGTGTCGAAGCTCTCCTGGTCGAGAAAATAGGAGCCGTCTCCATCGCTGTAAAGGTAAGACGACTCGACAAGCTCCAGGTCCGGCTCCTTGAACTTCTCGCCGGCCTTGAAGGTCTTGTCGAACACCGCGCGCGTCAGCAGGTTGCGCATCTTCAGCCGGACGAGCGTCTGCCCGCCGCGGGCCGTCGGCGTAGAAATCTCCGCCTCCAGGCAGTAATACGGCAGTGCCTTCAAACTCAAAAACCATCTTGCGCTTTACTTCGATTGCCTCAAGCAGTGCAGCCATGCGTTCCCCAAAGAATAGAAAGTCGATACGGCCTTGAGTGCGCGGAGCACTCCGCCTATCCCTATCCATTATAGGGAGACGCACAGCGTCGCTCTGCAAACTAGCGCGTCCTCACACCACTGTTGACGTTGCCGCACAACTAGTCGGCAGGCGGTGATGGCGGAGGATCGGCGGTTGGCGGCGACGAAGCAGGATCGCCGGCTGCCGGCGACGTGGGCGCATCAGCAGTCGGCAACGTGGCAGGCTTTGACATGGAGCGTTTGAAGCTGCCGAAGATCCCAAAAAGCGCGCCGATGCCCGCGCCGATCAGGGCGTTGTGAACCCAGCCCGGAGCCGTTTCCCACACTTCGGATATGGATCGGGTCGGCTCCTGGTCGATTTGGAAGGTCGCCATCGCGCTTGCGAAGATGGGCCCTGTCACCGCGGAAGAACCCGCCTCCGCGGTACAAGTCACGATGAAAGTGTGGCTCCCGCCAGGAATGACGAACTGCTCTTGCCACATGCGGCCCATGGAAGGAGCGTCGGCGGTCCAGGTGGCGATGATGGCATCGTAGCTCCCAACCTTGCCGAGCTTGACGTCGAGGCCGTCGGGACTGAGACCGGCGCCCGAGAGCTGCTGCGTGAGGCCGTTCCGGTAATCGTCGAGAGTTGTCTGGTTGACTGAAACTACATCCGGAGAAACCACGACGTTCAGATTGCGAGCGGGGTCGGTCGTGGGGTCGTAGATCATGACGTCGATCTTGGAGAAGTCGATGTTGGCGAGGAGTTTGGTCGCTGCTTCGCCGGCAGCAGTGCGAACCTCGGCCGTAGCCACTTGCCAGCCGGAGGGATAGGTTATCTGGTAGCCCTTTTCGCTGTGGTAGACGTTGGACTGGGTTGTTGAGGAGGGCGCCGCCTGGGGGCGGGCGGTCGGGGCGGTGGCAGCAAACAGCGCAACTGTGAAGGGAAGAGCCCAGGCGCTGTTGCGCCAAATGGAGGCGCAGAGTAGCTTTCGCATGGTGCCGGAATTCTACACCCCGGCCATGAGCGTAAGAAACTGAAGAATTATCCCTCTTCCGCTTCCCTCAGCTTGGCGATCACGGTGAAATCCTCAAGCGTAGTAACGTCGCCCCTCACTTCGCCATGCGTGGCCAGGTCGCGCAGCAATCGCCGCATGATCTTGCCGCTGCGTGTCTTCGGCAGCGCCTCGGTAAAGCGAATATCGTCGGGCCGCGCCAGCGCGCCAATCTCCTTCGTCACCCATTTGCGCAGCTCGTCCTTCAGAGCGTCGTTGGGTGTGTTGCCGCTCTCCAGCGTGACGAACGCCGCAATCGCCTGCCCCTTCAGATCGTCCGGCCGTCCCACCACCGCGGCCTCGGCCACCTTCGGGTGCGCCACCAGCGCCGACTCCACTTCCATCGTCCCCAGCCGGTGCCCGCTCACGTTGATCACGTCGTCCACGCGGCCCATCAGCCAGAAATAGCCGTCGGCATCCTGGCGCGCGCCGTCTCCGGTAAAGTAGCAGCCCGGCACATCCGACCAATAAGTCTTTTGGTAGCGCTCGGGATCGCCGTAAATCGTGCGCGCCATCGCCGGCCACGGCCTGCGCACCACAAGCAGCCCGCCGTGGCCCGCCGGAACCGTTTCAAAATGGCCGTTCGCATCCGGCTTCGTCACCACCTCCGGCTGAATGCCGAAGAAAGGCCGCGTCGCCGAACCCGGCTTCGTCGGCACCGCGCCCGGAATCGGTGCAATCATGATCGCGCCCGTTTCGGTCTGCCACCACGTGTCCACAATCGGGCACCGGTTGTGGCCGATCTTCTCGCGGTACCACATCCACGCCTCGGGATTGATGGGTTCGCCGACCGTCCCCAGCAACCGCAACGAGTCGAGCTTATATTTCTCCACGAATTCCGCGCCCCACTTGATAAACGCGCGGATCGCCGTGGGCGCGGTGTAGAAGATAGTCACCTTGTGATCGTCCACAATCTTCCAGAATCTCGAAAAATCGGGAAAGTTCGGCGCGCCCTCGTACATCAGCACCGTGGCGCCATTTTGCAGCGGCCCGTACACCACGTATGAATGCCCCGTCACCCATCCGATATCCGCCGTGCACCAGTAAATATCCTCGTCACGCAGATCGAACACATATCTCGAAGTCAGGTAGGTCTGCACCGCGTAGCCGCCCGTGGTGTGCAGCAACCCCTTCGGTTTTCCCGTGGACCCCGACGTGTACAAAATGTAGAGCGGATCTTCTGAATCCATCGGCTCCGCCGCGCATTCCGCCGCGGCCTTCGCCACCAGCTCGTGCCACCAGTGGTCGCGCCCGGCCACCATGTTCACCGGCGTGCCGGTGCGCTTGTACACCACCACGTGCTTCACCGTGGGGCACGCGGGCATCGCCTCGTCAACGGTTGCTTTGAGTTTCACTTCGTTGCCGCGCCGGTAGCTCGTGTCCTGCGTCAGGATGGCCACGCATCCCGAGTCCGCCACGCGGTCGGCAATGGCGTTGGCGGCGAATCCGCCAAAGATCACCGAGTGCACCGCGCCGATGCGCGCGCAGGCCAACAGAGCAATGGCCAGCTCCGGCGTCATACCCATGTACACCGCCACGCGGTCGCCTTTCTGTATGCCCAGCGACTTCAGCGCGTTGGCGAACTTCTGCACCTCGGCATGCAACTCCGCGTAAGTCAGCCGGCGAATCTCGCCCGGCTCGCCCTCCCAGATGATCGCAGTCTTGTTGGCGCGCTCGCCCAGCGCATGGCGGTCGACGCAGTTGTAGCTCAAATTCATCTTGCCGCCCACAAACCACTTGGCCCACGGCAGATTCCACTCCAGAACCTTGTCCCACGGCTTGAACCAGTGCAGTTCCCGCGCCGCCTCCGCCCAAAATTCCTCGGGGTCCTCGATGGACTGCTTGTAGAGCGCCTCATATTCTTCCAGGCTCTTGATATGAGCCTTGGCGCTGAACTCCGCCGGCGGCGGAAAAATGCGATTCTCGCGCAATGTGGAGTCAATATCCTGGTTGGCGACCGAAACAGGTAAGGAAGACATGCATGATCCTCTTGGGAAATGAACAGACTGGGGTCTTCAGAGCGCTGAGATGCGACGCGCAGGCAGGAGAAGCCCCGGATCAGACTCTAGCGGGCCGGAGGCATAACGAGCAAGTGCATACGTTTGTGCTGCCGGCCTCCTGACCGGCTGTAGCCGGTGTCTATACAGGCTGCGGAAATGCTCGCTTGTTGCGGGGTTGTGTATCAGGGCGCGAGTTCACTCGCGCCGTATGCAATGCAAATCGAGCGCGGGGCTTTAGCCCCTGCGGGATACCATTCACGGTTTAACCGCATTTTCCCTCCTTTTCTGCTAGCGTCTAAATCCCAGCGAGGCATGCGCCCAATCGAAAACGCAGTAAGCGTACATCATGTACGTATCTTTATGTACATCATGCTATAATCGCCAGATCATGGAAGTCCCCATCACGCAATTCCGGCAGAAACTCTTCGACCTCGTCAATCAAGCCCTCGACGGCAAGGAGGTCTGGGTCTCGCACAAAGGCCGCCGGCTGCGGCTTGTGCCCGAGCACGCCCCCTCTAAACTGAGCCGCATCACACCAATGCAAATCATCGTTCCGGGCGCAGATCTCGACGATGATTCCTGGAAGGCCGATATGACGCACGACTGGGAGCGGAAATGGGACCGCAAACTCGGGCCTCGGGCAAAGCCCGCATCGGCGTCCGGCCGAACCGGCGCGCGTAAAGCTCGGCGCACGGCATGATTGCGTATCTCGACACCCATGCCGCGATTCGACTTTCTCATGGCCAAGCGCGCATCGGGCGCGACGCCGCACAGCTCATCCAAAGAGCCGAGTTACTGGTTTCGCCCATGGTGCTGGTCGAGCTCGAGTACTTGTACGAGATTGGCAGGCTGACCTTGCCCGGCAAAGACATTCTGCGAAAACTGGAGCACGAGCTAGGACTTCGCCTGTGCGATCTGCCCTTTGCAGAAGTGGCAAGAGCAGCGCTCGATGAAAAATGGACCCGCGACGCATTCGACCGCATCATCGTGGCCCAGGCGAAGGTGAACGGGTTGGCGCCGCTGATCTCCTCCGACGAAGAAATCGCCAGGCATTATCCGCGCACGATCTGGTAAGTTCCGCTCCAAAAAAAAGCCCCGCTCAAGTGAGCGGGGCTTTTCGTTCCAGCCTGTCGAGCAATTCCGGTTTAGTGCGTTTTCGTCGTCTCGCTTGCCGACGCGATCTTGGCTTCGGCTTCGGAGATCACGCCGAGGGCTTCGTCGTAAGCCTCTTCGCTTTCGCCGGCTTCCTTCCACATCTTCTCGCCGCGCTCGAGTTGCTGCTCGGCACGCGGCACGTCGATTTCCTCGGGTTTCAGAGCGTCGCTGGCAAGGATGGTGACGCGATCGCCCAGCACTTCAACAAAACCCCAACTGACGTTATAGCGCAGAACGCCCGCGGGCTCTCCTGCTTCGCCTCCCGGACCTTCGTGAATCGTCACGTCGCCCGCGCCCAGCTCAGCCATCAGCGGCGCGTGCCCGTACAGCACTTCCATGTAGCCGTTCTTCGCAGGCAACTCCACCGCCGAAGCATCCGCCTCGAACAGTGTGCGCTCCGGCGTCACCAGCCGCACGCGAATTTGATTGCTTTCGTCAGCCATAAATCAGTTCTCGGTCCTCAGTTTTCAGCCGATACAGCGGGCAGGGGCACGAAAAAACTGACCACTGATCACTGAACACTGACCACTGCTTCTACACCGTCGCCTTCAGTTTCTCCGCGGCTTCCAGCACTTCCTCGATGCCGCCCTTCATGTAGAACGCCTGCTCCGGCACATCGTCGTGCTTGCCCTCGATGATCTCCTTGAACCCGCGCACCGTGTCGGCGATCTTGACGTACTTGCCGGGGATTCCGGTAAACGTCTCGGCCACGTGGAACGGCTGCGACAGGAACTTCTGCACCTTGCGCGCGCGCGCCACGGTCAGCTTGTCGTCTTCCGAAAGTTCGTCGATGCCCAGAATCGCGATGATGTCCTGAAGATCCTTGTAGCGCTGCAAAATCCTCTTCACGCCCTGCGCCACATCGTAGTGTTCGTCGCCCACCACGCGCGCCGTCAGAATGCGCGAAGTCGAAGCCAGCGGATCGACGGCCGGATAAATGCCGAGCTCCGACAACGGGCGGCTCAACACCGTGGTCGCGTCCAGATGAGCGAAGGTCGTCGCCGGCGCGGGATCGGTCAAGTCGTCGGCCGGCACGTAGACCGCCTGCACCGAAGTCACCGAGCCCTTGCTCGTCGAAGTGATCCTCTCCTGCAGCTCGCCCATCTCTGTCGCCAGGTTGGGCTGGTAGCCCACGGCCGAAGGCATGCGGCCCAGCAGCGTCGACACTTCGGAACCCGCCTGCGTGAAGCGGAAAATGTTGTCGATGAACAGCAGTGTGTCGGAGCCTTCCACGTCGCGGAAGTATTCGGCGACCGTGAGCGCGCTCAGAGCCACGCGCAGGCGCGCTCCGGGCGGCTCGGTCATCTGGCCGTACACCAGCGCGCACTTCGATTCCTGCCACTTGCCGGGCTTGATCACGCCCGACTCCGTCATCTCCAGCCACAGATCGTTTCCTTCACGGGTACGCTCGCCCACGCCGGCAAACACGGAGTAGCCGCCGTGGTTCGTGGCCACGTTGTGATCAATTCCTGAATCACAACCGTCTTGCCCACGCCGGCGCCGCCGAACAGGCCGATCTTGCCGCCCTTCAAAAACGGCTGGATCAGATCGATGACCTTGATGCCGGTCTCGAACATCTCTTCGTGCGTCGATCTGCTCGTCAAACAGCGGAGCAGGCCGATGAATGGGCATGCGCTGGGTTTCGCCGATCGGCCCCAGTTCGTCCACCGGCTCGCCGATCACGTTGATCACGCGGCCCAGCGTCTCTTTGCCCACCGGAACGCGAATCGGTCCGCCCAGGTCGATGGCCTTCATGCCGCGCACCATGCCGTCGGTCGCTTCCATCGCCACCGTGCGCACGCGTCCCTCGCCCAGGTGCTGCTGGACTTCGAGGATCACGCTGATGGGCGTGGGGACGGTGAAGCCGTCGCTCGTGACGCGCAGCGCCTGGTAAATCGGCGGCATCGTCGCCTCTTCAAATTGCACGTCCACGGCCGGGCCGGAGACCTTAATCACTTTGCCGATGTTTTCTGCCATTGTTCTGCCTTTTCGTTCCAAACTTCGAGCGCGCTTTCCCTCAGGGGCTAAAGCCCCGTAATCTTTGATTGCCTTTTCGGCACGACTAAATTCGTGCCCTTTCAAACTTCGATCTCAGGAGCGGCGTTTTCTTGCTCCCTCGCTCCCTCGCTCCCTTGCTCCCTGCTTACAACGCCGCAGCCCCGCAAACAATTTCAATAATCTCCTTCGTGATCTTGGCCTGGCGCACGCGGTTCATCACCAGCGTGAGCGCGTCGATCATGTCCGAGGCGTTGTTCGATGCCGAATCCATCGCCGTCATGCGCGCCGCGTGCTCCGCGGCCACCGACTCTCCGTCATGGCGTGGAAGAGCACGGAAAAAATGTACTGCGGCAGCAGGCCGTGAAGAGCTCGTGCGCGCGGCTGCTCGTAAATGTAGTCCACGTTCGGCCGTGCCGAATTTCTTGGCTTCCTCTTCGGCTTCGGTGGTGTCGGCCGGCTCAATCTCGATGCCCGCCGAACGCGCAGCTTCGGCCGCGCGCTCCTTCTCTTCCGCGGTCGGCTCCACCGCGCCCGCGATCTGCTGCTTGCCCACTTCGATCAGCGGCAACACCTTCTCCACCACCAGCCGCTGCGAGATCACCGACTTGAACTCGTTGTAGACGATGTAGGCGGCGTCAATCTCTTCGTGCACGTAGCGCGCGATGATGTTGTGCGCCATCTCTTCCACGCGCGAGATCTCGAGTTTCACCAGCAGGCCCGGATGGTCGCCCGTCAGTTCGACCTTGCCCTTGCGCGTGCTCCGCACTTGGCGCTTCTGGCCGTCCTCGCCGGTCTGCTCGCGTGTACTCAGCCACCGGGATAGCGCCGCCGCATCTGGTCGCGGCCCTTGCGGCCCACGGCCTCAATGTCGATTTCCTTGTCGGGATTGCCCGCGATGAACTGGTACGCCACCTTCAGGATGTTGGCGTTGAAGGCGCCGGCAAAACCCTTGTCGCCCGAGACCACGATCAGCAGCACGCGCTTTTCGGGTCGCGTCAAAAACAGCGGGCTGCACAGGTTGCCGGTCTTCTCATCGTAGAGATCGACGCGGCGCGTGAGCGACTGCAAGCACGCTGGCGATCATGCGCGCGTAAGGCCGCGCCGCCATCGCACGCTCCTGCGCGCGGCGCAGCTTGGCCGCCGAGACCATCTTCATGGCCTTGGTGATCTGCCGCGTGTTCTTCACGCTGCGAATGCGCCGTCGGAGATCGAGTACGTTTGCCATTGTCTTCCCAGTGTTCAGTGCTCAGTGATCAGTGATCAGTTCCTTTGCGCCCACTTACGGCTGATTGAGCCATCCCAATCAGCTTTTCGCTGGCCAGGAATCTCTGTGGTCAGGGCCTTTTCTGACCACTGACCACTGATCACCGACCACTGACGGCTACGCCGTCGTCGCCGCCAGCTCCGCCTTGAAGTTCGCCGCGTATTCCTTCATCGCCGCGTGCAGCTTGTTGCGCATATCGTCGTCGAGTGCCTGTTTCTTGGTCAGCTCTTCCATCAGTCCGCTCTGCGCTGCGGAGAAGTACTTGTACAGCCCGTCCTCGAAGGCGCGAATGTCCGCCACCTGGAATTCGTCGAGATAGCCCTGTGTTCCGGCGAACAGCACCACCACCTGCTGCTGCCAGGTCAGCGGATGGAACTGCGGCTGCTTCAGCAGTTCCGTCAGCCGCTGGCCGCGCGCCAGCTGTTTCTGCGTCAGCGGATCGAGGTCCGAGCCGAACTGCGCAAAGGCCGCCAGTTCGCGGTACTGCGCCAGATCCAGCTTCAGTGTCGAACCCACCTGCTTCACTGCCTTGATGGCCGCCGAGAAGCCCACGCGCGAAACCGAGAGACCCACGTTCACGGCCGGCCGCACGCCGGAGTTGAACAAATCGGTTTCGAGAAATATCTGGCCGTCGGTAATCGAAATCACGTTGGTCGGAATGTATGCCGAAACGTCGCCGGCCTGCGTCTCGATCACGGGCAGCGCGGTCAGCGAGCCGCCGCCCCGCTCCTTCGAGATCTTGAGCTGCGCGCTCCAGCAAACGCGAGTGCAGATAGAACACGTCGCCCGGATACGCTTCGCGGCCCGGCGGGCGGCGCAGCAGCAGCGAGATCTCGCGATAAGCCATGGCATGCTTTGAAAGATCGTCGTACATCACCAGCGCGTGCTTGCCGTTGTCGCGGAAGTACTCGCCCAGGGCGCAGGCCGCGTAAGGCGCCAGGTACAGCATCGGCGCCGGCTCTGAGGCCGAGGCGGCCACCACAATGGTGTGACCCATGGCGCCGGCTTCAGTCAGCGTCTGCACCACCTGCGCAATTGACGAGCGCTTCTGCCCGATGGCGCAGTAGATGCAAATCAGGTCGTTCTTGGCGTTGTTGATGATGGTGTCGAGCAGCACCGCCGTCTTGCCGGTCTGCCGATCGCCGATGATCAACTCGCGCTGGCCGCGGCCGATCGGAATCATGGCGTCGATGGCCTTCAAACCGGTGGCCATGGGCTCGCGCACAGGCTGGCGGTCGATGATGCCGGGAGCCAGGCGCTCCACGGGCAGCGTTTCCGTGGTGGCAATCGGGCCTTTATCGTCGATGGGCTGGCCCAGCGCATTCACCACGCGGCCGATCATCGCCTCGCCCACGGGCACGGAGAGAATCTTGCCGGTGCGTTTGACCTCCTGGCCTTCCTTGAGCTCGGTGTAATCGCCGAGCACCACGCAGCCTACCTGGTCCTCTTCGAGCGAGAGCGCGAGGCCCGCAATGTCGTGCGGAAAGCTCAGCAGCTCGCCGGCCATCACCTTGTCGAGGCCGTGCAGGCGGGCAATACCGTCGCCGAGCGAAGTGATGGTCCCCACTTCGTCCACCTGGACCTTCGCGTCGTAGTTCGCGATCTGCTCGCGAAGAATTTGTGTAATCTCGTCTGCTTTGATCTGAGCCATTTTCCAGTGAACAGTGATCAGTGATCAGTGGTCAGATATCCGCCCACATGCTCTTGCTGATCTCCTGCCTCCCTCATTTCATCCCTAAATTCGTTCAGAAACCCGTTCAAGTGATCCGTGGTCAGTGACTAGCTACTGTAGTGCGATTACTGGTCTTTTCCAAGATCGCGTGAATCATCTTACCAACCTCGTGCGAAAGACCTTCTGCCTCGTCGGCCAGTTTGGAATCTCCCATTTTCAGTGCCCGCGCGATTTCCAGTTGAGTCTGCAATTCGAAATTCGATCCACGGGCAAAACCAAGAAACTGCCGAAATTCACCTGTGCCTAATCTTCCCTGCCCTTCAGCAATGTTGCTGGAGACCGAGACGGCCGAACGTCGGATTTGGCTGGTCAAACCATAAATCTCGTCCCTCGGGAACCCGCGGGTCAGCCGGTATATCGCGGTCGCTAATTCGATCGACCTCTGCCAAACAACCAACTCCCGAAAGGATCGCGCAGCCACTTTACCTTCCATCTTGCACTTCACTTCCCTTGCCACGATCTGATCACTGACCACTGACCACTGATCACTGATCACTCTGTCAACGTTTCGCGCAGTCTTTCCAGCCGGCCTTTAACCGAGCCGTCATACACCGTCGACCCGATGCGCACCACGGTGCCACCGAGAATTCCCTTATCGAGTTTGAAGCTGGCGTCGATCTTCGCGCCGGCCAGTTTGGCCACTTCGGCGGCAAGCGCGTCGCGTTCTTCCTTGCTCAACTCCCGCGCCGTCACAATCTCGGCCGGTCGAATGCCTTGCTGCTCCTGCAAAATCCGGCGCCACTCCGCGGCCACTTCGGCCACATGCGCAATGCGATTGTTGTCGATCAGCACGGCCAGCAGGTTGCGCAGTTCCTTTTGCAGGCCCATCTGAACGTTCAGCTTGTCCAGGATCGCCACCTTATCGGCGGCCGGAAAAGCCGGATTCACGAACAGCGTGCGCAGTTCGGCGCTGCCTTCCCATGTTGCGAGAAAATCCGCGAACTGGCTGTTCAATGCCGCCGAGTCGAGCTTCAAGTCCTTCACCACATCGGCAAAGGCCTGGGCGTAGCGAGCCACAAATGCGGGCATCTAGTTCTTGCCTCCCTTGCCTGCGGCGTCGCCGGCAACTCCGGCCACAAACTCGGCGATCAAAGCGCGGTCGGTCTCCGGCGTCAGCTTGATCTGTTTCTCCGCCTGTCCGATCGCCAGATCGGCGGCAAAGTTCCGCAGGCCGCGCTTGGCCTGGGTCATTGCCACGTCAATCTCCTGCTCGGCTGCGGTCACAATGCGCGCACTCTCTTCCACCAGCGCTGCCTTGATGCGCTTTTCCTCTTCCACGCTTTCCTGCTCCACCTGCGCGGAAAGTTTTTTGATTTCCTCGCCCAGCCCGGCCAGCTTGGCCTCAACGGCGCTCAGTCGCGCCTGCGCGTCCGCCGTGGCCTGGCGCGCGGTAGTCAGATCCTGGCTCAGCGTTTGCGACCGCTTGTGCAAAATCTTCGGCATGGTGCGCTTCAGCGGAATGGCAACGGCAAAGAAGATGATCGCGAAGTTGATCCCCAGCAGAATCGCAACCGTGGTATCGAGCTTCAGATGCAACATGCGCGCCACGGACTGCACCACGGGCGAATGCAGAAACGCTGCATCCCCGTCGTCATCGGATTTTGCCGGAGCCGGCTGTGCGGCTCCAGACCCATTCGCGGGCGCGCTCGCCGTCGTCGGCGCACCCGCCGCACTCTGCTGCGCGGCCGCGCCACGCGGCGCAACCATCAGCGCTGCAACGGCCAGCAGCAGCCCAAGCCAGAATGCGCGCACGCAAAAACTCAGTTTTGAATCAGAAAATCTCAACGGGACCCCCCGGCAGCGACTGGCAGAACGGCGCGGACGGCCTGCCCGGCAAGATCGGCCGATGCGGCCTGAAGTGCAGCCCTCGCGGATGCGGCTTCCGCATCCAGCTCGGCCTGGGCCTGGCGCACCTTCTGGCCGGCTGCCTGGCGCGCGGCATCGAGAGCCGCATCGCGCTCCATATTCCACTGCTTGGTGCGCTGCTCGCGCAGTTTGTAGGCTTCGGCGCGCGCCTGCCGCAAACGCTCCGCGTACTCCTCGGCTTTCGCCTCAGCCTGGACCACGGCCTTGCGCGCATCTTCCATGGCGCCTTCAGTTAAGGCGCGGCGCTCTGGCCAGCACTTCCGTCAACGGGCCCTGGATCAGAAACTGGTACGCAATTACCAGCACGATGAAGAGCGCCGCCGTTGGGATCGCGCCCACCAGAAGCTCTCCGAGTTGTTGAAAGATATCCTGCATGGAGGTACCGGACTACTGCGGCTTCTCAGATGAGATTTTTTAGCAAGTGGAACCCTCTGTTTTACCAAGGGAGAACCCCCAAGTCAACGCATCGGAGTCCACAATATGACTTAATGTGACTCCGGTCACGAAGTGGGAATTTTCATGCAAAATAAGGCTTGCTTTTGCCTGAAACGGTCCTACACTTAACTTACCACCTAGACCCGGTCCAGGGTCCTGCGGGCAGCCGGTTTCGGGATTACCTTCCACTCCCGATTCCAGCTGCCCGCTTCTAATTTTTGGGGCATTCTTGGTAGGCTGGGGTTTTAGTCCCGGCTTACTTTCCCCCCACCGCCGTCTTATCCACAGTCAGCAATCCCTGCGCGCGCAACCAGGTCTCCAGCAGCCCCGGCCACTGGTCCAACGCGACATCGCCCTTGCCCAGGCCGCTGCCATGCTTCCCGTCAGCAAAAATATGCATCTCCGACGCCACGCCGGCCTTCAACAGAGCCTGGTAGTACTCGATACTCGCCTCCGCGGCGGCGGTCTTGTCGTTAAACGTGTGATAGATAAACGTGGGCGGCGTGTCTTTACTGACAAAGAGGACCGGATCGTATTTCGCGCGCAGCGCGTCACACTGATCCATAAGGTTGAACATCTTGCAGTAACTCAGAAACGTTGTATCCCGCGTGATGGCGTCGAGCCACGGGTAGCCCAGAACCACGAAGTCCGGCCGGCTCGACGCGCGTTCAATAGGGTCGTCGGCATCGGGATTGCCCGCCACAAACTGCGTTCCCGACAGCGCCGCCAGGTGTCCGCCGGCGGAAAATCCAATCATCACAATGCGGTTGGGATTGATGTGATAATCCGTCGCCCGCGCGCGCACCGTCTGGATCGCGCGCCGCGCGTCGACGAGCGGCACCGGCAGGCCGTATCCGTTCGAGGTGAGCCGGTAGCTCAGGATGAATGCGCGAAAGCCGCGTGCGGTAAACCAGTCGGCCACCTCGCGCCCCTCCAGGTCCCCTGCCAGGTGCGAATACGCGCCGCCGGGAAGGATGATCACCGCCGAGCCGTTGGCCGAACCCGGCCGCGCCTCGAACACCGTGAGCGCGGGAATATCGTTGCATGTTGCGCCCTTGGCCTCGGGCGCGGCGCCCGGCCAAAGCCGGATGGTCTGGATGCCGAGAAAGCTATTGTCCGTCCCCGGCGCGGCACAGGAAACGGTTTGCGCGGCGGCGGGCAGGGCCAACGACGCCGCAACGAGAAACGCCCCAATAAGACGCATATAGACCAGCTTCATGGAAGCCTCAACTAGTTTCGCGAGGATTATAGATGCGGGGAACAGGGACAGTCTCTACGCCCAAGTCTTCCGCTTGTTGGAAGAACAGCGGAAAGCATTGCGAGCAGAGACCAATGGCGATATATTGGTCCGCAACAGGGAGGCAAAATGGGAATCCGGGCTGCCTTTTCCTTGCATCTGCACCGCGATCGAAAACAGGACCAAGAACCCCGGCGCCCAGCCCTTCTTCGATTGGGGATGGTCCTGATTCCGATAACAATCTTCGCCGGCGGTCGATCGATGGCAGAAGCGCCGATCGGAAGAACTACCGATGCGTCGGCAGCGGCAATTGCAAGCGGAAGTTTTGATAGGTCGGAATCCGGAGGGGTCGAACTCTCAATGACAACACAGCAAGAGCCCGGAGCTGAAAAAGACGATTGCGAGATCTTTACTCTCCTCGGCCGCGAAATACTCGGCTGGGGAAAAGTCGATCCCGACATCTCGCAATTCGCCATCTTCTACCGGCCGCAGGGAGACGGCTTCGTCGAACAGTGCCCGTGGGCCGCTTTAGGCGTCGAACCCCTCAAGGCGACCAGGCCCGACCCCGACAACATGCGTTTTTTCACGCAGCCCAGGTACAGCGCCGATGGCAAAACCGCATCCGTAAGTTTCGTCACCAAGCTCGTCGGGCGCAATCCGGACGGGAGCGCGCGCCCGCCCTTCATATCTCAAGAGGATTTGTCGCTGGCAAAAACGGAGGGCCATTGGCGTCTAGTCAGCCGAAAGCAAGGCCCGATCACCTAAACCCTAATCCCTAACCCCTGGCCTCAACGCTCCTCGGCCTTCTTGCTCCCTCGCTCCCTTGCTCCCTCGCTCCCTGTCTTCTACAGCCACAGCGCGGTGTGTCCAGTGCAGCAGCCGGCCTGCTCGGAAAGAGTTTCGGCGAGCGAAAACCCGTAGCGCGCAAAATAATACGCGGCCCCGTGCACCCGTTCCTGCAACACGCCGCCGGGATAAAGCGCATTGAAGATGCTGTTGGCGTGGCGCGTCAGCGTAGCCTCGCGTTGCAGTTGGAAGTTCGCGGCCAGCGTCCGCAGGCGATTCATCTGGTAGCGCATCTTGCCCGCCGCCGTCTCGGCCGACTGCCCCAGCCCCTTGTCCTGCGATTGCAGCCACTCCACCAGCGTCGTCAGTTCGGCGTCGAACGCATTGCCCGCCGCTGCCAACTTTATCTTGGTTTCAGGAGGCATGGCGCGCGCCGCCAGCCGTAGCGCCAGCGTGGCCGCGCTCTCCTCGCCAAATACCTGTTCGAGCGTCAGCTCGTGCTTCCGCATCAACTCCGCAATCGCAGGCTCGATCAGCGTGGCGGAGAAACGCGCAATCGGCGGCGTCTGCCGGCCCAAAATCTTCTCGAACAGCACCGTCGACTGCGCCAGGTAAGCAATCTCCGCCGGCCCTCCCACCTGCGCCGTGGTCCCGAACAGAAAATCCTGGAACACCGGCCGCAGCAGCGCCGCCGGCGAAATGCGCTCCGGCTCGGCATCGAGAATGCCCAGCAAATCGCCCGTCGTAAAGCTCCGATTCCCGTCCTCGCCCGCCGTCTGCCACACACCGTTGGGCTCATCGGCCGTCGGCGCTATGCGCTTGAGCGCCAGCCGTGCGCCCGACTTCTCATCAATCAAAAACAGCAAACTCGACTGCGGCGCAACCAAAACCTGGGAATGGTAGCCCGCGGCTTCCAGAGTCTGGCTGCGCTCAACCAGCGCCGCATGGAATTCGTCGGCACGCTCAATAGCGGCGCGCAGCACCGGCGCGCCTAGCCGGTGGAACTCGCGGCTGTCGGCGTCCACAATCAGCAATCCTTGCGCCGCAAATATCCGCGCATAATAATCCCGGAACGCCTCCGCAAAAGTCCGCCCCGGCTTGTAGCTCTCGACTAACGCGCGGGTCCCGTCCGAAAGTCCAAATGAATCCGCCGCGCGCTCCGCAAGCGCCGTAATCGAATCGTCGAAAACAATCTTGCCTGCCGGAACGGCTGTCGCCGGCGTCGAAGCGTAAGCCAGCGTCGCCAGTTCGCGGCCCGCGGGAAATGTCACATGATCGATCTCGGCAAAATCGTGGTCTTCGCTCGCCAGCCAAAAAATCGCCACATGGGGCTTGCCCAACGCAGTGCTCTTTCGAGCGCGTGCGATGGCGGTTGCGGCTTTAAACGGCGTATACAGCGGCCCGCCGAACAATCCCACCTGCTGCCCGGTAAGGATCGTCCCCGCGCCCCGCTCCAGCGCCGCAATCGCCCCCGCCGTGGTGTCCGACGGATTCTGCGCCGCCATCAGCCGCATCAGCTCTGGCCAGTGCGCCGGGAGCGGCGGCCTATTCCCACCAATCTCATCCAAAGGCAAAAAGGCGCGGAGCGCCCCCGCGCAAAAATCCAGAAACAGCCGGCTCTGCCCCGGCATCACGATTACGGGATAACACTCTGCAGTCGTTGCTTCGTTCACGCGCGGCTCGTTGTTTGAAATCGCCGGATGCTTTGGCTTGAAATGCTGAACTAATGCTCAACTAAGGATGCCACGGCGGCCCGGATCGATGCAGAACTCACACGGAGCTGCACACCCAATGCGTATACTCGTCTTGAATCGTGCGCGTAGAGCGCCGCAACCGGAAAAGGATTGACCATGCCCACTAAGACCTCGAAAAAAACGTCGAAGACCACTGCCGCAATGCGGAAAAAGACAAAAAAGGCGATCGTCGTCGAGCGCGCCACAGTGCTCAGCTCCGAAGTGGTCTACCGCGGGCCGCTCTTCAACGTGCTGCATGACAAAATCGTCGAGCCCAGCGGCAGCCACAACGAACGCGACGTCATCCGCCACAACGGCAGCGTCGTGATTCTGGCTGTCGACGCCTCAAAGAGCAAGCGCGATCCCTGGATCGTCCTGGAGCGCCAGTACCGGCACGCGGCCAACCAGTATCTGTGGGAGCTTCCGGCCGGAAAGCTCGAACCCGGCGAAGAGCCGCTGGCCGGCGCGCAGCGCGAACTGGCCGAAGAAACCGGCTACCGGGCGAAGAAATGGCGTCCCTTGGTGGAGTATTACGCCAGCCCCGGTTTTCTTGGGGAATCGATGAAAGTCTTCCTCGCCAAAGGTCTCAAGGCCGGCGAAACCCACCTTGAAGCCGATGAGGAGATCGAGCTGCGCCTCGTCAAGTTGTCTGAACTGTTGAAGATGATCGAGAAAGGCGCCATTCTCGACGGCAAGACACTCACCAGCGTGCTCCTCTACGCGCGCCTCCAGGACCGCCGCAAAAAGTAGCCCGGCGTCAACGCGCTCCCTCGGAAGTGTGTGTGGCTTTCTCTGCCGGACGCCGAGCGATCGTGCCCGCTGGGGTCTTCCCCCGCTCCCTGCTCCTCGCCCTCGCCGGCCGTATCACTTCGTGGAACCGCCAACTTCAGTCAACCTTTCGTCTCTTTCGCGCGTCTTATCAAGTACGGTGTGGTGTTCCCCGCAAGACCCACCGTATCCCCGCATAAGAGAAGAGGAAGGCGGAACCTGTGGCTCAGTACAAGGGTAAGGTCAAGTGGTTTAACAACGCCAAGGGCTACGGATTCATCGGACGCGAAGACGGGCCGGATGTATTCGTTCATTACTCGGCAATCCAGTTGGACGGATACAAAACGCTCAAAGAAGGCGACGAGGTCGAGTTCGACATAGTCGAAGGGCAAAAAGGTCCCCAGGCAGATGCTGTTATTCGCCTTCGGGCTGAGGCCGCTCACAACGCTGCTTAAGCGTCGATAGGTCCCGGGCGTATCGCAAGGGCAAGACCGCCGCCCGGCGGTAAGGGTGGAGTGCGCCCTGTCTTTTACCCCTTCTCACACCTTCA
>CAWFPZ010000011.1:0-143651 GCA_963817835.1 uncultured Acidobacteriota bacterium | reverse complement strand
TTCGGTCGAATGCTCTTTTGATCCACCTTTTCAATTGCAAACCTGGATCCTTTCGATCTTCTCGGTGAATGATCGCAACCATCCGAGCCACGGGGCCGTCCCGTCGAGGCTGAATTCCAGTTTATCCTTGGGGTGGCCGGATCGCGCGGAAATGCGCCGAAGCCAGATTGACACAAAATGCCCCGCTCATCTGGCAACGCGGCAAATGCGGAATGCCAATTAAAGTTCTATACGAAGCCTCTGCGCGGAGGCATTCTGTTTAGCGCATCGCATGGCAATTCACCGCAATGCCAGTCAGCAATAGATGACTGGCATGCAAGTGTCAATCTTCAGCGCGATGGTGCCGGAATTGTCATCCCAGCGCCACATGTGGTTCCGCGGCACAGCGCCAACACCGTGAGCAAAACCGGTTCGGCGCATGTCTGGGCATTGAACTGCTTACTTCAGAGAGGAAATGACATGGACCAGCATGCAGAAAGGCGTAAAAAGGCTACAGCCCCACTCCTGCTGACGTCACTCCTGAATTTTCAAGCAAAGCTCTGGCACGGCTGAAGCCGCGCTTCTTCAAGACAATTGCAGATTGACCCACTGCAAAGATTTGAGCCTCTAAGCCCAACGCTCAGTTCTTCTCGACCGAACAGGAGAAGATCCGCGAACAGACTGCTCGTCGGTCCAACAGAGTAATCTTAGCTATAGTGCATGGTACTGTTGCCGCCTTCGACGTGGGAGCCGACGGTCGACGTGGCGGTAATTTGCCCGATGTCCATCTTCTTCAACTCAGGGGCGACCCAATTCTTCCTGATTTCGACCTTCTTGACAGTGTTACCAGTCATCCGCGCTCTCCTTTAGGGGGAATGTACTCGATAGTTGGACTATAAGGGATGCCCACCCGAAATCAAGTGGATAATCCTTCGCGATCCCTTACTTTCAAGCAGATGAAACATTACGAATAAGGATTATCGGCGGGATGCGCGGTCCACCGAGAAACTGAGACCTACCAGGACTTCGCGCGGGGTCTTCATAGAGTCCAATTGGCTTCTGTCCGTCTTAAGTCGTTCAATTAAAACATTTATCGCTTGGGAGGCGCGGGGCAAGCCCAACCTCACGCACGCCCGTCGCTTCCATTTACGCCTTGGTCTTGGCTTGCGGGAGACGTCGCGCAATGTGGGAGCGGTCAACTCCCATTATCGAGAGTGCGTCCCGTTATCAAGTGTGTGCTCCCCCAATTGTTGTACCCATCGCCACAGCCACAACAAAGGACGCAAGGGTTTGTAGGCCCAGAAAAAACCATCCGGCAGAGAAAGGGTCCTGAAATCCTCGCGGCCGTAGAAGAGTTCAGACAGGCTATCGCGCCAGGATTTTGCGGGCCATAGGAGTCGCTCGTAGCGGCTCTTCCGAATTCGGTTGCGCAGCTTGGACGGACTCACGCGGCCTATGGGTTCGCCGGAGCTATAGAGCGCTTGAAGAGGCACTGCAACGAGTCTGGGAGAAGGCTCCTGCCACGCCTCCTCAGGAAGATCCGGCCGGGAAAGACCATACATTTGATCGAGGAGATAGATCCCCGCAAGCAGAACTCTGGTCTGACGCAATTTCCGCGCGTTCTCCCATGCCGCCTCCCAATCGAGAAGCCCCAGCGCATGGGCGCGCGCCAAATCTCCCAGCCATTTGGCGCGGAACCATTCGTGCAGCCCGCCATGGCAGCAGAGGTAGAGAGTCATATCGCTGGGATGCATGACCTGGATCGAACACCCTTGCCAGGTAGAGGGCACGCTCCTGGCCCATCGGGCGCGAGTAGTATCTGGAGTTTCCCACTGGTGGCGCCAATGAAGCTCCAACATGCGGCCTGTCTGGACATGGATGAAGCTGATGTGCTGCTCATTGCGCAGGAAACTGCCCCATTGCCGGGAACTCATGGGGAAATATGTCTCTTCCAGATGCCAATCCTTGCCCACCAGGCAGCCTTGCGCTCGGCCAAGATCTTCGCGCGACACTTCCAGGTCCATATCCAGCGTTTCGCGCATACCCACGTCTCCATAAAGCGCAAAGGATAGGATCTGGCCCTTCAGCGGCATCACGGGGATGCCTGCGCGGTTGAACCGCTTCAGCACGTCTGCCAAAAGCAGACAATGCTGCATCGCCTTCATGCGGCAAGCATCGCTGCGCTTCTGTAATCCCTGCCTGGCAGATTCCGGCAATGTGACTCCGGGCACGCGGTTGAGAGCGGACCAACTGAGAGCCGGCGTGCGGTGGCGATCGACCAGCGCGAGATATTCTGTCCAGTCCGGCCCGGCGGCGAAAGCTTCCCGTATGGCCTCGTCCTGATTTTGCCGCCACGAGTCCGGGGCTAGCCAGGAAGTAGCCATCATAAGGCGGAATGCGGGTCGAGTTTGCTCGAGCCAACTATCGCTGCTCATGGCCGATCTCCCGCGTCGATCTCGCGCATTTGGGCAGCCCAGGAAGCTGCATAAGCCCCACCCATGGCCACAAGCTGCGCATGAGATCCGGACTCGATGATGCGTCCTTTATCCATCACGTGGATGATGTCAGCGTGCATGGCCGTAGTGAAACGGTGGGTGATCATCAGCGCCGTTCTGCCTTTTACAAGGTTGTGGAAACGGCCGAGCCAGTCCTGCTCCGCCCATGAATCCATGGCGCTGGTCGGCTCGTCCAAAATCACCAGCGGCGCGTCACGGAAAAATGCTCGCGCCAGTGCGATTCGCTGCCACTCGCCCCCGCTCAGCTCCGCGTTGCCAAACAACTTGCCCAATTTCGCCTCAAAGCCATCCTGGAGCCGGTCGATGGGCTCCAGTGCTCCCGCGTCACGAGCCGCTTCCCGGATGCGCATCTCGTCGGAGAGATTGCCGATGTCTCCAAAGCCAATATTCTCGCGCACTGTCGCGTGATAATGAACGGGGTCTTGGAAAAGGACGGCAATATTGCGCCGTAAGGCCTCCGGATCCATCTCTCGAAGGTCCACCCCATCCAGAAGAATGCGGCCCTCATCCGGGTCATAGAAGCGGCAGAGCAGCTTGACGAGCGTGCTCTTGCCCGCCCCGTTGTGTCCCACCAGCGCCACGACCTTTTCTTTTGGAATCTCCAGTTCGAATTCGTCGAGAGCGCGATGTTCCCCGCAGGGGTACGTGAAGCTCACGCGCTCGAAGCGAATGGAGTGTTGCAAGGGGAGCCCGGGTTCTCCGGATCGGCCGGAGCGGATGGTTGGTTCAATCTTCAAGAAATCGTCCACGTTTTGCACGTAGAGCAGGCTCTTGTAAATCCTGCCCGCGCCTTCCAGCAATGCCCGGAGCTGGGCCTGGCCCTGCTGGAAGGCCTGAAGGCAGAGGAGCAGATCGCCCAGCTTGACGCGTCCGACAAGCGTCTGGTGGAGCATCCAACCCAAGCCGGCGAGGCTGCCTGCCAAAGCCAGGAGGCCGGCTCCCAGTTCGGTCATGGCTCCCTGCCGCACGAGTTGTAACTGTCCCTTCTTCAGTCTGTCGCGAATATGCTCGAAGGCCTCGCGGTGATAGGTTCCAAGATCGAAGAGGCGCAACTCAGCGGCCGGCCCGGCGTCGGTCATCAAGGAGTGCAGATACAGCAAACGGCGCAGATGGGCGGAACTCTCGTGCTGCCACGCATGTTCCTTAAAAACATGCTGCGCCACGAAAACCAGGCCGGGAACGGCCGCGGAAACCAGAAGCAGGGGAAGCCAACCTGCATATGTCCACAAGATGGCAGCCAGCACCAGGAATCCCAATCCGTTCTGCACCAGCGAACCAAGGTTCTCCAGCAGCACCAGTGGCTGGGAACTGGCCTCGGCCTGCGCCCGGTGCAACAGGTCGAAGGATTCAGGGTGATCAAAGAACGCCACGTCCATGCGGAGAGCCTGCAAGTGGATCAACCGATCGACCTCGTCCAGCACCAGTTCAGCTTGTACCGCCCTGACCCATGTGAGGGCGCTGGACAAAATCTGCCCGGCAGCCCATAGTCCGGCGATCCCGAGAGCGGGGGGCAGGATGGAAGCCCATTGCGGCGAAGAGACGAGCCGGTTCACAAGGGTTCTGAGCAGCAACGCCAAGCCGGCGGGAATCAGGCCCTGGCAGACCAGCAACGCACCCCAAACCACGGTCCACCACCCCGCAGCCTTCCAGATGATGGCAAGCGCGCGACGGCCTGCCGGCAGATGGTGGAAGAAATTTACGATCCGGTTTGTCAGCATACCAGGCAAAAACCTCAGGCAGGTGAATTCGCCAAACGCTGAAGAAACAACCCCACGCTCAGCCCCCTGTACAGGATTGCGTCCGCTCGCAAAGTGGTCTCTGGATTGACTTTCGCGACAAGATCTTCCAGGCAGCGGTGGAGGAGCGGCAGGTCCAGGATTTCCTGCGCCTCTGGCATTGCGTCAAAAGAACGGAGACACTCCCGAACTTGCTCGATCTCTTGAAGAACGCGGTGCCCAGAATCCGCGGCCTGTATCACATTCTTCCGCGAATTCAGCACCGGCTGCGGCAACCGGCCCTGGAATGCGTGCTTGAACAGGAAGCTGCGTTCGCCCTTGCGATAGAACTGATCGTCGGGAACCCGCAGAAGGAACTCCAACAGGGAAAGATTCACCGTCGGATCCAGACACGCAAAAGAATGAAAAGCGCAAGCTTCCGACCTAAGGCTAGGAGCTGTGCCGAGCTCATATTGGAAAAAACAGCGGCGATGATCGGTCAGCGGGGAAAATGCAAAGGTTGGATCGTACCCTGCCGCATGCATCCGGCCGGGCAAATCCAGCTTCTCTGCCATTTGAACACGGAGCGCGGAGTGAGTGCTCCACGACGGCAA
This sequence comes from uncultured Acidobacteriota bacterium, assembly GCA_963817835.1. Taxonomy (GTDB): domain Bacteria; phylum Acidobacteriota; class Terriglobia; order Terriglobales; family Acidobacteriaceae; genus Telmatobacter. The sequence goes on along the minus strand of CAWFPZ010000011.1, from coordinate 138,827 downwards.
ACCGGTCCGGCCTGTCATGCGCTGCACGGCCAATACTCCTGGCAGGAGCGAAGGTTTTAACACCTGCCGTTTCACCGTCTGCCAGAGATTCGGGTCGGCGTGCAGCAGCAGGCGGCCGGCTGTGGCCGGGTTTCCTTGCAGCAGCGCCAGAATCGCCGAACCATTTCCCTCCCAGGAGACCGAAGCGTTTCCCCATCCACCATTCAGCAGAACTCCTGACCCGTTTTGTGAGGCGGCTTCAAACGTGGCGCGGAACAAGTAGCCGTTGTACGCCCCGGCAGATGGGCCGCTATGGACATCGAGGAGATATTCGACGCTCTCGAGAATTTTGTAGCCCTGGCCATCGATGGGGACGTGCCTGATGTTGGCGCCAGCCATGGCCGCCGTCGCGGCAGCGCGCTCCCATTCGTTGCTCAGATAACGCTCCCAGCCGGCACCATGCAGAGAACACTGGGGCACCCAAGTATACGCAGTCAGATCGCGGCCCTGACGGGCAAGCAGGGGCCCGGCCAGCGTTACGATCGAGCCCGAGTCGCGCCCGCCGGAGAGTTCTGCCGCTATCGGCTTTTGGGTGCGCAGGCAGCTCTGAACGGCGCGCGTGTAATGCTCCAGAAGTGCTTCGACGTACTCTTCATCCCGCCGGTACCGAAGCGGGTCGCGTTGCCCCAGCGACCAAAAGCGTCTGTCGCGTGTCTGACCGGCGGCAGAAACAGTCATCACGTGAGCGCCGAGCAATGAACGGAAGCCCTTATACGCAGTCAACTCCGCGTCGTGCTCCCAAAGCGTCAGTATCTCGGCAAGGCGCAGCATATCCGGCTCTTTTACTGTGCCGGGAAGCGCCAGCAAGGATTTAAGGTTCGACGCGAAGGCGATGAAGCCTTTGCCTTCGAAGTAATAAAGGGCAGCAGCTCCGAAGACATCCCGGCCCAGATAGAGCCGGCGATCCTTCGGGTCCCAGGCAGCCAGCGCCCAATCGCCCTCAAGGTGCGAGCAAACTTCTTCTCCCCAATGATCGAAGGCCAAACTCACCAGTTGTGCATCGGAGATCCGACGCGCATCCGCTGACGCCACGCTGAAGATTTCCAGCAGCGCATCGCGGTTATCCAGCCGCGCGGTGCTTACCACCAGACCACGTTCTCCGCGCAGCGGCTGGCAATCGAAGGCATCTTCCGGGTTGATCTTCAGCAGCAGATGGCCCATGCCTACCGGTCCGAGAATCTGGCAAGCGCTGCCATCGGGGCCGTAGCAGGCCATCGCTTCCTTCATCCGCTCCAGCCAGCGCGGATCCACGGGCGCGCCATCATAGCGGTATACCCCATAGATGCCGCTCATGATTTCACCCGCGTAAAGGTCGTAAAGGCCTTGAAGCGTTCGTAGCCGTCCCCGCCAGTGACCATGCGCGTGCCGACGCGCAGCCATGCATGCGCTTCAAATCCAGCGGACGCCCCTTCACACACTCCGAAACTCACTGTTCCGTCCACACCGCGGCGCCGTAACATGGCCGAGGCAGCCAGCGCCTGGGCAAAGCATCGTCCGTCCCACGGCACACGCCTCGCCAGCGCGGATACCGCCCACCCCACCGCCGCTGCTGCTTGAGCTTGCTCAGGCGTCACCGTAGCCGGGCTCTCGGCCCCCGCGGTCCCCAGCCATGCCGCGATGCGCGAGAAAGGAACACATGCCAGGGCAATCCTTGCCATTGCCAGAGCGACAATGGCTTCGCAAAGAAGACCCCTTTGTGCCCGAGAAATTTGCCCAATGCGCTTGAGGTCATTCCACACGCAAGAGACCTTCGCGTTCCATTTCGGCCAGGAATCCCTGCAGATCCGCGGCACAAGCCTCGTGCGGGACATCGTATTCCTGCACCAGTTCGTCCACCAAAGCTGAAAACGTGATGGGGGTTGCCAGTTTCTCCCAAATGCTCCGCGCGGTATCCCCCATGCCATAATAGGCTCCCGCATCGATGCTCATCAGCACAGTTTCCTGGTCGAGTTCCGTAGAAAGAATCTCCTGAGCACGAACCAATTTGTCTTCGGGATTGAAACGACGCATCTACTTTTTCTCTTCCCTTGAATTTGAGCCAAAATGTTCCGCCCAGGCCGATTCGAGAAAACCGATCAACCCGTCAATCGTTTCCGGATCGCGCTTGCGGGAAACCGTGACCATGGGCGTCATTTGTGCAATTTTCCCGGCCAGCCGCATCAGATCGCTTTGCGTCTCCTGGCCTTTCAGGAATTGCGGGCGATATAGATTCTCAAATAGCCGCTGTACACGATCAAATCCACGAATGACATCGAAGTGTGGGTCGCCGTCCTCTTGATTGGCAAGAACGTGAATTGCCTTCAGTGGAACCGGGTCAGGACAGTAACCTTCGTTCATCGGAACTACGAACTTATCGACATTGAAGCGCGCATCCCGCGCAGGGGCAAGACGCTCGTAGGCGTCGGCACAAAGCCGGAAATGCGCCAGTGCGGGAAGTACCTGCAGCTTCCCATCGGTTGTGGTCACGGCACAAACGTCGTCCGACAGTAGGCGGTATCCCCGACGATAAAACTGGGCCGCCAGCGTGGATTTGCCGATACCCTGCGCTCCCACAAAGATCATTGCTCCCCATCGCGTCTCCACCGCGCTTCCATGCAGGGGAAACAGGCCCCGCTGATAGAGAAGCGCGCCGATGACCGACCCCAGCAGGAAGAGTCGAACTTCATCCGTAGAGGACCCCGCCAGAGGCTCAATGGAGATACGGCTCCCTTCCTCCACCAGGTACCGGCCAACGCCCTTCACCACCAAACGAAAGACCCCTGGGCGAACCTCGTAGCAGCCGCTCTCAACAGACTCCGATGTGCTCGGCAGGGCTGGCAGCAAACGGATCGTGACATCTGGATTTCCATCGGGTTGCGGATGGAATGGGAGTTCAGGACACGCGATCTCCGCGTGAACGCGGAGACCATAAACAGAATATGCATTGTTGGACATCGTCAACTCTGCAATAGGCTTTTATCCACTACTGTCCGGCATTCATCCCACAGTTCAAGCAGCCACGAACCAGGGTTGCTTTAAGGATACTGCACATGGGTGCGTGCTGTTTTGTGAAACGATCCGTCCAACTCAGACTTTTGTTCTGCCATTTCCGGATGTTGCACGCGGGAAAATCTGCCGGGTATTCATTTTGTGAATTGAAATGGGGTAGGGTGCGGGAACTTGATTTCTTTCGAGAAATCCCGGGAGCAGATCGATGCATGCAGCACTGATTCTGAGCGAAGAGGCTCGTAATCGAGCTTCAAAAGGATGAGGCCGGCCTTGGATTGATGGCCGGCCCCGGATCTCTGCTGGAAGACGTGCGATCAGTTGAGCCCCGCGAACTCTTCCTTAAAGCGGGAAGAGTCCGCGGAATCACTGAGCAGTTTATGCCCGCGCGCCGATTATTGCGCGGCCTTCTTCTTCATCGGGTGCTTCTCCGCCAGAGGCTTGCGAGCCTGTGGTTTTACCGCAGTCTCGTCCACCGGCGTAGTTCCCGTCACGTCAGTTGTGAACGTCGCGCCTGACGGCACCAGATAATTCTCCACCGTCTGGCCGTCTGTCGATCCAGTGGCTACACTGATGCGCGAAGCGTCGATGCCCTGCTCCGTTACCAGGTAGTCCTTGGCGTTCACCGCACGTTGCGCCGCGAACAAGTCCACCTTGGCGTGCTTGTTCCTGGCTGCCCTCTTCTGTTCCTTGGCAGTCATGGCCGCTTCCGTGCTGTCCTGCTCGCCGACTACAACTGCCTTGGCGTCGGCCTGCTGCTTAAGGTCCAGAGCTACCTGGTCCAGGCATGCCTTGGCTTCGTTGTCGACGCGCATGGGCCGCCTCTTGTCGGTCGAGAAGCTGATGGTGCAGAGCGCCTGCGTCTTCGGCGCAGGAGGAATGATCGGAGCTACGATGGTCAGGCTCGTCGAAGACGTCGCCGAGTGGCCCTTGTTATCCGACACATTGCAGTTGATGCCTACGGCGCCGGTTGGCGCGCCCGCCGACGAGTACTCCGCCGTGGTTCCGCCTCCCGTTACGGTGCCCGCGGTGGCCGTATAGCTGTAGGTCAGCGGCAGGTTCTGCGGGCTTACGCCCACTGAGGTCACCGTTGCCGTGCCTCCCGGCGCAATCGTGTTGGGGCTGACCGAGCAGCTGATGGTCGGCGGCTCGAATGCCTTCACGGTAATGCCCGCGGTGCACGTCGCCGTCTCCCAGGGCTTCATGCCTTCCTTGCCCGGTTTGCCTTCCTTGACCGTGCCCGTCACGGTGTACTCGCCCGGCGCAAGAGCGCCGGTGTTGATCTTGGTCGATGCATCGCTGCCCATGGCCCCCGAGCCCGACCAGCTGTAGATCACATGATCCTTCGGATCCAGACCGCCCGCCGTCGCCGTTACGGTGACGGGGTCACCCGGAAATACTGATTCAGGACTCGCCGAGCAAGCCAGCGTGATCGGCGCGGGAGGAGCGATTGAGCCCGCATGAATCACGATGCCTGCGCTCAAGCGCGCTGCATTGATGTTGGCGCGGCCGCCGTAGGGCTGCAGGCCCCAATCGGCGTGCATGTACTCGTAGTCGGCCTGGAACAGGCGGATTGCCAGATGATGATTGAACCACGGCGTCTCGTAATCCATGCCGCCGCCGACGGTCAGACCAGGGCCCCATTTGTTGGGCTCAAAATACGGTCCGCCTATCCGGTCTGCATTGACCAGAGCATGTGCGAAGGCGGTGAAATTTTCTGCAGGATAGCGGAAGATTACGCCACCACCGAGAGTCGTGAATCCATCATCGTTGCCGTCGGTACCGACATTCATATTCGTGCCGCCGGTGCTCTGTGAGCCATACTGGTGAATGCCAAACTCGGCTTGCACACCCGCGTACTTATTGAAGTAATACGCGCCGCTTACCAATCCGCCTACATTGACCGCATCGTACGATGCTGTCACAGGCTGATTGTTCGGATTGGTCGTCGAGACTGTACCTTTGGGCGCCAGATAGCTGTAGCCCATGAAAATATCCCATCTCGATGGAGATGTACTGTCGCTACCACTTTTCCCCGATGCCGATGGTGCAGACTGAGCCGTCATGGCTACCGGTAAGGCAACCACGGTAACCAAAGCTAAAATCCGGCCCACAGATTTCAAAACACGAGTTTGCATGCGTTTATCCTCCGCAGATTGGCTAATGTAACCCCATGAAAAGACAGTTTGTGAGCACCCTTCCGGGGCTCGAACGCAGCCGGGCTGGCATCTGAGACGATGCGCCGCGGCATTCCTACAGCATCAATTAACGTACCACAGGAGCACTACCTAGGGCACATTTTTCTCAATGAGTTGCCCGATTAGAAAGCAGTCCGCCGACGCATTACCGTCGATCATTACTTTGGTAATGAAATTTGGGACGCCTCGTCGTCCCTTCCTTCCAGTGCATTCACGAACCTTGGCTATTGATACATGATCGCGCACTTAATGGTTGTGCAGTTTGGAACACTTTGCAACAGATGCGATCGACATTCGGCACAAGAGCATCCCGTTCCCTTTTGCAATCCCCCAGGTAAGTTCTGAAGCAGCCGTCAAGCCGAGCCTTGCCCACCTTCGAAGCTGCCCCCAAAGCGGCACTTGTGTGACCCGGAAGGTATAGTGCTTGCTTCATTTTTCAGCCTTTTTATGTTGTAGACTAGGCCGAAGTGAAGGTAGTACTCGGCGGTCTCAGAACGAGATAGAGTCGGGCCCCGGGTGCAGAATCAAGAAGCTACCTTGAAAGTGCAGGCTTCACGTCTTTCTGGAAAACGGCGGTCCATATAGTCCGTCATACAGTCCGTCATACGAATGACGAAAGTGAATTCCGCATAGAAGTCCCTGCTTTTTGTTTTGTTATCTTGGTTTCCCATTCTTTTCACTCTCGACGGCGAGCTTTCCATCGGGAGAGAGTGTGCGCGTGTGAAGGAGATTCAGAATGCGTTTCAAGCTGGTAGGATTCCCCATTTTGGCGTTGGGCATTTTGTCCATCGCGATTCCCGCATTTTCCCAAGTCGCTCCTGAATACGAGCGGCAGGGCGGGTGGCCCGTTGAGGTTGGCGCCGGAGGGGTCAGCTACGACGTCGATTGGGGCCATGGCCGCATGTACGGAGGCGCGGCCTGGATCGACTATTACCCCAGGTTTATGCCTTCAATTCTGCGCGGCCTGGGAATAGAGGCAGAGGCCCGGGACATCTCCCAGGACGAACATGTTACCCAGGAGAATATGCGCCAGGATACCGGCGAGGGCGGCCCCATCTACGCCTGGCGTCATTTCCGCAACTTCCATCCCTACGCTAAGTACCTGATTGGTGATGGCAGCATCGACTTCTGGACGGGCCCTACCTCCAACTACAGGCACGATACGCGGATCATTCGAGCTCCAGGAGGCGGCTTCGAAGTCCACGTCTTCCGCGCATGGTGGATGCGCGCCGATTACGAGTACCAGACTTGGCCAAATCTTTTCACAAAGACGCTCGATCCCCAGGGCTTTACCGTGGGCTTTGCTTACGATTTCGCGCATTCTGGTTCCCGCAAGCGGGATTGAGGTCGGGTCCTGCTCAAACGTTTCGGAGTCGGCTCCAAAAGGTGCGCCGCCGAATGCAGCGCTCGGCGGCATCGCGCTCGGGGCGCTGCGCGCAAGGTGTTAGTCTAGCCAGTGTATGGATCGTCAGAGGCTCTTGAACCTTGCTTTCGTCATCGCGGCAACGGCAATTTTTGCTTCCCTCTGTGCCGCCCAAACGACCCCGGTTCCGCCCGCTCCACCCTATCCGGTAAAGCCTGTTCCGTCAGAACCTTCGACCATGCCGTATCCTGCGAAACCTGTTCCGCAGGCGGAGCCCGTTTCGCAATTCTCCAACAACGCTTCGCCTTCCGCGATTGGGCACTTCATTGTGTACCGTTCTCAAGAGCAGATGAGCGATAGCGATCGCAATCTGGCCTTGAAGTCGCGGCCTGCGATCCGAGATGCTGCAGCGTTTGCCGGGATCGAATTCGACAAGGAAAAATGGAGCTACCGGCAGCTGGACTGCCAAGCCCTGCCGAGCCACTTGCTGCTGCTCTTCACGGGTGATGGCGGCGCCGGCGATGCCAGTCTTTTCTCCGCCGCAATTCCACGCACAGGTCGGGGCCGCGTCCGAGTCATTCCCGTCGAGCGCCGTGGCTTTTCTCTTTTCTCGCCCGCACCCGTCAACGCGCTTGCCATGGCGGCGTTTAACCGAATTCGCGCGGAGGAACCGGCAAGCCAGCCCGCCGATTGGCTTGCGACCGGCCTGTGCTATGCCGCGCTGACCGAGCCGCGTCTTGAGGTTTCCATCGCGCCGAGTCCAACGCCCCGGGTAAGTCTCGCTCTGTCGTTTCCGCCGACGTTAGAAGTCGGGGTAGACGGGGAGTCGACAGTGCGATTCGTCAACGTTGCGGAACCACGCCAACCGATGCAATGGGCGTTGACGTTCGATGCCAAAGGCCAGCTCGTCAAGGTCCTGCACTTCCCCACGCCGGCCTACGCAACGAAGATTGTTCCCTAGTATTCGTTAGTAGACCCGGGCGCTGCATTCAACCTTCACGGGAAAAAACTTCAGGCCGTACGCCTATCTATCCATCGGGCGCTAGTAACGAGCAAGACAGCTAAGGAGCGACGCCGCAAATGTTCAGGGACTTCAAGGCCCATGTATCGAACTGGAGAAAAAATCCCCACCGGGTGCAACCGAAATTCATTCTTTCGCGCCTGAGAAGATACTGCCTTGTCGAGCTTCGTCCCGTTCTCCGCTTCTTTGGTTACCCCAGGCCGCTCAACCCTCCGATCGACACCGGAAGAGTCGAAATCCTTCACAACCCCACCTTCCTGAGCTCGGTGGCCCAAGTCAAACCATACTCATGTCTCGATGAGGGCCGTCTTGCCAACGTGTGGAACATGGTCAAACTCGCAGGAGATGGAATCTTCGTTGAGGTGGGCAGCTTTCTTGGCGGAACTGCGCTACACATTTGCAATGCAATGGACGACTCGCGCCATGCAGACGCCAGGTTTTATTGCTTCGATCCTTTTGAGCAAGGCGGATTTGAAAGCGTCGGGCCTGACGAAACCAAATTTCGCATCGATTCGTTTACTGAAACCAACTACGCCGCGGTGGTCAGAAGATTATCGGTAAAGCCCAATGCCCAGGTCGTTCAGGGTTTTTTTCCCCAGGCCGCGGAGCCCTTCGATTTGCGCGACATCGCGTTCTGCCATCTCGATGTCGATTTGTATGAGGCCAATCTGAAGTGCCTGAATTACCTGGCGCCGCGACTGGCGCCGCGCAGCCTGATCCTCGTCGACGATTTAGGCCAGGTCGAAACTCCGGGAGTTCGCACTGCGCTCCATCATTTCCTGGCGCAGAACCCGTCGTTCTTATTGCTAGAACTGTTTCCGTGCCAAGGTCTGCTCCTGCCCCGTCATCTATGGTGACGATGTGTGAAAAAAGCAGCCCGATCAAAATCGGTGGCAAGCTGAGGTTTCGACTGCGGTTGGCCGGGAATCTCATTCAGGCTGAAAAGACCCGGCTCCCGTCGCCGACATCCCAAGTCGTGTGAGCAGTGCCTTAGAAGCTGACCTTGCGCTGCGGATACCACGTGAGCTGAATGTCCGTGGTGGTCACGGTCTGTTCACCTGTCAGATAAATCGGCACTTTGTAGTGCTCCACGGCAAAGTTGCCATTGACCTCAAAGTCCTTGCCGAACCGCTTCACGGCCTGAACCGCGAAGTCGTTCACCGTGGTGCCGCCGGGGATAAAGTTCGTGACCGCTTTCTGATTGCGCGCGCTCACCTGCAGCCACTCGTTGCCGCTCAGGTGATACGTGATCCACGCCTGACCGCCTTTGTCCTCGCGCCCGATCCAGTCACCGAATAGTTGACCCTGGTTGGTGTAGCCCTGCTTCTCAATCCCTTCGTAATACATGAACTGTCCACTCACGCTTCGTGAAGTGGGCGGATCGGTCGATACTCCTTCTATACGCAGGTCGAGCTTGGGGATGCCGGGGATATGCGAGAGATAAATTCCCGGGCGAACGGCGGCGCGGCGCGGCGCGTCGATCGGTGAAACGTCGTCGTGCGCCTCAGAGTCGGTATAGAGCGTAAGCCAGTTGCGCACGTAAGGCAATCGCCAGGAAAAGTCGAAGGCTCCAAAGCGCGCGCCAGGGTCCGCGGTCCCGTTTTTTTGCGCGGCGGTTCCCGCGGTGAGGCTAAAGAAGCTGCGCAGAAAAGAATGCAGGTTGACCGGCTGGTGGCCCTCGCCACCGAACATGGCGGTGCGTTCAAATCCGAATTCCAGATCCTTGTACGGCCTAAAGCTGACCTTCTCCACGTGCACCCAGGGGTCTCCCGGGTTGATGACGTTGGCCCCACCGGTTGAAGGATTCAGTTCGTATGCCGGATTCAGCATTTCCGTGTGGCCGCGCAGTGCGCCTACCAGAAACTCGTAGCGGAAGGGACCGGTAAGCAGCGAGAGCCCGGGAACATGCAGAGGTTCGATGCGATTGATCTCGAACGCGTAGAAGTTTTGCGCGTTATTGGAGAACGCCATGCTGGCGCCCTGGGCTGGTCCCAGCCACTGGTCCTGTTTCCCAAAGGAAATCACGTGATCCAGGATTTGGTACGAGAGATAGGCTTCGAGTAATCGTCCCTGGGTCGCGGTTGCGATCGGCCCCTGAGGGATGGTGGTCTGGTTGTACACCGCGGTGGTGGGGCCGTAAGGAGCAGTCCTCGACGGAATGAAGTAGAGTGTGTCGTCGATATTGGACAGGCTCTGTGCCAACGCCGCGGAGTAGCCCGTGGCCGACGGCGCACCCTGGAACTCCCCACGCAGATAAAGCGTGAATCGTCCCGCAGTGGCGTAGCCGCTGATGCCGGAATAGTTGTCGAAGCCATTTTCATAGGGGCGACCATAATCGTTCACGATGGTTTGCCCGAGATGGTAGCTGTCATCGAGCGGCGTGCCGCTGATGCCGCGCATCACGCTGTACACCGACTCGAGATGCGTGCCTCCCTCATGCGGCCCGCAGGGACCTTCCATGTCGCTATGCAGCTCGTGATTCAGCGACTCGTAGATTGCACGCGCTTCGCTGGCCGCCGGATCGCCTTGATCTTCGTTCTCCTCGATCAGGTTTCCGGCGCTTTCGAGCATGTGCATCACGCTGGCGCGGGTCCACGGCCTGAGTCCGATATACACGGTATCGACGTATCCCAGCGAGTACAGGCGCAGCATGGCCGGGTACACCCAGCTATCGACAGGGATATACGGCGAGCCCATCCGGGAAGGCTCGCAGGGACTGGCCGGACCAGCACCTGCGCTGACTACCTGCGCTGCGCCATCGGGCGCGCCGGGTTGTTCTGCCGCTAATTGAAAGGCCCCGGCATATATCAGGAGGGCCATTCCGAACACGCATGGCATCAAGGTTTTCGCAATATATGGCTTCTTTTTCTTCATCAATTCCCTCACTTGATTGCCCTGTCGATTTGCTTGGATGCGCTCGATGCAGCCAGCGGCCGGATTTTAGTCAATCTCTTCTATTGTCCTCGTGATGCTCCACTTCGGTGTTAACCGCCCGGATACTGTCCTTCGTGGAGTACTCGCCCGTCGCCATCTTCTCTGCTTCTTCCAGCTACCGAAGCCTTCCTCCGTTGAAATGTCCGGGGTTTCGTGCAACCTTGCCGGGCTCAGGCAGCCATTCGCGCCCGTCCGCAATCTAAAGAGGAATCCGGGCCGTGCGGAAACCGGCAAACGGTAAAGCTGTTCTGTCTTGACCAGTCTTTTCTAAACTACGACTGCTACCGTTGCAGTGGGAATGCAGTCGCGGAAGCCGGCGTTGGTCTGCGCACTCTCACCTACCTTTGAACGGAGGAACTCAGAGTGAAATGCTTCTTTTGCCGTTCCAGCAATGTGCGGCTTTCCCACTTTCGTTTGTTCGATCTCCCACGGCTGCTAACCCTGCAAATACCCGTGCGTTGCCGCTCCTGTCGTGAGCGGGATTATGTGAAGCTGTCTGTGGCATGGCGTCTGGTCTTTGGCGAAAAGCCGCCTCGTAACCGGCACAATGACGAGAGAACCAGCGTCGAATCTGCCAGATAGCACCGCTAAGCGTACGCGTTTTCGCGCCTTCGGCGAGTGACAGAATTGGAATCTGGCTGCGCCTCCGAGATCAGGTTAATTTCTCGCCGCTGCGCACGCTCCTTACGCGTGTCTTCACCCCGACCGCGGGCACTCCGATGTATACCGTCCATGGCTCCAGGTCGCGGTTAGCCACCGATCCCAGGCCCAGGACAGCACCCTCCCCCACGTTCACGCCCGGCGACACCGATGCCCGCGCGCAGATCCATGAATATGCGCCGAGTCGCATGCTGTAGGAGACCATGGGGAAGTCCGGATGGTTGTAATCGTGGGTCGCCCCGCAGATATACGCATCCTGCGAGACGATGCAGTGGGACTCTAAATAGATCGGGGAAGGATTGTAGATTTCGGCATGATCGGCCAGCGTGCAGCAGTCTGCGCAGATCAGGTTCCAGGGCGCCCAAACTTTTCCACTGGGATAGAAGTGGCAACCCGGGCCCATCTTGGCGCCGAATAGCCGTAAAAGCATCGATCGCCAGGCATGCATTGGAGGCGGCGAGGTACGGTAGAAAAGCGCAAACACCATCCGCCACAATTGACGCTTCAGCCGGTACTGCAAACTGAAGGAGGGACGGTGATAGGGATTCTCCCCAGCGCTGTCAGCAATGTGGTGCACCGTTCGCTCGCGTCCCGGAGTGGTTGCGCTCATATGTCCTTCACATTATTTCGCAAAGCTGGCGCCTCGACAAATGCCCGCACCTCGTTTGGATGTCTTGTGACCACATGGTGTTGCGCTCACGCCGCACGGTCCGCGACGTTGGCTACATACCAGTCGTAGGCCTGCTTGATTCCCACGTCGAATGGAGTTTGCGCGCTCCAGCCCAATGCCTCTAGGCGGCTTACGTCCATCACCTTGCGAGGCATGCCGTCGGGCTTCGTTCGGTCGAATGTAAATTTGCCGTTCCAGTCGGCCACCCGCGCAATGCTTTCCGCCAGTTCCAGGATCGTCATGTCACGCCCGGTGCCGACATTCAGGAAATGCTCGTCGGAATAATTCTTCATCACGAAGACGCAGGCGTCGGCCAGATCTTCAGTGAAGAGAAACTCGCGTTTCGGGGTTCCGCTTCCCCACAGCTCGACCGTGGCGCTGTTCGCCATTTTCGCCGCGCGAATCTTCATGATCAGCGCGGCCACGACATGGCCGTTCTGCGCATCGTAGCGGTCGCCGGGCCCGAACAAGTTCGTCGGCATCACGGAAACAAAATCGCATCCATATTGCCGGCGGAATGCCGCGCACAGCTTGATTCCGGCAATCTTGGCAATGGCGTACCACTCGTTGGTGGGCTCCAGAGCGCCGGTCAGCAGCGCCTCTTCGCGCATCGGCTGCTCCGCCATGCGCGGATAAATGCACGACGATCCCAGAAACAAGAGCTTCTTGACGCCCGAGGCTTTTGCCGCGTGGATCAGGTTGGTTTCGAGGACAAGATTCTCGTAGAGAAACTCCGCAGGGCGCGTGGTGTTGGCCATGATGCCGCCCACGGTGGCCGCGGCAAGAAAGACGGCGTCGATCTTCTTGTCCGCCATCCAGGCATGAACGTCTGCCTGGCGCAGGAGATCGAGTTCGCTACGGTCCGCAGTGACGATCTCGCAATTTTCGCGCTTCAGCCGCCGCGCAATCGCCGCGCCTGCCATGCCGCGATGACCGGCTACCCACACGCGCTTTCCGCTCAGATCGAAACTACTCATGGCCATGCTCTCTGTGCGATTCCCCGGCAACCACCTTCAGATCGGACTCCACCATCTCAGAGACCAGTTCCGGGAAGGTAACTTTGTGCTCCCATCCCAGGACGGTGCGCGCCTTGGAGGGATCGCCCAGAAGCAGGTCTACTTCCGTCGGCCTGAAGTACCGGCTATCGATCTTCACCAGCGTCTCGCCCGTAACGCTGTTGATGCCAATCTCGTCAACGCCTTTGCCGCGCCACTCGATTTTGCGCCCGACCTTGGAGAATGCCAGCTCCACGAATTCGCGCACGCTGTGCGCTTCGCCCGTGGCCAGAACGTAATCTCCTGCCTCCGGCTGCTGTACGATCCTCCACATGCCTTCCACATAGTCTCGCGCATGACCCCAGTCGCGCTTGGCATCCAGATTGCCGATAAACAGCGTCTTCTGCACGCCCAGGTGAATCGCGGCCACCGCGCGCGTGATCTTGCGCGTAACGAACGTCTCACCGCGGATCGGGCTCTCGTGGTTGAACAGGATTCCGTTCGATGCGTGGATACCATACGCCTCGCGATAGTTCACCGTGATCCAGTACGCGTACAGTTTCGCCACTCCGTAGGGGCTCCGCGGATAGAAAGGCGTGGTTTCCTTTTGCGGAACTTCCTGCACCTTTCCGTACAGCTCCGAGGTCGACGCCTGGTAGAACCGCGTCTTTTCCGCGAGATCAAGAATCCGGATCGCCTCCAGAATGCGCAACGCACCGGTGGCATCCGCGTTGGCCGTGTACTCGGGCGTCTCAAAGCTCACCTGAACATGACTTTGCGCTGCCAGATTGTAAATCTCGTCCGGCTGCACCGACTGGATGATGCGGATCAAATTCGTGGAGTCGGTCATATCTCCGTAATGAATCTGAAAATGCGCGCCGGGAACGTGCGGGTCCTGGTACATGTGGTCGATGCGCGCGGAGTTAAACGAAGACGAGCGGCGCTTGATACCGTGCACAATATAGCCCTTGCTCAGCAGGAGTTCCGACAGATAGGCGCCGTCCTGTCCGGTAACACCTGTCACTAACGCAACTTTCGGCATAAATCTTTCCTTCATCAAGTAGGGATTGCCCGCCTGGATGGGTGGCGGCAGCTGTTAGTTTATCGTGGCACACAATATCTTTACGACATTACTAATGTTTGCCATTTTGAGGGGGACTCACTGGCGATATCCGGAGTGATAGGGCACGATGAAGCCCCCGCATGCGCGGGTCTTGGCACTCTGCGATCCTTCCAGTGCAGTCGGAAAATGTGCGTCTATCTCCGGCCAGATGGGACTGCGCATCGAAGCCGATTTCTGCGAGGACAATTTCGGTATGGTTCTCGTGTTCACTATACTGGGAAGAACGGCAGCATCATCACATCAAGCACTGGTACACGCCGGCGAGGAGATGAATGCGCGTATTGGTTACAGGTGGTTGCGGGTATGTCGGGTCCCATGCAGCGCGCGACTTGACAGCCTCAGGCCACCAAGTTGTCCTCTATGACAACTTGAGCACGGGCCATCGCAAATTCAGCGAGGGCTATGAATTCATTGAGGCGGACATTGCCGACGAAGTACAACTGGCAATGGCCCTGGAAGGAGCTGAAGCGGTGATGCACTTCGCCGCCTCGGCCTATGTCGGCGAATCGGTCACCAATCCGCGAAAATACTTCCGCAATAATGTCGAATCGGCGCTCAAGCTGCTCGATGCGGTATTGGCCAGCAGCGCTCGCCTCTTCATCTTCTCGTCAACTTGTGCCACCTACGGAATTCCGCAATTCCTGCCGATTACCGAATCGAGCCCTCAGGCGCCTATCAATCCTTATGGGGCGACAAAGCTCTTTTTCGAGCATGCGCTGGCAGCCTATTCCGCCTCGCATGGGTTGCGGTCAGTGTCGCTGCGCTACTTCAATGCCGCCGGCGCTCATGCCAGTGGATCCATCGGCGAGTTGCATGACCCGGAGACGCATCTCATTCCCCTCGCTCTCAGGGCCGCGCTGGGTACCGCACCGCCTCTGCGCATCTTCGGCAACAAGCTGGATACACCGGATGGCACTTGCATCCGCGACTACATCCATGTCTCGGATCTTGGCCAAGCCCACGTACTTGCTCTTGAATACCTGGCAAAAGGCGGAGCGACAACCTGCCTGAATCTGGGCACCGGCCAGGGGACCTCCGTGGCAAGCCTGGTTGCTGCGGCGGAAGAAGTCACCGGGCGAAAGGTGCCTCACTCTTACACCGACCCAAGGCCCGGCGACCCTCCGGTGTTGTACGCGGATGCCTCGAGGGCAGGAAACGTGCTGAGCTGGCGGCCTACGCGTGACCTGCGCGAAATCCTGCAATCGGCCTGGAACTGGGAGCAGAAGTTGCAGGCGTCGGGCTACCAGTTGTGAAGTCGTGATATTCTGACACGTCCCGGACAGCTTGCTCACCGGCGGCTATAAAAACGGCCGATGAACGCCGAGATGGAGCACGCCATGCGCTTGGCGCGCAACTGCAAGGGCGAATAGGCACGAATCGGCGCATCGACCACCGTGAAGAAAAACTTCACTGCTCCGGTCGGTGGCGTGCCTCTCAGTGCTCGCAGCAGAAACGATCCCCTCCATGGCTTCTCGCCTACGGTATGGAACATCATCATGGATGCGCCGAAGATGAAGCCCATTCCTTGCGGCCCAAGGGTGCTGAGCGGAGACTTCGTGTACATAATGGCGATGTTTAATGCGTCCTGATCGATGATGTTAAAGGGCATTTCCCGGCCGCCGTGCGCCATATGCCTCAGGTCGCAACCCATGGATCCGGCTAGACTGATCAGCCCTTTCCACTTCTCCAAAAATTCGGCGTGCTCCGACGGAACGCCGACCATGCCTCCGTTGTAATAGTGATTGATCGGGCGCGGGTCCGACAGACCGATACCGGCGGCCAACTTGATCCACTGCTGGCGCAGCGGAGCGTCCGCGGGAAAGATGTTGTCGACAATCTCCTGGCACAGCGCAATTCCGTAGCTCTGCCAGTTAGCAAAGAAAGACCATGAGGCTATGACGAAGATATCCGGATCGAAATACCAAAGATATTTGCAATCGCGGGCTTCGTCTGCCAGCAGGTTCAGCATGAATTCCGGCTTGTAATTCGTGAGATGAATACCGGTGTTCAGCTCCATGAACACAACTCGGATTTGATCCGCGATCCAATACTCATCCGCATCAGCGTTTGCGCGCTTGAGTTGACCTAACCAGGGAGGCAGAGCCCCCCGATATCCCACCCAAACTGTTCCTGCATAGCCCGCGCGCACAAGAGAATTAAGAAACGCTGCCAAGCCCAGGTGGTAATCCCCCTCGAATAACGTGCAGATGCCGGTGCTTTCCACTTGCGGACGGTTCGCGATTTCTTCACCCATATACACTTCCCTTACTGGTCATGACTTGCGACGATCAATGATCTTATTACTGGAACTAATCTGCTTCGGATTGCTTTTCGCCGCTACTCAGCCGGCTCTGTTCCAAAATCAATGGCATTCCGTAACCATACATAAGGTGCCTGACGGTACCGGTAAAATGCCTCGCCACAATGTTTTTGTAATCCACGTCGGTTTCCGAATAAAACTGTCTCCGTGCGCTGATCACGTACCGGTCGTCGGGCAGGGCCTGCGCGTTCGCCTTCCTCATCAGAATGCTCAGCACGGTCTGCTCCGTAAACCAGGAATCGGCGGGCGGACGCCATTCCGCCAGGATCTGTGCGGCCAGATCGATCGAGAGCGCGCCTTGCGGAATAAACAGGAATCCAGAGTTGAACCTGGGTACGTATTCCAAATCCAGTGCCTTGGATCTCTCGATGATTCGCGGGTCGCGGGTCCCGTCCAGATCCTCCATAAAATAGCATGGAACGTTTTTGTCCACGCAGGTTAACAGGTCCGCTGGCTGATTGAACGCAAGCACGTCGCCGTCGGAATATAGCGCAGCCCCCTGGTCGGATAGCGCTAGCATGAGACCAAGCTTTCTGCCCAGCGGATGCCCCCGGAAGAATGCGCCCAACGCGGGCTGCTCGTAGCAAAGTTTCGAAAGCACCAACCAGACTTTATAAATCGAAATGCCGGGAAACAATTTCTGCGCCGCCTGCTGTTCCCCGGCTGGAATCTCGCCGTCGACTGCCATCCGCAGTTCGAAACCGTGCGGCCGAAGATACCGGTACCAGCTCCATGCCGTCCAGAGAGCATCGCTCAGCCCCTGCGGGGTCGTGAGCACCACGAATCGCGTCCCCCCCTTTGCGACATCGAGCGGCGGCAACAGATGAAAGCGGGAACGAATTGAGTAAGGACGGTTCCGCTCCCACCACCAGATTGGTTTGGTCAGCAACTTTCGCACGATGCGCTTCACTCCCGATCAACCCTTCCTTGACACGGTGGCAGCGGCATATTCTTCTGGATCGCCAACTCGACCCGGATTACCGAGTGAATCGAATGGCTGGCGCGAACCTTGCATCACGCGGTCGCGCAGAAAACGGCCATTCAAATCGGAAGAATCAGCTCGATGGCGAGTTTCTTCAAAAGAGTTCGCCGCACATTGGAGAATGATCTCAGAAATCTCTGCCCTAGCTACGCACGCACTCTCAGCCGCAGGCCCCGATCAAGCCGCTTGCCTCTGCAGAGATTGTGAAGAAGTACATAGGGCCCGATATCACTGGGGACGCTGTACGAAGTGCTCTTTGCACTCCCGCGCCGGCGGCGATTTGCAAACGCGGGCTGCTGACCGTGGCGTCGTAGAAATCACAGATCCCATTCTTCGTGGATGGCAAGCGCCCGGCAATTCCTGAACGAGAAATCCGGAGCACAGGCACGAGCCTTCCGCGATTTGATGGATGGAGGGTGTGGATCCAAGCGGGGCCCAAGCTCCGCGACCTTCCGCGTCTGCTTTATAGAAACGCGCGCGCTTCAGGCTCGTGCTTTGGCCGCATCCAATACCAGGACATTCTGCAGGGTCGGCTCTCGGAAACAGCAATATCCATGTAGCTGGGGAAACACCGCGTGTAGAACGATCGATAGGGAAAGTCGCTGCGGCTCCGGTCTTCCTGCCAGATGTGCTCGATCTCGTGCGTGGCCTGGAACCTGCTGTGCATCACATCGCTCAAGCCGCCAAGGACAAAATCATGCAATTCGACCAGAATGTGCATGGACACCAGCGCGGGAACCCTGAGCGGATCGAGCAAATACGCTTCAGCGCCCTCCACGTCGCAAATCAGCAGAGTGGGCACGGATGCATCCAGTACAGAGTTCAACTCCTCCACGGTGCAAAGACCCCTGATCTCCAATCGGTCGCTCACTTGATTCAGGCTGGCCAACTCCTTCATCAGCCGGCGGCCCGCTTCGTCCATCTCGTAAGCGAAAACTCTTGTTTGAGGTATCCTCCGCGCCAATCCAACGCAGTAATATCCCTCGGCCGCACCGAGATCGACAATGACCTGAAAGGAATGAGAGATCGCATATTCGAGCACCGGATGCAACTCGCGCTCGTAGATTCCCAGCAACTTGGGGATCAGCACGCTGCCAGCGGACTTGCTGGTATATTTCATCCCCTGAAATGGGCCAGAGCGCACCAAACAATTCGTTTCCCGCATCACCCAGTTCGGCATATACGGCTCAAATCGCAGGGACTTGGGGATGGCGCGCCGCAGGAGTTTTCGCGCAAATGTTCGCGACCGGTGTTTACTCAATTCTCACCTCTCGAAGGCCAAATTGGGAAGCTGCTTCATGCAGCAGGTAAGCGGCTTCATTGTATTTTGCCTTTGAGTTTCGGCCAGACGGAGTCTACAAGCTGGCGCGCCGAATCGGCCAGCTGACCGCGGCGATGCAGCCAGCCTTCGAACCGCGCCAAAGGCCCGCCCGCATCACATAGCAACAACCCGAAAGTTGTTTTGGCGTTTGAAGAAGTCCTTCGTTACCCGTTTCATATCCGTGTCGCGAAAAGAATATCCGGCATCCTCAAGATACTCCGCTATGGCAAGACCAGAGGTGCCCCTGCGGGCAAGCAGATCCGGATGCAATTCGAGGGACAACAAAGGCTTTTTTGCGAGCAGCAGCTTTTTCGCCCCCAGCAGCACATCAAACTCATGCCCCTCCACATCAATCTTGATAATGTCCGGCGAGTCGAGATTTCTCTCGATCAATTCGTCAATCGACATGGTCTTGATCGCCACGGTATCTCTTTGACCTGAATCATCATCACTTGACTGAGTGGGTAATCTCCCGATCGCCGTGAAGTGGAATCCGCGCTCAAACTCCACAACCTTGTCGGGCAATCCCAGAGCGTAATCGAAGACCTTGACCTTCGCAGTTGGATTGAGGTGGAGACATTCTTCCAGTTTTGTCCGCGAGCCTGGATTTGGCTCGAATGCCAATGCCCGGCGATCTGTGCCTCGGAGCGCGAATGCCAGAGAGAAAAGACCAAATAACGCGCCAACGTCCCATAATATTTCGGCGTCTGATGCCAGTTTCATGAAACCAATGAATTCGTCGACCATCTCGGGATCCCTCCATCCAAAATGTTCGAAGGCTTCGCGCACTTCGCCATCGCCACGGGGAATGCGGATTCTGCAACTGGCAGGCAATACGATGGTCCCTTCTGGCGCTGCGGCATTGACCGTCGAATGACGGATCCGATATTTCTTGAGTTTCAGAAGATATCTGATATGCGCCAGGTAGCCTCTGTACCCACACCCGCCCATGAACGCGACAAGGCTTTTCGGCAAAATCGCCTTGGCTTTGGTCTTTGCCTTGGTCTGCAGGTCCGACAGAAGTGTCAACTTGCCTCCTAATTGCGCCCAAGCTGGGATTTCCATTTTGAGAACAGGTTTTCTGCAATCGTGCGCCCATTGGCGCAAGTTACAAGAACAACAAGCCACCTTCGAGGATAAGGTAGGGCGATGTGCCATTGTCCTCGCCTCGTCCACCTCGGGCGATGCGCAGAGGGCGACTCATTTCCCTTCGAGGGATTAATCAATTCCTGCTACTCTGCGGCCGCCTCGCGCAAAACCGTAGAATGCGGTCAGAATACCGATCACAAAAGATGGCAGGATGGTGGCGAGATTGAACCAGAGCACGGCCTTCACCGTGCTCAAATCCATCTTCCAGATGAGAATGGCCTGCACAATCAGGGTGACGATGTTGTCCGTCAGCATAAAAGAGTAGTAAACGAACCGGCGCGAGCCATTGATGGAAGAGATGACGCCGCCCACAAGGGAAATGGCTCCGGCCACGATGACTAGCACAACTTCCGTGCGCAAGCCCGCATATTTTGGACCGAGTACCCAGAGAAAGAGCCCTGGGAAGATGCGCGCCAGCGCAATCGCGCCCACCCCGCAGGCGCCCGCGGCGAAAACCGCGATCAGGGAATGGGATTTGAGGCGCTCCCTGGGCAGCCTTGCAAAGTAGGGCTCCATGAGGATTACGTTCATGGGCGAAAGAAGCGTGAATATCTGTCCCAGCCGGCTGAGTGCGCCGACCGATGCCACCGCGGCGGTGCGGCCGAAGATGGTGATAAGGAGGACCGAGATCTGCCCGCTCAGCGCGTAGTAGACCACGCCGGGAACGGCGGGCAGAGTGAGTTGTACGATGGCCGTGCGCTTCTCTTTTGAGGGTGTCCCTTTGACGCCGAGCAGTTGATACGCGCGCCGGTAATAAACAAAGGCAACCCCAATGATTTTGGCCACGCCGATGAGGATGGCGGTGAACGCGCCAAACCTGTGAAACGCGTAAAAGACGCCGAGCAGCGCCAAAGCGCCGAGGCTGGAAATAATCTGCGCCTGGTACCAGCGAGAACGATCGCGCCGCAGAATCAGCACCGCGCCATAAGAGGCTCCGACGCGCGCAAACCACGCTGAGACGAGCACAATCACAACCATCGCCGTGACGACCTGCCAGCCCCAATGGCGGTTGCGGACCAGGAGCGGGAAGGCAACGATGGTGATGGGAGCAGCAATGGCAAAGAGCCAATGCGCAATTTGCCTCAATGAGGCAAGGTAGTCGGCAATCAACTGCCGGTCTTCAATCCGTTCCCCGACCAGCGGGATGAAGGATCCCGAGATGCCCACATCCAGAAGAACCATGAGAGATCCCTGGATGGCAAAAACCACGACGAACTTCGCGTATTCTCCGATGGGCAGCAAACGGATGCAAAGCAAACCATAGAGAAGATTGGACGCAATCGTGATTCCCTGGGAAAACAGGAATTCCGCGACGCGATGCAATTTGGGAAGAAAAAATGTCTTTGCGGCCAGCATGTGACCCGTGAGCCGAATAACTCTTCCTCCCCGACTCGGCCCCGTCACTTCGAGCCGTCCTTGAGCCGCTTGATTTTGTGCTTCACACGGCGAATTTGACGTTCGATCGCACGGAGTCCCGATGCCTGCCACAACAGCGCCCGCAACAACTTGCTGTTGCGTTCCTTCGCCGGCAAACTGGTCGAAAGCAATTCGTCAATCGGCTCCGTCCCGGTGGCGATTCCGCCCGAGTAGTGCAGATGGCTGATGGGCCGCCGCTCCACCTGAATGGTGCGGATCAAATCCAGAACGTTCTTGTAATCGCCTGCCCAGGAGGAGGCCCAGCGGTGCGGTTCCCTGCACAGGTTCAGCACACGCCATTGCGCCAGCACCAGCGTCACGTGCATGAGCGCCTGGTCGTGCCAGATCGGTACTTCCGGGTGCGCTTCCATCCAGGAGATCCCCGCCAGCAAATCGGCCGCGTGCCGCGGCGACCTGCGGCACAGAAAATGCCCCGCTGTCATTGCCGCCTGTAAGCTCTCCGCGCCCATCAGCTCTTCGAAGCGATCCGGCTGTCTCATGTTGAATTTGCCGCCGGTCGTGAACTCTCGATCGGCGTGCACGATGTCATAGTTTTCCAGATAAGGGAATAACTCCTCCCAGTTCATCAACGCGACGATGTCGTTATCGGAATAGAGAAATTCGTCAAACCCCCCGAACCAGCAGAGAAATCTGCGCAGATGGCCGGGATTGCACTGCCGGATGCGCCCCTCGAGCTCTTTCAAAAATGCTCGGCCCTCCGCGGGGAAATCCTCCAGCGTGAGGAGCTTGACTCCATCCCAACGCGGATCGAGATCCATCGGGCTTCCGCCATAGGGAATCACGCGAATGGGCAGATGACAACCGCAGCGGCGAATGGATGCAATCAAATTGCTGCACTCCGCGCCACTTCGCTGGTTCGCAACCAGATAGATTCCCCGCTTGCGGCCTTGATCTTGCATCTCTTCCATAGTGGTCACATGAGGCGTTGCTTGTGATTCTAGCTCGCCGGCAGGGAGCGCTCAGGCGCGCCTCAGGTCCGATTTCAATTGGATGCAAACCCTTCAGGACCGTTTTTGCCTGACTTCCGGCCTGTGATTTGGCGCGCGGCTCCTCGGATATAGACTTGTGGCTCTTTGAAATCCGTTCACCACACATATCCCTCAGACCGGGAAAAATACTTCGCCTCCGGATCGATTGGCTTAATGGGTTTCGCCGGAACTCCCCCGTAAAGGTAGCCTGGAGTCTCGTGGCGTGAAGCAAGTAGCGAATGTGCACCAAGCACGGAGCGGTCCGGAAGAGAGCTGCCACCAAGCAACACGCAGGCTGTCCCCACAAAGCAATGGTGACCAATGTGCACGGGCTCGCAATGCTGGCGCGAATCGTTCAAATCGATGCTGTGAGTTACGATCTGCGAGCGGTACCCTGCAAAAGTGCTGAATGCTCCAACACGAACTTCATCTGTGCAATCAAGAATGTGGCGGCTGGTGATGGCGGCGTGCTGCTCAACGATCAGGTGCGGTTTGCGTTCATGGTCCAGTTCAAAATGACGGCTCCCCGTCCCGAGAGGAAACGCAGTAATCCAATTAAGCGGTCCAATATATCCATGCTCGTCGAGCCGCAGGAGATCTACTCCCTTGCAGACCGTCAGAGGGCCAATGTAAGACTTGGGCCCCATTTCCAAGCGCGTCGGCAGCACGAGCGCAAATCTGGAAATGAAAGCGCTCTTGTGGATCGTGAATCCGCACCCGGCTTGCAAGATCAAGCGTCTGAGGGCCCAAGGTAGTACAGCAATCCCGACAAACAGCAGATGCCCAATAAGGCGCCTGAAGCTCCAGGGCACTGGAACGGTCCCGACGTCTGCCGGCATTACTAGCTTTGACATACTAGCTCCCGGTAGAGCGAAACGTATTCGCCGATCATGCGCGACGTTTGAAATCGTGAGCGGACATTATGGAATCCGCTTTGTCGCATCTGTTCCCGGAATTCCGGGTCGGTAGCAAGTCTTCGAGTGGATTCGGCCATGCCGGCTTCGTCGTCGAGCGGCCTGAGCACCGCCGACTGTCCAAGTGCTTCGACGAGCGGAGGAATGTCGCTTGCGACGACCGGGCAGCCGCAGGCCTGCGCCTCGATTGTCGGCCACCCAAATCCTTCATAGCGCGATGGAAACAGCAGCGCCACCGCACGGTTATATAGCGCCTCTAAGGTCTCCACATCGGGTCTGATCACCTGAACAATCCGGTCGCTCACTTGCAACTTGCTTGCAAGCTCGATGAGTTCCTGGCTCAACGCGTCTCCTGCGAAAACTAATTGTAAATCTGTTCCTTCTGTTGCCCGTGCAAATACCCTGAGCACGCCTTCGCAGTTCTTGCGCGGCTGATGAGAACCCACATGCAAAATAAACGGCCCGTGGATTCCAGGCACGCCTGCAAGCCGCCGGTCGACCTCGTCGGAAGAGAGAAGTTGATATGGGTAGTTCAAGCCATTCAGGACTAAGCAGAGATTCGTGTCCTCTTGCAGAATTCGCCGCGCATCATTCAATGTGTACTGTGATACACACGCAACCCGAGTGGCACGCTGCATCCCCCGCCAAATCCAGCGCTGCAACAATCGCCCGAAGAAGGACGCAGGACAGTCTTCTACCTCGCCCAGCGCGCCACGCACGGCGAGCATGTCGTGACAAGTGATGACAACGGGTTTCCTTTTGACCGCGAAAGCGTACATAGCTGCGCCGTGATCGCAAAGATGAACGACATCCGTTCCGGCCGCCGCTGCGCGCAAGGAGCGCGGAAATATCACAAAACGGTCAATGTAACCCAGCCACTTTCCCACCCCTTGCGCGGATGGCTTGATCCTTCCAAACACTGGTTTCGGGAAAATCAATTCAGCCTCAATTTCGCGTTGACGAAGTTCGCGCCGCAACGCGTTTGCCCAAATGTGCATGCTTGTCGATCCGTCAAAGGCATAGTTCCCTACCAATAGGACCTTCATAGGGCTCCCAATGCGTGCATTTTCAGACCTCGAAAGGGATCTAATCCAAGATGCAATTCCGCGAAGCTTCTGGCGCGCTCATGCACTACCATCGTTGTTATGCGGCCGACAGTTATCTTATTATCCTTTAACTCCGAAGCAACTCTTGCCGCGACGCTCACCAGCGCCTGCCGGGTTTCTGACGAAATCTTCGTCGTCGACTCCTTCAGCAAGGACGGGACCGCAGAACTGGCGCGGAGGCTCGGGGCTACCGTCGTCGAGCATGCCTTCGAACACTATGGCGCTCAGCGCAATTGGGCTATCGACAATCTGCCCATCTCAAAGCCCTGGCAACTGCATCTGGATGCCGATGAATGGATGGATGATGAACTGGTCGCAGCCATTCTGGCGCTTCCTGAGGATCCTGAACACGCCGGATACTTTCTACCCCGCTATCTGCGTTTTCTCGGCCGCGTGCTGCATCACGGAGGCATGAGCCCAACCTGGCATCTGCGTCTGTTTCAGAGCGGCGTGGGGCGCTGCGAAGATCGCAAATACGACCAGCACTTTCTGCTTACCAGCGGCAGCAGCGGCGAATTGCGCGGCACGATGATCGACGACATCCGCATGCCCCTGACGGAGTGGATCGCTCGGCACAATCGCTGGGCGGACGGCGAGGTGGCTGAATTGGACAGCAAAGAGACGTCCGGGCGTCTTCAACCCGATGCCCACGGCAACCCTGCACAACGCAAGCGGTACCTTCGCCAGAAATACAATCGCATGCCGCTCTTCGTGCGTCCGTTTGCCCTTTTTGTGTATCGCTACTTCTTCCGGCTTGGCTTTCTCGACGGAACGGAGGGCCTCATCTTCTGGGTCCTGCAAACCTTCTGGTTCCGTTTTCTCGTTGATGCCAAGATATGGGAGAAGCGCCACGCCTCGCACCTATCCGAGTGAACCCCGCTCCAACCCGTGCGCGATTGACGCACGAAGCAGCCTGCACCTCACTGCCGTGAATAGACCCTATGTGGTCACGTCCGCAATGCAGTTACTGCTTGCCGTCCGTTGTCGAGGGGGGTGTCGGCGCGAATGCGGAGGGTGCCTGCGTCTTCGCAGGCGGACTTGAGGAACCTGCACCAAATCCGCGGCTTGAGTCGGCGTGGCCACGTGCGCCCTGTTCCGCCGGCTTGCTACCCAGGGATTTGAAACTGTGGGTACGAGCGCCGCTCGATGCCCCGAAGCGTGGACCGGAAACGGGATGCGCGCCAGATCGCGCTCCGGCGTGAACGCCTATAGTTGCCGGAGCTTCGAAAGGAGAACCCGGCAGTGCTGCAGGAGCAAAATCCTCGGCCGCTGAACTTTGCGTGTGAGCGATACTTGGGTTTCCCATCGATCCGCCGCCGCTCTCGCGCCAGGTTGTGCCCGACTGCTTCTTAATCCCGAAACTACTGCTTCCTGCCGCCCAACTTCCGCTTGTCGCGCCTCCGCTCGACAACGCAGGTGTCAGGCCTATGAACCCGAAATTCGCCTTCCCCGCAGTCCAGCTCGACGTTTCGCCGTTTTCCGCGGCCGGGCTTGTGGCGTTGCCGCTTGTCCCCGCCGGGCTCGACGCCGAAGGGGTGGGTGTTGTGTCGGTGCTAGACGGAGTCGTGCTGGTACTTTCCTGGGTTCCGGTTTGCATTTGCGCCGTACCCGCGCACGGCAAAACCATCGCAGCAAGAATCGCGATCAGGAACGCAATTCCAGTCTTGGTGTCGCTCATGGTTTAAATCCCTTCCAGGCCAGGGAACTCATCGGAGACCCCGCCGCCGTCGCGAGGCTGCGCTCCAATTGCCCCAGAACGCGCTCAGACGACCAACGTATGCATGCGTATGCGCGCGCGTTCTCGCCCGCCTTGCGCAAATCGGCGTTCCTCAATGTGCGAACCGCGTCCAGAAGCGCTCGCGGATTCTCCGCCTCAACCACCTCGCCCGCTCCCGACTCCCGCGTGATACGGGCAACTTCGCACTCGGGATTGACCGATGCAATCATAGGACGCCCCGCCGCGAGATAGGTCACGATCTTCGACGGAAAAGCGACCTCAGAAACCGACTGCTGCTGCGTCACCAGGCAAACATCGCTGGCCGCCATCAGTCCGCGGAAACCTTTCTCATCGAGCAGCGGCAAGAACCGTACATTGCCCAAATCCATCTCCGCGGCGCGGCGCTTGATTCTTTCGCAATCCGAGCCGTTGCCCACGCACAGGAACAGCATGGAGTCGTCGCCACGGTTCAGTGAAGCGGCATCCAGAATGACGTCGAGGCTCTGCTTCACGCCCATGTTCCCGCTGTGCGTCACCAGGAACTTCTCTTCCAGATCATACCGCCGCCGGAACTCATCCCCCTCCTCCGGCAGCAGATCAATGAACGAGTCGTCCATCCGCGGCTCAAGAAGCTCCACTTTGTCTTCTGAAAAACCTTTGTCGACGATCTTCTGTCTCATGCTCGGCGTGAGCGTTGTGACCAATCGCGCATGGCGGTAGGCCGCGTTCTCAACGTTATACAAAAGGCGCACTGCCCACTTGGGAAGCATGCCCAGGTCCGATGCCGAATCGGGTTGCAAGTCCTCCACGTCGAAGACGTAGGGAATGCTCCACAGCCGGCTTAACAGAATTGCCGTAGCCGTCAGGCCCAGCGGAGGCGAAACCACCAGCAGCACATCGGGCCGCTTGCGCATCAACGCACGGAGCGTGACGCCGATAATGAAACTCGCCTCGAACAGGATGCGCTTCACTGACTTGACCGGATTAGGAATGTAGGCGTAGCTGCGAACGATGCGAACTCCGTTGCGCTTCTCTTTCAGCCCTAGTTTTCCTGAGTATTCCTGTGGTACCTTCCAATCCGGGTAGTACGGAAATGTAGTGCACACCTCGACTTCGTGCCCCGCGGCGGCGAGGTGCTCCGCACGATAGGTGGTCACGGCGCCGATGCCCGTAACTTCCGGCCAGTAATTCACGCTCAGGATCAGGATTTTCATGTGTCACCGTTTAGCAGCGTCCATAGCAGCGCTCTGTTCACCGCCTCACGCTCGCCAACGAAATGTACTACGCAAAGCTGCGCGTCCGGACGCCACTGAAGTAGCCAACGTAGAATCGCCACTCTTCAGGCCGGCACCGCAAGCGTGTTAAAGACAGGATCGGTCAAACCCTGGCGCCGACTGGGCGGAAGGTCGCTGTCATAGAGGGTATATCCAAGATTCCACAGCATGCGCGCGATTTCTCCCCAGTTTTCAGCTGCCGATTCGAAGAGGATCACGGGGCGCTTGATTTTCAACACTTCGGCCGCTCCGCGAAAGACGCCCAACTCCGCGCCTTCCACGTCGATCTTTAGCACGTCCGGCATGGGAATTTGTTTCGCCGTCCAATCCAGCGTGACGGTAAGCACAGTCTGCTCCTCGCGAACTCCGCCGGTTTGGCTCATCCCGAACCCCTCGAGAGAATTCGAAGTGCGGCTGCGTTTGGCTATGTTGAACCGCGCCAGCGAGATGGTATCGGAAACCGCGCATGGGATAACTTCCATGGGTGCGGCAAGTAAATTCAGCCGTGCTGACCGCCGCAGCAGGCTGACCATAAACGTGTCCGGCTCGAACGCATAGACGCGTCCTCCCTGGCCGGCCAATCCCGCCGCCGCAAAAGAAAACAGCCCCATGTTTGCCCCGATATCCCAAACTACGTTGCCCGGCTTCACCGTCTCTGCCGCGTTCTCGAGCAAGTTCTCGCCTTTCCGAAATCGGAAGCTTGGGAACCAATAGCGGAGGCCCGCTTCGGGCGTAACAAACATGCGGCAACCGCCGTACACCTGCGGCATGCGGTAGCGAAAGGAGCGGCCCCGACTCAGACGCTCGGCGATCGTTCTTAGCATTGCTTCATTCCTCTTAATAGACACGGAGGTTTTACGGGCGGCCAGTTCTGCAGCATGCAAAACAGCCGCTATTGCTTTCTGAAACGGTCTTGAATGAGCAGGATCGACGGCTTGAATAACCGAATGATGTGCCGCTTCAATGTCAATGCGCGGATTGTCCAGTAAGTTCCTGCCGGCAATGAACGCTTATATCTGAAACTCTTATTTGTAGATCCCTCGGGCGACTCTTTCGTCATCCCGGTATTGTCCCGAAGCTGCCATTCGGTCGGTTGCAAATCTGCCAGGATGCCGCCCCAGCAACTTTCAGGCTGCCCGCCGGCCCATCACATACGGTCGAATCCAGCGGCGCACCCGATCTGTATTTTTTTCGAACGCCTCGTAAACTAACTGTGCATACAAGAGGATAGCCACCAGCACTCCTGCGGCCACTAGATAAACATGCCAGCCGGGATAGGCGCGAGGCAAGTGCAGTGTCGCCTTGAGAAAAATCAACAGGGGCAAATGCACCAGGTACAAAGTGTAGGAAGAGTGCGCCGCGCGCCGGGCCCCATGTACATAAAATGCAGGCAAGGGTGCCGTGGCGCAATGCAGCGTCACCCAGATCATCGCGGTCACCGCCAGTCCCAATAGAAGATCGGCTGGGAGCGAGTCCAGTAGCTTACTCTGCACAAGCCCGGCGCCAAGAAGTGCCAGGGCCAGGACGATGGCAAGTCTACGCGTCCATGGCCGCCGCGCCGGAAAGGCCGGCAGGAAAGTGATCCATGCTCCCATCAGCCAGGTAAGGCCTAGCAGGGCGATACCCAATCCGACAAACCATCCCCAGGCCAAAAGACCGAGGCACGAGATGACGCGCATTTGCCATGACCGGCTCCTGCCCAACAGGAGAACCAGAACCGGAAAGGCCAGGTAATACCAGAATTCGTAACTCAAGCTCCACAGCGCCCCATTGGACCCGAACGTTGGCACCGGATGGTGGCCAAGCCCGGGCAGCTGGATGGTCTGCAAGAACAGGCCGTTCGCTATCAGGATCGGCCATGTCAACGCACTGTGAACATTGAAGGTCAGCGCATGCATCCCAGAATTGCCGCTATAAACGGCTTCGGTGCCCGCCGTGTGCATTCCCAGCCAGTCCAGCGCGCCTCCCAGCAGCAATGCCGGCAGGAGAACAACGTAGAGCCGGCTCATCCGGGCCAAAAGGTAAGCCCTCCAGGACCAACTCCCTGTTCGCACAGAACGCAAAACGCTGCCGCCAACCAGGTAACCGCTAAGCACAAAGAAAACAATGACCGCCTGGTGGCCCAGGCTGGCGACCAGATAGGCTGCAGCCGTAAATGGATTGTGCCGCGCAATCGCCTCATAGTCCACGAAAAGAGCGTCCCGCATGTGGTTCAGCAGCACCGCAAATGCCGCAAATCCACGCAGGGCGTCAAGGTGAACCGACGGGCTTTCCCCGGGCGGTCCAGTCACCTGCATGACTGCGGCTTTACTTTCGCGAGGCATAAGCTACCGTCAGGAGAGGAAGATGCTCTCCGTCATTCTTTCGGGGCGATGTCCGAAGCTACCGTGGCCTGACGTTCCCCCATCCGGGGCGCGCTTGGATGCGCCTCCCGGGCCCCATGGGTCCCGGCCGGGCCACAACTGCATTGCGCTGGTTCTGCCCATCGATGCCGACGCCGCTTCGCCGAATGGCCGCGATGGTGAATGCCATGCAGATCACCATGAATCCCTGGTCCGTTGGCTGCTCAAGCGTACCGAAACACAAGGTGGCGAAGAGCGGGGTCACAAACAGGAGGGCGAGCGGTTCCTTGCGTTGCGCGCATTGGATCGCCGAGAACGTTAGGCTCAGTGCCAGCAGAAATCGAAAGAGTGAAAACGCAATGCCCGGAAAGGGGCCGAGCTCGGCCATTTCCCGGATGAATTCGTACTCACCTGCAAAGAATTGCGCCTTGCCTGTCGCGAGCGCCGTAACCGCTGCGGCGCCACGCCCCATGCCAACCCCGATGGGATTACTTGAAAAGTCTGTCTTGATGATCGCACCGGTAATGGATTCGGAAGTACGCAGCTCCAAGGCATGCCGCACTCCTCCTTCATTGGAGTATGCGTCGACTGACCGCGATTGGAGGGTCTGGGAGGCCGCAGAGAAAACCGGTAGGAGCGAGATTAGGAAATAGACGGCAAGGAGCGGGAGGGCTATCTTGACCGCCTTGATGAATTGCGATACTCCGAACATTGCGGCAATTCCCGCGCAAACCGCAACACCGGCCAATTCGGCTACCAAAGTGCGGGACCCGACTACCGGAACAGAGAGAATCAGTGCGGACAATGAGGCCCATAGCAACCACTTCTTGGCGAACTTCTCCTGCATCAGGCCATAAAAAAGAAACGCCGCCACGATGGCGTTATAAAAAGTCGGCCCGGCGACAAAGCTGAACGTGCCCGAGGCTCTAACGTGTTCTTCGGCGTATTGGATCTGCTCGGCGCCTTTATAAGCGCCCACGTTCAAGAACGAATCCTGCGGTGCGAGGTACTGCGCCGCCTCCAGAACCACCAGCGGAAGCATAATCCACAACGTGGCGACGCCAAACTTGCGCAGATCCTCCGCGTCCAGGTTCTCCCCCATGATGAAGGCCACGGGAAAGGGGAGCAGATAGGAACGCAATCCATAAACTGCGGCAATCCACGAGTTATCTCCCAGGGTCACCTGCAATACGCAAAGACCCACGAGCGCGCACGTCAAACCTCCTATAACGACCGACCAACGTTCCGGCCATTTATTCTTGCGATACGCTTCAATGATGATCAGCATCGCCACCGGATCGCGCACCAGCAGCAAAGGTGCGGAAAGCCCCGGCAGCACCCATTTGCGCAGTGCGCCCTCGAAGATCAGCAGCAGAAAATACAGCCAGAAGAGCTTCTTCAGCAGCGGCATTTTGCTGTTCGATCTCGCCGGAATTTGCCTTCTCACGAGCACGCGACGATGGTCCCCACAGCCTCTGCAAAATTGCTACGATAACTCTCCCACGACTTTTCTGCCGCGGTTGCGTGCGCTTTGCGCGACATGACAGCCAGCAGTCCCCTGTCGTGGTGGAGAGTGTGCAACCGCTCGGCAATCAAGTCCGCAGAGCCTGTAGGCACCACGAAGCCCTCTTGCCCGTCGTGAACCAGATCGCTGGCGCCCACGTTTGGCGTAACCACTACCGGAAGACCGCAGGCCAATGCTTCGGTCACCACAAGGCCGAAGCCTTCGCCGAGCGAGGGCAGCACCAGCACGTCCGATTCCATCATCACATCCATCACCCGGCTGTGCGGCAGCGTCTCGAACCAGCGCCATCGGCGGCATGCTTCATCCACGCGAGCATTGGCCCGGAATCGTCTTCCCACAAGCGTGAGCTCAACCTGCGAGCCGAGTCGATCGATGGCGTCGAGCAGGTAACCGATCCCCTTGTGCTGGACCAAGCCACCGACGAACAAGACTCGAAGCGGACGAGCGGAATCAGTTGCCATTTGCTCCCGCCGCCGGATGGCCGGAGCTCCATAGTGCACCACGCGTATCTTTTCTTCAGGGACTGCGCCCGCCAAAGTCCGCCGCACGTGTTCGCTGGCTACAAAAACATAGTCAGCCAGGGCCAGTTCCTCGTCCTTCCACTCCAGATGCCTTGCGGAGTCGACGAGGTTGGGAAGAAGCCCGGCAAACTCTGGGCTGCGCTCGGCTTCTTGCGTAAGCAGGTCGCGCACCCAATACCAATAGCTGCTTGTGAGTTCGTAAATGGTCTTGATGCCCAGCCGCCTGGCTTCGCGGAACGTCTCGCGTGCACCCCCTTCATAGGCATACACCAAATCGGGATGCAGGCTACGAATGCGCTGCGCGACTTTGCTGTCAAAGTGCCGGTAGACGCCAATGATCGAAAAGGGCCGCTCGCCAGAAGTCAGAAGACTGTTCAGAAACGCCGGCTTGGCGCCCAAACGAACGATCTCCCTCGAAGGAACGCATTGGATGCGCTCTCTGGGCGCTTCCGCGTACGCGCGCCGTTCGAGCAGCGTCCGCATCCCCGCCGGCAGCAGACGGTTCCAGTGAGATTGCGCATCCCAAGCGAGAGTCGTCCAGAATTCTGCCAGCATTCCCCGTTCCGCAAGGCTTGCCAGGGCATTACGGACGTTCTGGTTGCCCGTCGGGTGAGAGATCAGGACGCGAGGCTTATTCATTTCTCTCGGCTTGCGCCTTGCGGCGCCGTTTCCATCTCATCCGTCGATTCATCCATCCAGCGCGCGTAGAGGGCTGCGTGGTCGTGCAAACTGTGCCCTGCATACCAGCGCCAGGCAGCGATGGAGCGTGATTCCAATCCAGACGCTTGCGCCGCTGTGGAGGTGTGCGAGCTCAACACATGAACCCCGTCTTCCAGACCGTCGACTTGTCCGGGGAAATGCCGTGCGATTACGGGGATGACGCCATGGGCGCAGTAGCCGGCAAACACCCCGGATTTGGCCAGGCGCGTGCGAGGATACGAGAGAAAACCAAAGCTCGATCGGGAGAGTTGTCTGGCGACATCCGCAGCGGGCAGAACTCCCATGCGCCGCACGGGAATCCCGCCGACTTCGCCCGGCGCTTCAAATTCAGGACCGATATCCACGATCTCCTGAATGCCAAGCTGGTGCAGCAGGTCGCCGAGTGCGGGCAGCTCGCGATAGGCATTCTGCCTTGTTCCGCCCAGGCCAAAAACTGCCATCACTGAGTCGCGGTCATCCAGGGAAATACGCTGTTGCGCCTCTCCCACCTGGGAGAACACCGGCATATATTGAATGGGCGAAGCGAATTGCGGCACGGTTTCCCGATGCAGCCAGTCCACATAGCTGTGCGTGTTGGTCACAAGAAGATCACATGCCTCGGCAATCCCGCGTACCGCTCTTTTTTGCCGCCGCGCGTGCCAGAAGGCAGACCTCCATGGCACTCCCGTCGCAAACAGTTCGTGAAAGAAGACCGCGATTCGGAAGAGTCCGCTCGCTCTCACGCTCCTTAGCGCCTCGGCGAGAAGGGTCGGCGCCCCGTCGGAAGAATACCCGTACCCGCTCAGATGCACGAGCAAATATCCCGGTCTTCCCTCGGTCAAAGCGAGGCACGTCTCAAGCAGTTGTGCCGGGGAGCCATACAAGATGGGGAATGGAACGTCATGAGTCTGGCTTGCGTTCAACACCGCGATGGCCGTTTGAATCCCAAACCCAGTCTCAAGTTCTCCGGCCAGCAACAGGGCTCCATCGCTGACTCCGCACAGCGCGGGCGTCATGCGCGGAACAACCTGAATGATCCGGCGATTTCCGGGCATTTTCATAGCGAACTCTGCCGGCGCGCTACCGGAAAAGTTCCGGTCCGCCGCCCCGGCCTTGAGGCTCATTCATCCCCGCTGCGAGCCTCCGCCAGGACAGAAGCAATTGGCGGCGACCCGCTTCCAGTTCCATTACTGACCCGCAGACCTGTAAACGACGACGCCGGTACCAACGCCAACCGCATCAGTTATGGCCTGCTCGGTGATGAGCTTGCCCGTGCTCGTGGGTACAAACAAGATATCGCCGTCTATTAAAGCCACATCAGGAGCCTGGCCCTTAAAGATCAAATTCACGGGAATCGTAATCTGTTCTTTCCTGCCGTCGTCCATGGTTCGTACCAGTTGTACGCGCTTCATCGCGGACGCTTTCCCCCCGCCGCCGGCAAGTGCCATTACCTCCTCGACCGTCAGTGTGCGCCGGCCGTCCAGGACGTAAGCTCCAGGTTTGACTACATTGCCTGCGACATACACAACGCCGGCCCTCGGGATCAGAATCGAATCACCCGGGAAGATCTGGACGTCCGGGATGATCGGCTTGAGTGCCGTGGGGTTGTATTCCACTGTCGTGGGGTTTCCAGGATCGTCCTTATGCGTAATGACAACATGCGATGACGCGAATTGCGTGATGCCGCCGGCCGCGGCGATGAGATCGTTCAGCTTGTGAACGCCCAGGGCGGGGTACACTCCGGGCGTCCTGACTTCTCCGTTGATGGTAATGCCTTGCGTCGCATACTCGGCGATGAAAACAGTGGCGTGAGAATTGGCCGGCAATAGAATCTGCCCCTTCACGTAGAGTCCTTCAATCGTCGTCGCCGCCTCATTCGCGGTCATGCCTGCCACGTGCACGCGGCCGATCAGGGGAACCGTGATGTCACCCACCTCATCGACGCGATAGCGGCCCGATAGGTCCGGATTCTCGAACATGCTGACTTCAATCAGATCTCCGGAACCAATCCTTAAGGGCGGCGCGGGGTTCGGGGCCGCAGCGTTCGATTGCTGAGCCATCCCCGCCAGGGTTTGTGCGCACAAGAGAATCCCTAACGTCATCGCCCGAGCCAGTGTTTTTGCCATCTTATTCCCCCTTCTCTTCATCTTCATACCCGTAGGCTCGACTCGAAGACGTTACGCTTTGTCGATATCCATACCAATAATCCTTGGCATACATGCCGTAGCGGTAGGTGTAGAAGTTCTCCAGCCGCAGGTCGACATCGTTGACCACCACACCAGCTACGGGAGCGTTCACACGCCACAGCAGATCGCGCGCCCGAACCAGGGCGCGTTTGCGCGTCACACCGGCACGCGCCACCAGCACCACCGCATCGGCACGCACGGCCAGGGCCTGCGTGTCGGAAACCGCAAGCAAAGGCGCTGTGTCGATCACAATCCTGTCGAACTGCTGTGTCCATTGGCGCATTTGCTCCTCCATGCGATTGGAGGAAAGCATTTCTGCCGGGTTCGGTGGCCGCGGGCCCGTCGGCAGAACGAACAGAGTCGGCAATTCAGGCAGCGGAGCCGTTAGATCCATGTGCGTTCCCGGACGCGTGAGCACGGTCGACAGCCCTAGACCCTGACCGGGAATTCCGAATACGCGATACAGACTTCCTCTGCGCAGATCGGCGTCCACCAGTAGAACGCGCTCGCCTCTTTGCGCAAGAACAACTGCAAGATTCAGCGCCGTTGTGGTTTTGCCCTCCGCCGGGAAGGAACTGGTGACAACAATCACACGTGGGGGGTTGTCAATCGAAGAGAGCAACAAGGAGCTGCGCATGCTCCGATAGGCTTCTGCGCCATTCGACTTCGGGTCCCACAAGGCGATCATCTGATGCTGCTGATTCCGTGACGATCCGGAAACCGCCTCTTCTGTGCCTTCGTCCTTCTTCCATGCCGGCCCCGGCGATATGTGCGGTATCGCCGCCAGGGAGGGAAGCTGCGATGCGTTCTCGACTTCCTCTGATGTTCGCAACCTGTCGTCGATCGATTCGATCACAAATGCGAGCACGCATCCGATCACAAGGCCACCCAGCATTCCCATCAGCATGATCGTGTTCTTCTTCGGCGCCACCGGAGAAACGGGAACATCGGCACGGTCAACAACCGTGATGTTGGCTGCGGACATACCCGCGCTGATGGTCGCTTCCTTCAGGTTGGTCTGCAAAGTGTCGTAAAGAGTGCGACTCAGTTCGGCCTGGTGGCGCAGCATCGAGTACTGCGCCACATCTTCGTTGAGTTTGTAGGCCGCGTCTTCCTGCGCTCCAAGGCGATTGCGCAGCGCATCTTCCAGTTGCAGTGCCGCCTGGTATTCGTCCTCTACCTGCTTTCGTGCCAACTCCGCTTCTTTGGCGATCTGCGCCTGGACCTTACTGATATCAAGGTCCATCTGCTGCATCGCCGGGTGCTTGGGACCGTACTTTGTCGCAAGTTGCGCCCGTTGCGTCTGCAGGGTGGTGAGCTGTGAGTAAAGTTGCGCGATCGTCGGATCGTCGCCCATCAGGGCTTCCATGTCCGGTTTCATTGCATTGAAATCGCGCATCCGCGATTCCTTCATGATCCGATCTGCCTCTGCTTCATCCAGTTCGCCGCTGATGTGATCCAGTGTCGTAACAGTCAGATTCGAGTTCTCGTCCGCGCCCACAATGTTGTGCGCCCTCTGGTAATCGGCCAACTGCTGCTGCGATTGCGCAGCGTCCTGCTTCAAAGAATCTAACTGTTTCTCCAGCCAGTCGGAAACATGAGCGGTGCGCTCGAAGTTTACCCTCAGACCTTCGTCGGAATAAGTGTCGACCAGCCCATTCACGATTTCCGCGGCAAGCTTCGGGTCGTTTCCGCTATAGCTGATCTCGAGAATCCGCGTATCGGGGACGATCGTGACAGATAATCCTCCCTTCATGATTCCGACCATCTCGCCGCGTTCCTGCGACGTAATGGGCGCCGACGACGCTGCTTGCCCAGCCGAATTCTGGCGAACCAGGCGGATCAGATTGATACTCTGCGCCGCTTGGAACAGCACAGTGTCGCTCTTGATGACTTCCACCTCAGTCTGCAACTCGGTTGTTGGGTCTTCCGCTGCCCAAAAACTCTCTGGCCCATTACCCCCTGAATTTGACTTGATCTCGATGCGCGAAGAAGTTTGATAGACCGGCGGCGTACGGAACGCGTGCCAGGCGGCCGCGGCAACGGACAGCAGCGTGACCGCCACAACGATGAGGCGCTGCTTCACCAGCACACGCCATACATCCATGAGAGAGCGCTCGCCTATCGAGATGATGCTCGTCGGATTTTCGACTGGCAGGCCATTTTGGGCTCCCGCCTGAGGTTCAAGGGACATGGAAACTCCTAAACAATCAGCAACTTAAAATAGCAGATCATGCGGCATTGGGACGCCGCCGGATTGCCGCTCACGCCGCCCGAAGACCTGTGGGCCTCAGGCCGGCTCTCCACTATGCGTTTTCATCCTTCACACAACTGAATATTTCGTTGATCGTCGCTGCGGTGTGCTCCATGGCGAATCGCGCGGCAAAACACGGTTGCGCGCGGGCCGCCATCGCGGCTTGTTCCGCCGCAGGCAAACTGAACCAGCGCTGCAACAGCCGCACCGTGCCTTCCAGCGTGTCCTCATCGGCCAAACCCACTCTGTCGGGTTCGATCTCCGGCCAGATATTTACAGGGTAGCTGAGCAACACCGGCCGCCCGGCCAAAAGCGCCTCGGCCACGGAAACGCCAAAATTCTCCTGGTGCGACGGCAGGATCAAAGCATCGCACGCCCGCAGCGCACCCCACTTTACCTGGCCGCCAATCATGCCGGGCCAATGGACCCGATCGGCAATGCCAAGTTGCTCCGCTCTGCTCTCCAGCTTCGCCTGCATTCCCATCTGATCGGGACCGGCCATGACAAGGTGCTCGTCAGGCGCCATCTCTGCTACCCGCGCAAACGCCTCAATCAACAGGTCACAGCCCTTCTTCTCATGAATCCGCGCCAAGAACAGCAAGAAGCGCCGCCCCCGCAGCTCCGGCAACGCACCATAGAACGCCTCGATTTCTCTGGCTAGATCCAGCCCCGCGTGTCCATCCTCCACAATTCCCAGTGGAGCGACCACGCTCTTCCAATGGTTAGGCCTGAAACTCGTCTTGGCCAGATCGCGCTCGGTTTTGGTCGTGAAAAAGACTGCTGCGGCGTCGCGCAAAACTGCATACTGCAAAGGCCAGTAGAGCAGCTTTTTCAGGTGTTTCAGCGGGTACTTGCGGTTAAACCAGGGATCGAGCGCGCCGTGAACGAAGATTCCATAGGGCCGGCCCGCGCGACGTGCCGCGCCGCGCAAGGCAAAGCCCGGAAAGGTCCAAGCCCCATTCATAATGATGCCGTCAAAGCGTCCGGCGTTTGCCTTGAGCCAACGCCACAGACGCGGCGAAAACGCATACCTTCCCAGATAAGACTGGCCGAGAGCATGCACAGGGCAGCCAAGGTCGCCGAGAAATTCTGCTTGCGGAGGATCGAGGCAAACCACCTCAACCTGCGTGCCGGTGGCGCAGGTGGCTTTGATTAGTTGCCGCACCGCCTCCGGCGGGCCGCCGGTCGCAGGAGAAAAACTGTCGATCACGTGCAGTATGTGCATGAGCGGCCATGGAGGAAAAAGGATTGCCTATTCGGACGCCGAAAGCTCCGCGTAAGCCTTGAAGAGAGCCTCGGGGCTGGAACCGTCGCCGGCAAAAAGCCGATGCAGGGAGCGGTGGCTGAGAATGATGGCAATCAGTGAAAGCACGAGCGTCTTGGCGCTCGTGCAGCGCAATTCGCCCTTGCTGACCCAGGGTTCTAGATAACGCGCAATCACCTCCACCAGTTCGCCCAGATGCCGGCGCAGCAGGGGATCGACATCGTCGCCCATTTCGAGAGAGCAGTACTGCATCAGGCGCAACAGATCCTGACGGTTCTTGAGCGTTGCGGCAATCAACTCAAAAGTGCGCGCCACCGCCATCTTCGCGTCCTGCGATTCGGCAATGCGGGCCAGCAAATCGCCGCGCAGCTTCACTTGTTGAAGCTCCGCATCCAGCACAGCAACATACAGGTCGCGTTTGCGCGGATAGTGCCGGTAAATCGTCACTTCATTCACTCCCGCACCGCTGGCAATGTCGCGCGTACTCACGCCGTTATAGCCAAAGTTCGCAAACATTCCCGCTGCGCTGGACAGAATGCGCGCTTCGGCTTCGCCTTTTCCGGGGTTTGGAGTTTTTGACATGGGAGTCTCAGTTGCGCGGCTGCAGGCAAACAAGCTGCAGCCAGCGAGGATTGAATTTCAAAGGTGAGGTCGGGAAAGTGGGCCCATCAAAGGCGGGTCGAGTGATGGGTCGTTCGTGCGGTACTGGCGAATCCCGCTACTGCAGGTTGCCGACATAAAGCAGTTCGCCGGGCGTGAGCGGCACCAGATCTTCAACGGCCACTTCCACGGCATAGCTCTGCATGATGTGTTCCACGGTCAGCACCACGCGGAAGATGTTCTTGTTGCGCGCCACGATGCCTTCGAAGCCCGCCAATGCGCCGGAACGGATGCGCACCCGCTGGCCAACAGTCAGAAGAGGATGCGGCCGCGCCGGCCGCGCTTCCAGCCCCGACCGCAGCGCATGAATCGTGGTATCAGGCAACCAGCCAGGCTCGCCGCCAGTTCCGCCCACCACTGCGAGTGCGCCGGGCACACTCAGCACGCGGCTACGTTCGTTGCGTTGAATACGGATGAACAGATAACCAGGGAAGAGCGGCAGGTCCAGTGTCACCCGCGATCCGTCGCTCCATTTACGTTCCGACTTGTAGAGCGGAAGGTAAAACTCGACTTCTCGCTGGCTCAAATGCTGCGCTACGCGCTTTTCATGCCGCGACGCCGTGTACAGGGCAAACCACCGGGGCGCCTGCGATTCATTGGACATGAGCCCGGAGAACGCGCGGGACGCGATCTGATCCGGCGGATGTCCAATTTCCTGCATAGCTTCGCCACCCTCACTTGGATGAGGCTTTATCCACAGCCCTTTCCGTCAGGACCAAAATCACGCAGCGTAGGAGCCGCGGAGTCCAAAATTGAAAGCAAGTGAACCGGCCTGTGAGGATCTACTTCTACCAGGCATGAAAGGAAGTGCTTTCACCGACCATTAATAAAATCTTTTGACGTGAGTCGCGCCAAACCAGTGAATCAACTATATCAGCCCGTGTCTCGGAGTCAAAGTGGAATTCCCGTTTTCCCACAGTCGGACACCTTACCAATGACAGTGGTTGCATGCTTACTTACATGCCTCTTTTCCCGATTTGGAAACCGCCTCGCTGACGCCCCAATTTTAGTTCCCCCGCGCCTGATCCACCACCAGTTTCACGCTGCCTAAAAGGCCGGATTCCGCAGGCTCCCTGGGCCCGAAGAATGCGCCACCCCGGCGGGGCGCAGGCACCGTCTGGGACAAAACCCGCTTCTCAGGCGGCATCAAGCGATCTCCCACGATCCGGTTGGTCCATTCATTGGTGACTTTGATCTCGACCTTGTTCAGCCCGGGTTTCAGAGCCGAGGTTACGTCCACCCGGTACGGCGGCGCCCACACCATTCCCACCGGTTTGCCGTTCACGCTGATTTCCGCAAGATCACGAACTTCATCCAGAACCAAGAAAAAATGCTGACCCGGGTGAAACCATCCTGCGGGCGTTCGCACTTCCTTTACATAATCGGCCGTGCCCGAGAAATACTTCACTCCGGGATCGTTGCTCGCCGTCCACGAGACAAGAGCGGGCATTTCGACGCTCGCCGGAGCGCCCCAGTTCGGTGGAAATGCCACCCTCCACGGTCCGGCGATGGTGGCCAGCGCGGTTTCGCTCTTTGGCGCCATCGCGGGCACGTGCGCGGCCGCCTCGTTGCGAAGGACCACAAAAGCCGATTCCCGTTTGGCCAGGTCCAGCGACATTGTCGTGAAGCCGGGCTGGTCCACGTACGCCACCGGCTCGATGCCCGGCTGCCGGTTGCCGCTGCGGTCCGGCATCCGCGTGGTCGCTCCCTGCGCGCTACCCGCGACTTTGTCCATCGTGCCGTCCATTGGCCGCCAGACCTCCACGTCCTTGCCCGTGGCGTGCAGCCGCACATTGATATGCTCCGGCGCGTCTGCCTGGTTCACCACAAAATAGATGTCGGCATCTGCCGTATGCCGGTGCACCCACGCTGGCGGACTATCCAGGCTGCCATTCGACGCAAAGTCCGGCGCATCCTTGAGGCGGCCGAGCACTTCGTCGAGCGTCAGCCCCCAATACGTCATGCCCTTGCCCAACGCGTGCTGGATGTTGGTCACGCCATCCATGTCGCCCCAAAGGCGCGTGGCCAGGTCGTGCACTTGCTGATCGCCTCCGGGACCATCCATAAGGCTCGGCGAAGCCTTGGGCCGCTGACCCACGATGGTCGCGCCCGCCTCGACCAATTCGTCTAACTTCCCCAGAACCTCCGGCGTCATCTGCGTGGTGGGAGGCAGAACCAGCACGCGGTAGCTCATTCCTTCCGGCATCGCGCTGCTGCCTTCTATATGAATGCGGCCATCCGCGGTCACGCTGGTGTGGTGCAGCAGAATGTCAGTATTCAGGTAGTCGTAGTCGTATCCCGCGGGTGGTGCGGGAACCAGGCCCGCGCCCCAGAACGGCATGGTCGAGGGCGCGCCCTCCGGCAGCAGATACGCCAAGTCGGCCACCGGACTTCCCTGCTGCAACATGTAGCTCACGCGCGCAAAGTACGTCATCACTGGTTTGGCCTGCTCGGCCCAAGTAATGTTGCGGTTTATGTGCGTGCCCACCATCGTATTGCCGGGCTTGGTGTCGAGCGGCTGTTCGGCCGATGTGTGAAACACCAGCCTGTTCACGCCCTGAGTAAACCAAAAATCGGCGATTTTCTTGAGAGTATAGGGCGCCTCGTAGCCGCCGCCGGTAAACGACTCGGTCGCCACAATTGGCTTGCCGTACACATGCGCCGCTGAGGCCGCGCCGCGCACATCCACCAGGTACATCGACTCCGGATGCAGCGCACGCACCCAGAATTCGCCCATGGGAATCGTGATGTAGCTCTTATTCAGCAGCGTGTCTTCGGGAATCTCCAGCGCCACGCCGGATGCCTCGGAATAAATCCCCATGTTCAGCTTCTTCAGCTGGCTTTCCATGGTCCCGTAAAATTCGCCGGCGTACATGTCAGCCAGCGTGCGCCGAAAGTCCCATAGAAATCGATCGCTCACGTCCGCGCTTTCCACCACCCGCCCGGCGAGCACCGGCAAATACGGCGTGGGATCGTAGCCGCGCCGTTTTCTGAACTCGGCGATCATGTCGTCGGTCCAGTTCTGCATCCCCGCTTCCCAACTGTCCATCGTCACATAGCGCAGCGTAGTTCCCGTCAAATCACCCAGCGCCTGCTGGATCGGATCCATGTACCCGTGGAAGTACTGCGCGACATACTTCGCGTTCAGCTTGTCGACTTCAAGACCGCTTCCCGCCGGTGTCGATGGCCGATTCATCGCGCCTGTCAGCGAGTAACCCATGCGCAGAATCGTCCAGTTTCCCGCGGGAACATCCCAATGCAGCGCACCGTCTTTGTCCAGCTTGTCCGTAAGATCGACCACGTCGCCGCGGGCGACTTCGGCGGACGCGGGCGCATCGGGTGTCGGCACCACGTCGTAGCGATCCATCAAGCTGCCGAATGCCCCTTTGTCCTCCCAGCGATTGACGCGCGCATCCGAATAGAAAATCGCCTCGGTGAGCGTATACTGCGGCGCGGGAATCGCTGTTCCACCATGAATCACCGCCGCGGGCAGCAACCCGGCCCCGTCCATCTCGATGCGAAAGAACTTTGCCGTCACGGCCTGAAACGCAAACGTCCGGATCGCCGCTCCGTGGTAACCCTGCGGTCCGGGCATCGTGGCAATGGTGCGGAAGTGTACGCCGTCATCACTCGCCAGAATGCGGCCCACGGGAATTCTGCTGCGGCAACCCAGCGACAATGCGCGCGCCGTGAACGGTTGATCGAACTCATATTCGAGCCACGCCGGTCCGCCGTCCTTGGGTGCTGCAATATTGATGGAGGTGTTCAGGCTGTCGTCCAGGAGCGGCGTCGCGTCAATCGACCCATCGTTGGTCGTAGCTTTCGGATGCAACGTGACCATGTCGCGCGCCTCGGCCGGCGTGCGATAAGCAATCACCGCACTGTCGCGATAAAACTTCGGAGCATCCGGTCTTGCGCCCGCGCTCAAGTCGCGCACCGGCCCTTCATTCGAAGGCGGCTCCGGCAGTTTCGCATTCAACGCCTGCGGTCCCTCCACGCGCATCTCGCTCCACACCAGCTTTTTCATCGCCTGTTCGGGCTTGACCCAAGGCCCTCCGGCCTCGCTCCAGCCCGGCGAGCT
This sequence comes from uncultured Acidobacteriota bacterium, assembly GCA_963817835.1. GTDB lineage: Bacteria > Acidobacteriota > Terriglobia > Terriglobales > Acidobacteriaceae > Telmatobacter. The sequence goes on along the minus strand of CAWFPZ010000011.1, from coordinate 96,119 downwards.
GAAGATCGACATCTCCAGGTCCAGCCGCTTTGCCTCTTCAGCCGCATGGCGCACCGCGTGGTACCACTCCGGCGTGCCGAAGTTAATCTTCTTGTCCACCACCTGGCCGCTGCCCGCCGCTACATCGGCAATCTGGAATCCCGCGATGCCGACGCGCTTCATCCATTCCAGATCTTTGGTAATCCCCTCTTCGGTCACGTTCCCGTTCGTCCAGTGCATCCACGTGCGCGGCTTGGCGCTGTCGGGCGGAGTCTGGAATCCCTGTTCCAACGTATCCGGCGCGCTTTGTGCAAAAATTGCGCCAACGCATCCCAGCGCAATCGCGGCAGACAGCACGAACCGCGCCTCTCTCATCGTGAGCATCGCTTTCCTCTCTCTTTCGCGAACAAACTGGCACGGCATTCGGCAGAGTAAATTTACTGCTCTGGATGCAAATGCATCTTCAGAAACTGGATGTAAATGTCCCAGTCCGTGGGCACCATCCCGTGCCCGCCGTCATGCATGTAGTAGCCAAGATCATGCAGAATCGGCGTCTTCGCCGCGGGCCATAAGTCGGTATCAAGCGGATCCTTTCCCAGTAGCCTGTACACCGGCCCTGCCGCAACCGCAGCCAGGAATTCACCCTTGGGATCGGACCAAAAGTCCGTGTTGCCGGTTTGCAGCAACAGCGGGCGTGGCGCGATCAGCGCGACCAACAAGTTCGCATCCATGGGCGCCTTATCAGGAAAGCCTCCCCACTTCGCGTAGTTCGCCGCGAATTGATAGGGATAGCGCGTCGGCGCCGTCAAATGCGCAATTGTTTCTCCGTAATCGCGATGGCTCAACGCCGCTCCACCTTCGCCCGAGCAGCTTGCAATCACCAACGCAAAGCGTTGGTCGTGCGCTCCGGCCCACATCACCGTCTTGCCCAGGCGCGACACGCCATGAATGGCCACGCGCTTTGAGTCGATCGCCGTGTCCGTCTCAAAATAATCCTGCACGCGGCTCATGCCCCACGCCCATGCGGCAATCGAGCCCCAATCGTCGGGCGCGCGCTCGGTCTGCCCCGGCTTGAGATACTTCGCGCGAATGCCATTCGGGAATCCCGTGAGAGAATCCGGATCCACTTCGCCGTAATAATAAGTGGCAACCCCGAATCCCGCATCGAGCAACGGCTCTATATTGATGCGCCCGAATCCGCGGCCCGGAGGCGGCAGCATTTTCTTGCCAGTCCGCGGATCCCACACCTCGATCGGCGTAATGCCGGAATCGTCCACCGCACTCTGGATCGCGCCAAAGTTGATGGTGAAGAACATCGGCACCGGCTTCGTCACCGCGGCCGGCAGATAAATCAGCAGGTGAATCTTCGGCCACGTTGGATCCTTCGAAAACGAAATCGTCACCTGTTTGCGAATCGCTTTGCCGTTCAGCGCCGGCGTGCCTTTATCGGTCACATCGAAGCTTTCTTCAGCGGGCCGTCCCGGATCGCGCCCGTACTGTTCGGTCTCAAAGATCGCCTCGATCTCCGGCCGCCGCTTCGTCCACCACGTCTTCGCGTTCGTCACGCGCTTTCCGTTGTTCAGCACCAGTGGGTCGATCAATGTGTACTCGCCCACCTTCGCCTCGTCATAGTTCACGGGAATCCCTGCCACAACTGAGGGCGGAGGTTGCGGCGCGTGCGGCGCTCTTGAAGTGGGGGGCGCTGCAGGCGTGGCCAAAGTCGGCGTGGCTGGAGCCGTGGGTGCTTGCGCGGGTGTCGCACTTGGCGCCTGGGCATGTAGGCCCAATGCCGAAAGCAAGCAGCTAACGAGCAGAATTCTCTTCACTTGCATGGAATCGCCTCCTGGAGACACGGATTCGCGCGGCAATTTAGTAATGAAATAAATTGCAGTCTGAAAAGGTAGAAGTGCGGCTGTACCCCTGTCAAGCATGGATCGCACACCCGCCCTGCGATAAGAAGTCAGCTCACGCCGTCAGCGATCCGTGTCGGTGGCCTTAGTTACATGCGCAAACCGGATCGCGCCGGATTTCACCGTCGCGCCTCTTTCAAAGACGCCAATCGCAATCGGCGTCGCATCGCTCGCGCCGGAAATTGTGAGGTTCCGCAGTTCTGCGGAAACCGGGCAGGAAGCTTCATCGAAACTCTGAACGTCGACCGCATGAAAGAAAGCGCCTGAGATGGTCACTCCGCCAATCTCGATTCCCTTTGCCTCCGCTGCGGACTCTGTGCCGCTCACCGGTAAATAAATCAGATCGCCCATCGCATAGTTGTTGCCGGCGTAGCCTGAGGACACTCGAAGAGACGCGATGCCGCCGCGCGCGTCGACGCTCAGAACATCCAGCCTGAGCCCCGTCCCCGATCCGCCCGTCGCGGCAACTCCCGTTGTCCGGCTGAAACCGCCGCCCACTGGCGCATTCTTGCCCGGATATTGCCCGATCGCCACGGACTTAACCGCGCCCTTCGCGCCGGCCCCGGCGATTCCCGTCACCCGGAGAGGAATACGATTCTCGTTGCAGGCAACCGCGATGGCATCGCTCTGCGCCCTTCCGATGCGCCCCGTGGCCGACGCGCCGGATGAGTTATCGGCTGTAATACTTCCCCCACTTATTGAGATATCATCGGCATTGCTTTGTGGATAAATGCGGATCGCGTCTCCATGCGCACTTGTTCCAATAACAGTATTGTTAGTTAGTTGAACATTTGTACTGTAAATAATGATGCCGTTATACGCTTGCGCGCCAGGGTCGTTCCCAGCGCGAAAAGTATTGTTTGAGATTGCCGCGTCCGCTGCACCCATCTCGACCAGGGAATTCCCCACATACTGCCCCGCGGCATTCATCGTGTTGTTGGTAAATATGAGACCATCGCTGCCGACTAGCGAATAGCAGCCAAACGGCTCGACGGCTGCGCTCGCCGCCACGATGTTGCATGTATTTCCCGTGATCACGATCTGGGTGATTGGGCTCGCGCGCCCATAGCCGTCGCTGAAGTCCCCAGTCGTCAGAATCGTCTTGCCCTTCACCGGTTGCAGCGCATTTCCTGTAAAAACCACTCCATGACTGGCGCCATTTGCATTTCTGCCAGAATCCACATCGATCGATCCCACCCCGCGATTGTTGGTAATCCGGATGTTGGCCGTCGGCCCGTACGCAAACACAGCATCGCCGGTCCCATCCGTGGCAAAGCGATTGTTATCGATCACAGCATTCGTCGTCTGATTCAGTTGCAGGCCCGACTGCTCACCGATATGAACAATTGCGCCATTTTGCAAAGTAAATCCCGACGCTCTCGTGACCATCATGCCTGGACCGGATTTAATTTTCTCGAAATCGAACGTGCATCCGTCGAAGACAACGTTGTCCCCTGTAATGCGAATGCCGTTGGAGAGCACTGTGGGCTGAAGAATCGCGCCTGGCTCGCAGTCGAGCGTCACATTCGAGGCTGCGATAGCGAGTGAGCCCAGCCGATAAGTGCCTGCTGGAACCGCCAACTTCGCGCCTGCCTTTCCCGCCGCGGCCGCAAATGCACCGCGAAAGCAACTTTCGTCCAGTTCGCCTGGATGCGAACAATAGGCCGTGACCTTCGGCGCGCCATTCGCGGTGCTGCCGTTCTGCGCACTCGCGCAGTTGGATAGGGTCACGCTCAACATGCCCGCAACCATCACAATAGCGCCTCTCGCAATGCGCTCCATCGCCGCTTCCATGACCTTTCTCCTTCTTTGAACTTTGAGGGCAACCTCATGGCTCAAGATGCCCAAGCTGGAGGATCGATGCGCACTCACGTACTGCGAAACTTCTGCCTTCACGCGACACCGGGCGCTCACTCCGATTCGCATGCGCGCAACGTAATTCGCCGTTCATCGCGCTCGCGGACTCGCGACATATCCGAGTAAGGGCCTATTTACTCAGTTAAGTGAGTACGTACTTACTTAATCCCTGCAACCTAGGTTACGTCTCCCGCCGAGCATCGGTAACCGGTTTGGTAAGTAATCACCCCGAGTAAGTAGTTGGGTGCAAATTTTCGATTACTTCCGCACTGAAACACGGTTACAGGTGTTCGCTTCTAAGTCCAATAGTGTCATTCACTTACAAGCATTCTCGCCTTACTCTTTAACTAGATCGCCTGTGTCCAAAAGTGAGGCAATTGCAAACGCTGAGCCGATGGATACAAGGCGGGCAATAGATCGATTGTTCGAGGATGCAATGTTGAAACTTACTTTTTCACCGACGCAAGCAGTTCTGGTTTCCGCAATTTTGCCGGTTCTAGCTCTGCTTCAAGGTTGCTCTGGATCAATGTCCACGGCCGCCGTTCAGTCCAGTCAATCCACTTCGACCACCACGACGACCTTGAGCCCGTCAACGGCCACCATCCATGCTTGGCAGGAACTCCAGTTCTCCGTCTCCGGTGATGGCGCTGGCGAGCAGTGCACGTGGCAGTCATCGCAGCCTTCCGTACTCACCAGTCTCGGCAGTGGCCAGTTCCAAGGGGGTACAGCCGGCACCGCGCAGGTTTCCGTGAGCTGCGGATCATCCACGGCGACCGCGTCGGTCACCGTCACCGCGCAACAGGCGTCTGGCCCCATTCAAATCACCACCGGCGGCACCTACTCCGGCAATTGGACCAGCACCGACCCTAACACGGCCGCTGTCACCATCAAGACCGACGAGCCGGTTGTGCTCCAGGACTCCACAATTTCCAGCCGCGGCGCGCTCATCACGGTGAGCGGCGTGAGTGCGGGCGCAAACGTGACTATCCAGAACGTTACTGGAACCGCCCTCGACCCCGAGGTCTCTGGAAACCAGCGGGGAGTCTTCCTGACCGCAACCAAGGTGACCTCTTTGATCGTGAAGAATTGCTCGATGATTGGCGTCAGCTTCGGGATTAAGCTGGGCGCCACGTCGCCGTCCACTCTCGAGATCACGAATAACTATGCCAGCAATCTTGAAGATCGCGCGAGCGACGGGCAAGGCGGCTTTCTGGCAAGTCGGCCGAGCTTGGGCCACTTCGTCATTCTGAATGGAGTATCCGCACCGCAGGGTGCTGAAATCGCATGGAACCAGATCGAACAGACCATTGGCCAGAGCTCGACCGAAGACGTCATTAATATCTATAACAGCCAGGGATCCGTGGGTCATCCCATCTCGGTGCACGATAACTATATCGAGGGAGCTTCATCGCCGGTGGGGTCTGGTCACTACACAGGTACCGCACTGATTACGGACGGCCCCGGAACCAATGGCTCCTCGCCAACGGCCTATGTGCAATTTGAAAACAACCAAGTGGTCGCCACCGCGGGAACAGGCGTCGGCATTGCTGCCGGCCACGACGTAACTGCCACGGGAAATCGCATAGTTTCCTGTGGAATGACAAGTGCGGGGTCCTGGTATGCGTGGGGAGCGAATGCGGTTGTCATTTGGAATTACTATGCGAGCACGCAATTCTATAACAATACAATTACCACTACCGCGGGTGGAATGGTCGGGCCTAACTCTAGCAACGCTCCTGCGGCATACGATCTATGGGTAAACCCGCCGGATAGCGCCGACGCCGGTGTTTCTGCGGCCGGCAATGAATTCACCAACCCCTGCCTCACATCTTCGGGTGTGAATCTGCAAGCCGAAAGCACGGAACGGACATTCTGGTCATCCAAGATTGCGACTGCAGGCGAGCTGGTCGGCGATCAGCACATGAACTAATCGAATCAACAACACCCTCAAACAAAAATGGCGGACCGATGCAGGGATCGCAATGATCCTCGCACTCGAGTCCGCCGTTGTTTATTAGCGAGTTGGAACGCCCGACTCAAGCGAGGTGCACATCATCGACGCCACCTCCTGCCAGGTCAACAGCCGGGAAAGATCAGGTGGACGTACCCCACCTTCAAACACCTTCATCAAGGCTGCGTCGAAACTTTCAGGAAGCATCGGATCGAAGAGATTCGCTTGGCTGACGATCTCCGGCGCGCAGCCCGCGAATCTGGAGCACAGCACGGGCGTTCCCGCCCATAGTGCCTCGTTCACGACCAGACCCCAAACGTCTTCCAACGTAGGAAATACAAAAGCGTCCGCGCTTCTGAGGATTTCATTTAAGGTTTGCTGCGACTGATTAGGCAGAATCTCAAAGTGTTCGATATTGTTGGCCTTGGCCAAGTCGAGCAAATTGTCCTTCTCCGGTCCACAACCTACAATCGCCAACGTAAATTGCTTCCCGCGCAACGCCAGGCGTCCGCAGGCTTCAATCAGCTTGTCCAAACCCTTTCTCTGAATCAGTTGGCTCACAGTGAGAATCACGGGCCGCGGACTGTTCGCAAACCACGCCGGCGGTCCCTGAGGAACCGCTTGGAACGTCTCATGCGGTACGCAGTTCTGAATCTGCAGAATCCGCGCGCGCGGAACTCCTAGCGATTCCAGGTACTCCGTGCTCGTCATGCCATAACTGATCCATCGACCGACAAACCGCACCACAAAGCGCCGCAAACGCGCCCGCAGCCCGTCGATATTACGCTCCGAGTGCATGGTGCCGCCCCACCACACCCACACCGGAACGCGAGCCAATGTTCCGTAGAGGATCGCGATGATGGTCCGTAATCCCATCTCGTTCGAGATGATCACATCCGGCCTGAATCGAATTAACCAGTGGATAAGTCCCAGATTAAGATGAATATAAGATGTATCTACGACGCCGTCGACGCCACACTTCTTGCGCAGCGGGATCTGGAGAGTAAAGGCCTTGCGCACCTTGAGGCTCGGAGGCAGATTAACCGCCCACTGCCGGTTGGGCTCGCATCCGCCATGCAGCACCAGCGTGTCGAAGTAATCGGCCAAGGCCGACAGAATAGGAACCCTGTACGGAGCGACAATGTTGAGCAGGATGGCGAGTTTCTTTCTTTTTGTCACTTTGCCTCGCTCTTCCTTGCGCAGTTGTCGCCGCGCGCCGACTCGTAGACCCGCATCAGCTGGCTGTAATTCGCGTCGGCTGTATATCTGCTTTCAAATTCCAGGCGGGCATTACGCCGCATCGCTCTCAGTTCATCCGCGTGTGCAATGGCCCACTCGACCGTGGCCGCCAACGCCTCGCTGGACCCGGCGGCAAAGAGCTTTCCCGTCTCTCCGTCTCTCACCAGTTCTGCCAATCCTCCCAGGCGGGATGCAAACACTGGCAGCCCAACAGCGAACGCTTCGATCACAACGATCGGTTGGTTTTCGTACCAATTTGATGGAACGATCAGGAATGCAGCGTCAGTCATAAGCCGTAACACATCCTCATGATTGCGCAGTCCGAGCCATTCAACGCCAGGAGCGGAAGCCGCTGCTTCCTTTACCACCGGCATCATAGGGCCATCGCCGGCAATTTTCAGGGGCACTGTTGAGGGAAGCTGCCGCCACGCCGCAAGAAGCGTATCGAGCCCCTTTTCCTGCGACAACCTGCCCACGAAGAGCGCATATTTGCCGCTCCCTGCGCTCATTCCGGGGTCGTCGCTCAGAAAATTCGGCTTGGCGACGATTTTCTCCGCTGGAAAGCCGTTTTCAATGAACTTGCTCCGCGCAAACTCTGACGGCGTAATAAAGCGCGCAACCGCGCGGTCCCAAGTCCTCAGCGCGCGATGGATCGAGACCATGTTGGCGACGGCAGCGCTCGCCGTTCGGCTGTCTCGATAACATGCGTGCGCGACCGCCGGCCACGGAACCACCGCTCTCGTGCAGTCCTCGCAGACCTTTCCTTCCCGGAACAACGTAGCTCCGGGGCAAAGCAGGCGATAGTTATGGAGCGTCTGAACAACTGGCACCCCCGTTTGGCGGCACGCATAGTGCACTGATGGCGACAGTCGAGGAAAAAAGTTGTGAATGTGGGCTACATCGGGACGAAAATCATCGATGAGCTTGCTCATGCTGCGCGCGGATGCAAAAGAATATACGCAGTCAAAAGCCGCTTTGGATGCTGCTGTCCAGCGCACGATGGCGTCGTTATTCTCCTCCACTGCTTCCACTTCGTGGCCTCGCGCCCGCAGTAACGCAGTCTCGGCGCGAAACACATGATCTTCGCCGCCCGACTGCTGATATCGGTTATGAATCATCACAATACGCATGAGGTCTGAATGTCTTGGGGGAAGGTTGTATTGCGGACTTTGTAACTGGTGCGATTTCGCAGAGGCGCCGTTCAAGCCTTGATGGCAGCTTCCGGCAGATATCCGTAGTCCAATAGGTTTGTCCGGGGATCGTTGAGGAGAAGTTTCTGGTCGAGGATCCGCAACAAACTCTCGGGCAACGGATCGCCAACTCTCATCGCCGTCCCAGGAAACAGGGTCGAACTATTGGCAATCGCGTCACAAGCGGCGCTCGGCTCATTTACCTCGGGCGTCCACGGCGCATGTTGCGGTCCGATGTGTCCCCACAGTGAATAGATTCCGCGATCGAGCGAGAGTTGAGGCTCGTACCAGAGATAGGGTCCGCCGGAGAGAAAGCTTGCAGCCAAACTGTAGGAAGAAACAGAACACACGCGCAGATCGGCCTGTGCCATCAGCAGCAGGTCGCTGCATTCGGTAAGTCCCTGCTGCTGCATCTGGCCGGGGTTAAAACGTCGCACGGCTTCATCGAATTCGGGGCCGCGGCGATCCGTGAAAAACCAGAACTGAATTCGATCTCCAAATTGTTTCCTCAGCTCCTCGCATACCCACAAATACCATTCGCCAGGAATGAAGATATTGAACCTTCCTCGAACGTCTTCGCCGGATTGTGTGGAACTGAATCCATCCCTGGCGTAGCGAATGTGAACGGCAACGCAAATTTTGCGGCGGTCGAGCGTCGATGCAACTTGATAAGCATTCCGCAGCCCATCGCGGCTGCTCAGTAGCTTCGAAAGCAGAAATCCGCGCGCGTTGCGGATCGCTGGATACCCTCCCCACATGCCCTCGACGCTGACAATGTAGGAAGACTTTGCTTTGAGCCCTCGCGTCGTCGCCCATTTTTGAATCGCGGCCCCGAAATCGATCTCCCCGGTGGCGCGATACTCACTTTCGGTAAAAGCGTGATGGGGAAGATGCGCGAGTGCTTCCTCGGCCAGAAAGTCCAGCCGCGAAGTGCCGAAATTCCGATGGTATTTGCGTTGATTCAAGCCCCAGGAAGGGCCGATCAGGCGCGCGTCCAAAACTTGGCTGGCAATCCAGCCTTTGGCCCAGGGAAACATCTCGTTGCCTAGCCCGCCGCCGCGTCGCCCGTGTCTTTTTGCTACGACAAATCGCATCGTTATATATCCTGGTTCTCACATTTGCTTGCTCGGCAACCCGATTCCGCGATCGGTTCGCCGGCAAAACACGACGCAGCTCTCAAGGGGTTTCCTGCAGCGTTGGTAGAATTGGTGATCGGCCAACTCTAGCCTGGCGGTTCAACTGCTTAACGTAGGCACTCGGCAAATGCGCCGCGTAATTGCACAAAAAACGCACTGCCTGATGGCCGAAGATCAGGTTTCCCGCATACCACACCGACCACGCGAGAGCGATTCCACAGAAAGCGAACAGGACGGCTAGACGTTGCGCTGTTCCGAGGTGCATCAAGCGCAGCAAGTGGTCCGTGCACCACGCCAAGCCACCGAAACACGCAGAGAATGCGACCCTTCTCGCCACAAGAAGCAACGCGTCAGGCCACGATATCTTCAGAAGGCGAAATAGGAACCCTGCAATCATCGTTAACCTGATCAACATCACTCCAAAGAGGGCCCAGGCAAGCGCGAGAAGCGAATAATGGGTCGCTGTGAAGAACGCACACGCAGCGATGGCGCAACTCGCAGCCTGCGGCCAGAACTCAAGATCGGGCCGCCCCAGCCCGCAAAGAATGGGGCCCAGAAGACAGTGAACGCCATAAAACGGCATCGCCAACGCTAAAGGAACCATGAGCGGTATCAACGCGACCCACTTACCGCCATACAAGCCCAGCATCACAGTATCCGGAGTTAGCGCGAAAGTCGCGTAGGCAGCCCCCAGAACTCCGAACACGATTCCCATCACCGCCAGGCTCAGGTCGCGCATCAGTTCGCGCTTCTCCTGCACTCGTGCGGTGGAGGACAACAGAACAGATTGCAGTCCATTTACGACAGTGTTCACCGGCTGGTACGCAAAGTTGGAACCGCGCCCGTAAAGCCCCAGTGCAACCGGTCCAAGCCTCGAAGCCGCGATGTTATCGAGATTCGAGTGCCCCCAGTTGACGACGTTGTTGGCAATCATCGTACTGCCAAACGATGTGATGGACCGCTCGGGCAGCGCGAAAACGGGTACGAGCGTGTGCTTTGCTCCCCTATAAAGCAGGAGAGTATTGACCATGCATTGCGCAATGCAGGCGCACACAAGACTCCAAACCCCGGCACCGCGAAACGCCATCGGAATTCCAATGACAAGATATCCAAAGAGGTAACTTGTGAGATATGCAAATTGGACCGCCTTGAAGCGCATCTCGCGGCGCAGCAGTGCTGCCGAAACCAGCCCTGTCGATTGGATCGCAATCAGGAACGACATCACCTGAATCACGTGGACCGCCGACGCGTCGTGAAACAGGCGTGCGAACCAAGGTGCGCAGAGGTATACAAGGCCGGTCGTACATCCGCCTATTCCAACCTGCCAGGTGAATGTGATACGAATGTCGCGCTCACTTAGGGCCGCTCGCTGGACCAATGCCTGACTGAAGCCGCCGTCGACGAAAAGATTAAGGAAGCCGTAAATGGTCATGGCAATAATGATTTGGCCAAACGGTTTGGGGCCAAGGATGCGTGCCAGAACCACACTGATCGCGAGGGAGCAAAGGCTTGCGCCAATGCCGCCAACATAGTTCCACCGTATGCCCGATAGCGCGGACGACGCGATCGTACGGGGTTTCGCAGTCAACTTACACCTCGTAATGCATGGTACGTGTCACTCAATTGCAGTCAGTAGTCTGCGCTAGCTGCGCGCGATCAAGATGCCGGGCGCGACTCGCGGCGAGTTACGCCAGACCCGTTGCGCGACAGCGCGCTCGACATGATGGTCTGCACGAAGGGCGAGAATGCATAGTAAATTGCGCGCCAGCCATAGTGGCGGCATGTAAAGAGGAGCCACTCCCGCACAGGAACCCCTTTGGGCGACAGCAGGTGCTTCCAGCGTCTTTTCAAGGATAGTGAAGAGTCGCGCCAGGTTCCTTCCCGGGAATTTGCCGCGCACTCGCCGAAATAGCCCGGGGCCACCATCACCTGAAAACCGGCGCGTTTGGCGCGCAATGCGTAGTCAAGGTCTCCGAACTGGTGGCGGAATCGCTCCTCGAGATTTCCAACGACGTCTGCAATTTCTCGAGGAATCAACACAACGTTTCCGTTCATGGCGTCGCAGGAGATGGGCAGGCATTCGTGAGGTGGAATCTTCTCGAACCGAAGTACCGCTCCATGCACGTGCTTCACTATGCCGCCATAGGTGTGTTCTCCGGATTGCGGCGAAACCGTGCTTCCCACAGCGATGACGGGCCTTCCGGATTCGATCCTCATTTGTACACACGCGACAAGTCTCGCAATCGCGCCGTTATAGAGCACCGTATCGTCGTTCAGAAGAACGTACGCATCGAACGATTCCTGAAGCGCGGCCGCAAAGGCCACTCGCATGCCGCCGTTCCAATACAACGTGCCGTCCCCTCGCAGTACCCGGACTTCAGGAAACGCTGATTGCACCGCATCGGCGGTGCCGTCTGTCGAGCCATCGTCGACCAGGAACACCTGCAATGCAAAGTCGGCCGCGCGCTGCTGACGAGTGAGCGCGGCCAGCGAACTCAACGTGGATTCGCGCCGGTTAAACGACGTCATGAGTACGGCGATGCGGCGGATTGACATTGAATTCTCGCTCTCTACGCCGCGTTGCCCGCGATGCCGACCAATTGCCATTGGCTTCCGGCAAGCTGGTAGGCGTCTTGTCTCTGGACGCTAAAACCGCTCAGAAACGCGTTCGCAATGGCGATGAGCGCATAGGAATGCGGCTGAATACCATAGGTCAGACCGTATACAAGCGTAATAAGTGTGATGACAGCCCACGCGGACGTTGTCGGGTACGCCGCGAACGGAGCGTATCTCCCCAGCTTCCACAAGCGCAGCAACGCGCGGAGCCCGAAATATAGGATCAATAAGGTCCCGACAAGGCCCACACGCAGATATTCCTGCACATATTCGCTGTGCGGGGCTACGCTGGTCACCGCATACGATGTCGGGTCAATTCTCCAATAACCCGATCCCATGCTCTTGCCGAATGCTACCGTTAAGGGCGTTTGCTCGCTATCAAAGAGAAGATCTTTCCATCCATTCAGGCGCCATGCAAACGTGTCGAAGTTCGTGGCCGATGCGGAAAATTGCTCTTCTGAGACGAGACCACTTGTGCGGTTCCCGTAAATCGAGAGACCAATCACCAGTAGGACCGCTAGCGAGGCTGCGGGAAGCAGCCGCAAGAAGAGTTTCTTGTCCAGCGGCAAGAACGCGAGTACGCCCACCACGAGCATGACCCAGATAGTGCGATGGCGAAGATAGACTGCGACGCACAGAAATGCCATCGGAATAATCGGCCGCATCAGCCCAGAAGTTCGGTTGCGAAACAACGCCAGCGAAAGAAATCCGCAGACTGCGATAGCCGCGGCGGCGCCCGATGGCAGATAGCGCCCATCCAGCCCCGCGACATCGGCTTGTCCCATTACGTTAATACCAATCGGTAATCCCGCTGCAGCCAGAGCGGCAGCAATGCAGAGTGCGCCTCCGAAATAGAGATAGGCGAGCGTGTACTTGCGGAGTGCCCTTGGATCCGCGGGAACAGTGACAAAATACAGCATTGCCGTTAAAGGCCCCGTAAATCCGCGCGATTCATTCGCCGCTGCAAAAAATCCATTCGTAACGATGCCGCGGCCGAAACTCATCGCAAAAAGCAGAAGATAGCCAAGACACAGCAGGGTCATCACGTTGATACTCCTGATGTGCTGAACGGAGCGAAACAGCCCGGCACCAAGCAGACAAATCGAAATCGCATCGAGCGGATCGAGATGGATTCCGCCTATAAGGCTGTTATTCAAGCCGAATGCGAAGTCAATGAACTCGCCGGCAAGCAGGCTGACCAGCCCGATGAATGGCCATCTGAAAAGAACATACACGTAGGCCACGACCAACGCCAGCATCGCGAATTCGAGAAGATACATCATAGTATTTTTAAGACACCTTATCGAGTCCGCACTGCGCCTCGCTGCTACTCCGTTCAGTGCATGATTGGACACCTATTCGATGTTCAGTTACGAGAGATTCGTTCGTAGGGGCCCTTATCCTACTGCGTTGCGGCGCTAAGCAGGTAAGGCACGCCGGTGGCATGTTGGCCCCCGACGACAGGCTCGCGCGGAGCCTGCGCAACTGGATTCAATCAGCTTCCTATCCATTCATAGGTTGCAGACAAGCCCGCTCACGCCGCTCCCCCAGCGCCCCCAGCACGCGTTCCCAGGCCGCAAACACCGCCTTCGTGCGCAAGGTATGATGCTCCACCATCCTGTGGTGCGTCTCCTTCCAGTCACATGTCTGCAGCAGGCGCTCCAACTCGTCGAACGAGTCGAAGAAATGAAGGTGGCTCATATTTTCAGGATCGTAAAAGTCAGCCAGCGCCGCCCAATGCATCATGCCTTCTACATCCTTGTAGTTGTTCGGGTCCGGCGCGCCGCAGGGCACCGCGGAGCCGCTCGGCAATCCGCGCACTTGGTTGTAGCTCAACTCAGAAAACACCGTGTTGTGGCAGTTTGCTGCGTACAACTCCGTGGCAAACCGCAGTGTGGGAAACAGCATCGGCATCCCCGCTGCGTACATCTCGAAGATCGACATAATCGACGCGTTGTACGGAATAACCACCGCTCCCTGAAAGGCAGAAATCTCGCGCCAGGTGTAGCCTTGCCGCGAAGTGGCCAGATCCAGCCTGCGCGCCGCCTTCTGGAACAGACTCTGCTTGAATTCCTCCGCCTTGTCCATCAGCCCGGGCACGCTGCGCGGCAGGCGGAACTTCGAAACATACAACGACTCAGCCCGTGTCCCTGTGTAGGGCGCCTGCGTGTAGTTGCACAAGCTCGGTATCACTTGCCACTTGCGCTTGGTAAAGTGCTCTGCATACGCCGCATCGTATTTGTTGTTGGCTACCGGAATCACTAAGCCGGCATCGATCTTCGAACGTAAATACGCGTTGAATTCCTCCCACGCTTTTGGGTCATGCGTAAAGGGCGCCTCGTAACGGGTCGAAGCCACGCAGAGAACCGGCTTGTTCCAGCGCTCGTACAGCATGGCAAAACTCGGCGTGTGCGTCACAATAAACGCGTCGTACTGTTCCAGTTCGCTCTTGTAGCGCGCATAAAACGCATCGCACATCGCCGCATCAAGTCCACGCCATGTAGTCTGATTGACCACATCGACCTTATCGCGCTTGCGGCCCAGCACCCACGCGTGCGCGGAAAGCGTCCAGTCCGTAACTTCGTGCCCCATTGCCGTGAAGACCTGCCTGAGGTCGCCGATCACGCCGATGTGCAAGTCCAGATTGAAAAAGCGCACAAATTCTCCTGGTTCTCTGGGGTCCAGACGTGAGCGCTTTGCAGCGCCTCAGCTCCGGCGATTCACCAAACGCCGTCGCCGGCAATGCGGTCGCTCTCACACATAGAGGGCGTTAACGACGCTGTTCACGCCTCTTTCCATTGAGAAGCGTTCGCGAATGCGCTCGCTGTCGCTCAGCGCTCTGTTCCGGCGTTCCGACGGATGCATGTCGCTCACAAGGCGCAGTGCGCAAGCAATCGATTCCGGCGCCGTCGTGGTGATTATGGTCCAGTTTGTTTCCGCTGCCACATCCGAGAGGCCATCTACATGCGTGCAGATCAACGGCACGCCAGCAGCGACGGCCTCAATCGCAGAGATTCCAAGTCCCTCATACAGTGAAGGCATGGCAAAGACGTCGGCGGCCCAGAGAAATGGCAGCGGATCCGATTGAGAGCCAAGAAAATGAACCTTGTCTTCCATTCCTAACTCCGCGGCCAAAGCGCGCTCACGGCGGTCCTCTTCTTCGCGCCCGATATGCAGATAGAGCGCTTGAGTCTCATTCGGAAGCATAGCAATCGCACGGAGCAACGCCTCGTGGTTCTTGACCTTGCTGCAATTTCCAACCGACACAACTACAAACTGGTTGTTTTTAATTCCGAGGGAAGTGCGCACCGCATTGCGCTCTTCCAACGATGGCGGACTGAAGTGAGAAGTGTTTAGCCAATTCCACACCCGAATCCCTTTGATGCGGAATTGGCTCCACTCGCACTCGCGCACGGATTCGCTGATCATGCCGAACCGCCCGCCAAGAAGTCGAATAAGCTGTCTTTCGCACAGCTTGCGCATCCGCAGTAATCCGCCAAAACGGAAGACATTATGAGGAGTCACCGCAATAGTCTTGACGCCAGCGAGCTTTGCCAGAACGGCAAAGACGAGCCTGCCGGCCTCAGTATGGATATGCACCACGTCATAGCCAGACCTGCAGAGTAGAAAGAAATTCGAGATGAACTTGCCGCTCGGAAGATAACGCATCCTGCTGCGGAAGGAATAATGAAACACACTATAGCCGCACTCGCGTATTTTGGTGGCCGCTGGACCTTCCGATGCCGCAGTTGCGATCACGTCGCATTCGTAGCCGATGCGCTGCCACTCTTTGTAGCTGCTCAGGAGCATCGTCTCCATTCCTGAGAGGTGCAGGCTACCCATTACATGTAATACACGCTTCACTGTTCTTTCCCTCCAGGTAAACTTTGGAGATTACTTCAATGCAGCCTATGGCGCGCGATAAATAGCAGCCGAAGTTGCCGCACTCAGGACATTGGAGCTGCTAATTAGAACGGCCTTCCACGTGCTTAATGGCACAAACAGTGCATCGTTCGCCTGAAGCTGAATCGGAGCAGCTCCGCCGGTTTCCATGGCCGCCAGCGGAACCTTGAACTGCACATATCCGTCTCCCTGCCGGCGCACAATCACAGCCCACTTTGCCGAGGCCTGCAGCGTGATTCCTCCGGCAAGAGAAACCGCCTGAATGACGCTCAACGAGCCGCCATTCACCATCAGGTAACCTCCCGGACGATTTACCGCGCCGAGGACATAAATGATTCCCGCACGATGCACCAGGATCGTATCTCCAGGTTCCACTAAAGTGTTTTGCACCGTCGACGAGTCACTAGCCTGCACATAAACGACGTGTTTGCTTGTGACTTCGCCGTTCTCGCCCAGGTGCTGAATCTCGATGTCATCGCTGGCCGAGATGGTTTCGCCTCCGGCCAGTGCAATTACGTCCTCGAGGGATTCCGGCGCCAGCAGCGGCAACCGTCCCGGGTTCAGCACCTCACCGAGCACGGACACGTATTTGGATGAATATTGCAGGACATTGATCGTCACCTGGGGATCCTTCAGAATCCTTTTTTCGATAAGCACCTTTGCAATCGCGGCCTGCGCCTCCGGCACTGTGTCGCCTTCAACGTGGACGCCTCCGGCAAGCGGCACGGTCACCGATCCCTGCGCGTCGATGCGCAGTTCCGTCGACATCTCTGGAACGTCGTAGACGTCCATCTGCAGCAGATATCCCGGCGAAAGGTGCAGCTTCTCAAAGCCTTCCGGCACGGGCAATAATCCGTTTCCACTCGAAACGGACGGCCGTCGCGTCGCGGTGCTGGAAGATTCGGCAATATTCGCTGTAACAGCGGAGGGCGACTGCTGTCCTTTGACGTCCGCAGAAGCCAGCATGTATAGCAGAACGGCAAACAGCATAACTGAGCGAAGCATCTGCTTCGGGGTGTTATTACTGGCCTTCGACATATCTCTCACTCTCCTTCCCGTAATAGCCGTAACCCGAGTAAGATGCAGAGCTCGAGCCCAGAGCATTCACCACAATTCCCAGAGGTGACGCTCCGGGCGTACGCATGATGGATAACATTCGCTGCAGGGCGCGCTTTGTGGTTTTCTTCGAGCGCACGACCGCGATAATTCCGTCGGTGCGCAACGAAAGCAACTGCGCATCTGTCACCAAAAGAATAGGGGGACTGTCGATAAAGATGTAGTCAAAATGCGTCTTCAGTTCTTCGAGCAAATCGACGAAGCGCCTTGACCCGACCAACTCCGACGGGTTGGGCGGACTTGGGCCCGCCGGCAGCAGGAAAAGCGTGTCGATGCCGGGGTACGGATGCAAAACCTGCTCAAATGGCACGCCGCTGGTAAGGCAATTGCTTAAGCCGGCGTTATTAGCGCAATGAAAGTAATCCTGGGCCCGTGAGTGGCGCATATCGGCATCGATATAAAGAACCTTATCTCCCTGAATGGCAAACGCTGCGGCCGTATTCAGGCAGGTCGTAGACTTGCCTTCGCCCGGCGAGCCGCTCATCACGAGGATGACCTTGGGCGGCTTTTCCGCCCTGCTCAGCAACAGCGCGGTGCGCAGCGATCGATATGCTTCGGCAATATGGGAACGGGGCGCTCGCAAGAGCCAGCAAGTCTCTTTCGCGTCACCAGGATCCTGAGATCGCGAAGCAAATCCATATCGGCTCATGGCGCCTTGCTTCTGATTGAAGTCCGGAATCGCTCCTAGCACCGGCAACGTACTGATCTGTTCGGCCTGCTCGAGGCTCACAATGGAATCATCGAAGTAATCCCAAAGAAAGGCGGCAATAAGTCCCAACACAAGTCCGAGCATGCCTCCCACGCCGAGTAGGAGCCGACCTCTCGGAGAGGAGGGATGCGATGAAATACGTGCCGGGTTCACAAGGGTGACATTGGATGCCTTGATTCCCGCAGTGACACTTGCCTCTTCCAGCTTTGTATAAAGGTCCTGATAGATCTGACGGCTAGACAATGCTTCTTCCTGGAGCAAAACCAGCTCGTCGGCTTTTTCCGAAACCGTATTCACGCTCTGTTCCTGCTTGGTTACCTGGTCCTGGATGCCTTGCTCAGCAAGAGTGGAAAGCTCCAGGTTGTTCTTGGCCAGAGTGCGAATTCGCGCTAGCTCCTGCGTGATTTGTGCATCCAGAGCCTGCTCTTCATTGCGCAATTGCGTTATGACGGGGTTCATGTCGCCGTACTTCACGCTGGATGCAGCCATCTGCATCTTCAGTTGCGCTTGCTGCTGGCGGAGCTGCTGCAGAAGCGTCAGGTCCGAACTACCCGGCGCTAGAGGCGAATTCGGTCCAAGGCTACTAGCCAATGAAGTTGATCCGATTCCCATAACAACATCGGGGTCCTGAGTTTCGGTCAATCGGTAGGCTGCCTCATTCGCAATGCGCGCAACCTCCGCATTTGTTAAGTCGCGATTGAGTTCCAATAAGCGCTCGAGTGGAACATTATCCGATGACGGCACCGCCGCCGTCTCGCCCGGCTTTTCACTGATGGGAGATAACGTCATCCCTGTCAGGCCGGATTCCCGCTGGAACTGATCGACCTTCGCCTGGCTCGCCGCTACTCGATCCTTCAGGTCTGCCAGCTGATTGGTCAACCACGAGGAAGCCCTCGACGACGCCTGGTACCGCGTCTCCGTGTATTCATTGATGTACGCTTCGACCACTGCATTGGCAATGGCCGTGCTTCGTGCCGCGTCGGTGTCTGTGTAAGTAATGTCGATCAGGCGGGTGCCTTTGACCAGCGACACGTGCAATCTCGACCGAAACATCTGCAGAATGCGATCACGCCGGAAAGGCGCCTTATCCAGCGGTAATCCATGCTCCTGCGCCAAACCTGCATTCTTTCCATCGTCACCTGGAGGTACGGCATAAGGAGGAATCTGCTCCAGCCCCAGCCGTTCAATCACGCTCAGGGCAGTGTTGTCGCTCTGAATCACTGACTCCTCCGTCAGCAGCTGCATGTTGATCTCATTGTCCCCGCCGAAACCAGATTCGATTCCAGAAAGATCGGCCATCCCTAGCTCGTTACTGTTCTCCTTATTGATCTCGATGGTCGCAGTCGAGCTGTATTGCCTCTGCGAAAGTAAGAGAACCACTGCAGCCAGGAGGATACCCACAGCAAGCGCGGCGACAATGATGCCCTTTCGCCTTCTGAAAATGAGCACAAGGTCCCGAAGCTCCAAATCGGCATTGTGCGGCGTGAAGGCCGAGAACGAGCCAGGGGGCGTGAAGCCTAATTGTGATGATGAAGACGCGTTAGACGACATGAGACGTAGTTCCCTTTCGGTCCACTGGCTCGCCGGAATGAATTAGATTCGTTTTTCCCGGCGAACCTGCACTGATAATCTTCCGATCAAAAGTATTGAGGTAATTACTTAGAGGGCTTGGAGGAGGCACTGACAAGGACCGCATCCCGATGCGCACTTTTTCACGGAAAGCTCTCGATATCCTGTACGCAAACGCTTAACATTTCTCAGAGCATGCTTGTCGCGCGCATTCATGCGCCAATGCTGAACCGGCGGATGCCGAGAAACTGCAAGCTGATCCCCCAAATAAAGCTGGGTATGCAGATCGAGTAGCGCCTCCACAAGCGGCGCGGCTCCAGAACAAGACGGTGCAGCCACTGCAACCCTATGCTCTTGAGCCACTGCGGTGCTTCCTTCACGGCTCCGGAGTGAATGTCGAAAGCAGCGCCAACTCCAACCATGAGCTTGACGTTCAGCCTGCCGCAGAACTGCGCCATGAATTTCTCCTGCTTCGGCGAGCCCAATCCCACCCAAAGAATGTCCGGCTGCGCCTCCTCCACCATCTGTTCAAGTTCCCGCTCTTCGTCGCGGGTCAGCGGCCGGAAGGGCGGCGTGTAGGTACCTACAACCTCAAGTCCAGGAAAACGTTCCGTCAGTTTTGCAGTTAGACTTTGTGCTACGCCCGGTTTCCCCCCAAAGAAGAAATGCCGGTACTTGTGCTGCGCCGATACCTTACACATTTCGATCAGAAAGTCGGGACCATACACGCGGCGAAGCCGCCGATGTCCCAGCATTCTTCCGATCCAGACGAGAGGCACGCCATCCGGAGTTGTCAGGAACGAGCGATTCAGAATGGACCGCAGTACAGCATCCGATTGCGCCTCAATCACCGTATGTACGTCAGTAACGCAGATATAACTCTTATTGCCCGAGCGAATCAGTGCATCGCTCAGTTCCACGGCGTCGCTCATGTTGATCGTGCTGATCCCGACGCCGAGGATATTCATGCGCGACGCTTGCCCGAATGCGGCATCCATCGGAGATTCAGTTATCGTAGCGGTAGCCATGTGCGATCTCTTATCCTCCCAATTGTCGGCCAGCAAATCCGATCGGCTTGCGCTCGGCCAATGCCGGGCACCGTCCCCGGAATTAAACCCCGTGCATCGCAAAGATCATGGTGTGCAGCAGAATTGCGAAATCCATGAAGAAGCTGCGATGCCGAATGTAGTACAGGTCGTATTGAATGTTCTCGTGAATCTGAAATGCGCGATCGGCGCTCAATTGCCACAAACCGGTGATTCCAGGTTTCACGCGCAGTCTCTGAGTGTGCGCGGTGCTGTATTGCTGGACGATGAAGGGCATCTCCGGACGGGGCCCTACCAACGACATATCGCCCCTTGCGACATTGATCAGCTGCGCCAGTTCGTCCAGGCTGGTTCGGCGCAGGAATCGCCCTACCCGCGTGATCCGGGGATCATTCGACTCCGTGGGCGAGAATTGGTATGCAGGTGCAGTCACGCGCATAGTGCGAAATTTAAAGAGCGTGAATAATTTGCCATTTTTTCCCACGCGCTGTTGCCTGAAAAGAATCGGTCCCGGCGAATCCAGCCGGATCATGATCGCCAATATCAGGCTCAGCGGAAGTAACAGGATGAGCAGCGCGATTGCTGTCACGAAGTCAAAGGCCCTTTTCACCGCCTCGTATTGCCATTCGTGCGCCGGCTGTCCGAAAACGCTCAGCAGGATGCCATCGATGTCGGCGTATTCGGTCCAGTAGTCTGAAGCGATAGCCTGACCGGGAATATATGCAAGGCGCACGCCTGAAGATCGTGCCGCTTGTACTGCGCTGGAAAACTTCTCACGCCCGAGGCTGGGAATTGCGATGACCAGCATCCCGCATTGATAACGCCGCAGAAGATCCTTGGTCACTGGGCCGGAAATCACTTGAACCGATTGCCCGCGCCGGTACGCATACTCAAACACGTCCTGTCCTTTGAGCTCCGGATCGTCGTCAATAAGCGCCACCGGCGTAAGCCCTAACTTTGGCGCGCGCAGGATTGCTGACACCACGCGCCGGCCGCTCGTCCCCGCGCCATAAACAAGCACTCGTTGAACGCCGACATTGCGCGCCCGCAATGCACGCGACACATTGAAAAGAATCTGCTTCTCAATGGCCTGCAGCAACGGCACGAGCAGCATCGCGATCAGAAACACCCAACGAAGAGACGCATAGTTGCTGAAGAATGTTATGGGAAGAATCAGTACGAACGCCTGGAATGACACACGTAAAGACCTTTCCGTTTCCTTGATTCTCAGGAGGCTGTTACTCGACCGGTAGGCTCCATCCCGGTCCAGCAGCAGAACATAGAAGGCGGCGATGGCGGCCGAGATATAGAATTGCTCGCCGATCGTGTAATGGGTGCCCTTTCCGAGCCCTAATATGCGATAAACGGCATAGCCGCAATTCACTGCGAACAGCACCGTAAGCCAATCCGCGACAATCTCCATGGCCGTAAGAAACCGCTCGAAGCGACTCCCGAAAGAGATCTCGCCTTCAGCTTGCGTGCGATTGGCCAGGCTTTCGATATGTTTGATATGAAGGTGTGATTCGTCGATCCCGACAGTGCTCATAATGCTCTGGCCCTTTCCAGATAAAGTGATATGACTTTGTGCAAGCGGCAACACAATGCAACCCTATGTTGCTGAAGGCACCAGCACGTTAAGCCAGAACGAGGAGTATTCATCGATCGCCTCGCGGCTTCCGAGGTGCGAAAGGCCGTTCCCATTGATGAGTTTTGAGAGCTCCGGCTGTACGACCACCGTCAGTGCAATCGCCGCCGTGACAATTGCCGGGTTCAGATTCCGGACCGTTCCCGTCTCAATGTTCTTGGATAAATAGGCCGAAATCGTCGCAAACAACGGCGTCAGGTTCTCCCGGCATAAATCCTCCGCCTTACCACGGAGCTCAAGAAGTGCGACTGCCATAAGGCGAATCATTTCTGGCGAGTAAGTGGCTATATCGACTAACACGCTAATCAATTGCGGCAGCATGACTTCCGGGTTATCGCGCTTTGCCGATCGATCCAGCGACTCCAGTCGGGTGCGGATGGAGTCGAAGCATGCGTCTAGGGCTGACCAGAAAATGTCATCCTTGTGCTCGAAGTAACGAAAGATGGTCACTTCGCTCACTTCCGCCAGGCGAGCGATTTCGCGCGTGCTGGTACCGTGAAATCCCTGCCGCGAGAACAACGCGGTAGCCGCCTGGATAATTCTTCCGCGAACATCGGATGTTCTGTGTGTCAACATGCAACTTTGGTCCTTTCGAGCCACTCTTTTCTCCACTTATTTTTCTGGATGGGCGGACTTTGGCGTTGTTTACGCGATAACAGTCGCGAAGCCCTCCGTCGGGGCCTTAGCGCTCACAATCGATCTGAGGAATGGTGTGTTTCCGCGGCACTCTATTGCGTGCTACAACGAACTCGGCTCAAGTTCGTCGGCGGTGACCTCGAGCGCTGCGCTCTGGTTGATAAGTTCTAGCGTAAGTACAAAGCGAAGGCCGCTCTTCTTCCGCATCAACGTTCCTTCCAACCCCCGCATCGGCCCCTTGCAGATTCGAACCCTCTCACCAATTGCGGGTTCTTTAACTGTTTCAATCTTGTCACCTAAAGGACGTGTACGTAGAAACTCAACCTCAGAACTAGGGAGCGCGATCGGCCCTTTGTGGTTGCCTACAATTCTGCGCACTCCTGGAGAGCGCAACACGGATGACTGCTCGGACTTATGAATGCGTGCGAACACATAAGTCGGAAAGAGAGCCTCTACGACAGTAACATTCTGCCTGTTCCTCCAGCGGCGGACGCTTTCACAGGTTGGCAGGAATGATTCAATCTGGTTTGCATCGAGATATCGCGCAACCGATTGTTCGTTACGCGGCAACGTGCTGATCGCATACCACCTCCGCTCCAATGAGTGGGCTTCGCATCCCAGCGAAGTGATAGCATCGCAACTGTTACTTTCTCTTGACGTATGAAAGCAGGCTGTCGCCATAGTGATTCCTGAACACTGGCGCAACCGTGTCGCTCTCGGCCAGTGGATATGTTCGTGCGGGCTTGCAGTGCGCGAGAAGGGCGATGCGGTCTGGCGCGTTCTCAGCCTAAGCACTTTGACGTGATTCCGATTCGCATTTTGCTTAAGGCTTCGCCATGTGCAACTTAGCATCCGTACCGGATACACTGTCGCAAATCGATTCAATGCTGTCGTTATCCTCTGTCCAGGCGGTATGAATGTCAACGCTACTAAAGTAACCCCTGACTTCAGATACGGTATGCAGGGTCCGCGAAGACTTTACGCAAAAGCGCGACAGTAGTTGACAATTCGCGCACCACTGCGGCTTGTGGATGCCTAAGTGTGGCGGTGCGCGCCACATTGCTCCAATATAGTCACTAATACTTGTATGTGCGTGCTCACTAATAGGCGGCGCGTTTTAACGTGATTTGTCATTACTAAAGTCTGGCAACGAGCACCAAAAATGCTTCCGCGCTTTTCAGTGTCTCTTTATAATCCAACCCAGGTCTGACAAAAGTGTTTCTCCAGGAGGCAGTCGGTGGCTCAGGCAACTACACTTAGATTTACCTCGCAAACCAGGCTCGACTCCTGGAAGTCGGTAGCGGGTTATCTCGGATGCAGCGCCCGCACTGCGCAGAGATGGTTTTCCGAATACAGTCTACCCGTGCGTCGCGTCGGCAGCGGGTCCGGAAGAATCTTTGCTTACGTCGATGAAGTTGAGTTTTGGCTGCGCAATCGCGGTCATTCTCTGCCAGCGGCTCATCAGGCTTCGGGCAGGCCAGCAGTACTTGAGATGGCTCCTGTTGACATGGAGATGACAGGGATCCCAGCCTCTGGCGCCCGTCTTCCCTTTGCGGCCGCCAGATTCGATCGCTCCTGCGAGCTTCTGGCTGTTGCGGAGAAAATGTGGAATACACTTTCCGCTTCGGACCTCGGCGTGATAACTCGACTCTACCGCGAGGCGATCGATAGCAACCCCGAAGACGCTCGCGCCTTTGCTGGAATAACCATCGCACTTATCGTCGGCGGATTATTCAACAACGTTACGACCTCGTCGGGCAGCGCTGCGGCCGCATTCGCACTTCAGCAAGCCATGGAAATCGATCCGGCGTGCGTCGAGGTAAAGACCGCAAGAGCCTGGGTCCGGTTTGTTATTGAGCGAGATTGGTATAACTCGCGCTCCGATTTCGATGCCGCATTGGATCAGCGGCGGTGCTTCGCACCAGCCGTTGTTGGCCGGGCGCTATTGCACATAGCCGACGGGAAGCTCGACGATGCGGTTACCCTACTGCATGATTTTACGGCGCGGTATCCATTAAGCGCGCCCGCCAAGATTGTTCGTTGCTGGGCTGAGTATTTGGCTGGTGACGCTGCTGCGGCCCGCCATCTGATCGCTCAAGTCCGGCGCGCCGGCCTTACTGCATCTTTGCTCGATGCTCTGGAAGCGCTTGCCATCATCGATACGAATGACCCCGAGAGGAGTATTCAACCGCTGCAAGCCCTCGCGGCTCGTTGGTCTGTTCATTGTCCTCATCACAGTTTGTTGCAAGGCGCGCTTGGCTACTGCTATGCGGTGGCAGGGCGCGAGCAGGACGCTTTTCACATTCTTCACAGCCTTATGGGCTCTGCGGCAAAGCGCGACACAGAGGCTGCTTATTCGCTCGCTCTCGTTGCGCTGGGCCTCAACGATCTCGGCGCTGCAACACGCTGGCTGGAAGAGTCCAGTAAGAGTGGGTCGCTCTGGAGTTTGGGATTTGCGGTTGACCCCATCTTGGCGTCTCTGCGCTGCACTCCGCAATATCAATCAATAGCCAACGGATTTGGACGCCCAGTATCCGATAGGACGACTTCGCAGCTTGTCTGCGTATGCTAGCAGTACTTCGCCGGCAACTACATGTGCGATAGAGTGCGGAGCGACCAGTAAGACACAATATCGAAGCAAGTGGCAGAAGCGGCTTTATGCGTAAGTTGTACATGCACGATATCAACGGGATGAAGAAACAGATGCTTGACACGCAGAGATTGTTGTTTCGCGGCCGTAGGAGTGAATTTTATTATTTGGGAGTTTTCTAGAATGCGCTTAAAAGTACTTGCGGTCGTGATGATCTTTTCGTGCTGCATGCCGGTGATGGCTCAAGTGAGTCCCGGGGCGTCTTCGGGCGGCAATTCGAAGCTCAGCTTTGGCGCCGGCGTCGATTATTGGCGCGGCGATTGGGGACAAATTGCGCGATACGGTCCGGCCGCGTGGGCTACCGATGAGCTCTGGCACGGATTGGGAGTCACTGCGGAAGGTTATTCCATGATAGCTGGCGGCGCGCATGGTGCAGGCGAATATAAGTTCTTTGTAGGCCAAGGTGGCGTGAGTTACACCTATCATTGGCATCGCCTTGCGCCTTACGCGAAATACGAGCTTGGATTCGGCAGCCTGAGCTTTCCGCACAAGACGACCTCGACCTATACTCACGATACACGCAACACGTGGGCAGTAGGTGGCGGCGTGGAATACAAGCTGTGGTCCCGTATCTGGTTGCGCGGAGACTATACCTATGAAGGCTTCCCTGATTTCTATAGCGACATCACCCATGAGCATCACACGCTCGATCCTGCCGGTTTCGCCCTTGGAGTGACCTACCACTTGCGATAGGCGTTTTCAGCGTTCTTCTCTCGCAAGAACCGTATTGTGAATCTAACTGGCGTGGCAATCCCAGCCACGCCATATTCCTTTCGCATCCCGTTTCCCCGCCATTCCGGTCTCCCCCTCCCGGTGACATGTAAACTGAGTGCATTCGATATTATGTTTTTCATTGGGAATAGGGTGCGGAGGCGCTAGAAACATGGTTGCGCGGCTAAAGGATATAGCGCAGGATCTGGGCCTATCGGTCGTCACCATCTCCAAGGTCTTGCGCAACCATCCCGACATCGGCGAGCAAACGCGCAAGCGCGTACTGAAGCGGATGAAGGAGCTGAATTATCAGCCCAATTTCGCTGCCCGCTCGCTCATTGCCGGCCGCACCTGGACAATCGGCCTGGTCGTCCCCGACCTGCTCCATCCTTTCTTTGCGCAAATCGCGAAAGGCATCTCCGTTGAGGTGCGGCGCAAGGGTTACAGTCTCCTCATCTCCTCGTCAGACGAGGACCCGGCTCTGGAACGGGAAGAGATTGCGCAGTTGCTGGCGCGGCGCGTAGACGTGATGCTGGTAGCTTCATCCCAGTGGACGGTAGAGAGTTTCCGGCAATTCGAAGAGCAGAAGGTTCCTTACATCCTTCTCGACCGGCAGTTTCCCGGCTTCGAATCGAACTTCGTCGGCGTGGACGATACCGCTGTCGGCATATTGGCCACGTCGCACCTGATCGAACAGGGTTGCCGGCGCATCGCGCACATTCGCGGGCCTGAGATCAGTACGGCAATCGGCCGCCTGAACGGCTACAAGCAGGCCTTGGTATCGCACCAGATCGCCCCTTTGGCGAACCATGTTGTTTCCATCGGGCCCTCGGGCGACCATGTAGGCGATAAGGCAGGCTATGCGGCCGCGGTCAAGTTGCTGGCGCTTAAGCCGCGTCCCGATGGCATCTTCTGTTTCAACGATCCGGTCGCACTGGGTACCATGCGCGCCATCTTCGACGCGGGACTGCGTGTTCCGGAGGATATTGCAGTCGTGGGATGCGGAAATCTCTCTTACTCGGATTTTCTCCGCGTGCCGCTCACCTCGGTGGATCAAAACAGCAAGATGATCGGCAAGATTGCAGCGACGCAGGCGCTGAAAATAGCAGAGAGCAAAACGCCGGTGCCTCACAAAAGCGCGCTGGTGGCCCCGCAGCTCGTGGTGCGCGCATCAAGCTTGCGCGCCAAGCACTGAGCGCCGTTACGTATCCGCGGCGACCATGATACCCTTCGGCCAGAAACGACTAAAGCAAAAGGCAATCATGAGAACCCCAGCGGTCCTACTTGCGGCAATCAGCATCCTCAGTCCGGCTTGGATTTCGACACACGCGCAGCAGGCAGCGGCAGGCCAGCAGGGCTCGTGCGGCGCGGTGCCCTGTCCATATCTCAATCCTGCGCTTGCGCCCGAGGCACGCGCCAAAGATATCGTCAGCCGCATGACGATCGAGGAAAAGGTAAGCCAGATGCAGGATGTCGCGCCGGCCATTCCGCGGTTAGGAGTGACTGCGTACAACTGGTGGAACGAAGCGCTGCACGGCGTGGCGCGCAACGGCTTTGCGACGAATTTTCCGCAATCCATCGGCCTCGCGGCCTCCTGGGACACGGCGCTCATGCATCACATCGCCACGGTCATCGCAGTCGAAGGCCGCGCCAAGTACAACGAGGCGATTCGCAACGACGATCGCATCCGCTTCGCGGGCCTCACCTTCTGGTCGCCGAACATCAATATCTTTCGCGATCCCCGCTGGGGCCGCGGCATGGAGACTTTTGGCGAGGATCCATTTCTCACCGCGAGTCTGGGCGTCGAGTTTGTCAAAGGCCTGCAGGGCGACGATCCCCACTACCTGGAACTCGTAGCAACGCCCAAGCATTTCGCCGTGCACAGCGGGCCAGAACCGCTGCGCCACGGCTTTAACGTTAACGTTTCAGATCACGATCTCGAGGACACGTATCTCCCCGCGTTCCGCGCTGCTATCGTAGTCGGCCATGCGGATTCCATTATGTGCGCCTATAACGCCATCGACGGCGCGCCGGCATGCGCAAACTCCATGTTGCTCCAGCAGCATCTGCGCCAGGATTGGGGATTCAATGGGTACGTGGTCTCCGATTGCGATGCGGTTGCCGACATCGAGCGCGGGCATCATTACGCAACGAGTCCAGCACAGGGAGACGCCGATGCGGTCCGAGCCGGGACGGATCTGGATTGCGGCTCGGCGTACAACGCGCTGACCAAGGCCGTCGCGGAACATTTGGTGAGCGTCGCCGAGATCGACACCGCCGTCACGCGGCTGTTTACGGCGCGCATGCGGCTTGGCATGTTCGATCCACCGGCGTCCGTGCCGTTTAACGCGATTCCCTACTCAGAGGTCGATTCCGCTGCGCACCGCGAACTGGCTCTCGAAGCGGCGCGTGAATCCATCGTGCTCCTCAAAAATCGCAACCGTACATTGCCGTTGAGGCCCTCCATTCGCAAGCTTGCCGTTGTGGGCCCAACCGCGGACCTGCTCGAATCCATCGAGGGCAACTACAACGGAACCGCGTCACACCCTATTTCACCTCTCGACGGAATGCGCCGGCAATTCGGCACAGACAACATCCTTTATGCTCCGGGATCGATCCTCGCGGACGGCACGCCCGCACCCGTTCCATCGGCATACTTGCGCACGGATGCCTCGCTCCAGACCGTGGGATTGAAAGGCGAGTACTTCGACAATCTGCAATTTGCGGGCACGCCAAAAATGGTGCGCATCGACGCCAGGATCAATTTCGATTGGAACCGCGTGGCGCCGGCAGCGGACTTTTCCGCGACGGCATTCTCCGTGCGATGGACGGGCAAGTTAGTGCCGCCCGCAGCCGGCGATTACGTGTTGGGTATGCGCGGGCCGCGCCCGTTCATGGCGGTTGCTGCCAGTGGACCGAATGCTCCGTCACTGCCGCAAGCCGATCGCATCCGGCTCTATGTTGACGGCAAGCTCGTGATGGGCAGTCACAGCAATCCTGCGAATGCGCGACTTAGTTTTGCCGATACGCAGCCGCATGACCTCCGCGTGGAGTACGTGCACTCTCCCAATGATCGGTTTGTCGATCTCGAGTGGATTCCGCCGATCAACAGTTTGCTGCGCGAGGCCATTCAAGCGGCAAAGAACTCCGATGCCATCGTCGCATTTGTCGGCCTCTCACCCAATCTTGAAGGCGAGGAGATGAATGTACACGTCGACGGTTTCGACGGCGGCGACCGCACCAGCATTGAACTTCCTCGGGCGCAGGAGCATCTGCTCGAAGCCCTGGGCGCGACGGGCAAGCCGCTGATTGTGGTGCTGACGACTGGCAGTGCACTCGCCGTGCCGTGGGTCAACCAGCACGCGGATGCGCTGCTCGCTGCGTGGTATCCCGGCGAGGAAGGCGGCGACGCCATCGCGGAAACTCTGGCCGGCAAAAACAATCCTGCGGGACGCTTGCCAGTTACCTTCTATCGCGCCACCGGTGATTTGCCGGCATTTACTGACTATTCGATGAGCAACCGAACTTATCGCTACTTCAAGGGCGATGTTATGTATCCCTTCGGATTCGGCTTGAGCTACTCGCGCTTCAGTTATGGTGCGCCGCGCGCGAGCAGCACCGCGATCCACGCGGGTGACTCCGTCAGGGTAACCGCCGAGGTGCGCAACGCAGGCCCACGCGATGGCGATGAAGTCGTCGAGCTTTACGTCAAGCCCCCTCAAACCGCGATCTCGCCGCGCGTAGAGTTGGAAGGCTTTGAGAGAATCCATCTTCGTGCGGGTGAAGCACGGCGCGTCGAATTTACGTTGACGCCGCGGCAGCTGAGCGAGGTAGATGAAAAAGGAAATCGGGCCGTTTTGCCGGGAAATTATGCCATTTCCATTGCCGGTGGGCAGCCGTCGCTGAACACACCAGACGTCGCGCTCCACATCGCGGGAACCACGACATTGCCGCGATAAAGCGCCACACGCATGACGCTTATCGCACCATGTTCTGGATCTGCACGGCCACAAAATCGTGCACAATCATCAGGCTAGTGGGTGCTGTCACCGTGTTGGCGCGCTGCTCGTCCGGCGCGTGAATCAACAGCACCGGGCGCGGATCCCACTTGCCGCCGTCGGAGGCGCGCTCGTCTTCGGCGCTCCATCCCGGCACTGGCCGCCACATGCCTGTGCGCCACGAGTGGTCTCCCTGCACGATTAATGTGGTCGCCTCCCAGCGTGGCTGCGCCTCCAAAATCGCGAGCATCTGCCCCAGCAGCCGGTCTGTGTAATCCAGCCCATCGAGATACGATCCGCCGGTCGCGAATGTGCCTGTGCGGCGGTCCCAGAAGGCAATCGGATGAGGCGCGGGAATGTGCAGATAAATCACGTCGGCGTGGCTCGTTGCCAGCGTTGCCAGCGCATGGCGGCTCACATCCTTCACGGAAGCAATGTGTCCCTCCGCGCTCCACTCCGCGTTGTCCTTCCATGCTCGGCTCGGCCACACGATCTGCTCCACCAGAATGCGCAGCGGGAACCAGACATTCTCGGCAAAGCTTGCGCCAAGCCACATAGGACCGCGATTCTCCGCATCATCGTTGCTCCAATAGCACTCTGTTGCAGCGCCAGCAAAGATCGGGCAATAAGGAACGTACCATCCCACGATCGACATCGTCACACTGCGCTGCTTTGCCTGGCCGATCAGTGAAGCATGCACGTCGAAGGGCTGCCAGTGCGGCGAATTCCCAATCTGCACCAGAAAGCGATTGTCATCTGTGTACATCACATCGGTGACCATGCGGCCCAGCATCAGGCTTGGAATCACGTGCGTAGTGCGGTAGGCAATCGGCGTCATGTCGGTGTAGACCGTGCTTTCGCTGCGCAAGCGGTCGAGATTCGGAAGCTGGAGCGACGCATCGCGCGTTTCAAACGTCGGCTTGTAAGCCAGCTCGTCAAACAGAATCCATACCAGACGCGGTTTGTCGGCGGGCTGCGCGGCGATAGGCGTTGCATAGGCCTGCGGTCCCGGACGCCAAAGTGCGGCTCGCACTAGTTGGCCGGTCATCACCAACGCAAAAACCGCGAACCCCGTGAGCACAGCGCAACCCGTAGCGCGCAGCCGCGCGGCGATCTTCGGCGCGCGCAGGATGAGAAAAACCAGCGTGGCAATCCAAAGCAGACTCGCCGCAAGCACTGCGAAGTTCGGCACGTCGAACGGAAAGACGTCGAGATTACGCGCCAGCAGATAGATGGGCATCAGAGCCATCAGCACCCAGCGAATTGCAGGCCACGCTTTCAACCTGCGCAAGATTGCCATCAGGCCAGCAAAAATCAACGCCACAATCGCGAAGTCCGTCAGATGGGCCAGTGCGATGCGCGTCAGCGGCGCGGGATAGCGCATAC
The DNA here is from genome assembly GCA_963817835.1 of uncultured Acidobacteriota bacterium. Classification (GTDB taxonomy): domain Bacteria; phylum Acidobacteriota; class Terriglobia; order Terriglobales; family Acidobacteriaceae; genus Telmatobacter. The sequence goes on along the minus strand of CAWFPZ010000011.1, from coordinate 64,872 downwards.
GCGCGTCGCCAGTCGATGAAGTGAGGTCGATGTAATTCGGCAGCAGCACAATGGAGGCAAAACCCCACGCCTGTGCAATGCGTTTCATCATGCCGCGCTCGCTTCATCCCGCGTCTGGACCTCACAGTGCGGCTCTTCGGCGTCAAAGGTGGCGCCCTTTTGCTCAACTGTGCGCTCCAGCAGTAAAAGAACGCGCCGGTTGCTGAGCTCCAGGCGATCGGCAACCGCAAAAAGCGGGGAGTACGCGCGCTTCAAATCGTCTTCCGTCAAATGGCCGTACAGCTCGTCGCGACCCCTCAGCCACTCCTGGTACATCGGGTCCGAGGGTGGCACCCACTCCACCAGCAGCCAGCGGCGCGTCAGGCTCGCCGAGAGTTCGGCAATGTGCTTGAGCGGCAACTGCTCCCGCAGAATCAGGTGATGAATCACCGCGAGCATCAGTACCAGATCGAATTTCCCCGTCAGCCGGTCGAGCAGCGAAAGGTGTTCGCGATTCCTCCATCCCGCCGCGGGCGTGGGCCGGGCGATGTTGGCTACCAGCGCCGTTACGTCCAGGCTCTCGCGCGTCGCCATCTCCCACAGCGCTTCCAGGGCCGCGGCATCGCTGTCGAGCGCGACCACCTTGGCGCCTGTCTCGGCGGCGATCCTCGAGTAGCTTCCCGTGTTGGCGCCGATATCGAGCACCTCCGCCGGGCGGCAACGCTCCAGTGCCTCACGCACAAATTTCTGTTTCTGATCAATGTCGGCGGGCTGATAATGATGCGCGAGTTGCGTGTAGTCGCTCCACTGGCTGCGGTTCGCCGCACCGGCCGCATGACGAATCTGCTTCCCCAGGCGCGCGATGCGCTTCTGCAAAATGTGCTCCGCCAACTTCGGGTCGCTGGCCGAAGGCATCTTCTTCGCTTCGGCCGCTTTTCTGCCGCGTCGCTCCAGGAGCGTGGCCAGCGTAACCACATCGAACAGCGCAGGGTTGATCCGTTGCCGGCGCGGCAGAGCTCTGTAAATGTCCGCCGGTTCGTAGCCGTCGCGAGTAAAGAGCGTCGCCTGGAGTGGCCAGCTTAAATACTTCGCCGCCACCAGCGGCAGCAGAAACGTGCGCGCGAATTGCCCGTAGGCAAGCCAGACCGTCGCGCGCGGATCGCGGCGCTCGAACGACAACACATCCACCAGGACGGGGCGCGGGCCAGCAAAGACAATATTCAGCGGGGTCGCATCTTTCAGCGTCCATCCTGCAGGGATAGCGTGGCCGGCCACGCGCAAAGTCAGCTCCGCTGCGGCGCGCCACTGGGCCGTGGTCCACTCCCACGGGTAGCTGATGGGGTCCACGCGCGGATGCTCCAGCCACAACTCGCCGGCAGCGATGCACGCGTGGTCATCGGGACCTGCCATCTTGCTCGCGATCAAATCGCCGCTTTGCTCCAGTGTCTTGCGCAACGGCGATGCCAGGAAAGCCTGCGTCTCTTCCCATGCCGCGGGGCGAATTTGCCGAAGGGCGCATTTGTCCGTCAGCCGCAACTGGCCGGCCGGATCGCGAAAGGTCGCTTCCAGCAGGCCATCTGCGGACGCAGTTTTCGCATGTGTCGATGAAAGATCGACCAGACGATTCACGAGCGGGGAGGTTCTTCGGTGTTCAAGATGCCGGGCTGCTCAGCGAGGTTGTGCTCGGTTTGTTCCTTGCTGTGAAAGAAGGCGTGGAGTTTGCGGCGCAAATACCACCCGGTTGCAACCAGCGCGGATCCCGCTGCCTGAAGGGCCAGCAGGCCGGTGCCCGGGTCGGTATAGCCATACGCGGGGCGCTCAGACAACATGACCGCACCCAAAAGAATCAGCACGAAGGGGACGATGCGCAATGGTTTCATAGGCCCGGCAACAACCTCAGGGGATGCGCGCGCTGGCCTTTTCCAGCTGGACGCTCGTAAAGCGAGGACCCGCAATGAGGCGGAATCCTGTATTAAAGAAGGTAGACGAAAATTGGACCTCACAGGTTTACAACTGCTGCGGGTTTACGTTCCGGACTCTGAACCACCCCCTAACGTGAAGAAAAAAAGCGTAGTTCGAGTATCCTCAAACGATTTTTTGGCGTCTTACAACAATGAAAAGGTGTCGGACATCATCTGACTTTCCTTAGACGGGAGCGTGCTGGGGTGAACGAGCGCACAGAATGGCTCCTGCGGGTGAAGCCGCGACCGATTTCAAGTAGAGCTTCCGCGCAGAGAGCCCGATTCTGGAGGTCTTGAGGAAACCGCATGGGCCTGACAAGCGTACCCCTGCCGCTAACGGCCGTACGCGGCCGCCTGGCTGCACATTTTGATCTTTTTCGCCTTGATCATTCCGTAAAGCAGATCTTCGTCCTTCCCGGAATCGTCGTCGCCGCCAGCATTACTGGAGAACAGGCCAGCCTGGCTCTGTTCTGGAGAGCCGCTCTGGGCCTGTTAGCGGTGGTGGCCACTGCCAGCAGCAATTATGTCTTGAACGAATTGCTCGACGCGCCCTTTGACCGGGTGCATCCCACCAAATCCATGCGTCCCGCGGCCAGCGGCATCATTCATGTCCCGCTGGCTTACGCGCAATGGATTTCATGCGGCCTGGTCGGCTTCCTCTTTGCGCTCGTCGTCTCAAAAATGCTGTTCCTCAGCGTCTTCAGCCTCTGGGTTATGGGATGCCTCTATAACATTCCGCCCATCCGCACCAAGGATGTCCCCTGGCTCGACGTGCTTTCCGAGTCGATCAACAATCCCATTCGCTTTTGCGTTGGCTGGTGCATCGTCACGTCCACCGTGCTTCCCCCGGCCTCGCTGCTCATCGCCTACTGGATGCTGGGCGGCTACTTCATGGCCTTGAAGCGCTTCAGCGAGTTCCGCCAGATCGGTTACCAACTGGCTAAACTCTACCGGCGCTCGTTTCTCTTCTATACCGAGCAGTCGCTGCTGGTTTCCGTGCTCTTCTATGCTGCCACGTCCATGCTCTTCTTCGGCGCCTTTATCATGCGCTACCGCATGGAGATGATCTTTGCCTTCCCGTTTATCGCGCTGCTCATGGCCGACTACTTCAATCTCGCATTTGCCCAGGACAGCCCGGTCCAGAATCCTGAAAAGCTCTATCGCGAGCCGCGTGTGATGGCGCTGTTAGGCGTCTGTTGCGCCGTGCTGGTGCTTACCTCGTTTTTACGGATCCCATGGCTGGCCCAGGTCTTCCCCAAATCCGGCGCCCACTGATTCTGTGACGGCTTGAAGAGGAATTTACCAATGCCTCATCCTTTCGAGCATTTGCGAAAGGGTGGGACAGCACAAATTCCTCTGGACCGAATTCGTGCGGCCGCAGCACCTGCGCCTATTGGAATTGGCGGGCCCTCCATCGTCTATATTCGTGAACAGGAAGTTCTTATTCTCGAGTAAGGAGCCGTCATCATGCCCGATCCTGTTGTAGCCCAGAAAGGCCCGTACCCCGTCGCCGTAGAAGCAGACAAAACCTATTTCTGGTGCGCCTGCGGGCGCAGCGCCAACCAGCCGTTCTGCGACGGAAGCCACAAGGGAACTGAGTTCACGCCCATGGAATACGAGGCTACCGAATCCAAAACTGTCTATTTTTGTGGCTGCAAGCACACTGCCAGCCCCTGCATGTGCGACGGCAGCCACGGTCGGCTTTAATTCCAGCCAAGTTCGTTCGCAGCCCGTTCAGTCTCCGAACTCCAGTTCGTCGAACCGCCGCCATTTATAGATGGCGATGGAGAGGATCCAGCTCAGCGCAAAGATCCCGATGATGAAGTAGCCCAGGGCGCCAAAGTTGCCGTTCAGCTTCAGCACCATGCCCCAAAACGTACCGTTCCAGTGAAACTGTCCGGCGAGCAGGCCCAGAGCCTCGATGCCGCCCACCACCAGCGCCACCACGACCGAAACAAAAGTGATCGTCATGTTGTAGTAGAGCTTGCGCACCGGCTTGATGAATGCCCAGCCATAAGCCCCCAGCATCAGAATGTTATCTGTGGTGTCGATCAACGACATGCCCGCGGCGAACAGTGCCGGAAACACCATGATCGACCACAGCGGCAGTCCCTTTGACGCTTCGGCCGCGGAGATGCCCAGCAGCCCGATCTCGGTCGCAGTATCGAAGCCCAGCCCGAACAGCACGCCCAACGGATACATGTGCCAGCTGCGCCGAATCATGGCGAACATGGGCCGGAACAAACGCGCTAAGAATCCGCGGCTGGCCAGCAGCATGTCGAAATCTTCGTCTACGTAGCGCGCGCCATTGCGCACGCGCACGAATGCGCGATAAATGGAAGTCAGCACCACGATGTTCACCGCGGCGATGCCGAACAGGAAGAGCGCTGACACCAGTGTGCCGATCACGCCGCCCACCACGCGTGCCCCGTCCATGCGGTGCTGCAAGGCAAGAGCGGTGGCGGCAATGGCCGCCGAACCTAGCACCACGATGGTGGAGTGGCCCAGCGAAAACATGAAGCCAACTCCGACCGGACGCTTACCTTCCTGCATCAGCTTCCGCGTCACGTTATCGATGGCCGCAATATGATCGGCGTCAACCGCGTGGCGCAGGCCGAAGCTGTAAGCCAGCAGTGCGGTTCCCAGCAGCAACGGATAATGGCGGAACGCTACGATCGCCCACAGCCCGGCCGCCGCGTTGAACGTAAACAGAATCCCGTAGATGCCGATGACTTTGCCGCGCAGGTTGGCGGGCGCGTCGTCGAACAGATGCCACAGCACGCGCCAAGGCTCATCACGGGGAGTTTCTGTCGCGCGCGTCAGACCGGAATTGGCGAGGTCACGAATGGACCAATATTACCATTTTGAAATTCGTGCTAACTATGATCGGCGTCACTCACCCATACGGAACCCGGTCCGACTGCTATGCGATTGAACGCAAATGCCTTAATGGACCGATCTGAAGGCTGAGTGTAGCGGAACTACCTTCTACGCCACCCGGTTGCCCGCCGTGCGCTGGAAGAACACCGTGCGGTTTCGCCCGTTGCGTTTGGCCGAGTAAAGCGCGCGATCGACCGCGGCCAGGAATTCCTCTACGCTGCCCGCGCCGCCCTTCCTCTCCGTGCCCACGCCGATACTGACGGTCAGGAACGGGAGCACGGGCGACTGCGGGTGGATCAGCTGCAGGTTCAGCACTGCCAGACGCACGTTCTCCGCAAACTTTATGGCATCGGCTGCGCTCGTAGCGGGCAACACGAAAGCGAACTCTTCGCCGCCGTATCGCGCCACCAGATCGGTTTCGCGTTTGGCCAGGCCACGCATCGCTTTTCCAATCTCTACCAGGCAACGGTCGCCCTGTTGATGGCCTTCCGTATCGTTGAGAATCTTAAAATGATCCACATCCAGCAGCAACACGGAAAGCGGATCGCGGCTGCGCCGCAGGCGCGCCCATTCGCGCGAAAGGAACTCATCAAAGGCGCGGCGGTTGGCCAGGCCGGTCAACCCGTCGGTTGAAGAAAGCCGCTTCAGCTCCTCGTTGGCCATCTGCAATTCGATGGTTCGCTCCTCCACGATGCTCGTCAGTTCGCGCTCGCGGCTGCGCAGCACCATCTCGCGCAATCGAATCACCGATACCATCAGCAAAAACACGCTAAAACCGCAGAGGCTCAGAAACCACCACGTCCGGTACCACGGCGCCAGAATTTCGAAGTTGAATGCGGCCGTAGCCGCGCTCCAGTTGCCCCACTGATCGCGTACCTGAACCTCGAGCTGGTAAGAACCCGGCGGAAGCCCCGGAAACTCCAGTTCCCTTTGCCCGGTAATTCTCCACTCGTTGAACAGCGGCATCAGCCGGTAGCGGAAGGCCAGCGAATTCCCATACGTAAAGTTCAAATCGGAATACTGGGCAATCAATTCGTTGGCCCCGAACTGCACCGACGGATGATCCGTGGGCAGCACTTCTTTCTTGCCCAGCGTAAGCCCGGTAAACACCACCGAAAGCGGATAGGCTGGCAGCGGATGCGGCAGCGGCGTATAACGAGCCAGGCCGCCGCTGGTTCCAACCCACACGGTTCCATCCGGCTGGGCGGCAAAGCCATTCACGTCGCAGTCGTCCCACACCAGGCCATCGTTGGCGTGGATGTGCGACCAATTTCCCTTGTCCAGCACGAAGACGCCGTCGTCGGTCCCCGCCCATAAACGATCGCCGGCGTCGAATCCCAGAAAATACGTCAGATGCGCGCCGCCCGATCCCGGCGACAGCACATGCGTGATCGCACTTCTTCCGTTCGTTTGGGAGATTTTGTCGATCTCTCCGCCGTAGCGGTAACCAATCCAAACTTCTCCGTTGCCTGCCGCGCACAGCGACAACACTACGTCCCGGCTCAATCCATCCTTCTTGGTGAAGCGTTCCCACGTGTTCCCCGACAAGTGAAACACTCCGGCAGCCCCTCCGGCCCAGATGTCACCGTTCGGCGTCTCCACGATCGCCCAGAAATGCGTGCGCGGCAGTTGCTCCACCAGACGAAAACGACTGAAGGGTTCGTCCGCCACATAGAGGCCGTTTTCTGTTCCCACCCAAATCCTGTGTTGATGATTGATCAGCAGCGCGAACGGAGAATTCGCATCCAGGCCCTGGGCGCGGCTCATCCATGTAACGGAGCCGGAGGCAGGGTTCAGATGTGCAACTCCCCTCATCTCGGTGCCCAACCACAACGTTCCGTCCGCGGCGGCCTGCACACTGTGCACGGGAATCAATCCCACCTGCTTGACTCGCTCCCACGTGTACCCATCGCCGCGCCGGGTACCGCGCATCAACCCCGATTCCGTGCCCACCCACACCGTGCCATCGGGCCGGGGCAGGATCTGGTACGCAAGGTCGCTGGCCAGCCCGTTGTCGGCGGTGTACGCTTCCCACACCTTGTAGCCCGCCCAGCGCACCAACCCTCTGCCGGCCATGCCAAGCCAGACCGATCCCTCCCGGTCCTGCAAGACTGCGTAGACCACTCCCTTGAGCCCGGCTTCTCGTCCGATCCTCCACCAGTCATTGCCGCGTCGCACCACCAGCCCTCGAGAAGAAGGCAGAAGGACGAATCCATCGGAATCGATGGCCGGTATGCCGCCCACGTCGATGTCCATTGATGGCGGGTTCTGCAGTTTGAAAGAATTGCTTCCGCTGGAAAGTTCGCCAACACCCACGGAGCCACTGCGTACCCACAGGTTGCCGTGCATATCGCGCCCGATCGCTCTCCACTGGCCGGCAGGCAGGCCGGACTCGGCGCCGTATACGCGGACCTTTTCGTCGCTCAGCCGGCACAACTGTTGGCCGCATCCGTACCAGATGGCGTGGTCCTCCGCAAAGATTCCGCGCACCGCCTTGCCCTTCACCGCAGGTGGCGTCGGAACCTCGCGGCTCAAAAATTGCTTATCTGGAAAACTCTCCGTCAGTTCCCAGAGGCCGTCGTTGGTTCCTACGTAGACGTGCCCTTTCGCGTCCGTCTTCAGCCCGCCGGTCCAGGTCACAATGCGATTGCCCGGCAAGGACACTCGCGTGAAATGGCTTCCCGAGAGGCGGAAGAGGCCGATCTCGCCGCCCACCAGCAAGTCCCCGTCGGGAGCCTCGGCAAACGCCACGCCCGAGGAAGTGGGAAGTCCTTCGTCCTGCCCGAATGCGCGAAATCGTCGCCCGTCGTAGCGGAATACGCCCCCCTCGGTGCTCACCCAGAGGAACCCCTGCTTGTCCTGATAGAGATTCTTGACGCCGAGGTTGGACAATCCCTGGTCAGCGCCGAGGGTTTGAAAGCTGTACTGCTGTGCGCACGCACTTCCGCAAAGGATCAGGAAGACCAGCCATCCCGATACACGTAGCCTTGATCTGGGAAATGCCGCAATCATACAGTAGATACTGCGGCTAGTTTATCCCGGATTTCGGCCCAAAAATTTCACTTTGCCCCCCAAGGTAACCCCGCCTCCGGCCCATAGTTCCGTGCCCCATCCTTGCGACTTTTTTCTGTCGCAAGGGTGGGATACCAGCGTCGCTGGGTACAGCATGTCTGGCTTGGATTTAGTGCGTGATTAGGGATGGAAGAAAGGCTAGTCGCCTTGCAGCGCAGCCTCGTCGCCTACGCCTGTGCCGCTGGAGCCGTAGGGGCAGGCTTAGGCTTCGCCACTTCCTTGCGCGTCGGGGCAAGAATGGCGTGCAGGATCGTGCCTTCCATGCGCGGCATGAACTCCACCACGCCTGCATCGCCAATGTCCTGGATCAGCCTGTTGATGATCTTGTAGCCAAGCTCGCGGTGCGCCATCTGGCGGCCGCGGAAGCGCAGGCTCGCCTTCACCTTGTCGCCATCGCCCAGGAAGCGAACCGCCTGGTTCTTCTTGGTCTGGTAGTCGTGCTCGTCCACCGTGACGGAGAACTTGACTTCCTTGAGGACGATCACCTTCTGCCGCTTGCGCGCGGCGCGCTCGCTTTTTTCCTTCTCGTAGAGGAAGCGCCCGTAATCCTGGATGCGGCAAACCGGCGGTACGGCGGTGGGAGAAACTTCAACCAGGTCCAGGCCGCGCTCCCGCGCAATTTTCAGCGCTTCAAAAGGCGCGAGAATTCCTAATTGTTCACCGTTTTCGTCGATCACACGGACTTCGCGCGCGCGAATCCGGTCGTTGATGCGAATAAAGGACTTGGCCGCTCGTTTATCGAATGCGATGGTGCTCCTCCGAGAGCTGCGCCGTGCCGGCCGGGACAGGGTGCCCCATGGGCCGCAACGGTACAAGCGCAAACTGAGTATAACATTGGCTTTGCCTGAAATGGACGGAGGCCCCGGCCCGGATGATGGATTGCATGAGCCCGTCGGGCCCATTTCCCAGGCCTATTTACCCAGCACATCCTCAATTGCCACACCCGACTGGGGAACCGCCGCGTGATAGTCCTGCCCCAAGACGGCCGCTACGGTTGCGGCAATCTGGCTTTCAGTCACTACCGTCCCTGCTTTGCGCTCTCCCAGGGCCGGTGTGTCAGGACCAAGAAACGCCATCCAGGTCTGGTCCGAACCTGGATGCGTCACGCCGTGAGCGTTCCAATCCGCGCCATCGCCGCGCCCGTGGTCCGGCAAGATGATCAGAGTCGTCGTGCCCCTGTATTGCGGCATCGACTGCAACAGCTCCCAGAGCTCGCGCACATACTGGTCGGCAAGGTGTGCCGCGTCCAGATAGGCTGGGTAATCCACCTTGTGCGCCCATTCATCGGTTTCGCCCAATCCGATGAAAAGCAGGCGCGGATGTTTGGCCTTCAAATATTCGATCGCCGTATGAAATGGGATGGGATCGAAGGGCTCATCGGGCCAAATCCGCACGGTTTCGGCTTTGAGAGTATTCAGCAGGTTCAGTTCCGGCGTGGCTGGAATCGCTGTGAACGAATCGTACCCCGCATTCACCGGAAATCCGCATCGCTCGCGGTTGAAGATGCCGTTGAAAACCGCCCATGCGCCAAAGGCCGCAACCTTTCCCGCAAACTGAGGCTTCGCGTTGAGCCACTCAAAAACGGTCACATTTGGATTGGGCAAATTCTTATTGGAATCGATGCGCGGATCGGCAAATCCCGTCAGCGTTTCGCTGTATCCCGGATAGCTGAAGTCCAGCCCATTGATCACATGAGAGTCCGAACCCAGATCGCGATTTCCAAAAACCTGGCCTTGAGAGGCCACCACGCTCCATAGGAACGGCATGAGCGCCTTTCGCCTTTCGTCTGCAGTGGCCTCGCCGTAATGCGCCTTCGCCGCCGCTGTCATGTCTTCCGAATTTCCCTGCCATTTGGGACCGGTAATCGGCAACAATGCCGGATCGGCTCCGCGGAAGACCTCCTGCCAGCGCATACCATCGATCATCACCAGAATGACGTTCTGCGTTCTATGCGGTTCGAGCGTTTGCGCGGGAGCAAGTGCGCCGCAAATGATGGTTGCCGCCACCATCCAAATGCCAATCCGCGCCCATGGGAACCTTGTTCTCTGCATCATTGGTCATTCCTTGTACGAATGCGATTGTGCCGTCGGGGAGAAGGCTGCTTGATTTTACGGGAGGGCCGTGGCCTGAAGAGCGCTCTCGTCAGAAAGGCCGGTGATCTGTACACGCACGAGCCGATTGGCAGACAGGCAGCCCTCGAGTTCCACAGGAAGAAAATTCTCCGTCAATGCCTTCGTGCATCCTTGTTCGGCAAGCGCCGCCGGCGTGTGCAGCGTGATGGCTTCCAGTGCCCGCCCCACAAACCGCCTCCGGTGGCCTTTGCTCTTTTCCGCAGCGAGCGTGCGCAATGCGGCCATGCGTTCTCCCAATACCTCGGGCGCTAACTTGGCTGCCGCATGCAATGCCGTGCCGGGCCGAGGCGAAAACGGAAACAGATGCAGGTAGCCGAAGGGCAGCGAGCGGATGAACGCGACAGTCTCTTCAAATTCGGCGTCCGTCTCGCCCGGAAACCCCACCATCACGTCGGCGCCCAGCGTGAGATCGGGCCCGGCCGCGCGCAACAACTTGCCAACCTTCCCCGCATAGTGCCATGGCCGATAACGGCGATGCATGCGCCGCAAAACCGCATCCGAGCCCGATTGCAGCGGCAAGTGCGCATGCCGCGCCAGCCGCACCCCGCCAAATTCGCGCATCAATGCAATCAGCGCATCGTCCCAATCCATCGGCTCAATCGAGCTCAAGCGCAGCCGCGGCAATCCCGTCTCTTCCAGAATCTCTCGCACCAATCCCGCGAACGATTCGCGGCATGACCCCAGATCTCTTCCCCATCGTCCGAGGTTGATGCCCGAAAGCACCAGTTCCTTGCCGCCCGCAGCCACAAAACTCTCCACCTGGCGCATCACCACTGGGTGGGGCAAGCTTTGGGAGGGACCACGCGTGAATGGAATCACGCAAAACGTGCAGCGGTTGCCGCATCCTTCCTGAATCTTCAAGTTCGGCCGAGTCTGCGCGCCCGGCGCTGGCTGCGTCTCTCCCCAGTGCACGTCTTCAATAAAGGAATGCGCGAAGCGATCGTCGGCCCAGATCGGAGCGGAAGGCCCGCTCCCCGCTAGCAACGACGCCACCGGTACCAGCTGCGTCGTCTCGCTCGTTTGCTGTCCCCTCCCGCGCGTCATTTCCAGGATGATCTCCGGCGCCAGCGCCTTGTGGCTGTTGCCCACTACCGCAGCCACGCCCGCCATCGCGGCCAGTTCCTCGGGCGCGCGTTGTGCATAGCAGCCGGTCACCACAATTTTGGCCGCGGGATTCTTGCGGTGCGCGCGGCGAATAAAAGCGCGCGCGGCACGATCGGCTTCCTCCGTCACGCTGCACGTATTCACGATCACCACATCGGCGGCAAGCGGCTCGCGCTCCTGCAGTGCGCGCAGATTTCCCGCCATGGCCTCGCCATCGGCACGCGCCGCCCGGCAACCAAAGTGCTCGATGTGAAATCCCGCCATAGTCTCAGTTTATTAAACTGGAACGACTCGCCCAGAGTAGGGCTGACCGTTTAGGCTTGGAACGGTTTTTGCTGAGGAAAACAAATGCGCTTCTCTCTCCGTTTCTCGCGAGTCGCCGGACTCGTTATCTGCCTCTCCGCGGCGCGGTGCCTGCTCTCGCCCCTCGCGGCTCAAACCTCGCCGCAGCCCCGCGTTCTGGTCTATACCCGCAACTACACACCAGACGGCAAGGGCTATGTGCACGACAACATCGCAACCAGTGTGGCAGCGATCCGCAAGATGGGCCAGGAGTCCGGTTTCATCGTTGATGCCTCAGACGACCCGGGCGTCTTCACGGACGCCAACCTGCGCCAGTACGCCGCGCTGGTGTTTTCGAACAGCAACAACCAGGCCTTCAGCGACGATGCCCAGCGCGACGCCTTCAAACACTACATCGAAGCCGGCGGAGGATTCGTTGGCATCCACTCGGCCTCGGGATCGGAGCGGGATTGGCCTTACTTCTGGTCTGTACTGGGTGGCAAATTCGTGGCTCACCCGCACCAGCAGGCGTTCACCGTTCGCGTCGTCGATCCCAGCTTCCCCGCCGTCAAAGGAGTGCCCGCCGAGTTTACATGGACAGACGAGTGCTACTTCCTGGACCATCTGAACCCGGGTATCCATCCGGTCCTGGTTACAGACCGGACAAAACTCGCCACGGAGCCGATGACGATCGATGTAACCAAGTTTCCCGTCGACTTGCCGCTGGCATGGTACCAGGAGTTCGACGGCGGGCGCGAGTTCTACTTGGCGCTTGGCCACAACAAGGAAGACTACGCGAATCCTCTGCTCTACGGAATCATCAGGAACGGGATCCTGTGGGCAATGAAATCCGGTCGGTCGTAGAGCCTGCATCGTCGCCGCGCACCGCTTGTGCCCGAGCGCAAATTGCGGCCCCAGTCGCGGTGAAACTCTGGCTTCGCTATACTGGAATGACAAGGTTCCTATCCGAGAACTATTCCAAGCGATGCCAACCTCTGCCGCAGCCCACATCCCGGTTCCCGCCCCGGATGAACTCAAGAGCCAAACGCGGCACATCGCTGGTTACGTTTACTTCACGTTCATCTGCTACATCTCCATAGGGCTACCGCTCGCGGTGCTGCCGCCGTTTGTGCATTTGCGCATGGGCTACAGTACGGTGCTGGCCGGGTTGGCCATCAGCATCCAGTACATCGCCACTCTCGCCAGTCGTCCCTGGGCGGGCCGCATCTCCGATCATATGGGCGCCAAAATCTCAGTGCTCTGGGGCATGGCCTGCTGCACCGCCAGCGGCGCGCTCCTGGTCGCCGCCGCCACCCTATCTGACGTTCATTGGCTCAGCTTTGCGGTGCTTGTCGCCAGCCGCCTGGTGCTTGGCGTGGGTGAAAGCCTCGGCTCCACAGGCGCTACTCTCTGGGGCATCACCGCCGCCGGCCAGGAGCATACCGCTAAAGTCATCGGCCTCAACGGCATCAGCACCTACGGCGGCATGGCGCTCGCTGCGCCTCTCGGCGTCGTCCTCGACCAATATTGGGGTCTGGCCTCCATCGGCGTGCTCACCATCCTCATTGGCGGGGTCAGCTTCGCCATCGCCTGGCACAAAGATCCCGTTCCCGTCGAACCTGGCGAGCATATGCCCTTTGCGCATGTCCTGGGCCGCGTGGCCCCGCACGGCATGGGGCTGGCGCTCGGCGGCGTCAGCTACAGTGTTCTAGCCACCTTTGTCACGCTGTTCTACCATAATCGCCACTGGGACGGCGCAGCCCTTTGCCTCACCGCCTTCGGCGTCGGCTTCGTCTTCGTCCGCGTCTTTTTCGTCAGGACCATCAGCCGCTATGGCGGCTATCCCGTGGCCATCGTCTCGCTTTTGACTGAAGCCGTGGGCATGGTTCTGCTCTGGCAGGCCGTTGCGCCGTGGATGGCGATGGCGGGCGCTGCCATCGGTGGATTGGGTCTCTCGCTGGTCTTTCCCGCCATCGGGGTGGAAGCGGTCAAGCGCGTTCCCGAGTTCAATCGCGGCACCGCGCTCGGCGTTTACACCGCATTTGCCGACGTCTCTTTTTCCTCGTCGGTCCCATTGCCGGCGCCATTATCGGCTTCTACGGCTACTCCAGCGTCTTCCTCTTCGCGCTCATCAGCGTGTTCATCGCGCTGGGCATCGTCGTCGTGCTCAAAGAAATGCAAGCGGATAAGACCACCCGTGTAGCTGAATCAGATCTCTAAGCCCAAGTCCCCGTATTCTGGTTCCCCTGGTCCCTGTATTAAAGAGGTCCACGCCATGGCTGAATCCGCGCCCTTCCCTTACGAAACCCGCCTCAACATCCTGCACGCCCCGCTCCAACTCATCGATGTCCACGCCGTTCCCGGCGCCCGCGATTTCAAGTGGTTCAATCAGACTCTCTGCAAGGTCAACGATTCCGTGGTGCGCATGGCCGCCATCGAGGGCGAATACCACTGGCACGAGCACGACGACGACGATGAGTTCTTCTACGTGGTCGACGGCGAGCTGCTGATCGATAGAAGAGATGGGCTCGAAGATCGTACGGTCTCACTGAAGCCCGGCCAGGGATTTGTTGTTCCCAAAACCGTCGTCCACCGCACGCGTGCGCCGCATCGCACCACGATTCTGATGGTAGAAAACGCCGGCATCATTCCCACCGGAAATTAACGCGACATGTCGGAGCCAAGGCAATCCTATGCCGTCTTCAGCTCCACACTGATCACCCGCAAGTCGCATGTTCCCACGTTTTCAAGAGTGTGCGGCGGTAGTGGGGACGACCAGAATGCAGCGCCTTCGGATGGCTTCGCGATGGTGCGGCTGTCCACGAGGACTAAACCTGCTGCATCGCGGCGCACGAAGTCACTCCAACTCAGCAGATAGTGTGTGCTCGGCCACTTGTGCGTGTGGGGAGGCACGATCTCGCCGGGGCGCACGACGGTATCGAGCACCCTGACAGCATCATTCTCAAAAAGCAAGGTATGGTTCTCGGGAGCAGCGACCAAAGCGTCCAGCTCTTCGCGCCATTCCTGGGGCTTGTTCATGGTGTGGATTATAAGATTCAGACCGAGCAATCAGGAATCGTGCGCAGCAATGGTTTCGTCATCCGCAAACGCAGAACGGCCACCCCAAAGGGTGGCCGCCGTTTTTCTTGTTCCCTTGTTCCCTGTCTTTTTACCGCTCGTTCTTCCGCCAGTTCACCAGATCGCCCAGTGTGGTCGTCGAGCTGGAGACGGGCGCCTTGTGCGCGCTCTCCTTGTAGTGCTCGACCGTAGACCGGCTGGCTTCCTGGCCACTTGCTGCGCGCAGGCTCAGTCCGACCTTCTTCTCTTCCACGTTGATCTTGATGATCTTGAAGTCGTGTTCCAGCCCCTGTTCGAGCTTGGAGTGGTCGCCGCCTTCGCCGGCCTCCGACACATGGCACAGACCCTCCACGCCCTCCGCAATTTCGACGAATGCGCCGAACTGTGCGGTACGCAGAATCTTGCCATGCACGGTGTCGCCCACGCGGTGCGTAGCGAAGAAGCTCTCCCAGACATCCGGCTGCAATTGCTTGATGCCCAGGCTGAGGCGACGGTTCTCCGGCTCTACGCCCAGAACCACGGCCTTCACCTTTTCGCCCTTCTTCACCACTTCCGACGGATGCTTCACGCGCTTGGTCCAGCTCAGGTTTGAAACGTGAACCAGCCCGTCAATGCCGTCTTCAATCTCCACGAACGCGCCGAAGTCGGTCAGGTTGCGCACCCGGCCCTCGACGATCGTCCCCTGGGGATACTTGTCGCTCAGGTTCTCCCACGGGTTCTCGAGCAGTTGCTTCATGCCCAGCGAAATGCGGCGGTCCGCCGGATTCACGCTCAGCACCACGGTGTCCACTTCGTCGCCTGGCTTCACCAGCTTCGACGGATGCTTCAACCGCTTCGACCAGGTCATCTCGGAAAGGTGAACCAGTCCTTCGATGCCCTGCTCCAGCTCCACGAACGCGCCGTAATCGGTCACCGAAAGCACGCGGCCGTGCACCTTGGCCCCCACCGGGTAACGCTCTGAGGCGTCCAGCCACGGGTCAGGCGTCAACTGCTTGAAGCCCAGTGAAACCCGCTGCTTTTCTTTGTCGAACTTCAGCACCTTCACCTGGATCTCGTCGGCCACGTTCACCAGGTCGCGGGGATGCGTCAACCGCCCCCAGCTCATATCGGTGATATGCAGCAGGCCATCGATTCCGCCCAGGTCCACAAACGCACCGTAGTCGGTCAGGTTCTTCACCGTTCCGGTCAGTACGGCGCCTTCGCTCAAGTGCTCCATGGTGGCCGACCGCTTGCTGTTCTGGTCTTCCTCCAGCAGCTCCTTGCGGCTCACCACCACATTGCCGCGCTTCTTGTTGAGCTTGATCACGCGCACTTCAATGGGCTGGCCCAGATAGGCGTCCAGGTTGCGCACCGGCCGGATCTCCAGTTGCGACCCGGGCAAAAATGCCTTCATCCCGATGTCGACGGTCAATCCGCCCTTTACGCGACTCACCACCGTACCCTTTACCGGCGTCTTGTCGTTGGCGGCCTTTTCGATCGTGTCCCACACGCGCAAGCGCTGCGCGCGCTCGTAGCTCACCAGGTACCCGCCTTCGGGCTCCTCGCGCTCGATCACCACTTCAATCTCGTCGCCCGGCTGGAACTTCACCGCACCGGTGTGGTCGACTACCTGCTCCAGAGGCACAAGCCCCTCGGACTTCAGGCCTACATCCACCACCAGAAACTTCTCTCTTTGCTCCACCACTTTGCCGCTGACGATCTTGTCGCCGTAGGCCTCAATGGCAGCCGCTTCAGCAGCCTGCTCACGCTCAAATGCGGCCAGGGCGCTGGAAAAATCATCCATCGGCTCGCCAGCGTGTGCTGCCGGCGCGTTCGTGGCAGCGGCAACTGCGGGTGTTTCCTCAGGGGTCGTCGCGGGAGCTGCAGAAAGCTCCTCTTCAACGGCAGGCAGCTCCGCTTCAACAGCGGGCAGCTCCGTTTCAACGGCAGGCTGGGTTAGGGCATCGGCGTCCAGAGGGGTGACTTCTTCAGTTGCGGAAGGCTCGGGGTTGGACGTGGATTCACGCGACGGCTGGTCGATACTCGCTAGTTGCTCCAGCTCTGTCGCAGGTTCGAGGGTGGGTGTTTCCAGTTCGGTGTTCAGGGTTATACTCTCGGTTTCGGGATTGAGGACGTTTGCCATTACTGCCAGCTCCGGGACTGCGTGCTCCAGCGATGGCCTGAGCCAGCTGCTGGGTGATTCCCGCGCAATTCCGCGTTCCGGTCGCCCTCGGGCTGTTTTCTGCTGCCCTCGCGCCACGTGGCGCGCCGGTCCGTCTTCCGCAGGAAACGCCGTCCCCATCCGGTTGCTCTGGGGATCGAAACTCGGCTGATTTCCCTGGGAAACGCCGGCAGGCAACGGCTTGCTGGGAGGGCGGCCGCAACTCACTGCTGGAATCCGCGCAGGAAGCTACGCTCATGAGTGTAGCAATCTCCGCAAACCAGCGTCAATCGTGCGCATCACAACGTGAGCCACATATCCGCTCTTCTCCGCCCACTCATCTATTAGATGTGGTAGCTCCCGCAATCGCTTCGCGCCCGTCCACGCAGGAACCCCGCAAGCATCCGCCCACAAGCCACAAGCTGACAACGATCTACGCTCCACGAGCTGAGCTAGAGGCTAGGAGCTAGCAACTGGAAGCTGCCTCCCGCCCCTGTCGTCTCTATACTGTTAGCTGGATTGAGCCTCGCAATGGACCATCTCTGGACTCCCTGGCGTTTTGCGTACATCACTTCGGCGGATAACGCCGTCCGCGCGGGCGTTCCCAAGGCCCTCGACACCTGGCCCGGCGACCTGGGCTGCGTCTTCTGCAATCTCATCGCCGCCATCGACTACGCCATTGAACAAGGAATGCCCCGCGACCAGGCTGAAGCCGCCGGCGGCCTTGTGCTGCGCGGCCAGCATTGCTTCGTCTGCCTCAACGCCTTTCCCTACACCTCAGGCCATGTCATGGTCGTGCCCTACGCGCATCTCGACCGTCTGGCCGCGCTGTCCTCCGATACCGCGCACGAACTCATCGATCTGGCGCAGCGCACCGAGCGCGTTCTCGATCGCGTTTACACGCCCCACGGCTTCAACTTTGGGATGAACATCGGCCAGGCCGCAGGCGCGGGCGTCGCCGGTCACCTGCATCTGCACGCCATGCCGCGCTGGTTAGGCGACACCAACTTCATGACCACCGTCGCCGAAACCCGCGTCCTGCCCGAGGACCTCGAAACCACCTGGCGTCGCCTCCGCGAAGCCTTCGCGGAAATCTGCAAGTAGCGCCGGTCTCCAGACCGGCTGTCGTGCGGGTCTCCGGACCCGCACTGTTCAGGATTACGAATCACGATCCACGACGCACGCTCCCTCAGTTCATCGGCGTCCCGTTCCCGTGAACCTGCGTCGTCGGCGACCAGTTTCCGGCCAGCACTCCGTTCGGATTGGAATTCGGAATGTCGGTCTGGTACCACTGAGTTCCATTGGTCCAGGTCTCCGAATAGCCAGCGGTAACCTTCGTGGTAGTTCCATCGGGGTTCATCACGGTTTCCTGGTCCAGCGAGTAGTCAACCCAGTCGGAGGCAGCCGTGCTCTGCGCATTCATGGACGCATTCGCATTGTTCATCGCGCTCTCAAATTGCGACTCCTGTTGCTGCATGAACGCCTGGTGCTCGGCCGCCGAGCGCTGCATGATCTGCTGGAACTGCTGATAGATCATCTGGCTCTCCCTTTGTTCCTGAGCTGTCAAGGCAGCCATCGCCTGCTGGCCCTGCCGCTGCTGGCGTTGCAAGGCCGCCTGCGTCCACTGCGCCGAGTTCACGCCGTGCGGCAGATTGTTGTTGTCAACCAGTTGCACCAGGGCATCCAGTTCGCCCAGGGGAGCCGTAAGCACGTCCACTCTCGCCCAGCACGTTCCCGCCGGGGAGCTCGCATTGGTACTCACCGAGCACTCCACAACGGTCCGCATCCGCTCCTCCACCACGAACGACCCGTTCACCACCTCGATCCGCAGCGCCGCCGTGTCGGCCGTGTTGTTGTTCCGCATGGCCGGTGGCGCATTTCTGTAAATCTGATTCGCGTTCGCGGCCAGTCCCTGCGCCCACTGCGAATACACCTGCGCCACCGTCATTGGCCCCTCCACGTGCACGCCGCCCTGCATCGACCCCAGGTAATACTGCAGGAGGGCGGCCGCAGAAATCTGCCCGGAGATATTTGCGCACCCGGCGTTAAATGTGCCTCTCACGTTGGGGTGCCACTGCCAACCGATCACCGGCTCAATCCGCATCTGCATTAAGGCGTCGGGCGAGTAGGCGCGAAAGACGGGCCACGGCGAAAACGTGCAGGCGCTGATCATGGTGATCCCTTGCAGTTGCCATCCCGCCGGGATCGTCAGGGTTGCCGAGGGCATGTTGTTCAAGGATGGATCGGTGATGGTCGCCGTCGTAAATTGATTGGGCAGCGCCGAGACGGTGACGTATGTTGCGGCGCCAGGCTTGCTGCCCGCCTGCGGCCCTGAACCAGTGACGGTGCCCGCAGGCGCCGATGCATTCCCCGGCGAGGACTTGCAGCCCGCCACCAGAATCGTTACTGAGCAAATCAAGGTCACAACTTGCCTTAACTTCGTCATGCGTCGCAATCTCCTTTTCGGTTTTCGGCCCTGAGTCACTGCATTGTATCCCTCGATGGGCGGAACACGACACATAAATTGGGCAACTGAAGAAAGGTGTTTTGCGGCACCTGATGGGCACTGAGGTCTTCAGGTCCCTGAAGACGAGCCGAATTCTCTTGGGCTTCAGCCCCGGAAAGCATCAGGAGTACGGGAAGTCTCAGGGCGCGGCGTTCTTGCTCCCTCGCCCGAAGTCCCGAAGTACCCTGGTCCCTGTATCATGATTCCGCCAGAAAAACGGCTGCGAGGAACGCGATGAAAACACTGCTCTGTGTTTGCGCTGCATTGGTCATGACGCTTGGCACGGTTTCCGTGCGCGCTGCCGACGTCACCGGAACGTGGTCGACGGAGATGAAGACGCCCGACGGCCAGAGCTTTCCGCTCACCTTCACCTTCAAGCAGGACGGCGCCGCGCTCACCGGCACGGTGCAGGGTCCGCAAGGCGATCCCATCGACATCATTAACGGAAAAATCGATGGCGACAAATTCACCTTCGACGTCTCCTTCAACGGCATGACCATCCACCACAGTTGCGCGGTCACCAGCGACGACGAAATCAAGATGACCACGAAGTCCGACTCAGGAGACTTCCCCGGCATGGAGCTAACGCTGAAGCGGGTCAAGCCAACGCCGGCAGCACCCGCAGCGCCAGACACGCCGGCGAAGCCAACCCCGCCGCCGCAATAATTTCGTCTCGTGCGCTCAAATGCTGTCTGTAGCGCCGGTCTCTAGACCGGCTGTCGTGCGGGCGTCCACGCCCGCACCCAACTCAAGTCGCGGACTCGTCGCTCGCAGCCGTACGCGCAGTCAACACCGGCTCCGTTCCCGGTACCCAATCCTCTGCCGCGAGCAGGCGCGGCTCCGCGGGAAGCACCTCCAGTTGCTCGACCTCATCACTCCCATGCACAAGATTGCCAAGTTTGCGTGCATAAAAGAACGCGCCTCCGCGGCCTTCCACCGCGCCGACGAACTTGTTGTAATTTCCTACTGCATTCTCGAGTGCGACGCCCATTTTGCTGAAATATTCGTGTGCATTCACGAATTTGTTGTATAAATCGCGACCGGTCTCCTGAATGGCCTTGGCATTCTGAGTCACCTGCGACTGCTGCCATCCGTAGGCGACTGCCTTCAGCAGGGCAATCAATGTTGTTGGGGTCGCCATGACAACATTGGCCTGCGAGCTAAATTCAATGAGCGAGGGGTCGGCCTCAAGCGCGGCACTGAATAGTGCTTCGCTGGGCAGGAAGCAGACAACAAACTCCGGAGTGTTGTCGAACTGCTTCCAATAGGTCTTACTCGACAGTTGGCGCAAGTGTGTCTTGACGCGTTCCGCATGGGCGGCGAAACGCAGGCCCTGCGCAGTGGGATCGGAATTCCCCGTAGCATCGAGGAAAGCATCGAGCGGCGTCTTCGCGTCCACAACGACCTCCCGCCCGTTGGGTAATTGAATGGTCATATCCGGGCGCAACAAATTGTCATCACCGTCACGCGCCGTCACCTGCGAGGAAAACGAACAATACTCCACCATTCCCGCGTATTCGACGCACCGCTTGAGCTGCAGCTCACCCCAGTTGCCGCGGGTCTTAGGTGCGCGCAATGCAGTAATGAGCTGGGAGGTTTCGTTTTTTAGTGCATCAAGCGACGCAGGAATCGTTTTCTGCATTGCCTCAACAAGAGTCTTGACCTCTCCGTATGCGCCAGAGCGCTCTTTCTCCATCGCGCGCGTCTGCGCGTCGAGACTCTTCAAGGCCTTGTCTAACGGATCGATCAGATTTTTGATCGCCAGTTCTTTGGCTTCAAGCGTTTGCTTGGCTTCCTTCGTTTGGCCGCCCAGCTGCTGCCCAGCAAGCGTAAGAAATGACTCTGTATTGGCGCGCAGGGCGTCGGCCGCCGCCGATTTGAAGGCAGTGTCCAGATCCGCTTTCATCTGGTTATACTTTTCCTCCTGTGCCTGTTCGCGCGTCCTTGCGAGTTCGCGCTCGCTCGCAAGCGCTTGATCGAGTAGCCTCTGCGTTCCCGCACGTCCCTGCCGATGGCCGAGCCACATTCCCAAAACAAAAACGCCCACGGCAACCAACGCCAACACAATCGCAGAGCTTCCCATAGCCTCAACCTCTTCGCCAAATATACGCCGCAAGCCTGTGCAATTCCGACCTCGTCGCTCTTTCTCCGGCCCCAAAGCGCCAGGTCTCGGGTCCCGCAGATCCGAAGCCCCGTAGGCCCTTTTTCTGTTCCCTGTCCCCTGTTCCCTAATCCCTGCTTTTCCTCGCCTTTACACCCCCCGGCTCGCCCAGTAGACTTGAAGATTCGGGGCCATGCGCATTTTTCTTTGCGCGGTGGTTGTCATTCCCTGCCGCGGGCCGTTATCGTAGGCACGCGGGGCGGAGCGCTGGTTCCAGTCCCTGAAGAGTTTTCTTGATTTCCTAATCACATGAGGAGAAGCACGCATGGCCGTTGAAGAAAAAGTGAAG
The DNA here is from genome assembly GCA_963817835.1 of uncultured Acidobacteriota bacterium. GTDB lineage: Bacteria > Acidobacteriota > Terriglobia > Terriglobales > Acidobacteriaceae > Telmatobacter. The sequence continues at coordinate 43,288 of CAWFPZ010000011.1, read as the reverse complement.
CAGATCATTGTCGAGCAGTTACAGGTGGATGAAGCCGAAGTGACCCCCGGCGCAAGCTTTCAGGAAGACCTGGGCGCCGACTCGCTCGACGTGGTCGAACTGGTGATGCAGTTCGAAGAGGCGTTTGACATGGAGATCCCGGACGAAGACGCCGAGAAGATCAAGACCGTCAAGGACGCCATCGACTACATCGAGAAGAACGCGAAAGGCGGCAAGTAGCCATTGAGTCAGGCAGCAGCCCAGGGATACGCCCAAACATCGCCGCGCAGAGTCGTCGTCACCGGGGTTGGACTGCTTTGCGGCGTGGGCAATACTGCACCCGAAGTGTGGCGGCAGATCCTGGCAGGCTCGAGCGGCGTCGCGCCCATTCAGGGCTTTGACGCCACCGGCTTCCCGGTCACCTTTGCCGCCGAAGTCAAAAACTTCGACGCCTTGCAATTTGTGGACAAGAAGGAATCGCGCAAGATGGGGCGATTCACCCACTTTGCCTTTGCCGCCGTGCAGGAGGCGATGGCGCAGTCGGGCCTTGTCATCGACGCCAGCAACGCCGACCGCGTAGGCGTCTTCATCGGCTCCGGCATCGGCGGATTCGAAATCATCGAGCGCGAACACAACAACCTGCTGCAGGGCGGCCCGCGCAAGATGTCGCCCTTCTTCATTCCTGCGGCCATCGTCAACATGGCCGCAGGCCACATCAGCATCCGCTACGGCGCGCAGGGTCCCATCTCCGCCACCGCTACGGCGTGCGCCACCAGCGCCAACTCCATCGGCGACTCCGTGCGCATGATTCTGCACGGCGACGCGGATGTCATGATCGCCGGCGGCAGTGAAGCCGCGGTCACCTCCATGGCCGTGGGCGGATTCGCCGCCATGCGCGCGCTTTCCACGCGCAACGACGAGCCCACCCGCGCCAGCCGTCCCTTCGACAAAGATCGCGATGGTTTCGTTATGGGCGAGGGCGCAGGCATCCTCATTCTTGAGGAGCTGGAATTTGCCAAAGCGCGCAGAGCCAAAATTCTCGCCGAGGTCATCGGCTACGGCATGAGCGCCGACGCCTATCATATGACGGGCATCGCCCCTGAAGGCGCAGGCGCGCAGCGCAGCATGCGAGCCGCGCTCAAAGACGCGGGCATCAAGCCGGAAGAGGTTGGCTACGTGAACGCCCACGCCACGTCCACCCCGGCCGGCGACGGCAACGAATCGCTTGCGATTGAAAAAGTCTTCGGCGAACACGCTCTCAGCCACAAGCTCAAGATCAGCGGGACTAAATCGATGACAGGCCATCTGCTCGGCGGCGCAGGCGGACTTGAAGCCGGTATCACCGTGCTCGCGCTCGTCAACCAGCAGCTTCCGCCCACCATCAATCTCGAAAATCCCGACCCCGAGTGCCGCCTCGACTACGTGCCCAACAAGGCCATCGCGCACCAGTTTGACATCGGCCTCTCGAACTCCTTCGGCTTCGGCGGCATCAACGCCACCCTAATAATGCGCCGCTGGACGGAATAAGACAGTGTGAATGTGCGCTGACCACCCACACTCACACTCACCCTGTCCTCTGCTCCCCCGCCCGCTCACCAGCTTCGCTAACCCCGCCAACCCCGCTCACACCACCTTCCTTGTGCCTCCAGTCACAGGACGTTCATACTCCGCGTGTGATAGCATCCGGTCTTTGACGAAGCGCCTGGCGAAAATCCCCGTTTTTTCGCTCCGCGCCGCCTGAGACCTCCGTATGAATGAGGAAGACGGCAGACCGGGAGCCCGATCCCGGCAACTCGGCCCCTCAGACGCCCTGCCCGGCGTCACCTTGCAATCCCTGTTCCAGCCGATTTCCGAAAAGAAACTCCGTGCCCCATCCTTTCGCGTTGGGTGCCCTCGGTCCCTCGCATTTGGGGACCGGGGAGACCAACTTAGCTCTCGATTCATCGCATCAAGGAGAAAAACATGAAAACGTACCAGGGAAGTGAGATCCGCAACGTAGCTGTAGTGGGGCATGCACACTGCGGCAAAACCACCCTAATTGCCGCTCTGTTGCATGCCGCGAAAATGACTCCCACCCAGGGCCGTGTCGAAGACGGCTCCGCCGCCACCGCCTATGACGAAGAGGAAGTAGCCCGCGGCATCACCATGCAAAACGCCGTCGCCTATGCCGAGTGGCAAGGCGTCAAAATCAACTTCGTCGATACGCCCGGCTTCCACATGTTCACCCACGAAGCCCGCGCCGCGCTCTTTCCCGTCGAATCCGCCATCGTAGTCGTCAACGCCCAGTCCGGCATCGAACCCGTGACCGAGCGCGTCTGGAAATTCGCTGAAGAAGCCAATGTGCCCCGCGTCGTCCTCGTCAATCAAATGGACCACCCCAAAGCCGGTGGCGGCGGCGGTTTGAGCGCTCTCCTTGACGATCTCACCGAGCGCTGGGGCCGCAACTGTGTTCCCGTTCAGTTGCCCATCGTCGACGCCCAGGGCTTTCACGGCGTAGTCGATCTCGTCACCATGCAGGCCTACACCTACACCGTTGGCGGCGATGGCCGCGGCAAAGCCTCTGCGGAAATTCCCGCCCCGCTCGCGGCGGACGCCAAGGCCCGCCACGAAGCTCTCGTCGAGCTCGTTGCCGAAGGCAAAGACGAGTTGATGGAAGAGTACTTCGAAAAAGGCACCATCCCCGAAGATCACCTCATCGCCGCGCTTCACGAAGCCATCCGCGAAGATCGCATCTTCCCCGTGCTTTTTTCCAGCGGCCTCGCCAACATGGCCCTCGATCATCTTCTTGATTTCCTCAAGGTCTACACGCCCGCTGCTTCTGAGCGCGCGCCCATCACAGGCGTCACGTCTGGACCCGACGCTGACGCGCCCACGCGCAAGGTCGACGATGCCGAGCCTGTCACCGCGATGGTCTTCAAGACCATGGCCGATCCCTTCGCCGGTCGCATCACCTTCTTCAAGGTGATCGGCGGCGTGGTCAAGAACGACGCCACGCTGGAAAACTACACCCGCCGTTCATCGGAACGCCTGGCGCACCTCAGCATCATGCAAGGCCGCAAGGCCGTCGAAGTCCCCGAGCTCCACGCCGGCGACCTCGGCGCAGTCGCCAAGCTCCGCGACACGCTCACCGGCGACACGCTTGGAGCAAAGGGCGCGGACTACCAGGTCGCGATGGCCGTGCCGCCTGAGCCGGCCATGACCTACGCCATCGAGCCCAAGTCGCGCGCCGACGAAGACAAGCTCGCGCCCGCCATTCACAAGCTCATGGAAGAGGATCTGCTCATCCGCTTCTTCCGCGATCCGCAGACCAACGAATTCCTCATTGCAGGCGCGGGCCAGCCGCATATTGAGGCCATCGTCAATCGCCTCAAAAAGCGCTATCACGCCGAAGTCACGCTAAAGGCGCCCAAGGTTCCCTACCGCGAAACCATCCGCGGCAAAGCTGAAGCCCAGGGCCGCCATAAGAAACAGTCGGGCGGCCACGGCCAATTCGGCGACTGCAAAATCCGCATGGAGCCCATGCCCCGCGGCGGTGGCTTCGTGTTCGAAAACGACGTCTTCGGCGGAGCTATTCCCCGCAACTTCATCCCTGCAGTCGAAAAAGGCATCGTCGAGTCAGCCGTGCGTGGTTTCCTCGCCGGCTATCCCGTCGTCGACTTCAAAGTCACCGTCTACGACGGCTCCTATCATGACGTTGACTCCAACGAGCTTTCCTTCAAAAAGGCCGGCCGCCTCGCCTTCCGCAAGGCCATGGAGCTCTGTAAGCCCTGCCTCCTCGAGCCTGTCATGAAGGTCGCCATCGAGGCCCCCGACGAGTTCGCCGGATCCCTCATGGGCGACCTCAACGGCCGTCGCGGCCGCGTGCAGGGCATGGAGAGCAAGGGCCGCACCACGGTGATCAATGCCGAAGTCCCCATGGCCGAAATGCTCACCTACGGCACTCTGCTCACTTCGATGACGCAAGGCAAAGGCAGCTACCACATGGAAGTCGATCACTACGACATCGTGCCGCAGTTGGTAGCCGAAAAAATCCTCGCCAACGCCAAGCGCCCCGACGAGGAAGAGGAAGAATAGCGTCAGCGGGCTGGGGAATTCCAGCTCGCGACACTCCAGCGTCTCTCAATTTGCTATCTTGAGCGCGCCCCTGCCCAAGGATACATTTTCGTCACTTAGGCAGGCGGGGGCGAAGCAGAGCACTCAGGGCGAGCAGCGGCATCACCCAGGCGGAAACCAAGTTGCCATAAGCCGAAACCAGGAGGTAACGCTTACATGCGTCCGAAGTTCAACTATCGTATCAACGGCTTGGCCGGAATCGTTATCTTGCTGAGCAGCATGTCTCTCGCTCGGGCACAAGGCCAACACCCGACCTTCATGGCCCCTGATTTTAATTTCGATCAGATTGACTCAATTTGTGTCATGCCTCTGATCGACGCCAGGAAGGACGCAACGCATGTCGACCTTAGCGGCTTGAGGCCGGAACTAATGTCGGCGATACAAGACAAAGGGTATCGCCTTGTAGACCCCAGCTGTTCGCGTGACGCCGATGCAATCGCCGCACCAGCGGCGAAAGCCCGCTGGATTCTAACGGTCCGTCTCGATGATTTTGAGGTCTCAAAGGCCGCGCCTAGTCTTGCGATGGGCTCGTTTCTGACCGCCTCCCTCTTCGATGCTCAATCCGCCAAAGAAGTGTGGAGGGACACCGCAAAGACAGGATTCGGTGGCCGTCTCGTAAGCAGCCTGCTCGGCAGTTCCTTTACTGGCGCGGTCGAGAGTGGCTTCGGGTCTGTATTGTCCAAATTTGAGAGAAGGAAGAAGCCCTCCCCGCCGTCACAGGCGGACGCTTGGGCGCCCATGGCGCTCCCTGTCCGACTCGCCAAGGGTCACAGCTTTTCGTCGCCGTGCAATGGGTTTCTCCGGCTAGACTCCGGTAACCTGAGCTTCGAGCAATTCTCCAACGGCAAGAACGCGGAAAAGTGCGCCGGCTATGAGTTCAGCCTGCCAGGAGCCCGCGTCAAGTCGAATCGGTTGGTATGGATGATATCTGTCCCCGGGAAAGGCAATCTCGTTTTACAGCAGCCGGACGAAGCAAAGGCGACCTATCTGTTTCTGGCGCTGCAAAACCTGCAGTAGGCAAGTCGGCCTCTTCCAGATCGAAGTCGAACGGTGGATTTCACTTTCGTAATTTGTGACGAGAGGGACACCCACTCCAAGCCAATAATGCGGGGTTCCCCATCCTTGCGATTTTCATCGGGGAGGCACAAAACGATTGCTAACAGCAGGTCATGCTTTACGGTCCTCGACTATGCTGGACTGGAGTTGGGTACCAGCCGCCATTACCGCAACAACTTGGAATGAGGAGGATAAAAAATGAGGCGTATCCTTCAATGTCTGCTGCTCGCGGCCGTGTTTCTGGCAGCGGCCGTCCCGGCCCTGTGCGATAAGGCGGATGAATACTATGGACGGGCTATTGCGGAGCTATCGAGGAATGATATGACGGACGCTATGGCGGACGCGACGAAGGCCATCGAACACAGACAGAACTATGTAGACGCCTACCTGTTACGAGCCATGGCGGAGCAATCCATCCGCGCAACGGACAAGGCCCTCGGGGACATCGCAAAGGCAATCCAACTTGCGCCGGACCAGCCAAAAGTCTATATCGCTCGCGGCAGAGTGAAGGCCGAGACTCACGATCCCAAAGGCGCCATAGAGGACTTCGACAAAGCCATTCAACTCCGGCCGGATAATGCGACGGCCGGAATAGCCTTCATCGGTCGCGCACACGTGAGGTTAGAAGAAGGCGATGTTGACGGGGCCATTGAGGACTTCGACACTGCCTGTAGGCTCCGTCCGGGCACAGACGCCCAATTTGGGGTCGAATTTGCTTTCGCCTTCTACAATCGCGGCTCCTCAAGCCTGACCAAAGGCGATATCGACCCGGCCATCCGGGATTTCACCAAAGCCATCCAACTCAATCCAAGTTACGCCTCTGCGTATACAGGGCGCGCCAATGCGAAGCGCGCCAAAGGAGACATGGACGGGGCAAGCGCAGACCTGGCCACCGCCGCAGCTTTGAAATGAAAATGAGCACCTGCCAGCTTCTCAAACAAACGCCCCTCAGAGTCTTGCCCATCCTCTGAGGGACGCAATTATTCAAGTCGCTTGCCAAAGCAACGACGCACGGCGGAAAGCTAAGCCGGGAGAGGCGCCGCTAGAAATTCGGCTTGATGTCGGCGTCGGCAGCGATGGTCCTTGCCTTGGAGACAATCACGTTCGGATCATCGCTGAGTTTGACGAACGTTGATGGAGTCGAACTGAGTATTGAGATCACCGGAGAACTGCCACGCACCAGCGCATCGTTCGGGAAGCGATACAGGTGTCCTGTTGTCCGCTCCACATATGCTCCGGGCTGTTTGATGTTTTCCCAGGTTGACTCGCTGAGAACTGCTTGGGCCGTGCTTCCGTCTTTTGCATTCATGATCGATTCCTCCTGTTCTTCCGGGTTAAGGCAAAACCACGAATATTGTGTCCTGTGGAGTTCTACGCAACCCCGCTCGCTCGATTCCGCGCATCAACCATCGTGCTGGCGCTGCGGGACTCGTGCTCGCGTCGGCTTGAATGCTGAAACTTCGGGATACACATCCCTGATTTGCGATAGCGGTATTTACGCACTTCTCGCTCCATCTAAAACTTCATCGGTTTTGTGCTACGTGGCCATTTCTTCAAGCCATCGCCACGTCAGCGCACAGGTCTCGATTTAGAGCAGTGGGAGAAATGCCGTCGGTTACTGTTTCCGAGTGCATCCAGTGTTTCTATCTATCGTTGTTTCTTACATTCTTGGTTTTTCGGGGACGTGTCCGGTCACTCATCCCCGCGTTGACTCGTCGTTAGCAGCGAGTCCTTCTACCTAATTGACGCAGAAAGCGCCGATTCGCTTCAGAACTGGTTTTGACGTCGCGAAAAGCAATCCGAGCCAGGTGCGGCCAGTCTCTGTTGTGCAAGGGGGTGGGACACCCGCTCGCTCACCCTTCCGCAGCCTCAATGTCTTCCACGTGAATCACTTTCGCCTGTTCATCCAGTTGGCCCGTCACCTTCACCGTCTTGCCCTCAAACGGCTTGGCTTTCTCCGAGTCGTCCAGCCCGAAGATCTGACCGGAGGAGTCGCGCAGTACATATTGATCGCCATTCTTGACGATCATGCCGGTAAAGGTTGCCGATTTGGTCTGGCTCTGGTCAGGCTGCTGTTGCGGTTGTGCTTGCTCCTGCGCATGAGCGGAGCCGGCAACGACAAACGGCTTTCCCCACGCCACGGTGAACGCCAGTACCATCGCAACAAGAGCAGAAAAGTCGATAAGGTTGCGCTTAATGGAACGCATAACGAGTACCTCCGGGTTGAATTCACCCGGACCCGCTCACTCGGGCGACCCAGGCGCGGAGATTCGTGCATGCGGCGGGCCAAACCGAAACCGCTTGAAAGCGAAGAGAATCCGCTGCGGCACGCGTCCCTGCGGGGAAAAACTTCTCGCTTGCAACCTGGTAAAAACTGCCAGTGCGGGTAAAAAGTGCTCGTCGGCCGCTCTGATCCCTGTTCCCTGTCTTCCCGCTCACTGTCCGTTGCCTCTCCGTGGTGTTATTCTGGCGCGTCATCAGAAAGATCGAGGAGGATGGCGTGAAAAAAGGCACAATCTTAGAAGGCATCGTTATAGTGACTGTGGCGTTGGCATTCCTGGCGGGATGCAGCACCAAGGGTCCGCAGATTCAGATTCCGCCCAAGTGGCAGGGCGCTGCTTACCACCTCTCGTTTGGCGCGCCGCCGACCAAGCCCAATTCAGCGGGACTCACCATTCCACCTGTCAAGTGGGATGCAAATCCTGACATGCTGGAGACGCGAGCTGACCTGGTCGTCAAAATCGACACCTCGACATTGAAGACCAAGGGAACCATGATGGACGAAATGGCTTTGGGTGCAGTGGACATTTCAGGCGCGCAAGGCCAGTTGCCTGCAACTTACATGGACGAGGCAAGCACCAATCTCTCGAAGTTGCTTCAGGCTTACTGCGTGAAAGGCAAGGTCGGTCTTTCGGTCGCGCTCACGCGCTCGTCGCTGGAGATGGACCCGACCGACGACCAGATCAACGACAAGCGCCTGTCAGATTGGACGCCGATCCAGCTCGACTTCAAGAACCCGCATCCGAAGTGCTGAGCGGCGTTCTCCAATCCTGGCCGCTGACCTGAACGTACCGGGCGAAAAGCCGCTCCACTGGATGGGTTCCGCGCTCAAGGAAACCATGCGATTTCCCCCCCGCCGTCCAGCGCAGCATCGGCTTTGCCCTTAGTGCTGCGCAATTTGGGGGCAAGCACCTTTCCGCCAAGCCTTGGCGCGGCCAAGGGCCGGGAGTGATGGAGGTTGTCAAGGACTATGACGGCGACACCTACAGAGCCATCTACACGGTTCGTTTCGAGCGCGCTGTCTATGTCCTTCACGCATTTCAAAAGAAATCGCCGCGTGGCATTGAAACTCGGCAATCCGACATTGCCTTGATCCGCTCGCGCTTGAGAGTGGCGCAGCAGGACTACGAGGAGAGATATGGCTAAAAAGATTCGCGAGCGGATCATCCCCGGCAGCGGCAACGTCTTCGCCGACATGGACCTTCCCGATGCCGCCGAACTCGATACCAAGGCCCGCCTCGGAGCTGCCATTTGCCGCATCGTCGAGCGCCGCAGGCTGACCCAGATCGAGGTCGCCGCCACTCTCGGCATCAATCAGCCCAAGGTCTCTGCCCTGTTGCATTTCAAGCTGGAAGGCTTTTCCGTCGAACGCCTCATGCGTTTTTTAACTGCTCTCGGCCACGATGTAGAGATAGTGATCCGGCCCAGGCCGCGCGCCCGCTCCGCCCGCCTCGCCGTCCGCGCGGCATAACCCGAGCGGCCCAGGATCGAGGCGAGTACAGCGGCTGTACGGCGATTCCTGTACTTGAGATAAATCTTTATTTATGTGTTGGTTACAGCCACTGTACAGCTATACAGCGGCTGTAACCGGACCGCTGCGTGGCTGCAGATTGATGATTCGCAAGTGGTTAAGTGGTGGTGTACAGTCTCACAGCCGGTTTTTCAAAATCAGCTTTTAGCCGCTAGCTTCCAGCCTCTAGCTGCATCTTCCCGGCTCCGGCCGGGGTTCCCGCTCCCTGAATCCGGACCGAAGTGCGAGTGCGAGTGTGAGTGTGGGCAGGGGTCTCGTGGCGTAGTTCATTCGTCCTGGCTTGCCGGCGGTGGAGGTTCATTTCAGTTGCCCCCTACCCCCTATAATCCCAAAGTTGTCAAAGCAAAAGGGTTACGAGTTGCCATACTTCGTAAGATCCTGATTCTAAAGAGCCACAATTTCCAGAGTCCTCAGAAATAAGCACTTAGCAGGGTTTGCGCCGTTCGCGAGGGCGGGGCTGGGATTGCCGACGGGCTCAAGGATTGTCGGTTGGCCTGCCATGCTTGGTTTCTCCCGTATTCTTCTTGATTGTGCGCCGGAAGGGGGAAATTATATGCAAATTGGCGGGCGAAGTTTATCGATTGTTTTCAGTGGGTTGCGGGGAATTTTCGGGAAAGGCGGTTGCGCGGTGTGCTGATCACCTTTGGTCTGGCGTCCCGTGCGGCCCCGAGTCGTGCTGGGAGTGGGGAGGCTCAGCGGTCTCTTTTTCAGATGTGGCCGCGCTTCCCAAAATGGCCCATGCCGCGTTCCCTGCGATTCCGGCAATGATCGCGAGTATTAGCCATTGCTTCGCTTTCAATAATTGTTTGAATGGCGGCCAGTCCTTGATGGCGTCGATCTTGTTCCCCCACCACCTAAAGAGAAGTGCCCATAGGAGCAGCACAATGGTTGTTATGGCGGAAGCTGCGACGACGTGTTTAGCAAACCATAGATGTAACTTGAGGGCGCTTCCAATCATGCTGAGGAGTGTGCCAAGGTAGAAGGCCGAGAAGGCCACTCTTTGATTGCGGCGGCGCTTCCGTTGTGATTCAATCTCGCGGTTACCAAGTTGATCGTAGCACCGTTATAAGTCCTCAAGAACGGTGCGTTTGGCGCCGGTACGCTCATTACGCCGACAGATATCGGCGGTCGGCTTGTGCTGGTCTTTTCCTCGGTGGACGCACCGGGCATGCGCGATTGCGGGCGCGGGTAGGTGCTACCGGTGCCCGCGCTAGGAATCCGCGTCATACGCGGACTTCTTGATGCCGAATGCAAGAACCGGGCACCCGCCTGAGGCGCGATTGTTGAGCTTTGGAACTAGCTTGCCCATATGTGTTGTCGAGTTGCCGAAGGAGTGACCTTTTCCGAGTTCGTCGAAAACGTCCTGAAGTTCACTTGCCCGCGTCACGATCGCCCCGACGCTCAGAACGTTCAGTTCGAAAAGTTATCTTCCTTCGAGCCTGGCTTCTGCGTAGTCCCGGGCTTGCTCCGCTGTCACGGCCCACGCCGCATTACGTTTCAAACCCCGGCCACTAAACCCCAGGCCTCGTTCGGCTGCCGCAAAGTCCTCGGGGAGAAGTTCTCGACTTAGATCGCGCGATGAGGCTGGGCTGGACTCTAGGTGACACGCGGGGCAACTGTCGTTACACATGCAAGACCACTCGTCGTTCCACTCAGTTGCGCATCTTGGGCACTTATGGCGCTTCTCATACCATCTAACCAAGAACATCGTTAGACCCTCCCTCGGTGAATTTGTAATGTCCTCGCGATTCGAATTCTATTATGCCCGCGTCTCGGAGAACCTGAAGCTGCTGTCTGATTTTGGGACGCACATTATTGTTTCCGGGATAGAGTGCGGCGAGATGCGTCTCGAAAAGATATGCATCATTTAGGGAAAAGCGATCGCTCGGAAGTTGACGCAGAAGGTTGAGCAGGGACGCAGCCCAACCTCTTCCCTTCGCAGGCATTCTCGAAAGAAACTGGAGACGCGCAAAAGCTGTTCTCGAGGCCTCTCTCGAATGAGCGTTTCCGGCGGTCACTATCGGTATACGGCCTTCAAGGGCGATCTTCGGCAGGACTATGTTGCAGCCGACCCACCCGGCTCTTCGGGCCGTCGGGCCGAGCGCTCTTCTTTTCTCGATGCAGTCTTGAGTAATCAGCGAGTGGTGTATTGCGGTCAGGTCCCTGACTTCCCACGCGGAAGAATATTCCAGCAGGAGAAAGCTGGGCGTGCGGCCTTCACGAATCGTCGCCGTCATCGCTGAGAAGGCGCCATCTGTGATTCGCCTACCAAATGTGCCGCTTGTGCTCTTCAATTCATAACCGTGGGAGCACTGGGGACAGATGAAATCCTTGGATCGCGTATTGGCGGTGGTTTGTAATAGGCTGTCTGATTTGCAGGCCAGGCAGTAACCATTCCTCAAGACCCAGGCTTCACTTACTATCCGAGCTCTCTGGGAGTTGCTTGTGTAACTTGCAATCAGAGACGAGTTATCACATGAGTCGATCAACTTATGGTATTTCCCGCAGACCGCTTATGTTCTGGCGCAACCTTTCCCTGTCCGATTCTGGAACTGCCAGGGTGGGTCGCAGAGAATTGTGCCGAACTTCTTGGAACCAACATAGCGCAGCAGATCTTCGCCTGGCGTCGCGTTCACCACAGTCTCTGCAGCCTTTTTCATATCCCCCTCATCGTCGCATTTTCTTCGCCCTACAGCAATTAACTGACTGTGGACAACCGAGGACGAAACTTCTGGGTGAGTGATCTCGCCTTGTGAATCCTTAAACTGGAGGGATTGCTGAATCCAGAGGGTTTGCGAGTCGGTACGTTCGGCAGACGGCTCTGCCGTGGAGGGTTCCTCGGGGGCTGAAAGAATCCTCGAATTTGATCTATTGATGACCATATGCGTCCTGTAATTGGCAATAACTAACTGCAATCCACAGCCGTTGAGGGCTCCGGCAGCCGAGTTGCTCGACCCGACTATTTTCCAGCCATGAGGGCGCTTTTTCGGGGGGAAGCATGACGTTTCGCGGTAGATTCTGCCGATCTTATCCTGATTGTGTACTCGGCTCCCAATATGGGCTGGGTTGGAGGGTGTGAGAGGGCAACGATTCTCCGAGCTGGGCGAATGAGGTTTCATCGCGGCTTCGCCGCGTACTTGATTTCTGGAAAAATGGGCGGGCGAAGAAAGCAGGGAATAGGGAACAGGGATCAGGGATCAGAAAATCAGCCGACGGCTGAGAGCTAGTCTTTCTCTGGCCGGACGCGTTTGGCCAGCGCCCATTTTAGCTCGTCGATGCCTTCGCCGGTGACTGCGGAGATGGCGTGGAACTCGAGCTTGCGGCGCTTGGCGTAGGCGGCTAGCTTCTTGAGCTTCGCGGGGTTCACGGCGTCGATCTTGGTCGCGACTACGATGGTGGGCTTGTCGGCCAGCGGATGCTGGTCGCCGACGGTGAAGCTGGCTAGCTCGTTCGCGATGACCTTGAAGTCTTCGACGGGATCGGGCCTTCCCGAAGCATCCGACACGTCGACCAGATGGGCGAGGACGCGGGTGCGCTCAATGTGGCGCAGGAACTGGACGCCAAGGCCGGCGCCGAGATGCGCGCCTGCAATGAGTCCGGGCATGTCGGCGATGACGAAGGACTGCTGGTCGGGCTCCTCGCCCACCGTGACCACGCCGAGATTGGGCTCGAGAGTGGTGAAGGGATAGTCGGCGATTTTGGGGCGCGCGGCGGAGATGCGGGAGATGAGCGTGGACTTGCCGGCGTTGGGATAGCCGACGAGGCCGACGTCGGCGAGCAGCTTGAGTTCGAGACGATAACTGCGCTCCTCGCCGGCGCGGCCCAGCTCGTGCTCGCGCGGAGCCTGATGGGTGCTGGTGGCGAAGTGCTGGTTGCCGCGGCCGCCGCGGCCGCCCTTGGCGATGGTGATGCGCTCGTCGGGCTCGCGGAAGTCGTGGACGAGCTCGCCGGTTTCAGCGTCGAAGAGCGAGGTGCCGACGGGGACCTGCAGGGTGATGTCGCGGCCGTCGAGGCCGGTGCAGTTGGAGCCCATGCCGTGCTCGCCGCGCTGCGCCTTGTGCTCGGGGTTGTAGCGGAAATGAATGAGGGTGTTGTGGCGCTGGCTGGATTCCATGAAGACGTCGCCGCCACGGCCGCCGTCACCGCCCGAGGGCCCGCCGCGGGGCACGAACTTCTCGCGGCGGAAGGCCATGCAGCCGTTGCCGCCGTCGCCGGCCTTGACGCGAATTTTGGCTTCGTCGATGAACATGGGGGACGCAGGGACCGAGGGAACTAGGGACTAGGGACTAGGGACTAGGGACTAGGGACTAGTAAACCGTGGGCCGTGATCGGAGTCCGTGGCTGCATGGGCAATTGCCGATGCGATGCGGCCTCTATTCAGTGTATCGGACGGACTCGGGTGGGACGGAGTGGGCTGGAGTCGCGCGGGCGGAGAAAAACATGGAACTGTGATGCAGGCTACTTTGCAGCGGGGCGCGCCGGGGATAGAATCGCTGCCAACTTCTATTGAGAGCTGTTTGGGGCGGCGAAGGGCTGTGTGTTCGCGCGTCCTGAGAGCGGTTCCGCAGTTCTTGTAGCCGTTTCTAGCCTCGGTGCAGGGTGGATTTTTCTTGAGGATAAATCCACTTGGCGGCCGTGGCTTAGGGACACAGTAACTGCGAAACCGCTGTAGCCAGGCCTGCCGCAAGAGCGGGCCGGTGGATTGATTGCTGCATTCATCCTTGGTTTCTTCCTTGATCTGCCGCGGCAGAGTTGGCAATGGCCGAGGCAATGCGGAACTGGAGAACGTGGTGTGCGGTTGCGGCGCTGAGCCTTGGCGCCTGCGGGATGGTGTGCGCGCAGACTGTGGCCGCGGATCCCGCTCCCTTACAGGGCATTCAAATTCAGACGCCGGGGTCGGGCTCGCTGGCCGGGCGACTTACCGATTTGCATTCGGCTCCGCTGGCTGGGGTTGCGGTGGTGTTGCACAACCAGGCCACGGGCGCTGAGGTGCGCGCGGTGACGGGGAAGAATGGCGGGTTTCGATTTGCCGGGCTGGAGGCGGGCGAGTACTCGCTGGAGGCCGATGAGCCGCTGTTGGGGCACGGACGGCTGGAGGGGATTCTGGTGACCGGCGGCATGGAGGCGCGGGTGCAGGCCGCCATGCAGTTTGAGGCTGCGGCGCCGGAGTTCCACCCCACGGACGAAGACCTATCCCTCCACCCCAGCGAGCAAAGATCGCTCGCCGGGGGCCCCGAGTCCGCGGGGGCCCCGGAGTTGGTGGAAGCGGCGGCGACGGGGGAGATTGCGACGCCGCCGCGCACGGTTGCTGCGATGCCGCTTGAAGCATTGGCTGCGCCGGCGGCTGCGGTTTCGCACGCGGCGCTTAACACGGAAACTCCGCGGATGAGTGCGGTGGTTGACGCTGAGCCGGTGCGGACGATGACGACTGCTCCGCGTGAGGCGGATGCGGTTCGGTCGCCGAGCGAGAGTATCGCGGCTCCTGCCTCGCGGCCGGCGGCGGTTCGTGACGAAGGATTGACTGCGCCGGGCACTTTGCCTGCGCCGCAACTGCGGGCTGCGCTGGAAACGCAATCCATTGCTGCGGAGCCCGCGCTTGCGGTTACACTGCCGCGCACGTTCTCGCTGATGCGCAGCATGACGCCGGCAGTGCCACCGAATTTGGCGATCGCTAGCGGCATGAAGGCGGTTCTGCTGCTGGGGCAGATGGCTTTCGCGCCGGTTGCTGCCGCCGCGCAAAGGGCCGATCCCGCCACGGCGGTGGTGGCGACTACCGTGACCGCGAGCGAACTGCAATCGCTGCCCGCAGGCGGACGGCGCTGGCAGGAGTTTTTGCAGGCTACTCCTGCTGCGAGCGCCGGGCCCGATGCGACCGAGGCGTCGTACCGCGGCTCGCAGGAACCAGCGGAGATCACGATTGACGGCGCGAGCACGCGGCTCAAGTTTGGCGTGGCTGCGGGCTCTGGGTCGATGTCTCGCGATCCGGCCGGTGTGGACGCAGAACCGCCGAGCGCGATGAACCAGACGTGGACCGGCGGGCGCGGATTCGGCGTGAGTGAGGCCGCGATTCATGAGGTGACGGCGGTCTCGGGCAACGTGGAGGCCGAGGGCATGCGCTCTGCCGGAGGGCGCACCAGCATTGAGACAGAGCGCGGCGGCAACGCGCTGCACGGCCAGGGATTTTTCTACGATCGCCAAAACAACTGGGGCGCGCGGAATCCGTTTACGCAGTGGGTCACGGAGACCGCACCGGCCACGCTTACCTACAATCCCGCCGGACCTCCGCTTTCTGTCCCGGTTTTTGATAACGGCCCCACTGGAGTGCCGGAGTCGTATACCCCGCCGGATCACGAGGTGGTGTGGGGCATCGGCATGGGCGGCCATTTACGCCGCGACAAGCTCTTCTGGTTTGCGGCCCTCGACAGTTACCACCGCAACGATCCTGGGCTCGCGATGGTGAAGCATCCTTATCTTGCGCAGACTCCGAGCGGATGCGGAACTTCTTCGGGGTGTACGCCCACGACCACTGGTTTTTTTGCCACGCCTTCCGACGCGCAGTTGACTTTGCTCAGCGCACAACTCGATCTTCCCAGCAGCAATCCCGAGGTCGAGGGATTGACGGCATATTCGCAGATGCTGGAGACGCTGGCCGGATTGCTTGGCCCGGCACCACGCACCGCCGCGCAGTGGACTGGATTTGCGCGCATCGACTGGCAAGCTGCCGAGCGGCATCGCTTCACGCTCGAAGGCATCGGCGCCGATTGGAGCGCGCCGGGTGGCGGATTGACGCAGGTTTCAGAGACCTACGGGAACCACAGTTTCGGGTCCAGCCAGGCCAGCGAGGAGTGGCTGCTCGCCCGCTGGGAAGCGTACCTGACGCCGAACCTGCTGGCCGTGACACAGGGCTCGGCGGGGCGGACGATTCTGAGCGCGCGGCCCGAGACGCCCTCCGCCTTCGAGCAGACATTTTTGAATGGAAATTTCCAGGGCCAGTTGCCGCAGATCGTTGTCGATTCGCGTTACGGCTTCACCATCGGCAATCCTTCGCGATTTGGCCAGGGCAGCTACCCGGACGAAAAGCTTTACCACGCGCAGGAATCGCTGGACTGGGTGCACAATCGCTTGCTGGTCAAGGCGGGATTCGAGCTGGACCACAACGCGGACGCTACCGGCCTGCTGCGCAACGGGTCGGGGACGTACACCTACTCCAAGGTGCAGAACTTCATCTCGGACGCGCTGGTTTTTGAGAAGTACGGGTTTGCCGATGCGCTCGATGCGCGGAATCCGCACAACTGCGGCGCGTCGACTACAAGCCTGGGCAGCCAGCCTTGCTACTCCTCGTATTCGCAGACGATGGGTCCCACCAACTGGCAACTGAGCACGAATGATTGGGCCGGCTACGCGACCGCGGAATGGCAGGCGAATAAATTTGCCGTGTTCTCTGCCGGTTTGCGCTGGGAGCTTGAGCAACTGCCGCCACCCATCGCTGCGCTTGCCAATCCAGCACTGACCGCGGTATCGGCAACCAATCCGAAGCAGCCGCTCTCCGCGAATTTGCCCAGTCTCGGCAACAACTGGGGTCCGCGCGTGAGCCTTGCCCTTGGAGACGGGCGCGGACGCTGGCCGGTGCTGCGGCTGGGCTACGGTATGTATTACGGGCGCGTGGAAAACGCCACCATCGAAACTGCGCTCACACAGACCGGCTCGCTCAACGGCGATCTGAGTTTTTTCATGCGGCCCCAGGACGATTGCCAGTTCTGCGCGGGCGGCGCACCGCCGCTTCCTTATGTTTTTGTCGGCGAACCTTCCAGCGTGGTCAAGCCGGGAGCAGTTGGGTTCGCGCCGAACTTCCGCAATCCCGAAGTGCACCAGGCCATGGCCGCCATCGAGCAGCCACTGCCGGGGCATGTGGAGCTGACCGTAAGCGCCGTGCTCAGCCTGGGCCGCCGTCTGCCTGTCTTCCTCGATACCAACTTCGACCCCGCCGTCAATCCGGGAACGATCACCGCGGTCAATCCAGGGATCACCTACACTGTGTGCGACGAAGCGCCTTCGGGCACGGGTAGTGGCTCGTGCGGCAACCTCGGCCTGGGCCCTATCAAGGCTTCGAAGATTACGGTTCCTTTTTACGCGTCCTGGCCCACGAATCCAGATCCCTCGCCGAGTTGCCCGGCCGACTCGCCCATCAACAACCCGCTCGGCCCGTATGGATGGTGCAATCCGAACTATCAGGAGATCGACCAGATCACGAGCAAAGCGAATTCGACCTATGAGGCAGCGATGGTGAGGCTCACGCGCTATGGACGGCGCGGCCTGAGCCTGCACGCTCATTACACCTACGCGCATGCCATGGACTGGAATCCGAATGCGAGTCCGCTGGACCCGGCCAACTTCAGTCTCGAGTACGGAACCAGCAACCAAGATGTGCGTCATGCGGCCGCTGTGATGTTGATTTATGAAGCGCCGTGGAAGCTGCACAATTTCGCCGGCCGCATTGCCAATGGCTGGATGTTCTCCGGCATCGGGCAATTCCACAGCGGCCTGCCGTACACCATGCGCGTGAGCGGCTCGCTGCCAGAGGAGTCCACCTCAACCACAACCATCACGGGATTGCGGCCGGGCTTGACCGGCGCTGGCGGCGACAGCCGCGTCTACGGCTACGAAAACGGAAGCCTCGCCTACAACATTGGCCGCAACACGTTCCGCTATCCGAGTAACTGGAAGGCCGATGTGCGCGTGGGCAAAAAATTCGACCTGGGCGAGCAGCGGCAGCTGGAAATTCTGGCGGAGAGTTTCAATCTCTTCAATCATCAGAACGTGACCGAGATTGAAACCACTGGCTATACCGTCGATTCCGGCAGCGCCACTTCGCCTCCCACCCTGAACTTTCTTACCGGCCTCAAAACCAGTTCTACCATCGGCGTGATTCCGGGCTTCGGCCAGCCGCTCAATATCAACGCGACAAACTTCTACCGCGAGCGGCAGATTCAGCTTGGGCTGCGGATGCGGTTTTAGGCCATTCTAGTTTTCTGACGGCATATCGAGATGGTCAATGACAAACACCTGGGCAGGGCGTTTTTCTTCCTGCAACTTCAATCCCAGTTGTTCTTGAATGGCAGTAAAAAAGCCGGGGAAGGTGTTGTTGTCGGCTGCCTCGTGGCCCGGCTCGGTCTGCGCGTCATCGGGTGTCCATCGCAGCGACAGATCGTACTTCCCAGTGATTCCTGTCCCATCGAACACGGGTCGATCTGTTACAAAGCGCTGCAGGAATGTTGCGAGATCGGTAATCGTCGCGTTTCCTACAGCTAGCTCGCCCGGAGAATAGCCCACCGTAGGAGGTCCATCGGGCGGTCGCGTACTCCTGGTGAGTTTTGGGCCGCTCTTGGCAACCACGATTTCGAATATGGACAGGTCTCTGGTTTCGCGGTGGGCCGTGAGGTGGAAACGATCCGCGAGAAGATTTTGCACCATCTTTTTGAACTCGTCAGACGATGGCCTGGCCTGGGTCTCAGGATCGCCAACAAGGTCAAATTTTTGCGTCTTCAACCATTTGGGCCCGCCGACGATTTCCTGCTCCTGAAGTCCGTAGGCATACTTGAGCAAATCGACCAGAGATGTATCGGTCGTCGCGAATCGGTTGCCTTGAATTTGCATGGTTCGAGTTTCTTCCGGGAGGCTTGGCTTGATCGTGGCGACCTGAAACCTGAGAGAAGCTGCGGGGGTGCCCGAGGGCACAAACGCGGGAGTCTGGCCCGGCAGATGGCAGGCGAAGATCGCCCCGATTGATCCAACGAGACAAAAAGCCGCCACCGTTGACCGGCGCCAAGAGGAGATCATGGTTGCGCCCTAGTTTAGACGATTCGGGCTAACATCGTAGCAAGACCCCACTCTCGCGTCCTACAATCTTTCGGGACCAAGTTTCGATCTTTCGGGAGACTTCTATGCAAAGCTGCACCGACCGCGCTCGTCATTCTCGCGCCCATTTCCGCATCGCCCTTGCTCTTGTCGCCCTGTTTGCTCTGCTCGCCTGCTCCGCTGCTGCGAACGCGCAGGAGAAGAAAGCGCCGGTTGCGTCTCCCGGCGACACACTCACCACACCGGGGCCGCTGGCGCAGAACCTTTCGCCCAAACTCGACAAGCGCGATCTGGCCAAGGCCATGAAGCTCGTGGCCAATTGGCAACTGAGCCGCATGCCGGCCACGGCGCAGGTGGATTGGACGTGGGCCGCGCTCTACGACGGCTTTATGGCGGTTCCCAACAAGGTGGCCGGAGACAAATACAAGCAGGCGATGCTCGAAATTGCCGAGCAGCTGAAATGGCAGCCGGGCCCGCGCACGATGGTTGCCGACGACCAGGCCGTGGGGCAGATGTATATGGAGCAATACTTCCTGCACAAAGATGCGAAGATGATGGACCCGTTGCGCGCGCGGCTCGACGAAGAGATGGCTACGCCGGAGTCCGAATACGCCAGCTCACTGCCGGCGCACTGGGACCATGCCCGCTACCCCAATATGCCTCTGTGGTGGTGGTGCGACGCGCTCTTTATGGCGCCGCCGGTGTATGCGGATATGGCGGCCGCAACCGGCGACAAGAAGTATCTCGACTTCATGGATCGCTCGTGGGATGCCACGGCGGCCCTGCTCTACGACCGCGACAAGCATCTCTATTTCCGCGACGCCACGTTCCTTGACAAGCATGAGAAGAACGGCGAGCCGCTGTTCTGGGCGCGCGGCAACGGCTGGGTGATGGGCGGTCTTGTGCGCGTGCTCCAGAAGCTGCCCGCGGATTCTCCGCTGCGGCCGAAGTATGTGGCGCTGCTGAAAGCGATGGCGGCGGAGATGCTCTCGATCCAAGGAAAAGACGGTTTGTGGCGGCCGGGATTGCTCGATGCCGATGCGTATCCGCTGCCGGAGATTTCGGGCAGCGCGTTTGTGACTTATGCGCTGGCGTACGGCGTGAATGAGGGAATTCTGGACCGGGCCACATACTGGCCTGCCGTGGAAAGAGCGTGGGCGGGCATGTTGACGCACGTTTATGCCGATGGGCGGCTGGGCAGCATTCAGCCGGTGGGGGCGGCGCCGGGAGCTTACGGGGAAACATCGAGCTACGTGTACGGGGTGGGCGCGTACCTGCTGGCGGGGTCGGAGATTTATCGCACAGCGAAGTAATTCTCCGAAAACTGTGAGGAAGGTCGAGCATCTCGCCCAATGAAGAGCGCCATTGTTTTTGGATCAAGCGGATTCGTAGGCTCGCATCTTCTTAGCGGACTGTTGAACAGCTCTGATTACGGACAGGTAACCGCCGTCGTTCGGAAGAGCCTTGATGTCGCTCACCCAAAGCTAAGGACATTGATCGGCGACTACGATTCACTTGCGAATGTGAAATCGGAAATCGCCGAAGATGAAATCTTCATCGCTCTCGGCACCACCAAAGCGAAATCGCCTGACGAAGCGGAGTATTACCGAGTGGATCACGATTATCCGCTCCTGGCGGCTCGGATAGCAAAAGAACAAGGGGCGAAATCGGTTTTTCTGGTCACAGCAGTCGGCGCCAATGCCAAATCGAAACTCTTCTATGTACGGACCAAAGGCGAAACCGAGCGAGACGTGATCGCTCTCAATTTCGAGCACACGCATATCTTTCGCCCGTCAATGATCATCGGGAACAGGAAAGAGAAACGCTCGCCGCTGGAAGCAGCACTGATGAGGTTTTGGTCTGCTTTGAATCCTCTCTTCATCGGGAAGAGCGATAGATATAAGGGCATCACGGGAGAAGATATCGCAAAAGCAATGATTCAGTCGGCGAAGAATCAAACAGAGAAGCTAAAAATCTATTACTGGCGTGAAATGCACGAATTACTGCAAGGGTAATTTGAGCCGGGACTCAAACAAACTTCTGCAGCGCACGGAACTACTTCGCGACCAACGGCACGACTGGCGACGCGCCGTTCAGAAACGCTGGATCCATCTGGGCGATATCGGCGCGATAGCTCACGGTATTGGCCGTGGGAAATGTCGCCGGCACTTTCTGCGTGACGCGGCCGGTGGCGGCCCACTCCGTGCCGCGCTGGAACGTGGTGACGAAACCCACGCAACTGAGCGCAAATACATCGTGGCCGAGCGTAGTGTGAAAGATTCTCCCTTTGCCGTAGCGCAGAACCATCAGCATGGGCTCGTCGTGGCCGGTGCCCTTGTTGTTGGGGTCGGAGTGCGCGGTGGCGAGCACGGTCATGTTCTTGCCGGGGCCGCGCAACCGGCCGTAAAGCTCGTCGTTAGCGTGCATCCATATGGGAGGCAGGCCCTTCAGAATTGGATGCTCCGGCTCTCGCGCCGTTATCTGGAAGGGCAGCCGCGCTCCGTGATAGCCGGCCGGTCCCGGCGACGGATCTGAAACCAGCTTGCCGTCCTGGAAATACCAGTACGGCCCGGCCTGCTCGTTGCGGTTTCGCCAGCCGCCGATGCCGATCATTTCGTTATAGGCGGGCCAGTCGGGAAAGGCATTGTCGGCGGCGTGCACAACGACCAGGCCTCCGCCGCCGGCAACATACTGTTCAAATTGCGAACGGAGTTCTGCCGGCCAGGTGGGGCCGTCATAGTTCATTACGATGACGCGGTAGCGGCCGAGCTCCGGCTTGAAGTTGCTGAAGTCGCCGCCGGATTGCGGAGCGGTGAGGACCGTGACTTCGAAGAGCCCGGTTTCTTCGAGCTCCTTCTTGAGCACCGGCGTGGTGAGCCGCCAGTTGTGGTAAGCGCCGGCGCTTTGCCCGTCGATAATGGCTACGCGAATGAGGTTCGCCGCATGCATGGGTTGGGCGGCCGCGCGGAACATCGGAACGCAGAGCAGAGCGCCCGCCAGAATCATCCATCCCATTGATTTCATCGTCCAGCCTCACTTGCCGATAAAAGGACCTGAAACAGCAGAATACATCTCCCCCGGGCAGAGGAACGTGTTGGCGGCAAAATGCGCTGGAGAACGGCCGTAAATGCCGAGTTCGGTGAGAGTTACTGAACTGTGTGCTTACCCCATATGTGGGATTCCGCTCTCTGCAGTGAGTGCTTACTCTGGGGGGTGAGCAGCACCGTGGACATGTAGGTTTCCGCCTGGGATGCGTCCCCGGGACATGCGTGGATGGAGTCGTTCGAACCTCACCCGGCGCGGGAATCCAGCCCCAACATGCAGGCGGCCGCGGCGATCTGCGCGTGGCCCGGAGCACGAACTTTCGCGGCGCGTCTGTAGCATGGGAGCAGGAATGAAGGTCATCGGGATCAGCGGGCTGGAAAACGCGATGCCCTTCAAGAAGGCGCATTGGGCGGGCCTGGACGAGCGCGAATACCGCATCGCGCAGGGCATGGACGCCGCGGCTGCGCTGGTCATCGACGGCAAACTGATTGCCGCGGCCGAGCAGGAGCGCTTCAGCGGCAAAAAACACACAGGCGATTTTCCCATTGACGCCATCCGCTTCTGCCTCAACGAGGCGGGCATTACCATCGACCAGATTGACGAGATTGCGCACGGGTTCGACTACGCTCCCTATCGCGGGCTTTATGCCAGCGACGAAACTTCGTCGGAGTTGTATGAGAAAGTTTTCTCGCGCGAGGCGCTGCTCAACCAGGTGCGCCGCGATCTGCCGGGCTTTCCGCCGGATCGGGTTCACCAGGTTGGGCATCACCTGGCGCACGCCGCCAGCGCCGCGTATACCTCCGGCTGGGACGAGTGCCTCATCATCGTCAACGACGCCATGGGCGAGATGGAGAGCCTGAGCGTCTACGATTTTCACGACGGCGCGCTCGAAAAGATTCGCACCATCGCCGCCAACGATTCCATTGGCATTTTGTACTCGCTGGTCACGCTGCACCTTGGCTTTGATTTCAACTCCGACGAGTACAAGGTCATGGGGCTGGCGCCGTACGGCGATCCATCGCGTTACCGCAAATTCTTTGAGGATGCGGTGGAACTTTGCCCCGACGGATCCATTCGCATCCCCATGCTCAAGCTGAACCGTACCCGCGAAGAGCGTGAGAATTACACTGCGACACGGGCGTATCTCGACGAGCATTTGATCGCGCACCGCGCGCCCGACCAGTCAGTGAATTCGAATCATGAAGACGTTGCCGCGGCGCTGCAGGAGTGCCTGGAGCGCGTGGTGATGCACGTGTGCGAACACTTTGGCGAAGAGACCGGGCTGCGACGGCTGGCGCTGGCCGGGGGTGTGGCGCTGAACTGCACCGCCAACGGCAAGCTGACGCGCTCGCATCTTTTCGACGAGGTATACATTCAGCCCGTGGCCGGCGACGATGGCGTGGCGCTGGGCGCGGCGCTCTATCGCACGGCACTGGCACAGAAGATTCCCAATGAGCGTTTTCCCGTTCCGCTCCTCGGACCGCAGTATAGCGACGTCCAAGTCGAGGCCGCGCTGCAGCGCTTCAACGGAAAACTTCAGTGGACGCGCTACGCGACGGCGGACGAGACTTGCGCCGCGGCAGCCAAACTTATTGCCGAAGGGCGCGTGATTGCGTGGTCGCGCGGACGTATGGAGTATGGACCGCGCGCGCTCGGCAACCGCAGCATCCTGGCTGATTCTGGGCACCCCGAGATGCGCGACCGCATTAATGCAATGGTAAAGAAACGCGAGGCCTTCCGGCCCTTTGCGCCGGCGTGTTCTATTGAAGAAGCGCACCGCTGGTTCGAGGTTGAGCCGGGCGCGGAATTTCCCTACATGATCAACATCGTCAACGTCCGTCCGGGGGTGCGCGACAAACTGTCCTCGATCACGCATGTCAACGGCTCCGCGCGTCTGCAGACTGTGAGCGCCACGGACAATCCCGATTTTCATGCGCTGCTCCTGGCAGTGGGCAAGACCACGGGCCGCCAGATGGTGCTGAATACCAGCTTCAATGTGAAAGGGCAGCCCATCGTCAACACGCCGGAAGAGGCCATTGCGACGTTCCTCGGCACCGGCATCGAGCATCTATTCCTGGAGAATTTCCATGTTACCCGCGCAGTTGCTTGAGTGGAATCGGACCGAGGCCGATTACCCACGCTCCAACACCATTGCGGATCTTTTCGCTGCACAGGCCGCGCGCACGCCCAATGACGTCGCGGTGATTGCGCAAGGGCGGACGCTTACTTATCGCGAACTGGATGAAGCCGCCAATCGCCTGGCGCGCCGTTTGCAGAGCCTCGGCGTGAAGCCAGACACGCTGGTGGGCGTGGCCATGGGCCGCTGGGAAACTCTTGTCGTCAGCCTGCTTGGAATTCTGAAGGCCGGCGGCGCGTACGTTCCTCTCGATCCCGCGTATCCTCAGGACCGCCTTTCGCTGGTGATTGATGACTCCCAGATGCCGGTGCTGCTCACCACCTCTGCATCGCGCGCGCATCTTCCGCCGACCGCGGCCGGTCTCACCATTCTCAACGTCGAAGATACCGACCTCGGGCGCGAGAGCGCGGATTCGGTCACCTCCCCGGCAACGCCGGCGCACATCGCATACGTTATTTACACTTCCGGCTCGACGGGCAAGCCGAAGGGCGTGATGATTGAGAACCGCAACGTGGTGAATTTCTTCACGGGAATGGATCGCGCCATCGGCTGTGAACCTGGCGTGTGGCTGGCCGTCACCAGCGTGTCGTTTGATATTTCTGTGCTCGAACTGCTCTGGACGCTTACGCGCGGCTTTACCGTGGTCGTCCACGGCGACGAAGGCTCGGCGACCATCGCCGACGAGATCGCGCGCTACCGCGTCACGCATCTGCAGATGACGCCATCACTGGCGCGCATGCTGATGCTCGATCCGCGCGCCTACGCCGCACTGGGCGCGCTGAAACAGATGCTGCTCGGCGGCGAGGCCGTTCCCGCTGCGCTGATTCATCATCTGCGCGAGGTTTTCAAAGGCGAGATCCAGAATATGTACGGGCCGACCGAGACCACGATCTGGTCCACGACCTACCGCGTCGGGAGTGTGGAAACGAGCGTTTCTATCGGAAAGCCCATCGCCAATACGCAAATCTACATGCTCGATGCCGATCTGAATCCCGTTCCCGCTGGTGCGATCGGCGAACTCTTCATCGGCGGCGATGGCGTGGCTCGCGGCTACTGGCGGCGGCCCGAACTCACCGCCGAGCGCTTCGTTGCGATCCCGGGGCTCGGGCCGGAACGTATTTACCGCACTGGCGATCTGGCGCGCTTTTTGCAAGACGGCAACATCGACTTTCTTGGCCGCGCGGATTATCAGATCAAGCTGCGCGGACATCGCATCGAGCCCGGAGAGATCGAAGCGCTGCTCGAGAAATCGCCCGGCGTCCGCCAGGCCGTTGTTGTTTTGCGCGAAGACCGTGAAGGCGATAAGCGGCTTGTCGCGTATCTGGTGGCCGATGCGACGGACTCCGCTGCCGCTTTGCGCGCGGCAAGCGATTTGCGCGCAGCGACCGGCGCCAAACTGCCCGATTACATGGTACCTTCCGCATTTGTGTTTCTCGACGAGTTGCCGCTCACTGGCAACGGCAAGATCGATCGCAACGCGCTGCTAAAACTGCCACCGCCGAACCTAGCCTCCGCCGCGGGCTCGCACATTGCAGAACCCTGGAGCGAGATGGAGCGCGTGGTCGCGCGCGCATGGCAACAGGCGCTGGGCATTCCGTCGGTTGGATTGACAGAGAATTTCTTCGATCTCGGCGCGCACTCGCTCACCGTGGCTGAAGCGCATGCCAAGCTGCAGGAAGCGCTGGGCCGCGAAATTGCTCTGCTCGATCTCTTTCAATTCACGACGGTTGGTGCGCTGGCCGCACGTCTCGACGCGCAATCGAGTGGAGTGCAAGCGGGCAGCCAACTTTCGGAGCGGGCCGCACGCCGCAGAATGGCGCGCCAGCGGGAAACCACAACGCCATGAAGCCCTCTGCGATCGCGATCGTCGGCATGGCGGGCCGTTTTCCCGGGGCGCGCAACACCGCCGAGTTCTGGCGGAATTTGCGCGACGGCGTCGAATCCATTCGCGACTTGACGGACGCCGAATTGCTCGCCGCCGGAGCCGCGGCCGAGGATCTGGCCAACCCCGACTACGTGCGCCGCGCCGCGATTCTCGAGGACGTGCCGCTCTTCGACGCGGCCTTCTTCGGTTTCAGCCCGCGCGATGCCTCCATTATGGATCCGCAGCACCGGCATTTTTTGGAATGCGCGTGGGAGGCGCTGGAAGACGCGGCACATCCGCCGCAACAATTCCCCGGTTCCATCGGCGTCTTTGCCGGATCGGGGATGAACACCTACCTGATCCACAACTTGCTCGCTAACCGCCGCCTCCTTGCATCCGCAGGACTTTTCCAACTCAAGCAAACCGGCAACGATAAGGACGTGCTGGCCACGCGCGTCAGTTATCAGCTCGATCTGCGCGGGCCCAGCATCAATGTGCAAACTGCTTGCTCCACTTCGCTGGTGGCAACGCACATGGCCTGCCAGAGCCTGCTCAACTTTGAATGCGACATGGCTCTCGCGGGCGGCGTCACGATCGAGATTCCGCACGGGCTCGGCTACATTTATCGCGAGGGAGAGATTCTTTCGCGTGACGGTCACTGCCGAAGCTTCGATGCCAGTTCCAGCGGCACGGTTTTCGCGAGCGGTCTCGGTATTGTTGTCCTGCGACGGCTTGAGGATGCGCTCGAGGATCACGATCACATTCGCGCGGTCATTCTCGGCTCGGCGATCAACAACGACGGCGCGCGCAAGGTGGGTTATCTCGCGCCCAGCGTGGAGGGCCAGGCCGAGGTGATCCGCGAAGCGCTGGATTACGCCGGCGTGCCTGCCTCCAGCATTTCTTATGTTGAAACGCACGGCACCGGCACGCGCGTGGGCGATCCCATTGAAGTGCGCGCTCTGACGCAAGCCTTTGGAGATTCCGGGCGGCGCGGCACGACGGCCATCGGTTCGCTCAAATCCAACGTGGGCCACCTGGACGCCGCGGCCGGCGTCTCCGGGCTCATCAAAACGACGCTGGCGCTCGAGCATGCGCAGATTCCCGCCAGCCTGCATTTCGAAAAGATCAATCCGCACATCGAGTTTGAGGGCAACCCGTTTTACGTAAGCAGCAAACTTGCCGATTGGCCTTCCACCGGGACGCCCCGACGCGCCGGCGTCACTTCGCTCGGCATCGGCGGTACCAATGCGCACGTGATCGTGGAAGAAGCGCCAGCAGTCTCTCTCATCCGTGAGCAGAAGCCGTACCAGATCCTCACCGTCTCCGCAAAAACCGAAGCCGCCGCCGATCAGGCCTTTGCGAATCTAGCCGCGCACCTGGTCAAGCATCCGGAACTGAATCTTGCCGACGTTGCTTTCACCTGCCAACTCGGGCGCACGGCATTTCCGCATCGCCGTGCCGTTGTTCTCGAAGACACGCGCGAATCCATTGCCGCGCTCGTCGGTCTCGATCGCAAAAGGCTCATCACCGGAACCGGGGGACGTTCTGCGCCGGTGTTTTTCTTCTCCGGCCAAGGCTCGCAATACGCGAACATGGGCCGCGAACTGTGCGAACAAGAATCGGTTTACCGCGAAGCACTCGATCTTTGCGAGAAACATCCGCGCGAGCCGCGTGAAAACGGCTCCGCGTTGCGTTGCGCTCTGGAAACTCTCGGCCAGCTTTGGACGCTCGGCGTCAACGTGGATTGGTCAAAGCTCCATGCGCCCGGCTCCGTGCAGCGCGTGTCGCTGCCTACGTATCCCTTCGAGCGGCAGAAATTCTGGATTGAGCCGGACAAGATCACGCAGGGCACGCAACCCGCTCCGGCGCCAGCATCGTCATCCGACAGTACCGTCGACACCGACAGTGCCGACGAACCCATCTCGCTTTATCGCTGTGCGTGGAAGTCCACGCCTCTGCTTACAACCCATGCAGCAGCGCCGGGTCCGTGGTTGCTATTCCGTGACGCGTTCGGCTTGGCCGACGAGATTGCCCGCTATCTTAAAGCCGCGAAACAGGAATTCACCGTGGTCGAACCCGGCGGCAGCTTTAAGCAACTCCAGCACGGCCGCTACGCGTTGCGCCCTGCGGTGCGCCCGGATTACGATGCGCTCGTGGCCGCTCTGCTCGAGTCCGGCGGGGCACCGCGCAAAATGGTTCACCTCTGGTCTCTTGCGGCGGAGGCGAGCGAGACGCCGCTCCAGGAAACTCTCGACCGCAGCTTCTACAGCCCTCTTTACCTGGCGCAGGCGCTCGCTGCGCAGGATCTCCAGGGCATGCAGTTGGCACTCGTCTCGAACCACATGCAGCAGGTGGACGCGGAACCTGTGTGCAATCCCGCGCGCGCCGTGCTTCTAGGACCCGCGCGCGTCATTCACAAGGAGCTTCCGGGGTTCTTCTCGAAAGCCATCGATGTACAGTTCGACGCGGGCAAAACCGCGGAGTGCGCGGCGCAGCTGGTCGCCGAGATGAACGGCGCCTTCGAGAACTCTACCGTTGCATGGCGTGGTGGTGAGCGCTTCACGGAAACGCTCGAACCGCTGCAGCTTTCCGGCGCGCGCGAGCATCCGCGACTGGAGCGCGGCGGCGTTTACTTCATCACGGGCGGACTCGGCGGGCTTGGCCTCACGGTGGCTGAGCATCTGGCGCGCGAATTTCAAGCGCGTCTTGTGCTTGTGAGCCGGTCCACTCTGCCGCCCGAGGCACAATGGGAATCTGCGCTGCAGGAAAGCGCGCGTTCTGAGACCGAAAAGGAACGTCTTCGTAAGCTCGTGGCGATTCGCTCCCTGGCGGGAGGATTGCTCGTCATGCAGGCTGACGTGACGAGCCTGGACGAAATGAAGGCCGTGGTCGCAGAGACGCGTCGGCGATTCGGCAAAATCAGCGGCGTTTTCCACGCTGCCGGCGTGCTCGACGATGGCCCGCTGATGCTCAAGACTGCGGACCGCGCAGCACGCGTTCTTGATCCCAAGGTGCGCGGAACGCTGGTGCTTGGAGAAGTTCTACGCGACGAACCGCTCGATTGCTTTGTGCTTTTTTCTACGATCAGCTCCATTCTGCCGCCAGCGGGACAAGTGGACTACGCCGCCGCTAACGCATTTCTCGACGCCTTCGCGGTCAGCCGCAAAGGGCCCGTCATCGTGATTAACTGGGGCGCGTGGCGCGAAATCGGCGTGGCCGCGCGCGCCATCTCGCCGCATCCCTGGCTCGGAGAACGCCTGCTCGATTCACTCAATGACATCGTCTATGCAGATCGGTTCTCGCAGCGGCGCCGCTGGGTTCTCTCCGAGCACCGATTCAAGAACGGCATCGCGCTCATTCCCGGAACCGGCCACCTGGAGATGGTAGCGGGCGCTTTCACTCACGGATCACTGCAAGGCGCCATCGAGTTTCGCAATGTATTTTTCCTGGCGCCGTTGATGTTTTCTCCTGACGAGTCAAAAGAGGTGCGCGTGCAACTGCGCCGCGAGCACGGCGCCGATGCCGCGAAAGGCGCATTCCGTTTTTCGGTCTTCGCGCGCAACGACCAATGGGCCGAGCACGCCGCCGGAGTCATCGCGCCCTGCCGCTCCCATCCCGCGGCCCGGGTGGATCGCGCCGCCATCGCCGCGCGCTGCAGCGGACGCGAGATTGTCTTTGACGAGCAGAATCGCACCAGGCAGGAACGCCAATTCACGTTTGGACCGCGCTGGCGCTCGCTGCGCCGACTGCATCTCGGCAAAGGAGAGGGACTGGCGGAGATCGAGCTCGATGACAAATTCGCAGCCGATGTCGTCACGCTGCGCCAGCATCCGGCGCTGCTCGACATGGCGACCGGCGCATCGCTCTATCTGACGGAGGATTACGATCATTGCGACGATCTCTTCCTGCCGATTTCCTACCGCAGGATGAGCGTCTATCGCAGCTTTCCCGCACGCCTGTATAGCCACGTCCGCGCCCGGCAGGAAAACCAGCGCCGCAGCGAAGTGGAGACATTCGACGTCACCATTTTCGATGAGCAGGGACAGGTTCTGGCCGAGATCGAGGGATTTTCCGTACGTCGCATCGCCGATCCGGCACGCGCCATGGAGGGAGCGGGCGCGGCACGTGAAGCTGCCCGTTCCGGCGGCGAGCAGCCCATTGAAATTGCCATACGGCCCGGTATTGCGCCGCTCGAAGGCGCGCGCCTGCTCACGCGCATCCTGCTTGCGGATGCGCCGACTGCGGTGGTTGCGCTTCCGCAACCTCTCGAAGCACGCGAGAGCAGCGTTGCAGCGCCGCAGCCGCGTCAACCCGCAGCCACGCCCGCTTCAGAGGCAGCCGCGGAAGACATTGAGTCGACACTCGCGGGCTGGTGGCAGGAACTGCTCGGCGTCGATCAGGTCAACGCCGACGATGACTTTTTTGCGCTAGGCGGCCACTCGCTGATCGGCGTGCGCCTGCTTACGAAGATCAAGAAGACCTTTCACGTGGATCTCGAACTGTCCGTGCTTTTCGAAGGTCGCACGCTGGGCCAACTCGCTGAGGTGATTCGAAAATCGGGCGCGCCTGCCGGTAACGAGCAAAGGACATGGTCTGCGCTCGTGCCCATCCAACCCGACGGCACGCGCACTCCTCTTTTCTGCGTCCACGCCATCGGCGGCGACGTTCTCTTCTACGAGCAGTTGGCCAAGGCACTCGGCCCGAGCCAGCCGTTTTATGCTTTTCAGTCTCCGCTGGTTGCCGATCCGGACCGGCGCGACCTGACGGTCGAAGAGATGGCCGCGCTCTACATCAAGGAAATGCGCGCGTTCTTTCCGCAGGGCCCCTATCTACTCGGCGCGGCTTCGTATGGCGGATTCGTGTTGTACGAGATGGCGCGGCAACTCCAGGAGCAGGGCGTGACTCCCGCCGCGGTCATCATGTTCGACGTATGGGTTCCCGGTAGCGGCCGGAGTTTTGGCACTGACGTCAAGCTGGCCAAGTTCTGGCACAACGTTCGCGACGGCGGAGTGCGTTATCTCAGCAAGAAAATCCGCGAGAAGAGCGAGTACTACTGGTCCAAGGTCATGGAACACGCCGTGTTTCCCGCGGGCGTAAAAGTCTACCGGATGATAGCGCGGCCGCTTTCGCCGGCATTGCGCTTCCACTGGGTCTCGCAGGGCCATTGGTACGCGCTTTCGCGCTACACCTTCAAACCCTTCCCAGGGAAGATCACGCTGGTGCGCGCCACGGACCGCGGTCCAGAGGTGCTCGGCCGCAGCGAAGATCTTACACTCGGCTGGGGTGATCTCGCGCAGGGAGGCGTCGAGATCGTCGACGTGCCGACCAAACATATGTTCATGCTCTTCGATCCTTACGCGGCAACCTTCGCGGAGACGCTCAAGACCATCCTGCCTTCGTAGCGCCCGGATCGAGCGCAATCCTTGCCGATCAGAACTCGCTCAGGAAGGAAATCGCTCGCGCACCAGTTGCAGCGCTTCCTCCGCCGTCGCGATGGTCCCCTCCAACTGCGCATCTTCTGCCGCGCGCAGCATTTCGCGGAATCGCGCGCCGGGCGGGTATCCCGCGGCAATCAGTTCCCTGCCCGTGATCAGCGGCTGCGGCCTCATCATTGCGTCGGGCATCGAGGAGAAACACTCGCGCACAAACTCCCAGTTTTCCAGGTTGCCGCTTGCGGCCAGACAATCCATGCGGTGCAGGGCCAGGTGCTCGTCGAACCGGTCCAGGCGGAAGAAACGCTTCAGTGTCGAAGTCTTCATGCGCTGCGCATCCATGAAACGCATGTGATTTTCGACGAGCGCCAGAACCTGTCGCGTCTCTTCATTGGAAAAACGGAAGCGCCGGCAGATTTCCGCAGCCATGGCGACACCGATCTCCACGTGGCCGTCGAAGCGAATACGCTCCGGCGCGCGGCGGAAAGTCGGCGGCTTGCCTACATCGTGCAGCAGAGCGCCCCATGCAAGTGTCATCGAGCATCCGGGCGGCAATTGTTCGAGCAGCATCAATGCGTGAATCCACACGTCGCCCTCGGGATGGTATTGCGGCGGCTGTTCCACGCCCTTCATGCGCGCGATCTCTGGCAGCACTTCAGCGAGCAGGCCGGTTTCGTCGAGCAGCTCAAAGGCGCGGCGCGCATGGCCTTCGGTGAGCATTTTTGTCAGTTCGTCGCGCACGCGCTCGCGGCTCACGGCGTGAATGCGCGGTGCCAGCGAGCGGATGGCGCGCTGGGTTTCAGGCTCCAAGTCGAATTCGAACCGCGCTGCGAAGCGTACCCCGCGCAACATGCGCAGGTGATCTTCTTCAAAGCGCAGTTCCGGACGGCCGATGGCGCGTACTACTCCGGCATCGAGGTCGGCGAGGCCGCCGACAAAATCCAGCACCGCATCGCGAAGGAGTTTCGGATCACGAACACACTCGTCCAAAAGGCTGCCCCCACGCAGTGGGCGCAGCGCGTTCAGCAGCAGGCCATTTATGGTGAAGTCGCGGCGCTGTACGTCCTCCTGGGCACTCGTGGTGTAACGCACGGCATCAGGATGACGGCCATCGGAATAGGCCAGGTCGGAGCGGAAGGTCGCGACTTCGGTCACAAAACCGGCATCTTCGGTCTCTGGCGCCACTAAAACCACGCCGAAGTGCGCGCCCACGGCAAAGGTCCGCGGAAACATGTCCAGCACGATGTCGGGCGTTGCGTTGGTGGCCACGTCGTAGTCAGCCGGTTCGCGTCCCAGCAGTAGATCGCGCACGCAGCCGCCGGCGAGATACGCCTCGTAGTTGTGAGCGCGAAGTGTCTCGATGATCTGTAATGCTGCTTCGAACTGGAGTGTGCTGGCCATCGTCGCTGTTCCTATTCTCACCCCGTATGGCGGCGCAGGGAAGCGGTGTTCTCAGCCCATGATTTCGTAATGATCTTCGGGGGAGCGCGGGTCAGGAGACCCGCACTACAGCCGGTCTAGAGACCGGCGCTACACAATACACTGAGAATATGCCCGGTTCTGGCCTGATTCTCGGTATTGAAAGCTCGTGCGACGAAACTGCCGCGGCGATCGTGGAGCGTGGCGCGAGGACCGTATCCTCCGTGGTCGCTTCGCAGATCGCGACGCACGCGCGCTACGGCGGCGTGGTCCCGGAGCTTGCCAGCCGCGAGCATCTCCGCGCCATTGTTCCCGTGGTTCGCGCCGCGCTGGCCGAGGCGCACCTTACGCTCGCCGATCTCGATGCCATCGCTGTGACCTCCGGCCCCGGCCTTGCGGGGGCGCTTCTGGTGGGCATCACCTACGCCAAGGCTCTCGCCTTTGCGAATGATCTTCCGTTGATCGCCGTGAATCACCTCGAGGGGCACATTCACGCGGTACTGCTGAACGAGCGGGAGGAACAAAAGGCGAGTGCAGCAGAGGGGAAGCCAGTTTTCTCGGCCGCGAAGGATACGGAGGAAAACGCGAGGCGAAAAAGCAACCGCAGGTCCTTCGACTCGTCCGCCGCCGGCGGACTCGCTCAGGATGACAGTCTAGATCCTGGGAGCGAATCGGCGCTGGCGCTGGTCGTCTCCGGCGGGCACACGCACCTTTATCTGGCTCGCCCTGCGCAAGGAGCATGGAACTACACGCTCGTGGGCCGCACGGTGGACGATGCCGCGGGCGAGGCTTTCGACAAGGTCGCGAAATTGCTTGGCCTCGGCTATCCCGGCGGTCCATGGATTGACTCGCTCGCAAAATTTGGCAACCCCCATGCCGTGCCTTTCGCATTCGCGCAGATCAAAACCAAAGTGCACCTGGGCGGTAAGGCGCCGCGCACCAAGGCGGCGAAGACCGCGCCCATCGCGCGCCTCGACCCGCATTTTCTGTTCTCGTTCTCAGGAATCAAGACCGCTGTATTGCGCTATGTGGAGTTGCACGGGATGCGCGCCGAGGCAAGAGCGCGAGTGAGCCGTGTCCTCGCAGATTTTCGCCGGCCTGAAACCCGCGAACAAGCTCTCGCTCTCTGCCCGCAGCCAACATTGGACCTGATCGCCAGTTTTCAGCATGCGGTGATCGGCGATTTGATGAAGAAGACCTTCGCCGCGGCGGAATCGCTCGGCGCGCGGCGCATCCTGATCACCGGGGGCGTGGCTGCCAATCGCGAGTTGCGCGAGCGCTTTACGCGGGAAGCTGCAGCGCGCGGCGTGCGGATTGCCTTCCCTACTCTTGCGCTTTCCACCGACAATGCCGCCATGATCGCGGCCGCCGCGTGGCCGCGATTGCTGGCCGGGGATTTCGCTCCGCCGGAACTGAGCGCCGATCCTTCGCTGGCGCTGCGCTGACGGCGAGCGCCGTCCCTACGGGACTCTTCTCGCGAAGGTCATCTCGTTCCCCGCGCTAATGCGCGGGGCTAACAAACACTGCGCCTACGGCGCGAGATTCTGGCGGATGCCCATGCATGGCGTGTGCCGGAGGCGATATTGAATCTTCATAGCAGCGTGGTAGACTCGTTGGGTTTGGAGGGACATGCATGAGGAATTTGTTGCGCATTGCGGGGCTGGTTGCTTTCCTGGCGGTGCTGCCGGCGGCGAACGCGGCGGATGCGAGTGGAACCTGGAAAGGAGCCTTTGATTTTCAGGGCTCGAACATACCGCTGGCGTTCCATTTCACAGTTGCAAACGGCGCAGTGACGGGAACCGTTGAGGGATTACCGACCACGCCCGCCGAACTGCACGACGGCAAAGTGGATGGCAGCACAATTACGTTTTGGGTGAACACCGATTACCAGGGACAGACCTACAAAGTGGTGTTCAAAGGAACGGTTTCCGCGGCCGGGGATCAGATTGCATTCAGCTTCGGGACGGAAGATGGAAGCTGGGGCACGCAGATGACTGCGGCAAGAAGCGCAGAGACGGCGCCTGTAACGGCCGGGCTCGATGTGACCGGAACATGGAAGGGGGGCTTCGATTTTCAGGGCACGAGCATACCGCTGACCTTCCATTTGACGAGCGCAGCCGGCGTGGTGACGGGAACGGTGGAAGGGCTGCCGACGACGCCCGCGGAGATTCACGAAGGCAAGCTCGACGGCGACACGGTGAGCTTCTGGTTGAACAGCGATTACCAGGGACAGACCTACAAGCTGGTCTACAAGGGCAAGGTCACTGCGGGTCAGATCGCGTTCAGCTTCGGGACCGACGATGGAAGCTGGGGAGCGCAAATGACGGCGACGAAGGCGATGTGAAGGTAGAAAATCTGGATCAAACTTCAGAAACCATGGGATGTCGGGCCAGGTACTGTTAGTCTCTAGCCAACGGATTCCCCGCCGTACGGTTCTGGAGGTCGTCCATGCTCGACACCGGCGATGCGAGTGGTGTGTACGTGTCGAGCGATGCGCAGGCGCGCGCTGAGGCGATCGGGCGGAGTGCGCAGCGCAAGGCTGCCCTACATCTGACGCCCCTGCTCGCCATTGGCTACGGTCTGGCTTACATGGACCGCATCAACATCAGCTTTGCCTCTTTGCAGATGAACCGCGATCTGCATTTCAGCGCTTCGGTTTACGAATTCGGCGCGGGGCTTTTCTTTATTGGATATGCGCTGTGCGAAGTGCCGTCGAACCTGATGCTGCTGCGCTTTGGAGCGAAGCGGTGGCTGGCGCGGATCATGTTCACATGGGGGTTGCTTGCGGCAGCAACGATGTTCGTGCGCACACCGCTCGAATTCAACGTGCTGCGCTTCCTGCTGGGTATGGCCGAGGCCGGATTCTATCCCGGAGTGATCTACTACCTGACGCTGTGGTTTCCTGCGCGCATGAGGGCGCGGGCGGTGAGCCGGTTTTACATTTCACTGCCGCTGAGTTCGGTGCTGATGGGCTCACTGGCCGGATGGCTGATGGGACTGGGCGGCAAGCTGGGTCTTGCGGGATGGCAGTGGCTGTTTTTGGTAGAGGGTTTACCGACCGCGATTTTCAGCCTGGTGATTCTGAAGATGCTGCCGGACGGACCGGCGAAGTCGACCTGGCTGACTGCGGAAGAAAAAGCGTGGCTCGAGAGCCAGCTCAAGGCCGACGGAGAGAAAGCGCACCTGGGGCACAGTGCCGGAGTGGCACAGGCGCTGCTCGAACCGAAGGTGTGGATGATCGGTGCTTACTTTTTTTTCGCGCTCACCACAAGCTACGCATACAGCTTTTCCGCACCGGCGATTTTGCAGGGAGTGACGGGCTGGAGCGTAAAGAATGTCGGTTTCCTGGTTGCGTGCTTTGGATTGGCGGGCGCGGTGGGAATGCTGCTGAACAGCGCACACTCCGACCGCAAAGGTGAGCGGGCGTTGCATTGCATCGTCCCATGCGTGGTGATGGCGGGGGGCTATTTGACGGCGAGTTGCGCAAAAGAGCCGTGGCTGGTAGTCGTCGCGCTGGCCGCGAGTTTCGTTTCGTTCATGTCGATGCTGGGCCCGGCCAACGCAGTTCCCATGCAGTTTCTGGCCGGACGAGCCGCTGCGGCGGGCATTGCGGCCATGAACACGATCACCATGTTCGCCGGATTCGTGGGGCCGTACTGGATGGGCGTGATGAAGGACCACACGGGGAATTATGACGTGGGATTGAGAGGATTGGTGCTGCCTTGCCTGCTCGCGGCGGGAACGATGTACGCGTTGACACGCAACCTGGCGCGGCGGCCCGTTGCAACCGGCGCGGAACTTGCGGAAGAGGCGGTGTGACGGAGCCGCGCTTAGCAGCAGGCTGTTGAGAGATGCCGCTAAGGCGCGACTGCTGCCGGCAGGATGTCTTCCACGTCGACCCATTGCGTGGGATAGTTGCCGGTGTAGCAGGCCGTGCAGTATCCAATTTTTTTCTCGTCCTGGACTGACTGCAACAACCCATCGAGCGACAGATACGCCAGTGAATCTGCCTCAATGTAGTGGCGAATTTCTTCGACGGAGTGATTGGCCGCGATGAGCTCTTTCTTGCTGGGCGTGTCGACCCCGTAGAAACACGGCGAAATCGTGGGCGGGCAACTGATGCGCAGATGCACTTCAGTGGCGCCGGCGCCGCGCACCATGCGGACAATTTTACGGCTCGTCGTTCCGCGGATGATGGAATCGTCAATGAGGATGACGCGCTTGCCTTCAAGCAGGTTGTGCACGGGGTTGAGCTTGAGACGGACGCCAAAATCTCTGACGCGCTGTTCAGGTTCGATAAACGTGCGGCCGACGTAGTGATTGCGGATGAGGCCGAAGCGGAAAGGGATGCCAGCCTCTTCAGAGTAGCCAAGCGCGGCGGTGACGCCGGAGTCGGGCACGGGCACGACCACATCGGCGGGCACGCCGGATTCGCGCGCGAGCTGGCGGCCCATCTGGTCGCGCGACTCCTGCACCCAGCGACCGTAGATACGCGAGTCGGGGCGCGCAAAGTAAACATGCTCGAAGACGCAGCTCGATTGCGGAACGCCGCTCGCGTACTGGCGGCTGGTGACACCGTCTTCAGAGACCATCACCAGTTCGCCGGGAAGAATGTCGCGGATGAATTCAGCGCGGAGCAGATCGAATGCGCAGGATTCTGACGCGAAGACGACGGTGTCGGGTCCGCCGGGATTCTTCATGCGGCCCATGGAGAGCGGCCGGAAGCCACGCGGATCGCGCGCGGCAAAGATGCGGTCGCGCGTCATCATGACGATGGAAAACGCGCCTTCAACCTGGGAGAGCGAATCGGAGATGGCGTCGACCAGCGAACCGGCGCTGGAGTGCGCGATGAGCTGCACGATGATTTCTGAGTCCGAGGTGGTTTGGAAATATGCGCCATCGCGTTCCAGGCGGGAGCGCACGTTGCCCAGATTCACCAGGTTGCCGTTGTGTGCAATAGCGATGAGACCCTTGGTGGAGTCGACGCGAATGGGCTGCGCGTTGAGCAGTGCCGAATCGCCGGTGGTGGAATAGCGTGTGTGGCCGATGGCCATGTGGCCAGGCAGTTTGGCCAGCACATCGTCGGTGAAGATTTCCGAAACCAGGCCCATGCCTTTGATGTTGGCAAGGCGCTGGCCGTCGGCGGTGGCGATGCCGGCTGATTCCTGGCCGCGATGTTGCAGTGCATAGAGGCTGAGGTAGGCTTCGCGCGCGGCGTGCGGATGGCCGTAGATGGCGACGACGCCGCATTCTTCGTGGAGCTTGTCTGAGGCAGGGAACAGGGAACAGGGATCAGGGATCAGGGACGACGCTGCAGAGCCGATACGGAGTTGGTCTGATTCGTCGGCGACGCCGTCAACGCCCTGAAAAAGGAGCCGCGTCATGCGAGAACCTCGTCAGTGCTGCGCGCACGGCGAATCGCGGCTCCGCCGCACATGCTCGCGGGGCTTCCTGTGCTCATGCGAGTACCTCGTCATGAAGAGAGGATTCGAGGGCATTCGCCCAGAGTTTGCGAAGTTCGGCGAGTGGCGCGGAGATGAAGGTGTCGCCGTCTACCAGAAATTCGAACCGATTGCCGCCGGTGGTTCCTATGCGTGCGGAGAAGAAATTGTTTTGCCCCGCCATGGCGTCGATCTCGGAAAGATTCCCGGGGTCCGTGGTCACGATGACTGTCGAAGCGGGCTCGGCAAAAAGACCAAAGAGCGGATGAGCAAGAAGTGACGGGTCCTGCTCGACGGTAGCGCCGATGCCTTTGGTGAATGTGGCTTGGGCCAGGGCAACGGCGATGCCGCCGTCGGAAATGTCGCGCGCTGAATAGATGAGCTTGCGCCACGCGAGCACGGTCAGCAAGTTGTGAAGGCTGGCTTCGGCGTCGAGATCAAGTGAGGGCGGTGTGCCCCAGGTAGCGCCCAGAACCACCTTGGCGAATTCGGAGGAGCCGAATGCGGTGAGATTCTTCTCGGCTTCGGCGTCGCTTGCGTTCGCCTCTGCACGCGCTCTGGGTTCGCGCTCCAGCGCAGGAAGCGGGTATTGGCTGATGGGCGGAGGATTGAGGGGAACTTTGAGCTTCGGATCCGGCTCCTGGCCGCGCGGAATCGGCCAGAGCAGCACGATGGCGTCTTTCTCGCGCTGAAAACTCGCGGGCACGGCCTTCGTCGCATCTTCCAAAATGCCGACGATGCCGAGCACTGGCGTGGGATAAATACCTTCGCCGCGCGTTTCGTTATATAAGGACACGTTGCCGCCAGTGATCGGCGTGCCTAGCGCGGTGCAGGCTTCTGCGATGCCATCGATGGCAGCGGAAAACTGCGCCATAATTTCAGGCTTCTCCGGATTGCCGAAGTTGAGGCAGTTGGTGGCAGCGACGGGCGTTGCGCCGGTGCATGCGACTTTGCGCGCGGCTTCCGCGACGGCATGCATGGCGCCGAGTTTGGGATCGAGATACGCCCAGCGGCCGTTGCCGTCGAGCGCCATGGCGAGACCACGTTCGTGACCGAGAGTTCCTGTGCCCTTGATGCGCATCACTCCGGCTTCACCGCCGGGTCCCTGCACAGTATTGGTCTGCACCATGGAGTCGTACTGCTCGTGAATCCAGCGTTTGGAGCAGATGTTCGAGGAGGCGAGGAGCTTTTTGAGGTCCGCCAGATAGTCGCGATCTTTGCCCAGCCCAGCAAGCGCCTCGGCCGGAGGGTCGTGCGGAAACGGCGTCTTCCATGTGCCGACGGGACGGTGGTAGAGCGGCGCATCGTCGGTGAGCGATTGATTGGGAATGTCGGCAACCAGCTGGCCGTGATGGAAGATGCGCAATCGCGGGTGGGGCTGCACTACGCCGACAATCACGGCATCGAGACCCCACTTGGCGAAGACGCGCAACACTTCCAATTCGCG
The DNA here is from genome assembly GCA_963817835.1 of uncultured Acidobacteriota bacterium. GTDB lineage: Bacteria > Acidobacteriota > Terriglobia > Terriglobales > Acidobacteriaceae > Telmatobacter. Next base: position 3,689 of record CAWFPZ010000011.1, on the reverse strand, counting down.
ACCGTTTTCCGCGACCAGGAGCATGCGTTCCTGGCTTTCAGAAAGCATGATTTCGTACGCGGTCATGCCGGTTTCGCGCTGCGGAACCAGATCGAGCTTGACGTCGAGGCCCACGCCGCCGCGCGCACCCATTTCGCAAGTGGAACAGGTGAGGCCGGCCGCGCCCATATCCTGAATGCCCACGATGGCGCCGGTCTGCATGGCTTCAAGACACGCTTCGAGCAGCAGCTTCTCCATGAACGGATCGCCGACCTGGACGTTGGGGCGCTTCTGTTCTGAGCCTTCCTTGAACTCTTCGCTCGCCATGGTGGCGCCGTGAATGCCGTCGCGACCAGTCTTGGCTCCGACATAAATCACTGGATTGCCCGTACCGCTGGCCTTGCCGTAGAAGATCTCATCCTTGCGGACCAGGCCGAGCGCAAAAGCGTTGACGAGCGGGTTGCCACTGTAGCAGGGTTCGAATTTGGTTTCACCGCCGAGGTTGGGCACGCCAAAGCAGTTGCCGTAGCCGGCGATGCCGCTCACCACACCTTCGACGATGGCGTGATTTTTGTGGAGCTCACGCTCTTTTACTTTTTGGTCTGGATCAGTGGAATCAGACGCACTAATCGGCCCGAAGCGCAGCGAGTCCATTACCGCCAGCGGCCGCGCGCCCATGGTGAAGATGTCGCGCAGAATGCCGCCCACGCCGGTGGCCGCGCCCTGGAAAGGCTCAATATAGCTGGGGTGATTGTGGCTTTCGATCTTGAAGGCGCAGGCCCATCCGTCGCCTACGTCGATGATGCCGGCATTTTCGCCTGGTCCCTGCACCACGCGGTCACTTTTGGTGGGCAGGCGCTTGAGGTGCACGCGGCTCGATTTATACGAGCAGTGCTCGCTCCACATCACGCTGTAAATGCCCAGTTCAGTGAGCGACGGCGTGCGGCCGAGGGCCGCGAGAATGCGGTCGTATTCCTCTGCAGTGATGCTGTGCTGCGCAAGCAACTGCGGGGTTACTGTGGTTGGCTCAGGAACGACGGCGGAGGAGGCGCTGGTCATCGTTGATGCCTTCATTGTCGCATGGGAGTCGCAGGCGCGAACCGGAATGCGAATGTGGAAAGCTGGCCGCAGTGGAGTAGTTGCCCGCGGCCACGCGAGCCAATCTGTGGCAGATAAGGCAAGTCCTATGCGATACTTGGGGAGCGGAACCCCTCCCATGCCGGGATGGCGGAACTGGCAGACGCAGCAGACTCAAAATCTGCCGGCCCTTGTGGTCATGGGGGTTCGACCCCCCCTCCCGGCACCAATTAACTAATTTATTATCAATAATTTGAGCGAGTTGCCATTCTTCGCAAATGGCGACCCAAATTGTTTTGATTAAATCAGCGGCGATCAATCGAGCTCGTTACGCTCGGACCATCCACTTTGAACTTGAGATACAGTGGACCCCAACTAGCGAACGACGTTGATCTATCTGCGCGTTCAGGCTACCTTGTCACGCTTGGAGAGCTGGCATCTCACTGGTGGTCAGTTCAATCGTAATTTCCGGCGGCGTCAAGAGCGTGTTGTGAACGAGGCAGTGATGCACGGAGCGCATCAGGCCCTCCGTCTGTTCTTCCGTGAGCGAGACAGGGCACAAAACATGCACGCGGAAGTTGCCAACTCGGGCAGGCTGCTTCAGCTTTTCGGCAGTCGCTGTGACTTCCACGCCGGTCTCTGCGAGATTGCGCGTCTTCAGATATTGCACGGCATAGAAGGCCGCGCAAGAACCTAACGACGCGAGCAGCAACTCCGGGGGCGTCATGCCGCTGTCTCCTCCGCCGTTTTCCGCGGGTTGGTCGCAAAGAATTGTATGAGAGCGCGACTGAATGGCAAACTTCACTCGATCGAGATGCGTAATCTTTACTTCCATGGTGGTTTTCCTCTTCCATCAGAAGAAAGCCACAAGAGCGGCAATTCGTTACATCATGGCGGGAGAATTGTTTTCGACAGGGATGGCCAACATGCGCAGGTATTCCCTGGTGAGGATGGCGCGCAGACGCGGTGCGACGGCCGAGTCGCAGGGAATCTCCAGGGAGCGGCAACGATCGATGGCGGCGCGCAGATCGCACAGAAACGCCACGCAAGACGGGCATGCTTCAATGTGTTCGCGCATCTGTTCGCAGGTCAAAGGTTCCACGCGGCCATCGAGATACTCGGAGAGATTGGCGAACAGATCGCGGCATGCAGCCGGGCGTTGCGCGCCTTTGGCTCGGGCGCGTTTGAGCTTGTTCGCGGAAGATCCGGCTTGTTTGGGTAACTCGGGAATGGCCTTGAGTAGCTCGCTCATCTCCTTGCGCACGCTGAGTCGCGCCCGATGCAGGCGAATCCGTACCGTTCCCTGCCGCAGCGAGAGAACCTGCGCAACCTGCTCGGTGGTTAGCTCCTCCATATCGTGGAGCACGAGAACGATGCGCAATGTGGCAGGGATGCGAAGGATTGCCTGATGCAGCAGGTGGTGTTGCTCGGCGGCGAGGACGTTCTTTTCCGGGCCTGCGGCGGCGTCCTCAAGCAGCCTGCCCAGTTCGTCGCCGTCGGGCATCAGCTCATCCAGCGAGAGCAGGTGTGCGGGGGCGTGTGCGGGCTTGCGGCGCATGCGCCAGCAGCGGTTTCTGGTCACGGTGTAAAGCCAAACGGCCATCTGCTGCGGAGTCTGAATTTTGGCAAGGTGCCCAATGGAACGCGAGAGCACTTCCTGCATGGTGTCTTCGGCATCTTCAGGATGGCCACAGACCTTCATGCTGAACGAGTAGACCGTGTTCTGAAGTAATCCGATGGCCTCCTCAACAGCTTCCGGAGTGTCCTGGTGGAGGAGGTCGGTGGCTCGGATCAGTTCTGGTCGCATCGTTTGGGCGAATCGGCAGCCAGACCAGTATATTCTCGCGCGTGAACGAATGAAGAGCCGCTTAGGCTGGAGCCTGCCGATTCAATGCGTACAAGGAAGCGTTGGGGGATTCTGCCTCAGGGCCGCATCGATCATTTGCAGACAGATGGGCGATACCTTACTGAGCCACTCCCGAATTCCAACGCCTTCAGGTTTGGAGTCTGTGGCGATCCATGCGCGCAGCAAGGCGAGCGCGAGGCTTAATTCGGACCCTGAACGGCCTCCCTCCAGCCGATACATCTGTCGGTAAACCTCATCCTTAAGTTGCGTGGTTCGGCTTCGGGCACACATCACTGGCTCACTTTCCGGAAATGCAAGCAGCATCTTTCAGACCTATCGCACGCAAGATGGACATGGCCGGGCACCAGTTCGTGAGTGCCGACTGCAGCAGGTTCAATCCGACGAATACGGTAAGCCAAAGCCAGTAGATGGAAAAGAAATGCGCCAGCGCAAGCGACAACAGTACCATCACGCCAGCCATCAGGCGCAGTCCACGTTCAACGGTCATTGGGATTCTCCTTGATTGGTTTCAGGTTGATGATCGGGCCCGGCTTGATGCCGCGAATGAACCATGTAGTAAAGCACTGGAATGGTCGGCCACGAGAGAAAAGTCGAAGCCACCGCTCCGGCAATCAGCGAAAGTGCGAGCCCCTGGAAGATGGGGTCGGTGAGAATTACGCTGGCGCCGACGACAACTGCTGCCGCAGTCAGGAGCATGGGACGGAATCGAGTTGCGCCTGCATCAATGACCGCCTCGGCGAGAGGCATCCCCTGGCTGATACGGAGC
>CAWFPZ010000010.1:0-7470 GCA_963817835.1 uncultured Acidobacteriota bacterium | reverse complement strand
GGCGTCAAGAGCGTGTTGTGAACGAGGCAGTGATGCACGGAGCGCATCAGGCCCTCCGACTGTTCTTCCGTGAGCGAGACAGGGCACAAAACATGCACGCGGAAGTTGCCAACTCGGGCAGGCTGTTTCAGCTTCTCGGCGGTCACTGTGACCTCCACGCCGGTCTCGGCGAGATTGCGCGTCTTCAGATATTGCACGGCATAGAAGGCCGCGCAAGAACCTAACGACGCGAGCAGCAACTCCGGGGGCGTCATGCCGCTGTCTCCTCCGCCGTTTTCCGCGGGTTGGTCGCAAAGAATTGTATGAGAGCGCGACTGAATGGCAAACTTCACTCGATCGAGATGCGTAATCTTCACTTCCATGGTGGTTTTCCTCTTCCATCAGAAGAAAGCCACAAGAGCGGCAATTCGTTACATCATGGCGGGAGAATTGTTTTCGACAGGGATCGCCAACATGCGCAGGTATTCCCTGGTGAGGATGGCGCGCAGACGCGGTGCGACGGCCGAGTCGCAGGGAATCTCCAGGGAGCGGCAACGATCGATGGCGGCGCGCAGATCGCACAGAAACGCCACGCAAGACGGGCATGCTTCAATGTGTTCGCGCATCTGTTCGCAGGTCAAAGGTTCCACGCGGCCATCGAGATACTCGGAGAGATTGGCGAACAGATCGCGGCATGCAGCCGGGCGTTGCGCGCCTTTGGCTCGGGCGCGTTTGAGCTTGTTCGCGGAAGATCCGGCTTGTTTGGGTAACTCGGGAATGGCCTTGAGTAGCTCGCTCATCTCCTTGCGCACGCTGAGTCGCGCCCGATGCAGGCGAATCCGTACCGTTCCCTGCCGCAGCGAGAGAACCTGCGCAACCTGCTCGGTGGTTAGCTCCTCCATATCGTGGAGCACGAGAACGATGCGCAATGTGGCAGGGATGCGAAGGATTGCCTGATGCAGCAGGTGGTGTTGCTCGGCGGCGAGGACGTTCTTTTCCGGGCCTGCGGCGGCGTCCTCAAGCAGCCTGCCCAGTTCGTCGCCGTCGGGCATCAGCTCATCCAGCGAGAGCAGGTGTGCGGGGGCGTGTGCGGGCTTGCGGCGCATGCGCCAGCAGCGGTTTCTGGTCACGGTGTAAAGCCAAACGGCCATCTGCTGCGGAGTCTGAATTTTGGCAAGGTGCCCAATGGAACGCGAGAGCACTTCCTGCATGGTGTCTTCGGCATCTTCAGGATGGCCACAGACCTTCATGCTGAACGAGTAGACCGTGTTCTGAAGTAATCCGATGGCCTCCTCAACAGCTTCCGGAGTGTCCTGGTGGAGGAGGTCGGTGGCTCGGATCAGTTCTGGTCGCATCGTTTGGGCGAATCGGCAGCCAGACCAGTATATTCTCGCGCGTGAACGAATGAAGAGCCGCTTAGGCTGGAGCCTGCCGATTCAATGCGTACAAGGAAGCGTTGGGGGATTCTGCCTCAGGGCCGCATCGATCATTTGCAGACAGATGGGCGATACCTTACTGAGCCACTCCCGAATTCCAACGCCTTCAGGTTTGGAGTCTGTGGCGATCCATGCGCGCAGCAAGGCGAGCGCGAGGCTTAATTCGGACCCTGAACGGCCTCCCTCCAGCCGATACATCTGTCGGTAAACCTCATCCTTAAGTTGCGTGGTTCGGCTTCGGGCACACATCACTGGCTCACTTTCCGGAAATGCAAGCAGCATCTTTCAGACCTATCGCACGCAAGATGGACATGGCCGGGCACCAGTTCGTGAGTGCCGACTGCAGCAGGTTCAATCCGACGAATACGGTAAGCCAAAGCCAGTAGATGGAAAAGAAATGCGCCAGCGCAAGCGACAACAGTACCATCACGCCAGCCATCAGGCGCAGTCCACGTTCAACGGTCATTGGGATTCTCCTTGATTGGTTTCAGGTTGATGATCGGGCCCGGCTTGATGCCGCGAATGAACCATGTAGTAAAGCACTGGAATGGTCGGCCACGAGAGAAAAGTCGAAGCCACCGCTCCGGCAATCAGCGAAAGTGCGAGCCCCTGGAAGATGGGGTCGGTGAGAATTACGCTGGCGCCGACGACAACTGCTGCCGCAGTCAGGAGCATGGGACGGAATCGAGTTGCGCCTGCATCAATGACCGCCTCGGCGAGAGGCATCCCCTGGCTGATACGGAGCTCGATGAAGTCAACAAGGATAATCGAGTTGCGCACGATAATGCCTGCGCCGGCGATGAAGCCGATCATCGAGGTCGCCGTGAAGAATGCTCCCAGCATGGCATGAGCGGGCATGATGCCGACGAGTGTTAGAGGGATGGGCGCCATGATGATCAGCGGCACGATAAAGGAGCGGAACCAGCCGACCACAAGCACGTAAATGAGTACCAACACCGCGGCGAAGGCAAGACCCATGTCGCGAAAGACTTCGATGGTGATATGCCATTCGCCGTCCCACTTCATCGAGTAGTGGTCCGTGGACTCCGGCATTGACGCGTTATAGCGGGCCAGCGTGTATCCAGCGGGTAGCGTGAGATGGTCGAGTTCCTTGTTCATCTGCAGGATTGCGTAGACCGGGCTCTCCACCGCTCCCGCTACATCTCCCGTGACGTAAACCACGCGGCGCAAGTTCTTGTGGTAGATGCTTGGCTCGATGGTTGTGTGTTCGACGATGACCAACTCGCGCAGGGAAACCATGCTGCCGTCGGCACCGGGCAGGCGGATGTTGTCCAGTCCCTGCTCGGATGAGCGATCGGCGCGGTCAAGTTCGACCATTGCAGGCACGGGCTCTCGCGCTGTCTGATCATGAATGAGGCCGACCTCGGTTCCGGAGAGGACAAGCGCCAGGGCATGGGATACATCGGAGACCGCGATGCCGTGTTGCGCGGCTTTGACTTCATCCACGCGGATCACCAGCCTTGGCTGTGGATCTTCGACATACCAGTCCGTATCCACAACGCCCGCGGTATGTTGAACGATCGATTTGATCTGCTGGGCAACCTGCGTTTGACCGGCCATATCCGGCCCGTAAACCTCGGCCACAAGGGTCTGCACCACTGGCGGTCCGGGCGGTACCTCGCTGACTTGAATGCGCGCGCCATAGGCGTTGCCAATCGCGTCGAGAAGCGGACGAAGACGCTTGGCAATGGCATGGCTTTGCACGCTGCGCTGCTTGGCTGGCAACAGATTTACCTGAATGTCGGCCTGATTCGGCTGGCGGCGCATGTAATAGTGGCGCACCAGTCCGTTGAAGTTGTAGGGCCCGGATGTTCCGGTATACGTCTGGTAGTTGAGCACGTCTGGCTGCCGAGCGAGTTCATCTCCCAACGCTTGAGCCACGCGCGCAGTTTGCTCAAGGGGCGTGCCGTCGGGCATGTTGATGATTACCTGGAGTTCGCTCTTGTTATCGAACGGCAACATTTTCACTTTCACGAGTCCGAGCGGCACCAGCGCCACCGAGATCAGAAACAGCACCACCACTCCAACGAAAAACAGGACGCGATTGCGCGCGGATTGGATCAGTGGCGTCATGATGCGGCGATAGAGCCTGGTCCGCCAGTTCTCCGTTTCGGGCTCCAGAATTTTGGCTCCTTCAAGATGGCGGCCAACCAGGCGGAGGGCTGCCCAGGGCGAAACCACGAAGGCGACCAGCAACGAGAAGAGCATGGCCGCGGATGCACCGACGGGGATAGGGCGCATGTAAGGCCCCATCAAACCGCGGACAAAGGCCATCGGCAATACCGCGGCAATCACGGCGAACGTGGCCAGAATGGTTGGATTGCCCACTTCTGCAACGGCTTCAACCGCGACTTCACTCATCGGCCGTCCGTGATTCTCAGGCAACCGGAAGTGGCGCACCATGTTTTCGACCACGACAATAGCGTCATCGACAAGAATGCCGATGGAGAAAATCAGGGCAAACAGCGTAACGCGATTGATGGTGTAGCCCAGGAAGTAAAACACCGACATGGTGAGCGCGAGCGTAACGGGAATGGCCAGCAGGACAACGCCCGACTCGCGCCAGCCGAGAAAAAGCGCGACGAGCAGAGTCACGGACAACGTGGCCAACAACAGATGCTCCAGCAATTCATCCGACTTGGCCTTTGCCGTCTCTCCATAATTTCTGGTCGTGGTCACCGTTACGTCGCTCGGTATCGTCACGCCCTGCATCTCATGCACGCGCTTGAGCACGGCATTTGAGATATCGGTGGCATTCGTCCCCTTGCGCTTGGCCACGGTAATGGTCACCGCTGGATACTGGCGCGGTCCCTGTTGCGCTGTGGCGCCTGCGTTCGTGGTGCCGTAGACCACATAATCCGACGGCTCCGCGGCACCATCCACGATCTTGTCAGCCACGTCGCGCAGATACACCGGACGCCCGCGCACCACGCCGACGACCACAGCTTCAAGATCTGCGCGGCTGTTGAAGAGATTGCCGGCGTCGACACGGACCTCCTGGTTGTTATCGGAGAAATTCCCAGCCTGCACGCTGACATTTGCGGCTTGCAAATGCCCAACGATTGCCATAGGCGACAGGCCGTAGGCGCTCAGCTTTTCTGTGCTGAGCACCACGCGCATGGTGCGTGGAAGGCCGCCGATAATCGTCGTTTCCGATACATCGGAAATTTGCGCAATGTTGTGTTGCATCTCATCGGCGATGGCGCGCAATTGATAGCCGTTGTAATGCTCACCCCAAAGCGTCATGGCCAGGATCGGCACATCGTCGATGGAGCGAGCCTTGATCAAAGGCTGCGAAACTCCCGGCGGCATGCGATCGAAGTTCGAGTAGAGCTTGCTGTAGACCTTGATCAGCGCATCTTCCTGGGCCGTGCCGACCAGAAAACGCACAATCACCAGGCTCTGCCCAGGCGCAGACGTCGAATACACATATTCGACACCGGAGATCTGATGCACGAGCGTCTCGATCGGCAGTGTGACGCGCTCTTCCACCTCGGCCGGGGACGCACCCGGCATGGCGGTGGTGATGTCCAGCATGGGAACAAGAATCTGCGGCTCTTCCTCGCGCGGTATGATCGCCACCGCAAAGATTCCGATGGCCAGCGATGCGGCAATAAAGAGCGGCGTCAGCTTGGAGTTGAGAAATGAATGTGCCAGGCGTCCGGCAATTCCAAGATCTTGCTTCATTGCTGGACCTCAATCCGTTTGCCGGCGAGGTCGCGGTCAGAAGGTGCGTCGATTAGTTTTTCACCGGAAGAGATACCTGAAAGAACCTCGATGAGATTGCCTTGCCCCGCGCCGAGCGTAAGATAACGAAGTTGCGCAATCCCTTGACCATCGAGAACGTAGGCGCAGGCCAATGAACCGCGCATGACGACCGCCGAGCGCGGAATTAGAATCGCCTGACGGGCGCCGTTGGCAAACTCCGCCGTTCCATACATGCCGGCGCGCAATTGAGTTGAAGAAGGCAAGTCAATCTTGACGAGAAAGCTGTGACTCGATGGATCGGCGGCGGGCACAATTTCCGCAACGGTCCCCGTCATACTTGATGAACCGGCGCCATCGATCGCCACCTGCACCTTCATCCCCTTGTGAACTGCGGCGATCGTCGACTCATCCACTGGGGCTTGAAGTTGCAGAGCCCCGGCCTGATCAATTTGGATTAACGGCACGCCTGGCGCGGCCATCGTCCCCGGATCGACCATCCGCGCTGTTACGATTCCGGAGAAGGGCGCCGCTACGCGCGAATACCCCAGCATGGTGCGTGCGCCGTTCACCTGAGCTCGGGCCTCGTCGGTTTGCGCGCGAACTGCCTCAAGGTTTGCCTCCGCAGCTTCGGCTCGCTGCGAAACTTCATCCATCTCCTGCGGACTCACACTCTTCTCTTGCTCAAGTTGCTTGTACCGGTTGAGCGTGCTTGTCGCCAGCGAGGCGTTGGTCTGCGCCGCGGCTTGCGCGTCTTGCGCCGCTTTCAGGCCTGCCTGCGCTTGTTCCAGAGCGGTTCGCAGTGCCGCGTCGTCCAGCACGATCAGCGTTTGTCCAGCCCGTACGCTGTCACCTTCGTGCACCAGCACCTGCTGGATGCGGCCCATCACCTGCGCGGATAAAACTGCGCTTTCCCTGGCATGAACCGTGCCCGTGGATTGCAGGTTCACAGGCACCTGTTGCAACTGGCTTTCAACAACCCGCGCCTTCACGGTCTCGACAGCCGCGGAGGAGGCGGAGTCGGTACCATGACATCCGGCCATCGTCACGGCGGTAAGGGCCAACACGCTTGCCCGTAAGAAAGTCTTCATTGCAATTCCTCCGCCGCATCGGGAGTGAGTGTCCCAGTCGCGTATAAAAGTTCGGTATGGGCCATGGCATTTCCGTAAACGGCATGCCAGTAATTGGATTGGCTCTGCCGCTCGGCATCTTCGGCACGCAGCAGATCGGTGATGGTGGCAAGCCCTGCACCATAACGATTCTTCAGAATGCGCAGACTCTCGGCCGATTGGTCCATTGCCGCCTGCGCCGTCTCCAGCGAGAGTTCCGCCGTTTTCTGGTGAATGTGCGCCTGGCTCACTTCCAGGCGCAGATGCTGCTCGGAGGCGGCCACTTGCGCGTCGAGCTTGCGCTGAACAGCAACTTCGCGCGAAAGTTGGGCGCGCCTGCCTAAGGGCAGAATGTCTACGCTAATCTGTACGCCGGCCACCCAGTTGTTGCCTCCCGAGCCGGCAATGGAGGTTTGGTCTTCTTCCCAATTTCCATAGGCGCTCACGCGTGGGCCGAAGTCCGACTTTGCCGCTCCCACGGCAGACGCCTGCGCCGATTGCTCCTGCCCTAACGCCGTCAGATCCGGCCGCGACTTTTCAGCCGTCGCCAACTCCGCTTCCAGTGTGTTCTGCGGGAATGTGTGCGGCTCAATCGGCTTCAGGTCGGTTGGTGTCAGCTCGGGGTCACCCATCGCCTCGCGCAACTGGGCCCATGCCAGTTCCAGGTCGCCCTGCGCCGCAATCAGCTCCTCTTTGCGCGCGGCCACATTCACTTCGGCCGACATGCGATCCGACTCCACCGCAAGGCCAGCCTTGACGTGCTCATCCACAGAGGTCAGAAGCGCCGCAGCCGTCTCCTGCTCATGCTGGGCAACATCGATCTCCCGCTGCGCATAGAGCACCTGCTGATAGGCCCCCACGACACGAAACACGATTTGCTGATCCACAGCTTTCGCAGAGGACAAAGCGCTTTGCCTGTACAAATCCGCGCGATGGATCTCTTTCTGTGTCTTGAACGAGTCGAAGGCCATCCATGAGCCAGAGAAGCGCGTGGAGAAGTTACCGATGGGCTGCGGAAAATTCAGCGTGTTGAGCGCAAAGTCAGCTTGCGTAAACTGCCGCTGGCGAAGCCGTGTGCCGAAGGCATAGACCGGATCGTCGCCGCGGGAGATGTCTTCAGTGAAGTTGAGTTGCGGCAGAAGCTGGGTGCGCGCCATGGTGGCTGCCGATTTGGCTTCCTCATTGTCTGCGCGCGCCACCGCTGCCTCAGGGCTTTGCCC
>CAWFPZ010000009.1:0-137544 GCA_963817835.1 uncultured Acidobacteriota bacterium | reverse complement strand
CGTCGACTCATCCACTGGGGCTTGAAGTTGCAGAGCCCCGGCCTGATCAATTTGGATTAACGGCACGCCTGGCGCGGCCATCGTCCCCGGATCGACCATCCGCGCTGTTACGATTCCGGAGAAGGGCGCCGCTACGCGCGAATACCCCAGCATGGTGCGTGCGCCGTTCACCTGAGCTCGGGCCTCGTCGGTTTGCGCGCGAACTGCCTCAAGGTTTGCCTCCGCAGCTTCGGCTCGCTGCGAAACTTCATCCATCTCCTGCGGACTCACACTCTTCTCTTGCTCAAGTTGCTTGTACCGGTTGAGCGTGCTTGTCGCCAGCGAGGCGTTGGTCTGCGCCGCGGCTTGCGCGTCTTGCGCCGCTTTCAGGCCTGCCTGCGCTTGTTCCAGAGCGGTTCGCAGTGCCGCGTCGTCCAGCACGATCAGCGTTTGTCCAGCCCGTACGCTGTCACCTTCGTGCACCAGCACCTGCTGGATGCGGCCCATCACCTGCGCGGATAAAACTGCGCTTTCCCTGGCATGAACCGTGCCCGTGGATTGCAGGTTCACAGGCACCTGTTGCAACTGGCTTTCAACAACCCGCGCCTTCACGGTCTCGACAGCCGCGGAGGAGGCGGAGTCGGTACCATGACATCCGGCCATCGTCACGGCGGTAAGGGCCAACACGCTTGCCCGTAAGAAAGTCTTCATTGCAATTCCTCCGCCGCATCGGGAGTGAGTGTCCCAGTCGCGTATAAAAGTTCGGTATGGGCCATGGCATTTCCGTAAACGGCATGCCAGTAATTGGATTGGCTCTGCCGCTCGGCATCTTCGGCACGCAGCAGATCGGTGATGGTGGCAAGCCCTGCACCATAACGATTCTTCAGAATGCGCAGACTCTCGGCCGATTGGTCCATTGCCGCCTGCGCCGTCTCCAGCGAGAGTTCCGCCGTTTTCTGGTGAATGTGCGCCTGGCTCACTTCCAGGCGCAGATGCTGCTCGGAGGCGGCCACTTGCGCGTCGAGCTTGCGCTGAACAGCAACTTCGCGCGAAAGTTGGGCGCGCCTGCCTAAGGGCAGAATGTCTACGCTAATCTGTACGCCGGCCACCCAGTTGTTGCCTCCCGAGCCGGCAATGGAGGTTTGGTCTTCTTCCCAATTTCCATAGGCGCTCACGCGTGGGCCGAAGTCCGACTTTGCCGCTCCCACGGCAGACGCCTGCGCCGATTGCTCCTGCCCTAACGCCGTCAGATCCGGCCGCGACTTTTCAGCCGTCGCCAACTCCGCTTCCAGTGTGTTCTGCGGGAATGTGTGCGGCTCAATCGGCTTCAGGTCGGTTGGTGTCAGCTCGGGGTCACCCATCGCCTCGCGCAACTGGGCCCATGCCAGTTCCAGGTCGCCCTGCGCCGCAATCAGCTCCTCTTTGCGCGCGGCCACATTCACTTCGGCCGACATGCGATCCGACTCCACCGCAAGGCCAGCCTTGACGTGCTCATCCACAGAGGTCAGAAGCGCCGCAGCCGTCTCCTGCTCATGCTGGGCAACATCGATCTCCCGCTGCGCATAGAGCACCTGCTGATAGGCCCCCACGACACGAAACACGATTTGCTGATCCACAGCTTTCGCAGAGGACAAAGCGCTTTGCCTGTACAAATCCGCGCGATGGATCTCTTTCTGTGTCTTGAACGAGTCGAAGGCCATCCATGAGCCAGAGAAGCGCGTGGAGAAGTTACCGATGGGCTGCGGAAAATTCAGCGTGTTGAGCGCAAAGTCAGCTTGCGTAAACTGCCGCTGGCGAAGCCGTGTGCCGAAGGCATAGACCGGATCGTCGCCGCGGGAGATGTCTTCAGTGAAGTTGAGTTGCGGCAGAAGCTGGGTGCGCGCCATGGTGGCTGCCGATTTGGCTTCCTCATTGTCTGCGCGCGCCACCGCTGCCTCAGGGCTTTGCCCGAGTGCCTCATTGATGGCTCGCCGTAGCGTCAGTGGCTCCTGCGCACCGGCAGCCAATCCCCCCATTGAGAACAGGAGAAGAAGGCCCAGAGATAGATAAAGGCGTGAACTCATTGGGTCAGATGTCCTTGGGTTGTGCTTTCACAGGATGGAAGTCACGAAGCGGGCAATCCGTTACAAAACGCGCCAAGTCTATTTTTTGAGGCTCTATTTATGCTCGTTCTGGCAATCGTCCAATGCTGGGAATATAAGCAGTTTGAAGGCGGGTCCTAGTTCGCTGCCTGGCATATGCGCGGGAACATGTGGGATCGGCTGCGATTGCCTCAACAAGTCTGCCGGGCAGCGAATGTCGCGCCTTACGAACGGCGACCCATGCGATAGTCGATGTACAGGATGTGAGACTTGATCTGGTCGCCCGCTCTGTACTGCGGAAGTTGAGCCATTTTCAACATGTGGAGGATGGCTCCGGGGTTGCCTTCGCTCCACTCAACGAGCGACGGAAGGATTGCTTCCAGGTTGGAAGCCCACAGTTGATTTTTGTTGGCTTCACGTTGCGCAAATTCCAAAGCCACTTGCGCAGGAAAATTCTCTAGCTCCAGACGCTCCGATTTGCTCGCGCAAAACGATCGCAGCGCGCCGATGTCTTCCATATGCGGCGAACGCGATGCGAAGATCACGGGAGTGCGCCCATAATAATTCAGATCCTTGATCATTCCTGTGACGACACGCGAAGGTGCGTCGAGATGGTCCAGGACCATGAGAAAGGGATGAGTATCAAGCGCCCTGTGGACGATGCCCTTCAAGGATGTTGTGGAGAGCGCCGCGAAGTTTTCAGGAATCTTTATATTGCGGTCTGCGGAATGCAATGCATGAAGCAAAGTGAGAACAAATTCGCGCGGCGATCGCGTTTGCTCGACGCAAAGCGCGAGCGATTGCTTTGCAACGAAGGTGCGCAACAGGTGTGATTTACCCACGCCCTCGGGTCCAAAGACCAGCAATGACTTGCGAATTCTGGCCCGATCTCGAAGCTGGCCAAGTTCTTCCTCGCGCTCAACACACTTCAGGTACTCAAGGGCCGGCTCGCGTTGGACGGAAGACGAAGGCACTGCGACTGAACCTCTTTCCCGTGGAGAAGCTAACCGAAATCAGACGAGCGCCGAAACCTCGCGTTCGAATCGGTTGAGCCATTCAACCGCCGAATGTATGGCGGGAGTTCCTTCTTCTTTGACTTTGCGTGCCCGGTCCAGGGCCTGCTCTGCAATACGACTGACTTCGTGCAGCAGCTTGCGAATTTCAACTTCCAAGCGGTCCCGGCTTTCCTGGATGCGATTGAGGATATCGTTCTGTACGCGTGCGCTATTCACTTCCAAGAGATGCCGCAGAAATTCTCGGGCATCGTTCGTGATAAATCTGCGTCCGCCCACAAGCGGCAAAAAGGCGTCAGCCAGCCAGCGCAGCGGCGATGGGGGTTGCGCAGTTCCGATGAAGTCTTCGAAAGCAAATCGGGAACGCACGCGGAAGCCTTTCTCCGGATCGAGCGCATTAGGCATCCGCGCCAGTTCGCTCAGGCCCGCTTGGGCGAGCCTTTTCAGAAAGCTGTTTCCCATCTCCACAAAGCGAGCGCCTGCGGCGCGATATTGGCGCTCGCCCTCTTCCTGCTCAGGTTTCAGCCAGGGCGTGACTCTGCGGCGCGAGATCTCCTGGGCGAGGCGCAACACTCGACGGCGATAGCGCGGGCCGAAGCCGCGAGGCACGGACGGGAGATCGTGATTGAATTCCACCTCTGATTCGGTCCATGCGGACTCGAAGAACCGCTTGTGCCTGTCAACGAAGAGGTCCGAAATCCGCTGCTGCTCCGCCATAAAGAGATAATTCAGCTCGCGCATGGAGCGCTCAGCCTCATTCATGGTTTCGTTCATGAGCGCGATGCGCCGTTCGGATTCTTCGATTGGGCGCTCAAGCGCATCACGGTCCTCACCGATCACAGCCAGCAGTTGTTCGCTCAAGCGCTGCATGCCCCGGTCGCAAGCGGCGCGAACGAGATTTCTGCCCGAGTCCTCCACGAGGCACTGCAGGCTTGCCAGCAGTTTTTCCCAATCTCGCAACGGGCCGCGATTTTCCATCCGCTCCGCGGCGCTGACCTCAAAGACCTCGCCCATCGGGCGATGCAGTCGACGACTCAGAATTTCACGCGTGAATTTGGCCGCGGCGGCGCGCTCCGGATCGGTGGTGCGGTCAGATTTGTTCATCACCAGGATCAAATCCTGAACCTGCCGGCCTACGGCTTCCACCAGCGCCAACTCCTCGCCCGCGATCGGCGGATCGGCTCCGACCACTACCAACGCCGCATCAACGTGAGGAATGAACGCCTGCGTGGTTGCCGTATTCCCGGTGAAGACCGAGCCCAAACCCGGCGTATCCACAAAACACATGCCGGAGAACAACAAGGGGCTGGGCACGAAGACTTCCGCTCCCTCGACGGCCTTTTTGTTTTCGGGGTTGCGTTCTTCGGTTACGTATTCCTTCAAGTCGGACAGGGCAACGTCTTGCCATGATCCGTCGCCCATGCGAATGCGTGCGTGAAGATCGTCGCCAAAGCGAACTACGGTAGGCACTGCGGTGACCGGAATAAACCCTGCGGGAAGAACTGCGTGGCCAACCAGAGCATTGAGCAGGGTTGATTTGCCGCGTTTGAATTGGCCAACACAGGCTACATAGAAACGCCCTTCTGCAACCCGCGCTGCGAGTTCACGTGCTTCCTCGGCGACAGGTTCAGATCCAAGTTCATCGGCCAGATTGGCGAGCCGTAAAAGGCGGGATGCGCCGTCGATACAGAAAGCCGGAAGGCTGCTGTAATCCTGCACCGTGGATAGATCGGAGGGCATCAAGCTTTTCCTGCAAGTATCTCCTCAAGCCTTTTCTGGATTACGCGAATAGCGGATCACCTCGACGCAGGACGTGGCGATCAAGCCTTCTTCCACCATTGAGTCCAGATGCGGAATCAGCTTCTCGATCTGCTCCTCCCTGTCGATGATGGTCAGCATGATCGGTGCGTCTTTTGAAAACGTCCAATGACTGGCGTGGTGGATTCTGGTGCTGGCGCCGTAGCCTTCGATCCCGCGATATACGGTAGCGCCGGCCATCCCGAGTTCCATACATTTGGCGACAATTGCTTCGTACAGGGGCTTGCCCTGCCATTTGTCAGCCTCACCGAAGTGAATGCGCAACATGCGTGCTTGAAATTGGTCTCTCATCGCTGAACCTCCGCTCAAACTGCAGCGCTTCCCGACTGCGGCTCCGACTGGTCGACGTCCAGAGCTCGGTAGGAGTACTTTATGATGTCTGCGTCTGAGAACACGACCAAACCCTCTTCCACCATCTGATCGACAAGAGGTAGAAAGGACCGCAGCTTTTCTTCTGTGTCAACGGCCGAAAGCATGATGGAGCAATCGTGCGACAGGTGCAGGGCCTTGTCCTTGTGAATGCGCCGATGTGCGCCATAGCCGAGAATGCCGCGATAGACGGTGACGCCGGCGATATCGTTGGCTCGCATGGCCTCGACAAGCGCCTTATAAAGAGGCTTGTCCTTCCAGAGATCGGATTCGCCGATGTAGATGCGCATCATCTTTGCTTTGCCTTCTATCTTCACGTGCGCAGGAGGAGTGGCCTTCTTCGGCTTCGAGATTTGTGCCGGCTTGGCCAGCGTTGTCTCCTGAATCTCGATCATTCCAGTTCCTGCCAGCTCTTCCAACTTTCCCAGCAGTTCGTCGACTTTCTCCCGCGATTCAATGAATTCGATTTTGAGTGGAAGATGGTCCGAGATCTCAACAATGCTGGCGGAGTGGATGTGATGGTCCGCGCCGAAACCGGCGATTCCTTTGAGCACCGTCGCGCCGGAGACGCCACGGTAAAAGAGGAAGTCGAGGATGCTGGAATACGTCGGGACGCCGTGGTGCGTCGATCCCTCGCTCAAATAAATGGAGACCTTCAATGCCTTTCCGGCACTCAACATACGTCCTCCCCTGGGAATGTAGCCCGTGCTGCGAGACAAGAAACTCTGCGGCGCGCCTGCAGAATGGGCTGATGGATGACGAACTGATTATGAGTTCTCATGGAATGAGCTCCGCTAATGCTGAACCGCCCCACACTGCGGCAAGCCCAAGGATAAGGCTGCTGACTGCATAGAGGGCGGCAAGAAAGAAAGCTCCATTACGAATGGTGGAAAGGGTTTCCCACTCATATGTCGAGAACGTGCTGTAGGCGCCAATAAAGCCTACGGGCACCAGGAACCTCCAGCCGGGATTCAGGTCCGCTCGCCGGGCCAGGAAGCTGAGCGAGAAACCGATGATCACACAGGCCGTGATATTGATGACGAAGGTGCCATAGGGGAACTTCGTTCCCATGCGATTGGCGATGGTTGAGCCGATCCAGTACCTCGCTATGGAACCGACTGCGCCTCCGACTGCAATGAGAAAATACTTCTGCAACCTTATCCCTCCTCGCCCGCCTCTTCATTTTCGCTGACGCATGAATTTTGATTCAATCCCAATTCCTCGCGGAGACTATGGGTCATATTGTGCACCATCGTGCGAAGCTCTTCGACAACTTGATTCAAACCACCGATCGCGTCCTCGGGAACAGCGCCGCAGCCGCGCATGGAACGTGGCCTCAGCTCTTCGATAGCGATATCCACAAAGCCAAAGCTGGTCATCACCAATCGCGACATGGGAATCTCCGGCGGTTCCGGTTTCATGTGCTGCCAATCTAGCGTCCTTAACAGTTGAGCACGAAGACGGCGAATATGGCTTTGAATCATGCGGGCCTGCGCAGAATTTATATCGGCCACATAGTGCGGAAAGGGAGATTCCGATTCCGACGCATGGAGTGCATGCTCAATATCACTCAGCAAGCCGTCGATATATTTGCAGGTAATGATCAGCCGCCGCTGCTGCGCGTCGTTGAGAGTTCCCGGTTGTCGCGTTTTTTCCATCGTCGGTTTGGTTTGGGACATGGTTCCACCAAGTGCGGTTCGGCTTCGAAGAATCATCTGCCCATTTGAGCCGAGGTGATCCACTGCGTGTTGGCGGCGAGGCCTTCCCTGGACAGGAAGACGCCGATGATCAGTTGGGCCACCGTGCCCACCGCAATTTCAGAAAGAGCCGTGGAGACCTTGAACCAGATCGCCAGCAGCGTTGCGGCCAAGGCCAATCCCACCCAGAGCGCAGACAAAGCCCACGTGTTCATCATGAGAATGAACTCCTAAGTTGTCATTCAGGGATCTCGCCGGGACATGACTCCGCAACAGGATTCCCTGTCAGGAGTCATCATCTGTCCGGCCTACTGGAATGGACAGCGGTTAAGGGTGAACTCCTTCACCACAACCAACGCTTCAGTACACACCAGCCGGCGATCCATGTCAAGATTCGCAACGCTGCTCCGCGCTCATCAGCTCATCGGTCAAGTGCTCAAACAGAATCCTGCGCCCACCTGCGTCGCCTGTGTGCAAGAATCGGGAATCTGCGTATGCAAAACTTTGAGCATATACAAAAATCAACAACGCATTTAGAATCAACACGGGCAGGCATCTCTCCCCCACCCGGCATTCCCTCATTTTCCCGGTCCCCCACCGATTTATACTCGTTATACTCGAATACCAACGCAACACGAAGCCAACGTTCACAGGACACCGGAGGATGATGCCGGATCAGGACGATTTTTGGGATGAGTTGCTGACTTACGTCGAGGCGCACAGCGTCATACCTGTTATTGGCCCGGAACTGGCCATCGTCGATTATCAGGGACGACGCGAGCCCTACTATCGATTGCTGGCGCGCGAGCTCGCGACGCGATTGAAGCTCGACGATCCCGGCCAAGCTACGTCGCTCGACCAGGTGGTGGGGGCTTATCTCGCCAAGTCCGGCAGCAGACGGCAGTCGGTCTATCGCGAGCTGGGCGATATTGCCGGCAAACTCCAGGTCAATATTCCGGAGCCGTTGCTGCAACTCGCGGGAATTCGCGACCTGAATCTTTACGTCAGCTTTTGCACCGATAATCTTCTCGCTCAGGCGATCAACGCGGCGCGTTTTGGCGGACGCGCGGAAACACGCGAGTTGTCGTTCAATCCCAACGAAGCCGGCGACCTGCCCGACGGCTCGCGCGACGCGCCGCTGGTGTACGGACTGTTTGGAAAGATTTCGGTGTTGCCCAAGTACGTGGTCGCGGAAGAAGACGAACTCGAGTGGGTCACCGCTTTGCAGATTCCAGAAAAGCGCCCGGAGCGGCTCTTCGATGAACTGGGGCGCAATTCCCTGCTATTTCTCGGCTGCCGGTTTCCCGACTGGTTGGCGCGTTTCATTATTCGCACGACGAAGAACACGAAGCTATCCACCGAGCGCGGCTTTTCAGAGTATTTGGTCGACGCCGACGTGAAATCCGACTCGCCGCTGGTCGCTTTCCTCACCAGCTTCAGCCGCGAGACCCAGGTGGTGGCGCTGGACCCGATCGCCTTCGTGGCCGAACTCGCGAAGCGCTGGCAGCAACGGCAAGGGGGCGACGGCGCGGCCAAGGCACCGGAACCGAGTCCGATGCCGGAAACCATGCCGCCCGGTAGCTTGTTCATCAGCTACGCAAGTGAGGACCGGCCGGCCGCGCTGCGGTTGGCGTCGGAACTGCAGGCCGCCGGACTGCCGGTGTGGCTCGACCGCCAGCAGCTCGATTGGGGCAGCGACTACACGGCCCGCATTCGGCTTGCGATCCAGCAATGCGCGCTATTTGTGCCGGTGCTGTCGCGCACCGCCGAACAGCGCACCGGATTCTTTCGCAAGGAATGGTCCTGGGCCAGCGAGCGGAACCTGGACTTTACCGGCAGCAGTCTCGCCTTCCTTTGCCCGTTGGTGATCGACGATACCCCCGTAGTGACCAGCAACGAAATTCCCCCGTCCTTCAAGGCGGTGCATATTGAACAGGCCCCTGACGGCAACCTGCAGGCGCACCAAGCAGATGTGATCGTCAAAGCCTTCAACGCCATGCGCGCCCGCTTGCAAGGTGCGTCATGACCGAACTTCCCATGATCGACGCCGAACGCCCGTGGCCGGGATTGCTGCCGTTCACTGAAGACGCGCGCATGTTCTTCCACGGCCGCGAGGCCGAAACGGACGACTTGTTTCGCCTGATCGAACGCGAACCTCTTACCGTGCTGTTCGGTCAATCCGGATTGGGCAAATCCTCGCTGCTGAATGCCGGCGTATTTCCGAGCCTGCGCCGTGCCGGCTACCTGCCGGTGTACCTGCGGCTCAATCTCGACGCTACAGCGCCCGCGCTCATCGAGCAGGTGTGGCATGCCCTTTTTTGCGAATGCGTCGACCACGAGGTGAGCGCGACCGAGCCTCAGCAGGGCGACGACTTCTGGCAATACCTGCATCGACCCAGCACGCAGTTCCTCAACCCCCATGGACGCCCCGTGGTACCCGTGCTGGTCTTCGATCAGTTTGAGGAGATCTTTACGCTTGGCCGGCAAACTCCGGGGCAGCATGCGCGTACGCGCGTGCTGCTGCAGCAGTTGGGCGAACTCATCGAAAACCGGCTGCCGCCCGCGCTTGAGAGCGAACTCACAGAGCACCCGGAGCGCATGGATGAGTTCGATCTGCTGCGCCAAAACGTCAAAATCGTATTCACGTTTCGCGAGGATTATCTCGCCGAATTCGAGGGCCTGAAGACCCTCATTCGCCCCATCATGCAAAACCGCATGCGCCTGGAACCCATGCGGGGCGACCGCGCGGCGAAGGCCATTCAGCAGGCGGGCGCCGGCCGCTTGAGCGCAGCCGTGGCGGCGCGCATCGTGCGGTTTGTCGGCGGCGCGGCGATCGACGGCGCCAGTCCACTCGAGGAGATCTCAGTCGAACCCGCGCTGCTTTCGCTGGTCTGTCGCGAGCTTAACGAGCAACGCATTGCCCGTGGGCAAGCCGAGATCACTGCCGATCTGATCCAGGGCGAGAACACGCAGCAGATCATTGCGCAGTTCTACAGCCAGGGTTTTTCCGGCCTGGACGTCAGGGTGCGCTATTTTGTCGAAGATCGGCTCCTGACCGCGGCGGGCTACCGCGACAGTTGCGCTTTGGAGAATGCCCTGGCGGAGCCCGGCGTCAGCGAAGCGGCAATACAGACTCTGGTGGACCGGCGCATCCTGCGTCGCGAGGAGCGCGGCGGATTGGTTCGGCTCGAGCTGATCCACGATGTTCTGGCGATCGTGGCCAAGGCCAGCCGCGATGCGCGGCGCGAGGCTTCGGCTGTCGAGGCCGCACAGATGTTACTCGCGAAGCAGCGGCGACGCCAGAGAATTGTAGGCGCGTGGGCCGTGGTGCTGGTCGCGTGCCTGGTGGGGGTTTCATGGCTGGCGGTGGTCGCGAGCCGGGGAAAAAGAGAAGCCGTTGCTGCTCAGCAGAAAGCGGATCAGGAGGCCAAGCGGGCCATCGATCAGCAGAAGATCGCGCAGAGCGAGAGCGCCCGGGCATCCAGCGCGGAGCAGCTGGCCAAGTCAAAACAGGTGCAGTTGGCTGACGCTCTTGGGAAGGCGGACGCGGCCACCGGCGAGGCTACGAGTGAGGCCGCCCAAAAAGAAAAGCAGCGATGGGAAGCCGTGGTTTGGGCGGCTGCCGCTGACGAGCAATTGGACGCGCACGGCACTGGCGAACAACTGCGCGCGTGCGTCGCTTCCACCAATCGCCTTGCCAACGATCCACCGCCGCACGCATCGCTCGATTACATGGTGGGAGTCTGGCATGTGGACGAAGGATTCGCAACGACAGATATGGATTGGCATAGCGACGGCACCTGCGTGAGCAGGCATTTGTATCAAAACGGCCATGAGATCGACGCCAAGGGTGACGTTTGTACCTGGAAATTCAAATTGATCGACGAGCATGACTTCGAGGTCGATTACCAATCCAAGATCCTGGGAGATGCATATCCAAAGCAACTGATCTTCAAGATCGTAAGTCCTACGCGCATGCGCAACACCAACATCGGCTACGATGCGTTTCGAATTATCTGCCCGGCGCAGGAGCTCACGATCCGTCGAGGCGAGCTCGCGACTCTGCAGAAATCAGCCAACGACCATTCCGGCCAACTGCCGCAACTAGCAGATCTGGCAGGTGGATACGACAAGCTGGGGATGGCGCTGTCCGCACAGGGCGATTCTGCGAATGCTCTTGTGGAGCTCAACAACGAACTCAACATATATCAGTTTCTGGTATCGCGGGAACCCGGCAATCTGGCCTGGCAGCGCAGCGAAGCGCAGTTACTTGCGCAGATCGGCGATCAGCAATTCGCGCAGGCCAAGGCCTCCAATCAGGCAGGCAACTCACTGCTGAGCGTCCAACAAGTTACCGCGGCGCTCGCGTCTTATCAAAAAGGTTTGGCGATTCGCGAGCAGTTGCTGCACGCCGCCCCCGCAGACGTTGATGCGCAGTTGAACGCGGCGCACGCACTCAACCAGGTCGGCACGGCTCTCTACTGGAGCCGCCACCCGGCCGACGCGGCCACTGCGATCCAGAAGATGGTGCGGCTGTACGAGGACATCATTGATGCGCATCATGGCACTCCCCAGATTCAAGTGCAACTCCTATGGGGTCTTTATGCACTGAGCGTGATGTCGGACAATCCTGGCGAGGCCAGGGACGATCTGCGCAAATCGCTCGCAATTGCGACAGAACTGGATAACCATCACGAGGATCCCGACGAAATGACCGGCGTGGTTACGTTCCTGCAGGACGCGCTCGCCAAGCTGCTGAAGGCGCCCACGCCACCCAAATAAAATTAACTCGACGATCCAGTCCCCTGGAGCTGCCTCGCGCCCGGCGTGCTTTCGTCTACGCTGCCCCTTCACGCAGATCTTGTTTCTCTTCGCGGAGGTTGACGCCCCCTTTAAAGAAACCGCCATCTGCGATCCTCAGCCGGGGCGTCTCTAAATCGCCGGTAATGGATCCGCTCTGATAAATCTCCACGCGATGCGAGGCAGACACGCTGCCAAACACCTGGCCCATGATTACAACCTCGCGAGCGGTAATCCCAAATTGCCCATCCTTGCGCGCGTGGGCAACAAATACCCCGTGCTCGCCAATGGTGACGCGCTCATTAGGGATATCGATATCGCCCTCGACGCGACCGTCGATAAACAGCGGGCCCGTGCCACTGATCTTCCCTTTGACAAATTGTCCTTTGCCGATTGTCACCTCTTCCGACGAGTCAGTGCGCAAAACGCCATAAACGTTAGCTGGCAACTCGGGTTCCGGAATCGAAACCGATGATGTCTCCAGCGTGGGAGGAGACGAATGAGGATGTGTCTGGCCGGCTGTATTCATAAGACACCCGTTTCCATGGGTGCAATCCACGAGGAGCGCAACCCCACATCTGGTGACGGTTGCGCTTCCCTGCTTCTCTGAGAGTGCTACCGATGCGGGTATTTGCAACCGATGAAGTGCACGCCAGCGATCGGGAAATCGCAGGAGTGGGAACCGCTGTGGATGCGCGTGCCATTTTGGAACGCTGCACCACCTCAGAAATCGTGGTGATCCACATGCGTCGAAATTGCGCGGGACATATTTCCCGCTGCAGCTCCGGGATCGGGAGACGGCGGGTTGGCTGCATCAGTTCTGGCTCGCACCTTGGCCACGGTCTGCCAGTTGTCCTTGAAGGGGCGATCGGCAAGCCACGGCGGCAGGGGCATTTGAAGGAGGCGGCTCAACGCTTCGGCGTAGCCCTCGTACAGGACGCGCATTTCGCGGAGCCTCTCGATGGATTGACCGTCGCGGCAAACCTTGACGCCGCCTTCGGAGAGCAGTTCGTAAAGTTTCTCGTATCGCTCCGCCGGAAGCCGGTCGGGTGCGTCGCTGATCGGCTGCAAAGAAAGAATCTGCGAAAGATCGACCATGGCGTGGCGGGCGATGGCGAACGTGAGTTGCGCCTGCCGCGCCTCGTAACCCTGGATTCCCGCGATCATAAGCGCCGACATGTCCAGAATGGCGGTGAGCGCTGCCAGCCAGCTCTGGTTGCTGTGTTGTGAGCGGAAATAGCAGAGTTGCGGGTAAGAAATGTGGCTCTCCAGCAACTCGGCCGACCAGCGCTCCCACTCCGTGAGCAGCGCCGACAGTGCCAGTTCTGCGCCCGGGTAGGAGTGGCGGCGCAAGAGTTCTGCAGCCGTTGGCGGAGATCCCGCACGCGCATCAAGCAACGAAATACTGACCTCGCGCCGCGAAAAGGCGGCGTAAAGGACGGGGAAATACCCCATCACCACGGCCAGAAAACCCAGCCCGGTGCCCGCCTCCAAAATCACAAGCGCGCGCGCCCAGGGATCTTGCGGCGTCACGTCTCCGAGGCCCAGCGTGAAGATGGTGGTTCCACTCACGTAGAGATCCGATTGAAAGCCCGCTCGGTGCGCGGCATCGACAAAGGGACTGCCGAGTGCGAAATAGATAAGCCCAAAACCGAGGACCATTGCGGCGGCCCACACCACCAGGAGCAGGATCAGCGAGAGCGGACCGTAAAAACTGAACACCGTCTCCCGCCGGCGCGGGTTGCGCAGCCGCCGCGTGAAAAACGCCCAGGGTCTCCACGTGGCGATGTAGAACATGCGTGTGAGCCGCAGATGTCCGGTTGCGCGCCGCGGGAGAATGATGGTCTGGAAGGCGTCGAGCAGGATGATGAACAGGCAAGCCACGCCTGCAACGAATGCAACGATCTGCATGGTTTTCCTCCAGGGAAGGTATCACTAGCTCGGGCGTTCACGCCGTTACCGTATTCTAACCATCCGCGCCTTTTTTGTGTTCTCCCTCATCCAAACGAATACGGGGGGATATCGTGGATCTGAAACTCAAAGGGAAAATTTCGTTGGTAACGGGATCGACAGCGGGCATTGGCTTTGCCATTGCGCGATCGCTGGCGCGCGAGGGCGCCGAGGTGTGGGTGAACGGGCGCACGCAGGAGCGCGTGGATGCGGCGATCAAGGCAATTGGCGCGGAAGTACCCGAGGCCAAAGTGGAGGGCATTGCCGCTGACTTCGGAAGCGTGGCCGGCGCCGAGGCCGTGATTGCCAAGCTGCCGGCGGTGGACGTGCTGGTGAACAACGTTGGCATCTTCGAGGTCAAGCCGTTCCTGAAGATTCCCGACGCCGACTGGTTCCGCTTTTTCGAGGTGAACGTGATGAGCGGCGTGCGCCTGGCGCGCCACTACTTGAAAGGCATGCTCACGAAGGACTGGGGCCGCATCATATTCATTTCCAGCGAATCGGCGGTGCAGATTCCCGTGGAGATGGTCCACTACGGCATGACCAAGACGGCGCAGGTGGCCGTCGCGCGCGGCATTGCCGAGGGTGTAGCAGGAACCGGCGTGACGGTAAATAGCATCCTGGCCGGGCCCACGGAGTCAGAGGGCGTGAGCACATTTTTGAAGGCCATGGCCGCGCAGCAGAAAAAGACCACCGAGCAGATTGAAAAAGAATTCTTCGACCGCGCGCGGCCGTCCTCGCTGCTCAAGCGGTTTGCCACCCCCGACGAGGTGGCGGCGATGGTCACGTACGTGGCAGGCGAGCCATCGTCGGCGACAAATGGCGCTGCGCTCCGCGTAGACGGCGGTGTTGTGAAGGCGATTCTGTAAAGACAGGCAACAGCCTCCAGCCGTTCCCCCGTTTGTGTCACAGCGGTTCCGGCGCAAGTCGCTTAAAATCCTGTTATGTGCGGAATCGTCGGATATGTCGGACCCAAGAAAGTCGTGCCCGTCATCATCGAAGGCCTAAGACGCCTGGAATATAGAGGTTACGACTCGGCGGGCATTGCCGTGGGCAAGCCCGGAAGCGCAAAGCTCGAAGTGCGGCGCGCGCCAGGAAAGCTCGGGAATCTGGAAGAGGTGTTGCGCGAGCATCCGCTGGACGGCACCTTCGGCATTGGGCACACGCGCTGGGCGACGCACGGGCGGCCTACGGAAGAGAACGCGCATCCGCACCGCGACTGCACGGGGCGCATCGTCGTGGTGCACAACGGCATCGTTGAAAACTATCTTGAGTTGAAACGGGAGCTGACCGCGCAGGGCCACAAATTTGTTACCGAGACAGACACCGAGATTATTGCCCACCTGATTGAGCAGGTACAGAACGAGGCTGAGGCGGCGGGCAAACCTATCAAGCTTGAAGACGCGGTGCGGCGGGCAGTGAAGCGGCTGACGGGCGCGTTTGCGCTGGGCGTGCTGAGCGCCGCCGAGCCGGACAAGATTGTGGCGGCGCGGTTGGGCCCGCCGGTGGTGATCGGCGTGGGCGAGGGCGAGGCGTTTGTCGCCAGCGACGTGCCGGGAATTTTGCATCACACGCGGAACATTTATTTTCTTGCCGACGGCGACATGGCGATCCTGACGCGTGAAGGCGTGACGCTGACGGATTTTGACGGTCGGCCGGTTGAGCGAGAGTTGACGCGCGTGCAGTGGGATCCGATCCAGGCGGAAAAGGGCGGCTACAAGCACTTCATGCTGAAGGAAATCTGGGAGCAGCCGCGCGCCATTACCGATACTACGATGGGGCGCGTGTCTCTGGACTCAGGCAAGATTTTCCTTGGAGAAATGGAGATTCCGGACGAAGAACTCGCCGACGCCTCGAGCATCAATATCGCGGCCTGCGGCACCAGTTGGCACGCCGCGCTCACCGGCAAGTACATGATCGAGCGGCTGGCGCGCCTTCCCGTCGACGTGGACTACGCCAGCGAGTACCGCTACCGCAACCCAATCCCCGATCGCAATGCTCTCGGCCTGCTCATTACGCAATCCGGCGAAACCGCCGACACGCTCGCCGCGCAACGCGAGATGAAGGCGCTGGGCTCGAAGACCGTGGCCATTTGCAACGTGGTGGGCGCCATGGTGGCGCGCGAGGCGCACGGCGCCATTTACACCCACGCCGGCCCGGAGATCGGCGTCGCTTCTACCAAGGCATTTACCGCGCAGTTGACGGCGCTGTTCCTGCTGGCCATGAAGCTCGGCCAGCTTCGCGGCCGTCTCGACAAAGAACACTCCGTCGCTTACATCGAAGAACTCGGCCGCATTCCGGCCAAGATCGAGGAAGTTCTGCGGGGCCGGTCGGCACAGTGCGAGGCGCTGGCCAAAGATTTCTCGACGGCGCGGGATTTTCTCTACCTGGGGCGCGGCATTCATTTCCCGATCGCGCTCGAGGGCGCGTTGAAGCTGAAGGAAATCTCGTACATCCACGCCGAGGGCTATCCGGCGGGCGAGATGAAGCACGGGCCCAACGCGCTCATCGACGAAACGCTGCCGGTGGTGGTGCTGGCGACGCGCGACGCAGCCGATCCGGCATCGAAGCTGCGCTATGAGAAGACGCTTTCAAACATTCAAGAGGTAACGGCGCGCAGCGGCCGCGTGATCGCGGTGGCGACCGAAGGCGATGAAACCATCGGCGGCCTCGTGGAGCACGTGATTCACATTCCACCGGCGCCGGAACTCCTTTCGCCGTTGATCGAAATCGTCCCGCTGCAGTTGCTGGCGTATTACATTGCCGTGCGCCGCGGCTGCGACGTGGACCAACCGCGCAACCTGGCCAAGAGCGTGACGGTGGAGTAGGGGGTCCCGTGTAGTGACTCAATTTAATGCCGTCGTGAAAGGGCACGACTTCAGTCGTGCCGCAAACGGCCGATGTTTATCTCTGGGCTTTAGCCCCTGAGGGGTGAGGCCGCGCGATACCAGAGGTTCAATATGCCCAGAATGACCAGCCGCATTGCCGAGGCGGCTCTAAAAAACATCAAACCGATCAGCGGCTAGGAAATCCGCAAAATCCGCTTGCGCGAAACTGAGCCAGACTGCATTCGCCCGTCATTTCAACCGCAAGAGAGGTTTTATCTCACAGCTAGAGCGCGGTATCCGGCAACCCAGGGGTTCTGCGCTCGTGTTGTTGAATATGATCAAGCGCAAGGGGCTTGAGGCGATACTTTAGTACAAGACACCTAGAAAGCAGTTCGTCCCGCGGAGCCGAGGGTACGCCAGTATGACATTGCGCGAACGCGAGGATCAGATCTTTGGCAAGTATCGCCTGATGGGAGAAGAGATCATCTCAGACGGCGCTCTTGTTGAAGAATACGAAACGGCGCGCCTGCGCCTTCTGGTGATTCTCAAGGAGCCGAACGATAGCACCGGCAACTGGGCGAAATCAAAAGGAGACATGCGTAGCTATGGCGCTGCTGGAGGACGCGCCGCAACTTGGAACAACCTAGCGCGTTGGAGCGCGCTCCTTGGCAACCCTCTCTTGCGGATAGAAGAAATCGACGTATCCGACCGCGAAATGCGCACCAAACATCTACGTCGAACGGCGGTGGTGAACTTGAAGAAGACCGCCGGTTGCGGAACAGCGGACATGCGGAAGATTGAGAAATATGCAATCGAGCATCGAGATCTGCTTAGAGAGCAACTCAAGCTCTATAAGCCAGCTTTGACAATAGCCGGCGGCACTTTCGATATTCTGACGAAATTGCGACGTGGAACAGTTGTCTTGCAAGAAGGGGAGCGGTTTCCCTATTTTGAGGACAAAGACCTTGGGGTATGTGTTAGCTTCTATCATCCGCAGCAGAGGCAATTCTCTGGTCGCCAGCTTTTCCATTTTTTGGGTATTCAGCTCAGATACCATAAGTTGTAAAGTGGCGACCAGCGAATCAATGGCATTCTGAGGTCGGGCCAGCCCGGCTCTGGAGAAGCGGAGGAATAAAGAATGAGAACAATCACAATTGGTCTGGCAGCTGCCGGATTTTCTTACAGCGTGTTCCTGGGTCTTTATGCGAACAGAATCTTTAGCTTCGAGGGACGAGATCCCAACTACACCCCGGAGAAGCGTCCCGGCCTGACATGGCGGATATTCCAATTCTGGCTAAATTTCTCCTGTTGTGCCATAGGTTGGGCAATCTCAATCATGTATGCTCGGCGCTTTTTGGCCTGCCCTTCCCAGTTCTCATTCAAGGTAGAGGACGCAGTACCGTTGATCATCGCCCTGCTCGGCATCACGGGCATGCTTCCTCGAACTCTTTTTTTCGCCAAAGTTCCTTGGACGGGGGCTGCCTGAGCAATTGCTCCACGCAAGCAAGCGGGCGATCACCGCCCGATCAGGGAAAACAAAAAGCCCTGCCGCGAGGCAGGGCTTTTTGCTGATTTAATGCCGGCGATCACCTAATCTCCCACACGGTTGCCCGTGCAGTACCATCGGCCCAGCGAGGCTTAACTTCCGTGTTCGGGATGGGAACGGGTGATCCCTCGCAGTATGGTCACCGGCAAGCTTGAACGGCGCTTTGCGGGATGGTTATCCCGCAAGCCGCAACCCTTTTACGTTTTTTCTCAAAGGATTTGCAGTTTGCCTTGAATCTTTGGATGGCGCTTGGCAGGATGGTTGTCCCGCAGCCGGCCGCAACGTCTGTCGATCCCGGATTTTTCCGCCCGGGCCTGACAGGAATGCGGCTTGCAAACTGGCGCCAACAAAATCAATAACGAAATAGATTGGGATACAAGGCTTGTTAGAAGAGCATCCGCGTTTTTTACTGCGCGGAATTAATTCTATGGACAAGCCGAACGGGCGATTAGTACTGGTAAGCTACGCGCATCACTACGCTTCCACCTCCAGCCTATCAACCAGATGGTCTTTCTGGGCCCTTCAGGGAGATCTCATCTTGGGGCGTGCTTCCCGCTTATATGCATTCAGCGGTTATCACAACCGAACTTCGCTACCCAGCCGTGCCCTTGGCAGGACAACTGGAACACAAGAGGTTCGTCCATCCCGGTCCTCTCGTACTAAGGACAGCCCCCCGCAAATCTCCTACGCCCACAGCAGATAGGGACCGAACTGTCTCGCGACGTTCTGAACCCAGCTCACGTACCGCTTTAATAGGCGAACAGCCTAACCCTTGGAACCTTCTACAGCTCCAGGATGCGATGAGCCGACATCGAGGTGCCAAACCAATGCGTCGATATGAACTCTTGGCATTGATCAGCCTGTTATCCCCGGCGTACCTTTTATCCGTTGAGCGATGGCCCTTCCATACAGAACCACCGGATCACTAAAGCCTACTTTCGTACCTGCTCGACTTGTAGGTCTCACAGTCAACCACTCTTATGCTTTTACACTCGACGGCTGATTTCCAAACAGCCTGAGAGTAGCTTCGCGCGCCTCCGTTACAATTTAGGAGGCGACCGCCCCAGTCAAACTACCCGCCTAACTATGTCCCTCTCCCGGATTACGGGAGGAGGTTAGGATCACAGCAATCGCAGGATGGTATCTCACCGTTGGCTCCTCCGAATCCGAGAACCCGGAATCAAAGCCTCCCATCTATCCTGCGCAGCGACAACCATAACCCATAGTTAAGGTGTAGTAAAGGTGCACGGGGTCTTTCCGTCTAGCTGCGGGTAACCGGCATCTTCACCGGTACTACAAGTTCGCCGAGCAACTCGTTAAGACAGTCGTACGATCGTTACGCCATTCGTGCAGGTCGGAACTTACCCGACAAGGAATTTCGCTACCTTAGGACCGTTATAGTTACGGCCGCCGTTCACCGGGGCTTCAGTTCAAAGCTTCGCTTGCGCTAACCTCTCCCTTTAACCTTCCGGCACCGGGCAGGCGTCAGCCCCTATACGTCGTTTTCGACTTAGCAGAGACCTGTGTTTTTGTTAAACAGTCGCCGTACGCGCTTCACTGCGGCCCGCTTACGCGGGCGCTCCTTCTCCCGAAGTTACGGAGCCAATTTGCCGAGTTCCTTAACGAGCTTTCACTCGAGCGCCTTTGGATATTCTCCTCGTCTACCTGTGTCGGTTTGGGGTACGGTTCCCTTTGTTCTCCTTAGAGGTTTTTCCCGGCAGCGTGAAATCAGCAACTGAATCCCATACGGGCCTGCTTTGCGCCTCACTGTTGCCCTGGTGGATTTGCCTGCCAGAACCAGCTTACGCGCATCGACCGTCATAGCCATAGGACGGCTTGCTTATCCTTCTGCGTTACCCCATCGTCAAACGAACATTGGGAGGTCCGGAATATTAACCGGATGTCCATCGTCTACGCCTTTCGGCCTCGACTTAGGGACCGCCTAACCCTGAGCGGATTAACCTTCCTCAGGAAACCTTAGACTTTCGGCGCGGAGGGTTCTCACCTCCGTTATCGCTACTTATGCCGGCAGGGTCTCTTCGCAACGCTCCACCAGTCTTCTCAGTCTGGCTTCACCGCTGTTGAGAATGCTCTCCTACCACGCGCACCCTAAGGTACGCATCCGCTGCTTCGGTGTACAGTTTTAGCCCCGTTGTATTGTCGGCACCGGACCGCTTGACCAGTGAGCTATTACGCTTTCTTTAAAGGATGGCTGCTTCTAAGCCAACCTCCTGGCTGTCTGAGCGTTCCGACTTCCTTTCCCACTTAACTGTAACTTGGGGACCTTAGCAGGCGGTCTGGACTGTTTTCCTCTCGACGATGAGGCTTAGCCCCCACCGTCTGACTCCCGGATATGTTGTCGCTGGCATTCGCAGTTTGGTTGGATTCAGTAAGCCGGAAAGCCCCCTAGTCCATCCATCTCTCTACCACCAACGCAATTCATCCGAGGCTAGCCCTAAAGCTATTTCGGAGAGAACGAGCTATCACGGAATTTGATTAGCCTTTCACCCCTACCCACAGCTCATCCGAGCTTTTTTCAACAAACACCGGTTCGGTCCTCCAGTGGGTGTTACCCCACCTTCAACCTGGCCATGGGTAGATCATCCCGCTTCGCGTCTATTCCTGCCAACTGAACGCCCTGTTCAGACTCGCTTTCGCTTCGGCTCGCTTACGCTTAACCTTGCTGACAAGAATAACTAGCCGGCTCATTATGCAATAGGCACGCGGTCAGGCATTCTCCTTGCGGAGCATAGCCCTCCCACTGCTTGTAGGCACACGGTTTCAGGTACTTTGCACTCCCCTCGACGGGGTTCTTTTCGCCTTTCCCTCACGGTACTGGTTCACTATCGGTCAGAGACTAGTATTTAGCCTTACGGAATGGTCTCCGTAGATTCAAGCAGGGTTTCACGTGCCCCGCCTTACTCAGGTATCCGCTTCGAGTCTGGACTATTTTCGCCTACGCGCCTGTCACGCTCTATGGACCCACTTTCCAGAGGGTTCGGCTAACAGCCAGATTGGTAACTCTACTAGTGCGGACCCTACAACCCCCGAAACACCGAAATGCTACGGGTTTGGGCTGTTCCGATTTCGCTCGCCACTACTTTCGGAATCGAGGTTTCTTTCTTTTCCTTCAGGTACTGAGATGGTTCACTTCCCTGAGTTCGCTCTATCCCACCTATGTATTCAGTGGGTAGTTCCCGAGGTTTGCTCGGGAGGGTTTCCCCATTCGGAAATCTCCGGTTATAACGCCTGTGTGCGGCTTACCGAAGCTTATCGCAGCTTGCCACGTCCTTCATCGCCTGTCTCTGCCAAGGCATCCACCGTGCGCCCTTAGTAGCTTGACCATAGAATTAACTCCGAGCAGGGATCCGAATCACTTCGGGACCTGACGAAAGTCAACTTATGTATAAATCCGCCTGAGAACAACTCGCTACGCTCACGCGCTCCCGAGTCGCACTCCTAAAGACACTCTTCTTACTTGAACACTAGCCTGAGTTATGAACTTGCAATAACTCATTGCATGTGCTCGGCCTTGTATTTAAACGTGTTTGAAGACAAATGCCCGCTTACGCGCCTCGCGGCGGGTAAGTAGGCGCTTCAAACGCGTTACCCAATCTATTTCGTTGTCAAAAATCATCGCCCTCGCGTTGCCGCGATGGCCGAGCCCTGAGGCTCTTGAAACCTGCCGACATCAATCCGTTTCCGGAGCCAGCCTGTCTCCGGGTCGATGTCACTTAGTTGAAGTGGCAGCGAGCCGGGAACAGTGAATAAGAACTAGGAATAAGGTTTGGTGGAGCTGACCGGGATCGAACCGGTGACCTCATGCTTGCAAAGCACGCGCTCTCCCAGCTGAGCTACAGCCCCACGTTCCAGAATGGTGGGCCTGGGTAGAGTCGAACTACCGACCTCACCCTTATCAGGGGTGCGCTCTAACCAACTGAGCTACAGGCCCGTGTTCGAGCAACGTCACAATCCGGAAGCCCGGCGGCTCTTACGAACCTTATTCAGTCTTAAAAGGGTTTCGAGGACAAGGTTGAACGTGCTCGGCAGCTACGCCGCCGATGACCATCGTGCAATGGTCGATCAAGCAAAGAAGGCTTGATTCAGAATTCCTGCTCCTGCCGTCAGGAACGGCGCTTGCAGGTTAGATGACATTCGCATCCGCTCGCGACCGATTCACATCGGGCCCGAGTCCGCTATCGCGGAAGGATACGAAGTGCCACCATATTCTCTTTTAGAAAGGAGGTGATCCAGCCGCAGGTTCTCCTACGGCTACCTTGTTACGACTTCACCCCAATCATGAATTACACCTTGGGCGGCTGCCCCCTTGCGGTTGGCTCACCGACTTCTAGTGCAACCCACTTTCGTGATGTGACGGGCGGTGTGTACAAGGCCCGGGAACGTATTCACCGCGGCGTTCTGATCCGCGATTACTAGCGATTCCAGCTTCACGCAGTCGAGTTGCAGACTGCGATCCGAACTGAGGCCGGCTTTTTCCGATTAGCTCCCCCTCGCGGGTTTGCGACGGTTTGTACCGGCCATTGTAGCACGTGTGTAGCCCTGGACATAAAGGCCATGAGGACTTGACGTCATCCCCACCTTCCTCCCCGTTATCCGAGGCGGTTTCGTCAGAGTGCTCAACTAAATGGTAGCAACTGAAGATAAGGGTTGCGCTCGTTGCGGGACTTAACCCAACATCTCACGACACGAGCTGACGACAGCCATGCAGCACCTATATTGCGGCCCCTTGCGGGGAAGGGATATTTCTACCCCGGTCCACAACATTTCGAGCCCAGGTAAGGTTCTTCGCGTTGCGTCGAATTGAACCACATGCTCCACCGCTTGTGCGGGCCCCCGTCAATTCCTTTGAGTTTCAGCCTTGCGACCGTACTCCCCAGGCGGATTGCTTAACGCGTTAGCTACGGCACGGCGGGATTGGGTACCCGTCACACCAAGCAATCATGGTTTAGGGCTAGGACTACCAGGGTATCTAATCCTGTTTGCTCCCCTAGCTTTCGTGCATCAGCGTCAGTTGTGGTCCAGTGAGCCGCTTTCGCCACAGGTGTTCCTCCTGATATCTACGCATTTCACCGCTACACCAGGAATTCCACTCACCTCTCCCACACTCAAGCCCTGCAGTTTCTCATGCAGTCTATGAGTTGAGCCCATAGATTTCACATAAGACTTACAAAACCGCCTACGCACCCTTTACGCCCAATAATTCCGAACAACGCTCGCCCCCCTCGTATTACCGCGGCTGCTGGCACGAAGTTAGCCGGGGCTTCTTCTTCCGGTACCGTCATAATCGTCCCGATCGAAAGGAGTTTACGTCCCGAAGGACTTCATCCTCCACGCGGCGTTGCTGCGTCAGGGTTTCCCCCATTGCGCAAAATTCCCCACTGCTGCCTCCCGTAGGAGTCTGGACCGTGTTTCAGTTCCAGTGTGTCCGTGCGCCCTCTCAGGCCGGATACCGATCATCGTCTTGGTGGGCCGTTACCCCGCCAACTAACTAATCGGCCGCGACCCCCTCCCAGAGCGAATTGCTCCTTTGACCCGTGGGTATTATGCGGTATTAGCTAAGGTTTCCCTCAGTTATCCCCCACTCCAGGGTAGGTTAGTCACGTGTTACTCACCCGTGCGCCACTTTACTCATGGTATTGCTACCACTTTCTCGTTCGACTTGCATGTGTTAGGCACGCCGCCAGCGTTGATTCTGAGCCAGGATCAAACTCTCGTTTGAAGCCTGATGTCTTCCCACCCCGACGGAGGTCGGTTGGGTCGACCGTGCACCCGTAACTTTCTCGCGAAAGGAACGGGGCACCTTACCTTGTGAGATGACCAAGCCAAACTTGATCGCATCTCACGACTGGCACGTTCAACCAATTTGTCAAAGATCCTTGAGGGCGATTCGCCTAAGCGAGACCCCTTGGGATCGAGGTCCGAACTTTCGTCCGGCTGTCCTCGAACTTGATGCGCAACGCTGATTGTTTCCGCTTGTCCAGCAGGATACGGCGTTTTGGCGCGAACCTTCTAAAGTTATCAAAGTACCGATTGCAGGTCAAGCTAAAACTCGCCCCGAACCTACTTAAACAACCCATTCGCACTGCGCAAAATATCAAACATCGACCAGCACAAAATGCTCGAGCCGCTAGGGCTCGCGGGAGTTAAACTCCCTGGTCCTGCAATGGGTTCTCTCTAGGGATTCCCTACAGGGGCTTGCGGTAGGGCTTCAACCAGCCTCGACCAGACCCAACGAACCGGCTTCCCAATTCCCTCAAACGGGCAGGCCACAAGGCCACCGGGAGGCTCCACTGCTCACTACAACTGCCCACAACTTCATTAGAGTAGCACAGGCCACTACAGGATGCAAATGGTTAGGCTCTATCGGAGCTTGTCCTTTGCAACTCAGCAAGAATAGCAATATCAAGAGGTTAGAAGCAAGCCCAATGGCCTGTGGAAAGCCGCCCTTTTCTGTGGGAAAGGTGCTTGAATCGGAGCGGAGTTAGCGGGGTTGGCGGCGCTAGAAGGCCCGTTCTGACCTTAACCTAGCTCCGCTGATTCGCCATCAGTGCCGCGGAATCAGCCCCAAGTCTGTGATTCCATTGACGAAATACTGCATGGCCAAGGCCACCAGCAGCAGGCCCATGATGCGGACCAGGATGCGGATGCCGGTTTCGCCCATTACCTGGCGCACCCGGCTGGCAGCGGCCAACACAAAGTACGCCACCACGGCCGTGATGGAGATGGAGCCGAGGATCGCTGCCATCTCCCAGTGCCAGAGCGTGGGTACCTGGCCCACGAGCACCATGACCGATGAAATGGCGCCTGGACCGGCCAGCATGGGAATGCCCAGCGGCACGATGCCGGCGTCCTCTTTTGTCGTGGCTTCTTCGGTGTCGCCGTGGGTCTCCTGCGTCGGGGAGCGGCGGGCTTCCAGCATATCCAAACCGATGAGCAGCAGAATCAGGCCGCCGGCGATTTCAAATGCCGGCAGCGTAATGCCGAACATGCGGAAGATGAGCTGCCCGGCAATGGCGAAGCTGGTAAGCACGATGAAGGCGGTGATCGCGCCTTTGCGCGCCATGCGCTTGCGGCGCTCCGCGTCGGCCCTCTCGGTAATGGCCAAAAACGACGGGATCGCCGCGAAGGGATCGACGAGGAAGAAGATGGAACTGAGCGCCAACAGCGAGAAGCGCACGATGGGCGCCTGGCTGAGTTCGTTCAGAGCATCCGCGGCTGAGCTGGAAAAGATCACGCTTCAGGCTAGAACATTTCTCCCATCATCGCCAGCGTGTGAGATGAAGCTGCGCATCAATAATGATGGAACGCTCGTGTTGGGCAGTGCGCCATCGCATTCGGAGGGCTACGTTTCTGCACTAGAATCATCTCTTGTCGACCAACCCCCAACGCGACCGCGTCGAAGTAGTGCTGGTTTCGCCGCGCAATCCCCTCAATATAGGAGCGGCGGCGCGGGCGATGGCGAACTTCGGCTTCCGGCATCTCTCCGTGGTCGCGCCGTACGAGGAACACTGGCGCGAAGCCAAGTCCGCTGTCGGCGCCTCAGGTCTCCTCCAAAACGCAAAGCGCATGGAACGCCTTGCCGAAGCTGTGGCCGAGTGCACATTGGTCGTGGGCACGGGGACGCTCGAGCATCGGAGGCCCGAGCAGACCGTGATTCCGCTCCCAGAGTTGACGCCGTATGTCGACGCCGAGATTGCGCGCGGCGGCCGCGTGGCACTTGTTTTCGGATCGGAAAAGCGCGGACTTACCCGCGAGGATCTCGCTCTTTGCCACATGCTGGTGGAGATTCCCACCGATCCGCGCCAACCCTCGATGAATCTGGGCCAGGCTGTTGCCGTGTGCCTGTATGAGCTGGCGGCGCGCGGCTCCCACCTTAGCGACAAAAACAAAGACGTCGCGAAGGTGGGGCACCCGGAACTTGGTGAAGGGAACGCGGCTGCCGCATCGATGCGCGTTCCCGCGTGCGGACGCGATCTCGATCTGCTGGCCGGCGTGGTCGCAGAGACCATGCAAGCCGCGAACTACTCGCCTGCGGCGATGCAGAAGGCGAATGATCATGATGTGCGCCTGCTGCTGCGCCGGCTCAAGCTTGAGCAGCACGACGCGCGACGAGTTCTTGGCCTCATCCGGCGGATCTTGTGGCGACTCAAACGCTGAATTTGTTGTGACCCGCACGTGTGATTACTAACGACACAATTTTCATCGCGGCACAGTCGGGACTCCTGTTAAAGTGGCGTTCATAGGCAACTATGATTCTGCGCAAATCTCCCTCCCGTGCCCGGTCTTTCGCTACGCCTATGGCGCGGTTCGCCTTCCTATTGATCTGCGGCGCGTCGGCGCTGCTACTCGCGCTGGCCGCAGTCAATATGAGAGCGCAGCAAGCGGCTCCGGCGCCCGCGGCCGAAAGTCAACCTCCGGCGCAAACCCCCTCAACACCCGCCACGCCTCAACCTGCGGAGTCGCAGGCTGCGCCGCAACCGGCCCAAACTCCTGCGTCGCCGCCTGCGCCGGCACCCGAAACAGCGCCCGCACAAAGCCAACCGGCGCAAACGCCCGCGGCCGCTCCAAACACTGCGAGCCAGTCCGCAGAGCCGCCCGGAAGCATCACGGAAGACCAGTTGAGAAAGCAGCTCGTGGGCAAGGATCTCTTTCTGCGCGGCGGCTATCTCGATAACACACTCACCTTCAACGAGCACGGCGTGCTGATAGGGCATTCGCCGCAGGGCTCTTATACGCTCAGCGGAATCCGCATCGACAGAGTGCGCCTCATGAAGCACAAGGTGGAGCTGACGGGGGCGCGTTACGGATTGCATTTCCTGGGCGCACTGCCCTACGAGGATCCCACCAAGGCCGTGGACCGCGTGAACGTCACGCCCAAGAAAAAGGAAGTGCGGATCACGATCGATCGCGAGCTGGTGGTCAAACCGAAAAAGGAAAATGAAAAGGGCAAGGGAAAGGGAAAAGGGCCCCAGCCACCTGCAAAGCCCGCTCCCGCACCAACTCCTACTACCGCGACGACTGGGCCAGCCGCCGCGCCCACGTTCAATCCTGAATCGACCGATGCCAGCGAGGCGCAGGCCGAGATGGCCAAGGCGCCCGAGGCCGAGCGGCCCGCCGACGCCAAGAGCGTCACCACTACCCTTTCTCCGGCGCACGCCAACAAGGTTCTTGAAGACGCGCTCGGTAACATCTTCGCGCAGCCATTCGATGCGCGCATGATGGCGTCGATGCCGGGCTTCTGGAAGCTCTACTACGATGCCGTTTCGGCCAAGGCCGATTACCAGCCCGCCGATCCCAACGTGCTTCGGCAAAACCTGGTCGACAAAAAAGCGCAGCTCAAGTCCAC
This sequence comes from uncultured Acidobacteriota bacterium, assembly GCA_963817835.1. Lineage (GTDB taxonomy): Bacteria > Acidobacteriota > Terriglobia > Terriglobales > Acidobacteriaceae > Telmatobacter. The sequence goes on along the minus strand of CAWFPZ010000009.1, from coordinate 110,096 downwards.
CTTCGAGCCCGCGTCAAACCAGTTCGCGCAGGACTACGGCGTGGCCGGCATGTCGGAGTATCACGTGGTCATCGGCGCTGACGGCAAGCCGGGCGAAATCGCGGTAGCGCGGCCCATCGGCTTCGGGCTCGACGAGAGCGCCGTGGATTCCATTCACAAGGCGACCTTCGATCCTGCCATCAAGGACGGCAAGCCGGTTCCGGTGATGCTCAATATGGTGGTGGAGTTCCGCATCTACTCCAAGCGGACCGCCGTGGAGACGAAGCCAACGCCCGACAAGGCGCCCGACGCGCCCGCATTGCCCGGACCGTACAGCGTGCAGCACTAGCCTGCACCGCTGCATCAAGACCATGTCCGCATAAATTCCTAGCTCCAGTGACGTACCGTCCGACCTCGGACCAGGGTCGCCCAACCCGCACATCGCGGTTAGCGGTGTGGACGCCGGAGAGCACTCGCCACGAATTGTTGAGTTGATTCGTGCCGCTCCCGATGTAGAATTCACCGCAGGTTTTGGAAATCCCGACTACAGCCTCGCTGTTGCGAAGGAGAAGTGAAGCGAAATGAATCGACGCTCTTTCCTCATCACGTCTGCCGGACTTCTGGGAACGCTCCCTCTTTACGCAAACAGCGGCGGCTACGAGCTCGCTCCCACGGCGCCGGAACACGATCCGAAAGGGTGGATCGATGTATCGCCGGGGCCGGAACTTGAGGGTTGGACGGAATATAAGTGGTTCGGAGTGACGGGGGAAGATTGGCGCAATGCCCATCAGTGGCACATGAACGCAGATACAGGCATTCTGCTTTGCGACGGCTTGCAGCCGCTGAGTAAGTATCACAGCATGTTTTTGATGGATCGCGAATGGAAGGATTTCATCTTTCACGTTGAGTGGAAGTTCACCCATTTGGACCAGCCCACCGGCTACAGCGGTTACAACAGCGGCGTATTCGTGCGCATGAAAGAGGAAACACCGGATGTTAAAGTGATGCACCAGGTCGAGACCGGGTCCTGGCTGGGCCACGCCGGCTGGCTGCGCGGAGGATTCTTCGATCATGGCGTTGTTACAGTGCTCGATACGCGCGTGCGAGTAGACCACCAGTGGCGCAGAGTGGATCCCGGCTTCCCGGGCAGTTGGAAACCGCTGATCAAATCGATCACTCCGGAATCGGACCCCAAGGGTCTCAAGAGCGCTTACGACGTCGGCATTCAAGGACCCGTCTATCCCGCCGGCGAATGGAATACATACGATGTGACCTGCCGAGGCAGCAAGATCTCAGTTCGGACAAATGGCAAACCCAGCAGCTACGCGGACAATTGCCAGGTGCCCCTGGGCCGCATTGGGCTCGAATGCGAAGGGCATCGGATTGAATTCCGCAACCTGCGCGTGAAGCCCCTTTCCTGAGCGTGGTGTTTGTCTCTGCCCAGTGTGTAGATCGATTCCAGGAGAAATCATGAATCTATCGCGCCGGTACTTCTGCTTTTTGCTTTCGGCAATCGCCACCATCAAGGCGTCTGCACAAAGCTTGCTATTGCCATCGAGGGCATACTCCTACGAGAAGATTCCAGTCCATCAAGAGCCTCACAGCCGTCTGCGTCATTTCTTCGATGGCGAGACCCACACTGGGTTCGCCGTCGAACTCCATGAAAGTGAGTTAGCCGCAGGCGACGCGCCGCATCCGCCACACCATCATGTACACGAAGAAGTCATTCTGATCCGCGAAGGAACGGTGGACGTCATGATCTCCGGGCAAACTACCCGGCTCGGCCCGGGGTCGGTTGCTTATATCGCGTCCAATGAAGAGCACGGATGGCGCAATGTTGGAACCAGCCCCGCGCGCTACTACTTATTCGCGCTCGGCCCCGAGTGGGACTATCGCGAACGAATGGCCGCGACGGAATAAGGTGGGGTAACTGCCGGTTAGGCGATCACTCGCCTGAAGTGATGATTTTGCAGTGCCGCCTTGATTCGTAACGAGTTTCTTTGTCTCCCGCTTCACGTCGATGAGCCGGGCAGACCTCCGGTGCGTGGCTGTTGCAAGCAATCGCACATGACATCAATGGCTTAGCCGAACACCCGCCGTTCACCTCGAACTCACCAGCCGTCTACCCCGAATCGATGGGCAATCCACCGGCAAATCACCCCGCATGCATTGTCCCCACGGCCACTCCAGCGCAAAGTCGAGACACAAATTCATCGGAGCGCTGCTCCTGGAGGTTCACCGTGAAAAAGTCAATGTGTTTCGCAGGATTGCTCTCAGTCGTCGTCGCGCTGGTGCTGGCAGCACCGGCAGTTGCTCAACTGAACTCCTACACCATAAGTGTTCCATTCAGCTTCAACGTCAACGCGCATGTACTCCCTGCCGGCGAGTACGTTGTCCATGTCGTCGCGCCTGGAGCCGTGCAGATTCGCGGCGTCGATCACATCGCCAACGCCACGTTTTTGGCTCCTGCTCTTCTGAGCCGGCCGTTGCATGCGTCTCCCAACGCAAAGCTCGTCTTCCACCGCTACGGGCGTATGTACTTCCTCGCCCAGGTATGGTTCTCCGACGTCAACGACGGTTACGAATTGACCATCACAAATACCGAGCGCGAGTACGCACAACAAACGCCGAGCACTGAAACGGTATTGCGTGCGGCAAAATAAGGAAGCTGGCAATGGCGCATGATGAGGCCCGGAGCAATCCGGGCCTTTGCTTTGCGGACCATTCGAAAATCCGATTCAGACGCTCGCGACTTGACGGCTATTTCCCGCTGCTCTTCAACAGCGCCGGCCAGTTCACCACCACCGTAATGGGCTCTGGCTTGGCGTCGCCTGCCGGCGTTAGCATCAGGAACCGTTGGCCGTCGGGCGTGGGAACATAGATGTTTCTCCAAAGCCAGAGCGGGATCAGCTGCGCCTGAAAAAGTGGCTTCGGAATACCCGCTTGAAAGCCCGGCGACGCCGTGTTCACATCCACGACCATGAGTTTCTGTTCGAGGGTCAAGAAGAACAACTCTTTGCCGTCCCGGCGCCACATGGGTTCTGTCCCGCCCGACGCCGAGATTTGCCACTTCCCGTTTGGTTGCGGGAACGTTTGGACATAGACTTCCGCCCTCCCGGTTTCGTCTGACGTGTAGGCCACGTAATGGCCGTTGGGTGAAAACGCGGCACAGCCGTCATGCGGGCTGCTTTGGACAAAGATAAATGGCTTGCGGTCACCAAAGAGCGGCAACCCCCGAAGCCCGATGTGGTCGGCTCCCGTGTCGTAGACGAGATAGCGGCCATCAGCCGAAAGGTCATCGAGCTCCTTATTTTGATCCTTAGACTGAAAAACCGGCTGCGTGCTGCCAAGGCCGTCCGCGGCTAACTGATAAATGTCGTATTGCCCCTCGCGATTGGAGCTAAACAGGACCCGTTTTCCATCCGGCGACCAAACGGGATTCAAATCGCCGGCAGGGTCGAAGGTAAGGCGCGAGCCGGTTCCGCGCTTCAAGTCATACACCCAGATGTTAGAGCTTCCGTGGGGGCCCAGTTCCACGGCGACCTGGCCGCCATCGGGCGAGAGCGCCGGAGCCGCGTAAATGTCCGGCGGGCCCAGCGTTCCCAGCTTCTGGCCGGTGCGGCTGAACCACGTCATTTGGCTTGTGGTAGCTATACCTTGTCCGGTCTGGTAAGCCAACACGCCAGCAGGAGAGACAGAAAAGAATCCCTCGTCAGAACCTTGGAGCTCTCCAACGTTCTGGGCAACGGCTACCTCCGGGCCGGTGAAGCGCAACGTCTTCGCGTTGAACGGACGCGCCATCAGCGTCCGGTGATCCAGATAAAACAAGTATCCGGGCGGAGCGTAAAGGGCGTTGGAGTCCTCCTGCGCCAAATGCTCCACTGCCTTTGAGTCCAGCGAGCCGACCCCGATGAAGTGTTGCTCTGAAATACCCGCCATCACCCGGAAGATGAAATGGCGGCCGTCGGGAAGAAATTGCGGAAACCTGTACTTGACCGGGTGGTTGGAAAGATCCGGGGCGAGCACGAGCGCGGGAGTGCCGCCCGTATCGGGCATGCGGTAAATGCTGTCATGGTTCAAAAAAAGAATGACGCCATCGCGATTCCAGCTGCCGCCGGGGTAGTTTGAGTCGCCAAGCATTTGTGGCAGCCCGCCGGAAACCGAAACCTTCTCCAGCTTTTCGTTTGCCCAGAACCCGATTTGCCGGCTGTCGGGCGACCAGAACGGCAGGATGGCGCCTTCGGTTCCTGGAATCGGCTGGGCAGTGAGGCTGCCCAGCGGGCGTAACCAGAGAACCCTGGGCTTGTCCATTCCGGCTTGAGCAACGAATGCCAGATAACGGCCGTCGGGCGAAAGGCTCACCTCGCCGCCATCGTAGACCAGCTCCGTGTTTTCGGGCGGGAGGACGGACAGGCGAATCACGCTCGGCTGCGGCTCCGGTTTCAGCATCAACCAGACCGCGAATGCGGTGGACAGAACTGCGATGCCGCCGAGCGCCCACGGCAGTGCGCGGCGGGGGCGGGAATCTTTCTCGAGGTCTCGGCGCGCGGGTTCCGTTCCTGTGGGCTCCGATGGAGTGGTGGCCGCTCCCGGCGCAGCGTCCAGTTCCACCTGGCCGATGAATCGGTAGCCGTAGCGCGGAATCGTCTCAATGTAGCGCGGGGTTTCCGCCTCGTCGCCGAGTGCCTGGCGAAGCTTCTTGATCGCCGTGTTCAGGTTGTGATCGAAATCGACAAACGTGTCCGATGACCAGAGCCGCTCGCGGATTTGCTCGCGCGTCACCAGTTCGCCTGGCGTCTCCAGCAGAATCTCGAGCACGCTGATGGGTTGGCCCTGCAGCTTGATGCGGGTGCCGTTGGTGCGCAACTCCCCGGTGCGCGAATCGAGCTCGAATGGTCCGAACCGTTTTTTGGCGCCGTAGAGAGGCATGCTTCTCTCGAACCTAAGTGCTTGTTTTCGGCGGGAGCCGCCGCGCATGGCGCGAAAACCGAACGCAGCCACGGTGAATCGTCGAAATCTTCAAAAAAATGCGTTAAGAGGGGACGAGCGTTGAAGGCCTATATACGCCAGCATAAGCTGCGATTGCGGCAAACTCAATCACCACGGTTGTGTTCTTGAAGGTATAATCGCTCCTCATTAGAGAGGAGAGGTCAATGAAAAACAAACTTACCATGGTCCTCGGGCTCTATTTGGCAGTTGCGCTTCCCCTGCTTGCAGAGAAAAAAGAAGATGACCGTTTGGCCAATTCCGCCACGGTGATGAAGGAGCTGCTGCAGGGAACGAACGGCTTGCCGGTGAGCGTACTGAACCAGGCGATGTGCGTGGTGGTCTTCCCGAGCGTGAAGAAAGTTGCGATTGGTTTCCTGGGCGGCAGCTACGGGCGCGGCGTGCTGGTGTGCCGAAAGGGCGCCAAGATGGATGGAGCCTGGGGCGCGCCGGTGATGTACGAGCTGGATACGGGCAGCCTTGGTCTACAACTGGGAGTCACAGAAACCGATTTTGTGCTGGCGGTGATGCACAGCAAGGGTGTGGATGCGGTCCTGAGCGGCAAGATGAAGCTGGGCGCCGATGCCGCGGCGGCCGCTGGCCCGACGGGCGCACAAGCGACTGGCTACAACGCTACGGATATGCGCTCATCTGACATTCTGACCTATTCGCGGTCCAAGGGACTGTTTGCCGGCGTGTCCCTTGAAGGTGCGTCAATGAGCGTGGACGGTGACGCCAATAAAAAGCTGTACGGCAAGGAAGTGGGCGCCACGGAGATTGTGGTCAGCACCCAGCCGATTGTGTCGACAGCCCAGGGGCTGATAAGTGTGCTGAACGGGACGTCGCCAAAGCGCAAGTGAGTTGGAGAAGGCAGGGAGCGAGGGAGCGAGGGAGCAAGCCACCTCGGCGACGAAGACCTGTCGCCCGGGGGCCCCGGCCGGGAGCGAGGGGGCGAGAAAACAGGGAGCTGGGGTTGGACAGTGTATTGCAGATGCAATACAAATGCAATACATGCGTAATGCGCAATCATTGGCGGGTTGAGGCGCGGAGTTCAGGCGGCGTCTTACGAATGCAATACATATGGCGGACGCGCGTAAGACGGCGCAAGACACGGGTTTCGGGCCGCGTCTTACGCCGTCTTACGTGTCTTACAGAGCCCACTGCCCTCGGCGCGGGTTCCGCTTGCCGATCACTCGGGCGAGGGCGGCTGCCAGAGCTCGATGCGGTTGCCTTCAGGATCCCAGATCCATGCGAATTTGCCGTAGGCGTGGTCGTCGCGCTTGGGATCGATGCGGACGCCGGCCGCGGCTAACTGGGCAAGGAGTGCGTCGAGATCATCGACGCGGAAGTTGACCATGGCCTGCTGCGCGCCTTCGCCGAAGTAGTTCGAGTCGAGCGGGAAGTGGGCGAAGACGGTCATGCCCGTGGATTCGGGCCCGTCGAAGGCTAGGGTTCCGCCGCCCTGGTCGGGAATGCCGAGATGCGTTTGGTACCACTGGGCGAGCGCCTTGGAGTCGCGCGCCTTGAGGAAGATGCCGCCGATGCCGACTGCTTTCGCCATAAAGACAGCTCCTGGGTTTAGGGGTCCGGTTTCAGGGGTCGGGGGACAGGCTTTCGGTTCTCAGCTTAGAGCTATCAGCAATTCGGCTTCGAGGGCAAGCCTTATTTGAGAATGGGTTGTGCCCGGCTAACCCTCTTCGCGGAGCAGATCCTGGAGTTTGGGCTTGTGCTTGGCCTGGCGGCCGGTGGGCGGGGAGCCGGGTAGCACGCGCGAGGGTTTGGGCTGGCCCACGCGCTCGCGGGCGTTGGCCTTGACGGCTTTTGTGGCGGAAAAACGGGCTGGCTTGCGTTTCGCCATGGCAAGAACGAGTATGGATGAGATCGGGCGTTTGGGAAAGTACCCGAGCCGAGACCTGGGGCTGGCGGCGACTTGCTCTAATTTTGCGATTTTGCGGCGAGACCCGAACGAGTGCGGGCGTGGACGCCCGCACGACAGCCGGTCTGGAGACCGGCGCTACGATCAGCGGAGGGCTACAGAGGAATGGAAGAGCGGGATTTTTTTGTCGAGACGGTAGAGCAGCGCACGCACAATTTGGTCTGCCCCAAGTGCGGGCAGGCGGGCGACTACAAAGTGACATGGGTAGTGCGGCGCAAGCGATCGCAGCTTCCGCGCGGGGCCGATGAGCGCGACCGCGCGCGTTTCGCTAAAGCGCAACCCTATATGGTGCGGCGCGACGACAAGCTGCACTGCACCAACATCCGCTGCCGCAAGGAGTTCGAAGTGACCACGCTGCAGTCGCTGGCGTTTTTAATGGACTAGGGCCTGCCGCGCATGCTGGCGATTGCGCGGCGCGGGATTGGTGGCGCGGCGCGGGCGGCTTGTGATTCAATTAAAGATAGGAACGCCGGACCCGGAGGTCTGGCAAAAGTCCGGTCGCGTCCCGCAAGGAGAAATTCCATGGCTAATCCCCTTCTTCCCCCCGAAGAGCGCATGCTCACTCCCGACCAGGTGGAGGCGCTGGACAAGCGGCGCGACCTGGGACACACGTTTCTGGTGATCGCCGGCCAATTTTCGGTGATCGCGACCGTCCTGCTGCTGTGGGTGGCGCAGGATCTGAAGTATTCGCCGGGCTGGATGCACCCCATGGCGTTTTACTTCGCCATCGCGTTGGGGCTGGTCGCGTTTTTCGGTATCACCGGCCTGGTGCTGCGCCGGGGCACGCCGCGCCTGGACTGATGGGCGAGTGCGGGCCTGACTAAGGCCCGCGCTGTCTCCTTTGCGACTGTGACAATTAGCACCTTCCGCAACAAAACTCATTCGCGCCTCCGCTGATAAACTAGAGGGAGATGATCCTCCCGTTCGTCCGCGAGATGTTCGCGGAGTTGGAGCAGGCCCCGGGATTTGAGCGCGTTCGCAGGCACCTAAGCCTGGGTGCGGGCCGGCGGCGTGTGTCCGGATTGACTTCGACAGCGCGAGCACTTTACCTGCCGCTGATGGCGCAGGCCGCCAAGCAGTTGGTGATCGTCGTGGTGGCCGACAACAAGGCCGCCGAGGCGCTGGAGCCGCTGCTGAAGGCGGGATGCGAGCTGACCGGCGCCGTGGATCCGGCGCGCGTGGTGCGTTTTCCCGCGCACGATGTACTTCCTTTTGAAAATCTCTCGCCGCACCCCGACGTGCAGGAGCAGCGCGCGGCGGCGTTGTGGAGACTCTCGACCGGGGCGGTAGATATATTGATCGCGCCGGTGGAATCGGCGGCGTTGAAGCTCTTCGACTTGGAATATTATGCGGGGCTGGCGGTGACGCTCAAGCGCGGCGAAGAGGTGGACATTGAGACGCTAACCACGCATCTGGCGAGCGTGGGCTACACGCAAATGGATATCGTCGAGATGCCCGGGCAGTTCACGCGGCGCGGCGGAATTCTGGATGTGTACTCGCCGGAGGCCGACCGGCCGGTGCGCATTGAGTTTTTCGGCGACGAGATTGAGACCATCCGCAAATTCGATCCCGAAACGCAGCGGTCACAATCGGGATTGGATGAGACGCAACTGCAGCCGCTGACGGAAGCGCCGGTGACGGAGCTGTTGCTGGCCGCGGTGAACGCGAGGCTGAGCCGGCAACGTGTCGAAACGGAAAACGAAGAGATGGCGGTCGAGGCTGCGGCGGCCGGCGGTGTGAGCGTGTTTCCGGGGTGGGAGTTTTTTACGCCCGTTGCGGGCGCGGAGCAATCGCTGCTGAAGCTCGTGCCGCGCAGCGTGCTGATTGTGGATGAGCCGGGGATGGTGCAGAACCAGATCGATCGCTGGTGGAACAAGGTGGAGCAGCGTCATGAGCGGTCGGGTATTGGCTCGTTGGTGAGGCCGGAAGACATTTATCTGCGGCCGGAAGTGTTGCGGGCCGCGCTCGAGTCGCACATGGGCCTGGATCTGGATCAACTGGGCGCGGTGGACGTGCTGGAGGAGGACGCGACACTGGGGGAGATCGAACTGCCGACGCGGCCCACGCTGCGCTTTCACGGATCGATTCCGGCGCTCACCGAGCAGCTGAAGAATTTGATGAAGACGGAAACGCGCATCGTGCTGGCCGCGCCGCACCAGGGCGACGTGGAACGCATGGCGACGGTGCTGCGCGACTATGACGTGCCTTACCGGCTGGGCAGCCGCGCACCGCGGCCCGGCGAAACCATGCTTGACGAAGGCAGCTACCTGGCGGGCGATTTGCGCGTGCCGGTGATTGTGCGCTCGCCGCTGGCGGCAGGCGTGGTCTTCACGGAATCGAATCTGATTGTGTTCGGTGCTAACGATCTATCCGATGAAGCCGACGTGGCGGCGCGGCCGGAGCCGAAGCGATCGAAGACCGCGGCGTTTATTTCAGACTTTCGCGACCTGGGAGTCGGCGACTACGTGGTGCACGTGGAGCATGGCATCGCGCAGTACCAAGGACTGAAGGAGATCGCGCAGGACGGGCTCTCAGTGGAGTTCATGATCCTGGAGTTCGCTGAAGCCGCGAAGCTCTACGTTCCGCTGACGCGGCTGGATTTGATTCAGAAATACCGTTCCACCGACGCGGGACCTGCGCCGGTACTGAACCGGCTGGGCTCGCAGCAGTGGGCGAAAACCAAGACGCGCGTGCGCAAGGCCATGCAGGACATGGCCGCGGAGTTGCTCAAGCTCTACGCCGAGCGCAATACCGCGGAGGGCACGGCATTCTCGAAGGACAACGAGTTCCAGCGCGAGTTCGAAGACGCGTTCGACTACAGCGAGACCGACGACCAGATGGCGGCGATTCGCGCCGTGAAGTACGACATGGAATCGACGACGCCGATGGACCGGCTGTTGTGCGGCGACGTGGGCTACGGCAAAACCGAAGTAGCCATGCGCGCGGCGTTCAAGGCCGTGCAGGACGGCAAGCAAGTTGCGGTGCTGACGCCGACCACGATTCTGAGCTTCCAGCATTTCGAGACATTCAAGCAGCGCTTCGCGCAGTTCCCTATCCACATAGAAATGATTTCGCGCTTCAGAACAGCAAAGGAACAAAAAGATATTGTGGAGCGCGTGGCGACCGGCAAGGTAGACATTCTGATCGGCACCCACCGGCTGCTCTCGAAGGACATCAAGTTTCAGGACCTGGGCTTGCTGGTTGTGGATGAAGAGCAGCGCTTCGGCGTGCGCCACAAGGAGCGGCTGAAGCAGTTGCGCAAGGAGATCGATGTGCTGGCGATGAGCGCCACGCCGATTCCGCGCACGCTGCACATGTCGCTGGTGGGGCTGCGCGACATGAGCGTGATCGAGACGCCGCCCAAGGACCGCATGGCGATCCAAACCGTGGTGGCGAAGTTCGACGAGAAGATTATCCGGTCGGCGGTGGAAGTGGAGCTGGAACGCGGCGGCCAGGTGTTCTTCGTGCACAATCGCGTGGAGTCCATTTACGAAATTGCCTCGCGCATCCAGGAGCTGGTGCCGGCGGCGCGCGTGGCCGTAGCGCACGGGCAGATGAACGAAAGCGAGCTTGAGAAAGTGATGCTCGCCTTCATGCGCCACGAATTCGATGTGCTGGTGGCGACGACCATCATTGAGAATGGACTCGACATTCCGCTGGCCAACACGATTTTGATCAACCGCGCGGAGCGGCATGGGCTGAGTGAGCTTTACCAGTTGCGCGGGCGCGTGGGGCGGTCGAATCGAAGAGCGTATGCGTACCTGCTGATCCCGCCGGAGAACCAGTTGACGGAGATTGCGCGGCGACGGCTGGCGGCGCTCAAGGAATTTTCGGACCTGGGCGCGGGATTCAAGATTGCGGCGCTCGATCTGGAGCTGCGCGGCGCGGGAAACATGCTGGGCGGCGAGCAGAGCGGGCATATCGAGGCCGTGGGGTTCGAGCTCTACACGACGATGCTGGAGGCCGCGGTGAAGGAGCTAAAGGGCGAAGGCGCAGAAGAGCGGCCGGCCACGCAACTCAATTTGGGCATTGCCTTGCGCATCGACGAGAGCTATGTGGCGGAAGAGAACCAGCGTCTGCGGCTCTATAAGAAGATCGCCGGCGCGACGAGCGAAGCGGCGATTCAGGAGATTCGCGCCGAGATGGAAGACCGTTATGGCGCGCTGCCCGACCCCACGGTGTTCCTGCTGGAAGCCGCTCAGTTGCGTCTGGAATGCGAACGCATGGGCGTGGCGCAGATCGACCGCAAGCGTGCCGAACTGCAGATTCGCTTTACGGAGAATGCCGCGGTCGATCCCACGCACCTAATGAAGCTGGTGGCGCGCAATGCCAAGCGCGGCGCGCAGTTTACGCCGCAGGGTTTACTCAAGCTGCCGCTGAAGGCCGCGCGGCCTGACGAGGTTCTGCTCGAGATTCGCGAACTGCTGGCCGGGCTGGCACCAGCGGCGGTGGGAGCATAAAGAAAGCGGAGTTCGCGGGGTTAGCGGAGTTAAATCAGGTCGCCGTAACAGCTATCGATTCCTGCAGGTGAAAGCGCTCTTGCACCGTCCCTACGAGACTCCGCAGCAAATCTCTTCAATCCGCTGACCCCACGCTGAAGCGCGGGGCTAACAATAGCTGCGCCTACGGCGCGTCCGGCTGGACCTTCCTTCTGAGTCCTCGACATCGCGGCGAACACCGCTGACTCCGCTAGCGGAGATGTGCGGGCGTGGACGCCCGCACGACAGCCGGTCTGGAGACCAGCGCTACATTTCCCTAGACAACCTTCCATTTAATGTTGCAGCCGATGGAGGGCTTTTGGTCCGCGGGGACGGGCTTGCCTGCTAGCACCGCGTCGATGGCAGCGCGCAGGTCTTTGCCGGTCACGGGAATGTCGTTTTTGGGGCGGCTGTCATCGTATTGGCCGCGATAAGCGAGCTTGAAGTCGGCGTCAAATAGATAGGGATCGGGCGTGCAGGCGGCTTTGTAGGCGTGCGCCACGGCCTGCGACTCATCGTAGAGATAAGGAAACTCGAAGCCATTCGCATCGGCCTGCTGCTTGAGTCCGGCGGGGCTATCGGCTGGGTGCGTATTCGCATCATTGGAGCTGATGGCGACGATGCCGAGCGGCTTGTCGTCATAGTCGGCGCTGAGCTGGCCCAAAGATTTTTCGATGTGCTTCACGTAGGGGCAGTGAGCGCAGATGAAGAGGACGAGCAGCGCCTTTTGGCCGCGAAAGTCGTCGCGGTGGACAATCTTGCCGGTAATGGCGTCGGTGAGCGCAAAGTCGGGCGCGATGGTGCCGAGGTCAAGCATGGTGGATTCGGTGAGGGACATGATTCTTCTCCTTAAGCGGTGTTTGCGGAGCTAGCGGTGTTAGCGGAGTTACGGCGGGCAATCCAGCACCGCTTACTCTGCTTTCTCCTAAAACAAACCTGTCTGGCGGCCGGGGGCCGCGATGCCGAAGTGCTCGTAGGCCAGGCGCGTGGCTACGCGGCCGCGCGGCGTGCGGTCGAGAAATCCAATTTGAATCAGGAACGGCTCGTACACTTCTTCGAGCGCGTCTTCTTCTTCGGCAAGCGTGGCGGCCAGCGTGCCCAGACCCACCGGTCCGCCATCGTATTTCTGCATGATTGTCAGCATGAGGCGGCGATCGATTTCGTCGAAGCCGTGCGCGTCCACTTCAAGCATGGTGAGGGCGGCATTCGCCGTGGGACGGTCGATCGATCCCGAGCCGCGCACCTGGGCGTAGTCGCGCACGCGGCGCAGCAGGCGGTTGGCGATGCGCGGCGTACCGCGGGAGCGCAGCGCAATCTCCGCAGCGCCATCGGCGTCGATAGGAACCTGCAGCACCTCGGCCGAGCGGGAGACAATGACGCGCAATTCTTCTTCGGTATAAAACTCCAGGCGCAGCAGAATGCCGAAACGCGAGCGCAGCGGCGATGAAAGAAGGCCGGGCCGCGTGGTGGCGCCGATGAAGGTGAAGGGCCTGATCTCCATCACGTGGGTGCGCGCGGCTGGTCCCTGGCCGATGATAATGTCCAGCTTGTAATCCTCAAGCGCTGTATAGAGTTTTTCTTCGAGCACAGCCTGGAGGCGGTGAATTTCGTCGAGGAAGAGCACCTGGCGTTCGCGCAGATTAGTAAGGATGGCGGTGAGATCGCCCTGGATCACGAGAGCCGGACCGGAGGTTTGCTGGAAGCCGACATCGAGTTCATTGGCGATGATGGTGGCAAGCGTGGTTTTTCCCAAGCCTGGAGGGCCGAAGAGGAGCACGTGGTCCAGAGCTTCGCCTCGGGACTTGGCAGCTTCGAGGGCGATGGCGAGCTGTTCTTTGGCTTTGGACTGGCCGATGAACTCGCGCAGCCAGCGCGGGCGCAATTTGAGCTCGAAATTCTGTTCCTCGTCGGCGCGCGCGGCGCTGACCAGACGTTCGGGAGAGTTTTCGCGAGCGAGGACCATGCTGAGAAAAAGTGTACAGCAAGGCGAGAGGGGCACTCTCCGTGTACGACGCCGATCAGGGCTAGCGCTTCAAGGGATCGAGCCGGCACCGATGCCGCGGCTTTGAGGAAGAATCTCCGGTTGGTTTTTGGGTTGCCGGCCGTGCCGTAGGGCCTTTTTTTTCGAGCTTGAAAGCAGGTTGTTGATTACGTTCGTCACGTCTAAAAGACGCGGCGCCAAAGGACTTATTGACTGACTTGGTGCAGAAAGCGAAAGTAACACCTTCGTGCCAGAAGGAGGTGAGTTTGAGTGACATATATTTGATGGCGTAGAGGCCAGCGAGAGTCTGCCATGACGCCGATGGTCGACGTCAAAACCGGCTGCAGATTCCAGAGGTCAATCATGCTTGATCGTTTGTCACCACGGGCACTCCTTCTGACGGGCCTTGTTGCTCTTGCGCTTCCGTTCGCCGGTTGCACGAACCCTCTAGTCGATTCCCTGGCGGTAAGTCCTGCCACGCAGTCTCTCGGGGTGGGTCAGACCGTGCAGTTCACGGCCACAGGAACGATCGGCCACGGAAGCAACCATCCATCGACGACGCAGGATGACACCGACTCGGCTACATGGACTTCGAGCACTCCCGCTGTGGCAAGCGTCAGCGCCACGGGGGTGGCAACGGCGCTTACCGCCGGGACCACGAACATTACGGCGACGATGAACGGGTACACGGGAACCATCACCGCGAGCGCGACCTTGACAGTCACGACAACCTCGGGCGGTGGCGGCGGGTCAACACCTTCTGGGAGCGTCACAACCCTCACCATCATCCCCAGTTCGCAGGCGGTTGCTGTGCCCAGTCAGACTACGCAATTTATCGCCATCGGGACCACGTCCACAGGCGCGACGGAGAACTTGACCAGCCAGGTTTCATGGTCCTCGAGCAGCTCACAGATTGCCACGATCGGCGCTTCTACGGGCCTGGCCACGGCGCAGACCCAAGGCACAGTGACGATCATCGCTCTCTACACGAGCGGGGGGAACACGATTGCGGGCACAGGAACCTTCACCGTATCGAACGGATCGACGGAAAAATATACGGCGCTGACCCTGATCCCGTCGGCTCAGTCGGTTTCGGCCTCGGGCCAGACCGGCCAACTCATCGCGCTTGCCACCTCGGGGACCACCGGCCTCGATGTGGACGTAACCAATTCGATACAGACTACGTGGACGTCAAGCATCCCATCGATCGCGACCATCACATCGGGACTCGCATCGGGCAACGGCGTTGTCACCGGCGTAAGCCAGGGAAGCACGACCATCACGGCTGAGGTGCAGAATCCAGACGGCACTGTGGTCTCGGCGACGGCCGCAGTGACAGCCTCACTCACGGTTCCCGCTGAGCCCATTCTTTCGCTCACCATCGTTCCCAGTACGATCTCGGTGAACGACTTCCAGTTGACCGGACAATACCTTGCGATAGCGACGTACTCGACAGCTCCATACGTCCGGGATGTGACCAACTCTCCCAGTACAACCTGGATCTCTACCGAGCCGGAGATATTCCCGGTCGACACCAATAGCGGCGGAAATCCTGGGGCCAGCGCCGGGCTAGTTACTGCCTACGGGAGCGGGGGAGCGGTAATCGTAGCGGAATCAACGAGTACCGATGGAACGATTCAGTCCGCGACGGCGACGTTCAGCTGCCCTGAAGTCATACCTGTTGTCGGCTCGCAAACGCCGGGCTCCTGCTATCCGGGTGAGCCGCCGGTGGCGACTCTGCTTGAGACCCTGACCATCTATAACGAGGGCCTGAATACTTCTAACTGGCTGGTGACGACATCCTCCGCCACCGGCACTGCTGATGTGATTCACTGCGGCCCGGGTTGGACTGTCGAGGGGAACTCTGGTGGCTCTGTTTGCACGGCGACGTACCCCGCAGGCACCCTCGTAATCCTGGAAGCAAGTCAACCCTCGGGCGCCACCGGCACTTTCGGCGGTTGGTCCTATAACTGTACGCCGAGCAATTCGGCCGGAAACCCGCTCCCGGGTCCGATCTACTGGACTGCGGCTGGCCCCAACTACTGTGTGGTTGACCTTTCCAGCAACGACACTGTCGGCGCAATCTTCAATTAGGAATCGACTCGATCCTCTCCAAGAGAAGCCGCCCTTCGGGGCGGCTTTTTTTGCGCGCGCATTCGGGCGCGGGCCGCCGGAAGCTGCGATTCACCTTCGCGCGGGGTGGGCCGTTTAGACTGGTAGCAGCCGCTCGATTCGCATGACCCACCGGTTTCAAGCCCTCCGACGCTTTCAATTCAATCTGCCGCAACGGATTGCGGCGGGACTGCTGGCTCTATTTCTTTTGCAGGGTTTCTGGCTCATCAGCCAGCAGACGCTGACAGATATTGACTACCAGTACGCGCGCTGCGGACGCGAAACCTGGGAAATGCCTACGCCCCTGGCCGGCTACTACACCTCCTGCGGCAACATTCACGACGGCATTCTGGCGTACCGGCTGGCCGGGCTTCCGCTCACGCTGAATCTTCTAGCCGAGCGCGGATTCGATCTGTTGCGCAAGCCGGAGAATCGCGTGGTGCAGGAGAATGGCGAACTGAGCACATGGGAACTGCGGCATCAAATGACGCACATCCTTTTGCTGCTGCGCCTGCCGTTCCTCTTCGCGGGCTTCCTGCTGGGCGGATGCATCTGGTGGGTGACGCGGCGGCTCTACGGCAATCTGGGCGGCTATACGGCCCTGGCGCTCTATTGCTTTTCGCCGGCGGTGCTGCGTGCCTGCGTAACGCCCAATCCCGAGGTGCTTGCGGCGCTGGGCCTCTTTGGCGGCGTGTATACCTGCATTGGCGTGGCCCATGCCATGCAGGGCCCGCGGCGCAAGTGGCGACCACGGATGGTTCTGCTCACTGTGATCTTTGGCGTGGCGGCAGCCGCGCACATTGTGGCGTTGCCGCTGGCAGCACTGCTCGGCCTGGCGGCCATGCTTTGGGTCGCCGAGGGACACAGGAGCCAGACATTGCCCGTGGTGGTGGTGGCCGCAGCGGGGGCGTTGGTGCTGGTCTTTGCCTGTTACGGGTTTTCGCCCGATGCGGCGAGCTACGTCTTCCGCTCCGCGGCGGGATTCCTGTGGGTCTCGCTGGATCCGTCAAGACGATTCTTCAGCACGCTTGCCAATGGCGGCATTACGATTGCCGCGTGCGCCGCGGTGGTGTTGTATATGAGCACGCGCAAATCACGCTACTTCGGCAACACAGCTCCGCTGCTTTGCGCCTTGGTTTGCATGGTGCTCGTCATGACGGGCTCTCCGGGCAGCCCGTGGCTCTGGGCGCAGCCGTTTCTCCTGACGTTTGTGGGCGGCGCGATGGCCGACGCGTACGAGGCCCCAAGAGGACGATGGGCGCTGGGCGCGGCGGGAGCGATTGTGGGGTTGCAGGCGGTGTTGTGCGTGTTGAGCTTGCCGGGGCTAATCTAGGTTGTCGACGATCAACCTTCCGCTCTCAGTGATTCATCGATTGGCTGGAGCAAGTTAGAAAACAGTTCGAGGAAAGTGCATAGGCCATGGAGCGCCCCTCAGGGGCTAAAGCCCCCGTCCGTTGAGCCGCGCTTACGGCACGACTCAAGTCGTGCCCTGACACTTCGTGCGGACCTTGAGGAGAGCTTCCGGAACCCGCGAAGTCGAATTATATGTTTGAGTAAGCCCTGCTTCGGAGGACGCATTTCCGGTGCAAAAACGGGCTCGGATGCGCGCGCAACGACGCGCGTGAGACAGGATGGTATAGTTTCTTCATAAATCAAAGCAAAATAAGGAGTTATTTCCATCTCTCCACCTTGCTAAAAGGTCCCCCGGGCCACTAAAATAGAAGTTAAGAGCTGCGGATCCGGCCCTGCTTTTTCCGGACATTTTGCCGCCTTCCTGCGAGCCCTAACAAAACTATGGCAGACGATCAGAACCCACAGCTTCCTCTCGACGGAGCGAACCCTCCCGGCGGCACGAACCTCATTCCCATCAACATCGAAGAGGAGATGCGCCGCTCCTATCTCGACTACTCCATGTCGGTGATTATCGGGCGCGCGCTGCCTGACGCCCGCGACGGATTGAAGCCCGTGCATCGCCGCGTGCTCTACACCATGAGCGAGATGGGCCTGCAGCACAACAAGAAGTACACGAAGTGCGCCAAGGTGGTGGGGCAGGCGATGGGCGTGTACCATCCGCACGGCGATTCGGCGATTTACGACACACTGGTGCGCATGGCGCAGCCGTTTTCATTGCGTTACACGCTGGTGGACGGGCAGGGAAATTTCGGCTCGGTGGACGGCGATCCGCCGGCGGCGATGCGCTACACGGAGTGCCGCATGGAGCGGATTGCCGGCGAACTGCTGGCCGACATCGATATGGAGACCGTGGACTTTGTGCCCAACTATGACGAGTCCACAGTTGAGCCTTCGGTTCTGCCCACGCGGATTCCGAACCTGATCGTGAATGGATCGAGCGGCATCGCGGTGGGCATGGCGACGAATATTCCGCCGCACAATTTGACCGAGGTGATGAACGCTGCGATCGCGCTGGTGAAGAATCCCAAAGGCGGACTGGCCGAGGTGCTGAAGCACGTGCACGGGCCGGACTTCCCGACCGCCGGCATTCTCTACGGTCGCACGGGAATCGCGGAAGCGTACCGTACGGGCCGCGGCCGCTTCCTGATGCGCGCGCGCGTAGCCATAGAGAGCGCGACCAAGGAACTGAAGGCGCTGGTTGTGACCGAGTTGCCTTACCAGGTGAACAAGTCGACGCTCTTCAAGCGCATTGCCGAGCTGGTGGAGAACAAGATCATCACCGAAATCGACATCGGCGCCGACCGCACGCGCGACGAGAGCGACCGCGACGGCATGCGGATGGTGATCGGCCTGAAGCGCGGCGCGCAGCCGGAGATTGTGCTGAACCAGCTCTACAAGCACACGCAGCTGCAAGAGAGTTTTTCCATGATCTTCCTGGCCGTGACCAACGGCCAGCCGAAGGAACTCGGGATGGCCGAAGCCATCCAGCTTTTCATCGACCACCGCATCGACGTGGTGCAGCGGCGCACGGTTTACCTGCTGCGCAAGGCGCGCGAACGCGAACACATTCTGGAAGGCCTGAAGATCGCGCTCGACAATCTCGATGCCGTGATCAAAATTATCCGCGCATCGAATTCCCGCGCAGACGCTCGCGAAAACTTGTACGCATGGGGCAAGGGCAAGGACATCGTCATCCGCCTGGACCGCGAGCCGGGTCGCCACGAGGAAAAGGGCCTGACGCTGCGGCAAGTGGACGCCATCCTGGAATTGCAGCTCTACCGGCTTACGCAACTCTCTGTCGATGAGCTTCTGAAGGAGCTGACGGAGATCCGCGCGAAGATCGCCGAGTATGAAGAGATTCTGGGCAGCGAGAAGAAACTGCGCGCGGTGATTGTGAAGGAGCTTGAGGACGTCCGCGAAAAGTACGGCGACAAGCGCCGCACCGAGATCATAGACGAGAGCGCGGAGCTGCAGCTTGAAGACCTGATCGCCGACGAGCAGGTTGCGGTGACGGTGAGCCACCAGGGCTATCTGAAGCGCACGCCCATCTCGATCTATCGCCAGCAGCGCCGCGGCGGTACGGGACGCATGGGCATGAAGACACGCGAGGAAGATTTCGTCTCGCAGCTCATTGTCGACTCCACGCACTCCTATCTGCTGTGCTTCACCAACACGGGGCGCGTGTATTGGCTCAAGATTTACGAGATTCCCGATGTGGGCGCCGCGGGTAAGGGCAAGTCGATGCAGAGCCTGCTCGACCTGCAAACCGGCGAGAAAGTCTGCGCCATTCTTCCCGTGCACGACCTCGAGGAAGAGGGCAAGTTCATTCTGTTCGCCACGCAAAAGGGCACCGTAAAGAAGACGCCGCTCAAGGACTTTTCCAATGTGATGTCGAGAGGCATCATCGCCATCGGCATCGACACGGATGACGAGTTGGTGGCGGCGCGCATTACCGACGGCTCGCAGGTGATCTTCCTGGCCACGCATCTGGGCCTGGCGATTCGCTTTGAAGAGAGCGACGTGCGCTCCATGGGCCGGCCGGCTTATGGCGTGCGCGGCATCGCGCTGCTCAAGAACGACTACGTAGTTGGCGTCGCTGTCACGCCGAAGAAGCACGAGCCCGGCGCGTATCGCATTCTCTCCGTGAGCGAGAACGGCTTTGGCAAGCGCACGGACGTGGAGGAGTACCGCCTGCAAACGCGCGGCGGCAAAGGCGTCAAAAACATGGCCGTCACCGACCGTATCGGCCGCGTGAGTTCCATCCAGCTTGTGGACGACACCAGCGAGCTGATGGTCATCAGCCAGTTCGGCAAGATTATCCGCGTCGACACCAAGACCATCCGCTCCGCGGGCCGCGCCACGCAAGGCGTTCGCCTGCTGAACCTCGAGCCGGAGGACAAGGTAGCGGCCGCGGTCATCATCCCGCCGGAAGAGCTGAACGGCAACCACGAAGGCGAGCAGGGGACGCTGCTGCAGTAAAACAGTGGCCAGTTTTCATTGGTGAGTGAAGCGGCCCTTCGGGGCCGCTTTATTTTTTCATGGCGTCAGGCAAGCGCAGGCCCGGCTTTTTTCCGCGACCAGAACAGATACACCGGAACTCCCAGCAGGACCAGGATCAGGCCTGGCCAGGTGTACTGCGGCTTGTACCGCAGCAGGGCCGCGCAGATGCCTGTTGCCATGACCAGGTAAAGGCCGGGCAGGAGCGGGTAGCCGAAGGCCTTGTAGGGCCGCGGCGTGTTCGGCTGCTTGATGCGCAGAACAAAGAGGCCGAGGATGGTCAGGATATAAAACACCAGGACTGCGAAGATGATGTAGTCGAGCAACTGGCCGTAGGAGCCGGAAACGCAGAGGACGGTGGTCCAGATAGCTTGCACCACGAGTCCGGCCGCTGGGGTCTTGTAGCGCGGATGCAATTTGCCGACCAGGCGGAAGAAGAGACCGTCCTGCGCCATGGCGTAATAGGCGCGCGCGCCGGAGAGCGTGATGCCGTTGGCGCAGCCGAAGGTTGAGATCAGAATGGCTGCGGCCATGAGATAACCGCCAAGGTGCGGGAAGATCTGCTGCAGCACCGCGGCGCCGATACGATCCTCGGAGGCGTATTGCACGCCGCGCGCAAAGATCGTCGCGCCGTGCGGATCGCCATGCAACGGAAGTACCAGGATGTACGCCGTGCTGGCCAGGAAATAAACCACCAGCACAAAACCGACACCGAAGGCGAGCGAGAGCGGCACGTTGCGCCGCGGGTTCTTGATTTCACCGGCGGTAAAGGTGACGTTATTCCATGCGTCGGCGGCAAAGAGTGAACCTACCTGCACTACCGCAAGAATCACGATCAGGTTGACCATGACGATGGGTCCCTGCGCGCCCACCTGCACGGGATGAAGCGTGGCCCACCCCGCGTTGCGCCAGAACTCGCTCCAGTGGCTGCCGAAGTTGGCGGCAATGGCGCCGCTGTTGAGGCCGACGGTGAATCCCAAAAGCACGAGGGCCGCGAGCGAGAGCGCCTTGGCCACGGTGAAGACATTTTGCACCAGAGCGCCGAAGCGCACGCCGCAGATATTTACGGCCGCGACGAACCACACGACGATGATGCCGGCGAGGTTTGCGGTGCTGACGCCGATGTCCATGTTGCCCAGCACCATGGGGCCGACGGGAATGGCCGGCACGTGCGCAATATGCCAGAGCCAATGCGTGCTCGAAACCGATGGGAAGAAGACGCCCAGGAATTTGCCGAAGGCTACGCAGACCGCGGCGATGGTTCCGGTCTCGATGACGAGGAAAAGTGTCCAGCCATAGAGAAATCCCCAGAGGGGCCCGAGCGATTCGCGCAGGTAGACGTATTGGCCGCCGGCCTTGGGCATCATGGCGGCCAGCTCGCCGTAGCTGAGAGCGCAGATCATGGTCATGACCGCGGTGATGATCCACGCGCCCAGGTAAAGCGCCGGAGAATCGGTGAGGCGCGCGATGTCGCAGTCGACAATGAAGATGCCGCTGCCAATCATGGAGCCGACGACGATGGTGGTGGCGCTGAACAGGCCCAGGCTCTGCACCATCTGCTGGCCGGAACTGGAGTTGGATGGGACGGAGGCCTGCTGAGGACGATTGCCCCCGCCATGGCCGCTTCCGGGCTGCTGTGCGTTCTGTGTCATCGTGCGTTTGTCATCCCGGGTTGGTCGTCGTGACCTGATTGTTGATTTTATGGTGCTCATGGGGAAATCTGGAGAGCTTTACAGGGCCTTTCCACTCCAGGTCACGGCAATGGCATTGAGACCACGCCATTGAGATCAGTGTATTCGACCGGTCCGTCTCATGGGCAGATCGCCGACGCCCCGTGGCGTCGACGTTGATCTATGGCATTGATCGCACGGCGAGCAGATGAGGTGACTGTTCCAATTTTGTCCTCTGCCAGCGCTTGGCGAATCTCGGAATTCGCGTTTATGATGTTGCGACTTGACGGGGAAACGTATTCCTCGATCTGGTGGCAGAGACAACCGAAATAATGGGTATCAGGATTGTTAAATTCTGGGCGTCAGCCTTTCTTCCCTCAGTACCGCGACAGAAAAAACTCCCTCGGCACACACAAAGACGAGGCGCTCCCTGGTTCCTGCCCTGCAGACACGCAGGTTGTGGTCGGAGCCGTCCACTACGGAGGGCATGGACAGCTTGAGCCCGCCCGCCAGAACGCACTTCAGATTGCCCCCGATCATGTTGGCCATTTCGCCGAGCACATCGCGCACCACGTCATTGACTATCCCGGGTATCTCCATCGAAAGAAAGCGGGCGGCGAATGCGCACGCCTGCTTGTGACCACACTCCAGCGCCAGCACACCGTTCCAATCGCCAGCTAAATAGATCGTCGCTGTCAACTGGTCCTCACTTGGAAGCCACGACTGGGCGGATTCGCTCACTTCCAGGTTCGCCATGGTTCTGAAGACGTATTCCACGATCTGCGCCAGTTCGCCCAGATGGATTTCAATGGTGGATTCAGCCGGCATGATTGCCCTCTCCGCGTGCGACGTACACAGTGGCATTGCCCACTGCCAGTTTTCCAAAATACTCCTCAACTCCGAATGCAGTCTCAGCGCCCCCCAGCAGCAGCCAGCCGCCGCGAAACATGGTGCCGTGGAGTTCCTTCAAGATGTTCGCTTTGGTCTTTGCATCGAAATAGATCATGACATTGCGGCAGAACACGAGATCGAAAGGTCCGAGGGCGCGCATACTTTTGCGCAGATCGATGGTCTCGAAAGTGACCATGCGGCGCACGCGATCGCTCAAATGCCAGACCGTGCCGGAACGATGAAAATACTTGATCAACAGGGTCGCCGGCAGGCCTCTGTTGACCTCAATCTGCTGGTACTCTCCGGATCGGGCGCGTGCGACCACCGGCGAGGAAAAGTCGGTACCCAGGATCTGAATGTTCCAGTCGCTTAGGCCCGCCTCGATGAGGAGCATGGCCAGGCTGTACGCTTCCTGGCCGGTCGAAGACGCCGCCGACCAGAAGCGCAACTTTTTTGTATCCGCGCGTTCTTTGATCATGCGCGGCAAGAGAACATTGCGAATGGCATCGTAGTGGGAAGGATCGCGGAAGAAGTAGGTCTCGTTCGTGGTCATGGCCTCCACTACGTGGTGGCCGACCTCAGGCTGAAGCGACGACTGCATGAGCGCGCACAAATCGTCGATGGACTGCAGGCCGAGCTGCCTGACGATGGGCGCGAGGCGGCTTTCGAAGAGGTAGTGCTTATCCCCTTCGAGTACGATGCCCGCGTGGGAATAGACGTGCTCCTGGAGAAACTTGTAGTTCTTCGGATTGATCGCCGCGACTGAGGCTTCGCCAGACATCGATCTGCCCCCTTTAGTTCGGCACCCTGCGCAAGATTTCCGGCACGACATGGTCGAGCGGCAACACGCAGTCGGCAAGGCCGGCATTCACGATTGCGCCGGGCATTCCCCACACCACGCTCGAAGCTTCGTCCTGCGCGAGGATGCTCGCGCCCCGGGCCTTGAGGATCTCCGCGCCGCGCAGCCCATCCTGGCCCATGCCCGTGAGGATGACGGCAATGACGGCGCCGCCATAGGCCTCGCCGACCGAGGAAAAGAGCGCATCGACCGCGGGCCGGCATGAGTTCTGCGGCGGCGACTGATCGAGGTAGACATGCGTCCTGCTGCCGTTTCCGGCGACTTTTAGATGAAAATCTCCCGGCGCGATTAGGATTCTGCCGGCGGTGACTGGATCGCCCTGGCTCGCTTCTTTGACAGACAATCGGCAGGAGGAGCAAAGACGATCGGCAAGAAACCGCGTGAACAGCGGCGGCATGTGTTGCACGATCAGAATGGGCAGAGGAAACTCCGCCGGGATTTGCGGCAGGATCACGCCCAGAGCGGTCGGCCCGCCCGTGGAAACTCCGATAGCTACGACTTTGGGCCGCACCGTCATACTCTGCGGGAATGGCCTGCTGCGACCCAGCGGCGCCAATTGAGCTTGCGCCGGCTCCGGCCTCGCCGCGGTGGGGCTTCGTCCCGGCAAAAGGAAGAACTGCTTAATCTTTGGAATGAGCTCTTCCCGCAGGCGCGCCATGGACCGATCGAGCGATCCCTCATTCGAAGCCTTGGTCACATAGTCGCTGGCGCCGAGGGTCAGCGCCTCCAGGGTCACTGCCGCTCCGCGTTCGGTGAGCGTGCTGAACATGATGACCCGCAGTTGAGGATAGTCGCGCCGCAGTCGCCGCAAGGTTGCGAGACCATCCATCTCGGGCATCTCGATGTCCAGCGTGAGAACGTCGGGATTGTACTGCGGGATCCGCTGCAGTGCGATGAAGCCGTTGGCCGCGACCCCTACCACCTCTATATCCGGGTCATGCTCGAGGGCGTTGGTGACCAGGCGGCGGATGACTACAGAGTCGTCCACCACCAGTACACGAATTCGCTCTCCAGGCTGGAGAAGTCGCTTGTTCACCGCGGGCATGTGTGACTCCTCAGGGATGGATTCCTGCCAGCTCGAGTTTCTCCACAAGAATCTCTTGAGTGAAAGGCTTCATCACATATTCGTTAGCTCCAGCCTCGAGAGCTTCCGCGATGTGTTCGATCTCGGTCTCTGTGGTCACCATGACCACTGCCAGCGAAGAGAGCGCGGGATTCTGACGCAATCTCTTCAGCAAATCCAGGCCGTTGATCTCCGGCATGTTCCAATCCGCCAGAACCAGCTTTACTCCGCTGTTTCCGGCTTCGATAACTTCCAGAGCCTCTCTGCCATTGGCAGCCTCCTGGACCTCGTACCCGATCTGTTTCAGGGTCCTGGCGAGCAGCATGCGAACCGCCCTCGAATCGTCTACGACCAGTGCCTTTGCCATGCCTTCACCTGCAGTTCTCTGATGACCGATGGGGCGCGGCTTGAAGGACCGATTCGATCCTTCAAGCCGCGTCCATAACGGCCGGGTTCGATCAGAAGGTGAATCTCGATACGACCTTCTGTAGTTGGGCCGCCATATGGCTCAACTCCTGCGACGCCTTCTGAGTATCGTTGGCGCCCTGCGTGGTGTTCTTTGCCGCCAGTGCCACGCCGCCAATATTCTTGGCGATGTCGCCTACACCTGTGGCGGCTTCGGTTACGCTCTTGCCGATCTCATTGGTGGTGGCCGTCTGCTCCTCCACCGCCGAGGCGATGCTATTGGAGATGTCGTTGATCTGGTTGATGATCGTACTAATCTCCTCGATCGCGGTGACCGCCCCCTTGGTGACGCCCTGGATGGCCTCGATCTTCTGACCGATTTCTTCCGTCGCCTTGGCGGTCTGCTTGGCAAGTTCCTTCACTTCGTTGGCCACCACAGCGAAGCCCTTGCCCGCCTCACCGGCGCGCGCGGCTTCAATGGTGGCATTCAGCGCCAGCAGGTTGGTCTGCTGCGCGATCGAGGTAATGACCTTGATCACGTTGCCGATCTCCTGGCTGGACTCGCCCAGTTTTTTCATGGTTTCGTTGGTAGAGTGCGCCACGCTGACCGCATTCTTGGCCACGCGCGCCGATTCGTTGGCGTTCTTGGCGATCTCGCGGATCGAGGCCTGCATCTCCTCGGAAGCGGAAGCCACCGAGGCAACATTCTTCGAGACCTCTTCGCTGGCCGCTGAAACTACGTCGGCCTGCGTTGCCGTCTCTTCCGCGTTGCCTGCCATTTGCTGGCTTACAGCCGTGAGTTCCTCCGACGAGGATGCCAACGTGGCGGCGTTCTGCGCGGTGACCTTCAGCGGCTCAACCACCATCTCGAGGGTTTTGTTGATGCCCTCGACGATCTTGCGGTAGTCGCCCTGGTGCTTGCTGGCATCGGCGCGCGTGCCGAGCTTGCCTTCGGCTCCTGCCTTCACCAACTCATCGGTATCGGCAATCAGGCCGTTGATATTGGTCTTGAGCAGGACCAGCCACTCGTGGATCTGATCCTGGTCCGAGGCCTTGACCATGTTGGCCGTCATATCGCCGTTGGCCACCTTGGTCACGTAGGCGATCAGAGCGGATAGCCATTCGTGCACGCCGTTGATGGCATCTTTCATCTTGGCGTGGTCGCCCTTGCAAGCGACCTCCACCTTCTCGCGCAGGCTGCCGCCGCGTATCAAAGAGAGCACGCGGTTGCCTTCGCCGATGGGCAACAGGATGGCGTCCAGCATCTGGTTGACGCCTTCGACGATCTTGCGGTAGTCGCCCTGGTGCTTGCTCGCGTCGGCGCGCGTGCTGAGTTGGCCGTCCGCCGAAGCCTTGATCAGATCGCCGGTCTCGGAGACAAGCGCGTTCACGGCGTCGATGCAGGCGTTCAGATTGTTCTTGATTTCGTTGAAGTCACCGTTGTAGTTGTCGGTGATCCTGGGTGGAATGTCGCCCTTGGAGATGCGGTCGACATACTCGGCAGAAACATTGAGCGGGCCGATGACCGCGTCAAGCGTAGCGTTGACGCCCTCAACGACTTTGCGGAAGTCGCCCTGATGTTTGCTGGCGTCGGCGCGGGTGGCCAGCTTGCCTTCGACGGCGGCTTTGGTCAGCACGCCGGCGTCGGCAACCAGCGCGTTGACCGCGTCGATGCAGGTGTTCAGGTTGTTCTTGATCTCGTTGAAGTCGCCGCTGTAGCTGTCGGTGATCCTGGGTGGAATGTCGCCCTTGGAGATGCGGTCGACGTACTCGGCCGAAACATTGAGCGGACCGATCACCGCGTCCAGAGTCTCGTTGACGCCCTGAACGATTTTCCGGTAGTCGCCCTGATGCTTGCTGGCGTCGGCGCGGGTGGCCAGCTTGCCTTCGACGGCGGCTTTGGTCAGCACACCGGCGTCGGCAACGAGAGCGTTGACCGCGTCAATGCAAGTGTTCAGATTGTTCTTGATCTCGTTGAAGTCGCCGTTGTAGGTGTCGGTGATTCTGGGCGGAATGTCGCCCTTGGAGATGCGGTCGACGTACTCGGCTGACACATTGAGCGGCCCGATCACGGCGTCCAGCGTAGCGTTGACGCCTTCGACGACTTTGCGGTAGTCGCCGTGGTGCTTGCTGGCGTCGGCGCGCGTGGCCAGCTTGCCTTGGACTGCTGCCTGGGTCAGCAGGGCAGCGTCCGCCAGCATTGCGTTCAGTGCCAGTTTCTGCGCGGTTACGTCGATAGCGTATTTCACTACTTTGAAAGGTTTGCCGTTCAGGTCGAGGATGGGGTTGTAGGACGCCTGAATCCAGACTTCCCTGCCGCCCTTGCCGATGCGCTTGTACTCCTCCGCCTGGTATTCGCCGCGGTTCAGTTTCGCCCAGAACTCCTTGTACTCCGGGCTTTGCCGATAGGCCTCGTCCACGAACATGCTGTGATGACGGCCCTTGATCTCTTCCAGCGTGTAGCCGAGGGCGTTAAGAAAGTGGTGATTGGCATCGAGCACGGTGCCATTCATGTCGAAAGCGATGACTGCCTGCGACTTGCGGATGGCGGCAATCTGGCCTGTGTAATCGGCATTGCGCAGCTTCTGCTCGGTCACATCTGTGGCGTACTTGACCACCTTGAAGGGCTTGCCGTTCGCGTCGAAGATGGGGTTGTAGGAGGCCTGAATCCAGACTTCCCTGCCGCCCTTGCCGATGCGCTTGTACTCCGCCGCCTGGTATTCGCCGCGATTGAGCTTAACCCAGAATTCCTTGTACTCCGCACTCTGCCGGAAGGCCTCGTCCACAAACATGCTGTGATGACGGCCCTTGATCTCATCCAAGGTGTAGCCCAGGGCATTGAGGAAATTGTCGTTGGCATCGAGGATGGTCCCGTCCATAGCGAACTCGATGACCGCCTGCGACTTGCGGATGGCCACGACCTGGGATCCGTAATCAAGGTTCAGCAGCCTTTGTGACGCGTCCGACCACTCCACCATCGTGCCCAGGCGCGCGCGGCTTTCCGGATCGAAGACCGGTGTTGCCATCAGGTCGAACGTACTCCCTCCCACCTTGATGCAAGCCTTGTACGGCTCGCGGAGCGTATCGAGGATCCGCCGCTGATGTGCGGGATTCTTGTGAAAAAGGTCGAGGCTTCTGCCGATCAATTGCGAAGCGTTGAAGTTCGGCAGGTCTTTCCGGATCTCGCCTTCCGCTTCCGCGAGCAGTTTCCGGACTCCCTCATTCATATACGTGATCTTGTACTCGGTGTCCGCGATCATCACGTTCGTGCTGACAAAGTCGAGCGCCGAGAGCCTCTCGACGGCGCCGCTCGGCGCTTCCGGTTCAACTCGGCCGAATGTTTGCGAGCCTTGCGACGACATGTGCGTGGGCGGCTCCAAAACAGCAGCCCCATTCCTCGATCTTCCGTTCCCCATACTCCTCACCTCTCCTTTATCCCTTTCTGAATTGATTGGCTTCGTTTCCTGTTATGGCTCTCCGGCCCCGTCAAGCGCTCCCCACGCAGGGTCGATGCTCTCCGCCGGCCAGTCTTCGCGACGCGCGCAGCCTCTGATTGCAGTGCTCAGTGAGCGGAGGGCCGTGCCCAAAATAGATGCGCCGGATATTGCAGTTGCATAACTTGTCTAATGCAGCCTGAAATCCCACCTCGTAGTTTCCTTCAGCCGAGGTCAGCAGCAGCGGCGAGTCGCCGGCGAAGAGCACGCCCTCCGCCTCGTTGTAGAGGCAGATTGAGTCGCTGCTGTGACCCGGAGCATGAACCACCTCAAACAGCGCGTCGCCCATGCGGATGACGTCTCCATCGTGCAGCAGCTGATCGACGTCGGCCAAACTCGGCGAAAATGCCAGCACCCTGGGGCGGAACGCCGCGCGGATTTCGGGCAAGAGCGCGCAGTGATCGGAATGGCTGTGCGTCAGCACGACTTGTTCCACCGGCCATTTACCGACCCCGGTCGGCGCCCGCTCGATACTGGCAAGGACGGCCGGATCCTGGCCTACATCGACGAGCGTATTCACATCCTCCAGCCGGTTCCTGTCGCCGAGCACCAGGTAAACCTGGGAGGTATACATGAGGCCGCTGTTCTCTAACATCACAACCCGCATGGGCCGGCCTCCACCTTGCGAAACAGCTGCCCGTCGGGTGTGACTCGCTCAAACAGGGGCTCGAGCTCGCGCGGCATCTCCTGCGTCTGCTCCGTGCAAAAGAAGCCGCCCGGCCCGAGCGCCCGGCGGAACATCTTCAGCACTTCGATCCTTTCCGGCGGACGGAAGTGGAGCAACACGTTCTTGCACAGGACCAGCGAGTAATCATGACCGATCTCCTGGCAGGAAAGGAGATCGTGCCGTCGAAAGGTGACGCGCTGCCGCACTTTGTCGATCACGCGAAAGCGCCCCGGCGCGCCATTGGCTTCGAAGTACTTTTCGAGAATGCCTTCGGGCAGCCGTGACAACTCCTCTTGCGGGTAAACGCCCGCCTCGATGGCATGAGCGAACTGGCCGGTGCTCTCCACATCGGTGGCCTCGATGCGAAGGTTGTTGAAGGCGAAGTGTCCCATGCGCTCGGCAAAGAGAATGGCCACCGTATAAGGCTCCTGGCCCATAGCCACGCCGGCGTCCCAGATGCGGGGATAGTTGCGTCCCGCCAGGCTGGGCAGCGCGTGTTCTACGACCTGCTCCAACACTTGCTGGTCCCGGAAAAAAAACGTGAAGGCCAATTTCATTCCCTCGTTGTACTTTGGCGTGACGCCGTTTGTTGCATTGGGTCGTGACGCCGTTTATCGAATGCCTGGCTCGCCGCAGGGCGCCGCTGGCGCGGGCTATGCCGCCCTTTCGGCGGCGAGATCCACGGTGCGCTCCGTATCGAGGACGAGAAGCAGCCGGTCTTTCAGTTTGTAGACGCCGCGAATGATTTCGCGCGCCGCAGGATCGAGGTTCTCCGGCGGCCGCTCGTAGGTGGCGGCATCCACATCCACCACATCCCCGATCTCGTCTACCAGCAAACTCACAGCGCCATCATCGGTACGCACTACCACGTTGGTCGGCATCTGGTCCCCGGCGCGAGGCGGCAAGCGCAGCCGCCGGCGCAAGTCGATGGCGGTGACGATTTGCCCTCGCAGGTTGATCAGCCCCTCGATGACCTCCGGCGCTTTGGGCACGTGGGTCATCTGCTGGCAGCGCAACACTTCCTGCACGCGAAGAACGTCTACGCCAAAGAACAGGTCAGCGACGAAGAACGTTGAGAACTGTCCGCTGGACTGCGCAAGTTCGGATTTCGGGGTCGCGATTTCGCTCGTCATGGTTTATCTCTCCTCTGCGGCACAGACCAGTTCCGGCTCAGCACAACCTGGCGCAGCGACAGTTGCAGCCTGCGCCGGCGCCAGCCGCGCTACTGACTCCAGCAAGGCCTCGCGATCGAACTTGGCCTGGCAGCCCTCAAAACCCTCCGCCTGCAAGACGGACACCTGGGCTTGCCCGGCCGCATCGGCCAGGGCCAGAATCGGAATTCCCTGCCACTCCGCGCGCTGGCGCATGGCTGCGAGCAAAGCAGAACCACCCTTGGGCGGGAGGTCCAGCGCGGCCACGACGACGTCTGCCGGCTGCTGCTCCATCCCGCGCATCGCCTCGTCCAGATTCGCGGCCTCCTGAACCCGGTAGCCCGCCATGTCCAGGCTGCCGCGGATCAGGCCTCGCGAGAACGCCGAGCCTTCGGCGATCAAAATACTCTTGCCGTTCCCGGACCCGCCCGGACCCTGGAACCAACTCTCGGCCGCCGCGTGAATGACCGGGTTGAGATCCAGAAAGTCCGTGACCCGCTTGCCTACTACCGCCGAACCCAGCAAGCCTTTACGGCTCGACTTCTGACGCACCGTGACGGCTTCTTCGGCGACATCCAGAATCTGGTCGACCACCACGCCTACACTGCGGTCGCCATCCTTGAAGACCACGACCTGCACCGAGTCGGGCATCTGTTCCGGGGCCGGGGCGCTCGACTCGAGCACCTCCCGGAGAGGTACCAGGGGAAGGATGCGGTCACGATACTGCACCACCTGGCATCCACCCGCGTATTCGATGGAGTCCCGGGGAAACTCCTCGAGCCTGGCGACCAAAGAGAGCGGAACGGCCAGACGCTCGAAGGAACCGGCCCGGAACAGGAGCAGCCGCTGCTGCGCGACGCCCGTTTGTGTTGTCTGCGCCGCTGCCACGCGCGCCTGCTCTCGGGATTCGGCCAGCACTCCGGAGCGCTGACCAATGCCGAGCACATCGAGGATGAGAGCCACACGACCGTCGCCCATGATGGTGGCGCCGGCGTACTCCGTGAGCCCCTTCAACTGCTTGCCGAGCGGCTTGACTACGATTTCCTGGGTGTCGTTGATGCCGTCGACTACCAGCCCAAACTGCCGGTCTTCGGCTTGCAGAACCACAATGCTGACCGCATCGGCCCGCTCGGGCGATTCGAGCCCCAGCACCTGATTGAGGTGAGCGATGGGCAGCAGACTGCCGCGGCGGCGATAGACCGGCGTTCCGTGCACCTGCTCGATGTGCTTCTCCGAGGAATCTCCCTCCAGGCGAATCAACTCAAGCAGGCTGACCTGGGGAATGACGAACCGCTCGCCTCCGCTGGTGATCACCAGGCCGGGAATAATGGCCAGCGTGAGGGGAATCTTCAGCTTGACCGTTGAGCCTTCGCCACTACGGCTGAACACATCGACGGCGCCACCGATCTTTTCAATATTCGACTTCACAACGTCCATGCCGACGCCACGACCTGAAACATTAGTTACCGTCTGCGCGGTCGAGAAGCCGGGCAGGAAAATCAAGTTCAGCGCCTCGCGATCGCTCAGCTTCTCCACCTGCTCGGATCGCAAGAACCCCTTTTCCACTGCCTTCTGTTTGACACGCGAGACATCAATCCCCGCCCCGTCGTCTCCGATCTCAATGTTGACTTGCCCGCCTTCGTGATACGCGCGAAGGGTAAGAGTTCCCTGCGGTGCCTTGCCGGCCTCGGCGCGGACTTCCGGCCGTTCGATGCCGTGGTCGCAGGCATTGCGAATCAAGTGCACCAGCGGATCTTTGATGGCCTCGATAATTGTGCGGTCAAGCTCTGTATCGGCCCCGTCCATCTGCAAGCGGATCTGTTTGCCGAGAGCCACCGACATGTCGCGCACCACGCGCGGCAATTGGTTCCACACCATCCCGATGGGTTGCATCCGGGTCTTCATAACACCCGCCTGCAATTCGGTGGTGATCAGGTTCAAGCGCTGGGAGGTCGCGTTGAGCGCGGCGTCCTCGCGGTCGGTGTTGAATTGGAGGATCTGATTGCGCGTCAGCACCAGTTCCCCCACCAGATCCATGAGCTTGTCCAGCAGCCCGACTCCGACCCGGATGTTCGCATCCGCGGCGGCGGAATGCCGTTTGACATCGTCCTCCCTACGACCTTCTCCCTGCCTGCGGTCTTCTTCTACACGCTTGGTGCCGGACGGGCCGCCCTGTTCCAGCGCAGGGGAGTTGCTGCCGCTATTCGTTTCCGCATCGCAGACAGCCGGCGCATCCGGAGCTTCCGGACCAGGGGCGAATTGGCTCTGCTCGCTGGCTTCCAATTGCGCCGCAACGCGCAGGCGTTCGGCCAGTTCCTCAAAGCCGTCCGGACCCTCTTCTCCGCAGGATTCGATGGAGGCCAGGACCTTCCGAGTGGCGTCGACCGTTTCCAGGATGAGCGAGATCAGAGCCGGAGTGAGTTCCCGTTGACCATCGCGCAACTGGCTTAGAAGGCTTTCGGCTTGATGCGTAATCCGCTCCAGGGTGGAAAAGCCGAAGAAACCGCACGTACCCTTGATAGTGTGAATGCAGCGGAAGATGCTGGCGAGTAACGCCGCGTCCTTGGGGCGCTTCTCCAGTTCCACGAGTTCCTGGTCCAGGCGCGAGAGGTTCTCATGACTCTCCACAAGGAATTCACGAATCACATCCTGATCTTGCATGCGAATGTTCTCCACGGAGCCCGAACCGGCTCCTTGCTCATTCATCGGTGCGTTTGCGCAAAGCCCTTCATCCAGCCGGACTGGCGATTGCCACGGTGGAAGGGTCGACAGCAACTTAACTGATCAATCTATCGGCCGCTGCATGGCAGGATTGAATTATTCTTCTCTAATTTTCGGATTGATTTAGTTGAGCGCCCCCGCCCATGGAGGCTCCTCTTGGTTTCATCATTAGGAAGCTCGAAGGGCCCGGGCATTGCTAACTTGAAGGTCGATGAGCGCTTCGTCCAGACCGATCACGGTTAGCCTGACCTGCGCCCGGAAAGCTCGGCCAGGGAAAACAGGAGTTCTCTCGTACTGACCCGCTCGTTAGCCGGGGTCCACGTTATTGCGCAGGATGTTGCTCCGCAACACGACTTCCTGGTTCGGCTCCATCCACGTTTGCTCGGCGACGCCTGCACCACCGTTGCCTTCGGCGAGGCTGGCTTCGACAATCAACTTCCTGGATTCGGCGATGCGCACGCCGTCGAGAGCGTTGCGCGCAATCTCGCAGTCGCGGATTGCGACCTCGTGCCCGAAGCTCAGAGCGACGCCGTTGCCAAACATGCAATCGCACAGCCGCGAGCCGGTGACGTTGACTCGGGAAGCATGAACGAGGTTGAGGTTGTGATTCTTGCCGGGTCCCGGCGGCACCGCGCCTCCGTTTCCTGAGAAATCGCAATTGACGACGTCGAGCCCGTCGACGCCGACTATGGAAACGCCGGAGAAGATGCAATTGCGGACGGTGAGGTGTTCGAAGCGGAGGTCGCGCTGGAAGGTTTTGCTCTCGGCAAGAAAGACGATGCCGGCGCGGATAGGACCGTGCAGGGTGCGACGCCTTTGCACATCGCTGTTGGGATCGCGAGAGGGCTGCGGCGTTGTCGCGCCTTCAATCACGAAGTCGCGGAAGACAACGTCGTGCAGGTCCGGCTCGGCGTTTACGATGGCGGCTTCATATTGAGTTTTTGCCGGATCGAGGAACAGCTCGCAGTCGATGCCGGAGCCGGCGATGGTGATTCCACTCGGGACACGTAGCGTGGCGGGCAGCATGTGCAGGCCGGAGGCTAGTTTCACCGTGCCTCCGCCGAGTGACCTGAGCTTGTCGAGCGCGGCCTGAATCGATTCGCCGGGAGCGACGGCGATAGCATCGGCTGGCGTGGGAGCTGTGGGCGCGGGCTGTGCACCGGCCGTGGCGGCGATCTTCGACGGCGCGGGCGCGGGCTGCAACCTGATGGGAGAGGTGCCACCGCGAAAAAATGTTAGAACGCCGCGGGAGTGGTCACGGGTGCGCAGAGCTGCCATCTCGGTATACGGCAAATCCATGTGCTTGATAGAACGGTAATGTTGCAATACGCCTTCGTAGATGTCGCTAAAGCGGCTACGAGTGTCAACGATCTTTCCGTAAACCTGGACCTTCTCGCCGAGCAGCAGGCTCGCTGTGTATTCGTAGCCGAGGGCGATGCGGTTATCGGCTTCGCCGAAGAGATCGACGCCCTGGTTCCAAGCGATGATGGACGTACGCGCCAGATAACCGAGACCGAGTTGCGCATGGCCCTGGTCGCGGCAGGTTTCTTCGCACTGGCCGCTGGGATAGATGTAGCGCGTGATGCCGCTGTTGACGAGGCCGACTCGATAGTGATGGTAGACCTCGTCCATGAGCTTATGGTCATCGCAAAAGATGCCAATGGAGAGCAGCGTGAACATGATGGCAGCATCCCAGTTGCCGTTTGCCTCCGGATAAAACATTTGCAGAAGAGGCACATAAACGGTAAGCAGCATGCGCTTGAATTGCGCCAGCGAGTCGCCGCGCCATACGGGGTAAGTGGCGCGCAGGATTTCCGCCGCGTTCGCGAATTCGCCGCCCGTCCATCCGGCGAGGAGCATGGCGTCGTTCTCATAAAAATCGACCAGGGTTGCGGACCATGCGTCGAAGATCTCAATCGCCTTGCGCGCATAGGCTTCGTTGCCGGTGACGAACCATTGCAGGACATGGCTGTTGACGGCGTTGGCGCTGGCCGACAACTCCGCACCGCCCATTTGTCCTGCGCCGTATGCGCCGCGAATAATGTGCGCGAAGGGCTTCGGCTTGAAGTCGAGCGAGGAGTTCGGCTCGGCCTGCAGGCGATCCCATGCGGACTTCCACGGTTCCTCGCCGGCTTTGACCTTGGCCTTCGTGAATTCCAGATCGGAGCGCGTCTGCAAAATGCCGGGGTGAACGATCGAGTGGCGAGCCGCATTGGGGCTGTTAGCGGCAGCCGCCCCAGAATGACGTGCAGAGACGCCTTCCTTTGGAGCGCCGGGGGACTGCGACCAACCGGGCAAGGCAGCTGCGGCAAGGCCGGCGCCCGACTGCAAAAGAAATGCGCGTCTCTTCATGTTTCCGACCTTTCCCATAAGGGTGCCCTTTGCGAGAGGCTCCCGCTCTCCGGGATGCTCAAATTCCGTGAGTGTATAAGCAGATATCTTTTTGCGTGAGCAAGCGGAATTATTTTGCTCCCGCGGGTATTGCCGATTCTCCCGTCTTCACATTGAGGGTCCATGGCTGGGGCGCTGGCAGGTGCATGGAGCCATCGCCGATCTCGAGCGGCATCCAGAAGTATCGAGAGTCCTGCAGCGCCTTCGGGCGCCAGAGATCTCCCATGAAGATGACCGTCGTCTTTCTGGAACCAGTCACCTTCAGGAGCATCGTCGATTGCGAATCGTAGTTGTTCGCCTCAGGCGGGGCCAGGTTCTTGAATTCGGTCCAAGGCCCGGTGAGCGCTGGCGCAGTGGCATACACATTGGGATTGGGCCGCCATCCCGTCATGTGCGAACCCACCGCGTAATATAGCCCGCCAACATGCACTAACGCGCCGCCCTCGAGCGGCGCCGGAATGAAGCAGGTTTTCTTCACATCCATGTAGTCGTCAGTCAATTGAGCGACGAAGAAACCCTTCGTCGGACGCGACTCGAAGATCAAGTAGGCTGACCCATCGTCGTCGACAAATTGCCCTATGTCACGGCTTTCCTGATCGAGGGGGCGGAAACTTTTGACATACGCGTAGGGGCCGGCGATGCGGTTGCTGACGGCAATCATCACGCGAGCCAATTTGTAGTGCGCATCATCGAGATGCGCATACATGACGAACTTGCCGGTGTGAGAATTGACATACACCTTGGGCCGCTCGAGCACCCAACTAGGTCCGAGATGCTCGGGATCGGCGAGCGCCAGCACCTGACCCCGGAATTTCCAGTGCGCAAGATCGCGCGAGGAATAACACGCGACGTAACGCTTGTCAGGATCGTTGGACTGCGAACGGTCTTCGCCGAACCAGTAGTACGTTCCCTTCCACACGGTGATGCCGCCGCCGTGCGCCTGAATTCGTCGTCCAAGGTTGTCGAGCCATGGGTCGCCGGGCCGGATGACGCCGGGCGCGGCAAATAGCTCGCCGACGAAGATCGCGAATAGACCCACCAACAACACCATGCAAGAAACCGCGCGCAGCGTGCTGCTCTTCCGAAATCGATCGAGTCGCAGTGGTTCTCTGCGATCGCATTTGCAATTGGGTTTCATACCAAACTCATCCAATCTGCTTCCAGGCGTAAACATCATAAGGAGATTTGCCTTCCACGCGACCGGTTCCATTGTTCCACGTCAAGTGGAGCGCGCCTGAGTCACCGGTCAGCGTGAATGGCATGGAACCGTCACCATAGACACGCGCGGTGAGGCGGCGCGTTTCAGGAGCGCCGGCGTAGAGGCCGACATCCGCCCATGGCACAATACTGCCGGTCTTGACATAGACGGGGATCTTCTCGGTTGACGCGGGGACGGAGATTTCCGTGCCGCCGTCAATTGCTTGGCCCGTCCAGAAATCGTGCCATCCGCCTTCAGGCAACACCACTCTGCGGCTACCATCCGGATTCCTGCGTGACGGACCCTGTGGCGCGCCGCTCGCATCTTCGACAAAGATGGGCGCGACCATCATGCGATCTCCGATCATGTATTGGTCGTCGACGCTATAAAGCCGCTTGTCATTTGGCGCATCGAGCACGAGCGCGCGGAAGGGCGGCGTGCCCTCTTCGGCGTAGCGTTGGAATGCCGTGGTGAGGTAAGGCACGAGCCGCATCCGCCAACCGATAATCTCGCGGCAACGCGCCTCCAGCTTTTCCCAGCCATCCAGCAGCTGGTCCGCGTTGTTCAGCCGGCGATTCAGTTGCTTCCACGGCGGATTCTTGATGTACCACCCGTTGATCATGGCCAGCGGTGAGAAGACGACGCCCTGCAGGCGGCGGATCAAGTCCTCTTCGCTGACGGCGTCGCGCACCTCCGGGCACCAGAGCAATCCGCTGAAACCGGAGTTGACGAGTGCGCGGATAAAATCGCGGTGCACGTACAAGTCGCTGTAGAGCACGAAGGGATAGGGAGCGGCCAGTGCGCCGCTGGAGCGAACGAGGTTGTAGGTCGGCTGACTTCGCTTGCGAAATTCGTTCCAGAGCGCCATCTGATAGCGCAGACCGAACACATTGTGCATCTGCTCGCCGTCCACGCCCGATGGAAACACGCTGCATTCCGGGAACGACCATCCGCCGGTGTAATCGGAGTTGTCGCACTCGTCGAGCTTGAATCCGCTTACGCCGGCGTCAAGAAATGTTTTGGCGTGATAGGCACCAAAGGCCGCGCGCGCCGGCGCGCCGGCAAAGTCGGGAACCAATCCACCCCACACGCCATAATCGCCAGAATGCGGCTCGATTTCTGGAAATAGTGGCGACGCGGGATGGGTGAAAGCGTGTTCCCAGAGGTTGATTTTGAAGTTCATTTTTTGCGCAGACTGCACGAATCCCGCGGGGTCGGGAAAGCGGTCCCGGTTCCAGGCGAAGGTGCAGGAGTACGCGTGCGTCTGCCAGCCGGGTTCGAGTCCAATCACGTCGCAAGGCATCTTGCGCTCGCGGAACTCCTGCGCCAGCGCCAGCGCAGATTGTTGTGATCCCCGTGCATCCATGCGATACCAGAAACCAAGGCCCCACTCCGGCGGAATCACGCCACCGCCTGAAAAAACGTTGTAGCGCCGGACCGCATCCAGCATCTCCGGACCAGCAAAAAGATAGATATCGACGCCACTGGCGCGTGGCACTTCGACGGTAATCTGCCCTGTGTCACCATCCTGGATGTTATGCGTGTAGTTCGGATCGGGGTTGGCGTTGTTCACCAAGTCGGCCGCGTGCGTAGGCTTGGGGCGCGCATCGCCGAAGTAAAACGTGGCGTAGCGCGCTGTGTCGATGAGGATGCCGATGCCTTCTGTCGTCACGTAAAACGGCACCGGCGCATGAGAATCGCCGGTATCGAATTTGGGATCGGCATTGACGCGTACGACTTTCTTCTTGCCTCGCTGCGCGAACGACAGGAACTGCAGTCCGAGGCCGAAAATCTGCTCATTGGGCCGCAGCGGCAATTGCACTTTGCACCCGCGCTTTGTTGGTTTGCCGCTGATGGCCGGCAAGGGCGCTGCGTCCACGTTGGGAAGTTTTGCAAACGCCACAGTCTGCGCCGGAACCAGCCGGCTCGAGACGGGCGTAAACCGCTCCGGCGTGCCGATGGTGGCTTTCCATACGCCAGGATGAATTCTCTTCCAGGCCACTGAGTTTTGAGGCATCGCAGCTGCTGATGGCTCTGCTCGCAATAAACCCGGAAAGCCGGCTGCCGTTCCCACTACTGCCAATCCCTTGGCAAGGCTCCGTCGCGTAATCTTCGTCGTCGAGCTTATACCCATCGATCCTTCTCCCTCTGAC
This sequence comes from uncultured Acidobacteriota bacterium, assembly GCA_963817835.1. Lineage (GTDB taxonomy): Bacteria > Acidobacteriota > Terriglobia > Terriglobales > Acidobacteriaceae > Telmatobacter. Next base: position 71,551 of record CAWFPZ010000009.1, on the reverse strand, counting down.
CCGTTTGACCATGACTTCGGCTCATGGCTTCCATGATCTCAACTTCTCCCGAAGGGTGGGCGATTCTCCGGGATCAAAGTGTTTCAAGAGCATAAGTCCGGGAGACTAAATCGGAAAGTGAATGCCCGACCCCACGAAAAGAATGCGTCAGGCTCCTGGTCCAAGCGAACCTGACGCATCCAGGCAAGTGTTGATGCTACGGTCTATCTACCAGGTCAGACGGCCAGAGATCTGGATGGTCCGATTGGTTTGGTTTCCATTCCCCGAAGTACCGAGCCGGACGATACCGAAGGTTCCATCTGACGTCGAGGTATCGTAGCCAGAGGCGAACGTCTGCAGATGATTAAAGACATTGAACGCATCGATTCTCATCTGGAAAGACATTTCCCGGACAAGGGCGAAGTTCTTCGAGACATTGGCGTTCAACTGGTCGTTGGGTCCCTCACGGGCGCCGGTGTACTCGACGTTGGGATTCGCCTGGTACGTGGTGTTGATGGAAATGTAGTTTGGCGTCGTGCACAAGCCGGCAGTCACGAGCGACACCGACTGGTTAATCCAATCGTAACCGCCCGTGACAGGATCGACGGTGGCCACGCAGGGTTTGAGGCGCTGGATGTAGTTGTCAGAACCCGTCGCCTGGAGGGTGGGATACCAGGGATTCGTGTTGCCGGCCCAATACCTATTTCTAGGCAGAAGGTTGCCGCCGTTGGCTTTCTGGTTGACGATCCACCCACTCGTCATGGCCTGCGGGAATCCGCTCTGATACTCATAGGAATCGGCGGTTTGCCAGCCTCCCACCACGAGGTCGAGAACGCGAGGCATGTTCGGGAAGAAACCGCTACCCCTGGCAATGGGAAGCACGTAGACGATCAAGGCTGTCAGCCGGTTCGGGACATCTGTTCCCGAGAGCACACGAGACGGAATGCGATTGACGACATCCGCAAATCCAGTGTTGACGATGAATTTGGATTTCGTGTAGCCGACGTTCGCGGTAAGCCCCCACGAGGTCCTGTGGGTGTAAACAGCTTCAAGGCCGTTGTACCAGCTCTTGCCATTCTGCAGACCGGCTTCAGTGATGGCGAGGAATTGCGGGTAGGGGCGCGAGAATTGGAGCTTGCCGATAGTGGTCGCGGTGTAATAGCTGGACCCGGCAAAGGGAGCAACACCTTTGAACGGGTTGGTGATTTGGTCGGCGGCCGCTGTGCAGTTCGACTGCAGACCACCGCGCAGTGGATCGCACGCAGCCTGGGCACTTGCGCTGACGTGGTTCATATCGTCGGTGTCTGTGACTCCATACAGTGGCCCGTACAGGCGAGTGCCGGCATAGTTGACTTCGATTGTGTCCTTGGTCGTCAATTGGCGTTCTATACCGAACGAAGTGTTGAGTTGAGAGGCTGGGTGGAATTTCGGATTGTAGAAGGTGGATGCTTGTCCCAGATTCGATTCGAGGCACTGTTGCCAGTTGCCCCCGCAGTTTCCTGTTGCCGCCTGGAAACTCGGGAAGGGATTGGACAGGTTAAGCTGCGGAACCATCAGAGTGGAAGAGCCCTGCGCTACCGAAGTAAACGGTGTATAGGTGTTGCTGGTCGAATAGCCGATGTTGCTTGGCGAGTTCAGATTACCCGCGGCCGTATCGTTAAAGAAGAGGCCCATGCCGCCGCGGATCACAGTTTTCTGATTCCACGTGTATGCGAAACCTACGCGCGGGCCGAATTCATACCAGACGCGCTTGAACTGCCATGTCGGGTTTCCATTGATGCCGGCATATGTAGGTCCGCCGACGAATCCATTCGGAACCGGAAGGCTGGCAAGCGTCCCGGACGGGATGAGACTGGTCACGGGGTTTTGATCGGTGAAATCCCAAACGGAATTCAGGCGGTTGAACCGGTCTCTTACGCCTCTTCCCGGATCTTCCCAACGAACGCCGAGGTTGAGCGTGAGGTTGGGGCGGTATTTCCAGTCGTCCTGGAAGTACAGCGCTCCGTAGTGCGACGAGACGTAGTTTCCGCCGGCGGTGTTCGCAGTGACCGTGCCCGTTGGAGACCATGTTCCAGCTTCCATCGAGGCAAGGCTGTTGCCGCTGTAGTTGTTGGTGATAGGAAATTGAGACTCAACTCCGCCGTTTTTGCCGCCCGTGACGTTGGTGTCCCACTGTTGTGTCCAGCCGTCGTCCGTGGTGAGAGAAAAGCCGGTGTTATTAGTGCTCTTCTGGCTGTATTGTTGAAACCTCACTTCACCGCCGAAGTGCGTCACGTGATTGCCGCGGGTCCAGTTGGCAGTGTCAATGAGTTGCAACTCGTCGTCACCGCGGTACAGCACAGCCTGGGACCCCAGCGCGTTGTAGTTGGAGATGTTCGTCAAAGGAAATCTCTGGAAGTACGTGGGGTTTGCGGCGCCGATGCTCGATGAAAAGCCCAGGTTGCTGGGGTCATAACCGCTCGCCGGACCAGTCGAGTCGCTCTCGAGAGCCGTGGTCACCAATCCCCGGAAAGAATTGATTAAGGTCGGACTGAAGGTATGGGTCCAGGCCACATTCAGGCTGGGGTAGCGATAATCGGTGCCGTTATAGTGAGCGATATCCACGGCCTCGTTTAACCCTGGATGCGCGGAATTGACGTTGGATCGAGGAAACGCGTTGTTGTTCTGGCCGTAAAACTTCCACAGTTTCCCGGTCACGTCGAAGGTGTCGTTTTTCCCTACATTTTGATCCAGCTTGACGATGTAGGATTTGTTGTCGCTGATCGCGGGTGCAAGACCGACGTAGTTGTTGTTGAAAGGGTTCGCCGTGGTCGGTGTTGGGTTCTGGTTGGGCGCCGGGTACCACGACATGATGTTCTGAGCCACGACGTTGATCTTGTTGGCCGGAATCACGTTTGGGGTACCGATGAGAACGGGATTACCCTGCGGGCCGGCGCCTGTGCCAGGTCCATAGCCGTATTGATAGCGGCAGACTGCCGGGTGTCCGCTGGCATAGGTACTGTTGTCGGTGTTGTTGGCCGTGCAGGCAGCCTCTGACGTTGGGTCGTAAATAGCCTCGTTGTAGACGCCAGTGACTCCGGGGACGCCGCCCACATTCAACAGGCTGCTGAAGTCGCCGTTCGCCATCGCCGATGAGTTGGGAACTGTCGTGATCACCGTTCCCACTCCCTGGGTGTGGAGATCCTCATAGAGGATCATGAAAAACGTCTGCTTTTTGCCGTTCCAGAACTTGGGAACGATGACCGGCCCGTCCAGCTCAAATCCATACTGGTTTTGCGTGAATGCGGCCTTGTTGTATTTGGCGATGGTGGCGGCTGAAGCTCCGGCCGCAACATTTTTGAAGATGTTGGCATCGTTCTGCGGCGTATTGGCGTTCAGGAACGCGCGCTGCAAGTATTCATACGCGGCGCCATGCAGATTCTTTGTCCCGGTCTTCAAGGTCATATCAATCTGACCGCTGGGGGCACGGCCATTGGCCGCATCCACCGGGCTGGTTGTGATCTTGAATTCCTGCAGCGAATCGGAGGGCGGGGCCATGGTGTAGTGCTCTGGACCCGTCTCGCTGATGTTGGCGACGCCGTCGATGCTGAACTCGACGCTGGCGCCGTGGATGGTAAAGGTCTGCGCGCTCTGGTTACCAGGAGCCAGTCCAGTGGTCGTGGTCATCATGCCAGGAGTAAAGATCGCGAAGTTGAATGTGTCGTTATCGAAATCAGGAAGCTGCTGAAGTAGATGGTTCTCCAGCACGTTGCCAACGTCGGCTTTGTCGTAGTCGAGCACGTCCTCTGAGGCATTGACCGTAACGGTTTCCGTTGCCGCGCCGGGGACGAGTGAAAAGTTGACTTGGGCAGTTTCACCAGTCGACAACGTGATATCGGTTTTGTCGACTGACTTGAATTTGCTGGCCTCGGCGCGAACATCGTAGATGCCCGGATCGAGAAACGGAACAGCCCAGTTGCCCGTGGATGTGGTGATGACCGACTTATCTACGCCGGTTCCTTCGTTGTGAACGATCACTGTCGCCTTGGCAATCACGGCACCCGTGGAGTCCGTCACCAAGCCCGTAAAGCCCTGCGAAGTTTGCGCGTGGGCACCCACGCTTAGCAGCAAAGAGAGAAAACAGAACGCTGCTGCCAGGACCGCCGTGGCGCCAAGCGTATTGAAGGTTCGCGACGCGGCGAACTCATTTTGTCGATTCGTCATTTCAAGCCTCCTAGTCCTTTCCTTAGAGCAAGTCCAAATCACATCCCGACCCGGAACCCTTGAGGTGATTGCTCAATTCGTCAGTCGCGTATTTCACGCTTCATCGAGAGCGTGATTGTCGACCGCTGATCAATCTCTGCCGGGAAAATGGCCTTGTCAACGTTCCAAACTGTTCAGGAGTGCCTTTGAATGGAATACTATTAGATTGAGCCAGTTAGGCCAGACCGTTACGATACCGTTAAGGCCGAATAGAAGGGCGGGTAAGCGTTTTCATAGACATGCTAAACCTCCTAGTTTGTGTCGTCTATCGATCTGAAAGCTGTTCTTCCCAGCAGTCGAAGTTCCCCAAACGGTGCGGCCCATTAGGAGCGGCGACCAAGAGGCGCGGGAAGGACACGGCCATTCTGGTTTTGCCAGAGACGCGTGCCTTCCGCACATCTTCTATCTCGATCAGAGGGTGTCAACTCAAATCATACAGACATAGGAACTTCTGCGGCGGCTGACGCCAGAGGGAGGCGAATTCTACCTCTTGTGAAATGGCAACTGACCGGCCTGAATTGAGGCGCAGCGCGTCATTGCTTCGGGCAGCCGTCCAACACCGCGGAGGGTTCGGCCGGGTAGTGCACCGACTCCAATGTGCGGCCCCTTACCGAAGTTGCCCGAGCAGGCCAGGCGGGGTTGGGCTGGGACGACATGTGAAAGACCAGCGTTCCACCGGAAGCAATCTCCGCGTGCGTTAACCAAAACCTCCGGAGCGGCTTTCCATTCAGGGTAGCCGACTGGATATAGATGGCTTGTGCTGACTTTCGCTCCGCGACGATGTGGAATTGAGCGCCATTGGGCAGATGGATCTTCGCATCGGGAAAGAGCGGTGACCCGATCGCGTAGCGAGGAACGCCTGGCGTGACTTGATAAAAGCCGAGAGCGCTGAGGATATACCAGGCTGACATTTGTCCTGCATCGTCGTTGCCAATCAGCCCGCCAGGCTCGTCTTTATAGCCAGCGGCTCGCTGCTCCGCAACATGCCGCTGGGTCTTGAAAGCCGCGCCGGCATAGTCATACAGATAGGCAATGTGATGACTGGGCTCATTGCCCTGATCGTAGAGGTTCTTTTGGAATAACTCGTCGAGTTTAGCGATGAAGCCGCAGCGCCCGTGCTCGAGCGCAATTAACCCGGGAATGTCCTGGAGCACGTAAAACGTGAATTGAAATGGCAAGCCCTCGGTGATATACGACGCTGGCTTGTCGGGATCGAACGGAGTGACCCAAGTTCCATCCGCGTGACGCCCTCTGGCAAATCCTGTAACTGGATCGAATACGTTGCGATAGTTCTGAGAGCGTTTGCGAAAGATCGTCTCGTCCTCCGGCTTGCCGAGAGCCTTAGCGACTTCAGCCAGGACAAAGTCGTCGTAAGCATAGTCAAGCGTGCGGGAGACCTGTTCATTCTTATGCGGCAGGGGAGCTCCGGAAACTGAATCCTCCAGCGGGATGTAGCCGTATTTCAAATACGAGTCCAGCGACCGCCGGCCCTCTCCGTCGAGATACTCGGCCTGCGATGTGGGCGACTCCAACGCATTCTTGCGCATCAGGCGATAGGCCTCCTCAATATCGAAGCCGCGAATTCCTTTTAGATAGGCGTCGCCAATAATAGCCACCCCGTAATCGCCGTCCATCTCTGATGTGTAACTGTCCCAGGCGGGAAAAGTGGGCAGAAAGCTGCCCTGCTGTCCTTTGAGGATCAGCGACTGGATCATTTCCGCATCGACTTTGGGATTGATAATCGTAAGGAGGGGATGTTCGGCGCGAAAGGTATCCCAGGCCGAGAAATCATCGTAATACGTGAAACCGTGAGCGGTTTCAATGGATTGCCCACCCGCGAAACGGGGATAGGTCCCACTTACATCGTTGAAGATGCGCGGAAGTTGAAGCGCGTGATACATCGCGGTGTAGAAGATGCGGCGATCTGTGATGTCTCCGGTCACTTCGATTTCGCCAAGCGCTTTCTCCCACGCGGCGCGGCTTTTCTGTTCGGTTTTTGCAAAATCCCATGCGGGAATCTCGGCGCGAAGGTTCTTCCGCGCCTCATCGATGCTCACAAACGATGTTCCAACGCGAGCCAGCACAACTTCACCCGGCTTTACATCGAAGGTGACATAACCGCCTGAGGGGCTGGCATCGGATGATTGCTCGGTGTTTCCCGGATGCACCCCTGTCCCCGACCACGTGCCTCCCACGTGGAAAGGGTGATCGAATTCCACGACCACATAACCGCCAAATCCTGCCAGCTTGCCTTGGCCCGCATAGATGCGGCGCACCTTGCTCCAACCCACGATCTCATTGTGAGCAGTATCGATGGTCAGGGAACCGTCGCCAACGCGGGCGTTGTTTTGCAGATCGATCCACGCGGTGTTGCCACGGTGAAATACAAACCGCAGCAGACCGCAACGCACGGTTCCGGTGACCGATGCGGTCGCGCCAAGATCGGGAAGATCGACTGCGTAGAGATACGGCGTGGCGTGCTCCGCGCCGTGAGAGAGCCGCGCAGTGGGCGCATGGCCCTGCCACGGAAAGACATCCGATCCGGCGAGCAACTGGAAACTACCATAATCCTGCATTGCCGAGCCGCTCAGAAAGTGGCTGCCGCGAATTCCGCGAAACGTTTGATCCGCGTAATAGTAGGGGACTACGCCTTTTCTCTCGGTGTCTTGTGTTGCAGGCGTCCATTGCGTCATCCCAAAGGGCATGCCAACTCCGGGATATGTCTGCCCTTCAGCGGCAGTTCCGACCAAAGGGTCCACCAAATCTGCGAGCTGTTGGCCGCGAAGCATTACGGGCAGGAAAATAATGACGAGAACGTAGCGAAGAATACGGATATTCATCTTCTCTCTTTCGGCGACATGCGGACTATTACGCCGACCACCAATGTCGTCACGTGAGAGTGGGCTGTCAACGTTCCGAACAGTTCGGTGCTGAATCGGGGCGTAACAACATGACGGGAAATGACTTAAGGGTCAGCGTTACGATTCAGTTAAGGCGTGCTAAAATTTGTGCTGCATGGGAAGGATGAGCGTTCATGCGGATTCTTTCCAATCACGAGAAGCCTGCAGGCCTTAGCGCCGACCGAACCGCCGCCATCCGGACCGAACTCAACACGATCGTCAAAAGCCACTATTTTTCCGGAAGCAAGAGATGCCAGGACTTCCTGGAATTCATCGTGCAGCAGGCGCTCGATGGCAACTATGAATACCTGACAGAGCGCTTCCTCGGCGCGGAGCTTTTCGGCAGGCCCATCAACTACGAGACGGGAACGGATTCCATCGTTCGGGTGAGGGCGAACGACGTGCGTCGCCGGCTCGCTCAGTATTATTCAGAAGGCCACGGCGGGTCCCGGGTCGTTATCGAGCTGGCCTCGGGAAACTATGTCCCAGAATTCCGCTGGCGGGAGGCAGAGGCAGCTGTTGCTGCACCCGAAGTTGCTCTTCACGAAACGCACGCGATGGTCTCGGACAAATCGCACCAGGAATCGATTGCAACTCTGCCGGGGGCAGCTTCTGGGAACGACGCGAGGGCCCATCGCTGGCGGATTCTTGCCGGGATGATCGCGATTGCACTCATACTCGGCTCATGTGCGGGCTGGTGGCTGCGAGAGCGAACACTGGACCGCTCCCTATATCCCTTAAAATACGAAGCATCGCTGAACTCCCTGTGGTCGCCGTTCGTCAATGCCTCCGCACATGAAACGGATGTTGTGGTCTCCGACGTTTCCTTCCAACTCCTCGAGGACATCGAGAAGCGAGCATTCACGCTCAGCGACTATCTCAATCGCAGCTATCTCAACCAGGTTGCGACGCAGAGGCCTAGCTCGGATATACAGCCTGTTTTGACCTTGATTGCCTCGAAGAATTTTGGAAACTCAAGTGAATTCAGGCTGGCGCAACGGATGACGGCCTTGAACCGCATCGGGAACCCGATGCACATTTACAATGCACGCGACTTCTCTTCCGCGCTCGCCGGCCAGGACAACATGATCCTGATTGGCTCAAAGTACTCAAATCCCTGGCAACAGCTTTTTGAAACCCGCCTGAATTTCAAGGTGAGTCCGCCGGGAGTTGATCCAGGAACTGTAATTAACAGTTCGCCGAAGGCGGGAGAAAATGCAATCTACTCGCCGACCGATTCCGTGGGCTACTGTGTGGTGGCTTATCTGCCGAATCCGGATCGCGGCACACGAGCCCTCCTGATTGAAGGGACCTCCTCGGAGGCTACGGAGGCCGGCGGAGATTTTCTGCTCTCGGAAGAGGAGTTTTCGGGATTCGAGAAGACTCTGCATTCCAATGGAATGCCATATTTTGAAGTTCTGCTCAAAACCTCACAGGCGCGGGGTACTCCAATTACAGCTTCAGTCGTGGCCTATCGCATTTACCCAATCCAACCTTGAACTGTTTGTTCTGGGGCGCAACGCTTTAGGCGAATTCGGGCCGTTGCGCGGTGAGTATTCAGTTGAGTAGAGGACGGAAGGGGCCGCGCAGGGAACGCGACAGGCGTGAGATTCGCTGCGGCGGGCGAAAGGCAGCGCGAAATGGGCCTACTCGCGAGATTTCTTGGTTCGCGCTGATTCAATGTATCTAATTGATTCTATGGTGCCCAGAGGGGGACTTGAACCCCCACGGCCGGTAAAGGCCTGCGGATTTTAAGTCCGCTGCGTCTGCCAATTTCGCCATCCGGGCACGCCTCTATATTATGGGACCAATTTGGCCTCGCGCAGGGGGTCTGCCGCACGCCATTTCGCTGCCATGTCGAGGCGCAGGCTCCGATATGTGGGCGCTCTTGTTTCCACAACTTGCCCTGAAACGCCAATCCCTCGTATCATCCGGCAAGAGCTACGATCATGAGTGAAACGGAAAGTAACAGCAACCTGCGCATGAAGGGGCGGCTTATGTCCGCCTCGGAGATTGAACGCACCCTGGTGCGCCTGGCCCACGAGATTGTGGAAAAGAGCGACGGCAGCGAGGACCTTGCCCTGGTGGGCATCAAGCGCCGCGGCGTTCCCCTGGCGCAACGGTTGGGCAAGCTGATCTCGACCATTGAGAAGCGCCCCGTGGATACCGGAGTGCTTGACATCCAGTTCTACCGCGACGATCTCTCCACGGCGGGCGTGCGGCCGGTGGTGACGCCGGGAGCTATCGGCATCGACGTGGAAGGCCGCGACGTGGTGATCTGCGATGACGTGCTCTACACGGGCCGCACCATTCGCGCCGCGCTGGACGCGCTGTTCGACCACGGACGTCCGCGCCGCGTGCAATTGGCGGTGCTTATCGACCGCGGCCATCGCGAGTTGCCCATCGAGGCCACGTACGTGGGCAAACACGTGCCCACAAGCAGCCGCGAGATTATCGAAGTCAAGTTCCAGGAAGTCGACCAAACGGAGCAGGTACTGCTGGTTGAGCGCACCAACTGAGCTTCAAGCTTTCAGCCCCCAGCCTTCAGCTGAAAGCCGGTAAACGGAATCCGAAACTGAAGGCTGAAAGCCGCTTCTCCCATGAAACCGGCCCTACCCACGACTCGCCGCCAGCGCAGCACTCCGCCTGCGCCCGCTTCTTCATTTCCTTACCATCCGGGATCGCTGCTGTCGGTTCTCGATTTGACCGTGGACGGCGTGAGCCGAACTCTCATCCGCGCCACGGAACTCGACAACATGGATCCCATTGTCCGCGACCACATCCTGGCCAAGCGGCGCATTGCTCTGCTCTTTTATGAGTCGTCGACGCGCACGCGCACCAGTTTTGAGCTGGCCTGCAAGGCGCTCGGCGCCGATACCACGCTGGTGTCGAGCCTGAGTTCGAGCATCGAAAAGGGTGAATCGCTGAAGGACACGGGATTGACGCTGCGCGCGCTGGGCGCCGAAGCCATCATCCTGCGTCATAACTCGTCGGGGGCGGCGTGGCTGTTGGAAGAGTCGACGCGCCTGCCGGTGATCAATGCGGGCGACGGTATGCACGAGCATCCTACGCAGGCGCTGCTCGATCTGCGTACGATCCTGACGCATCTGCGACCCGGACTCGCGGGAGTTGCGCCCGACACGCTGGCCGGCGTGACGGTGATGATTACCGGGGATATTCTGCATAGCCGGGTGGCGCGGTCGAACATGCTGCTGCTGCCGCGCGTGGGCGCGCGAGTCCTGCTTTGCGGGCCGAAGGAACTGCTACCGGAGCAGGCAGCGCGGTCAGGACCGGGCATTGAGATTGAGCGGGACTTTGACGCTGCGCTTGCACAGTCGCAGGCGGTGATGATGCTGCGCATTCAGGCCGAGCGGCTGGCTGGGCTACAACTGGATCTGGACGAGTACAAGGCAAACTACCAGCTCACTGGGCAACGGCTGGCGACGCACGCGCCCACGGCGGTGGTGCTACATCCGGGACCGATTATTCGCGGCATGGAGATTACGGCGGGCGTGGCCGATGGCGTGCAATCCGCGATTCTGGAGCAGGTGACGAACGGACTGGCGATCCGCATGGCGGTGATGGAACGCGCGCTCACGGCAGAGAACGGAGGCCGCGCATGACGACGCTGGCAATTTGCGGAGGGCGGCTGGTAGATCCTGCGGCCGGCGTGGATGCTGCCAAGGACATTCTGCTCATTAACGGGCGCGTGGCGGAGATTGCAGGTCCGGGCAAGTTGAAGAACGCGGAAGGCGCGGAGGTGCTGGATGCGACGGGGCTGGTGGTTGCGCCGGGACTGATCGATATCCACGTGCATTTGCGCGAGCCGGGACAGGCTTACAAAGAGACCATCGCGACGGGAACGGCTGCGGCGGCGGCGGGCGGATTCACGAGCGTGGCCGCCATGCCGAACACGGTGCCGGTGAACGACTCAGTGGAGATTACGCGCTGGATGCAGGCGCCGGAGCGTGGCGCGCAGGTGCGCGTTTTTCCGATTGCCGCAGCCACGCGGGGGTCAAAAGGTGAAGTGATCAACGACTTTGCTGCGCTGAAATCCGCGGGAGCCGTGGCCGTAACCGACGATGGGCGGCCGATCCTGAAGGACGGCATAATGCGCGAAACACTCGCCGCGGCGGCGCGCGTAGGACTTACCGTGATCCAGCACGCCGAGGATACGCGCATGACGCAGGGCGCGAGCATGAATCTCGGCCCGGTGTCGTTCAAGCTGGGGCTGCGCGGGATGCCGCCGGAAGCGGAAACGAGCATGGTGGAGCGCGATATTCGCCTGGTGACCGAGTTGCGCGATGCGCATCCTCACCTGCATGTGGCGCACACGTCCACAGCCGCGGCGCTGGCTGCGGTGCGGCAGGCACGGCGCAACGGGCTGCGCGTTACCTGCGAGGTGACGCCGCATCACTTTCTGCTGACCGAGGAACACGTCGGGCTGTACAACACGCACGCCAAGATGAACCCGCCGCTGCGCTCGGCTGCCGACCGCGACGCGATGATCGATGCGATTCTTGACGGCGTAGTGGATGCGATTGCGACCGACCACGCGCCGCACGCCATGCACGAAAAGGAAATTGAATTTGAACTGGCGCCGAACGGGATTACGGGCCTGGAAACGGCGCTGGGATTGTGCCTGCGCTGGTTGCACGGGGAATGGAAGATCCCGATGGGGCGAGTGCTGGGCATGCTGAGCGCGCAACCGGCGGCGCTGCTGGGGTTGAAGGGCCGCGGCACATTGACCGTAGGAAGCTTTGGCGACGTGGTGGTCTTCGATCCCAAGTCCGAGTGGACCTTTCGAGCGACGGAGTCGAAATCGAAGGCGAAGAACACGCCCTTCGACGGCTGGACCATGCAGGGCAAAGTGCGATGGACCGTTAGCGAAGGACGCGTGGTGTTCGCGGGACAGTGAACGGTAGTCAGTGTGCTGGTAGGCTTGAGGGCATGGGAGGTCGACCATGTTCACGATTCCGGGAGCGATGGCGTATGCGGACTGGAGCCTGCTGCTGCTGAGGCTGGTGCTGGCGCTGGTTTTCGGGACGAGCGGGTTCAACCATCTGCGGCATTCGAAGGAACGAGCTGCGAGCATCGGAATGAGCGTGCCGTTCACCCTCTTTCTGGGCACGGCGGAATGCGCCGGGACGATGGGGTTAGCAACGGGAATCCTGGCGTCATGGGCGGCCGCGGGCCTGATTCTCTTGATGCTGGGCGCGATTTACAAGAAATCTGTGGTGTGGAAGACCGGCTTCTGGGGCGTGAAGTCCTCGGGCTGGAACTACGAGGTGCTGATCGTCACGATGAACCTTGTGATTGTGACGATGGGGCCCGGGAAGTACAGTTTGTAGCCCGCCGCGAATAGCACACAATTCTCAGTTGTCAATTCTCAGTTGTCAGGCGCGTGAGCAGACGCCTATGCTTGAGCGGCGGCGCGCGCCCGAAGTCGAGAGCGGGTCGCTTCGAGGTCGAACGAACCGATGAATAAGCGGGAGTTCCTGAAGACGGCGGTCGCGCTGGCGGCCGGGAACGCGCTGACGCACATGGCGCGGGGCGAACAGGCGGCTGCGACGCCGCGGACGAACTGGGCCGGCAACCTGACCTACAGCACAAATAATTTGCAGACACCGGCAACGGTGGACGAGGTGCGCGCGGCGGTGAAGTCCGCGAGCAGGCTGCGCGCGCTTGGCGCGAGGCACTCGTTCAACGCCATTGCCGACAGCACGCACGAGCAGATCTCGGTGGCGCGTCTGAAAGAGATGACGCTCGACGAGGCGGCGCACACCGTGACGGTGGGCGGAGGGGTAACGTATTCCCAGCTTGCTCCGTGGCTCGACGCGAAGGGCTATGCGCTGCACAATCTGGCGTCGTTGCCGGGAATCACGGTGGCGGGGGCGTGCGCGACCGCAACGCACGGAAGCGGCTTGAATAACGGCAACCTGGCGACGGCGGTGTCCGCAGTGGAACTGGTGACAGCCGACGGTGACGTGGTGGAGCTGAAGCGCGAGCGCGATGGCGAGCAGTTTCTGGGCGCGGTGGTGGGGCTGGGCGCCATGGGCGTAGTCACGCGAACGACTCTCGAAGTGCAGCCCACGTACAAGGTGGCGCAGGCGGTTTACCAGGGGCTGAGCTTCGAGGAGTTGGGGCGGCATTTTGAGGAGATCTTCGCGAGCGGCTACAGCGTGAGCGTGTTTACCGACTGGCAGAATCGCCGCGCCGAGCAGCTGTGGGTGAAGCGGCGGCTCAAGGAAAGCGACGCAAACCAGTGGGCACCCGAAATTTATGGCGCGAAGCTGGCCACGGAGAAGCTGCACCCGCTGGCCGGACATCCGACCGAGAGCGTGACGGACCAAATGGGAGTTCCGGGACCGTGGTACGACCGGCTACCGCATTTCCGCATCGGGCAGACGCCCTCAAGCGGACAGGAATTGCAAACGGAATACCTCGTGCCGTGGGCAAGCGGATGGGACGCGGTGCTGGCGGTAGAAAAGCTGCGCGAGAAGATCGGGCCGCACATCTTCATCACTGAACTGCGGACGGTGGCCGCGGACCGGCTGTGGATGAGCACGGCATATCAGCGCGCGTCGCTGGCGATCCACTTCACCTGGAAGCCGGAGTGGGCTGCGGTGCGGCAAGTGCTGCCGCTCATTGAAGTACAACTCATGCCTTTCCATCCGCGGCCGCACTGGGGCAAGCTGTTCACGCTGCCGGCTGCGCAACTGGAACCGTGCTACACGCAACTGCCGAACTTCCGCGCGCTGGCGGCGCGGTACGATCCGCAAGGCAAGTTCCGCAACGCGTTTGTGCGCGCAAACCTGTACTAGAACGGGTTGCGCAAATCCTCGGTGCCCCGTGAGAAGCGCCTCTCAGGGGCTAAAGCCCCGAGTCCTATGCGCGGATTTCGGCACGACTGAAGTCGTGCCCCTTCGTGTCGCCATTGATACAACCAGTTCCAGGGCGAATCGCACTCTGTGAGCCGCCGCGGCGGGCTAGCCTTTGCGGCGGTAATTGACCTGGAACTCGTAGCCGGCATTGGTAGGGAAGAGCGTGGCGATGTGGCGCAGGCGCTCGGCGAGTGCGGGCGCGGCCAGCAGCGGGTACTCGCGCTCGCGCAGATCGTGGTAGTCGAAGTCGACCGCAAGCGAGAGCATGTAGATGGCGAGCGCGTCAGAGAACGACGACTCGAAGAAGCTCATCCTAGCGCGCTCATCTATATTCGCGGTGTGGGTCTTCGAGCCGGCGTGCGGCTCCTGGGCGCGGCGGCGGGCTTCCCATGCGTCCTGGCTGGTTTCTCCGCGTACCTGCGCCTCGGCTTGCGACCAAGCAAGCGTGGAAAAGCTGTCGGGAACGCCGGCAGCCTCAACAAAATTGTGCGCCACGTTGATGAAGAACTCGAAGGCGAGACCGAAGCGGTCTTCAACAAGGCGCGTGGAGATGAAAACAGCCTCGGTCGAGCCGAAGGCGGCGTTGCGATGGCAGACGGCGCGATCGCCCAGCTCCACCGTGTAGGCGGGCGCGATGAGGTTTTCGCCGGTGTCGGCAATGGTGAGAGGAACGAAGTAGTAGGCTCGCGGACGCAGCGCGGGAGCCAGCGCGGCCGGTACGGCGCCTACAAGACGCTCGAGGTCCGAGTCGGAGATGCGGTTTTCGCCGAAGGCAGCGAAACGGATGCCGTTGGGCGCATCCTGCACTGTCGCCTGCGTGGCAACTTTCTCGGCATGCCACAACTCGATTTGTGCACCGCTGGCCATGAATTTATATTCTAGTTGATGGGGGGAAGGTCATGGCGATGCCAATGGAAAGCGGACGAGGAGCGAGAGTTTTTGGGTTCCCGCTGGAAGGTTTCAGCTTGTTCCAAAGCCTGCTGCTGGCGTTTGCCTCAGCGTTTCTCACGTTTTTCGCCACTACATGCGCGTCGATTTTTGCGTTGCTGGCCTGGAACGTAGTGGGTGGGCACTCCGTGAGCTACGTCGATACGTACCTCTACGTCGGATTTCCCGCGGGCGTACTGGTGCTGATCGTGGCGTTGCCGCTGTTTCTGGTTCTGTGGGTAAGGGCGAAGGCGCGGCGGTAGTCGCTCTTCGAGTCCGGCAGAAACGAACGGCCTTCCCGATCAGGGAAGGCCGCATCTTTTCTCAACTCAGTCTAAATCTGCCTACGAATCGGATGCGCTATGCGCTTCCTGCAGGCTTGGGGTTTTTGGGATCGAACTTTGCCACCTGGACCTTGCGGGCAAGGCCAAGTTTCTCCAGGATCCAGATGCCCCAGAAGTTGGGATCGATCTCGTACCACTTGAGGCCGTGGCGCGCGGAAACCGGATGCGCGTGATGGTTGTTGTGCCAGCCCTCGCCGCCGGTGAGCAGGGCGACCCACCAGTTGTTGCGCGAATCGTCGCGAGTTTCAAAGCGGCGGCTGCCCCACATGTGGGTTGCTGAATTCACCAGCCAGGTGGCGTGAAGACCAAGCGTGACGCGCAGCAAAGCTCCCCAGAGGAACATGGCGACGCCGTTCACAAAACCGCCCCAGTACCATCCCAGCGAGAACAGCAGAATGGCGCTGAGGGTAATCGGCATCCAGTGATATTTGCTTAGCCACACATGGAAGCGGTCACGGCTGAGGTCGGGCGAGTAGCGCGAGAGCGCCTTGATCTGCAAGTGCAACGGTTCACCGAAGAGGATCCATCCTGCATGCGCCCACCAGCCGCCTTCGCGCGGGGTGTGCGGATCGCCTTCCTTGTCGCTGAGCTGATGATGCACGCGATGCGTGGAGACCCAGAAGATGGGCCCACCCTCAAGCGAGAGCGTGGCGAACACGGTCATGACGTATTCGAGCCACTTGGGCACCTGGTAGCCACGATGCGTAAGCAGGCGGTGATAGCACATGCCGATGCCGACGTTGATGGCCAGAACGTAAAGCACGGCCATCACGACGAGGCGCTGCCAACTGAAAAGGAACAGAGCGGCGATCGCACCCACGTGAAAGAGCACCATCACGAGGACCATTGGCCAACTGATGCCGTCGCCGACGGCTTTGGCGCGGCCCATGCGCACGTGACGCCACCCAGCGCCCGCTTGCGACTCGTTGGGGGCGGCTGTTTCAGCTACTGCTGGAGTCTGTGGGGTCGGTGTGACAGAAACGATTTCGCTCGACGGGGCCGTGATGACAGATGCCATGCGATGGTGAATCCTTGAAAAGTGTCGATGTGCCCACTTATTTCTATACTCCATTGTATAGGAGATGTGAGCAGAATCACACTCCGAGAATGCCCCTTTTGGGGGAATTATTTCTGAGCAATATTGACCACTTTGGGGAGTTGCTTGTAAACGCTATTCGCCGGTCGGAACAACGATTTGGTCGGCATTGCTGACGAAAATGCGCGTGGCGTCACCGCGCAGCACGCGGTAAAGGACAAACTGGCGCTGGGTCGATCCGCGCAGCTCGAACAGAAGGTCGCCGCGGTTGTCGGCCAGGGCATCAACTGCGTCCACTAGACGCATGCGCGGCGTATCGTCGAGGTGCGCTGCATCCGTCACATTCTTAATGAGAACCGTAACGTTGCCGTAGAGATCGGGCTGCGCGACCAGAGTGACGAACTTCTCCTGCGCACCCGTGCCACTGGAATGCGCGGAGAGCACCATAGTGGCTCCCGAGCCGTAGGCCAGCTCAAAGACGTGAAATTGCTCGTCGACCAACGGCGCGGGCTGCGGCGGCAGCGTGAGCCGCTTTGGTTTGTGAGTTGTGGAAGCCGTTTTGGTCTTAGGGGCTGGTTTGGCGGGAGCGGGTGGTGGATTGAGCCCAAGCGCGGTGCGCGCTAGATCCTCCATCGCGGCCTTCATCTTGGCTTCGTCATCGGGGTTGGCCCAGGTGTAATCCCACACGTGCTCGGGCCGGTCGGTGAGATCGGAGACTGCGACTTCCTGGTGCATGTCGGGCGGCAGGCCGAAGAGGCTGGGCGTTACGGGCGCATCAAAGCCAAGGGACTTGCCGCGAAATAGGTGCGGGCGGTCTGGATCGCTCGACTTTTCGACACTACTCACTTCGCTTTCGTCTTCCTCGTTCTTCTTCCTTTTGAGCTTGGGTAGATTGGAACCCGAGCCGGAATTCGAAGTGTCGCCGGAGGCATCGCCGCCGCGATGCAGCGTGGGGCTGCCGGAGTTCGAAGATTGTGTCGAGCCAGAGCTGCTGTCAGAGTTCGAAGTATCGCCGGCACTGGAGCCGGAGGCGTCGCCGCCGCGATGCAGCGTCGGACTGCCGGAATTGGATGCTTGCGTGGAATTGGTGCTGGAGGTGTTGCTGCCTGAATTCGTATTCGAACTGTCGCCCGAGTTACTGGCTGAAGCGTCGCCGCCCTTGTGGAGCGTGGGGCGGTCGGGATCGGGAGCCGGCACATTGGGGTCGGGGCCCGAACCGCTCGATGCGTTGCCGGAAGAGTCGCCGCCGCTCCCCGAGCTCGCGTCACCGGCATGATGCTTGCGGTGCAGGATGGGCGTGTCACTCTGCGAATCGTCGTACTGGTCGATCTTGGCCACCTGCGTGGGCTTGGGTTTCGGCGCCGGCATCGGCAGGTGTTTGCCGTAGCCGACCCATGAGCCCTGCTCGCGCGCGGCAGTTTCAATGTCGAAGAGGCCTAAAGGTTTGCCGTCCCGCAGCAACTGGTACTCAACGTCGCTCGAAAGCGCCAGTGGAAACGGTCGGGCTAGATAGATATCCGCGTCCTGGAGGTCCTGACCGTCATAGATGCAGATGGGCACGAGGCGGCTGGTTTTGGGTTTGGCTTCGTCACCGGTCCACTCGAAGACCGCGACGGCACGCAGTGTGGGGGCGTTTTTGTCGGCATTGGTGATCTGGCCGGGGTATTGCGCGGCTGCAGGGAGCACAACGGATGCGATCAGCATCAGGGCGACCACCCACCCTGCCGTTATCCACAAACGCCTTGTCGTCCGCGATGACATTCTCAGCACCCTTCGACCATAATCAAACCTGGAATCATCAAACCTAGCCGCCATCCGGCGGCCCGTACCATCTATAGCGAGGATATTCCCCATGGAGCTCAACAAGAAAGTCGCCAACTTCACGCTGCAGACCGACGAGGACAAAACTGTAAGCCTTTCCGATTATGCCGGCAAGCCGGTGATCCTCTTCTTTTATCCCAGGGCCGATACCCCGGGCTGCACCATTGAGGCCTGCGGCTTCCGCGACACCTTTAAAAAGCTCCAGGCGGCGGGCGCGGTGGTTTTGGGCATCAGCAGAGACACGCCGAAGGATCAGGCCAAGTTCCGTGCAAAGTACGACCTGCCGTACACACTCCTTGCTGATGTAGACGAGAAAGTGTGCAAACAGTTTGATGTGCTGAAAGAAAAGAACATGTACGGCAAGAAAGTGATGGGAATTGTGCGGACGACCTTCGTGATCGGGCCGGACCAGACGCTGCTGCACGTCTTTCCGCAGGTCAAGCCGGAGGGCCACGCGGAAGAGGTGCTGGCGTTGATGAAGGATTTGAAGCGGAGTTAGCGGGGTTGGCAGCTTGAGGTTTAGCGAGAAGAGAGAACCACCGGGCAAGCTGCTGCAGCGTGCGTTCTTTGAGGCGCCACCGGAACGCGTGGCGCGGCGGCTTCTGGGCAAAGTGCTCGCGCGCCGGAGCCGTGCCGGATGGTTGGCCGGGCGCATTGTTGAAGCCGAGGCCTATCTGGGACCGCACGAGCAGACTGCCGATCCGGCGGCGCACTCGCATCGCGGCCCCACGCCTAGAAATCAGGTATTGTTCGGACCCGCTGGGCATGCGTATGTCTATTTCATTTATGGGTTGTACTTCTGCATGAATGTTTCGTGCGAGCGCGAGGGCCATGGTGGAGGCGTGCTGATACGCGCCCTGGAACCGGTAGCGGGTTTCGAACAGATGGCGCGGAATCGCGGCCTGGATGACTTCCCGCGCTTTCCGCGGCAAACGCGAAATGGATGGGGCGCGGAAGCAGAATGCAGTGAGCTGAAAGAATTGACGGGCGGCCCTGGCCGGCTGTGCCAGGCGCTGGGAATTACGCGGAACGCGGACAACGGGCTGGATTTGGTAGATTCTGAGTCGCCCTTGCAACTGCGCGATGACGGAACCCGTGCCGGCCGCGTGGTGGTGACGCCGCGCATCGGCATCCGCCACGCCGCGGATCTGCCCCTGCGTTTTGCCATTGCCGGGAACGGCTGCGTTTCCGGGCCGAAGTTGTTGAACCGCTCACGCATCTTTCCGAATTCCCACTCCGTCCGTTAAACTGCATCCACACCACTTTCCGGAGTCCGCTCCCGGACCTGAAAGGATTCCCTGCCCGTGAAGATTACTTCCCTGCTTCCTCCTGCTGCCGCCGTAGCACTGCTCGCCGCGGCGATCTTTGCTGTAACCACCGGGGCGCAGGCGCCGCAAGCCACGCCGCAAGCTGATGAGCCCTCTCCGGCAGCCGCCCAGGGCCCTCCGCCGCAGGGCTCGAGTCAAGGTGCGGCACAGGGCGGGCGGCCGATGCGCAATTTTCCGCCTCCGACCAATCTGCAAGTTCTGCCCAAGGATCTGACAGGCCGCCAGGTGCGCGACATCATGGAGACGTGGGCGGGTTCGCTGGGCGTGAAATGCGAATTCTGCCACACGGCCGACCCGAAAAATGTAGGCCCCAACGGCCGCCCGCGTATGAACTTCCCTGACGACTCCAAGCCGGACAAGAAGATTGCGCGGATCATGTACTCCATGACGCAGCAGATTAACAAGGACACCATCAGCAAGGCGATGGACCTGGACCCGGACGGAATGGGTTCGCCAGTGACCTGCGGGACCTGCCATCGCGGCCATGAGATGCCTGAAGTTTTCGTGGTTCCGCGCGAAGAGCATCGCGGTGGTCCGGACGCAGGCCCGGGAACGCCGCCACCCGCGACAGCCCCGACGCCGCCGTCAAATTAGTTCGGGCGTCGAGTCGAATCTGGCCGCGGGGCCGGAATTACACTGGCTCGGTATGCGGTTGTTTGTTGGAATTGCTCCGGCGGGTGCGGTGGCGCGCGAACTCAAGAATGTGGTGGCGCGTCTGCGGTCAGGTGACTGCGGATTGCGCTGGTCTGAGCCGGATTCGTGGCACATTACTCTGCAATTCCTGGGAAACGCAACACCCGTGCAGTACGACTGCCTGATGGAACAGTTGGGCAAGGTGCGCTCCGCGCCGGTTCCGGTGGAGTTGGGCGCGCTAGGTTGCTTCGATCACGCTGGCGCGTTGATTGTTCATGTCGCGGCAACGCCGGGCTTGACTGCGCTTGCCGAGCGAGTGATGGCAGCCACAAGCCAGTGCGGATTTGCTACGGAGACGCGGCCGTATCATCCGCACATTACGCTGGCGCGAGCCAAGGGGAAAGGACGTGACGCGGAACTGCGTGCGCTGGCAAGCCGGATGCGCAGCCAGCGGGCGTTTACGCGCTTCGTGGCGCGGGAGTTTCTGCTCTACGAAAGTCATTTGGGCGCCGAAGGGGCACGTTATGCGGTGCGCGGGCGGTTCCCACTCAACGGACCCTAAGGCATAGCCGGGACGCGCCGGGCACTGGTATACTGAAGATTCGGCAGGGCGAGGACGCGGGATTCCGGGTGTGCGCCTACCGCAAAGGCGGCGCCGAAAGTCCTTGAATAATCTGGAGTTTAACCATGGCACAAGTTTGCGATATCTGCGGCAAGGGTCCGCGCTTCGGCAATAACATTTCACATGCGCACAACGTGACGCGCCGGCGCTGGAACGTCAATCTGCAGTCGGTGAAGGCGCTGGTCAATGGCTCCGCCAAGCGGATGCGCGTGTGCGCAACCTGCATCAAGGGCGGCAAGGTAGCCAAGGCGTAGGCGCCCCGCGCTTCCAGCCCCCGGTCCGGCATTGCACAGAACCCCGTTCCGCAAGGACGGGGTTTTGTTGTGCGCTGAGAACGGGATACGGGCCCGGACCGATTTACTTGTCGGAGTGAGTGAAGTTGAGCGACGCGGAGTTGATGCAGTAACGCAAGCCGGTGGGATGCGGGCCATCGGGGAAGACGTGGCCGAGATGACCACCGCAACGGGCGCATGTGACCTCAACGCGCCGCATGCCGAAGCTCTTGTCTTCGTGCTCGGCCACGGCCTTTGAGTCGGCGGGAATCATGAAGCTGGGCCAGCCACATCCCGAGTCGAACTTGGCGCCGCTCAAGAAGAGCAGCGCTTCGCATCCGGCGCAGTGGTAGTTCCCGGTCTCGTGATTTTCAGTGAGCGCGCCGGTGAAGGGACGCTCCGTTCCCTTCTCGCGCAGCACGCGATACTGCTCCGGCGTCAACTTGGCGCGCCATTCGGCGTCGCTGTGGACGACTTTATCCTGAGCATCGCTCAAGGCAGACCTCCTGGCGGCATCCCTCAGGGGCAAAAGCCACCTTCATTTTGCGGCGCTTGCGGCACGACTGAAGTCGTGCCCTTTCACGACGCAACTTCGACGGCCGGCTATCAGACTTCGGCAACGACTTCGATTTCGACGAGCAAGTTGCGCGGGAGCCGCGCTACTTCAACCGTTGTACGCGCGGGCAGAGTGTCGGAGTCGTTCTCAAAGAACGAAGCATAGACCGCGTTCATGGCCACGAAATCGTTCATGTCCTTGAGAAAGACGGTGGCTTTGACAACCTGACCCAGGCTGCTGCCTCCGGATTCAAGCACTGCTTTCAGGTTTTGGATGGTTCGCTCCGTCTGTTCCTTGATGCCGCCGGAAACCACTTGCCCGGTGACGGGGTCAAGCCCACCCTGGCCTGCCGTAAAGATGAGGTTGCCGACACGCACACCCTGCGCATAAGGGCCGATGGCGGCCGGCGCACCATCGGTTGAAATGATCGATCGTGCCATAAAAAGATTTTAGGGCATTTCCCCTATCAGGACCTGTTCAAACCACTGGGTTGGGTGCCGCTCTGAACGGCCTCTGACGTGAAGAGGCAATTCCCCCGAGGGGAATTGCCCCTTGAACGTTTCGAGCCATGTGCGCCGCAGAGCGGATCCGTGGTTTAGTGGAATGCCGCCAGGATCGCGCCACCCATGGCCATGGCCAGCAACCAATAGGCAGCGTTGATGGCGAGCAGGTTGGCGCGGCGGTTCTCAAAGATGTGCTGCACAAAGAGCGGCGGCGCCATAAAGCCAAACCAGCAAACAATGCCGATTGAGGCGCCGTCTGAAGCAGTAATCGACTGCGCTAAAGTCACGATGTGCGCCAGGACAAACGAGAGCACAAAGCAGCCGATAAAGGAACCCGTCAGTTTGAAGATTTGGTATCCCGGCTTTTCGTCCGCGGCGAGCCCGACGAGCTTCATCCAGGATTTTTTGAAAATCACTCCATACCAAAGCGCTCCAAGAAAACACTGCGCTGCGGCCGAAATAACCACCAAAGTCAGGAGATGACTGGTCATTGGCGCCATGGACAGCATCGCGAATAGATTTGCTACGAGCATTCGTGCACCCTCCTTCACCAGGTTTGATGTCCAGCCCTGTCACACTGCACTCCCGCGGACAGTAATCACCCCTGGTAGTTCTGACGGGAGTCATCGGGAACACTGTGCGCTCGGCGGCTGAGCATGTCAAGAAGATTTGAGCCGGTGACACATCGCTGGTAAACGGCTCGCATTTTTGCGAAATACACAACGGAGAGCGCGGAACGCAAGGCGCGCTAACTCATGGTTGCGATGGGAACGGGGAGAATGTACGCAACGCGACGCTTCCACGGCACTCGGCGCGTGCTGCATATTTATATCCAGTTGAAGTGGCAATTCCCCTGAGGGGAATTGCCACTTCAACATCTCGAGCCACGTGCGCCGCAGAACGAAGCCGTAGTTTAGTGGAATGCCGCCAGGATCCCGCCGCCAAAAGCCATGGCCAGCAACCAATATGCAGCGTTGATGGCGAATAGGTTGGCGCGACGGCCTTCCCAGATGTGCTGTGCGAAGAGTGGAGGAGCCATGAAGCCCAACCAGATGACGACGCCCAGCATAAAGCCTTTGGTAAAGACTGTCGCGTTCGGCGCCATATGGATAATGAAATCCAAAGCGTACGCGAGAAGCAGATTGGCCAGGAGCGAGGCGGCCATGGCGAAGATTGCGTTCTTGGGTTTTTCGCCTTCGGAGAAACCGACCAGCTTATGCCAGGACTTTTTGAAGATCAGCCCGTACCACAGAGCTCCAAGTAGCCACATTACAATCGCGGCAACCACAACCGAACCGTAACCGACATGCATTCTTGATTCCTCCAAAACGGAGTTGATATACGGCTCCCACGCACAGGCACCAAGAGATAAGGGGGACGAATCGCTGGGCCCGCTTGATAGGAGTCGCCGCAACCACTCTGCGGGAGGGGTAGAAGCTATGTCAAGGTAAATTAAGGGATATGACGCAGAAGTGTTACTCCTTTCCACGTAAGTAATACGGATCTATTTCGCATCGTCGCTCGCCGATCAGCGACGCTTGAGGGCTTCCAACTCGTCGAGAGTGCGCGGCCAGTCAGAGCCGAACAACCGCGAGAGGCTGCGGTCGGCAAGGAGCTTGCCACCGGTCTGGCAGGCGGGGCAATAATTGGTTTCGTTATCGGCGTAGCGAATTCGTTGAACGGGCGCGCCGCAGCGCGGGCAGGGCTGGCCGAAGCGACCGTGAACAGCCATTCCCAGACGGAATGCCGTGACGCCCTCGGGAAATCTTTCCTTGGCTTTGGACGAAAGCCGTGCGATCCAAAGATCCAGCGTGAAGCGCGTGGCCGCAAAAAGGCGCTCCCACTCTTCCGGCTTGAGCTTATGCGTGAGCGCGATGGGCGAAAGCTGGGCGGCGTGAAGAATTTCGTCGGAGTAGGCGTTGCCAACGCCGCTGATGATCCGCGGATCGGTGAGGGCGCGCTTGAGGGTGCGGTTCTCTGCCGTGAGTGCCGCGCGAAATGTGTCGAGATCCGAGCTCAGAACTTCGAGGCCGCCGGGATCGATGTCATGGAGGGCCTGCTCGCCACGAAGAACGTGCAGCGAGGCGCGGCGCTTGGAGCCGGCTTCGGTCAAGACTAAGGCGCCGTCTGAAAAATCGAGCGCGAGAAGGGATTGGCGGCCGGACAGTTTGGCTTGCGGCGGACGCCAATGCAGACGGCCGGCAATCATGAGATGGATGACGAGCCAGAGCCGGTCGTCAGGACCTGCGCCGTGATCGTCCTCGACGCCGATGGCGATGCGTTTGCCAATGCGGCGCAGTTCGCGGACGGTGCGGCCTTCGACGCTGGAGAGCGGAGGGTCGGCCGTGCGCAGGACAAAGACGCTAGCCAAGCGCACGCGATCGAGCGTACGCCCAAGAATGCGCGGCTCGAGCGCGGTTAAATAGGCAGTAATGTCAGGCAGTTCCGGCACTACTTCAAGATTGCGGCTCAAATGCGCAAGAGCGCAACGGATATTTTCTGTTGCTCAGCGCAGAATCGCATTATCGATGAGGTGCGTGGAACCAACCCATGCCGCAACGGCGAAGAGAGTGCTGGGGACAGCCGCGTCGACCGGCTCGAGCGTGGCTGAATCAACGAGGGCGATGTAGTCGATGCGCAAGTCGGGCTCGGTGGCAAAGAGGCCGTGCGCAGAGGCGAGAAGAATTGACGCGCGGCGCTCGCCTCCGGCGACAAGCGATTCCACGTGATGAATGGAGCGACTGAGCGTGAGGGCCTGGCTGCGTTCGACCGGTGTGAGATACGCGTTGCGCGAGCTGAGCGCAAGGCCGTCGGCGTCGCGAACGATGGGGCAGACGACGATTTCGGTGGCGAGCAGCAGATCGGCGGTCATGAGGCGGAGCACCGCAACCTGCGCCGCGTCTTTTTGACCAAGAAAGGCACGGTCGGGCGCGGCGGCGATGAGCAGCTTGGCGACGACGGTGGCAACGCCGCGAAAGTGGCCGGGGCGCGACTGGCCGTCGAGACGCTCGCTCAGTGCAGGGACTTCAACGAAGGTTGAATCGGGGACGTTGGGATAAAGCTCTTCGACTGTGGGCGCGAAAAGAACATCGGCGCCTTCCGCAGCAGCAAGCGCACAGTCGGACTCGAAGGCACGGGGATAACGCGCGAAATCCTCGTTGGGACCGAACTGCGTAGGGTTGACGAAGAGGCTGACGGCGACGTGTGTGCAAGAGGCACGCGCGGCGCGGACGAGCGAGGCGTGGCCGGCATGCAATGCGCCCATGGTGGGAACCAGCCCGAGGGTGTTGCCGCCAGTGGCGCGCAGAGTGCGGGACCAGTGGCGCAGTTTAGTTACGGTACGAAGAATCTGCATCAGGCCCGGTTCGCTCCCTCGTTCATCTCTTCGCGCGCGTCAATATTTACTTCCGCGTCGAGATTCACTACCGCATCAGCGTCCTCGCGCGCCGACGCGGCATCGGGATCGATCGCAAACAGACGGCGCGCCGATTCCGGCAGATGATAGCTTTCCGCGTCGGAGGGAAAGGCGTGATGTTCCACGTCTTCGCGATAGCGCTCAACGGCGGAGTGGATGAGCGCGGAAGCGTCGCCGTAGCGGCGGACAAATTTGGCTGGCGGCGCAAAAGTGAGATTCACCAGGTCGTGAAAGACGAGAATCTGGCCGTCGCAATCGGGACCGGCACCGATGCCGATGGTAGGAATGGGGAGGGCTGCGGTGATGGCGGCTGCGGCTTCGCGAGGAATGCCTTCAAGAACGAGGGCGCCGGCGCCGGCTGTGGCGAGCGCGAAAGCATCGGCCTGAAGCTGCAGGACGGAGTCGATGCTGCGGGCCTGCACGCGATAGCCGCCCATGCGATGCACGCTTTGCGGTGTAAGACCGAGATGGCCGACCACCGGAACCTCGGCAGCAACAAGTGCCCGCACTAATTCAACGCGCGGGCCTTCAACCTTGACGGCTTCTGCACCCGCCTCCTTGAGGAAGCGAACGGCGTTGGCGACGCCCTCGGCGATGGTGCCGTGGTAGCTGCCGAAGGGCATGTCGGCCACCACCAGGGCGCGGCGCACACCGTGACGCACGGCGCGTGTGTGGTGCAGCATCTCATCTACGGTGATGGCCAGAGTGTTTTCGTGGCCAAGGACCACCATGGCAAGCGAGTCCCCGACAAGGATGAGATCGATGCCGGCCTCGTCGACAAGACGCGCGGTCGCGTAGTCGTACGCAGTAAGCGCGGAGATGGGCTTGCCCTGACGCTTCATCTCGCCAAGTGCGGGCACGGTGACTTTGGGGAAAGAATGGCCGCCCTGCGCGAGAGGTGCGCCGGCGGAAAACTCGGTGAGGCTCATGTTTGGCTCCAGTGCCGCTCCGCAAACTCAGGATGCGACCCGAACACTACAAGTATAAGATGCGCCGGCCGCGGGATGGGAGTCAGGAATGCGCGGGGCAGTGGCTGGGGTGGTCCACGCGCCGCGCAGTTGGCCTGCTCGGGCTCCTAAAGTGCTATAAGGAATGAAGAAACAGGCGCGTCGGAGGAAAGCATGGCCTACGATCTGGCGATCGTGCTGCCCACATTTAATGAGAGCGGCAACGTGGGTCCGATCGTCGATCGCCTGGAGAAGGCGCTGGCATGCATTCACTACGAAGTGATCTTTGTGGATGACGACTCGCCCGACGGCACCGCGGATGTGGTGCGGCGGCTGACTCGTGACCATGACAATCTGCGGGTGCTGCACCGGATCGGAAGGCGCGGACTGGCGTCCGCGTGTATTGAAGGGATTCTGGTCGCGTCGGCGCCGTTTGTCGTCGTGATGGATGCGGACCTGCAGCATGACGAGAGCATTCTGCCCGAGATGCTGCGGCGCATGCGCGAAGAGAATCTTGACCTGGTGGTGGGCTCGCGGAACATTGCCGGCGGCAGCATGGGCGAATTTTCGCGCTGGCGAGTGAAGCTGAGCCAGCTGGGCAAGCGCTTGAGCCTGATGGGCGCGGAGCACGAGCTCAGCGATCCCATGAGCGGATTCTTCATGATGCGCGTAACAACGTTCGAACGGTTCGCGCACCGGCTGTCGGGGATCGGCTTCAAGATTTTGCTCGACATTGTGCTTTCTGCGGGGCCGGACCTGCGCATCGGCGAGGTGCCGTACCGCTTTCGCCTGCGCGAGCACGGCGAAAGCAAACTCGATGTAATGGTCGGGCTCGAATATTTCGAGCTGCTGGTGGATAAGCACCTGGGCAACCTGGTGAATGTGCGCTTTGTGCTCTTCGCCATGGTGGGCGCCGTGGGCGTGGGCGTGCACCTGCTGATTCTGAGCGTTCTTCTGCACGTGGCTGGACTCAAGTTCGCCACCGGGCAGGCCGTGACGACGTTTATTGTGATGATCCTGAACTTCGTCCTGAACAACTCCGTGACCTACCGCGACCGGCGCCTGCGCGGATGGCGATTCTGGGGAGGACTCGTCACCTTCTGCCTGGCGTGCGGACTGGGCGTGGTGGCGAATGTCTCCATTGCCAATGAGGCGTTTCACCGCGGCGTGCCGTGGTGGCTGGCTGCGCTCATCGGTTTGCTGTTTACGTCGGTGTGGAACTTTGCCGTGACTTCGATGACCACGTGGCGGCAAGAGCGGCGATCCAGCGAGCAACGCGCGCGGCGGCGGATTGCGGCGGCTGCGGTGCAGGCTGGGCCGAAGGGCAACGGAAACTCGCCGGCGAAGACAGCCTGAACTGTGGCGCACTTTGGCGTCAATTACTACGTGGCATCATATCGGCAGGAAGAATGATCTCTCCTTTGGCGACCGGAATTTACGTGGGGCTGGGCGCTGCAGCAGGCGCCGGTCTGGCGGTGGGCGCGTACGCGTATGCGTCGCTGTGGCCGGGTTCGCGCATCTTCGGCACGGCGATTACTGCGCCGGCGCGGCCGGGCGAGCTGGCGCTCACCTTCGATGACGGCCCGAATGCCACATGGACTCCGCGGCTGCTCGACATTCTTGCAGAGCATCAGGTGCATGCGACATTTTTTTTGCTGGGCATCCGTGCCGCCGCGCAGCCGGAGCTGGTGCGGCGGATTGCGGCGGCAGGACACACCATCGGAAATCATTCGTGGTCGCATCCCAACCTGGCGCGAACGCGTGCCAGTCGCGTGCGCGAGGAACTTCGGCAGACCAGCGAAACGTTGCAGCAAATCATTGGCGCTCCAGTGAAATTTTTCCGGCCGCCCTTTGGGGCGCGGCGGCCGGTGGTCTTCCGCGTGGCGCGCGAGTTGGGCATGGAGCCCGTGCTCTGGAACGCGATGACTTCCGACTGGAGCGAGCCGTCTGCAGATCGGATCGCGGGACAGCTGATGAAGAAGATCGACGCGCTCGAGCGGCATGGGCGCGCCGCAAACATCGTACTGCACGACGGCGGGCACCGCGATGCGGCCACGAACCGCGAGCCAAGCATGAAGGCTGCAGGGCTGCTGCTCGAGCGCTACGCCAAGGGCCACCGGTTTGTGACCATCGATGCTTGGCGCGAACAGAAATAGCAGATCAAGAAGCAAATGCTGCGCGTGCCGCAGCGATCGTAGCTTCGATGTCAGCGTCGCTGTGCGCCGTGGAGAGGAATGCCGCTTCAAACTGCGAAGGCGGCAGCCAGATTCCCCGCGCGAGCAGGTCGCGGTGGAAGCGGCCGAATGCAGCCGTATCGGATTTTGCGGCTTGCTCATAGTTCGTCACAGGTTCGCCCGTGAAGAACCATGTCCACATGGCTCCGACACGATTGGTGGTGAGGGGAATTTGGGCTCGTGCGGCTTCCTCGGCGACGCCCTCAGCGACCGCGCGAGATTTTGCTTCGAGCTGACTATAGACTTCCGCGGCGTGTGCCTGTAAATAACCGATGGTCGCGAGGCCCGCGGCCATGGCCAGCGGGTTGCCACTGAGGGTTCCGGCTTGATAGACCGGCCCTAGCGGCGCCAGAAGGTCCATAAAGCGGCGCTTGCCGCCGAAGACGCCGACGGGCAGTCCTCCGCCCACAATTTTGCCGAGCGTGACGAGGTCGGGATCGAGTGCGTAGAGCTCACATGCGCCGCCGAGCGCAACGCGGAAGCCAGTCATTACCTCGTCGACGATGAGCAATGCGCCGTGACGCGCGGTGAGCTTGCGCAAGCCGGCGAGAAAACCCTCGGCTGGCGGAATGCAGCCGGCGTTGCCCACAATGGGCTCGAGAATGATGGCGGCGATGGCGCCGGGGTGCGCCTCGAACGCGGCCTCCACGGCGGCGAGGTTGTTGTAGGGCAGCGCCAGCGTCAGGTGCGCAATTTCTTCGGGAACCCCCGCCGAGCCGGGGATGCCGAAAGTAGCCACACCGGAGCCGGCTTTGACGAGAAGGCCGTCGGCATGGCCGTGATAGCAGCCCTCGAATTTGACGATGATCTTGCGGCCAGTTGCAGCACGCGCCAAGCGAATGGCCGACATGGTGGCCTCGGTGCCGGAGCTGACGAAGCGCATCTTCTCGATGGCGGGATAGCAGGCCACAATGCGTTCGGCAAGATTGGCCTCGGCGGCCGTGGATGCGCCGAAGCTGGCCGAGTTGCGCGCCGCGCGTTCGATCGCTTCCACCACGGGCGGAAAGGCGTGGCCCAGAATCATGGGACCCCAGGAGCCGAAGTAATCGATGAAATGATTGCCGTCGGCGTCGTGGAGATAGGCGCCCTCGGCGTGGTCGATGAAGGGCGGCGCGCCGCCCACGGCGCGAAAGGCGCGCACGGGCGAGTTGACTCCACCGGGAAAATAGCGCTCGGCGCGCTCCTGCAGGGCCTGGGAATGGGTGCGGTTCATGCTGGGTTCAGTATAGTGGGCCGTGCGTTTAGCCGGGTCGTTCTGCGCCATGCCCGCTCAGGAGGCGCATCGGCGGACGCGGACGATGGCAATGGATTTCGCGCAGGGCAGATCCGTCATTTCGGTGGTGGCGTAGTCCCGGCCTTTCGTTTTGTGGGAAATGCCCCCTGCAAATGCTGCTAGAATTCCTCTTTCCGGCTCAACCGCGCCGCGCACCTTCCACGAAAAGAAGACCTCGACCGTGCCCCAGGAAGTCTCAAGCAAATCCGTAACTTACGCCGATGCCGGCGTGGATATCCGCGGCGGCGGCCAGGCCAAAGAGCGCATCAAGTATCTGGCGCAAAAGACCTTTAACCGCAATGTTCTGAGCGTGATCGGCGGCTTTGGCGGCCTGTTCCGGCTGGACTTGCAGCGCTGGAAGAACCCCATCCTGGTGAGCTCGGCCGACGGAGTGGGCACCAAGCTGAAGGTGGCTTTCGAACTGGGGCTGCACCAGACGGTGGGCGTGGACCTAGTGAACCACTGCGTGAATGATATTGCCGTGCAGGGAGCGATACCCCTCTTTTTTCTAGATTACCTGGCAACAGGCAAGCTCGATCCCGACGTGATTGAGAGCGTGGTGAGCGGGCTGGCCGATGGCTGCAAGGCCAACGGCTGCGTGCTGATCGGCGGCGAGACTGCGCAGATGCCCGGCTTCTATGCCGACGGCGAATACGACCTGGCGGGATTTATTGTGGGCGCCGTGGACCGCGACAAAATGATTACGGGTACAGGCATCAAGCCGGGCGACGTGCTTATCGGGCTGCCCTCCACGGGACTGCACACCAACGGCTACTCGCTGGCGCGCAAGCTGCTGTTCCAGGTGGGCGGCTACAAGCCGACGCAGTACGTGACGGCGATCAAAGAGAAGGCCGGCGCGGCGCTGATGAAGACGCACCGCAGCTATCTGCACGTGATCCAGAAGCTGGTGACGGCGGGGCTGACGACAGGCATGGCGCACATTACCGGCGGCGGCATTACGGAGAACCTGCCGCGCATATTGCCCAAGGGCGTGACGGCGCAAGTGGAGATCGGCTCCTGGCCGGTGCTGCCGATCTTCGACCATCTGCGTGAGCTGGGCAATGTGCCGCAGGAAGAGATGATGCGCACCTTCAATATGGGCATCGGACTCATCGCGGTCATTCCCGCGGCGAAGTTTACGCGCGCCAAGAACCTGCTGGACCGGGCTGAAGAGAAATTTTATGTGATCGGCCGCGTGGTGAAGGGCGAGCGCCGGGTACAGTACACATGAGCGCGGACGCGGCGGCTCAAGGCAAGAAGGTCCGCCTTGGCATCCTGCTCTCCGGCCGCGGATCGAATTTTCTGGCCATCGCCGAGTCCATCCGTACAGGCAAACTTCCCTGCATTGAGATTGCCGTCGTCATCTCCAACGTGGCCGAGGCTCCTGGTATCGCATCAGCGGCTGGATTAGGTCTGCCCCACGCAGTGGTTGCTTCAAAAGGCCGCAAGCGCGCGGAACACGACGCCGAAGTGGCGGCATTGCTGAAGGCGCATGGCGTGGACCTGGTATGCCTGGCCGGCTACATGCGGCTGCTCTCGCCGGAGTTCGTGGCCGCGTTTCCGCATCGCATTCTCAACATCCATCCCTCGCTGCTGCCGGCCTTCCCCGGCCTCGACGCGCAGCAGCAAGCCTTCGATTACGGCGTGAAGGTGACGGGCTGCACCGTGCATTTTGTCGACGATGAGCTGGACCACGGCGCAATTATTTTGCAACGCCCAATTCCGGTGCTCGACGACGACGATGCGCACACGCTCGCCGGGTGCATTCTCGCGGAGGAGCACATCGCCTACACCGAGGCGATTGCCCGCGTGGTCAGCGGGGAGTTTGAGGTTCGTGGACGAAGGTACGTAAAGACAGGGACCAAGGGGACAAGGGACCAAGGGAACAAGTAGACCCGCACCTGATGCGCGCTCCCATCACTCAATTCACTCCTTTCACTTCTTCACTCAATCACTGCCTGTCAATAGCCAGCAGTCTGGTCTGTCCACTTAAACATTTGATTCTTAAAGTGGTTATATCCCTGCGGCAATTTGCATAGTATTTGCCCTGAATTGCCTACTCTTATAGACAACCGGAAAAACAGCGGAAGCTAAGCGTCGGGCGACGAGTTAGGCCCTCCCCTCTGCGGCTCCTGAATTCGCCTGCATTTTGTCTCTGTGAGCAGGCGAATTGGCAGGGACAGAGTCGAGCCGTAGTCATGGATGGCGTCGCGGCGCACGCTCCCTGGGAAGTTGCGATTGCTTCCCAGGGGGTGCGGGACCGCTGTTTGTCTGAATCGGGTGGCCCTCCACCAAATGCAGGACCGGAACCACGGCAACATTCGGGCTTTGAGGGCCGCTCCTGAACCTACGCGGGGCCGGTGACGGGTGCAGCACCGGCCTGCGTGGGAAAAGTTCTCGACGCAATTGCACACAACCCATGAAGCGCGCTCGCCGCGACAAAGAGACGGGGCGCGAAGGAGTTTTGACCTATGAATCTTTTGACGAACATCTGGAATCATCCGAAGACGTCGGCGGCGGGACTGCTGATTGCAGTGGTGAGCATTGCCGGCGTGTTGTCGCAGCAGGGCATCTCGCTGGGCAAAGCGGGAACGGGCACGGTGGTCTCGCTGGCAAGTGCATTGGCCACGGCGCTGCTGGGATTGCTGGCAAAGGATCCGGAAACAGGGACCGGGGCACCGAGCGCCCGAGGGACCAACGCCAAGTTCGGCGCGTGGATGCTGATTGCTCTGATCCTGAGCGCAACCGTGCCTACTACCGGATGCACTGCAAGCGGGAGCGAATTACAGTCTGATGCGACGACGCTGGCCTTGGCATTGAACAATCTTGCGGCCGCGATCCAGACTTCCGACACGACTGCTGCCAACAACCTGAAGACAGCAGCGGCTGCGCTTACGGCAGCGGTGCAAAGCGGAATCACAGGGCCGGCCTGGGAACAGGTTCTGAATGCGGCGACGTCCGGGGCTGAAGTGGTACTGTCGGCAATCCCTGTTACGGCTCCCTATGCAGCACTGCTGGCCATTGCAGTTGCGGCTGCGGAAGCGATCATCGCAAATACGGCGAGTGGCAGGATGCTGGTGAAAGCGGAAACGGCGGGCAACAACGTCAACTTGCTCTGGTATACGCGTACCGGGCGACGGCTCCTCAGACACCGTTTTGGTCGCGGCCCTGCGGGCGACTTCAAGGCATCGTGGAATGCTGAAGCGGCAGCCACTGGATTTGCCGGGGCGGCACTCAAGTGATCTACGAAAACATCAACCCGCAGCGACTCGCGGCCATTGAATCGCGAGCGCAACAGGAGCTTGGCATCACCATCAGCGGCAATGAGGGAACAGCCACAAAGAACGGGATCACGATCAGTTGGGTATACGACCCTCGCGACCAAACCCTGACCGTGGGCGATACGCGCAAACCGTGGTTCGTTCCCGAGAGCAAGATTGATGAAGAGCTAACAGAGCTGGTTAATGCAACGGGGCCTCCATGGGAAGCTCCGTGACCAGTGGCCGTTACTGTGCTGATGAAATGGAGCGGGCCGCTTCGGAATCGAAGCGGCCCGACATCCCTCTTTCGAAAATCTCGCGCGGAGTTCGGCCGGCCCTACGGGACGGAGGACTGCATAGTCGCGCCCTTTCAAGGGAGGCGGTATGGAACCACCTTAGATTCACAGCCATGTGGCTTGCTTGCAAATTTCTGTGCTAATTTTGTGCTACGCCTGATCGCAAAAACTCAAAGCGCAGGCTCCTGCGGGCGAGACTTGCGCAGAGCCGGTGATACGCCCGGAATTTATCTCTATTTTGAGAGTGCGAGCGAGTAAATACGCAACTCATTGGCCTCAAAGGAGGCATAGTGAAGGCCGTCCGGCGCAAGGGCCGCACGACCGTTCTTTGGGAATTCTCGATTCACAATCGGTGTTTGCAAAAAGCGGTCGAAGACAAACCAGCGACCATTGCCACCTTCGTCGCACGGGGTTCCAAGAATCTTCACAATGGGATTGCAGGGGTGGGAATCGTAGGTAGCGAAAGAAGCATAACGAGAGAGAGAGCCGGTTGCGGTATCGATTGTTCCATCGAACTGAGATGGAAGCCAAGGCAAATACTCGGGCACTGTGCCCTTTCTCCAAATGACGATCTGGCCGGCGTTGTTGTCCTTTGCGTGTATCTGACCAGCAACGCTTCCGTCGGTTAGCAATCCAATTATTGATGCTGATTCACCGTCCCGAAGAGGTACAGTCCAGGCGTTATTATTCTCCCCAAGTGCGTTTAGTGTGCACCGAATTCTTGCACCATCGTGCACCACGCTCGTGTTTGTGTACTCGCCGGGACGTAGCTCCTGACCGCACAGCATGAAGGCAAAGCCATGTTCTCCGAATTTCCGGTCCATCGCTCCTGCAGGCCAGTCAACATCTCTGTGCGCAATTTCCTTCAGTTCGGACCCACCTAGGATCGAAACAGCATGGTGTCCGCCGAATGGAGAGCCACTTTCCGTTACCACGTCGTGATCGACGAATGTTGTTTGCTCTAAAAAGAGGTCGCGCTGTGCTACGTCCTTGAGGTTTGCGTCGAGGAGACGAATGCCAGACTTCGATTCTTGCCTGCCTTCCGAATCTAGGTTGACCGATTCAATTCTGACGAGCAGCGTGTTGCTTGGGCCGGGCATTGCCTCGCCGTCGGCGACAAGCTCACCGTTTCCATCTGCGAGATAGTTCAAATCCCGGCTGGCCTTCAATTTTCCATCGAGGTCAAAGACCAGGACGCGAAGGACTCCGTCGACCTTGCGGTCGGGCAATAGCCGACAGTTAGGGCTGGTATTGAACCCGACGGCAACGTTCTGATTATTGAGCCATACGACGAACCGATATCCGATAATCTGGTCAGAGCATTTGGTATCCGCGCCAGCTTGGAAAAAGCTCTCGGGCAAACCGTCGGCTTTTAATGGCACCCGGACGCTCGCAGTGGGTCCGGCCTCGTTCTGCGCTGATGTGGCAGCGGTGCTTGCCTTTGAGCCGCCAGCAGGCCACCCGATCATGACGATGATTAGTATCAATCCCAATGCACGCGTCGCACGCATCCTATACGGTCCCCGGCGTTTCATTCTGTGCAAACAGTGTACTCCGCCGCGTTTATCGGGCGGTTTCTGGCGTATTGTCGGCCATTGGGAAGATTCAGCCTCGTGACGCTCAAAAATCTGGGCTAATTTTTGGTACTTGCGGGCACATTGGGCGCATCTGCGCTTTTAGCGCTCCGCAGAAGCAATAACTTATTTGTTCTAAATTCTGCCTTTTGTCATGCCCTTTCAAAACGAGACTGAGCGACAGCACCTTAGGTATTCGAGTCCCTGGCTTCGCCCAGGATCAATTTGATTGTCATGCGGCGCTGGCCGCGCAGAATCGTCACGCTCACGGTGTCGCCGGCCTGGTGTTTGTCCATCAAGGCGTTGATGTCCTGTGGATCGGTGACCTCCTGGCCGTCGATGGCGAGGATGAGATCGCCGCCCAGCATGATGGGCGTGTTGCCCACGTAGGCCTGCTCGTTGCCGCCGCGTAGGCCGGCGCGCTCCGCCGCTCCTCCGGGAAGCACGCGCTGGATCAGGACGCCGGAGTCAGCCGAGAGACCCATCTGCGATGCCAGGTCGGGACCGATGGCAAAGGAAACAATGCCCAGCGAGGGCCGCTTGACGCGCCCATATTTGAGCAAATCGGCCAGCACGGCCTTGGCGGTATTGATGGGAATGGCGAAGCCGATGCCCGAGCTCTGGTCGGCGCCGTTCGAAGCGATCATTGTGTTGATGCCGATGACCTCGCCGCTCGAATTCAGCAGCGGCCCGCCGGAGTTGCCGGGATTGATGGCCGCATCGGTCTGAATGGCGTCTTCAATCGGCGCGCCGTCGGCGCTACGAATGGGCCGGATGGCGCTGATGATGCCGCGCGTCATGGTGCCGGCTAGGCCGAAGGGATTGCCGATCGCGTAGACCTTCTGGCCCACGTTGAGTTGCGAGGAGTCGGCGAGCGTGACCGGCTGCAGGTTGGGCGCATCGATTTGCAGGAGCGCCAGATCGTGCGTGCGGTCGCTGCCGATGACGTGCGCCGAGAACTTGCGCTTGTCGCTCAGCTGCACTTCAATGCCGCGATTGGCGCCCGCCACCACGTGAAAATTCGTCAGAATGTGGCCGGCCTTGTCGAGAATGAATCCCGAGCCCTGCCCCTGCTGCGGAACGGTTCCATAGAAGAAGTCGAAGACCAGCGCCGTCGAGGTGATGTTGACCACCGAGGGCAGCACTCTCTTGTAGATCGCGATGTTGTTCTCTTCTTCGGCATCGTACTTCGGCGCAGCCTGTGCCTCAGTCAGTTCGAGCGGCGCGTTCGACCCGCCGCTGCCGAAGGGCGAAAAGCGCCCCATGGAGTGCGTGGGCTGGAGATACGTGGTCACCAGCCAGAACGCGCCCAGCAAAAGCACCAAAATAAAAAGAATTCGGCTCAATTTCATGATTCAATTCCCTGAAAAAACATTCGACAGGAGTTACGGCCGCTGATGGCCGCCACTCTTATATTGTAGTGACAACTATTGGCCGGATTTGTTGCTCTCGTTGCGCAGTCGCGGCCAAAGCGCTGTCACCTGGGCGCGCAGCGTCTCGATATCACCCGAATTATCAAGCACATCGTCGGCCTGCGCGATTTTTTCGGCATCCGGAACCTGGTGCGCGAGGCGATTGCGCGCATCGGCCTCGACGGCTTCCAAGCTTGGTCCCCAGCTGCCTGAAGCCCCTTCTGCATGTTGGATGCGCGCGGCGTAGCGGTGGATTTTGAGCTCGTCGGGCGCTGTGACCACGATGATGCGATCGATGCGCCGCCGCCAGTTGGCTAAAATGCCGTCATTTTCGCCGCGGGCACGAGCGTCGCGCACCACCTCAAAGATGAGCGCCGACTCGATGATGGCGACCGCCGATGGATCGCGACCGAAGACTTCGTTCATCCATCGCGTCTGGAGCTCAATCACCGGCGGATGCACGATGGCGTTCAGTTCCTGCAGGTGGCCGTGACGAAAGGCGAGATCGGCGAGGCGCGCGCGGTTCAGATGGCCGTCGGTGCCAACAACCTCAGGTCCGAAGCGTTCGACGATCGCGGCAAAGACGGCTTGGCCCGGCTCCATGAGCGTGCGGCCCAGAACGTCGGCCTCGATGACCTGCGCGCCCAGTTCGCGCAGCATCGCCGCCACAGTCGATTTGCCGCTGCCCAGCCCGCCGGTGAGTCCGACTCTCAGCAACGTGAACGCTCCTCTCTTCGTGTTCTGTTCGTGCGCATTGCAATCGAATGCAAGTATAGGTGATTGATCCATTCCTACCGCCGACTGACTGAAGCTTCAGCGGCTTACGACCGGCCTGCATCGGCGCATCATCTGCCGCAAAGGAAGCGCAATCGGGGACCGTTTTCACATTCCATTCATATCCTCGATTTGCCTGGTGCGGTTAAAGTTAGGATGTCCCTGCATGCGCTCTCCGCTTCAGCTCGCTGTGCTGGTCTGCTGTGCTCTATGGGGCACAGGAACCCTCATGGCGCAGATGCCTTTCTATACCGACAATGCGGGCGTGACCGACGTGGGCACCCTGCACTTTGAGTTTTTCAACGAATTCGACGGTCTGCAATCCGCTCAGTACCCGGACCTTCGCCAAAACACCTTCAACTACAAGATCAACTACGGTTTACCACACGGTCTCGAACTCGATCTCGATGCGCCTTATCTCTCCATCCTCCGTGCGTCGGGATCGCCATCCTCCAACGGACCGGGCGATACCGACATGGGCATCAAGTGGAATTTCCACAAATCGGATCGGCCCTTGGGCGTGCCAGCCTTCTCCGCAAGCATGTATATTGAATTTCCCACCGGAGATACGAGCCAGCAACTCGGTTCAGGTCTTACCGACTACTGGCTCAATTCCATCGCCCAGGAGCCCCTCACGGAGAAGACCCAGCTCGACGCCAACTTTGGATTCCTGTTTGCCGGCAATACCAGCACCGGCGTTCTGGGCACCCAGAACACCCGTGGCCACGTTTACACCGGAGGTCTTTCGCTGGTACACGACTTCAACCAGCGCCTCAGCCTGGGAATGGAGGCGTACGGCGCGATAGCGGACAATAAAGGTCTGGGAAAAGACCAGCTTCAGGGCCTAGCTGGGGGCTGGTACCAGCTCAACAACCGCACGGCAGTTACCTTCGCACTCCTGGGTGGCAGCCACATTGCCAGCCCACAAATCGGCGGACAGATCGGCTTTGAAGTCGACTTCCCATTGCGCCGCGCTCCCGCCGCCAAACCACTCGCATCGACATTCCCAAATTGGAGAACTCCATGACCTGCAGCCCGGAAGTACTCAAAAGTGTCCCGTTGTTTTCCCTGCTCGACGATGACGAAACAGCCATCCTTGCCGGACAAGTGGAGATGAAGAAGTTCGCGCCACGCGAACGCATCTACAAAGCCGGAGATCCGGCCGCACAAGCTTACGTGCTGGTCTCGGGCCAAGTACAGGTGACCACTGTGGACGAAGACCAACAAGAGGTGATTGTCGATGTGCCGGGGACGAACGATTTCTTCGGCTTCGCCTCAATGCTGGAGCAGACGCCCCATCAAACGAGCGCGGTTGCGCTGGAAGAGAGCACTTGTATCGAGGTATCGCGGAACGATATCGCAGTGCTGATTCAGCGAAAACCCGATGCGGGCATGGACCTGCTGACAACGCTCGGTCATCAGCTTCATGCGGCGCAGCAGTTGGTGCGGTTGCGCGCCACCCGCAATGCTAACGAGATCATCGAAAAGCAAGAGACATTTGGAGAGCGCATCGCCGATTCCGTCGCCGCGTTTGGCGGATCGTGGACTTTCATCATTCTGTTCGCCGTCATCCTGTTGGTTTACACGGCGATCAATGTCTCGCTCCAGGGAAAGGCCTGGGATCCCTATCCGTTTATCCTGCTCAACCTGTTTCTCTCCATGCTCGCAGCCATCCAGGCGCCGGTAATCATGATGAGCCAGAACCGGCAGGACACCAAGGACCGAGTGCGCAGCGAGTTGGACTTCGACGTCAATCGCCAATCCGAGACGGAGATCCAGGGCCTGTCTAAAAAAATCAACGTTCTCGATGAGAGACTTGGAGATCTCTTCGAGCTACTCAAAGACGCGAGCGTATCGAAGCAGTAATAGGTGAAGGGTGGGGACAACCGGGGACGCAAGCTGGGAGCAATCCGCACCGCGCTGGCGTCAGCCAACTCCAAGCTTCACAATCCCTGCCGTAATTTGGCTGCGCGCACGGTGTTCGACATCAACATGGCAATCGTCAGCAAGCCCACGCCGCCGGGCACAGGCGTGTAGGCGCCCGCGATCTCGAAGGCCTTGGGATGAATGTCGCCGACGATGGTCGAGCCGCGCTTTTCGAATGCGGCTTCGCGCTTGGCGTCGCCCTTGAAGAAGCGATCGAATTCCTCACGCGTGCTCAGGCGATTAATGCCAACGTCGATGAGCGTGGCGCCGGGAGTCACCATCTCCGGCGTGATGAAGCCGGGCCGGCCGATGGCGGCAACTAAGATGTCAGCCTGGCGTGTGATGGCAGGCAGGTCGCGGGTTTTGGAGTGGCAAATCGTCATCGTCGCGTTCTCATGGAGCAGAAGAATTGCAACGGGCTTGCCTACGATGTCGCTGCGGCCTACCACCACCGCGTGCTGGCCCGCGATGGGAATCTGGCTGCGCTTCAGGATCTCAATGACGCCCGCGGGGGTGCAGGGCGCAAGCGCCGGACGGCCGGCAAGCAATCGACCCGCGTTCACAGGATGAAAGCCGTCCACATCTTTGGCGGGATCGATGGCATCAAGCAGCCTCTTGGAGTCGACCTGAGGCGGCAGCGGCAACTGGATGAGAATGCCGTCGATGTCGTCGCGCGCGTTGAGCGTGGCGACCAGATCGAGCAATTCCTCCGTGCTAACGTCCGCGGGGGGCGTGATCAGGTCGCTGAATATCCCTAGCTCGGCGCAGGCCTGCACCTTGTTGCGGACGTAGATCTCAGAAGCCGCTACGTGGCCCACCAGCACCGCCGCCAGGCCCGGGCGCACGCCGCGCGCCGCCAGTTCGCCCACCTCCGCGGCCACTTCCTGCTTGATGGCGGCGGCAAGTGCCGCGCCCTCGAGAATTCTTGCCATCTTGCCTCCAGATTCATCGTATCGCCTCCGGTTGCGGCAGAAGGCCAGGGTGGGCGACCAAGCGCCGCTTTTCGCTGCCACAGCCGCTGACTGAACCGCAAATCCGCCAGACCTGCTCATTCCAAAGAGCCTGCGAACGCACGGCGGCGGCGCTACGTGCGTCTTGTCACATCGACTTGTGAGCTATCTCACATACAGCCTTACTCCCGATGCCTAACTTCAGAGGTGTCGGGAGTGTGCTGGATCACACCTTTGATCACAAGGCCCCCTCCCGGCGCAGGCTGTACGGAGACAGCGCTTGATGAGCGGTCTTAAGGATGCAGGACATCTTTTCCGGTTTGCGGGACTCTTTGTGGTCGCGTTCCTGGTGTTTCTGGTGGTACGCGGCTACGTGGTTCCAAAAACCTTCGGGCAATATGGGCATTATCGGGGAGCGGCGATGGGCGAGATTGCCCAGCATCCGGTGAAGTTTGCCGGGCACCAGACGTGCGAAAGCTGCCACTCGGATATTGCCGATACCAAAACCAAGGGCGCGCATGCGCATGTGAACTGCGAGGCGTGCCACGGTGCGCTCTATCAGCGCCAGCCTGCGCCGCCGCAGCCCAAGGGAAGCTTCTACCAGCGCTTCGTGGGCCTGATCGTTCCCCCGCTTCCCCCCGATCCTCCTATCCTTCTCCACGCGGACGACCCTGCGTCGGTGGTCCCGACGAAGCCGGACACATTGGTGCTGTGCGTGCGCTGCCATTCGGCCAGCGCGGCCAAGCCCAAGGGCTTTCCGCAGGTCGATCCGACTGTTCACATGGGCGGCGTTCCCTGCGAAACCTGCCATAACCCCCATAGCCCGGCGATGGGATCGGACGCGGGCGCGAGCCCTGCTCCCGGAGGTGCGAAATGAACATCAGCCGGCGTCATCTGCTCATTCTTTTGCCGGCCGCGGCCGTGGCCTGGAAGTTTGTCGAAGCCGGCACGCCTGAGGCCTCGCCCAACTACCAGATGAGCGAACACTGGTGGGGCATGCTCATCAATATTCCCAAGTGCATCGGCTGCGGCAATTGCGTGCGCGCCTGCCAAACGGAGAACGATGTGCCCGATGGCAATTTCCGCACCTGGGTTGAGCGCTACAACGTCACGGACACGGAAATGACTACTCCCGTTGTGATCTCGCCCGATGGCGGCAAGGAAGGTTTTCCGGTAGCCCAGGAGGACGCTGGCAAGTACTTCTTCGTTCCCAAGATGTGCAACCACTGCGCCGACTCGCCCTGCACGCAGGTATGTCCGGTGGGCGCCACATTCATCAGTCCGGACGGCGTGGTGCTGGTGGATCAGACCTACTGTCTGGGCTGCGGTTATTGCGTGCAGGCCTGCCCGTATGGCTGCCGCTACCTGCATCCCACCAAGCACGTGGCCGACAAATGCACGCTGTGCTACCACCGCATCACCAAGGGGTTGACCACCGCATGTTGCGAGGCCTGCCCCACGGGAGCGCGGCAGCTGGCCGATTTGAAGAATCCCAACGACCCCATTCACGAGTTCCTGAAGACGCATCCCGTCGAGGTGCTGAAGCCACAGATGGCGACCGGCGCAAAAGCGTACTACTTCGGGCTGGATGGATCGGTGCGGTAAAGCAGGGACCGAGGGACCAAGGGGCCTAGGGACCGAGACAGTTGGAAGCGGCGCGAAGAGCTAGTAGCTAGGAGCTGTATTTATGAACGGCGTTGTGGGCTTCATGTATCCGAATGAATATGCTCTGCAGTGGAGCATTTTGATCGTTTTGTATCCCTACATTACGGGGTTGGTGGCTGGTGCGTTCATCCTGGCGTCGCTGGAGCGCGTATTCCGTGTGGAAGCCGTGAAACCGACCTACCGGTTGGCGCTGCTTACAGCGCTGGCATTTCTGCTCGACGCGCCGCTGCCGCTCCAGCTGCACCTCGGCCATCCCGAACGCTCGCCGGAGATGTACTTCACGCCCCACGCCACGTCGGCCATGGCTATGTTCGGCTACGTCTACCTCTGGTACCTGATGGCGGTGCTGGTCTTCGAGATCTGGCTCGACTATCGCCGCGACATCGTGATTCTGTCGCAGCAGTCGAAGGGCCTGCTGCGCGTGATCTACAAGATCATGACGCTGGGCTCGAACAACATCAGCGAACGCTCGCTACGCATCGACGAGAAGGTGGGCTGGATCGTCACCTTGATCGGCATTCCCTCGGCGTTCCTGCTGCACGGTTACGTAGGCTTCATCTTCGGATCGATCAAGGCCAATCCCTGGTGGTCCTCGCCGCTCATGCCCGTGGTGTTCATCTTCTCGGCCATGGTGTCCGGCGTCGCCGGGGTCATGCTGATTTACATGGCCACCACCAAGCTGCGCAAGCTGACCATCGACATGCGCTGCGTGGACACCATCGCGATGTACATGTTCTACATCTTCATCATCGACTTCAGCCTGGAGATGCTGGACCTG
Source organism: uncultured Acidobacteriota bacterium (assembly GCA_963817835.1). GTDB lineage: Bacteria > Acidobacteriota > Terriglobia > Terriglobales > Acidobacteriaceae > Telmatobacter. Next base: position 29,000 of record CAWFPZ010000009.1, on the reverse strand, counting down.
ATTCACCGCATCTACGAGGCCGATGAGTCGTTCCGCAGTCTGGATTTCATGGTTCACACCAAGCTCTTCTTCTCGCAAATCGTGCTCCAGATCATCCTCGGCACGCTCGTACCCCTGACACTGCTTTTCATCACGCAGGTCTGGAAGAACAGCCTTAGCGCCATCGTGCGCAAGCGGATTTACGTCCTTTGCGGATCGCTGATCATGATCAGCGTCTTCGCCATGCGCTGGAATGTGGTGATCGGCGGACAACTGTTCTCGAAGAGCTTTCTCGGCTACACCACTTACAAGATGGCCCTGGTCACGCGCGAAGGGCTGCTGGTCGCCATCGGGTTGACTGTTCTGCCCCTGCTCTTCCTGTGGGTGCTGGTCAAGCTGCTGCCTCCGTGGTCCGAGAAAAGCCTGCACCAGGTTGCGGCAGGCGACTGAGTTCGGGCTCCGGCGAAGAATCGGGTGCGCACCATGAACGATCTTCCCGACGAAATCGAACGGCTTGGAAAAAGCCTGCGCTCGATGGAACAACACATCGAAGCGCTGGAGCGGCGTGTCGAAACTCTCGAGCATCCGCTCGCCGAACGCTGGCCGCAACCTGCCTTGGAGGTTGAATCGGCGGCGCTTGCCGCGGCCTCTATCGTGGCAGAACCTCCCGCTCAGCCGGGGAATCTTTTTACGGTGTTCGGCAAAGCTCTGCTGGGCATTGCCGGTGCGTACGTGTTGCGCGCCATCGAGGAAACCAGCACTCTGCCAAGCCTGACCGCGGGCGCAATCGGCATCGCGTACGCGTTCCTTTGGCTGGTCTGGGCGGCGCGTGTGAAATCCGGACCGCAGCTCACCAGCGCCATCTACGCCGGCACCTCGGCCCTCATCCTGGCTCCCATGCTTTGGGAGCTAACCCTGCGCTTTAACGTTCTGCCCGCGGTGGGCGCCGCAGTGCTGATCTGCGCTTTTGCGCTAGCCGCCATCGCTCTTGCGCTCTTCGCTCCGGCCGCCTTCGCGCCCCGCGACCTCAAGCCAGTTCTGCGCTTGACCGCGATCGCCTCGGCCGTCTTCGCGCTCGCCCTCGCCATCGCTTCGCATGTCTTTCTGCCCTTCGTGGCCGCGCTCCTCATTCTCGCGGCAGTCTGCGAATTCGTCCCCGGCTGCGAGCGCGTGCCCGAAGCCGGAGCGATCATCGCGCTGGCTGCCGACGCGGCGATCTGGGCCCTGATTTTCACGTACTACGGTGGACTCAATACGCGCGAAGGATACCCGGCGCTGAGCCGCGTTGAACTGCTCGCTCCCGGCATCGCGATCTTTGCTTTGTTTGCCGCCAGCGTGGGGCTGAATACGATTCTTCGCCGCCAGCAGATCACAATCTTTGCCATCATCCAGGCAGTCATCTCGTTTTTGCTCGCCGCAGTAAGCGTTGCGGATTTCGGGCAGCCCCGCGGCGCGGCGATCCTTGGCGCCATTTGTCTGCTGCTCTCAGTGGTGTGTTATGCCGCGGTCTTTACTCTGTTTGCGCGCGCGCCCAGCCTGCGCAACCGTAATGTCTTTGCCGCATGGTCGGCGGCGCTGCTTCTCTCCGGGAGCCTTCTCTGCCTGCCGCCGCTGCCCGTGGTTGTGCTCCTGGGCGCGGCTGCGCTGGCGGCAATGGGTCTGAGCAGGCAGGACCGCTGGAAGGCCTTCGAGTATTACGGCATGGCGTTTCTGCTGGCGGCCGCCGCAGTTTCGGAACTCCCGGACTTTCTGGTGACCGCGCTGGTTGGAACCCGTGCGGGCACGCCGGCCGTGGACGTGTGGTTCATGGCGCTCTGCGCGGTGCTGTGCTACATGCTTGTGAAACCGCGCGGAGCGAAGGGATGGATTCCGCGGACGCTGCATATCGGGTTTGCCGCACTGGCCACTGGGTCCGTCCTGGCGCTGCTCGTCGACGGGCTGGTTGCCATGACCGCGTTCGTCCTGGTTCCCGGCCCGCATCATCTGGCTTTGATCCGCACCGTGGCCCTGTGCGTAGCGGCGCTGGCGCTGGTTTCGGGCGGCGTGCGCTGGCGCCGCGATGAGCTAACGCGGATGGGCTACGCCGCTATTGCCCTCGTCGCGATCAAGCTGGTCACAGAAGATTTGCGCCACGGCCACCTGGCCTACATTGCCGCCTCCATCTTTCTAGTTGCCTTCACGCTGATTGCCGCGCCGCGTGTGGCGCGTGCGCGGCAAAAGGCGTGATGTTGGTCAACGGACTACATCCGGGTAGTAGACATCGGGACGATAGTTCTGCGGGTCGTAGATCGGATGCTGTGGGGTGATCGGATGCGGTTTGCGGATGCGACGCACTTCCTCAATCAGCTTCATCTTGCTGATGTGCACGTCGTAGCCAGTGCCCGGCAGCAGGGATTCCAGCACGAAGGTCTCCGCGTTTCCACTCTTCAACTCGCGATAGCGATAGATGCCCACGTCGCCCTCGCTGTTTTCCGTTCCGTCCGAAGGCATGTCGAGGAAGTGTTGCGCATCAGCCACGCTGGGCGCGGCATGATCCTCGCCCTCGGTCAAGCTTTCTGCCGCATAGGAGCGAACCAGCTTGGTCCAGTAGCGCGCCAGCAGATCGGTCGACGCAAAGATGTCGGCCCACACGATTTCGCCGCGTACGGCCACCACCACGCCTACCGCGTGCTCGTCGCGCAGCTTCGCGAGCACCTCTTCACGCGCCTTGATTACCGGGGCGGCTTCATCCACCTTCTGGCTGATGGCCGGGTTCTCCATCATTTTCGCGTAGCTCGTGGTGCCCAGCGCCATGGGCGGCTCAGCCTCGTACTCAGGCATGCCGCTGCTGCCAGACGCGGGAGCCGGCGGAGCCGCAGCCGCCTCCATCTTCGACATCGTGCCATGCACCGAGTCCCACACCTGCTGCTGGTCACGGTCGACCATGGCGCGCTCGCGCACCTCGGGCTGCACCATAAAGCTGCGGGCGGCCGACTTGTCCGATGTGCCAAAAACGGGTGAGCTTTCCGTCCATCGCCCGGGCTCAATGCAGAAGACCGATAGATCGATGGGGTCCGCGTCGGCAGGAACGATGCGGTCTTTGGCGACAATGCGGTCCTGCTTGCCGCCCGTGACCACTTCGCCCGCCAGCAGCAGCAATGGCCGCTTGGAGTGGTTGACCAGCACCAGCGTGTTCACTTCGTCGCCGCGATCGGATGGCTGCGGAGCTTCGCCCCTCGGCCGCACCAGGCCGCGCGCGCGTCCGGCTTCCGTCACTTCCACTTCGGCGTTCTTCAGACCCTCGTCGAGGGCAATGAACGGCGTTTCCACAGTAGATTTTCCATCGGTCCGCACCACGGGAAACAAAAGCAGGTTGCCGCTCTGGATCGGCGCCAGCACGCGGTACGGGCCGTTCGCGCTTTCTTCCGGCCCGCCAGCAGCTTTCACTTGGCTTCCGTGCTCCCAAGCTGCCAGCGCAAAAAGCAGCACGGCCAACAGTCCCCATCTGCCCAGATTTTTCATGAATCTCCTCTGCGGCCCTGATTCCCACAGGGCGCCTTCCACCGTCGAACGGTTAGCAGGCAGCTTCTTGCAAAGTTTTTCTGCGGCCTCGCATTTGGGGTATCGTGAGGCGTGGGAATGGCGCCATCCGAATCCGTAGCCAGCACAACAGAGCCCGGAGTCCCAAATGGGACTGCCGCGCCTGGTTGCGCTCTCGACCGCGCCCTGGCCGCCGGGCTTTGGCGCGACTGCGATGCGGCAAGTTGGGGACTGACCCGCAACGAGTTCGACCAGATTCTCCTCAATGCGGGAACGGCGCAAAACTTTGGATTGTCCGAAGCCGTGCCCGCGGCTCCGGAACAACAAGAAACGTTCTTCCGCGGTCTGCGCGTAGCCGATCTCGCGCTCGCGCGCGCCTGCGCCTGCGGGAACGAGCGCGCGTGGGAGCACTTTGTCGCCGTCTACAGGCAGCCGCTTACCCGCGCCGCCATCGCCATCACCGGCAGCGAGACGCTGGGCCGCGATTTGGCCGATCAACTTTACGCCGAGCTCTACGGGTTGAACATGCACGACGGCCATCGGCGCTGCCCGCTGCTTTCCTACCGCGGCCGCGGCTCGCTGATGGGTTGGCTGCGCACCACGCTGGCACAGCGCCACGTGGATCACTACCGCCGCACGCGTCGTGAGGAGCCCATCGAAGAATTTGACGCGCCGGCGCCCGACCCTCTGCCACAAACGCCGGCCCGCGAACTCTCGCTTCTGGAGCAGGCCGTTGCACTGGCCGTGATCGGCCGCGAGGCAGAGGATCGCTATCTTCTTGCGTCGTATTATCTTGACCAGCAGACGTTGCTCGAGATCGCGCGGGTGCTCGGCGTGCATGAGGCTACGGTGAGCCGCAAACTGCGCCGCACGGAGAAAGAAATTCGCAAGCAGATTTTGAAGCACTTGCAGCACGGCGGCATGAGCCGGCGCGCCGCGGAAGAGGCGATGGGCGCCGATGCGCGTGACTTAGAGGTGAATCTGAAAAAACTTCTGCAAAATTCACAATCGGAAGCGTTCAAAGAACAGGCGGCGTCATGACTGCGACAAGCCAACACGGATTGCATCCCGATGCGGAGAGCCTGAGCGCATTTTCCGAGCAGGCGCTTGGCAAGCGGGAGCGCGCCGAGGTGCTGGCGCATCTGTCCGTCTGCGGACGCTGCCGCCAGGTGGTGACGCTGGCGCGCGAAGCCGCCGATGCGGGCACTGAAACGGCCGCGCCGACCCACAAGACGGTCGCACCTAATGCGTGGTGGAAGCATTGGCGGCTGGTGTGGGTTCCGGCTGGAGTTGCAGTTGCCTTTGCCGTGACGACGATCTCCTTCGTTATCCAACGTGCGGACCGGCATGGGCCTGACATCAAGATTGCGGAACAGAACCCTGCCTCGGGCGCAACACCGCCTTCAGCGTCCTCCCCAATAGAGCGGGCAAAGGTTGAGCCGCCCGCTGCGGCCACGCCTGCACCGCCGACGGCGCACATCGCGAAGCGCGCACACACTGCCGCCGCCGAACCACCGCCGGCATCGGTACCGCCTGCAGTGGCCTCGCAAATGCCGCCCGAGCCCGAAGCCTCTGCGCCCGAACCCATGGATCAAGTGGAAGTCACGCCCGAAGCACATCGCACATTTCGCACGGAAGCGCAGCAAGCGCCCCCCGAATACGCAACCGGTGCAATGCGCCCTGCCTACTCGCGGCAGGACACTGGCGCGCGGGAAGCCAACCAGGAGCAAGCCGAACAGGAAGGCCAGACCGAGGAACAGCGTCAGGCCGGCGAAGAAACGTCGCGCAGGCGCTTCCTCAAATCCAAGGCCGCGCCTGTTGCGGCGCATGGGACCGACGCGGCCCCACCAAGCGGCGCCACGCAAACCGTCACGGCCGCCACTGCGCCATCGCCCGAGACGCCGCCAGCCGCACCCGCTGAACCCACTCCCGCGGGGCCGAATCAACTGCCCAGCGGACTGGCAACCATTTCCATCGCGTCCCGCGGGCATTTCCTGCTCGCCATCGACAAAGCGGGCGCATTGTTTTTGAGCGAGGACCGGGGCGCAACATGGGAGCACATCGCCACGCAGTGGACGGGGCACGCCGTCGCGGTGCGGCAGCGAGCACAACTCCATGGCGCCCTCTTTACTGCTCCGGCGGTTCAAAACGTGCCGACGGGGGGCTCCTCCCCTAATGCCGGTCTCGCGTCTTCACCGACCGTATTCTTTGAACTTTCAAATGACAAAAATCAGACGTGGGTGAGTACCGATGGTCGAACCTGGACCGCAAAATAAATTACTACGCGCGGAGTCCCGCCTGATGCGCGATTCCTGCCTCTAGAAAATCCTTCCAGCTGCCGAAGAAACAGTTGTCGGAGTGCGCGCCGACGCGCGAACTTTAGGAGGTGCTGCGGTGGGAACGGATGCAGGGCGCGGACAAGCGGCCACAATGCCGTGGGCGCATTTGCGGCTTCCGCCATTCCCGCAGGTGGCCGTAAGAGTTCTGCAACTGGCCAGCAATGAGAACGTGCAGCTGCATCAATTATGCGATCTCATCTCGTCCGATCCGGCATTTGCCAGCGAAGTGCTCACCGTTGCCAACTCCCTGCTCTACGCGCCGCGTTATCCTGCCACCAGCATCCTGCAGGCCGTGGCCGTGCTGGGCGCCAACACGCTGCAAGGGATGTGTGTCACGGTCGGCGTGCGCGCCTACCTCGGCAAAACCATGAGTCACCCCGCGATGCGCAATCTGTGGCGGCACAATCTGGGGTGCGCCATCGTCGCGCAGCGGCTGGCGGCGGTGGGCTTCATCGACAAGGACACCGCATTTACCGCCGGCATTCTGCACGACGTGGGCCGCATGGGCCTGGCGCTGATCCAGCCCGCCGCTTATGCCGTGCTGCTCGAAAAACATCAGGGAGCCTCGGCAACCCTGCTCGAAGCCGAGCGCGTGCTCTTCGGCTGGGATCACTGCGAAACAGGACGTCAGTTGATCGCCGACTGGAGGCTCCCGGAGGAATTCGAAGCCGTGGTCGCCCAGCATCACGAGTCAAGGCGCACCGACGGCGCGTGGGATGTTTCGGAACTGGTGAAGGTGAGCTGCGCCATGGCATCCACCATTGGCTTCGCTGCGTTTCCGGGTTGCGCAACACTGCCGTTCTGCAACCTGCTGGAGGCACTGCCCGCGCGCGAACGCAGGCTCTTCCATGGCGATGAGGAGACGCTGAAAAAGGACGTGGCCGAAAGCATACAGGCCATTGAGGCAGTGTGAAGCAAAAAGCGGAGCTAGTGTGGGCTAGCGGAGTTTGCGGAGATAAAAAACGCGGGCGGTGACGCGGCTCTATTCAATAAGCGCAAATCATCACCGGAGGACATCAATCTTATTCGTCATCGCCAGAGAGGCATATCGCGGGGCCAACGGCGCAGACAATGAGCGTGCACCTGCGACGTTAGCTGAGACTACTGCTATAAGCCAACGTGCAAAAACCCAGAATGAGCAGTGCAATCGCAACGATCATTCTCTTCGCCGACTTTGAGCCTGCCCCTTTCCACTCTCCCGTAAAGAACCCCCATCCGCTGGACGCCAGGATGATAATTGACATGAACAGCGGCCAGCCTAGAACCGGTCCCATATTCCCTATCCGGGACATAGCCACCCCGTAGATCGCCGCGCTGCCCATCCATAAAGCGGCCATAATGAATCCATATATCCAATTGATTCCCGATCTCGAAGCTCCAAAAAGGTGAAAACTACGGTTCTTGCGCCAAAGATAGACACAATAAATCAGATAAGGCACAAGCGAGGCTGTGAGGAGCGGTGCCCAAATCACGTTGTATTCGTTAATCGGGCTGGCACCCATGGCGACTGCCCGCTGGACCGTGGGGGTGCAGAAGGCCGCGCCGAAGTTGTTGAGCGGAGAACCCAGTCCCGCCAGAATGCAGAGGGTCAACCCCGCGGCAAAGCTCATCCTTTTCCCCAGCGGATCCGCTGCGCCGGCAGTCTTAATTCGAAGCTGCCGCTCCTTTTCCAGTCCGGCAGCAGCCGAGAATACAATGCCCGCCAGCATCAAAAAGACGCCAAAGAAGAAGAAGAAGCCCTCGCGCGTAAAGACCTTCTCGGCGTGCTGGGAGAAGAAAGGAACAATCGATCCGAAGGCCGTGGAAATGCCAATCGCAATCGCAAAATTCAAAGCGATGCCCACGGCTGCGATGCCCAACCCAAAGAAAATCTGAGCCAGGCCGAATCCGATCCCAAACAAAATGAGCAACAACCATTGGTCCGCCGGTGTTTGCTGATAGAAGGAGATCGCGTGGGGAACAGTCGCAAAAACCAGCGCCCAGGGCAAAATCAGCATTCCCCACACGCTCCACACCGACCAGATGTTTTCCCACTTCCATTGCTTCGCGTATTTTGTCGGTGCAGCAAAGCTCCCGTTAAGTACTCCGGCAATGATAATCAGGCTCACCGCAAAAACTGCATTCTGCATTCCTTGCCTCCTGGTGTCGGGACTTTCCTTGCATGCTCATCTACCAAGGAGAGTCAAGAACCACTTTGTACTTAGCTTCGATGATTCCCAAAAACCGGTTGCCCGCCGCATCGTCAACAGCGGCCCGCTCTGAAACACAAACAGTAACGCCGCTCGCCTACCCGAATCCATACAGCAGACCGCCCAGTGCTCCGGTCAGCGAGGCTTTCATCAGTTTGGCGTTGGGTCGCATCGTGATATGTCCTTAAAGTCCCAAACCATAGTACAGACTGGCCCTGCAGGTGGCAAAGAGGGACCGCTCTCTCAGATCCGCGCCAGCGTGCATCCAGTGACTTAAGTCGCTGCCGCGCCGCAAACCATCGTTCTGGAGCAGGAATTATCGGCGGCAGAATAGCGCCGGACAGCGCAATGTTCGAAAGCTCGGCCCGCGTGGAAGGCTCGCTCAACGTTTCGCGTGCGCGACCCTGGGAAGCACCGCCAGAATCCGGCAGCGACGCTTGTCGGCAGCGCTCCAGGCCAGCGGCATTTCGCTCTCCATGCAGGCGCAATCGCCCGCCTCGAGCACTTCGTGCATGGCGCCCGCGTCCAGGCGCAAGCGTCCCTCAAGCACATAAATGACGGCACCGGTTTCTTCAAAGGCATTCATGGCCACGGTCGAACCGCCGGGCGGGAACTCGACCACCTGCGCCACCAGCCGGAATCCTTCGCCATCGGCGTTCAACGGCGTTACCTTGGCCGGTTCCATCCCGCGCCCGTTGCCCTGCAAGTGCGCTTTGCGCGTGATGGAGAGCTTGTGGCGCGAGGGCTCGTTGAAGAAGTAATCCATGCCCACGCCGTAGACGCGGGCGATGGTGGCCAGCGTGGGCAACGTGGGAATCATGCGGTCGGTCTCGAGCTTGGACAGCAGCGCCGTGGAAAGCCCGGTTTCGGCCGCCAGTCGGGAGAGGGTGAGCCGCTTGCTGTTGCGCAGTGAGCGCAGCTTAAGGCCTATGCAATACGGCTCCAGAGACCATTGGGCGTAGGAAGCAGCCTTGGACATCGCCAGCTCCGGAAAAATGTTGCGGAATCTTGGAACCAGTCTACGGCAATTCGCGCGCCAGCGGCCTGTGCATCGCGCGTCATTTTGGCGTCACCGGTTGCAGCCACGCGCCGTCGCCCGCTGCGTCCCACACATCGAAGCGCACCCACTTTTTGCCGCGCGCGTCGAACGGGACGCGAAAAGTTTTCGTGCCGAAAGGCTCAGTATCAGTGAGCCGGATGATCTTGCGGTCGACTTTCGCGCCGTCGCTCCAAACCAGTTCCGCGAACTCCAGTGGGAAGGTGTATTCGATGCTGGCCGTGTAGACGCTCTTCGCGCCCGCGCCTTCAATGCCCCACTTGTGGAAGAGAATCTCCCCCGTGGTTCCGAAGAAATTGCCGCTGCGAATGCCTTCGACAATCGGCGCCCAGCTTTCGTTGTAGGCTGGAACCTTGTCGAGCTTCAGGTAATTGATGGCCAGCAGCGGATAGGTCTCGTCGCTCGGCACCTTCATATAGGTGTCGCCCTCGGCCAGCATGAACTTGGGCTTGGGCGCCCAGTTGCTCATGTCGTCGTTCACGCCGAAGCACCGCACTTCGCACAGTCGCGCCTGCGATTGATCTACTGGCAGCGACTCCCATGATCCGCCGATGAAGCGATCGCTCAAAAAGAAATCTTGATCTTTGTAGACGTCGGGATACATGGCCGAGCTCTTGGTGCGTGGATGCGCCACCCAGAGAATGCCCTGCTCGCGATTGATGAAATTCTCCACGTCCGCGACCGAGCCGAGATGGTAGACGTGCCCGTAAGTGGGATCGTTCTCTTCAAAGGTTTGATCTGCAGGGCGCGGCGAGGCGTGCGAGAAGTACACGGGCTTGGGCAGCATCAGGTACCAATGGCCACCGAGATAGACGTTCACTTCTTCAGCGGGAATCACGAGGAAATCCTTGTCGCTCATCTTGCGCGCGCCTTCAAAATAAAGCTCCTGCTCGGCAAAGCGCTTGGGGCCGGGATCGGCAAGGTCGGAGTCGTCGTGAAAATCGCCGAGATAGACGATGTTGATGCCAAGGCCGCGGAAGACCGGAACCCATGTGGGCATGAAGTCTGAGGTTCCGCGATCGCGGATCATCTCGTTGAAGTCGAGATGGAAATGGCCGGTCACAGTTTTGAAACCGGGCACTGGCTTGTACGCGTCGTCGTGCGTGTAGGCCATCACCTGCGGTTGCGTCGTTCGCGCGTTCTCCGCGCTCAGGTAGTAGTAAACCGGCATGTGCTGCAATGTGCCCGGAGGCGCGTTGTAGAGCGCGTAGTTATAGATTTGCGAGCGCGCCACGTGGACCCGGCGGTTCCACACTTCGTCGCTCACTCCCCATGGCGCGTAGCCCGTGCCGCGCTCCGGCTGCATCACGCCCAGCGAAAACGAGCTGTCGCTGTCCTTGCGGTAATACACGTAGCCAAGGTTCACCTCGTTCTCGCGCGCAAAAAAGAATTTGTGCGGCTCAGGGAAGATGGCCAACGAGCCCGCGCCGGCATCGAGAATTTCGAGGCGATTGCGCGCCTGCAAGTCGACCGGCTGCTCATTCAAGTCGCCGCCGAAAGCGTATTTTTGCCACAGCTGCGCATCGTCGCGCCATTCCAGCTTGGTGCTTGCGCCAATTGCGAAGCCCTTCAGGCCAGCTTTGTAAATGTAGGCGACATCCTTGGCGTCGGTCCTGGCTATCGCCTCCTGGCGCAGCAGATTTGAGCCCTTGTATGCAGTGAACTCCAGATCGCCCGAAAAAATCCCCAACGAAAGCCCGTTGAAGACCACGCTCACGCGGTCGCCGTCGCTTTCCACGCGGCACGCACTCGCGTTGTAACTCACCGTGGCGCGCTTCACCTCATCGGGGGTGCGGCCCGGGCCCACAAGATGCGAGTCGTGGCCGGGAATCTCCAATGGCGCATCCCAAAAAACATTCCACTTGTACTCATCCTCGGCCTCGGGCGTGTCGTTGTGGAGGCGCTTCAGAATGTCGAGTTCAGTCGTCGAGATACGGCGCCGGCCGGTGGTCACCTGAAATTCCGGTTCGAGATTGGTTCCCAGCACAACCCATGCGCCGCCCGCTTTTTGCGCAGCCAGTTCCTCAACCACCGGTTGCCCGTTGCGCAGCACAAACCGCGCCCGGTTCTGCTGACCGTGCTCGCCCTGCCAAACGACGGTAACGCCACTGCTGCTCGCGGTCACACTCACGCCGGCGATCGGCCGCCAGTCCTGCACGTTGCAACTCTGCGCCTGCGCCACGGCCGCGCCCGCGCACAACACTACCATCCACGCCATCCGACCGAATTTCATCCGCATCTCCTCTGCTCGCTTGTGATGGTCATTCGCTATCGCTGATTCCAATGCGCAACGATGCATGCCGCACGTCATATCTTCACAAAGATTTTCCTGCGGTAAAGCAGCCACACCGGCAGGAAGCAAACTGCCGTATAGGCAATCACGTAGGCAAACGATCTCCACCCCGGATCCGGGATGGGCATGAAAACGTGCTGGAACACATAGCGCAGCGGGTTCGACGCTTTCCCAGCGTCGGTGAAGTGAATCTGTACCAGGAGCACGTAAAGCTCTTCGCTGATTACGTAGGCCACGATGGCGTTCGAGCCAAAGACGAGCCACGGCCACACCAGCGCCTTACTCAAGCCTTTCTGGCCCCATCCGCGCTGCTCCATCGCCCAATAAAGTATGGCAAACACGAGTAGTGAGAATCCCGCAGCTACCAGCACGTAGGAGCTGGTCCACATTTTCTTGTTGAGCGGGAACCAGATGGCCCATAGATATCCCATGGCAAGGCACGCCGCCGCGCCGCCCAGCAGGCCCAGAGCTTTGATCCTCGCAGGCAGCCAGCCACTCAGCCACAGACCAGCAAGCAGACCCAGCAGCGTTGTCCCGATTGCAGGGATATCGCTCAACAATCCCTCGGGATCACGCGCGTTATGCGATGGCGAATCCTCATAGAGATGGCCGGGCATGAGCTGGCGGTCGAGCCAGGCCACAATGTTCTGGTCCTTATCGAGGAAGGTAACGTCGCGGCCGGGCACGCCGGCTCCCGGCACCGGAACCCAACGCACCAGCACCCAGTAGCCAACCAGCAGGCAGACAAGCAGCACGACTTTTGTCCATACTCGGCGGTCCCATAGATAGAGGAGCGCCACGATCAAGTAGCAGACGGCGATGCGTTGCAAAACGCCGTAGATACGCAAGTGCTGGAGATGGAAATGGGGAAAGCCGTTGGAAAAAACTCCGATCGCAAACAAAATCACTGCGCGACGCACCGCATGCCACGCGAGCTTGGTGCGCGAGTCGCCGCGCCGCAACCGCGCCTCGGTTGAAAACACGATCGACACTCCCACCACGAAAAGAAACGTGGGAAAAACCAGGTCGGTAGCCGTCAATCCGTTCCACGCGGCGTGGTGCATCTGCGCCCATGCGCCGGCGCCGGAGTTGTTCACCATGATCATCCAGGCAATGGTGAGTCCGCGCAGCACGTCAAGTGAAAGCAGACGTTTTTGCGGCGCCAGGGCAAGAGGCAATTTGAACATTCGGCTCTCCGTTCATACCGATTGCAACGATGCTCAATACCCTACGCGCTCGGGTCAGACTTCGCCAAGTGGAAAGCCGTTGCCATTCTTATCGAGCCTGTGGAACCGCGCTGGAGCACGCGATCCGATTCCTTTGCCGCACAGAAAAAGGCCCGAACCGATCCGGTCCGGGCCTTTGTTGTGATGCCGTTGGTGTTGCGTGCTTAGCCGGAAAGCTACCTCAATACTTCGAAGGTAAATGTTGTGGTTTTCGTCACGCCTCCGCCCGTTCCCGTAATCGTGATGGGATACGTGCCGGTCTTGGCCGTCCGCGAAACTGTCAGCGTAAAGTGCGAACTGCCCGAGCCCGGCGCCGCGATCGGATTCGGACTGAAGCTCGCGGTCACGCCCGAAGGCAGCGTTGAGTACGACAGTGATATCGCCGCGTTGAACGAGCCGGAAGCCGTCGTGGCCACCGTTGCATATCCGCTCTGCCCTTGGGCGAGCGAGCCCGGATTGGGCGAAACGGAGATCGTGAAGCTCGCCGCTACCGGAGCCGTCACCGTCAGATTCACCGTCGTGGTTTCCGTCGTCGCACCCGAGGTTCCTGTGATGGTAATCGGGTACGTGCCCGTCGGCGTCGACGAACTCGTGGAGAACGTGAGCGCCGAACTTCCGCTGCCGGTCGTAAACGAACTCGGATTGAAGTTCGCGGTCACGCCCGTAGGCAGTGTGGAGTACGACAGCGTCACTGCCGCATCGAATCCGCCCACCACCGTGCTGGTGATTGTCGACGATCCCGCGTTGCCCTGCACCACGGAGACTGCACCCGGCGAAGCCGAGAGGCTGAATCCAGGTTGCGCCACCGTTCCAGCCAGCGTGTTCAGCAGCGTGGCGCCGTTCGGGCTGCCCCAACCGGTGGCCAGATCGTAGCCGGTCGTGGCGGAGTAGCCATTGCTGCCGCTCGTGACGTCATGGAAATTCGCGTCATAGCTCGATCCTGTGCCGATCGTGTACAACGCCGGATTGATAAAGCCCAGCGATCCGTTGCCGTTAGTGGTCCGCTGCTGATTTACCAGTGCCAGGTAGCCGGCCCACAGCGGCGCGGCAAAACTGGTGCCGCCGTATTCGTTGGCCGTGCAGGTGGTCTGGTCGGCGCACACGTAATAGGTGAAGTTGGCGTTGGCTGAGACGTCAGGGCCGTTGCGATAGCTCTGCGAGCAACTCGCGCAACCCGCCGCCGCGGCCGTCTGCCAGGAGGGAATCGCATACTTATGCGGCGAGATGCCGCCGCCGCTGTCAGACCATGCGGTTTCTGAAGACCATGCGCCAGCCGCTGCCGAAGTCGACAGATCCGTGCCGCCAACTGAAGTGACATAGACGTCGTCCGCCGGGTAAATCTCTGAAGCCGTCCCCGACGTCGTCCATTTGCTGCTGTCGCCTGCGGCCTGGAACAGGTTCTGGCCCTGCGCCGCAAACTCCTTGAAATAAGGATCGTCGGTGGTCGGGTCGGCCGGATTCCATGTCCAGGAAGAGCTCAGGTTCAAGGCTAGCGGGCTATGCGTCGCCATGGAGTTGAAGATGGCGGAGTCCGTCGAACCCACGTACATGGTCAGACCTGCCAGTCCCGGCGCTACACCTAGCGCCTGAGTCATGTCCAAAGTCTGCTCGGTGTCGTCGCAGCTGCCCCCGGCTCTCGAATCCACGCAGCTGGTGCTGGTGCCGTCGGTGGAGAGCAGCGTGATGATGCTGCCGGGATAAGTCTGGTGGGCGTTCGTGTAGTAGGTCTGCAAGTCGGCCAGGTCGGTGCCGTAATACTCCAGCAGGCCGACGTATTGGCCGCTGCCGGTCAGCGATCCACCATAATAGGCTGCCCGCATGTCGCTGCCCAGGAACGAGGCCGATGGGCCGGAGCCTGTGGTGGCGCCGGATTTCGCGCCGGAACTCTGTGGGTTGCGCGTCAGGCCCGCCGGTTGCGGAATCGAGAAGTTGTCGAGACCCGCCACATGCCACAGCGAGATCCCAAGGCTCGTGGTCGGTTCTTTGTCGGGCGCGTAGAAGGTGCGATTCTCGGTGGGATGCTGATACACGCCGAGGTTCACATGAAACGCGCTCTGCACACTTGCCACGCTTCCCGTCACCTGAATATTGACCCGGTTCGGCGACGTGTCGACCACGGTGAGCCCGTTCGCCTTGGCGAAGTTAATCACGGAGTCGTAGTCCTGTTGGGTCGGCCCGAATTCCTCGGTGAACTGCTCCACCGTGAGGAAGTGGTGATAAGACGGGCTGCTGGGGTTGTAGAGATCCACGAGGAGCTGATTGAGCTCGTCCTGATTGCGAAGCGGCAACGCGATCACGAGATGCAGCGTCTGCGATGAGGAAAGGTTGCCGATGAAGTGCGCGGTTCCATCCTGCGTGGCCTGGCGTACATGATGCGTCAATACAGATTGCGCCTGGCAAATGCCGAGGGCCAGCGAAAGGCACACAGCGACAGGGATCCCCAAAGTTCCCAACTTACGCATGAAATTTTCTCCTTATTTTCCCGGGTCGAGGACGCCTGCAAGAGGGGAAGCAGACTTCCACGCCTCGCATTTTCGGGCATGCGCGCTGGCATTGTCCATCGAAATCTGGCTAGTTAGGCGTGTACTTTCTGTTACTTTTGGGGGATCAACAGAGCTTGCGACTTGTGTGTGTTCCAGGGGCTATCCCCATATTCGAGTGGGCGTTCCGGCGCCCTTCGTGCAGCTCCTTTTTCGGCTGCATCCCCCCCGCCGGCATGGCTCTTTTACCGCGCCGCCGTCCACCGCCTTACGGCTTGGCCTTTGCCTTCATTCACTTCCTGTGACTCGCGACCCCTTCCGCTGTTAAACTCGCCCTTCAGGGATTTATCAATTACATTGTTTGCCATCGCACGGAGGCAATCGTGCCCGTATCGCAGCCCGCCGTTTTTCGACCATTCGTTCCACCCGAAGAAGCCCCTCCCGAATTCACGCTCCGCGCGATACTACTCGGCTGCTTCTTCGGACTGATTTTCGGCGCCGTCACCGTCTATGTCGGCTTGCGCGCCGGTCTCACGGTGGCGGCCTCGATCCCCATCGCGGTGCTTTCCATCAGCATTTTGCGCGCCTTTGGCCGTTCCTCGATCCTCGAAAACAACATCGTTCAGACCACGGGCAACGCCGGCCAGTCCATCGCTTCCGGAGTCATTTTCACCTTGCCTGCGCTGGTCTTTCTCGGCTTCGATCTCGAGTACTCCCGCATCTTTGTGCTTGCGCTCATCGGCGGCTGGATTGGCGTGCTGTTTATGATCCCGCTGCGCCGGCAGCTCATTGTGCAGGAGCACGCTACCCTGCCCTATCCCGAAGGCACAGCCTGCGCCGACGTGCTCATCGCCGGCGAAAAAGGCGGCTCGCTGGCCAGCCGCGTTTTTCTCGGCCTCGGGCTGGGCGCACTGTACACGTTTTTCCAGAATGCCAATCTCTTCGCGGCGTGGCCAGAGCAGCCGGCGTATCAACCCGACTTCGGGCCACAGCATGTGCTCAAGGGCGCATCCATCAACGCCGACGCGACAAGTGAGTATCTAGGAGTGGGCTACATTATCGGGCCTCGCGTTGCGGGCGTCATCTTCGCTGGCGGCGTGCTTTCGTGGCTCGTGATCATGCCGCTTATTTATTTTTTCGGCAAAGAGATTGCGCATCCCATCTATCCCGGCCTGGTGCCCATCGCGCAGATGACACCCAGCGACCTTTGGTCCACTTACATCAAGCCGATGGGCGCGGGCGCAGTGGCTGCCGCGGGCGTCATCACTCTGATCAAAACTCTCCCGACCATCGCGAACGCGCTCACCGCGGGATTCAAAACCATGCGCCCCAGCGCCGCCGCGCAGGCCAAGCCCCTGCGCACCGAGGACGATCTGTCCATGCGCGTGGTCATCCTAGGCTCCCTGCTGTGCGCCGCTTTGATGTTCCTCTTCCTCGAATTCAAACCGGTGCCCGGAGCCTTCGTCGGCTGGGCCGCGAATCTCGCCGCCTCGCTGCTGGTCGTGGTCTTCGGATTTCTCTTTGTCACTGTTAGTTCGCGCATCGTCGGCCTGGTCGGCTCCTCAGCCAGCCCGGTCTCCGGCATGACGATTGCGACACTCATGGCCACAGCCGCGATCTTTCTCTTCCAGGGCTGGACCGCTCCGGCCTTTGGCGCGCTTGCCATCACCATCGGCGGCGTGGTCTGCATCGCCGCCTCCAACTCCGGCGACACTTCGCAGGATCTGAAGACCGGCTACATCGTGGGCTCCACGCCGCGCTTGCAGCAAATTGCGCTGATGATCGGCGTGGTTGTCTCCACCATCGTCATCGGGTTCACGTTAAATCTCATGAACACCGGCTTGCAGGAGTTCGACGCCGCGTCACAGCCGTGGAGCCTGAGCGCACCGCATCCCGGTGTTGCTATCCAAAGCGACAGCGCGCATCTGCCCAGCCAGATTCGCGTCAAGAATGTGGACAATTCGATCACAGTGCATCCAAAGTCCGAGTATGTTGTGCTCAACGCCATCGGATCTACCGAACTGCAGGATGGAAAGTATCTTTATTCGCCTGCCTCCGGCCGCATTGAGGTGCATTGGATTCAGGGCATCGGCAGCGCAGCCGCTCCGGCACCGCAAGCGCGTTTGATGGCCACCGTCATCAATGGCATTTTGACGCGCAAATTGCCGTGGGGGCTCGTCCTCATCGGAGTCTTCATCGTCATCGTCGTCGAGCTGCTCGGCATCCGCTCGCTTCCCTTCGCAGTGGGCGCGTATCTTCCCATCGGAACCACCCTGCCGATCTTTGCCGGCGGAGTGGTGCGCCTGCTCGTCGATCTCGCCGCGAAACGCAGCGGCGGCGCGGACGCTGAAGCCGAGAGCGAGATCTCGCCGGGGTCGCTCTACGCCTCGGGATTGATCGCCGCCGGCGGCATCGCCGGCCTTTTCGGCGTAGCCCTCAAAGCCTACGAAGCCACCATGGGCAAGGGCGACATCCTCAACTTCCCGCATACCTTCATCGACCACGACTATGTCTCGGTCGTCGCCTTTGCGCTGCTCGCGTATTCGCTGTACTACTTCGCGCGCAAGCCGCTGAAGACCTAAGCGAGGCGCCAACCAGGCCACCGTTGCCGCCTCCGCTACAATAGTCTGAAGCTCCTGCCAGCCGGGAACGCTAGTCCCTGGTTCGCCAGGAGCCTTCACACATTATGCTGGCCGAAAATCTTACTGAAGCTCTTACCTTCGACGATGTCCTGCTGGTGCCCGCCTACAGTGAGGTGGTGCCCGCGCATGTGAGCACGCAAACTCAACTGACACAGCGGATTGCGCTCAACACCCCTCTGATTTCGTCGGCCATGGATACGGTTACGGAATCGCGGATGGCCATCGCCATGGCGCAGCAGGGGGGGATCGGCATCGTGCACCGCAATCTCTCCATTGCCGATCAGGCAGGCGAAATCGACAAGGTGAAACGCTCCGAAAGCGGCATGATCGTCGATCCCGTCACCATCGGCCCGGAGAAAACCATCGGCGACGCGCTCGAAATCATGCGCCGCTACCGCATCTCTGGTGTGCCAGTCACGCAGGGCAAGCGGCTGGTGGGCATCCTTACCAATCGCGATTTGCGCTTTGAAACGCGCACCGAGATTCCCGTGGGCGACGTCATGACCCGGGAAAATCTGATCACCGTGCCCGTGGGTACCACGCTCGAAGAAGCTGAGCAGATCCTGCACAAGCACCGCGTGGAAAAACTACTGGTTGTGAACGACCAGTACGAGCTGAAGGGCTTGATCACGGTCAAGGACATCCAGAAGAAATTGAAGTACCCCAACGCGAGCAAGGACGATCAGGGCCGGCTGCGGGTGGGAGCAGCCATTGGAGCCACGGGGGATTTCCTGGAGCGCGCGGAGGAGCTCGTGCGCAATCGCGTTGATGCTTTGGCCATCGATTCGGCGCATGGGCACTCTTCGCGCGTGCTTGAAGCGGTGCGCGAAGTGAAGAAGCGCTTCGGCGATGTAGCCCTGCTGGCCGGCAACGTGGCCACGTACGAGGGCGCCATGGCGCTGATCGACGCAGGCGCCGACGCGATCAAAGTAGGCATCGGGCCGGGATCGATCTGCACCACGCGCATGGTCACCGGCGCGGGCATGCCGCAGATTACCGCGATTGCCGAAGCGTTCCGCGCGGCGCACAAACACGGCATTCCGGTGATTGCCGATGGCGGAATCAAATACTCCGGCGAAATCACCAAGGCCATTGCCGCGGGCGCCAGCTCCGTGATGATCGGCTCGCTCTTCGCCGGCGTGGATGAGAGCCCCGGCGAAACCATCCTCTACCAGGGGCGCAGTTTCAAGACCTATCGCGGCATGGGATCGCTGACCGCCATGAGCCAGGGCTCGGGAGAGCGCTATTTCCAGAGCTCATCTGATCTGGCCGCCGAACAGTCCACCGAAGGCGTGGTGCAACGCGAGCGCGCCAATGAAAATCGCCTCGCCAAGTTCGTTCCCGAAGGCATTGAGGGGCGCGTTCCTTATCGTGGACCGCTCGAAGCCATGGTCTTCCAGCTTGTCGGCGGTCTGCGCTCCGGCATGGGCTACCTGGGGTGCGGCAGCATTACGGAGTTGCAGGAGAAGTCGAAGTTTGTGCGCATCTCCGGCGCCGGACTGCGTGAGAGTCACGTGCACGACGTGATCATCACGCGCGAAGCGCCCAACTACCATGTCGAGTAAGGGGCGCGGTTTTGGGTTCTGGATCAGCGCGTGGTTGCCGGTGGCCCTTGGCATCGCCGTTATTACCCTCGAGTCGACCGCGGCATTCGGCACGGACCGTACCTCACATCCCCTCCGCTGGCTTGTGCAACTGTTTTTCGGCCAGTTGCGCGACACGACCTGGGATCTTGTCCATCATCTGATTCGCAAGTCCGGGCACTTCCTGGGCTATGGAACACTAGGATTACTGTGGCTGCGCGCCTGGCGCATGACCTTGCCGGACAAGCGATTCCTCTCCCAGGCAGGACTGGCGCTGCTCGGAACAGCGCTGGTGGCCAGCTGGGATGAGTGGCACCAGACCTTCCTGCCCAACCGCACTGGCTCTCCCTATGACGTGCTGCTGGATTGTTGCGGCGCCGCTTTCATGATGGGAATTGTCTACACGTATTTGCGCCTCTCCCGTCGTGCGCGGCCAGCCTGCAAAAACTAAAGACGTTCCACGGCGCTACTGATCGCAATATACGCAGCAAGTCCTGCGCAATCAGGCCGACGGTCCCAGTCGCGACGCGGGCAATTGGCATTCATTCGTGATCCGCTCAAAAAACAAACGCGGGCACATCCCGAAGAGGGAGATGCCCGCGTTTGATATTGCGCGGATGGATAAAGGTGGCTCTGCCGCCGCTACTTACGCGGCCTTGTCGCCGCCTTCGGGTTCGTCCGCGTCCTTCTTTTGGTCTTCGAGCTGCTTTTCCAACTCGGCGCGCTTCTTGGCCTTCAGGTCGGCGCGCTTTTGGCGCTTCACTTCCAGCTGTTTTTCCGCGCCCAGCAATTCGATGAACGCCTTGGCGGCGCCGTCGCCCTGCTGGAAGCCGGTGCGGATGATCCGCAGATAGCCGCCGTTGCGGTCGCCGTAGCGCGGAGCCACGACGTCGAACAGCCGCTTGACGGCGTCGTCGGTGCGGAGGAAAGCGTGCGCCTGACGGCGCGAGTGCAGATCACCCTTTTTGCCCAGGGTGATCATCTTTTCGATGTGCGGACGAACCGCCTTGGCCTTGGCCACGGTGGTCTCCACGCGGTCTTCTTCGATAACGGACGTAGTCAGATTGCGCAAAAGTGCATTGCGATGACTGGTATTACGTCCGAGCTTGAATCCTGCATTGCGATGGCGCATGATGAAATCTCTCTTCGATGGACAGTAGTCAGTTTTCAGTTGTCAGTTGTCAGCTGTCAGCTGTCAGCGATCGATAACTGACCCCTGACAACTGATCCCTGATAACTGCCTTTAAAAATTCTCAGTCTCGGTAGGCAACTGCAGATCCACCGAGTCGAGTGGTTCTTCTTCGTCGTCGTAACGGCCAAAGCCCGCGGCCAGCGCCGTCTGCGGCGAAATGCTGGTGGGTCCGGGCACTGCGTTGCCCTGCTCGTCGATCTTCATGCCCAGCGACAGACCCATCTGCGCGAGGATTTCCTTGATCTCGTTCAGGCTCTTGCGGCCGAAGTTCTTGGTCTTGAGCATCTCGGCTTCAGTCTTCTGCACCAGCTCGCCAATGGTCTGAATGTTGGCGTTCTTCAGGCAGTTGTAGCTGCGGACCGAAAGCTCAAGCTCTTCAACCGAACGATTGAGATTGTCGTTGCGGAGCAGGATGCGGCCTTCTTCGCCGCGCGCTTCCGCCTCGATCTCTTCCTCAAAGTTGATGAAGATGTTCATGTGGTCCTTCAGCAGCTTGGCGGCCAGGCCGATGGCGTCGGCAGGCAGCACAGCCCCGTTGGTCCACACTTCGAGGGTCAGCTTGTCATAGTCAGTGATCTGGCCCAGACGGGCGGCGTCGACCACGTAGTTCACGCGGCGCACCGGCGAGTGCACGGAATCCACCGGAATGAATCCGAGTCCGAGGTCGGCATCGAAGTTCTTGTCTGCCGAGACGTAGCCGCGGCCGCGCTTCAGGCGCATTTCCATGTCGAGCTTGCCGCCTTCAGACAGCGTGGCAATGTAAACATTCTTGTCGAGGATCTCGACGTCGCCGTCAGCTTCGATCATGCCGCTGGTGACCACACCGGGCTGGTCGGAGCGCAGGTAGAGCGCCTTGGGGCCTTCGCCCGCGAGCTTGAAGGGGACCTGCTTGAGATTGAGAATGATGTCGGTCGCGTCTTCGACCACGCCAGTGATGGACTGGAACTCGTGCAGCACGCCCTCAATGCGGACGGCTGTAACGGCAGCGCCTTCAATGGAGCTGAGCAGCGTGCGGCGAAGCGCGTTGCCGATGGTGGTACCAAAGCCCCGCTCAAAAGGCTGGGCGCTGAACTTTCCGTAAGTGTCGGTAAGCGTCTCGGCATCGACTGCAAGGCGCTTCGGTTTTTGAAATCCTCTCCACAACATATGGGTTTCCTTTTTCCCGCACGGCATGTACGTCGCGATGCATTTTGCGGCGGCCGCGCAAGTTCTCCTTGGTTTGAATTGCAGCTTCTAGCTTTCAGCTCCTAGCTCCTTGTGCCGAAATTGAGTTCATCAACTTAGCGCGAAAAGGCTGGAAGCTAGTGGCTGGATGCTAGTAGCTGTTACTTCGAGTACAACTCCACAATCAACTGCTCATTGATCGGCAGGTTGACGTCCGCGCGCTTGGGCAACTGCAGAACGCGTCCGGTCATGTTTTCAAAATTCGCTTCGAGCCATGCGGGAACGGGGTTCTGCGCAGCGTACTGCGAGGCCTGCTCCACGATCAACAGCTTCTTGGCGCTGTCGCGGATGGCGATCACGTCGCCCACGTTCACCTGGTACGAAGGAATGTTTACCTTGCGCCCGTTCACGGTGACGTGACCGTGGCGCACCACCTGCCGCGCCTGACGGCGCGAGATGGCGAAACCTAGCCGGAAAGCTACGTTGTCGAGGCGCCGTTCGAGCTGCTGGATCAACAGTTCGCCGGTCACGCCTTGCGCGCGGTTGGCCTTCTCGTAGTATTCGCGGAATTGGCCCTCGAGCGTGAAGTACATGCGCTTGGCCTTCTGCTTTTCATGCAGTTGCAGGCCGTAGCCAACGATCTTGGCCTTGCGGTCCTTGCCGTGCTGTCCCGGCGGAAAGTTGCGCTTCTCCAGCGGGCAGCGGTCCGAGAGGCACTTGGTGCCCTTCAAAAATAACTTGGTGCCTTCGCGACGGCAAAGGCGGCAAACTGGTCCGGTATAACGTGCCATTTCTTCTCCTGACTTCGGATGACGGCCGGTTTACGTACGACGGTGCGTACTTCGTCCTGGCCCATTGTTAGCTTCTGGCTCCTAGCTTTCAGCTTCTAGCGCTTCCCAGCTCCATCGGAAAGCCGCGAATTTAACCGTCGGCGCGATGGAGCTAGCAGCTAGAGGCTAGCGGCTAGTCGCTGTTTCCTAGACGCGACGCCGCTTCGGCGGACGGCAGCCGTTGTGCGGCACCGGCGTCACGTCGCGGATGGTCTTTACTTCGATGCCCGCGGCAGCCAGCGCACGGATGGCAGATTCGCGGCCCGAGCCCGGACCGGCGACGCGCACATCCACTACCCGCACACCGTGATCGCGCGCCATGCCTGCAGCGTTTGAAGCCGCCTGCTGCGCCGCGAAGGGCGTGCCCTTGCGCGAACCGCGGAAGCCCAGTGAGCCCGAGCTCTTCCAGCTCAGCGTGTTGCCCATCTGGTCGGTAATGGTAACGATGGTGTTGTTGAACGAAGCCTGAATGTGCGCAACACCGTACGGCACATTCTTGCGTTCGCGCTTCTTGAACTTCTTGGTCTTGCCCTTTTTGCCGGTTTCGGCCTTCTGTTCTGGTTTCGCCATTAGGTCTTCCCCGTCGCTTTCTTCTTGCCGGCAATCGTGCCCTTGCGCGGGCCTTTGCGAGTGCGGGCATTGGTGTGGGTACGCTGGCCGCGCACCGGCAGGGACTTCCTGTGGCGCAAACCGCGATAGCTCTGAATGTCAATGAGGCGCTTGATGTGCATCGAGACGTCCTTGCGCAGGTCGCCTTCGACGTCCCCTTGGTCCTCAATGACCTGGCGGATACGGTTCACCTCGTCCTCGCCCAGATCCTGGATCTTCTTGAAGGCGTCAACGTTCGCCTTTTCCAGAATCTTGAGCGCGCGAGGCTGGCCGATGCCGAAGATGTAAGTAAGCGCGATCCTTGCCTGCTTGTTGCGGGGCAGATCGACGCCAGCAATACGTGCCATTCTCAGTTCCTTCTCTGGTTATGTGCCCCCGGCCTCAACCGGTTCGCACGGGTTTTACGGAGCGTCTTCCGAGGTTCATCGCAAGCCTTGACTCCGGCTAACTCGCCTCTTGCCGGTTCTCAGTATTCACTGATCTCCGGCGTGGAAGTCCCCATTCCTGCCAGGTCTTGCTTATCCCTGACGCTGCTTGTGCTTGGGATTCTCGCAGATCACGCGAACTACGCCTGAGCGAGTAATCACCTTGCACTTTACGCAAATCTTCTTTACCGATGCCCGGACTTTCATTCCTTTGCTACCCTTCTCCGAAAACAGCTCTCAGTTTTCAGTTGCCAGCCAACGCCGCTGGTTTTGCGACGAACCATCTGAACACTGATCACCGACCACTGTTCACTTGTATCTGTACACGATTCGGCCGCGATTCAGGTCGTATGGACTCAGCTCCACCGCCACGCGGTCGCCGGGCAAAATCCGGATGAAATTCTTGCGCATCCTTCCCGAGACATGGGCCAAGACTTCGTGGTTGTTCTCGAGCTTGACCTTGAACATGGCATTGGGCAACGTCTCAAGGACGGTTGCCATTACCTCAATCGCATCTTCCTTCGACAATCAGTGTCCACTTCTGGCGCTCGCGCGCCTTGGGGTTTTGGCGCTCGCGCGCCTTTGTCCTTTAGACCAGAGTATTGCTACTCGGTCAGAATTCTTGCTCCGGTTGCAGTCACCGCAACCGTGTGCTCAAAATGAGCGCTCATACTTCCATCGGCCGCCACCGCCGTCCAGCCGTCGTCCAGCACTCTGACATCAGGCTTGCCGGCATTCACCATGGGCTCGATCGCGATCACCATGCCCACTTTCAGCTTCATGCCCTGACCCGCTTCGCCAAAGTTCGGCACCTGCGGATCTTCGTGCATCTGGACGCCGATGCCGTGGCCCACAAAATCGCGCACCACGGAAAATCCCTGACCCTCGACCACCTTCTGCACCGCGGCTCCCACATCGCCCAGGGTCGCCCCGGGACGAACTGCCGCAATGCCTGCCTTGAGCGACTCTTCGGTCGTCTTCAGCAGCCGCGCGGCCTTGTCATCAATGGCGCCTACCGGCACCGTGATGGCCGCATCGCCGTAGTAGCCGTCCGCCACCACGCCGAAGTCCACCGAAACGATGTCCCCTTCCTTCAGGACACGTTTGGGCGACGGTATCCCGTGCACCACCTCGCTATTGACTGAGGTGCACAGCACGCAGGGATACCCGTGATATCCCTTGAACGCTGCCTTGATGCCCAGTTCCTTCAACCGCGCTTCGGCGGCTTTCTCGAGATCGAACGTGGACGCGCCCGGCTTCACCTTGCTGCGCACCAGTTCCAGAACCTCGCGGACAATCTGTCCGGCGCGGCGCATTTTTTCGATCTCCTGGGACGACTTCAATACGACAGCCACGTGAATTCAGCTTTCAGTGGTCAGTGATCAGTGGTCAGTTCCATCCTGCTGCAAAGAGCAGTCTCAACTGACTCCAAAATCGCTGGCCCGGCAATTCCTTTGAGTTGTCATTTCACCATCCGCGGGTGGTTGATGCCGATTGTTCAAGCAATTTCCAACTGACCACTGACAACTGCCTTACACACAAACCCGCCCCGAAGGCTACGCCGTATGGCGCAACCGCTCGACGGCGGCAACAATTCCGGCAGCGATCAAATCGATCGGCCGGTCTCCATCTACTTCCGCAAATCGTCCCTGAGCCCGGTAGTGCT
The DNA here is from genome assembly GCA_963817835.1 of uncultured Acidobacteriota bacterium. GTDB lineage: Bacteria > Acidobacteriota > Terriglobia > Terriglobales > Acidobacteriaceae > Telmatobacter. The sequence continues at coordinate 3,807 of CAWFPZ010000009.1, read as the reverse complement.
CGACAACAGGCGCGGTGAGAGCCACATAAGCGCGCATGCGCTCCTTGAAGACCTCTTCCGTGTCATCGGCTCGCTGGATCAGCGCTGCACCTTCTACATCGCAGAATCCATCCCGTTTGGGAGGATGCATATACACGTTGTAGATGGTCTGGCAGACAGGACAATTCCGGCGCCCCGTAATGCGCCGCAACAATTGATTATAGTTCACTTGGATGCTGACGGCAACCACCGGCAGACACTCGGGTTGCGCCGCCAGGCGTCCATCCAGCCAGTTAGCCTGGCCCAGCGTCCGGGGGAACCCGTCCAGAATGTAGCCCCGAGCCGTATCCGGCTCCAGCAGGCGCAATGCCACCATCTCATTGACCAAGGAATCCGGCACCAGTTCGCCCCGACCCATAATCTGCTTGGCTACCATGCCCAGTTTGGTCCCCTGGGCCACGTTGGCGCGCAGCAGGTCGCCCGTCGAGATCTGGGGGATGTTCCAGATCTTGACCAGCTCCTTGGCCTGGGTACCCTTTCCCACGCCGGGAGCTCCCAGCAAAAGAATCGGGCCGGGTACGGTTTTCGTCTCCGTGTCCCGGCCACTTTCCATAGAAACCTCAGATGAAACAGATGAAGACATTACCAGGTTTTCCTTCCCCTTATGCGACCGGAGCGCGGGGAAAAGCCGTCATAGTGGCGCATGATCAGCTGCGATTCGATCTGGTTAACGGTATCCATCGCCACACCCACTACGATCAGCAGCGAAGTGCCGCCGAAGTAGAAGTTCACGTTCATGCCGTGAATCATGAAGGTGGGCAGATTTTCGAAGAACCTCCCGATAAGCCAAATCTTGTCGAAGCGGATGCCCGAAATGAGGAAGGTGGGCACCATTTGCACCAGAATCAGGTAGAGCGCGCCCACCAGCGTGATGCGCGTCAGAATGTCGTTGATAAAGTCGCTGGTCCGCTTGCCCGGACGGATGCCCGGAATGAATGATCCCGACTTGCGGAAATTATCGGCAATGTCGTCGGGACGCATCACGATCGACACGTAGAAATACGCGAAGAAGATGATGGCCAGGACGTTCAGCAGCTCGTACCACGGGTAGCCCGGTGTGAGCGCTAGCAGGATCGGCTGCAAGAAACGGTTGTTCTGCACCCACTCCACCTGGCCGAAGAGCAAGGGCGCCGAGAGAATGGAGCTGGCAAAGATGATCGGCATCACGCCGCCGGAATTCACCTTCAAGGGCAGGTGACTCGACTGGCCGCCCATCATGCGCCGGCCTACGATGCGCCGCGCGCTCTGGATAGGAATACGGCGCTCGCTGCGCTCTACGTAGACGATAAAGCCCACGACCACAGCCATACCGGCCACCATCAGCAGCACCACCAGGAACGACATCGGCCCCCAGGCGTCCGTCTGCACCTTCTGCACCAGGTCGGCGATTCCGCGCGGCAGCCCGGCCACAATGCCGGTAAAGATCAGCAGGCTCATGCCGTTGCCAATGCCGCGATCGGTAATCTGTTCGCCCAGCCACATGATGAACGCGGTGCCTGCCGTGAGCGTGACTACGGTGAGCAAAATAAAGCCCGGCCCCGGATTCAGCACCAGTCCAGTCTTGGTCAGAATCGCCGCGATGCCGATCGACTGCAACGCGCCCAGAATCACGGTCAAGTAGCGCGTCCACTGAGTAATCTTGCGCCGGCCGAGTTCGCCTTCCTTCTGGATGCGCGCCAGCGGCTCATACACCACGGTCAAAAGCTGAAAGATGATCGACGCGGTGATGTAGGGCATAATGCCCAGCGCGAAGATCGTCATGCGGCGCAACGTGCCGCCGCTAAACAGGTCCATCAGCCCAAACATGGAGCCGGACTGCTGGTTGAACATGATGCTCAGCTGGTTGGCGTTCACGCCGGGCGTGGGAATCCATGCGCCCAGGCGGTAGACGGCCAATATGAACGCAGTGAACAGTACCCTCTTGCGCAGGTCGGGAATCCGGAAGATATTGAGAAATTTCTCAAGCATGTCGGGTTATCCGCTTCAGGCGCTTTGAGGCGCCGGCCAATTCGTGTTTTGATCCCATCTTACCCGGAGTTCCCTGGCGCTCTCAGACTACCGAACCCGGGGAACCGCGGACGTGCTTTGCATCACACCAGAGAATGTAAATCCTGGGCCCCTTGCCGAGACCCAGGAATTATCATCTCTACTATCGCGCTACGCTGCTGCAGGAGCCGTTTCGCCGCCCAAAACCACAGCCTTGCCGCCGGCTTTCTGAATCTTCTCCGCCGCCGACTTGGAGAACTTGTGCGCGTGGATGGTGACAGCCTTCGTGAGTTCACCCGAACCCAGGATCTTGATCAGTGCCTTCTTGCTCGAGGCCAGCCCCAGCTTGCGGTAGTCGTCGAGGCCGATCTCGGCCACGCCCAGCTCCGCAATGCGGTCCAGGTTCACCACGGTGTATTCGGTGCGGAAGATGTTGGTAAATCCGCGCTTGGGCAGCCGGCGGTGCAGCGGCATCTGGCCGCCTTCAAATCCCCGCATCAGGCTCGTGCCGGTGCGCGATCCCTGACCCTTGTGGCCGCGCGTCGAGGTCTTGCCCATGCCGGATCCCATGCCCCGGCCCACGCGCTTGCGCCCGGTGTTAGCCTTCCGTGGCGCGCGCAAATTCGATAAATTCTTTGCCATATTCCCCTCGCTATAACGCCGGATGGCCTTGTTGAACCATCCGACTCGCGTTGTAAAACAGCCTCTAGCTTCTAGCTGCTAGCCTCTAGCTCAATTCGCCCTTGCGAAAATCTTCGACCCAGCACGAAAAGCTAGGAGCTAGAAGCTTGCGAAGTCTAGTTCTCAACAATGCGGACCAGGTGCGGCACTGCCTTCACCATGCCCCGTATCGACTCCGTATCCTCGCGCTCCACGATCTGGTTGAGACGCGTAAAGCCCAAGCCCTTGATCACCAGCTTGTGCTTGGTGGGCGTGGCGATCTTGGAACGGTAGTACTGAATGCGAATCTTCTTGGTTGCGGCCATCACAGATCCTCCACTTGCTTGCCGCGCGCCGCTGCCACATCGGCCCTGTCGCGCAACTGCGCGAGCGCGTCGAACGTAGCCTTGATCACGTTGTGCGGATTCGGCGAACCGAGGCTCTTGGTCAGCACGTTCTGCACGCCGACTGAGGTCATCACCGCGCGCACCGCGCCGCCGGCAATCACGCCTGTGCCTTCCGGCGCCGGCTTCAGCAGCACCTGGCCAGAGCCGAACCGGCCCAAGACCTGGTGTGGAATCGTGGTCTCGGTCAGGTGAACCCTCACCAGGTTCTTCTTGGCCGACTCAATTCCCTTGCGAATTGCCTGGGGAACTTCCTTGGCCTTGCCCGATCCGTAGCCCACCACGCCCGAAGCGGCGTCGCCCACCACCACCAGCGCGGCAAACGACATATTCTTGCCGCCCTTCACCACCTTGGTGACGCGATTGATGGACACCACCTGATCCTTCAGGTTGTACTGGTTGGCATCGAGTTTCTTCGTCAACATCGTCATTGCTATCCTTTTGAGCTACTAGCTTCTAGCTCCCAGCCTCTAGCCCATCCCGCCTGGGCAAGATCGTCAACTTAGCACAATCAGCTAGCAGCTAGAAGCTAGCGGCTAGTAGCTGCCTTTAGAATTCCAGCCCCGCTTCGCGCGCCGCATCGGCGAGCGCCTTCACGCGGCCGTGATACAGATAGCCGCCGCGATCGAAGACCACCTGCTTGATGCCCTTGGCCACGGCCTGCTCCGCGATCTTCTTGCCGATCTCCTTGGCTGCCGCGACGTTGCCGCCGGTCTTC
>CAWFPZ010000008.1:0-21310 GCA_963817835.1 uncultured Acidobacteriota bacterium | reverse complement strand
CGCCGTCGCAGCGAATGCTTTCCACTTCAAAACGCAGCAGCGATGTGCCGTGCTCTTCCGCATGCTCCAGTGCGAGCTTATGCGTAAAGTGCGTCTTCGGCGGGATATCCACGTCGAGCCCCTTCAGCTCCACCGCGGAGATCATCAAGGGCTTCCCCGGGTCGTAACGCAGGGGCGCGTGGAAGCGGAACTCGTCAATTTGGATGATCGGGCGGACGCGCTGACCCGGCTGGCTGAATGCGGATGCTTCCGGAGTCGCCATCCCCGACCCCTCCGCCGGTGGCCAGATGCGCAATCCCTTGCCCTCGGCCCGGAGCCCATTCACCAACGAGACATGAAAACTGTCCAGCTCCACGCGCGCGTGAAAATGCTCCTCCAGCCGGTCCACGATGGCGGCGCGCAGGATGGGCTCGGCATTGTGCAGCGCAACGGAAATTGCTACGCCCAGCGCCAACAGCGCGAGCAGGAACACGCCCAGCGTCCATTGGAGAGCTCGATGCCTGCGCCAGAATCCCGCCCGTTTTGCCGTCACGGTACCCACCAGCCTGCGTCCCCATTTTCGCAGGCGATCTCACTCCCCATAAATCAACTTCTGCTTTGTTGGATGCGCGATATTGGCTAACAATTTACTCCTTCGCTTCGCAGTCCCGCAGTCCCGTGTTCTCGTTCCCTCGTTCTCTTGGTCCCTGCCGGGGTCCCCGGCGAGCGGTCTTTGCTCGCTGGGGCGGCTTGTTCCCTGTCTCCGCGTGTTCTACACTTCAAGTCACTGATGCAAGAAATTATTCAGAACCTCGTAAAGCTCCAATCCATCGATCTTGACCGCGCGCGCCTCAACCAGGAGCTGCGTGCGCTGCCGGCGGAAATCGCCAAGTCGCAGGCCAAACTCGCGGCCGCCGAGCGCCAATCTGCCGACACCTCGGCCGCGCTCAACCGCGAAGACACGCTGCGCACCCGCCTCGACCGGGAGATCGACGGGCACCGTAAGAAGGCCACCAAGTTTCGCGCGCAACTCGACTCCGTGACCACCCCCGAGCAGGCCGCGGCGATCGAGCACGAAATCCACTTTGAAACCGCCGAAGCCGAGCGCCTGGAAAATGAAGAGTACACCAGTCTGGAGCGCACCGAGACGCAGGAGGCCGCGATGGCCCAGTCCCGCGCCCAAGTGGAGCTGCTTGCCGCCGAGGTGGAAGGCGTCCGCGCCCGCGTGGCCGTGCGCCAGCAAGAGCTCGCCGCCGAACTCGCTGCTCTCGACGTCGCTCGAGAGGCCGTCCGCTCGGCCCTCGATGCCGACTGGCTGGCCCGCTTTGACCGCATCTGCCTCTCCCGCGGTACCGGCATCGCCCTCGCCATAAACCAGCAGTGCACCGGCTGCCGGATGGGCGTGCGCCCGCAAGTCTGGAACCAGCTTCGCGAAGGCGAGCTGCTAAGCTGCGACAGTTGCAACCGGCTGCTCTACTGGAACGCGGAAATTGCGCCCGCGGCCAAAGCGCCGCAGACCGAAGTGCCCGAAGGCGCCGGTCGCGCCCCGCGCAAACCCAGCCAGGCCGGCGCGTAGGCCTAAAATAACTGGCATGATTCGCGCCATCATTGCGCTTGCCTGCCTGCTGCCGAGTGCCGGCGTATGGGCGGCGCAAGAAAAGCAGCCCGCCTATCCCTCCTTTGACTATCAAGCCGCCTATGCTCACGAGATCAAGCCCCATCGCGAAACCATTCCGCTCGCCGGCGTCAGTTCCGGCTTCCACCAGCTGCGCCTTACGTTGACGGTCTCTCCGGCAGGGGCCGTGCTCGATGCAAAGACTGAAGGAGCGGATGAAGACGACAAGTTCTGGCCTGACCTGCGCTCCGAAGTGCTCGACTGGAAGTACATCCCATTTGAAGTAGACGGGCGTCCCGTGACGGCGTCGGTTGAAGAGTACATTGACCTCGTTCCACCAGAGCGATTCCCCTCGAACCACGTGCGTGCGCCCGAGGTCAGGCGCGACTCCAAAGTCGTCATTACGCTCTCGCGGTCGATGTGCTACGGGCGGTGCCCTGTCTACAGGGTTTCAGTCGGCACCGAAGGGATTACGTTCGACGGAGGGGCCTTTGTAGTAACCAACGGAAGGCATACCGATACGGTCGATCCGAGCGCAGTTCGCGCGCTAGCAAAGAAGTTTGTTGCGGCTGATTTCTATTCGATGCGCGATGAGTATCGAGCAAGTGTGACAGACAACTCAGCTTGCATCCTCTCCATTGCAATCGACGGCCATAAAAAACAAGTAGTGGACTATGTCGGCCAGTGGGTTGGCATGCCTGCCGCAATCGTCGAATTGGAGGACGACGTCGACGATATTGCCCATACAGAGCGGTGGATCAAAGGGCCACAACAGTAGACGGTTCGAATAAACCGAACTCAGAAACTGCACAAAATGAATCTGTCCATGCTCACACGCCGCCGCTTTCTCGTTCAATCCGTCGCTAGTGCGTTCGCACTGTCACGGCTTTCGTCCAAAGCTCAAAACCGCGGAGCGCCGCTGATCGACTCGCATGTGCATGTGTTCGAGCGCAACCCACGCTTTCCTTTCGCGCCGGGCGCGCACCCGCCCGCCGAAGATGCGCCGCCGGAAAAACTTATCGCTCTGATGCGCGCCAATGGCGTTGCCCGCACCGTCATTATCCAGGTGATTCACTACAAGTGGGACAACAGCTTCCTTCTCAGCGTGCTCAAGCGCTATCCCGCGCTCTTCCATGGCGTCTGCCGCGTGAACCCCGAGGATCCGGCCGCGCCCGACGAGCTCACTCACCTGACTGAACAAGGCTTTCGCGGCGTCCGCATCAGTCCGGCGGCCGATGCCTCCGGCGACTGGATTCGTGGTCCGCTGATGCCGCCGCTCTGGCGCAGATGCAGTGAGCTCAAAGTTCCCATGACCGTCCTCGTGCCCGCCACGCGCCTGCCCGACCTGGTTCCGCTCATCGAGACGAATCCCGAGCTCACAGTCGTCATCGATCACATGGCCGATTGCCCGCTCGATCGCCCCGATCTGCTCGAACATTTACTCGACCTCGCGCGATACCCGCGCGTCTTCGTCAAAATCTCCGACATGTGGTCACTTTCAAAGCAGGCCTACCCGTATCCCGACGCGCAGGACCAGGTGAAGCGGCTGCTCGAACGCTTCAGCGCGCGGCGCCTGATGTGGGCGACGAATTGGCCGGTCTCTCTCGCGCAACTGCCTTATGCAAAGATCGTCGAGCTCTATCGCGACCACATGAGTTTTCTGTCGCGCGAGGAACACGAAGCGATTCTGAGCAAGACCGTGCAGCGCGTGTGGCCGTTTGGGCTGTAAGCACTCGCTCCCATCCTGCTACCCTTTGAGTGGAAGCACTCTCCAGGAGAATTCCCCGTGCAGCGCATTTGTGTCGATATGGACGAGGTGATGGCCGACACGCTCGCCGAGCACATTCGTCGCTACAACCAGACCTTCGACGAGGACGTGACGCCGGAAGACCTTGCCGGCAAAGGCCTTTGGGAGGTGACGCCACTCGACCGGCAGGGGCAGCTTCGCGCTTTTCTCGACGCCGAAGATTTCTTTGAAGACCTTCTCCTGATGCCCGACGCGCAAGCGGTGCTCAAAGACCTCTCCACGCGCTTTGAAATCTACATCGCCACGCAGGCCATGGCCGTGCCCAACTCTCTCGGCCCCAAATACCGCTGGCTGCAGCGCCACTTTCTCTTCATCCCACCCACCCACTACGTTTTTTGCGGCGACAAATCGATTCTGCGCGCCGACTTCCTCATCGACGATCAGCCCAGGAATCTGCAGCGCTTCGAGGGCCAGGGCCTGCTTTATTCCGCGCCGCACAATTTGATGGCCACCGGCTTCGTCCGCGTGAACAACTGGCTTGAAGTGGCGCAGTTTTTTGCCGGCATCCCCACTGCCGCGGATCCTGCGGCGTAAGCCTCGTCTACGAGTGCGTAGTCCACTCGCGCAAGACTGTTCCCGCGAAGATTCGATACCATGGAGTATGACCGTGCTTCACTCCCCTGCAAGGTTCCCTATTACGCGACGCCATTTCCTCGGTGCAAGCGCGTGCGCTGTGGGCGGCTTCGCGCTGTATGCGGGCGAAATCGCACGCCATTGGATCGATGTCACGGAGAGCGACGTCTCCATTCCCGGCCTTCCCGAGGCCTTTGATCGCTTCCGCGTCGCACAGGTCAGCGACTTCCATATGGACGAATTCAGCGAGCCTTTCTTTGTCCGTGAGGTCGTCCGCTGCGTCAACAGCTTGAATCCCGATGCGGTGTTTCTCACGGGCGACTTCGTTACGTGTCAGTTCGCGCCCAAGAAATTCGCCATCGGCGCCGGATGGCAATGCGCCAGCATCCTCAACGAACTCACGTGCCGCCAGCGTTACGCGGCGTTGGGCAACCACGACGTGATGATTGGGGCCAAACCGGTGTCGGAGGCGCTCACCGCTAACGGGATCACGGTGCTATTCAATTCCTATCTGCCGCTCGAGCGCTCCGGCGGGCGCATCTGGCTTGCGGGGGTCGACGACCCCTTGCTGGGCTTGCCGGACCCTGAAGCCTCCATTCCCGCCGCGATCCGCAATATTCCGCGGGAGCCTGTTGTTCTGCTCTGCCATGCGCCCGACTATGTGGATCATCTGCTGACGCTTTCCTCCGGGCAGGCCGTCTCTCTCATGCTCTGCGGCCATACCCACGGCGGCCAGATTCGCCTGCCGTTGATTGGTCCGCTGGTTCTCCCTACGATGGGACGAAAGTATATCGAGGGATGGTTCCGCTTCGGCCAATTGCAGCTCCACGTCAACCGCGGCATCGGCGCCGTCGGCGTGCCGTTCCGGCTCAACTGCCCGCCGGAGATTTCCATCATCACTCTGCATTCCGCCTGAAATCTCTCTAGGACTCGTCGATTTGTCTTGATCTTCGTGTGCTGCGGGTCGGGAGACCGGCGGTACTTAATTCACGCGCCGGCAATCGTCATGCCCCGGCGATGGTCATACCGTCGATGCGAAGCGTGGGCGAAGCTACCGACGTGCGAAACACCAGGTCGTTGCCGATGGCGGTCACGTTGCGCAACATCTCGGCAAGGTTACCGGCAATTGTCACTTCTTCCACGGCGTGCGTCAGTTGGCCGTTCTCGATCCAAAGGCCGGTGGCGCCGCGTGAGTAATCGCCCGTGACCATATTCGTGCCGAATCCCATCAGGCTTGTCACGTAAAGCCCGGCCTTCACGCCTCCGAGGATTTGCTCTTTGGTCATGTTCCCGGGTTGCAAGTAGAGATTGCCGGAGCCGACTCCCGGCGCGCCGGCGAGTCCCCGGGCGGCGTTGTGTGTCGAGCGCATGCCCAGCTTGCGCGCGGTGTAGGTGTTCAGCAGGTAATTGCGCAGGACTCCATTCTCAACTACCGTGGTGCGCTCGGAAGGCAGACCCTCGCCGTCGAAGGGCGAGGTACCGAATCCGCCGACGCCTGTCGGCAACAGCATGGTGTTGTCGTCGATGATAGTTAAATTCGTCGCAGCGATTGCCTCGCCCAGTTTCCCCGCGAGAAACGATGCACCACGCCAAATGGCGTCGCCCGATGCGGCTTCGAAGACCGAGCCGATGAGCGTTCGCGCCGTCTCCGGCGCAAACACGATGGGAACGCATTGCGTCGGCACGCGCCGCGCGCCCAGCCGCCGCAACGTGCGCCGTGCCGCCTCTGCACCGACCGCCTCAGGAGACTCCACGTCACTCAGACGTCGCGAGCTCGACCACCAGGCGTCGCGCTGCATTTTGCCGTCGGCATCTCTCGCGAGCGGCGCTGCCGCCACGCCTGCGTAACTGGTGCGATAGCTGCCGGCAAATCCTCGCGAGTTGGCCAGCGCTCTGCGGCCTGTTGAAGCATCGAAGCTGCCGCCATCGGAGTTCGTGATGCGCGGGTCCGCCGACAGCGCCGCGGCCTCAACCCGCCGCGCCCACTCAATTCGCTCCGCGCCCGCGAGCGAGTACACATCGTCGTAATAGAGGTGCAGATCGCCCGGCACCGCGCCAAACTGGCCCGGCTCCGGCAATCCTGCGAACGGGTCTTCTTCCGTCACCGCGGCGAGCGCCATCGCACCTTCCACAAGCTGGCGAATTCCCTCCGCGGTCAAATCGCTTGTCGACGCCGATCCCGACCGCCGGCCCAGGAACACCCTCAAACCCAACCCGCGCGACCCCGACTCCTGCAGCGTTTCCACCTGGCCCAGGCGCACATTCACGCTGAACTCGTCACTTTCGCGCGCCATGGCCTCAGCGTCGGACGCGCCGGCCTTCATGGCCAGAGCGACGACGTCGGCAGCCAGAGATTCGAGGTCGAGAGCAGTTTCGTTGGGCGGGGATGCAGCTTCGCGCATGGCTCAACAGTAACAAAACGCGGCGGTCTGGCTGTTGCGGAGTGCGCAAAGCTCGGGCCGTAATCTATCTGCCCGTATATTCCTGGAATAGCTCGGAGGGACTCTCTTTTGAGTGCCTTGATTGCAGATCATCCACCGCTCGTCCCAGGCGCTCGCTCAAATACTCCGGTAGGTACGAAATAATAAGGGTGATGCAGAAGACGAAACCTGGACTGGATGCCGTTGGCTTCGACTTCGGCACGACAAACAGCGCGATCGCAGTTCTTGATCAAGAACGCGAAGTGCAGCTTGCCTCGTTTCCGTCGCTTTCCGGCCCAATCGAAGCCGTTCGTTCGGTGCTCTACATTGAGAGCCTGAGGGCCGAAAGCGGTGCGCGCAAGGCACACGCACTGGTCGGTTCCGCGGCTATTGAGCGCTATCTTCAGGCGGAGGAGAAGGGACGGCTCATTCAGTCGCTGAAGTCTCACCTTTCCAGCCGATCGCTTACGGGAACGGAGGTTCTGGGGCGACGCTACAAACTTGAAGATCTGGTGGCGCGTATTCTTGGCGATCTGCGCAAGCAGGCGGAAGAGTATTTCGACCGGCCGATACGTTCTGCCATGGTGGGCCGTCCCGTGCGCTTTGTGGGCGCAGAGACACCTGAGGATGACGACTTTGCCGTGGCGCGGCTGCGCGCGGCGTTTTCGGCTGCCGGATTTGAGCGTGTCGATTTTGAGCTGGAACCAGTGGCAGCGGCCTGCAGCTATGAGGTCTCGCTGGACCACGACGAATTGATTTTGATCGGCGACTTCGGCGGCGGCACGAGTGATTTCTCGCTGTTGCGTGTGGGGCCGGAGATCCGCCATCGCGGCCGGTCGACCCAGGATCTGCTTGGCAACAGTGGAGTGGGTCTCGCCGGAGACGCCTTCGACGCTCGCATCGTGCGCAAGCTCGTTTCACCCGTGCTGGGCTCGAACTCCGAGGCCAGGTCGCTCGGCAAGCTGCTGCCAGCGGTCCCGGCGTGGATTTACGCCAATCTGGAGCGCTGGCACTACCTCTCTTTTCTGCGCACTAACAACGTACGAGAGATCCTGAAGGGCGCGCACGTTCGAGCTCTCGAACCCGATAAAATTCAAGCTTTGATTACGCTCATCGAGGAAGATCTCGGCTATCAGCTTCACCAGGCTGTGCAGAAAGTGAAGTTTGAGCTTTCTCAGAATGACACTGCCGAGTTCCATTTTCGCGATGGCAGCATGGACTTGCGCATTCCCGTCACGCGCCGCGAATTCGAGTCGTGGATCGTTGAAGATTTGCGGGCTATCGAAGAGTCGGTCGACAAGCTGTTCCAGGCTTCCGGCACCGATCCGCGCTCGGTTGACCGCGTGTTCCTGACCGGAGGAAGCTCATTTGTGCCCGCGGTGCGCCGCATCTTCGAGACCCGCTTCGGCAAGGGTCGTATTCGCGGCGGAAATGAATTTACCTCTGTGGCGCATGGCCTCGCCTTGCGCGCCGCTGGTACATTCGAGCCGACCGGTCCCTAACTGCAAAAATCGGGCCTGTCCTGCGAAGTCCAGCTCTGGCCCAGGAACGGAACGAGAGAATTCAGCCGCGGGCTTTCCCGCTGCGATGCGAAACAATGTCAGGTTAGCGAAGAGATTTCGTTCTACGCCGTCAGTCGTTCCAGCTGGTCCGGCTTCACAATCGTCAGGCTGGTGCCCTTGATCGTGATCCACTGGTCGCGGCGAAACTGGTTGAGCAGCCGCGTGACCGTTTCGCGCGAGGTGCCCGCCATGTTGGCGATCTCCTCATGCGTGAGCGCCATGGTGAAGCGCATCTCGGGCTTGCCGTTGGCCGCAGTGCGTCCCCAATCCAGAAGCAACCGCGCCAGCCGCCCCGCCGCCGAGCCGGATAGCGCCAGCCGCTTGGCGTCGTGAAACACCGTCATGTATTCGCCGGAAAGCGACTGCGCCGCATGCATCGAGGCAATGCCGTGCCGGCCCAGGAACTCGACGAATTCCTGTTTCCGCACCGTCTTTACCTGGCAGGGTTCGATGGCCTCGGCTGTCACTTCGTGGGGAACGTTGGCCAGCACTGCGCTCAACCCCATCACGTCGCCCGGCCCGGCAATCTTCAAAATCATGGTTTTGCCGTCACGCGAAGTGGAGGAGATTTTCACTTGCCCATAGCAGATTACGAACACATTGCGCGCCGCATCGCCCTCGGTAAAGAGCTTAGCGCCACGGGCGTGGCTCATCATAATGCCGATTTGGTCGTAATCCGTCAGCGCCTCCGGGGTGAGATTGCAGAACATCCGCAAATGGCGATGCTCACAATTCAGACAATCTTCCGGAGGGTGATGGGAATGAAGTGAGGCCATACTTGTCCCGTTGGGGCTAATCGCTAGGTTGAGTATAGCGCATATCCCACTTAGCAAGACGGGTGTCCTGGCTCCATGGGCCCTGGCAACGGCACTCTTTGTGGACCGGCCCTACGCCGGGGCAGTTCCGCTCGCATGGCGGCGCGCCGGCATTACGCGCGTCAGGCAACAGGTAATGTAGGCGCGAGAGACCTCGCGGGCCAGCTCTTCCAGCAGCCGCATACGCAGCGGGGGATGGTTCTGGAATGCGTGCTGCAGTTCGTCCATGGGCAGAATGAGCACCGATCCCGGCGTCACCGCGGTCAATGTGTAGGTATGACGCCCATCGCCCAGCGCCGCGGCCAGTTCCACCAGATCCCCGGCCCGTGCCGATCCCAGCGTCACGCGCATCTGGAGCCGTTCCGCCTTGCGGACAAAATCGCCTGAAACCACCACATATAGCCCTTTGCAGCTTCCATTCTGACGAAAAACCGTCTCCCCGGCATCCACATCGATGCATCGCGAGGCACTGGTGAGCAATTGTCCCGCTTCCTGCGGACACTCCAGCAGCTCGGCGAGCGGATGCGCCGCTGCCGCGGTCAGACGTTCCATGCGCTGCTCAAGTTGATGGTCAGTCATTTTGCTTGCCGTATGCCGAGCCCTCAAGCTCCTCGCTTGTTACTTCCACTGTCCCCTGCTTCCCACTTTGCTGGCGCGTGGCGAGCCTTTGTGCCCAAGCCGCCTCGCGCGGTTCAAGCGTTCACACCGAATGCTTCGTATTTGCGGTTTCGATGGGACAAAACGGTGCGGTTTCTCCTTTCCCCGCCCATTTTCCCTTGGGAGCTGTTGAGCGCTCCGCTACGAGGCCTGCATGGGAACTGCAACTTCCCGAGCTACTTCGGGCTTGGCGCCGATACCCGCCGTAACGGGCGGAACGCAAAGAACCGGCACACGCGATGCAGACAGCAGTGCAAACGCCGTGCCGTGTGGCCCGGGTGTTCCGCTGGCCCGTTTTACCCCCGCTACAAGAATGCAGGGATGGTTCTCCGCAATGGCTTCGGCTATAGCATCGGCCGGATCGCCGTCTTTCACCAGGCCACGTACCTGGATTGTGCCTTCGAAGCGGATGCCTTGATCCTCCATCACGGTCCAGGGATTCAGGCCGACCGACTTTTCCGCGGCCGTCCGCACATGCAGCGCCAGAAGGGGCCGATCGAACGTGTGAGCCAACGAAGCTGCAGTGGCAGCGGCTTCGACCGCAGCCTCATTCCGCTCCATGGCCAGCAACACCGGTCCGCCTGGAGTGGGGCGGTGCGGACCCGCATTCCAATCCGCGGCTACCGCCAGCACCGGACATGGCGCCAGGCGCACCAGGCGTTCGGCGATGGCCCCCACCACGACGGGCCCAGCGCCTTCCATCCCCTTGGTGCCAATCACAATCAGCCCGGCCCCATACTGCCGGGCCACATCTACCAGCATCTCCGCCACCGCGCCCTGCCGTACCTCGGAATGACTGTGAATACCCTCGCGCAGCAACTCGCCTGCAAGCTCATCCAACACCTTGCGCGCCGCTTTCGTCATGTGGCTTAACACGGTGCCGGGAACCGCATCCACCGCGGCATACGCCATCGGATCGAGACCGTGGGCCAGCACAATCCGCGCCCCATAATAGGTGGCGAGTTTGCGTGCGTATTCGAGGGCTGCTTCCGCCTGGCCCCCAAGGTCTGTCGCGACCACGATGGTTTTCAAGCCGTTTTCAAAGCCCATGACTGTCTCCCGGCCGCCGCCCTTGGCACATAGGTATTGGAGTTTGAGTGTGCGCTTACAAACTGCCGGGGGCAGTGACACTTTACACCCCACCCTGTGATTCGAGTCACAGTTGCCAAGGCGTTGATTTCGCAAGAGAACTGCCCCGCTCCATCACTGCGCAATCCGCGAACCAGCAAGAAGGTTTGCCCAAGGAAAGACTACGTGCCTGTCGGGCTTTCGCTGCCCTGTACAGGAAAAGGCCCGAGGCGCTACCTTGGGTGCGGTATGAAAACTCACATTTCGCGCCCTCTTTCCTTCCTTTTTGCCCTGGTTTTCGCGCCGCTTTGCCTGCAGGTTGCGGCCCAGGCGCCCGTGCCCGATTCGCCTGCCATTGAGGCCCAGGCCCACGCCATGCTCTCCAAGCTCACGCTGGAGCAAAAAATCGAGCTGCTCGGCGGCATCAACAACATGTACACGCGCGCCATGCCCGCCATCGATCTGCCGCGCTTCAAGATGTCCGATGCATCGGTGGGCGTGCGCACCTGGGGACCTACCACGGCGTATGCTTCCGGCGCGTCGCTTGCCGCCAGCTGGGACATCGAACTTGCGCGCAAAATCGGCGAAGGCCTCGGCCGCGACGCTCGCGCCCGCAATGTCAATTTTCTGCTCGGTCCCGGCGTCAACATCGCCCGTTCGCCAATTGCCGGCCGCAACTTCGAGTACCTTTCTGAAGACCCGTACCTGAACGCGACGATGGTGGTGCCGTTCATTGAAGGCGTGCAGTCTGAGGGCGTTATCGCCACGGTGAAGCACTACGCGCTCAACGATCAGGAATTCAACCGGCACAACGGCAGCTCCGACGTGGACGAGCGCACCCTGCGCGAAATCTACCTGCCCGCCTTCGAAGCCGCCGTCACCAAGGCTCACGTCGACGCCGTCATGAACTCCTACAACCTGGTTAACGGCGTCCACTCCACGCAAAATGACGTCCTCAATCTCCAGATACTCAAAGGCGAGTGGGGATTCCAGGGCGTCCTCATGTCCGACTGGGACGCGACCTACGATGCCGTCGCCGCCTGCAACAACGGCCTCGATTTGGAGATGCCAAGCCCCAAATTCATGAATGCGAAAAATCTGATTCCCGCAGTGCAGGCCGGCCAAGTGAAAGAATCCACTATCGATGAGCATGTGCTGCGCCTGCTGCGCGCCGAGCTGCGCTACGGATTCACCACGCGGCCGCAATTCGATCCTGCCGACTCCACCTACTCGCTCGCCGATCGTCCGCTCGCGCTCGAGGAAGCTCTTGAGAGCATCACGCTGCTCAAGAACCAGGAAAATATCCTGCCGCTCGATCCCGCCAAGATCAAAAACATCGCCATCATTGGCCCCAATGCTTATCCGGCCGTCACCGGCGGGGGGGGCTCGTCGGAAGCGCACGCCTTTGAGCCGGTTAGCATTCTCACCGGCATCGCCAGCCTTCTCGGCCCCGATGCGCACGTCTTCTATAGCCCCGGCATGCCTGACACCGACGACGAAAAGAAGGCCGTCGCGCAAGCGGACGCGGTCGTGGTCGCGATCGGCTTCGATCCCAAGACCGAGCGCGAGGGCAAAGACCGCACCTTCACACTGCCCGCCGGTCAGGACGCGCTGGTCGAGCAGGTGGTTGCCGCCAATCCGCACACCATCGTTCTGCTCACCGGTGGCGGTGGCATGGATCTGAGCCGCTGGCTCGACAAAGTCCCGGCCCTGCTCCACCTCTACTATCCCGGCCAGGAGGGCGGCACGGCGGTGGCGCAAATTCTCTTCGGCCAACACGATCCCGAGGGGAAACTGCCCGTCAGCTTCGATCGGAGTTGGGACGAAAGCCCGTCGGCGAAGTGGTATCACGGCGATCCCGCGGACAACACCACGCTCTCGACCACCGGCCCCGACGGCAAGCCGATCGATTACACGATAGAGCACATAAAATATGGCGACAAGCTGATGGTCGGCTACCGTTATTGGACGACAACCGGGAAGCACCCGCTGTTTCCGTTCGGCTACGGCCTCAGTTACACCACGTTCAAATTTTCGCGGCTTGAAGCGCCCGCCACCGCCGCCACCGGTTCCACGGTTGCGGTCGGCTTCGACGTTACCAACACGGGCAGCGTGGCCGGAGCCGAGGTCGCGCAGCTCTATGTCTCCGACCCCTCCGCGCAAGTTGACCGCCCCGAACGCGAGCTGAAGGGCTTTGCCAAAGTCCGCCTCGCTCCCGGCGAAACCCGGCACGTAACATTGAATCTCGACGCGCGCGCCTTCAGCTACTGGGACGCAACGGCTCACAAATGGATCATCGATCCCGGCAAATTCATTCTTCGCGTCGGCGACTCGAGCGAAAACACGCCGCTAAACGCCGACATCATCCTGCACTAAGAGATAGTTTGCGCACGACCTCGCTTCTCCGAGAAAGGAATCGACTATGTTCAAACGCTTCATCCCCGCATTGGCGCTCGCCGCGCTCGTCTTCGCCGCTGCATCTTCCCACGCCCAATCCATGCCGCATCAGCAATGGGTGGGGACCTGGGCCGCGTCTCCGATGCAGGCTGACGGCAACAATATTCGCCTTTTCTCGAGCGTGACCATGCGCGAGATCGTGCACATCTCCGCGGGCGGCGAACAGATTCGCCTGCGCTTCACCAATGAGTTCGGCATCGATCCCCTTACCATCGCCGACGCCCACGTCGCGCTCAGCGCCGGCGGCAGTGCCATCCAGCCCGGCAGCGATCATGCCGTCACCTTTGGCGGAATCGCAGCCGTCAACATTCCTCCCGGCGGCGCCATCTTCTCTGATCCCATCGCGCTCGCGGTCGCGCCGTTTGCCGACGTTGCCGTCAGCTTCTATCTGCCGCCGCAGATCATGCGTGCGGAAACCTACCACTCCTTCGCGGACCAGGACAACTTCGTTGCCGACGGCCGCGCGTCCATCGCTCCCGAGCTGCCGCAAGCCGCGAAGCTCTTGTCGTGGTACTTCTTCGACGGGATCGATGTTTCTGCATCCCAGGGATCGTTCGCCATCG
The DNA here is from genome assembly GCA_963817835.1 of uncultured Acidobacteriota bacterium. Lineage (GTDB taxonomy): Bacteria > Acidobacteriota > Terriglobia > Terriglobales > Acidobacteriaceae > Telmatobacter. Next base: position 7,794 of record CAWFPZ010000008.1, on the reverse strand, counting down.
TCACGCTTGGCGATTCCATCACCGACGGCGCGCATTCCACGCTCAATGCCAACCGCCGCTGGCCCGACGTGCTCGCCGCACGCCTGAGCCAGGACCCCAGTCTCGCCCACGTTGCGGTGCTGAATGAAGGCATTGGCGGCAACCGCGTGCTGAACGAAGGCGCCGGCCCCAGCGCGATCTCGCGCGTCGATCGCGATGTGCTCGCGCAGAGCGGCGTGCGCTACGTCATTGTGCTCGAAAGCATCAACGACATCGGGCGGCTCGCGCACGTGCAGGTTCCGTGGGACGCCATCACTGCGCCGGTTTTGGAGTGGGGCTTGAAACAGATTGCCGACCGGGCGCACGAGCACGGCCTCAAGATCATCGGCGCCACGCTCACGCCGTACGGCGGCGCCGGCTACTACTGCGATGCGGGCGAACATGTGCGCGAGGCGGTCAACGACTGGATCCGCTCGAGCGGCGTCTTCGACGGCGTTGTCGATTTTGATCAGATTACGCGCGATCCGCAGAATCCCAAGGCGTTCAATCCGCTTTACGACTCGGGCGATCACCTGCACCCCAGCGATGCGGGCTATAAAGCCATGGGCGAAGGCATCGACCTGACGCTCTTCGCGAAGTAAACTATGGCGCGGTAATTGCGGCTTCCATCGCCGCCAGCGAGGACTCAAGCGCCGCGAACTCCGGCCGACCCTTGAGCGGCTTCAGTCGCGGGTCGGCCAGCATGTGGAAGAACCACGGGCAGCGAATCTCGTTCGCAGCGCGCAGTTCTTCGAGTGCGGCATCGGCCTCGCCGAGCACGACATGCGTGGCCGCGTTCAACGTATTCAGCACATAGCGCTCGCGGCTCAGCCATCGCAGCCGTTCCAGCAGGCTGAGCGACTCGTCGACGCGGCCGGCGCATGCCAGCGCATAGGCGTGCGCTGAAGTCGCGAGGTCGTAGTGCGAGGAGCGCGCCGCGAGCGTCTCCGCCAATGCGACGGCGCGCGCGGCTTCTCCGTTGAATCCCAGAATCATTACTCCGAAAAAGAGCGACTTGTCATACTCCGCAGACATGTCGATCGCTTTCAGGATCTGCGTCACGCTCAAGTCCCGCTCGCCAGCCAAGTGCAGAGACCAAGCCAGGGCCGCCTGTAGCCATGGCGCATAGGGATCGAGCTGAATGGCCGCGCGCAGCAGATCGACGGCTTCTCCGAACCGGTGCCGGCTAAGCAGAAGCCAGCTGCAAACCCGCGCATTCATGGCATCGTAAGGCAGCCCCGAGGAGCGAGCCATCATCCGCAGAGTCGAGCGGGCATCGCGGTCGAAATGAAATTCCACCCAACCCAGCGCCGGCAACAGGGCTTCGGCCTGCGCGTTCAATTCCGGAATTCCATCCGCGGCCCGATGTACGGTGGCGGCTGCGATTCGTGGGGACAGGTAGCCGTAGATGCATTGCAGGATGGCCAGTTGCGCAAGGTCCACGCGTGCCGCCATCGACGCGGAGTCCAGCTCGACCGCGCGTAGCAGCCGGCCCATGGCATTCTGCATCCGGTGCCGCTCCATGTTCTGCCACTCGTGGTGGGCGCGCAGATAAAGGTCGTGCGCTTCGCGCTGGGCCGGGGCCGCTGCGTGCTGCGCGGCCTCAGCCTCAATTTCAATGGGAGTGATCCCGGCGCGCAATCGCGAGATCACGCGGCTGACCAGTTCGCCGGCCAGCTCCACCATCCGTCCGCGCTGGACGATCACGTCTTCCACCCACAGAGGCGCACCATCCTCCACGCGCATCATCTCCACGCGGAGCCGGTGCCGTCCCGGTGTGGCCAGCACCTGTCCCGTGAGGATCAGTTCCGCGCGCAGCATCGTGCCTATTTCTCGCGCTGGCAGGCCGCGCCGCGCCAGGGCACACGCAGAATCCCATGCGATGATCGATGCCACCGCCGAACGAGCGCGGCTCAACCGCTCCATGGCTTGTTCTGCGACCGCCAGGCCGAGATATTCGGGGACGTCGTAGCCTGTGGAGAAAGGCAGAATGGCCAGGACTGGCAGCGATCTTGACGATATAGATCGATCCATAGAATCCAACGCAGTTCCGCGAATCCTCGATTCGCCGCTCAACTCGCGGGTGAACCCGCCAAAAGGCGGTTTTTCCGCAGCAGCGCCGGCAAGGATTCACATCACATCCAGGGCAAGGCAGGGCCTTCACAACAGCAAAGATGATTTCCCGATGGGAGGGAGTGGTTTCGCGGTCGAGGAACGGTGCGAGCGGGGGGAGTCCCGTTCTAACTTTGCGGAATCATCTTCCCACAGGGAAAATCGCCGCAATGCTCGGGCCTAGGTGGCTGGTCTTTGGCTTCTACGCGGTCGTTTACTTATGCAAGCAGATAAAGCCTGCGATGAATGAGTTCGTAGCCGCTTGTTCAGCGACGAATACAGCCATCCGAATGCCCGATAACACTATTGGTATGTCGATTATCTCTCCACTTCTTGCGTTGTGTAGGGAAGTTCTAAGAAAGAATCAAAGACAGTAGTAATCGCTGGGAGGTTACCCCGGGAGAGTGACTCGAATCAGTACACTTACGCGGATTGCTCCTGCCTCCGCGGCGCCCCACCGATCGAGCCCGGTATTTCTCTCAGCATTGAAGAATTTGGGGAGTGAAAGCTCCCTCATTTCCTTTTTCAAGTTCGCTGAAATGATCGTATGATCGTGCCAACGCCGGTATGGATTGTGGTTTGAACGCATTCTCGACTGCGTGGGAGATCCGTCCGGTGGATGAAGCACGAAATCGGCCTTTCAGGTTTCGCTTCCCTCGTTTTTTGAAGTAGATTTCCAAAGTTTTCGCGGCTCATCGCGCGAAGGTCTGCCTTCGGTGCGGATCGCATTGCGTGGGAGGTTTCCCGGATGAAGAACCTTTCATTGGTGGCTTGCCGCCGAATTCTGCTCGCCCTATGCGTGCTGCTGGTGGGCGTGACGCAGGCGCATGCCCAGTTCCAGCGCTGGTATGACCTGAGCGAGCAGGCGCAGAAGTTGAATGAGCAGGGCAACTATGCCGCCGCGCTTCCACTCGAACAGCAGGCCTTGCAGGTGGCGCAGGCAACGTGGGGACCCAATGACCACCACGTTGCGCTGTCGGCGAATTTTCTCGGGATTCTCGAGGTGGATTTGGAAAAGTTCAGCGACGCGGAGACGCACCTGAATTTGGCAGTCGCGATCGAGACGAAGGTCGAAGGCGCGGAGGGCAAGGATACGGCGACGGATTTGTCCAACCTGGGAGAGCTCTACCAGGAGGAAGGAAGATATCCAGCGGCGGAGAAAGCGATGCAACAGGCGCTGGCGATCCACGAGAAGGTTCTGGGTGAGAACAACGACAGCGTCGCGACGGACGCAAACAACCTGGCCTTGATCTATCTGCGGGAGAGCAAATACGCCGACTCCGAAACGCTCTACAAGAAAGCGGTTGCGACGGAGGAAAGGCTGGGAGACGCCGCCGGTGAAGCTACAGCGTTGGGCGGACTGGGAACTCTGTATGACCAGATAAGCAAGTTCGCAGACGCGGAGCAGGCCTTCAGCCAGGCGCTGGCGGCGAATCTGAAAGCGCTTGGGCCGCAGCATCCGCTGATCGGCTTATCTCTTGACCATCTGGCCCAGGCGTATACCGGCGAAGGGAAGTTTACCGACGCGGAGCAGACCTACGCGAAGGCATACGCCAGCGAACAGAAGTCCACTTCTCCTGAACAATCGACGATCGCGTTAATCGAGGAGGACATGGGCGCGCTGCTTCGCGACGAGGGTAAGTACCCGCAGGCGGAGTCGTTGATGCTGCAGGCGCTGACGAACCGTGCCAAGGCGCTGGGCCCGAATCATCCCGATGTGGCGGCAGTGCTGACGAGCCTGGGCAGGCTCTATGAACACGAGCTTCGTTACAGCGATTCCGAACGGGCGTTTCGCCAGGCGCTCGCTATCGATCTGAAAAGCCTGGGAGCGCAGAATCTGCAGACCCTGGCAACCATGATCGACCTGGCGAATCTCTATGCGTCGCACGGGCAGTCGAGCCAGGCGGAGCAATTGTTTGTCAACGCCGTTCCGCTGTATGTGAAGGTCCTTGGGGACTCGAACAAGGAAGTAGGGGATGCGTTCTCCGACGCCGGAGAACTGATGCTGACCGAAAGGAAGCTGGATGGGGCGGTAAAGATGTTCAACACGGCGGGGCAGATTTATGCGCATGCGGAGGGAGCTGAGAGCCCGGACGTGGCAATGTGCCTGGACCGGCTGGGAACGATTGCCGAGGACGTGGGCAAACACGATGATGCAGAGTCGCTTCACAAGAGGGCGCTGGCAATTCTTCAGAAGGTAGATGGGCCGGACAGCCCGGCCTTCACGCCTGCGCTCGAAGGACTGGGGAGAATTTACAAGAATCAGCATCGATTTGCCGAAGCCGAGCCGATGTACCAGCAACAGCTCAAGATCGACAAGGCACACTTGAAGCCGAACGACCCTGGGCTGCGCACAGATGAAGAGGACATGGCGGCCCTTTATTTTGCATGGGACAAGCCGGCACAGGCGGCGCCGTACTTCCAGACCGACCTGGGAGAGCTGGAGGAAGAATTTCGCGCCAATGCCGCGACGATGAGCGAGCGGGACCGCATCCTTTACTTTTCGACGCAGCAGTTGGCGTTTCCCATCTTCTTCAGTTTTGTGGCGAAGTATCACGAGCAAATACCGGAACTCACCGGGCAGATGTATGACGCTCTGCTTGAAGAAAAGGGGCTGATTGCGGCGAGCGCGGCTTCAATGCGCGCGGCAGTTGAGGCGAGCGGCGATCCGCAGGCTCTGGCGATGCTGGACAAGCTGGCCAGCGACAGGGCGCAAGTGGCAGCGCTGGTGGAGTCGAAGGTCGGTGACCCGGCAAACTATCGGGCGCAGCTCGACCAAGTGGCAACCGAGGCGAATACCCTGGAGCAGGCGTTGATGAAGCGCTCGGTGGCGTTAAGCCAGCAGAAAGCGCAGAACGCGGCGACATGGCGCGATGTGCAGAAAGCGCTCAAGCCTGGAGAAGCAGCGGTCGAAATTACGAAGTTCGCACGGTACGACGGGATTGGGCTGACGGGGGACATTCTTTATGTCGCGCTGGTGGTCACGCCGGATTGCAAGCAGCCGATCTTCGTGAATCTGGGCACGGCGAAGCAACTGGAAGCAGCGCCGATGCTGGCCTATCGCGACGATGTCGGGCAGACGCGCGGATTTGAAACAGAGCAGACGCCGGCAACGCCGGGAGCACCCGAAGGTGCGGAGAATACGAGCGCAGCGTATGCGGCGTTCTGGAAACCACTGGAGCCGGCGCTCAGTGGAGCGGAGCGCGTGTATGTTGCGCCGGATGGCGTGCTGAATACGATTCCAATGGAGTTGATGGCGGACAGCGATGGCAAATTGCTGATGGAAAAGTTGCAACTGCGGATTCTGAACAGCACGAAGGATCTGCTGGCTGCGGCGCGCGTCTCGCAAAGCAGGAGCGCGCTCGTGGTGGGCAATCCCAGGTTTGATTTGACCGCGGCGCAGCAGAAAACCTCGATTGCCCAATTGCGTGCGGGTATGACGCGCTCCGGCGTCACGAGAACAGGAACGCAGCAGACGGGGCCGGCTGCGGGGCCGCATGTCTCCAACGCGGGAGCGGCGCAATTTGCATCGCGAGGTGGAGATTTGAAGGGTGACGATCTGCCTCCGCTGCCCGGCACCCAGGTGGAAGTGGACACGGTGGACAAACTGCTGAAAGCGGCAGGTTGGCAGGCGACGGAGTACACGGCAGATCTTGCGGTGAAGGACACCCTGACGCTGGCGCATGCGCCGCGCGTGGTGCATATTGCCACACACGGTTTCTTCTTGTCGGATGAGGAGCTGACGGCGACTGCGGAGGCGCGTGGAGAAAAAGCCAATGTGAATGAGGATCCCATGCTGCGCTCGGGATTGTTTTTTGCCGGGGCAGATCGCGTGCGGCAGGGTGCAACGCCGGAAGGCGGAGTGGACGACGGAGTGCTGACGGCTTACGAGGCGAGCCAGTTGAATCTGGAAGGAACCGAACTAGTGGTGCTGAGCGCGTGCGAGACGGGATTGGGCAAGGAACTGAACAGCGACGGCGTCTTCGGGTTGCGGCGCGGACTGCAGGAGGCCGGCGCCGATGCGGTGATGATGAGCATGTGGTCCGTGCCCGACAAGGAGACGCAGGAGCTGATGTCGCTCTTCTACCAAAAGTGGCTGGCCGGGATGGAGAAGCCGGAAGCTCTGCGGCAGGCGCAACTGGAAGAGCGCGAGACGGTGAAAAAGCGGTACGGCAAGGATCTGCCGTATTACTGGGGCGCGTTTGTGCTGATCGGGAAGTGACCGGTGCAGGGCGTCACGCTTTGCCGATCACCCTGGCCAACGTAGCGCCCATCTCGGCGGGCGACACCACAACGTGAATGCCTGCTGCTTCCATGGCCTTCATTTTGTCGGCGGCCGTTCCCTGGCCTCCGCTGATAATCGCGCCAGCATGGCCCATGCGGCGTCCCGGAGGCGCTGTCTGCCCGGCGATAAAGCCCACCACCGGCTTCTTCACGTGCTTCTTCACAAACTCCGCCGCGGCTTCCTCGGCCGATCCGCCAATTTCGCCAATCATGATGATGGCTTCCGTTTCAGGATCGTCGCTGAGCAGCCGCAAAGCATCGATGTGCGTGGTTCCGATAATGGGATCGCCGCCAATGCCGATCGCGGTCGACTGCCCGATGCCGCGTTGCGTGAGTTGGTGCACGGCCTCGTAGGTGAGTGTCCCGGAACGAGACACAATCCCGATCGAACCTTCCTTGTGAATGCGCCCCGGCATGATGCCGATCTTCGCCTTGCCGGGCGAAATCACGCCCGGGCAGTTGGGGCCGACCAGCCGCGATTGCGAATTCTTGAGCTTGGCCCACACCTTCACCATGTCCAGCGTCGGAATGCCTTCCGTGATGCAGACGATCAACGGCATTCCCGCATCCTCGGCCTCGAGAATGGCGTCTGCGGCAAACGGCGGCGGCACAAAAATCATGGTCGCGTTAGCACCGGTCTTGGCCACGGCTTCGGCAACAGTGTTGAACACCGGCCAGCCCTCGTGCATGGTTCCGCCCTTGCCGGGCGTCACACCGCCGACCACCTTGGTGCCATACTCCGCGCAACCCATGGCGTGGAAGGTGCCTTCCTTGCCGGTGATGCCCTGAACGATGAGACGCGTGTTTTTATCTACTAAAACTGCCATTTAAAACAGCTCCTAGCTGCTAGCTTCTAGCTCCTAGCTTTTCAGTGACAGGAGGAACGCTCCAAGCATCTTGGAAGTCTCGATGCAAAGACATTCCGCTTTCTTTCGCATTGCTTCATCGCCAATCTTTATTCGCCCGGCGAGCAAAAGCTGCGTTTGAACTTCGTAGGTCGACCCGAGCGCGATATTGAGAAAGTGCCCAAAGTCGCGATCTGTTGCTCTTGCACGGCCCTCTGCAATATTGCTCGCAATCGAGACGCTGGCCCGCCGATGCTGGGATGTCAATCCGTAAATCTCATCTTTGGGAAACGTCTTTGTGAGACTGTAGACAGCTTCGGTCAATTCCATTGCTCTCTGCCAAACTGTGAGATCTTGAAAGTCTTGCGACAAGTCTCATCTCCCCGCGGTGCTTTTGAGCTAGCAGCTAGAAGCTAGTGGCTAGAAGCTGCTTTCACAACAAGCTCAGCCGCTTCTTTCATCGTTGCGCCCACCTGGAAGTTCAGCCCCGACTCTTTCAGAATCTTTCGTCCCTCTTCTACGTTCGTGCCTTCGA
>CAWFPZ010000007.1:0-648321 GCA_963817835.1 uncultured Acidobacteriota bacterium | reverse complement strand
TTATCATCTCTACTATCGCGCTACGCTGCTGCAGGAGCCGTTTCGCCGCCCAAAACCACAGCCTTGCCGCCGGCTTTCTGAATCTTCTCCGCCGCCGACTTGGAGAACTTGTGCGCGGGGATGGTGACAGCCTTCGTGAGTTCACCCGAACCCAGGATCTTGATCAGTGCCTTCTTGCTCGAGGCCAGCCCCAGCTTGCGGTAGTCGTCGAGGCCGATCTCGGCCACGCCCAGCTCCGCAATGCGGTCCAGGTTCACCACGGTGTATTCGGTGCGGAAGATGTTGGTAAATCCGCGCTTGGGCAGCCGGCGGTGCAGCGGCATCTGGCCGCCTTCAAATCCCCGCATCAGGCTCGTGCCGGTGCGCGATCCCTGACCCTTGTGGCCGCGCGTCGAGGTCTTGCCCATGCCGGATCCCATGCCCCGGCCCACGCGCTTGCGCCCGGTGTTAGCCTTCCGTGGCGCGCGCAAATTCGATAAATTCTTTGCCATATTCCCCTCGCTATAACGCCGGATGGCCTTGTTGAACCATCCGACTCGCGTTGTAAAACAGCCTCTAGCTTCTAGCTGCTAGCCTCTAGCTCAATTCGCCCTTGCGAAAATCTTCGACCCAGCACGAAAAGCTAGGAGCTAGAAGCTTGCGAAGTCTAGTTCTCAACAATGCGGACCAGGTGCGGCACTGCCTTCACCATGCCCCGTATCGACTCCGTATCCTCGCGCTCCACGATCTGGTTGAGACGCGTAAAGCCCAAGCCCTTGATCACCAGCTTGTGCTTGGTGGGCGTGGCGATCTTGGAACGGTAGTACTGAATGCGAATCTTCTTGGTTGCGGCCATCACAGATCCTCCACTTGCTTGCCGCGCGCCGCTGCCACATCGGCCCTGTCGCGCAACTGCGCGAGCGCGTCGAACGTAGCCTTGATCACGTTGTGCGGATTCGGCGAACCGAGGCTCTTGGTCAGCACGTTCTGCACGCCGACTGAGGTCATCACCGCGCGCACCGCGCCGCCGGCAATCACGCCTGTGCCTTCCGGCGCCGGCTTCAGCAGCACCTGGCCAGAGCCGAACCGGCCCAAGACCTGGTGTGGAATCGTGGTCTCGGTCAGGTGAACCCTCACCAGGTTCTTCTTGGCCGACTCAATTCCCTTGCGAATTGCCTGGGGAACTTCCTTGGCCTTGCCCGATCCGTAGCCCACCACGCCCGAAGCGGCGTCGCCCACCACCACCAGCGCGGCAAACGACATATTCTTGCCGCCCTTCACCACCTTGGTGACGCGATTGATGGACACCACCTGATCCTTCAGGTTGTACTGGTTGGCATCGAGTTTCTTCGTCAACATCGTCATTGCTATCCTTTTGAGCTACTAGCTTCTAGCTCCCAGCCTCTAGCCCATCCCGCCTGGGCAAGATCGTCAACTTAGCACAATCAGCTAGCAGCTAGAAGCTAGCGGCTAGTAGCTGCCTTTAGAATTCCAGCCCCGCTTCGCGCGCCGCATCGGCGAGCGCCTTCACGCGGCCGTGATACAGATAGCCGCCGCGATCGAAGACCACCTGCTTGATGCCCTTGGCCACGGCCTGCTCCGCGATCTTCTTGCCGATCTCCTTGGCTGCCGCGACGTTGCCGCCGGTCTTCGACTTTGCCTGCAAGGTTGAGGCCGACACCAGCGTTTCGCCCTTCTGGTCGTCGATCACCTGCGCGTAAATGTGATTGAGCGAGCGGTACACGTTCAGCCGCGGCCGCTCCGTCGTCCCCGACAGCTTCGCCCGGATGCGCGAGTGAATGGTCTTGCGAATCTCGTTCCTCTTGGTCTGCGTAATCATCGTCTTCTCTCACCTATCAGCGGAACCGCCTCGCGGCCCCGTTCGGATTCAGATGCAGCCGCTAGCTTCTAGCTGCTAGCTTTTAGCTTCATCTCGCCACTGTCGTTACCCTTGCTTCAGCACAAAAAAGCTAGAAGCTAGAGGCTAGGAACTAGCAGCTTATTTCGCTCCGGTCTTGCCGGCCTTCTTCTTCAGCCGCTCGTCGGAGTAGCGCACGCCCTTGTTCTTGTACGGATCCGGCTTGCGCAACGAACGCATGTCGGCTGCCACCTGGCCCACCTTTTGCCGGTCGACGCCGCTGACCGTCAGGTGCGTCTGCTTGGGATCGATGGTCACTTCAATGCCCGATGGCAGCGGAACTTCGATGGGATGCGAGTAGCCCAGCGTAAACACCACCGTACCTTTGCCCTTCAACTCGGCGCGGTAGCCGATGCCCACAATGTCCAGCTCCCGGGTCCAACCCTGGGTCACGCCGTGCACCGCGTTGTTCACCAGAGCGCGCGTCAGCCCATGCAGCGCGGCCTTGTCTTCGCTCGCCCGCACGATCTCCAGGTTCCCGCCCTCGGTCTTCAGCGTGATGCCATTGGCGATCAGCGCCGTGACCTTGCCCTTGGGACCTTCCACCAAAACAGTGTTGCCCTCGACCGTGTACTTCACGCCCGCCGGAAGCGGGATCGGTTTCTTTCCAATGCGCGACATTCTTCAAATTCCTTCTTGGCTTGCGAGTCCCGCCGGAGCGCTTCCGCTCCCACGTTCCACTGCAGCCCGATCGGGCCAACGGCCTGATCACCCAGCTTCAAATCATCACCACGGCCGGCTTCGATACGCTGAAAACCGCCTGGACGGCCAGTCCTACCAGACTTCGCACAGCAACTCGCCGCCCACACCCTCGCGGCGCGCCTGGCGGCCCGTCATCACGCCCTTGGGCGTAGTCAAAATCGAAATGCCCAGCCCGCCCTGCACGCGCTTGATATCGTCGCGGCCGACATACACGCGGCAGCCGGGACGCGAAACGCGCGCCAGATCGCGAATGGCCGCTTCCGTGCCGCCGTACTTCAGATACACGCGCAGCACCGGCTTGCCTTCCTCATCCTGGACCTTGTAGTTCGAGATGTAGCCCTCTTCCTTAAGAATGCGGGCAATCTCGGCCTTCAGCTTCGAAGCGGGAACATCCAGCTTCTGATGACGCGCCCGAATCGCATTCCGGATTCGCGCCAGAAAATCTGCTACTGGATCGGTCAGACTCATTCCTTCTCCTTCATCCCCCGTTCGCCCGCCGCTTATGCGCCGGGAACCTGCGGGAATGTTTAAAACAGCTATTAGCTTTCAGCAGTCAGTTGGCTGGAAGCTGTCCTACTACCAACTGGACTTGTTAACGCCGGGGATCTCGCCCTTCAGCGCTAGCGACCGGAAACACAAACGGCATACGCCGAACTTGCGCAGGAAACCGCGCGGCCGTCCGCACAGTTGGCAGCGATTGTGCTTGCGGCTCGAAAACTTCGGCTTCCGCGCGTCCTTCACTCTTTTTGCTGTAGTTGCCATAAAACCTCTTGAAAAACAGCTACTAGCTTCTTAGCTACTAGCTTTTAGCTTCGTTCGTTTTGCCTCAGTCACCAGTTCCGCCTCAATCAAGCTAGAGGCTAGCAGCTAGAAGCTGTCCTTACGCGCCCTGGCGGAAGGGCATGCCGAAGTGCTTGAGCAGCGCACGCGCCTGGTTGTCGTCCTTCGCCGTGGTCACAATCGTGATATTCATGCCTTTCAGCTTTTCCACCTTCGCGTAGTCGATCTCCGGAAAGATCAGCTGGTCGCGCAGGCCGAGCGTGTAGTTGCCGCGCCCGTCAAAACTTTTCGTCGACACGCCGCGGAAATCGCGCACGCGCGGCAGTGCGACCGAGATCAAGCGATCGAGAAACTCGTAGGCCTTGTCGGCGCGCAGTGTAACCATGGCGCCGATGGCATTGCCCTCGCGCACCTTGAAAGCCGCAATCGACTTCTTCGCCTTCGTGGTCACCGGCTTCTGGCCGGCAATTTGCGTCAGATCGGCCACCAGCGGATCCAGCAGCTTGGAATTCTGCGTGGCTTCGCCAAGACCCATGTTGATCACGATCTTTTTAAGCTGTGGCACAGCCATTGCGTTCTCAAGCCCGAGCTCCTTCTGGAGCACCTGCTTGATCTCCTTGTGATACCTTTCCTTCAACCTTGCCGCCATCTCTCTGCTCTCTTTCTTCCGGCTCTCGGATTGGGCTCGCGGCCCGTTTACCGTTTCGGAAGGGACTCAATTTAGCCGCTAGCTCCTAGCTGCTAGCTTTTAGCTCGATCTCGCCTCTGCCTCAGTCCTTTGTCCCAGCACGAACAAGCTGGAAGCTGGAAGCCAGAGGCTAGAAGCTACTTCTTCGTGGGCAGCTCTTGCCCGCATTTCTTGCAAATCCGCAGACGCGAGTCGCCCTCAACCTTGTGGCCCACGCGCGCGTTGCCGCAGCTGGGACACACCAGCACAACGTTCGACACGTTGATCGGCGACTCCTGCTCGGCGATGCCGCCTTTGGTCCGCTGGCCGCCCTTGCTCGAGACCGTCTTCTTGACCACGCGCACGTGCTCCACCAGCACCGCGCCCTTGTCGGGGAACACACGCAGCACGCGGCCCGTCTTGCCCCGGTCAGAGCCGGTAAGGACCTTGACCGTATCGTTGCGATGAATCATCAAACTCGCCATTTGCTTCTCCGAAACAATTCGTAGTTCTTATTTACAGTTCTCAGCTCGTTCCGCAGTCCCTGCGAACTTAGACAACCTCGGGAGCTAAGGAAACAATCTTCAGAAACTTCTTCTCGCGCAGTTCGCGGGCCACGGGTCCAAAGACGCGCGTGCCCACCGGCTCGTGATCGTCGCTGATCACCACCGCCGCGTTCTCGTCAAAGCGGATGTAGGTGCCGTCGCGGCGCCGGTGCTCCTTGCGCGTACGCACAATCACCGCCTTCACCACCTTGCCCTTCTTCACCGTGCCGTCGGGGGAAGCTTCCTTCACCGCCGCCGTCACAACGTCGCCCAAACCGGCCTTCGCGCCCAGTCCGCCGCCCAGAGGCAGAATCACCTGCAGTTTGCGCGCGCCGGAGTTGTCGGCCACCGCGAGCATGGTTCTCATTTGTACAGCCATGGTTTCTTTCTCCTCTCGGCAGCCTTACTTCTCGGCAGGTACGACTTCGCCCGGAAGCACGGCGTCTTCAATCTGACCGAGCGCCGACCGCCGTACAATCTCTTCGAGCGACCACCGCTTCAGCTTGCTCAGCGGACGCGTTTCCCGGATGCGCACCACGTCGCCCATGCGCGCCGAGCTCTGCTCGTCGTGGGCGTAGAACTTTTTGGTCGAGCGCACGATCCTCTTGTACTTGGCATGCGCCTTGCGCATCTCCACCGCGACCACAATGGTCTTCTGCATCTTGGTGGAAACTACTTGACCCACCTTTTCATTGCGTCTCGAGGTCAGAGTTGCCGTCGGCGCTGCCGCCGTCGCTGGTGTTTTCTCAGTCGCCGTCATTTGCCGGCCTCCTTCGCTTTCGCTGTCTTGGTCTTCGCCGCCGCAGCGGTTTTCGGAGCGGCTTTCTTCGTCGCCTTCGGCGCCTTGGCTTTAGCGGCCACAACGGGCTCTTCCGCCTTCACGACCTTGGCTTCGGCAGCCGGCTTTGCTTCCTGGCTTTCGCCGTGAATGCCCAGCACGCGCTCCCGCGCCACGGTCTTGATCTGCGCAATTTCCTTGCGCAGCTGGCGCAGCTTCTTCACGCCGTCGTTCTGCCCCAGGGAAACCTGGAAGCGGAGCCGGAACAGCTGCTCCGCGGAGGTCTTCTCCTGGTGCCTGAGCTCGTCGTCGTTCAAATTCCGCATCTTTGCGAGTTCCATCTCTTAAAACTCCTGGCTATCGGCTCTCAGCCTTTAGCTTTGTCTTGCTCCGGCGAACAGCCCAGCCATCGCCTGAATCTTTTCCCTGCCGCCAATTAGCTAATAGCCAATCGCTGACGGCCGGTTCTTACTCCGCTGCCTTCACAGCGGTCTTCTCCGCGCCGGGCCGCATCACGAACTTGGTCCTGAGCGGCAGCTTGTGCGACGCCAGGCGCATGGCCTCGGCCGCTGTCTCCGGCGTCACGCCTTCCATCTCGAACAGGATCTTGCCCGGCCGTACCACTGCTACCCAGTGGTCCAGCGCGCCCTTGCCCGAGCCCATGCGGACTTCGGCCGGCTTCTTGGTGATTGGCTTGTCCGGGAACAGGCGCAGCCAGATCTTGCCGCCGCGCTTGATGAAACGCGTCATGGCAACACGGCTGGCCTCAATCTGCCGGTCGGTGATGTAACCGCACTCCATCACCTTCAAACCGTACTCGCCAAACGACAGCGTCGAACCGCGCCACGCTTTGCCGCGGCGCTTGCCCTTCTGCTGCTTCCGGAACTTCACTTTCTTCGGCATCAACATAACGAAACCCTCAAAAAGCAGCTACTAGCTCTCAGCTACTAGCCCCTAGCTATTTCCCGCGGCAGCCCGGCTCCCCACCAAACTAGCTAGAAGCTAGAGGCTAGGAGCTAGCAGCTGCCTTTAAAACGCCGTCTTCCCAACCGGCGGAACCTGGCGGCGCTTCTGCTCGTATATGTCGCCGCGATAGATCCACGTCTTCACGCCGATCACGCCGTAGGTCGTGTGCGCTTCCGTAAAGCCGTAGTCGATATCGGCGCGCAGCGTGTGCAGCGGCAAACGCCCCTGCAGATACCACTCCGAGCGCGCGATTTCATTGCCGTTCAACCGGCCGGAAACACGCACCTTGATTCCCTTGCAACCGAAGCGCAGCGCCGAATCGACGCTCTTGCGCATGGCGCGGCGGAAACTGACGCGCTTTTCGAGTTGCAGCGCGATATTCTCCGACACCAGCTGCGCGTCCAGCTCCGGCTTGTTCACCTCGATGATGTCGATGAACACGTCGCGGTTGGTGCGCTTGCCGAGCTCGGTCTTCAGCTTCTCGATCTCGGCGCCCTTGCGGCCGATCACGATACCGGGACGCGCCGTGCGGATCAGGAAGCGCAGCTTGTTGCCCGGACGCTCGATCTCCACTGAGCTCACGCCTGCAGCCTTCAGCTTCTCGCGCAACTCCGCCTTCAGCTTCACGTCCTCGACCAGGAGCTTGTCGTACTCGCGCTCGGAGAACCAGCGTGACCGCCATGGCTTGTTTACGCCAAGCCGAAATCCGTAAGGATGGACTTTCTGTCCCATACTTTTCCTCTCAAAAACTCCAGGCCTACTTGCCGGCCTTCTTGGTTGCCGCAGCCTTGGCTGCCGGCTTGGTTTCCCCTGTCTCCGTCGCCTTTTTCTTTGTGGCCTTAGGAGCAGTTTCCTTCGCCTTGGCTGCCGCGGGCGCAGCCTTCTTCGCCTTGGCCGCCTTTGCGGACTCCGGCACAGGGGCCGGCTCCTCTACCCTGGTCACCAATCCCGACTTCGCCTGGCGCTCGGCCACTGAAAGCTCAATATGCGTAAGCCGGCGCTGGTAGCGATACGCCCGCCCCATGGGTGCGGGACGGATGCGCTTCATGCGCGGCCCGTCATTGGCGATGGCATTCTTGACGTAGAGATTGTCCACGTCAAGATCGATGCCTTCCTCGCCGGCCACGTACTTGGCGTTGTCGATCGCCGAAGTCAGCAGCTTGTGCACCACCGGAGCGATGCGCTTCTTGGTGAAAGCCGCCGTATCCAGCGCCTCCTGCACCCCGCGCCCTTTGATCAGGTCCAGCACTAGCCGCGCCTTCTGCGGCGACACGCGCTGGAACTTCGCCGTGGCCCGGTATTCCCTTGTTTGAACCGCCATACTCATGCCTTCCTCAACTTCAGCCGCTAGCTTTTACGCCGGCTTGGCCGTGGTCTCTGCAGCCTTCGATCCGCCGGTGTGTCCCTTGAACGTACGGGTCGGCGCAAACTCGCCCAGCTTGTGTCCCACCATGTTCTCGGTCACGTACACGGGAACAAACTTCTTGCCGTTGTGCACCGCGATGGTGTGGCCCACGAACTCGGGAAAGATCGTCGAGCGGCGCGTCCACGTCTTGATCACTTTCTTGTCGTTGGCCTTGTTTAGCGCCTCCACCTTCACCATCAGGTGCGCATCCACAAACGGCCCTTTTTTTGTCGAACGTCCCATAAAAAACAGCTCCTAGCTTTTAGCCTCTAGCTCCTAGCTTCTTCCTGCTCCCGCTATCGGCCGGCTATTGCTTGAAATTTCTCGCTTCGCAACCATCGAGCTAGTAGCTAGAAGCTATTAGCTAGAAGCTGCCTTTTCTACTTCGCCCGGCGGCTGATAATCATCGCGTCGGTCCGTTTGTTGTTGCGCGTCTTGTAGCCGCGTGTGGGCTGGCCCCACGGGGTTACCGGATGACGTCCGCCCGAGGTCTTGCCTTCGCCACCGCCGTGCGGATGGTCGACCGGGTTCATGGACACGCCGCGATTCGTCGGTCGGATACCCATCCAGCGATTGCGGCCCGCCTTGCCGATCGAAATGTTTTCGTGATCGGTATTGCCCACCTGCCCGACAGTCGCCATGCACTCCACGAGAACCCTGCGCGTTTCGCCGGAAGGCAGCTTGAGCAGGGCGTATTCGCCCTCCTTCGCCACCAACTGGGCCTGCGCGCCCGCCGAACGCGCCATCTGCGCGCCTTTGCCCGGCCGCAGTTCGATGGCGTGCACCGTGGTGCCGGCAGGAATGTTCTTGAGCGGCAGCGCGTTGCCCACCAGGATGTCGGCCTCGGGACCCGAGGTCACCGTGGCGCCCACCTTCAGCCCGACAGGTTGCAAAATGTAGCGTTTTTCGCCATCGGCGTAATGCACCAGGGCAATACGCGCCGAACGGTTGGGATCGTATTCGATGGTCGCCACCTTGCCCGGCACGCCATACTTCTCGCGCTTGAAATCGATCGCGCGCAGCTTCTGCTTGTGCCCGCCGCCTTGATGGCGGATGGTCAGGTCGCCCGAGTTGCGGCGTCCGCCTGTGCGCTTGCGCGTCGTCAGCAGCGGCTTGTGCGGCGTCGACGTCGTCAGATCGTCAGTCGTCAGCGAGGTCTGAAACCGCAGCGTCGGTGTGATCGGTCTGTATGTTTTGATTGGCATCGTCTTTTTCCTTAACGAGCTATCAGCTTTCAACGAACAGCCTTCAACTCGTCCTGCTCAAACTCAACTTTCGCGTCCGTCCTCAGCACTCGCCTTCGCACGAAAAAGCTGAAGGTTGAAAGCTGAGAGCTAAAAGCTGTCTTACAGGTTGCTCACGTACTCCGGCAGCTTTTCGCCGGCCTTCAACTTCACGTACGCCTTCTTCCAATCCGGCTTATAGCCGGCAAACTTGCCGCGGCGCCGTTCCTTGCCCAGCACGTTGGCCGTGCGTACCGCGGCTACCTTCACCTTGAAGAGCGCTTCTACGGCCTGTTTCACTTCAGTCTTGGAGGCATTGGGCGCAACTTCGAACACCAGCGTGCCTTCAGTTTCTTTTACGCCCAACCCCTTTTCGGTAATCAACGGGCGGCGAATGACGGTATAGAGTGTCGGCATTACGCAACCTCCTTGGCGGCATCCGCATGGGCGGCCTTGCGCTTCGAAGCGGACTTCACGAGAACCTCGACCAATGTCTCAATGGCCGCCTTCGAGAAAATCGCCCGCTCGTAACGCAGCAGGTCGTAGGGATGCACCTCGTTGTTCAGCACCAGTTCCACGCCCTTCAGGTTGCGCGCGCCCAGCACCAGCGACTGCGTCAGCGTCTTGCCGTTCTCGACGATCAACGCCGTACGCGTGACGTCGAGCTTGTTGAGCGCCTCGCGGTAGAGCTTGGTCTTGCCTTCCTTGATCTCAAGCGAGTCCACCACGGTCAGCTTGCCGTCGGCCAGCTTCGAGGCCAGCGCCGCGCGCAGTGCGCCCAGCAGCTTCTTGCGCGGGAAGGGGTAATCGTAGCTGCGCGGCGTCGGTCCGTGGACCGTGTAGCCATGACGCCACAGAGGCGAGCGCACCGAACCAATACGCGCCCGGCCCGTGCCCTTTTGCTTCCATAGCTTTTTGCCGGAACCGGCAACTTCGGTACGGCTCTTGGTCTTGTGCGTGCCCTGGCGCAGCGAGGCGCGATAGTGCTTGACCGCCTCCCACAACAGAGCCTCGTTCACCTGCTCCGGCGCAAACACCGCGTCGGCCAGCTCCACCGAGCCCACCTTCTTGCCGCTTAAATTCACTACATCCACTTTTGCCATCTTTTTCTTCTTTCGCCGGATTGCCTTGCTTTCCGGCTTAAATCTCACGCGTCCGAAGGCGCGTCTTGCTGGACGGCCAGACCTATTTCTTCTTCTGTGCCTTCTTCGAAGCCTTCAACGGATCCAGGGTGCCCGACCCGGCAAAGCCACGGCGCTCGCGCGGCGGAGCCTTGGCCTTCGAGATCAGCACATAACCCTCACGGTGACCCGGCACGGCGCCCTCGACCATCAACAAATTCTCTTCGAGATCGATGCCTCGGATGCGCAGGTTGCGCACCGTCACCTGGTCGGTTCCCATGTGGCCCGGCATGCGCTGCCCCGGAAAGACGCGCGACGGAAAGCTGGACGCGCCGATCGAGCCCTGCACCTGGAACATGTGCCCGTGCGACTTGGGACCGCCGGCGAAACCGTGCCGCCGCACCACGCCCGCAAAGCCCCGGCCTTTCGAAGTGCCGATGACGTCTACAAACTTGGCATCCGCGAAAATGTCCACCAGCACGCGGTCGCCCGCCTTGCTCTCTTCTGCGCCATCCGTCGCGGCCTCGATATCCACTTCCTTGATCAACTTCACCGGCGGGGCTTCGGTCTTCTTCAGATGCCCCGATTGCGGCTTGGTCATCCGCGAAGCCTTCACAAACTCCACCAGCCCGATCTGTGCGGCGTCGTAGCCATCCTTCGCCACCGTCTTCAACTGCGTAATCACGCAGGGGCCGGCCTGCAACACCGTAATCGGGTGCACGTCGCCCTTTTCATCGAAGACCTGCGTCATGCCGATCTTTTTTCCCAGAATCCCTGTGACTGCCATCTTTCCCTCACCTCATCATGCAAAGCTTTCGGCTTCGCACTGCCGGGCCCTTTGGGGGCTTTTTTCTTGCCGTTACCTTCGGCGGGCTTTGCGCCGTAAGGCGCGGCTGCCGCACCGCAGGTGCCTACTTCTCGAACGCCTTGATCTCGACATCCACGCCAGCAGGCAAATCGAGCTTCATCAGCGCATCAACGGTTTGTTGAGTGGGCTCCAGAATGTCGATCAGCCGCTTGTGCGTGCGAATCTCAAACTCCTCGCGCGACTTCTTGTCGACGTGCGGAGAGCGCAACACGCAATACTTGTTTTTGATCGTCGGCAAAGGAATCGGTCCCGCCACCGTTGCCCCGGTGCGCTTGGCCGTGTCCACAATCTCGCCGGTCGAGGTGTCCAGTACGCGATAGTCGTACGCCTTCAACCGGATGCGAATTCTCTGTCCAACCATTTGCTTCCTCTTCGTGGTACGTAGTTCGTGTTTCGTGGTTCATATCGGATCGCCGCGGTTAAGCCGCTTTCACGACTCACGATTCACGAACCACGGCTTACTTGATAATCTCCGAGATAGCTCCTGCGCCCACCGTGCGTCCGCCTTCGCGGATGGCAAAGCGCAAACCCTTCTCCATGGCCACTGGCGTAATCAGCTCAATCGTCAGCTCCACGTTGTCGCCCGGCATCACCATCTCCACGCCCGCCGGCAACTCCGCCACTCCCGTCACGTCCGTCGTGCGGAAGTAGAACTGCGGCCGGTAGCCCTTGAAGAACGGCGTATGACGCCCACCCTCTTCCTTGCTCAACACGTACACCGAGCTCTTGAAGGTCGTGTGCGGCGTAATCGACGCCGGCTTGGCCAGCACCATGCCGCGCTCCACGTCTTCCTTCGCCGTGCCGCGCAACAGAATGCCCGCGTTGTCCCCGGCCATGCCCTCGTCGAGTTGCTTCTTGAACATCTCGACGCCGGTGCAGACCGTCTTGCGCGTCTCGCGGAAGCCGACAATCTCCACGTCCTCGCCCACCTTCACCTTGCCGCGCTCGATCCTGCCCGTGACCACAGTCCCACGTCCGGAAATCGAAAAGATATCTTCAATCGGCATCAGGAACGGCTGATCCACCGCGCGGTCCGGACGCGGCACATAACTGTCCACCGCCGCCATCAGCTCGTCGATCTTCGCTTCCCACTTGGCCTCGCCATTCAAGGCGCCCAAAGCCGAGCCGCGGATCACCGGCGCGTCATCCGGGAACTGGTACTTGGCCAGCAACTCGCGCACTTCCAACTCCACCAGTTCGATCAACTCTTCGTCTTCCACCGCGTCGCACTTGTTCAGGAAAACCAGCACCGAGGGCACGCCCACCTGGCGCGCCAGCAGCACGTGCTCCTTGGTCTGCGGCATCGGTCCGTCCGTCGCCGCCACCACCAGGATCGCGCCGTCCATCTGCGCTGCGCCCGTGATCATGTTCTTGATGTAGTCAGCGTGGCCCGGGCAGTCCACGTGCGCGTAGTGACGGTTGGCCGTCTCGTACTCCACGTGTGCTGTCGCGATCGTGATGCCGCGCTCCCGCTCTTCCGGCGCGTTGTCAATCGAGTCGAACGAGCGGAACTGGTTCTTCGGGTTGTGCTTCTGCAATACCTTCGTAATCGCCGCCGTCAGGGTCGTCTTGCCGTGATCAATATGACCGATCGTTCCCACGTTGACGTGCGGCTTGCTGCGATCAAACTTTTCCTTCGCCATAAAAGTCCTAAATCCCTTTCATCGCTTTACTGCTTGTTGAACCTTGGGGCGCCGGCATTCCGGCTCCAGCCCCAAAAAACTGCTACTTGCCTTGCGCACGGCCGATAATCTCATCGGCAATCATGCGTGGCGCCTCTTCGTAGCGCGCAAACTGCATTGAATACGACGCCCGGCCCTGCGTGGACGAACGAATCTCGTTCACGTAGCCGAACATTTCCTTCAGCGGGACCATCGCCTTGATTACCTGCGAACCCGCTGCATGCTCCATACCCTCAATGCGCCCGCGGCGCGAATTGATGTCGCCGATGATGACGCCCATGTACTCCTCGGGCACCGTCACTTCGACCGCCATCACCGGCTCCAACAGCACCGGCTTGGCCCTATGTGCCGCTTCCTTGAACGCGATTGAGCCAGCAATCTTAAAGGCGTTTTCATTGGAGTCCACTTCGTGGTAGCTGCCGTCAATCAGCGCCACCTTCACATCAACCATCGGGAAGCCGGCCAGAATGCCGCCCTCCATCGCGCCCCGCACGCCCATGTCGATAGGCTTGATGTACTCCTTGGGCACCACGCCGCCCTTGATCTCATTGATGAACTCGTAGCCTTTGCCCGGCTCGTTAGGCTCGATGCGCAACTCGCAGTGGCCGTAGTTGCCGGAGCCGCCGGTCTGCCGAATGTACTTGCCTTCAGCCTCGGCAACCTTGCGGATGGTCTCGCGGAAAGCTACCTTGGGCTCGCCCACATTGGCTTCCACTTTGTGCTCGCGTTTCATGCGATCCACAAGAATCTCAAGGTGCAGCTCGCCCATGCCGCTGATAATCGTCTGCCCCGAATCCTCGTCGGTATGCACCTTGAAGGTCGGGTCTTCCTCGGCCAGCCGCGAGAGGGCAACGCCCATCTTTTCCTGGTCAGCCTTGGTCTTGGGCTCGATGGCAACCGAGATCACCGGTTCCGGGAAAACAATAGCGCCCAGAGCAATGGGATGATTCGGCGCACAGAGCGTATCGCCCGTCTTCACATCTTTCAGGCCGACGCAGGCGCAGATGTCGCCGGCCAGGATCTCCGTAATGTCCTCGCGCTTGTTGGCGTGCATCTTCACCAGGCGCCCCACGCGCTCAGTCCTGCCGGTGCGCGGATTCATGATGGTGTCGCCGGTCTTGAGCGTGCCCGAGTAAACGCGGATGAACGAGAGCTTGCCGTATTGATCGTTGATCAGCTTGAACGCCAGCGCCGAGAACGGCTCGCCGTCTTCGCACTTGCGGATTTCAATCTTGGAATGATCGTGGGGATCGATGCCTTCCACGGGGGGCTTATCGAGCGGACTGGGCAGGTAGTCGACGACGGCATCGAGCAGCGTCTGTATGCCCTTGTTCTTGAATGCCGATCCGCAAATGACCGGGAAGACCTTCAGGTCAATGGTGGCCTGGCGGATACCCGCCTTCAGCTCTTCCACCGTCGGCGTCTCGCCCTCGAGGAACTTCTCGAGCAGAACATCGTCGGTCTCGGCGATGGTCTCGATCAGCTGCGTACGGAACGCATTCGCCTTCTTCACCAGGTTAGCGGGAATCTCTTCGATAGAAAACTCGGCGCCCAAAGTTTCATCGTGCCAGAGGATCGCCTTCATCTCAATCAGGTCGACAACACCCTTGAAGTTCGCCTCGGCGCCCACGGGAATCTGCAACGCCACGGGCCGCGCTCCCAGGCGCTTGCGGATGGTTTCAAGAACGTGCTCAAAATCCGCGCCGTTCTTGTCCATTTTGTTGACAAAGCAAATCCGGGGAACTTTGTACTTGTCACCCTGCCGCCACACCGTCTCGGTCTGCGGCTGCACGCCTGAAACGGAATCGAATAGCGCTACCGCGCTATCCAGTACGCGCAAGCTGCGCTCCACCTCGGCCGTAAAGTCCACGTGGCCGGGGGTATCAATAATATTGATGAGAACGTCGCGCCAGGTGCAGGTGGTAGCGGCTGAAGTGATCGTGATGCCGCGTTCCTGCTCCTGCTCCATGTAGTCCATGGTCGCCGTGCCTTCATGCACCTCTCCCAGCCGGTGCGTGATGCCGGTATAGAACAGGATGCGCTCTGTCGCTGTCGTCTTTCCGGCGTCGATGTGCGCCATGATGCCGATGTTGCGGCAGCGATTTAGAGGTACGGTGCGAGCCACGATTTCAATTCCTTGCGGGGCGTCTTTCCCCGCGGTTAAAAACCAGCTGCTAGCTCTTAGCTCCTAGCCTCTAGCTTGTTTCTCACGGAACCGCCCGACGCGGTCCCAGACTTGGTCATTACAACTACGGCCAAAAGCTAGTAGCTAGAAGCTAAAAGCTAGAGGCTAAATTCCTACCAGCGGTAGTGTGCAAAGGCCTTGTTGGCCTCGGCCATGCGGTGCACGTCTTCCTTCTTCTTCATGGCCGCGCCGCGTCCATTGGCCGCGTCAAGAAGTTCGTTCGAGAGCTTATCGGTCATGCCCTTCTCGCCGCGGCTGCGTCCGTAGGTGATCAGCCAGCGAATGGCCAGCGAGGTGCGGCGATCGGGGCCCACTTCGATGGGCACCTGGTAGTTGGCGCCGCCCACACGCCGCGTCTTCACTTCCAGCAGCGGCTTGCAGTTCTCGACGGCTTTCTTGAACAGCTTGAGCGCGTCGTCGCCGCCGCCCTTCTCCTCCAGGTTCTTCATCGCCTGATAGAAGATGTTCTGCGCGGTCGACTTCTTGCCGCCCCACATCATCGAGTTCACAAACTTGGTTACCAGCGTCGATCCGTAGACCGGATCCGCCGCCACTTCCCGCTTCGCAATGTGCCCTTTTCTCGGCATAAATCCTCAAATTCAGCTACTAGCTCTTAGCTTCAGCCCGACCTACCCGCACTCTCATCCAAAACCCGAAAGAGCGGAGCCTACTTCTTCGCGCCGCCCTTGGCGCGCTTGGTGCCGTACTTCGATCGGCCCTGATTGCGTCCGGCCACGCCCACTGAATCCAGCGTTCCGCGAATCACGTGATAGCGCACGCCCGGCAGATCCTTCACGCGGCCCCCGCGGATGAGCACGATCGAGTGCTCCTGCAGGTTGTGCCCGATGCCGGGGATGTAGGTGGTGACCTCGATCCCGTTGGTCAGCCGCACGCGAGCCACCTTGCGCAGGGCCGAGTTCGGCTTCTTCGGCGTTTGCGTATACACGCGCGTGCATACCCCGCGCCGTTGCGGTGAGGCCTGCAATGCGGGCGACGCCGTCTTGTACCGCGGGGCCGTGCGCCCCTTGCGAACCAGTTGATTAAAAGTCGGCAAAACGCAACTCCTTGCTTCAAAAAACCCGTAACTTCTCAACTCACAGCCGCGCGCGACCCTAGGGCTGCTCTGGTCCTGGTTGGCATTTCAGCCAAACAAGCACACAAAAGCCCCGTGGTTACCGCTTCGCGTCTGTCTTCATCCCAATCTCAGACGAGAACCGGGACGGTTTGCCGGTCGCTTTCCCTGGATTTCATGGAAAGGCCAGCGCCGTATCCCGCTTCCGGCCCGCATAGCCCCTCATGGGTGAGGAACGCGCGTGCCGCCGATGCGAGTGTTTCCTGCCCTCCGCAAGAAGAGAGCCATTCCGGAAACCTGTTTGGCCGGTCAACCGCCCCTGGCCTGGAAATCTGCCCCGCTCCATCCTGCCGAACCGGGCATTTCCTGACACAACCAGCGTAGAAACACACAACTAGCTGCGTTCTTGCGAACCTTTCCAAGATAACAAGAAAAAGCCGTGGAGTCAACGAACAGGACGGGACAACCGGAAATGTCCCGCTTAGACATTATTGCTTCTTGCCGACGCTAATCGTGATCGCCCTCGGCGTTTTGCCGACAAGTTGCGGTGTTCGGTGGGTTTCGCACGGAATCCCGACGTTAACGAGGGATTGGCAGAATGCGCGCTGAGCGCCTAATGACTCGTTGTCGTCAGGTGCTATGTAGGCGTCCACGCCCGAGTCGAAAATACTCGCGGCCGTTTCCCCCGATACTTCCACTAGGACCCCGCCATCCCGCTGTATCTGGGCCGGAGCCCGCCTCCAACCAGCCGATTTCAGCAGAGTATCGAGCGACCTTATCAGTGCCAGAGGTTCAGGATCAGGAAAAACTGCCAACGCAAAGCTCTGCCCAGCGAAGGGCCTTAAGGCCGCAATAATTGCCTCTTCTTTTTCTGGGGGAACAACCCGCGGCGCTCTAAATTTCGCTAATTCTAATGCCGCATCCGCTGCGGCCTTTTGGGCCTCCGCAGTGCGCTGTTTTTGGGTCTCTAGGTCTGTTTCTACACGCTTTTGAGCGGCCTCAGCATCTGCCGCATCTTTTTGCAGTCGAGCCAGTTCTTCTTGCGCCGCGGTGAGGCGCTCGGTTGTCGCTGCGATCTTTTCGTTTGAGTAGCTCTCCTTGACGTTCCCCATCCAAACGACCAAAACTGTGGAAACCACTCCGAAACAGAGACCGAAAATCAGCCCGAGATTTGCCCAGTTATATAGACGAGCTGCTGTCTCCTCAGTCGGCCACATTGTGAGACCCTCTCAAACTTGGGACACTGACGACGGGACTTAAACCGTCGCCTTCGCCCCGTTCCCCGCTTCTTCCTTCACAATCTCCCCGTCCCGCATGGTCAAAATACGCCCCGCAATCGCCGCCGCCTCCGGATTGTGCGTAATCATCAGCGTCGTCTGGCCCAGTTCGCGGTTCGAGCGGACCAGCATCTCCAGCACCGCGTCGGAGGTCTTGGTGTCCAGGTTGCCCGTAGGCTCGTCTGCCAGCAGAATGGCCGGCCGCGTAATAAGCGCCCGCGCAATAGCCACACGCTGCTGCTCGCCGCCGCTCAGTTCCGAGGGCCGGTGCTCGAGCCGTCCCTTGATCGCCAGCATGTCGCTAAGATGCTCTAAATATTGGAGATCCATCGGCACCCCTTTTGGACCCGAGGCGCGCCCGCTGATGGTGTAGGCGATCTCAATATTGCCTAGCCCTGAAAGCGTGGGCAGCAGGTTGAAGCGCTGGAAAACGAAGCCAATGCGATGTTTGCGCAGCCGCGTGCGCTCGGCGTCGTTCAAACTGGCAAAATCCACGCCATCAATCACCACGCGCCCCTCAGTGGCCCGCGTAAGCCCGCCTAAGAGATAGAAAAGAGTGGATTTACCGGATCCAGACGGCCCGACGATGGCGACAAACTCACCGCGCTCAATGGCCAGCGATACCCCGCGCACCGCAGCCACCTGGATGCGCCCCGCGGCGTACACCTTGGTCAGATTCTCGGCAACAATAATAGGTTTGGACTGTTCGGTGGACACGTCTGCCATTGTAAATCCGCAGCTTGGTCCCGCCGGTCCCGCGCCCCGGCGGCTGCGGGCGCAATCGCTAGCCGCAGGTTCTACAATGGTTCTGCATCGATCTCCAAAACAGGATTCCCCGCATGACCGCTGAACTGAAATCCTCCCTCGTCAATTCCCTCGAAGCTGCCGCTGCCAAGGCCGGCCTCACGCTGATCTCCGCCACGCAAGGCGCCGACTTTCATGGCCATCCTACCGCCGTCTTCGAGCTTGGCCTGCCCGGCACGGACGCCGCCGGCCGTTCGCTGAAGCTCGAATTGAGCGAGACCTTCGATTTCGACAAGCCGAACTTGCTGCCCGAAATGACCGCGCATCTTGCCGGCGAAGCCAAGCGCCTGCGCAATCCGCGCCCCGAGTGCTACGTCACCCTCGGCGGATTGCCCCTGGCCTTCGGAAAATTCGAGTGGCCCTTTCACCAATCGACCTCCGGCGCCGACACTCACATCGTTCACGGCGAACTGCAACTGGCCGACGGCGGAACCCACGACCTGCACGCCAAAATCTCCGCCAGCGTCACGCTCACCTTCGCCGAGATCGTGCCCGCCATGGAGCAGCCCTACGCCGAGACCTTCATTTACAACGCGGTGCGCAAGACCGTCGACATGGGTCAGTTGGAATTCGTGAAGTCTGGCAATCGCCAGCCCGTTCCCGTTACCACGCGCTACTACAGCCGCTGGCAAAAGAAGTTCATCTTTACAGAAACCGACGACCAGGAGCGCCTGCGCTACCTGTTGAGCAAGGTCTATTGGCTCTCCGGAGTTCTCGGCGATTCCAAGCTGATCTGGATTGCCGACCCGAGGGACGCGCAATATCTGAACACGGCTGAATCGGATTTACTACGCATGGCCAATCATGAGGCCGGCGAAGGGCTGATGGTTGTCGACGGTGAGTTTGCCGCGGCCACGCCCGCGCTCATGGCCCGCGCCGCCGAATACCAGGCCATGCTCGAGGCCTCTCTTGACTTCACCAAGCCCAAGTTCAACGAGTCCATGCGCTCCGGCCACGCGAATATGTAGCGTCAAGAGGCGGGCACTCCCAAGCTCTACATAAGCGAACCTGCCTGAAAGGAGATTCCAGGTGGCGCGTCGCAAGAAGGTTAAGCCGACCGATCCCAAAGTGTTTTTTGGCCTGTTGGGGGCCGTCGGCATTATCTGGGTCACCGTTCAGGTTTTGCAAAAGGTCTCTCGTGTCTCTTCCGCCGAACTTGGAGTCGTAATCCTCATTGGTGGCGCAGCAGTGGTTGCTTTTCCAGTTGTGCGGCACCTTCGTCGCGGCGCATCGCGCCGCGCTCTTTATCAGAAATCCCAAGCCGTCGTCGCGCCGCACCTACGCTCCTTGGTCACAAGGAGAGCGCAACTTGTGACCCAAGATCCGTACGGAAAGCCCCAATTTGAGAAGTGGAAGAAAGAACTAGATTCTTTCGTCCCGCAGCACATTGCACCGTCGCTAAGTCCACATGAGCGTGCCGAACTCCAGCGCGAAGGTCCTACATTTGTAAATTGGATTGACACCAATGTAGTGGCAGCGGCGCTAAACGAGCCGGCCTTCCGAACTTTCTCGGATTCGATGACTCCGGAGCAATTTGAAATCTTCTGTGCGGAGGAACTACGCCAATCCGGATGGAACGCGCGCGTGACAAAGCAAAGTCGCGACCAGGGTGTGGATGTGGTGGCTGAAATGGGTCATTTGCGGGTCGTGATCCAATGCAAGCTCTATTACGGTCAACCGGTTGGAAACAAAGCTGTCCAGGAAGCCGTAGCAGGAAGAGGGCACGAACGAGCGACCCACGGCGCAGTAGTTACAAACAACGAATATACCTTGGCCGCCAAGCAACTTGCCTCTACAAACGGAATCTTCCTTCTCCACTACAGCCACCTGCGGGACCTGCACAGGCTTCTCTACCAAAGTCAGGTTTGAAACTCCGCTATCAAGCCGGGTGCCCCATCCAAGCTTCGCTTGGGTGGGATAGCAAGAACCCTCGCCGACCCGCTTTCTCGTTCCCTCGTTCCCTTGGTCCCTTGGTCCTTGCTTTTTTAAAGCGTCCCGCCGCACCCCGCGCAAAATCGCGCGCCCACCACATTCGCGAACTGGCACCGCGGACAATTAGCCGTCGCACCCGGTTGCACCGCGACCATCGGCGGCGGCACATTCACCATCGCGCTCACCGGATGGCCCCACGCCGGAACCGGAATCCCCAGCGCCGCCGCGATGGCCGCCGCCTGCATGGCGTTGTACTCGCGCACCCGCCCCGGCATAAAAAAGCACTCAAAGAAACCAATCAGTCCTGGAATGCCGGACCAGAAGAAGCATGCGTAGAGAATGCCCAGCCCCGTGCGCCGCAGATAAAAATGATGCAGTCCGAAGCTGCCCAGAAACAGCGCCAGCAAAACGCCCACCACCTCATCGCGGCGCACGACTTCGTACTGCTGGTAGAAAATGGCTTCCGGGTTGGGATATGCGTAGGCGCTCATGAAAGTTTCTCCTTGCCTCGTTCAGGGCCTGCTTGCATTACGCAGACGCGCACCGCGCAGTTCCCGCCTGTACCGCCGGTCTTTTTGTAGCTCCGGTCTCCAGACCGGCTGTCGTGCGGGTCTCCAGACCCGCACTTGCCAGCGTCGTCGCCGCTGCCATTGTCCCACAACCCCTCGCACCGTAACATCGAAATTGCCATGAACTCGACCTCAGCATCCGCCCAACCCAACGCCGGCCAACCCGATGCAAAATTGAGCGGCACATTCTTGATCGGCGGCGATTTGCCCGTCCGCCGGCTTGGCTATGGAACCATGCGCCTGGTAGGCGATGGGGCGTGGGGCGAACCCGCCGATCCGGAAGCATGCCGCCGCGTGCTGCACCGCGCCGTCGAGCTTGGCATCACCCTCATCGACACCGCCGACGCCTACGGCCCAGAAATCGCCGAGCGCCTCATCGGCGAAGCACTCTCGCCCTATGCGCCCGGCGTAGTCATCGCCACCAAGGGCGGTATCACCCGTCAGGGCCCTGCCAAAACCGAATACGTGGGCCGCGCCGGCTATCTCATCCAATGCGTCGAAATGAGCCTGCGCCGGCTAAAACTTGAGCGGATCGATTTATATCAACTTCACAGAATCGACCCGCGCACGCCGCTCGAAGAATCTCTCGGTGCGCTCCGCCGCATGCAGGAGCAGGGAAAAATTCGTCACATCGGCTTGAGCGAAGTCACGCCGACTGAGATCGAGGACGCGGAAAAAATCGTCCCCATCGTCACTGTCCAGAATCGATACAGTCTGGCAGACCGGCGTCATGAGGAAACGCTGAACAATTGCGAGCGGCGCGGCATCGGTTTCCTGCCCTGGTATCCCTACGCGGGCGGGAAAATGCTTAAGCCCGACCATCCCGCCGCGCAGGCTCTCGGCCGCATCGCGGCGCGCCACGGGGCCACGCTTCCGCAGCTCTTGCTTGCCTGGCTCCTGCAACGAGCGCCTAACGTGCTGCCCATCCCAGGCACGTCAAAGGTCTCGCATCTTGAAGAAAACGTAGCCGCAGCGCAGCTTCACCTCACCGCAGAGGACTGGGCGGAAGTGGAAGCGGCGGCGAAGGCTTGAGCGCCTCATCGTCTTCGCCTCCCGTGCCAAAATACTTCCACACGTTTTCAAACTGCGGCGAGATCGTCGAACCGTGCGCCTGCTCGGTCTGGTCGTTGACGAAGATCTGATCGTCTCCATCGACTGCTTCGCCCGGCTCGACCATTCGCGTCTTTGGATTCGCGAGGCCCATCAACACCGTGCAGTTCGCAATCTGGTGATGCACGTTGAACGGGTCGTTCTCATTCAGGAAGGCAAAGAACCGCGAGGGCGGCGTAGCGCTCGGACGCGCCAGCCAGGGAGCAGGCTTGTCCAGGTCGTCCAGGTAATCCTGCGGACCTGAGAACATCAGCACCTCGTCAACTTTGAACATCTTTCCGATATACGCCGCGTGTCCAGATCCCTGCGAATGACCGGCAACCACGATGTGATTCCACACCGGCTGGCCGCCGTCTACAAACTCGCCCCACCCGCCGTCCGGATCGTGATTCACGAGATAAACCAGCAGCTTCTGCAGTCTGTTCAGGATGGAGTTGGCAGGATCGACTTTTATCTTCTCGCTCACCGGAGCGCCGGTCACGATCGCCTCGCGATAATGATCGAAACATGCGTCGTCCTGGCTATGCGCGCACGTAACAGTAATCACGTTATCTTCGTAGTCCAGGCCAATCGCGTGATAACCCCACTTGGCAAAGGCGCTGTCCATCGCCAGGCTTCCCTGGGCTTTGGCCCCGGTTCCCACCAAAAAGACCATGAGCCTGTGCACTGAAGGCGCCTGGGGATCGTAAAGAGCGATATGCGGCCCGTGCACCGCTTCAATGGCGGCATCGGTCTGCTGCGGATCGATTTCGAGCAGCTTCACTTGAGCGCGGAGAATTGCGCTGCTGGATATCAGGACCGCACAAGCTGCGAGGATTCCGAGGAAACGAGTGCGCAAAACGCCTCCAACGATCCGGTCCATCTTACTTATATGGCCTATCGCATGGAAAGACTCTTCGTTCCTCGTGAGGCAATCGTCGCCGTTCAGGCTCCATCTCACCGCCGAAGACTGTGTCGAAGCGGGTGCAGCAGCGTGGCGCGTTTCTGGATCTCGCAGTCCCGAAGCCCGCGTCTTCTCTGTCCATTGTTCCCTCGGTCCCTTGGTCCCTGTCTTTCGTTTATCCTTACCCTCGATGCCGAAGACGCTCTCGGTCGCCCTGATTACCCGCAACGAAGCGGCCAACCTGCCGCGCACTCTGGCCAGTGTGCGCTGGGCCAACGAGATCGTCGTCGTCGACTCCGGCTCAACCGATGCAACCCTCGACCTTGCCCGCGACGCCGGCGCGCGCGTCTTTGAGGAGCCATGGAAAGGCTTCGCCGCGCAGAAAAACTCCGCCATCGCCCACGCCACCGGTGACTGGATCCTCTCGCTCGATGCCGATGAAGAGGTGAGCCCGGAGCTGGCGCAGGAAATCCGAACCCTCCTCGCCGGCGAACCCGGCTTCAGCGCTTATCGCATCCCGCGGCTCAACCATTTTCTCGGCTGCCCGCTGCGCCACGGCGGCTATTGGCCCGATCCCAAGCTGCGTCTCTTTCGGCGAGGCACGGCCCAGTTTGCCGACCGCCCCGTCCACGAGTCGATGGAGATGATTGGGCAAGCCACCGGGCCCGTAGGCCGGCTCAAAGGCCATCTCATCCACCACTGCTACCCCACGCTCTCCGATTACGTTGAGCACATGAACCACTACAGCTCGATCGCCGCCGAAGCGCTCGTAGCCTCAGGCCGCGCCCGGACTTCGTGGCCGTGGCTCGCGTGGAATGGGCTCCTCAACCCCGCCGCAACCTTCGTCTATAACTATATTTTCCGGCTCGGTTTTCTCGATGGCCGCGCGGGGCTCCTGCAGCACGTCAACCACTCTTTCTACATCAACTGGAAATTTGCCAAGGCCTTCGAGGCCGCGCGCAAATCGCCTCCTACTCAATCCTGACCATCAAATTCGAGTGCCCCGTCCTAGCGCCCTCGCACATGGGCTACGTAAGAAATCATCCGCAGCAGCAAGATAATTACCACCAGCGCCACGGCCAAAATCACGAGCTGATTGCCGCCGCGCACCTTCGCTGGTTTCGTCTTTGCTTTGCGTTTCATGCCGAAAGTTGAACCTCGTCATACCGCGCACCGTCGCTGACTCGCTTTCGACTCCTTAATCCCTATCGGCTACTCCCTGATCACAGCCTTTTCTCCGCCCGATCCATTATGCTTTTGCTAAGCGAGGTACGACCCATGCCCATTGCCATACTGGCCGGCGCAAGAAACAAGAAGATCCTGGCGGCCCTTGAGGGCAACTGGCAGGCCGAGATGGAGGGCTTCCACACCTACACTGCCCTCGCTGACCGCGATGATGACCCCGTGCGCGCGCAGGTTCTGCGCCATCTGGCCCAGGCAGAAATCGAGCACGCCGCTTTATGGGAAGGTCGCATCAAGGAGCTGGGCGGACCCCAGCCCGTATACACCGGCGGGTCCGGCGGCCAGGCCGACTCACTCGCCAACCGTGCCGGCGGCATGCGCATGGCCCTCCGCCGTCTTGAGATCGAAGAGAGCCGCGACATCGCCCGCTACGGCGAGCAACTCAAGGCCCTCGGCGACGAGGGCTCAGTCGCCATTCTCGAGCACGTGGTCCAGGACGAGAAAGATCACTATCGCGAGCTGGGTTCGCTCATCCGGGGCCATTACACTGCTCCCGCCGGCGCGCCCAAAATCGACGCCAAAGCCGTTCTTGAAGAGATGCTGGCCAAGCGCAACCAGGGGCGCAAGCAGCCCGGCGCATGGATCGGCGACGCCATCTACGGCGTCAACGACGGACTGGGCGCCATCTTCGGCATTGTGTCGGGAGTGTCGGGAGCTACGGCCGGCGACCCCAAATACGTGCTCCTAGCCGGCCTCTCCGGCATGATCGCCTCCGCGCTCTCCATGGGCTCTGGCGCGTATCTGGCCGCCAAGAGCGAGCGGGAAATCTACCACGCCGAAATCGCCCGCGAGCGCGAAGCCATCCAGATGAATGGACCCGAGGCCCGCGAACTACTCCAGCTCTACTATCAGGTCAAGGGTCTGCCCGAAGAAGACGCCATCCACATGGTGAACCACATCGCCAGCGACCCCGAGCAGTTGCTCCGCGCACTGGCCGCCGAACGTCTCGGCTCCAGCGAGGAAGCCCTCTCGAACCCCCTCGTTTCCGCCACCTCCGGCGCGCTCTCCACTGCCGTCGGCGCCATCATCCCGGTCATTCCATTCTTCTGGATGAGCGGCATCAATGCCGTCATCGCCGCGGCCGTTATCTCGCTCGCCGCGCACTTTGCCGTCGGCGCCGCCAAGTCGCTCATCACCGTTCGCTCCTGGTGGTCCTCCGGCCTCGAGATGACCGTCGTCGGCGCTGTCGAAGGCGCCGTCACCTACGGCATAGGCATCCTGCTTGGGAAAGGCGGCATGTAGCTTAATAAATTGTCATCCTGAGCGAGCCCCGGACGCCGGGACGAGTCGAAGGACCTGCGGCTGCCTTTCGTCAGGAATGCACCCTAAGCTCATTTCGCGCTAAAATAGAACCTGCAGTGACCCTCCACCAGCCCATCCCGGCCCTCCTCTAGCGGCTCCCGCCGCCTACACTCGTCCTGCGCTCTATTCGCTTTTCACTTTCCACCTCACTCATCCAAGACCTGAAAGCCCGGAGGTCCGGCTTATGATCATCGATCGCCTGGAACAAATGGAGCAGCGCTACAACGAGATGCAGGCGCAGTTCGCGCTTCCCGAGGTCCTCAATGACCACGAAAAGTATCAGAAGGTCGCCAAGGCCCTGCGCGAGATCGAAACGCCCGTCGAAAAGTACCGCGAGTTCAAGCAGGTGCACCAGGGCCTGGCCGAGGCGCGCCAGATGCTCGCCGAAAGCGACGCCGATCTGCGCCTGATGGCCGAAGAGGAAATTGCCGCACTCGAACCGCGCGCAGCAGCCCTCGAAGAAGAGCTCAAGGTGCTGCTGCTGCCGAAAGATCCCAACGACGAGAAGAACATCATCCTCGAAATCCGCGCCGGCACAGGTGGCGACGAGGCCTCGCTCTTTGCCGCTGAAATCTTCCGCATGTACACGCGCTTTGCCGAGCAGAAGCGCTGGAAGGTCGAGGTGCTCTCGCTCTCCGAATCCGGCATCGGCGGCTACAAGGAAGTCATCGCCATCATCGAAGGCGAACGCGTCTACTCGCAGCTCAAGTGGGAGAGTGGCGTGCATCGCGTGCAGCGCGTGCCGGAAACCGAGCAGCAGGGCCGCGTGCACACCTCTGCCATCACAGTCGCCGTGCTGCCCGAGGCCGAAGAGGTCGATATCAAGATCGAGGCCAAGGACATCCGCATCGACACCTTCTGCTCCTCCGGTCCCGGCGGCCAGTCGGTGAACACCACCTACTCCGCCGTGCGCATTACGCACCTGCCCACCAACACCGTGGTCAGTTGCCAGGACGAGAAATCGCAGATCAAGAATCGTGAAAAAGGCATGCGCGTGCTGCGTTCACGATTGTACGAAGTGGAGATGGCGAAGCAGAACGCCGAACTTGCGCAGGCCCGCAAGCAGCAAGTCGGCACCGGTGACCGCAGCGAGAAGATCCGCACCTACAACTTCCCGCAGAACCGCGTCACCGACCACCGCATCGGCCTCACCCTGCACCAGCTCGATCTGGTGATGCAGGGCCGGTTGCAGCCCATTGTCGACGCGCTCATAGCCCACTACCAGGCCGAGCAGCTAAAGGGCGAAACGCAGGCCGCGTAACTACACAAACAGAATCCGCATCGGCGCTTCCGCCGCCACGCTGCTCTTCGCCACATCGGCCAGTTCGCCCGACAAGGGATCCCGCGCAAACACGCTGATCAGGTTCGAATCCTGATTCGCCACCAGCATCCAGCGCTCCGTGGGATCGAGCGTGAAATTTCGCGGCGTCTTGCCTCCGCAATTCGACCGCTTCATCGGCGTGAGCTTGCCCGTCGCGAAATCGGCCTTGAACGCATAGAGGAAGTTGTCGCCGCGATTGGCAAAGTAAACAAACCAGCCGTCGCGCGAGATCACCGTATCGCAGCCGGTTGAAACGCCGGTCGATCCCGCAGGAAGCAGTTCAATCGTCGTCACATACGTCAGGCCGCCGTCATCTTTGTGCCAATCGAGCACATCTACCGTAGAGACCAGCTCATCCATGCAGTACGCGGTGCGACCGTTGGGATGGAAGTGAAGAGTCCGCGGTCCCGAGCCGGGCTTTGCGCGATAGATCCCTGCGTCTGTCATCTGCGCTGTCGCCACGTCGGGCTTGTAAATATGGATGCAATCGCCGCCGAGATCGTTAATGTACGCAAACCGGTTGTCGGGCGAGAAGGATGCAAAATGCGCATGCGCCATGGGCTGGCGCACCGGGTTGGGCCCGTGCTCGGTGTAGTGCTCGGTCCACGCCGCCTCGCTCAGTTCGCCGTCTTTGATGCGGAAGCTGGCCGCGCTCGCGCCCGTGTAGTCGGCGGCAACCAGCATCTGCCCCGTAGCGTCCACGGCCACGTGGCAGGTCCCCGTCCCCGCCGAATTTCGCGCTGAGAGTGGCTGCAAGTCTCCGCCTGCCACGCGAAAGCTCGCTACTTCGCCGGTTGGCTTGCCGTCGAATGTATCGAGTTCCGAAGCGGAGAAGACAAATTTGCCCGAGCCGGTCCCGCGCGTGGTTGCAAGCCACGCCACTTTTGGAATCTTCGCTGCGACGCCGGCCGGCGTGAGCGTCCCGGTTTCAGAATCCCAGTCGTAAGCAAGAATTCCGTTGTCGCCGTGCGAGCCGATGAGGACTCTCGTTGTCGCATGTCCCTGCGCGGCGACGCGCAGAACATCGGGCGCGGTAAAGGCTGCAACTGTGGCTGAGGCGATCTTTAGAAATTCACGGCGAGTTGGTTGTCTCATATCAGAAGCCATTGTCGCCGACAACGCCCGCCCTGCGCCAGACGGCAAAAAATGCGGGTGCCTCGGGCTTGGTTCGTCTTTGCGAATAAAGCCGGGAAGGATAGGCACCCGCGCTCGCGGAACAGCAAGATCAGAGCCGCTTTGCGCTAATCCAGCTTGAAGTCGACGTTGATCGTCGTCTCCACTTCCACCGGCTCGCCGTTCAGCAGATAAGGCCGGTAGCGCCACTGCCGCACGGCTTCGAGCGCCGCCGCTTGCAACAACACCGGCCCGTCCACTACGCGCAGATGCTCGATGGTTCCATCGCGCGAGATGGTGGCCTGCAGCTCGACCCTGCCCGCGACCCGCATCGCCCGTGCCGGCGCCGGATAGACGGGAAGGACCTTGTTGATCAACATGCCTTCCATCACGCCCGAGGAGATCTGCCTCGGCTTTACAACCTGCTGCACAACCGGCTGCGCGTGATGGCCGCCGAACGGATTATCCGCGCTGCCCGTACCCGATCCAGGATCGTTCATGCCAATAAAACCGGGAGGCAGCGATGGCTCCTTCGTATTGGGAATATACGGATCCCTCGGAATCCTTGAGGGCGCTAGCAAAACTCCCGCGGGCATCTCGGTTTGCATAGCCGGCGTGTGTTCCTGTCGAACCACCGGCCTGGTCTCCTCGATGGGCGCGGGCGCTTCCATCAGAATCGCGCTCACCATCTGTGGCAGCGCCGAAGGGTAAAAGAGGGGAATCGCGATTAGGGCCACCAAAATCGACGCGTTCAAGCCGAACGTCGCCAGCATCCAGTTGCGGCTGCGCGTGTGGATCGTCCCCATGGTTTCGAACGTTGCGTCTTCAAACATGGCTGCCTCCCTGAAACCTCGAATTCAGCCGCGCCGTTTGGAAGGCGGAAGACCATCGTGGGCGCAATGGCGCAACCCGCTCCGCGGGCAGCCTGCGCCGGGGGCGGGGATTCACGGACTTCCGATCATCCCGTTCGGTACCACTGTGCTTATGTAGACACCGCGCGCTTGAAATCTGTTCCCGGTTCCGCAAAAAAATTCACGCCGTGCTGTACACTCCAGGAATTCGCACCGCTTCCGGAGTTGGCATGAGACTGTCTCGCTTGCTGTTCTTGGCTGTACTTGCAGCTTCCTCCGCACAGACGCCCAGGCCGGCCGCGCCTGATTCCCAGGCAACACTCCGTTACATCCACGCCGCGTGGGACTCGCTCACCCGTTCCGTCACCGATTGCGCAGCGATGACCGACACCAAAGTTGCCGCGGTCTCCGTTCTTTATCTGCCCGCGGGTTTTGCCGCGCCGCCTGAGGTGACTGCTGCGGCGCAACGCTGCAACGTCCGCGTCATCCCGCTGCCGCGGCACATTCTCAAGCTGGGCGATGTGCGCCCCGAGGAGCTCGCCGCGCCGGGTCTGCTCTATCTGCCCCACCCCTATGTAGTTCCCGGCGGCCGTTTCAATGAAATGTACGGCTGGGATAGTTTTTTTATTGTTCTTGGACTGGAGTCCGACCACAGAGAAGCGCTCGCGAAAGGCATCGTCGACAACTTCCTCTTCGAAGTGGAGAACTACGGCGCAGTTCTCAACGCCAACCGTACTTACTATCTCACCCGCTCGCAGCCGCCGTTTCTCACCGCGATGATCCGCCTCGTGTTCGAAGATCCGGCGAGCTTTCCCGCGACGCCCGCCGGCCGCGCGCAAGCTATCGACTGGCTGGAACATGCCTACACCGTCGCGCAAAAGGACTATTCCACGTGGACCCGCCCGGAACACCTGGCCGGCCACACCGGTCTCGCCCGCTATTTCGATTACGGCGCAGGCCCGGTGCCGGAGATGGCAGACGACAACACCTACTACCGCGACGTGATCCGCGCGCTCATCGACCATCCCAGTCCCGAGGGCGCGGCTTTTCTCGTCAAAGGCTCGGAGAATCCCGATGCGGCAGAAGCGGCGCGCCTCAAGCAAACCAGTTGCGACATTCATGCCAGTCTGTTGTGCGCGCGCGCCTGGTTTGGCGGTTACAGGCTCAGCCGCGATTTTTACGCGGGCGATCGCGCCATGCGCGAATCGGGCTTCGATTCCAGCGACCGCTTCGGCCCCTTCTCCGGCGCCACGCATCACTACGCCCCGGTGTGCCTTAATAGCCTGCTCTATCGCTATTAGCGCGACCTGGCGCATCTCGCGCATCTCCTGGGCAAGCCACAGGACGCTCTTCGCTGGGATCGCCGCGCCAACGCGCGGGCGGCCGCCATGGCGCGTTACCTGTGGCGATCCAAACAAGGCGTGTTTGCCGATTTTGATTTCGTGCGCAACAAACCCTCCACCTACGCCTACCTCACATCGTTCTACCCGCTGTGGGCGGGCGTGGCCACGCGCGAGCAGGCCAACGCCACCGAGCAAAAGCTCGATGTGTTCGAGCGCCCCGGCGGCCTCTCCATGAGCACCAACAACAGCGGCCTGCAATGGGATGAACCCTGCGGCTGGGCGCCCACCAACTGGATCGCCGTTGCCGGACTCGAAGTCATGGGTTTCCACGCCGACGCCGTGCGCATCGCGCGTCATTTCGACGCGACGGTCGACGCCGGTTTCGCCGCCGACGGAACCATCCGCGAAAAATATAACGTGGTGGCGGGCAATGCCGAGGTAACAATCAAGGGCGGCTACACCCAGAATGTGATTGGCTTTGGATGGACGAATGCCGTCTATCTCAAGTTCAAGGAACTTGCTGAACGGCCAGTTCCTATCCCCGCGGAGCCGCCCACGTCCGGTCCTTCTCCAGCCGCGCTTCCACCTGCCGGTTGAAGCGGATCAGCGCGATCCACATGCCATCGTCGTCGCGCTTCCACACCAGTGTTCCGCCCAGTTGCTGCGCGATCACTTCCGGCGGCAGATCGTGGTGCAATCCGAAATAGCGCTCATCGAGCGCCTCGCCGCTCAGGCTCGGAAACAGCAACGGCGGAT
Source organism: uncultured Acidobacteriota bacterium (assembly GCA_963817835.1). Taxonomy (GTDB): domain Bacteria; phylum Acidobacteriota; class Terriglobia; order Terriglobales; family Acidobacteriaceae; genus Telmatobacter. The sequence goes on along the minus strand of CAWFPZ010000007.1, from coordinate 617,927 downwards.
CGTACTTGGTAGAGAAAACCAGCGCCGCCGAATACTTCTCCGGCTCCGCGGCGGCGCGTGCAATTTCACCGGCGGTAAAGTCGTCGATAGCAAACACATCCCACGGCGTCTTCACGTAGCCCAGTTCAGGCTTTGTCAGCTCGTCGCTCATGGGCCACGCCGTCAGCACCGTTGCGTCGGGATAAAGTTTTTTGAGTTGCGCGATGCCGGCTTGATGCATGCGAATCACGTGCACGTACGCCAGGTTGTCTTCCGGCGCAAACCCGTAAGGCGGATTTACGAAGAGCCCGGCAACGAATGCCGCAGCGGCCAGCAGCGTCAGCCCGTACCAGTTCGGCGCGCGGCGGTACAACGTGTAAACGGCCAACAGCAGCACCAGCGGATACATCGGCAGCAGATAACGCGTGAGCAGTGCGCCACCCAACACGCTGAACAGCGCGGCGTTGGCCAGCAGAAGAGAAAAAATGCGCAGCAGCACCAGCGAATCGAGCTTCGCCCGGTCGTGTCCCTCGGCATCGACGCGCGGATTGAGCAGTAGTGCGGCCAGGGCCATCGTCACCGGCACAAAAAGATTCATGTGCGCGGTCAAATGCAGGATGCGATGCCCGAATGCCGCCAGAATGCGCAGCGGGGTCAGTGTCGCCTCCGCGTTGTAGCGCAAAAACTCCGGATTGCCGAAGAGAAACCCGGTCTTCGCGTAGTGGTACGCGTACCACGCGCCCAGCGGCACAACGCAGCTTGAGAGCCACGCTGCCTCGCGCCAAAACCTCCAGCGCACTGGCCCTCCGCTCCTGAATCCCACGGCCAGGCTTACCGCAGCCAGGGTCAGCGGAATCACGATCGCCGTCTCCTTTGAAAGCGCAGCAGCCGCAAACCACAACGCGGCAGGCCACAGCGTGCGGCTGCGATTGGGCAGCGCGTAGTTCAATCCCCACAGTGAACAGGCCGCGGCAAAAATGTCGGCGTGGGCCAGCGAGCTTTGCGCAAACCAGATGGGATATAGGCCTGTGAGAAGCACGGTCCAGAACGCCACGGATGCCACGCCCACCAGGCGCATCGTCAGCCGCCACACGGCCAGCAGCCCCAGTGTCGCCACCAGCAGCACCGCCTCGCGCGTCACTTCGGGATGAAACCCTGAAGCCTTCCAGCACAGCGCCAGATAAATGCTCGGCAGCGGCGGGTGCGCGTTGGTGAGCGTGCTGGTGGGGATGAGCGAACCGGTCCGGAAGAAGTCCCACGCCGCGGGAATGTAGTACCCGGCCTCATCCCAGTAGTAGGGCAGGCGCAGCAGCGTAAAGTGACTCGCGTACAACGCCACAAAAATGACCGGAAAGATCATCCAGAGCGGCAGCGGCGCGTCCAGCCGCGGAGTAAAAATTCTTCCGAAGCGCAACAGTTTGCTCCTTGAGCTCAGTCCATCGACCCCTGTTTTAGTTGACGGGTCCGCGCGGAAAACCCTGGCTCTGCGGCTCCAGGTTCAGCGTGCCGAAGGCCTGTTCGTATTGCGCAATGTTCTGGCCGAGCACGTTCATCAGAGCCTTGGCCTGTTGCGGGCTCAGAAAAATGGCCTGGTGGTTGCGGATGGTCACCTGCTCCGGGCTTTCGCTGGAGGCGAGGCCGAATACGAGCTGAAAATCCCACACGCTCACGCGCACCTGTACGCTGTTCGCGTAGGACTCGCGGTAATCGGCAGTCTGGGTCAAATTCACTTGGGGCTGTTGCGGAGTTGGACTCATAATGTTTTCAGATTACGCCATAAGGCGGCTGCTAGCGGCTGCCGTTCAGGTCACCGGCTAGTGGGCAATTTTCGCATCGCGCCGTCCGTCCGCAGTGCGCTTTGCCCACGGCCACAGTTAATGCGTGAAACTCGTTATAAAGCTGCCCGTGGTTTTCTTTCGCATCACCGGCAAACGCGCGCCGCGTCAATTCGGTCAGTTCGTCATACGAGATCCTGGCGCGGCCGGGGGCAGATTTGAGCAGTCCGTGCCGGTCGGCGATGCGCCGCAAATATTCATCCGCCACGGGAACCGCATGACCGAGTGCATAGAGCAGGATCGCGTCGGCGGTTTCGGGTCCGACGCCCGGCAAATCCAACAGCCGCAGCCGCAGTGCCGCAGTCGGCATGCTCGCAAGATCTTCGAGCGATCCGTCGAACTCCTTGTCGAGCATAGCGACGAATGCCTTCAATGCAAGCGCCTTGCGCGTGGTAAACCCTGAGGGCCGAATCAGGCTGCGCAGCTTCACCAAAGGAACTTTGCGCAAGCCCTCCACCGTGAGCGCGGCCGCCGCGCGCAAGTTCTCGAGCGACCGCTCCACCGCCTTCCACGCTGTATTCTGCGTTAGATACGCACCGAGGATCACCTCAAACGGCGTCTTCGCCGGCCACCAGTGCTGCGACCCGTACGCGTTCAGCAATGCATCGTGCATGCGGCGCAGGCGCTGGGCAGAATCGGTCGGTCGGCGAGAAGTCACGGCTGACTTTAGGATAAGGGGAGAACGGTACGCAGGCATTCGGCGCTGCCAAGGAGATCTGCATGAAGAGCCACACAGAATACTTGGTCTTTGAAACCCGCAAGCGTCGCGAGATGGTGCACATCACCGACGAAGTGGAAAAGATTGTGCGCCGCAGCGGCGTGAAAGACGGCCTATGCTTCGTCTCGCCCATGCACATCACGGCCGCCGTCTACGTGAACGATCATGAGAGCGGGCTCATTGAGGACATCGGCAAATGGCTTGAGGAGCTGGCCCCTGCGCGTCCCGACTACAAGCACCACCAGACCGGCGAGGATAACGGCGATGCGCACCTGAAGTCGCTGCTCCTGCACCACGAGACCACGTTGCCCGTCACCAACGGTCGTCTCGATCTCGGCACATGGCAGCGCGTTTTCTATGCCGAGTTTGACGGCCAGCGCCGCAAGCGCGTGATCGTAAAAGTCCTCGGCGTGGAATAGGAGCAGCCAACCAGCTGACCCGCCGGCCTGCTGACTCGCTTATTTATCCGTCACTTTCCGCCAAGGCCCGGAGGGCATCGTCGTGCTCGACGCGGCAAAGTCGATCTTCGACCTTGGTAGCACCACAAGATCCACGCGCCGATTCTCCGCGCGGCCTTCTGCCGTATCGTTGCTGGCCACAGGATGAAACTCGGCATACCCCGCTGCCGAAAGCCGGTCGGCTGGAATTGCTTTCATCCCCAGAAACAGCCGTGCGATGTGCGTAGCCCGCCCCGACGAGAGTTCCCAGTTGGAGTCGAACTCCGCGTTGTGAATGGGCACATTGTCGGTGTGGCCCTCGATGCGCAGATCGTAAGGCGTGGCGCCCAGACGATCGGCAATTTGGCGCAGCGTCGGCAGGGCCTCCGCTTTGGGCGTCGCCGAGCCGGAATCGAAAAATCCCGCCTCGCGCAGGCTGATTACCAATCCGTCGCGGCCCATCTCCAGCGAAACCGTGTGCGTGGCAATCTGTTTGGCCAGCGTCAGGGAAAGGTCGTGGCGGATGCGGTCGAGATCGTACTTCACCTGCATCGGCGTGAGCATTTCCTCATTCACCTCGGCATTCGCCGGCGACGCCGCTCCCTGCGCGCCCGCCGTTTGATTGGAATCCGAGAAAACTCCCATGGATTTGAAGGCCGAGTCGATGGCCTGCACCACTTGTGTCTGTTTCTGCTGGTCGGCCCGCGCAAAAGCGTAGAGCACAACGAAAAATCCAAACAGCAGGGTGACGAAATCGGCGTACGACACCAGCCACCGGTCCTGGCCGACGCGGCCGCGGGGCACGCGGGACCTCATGCGGCGCGCTCCCTCTGCTCGTGATTCGACCCGTCCAGGAAGCCGGTCAGCTTGATCTCAAGCATGCGCGGATTCATGCCTTCCAGAATCGAGATCACGCCTTCCAGCATCATCTCGCGCCGCCGGTGGCTGTTGTGAATGCGCAGCCGCATCTTGCCCGCGAAGGGCAGGAAGAAAAGGTTCGCAATGCCCACGCCGTAAATCGTGGCCACAAACGCCACCGCGATACCGCGGCCCACCTCGCTAATGTTGTCCAAATGCTGCATCACCTGGATCAGGCCGAGCACTGCGCCCAGGATGCCGATGGTCGGCGAAAATCCCCCTGCCGATTCGAAAACTGCGGGCAGGCGCTCCTGTTCCTCGGTCAGCGACTCGAGGGTTACGTGCATGATCTTGCGCAGCTCTACGGGTTCGGTGCCGTCCACGGCCAGCATCAGCGTCTGCTTCAAGAATGGATCCTGAATGGCCTGCAAATCGGCATCGAGCGATACCACGCCGTTGCGGCGCGCCTTGTTGGCAAATGCCACCAGTTCGCGAATCAGTTGCGCCTCGTGTTTGCGCGGCGCTGCAAACAGATGCCCCAGGCTGCGGAAGGCCGCCACTACAGTGGTCAGTGGATATTGGAGCATCACCGCGCCCAATGTGCCGCCAAACACGATAAGCGCCGCCGTGGGCTGCAGAATCTGGCCCAGGTTGCCGCCTTCGATCAGCAATCCGGCAACAATTCCGGCGATCGCCAGAAACGCTCCGCCGATGCTCGCCTTATCCATGTGCTCGCCCCTCGAGAAAGTTTGCGTCTTTGCTGCTACTGCCGAAGATCGTCGCTCTGCTTGATCGGGGCCGCACATTGCCCTTCCGCATCCAGGCTCGCCAGGGCGGCCGCCCGCTCCAGATCGCTGAAGTGATGCAGCCGCTTGGCCACCACGGCCAGCAGCCGCGCCCGGTAAGCCAGCACCTTTTCTACTACCTCGCCAATCTCCTCGCGCACAATCAGCTTCTCGCCATTGATCAACGTCAGCATCGTATCCGGCGAAGCTTCGGCAGTCTTGATCAGGTCGCTGTTCACCACCATCGGGCGGCCGTTGAGTCGCGTCAACTCGATCATTTCCCATCTCCTTCGTTGGAGTTATCGGCATCGGCCGCGAAAGGTTAAAAAAATAAAACCTGAAGTACGGAAATGTCCTTGGCGGGACACTATTGGTGCTCTCATAAAGTCCCTTAAGGGGTTGCCGAAGAAGGGGCCAGATGCGTCGGTACCGAGCCGACAGAAGCTACCCACGGTTGGTAGACGATGGGAGCGCTGTTGGAAGACAGGGCCGCAAATCACCGCATCCAACAAGGAGAACTCCCATGTCCCTGGGAATCTTAAACAACCTCTCCGCGGTGTATGCGGAGAACAACCTAAACAACACCAACAGCAGCCTTAACACCGTGCTCCAGCAGTTGTCTTCGGGTTCGAAGATCAACTCGGGCGCGGATGACGCTGCCGGCCTTTCACTGGTCAACGGCCTCCAGGCCAACCAGATGGCGCTAACGCAGTCTGAGACGAACGCGACAGAAGGTGCAGGTCTGTTGCAGGTTGCCGATGGCGCTCTCTCGCAGGTGACGAGCCTGCTTAACCGCGCCGTAACCCTGGCTACCGAAGCCTCCAACGGCACGCTCAACAGCTCGCAAGATACGGCTGCCAACCAGGAATACCAGTCGATCCTGTCCGAGATCTCTAACATCGGCTCGACGACCACTTACAACCAGGAAGCGGTTTTCAATTCCAGTACCAACATCTACACGGGTGACTCGTCCACGACCGGAGCTTCGATCGACGCTCTGAATATCCGCTCGCTCTCGTCCTCAAACCTGGGCGATACGGGCGGCGTCATGGCCTATAGCAACGGCGCAAGCAACACATTCATCGATCTGTCGAAGAGTGGAACCTTGGCTACGGTCAACGATCAATTGAACACCACCGCCGGTGGCACCAAGCTGAGCATCAACTACCTGGCGACGGGAGCCAACGGAGTCGTTGTTCAAAAGACTGCGACCATTGCTGTGGGCGGCACAACTGCCTACGCGAATACGACCCAGGGCATGATGGACGCCATCAACGGCGCGGGCCTCGGCGTAACCGCGACATTCACGTCGGCAAACGCGGCCGGCACTGCGGCAGTGACCGCGGCAAAAGCCGCTGGCGGCACCGGCGCGGATACCGGTATCGAAATCTCCGGGCCGACTGGCGGCGTAGGCGCCGGTGCGACACCGGGTGAGATCGGTCACCTGGATGGTACGGCCGGTGGCGGCGCCGACGGCGACACGCTCACAGGTACGCTGACCATCAAGGGAAGTTCCGCGGCACCAGTTTCAATCGATCTGGGCGCCTTGAGCTTGACCACGTCCAACCTTGCGGCTTACTTCAGCACCGGCGCGGGCTCATCGCTCGGTATCACTGCCACGGACACTTCCGGAGTTGTGGAGTTTACCTCGGCAAATTCGGGTGTTTCCATTACCGCTACCAATCTGGCGGATACAAGTGCCACGACTACACCGACCTACACGGCCGACAGCTACTATTCGGACGGTGTGGCGACTGCCGTTTTCGGAAGCAATGGAATGGCGGATACAGCTACAGGGCAGGCGGCTGCTGCCGGTCTGACCTCCGACACCAACGGCGTCGGCGGAATCGCCACCATCAGCTACTCGGACCAAGCCGGCCAGTCGTTGAGCGCCACGGATCTATCCACCTCAACCGATGCGCAGGCAGCGCTGACCAGCCTGAACGCGGCCATCACCGATGTGTCGGCCCAGGATGGCTACATCGGCGCCATGATCAATACGCTGAACTCGGTCAGCACCGTGCTCAGCACCCAGCAGGAAAACGTGCAGTCGGCGCAGAACGCGGTGCAGGCTACCGACTACGCTTCGGCTACCTCCAACATGTCAAAGTACGAAATTCTGAGCCAGACCGGCATCGCCGCCCTGGCGCAGGCCAACTCGCAGCAGCAAGACGTGCTCAAGCTGTTGCAATAAACCAGAGCCCCCGGCAACCGATTCTTAGTGGCTGGGGTGGAGTAACCGGGTCCCAGGGCGGCGCTCATCCGTGGAGCATGCGCTGCCGGAATCCAACCACCGAAGCTCACGGCGGCGGATCTCCCGCCGCCGGGGCTATCTCAACCAGCGTTCGCTGTCGGCGGACCATCAGTCAGAGAGGGGCGTCCTGTGGATGCCCCTCTTCGCTTGAGCAACGATCAGTCGCCCGCTCGCGTTGTCCGGAGCTGATGAGAACGAGCGAGATGCGATGAGAATCTTCTTATCCGCAATGCAGAAAGGTTGGTTCATAGGCTGCATGACATGCAGCAGGAGAGCGTCATGGGGACAGTCGGTCTGGCTTTCGGATCGCCCACCAGCGGTGCGGGCTTCAACGTGACTTCCACGGTGGCTGAAATCATCAGCAACCTCTCGAATGTCGAAACCCCCTGGAATAACCAGCTGACCTCGCTCGAGGGCCAGGACACCACCATCTCCGGCCTCGGCACTCTCTTCTCAAACCTCTCCAACGACATGAGCTCGCTCACCGACTTTCAGGGGATTCTGGCGCAAAAGGAGGGCTCAAGCTCCGACACCAACGTCCTCGAACTAACCGCGGCCTCTTCTTCAGCGACGGCGGGCACGCACACGGTGGTCGTAAACAATCTCGCTCAGACCTCCAGCGGCTACCTCGACTCGATCGCGAATGCCTCCGATGCGCTCTCCGGTTCCATGACCATCAAGTTGGGCAATGGGACCACAGAAAATATTGTGATCGGCGCGGCCACAAACCCACCCGCGGCCAATACCATCTATACCGGCAGTGGGAAAGACACGCTGGCCGACATCGCTTCTGCCATTAACTCCGCCAATCTTGGCCTCACCGCCAATAAGCTCGCCGACTCAACCGGTTCCGTGTTGAGCCTCGTCTCCGGCACTTCCGGCGCAGCGGGACAACTGACCATCACTTCCGCGATCACCGACACCAACAATGTCACCAGCACCAACCCCACCGGGACGCTCGACTACAACGTTGGCGTGAAAGGCGAGGATGCTTCTCTGACTATTGACGGCGTGCCTCTCACCAGCGCCTCAAACACTGTCGCCAATCTCATTCCCGGCGTGACTTTTCAGTTGCTTGCGCCCAGCCCCGAGGAATCCGGAAACACTCTCGAACCCCTGCAGGTGGTCATCGCCAACGATAATTCCGGCGTCGAGAGCACCGTCAATCAATTCGTCACCGACTACAACTCGCTCATCAGCGCGATCAATGCTCAGGAGGGCCTCACCAGCTCAGGCACCCCTGAGCCGCTCTTTGGCTCACCTACCCTCTCTTTACTCCAGCAGCAATTGCTGGGCAGCCTCAATAAAGAAAGTCCCAACGGGTATCTCGATTCGGTTTCCTCGACAGCGGGCGCCACACTCTCCGGATCAATCAATATCTCGCTCGGCAGCGGCATCCCTCTTTATTACTCCGGCGTGGCGGGCAGTGCGGCTGTCACCTCATCCGGCACACTGGCTCCGATCAACAACGCCTCTGATGCGCTTTCCGGCTCCATAACCATCTCGGTGGGCAGCGGCACAGCGCAAACTGTCAATATTGGCGACTCCTCTACACCCGACACGCTTGCCGGCCTGGCTCTTGCAATAAATTCGGCCGACATTGGAGTTTCAGCCCAGGTGGAAAGCGACGCGACGAGTTCATGGCTGAGCCTGACCTCGGGAACTTCGGGAACAGCCGGGACGTTGTCCGTGGACTCAAGCATCGCCGACATCAGCCCGCAAACCGTTCAGGTTCCGACGATGTCTGGAAACAACACGCTTGCCGGCCTTGCCAGCGCGATCAATGCATCCCTCAGCGGAGCAACGGCCGCGGTCGTCACCGCCGACGGCGAATCGACCCTGTCGCTGACGTCCAAGGTCGAGGGCACGAGTGGAGCGTTGACGGTGACCTCCGCGCTCATGTCCAGTGCGCCCACTCCGCTGAGTTACTCCGATACCACGGGATACACCAGCACGACGCCCGACGTTGGCACTCTGGGCACGGTGGCGGGCGCGAACGATACGCTCTCTGGCTCTCTCACCATTCAGGTGGGCAGCGGCACGGCACAAACCATCACCCTCGATTCCTCAAACAACACCCTCTCCGGTCTTCTAGGCGCAATCAATGGCTTGTCGGGTGTCTCGGCGTCGCTCGATCAGGCCGGTACCGGAATCACGTTGACTTCCGATACGAACGGCGCTAACGGCGCGCTCACCGTCACTTCCAATATTGTCGACACCACCAGCCCCACCACCACGGCGCTCAATTACAACACTTCCACCGACATCAACAGCCTGTCTGCACTTGGCATCAGCGTGAACAACGATGGCTCAATCACCTTTGACGCCGACGCGCTCGATTCCGTCCTCAACACCGACTATTCGAGCGTGGCTGGCTTCTTCCAGAACGCCAACAGTTGGGGCCAGAACTTCTCCAACGTGCTGACCAACTCCGGCTCCAGTTCCTCTACCGGCGTCTTGGGGCTGGCCGCAACCGCCAACAGCACTACCGAATCCACGCTCAACGCAGAGATTTCCAAAGAGCAGAGCTACATCTCGGCCCAGCAGTCCAGCCTCACCACGGAGCTCAACAACGCCAACGAAATCCTCGAGGAGCTCCCGTCGCAGTTGCAGGGCATTAACGAGCTGTATTCGGCCATCACTGGCTATAACCAGGGTCAAAACGGATAAGGAAGCGATTCGATATGGGAAGTTACCGGGAACACGCGCTGGATGGCGCAGCAGCAGTCGACCTCGTGGTGGCGCTCTATGATGGCATCATCCGCTTCCTGTATGCCGCCATCGCGGCGGCCGAGCGCGGCGACGCAGACGCCCGCCGCGCCGCCGTCAAGCGCGCCCTCGACATCATCATTCATCTTCAGGCACGGCTGCGCATGGATGTGGGTGGGCGTCCCGCGCAGGCGCTCAGCGAGTTCTATGCCGCAATTTTTGCGCAGATTCTGCAGGCATCGCAGGCGGCCTCGAAAACGAGATTCCAGCACGCGATCGACTGTGTTCGCAACGTGCGCGACGCCTGGCGGGAGGTCGCCCGCGATCCCAGCGTCAACTCCGATTCGCCGCGCGTGCTCGTCCTGCCGCAGCGCCCCGCGGCTCCCGATCCGGCCGACACCGTCTCCGGCTCCAGCTGGACCGCGTAACCTCCGCCATCCCCGCAGGCTCGCTGACTTGCCGACTCGCTGGCTTGCTAACGCCTGACTCCGCTAACCTCGTCAGCTCCGCTGCCTTTAACCCGCCACCGTCAGCTCTTCTTCGAGCTGCTGCTTCTGGTAGAGGCTCGCGTAGTAGCCATCGAGAGCCAGCAACTCCTCGTGGCGTCCCAGTTCCACGATCCTTCCCTTGTCGAGCACGGCGATGCGGTCGGCGTGGCGCACCGTCGACACGCGATGCGAGATGAGGATCGAGGTCGTGTTCGCCGTATAGTTGCGCAGGCCGCTCAGGATGCGCTCTTCGGTGTAAGTGTCCACGCTGGCCAGTGCGTCATCCAGAATCAGGATTGCCGGCCGCCGCAGCAACGCTCTCGCAATCGCGGCGCGCTGCTTCTGGCCGCCCGAGAGCGTCACACCGCGCTCGCCCACCATGGTTTCAAAGCCCTGCGGAAACTCCTCGAACTCGCGACGAATATGCGCCGCTCCCGCAGCTTCCAGCAGATCTTCGGCGTCGGCATGGGGCGCGCCGAAGGCCAGGTTCTCGCGAATCGTCTCGCTGAAAAGGAACGTCTCCTGCGGCACCATGCCGATGTTGCGCCGCAAAACCGCCAGCGGATATTCGCGCACCGGCCGCCCGTCGATGAGCAGCGCGCCTTCGGGCGCTTCGTAGAGCCTCGGAATCAGGTTGACGAGCGTGGACTTGCCGCATCCCGTCGGACCCACGATCGCCAGGCTCGACCCCGCCGGAATGTGTAGCGAGACGTCACGAAGCACCGGCGTATCGCCGTAGCTGAACGTGAGATGCCGGAATTCGATTTCCCCTTGAAGAACTGTATCTACTCCAAAGCCCGAAACCGCGGAGCAGTGGTCGGCGATGGCGGGCTCGGATTTGAGTATCTCGTCGATGCGCTTCACCGACGCCGTGCCGCGCTGGAAGATGTTAATCACCCATCCCACGGCGATGATGGGCCAGATCAGCATGATCATGTAAGTGCTGAACGCCACGAACTGGCCCACATTAATGCGGCCTGCCAGAACCAGGTGTCCGCCGGCCAGCAGCGTGATGACCATGGAGATGCCGAGAATAAACTCCAGAGTCGGCCACAGCATGCCCATCAACTGCACCAGCCGCAGCGCGCGGCCGATGTACTGGCGATTGAGCCGCTCGAAGAGACCGATCTGCGACTCTTCGCGCGCGAAGGCGCGGATCAACCGCACGCCCGAATAATTCTCCTGGGCCTGCGCCGAGATGTCGGAGAAACTCGCCTGGATGCGCTCGAATCTCTCGTGAATCCTGCGCCCCAGGTACTGCACAAGGATGCTGGCCAGCGGCATCGGCGCCAACGCCACCAGCGTGAGCCAAGGGCTGATGCGCAGCATGAAGAAGAGCGCAAAGACGCTGAGGAAGATGGTATTGGCGCTATACATGAGCGCAGGCCCCAGCAGCATGCGCACCGCGTTCAGGTCGTTGGTCATGCGCGCCATGATGTCCCCGGTGCGGTAGCGCTGGTAGAAGTCCGTGTCCTGCGTTTCCAGTTTCTTGAACAGGTCGTTGCGCAGGTCGAACTCGATCTCGCGCGAGATTCCGATCAGGACCCATCGCTGCGAGTAGAGAAACACGCCTTTCACCAGGCTGATGGCAATGAGGATCAATGCAAACACCAGAATCAGTTCTTGCGTGGTTCCCTTCTCTATCCTGTTGATCGCCATTCCCAGAACGCGCGGAAACTGCACGGCGACGATGTTGGTCGCAACACACGCGAGGGTTCCCCGCACGTATCCCCAGCGGTAGCGACGCATGTAAGGAATAAGAGGGCCGAGGTCACCAAACATACTTCTATTGTACCGGCGGTGCGATTGGAGCTCGAAATTCGCGCATTACCTGGATGAGCTAAAGGTTAGAAGCCAGGAACTGGAAGCTGTTCTGCTACGTCGGCGTCTTAAGCAACAGATATCCGCCGACCAGCCCGAACAGCAAATCCGCGGACCACGCGGCCATATAGGCCGGCAGGTAATTCACATAGCCCATGGCGCCAAACAGGTTGTCGACCACCATGTACGCGAGCGCTACAGCAATGGCCACGGCCACGCCGGAAATCGAGCCGCGACGCCCCATCGAAAGCGCAAACGGAATGGCAAGCATCGCCATCACCACGGTGATCAGCGGATACGAGAGCTTGTGCCACAGCGCCACGCTCAATCGGTTGGTAGGGAAGCCGCTCTGCTGCAAATCGCGGATGTAATGGTCCAGTTGCCCGAAGTTCATCTCCTGCGATTGCACATCCTCTTTCTTGAAGTAGTCCGGCGTCGCCCGGATCTCAGGAAAGGATGTCTTCAGGAAGGTGCGGTAATCCGTCACGGTTGCGCCCTGCACGTCGCGCACCCAGCCGCTCTCGAAAGCCCATCCACCTGCATCCGCGTTCCACACCGCGCGCTTCGCAAAGATGCGCCGCGTCAATTGGAACGTCGCGGGATCGAACTCGAATACAGAAAGATTCGCAAACTCGTTCTGGTCGGGATCGAAGAACTCGTAGTAGTAAATGCGCCCCGGCGCGCCAGGCAGCGGCTTCTGGCCCATCATCCATTTCTGCTCGGGATGCAGGTAGGTTTGCGTGGGCCTGCCTTTGATCTCGTTGCGCAACGCCTCTTGCTTGCGGTTGGCCTGCGGCAGATAGTACTGGTCGAACAGGAACAACGCCACCGCCAACGCTGCCGCAATCGCCACGATGGGGACGACCAGCCGGTACAGGCTGATCCCCGCGGCCTTGATGGCGATAATCTCGCTGTTGCGGTTCATCACGCCGAACGTGACCAGCGCAGCAATCAGCACCGCCAGCGGCGTGATGAGGTAGAGCATGCTCGGCGTCAGGTTCAAAAGATACGCGCCCACAATTGAAAGCGCAGTGTGATTGCGCAGAATGTCGCTTATCAGTTCGAAGAAGGTGAAGACAAGCATGAGCAGCACAAAGCCGAACAGCACCATCGCAAACATGGTCATGAACTCGCGCAGAATGTATTCGTCGAGAATGCGCGGAAATACGCTGCGCGGCCTGGTTCGCTGTGCGCGCGACTGGAACCTGCCGAAAAACGCGGTGATTTGAAACCCGTTGGTCTTTGCGGGAACCTTGAATTTGGGCAGGCGCGCAACCCAAGCCGCCATAGCGCTCAGAATCTGGCCGCCGGTCGCCATCTGCCACAACAGAAAAATTCCGGCCACGGCGAAAATAATATTCGCAGCCCACACGGCAATGAAGGCCGGCAGTCCGCTCTGATGTCCCAGAGAAATGCCAGTCAACGAAAGAATGTAATACACGAAAACCAGCAGAATCGTAAATACAATACCGGCGCTCTTGCCTCCGCGCCGTGAATTCACCCCCAGCGGCACACCCAGCAGCATCAGCACTAAGCAGGCCATGGGAAGCGCGAACCGGTTGTACATCTCAATCAAATAGCCCTTTTGGTCCGGCTTTCCAGCGAGTTCATGAATGCGCTCGAACAGCGCGCTCATCGGCATCGCGTAGAGTTTCGTATCCATGCGCCCCAGGCGCACATCGTTCTGCGGGTTCAGTGCCAGCGGCATGTCCGCGGTCGTGAACGTCGAGATATTCGATTGCCCCGGCTCGTCGGCCACGGTCTCGTCGCGCAATCCATCGCGCAGCCGCATGATCAGTTCCTGCGGGTTGTCATTCACCACGGTAGCTGACGCCGCAGTCGTGATCACCGGATTCACTGGATCGCTGACGTCGGCCATAAACACTTTTTGCCAGTTGGTGGCTCCCGCGCCCGGGATCACAATCTGCACGTAGAGCACGAAGTTTTTGAAATCCTCGTAGAAGACGCGCGGCTCGATCTCGTAGGACGCTTGCGAGGTCTCCAGCGCCTGCTGCATCTCGATAATCGCCTGGTTGGCCCGCGGCGCCAGATACAGCGAGTTGCCCAACCCCAACAGCGTGCCTGTCACCGCTACGATCGATGCCACGCGCACAAAGTACCCAATGCCCAGTCCCGAAGCGCGCATGGCGATAATCTCGCTGTCGGACGCCAGGCGGCTTAAACCCAGCAGCACACCCCACAGCACCGCCATGGGAATCGTCACCTTGAGCAGGTTGGGCAGCGTGAAGACGAAGATCTCTGCCACATCTACCCAGGTGGAACTGTTGCGCACCACCACCTCGAGGATGTGTGGTAGTTGCGGCATGAAGAGAATGAACGTGAAGAGCGCGCATCCGATGAGCGTCAGGGAGAGGATCTCGCCGAGAATGTAGCGGGTGAGGATGCGCACAGACAGACTCTGTGTCTAGTTTAGCGTGCCGAACTCCCGGCAAGCGGCGCCGGCTGCCATCCCCGCAGCCGCAAACTGTTGCCCAGCACGCACACCGAACTCAGCGCCATCGCTGCTGCGGCCAGCCACGGCGTCAGCAGAATGTGAAACGCCGGGTAGAGCGCTCCCGCAGCCAGCGGAATTCCGACCATGTTATAGCCCACGGCCCAGCCCAGGTTCTGGTGCATAACGCGCACTGTTTGCCGCGCCAGCTCAAGCGCTGCGGGAATGGCCGCCGGCTGCGCCCTCAGCAGCAGCACGTCGCCCGCTTCCTGCGCCAGGTCCGTTCCGCTGCCCATGGCGATGCCGGCGTCGGCCGTGGCCAGCGCCGCCGCGTCGTTGATCCCGTCGCCCACCATAGCCACGCGCAGCCCGGATTTTTGCAGTTCGCGAATGCGTGCCAACTTCCCCGCTGGATCCAGGCCTGCTTCCACTTCCGTGATTCCCGCCTGCTCGGCAATCGGCGCCGCCGCGGCAGTCGAGTCGCCGGTCAGCATCAACACACGCAACCCCGCGCCTCGCAAGGCAGCTACGGCGGCAGCCGCATCCGGCCGCAGCGCATCGCGCGCGTCGAAATACGCCGCAGCCGCACCGTCCACCGCCATCCACAACCGCGTCACGCCCGGCACCGGCGCGGCCACATCGACGGGAAGCTTGATGAGGACCTCCCTGAAGAGTGCTTCATTGCCCAGCAGGCACTCATGACCCTCCACGCGCGCCGAGAGTCCACGCCCGGGAAAAATCTGCACGTCCTCGGCCGGTCTCCATTCGAGCCCCCGCCCGTGTGCCGCATCGAGAATCGCGTGCGCCAGAGGATGGTTCGACCGCTCCTCCGCCGCTGCCGCCATGCGCAGCAGTTCGCGCTCTGACTCTTTTGCTCCTTCGAGCACGTTCAGCTTCTCGATCACAGGTTTCCCCACCGTCAGCGTCCCCGTCTTGTCGAGAACAATCGCATTCACGTGCGCCAGCCGCTCCATCGCTTCGCCGCCCTTGAAAAGCACGCCCAGTTGCGCGCCCCGTCCCACGGCCACGGTCAAAGCTGCCGGCACCGCCAGTCCCATCGCGCAGGGGCACGCAATCACCAGCACGGCCGCCGTATTGGCAAGCGCCAGCGGCAACGAGTGCGCGGCCACTAGCCATGCCACGAACGTCACCACTGCAAGTCCCAACACCACCGGCACAAAAATCGCGCTGGCCGCGTCAGCCAGCCGCTCCATGGGTGCGCGCGAGCTCTGCGCCTGGTCCACCATCCGAGCAATCTGTGCCAGCATCGTCTCTTCGCCCAATGACTTCGCCCGGCACACCACCGCGCCGTCGTAGTTCAGCGATCCCGCCAGCACCCGTCCGCCCACCGTGCGCTCCAGCGGCGTCGCTTCGCCAGTCAGCATCGACTCATCCACCGACGTGCGCCCCTCCAGAATCGTCGCGTCCACAGGAAAGCGCTCGCCGGGCAGCACCACGACGCTGTCGCCCGGCCGCACCTCTTCCAGCGGCACCACCGTTTGCACGCCGTCCACCAGGCGTCGCGCCGTCGCAGGCCGCAATCGCGAAAGCGAGTCCAGAGCGGCCAGCGCTCGCCGCTTCGCCCGCGCCTCCAGCGCTTTGCCCAGCAGCAGAAAGCCCACAATCAGCAACACAGCATCGAAGTACACCGCCCGCCCCGGCGCCGGCCAAACCGTCGCATACGTCGAATAGGCAAACGCCACGCCAGTCCCCAGGCTCACCAGCGTGTTCATGTTGGTCGTGCGGTGCCGCAGTGCGCTCCACGCGCTCCAGTAGATCCCGCGCCCCGCCCACGCCACCACAGCCGCAGTCAGCGCCAGCAGGAACCAGCGCAGCGCCGGCGCCGGGATGGCATAGAGCCAGGGAAATACGCGCGCCAGGAAAGCATCTCCCGCGCCCATCTCCGTTTTGAGAGGCATGGCCAGCAGCATGGCCGCCGCGCCTGCACCCAGCGTCACCCACGCCTTGGTTTCCGCGCCCGCACTCGCATCTTCAACGCGCGCACCGCCGTCGCCCCCGCGCGGCAGCACCGCATCGTAGCCCGCCCCGCGAATCGCGTCCACCAGTTGTTGGGGCGCTGCCAATGCCGGATCGAACACCACGCTGGCGCGATGCGCCATCAGATCCACGCGTGCTGACTCCACGCCCGCCGTCGCGCGCAGAGCCTCTTCCACGTGGTGCTGGCACGAGGCGCACGTCATGCCCAGAACGGGAAGTGTCAGCGATTCTGTGTTGTGCGAGGCCAGGATCGGCTCCAATTTTGCGCGTTATGATTCCAGATGCGCGGCAAAGCCGGCCTTGGCGAGCGCGGCAATGGCAAGATCCACCGGCGCGGGATCCTCGGCTGCAGTCAGCCGGGCCGCTCCGATGCGAACCTCGTTCACCGCCACGCCCGGCGTCGCAGCCAGCGCCTGGCTCACGCGGCGCACGCAGGAGCCGCAGTGCATGCCATCGATTCGTAACGTAAATTCCGTCATCTACCGTTCCTCGGTGTCTTCGTTTGATGATAGCGGGAGGCATTCGATTCCCGCGCGGACCGCTGGATGATTTGGGTGCCCCGTCCAAGTTATGCTTGGGCGGGAAAAGGAATCCTGCATGACGAACGTGCAACGCGAGTTTCCCCAATCTCCGCTGGTCGGCGTAGGCGCGGTCGTGGTCCACGAGGGCCGCGTGCTCCTCGTGCGCCGAGGCAGAGAGCCCCTCAAGGGCCATTGGACGCTTCCCGGCGGCGTACTTGAGGTGGGTGAAACCATCGCCGCAGGCGTAGCGCGCGAGGTGCGCGAAGAAACCGGCCTCCTCGTCGAGCCGCTGGAACTGGTCGAACTCCTCGACCGTATCCATCGCGAAGCCGGCCGCGTCCGCTACCACTACGTCATCGCCGACTACCTTTGCCGCGTCACCGGTGGCGAGCTGCGCGCGGCCTCTGACGCCGACGCCGTCCGCTGGGTAGAGCGCGCCGAATGGAACAGCCATAGCGCCCTAGTTCTCGATCCCATTACCGTGCGCGTCATTGAACAAGGATGGCAAAGAGCACAGGCTCTCGAAGCAGAAAGAAGCTAGCCCATGACCAAGCCCACAACCCGTCCAAAACGTTGGTTCAAGCGGTCTCTCCGGCCCCTGCTCGCTCTCGCGCTGCTTGCGGCCGCCGGATTCTACTTCCGCCCCGTCAGCTACCTCGACACATGGACGTACCTGCACGAAGACCTCTCCGGCATCCAGAGCCGAAACGTGCAAGTCGCGGGCCATCGTGTGCACTATCTCGTCGAGGGCCCAACCAAAGGTCCCGTCGTCGTTCTCGTGCACGGGCTCGGCGCCAGCGCGGAGTACTGGAGCAACCTTGCGCCGTATCTCGCCAAAGCCGGTTTCCGCGTCTACATTCCCGATCTAATCGGCTACGGCCGCAGCGAGCGGCCAGCTGATTTTTCGTATTCTGTGCGCGACGAGGCCGCCGTGGTCGTGGGTTTCATGGACGCACTGGGCCTCAAGCAGGTCGAGCTAGGCGGATGGTCCATGGGCGGATGGATCGCCGTACTCGTCGCCGCGCAGCATCCTGAGCGCGTCAGCCGCCTCATGCTCTTTGACGCCGCCGGCCTCAACGTCCCGCCGACCTTTGATACCGCGCTCTTCACACCTTCCACCGTCGCCCAGCTCGACGAGTTGGAAGCTCTCCTCTCGCCGCAGCCTCAGCCCATCCCCGCTTTTGTCGCTCGCGACATTCTGCGCAACTTCCGCCGCGATGGCTGGGTCGTCCAGCGCGCCCTCGCCAGCATGTTCACCGCACAGGACGTAGTCGACAACCTTCTGCCGCAACTCAAAATGCCCGTACTCCTCGAGTGGGGATCGCTCGACCGCGTCACGCCGCTCTCCGACGGAGACATGATGCATCGCCTCATCCCGCAATCTCAGCTCGACGTCTTTGTAGGCTGCGGACACATGGCGCCCATCGAGTGCTCCGCCGCCGTCGGTCCCAAGGTCGTCGCCTTCGCAGAGAAGTAGCAGCCCGTGCCTGTTTCACTCTTTTCACTGATTCCACTCTCTTCACTTACTTCATTGCCTCCTTGTTCCCTTGTTCCCTCAGTCCCTGTCTTCTTGACGCAGCGCCGCCACCTTTGCGAGACTCCGCCCATGGGATACAGCGGAAAAATTGAATACGCCGGAGAGCGCAAAATCCGGGAGCGCAACACCAGCGTCTATCGCCTTTGTCATTGGCCTATCTGGATTTGGGTCTTCTTTCTGGCGCCTGGACCGCTCACCTTCAGTCTCTTTACCGCCGGATTTCATTGGATCAATTGGGCGTGGCTCGCGGCGGTACTCATTGGAACCGGCATTGCCTGTTACAAGGCACAACTTCCCGGCTCGGAGCATCGCCCCTACATCCTGCGCTTCGATGAGGACAAACCCAACCCGCTCTATCGCCGCGTCTGCTATACCTTCGCATGGAACGCGATCCTGAACTATGCGTTGCTCAACATGGCAGCGCTGGTCTATGCCTCAGTCACCGGCGTCTGGCGCATGAGGCAGATTTACCTCTACGGCTACTCGCCAATTTGCGCGTTCATCCTGCTCCTAGGCATGCTGGGCAAACTGCCGCGCGTCGGAGCTTCCACCAAAGACGAAGGCACGGAACGCCGCTACTTTTATGGATCGGTCTGGGCCGTCACCGCCGCGCAAACCACTCTGCTCATCCTTTGGAAGATCCTGCCCTTGACCTCCACCGGAAGTCTCATCAAGCTCGCGGCCTTCGTCGGCGTGCTGGTGATCTTCGGCATCGCGGCCGCTCGCGGCAAGCTGCCTCGCACGCGTCCCATTGTTCCCGGCGAGATGATGGTTTCCGACTGAGAACCGTCCGCACAAAACATGGCGAGGGCGGGTCGACTGGCGATTCTTTTCTGACGCGGGAACGGGTTGGAGTGCTCACTCCACCTCAAGGCAGATGCAGATGCAGCCGCCAGCCGGTGTAGCTCAGGATCTCGTGCGCAAGGCGCTCGGATTCCGCGGTGCTGCCTCCAAAGGAGACGCGCGTCCGTGGTGAGGTGAGTACATCCAGGCCATCGGCGGCGCAGATTTCGTGAATTCGAAACAGGTGGGTGCCATCGCTGACGACGACCAGGCGACGCAAGCCATTGGTCCGCGCGATCACGGCAATGCGGTGGGCCTGCTCCTCGGTGTTCTGGCTGTGGGTTTCGGCAATAATGGCAGATTCGGGGATGCCCAGGCTCACCAGGTAGTCGCGGCCCACCGCGCCCTCGGAGTGCTCATCTCCGCCAGTGCCGCCCAGCACGATGATGAGCGGAGCGATGCCGCGGCTGTACAGATCGTGCGCGTGATCAAGGCGTGCGCGGAAAACCGGGGAGGGCTGGCCGTCGTACTCCGCCGCGCCCAGAACCGCGATCGCATCCGACGGTGCGGCCTGGTCCAGGCCCGCATAATCCTCAATTTGCACGTAGACCCAGCAGGACCATCCCAGAAACCCGAGAGTCAAAATAAGAAACAGCACAACCATCAAGCGAAGCGTCCAGTTGCGATGATGCGGCTCGGGTAGGTCTTTCATTTCCACCATCTCACAGTCGAAGGAACGCGCTGCGCCGCTGGGAGACGCCGCACCGAAGGAAGAGTCCGCCCCAAGGAGCCTGTAGCGAGGAGGTCTTGTTTGCAACGACCAGGGCTCACAGTCAGCCGTGGGGCCTTGCAAATTCCAGCGAGGCCACGCCCCGGCAACTTCTTCGGCTGCGGCGTGCACAGCGCGGTTGCCCCAGCACTTAAAATCAGCGCTTGCCGGGCAATCGATGAGCCCAAGGGCAAACCAAGACCTAGGGAAGATGAATCTTCAGCTTGAAACAAATGAAAAGAATCACGATCGCTCCCAGAGTCGAAAAAATCAGGCCAGCGGGATGATATCGTCCGTTTCTCGACGGAAAAATCATGTGGGTGACGCCGCCGCCGAGAAGTGATCCGACGATGCCGAGTACGATCGTCCACATCATCGACATGTGCTCGTGCATCACCGATTTCGCAATCAACCCCGAAAATAAACCGATCACAACGTACCAGATGACGTGAAACATGCCTTTTCCTCCGCGACTCGGATTTTGCAGGGAGATGACGGGTTAAAGATGGTCAAAGTTATACAGTTTGTCGCGGTGGCCGGGCTCGCCTTGAGGAAACCTGCGTGCAGGCTCCGCCCAAGCCACAAGCTCTTTCGGGATTTGGGCCCATGCACGCGGGTGGCACGGAGATCTACCGGAAACACGACGCTGTTTTTCTTTCCCCGTTTTGCAGATAATTTCCCCCTTCCGGCGCACAATGAGGACGGGAATCGTAAGAGAAAGGGTTCAAGTCTTGCGCCTCACGATGCTAAGGGCGCAAAGACCCCGCAGTAACTCTTTTGTCTGGAGCGCTTGGGCCATAACCTCCTCATTCGCGGGACATTAGGCGGTCCGTTACCCGCAACACTCATGGTATGAGAACTTTAGCCAAAATATCCAGGGGGGGGCAGGGGGCGGGGGCAACCCCTCGTAGGTGATCCAAATCACATTGGACGGCCGCTACCGGGCGGTATAAGAAGGTTGCTATGTGCCTTGCGATTCCTGGAAAAGTCGAAGAGATCACCACTGACGGCCTCATCCGCATCGGCCGCGTCAACTTCGGTGGCGTGGTCAAGAAGGTTTGTCTCGATTACGTGCCCGAGGTCGAGGTCGGCGACTACACCATCGTCCACGTCGGCTTTGCAATCTCGAAGATCGATGAGGAGACGGCCGAGCAGACCCTCGCCGACTTCCGCGCTATGGGCGTACTCGACGAAGAGCTCGCGAGCGAAGAAGAAGCCTTTGCCCGCGCGGCCCAGCGTCCGCAGTCGCGCTGCCCCGATGGCAGTTGCTCGAATGAATGTGGCGGCGGCTGCGGCTCCGCTAATTCCGCTGAGAAACCATGAAGTACCTCAGCGAGTTCCGTGACGGCGAGATCGCGCAAAGAATAGCGCGCGAAATCGCCCAGGTCACCACCCGCCCCTGGAAGATCATGGAAGTCTGCGGTGGGCAGACGCACTCCATCATCAAGAACGGCATCGACCAAATGCTTCCAGCGGGCGTCGAAATGATTCACGGCCCCGGCTGCCCCGTCTGCGTCACGCCGCTTGAACTCATTGACAAAGCGCTGGCCATCGCCGCCCAGCCCGGTGTCATCTTCTGCTCCTTTGGCGATATGCTCCGCGTTCCCGGCACCGAGGCCGACCTGTTTCAGATCAAGGGCCGCGGCGGCGACGTGCGCGTAGTTTATTCACCGCTCGACGCCGTAGAGCTCGCCGTCAAGAACCCTGACAAGCAGGTGGTTTTTTTCGGCGTCGGCTTTGAAACTACCGCCCCGGCCAACGCCATGAGCGTGCATCTGGCCAAGCGCCGCGGCCTCACGAATTTTTCCGTGCTCGTCTCGCATGTTCTGGTCCCGCCCGCGATCTCCGCCATTCTCGAATCGCCCGGCAACCAGGTGCAGGCCTTTCTCGCCGCCGGCCACGTCTGCAGCGTCATGGGCCACTGGGAGTATCCGCCTCTGGCGGAGAAATACCGCGTGCCGATCGTCGTCACCGGCTTTGAGCCGCTCGATCTGCTCGACGGCATCCGCCGCGCGGTGGTGCAGCTCGAGAGCGGCCGTCACGAAGTAGAGAACGCCTACAGCCGCGTCGTCACCTTCGAAGGCAATCGCCCCGCGCAAAAGCTGTTAAGTGAAGTTTTTGAAGTCACCGATCGCGCCTGGCGCGGTATCGGCGTCATTCCGCAGAGCGGCTGGCGCCTCAACGCGGACTACCGCGAGTTCGACGCCGAGGAGCGCTTCCACATCACCGGCATTCACACCGAGGAATCGCCGCTGTGCCGTGCGGGCGATGTGTTGCGCGGAGCCATCAAACCGGCCGAGTGCGCGGCCTTCGGTAAAGAATGCACGCCACGCCATCCGCTCGGCGCGACCATGGTTTCAAGCGAAGGCGCCTGCGCCGCGTATTACAACTACGGCCGCTTCCTTTCCGCCGAAGAACTGGCCAGCGCCGGTTCCACGCTTTCGGGGGCTGCGCATGCCTGACAACGTAAAAGTTGCCGTACCCGATTTCTCCAACTGGTCCTGCCCGCTGCCGCTGGCCGACTATCCCACCATCGTGATGGGCCACGGCGGCGGCGGTAAGCTGGGCAACGAGTTGGTCGAGCATCTTTTTCTGCCCGCGTTCCGCAACCCGGCTCTCGAAAATCTGGGCGATGCCGCGGTTCTCGAAACTGGCGGCGCAAGGCTCGCGATGAGCACGGACTCCTTCGTCGTGCAGCCACTGTTTTTTCCCGGCGGGTCGATCGGGGAGTTGGCCGTGAACGGCACCGTCAACGATCTGGCCGTCTCCGGCGCGGAGCCGAAGTTCCTGAGCGCCAGTTTCATCCTCGAAGAAGGCTTTCCGCTGGCGCAGCTCGCGGCCATCGTCGACGACATGGCCAAGTCCGCCGCAACCGCGGGCGTCAAGATCGTTACCGGCGACACAAAAGTTGTCGAGCGCGGCCACGGCGACGGCTGCTACATCACGACGGCGGGCGTCGGTCTCCTGCGACCCGGCATCTCCGTAAGTCCGCTGCATGCAATGCCCAATGACGCGATCCTCGTCTCGGGATTCATCGGCGACCACGGCATGGCCATTATGAGCGTGCGCGAAGGCCTCGAGTTCGAAAGCCAGATCCGGTCGGATTGCGCAGCGTTGAACGGCATGATTACCCAGATCCTCGATGCGGTAGGCGCGGCAGTCCACGTTATGCGCGACCCCACGCGCGGCGGCCTCGCTTCTACGTTGAATGAAATTGCACACTCCTCCAATGTTGGCATCGCTATCGACGAGAGCTCGATACCCGTGCGTCCCGAAGTGCAATCCGCGTGCGAATTGCTCGGCCTCGATCCCGTGTATGTGGCTAACGAAGGCAAAGCGGTCTTCTTCATCGCGCCCGAAGCCGCCGATCGCGTGCTGGAAATTCTTCGCGCGCATCCGCTGGGCAAAGATGCCGCGCACATCGGCCACGTGACCGCGGAGCACAAACACATGCTGGTAGCGCGCACCGCCATGGGCGCCAATCGCGTAATTCCCCCCATGATCGGCGAGCAACTGCCGCGCATTTGCTAAAAACATTCTTGGTTTTTTCTAAGTACATTCGTAAGCGATCTCCACTCACATCCAGGCCTTTCAAACTCAGCCGCCGGCACTCCGCGCCGATAAATGAGAAAAGGCCAAGACCGCAGCCGCGTCAAACCAGGCGCGCTACGGCCTTCGCCTTTTTGAAAGGCCCGAATGCTCGCTCGCATAAGAGCCGTCTCATCTTTCGCCGCGTTGCTTCTGCTCGCAGGTTGCGGCGGCGATCTGCGTACCGCGATTCCCTCGAGCGGCCTCACCACGCCTATCGACGAAACGCGCCTTGTCACGCTCGCCGGTAATGTGCCGTTGCGGGAGCGCGCCGGATTCGACGAAGGCTCCATCGAATCAGACACGCGTCTCGACCGCATGCTGCTCGTGCTCCAGTCTTCTGCCGCGCAGCAAGCAGCGCTCGATGCCCTGATTAAAGCGCAGCAAGATCCCGGTTCGCCGCAGTATCACGAGTGGCTGACGCCTGCCGAGTTCGGAGCGCAGTTCGGCGTTGACGGACCCGAGTTGGCGCTGGTCACGTCGTGGCTGGCGACTCACGGATTCACGGTCGAAGAGATCTCTGCCGGCCGTCGCTTGATCGTCTTCTCGGGCACCGGGGGTGAGGTCGCAAGCGCCTTTCACACCGAGTTGCACCGCTATAACGTGGACGGTGTGGAGCACATCGCTAACGCAAGCAACCCGCAGATTCCCGCAGCGCTCGCCGGAGTGGTCGGCGGCGTGGTCACGCTCAGCGACTTCCGCCGCACCTCGATGGTCGCGTCGCAAAGACCGTTCGCATCGAAGTCGGAATACTCCGTGGGGCCCGAATACTCCGCCGGCAGCACCCACAATATCTTCCCGGCGGATTTCGCCACCATCTACGACCTCAACCCGCTCTACAGTTCGGGCACCAACGGTTCCGGCGCGGCTATCGCCGTTGCCGGCCGCAGCAACATCAACCTCAGCGATGTCGAAACCTTCCGTTCCATCGCCGGCCTCGCCGTCAACACGCCCTCGGTGATTGTGGACGGAAGCA
This sequence comes from uncultured Acidobacteriota bacterium, assembly GCA_963817835.1. GTDB lineage: Bacteria > Acidobacteriota > Terriglobia > Terriglobales > Acidobacteriaceae > Telmatobacter. The sequence goes on along the minus strand of CAWFPZ010000007.1, from coordinate 593,419 downwards.
ATCCCGGACTGGTTACCGGCGATGAGAGCGAATCTACGCTCGACGTAGAGTGGAGCGGTGCGGTGGCGCCGACAGCCACGATCAATCTGGTCACTGCGGCTTCTACCGCAACCACGGACGGCATCGATCTCGCGTCAGCCTACATCGTGAATCACGCCACGGCGCCAGTGGTGAGCGTGAGCTACGGCAGTTGCGAGGAGGAGATGGGCGCGGCTGAACTGGCCTTCTACAACGGCTTGTGGGAGCAGGCCGCGAGCCAGGGAATGAGCGTGCTTATGGCCTCAGGCGACGCCGGCGCGGCCGGATGCCAGCAAGGCAATGCCACCTCGGGAACAACCGCCGCGGTGAACGGGCTGTGCACCTCGCCCTACGCCACATGCGTGGGAGGAACAGAGTTCAGCGAGGGCGCGAATGCAGCGCAGTACTGGTCCGCGATGAATTCTTCCGCGTACGGCTCCGCGCTTGGCTACATTCCCGAAGCAGTGTGGAACGAAAGCGCGCTCGACGGCGGCACAGGGCTTTGGGCATCAGGCGGCGGCGCGAGCATGGTGTACACGCAACCCGCATGGCAGCAGAACGTGAACGGAACGGCCGCGGCCGGTGGCATGCGCGCTGTGCCGGATGTTTCGCTGTCGGCCGCAAATCACGACGGCTATTTTATGGTGGAGAACGGCGCTTTCTGGGTTGTCTCCGGCACTTCCGTCACGGCCCCGTCGTTTGCCGGCATCATGGCCCTGGTCACCGCAAAGGAAGACGGCAAAGGCCAGGGCAGCGCGAATCCTCGCCTCTACGCGCTGCTGTCCGCGGTTCCCGATACCTTTCATCGCACGCCGTCTGGCAACAACAGCATTCCCGGTGTTGATGGATTCAGCGCAGATGGCGCAACCTACAACCTTGCCACGGGCCTGGGATCGGTGGATGGCGCAGTGCTTGTCAACGGCTGGAACTCAGGCGCGCCGTCTGACCCGCCAACTCTCTCTTTGACGTCTGTGGTGCAATCGACGACCATCGCCGCGGGCGGCTCAGCGACGATCCAGTTCGCCGCCATCACCGGAGGATCGTTTGCCGGGTACGTGAGCTTTTCTGTCAGCGGCTTGCCGAGTGGAGTCACTGCTGCATGGTCCACGAACCCACTCACCCCGGCCTCGAGCGCAAGCACAAATAGCGTGTCGCTCAAGCTCACGGCTGCTCCAGGAGCAGCCTCCGGCTCGACCAGCGTCGTGGTCTCGGCTACGGGCGATGGGCTGACAGCGCAGCAAACTGTGACGGTCACCGTAACCGCGCGTGCAAACGAATGTTCTCGCTTCAGTCTGCTTCCGACGAGTTGCAGACCGCTGCCGCGCGTGACGGTCCTCTAGATGCGGCGCGACGCAATTATTCGAACAGCGCGAATGCTTCTTTGACCTGGTCGGGCAGTGTGGCGTGTGCTTCCGGCAGTGAGTAGCTGATTTCGAGCACCGTCGCGGGTGGCGTCGCCAGCGCCTTCAGAGCCTTTGCCGTAGCCGGCCAGTCGATGGTTCCGCTGCCGGGCCACAGGTGCTCGTCCTTCGTGCTGTGGTTGTCGTGTACATGCACCGTGGCAATGCGGTTGCCGAGGGTTGCTATCGCTTCCGCCGTTCCCACCGTGACATTGGCGTGGCCAAGATCCAGGCACACGCCGACATTGGTCAGGTGTCCCATTTCAAGAATGGCCACAAGATGCTCCGGCGTGGTGGCCTCGCTCAACAGATTTTCCACGAGCAGGCGCACGCCGAGCGGCCGCGCAAAGGCGCCCAGGTGCTCCAGCGCGGTGAGCGCATATTCAATGGTGCGCGGCGACCACTCATCGTCGCGTTCGCCAAGGTGCATCACAAGATTGCGCAGCGGAATGTGCTCCGCTGTTTCGAGTGCACGCTTGATCTCGTCCATGGAGTCGATGCGCCGTGCCTTCTCAGGGTGCAGCACATTCACCCCGAGCGCGCCAGCACGGCCCATTTCGCGGTCGGGATATAGCGGTGCGTGCATCGAAAAGGGTTGGAGCGTGTTGGAGCGGAACCACTCGGCCAGCTCAGACACCTGCTCTCGGCTGGTGTAGTCGAAATGCTGACGCGCGGCAAAAATCTCCACCGCCTGCGCGCCGGAGCGCTCTGCGAGCTCCAACAGCCCGGGGTGCAGACGATGTTTCAGAAATATATGAGTCGATAGGACGCGCAGCATCTTGGTGTAGCCCCTGGCGCCGGACAGATACGAACTCCAAGCCGAACGCTTCCTCTATTCTCGCATTTTGATGAGGGTTTCTCGCTTCGTTGCCCTTGCCGTTCATGGTGCGGCAGACGAAGGGCGCGGCGGTCCGTCTATCATCGAAGCTGTCGCGGCGCGCCAACGCGCAAATCCGTTTGTGGGAGCCTGAACGCGTGGACGAGGTGTTTTGGATCGAAGGAAATCCACCGGCGCCGCTGGCCATTGTGCTTTGCCCGCGCGGTGGCGGCATTCTTGGCGACGAATTGCGCGAGATCGCGCGGAGCGGCGTCCAGACACTCGTTTCGCTGCTGGAGCCGGACGAAGCCGACTGGCTTGGCCTGAGCCAGGAAGGTGCGCTCGCCGAGCAGTTGGGAATGCAGTTCCTGTCTTATCCGATTCAGGACGTGCACGTGCCGGCGAATGTGCAGTCGTTCAGAACATTTGTGTCAGGCCTGGCCGATCGCCTTCGCGCCGGAGAGCGCATCGGCTTGCACTGCCGGGGAAGCATTGGCCGTGCACCGCTCACGGCCGCGTGCACATTGATCCACCTCGGCTGGAGCGCACAGGACGCTTTGGCAGCTATCCGAGCGGCGCGGTGCTACGAGATTCCCGATACCACGGAACAGTTGCGATGGATTCTGAACTATAAAACGCAGCTATGAGCGAAAAATTGCCCGATCCGGTTGTCGACCTAAGCTTTCCGCACCGCTGGCAGGCGGAAATTCTTGCCGCGCGGCCGTTGATTCTGCCGCCGCGTCACTTCGTCTACCCGCGCGCGGCCGAGGAGGTAGAACGCGGCGCGCTCGAAGTGATGATTCGCCCCGATATGCCGCATGCGCAGCCCTTTCTCGCCACGTGCGCCCTGGGATTTCGCGATCCGGCGGCTCCGACCGGGCTTTGGTCTACTCCAAAACCGGAGGAGATTTGCGCCGTCGCGGGAGGGTACGCCTACCTTATCGACACCGCCGCGCCTGAGCGTTTCACAATGATTCCCTACCGGCCCGTGCTCGAAGTGCGCGCGGTGGTTGCGGAGGGTCTGCTCCTGTTCGTCGGCCACCATTCGATTCTCGCGTGGGGATCGAACGGGCAAGCGTGGGAGTCGGTGAAACTTTCCGATGAAGGCGTGACGATCTCCAGCATCGATGGCGGCGTGCTGCGCGGAGCGGGCTGGGAGATGATGAGCGACCTCGAGAAGTCCTTCGCGCTCGACCTGCGGACAGGTTTGCTGCTTCCCTCGCGAGCAGGCTGACGCTCAGTCGGCTGCGACGGTTTGTCGCGCTGCAGCGGTCAAGCCCTCGTACGCCGCGTAGACGCCCTCAAACACCGAATCCCAGCTCGCCGTGAGTGCATAGGCGCGCGCAGCCTGGCGCATCGCGGCATGACGCGCAGGGTCGGCGAAGATCTCCGCGATGGCAACGGTGAATTGATCGTCGGGCACGATACGGCCGGTCTCGCCATCGCGTACAATGGTGCACGGGCCGCCGTCGGGCGTCACGATGGCGGGCACGCCGCTGGCCAATGCCTCCAGCACTACGTTGCCAAACGTGTCGGTGTGCGAGGGGAAGACGAAGAGATCCATGTTGGCGTAAGCGCAAGACAACCCTTCACCTCGCAATACTCCGGTGAACTCAGCGTTCGGTAGTCGCTCGCGCAGCCAGGCCTCGTCGCCGCCGTGGCCGACAATGACGAATCTTTCTTTTTTTTCTTGGTTTTGGATTAAATCCTGCTTGATCTGGACAAGCAGCCCTATGTTTTTTTCCACAGAAAGCCGGCCGACAAAACCGAGAATCCGCAGCGGATCGTCGAGAGCGCGCGTGCGCTTGGAAGGATGGAAGAGTTCGGCGTCGACGCCGCGGGGCATTAGGAAACAGGGCCGTCCAGTGTTGCATTCAAGAAGCGCGCACAGTTCGGGGTTGGGGGCAAAGAGCACCTTTGCCTTGCGGTAAAACCAGGCCGCAATCGCCAAAGCCAGATTTTCGATCTTCTGGCCTGCGGCCGCGGAGTGACGCTCGGGCAGCAGGCGCAGGAACCAGACAGCCCGCCTCGCTGCATACTCGTGTACATTGGTGTGCCAGCTTGCGGCCAACGGCACTTTCATGCGGTGCGCCATGTACGCACCGAGAAGCCCCATTTCGCTAGGACCGGTGACGTGGATCAGGTCGGGCTGGAATCGCTCCAACGCATTGGCGATAAGAGGGAGGTGGCGCAGATATGCGGGATCGAGGCGGAGATCTTTTTCAAGGGGGAAGGAAAGAATGCTGCGCGGCAGCTCGAGGGTCCAAACATTGCCGTCTTCGATCAGCGCCTTGAGCCGATTGCCGGCGCGCACGCAAAGAAAGGGAAGATTGCGCCGCCTTGCGAAAGCCTCAAAGTGGCGGCTGGTGTGGGCAACCCCGTTGACTTCGTGGAAGGAGTCAGGAAAGTACGCGACGCGCGGCGCGGAACTGAGCATAAAAGCGGCGGAGTTAACGGTGCTGGCGGAGTTAGCGAGGTCGCGACGAATATTTTCTCGAACAGCGCTGGCGCCGCCCACTGCACTCGCTCCGCCGTTCTCCCCTAGGACTCCAGCTCGCCCAGTGCCAGGCGCAACTCGTCAGACTCGCTCCAGGCCATGCGCAACCCGCCGGACACCAGGCCCTGGCCCATCAGCTGCACCATGGCGATGGTCCAGCGCATGGCGCGCGGAGCCGTACCGCGGGGCCATAGCTCGCTCAGGGGACGAATCACGCCATTCACGTCAGGGTGGTAGACACGTTCATCCCAGGTGCGTGAACCCTGCGGAAACTCGGGATAATGACGGATGGCATCGATGGTCGATTGCAGGATGCGGTGCTTCCACGGCTCCGCATACTGCGGCATAAAGAGCACGCGGCTCTTCTTTTCGCGCCGCACCTCATGCACGAACTCAGTGAACGTGGTCGCGTTGGTGAGATTGATATTTGCGTTCGGTTCCACACCATGACGATCGCCGCCGGCAATGAGCAGCATGTTCCATTTTTCGGCTAGACGCCGCACCGCGCGGTTCTCGTCCCACGTGCGCAGGCCGTTCAGCTCCAGCGCGTGAAGATAGGCGCCGTTCTTCTGCAGGAACTCGTTCACGAGGAACTGATGCTTTTCCTTGCCGATTAAATACAGGTCCCACATGGGATGGTTGAAGACCACGAGCACATGCGGCTCCTGGTTCAGAGCCACCAGAATTTTGGTCAGGCGCGCATCGCTGGGGTTGGCGGTGAACTCCGAGAGCGTCGCCATCCACTGTGCCGCGCGCGCGCTGGGCAGGTTGTGCACGCCCAGATGGAACGCCTGCATGCCGCCGTAGGGGGCGCTCCACTCCACCGACACCGGAATCTGCCGTGCGCTGGGCACGGTGCGCAGAAGCATGGGCGCCTTGATGTTGTCGTGATCCGTGAGGGAAACCATCGCCCCCATTCCGAGCTTCTCGATCTGCTTCGTTTCCAGATCGAAGGCCAGCTTGGGCGTCATGGGCGGCGTCCAATAGCTCGCCGCGTAGTTGATGCGCACGCCATGAATCTGCTCGGCCCGCCGCTCGAAGCGCGACAGCAGCGGCCGCATCACCGGAAACTGGTTGCCAAAGTTGGCCAGGAAATCCAGCGTCTCGGACGATTGATTCGTATGACTGTGCAGCGACACGCCGGTCCGAAAGCCCTTTGCAGCGTCTGTGTCACGCCACAAGTACGAGATAGTGGAATTCGGCATTTCAGCTCCTTGTCGAACGGCAATCGATCTTCGGATTTCCACAGCTAGTATCGAACCAAGCCCATAAATATCCGGTTAAGAGCGCGCGAATTGCCCTTCAATTGATGCAACTGTGGAATCAAATAAGTTACCAAAATACCGGGAGATAAAGGCGAAATCCCGGAAATTCCCGCACCATCAGCCCGCATCGCTGTCGCCGGAAGGCAATCGCAACATCTCGAATGTTGGGACTCCTCAGCACGCGTCGTTCCAAAGAGGCCACGCGCGTTCTCCCATTCTTTCGCCCATGGTTTTCAAGAGGCAGGCTCTTCGATTCCCCATCGACTTCGCTCAGGGTCGCTCAGAACGAGAGAAAGGATGGACCACAGAGCGGTTCCTCTTCAAACGGTCGCAGACTTGATCGAACTCCGTCCCGCGGCTCAGTCTGAAGTCTCTTTATTTTCTGGTTTTGGCCAGTTCGGGCCCCAGAAAATCGTCGAGGTTCCAGCCCGCCATCAAATCTTCGTCTGGAGCCGTCTTCACGCCTTTGGGCTGTGCGTTCGGCGCGGCAGCGATCTCGGTTGCCAGATAGTTCGCCGTCAATCCGTCACGCAGCAGGTTGAAGGCCTGTTCGGGTGTATCAGCATATTGGAAGAGATCGAGGTCCTTGGGCGAGATCGCGCCCGCGTCCACAAGCACCTCGAGGTTGAAGACCTTCTTCCAGTAATCCGAACCATAAATAAGGACAGTGATTTTCTTCGTCACCTTCTGGGTCTGGGCCAAGGTGAGAATCTCAAACATCTCATCGAGCGTGCCGAACCCGCCGGGAAAGACCACCAGCGCCTTGGCCAGATAGGCAAACCACAGCTTGCGCATGAAAAAGTAGTGGAACTCAAAGTTGAGCGAGGGCGTGATGTAGGGATTCGGCCTCTGCTCGAAAGGCAGCAGGATGTTCATGCCGATGGTTTTACCGCCCGCCTCGTAGGCGCCGCGGTTGGCCGCTTCCATGATGCCGGGACCACCGCCCGAGGTGACAACGAAACGATGCTTGCGCGAGGGGATGGCCTTGGCCCATTGTGTGAGCAGTTGCGCCAGGCGACGCGCGTCTTCGTAGTAGCGCGCCATTTCCACTGCAGCCACGGCGCGCTTCATTTGCAGATCGGATGCATGGCCCGCCGCAATCTCCAAGGCCTTGGCGGGTTGCTCGTGGCTGGGAGCGGGTTGCACGGACCCGGTGTTTTCCAGAAGCTCGAGGGCATGATCGGCCTCTTCACGCCCGTGAAAGCGGGCCGAGCCGAAGAAAACTACTGTGTCCTGAATCTGTTCGCGGCGAAAGCGCGCCAGCGGCTCCAGGTACTCTGAAATAATCCGAATGGGCCGCCCGTCGGCGCTGTTGAGAAACGTGGAATTCTCATACGCGAGCGGTGCCGCATCCAGCGGAGGCGGCGCTCCGTTGCCGGGGATCACAGCGCTGGGGGCGTCGTCGGGAGCGGCTTTGGTGGCTGTGGCGGGATTTTTAGGGCTTTCGGTTTTCTGATCCCTGATCCCTGTTTCCTGTTCCTTTTGTTCCCTGTTTTCCATTGTTCAACCATCCCGATGCCGAATGGCATCTTGAAAGGCAAACCAAAGATTCAGCAGACCCAGTCCCGAGACAAGACCGCGCACGGCGCCTGCGGTCGCAATGTTCCCGATCCAGGGAAACTGCAGAAAGATCGGATTCTGATCCCAGAACGTGTGCGACCACGGCGCGTAGCAGATCGCCAGACCGATATACATGCGCAGCATGACGCGCAGAAACAATTCCACGCGCACCAGCCAGCGAGGAACATGATGATGCGGTTGCTTGGCAGCTTGGGACTCGGACGCCGAGTCTGCGGCAGATTCCGACGACGGCCCGGACAACGGAGCCGTGAGTGTTGACGATGACGATTCCGGCTGTTGTTGGGGCATTCGTTTGCTTCTGTCCGCTGTCGCCGATGTCCTTGCGCCGCAAAGGCTTGCTGGCTATCGCGCGCGTCAGGCCGCGGCCCAAAAAGCCGGGCTGGCGCAGGAACACCGTATTGCCACGGTAACACAACGAGGGCAGAAAGACAGGGGTCCGGCCGCTGCCCAGGGAACGGTTTACGCCACCACAGGCAGGCCCGCGAGCGCCATGGCGATTTCCTCTTCGGGATATTCGAAGTTCTCCAGTTTGCCCGCGTGGTAATCGATGTAGGCTTGCATGTCGAAGTGGCCGTGGCCGCTGAGGTTGAAGAGAATGACGCGCGACTTGCCTTCGACCTTGGCTTCGAGAGCCTGGCGAATGGCTTCGGCCACCGCGTGATTGGCTTCAGGTGCGGGCACAATTCCTTCCGCGCGCGCAAATTGAACGCCGGCAGCGAAGGCATCGAGTTGCTGCACGGTGGTCGCTTCTGCCAGGCCGAGATGGATGACGTGCGAAACCAGCGGCGCCATGCCGTGATAGCGCAACCCGCCCGCGTGGATTCCCGGGGGAATGAAGGTGCTGCCCAGCGTATGCATCTTCACCAGCGGCGTCAAGTGGCCGGTGTCGCCGAAGTCGTAGGCGAAATGTCCCTTAGTGAGACTGGGGCAGGCGGCAGGTTCAACGGCCACGATGCGCGCGTGGCATTTTCCCTTGAGCTTGCGGCCCAGGAACGGCATGACCAGTCCGGCAAAGTTTGAACCACCGCCAGTACAGCCGATGATGACGTCGGGGTCGTCGCCGGCGAGAGACATCTGTTCGATTGCCTCCTGGCCGATCACCGTCTGATGCAGCAGTACGTGATTCAATACGCTGCCCAATGCGTACTTGGTGCCTGGATCTTTGGCCGCCACTTCAACGGCCTCAGAGATGGCGATGCCGAGCGAACCGGGGGAGTTAGGATGCGCGGCGAGAATGGCACGGCCTGAATCGGTGAGCGTGCTGGGGCTGGCGATCACCGAAGCTCCAAAGGCCTCAATCAAAGCGCGGCGATAGGGCTTCTGATCGTAGCTGACGCGCACCATGAAGACATTGCAGTCGAGGCCGAGGAATGCGCAGGCCATCGACAACGCAGAGCCCCACTGGCCGGCGCCAGTCTCGGTGGAAAGGTGCTTCACGCCTTCCTGCTTGTTGTACCAGGCTTGCGGGACGGCGGTATTCAGCTTATGCGAGCCGGCGGGACTCACACCTTCGTACTTGTAATAAATGCGTGCGGGCGTGTCGAGCGCCTTTTCAAGACGCCGTGCGCGCATCAGCGGCGAGGGCCGCCACTGCGCGTAGATCTGCCGCACTTCTCCAGGGATCTCGATCTCGCGTTCGTTGCTGACCTCCTGCATGATCAACGCCATTGGAAACAGCGGCGCCAAATCGTCAGGGCCGAGCGGCTTGAGCGTGCCGGGATGCAGCGGCGGCGCCATAGGCACGGGCAGATCCGGAAGAATGTTGTACCAGGTTTGCGGGATGCGGCTCTGCGGCAGGTTGTACGCAATGGTTTCCATGCCGAACATTCTACAGAAATGTCGACTGACGACTTTGTGCGCTGCGCCACGCGAGCTGTCAGCGTTGGCTGGCTTCCCCGGCGGCCACGCGGCGATTGAACTCGGCAGACTGGTTGCGCGGTACGCTGAGCGACTGCCAGCGGTCGCAGGCGAAATGCTTAGCCAGCAGAACAATCTGGCCCACGTGATGCGGATAATGCGCCAGCTGGCGGTTGATGGCCTGCATCACGGAATGCGCCTCGCCGCGGATGGTCACCGTGCGGACGAGGTCAGCATCGCTGAGCGCCTCGATGCCCGCCAAGAGACGAGTCCATCCGTCCTCCCACTCGGCCAGCAGTTGCGCGCGGGTTGCGGATGGGTCGACAAACTCGCTGTCGCGGTTGCGGGTGGGCTTTTCGCCGTCGCTGATGAGGAAGTCGGTCCATCGCGAGCGCATGTTGCCCACCATGTGCTTCACGATGATGGCGATGGAATTGGCCTCGGGATCGAGAGTCAGAAAGAGTTGCTCGTCGCCGACCTGATCCATTGCGCGCTCGGCCAAGCGCTTGTAATAGCGGAAGAGCGCGAGCGCATCTTCAATGTAGGAAGTTGTGAACTGCAGCGCCATGGGGAAGTCCTGGTCGAATTATATTTGTCGAATCGGGGATTGGCCGCGAACCGGAACGGAGTCCGGCTCACGGCTCGTCGTTGTAAATATGCACTTCGATCTTGCCGCCTTCGGCAAGACGAGCTCGGAACATGCCGGGCGTGTTGAAGCTCCATGCCATCTGCCCGTCGGGAGCGACTGCAATCACGCCGCCATCGCCATGGATGGGAGCGAGCTTCTTTTGAATCACTTCGTCGGCGGCCTGCTGCAGCGAGTAGCCCTTGTATTGCACCAGCGCGCAAACGTCACGCGCCACGGTGAAGCGAATGAAATACTCGCCGACTCCGGTGCCGGAGACTGCGCAGGATTGATTCGAAGCGTAGGTGCCCGCGCCAATGATCGGCGAATCGCCCACACGTCCTGGCATCTTGCCTTGCAAGCCGCCGGTCGAGGTGCCGGCAGCAACGTTGCCCTGGCGATCGACCGCAACCACGCCCACCGTTCCATAGCGGCGCGTGTTTGCCGCCTCCTGCCATTGCGCGACTGGCTTCACGGCGCCCTCGGGAGGAACGCCCGCGGGACGCGGCGGAATAGGACGACCCTCCTTTTGCAACTGCTTGATGAGCGACTGCCAGCGGCTCTCGGTAAAAAAGTAGCTGGGTTCCACCTGTTCCATTCCCACTTGCCTTGAGTAGGCATCGGCGCCCGGGCCTACCAGGAGAACGTACGGCGTCTTCTCCATCACCGCGCGGGCGAGAGTAATGGGATAGCGGGTATGCGTGACGTCGGCAACCGCGCCAGCGTGCATGGTTGCGCCGTCCATAATGGCCGCGTCGAGCTCCGTCTTGCCGTCCGCTGTGAAGACGGCTCCGCGCGCGGCGTTGAAGAGCGGGTCGTCTTCAAGAACACGAATCGCGGCCTCGACGGCATCGAGCGAAGAGCCTCCGCGATCGAGAACCGCAGCTCCGGCTTCGATCGCCTTGGTGAGCGCGGCGCGATAGGCTTTATCGCCGTCCGGTCCGAGGCGGGCGCGTTCGATGTTGCCGGCTCCGCCGTGAATCACGATCGCCCAGTGGCCGGAGGGCTTCGCCTGCGCCGTCTGTCCCGTCTGTCCCGCTGCGCCTGTCACTGCCGCCCACGCAAAAGCTGCGCCGATGAGAATTGCCGTCGCTTTCCGCACACGCGTGACCTCCTCATTCTTTTTCATAGTAGCGCCGATTCCCGTGCCCCTGCCGGCTTCGGGTAGTATCGCAATTAATGTTGACCCGTGCGACAACCCTTCCTGCCCTCGTGCTGCTGGCGATCTTCGCCGGCGCTGCCGCCGCGAAGCCCCAAGCCATCCCGGTGAAGGTTGTTGTGGTGACCATGTTTGAAGCGGGTGCGGACACTGGCGACAAGCCCGGCGAGCTGCAGTACTGGGTGGAGCGCGACCATTTGGACCGCGTGTTTCCACTGGCAGACGGCTACCACCCGGTGCGCATGAACGATGCCGGAGAAATGGCGGTGCTGACGGGGCCGGGAACGGCGCACGCAGCGGCGACCATCATGGCGGTGGGGCTGGACCCACGCTTCGACTTCAGCCACGCGTATTGGATCGTGGCCGGTATTGCGGGCGGATGCCCGGACCGCATCTCGCTGGGCTCGGCGGCGTGGGCGCGATGGGTAGTGGACGGCGACCTGGGCTACGAAATCGATGCGCGCGAGATTCCCAAAGACTGGACGACGGGCATGGTGCCACTGCGCAAGACGAAGCCCTTCGAGGAGCCGGCCACGCCTGAAGCAGGCCAGGTGTATGAGTTGAATGACGGACTGGCAGAGTGGGCCTACCAACTGACGCGCAATGTAAAGCTGGACGACTCGGAGGAGTTGCGCGAGAGGCGCAGCCACTACGACGGCGCGGCGGCGGGACGGGCGCCGTTTGTCACGATGGGCGACGAGCTTTCGACTTCGACCTTTTGGCACGGCAAGCTGATGGACGCCTGGGCCGCGCAGTGGGTGCCTTACTTTACCGGCGGCAAGGGCGTGTTTGCGACCACGGCGATGGAAGACACGGGAACGCTGCAGTCGCTGACGTTCCTGGCCAATGCGGGACGCGTAGACCTGAAGCGCGTGCTGGTGCTGCGCGCGGTGAGCAACTACGACCGCCAGCCGCGCGAGCTGAGCGCGACCGAAAGCCTGGGCGATCAGCATGGGCGCGCATACGCGGCTTATTTGCCCTCGTTGGAGGCGGCTTATCGCGTGGGACACACCGTGGTGATCGAGTTGCTTGCGCATTGGGCGCAATATGAGCGCACAACTCCGGACGCGGGAAAGTGACATCGCTCTTGGCAGCGGCGACTCCGGCAGTGGACAATGTCTTGGTTCTTCAATTCCAACCTGAGACCGCGGCAACCCGAGTGTGACGGGCCGGCGTAAACGTAAGGAAGGTTCGATGCACTCGATTTGGTTCGGCGAGTTTATGGGCACGCTGGTTCTGGTGCTGCTGGGCAACGGCGTGAACGCCGGCGTCACGCTGCGCAAATCCTATGCGGCGGATTCCGGCTGGATGGTGATCACCACCGGCTGGGCGCTGGGCGTGCTCTGCGGCGTGCTCGTTGCGCAGGCGTTCGGCAGTCCCGGCGCGAACCTGAATCCGGCCATTACGCTGGCCGTCGCAGTGGCAAGCGGGAATTATGCCTCGCTGCTCTACTTTTGGTCGGCGCAGTTGCTCGGTGCAATGAGCGGCGCGGTGCTCGTGACTCTGCACTACGCGCCGCATTGGAAGCTCACGGACAATCCCGCGGGCAAGCTCGGCATTTTTTGCACCAACGCCGCAGTGCGCAGCCCTCTGGCAAATCTGTTCAGCGAAATGTTAGGTACGGCAGTGCTGGTGGTCGTGGCCAACGCCATCTTCTCGCACGGGGTGGCGATGAACGGACCAGCCGCGGGACTTGGACCTTGGCTCGTGGGCAGCCTCGTGTGGGGCATCGGACTCTCGCTCGGCGGAACGACAGGTTACGCCATCAACCCAGCGCGCGATCTGGGACCGCGCATTGTTCATGCGCTGCTGCCGATTCCCGGCAAGGGCGGATCGAACTGGCGCTACGCGCCCATTCCGATCGTCGGCGATCTTGTGGGTGGAGCGCTCGCGGGGTTGCTGGTGCACTACGCGCATTTCTAAATTTGGCACAGATAGTTTCGCCGCCCTTTTCCACAGAGAACGCTCCATCCGCTTCGGAATCTTGTTTCGCTAGACCGCGGAGCGGCTATTCGAGACTGGACGCAATGACGGCCAGCGCCGCGATGGCAGCCGTCTCGGCGCGCACGATGCGCGGCCCAAGCGATGCAGCGCGCCAGCCATTGGCGTCGAAGAGCGCTTCTTCGTCAGGAGCCCATCCGCCTTCAGGGCCGATGGCGATTTCCAGCCGAGGCATTTCTTCCCTGGCCGCCGCTATTGCTTCTGCGATCGCGTGACGCAACGTCGTCGTGCGCTCCTGCTCTGCAAGCACGATGCGCGTGGCCGCAGTAGCCGCGCGCACGCGCTCCGCGAGCGAGATCGGATCGTGAATCGTGGGTACATCGGAGCGTCGCGCCTGCTGCGAAGCCTCATGCGAGATGCGGCGCCACCGCTCGGCGCGCTTCGCTGCGGCCTGTGCCAGGTGCTTTTCTGTTCTCCGCGCAATGACGGGCGCGACCGCGGCCACGCCGAGCTCCGTGGCTTTTTCAATTGCCCATTCCATGCGGTCGAACTTGTAGATGGCTAACACCAAAGTAACGGGAAGCGCAGGATCGGCCACCAGTTCGGCGGTCAGGTTGAAGCGGACTTCGCTCGGGGAGACGGCGGCCACCTGGGCATGAAAGACGCGGCCGCCGGCCACCACGTCGGCTTCCATGCCCGGCTGCGCGCGCAACACGCGAACCAGATGTTCGGCTTGCGCGCCGTCGATAGTTGCGGTGGCTTCATCCCATTTTTCTGCTATCCATCTGCGTCGTGTCACAACTTCCCTCGTAGTGTGCCTCATCAAAAGTGTACGGCGTTACACTCGTGAGCAACGGTTTTACCCGCATAAACACTAAGGGGAACGCTTTTCAGCGTTCCCCTTGAGTGTTGCCTTTTGGGTTGTTCGATCCGCTACTTTTTCTTCGCGGTCTTCTTTACGGCCTTCTTGGCCGCCTTCTTCGCGGGTGCCTTCTTGGCTGCTTTCTTGGTTGCCATTTGCCTATTCTCCCTTTTCGATGGGTTGCATCGATTCTGCAAATTAAATTGCAGTTGAAGAATGTATAGATTCCTCAATCATCGATGTCAAGAAAAAAACGACATGAGAGTGAAAAAAAGATCAACATGGCCGGACGACAAAAATCGCTCGCGGAGGAAATCAGAGACGAAATTCGATGCGCAGATGAAAAATTTCCTGGCGCGCACTGCGTGCGCTCGATGCGCAAATCAGTTTTTGCAATTCGCATCAGCACTCTCATTCACACGTTGCGCGCGCGCTTCATCGCATCGCATTCAGCACTCGATGACGTTCAGCGCGAGACCCGCAAGGCTGGTCTCCTTGTAGCGCGACTGCATATCGAGGCCGGTGAGGTACATGGTGCGGATGACCTGGTCGAGCGAGACCTTGTGCGTCTCCGGCTCGTTCATCGCCAGGCGCGCGGCCTGCACCGCTTTGGCAGCGCCCATGGCATTGCGCTCGATGCAGGGAATCTGCACGAGTCCGCCGATGGGGTCGCATGTCATGCCCAGGTTATGTTCCATCGCGATTTCAGCAGCGTGCTCGATTTGCCCGTCGTTGCCACCGAGAGCCGAGGTCAGTCCCGCCGCGGCCATGGAGCAGGCCACGCCCACCTCACCCTGGCACCCCACCTCTGCGCCGCTGATGGACGCGTTCTCCTTGTAGAGAACGCCTATCGCGGCCGAAGTGAGGAAGAAGCGCATCATGCCTTCGCTGCTGGCTCCATCGACGAAGCGCTGATAGTAGAGTCCCACTGCGGGAACCACCCCGGCAGCGCCGTTGGTGGGCGCGGTCACCACGCGGCCGCCCGCAGCGTTCTCCTCATTCACTGCCATGGCGTACACCGTCACCCAATCGAGCGGCGCCAGTGGATCGCCTTGCTTCCCGCTCGTCTCGCGAACGCGCAAGCGCTCGGCCAGCCGTCGCGCGCGACGGCGCACCTGCAAGCCTCCGGGCAGGATCCCTTCGGCCGCCATGCCGCGCTCCGCACACGCCTGCATGGTTTGCCAGATTTGCTCGATGCTCTCCTTGACGCGCACTTCAAGCGATGCCTGGCTCGCGTTGGGGTCGAGTGCCCGCAGACGTTCGCATTCGTTGGCCAGCATCACGCGGTCGATGGAGAGCGAGTGCGCGCGGGCGACCTCAAGCAGTTCGGCCGCGCTGTGAAACGGATACGCTAGCTGTACCTGCGGCTCGCGCGTGGTCTGATCGGTTTCTCCATCCTCGGCAATGAAGCCGCCGCCAATGGAAAAGAAAGTGCGCTGGGCGACGATTGCGCCCTCCGCGTCGAAGGCCGTAAAGCGCATTCCGTTGGGATGCTTCGTGCTGGCGCCCGGAGGAAACATCTGGTCGCGATGGAAGAGAAGGTCGCGCGGCTCGTCGAAGGCAACCGCGCGCTCTCCCGCAAGATCGATGCTCCGGGAAGAGCGCATGGCGGCGACTGCGGATTCAATGGCGGCGGGATCGATGGCCGCTGGCTCGTTGCCTGCAAGGCCGAGGAGAATCGCGCGATCCGTGGCATGACCCATGCCCGTGAGAGCCAGCGAACCGTAAAGATCGGTTTGCACGCGCGCAGTTCGACTAAGCAGACCGCTCGGATCCAGCTCCCGCGCAAAGCGGCAAGCCGCGCGCATAGGCCCCATGGTGTGCGAACTGGAGGGACCCACGCCGATCTTGTAGAGGTCGAAGAGGCTGGTCGTCACGGATCAGATTGTAGAAGCCGGGAGCAATAAGTAGCCAGCAGGAGCTACTCCAGGAACTCGCGGACGAATGCATTCTGGGAGTGAACCAGCTCATGGAGAGAGCCGTCGAAGATCAGATGCCCTTCGTCGAGCATGAGGAAGGTGGTGTTGTGGTTGATCTGGCCTTCGGGAAGCGGCACCATGCAACCCTGTTCGCTGTCGAAATGGTGGGTGCAGAGCGTGAAGGCGTCCTGAAGCCGGTGAGTCACCAGCATCGATGGAGTGGCCCGCACGTCACGTTGCTTCACGATGAGTTCGATGATGGTGTTGGAGGTGACAGGATCGAGGCCCCCCGTGGGCGAGTCGTAAAGAATGAGCTGCGGTTTGTTAATCAAGGCGCGGGCAATGGCGACGCGCCGCCTCATGCCGCCGGAAAGGCTCGAGGGAAAGAGGGCGAAGGTCTCTTCAAGACCGACGAAGCGCAGCGCATCGTGCACGCGTGCGTCGATTTCCACGTCGGGCACAGCGTCCTGGATCAACTGATAGGCAACATTGTCGCGGACCGTCAACGAATCGAAGAGAGCACCCTCCTGGAAGACCATGCCAGCCCGAGCCCGCAAGGGAAAGAGCTTTTCCTCGGGCATGTGCGAAATGTCCTCGCCGAAAAGTTCCACGCTGCCCTCGAGCGGGGGCAAAAGTCCGAGGATGAGTTTGAGCAGGACGCTTTTGCCCACGCCGGCGGGCCCCAGAAGAATGCGCGTCTCGGCGGGCGCGACCGAGAAACTCACATTCTCAACCACTTGCGGTCCATCGAAGCCCACGGCGACGTTGTGCAACGCGACAACCGGCGCTGCCTCCGGCGCCGGAGGTGGCAGTTCGGGCACGGAAACGGAAGCGTGACTCATGTGGGAAACAGGGTGAGCAGAACGTGCGTGATGAGGAAGTCGACAAAGATGATGAGCACGGAAGAATTCACCACGGCCGAAATCGTGGAGCGGCCCACGCCCTCCGTGCCGCCAGTGGTCCTCATCCCGTAGAAACAACCGATGGAAGCAATGATGTAGCCGAAGAAGAGCGGTTTCACGAGCCCCTGGATGATATCGGGGTAAGCCAGGTGTTCGTAGGCGTTGTTGAAGTACTGGGTGCCGTTCTGATGATTCAAGAAGACGGTGACCGCGGCGCCGCCCAGGATGCCGAAGGCGTCGGACACGATGGTGAGAAACAAAAGCATGGTGATGGTGGCGTAGACGCGCGGTGTCACCAACTTGCGCATGGGATCGACACCCAGAGCACGCATTGCATCGATCTGTTCCGTCACGACCATGGAGCCAAGTTCGCTGGCCATCGAGGATGCATTGCGTCCGGAGACCATGATGCCGGTGAGCACCGCGCCCAGCTCACGAATCATGGTGAGACTGACGAACTGGCCGGTAACGGCCGTGGCGCCGAATTCCGAAAGTGTAGCTGAAGACTGGAGCGAGAGCACGCCTCCAGTGAAAAATCCCGAAAGAATGACAATCGGCAGCGAACCGAACCCGATGATGTCCGACTGGGTAAGGAAATCGGTCCAGTAAATGGGCGGACGAAAAAGGTTCATCAGGGCTCGCCAGGCAAACAGAGAATAATCCTGGACGGTCTGCACGATTTGTTTGGCGGTACGGTCGATTGAGGTGATCGCCATAAATTGCGGGCCTTGCATTCGAGAAGATTGCGGCGCTTCCAGCACAGGATAGCGCATGGAGGAGACGGCGATGCGAATCGGCATCGCCGATTTCACTCCCCAGCGGCCGGGCGGGAATGCATCTCCGGCGGGAAACCGGTATGACGAAAGCCATTGCCGGAACCGGGAGTCAGCCGGTACCATGCGGAGAGACCGGTATCCGAATCGTGCAGGAACCCCGCTCGCATCAGGAACGGCTGGAGAGATCACCATGCAAGAGGTCAAAGGAGCGAGCAGAAGGAGTTTCCTGAAGATGGCGGGCAGTGCCGCGGCGCTGGTTTCGACCCTGGACGCAGCGAACGCGGCTGCAGAAACCGTTCCTTTGCAAGCTGGCCCGGTAGCACAGACCGGAGACGGAACGAATTCGGCCGCTACCGGCTCGGCGCTCGTGGAATTGGCGAATCCTCTGCAGGGAACGGACTCAACATCCCTTTTCTCGCGCGGCAATACGCTTCCTATCGTCGCTGTTCCATTCGCCATGGCGCACTGGGCACTGCAATCGAGCGACATGAGCGCCTGGTTTTTTCAGCCCCGCGACGAGCGGTTGCAGGGCATTCGCTGCACACACCAGTTGAGTCCCTGGCTTAAAGATTACGGCTATGCCACCTTCCTGCCATTCAACGGCGAGGCCGGGCCGGACGCTGCGACACGCGCATCAAGCTATCGCGCGGCAGAGCTTGAGATTGCGCCGCACGCGTTGAAGGTGCAGCTCATGCGCTATCGCTGTGCGCTGGAGCTTGCGCCCACGGAGCGTGGTGCCGTGATGCGCTTTACGTTTGAGGAGTCCGGACCGGCGGGAGTCTTCATCGACCTTCCCGGCAACGACGCTGAGGCGTCGCATGACGCTGCCAGCGGAACGGTGAATGCCTCCACAACTTACAACCATGGGGGCGTTCCCAAAGGGTTTGCCACGCGTTATGCGGTGCGCTGCGACGCCAAGATCACAGGCTTCGAAGTAAAACCGGGCAACGGGCGACGCGTGGCCGTCCTTCGCTTCATGGCGGAGGCGGGAAAGCCGATCACGCTGCGCGTGGGCACGTCGTTCATTTCTGCCGATCAGGCGCGGTTGAATCTCAGTCAGGAGATCGGCGATAGGTCTTTCGACGAGGTGAAGAGCGAAGCTGCCGCAACTTGGGAGGCAGCGCTGGGACGGGTGCGCATCAACGGCGCACCGGAAACCCAACGCAAAGTGTTTTACTCGTGTCTCTATCGCGTCCTGCTCTATCCCCGGATCTGGCACGAGCGCGACGCCGGCGGCAACATCGTGCACATGAGCCCTTACAGCAGCAAAGTGGAACCGGGCTTTATGTACGCCGACCACGGCTACTGGGACACCTATCGCGCTTGGTACCCGATGATGGCGCTGCTTTATCCCGAGCGATTGACGGAGATCTTGCAGGCATGGGTGAACGCGTACAAGGAGGGCGGCTGGTTTCCGCAGTTTCCCTGTCCCGGTTACCGCAACTGCATGACGGGCAGCCCCACCGATTTCGTTTTTGGCGACGCGGTGGCCAGGGGCATCACGGGATTCGACGTACAGGCGGCCTTCGAAGGATTGAAGAAGCACGCCACGCAGCCGGTTGCGCCAAAACTGGGATACGGCCGTCCGGCGGTCGCGGAATATCTGAAGCTCGGCTACATTCCCATGGAAGCCGTGGCCGGCGCGGCAGCGGAGACGCTGGACTCGGCCTACGGAGATTTCTGCATCGCGCAAGTGGCTCGCGCCGCGGGCAAACCGGACGAAGCGGCTGCCTTTGAGCAGCGCTCGCGCAACTGGCGCAATATCTTCGACCGCTCCACGCGCTTCCTGCGCGGCAAGATGGCCAATGGATCGTGGCAATCGCCCTTCGACCCGCACACCTGGGGTGGCGCGTATGTGGAGGGCGGGGCCTGGCAGTACCGCTTTGCCGTGCCCTGGGATGCGGAGGGACTGATGGAAGCCATGGGCAACAAAGCTGCCTTTGTCCTCGCGCTCGAAGACATGCTGGCCCAGGCGCCGGTGTTTCATGTCGGCACCTACGGAGACGAAATCCACGAGATGTCGGAGATGGCATCAGTCAATTTCGGGCAGTACGCGCACTCGAACCAGCCGGTGCATGCATTTCTGTATATGTTTGCGATGGCGGGCCGGCGCGATCGCACGCAGTACTGGGCCCACCGGGTGCTGAACGAGTTGTACACACCCGACAACTTTCCCGGCGACGAAGACACCGGCTCGATGAGCGCGTGGTACATCCTTAGCTCGCTGGGAATCTACTCGCTCTGCCCCGGCAAATCGGATTGGGTGCTGGGCGCGCCGCTTTTTGAAGAAGCCGAGATCCGCTTCCCTGACGGGCACGCGATTCGCATTGAGGTGCAGGGCAGCAGACCGGGTTTAGTCCTCAACCGCGTGACCCTCAATGGCGCTGAAGTGCGCGAGCCCGTGGTGCCGCACGCGGCATTCCTGAAAGACGCACGGCTTGTGTTCTCTGCTATTTAGAACCTGAGTGCATTTTGGGGCTCTGCGGCATCTCGGTGCCTCTGCGCCCCACTCGCATTTACAATGGAATCTATATGATCCGCTTCTCCACCGCAGGGGAATCCCACGGCGAGGCTCTGATTGCTCTGGTTTCTGGTCTTCCCGCCGGCGTCCCCGTCGATCTTGAATATGTGAACCGCGAGTTGTGGCGCCGGCAGCAGGGCTACGGTCGCGGCGGCCGCATGAAGATCGAAACCGATCAGGCGCATGTGCTCTCCGGTGTGCGCCACGGCAAAACTATTGGCTCCCCGATTGCGATCGAGCTCGTTAACCGCGACTGGAAAAATTGGCAAGAGAAGCTGCCGGTAGAGACCGGTGACCCTGCGAAGCATCGCGCAGTGGCGTCGCCCCGGCCCGGCCACGCCGACCTTGCCGGTGCGCTCAAATACAACTTCCCCGATGCACGCTACGTGCTGGAACGCGCGTCGGCGCGTGAGACCGCGGCCCGCGTGGCCGCCGGCGCTTTTGCGAAGTTGATGCTCCGCCAACTCGGCATCGAAGTCGCGAGCCACGTAATCCGCGTAGGCCGCGTGGACCTTGAGCGCGATGCGGCCTGGGATGAGATTGCCGCGCTGGCCGGCAAAGAGGAAGTGGTTCTGTCGTGCGTCGACGCCGCCACCGAAGCGCGCATGAAAGGGGAAGTGGAGGCCGCAACCCGCGCCGACGACACCGTGAACGGGGTCTTCGAGGTCGTCGCACACGGGGTTCCCGCAGGCCTCGGCTCCTACGCTAACTGGGATGATCGCCTAGACGGCCAGCTTGCCTGGGCCGTGATGAGTTTGCAGGCTGTGAAGGCTGTTGAGATAGGGCGCGGCGTGGAAGCCGCAGGTTCGTTTGGCTCGCGGGTTCACGATCCCATTCATTACGCCGCCGAAAATCCTACTGGCCGGCCCACTCGCTTTACGCGCCCCCACAACAATGCCGGTGGCGTCGAGGGTGGCGTCTCGAACGGCGAAGACATCGTGGTGCGTGGGTACCTGAAGCCGATCTCGACCTTGCGCCAGCCGCTCGAGTCGGTGCGCTTTGATACGCGCGAGCCCACCAGCGCAAGTTACGAGCGCAGCGATATTTGCGTGGTCCCTGCGGCGGGTGTGGCCGCTGAAGCCATGGTGGCCCTGGTGCTGGCCAATCTGGCCCACGAGAAGTTCGGCGGCGACTCGCTGGCGGAATTGAAACGAAACTTTGATGGATACATCGAACAGATACGGAGATTCTGACAAGCCACGATGAATCTGAAGATTGTGAAATATCCTGAGCCGGTGTTGGAACAGCCCGGCGAACCTGTGACCGAGTTCGATGCCGATCTGCGCAAACTGGTGGCCGATTTGTTCGAGACCATGTACGCCTCGCAGGGCATCGGGCTGGCTGCGCCGCAGGTGGGCGTCTCCAAGCGCGTCACCGTCATCGACCTGAGCCAGGGCAAGGATCCCGCAGAGAAGCTCGTGCTCATCAATCCCGAAATCATCGTGAGCGAAGGCAAGCAGTACGAAGAAGAGGGCTGCCTGAGCTTTCCTGACATTCGCGAGAAGGTAGTGCGCGCCGCAAAGGTCCGCGTGCGTGCGCAGGACGAAAAGGGCAAGTGGTTCGAGATGGATGGCGAAGAGCTGTTGGCCCGCGCCTTCCAGCATGAGATCGACCATCTTGACGGCGTCCTGTTCATCTTCCGCATGAGCGCCCTGAAGCGCAGTCTCAGCCTCCGCAAGATTCGCAAGATGCAGAGCGAAGGCACCTGGTAAAACGGCTATGACAAATGCGGTGCGCCCCCTCAAGCTGATTTTCTGCGGGACGCCGCAGTTCGCCGTTCCCACACTGGAGGCATTGCTGGCCGCGGGACACGAAATCGCTCTCGTGGTTTCGCAGCCGGACCGTCCCGTGGGCCGCGATCGGCAAGTTTCGCCGACACCCGTAAAGCAGGCTGCGCTGGCCGCCCGTCTTGCCGTCACGCAACCAGAAAAGATCCGTAACAACGCTGGGTTCCGCGCTCAGCTTGAAGCCCTCGCGCCCGATGCCATTGTCGTGGTGGCCTATGGACGCATCATCCCTCCGTGGATGCTTGCCCTGCCCCTGCTCGGCTGCATCAATCTCCATGCTTCACTGCTGCCCAAGTACCGCGGCGCTGCGCCCATTCAATGGGCCATCGCCATGGGCGACGCCTTTACCGGCAACACCACCATGCTTCTTGAAGAAGGCCTCGACACGGGCCCGATTCTGCTGCAACAAACCCACGAGATTGGACCGGAACAATCCGCAGCGGAGTTGTTTCCCATGCTGGCCAACGCGGGAGCGCCGCTGGTTGTTGAGACTCTGGCCGGACTCGCGGGTGGAACGCTTCAGCCTCAGTCGCAGAATCACGAAGGCGCAACGTTCGCGCCGCTGCTCAATCGCGAAGACGGCCGCATGGACTTTGCCGCACGCTCGGCGACGGAACTCTACAACCGCTGGCGCGGCTTTCAGCCTTGGCCCGGCGCCTTCACCGCTCTCCATGGCAAAAAGCTGATCGTGCACCGCATGGCAATTGTGCACGAGAGTTTCGCTCAGCAACTCGGTGTCGCCGATCCCGGTTCGGTGCTCATTGAGAATCATCGTCTGTTCGCGGGCTGCGCCGGTGACACATGGCTCGAGTTGCTGGAAGTGCAGCTCGAAGGCAAGAAGCGCCTGGATGCCGCCGAGTTCCTGCGCGGGAATCCGCTCGCGGCGGATACGCGACTCGGTTGAGCGCCATGCCTGCCATTTCTCCCGCGCGCAAAGAGGCTTTCCGCATTCTTCTTGCTGTCGAACGCGGCCAAGCGCATGCACATTCTGATGACCTGTTGCGGGCTGACGAGGTCAGTGCACTTTCGTCCGCGGATCGTAATCTTGCCACGGCTTTGGTGCTGGGCGTGCTTCGCTGGCAGCTTTGGCTCGATGGGCAGATTCGCCCGCTGCTCAAGCGCCCCAACGCCAAGCTCGATTCTGAAGTTCTGATCGCTCTCCGTCTCGGCGTCTTCCAACTCTGGTTTCTCGACCGCGTTCCCGACCACGCCGCCATCGATGAAAGCGTGGAGCTGACAAAGCAGTCGGGCCATCGTTTTGCGGCCGGAATGGTCAATGCAGTTCTTCGCGCCACCACTGCGCGGGGCACCACTGTGTGGAGCACTGCTGCGCAGGGTAGACCTTTGGATAAGGACAGTGGCACGTTGGCAGCGTGTCAGGCGCATCCCACGTGGATGGTCGATCGCTGGTCTTCCGTTTATGGCGCGGAAGTGATGCAAACGATCTGCCGCCATGGCCAGAACCAGCCGCGACTGATCGTGCGCATGGAAAGTCCCGCCGTTCAAGACGAATTAAGCGAGGCGGGAATCGAGTTGGCGTCGGGCGAATTGCTCACTGCCGCGCGCACCGTAGTCTCCGGCGATGTGACGGCCACGCCGGCCTTTCGCGAAGGCCGCGCGCGCGTCCAGGATGAAGGCTCGCAGTTGATCGGGGAGCTCGCTGGCATCAGCGCGGGTCTCGTCCAAGACGAGAAAAAGATTCTCGACGCTTGCGCTGCTCCCGGCGGCAAGACGCTCATTCTCGCTGAGCGAAATCCCCATGTGCACATCGTCGCCTGCGAATCGAGCCCGAAGCGCCTTGCCGAGCTGCGTAAGCGGTTGGCCGCATACGCCGATCGCGTGGAGTGCCGGTTTGCGGACGCGTCCGAGCTTGAAGAGGTTGCCGCATTCGACCTTGCGTTGGTGGATGTGCCATGCAGCGGGACCGGAACGCTGGGCCGCAATCCTGAAATCCGTCATCGTCTGCAATTGGAGGATTTGCCGCGGCTTGCGGAACGCCAGCGCGCGATTTTGCGCGCGACTTTACGCGCCGTCCGCCCCGGCGGGCGCGTGGTCTACTCGACCTGTTCGCTGGAGCCGGAGGAAAATGAGCAGGTCGTGGCTGCGATTCTCTCTGAAAATCCAAATGCCCGGCAGATTTCGTTCGCTCCCACCTTCGAGGCGCTGCAACGGAACGGCATTCTCCGCCCTGGGGCGGCGGCGCAGTTGCGAAAATGCCTCACACCGGACGGCGCACTGCGGTTATTGCCTGGCACATTGCCGACTGACGGCTTCTTTGTGGCTCTGCTTGAAATGTTGGCTTGATACAGCTCCCGGCATGCGCTACGCAGTCTCCGGTCCCAGCCGCAATGCCGCAAAATCCTTCCCTAGCAAAGCGCACAGCGCTTCCACAACCAGATTGTGATCGTCGCGCTGCGGCAGGCCGGACACGGTTACGCTGCCTACGATGCCCGCGTTCTCGGAAGACAGCGGAAAGGAACCGCCGTCAGCCGCATAGTCTGCGACCGGTAGTCCATAGCGCTCCGCGAGTGTCGTCCCTTTCACTTTGAGCGTCATTCCGACAGAGTAGGAACTGCGATGGAAGCGCGCCACTACGTTGCTCTTGCGGCGCACCCACTCGGCATTGTCGGGAGTGGTGCCGTCGAGCGCCGCATAAAACAGGGGCTGCCCGAAACGCCGCACGTCGATGACCAGGGTGAGGCCGCGCTCTACGGCCATGGCGCGAATGCGCGTGCCGAGATCCCATGCAATCTGCGCATCGACGCGCGGCAGGTGCAGTTCTCGTTCCTGGCTTGCAATCTTCTCCAAGTCCTCGCTCAGTGCCATGCCGTTTTTCTCCTGTCTTCTATTTCACCACCGTGAAATGAACAATCGTGGTCTGGTCTATGCGCGAGCCGGCGGCGGGCGACTGCGACAACACCGATCCGGGCTTGGCCGGCGGACGCAGCGGCGCTGTGCCGCTGCCCATTGCCGCTACCGGCACATCCACAAAGTTGGGCAGCCCGGCGCGAATGCCAACCTTCGCCAAAGCCGCGTTGGCGCTCGAGATGGGCCATCCGGAAAAGTCCGGCATCACGTAGCCATCCGGCGTTTCATCGTCGGGTGCGGCCACCAGCAGGTTCACGCTCGGTTGCTCGATGCCCTGCGCGTGGGCCGGCGGATCCTGCGCCAGCACCGTTCCCTCAACGGCAGCTTTGTACGGGAGGTGCGCAATCTCGCCCACCTCGAGGCCCGCGCGGCGCAGCTCCAGCGACGCCACACGCTCATTCACGCCCACTGTATCGGGTACGTCGACCTTCTGCGGACCCAGGCTCTCTGCCACGCGCACATGCCACTCACGGCGCACCACCGTGCCCGCCTCGGGCGACTGCGACAGGATGTGGCCGGCAGCTACATCGCCCGAATAGTAACGATTGTCGACGTCCAGATTCAGCCCCAGGCCGGCAGTTTCGCGCAACGCATCGGCCACCGTCATGCCCTTCAACGCGGGCACCTGCACCTCGGCGCCGTGAATGGCGAATTGCATGGTCGCAATTGCGGCCAGCAACGCTACGGCAACGAGCAGCAGCAGCAGCGAAGCTACACGAAAGAAACCGGCGATGGAGCGGGTGGTCATGAGGGACTAATGCGCGCGAAAGGCCATCTCTGCAAGGTCGAGAATACAAATGTAGGCGATCATCGTTGCGAACCCGAACATAGAGTTGATGCGCGCTGACAGGCCGGAGGTTATTTGCCCTTGTCTGGCCCATCGTCTTGTGGCCGTCTGAAAAGCCAAAAATAACAGTGCCGGAGCGGCGATGAAGAGCAGAAGCAAATACCGTTCCCCCCAGTAGTCAAGTACCACATCCTTGAACCACAACCCATGAATTGCGTCCGTTTCGCCCGCAATCATAAAGAGAACTACTAAGACAAGAAATATGATCGCGGCCAACCGATTGTCTCGTTCATTTCCTTCTGCAGATGAATCCTCAGTCGGCATGGGAAACCTCGCGTTGATTCTTCGCGCCAGTATACGCGCGCTCTACCGGGTATTATCCGTCACCGGCTCGGGATGAATGGTGACGCGGTACACCTCGGGGCACTCCAGCTTGAAGCTGTCTTCCAGCTCCGTGATGGCTTCGTGGACGCGATGCATCGGCAGATCGTCGGGCAAGGTGCAATGACATGTGACAGAGATGTGCTCGCGCGTGCGGCCCACGGTGATGGCATGCACGTCCACGATGTCGGGGATTCCCACGGCCGCGGCACGCAGTGCCAATTCAATTCTGCGGTCTTCCACAACCACATCGTCCGGCTGTTCGATCGTCGCCGGCTCACTTTCAATGTGGGTCAGCACGGATTCGATCTCGGGCACTTCGCGCAGAATCTCCGCTTCGAGGGTCGTCACAAAGCTGTGTGCCTCACTGAGCTTCTTGTTTTCCTCGATTTCGACGTGCAGTTCGATTTGCAGGCGCCCGTGATGCGACCGGGCACTGAGCTCGTGCACCGAAACGTTGTTGCGCGCGGCTGCGGCGCGTACACGATCGAAGATGCTCTCGGTCCGGGATTCGCGGGGGATGGTGTGGATGACTACGTCGGCCGCAGGCAGCACGCTATGCACCGCGGCGGTTGCGGCATTCACCAGTTCGCTGGTGTGCTCAAAGGTGAAGCGCCGCGGCATCGCCAGGGTGAGATCGACAAAGTAGCCGGCGCCTGCACGCCGCACCCGCGCGCGCTCCACGTCCAGCACGCCTTCCACGCGCTCCACCTCGCGCACCAGCCGGCGGCGAGTTTCTGCAGGGATCTCGTCCAGAAGTGCGTCTACGGCCTCGTGACCCAGGCGGATAGCCATGCGCAGAATCAGCAGCGAGACCAGGATCGCTGCGCACGGGTCGGCGTAGCGAAGGGCGGCAATGCCCAATGCAGATCCGAGCCAAGTCGCGCCCAATCCGGCCAGCACTGCAAGCGTGGCCCAAATATCCGAGGCAAAGTGGAAGGCGTCCGTCGCCAGCGCCGGCGACCCGGTGCGCAGAGCCACCGCGCGCAACTGCCGTGAGCGCCAGCGGTCCACAATGATCGAAGTAATCAACACCGGCACTGGCCAGATGGAGTGGTGGAGATTCACGGTGTGGTACACCATCCGCGTGATGGCTTCCCACATGAACCACGCGCACGAGAAGGCCATCAGGCCCGCCTCGGCAAACGCCGACAGGTTTTCGATTTTGCCGTGGCCGTAGGTATGGTCTTCGTCGGCCGGCTTGTCGCTCACGTTTACTGAGAAGAAGGTCAGCGCAGAGCCCGCTAAATCGAGCCCCGAATGTGCCGCGTCGGAAAGCACACCCAGAGAGCCGGAGAGCAGGCCGGCGGCGAGTTTGAGCAGCGTCATGGCCGCCGCTGCCGCCATGGAGCGCCATGCCACGCGCCGCTTCTCTAGAGAGAAGCTCGAAACAGGAGGCTCGGTGGCCTGCGAACTGGAGACGGCGGAGGTCATGCTGTCTCTAGCGTACCCGTTGGCCGCTTGGCCGTGTACAACCCCGCAATGCCGAAGGTGTAAGGCTGCCAGGCACAATCCACGTAACCCGCCCTCCGCATCATCCCAAGCATCTCTCTGGGCGGCGGAAATGCGCCCACCGAAGTCGGAAGGTAGTTGTAGGGACCGTCTTTGCCGCAAATCAACCTGCCGATGGCCGGCAGGACGCGTCGGAAGTAGAGCGCATAGGCCTTGCCCATCAGCCCGCCTGGCTCGCTGAACTCCAGAATCCCCAATTGTCCGCCCGGCTTGAGCGTGCGGTGAAACTCCTCGAGGCCGGCAGCGTAGTTGGCGAGATTGCGGAAGCCAAAGGCCGTCACAATCAAATCGAGGGACTCGGCACGCAGCGGGAGATGGAGCGCATCGGCCTCGATGGCGATCGCGTAAGGCTCTGCGGCTGCTCCCGTACCGTTGCCAGGCTCCTGCTGCGTCTGCCGGCCAAACTTTTGCTCCCCGCGACGCAGCATGGCGCGGGCAAAGTCGCCAGCCAGAACCGGCCGCGCTCCCGGTGGACGTAACTTCAACAATGCAATGGTTAAATCACCGGTGCCGCAGCAGATATCCAGAATTTCCGCGTCGGGCCGGGCCAGCACATCGCGAAACCGCCGCGCCGCCCTCCGCCACCATAGGCGGTCGATATTCGCCGAGAGTACGTGATTCAGCAGGTCGTACTTTGGCGCAATAGAGTCGAACATCTGGCGCACTGCTTGGGCCGCGTCCGCCTCGTCCGCTGTGCCTATCGGTCTGGCTCCCGTTGCCGACATCTTTCCTGAATCCCTCGCTTGGCTCGCCATGCCGCAATCGCGACCGCGGCACTATGGCTCTTTGTATGCTATCGCCTCGATCGTCCCGCGTGAGCGCGCCGCCGGCCCTTCCTCGACCTTCTGGCCCCGCCCGAAAAGGTATAGGCTTGAACTAGCCGATGGCCGCCGCTTCCCTATCCGTCGCTTCTTCTCTGTTGCCGCACCCGCCGCTGACCGACAGCCACGGGCGCGTGATCCACGATCTGCGCGTCTCCATCACCGACCGATGCAACTACAAATGCGTTTATTGCCGTACCGGCGAATTGGGCGCGCAGTATCCGGAACTTGCCAGCGAAGAGTACTTACGCCTAATCAGGCTTTTTGTCGGCCTGGGGATTACCAAGGTGCGGCTCACCGGCGGCGAGCCACTCTTGCGGCGCGGCGTCGTTGAGCTGGTCGAGGAGCTGGCGCACATGCGCACGCCGGCAGGCGAGCCGCTCGACCTTGCTCTCACCACCAACGGCCATCTGCTGGAGTCGCTGGCGGGCCCGCTCAAAGCGGCCGGGCTCAACCGGGTGACGGTGAGCATGGACGCCGTGGATGCGGCGATCTTTGAAAGGATCACGCGGGTGCCAGGCAGCTTTCCGGTGGTGCTCAAGGGCATTCGCGCCGCGCGCGCTGCGGGACTTACGCCGCTCAAAATCAATTGCGTGCTTCTGCGCGGATTCAACGACGACCAGATCGAGGGTTTCGCCCGTTTCGCCCGTGAAGAGGATGTTGTCGTGCGTTTTATCGAGTTCATGCCACTCGAAGAGGGCCGTCTCTGGACGCCGGAAATCGTGGTCACGCTACGGGAGATTGTCGAGCGCATCGGCCGCACCATGCCTCTGGTCGAATTGCCTGCTCGCGAGCCCAGCGAAACAGCGCGTCGCTATACGTTCGCGGACGGCGTTGGCGAGATCGGCATCATCGCCCCGGTCAGCCAGGCATTTTGCGGGGCCTGCAGCCGCGTGCGGCTCACTTCCGACGGCAAGATTCGCACCTGCCTGTTTTCGCAGGTGGAACACGATCTTTACGGACGCTTGCGGGCGGGAGCCGGCGACGAGGAACTGCGCGCCTACATTGTGCATACGATTCAGAGTAAAGAGGCGCGGCATCACATCGGTGAACCGGAATTCCTGAAGCCATCGCGCTCGATGGTGCACATTGGCGGCTAAGCAGTTGTTTCGCAACGATTTTCAACTAACACGCAAGTAACGTTAAGTTAACAAACCGCTGCTTGCGTGCAGCGATTTGCATGAAAGAATGATGGAAAGACTTTCCCCCCAGGGCTAAAACATGCCAAACGAGACGGCAGAACGCATCCCGCTCGCTGATCTGCTTGTATTTCATCAACTGGCGCGATCGCTCACCTCGAGCTTCGATCTGGACACGATTCTGCGCACCATCCTGGAACACATGGAGCGGATGGTGGAGGCAGAGTTGTGGACGCTGCTCATGCTCGATGAAGCCACCCAGGAGCTCTATTACGCTATTGCCGCGGGCGATGAGCAGGAGGCTTTGAAGGGCCTACGAGTGAAAGTGGGCGAGGGTCTGGCCGGGTGGGTCCTCGAGCATGGAGAGACCATCATCGTTCCCGAGGCGGAAGAGGATCCCCGTTTACAGCAACCCGGCGGCAGCCCCGTACGTGCCGTGCGCGCGGCCATCGCCATGCCGTTGCGCGGACGCAAAGGCACCCAGGGCGTCATTGAGATCCTGAACCCACGTGCAGAGATGTCGGATTACACCATTGCCTTCCTGCACATCCTGGCCGATCACGCGGCCATCGCGATTGAAAATGCGCACGACGTGGCCCGCATTCAGCAACTGACCATCACCGACGACACCACGGGCCTCCACAACGTACGCCATTTGTACAGCGTGCTGGAACGCGAATTGAAATGGTGCAAGAAATCGCAGACTCCCGTGAGCCTGGCGTTTCTTGACCTGGACCGGTTCAAGCTGGTGAATGACGCACACGGGCATCTGATTGGCAGCGAACTGCTGGCGCTTACCGGACGCCGACTTCAGGAGCTGAGCCGCAAGCAGGATTTGTGCTTCAGATATGGCGGCGACGAGTTCGTGATCCTGATGCCGGGGACTGATGCGGCTGCCGCGCTGGAGCGGGCGAAGGTGATGCATCGGGCGCTGATGGAAACCGAGTTCCAGATGAAGAACGGGCTGAAACTGCATGTGAGCGCCAGCGTAGGCATGGCCTCAGCGCCCGGCGACGGCACCCAGGTGCATGCCATCATCGGTACGGCTGACGCGCGCATGTACGCGGTGAAGAGCCACGGGCGCGGACACGTGCGCGGGGCGTAAGCGAATAGAACGCCTCTGCTACTTCTTGACGTCTCCGCCAATCGCTATGACAACATACCTGGCGGGACCGGACCCCACATTTTTTACGGCGTGCAGGGTTCCAAGTGCGACATAAATGATGCCGCCCACTCCGGCGCGCTCGGCCTTGCCGTCGTGATCGAACTCGAGGGTGCCTTCCTCGACGACGATCACTTCCGAGTGCTGGATGCGGTGCGCGGGGTTGGGAACGGTCCCGGCGGGCTGCGTGGTCTCGTGCACGGCAACGGATTCGCCGGTCGCTAGCGTGCCAGTGAAAACGTGGCGCCCCACGGAACCGTTGGGCGCAGTCTTCGCCGTCATGTCGTCGAAGGAGAATACTCGCGCGGTAGCGAGTGGATTGGTGTTTGTGGTTTGCGCAAAGGCGATGGCGCAGCCTAAACCAGGAATCGCCAGGGCAAGCAGGATACGTCTCATTCCCTGTCCTCCGTTTCCGTCGGAAGTGGGGAGAACGTACTTCCCCGGTTGGTGCGCCGGGCAGATGCCAAGTTAGATGTCGAGGTTCTTGACGTCCAGCGCGTTATCTTCGATGAATTTGCGGCGGGCTTCCACATCTTCACCCATGAGGGTGGTGAAGATAGCCTCGGTTTCGGCAATGTCCTCGAGCTTCACCTGAAGCAGGGTGCGGTGCTCGGGGTCCATCGTGGTTTCCCAAAGCTGCGTGGCCGTCATCTCGCCCAGGCCTTTGTAGCGCTGCACTTGGTAGTCCTTCTTGCCCTGCTCCACGATGTAGGCGAAAAGCTCGCGGGCGGTCTGCTTTTCTACCGGCTCGCGCAAAGTGCGCGCGGCGCGGGCGGGGGACTTGGTCTCCGTCTTGCCTTCGGCGCCCTCAGCCTCTTCCTCCTCGTCCGCTGCGGTTGCAGATTTGGCGGCAAATTCCACCAGGAAGGGCGGCTCGAGAAACTCCTTGATGAGCGAGTACTTCGACATCATCTGGCGGAACTCGGGGCTGGAAGCCAGCATCCAGTCGATGCAGCGCCTCTGACCCTGTGCATCGACGAAGCAGATGGACCAGGTGTGGTGCTCTTCGTCTTCAAGGGGCTTGCTCACCTTGAATTCAAACTCATCCGCCAATTCCGCGAGCTGCCCATGCAATTTGGCGAGCTTCTCCGGAATGTCGCCACCGTTCTTCGAGGTGAAGTCGGAACGCTGCGTCAACTCCGCGCGGGCCAGCATCTCGGTCAGCCTTTCGTTGCGGATGCGCTTGTCGACCTTTTCAACAAAGCCAAGATACTCGTTGAGAGTGGCCATGAAGCGCATGAGTTGAGGGCCTTCGATGCGGCTCGCGGTCTCGCCATGGCGCACCACCATGCCTTCGGCTGCGCGGTTCACCATCACCTTCACAAACTCGCGGTCGTCCTTGATGTATTGCTCGAAGCGCCCCTTCTTAATCTTGTAAAGCGGTGGCTGCGCGATATACACGTGATCGCGCTTGATGAGCTCGGTCATGTGGCGGAAGAAGAAGGTAAGCAGCAAGGTGCGAATATGGGAACCGTCCACATCGGCGTCGGTCATGAGGATGATTTTGCCGTAGCGAATCTTGGCAGGATCGAAGTCCTCCTTGCCGATGCCGCAGCCCAGCGCCGTGATCATGGCGCGGATTTCCTCGTGGCCGAGCATCTTGTCGTAGCGCGCTTTCTCCACGTTCAGGATCTTGCCCTTGAGCGGCAGGATGGCCTGGAATTTGCGGTCGCGGCCCTGCTTGGCCGTGCCGCCGGCCGATTCGCCCTCGACTAGGTAAAGTTCGCAACGCTCGGGATTGCGCTCGCTGCAGTCGGCCAGTTTGCCGGGTAGTCCGCCGCCATCGAGCGCGCCTTTGCGCCGCGTCAGGTCGCGCGCCTTGCGGGCTGCCTCACGCGCGCGCGCCGCTTCAATGGCCTTGTTGATGATGCGCCGCGCCACCGGAGGATTCTGTTCGAGATACATTCCCAGGCGCTCGTTGACGAACGCCTGCACCGTGCCGGCGATATCGGAGTTGAGCTTGCCCTTGGTCTGGCCTTCGAACTGCGGCTGCGGCAACTTCACGCTCACCACGGCCACCAGGCCCTCACGTACGTCGTCGCCACTCAGGCTTTCTTTCAGATCTTTGAAGAGGCCCATTTGCTGGCCGATGAAGTTGATGGTGCGCGTGAGCGCCGCGCGAAATCCCGAGAGATGCGTGCCCCCGTCCACGGTGTTGATGTTGTTGGCAAAGCTGAACACCGATTCGGAATAGCTGTCGTTGTATTGCAGCGCGATGTCGATCTCAACGCCGTCGCGCGACGCCTCCATGACGATAGGCTTGTCGTGCAGTACACTCTTGCCGCGATTGAGATGCTTGACGAACTCAGAAATGCCGCCGGCGTAACGGAATTCGGCGCGGCGCGCTTCGCCGGTCTTCGGGTCGGCGGTGCGTTCGTCGGTCAACGTGATTTCGAGACCCTTGTTGAGGAAGGCCATCTCGCGCAGGCGCTGCGCCAAGGTGTCGTAGTTATATTCCGTGGTCGTGAAGATGCTCTTGTCCGCCAGGAAGTGCACTTTTGTGCCGCGGCGCTTACTGGTGCCGGTCTTCTGCAACTTCGAAATAGGAATGCCCTTGGAGTAGCTCTGCTCGTAGGTGTGGCTCGCCTCGCCCGGCTTTTCCGGGCGCCAGATCTCCACCTCGAACTCTTCGCTCAAGGCGTTGACGCAGCTCACGCCCACGCCGTGCAGGCCGCCGGAGACCTTGTACGTCGAAGAGTCGAACTTGCCACCGGCGTGCAGCTTGGTCAGCACCACTTGCACGGCGGGCATCTGTTCGCCGCCCCCTAGATCCATCATGTCCACGGGAATTCCGCGGCCGTCGTCCACAACGGTGATGGAGTTGTCGACATGGATCACAACGTCGATCTTCTTTGCGTAGCCGGCGAGCGCCTCATCGACGGAGTTGTCGACAACTTCGTACACGAGGTGATGCAACCCCATTTCGCCGGTCGAGCCAATGTACATGGCAGGGCGCAGGCGTACCGCTTCCAGTCCTTCGAGAACCTTGATGTTCTCGCCGGTGTAGCTATCGTTATCGCCGTGCTGCAAGGGGGTGCTGCTCAGAACTTCAGTCGCCATAAAATTCCGTTCGCAAGGTGTGCCAAATCAAGGGTCACCGGAGACGTTTTTCCGGACGCTGGGGAGCGACTACAGCGGTTCCAGAGTCGCTGAACGCAGGAACCGGGTTGCCGACTGGCGTTTTCCTCAAGAAAACGCCATCTTCCGCTGAAACGCAATAGTGCAAGTCAACTCTGGAACCGATCTAACCACTTGAAAAACCGAGGTGATCAAGCCCGTTTGCCTACGGTTATTTTACCATGCGGCGGAGGTGGAAGAAGGGGCGGTACAAAGGCGTGCACGTGGTTACCACGGGCATTGAGGGTCGATGTATGAGTTACGTCAGTAACTCTTCCCCGTGCTATATTGTTATACTTATGAAAAAACTAGACTTATATCAAGATCTGCGGTACGATCCATGTCTAGAAAGAGACAACACTCTTTCCATGTCCGACTTCTTGAGGTTACCAAAGATGAAATCTGCTATTCGCGTGTTCGCCCTGCTCGTCGCAATCGCTGGTCTGGCCTCGGCTTCGTTCGCCCCCGCTACCACGCAACCCGTACCTCGGCACATCTCGGCTAGTGCCAGTGGCCCCGGCCCCCTCGACCTTCCCGGCCCCCCGCCCTGCACGGCCGACGACTCATGCGTTGCGCAGACCGCATCCAATCGCTGATTGCTCTAGGCGCGCTGCTGCATTCATCGCCTAGCACGAAAGTGCCAGCAGCGCGTTACCCTTTTGTGTTTGGGGCTTTAGGCTGATTAGAGCTATTCTTAGGTCGTTCACAGGATTGCTCCATAGCCTAATGCAACTAAACTTCGCAATGTCGGCAATGAATGCAGTCGAGTTCCTTCTTTGGGGCGCGCTCGCTTTTGTTTTTTTTAGCAAGGGGCTGAGCCGCCGCTTTCCGGCAATGGGCTACTTCCTGGCGCTGCGTGCCGTCTCCACTCCAATCCTGTTCTTGCTGCTACGCGAGGAGTCGCAGCCGTGGGGACACGCCTATCATGCAGCTAAAATCTACTATTTCGGATTTTTTGCGACCTACCTAGCTGCAGTCGTCCTGCTATTTTTCATCTGCATTGAGGTTTTCCGCGCCGCGCTGGCTGCGTTTCCCGGCATTACCAAGCTTGCCATTGTGATCTTCCGCTGGGCCGCTGTCGTCTCCGTGATTGTGGGCCTGTCGTCGATCTCTTACGCAAATAGAGGCCTTCACATCGTCGCGGACGTCTCCTACAGTCTCATGCACTCGGTGAGCGTCCTGGAGCTCTGCCTTCTCGCATTCCTTTGCTTGAGTATGAATGCGCTGCGCCTTACGGTGCGCGATCTCTCCTTCGGCATCGCGCTCGGATTTGGCGTGCTGTCTTCGGGTGACTTCATTCTCGCCGCCTGGAGCTCCCGCATCAGCTCGTACAACGATCCGGTTCAGTTCATCTACGAGTCTCTGATTCTGGCCACGCTGGCCGTCTGGATGGCTTATTGCGTCCTTCCGGAACCCGCCCGCAAGCCCATTCTCATGCCGGCAAGCTCGACGATTTATCGCTGGAACGAAATCGCATCCGCTTTGGGCCACACCGGAACCCGCGTCGCCGTGCAGCAGCCGGCCAATAGCTTCTTCCTCTCCGATGTGGAACGCGTGGTGGAGAAGGTGCTGGCGCGAAACATGAAGGGTCGCGAGTCCGAGACGTAAAGACAGGATTAAAGGATAGGGATCATGGGTGAGTAGAAAATCAAAGGCCGCAGCGTTCGCTGCGGCCTTTGATTTTGGATCGACTTAAGCCCGCCGGCCTTACTCTGCTGCTGCCGGTTCGATCGAGGCAAAGCGTCCGCGGCGTCCGCGGTCAGTGAACACCACGCGCCCGGTCACCTTGGCGAAAAGCGTATCGTCGGAGCCAATGCCCACATTAGCGCCCGGCTTGATGCGCGTGCCGCGTTGCCGCGAAATGATGGCGCCGCCCGTAACCAACTCACCGGCAAAGGCCTTTACGCCCAGCCGCTGCGCGTTTGAATCCCGTCCATTTGTGGAGCTGCCTCCACCTTTTTTGTGTGCCATTGCCGAATTCCCTTCTGAAAAGCAGCTTTTAGCTGCTAGCTTCTAGCCCCTGGATTCTTCCGTACAAGACCGAGGCTCTTAATCGAATGCCGTTTACTTGGCGGCATAGGTCACGCCATCAGCCTCAATGGCCTGGATGCGCACCTGGGTGAAGTTCTGCCGGTGTCCCTGCAGCTTCTTGTATTGCTTCTTGCGCTTGAAGTGGAAGACCAGAATCTTGTCGCCGCGACCCTCGCCAACGATCTCTGCTGTCACTTTGGCCGTTGCCGGCTTCGCCAGAGTTCCCGGCTCACCGGAAACCGCCAGCACGTCGCTAAACTCAACGGTCGGACCGCCGGTCACGCTTTCGATCTTCAAAACATCTCCCGGAGCTACGCGATATTGCTTGCCCCCGGTGCGAATGACTGCGTACATAACAAAACCTCTCTCGCTCAGGCCTCGCGGCCGGGCGCCTGACTCAAATCCGTGTGCTCGATTGGGGCGTATACAGACGGCTTACTGCATCGGGAGCCGGGCCGGGCCATTCCAGGACGGAGAACCCGTTCATTTCCCGCGCACCCTTCAACGCGGGTGCATCGCCAAACCATTTGATTTTATCGTTAAACCGGGAGTTGGGTCAATACTCACCGCCGGGCGAATTCCAGGTCGCTATACTGCCCTCATGCAGCCTGTCAGCATTGTGACCACGATCCTGAACGAGGCGGAAGACATCGGACGAGTGGTTCCGAGCCTGCTGGCACAGGTTCCTCCGGCGACGGAGGTCATTGTGGTCGACGGCGGCTCCAGCGACGGCACCTGGGAGTGGTTGCAGAGCGCCGCTGCACAGAATCCGCGCCTTGTGGCGATCCGCGACGAGACCTGCAGCCTGAAATTTTCGGCCGGCCCGGTTTCGCGCGGGCGCAATGTGGCCATCCAGGCGGCTCAATCGCCGATCATCGCCTGTGCCGACGCCGGCTGCACCTATGCGCCCGATTGGCTGCAGAATCTGACCGCGCCGCTGGTTGCCGGCGACGCGGAGTACGCACTGGGCGGATCCTGTCTTGACGCAGGCGGCTGCACGGTGTGGGATGTGGCGTCGGCGCCGTTCTTCAGCATTCGCCTCTCGCCAACGGAACCGACCAAGTCGTGCACGGCGCGGTCGATGGCCTTTACGAAGGCGCTGTGGGAGCGCGTCGGCGGATTTCCAGAGCAAGTGCTGGTTGGCGAAGACACGTTGTTCGATCTCGAGGCGCGGCGGCTGACCAAGCCTGCCTTCATTTCGAATGCTAAGGCGCATTACCGGCCGGGCAACACCTTTTATTCGGCCAGCCACCAGATGGCCCGCTACGCGCTCAGCGATGGCCAGGCGGGCGTGCGCTTTAGCCGCCTCTTCCGCAACGTCGCGCGGTGCGTCCTCGAAGTACTTGCGCTCGCGAGCCTGCGCTGGACCCTCGTTCCGCTATTAGTCGTTTTCGTGCTGGAATCGTGGTTTGCCTTTCACCGCGACTGGCGGCAGTTGGGCCGTTTTGGCGCAGGTGCGGTGCTGGCCCGATTTGCCTTTTCCGTCGCCGTGCCGTGGGTGGTGGCCGCAAATCAGATTCGTGGACGCTTCACGAAGAAGCCGCTTACCAATCGGCAAAATGCCGGGACGTAAGGACCAGGGATCAAAGATCGGCGTTTCTCACGCACGCGCCGGCACTACGTAGAACAGAATCGCGCAGTAGTGAGCGATGCTTCCGGCGAGCACAAAGATGTGCCACGCAGCGTGGAAATAGCGGATCCGGTCGAGTGCGAAAAAGACTACGCCCAGCGTATATGCCAGGCCGCCGGCGGCCAGCCAAAGCATGGCGTGCCAGCCGATGGCGTTGAGCAGCGACTGCCCCACGAAAATCACCAGCCAGCCCTGGATCAAATAAATGGCCGTGGAGGCAAAGGCGAGGAAACCTCCCTTGAAGTGATCCATGGCAACGCTTTTGGCCACCACTCCCGCCACGGCCATCGCCCATACCACGCCAAACAGAATCCATCCCAGCGTGCCGCGCAGAGAGATCAGCGCGAAGGGCGTGTAGGTGCCGGCGATGAGCACGTAGATGGACGAATGATCGAGAACGTGAAAGACGTAGCGGGCGCGGGTGCGCACCAGCGAATGATAGAGCGTGGAAAAAAGATAAACCAGCACCAACGAGCCCGAAAAGATGGCGCAACTAACAATGAGCCGCGCCGAACCGCGCGTGGAAGCAACGATGAGCCACGCCGCTCCGGCAATGGCGAGCGCGGCGCCGACGCCATGCGTGATGGCGTTGGCCAGAATGTCGCCAAGTTCGTAGTGAGGGTGCACAAAACGATGATAGTCCGGCGCTGAGGCGCGGTAGCGGCGCGCGCCCTCTCTCTGTTCCGAATCAGGACGCGCGTAGGCCATGGGAATTTCCGTCCCGGCTCGCTGCTGCGCGACGCGCATCGCTCTTGAGGTCCGCAGCACTCGGAACTAACGTTCAATGCATGTCAGGCATTTTGCGCAACGAGCCGGCAGTGCGGCGGCAGCCATCGTTTGGACTTTGTGACCGCTCGACCGAGATCGCGCGCGGCTACCAGCGTTTGCTGGGGCAGAACCCCACGCACACCGCGGCACTGGTGGGCATGTGCCTGGTGGCGCTGGCGAGCCGCCAGACCGAGGCCGCCGTCCAGATGGCCTCTGCCGCGGTTGCTTTCGCGAAGGACTCGCTCCCGGCATGGGTTGCTTTGGGACAGGCGTTGAAGGCCGCGGAGCGATATGAGGAAGCAGAGAAGGCCTACCGGCAGGCAATCCGGCTGGACGGCATGAATGCGCTCGCGCGCCTGGGACTGGGCGAGTTGAAGATCGCGGCCGGCCGGCCGGAAGAAGCCGCCGCCGAGTTCGCACTCGCACTCCGGCGTCGTCCTTCGCTGATAGCGGCGCATCTGGGGCTGGGCAATGCGCTCGCCTGCATGGGAAGAAATGTAGAGGCGCTCACGCGGTACGATGCCGCTCTTACGTTGCGCCCTCGATTGGCAGAAGGTGAGTTCGCCGCGGGATTCGCGCTGGCCCGGTTGGGGCGCACCAAGGAAGCCGAGACGCGCTACCGGCGCGTCGTGGCCGCGCGTCCGGACTTTGCCGCAGCATGGATTAACTTGGGAAGTCTACTGCGGGAGGAGGGAAAGGACGTGTTTGCCGAAGCCGCGTTGCGCCGCGCCATCGGGTTGCGGCCGGACCTGGTTTCTGCGTGGCTCAATCTTGCCACCCTGGAGCGTGAGCGATGTCGGCCGGAATCTGCCGAAGCTTATCTGCACAAAGCTTTCGCGCTGGGTCCGTCGCAAGTTGAAACCCTGGTGGCGTGGTGCCAACAGCGCATCGCAGAGAGGGATCTTGCCGGAGCGTGGGGCTGGTTGCGCTGGGCGCTCCATCGCAATCCAGACTTCGACGAAGCCGTGAACTTGCACGGAATCTTGTTGCATTCGGACGGGCGGTTCGCTGAGGCAATCGAAGCCTTCGAGCGCGCTGAAGCGTTGGGC
This sequence comes from uncultured Acidobacteriota bacterium, assembly GCA_963817835.1. Classification (GTDB taxonomy): domain Bacteria; phylum Acidobacteriota; class Terriglobia; order Terriglobales; family Acidobacteriaceae; genus Telmatobacter. The sequence goes on along the minus strand of CAWFPZ010000007.1, from coordinate 554,227 downwards.
AATCGCGCGGCGGCTTCGAATCGCGGCAATTCCCTGCTCGACTTGGGCCGCATGGAGGAAGCGCTCAAGGCGCACGAGGCCGCGGTCGCCCGCGATTCCTCGAGCGCGGGCGCCAAGTACAACCTGGCGCTAACCCGGTTACGCCTGGGCGATTGGGAGCGTGGCTGGGCCGGCTACGAGGCGCGCTGGCATTTCCGCGAGGTGCATCGCCGTCCGCGCTTCTTCGAGCAGCCGTGCTGGCGCGGGGAGTTCTTGAAGGGAGAACGCGTGCTGCTCCACGCCGAACAGGGACTCGGCGACACGATTCAGTTCTGCCGCTACGCAGCGCTGGTGGCGGCGCGCGGTGGCATGCCAATCCTGCAAGTGCAACCGGCCGCCGAGCGCCTGATGCGATCGCTGGCCGTGGTTCACGCCGGGTTGGCGGAGACGGCAGTGTTGGGCGTTGATCTGGAGTTCGACTTGGAATGCCCGCTGCTGAGCCTGCCCGCGGTGTTTCGCACTTCCATCGAAACAGTTCCGTGGGAGGGCGCGTATCTGGGTGCGGATGCGAAGCTCGCCGCGGAGAAACTGGCGCGGTTACCCCGCGGCACGCATGAATTGCGCGTGGGGCTGGCATGGGCGGGCAACCCGCGCTACAAAGCCGACCGCGCGCGTTCCATACGATTGGCAACGCTGATGCCGCTGCTGCGCGCACCAAAGACTGTCGTTGGTGCGACGTGGATCTCGCTGCAGAAAGGCGAAGCGGCGGAACAATTGACAGCCCTGCCGGGCGACGTTCGCGTTTGGGATGGGTCGAGCCACGACGAAGATCTGGCCGAGACCGCAGCGCTGGTTGCGGGGCTCGATCTTGTGATCACTACGGATACCTCGATCGCGCATCTCGCCGGCGCGATGGACAAGCCGGTGTGGATTCTGCTGCCGCATCTCTCCGACTGGCGCTGGATGCAGGAGACCGAGACCACGCCGTGGTATCCCTCGGCGCGTCTCTTTCGGCAGACCGGCTCAGGCGACTGGCTCGGGGTTCTGGAGCGCGTTATCGCGGCGATTGAGGCTAGTTTTGCGGCCCAAACCCACCGAAATTCGTTGCATCCTGGTGCGACGCCTACTGTTTCTTCCTGATTCCAAAGAGGTTCATTGAACCCAAAGATTCTTCTTGACATTCTTTACTCTTTTTTATAGAGTGCTCTGTGTTTGAGAAATCCCTAAACCGAGACAAAGCGAAAAGGAGATTGCAAATGACGGAAGAAATGGATGGAAAGAACCTTGCAGAGCGAGTCAGCCTGATTGAAAGCATGATGGCCGAGGGCAGGCAGGGCACTGCACGCTGGGGATGGACGTTTGTGTTGTGGGGCGTGGCGTATCTGGTGGCCACGGGGTGGTCTTCAGGGTTGTTCGGCGGACCGGTGTGGGCGCAGCACCTTTTCGCGTGGCCAGTAATCATGATCGCGGCCAGCATCGCAACTGGAGTAGTAATTTCCCGGATGAAGAAGGGCCAGCCGCCGACCACGCTGGGTAGAGCCCTTGGGGCGACATGGGCGGCCATGGGGATCTCGCTTTTTATCGTTCTAATGTCGCTGGGATTGAGCGGAAGGTACAACCTGCATGTGTTCGTGGCGATCATCGGCGGAATGCTGGGCGTGGCCAATATGACCTCGGCCATCATTCTGAAGTGGAAAATGCAGTTTGCGTGCGCGGTGGTATGGCTCGGGTCGGCCGTGGCGGCGTGTTTCGGCACGGTGGAGCAGGCCGGGATTGCATTTCTTGCGGCGACTTTCTTCTGCCAGATTGTCTTTGGCATTTACGCCATGATCTGCGAATCGCGGCGGCGCCGGCAGAACGGGATGGCCCATGCCTGAGCTCCCGGAGTTGAATCCCGTGATTCACGGGAAGCTGCGCCTGGCGCTGCTCTCGCTGCTCTCGGGGGTCGACGAGGCGGAGTTCACCTGGCTGCGCGGCAAGACCGGCTCGACCGATGGCAACCTGGGTGCGCAGCTCACAAAGCTGGAAGAAGCGGGCTACGTCTCCGTCGAGAAGAAGTTTGTGATGCGCAAGCCGCAGACACTCTACCGCATGACCGAGGCCGGCCGCGCGGCGCTCACCGAGTACGTGGCCGCACTGAAACAGTTGCTGGGAGCAGCGATGTGAGCCAAGCAATTTGAGCCTATCTGCGGCCTCCGCGCGTCTATACCAATGACGCATTTGCAATACGGAGGCGGGATGGAGGTCACGGCACAGCTTCGCAAAGGCATCGCGCGCTTCCTCGTCCTGTCAGGCGCGTTGCATCTTCTGATCTCGGCATGCGTGTTCATGGTGGAACACCAGCGGAAGATGCAGGCGGCGGTGGAAGAGAAGCCGACCAAGTTCTACCCGGTCATGCTGCTGAACGCCGGCGGTAGCAGAGCCAAGCGAACGGATGCGCCGGCCGGGCGCAAGAAACATCTCTTGGATGCAAAGCCGGCAACAAGCGATCTCGCCGTTAACGCAAAGCCTGCGCCCGCGGCGGGACAACCTGTGGCCGCGCCCGATACTTCAGTAGCCGGCAGCGGAGCCGATCAGCAAAGCGCCGGTCCGGCCTTCCCAGTCTTCTCGCCGCATCCGCCGGTCTCCGACCGCTCGCTGCTTCCCAGCTCGAATCAGGAAGTGGTCGTAGACGTGAAGGTGAGCGCGGCGGGCGATGTGCTGGAAGTAACGCTGGTGAAAGGCATCGGCAACGGGCTCGATCAAATCGTTCTCGACACGGTGAAATCGTGGCGCTTCCATCCCGCGACCATCAACGGAAATCCCGTGGCCACCGAAGCGGAACTGGTTTTCCCGTTCAACCTGAACTATCCCATGGCGCCGTCGTAGACGAGGCTCTCAGCTTGCAGCATTTGGGGTGTCGGATGCGAGCGAGTCGCTGACGCGGCGCATGATGCCTAGATAAAACGCCAGATTGTGGATGGAGTTCAGCGTGCCCGAGAGCGCTTCACCGGCTTGCATCAGGTGGCGCAGGTAGGCGCGGGAATAGCGGCGGCAGACCATACAATCGCATGCTGGGTCGGGCGGGCCCTGGTCCTCGGCATACTGTTTGTTCTTGATGTTCAAGCGGCCTTCGCTGGTAAACAGCAGGCCGTGGCGCGCGGCGCGCGTGGGCAGCACGCAATCCATCATGTCCACGCCCATGCGCGCGTACTGCTCGATTTCGTCGGGGTAGCCGACGCCCATCACGTAGCGCGGTTTGTCTTTGGGCAAAAGTGGCAGGGTCTCGGCAATCATTTCCATAGTGAGTTCGCGCGGTTCGCCAACGCTCAAGCCGCCGATGGCGTAGCCATCGAAATCCATTTCCACGAGACGCTCGGCGCACTGGCAGCGGAGGTCTGTGTACATGCCGCCCTGGACGATGCCGAAGAGGGACTGCATGCGGCCGACTTTTGGATCGAACCACGGCACATCTTCGCGGTGGGCGCGGAAGCGATCGAGCGAGCGGCGCGCCCACGTCATGGTGAGGCGCAGGCTCTCTTCGGCGCGAGAGCGCGAGGCGGGATACTCCGTGCACTCGTCAAAAGCCATGCAGATATCTGCGCCGAGGGCGATTTGCACATCGATGGAATGCTCGGAAGTGAAAAAGTGCGAACTCCCGTCGAGGTGCGAGCGGAAGTGCACGCCGTCATCGCTCACCTTGCGAAGTTCGTTGAGCGAGAACACCTGAAAGCCGCCGGAGTCGGTGAGCAGGGCGTGCGGCCAACTGATGAATTTGTGCAGGCCGCCCATGCGGCGGATAGCCTCGTGTCCCGGACGCAGGTACAGGTGATAGGTGTTACCGAGGATGATCTCGGCGCCCAGCGATTCCAGCGTGTCCTGCGGGACGGCCTTGACCGTTCCTTGTGTGCCGACGGGCATGAAGACCGGAGTTTCCACGGTCTGATGCGGAAGGTCGAGACGTCCGCGGCGTCCGCCGGCGGGGGTTTCGGCCAGTATCTGGAACTCTTGAGTCACTGATTGATTTTAGACGACGGTTTGTGTAGCCCAGAGCTCGCCTTCGACCTTCGCAACGGCGTCCGGGGCAGAGCGATCGGGAAGGGACTCGAGCAGTTGCGCCACGGATTTTCCAGAGCGTGGATCGCGGAGATCGGGCGCGATTTCGTGGAGCGGCACCAGAACGAAGGCCCGCTCGGCAAGCCGGGGGTGAGGGATTTCCAGGCCGGCGGCGGCGACAGTCAGATCGCCGTAAAGCAGGATATCGAGATCGAGGGTGCGCGGGCCGTTGGGAATAGATGCAGCGCGATCGCGGCCGAAGGCCTGCTCGATGTCGAGAAGACTGTCGAGCAGTCCGCGCGGCGATCGTTCGGTTTCCAGCGCGACCACCGCGTTCAGGAAACGCGGTTGATCTTCGCGTCCGACGGGCGCGGTGGAGTAGAGCGAAGAGCGCGCGATGATGTGGCCCATGGCGGCCAGGCCCTGGGTGGCTGCGGCAAGCGTAACTTCAGGCAGGCCGGCAGAACTGGGCAGGTTGGCACCGAGTGCAATGTAGGCGAGAGGCATGCTTATAAGAGACTAAATGTACCGGGCCAGATGAGCCTGCGTCGCGTTGCGAGGAAGCAAGTCGCCGGGCAACGAAATGCGCTTGATCTGGTAGCATCGGACTTCGGAGAATTTGCTTATGGACACACTGAGTACCGCAGGGCTTGGCGCCCGGCGCAACGAAGACATCGCACTCGACCTGTTCAAGTTTGTGGCGGGCACAGCAGGCGTGGGCAAACTGGCAACGCCTTCAACGGGCTTTAGCGGCGCTACTGCCACCAAGCCGGAGGAGCACGTGCTCCAGTTGCTTGAGCTTTATAGCCGCTGCCTGAAGGCCGTGGAAGGAAAAGGCTAAGGGCTCTAGAGAAAGAGGCGGCGAAATCGCAGGCAAGACCCAAGTACGCATGGCCGTGGCTGGCGCCGGAGCCTTTGGGCGCAACCATCTGCGTGTGCTGCGCGAGTTGGAGACCGAGGGCGCCGGCGCGGCGCTGGTTGCAGCGGTCGATCCCGATGTTGCGCGTGCAGACGACGTGGCAAAGCAATACGGCATTCCGGTGTTCGCAAGCGTTGAAGCCCTGCTCAAGGCGGACCTGAAGCTGAATGCAGCATGCGTGGCTGTGCCCACGATCAAGCATTACCAAGTGGCGTCCGAGTTGCTCGGCGCGGGAATCGATGTGCTCATTGAGAAGCCGCTGGCGGCGACTCTCGCTGAAGCTGACGCCCTCATCCAAAACCAGAAAAATATTGTGCAGGTGGGGCATCTGGAGCGCTTCAACCCGGCGGTGATGGCCGTGGAACCGAGCCTGACGCGGCCCATGTTTTTTGAAGCGCACCGGCTGAGCGTGTTCACGCCGCGTGCGCTCGACGTGGACGTGGTGCTCGACCTGATGATTCACGATCTCGACATTGTGCTCACGTTTGCCAAGTCGCCGGTGCGCGAAGTACGCGCGGTGGGATTGCCGATTCTCTCGCCGAAGGTGGACATTGCCAATGTGCGCGTGGAATTCGAGTCGGGCTGCGTGGCCAACTTCACGGCGTCGCGGGTGTCCACAGAACGCGTGCGCAAGTTGCGCTTCTTTCAGCCGCGACAGTATGTGTCGATTGATTATGCGCGGCGCGATGTGCTCGTGATCCGCATCGACGATCCACCTGCGGTGGGGCAGCCCCTTGGACAAAGTTCTTCGGATGAGGCAATTGCACTGGCAGCCGCTCAATTCCTCTCAACCGGCAAGCTCGATGCCTCCGTGATCCAGACGCTCGTCGCTTCCGGCAAGATTCCGGCCGGGCTCATGATGAAAGTTCTCGCTGCGAAGAACGACCCGGAGAAGCTGAAGGAGATTGCCAAGGACCTGGCCGGGCCGCATGCCGAGGCGCACGATGGACCGGCGCCGGGTTTGAGCTTTGTGAAACCGGAGGTAACTCCGGGCGAGCCGTTGAAGCTCGAAATCCTCTCCTTCCTTGAGTCGGTGCGGACGCGCCGCCCGCCGCGGGTCACGGCGCGGCAGGGACGCGCCGCGCTCGAACTGGCGCTCACAATACAGGCGCAGATGGCGACCCACGCGGAACGGGCGGGGCTGGGGGATTTCTTCAAAAGCTAGCTCTCAGCCTTCAGCGGCCCCGGCTATCGATCCTTGCAAGAAAATGTCGTTGCGCAGTCCCTACGGGACTCGGCTGCGAGGTTTTAAACCTCTTTTCCCCACGCTGAAACGCGGAGCTAACGAACACTGTGCCTCCGGCGCGCTTAAACGGGACGATACTTAAGCGGCCATCAAATAGCGCGTCGATTCGCTACGAGCGGTGACCGCGGTGGCTCTTTCTCGCGCCATTTTCTCCCGAACTTTACCAGCCGGGAGTAAAGTAGCGAACGGGTTATTCCCCGTTACGAATGTGGGAGTTACTGGGCGCGCGGGACGATGCTACCATCGCGGACGAAGATCAGTATGACAGGAGGCGAATGTGGCTCTAAGCGACTTCATCAGCAAGCAATTTATTAAGGTCATCCAATGGAATGAGGACAGCGAGAACGTGCTCTCGTACCGCTATCCCATGCAGGACATGGAGATTGAAAACGGCGGTCAGCTTACCGTGCGCGAGTCGCAGTCGGCGCTGTTTGTGAATGAAGGCCGGATCGCGGATGTCTTAGCGCCGGGCCTGCACACGCTGAACACGCGCAACCTGCCCGTCTTGACCGACCTCATGAACTGGAGCAAGGACTTCGAGTCGCCGTTCAAATCGGACGTGTACTTCTTCTCCACGCGGCTCCAGATCGACCAGAAATGGGGCACGTCGGAGCCGATCACCACCCGCGACAAGGAGTATGGCGCCCTTCGCCTGCGCGCCTTCGGGAACTATGCCTATCGCATCGCCGATCCCCGCAAATTTTTCACTGAAGTGACCGGCACGCGTGAGGCCGTGTTTGCCGCGGACCTGGAAGGACAGCTGCGCACCAACATCATTGCGCGGCTCACCGCCATCTTCGCCGGCAGCGAGATTTCGTTTGTCGATATGGCCGCAAACCTGGGTGCGCTCACCGATAAGGTTACGAATGACGTGAAGCCCATCTTTGCCGCGCTCGGTTTGGAACTGAATCAGTTTGTGGTGGCCAGTGTGTCGCTGCCCGAAGACCTGCAAAAGGTGATGGACCAGCGCATCGGAGTGAACATGGCCGGAGATCTGAGCCGCCTGACGCAATTCGAGGCGGCGGAATCGCTGGAAGAAGCCGCGCAAAACACGGGCGGCACGGCAGGCATGGGCGTGGGGCTGGGCGCGGGCGCGGCGATGGCGCAGGCCCTGATGGGCCAGGCAATGCCGGGACAGACGCGCGTCGCACCGGGCGTGGCTGGGCCTGGGCCGGCGGCCGCAGCACCCGCCGCTGGAAGCAAGTTCTGCATCGAGTGCGGCAAGCCTATCCCGGAACGCGCAAAGTTCTGCCCTGAGTGCGGGAAGGCGCAATGAACTGTCCATCTTGCGGTGCGCCGATGCACGTGACGGCCGGGCTGATCAGCCTGCGCTGCGACTATTGCAACAGCGTTTGTTCCGTCGCGCCGGACGACCAGGGCGTGCAATATCTGGACGAGTTGCAGGAACTGCCCTGCCCGGCGTGCGCAGTTGCGCTGTGGGATGCGACTCTGGCCGGTGTACCCCTCCGCTCCTGCAAAAAATGCCGCGGCATGCTGGTGCCTATGGGCGCCTTCGAGGCGCTGATTGGGCAGATGCGCTCCGAACATCCCGGCACAGAGATTCCCGTTGCCGATGACGACAGCGACCTGAGCCGCAAGTTGGAGTGCCCGCAGTGCCATCACCCCATGGACACGCACTTTTACTATGGCGGTGGACACGTAGTGATGGAAGACTGCGAACGCTGCGAGCTGAACTGGTTGGACGGTGGCACGCTGATGCGAATTGTGCACGCGCCACACCATGAAGAAGCAGAGGATTAAGTTGCGGCGCAGAAGCGATCGAACGGCGCAAGACGCGAAAAACCCCTATATAAAACGATTTTTCTGCCACTCGTTCGGTTGACACAGGAGCAAATCGCCCATTAGAGTTGGCCCCTGAGGGCAGCAAGGCCTACGCCGTTCGACTGCGCGGCAAACTGGACTGCCTCTCATGGGAGGCGATGACGATGCTTGGATTGCGAGTGGTGGCGGGAGCTTTGCTGGGGCTTAGCGCGGTGGGCACAATGTGGGCACAGGAAGCCGCGAAGCCCGCGTATCTTGACCCGAGTCTTCCAGCAGAGCAACGCGCGGCCGACTTGGTGAAGCGCATGACGCTCGAAGAAAAGGCCAGCCAACTGGTGAACCAGGCGCGTGCCATTCCGCGGCTGGGCGTGCCCGGCTACGACTGGTGGAGTGAGGCGCTGCACGGCGTGGCAACCAACGGAACCACGGAATTCCCTGAGCCCATCGGGCTGGCGGCGACATTCGATCCCAGGGGCATTCACCAGATGGCCACCGCGATCAGCATTGAGGCGCGCGTGGTGCACTCCCAATCCGTAGACCCGAGCGGGAACAGCGTCATCTTTCACGGGCTGGATTTCTGGGCGCCCAACATCAATATCTTTCGCGACCCGCGCTGGGGACGCGGCCAGGAGACGTATGGCGAGGATCCTTTTCTCACCGCGCGCATGGGCGTGGCGTTTGTCACGGGCATGCAGGGAGACGATCCGCATTACTTCCGCGTAATCTCGACGCCCAAGCATTATGACGTGCATTCCGGACCGGAGCCCACGCGCCACTCTGCCGACGTGCAGGTGAGCAAGCATGATGAGCTCGATACCTATCTGCCGGCATTTCGCGCCGCGGTGACGGAGGCCAAGGCCGATAGCGTGATGTGTGCCTACAACAGCATCAACGGGCAGCCGGCTTGCGCCAACGAGTTTCTGCTGGACGATCAGTTGCGCGGCAAGTGGGATTTCAAGGGCTACGTGGTTTCGGATTGCGGCGCGGTGCACGACATCGCCAACGGCCACCATTTTGAGCCGAGCGTGGAGCAGGCGGTGGCCATCAGCCTGACGCGCGGCATGGATAACGAGTGCATCGATTTCCGCGCCAAGGTGACCGACGACCACGACTACCGGCCGTATCTCGATGCCGTGAAGGACGGCTACCTGAAAGAGAGCGCGATCGACACTGCGCTGGTGCGGCTGTTTACGGCGCGCATGAAACTCGGCATGTTCGACCCGCCGCAGATGGTTCCTTATACGAGGATCGACGCCAGCGAACTGAATAGCGCTGAGCATCGTGCGTTGGCGCTCAAGCTGGCCAACGAGTCGATGGCGCTGCTGAAGAACGACGGAGTGCTGCCCCTGAAGACAAACGGAGCGAAGATCTTGGTGGCAGGCCCGCTCGCGGAGCAAACCCGCGTGCTGCTTGGAAATTACAACGGGATTCCGACGCATACGGTGTCGATTCTGGAAGGCCTGAAGCAAGAATTTGCGGGGGATACCATCCAATTCATCCAAGGCACCGGGTTTCTGAGCAAGCAGACCCAGCCGGTACCCAACGCGCTGCTGACGACAGACGGGGAACCAGGCGCGAAGGCGACGTATCTCAGGCAAGACATCGTGAGTTTCTCGAACGAGAAGTCGAGTGGAACGGCTGCACTGGCCACGCGTGTCGAACCCGGAATCGATGTTGCCGCGCAACCACTGCCGGCCGCGGCGACCGGCGTCGATCCGCTCACCGTGCGCTGGGAGACGACGCTCACACCCGCGGAAACCGGCGACTACAACCTCGGCGTGGAGACCGATGGATTCTTCAGGGTGTTTCTCGACGGCAAGCTGGTGACGATTGCGAATTATCCGCACGGCGTGGAGACGGTGACCGGGAAAGCGCATTTGGAGGCGGGCAAGGCTTACAAGCTGGAAGTCGAGTACCAGAGGACAGCCAACGCCGCTCCGCATCTCAAGCTGATGTGGGGCAAGATGGATCGCGGCGTCGACCCTGCGGTGGTGACCGCGGCGCAAAACGCCGATGTCGTGCTCGCCGTGGTGGGAATCACCAGCGAGCTCGAGGGCGAGGAGATGAATGTGAACGAGCCTGGATTCAAGGGCGGCGACCGCACGAGTATCGACCTGCCGGAACCCGAAGAGAAACTGCTCGAAGCTCTTTCGGCCACTGGTAAACCGCTGGTGGTGGTACTAACCAATGGCAGTGCGCTGGGCGTGAACTGGGCCAACGCCCATGCCAACGCGATTCTCGACGCATGGTACCCCGGCGAGGAGGGTGGAACGGCGGTGGCGCAAACACTGTCCGGCAAGAACAACCCAGCCGGGCGGCTGCCGGTGACGTTCTACAAAGACGCGAGCCAGTTGCCGCCCTTCGAGGACTACTCCATGAAGGGGCGGACGTACCGGTATTTCGCAGGGACGCCGCTCTATCCCTTCGGCTATGGCCTCAGCTACACGAAGTTCTCCTACAGCAAGTTGACGCTTCCTGCTGTGGCTGTGAAAGCGGGCCAGCCGGTGGTCGTGGAGGCCACCGTGACCAACACCGGCACGCGTGCAGGCGACGAAGTGGCGCAGCTTTATCTCACGTTTCCCTCCGTTCCCGGTGCCCCGCTACGCGCGCTGCGCAGCTTCGAGCGCGTGCACCTGGAGCCGGGCACATCGCAGACGGTGCGGTTTGAGCTGAAACCGCGCGACTTGAGCATGGTGACGGAAGCCGGCGAGCCGGTGGTGGCCGAAGGCCCTTACACGGCGACAGTAGGCGGTGGCCAGCCAGACACCGGAGCGCCAGTCGTGGCGGGGAGCTTCAAGATCAAAGGCACGCTCACGCTTCCGGAGTAAATGACTTGAAAAGAGCAAGATGGGGCGCTTTCCCTCGGGAAGCGCCTCTTTTTTGGCGCAAAGCGTGTCAAGGCCATCGATGGCGACGGTCCCAAAAAGCCAGATCAGATCGCTACACCATTCGCAACTGGTTGAAAATAAATAGTATAACCAAGAATTGATCGCACACTAAACGATTCCACCTACCGCAAAATAGGCGCCTTATTCCACATCTCCCGGGTTGCCGGGCTTAAACTTGTCTGTAACCCGGCTGCAATCTCCTCATTGCCGGGTAAACAACCGTGATCGACTTCGGTTGTTGAGGTTTTATGAACGCCATTTTCTCCGGCTCGTTCTTCTCCTGCAACAATCCATCTCCATTTCATTTGAAAATCCAGCGTGTTGTTGAGTTTCCATCAGGGAGGCCCATGCGGACCCGGAATATCTCCGGCCGCCGTGGAGATTTCTGATGGCCGATCTCGCAACGGCAGTTCACGTCATTCCCGGGTCTCCGTCCCTCGTTGAGCGGAGATCATCACGCCACCCCAGCCGCGCAGGCATGTGGATTTTTGTGCTGGCCTTGCTGGCCGGCCTCAGCTATATCGGCGTTCACCTCGGCGAGGATCTCGAGAACGCGACCGTGACCGGCGTCTGGCCGCTTCTGCTTCTGGGTCTAGCACTCCTCATTGCGCTGGGATTCGAATTCGTGAATGGATTTCACGACACCGCCAATGCCGTGGCCACCGTCATCTACACCAACTCGCTGCCGCCGCAAATCGCCGTGGTGTGGTCGGGGATATGCAACCTGACGGGAGTTCTGTTGTCGTCGGGCACGGTGGCGTTTGCGGTCATTACCCTCCTGCCGGTGGAACTGATTCTTAAGGTAAGCTCGGGCACCGGCTTCGCCATGGTGTTCGCGCTGCTGATCGCCGCGATTCTGTGGAACCTGGGCACCTGGTGGTTCGGTCTTCCCGCATCCAGTTCGCACACCATGGTAGGTTCCATCATCGGCGTGGGGCTGGCCAGCCAGTTCATGAACCTGCACAGCAGAACCTCCGGTCTCGACTGGAGCCAGGTGATCAAGGTTCTTGAGGCTCTCCTGATCTCGCCGCTGCTGGGGTTTGCGCTGGCCGGCGTCCTGCTTCTCTTGTTGAGGCGCCTCCTCGGTTTCCCGGCGCTCCACGAAGCGCCCAAGGGCAACGAGCCGCCGCCGTGGCCCATTCGCGCCCTCATGGTGGGCACCTGCACGGGCGTAAGCTTCTTCCATGGTTCAAACGACGGACAAAAGGGCATGGGCCTCATCATGCTGATCCTTATCGGCACCGTGCCCACCGCCTACGCATTGAACCACAATGCAAGCCCGGCGGAGGTGCAAAGCTTCATCGCCTCTTCCGTGCAAGCGGGACAGATTCTCGACCGGCACGTGCCACCCGGCACACCCGATCCCGATGCGCGCACCGTGATCACCGACTACATCCACACCAAACAAATGGAGCCGGGCACTCTGCTGGCCTTGAGTCAACTGGTGGACGAACTGAACCACGAAGTCTCCGCGTACAATTCGCTCCGCGCCATTCCGGCGGAGCAACAAACCAACATCCGCAACGACATGTACCTGACCGGGCGGGCGTTGCGCATCATGGATCTGTCACACGACCCCGCCTTTACCGCCGAAGAGAGCGCTGCGCTCAAGATTTACCAAGGTAAGCTCGACAAGGCGACCAAATTCATTCCCGATTGGGTCAAAGTGGCTGTGGCGCTGGCCCTCGGCCTAGGCACCATGGTGGGCTGGAAGCGCATCGTTGTCACGGTAGGCGAGAAGATCGGCAAGGAGCGCATGACCTACGCCCAGGGCGCGAGCGCGGGACTGGTGACCATGGTGACCATCTTCGCCGCCGATACCTGGAGCCTTCCGGTATCCACCACGCACATTCTGAGCTCTGGCGTCGCGGGCACGATGGCCGCCAACGGAAGCGGCCTGCGCTGGTCAACGGTGCGCGCCATTGCCGCAGGGTGGGTGTTCACCCTGCCCGCCGCGGCTGTGCTCTCGGGTCTTCTATACCTGCTGTTTCACGCAATCTTTTAGGCAGCAATCCGGCATCGCAAGAAAGGCGTCTGGCGTCGGCCGGGCGCTTTTTTTGCGCGGAAAACGGCAAGGAGGCTGCGAACGCGCGAGGCAACAGCCGTTTCCGGTAACATACAGGATGGTGCTTAACGAAGAATGAGTCTGAAAGCCAAACTGGAAGCTGTCATTTATGCCGCAGAAGAGCCGGTAACACTGGCGCAACTCGCCGGTCTGTTTGCCGGCGACGCCCTGGAGTTGAAGGCGGAGCAGGAGGCGGCGGCGCAAGCGCAAGCCGTAGAACCGGCTGCAGCCGAGGATGTGTCTTTACCGTTTCAGAATGATTCCCTTCCCGATCCCGATTCGGATGCCGCGCAGGAAGCAGTCGCCGAGGATGCGGAAGTCCAGGAATCCGGTGGCGACACGTCGGATGCCTCCCAGGCCGAGGCTGAGGCAAAGCGCGCGGCGCGGTTGCGGGACCGCGAGGCCCGCGGCGTCATCAAACCGCTGCTCGACGAGTTGATTGCCGACTACGCCGTCGATGGTTGCGGCGTCGAAATTCGCGAGATCGCCGGCGGCTACCGCATGGCGACCAAGCCGGAATGTCACGACGCAGTGCGTCAGTTCATCAAGGGGCTCAAACCACCGCTCAAGCTTTCATTGCCGGCGCTGGAAACTCTGGCGGTGATCGCCTACAAGCAACCGGTGACTGCGCCGGAGGTCAACGAAATTCGCGGCGTGGATGCGTCGGCGGTTTTTGGATCGCTGCTGGCGCGCAAGCTGATTGCCACTGCGGGGCGCAAGCCGGTGGTCGGCCGGCCGATTCTCTACAAGACCACGCGCGAATTCCTTCTCCGCTTTGGACTGAAAGATGTCACCGAGTTGCCGTCGATGGAAGAGTTCGAGAAGATGGCGGCAAGCGAGCTGGAAGAAATGGACGTTGCAGAATCAGAGCTCGCGGGCGGTGAAGCGGTACCAGCCGAGGCCGCTGCGGAGTTCAACCCTGATCTGAGCACCGAAACGAATATCGAAACGAACGGAAACGGCGCGAACTACCAGTCCGAAACCGCGACGCAGTCCACACAAGCCGCTTCCGATGCGTCAGCCAGCGACGCGGAGTGAGCAGAAGGTCACAGGTTTCCCCATGACAATTGAAAAGAAAACGAAGTCGGCCGCACCCGCGGCCAAGTCCGCGTCGAAAACCAGGATGGCGGATGAAGCGAGCAAGAAGCCTGCAACCAAAAGCAAGACGGCCGGCGCGAAGACCGCAAAATCGACGGCGAAGACAACAGCGCCGGCCAGGAAGCGCGCAACGGTAGCGAAGAAGGCTCCCGCACAAGCCAAGGCACCCGCGGCAAAAAGCAAGAAGCGAACCGCCAAAGTGGAGCAGGAATCCGCACTTCGCCTTGACGCGCCGGTGCTCGACCCCATTGGCGATGTGACCAGCGGCGAGGCCCATAAGTACCTGGGCGACGTTCAAGATTTGAAGCACTTAGAAGCTGAAGATGCGCGCGCGAAAACCGCGCCCCTGGAAGCCGGACCGGGAATGACTGCGGCTGCACTGGCCTCGCAGCCAGAAGACGCGGATGCCGAATCCGAAGCCGATTCGGAAGAAGAGGAATTCGGGACGACTAAGAAGCCGCGCCCAGCCGCCAATCCGGAGCGGCTGCAAAAGATTCTTTCGCGGGCGGGCATCGCGAGCCGACGCCATGCCGAAGAGATGATTGTTGCCGGGCGCGTGGTGGTGAATGGCAAGGTAGTCACGGAGCTTGGCAGCAAGGCCGATCTCGGGCGCGACCACATTCGCGTGGACGGCAAGTTGCTGCAGGGCGCAGAGCGGCATCGCTACTTCATGCTCAACAAGCCTCGCGGCTACGTCACCACGGTGAGCGATCCGGAACACCGGCCCACCGTGATGGAGTTCTTTGCCAATGCGAAAGAACGCGTGTATCCGGTGGGCCGGCTCGATTACCTGAGTGAAGGCCTGCTGCTGATGACGAACGACGGCGAGTTGGCCAACCTGCTGAGCAAAGCCGGCTCGGGGGTGGAGAAGACGTATCTGGTGAAGGTCGCCGGAAAGCCGAGCGCGGAAGAACTCGAGCGCTTGCGTGGCGGCGTGACGATCGAAAAAGGCGAGCCGGGTTCCGCGCGGGTGCGTACAGCCCCGGCACGCGTCCGCGAGTTTCGCGAAGGCGACAATCCGTGGTTCGAAGTGGTTCTCACCGAGGGACGCAATCGCGAATTGAGAAAGATGTTCGCGGCCATCGGGCACTTCGCCGAAAAGATTCGCCGTGTAGGCTACGGTCCGCTGGTGCTCGATGTGGAGCCGGGAAAGATGCGCGAGCTCGCCGAAGATGAGGTGAACGCACTGCGGCTGACCGCCGAGGGCAAGATGAAGCCGCGCCGCGCCAAGATCGAGAAGTTGCTGCCCAGGGAAGCCGGCCTGTCGGCGGAGAAACGCGACCGTCCAAGGGACAAGAAGTTCGACCGGCGGCCCGGTCCGGGTTTCGATCGGCGACCCAATGCGCGCCCGGAACGCGGCGAAAGGTCCTTCGGTGGCGGACAGCGTCCGCCCTTCAAGCCGCGCGGAGAACGGCCGGAATTCCGCTCTGCTCCACGGCAGGATCGTGGCGAGAATCGCTTCGGCAGCGCACCGCGCGCGCCATTCAAACCTCACGGTGATCGGCCGGAGTTCCGTCCCGCTCCACGCCAGGATCGCGGCGATCGGCCTTTCGGCAGCGCACCACGCGCACCGTTCAAGCCCCGTACCGATCGGCCGGAGTTTCGTCCCGCTCCGCGCCAGGATGGCGGCGATAGACCATTCAGCCGCGCCCCACGGCCACCATTCAAACCGCGCGGCGATCGACCGGATTTTCGTTCCGCTCCACGGCAAGATCGCGGCGAGAGGCCCTTCAGCAGCGCACCACGCGTACCGTTCAAGCCTCGCGGTGACCGGCCGGAATTTCGTCCTGCTCCTCGGCAGGACCGCGGTGAGAGTCGTTTTGGCAGCGCACCACGCCCACCCTTCAAGCCTCGCGCCGAACGGCCGGAGTGGAAAAACGACAGCCAAGTCAGGCCGCGCCTTGAGATCGAGCGAGTCGCGGAACCTCAAAAGAGCCCCAACTTTGGCGGCAAACCGAAGCCGTCGTTCGGGGGCAAGCCGGCCTTTCGCGGCAAGCCAGGCTCGAGCAGTAAGCCGGGCAGCTTCGGCAAGTACCGCGGCAATACCAAGGGCGGCCCGAAGCGTGGCGCTTCACGGCCCGGCGCACCGCGCGGCGGACGGAAGCGCGGATAGAGGCAGAGCGCAGAATGCGATCCTTTAATCAATCGAGGACAGCTTGATCCACAAGCTCGCCTCTTCGTCGCTCGTCCACTATTCTCCGTGCACGCGGAAGCGCCTCATGCGTCCCACCAGCGAAGCTGGCCCGCTGACGCTGAGACGAACCATGTTGCCTTCGTACTCGCGCGTGTGCACAACCATGCCTGCTTCAATGGCCGCCAAAATCGCGCCCTCATGCTGCGGAACGCGCAGTTCCGCTTGCACAATTGGGTCGGAGTGAAGCGCGGCATCGATGGCCGCAAGCAAATCATCCACACCTTCACCAGTAACGGCGGAAAGGACTACCGTCCCTTCACCTTTTGGACCAACGCCGGTACGTGAAAGCAGCGCCGCTCGCTCCTCATCAGGAAGCAAATCGATCTTATTCAGCACTTCGATGCGCGGCTTCGACAGGCTCTCGAGTTCGCCGAGCACCTTTTCGACCTGTGCCTTCTGCTCGTCGCCGTAGCTTGACGCGGCGTCGCGCACATGAATCAGCACCTCGGCCTGGGCGACTTCTTCCAATGTGGCGCGGAAGCTGGTGACAAGAGTGTGCGGCAGGTTACGGATGAAGCCGACCGTGTCGGACAGGAGAACGCGGCGCCGGCTGGGCAGCTCGATGGCACGCAGTTTGGGATCGAGCG
Organism: uncultured Acidobacteriota bacterium; assembly: GCA_963817835.1. Lineage (GTDB taxonomy): Bacteria > Acidobacteriota > Terriglobia > Terriglobales > Acidobacteriaceae > Telmatobacter. The sequence continues at coordinate 537,434 of CAWFPZ010000007.1, read as the reverse complement.
TGGCAAACATGCGCGCCGACTCGAGCACCTGCGCGCCAGAGACGGCGTTGAAAAGCGTGCTCTTGCCTGCGTTGGTGTACCCGACCAGGGCGACGGTGGGCACGGGAACGGCCTCGCGGCGCTGCCGCTGCTGGCGGCGAACGCGGCGCACGCCGTCCAGATCGCCTTTGAGCTGATCGATACGGCGCTGGATGCGCCGGCGGTCGGTTTCGAGCTGCGTCTCGCCGGGTCCGCGGGTGCCGATGCCGCCGCCCAACTGCGACATGGCTTTGCCGCGACCGGTCAAGCGCGGCAGCATGTATTCGAGCTGCGCCAGTTCTACCTGCAACTGCCCTTCGCGCGTGCGCGCGTGGCGGGCAAAGATGTCCAGGATCAGTTGCGTGCGGTCGAGCACGCGGCACGGCAGCGCAGCCTCGAGGTTGCGCAGTTGCGTGGCTGAAAGGTCGTGATCGAAGAGAACCAGGTCCGCATTCGTGGATGCGGCAATCGCAGCGATCTCTTCCACCTTGCCGGAACCGATGAGGGTTGCGGGATCGGGGCGCGGACGGCGTTGCAGCACCTCTGCGACAACCTGCCCGCCGGCGCTCAGCAGCAGCTCGCGAAACTCGGCGAGCGATGCTTCGGCATCGAGACCTTGCGCCTCACGCGCAGTGTCAACGGGACGCTGAGAGTGCGCAGAGGATCGAGTGGTCGAGGATGGGAGAGCCGGTTCATCAGCCGCAGAGTCCAGACACACACTCTGCGCACGCGCCGCCATAACGCTTGCGCGGTTGTCGCGTGAGCGAACGCCAAGGTCCACTCCGACGAGGACGGCGCGCTCAACCCGGTTGCTTCCGAGGGTTGCGGCGCTGCCGTTCCTATACGTCGCGCTTGCCGGGCGAGACCGATCCACCACGGACGCTCCGGCGCTATCTTTGTTCCGCAGTCAGCGGCGCTGCCGACGGTGCCGGCACGGCAGCCGGACCGATACCCGCCGACACAGAAGCCGGACGGTGCTCGCTATGAATCACACTCCGGTTGCTGACCACAGTTGAAATCGCGTGTTTGAAAATCAATTGTTCCTGGCTGTTGTTCTCCAGGAGCACGGAATACTTGTCGAAGGACCGAATTTTCCCTGTCAGCTTGACGCCACTGACCAGATAGATCGTAATGGGGGATTTGTCCTTTCGAACCGTGTTCAGAAAGGTGTCCTGAATATTTTGTGCCGGCTTGTTCTCCATGTGCCGATCTCCTGCTTTCTTGATGAAGGTTGGTGGTGCAACTTCCCTTACTGCATACATCAGATGCACGGGACGGCTCCGGAAGCCCCGGGAGCCGGATAACCCCGCAATGTGACATGATTATAGAGGTTTTGCGCCCATTTCAACACCACGAGATGCCGCTTTCACCTGTATACGGTTACAGATGGCATCAGCCGAAGGCAGGTTGCGGGACGGCCAACTTCCATGGCTGATAGCATCTAGGTGTGCCAGACACCGCGATTTCATCTCGCGCTTCGGGCCAGACGAGCCCGGCAACGCCAACGCCTGCGCGCACTCCCGTCCCTATGCTGGACCTGAAGCGCCAATATGCTCCTATCCATCAGGAGTTGCTGGATGCGCTCGGCCGGGTGCTCGAAACCCAGCAATTCATCCTTGGCGGCGACGTGGCCGCATTCGAAAAAGCCGCTGCGGAGCAGTTGAGCGTTTCCCATGCTCTGGGATGTTCGTCGGGCACCGACGCTTTGTGGCTGGCGTTGGCCGCGGCTGGTGTTGGTCCAGGCCAAGCCGTCGTCACCACTCCGTTCAGCTTTTTCGCCTCCGTCAGCTCGATCCTCCGCGCCGGCGCAACGCCGGTGCTTGCGGATATCGACCCCGTCAGCTTCAACCTGTCGCCCACGGCCGTGGCTGCCGTCCTCGACGGTCCGCGGGGCGCGGCAGTTTGCGCCATTCTTCCTGTGCATCTCTACGGACAGGTTTCATTTGATTTTGGTTTGGGACGGGAGCGGGGTTTGACCATCATTGAGGATGCGGCGCAAGCCTGGGGCGCCGAGTGGAATGGTGTGAAGGCAGGCGGCCTGGGCGATGCCGCTGCATTCAGCTTTTATCCCACCAAGAATCTGAGCGCCGCTGGCGACGCAGGCATGGTCGCCACGAACAAAGATGAGGTCGCCGAGCGCGTAAAGATGCTGCGCCAGCACGGCATGCGGCGGCGCTATCATCACGATGAACTGGGCTGGAACACGCGCATGGATGGATTCCAGGGCGCGGTGCTCGCAGTGAAGCTCAAATACATTGGCGCATGGACCGAGGCGCGCCGCGCACTGGCCGCGCGCTATCACGCCTTATTTGCCAAGGCGGGATTGGCAGAGGCCGGGACCTATCCCATGCGCGGCATCGTTTTGCCACGCGAATTGACGGGCGCTCGGCACGTCTGGCATCAGTATGTGATTCGCGCGCCGCGCCGCGATGCGTTGCGCGAGTTTCTCAGTGCGCACGGCATTGGATCGGAGATCTACTATCCTGTGCCACTCCACCAGCAGGAAGCGCTGAAGAGCCTGGGCTACGCCGCAGGCGATTTCCCCGAGGCCGAGCGCGCCGCGTGCGAAGTGCTGGCGCTGCCCATCTTCCCGGAGTTGCGCGAGGACGAGCAGCAGACCGTGGTCTCGGCGATTGCCGAGTTCCTCAGCTAAGGTACTTTCACTTCCACGTGCGACGCCTCTTCGACGAACGTCGCGATTGCGGAGTGATCGAAGTCGCCCTTTCCATCGGCGATCAGCGATGAAATCATCTGCTGAACTTGCGCAGTCAGAGGCAGGCAAACACTGTTGGCCTCGGCCGTTTTGAGCGCGTTGCGCAGGTCTTTCTGATGGAGACTGATCCGGAAGCCGGGCTTGAAGTTGCGCGCGATGAGCATAGGCCCCTTGGCGTTGAGCACGGCGCTGCCCGCGAGTCCGCCTTTGACAGCGTTCACGACCACCTCAGGATTGAGCCCGCACCGTGTGGCCAGTGTGAGCGCCTCGCCCATTGCGGCAATGTTGCACGCCACCATAATCTGATTGGCGAGCTTGGTGGTGTTGCCCGCGCCCACCGGGCCGGTAAGCGTGACGCTCGAGCCCATGCATTTGAGAATCGGCTCCGCCTTCTGGAAGGCCGCGTCGCTGGCGCCCACCATGATGGCGAGCGTGCCGTCAACGGCCTTGGGCTCGCCGCCGCTCACCGGCGCGTCGACAAAATCCACGCCCTTCTCGGCGCAGGCCGCGGCAATCTTTTGCGAAACCAGCGGACTGATCGAACTCATGTCGATGATGAGCGAGCTGGGCTTTGAGTCGGAGAGGATTCCGTTGGGGCCAAGCACCACCTCTTCGACTTCCGGCCCGTCGGGCAGCATAGTGACGACAATGGAAGCGCGTGCGCCGACATCGGCATTCGACGCCCCGCGCTGGGCGCCGTCGGCTACGGCGGCATCGAGCTTTGCCGGGGTTCTGCCATACGCAACCACCGTGTGGCCGGCTTTCAAGAGGTTCCTGAGCATGGGGCGGCCCATAATGCCGAGCCCTACAAATCCTACCGTTGCCATCGTTGTTCTCCGTGCGGCGAATTTAAGATCAAGTAGTGCGTAACTACTTTAATTATTTTACCGAGATTGAGGAACGCTTCCAGCAGCGGCGTGGGGCGCTTTTGCTGCTTTCCACGCTGGATTGGGCTCTGATCGAGACCTGGCGCGAGGCCGGCATTCCCCTGGAGGCGGCGTTGCGCGGCATCGATGCGGCCTTCGACAAGTATGAGGCACGCCAGAAACGGGCCCGGATGCAGCGCATCAATGGCCTGGCATGGTGCGCACAGGCGGTGATGGAGGCCGCCATGGAAATGAGCGAAGCGGCGACAGGTTCGGCTGCACCGGCGACTGCGGCCGCGGAATCCGGCTTTGAACACGCGCGCGTCGCAGCCCATTTGACGGCAGCGGCCGAGGCTCTGGATGCCGCGGAAGTCGCTCCCGAAGCCTGCCACGCGACCGCCGCACGGCTGCGCGAGATGGTCGTGGAAGTCGCTTCGTCGGGTGGTGAAAAAAATGCGGCCGTGGACCTGGAAGTGCTGGAGCGCTCGCTGACCGTGCTCGAAGAGAAACTGTTTGCCGCGCTAACCGCAGCCGCTCCCGAGGAGTTGCTGGTAGGTCTCAAGGAGCACGCGGCGCGCGAACTCGCGCCCTACCGCAGCCGCATGGGCGCAGTGCAAATGCGCCAGGTCGAACGCCAATTCGTGCAGAAGCAACTGCTCGCTTCTTACAATTTGCCACGATTGAGCCTGTTTTACATGAGTCAGCAATGAAGAAACGACGCGGCATAAACGGAAGTGCCCAGGGCTCCCGCCCATTCCGCAAAGAACGCGGAAAGGATGCAGCAACGAGTGCGCCGCCTTTTCCAGCCGTCTCGCATTTAGTGCACATCGAGAAGCCGATCTACGGCGGCGCGTTCCTGGCGCACGACGAAGGCAAAGCGGTGTTTGTGCCGCTGGCTCTGCCGGACGAGCAGGCGCGGGTGCGCATCGTGGACGGCAAGCGCGGTTACTCGATCGCCGAAGTGGAAGAGATTGTCACGGCATCGGAGCAGCGAGTCGCGCCCGCATGCCCGCACTTTGGCGCATGTGGGGGCTGCCAGTATCAGCATGCAAACTATGCTGCGCAGCTCGCTTATAAGCAGGAAATTCTGCGCGAGACACTGGAGCGCGGCGGCGTGCACGCGCCGGGAGGCATCGCCGTGCTCGCCGGAGAGCCCTGGGCGTATCGCAATCGCATCCGGTTGGCCTTCGACGCCAATGAAGATGGGGGATACCGCGGGCGGCGTTCGCACGCGGTCATTCCCATCGCCGAATGCCCGATAGCTGCGCCGCTTCTTGTGCGCGCCGCGCTTGCAGCGAGCCGGATTCTGCGGGAATCACCGACCAAATTGCGAGTGAGCGAGATTTCCCTCTTTTGCGATGCCGCGGAGACGGCGCTGCTGGTGAGTGTTTCGGTCGCGGAAGCCGGAAAGCGTGGGTTTGAGGATTTTGCGCGGGCCCTTGCCGGCCACATCCCGGAGCTGAAGGGCGGGGAGTTCTTGGCCGAGGGCGCGAAGGGCCAGTCGCCGCGCAGTCTGGCGCAATGGGGCGCGAATTCTCTTGTCTATCGTGCCGCGGGCGCGGATTATCGCGTGGACCAGGGCGCGTTTTTTCAGGTGAATCGCTGGCTTGTGGATGCCCTGGTCGAGCGTGTCACGGCGCATGCGCACGGCGCATTGGCCTGGGACCTATTTGCCGGCGTGGGTTTGTTTGCGCGCCAACTCGCGGATCGTTTTGAGCGCGTGATTGCGGTCGAGTCCGCTCCGGCATCGATTGCGGCTTTGACACACAATCTGCGCGGGACCAGCGTCTCCGCGGTGCAAGCAGACACCCTCGCGTTTTTGCGAAAAGCGCGCTCGGGCAAGCGGCCCGACTTGATTGTTCCCGAATTAATTGTGGTTGACCCGCCCCGCACAGGTCTGGGCCCTGAAACCACAGCGGTGCTCGCAGAAATTGGCGCGCCCGAAATCATTTATGTCTCGTGCGATCCCGCCACGCTGGCGCGCGATCTCCGCGCGCTGCTCGGTACCGGCTACATCATCGAACACATCACGCTCGCTGATCTCTTCCCGCAAACCTTCCATCTTGAAACCGTGGTGCGCCTGCGCCGCTAGCCCTCTGCGCGCTGGAATCACTGCACGGGTTCCCGGTTCCTGATACGCTTGATGCCAAATTCACTTCATCAATACGGGCCCCATGTCCATCGCCCCCCCCAACTCCGCGCAGCCTGCGGCCGGTCTGACGACCGTTCCGCTTTTTCATGCGGCGTGGCTGTTTGCGGCGGGAATCGCTTTGGCGGGCCGCTTCTGGTTGCAACCCAGTGTTGTACTCATCGCGTTGGCGCTCATCGCTGCCGTTTGTGTGGTTGCGGCGCTGCGCGGGCAGCGCGTGGTCTGGCTACCGCTGGCCGCGTTGTGGCTGCTCCTCGGCGCATGGTGCGAAGAGATGGAACCCCACCCTGCGCCCACGCCCGCGTTGGCCACGCTTTCTGATGGGCTGTTACGCACCGTGGAAGGAACCGTCGTCGGCACGGGTCCCGTGCGCACGGAACTGGAGCAAAATGTTGACGAGCCCTCGGCCGCGTCTCCTTCCGAGCGCGTGGACCTACGCGTGGCGAGCGTCGAGGTGGTCAACGACGAGAGCGATGCGCAAGCGTTAGTGGGCGGTGGAGTGCGGCTGACTGTCCGTTGGCCGGCCGGCAATGGCGTGCAGGCGTTCGCGTGTGGAGACCGCGTGCGCGCCGTAGTTCGTCTATTGCCTCCGGAAATCTATCACGATCCCGGAGTCTGGAGCCGCGCGGATTTCCTGCTGGACGAGGGCATTACCTCGACGGCGACCGTCGCTGTTGACCGTGTCGCCCGGCTAGGCCGTTCGCCTAGCGCTTTCGTCTCGTGTCGCGTGAGTGGATGGCAACACGCGTCCACCGAGCGGCTGCTGGCATTGCCTGCAGCGATGCGGAATTACCCCGCACCCCTGCGCCTCTCTGAAGATGATGCCGTGATGCTGTCCGCGATGGTGGCCGGGGACCGTACCTACCTGACCCACGCGCTGCGCGTGGGCTTTGAGCGCACGGGCTCCTTCCACATTCTGGTGGTTTCAGGCCTTCATCTCGCCATCGTGGCTGCCTGTCTCTTCTGGATCTTCAAGCGGCTCAGGTTGCCGCGCGTTCCCGCCACACTTCTCACCATCGTCGCCTCGTTTGCTTACGCGCTCTTCACTGGCTTTGCCACGCCAGTGCAGCGCTCGCTCTGGATGGTGACGCTCTACCTGCTGGGGCGGCTGCTTTACCGCGAACGCAGCCCGTTGAACACCATCGGGTTTGCCGCGCTGTGCCTGCTGGTGGTAAGCCCGCGCAGCCTCTTCGACTCCAGCCTGCAGATGACGTTGCTGGCAGTCGTCGCGATTGCCGGCGTGGCCGCGCCGCTGCTGCAAGGCACCATTCACCCCTACGCAGCCGCCACGCGCGATCTGAAATTGGTTGCGGTCGACATCAAGCTCGCGCCACCGCTGGCGCAGTTCCGCGTGCTCACACGCATGCTCGCCGAGCGCCTGCGGCGGGCAGCCAGCAGTGCCATCGCGTGGCGCGTCTTTCCGTGGTGCCTGCGCTTCGCGATTCGCCTGGTGGAGCTGGTGGTCATCTCATGCGTGGTTGAATTGGCCATGACCTTGCCCATGGCTCTCTACTTCCATCGCATCACCATCTTTGCTTTGCCGGTGAACCTGCTCATTCTGCCGCTGCTGGCCGTGTTGATGCCGGCAGCGCTCGTCACGCTGCTTGCACTCGTCGTGTGGCCCTCGGCAGCTGTGCTTCCGGCCATGGTGGTGGCGCTGGTGATGCACGTTGGAATCACAGTGGTCCGCGTCTTCGGCTCACTGGCTTTCGGCGATTTCCGCATTCCTGGCCCGCTCCTGTGGCAGTCGGCAGTGTTCTGCGCGCTGCTGGGAGCGGCCATTATCTTGGCGCGAGGGAGCCTGAAATCAGCGGATCGGCGATTGCGGGTTGGCGCCTGTATTGCACTGGCACTCGCAGCGGTTGCCGCTGTGCTGCCGCGGCCGGTCGATCGGCCCCGTAGCGCTATGCTCATGGAGACCATCGACGTGGGCCAGGGCGACTCACTGCTCTTGATCACGCCCGATGGAAAGACGCTGCTGATCGATGGCGGCGGATTTGGCGGCGGCCCACACCAGGCGCCGCAGGATTTCGACATCGGCGAAGAGGTAGTCTCGCCCGCTTTGTGGGCGCGCGGCATCCGGCATCTCGACGCGGTGGCACTCACCCACGCTCACTCCGACCACATTGGCGGATTGCCGGCGGTCCTAAGAAATTTTCATCCCGATGAACTCTGGGTAGGCAACAATCCCCACGTTGCGGTTTACAACGCACTCCTCGCCGAGGCGGCTGCACTGCACGTGCGCGTGCGCAGCTTTCGCGCCGGCGACGCCTTCGCATTCGGCGATACGCAGGTCAATGTGCTCGCGCCGTTTCGCGATTATCAACCCGGCGCGGAGCCGGTGAACAACGATTCGCTGGTGATGCATGTAGCTTACGGCGCAACGTCCGTCATGCTGGAGGGCGACGCGGAAGCGCCCATCGAACAAGCCATGCTCGCCGAGCCAGGGCTTCAGAGCACGCTGCTCAAAGTCGGCCATCACGGCAGCATCACCTCCACGCGCCCGGAATTTTTGGCGCGGGTTGCTCCGAAGTGGGCAGTCATCTCCTGCGGGCTTCACAATCGCTACGGTCATCCGCGCGAGGAAGTGCTACAAGCGTTGCAGCAGGCACGCGTCCGCACCTACCAGACCGACACGGACGGGATCACGTGCTTCCGCCTCGACGGAAAGACCGTTGTGGCCGACGTGGGGTGCGGGGAGCACTAACGGCGGCAAAGATATAGTGTGTCTATGCAATTCATGAGGAAGCCCGGAGTCTTCAACCCACATGAGACGGCACGCGCTGAATCGCTGGCGGGCCTGCCGCTGGAGCCTTTGGCCGGCGTCTGGCTGCTTACCTCATCGACATAGTGTTGGTCTTTGGCACATACAAGCCGGCAATGGACGGGCTGCATTTCCTGCTCTTCAATGCGTTTGGGATGCGCGAAGAGCTGTATCGCTCGGCTCATGTGCACGCAGAGTTTCGTTTCGACCTGCTGACGGAAGTGGCCTGGGTGCTGTGGTTGGTGCTCTACTTTGGCATCTGGGTTTGGCAGACGAACGGGCAGACGCTCGGCAAGTGGCTATTGCGCATCCGCGTAGTCTCGCTCATGCAAGAGCGCATCACGTTCTGGCAATCGGCGGAGCGGGCGCTGGGCTATGGAGCCAGCGCGATTGAAGCGGGCTTCGGATTCCTGCAGTACTTCCTCTATCCGAATCATCGTTGCCTGCACGACCGGATTGCGGAGACGATTGTGATTGCGGAGCCAGCGAAGAGGTAGCTGTCAGCACTCGCACTTAAATCCCGGCCGCCGCGTGTATCGCCAGCAGCGTTTCAAGCAGCGGCTTCAGCAGCTTGAGGTCGAGAGCGTTGGCTCCGTCTGACTTCGCGTTCGCCGGATCGTCGTGGACCTCGAGGAAGAGTCCGTCGACGCCCGCCGCGACCGCCGCGCGCGCCAGTAAAGGAATGAACTCAGGCTGTCCGCCGCTTACGCCGTTCGCGGCCGACGGCTGTTGCACCGAGTGCGTGCCGTCAAACACAACCGGCGCGAGATTGCGCATGATCGCCAGTGAGCGGAAATCCACCACCAGATTGTTGTAGCCGAAGCTCGAGCCGCGCTCCGTAAGGAAGACACGCTCGTTGCCCGTGGAGCGGACCTTCTCAACACCGTGGCTCATGTCCCACGGCGCCACAAACTGGCCCTTCTTGATGTTGACCGCGCGCCCGGTGCGGCCCGCCGCTACCAGCAGATCAGTTTGCCGGCAAAGGAACGCGGGAATCTGCAGCACGTCCACGGCTTCGGCGGCAACTTCACAATGACTGGGCTCGTGCACGTCAGTCAGCACCGGAAGGCCCGTGTCCTTCGCAATGCGGCCCAGGATGCGCGTGCCCTCAATCAGTCCGGGACCGCGATAGCTCTTCACACTGGTGCGATTGGCCTTGTCGTAGCTGGCTTTGAAAATGTAGGGAATCCCGAGATCGGCCGCGATGCGCTGCACAGCTTCAGCGATACTACGCGCATGGGTCTCGGACTCGATGACGCAAGGACCGGCGACGAGGAAGAGCCGGCCCGCGCCGACTGCAACCGGGCCGATTTCGAACGGAGCGCTCACGATGCTGATTTTACAGTGCTCGGTAGACGCTCAGTCGCTGTCGGCGATTCGCCGCGACCGGCGTGCTAGCACGCGTGCTCCCCTCAACGACCACTTCGACAAGGAGAGCACGCGGCAGGCAAGTTGATGCAACCCGGGCCGGCAGTTATTCCGTGTGACTGCGCGTCCACTCAAACAGTGCGCGATCAATCGTGCGCAACGGCGTGGGGGCGGGCAGATCGCTCTGCGGACTCACAATGTTGCTTTCGGCCAGACGCTTGCAAAAGGCCAGGTACTCCTCGTAAAAGTGCACATCGTGGCGAGCATGCCCCAGCGCTTCCAGCGCGCGGTAATCCAGCACCGTGTAGCGTTCTGGGTAGATTGCCGCCAGAATCGCTGACGCCACGGGAAGATCCACGCCATGCAGCTCAATCAAGGCCTTCACGGCCGTTTCCGTTGTGGCTTCAGGCGAGGCCGCTGTGGCCAGCACGCGCCGAATCTTTTCGTTGCTATTCCCGATCAGAAACTGCACTGTGCGCTCCGACTTCCAGCGCACGATCGCTTCCAGGTTCGCTAACGAGTAATCGCCATTGCGGATTGCTTCGCCGGCTTCGAAAGCTGCTTTTTCAAGCTCGTGCTCCTTTTCGCCGGTCGTCTGCCAGTACTGCTCTGCCAACTGCTGCAGCTCCGCTTCCGCGGGCTGAAGCTGAAAGTAGGCAACCATGTTTCCAAGTCCTTTCTTTCTTCTATTACCCCAAAAACTTAGTCACAATAGGCCTGCCACGAAATCATTGTCAATAACCCGGACCGGGATTTTGCTACATATGTGCCGGACTAGTCCAAAAGTCGTAGCTGAAGAAAGAACTCAGCGTTTCCGAGGGGTTGATCGGAATCTTCCTGGCCAGCTCCGGGATAGCGATACCGCTCCAAGGTTAGTAGACGTAATTGCGAGAAAGTCCGCTTGAAGGGGAGTGCGTGGGGAGAAGAATCTTCGGTAAAAAATCTGGATTTGAGGCAAGAGGCTGGTAAAGGCCGGCGGCCTTTGTTGTAAACAAAAAAGTTAATGATATCATGCATAAAGACATAAATATGCTAATATGTAAATATGCGTACGACTCTAGACATTCCGGATGAGACCTACCGCAGTATTAAGGTACTTGCGGCGGAGCGTGGCACTACGGTGCGCAAGTTGGTATTGGAGGGCGTGGAACTGGTGCGTCGCCAGCCGCCGGTGGCTGGCAAGCGGTTTGCAGTGCCGATCATTCACTCCAAACGACCCGGAACGCTGCACCTGACCAACGAGCAGATCGATGAACTCACGGCTTTTACCTGATGTGAATGTCTGGGTCGCCCTGCACCACCAGATTCACGAACACCATGAGAGCGCGCTCGCGTGGTTCGATGGTCTGGAGGCCGAACGCACCCTCGTCTTCTGCCGCCAGACGCAGATGGGCTTCTTTCGTCTTCTGACGACTGATGCGGTGATGGGCGATGAAGTCCTTACGCAGCGCCGGTGCTGGATGCTTTTCCGGCAGTGGATCTTAGGCGGGAAAGCAACCCTGGAGAATGAGCCGGTGACCGTAAGTCAGGCCTTCGAGCAGCGCACCATGGCAGATGCTTCCTCGCCGAAGGAATGGATGGACGCATATCTTGCGGCGTTCGCAGAGACGGCAGGAATTCAGCTGGTCACGTTTGACCGCGCGCTGGCGGCGAAAGTGAAACGGTCAGTGCTGCTTCAGTAGCCATCACAGCGGCTGAAAAGTGATCGCAGATCATTCGACTCGTCCCGGCACGCCGGGACTCGCTCAGGAAGACATCCGATTTTTCCGCTCAGGAGGACAGCGCGTTGGTGAGGGTTGGCGTCGCGCTCGCGCCGGAGCCGACGCGCTTCAACCGGTTCTTGTAGCTCGCCTCTATAAACGCGTGGAACAGCGGGTGCGGCTCCAGCGGCTTTGACTTGAACTCAGGGTGGAACTGGCAGCCGAGAAAATACGGATGGCCGGGAATCTCCACGATCTCAACGTACGTCTGGTCGGGCGTGCTGCCGCTGATGCGCAGGCCCGCGCCCGAGAGCAGCGCTTCGTACTCGCGGTTGAATTCATACCGGTGACGGTGGCGCTCGCTGATCTCCTTGGCTCCGCCATAGGCGCGGCTGGCCAGTGAATCCTCCTGCAACACGCAGGCCCAGGCGCCCAATCGCATCGTCCCGCCCATTTCTTCCACGCCCAGCAATTCGCGCAGCTTGTAGATGATGCGATGCTCGGTGGCGGGATCGAACTCGCTCGAGTTCGCGTCCTTCAAGCCGCACACGTTGCGCGCGAACTCGATGCACGCGGTTTGCATGCCCAGGCAGATTCCGAAGTAGGGTACGCTCTTCTCGCGCGCGTAGCGAATGGCGTTCAGCATGCCTTCGATGCCGCGCTTCCCGAATCCGCCAGGAACCAGAATGCCGTCGAACTCCTCCAGTTGTGATTCGTAACTGCGATCATCGGGGCCGTTCGATTCGAGGCCTCCGGCTTCGATCCAGGTGACTTTGAGCTTGAGATTCTGCGCCACCGCGCCGTGGGTCAGCGCCTCTTTGAGCGATTTGTAGCTGTCCTCGTACTCCACATACTTGCCCACAATGGCAATCGAGACTTCATCTTTGGGATGGTAGCAACGCTCGACCAGTTCCTTCCACTTCACCAAGTCCGCCTCTGGCGCGTCTTTGTGAAGATATTTAAGGATGAGTTCGTCGACGCCCTCATGCGCAAAGTTGAGCGGCACCTCGTAGATGGAGGGCACGGTTTTCGCGCCTATCACAGCCTTCTCTTCCACGTTGCAGAATGCCGCAATCTTCTGCTTGATCTCGCGGCTCAGCGGGCGCTCCGAGCGGCACAGCAGCACATCGGCCTGAATGCCGATGGAGAGCAGCTCTTTCACGGAGTGTTGCGTGGGCTTGGTCTTCAGCTCCTGGGCCGCGGCGATCCAGGGAACCAGAGTTACGTGCACGAACACCGTGCTTTCCCGTCCCAGCTCCTGGCGCATCTGACGGATGGCCTCGAGGAACGGCAGTGACTCAATATCGCCCACCGTGCCGCCAATCTCGACGATGGTCACGTCGGCGCCGTTCGCAGCCACTTTGCGCATGGCGTTCTTAATTTCGTTGGTCACGTGGGGAATCACCTGGACGGTTTTTCCCAGGTAGTCGCCGCGTCTTTCTTTCAAAATGATCTGCTCGTAGATGCGGCCGGTCGTGTAGTTGTTGTCGCGCGAAAGCGGCGCGTGGGTGAAGCGCTCGTAGTGACCCAGGTCGAGATCGGTTTCCGCGCCGTCGTCGGTGACAAACACTTCGCCATGCTGGAACGGCGACATGGTGCCGGGATCGACGTTGAGGTAGGGGTCGAACTTCATCAAATTCACGCGCAGGCCGCGGCTTTCAAGCAAGCAGCCGATGGAAGCAGCCGCGAGACCCTTGCCGAGACTGGACACAACTCCGCCCGTCACAAAGACGTACTTTGCCGACATCGATGCAACCTCATTAATTGTTTGTAGTGGTTGGCCGTACCTGGTGGGCACATTCAAGTATGACAGAGATTTGGGGTGCAGCGAAAGAGCAAAATTGCTCCCGGCAACATCAGGCTGGGTGCGGCTTCACATAACGGCAATGAAATGAGCGCCTTGCGCTCGGCGGTGACGGCGCGGCGGTCTCAGAGATACGATGGCTTCGGAGAATGAGGCTGCCATGACGAGCAAGATTGAGGTTTTGAAGGTGGATATCACCACCCTCGCTGTCGACGCCATCGTCAACGCGGCCAACACATCCCTACTGGGCGGCGGTGGCGTGGATGGGGCGATCCATCGTGCGGCCGGGCCGGAATTGTTCGACGAATGCTACCAGATCGGCGGATGCCCCACCGGCGAGGCGAGGCTGACCAAAGCCTACCGACTGCCTGCAAAGCACGTGATTCATACTGTCGGCCCGGTGTGGAGCGGCGGCGAGCGCGGCGAGCCGGAGCTGCTGGCGAACTGCTATCGCTCGGTCTTCGGAATTGCGCGCGAAAAGGGCATCCGCTCACTGGCCTTTCCCGCCATCAGCTGCGGGGTTTACCGTTTCCCTGCGGATCGCGCGGTGAAGATCGCCGTGGCCGAGACGGTGGCGGAGCTGATCGCGAGCAATGCGATCCAGAAAGTGGTCTTTGCGTGTTTCGGTGACGAGATCTACAACGCCTACCGGCGCGAGGTCGACAAACACTCGTAAGAGAACGCAGCAAAAAAGCAGGCAGGCCGAAACGGCCCGCCTGCACGCCTTGGTCCCTCGTTCCCTGCCGGGGTCCCCGTCGAGCGATTTGTGCTCGCAGGGGTGGCTTGGTCCCTGTCTCTAGAAGTTCAGCGTAATCTTCGCCGTCAACGCGCGTGGCGTCACGTAGTGCGTGCCGCTGAACGTCGAAAGGAAGTTGTAAAGCGCGTACTTGTTGGTCACGTTGATCGCCGTAAAGTCGATGTCCGTCTTGTACTTGTCGGCGTGGAAGATGTTGCTCTTGCCGAGGGTGGCATCGAACAGGTTGCGTGGCGCAATGCGCTGCGGGTTCTTGTCGTCGTCTTCCTGGTTGGCGCCGGGAATCTGAAGTAGCTGCGACTTGTATTGCGACGCAAGGCAAGACGTAAAGCCGCCGTTTGCGAGGGTGGCGGCCACGCCATTGCACGTGATGCCCGCCTCGAACTCCTGATCCGCCGTCAATCCGCTCAGATCGACTCCGGGCAGACCGCCGATCAGGATCGATGTGCCCGCACAGATGCTGTTGGGATCGATCACGTTGTAGCACGGCGTCGATCCCGCAACCAGACCGCTGTCGTAGCGCCAGTTGAAGCCACCCCACAGCCCGCCGATCAACTTGCCGCCGGGAATCTGGTATTGCACGTGTGTGGTTTCGTTGAACTTCTCGTCGTGGTCGATGCGGAAGGGATATTGGGTTCCAAGGGCAACGCCGCTGGTGGCTCCGGCCCCAGCAACCTGAGGCCCGAAGAAGCGCGCCGCCACCGACGAAGTGACAAAATAGGCGCTGAAACCGTGCACCGTGGGAACTTCCACATTCATCGCATAGCCAGGGATCTTCGAGTTATGCCAGTCGATGGGGAAGGTGATGGGCGTGTTGCCCAGCACGCTGAAGTCAAAGGCGTTGTGCGTGTACTTCCAGATGTACTCGCCGTTGAATACGGCATACTTGCCGATGGCCTGCTGCAGACCGGCGTGGAACTCGTTGCGATAGCCGGGGTGCATGATGCCCGAGGCGCCCACATTGCAAAGGAGGAGGGGACTCAGCACCGCATCCGAGCAGCCGCTGCTGGAAAGCACCAGGTTCTCGTTGAACGGCGTTTCCAGGGTGCGCGCATACGAGATGCGCAGTACCGTTGCCGAGGGCTTTACATTGTAGGCAACTCCCAACCGCGGCTGGGTCTGATTGGCGTCCGTGAGTCCGTTGTAAACATCCTCACGAAGGCCGAGGTTGAAGTCCCAGTTCCGGACCTTGATCTCGTCTTCAGCGTAGATGCCAAGCTGCTTTACGTCGGTGTGACCGAAGTAGAGATAGTTTGTGCCTCCGCGCGTCAGGTCGTAAGGCGCAAGCGTGGGGTAATAGCTGCCTCCCACAGACGAAGCGTTGGAAAACTCGCCTGCGCCCGCGCACTGCGATGGGTTGGTAAAGCCCGGCAATAAGTTGCCGCTGCCGTCGACGCAGGGAGCCGTGCTCACCGTCGTGCCATCGGGAAGAGTGACAGAATAGGTGGGGTCCACAACGCCCAGGCTATCGTGCTCGCGAAGATAGGTCTGCTCGTATTGCGCGCCGATTTTGAGGTTGTGTATTCCCTTCACGTAGGAATAGTCCGCGTGGATGCCGGCGTTGGCCAGTGTGCGGTACTGCGAAATCGACGAGGTTTGCAAGTTGGATGGACCCAGGTCGGCGAGGGGATTCGCGCTTGGGTAATAGCCGTAGCTGTCCCTGCGCAGAAATGCGCCCAGGTTGAAGACGGAGTCGTTGCTGATGATGTGCGTGTAAGTGGGTGAGATGTTGTAGGTATTGATCTTGGAACTCTGATTGGTGTTGCCCACGTTCACGAAGGTTGGGTTGGCGCTGGAACCGTCGTTCGGACCGCTGGTCGTGACATTCATCACGTTCAAATTGTCGTAGGAGTTGGGCGTCTGGAACCAGGAGCGGCTGTAGTTGAGATCGAAATGGATGGAGTCGGCTTGGTCGAGGCTGTAGTCCACGCGGTCGAAAAAGTTCTGTTCGTTGCCCTTGTCGTGAAAAACGGTAAACTCAGGCGGATCGAGGAAGCGGCCGGTGTTGAGGCCGTCGACCTCGATGAAATTGCCCCAACTCTTGCCGCCGTACGAGAGATCGACGCCGCCCGCCGCGGACCCGAAGGACCCGTAGGATGCGTAAATAGCGCCGGTAGGAGTGGTGACTCCCTGCCCGGAGCGTGTAGTTGCCACAATCACGAGGCTAGTCTTGCCGCCGTATTCTGCCGGAGGCGCACCGCTGATGACCTCGATGGATTGAATCGAATTGGCGGGCAACTGATTGGAGAACACTTTGCTCTGCTGGTCGGTGATGGACTGGCCATCCACGGAGAATGAGTTCGACGCGTGGTCGCCCAGCCCGTGAAAGAGGCCATTGGAGTCGGCTGCCACGCCGGGGGTGGTGAGCGTGACCAAAGAGCTAAGCGTGGACGATGCGCTTTCCAGGGGCACCTTGTTGAAGAGGTCGCGGTCCACGTCGACGTGGAAGGTCGGATCGTCTTCGATCAGATCGCCCGCAGCCTCGACGGTGACCGTTTGGACTCCGCCGGTAATCTGCATGACCAGCTTGACGCTGATTCCCACAGAGGAGCGGATCTCAACGCTCTGGCTCAAGTTAGCGAAGCCTTTGGCGGTGGCGCTGATTGTGTAAGGGTTAAAAGGCACGTTGGGAAAAACGAATTGGCCGGTTGCATCGCTGGTTGTGGTCTGTTGATATTCGCTGACCGGGTTGGCAAGATGCAGGATTGCGCCCGGAATCACGGCTCCGGACGGATCGGTGACCGTGCCGCGGATGGCTCCGGCGTTGCCGCTCTGTGCGGACGCGGAAAGTGCCGCGAAGATCAGGGCGAGGAGGGGGAAGATGCGTAGCATTGCGCCACGATGTAACGACATGGAATAGTCTCCTGAAGAATGGTAAAAATGCTGGGAAATAAGCCGCGCGACGTGCCGCCGCGGCATCCTCAGTGCATTTGAGGAACATCGGTCCGCTTCAAAACCAGCTTGTTAGGATGCGCCGAAGAATCGCCGCGGTAAAACTACGGCGAACGGTGCGACGAACTGAAATGAAGACGGAAGGATGCCCTACCAGGAGACGAGCGGAGGAGGACGAATGAAGAGGCGGATTTGCCGCTTGTAGGCAATGACGATGGGATCGGCCTGGGGCGCAGAAACTCCCAATTGCACGATTACAATCACGGCTGCAGCGGCGGCAACGGGCACCACCGTGTGCATGACGATGCACAACTGGCAGTGATCGGCGTCAGACTGGTCGGGATGGACGTGCGTAACCTGGGCTACGGCCAGCATCGTCAGCAAAGCCAGGCAAAGCGCTGCCACCGCCGGCATAAAGCCGGGCCAGGCGCCGCGTTCCTTGAAATCCTGTGACCTGAATCCCTGCAAACGATTGCCCTTCCGCTTCTATTTTACAGAAGACTATACAAAGTTGGACGATTTCGGCCGGAAAGGTTGCCTGCAACGCGGTTTTTCAGCCCATCGAGCCGCCAGCCAGCGCTGGGTGCGTCGATCGCAAAACCAGAGCTGCCGCATTTCGAAGCCACAGAGGCAAAGTCGCTGTGACCAACAGGGAGCAGCGACCGTCCAAGATGTTGGAGAGAACGTATTTACTCTGGTTTTGCCGTAAACTGTGTTGCCATGGGGATCTTTCTAGAAACGCGCGGTTTGGGGGCGATGGGCCTCGCGGCCGTTGTGTTGGCGGCGACGGCCGCGACGGCACAAGGCGGTGGTAGCCAGACTGCACCGCCGGCCCAGAATTCGCAGGGCCAGAGTTCCCAGCCCGTGCCCTTGAAGCCGGGCATTCCTGGCATGGGAAGGAATCATCGGCTGATCCTGAAGGACGGCTCCTACCAGATGGTCCGCGATTACCAGATTGTTGGCGACCGCGTGCGTTACCTCTCGCAGGAGCGCGGCGACTGGGAGGAACTGCCCGCAGACCTGGTCGATTGGGATGCGACGCGCAAATGGGAGAGTGAGCACGCCGGCCCCGGCGAAGAGGATGCTTCACCCGCGATGAAGGAAGCTGAGAGTCTCGACAACGAGGAATCCCAGGAGCGCAACGAGCAAAGCGCGCGCATGCCCCAGGTGGCGGAGGGTCTCGAGCTCCCCGATCAGGATGGCGCGTTCATCCTCGACACCTTCCAGGGCACGCCGGAGCTGGTGGAGTTGGTCTCGAGCGATCTTTCCATGAACTCGAAGAGCCGCAAGGGCATCGAGGTGCTGAATCCGCTGGCCACGCAGAGAGCCAGCCTCGAGTTGCAAGGCGCGCACGCCAGGGTCCATCTCCATGTGAACGATCCGGTGATCTACATGTCACTCGGTGTCGAAGACGAAACGGAGCCCGTGCTCACCCATCCCATCACCGTAAACACCGGCGGCGCCAAAGCCGTGAACGGCAAGCATGGCGCGCATTCCCCGCAATCGGGATTCGTAATCGTACGCGTGGACGAGCGCCAGGCAGTGCGCATCGTCGGCACCATCAAAGTCGGACCCTCCGGAAACGTCACGCAGGACGAGGACACCATCCCGACCAAGGTGGAATTGATGCCCGGCAAGCACTGGCTGCGCGTCACGCCGCAACAGAAACTCACCATCGGCGAGTACGCGCTGGTTGAGATCGTTTCCCCGTCCGACATCAACGAGTCGGTGTGGGATTTCCGCGTCGATCCGCGCACCGGCGACAATCCTAATTCGATTGGGCCGATTCTGAAACAACCGCGGGAGTAGCGAGTTGTTCAGGCGTCCGCGGATGGGCGATTTCTAAGCTCTGCTGACGTGACTGCGCGGGCTGAAGATAAAATGCCCCAGCAGGATGAATGCGATTACCGTGCACACTAGAGCATCAATGCCGGGCATGCCGCGCGGACCCCACAGCGCGTAGCCGCGGCCGTCGAGCCATGTCATGTACACCACCGGAACATTGCCGAGTGAGTTGATGATCGTATAGCGCGCGCTCCCGCTCTTGCCCGATCTGCCGAGGAACTCCAGAGAAACCGCCGTAAACAACGAATAGCCGGCGCCCACGGTGAAGAGAAAAAGCACGGTGCTCGCGAAGTAAATAAAAGGCCGCTGCGGTCCCAGGCTGAGCAGCGCTAACGTGGCTGCATTGGCCAGCCCCACCAGCAAATACGCAATCGGAGCGCGCACGCGAACGGGAATCAGCGACGCCGAGAGTGCGCCGGCCGTGGTCAGCAA
The DNA here is from genome assembly GCA_963817835.1 of uncultured Acidobacteriota bacterium. Taxonomy (GTDB): domain Bacteria; phylum Acidobacteriota; class Terriglobia; order Terriglobales; family Acidobacteriaceae; genus Telmatobacter. The sequence continues at coordinate 518,129 of CAWFPZ010000007.1, read as the reverse complement.
CGCGCCGCCGACCCCGTTGATCCACGCTACCTGTGTGCCGCTTACACCGTAGTCGCGGGCCAGCTCCGGCAGCAGCCCGATCATGGCTCCGCTGGCGCACGGCGCAACAATAAGAAGCGCATAAGGAATGGCCTGCCAGCGCAAGAATGTGGATTTGAACTCGCGGCCGACGCGCACGACGGTTTCCCACGCGCCGTGTTCGCGGACCATCGATTGCGGAGGCGCGGCCAATGCGAACAGCGCGGGCACGACAATCAGAGCCGCTGTTATCCAGCCCAGCGCGCCCAAATTGAAGCGCTCGGCGAACGACAGCAACAGGAACACCGCAACCGCGCCCACGGCCAGCGATCCAGCCTGGTAAAAGCTGCTGGCGCGGCGCTTGTTGGTTTCGCTTGCGAGCGTTCCCATCATGCCGCCGCAGGCAGCGGCCACAACCACGCCGAAGCAGGCGCTGAGAAACAGCAATCGCACCGCCCACGGCGTGGCCAGCGCGGGCTGGTGAAATGCGGCCAGCACCGCCGCGGCTGCGGCAGCGGCCGCAATCATGAGCCAGGTGCGACGCCGCATCCAGAAGTCCGTCACCGGGCCCCAGAGAAAGTAGATGGAATGGGGCAGCGCGATTAACGCCGCGATGCTGGCCGCGCGTCCCGGCGTCACACCCTCGTTGCGCAACAGAAAGGTGAGCGCTCCGCTGGCGAGGCCGAGGGAAATCACCGCATCGGGCGCGATGAGAAATGCCAGAAGCCAAGGGCGCTCGTGGGGCACAGCCGGGGATTGGGTCTCGACCTCCGGTCGCACTGCTGGTGGCATGAGGGTTAGCGTAGCATGCGGCGAAGTTTGCCTCGACTCGTCTGGCCGCGATTTCGCCCCGGAGAGCCAACGGCGGTTGGCCGCTGCATCTGTCCAACCCCGCGGAATCGAAAGATCATCGGGGGTACGCAACATTTCTCTCCAAGTGCCTCGCCGAAAAGGCCTTAGGAACAAGCGGGGAGCAAAAGGCAGTCCCGGCTGGTGCGGTGCCCCATGCCCCCCAAATTGGGGATATCGGGGCCATTCAGGCGTGGGCTAAACTCAAGACGATCAATGCGAGAGTGTATGGACACGCCGGTTCACGATTACTACGAGTTTCTCCAAATCAGCCCCAATGCCGATGCCGACACAATCCATCGTGTCTATCGATTCCTGGCGGCGCGGATGCACCCGGATAACAACCAAACCGGCCACGAAGAGAATTTTCGCCTGCTGAAGGCTGCCTACGATGTCTTGTCGGTTCCCCAACGCCGAGCAGAATACGACGCGGCTCGCGCACGGAACCCCACGCCACCGGAGCCGATGGCCGCGACCGTTGATTTCATGGACGTGATGGATGGCGAGTTGAATCGGCGGCTGGCGGTACTCGCGGTGCTTTATTATAAGCGGCGCACCAACCTGACCTTTCCTGAAATTCCCCTCGCCGAGATTGAAGCGCGGATGGGTTTCCCGCGCGACTACCTGGACTTTACGCTGTGGTATCTGCAAAAAAAGGGCTACGTGTCCAAGACGGACAATGCGCAGTACACGCTGACGGTGGATGGCGTGGACTTTGTGGAAACACAACGCGCGAATATCCCGACCCTGCACAAATTGCTTACCAGTGGTTCACGATCCTCGGTCGAGGATCATCCGCGAGCACATCACAGGGAAGCGGCCGCGACCGAGCCCACCGCTGCTGCTCCTTCCACGCCAAAGCAGCCTGCGAGACATCAACCATCGCACGCCCCCGGACCGATTGTGCTGCCTTCGTCGGCTAGCGAACTTCGGGACCGGCGCCGCAGCGGACCAGACCGCCGGGTCGGCAAACCCGATCTGCGTGAAAAGAAAGTGGAACGGCGCTTTCGCCAGGAGGATCGGCGAGAGAAGCCGCAAGTCCCGCAGACAATGGGCGCGCCGCTACTCACGGGCTACGATTCCTAAGGCCTTCATCTTGCGATAGAGATGGCTGCGCTCCAGGCCCAGCAACTCCGCCGCATGGCTGATGTTATTGCGAGCCTCTTCGATTTTCTTTTGGATGTATTCGCGCTCGTACGCATCGCGAGCCTGTTGCAGACTTGAAAATTCTTCTGTAGATCGCGCGCCTGTCTTGTGCGTGAGCGGCGGCAGATGCTTGCGCTCGATGCGCAGCACGCGGGGATTCAGAATGAGCACCCGCTCGATCACGTTCTTCAATTCGCGCACGTTGCCGGGCCAGTGGTACCGACTGAGCGCCTCCAGCGCTTCGTCATTGATTTCGATTCGCGGGCGGCCGTATTGGCGGCCGAACTCCGCCAGAAAATCACGCACCAGCAGCGGAATGTCTTGCTTGCGTTCGCGCAGCGGCGGAACAAAAAACGGCACCACATTGAGCCGGTAGAAGAGATCTTCGCGGAAGTTGCCCTTGGCAATCTCCTCTTCAAGGTCTTTGTTGGTCGAGGCGATCAGCCGCACGTCGACATGGAGCGGTTGTGTGCCACCCACCGGCGTAAACATCTGGTCGTCGAGAGCGCTCAGCACCTTGGCCTGCGTCTTCAGGCTCATGTCGCCCACTTCGTCGAGGAAGAGCGTGCCGCCATCGGCGCGCTCCAGCGTGCCGCGCTGGTCAACACTCGCACCCAGCAGCGCGCCCGGCTGCGCGCTTTGGCGAATCCCGAAAAGTTCAGCCTCGATGTGCGCCTCGGGAATCGCCGCGCAGTTCAACTCCACGAAAACGCCGTCGCGGCGCAAACTTTCCGCGTGAATGGAGCGCGCGATCAACTCCTTCCCTGTGCCCGACTCGCCGTAGATGAGCACGCGTCCGTTGGTCGGCGCCATTAGGCGGATCTGTTGCCGCAGAGCCTTCGCCGGCACGCTTTCGCCAGTGAGAACTGAAGCGGCGCTGAACTGGCGCTTGAATTCCACGTTCTCCGCGCGTAGCCGCCGTGCCTCCACGGCGTTCTTCACCACGATGAGCGTGCGCTCCAACGACAGCGGCTTCTCGAGAAAGTCGTAAGCTCCGAGTTTGGTGGCTTTTACCGCGGTCTCAATGGTGCCGTGGCCGCTGATCATCACCACTTCCGGCCGCGTCTCCGCCGGCCAGGTGCGAATCTCCGCCAGCAGCTCAAGCCCATCGCGGCCGGGCAGCCAGATATCCAGCAGCACCACGTCGTAGGGCACGTCACGTAGCAGCGTCATGGTTTCTGCGGCGTCGGACGCGCCAGCCACGCCGTAGCCTTCCTCGCGCAAAATCTCCTCGAGCGAGCTGCGAATCTCCGCTTCGTCGTCTACGACCAGTATGTGATTCATGAGGCGAGCCTCTTGACCGCTTGCCCGCCGTTTCCTGCCGATGCCGGCTCGGCGCTGGACTCCACAACCGGCAACCGCAGCATGAAGCGCGCGCCCTTGGGGGCATTGGTCTCGGCGCTGATAGTGCCGCCGTGCTCCTGCACGATCTTGGCCGCAATCGACAGCCCCAAACCCGTACCGCGATGCTTGGTGGAGTAGTACGGCAGAAAGAGGCGCTCGCGAATTTCTTCCGTCAAGCCGCGACCGGTGTCGGAGACGGTGATCTCGACGGCGGTGCCGTCTTCTACAAGCGCGGTGCTTACGCCGAGCACGCGCAGCAGACTGCCCTGCATGGCTTCCGCTGCGTTGTCGATCAGGTTGGCCAATGCGCGGCGGATGGCCTCGGGATCGGCCATCACCGCAGGCAGGCCGGACTCGAGATCGCGCTGCACCGTGATGCCCTCGAGACGACCGCCGAAGAGCGCCAGCGCTTCTTCTACGATTTGATTCATGCAGCAGGCACGCGGCTGCGGCGCAGGAAACTGTGCCAGCGTCGAGAACTGATCGACCAGCGTGCGCAACGTGCCCACACAGCCCAAAATCACTTCGCTGCACTTGCGGATAATGTTCGGAGATTCCGGCTGGCCGCGCTCCAGATGCCTGCCGATGCGCTCGGCGCTCAGAGCGATGGGCGTGAGCGGATTCTTGATCTCGTGCGCCACCTGCTGCGCCACTTCCTTCCACGCCAGTTGCCGTTGCGCGCGGAGCAGCTCCGTAGTGTCTTCCACCACCAGCACCGATCCGGCTTGCCCAGCCGCGAGTTCCAGCCGCGCGCTGGTGATGGCCAGATGCACGATGCGCCCGCGGGCATGGAATTCAACCTCGGTTGACGCCGCGCCCATGCGATGCCCGCGCCGAATCACACCGGCCAGATCTCCGGCGCACTCGACGGGCAGCAGGTCTTCAATCTTCTCTCCGGCCAGCGTTGCATCTTCCTTCAGTCCCATCAGCGTGGCAAAGGCGTGGTTGGCTTGCAGCACCACGCCTGCGCCGTCCAGCGTCACCACCCCTGAAGGAATGGTCTCGACGATGGTCTCGAGTTCGCGCCGGCGCTCTTCGACGGCAAGGTTGGCCGCGGTTAGTTGTGCCTGTGCGCTGTCCGCCAGTTGGCGGCTGGTTTCCAGGTCGGCAGCCATGTGATTGAACGAGCGCACCAGGTCGTCCATTTCACCGGTTGCAAGCGCGGAGACGCGTTGCTCGTATTTGCCCGCCGCGATCTCGTCCATGGCATCGGCCAGCGCCTCCACCGGACGCGTGATCTGCTTCGACAGGAACAGCGCCAGCCACACGCTGCAGAAAAAAACAAAGACCGTGACCAGCGACAGGGTAAGCGACAAGGTGGAGCGAATGGCTCTGCGGGATTTGTAGAGCTGCCAATACTCGTCCACGCCGGAGCGGATGCGCGCAGTGGCTTGGTTGAGCCCCTGCGGCACTGGCAGCGCTGCAACCACAATCTTGCCCGAAGCCGTGACCGCCATACCCAGCGCGTATTCCTGGCCCACCACATTCACCACAGAATGGTCAGTTCTCCGCGCAGCGGAGAGCAAAGCTGACGAGAGCGGTCCGCGCAACGGAGTTCCACCCTGTTCGGTCTCATTCATCGAATTACGCAGAGTGACTGGTGTTAATTCAGAAGGAACCTGAAAGCTCGCGATGGACCGCCCGTTCTTGTCGTAAACAAGAAGAAATCCGCCCTCAAGGGAAGTGCGGCGTGAGATTAGAACTTGCTGGAGCGCCTGCGCATCACGGTCCGCCGCGCCGCTCTCGGCTACTGACTCAGCCTCGCTCATGGCATTGCCGGCTACATATTCGATCAACCCGCTAACCACACTTGTCGAGTCGTCGCGGAGTTGCGAGGCGTCGGGCGAAAACCACCGCTCCAGCGAGCGGTTGAGCAGAGAATAGCTGAAAAGGAACATGAGGGCCGCGGGCGTCACGGTGATCAGAACCGCGCCCAACACCATGCGTGAGCGCAACCGCGCGCCCACGCCGCTGCTGCTCTGCCCCACATAGACCTTCAGTACGGTGCGCAATAGCAGCAGCAGCAAGAGAAGTAAAAGAAGAAAGAGCAAGACCTCCACGGCCGCCAGGGCCATGGTCTGCCCGTAAGTCTCTGGATTGAGGAAGTCTACTTTGGGGCTGTTGAACCAATTAAACGTTCCCAGCAAGACAAAGACCAGAAGGGCGCCGCTGGCAAGCAGGGCGATGGAACGATGCCGCGAATCAGCCAGGAAACGCATGCGGCGATTATAGAAGGAACAGCGAGCGGCGAGTCGGGAGTTTGGGAAGAGGAAGCGGCCCAGGGCGGCTTCCTACCTCCGAACCACAAATTTCAGCCAACCCTCCCAGACGTCCGACCAGGCGTGGGCAATCATGTTAGCGCGGAGATTCTTGCGCCATGCGGCCAGAGCGCCATAGAGAACGCCAAGAACGCTGATGACCACGACGTTTCGCCAACCCTGATACCCGTGCGCGATGCCGAAAACCAGAGCCTGCAAAAGGATGGCCCATGCCAATTTGCCCGTGAGCGCATGAAATTGTCGCTGCAGGTAACCTCGGAATGCCATCTCTTCGCAGATGCCCGCAGTGATGCACGTGGCAATCCAGACCAGAACCTCGGCGAGGCTCTGCGGCAGGAGACTATCCACCGTCTTTGCGCTGCCTGACCCCAACAGCAAGTGGACGCCATAGGCAGCACCTTCCCAAACAGCCCAGAACGGCAGCATTACGGCAAGGTCGGAAATCACGTCACGCCAACTCGTCCAGCGCCCGCCCGCGAGGTGCCACAGATTGTCGCCATGCCGGTGCACGCCCGCCCAGCAGAAATACAAAAGCGCCCAGTCCATCGCGAGAGCAGTGAGATAGATCGGGATGGCGTGGCTGTGACTTGCGAGTTGCCCCGACCCCTGATTTGACCCTGCGCCGCTGCCGCCGCCTGCTCCCTGCTGGTAGAGCCCCAGGACCAACAGCGCAGCCATGATGGCGATAAAGCCAGCGAGGTGCTTCCAGGATGCGATCGGTTCAGGCTTAGGAGGTCTGGCGGCGAACGTGCAATTTACTTGCATTGCGTTTTTCCTTTCTGATTGCCCGGCGCCGACGGCTTGCTTCCATCTTGCGCAGCGTCGTCAGAGTCTCCTCAGCCCAGCGCAAATGCGCTTCAAGCTGAAGTTGCCCATACCGCGCCGCCATCCGCCAATACGGCACGTCGGGGTAGCGGTCCATCTGCGGCATCATTTCGCGTTCGACCTGCCTGAACTTTTCAAGATATGCGCTCTGGCGTTTCGCCATACGCTCCACATAGCCGATCACCGTCTCCGCCCCCCCCTGCACGCCGAAAAAAAGCTTTAGGAGCAATTCATTGCGCGGCACTTCCGGCTGCGGCTCCACAGCAAGCCACTTCTCCAGGTGCGCCCTCCCGCGCGGTGTAATGGAGTAGACTTGGCGATCGGGCTTGCCCTTCTGCTTTTCGGTCTTCGCGGTCACGAGGTCGGCGGCGGCGAGCTTCTTCAGGTTGGGATAAATCTGACCGTAACTCTCATTCCAGAAGAAGCCGATGGATGCCCTGATGGACTGTCCCAGGTCGTAGCCCGACATAGGTTCCACGGTCAAAAGCCCTAGGAGGACTTCCTGGCTTGAGCTCGATCGGCGCGCCATAGTGCTATTAGCTATATGCCTATTAGGCATAACTGTCAACGGAAATCTTTCCCGCGACGCCGCCCCCCTCTTTCGCAGCCGCCGCTCAGATCTGCGAACAGTCCAGCGGGGTCAGCGTCAGGTTGCTGATGTTCATCACGATGGGATCGAAGGCAAAGCGCGGATCGGCCGACAGCTTCTTCCACGCCGGGTCGTTGCGGAACACATCCCATTTGGCTTCGAGCTCGGCCATATCACCGAAGCTCAACATGTAGGTGAGGCTGGGCATGCGCGAGCCCACCTGCGTGTCGCCGAAAAACACCGGGTGGAAGCCCGCGGCCTTGAAGATTTCAAACTCGCCGGAGTGGAACATTTGCACCTTGCGCACATGCTCGCCGTTCGACGGGCTCTCGTAGGTGCGGAGCTGGAAGATGCGCTTTGATTTGGAAGCCGGCGGCGTCACCCGCGGCCATCCCTCAAACGCAGCCAGCAGCCACGACTCCACACGCTCAAATGCGGGCGCGCCAGCCGTGGCGTTCCAGAAGGGCGCAGCCGCCTGCAAAAACTCGGCATCGCGCGCCAGCCGCAGGTCCAGCTCGACCAGGATCTCTGCCCCAGCGCCGGGGATCAACAGATAGTAGGCCGGCGTCTCCGAGCCAAAGTCGAGCTTGAGAGCGCCAACCGGCCCCAGGCCCATGCGTGATAGAGCCGGAAACAGAGCCGCGGCAAAGTAGTTCTCCGTCAGCTTCAACTCAGGCCCGCTTTTGAGCTGATAGCGGCGCAACAGGTAGAATTCTCGGACCCCACCCGCTGGCGCCTGGGCAGGTGCCAGCTGGGTAGCGGCGACGGCAGAAGCGGCGAGCGAAGCGGCAAGAAAATGGCGGCGTTGCATCGGACGATCCAAATCGAACCCTCCTCAGGGAAAAACCATTGTAAGCCGCCGCAGGCCATTGGGGGGCGCCGCCGACCAGCCCAAGATCGGCGATTTTCAGCCCGCCGGCCACCTTGCTAGGCAAAAGCCGCATCCAAGAGTCAGACGAACCTCGCATTTATCTCAAAACGCACAGGTTTTGCGACAAAACCTGCAGAATCGCCGCAACTTTCCGCTGCGCGGCGGGTTGAACCGGCTGGAAGCCTAGCGAGGCGACCTCACTTTTTCGGCACTCCCGCCGAAACCTGCGCCGCCGTTCCCTCGGGATCGGCGGCTTTTTTTGTGCCCATGCGGCGTGGCCCGTGGCAACGAGCCAGAGGGCGCTATTTCAGCTCATGCAACCGGAAATCCTTGAATGTAATCTGGTACCCTTCTGCCTCGAGCCCGACGTAACCTTTGCCGAGGCCAACCTTGGCCGTGTTCACCACCTCGCCGTTCACCGCCAGGGTGCACGAGTCGCCTGCGCAGCGGATATCGAAGGTGTTCCACTCGCCTGGCGGCTTCACGCGATTCTCCGTCATGTCCTTTTGCAAATTGAAGCGCGTGGGCTTGCCGTCGATGGGCGTCAGTCCAAAAATGTAGCCGCCGGCCAGCGAGGTCTGCGCCTGGTGCCAGATGGAGCCGTCGAGATTATTCCTGAAGAACACGCCCGAGTTGTACTTCGGGTTCGGCGTCGTAACCGGCGCAAAGCGCCACTTCACGTGAAAGGTGAAGTTCGTCAGCTCGTGATTGAAACGCAGCCACTCATGGCCGCCGTTGCCGTCGCACACAATCTGTTTCTTCGCGAAGTCAATATGCCACTGCGGCGTCGGGCTTACCGGATGGTCGGGCGGAATGGCCACGCGCGTCCACACCTCTTGCTGGCCGTTCTCGGGGCTGGCCGGGAACATATCTATGGATTGTGCCGCCGCGGGCAACGCCAGCAGAACTGCAAGATACGGCAATGCGGCAACGCGCGCCGCAACCTGGCAGAAATGGAGATTCATGATTGATTCCTTTGCGATCGAAGCGGATTTTTTCTTGAAGGCAATCGGGAGGAATTGTAGCACCGCGCGCGTTCGGTCGATGCCGCGCGGCACCCAAGCCGGCTAATTCGGCGAAGGCTGCTCCACGTGATCGATCACGAGTGTTTGAACCGGCGCGTGTGTAGATACAAGCTTCAATCCGAACTGCTCTTTGAGCGCATCGAAGAATGATGGTCCGTCGGCTTCTGCAGATCCATTCGCATCGTTAGAACGCATCCTGATGGCGCTGTTGGAGTCAGGCGCCCAGTCGAGGCTGAAATCATAAGTTCCCATGAGCCCCGTCTCATCGATCACAGGGCGTCCGAACTTGTACACCGTAGTCAATTGCAGTGCGATGTGATCGATGGGGATGTTGCGTGCGCCGAGAAGTATGGTGTTACCGGGCCCTGGCCTCGCACCAACGACTCCGCACCTGGGCAGCCATCCTCCCGGAGGCACAGTCGGCGCCGTAAGATCGGCGGGGGCAGTCCACTTCGCATCGCATGCCAGCCCTTGCTCGTGCGGCAGCAGACGCGGCCCGGTCACGCCGGGCTTGGCCAGAACCAGAGCGAGTACCGCAGCGTCCTTTGTTTCAAAATGCACGACCAGCTTGAAGCGTTCGGCGAGAAGAGATTGCACCATCAATCGCATCTGGTCTTTGGTCGGGTTCGGCACAGGCGCCTCGGCGTCGATCACGAATGCCTGCGAACGGACCCAGTCAGGCAAATGAGCGAGCATCGCGTCCGTTTGCTCGGGCGTGAGCAAGATCTTGTACGCAAAGTTGATATAGACGGGCAAAGTGAAACCGGCTTTGAATTGACCACCCGGAGGAATCGTAGCGTCCTCAATATTCAAGCCGAAAGTTGGTGGAACAAACTTGCCGGGCTCTCCAAGATGGATCGACGCGACGTCAAACTCCATGTGTCCACCAGCGGCTACTTGCCACGCAGGGAGTTGCGGCGCAGCGGCGCTTGCCGGGGTTTGTGCAATGGCGGGGGCACCGACAAGAAATACGGCGGCCGCGAAGGCGAGAATTACCGCGCGAGTTGCCCGATTAGCAAGAAACGCTCCCAGCGCCCTATGTGGAGTCAATCGAGAATCCTCCCGCAACGATCGAATCGAGTGCTTTATTAGGAAGACGGCTCCGCCACGCGATTCGTTCGATTTTTTCTTTGGAAGTTAGCGCGCGATCAGCAGCATCACCCAACTGAGCACGATGGCCGAGCCCACAAACAGGAGGAAACAATAAGCGCCGTAGCGGAACATGCGCACTGGCGTGTCGCGCATGGTAATGCCGAACACTGTCGACGCGAACAGCGCGAACAGCAGAACCGCGGCGAAGTGGGAAGGATGGAACATTACTGCTTCCTCCCTGTGCGCAGGTTGTGCGCGTCCACGGCGGCAATGATGTTGAGCAGGCCCGCCACCACGATGAATACTTTGCCGTAATCGGCAACCGTGGTCTGGGTGGGCTGCGCGCCCAGGCCCGCCGCCCGGCTCACGATGTAAAGCAAGCCGCTGCACAGGTCGCCGGCCACGCCCAGTATGTCCAGAGGCTCCTGCATGCTGGTGTAGAGCTTGCCTTGCATGGCGAGTCCGAGCACAAACATAGCCACGATGGAGATTGCCAGCAGCGTCCCGCGCACCCATTTGCCCTGAAGGAAATGACCCGCGCCGGGAACCAGCCATCCGGCGATGAGAGGCAGATATACGAATCCCTGGTCTGATTTTTTGCCCGCAACAGGCTTATTCGGCGTGGTCGACATTCCTTCTTGACTATACAAGACCGGGTGAGGGCATGAAGCCCATGGACTTAAATGCGCACCAGTTCCTGCTGAACTCGCCCCGTCACCCATGCTTTTCCGGGCGCCGTCAGCATGTTCACTTCGCTGCGCACGCCGAACTCGGGCAGGTAAATTCCGGGCTCGACTGAGAAGCAGGTATGCGGCAGAATTCGGCGCACATCGTGAGTTTCGAGGTTGTCGAGATGCGCTCCCGAACCATGCAGTTCGAGCGCGATGTTGTGTCCGGTGCGATGCGTGAAGAACTCTTGAAAGCCTGCGTCGCGGATGACGTTGCGGGCCGCATCGTCGGCCTCGAATCCGCGGATCTCGCGGCCGGTCGCGAAGGCCTGCTCGACCCTGGCAATGGCTGCGTCGCGCGCGTTGCGCACGGTTTCAAACACCAGTCGCTCTCTGGCGCTCGGCTCGCGGCCGATCACACCGGTCCAGGTGATGTCGTAAAAGATGCTTCCGGGCTTGTTAGTGCGTCCCCAAATATCGATGAGCAGGAAACCGCCTTCGTGAATGGCTGCGGAACGCTCGGCCGTCGGTTCGTAGTGCGAGTCGGAGGTGTTGGCGTTCACACTGACGTCCGGCCCGTTCGCCCAGATCAAGCCTTCGCGGTGCATGGCTTCGCTCAACCACACGACGATGTCGTATTCCTTCACTTCGGTGGCGCGGCCAGATCCCGAAGGGGGACGCAGTCTGCGGCCGATCTCAAGCCAGGCTTCGGCAACAATCGGGTCGATGACGCGCTGCGCAGCCTGGTGGCTGGCGATCTGTTCCTCGCTCAGGACAGCTTCAAACTGGCTGACGAGATCGGCGGAAGTGACAATCTCCTTATCCAGAGAGCGCAGGAACTCCACGGTCCCCGAATCAACCATCGACACGTACATGATGTCGTTATTGGGCGAGTACTGCATGGCGATTTTTTTCTGGTTTTGGAGGAGAGCTTCGATGCCGGTGTGCAGTTCCTGCCAACTCGAATACCGGACTTTGCTGCCGGGCAGCGTGTCGAGGCGACCTTGCTCGATGCGGTGCACCAGCTTGCGCGGCTCGCCTTTAGCGGGAATGAAGTAGTACCAGCGGCGCGTGACATGCGCGTTCGGATCGAGCCCAAGAATACGCGCGGCGATGGGATCGCGATGGTGATGGTCGTAGAAGAGCCAGCCGTCAAGAGAGGAGTCGCGCAGAGCGGCCTGAATGGCGTCGAGATTCATACGCGTCCATGATACGCGGGTGGGCAGCGGAGTTAGGCTGTAGCGCGGCGGCCCGCACCCTTCTGATCGCCCCGCTGCTTGCCCTGAGTCCGGCCCTGAATGCGTATCGACACGTGAACCAGGCTCAATGCGGCGGGAGTGACACCGGGAATACGGCTGGCCTGGCCGAGGGTTTGCGGGCGGACGCGCTCCAGCGTTTCGCGCATCTCGCGCGAGAGGCCGCTGATGACACCGTACTCCAGCCACGCAGGGATGGTGACGGATTCGGCAGCCTTGAGCCGCTCGATGGACTTCTTCTGCTGCTCGAGGTAACCGGCGAACTTGATCTCAGTTTCGACGGAACGCGCTTCGTTGCGCGCCTCGCTCCGCTGAATGCCGCTCGCGCTTTCACGCGCGTTGACAAACTCAACCAACAGCGGATCGCGGGCGAGGTCGTCGCGGAGAGAAGCGAGGAGCGATTCGATTGAGACTTCAGGGCGCTTGAGGAGCTGTGCCCAGGTTTGGCCGGCTGTAGCGGGGAGATCCCCAAGTCCCGCCGCCTGCAGCCTTTCAGAGTTGACTTTGTCGGTTGTCAGGAAGCGATCGAGCGCGGCCATGCGCGCCTGCTTCTGCTCGTACTCGGCCCAGGCCGCGTCGTTGATGAGGCCCAGGCGCCGGCCGTGCGGCGTGAGCCGGCGATCGGCATTGTCGATGCGCAGGTGCAGGCGGAACTCAGCGCGCGAAGTGAACATCCTATACGGCTCGTTCGTCCCCTTCGAAATCAAATCGTCAATGAGGATGCCCGTGTAGCCTTCAGTCCGGTCCATGGTGAAGGGCGCTTCCCCCTTGAGCCACAGCGCGGCGTTGATGCCGGCCATGATGCCCTGGCAGGCAGCTTCCTCATATCCACTTGTCCCATTGATCTGCCCGGCAAGATAAAGCCCCGTGAAAGCCTTCACGCGCAGGGAGCGATCAAGCTCGGTGGGATCGACGGAGTCATATTCAATGGCGTAGCCGGGGCGCAGCATCTCGGCCTGGTCGAGGCCGGGGATGGAATGCACGATCTGCCACTGCACTTCCATAGGCAGCGAAGTGGACATGCCATTGACGTAGACCTCATGCGTGTTGAGGCCTTCCGGCTCGAGGAAAAACTGGTGCTGCGTCTTGTCTGGGAACTTGACGACTTTGTCTTCGATCGATGGACAATAGCGCGGCCCGATCCCCTCGATCCGCCCAGAGTACATTGCCGAGCGATGTACGTTCTCGCGGATGAGGTGCAGCGTCTCCGGCGTGGTGAAGGCGATGTGGCAGCTGATCTGCGGCTGCACAATTTTCTTTGTCCGGAAGCTGAAGGGCGTGGGATCGGCGTCGCCGGGCTGCTCTTCAAAAACCTTCCAGTCGATCGTGCGGCCGTCGAGGCGCGGCGGCGTTCCGGTCTTGAGCCGGCAAGTCCGAAGACCCAACGCACGCAGCGCTTCGCCCAGAAGAACCGACGCGGGCTCGCCCGAACGGCCGGCAGGATAACGCTCTTCGCCGCAGTGGATGAGTCCGTTGAGGAAAGTTCCGGTGGTGATGATGGTGGCCCCGGCCATGAGGCGGCGGCCGTCGCGGAGCTTGAGACCGAGAACACGGCCGCTTCGCCGCGCGGGTCGCGGAAGGTCCGGTAGATCAGGGAGGATGGTCTCCCCGGTCCCCAAATGCGAGGGACCGGGGGCACCCAGGATATTGCTGGTCCCTGGTCCCTCGTCCTCCGTTCCCTGCTCTCCGAAGATCAGGTCGACAACTTCGGCCTGCCGGATGTGCAGCCCGGGCTGAGATTCGAGAACCTCGCGCATCTTGACGCGGTAAAGCTGCTTGTCGCACTGGGCTCGCGGGCTCCAGACGGCCGGACCACGTGACGAGTTGAGCAGCCGGAACTGGATGCCGACGGCGTCGGCCACCTCGCCCATAATGCCCCCGAGGGCATCGACTTCGCGGACCAGATGGCCCTTGGCCACGCCGCCCACGGCCGGGTTGCAGCTCATCTGGGCGATGAGGTCGAGGTTCATGGTGATCAGCGCGGTTTTGAGCCCCATGCGCGCCGCGGCCATGGCGGCCTCGCAGCCGGCGTGTCCCGCGCCCACCACGGCGACGTCGTATTGTTCCGTAAATGCCATCTGTTCCTATTCTACGGATTCATTGCGTAAGTGGCGCATCCTCGGGAGGGTTTTGCGCGCCACGTTACCACGGAGAGCCCGTAGCTTGTTGTCTAACTCACAATGTTCTTGACACGCGCAAACGCCTTCGATGAAATAGACCTACTTTCCCGTGGCCAGACCCCCTGCAAAATGTGTCTGTTAGCCGTCGCGGAAACGGCAAGCTCAGAACGGAGAGAGGATGAAGATGCAAAAGCTGTACGCACATGTGGCAGTGGTCGTGGCAGTGTTGGCGAGTGTGGTGTCGGCTGGCGCACAGCAGATGCAGCCGTACACCTCCGCCGACGGACGTTTCTCCTTGCAATTCCCCAGCGGTCAGGTCCAGCACGATACGGAGACGATTAAGTTGGAGGGCACCGACACATCGACTCTCTACGAGTTCTGGGTGGAGTCGCCGGTCGGGAACGTCTCCTATATGGTGATGTACAACGATTACTCGGCGAACTATGCCAATGAGGGAGCAGATGCCGTGCTCGCGCGGACCCGCGATGGCGCGATAAAGGGCAAGACGTTGCTTTCGGACATGGCGATCAACCTGAATGGCGTTCCAGGACGGGAGTTTACAGCCAAGGACGATACGTGGAACTACACGGTGCGGCAGTTTATCCAGGGAAAGCGCCTCTACCAGTTGATTGTCGTCTCGAAGCCCGCCAATCCAGCCACGCAGATCTCGGACTTCATGAATTCGTTCAAGATCCAGTAAGCGACTACCAAGCCTTGGGGCACGGCTCTCCCCGGCTGCCGCGCCCGGCGCGCGCAGCCAAGCACACCGAGCCGGCGGCTCCGAAGCAAACTGGAATGGAAAGAGGAAAAAACATGAGCAGGTTCCAAATGCCGATCCTGGTTCTTCTTCTGCTTTTTGCCGGCACCGCCGCGCCGCAGACCGCGCCCCCGCCTGCCGCCCCAGCCGGCGAGACGCCGATGCAGCTCTACACCTCCGCCGATGGACGCTTCAGCGTCCTCTTCCCCGGCGCACCGACACTTTCGACGGAAACCGTCTCCCTCAAGAACGGGGAGAAGGTTCTGCTCTATGAGGTTTCGGCAGAAAGCGACGGCGGCAACACCAGCTACATTGTCATGTACAACGATTATCAGGCAGATGTCATCACCGGGCCGCCGCAGGATCTGCTCAAGCGGACCCGCGACGGCGCGGTTGCCGGCATGACGCTGCTGAGCGATACGGAGATCGAACTGGGCGGCGTTCCCGGACGCGCCTACACGGCGACCGACACGAACGGATGGGGTTACGACGTGCATGAATTCCTCTCCGGTGTTCGTTTCTACCAGTTGATCATCACCACCGCGAAAGGCCACACGGCGACACAGCGCGACCAGTTCATGAACTCATTTAGTATCCAGTGAGCGATTCCGCGCCGCCGGCTGCTTCCAGAAGGCAGTCGACAAATCTCTTGACACGAGCGGACGCGTCGGATGGAATAGACCTACTTCCCCGCAGCTAGTCCACAGGTGGAAAGTGTCTGCTGGCTATTGCGGAAAACGAACGCAGAGCGGAAAGAGGATGCAAATGCGAAAGCTGTGCACAAGGATGGCGGTTGTCGTAGCGGTGCTGGCGGGCGTAGCGGCGGCAGGCGGGCAGCAGATGCAGCCGTACACTTCGACCGATGGGCGTTTCACCGTAAATTTCCCGCAAGGCGAGGTCAAGCAGAGTACGGATTCGATCCCTTACAAGGACGGCACCACGGGAACGATGTACGAATTCACGATTGAGCTGGCCGGCGGCAACATCGCTTACATGGTGATGTACAATGATTACTCCGCGGCGCAGGCCACCGGTGATCCGCAGGCGGTGTTGACGAACACGCGGGACGGCGCGATAGGCACCAAGACTCTGCTGTCCGATACGGCGATCAGCCTGAATGGCGTTCCCGGACGAGAATTTACGGCCAAAGACGACAACTGGAATTACGCGGTGCGTCAGTACCTCGCGGGGAAACGCCTCTATCAGTTGATTGTGGTGTCGAACAATGCCAATCCTGCCACGCAGATCTCGGACTTTATGACTTCGTTCAAGATCTTCTGAGCGGGCTCAATAAATGATCTGATAGGCGCTGCCCTCGAGCGTGGGCTGCAGATTCTCATTGGAATGAAATCGCACGCGCAGGGGAATGCCCGGCGTGAGGTCGTTGATGTCGATTTCGGCAACGGCCCAGGAGGATTGTGCGTTCAGCGCACCGTTGTCCTCGCTTTCAATGCCGCCAGTACGGAGAGGAATCGGCCGGCCAGCCTGGGTAATTTCCAGAGTGAAGCGATTGTTGGAGCCGGCGGGCGCACTGTTGGCAGTGCCGGGTTGCGTTCCGCCCTTGGCCTCGCGCTCGATCACCACGACGCGCAGCACGCCCCGGATCGGCGGATCGATGCGGGCTTCAAGTAAGCCCGGAGCGGTAAGTTGAAAATCGGCGTCGACCGGTTCAATGGAGCTGGGAATGACCACATCCTGCTGAACTCCGAAGTTGAACCCCGGCGCGGCGTAGGCGCCTGAGCCCACCGCGGCCATCTGGCCGGGACCGAGAGTGATCGCGTTGCCTGTAAGTCGCGGAGAAAAACCGGCATCGCGAAACAGCACGCGTCCGGGCCCTGACGCATGGTCGCCCACGAGCGCAGGGAACGGCAGCGTGGCTACGGTCTGGCCGGGATTGACGACAACATAGACCGCGCCGTGACGGGTTGCGCCGGCAAATCCGTAGGGCTGGCTGGCCATGTTGGAACCGTCGGGGGGAGGGCCGCCGAAGCTGTGCATCTGCCCCTGTGCCTGCATCAGGAAGAACAGCTTTTGCACGCGCGCCATCCAGTGGACATCGGCGGTTGGGATGGAATCAAAACTGCCACTGAGTGCGTTGACCCAGCCACCGCGCGCCATGGAAAGTAAGAACGCACCTTTCCATCCTCGGAGGGGGCCGCGAGGAAGGCTGTCCGCGTCGGGTCCGACCGCATCCGCTGGCGCGGCGATAAAGCCGCAGGAAAAGATGTGCGCAAGGGAGACACCCAATTGCTCGTGATGACGAATTTGACCGTCGGTTTCAATATCGATGGCGCGCTGAAGACTGGATTGCGGAGTCGTCGAGGTATGCGGCGGTCCGGCTGAAAGCAGCAGGAAAGCCCCGGGGTGGCTCGCTTCGTTGTGCAAGTTCGGGTTGCTCATCGAAGGGTCGCTGCCGAAAGGCGAATTCGTGGACGCATCGAGATCGGCAGCAGGGATCTCAATGGCGAGCAGCACTACGCCTCGGTTTTTCGTGCGAAATGCGGTAAGCGCGTCACGAAAAGCCTCGCGATTGCGCGCGACAATCTCATTTTGTGTGAGCCCGGCCGGGGTCTCAGGGGTTCCGGCCGTGAGGTCGAGGCCTTCGAACGCAAAAAGACGAATGCCACGGTCGTACCAGAACTGCAACGCGGGGATGAAAACATGCAGAATCTCCGCGTCGTAGAGGACGGTCGCGCGGCCATCCGGGCGGAGCGCACTGTTGGAGAAGCGCAGGCCAGGGCGAATGCCGACGGCACGGCATCGGGCGATCCATGCATCGGGACCATCAGGCCATGCGGCGCTGCGCTCGAAGGGATGAAGGCCATCGGGCGCGACGGCGTACGCATCGAGCAAGTCGTAGTCGACGCGCAGGCCGGATTCCTTCAGGCGAGCGAGTTGGTTGATGTCTCGCAGGGCAAGAGCTTCGCTGAGAGTGGAAGTGGCGGCGCGTGCGGTGGAATTAGGTCCGTCGATATATACCGAGATGGGAGCCGAAAGCTCCGGCGCGTTGCGCTGCGCGCGGGCTGCGAGTGGAGCCAATGCGCATGCTGCGAGCAAGGCCAGGAAAGACGCGGATAAACCTTGGCGGCGCAGGATCACTCGAACTCCTCGGGAGCGGTGGGAGAGTTGCGGCGTCTCACGCTCCATGCGGCAGGCTGCCGCTTGGGCGCTGCGCCTTGCCGCGAAGTCCATTCGAAGTTATTGTACGAAATGCGCGACGGCTGCGCGCTCCTTGATCTTGCGGCGCTGCCACCTTGCAAGATGACGATGATCGCAGGCACTTTATGCCGCCTGAAGGTCGAGGATAATGGCTGCGCCGCTGGGCTCGAGGTTTTTGGCTTGAGCGCGGCCGTTCTGATCGCGAAGAATGGAGGCGCAAAGGCTGAGCCCGAGACCGGCTGTTTCCTCTCCGGACTCGGAGGGGCCGAAGGGATCAAAGGCGCGTTCAGGCTGCAGAAAGCCCGGGCCTGAGTGGCTAATTGAGATCTGCACGCGCTTACCTTCCTTGACCGCGTCAAGACGAATAGTTTTGGGCTCTCCCTGGGACGCGTAACCGGGGTCGCGCTCCACGGCGTCCATGGCGAAATGCAAACAATGCAGAATCGCCTGCCGCAACTGCTGTGCGCCGCAGAGAATGCGAGGCAGACCGGGCGTGACGTTGACCTGAAACTCGATGGACCGCTGAAGAAACTCGGAGCGATAGAGCTGCTCCATGTCTGCCAGCAACTCCGGGACAGAAACCGCGGTGGATAGATCGCCGCGCGTGTGCGAAACCCGCGCCAGGCTTTCCAGAGTCGAGCGAACACGCCGCGATTCCGTCATAATCGACGCCACAGCCTTACGATCCTGCGGGTCGAGCGAGGTCGATTCCTGGAGGAGCGAGGCGTAGCCCAGGATGACAGTGAGAGGATTGTTCAACTGCTGGGTCACATTGCCGGCTAATTGGCCAATGCCGGCGTACTTCTCGGAATCAATGAGTTTCTCGAAGAGCATGGTCTGACTGCGCGTAGCCTGCGCGCGCGCGGCCAATGACTCGATGGGAAGCAGGTCGTCGGCACGCGGAGACTCAGAGGCCGAAGCAAACTGTCGGCCGCCGGCAGTCCGCATTCCCTGGAGCAACAAGGCGCCTTCGGTGCCCATGCGGCCGATCATGGGAACGGCAAGAACCGACGTAAAGTGCAGCCGCTCGAGGTCGTCGCCCGGAGCGAGCCAGGGCGAGAGATCGAGTTGCAGCGTTCGGCTGCGTTCGGCAGCGGAAGGCGCGGATCCTGGTTCAAGAAAGCCGGCTACGGGAATCCGCTCAGCGAGTGCATCGAGAGCTTTGACGATGGCGGGATCAAGTCCGGCGGTTCCGGCCAGCCGGAAGCGGCCGCCGGTCTCGAACAGCAGCGCCGCCTGAGAAAACCGGCTGTGGGCCACGATGGTTGCGCAAATCTCATCGCCCTGCCGGTCGAAATCCTCAACCCTGCGTCGGGTGAGAATGAGGTTGGAATAGGCTTCGAGTTGGAGCCGCGCCTGACGTTCGCGGGCTTCTGCAAGCTTATTGCTGTTGAGTTCGTCTTCAAGCGTGAGCAGAATCATGCCCATGGCCGCGACGACTTTGGCCATCGCAATGGCGCGTACAAGGACGAGATCGAGCGCTGCATACCGGCTGATCCATTGGAAGATCTGCAAATAGTAGAGCGACCAGACCTCAAAGCCCAACACGCTGAGGACGACCCCGGGAGAAAAGCGCCGGAAGACAAAGACCAGGAGCACGGCCGTCATCTGCAGGTTGACGCATTCAATAAAGATGAGACCGGGTTCCGCTCCCTGAAGAAAGCCTATAAAAACTGCGATACAACCGAGGATGCCGCTGAACGAAACGCCGACCCAGATCGGCACGGAGCCTTTCGTGATCCCCCAGAAGACTCCCACACTGAAGCACAAGGCCGTCAGAAGCGGAAAGAGGAGAAACGCCGGTCCACGTGGAGTGACTCCATGGAAGACGCCGTAGAGGAGGACGGAATAGGCAACGATGAGAAGAATGTAAGGGATAACGAAAAGGACGCGGAATCGGCCGATACGAAAGTGCAGCGGAGACAGCGAGCCGAGAAACACGGCCACACTGATCTGAATGCAGGTTTGTCCGGCTACCGACAGCCAGGGATGAGTTCCCGCGAAGAAACCGGCCCCTCCATTCGGATAAATGAGGACCATGAAAAGGAGGGCAAAAAGAAATCCGAGGAACCAGAGGAGCGTGCGTGCGTTCCGCGAACGAAGATAGAGATAGCCGAAAGCGGGAAGCAGAAGCGCAGTCAGGATCAACGCCGGAGCATGATAATAATCGGACATGAACGCTGGAGATCTCCTGACATTTCGGCAACAATCGTGGAGGTCTTGCAATGTGGGTACATAGTCCGGCGCCTTTGTCTTTCAAAAATCGCGGCATGCGGAGTGGTACATGAGGCTCTGTCGACGTCGCAAACCGCTCCGAGTTTAGATTGAGGCCTCCCCGGAGCCGAGTATATGCGTCTAAAGTTGCAGGGCCGGCCGGGCAACCCGCCGGTCTCGTAAATGCACGAGAATCAGACAAGGGGGTCAACTAAGGTGCGACTGCATCCGTGGACTGCTATTGCCGTCGTCGTATGTGCTTTCACCGGGGTCCCCGGGAGCACATCTTCATCGCCGGGGTTGCTGGCGGCTGCGGCGCAGGATCAGGACAGCTTTACACCTATGCCGCTCGACTCCGGTTTCGGGCGCATGGATATCTCCGACCCTGCGATCCCTCCGGATCAGATCATCAAGGAGTTTGCCGCCAAGGAGTCCGAGTTCCAGGAAGCCTTGAACCACTACACATATCGGCGCACGGCCAAGGTCGACACCATCGACGACGATACGAACAAAGTGAGCGGGGAGTGGTACGAGGTGGACGATGTGATTTTCGATTCAACCGGCAGGCGCATGGAGCGGGTGGTCTTTGCGCCAGCGAGCACCCTCGACCAGGGAGGGATCATGATGTCGCCCTCCGACCTCCAGGACATCCAGCACGGCTATCCGTTCGTGCTGACCAAGGAAGATATTCCTGCCTACGACGTCAAATACATAGGCCGTCAGAAGGTTGACGAAATAGATTGCTATGTCTTCGATGTGAGCCCCAAAACGATTGAGAAGAACAAGCGATATTTCGATGGGCGCATCTGGGTGGACACAACCGAGTTGCAGATTGTGGTGACCGACGGCCGCATGGTTCCCGACGACACGCGCAAGGATAAGGAAGATTTGCACCCGCCCTTCATGACCTGGCGGCAACAGATCGACGGCCACTATTGGTTCCCTGTCTACACCAAAGGCGAAGGCATCCTCCATTTCGCTGGCGGCAACTTTACACCGCAGGAGGACGTTCACATCCGCGACGTCATCAAGTACTCCGACTACAAGCGTTTCGGCTCAACTTCCAAGGTGTTTTACGGCGATCAGGAGATCACGAACCCCGGCCAGCCGCAGAATCAGCAACCACAGACGCCCGCATCCCCACCGAAGTGAAATAGGAACACAGGGACCGCGGGACTGGCGAGTCAGCGCGGGAGCGACCTTTTCTATTTCGGCTTGGGTCCGCCCGCGCCCATGAGAGCCAGCGAGCGCTGCGCGAAGGGTGAGTAGACGAGCAGTGTGGTGCAGGCCAGCGCCAGTCCGAAGTTGATGTGGTGCAGAAGCAGGAAGGGCGCAAGCGACCAGATCTCGTCGAAGAGCAACAAAACCGGCCAGATTTTCAGAATTTTCCCGCGGAATCCTGGAGCGTGGAAGAGCGCGGCCGAGAGCACGAAAGCGCGCACGGGGATGAGGATCGCGGCCGTCACGATGAGAACTCGGTACACCACGGCCGCATTCGGCAGCAGGGAAAAAAGGTCCTCAATCTCAGCCAGGTTGGCCAGCGCACCTACATAAAATCCCAGATACATCAGCTGGAAAAGAATAAAGAGAGTTTGCGCAACCCGATACGGGACCTTGGGAAGATCATCGGGCGTGGCAAGAATCTGCACGCGCGGTCGCGACGAGGACGAACCGGAGGATGACGAATCGTCATCCGGACGAGCCGGAGCTTCAGTGACAGAGGATGACCGGTTTTCCCCGGCGACCGTGCGTTCGACCGGTGCGATAAACCGATAGCCGCGGCGCGAGAGGGTTTCAAGGAAACGGGGACTGGCTGCGGTATCTCCGAGGGCCTCGCGGATGCGGTTGATCGCCGAGTTGACGCCGTGCTCGTAGTCGACAAAGGTTCCGTCAGGCCACAATTCGCGGGATATCTCTTCGCGCGTCAGGAGCTGGCCGGGCCGGTCAAGCAGCATCAGGAGGACCTGAAAGGGCTGCGTATTCAACTTGACGCGCAGGCCCTGGCGGCGAAGCTCTCCTGTGGCGGCGTCCACCTCAAAGATTCCAAAGCGATAGCGCTGTGCTGACTGCGGGCCGGAGCTGTCTTCCGTCATGGCTTTGCATAAGTGTAGCCGATGGAGAGTTGAACTGGGGGCTTCGCTGCGCGATGGAGAACTTTTCCCAAGTCGCGCCGATCGAAGCACTTGCACGGTGAGAACCAATCACCCCACAAAGGAGACAACTTGCATTGCGCCCGAACGTCAGAGCGATTAAGGTGCGAATCATGAACGCACGCAAACAAAACGGTAGCGGAACTCGGGCGGCTGCACTTTTGCTCCTGCTGGCCGCGCCCGCATGGCTGGCGGCGCAGCCCACGCCCGAGGCGAGCGCCGCTTTCAATTCATATATAGGACGCGTCGAAGCGCGATTGGCCGCGCAGCATCGGTCGGCCGGCGGCTTTCTCGCTCCCGTGGATTTTGCGCGGCTGCGCCAGGGCGAGTTGATCATCGCGCAACGGACCACCGACGCGGGCACGGAGTTGCCTGGCGCGCTGCTGCACGACTGGTACGGCACGGCATTTATTCCCAGCGGGAAAGCGGCGGATTTCGAACGGGTGATGAAAAATTTCGATGCTTACCCCAAGGTCTATTCACCGCAGGTGCTAACGGCCAAAGTCACCGAACACGACGGCGATCATTTTCAGGCAACGATGCGCGTGCAGCAGAAGCACATGCTGACCGTGGTGATGGACACGGCGTACGACATCACATTTGGGCGCTTGGACGCCGAGCATGGATACAGCATTTCGCGCAGCACGCAGATTGCGGAGATCGGTGCACCGGGAACAACGCACGAGCGCGTGTTGGGGCCAGGCGAAGAGCACGGTTTTTTGTGGCGGATGAACACCTACTGGAGCTACGAAGAGCGGGACGGCGGGCTATACATCCAGATCGAGTCGGTTTCGCTATCGCGTTCGATTCCGATCGGGCTGGGATGGGCGATCGGACCATTCATTGAGAGCGTGCCCCGCGATTCGCTGGAGTTTACGCTGCGCGCCACTAGCAACGCGCTGCGGAAACAGCATTGAGAGCGGCGCCGCTGGAAAGGAGACGAACATGAGCACGCAGACATTTGCAAACGAAGATCGAGCGAGTTTCCGGAACGCAAAGCGCGTAAACCAGGCGTTGACGGCGCGTATGGAGAAGCGGGCGCTCACATGGATGGCAGAGCGCGCTCCGCAGTGGGTGAGTTCGGATCAACTGACGCTGCTGGGGCTCGGCGCGCAAATCGCAGCGGGCATTTGTTATGCGCTCGTCCGCTGGGACCGGCGAGCATTGTTGCTGGTGATCGCTTGCCTGGCGCTGAACTGGCTGGGTGACAGCCTGGATGGAACCCTCGCGCGCGTGCGTCGGCAGGAACGGCCGCGCTACGGATTTTACGTGGATCACATTGTGGACATCGTGGGATCCGTGGCGCTGATGTGCGGCCTGGGCGCATCGGGGTTGCTGCACTGGGCGACGGCGATGGCGATGCTGATCGCGTTTCTCGTGCTCTCGAGCGAAAGCTATCTCGCCACGTACACGTTGTCGTGCTTCCAGCTTTCGCAGGGAATCTTTGGACCTACGGAGATTCGCATTCTGCTCGCGCTCGGTAACCTGGCCGCGCTGCGCAGCCCTTACTCGAATGTGTTCGGACATCGACTTCTCCTATTCGATCTGGGCGGTGCGATTGCGACCGTCGTCATGGCAGCAATGGCGATCGGCATCGCGGTGCGGCACACCGCGCAACTCTACCGGCAGGAACCCCTGAAATCGGAGCCGCGCCAATGAATCCGTCGATAAAAAAGCCGAGAGACATGATTGTCCGCTGGGGCAAATTCAACTTGGTGGGCGTGGTCGGCATGGTAGTGCAGCTTGGCGTACTTGCGCTCATCAACCGCGTTGCGCCAGGACATTACATGGTGGCCACGGCCGTAGCGATCGAAATTACGCTGCTGCACAACTTTGTGTGGCACTTGCACTACACGTGGCGCGATCGCCGATGCCGCAGCGCTCTCAGGAGGCAACTGATCCGGTTCCATCTGTCGAACGGGCTGGTATCGATGGCGGGAAACCTGGCGCTGATGCCGGTGCTGGTGGAGGGCGCACGGTTGCCCGTGGTCGCAGCCAACGCCATCGCGATTCTGTGCTGCTCGATCATGAATTTCTTCCTCGGGGATCAGTGGGCGTTCGTGCCGCCGCTTAATGCGACTGCTTCTCCGTCGCAACGCGAATGACCGCATCGAAGGCGGGCTTCGGCTGGCCGTCGCGATCGAAGAGCAGCGGGTAGTTGGTGCGGCCCTGCATCGGCCAGTTGTTGAGCCAGGAATCGCCGTCGGTAACATTCCAGAAGGTCACACGCATGACCGTGCCACGGTGCTTCAGGAAAACGCGGAAGAGCTCGGCGTAACGCGCGGCCAGTTGCTGCTGAATGGAATCAGGCAGGCCATCCGCATAGGGATTCAGCGCTTTATTCTGCTGGATGCTCAGCGTGACATCGGCAGTCGGCTGATGGCCGGCGCTGGGCAGCACGTTGATGTCGAGCTCGGAGATAGCGACCTTGAGGCCCAGCGCCTCGAACGCTGAAATGGTAGCGTCTTCCTCATCCGCCGTGGGCCAGGTCAGATTGTCGTGGTTCTGCAAGCCGATGGAGGCGATCGGAATTCCCTTCGCCTGCAATCTCTTGATGAGGGCAATGGCTCCGTTGCGCTTGGGTTCATTTTCAAGGTTGTAGTCGTTGTAGGTAAGTTGCGCCTGCGGGTCGGCCTCGTGCGCGTAGGTGAAGGCCTTCTCAATGTAGTCGTCGCCAATGATCTTGTACCAAAGCGACTGCCGCATGGTGCCATCTTCGTTGAGCGCTTCGTTTACGACGTCCCAGCTTTGAATTCTTCCCTTATAGCGGCCGACGACGGTATGAATGTGGTCGCGCAGGCGCGCCAGAAGAGCATCGCGGGTGAGGAGATTGCCATGGTCGTCGTGAAAAACCCACGCGGGCACCTGATTATGCCAGACCAGGTTGTGCCCCGCGACGAACATGTGGTGCTTCCTGCCGAAGGCGACGTACTGATCGGCAAGCGTGAAGTCGTATTGGTCCGGCTTCGGATGAACGCTCTCCCACTTGAGCACATTTTCCGGCGAGATGGAATTAAACTGCGACAAAATGATCGCGTCACCACGACCATCCTGACCCGTGATTTGCGCCGCGTTGATGGCCGCGCCAATGACGAAGTCGCCTTTGTACGCAGCTTTGAGCGAAGTGGGAGCGTGAGCCGCGACTGCCGTGCTGGCAAGGAAAAGGCCGAGGAAGATTACCAATCGAGCATTTGTCCAATGTGAGCCGCGTGGAAATTTGTCGAACATGACTTCTCCTTGGCGGAAACGGTGCCGCAGCGCTGAAGAATCTATGCGTTCGCCCGTGGCGCGAAGCCTTTGCGCCGCTCGGTGAGTTCGTTGGCGATCTTCTGATTCAGTTCGCGCGAAATGGGGTAAAAGAACATGCAGACTGCCGCCGCCACGAAGGCAAGCCCCGCATAAAAGCTGGCTGTCAGCAGGATCCCCGATTGCGCGTGCGCCGACTGCATGTCGGCTTTGGAAATGAAACCATACAAATCGAGAATCCAGCCCGCGACAGCACCACCCAGAGCCAGGCCCGCCCAAAGAGCGAAAACAACGGCGGCCGTGACCGTGCCGCTGGCGCGCCGGCCCGTCTTCCATTCGCCGTAGTCGGCAACGTCGCCCATCATGGACCAGATCAGCGGGCCAGAGAGTCCGAACGAGAACTGACGCAACACCTCGGTCGCGATGATCGCGATGGTCGCGTGCGGAGGAATGATAAAGAGCGCCGCGCTGAAGAGGCCGGACAATCCCATACTGACGACAAAAAGAAAGCGCTTGCCTGTTCGCTTGGTGACCGCGGTAGAACAGGCAACGCCAGCCAGCAGCGCGGCCAAGCCGAAACCGTTGAACCAGGAGTAGAGGTCCACATTTCCGGGAATGAAGCGAAAATAGGGCAGCATCACGTTGCCGCGAATGACGATGGCGGCGAAATAAAACAATGTGGCCAGGAACAGCACAATCCACGGACCATTTTTGAAGAGGTCGGCGAGATCCTGACTGAGGGAGGTCTTCTGCTGCGGATCGGGCTGGATGCGTTCTTTGGTCGAGAAGAATGCCACGATGAAGAAGATCACACTGAGAGCCGAAAGAAGGCCCATCGTGTACTGGTATCCGCGCGCGTCATCGCCATGGCCGAAGAACCTGACCATGGGGATGGCGAGACTGGCAACAATGAAGCCGGCCGAGTTGGCCGCGATCTGGCGGTACGTTGAAATGCTATTGCGCTCGTCCGGATCGGAGGTCATGACGGCATTGAGCGACGCATACGGCACGTTGTTCATGGTGTAGACGACGCGCAGAAGGATATACGTCGTCCACGCGTAAACCACCTTGGCTCCCGCGCTGATATTGGGTGTGGTAAAGGTAAGTACGCAGATTACGCCGAAAGGCAAAGAGGTCCACAGAAGCCACGGCCTGAACTTGCCCCACTTCGTCTGAGTGCGGTCGGCGATGACGCCCATTACAGGGTTGAGGAACGCGACGCCGAGCCCGATCACGAGTGTCATCGTTCCGGCCTGGGCAGCGGTCAACCCAAAGGTGTGGGTGTAGAAATCCAGTTGCAAGGCCAGCAACGCCTGAAAAACGAAGTTGGCTGCCAGATCGCCCAGGCTGTACCCAAACTTCTCTCGAAAGGAAAGTTTCTCGGTCATTGCCGCCCTATCTTGCACCGGCGCTGCCGGCCGTGTCTACTTCATCACTTGAAGGATGATCTTCTTAAGGTCCGCGTCGCGGGAAGAGGTGCCGACCATCAACTCAAAGTCGCCGGGCTCGACAACATATTTCATGTTGATGTCATAGAAGGAAAGCAACGCCGGCGTGATGTCGAAGGCCACGGTTGCGGTCTCGCCTGGTTGCAACCGCACTTTCCGGAAACCTTTCAACTCTTTGACCGGACGGGTGACCGAGCTGATCAGGTCACGAATGTAAAGTTGCACCACTTCCGTTCCTTCGCGCTGTCCGGTGTTTGTGACATCGACCAGAAGGCGCGCGGAGCCGTCGCGGCGAATTTTCTTCTTTGTCAGGTGGGGTTTGCCGATGGAAAAACTCGTGTAGCTGAGGCCAAATCCAAACGGATAGAGCGGCGAAACATCGTCCCACAGATACCCGCGCCGCGCCGATGGCTTGTAATTGTAGAACGCGGGCAAGTGGCCCACAGAGCGCGGAATTGTGATGGGCAGCTTGCCGCCGGGATTGTAGTCGTCAAAGAGCACGTCGGCCACGGCGCGTCCGGTTTCCTGACCCAGATACCAGCACTCGTAAATTACCGGCACGTTTTCACTCAAATAATTAATCGACAGCGGACGGCCGTTGAAGAGCAGTGCGATCGTCGGCTTGCCCAGCGCGAGCATCGCCTTGATCAATTCTTCCTGGCGGCCCATGAGGTCGAGGCTGGTGCGGTCGCCCATGTGCTTCAGGGACCAGGCCTCGCGCGAGGTTTGCTCGTTGCCGCCGATGGCCAGCACGATCACGTCTGCCTGCTTGGCGACCTCAACCGCCTCGGCGATCTGCTTGCGGTCTTCCTCAGGATCGCTCGCGATCACTTCATCCTGGTTCCAGTTTCCGCCGACCGTGATTTTGCAACCCTCGCTATAGAGGACTTTGATTTTCTTTCCGGCTTTCTCGCGGATGCCGTCGAGAACCGTTATCTCGTGTTTAGGCCGGCCGCTGTAACCACCCAGTAGGCTGCGATTCGCATTGGGGCCGATGACGGCGATGGACTTGATTTTCCCCAAATCGAGTGGCGCGATGTGGTTTTCGTTCTTGAGCAGCGTGATGGCCTCGTGCGCGGCGGTAAGCGCCAATGTGCGGTGCGCATCGCAGCCGACCACGCGCTCGGCTTCATCGGGATCGACAAAGGGATCGTCGAACAGGCCCATTGCGAACTTCCCAAAAAGCATGGGCGCCACCAGTTCGTCGAGATCGGACTCTTTCAGCACGCCTTTACGGACAAGCTCGACGAGATGCAAATAGCAATCGGGATCGGGCAGCTCAATATTCACGCCGGCTTTGACCGCGAGCGCGCAGGATTCCTTCTTGTCCGCGGCGACGCAATGGCCGTGCGTATCGGGACGATAGCCGAGTTCCCAGATGGCGAAGTAATCGGAAACAACGAAGCCCTTGAAACCCCACTCCTTGCGCAGCACATCGCGCAGCAGCCAGCGGCTGGCGTGCGACGGTACGCCGTCGATCTCGTTGTAAGAGGCCATAACGCTGATGGCGCCCGCCTCGCGCAATACCTCGCGAAATGTGAAGAGGAAGGTTTCGCGCAGCACGCGAAGAGAGATATTGGCCGGCGCGCAATTCATCCCAGACTCGGGCTGGCCGTGGCCGACGAAATGCTTGAGCGTGGCAATGAGATGACGTTTGTCGCGAAAAGTACGATCACCCTGGAATCCGCGCACCGCGGCAATGCCAAGGCGCGAAACCAGAAACGGATCTTCACCAAATGTCTCTTCCACGCGGCCCCATCGCGGCTCGCGCGCCACGTCAATTACCGGCGTCAGCGCCTGATGCGCTCCGCGCAAACGGGCCTCGGCAGCCGTCATGGTAAAAAGTTGTTCGACCAGTTCGGGATTGAATGTGGCGCCGAGAGCAATGGGCTGCGGAAAGCTGGTTCCCTCCACGGCGGCATGCCCGTGCAGGCATTCCTCGTGGAAAATAACGGGAATTCCCAAACGGCTATTTTCAAGGAAAAACTTCTGAATGGCGTTGGTCAGTGTCGCCATCTGACGCGCGTTGAGCCCCTTGCCTGCATCGCTGGGGCGGCCCACCTGGCCAAGGCCGCGGCGGTTGCGAAACGCAGCTTTGGCCTTTTTTCCGTCGAAGTTCCCGTCGGCGTCTACGAGCGTCTGCGCCTTTTGCTGCCAGATGCAAAGCATCTGCGCGGCCTTCTCCTCGAGCGTCATGCGCGAAAGCAAGTCTTTGACCCGCCGCATAGCGGGAAAGCTTGAGATCTTGTAAGCGGGGACCCTGGCGTGCCCTTGCTTTGGAGTGACTGCTTGCTTCTTCATCGCACCGTTCCTGTGAAGCCCCTTGCGGGTGACCGTAAGAGCGTTCGCGGAAGTATTTCTTGCTGTCCCGAACTAAATTAGCAAGAAAACACAAGGCGGCTAAGAAAACTGAGCCCACCCCGAAATGCCTACGCTTCGCCGCCGATCAGTGTAGACTCAAAATCCCGCTAAATGCAATAAGAAAAGCGATTTTCCTCATAGGATCGGACTCGAGAGGGGGCCCTTTTCCGACTCCGGGGAAGTAGGGCCCGACAGGGAGTTGCCGGCGTGAAATGGTCCAGCGGCTGAATGGAAGCGTGGGCAGGATGCGAGGATCTGCTTCGGGAGTAGAACAAACGGGCCGCTCTGTCCGGCCGCGCGCAGTAAGCGGGCCGCTGCCCGCGTGCTCATTGGCAACTTGATACCCTGTCAACGGCACTCCATGCCCGATCTTTCCCCGTTCGCCGAAAACGTTTGGATCATTGACGGCCCAAAGGTCCGCGACATGGGAGTGATGTTCACTACCCGCATGACGGTTGTGAAACTCTGCGACGGTTCACTCTGGGTGGAATCTCCCGTTTCCGTACCTTCTGAAACGCTAAAGCGCATCATGGAGTTGGGGCACATAAGGTTCCTGGTTGCAGCGACACCGAGGCATGTCTGGCGCCTGTCAGCGTGGCACACCCTATTTCCCGAGGCGCAGCTGTGGGTGTGCCGTCCGACCCCGATGACCCTGAAGAAAGACCCCTTACCCTTCACCGGGATTCTGGGCGACGAGCCCCCTCAGGCCTGGCAAAACGACTTTGACCAGGTCGCCTTTAAGGGAAACCCACTCATTGAAGAAGTCCTTTTCTTTCACAGAACATCGCGCACGGTGATCATGGATGACTTAATCCAGGTTCATCCGAGGGTGAAGGGCAAATACCTTCGAAATGCTCTGGTCGAATTAGGGGGAGTTGCGTCCCCCTATGGCGGCGTTGGACTCGACATCAGGCTGTCCTTCATCCACCGGAATCTCGCGCGCCGCTCGCTGGAAAAGCTGCTCTTGTGGGATTTTGACAGGTTGATCATCGCCCACGGCCCTTGCGTCGAATATGACGCTAAAACATTCGTTCGACAGGCCTTCCGCTGGCTCGCGGGCTGAGGTCATCCGTGGCGGATGAAAGTGCCATTCTGAAGCTCGGCCATGGCCTGGCGCAGCTCCGCCTGCGAGTTCATCACGATCGGGCCGTACCACGCTACCGGCTCTTCGAGCGGTCTGCCCGAGACGAGCAGGAAACGAATGCCTTCCGGCCCGGCCTGGACCACGATTTCGTCGCCGCGGTCAAAGAGCACGAGCGAATGGTTTTTCGCGTCGTACACCGGCGCCGCGTTCGGGTCAATCGCTGACTCAGTCAGCACCGCTTTCGGCTCGGACGCGTCGCGGAACGTACCCGCTCCAGCGAAGACGTAGGCGAAGGCGTTCCGCGTGGTTTCCACCTTGATGCGTTTGCGCGTGAACTGGGGCACCGAGATGTCGACATAACGCGCGGCGACGCTGGATTCGGTCGCCACGCCCTCGACCGGCCCGTTCTTACCCCAGAACTCGCCGCAGATGATGCGCGCTTTCGTCCCGTCGTCTTCAGTCACCTCGGGGATGGCGCCGGCAGGAATGTCCTGGTAGCGCGGGGCAGTCATTTTCAAATGCGCAGGCAGGTTGGCCCAGAGTTGGAAGCCGTGCATGCGGCCGTGCTCGTCGCCCTTCGGCATCTCCTGGTGCAGGATGCCGCTGCCGGCGGTCATCCACTGCACATCGCCCGCGGTCATGCGGCCCTTATTGCCGAGTGAGTCACCGTGTGCGACTTCGCCGGCCAGCACATAGGTGATGGTTTCAATGCCGCGATGCGGGTGCCAGGGGAAACCGGCCAAATAGTCAGCAGGGTTCTCGTTGCGAAAGTCGTCGAGGAGCAGGAACGGGTCGAATTCGCCGGTCTTGCCAAAGCCAAAGGCGCGCTGCAGCTTAACGCCGGCTCCCTCGATGGTCGGTTTGGTTTCGTAGATTTCTTTGACAGCTCTAAGTGACATGGTGAACCTCCGACGGCAAAGTCAAGAGCGCGCGGCTGCTTCCAGCAGCGCGGTTCTCGGCCGGGGAAACCTGGAGCGCGCCGGGTGGCCGGCTCCAATTTTGCCGTACGAATATTGGATGCGCGGGGAAGATATTCGTTGCAACAGGCAATTTCCGGTAGCGAGACTGGCGGCCACCCGGCCGCCCATTCCCTGCTCGCGATCGTAGCTTACTGGGCCGTCTTGATGAACTGCACTTCGAGGGTAATGGCGATCTCGTCGCCTACCAGGAAACCGCCGGTCTCGAGGGCCGCATTCCACGCCAGCCCGAAGTCCTTGCGGTTGATTTTTGTGGTGGCAGAAAGTCCAATGCGAGTATTTCCCCAGGGATCCTTGCCCGGGGCGCTGGGGCCGTCAACGGCGAATGTGACCTGCTTGGTCACGCCGTGGACCGTCAGGTCGCCCGTCACTTCGTACGCGTCTCCCGTGCGTACAACCTTGGTGGATTTGAAGTTAAGCGTGGGGTACTTCTCGGCGTCAAAGAAATCTGCGCTCTTCAGGTGCCCGTCGCGCTGCGCGTCGCCTGTGGAGATGGTGGCCACGGGAACAGAGGCCTCGACAGAAGAAAGCGTAGAGTCGACGGCGTGCTCGGTGAGAACGCCAGAAAGGCCTGAAAAGCTGCCTTTCACGTTCGAAATCATCATGTGCTTCACCTTGAACTCGGCCGAGGAGTGGGCAGGATCGATGTTCCAGGTGGTGGTTGCGGGGGTGGATGTTGCGGTTGTCATGGCGCGAAGCCTCCTTTTCTTCTGGTTGGATGTCTAAAGAAGATGTTCGTTGCAACAAATATTTTGCCGACCTGAACGCGTAGCCGCTCCCTATTGGATGAGCGTGACATAAAAGGCGTTGTTGCCAGTGCGCAGATCCTTGCCGTAGGAAAAGACCAACCCGGCGCCGAAGACTCGGAACTTCGCTTGCGCGCCGGTGTCGAAAAGCCACAGGTGCGAGCCGAGTTGTGTGCCGGAATCGGTAATCTTGCCCATATCGAAAAAGGGGCCGAGCTGTACCTTCACGATTCCGTTCCCGTAGACGTTCCTGTTGATCTCCCAGTTTTCGAGCAGGTAGTTACGGCCCAGCGGGGCGCTGCCCTTCAGGCCGTCGCGCGTGCCGATGTGAGCACGCAGGGGGAGATCGTTGTCGCGCTCGAGGCCGAGGATGAAGAGTTCGTCGAACGGAACCTGGCCGAAGGTTTTGCCGGCACGTAGCTGCTGCGAAGTCTCGTAGTCGTCTCCCTGCGCCCGAGGAAACCAATGCCAGCCGAGCGATCCGGTCAGCTTTTCGAATGACTCCTGCGGCTGCGACCACAGGCGTCCGGCCTCCGACGTTGCGCCTGCGTCGATGGTGAAGCGGCGCTCCGGCAAGCGCCAGAGCGTGCTGGTGACTTGCGCCTGCTGTTTGAGCTGGTAGCCCGCCGCAAGCAACTGCGGAGAAAGGACAGACCCCGGCTCAACGCTGCGGAAGTTGCGATGCGAGATTTCGGCGCCGGCAGACCAGCGAAAGCGATCTCCGGCATGGGAGACGAGATCGAACGCCGCCGTCTCGTGGCGCATGTTGAAGCTGGCCAGCACCGGGGCCGGCCCCGCGAAGCCGTCGCGGATGGCCCAGTTCTCGCCGCGCAGATCCGAAGCAAATTGCCAGCGGTATTTGGCGCTCTGCTCGAAGGGGCCCGACACCGCGGCGAAGATGCGGCGCTTTTGCGCGTCCCAGCGGTACATGGAGTTGAAGTTGATGGCCTCGCGGCGCCAGTTGTAGTACTGCGGGTTGACCTCTTGAAACGGAAGGCCCTGGAAAAGCAGGAAAAGCGATTCCAGCTTGCCGTTTCCCAATCCATTGCGTTCACGCCCGCGGAAAACTACGTCGAAATTGCCGTCGCTACGCGCATCCAGATCGAAGTGGAATGGCTGAAAGATACCCATGCCGCGAAGCCGCGCGTTGGAGTCGAGATATTGCAGCAACATAAGGGTTGCGGCCGGCGAAAAGGCGAAGGCGTGGTCGAGAAGAACAGGCGATACGCGTGGCGTGGGATCTTCGCGAACATCCTCGATGTGGGGCTTGCCGGCGCGGTTCCAATACTTCAACGCGGCTTCAACGTTGTCTTCGAGAAAATAGACCGTGCCAAGGAAATCGTCGGCGTAGGAGTCGTTGTGCTCGAGGCGAAGAGCCTGGCGGAGGCGGCGCTTCGTTTCGGGGTAATTCTTTTGTTTGAAGGCGATGCCGGCTAGCTCGATGGGAAACCTGGGATCGCCGGGCGCAAGCCGGAGGCCGGCTTCGAGTGCGTCTTGCGAGTCAGAAAAGCGGCCGAGGTGCGCCAGCGCAATGCCGAGATAGAAGTCCTGGTTGGCCGAGCGCGAGGTCAGCGGTTCCAGCAGATGAACAATGTCCTGCCAGCGCTCGGCGTCCGCGAGCTGCTGAAGGTTCTGCTCGGAGGGCGCCTGCGGCGAAGTGGGCTGGGCGCGCAGCGCGTGAATGCTGCAAAGTAAGACACCGGCCATGGTCCACCGCAGTAGACGGCTCAACTGGCCGCTGTCTCCGGAACGGCAAGCAGGGTCCAGTAGCCCGCTGCTTTCCATTCGCGATCGAATTGCGACTGGCCTTCGCTCAGCAGCTTGCGCTGTGCCGGATCGTTGACGAGGACGAATTGTTGCTGCTCGTTGAGGCCCACAACCACGACGTAGTGCAGCGACGTGTTGGAGCCCGGTTTGAGCGCCACGATGAGCGGACGGCCCTTCTGCAATTCGCGGTCAATATCAGCCCACGCTCCGGTAAGTGCGAATGCGCGATAGCCGTTCTGCTGAAAGTAGCTCACCATCGCGGAGGCGTAAATGCCATGAGCCGGGGCGGAATACAAGGCGCGGAAGATTTGGGAGGGTTCTGCCTCCGGCAGCTTGGACTGGCCCTGGCGCTGTTCCCAGTACTGCATGACCATGGCAATGCTGGCAGCACCGCATCCGTTCTTCTGCTGCTCGACGAATGGGACGTCAAGCCATAGGTCCGCGAGCCCAGCCGCGCCTGCCGCAGCGCACACAAATAGCGTTAACAGCGGGACCGCGGCGCGAGTCAGCCTGCGCTGCATAGGCGACCCTCAGTGGACCGCAACAATAATGAGAATAAGCGCGGCGATGCAGACCAGGATGATCAGCAGGTCGTGATCGCCAATATTGCCTGCGGCAAAGTCGTTCTGAGCCTTTTGGGCACGGGACGCGAATTGCGCCAGTTCCTCATCGCTGAGGCCGGCGACCGCTGTGTTTACTTCCTGGGGATTGATGTGCGCGGACTGCAACGCCTTTTGCGCCTGATCTGAAGAGAAGAAGCGGTTCAACGTATCAAGGTTTTGGCTCCTGGCTCGCGATGCGTCAACCGTGGCCTTCTGCAGATCTCCGGGGCTAACCACGTGCTCGGCGGCCTGCGCCGCGAGGTTTTGTGGGACGGCAACCGCAGCAAGAAATGCGGCGGCTGTCGAAGAAGAAACAAGACGCTGCCAGCTTACTGGACGCATGATTCGCAACCTCCGGGGGATGAGGAGCGAGCGAGGCAACCATCGATGCGCTCCTGATTCGGGATGCAAAGCGCGCTGCGATCGGCGCGGCATAGTGCTTCAGTTCAACGAAAGATTAGATGAGCTTGTGCGACCCGGAAGTTGCTTGGCGATCCACCTCTTCCACATACAGTTAGCTGGCTGCGGGGCTTATGCTGAACTACAGACTTTTCCCATGAGCGATTTCGCCCAAACCGTGAAGCAGCAAGCCGACATCGTGAAGGTGATCGAGGGCTACATCCGGTTGCGCAATGCGGGGGCGCAGAGGTTCAAAGGGTTGTGCCCGTTCCACAAGGAAAAGACGCCGTCGTTCAACGTGAACGGCGGGTCGCAGCAGTTCTTTTATTGCTTCGGATGCCAGGCATCGGGCGATGTGTTTTCGTTCGTCGGCAAGATCGAGAACGTGACCTTCCCCGAAGCGGTGCGAATTGTGGCGCAAAAGTGCGGCATCCCATTGCCGAAGCGGGAGTTCTCCTCACCGGAGGAAGCTGCCGGAGCGCGCCTGCGGACGAAGCTTCTGGAGATGAACGAGACGGCGGCGGCGTGGTTTGAAGAGCAAATGCGCGGGCCGGAAGGGGCGCTGGCGCGCGAATACCTTGCAGGTCGCGGACTTTCGGAGGAAGGAATCAAGAAATTTCGGATCGGCTACGCGCCGGATAGCTTCAATGCCCTGCGCGACCGGCTCGGCGGCATGGCGGACCAGGAGACCCTGCGGCTGAGCGGCCTTTTCAGCTCCAAAGAGCAGGAGGACGGCGGCCACGGTCGCCTTTACGACCGGTTCCGCAAGCGGGTGGTCTTTCCCATCTGCAATGAGGGCGGCCGGGTGATCGCGTTTACGGCGCGAACGCTGAGCGTCGCAGCGGAGGGAGAAAAGGCCGGGCCCAAGTACGTCAATTCGCCGGAGACGCCGCTCTATTCAAAAGGGCAAGTCCTGTTCAACCTGGACAAGGCGAAGACGGCGATCCGGACCGTGGGTTTTGCGCTACTGGTGGAAGGGCAAATGGACTGCATCAGCGTCTTCCTGCGCGGAATCCAGAACGTGATCGCGACCAGTGGGACGGCATTCACCGAGCAGCAGGTGGCGATTCTCAAGCGGCACACGTCGAACGTGATCGTCAATTTCGACCCCGACGCGGCCGGCGCAAACGCAGCCGAAAAGTCCATCTCCCTGCTGACCGAGGAGGGATTTGCCATCAAGCTGGTCACGCTCGAAGGCGGATTGGACCCGGACCGGTTTATCCGCGAACGCGGCGTGGAGGCCTATAAAGAGGCAATTCGTGGGGCTCGGAGGCAGTCTGATTATCTGATTGCACGAGCAATGGTGCAATTCCCCGGTGCCAGCGCCGAACAAAAGGTGAAGGCGCTGAATTTTCTGTTGCCGCACATCCGCCGCATCCCTGAAAAGCTGGCGCGGGACCAGTTCGCCGCGGACGCAGCACAAAAGCTCGGCATCGACTCGGCGGTGCTGCGCGAGGAACTTCATCAAGCGGCGCTGAAACGGCGGGAACGGGTGGAGACGCGGCCCGCAATCCTGACCGAAGTGGAGCGAGTACTTTTGCGGGCGCTGGCGATTACCGACCCCGAAGGAGAGACGGTCCGGAGGTTGGCGGCGCAGTTGGTAGTGGAGCAGCCGGTGTGGTTCGAGCACCTCGGAGCGTTTCAGGCCATGCAAGCGCTGGCAACCCGCGCAGCCAGGGATCCAATGGACGCAGTGGAAGATGCGGCGCAGCGGGCCCTCTTGGCTGAGGCGCTGCTGGGTGAAAGCCGGCCACCCGAAGAAGACGAAGTAGAGAGTGCGCTGCAGGAGGTTCAGGAGCGCGCCATCGAAAGCCGCCTCCGCGACCTGCGAGCGCAGATTGCCGAGGCCGAGCGGCGCGCCGATTACGCCGAGCTGGCGGTGCTCACCCAGCAAAAGCTGGATCTGGACCGGGCGCTGCGGCAGTTGCACATCCACAAGCCTCTGAGGTCATAGGGGTTGGCATAGCGTGGGCAAGCTGACCAGCGGCACGGATTTTGCGTCGAAATGGCCCTTTCGCGCGTCTAAATAAGAGGAAATAGGAGCGGATGGCTCTTCAAATCCGCGCCTGCAACACCCCGCAACGGGCTCAATGGGGTTCATTCTGCCGCCGAATTTGTGCTGGCGGAGACAAGTTCGCTTGTGGTAATCTATTGATCTCAGTGAGGATGCGCGCCCCTTTGCCCCACACATGAGCTTCGGCTCGCGGGCGACCCAGGCGAAACCTGAAGCGCTGCCATCCTGTTCCGAGTCAAGCTAAATCCGCTTAGGCGGAATTGCGGATGTGTCCGCGCGCGAGAATTTCCTCACGGAAATTTTCATTGCGTGTGTGCGGAATCGAGCCCATCGCCGAAAGTAGTTCGGCGCGGGATGGATTGCGCAGCGCAAGTTACGTAGCGCGTCGTGCGGCAAAATCCGCAGCGGTCGATGCGAGCAAGCTTGAATGTGAGTTGAGGCGCGCAGACGTGCGCATGGGCCGGCCAGAATGCGATACGGCCGAGGATAAAAATAGGCAGAACGCGGGGATCTCCGCGGTGCCGAAGAGAGTAGGAATCATTTGGCGATTGACGACAAATTCGAAGAAGAAGTACACGGACTGATCGAGACCGGCAAGGAAAAGGGCTATCTGACCTACGGCGAAGTGAACGACGCTCTGCCGGATGAGATTGGCTCTGCCGACGATCTGGACGATCTGATGACCACCATCAGCGGTCAGGGCATCGACCTGCTGGACGCTCCCAAGTTTCCCGGCGACAAGGATTTCGAGCTGGAAGAAGGCGAGGACGTCGAGCTCGATCTGACCCCGGGCACGCTGGAGAAGACCAACGATCCGGTGCGCATGTATCTGCGCGAGATGGGCACGGTGCCGCTGCTCACGCGCGAAGGCGAAGTAGAAATTGCCAAGCGCATCGAACGCGGGCAAATGCGCGTGCTCAAGGCAATTTCGCGTTCGCCCATTGTGATTCGCGAAATCGCGGCGCTGGGCGAAGACCTGAAGCGCGGCGTGCGCAACGTAAAAGAAGTGGTGATCTTCGACGAAGAGGAGCTGACCGAAGAGGTGGTGCAGACGCGCGTAAGAGCTACGGTGGCGCGCACCGACGCTTTGGTAAAGCACCAAAAGAAGATTGCGCAGCTTGACGAGAAGCTGGCTGCCATCGCGCCGGGCAACAAGGCCAAGATGAAGGAAGCGCGGCGGCTGCGCTGGACCATCGCGCGCGAGAAGGTCCAGGTGTCGCGCATCGTGCGCGAACTGAAGTACACCGCCGTTGAGCGCAAGCGTCTGCTGGATAAGGTCAACAAGACCGTGGACACCATGCGCACGCTGGAGCGGCAGATCCGTTCGCTCGAACAGAAGCACGAAGCCTCGAAGAGCGAGGATCTGAAAAAGGAATACCGCAGGCAGCAGAAGAACTGCCGCACCGATCTGGAAAAGATCGAGGGCGACGCGGGCGTCTCCATCATCGAATTGAAGCGCACGCAGCGCGAAATGATTCAAGGCGACATGGACGCCGAGCAGGCCAAGCGCGAGCTGATCGAGGCCAACCTGCGGCTTGTCGTGTCGATTGCCAAGAAATACACCAACCGCGGACTGCAGTTCCTTGACCTGATTCAGGAGGGCAACATCGGCCTGATGAAGGCCGTGGACAAGTTCGAGTACCGGCGCGGCTACAAGTTCTCGACCTACGCCACGTGGTGGATCCGGCAGGCGATTACCCGCGCCATTGCAGACCAGGCCCGCACCATTCGTATTCCGGTGCACATGATCGAGACCATCAACAAGCTCATCCGCACCAGCCGCCAGTTGGTGCAGGAGCTGGGTCGCGAGCCCAGTAGCGAAGAGATTGCGCGCCGCATGGATATTCCGGTGGCCAAGGTGCGCAAGGTGCTCAAGATCGCACAAGAGCCCATCTCGCTCGAGACGCCGATTGGCGAAGAGGAAGATTCGCACTTGGGCGACTTCATTGAAGATCGCCAGGCGGTGTCGCCCTCCGAGGCGGTGATCGGCGTGAACCTGAAGGAGTACACTTCGCAGGTCCTGCGGACTCTTACTCCTCGCGAGGAACGCGTGATCAAGATGCGCTTCGGCCTCGAGGATGGCTCCGAGCACACGCTGGAGGAGGTTGGGCAATCCTTCCAGGTAACCAGAGAAAGAATCCGGCAGATTGAAGCCAAGGCGCTGCGCAAGCTGCGTCATCCTTCGCGCAGCCGTAAGCTGAAGGCGTTTGTCGAAGGCGTGAAAGAGATGTAAGACCAGATTCGATCTGGGAACTTAAAGGCCGCAGCCATCAAAAGCTGCGGCCTTTTTGCGTGATGGTCTCTGTGAGCCGACGCGTGATAAAGAATTCCGAGCTCGCTGCTGATGGCGCGGGGCAAAGTCGTCGATGAGACCTTAGAGAGATTCTCGCTGCATCCAGCGTTTGCAAACCAAAATGGCGGAATTGCGAATTCCACCGTTCCTTGCGGCGGCACGGACAGAGAAACAGAGGTGATGGCTCGATGTGGCCAGGCAGGATCCTAACCATGGCGAACCAGATTCTGATTGTTGATGATGACCCGCACGTGCTCGATGATTTGGCGAGCATTCTGCACAGTGAATTCAGAGTCGAGACTGCTTGCGGCTGCAAAGCGGGCCTGGCGACCGTTCACCTGCTCGGCCCTTTCGCTATTGTCATCTCGCACCTGCGTATGTCCGGGTTAAACGGAGTCGAGTTTCTTGACCGCGTGCGCGAACTGGAGCCGCATTCCGTGAGGATCCTGCTCACGAAAAGTGGAAACCTCAAGCGTGCCAGAACAGCAATGAACGAGGGCCGCATCTTCCGTTATCTGACCACGCCCTGCAAAAAGGAAAATTTGGTCAACGCGATTCGTCTCGGGCTGGCCAGATATCGCGCCAATGTGGAGGCCGGGGAGCTCGTGAAGGAAGCCAGGGCGCGCAATCTGGACCCAGCCGGCCAAATTCCTCAAGAGCTCCTTCTCGCCAACGAATAGGCTCGCACTCCCCAAACGGTTCTCAGCCAGCGATGCGAATCCGCGCTCCGCTATAATCGCCCTTTGCTTGCGAAAGGGCCATTGAAACCATGAAAGAAATCACGCGCCGGCAGTTTGGCAAGGTTGCGGCGGCGACTGCGGCATTGGCCGGAGTTTCGCTGCCGGAGTTTTCGCCCCACTCGTCTTTTGCCCAGCAGCCGCCGGGGAGTCGGCAATTTCCGCATGGCTTTGTGTGGGGCTGCGCGACGGCCGCGTACCAGATTGAAGGCGGAGTCAACGAGGGCGGGCGCGGAGCTTCGATCTGGGACGTGTTCTCGCACACGCCGGGCAAAACCTACAACGGCGATACGGGCGACGTGGCCGACGATTCTTACCACCTCTACAAAGAAGATGTGCGGCTGCTCAAAAACCTTGGCGTCAGTGCGTACCGGATGTCGATTGCTTGGCCGCGCATTTTTCCGCAAGGCACCGGCCAGCCGAGTCAGGCGGGGCTCGACTACTACAAGCGCGTGCTCGACGAACTGCACGAGAACGGCATCACGCCTTACATGACGCTCTTCCACTGGGACCTGCCCGCGGCGCTCCCGGGAGGCTGGCAGTCGCGCGCGACGGCGCTGGCCTTTGCCGATTACGCTGGCTACGTGGCGCGGCAGTTGTCCGACCGCGTGCGCCACTTTATGACCACCAACGAGTTCGCCTGCTTTACCGACCTCAGTTATCGAATCGGCCAGTTTGCGCCGGGACTGCGGCTGCCGGCCGCGCAGGTGAACCAGGTGCGGCATCACGGGATTCTGGCGCACGGGCTGGCGGTCGAGGCCATCCGCGCCAACGCGCCCGCAGCGCAGGTGGGACTGGCGGAAAATGCCAGGGTCTGCGTGCCGGTCATCGAGGATCGCGCCAACATGGAGGCAGCACGGAGAGCCACGCGCGAGGAGAACGCGCCGTTTCTGACCACGCTGCTCGAAGGCGCATATCCGGATAGTTATTTGCAGCGCGAGGGAGCCAATGCTCCGCATGTCGAGCCGGGCGACATGAAGGCCATCGGCAGCAAGCTCGATTTTGTGGGGCTGAATGTGTACACGCCCACGTATGTGCGCGCCGACGGTTCGACAAAGGGATACGCGATTGAGCCGTATCAGGCCTCGTATCCCAAGATGGCTTCGCCGTGGCTCTATCTCGGCCCTGAATGTATTTATTGGGCGGTGCGCAACGTGTGCGAGATCTGGAATCCGCGCGCCGTTTTCATTACTGAGAACGGCTGCTCCGCGGCCGACGTGGTGACGGCCGAGGGACGGATTGAAGACACCGACCGCGTGATGTACCTGCGCAACCACCTGGCAAATTTGCAACGCGCCACCGCGGAAGGATTCCCGGTGAAGGGCTACTTTCTGTGGAGCCTGATGGACAACTTCGAGTGGGCGGATGGCTACAGCAAGCGCTTCGGGATTCACTATGTAGACTTCAAGACCGAGCGCAGGACGCCGAAGCTGAGCGCGGAGTGGTACCGCGAGGTGATCGCGCGAAACGCGGTAGTGTAGCGCCGGTCTCCTGACCGGCTGTTGTGCGGGCGTCCTCGCCCGCACAAGCTCCTGAACTGCGTCCGAACCCCAATCCATCCATCTCAACCCGCGCGGATCCGCAGTTAAGACGAGTACAGGATTGCAGCGTTACAGCGAATTTACGGCCTTTGCCGATTTGAGGATAAGCCCTTGTCTATGTGTGTGTTAACTGGCACGGTACAGTTTCACAGTGGCTGTAACGTGACCCGCTCATTGGCTGCACGCTACTGAAAAATATAGGGTTGGATGGGTCGGTACAGTTGCACAGCCCGATTTGGCGGCGTGGAAACAAGAACAGGTTCCAGGGGTCAGGCGGCCGGTGGCCGGGGCGTCGCGGCGGAGGCTTTTAGTCGGGATGTGCCGGCAATCCATCTGCATCGTAGTTACCCCTCCCCCGCCCCCCTTTTTGAGGTAAAGCCCTGATTCCGGGCGAGTTAGTGTTTATGGGTTTCCCGTAAACAATTGAAAACAAGTGGGTTAGTGGATAAAGTCGTCAAAATAGAGATCTTAGCGGGCTTTCTTGCTCGTTTGCACCGCTTTGGCTGCAATTTCGTCTTGAGATCCGGTTTCCCGCCCTTCAATGCAGGCGACCAGGACCGTGAAAACTCGCGCCGCCCTCTATCCATCCGCCGCGTTCATCTCGCCATCCGAATAAAAGTGTAGCAACTACGGGGAAATAAACTGCACTGTCGGGCGGGTTCCTATCTCGTTGGAAGGGAGAGGGTTGAATGGAATTGGAGAGCGGGAAGGGGTTGACAGGCGGCGAACGGGGAGCGAGAGAGCAAGGAAAGGCGGACCGTGCACAGCTTGTAGCCGGTAGATGGCGACCTTCGTGGTTCCCGGGTCCCAAAATCGGGACCGCGGGGCACCCGCCATTTGAATCTGCGGCATAACCAGCCCGTGCGCCTCAATTTCGATTTGGCCCGCTGCCTCCTGCTCAACCCACACACTCAATTGCCAGTTTTTCCGGCAGCAGTCAGCCCTTTCAATTGTGGATCGGCAATCAAGGTGTCCAATTGGTCAGTCAGTTTCTTCTGAAGCGGAAGCAGTTTGCTTTTAAGATTGGCGACAGAATCACTGGAGGATGACAGGCTCTCCACTTTGTAGTCGGTGACAAATTCCAATTGCGCAAATTCACCTTCCACGGCAAAGGCATCCTCAAATTTCTGAGCTTCAGTTACGGTGTCAAAATATGTTGCGGCGGGTGTGGCCCCCAATTCATGGCTGATTTGCGACAGTCCCTCCGAGAAGCGCTTGATGGTCGCCGCACTGGCTTCCAGAGTTCCCACCGGAAGGCTCCCCGTCTTGAGACTGGCCTCCAGTTCCTCCAAATAGTCGATATTATCCTTCGCCCCGGCGGCAAAGTCACCGGCCCCGGCAATGTCAGGGAACTCTTTCAATTCGTAGCGCGCCTCGAGCATGTTATCAATGGAAAAATCGAAAAAGTGTTCGTAGAACTCCTTGCGTTGTTCGGCAATTTCCTCCTGAAGCTCCAAAAAGTCATGGGTTTGTTTGGCGCTTTTTTCATCGAGGATATTCAAGAGTCGTTCGACTTGGGCGAGATGGATGGCGACCAACCGGACCTGCTCCAGTTTTTGGCGCTGTTGGAGGGATAATTCGGTGTCGTGATCGCTCGCTGTATTCAGCTGATTTAAGGAGACGGAAATCGCTCTCAAAGTATCCTTCCCTTTGGTAAATTCCCCACACCAACCGGGCAGGTGCGGTTCGGGCACCACGATCTTTTCGTGAAAGATGCGGCTGGCGAGGCTGTCCTGATCCGAGTGGGAAAAGAGCATCGGAGTGAGCGGCGTATCCGTTTGAGCCGAGCCGGCGGGAGAACCGAGGCCGGTCAAATTCACCACAGAAGAGTCGTAGGGAAATGGGTTGGCACCGGCTTGGCCGTTAATATTCGGATTATTGACATTCTCCTGCGGAAAAGGCGTCAGCGAAACCCCGCCCGTCGCGATGATTGTCTCGTGCGACTTGTATATTCCCTGCGTGGCATCGGGCGTCAGTTCAATGAACACAAGCCCGGGGACTTGACCTGGCCCCTGCCAAAGGATACGGCCAGAATTGGGCAGGGCCGCATCCGCATTGTGTTGCCGAATCCACTTGGCCGCGGCCGCCAGTTTGGCCGCCTCTCGCAGTTCGTGGAGCGTGGGATATTCCTGCTCAAAATTGTCCCAAAGGGAGGTAAGAAGCTCTTCGTAACTTCCGGGCTGGTTGGGCAAGTCCCTGCCGGAATCGCTCTGTTCCCGGATGTTGAAGCGCATTCTTACATCGCGAAAGGCGAGGATTTTCCCGTCAGGGGATTGAGGCGTATCCATCCTGGCGACGGAAATCCAAAGGCGATAATTACCGGTGCTGTGGCGGAAGGCGGGGTGGGCTTGCTCAAACTCGAATCCGGTCAGATAACCTGGGATTTTCTGCTTAAGTTCCGGACGGTTCATCAGTCTCTTGCAGAGGTAATCTCCGGCAAACATGGCGCGAGCCAGGAGGGAATCGGCCGGGATGCCGAGGTATTCCGGCGTCATTTCCGGGCGGACATGAAACTCATCCTCAACCAGTTCCGGAGGAATCTGCACGCCCTGGGGCCGTTCGAAGAGCGGATCGAGCAATCCCGGGACTTTTAGTTTCAGCTGGTTGCCGATTTCGTTGAAGGCCGGATCGAGGGAGGTTTGAGGATTATTGGTTTGTTGAACACCGCGCTGATACGTGGCGGCAATGGGATTTCCATCGAAGTGGAGTGAGGAATCAAAAGCCTGGCATAGCTTCAGGAAAATATCATTTTCCGCGTTCGCCATCGTCATGCTGCCGCTTTGTACCGCCTGTACGTCGGCG
Organism: uncultured Acidobacteriota bacterium; assembly: GCA_963817835.1. Lineage (GTDB taxonomy): Bacteria > Acidobacteriota > Terriglobia > Terriglobales > Acidobacteriaceae > Telmatobacter. The sequence continues at coordinate 473,750 of CAWFPZ010000007.1, read as the reverse complement.
TTCTTGACGGCGGTCACCCCCATGGTGTCAAACATGAATTGCAGAAACGCGGCTCCTTCGGGCGAAGGTGTGCCTCCCTGAATCAAGCCGGCCTTTTGAAAACGAGCGAGAATGCCGACCACCACGGCTACGTCCGCGGCGGTCCGGTCTCCCTGCGCCAGGTAAAGCCCCCGCAGCACATCGTAAACGTCGGTGTGATCCCACACGTCAAGGTCGGGACTTTCCGCCAGGGTTACCTGCGCGCCCTGGGTTGTGACCGCCCCGTTGACAACGGTGATGTAGACCAGGTTCACCACGGCGCCGGCCCCGGTGAACCGGATCGTGCGGTTGAATTCGTCGGGGTTAAGCGCCGGTTTGCCTTGAATTGATTGGATCAGGTCGCCAACTTTGAGCCCTGCCGATGCGGCGGGCGAATCGGGAGAAACCTGGGAGATACGGACCATGCCGCTCAAGCCTTCGTCCGTTACCTGTATGCCGAGGCTGCCTGGCACGCCGCTTCCGGCAATGGGCGAAACGCCCAGAGCGGGCAGGAGGTAACGTCCGGCCCGGGTAATCTGTCCATCTCCGTCCACGAGTTTGCCCCAATGGTCGGTGATGTTTTCCCCTTCCTGCTCGGACAAATGGCGGTTGAGAAGTGCATCGACTCGCTGCGCCGAGTCCGGTGTCCATGTCAGGGTGAATTCGGGCTTTGGGCTCTCCAACAGGACGGCCAGGTGCTGAAGGTAAGGAATATGCGGGCCCTGAAAGCGGGGGTCCAGATGGCCGACCAGGGATAATTGACCGGTTGCTGGATCGTAGTAGATAGAGTCGAGGACATTGAAATCCTCCTCGTTGTCCAAGGTGTAAATCCCCGCGGGCAGCTTATCCCCCAGGGCTTCCAGCCTGCTTTGCGCCGACTCCATCGTGGAGGGATTTGAATGTGAGTTTGCATCATCGATCGACGAGTTTTCTGACGGAGCGATTTCGGGCGCCGCAGTCGCGCGGCGGGCCGGTGCGGGCGCGGCCACGCTCGATACCAGACTCGGCCCCGCGCTTGAACTCACCGCGGAGAACAAACTCCCATGGGATGCCCGGGCCTGAACTTGAGGCTCCTGTTCGGCGCTTACGGTCCCTGGCGCTGGTCCGTCGGGCGTGGATGCAGCTTGCTGCGCTGGCGCGAAATCGAGTCCTGACGCTTGTTTGTATTTCTCAAAGTCGAAGCGCGCCCTGTCAACGTGCTTTGCCGATTGTGCATCTTTCTCTGCGACGGCCGAAGGATCGTAGCGCACGGATGCCAGCTCTGCGCCAGCTTTATCGCGAGGAACCATCTCGATGGAGTAGGTGAAGCCAATATTCAACTTGGCATAGGCAGTTTGCCCAGCGTGTACGCCAAGGGTCTGGTCCACAGCTTTCGTCATAGCGCCAAGGGAGAGGAAATATGTGCCCAAGTAATAAGTGCCGGGCTGCGTGTCTACATAAAAATACTTGCCCGCCCGGCACATCCCGATAAAGTTCCCGTTCAAGGCGACCATGACCCCCGAGGCACCGGCGGCATAGTGCCACGGTCGGTAGATCACAATGCGCCCAAGGCTGGGATCGAGCGGAGGAAGCGCGGTTTGCGCAATCGCGTTCCCTGCCGCACAGATGAGCAAGATAACAACCACACGGTATAGCGCACGAATTCGGCCACCGATCATGAATTCTCTCCACTGAGCACCGGCCGGAGCTTGGCGCAGGGCACATCGAACAGGAAACTTCTCGTTTTGGCGGCAGCATGCAGCACTGCCGCGGCAATCAGGAGAAAGATAACGAGTCGACTCACGCGGCTACCTTGCGGCAAATCGACTCAACCGGGATTTCCATTTTGCGTTCCCGGCGGCGACAGTATACCGCCGGTTGCGTCTGCCGAGATCATTTTTATCATTTTCTCCAGAGCCGCAGAACCGGATGCGCCCGGCAGAGCCTTTGCCAGAACAAATGGGCATGATTTGACTCACGTCGAAGCGATTTCTCAGCCCCCCTCCATCAATTCCCCTCCGTCGTCCTGCCGCACTCAGGTTCCGGCGGACAGCCCAGCCTTTTGAGAACGCACGCTTGCCGCGGCAAAGGGGGAGCCCCCCGATCTCGCTTTTGAGGCCCGGGAATGCAAGCAACTCAGGGACCGCCCTACGGGAGAAATTGCGCGAGCTCCGTTTGCGCGCGATCGTAGTCTTCAGGGATTCCGATGTCGAGAAAGAAGCCGTCGACCTTGAAGGCGGCGGGACGAAGACGTGCGACTTCGGGCATGAAAAAGTCGGTCTCGATGGAGAATTTTTCTGGCAGCGCAGGCGGCCACGCGAGGTTGCGCGCCAGGACATAAGTTCCGGCGCTAATGTATCCCGGACCGGAATTTCCCTTCTCCTGAAAGCCCGCGATGCGCTGACCTTCAATCGTCACGCTGCCATAACGGGACACGTCGTCACGGTGCACGACGGCGAGAGTGACTGCGGCGCCTGCGGCCGCGTGGAAGCGGAGCATGGCCGCGTAATCGGCATCGAGGAAGGTATCGCCATTGAGCACGAGCACGGATTCTTCGCGGGCCTCAGCGAGCGTGAGGCGAATGGCGCCTCCGGTGCCGAGAGGAACGCTTTCGATCACATAGTCGATCGCCATTCCGTGAAAGGAGGCGCCGAAATGGTCCTGAATGACGGTGTGCTGGTGGCCGACGGAGAGCAGAACGCGGGTGCAGCCGGAGCGGCGCAACTGGGTGAGCAGGATCTCGAGGAAAGGACGGCCGGCGACGGGCGCCATGGGCTTGGGCAGGCCGTGAAGACGCGAGGCGAGCCGTGTGCCGAGCCCGCCAGCGAGGATGATGGCTTCCATGACGATCGCTCCTTCTAGCGTTGGTGGGGTTTGTGCTTTCCCACATCTCAGAATCGAGATGTGGGGCACCCCTTTTCGTGCTCGGTTGAGGTGAACTGTTGAGGTTTGTGCTTTCCCTCGGCTCAAAATCGAGATGTGGGGTACCCCTTTTCGTGCTCGGTTGAGGTGAATTGGTGGGGTTTGTGCTTTCCCACATCTCAAAATCGAGATGTGGGGCACCCATGGTTCGTGCTGGGCTCAGGCGCGTTAGCCGGTGCGCCCATGGAAGTAGCGGCGCTCGACGAGCAGGGAGAAGATGTGTTCGAGAGCCAGATGCGCCTGCTGGATATACATGGTGACCTTGGAGGGCATGCACAAGCAGTAGTCGCAGAGCGGCGGCATTTTGCCGCCGGTGTTTCCCGTGAGGCCGATGGTGACCAGCCCCAAGTCGCGGCATCGTTCGAGGGCGCGGAGCACGTTGGGCGAGTTGCCTGAGGTGGAGATGGCGAGGAAAACGTCGCCGGGCTGGCCGAGGGCTTCAATCTGGCGGGCAAAGAGGCGCTCGAAGCCATAGTCGTTGCCGACGGCGGTGAGGATGGAGGTGTCCGTGGTGAGAGCGATGGCGCGCATGGCGGGACGGTCGTCGACGAGGCGGCTGACAAACTCCGCGACAACGTGCTGGGCATCGGCGGCACTGCCCCCATTGCCGGCCACCATGAGTTTGCGGCCGGCGAGCAACGCGTCGGCTGTGGCTTCGGCGGCCGCGACAAGCGTGGCGTGCAAGGCGGCGTCGTGGGCCACGGCCTCCATCACGCTCAAGCCTTCGAATAGTTTTTCGCGAACTAGATTGGTGGATGAATTGGGCGTTGGATGGTTCATGGCACTCTCCATACCTGCACGCCGCCGGGCGTGAAGTGGCATGCGTAGGCGGTGCCTCCGGCGTGCTGGCCGCGCAAGGCGGCGGTGACTTTGTCTTTGTGGATGGGATCGACGAGAAACATCATGAAGCCTCCGCCGCCGGCGCCGGAGATTTTGGCACAGTAGGCGCCGGCCTGGAGCGCACAGGCATACAAAGCTTCAATGTGTTCGTTGCTGATCTGGCTGGCCATGCGTTTCTTCGATTCCCAACTGCTGCGCAGCAGCTGGTGCAGGCTGGAAAAGTCACCACGCAGCAGGCACTCCTTCATGCGGAAAGCTTCATCTTTGATGGCGTGCATGGCGTCGAGAGCCAGCTCGTTGCGGTCGCGCACATTGCGCGATTGCTCCTGAATGATGTCGGCCGAGGTGCGAGATTTTCCGGTGAAATAGAGAAGCAGCGAGGCCTCAAGCTCCGAGACGACCCAGTCTTTGACGCGGAGCGGGTTGACCAGCACGCGGCCGTTGCCGCCGAATTCCATAAAGTTGAAGCCGCCGAAGGCCGCGGCGTATTGATCCTGCTTGCCACCCTGGAGGCCGGCCTCAACACGCTCGATGACGAAGGCGGTATGGGCGAGCTCGTAGTCGCCGAGGGGAAGATTGAGCCACTCAGTATAAGCCGCGAGCATGGCCACGGTGAGCGTGGAGGAAGAACCCAGGCCGGAGCCGGCGGGCACGTCGACCCGCGTGCTCATGCGCAGACTGAGCGGCTTGCCCTGGTTGAATTCGCGGACCACGTGGTTGTAGACGGCCTTGAAAAGGTCGAGACGGCCGTCGTTGGGAAGCACGGCGGCGGCAGGGTAGGAGGCGGTTTGGCCGAGATCGGCGGAGACGAATTCGACAATACCCGTGTTCTGGGGGCCCGTATCGAGGGGGCCAGAGTCCAGGGGTTCCAGCGCGGCGTAGGCGTAGTAATCGATGGTGGCGTTGAGGATGGCGCCGCCGAATTCGTCGCAGTAGGGAGAGACGTCGGTGCCGCCACCAGCCAAGCCCAGCCGAAGCGGCGCTCTGGAGCGAATCAACATATTAGCTGCAGCCCATTGTAAATAGGATTCCTACGAGATTGGATTGCACTGCTGGGGGAGACGCTTTGGCGTTAACAGCTTGCGCGGGACCAGGGAACCGCGGGTATGACAAGCACAAAAGAGCTTTAAGTCAGCTTGGGCTTCTAGCGTTTTATTGCCTTCGTGATTTTGTATTGAGGTTTCCCGGGTCTCAAAATCGAGACCCGGGGCACCCCGTATTGTGGTGAGTTTGTTTCTTCAAGATCCGGAACTTCCGACCGGCCCAACTAGTGCGGTATGACGAGCAGACTGGCCGCGAGCAACTTCTCCGTGAGGCGGTCGAGGGCCAGTGGGTATTTGTAGGAAATGGTGCGGATGGCCATGCCGAGCATGACGGCGGTCTCAGCCTGGGTGTACTCCTGGAGCACAACCCGGGCCAGGATATCGCGATCGAGCCGGCCGAGCTGACCGAGGCATTTCTCAATATCGAGGACAAAGATAACTGCGTCTTCAAAGGTGCGGACGGGACGGCTGGAAGCCCAACCGCGCCCGACCGAATCGGCCAGAATGGACGGCGCCCTGCCCACCTGCATGGATGCGTACAGGTAGCGCCGCAACAAGTTTTCCGTGTGTTTCCTGTAAAAGGCCAGGTTGGCTGGCGGCATGGCCGCATCCACTGCCGGCTCTGCTACGGGCTGTGCCGCGGGTTTTCGTTCCCATCTCCTGCGTTCGATCCGCCATACTGCCCGGGAGGTTCCTGGTTCTGAAACCATGGGCAACTGGAGAGCTGCGCTCATTGCGCACCTCCCGCAGCCTGAGCGACAGCCCAAACCCTGGCAAGTTGCTTACGGCCCGGACGACCGCGCCGTTTGCGGCTCTCCGGGGTTGGAAACGTTCTCAACTTCGTGACACACTCTTTGCAATACACACTGTCGAGTGTCTGGGCACGGTACCAAAGACAACCGCATCCTTCGCAAACCTTCAATTGCACGCGCACTTCCATGACTGATTCTCCGTACTTGTTTCATCTCCCGACGGAGGCTTGTGTTGCAGGTTGTTCCGCGGGGTGAAGAGAACCAGGCGAGGCAACTCAGATTTCTCCTGTCCTGATGGGGGATTGCCACCTGTGCTCTCTTGTTGTCTGTCATGACCATTCGTGCGCAGATCCTGGAATTTCCCGGTTGGCGTGCTTTCCGATGCCGATTTGAAGCGACGCCGGGATGGGAGGAAAGCCGGTTTTCAACAAATTGAACCGGCAAATGTTCATTGGCTGCTTCCGGAGGCACGATTCCACCTCCGCTTAAGAAGCAGCAAAAGAACGTTTTCCTAAAGATTCCCACAAGCCAATGCGTGATTAAGTAAACCCAATGTAGGGATATGCTTCTTCTGCGTCAATGTAACTCCACGGATTTCCAATCGTTGGCTTTCCAATCGACACATAAATGCTCAAAATGAAGGACTACCAGCCCTGATAAGTTTTCCATGGGAAAGCAATGAGCTTAGACACTCATTGCTGATGGCAAATTATCCACAGATGAACTTCAGCCAGATGCACGAGCGCCTCCGCCTGGAACTGCTGCGCAGGATCCAGCGGGGCACAGTCAGCGTCTCGTTGTTGGCGCGGCAGACCAGCTTTGGGCAGGCGCATCTTTCCAATTTTCTGCACAGCCGGCGCCAACTTTCACTGGAGGCGATGGATCGCATCCTTGCCGCCCAGCGCCTGACGGTTGCGGATTTGCTGCCCGCACTACCCCGAGGCGGATTTTGGCCAGAGGATGAGAGCGCGGGGGCTGTCCCGGTGGTTTCACACGCGACGGCGCTCTTTGAGCCGGTAATCCGGCCGTCGGCCGTCCAGCTTATGCTGCATCTGCCGCCCGGGGCATTGAACGCAGTGCACGCAAGGGCTTCAAACGTGCGGCGCGCATGGCACCGCTTTGTCGCCATCCGGGTTTCTTCGGCTGACGCTTTGCCCATGGAGCCTTTGGTGCTGCCCGAGGCGATTGCGCTGATCGACCGTCACTACAATGTGCTGCTTCCCTACCGGCCGAATCGTCCAAACCTTTATGCGGTCCGGCACGGCTCGCACCTTACGCTCCGCTATGCGGAATTTCAGGCGGGACGGCTGATTCTGCGGCCGCACAATATCGCGTCTCTGGTGGAATTGATTGCCATGGGTCCGGACGAGTCGCCCAGCGATTTGCTGACGGGGCGGATTGCGCTGATTTTGAATGAGATGTGACGGGACTTCTGATGCAGTTGGGCGGCGGCGACGCACCTGATACATTACTGCCGTAGCATTCGGGAGTAGCCGCGGCAAGCGCCGACTGCGGCAAAGCCACATGGGAGCGATCGATGTTTATCAGGCAATTCAGCGAAGGAGAGCCGTTTCGATGTGCGGGGAACGAGTTTGTGATGCTGCTGCCCCGCGACGAAACCGGGGCCTGCGAGGCGGTGCTGCAGATGGTGCGGCCGGGCGGCACGACGCCGCCAAACAGCCACGAGACTTTCATGCAGATTTATTTATTCTGGGCCGGCGAGGCACGGGTGCATATCGGCGGGGAGATGCAGCAGGTGCGGGCTCCGGCCGTGGCGTTTGTGCCGCCGCGCACCGAGCACTGGGTGGAGAATGCCCTGGCTGACCGGGAATTGCATTATCTCTACATCAGCGTTTGGCCGGATGGGATTCCGCTGGAGGAGCGAGAGGGCGGATGGAAGAACGTCTACGCGAAAATCATCGATAGCTACGTGAGCCGCGGGTATCCGGTGGATGGGAAGTGAACGAGTGTGCGTGTGCGGGCGTGAGTGTGAAAAGCGAAAGAGTGAATGGGCATGAAGATTATTGACGTTGCGATCGGCGTGATCGCCAATCCGCATTCCGAGATGGTTACGGCGGGCGTGAAGGGCGGCAGGGCCGCGCACGACATCGTCTTTTTGCAGATCAAAACGGATGAGGGATTGGAGGGCCACGCGTTTGCGTGGGGCGGCCGCTCGGGGCAGGCGACGGCGCACCTGATAGGGTCGATTATTCGTCCGTTGTTGATCGGGCAGGATCCGCTGAACCGCGAGCAACTCTGGCAACAAGTCCGGCGCATGGACCGCTGGTGGGGATTCTTGCCGATCTACGCGCACGGGCCTGTGGACGTGGCGCTTTGGGACCTGGGGGCGAAGGCTGCCGGGCTGCCTCTTTACCGCTTGCTTGGCGCGTATCGGACTTCACTTCCCGCCTACGCGAGTTCGCTCATCCTGCCAACGATTGATGCCTTTGTGCAGCAGGCGCAGGAGTATCGCGCGATGGGTTATGGGGCCTACAAAATCCATCCCTGGGGCGATCCGGCGCGGGATGTGGAGGCGTACCGCGCGCTGCGCTCGGAACTGGGCGACGCAATGGTGCTGATGAGCGATCCTGTGGCGGGCTACACGCAACAGCAGGCGCTCAAGATCGGGCGGGAGTTGGAGCGGCTGAACTACTACTGGTTCGAAGAACCGCTCTCGGACTACGACCTCTACGGCTACCAGGAACTGTGCAGGGCGCTGGAGATTCCCATTGCGGGCGTGGAGTCAACGCCAGGAGGATTGTTCGGGACCACGCAGTACCTGACGCAGCGCGCCGTGGACATTGTGCGCAGCGACGTGTCGTGGAAGGGCGGCGTGACGGGATTAATGAAGACCGCGGCGTTGTGCGAGGCCTTCGGCGTGAACTGCGAGGTGCACACCACGACGAACGCGCTGCTGGACGCGGCCAACCTGCACGTGAGCTGCGCCATTCGCAATTGCGAGTACTTCGAAGTACTGATTCCGCAGGAGCCGTTCTGCTTTGGCGTGAAGAACCCGATCAAGATCGATTCCGAGGGATTTGTGCATGTGCCGGAAGGGCCGGGGTTGGGCGCGGAGATCGATTTCGATGTGTTGGACAACAATTTGATTTGTAAGGTGTAGAGAAATCGCCGTCGGGGAAATCCGGCAGAGTACGGTTTGGGTTCGTGCTATCCCACATCTCAGAATCGAGATCTCCACCCCACGGACGTGGACCTGTCCGTGGGGGCCCCGGTCGTGGGGCACCCTTTTTCGTGCTGAGTTGAATACGCAAGAAACAAATGCAGGTCCTTCGACTCGTCCCCGCTTCGCGTGAACTCACTCAGGATGACATCCGATATTTGTTGCTCAAGATGACCGAGCATATTTGATGAGAATCTCAGTGGCACAACACTATGCTGCCGGATATCGCCCGTCTGCCATGTCACTTTCGGCGGCGATTAGGTCGGTGGGCCGGCCTAGATCGCGCCAATAGGCGCCGTCGGCGCGGAAGGAGGCAATCTTTTCGCCCTGCGCGACGAGGCGAAGATAGGCGTCGATGATAGAAAAGGCGCCCTCCTCCGTCAGCTTCGCGAAGATGCGCGGGGATACGACGTGAATGCAGGAGAATGCGAGCGCATGCTGTGAGGCGACTGGCCGGACAAGCTTGACCGGACCATCGCGCCCGTTGCGGCGGCCGCAGAGAATGCCCTGCTCGTCGAAAAGTAGATAGCGCACGGTCTCGCGGTCCTGCACGGCGAAGGTGGAGAGCGCGTTCCCTGCCCTGTGAGCCGCGGCAAGACGATCAATATCGATGGTGCTGACGATGTCGACGTTGTGGAGGATGAACGGCTGGAGAGTAGGATCGTCGGGGCTCTTTCCATCGAGGAAGAACCAAGCGGCCTTCTTCAATCCGCCACCCGTGTCGAGGAGAGATTCCTCACGCGAGACTTCGATTTTCATGCCGAAGTTCTGGTTTGCCGCGAGATAAGCGACAACCTGATCCGCAAAATGATGGACATTCACGATGACTTCGCGGACGCCGAAGGTGCGCAGGCGGGAGAGCGTGATATCGAGCAGGATGCGGCCGGCGACGGTGACCAGCGCTTTGGGACGGTCGTCGGTAAGGGGCCGCAGGCGCGTGCCCAGGCCCGCCGCGAACACCATAGCCTTCATTGCGGGGGATTCTCCCAGCCGAGTTTCTCGAGTTGCATGTGGCGCACCTTAACATCCACACCATGCGTGCCACGCAGATGTTCCGCCAGATGCTCGGCGAGATAGACCGAGCGGTGCTGGCCGCCCGTACAGCCGAACGAGACGATCAAATTGGAGAACCCGCGTTGACGATAGTTGGCTACGCTCGAGTCGACAAGAGAAAATACGTGATCGAGAAACTCATGCACGCCCGGTTGACGGTCAAGATATTCGATGACGGCCTCATCCTTGCCGGTAAGTTGGCGGTATTGCTCTTCGCGCCCGGGGTTAGGCAGGCTGCGCCCGTCAAATACGAAGCCTCCGCCGTTGCCGGATTCGTCGGCGGGGATGCCATTATGAAACGAAAAGCTGAAGACGCGGACCGTGAGACCGGGGGCGGGCGCGGAGAGGCTGCGTAGTTTTTCCGAAGCCTGCATTGCCTGGAGGGCGTCGAGCAGTGAAGGCAGCGCCACCGGCAGGCGAACATTGTGAGCCAGCCAGCGCAGGTTCTTGAGCGCGTAAGGAACGCTTTGCAGAAAGTGCGCCTTGCGCTCGTAGAAGCCGCGGAAGCCGTAGGCCCCGAGCGCCTGCAGGATGCGCACGTAGACGTAGGCGTAGTAATGCTCCATGAAGGCGCCGCGGTCGAGATCGACGTAAGCAGAGAGCGCGTCAAGATAATGGTCGAGCAGCTCCTGGCGCAGAGCGGGCGGCAGATCGGCTTTGCCGTCGTAGAGCAGCGAGGCGATGTCGTAATGCAGCGCGCCTTTGCGGCCACCCTGGTAGTCGAGAAACCACGGACTGCCGTCGCGCAGCATCACGTTGCGCGATTGAAAATCGCGATAGAGAAAATAATCGTGCGGAGCGGCAAGCAGCAGCTTGGTCAAACGGCTGAAGTCGAGCTCAAGCGCCTGTTCGTTGAAGGGCACGCCGGCCAGGCGCAGAAAGTAGTACTTGAAATAATTCAGGTCCCATGCGATGGACTGGCGGTCGAAGCTGGAACGCGGATAGCAGACCTTGTAATTGAGATCGCGGCCCGCAACAACCTGAAAGCGCGGCAATTCTGCAACGACTTTGCGATACGCTGCGACAACCTCGGGCGCAATGGCGTCGCCATCACGATTGGTGCTGAGGAATTCGAAGAGCGTGGTGTCGCCGAGATCCTCTTCAATGTAAGCACCGTGGGTCAGATCCTCAGCGTAAATCTCGGGAACGGGCAGGCCATAACGGCGAAAGTGGCGGGAGAACTCAAGAAAGGCAAGGTTCTCTTCGCGCACGGAGTAGAGAATGCCGACGGCGGTGTGGCCCGCGCCGGCCAGGCGGATGATATTGCGTCCTGAGCCGCCGAGCTGGCCCTGCAGCGGCTGCACGCGTTCAGCCGGCGAATGAAAGTGTTGCTCGAAGAGGCGTTTAAGAGCGTCCATGAACGGCTTCCCTGTTTCTCGTCAAGATACTTGGTCAAAGATAGCGATGCAGGGGAAGGGGACGCAAGGCGGAACGGTGTAAGGCGTGAAAGCCGTACGATCACGAAGCGTGGGTCCGGAGACCCACGCTACAGCCGGCTAGGAAGCCGGCGCTACAAGACGATGCAGGGGAAGGGGACGCAAGGCAAGCGCGAGGATGGCGCGATTATTCGCCATCGGGTTGCGTATCGTGTTGCGTCGCCACGCCATCGAAGCGGGTGAAGGATGAGTTCCAGTGCATCCTGACAATGCCCGTGGGGCCGTTGCGCTGCTTGGCGATAATGATCTCCGCTTCGGCCTTTTCTTCGGCCGACTGATTCGGGTCGCGGTTGTAGTAGGCCTCGCGGTGGATGAAGGCGACCACATCGGCGTCCTGCTCAATGGAACCCGACTCGCGGAGATCGCTGAGCATGGGCCTCTTGTCGTCGCGCTTCTCGTTGCTACGCGAGAGCTGGGAGAGCGCGATGACGGGAACCTGTAGCTCCTTGGCCATGGCTTTGAGGCCGCGCGAGATGGCCGAGACCTCCTGGACGCGGTTTTCAAAGCCTCTCTTGGTGGCCCCCGGCATGGACACCGACATGAGCTGGAGATAGTCGATCAGAATCAGGTCGAGGCCACCGGCATTCTGCTTGAGACGGCGGGCGCGGGCGCGCATTTCGGCGATGGTTGAGCCGGCGGCATCATCGATGTAAATGTGCGACTCGACCAGGAGGCTTAATGCGGCCTGGAGCTTATCCTGCTCGGCGCGGCCGAAGAAACCTTTTTGGATTTTTTGCTGGTCGACGCTGGCTTGCGAGGCCAACATGCGGCGGAGGAGGGACTCGCGGCTCATTTCCAGGCTGAAGATGGCCACCGTAGAGCCGAAGCGCACCGCGGCATTTTCCGCGATGTTGATGGCGAGTGCCGTCTTTCCCATCGACGGCCGCGCGGCGATGATGATCAACTCGCCCTTTTGCAGGCCGCTGGTCATGCGGTCGAATTCGGTAAAGCCCGTGGCGAGACCCGTGATGTCGCGACTGTGCGTATACAGGTTGTCGATCGACCCGAAGGAGTCGCGAACGATGGCGTCGATGGGCTGCAGGCCCTGCGTGAGGCCGTGCTGACTGACTTCGAGCAGTTGCGATTCGGTTTCGTCGAGGACGCCAATGGCATCCTGGCTCTGGTCGGCGGCCTTGGCGATGGCGGCCGAGCAGATGCCCATGAGCCGGCGCAACAGGCTCTTGTCCTTAACGATGCGGATGTAGTCCTCGATGACAGGACGGCGAGGCAAACCCTCCGTCAGCGAGGCCAGATAGGCCACGCCACCGACGGCTTCAACCTCCTTGTAGCGGGAGAGCTCATTGGACAGCGTGACAATATCGACAGCCCGTGTCGTGTCAATTAACTCGCTCATGCGCAGGAAGATGCGGCGATGCGAGTCGAGCGAGAAGTCGTCGGGCTTCAGGGCTTCGGCGGCCTCAGCGTGGGCGGCGTTATCGAGCAGGATCGCGCCCAGGATGGTCCTTTCCGCGTCGATATTCGCGGGCAATCCAGCGTCGAGTCTTAGGTCGGGGATGGTGGCCATCTCAAAAATGAGTGTAGGACAAAACTGCTCGCCAGCGACCTGTGAAGAATCGCGGCGACCACTGGAAAAGAGGACAAATCTGGCTATGTGTTTGAGGCCAGCCCGCTTGCGGCCAAGTTAAACGCGCTGCTCAGGGAACGACGACCGTGATCTCTGCGTTATGCACGATGCCGTTGGCCGTGCCGGTGACGAGCACGGTGTACGTGTTGGCAGGCGTGCTGGTGAAACCACTGCCGCCACCGGCACCTCCTCCGCCGCCACCACTGCCTCCGCCTCCGCTGTTATTAGCGATTCCGCAGCCGACGAAGAGCGAAACGGCCAGCAGAATTGGGAGAGAAGCCAGGGCGATCCAGCGACGCCGGCGTATTGGGTAGACGAGCAAGATGCAAAACGCGAGAGCGGACGCAGGCAACCAGCCATCGCGCTTTGGGCCGCGCGCCGGCGGAGGCTTCGCGGCCGCAATGGAAGACGAGGCCTTCACGGTAAGTGTTGTGGTCGTGAGCCCGTTGACGGTGACCGAAGTGGGGCTGAGGCTGCACGTGATTTGGCTCGACGACGGCGTGCAGGTGAGGCTCACCGTGCCGCTGTAGCCGTTGAGAGGAGTCAGGCTGAAGCCAGCAGTTGCGGAGCCGCCGGGCTGCACCGTAAGCTGGCGAACCTGGGGCGCAAACAGAAAATCGGGAGTGCCGACGGTGATGGTGAACTGGTAGTCCTCGAGGAAAGTGGAGGATTGATACACGCTGTCGCCGGAGTAGACAGCCTTGAGCTGGCTCGATCCGACATCCATACTGGTGCCTGCTCCCATGGCGGTCACAGTGGCGCTATTCGGTCCGGCGGGCATGAGAGGGCCCGAGGCAACCACCGACCCATCTTCGAAAAAGACCACCGTGCCGGTGGGCGGAGTGGTTGAGCCGGTCGGGCCGGTAACCGTGGCCGAGATGTAGAAGCTCAACCAAAGAGTGTCGTCGAACGAAGTCGGCTGAACGGACATGGTTGTTGTGGAGGGCTGCAACGGCGCGGGTGGCGCCGTGGCAACCACGGTGTAGGTCGGAGGCGGACCAAACCTCGGACTTGGAGCCGCGGAGGTAGTGGGCAAGGAATTTGTATCGCCTGCGTAAGTTGCCGATACGGGATAGGTTCCCGCGGGAAGGTTCGGAAACACCGCCTCGCCAGACAGGACCGGAGTTCCAACAAAGGAGTACGCCGATTCCGTCAAGAGACCGCCGGGGATCAGCGTGACGTTCTGAGAGAGCGAACCCACGTTGACGGTGATGGCGCCGGTGGGCACGTGGCAGTTGGCCTGGGAGATTTGCACTTCGACGCGCAACGTATCACCGGCGCTGAACGTACAGTTCACGGCAGCGGCAGCGCCGGTGTACCAAAAGTCGGAACAGTTTGCAGCCGGAGTCGCGGTGAACGACGGGGTAACCTGGGGGACGATGACGGTGTAGGGCGCGGCAGTCGCAGCAGCGTAACTTCCGTCTCCGGAATACGTGGCGCCGATGGTGTGCGTGCCCGCGTTGAAAGTGGTGGGAGGAATCCAGCCGGCGTAGCCGTAGGAATTGAGGGCTACGGTAGATTGCGGCACGCCATCCACGCTGAAGGTGACGCTGCCAGAACCCGTGCCCAGCGAAGGCCATGCCCCGTTGACGATGGCGATCGGGGCGATTTGCCAATATGAAAGGCTGGTTCCGCTGGGCGTTGGACTCCAGGGTCCGCCATACGTTGCCTGCTCGTAAACCGCCTGATTGGCAGAGATCAGACATGGTGCGGACGGGTTCAGGGTTTGTCCGGGCACCGTGAAGCCATAAAGGTTGACGCTGCTGGCGACGGGCGCGATCGTGACGGTCTGCGACGCGGAATAGCTGGCGGCGAATGTGCCATCGCCGGCGTATTGCGCCCACACCTGATAGGTGCCACCGGGCAGATTAGCGAGCGAGCCTGTGGCCGAGCCGTTGCTCAGCACCAAGACGCCGAGTGGCGGAGCCGCCGCGGACGTTGGGTCGGCGAGAATGGTGACGTTGCCTTGCGGAGTGCCACCCCCTGAGGAGGACTTGACGTCGATGGTGACGGAGACTGGCGCTCCAACTTGCGCGGTGGTGGGAGAGATTTGCAGATTGGTTGTGGTGGGCTCGAAGGTGATGGAGTTCCAGTTATTGACCAGGACGGTGGCGTCTACAGATCCCAGGCCGCTGGCAAGGTCGTAGCCGACCCCTGCAGAGTATTTTTGCAGAGAATAGAAACCGTCGCCGTTGGCATCGAGGGAGCAGCCGGACGAGCCCTTGACGCAGGTCATGTTGTTGCTGACGAGCGTAATGTCGTGAAACGCGGAGGGCAACTGGCGGGCAAGAGGATAGAGTGTGAAATTTGCCTGGCCCTGACGGCCGTACTTCTGGTTGATGAGAGCCATGATGCCGGCCATTGCCGGGGCCGACGCCGATGTTCCACCGACAAGCGTGATTTGTTCGACGCCGCTTGAATTGGCCACGCAGTCACCGGGAAGAGCGCAGATGGGATAGGCGCTCAGATTGGTTCCTGCGGCCGCGAAGAGCGAAACGTCGGGTAGGTCGCGGACGCCGTCATTGGGAACGCCGGTTCCACTTTGCCAGCTTGGCTTGGCGTAACCGTAAAGGGCTTGCGCCCCCACATTGCTACAGAAGAATGGCAGACCACCGCCCGATGCATTCTCTGCGGAGTAAATGCAACTGCTGGCTCCGCCCCCGCCGGCAGAGATGGAGACGGTCGAGACTTGCACGTAGGGACCGATCGCATTGAGTCCATAGACGGTGTCCCAGACCTGCTCCGGCAGCGGAGCCTTCAACGATCCGTTATTGGCGTCGTTGGTTTGGTTCCAGAGGTTGGCAATGCTGGCGCCGCCGGTGGCATAGTCGGTGTAATAGAAGTCTGTGCCGCCGACGGCAATATTCCACGGAGTGGAGGCAAGTCCATTTACCGCTAGTCCATACTCGGTGATCCATTGATCGTTGGCGTCGTCGCAGCCCGCCGAACCGCTGTCGCCGCTTGAGACCAGCACGGTTTGCCCTTGTGCCGCAGCTTGCTCCCAGAGAGCCGACCAAAGCGCGTTGCCGGATTGCAGCATGAAGCCTTCGCAGCTTCCGAAACTTACGCTGAGGACGCTGGCCTGATTGTCTTCCACGGCGCGCAAGGCGGCCATGTAGAGCGGATCGACGAGGGTCGTGCTGTTGGTGTTGCCGGTGAAAAGACCGCTGGCATTGCCGATGTAGAGATTCACCTGAGCGCCGGGAGCAACCGCGCCGGCTTCTTCCACGTCGAGGTAGGCCTCGATATCGACATCTTGCAGATCGCCGGGATCGGAGCCATCGATGACGAGCTGCGGCGCTGCGCTGGAGAGACTGAAGAGCTTTTGATAGGCCTGCACCAGGCTGAGATTGATATTCGATTCGTTGATGATGCCGATGGTCTGGCCCGCCCCAGTGACTCCCGCTTTATAAAGAGGCGCCAGATCGTACTGGGTGGCAAAGTCTTCCGGCGCCAGGGCGTAGAACTTGCTGGAGCCGTTGGAAAGAGTGAATTGTGGAGCAGCCGTGTGGCTGGTTTGCGAATAGGTTGCTTGCCCGAGAACCTGCAACATGGGTTTGGCGCGGAAGTCGTTGATGGGCGAGACGCCCCCGATCAGCGGTGCGAGTGCGGCGGGGATCTTGATTTCGCCGGCATTCGCGTAATGCGTTTCGCCATTGACGGTGTACTGGTGAATTTCTGTGTGGAAGGCATCGCGCACCGCGCCTGCATTCCCCGAAAACTCGATGAATTGCCGGCTTTTGGAGGTGCTTGCTATACGTAGCCCGTGAGAAGCCAGCCATGCGGAAGCGGATTCGATGTCGGCATCGGAAGGACCGAACTGCTGGCCAAACTGCTCCGGCGTGAGCCACGCGTGATAGCTTGCCGCCCCGTGCGTATGGACGGCCAGCAGGAATTGCTGAAGCGCCGCCTGCCGATCCGGCGGACGGTTCAACAGAAGAAGCATTCGTCCCGTGGGAAAGGAATCGGCAACCCGTCCGCGGTCGATACCGGATCGCACCAGCGGATGAACGGTGCCGTGCAGGGTCACCAGGCTGGTTTCGTCGACTGGTTGGGTCATCAATGGAGTGGGCTGGTTCTGCGCGGCAACCGGGAGCGCAAGAAGAGACACCACAAGTAGATACAACCACTTCGAATACATTAGGCGCCTGCAATCCGTCTGCAGCGAGGCTCGAAAGCAATGATATGTTTGAAGGCGGTATTCGCGCTGCAGAATTCTGCGGCGATTATATATCTACCTCAAAAAAGGAAGATGTGATCTGTGCTGTGGCTTGCGCATCAGGCAACAGGCCGGATTTCATACTCCAGCTTGCCGGTGGCGTGCAATTCGACGACCGATAGGGTCTTGCCTGGAACGGGACCTTCGGAGGCGGGGCAGCCAGCTTCAGGATTGGCGCAGGGAGCAGGCGCCTGGCCTGACCTGCGCGCCGGAGCGGGACCCGCCTTGATTTGCGCAGTGGAGACAACGCAGGCCGGATCGAAGACAGGGACGCGCTCCACGATTTCGCCCTCGCGTTCAACGCTCACGCGAATGCGGTCGTCGGCGAATGTGACGGTTTTTTGTCCTCCGCCGGGGAGCGGGTAGCGGACCACGGTATTGCCGTCACTGTATGTGGCATCGAGACCGGTTGCTTCGACAGGCAGCGCGCCGCCAGCCGAGGTGCCCCATGCGGTCTCTCTGCCGTTGGTCTGCGATTGCAGCAGCACGCCTTTTTCGGGCGTCCAGATGAAGGTGAGGCCGAGGCGCTGCTGCTCCGAAATGACTTTGGGTGCGGAGGCGAAGGCAGCGTAATAGCCGGGTCGGCGGATATAGGTGAATACGATGGGCTCGCGTGTGTCTTTCATCTGTTCAACAAAGGACTTCTCGGCCAGCGGCCGCACCATCTTGCGCGCCTCGGCCATCTGCGCGGCGGTGGGGTGCCAATCGTAGAGGGAACGGAACAGGAACCGGTACGGCGACATGGCACTGAACTCGCCCACAGGAAGCGGGTCAACCTGCGGCCAGTTTTTTTCCAGCTTTTCGCGGGCGGCCTTGATCTGTTCGGCACGGCGCTCGGGCGGCGTGGCGAAGGCGCGCATGATGAGACAGCGATCGGCCAGGGGCGTATCGACGGCAGGAAAGATGGCGTGCTGCTGACGGGTCTCAATACTGCGGTTAGCCACCCAGTAGGGTTGGCCGGGCTCGGGCATGATGTTGTACTGCAGCCACTTGCCAAAGCGGTTTTCTTCTTCGAGGAGAACGTTGCCCAACGGCGTGCCGCGCCAGTAGTGATAGGCCACGTGGAGATTTTCGTGATGCGTGTCCAGCGTGTAGCCGAGGTCGGGGCCGTCGTGCTCGTACATGTAACCGCAGGGGCTCTGGAGGTTGGTGGGGCTGGCCTCGACTTGTTCTTTCAAGCGCGCCCAGAGGTCGGCGTCAGGGTACATGGAGAGAAAGGCCGCGCCGCCGGCAAAGATGTTGGTGAACTGGTTGGAGTAGCTTTTGCCGTGGCTCAGGAGATCGGGGTCGTAGAGGGTGGCGTGCACGGCTTTGCGGCAGCAATCGATGGCGCGCGCATGGAGTGCCGGCGCGATGGGCGGGCCGGTCTTGAGCAGACGCAGCGCCTCCGAGATGAATTTGACGGAGAAGGCCGTGGCAGCCAGGTTCCACTGCTGAGGGCCATACTCGCTGAACTTGCCGTCGGGGCTCTGCAGGTTGCACCAGTATTCGAAGGCGAGCTCGAGCCGGGCGCGCAGGGCGGGATTCGCGTAGAACTGGTTCCACTTGCGGCGGCTCGCGTAGAACCAAGCAAGGGTGAGGATGCTCTCCATGATGCGGGTGTTATAGGGATGGAGCTGAGGAGTGCCGCGCCATACGGAGATGTTGATGAAGCCGCGATCGGGGCCTTCCGTTTCGATGCTGTTGGCGATGCGCGGCAGATAAGTGAGGTTGTAGGGCATGTCGAGGTCGGCATCGGAGAAATCAGAGGGTTTCAGTTTCGACGGGTCGAAGGGCGGGACTTCGGGTACAGCGCCGCCGGTGGCGGCTCTCAGGCCGGAAGAAGCCAACAGTTGCGCGGCAGCCGCGGTCACCAGGAACTCTCTGCGATTCATCATGATTTGGACCCCTTTTCGTAAACGTTAACGATTCAGCCCTCAACCCTACACGAGGGGATTGGGGGGGTGTCAAGACGGGGGAGGCAGGGAGCGAGGGAGCAAGGGAGCCAGGGAGCAAGAAGGCAAGGAATAGGTAATAGAAAACCAACGCGCGCCCTGCGCCAGACGGGAAGAACAAAGGCAAAAGCAACCGCAGGTCCTTCGACTCGTTCGCTTGCGGCGAACTCGCTCAGGATGACAGCTTCGTTGTGATGGGAGCAACTGACTCACCACGTTCACTAGTGCATGTTTCATAAATGGCCTGACTGACCGGCGCAAATCCCTCAGGGGTTAAAACCCCTCAATTTTGCTACCCTTTTCGGCACGACTGAAGTCGTGCCCTTTCACGATGCCATTTATGAAACACGCTCTAGTGACTATCTGTCATGGAGGCGTTTAGGCCGTTGAATATCTGGTCGAACTTTCCGGATTCGGCGGCAAAGCGCAGGCGCTTGACGTTTTCGACGCAGATTTCGGGCGGTGAGGGTTGCTGCTTGAGGATCTCCATGACTTCCGTGAGGAACTGATGGAGCGGCATGGCGCGTGGATCGTCGGCGTTGCGATCCATCAGGTTGGTTTGCACGTAGGGAGGGATCAGCTCCAGCACTTCTATGGCGGTGTCACGAAGCTGGTAGCGAAGCGAAACCGTGTAGGAGTGGATGGCGGCCTTGGTGGCGCAATAGGTGGGCGTGATGACGAGCGGCAAAAACGCCAGGCCGGAGGAAACGTTGATGATGGCCGCGCGCGACTGCTTTAGAAGCTGCGGCAAGAGCGCCGCGGTGAGGCGGATGGGGCCGAGGAGATTGGTGGTAACGGTAGCTTCGGCGTCAGCAAGATCGGACTGCTGGGCGAGCAGCTTCTCCGCGCGCATGATGCCGGCGTTGTTGATGAGGACGTTGAGCGAGGGAAACTCGGCGACGACTTTGGCGGCAAAGTCGCGGATGGCAGCGGGATCTTCGATATCGAGCGCGAGGGACTTCATGCCCGGGTTGGCGGCAATGGTTTCGTCGAGCGCGTGCTGACGCCGCCCGGCAATAATCACCTGGTTGCCGAGCGCGCGAAGGGATTCTGCCAGACCGCGACCGATGCCGGAACCGCCGCCGGTGATGAGGATGGTATTACCGGTGAGATTCATGGGGTTCGTTTCTCCTCTGCGCCATCATAGACCGATTCTGTGAAACAGCGGTTGCCGCAGTGGGACCGCGCAAGCTGCAGGTGGACGAGCTGGAACCATAGTGCCGATTCGGCATTGTTTTCAGCCGTTTTGAGCCAGAAATCTGCGATGATAGCAAGATATGCCTCAGGGCAAGTTGAAGTGATAGGAACCACCGTTCAAGTGAAACCCGCCATGCGCCGAGTGGCGCTCATTTACAACCCGGTATCCGGCCAGTATTCCGCGCGACGGAGAGCTGCAATCGAGAAAGCTCTGGCCGTGTTTCGCGAAGCCGGAGTTACGGCCGATGCATTCGAAACCAAAGAAGCCGGAGAAGCAACGATTCATGCGCGGCAAGCCGCAAGCGAAGGCTACGATACGATCCTGGCCTGCGGCGGCGATGGCACGGTGCATGAAATTTTACAGAGTCTCGTGGGCACCGATGTGGCGTTGGGCGTGATTCCGCTGGGCACGGCGAATGCTCTTGCCGCAGACCTAAAATTGATTGGCGCGCCGGCCAAAATTGCGCGCAAGCTACTCGAGGCGGAGCCGGCGCGCATCTCCGTGGGGCGCATCCACTACCAGGACCTGGCTGGGAATCCCGGCTCACGCTACTTTATCGTGGCGGCGGGCATTGGAGCCGATGCGCTGCTGATGTCGCGGCTGGACGCGCGATTGAAACGGCGGCTAGGCTACGTGCTTTACTTGATCGAAGCTCTCCACATCTGGGCTACGTCTTCGTTTCCTCTCTTCGAAGCGGCGCTGCCGGCAAACGGACACGGCGGCGCGCGTGTGGTGGATATCTCGCAGCTACTGGCAGTGCGGGTGCACTCGTTCGGCGGGGTTTTGAATAAGCTGGCTCCGGGAGCAAGTTTGCGCAACGGCAACCTGAGCCTGCTGGCTTTCAAGACACAAAGCCGAATGCGTTATCTGTCGTTTCTGCTTGCGGCGCTGGCCGGAAGGCATACGTTCAACGGTGCTGTGGAACTGCTGGAGACACCGAGCATCGATTGCCGCGCGCACAATGGCGCCCGCGAAACCCTGTTTGTGGAAGCGGATGGTGAGGTGCTGGGCAACTTACCGGTACGGCTTGAGGTCGTGCCCCACTCCCTCACGCTGCTGGTTCCTCCCGGCGTTCATCCGTAAGGTTAGTCGCGCCTGCGGGCCGCGCGTGATGCGGCGACAGCTTCCACGTGAACAGGAGCAGTGCAATGGCAATAACGACCGCGACTACCACCGCATGCAGGGCCACGGCCCAACCATAGTGCTGCACCAGAAAGCCGATGCCCTCGCCTTCCGCGGTGCGACCGAGATAACCGAACAAGCCTAGAAATCCGGCGGCGGTGCCTACGGCTTTTTTCGACGTGAAGTCGAGCGCGCTCACGACGAGGAGCAGCACTGTGGGATAAACAAAGAATCCAATGACGCCGAAGAGGCCGAGGCTGATCCATAGTTTGCCCGGTGGGCCGTAGATGATTCCCAGATAGGACAAGAGCACGGGAATCATGCACAGGACGCTGATCATGCCGCGACGGCCGCCCATCTTGTCAGAGAGCCAGCCCATGAGAATGGTGCTGAAGATGGCGGAAAACTCCAGCGCGGCCGTGCTGATGCCGCCCTGACCGAGGCTGGCGTGTTTGACCTCCTTGAGATACGTGGGCCCCCAGTCGAGCATGGCGTACCGGGCGATATAGACAAAGAAGTTGGCGAAGGCGAAGAGCCAGAGATAACGGTTCTTGAAGATGTAGTTGGTAAGCAGGTCGCGAGTGCCCAATTCCTGCTCGCTGTGCTTGCGAGCGCCGGCGGGATAATCGTTGCGCCACTCCTCGATGGGCGGAAGGCCCACCGACTGCGGAGTGTCTCTGAGCCGGATGAGGAGATAGATGGCGCAGAGGATGGCAAGGATTCCAGGCACGTAGAATGCCGAACGCCAGCCGAGCAGAATGGTGCTGTAGGCGACAAGGAGCCCGGTCAGTCCGCCGCCGACGTTTTGCGCGACATTCCAGAACGCAAACATGGTGCCGCGCTCGTTGACGCTATACCAATGACCCAGGGAGCGCCCGCATGGCGCCCATCCCATGCTTTGCGCCAGACCGTTCAAGGCCCAGAGTGCAAGCTGCACGTGATAACTGCTGACGGCGCCGAAGGCGAAGTTGCAGATGGCAGTGAGCACCAGACCAAGGGGCATGAAGTAGCGAGGATTGCTGCGATCGGACCACGCGCCCATGAAGAGCTTGCCGACACCGTAAGAGATGGCCGTGGCGGCAAGGATGTTCCCTATCTGCTCCATGCTGTAATGCAGGGCGAGACCCATCTCGCGGGAGACGACGGGAAGGTTGTTGCGAACAAAATAAAACGTGGCGTAGCCAATGAAGGTGGATTCAAGGATCTGCCAGCGCATCTTCGGATAAAGCCGCTGCGCCTTCTCCCTGGGAACCGGTGGGATGTGCGGCGCAGGCCGAAGAAAACTCAGATTCCAATTCATGATGGTTCCCCTTGGGCCTCTGCAGCGTGTTTCAAAAATGGTTGTAGCGATTCGGTCTTTAGCTTTCCGGGGCTATCGATCCCAGTAACGGAAATGTCCTTGCGCCGTCCCCACGGGACTCCGGAGTCAATATGTGCAATCCGCTTTCCCCACGCTGAAGCGCGGGGCTAACGAACACTGCGCCTCCGGCGCGCTTATGAGGACATAAGCTATGCGGCCATCGATAAAGCCCCTTTGAAACACGCTCAAGGAAAACGACCGGCTCCTCACTCGGTGTAGAGATAGCCCTTGGCGGTTTCCTGGAAATTTGCCAAATCGTTCAACTTCCAGTCGTCGCTGCGGCCAAGCTCGCGCGCCAGCAGATTGGCGACCGTGGGCGCGGCTTCGATGGCGGCACGGGCATCGAGTAAAAGCGCGCGGGTACGCCGCGCGAGCACGTCCTCGACCGTCCGCGCCATCTCATAACGCGCCGCCCACACCACCTCGCGGAGGCGGAAGGGCAGACGCGGATGCAACAAGCCGTCGAGGCTGGCATCCTGGCTGGAAAGCGTCTGGAGAGCCGGCAGATCGGAACCGTACTCGCACTCCCACGCGGAAGTCGCGCTGGCCGGCTCCGGAGTCCAACCATGCAGTTTCAGCTCCAGCGTTTTCGAAGGACTCCTGGGGAGGGCTGCGACCTGGATGGCGCGATCGATGGTGTCCTGACCCATGCGGCGATATGTGGTCCACTTGCCTCCGGTGACGGTAATCAAGCCGGAGGGTGAAACCAGAATGGTGTGGTCGCGCGAGAGCTTGGAGGTTTTGGCATGCCCTTTGCGGACCAGCGGCCGTAGCCCCGAGAAAACGCTGAGGATCTCTTCCGGACGCGGTGCGTGGCCGAGATACTTGGCGATATGTTCGCGAAGAAAGGCCTTCTCCTCGGGGAGAGCGCGCGGCTCGGGCGATGAAGAGTCAACCGGCACATCCGTGGTGCCGACGATCAACGCGCTATGCCACGGAATGGCAAAGAGGACGCGCCCATCGGCGGTCTTGGGGATCATCAGCGCGGTATTGCCGGGCAGGAAAGAACGCGGCAAGATGAAATGCGATCCCTGACTGACGGCGAGCAACGATTTGTGCGGCTTGCCGTCCAGGTCGATGATTTGTTCGACGTGAACGCCGGTAGCGTTCACGACCGCCTTGGCCTGCAGTTCGAAATCAGTGCCGTCTTCCTGGTCATGCGCCCGGATGCCGATGACTTTGCCGTCGCGCTCGATGAGCCCCGTGGCTGCAACGTAATTCACGGCCACGCCGCCGAGATCTTGAAGCGTGCGCAGGAGCGCTACAGCGTAGCGGGCATCGTCGAACTGGCCGTCGTGATAGAGGATGCCGCCGCGCAGGCCTTCACTTTTAACGCCCGGGAGTTTTTCGAGAGCCGCTTTGCGTGAGAGCACCTCGGAATGGCCGAAGGAAAGTTTCCCGGAGAGCCGCTCATACACTTTGAGGCCGATACCGTAGTACGGAAGCGAAAAATAGCTGTAAGCGGGGATGACGAAGTTGAGATCGTGCACCAGGTGGGGCGCGTTGCGCAGCATGTGGCCGCGCTCGCTCAGGGCGTCCAAAACCAGCCTCACGTTCATCTGCTGGAGATAGCGAACGCCGCCATGCACCAGCTTGGTGCTGCGGCTGGAGGTTTCCTTGGCGAAGTCAGAGCGCTCTACCAGCAAAGTGCGATAGCCACGCGATGCGGCTTCAACTGCGGTGCCGAGGCCGGTGGCTCCGCCGCCAATCACCAATACGTCCCAAGGCTGCGAATTGCCGCCAAGTTCTTTCAAAATTTCATTGCGTTGGGTCACGCCTGTCGATTCCTTTCATGGGTACCAGATGCGGAAAGCAACACGATCCAAGGCGCGGCGCGTTCCACCGCGTGGATACGCAGTAAACTTGCAGCAGGCCGACACACTCCGCCTTGAATCAACTGGATTGCTGTTTTTCCGCCCAGACTCTGGTCTCTATGTGGGCGTGCACCGCGAGCCGAATCGTCCGCGGTTTCGATGGTAACTGCGCCTCTCGCATGGAGCGGATGCGCTGTTGAATCCAGCTTATCACTGCGGCTGCTGCGCACGGTTCACGAAGCAGGATGCGCCGGCCGTCTGATACGGCCGGCGCGGTTGTGAATCGCCGGTTAGTAAATCACCTTCAACGCGAACTGAATCACGCGCGGCGTAAAGGTACTGCTGATGAGGCCGCCGGTTGACGCGTTCGCACCCTGCGTACCGCCGATGGTAGACGGCAAGTAGAGATTGGTGTGATTGAAGACGTTGTAGAACTCGGAACGGAACTCGATCTTCACGCCTTCTCTGGGCGTGTTGAAGCGCTTGTTGAAGTCGAGATCGGTTTGATACAGCGGAGGCGTACGGCCCGGGTTGCGCGACAGATTGCCGAACGGCGGCTGAACAGCGCCACTGGCATTGTCGATCGCGGGCAGCGCGACGGCCTTGTAGTTGATGTACTGGAAATAGCCTGTGGTGGTCGAAGGCACCACACTGCGTCCCTGAGTGAGCGGCACGCCGGCCACGCGGTTCGGGCGGTAGAGGTTAACGCCGCGGTAATTGGCCACGATCTGCGTAGATGCCAGCTGGGCAGAATTCGGCCCGTACGTGAGGTTAAATGGCGTGCCGGCCTGCATGGTGTTATCTGCGCTCACCTGCCATCCACCCAGGACCCCCTCCATAATCGGATTGAAGTGTTGACCGAAGGTGCGGCCGCGCCCGAACGGCAGATCGTAGACGAGACTGGTGATATTGGCGATCGGCAAGTTGTAGTCCGATTGCGCATATTCGGCCTTGAGGTTATTTGCGTCCTGCGGCGAAGGCGTATTGCCTTCGAGCGACGCGCTGGCATTATCGAGCGAGTGCTCCCAGGTAAAGCTGTTGAGCAAGGTCAGTCCAGCGACCATGCGCTGCTCATACCTTGCCTCCAACGCGTTGTAATTGGAAAACGACTCGTTGAGCGCCTCGGTAATATCCGAAGGCCAGTTGGTGAAAGGGCGCGAGTAAGTGTATGTGCTCGAGTTGGGCGTGTCGATGATATTGCGCTGATTGCCGTTGAGAAAGGCCTGCAGCTTTAGACCGTGGTTGCCGACATAGGCGACGTCGACCAGGCTGTTCTTTGTGATCTGGTGTTGGACCGCAAGATAATAGTTCTCCACATAACTATCCCGCGTGTTCTTGGGCACCCATGTGATGTTATCGGTGGCGTAATTGAAGCTGGTGACCAGTCCTGACGGGAAGCCCTGGGATGCGGTAGCGTAACAACTCGGAGTTGTCGTTCCCGTGGCGATGATCTGAGCGGGAAGCGGCGTGGAACAGTGATCGGAGGTTGTTGGCGCAATCTGGCTGACGGCGGCGAATTGCGCCTGCGGTGCGTTGATGGCGGTAATGTCGCCAGAGCCGGCGCGCGTGTAGTGCACATAGCCGGTGCCGAATCCGCCGCGGACAGTCAAACTGTGAAGGGGCGCCCAGGCGAAACCGACGCGCGGCGCAAAGTCGTTGAGGTCTGGATTGACGAGCGTTTTACCGTAAACGCCGGATCCGGAGGTTGGGGTAATACCGTTGCCCAGGGTTGCTTTGGGATTGATTGTGAATACTGTTTGCGAGGTCGGATCCCAGTTCGAGATGTAATTATTCTCCTCCGAATAGGGCGAGCCGTACTCCCAGCGTAGACCCAGGTTCAAAGTCAGGTTGCGAGACACCTTCCAATCGTCCTGCACGTAAGCGCTGTCGAGTGATTGGCGAAGATGGGCCTCGAAGGCGCCTGCGAGAGAGTATGCGCTGGTGGTGCCGAAGAGGAAATCCGCCCAGTAGGCATCGGCGACTTTGCTCGAAGAGCTGTAGGATCCGCCAAAAGTAAACGAGCCGTAGGGAGGGTTATTGTCGAAGACGCCCATCCAGATATGTTCGAACTCATAGCCAAACTTCAGCGATTGGTTGCCCTTGATCCAGGTGTAGCCTACCGAGGGATCGATTATCGCTGGATTCTGGAACTGCGGGTTCGTGGTCTGACGGCCAAACGACGAAAAGCCGCCGCTGATGGAGACCGCGGGAAGACCGCCCTGGAACGCTGTCGGCAAGCTCCCCAAGCCGGGAATCGGCGAGCCATTCACCAGGACAGGGGCCGTTCCTTCGCTTATTGGTGTCTTGCCCGCCTTGGTACGGGAGAGACCCAGACGCAGATCGAGCAACCGGTTGGCGCCGAAGCTGCCCGTGTAGCCGAGCGCGATCTGTTGATCGAGAATGCGCTGATACCCTCCGACCTGGCCCTCCAGCGGCTCGGGAATCGTGGGGAAGTTGATGGCTTCCTCCTTGTGGTCGCTGATGCGCAGAAAATAGCGCGCAGAAGGACTGGCCGTATAATCCAGGCGCAGATCGCCCTTGTCCGAGTAGTCGCGGAAGGGTATCAGCACTGAGTAGTCGGCAGCATTCTGACCGGTGGTCAGAGAGCCCGAGGTGGGCAAACCGGAGATGCCTTTGAACGCGGAGACAATCACCGCAGACAGAGGATCGAAAGCGGCGGACGGAATGGCCGTGTTGGCCGGGTAGGTAACGCCTGTGACCGGATTGGTGACCGGCACGACGAGAATGCCATTCAGCTCGTTCTGCGTGGGCAGAGTCAACACATAAAGGGGCTTGGTGATGGCGCGCAGACCCTCATAATCCAGAAAGAAGAACATCTTGTCTTTCAAGATGGGGCCACCAACGTTGCCGCCAAACTGATTGCGGTTGGATGTCGGCTTCCGGAACGGAACGGGGCCATTGGTGCCAACCGTGGTGGGCTTGAAGAAGCCGGCGGCGTTCAGATCGGTGTTGCGGAGAAACTCGTAAAGCAAGGCGTGAAATTGATTGCCTCCAGATTGCGACGCTACGTTGATGGTCGCGGCCGAGCCGCGGCCGTATTCCGCGCTCTCATTGTTGGTAACCACGCTGAATTGCGCAACGGAGTCCGGCGGAATGGAGATGATTTGGTTGTCGAAGCCCTGATTGGACTCGCCATAAGCGTTGTTGTCCATGCCATCAAGCAGGAAGTTGTTGAACATAGAACGCTCGCCGTTGACGTTGTACGCGCCGGCGCGGACGGGGCTGTTGATATTTGTGGTGGTAGTGGCCTGCGTTGGGGCCTGGCGCACGCCGGTCACCAGGGCGAGCAAGTCGGTATAGTTCCGGCTGACCAAGGGAAGAGCCGCGCTCTGATATCCGGTGATGGTCTGGTCGCGCTGACTGGACTCGGTCTCGATCTGCAAAGCGACATCGCTGACCTCAACCGTGGTGGCCTGGGCCGTGCCCACCTTCAAGACCAAATCGATGCGCACGCGCGCGCCGATGGAAACGGTGATGGATTTTGCTTCGGCGATGGCAAAGCCGGACGCGCTGGCTGAGATGGTGTAAACGCCGACGTGCAGGGATGGAGCTTCATAGTCGCCGGACTGATTTGTCTTGACCACAGTGGCGATGCCGGTGGCGTCGTTGGTGACGGTCACCGTCACGTTCGGAACCGCCGCGCCGCTGGAGTCGTGAATAGTTCCGACCAAGCCGCCAAGGTCGTATTGAGCAAGAGCCGTGCGCGAAGAAAGCATCAACAGTAGCGCTATGGCCAGAAAGGTCCAGCCGAATCCAAGAATTCCTGCCTTTGCCGCGCGGGATGTTCTGGCGTGGTGCCTCACAGATGGAATCATCGAATGCATATTGCCTCCCAATGTTTTCGTTGCAACAACGGTTAAGTTTCTGCCCTGTAGATCAGGGCTACAGGATTTGGAAGATGCCGTGAATGGAAATCAGACCCTCCGAAGAGGGCAAAGCAATGAGCCCGGCTGTGAAAACAAGAAGGAATGTGCGGCTTTTGAACCCGCAGTTATCCATTTCGGCAGGTGTAGCGGCGAAAAGACTTGAAGTCGTCAAAGATGTCGTGATGATGGTGAGCAACGATACCACTGCCATCCTTTGCCAAGCCTGTTAAATTTCGAAGAACATGCCGTGAAAAATCGGCTAAAGACAAAAAATCCACCCCAAATCCAAGCTCTGTTCATCCGGCGTGACTTGCACACACGACCAGCTTCGAAAAGGCTGCATTTGGCGGTGGATTTCTCTTAGTCTTTTCCGCGGGAGGAAGCTAACAAATACGAAATATCCGTGTCAAGGAAAATCTGCACACGTGTGTGAGCGGGCTACACGCGTGCGAGCCCGCTGTCTTTGGGATAGAAGAGCAAACTCGTCAGCCAAGCAATCCGGCGGCCGCAGTCCAGGACCGGTGCTGGCTTTCGGCAACGCCGCGATGCGTGAGTGTGCCCAGCCAGGTATTCAAACCGTCAGCGAGGCCCGCATCCTGGCGGATGGCCTCGCGCGCCCCCTGGTTGGCGATGCGCAATACGTATGGGAACGTGGAATTTGTAAGCGCCAGCGTGGAGGTGTGCGGAACGGCGCCGGGCATGTTGGTGACGCAATAGTGCACCACGCCATCGACCACATAGCTGGGGTTGGAGTGGGAGGTGGGTTTGGCGGTTTCCACGCAGCCACCCTGATCGATAGCGACATCGACGATGACGGCGCCTTGCTTCATTTGCGAGACCATGGCGCGCGTGACCAGCTTGGGTGCGGTCGCGCCGGGAATGAGCACGCCGCCAATCACCAGATCTGCCTCGCGCGTTACCTGCGCGATGTTGTAGCTGTTGGAAGCCAGCGTTGAAAGGCGACCGCCGAAGATGTCTTCGAGTTCGCGGAGACGGTTCAGGTTCACGTCGATGAGCGTGGTTTTGGCGCCGAAGCCCAGGGCGATGCGCGCCGCGTTGGTGCCCACCACGCCTCCGCCGAGAATGGCGACATGCGCCGGGGGCACGCCGGGGACGCCACCCAGCAAAATGCCGCGGCCACCGCGCTCCTTTTCGAGATAGCTGGCGCCGACTTGCACGCTCATGCGCCCCGCCACTTCGCTCATGGGAGTGAGTAGGGGGAGAGTTCCCTGGCGGTCGCGCACCGTCTCGTAGGCGATGCCGATAACTTTGGATTCGAGCAGCTTGTCAGTGAGTGCAGGCAAAGGAGCGAGGTGCAGATAGGTAAAGAGAACGAGGCCTTCGCGGAAATATACGTATTCGCTTTCGATGGGCTCCTTGACCTTGACGACCAAGTCGGCTTTGCCCCAGGCGTAACCGGCATCGCCTACGATCTCGGCACCGGCGTTCTGGTACTCAGCATCGGGGAAACCGGACTGCGCGCCGGCCTGGGTCTCGATGAGCACGGCGTGACCGAGCTCGGTGAGCGCTTTGACACCAGCGGGGGTGATTCCCACGCGGGATTCGTTGTCCTTGATCTCTTTGGGAACGCCGACAATCATGATTTCTCCTCTTTCGCTACGGGCCCAATTTGGTTGCGTATCGGGGAGGGCGAGGTCCGAGCGCATCTATATTCCATTTCCAACTGAAGGGAATTTTACGGCGCAGACGGCTTCCAATGTATGCAAACTTTGTGATAGAACAGCGAAATGGGAACGAAACGTGAGCAAGGCGCGCCATTAACGCAACAATCTCCCGAAATATCGCAATCCGTTGAGAGCCTCCAGGCCGCGGCGGGATTGGACGAACTGGATGGAGCCATTCTGCGCTACCTGGCGCGACAGGGCCGGGCGACGAATTTTGAGGTGGGTGAGGCGGTGGGGCTGTCGGCTTCCGCGGCGTCGCGGCGGATTCTGGCGCTGGAGGCAACGGGGGCCATTCGCGGCTACCGCGCGCTGATCGACGACCGGCTGCTGGGCAAGCATATGACGGTCTACATCCGCGTGACGCTGGAGCGGCAGTCGGCCGCGGTGCTGAACGCGTTTGAGGCCGCCGTGCGGCACTGTCACGACATTGTGAGCTGCCACCTGCTGGCCGGCCAGTATGACTACATCCTGGTGGCGCGCGTGGCGGGCATCGATGACTACAACCGCCTGCACCAGAACGAGCTCTCGCGCCTGCCGGGAGTGATCCGGCTGGAGACGAGCTTTGCGTTGAGGGATGTGCTGGAGGCGAAGGGCGTGTAGCGCGCCGGAGTTGTCTCGCTCCCTTGCTCCCTTGCTCCCTTGCTCCCTTGTTCCCTGCTTCTTACTCCATGGCTTCGCGCGCTGCACGCCAAAGATCGAGATCGCCGTCGCGCGCGTAGCGATCGATTTCCTTGAGCTCGGCGGCCGTGAATTTGAGCTTCTTTAGCGCGTCGAGGGAGTCGTCGAGTTGCTCCACATTGCGCGCGCCGATGAGCGCTGAGGTCACGGCCGGCGAGCGCAACACCCAGGCAATGGCCATCTGCGCGAGCGTCTGGCCGCGGGCTTGCGCAATGTCGTTGAGCGCGCGCACACGCTTGAGGTTTTCTTCGCCCAGAAATTCTTTGAGCAGCGAGGAGTTGCCGAGCTTGGCGCGCGAATCCTTTGGCACGCCCTTCAAATACTTGCCGGTGAGCAGGCCCTGCGCGAGCGGCGAGAACGCGATGCAGCCGACGCCGAGTTCCTGGAGCGTGGCGAGGAGGCCTTTCTCAATCCAGCGGTTCAACATGGAGTAGGACGGCTGATGAATCAGCAGCGGCACGCCCATGCTCTTGAGAATTTTGGCCGCGGCGCGCGTGCGCTCGGGACTGTAGGACGAGATGCCGACATAAAGCGCTTTGCCCTGATGCACGGCGGAGACGAGCGCGCCCATGGTTTCTTCGAGCGGGCAGTCTTTCCAGGGGCGGTGCGCGTAAAAGATGTCAACGTAGTCGAGGCCCATGCGCTTGAGACTTTCGTCGAGCGAGGCGAGGAGATACTTGCGCGAGCCGCCGATGCCATAGGGGCCGGGCCACATGTCCCAGCCGGCTTTTGTCGAAATAACGAGTTCGTTGCGCAGGCCGCGGGAATCCTTGCGGAGACCAAAGTCCTTCCTCAGAATCGTGCCGAAGTTTTCCTCAGCCGAACCGTACGGGGGCCCGTAGTTATTGGCGAGATCGAAGTGAGTCACACCGCGATCGAAGGCGCGGCGAATCATAGCGCGGCCGGTTTCAAAAACATCGGCGCCGCCAAAATTTTGCCACAAGCCAAGCGTGATGGCCGGCAGCACTAGACCGGAGTTACCGCAGCGGCGAAAGGTGGCGTGGTCGTAGCGGGAAGGATCGGGTACGTAGGCGGTTTCCATAATGCTCCTCGATTAGAGGCGTTTGGCCCAATAGCCGGGGCGGCGCTTGGCATGGGCGACGGCGACGATCTGGATGTCGTGGAGACGCTCGCGGAAAACGACCGAGAAAGGGTACCGGTCAAGGATCACGCGGCGGGTTCCGTGCAAGTATGGAGGGCAAATCAATGGGTGTACCTGGAGACTTCGATAAGCATTTCGAAGTTTTTCATCGAAGCCAAAAGCGGCATCTGGACCCTTGATCCAGTAATACTCAAATGCCGCGTCAGCTTCTGCATCAGCTTCAGGGTGAAACGTATAGGGCTTCACCGCTGCCGTGCGACTTGCTCACGCCGGGCCTTGAGCCGGGCGTCCATACGGCTAAGAACCTCTTCACCCGGAATCATCTCCACCGCCCCGGAATCGATCTCGTCGAGGCGGCGCTTGATTTCTGCGTCCCAGGCGGATTCTACTTCAGCGGCGGAGACGCTCTCGTTTTCGATCAAAAGGAATTCCGCCAGCCACTCCCTTTCGTCTGGAGGGAGTTGGCGGGCTTCATCGAGGAGCCTTTGCGCGTTAGGACTCATGGCAGAATTGTAGCGCGAACGGAGCTATAATGGCTCGCTTACGGATTTTGGGGCACGCGATTGAGATCGAGTGGCAGAATGTTCGAACTCCTAAAGGAAGACTACGCGCAAAGATGGAGCCGCGCTACGTCCTGGTGGAACCTTGCTGGTCTGGCTCCATTTCTATTGCTGGGAACTATCTCCGTTCACTCATGGTGGAACGATGCGCAAATAGCAACGCGGCAAAAGACCACCATTGGGACAATCGACGGGCATGATCCGCCGAACCATAACCGATATAGCTATGCATTCTTTGTTAATGGGCATCAGTTCACCGGCTGGGCAACCCCAGGCGATCGCGACTTCGTTATAGGCCAGCAAATCATCGTCTACTACGACCCGGTTGATCCGTCGGAGAATTCAGCCTACGACTTTGGCGAGGTCAACCCTGGCGGCTTCGTGTTCATCGGATTTTGCTTGCTGGCCTGCATCTTTTACCCGTTCCTCATTTACCACCAGCGGCGCTTGCGAAAAGGATCTGCTGCAACGCCAACTGACTTTTGACAAGCCGATCTTGGCTCACTCCGCATTATCGATCTGCGCGCGTTGGAGCTTGTCGGAGTAATCCACGTAGACCGCCTTCCACGTGGTGAAGAAGTCGAGCGCGCCCAGGCCTTCGCGGTGGCCGTTGCCGGTGTGCTTGACGCCGCCGAAAGGCAGATGCACTTCAGCTCCGATGGTGGGCGCGTTGATGTAGGTGATGCCGGCTTCGAGGTCGCGCATGGCAGCGAAGGCGCGATTGACGTTGCGCGTGTAGAGCGATGTCGACAGCCCGTAGTCGATAGAGTTGGCAATCGAGACCGCTTCTTCAAATGTCGAAAACTCCATCAACGCGACCACCGGGCCGAAGACCTCTTCGCGCGCGATGCGCATCTGCGGCGTGACACTGGCGAAGACCGTGGGCTCGAAGAAGGTTCCGTGGGTGTGTGCGCCGCCAGTCATGGCGTGGCCGCCGCACAACAGCTTCGCGCCTTCCGCCAGCGCAATCTCGACGTAGCGTGCCGAGGTCTCGATTTGATTGGCGTTGACCTGCGGGCCGACTTCGACGGATTCATCGAGGCCGTTGCCGATTTTGAGTTTTTTGGCGCGGGCGACAAATCTTTCGGTGAACTCGGCGGCGATTCCCTTTTGCAGAAGGATGCGGCTGGTGGCGGTGCATCTTTGCCCCGTCGTCCCGAACGCGCCCCATAGCGCGCCGTCAAGAGCGAGATCGAGATTGGCGTCGTCGAGAACGATCTGCGCGTTTTTGCCGCCCATCTCGAGCGAGACCTGCTTGAAGGTGACGGCGGCCCGTTGCGCGATGAGCGAGCCGACGGCGCTGGAGCCGGTGAAGCTGATGGCGCGCACATCGGGGTGCTCCACCAGCGCCGCGCCCGCCGTTGAACCTGTGCCGCAGACGATATTGACGACGCCCGGCGGAAGACCGGCATCGACGAGCGCCTGGACGAGGTTGTAGGTGGAGAGCGGCGTGTCGGTGGCGGGCTTGATGACGCAGGTGTTGCCGGCGACGAGCGCGGGAAAGAGCTTCCAACTGGGGATGGCCATGGGAAAGTTCCACGGCGTGATGAGGCCGACGACGCCGACGGGCATGCGCACGCTCATGGCGAATTTGTCGGGCAGTTCGCTGGGAGTGGTGACGCCGAAGAGACGCCGGCCCTCGCCCGCCACGTAAAAGGCTTCATCGATGGCCTCCTGCACGTCGCCGCGCGTCTCGGCAAGCACCTTGCCCATTTCGCGCGTCATGTCTTTTGCGTATTTTTCTTTGTTTTGGACGAGGATGGCCTGCGCGCGAAGCAGAATCTCCGCCCGTTTGGGCGCGGGAACCAGACGCCAGGTGGCGAAGGCCTGCCTGGCCGCCGCTACGGCTGCGGCCACGTCTTCAGAATGGGAGGACGGGAATGCGCCGATGACGTCGGATTGGTCGGCGGGGTTGAGATTCAGCATGGTTTTGCCGGTCGCCGCGGCGACCCACTGGCCGCCGATGAGGTTTTGGTAGGTGGGATAAGTCATAAAAGCCTCGAAAAAACAGGGATTAGGGATCAGGGATCAGAAATCGGCATCCGCGTTCCGTCTGCCGCGTACCAGCCCGAACCTGCCACAATCCGCAAGACAGCATAACCCCGTGGTTGGGGTTCCGGCTAGCCGAGAGTGGGATCCTCGAAATTCGATGCAGAACCCGGCATCCCGAAATGCAGGTCCTTCGGCTCCGTTCGGCCTTAAAAGGGCCAAACGTCGCTCAGGATGACCGCAGTGTTTGTTGTAAATGGAGCCGTAACGGGGGTGCCGGAATGGGCAACGCGGGAGGCCCGAGGTTACCTTTTTCTCCTGTTTTGGGGCGGGTTTCGCGGCTTGGTTCCAGTGGCCGTACAATAGGCATCAAGGCAGGTTTCATTTTCAGCTTTTCGAGGTAGACCCAGCACTTCCATGTCTTCAAACGGATATCCTTCGCGCTCTTCGCGTTCCCACGGGTTTCGCTCGCTGTTCAGCATGTTCTCGAGCGACCTCGCTATCGATTTAGGCACGGCAAACACTCTTGTCTACGCGGCGGGCAAGGGCATCGTCGTCAATGAACCGTCGATTGTCGCGATCAACAAAAACACCGGCGAAGTGGAAGCCGTGGGCAAAGAAGCCAAGGAGATGCTGGGACGCACGCCCGGCAACATTGTGGCCATCAAGCCGATGAAAGACGGCGTGATCGCCGACTTCAAAGTCACGGAAAAAATGCTGAACTACTTTATTCAAAAAGCGCACAACCGCAAGATGCTGGTGCATCCGCGCATCGTGATCGGTGTGCCCTCAGAGATTACGCAAGTGGAGAAGCGCGCGGTAGAGGACTCGGCGTATCGCGCCAAGGCCAGCGAGGTTTATCTCGTGGAGCAGGCCATGGTGGCGGCGATCGGCGCAGGACTGCCGATTACGGAGCCCTCGGGCAACATGGTAGTGGACATTGGCGGCGGGACGACGGACATTGCCGTGATTTCGCTTTCGGGTATTGTCTACTCGCGCTCCGTGCGCATGGCCGGCAACCAGATGGACGAGGCCATTACCAATTATCTGAAGCGCAAATACAACCTGCTGATCGGCGAGCGCACGGCAGAGGCGATCAAGATTGAAATCGGATCGGCGTTCCCGCTGGACAAGCCGCTGACCATGGAGATCAAAGGACGCAACCTGATTGAGGGCGTGCCCAAGACCATCTCCATCGACGACAGCGAGATTCGCGAAGCACTGGGCGAATGCATTGCGGTGATCATGAACGCCATTCGCGTGGCGCTGGAGAGGACGCCTCCCGAGCTGTCTGCTGATATTTCGGATCGCGGCATTGTGCTGACCGGCGGCGGCGCACTGATCAAGAATCTGGACAAGCGCATCCGCGAGGAGACCGGGCTGCCGGTTTCGGTGGCCGACGATCCGCTGGCTTCGGTGGTTCTGGGCACAGGCAAGATGCTTTCGGACTTCCGGCTGCTGCGCAAGATCAAAATTGACTAAGACAGGGACAAAGGGACTAGGGACTAAGAAATGCAAAGCCTCGAGAATCTCGACGTTCCAGGCCTTTATGGACAATTCGTCCGCATAGGCTCGCGAAATCAAGCGAGCAGTCTCGGTCTGGTCCTAGTCCCTCGTCCCTAGTCCCTTAGTCCCTGTTTTTCGCTATGGATTCCTTCTTCACCCGCTATCGGAACCTTGTGGTGCTGCTGGCCATTCTGATGGCACAGATCGCCGGATTGGCGGTGCAGGTGCGCCACAACAGCGCCGGCACGAACACGCTTGACCCCAGCGATCCGAGCGGCGTGCGCCTGATCCGGCTGTGGGGTAATGCGATTATTTCGCCCCCAGAACGTCTGATCCACGGAACAAAAATCGGCCTCGACTCGCTGTGGACAAACTATATCGATCTTCGCCGCGTGCGCAAGCAGAATGAGGATTTGCAGAAAACGGTCGACAGGCTGCGGTTGGAGCAGGCGGCGCTGCTGGAAGATGCGCGCCAGGGCCAACGGCTGCAGGCGCTGCTTGGCTTCCAGGAGAAATACATTTACAGCACGGTGGCCGCACAGGCTTACGGCTCCAGCGGCA
This sequence comes from uncultured Acidobacteriota bacterium, assembly GCA_963817835.1. Classification (GTDB taxonomy): domain Bacteria; phylum Acidobacteriota; class Terriglobia; order Terriglobales; family Acidobacteriaceae; genus Telmatobacter. The sequence continues at coordinate 437,326 of CAWFPZ010000007.1, read as the reverse complement.
GCGATCGCTCGCATGTCTTCTATATCGACAAGGGCGCACACGACGGCCTGAAAGCGGACATGGCGGTGATTACCGCCGACGGCATTGTGGGCAAGGTGCGCGACGTGTTTCCGCACACGGCGCAGGTGCTGGCGGTGAACGATGCCAGCAGCGGCGCGGGCGTGATTCTGGAAACCACGCGCATTCGCGGCATCTTGCGGGGCGACGCGGTGGGCCGGCTGGAAGTGGTTGGCATCCTGGCCGATCAGCGTATTCAGCCCGGCGAGAAAGTGCTGACAGCCGGGGGCGATTTGATTTTTCCGCGGGGATTGCCGGTGGGTGTAGTGGAGAAAGTGGTTCCCGATCCCGACCGGGATTCGTTCATTGACGTGATTGTTAGGCCGGCCGCGCATCTTGAGCGCCTGGACGAGGTGCTGGTGATTACCTCGACGGAGCCGCGCTTCTCACCGCAGGAACGGCAGGATCTGGCTACCAGCGAATCGCAAACTGACCTTGTGCCGACTGCAATCAAAGACCAGATGAAGGCGTCGGAGATTATGGCCGAGAAGCTGCCCGGCCTGATCGATCCCAACCTGCCGCCCGACAAGCAGCCACTGAACGACAGCAGCAATCCGAATCCCGCTCCCCCGCCGCCGCAGCCGCTACATCCTGACGAGTTTTCGCCGGGCGCCGCAACCACTCCCGCACCGGAGACCGATACGGAGCCTGCGCCCAAGCCGCAGACCAAAAAACCGGCGACCCCACACGCGGCTGAAGGCAATAGCGGCAAACCACAACCCGCAGAGGTTTCCAAACCGCAAACGACGCCGCGGAGGAATCCATAGCCATGTCCATTCTCAGCGCCGATAGCCGGCGCGATATGGAGATTCGCCGCTATCCCCTGCTGGTATACGCGCTGGTTCCGTTGGCTTCGCTGGTTTTGCAGGCATGGCTGCCGCGTGTGCTGGGGCGCTACGCCTGGTTCGATCTGCCGCTCGTCATTACCGTTTATTTCGCGTTGGGACGACGTAGCCCCATCCAGGGCACCATCATGGGCGCAGGCATGGGCCTGTTTGAGGATGCGCTTTCGACTCATGTGATCGGCGTAAACGGCATTGCCAAAACCGTCGTTGGTTTTCTCGCGGCTTCCGTGGGCGTTCGCATCGAAGTCGAAAACCAAATCGTGCGCCTGCTGATGAATTTCGGGCTTTCCCTGCTGTCGAGCACGATCTACCTTTTCGTCTACCGCGTTTTGCTGGGCATGGCGCTGGAGTGGAGTTGGCTGACCGAACTGATGCGAGCGGTGGGGAATTCGCTGATTGCCGTCGTGCTGTTTCCCGTGCTGGACCGTCTGCAACTCAGGGACTGAAAGACAGGGAGCAAGGGCGCGAAGGGCGGCGCGGGAAATTGAAGTCGGGGTATTCTGAAGCGTAGGGGTCATGGTTTCAGGCAGTATCAATCGCGGTGAAAAGCTCTCCACGTTCAAGCTGACGCTGGTGCAGTACGGCATTCTTATTCTGATGCTGGCGCTGGCAGCCGGTTTGTGGCGGCTGCAGGTGCTGGACGTCGACAACTACCGCGTGCTGGCCGAGCAGAACCGCATCCGCAAAGAGCCGATCCTGGCGCCGCGCGGCAAACTCTTTGACCGCTATGACCGGCTGGTGGTGGACGACTATCCGTCGGTGACGTGCTTCCTGGTGCGCGAGCAGAACCAGAATGTGGATGCCGATCTGCCCCTGATTGCGAAGGGCCTGGACCTCGACCTGGATCAACTTCGGGCGACCTTGCGCCGGTACCGCAGCCAGCCTGGCTACCAGCCCATCCCCATCAAGCAGGACGTGACCGCCGACGAGCAGGCCTTTATCGCGGCGCATCGCAACGAATTACCTGAGCTGGAAACGATCGACGAAGAGCGCAGGCTGTATCCGCGCGACGGCTTTGCCGCGCACCTGATCGGGTACGTGGGCGAAGTGAGCGAGGACGACCTGAACAATCCGCGGTTTGCCTACTACGAGCCGGGCGACGTGGTGGGCAAGGCGGGCGTGGAAGAGACCTACGACGAGTTGCTGCGCGGGCAGGACGGCAGCCGCGAAGTGGTGGTGGACAGCCACGGGCGCGAAGTGGGCTACTTTGGCATTGAGCACGCGGTGCCGGGCCAGGACCTGAAGCTGACGATCGACAACGACCTGCAACGCGCCGCCGAATTGGCGTTGGGTGACCGCAATGGCGCGATTGTGGCCATGGACCCGCGCAACGGCGAGATTCTGGCCATGGTTTCGCGGCCCAGTTTCGATCCCAATGCGTTCGCCGTCAAGATCGACCGCACGGAGTGGAACAAGCTCGTTACCGATCCTGACCATCCACTGATGAACAAAGCAATTCAGGCGCAACTTGCGCCGGGATCGACCTTCAAGATCATGATGTCGGTGGCGGGCTTGCAGGAAGGCATTATGCAGAACATGCATATTGTGTGCAACGGCGGATGGGGCCCCTACGGTTACTACCACAAATGCGACGAGCGACACGGGCTAGTGGACATGAACAACGCGATCCCGTACTCCTGCGACACGTTCTTCTACATGCTGGGCGACAAGCTGGGGATCGACCGTATTGTGAAGTATGCAACCGCCTTCGGTTATGGCCAGAAGACAGGGATCGACCTGCCGGGCGAACAGCCCGGATTGATGCCGAGCGCACCGTGGAAGGCGAAGAACTATCACGCCCGCTGGTATCCCGACGAGACGCTCGACGTGGCCATCGGGCAGGGCGCGGTTGAGGCGACGCCGATCCAGTTGGCGCGCATTATTGGCGGCATTGCGTCGGGTGGACATTTGGTGCGACCGCACGTGGTGTTTCCCGATCAGCTGCCCGCGGAATTTCGCAAATCGCTCGTGGATAGTTTTCCCGGATCGGGCGATGCGTATGTTCCTATCGATCCCGCGAATTGGGAGATCATTACTGACGGCATGTACAACGTCACGCAGCCCGGTCTCTACCACACAGCCGGCCACGAGGGTCTGCCAGGCATCGACTTTGCCGGTAAGACTGGAACGGCAGAGGTCATGAGCCACGAGGCGCTGGGGAAGACCAATAAGGGCAAGACCACGTTTCCCAACGTATGGTTCGTGGGCGTGACGCCCCGCCGCAATCCGGAGCTTGTGGTGGCGGTGCTGTGGCAGAACGGCGAATTCAGCTGGTACCCCGCGCGTATCGCCGGTGCAGTGGTGGAGGCGTTTGTGGACAAGAAGCGGCGGCTTGCCGGCAACCTGCCGCAGCAGAAGACCGCAGCCCCGGTTGAGATGGGTGCGGTGTGGACCACTCCGGATGCGCATCCGAACGCGAAGAACACGACGGCTGCAACGACCAAAAGCCAGATTCACAGCGGACATTTTTTCATCGAGAACGGGCAGATAGTGGCTGCGAACCAAGGCGATGCGCAAACCAGCCATTTGCCAGCGAAAAGTGCTGTGCCTCCGCCGACGGTGAAGGCACATACAAGACCGACAGAAGTGGCCGCGGCGCTGCCCGAACGCAGGCCGACATTGAAGAGTTTGCTGAAAAAGCCTGAATCAGGGGGCGGGATCCAGTGAAATGTTGCTCAGGGGCTAAAGCCCTCCTACATTTTGCGGCCCTTACGGCACGACTGAAGTCGTGCCCTGACACTTCGTGCCCAATGACGCATTTTTCCGCGGGCTCTGAAGCCCATTTCGCGGCAAGCTCTGAAGCCTTAGCGGCGCCCGAGCCAGGAAGGAATCCGTAGCGTTATGGCTTTGCGCCGTTTCCTGAGCTTTCGCGATTTCGACTGGGCTCTGCTGGCGCTCCTGCTCGTGCTTTGCAGCATTTCCGTCGTTGAGGTGCACTCGGCTACGCTGCACACGAGGTTTGCCAGCTTCGGCAGTAGGCAAATCTTCTGGGTGACGGTCGGCGTAGTCGTCATGTTCATTTTTGCGAAGATCGACTATCACCGCGTGCTTGACTGGACGCCATGGGCGTACGGGTTCGGCCTGCTGGCGCTGGCCGCCATTTATACACCGCTGGGGCACAACGCGCTGGGAGGCCGCCGTTGGATCAAAGCAGGGCCAATCCAGTTTCAGCCTTCCGAATTCGTCAAGCTCATTCTCCTGATGATGGTGGCACGCTACTTTGCCAATCTTGGCGGCCGCAGCCTTACCTGGAAGGACATCTTCAAAGCCTTTGCGCTGGTTGGCATCCCCATGCTGCTGGTGCTGAAGCAGCCGGACCTTGGGACGACGCTGACCTATACCCCGATTCTGGTTGCCGGCCTGTTTTTGGGCGGCATCAATCTGCGGCAGGCGGCCATACTGGTCACCTGCGGGTTAGTGCTGGTGGGCGGAGTGTGGTCGAGCGGCAAGTTTCTGAAGTCGTATCAGAAGGCGCGGCTGACCAGCTTCACCAATCCCCAGAACGACCCCAGGGGGGCGGGGTACCAGTTGCTGCAGTCGGAGATTGCCGTGGGTTCCGGGGGAATCTGGGGCAAGGGATCGGGGAAGGGCACGCAGACGCAGGGCTATTTTTTGCCTATCCCGTATACGGACTTCATCTTCGCCGCGCTCAGCGAGGAGCATGGTTTTGTGGGCGCGATTTTTGTGCTACTGCTATACTTTCTTATATTGATGCGTTTGATTCAAAACGCTCAAACAGCCGCCGACCTGCCCGGTTCGCTCATTATCATGGGAATCGTGGCTGTGTTGACCTTCCAGATTGCGGTCAACGTAGGTATGGTCATCGGGTTTATGCCCGTCACCGGAATCCCTTTACCTTTATTGAGTTACGGTGGATCTTCGGTGTTGTTTACGTTCCTGGCGCTGGGCGTTGCAATGAATGTCCGCATGCGCCGGTTCGTGAACTGACGCGTCTCGAGCCAATTCGGCTGAGGGGCGTGAGGAAAAGATTAAGTGGTGTGCGGTCGAGGGCAATTCTATATTACTTCTGAGCGGTTTCAGAGTTTAAGTGCCCTAGGAACTTCAGTTAGAGGTGGCGTTTTCTTGAGGAAAACGCCACTTGACAACCCGGCTACAGGATGCGGCAACTCTGGAACCGCTGTGGCCGTAAGAGCAAGATCAGCAAGTATTTCGCCGGCATGGTCCCGATGGATCGCGCCCGGCAGGATTGGGATTATGAGCACGCAGAGACGGGATGGCCGCTCCGCTCCAACGACCGAAACCGGTCGCCTGAGCATGCGGCACGACTCGCGGCTTGCACAAGGCAAGGACCTCGCAAACCGAGCAAACCAATGGAAACTGGCGAACGCCGTTCCACTGAGGTGGAACTTCCCTGCGAACGCCTCCGGTCATCTATCAGCCATGGCCGCCCCAAGCACTCTGCGACAGGATACCCGCAATCAGCAGCCCGTTCGGTTTTTATGCCCAGGCTCGCCGCCCACAAGGCAGGCAGCCGCACTGAGGCCGTTCATCGATACAGGTTATCCGCCCATCCCCTTCCCTGCCGTCTTCGCGCGCGTCCATCCAACCTTGCCGCATGTACCGGTTGCCCCAGGCTGCCGGACGGAAAGGTACGATGGCAAAGGAAATTTGTATCTCAAGCACGCCGCATGAGACGCGGCTGGCGATTCTAGAAGACGATCAACTCGCGGAAATCTATTACGAACGCGAAAACGAGTACACTCTCGCAGGCTCCATTTACAACGGACGCGTGACACGAGTTTTGCCGGGCATGCAGTCGGCATTTGTCGACCTTGGCCTGGAGCGCGATGCGTTTCTGTACGTCACCGACTTCATTGAACTCGAGGATCAGGAAGAGACCGACGAGCTTGAGAGAGCCGCGGCGACCGGCCAGGCTCCGCGCGAGATTCAGCATCCGCATGGCATTCCCCAGAGTTCTTCCCAGGGCGTTGACCGCAACGGCGGACGCCGCGAAGAACGCGGTGGACGGCAGGGCGACAGAAAACAGGAGCCCAGGCAGGAGCGCCGCGGGCCGGAAGAATTTGAAACGGTTGCTCCCGAGTCCACCGGTGCTGCTGCGCCGGCAGGGACGGCTCAGGAAAACGATGACGCGAGCGGAAGTCGCTGGCGGGGACGGCGTCGCCGCCGCGGTGGGCGCGGACAGGGTGGGGCACCGGAAGGGGCGGCTCAGGCGGGGTCAAGCGCCGCGCGGCCAACCGAGCCGATTGAGACTCTTGAAATTGAAGAAGAGCCGCAGGCGCGCGAGGCCCATGCCCCGCGACCTGCGCAGCACGGACATCAGGCGCCGGGGACCATTGTGCTGCCGGGTGAATCGCTTTCGAAGTATGGCGGCACGCCGGCAGGCGAGACATCTCAATCAGCGCCGGAGTCGGCTGCTCCGCCGCGCCGGAGTTACACGTCAAAGCCCTCTACGCTGATCGATGCGCCGATTGCCTGGGATGGCAGCGGATTGTTGCCGGGAGAATCGATCTCGCGACATCGCGGACCTCAGCCGGAGGCTGAGCCAGATTTGCCCAGCGAAAGCGCGCCTTCGGCAGAAGCTAGCGCCGCCACAGAGGAAGTGGTTGAGGGAGAGCGTCAGGAGACTGAGTCCTCCTATTTCGAGATCGAAACGGGAACGGAGGAGCCGAAGGAAACAGCCCTCGAGTTCGAAGAGGAGAGCTTGGGGGCGGACGCATTCAACGAGCTCGCAGAGGAAGACGCGGCGGAGCTTGAAACCGACGCGGGCGAGATGGCGGAGGAAGACGAATTCGAAGAGACCACGGATTCCGCTCCGGCAGAATTTGAAGCCGCGGCCACGGAAGCTAACGGAGAGGAAGAAAGTTCGCCTGAGGGAGACGAGACGGATGCGTCGGCTTCGCACCGCGTCGATCCTTCGTCGCCGACGGGCTTCCGGCTGTTCGGTTTTGGCAAGAAGAAGGAAGAGGAAGCAGCCAAGAAGAAGGCTGCGGTTCCGGTTTCAACGTACGCGCCGGGTGCAGGCCTTGTGGAAGAGGAAGTGATTGAGGGCGAGGAGTTCGACGCCGCGCCGCATGCGCGCCGGCACAAGCCCGAGGCGCACGACCTGGACGAATACGAGGAGCAGACACTGCCCTCGAACATGCGCCCCGGCGACGTGGGCGAAATGTTCCAGGAGGCGCACCTCGACCATCGCATCCAACGGAATCTGGGCGAGCCGGCCGGCGAGGACGAAGAGGACGAGGCCGCAGAGGAAGAAGAGACGACGCCGGGAGCGCCACCGGTTCGCAGCGGACAACGCCGCGATCGCGGGCAGCGTGGACGCGGTCCTCAGCGCGGGCGCGGCCCCTCGCGCCGCTCGGCACAGACCTCAAATCTGCCCATCATCTCTGACCTTTTGAAGTCGGGGCAGGAGATCCTGGTGCAGATTGCCAAGGAGCCGATTGCCAAGAAGGGCGCGCGCATCACCAGCCACATCGCGCTGCCGGGACGGTTCCTGGTTTTCATGCCCACCGTGAGCCACGTAGGCGTGAGCCGCAAGATCGCTTCCGACGAGGAGCGCCATCGCCTGAAACGGATTCTGCTGCACGAGCGCGGCGAATCTTCGGGCGGACTGATTGTTAGGACCGCGGCCGAGGGAGCTTCAGAAGAGGAATTGCGCGCCGACCTGCGCTTCCTGATGAATCTGTGGAACGACATCAAGCAGCGTTCCGAATCGTCGAAGTCGCCGGCGTTGATCTACCACGATTTGTCGCTCATCGAGCGCATTCTGCGCGACCAGGTGAGTTCGAACTTTTCAAATATCTGGGTCGATACCGAGGCTGACTACGAGCGCATCGTGCGCTTCCTTAATCGCTTCTCGCCGTCGCTCGTGCGCCGCGTAAAGCTCTACACCAAGGAGGTTCCGCTCTTCGAGCACTTCGGCATCGAGGAAGAGATCTCGAAGGCGCTGCGCTCGAAGGTGTGGCTGAAGAGTGGCGGCTCGATCGTGATCAACCAGACCGAGGCGCTGGTGGCGATTGACATCAACACCGGCAAATATGTGGGCAAATCGGCGCGGCTTGAAGACACGATTCTGAAGACCAACCTGGACGCAGTGCCGGAGATCGTGCGGCAGATCCGCCTGCGCGACCTGGGCGGCATTATCGTGATCGACTTCATCGACATGGACGAGCGCAAGAACCGCTTCAAGGTGATGGCCGCGCTCGAAGAGGCGTTGAAGAGCGACCGCGCGCCAACCAAGGTGCTGCAGTTTAACGATTTCGGCCTGGTGGCGATTACGCGCAAGCGCGTAAAGCAGTCGCTGGAGCGGACGTTGAGCGTTCCCTGCCCCACTTGCCAGGCGACCGGCATGGTGAAGAGCTCTGCAACCGTCTGCAACGAGATTTACGTGGAGTTGCGGAAGATGCGGAAGCACTTTGAGGCCGCCGACGTGATGCTGCGCGTACATCCGGAAACAGTGAAGGTGCTGAAAGGCAACAACGCCCGCTGGCTGACGGAGTTCGAGGAGCTGATCGGCAAGAACCTTCTGCTCAAGAGCGATCCGACGCTGCATCCCGAGCAGTTCGATATCCAGGGATAAAGGTAGCGAGTCAGCAAGACAACCGAAGGCCGGAGCCAGCGCTCCGGCCTTCGCTATTTCTCCATTCAGGCTTCACAAGAGACGTCTTTCAATAGGCGATACAGTAAACCTTTGAATAGGCAACCTCTTGGCGATTTTGGTGTCTAATTCATTGACCCGGTGCTCGATCTCCCGGGTATTGAAGAAAAATCTTTCTTTTGAGGTACATAGTATGACTCCCCTCATGCGAATGCCGCTGGTGCGGCGTGCCGGTGTGGTTACGGCTGCGGTTTTGTTCGCGGCCGGTGTTGCGAGCGCACAGTCCACAGCTCCCAACGATACATCCAGCTCAGCAAGCTTCTCCTCAAGTCAATCGGGGCTGACGCAGACTCAGATGGCCGAATTTGTTCTGCCCGAGGCACCGGCGCCGGGAGGTTCCGCGTCGCCGTCTGGCGGGGCTGGCGGGGGCCAGTACGGAGGCGGCGGCGAGAAGCACAATGTTCTGCACAGCTGGACCTTCGAAGCGGGCGGCGGGTTCAACGCGCCCATCAGCAACTCCGTCACCTACGGCGGACAGTTCACGGCGGGCGCGGGATTGAACTTCAACAAGTACCTGGCCGCGCTGATTGAGTACCAGTTTGTCGACGATAAGCTGCCGGGCTACTTGATCGCGGAGGCCGGTGCGAATGGCGGCTACGCGCACATCTGGTCGTTCACCATCGATCCGGTGATCGACTTGATGCCGAAGGCAACCAACGATGTCTACGTCACCGGCGGCGGGGGATTTTATCGCAAGGTGACCAGCTTCACCGATCCCGAAGAGACCGAGTATTGCTATTACTTCTGCGAGATTGGAACGGCAAACGCCGTGGTCGGGCACTTCTCGTCCAATCAGGGCGGCATCAATTTCGGCGCGGGCTTCCAGCACCGTATCGGGAGCATGTACGGCGACAGCAATACGAAGCTGTTCGTGGAGGCGCGCTACGTGGACGTGTTCAGCCCGGCGGTGATGGGCAGCGCGAACGGCCTGGGCGTGACCAGCGTGGCGGCAAATACCCGGATCATTCCTGTATCGGTGGGCGTGCGGTTCTAGCCCGTTCAGCGGCGGACTATTCAGCAAACATTCCGATCCTTTCGCAGTTGAACTGCGGAAGGATCGGCTGCGCGCAACAAGCATTGCGTGTGTCTCAAGAATTGACTGGCAGATTTGACCCGAATCCCTCAGGGGCTAAAGCCCGAATCGATGCTGCTGCATTTACGGCACGACTAAAGTCGCGCCCTGACACTTCGTGCTCCTCCTTAAAGAGCTTTTTCGCGAACTGAAAATGAGCTTTTTCGCAGCCTATAGAGCTGCGCGCTTCATAGACTCTTTCGGCTCGTGACCAGCCCACCGGGTGAGCTCCCCCGCGGTGACCAAGTTAAAAAACTGATTTCGGGGTGTGCACTACCAAGGATTCTTTTCGGTGGGCGATCCTACTTCGCCGCGCTCGATGCGCTCGAGAAACATGCGCGCCAGTTTGCGGTCTCCGGGATGGCTTTCGCCGTGCATCGTGCACAGGTCGAGGAATTCGTCGCAGAGCGCGTTGCGTTCCTCCTGCTGCGCGAGAATGTTTTGCAAAGCCATGGCAAGCTCGCGGAGCCGCGCCGCCTCGGGCCAGGATTTTTCTGAATCGTCGAGGTCGATGGTTTCGGCGAACAGGCCGTGACGACCGCGCGCGCATGCATCGAGGCAGGCGAGAAGCTGTTCGCTGAAGACGCGGCTCAGCGCGTCAACTTCGGAAGGATCCATGGCGTCGCGCGGGTCCATTTTTTCTCTACCCTGCTCATGCCCTACTTTGACGCGCCCTTGCCGGCCTGCATGGCCGCTTCAATTTCGTCGGGGGTGTGGGGAAGGCTCGCGTCCAAATCTACGAGCTTGCCGTCGGCGGTGACGAGGAAGTCGCACTCGATGCGAATGCCGATCTTCTCCTCGGGAATATAGACGCCCGGCTCGATGGTGAAGACCATGCCCGGCTTGAGCACCACGGGATAGTTGCCGGGATCGTGAACGTCGATGCCCATCATGTGGCCCAGGCCGTGCAGCCAGTATTTGCCCAGCGACTGGCCGTGCAGATCTTTGCCGTGGGTATTGATGTAGTTATAGGCCACGGTATCGAGCGAGTTCGGATCTCTGCGGTCGCGATCATTGATGGTGGATTTACCGGAGACAAAGGCGTCGATGGCGGCCTGCTGCGCGCCCAGCACTACGTTGTAAATTTCCCGCTGCCGGGCGGTGTAGTGTCCGTTCACCGGGACGGTGCGGGTAATATCGGCGGCATACATGGAGTACTCGCAGGCGGCATCGACAAGCAGAAGATCGCCGTCCTGCATGGTGCGGTCGTTGTTGGAGTAGTGCAGGATGGTGGAGTTGATGCCCGAACCCACGATGGGCGCGTAGCTGGGCCGCTCGCATCCGTTCTCCATCCATACCGCGGTCATGGCTCCAGCGATGGCGCGTTCGGTCATGCCCGGCTTAACCCACCACTGCATCATGACGCGTTGCGCAAGGATGGATGCCTTCGATGCCTGCTTGATCAACTGAATCTCACCTTCGTCTTTGATCTGGCGCAGCGGCATGGTGAGAGTGGTGACGTCGTGCGCATGGGGCACGTCTCCGCTGCCCAGAGTGGTTGCAGTGAAGCTCAACAGGGCTGTTGCCGAAGCGGAATCCGGTTGCGTCCACACATTGGCGATGAGTGAACGATTGGTGGAGATCAAATGGCTCAACTCTGCCGGCAGCTCGGTCATCGGCTCGACATCGTCCACGCCCGCGGCCTCGGCCACGCCGGGAGTGGCGGCATCCATCTTCACGCCCGTGTAGGCTTCCATGCGCAAATTGCGCGCGGGCAGGAAGAGAATTTCCCTGTAGCCATGCGGCGAGGCGGCTTGCGGAGCATCGCCTTCGATCAGCAGCGCCGCGCCCGGCTCATTCCATCCCGTCAGGTAATAGAAGTTGGAGTCCTGGCGGTAAGGCATGAAATCCAGCTCCGGTTCTTCCGCGGCGAACAGAATGGCGACGCCGCCCTGCAATTTGCCGGCAAGGGCTTCGCGGCGCGCGTGAAAGACACCGGCCGGTTGCTTGTCGAGAGCGTGAAGTGGAAGGAAACCCGGTCCGAGGGCGAGGAAAGCCAGACCGAGAAAACAGAACTTCTTCATCCCGTTATTGTCGCCCCTCGTTGCGCGCCTTGCAAAAAAAATCGTGCGCGACCTCAGCGGACACGAATTCCGTACCTGGGCGCACAAGTCATCTTCCCTCGGACGGATCTGGAGAGGTAGCTACGTCCAGATCGATGAAGGATGCTGGGCTCTGTGGCAAACCGGGAGCGTAGCAATTCCCGTCGGGCGCAGCATTCTCAGGGCAGCTAGCGCTGAACTGCGCGCGGCGCGGGGACTGGGCATACTGCCAAACCGCGATTGCGCTCGGGTCTTCCAATCGAGAGCCAATTCTCGGTGGCAGTTCCGTCGGGGTGCAGCCCGGCGAAGGCGGGCATTGGTCATTGGCTACCCAAAGCGCCAACCGCGGCGCTGGCATCTTTGAAGGCTTCGACTCTTCCCTCTCCAGCATCTGGATATTCTCCGCGGTGTTGATCACGGCGCCTTCGTCCGGCACATCGATTCCTGAGCAATAGACGCCCGCACGAGCTCCGCGACGGCGAACAGCTTCAACCCACGCCATAAGGTATGCGGCTTGATTGGGAAGCAGACGTCCCCCTTGCTCCTGGTCGAGAAATATGCGAACGGTCCTGGGGAAACCTTCCCGAATTGCAGAATCCGCCGCGGCGTTGCCATCTTGATTGCCGAGGGCGGTGGCATCCTTCCCTTTTAGCTTGGTGCTGAGTCTTCCGTTGAAGAGAACCAAAAAGCCAAATCCCTGCTTCGCAATGAACGCCCGTTTTCCCACCCACGGATTGTGATCAAGCCCTGGCGGATTGTTCAGCCAATAGCTGGTGTACAGGTACGTGACGTGCAGCTGCAACATTGCAGAGTTGCCTGGGTAATCATTCTTATCGAAACCCAAATAGACCCCCTGTGCCCTACCGATTGGGCTCATGGTTAAAATCGCCATCACCCAGACCAGCCAAAGGGTCCTTCTCATGTCTGATCCGCCTCCATTCGACAGTTTAGATGTGAACGGTCGTGAGCAGGCCAGCTCTCAGCGCAACGAGAATATGCGCTGCCCCACCCTTTTCCACTAAGAAGCGCGGAAAAGGATGAAGCACCGGAGGCTCCGCTGCAAGTGATCCGATGTCTAGTGGCTCTGGCCTGGGGATGCCGGTGCGGGCGCGGATTGCGGGACATCAAAAAAGCCGATACGCAGCTCGTCTTTGGGGACAAAGTCGGTGAGGTGAAGCTGGAAGGTGTTGGCATCGATTCTTGTGACGGGTGCGTTTTGCGGGGAGCAAAAGCTGACGAAGGTTTGGGCGTTTGTTTCCTCCGGCTGGCCGCGCTCGACGATGAGCGTGAAATCTTCGATGGGCTGCTTCCAGGTGTTGGCGCTGGTGAGAATGAAGTCGACCCAGTGGGGATGTGCATACTGCCCGTAACCAGGGGCGCTGGCTTTGATCTGCGCGATCATGCCGCTTAGTAATGAGGGGTCCGGACAAAGCGCTTCCAAACGCTGCATATCTTCTAGCGCGTACTTTACGGTGTCGGGATCGCCGGTGGGCTGCTTGTGCTCGAAGACATTTTCGAGGGTGTCGGGCAGCATCAATTCAGATCCCTCGACCGGCGTGTACTGGTGCTGGATGTGCACCGTGGAGTGGGCTGGAAAGGTTTGCGTCCAGTGGTATTGCAGATGGACGGTCCACAGGCCCCAGCCGTCTTCGGCATCGAAGAGGCCCAGTTTCGCCAGGCGCTGTTGCTCGGCTTGCGGCAATCGCGACACATCCGGAGTCTGCATCTGCCCGCTGGCCGGATCGGGTTGGCGAAGGTGGCCGAAGCTGGCAATATCGATCTTGTCCGCGGTCAGGATTGCCGTGACATCTTTGCCGTTCAGCGTGGCTTTGGCTTCGGATTGGTAAGCGACGGCCTTTCCGTCAATAAGGAGCTTGAAGTCGGAGAACGATGCGTCGGTGATATCCGGACTCTCGGGGCCGTAACTGTAGGGCGGCACGGGGAAGGCCACTTCGGTCGTCACATTCTCGTCCGTGTCGTTGCGGAAGTCGTAATCGACGATCACCTTGTCGGGGCGAATGCGGAGGACCTCTTTGGCCATGACGATGCGCGTTTCGCGACGCGCGACGAGGCCGCCGGCGGCGATGGACGCGGCGGAATCGTCGGCCAGAGTTGGAGGGGCGGCCAGAAAGGCGATTCCGGCACTGAGGGTCAGGGCGCAGAGTGCAGTTTTCAGATGCATGGCCGCAAGTATCGCAGCACCCCCAAAGCTTCGGCAACGCAAGAAGTTGGGATTTCGCGAGAAACCTGAGGGGCCGCAGGTAGTTGAATTTCCTTGAACTTCGCTGTATTCTGAGAATGCAACGCGTTTGTCCGCCGGTTTTTTCCGTGTGCGCACCGGCTGGCGGAGAGATGAGTGGGCCGAAAGCCCACTTTTTATTTGCGGCAAACTTTGCCCGTAAAACCCTGAAAAATCGAGGGATAACGGGATTGTGGCTGCCGGGAAGGCAGCGGGGACGATGGCGGTCAGGCTGGACGAAATCCGGAAGGCGGCGGAACGGGTAGCTGCCTCACACGGACTCGACGTGGTCGACATGGAGTTCGCCGGGCCGGTCAAGGATCGCACTCTGCGGGTGACGCTCGAGAAGAATGCCGAGGGCCGGGCAGAGCTCAAAGCACGTGTCGAGGCAGTCCGAGACGAGGACGGTCCGAAGGACTTGCCGGAGAGGCTTTTGGAAGGCTCGCTTGCCGTGGAGCAGCTTTCCGGCGTAACGCACGAAGATTGCGCGGCGTTCAGCCGCGATTTTGGAGTTTTGCTCGACGTGGAGGATCTGATTCCCGTCGAATCGTACACGCTGGAAGCCAGTTCCCCCGGTCTTGATCGGAAGTTGACGCGTCCGGAGGACTTCGAGCGGTTTCAAGGATGCCTTGTGAAGGTGCAGACCTTTGAACCGGTCCGTAACAACCGGCACTGGCAGGGAAGGCTCGTGGCGGGTGAAGGAACTCTGTCCGAGACCAAGAAGATAACGCTCGATCTGGCGGCGATCAAGCAAAACAGCAAGAGCCGCAAGACGGGCCTGAACACGGTGGAGATCGCGCTCAGCAATGTTGAGAAGGCGAATCTGGTACCGGAAATTTAGCTTCTAGCTGCTAGCTTTTCGGCAATTGAAGGAATGAAGTTGGTTCTAGCGAGACCAAGCTAGTGGCTAGTAACTAGAAGCCGACTTGTAATGAGACCCAACAGCACTGGCTGGGAGTTCTAAGCAACTCCCTCCGGACAAAGAAGAGAGTAAGCCGTATGGCCACCAGCGTTTTGTATCAAAGTATCGAACTCCTGAGCTCGGAGAAGGGCATCGACCCCGCCATCGTTGTGGGAGCGGTCGAGGAAGCCATTGCCCTGGCCACGCGCAAGTTCTACAAGACCCAGGAAAACATGCGCGGGGAACTGAACAAGGAGACCGGCGAGATCCAGGCCTACATCTACAAGACAGTGGTCGCCGACGAAGAGCAGATTGAGGATCCGGTGAACCAGATCACGCTGACGGAAGCCAACGAAATGGCGCCCGGCGCGGAAGTGGGCAGCGAGATTCGCATCTATCGCGACACCAGCCCGCTGGGCCGCATCGCGGCGCAACTGGCCAAGCAGATCATCTTCCAGAAGGTGCGCGAGGCGGAGCGGGATACGGTCTTCCAGGAGTACGCGCACCGCGAAAAGGAAGTGCTGAACGCGACCGTGAAGAGGGTCGAGGGCCAGGACGTGATTTTCGACCTGGGCAAGGCCGAAGCGCGCTGCCCCAAGCGCGAGCAGTCGCGGCTGGAGCAATTCAGCGTGGGCGAGCGCCTGCGCGTGGTGCTGCTGAAGGTAGACCGCGCAGCCAAGGGTCCGCAGGTGATTGTGAGCCGCGCCGCACCGGAGCTGGTGTCGAATCTTTTTCAGTCCGAAGTTCCGGAGATCTACGACAACACGGTGGTGATCCGGGCCATTGCGCGCGAGGCAGGTGAGCGCACGAAAATTGCGGTCCAGTCCCGCGACAAGGACGTGGATCCGGTGGGCGCGTGCGTGGGCATGAAGGGCATGCGCGTGCAGTCGATCATCCGCGAGTTGCGCGGGGAAAAGATCGACATCATCGAGTACTCCGACGAGATTACGACTTTTGCCGAGAAGGCGCTGCAGCCGGCCAAGGTGAGCCGCGTTTCCATTACGGACCTGACGGAAAAGCAGCTCGAAGTAATTGTAGACGACACGCAATTGTCGCTGGCCATCGGCAAGAAGGGCCAGAACGTGCGCCTGGCGGCGAAGCTGCTGGGATGGAAGATCGACATCAAGAGCGAAGAGGAGAAGCGGCAAGAGGTCGAGCAGCAGATGCAGGCGCTGGCCGGCGCTCCGACGACTCCGATCGAGCAGGTGACGGAGTTGGGCGATGGCATCATCCAGAAGCTAGTGACCGCGGGCATCACGACCGTGGAGGCGCTGGCCGATATGACGCCGGAGCAGCTCGAAGAAATCCCGGGCATCGGCGAGAAGACGCTGGAAAAGATTTCCGTGGCCGTGCGGCACTACTTCGGCCAGTTCGAAGAGGCAGAAGCGGCAGCGGCGGCAGCAGCAGAAGCGGCCGAAGGCGCTGTGGAGCCGGAAGCAGGCGAAGCGGCAGCAGTGATCGAAGAATCCGAGGGCGCAGCTGAGGAAGCGGCGCCGGTTGCAGAGGCTGAGGTTGAAGTTTCCGCAGAGGAGACTCCGCAAGCCGCAGCCGCGGCAGAGCAAGAGACAACGCAAGACGAAGAGCAGAAGCAGACAGCTAAAGAGGATGGCGCATAGGATGCGCGGCATCTTCCCAAGCCAGGCATACGTTAACGCAATGTTGAAGAGCGGCCAGTGCCATGAGGTAGCTATGAGCAACTAAGGGCGTTTTGGCGGCACAGAATTGAAAAGAGGCGGATGAGCAAGGTTCGTATTAACGATCTCGCAAAAGAGCTGGAAGTAAAGTCTCGCGCGATTCTCGACATTCTTCCGGAGCTCGGTGTACCTGCGGGCAAAACGCACTCCAGTTCGCTTGAAGGTGACGAGGCAGAAAAGGTGCGCGCGCGTCTTGGGCCGGATTCGCGGCAGGCCGCACATGGTTCGGCGTCTGGGCGCCAGAGCGCGGCAAGCGTGGTTCCCAAGATCGATCTTTCGCACATCTCCAAGCCCGGCGATGTGTTGAAGGCCATTCTGGCCAAGAAGCAGGAAGAGGAAGCAGAAGCGCGTCACGGGCGCGTGCCGGCAAAGCCGGCTGCCCCGCCTGCACAGCCAGCTAAGCCCGTGGTGCACGCCGCACCCGCCGCTCCCCCGATTGCTGCAACTCCGGCGCGCCCGGAACCGCGGAAAATTGTTCCGCAGCCGCGGCAAGCCGCACCGATTGTTGCCACCCCGACAGCTCCTCCGGCCATTGCCAGCCGCCCTCCGACGGGCGCTGTCGTGGCCAAGCCACCGGCAGGCACGGTCACCGCTGCGCGCCCGGTGGTGGTCGTTGCGCCACCTCCTGCGGGCGCCGTCAAGCCGCCCCCGGCTCCGGCTGCGCGCGAGGAGAAGCCGACACCCGCCAAGCCGCCTGCGATTCCCGAGGCGCCGGCAGCCACACTGGAACGGGCAGCGGCCGCACCGGCTGCTGCTGAGGCGTCTGCGCCCCCAGCGGAGGCTGCTGCATCCGTTCCCACCATCGCCGCACAGTCGACGGGCGCGCCAACAAGCGCACCGGGAACGCGCGGTCAGGGCCGAGTGGCTCCCGTTGTGCCTGCACGCCGCATGGTGATGCCGCAAACCGGACCGCGGCCTGTCTACAAGTCTTCATATGTTGCTCCCGTGCCTCCGGCGGCGGGATCGGGCAGCGGAATTCAGCGCGGCAAGCCGATCTTCGATCGCAGACCTTCGAGCGGACCGGCTGGACCGGGACAACGTGGCTCTATCGGACAAGGGGCTCCCGGTTCTTTTGCAGGAGGCCCGCGGCCCAAGCATCCCACGCGCACTTCCACAGGCGGATTCACGCCGGGCGGACCGGCAGGCGCCGGCGCACGGCCTGGTTTCGGCGCGCGTCCTGGATTTGGCGCACGCCCCGGCTTTGGTGCGCGTCCCGGCCCGGGCGGAGCTGCAGCACCGACGGAGACGCCGCGCCCGCAGCGCGCTGCTTCGCGCGGCCGTGGCCGTGGCCAGCAGCAGTATCCGAAGACCAAAGAAGGCCCGATGAAGGGCTTTGTGCCGCCGCCACGCTACGGAGGCATGCAGTACAGCAATGAGCCGGTGCCGATTACCCGCGAGATTACCGTCACCGAGGGCATCAGCGTGAAGGACCTGGCCGAGAAGCTGGACGTGCGCGCCAAGGATCTGATCGCCACCTTGATGATGGGCAATGTCTTCGTCACGGTGAATCAGTCGCTGGACTCCGAGATGATCAAGGACATGTCCGCCAAGTTTGGCGCGGCCGCCACCGTGATCACCTACGAAGAAGAGCTGGAAAATCAGGCAATCGAAGAGGTGCTGGACACTGATAAATCCGACATGCTCGAGGTGCCGCGCGCGCCGGTGGTGACCGTGATGGGCCACGTCGATCATGGCAAGACGTCACTGCTGGACGCGATCCGCGAGACCGACGTGGCCGCAGGCGAAGCGGGTGGTATTACGCAGCACATCGGCGCCTACAAGGTGAAGTTCGCGAAGGAAGGCTCGCCGGCTCACGGCCGCGAGATCGTCTTCCTCGACACGCCGGGTCACGAAGCGTTTACGCGCATGAGGGCCCGCGGCGCGAAGGTCACCGATATTGTGGTGATCGTGGTGGCAGCGGACGACGGAGTAATGCCGCAGACGCTGGAAGCTATCGATCACGCCAAGGCCGCCGGGGTTCCCATCATCGTGGCCGTGAACAAGATAGACAAGCCGGAAGCCAACCCGGATCGCGTGAAGAAACAGCTTGCCGATCGCGGTTTGATTCCCGAAGAGTGGGCTGGGGCGGGCCAGGAAGGCACCGTGTTTGTCGAGGTCTCCGCCAAGAAGCGGATCCATCTCGACCTGCTGCTGGAGATGATCTGCCTGGTTTCCGATATCCGCGCGCCCAAGGCTACTCCCGGCCGCAAGGCAGTCGGCTCGGTCATCGAAGCCAAGCTCGATCGCGGGCGCGGCGCAGTGGCCACGGTCCTGGTGCAGGACGGAACCCTGAGCCTGAACGACAGCTACATTGTGGGCAATACCTTTGGCAAGGTTCGCGCCATGTTCGACGACCGCGGCCGCGCCCTGACGGAAGCCGGCCCCTCGACGCCTGTGGAAGTGCTGGGCCTGGAAGCGATTCCCGACGCCGGCGACACATTTCTGGTGGTCTCCGACCGCGACAAGGCGAAGGGCATCGCGCAATACCGCAAGATGAAGGAACGCGAAGCGCAGCTGGCGAAGAGTTCGCGCATGTCACTGGAAGGACTGTCAGAGCAGATCAAGCAATCGGGCGTGAAGGACCTGCCGTTGATCATCAAGGGTGACGTGACGGGATCGGTGGAAGTGCTGGCCGACTCGCTCGTCCGCATGTCGACGGAGAAGGTGCGCGTGAAGGTGCTGCACTCGGGCGTGGGCTCCATTACCGAGAGCGACGTGCTGCTGGCGACAGCATCGAACACCATCATCATCGGATTCAACGTGCGCCCCGAGCGCAAGGCCGCCGAACTGGCCGCGCAGGAGAACGTGGAAATCCGCCTGCACTCGATCATCTATGAACTGCAGGACGAAATTCGCCTGGCCATGATGGGCCTGCTGGAACCGACCTTCAAGGAGAACTACGCGGGCCGCGCCGAGGTGTTGAACATCTTCAAGATTCCGAAGGTGGGCACCATCGCGGGCTGCCGCGTGACGGATGGCGTCATCCGGCGCGATGCCGAAGTGCGCGTGATGCGCGATGGCACGCAGATCTTCAAGGGCAAGATTGCCTCGCTCAAGCGCTTCAAGGACGATGTGCGCGAGGTATCCAGCGGCATGGAATGCGGCATCGGCATTGCCAACTGCAACGATCTGAAGGAAGGCGACCTGATCGAGTCCTTCAGCACCGAGCGGCTGGCCGCCGACCTGGGGGCGCTGACTTCAGCCAAAGCATAGCTCTCATCCAAAACCAATGAAAAAGCCCGTCTCTCGTTGGAGAGGCGGGCTTTTTCATCTTCGGCAAAACTCCAATCTCAGAATTCCGCGCTCAAGATCCGGTTGCAAACAGAGCGGCAATCTTCGTGCCGATCAGTGAGCCAATCCCGCTGCATGGATCGGGCCCCGGCGCAGCGCTATAGAAACCGTTGCTGCCCTGCGTGATGTCGTGGAATGCGGACTGGTTCTGCCAAAGCTTCGGCGTCACGAATCCCAGCTTGGTTCCGAACGAAGCAAACAGGCCTGCGTACAGAGGCGCGTCCGCGCTGGTTCCTCCCACCACCGTCATCGCGCCATGGACGTAGATCTCATAGCCAGTGTCTGGATCCGCGTCGGCGGCCACGTCGGGGACCATGCGGCCAGTTCCGTATTTGGTTCCGGCCGGCGCCGGAGGCGCACCAATCTGAAACGACTGTACCGGAAACACCGTCGAGTAGCCGCCGCCCGTGCCTTCCCCGTCTGTCTCGCCGGGGTTGTCGTTCCATACCGTCTCGCTGGTCGCCGTCTTGCTGGTGCCGCCGCAGCCCACCACGTGCGGACACGACGCAGGCGCATCCACATTCGCGGGTGTCGGTCCGCCATCGCTGGAGTCGTTGTCGCCTGAAGCGGCAAACACCGCCATGCCCGCGCCGGTCGCCGAGGTGGCTGCGGACTCCATCTCCTGGACGGCGCTTGTGCCCCAGGTCGCTTCGTCCGCGCCCCATGAAATCGAGCACACATCGCATCCGTCCCCGGCCGCTTTCGCAACGGCGGTGTTGATGTTCTGCGACCAGTACATGCGAATGGTCGCTGCCTTGCCAGTGGCCGCGTAATACGCCGCGCCCGAAACCTGAATATCCAGCGCAACCTCGTAGTCAGGATCGTCCGCGGAGCCCACGCTTTGGTTCGGGTCGTTCTCGGTCCCGTCTACGCTCACGTCTGTGATGCTCGGCGTGGGCTGTCCAATCGACTCGAAAAAAGCTGTCATATCCGACTGCACCCATCCGCCGCCCAGTTCCACAATGGCGATCACGCCGCCGCCTTCCAGGTTCGCAGGCCAGTTGTATGCAGTGCACAAGTCCGGCATGCTCCACGCCGCGGTTGGAGCAACGCCCGGTTTCAGTAGTTTGAAAAAGGTTCTGTACTTGACCTTACGGATCGCTTTCGGGGGAGTCGGCATCCGGATTTCCTTTCCAATCAAAAATGAGCGCTTCAGACTTGCCATTATGATGCAAGATAAGGCCGGCGCGCCAGAACCGTTCATTCCTCAGCTATTTACTGTGTATTCTCCGGAACCGCGCTACAATCATCGGCAATTACGCCCGGCGGCTGCGCCGACCCCACGGAGACAACCATGCCGACCAATACGCCCCCCGATCCCCCTCGTCCTGCGCAGACAACACACACGCACACATCGGCCACAACTTACATGCTGGTTACCGAGCCCGACCAGGGTTTGACGGCGATTTATAACCTGATTGCGTCGGCGAAGAAATCGATCGACATGACCATGTATGAGCTCACCGACGTGACGGTGATGGACGCTTTCGCCAAGGCCGCGAAGGCGGGTATCACCGTGCGCGTGATTCTGGACCAGAGCGGCGACGAAAAGAAAGTGAACACGCCGGCTTACAACTATCTCCAAGAAAACAAGTGCGGCGTGCACTGGGCGAATCCGGCTTACGCGGTGACGCACCAGAAAACCATCACCGTGGATGCAGCAACATCGGCCATCATGACGCTGAACCTGACGCCGACCGACTATAAGACCACGCGCGACTTTGCGGTGATCACCAATAATGCGGCCGACGTGGCCGCCATTGAGACGACCTTCAACGCGGACTTTACAAACGCCAAGATTACGCCGCCCACGGGCGAGAACCTGGTGTGGAGTCCGACCAATGCGAGCAGCGCGCTGCAGGGGCTGATCAACGGGGCCGCGAAATCGCTACTTATCTCGCAGGAGGAGTTCGGCGACGAGACGCTTGTGGCTGCGGTTGTCGCTGCGCTGAAGCGTGGCGCCATGGTCACGCTGGTGCAGGAAAACATGAACAACCAGTACAGCGCCACTTTGACGACACTGAAAACTGCGGGGGCAAAGATCGCCACATACTCGTCGAATACGGGTCGCTATATCCATGCGAAGACGGTGCTGGCCGATTACGGCACGGCCAATGCGAAGTTGTTCGTGGGCTCGGAGAATTTCACTACGCCGTCGCTGGCCGACAACCGGGAGCTGGGGCTGATTTTTTCTGACACGAATTGCATGGCAGGCGTGAGCGCTGCCATCACCGCCGATTTCAACGGCGGGACGGCGTTCTAAGCGGCCTCACCTTGCTCTCGCGCATAGCGGCCACGTACACTGATACCTCATCCTCACGCAGGCATCATGTTGGATTTCGTCCGCTCCTATCTCGACGAATTGTTGACTGGGCTCTTTCTGCTTCTGGTTGCGGTCTTCACCGTCGCTCACCCGCCAATCTTTGCTACGCACGGCGGCCTGTTGCTGGCGCGGGTCGTGCTCTGGTCAGCCGCCATTCTGGTCACGGTGCTTCTGGCGGCTTCACGCTTCAGCACGCGGGCGCGGGGCGCTCTGCATTTTGTCTGTGACTTTGGGCCGATTGTGGTTGCGGTCGTGGGTTACGTGAGCCTGCGGCTGCTGGGCGCGCACGCGGTCACGGCGTGGCTGGGCATTCCCTCCTTCGACCGCGAGATGATGGCTGCCGACGCGGCGATTTTCGGCAAGACTCCCTATCTCTGGTTTGTGCAGTGGGGACTCGACCGCGGACTGTTTGCGCAGGTCATGTCCGGCTTCTATGCCTTGTACCCGTTCACGCCTTTGCTGGCCGTGGGCTGGTTTCTGGGTACAGGCGACAGGAAGCAGTTCCGCCTGGTGCGGCGCGCGTTGATTCTTTCGCTTTACACCGGCTATTGCTGCTACCTGCTGATTCCCGTCTCCGGCCCTTTGACGCTGGCCGCTACGACGTCCTCGAACTTCCTCGAGTCGACACGCACGTATTCGTTTCTGGAGTCGAACTTCCGCTACGCTTACGACTGTTTTCCCAGCCTGCACACAGCCAATCCGTGGCTGATTGTGTGGCTGAGCTGGGGCAAGGTTCCGGGATGGCTGATGGCGGCGGCCGTGATCGCAGCTTGCGGGATTACTCTTTCCACCATCGCATTGCAGGTGCACTACGGGATCGACGTTCTTGCGGGATTCGCGTGGGTGTTCCTGTTGGCGGCGGTGGCCAAGGCTTCACTGCCGAGCGAGCAGTTGGCGTAGTTGCTGCCGGCGCTAGAGTTCAGGTCGCGTGCGAGCGCTGCCAGACGGCGGCGTCGAAGCTGTGGGCGGGCTGGTAGCCTTCGTCTTTGTAGAGTTGGATAGCCTCGGCGTTGGCTTCAGTGACGGTGAGGGAGATTTCTGTGGCGCCCAGGCGCATAAAGTTGAAGGCTGCCTGCGCGAGCATCAAACGCGCCAGTCCGCGGCGGCGAAACGCGGGATGCACGCAGACCTGAGTGAGGTGCCCGCTCTGCTCGCTGACGCGCGAGCCCAGCACCAGCGCCGCCAACTCGCGGCTGGCGCGGTTTACCACCACATACGAAGCCTGCGAGGCAAAGGTGCCGCAACCCGCATAGCGCACGATGTTGTTGAGGAAACGCATGGAGCCGTGCACGGAGCGGTACTGATCGTTGATAAGGCTGTCGGGATGGTCGCGATAGGCCTCGCAGATGAGCCGCGCGGCCGGAGCCAGATCGGTTTCGCGCCAGGGGCGCAGCTCCAGGTTTCCGGACAGATCCGCATGAGGCTGGCTCCACTGCCCGTCCAGGGGCTGCACCAGGAAAAGACGGCGGAAGATTTCAAACCCGGCCGCGCGAAAGGCCGGAGCAAACTGGCCGGAGGGATGGAGAAGCAACTGCGACTCGATGCGGTCAACGTGCGGCGAGTTGAGAAGCAACTCGAAGAGGTGGCGCAACAGCGTATCCTCACGGGCGCGGGCAGGACTGGACATACCGTTTGCACCGTCAGCGACGCCGGGCAGAGCGAATACGTCGCCGATCACGGCCTTGGTTTCTTCGTAGACGCAGAATACATAGCCGGTCACCTTGCCGGACTCAATGGCAGCGTAGCCGGGCAGCATGCGGTTGTCGAGATACTGCATCAGCAACCGGGCCGAGGCGCGATAGTCCCAATGCAAGCGCTGGGCCCAGATCTCGCTCTCCGCATCGAGCAGGGGGCGCAAAACGGGCGCCGCGAAGTGCCGAAGGTCGAGAATCTCAAGGGTCGCGTCCAATGTCTGCATCTTTCTCCGATGTGGTGCTGTAGAGCTGCCGTTCGCGCTCCTGATGCGAAATGCCCTTCCGGCCACTTTGCCACGAGTTCGCGTTGAGCCGCAAGTGAAGGGGTCCTTTATTGATTCGGCGATGGAAAAATGGGACAGTTTCCCGCCCTTTTCCGCAAAGAGCCCGGAAAAGGATGAGGCACCGGTACAGTATGGTTTTGCCGAATCATCAGCGAGCGCCCACGAGATAAATCTCAAGGCCCTGTTCCGGCCAACTGAAGAGTTGCGAATACTGACGGCCCTCCAGAAGCTCTTCAAGGGCCATCTGGGTATCAAGGTCGACGCCATTGCGGCCCTGGACCCGGGCGACCAGCACGTGCTGCTCGTTGGGAACGCCGTTTTCGTCGTAGTTCACCATTTCGTGATCGCGGTAAAAGCCGAGGCCGAATTCCACGTCGCGGCGCACGTGAAACACAGCCACGGTTTCTCCGGGAGGTGCAACTTCAGCCAGCCGCTCGGCGAGCGGTCGCGCGGAGTAGTAACGATCGAGCAGATGAATGACGCGCTTGGTGGCGGGAATCTCCGGGATTCCGAAAACCGGCCCCACGCCATAGATGAACAGCACCAGGACTACCAGGATCCAGCAGGTGGCGGGCCGCAGCCAGGCCACGCCAAAGCCTTTAGTCACCACCAGAATCAGCAGGCCGGCGCCGATGGCTGCCAGCACAGCGGCGACTAATGCATGCACGGGAGGCAGGGCCAGGTTGTGCGCCACGAACCACGGCATGAGCAGGACAGCAATGGTGGTGGTGCCGCAGACTGCGGCATGGCCGAGTAGGAGCCAACGATTCAAACCGGGTTTACGACGGCGGAACAGGTAGTCGCCGGTGAGGATGGTGATGGGCGGGATGGCGGGAAGAATGTAGCCGGGGAGTTTGGATTGGGAGAAAGAAAAGAAGATGACGGGGATGAACGCCCACAGCACCAGGAATTCGGGGAAAGCGTCGCCGGGGCGCGTGGGCGGACATTTACCGGCGCGGGAGCGGCGCAACCTCCACTCCGCCACCGAGGTGAGGATGCCATCAATCAGCGCACGCACCGCGATCACGGTCCAAGGCATGAGCGCGAGTAGCATGACCACCAGGTAGTACCAGAACGGCTGGGTGTGCTGATAGCGGTCGGTGGCGAAGCGCTCCAGATTGTGTTCGAGGAAGAACTCGCGGAAGAAGGTTGGATTTTGATGCTGCACGGCAATGAACCAAGGCAGCACCATGGCGAAATAGAGAACGATGCCCGGCCACCACAAGGAGCGAAGGAGAATGCCCCACTCCTTACGCAAGAAGGCAAACGCGAAAATGATGAGGGCTGCTAGAAGTGGCGCGACAGGGCCCTTGGCCAGCGTGGCAAGGCCAGTGAAAAAATAAATGTCGTAGAGCCAGAACTTGGAGCCGGTTTCGTACCAGGCGTACCAGCCCAGCAGACCGATGGCGAGCGGGGCGGCCATTTGCATATCGGTAGAAGCGCCGCGCGCAAAGCCCATGATGCCGGCGCAGGCCACGGTAATGAGCGCCGCATCCAGGTGCCCACCAGGCCGGAATCGTCGCATATGCAGGTAGATGAGCGCCACCATGATGAAGGCGAAGGTGGTGGAGGGAAGGCGGGCGCTCCAGTCATGCACACCGAAGTCCTGAAAGAGGAACATGGCGCGCCAATAATAGAGTGCCGGCTTCTCCAGCCAGGGACGGCCGTAGAGATAAGGCGTGACGCAGGCATCCAGGCGGCCTTTGAGGGTATGCGCGGAATCGAAGCGCACCAGCATCTCGTGCGCGATCTGGGCATAGCGCGGCTCGTCGGCGCCCACCAGGCCCATTCCGTCGCCGCCGAGAAGAGGGGTCAGTCCGTAAAAAAGGAAAAAGATGGTGAAGGCAAGAAAGATCGTCGCTTCAATGACGATGGGCCAGCGCGGCATGTGCCAGTGCCGGCCTGCGGATCGATCAGGAACCGAAGGTTCCACGGGATTTCCCATCTCTACCAATTTTCGATGACCATTTCTTGAGAGGCGAACAACAGCACGCTTCTTTCAGACGTGGTTTACCAATTGACGCAGGACGGATGGGGGTAGGGCCTGCCATCAGATTCTCAAGCGTCAGCGTTGCGAGAGTAAATCGGGCCAGACGAGGCGGAGGACGAAGGCTTTGGTGATTCCAAGGCTAGAACGACAACGAAGTATGGCCCGATTTACACCGCAACCCGAAGGGACGGGGCCGATTTTTCCGATTTCGTTGTCGCTCGTCACTCCAGTAGGTTGACTACAGTTCGCTCCTCGCTCCTAGACCTCGAAAAAATCGGCTCCCGTCGCTGACGTTTGAGAGTCAGATGGCAGGTCCTAAACCCGGGCCCGCAAAGCAAAGCGCCGCAACCAGCTCGGACGCGACGCAGCATTTCGACAGGGACAAGGCTAACAGATTTCCCCAGGTTCTCAAGTTAGCCCCGGGGCTCGGTCTCTATTTCCGATGGCGCTCCGCAACTCAGCCAGAATCTGCTTGAGCGCGCGCGGTAACGGTCCATCGAGGGTGCAACCGGAGGCATTTTGGTGGCCACCACCGCCCAGACGAGCAGCAATTTCCGCGACATTCAAAGTGCCCTTGCTGCGCAGGCTCACGCGGATGTGGCCGTCGGGCACTTCGCGCAGGAAGGCGACGGCGTCGACCCCGGCCAAGCTCAAACCAACGTTGACGATGCCTTCGGCATCTGCCTCGGTGGCGCGGGTGCGCTGCATATCCTGGTGCGTAACCCAAAGCCATGCAAGCCGGCCCTCGTGTTTGAGCCTGCGCAGCGCCGTGCCCAGCAGCAGCAGCTTGGAGGCGGGCGCAGAGTAATAGACCTCCTCGGCGATGACGATGGGGTCGGCGCCGGCATGGACCAACCCGCGCGCCAGAGCGAAGGTGGACTCACTCACGTTGCCGTAACAGAAACCTCCCGTGTCGGTGAGGATGGTGGTGTAGAGGCACTGCGCCATCTGCGCTGTGATGGCGATGCGCGCTGCCTCTGCCAAGCGATGCACCATCTCGCCCACACTCGCCGCACTGCAATCAATCCAGTTGAGTTGCGCGAAATTGCGGCCGGTGATGTGGTGGTCGATATTGACCAGGAAGAAAGCTTCGAGCCCGCGAAGCCCGGTGCGCTCCAGGCTGTCGCACTCCAGCAAAATCGCCGCGTCGTAAGAGCCACGGATGCGACGCATGGTGCGGATGGCATCGACGCCCGGCAATTGCCGGTATTGGAATGGAACCCGATCTGCCGATACCAGGTCGCCGGATTTGCCCATCTGCTGGATCACCATACCCAGCGCCAGCATGGAGCCCATGGCATCACCATCGGGACGCTCATGCGAACAGACCAGGAAGCGCTGGCCGCGATGCAATACATCGAGGATCGCGGCGAGGGAATCGGTAGTGGGAACGCTGGGGACTAGCGTAGAACCTGCCGGGGGCGCGTCAATCGGCGCATGGAGTCCGGATTTTTGCCGAAGAGCACTCATGGTGCTAATTCAATGATGCCTTCTGCTCCGGCGATGATTTCCCGTCCACGGGGCTGGGTCGAGCATCGCTTTGTTGAGATGCCGCGGACGCGGCTGCGGCAGCATCGCGGGCCGGTTTTGTTTTGCGCGACCGGCTCATGAGCTCGTCAATGCGCGCCTGGAAGCGGCCCGAGCGGTCGGCCAGGAAGATCAATTCGGGCACGTTGCGCTTGCCCATGCGCTCCTTGAGTTCATGGCGAATGTAGCCTTTAGCGGCTTCAAGACCAGCGACGGTGTCGGCCTCGGCCTTGGCAATGTTCTTCACGGCGCTATCGATGGCCACGTACACGCGCGCCGACTTGCCGCCGGGATTGAGTGCGACTTCACTGACGTAGCAGAGATCGATGCGGGGATCGGAGAGCTCGCCCTCGATGAGGACGCCGATCTCCTCGCGCAACGTTTCTGCCACACGGTCCTGATGATGCTTTCGCGCTCGATGCTCCGGCATGACTTCCTCCACCCCGTCAGGAAAGGCTGCCCCTTTGCGGCCCGGTTCCTGCACAGGTAAACCATTAAGAATAGCAGAGGAGAATCGTGTGCGCAGGCCGCCCGGCAGGATGGTTGTATTGTCAGATTTGTGCCGCAAAAACAGGCCGGAATTGTAGCGGATTGCACGCTAGGTCGAAAAATCTACGGCGACTACTTCATGCAAACCGATCGATGGCGTTTCGAGATGAATGGTGTCGCCGTTTGTGCGATAAGGAACGTCACGACCAGCGACGAGAAGATGAACGCGGTGAATACGGCGATCGGAGGGAATGCGCAACGCAATTTTCTGTCCGGGGATGGGAACGATTTCCCGTACCGGGCCCCTCCACATCATGGGATTGGTGAGATTGACGAGATGCAGCGTCATGGAAGCATTCTGCTCCCACACGGCAACGTCCAGAATGCCCGGGCCCTCCACTTTGACGGACGGGGCATGGTCGGTTGCCCACTCCACTGCATTGTGCAAAAGCATTCCGTGATCTACGGCGAGCACCTGCCAGAACGTGCGGTCCAGATCGCCGGGGAAATAAACAACGCGGCCTTTGCCCACGTGCTGCACGTAGACACCGGGACGATGCGTACCGCCGGGGCGGGTAAAAACCGACTCCATGGGCAGGTCAGGGTATGACGGCACGATGCGCAGTGGCGTGAATTGATTGGCAACGGCGGGAGTCACCTCAACCTGGTTGACGGCGTTGATGATGCGCCCCGCGTCTTCAAAGCCGCGCAGCAACGGATGCCAGGCGCCGGCCGCGGGATCTTTTTCCAGATTCAGGTAGGAGTTGAGCATGTTTTCCTGAGTCTTTCCCGCATATGAAGCGCCAAAGAGCGAGGCCAGACCGAAATCGTTGCGCTGGACGCCCCACTCGTCGAAGAGCGACGTCTGGTAGGTAGCTACCAGGCCGCCGCCGCGCTCCACGAAGGCGCGCAGGCTCGCACATTGTGCATCGGACAACGCAGCAATGTTGGGCAGGATGAGCGTGCGGAAGGGCGCTAAATGCTCTCCATCGAGGCAACGATCGTGCACCATTTCAAAGGGAATGCGCGCTTCAATGAGCGCTTGATAGAAACCCAGTCCCGGCTCCTCGATTTCTTCGCGGGCCTGCTCTCCGCCGTAGTACAAAGCGCTTTGCTGCGAGTAGACCAGGCCTACTTGCGCCAGCGGGCGGATGTTCCGGAGGTATTTTTCGTTGGCATAGTGCCAGGCAAAGATGTCTTTGACGACGGGCAGCCAGCGGCGGTCCACGGGCTTGGCGTTGAATTTGATGAACCACGGACGCAGCCCCTGCGCGATGCCGTCGGCAACCCAAAGGCGAATCTCGTCGCCGTTCTGCACGGAGTCTTTCCAACGATGCTCGTCGTCGATGCCGACGTTGAACATGCCGGCAATGGCCTTGCTGCCCATGGTGGCGCGGTATTCCTTGCCGTTCTTGCCGTTGGCCCATGGGGCCATGATGCCGCGCCGGCTCTGGCGATCGGCAACCATAGTGGGCGCAAGGTCGGCAATGGTTTTCATGTCGAGATCGCTCAGCGCGCCGCCGCCGGCATTGGCGATGTAGCTTGCATCAGGGTTGAAGGCGCGGATCTTCTCATTCCACAAACGCCAAAGATTGAAGAGACGCTGCTGCCGCCAGAGGATGTATTGCTTGCGCGCCGGATTCTGAGGGTTCAACGTGCGCGGCAGGTCTTGCCCCGTGGCCTCGCGGAAGTTCTGCCGGCAGTGCTCGCAGTAGCACATGCCGCTGCCTGCCCAGCGGTTGGTAAAGATGCCGTCGGGCTTGTAGAGGCGCATGATCTCTTCATGGACGGAGGTCATGAAGTCGAAATTGTACGGACCGAGAGCACAGGTCTCCCAATAGCGTGGATCCGAGGGATGGCGCACAGGTTTGCCGCTGGCATCCACGCGGATCCAGTCAGGATGCGCGTCGTAGACCTTCTGCCAGCACGCGTGCGCGTCGGTGCGGGCGATGACGTTCATGCCCATCTTGCGGCATGCGGCCAGCAAATCGCCGAAGGCATCGCCATTGCCCAGCCATGGGCTGCGCTGTTGCAACGGGAGTTCCGTGGGATAAAAGGCGACGACTCCACCGGCACTCAGGCAAGCCGCGTCGGCATGAACGGCGCGGAAATAGTCGAGCCAGAATTGGGGATCGTAGTTGCCGGGATCGTCTTCAACAAACGCGAGCTGCGCCCAGCGCATGGGGCGGTCGTACCAGCTGCTTGCCGGGGTTGGGGCGGATGCTGCAATGGCGCCGGCTTCCGCGTACGCGTTGCTGCCTGCGCTCACAGGCAATAGACATGCGGTTGCGGCCAGTGCCGATCCTTTAACGAATTCGCGACGGCTGCTCATCGTGCGGTCTCCCGTGACCCAGCCATTGAACCACGCTGGGGTAACTTCGGGAAACTGGCGCATGGTTACGCGCCGAACTGCCGCAGATGATGATCGAGATGCTTGTACATCAGGACCGCCCATTCGTCAGGAGTGAGAGAACCGAAGAACGCATGCGGATGCTCGGTGCAGCCGGCTGGACCCGCAGCGGCAAAACGACTGATTAGCGCGCTTAGGCGCTTGCGTTCGGTTTCGAAATCCCCGACTTCTTTGATGATGAGCTCTTTCGACGTGGGGGAATTCCGGCGCATCGGTTCGCCATCGCGAAGGGCCATCGGCTTAATGACCGACCCCAGGATGCGCCCGATCAGCGCGCGCGGAGGGCGAATTTCTCCTGCCGCCATCTTCAATCCCAGAGAACAATGCGCCAGCATTTGCGCGGGACTCATTTTGCCCCACTGCCGCGGCTGATCGGGCCGCAGCCGCGATAGACGCTGCTGCACTTCATCGACACATCCGCTCTCAAACAGGCTCTCCATGCAATACAACTCCTTGCTGGCGCCAGCAATTGCTCTGCGACTTCATTCAGATTTCAAGCGTTTAGCGGATCGACGTCTTCAGCTTTGCGCGGCGCGCTCGAGTTCTGCGATGTCGAGCTTCTTCATCTTCATCATGGCCTGCATCGCCTTCGAAGTCTTCAAAAGTTCGCCAATGCGCGCGGGCGTGATCTGCCAGCTCAGGCCAAATTTGTCCCTGAGCCAGCCGCACTGAACCTCGCTACCACCTGCGGTGAGCTTTGACCAGTAGTAATCGATCTCGTCCTGTGTTTGGCATGTGACAACAAAGGAAACTGCCTCATTGAACTTGAAAGCTGGGCCGCCGTTGAGCGCGGTGAATCGCAATCCATCCAATTCAAAAGAGACCGTGAGAACGCCGCCTTTGGGGCCGGGAGCGTCGCCCGTGTTGCGCAGCTCGCCGATGCGGCGCGAGTTGGGGAAGACGCTGAGATAAAACGTGACGGCTTCTTCAGCGTTACTGTCGAACCAGAGAAAGGGCGTGATGCGCGAGGATTCGGCAAGGGCGCTCATAGTGACCTCCGGATGAGTTGAAGTTGAGCCGCGAGCATGGGAGGGCCGCGGACAAATTATTCCTATCATTTGTAGGTTGCAATATGCAAGTGATTTGCGTAGGATGCATTCGTGGCCCGGACCTCCAAACCCAAAGCCCGTTCTGGCTGCCCGGTGAGCGTGTCGCTTGACCTGCTTGGCGACCGCTGGTCGCTGCTGATCGTGCGCGACATGATGGTGCGCGGATACCGCACCTTCCGCGAGTTCCAGCATGCCGGGGAAGGCATTGCCACGAACATCCTGAGCGACCGGCTGCAAAAACTGGAAGAAAGCGGCATTCTGAAGCGCGAGCCGGCGGCCGAGGACGGACGCAGCACGTATTATCGTCTGACGGAAAAAGGCATCGCGCTGGCCCCGGTTCTTCTCGAAATGTTAATTTGGGGCGCGCATCATGAGAAAACGGATGCGCCCTGCGCAGCGATTGAGGCCATGGAGAAAAATCGCACGGCCGTAATTGCGGAGGCATACCGGCGCTGGGAGCAGCGCGATCCCACACCACTGATACCACCTTTTGATTCAACCAAGAGCAAGAAAAAATCCCCGAAAGGAAAATCTAAGCAATGAAAGTGAACACTTATCTGAACTTTCCCGGCACGTGCACTGAGGCCCTTGATTTTTACGGCAAGCACCTCGGCGCGAAAACTCTGATGAAAGGCACGTTCGGCGAGATGGCCGGCCCCGGCGGTCCGCGGAATCTGCCTCCAGGCCTGAAACCGGAACACGTCATTCACGCGCGATTCCAACTCGGCGACACGCTGCTGATGGCGAGCGATGGGCCTCCGGAACGCGTGGAGCCCATGCGCAGCGCCTACATCACGCTGAGCGTCGAGAGCAATGAAGAGGCGGAGCGGATTTACAACATCCTCACCGAAGGCGGCCAAGTCTTTATGAAAATGGAAGAAACCTTCTTTGCGCATCGTTTCGGCCAGTTCCGCGACAAGTTCGGCATCAACTGGATGGTGATTCACGAGAAGCCCATGCCGCCACGTAGCTGACGTTCGATTCTGGACCGCATTGAAAAGAAGGCCATGGGCTGTTACCCTCATCTGTCCCGGTGATGCGCCGGAACGACAGGTAAAGCCATGGCCTTCAAATTTCAGGGTTTCGATTTTCTCCATCTTGACGCGAGCCTGACGGAAGAGGAATTGCTCGTCCGGCGCACGACGCGCGAGTTTGTCGACGCAAACGTGACGCCCATCATCGAGGAGTGCTTTCGCGAAGGGCGTTTTCCGCGCGAACTCGTCGCGCCGATGGGCGCATTGGGCTTTTACGGCGCCAGCCTGGAGGGCTACGGCTGCGCGGGCATGTCGAATGTGGAGTACGGCCTGGTGATGCAGGAGCTGGAGCGCGGGGACTCGGGCCTGCGCAGTTTTGTGAGCGTGCAATCGGCGCTGGTGATGTATCCCATCTACACGTTCGGTTCAGAGGAACAGAAGAATACATGGCTACCGGCGCTTGCCAGCGGCGAAAAGCTGGGTTGTTTTGGGCTGACCGAGCCGGGATTCGGGTCGAATCCCGCAGGCATGACAACCCGCGCACGGCAAGTGGGCGACGAGTACATCCTGAATGGCGAAAAGATGTGGATCACATCGGGATCGATCGCCGATGTGGCCGTGATCTGGGCCAGGCTGGAGGATGAAAACGGCGTGCTGGGCGAGGGCGCCGAGAGCGTTCGTGGCTTTCTTGTCGAGACCAATCGGCCGGGGTTTTCGGCGCACGACATTCACGGAAAATGGTCGCTGCGCGCCTCGGTGACCAGCGGACTGACGCTCCAGGACGTACATGTGCCCGCGGCGAATTTGCTGCCCGGCGCGACCAGTTTGAAAGCCGCACTCAAGTGCTTGAACCAGGCGCGCTACGGCATCAGCTGGGGCGCGATCGGCGCGGCCATGGACTGTTATTCGACCGCGCTGAACTACGCCAAGACCAGAAAACAATTCCATAACCAGCCGATTGCCAGCCATCAGCTGGTGCAGGAAAAGCTGGTGTGGATGGCTACTGAAATATCGAAAGCCCAATTGCTCTCGCTGCAAGTGGGGCGGCTGAAAGATGCGGACACGGCGGGCCACCAGCACATTTCCATGGCGAAGCGGAACAATGTGTGGATGGCTCTGGAAACGGCGCGCCTCGCGCGCGACATCCTGGGCGCGAACGGCGTTACGGAGGATTTCCCCGTGATGCGCCACAGCATGAACCTCGAATCGGTGAAGACCTACGAGGGCACGCACGACATTCATACGCTGATTTTGGGACAGAGCTTGACGGGGATTGGGGCGTACTGACGCCGGCCCGCTTACCGAGCGCACCAATTAAAAAGGAAGGACGATGAATCTCGTCCTTCCTTCGAAGTGCATCTGGAGTGACTTGGCGGTTGCTTACTTCCGGATCTCGATCCGCTGCAGCGCTTCGAGGTTCTCCTCATTGGTCTCCGGCAGCCCGCGCGGCGGAATGTACAGGGTCGAGATGGAGATGAACTCGGCACTGGGCAGATCGCGCAGCGCGACCCGCTCGATGAGCGCACGGCTGGTGGGAAGCTGTGGGGCGTGATAGAGGTACACTTCGTGCTGCGGCCCGTAGAACTTGATGAGGTAGTTGGTGAGCACTTCGAGCCGCGGCCGCGCGCCCACGTGCGGAGGATTCCACTTGGTTTCTCCGAGCCCGCCCACCTGCCATAGCAGCAAGCCGGCGCAGGGATCGAAGTTATACCTGTAGTACAGAAAGCGCGTAGCCTCGAAGCTCTGCAGGCCGGAGCGCGCGATATCCAGACCGAGATCGGCAAAGAGGCTGTCTTCAGTGGAGATGGCGGGCAGCATGCGCGCGCGTTTGCCGGTGGCGCGGGCGCGGCGAATCGACTCCCACGCCGGGTAAGTGAGGACCCCCGCGTGGCCGTAGAATGCTACGCATAGATCGCCGGCCGATTCCAGCTCGCCGAGAATTTTGGCGATGATGGCCTCGTAGATTTCGATGCGGGGCTTGCCAATCTGATAGAGGTGACCGAGCGACTCCGCGGCCGGGTTGAGCTTGAGAATGCAGGCTTCGGAGATGGGATCGGCGACCATGTAGAGCACTTTCGCGGTCTGCTCGATCGCCAGTCGCGTTTCGACCGTCATGTGAAGGCCGGCGCGCATGCCGGTCCCCACCACCGTGAGACCTTTCGCGGACCATACACCGCAAGGATCCTGGTCCTCGGCGCAGCAGGAACCGAGCCCGGCCAGCATTGCATCCTGAGCAAGATCGAGCTCAATATCGAGATGTTCGACTTGGACCCGTTCCGCTTCGTGTGCGAACGCGAAATGCTGGTGCGGCGGCGGGTCCGGTTTCCCGAAGTACGGCGGCTCCGGCCCTGGCTCCGGCGATGGCGGCGGCTCCGGCTTCCCGAAATACGGTGGTTCCGGCCCTGGTTGCGGCGATGGCGGTGGCTCCGGCTTTCCGAAGTACTGTGGCTCCTCTGCCCTGATTTCGCGCGTTGGCTTGCCGGCGGCGATTGTTTGCTCTGCGAATACTGCCTGGCGGAGGGCAACGGGATCGCCGCCGAGGATCGTGCGCTGGTCCTGCTCGTTGAGACCGGCATTGTTCAGCGTCGCGTGAGGCGACTTCCGAAATGCAGACATTAAGTTGGGATCGGTGGCAAGTGAGGCGAGGAAATCCAACAGCTTCATAGAAGAACCTCCGGGGTGGAAGGATTATGATTTGGTCTGTCCGAGATGTCAATGAATTTCTTCCGCAAGTTACAGATCTTTCCTCAGCAAGAGCAGGCTTTGCTGCCAGCGCACGAGCAAGATCGCGGTAAATTGAAAACGCGGCAGGACACAGCCAGAATGGCCGCTTCACAATGCCCGACTCGGCCTTGTTGATCTGCTTACAATGTGAGAAGCCCTTTTCAGGCTATTGCAATCCCCGGAGGCCGCGCATGCTTTCCCAACTCATGGGCCGGTTATGGATTGGCCGGCAGTGGGCGCGGCGCGTGCTGCCGGTACTTCTCATCCTGCCTGCGGTGCTCCACGCACAATCGACCATCATGTTCGGCAACGCAACAGTGGAACTGACCGGGCCATGGAAGTTTCATAGCGGCGACAATCCTTCCTGGGCGCAGCCGGAATTTGATGATTCGGGTTGGAGCGCCATGGACCTGACGCCACCGCAGGGCTCTTTTGACCCATACATCGGCACCGGAGGATTTGTGCCCGGATGGACCACACGCGGATATCCGGGTTATTCCGGGTTTGCATGGTACCGTCTGCGCGTGAACCTGCACGACCCCGTGGAGGGCGGGCTCGCGCTCAAAATGCCTGACAACGTGGACGACGCCTACCAGGTGTACGCGAACGGCCAACTCATCGGCGAGTTTGGCCGCTTTTCCAGCAAAGGCGTGGCGTTTTATGCTACGCAGCCGCGCGCCTTCACTTTGCCGGCGGACATTGGCAGTGGGCCGCTTACCCTCGCCATCCGCATGTGGATGAATCCCCAGACCGCGCTGATCGAAACCGCGTCCGGCGGCATGCACGGGCCGCCCATTCTGGGGCAAACGCCGGTAGTGATGGCCATCGAGCGCCTGGATTGGGACGCCGTGGACCGCGCGGTCTCGAGCGGGTTCCCGGAAGGCGCGATTCTTCTGCTGGCATTGGCGGTGGCATTCTCGTTGTACGCGCTGGATCGCAGCGAATCCGCCTACCTGTGGCTGGGCGTTAACTGCATCGTCATTCTGCTCTTTATTGCTTTGCAGGAGATGACGTACTACGGCACCTGGATCCCCGGCATACTCGAGGTGTTTCTGCGCGACGTGGTCCTGCTGCCGCTGCAAATGGCGCTTTGGATTGTTTTCTGGGCCTGCTGGTTCCGGCTGGACGGGAGGGCGCTTCTGCACCGCGTGGTGGGAGCGCTTGTGGCTCTGCAGGCGCTGGGCACGGCGCTGGAGCGTGCACCTCTCTACGGCCGCCTGCTGCCGGTTCACGCGCTGGGCTGGGTTTCGCCGTGCGTTCTGGCGCTCAAGCTGTTGCTGGGCGCGGTGTTGTTCTGGGTCGCCTACCGGGGCATTTTGAAGGATCGTGCCGAGGGGTTGCTGGCTTTGCCAGCGGTCGCGCTGATCGGCGTGGCTCAGTATGAGTACGAACTGCAATTGTTCCATGCACCGATTGTGTTCTTCGTTTTTGGGTACGTCGTAACCGCCAACCAGGTTGCTACGGCGCTGTCGCTGGGCATTGTGACCGTACTGCTGTTGCGCCGCTTTCTTCATACGCAGCGCCAGCGTGAGCAATGGAGGCTGGAAATCGAGCAGGCCCGTCAGGTGCAGCATGTGCTGATTCCTGAGGAGGTTCCGTCGATCCCCGGCTTCACTTTCGAAAGCGATTACCGGCCATCCCTGCAGGTGGGCGGGGACTTTTTCCAGATCATTCCCGGCGAGGATGGCAGCGTTCTGGCCATAATCGGCGACGTGAGCGGCAAGGGGCTGCGCGCGGCCATGCTGGTGGCACTGATTGTGGGCGCCATCCGCACGCTGGTGGAGTTTACGCGCAATCCTGCCGACGTGCTGCGCGGAGTGAATCAGCGGCTGTGCGGACGGCTGAAAAACCAATTCGCGACATGCCTGGCGCTGCACATTGCCGCAGACGGCAAGGCGACAATCGCCAACGCCGGGCACGTTCCGCCGTTCCTGAATGGGTGCGAGATGCCGCTGGACGGAAGCATTCCGCTGGGCATTATCGAGGGCGCGCCGATTGAGGAGAAAAGTTTGATTTTGGAGCCCGGCGGGCGACTTCTTCTGACCACAGACGGCATTATTGAGGCGCAGAACAAGCAGCGCGAGCTGTTCGGCTTTGTCCGGCTAGGCGAACTCGCTCTTGAGGACCGTTCTTCGGTCGAAATTGCCGCCGCCGCACAGGCCTTTGGACAGGAAGACGACATCACCGTGTTGCGCATTGCGCGGCTCAAGTAAACCTGGCGTCCGGCAGGTTTAAATTTCCAATCGACAAGCCGGGCCGGATGGACGATAGTGATTCCCATGGCTGACTTTAGCTTGCGATTTGCGTTCAACTCCCGCGCCTGCGCTGTGGCCTGCGCCATCGCTCTTACTTTGCCCGTCGCCGCCGCCGCGCAGCAGGCGGCCACACCGCCGATCGTGCTGCATGCGGCGCGGCTGCTTGAAGTCGATACCGGAAACGTGCTCCAGCCGGGCGAGATTCTGGTGGAGGGCGAGCGCATCAAGGCTGTGGGGACAACGGTGGAGCATCCGCAAGGTGCGACAATGATCGATCTCGGCGATACCACGCTGCTGCCTGGCCTGATCGACGCGCACGTGCACCTGTTTCTGCATCCCGGCGCGGAGGATTTGCAGACAGTAGTCGAGTCCGTGCCGTGGCGCACGATTCTCGCCGAGCAGGCGGCGAAGGCCGATTTGATGGCCGGCTATACCGCCGAGCGCGACATGGGCACCGAGGGCGCGGGCTCAGCGAGTTCGGCGATTCGCGATGCCATCAATCGCGGTATTATCCCCGGGCCGCGCATGCGCATGAGCGGCAACGCCATCGACATTCTGGGCGGGCACGAGGACGCCATTCACTTCAATCCGGCGCAGCACGTGCTTTCAAACGCCGACTACGCGAACACGGCCGATGAGATTGTGGCCGTGATGCGTGAGCAGCACAAGGAAGGCTCGGATTTCGCGAAGGTTTACGAGACCGGGCCGGACCGGATGGTGCCCGCCGGCAGTGCGCCCTGCCTAGGCGATCCCGTCTGCGCGCAGATGGATCTGGGCGAGGAGCCGGGCGACCCGGCGTTCTGGGAATTCCATACGCCATTTCAATACACCGAGGCTCAGTTAGAGGCGGCCGTGGCCGAAGCCGCTCGGCTGGACACCAACGTGGGAGTGCATTGCCAGGGCGAGCCGGGAGCGCGATTTGCGGCGATTGCGGACGTGGCATCCATCGATCACGCCACCCAGCTCAGCGACGTGACCATGCGCCTGATGCGCGCGAGGGGCATCTTCGCTGTACCGACCTTCACCATCTTCGAGTTTTTTGCGACGCACCGCGATTCGCAAGAGCAAGCAGCGACTGAGTCGGCGATGCTCGACTACAAGATCCACGAATTCCGCCGTCAGGTCGCCGCGGGGGTGCCTTTTGCGGTGGGCTCCGACGTGGGGCCGTTCCCGCACGGCACACAGGCGCGCGAACTCGTGTTGATGGTGCGCTACGGGATGAAGCCGCTGGCGGTACTGCAAGCCGATATGATCAACGGCGCAAAGTTGCTGCGCTGGGACGGACAGATTGGCGAACTCAAGCCCGGATACTATGCCGACATTATCGCCGTGCCCGGCAACCCGCTCGATGATATCAGCGTGGTGGAGCATGTTCGCTTTGTGATGAAGAACGGCGTGGTCGTGCGGCAGTAAGCCGGGCGACCGCGTGTACACTCTTTCTAATCCGGCTTGAGAAATGCGGGATTTCGATCGCTCCTTCGTCCTTGAAAAATCAAACTCATGAGGAGTTCACCGTATGCGCCTCTCCGCTCTGCTTGTTGTCACGTCGTTCTTGACCGCGTTTGCCGCATCCGCTGTTGCAGCGCCCGATGCGCGGCTGCAGGGTGCATACAAGTTCAACGAGGGTGGATGGACGTATGTGCATTTGCAAGGCGCACCGGAACAGGTGGGCTTTCAGCATGGCTACCTGCTGGCGCGGGAGATTGAAGACAACGTGCTGGTGTACCAGGTGGAAGCGCCGCAACACACCAAGCGCGAGTGGAGCTTCTTCCGCGACGCGGCACAGAATGTGTTGTGGCCGCATCTCGACGCCGAGTACCAGAAGGAGCTGACCGGCATTGCGGAGGGTTTGAAGGCACATGGGTCGAGTCTTGATTTGTGGGATGTTGTCGCGCTGAACGGTTATCTCGAGCTTTCTGACTACTATGTGCCGTGGCTGGATGCGAAGGAAGGCAAAACAGCCAGGAACGAGCCCATGGCGCCAGGCAAGTGCAGCGCGTTTATTGCCACCGGGTCGGCGACCATGGGCGGAAAGATTGTGATCGCGCACAGCAACTGGAGTTCCTATGCAGAGGGCGAGCGCTGGACCGTGGTCTTTGACATTGTGCCCGCCAGTGGACAGCATATTTTGATGGACGGAATGCCGGGAGTGATCACGAGCGGGGACGATTTTGGCGTGAACGCGAGCGGCCTGATGATTACCGAGACAACGCTACCCATGATCAAGGGATTTGACGTGAATGGAATTCCCGAGTTCGACCGCTCGCGCAAGGCGATGCAGTATGCCACGTCGATCGACGAATATGCCGCCATCATGCGCAAGGGCAACAACGGCGGCTACGCGAATTCGTGGCTGATCGGCGACCGCAAGACGGGCGAGATTGCGTACCTGGAGCTGGGGCTGCACCACACGCCGCTCACGAAGAAGAAGGACGGCTACTTTGTATCGTCGAATTTTGCCGCGGACCCGGCGCTGATTCGCGACGATACGCGCGGTTTCGATCCCAGCGATTCCGAAAGCACGATGAACGCGCGCCATATTCGCGCCGAGGAATTCATGAAGGAGCACTACGGCGCGCTGGATACGGCGCTGGCCGAGGCGTACCTCTCAGACCACTACGACACGTATGAGCACAAGATTGATGCCGGCAAGCGGAGTCTCTGCGGCCACGAAGAAACGTCGCCTGTGGGCGAAAAAGTTTGGGGCGATCCGCCTTTCGATCCGGCGGGCGCGGTGACAGGCAAAGTCACGGACTCGGACCTGGCCGCGAAGATGAGCTTCATCGGCCGCGCGGGCCATCCCTGCGGCGAAGATTTCATCGCTGCGCCGTTTCTGGCCGCGCACCCGGAGTTCGCGTGGCAGAAGCCGATTCTGCACGACATGATTGCGGGACCGTGGACAAAGTTTACGACCGATGAGAAGCCGCCGGTGGCGATGGCAGGAAATTAGAGCCCACTTCAGAGACTGACATTCAGGTGGAAATTCTGCCTCACATAATCGACCCACTGCTCATCGGAAATCGCGCCATACTCCACCCACTGCTCGTCGCTCATTGACGCGCGCCATGCCAGCAGCCCTTCAGCATCGGGGCCAACGGGATGCCGCAATTTCCATGTGCCACTTTCAACAATCTCGCGAATCTTCTCGCCCACAACGTAGGGAGAAACCGGCTTCTCAAGCGAAGCCCTGAAGAGCTCCGTGATCCGGCGGCTATGCGGATACTTCGAGTCGGCCGGCGGCGGTTGTATCTTGCCGAAGATCGAGGTTGCGATGACACCAGGTTCGACGATAGCGACGTGAACGCCGAAGGCCTTCATTTCCTGGGCCAGGCACTCGCTCAGCGCCTCAAGCGCGAATTTTGAAGAAGCGTAAGCTGCCTGCGGCGCCGAGGAAAACCGGCCCGCAACCGATGTGATGTTAACGATGCAGCCTGAACGTCTTTCTCTCATGCCGGGCACCACGGCTTGCATGCAGCGCAACGCACCAAAGAAGTTGGTCTCCATGGTGGCACGAAATGCGGCGATGGGAGTCTCCTCAACCGCACCGCCCCCACCGATGCCCGCGTTATTCACCAGCACATCGATCCGGCCCGCTTCAGAGAGGATGTTGGCGAATGCGGTCCGGACCGACTCGTCGGAATCAACATCGAGCGCGGCAGTGTGAAGCGGAAGATGTTCGCGCTCTGCGATCGCGCGTAGCTCTTCGCCGCCCGTCTTTGGGTTGCGCATGGTTGCATAAACGGTGTGACCCGCGCGCGCCAACGTAGCTGCAGTAGCCAAACCAATTCCGGTGCTGGACCCAGTAACAACCGCGATCGCCATGCTTTCTCCTTCGAGAAGATCAAAGTTTGTTGATGATAGATGGGGAACGGATCGGATCAGACTGCCGTATTTCTATCGTCTGCCCGTGCGCGCTGTCAACGAGCTACTCAGAAGCGGTTTCTCAAAACCGGGGCCCCGGCGGTATAGACTTTCTTGCATGATGCGGACGAAGGCGCTTTTTCTCACATTGGCTGCAATTGGAGTGGTGGCGTCGCCTGCGGCGCGCGCGCAACAGCAAACGCAACAGCCCAAACCTGAAGAGACTGAAGTGTGGCAGCCTGTCCCAGCCGTGGTCACGCCGGGCGAGACCCTGGGCGCGCCGCCGTCTGACGCAATCATGCTGTTCGATGGAAAGAATGAAGACGAGTGGATTTCGGCGCAGGACCACACGCCCGCCAAGTGGATTGTGGCCGATGGCCTGCTTACAGTGGCCAAGAGCACGGGCAACATTGAGACCAGGCGGCACTTCCACAACTACCAGTTGCACGTGGAGTTCAGGATTCCCGCCGACATTACCGGAACCGGCCAGGGACGCGGAAACAGTGGTGTTTTTCTCGCTTCCACCGGCCCGGGCGACGCCGGCTACGAGTTACAGGTGCTGGACGGTTACAACAACCCGACCTATGTGAACGGCATGGTGGGGAGCATCTACAAGCAATCGATTCCTCTGGCGAACGCGGCCCGCAAGCCGGGCGAGTGGCAGAGCTACGACGTGGTGTGGACGGCGCCCGTGTTCAATGCCGACGGATCGCTCAAGACGCCCGCGTACGTGACGGTGTTTTATAACGGCGTGCTGGTGCAGAACCACTTTGAGCTGATGGGGCAGACGCTCTACATTGGAAAGCCGTTCTACAAGGCCTTTGATGGCGCGGCCATCAAGCTGCAGGCGCACGGCGACAAGAGCGAACCCATGAGCTTCCGCAACATCTGGGTGCGCGAGCTGCCGTAAGCGATGACTTGAAAATCAAGAGGCAGAGATCTTCGCGCGCTATTCCTTTTGCGAATGTTCCCATGCGTTCGGGACCAGGCACGCGCTCTCGAATAAGTTGTCGAGTGGTGCAGTCAGACTGCACTTGTTGCCGTGGTACAGGAGCGATTCGCCCCAGAAACCTAGATTACGCTCGCACTTGCCATCCGCCGATTCAGCCTTCACATCGTTGATTGTGAGCGATCCATGGAATTCGTAGCTTACTTCCCGATAATAGACAGCGCTCCAGAACTTATCGTCGCTTAGGAGGCCGCCGCCCCACACCCCTCCACGCCCCTGCTCGAGAGCCACTTTGCGATGGCCCGATTTCACTTCCACGGCCCTGTAGTAGTAGTCCACATCGATGCGCTCCGAGGAGGCCTCCATACCTTCTTCCTTAGGAAGTTGAAAAACCCCATTCCATCCAGGAGTTTTGGACGCTAGAGCAGTGGAGCTACAGACGGGAAATGTCACCCCACGCGGTGATTTGCGCAGGATAACGTGAAAATCTGCTGCATCTCTTGTTTGCAGCCGCTCACCCGTGTAGCCAGGAAACTCGAGCGAAAAGGAGGGAGCGACGGTATCGAACTCAATGCGCCCATCGCTTCCGGTTGCCAGCTCTTGCTTGAGGATTGCGTGCATCACGACAACGCCCGCGATCGGCCTACCATCCTCTTCAACTACCTGTCCCTTCACATGGATCGGTTGAGGAAGCAGGAGTGACTGAGGGCTGCTGGGACTGGATGTTTGCGCGAAAAGAGAGGCCGCACAGATAAGAATGGCTGCGATCGCTTCGAGCGAATACCGCATGGGCACGCACATAATCCTACCGCGGAGGAGCATAACACATTATTCGGCTGGATAATTTGTTCACACCGCGACGGTAAAGCTGTCTTCGCTCCGCTCCACCGCGTGATAAAGCGTGTCGCGCTCGACGGGCACGCGGCCGGCCTCGGTGATGAGGCGGCAAAGTTGCGCGCGGGTCATGCCCTGCGGCGTGGTGGCGCCGGCGTCGTGATAAATCTTCTCCTCGATCACGGTGCCGTCGAGGTCATCGGCGCCGAAGCGCAGCGCAATTTGCGCGATCTTGGGCGTCATCATCTGCCAGTAGGCCTTGATGTGCGGGAAGTTGTCGAGCATGAGGCGGCTGACAGCGATCTGGCGGAGGTCGGTGAGCCCCGTGGTGACGGGCAGGTGGTCGAGCGCCGTGTTTTCGGGATGGAAGGCGAGGGGAATGAAGGTCTGGAAGCCGCCGGTCTCGTCTTGCAGGGCGCGGAGCCGGAGCAGGTGATCGACGCGGTCAGAATCATTTTCAATGTGGCCGTAGAGCATGGTCGCATTCGACTTGAAGCCGAGCTGGTGCGCGATGCGCGCGGTATCCAGCCACTCCTGGCCGTCAATTTTGTGATCGCAGATGATGGAGCGGACGCGCGCAGCAAAGATTTCCGCGCCGCCGCCGGGCATGGAGTCCACGCCCGCAGCGCGCAGCTTGAGGAGGGTTTCTTCAATGCTGAGCTTGGCGCGGCGAGCCAGAAAGGCAATCTCCACCATGGTGAAGGCTTTGATGTGCACTTTCGGGAATCGCTCTTTGAGGCCGCGGATGAGGTCGAGGAAAAACTCGAAAGGAAGATCGGGGTGCAGGCCGCCGACGATATGGAATTCAGTGACGGCCTCAGAATAGCCGGAGGCGGCGGTTTCCCATGCCTCATCGAGGGCCATGGTGTAGCCGGCGGGGTCGCCCTTCTTGCGGCCGAAGGCGCAGAGCTTGCAGGCCGCGACGCACACGTTGGTGGGGTTGATGTGGCGATTGACGTTGAAGTAGGTGACGTCGCCATGCATGCGCTCACGCACATGGTTGGCCAGCCAACCCACGGCAAGCACATCACTTGAGCCGTAGAGAACCAGGCCGTCGTCCGCACTGAGCCGCTCAAGGGCCATCACCTTGGCGGCGATCGGCTCCAGGCGGGGATCGTACGTTTGGAATGCGCGGGTTGGGCCAGAGCCCACG
The DNA here is from genome assembly GCA_963817835.1 of uncultured Acidobacteriota bacterium. GTDB lineage: Bacteria > Acidobacteriota > Terriglobia > Terriglobales > Acidobacteriaceae > Telmatobacter. The sequence continues at coordinate 393,030 of CAWFPZ010000007.1, read as the reverse complement.
GTCTCAACGCTCATACCAATGATGATACCGGAAACTGAGTCGCATAGCATGCTTTGTCGGCTGCATGGAGACAGGGAGTGAAGAAGTGAACGGAGTGAAGAAAGTGAAGGAGTGAAAGGCCCTTCGGTGTGGCTTGGATCACACGGATCAGCCAGGTTTGCGGCGTACACTGCCCTTCATCGCTGAAAAAGAGGCAGATACAGGATGCCCAGTATTGACGAGCAGATTTCGACCCAGAGCTATGCGCGGGGGCCGGCAAGGCCGCTGCTGGAATTGACGATTGGCGACCTGCTGCTGCGGACGGCGGATCGCTATCCGGACCGGCCGGCTGTGGTTTCGCGCCACCAGGAGCGGCGGCTGACCTGGGCGGAACTGAGCGCCGAGGCTGATCGCGTGGCGCGGGGATTGTGGTCGCTGGGCATCCGCCGCGGAGACCGTGTGGGATTGTGGTCTACCAACTGCGCCGAGTGGATCATCCTGCATATGGGCTGCGCGCGGGCTGGAGCGGCGCTGGTGAATGTAAACCCCGCGTACCGATCGCACGAACTGCAATTCACACTGACGCGCTCACGGATGAAGGCGCTGTTTCTGTGGCACAAGGATAAGCGCGCCGATTATGAGGAGATTCTGGGTCGCGCGCGTCACGGGCTTGACCTGGCGCTCGAACACACGATTTATTTTGATTCGCCGGAGTGGCCGGCGCTGCTGGATGCCGAGGGCCGGCTGCCGGATCGCGTGGCCGTGGACGATGTGGCGAATATCCAGTACACGAGCGGGACGACCGGCCTGCCCAAGGGCGTGATGCTAACGCATCACAACGTGGTGAATAACGGACAGTTTCTGGCGCAGGGATTTCATTACACTGAACAGGACAAGATTGTGGTCCCGGTGCCGCTGTTTCATTGCTATGGGTGCGTGATTGGAACCATGAGCGCGGTGAACTCCGGCGCGGCCATCATTCTGCCCAACTGGACTTTCGATGCACGGGCTACGCTGAAAGCGATTCACGAGGAGCGCGCGACGAGCGTCTATGGGGTTCCGGCAATGTACGTGGCGGAGTTCGGGCTCGACGATTTTGCGAGCTACGACACCACCAGTCTGCGCACCGGCATGATGAGCGGCGCGCCGTGCCCTGTGGAACTGATGAAGCGCGTGCTCGGCGAGATGCACATCCGCGAGTTGGTGATTGCCTATGGGCAGACGGAGACTTCGCCGGTAGTGACGATGAGCGACGCCGGCGATTCGCTGGAAGTGCGCGTGAACACGGTGGGCCGGGCGATGCCACAGACCGACATCAAAATTGCCGCGCTCGAGGCGAAGCCGGAATTGAATATTGCCACGCAGGAGACGCTGCCCGTTGGCCAGCAGGGCGAGGTGTGCGTGCGCGGGTACGCGCTGATGAAGGGCTACGACGGCGATGCGGAGGGCACGGCGCTGGTGATCCAGGCCGACGGATGGCTGCGCACCGGCGATTTAGGCGTGATGCGCGAGGACGGCTGCATCCACATCACCGGGCGCTCGCGCGACGTGATCATTCGGGGCGGCGAAAACATTTATCCGCGCGAGGTGGAGGAGTTCCTCTACACGCATCCCAAGGTGGGCGAGGTGCAAGTGTTCGGGATTCCCAACGTGCGGCTGGGCGAGATTGTGGTGGCGTGGATTCGCCTGCGCCCCTGCCTGAAATCTGGCATCGACACGACGGAAGAGGAGATCAGGGAGTTCTGCCAGGGACAGATCGCGTACTACAAGATTCCCGAGCACGTGCGCCTTGTGACGGAGTTTCCGGCGACGCTTTCGGGCAAGATTCAGAAGTACAAGATGCGTGAGTTCGAGATTGAAGCGCGCGGGTTGCAAGCGGTAGCGAAGACGGCGACGGCGTAACAATGACCCGACTCGTCCGAATCATCTCATGGCGTCGGAGCAGGTAACCCTCCGCTGTACGCCGTGCGGTGAGCGCCCGTCAGCAAAACCACGCTGGCTCGCTCCAGAACCGGATCACGACCGTTCAGGTAGTCCTGAATGCTGGTCTCGACGGTGATATCGGGAACATTGCCGTTGACTTCGATGGAGCGGTCTTTGGTGTCGCTGAGGTATCCGTTCGAGATTCTCACGACGAGTCCACACGGGAGCACGGCATAAACGGCTTCTCCGGAAAGATTGCCGTGGGTAGTCGTGCCAACGATGGTGACCCGCGGCGCGGCGCGCATCCCACGCGTGAACAGGTCGGCCGCGCTCCCGGTCCTGTCACTTACAAGCAATGCGACAGGCTGTTTGTATTCCCACCCTCTGGGTTCAATGTAGTCTTTCGTTCTTTCGAGATCAGTGTGCTTCACTCCGTTCTTGATGTGGCTGTACCCGACGAACGTATTCTTGTGCAGGAAGCGTCCGACGATATCGTCGTGATTGAAACCTCCGTGGTTGTCGCGGATGTCGAGGATGAGGCCGCTGGTGTCACGAAGCGAATCGAGAGCACGATCGAATTCCCTGGTGATTTCTTCGCGCCCGTCGAGCGAGTGGATTTGAATGTATCCGAGCCCCGAAGGATAACGCCCAAAATCGACAAACTGCTGCTTCGTCAGCACTACCGAGACTTGCGGAGATGGTGCGGGAATGTGCCGACCTCCGCGTTTAAGCGTGAGCGTTTCGGTCTGTCCCTGCGGTGAGCGCAGCGTGACTCTTACAGCTTCCGAGGCCTTGCCCACCAATAGCACCTGAGCCGCTTCGCGGCGGAACGCACGCTCCGACGAACAGGCTTTCAGCATGGGTCGCAGCGACTCGAACCTTTCGGGAATTGTCATGCCATTGACGGCCAGGACTTCCCAGCCTGCTCTGTCGCCCGCGACGACAAACGGACGATCCTCGAACAGGTCAATCGGCATGTCTTGCACCGTGGACAGAAGAGGCGGATGGTAGTTGTTGAGCCAAGAGTGAGTGTCCTTTAGCTCATTTACGAGCTGAAACATCAGGAGATAAAAGTCGTCGTCACTGGTAATGGAATCGAGCCGCGCGAGGTAGCGCACCCCAATTTGCTGCCAGTCGATGGACTTCAGCTGGAAGTCGGCGTAATTGCCGTCGATGAGGTCCCAAAGAGCCGCAAAGTTATCGCGCCGCTCTTTGGCTGAAAGGTTGGTCGCGAGCGCAAGGTCCGGCGGATCCTTGACGATATATGCCTTGCCGCTGCGATTGGGTGGCGCAGGCGGCTTGCGCGTTTGGGCGGCTTCCTCCTCGGTGCGTGCGGTGTCGGAATCCAGATGGCGAATCCACACGAGCGGCTGTTTGATGCCGAATGAGGCCAGGTCCGAAACATTCGGGTAGACGCCGTCCACCTTGGCGGCCTTTTCATACCAACCGATGGCGGTTTCGCGATTCCCGGCTCGATCTTCAATGTAGCCCAGATAGATGTAGGCCCAGCACAAGGAATCAGGATCCCGCGCTGCGTCGGAGGTCTGCACAACGTCGAGCAGCAATTTCTGCGCCGCAATGGTGTCTTTGTGGTCGCCGGTAAGGAAGCGCCGGGCCTCCTGCAACTTCGCGGCCGCATCCTGCGCGCTCACCACATGCGTGTCAAAAATCAACAGGACGGCGAGGAACAGTATCCCGAAACCTGCGTTTCGCGTTCCAAATCCGATGTTCGGCATGGTAGCAGCAGTTTAGTACCGAAGAAGAGATTTGGCCATACAGAGAAACGGGTGATCCACCGAGCCCCACTTTCTGGCGGCCGGTGCACGCGATAGCGAAGGTCTCGGAGAACTAATTCGCCAGCACCGGCGCGGGGACTGAAACCTTCTGCGCCTGGGCGTCGCGGACGGCGGCCGCGTCGCGCGTGATGGCGATGACGGTCATATCGTCCTGTTGCCCGAACTGCATTGCCGTTTCAACGATCGAATCCACCGAATTCATGGAGATTTCGCGGCTGCGCTCGAAGCCGAAGAGCTCGCCTTTGGAGTTCTGCGCTTCGACGATGCCATCGGAATAGAAAGTGAGGCGGCTGCCGCGCGGCATCTGGAAGCGCATGGTCTCGTAGTGCGTGCCGAATTTTGCGCCGAGCGGCAGAGCTCCAGAGACGGGCACTTCCTGGCCATCGAGATAGGGCGGCAAGTGCCCGGCATTCGACAGCACGACAGCACCATCGGGGAAGATGTGCGCCGCGAGCGCCGTGGAAAAGCTGCCGGCCACGCGGCCCACGAGCCGCTGATTGAGATTGGCCAGCAACTCCGCGGGCTCCGAGGTGTACTCGGCGACGCCGCGGATGGCGCCAACAAGAACGGAAACCAGCATGGCCGCGGGCAATCCCTTGCCCGCGACGTCGCCGATGACTAGGAAAAGCGAGCCTTCCGGTGCGGGCAGAATCTGATAGAAGTCGCCGCCCACCTGTTGCGCCGGCACGTAGGCGCTTTCGATGGAAAATCCGGGCACGCGCTCGAGCTGCTCGGGCAGAATGATCTGCTGCACTTCGCGCGCCGCCGCCATCTCACTCTCGATAAACGCTTGCTGGCGGCTCATGCGTGTGGAGCGCAGGACGATGATGACTGCGAGAGAAAGCACGAAAAAGCAGTTGCTCAGGTCGTTCAGGTTCAACGTGAACGGGCCCACGGTCGGAAAGAAGATGGCCGTCTGCACGCGGATCACACTTTTCGCCATGGCGGGAATCTGCGTTAGGACGTAGAAAACGAGATTGAAATAGAAGTTTAGGGCGACAAGTATCGCTGGGACCAAAAGGATACCGGCTTCGCGATTGCCGCGCCGCAAATGCACGAAGAGCAAGACCGGAATGACGCCGGCAAGCAGTGCACCCTGGGGAACGAAGGTGAGGAGGTTGAAGAACTCTGATCCCGTCCCGTGCACCGTCGCAATTGTGGAGATCAGCATGCACGCGATAACAATCCCGAGGACGATGCGAATCGGGGTTCCAAAGCGAATCCGCAGCAGGGCAAAGAACGTTCGCGTCAGGAAAATGAGTCCCGCAATCTGAAGGAGCGTGGTCAAATACAGCCATTCCGTGGGGCCATTATGGAAATAGCGATAAAACGTAAGCAGCAAGCGGAGCGAGCCGGTAAGAAACAGAAGAAAAATCCATAGATATTCCCGCTGATGAGATTGAGCGACGAAGAGAGCCAGGGCCACAATCCCCAGCCCGAATCCGGTGATGGTGCCAAACCATCCGAGAGAATTCAGGCCGATGATGTTAAGCCACGTGGAGTCGCTGAGGGCGTGTTCCTGGCCCATGGTCAGGTTGTAGCTGTAGAGTCCCGGAAACCCCTCAGCCCAGTCCGACGGAGAGATATGCACGCGCAAGGCAATGACAAGCGAACCGTTGGCAATGTCTGCGTCGGGAATACGCTTGATGAGATAGGCATCGAAGGTGGAGGGCTTAAACGGCGAAACGGAGCCAGTTGCTATGAGTTTCTTGCCATTGACGTAGATCTCAAAGGCGCTGTCTAAATAGAACTCCTCCAGCGCCAGGCCGGTCTCGTTGGGCGCAACCTTCACGTGCAATCGATACCAGACAATCTCAGGCCGCTTCTGAAAGGTGCGCAGCAGCGTGTCGTTCGGGTCCACGACTGTCCACTTGGAATCGTCGAAGCCGGGCTGAGCGTAGGCAGGGTCGTCGCCTGCCTTTAGCAGCCAGGTCATGCCAAGGTTAGTAGGATGGCGCAGCGTGGTGGCGTCAAAGGTTCCGGCTTGGGGAGTCTGGGCTCGCAGCGGCGCGGGCGGGACGAGCGAGAGACCAAGGAACGCGAAGAGGCAAGTCCCGGCCAAACGCCGGGGAAGGCGCAGGGAGGTGGGAAAGAGCATAGGGTGGACGCGGCCTCCAGCCGTCAAGAATCCACCCTATCACTGCGCTCTTTGATTCCGCGACGAAAATGTTGCGGAGTTGCCGCCTGGATTATTGGGCAGGCGGAGGCGCTGGAGCACCTGCGGGAGCGCGCTTGGCCGTGAACTCCTGCGGAGGACGCGGAGTGCCACCGTTGCCGCCGCCACCCATTCCACCGCCGCCAAAGGTGCGCGTGAACTTGATGTTGTCGCCGTCGGCCTTGCCGCTGTAGCTCATGGTGAACGTATTGCCGTTCATGCTGCGAACGACGTCGAAGGTGATGGTATCCGCGGTCACCTTGCCATTGGTGATGGGCATGTCGCCCATGCGGCCTGAAACCGTGCCTGTGACCGTCATGGCAGTGGCATCGACCGTGAAGTTGAATGTGGTGGTCTGCGTGTTGCCGTTGCGTCCCGGAACGTCGGCTGTCCATTTGCCGTTAAAGTCGGCGGCCAGCGCGGAGACGGAGCCGAGCGCGAAAACAAGTGTTGCGAGCGCCAGTTTTTTCATCATGCGAGCTTCTCCAGATCTGTTGGATCCCAGCGCGGGATTGAAGACCCTGCGCCTGTTAGAGAAGGACGTTCGCGAGGCGGTGGAAGTCTCAGTGGAGCGGAAGGCAGCAAGTTTGCAAGTTGGCGAGTTAGCGCGGTGCGCGAGTTTTTGGGTATCGGGCTTTGCTCCACAGTCTCACAGAATCACAGAGGCTGTGAGGCTGTGAGATTTCTTCTTGTAAGTTGTTGATTTTGCTTCGATTTCCAGCTCTCACAGTTTCACAATCGATCTTTCAGAGAGCTTTTTCCTGGCGAATTGCATCGAGCGAACTGCTCCTGCGACGTGGACCACCGGGGGTAGGGGTGGGGGGTGGGGGGTAGGAGTACAGGCCGGCGGCATCTCTGGAACCGCTGCGGAGATGGGACGCAATCAGCATGAAACCATTGTGCGCCGAATGGGGGAAATACTCTGCAAGACGGCCGGCGACGGAAGTAGTTGAGTTTACTGGGCTAGCGAGGCCCTTGGCGGCGGTGGGGGCTTGACGGCCGCGGGCGATGGACAGTGAGCACTGAACAGCTCGCAGGCGGTGGGTGCCGACGCTCATGGCTCCTGGCTCCCAGAACCGGGGCCGAGGGGCGCCTCGCGTTCGTGGTGAGATTGCTTTCTCCGGATCCGGGCTGCACGCCTATTCTTGACGAGTACGTGCCGTCCAACTTCGTGGAGATGAGAAAGCTCATGCGGCATTTTCGCTGGTGGATCGTTGCTGCCTTCTGTTGTGCTTTTGCCGGTTGCTGTCTGGCGCAGACTACGACAACAGAGAACCTGGGCGTCCATGAAAACCTGGGCATCAGGGAGTTCAGGGTTCACGATCCGTGGATTCTCGCCGACCGGGCGACGCAGACCTACTATCTCTACACAGCTTCGGGCGCTCGCGGGAGCGGCTCGCACCGCAGCGGCGTGGTGACCTACAAAAGCAAGGATCTGAAGACGTGGTCCGGGCCGTATGTTGTGTTTGAGGTTCCGGATGGTTCATGGGCCGATCCGAGTGCCGGCGTGTGGGCGCCGGAGGTGCATTTTTACAAGGGCAAATACTACCTGTTCGCAACGCTGAACAACTACAAGCAGCCTATCCCCGCGAAGCCTCAGACTGCGGACGCGAGAAACCAGACGCACATCGAGGTAACGTATGGCGGCGCGGGCCAGCACCTGCGCGGAACGCAAATTTTCGCAAGCGACTCGCCGTCGGGGCCTTTCTTGCCTATCAGCGACAAGCCGATTCCGCCGATGGACACCATGAGCCTGGACGGGACCTTTTACATAGAGAACGGAACGCCTTACATGGTGTATGCGCATGAGTGGATCCAACTGGTTGACGGCAACATGGAGGCGATCCAGATGACGCCGGACTTGACGAGTTCGGTGGGACAGCCGTTCTTTCTGTTCAAGGCTTCCGATGCTCCATGGCTCGACGAGCGGCACGACGCGGTGAACACGCCGCAGGTGTACGTAACCGACGGTCCCGAACTTTACCGGACGCGCAAGGGCAAGCTGCTGATGTTGTGGTCGAGCTACGACAAAGGAAGTTACGTGGAGGCGCTGGCGCACTCCACCAGCGGCAAGCTCGCGGGGCCGTGGCGGCAGGATGGAATCCTGGTGGGCGATGACAGCGGCCACGGCATGCTGTTTCACGCATTCGATGGACGGCTGATGCTGGTGCTGCATCATCCTTTTGACGGACGGTTGTCGAAGGCACACCTTTATGAGATCGAAGACACCGGGGACACGATTCGGGTGAAAAAGGAAGTGGCGTACTAGGGTGCTAGAGTTGCAGTTCGCAGCCGGCAGATGCCGGCGCTGGTGATTGCCGGGTCCCAGAGTCGGGGCCCTTGGACTGCGCTTGGGACTGGGTTCTGGACAGTCTCTGTCGTGGTGAGTTTTCTTCCCTGGGCCGGGGCATCCTGCCGGGTTGAGGTTCGTGCTGCAACGCCCGCTCATCGCAAAGAACGCGATGAACGGGGCACAGTCCATCGAGGAAGAGCCGGAAGTGAAAACCTTGACCTGGCCACCTGCCCTCAGAATGGCTGAGACTTGGCGCACAGATTTACTGCGTGTCGAAAAGCATTGGCGGCTCGTTCGGCTCCGGACTGGTCGTTGAAGGAGGCTGCCCCGGTAAGGGTCTTCATCGATTGGCTATTGGTGCCGTCAGAATGCCTATAGGTTTCTTGTATGCTATTCGTCGACGAGTTCATGAGGACCCAAATTCCGGCTTGGGTGTCAACCTTAACCGAATTGGAATCGATATCTGACAGTGAATAAACATCTCGCTGCGTAAAGGTGCCCCCAGCAACGGTGCTCCCACCGTTCAACGTGGTGGGTGAGTCAACTGTTGTTATCACCAACGTGATCGTGCAGCCATTCCATCCGGAGATTTGAGTGGTTATCGTTATTGGCACCCCGCCGTCGGAGTATGTCTCTCCGGTGGCGCTGGGCAGATAATTGGAGAGCCAGGTGAGTGTATCTTGCAGCGACGCGGTTGATGTGTCCGGCGTCTGCGGCGTGGCCGCGGTAGCCAGCGCCAGGATGCTCGCTAACAGCGCGGCGAAAATCACTGTTCCCGAAAACTCGAATCTGCTTTTCATGCGTTCCCTCCGCAAAACTTGTGTTCTTCCAGCGGGATTTAATCCGAATTCGGATATGCATGATCCGCGCAAGGCGCCGCCTTTCTTGCGAGACGCTTTGCGCGGATCGGGGAGGGCCTGGCGCGGCGGATCGAATACCCCATGAAGGATCTACGGCTTCATGCACCAATAATGGGTTGTGGCATACACGGGCGTGACAAAGTTATTAGGATCCGAGCTTGGCGTCGATGGCGAGTAGCAGGCAAACGGTTTGACATCCGCATTAGCATCATCGTCGGCCTGTTGGCTGCTGCCAGTCATTTCCATTAACTCGTCGTTACCATCCGAATACCGCAACTCAACCTGAATTGGCTGGCTGCAATTGTTGTGGATGACGGTCGAATTTGAGCTGCTGGTTACGCTCACACATGAATATGCCGTTTCGACAGTATTGGCGTGCGCTGCGGCGGAGCAAAGGGCGAAGAGCAATGCTGCGAGGGCTATCGTGATGCGTTTCATGGATTTTCCTCCTGGATGGTTGAACTTCAAAAGGGTTGATTGGATTGCGCGGGCGGTGTGTAGGTGCCGGCGCATAGAGCTACTGCATGCTGAAAGGCGCTCAAGATACGTTCGTTCATTTCGTTGAGACTGGAAGAACGTGCTTGGCCGGGCCCGGGGAGGGGAACCTGGGTAAGACTCAGATCGAGGCTGTCAAGATAGGCGATTGGGTTGGCTGGAGCCTGCTCGGCATCCTGCTTTTTTTTCTTGCCCGGAGTGACCTGCAGCGTCTTGATTGCCTGTATAGCTGCGTTCCCGGTTGTGAATTTAAGGGTGGGGACGTAGCCCGCGTCCGGTTGCCACCCTGGGTCCCCTTGCTGCATTGCAGGACTCGCCGAAACTGAGCTCACCGCGCCTAATGGGACTAAATATCTGTACGAATAACCGACGAAACTAGCTGAGAACTGAAAGGTACAACTGTCGTCGATATATGGGGTGTCGATGACGGGCATGCCCGCGAACTCCGCAAAATAGGGCGAAGTGGGGTCAACGGAAAACTCTGCGTGATAACTCTTGAGAGTATTCGTCAACCAGTCGCTGGTGACCTGGAGGGTTGGACTGCCAGTTTGCGAGAGAGCGGCGATGGGGAGTGCAGCGATACAGAGTGCAGCAATTTGGATAGAGAGCCGACGGGATTTCATATCTACGATTCCTCTGAATGGTGAATGGGCCAATTTGCGGGCGAAGACGTGCGCGAGAGTCAGGCCTTCTGGGGGAGGGCCTCGATTGCGGCTCTTTGACGAGTTACTGGCCGATTTGGCAAATGCCCGTGTAGTTGATGCTGCACGAGTAGTAGCCGTTCAGCGGGCCACTGCACACGTCGTAGATTTTTCTCGGTGATTGCAGAGTGCCTGGACAGGCATTTTGCAGGTTGGTTTGAGCATTCGAGTCGGCGGTCGAGTGAGCGGTCGGTTGGTCGGTTTCAGAGTCGAACCCCGCCCCGGTAACCGTGAGATACCTGGGAGTGGCAAAGGCGGCTGTGACAAACACCAAGGCGCATGCGAGCGCGAGCGCAATGTTCTCCATGTGAGACCTCCGGGTTTTGGATTTGCAACCGAGCCGCCAGCCTGTCGAAAGAGGGGACCTTCAGCAGGCCATGAGAAGGGTTCGTGAGGGGAGGATACCCACTACCATTCATGCGCGCATCTCCCAAATGGGATATGCCGATAAAAATCACTTGGCCCGCGCGACAGAAGGGAGGGTCATGAGCAATTTCACGAGGTCGCTCTGGCGTCTGACGCTGGTTTTGGTCATGATGCTCTTGAGTTGCTGGCGCGCCGTTCCCACCGAGACCTTGCGCAGGCCGGCGATTTCTTCGAGCGTATATCCGGTGAGCAGACCGTTGGCGATTTCGGTCTCTGCCGGAGTGAGGCCGTAGAGCGCGCGGAGAACGCCGTCGGGATAGTTGACGGGCTGCCCGGGATCGGTGACAAGCAGGACCAGATCGGCCTTCGAATGTTGACGATTTCCCGGAGGCAGAGGAGACGCGAGGAGTTGTAGCGGCTGCAAGCCAGAGGAGCGTTCGAGCGAGAAAGCGTGAGCGGGCTTGTCGAAAGTTGAGGAGGGCCAATTTGGGCAGTCGGGCAGCGCCGCGTCGTGGAAGAGCCTGCGCAACGGCTCTCTGCAACCGGCATGCGTTGCGGTGAGCGCGCCGTCGCGCACGGTGAGTGCGTCGCCCTGTTCGAGGAGGGTCCGGCCTGCGACATTCAGGTGCAAGAGGCGTCCCGTCCGGGTGAGCAAGAAGGTTGGAGTGGCGCTGGCATCGGCCATGGCTTCAGCTCCGGCCAGCCTCTGCCGCGCAATACCGAGCACATGGCGGATCTCAAGCGCCTTTCTTACGTGGGGCAAAAGCAGATTGAGCAGACGGGTGCAGTCCTCGGAGATGCGCCCTTGCCTGGGAGTGCGGGCCAGGGTGATGGCCTCGAGGCGGCGAAGGGTGACCGTGAAGACGAGCTGGGCTGTGTATCGGAGGCCTGCCGGGGCGAGAAGCTGCCTATACATATCGGTCTGCAAAAGACCCTCGCCCGGCAGCAGGTCTTCATCCTGGAACACGCCACCGACGGGGTTCCTGACCACTGCCTCTCGAAAGGGATCACTGGGGGCATAACGCTCGTTGTAGGCTATTTGGTCGAAGTGTTTGCTGCCGCTGCCACCGAGTGCGCGAATGGAGAGAGTTGACCGGCTGTTCGCGCAGAGCAAAACACCTAATTCAGATCCCGTATGTTGGCTGAGGAGTGCAAGAAAATGCTCCCACTGCTCCTGCTGGAGCGGCACGGAGTAGAGAACTTCAAGAAGCTCTGAAAATGCCTCAATAGAAATCATGATTGCGGGGAACTGGTGAGAGCGTATACGGGGCAGGACCGATTTGCAATATATTTATTTGGAAATCCGCTTGTCCGGGGGCGGGACGAGGCGCTACTTGACGAGGTCGGCGCGATGGATGCGCTCTACCTGCTTGTTGTAGCGGCCGAGGAGGGCGTTCCAGCGGACGATGGCGATGTCCTGCAACATGCGCGTGCCGTCTCTGAGATAGCTGATGCGGGTGCGCTCGTCGTGGGCCCAACTGACGGCGACTTCGTCGACGCGGTAGCCGCGCTTGCGGGCGATGAAGAGAATTTCGGGATCGAAGCCCCAGCGCTCGATGGTCTGCAACTGGAAGACGGTTTGCGCGGCGGCGCGGGTGAAGGCCTTGAAGCCGCATTGCGTGTCAGCGTAGGGCAGGCCCATGATGGCGCGCGTGACGCCGTTGAAGCAGCGGCCGAAAAATTGCCGATAGAGCGGCTGGCGGATGGTTTGGCGGGTGCGCTCGAGCCAGCGAGAGCCGATAGCAATGTCGGCGCCGGCAGCGATGGCGGTAAAGAGGCCGTCGGCTTCCTCAATGGGCGCGGAAAGATCGGCGTCAGTGAACATGACCACTTCTCCGAAGGAGTGGAGGATGCCGTTGCGGACACTGTAGCCCTTGCCGTGGTTGCCGGGATTCTGGAGCAGCCGGACTTCGGGGTGGTTTTTGGCGAAGGCGCGAACGATTTCGGCGGTCTGGTCGCGGGAGCCGTCATCGACCACGACGACCTCGGCGCTCCAGGCGCGTTGATGGACGCAGGCGACGACTTGCTCGAGCGCGTTGCCGATGCGCGCGGCCTCGTTATAAGCAGGAATCACGATGCTGTAGGTCGGATAGGGCATTCGCGCAACACTAAGCCTCGCTCAGTTCCGCAGCCGGCAGCCGGGGCAATGATGCGAGGGGGTGGTCTCTCGGACATGATAGCGCACCCCCAGGGTTGGGGCCGGGGCGGCTGGGTTGGCTCAGGATTCTGCCCCAAACTGCTGATGCACAAAGGATAAATTCCCACAGGGGGCTTGCTTTTTCGCGCGCGGCCCGGCAAAATCCGTTTATGCTGAGTGCGGAGGTTAGAGCGAGATGACAAAAGCGGACCTTGTGGAGAAGGTGACAGCCCTGGGCGATTTGACCCGGCGCGACGGCGAAGTGATCGTAGAAACCATCTTCGGTTCCGTGATCGGCGCCCTGCAAAGCGGGGACAAGATCGAGATTCGCGGTTTCGGCTCGTTTCGCATCCGCCAGCGCAATCCCCGCATTGGCCGCAACCCCAAGACCGGCGCGCGCGTGGAAGTGCCTGCCAAGAAAGTTCCCTACTTCAAGCCGTCGAAGGAATTGCGCGACCTGGTGAACCCTGGCGAGGCTGAGGGCAAAGCTTCGTAGGGATTGGCTACCGTTCCCGGTTAACTAAGCATCACAACCCAGCCGCGCTCACGGCCTGCGGGGGCGGGTTTTCCCTGCTTCGCGGATGCCGATGACCGCCATCATGCGGCCGGCGTGCCCGTGGGATGCCCGATGCGAAAAGAAAAAATCCCCCTGGCATTGCGTGCAGCCACCCACGACCTGAATGGATCGCGGGGAAAGCCCGCAGGCGAGCAACTGGCGGCGGTTGGCTTCGACAAGATCCACGTGCAGGCTGGGCCCGATGGGCGAATGGCCGGGCGCGCGTTGCGTCAAAAAGAGCATGGGGTATTTGGTTTTGACGGGGTCGGAGGAGAAGACCTCGCGGAAGAGGTCACGTCCGTAGGCAAACTGCGACTCAAATTCTGTGAGCACCTCTTCGCCTACGGAGTAGCAGCAGGCGGAGGCGCCGGGACCGATGGCCGCGATGAGGTCCTGCGGACGGCAGCCGTAGTCGAGACGCATGCGGCCAACGCCAGATTCGACGATGCGCTTAACGGTTCCGCGCCAACCGGCGTGGAAGGCGGCGACGATGCGCTGCCTGCGATCGGCAACCAGAACCGGGATGCAATCGGCGGTTTGCACGGCGAGCAGCAGACCGGGCTCGGCGGTGATTTGGCCGTCGGCGCGGCGCGGGCCATGCCGGCCTGCGTCGGAGCGCCCAGCTTCGACGACAAGGTTGGAGTGGAACTGCTTGAGGGCGAGGAGCGGGGTTGCGGCGTCACCGGAGACGGCTTCGGCCAGCCGGCGGCGGTTGGCGAGGACGATTTCGTGGTCGTCGGCTGCGGTGAAGCCGAGATTCAGATCGCCGGGGGAGTTTTCTGCGCAATAGGCACGGCTCAAACCGCCTTTCCGGGTGCTGAATCCGCTCCAAAGCCAGGGAAGATTCCAGCCGGGAATGGGCAACCATTCGACGCCGTTGGCGGCGCGGCGAGGGACCGGGAGGGGCGGCGCGAGTTCTTCAGGGGCGACGCGGTCGAAACGGGACTGCGTGGCGGGACGAGGTGCGCGGGGGCTGCGGGGTTGCGGGCGGCGCGGATTGTGGACCAGACCTGCCTGCTCGAAGAGGGCGTCGAGCGGGGCGATATCTGGAGAAACGGAGGATTTAGAACGGGAAGAAGGCCGCATCGCAGCTTTGATTCTATCGAGAACAGGGAGCAAGGGAGCAAGCCACCCCGGCGAGCAAAGACTGCTCGCCGGGGGCCCTGGCAAGGGAGCGAGGGAGCAAGAAGACAGGCCGGCGAATCGGCGAATTAGCGAGTCGACGGAGGGCAGCCAAAAAAGCAATGGGCCCACCTTCCGGTAGGCCCGCTCGAGAGGCAGTTAAGGGAGGGTGTCCAGGGGGGATTTTGGGAAGAGGTTCCGAAGAACCCTCAAGAGAGAGTTGTCGTGCTTTGGTGGGAAGTCATGGGGAAGCCTCTGCTAATTACCTAGATAGATGCAAACCCCGTGGAAAGGTTGCAGGCAATTTGAAATAAGTCGAAAAAAGGGAAAGTCGGGCGGTGCGGGCGGCTTTTAGGGAGGCATTCCAGGCAATGTGCAACATTTTCATTGCAGTGCTAGGCGGCTTTTTCTTGATCATAAGAGCCACTTTGCGGCCGAGGCTCGGTCTTAAAGCAACTGGAGAACCGCTTTTACCTGTCTGGCACCTGTCGCAGGCAAATGAAGGCAAAAGGCTTGCACGCACGGGCACAGATCGAGCACTCTTGAGATTGTGAGACGGCTGCTCTACTTCGTGCTGATCGTGGTCGTGGTGGGGGTGAGCGCGTACTTCGTGTATGAGCACCGCGCCTGGCTGGGGCTGGGCAGCGCGGGGGGCGGGGTGCCGACGGAGGAAACGAACACCGACCTGCTGCCAGCGCCTGTCGCGTGGCACTCGGTCAACCGGATTCAGGATGGATTCAGCATCGATATGCCGTCGGACACGAGCGAGATCCAGATTCCTGCCTACAACGTGAAGGGCGGCGCCGAAGAGATGGATATGCTGGTGGCCACGCCGAACGCGGAGACAACCTACGGGGTGGCGTGGGACGACAATCCCCCGGTGGAACGGGCGAGCGGCGAAGCGGTGGATCGAACGCTGGATAATGCGCGCGATGGCGCGCTGGCGCGGACCCAGACCACGCTGATGGGCGAGACGCGTGCCAACTACCAAGGCTACCCGGCGCGGGATTTCAGCGGGCGCAACCAGAGCGGCGGCCTGTTTAACGCGCGGCTGATCCTGGCGGGAACGAAGCTGTACATGATGGTCGTGGCCTTCCCTGCGCCGAGTGCGCGGCGCGACGAAGATGTGAATCATTTCTTCGACTCGTTCAAGCTGAACTCGGGCGCGAGGGGACAGTGAACAACCCGGGCAAGTTGGCGAGTTAGCAAGTCAGCGTGCACTACGCGCACGTTCGCGCGGTTCGGTAGCGCGCTTCCATCCGTGCTCGGACGAAAGACGAGTTTGCATTCTGAAGATCCGCGCCACCTGCTATGAGAATTCGACTCAGTTGCGCGCCGGCTCCGGTTTGGGCCGCGCGCCCTTTTCGACGAAATGCGTGATGAGTCCGACGGGAAGAAAGCGAACAAGAAATGCCGTGAAGCGGCCGCTCAGCTTGGGAATGATGGTGCGCTTGCCGCGGATGAGCGCGTCGAGGCCCAGGCGCGCCACTTCTTGTGCAGATTGCAATTTGCGGTTGCGGAAGATACTGGCGCGGGCCACTTCGAAAAACTCGCTCTCCGTGGTGCCGGGGCAGAGCGCGGTGACCTTGACGCCGAATTGCGCGACTTCGGCGGCGAGGCCCAACGCGAAGAAGCGGTCGAAGACTTTGGTGGCGGCGTAGGTGGTGAGATAAGGCACCGGCTGAAAGCTGGCCGTAGAGGCAACGACGAGCACCCATCCGCGACGCCGCTCGACCATGCACGGAACGAAGAGTCGCGAGAGGCGCACCACGGCTTCGCAATTCACGCGGACCATGCTGAATTCCTGCTCTGGAGGGCTCGAGTGGAACGCGCCGTACTGGCCGAGGCCGGCGTTATTGATGAGAATGTCGACGATGAGATCCCTGGTGGCGTCATAGATCTGTTGGGGCGCGGCCGGATCGTTCAGATCGGCAACCACGACGCGGGTTTCAACGCCCCCAGCGGCGAACTCGGCTGCGAGAGATTCGAGACGCTCCCTGCGGCGCGCAGTGAGGATGAGTTTTGCGCCCCGTCGCGCGAGCTCGCGCGCCAGAGCTACGCCAATGCCCGCACTGGCACCGGTGACCAGTGCCCATTTGCCTTGAAATTCCGTCGTCGCCATCGCTCCAACATGATAGCGGAGTTAGCGGTGCTAGCGGTGTTAGCGGAGTTGGCGGAACGAGGAGGGACTGTGCGCCGCGGAGTGCGGGCCGGGAGGCCCGCACGACAGCCGGTCAGGAGACCGGCGCTACACGAATGGTGCGGCGAAGACTAGTTTGTGGGCGGCGCGGGGGCCGGTGCCGGAGCAGGAGCCGACGGCTGGCCCTTGGACAACCCGCGAATGTAAATGATCAGGTTCCAGACCTCGGTATCGCTGGCGCGGCCCACTTCCTCGGGCGGCATCGTGCCCTTGCCGTTGCGGATGGTATTGAACAGATCGCTATCGGGCTTGCTGGCCAGAGTCGCGGGGTTAGTCCAGTCTTCCATCGTGAGGCCCATGGTGTTCTTGCCGTCGCCGCTGTCGCCATGGCAGAGGGCACAGTCCCGTGCATAGAGCATTTTGGCGTGGGCTTGGGATTCCGCGTTTGGCTTGACAGGATTTTTACCGGAAGGGGTGGGCACGGGCGCAGTGGTTTGCGCGGGAGCGAGCGCGGGCACGGGCGATGCAGCCTGCGGGTTGCGGCCTTCGATCGGCAGGCACACGACGACCAAAAGGGCCGTCGCAAAAAAGAGCAGAGACGACTTCAACATCAGACCCTCCTCAGCAGATGTCAGCAGAAACGGGCATCTTTGTGTTGAGTGAATTCTGCGAGGAATTATAGGCCGATTTCGCGGAAACGGCTATGGTAGCCAGCACATAGGAGAACCCGCCTGGAAACGAAGGTTTGCGGCACGCGGAACGGAATGCAATTTGGGAAAGGCGACCGGGGCGCGGCGCTCTGAACGCGGGATTCCGCGCGAGTGGAGTTCGTGCCGTCCCACCCTTTCGCAAGCAGCGCGAAAGGATGGGGCACGGGGAGGTTTTCTCTTCCACCGGCCTTAGTGCATGGCGCTGGCGCCGGGACCGGCGCCGGGACGGTTTTTGCTGAGGAGGAAGGCCAGCAGGACGAGGACGATGGAGACCCAGGAAAGCTCCATGTAGACATCCTGGTAGCCCTGCGTGAGCGCCTGCTGGGTCAACTGGTGGTAGATCTGGGCGAGGGCCATGCCGCCGCCGTTGGGTCCGCCGAAACTGCCCCCCAGAAAGCCGGCGAGCGTCTTGACGTGCTGGTCGTAGGCGATGGTTCCCGGCATCATGGCTTGCTGCAGGTGCTGCTCGTGCCAGAGGGAACGGCTGGTGACCTGGGCGTTGGTGACGGCGATGAGAATGGAGCCACCGATGTTGCGCACGAAGTTGATGAGACCGGCGACCTGGTTGCTCTGCTCTTTAGGCATGCCCACATAGGCCGCATTGGTGATGGAGATGAAACAAAAGGGCAGAGGCATCATCTGCACCACGCGCAGCCACGACGCCTCAGCAAAACTCATTTGCAAATTGGTGACGTCAGCCGCGTAGCGGAAGGTGATGACGAGCCCGGCGAAACCGACGGCAGCGAGCCAGCGCGCGGAGAATTTTCCCGTGGCGAAGCCGGCGAGAGGCATCATGACGACCAGCGCGACGCCTCCGGCGGTGAGGGCCAGGCCGGCAGTGGTTGCCGTGTAGCCCAGCAGTTGCTGCGTGAACTGCGGCTGCAGCACGGTGTTGGCGTTGAGCACGCCGCCGACCAGCATCATGAGGAAGCAGCAGATGGCGAAGTTGCGGAAGCGGAAGAGGCGCAGGTTGATGAGCGGATCTTTCTTTTGCCACTCCCAGACGACGAGACCGACGATGCCGACGACGAAGACGACGGCGAAGAAGCAGATGAACGAGGAGGAGAACCAGTCGTCCTCTTCGCCCTTGTCGAGCATGATCTGCATGCCACCCATGGCGAGGGCGAGGAAGGTCAGGCCCATGTAGTCCATGTTGCGCAAGCGCGAGGGATCGGCCTTGATCCACGGCGGATCGTCCACGAGGCGGGTGACGAGAATGAAAGCCAAAATGCCGACGGGGATGTTGATGAAGAAGATCCAGCGCCAGGAAAAGTTATCGGTAATCCAGCCACCGACGGTGGGGCCGATGGAGGGAGCGAGCACGGCGACCAGACCATAGAGCGCGAAAGCCTGCCCGCGTTTGTGAGGTTCAAAGGAGTCAGCCATAATGGCCTGCGCCATAGGCTGCATGCCGCCGCCAAACGCGCCCTGCAGGACGCGGCAGCAGAGCAGGATCGGCAGCGACGGAGCCGCGCCGCACATGAAACTGGCGACGGTAAAACCGCTGATGCACAGCACGAAGAAGTTGCGGCGGCCCATGAGGGAGCTGGCCCATCCGCCGAGGGGCAGCACGATGGCATTCGAGACCAGATAGCTGGTGAGGACCCAAGTAGCTTCATCGGTGCTGGCACCGAGCGCGCCGCCGATGTGGGGCAGGGCCACGTTGGCGATGGAGGTGTCGAGCACCTCCATGAAGGCCGCCAGGGCGACGGTCATGGCGATGAGCCAGGGGTTGACCCTGGGCTTCCACTGCGCATGAAGCGCGTCAGAATCGACCAGCGTTGCCGACCCGGCTTGCTTACTCGGCAAGTTGCGCGCACCCGCGCCGGACGGACCGGATGGCGGTGCGGGCAGTGTAGAGTCGATCGCGGACAACAGGGCTCTCCTGAAAATTTGATGCGATCCGGATGTCGCTTGGCCGGGGGAAAACGGCGTTATCAGATCACCGGAGGGGCGCGGCGCGATGTTCCGGCGATGCAACCATTTTGCGTACAGTTAAGTAGATTCGCAAGAGCGGATTTGGGTGCACGGATTCGACTCCGGGTGGGTCGATAAAGAGAAGACGGCCCGGCGGATGCGAGCGAAATCCTTATACGATCCTTATGCGCAAGCCCCGCAAGACCGCGCCCAGAGCCATCGCGGAGGGCTAGGCCCACTTTAAATTCCAATCAAAAATTCTTGCGCGAATGGTAGACATTTCGTATACTCCCATCTAACTTGCTCATTCGGCGTGCCAGTCGGCACGGGCGTTCTTCTCCGAAACGGCACCTGCTGACGTTACATGCCCCGTTCAAGCCTGCCCCAGTGCAAGCAATGTTTATCGATTCTAGGTTTTTGACCAACGGCATTTCACGAGTTCGGTTGCAGATAGACCAAAGCAGACGAAGAAACTTCTGAACGCTGGGTCCCCCGCGGATTGCACTTTTATCGCGTTCAGGCGCAGGGATGGGTGTTACCAGTCGAGCGACCCTGCAACATAACAGCACTTCTACCGCGCACATCGAAGAGATGGCGTCATGCACGGTGGCCCTTTTCGAAAGAGAACGGTCGCTCAACGGCAGTGTCATTCCTATGCGGCGATGGGGTTGGCCGCGGGGCTGATGTTTACGTATACCGACTCACTTATCAGGAGGACAGAATGAAGTTCACGCGATTCTCAGTATTCGTGTTTTTACTTGCAGCCTGCGCTTTCGGAGCGTGGGGGCAATCAACTGCCAGTCTCTCGGGAACTGTTACCGATCCGAGCGGCGCAGTGGTACCGAGCGCACTAGTAACCGTGCACAGCCTGGCGACCGGCGCCGATCGCGTTGTGAAGACCGATTCGGCTGGCCTTTACGTGGTGCCATCGCTGCAGCCCGGCGACTACAAAGTCCAGGCCGTTGCCACGGGATTCAGCGCCTACACCGTACCCAAGGTCACGTTGGATGTCGACCGGGCGGTAACGGTAAACATGCATCTCGCCATTTCCACGGCCGGAGAGACTGTGCAGGTGCAGGGTGCGGTTCAGGAGATTGAAGCGCAGACTATCACCGTCGGTCAGGTCATCGACAATACTTCGGTGCAGGATCTGCCGCTTAACGGACGGCATTTCCTGGACCTCACGGTGCTCACGCCGGGAAGCGTGGTGGCGGACACGGCGGGCAGCCTGACGGCGACCAGCCGCGGTCTGGGCGCGAACGCCTTTATGACCGCCGGGAACCGCGAAGACTCCATCAACTTCCAGATCAACGGCATCAATTTGAACGACATCAGCCAGAACCAGATCACGTTTCAGCCGTCGATCAGCACCACATCGGAGTTCAAGATCGACAACTCTACGTTCAGCGCGGAATACGGCCGCAGCGACGGCTCTATCGTAACGGTTGCGACCCGCTCAGGCACCGACAAATTCCATGGCGAGGCATTCGACTACTTCCGCAACGAGGCGCTGGATGCCCGCAACTACTTCAATCGCGGCTTTAATCCGGCTACGGGATTGCCGCTGGTCGCCAACACCGGCGATAAGGCGCCATTGAAGCGCGACAACTTCGGAGGGTCCGCAGGCGGTCCGATCCTGAGGGGTCACACCTTCTTCTATGCCAGCTACGAGGCTCTGCGCCAGCACCAGGGAATCCTGCAGAACAGCACAGTGATCAGCCAAGCGAACCAAATGGCCATCGAGGCCAATAAAACTGCCGAGCCCATTGCATACGCGCTGGCCTCGCTCATTCCGATACCGAACAGCGGCGCGAATTACGTTTCCTTCACGCCGGGACCGGTGCGGATCGATCAGGGAACGATGGACATTCTGCAGAAGCTCGGACCGAACGACAACCTGCACGGCTTTTACGCGCTGCAGGAAGACACGCGCACAGAGCCAGCGCTGCAGGGCGACACCATCCCCGGCTGGGGCGACCATCGCCACGCCGTCCGCCAGATCGGAACCCTCAGCGAGACTCACATCTTTAATAGCAACATGGTGAATGAAGCGCGCCTCGGGTTCAACCGCATTAACATCGCCTTCGTGCCGGCCAATACGATCGACCCCACCAGTGTGGGACTGGGCGACGGCCTGAGCGGTCCCGTCGGCCTGCCTCAGACCACGCTCTCCGATATCGGCCTGGTCTTTGGCGGTCCTTCGGGGTTCCCGCAGGGGCGCGCCGATACCGCGGGCGTCCTGGCGGATACGGTGACCATGCTCAAGGGCAAGCACACCATCAAGTGGGGCGGCGAGTTCCGGCGCTACATGTTGGCCAGCTTCGCCGGCAATATCGGCACGCTGACGTTTACCACTTCCACGACGCCGACCAGCTATTTCCAGACCGACGAGGCTACCATCTTCAGCATCCAGCCGAATATCGTCTCCAGCCGCGTCTACGCCGACTCGACGGGATTATTCGTGCAGGACAATTTCAAACTGACTCCCACTTTGACGCTGGAATACGGCCTGCGCTTTGAGTGGAACGGCACCCCGGTGGAAGGAGCGAATCGGTTCACCATCTTCAATCCCTCTGCGCTCACCCTCACCCAGGTGGGCACCAATGGTCTGGCAGCCGATGCGGCTTACAAGCAGAATTACAACTACGAGCCTCGGTTGGGATTTGCGTATGACGTGTTCGGCACCGGCAAGACCGTGGTGCGCGGCGGCTACGCCTACCTAGTGGACCAGCCCGTCGCCGGTGTGGTCACGGGGATGGCGTCTAACCCTCCCTTCAGCCTTGCGGTTACCTATAACTCCACTCCCATTCCCCTGTCTTCGCTCTATGCCGACGCAGCGGCCTCGGGTATCTCGCTCTACGGCGTGAATCCGAGCTATAAGAACGCGTACATTGAGAGCTTCAATCTGAACGTGCAGCAGGCGCTGCCCTGGGGTATGGTGGGCCAGATCTATTACGACGGTTCGGTGGGGCGTCATCTCGAGGTTGAATCCAACATCAACCAGGTGGTGGGCGCAACCAGTGCTACGCAGGTGCACCCGTTCACCACGCTCGCGGCCACCAGCCCTATCCGGCCGGGCGGGGCAATCGCCTCCAACATCGGCTACCGGACCAGCAACAGCCTCTCTGACTACAACGCAATGTGGGCGGTGCTGGGCAAGAACATGAGCAATGGCCTTGATTTCACCACCAACTTCGAGTGGAGCAAGTCAATGGACCTGAACTCGCTCGGGTCGCAGGGCGGCCTGACTCTGCCCGACAGCACTAACCCCCGGGAAAACTACGGCCTGTCGGACTTCGACACGCGTCTCCACTTCGCCGGAACGGCGGTCTACGATCTGCCCTTCCACGGCAACCGCCTGGTTTCGGGCTTTCAGCTTTCGAGCATCTTCCAGTACCAGACCGGCAACCCCGTCAACATCACCGCCGGCAGTTCAAGCTTCAACGGCGTCACCGGCCTGCCGCGTCCGACGCGGCTTGGCCCGATCGTCCGTTCCAAGCAACAGTTGCCCGGAATCGCCAACGTCACCTTGTTCCAGAGCACCGGCCTGGCCTACGGTGACACGATTTGCGACGTAACCAACGTGACCTCGGCCTGCGACATTGAAATTCAGGGCACGCAAGCAAGTGCCACGGCGACCACCGCACCTACCGTTTACACCGCCCTGGGCACCATGCAGCGTAATGCCTTTACCGGGCCTGGCTATGCGGATCTCGACATGTCGGGCGAGAAAGACACCAAGATTCGCGAGGGCCTCACCTTCAACCTGCGCGTGGATGCGTTCGACATCCTGAACCATCCGAACTTCGGCCAGCCGTCGGGCAACGTCCAGTCCTCGACCTTCGGTCAGATCAGCGGAACCCGCTTCCCCGTCAGTGACGGCGGGTCGTCGCGGCAACTCCAGATCAGCGGCAAGTTCGTTTTCTGATCGCGTTTTGAAAAATCGGGCGTGCGTTCTCTTGCGAGTGCAAGAGGCCGCACGCCCATTTAGATTGAGATAAAGGAATTTACCATGCGCCGCCGCACATTTATTCAGACACTTCCGCTGGCTGCCGCAGCATCAGCCGTCACGATGCAAAGTGAAGCAGCAGGGCTGGGCCAGAGCGGGTCAACTTCGACAGAGCTTCCCAAATTTCAACCCGCGGACGCGGAGCGCTTTATCCGGCCGGACGTACACGCGGGGGACCGACCTTCGGGCGCGAGCTTTGCCACGCGCTCGCCGGCGCTGGGGCTCTCGGGCGCGGCGGGCACGGCGCATCCGCTGGCCACGCAAACCGCCATCGAAATGCTAAAGCGCGGCGGCTCGGCCGTGGACGCGGCGGTGGCGGCAAATGCGGTGCTGGGATTTGTGGAGCCGGTGAGCTCAGGCCTGGGCGGCGACTGTTTTGCGTTCGTGTGGGATCCGAAAGTTGGCAAGCTGATGGGCATGGCCAGCTCCGGGAGATCTCCCAAAGCACTCACACTGGCCACGGCGCGGGCGCACGCCGTTAACGGCCATCTTCCCGCGCTGGGCGCAGTCACGGTCTCCACGCCCGGCGCGCTCGATGGCTGGTGGGCACTGCACCAGCGTTATGGCAAGCTGAAATGGGCGGAACTGTTTGGCCCCGCGATTCACGCCTGCGAATTTGGCGATCCCACGCCGCAGATCATCGGCTACTACATCAAGCGCAACATGGCGGCGTTTCTCAAGCCCGGTTCGGGCGTGGAAGAAACCGCCAACGCGGTGAAGACCTACATGCCGGACGGCGTGGCGCCCAATGAGTACGACGTGCGGCACAATCAGGATCTGGCGCATACCTATCGCATGATTGCCGAAGGCGGACGCGATGCTTTTTATAACGGACCCATTGCGAAAACTATCGACGCGTATTTCAAACGCATCGGAGGCTGGCTCTCCGCCGAGGATTTGCACGAGCACCACGCGGAGTGGGTAGAACCGCTGGTGACGACGTATCGCGGCGTGCAGGTGTACGGCATGCCGGCCAACACGCAAGGGCTGGCGACACTGCAGATGCTGAACATGATCGAGAACTTCGACATGCGCGGCTACGGGTTCCAGTCGCCGCAGTCGTTGCAGGTGCAAATCGAGGCCAAGCGACTGGCGTACGAGGACCGCGCGCGATATTACGCCGATCCGCACTTTGCGAAGATTCCCATTGCGTGGCTCAACTCCAAGGAGTATGCGCAGGAACGCGCCAAGCTCATCCGGTTGGATCGGATTCTGACGCCGGTGCATCCGGGGGAAGCGCCGAGCCACGGCGACACCACGTACTTCACCACGGCCGACAAGGACGGCATGATGGTTTCGATTATTCAATCGAATTTTCGCGGCATGGGATCGGGATTAGTGGCCGATGGACTGGGCTTTATGTTTCAAGATCGCGGGCAACTGTTCTCATTGCAGGATGGTCATCCGAACATTTACGCGCCGGGCAAGCGTCCGTTCCAGACCATCATTCCCGGGTTTACCGCGAAGGACGGGAAGCCGTGGATGTCGTTCGGTGTGATGGGCGGCGACATGCAGCCGCAGGGCCAGACGCAGATCATTCTGAACCGCGTGGACTATGGGCTGGATGTGCAGGCCGCGGCCGATAGCCCGCGGTGGCACCACGAGGGCTCGTCGCAGTCGATGGGCGAAGATCGTCCGGGGCTGGGACCGATCGGATTGCTGCGTCTCGAAGCCGGCATTCCAACTGCGACGCGAAAGGCGCTGGCGGATCTGGGCTGGCCGTTGGGGCTGAGCGACGGCGGCTTCGGACGCTACGAGGGCATTGAAGTGCGCATGGAAGGCGGACGTCGCGTGTATGCGGCGGGCAGCGAGATGCGTTGCGACGCGGTGGCGCTGGCGTACTAAATTGAGAGGCGAATTCGGGTTTGTGCCAAGTTAAAAGGGTGGGTTTGGGGCTCGTGCTATCCCACATCTCAGAATCGAGATGAGGGGCACCCATTCTTGTGCTGAGTTCAGCGAGGGCCGCAAGCGGCGCGGATTACTCCACGCCGGGGTGCACGTAGACCTCTTGTGGCGCATTGATTTTGGCGTGTGCGCTGATCGAGAGCTTGATGCTCTGCATTTGCGGCTTGTCGCCGACCGCCGTCATGAAGTCCAGTTCGTATTGGTTGACGAGCCGTCGGTCGATGTCTTCAAAGTAAGGAACGAGGCTGACCGGGTTACCTGAACCCTCCCAGTAGCTGACGCCGCCTGTGCCCTCGGTGATTTGCGCGAGCAGGTTCTGACCGTCGTTGGCCGCGTAGTTTGTGTTGTCGAAGCGGTCAGAGCTGCGCCAATAGATGGCGTAGACGATGAGGCGCGCGCGCACTGCATCGTCAAGGGCGCTCTGCACGTAGGGATCCGTGGGATCGTAGTGCACGTCGTAGTAGTCCACGCCGTCGGTAATCATGACTACTTCGCGGCGCGCGTGAGCGTCGCTAGAGGGCCAGTTCTTGGCGAGATCCGAGAGGCAGAAGTAGGGACTGGCGCTGATGCCGGCTTCTCCTGCTGCCATCGTGAGATGCAAACCGCGAAGGACAGAGTCGTGGTCGGTGGTGAGTGGCCCACTTAAGACCGCGCGGCCATTCATCATGTAGGCGAGGGCGACTTTGGTATCGGGGCGCTGGCTCTGGATGAACTTGGCAACGTCGTTCAACTGCAGTCCCAGGCTGGAGCGCGCGCCTTCGTCAATGAGCACCACCATTTCCACTTTGCTCTGCGGATCGCGCAGCGGCGTGAAGCCGGTGATGGACGATTGCTTGCCGTCAAGCTTCAGGTGCAATGCATCCTGGGGAATGCCTCCGGGGGCTTCATTTTTCTCCGGCAGGATGGTGATGACTGTGCTTGCCGCGACTTCCTGCTTCTGAGCTGTGGCAAACGGAGATGAGACCAACAGCAACGATACGGCCGCGAACAAAGCAGCGGCCCGAAGTTTTTGCATGAGCATCATTTCTTACTCCTTTTGAGGCAGCACACGTGCTTTGCGTGGCGTTCGCCTCTTCACCCGCCTGATTAGATGCCCGTGACAGGCAAAGTACTACAAGGTTTGACGGGGAAAGAGAGTTGAGGCGAGCCCGAAAGCGGCGAAGCGGCCGCAGATTCAATGACTTGGCGAGGGGCGATTTATTGCGGTTGCGCGTGGATCAGTTTGCTGCGGGAACGCGGTCGATGCGGTCGATGACGAGAACCTGCATGGGAATCGGCTGGGGCTTCAGCGCGAGGCCGAGAGTTTCGCGCAGGGCGGTGAAGACGGACGGCAAGGTGGAATCTTGCTCAATGTCCGGCGCGAACTCGATCTTGATGTCGTAGCTGCCGGTAACGCCAGTTTCGTCGGCTACCTTGAGGCCGGTCACACGTTGCAGCATAGAGGCGAGATAGGGCATGGACCAGTTGAAGCCTTCGAGCCTGCCAGCGCCCATGTTGGTGCGGAAGCCGGGAAAATGGTCTCCTTTGGTGGGCTGCAATTTGGACCCGCCTTTGGCGACGACGAGCGCGTAGCCGCGGACCATCTTTGTCTCGAAGTGCGCAGCAAGGTGAAAGCGCTCCTCGAGAAGATTCTGCAGGCGCGGCTTCAATTCGTCGCGCGAGAGTTTAATTCCATCCTCCGGTTTGGCTTCCACGTCGTAGAAGTCGGAATCGAGCCACGAGGGTTTGCCGGAGATTTGATCGGCTTCTACGCCATAGGCCATTTGAATGAGGAATTGTACGGAAACACCTCGGGCAAAAAAGCGGCCGATGCCGGGGGGACTCCAGTAGCCTTTTCCGGGATCGGCATTCGGCGTGGGCTTGATGGTTGCGGCTTCGAAGGATGGCCGCGCGGGCGCGCCGGGTTGCGATTGTGCGAAAACAAGAGGCGCGGCGAAAACGCAGACGACGAAAAGCGCGGCCAGCGCGCGGATGCGCGTCATCACTTCTGATTCTCATGATCCGTGGGCGCAGGAAACTCCGCGAGCTTGGGCGTGAAGCGCGGCTTCGTGACGGTGGCGCCTCCGGCATCGTCGATGACGTTGGAGATTTCGCCCAGGTTATCGAGCGCGACGGTGATCATGTGATGAAAGCGAACGCCGGGAACTTGCGGCACTTCAATGGCGCGAGTGAGTACGACGTTGGGATGGCGGAAGACAGAGTAAATGCCGAGACCCCAGGCTTCATGCGTGGTGACGCCGTCGGCGACTTTGTAGGAGGCCCATCCGTTGACGCCCGCGCCGCTCGAATAGCTGGCCTGGTCGGGCGGGTCGTAGGGAATTTCCGATTGGTAGAAATAAGTGCGGCCGGCATTGCCGTTCCACAACACCTGGTACTGCTGATGGTGCTCGACAAAGAGGCCGTAGGCGGTGACGCGGTTGCCATTGACGACGAGTCCGTTGGCGCTGAGGTTTTGATCCCAACCCACGCCCGCGACGCCGTGATCGGCGCGCCAGATCCAGGTGTGATCGACGATGGTGTCGTTTGCGTTGACAAGGAGATTGACGGTGGCACGGCCCGCACCTGCACCGCCCACGCGGAAGAAAACGTCGTGGAGCGAGATGGGATTCCTGGAATGATTCGCGTGGCTGCCGCTGGGACCGACCTCGACGAGAACAGGAGATTGCACGGGGCCGGCATCAATGAGCAGTCCGGCGAGAATCACACCATCGACGTCGGCAGTGGCGAGAGCGGCCGTGCCGTTGATGGGCTTGAGTGTGGCGAAGCCAAGGCCGAGAACGACGGTGCCGGGGCGCGTGACGCGGATGGGCTCGGTGAGTTCATAGATGCCGGGAGTGAAGAGGAGATGCTTGCCGCCCGCAAGTTGCGCGTTGATTGCGGCAGCCGTGTCGCCGGGATGCGCGATGTAGAAGCGATCGAGGGGGATGGAGCGGCCCGGAGTGACGCCGCTGCGCCAGGTGATGCCTGTGCTGTTGGCGCGCAGTTCGGGAATGCGGACGAAGTAGCTGCCGCGCGGGTCGACATAGAGAAAGGGCTTTTCGCGCACGATGGGAACGCGCGCGACTTTTGTAAACGTCGGCGACGGCCACTCGCCTGCGGGCGCATTGACGTCGCCGACAAAGACCATGTTCCAGTTGGAGCCGGTCCAACTGCGCCACTCGGAGTTGCGCGCGATCCACTGCTGCTGCGTGCCGGAGTCTACGTTGCCGTCGATGAGCGCGTCGGACATCCATCCGCCGCTGGCCCAGCCGCGATTCTGATGGAGCACGATGTTGCCCAGAATGTGCATTCGGCGGAAGGGTGCGGCCTGCGAGACGGCCCACTGCATGGTGCCGGGAACCGCCCCGCCGGTGGGTGTGACGGAGAAGCCTTCGACGCCCCGCCAAAAGGTGCAGGTGGCGTTGTTGCGCGGCAAGCTGGCGTCGGCGTGGACGTTGCCCGTGATGTGAACGCTGTCTGGCGCGGCTCCCAGGCCTGCGACCTCCGTGTAAAAACCGATGGGCACATCGACTTTGTAGTCACCGGGTGAAAAAAGAAACGCAAAACGGGCCGTGCCAAATTCACTGTGCCGCTGGATGGCGTAGACCTTGTCGATTTGCTGCTGGATGGCGGCCGCGGGCATGGAGGGCGTGAAGACCAAGACGTTGGGACCGAAGTTTGGCGGCGCGCAAAATGCCGCGCAGGGAGCAAGCAGGAGCGCAAGAAAGAAGGCGGAACGATGGCGTGAGATCATTGCGGCCATTTTACGCCGGAGGGGTGCGGGCGCTTGTGATGAGTTGAAGAATGCGGGGTGCGGTTTGTGCAGTCCTACCCTGAACGCAGAAAGCGCGTTTAGGATGGGGCAACCGGAGGCGTAGGAACCGTATCAGCCGAGCGTCAGTTCGGCGACGGCCGCTCCACGTGATCGACGATGACGTAGTCGATATTGGATTTTTGCCGCAGCAGTTGAATGCCGAGTTGCGATTTCACAGCGTCGACGAAGTCCGGTCCCGAAGCGTCCGGCGGTAGCTCTTTCGCAGGCGGTGGGTCAGGCAAATAGTCGAGAAAGAAGTCATAGCCGCCGGCGAGTCCTGTCTGATCTACGACGGGGCGGCCCAATTGGCCCAGCCCGGAGAACGAACTTACGATGGTGGCAAGGGTTACATTTCCGCCGCCGAATCGCCGATGGTACGGCGCGTTGGGACGCATATAGTTGGCAAATCCTCCGCAGACGGCGGGAAAGCCGGCAGAATCTGCTGCCGGAGCCGCTCCGACGGAAAGGGTCAGTGGCTCTGCCGGGTTATTCGGCGGGCAGGGGCCCTGCGGCGAATGCGCCCGCAGTTGAGGTCCCAGTTTCCCTGGATGCTCCAAGACAGCAGCAAATACGGGAACCTTCCGCTCTTCGTGATGGGCGGAAAGCTTAAAACGGTCGGTCAGAAGCGACTGCATCATCAGGCGCATCTGGTCTTTGGTCACATTTTTTACTTCGGTCCGGGCCTCGATGTTATATCCGTCATTCAGAACCCAATCGGGAACGGATGCAATAAGGGCATCCCGATTATTGGTGGTGATTTTGTACGCAAAGATGATGTAGGAAATCAGCGGGAGATTCGTCGCAGAGAATACGCCGCCGGTCGGATAATAAGAATCGTCGGATCCGATCGGGAAATTGCTGTGGGGCTTATTGCCGCTGGTTGCGTCAAGGCCCGCCGCGTTCTGGCGAATCGAAGCCACGTCGAAACTGAGGCGTTGCGATGGAGTCGAGCTGGCGCCGGGATTCTGGCCAATGAAGATTCTAGCGAAGGCCAGATTGGGCGCAAGCAAGACACCGAGCGCCGCAAAGAGCGCGAATGCGGGTTTTATGCCCGCGCGGCGAGCGATTCCATGGGAACCGCCGCTCGTAATTTGTGAAACCATCGACACCTGCTCCGGAGGAAGTGGGCAATCGCTCAGTAGAAAAGATATTTGCGCCAGCGGTCGTCGCTGCGGCCGAGCATGCGCATGATCTGGCGGCTGGTGTGGAGGGAGAAGGGGCGTGGCTCGCGGAGCAGGATCATGTCGTCGATCTCGTTGAGCAGGCGGTTGCCCTTTTTGCGATTGCACTCGTGGCAGCAGGCGACGAGATTTTCCCAGGTGGAGTTGCCGCCGCGGGAACGCGGCACCACGTGATCGAGGGTGAGCTCGCTGGGCGGCAGGGCTTCAGCGCAATATTGGCAGGTGTTGCGGTCGCGCAGCAGGATGTTTTTGCGCGAGAGGGCGCGGGTCTGGTGGGGGATGCGGCGGTATTCAAGTAGACGAATGACTGAGGGCATGGCGATGATGGTGCGCTGCGCGTGCAGCGAGAGGCCGTGCTCCTCTTCCGTGCGGGCGATGCCCTTGAGCACCAGCACCAGGGCGCGGCGCGCGCCGCAGATGTTAATGGGCTCATAGGAGGCATTGAGCACCAGCACCGGCATTTGCAGGATGTGGGCGTGCGTGAACTGCACGGTCTCGTGGCCGGCGGCAGACAACACCACGGCCTTGGCAATGGCCTTTTGCTTGCGCGCGTGAATCATGGCTTTCCCCAACGACATCTCTTTCCCCCCGGTTAAAAAGATGCTTTCTCTATCGCCGATCCATTCGTGCTAAAACTTGCCGAACCGAAACTTGCCGCGTACGGGTCTGCTGCCGATGCGCCGGCGAGCGATCCCTCTTCTTCCGTGTCGTGATACCTGCCTTCGTAGAACGATGTGCTGCCAAATCTTTCGCCGCGTTGCGCACGCGCCAGCGTGGCCACCCAAACGGATGCGGCTCCGGCCTGAACCAAGGCCTGGGCCGCGGCGCGTGCCGTAGCGCCGGTGGTCAAAATGTCATCGACGATCAAAACGTGCTGCGCCGTTACGCGCGCAGGATCGGAAACCACGAATGCGCCGCGTACATTCTGGCGGCGCTGGCGGGGAGTGAGCCCGGCCTGGCTTTCGGTGGCGCGCTGGCGAAGCAATGTACTCGACGCGAGCGTGAGGCGCCATTCGGGATGGCTCTTGCGCAGGAATCCCAGCGCTGCGGCGGCGAGCGAACGCGACTGGTTGAATCCGCGCTGCGCGTACTTGGACGGGTGCAGCGGCACGGGAATCACCAGCATCTCTGATGGAGCTTCGGCGGCGAGTTGCGCCATAGCTTCGGCGAGCATACGACCCAGTCCGGCGGATGCCGGGTGCAGGCGATCGTATTTGAGGGTGTGGATGGCCTCGCGCATGCGGCCCTGGTACACGCCGTAAGAAACGGCGCGGACAAACGGCGGGGGCGCCATACGGCAGGCGCGGCACAGGGCCGAGTACCCGGTTGCGGGCAAAGCGGGGAGCGCGTCACCGCAGCGCAGACACACGGGCTGGGTCTGGAGGGGGAATTCCGTCCAGCAAACATCGCAAATTGGCACGAGAGAGAGCTGCGGCAGAGGCGAGCCGCATAGAGAGCAGGAGGCGGGCAGGAGTGTGCAACTTAAACTATCTAAAGGACTTCGAAGCACGCGAACCACGGCACGCCACTTCGTTGTCGGCGAAAGTGGAACGTCGGTCATCCGGCTGACGGAATCCCTTGAGAAGACGCACCTCGCTTGGGGAACGGCGAACACGAACCGTCCCTTTGGGCAAAGTATAGCGCAAGACGAATCGGGAGGTCCAAGTGGGGGGTGGGGTCGTGCGCGTTTGTGCGAGGGTAAGGACTGTGCTATCCCACATCTCAAAAGCGAGATGTGGGGCACCCCTTTCCTTGCGAAGGGAAGAAACCGAAGGCCTAAAACACGCCGGCCAGATAAGCTTCAGCGGGATGCAGCTTCTCAGACTTGGAGCCGCAACGAGCGAGAACTACCGGCGAAAGCGTGATGACCGGGCACTGGGTGTGGGCCAGTGTCTTATAGACCACACCATGGCGCGTGATGGCGGCAAAAGCCGATGCACCCTGGGCGCCAAGGACGATGAGGTCGGCATGCTGCGCATGGGTCTGATAGAGGAGTTCCTCCGTCGGATCGCCGGGAACCACGATGGTCTGGATGGCAACCTGGCCCTGCAACTCGGTGGGAACCAGCGCGAGCATTCCCGCTTCGATTTCGTCAAGCGAACGGCCGGCGAGGAACTCCGCGCGCTCCTGAGGCCGGATGACGTGCTGCAGGATGAGGCGGGCGCCATGCTGGGCCGCGAGCTTTGCGGCAAAGGCGGCCACGATGCTGCTGGCTTCGTGCAGGCTGACGGCACAGAGAATAGTGCGCGTGGCAAAGTTGCGATAGCTTCCATCGACCACATTGGGGCCGATGATGTAGACCGGCGAACTGGCGGTACGCAACACCGCCTCAGCCACAGACCCGACCAACAACTTGCCTATGGGGCCTGGAGAGTGTGTGCCCATGACGATGCGGTCGATTTCGCGCTCGTGCGTGAAGGCAAGAATTTCGTCGGCGGGCAGCCCGGGCCGCACTACGACCTCGCAGCGGAGACCTGCGTCGCGGACGCGTTGCGCCAGAGGCTCCAGATGCTGCTTCTCAGAGTGCGCCGCGGCGGCGTAGTCGTAGTACCGGACGCCGGAGGTTTCCGACGCGGCCACTACCAGGGTGTCATATGCATGAAAAAGGATGAGATCCGAGCCGAACTCCTGGGCCTGTGCCAGCGCAATCGCGAAGGCTTTCTGGTTGGCGGGTATCTCGGAGGCGAAGAGGATGGTGGAGGGTTTGCTCCAACCTGGCTTCAATACGGCTGCCATGGGAACCTCCTTGCGGTGCGTTCAGATGGTTGCAGATTTCAAGAGGTTTAGCGGTGCTTCACCGCACATCGCAGGGTGATGCGTCTCACCCTGGCTCGATCCGGACGTCTGCAGCCGGGTAGAAAACTCCCTGTTCCGCCACTATAGATGTTGATAAGCGGCGGATGGGACCACAAGTGAAATGATTGTGTGCCCGATTCCCAAAATTGTCTAGCGAGGCGCTTACGGTACCGATTACGGCTGCATAAAGTGATCTGAATCACAGCCTGGGGGACCGAGAAGCTGGTCTTCTGAATGGGAATCGTGGTCGTCGGAAGCGGTTTTCCGGTCAGAGCGCCAAGGTAAGTTGCGGCGCTCCAGGCAGTTTCGAGCGGGAAGCCGTTCAATCCCCGGGCGATATAGGCCCAGAAGCCGGAAGCGAGGCGCCCGAAGGCTACGATCCCCAGGAGGCCCCATGCAACCGATGCACAACATTCCCGCCCGCGGTGGGATCGATTACGACGAATCGCCGTTTCTTGCCATTTGGGAGGTCACGCAGTCGTGCGATCTAGCCTGCAAGCACTGTCGCGCCGCGGCGCAACCTATTCCCCACCCCGATGAACTGACGCATGAAGAGGGCAAGGCGCTGATCGACCAGATCGCCGACATGCACATTCCCATCTTCGTGTTTACGGGCGGCGATCCACTGAAACGAAAAGACGTGTTCGAGCTGATCCGCTACGCTGCCGGAAAAGGCGTGCAGGTGGCCGTGACACCGAGCGCCACGCCGTTGCTGACGCGGGAACAGATTTTCAAGATGAAAGAGGCGGGCGTGGTGCGGCTCGGTATCTCGCTCGACGGCTCAACACCCGAGATTCATGATGCGTTTCGCGGGCTGCCGGGCGCGTGGGCACGCACCATCAAGGCGATTGAGTGGGCCGGGGAGGCCGGTATTCCGATTCAAGTGCACACAACGATCAGCCGCCACAACGCGCACGATCTCGACGACCTGTGCAACCTGTTCGAGAAGCTGGCCATCGTGATGTGGAATGTGTTTTTCCTGGTTCCGGTGGGACGCGGCCAACTGGACGATTTGCTGAGCGGGGAGGATTTCGAGCGGGTGTTTGGCAAGATTTACGAGTTGTCGCGGCGCGCCAATTTCCAAATCAAGACCACGGAGGCGATGCACTATCGCCGGTATCTGCTCCAGCATAACCTGGAAGAAAAGAAGATGGGGCACGGACATCCTGGTGCGGCGCATCCGCACGGCGCAGCCTACGAAGCCGGCGCGCCTACGGCCGACGGCCAGACACGCGCCATGAGCTGGGCGACGCGGCGCGTGAACGACGGCAAGGGATTCGTCTTCATCTCGCACATGGGCAACGTGTATCCCAGTGGTTTTTTGCCGATCCATGCGGGGAACATTCGCGAGACGCCGCTGAGCGAGATCTACCGGAACGCGCCGATCTTCAAGGCGCTGCGCGATACCAAGCGCCTGGAAGGCAAGTGCGGGGCGTGCGAGTACAAGGAGATCTGTGGAGGGTCGCGGGCGCGGGCCTACGCGCTGACCGGCGATCCGCTGGCCGCGGAGCCATGCTGCATCTACCAGCCGAAGAACTGGGATCCGGAGCGGGAGCAGACGGCGGAAACGTTCAAGCAATGGACGCCGGCCGAACCGCTGGTAACGCTCTAGGCACCCTCAAGAACACAGCAGGCCCAAATCCCCCGGGATTCGGGCCCGCTCCTTTTTGCGCTAATATTGTGGGCAAGTTATAGGCGGATAGGCATGCAACCAAGAACGCTGAGCCTTGTTGGGTCTGCAATCGGGATAGCTGGACCGTTCGTACTCTGGGGAGTCCTTCGCATGGCCGGCCAATGGACGTTGTGTCGATCGAGCCGGCTTCTGGCATGGATGAGGGCATCCCGCTGGGTCACGTGGGCGTGTTCAATCTCTCTGTTTCTTGCTGCGTTTCTATCAAGCACTTCGGGCATGCATACCCGGTTTCTGTCGAGATACGCATTTGCATTTCTTCTGTTTTCGCTGGGCATGTCGTTCCCACAGAGCTGGCTCAAAGGCAAGGCATGTCAGAGCGGCCTCGCTGCCCCCAATTCCAGCCCGGCGCCTAATTGAAGGCTGCCTTAGTGGCCGTGCGCTGACGCGCCCACTTTGCCTTTGAAGCGCGAGTAGACGAAGACTACGTAGCCAATTGCCATCGCCATGCCGACGATCCACCAGGCGAGGCCTACGGCCAGGGTGTGCGGGCCGGAGATCGCGCGGGTGAGCGTGATGTCGTTGGCTGCGCCGGTGGTGGCGGGCAGGAGCACCGGATAGACGCCCCAACAGGCTCCGGCCAGCATGAAGAAGAGATAGAGGCACGAGGCGAGAAACGCCTTCAGCGCTTCGCCCTTGCGGTTCCAGAGCCAGAGGGCAGCGAGCGAGGCGATGACGCCCGCGGGAATGACGAAGGTGACCGGGTACTTGAAGTAGTTATCGAGGCTGGCGGGACGCACGGCGACGGTGGCGAAGAGGCTGACAACGGTAAGCGAAACCAGTATGAGCCACAGCGGCGAAACCACGTTGCGGGCGCGCTGCTCCAGGTCGCCCGAGGTTTTGAGCGAGAGCCACAGAGCGCCGTGCAGCGTGAGCGCGGTGAAGGCGACGAGGCCGCCGATGACCGTGTACCAGTCGAGAATGCCCGGCGCGATGCCAGGTTGCCAGTTGGTCCACAAGGGCAGAAAGAAGTAGCCGTCGGGGTTGAGAGGCACGCCGCGCAGGACGTTGGCGAGGGCCGCGCCAAAAAAGATGGTGAGAAGCGCGCTGGAAAAACCGAAGACGCCATCGAGCAGAGCGCGCCAGACGCCGACTTCGATGTGATTGCGCAGCTCGATGCTCACGCCTCGCAAAATAAGAAGCCACAATACGATCATGAGCGGGAGATAGAAGCCCGAGAAGGCCGAGGCGTAGAGGAGCGGGAAGGCGAAGTAGAGCGTGCCGCCGCCGGCCAGCAGCCAGACTTCGTTGCCGTCCCACACGGGGCCGATGGAGGCCAGCGCGGCTTTGCGCTCGGCTTCGGTGCGCATGAGAAACATGTGCAGCACGCCCACGCCCAGGTCGAAGCCGTCGAGCACCACGTAGCCGACGATCATGACCGCAACCAGCCAGAACCAGAGAAAACCCATCATTGATCTAACTCCTCTATTCGATAAAACAAGAAGTGTCAGGGCACGACTTCAGTCGTGCCGTAGCCTCTCTACAAATTAATCCGGGGCTTCAGCCCTGCCAGTTTTCGTTGCTTCAGGCTGGCCGTACCGTACGGATACTCTTCGGGGATGCTCGTTAGTCCTGCTTTCACAGGATTGTTGTTGATATTAGATCGGTGCTTTTCAAAGCTGGACTCATCGACGATGCGAACGTCAGAGAAGCCGCGCTGCCAAATCTCGCCCGGGAAGCCAAGCTCCCTTTTCGCGCGAAACGAAAAGCCGCCCTTGATCAATTGCATGCTCTTCTCAATGCTTACGGCGCCTGGAAGCGTAAGGAGGATGTGAAGGTGACTCGGCATAATCACGAAATCGTGAATTTTGAATCTTCCAGCTTTTACACATGAGCGAAGCACATCGATCAGGAGTTCCGCCATGCGCGCGGTTTGAAAGAGCGATCTGGCGCCCGCGGTCGATGTTGTCACAAAGAAGGTTCTCGGTTGGCCCGTGGCATTCTCAGGATCCGATGGTCTTGAAGGTCTCGCCATAACAGGGGTTAAAGCCCGCCTCCTTCTTTGCGCTTCTTCGGCACGACTAAAGTCGTGCCTTGACACTTCGCGCCGAACTTTACCTCGTTGTAACTCCCGTCGTGCTTCTTTGGTTGCCGAACCTTTCTTGCCATGACAGGGGCTAAAGCCCACCTCCTATTTTTCGAGCTATCGGCACGACTGAAGTCGTGCCCTGACACTTCGTGCTTTACGACGCATTCTTCACCGCACCAAAGCTCAATGCGGGGCTTTATCCCCTGCCGGATCGGGGCCGATGTCGATTTCGCGATAGACGAGCACGGTGAAGAGCAGGCCCAGCAGCGTGTAGAGTCCCATAAAACCGATCAGCGTAAATAGCCCGTTGCTGGCGGAAACGGTGTTGGAGTAGCCCTCGCTGGTGCGCATCAATCCGTAGATGAGCCAGGGCTGGCGGCCCAGTTCAGCGGTCATCCAGCCGGCGGTGTTGGCGATGTAGGGCAGCGGGAAACTGAGCAGCAAGGCCCACAACACCCAGCGCGAGGTGGAGAGCCGCCCGCGCCAGAGCAGGAATGCAGAGACAAGCATCAGCAGCACGAACCAGGTTCCGAGCCCAGCCATGATGTGGTAGGCGTAGAAGAGCAATGGCAGCGCGGTGGGCCACTGATCGCGCGGAAACTGATCGAGCCCCTGCACTTCGGCCTTGGTGGTGCCGTAGATGAGGAAGCTGAGCACGTCATTCACCACTAGGGGATTGTCGATTTGGCCGGTCTCCTCGTTGGGCTGGCCCATGAGCACGATGGGCGCGCCGACCTGGCTGTTGAAGAGTCCCTCCATGGCGGCGATGGCCGCAGGCTGATTCTTCGCTACGTACTTGCCGGCCAGATCGCCGGTGGGAAAGATGATGAGGATGGACGAAATGACGCCCGCGATGACGCCCACCTTGAGGAAGATGCGGCCGTACTCCTCGCGGCGGCCCTCCAGTAGATAGAAGGCGCCCACGGCGGCCATGACGAACGAGCCGGTGACGACCGCACCGGTCATGTTGTGCATGTATTGGAAGAACGCCCAGGGATTCATGAGCAGTTGCCAGAAGCTGAGCATTTCAAAATGCCCGTCGGGCATGCGGGCGTAGCCGACGGGATGCTGCATCCACGCGTCGGTGACGATGATGAAGAAACCGGAGATCCACGAGCCGAGCCAGACCATGACCGCGGAGAACCAGTGCAGGCGTGGCGAGATGCGCTTTTCGCCGTAAAGGAAGAGTCCGAGAAACGCCGACTCAAGAAAAAAGCTGAACACGCCTTCCATGGCCAGCGGCTGACCGATGACGCCACCCGAAAGCCGGGCAAAGCGCGCCCAGTTGGTGCCGAACTGGAACTCCATGGGAATGCCGGTAACCACACCCATGATGAAGTTGATGCCGAAGATGCGGCCCCAGAAACGCGCCGCGCGATCCCATACTTCACTGCCCGTGCGCAGCGCCACCGTCTTGAGCGCGACGATGAGCAGAGCCAGGCCCATGGTGAGCTGCGGAAACAAATAGTGGAAAGTGATGGTGAAGGCAAAATGCAGCCGGTGAATAATCTCGGCGTCCATCAAAAACCTCCTGGTGTGATTCGCGCGGTAGATGGGCAGAGAGTGCGCGCGGAGAGGTTAAGTGCAACAGTCAGATGTGAGCCAACTGGAAAGATTTTGGGGATGGCGGCGAACAGCAGCTTCCATCCTCGCTCCCGATTCTAGCTCTTACAGTGACTTTGATCACTTGCCGCCAGCGGGCCGCGCCCTGATTCTATTCTTAGAGTGCGCAATTTCCCGCGAGGCTGCATGGTTTCCCTGCTGCACATGGATAAGCCGCAAATTGCTGCAAAGATGGAGTGAGGTCAAGGAATGCGGATTGCGATCATTGGCGGCGGCATTGCGGGATTGGCTGCGGCCTATGAGCTCGAAAAAACGCGGGCGGCGGGCGCGGCGGTGGAGTACACGCTTTTTGAGGAGCGACCGCGGCTGGGCGGGTCACTGGCCTCGGAGATGGTTGGCGGCGCGGTGCTGGAGCGCGGGCCTGACTCGTTCCTGACGGAAAAACCCGCGGCGGCCGAACTCTGCCGGGAATTGGGACTGGGCGAAGAGCTGATCCCTTCAAATGACGCTGCGCGCAAGACCTATATTGTTACGCGCAATCGCCTGGTGGCGCTGCCCGATGGGCTGATGTTCCTGATACCGACCAAGCTGGTGCCGACCGCGATGACGCGGCTGTTCAGCGTGGGAACCAAGATGCGCATGGCGCTGGAGTTGCTTCATCCTCCGCGGCCCAGCGATGGCGACGAGTCAGTTGCGACGCTGGTGAAACGGCACTTTGGGCAGGAGGCCGTGGACCGGCTCGCGGATCCGCTGCTGAGCGGCATTTATGGCGGTGACTCCACGCAACTGAGCGCGCAAACCGTGCTGCCGCGACTGGTGGAGATGGAGACGAAGTATGGCTCGCTGACGCGCGGCATGCTGGCGGCACACCGTCAAATGCGCGCTCGCGCAAAGACATCATCCAAGACTCAAAAGGGCGGAGCCCCGATATTTACGGGGTTGCGCGGCGGCATGGGGCAGTTGGTGGACGCGATTTCAGCGCGCCTCGATGGCGGCAGCGTGCGCACGGCGACGGCGGTGAGCGGCATCGAGAAGACGACGGAGGGCTGGCGCGTAAAGACCGGGGGAGGAGGCGAAGATTTTGATGCGCTGATTATGGCTGCGCCCGCGTGGGCTGCCGGAGAGTTGTTGACGCCGGTGGACGCCGCACTGGGCGCGGAGCTTAGCGGCATTCCGTATTCTTCATCGATCACCGTGAACCTGGTTTATGACGAGGGGAAGATCGGCCCGCTGCCGGAGGGATTCGGTTTTCTGGTTCCGGCTGTTGAAGGCCGCGCGATGCTGGCCTGCACCTTTGCGCATCGCAAGTTCCTTGGGCGTACGCCGCCGGGGAAGGCGGTTTTTCGGGCGTTTCTGGGTGGGATGAAGCGCGACGATCTGCTGGCCGAGAGCGACGAGGCATTGATCGCTGTGGTGCGGCGCGAGATGAGCGAGATTCTGGGCGCCGCGACCTTCAGCGCGGAGGTTGAGCCGGAGTACGCGCAGGTGACGCGCTGGCGGCGAGCCATGGCGCAGTATGCCGTGGGTCACAAGGAACGCATGCAACTGGTAAATGCGAGAGTGGCGGCGCTGCCCGGACTGCGGCTGGTTGGGAATGCGTATGACGGCATCGGCGTGCCGGATTGCATCCGGCTGGGGCGGAAGGCGGCGCGGGAGCTGACGGGTGAGCCCGAACCGGCGGCTGCTGTCAGACGTTAAACCGGGTCACCGTATACTTTGCGTAGAGCATGTCTGCGCACACCGACACTTTTCTCTCGACGATTCTGGCCACAACGCGGGCCACATTGGACGCGGCGAAGGCGGACGTGCCTCTTGCGGAGTTGGAGCGCCGCGCCGCCGAGCACCATCCGCGTGGATGGGCTGCCGCACTGCGTCGCCAGGCCGCGCAGGGACCGGCCGTGATCGCCGAGATCAAGAAGGCCTCGCCTTCCAAGGGACTGATTCGCGCGGCTTTCGACCCGGCGTGGCTGGCCCGGCGTTACCGTACCGGCGGCGCTGCAGCGCTTTCCGTGCTGACCGATGAGCCGTACTTCCAGGGGAGTCTGCGCAATTTGGAACTGGCCTCGGCGGCTGCGCCACTGCCCTGTCTGCGCAAAGACTTCATGATCGACGAGTACCAGATCGTCGAGGCGCGGGCGCATCGCGCCGACGCCATTCTGCTGATTGCCGCCGCGCTGAGCGCCGCGGAGTTGAAGCGGCTCGCCGCGGCCGCGCATGCGCTCGCGCTCGACGTGCTGGTGGAGGTGCATAGCGCCGATGAGCTGGCAGACGTGCTCGCGGCGCTGGGCGAGACGGGAGCGGACGCGATCGGCGTGAATAACCGCGACTTGAAGACCTTTGACGTGAGTCAGGATATTTCCCTGGCTCTGGTTGATCGCATTCCTTCAAACGTAGTGCGCGTGACGGAAAGCGGCATCTCGACACCCGAGGACATCGCGCGTTTGCGCAAGGCGGGATTCGATGCGTTCCTGATCGGCGAGAGCCTGATGCGCCAGCCCGATCCCGGCGAGGCGCTGGCGGAATTGCTCAAGGGCGCGGCCGAAAAAGCATGAGCCTCTGGATCAAAATTTGCGCCAACACCTCGCTTGGCGACGCGCAATTGGCCGCGGACGCTGGCGCCGATGCTGTGGGATTTGTGTTTGCGCCCAGCCCGCGTCGCGTGACGGCGGAACAGGCAGCAAAGATTGTGGCGCAATTGCCGGCGGCGCTGGAAAAAATCGGAATTTTTGTCGATGCGGGGTTTGGTGAGATCGCGGCCACGGTGGAAGCGGCGGGACTGACCGGCGTGCAGCTGCATTTCGACGCGCCAGCCGCGTTGCCGGCGCAATTGCGCGAGAGATTCGGGCCGGGGCTGCGGATTCTGGGCGTAGTGCACTTCGATGCAAGGGCCGGGAAGCATGTGGCGGCGATTACGCGCGATGAACATATTGATGCGTTGCTGGTGGACTCGCGAACGGCCGCGGCGGTGGGCGGCACGGGCGTCGCATTCGATTGGGATGCTGCCAGCAAAACCATTTTTCAAGACACAGGTGCGCGCATGGTAGCGGCGGGTGGATTGACGCCAGAGAATGTTGCTGACGCGATTGCGACGCTGCGCCCCTGGGGCGTGGACGTGGTGAGCGGGGTGGAAGCTGCGCCGGGGCGCAAAGATCCCGCGAAGGTGCGGGCGTTTGTTGCTAATGCGCGTGCGGCCAACACTTCCGCGGTTTGACGAATAGAGGGAATCTCGTGGAGGCACGCGATGGAGGAAGAAAGCAACGGACGCGCGCGAGTTTCGCCGCTGGAGATTGATCCTGAGCAGTTCCGTTTGCTGGGTCACGAACTCATTGACCGTATCGCGGGACTGCTGGAGTCGCTGCCAACGCGTCCAGTCACGCGCGGCGAATCGCCGCTTGAGATTCGCAAGGCTCTCGATGCCGATCGCGGCCTGCCGAGCCACGGAACGGATCCGGCCCAGTTGCTTCGGCACGCTGCGGACTTGCTCTTCGAGCACTCCTTGTTCAATGGGCACCCGCGATTCTGGGGATACATCACCTCATCTGCCACACCCATCGGGGCACTTGGCGAGTTGCTTGCCGCTGCTGCAAATCCGAATGTCGGCGCGTGGCCGCTTTCTCCGATGGCCAGTGAAATCGAAGCGCAAACCATTCGCTGGATCGCCGAGATGCTGGGCTATCCCGAGGAGTGCGGCGGCTTGTTCGTGAGCGGCGGAAACATGGCCAACATTGTCGGGTTTCTCGCCGCAAGACAGGCTAAGGCCGGCCGCGATGTACGCAGCGCCGGATTGGGCAGCGAACGGCTGCGCGTCTACTGTTCGAAGGAAGCGCACACCTGGATACAAAAGGCAGCGGATATTGCGGGGATGGGTACGGATGCAATCCGTTGGATCGCCACAAACGATCGGATGCAAATCGACGTCTGCGCGCTGCGGCAGCAAATCGAGGCCGATCGCGCTGCCGGCGAACGGCCGATCCTGGTGGTGGGAAATGCCGGGACGGTGAGCACAGGCGCTGTGGATCCGCTGAGTGAACTGGCGGCGATTTGCCGCGAATTCGATCTCTGGTTTCACGTGGACGGCGCCTATGGCGCGATGGCGGCGATTGTTCCCGAGGCGTCACAAGAGTTTGCCGGCCTTGGCGAAGCGGACTCGATTGCGATGGATCCTCACAAGTGGCTCTACGCGCCGCTCGAAGCCGGATGTGCGCTGGTACGCAATCGCGAGAAGCTGCGCGACGCATTCTCATACCATCCGCCGTACTATCACTTTGAAACGGAGGCGATTAATTATTACGACCTTGGCCCGCAGAATTCGCGCGGCTTTCGAGCGTTGAAGGTATGGCTGGCGCTGCAGCAGGCGGGCCGCGACGGCTATGTGCAGACGATCTCGGAAGACATTCGCCTGGCGGGCGAACTCTTTCGGCGGATTGCGCAAACTCCGCAACTGGAAGCGCTCACGCAGAGCCTCAGCATTACGACCTTCCGGTTCATTCCGGGTGACCTTGAGCGCGGCGGCGAGGAGATTGAAGGCTATCTCGATCAGTTAAACAACGAACTCCTCACGCGCTTGCAGAGCAGCGGCGAGGCGTATCTCTCAAATGCAATCGTGCGCGGCAGGTTTGCGTTGCGCGCATGCATTGTGAATTTCCGGACGACGCAGGCAGATATTGAAGCGCTGCCGCCACTCGTCGTTCGCATCGGCGAGAAAACAGATGCGGAGCTGCGGCCGGCGGGGCTGCGGCGGTGAGGCCGGCTTTCGTAACGGAGCGCAGCGCGGACGATGCAGCTCGCTGGCTGGAATGAACGTAAATCGAAATGGACCGGGCTGCACCGAATCCATGCCCTTGAACATCAAAACATGCGAAGGAAATCCCCGGAGGTTTCTCCATGGCAACGTTTCTTCCCCCGATCGAAAACCCTTCAAGCCCGATGTTGAAACTGGTCTACGCCATGTCGCGCCGCCAGTTTGGCAAGGTGATGACCCCATTCAAGGTATTTGTGGCGCGCATGCCGCTGGCCTTCGGCATGTTCACTGGCAAAATCGGCAAGCTCGACAAGAAACTGGAGTTGCCGCGCGAGACACAAATGCTGGTCCGCGAGCGCGTGGCTCGCATCAATGTGTGCGAGTTTTGCATCGATATCGGCCGGTCGTTCGTGATCAAGGGCTCAATGAACGAAGCCAAGTTCGATGCGCTGGAGGACTACGCCACGAGTCCGATGTTTACGGATGCCGAGCGGGCGTTGCTGGATTACGTGACCGAGTTGACGCGCGAAAAGAGCGTGAAGGACGAGACTTTTGCGCGGCTCAGAGAGCACTATTCCGAGCGGGCCATTTGCGAGATTGTGTGGCTGGTGGCGAGCGAGCATTTTTACAACATGACGAATATCGGGTTGAACATTCATTCCGACATGCTGTGCGAGATTGCGAAGAGAGGGAAAAGCAACTGACTCGGCGGATTCAACGAACTGCCATTACGGCTGTTTGCCGGGGGCGGGGACTTCCTGCACCGAATCTTCAATCACATGCGCGTCGGACTGAAATCTCTTGTAGTTGTAGCAGTCTATTTGGCTAATACTTGAGCCCGCTGACCAAAGAGCTCGGTAACTAAAATGGCCGCTTTTGCTATGGATTAGCCATACCATCGGCGGCAACGGCGAGTCGCCAGAGCGCGTAACCGGTAGCCGCGTGAATTCCTCTCTGGCCGTGCTTCCACTTAGCAAGTATTTCTTGTCATTTAGCAGTTCTATATCGAATCGGGTGGTCATTGCATCCTCGATGTCGATCCATGTGGTTTCTTTCCAGTCCAGCGCGGTCTTTGCTCGGTCGGAGCCAGGATGTGCATTTGCCTTTGGTGTTGATTCCACGACGAGATTGTCGCGTCCATTGATCTGCTCGTGTCCAATCACGCGATTATCGAACAGCGTATCAAGGTAAGAGACGGGCAAGTCGCTGTAAATGTAATCCCGAGGGTTACGGCCACCCATATCAAATGCAAAGTCATAATCCTTACGCAATTCACTGATTGCATCCTGTCGTTTCCGGTCGGCAATCTGCTTTTCGCCCGAGATCGGCTTACCGTTGAACTCAACAGTTCGGCTGTACTGGACTCCATCGATCGTGACGGTCACCCATTTGGTGGTGCTGTCATTCAAGAGTTTGCCCTTGCGGTCATAGAATTTAGCGTTGGTCGACCCATCGAATGTGTACTGCGCGGCAAGTCCGGCGTTTGCTTGCCTGCTTGTCTCCATCCGCTTGAGGAGCGCATTGAGATCCTCGCTACCGGAAGTTGGCGACGGCTGCTGGCCTACTGTCATCCCGACAAAGAGATGTGCGCAACAGCAGATGGCAAACAGAGCCAACGTTAGCTGGATTCCTGCGCGATGGGGCATGTTTCCTTCTCCTCGAAAACCAAGCTCCGGGAGGGCGCTTGAATCGAGGCTTTTTAGAGGCCTTAGTATACTAAGGATTCCCCGTTTCAATCGGGCAGACAAGGCGCAGGAGTTCCTCATGGCATCGGTCATTCTTCCGGCAAATCCTTCCGAGTCGCGGCCCGGGCGCTTCGGCGTCTACGGCGGGCGCTATGTGCCGGAGACGCTGGTGGCGGCGCTGGACGAATTGGAGCACGCCTACGAAGAAGCCAAGGAA
Source organism: uncultured Acidobacteriota bacterium (assembly GCA_963817835.1). Lineage (GTDB taxonomy): Bacteria > Acidobacteriota > Terriglobia > Terriglobales > Acidobacteriaceae > Telmatobacter. The sequence goes on along the minus strand of CAWFPZ010000007.1, from coordinate 348,271 downwards.
GATGCGGCGTTCCAGGCCGAGCTGAGTTCGCTGCTGGCCGACTACGCGGGACGGCCGACGCCGCTCTATTTTGCCAAGCGGCTCACGGAATCACTGGGCGGAGCAAAGATTTACCTGAAGCGCGAAGACCTGCTGCACACCGGCGCGCACAAGATCAACAATTCGCTGGGCCAGGGACTGCTGGCCAAACGCATGGGCAAGAAGCGCGTGATCGCCGAGACTGGCGCGGGCCAGCACGGCGTGGCGACGGCGAGCGCCTGCGCGCTGCTGGGCCTGGAGTGCGTGGTCTACATGGGCGACGTGGACATGGAGCGCCAGGAGTTGAACGTGAAGCGCATGCGGCTGCTGGGCGCGGAGGTGCGCGGTGTCTCGTCGGGATCGAAGACGCTGAAAGACGCGATCAGCGAGGCCATGAGGGACTGGGTCACGAACGTGCGGACCACTTATTACTTGCTGGGCAGCGCGCTTGGGGCGCACCCATATCCCACGATGGTGCGCGACTTTCATCGCTGCATCAGCCGCGAGATGAAAGAGCAGATCCTGGCGAAGGAAGGCCGGCTGCCGACTGCGGTGATTGCATGTGTGGGCGGCGGATCGAATGCCATTGGCGCTTTTTACGAGTTTATTCCCGACCGCCAGGTGCGGCTGATCGGCGTAGAAGCCGGCGGACGCGGTACGGTGCTGGGCGAGCATGCGGCTCGCTTCCAGGGCGGTGCGCCGGGAGTGTTGCAAGGCACATTTTCTTACGTGCTGCAGGATGAGGACGGACAGATCGCGCTCACGCACTCGGTTTCCGCGGGTCTGGATTACGCGTCGATCGGCCCTGAGCACGCGATGCTGCACGACACGGGTCGCGCGGAGTATGTTTCGTGCGATGATGCGCAGGCACTCGATGCGGTGATGAAGCTGGCGCGGACCGAAGGCATTCTGCCGGCGCTCGAAAGCGCGCATGCCGTGGCCGAGGCCATGCGCATTGCTCCTACGTTTTCAGCGCGTGACATACTGGTGGTGAATCTTTCAGGCCGCGGCGACAAGGATATGGGAATTCTGGCGCGCGAGTTGAAATTGTAAGACTGAGTAGGTTATTGCTTTCCCCGGTCTCAAAATCGAGACCGGGGGCACCCATTTAATCGTTGTAAAGTTTCGAGAGTTTTTCAATGGCGATACATTTCGATCACAAGCCGGGTTTGGTGGTCTATCTGACTGCGGGCGATCCGTCTCTCAAGACGACGCGTGAGATTGCGGTTGCGGCGATTGACGCGGGCGCGGATGTGATCGAACTGGGTGTGCCGTTCAGCGATCCGCTCGCCGATGGGCCCGTCATTCAGCGCGCGATGGAGCGCGCCCTGGCTCACGGATCGGGACACGAGGCAACAAGGCTCAAGGACGTGCTCGCGCTGGCGCGCGAGATTCGCGCTGCGCGCCCCGCTGCGGGCCTGGTGATTTTCAGCTACCTGAATCCGATTTTGCGTTACGGCCTCAAGAGGTTTGCCGACGACGCAAAGGCTGCCGGCGTGGACGGAGTGCTGGCCACCGACATGATTGTGGAAGAGGCCGGTGAGTATCTCAAGGAGTTGAGCCGCGTGGATCTGGCGCCGATTTTTCTGGCTGCGCCTACCAGTCCCGACGCGAGGCTTGAGGCGATTGCCACGCACTCCAAAGGTTTTGTTTACGCCATTTCGCGCACCGGCATTACGGGCACTCGAGCTGCCGTGGCCGACGATGCGGCGGCGCTGGTCGGGCGCGTTCGGCGATGGACCCGGCTGCCGGTAGCCGTGGGGTTCGGTATCAGTAACGCGGAACACGTCGCTCAGGTGGCGGAGTTTGCGGATGCCGCGGTTGTCGGCAGCGCAATTGTCGAGCTGATTGAGCGGGCGACGCCGGAGACGGCGCCGGACCTGGTGGCTCGATTTATCAAGGGTCTGCGCCTGCCCCATGCAGCGCTGGCCCGGTGAGAGAAACAGCTTCTAGCTACTAGCCTTTAGCCTCTAGCTTGTTCCTTGCGGAATGAAGCGACGAGGCTGGTACGTGCGAAATGAAGCTAGGAGCTAGAAGCTAGCAGCTAGAGGCTGAAATGACCATCGAAGAATTGCGAATCCGCATCGACGAGCTGGACCGCCAGCTGGTCGAGCTGCTCAGTGAGCGGGCACGCGCCGCGCAGATGATTGGCCACTTGAAGGCCGCCACTTCGCTTCCGGTGTATGAGCCGAACCGCGAAAAGATCATCTACGCGAATGTGCGCGCGGCCAATAAGGGCCCGCTGCCCGACATTGAGCTGACGCATATCTACGAGCGCATCATCGACGTGATGCGGGCATTGCAGCGCAACGAGCTAGCTAGCCAGAGACACGCCCAGGCCGCCGAACAAGAAGGCGGAGCGATGGGCCACGCCGCGGGCGCGCCGATAGACGGACCGGCGCCCGAGACAGGGAAAAAGTCATGATTGTCGCAATGCAGGCTGGTGCCACCGAAGAACAGATCGATGCCGTGATCAGCGCCATGGGAGAGGCGGGCGTGGACGTGCATCGCACCACGGGCGAGTTCCAAACCATTCTGGCCGGCGTAGGCGCCACCGCCGGGCTCGACCTGACGAAGTTTGAAATGCTGCCCGGCGTATTGCACGTGCACCGCATCAGCGCACCTTACAAGCTGGCCGGGCGCGCGTGGCGGCCGGAGGGTACGGTTGTTGAGTTTAAGAACGGCGCGACCATTGGCGGGCAGAAGGTGGCGATCATTGCGGGACCGTGCGCGATTGAGAATCGCGAGCAGATTTTTACGATTGCCGCGTGCGTGAAGGCCGCGGGTGGGGAGTTTCTGCGCGGGGGAGCCTACAAGCCGCGCAGCTCGCCGTATTCATTTCAGGGGTTGGGCATTCCGGGGCTGGAACTGATGCGCGAGGCCGCCGACGCGAACGGCCTTTGCGTGGTGAGCGAGGTGATGGAGATTGCGCAGATCGAGCCCATGCTGCCGCTGGTGGACTGCTTCCAGGTGGGCGCGCGCAACATGCAGAACTTCAACCTGCTGCGCGAACTGGGGCAGGTGCGCAAGCCGATCCTGCTGAAGCGCGGCATTGCGGCCACGGTGGAGGAGCTGCTGCTCTCGAGCGAGTACATTCTCTCCGGCGGTAACTACGACGTGATTCTGTGCGAGCGCGGCATCCGCACGTATGAAACTGCGACGCGCAATACCATGGACATCGCGGCCATTCCGGTGCTGAAGAAGCTGTCTCATTTGCCAGTCGTCGGCGATCCCTCGCATGGCACGGGGCGGCGCGACATGGTGCCAGCGATGGCCAAGGCGGCTGTGGCGGCCGGCGCGGATGCGGTGCTCCTGGAGATTCACCCTAACGCCGACAAGGCCGTTTCCGACGCGGCGCAGACACTGTTTCTCGATCAGTTTGAAAAGCTGGTGGGCGAGCTGCGGGTGTTGGCAGGAGCCGTCGGGCGCACGCTGTAAGATGAAGCGAGTCAGCGGGTGAGCATTGTGCTGACTCGCTGACTTACTGACTTGCTCATCATGATCGATCGCATCTCCATCCTGGGTACTGGCCTGCTGGGAACTTCGGTGGGCCTCGCGCTGCGTGCCGCGGAGTTCAAGGGCAGCATCGTGGGTTGGAATCGCAGTCCCGAGCAGGGGCAACTCGCACACTCGATGGGCGCGATCGATTCTGTCGCCGCCGATCCCATTGAAGCCGCGCGAGCGAGCCAGGTGACGCTGCTGGCTGTGCCGATTTACGCGACGCTCGATTTCATGGAGAAGCTGGCGCCGGTGCTTGGCCCCGATCACCTTGTGACCGACGTGGGCAGCACCAAACGCGTGATCGCCGAAACTGCCGCGCGGCTTTACAACACGCCGGAACGCGCGGCGTTTCTGCCGGGGCATCCGATGGCGGGCAAGGAGCGCGGCGGCGCCGCTCTGGGCGATGCGGATTTGTTTCGCGGCGCGGTGTGGCTTTTTACGGACGATGCCGCGGCACAGCGCTCGCCGCAAGCGGCGGCGCTGGTGAAGGGATGGCGCGAGTGGGTGACGAAGATGGGCGCGAAGACGCTCGATCTCGATGCCGCGCGCCACGATGAATTGGTGGCGTGGGTGAGCCATCTGCCGCAGTTCACGGCTACGGCGCTGAGCGCGCTGCTGGAAGAGGAAGTGGGCGATGCGCCCGAACTCAAGGACGTGGGCGGGCGCGCGTTGCGCGAGATGACTCGGCTGGGCGCGAGTCCGTTTTCGATGTGGCGCGATATTGCCCACACCAATACGGAAGCCGTGGAACGCGCCCTGCTGGCCCTCGAGCAACGCCTGGCAAACCTGCGCGAGAACCTGCGCACGCCGGGGCTGCGCGATGAATTCGAGCAGGCGAACAAGTTCCGGCGGGAGTGAGATTCGCTTTTCCGCCTTCATCACCGCTTCAGTTTTGTCTGGTATCGTGGTTGCTGCCGGCCCCGTGCTTGCAGATTGCGCTCCCCGCGCTGGGCCCACCCAGGAGAAAAAATAAGATGCGAAGCTTACAGATGATCATGCTGTCGATGGCTGTGCTTGTGAGCGGTTCCATGCCGGCTCTGGCCCAGGCTAAATGGGATGTTACAAAGACAGTGCACATCGGTGGCGACGGCGGATGGGACTATCTCACCGTTGATTCGCACACGCATCGCCTGTTTGTCACCCGTAGCACCCACACCATGGTCATCGACGCCGCCAGCGGCAAGGTTCTGGGCGACATTCCAGGTCAGAAGCGTTCGCATGGTACGGCGATTGTTCCGGCACTCGGCCGCGGATTCATCACCGATGGCGGCGGTGACGGCGCCATTTTGATCTTCGATCTCAAGACGTATGCCGTCCTGGGTAAGCTTGCTACCATGCCCGACTCTGACGGCATTATTTATGACGAGGGGCAGAATCTGGTCCTCGCTGTCTCTGGCGACGGAAACAAGCTGATGACTTTCAAGCCGGATATCGATCCCGCGAATGGCAAGATCGATGCGCCGATCGAACTCGGCGGCGCGCCGGAATTCCTCGCCACCGACGGCGCTGGAAAGGTCTATATCAATCTCGAAGACAAGGACATGCTGGCCGTGGTCGACCTGAAGACCCGCACTGTGATCGCGCGCTGGCCTGTAGCGCCCGGCGGCCATCCGGTAGGATTGGCCCTCGATAAGAAGAACCATCTGCTTTTCATCGGCTGCAGGAATCCGCAGAAGCTCATCGTGATGAGCACGGAAGACGGCAAGGTTGTGGCAGATCTGCCCATCGGCGCGGGCAACGATGCTGTCAAAACAGACGGCGATCAGGTTTTCGCGAGCTGCGGCGACGGGTCGTTGATCGTACTAGGCCGGAAGGATGGAAAATTCGAAGTGGAGCAGGTGGTGAAGACGCCGCTCGGAGCGCGCACCATGGGCGTCGATCATTCCACACATACCTTCTATTTGCCCACGGCTGAGCTGCTGCCGCCCGCGCCGGGACAGCGCCGCCCTACGCCGAAGCCGGATACCTTCATGATTGTTGAGGTCGGGCAGCAATAGCGGCCGGACGTCCGTTTAGCCTGCAACGCATTTCATCGCTGGGTCGGGGGCTCGATGCCTCACCGCCCCGCCTCCGTCATTGGTCTGCCCTTTTCTCCTTTGCCTGGCGCCAATACGGCGCGAGAACGTGTTTACGGCAAGCTTCGGCACGCGACGGGTTTTAAGGCACATCCAATAAGCAGCTGATACGCAACAACTTATTAGTTCACATTCAGTCCAAATCTAGTTCATGTCCGGTGCATCGACCTTTCAGGGCCGATCGCGCACAGTCGATCTCACCGCGCAACCCGCGGGGGAGAAAAACGATGAACCGGACAGCGATTTTTGTGATGCGGATGGCAGGCTTGGCGGTGGTTGCAACGGCAGTTACAGGTTCGCCTGCCTGGGCGAAGAACAACCGTGACGCAGAAGCAAGCCGCGCCACCATTACGCTGCGCGTTTACGACTACGCGCAGGTAAATCATGCAACCCTGGCGGCGGCAGAGCGGGAAGCGTCGCGGATTCTGGCGCAGGCTGGTGTGACGACGCAATGGCAGGAGTGCCCGACTTCGCACGATGCCAAGAAGGACTTCCGCGGCTGCGCAGCGCCGCAGCTTGACGACTATATCGTGTCGATTCTGCCGAACTCGATGGCAAATAAGTTGGAGAAATCAGACGACATTTTTGGGACAGCGGACGGCAGCGAATCGCACCGTGCGGCGATTTTCTACGAACGCATCAGCGAGCGGGCGGGCGGCGATACGACGTCTGTGGACGTGCTGGCCGGCCGCATGATGGCGCGCGAGATCGGCAGCCTGCTGCTGGGCACGAATGTCAGTTCCAGGACCGGCATCATGAAGGCGCGTTGGACGAGCGACGATCTGAGCGTGCTGGCCGGCAACGAGATGTACTTCACGGCGGAGGAGGCTCGCCAGATGGACACGCGGCTGGTGCAGGAAGCGCGGTCGCGGCAGGCGGAGAACCAGACCAAGGTTGCGACGAATGGTCGGTAATGGCGCGCGACAGCGGGTCAGCGAGTCAGCCAAACACCTCCGTTTTGTGCTGGGTTGAGGAGTTAGTTTGGGTTCGTGCTATCCCAGGTCTCAAAATCGAGACCTGGGGCACCCAGCATTTGTGGGCAGGACAGTACTGGAACGTCGGATGAACCGGCGAGGAAAAATTCCTATTTAACACGCATGGTCCAGATGTTGCCGGTGGTCTCGGAGTACTCATAGACGATCTGATCGCCACGGGGAGACCAAGTGGGATAGAGCATTTGGATGTTGTCGCGCGTGTAATGCGTCACCTGATGCTCCTTTCTTGTGCTTCGCGAGACCCACCAGATGTTCCACACGCCGTTGCGCAGTCCCGCAAAAACGATCTTGTCGCCATCCGGCGACCAGTCGTTGGGGAGACTGGGCTGATGGTCGGCCGTAAGCATGGTCACCGGTCCACCGGTGGAAGGCACGACGGCGATCTCAAACCCGGCCTCAAGCTCGTCTTCAAAACCAATGGTTTTGCCGTCGGGCGACCAGCAACCATACGACATCAATCCCTTGCCGAACGTCAGCTGCCTCGCCGGGCCGTCTTCTTGATTGATCGGAGCGACCCATACATTTACGGCCCCGCCGTCGCGCTCTCCGTAAGCCACCTGTTTGCCGTCGGGTGAGATACGCAGGGGTGCATCGTTCTCGCCGAATTCGCGCAACACTGAAGTCGTCCCCGCGTTCAGGTCGATGGCCTCGATCATCTCCTGCCCGTTCTGCTCGCCCTGGAAAGTGAGCCTCCCACCTGTCGGAAGCCATCCGGGCAACACACTGTTGGTCGCCGTCACTCCCAAGGGATGCGCATTCTTGCCATCTGCGTCGATCATCCAGACGCCGATATCCTCGCCGGGCTGAACCAGTGTATAGGCGATCAGCCGGCCGTCAGGAGAGAAGCGCGGCGAGGTCTTGCGCATCGCGGTGTCCCGGGTAAGCGGAACGGGTTCTCCGACGGCTTCTCCGGTTGCCGGAGACACGCGAACCGATTGCAGATTGTTGTTGTCCGCGATGGCAGAGAAGGCCAGGTACCGCCCATCGGCTGAGAAGTGCAGGCCTTTATAGATCAACGTGCCGGACTCCTTCACCAGTTCCGGGTTTCCGTCCGCGGTACCCTCGGGCGTGAGTGCCAGGCGCATCAGCGCGAACGTCGGCGCGGTCCCTTTCTGTTGACTTGATTCCAGGTGGATCTGTGAGAAATACAGATGCCGTCCACCCGGTCCATACACGGGGTCGTACACTGCGCCCGCTACCAGCCGCTTCGGCGTGCCGCCGTCAGCCGGAATCGTCCATATCTCGGCCAGGCCTGCGCTGGTGCTGCTGAAGGCAATGTGCTTTCCGTCGGGCGACCATGAGGGCGCGCCGTGGCCGCCGCTGGGATTGCCCGGGTGCGTGAGCTGAGTAGGCCTGCCGCCCTGAGCGGAAACCACCCACAACGTCGACGGTGGCAGGGCCGCGTAGGAAGTCTGGCTGTATTCGTTCAAGCCCTGTGACTGAAATACAATGCGCGAACTGTCAGGCGACCAGGCAGGCCAGGAACCGAAATCGGTGAGGCGGCGCGCCGTGCCGCCCAGTGCGGGAATGAGCCAAATGCCACCTTTCTTGCCTGAATGGAAAGCGATCCGGGTACCGTCCGGCGACCAGGCCGGCAGGAAATTCTGCCCGCCATCCGCAGTGAGCTGGACATCGCGGCCGCCCGGTGCGAGCGTCTTCACGTAGATTTCGAAGGCGCCGCTTTTGTCGCTGCTGTATGCCACGGCGCTGCCGTCGGGCGAGAGCGAGGGCATAATGTCGGCGCCAACGGAAGTTGTGACCTGGGTGAGACTGGATTCGTCGAGGGTTTCGCCGCGACCCGAAGAGAATCCGAAATGCCGCAGGAGCCTCGGCGCCAACCAGATGGCGCTAAGGACCACTGCAGCGACGAGAAACGTGACCGCCGGCCACCATCGCCGGCGCGGTTGTGGAGGGACAAGGGCAGGCGCCGTTGGACCGATTGCGGCATGCGGTTGCGCCGGAGCCGATGGAGCGGATGGCTCCTCCACCGCGGCTGCCGACTTGACCACGTGGACCATGAGGCGGAAGCCGCGGCGCGGTAGGGTTTCCACATAGCGCGGGCTGCTGGCCTCATCGTCCAGCGCCTGGCGCAGTTTCTTGATGGCTGTGCCGATCGAGTGATCGAATTCGACGACCGTATCGTTGGGCCACAGGCGCTGGCGAATCTCATCGCGCGTGACCACGCCGCCGGGTTGCTCGAGCAGCATGAGCAGGATTTGAAACGGCTGCTCCTGGAGGCGAATGCGCGCCGAGCCGCGGCGCAGTTCGGCGGCGCGCAGGTCCAGCTCAAACTCGCCGAAACGGATTGTCTCTGCGTCAGTTCCGCCCAAGGCAACTCACTTTCAGATACGCACAATTTAGCACGGGCTGCAGTGATGTTTGATGATCGAATGGTGGGCAGCGCTCAAATCAGCCGTCCTGCTGGGTTCTCGCCCCGCGCCAGTAGAGGGCGAGGCCGATCAGGATCGAAACTATGGTGCCTATGACCAACTTGAGTTCGAAGCCAAGTTTGCTTGCGGAGTCGCCGGGCGGCACGAGCGAGACGAAGATTCCCAACAAAACCACGAGGAAGCCCAGACTGCCGCAGAGCCACACGCCGACTTTGCCTCCGGGAACCAGAACGGCGTGGGGATTTTCCGTGCGATCCTTGCGGCCGGCGAGTTTGATCACCGCGGCAAACATATAGAGGAACGGAATGAAGTAGAGAATGATGGCCGCGTCGATGAGGACTTGATAAGCGCCGCGCGTGGTTTCGCTGATCTGACTCAAGAGCAGGATGGCGCCGGAGAGGACGGCCTGCACCAGGATGGAGATGTACGGCGTTTTCCAGCGGGGATGGAGTTTGCCGAAGGCCGCGGGCAGGTAGCGGTCAATGCCCACCTGGAAGGGGACGCGCGCCACGCCGGCTACGGTGGAACCAACGCCGCCCGCGTTGCCCACGGTGACAAGCACCGCGGCGATGACACCAAGGATGCCGATGCGCAACACGACGGAGCCGGCGGCGATGGCCTGAAAGACGCCGCTCTTGGGATCGAGGCCGGCCGCCGGCGCGAGCGCGAGGACGGCGAAGGTTCCGGCAATGTACATGAGGGCGATGAGCGCGCCGGAGCCGAAGACTGCGCGCGGCAGAGTACGGCGCGGATCGCGCACCTCTTCAGCCATGCAGGAAACCAGCTCGAGGCCCGTGAACGCGAAGGCGATCTGCGACCAGAAGTTGACGGTGTCCCAATTCCACGTGGGACGCATGCTGGCGAGCGTGAACTGCGTGGCCGAGCCGTGGCGCAGGCAGACCAGCACTGCTACGCCGGCGAGGATCAGCAGCGGCAGATAGGTTCCCACACCGCCCGCATTCTGCAGCCATTTGCCGATATTGAGGCCGATGATATTGAGCACCACCGCGACCAGAAGCAGAGCCAACGAAACCCAGAGCAGAAACGCGCGGTCCTGCGCCAGTGCAGCGCCGCGGCTCGAGGAGATGTAGGCGGACATGGAGGCGCTGGCGAGCAGGAGGCCGGGAAAGTAGAAGACGGTGTAGATCCAGTAGGTCCAGCCGGCGATGAAGCCGTGAAAGGGTCCGAAGGCATCGCGTGCCCAGGCGTAGAGGCCGCCCTCCTCAGGGAAGCGCGAGGAGAGCTCGTTGATGACCAGCGCGCCCGGTACGAAGAAGAAGACAGCGGCGAGCACCCAAAGACTTATGGAAGAGGGACCATTGTGGCCGGCGGCGGCGATCCAGCGTGGGCCAAGGACGGTGGCGATGTTGAAGAGCAGCACATCCCAGAAGCCCATGGTTCTGCGCAACTGCGATTTGGGGTCCCGCGACGGCGGCGCGGCGATGGTCATGCGTGTACCTGAGTTGGAGTCATAGATATTGTATGGGTTTGCGCAGTTAGCAGCGCAGATCGCCCTTAGGAGCTAAAGCCCGCTTCTTCTTTTGGGCGGCATACGGCGCGCGACCCATCCACTGGGCGGGTTCCCCGGTCGTGCCCTTTCAAGACTGCGAATCGTTCACGGCATCGGCTTCTTTGGAGGCTTCGACTTCTTTGGCGGGTTCGCTTTCGAGCACGGTTTCGAACGCCGGCAGCCTGGCGGGATCGATGGCATCGAGTCCTTCGGCACGGGCGGCTTCAAGCAGTGCGGGTGCGGCGGAGACGAAGGTGATGCGCGTGCCGGGAAACATGTCGCGTGCGCTCAGCGCGGCGCCCAGTTGCAGGGCCTCAGGCCAGCGCAGCGTGGTGTGCTCGAGGAGCTGACGGGCCGCCTCAAGCACGCCCGGATTCAGCGGTTGCTGCACCATGCGCGCGGACTCAACGCGCAGAAGTTCGAACGCGGTAACAGCAACCTCAGGCGCGATGTGCCCGGCGCGCTCGCGGCGGCGGATGGCGGCGTAGACCTCAAGCGGCGTGGCCGCCGAAATCAGCTTGCGGTTGTCCTCAACGGTCTCCATCAGGCGGATGAGCCGGTCGGTTCCCGACTCGCGCACAAACAGCTGGGCGAAGGCCGTCGCCTCAAGGAAAAAGAAGCTCACTCCGCCCCCCGATCCTCATCGATGGTGGCCCCGACGGGCTCGCCCTGCACATCAACGGGCTGGAAGCGCTGCGTTTCCTCCGGAATGCCCGCTTCAGCACGGTTGAGCCGGATGGTCGTGGTGGGATAGGCGGGCGTTTTGGGATTGGCAATCTTGCTGGTGAGGACCACGCCGCGCTGAATGGCTTCAGCCAGCACCATCTGCCGCGTTTCAGGATGCTGGTTCCAGCGATAGGCCTTGCGGGGCAGGAAAGAATCGCGGAACCACTTGAGGGCGATGAAGGCGTGGCCGCCGCGTTCGGCTTCAGCCAGCGCAGTGCACAGCTCTTTCACGCGCGCGTCCATATCGGCGGGAAGTGCCGGCTCGGCATCCTCTTCGTCGCCGGAATGATGGCTTTCGCGCGCCATGCGGCCCGGCCGCGGGGCCGGTTCGTCGCCTTCGATGCGCTCGAAGTAGATGCGCACCTCGTCGTACTCAGGCGACCAGACATCGACCGATGCGTCACGGCGCTTGCTGCGGCCGTTTTCGCTGCATAGTTCCACAATGGCCTGGTAGCCGGGAGGCGCCAGAAAGCGCAAGGCGCGGACCAGACCGGGATCCTGTGCGAATGCCAGCTCGTTTAATGCATCTTCGATCATCTCTTCAGCGGCGGGAATGCTGAGACTGCCATTTTCTGCGTGAATCTGCGAATCCCTATTGGATTTCATCTCGTTCTCTCCCAATATTGCCGCCTGTATCCGCAGGGCCAGCACGTTCACCGGCCGGTCGACCCGGCTCGGAGCTGCGCCGCAGACGTAGGGCAGCAACCTTCGATCTATTTTTTCAACCAGTTCTCTGGAATAAAGAAGACAGGTTTTCACACGTCCGTGCATTCGAAACAACAATGCGCTAAGAGGACTTCCCCGGCTGGGTTTCTATACGTGCACATCTATCCAGCCTGAAAATAAAAGGAGTTACAGTCCATTTTTCGGGCTACAGCTAGAGATTGTTGCTATGCGCCGGCTTTCAGCCATTCCCGGGCGATGTTCAGCCAGCATTCTGATTTGTGACAAGATTCTAGCGCAAAAAACGCTCCTTACGCGTGAAATTGCAGGAATCTTCTTGTTGGGGGATTACGTGAGGCAGTGGGAGCCTCGCTACCATCTGACGCTGCCGCTCGTAAAATAGATATATGCGCCGTGCTTTGCAGTACTTTTTTACTCTTTGCCTGGCATCCTCCCTACTGCACGCCGATGGGCAGCCCTTCGATCTCTCCGGTCCGAAAGTGGATGTGCACGTGAAACGCGGCGACGTGACGCTGCCGATCTCCGAGACGCCCAACCTGCTTCCCGGTGACCGTTTGTGGATTCATCCCGACCTGCCCGAGAGCCAGGCCACGCATTTTGTGCTGGTGGTGGCGTTCCTGCGGGGATCGACGAATCCGCCTCCGCCGGAGTGGTTTACGCGCGTAGAGACGTGGACGCGGGACGCTCGCGACGAGGGCGTTTTTGTGAAGGTTCCCGCGGAGGCGCAGCAGGCGCTGGTGTTTCTGGCGCCGGAGACAGGGGGCGACTTTACGACCCTGCGCAATGCTGTGCGCGGCCGGCCGGGCTTGTTTGTGCGCGCCGCGCAGGATCTGCAGGCCGCGAGCTGGGAACGGATGCGGCTGGAGGCTTACCTGGACGACGTGAAGGTGACGTCGCAGTTCGATCCCGCTGCGCTGAAGACGCGTACCGAGATGGCGGCGCGCAGCCTGGGCATCAAGATCAACGAGGGCTGCTTTCAGAAACCCGCCGATCAGCAGGCCTCGTGCCTCTCGCAAAACTCTGAAGGCATCGTGCTTGACGACGCGCATGCGCAATCGCTGGTGGATCAGCTGGCTAACGGCAATACCCTCGACCTGATGAACCAAATCAGCTCAACGACGATGGCCGGCGGCGGCGCGTATAGCCCCTACATCGGCGCCATCGTGGATACGGCGAGGATCCTGAGTTCGCTGCACACCGCGCACTTCCAGTACATTCCGGCGTTAGCGCTTCCCCAGGTCGACAGCCTGAATCTGCGGCTGAATATGCCGCCCTCCTTCATCAACCCCAAGTCCGTGGTAGTGGTGGCGCTGCCGCCTATCGGAGCTTCGCGGCCGGAACCGCTGCATCCGGTGAATCCCAGCGACAGCTTTTGCGCCATGAAGCCGGGACTGGTGCTGCCGGCTGAAGGCGCACCGCTGGTGTTTGCCACTGGGATGGCGCACGACCTGTACCTGCACATTGAGTCCAGCGGCGCCAAGCATTCCACGCTCGATGTGCCTCTGACTGCCGACCCTGGCAAGGGCGGGCTGGTTCCTGCGCAGCCGCTTCCCACGCTGCCGGGCGGCGAGCTGACCGCCGTGGTACGCGGCAAGTGGGGATTCGACAACTGGGAGGGTCCGCGCTACCAACTGGTGGCGGCGCAGCCGGGCAAATGGGCGCTGGCGGCATCGGATCAATCGGCGTTGGTGGTGGGCCGCGATGACACGCTCCATATCGACGGGGCCGCGACGGTGTGCGTGGAGAAAGTGGAAGCGCAAACGGAGGGGAATCACACTCTGACATTAGAATGGAAGTCGCCCAAGCCCAGAGCTTTGCAGGTGACAGTGCCGCTGAAGGAAGCGTCGCCGGGGCCTGTGAGCGTGGCCGTGTATCAGTTCGGGCTGGCCGAGCCGGATCGGTTAAAGATGGAGGCCTACGATGCGGAAGCTTCGCTGGAAAGGCTGACACTGAACGCGGGAGATGAATCAGCACTGCTCAAAGGCACGCGGCTCGACGAAGTCGCGAAGGCGCAGATCGACGGCATCGCGCTGACGCCTTCGATTTTGAATCGCGTGGGAGATCTGGATGGCTTGATGATGACCGCGGGAGGGTCGACGGCGAACCTTGTTCCCGGTAAGCACTATGTGGCACACGTGGACTTGAAGGACGGCCGCGTGCTGACCGCGCCGGTGACTGTGGATCCGCCGCGGCCGCAGGTGACGCTGCTGAGCAAAGGCGTGCAGAATGACGTCTCCCTGCCGCAGCCTCCAGTGCAATTGGGCAGCGCGGACGACCTGCCCATTGACGGAAGGCTGGTGTTCTTCCTCAAGTCGGTGGTGCCGCAGGCCTTTCCGCGCGATGAAAGAGTTGAAGTGGCCGCGGGTGATTCGAGCTTCCATACGATGCTCACGTTCAGCGACGGCGGTCTGATGCTGGAAGACGCGCACACCGTGGTGGGCAGCCTGGATCCGCTTGCCAGGTTCGGCGCCTCGGCTTTCGGGCCGGTGCGGGTGCGGGCCCTCTCTGCCGACGGAGCGACCGGCGACTGGGAGCCGCTGGGAATGCTGGTTCGACTTCCCGGCTTTACTGCGTTGCGCTGCCCGCGTTCGCCAGCCAAGCCCTGCGTGCTGAGCGGGACCAATTTGTTCCTGGCTACATCGTTTGCCGCCACGCCGGATTTCGGCGATCCGGATGACGTGCCGCCACAATTTACGGGCACACAGCTCGCCGTTCCGCATCCGGTAAACGGCGTTCTCTATGTGAAGTTGCGCGACGATCCCGCGACGGCGCAGACGCTCACTTTGCCTGTGACGCCGATGCAAACGGCAATGTTGCCTGCAACACCAGTGAAAACGGCCGCTGCGCCGGCGGGTACGCCTGCTGCAATTCCAACAGCTCTGCCTGAAGGGCAAACATCCCCGAGCGCCAAGGTGCAGCCGCCGGCGCCGAAGACTCAGTAGAAGAGTTGCGCGACCGAGGATGCGACCAAATCCGGTGGATTCCGTAATTAGTTGAAGTAGGCCCGGTTCTTTTCGGCGAATTCTGCCTTATCGGCGGGCAGCTCATCCAACGCGAAGATCGCATTTTGCGCGCAGATAGAAGCGCAGTTGCCGCAGTCGATGCACTCATCGGGATTGATATAGACCTGCGACACGGTAGCGGCGGCGGGGTCGCTCTGCGCAGGCGCGATGGCGGCGGTGGAACACTCCGCTACACAAACAAAGTCCTTGGTGCAGGCATCGGTAACGACAAAAGCCATGGAAGTCTTGCTCCTCGGTCATGGGCGCGTTTTGAAGCTGCGCCCTCTTTCTGAGGCTAACCGTGGGGCCGGGCACCGCACCGTGATCACAATCACGATGCCAGCAAAGGCGGGCGGATCTAGAAGATGCGC
Source organism: uncultured Acidobacteriota bacterium (assembly GCA_963817835.1). Lineage (GTDB taxonomy): Bacteria > Acidobacteriota > Terriglobia > Terriglobales > Acidobacteriaceae > Telmatobacter. The sequence goes on along the minus strand of CAWFPZ010000007.1, from coordinate 332,999 downwards.
ACCTTCAGGCCCGCACTGCCGTTGAGCGAGGTCATATTGCCGTAGGTGAACTGGGGCCAGTCCTGATATTCGAAGTCGGCTACACGAAGGGTGATTCTGCCCTTCCAGTGGTAATCCACGCCGCCGCCCGCAGTCACGATCAAGTAGCTGCCGGTCGCGTAGTTGTAAGGGAAGTTGAAGTCGCCAAATCCCACGAGGCCCTTGGCGTAGGGCTGCCAGCGCCGTCCGAAGTCGAAGTGATAGCGGCCGCCGATGGAATAGGTTTCAGCGTGCACGTTGGCTCTCTGGTGGAACTCGACCCAGCGACCTTCAGCCTCAATGCCGAAGTGGCCCGTGGTTTCACCGTCAACAAAGGCACCAACGCCGAGCATCTTGCGCGGGCCGTACTGGAAGGTGTCGCCGGAGCCGATGACACCCGCCGACAACTTTAACGTACCCCGGTTCCCTGGTGGAACGACCTGCGCATGAATGACGCCGGCCGACGCGACAAACAGCGCCGGCGCCAGCAGCGCAAGCAACACCCTCGCTCGAAGGAATCGCCACGTCGTTCGACTGTGCCAGATCTGGAAATCCCGGGAATGTTTCATCGCTTTCCGCAAGCCGTAACCCATTTTCTTTTCGCAATCCATCATCTACTGCTTTCCCGCTCACTGTGTGATGTCGAGGGTGACATTTTGATAGTGCTCCAGATCGCTGGTTGCGCCTGTACCGGTGACCTGAATGACATACGTGCCCGGAGCGGCGGTGATCTGGCTGAAACTGTTGCAGCCGGTCGAGACAAATGCGGCCGCGGTAAGAAGCAGGACCAAAACCATGGTCAGAAACCGGGCGTTGCGCCGGCGCAGGCGCCAGAAAATGCACCCAAAGCCCAGGCTCAGGGGCAGGAACAACCCGGCCAGTGAGAACTTGCCACTGCCCAGGCGGCGATTCATGGCAGTAGATCCGCCACTGAGCGGGTTGTTGGTGTCGATGGTGAGCTGGGTGCTGACCGTGCCGCCCGCCGGCAGCTTGAGGCTGATGGCGGCGAAGTGACAGTTGACCGCAGCCGGGAGCGACGAGCAGCCCAGCCCGATGGTGTCTGTAAAGTTCGAATTCGACGTGATAGTGACGGTGACCGTGGAGTTCTGCGAGGTGGCCATGGTGACCGTTGCAGGCGTGACGGAGACTCCGAACTCCACCGGCGTGCCGGAGACCGAGAGCGTTTGCGATGTGGAGGAACCGTGGTCAGGGTCGCCGCTATACACGGCTTCAATGGTGTAATTGACACCGCTGGTGAGGTTGGGTGTGAGCGTGGCGGCGCCGGTTGAGTCAAGCGTGGCCGTGCCCAGCGACGTGGCGCCGTTAAAGAACGTGACCGTGCCGGTAGGCGTGGGCCCTGCGCCATTGTTGAGGACCGCGGCCACCAGAACCACCTGCGGAGTGGCTCCCGTGGTGCTGGCGGTACCGAGTACGGTGGTGGTGGGAATGGTGCCCACGGTTTCGCTGACGCCCGTCGAAGTGCTGGTGGCGTTGTCCGTGTTGCCCAGATACTCCGCGGTCATGGAATACGTGCCGGCGGCGATTCCCGAGTCGGTGAACGTGGCCGTGCCACCGGTCAAAGGTGCAGTGCCGATGACTACTCCATTGGCGAGGAAGTTGACGCTGCCCGTGGGTGCGACGCTATTGCCGGTGACGGTTGCTGTGAACGTGATGGAACTGAGGACCAGCGCCGGACTGGGCGTGACCGCGAGCGCAGTTTGCGTGGTAGCCAGCACCACGGAATAAGACAACGGCGTCGAGGCGCTGCCGATGCCGTTGGCGTTGCCCATGTAGGTGGCGACAATCTGGTAGGAACCGGGTGCGAGCGTGGGCGTAATGGCGGCGACTCCCGAAGCGTTCAGCGAAGCACTACCCAGGGTCGTAGTCCCCGAAGTGAATGTGACAGTGCCCGTGAGCGGCGCGCTGCCGGAGAGCAACTGCACGGTGGCCGAAATCGTCTCCGGCAATCCGGCGATGCCGGGAGTCGGCGTGGCGGCAGCCGTGGTCACGGTCGCACTCTGCTGCACCACCTGGTTAAGGGGCGCGGCGCTGGAGCTGCCCATATTGTAGGAATCGCCCGCGTAGGTGACAGTGATGGGATGCGTGCCGACGACCAGCGTGGAAATGGTGAAAGTAGCTTTGCCGGGATTGCCGCCCAGCGTGCCGCTGCCGATGGATACGCCGTTATCGAGAAAGTTCACTGTTCCGGTAGCGGGAGATGTGGCCGTGGAAGTGACCGTCGCCGTGAAGGTGACCGGGTTGCCGTAGTTCGATGGATTCGGGTTGGAGACGACGGCAATCGTCGAGGGCGTCTGCACATCCTGGTTCAGGACGGAGGAAGTGCTGGGCTGCACCTGACTGCCCGCGTTGCCGTTATACGTCGCGGTGATCTGGTGCGCGCCGTTGGCCAGCGTTGAAGTGGCGTAGGTCGCCACGCCGCCGCCATTCAGGGTTTGCGTGCCGAGAGGCGTTGAGCCGTCAAAGAAAGTGACCGTGCCGGTGGGACTTACACCGCCACCGGGAGTGGTGACCGTGGCTGTGAAGGTAACGCTCTGGCCGACGGTGGAGGGATTGATGCTCGAAGTCAGGTTTACGGCCGTGCCTTCAATCACGGTTTGAATCAACGCAGGCGCGGAGGTGCTCGTCGAGTGCGTCGGATCGTTGGTGTTGTCGTAGGTCGCGGTAATGGAGTGCTGTCCGACCGTGAGCGTGGAGGTGGAGAAGGTGGCCACGCCCGACGCGTTCAATGAGAGACCGGAAATCAGAACCGTGGCGCCATCGGAGATGCTGACTGTTCCCGTCAAGGCGCCAGTGCCGGGGCCCGTGGTGACGGTCGCCGTAAAGGTGACGTTCTGCCCGAAACCGGAGGGGTTGTGGCTGGAAGTGACGGTGGTAGTGGTCGAAGTGATCGGTTCGGCGACGGCGACGAGTTCGATATTGAGAGGCGCATTGGGGGCCGCGACTGTGGGTTGCGTGTCTTCTCCCACGTCGATGCTGGGCGTTTCCACGGTGCTCACGGTGAGAGCGGGCGTGGTCGCGGGAGCGAAGATCGCACCCACGATGCAGTCCGCGTTCTGAGCCAGCGTCTCGCTGTCGGTGCAGGAGCCGGTGAGCGCGGAGTCCACCGCGGCATTGGTGGCCGGGACGATGGTGGTCAGGTCGAGTGAGGCGTTGCCGTCATTCTCCACCGTCTGCGACTGCGGAGAAGTGGTTGAGCCCTGGCGGATCGGCGTGGGGAAATCGAGCGCCACAAAGTTGCCCTGCACCTCGCGCACCACCATGTCGAGCGTGTCGGCGATGTAAAGATCGCCGCTGCCGTCAAGATAAAGTCCGGTGGGTCCGTAGAGCGCCTGGGTCATGAACTGGCCGCTGAAATAAAAACTGCCGCATCCGTTTTGGATGAGAGTAGAGATATATCCGGCAGTGGAAGATCCGGGCCCGCTCACTTTGCGGATGGCGGCGTTTTGCGTCTCCGCGATGTAGACATTTCCAGCCGCATCTACGGCCACGCCGGAGGGAGACCACACAACGGCCTGCGTGGCTTGGACTGGAGTCGCCGTACAGAGCGTAGCCCCCGGCTGCCCGGTCCCGGCAAAGGTGGTGATGTTGCTGCTCGCGGTGATGACGCCACTTACTGCCAGCACTTCGCGGACGCGATGGTTCGCGGAGTCGGGAATGTACATGTTGCCGGCTGCGTCGAAGGCCACCGCGTACGGAAAGTTGAGTTCGGCGGTGATGGCCGTGATGTTGTCGCCGTTGTAGCCGCCGGTGCCATTGGGATTGGTGAAGCCGCTGCCCGCAATGGTGGAAATGTTGCCGGTGGCCGCGCTTACTTCGCGGATGCGATGGTTGTTGGTGTCGGCAATGTAGAGATTTCCGCTGCCATCGAGAGTGACGCCCTGGGGCAGGTTGAGGTTCGCCGCGGTGGCCAGGCCACCATCACCCACCTGGTTGAGATTGCTGTTGCCGATAGCGCCGTTGCCGGCGACAGTCGAGATGACGCCGGTGGCCGCGTTGATCATGCGGATCACGTTGTTGCCGCTGTCGGCGATGTAGAGATTGCCCGCGCCGTCGAGGGCCACGTCGCCCGGAGAGTTCACGGTGGCGCTGGCCGCGGGTCCGCCATCGCCCGTGTACGCGGGATTGCCGTCGCCGGCGATGGTGACGATGATGCCCTGGCCCGTGCAGTTGGTTCCGGTTCCTGCAATGGTGGCGCTGGTGGCGCTGGCGCACACCATGCGAATACGATGGTGGCCGGCGTCGGCGATGTAGAGATTGCCTGCGCCGTCGACCACTGCGCCGCCGGGAAGATCAAGCTCGGCTTGCGTGGCCGGCTGACCATCTTCCACGGCGGTAAAAAGCCCGAGCTGCCCGGCCACGGGCAACACATTGCCCGTAACCAGAACACCCAGCCCTCCCACGCCTGTTCCGGAAAGGTACGCTGTGCCCAGAACGGTTTGTTGCCCGCTCACTGTACCCACGAGCACCACAGCTCCCAGACGCAAGCCGGGAACGGCGGGTGTGAAGCTGACTGATTCCGTGCACTTGCCGCCAACGGTGAGGCTCGCCGAGCCGCAGTTGGAGGAGCCCGTGCCCGCCGCAAAATCTCCGCTGGACGATCCCAGCGTGAGCACTTCCACATTGCTCACCGTGCCCGCGACTGTCGCCGTGACCTGAATGCCCAGCGTGGTCGGCGCGGCGCCCACCGGCAGTACGCCGAACTGCGCATGAGCGCAAGTTGCCGTGAGCAACAGCGCCATAGCGCACGCGATTCCTGAAAGACTGCGCGCGGCGTGTTGCGATGGAAGATTGCGGGACATCCAGCGAATCTTGTATTTATCTAGACGAAGATTGCGATCGGCGAAATAATTCATGTACAGCTCCGTTCACTTCTTTCCGAGTGAGTTCATCACCCGGTGCACCCCACAGCGGCCAGATCGTAAAGAACCGGGAGTGAGGCACAGCCATCTCGAGACGCACGAGGAGTGCATGTGAAGATGCAAACCGTGTGCCTTATTCGAGAAGCGATCCTTATCGTCGCATAATTACTCGTGCGAAAAAGTGAAAAACCAGCGGTAATGGCGCTAAAGACGTAAGGGTAATAGCGAGTTCAGGGTGTGATGATTTGAGGACACTGACCGATTGGTTTACTTGCGTTTTTTGGCGAGATGCAGTGCGGTTTTTCACATAGAGATGTGCACCCGGATTGAAGAGCAGATTTTCAATGCTCTCCGATCTGACGAGGGAGTTGCTCCGTGACCAAGCGAAGCGCTCATCGCTTTTCACGTTGAGTCGTCAATTTTCCCCGTGCTACACTCGTGCTACTTCCCCGCAGACCTGGTCTGCATCTTGTGCGCACCGCTTTGAAGTTCCACGCGGAGGTCCTGCAGATGGCAACAGCGTCTCGTGCCGCAGCTCAACATCGTGTGCCTGCGATCACTGGCCGGAATGGGCTGGTTGACCGGTACTTTTATTTGTTCGCGTCGCTCCTGATTGCCGCGATCGTGGTGTGGGGATTCAGCCACACGGTCGATCAAAACCTGTTCCACGCATCCCCGCCACGCCCTTTGCTGCTGTGGTTTCACGGTGCGGCGTTTTCAGCGTGGGTGCTCTTCTTCATTTCTCAGTCGGCGCTGGTGCGGACGCATAACGTCAAGTGGCATCGCTTCTTCGGCTGGTTTGGCGTCGCGCTCGCGTCCGTGATGGTGGTGCTGGGATCGATCATCGCCGTGGTGATGGCCCGCTTTGACTGGTTCACGCTGCACCTGACGGCCACCGACGTATTCCTCAGTATTCCTATTGGCGACATGCTGGTCTTTGGGACGTGCGTGGCGCTCGCCATTTACTGGCGCAAGAAGCCGGAATTCCACCGCCGGCTGATCTTCATTGCCACCTGCTGTCTTCTCGATGCACCCTTCGGCCGCATCGATTATCTCTTCAATCACAACCTCTACTATTGGTGTCTCGACGCGGTGATTCTTCTTGGCGTGGCGCGCGACCTGCTGGTGAACCGCAGCGTTCACAAGGTTTATCGCATCGCGTTGCCCGTGCTCGTCGCGTGGCAGGCTCTGCTGATTTACCTGTACAGCGGCGCTCCGGCGTGGTGGCACAGCTTGACCAGCCGGATTGTCGGATAACCTCGGTTGCTCCCGGCGTTTTAGACATGATCGCGCCGGCGCGGCACCATCGCCATTTAAACTAGACAGGTTATGGCCACTGTGAAAGCTGTGCGCGGGACGCGGGATCTGCTGCCTCCGGAGACGGAGTTGTGGAACCGCATTGAGGAAACCGCGCGCAATGTGTTTGTCCGCTATCACTTCGGCGAAATTCGCACCCCGATCTTCGAGGACACGGGGCTATTTGCGCGCAGCGTGGGCGAAGAGACCGACATTGTTGCGAAAGAGATGTACACGTGGGAGGATCGCGCGCGGGCGCAATCGGAAAAGGCGCAATCGCTGACGCTGCGACCGGAGAATACGGCCGGCGTGGTGCGCGCCTACATCGAGCACAAGCTGGGCGAGAGCGGCCAGTTGCAGAAGCTCTACTATATTGGTCCGCAGTTCCGGCGTGAGCGGCCGCAGAAGGGGCGTTACCGGCAGTTTTGGCAGATCGGCGCGGAGGTGATCGGACCGCAATCGGCGGGCAGCGAAAGCCCTTTGAGAGATGCGGAAGTTTTGGAAATGCTGGCCACGCTGCTCGACGAGTTGGGCATCGACGGATGGACGCTGGAATTGAATTCCGTGGGATCGGCGGCGGATCGTGCGAGATATAACGAAGTCCTCCGCGCCGCGCTCGTCGACGTTGCGCCGAAGATGTGTGGGGATTGTCAGAGACGCGCGGTGACGAATCCATTGCGCGTGCTGGACTGCAAGGTGCCCGAGGATCAGTCCATCATTGATGCGCTGCCGAAGATCACCGATTCACTCGATCAGGAATCGAAGGTCCACTTTGCCGCCGTCGTCGCGGCTCTCGATGCTGTGGGTGTGCCGTACAAGCTGAATCCGCGGCTGGTGCGCGGCCTGGACTATTACACGCGCACGACCTTCGAGTTCACGCATGGCGGACTCGGTGCGCAGAATGCGCTGCTCGGCGGCGGCCGCTACGACGGCTTGAGCGAGGCTATCGGTGGACCCAAGGCGCCGGGCATTGGATTTGCGATGGGGCTCGACCGATTGGTTCTGACGTTGCAAGCCACAGCAGCCGACCAAAAGGCTGCCCCAACGCAGTTGGTAGCGGCGTATGTTGCGCCGCTTGGAGAAAAGTTGAATGCGGCGGCACTGGTTCTGGCCCGCGAACTGCGCCGCACCGGACTCAGCATCGAGTTGGGCGACGGCAGTTTCCGGTTGAAGAAATCCTTCGAGGCCGCCGACAAGGTGGCGCGGCGCATCGTGATCCTGGGCGAAGACGAACTCCAATCCAGTATCCTGACAGTGAAGGACTTCGCCACCGGTACACAAAGCAAGGTTGCGCGCGCGGAGCTGGCTGCGTTTCTTGCCCAATGAGCGGGAAAACCAGGCAACAGCCCCTAGCCAAGCCAATCAGAAATAAGGACATAGAGTAGTGCTCGACTTTTTAGGCAATCTGGAACGGACGCAACTTTGCGGTACCCTGCGCGCGGCTGACGCCGGCAAGCAAGTGGTTCTGATGGGCTGGGTGAACCGCCGTCGCGACCACGGCAACTTGATTTTTCTCGATCTGCGCGACCGCTCCGGGATCTGCCAGGTCGTTCTGGACAAAGAGCTTACGCCGGAGGGCCACGCCAAGGGCGAGCATGTGCGGCCGGAGTACGTGGTGGCTGCGGTGGGCAAAGTGCGGCTGCGGGACGCGGACGCCATCAATCCGAAAATGCCCACAGGCGAGGTCGAGATTGAGGCTACTGAACTCCTCGTACTTAACGATGCAAAGCTGGCGCCGTTTTCGCCTTCCGATGAGGCCATCCAGAACGAAGAAGTGCGCCTGAAATACCGCTACGTGGATCTGCGCCGGCCGGAGATGCAGCACAACTTCCTGCTGCGCCACAAGATTACGCTGGCCGTTCGCGAAAGTATGAGCCAGCAGGGCTTTCTCGAGATCGAGACGCCGATTCTGACCAAATCCACTCCCGAAGGCGCGCGCGATTTTCTGGTTCCCAGCCGCGTGCACGCCGGCGAGTTCTACGCGCTGCCGCAGAGCCCGCAGATTTTCAAACAGATTTTGATGATTTCGGGCTTCGATCGATATTTTCAAATTGCGCGCTGCTTCCGCGACGAGGATCTCCGCGCCGATCGCCAACTGGAATTCACGCAGGTCGACCTGGAGATGAGTTTTCCTCGCCAGGAAACCGTGTTCGGCGTGGTGGAGCAGTTTATGAAGGCGGCATTTGCCGCGGCCGGCGTGGATCTGCCGATTCCCTTCCCGCGCATTAGCTACGACGAGTCGATGCGCCAATATGGAACTGACAAGCCCGACCTGCGCTTGCCGGGCTTGACCGACGTGCGTTCCGCATTTACTGACGCCGCGCTGGCTGCGCTGCAAATCGACCCAGCGCTGCCGATCGTCGCGCTGCGCATTCCCAAGGTGGGTGAACTGAGCCGCAAGGAGCGCGAAGACAATCATCCGCTCTTCGATCAGAAGAAGGGCGCGAAGTTCATCGATGATTTCAAGCGGCTGGCGAAGAGTTTTCCCGATTCTGCTGCCAAGGTGCGCGAACTGACGGGCGCGGCCGAGGAAGACTTTGTCATCGTCGTGGCCGGCGATCCGTCGCATCACATCAAGGCCAGCGACACCAAGTTCCCGGGGCGTTTGTCGGAGCGCGAGATCAACGTATATGCGGCGGCCGGCAACTTCCGCGCCGAGTTGGCGAAGAAGTATGCCGACAAGCACGGAGCGTTCCAGATTACCGATGAGGTCGTGCAGAAGGCTGCTGCGCGCGGCGCGTCGCAGGAGCTAATCGACGGCAGCGACGCTTTCCACCCCATGTGGCTGACCGATTTCCCGATGTTCGAGTACGACCTGGCCGCGGGCAAATGGGTGCCTGCGCATCATCCGTTCACTGCGCCGATCGAAGCCGATATGAAAAATCTCGAGACCGATCCGGCCAGCGTGCGCGCCAACTGCTATGACCTGGCGATGAACGGTCTCGAACTCGGGTCGGGCTCCATTCGAATTCACCGCAAGGACGTGCAGCAGGCGATCTTCCGGGCGTTGGGCATCAGCGAAGAAGAAGCGCGGGCGCGCTTTGGCTTCTTCCTCGACGCGCTCGAATACGGCACGCCGCCGCATGGCGGCATTGCGCTGGGGCTTGACCGCATTGTGATGCTGCTGGCGGGCGCGGGGAACCTGCGCGAAGTAATTGCCTTCCCCAAGACGGCCAAGGCCATCGACCTGATGGCGGAAGCGCCGACCCCGGTGAGCGAGCAGCAGTTGAAAGAGCTGCACATTCGCGTGGCGCTCAAGAGCTAAGCGCGGAAACGCGCACCAATTTATACTCATTGCAAACCTCCAGCGAAGCTGACCCGCCGGATTCGAACGAGCTGCGGCAATTTGTTGCCGCGTCTCGTCGGCAGTCATGACGGCGGAAGGAGCGCAGAGCGATGAGTGACAGCGCACAGGTGCAGACTGCGATGCAGATATCAACGTCCAGCCGCGAGCGGCTGCTGAAGACTCTCCGCCACGAACAACCGGATCGCATTCCAATTGACTTCGGCGGCTCGGCCGTGACCGGCGTTCATGCCAGTTGCGTGGCGGCGCTGCGCGATTATTACTGCCTGGAAAGACGGCCGGTGCGCGTGCACGAACCTTTCCAGATGCTCGCGCTGATTGAAGAGGATTTGCGCGCGGCGATGGGCGTGGACGTGACCGGGGTTTTTTCGCACGCGACCATGTTCGGGTTTCCTATCGAGCGCTGGAAGAGCTGGACGTTCAATGGGCTCGAAGTGCTAGTGCCCGGCGACTTCAACACCACGACCGATGAAAAGGGCGACACGCTGATTTATCCCGAAGGCGACCGGTCAGTACCGCCGAGCGGGCGCATGCCGCAGGGCGGGTACTTTTTCGACTCCATCATCCGACAGGAAACGATCGATGAAGAAAAGCTGAACCCGGACGATAATCTCGAGGAGTTCCAGCCGATTGCGCAGGTGGATCTGGATCACCTGGCGCGCGCGGCACGGGAAGCAGCGGCAACCGGTGCGGGAGTGCTGGCGGGGTTTGGCGGCACGGCTTTCGGCGACATTGCTTTGGTGCCGGGACCGTTCCTCAAGCATCCCAAAGGCATTCGCGACGTCACGGAGTGGTACGTTTCGACGCGCAGCCGCCAGGATTACATTCACAAAGTCTTCGCGCGCCAGTGCGAGATCGCGATCGGAAATCTCGAGCGGATTTATGCCGCCGTGGGCGACCAGGTGCAGGCGGTTTTTGTCTGCGGCACCGATTTCGGCACGCAAACCTCTGCGTTCTGTTCGGTGAACACACTGCGCGAGCTTTATTTCCCCTATTACGAGCAGGTGAACGATTGGATTCACGCGCACACGTCGTGGAAGACCTTCAAGCACAGTTGCGGCGCGGTCTCAAAGTTCATTCCTTCGTTGATTGAAGCGGGATTCGACATCCTCAATCCAGTGCAATGCTCGGCCACGGGCATGGAGCCGGAAAAACTGAAGGCCGAGTTTGGTAAGCACATTGTGTTCTGGGGCGGAGGCGTGGACACACAGAAGATATTGCCCTTCGGAACCCCCGCAGAGGTGCGCGAACAGGTGCTGCGCCGCTGCGAGATCTTCGCGCCGGGCGGCGGATTCGTCTTCAACACCATTCACAACGTGCAGGCCGGCACGCCGGTTGCAAACATCGTGGCCATGCTCGACGCAGTGCACGAGTTCAATGGCCGGAATTAATCGTCGCGAGCGGCGATTTCCGGAATCGGGCGCGAGCTGCCGAGAGGCCCCTGCGCCTTGGGTTCGACGTCGCTTCTGTGGTATATTTTTCAGGTGCGGGAGAGATTTTCCTCCCTGCGCGGGCCGCGCCGGAAAGTCTCTCGCGCGGTGTTCCGACTCTCGGTGTTTCAGCCCTCAAGGACGCGTAGCTCAACTGGCAGAGCATTCGGCTCTTAACCGACAGGTTGTAGGTTCGATTCCTACCGCGTCCACCATTAGATTCAATTAGTTAGGGCGATTCACTTCAGAGACATTTTCCGATACCGGGGAAAATACCGGGGACCCCGCTTCAATTCCGCTTCCGCTGATGCTCTCAACGGCTCCCCGCAGATCATTCAGAGAGAAGTGTCCATAACGCTCTCGCCATGAGTACCATCGTGGATGCGACTCCAACCCACGATCTTGGCAACCTTGGCAATCGGGGTTCCCGCATTCAGCATCCGGGAAACTGCCGTGTGCCGCAGATCGTGGAAGCGGCAAGCCAACGGCACGATCTCTTCCTTTCGAGTCCGTCTCTTTGGTCTCGCCTTTCAGAATCTTTGCTGCTCGCAGTCTGGCCGCTTCCCACGCTTCCTTGATGCTCCCGATTGGCTTCGACGGGTCAACGTGGTAAGCCTTCGGGCTCGAACTCGTCCCCAGCCCGCTCCGTACCGCTCTGCCGGGAAGACGTAATGCTCCGGCTTGCGCTCTGGGAAGTGGGTTGCCCAAAAGCTGAGGGCGGCCAATGCTCTCTGACTCAGTGGAATCACCCGGCCCGTTCCCGCAGCCGTCTTGTCTTTGCCCCATTTCAGGCAGCGATTCTCAAAGTCCACACAGCCCCATTGCAGGGTCCGAATCACGCCGTACCGCGCGCCTGTCTCAATCGCCAGGGTGACGAATGGCACCAGAGAGCGAGAGCGGGACTTCCCGCAAGCCTGTAGCAGCGCGGATTCCTCTTCCGGGGTGATGGCCCGCCCCATGTCGTCCCGCGTCGCCAGCATATTCACTTCGGGCTGCAACCGTGCCCAGTGGCCGGAACGCTTCAAGATGGCCCGCAGTGTTCCGATTTCCAGATTGACCGTCTTCGGGGAGGCCTCTTCGTCAATCCGCTTTTGCTGGTAGCGCGCAACGTCCCGCGCTTCAATGTCGCACACCAGCTTGCTTGCCCAACTCCGGCAACAGATGAGCCAGGTTCGCCTTTTCGATCTTCACGGAGCGCGGGGCGAGCGTGGCCTTCTTCATTTCCAGCCATTCATTCGCTGCAACGGACAGCAAACGGGGCTGCTGCTGCTTCCTTATGCCCGCCGCGCCCTCTTCCAATTCGCGCCGCCGCTTGTCTTCGATCTTCCCAGCAAGCGTCTTGGAAGAGGTTCCCGTGCTCTCTCGGATGCGCTGTCCGTGGAAGACAAAATCCATCGTCCAAACCTTGCTGCCCTTGTATCTGAAAACTGACATCGCTATTTCCTCCCTTTTCGATTTCCGCGACCGCTTGCTCTGCTTTTTGCCCGTTCCTCATTGCCGTCCTTCCGGTACTTTTGCATATATGATTTTCGCTTCTCTTTGAATTCTTCACTCTGACTGTGTTCTTTCTGCCTACAGGCGGTATTACAGAAACGCTGGTCATCGCGTAGCAAATAGAACCATTTCTTACAGCAGAAACATCGCCTGAGCCTGTGGAGCTGGTCTTCCCTCAGTAGCGAAAGAATCGCTTCCGCCGCGCCATTTTCCCACTCATCCCCCCCGCAATGTTCCATTTTGCTGGTGAGTTTTCCGGAATAGGGGTCCTCGAAAATCACTGGGAACTGCACGTATCGTTTTAGGCCCGAATTCGCCCATTTAACAAACTCTTGCTGGCTTGGAAAATCAGGTACAAGCATCCCCCATACGCCCGGTGAAGTAGCCGACTGAAGCGCCTCCAGAAGCATCTCGATCCGTTTGATCGCAGCAGAAACGCGAGGCAGTACCGCGTCCGGTTCAGGTTGCGCCAGCCGTGGAAGAAGACGACCGTTCAAGCCCTGGAGCAAATGGCATTCATACCACGCCTTCAAGTTCTCTTGAAGGTATCTCTCTCGTAACCGACGATTAGTTATCTTCATGCGTAGATTACAAAATACGTGACCTGCAAGGAATGTGCAAGCAAAATGTAGGAAATCGGAGTTCATGGGGGTGAGCAGTGAAACGGATGTTAACAGTAGGGGAAGCAGCAGAGCAGCTTGGGTTATCGAAGAAAACCGTCTGGGCTTGGGTGTACTCGCGTCGGCTCGGCTTTGTCCGTTTGGGGCGATCCGTGCGAATTCCCCAGACTGCCGTTGACGAATTGATCGAAGCGGGAACCATCCCGGCAAGAGGGCGCTAATGGCCGCTAATCAAGCAAAACATCAGGACAGGCTTCCACTGGAGATCACCGCCGCCGCTGGCCGTGGATGGCGCGTGTTTCCCGTGAAAGCTGGACAGAAAGCACCGCCGCTGCTGTCTGACTGGCCCGGCAAGGCAAGCCGTTCCCTTGACCAGATTGAGGCATGGGCGCGCCTATACCCGGATTGCAACTGGGCTTTGGCTTGCGGGCCTGATTCGGGGGTGTACGTACTCGACATTGACGGGCCGGAGGGCAAGGCAAGCATCGAGGCATGGGAGCGGCGCGGATGGAATCTGCCGGTGACCCGCACACATAAAACTCCACGCGGCCAGCACTTGCTTTTCAATTGGCCAGAAGGATTCGCCGTCACGATCAGTGCGGGCAAGCTGGGGGCTGGTTTGGATGAGCGCGGAAAGAGCGGCTATATCCTGCTTCCGCCCAGCCTACATCCGAGCGGCCACCGTTATGTGTGTGAGGATGAGGCCGTCTCGCTGGCTGATATGCCGCAATGGTTGATCGACCTTCACCAAAGCCCCGTACAGCCCGCCCCGGTGACTCCCCAGCCCGTAACATCCATTGGACGCGGCAAGCGGACGCCACTGCTCTTCAAATTGGCTGGCAAGCTACGGGCAGAGGGTGTGCAGCCGGAGGGAATTCTTGCCGCTCTGCAAGGATTGAACGCGACATTTGACCCGCCGCATGATGAAGCGAAAGTGCGGAAGATCGCAAAAGATATTGAACGCTACCCGGCTGGTGGCCTGCCAACCGTCTCGGAGGTGCCTATCGTGCCGCCTTTACCGCCTATGCCGCTGGAAGATGCGGCCAGGATCACGAAAGAGTTACTCGAAATGTGCCGAGCGTGGATTCGGCGCTACACCGTTGTATCGGACGAGCAATCCGTCATTATGGCCGCATGGACGCTGCATACTTACGTCTTCGATGCTTTTGAAGTCACGCCTTATCTGTTCATTTCGTCGCCGGAAAAAGGGAGCGGGAAATCGACTCTACTTCGGATTCTAAAAGCAGTGGCCGTGCCGGGGCCGCTCCTCTAGTGGAATGTCTGGTGCCGCGCTTGCCCGCGTAGTTGAGGCATCCCGCCCGACGCTGTTCCTGGACGAACTTGACGCACAAATGAAAGGGAACAAGGAAACGGCAGAAAACATTCGTGGCATCCTCAATTCCGGGTTTGAACCAGAGGGGGTCTACACGCGATGCGTGGGTAAGGATTTTGAAGTTAAAGATTACCCCACGTTCTGCCCGAAATGTCTCGCTGGAATCGGTGAACTATGGGACACGGTTTCAGACCGTTCGATCATTATCGAAATGCGTCGGATGCTGTCGGGCGAGACAATCGAGCCGGATCGCCAACTTGCGGTGAAGACCGCCGCCGCCCCAATCAAGACAAGTTTAGAAGAATGGGCGGCGCTGGGCGCGGCGGACCTGCTCCGGTCAATTCACTCGACTCCAATCTCCGGTTTCAATCCGCGTCAGAACGACATTGCCGAAGTCCTGCTGACCATCGCGCAACTTGCTGGGGGTGGATGGCCCCAACGGCTCACTGAGGCATTGAAGGCGGTTTGCGAGGCAACCAAAACCGAAGATGCCTCCATCGGTGTTATCTTGCTATCCGACATTCGCGCCGTCTTTGATGAGCGCAAGACCGACACCGTTTCATCGAAGGTGATGGCCGAATGCCTCTGCAAGATCGAAGGCCGCCCCTGGGCTGAGTGGTCCCACGGGAAAGGATTGACAGCCAACAATCTGGCACGGCAACTCAAGAAATTCAAGATCTATCCGGTGAAGATTAGGCTAGGGCCTGCCGAGACCGCACAAGGTTATCGCCGGGGGGATTTTGAGGACGATTGGTCCCGGTATTGCCAACTCTCCCCCATTCAAACTGGAACAACGGAACATCCCGCGTCTTTATTGGCTGAAACCGTATTTTCAAACCGGAACACACATCACCCTGTTCCAGTTGCAAAAAGTGCCTCAGACCCGCATGAACAAAAGGGTGTTCCGGTTGTTCCGGTTCAAAACCGGGAACAGTCTGATTCGGAGGTGAGAATATGAGCGCGGCGTTGGAACTGATTCGGACTATCGAAGCGAACGGTGGACGCTTCCGAATTGATGGTGAGTATCTGGTGATCGCACCGGGGGAAGCCGCTGCGCCCGTGATGGAAGAGCTGCGCCAGCATAAGGCGGAACTCATGGCGGAACTTGCCCGTCGTCCGGCCATGCCTCCCGGTGTCCGGCTTGTTTCGTGGTCCCCAAAGGCCGAGCCGGTTCAATTGTCGCCGTGCTCGACTGTCACGGATACCAATAAATTCATCCGCTCGACGCTAATGCAGTTGGCTGCCCGGTTGAGCGGGAAAGGCTGGCTCGATGGCGGCTGGGGATTGTCGGGCCTGCTCGCCCGTCTGGAGGCTTGCGGTTGCATTGTGGCCCTTGATGACCCACGGAAGGCACTGCAATGAATGCTGCCGAACAACCGTACACAGGGATTACGCACTGTTCCGCGCCCGTAAATAGAAACGGGTGGCGTGTTGCTTCACCGGATACCCATCAACAGGCGGGCTGGCGTGATTCCGAGAGCACGCGCAACTTTTACGATATTGAGCAGGCTGAGGTTTCTCTCCCCGCGCTCGATACCCCCGATGTACGTCCAGTGAAGATCGGCCTTTTCCGCAAGCCCCTCCTGCGATAGGCCAAGGGTGTGACGCCGCTTTCTGACGGTTTGGCCGAGCCGGACGCGAGGATCGATTTCCACGTCCCTAATGATCGATTGATAAATACTATGGTTCTAGAGACGATAAGTATTACCATATGCTTGCCCACAATTTTGCGGAATCTTCGGGGGAACAATGAAAGAGCGCAATTCGCACCGTAGGCCCACTAGTCCAGCAAGGTGGCTGTTCACTCTCGGCATTGGCGCAATCACGGCTTGCGGCGGGGGTGGCGGAGGAAGTACCGCGACAATAAGGCAGAAACAGAAGCTGCGTAGTGGCATGAGAATCGCCGCGACAGTCCTTTGCTTATTTGTTTGCATCCAGACATGGGCAAAGACTCCCAAAGACGCCCAGTATCAGGATGCCACTCTTGTTGGTTTCAAGGATGTCTCTGCTGGTTCATCATGCACTAGCAGTGGCAACGTGAAAGCCACCACCAACGAAAATGGGGATACAACGGGCAGCACCTCCGGCCAAGCCGACTGCTCAAATAAGGTCGTTCGGCAGTACACCGTCCAAGTAGGAAGTCATACCTATGTTCTGGTGTACGGTTACAACTTTTTGAATCTGCATAACGACTTGTACAAGCAGTTTCCGGGTGCTCACTTCCGTGTACGCTTTGACAAACGAGGAATCTACGTTTGGGCCGGCAAAAAGGAAGCCCTGTACGACATCGTTGAGGCTAAGTAGGTTCATCCCGTGTAGAATCATGCCATAAATGAAAAAGCCCGCTGCCAGGCGGGCTAATTCGGTATCGTTGGGCAATCTCAGTATACCCGAGGTGCGCTCCGATGCAAGAGTTTACCAGTCAAGATTTGTCAGTGTCACCGCTGGAGAATCCGGCCAGCCAAGGGCAGCCAGAGCTATCTTTCGCGGATCGCGTCCACCTGTATGCGCATAGGCTACCTTCAGTTCTCCGTTCTGCTTTTGGGCATCTCCGTCTACGATTTCCCAAAGATTCGTCGTGCGGTCCATCATTGGAACGGGGAGCAGATCAACGTCTGTCTCCGAATAAGAGAACGCTCGCCCGATTCGAGGGCATACAATCCTTATCGGCCAGGTTCCCTTGGGTTGATAAGACAGACTGCAATATGTTCCTATTCGGCTTTGACGCGGGAGAACGATGGGCGTTACGCACCCGCGACAATGCAGAACGTGCCGAGCCTTGCCGAGATTTATAACCTCAGAACCCATCGTGCTGAGAATTATACGTGCTCACGCAGCGCATTGCGGGCATTGCGGTGGACCAGAAGCCGGACCACAATAGCAGCATGAGGCAAACGCGCACGGCAGACACATCGGTAAGCCTTGGACGGCACCAGCGGAGCTGTTCTGTCTGCTGCCATGAGCAGCGGGAAGAAATCGAGAGCGCCTTCATTGGCTGGCGCTCCCCGGCGGCCATTGCTGAGGATTACGGGCTTGCAGACCGGGCCAGCGTTTACCGCCATGCGCACGCGCTTGGACTCTTCCCGAAGCGCCAAAAGAATATCCGGGCAGCTCTGGAGCGCATTATCGAAAAGGCGGGCGAAGTGGACGTGACAGCTTCCGCCGTTGTCGCTGCCGTACAAGCCTATGCCAAGATCAACGCGGCTGGCGAATGGATCGACCGGACAGAGACCGTTTCGATGAACGATCTTTTCGACCGCATGAGCACACCGGAATTGGAAGCCTATGCACAGACGGGGGCATTGCCGGCCTGGTTCCGCGCCACGGTAGGCGCAACAGCGGCGGACAGTCGAGAAAGCGCATCCGATGGCAAGTAAAGACGCACAGGGGCAGCTAGGCGCAACAGATTCGGGTCCACGGCCCGGACGCTTCCCCCTTGGCTCTGCGCAGTCCAGAGCGGCGGCCAGGGCCATGCTGGTGGCACGGGAGGCGAGCGAAGCGGAAGAGGAATGGGATAAAGAGTTCGATCCAACCGGACTGGCAGAATGTATCGCCGCCGCTCGTCAACGCAGCGAGCAGGGAGTGGCGCATACAGCGGATTGGTCGCCCATCCACATACCACCCGGCAAAGAAGACACTGTTAGGGGGCGGCTGGCCGCGCGGATCAACGCGGCAAATGCGAGGTTGGCACGTTTTAGGGCTGAAGTGAAGTCGGAAGGATAGAGACCCTGTTTGGCTTCGACAACCACCAGAACGGCGCGGATGAAAGATCAGGCCGGGGAATTTCCGGCTTCGCTCCCAGTAATCGAGGGCGGACGGAACTGGAGCGGGGGAGGGCAGGCAGATTGTTTAGCAGAGCACATCAGAAGGGCCAGGGAACGGGTGACAAGGGCGCAAGCCCCGGTGACTATGCCGTAGGCTCTCCGCAATCGCGGGCGGCTGCCAGGGCGCTACTGGAGCGCAGGTTTGCAGCACGAAAGCGGCTTGAAATCGTTTGTTCAATTCCACGGCCCGGCGCTCTTGGAGAAATCCGCATCGGCGAATGGATTGAAGGGGCTGACGGAACAATCTTCCGAACCAGCAACATCCCCGCCGGAATGACGATTCAGGAAGCGGAGCGGATCGTTGCGAAGCGCACCAGCGAACGGTCTTGATTTTGTACCGGGGAAAATACCAAGGACCCCTGATGGAAAATGGCATGAACCGGAGGTAAAGAGAGAATGCGCGAAAGCCCCGTAATTAAAGGCTCCCGCGCACTCAAGAGGAAGTGGTGATAATTGGTGGAAAATGGCTTCCCCGCAACTCTTAACCGACAGGTTGTAGGTTCGATTCCTACCGCGTCCACCAGCCTTCGCCCTCTTTCAGTGGGCTACGGCTCGGCCTACCATCCCATTCCGCATTGCAAGCTAGACTGCTTAGAACGACGCGAAGGCTGTCGCGCCGGAGCCTTGGCGGAGGCGGGCTCATCCACCATTGCATGGAGCAGATGCTCGCTCATCGCTCGCTCCGGCCTTTCCACCTCCATTAAAATTTTCGATCCTTCGACCGCTGGTCGTGGGCACAATTCTGCGTACAGCGCCAATAAGCAGGGATTGGCGGCGAGAAAAAACCCAGACAAAGTGTTGATGGCTTTGAGGGAGGAATGGTGCGCCCGGAGAGATTCGAACTCCCGACCTAACGCTCCGGAGGCGTTCGCTCTATCCAGCTGAGCTACGGGCGCGCTTTATCAGGATACCGCAGTTTGTGGATTCAGAGTCTCCGCGCGCCATTCGTGGTGGACAGTAGCGCGGCTGATCCAGGCAAGAGCGAAGAGCCTCAGTCCGCCTACCCAGGCGCCGACGCTGTTTAGTGGTCGGCCAGGCCAGTTGGCGGAGCCGGTGCGTAGTAGCCCTTGCGCGCAATGATCTGGAGATTGCGGCCGTCTTTTTCGGCCTCGATGTCGATGCTGCGGTAGCGGCCGTCGCGCTGAAAAGAGGCCGGCCTGTACGACACGAGATAGCGGCCGCGAATGACCTGCTGCAGATCGGCAAGGCTCGAGTCGAGATGACGGGCGGAGCCGGGGGCAAAGGCGGCGCCTCCGGTGAGATCGGAAAGAGTGCTCAGTGCGCGGTCGCCGACCGGGACTTCATTTTCCTGCTGCAGAAGCTCGCTGGTGCTGACGGTGTATACGGCGACTTCGCCGCTTTGGGCGGTGGCAATGGCTTGTTTGAGAGTGACGCTGCTGGAGTTGTCGTCGCCGTCGCTGATGACAACCAGAATTCGGGCAACGGGCTGGCTTTCTGGGTGCGTAGCCAACTTGTCGGCGGCGAAGGCGACGGCATCCCACAGAGCGGTTCCGCCACCGGGCGCAAGCTGGCTCAGGGCGTGAGAGCTCAACGTTTGGTCAACAGTAAAATCCTGGACGAGACGGACCGAGTTGTTGACGCCAACGACGAAGGCCAGGTCATCCTTATCGACGACCGCGTCTTCGAGGAATTTGGTCGCAGCCGCGAGTTCAAAGGAGAGACGGTCAGTGACGGACGCGCTGGTGTCGACGACGAGACCGAGACGCAAGGGAAGTTCGGATTCATTACGGAACCCGAGAATTGCGTCGGGCGGTTGACTATTGTCGCGAATCTCGACGTCAGAGGGGACCAGATCTGTGATGGGCTTACCGTGATCCATGGCGGCGAAGAAGATCGCGACCTCATCGACTGAAACTCGGAACGTGGGGGCAGGAGGATTGCTTTCAGATGGCTGGAGGGGTGCGTCGGAGCCTGAGGGCGCGGGTGATGCAACAGGGACGGTGGCACTGCAGCCTTCGCAGGTTGAATCGGGCGCCACTTCCGCTTCGGCGATTTGATTTTCTTCCTTTTTCTCCTGGGCCAGGAATTGGGCGCGGCGCGCGACTTCTTCCGGAGTGGGCACTTTGAGGGCATAGGAAACAAATGTCAGTGTGGGAGGCGGATTGAGTTTGGCCTGTGCCTGGCGCACTTCCTCTGCCTTGATCTGTTCCAGGATCAGACGAAACTTGTCGGCGGAAGCAGACTTGGGGTCTTCCCGGAGCAGCGTCTCCATCTCGCTTTGCGCTTGATTGAGATTGCCTTGCGCCTCCCACGCGCCGGCGGCGAAGAAATGAACAACGGCAGCGCCCTCGTGCTTATGAGCATGCACTTGATGGGCGGTTGCAATCACTCCGGAATAATCGTGGTTCGCAAATTCCGCGTAGGCCAATGCCAGTTGCAACTGGACATCAAGCGGAGCCAGCGAGGAAGCCTTGCGCAGCGATTCTTCGGCCGCGGGAAACTGTTTGAGCGCCAGATCGGCGCACCCAAGGTTCAGGTAGGAATTCGGCATGTGGTCGTCGAGCGCGACGGCTTTGGTGAACTCAGCTTGCGCCAGCTCGTTCTGGCTGAGATTGAGATAGGCGGTGCCCAGCGCGTTATGTGCGGCGACAAATTGCGGATAGATGGCGATGGAATTGGTTAAGAACGCGACCGCACCCTGTGGATCCTTCCGCATGAGCAACTGATAGCCTTTCGCATATTCGTGCCGCGCTTTGCCGGGAGCTTTGAGGTCTAATTTGGAAACGGAATCGTCGGGAGTTTGTAGGTTCGTGAGATTTCGGTCCCGGCTATTCTCCAGGTACAAATCCATATTCAATTGCGTCCGCTGAATTTCATCGAGGTACGATGTGGTGCCGAGGGAACCCGTGTTCCCGGGGAGATTGAGCACCTGAGCAGGGGCCGCGCAGGAGAACAGGAGCATACAGAGCGGCACCCGACGGAGTGGCAGATTGAACATGGCCTCGGCTCAAGGAAAGCGATATGGAGGAAATTCGATGCCGATCGGAAACTTGACTTTGGGAGAAGGATAGCATGGTTTCGGGCTTCCGGCGCTGGCAGAGAAGCGGACCCGATCTTCCTGTATAAGTTGTTGATAATTAAACGATATCCAACGCAAATCCGGGTCGCATGCGGCCAGGTTCCGGGCATTGAGTCCGGGCTGGCGGCAATCGTGCGCGGGAGGTTTCCGCCGATCCGTGGGGCAACGGGAAGGAGTATTTGAGAGAATCCATCCCCTGGGGCTATAGCCGGGGTCATCCGGGGTCTTTCTGCGGCGATTGCGCCATGACTACGGCCATACTCTGCGCGGAGCTGTCCCCCGCCGAGCTTATCGGCAGGTTTTGGGGTGGTGCGATGACGCCTCGTGCGGATCTTGGGTATGCTAAACGGGGCGAACGGGGTTCTGCCTCGATCCACAGCGTCCACAGGGGGCTTTTCGTTGACTTGGGGCCTATTTTTCAGTATTCTAAAGTCCTTGCGCGGTGTTGCGCCTGGGGTCTCGGTGTGCTCACCCGGACCGATCTGAAGGATGCCCTGGAAAGAGTTCAGGGGCTCCAGCGGAGCAGGCCACCGGCTGCGGGACTCGGGACGACGAGGTCCGGCGCAGCCAGGGTTCCAATTTGAACCAACTCCCGCAGCTTCTCACCCGAACAGGTTTGTTTGGCAGTGGGTAGATTTTGAGGCCCGTGCGTATTTGGCATGGGCGGACGCGGTTTGCGCGGGCTTGTGGTTTCCCCGGTCCCCAAATGCGAGGGACCGGGGGCACCCAAATGGTTTGGGTGAGCGATGAGCAAGATTTGATCGAGGGCAGGAGAGAGATGTCGACCTTTATTCCGAGCGGCAAGGATATCAGCCGCAAATGGTACGTGGTGGACGCCAGCGGACAGACGCTGGGCCGTTTGGCCACCAAGGCTGCCAGCGTGCTGAGCGGCAAACTGAATCCCCAGTACGTGCCTTACATCGACATGGGCGACCATGTGATCGTGATCAACGCGGAGAAGATCCGGTTGACGGGGCTGAAGGACCAGAAGAAGCTATACCGGCGCTACACGGGCTTTCCGGGCGGCCTGCGCGAGGAGTCGTTTACCCGACTGATCAACCGCAAGCCGGAGATGGTTCTGGAACAAGCCATCAAGGGCATGCTGCCCAAGAGCAAGATGGGCCGGCAAATGGCTACGAAGTTGAAGGTGTACCGCGGCGACAAGCACCCCCATGGGGCGCAGATGCCAGTGGCGCTGTAAGGCAGCTTTTAGCTGCCAGCTTCTAGCTCCTAGCTTTTTCTTGCTGGAACGAAGAGGCGGATGGAAAAAGAAAGACGCCCGACGGGGCTGGGACAAGCTAGCCGCTAGAGGCTAGAAGCTAGGAGCTTACGAAGTATGGCAGATCTGGTGCAGTATTACGGGACGGGACGGCGCAAGAGAGCAATCGCGCGAGTGTTTCTGCGTCCCGGCACGGGCGAGTGGAAGGTCAACGGCAAGAAGTTCGACGAGCACTTTGTGACCGAACAGCAAAGGGTTTCGGCCAAGCGCACCCTGTTGGTGGCGGAGTTGGCTCCGAGCTTCGACGTGCTGACCACGGTGAGCGGCGGCGGCGTGGCCGCACAGGCCGATGCCGTAAAGATGGGCATTGCCCGCGCCTTGATCGAGTTCAACCCTGAGTTGCGCAAGCTGCTCAAGGCCGAGGGATTGCTGACCCGCGACGCACGCCAGAAGGAACGCAAGAAGTACGGCCAGAAGGGCGCGAGAAAGCGGTTCCAGTTCAGCAAGCGCTAACGCGCTTGCTAGCTCTTAGCTCCTAGCTTCTAGCTTTTTCTTGCTTGATCCGGCGGTTTTGGAATCCCCGTGGAAGTGGGTTCCAGCAAGGACAAGCTAGAAGCTAGCGGCTAGAAGCTGGTTTTACAAATCTCCCCGCGAGGGGAATAAATCCGGGCCACGGTAGAACCAGTCCGGATGCAGTCCACGAAGGAGGACCATTGGCCACCATCACCATGAAGGAACTGCTCGAAGCGGGTGTTCACTTCGGGCATCAGACGAAGCGCTGGAATCCCAAGATGAAGGAATACATCTTTGGCGAGCGCAACGGGATTTACATCATCGACCTGCAGAAGACGCTGAAGTTGTTCAAGGATGCGTCCAAGTTTGTGGTTGAGCTGTGCGGCAGCGGCAAGACGATTTTGTTCGTCGGCACCAAGCGCCAGGCGCAGGATGCGATTAGCGAAGAAGCCACGCGTGCGGGTATGCCCTACATTAACCAGCGCTGGCTGGGCGGCCTGCTGACCAACTGGGTCACAGTGCAGAAGAGTGTGAAGCGCCTGCAGGAACTGGATGAGATGGCCACCGATGGCCGCTATGAGCTGCTGACCAAGAAAGAAGTCATCAAGCTGGAGCGCGAGCGCAAGCATTTGCAGGCAAACCTGGCCGGCATCAAGAGCATGAAGCGGCTGCCCGACGCGCTGTTCATCGTGGACTCGAATAACGAAGCCATTGCAGTGAAGGAAGCGCGCAAGCTGGGCATCCCCGTGGTGGCGGTGGTGGATACCAACTGCGATCCCACGGTGGTGGATTACGTGATCCCGGGCAACGACGACGCATTGCGCGCCATCCGGCTGTTTACCTCGAAGATTGCCGACTCGGCTGCTGAAGGTGTGAACCTGCTGAGCGACAAGGCCTTCCATGAAGAGGCTGCCGAAGCAGCAGCCGCGGAAGAAGTCGTCGAAGTGGCAGCAGAGGCAGAGGCTGCGCCAGCCGAAGAGGTGGACCTGGAAGCGGCTCTGGGCGGCGGCATTCGCAAGGCGCCTGCCGCGGTTGCGGTTTTGGCCGAAGAGGCCGAGGCTGCCGAAGGCGGCGTTTAGGCTACTTTGCGCGAGTCCATGCGCACCTTGAGTTGAGCGTGGCCGCTTCGATGTTCGGCCACGCTTTTCTTATGCCGGAAACATGGCCCGCGTAGAGGTTTGACCAATTATTCATATCCGCGATGCATTCGCGGGCCGGCTGCGGCCGGGGGGAAAACAAAGAGAGATGACGACAGTGAGCGAAAAGATTGATGCCAAGCAAGTAAAAGAACTGCGCGAGAAGAGTGGCGCGCCGATGGGCGACTGCCTGAAAGCGCTGCAGGAGAGCAAGGGCGACATGGAAGCGGCGTTCGTGGTGCTGCGCAAGCGCGGCATGGCGTCAGCGCAGAAGAAGGCTGCACGCGCGACCAACGAGGGCGCGGTGGGCTCGTATATCCACGCGGGCGGCAAGATTGCCGTGCTGTTGGAATTGAACTGCGAGAGCGATTTTGTGGCGCGCACACCGGACTTTCAGGAGTTGCTGAAGGACGTGGCCATGCACATTGCGGCCAGCGATCCGCGGTTCATCAAGCCCGAGGACGTGACGCCCGGCGACCTGGAGCGCGAGAAGGAGATTTATCGCGCGCAGGCGGCGGCAACGGGCAAGCCGGCTCCCGTGATCGAGAAGATTGTGGATGGCAAGATGGCGAAGTTCTACGAGGAAGTTTGCCTGCTGGAGCAGCCGTTCATCAAGGACCAGGCCGTGAGCATCAAGGAATTGATTGCGCAGAAGGTGGGCAAGCTGGGCGAGAACATCACGGTGCGGCGATTCGCGCGCTTCAAGGTGGGCGCAGCCGACTGGACTGTGGCGCAGACCAAGGCGGTTGAAGCGGCCGAGTAAGTTTTTTCGGACTGGCACGAATGCCCGAGGGGAAATCCCTTCGGGCATTTGTTTTTTGGGTTGTTTCTTAGACAGAGGGCGCAAACAAGTGGGGCAATCCGCGATGCGGATTGCCCCATTTTCTTTGGCCTGGACCGAAGGCCGGAGGTTAGGGCAGGTAGTAGCGGAACGAGGTAAAGAACATGTTGTCGTCGCCATGCGCGCCGCCACCGGGGTTGGCCGTGCCGCCGTTGCCGGACCAGATATCGCGGCGGAGGTTCTCATACGTGACGCCCTGGCGCAGACGACCCTTGGGGCCACTGTAAAAGTTGTACCAGTAGCCTGCAACGAACTCCTGCACGTCCTTGTTGTTGCCAGCGCAGTTTGCGGGAGCGGTCTGGTTGGCCGCGCCGGCGCCGGCAGATCCGGAACCCTGGGTCTCGATCAAGCAGCCGGTCATGGCCGGAGCGTTGACGATGGAGGTGCCGAGGCTCGGACCGCCGACTCCGTAGCCCGTATAGGTGTTGCCGCCGGAGTTGGTGCCGCTGAGAACGAAGTCGCGATAAATGTAGTCGCCGCCGTAGTTGAGGTAGACGTTCAGGCGCGGTGTGGGATTCGCTTCCACGGTGCTCAGCGCAGAGAAGGCCTTGAGGGGTTCCAGTATGCCGGTGGGACGAACGGTCACGTCAGCAATGGTCGAGTTGCCGTAACGGCCCACGCCCACGCCATACAGGCCCTTGAGGCCGATGGTTAACTTCTTGCCGGCAAGCGGGCCGCGGAAGCCGCCGCCGATGCCGCCGCCCGGTTCCATGTCGTTGTAGGGGCTGCCGGTGGTGGGATAGATGCGGTCACGGAAGAAGCGGCCTACGCCGAAGGCTTCCCAGTGTCCCCAGCCCGGCTCGACAGCGACCTTGGCCACGAGGTCAGGCGCAAGGTTGAAGGAGTAGTTGGACTGGTTGTCATAAAGTCCGCCGCCGGTGCCTATAGAACCGAAGATGTAGTTCGAGGGCAAGCCCGATCCGGCCGCGTTCAGCGTCTCGGCGTTCTCGGCCGACATGCCGAACCAGGTCTTGGTGCCGATGTTCTTTACCACGCGGAAGCTCTCCT
Organism: uncultured Acidobacteriota bacterium; assembly: GCA_963817835.1. Classification (GTDB taxonomy): domain Bacteria; phylum Acidobacteriota; class Terriglobia; order Terriglobales; family Acidobacteriaceae; genus Telmatobacter. Next base: position 307,043 of record CAWFPZ010000007.1, on the reverse strand, counting down.
GGCGGGACCAAACAAAGCCCGCATTGTACTGCGCGTCGATGGTCGACGGCAGGGTCTGGGTTCCGCGGGTCAGGCCTGATGCCGTTTCCGTAACCAGCGACCATCCGGTGCCGCCGGAGAAGTCCCAGCCACTGGTGGTCTTGGCGTCGGCCCAAAGTTCGCGCTGGCGCATGGTGTAGCTGTTCGACTGGTTGTTGTTCGAGGTGGTGCCGGAGGAAAGGAAGTCAGCCTCGTAGTAGCCGGTCATAGCCATGCTGGCAATCTTGCCCGTGAACTTCATGGCAATGCGCGACTGACGCGCGCTACCGAAGAACTCGCTCATCTGCGCGCCGTCGGCGTTCTGGAGCGGAACGCTGGTGGCGCCGGTGTTGATGTCGTCGCCGGTGGCGCCTTGACGCCACACGGTTGCAGCTTCAATGAAGCTACCGGCGGGCGAGAGGGTCACACCCTTGTAGTGGAGCACATCGGGGCTGGAGATTTCCTTCTTGATGCTTGTGGTTTCGTCAGAGACCGTGGTGGCCAGCGACAACTGGTTGGCCTTCAGGTCGCTTACCGTGGTTTGCAACGTCGAAACCGCACTGGCGTTGTCGGTGAACGCAGTCTGCTGCGCCTGGGCGTCAGCCTCAGCTTTAGTGGCCGCAGCGCGCGCATCGGCAGCATCCTGCTGCGCCTGATGCAGTTGCGCATCCTTGGTGGAGAGATCGTTTCTCAGGCTGTCGATCTGGGTTTGCATCTCGGTGCGCAGGGCCTGAATCTGCTCTTCGACCGAAGGCGCCGGCGGAGCGGCGGGTTTCTTAGCCGGCGCGTGCTTTTTCGCCGGAGCCATGGAGCCGCTGGTTTGAGCGTGGGAAACAACGAGACTGGCTGCCAGAATGACTGCGGCAGCCGCGTAAAGTGTGCGTTTCATTTGGGCCTCTCTGTTCGTTTGAAGTCGTTCCGGCATAGGGTCTGCACCCGCATGCACTGGATCACACCTGTGTTGCGTGCCGCGGACACATCAAGATGAAAAGGAAAATCTGCGTTAACTTCACCGGCGCAACACAGCACGCCGATGAGCGCGAAGGGAGGAAGATTCGCGATTGAGAAATCCCTCCTCATCGTTCCGCATCCAAGCCTCGCAGAGCAAGGTTAAGATTTGACGAATTCATATAGTTTTCACATTTTTAGTTATCGAACTTCGCGCAGCAGAGAGGAAGTTAGAAAAATTTATGGACTATTAACAGGCGGGCGCATGCGCTCCCACGCTTTGGCAATGAGACCGTCGAAGAAATAGGACAAACCGCAGTGTTTATGGATGCGAAGGCGAAGATGCCGAGGAAGCACTTGCGGATGGCGCGCCGGCGCTGAGGAGGTTCGCCAGGATTCGGTAAGCGCCTGGCACCAGCTCAGGAAATTGCCGGTGGAGCGCGAAGGCAACATATATATAGGTACCTTTGCCACGATGCACCACCAGCAGGCCGCCGCGTTGCGGGTCCTGGCCGGGATCGGCGGTTTCAGTGAGCACGGTGTAGCCGGGATCCCAGTGATCGAGGAAGCCGTGGCCACGCTCTTCGAACCAACCGTCGAAATCGGCTGCGGTGATTTGGTTGGGCGAGGTGAGGAGCGGGTTGGCAGGATCGAGGAGTTTGACGGGCGCCTGCTCATCGACGACGCGTTCGCCGATGCCTCTCATGGCTAGTGGCAGCGGCGCGGGAAAGTTGTTGGTCTGGTAGAGCACGATGAGCGTCCCGCCGTGCTCGACGAAGGCTTCAAGCCGCGATTCGGCGGCGGCGAGCTCGGGGCGTACGGAGTAGGCGCGCGTGCCGATGACGAGCACATTCCACTGCGAGAGATCGGCGGAGGCGACATCGCTGCTGCTGAGGAGATGCGGGGTGATGCCCAGCGCCTCAATGGCTTCAGGGACGGTGTCGCCGGTACCCATCACGTATCCCACGCGAAGACCCGGCGCGAGCTTGACATCGACCTTGCGCGTGCGCAGCTCTGCGAGTTTGTACTGGTTATAAGGCCGCAAGCCCGTGTAGCCGATGCTCTGCCAGCCGATGGTATAGTCTTTGCCGTCCACATGCGCCACGGCCTGGATGGTGTATGCGCGCGCAGCCACGTCGCCGGCAGGAGAAACCGTAAAGACGAGCGGCTCGGTGTCGCCCGCGGTCTTGAGATGAAAGGATTGCTCCGCGGGATCGCAATGCCAGCCTTGCGGCAGTTTCAAATTCACCGTTCCGTCGGCAGCGTGCTCGGCATGGACAGTGATGCTGACGGGCAGCGGCGAGCCATCGAGGGGCAAAAGCCGTGCTTCGGGCTCGACGCGCACACCGATGGCGGGCGTGACGACCAGCGGCTGGTAGACGCCGCCTACAGCGACGACGTGCGCCAGGGTTTGCACCACCATGCCGAGACGGATCGGAACACCGTCGAAGACGAATTCGGCCCAGGCGCTAAGCGGATAGGGCGCGAAGGAACGCTCACGCAAAGACTCGTTCGAAATGTCGTAATAAGGCTGCTCGGTAGTGGGACGCGTGAAATACGGCTTGGTGGGCGCGGCGTCGGCGGGGACGTGCATACGAAAGAGCGCGTTGGCCGATTCGGAACTGCTCGGCGCGCCGGCGGGCTCGCCTTTAATCCACGAGGCGCCGGAATCGGTTTCAAACCAGGTTCTGGAGAGATGCGCGCCGCTTGCAGCACTAAAGGTGTGCACGCGAACGCTGAAGTCTTCGCCCGGATACACGCTGCGCGCGGATTCATCTGCGGATGCGCCGCGGCCCGGACCGCCCTGCCCGCCATCGCCCGCAGTGAAGGCGACGAGATCGAGTCCGAGCAGGTCCTTGAATGCGATTTGGAATTGGTCGATCTTTTCGCCGAGCTCGAATGCCAGATCGGACTTTGCCTGGACGCTCAAGTCGCTCGCTTTGATGCGCGCGTAGAGATCGAGCGTTTCGTGATAGATGGGCGCCAGTTTGTGCGCGCCATCAACACCCCCTTGATTGCTGCAGTCAGCGATGAAGGCGTCGAGATCGAATTGGATTTTGCGGAGACCATCGGTGAGCCACGCGGGAGGCGCGGTGCCCGCGAGCCGCGCCAGACCCGCGATGCTGGCATCGATTTTGACTTTCTGATTTTGAAAGAGGCTTTCGTCACCTGCGCTCGCGTTGGAGTTTGCCGCCGAGGGCGCGACCGCCCACAGGTGATAGCTCGAAGAATCGGGCGCGCTGAGCGCGGGATTGGCGCCGCCATCCTGCGACAACTGCTTGCCCCATCCCTCGCGCGCAATCTGCACATAGGTGCGGCCGAGAACGGGGTCCCAGGTACCAACAGGAATTATCACGTCGGCTTTGGGCGCGCCTTCAATCCACTCGCCGGTGACGTAGTTGTGGAAGCGCGCCGGCGCCCACTTGCCGGTGGCGTAGTCGAACATTTGGCCGTTCTCGATGCGCGCAAACGGCGCGCGCGAGTAGACGGCCAGCGGCTGCCATGGCTCCAAGCCATTCTTGAGTTGCTCGGGAAAGACACTTGGATCGGCAGCAGCTTTGAAGGCCTCCTGCGCCACTTCGCCCGAGACCTGGTGATGGCCGTGGCCATCGGAGGGGCCGCCGACAAAAGTGGACAGGATGATCTGCGGCCGGACCAAGCGCACGGCTAGCACCGCATCGTAGAGCACCCGGTCATGGCCCCACTTGGCGAAGGCCTCTTGCTGAGTTTTCGAGAAGCCGTAGTCGGCCTCAGTGCCCCACAGTTGGTGCGCACCGTAATATTCATCGGCCTTCAGCAGCTCGTTGGTGCGGATGAGGCCCAACGCGTCGTAGCTCTCGGCCGACATGGCGTTCAGGCCGCCTTCGCCGCGGGTGAGCGTGAGCGTCGTGACGCGTACGCCGAGGCCGCGCGACAGATAGGTCATGAGAGCGCCGTCTTCATCGTCGGGATGCGCGACGATGACCAGCACACTGGCGGTGGTGCCCAGGCGTTTGAGCGTCTGCTCGAGGTCGGTCCCGCCGCGGTCTTCCGGCAGGGGCAAAGCTTCAACGGCGGGCTCGGGAAGCGGGACTTGAGCCAGTTCTGTGTCTGGCGACGACTGCTGCGCGTAGAGCGACGCGAAGCGCGCGCCCAACAAAAGGGCGGCGATGGCGGTTAATACGGCCGATAGAAGCAGCCTGCGGGGAAACAAAATCATCATCGACAGTGTACAAGCTGGCGTGCGACCCCACGACAATTCGTGCTCGGTTGGTAAGTGAGTTTGGGTTTGTGCTATCCCCGGTCCCCAAATGCGAGGGACCGGGGGCACCCAGGTTGTGCTGAATGAAGAGGTGCCCTACCGCCAGTCGTCGCGGGCGTTGGCCAGGCCTTGATTCATCAGCGCGTCAAAGCCGGCGTGCTTCTTGATGAAGATCTCGCTGAATTGGCGGTCCTGGCGGAGCAGGATGGCCTGCAGGCGGACGAGCTCCAAAAGAGCGAGAAACATGGCGATGAGCGCGCGCTCCGACTTGGTGTGGCTGAGCATGCGGCGTAACGCCACCGGCTTGTCTTCCATCGTTAGGCGGCGCGCCAGGAATTGGATCATCTGGCCGACCGTGACGGAGTCTTCTTCGAGATTGAGGATGGGGCGGTTGCGCGCGCGCTCGAGAATGCTGCCAAAGACGCGCACCAGATCGGTGGTATCGGCGGCGATCTCCGGCTCTGCGCCGGCATCTTCCTGGAATTCGCGGATGCCGGGATTGGTCCACGAGGCGGCTTCGAGCATCTGCCTTTCAAGAAGCATCTGCGCGGCGTTCTTGAAGCGCTCGTGCTCAAGTAGACGCTCGACCAGCTCGCGGCGTGGATCTTCAACGGCGTCGTCGGGCCCGGCGGGAGCGCGCGGCAGCAGCATTTTGCTCTTGATGTGGATGAGCAGCGCAGCCGTGTAGATGAAGTCTCCGGCCACATCCATGTCGCTGGCGCGCAACTGGTCGACGTAGGCCAGAAACTGCGCGGTGATTTTGGCGATGGGGATGTCGTAGATATCGATGTCCTGCTTGCGGATGAGATCGAGGAGCAGGTCGAGCGGGCCGTCGTACACCTGGTTCACGATGACGGAAAACGGCGACTGCTCGGCGTCTTCGCCGCGCGCCTTGAGCGCTGCCGCGACTTTTTCCGCAGTAGTGCGCTCGGGCTTTTCGGCAAAGGGCAGAGTGGGCGCGATGTCTTGTGGCGCGGGTGGTGGTTCCGGCGCGGGAAGTGCGGCGATGATCACAGGTTCGGCGGCTAGGATCGGTTCGGTATCCGGAGTGGGAGTTTCTATGTGCACTTCTGCCGCTTCCGGTGCGGTTGTCTCTTCCGGCGCGGCTTCGGCTCTGTTTTCGGCGGTTTCGCTCACATCTGCTGCCGATGCAGCTTGGGCGGTTTGAGTCGTTTCCTCCACGAGAGCGTGCGTGGTCGCGGCGGGTTCTTCCGTTGCCTCGGATTCTGGTCGGATCTCGGTGCCGGCGATGGGAACATCTGCTGCAGGGGCTAAAGCCCCCGAAGATTGTGCGGCGCTTTTGGCACGACTGAAGTCGTGCCCTGACACTTCTTGCTGATCCTCGAAGTGTTGATCCGCCCGGACGGCGGGAGCGGGCGGTTCGGGCACGGGCTCTGGCTCGACGGGTACTGCGACTTCGGCGGACGGCTCTTCTTTGGCCGCAACGAACTCTTTGACCGCAGGGGGCCCCTGGGCTGTGGCCGGCTCGGAATTTGGGGAAGATGGTTTCACTCGACTCTCTTCTTCTTGTACTTTGCGGCCCTGGGAAACGGCATCGGCCTGTGCAGCGACCTCCGGGCCGGCGGCAATTTTTCCATTGCGCCGGAAAAGACCAAATCCCGATCGGATTCCGTCCAAAGCAACTGTGAGCGCCCTGCGCCACCACGGGACTGGTCGTTCTATCATTCTTACTTTCCCGGCCGCCTTGCAAAGCGCCAGCCGACTTACGGCTCGCGCCCTTCGACCTGGATTCGTTCAACCCAGCATCGGCTCCTAACGGAGTGATTCATAGTCGTGTTCAAACACCGTGATGTCCTTGCCGGTCTTGCCCGCGATGCTGAGAAAGAAACGGTTGCCCTCGGTCCTGAGAATACTGACCTGGATTTTTTCTTCCTTTTTCATCGATCTCTTGGCTAAAGAGAACTCCGACAAGAATACTTTTTGAGGGACTACGAAATCGTGCAGCCTCTTGTCGGAACTACGCCAGCATAGAAGTGTCCAAATTTCGTAGGACCTGGCAGGAATCTCAAATTCCCATTTGTCCGCTTGATTTACATCGCGTGCGGTTGTCACAAATACGCGCTTCTTCTTGGCTGCGAGGAACGGCTCCTCCAACTCGCGCTCAATGGTGGAAAAGATACGATTGCTTTCCTGCGAAAGCGGAATGTCGTATGGAATAAGCTTGTCTCTCCAGTAATCCCTCAGAGCCTTGGCTCGCTGATCCTTTGGCAAGTTCCACCAATCGGCGTAGGCGCTAAGATCGCGAATTCTGTCCTGTTCTTCAGGTGTAGCGAGGAAAGGCCGTCGCGTGAAGCCGAGATTATGCGACAGGCCGAAGACCGCGCGCACCGAAATCATCGTTGCTTCCGCGCGCTTGGCCGCCTTGTCTAATGAATCGCTGCGAAGTTGCTCCCAAATCTTCTCGGCCTCTAGATCTAACATTGCTCTTCGAGCGTGTATAGGTTCGGTTACGTTGCAAACGGACCGGCCCGCTTCAATTTTGCACGACTCACAGCGGATCGATGCCGTGCGACAACCCTCCTGGGTTTCTGCGATCACTTCGGGAGTACTAAATACCGTATGCAGCTCGCCAACAGGGCAGAGATCCGGATCGCCTGGATCCGTCTGCCGTATGCGTTGACCGCCGGTAGACATGGACTGAACCTTGAACATAACTTCCATCGGAGCTTCCGAGATTCCGATGGTGTTGCCGTAGCTCTTGGACATTTTGCGGCCGTCGGTGCCAGGGAGCTTGGGTGAGGGCGTAAGCAGCGCCTCAGGCTCCGGGAAAATATCCGAGCGATAAAGCGAGTTGAAGCGGCGCGCTACCTCGCGAGTAAGTTCAACGTGAGCGACCTGGTCCTGGCCCACCGGTACGTATTGGGCTTGATAGACCAGAATGTCGGCGGCTTGCAATAGCGGATAGCCAAGGAATCCGTAGGTGCTCAGATCCTTCCCCTTGAGGTTCTCCTGCTGCTCCTTGTACGTGGGCACCCGCTCCAGCCATCCCAGTGGCGTCATCATCGAAAAGAGCAGGTGAAGCTCCGCGTGCTGCGGTACATGGCTTTGGATGAAGATGGTCGATTTGTTCGGGTCGAGGCCGGCAGCCAGCCAGTCTAGCGCTACGTCGAGGGTCTTCGCCTGTAAATTTCCGGGGTCCGCGTAGTCGGTGGTGAGGGCGTGCCAGTCGGCGATGAAGAAGTAGCAGTCGTATTGATCCTGCAGCTTGACCCAGTTGGCGAGGGCGCCCATGTAGTTGCCCAGGTGCAGCTTTCCCGTGGGTCTCATGCCGCTTAAAACGCGCGGCCGTTGCGATCGATTGGGGAGTTCAGACATGATTGCGATTCGAATTCCTGGCGGCGTGTAGCAGGGCCGCGGGCTTGGCAATGAAAAACCGGATAAAACGCTCATTTAATTGTAGCTGGAGAGGATCGGCGAAGGGCGGCTCTAGATGCTCAGGAGCGCCCGAAAGATGAGCCCGAGGGACGGCCCCAGCACCAGCCTGAGGATGAAGCCGCCCACCAGAAACATCAATATGTAGCTGACCCAGATGTTGATGCCGTCATAGAAGCGCACGGCGTTGTAGGGCAGCATGTTCCGCAGAACGCGGCTGCCATCGAGCGGAGGGATGGGCAGCAGGTTGAAGAAGAAAAGGCACAGGTTGACTTCGATCGCCAGTAAGGCAAGCAGCACCAGAGGCTGCAGTCCGCCTTCGAAAGCCAGCATTCCACCCAAATTCGCATGCACCAAAGCTCGCCCGCCGGGGACAGCGATGCACACAACTGCCAGAATCGTGAAGGCGATCGCAACCAGCAAAAGATTCGAGAAGGGGCCGGCCAGCGTTACGAGATTGTCGTCTCGTTTGATTTTCTTGAAGTTGCGCGTGATGACCGGCGTCGGCTTGGCCCAGCCGATGAGGAACCCGCTGAAGAAGCTGAATCCGATAAACGGCCCGAAGATGCTGAGCGCGGGAATGAGCAGGGTTCCGATGGGATCGATGTGGTACATCGGGTTAAGCGTGATGCGCCCTTGCAGCCGGGCCGTCTGGTCGCCCAGGCGTGATGCCATCCAGGCGTGCGCGCACTCGTGAAAACTGAGCGAGAAAAGGAGCAGGACAAACTCAAAGACGGCAATGGCGAACGCAGCGGGTTGCAAGCGAGTACCCCAAGGTTCCGGCCGTGCAAGTGCATTAAAAATGCGCGGTAAAGGCCGAACTCAAAGATTCAGGGTAGCATGGCGGATTGCAGGATTTCTGTGCCTCGGCGCGGCCTTCAGCTCTCGATATATTCCCAGAAGGAATCGGTCAGGTCGGCGCCGAGTTCGGTGGTCATGCGGCGGGCGGCGCGCTCGGCTTCTTCCATGAGGCCGTGCAGGTAATCGCGTGAGCGCGAGATAGCGGCGACGCCGATGGTGGCCGACTGCCACGTGACGGCCTCGTCGAGCTCGGCCACGGAAACATTAAAGCCCTGGCGCAACTGGTCCTTGAGGGAGCGCACCACCTGGCGGCGGTCTTTGAGCGACTGGGCGTGCTCGATGCGAATTTCGAGGGTGAGTTGAGCCACCGGCATACGTATCTCGGGGGATCACGGACAGTGTAAGGCTGTCCTGACCAGACGGAGCAAGTTTTTTCGCATGCTTTCCGGCTCTTTTGGCGATAGGACTGCCGAAACGATGGGGCGATCCGCCCGTCAATCCGCGAACTGCGCCAGTTGCGCGGGCTTCGGCTTCGGCGTGAAGGCGCTGACGACGACCAGCGCGGCCACAGCGGCAAAGAGCGCCGGGAAGATGGCGTCGCGGTCGGCGAGAATCGACGGTAGATGCAGGAACGCCTTGACACCAGGCGCGTCCCAACCTAGCGTGACCACGGTTCCAGTGGCGATGGCGGCGACTGCGCCCCAGGCCGTGGCGCGCTTCGAATAGAACGCGGCCAGCACCACGGGCGTGACTGCGGCCGAATAGATGGTGTAGGCATAAAGCATTTTGGCCAGAATGCTGGGCGCGTAGAGGGCTTGGTAGAGCGCCCAGGAGCCGAGCAGCACCACGGCAAGACGGGAGACGATGAGCGTGTGCCTGTTCGACGCGCCCGGCGCGATGTAGCGCACGAAAACGTCTTCGATGAGATTGCTGGCCGGAGAGAAGAGATAGTTCGAGGCCGTGGAAATGACCTTGGCAAAGACCGCGCCCAGCAGCAGCGCGCCCATGAGGGCCGGCAGACCGTGGCGCGCCGTGTACGGGATGATCTCGTAGGGCTGCGCGGCGACTTCGCCGGTGGGATAAAGCGCGGAGCCGATCACAGCAATGGCGACGATCAGCGATTCAAGCACCACGGTACCCAGAATCCAGCCGACGACGGAGACGCGCGCATCGCGCTCGGATTTGGCGGAGAAGAACTTCTGATACATCACCTGATTGCCGAGCATGAGCAGCAAGGTCGGCACCATAAACTCGAGCGCCTTTACCAGCGTGAGGTTGCCCAGCACTTCGAAATGCGTGGCAGGCAGCGCGGCGTGCAGGCCGCTCCAGCCGCCGGCCTTGGCCAGCAGCATGGGCGTGGCGACGATGCAGATGACCGTGACCAGCGAGCCGATAGCCACATCCATATAGGCGACGGATGACATGCCGGCCATGGCCGTGGTGACGATGACGAAGATGGCGATGATCCAGGTGCCCCGCTCCGGCGTGAGTGCGTCGGGGAAAATGAGATGCAGCACATTGCCGCCGCCCTTGAACTGATAGCTGGTGATGGCCACGTAAGCGAAGAGGATGGCGATGGTGCCAAGCACGCGCGCGGTCTGGTTATAGCGGGCCTCAAGAAGATCGGGCAGCGTGAATTGCGCGAACTTGCGCGCGCGCGGCGCAATAAAGTAGATGAGCAGCAAGCCCAGCCAGCCACCGGCCGGCAACCAGAGAGCGGCGAATCCATTCTTGTAGGCATTCTCCGCGCCGGCAAAGAGCGAGCCTGCGCCGATCCACGAAGTGAGCAGGGTGAGGACAAGGACGACGGCAGAAAGGGAGCGCCCGGCGACGAGGTAGTCGGCCTTGGTTTTGACGAGCAGGCCGCGCTGGACGGCCACTGCCAGGAGCGCGGTGGCGATCACGACCAGGACTACGATATAGAGAAGAGACATCCGCGGAGTTCCTTAGCGCGACACGAGAAGATTGAGAGCAGTGTACCGGAGCGACGCGGCGGAGTGCAGCGGTTTTCGCCCGCCGTCAGCTCTCCGTCACCTTCAGATAAGTTGTGTAGGGCGCATCGCCGATGTCGACAAAGGGCCTCATGCGCAACGCGCTGGCGCCGGAGCTCGCAATCCACTCATGGCCCTGCGCTGTGGTCTGTTTGGCGGCCAGCAGCGCGGCACGCGCTACGGGTCCGAGCGACGAATCGCCATCGCGCAACGCCATGAGCACCAGCGGGCCCGTGACCAGCGCCATCACGTCGGGATGCTGCGCGTCGACGGCTTCAAGCCGCGTGGCAAAGGGCAGATCGAGCTCAATGCGATCACCATTCTTCCACTGGCGGCGAATTTCAGCGAAGGTTCCCGCTTCAAGCTGACGCGAATCGCGCATGCCGCTCGCGGTAAGCGACGCGCCCCGGGCCCACGCGGGAATGCGCAGGAAAACCGAGAACTCGGCGGGCGAGGAGGCCGTAACGTCGAGGCGGATGTGGCTGTCGTAGGGATACGCGGTTTTTTGCCGCAAGGTGAACTGCGCGCCGTGTGCATTCCAGCGCAGAGTGGAGGGCAGATAGAGATTCACATAGACGCCGCGCTCGCTGCGGAAGTAGGCGCTGATGCGGTAATCGGCAGCGATTTGCGGCAGCGTGCCCGAGCAGCACGGCCACTTGGAGGGATTGTAGATGCGCCGCGCCTTGAACGTGTAGTCGGAGTAGTAGAACGATGAGCCGTCGAGCTCCAACGGCCGTGCGCCGAGCACGGTGTTGAAGAAGACCTGCTCCATGCTGTCGCCGTAGCGCGGATCGGCGGTGATGCGCAGAAGATAGCGCGCCAGCTTGAAATGTGCGTAGGCGCCGCAGGGGGTTTCAAAGCTGTTGTGGGCCGTGTTCAGGCTTTCGCCGAGTGCGCCGCTGCCGGGCTCGATGAAGTGCTCGCGCGGACCCCATCCGCCGGTGGCGAAACTCTGCTGCTGGACGAAGTCGAAGGCGTTAGTTGCGGCGTGGAGATATTTTTCGTCGCTGAGCGCGAGCCAGGCCATCGCAGCAGAACCCAACGCATTTACATGACTGTAAGCATGGCGGCCGGGCAATGCGTTTTCGCCGCGCGCGAGGGGGTCGAAATACTCGTCGAAGAGGAAACGACGGGCCAGATCGCGGTAACGCGGATTTCCCGTGCGCAGCCAGGCGAGAAAGAAGTTTTCCGGCATGGTGTAGGTTTCGTCCCACACGTGGCGGGTAAAGTTCTCGCCGGCGAGGATGGGCGTTTCCTGGTGCGGCATGGCTTTGGGCGGCAAGTAAGGCAAGACGATGTCGGTGGTCTGCGCGAGGACGTCAAAGGCCGCAGGGTGGTGCGCGAAAACGTGCGCGTCCGTAAGACCTATGGACAGCTTGTCGTACATGTAACCGGGGAAAGCGTAATTCTGATAGAACCGTCCGATGGGCTCGAGGGTTGCCGCGTAGCCGCGAATCATGCGGTCGATCTTGGCGTAGGTGGCGGGGTCGCGCGTGACGGCATACATCCGCGACAGAGCCGAGATCCACTGCCCAAAGGGACAGGCCGCCGCGAAGCCATCGGTCGAGTACCAGCCGCCGAGCTCGTCGCCGGGCGTCGGCAACCCCTCGCGGAAGCGGAACGGGCGCAGCAGGCCGTCGTCACTGAGGTTGAGGAGCACTTGGCGGCACTGCTCGAATTGTTCCTGCGCCGGGCCGGGATCGAGATCGACCTGCGCATAATTCACCTGGTTGAGCAGAGTGGGTCGGAAGGTTGGCAACGCCGCGGCGGACAATGCCTGAGGGCCGGATGGGAAAGCGGCCGAGGCTACGCGGCGGGTGCAGACGGCCGCTGTGACTGCGGCGCCCCACCGCAGTACCTGACGTCGAGAGCAGTTCACGCGAGGTTTCTTCATCGTACCGATTTTAACGTCTTGGGTCGGCGACTGCAGACAGGTTCCGGGCGGGCACGGCTCGTGCTTTTGCGCGCGGCCCCGTATCTCCCTCGACAACTTCTACATCAAAAGTAATGGAGCGACGGTTGACGCGCGGCGCGGCTCGCGCTACTCTCGCAATACTGGATTTGGTACTCAACCTCAATCCGCGGCCCTGCAGGACACCCCAGTATGGGAACCCGGTTGTGCCCTGCGCTCTTCGACTCCTTTCAAAATCAGCCGTTTGCCTTGAGCCTGCCATTCGCTTTCGCGCGTGCGGGCGTTGCGAGCGAAAATCGCGCCAGACGAGGCCGAGCCCGAAGGCTGTGGTGGCCCCACTGTCGAGGGTGAGAACGAAGTTTGGCGCGATTTGCGTCGCAACCCGAAGGGCTGGGGCCAATTCTCCCCATTTCTTTGTCGCTCGTCACTCGCAGACATCCGGTATGCGTCGCTCCTCGCTTCGCGAACTGGGAATAATTGGCTCCCAGCGCCGCGCGCGCCAAAGTGAACGGCAGGCTCTAAAAGCGCCCGGGGGGCGCTTGCGTTTCCGTGGCGCGCTGCCCACCCACCTTAAATACAATTCACCATCTCGGAGGACATTGACCCTTTGAAGATCGCTTTGGAGATCACGCCAAACCTCGAGCCCCTGTTCGGGACCCGCGATGAAAACCTAAGGCTAATGGAAGACTCGCTCGGCGTCCACATCGATCTACGCTCCGACGCCGTGCACTTACAGGGACCGGAAGACAGCGTGGTCCGCGTGCGGCGGATTTTTGAAGACTTCGAAGCATTGCGCCGCCTCGGCATCCATCCCCACAACGGCGAGCTGAACGGCATGCTGCGCCTGGTGGTGGCCGATCCCGCGGCGACTCTGCGCACCGTGGCCGAAGCCGGCAAGCAGCGGTCAGCGGGAATCAAGCGCACGGTGCAGCCGCGCTCGCTGAACCAGCGCCGCTACGTGGAGGCCATCGAGCAAAACGATATGGTCTTTGGCGTGGGTCCGGCCGGCACGGGCAAAACCTACCTGGCGGTGGCCATGGCCGTAGCGGCTATCAACGCCAAGCGCGTCAGCCGGATCGTTTTGGTGCGGCCTGCGGTGGAAGCCGGCGAGCGGCTGGGCTTTTTGCCCGGCACTTTACAGGAAAAGATCGATCCCTATCTGCGCCCGCTCTACGACGCGCTCTTCGACATGATCGACGTTGAGAAGGTGGACAAGATGCTGGAGCGCAACGTGATCGAGGTGGCTCCGCTGGCCTTTATGCGCGGCCGCACGCTCAACGACGCATTCATCATTCTCGACGAGGCGCAGAACACGACCATCGAGCAGATGAAGATGTTCCTGACGCGCATGGGCAACAATTCGAAGGCGGTGATCACGGGCGACATCACGCAGATCGATCTGCCCAACCCGCGCAAGTCGGGATTGTTGGACGCGATCAATATTCTGGACGGCGTCGAGGGCGTGGCGTTTTGCCACTTCGAAGAGGGCGATGTGGTCCGCCATCCGCTGGTGCAGCGCATTGTCCGCGCCTATGAAAGCGCCAAGCCGCAGCAGCAGGAGTTGCCGCTGGAGGGCGCAATCACGGTGGGCGGTCCGGAGAGAGACGACCGGCAGGACGGGCAGGCGAAGCATCCGGGCAAGCCGCAATAAGACAGGGAACGGGAAAGGCAGGGCTGGGTTCGCTGGAGCGCGATCCCAGCCTTTGCTGTCTTTGCGACTCCTACGGTGTCGCCGGCGCGGTCTGCTTGCCGAACTTGTAGTGGCAGGGGCGGCCGTAGATGCCCAGCCCCGTGCTGCGATCGCCCTCGCCGTCAGTAGCGGTGAAATGCGCCTTCACGTCGTAGGAGTACTGGGCGCCGGTTTTCGCGAACGGGCCGTGCGCGTACTCCGTCGAAGCGACCAGGCCGGAAGCCGTGAGCTTGGCGCTGCCATCGCGATTGATTTTTCCATCGAGCGCGAGGTAGCCAGGCTGCCCTGTGTCGCCGCGCTCGCCGTGCAGGTTGTTGTTGGCAACGGTGCTGGTGAAGCGCCAGGTGTACCCCTGAGCGTTGCCCTTGGCTTCGCAGGTCATCGTCGTATTCCATACGCCGTCAAAAGGGCCGGCCGCACCCTGGCCGCCCGCCGCCATGGTAAGCAGAAATAGTGCAGAAAAAAAGGGTCTTGCGCATGTTAACTCCCTTCGGCAGCGGATTTTACTCCCGGAGCACCGATGCGTCAGTGACAAGGCGAAACAGGCACGTTTTGAGGACACGTTCTACCGGCACGCACGCTTCGCGTATCATCGAATCACACCCGAAGCCGCGCATACTGGAGCCGCGGCCCCGCGCACGATGATCCTCATCGACCCAGAACTGGACCTTTCCGCGGCGGCGGATGCGCTGAACCCGGTTTCAGCGAAGCCTTCTGCTGGGTCTGCGAAGGCTTTGAGCCCCAAATTGCTTCGGCTGCCCTCCACGCGAACCCTGGTGCAATTTTTGACGCGGGCACAAGCCGCGGTGCGGCTGCGCGGGCAGGTGACGGTGCTACTGACCGGCGACGCGACGATGCGCGACCTGAACAAGCGCTTCCGCGGCAAGAACAAGCCGACGGATGTGCTTTCCTTCCCCTCCGAGCGCGTGATTCGAGGAACGGAAAAAACTGCGGGTGACGTGGCGATCAGCGTGGAGACGGCACTGAAGCAAGCCGTGGAGCATGGACACTCGCTGGCCACGGAGATCAAGGTGCTGATGCTGCACGGGCTGCTGCACCTGGCCGGATATGATCACGAAGCCGATGCGGGCGAGATGCGACGGCGCGAGCGGAGTTTGCGCGCGAAGCTCGTGCTGCCACTTGGCTTGATCGAGCGCACGGCTTCTCCTACACTCTCGCAAAAGACGAAAAAGGATGGGGCACGCAGACAAAAAGCAACCACAGGTCCTTCGACTTCGGCCGCCAAGACGGCCTCCGCTCAGGATGACAAAGCAAAGAGAGCGTCGAGACCTAAGAAGAAGATCGCGCGGAGTGTACGCTCATGACGCCGCTCCAGGTCCTCTTCGTTGCCGTGCTTGCGGTGGTGGCTACGCTGGCCTCGTACATCAGCCGCGTGTACTCCGAGTTCGGCAAGATTCTGAGCCGCGAGGTGCAGGAAAATCTGGATGCGTGGGAGGTGCGGATTGAGCCGCATCTCGGCCTGAGCCGCGAGCACGCAGCGTTGTGCTCGGCGGTCCTGGTGCAGCTTTCGCTGGGCCTCATCGCGCTCGAGTTTGGGTCAATACTTTTTGGCCACGCGGCGCAATTTGGCGAGGCACGCCCGGAAGAGATTGCGCAAGCGGTTCTGGGCGTGGTGCTGGTGGTTATCTTCTGCAACCAGCTGATTCCGTCGCTGCTCTTCAACCGCACGCGCGGATTGTGGGCGGCGCGGCTGCTGTGGCCCATCTGCGTGCTGCTGTGGCTGGCGACGCCGGTCACGGTCTTCATCCGTTTCTTCTTTTCTGTGGCGTCGCTGGCGGAAGCGCCGGCCAATCCCGAGGAGCCCGCGCCCGACGTGGAAGCGTTGATCGAAGCCGGCGAAGAAGAAGGCATCCTGGAGCAGAGCGACCGCGAGCTGGTGCGCTCGGCTGTGGAGTTTGGCGACATGCTGGTGCGCGAGGTGATGACGCCGCGGCCGGAAATCTTTGCCGTCGCGGAATCGATCACGCTGGAGCGCTTTCTGGAGATGCTGAAACAGCACAATTATTCGCGCGTTCCTGTCTATTCCACCTCGCTCGACAACATCAAAGGGCTGGCTTTTGCGCACGATCTGCTGCAAATCAGCGATGAGGCGGCGCGTACACGCACCGTGGGCACGATTTTGCGCTCCGCGGCATTCGTTCCCGAGACCAAGCGTGGCTACGAGCTACTGCGCGAGATGCAGCACGAGAAGCAGCACATGCGCATTGTGATCGACGAGTACGGCGCGGTGGCGGGGCTGGTGACCATCGAAGATCTGCTGGAGCAGATCGTGGGCAACATCCGCGACGAGCATGAGACCGATACGCAGATCGAAGAGCCGCAACGCGAGCCCTCGGGTTCTTGGCTGGTGCCGGGCAGCTTTCCCGCCGATCAGCTGGGCGACCTGCTGGGCGAAACAGCGGAACCGGGTGAGGAATATGAGGCGACGACACTCGGCGGCCTGGTGAGTGAGATTGCGGGGCGCATTCCCAAGGCGGGGGAAACGGTGGAACTGGAACCGCTGGGCCTGCGCGTGGAGATTGTCGCGTCGACCGGGCGGCGCATCGAGCGCGTGCGGCTGTTTCCGCCCACGGCGCGGCTGCCGTTTCCGAAGGAAGCCTGAAGCCTGCCGAGCAGGGAGCCTGCGATTTTGGCAGTGATACTGCGCTCCATCCGCATTCCAACCCTCCATCCGCGATAATGAGGAATGGAGCATCGCGCGTGAAATCTGGATTTGTTGCCATCCTCGGCCGGCCCAACGTGGGCAAAAGCACCCTGCTGAACGCTCTGACGGGCGAGAAGGTGGCTATTGTCACGGCCAAGCCGCAGACCACGCGCAACCGCATCATCGGTGTGCTGGAAGTGCCGGCCCGCAAGGGTGTGCATCCGGCGGCGCAGATTGTTTTTGTGGATACGCCGGGCGTGCACAAGCCCGCCTCGCAGCTCGACCGGCGCATGCTGCAGGAGGTGCACGAGGCGCTGGAATCGCGCGACCTGGTGCTGGTGCTGATGGACGTGACACGGAGGGTTCGGCTGAGCGAAGATCCCTCCCCGGTCCCCAAAGGCGAGGGATCTCCACCCCAGCGACTAGGACCTGTCGCTGGGGACCCCGGACCGAGGGCACCCCGCGGCTTCGATGCGTCGAACGAGGACGAGTTTCTTTTCTCGCTGATCCGCAAGCTCGATTGCCCGGCGTTCTTGGTGCTGACAAAGATTGACCTGGTGCGCAAGGACGAGCTGTTGCCGCTGATCGAGTCGCTCACGAAGCAACACAAGTTTGCGCAGGTAATCCCGGTGAGCGCGCGCAAGAACGACGGCCTGGACGTGCTGGTGCGCAAAATTGTGGATGTGCTGCCGACAGGCGAGCGCTACTTCCCCAAAGACCAGTACACCGACCAGCCCGTGCGCTTCATGGTGGCGGAGTTGATCCGCGAAAGCATTCTTCTCGAGACGGGCGAGGAAGTTCCTTATGCGTCGGCCGTAGTGATTGAGCGCTTTGAAGAGCCGGAGGGTCAGCCGAGGCCGGGCAAGAAGCCGCTGACGCGGATTAACGCCGCAATTTACTGCGAGCGCACGGGGCAGAAGGTGATCTTGATCGGCAAGGGCGGATCGAAACTGACGGCGATCGGAACCAGCGCGCGCCGCAAGATCGAATCGCTGCTCGGTACGCATGTGTACCTGGAGCTGTACGTGATTGTGGAGCCCGGCTGGCGCGAGTCGAGGGCTTTTGTGGAGTCGCTCGACTGGCGCAATCAGCTGGAACGGCTCGCAGAGAAGCAGCCCGGCGACGAAGAAGAATCCTAGTGCAGATCCGGGAGCGCGTCACGCAACAACAGAGTCTCGACGTCGTCTCGATCTGAGCCAATCTGTTGCGCCAGTGCTGCGTATTTGGGATCGTGGTAAGCGGCAGCTGCGCGCAAGAGCGTGGGCACCATCGCGCCGGCATGGAAGCCGGCGATTTCTTGATAGTCCCACTTCTTCTCGCCCGCCGCGTAGGGCACGAGGAAGTCGATGGCAGCGCGAATGGAACGGCCGTCAGTGGTTTTGAAGTTCCAAAGATCTACGCCCACTTCATCGCCGAATGTCGCTAACTGGCACAAAGCATCAAGACTCATATTGCTGTAGCCCCAGGCTTTGGTGCGCGCCAGTTCCAGCGGTTCACGCCCGTCAGGCTCAATCTGCACGGTGATACGGTGGGTCTTCACGCTCTCCAGCGTGTCAATGGCCTGCGCGCGGTCGCCGAGAAAGAGTTCCATCGAAGTTACCTGCACGTCGTACCAGTTGCCATGATTGTTCTTGGCCGCGTCTTCAGCCATTCCATTCTTGCTGGTGCGCATCCAGTGCAAGTACTGCGTGAACCAATCGTGGAGGCCCTTGTCGTCGGCCGCGGTCCATGCGGCGGAGCCGGTGAGCAATCCGACGGCATCGACGGCGTCGATCAGCGGGCGCGTGTCAATGATGCCGATGCCACGACCGGTGTTGACGCCCATGATGGCCTGGGCAAATTCAAGGTTGGGATTCATCTTCGTGGCCGGATCGAGAAACCACGTGCGCAGCAAAAGCGCGGCGCGGTTGGCGTAGTCCGCATTGCCGGTGAAATACCAGGCTAAGGCCAGGGCGCGCGACGCTTCGCACATGCGTCCGAACTCTTCGTGATCGGTGATTTTGCGGTTCTCGGGATTGGTTTGGCCATCGTGCCGGATGTAGGGAAGGCCATCGGGCTTGGAAGGATCGGGCCAAAAGTAGGTGGCGCGGCTCATGTAATCGTGCTTATCGCCGCTGGGCGGCAAGACCGGCTTGTCCATCACGGAGAACGGACCCTCGGTCATGGCACGATCTGCAGCAGCCACGGCGGCGCGAGCAACTTCCTGCCGGCGCGGATCTTTGGCATCGGCAGCGCGGAGGGTTGCCAGTTCCTGCGCGTTCAAGAGGAAGACGCGGGGCGGCGCGGGGGTGGCATTTTGCGACGTGGGCCTCTGCGCGGCTGCAGGCAGGGCTGTCGCGAGCAGCAGGATAACAACCATGGCGTTCCATCTGAGCGGTGTGGACATCGGAAGAATTCAACCTCCTGAGGCTATGTGCGACAGCGTGGGCGAACGACGAGCGGTTTCTGGAGCGAGAGCGCTTCGCTAGGAAACGCTTACAAACGCGGGCGCGAGGCCTTCGCTGGTGACGCCGGCCGTACACGCGCCGTCATTGCAGCGGATAGAGATTTGCGCGCGGCCGTTGTAGAGTTGCACCACGCGCGAGCCGGTGGACGTGCCCTGGTTGTCAATCAGGGATCCGCCGCCGGCAAGGGAAAAGCGCGCGACGTTTCTTGCATCGAGACAGAGCACGCCTTTAGCATCGAAGGCCGTAGCTTCAATGGTAACGACGCCGTTTTCGCGGGCCATCTGTGCCAGGGCAAAACGCGCCGGCTTGCCCCACTTCGCGGTCTGGTACTCAAACTCGACCTCATCGCTGACCGTGACGCCATTCCTTGTGGCGACAACGCGTAGATGGTTTTTGCCGGGGGCGAATTTGACCCACCAGTGCAGGCCGGCAGCTGGGAAGTCCTGACTGTTCCGCTGCCGCGTGCCGGCGGATTCGCCGTTGACGAAAAGCTCCGCCGTGGAGCAGTTGGAGTAGACCTTCACCATGCGCGGCTGGCCCTCCGCGCCCCAGCGCACCGGCCAGGAGTGGCCGTAGATGTGCACCATGGGCTCTTGGGTCCAATAGGACTGGAAGACGTAGTAGCCTTCCTTCTTCGTCATGTCGCGCTCGATGACGCCTTTCTGATTCACGCGCGGCACCGGATTCTCGACGCGCAGGGGCGTGGTGAAATCCTTGAACGCCCACTGCGCCGACCCGGCGAACCAGGGCAGCGTTTCTTGAACTTTCAAATACCAATCGAAGAGGTCACAAGCGTAGGTTTCGGACCAGTCGCCGCTGTGCGACTCAGCGGACTTGGCTCCCGTTTGCAGCGAATCCGGAGTGTTCTCAGCGAGGTCTGCGCCAAATGGAGCCTTGGCCGCTGCCGACTCCGGCATTTCAGAATGGCGGCGCGCATGACTGTCAGCGCCCCACTCGATGTGCACAAAGCGCTTGACCAGCGCGCGGTCCTTTTCGAGAGCACTTTGATAATCGGTGTAGACGCCGCTGTACCAGCCGGCCCAGATGGACGGCGAGTAGACATCGGGGATATCGCTCGCGAAATCGCATCGACGGAGAGAGGTGAAACGCGACGGGTCCATCTCGTGGGCGAGATCACCCATCTCCTGCATGAAGCCCCGAATGGCCGCCTCGTCAAGCGCGGGATACTCGCCGGGCCAGTCATCTTCGTTGCCCAGGCCCCACATGAGCACACTGGGGTGGTTGAAGTGCTGGTCGATCATATTGGCGAGCATGAGGCGCGTCTGGTTCTTCCATTTTTCGTCGCCTACGCCGGAACGGCACCACGGCGCCTCCTCCCAAACCAGAATGCCGAGTTCGTCGCAGAGATCGAGCACCAGTTTGGACTGCTGATAGTGGCCGAGGCGGATGAAGTTGGCGCCCATGGCCTTGACCAGCTCCATTTCGGTGCGGATCAGCGCGTCCGGCTCGGCAGCCGCGAAGCCGGCGTGGTCCATGTGGCGCTGCGTGCCGCGGAGCAGCACGCGCTCGCCGTTCAGCTTGAAGGGCCCGTGATCCACAAACTCCGCGTGACGAATGCCGAACCGGTCGTTCACGACGCTCTTGCCGGAATCAGTGGCAAGAGTGACGCTGCAGGTGTAGAGATTGGGGTGTGCGGGCGACCAGAGCGCGGGCAAGGCAATGCTGGTGGATGCGATTTCTGCTTCGGCGTCCCAGACGGCCAGCGATTTCTCGATGTGCGCGATGGCTTTGCCGGAAGGATCGGCGATTTCCACGATGAGTGCGGCACTGCCGGAAAATTTTGCGGGGTTATAGAGGCGGGCCTTCACTTTGACCGCGGCCGCGGAGCCCGGAACGAACGATGGTGCGATGTGTACCGCTTCCAACGAGACCGGGGGCACATAGGCCAGATGAACATGACGGTAGAGGCCGCCATAGAGGCTGAAGTCGCTCAAGTCGGAGGGAGAGCGCTCAAGATTCTCCGAGTTGTCGCAGAGAACGGCGAGGGGAATGCCCTCTTTGGCCGCAGGCGCGGCTGCAACCGCATCGGTAATGTCAAACACGAATTCGTCGTATCCACCCACATGCGAGCCGACCATCGTGCCGCCGACATAGACGTGCGAAGTTTGCCCGGCACCTTCGAAATAGAGCAGTGTACGGCCATCCTTGATGGGGTTGGCGATGGGCAGATGGGTGCGATACCAGCCGTGACCGCGATAATACGGCGTATCGGGATCGCAGGCGTCATATTCGTTGAAGCAATGAGGCAGCGAAACTTTTTCCCAGACCGCGATCTCGTTGCCGCGCCAAACCTCCCAGGGTCCGTCGAGTGCGCCGCGATAATACTCCCACCCGGAGTCAAGACACTGGGAGGCCGAGCAAGCCTCGGCGTTG
Organism: uncultured Acidobacteriota bacterium; assembly: GCA_963817835.1. GTDB lineage: Bacteria > Acidobacteriota > Terriglobia > Terriglobales > Acidobacteriaceae > Telmatobacter. The sequence goes on along the minus strand of CAWFPZ010000007.1, from coordinate 285,543 downwards.
GCGAGAACCGGACGCACGAGAGATGCCGGCAGCGCGAGTTTCCCTTGTGAAGCTGCCGCAACTGCGGCCATCGACTTTAAAAAGTGCCGGCGCGAAAAATGGAATGAGTGCGGCATAGTTTTTCTAATCCGTGATTCGAGGCCGTGGCCATTGCATTCTGGCAAGAAAGGCGAGTGCTTTAGCCTGGAACCGAACTCGTGGTTCCGTCAAGCTCTTGTGTTTTTGCTCGTCGTTGATGAGCGCAGCGCGAGTTGCAACGATCTAAACCTACGTCCCTGCTTCCCGGGGAAATATGTTCTATCCCTTGCGGGGCCCCGTTCCCCGGTTTCTCCGATGCGTGGAGGCTTTGCATCGGAGTTGGTCATAAACCGGCGAACGGAGCTCTCCGCAATTGCACGCCAGGATCCGCTAGAAGTTGAGCCGCAGCGAGAATTGAACCTGGCGAGCGGAGTTGTTGGAAGTGGTTGTGAGGTTCTGCGTGCCGTCGCTTCCGCTCGGGCCCACAGACCCCTGATTGTTGAATAGGTTGAAGATGTCCATGTTGAAGCGAAGATTCATCTGCTCTCTGATGGGAAAGACCTTGAACAGTGAAGCGTCGTTGACGAAGTTGAACGGTCCATCGAGGACAGTCTTCGAGAACGGGTTGGCGCCCGCCCAGCTGCCGCTGCTCGATGAACTGGGGCTGGGCGCGTAGCCGATCGACACTGCTGTCGCCTGCGAAGCGCCGGGAACGATGATGCCCACTTCGTTGCTGCCGTAGTACTGGTCGGTCACCGCTTTGCCGGCAACGGGCGCGGCGCATGCCGTGTCCATTGGCGTCTGGTAGGGTGTGTAATTCGACGGCACAGTGGTGGTCGCTGCGATGCCGGCACCGCAGACGTTGGTGGAGATCGTCGTGGGCGGGATGTATCCGTTCCACCAGAGGTAGTTGGTGTAGCATTTGCCGGTACGGCAATCGGTGATTGGATGGCTGTGCTTGTAGACCTGCAGCGGGTTGGTCGGTCCCCAGTTGGTGGCGGTGATGGTGAAGTCGCTGGAGTAGAGATTGGCATCACCGGCAATCTGGTAACCGCCAACAATCTCGTCGACAAGGCGATTGGCATTGCCGAAAAATTTCTTCCCGCGGCCCATGGGCAAGTCGACGATGTAGGTGTACTGGAGCTGCTTCTTGGGCGTTGCCGTATCCACGACGCCGTAGTTCTCGAACTTGTCGAGCGCGTGGTAGAACGCCCAGCTGGGAGTGCCCGTGGGCGGCTTCGGCGGCAGGGCCATGGGAATGGCGGTGCCCGCTACCGTGTCCGGTGTGTTCTTTGTGGTGCATCCGACGCCGGCCACGACGGTGGTGCAAAGTGGATAGCCGACGGAGGTGTTGGCCGCAGCGGTGGTCAGATAGTTTTCGTAAGGATCCACCTGATTATCGCGGCTCCAGTTTCCGCCGTTGCGCAGGTTCTTCTGCCAGTCGAACATGACCTGCCATGCGATTCCGTGGTGATAGAGCTTCTGGTAACTGGCTTGCAACTGGTTGTCGTTAGACCAGCCGCTCTTCTGACTCATAGAGTTGCCGCCCCATGTGGTTTGATCGTAGGGGCCGGTGGCCGTGCTGGAGTAGGTGTTGGCCTGCGAGGTTCCGATGACCGAAGACCCGCCGCTTGGCACCGCATTCACGCCGTTCTGCATCTCCCAAACGAAGTTGGAGGGGTGATTGTTGTAGTAGAAGTACTGATCGAGCCGGCTGCCATGCGAAAACACATAGCTGATGCGGATGGCCGAATTCCACTTGGTAGGTTGCTCGATAGTGAAGTTGATGTTGGTAGCGCGGTCGACCGGGTAGTCGGGATTGATGGCAAAGTTGCCGAAGCCCGGCAAAATCGAGGTGGTGGAGCTGCTGTTGACCGCATTGCTGGAATTGACGCCCATGACCGGCATGGCGCCCACCGGGCTCGAGGGTGAGCAGTTCTGCGGATAGGTTGAAACGCCTGAGGCCGTGCTCTGCACCGAGCGCAACTCGTAGCTGGAGATGCAATCGGGCGATTGGCCTGCGGAGTTGAACTGCATCTGGTAATTGATCTGGTAAGGATTGTTGCCGGCGACGTTCTTGACGGAGCTGCGGAACGGAACCGGGAAGGCGTAGATTCCATAACCGCCGCGCAGTACCGTTCCCCAATGGCCAAACGGCTGCCAGGCTACGCCGACGCGCGGCATGAGAACAAGATTGTCGTCGTTGATGAGCTTGTCGGGCAATCCAGCCTGTGAGGCGGTTTCGAATTTGGCGCCGTCGAACTCATCGTTGTTGATAGCCGCCTGCGTGGTCATTCCCTCCGAGATCAGAGTCGCGATGGGAGCGCCCAGGACCATCGCATCGTTCTTGAGATCGAAGCCGGTCATCAGGCCGTATTTCTCCCACATGGCCGGATGGGCTTCATAGCGAAGGCCCAGATTGAGGGTCAGGTTCCGGGCCATGCGGTAGTTGTCCTGCACGTAGGCGTCGAACTCCATGTCGTGCATGTGCTGGTACGAAGCCTGCTTGTTCACACTGTAGATTTGCGGCGCGCCAATAAAGAAATCGGCGTTGAGCTGTCCGGTGTTGGTGACGCTGGAGTAGGCGCTGGGGCTGCTGGACGAGTTGAGCAGCGCCGTGCCGTAGCCGTTGAACTGGATGTTGTCCTGGGCTTCGTCGGGCCGGGAACCGAAGCGCTCATGACGATAACGGCCGCCGAACATGAGTTGGTGCTTGCCCATGGTCTTGACAAGGTTTTCGTCGAGATTGTCGATGATCTGGGTAACGCCGTAGATGAATTGAGTTCCATCCACCGGGAAGACGATGTTTTCGAAGTACGGGAAGCCGGGCTCGCCAAAGTTATTGGGCAGCCCCAACTGCGATTCGAAGTTCGCCAACGGGGTACCGCCAGCGTTGTTCTGCTCCTGGAACCACTGCTGGCTGGCAACGGTTTCGGAGTAGAACGTGGGCGAGAAGACGTGCGTGAAACCAAGGGAGACAGGAAGCATGAAGTATTGGTAGAAGGTGTCGCCGCTGGCGTTGGCCGGGTAACTGACGCCGTTCACTTTAGCAGCGATGGTCGCCGGCTGCGCCGAGGGCTGGTTGCGCAGCACGGTCTGTGTTTCCGGCGTCATGGTGAAGCGCAGATAAGCGCGGTTGTTTTCATTGAACTCGTGATCGAGGCGGAAGGTGTAGGTGGGAGCACGCAACTCGGTGGGATTGTTCGCGCTCAGGTTGGTTCCCAGGAGCGGATTGACGCTGGAATACTGCGGACTGGGAAGCGGCGAGATGGCATTCACGACTTGCGCGGTGGGAGACTCGCGGTTGAGCGGGATGCAATTGGTGTCGCCGCCGCAGTTCGAGGGGCCGGCGCCCGGACCTTCAGTGAATTCGCTGGTGAAAGTCTGGCGCGTCCAGGTGCCTCCAGTGTAGGTGGTGGTGTTGGGGTCGTAGAGGGTTTGCAGAGCGCCCGATGAGCCGATCATGGTGCTGAAGTCGCCGTTGCGCCAAAGGGTCGATGGCACCGTCGCGGTTTCACCCGCGATGCTGGCCAGCGAATAGCGCTCGTAGGCAAAGAAGAAGAACGACTTGTCTTTGCCGTGGTAAACATGCGGAAGGACGATAGGTCCGCCCACCGATCCGCCGATTTCGTTGCGGATATACGGCGGCGCTACATAGGTTGAGGGATTTTGTCTCTGCTTTGCTACGCCAAAGTAGCTGTTGCGCGTGGTCCAGAAGAGCGAGCCGTGCAGGCTGTTGGTGCCGGACTTGGTGGTGATCACGCCGGTTGCCGGCGTAGCGTATTGCGCGGTCGTGCCGGTGGTCTCCACGCGCATTTCCTGGATGGAGTCAGGATCGGGAAACTGCGCCTGGCCAACGTGGCCGCCGCCGAACTCGCGGCCTTCGAGGGTGACGCCGTCCGCCACGTACTCCATGCCGTAGCCCATGAGGCCGTTGGCGCATTGTCCGTTGGAATCCTGGTTGCAGCTGCCCAGTCCGGGCGTGGTCTCTGCGGCCAATTGCAGAATGTTGCGCCCGTTCATCGGCAACTGGTTGATGCGCTGGTTCTCCAGCGTCGAGGCGATGGTGCCGTTGTCGGTGGTGGTCAACTGCACCGTATCCGCGTTGACCGTTACTTGCTGGGTCACGCTGCCGGCGACCATGGCTGGATTGATTTCTGCGTTCTGCGCCACCAGCAGTTCGATGGATTGCTTGTAGGTCTTCATGCCCGTGACGGTGACGGTCACCACATAGGTGCCTGTGAACAGATCCGGAATTTGATAGAAGCCGACAGCGTTCGATTTGGTGTCGACTGCGATGTTGGTGCCCTGGTTGACGACGTGGATGGAAGCGCCGGGGATCACGGCTCCCGTGGAGTCAGTAACGGTGCCCTGGATGGAGCCGGCGCCGCTTTGGGCAATCGCGGTAGAACAGCACAGAGCAATTCCGAGTACGACGGCAATTGCTAAGAAAGTGCGTTTCCAATAACTGGCTAAGTTTGTCATTTCTGCGTAATTCCTCCTGAGACTTGTTGCACGTTCATGGTGCGGTTGGTTTTGTTTGTTGGATGTTCACTCATTCGATCTCGAAGTTGCACGCTCAATGCCTCGTTTCCGCCTGTAGCAAAGAGCACAGGTGGGTTCGAGGCGGAGCTTTGATGCGACCGGGCCGTTCTACAGAGGTTGAAGGAGGATTGACAAGTGACTCACCGTTTGCACCCGTCGAGGGTTGACCTATCTATTTGCAAATAAACAAATTAACGTGCAGATCAATTCCTGTGACAAACGTGCCTTTCAAGGCACCTATGGCGCTTGAGTTTCACTAGTGAGCTCAATGAATCGACGGTTTGCCCCTTTCCTTTCGGGGCCCGGTCCTCCGGTTCCTTCGATGCGTGGAGGCCCTTGCATCGGAGTTGGTCATAAACCGGCGAACGGAACCCTGATTGCCCGCAGCGGATTTCCTTGGGGCACAGGCGTTTCGTAAGAGGACGAGCGGTGAACGGCCTAGAAGTAAAGCTTCGCGGCTACTTCGCCCTCGCGTGGCGCGTTTAGCTCTGACGAGGGAAGGCCTGCGGACGATGTGTCGATATTCGTCCCGATTCCAGAAAAAGTGGGGCGATTGAAAATGTTGTAGAAAGACACGCGGAATTCAAGCGACCGCGTCTCCGTAAAGTGGACATCCTTCATCAGCGATGTGTCGAACTGGAGAAGGTTATCGGCTTTGAGGGTTTCGTTGCCACCGTCTCCGTAGGTGTACTGGGCGGGCAGTGCGTAAGCGTTGGTCCCGCTCGGATCCACCGTTGTGCAGGATGGATTGGCGGAATCGTAGAACCAGCACTTGGGGTTCTTTACATACTGCACCGGGGCGACTTTGTTCGGTCTCTGGCTACCGACGCCGGTATTGGCTTCATCCACGCTGATGGTTGGGGTGAAGGGCAGCCCGGATTGCGCGGTAAGAATGCCGGTGAGAGTCCAGTTGCCAACGACGCCGTTGGCCACCTTACCCAGGTTGGGCAAGAACTGCCTACCTTTGCCGAAGGGCAATTCATAAAGGAAACTGGTTACAAAGTTCTGGGTCAGGTTGTAAGTGCACGGACCGTAGTAATCGATGTTGGGGTTAGCTTCGATCGCTGTACTGTACGTTGAATTCACCAGGCACTTGCCGTAGGTGTAGGAGACGAGAAGGGTCGCGCCGTGGAAGTCACGCGCCTCCAGCTTGGACTGAAGCGCATTGTAATTTCCATAACCGGAAGGCCCGTAGGAATAAACGCCGATCGGTCCCCACTGCTCCCATTGACGGCGGTTCTGGACTGTACCCGCCCCGGGGGCGGGATCGTTGATATTGATGTTCTGCAGCATGTGGGTCGTATTGTTTCCCACATAGGCGACGTCGAGAGAAACCCGCGGTCCAAAGGTATGCTGCACACCCACGTTCCACTCCTGAATGTAGGTGTCGTGCATGCTCAGGGTTCCCGTGGACAGGCTTGGCTGGGAGCAGGACAGATAGACAACGCCCCACGAGCAGGACTTGCCGGGGCTGGGATTGGCCGTCGCGATCGCCTGGCCCTGATAGTAATTGGTGAAGTTATAAGTGGGGGTGGTCGCGGTGTTGGTCACCGACTGCGAAGCAATAAAGGGAACCGAATTCTGTGTGTTGTTGAGGCCGTTGTCGTCGACGTAGAGGTAGAACAATCCATACGCGCCGCGGATGACGGTGTTCTTGAGACCGCTGGGGCTATAGGCGAACCCGAGGCGCGGAGCCACGTCGTGGGTATCGGTGGGGCGGATATTCTCGGGAAGGCGTAGCGCGTTGGTGTATTCAAAGCGATCGGAGAAGAGCGAAGTGAGCAGGGGAGTTCCCGGCTGCGCGTTCTGGTTGTAGTTGCTGGGTAGCACGAGGTCGCCGGTTGAGGTATCGAATCCGGTTGTCTGCCCCAGCAATGGAGTGTAGAAGGGGTTGATCTCCCAGCGCACTCCCAGGTTGAGAGTGAGGCCGTGCCCGAACTGGTAGTCGTCCTGGGCGTAGATGGCATGGAAGTTACCGGAACTGCCCCAGAGCTCGCGGAAATAAGCGCGGGAGGCTGTTGAAGGATAGCCCATGAGGAAATCGGCGAAGTTGTCTCCCGAGTATTTGTCGCCGAAGGTATAGCTGCCCGTGGAAGTACTTCCCGAGATATAGGAATCCGCGTCGTGGAACAGCTCGTAGCCCAGGCGCAGATTATGCTTTCCGCTGACATAACTGACGCGGTCGAGATACTGATAGGAGCGGATTTTGTTGGATTTTGGATAGCTGTTGCCGGACTGCCCGTCGAAGGTGGAATAGCTGGTGACGGTAAGAGTAGGAGCGCCAACATAACCTGCCGGGGCGAGGCCATCGAGGCCGATAACGCCGGCATCGTCGTTGATGTTCTGGCCCATGAGCGAGCTGGTAAAGAAGAAGAAGCTGCGGTAGTAGGATGCCTGCGCTTCGTTGATCCACTTTGGACTGAAGATGTGGGTTTCACGGATCAAAACGTCCTGGCCGCGGCTTCTTAGCGGGAAGTCGCCCATGGCCGGATAGGGGTTGGGATCGGCTTCGATATTATTGCCGACGGAGTAACGGCCCATGAGCCGATCGTTCTGGGTCAGCTCCTGATCGATGCGCAGGTCGCCCTCGCCAAGCTGCTGCTTCAGGCCATTGGCGACGATTGCCTCGCTGGTGGATCCAACAACGTAATTGGCAGTCGGTATGTACTTGAGGAAAAACGCCGACTGTTTCGAAAGCAATGTGGATGGAATTACGTTGGCCACGCCGACGTACGGTGCGGTGTCGCCTACCACCTGGGTGTGCGTCAGCGGATTCTTGATAACGGTCGATACTGCTGTGAAATTACCGGCAAGTTCCTGAGCGGTGGGCACGATGTTGTTGAAGTCCTCGCCCTGGCGGAGAATCGTTTCCTGCATATCGAGGAAGAAGAAGGTTTTGTTCTTCCAGATCGGCCCGCCAACAACATACCCGAACTGATTCCGATGCAGTGCTTCGTCGCGCTGCGTGGTCCCTGGAGTAGGAACGAAGTAATAGCCCTTCGCGTCGAGGGAGTTGTTGCGGACAAACTCGTAGGCGGTTCCGTGAAACTGGTTGGTGCCGCTCTTGAGCGTGGCGTTGACGATGGTTGGGCTATGCCCGTAGTCGGCGCCCATGTTGCCGGACTCGACCTTGAACTCCTGCAAGGCATCGACGTTGGGCTGGATGATGGTGCCGCCTAGCTGGAACTCAGTCACGTTGGCGCCGTCCAGATACCAGCCCGTCCATGAGGGCGATAGACCGTTGACATCTACGTTGACAGCGCTGGCGCGGACCTGGGTTCCGCCGGTTGGGATGTTCTGGCCGCCCTGGATGTAGTTGACGCCCGGCGTGAGTTGAGTGAGCTGCCAGAAGTTGCGGCCATTGAGCGGCATGTTTTGCACGGTGTCGGTATCGACGACCTGGCCCACGGAAGAAGTGGCTTCGGTCAGCAGGGGCGTTTCGGCTGCGGCCACCGTGACCACATCGGTTGCCGTGCCGACAGTCATGACAGCATTGACGGTGGCCTCCTGCGCCACTTGCAACTCAATATCGGCAATCGATACGGCCTTAAAGCCTGGGTGCGAGACGGCGATGGAGTAGTGGCCAACCTGAAGATCGGGTACGGTGTAGATTCCGCTGGCGCCGCTACTCACGGTGAGGGTCTGGCCGGTGCCGAGATTTTTCACTACAACGGTGGCGCCGGGAATGACCGCGCCGGTCTGGTCCTGGATCGTTCCCAGGATGGTGCCGGTGTCGGACTGCGCATGAGCAATCGGGAGTGCCAATGCCACCATCCCGAGTAGCGCCGCAGTTGCGAGAAAAACGCGTTTCCAATAACTGGCTAAGTGTGTCATTTCTGGGTAATTCCTCCTGAGTCTTATTGCACGTTCACGGTGCGGTTGGTTTTGTTTCTTGGATGTTCACTCAGTCGGTCTCGAAGTTGCGCGCTCAATGTCTCGTTTCCGCCTGTAGCAAAGAGCACAGGTGGGTTCGAGGCGGAGCATTGATGCGACCGCGCCGTTCTACAGAGGTTGAAATGGGGTTGACAAGTGACTCACCGTTTGCACCCGTCACGAATTGATTTATCTAATTGCAATTAAACTAATTAACGTGCAGCTCAAATCCTGTGACAAACGTCCTCTCCACGACACTTAAGACGCTTAATTCTCGAAGGAGAGCTTTTGAAGTCGACAATTTAGCGGAGGATTTTGAAGGAGCCGGGCTCCGGCGCGGGCGCGCCGAAATCGGAGTCGAAACCAAGGTGCAGTTTGGCGGCTTCGGACATGCGACTCTTATCCCAGGGCGGATCGAATACCACTTCGACCTTGACCTCGCGCACCTCGGGCAGCGCGGCGAGTTTGCGCTCAACCTCGGCCTTGATCACGTCGGACATGCTGCAGCCGGGAGCGGTGAGCGTCATGCGCACCTCGATACGCTTCCCGCCGTTTTCAGCGGGCAGCGCCGCAGCTGCGTAAATGAGGCCCAGGTCAACGATATTGACGGGAATCTCAGGATCGCGCACGGTCTTCAACTGCTTCCAGATCATTTCCTCACGGAAGGGCTCGGAATCGGGTGCGGAATTCGAGTTGGAAGGAAGATCGGCTGCCACGGAATGCCCCTGCTACTCGGTCGAAACCGGGTCGTGCTTGTTTTCGAGGGCGGATTGCAGCGTGTGCCAGGCGAGCGTGGCGCACTTGACGCGCGCGGGGAACTTGGACACCCCCCCGAAAACCGCCATCTTGCCGAGCTCGTCGGCATTAGCTGCCTTGTCCTTGCCGGTAACCAGGTTGTGGAACTGCGCGAAGAGCTTCTCGGCCTCCACTTTGGTCTTGCCCTTCACCATCTGCGTCATCATGGAAGCCGATGCGCGAGAGATCGCACAGCCGGATCCCTGAAAGCCGATTTCGTTAATCTTGTCGCCGTCCATATCGATATAGACCGTGCAGCGGTCGCCGCACAGAGGGTTATATCCCTCGGCTTCGTGATTCGCGGACGCGGGGCGGCGAAAATTCCGCGGCGCCTTGCTGTGTTCGAGAATCACTTCCTGATAAAGTTCGCCCAGTTCTGACGTCACGCAAACACCTCAAGCGCCTTGCGGATTCCTTCCACCAGCGCGTCAACATCCTGGCGCGAGTTGTACACGGCAAAGGAGGCGCGCGCCGTGGCGGAAATTCCGAAACGATCCATGACCGGCTGCGCGCAGTGGTGGCCGGTGCGAATGGCAATGCCGTCGCGATCGAGGATGGTACCCAGATCGTGCGGATGCACGCCCTCCATCACAAAGGACAGCACGCCGGCACGCTCGCGCGCGGTTCCAATGAGCCGGACGCCAGGCAATGCGCCGACTTGCTCTGTGGCGTAGGTCAGCAGTTCGCACTCGTGCGCCGCAATTCTATCCATGCCCAGCTTGGAAACATATTCGAGCGCCGCGCCCAGGCCAATGGCGCCGGCAATGTCGGGAGTGCCCGCCTCGAACTTGTAAGGCACCACGTTGTAGGTCGTCTTTTCGAAGGTGACGGAGCTGATCATGTCACCGCCGCCCTGGTACGGTGGCATCTCCGCCAGGATTTCTTCTTTCCCGTAGAGCACGCCGATTCCCGTGGGACCGTAGACCTTGTGCCCGGAGAAGACGTAGAAGTCACAGCCCAAAGCCTGCACGTCCACAGGTAGATGCGGAACGGCCTGAGCGCCATCCACCAGCACAGGCACGTCGTGCGCATGTGCAAGCTGGACAATTTTGCGAATCGGGTTTACCGTGCCCAGGGCATTCGACACATGAGCCACGGCCACGATACGCGTGCGCGGCGACAGCAGCTTTTCAAATGCGTCAAGCTCGAGTTCGCCGGCGTTGTTGATGGGCGCAATGCGGAGATGCGCGCCCTTTTCCTCGCACAACATTTGCCACGGCACAATGTTGGAGTGGTGCTCCATGGCGGTGATAAGCACTTCGTCGCCTTCGCCCACGTTGGCGCGGCCATACGTCTCCGCGACGAGATTGATGGCCTCTGTTGCGCCGCGAACAAAGATGATCTCGTTGGCGTCGGCAGCCTGGATAAAGCGCCGCACCGTCTCCCGTGCCTCGTCATGAGCCTCAGTGGCATTCACGCTGAGCGTGTGCACGCCGCGATGAATATTGGCGTTGAGGTGCTCGTAGTAATGCACGATGGCGTCGATGACGGCGCGCGGCTTTTGCGAAGTGGCCGCGTTGTCGAGATAGACCAACCTCTTGCCGTGAATGCGCTCGGCGAGGATGGGGAAATCGCGCTGGATCCGCTCAATGTCCAGCGTCGCCGAACCAAAACCGGTCCGATGTGCCGCGGTGCTCATCCCACTTCCTCCCAGTTCTGCGTTTCTTCTACTTCGGTTACAACGGGCGCAGCGGCCGTGACGGCGCTGGCCAGCTCTTGCAGCCGCTCGCGGATCAGCTTTTCTGCAAACTCGCGCGCCGCCGAATCTCTCATGCGGTCAAGGCACTCGGCCGCGAAGGCATAGAGCAGCAGATTGCGTGCGTCAGCCTCGGCAAAGCCGCGCGAACGCAGATAGAAAAGCTGCGTTTCGTCGATCTGGCCGATGGTGGCGCCGTGCGTGCACTTCACATCGTCGGCGTAGATTTCAAGCTGTGGCTTGGTGTCGATACGCGCGTTGTCACTGAGCAGTAAGTTGCGATTGGTCTGCTTCGCGTCGGTCTTCTGCGCGTCCTTGTGCACCACGATGCGGCCGTGAAACACGCCGCGCGCGTGATCGGCGAGAATGCCGTTGTAGAACTGGCGGCTGTTGCAGTGAGGCTGTGCGTGCTCCACCAACATGTAATTGTCGATGTGCTGGCGTCCCTCGCCGACGAACAGGCCGTTGATCAAACACTCCGCACCTTCGCCGTTGAGCACCGGGTGCACGTTGTTGCGCACCAGTCCGCCGCCCAGCAAGATGGAGTGCGAATCGACATTGGCGCTGCGCGACTGCTCGACGCGCAGCGTGGAGACGTTGAACGAGGCCAGATTTTCGCGTTCGATAAGGAAGTGCGAGATGACGGCATCCTGGCCGACTGCGAGCTCGGTGACGGCATTGGAGAATGCGGCTTCGCTGCCGAGTGAGACATAATCTTCGATGATCGCGGCTTGGCTCGCGTCTTCCGCGATGATCAGCGTGCGCGGATGGGTTGCGATTTCAGCGCCGGTGCCCGCCGACACATACAAAAGATGAATCGGTTGGTGGAGCGCCACACCGCGGTGGATGCGCAGGTACGCGCCATCTTCCCACAGTGCCGTATTGAGCGCGGTAAAGACGTCGCGGCTCATGTCAGCATAGCGGCCGAGATGCTGCTCGATGCCTTCGGGAGCGCAACCTTCCCTGCCGCAGTCGATGGCCTTGGCCAACGAGCACACCAGCAAGCCTTCAGGCAGGTTGCCGAGATCGGAAAGCTCGGGCGCGAAATGGCCGTTGATGAAAACCAACTGGCAGGCAGCGCCTGCTACGCGCCAAGGCTCAAGCTGTGCGGGCGAAACTGTGAATTCGCCTTTGACCGCGCGGCGGAAGGGGGTCTTCGCGAGCGCCGCGAGATTGGTGAAGCGCCAATCTTCGTCGTGCGTCGAGGGAAATCCCTTGGCGCTGAAACGCGCCCAGCCATCTTCACGCAATTGCTGCAGCCACACCGGCTCGCGCTCCAGCCCCTGCGCGCGCACGTCTTCGTAAGCTTCAAAATACTTTTCCAACCGTGAGGTCGTCGTCGCCATTGCTTTCTCGTCTTTCTTGCCTGATTCGCTCAACCAAATCCCCGCAGGGACTAATGCCCCCGATTGTTATTTTTCCGTTTGCGGCATGAGTAATCTCGTGCCACTTCAAAACAGCTGGGACTCCGCTATGCCGGCAACGCCTGCTGTACATCGGCTTCCGACCCGCTGTATCCCTTCTCTTCAAGCTCGAGGGCAAGTTCCGGACCGCCAGAGCGCACGATTTTGCCATCCACCAACACATGCACAAAGTCGGTTGCGATGTAGTCGAGCAGGCGCTGGTAGTGCGTGATCACCAGGAAGGAGCGATCCTTGTTGCGCATCGCGTTCACGCCCTGCGCCACAATGCGCAGCGCATCGATGTCGAGGCCCGAGTCCGTCTCGTCGAGAATGGCGAGCTTGGGCTCGAGCATGGAAAGCTGCAGAATCTCGTTACGCTTTTTTTCGCCGCCCGAAAAGCCCTCGTTGACGGAGCGGTTCATGAACTTCTCGTCCATTTCGAGCAGCTTCATGCGCTCCTTGTAGAGGGGCAGAAAATCCATGGCGTCCAGCTCGTCTTCGCCGTGATACTTGCGGATCGCGTTCAAGGCCGAGCGCAGAAAATACGCGTTGCCGATGCCGGGAATCTCTACCGGATACTGGAAGGCGAGAAACACGCCCTCGCAAGCGGCTACTTCAGGAGCCATCTCGAGCAGGTCCTTGCCGTTGAACAGAACCCTGCCGCCGGTGACCTGATAGGCATCGCGGCGCGCCAGCACCGCGGCCAGCGTGCTCTTGCCTGAGCCGTTGGGGCCCATGATGGAATGCACTTCGCCCGCATTTATTGTCAAATTCACGCCCTTCAGGATTTCGTGTCCATCCACCGAGGCGTGCAGATCTTGAATCTCTAACAATGCCATTGGTTGTTCTCTCTCCGTACTTACGTTGGGGATTTCTTGCAGGGGCTAAAGCCCCAATATCTTTCTTGTGGCCCATTGCGGCACGACTAAAGTCGTGCCCTGACACTTCGTGCGTTCTCGAAGCTGACTTGCTTACTCGCCGACTTGCTGCTTTATCCGACGCTGCCTTCCAGGCTGACACCCAGCAGCTTCTGCGCTTCCACGGCGAACTCCATGGGCAGTTCCTTGAAGACGGTCTTGCAAAATCCGTTCACGATCATCGAAACCGCCTCTTCGGCCTTGAGGCCGCGCTGGCGCAGATAAAAGAGCTGATCCTCGCCAATCTTCGACGTGGACGCCTCGTGCTCCATGCGCGCCGAGCCGTTGCGCACGTCAATATACGGGAAGGTGTGCGCGCCGCACTTGTCGCCGATGAGCAGCGAGTCGCACTGCGTGTAATTGCGCGCTCCCGTTGCGCCCTTCATGATCTTTACCTGGCCGCGATAGGTGTTTTGCCCGTGGCCCGCCGAGATGCCCTTGGACACGATGGTGGAGCGCGTGTTCTTGCCGATGTGAATCATCTTGGTGCCGGTGTCGGCCTGTTGGCGATTGTTGGTGAGCGCCACCGAGTAAAACTCGCCTACTGAGTTGTCGCCCTGCAGGATGCAGCTCGGATACTTCCAGGTGATCGCGGAGCCAGTTTCAACCTGCGTCCAGGAGATCTTGGAGTTGCGGCCCTTGCAGTTGCCACGCTTGGTGACGAAGTTGTAGATGCCTCCGCGGCCTTCCTTGTCGCCGGGGTACCAGTTCTGCACCGTGGAGTACTTGATCTGCGCGTTGTCAAGCGCGATGAGTTCGACCACGGCAGCGTGAAGCTGGTTGGTATCGCGAATGGGCGCGGTGCAGCCCTCCAAATAACTCACCGACGCGCCTTCGTCAGCGATGATCAGCGTGCGCTCGAACTGGCCCGTCTCCGCGGCGTTGATGCGGAAGTAGGTCGAGAGCTCCATGGGGCAGCGCACGCCCTTGGGCACGTAAACAAACGAGCCGTCGGTAAAGACCGCGGCATTGAGCGCTGCGTAAAAGTTGTCGGTGTGCGGAACCACCGTGCCCAAATACTTCTTGATGAGGTCGGGATGCTTTTGCACCGCCTCGGAGAACGAGCAGAAGATGACGCCCATCTCGGCGAGCTTGTCCTTGAAGGTGGTGGCTACGGAAACCGAGTCGAAGACCGCGTCGACGGCCACGTTGGAGAGGCGCTTCTGCTCATCGATCGGAATGCCGAGCTTAGCGTAAGTCTTCAGCAACTCTGGATCGACCTGGTTGAGGCTGTCGAGCGAGGGCTTCTGCTTGGGCGCAGAGTAGTAGACGATGTTCTGGTAATCAATGGGAGGAAACTTGACGTTAGCCCACTTCGGTTCTCCCTGCTCGCGCTCCAATTGGAAGAAGTAGCGCAGCGCATTCAGGCGCCACTCCAGCATGAACTCGGGCTCGCCTTTGCGCGCCGAAATCAAGCGCACGATGTCTTCATTCAGCCCCTTGGGCACGCGATCTTCGTCGATCTCGGTGACAAAGCCCCACTTGTAATCCTGGGCTGCCAGATCGCGAATGGTATCGACACTTGAACTCATTTTTCCTCCACGGGAAACCGCGCTGAAAAGGGTTGAACTGGGGCGCCTTGGGCACCGATTGATCTGGTCCCGGCGCCTACCGCTCTACGAAGAGAGGGGAAGTGCTTCACCCGGAATCCCGCAATATAGGACTTAATTAGTCCTATATTCATTTAGTGTACCCCGAGACCCATTTGTTTTCAAGGCCGGCGGGAGCCAGACACAGATTTTCGCGAATTTTCATTCTGGGGAAGGGAGATGCACTTCTATCTAGATGATTTTGATGGGGATAGGTCGCAGGTATTGTTCCTGAAACTAGTGGAGCTCGTTCCGTTTGTGCGGGCCAGGGGCGCGGACGTGGCTGGCTTCAAAGCTTACGATCTTCCAGACCCCCTGCGGGTTGCGCACATAAACGTGCGTGTAGCGGTAGTCGCCGGTCACTTGGCCCTCGGGGGTAGTGGCCTCGATGGTGGCCAGGGAGGTGACGACGGCGGTGGCTCCGTAGAAGCGCACTTTGCGGTCGGTGATAGTAATCGTAGTGAAATGCAAACGGCCGGAGCGAAGGTTCGCCAAGGCTTCATCGCGCGATTGCAGAGTGCCGGCGGCGGTGATGGCCATGTAGTCGTCGGCCAGCAGGGAATCCATGGTCTTGACGTCGCCGTTGAGGGTGGCGGTGCGCCACTCATCCTCGATCTGATCGATCTCGTGACGGCTTTCGTGCTTCTGCGCG
Source organism: uncultured Acidobacteriota bacterium (assembly GCA_963817835.1). Taxonomy (GTDB): domain Bacteria; phylum Acidobacteriota; class Terriglobia; order Terriglobales; family Acidobacteriaceae; genus Telmatobacter. The sequence continues at coordinate 270,055 of CAWFPZ010000007.1, read as the reverse complement.
AGAGACAGCCCGCTGGCGAAGAGAGGAACGGCGCCGACCGCCAATGCGAGAGCTGTGGCGATAGCCCACCGGGAGTGCAACCGGCGCGAGCGGGGAGGGCTCAGTAAGTCGATCGGCGAACCCGGCATACGCGTCCACGGTAGTACTGCAATGGGGTGCTGGTCAAATGGATTTCTCATAAAAAGGCACCCAGAGTCACAAACGGGGACTGGCGTCCAGTTTGCTGATGCGCCCATTGGACGGGAATGAGAGGGAAAAGGCGAGCGTAGGCTACGGAAAAGGGGTCGGGTGTCAGCGGTCAGTCAGGGAGTGAAAAGCGGGGATGACGGTTTAGCCCCGCTAACGCCCGAGGCCCGGTCACTCCGCTGTTTCTTAAGCGTGGATGTTGTCGAGGGCCGCGGCAAACTCAGGCAGCACAATGGTATGGTCGCGATCGGGCCCGGTGGAGATCATGCCAATTTTGGCCCCGCTCTCGCGCTCCTGGAAGGCGAGATAGTCGCGCGCGGCCTGCGGCAGCTTGTCGTATTCGGCAATGCCCGCAGTGGACTGGTGCCATCCCTTGAGCGTGGTGTAAACGGGCTTGATGGCCTCGAGGCCCTGCACGTCAGCGGGAATCTCGTCGCTGACTTTTCCGTCGATCTCGTAGCCGGTGCAGACGGGAATTTCATCGAGCTCGTCGAGGACGTCGAGCTTGGTGACGACCAGCCACTCCGCGCCGTTGACCTGGTTGGAGTAGCGGAGCAGCGGGATATCGAGCCAGCCGCAGCGGCGGGGACGGCCGGTGACAGCACCGTACTCGTTGCCGCGCGCGCGCAGTTGTTCGCCGATGGCGTCGTGAATTTCAGTGGGAAACGGTCCGCCGCCCACACGCGTGACGTACGCCTTGGTAACGGAGATGACGGTGCCGATGGCCGTGGGTCCCACGCCGGTTCCGATAGACGCGCCGCCCGCCGTGGCCGAAGACGAGGTGACATAGGGATAGGTTCCGTGATCGATGTCGAGCATGGTGCCCTGCGCGCCTTCAAACATCACGCTGCCGCCTTTGGCCAGGATGCCGTGAAGCAAGCGGCCGGTATCGGCAACCAGCGGCCGGATGCGCTCTGCCGCCGCGGCGTATTCGTCGTACATTTTGGCGGGATCGAGCGGGTCAGTCCCGAAGAGCGCATGCGCGATCGCATTTTTCTCTTCGCAGGCCGCCTCAATGTGCGTCTTGAGCAGCGAAGGATTCAGCAGATCGACCACGCGGAGGCCGCTGCGCGCCATTTTGTCTTCATAGGCCGGGCCAATGCCCTTGCTCGTGGTGCCAATCTTCTGGCGTCCCGGCGCGGTTTCGGCGGCCAGCTCGATCATGCGGTGGTAGGGCAGAATCACCTGCGCGCGGTTGGAGACGAACAGACGCCCGTCAATATTGAGGCCGGTCTTGCGCACGCGGTCGACTTCGTCCAAAAAGTAAATGGGGTCGAGAACTACGCCGTTGCCGATGACGCCCAGGCATTTGGGGCGAATCACGCCGCAGGGAATAAGCTGCAGGACGAACTTGTGGTCGCCAATAATGACGGTGTGCCCGGCGTTATGCCCGCCGGCGTAGCGCGCCACGGCACTGAACCGCTCGCTCAGTACGTCGACAATCTTTCCCTTACCCTCGTCGCCCCATTGGGCGCCCAGTACCACAGCCGTCTTTGCTCGCATGACCTTCCTGATCCCACACTATTACCCGCCGCAGCAACTCGATCCGGGGGCCGCTGCGCGCGGGCATGAATTCTGGTGCGGTCAATTGCCCCGCAACCTCCTCAATTTTAAACCCCCGGTGCTTGCCTTTTCCGTAATGCGCGACTTTTGCTGTTAACCATCGGCCCCGCACCTTCGTTCTATTGGCAGACGCGTCCCGGGGCCTGTTAAGACTGCTGACGACCCACCCCAGGAGTTTTAACAGGCCCAATTCAAGAAACGAGGAAAACCGTCATGAACGCTCGAATCCGAACTGCCTCATGGATCTTCTGCGCCACAAGCGCACTCGCGTTGGCCGCCGCACCGCTGGCCGTTGCTCAAACTCACGCCGCGGCCGCGCCTACGGTGCAAGTGCCCAGCGAGAAAGACGTGGCCGATGTCCAGGAGCAGATGCTGCACCTGCTGCGCCTGAGCCCGACGCTGACTGCCGCAGTCGCAGCCGACCCTTCGCTGCTGGCCGATCAGACCTATGTCGCCCGCAGCAATCCCGAGCTGGCGCAGTTCATGGTCAGCCACCCGGACATTGCGCGCAACCCCGAGTTTTATTTATTCAGCAAGCTCAATCCATCGGACCGGCGCCGCGACCAGGCGCTGCAGCAGGTGATTTGGCCGGACCTGACGCCACCGCAAGTGCGGGAATCCGGTGCAGCAAAAGTCGTAGGGGAGCTGATTCCCATCCTGGTGTCTCTGGGTTTCTTCGCCGCCTTGGTGTGGATCATTCGCATCTTTGTCGACAGTCGTCGCTGGAACCGCACCTTCAAGCAGCAAAGCGAGATTCATGGCCGCCTGATTGAAAAACTGGGCACCAGCCAGGAGTTGGTTGCGTATATGGAAACAGAGGCAGGCAAGCGGTTCCTGATGGCCTCGCCCATCGCGGCCGGCCCTGAATTCGGCCAGCAGATGCCCAACACGGTGTCGCGCGTGCTCACTTCGCTCTCAACCGGCATCGTGCTGGCGCTACTGGGCATCGGTTTTCTGCTTCTGCGCAATGCTGGGCCCGATACATCGGAGCCCATGCTGATTACGGGAACGCTCCTGCTGATGCCGGGACTCGGGTTTATTCTTTCGGCAGGAGTAACGTGGGTGTTGGCCCAGCGGTTGGGCCTGATGCCCGAAAAGGAAGTCGCACAGCACGGGGCCGGCGCGCCCTTCGGCTCACAGGACAGGCAGTGAGCCCAGAAGGAGCCGGACGTGGCCCCGACCGGGAAACGATCGCGTATGTCGTGGGAATTCACATTACCGGGTGCATGGGCTGGCGGCGTTCAAAACGCTGCCAGCGCAGGCGCGGCTGATCCTGCGATGGAGAACGAGGCCTTCGCCGGATTTTACGAGCGCTCGGCGCGGCCACTGTGGGCTTACCTGGCGCGGTCTTCCGCCGATCCCGCGTTGGCCGACGACTTGATGCAGGAGAGCTACGTACGCTTCCTGTGCGCGGAGGGCGCTCCTTCACTTGCGACTGACGGCGAAGCGGCGGCGCGGCTTTACCTTTTCCGCATTGGGACCAATTTGCTGCGCGACCATTGGCGCCGCCCGCGCAACGCATCTATTGAAGAGATCCCCGAGGAGTTCTTTGCTGCGCGTGGCGTATCTGACGCGCAGATTCAACTCGAGCCCGCCATGCGGCAGATGAAGCCGCGCGAGCGGCAGATGCTGTGGTTGGCGCACGCCGAGGGCTACTCGCATCGCGAGATCGCGAAGGTGATGGGTTTGAATTCTGCCAGCATCCGGCTGCTGCTTTTCCGCGCGCGACGCAAGATTGCAGCCCTCCTCCGCGCGCGCGCCGCGGACGACGGGAGGAGATCATGAATCTGACGTCTTGCCCGTATGAGAAAGAGGTGCGCCAACGGTTGGCGCTCGGCCAGTGGCCGGATGCGTGCCCGCAGGAGCTCCGCGCGCACGTGAGCGGCTGCCGCTCCTGCGGCGACCTGGTGCTGGTCTCAGAGGCCTTCCATCATGCGCGCGTGGAGTCGGTTGCCGCGGCACGGCCAGTGGCCCCTGCGGTTTTGCTGTGGCGCGCACAACTGCGGAGGCGCAATGCCGCTATGGAGCGGATCGCGCGGCCATTACTGGGCGCACAGATTTTTGCTTGCGCGGTGACGGTTCTCGCCGCGTTGGGATTTGCTGGCTTTGAGGCGCGCAACGGCGTCGCGTGGCTTACCTGGAGCTACTGGCACGACTGGTTCGTGCAGCTTCCACAGGCCGCTGCGACGCAGTGGGACAGCCTGAGCTCCGGCGCACTGGCTGGCTCCTCCTGGACCTGGATGGTGCTGGTTCCCGCGTTGACCATGGTGGTGCTGCTGGGCGGTGTTGCCGTGTACTTTGCAACCGACAAGCAGTAGAGAAACCGCGCAGGAAAGGAGTGGTCCGCACGATGACCGCTCGCGTTCATCTTCCTATTCAATTCGGCAGGTCCTTCATCACAATCTCATTGCTTGCGCCGCTGATGATGGTTCTGGCGCTGCCTGCGCTTGGACAGGTCGGAGCGCCCGCTACGCCTGTGCTGGAGGTGGCTGCCATCAAGCCCGTCAAAAATCCTGATCGAAACAACATGCACGATCACACAGATGGCCGCCACCTTACCGCGCGCAATGTAACTGTGAGGGATCTAATCATGATGGGTTACGAACTCGATCCCGGGCGGATTGCAGGCGGGCCGGCATGGATGGCAGTCGACGAGTACGACATCGATGCGGAGGCCTTTGAAGGCGTTGATCTGAATCACGAGCAAGAAGAGGAAAAGCTGTTTCGGGAACTTTTGGCGGACCGCTTCAAGCTCACATTTCATCACGAGCAGAGGACGCTCGCAGTCTATCTTCTGGTGGTTGCCAAGAGCGGGCCGAGGTTGACATCGGCGGATCCTCAGGGCGTCGAGAATTCAGGATGCGAGCATCCCGGAATATGCACGTTCAAGAAGAGGACACTCACGGATTTCGCAAGATTCATGCAGTTTGTGGTTTTGGATCGGCCGGTCGTGGACAAGACCGGAATTGCAGGAGCGTTCGATTTCACCTTGAAATGGACACCCGATGAGTCTCAGTTTTCCCGCCTGGGCGTTTTCTATCGGCCACCCGCAGAGGATTCCAGCTTGCCGCCGCCGCTGTTCGAGGCGATTCAAGAACAACTTGGACTGAAGCTGGAGCCGGAGAAGGCCCCTGTCGATGTTCTTGTGATTGATCACATCGAGCGGCCGTCGGCGAATTAGCGTTTAATTAATGATCATCGGCAGCATTCACGAAAGGCGTGGTCGCGGGATGACCGGGCGCGTTCCAATCGGGATTCAACTGCAGCAAGGACTTCTGCTGCTGCTCGCCCTCTTCATCTCCGCCCTCCTTTTCAGCTTTGCGCAGTGCCAGGCACAATCGGCGGCGGCGACGCCTGTATGGCAGACAGAGGCAGGCGGCAAGCAGGAGTTTGAGGTAGCTTCAGTGCGACAGAGCCTGCCCAACTCCACCGTCAGAACCAACTTCGGCCTGGATTTCTTCGAAGATACGGGCCGCTTGAACGGACTGTTCTCTGCGAACACAACCCTGAAGTCATACATCGAGTTCGCGTACAAGATTGCGGAGTATCGCAAGCAGGAACAGATGCTCGAAAAGGAGTTGCCGTCATGGGCCAATGCAGCGCCGTTTGAGATTGAGGCGCGCGCCGAGGGCCATCCAACCAAGGATCAGGTGCGCCTGATGATGCGGTCTCTGCTCGAAAATCGCTTCAAACTCAGGATGCGCGTTGAGACCAGACCCCTCCCGGTCTATGCTCTGGTGCTGGTCGAGCCGGGCAAACTGGGACCGGAGCTGCGGCCTCATGACGCCGGCACAACCTGCGTCGAACGCTCTCAGCCCAACCTCGGGCCTACACCGAGTGGGAAGCCTCCGGTCTTTTGCGGGGACACTATATGGCGGGAAGGAGGCCGGGCGCACGCCAGAATGCTCAACACAACCATGGCGCATATCGCGGAGATGTTCACCGAGGCTGGAGTGATTCAGGGGGACACGGACTGGCAACTGGTTGTGGATGGAACCGGACTGACCGGCCGCTTCGATCTCGATCTCGTGTTCCGGCAAGAGGCGAATGCCGGCGTGAATGCCGGACCGGGTTCAGGAGGGCAGACTGCCATTGAGGCCATGAAGAAACAACTCGGCTTGAAACTGGTGAAGCGGACGGCCCCGGTTCCTTTGTACGTGATTGATCACATCGAGCGGCCGTCGGAGAATTAATCCGTCGTCTTTCCGGCTCGCCGTAGAGGCTCACCTGCATCTCTGGGTTCAGAGAGACAATGGAAGCATTCAAGAAAGGCATGGTCGCACGATGACCAGTCGCGTTTTTCTTCCGCAACCATCCGCCGCAACCGCGGCGCTTCTACTGGCGGCTTGCTTTGCTCTCGCTGCTTCAGCATACGGGCAAGCGAAACCGGGAGCGGCCAACGGCATCACGTCGAATCCGCCGTCGTTCGATGTGGTTTCCGTGAGGCCCGCCAAACCCGACTGTTACTTGTCCATGGCCGGCCCGGCGCACGGCCGCTATACGGGGCGCTGTATCACGCTATGGGCAATGATCTACAACGCCTACGAAGTTCGATCGTTCCAGGATTACCCACCGGGTTTACCGGCATGGGCGGACAAAGACAAGTTCGACATCGAGGCCAAGGCGGACGACGACACCACTGCGGCGATGGAGGAGCTTTCGATGCAGGAGCGGGGACATATGGGCCGCGCGATGCTGCAATCGCTGCTCGCCGACCGCTTCAAGCTTCGTGTTCATTACAAATCGAAGGTGCAGCCCGTGTACGATCTCGTGCTCGCGAAGGGCGGATTCAAATTGAAGCCGTTGTCGGCCGATCAAAAACCGGGAGGGATGAGTGGAGGGCCCGGCATGATGATCATCCACGGGATGCCGATCGCCGCGTTCGCGCACTTTCTGTCACAGACCAATTTGGCCGGCCGCATCGTCATCGACAAAACCGGCCTCACCGGCAACTACGAAATCGATCTGAAGTGGACGCCCGACGACCAGCAGGGCACGCCCGATGCCGGGCCGACGTTTTTCACCGCGCTCGAAGAGCAGCTCGGGCTGAAACTGGTGCCGGCAAAAGTGCCGGTCGACGTTCTCGTTATCGATCATGCGGAGCGGCCGTCGGAAAATTAGCACGAAAGGATGAGATGACAACCCAAATGAAAGACCGCTTAGTTAGCGGATTCGCGTTCGGTAGAAAGCCGTGGCTCAACGTAGCTGGACTAGCAACGATTGTGATGTTCCTTTGCTTCCCCTGGGCCGGCCCCTGGTTGGTCAAACGCCCCTGGACCTCGCTGGGACCTGGCAGGGGACGTTGCACGCGGACCGGGAGACGCGCATCGGTCTGAAAATTTCGAAATCGGATGGCGGCGGGTGGAAGGGAACTCTCTTCATCGTTGACCAAAACGTGCCGGGTATTGGCTTGCAATCCATCGTGGCACAGGGTTCTCAATTCAAGTTCTCGGTTACTACCATCAATGCGAGTTATGAAGGAAGGATTAGTCCTGACGGCTCTTCGATCCAAGGCACTTTTACCATGCAGGGAAGGTCGCCGCCGCTCAACTTCGTTCGTGCCACCGCCGATACCGCATGGGCGATTCCTCAGCCGCTGAAGCCCATGGCCGCGGATGCCAAGCCGGTGTTTAGAGCATTTCTCATTTAGATGTATACTCATGTTGGCGAGAGTCCGCGAAGCATATTCCTATGGCGAAGTCGTTTTCGGATGATCTTCGGCGGAGATTCTTGTCAGCTTACGAGCGGGGTGAGGAGACGCTGGGAGAACTGGCCGATCGATTCATGGTCAGCTTGGCTTACGGGAAGAAGTTGCGCAGTCAGTTCCGACGCACCGGCCAGGTGGAACGTGTCGAGCAGCGCCGGGGCACTCCGCGCAAGCTGCTGGATGAGCACCGGGAGCAGTTGCGTCGTTGGCTGGTCGCGGTTCCCGATCTGACGCTGGAGCAGTTGCGCGAAAAGCTGGAGCAGGAACGGGGATTGGCGATCAGCCGCGCTCAGGTAGCCCGTGCACTGAAGCGGATGGGGCTGAAGCTGAAAAAAAGTCACTCCACGCCACGGAGCGCGACAGCGAAGAAAACCGCCGCCGGCGAGAAGAGTTTGTCGCGCGGCTCGCCACCATCCCGCCGGAAAGGCTCGTCTTCCTTGACGAAAGCGGCGTCACCACGCGCATGACGCGGTTGTATGCGCGCGCTGTGGGCGGGGCAAGAGTGCATGAGAGCAGGCCCGAGGGCGACTGGAAAATCCTCACCATCCTGGGGGCGATGAGCAGCCGCGGCATCATCGCCGCCATGACCGTGGAGGCGGCTACAGACCGGGAAATCTTCCTCGCGTTTCTGGACGAGGTTCTGTGTCCCGCCTTGCGGCCAGGCGATGTGGTCATCATGGACAACCTCAGTTCGCATAAGGTGGACGGAGTGCGCGAACGCATCGAACGCTGCCAGGCAGAGTTGCTCTATCTGCCACCCTACTCGCCAGACCTCAACCCCATTGAGAAAGCCTGGTCCAAGCTCAAAGAAATCCTTCGTCAGGCCAAGGCGCGCACTGCAGAAGCTCTCGACCAGGCCATTGCAAAAGCCCTGCCCGAGATTTCATCCGCAAATGCCCTGGCTTGGTTCAGGCTTTGCTCTCATGGTATATAGCTCAAGGAGAAACGCTCTAGCGTGGCGACCATCAAACCGAGCGTGCCGGGACGCCAAGGGAAATTAATCGGCAGTTTGAATGGCCGTCATGTTTCGATGGGCAATACCAACCTGAGCGATCTGATCGCATTTGCCTACGGACTCGACCCCAAACAGATTATTGGTGCGCCGGCAGGCTCTGACGACCATCCTTATGACATCGACGGCGTCGCAGACGTCGACGGCATGCCCGATGTTAAACAGATGCAGTTGATGTTTCAGCAACTGTTGGCGAGCCGCTTCAAGATAGCTTTCCATCTTGAGCAGAAGCAGCTTTCCGTCTACGCCCTCCGCATGGCGAAGGGTGGGACCAGGCTCATCAGGACAACAGCCGCTGCGAGCGATTACACGGAGTTTCGTTCCAATGCAGGCGAATTGAGGATCACCAATAAGTCGATGGCCGAAATTGCCGACGTGATGAAGTACTTTGTGGACAGGCCAGTAGTCGATCAAACAAGCCTCACGGGAAGATTCGATTTTGTATTGAAATGGACGCCCGACGATGCCCAGGGCAGCGACCCAAACGCTCCGCCGGGTCTATTTACGGCGATTCAGGAGCAGCTCGGTCTGAAGCTGGAGCCGGTGAAGGCCCCAGTCGAGGTTCAAGTGATCGATCACGTGGAGCGGCCGACGGAGAACTAATATCCACTTACTTGAGCTGCGACGACGCCCTTGCGATCAGCTCGGGCTCCAGGATGATGCTGCGCGGCCGCGCCGAAGGCGGCTTTTCGAGCAGCGTCATGATCATTTTGGCGGCGCGCTCGCCGATCTGGCGCGAGCGTTGATCGACGCTGGAGAGCGGCACCTGGAGTTTGCTGCTGTAGTGAAAGTTGCCGCAGCCCACAATCGCCATATTTTGAGGAATCCGCACACCCGCTTCCAATGCGCGGTCCATCGCGCCAGTGGCAATGATGTCGTTGAAGCAAAAAATCCCGTCGGGGCGCGGTTTCAGGGCCAGGATCTCTTCCATGGCGCGACGGCCGCGAGTTTCGCCGTCGGAATCGGAGGCCTCGCCGCAGGACACCACGTAATTGCTTGCCACCGTCATGCCGTGCCGCGCCAGAGCGTTCGAGTAACCCTCGGCGCGGCTGTTGCCCACGCTGGTTGCCGGGCCGCGAATGTGCGCAATGCGCTTGCAGCCCTGCGCGATGAGGTGCTCGGTAGCGAGCTCGCCCACCTTCACATCGTTGACGCCGACAAAGTTGCAGGGGAATCCCGGAAAGCTGCGGTCGATGAGCACCAGCGGCACGCCCGTTTCGCTGATGCGGCGCAGACTGTCGGTATCTTTGCGGCACGAGGCCACGACAAAGCAGTCCAGATGGTGGGCGAGCATGTGCTCCACCTCGTTCTGCTCCAACTGAGGATCGCTCTCGGAAGAGGAAACGAGGAGGTAATACTCTTTTTCCCGCAGCTTGTTGGAGAGCCCCTTGGCGATCTCGCCGAAGAAGGGATGAATGATGTCGGGCACGACGAGCCCGATGAGCGAACTGCGGCCCGTGACCAGGCTGCGCGCGGTGAGGTTGGGGCGGTAGTTCAACCGCTTCACGCGTTCCAGAATTTTGGCCTTGGTTTCCTCGGCAATGTCGGGACGGTTGCGCAAGGCCCGCGACACCGTGACCACCGATACGCCGAGTTCGGCTGCTATGTCTTTCAGGCGAACGACCATGGGAAGAGTGTAGCTGCCAATGACGCCCTAAATGAAGCGTTTCGCTGAGATATTCCGCCAGACTGCGCGACTGAAAGCGCGGCACGCAATGGAAGCGCATAGGAAGCGCGCCGGAGCCGTCGCCGGGTCTGCTATATTGGCTCGGCGGTGATTTATCCCGGTTTTCGTAAACGCTAACGAAACTCTGCCCCTGCTACGGGCCGGCAAATTCTGACACACGAATAAGGAGACGGCGATGGAATGGAGTGAAAGCACGAGACGGTCGTTCTTAAAGCAATTCGGCGCGGCGGGCGCGGCGGCATTGGCCGTGACCAAGGCGGATGGGATGGGTATGCAACAGGTTATGCCCGCGCTTCCGCCCGCGGCTCAGAAGGCGCCCTCGCCGACTGACCAGAAACAGATCGCGACGCGCGAAGCGCGCATGGCGTGGTGGCACGAGGCCAAGTTCGGCATGTTCATCCACTGGGGGCTTTACAGCATCATCGGCCAGCACGAGTGGGTGAAGGAGCACGAAGGCGTGCCGATTCCCCAATACGAGATTCTGGCCAAGCACCATCATCCCAAGCCGAACGCGGCGCGGGACTGGGCGCGGCTGGCCAAGCGCGCCGGGCAGAAGTACATGGTGATGACGACCAAGCACCACGAGGGCTTTTGCAACTTTGACACCAAGCTGACCGACTACAACGCCATGAAGCAGGGCCCGGGACGCGACTTGGTGCGGGAGTATGTGGAAGCGGCGCGCGCCGAGGGCTTGCGCGTGGGCTTCTACTACTCGCTCATGGACTGGCACCATCCCGATGGCGCCATCTGCAAGACCGACGAGGCGGCGCGGCGGCGCTTTGTGGATTACACCCACGGATTGATTCGCGAACTGCTTACCAACTACGGCAAGATCGACGTTTTGTGGTACGACGTCTCGTGGCCGCTGAATGCCGTGCAGTGGGAATCGGAGCGGATGAACGAGATGGTCTTCGAGCTGCAACCCGACATTATTGTGAACAACCGCAACGGCCTAGAGGGTGATTTTGCCACGCCGGAGCAGCGCATCGAGGCTTCGGCCGCGGGGCGCGCCTGGGAATCGTGCATGACGCTGAACAACAGCTGGGGCTTCAATCGCACCGATGATCAGTGGAAGACGCCGAAGACCATCGTCGACAACCTCATCACCTGCGCGCGCGGCGGCGGGAATTATCTGCTGAATATCGGACCCGAACCCGATGGCTCTGTTCCGCCGGCGTCGGTGGAGATTCTGGATGCGGTGGGCAAGTGGATGGATACCAACGGCAAGACCATCTACGGTTCGGAGCGCGGAACGCTGAACGCCGACGCGAGTTGCAACTACTCGCGCAAGGGCAACACGCTTTACGTGCACGTGTACAACTGGCCTGGGCACACGCCCGCGGCCCAGTGGCTCGAATTCTATAAACCCGAAGTGGTGGTGGCCATCGGCGGCCTCAAGCCCAAGGTGCTCTCGGCGCGTGTGCTCAAGACGGGTAAAAAGGTTGAGTTCACGCAGGACGAGTTCACCTTCCGGCTCACGGGTCTGCCCATGATCGCGCCCGACCAGCCAGCCACGGCGATTGAGGTAGTGTGCGACGGCGAACCAATTGTCGATCACGCGGCGATGCGCCCGCTGTGGCCGCGTTACAAGGTGGGAATCAGCATTTAAGCGGAGTTCGGACTCATCGGGTACCCCATCCGAACCGTGCGTAGCGCAAGCGGAGCGCGGTTAGGGTGGGAAATGTAACCTACGAACTCCTCAGGCATACGCGGGCATGGCGCGCGCAAAAGTGTAAGGGCCTTCGGGCAGCAGCGCCACGCGCGCTCCGGGGGCAAGACCGCTGAAGAGCGCGGCGATCGCTTCGTTCACATTGCCGAATGACTGTGGGCCAAGGCTTCCCATCGCTTCGCGCGCGGCGCCCGGCGTGTAAAACAGCAATTCGTTTTTCAGCCCCGTCATCGCCAGCTTCTCCAACTGCCATTGGTCGATCTCGACCGGGGTGCTCTCGATTTCTTTGAGAAATTCAGCGTGACCGCGATAGGCCTTGAGGAGGCGCGCGTACTCGGGCGAACCGATGCCCTCCGCGCATTCGGCCAGGAGCAGCATCTTTCCGCCGGGCTTGACGATGTGCTGCGCCGCGGTCAATCCCTTCAGGCACTGGTAGAACGTCAAGTCGAGCGGATACCCGGCTGATGAGGTGATCACGGCATCGACGAGGCCGTCGAGCGGAGTGAGCGAGGTGCTCACCATGAATTCCACACCTGCCGCGTGGGCTTTCACCGGGTGACCCGCAAACACGCCGGAGATGGCGCGCTCTGGCGTCAACGTGACATCGAGGATGAAGTCGTGACGCGCCAACGCAGCAGCCTCGAGCAGTTCCGCGTGCAGTGGATTGCCCTCGGTTGAGCCTTCAGTCGCCAGCGGCTCGCGCATGAAGCGCGGCGAGTGAATGACTTTTATCGTTTCCTGCGCCGCAACCCCCGGCACGATCAGCTTGCGTCCGCCACTGAATCCCAGCATGAGGTGTGGCTCAATGAAGCCGAGCGTGATGTGCAGATCGGCGGCGACAAAGCGTTCGTCGACGTACACCGGCGTGCCGCGTCGCGTGGTTCCCACCAGGCGATGGGCGGCAAAATCGCGCGCGTCATGACTCACCACGTTGTATGCCGCCGCGATTTCGGGTCCGAGAATGATGTCGAGTTCTTCCGTGGTCGCTGCGCGGTGCAGACCGGTGGCAATGAGGATCGTGACGCCATCTTTGGGAATACCGACGGCGTGCAGGCGCTTGAGCAGAGGCGGCAACGTAATCCGATTCGGAGCGGGGCGCGTGATGTCGCAGACCGAGATGGCGGCCGTGCGCTTGCCCGCGGCCCGTTTTTCGAGCGGCTCGCTTTGGATAGGATGGTCGAGCGCGGCTTCGAGCGCGCCGTCCGGATCGCTGAGCGCTTGCGCCGCGCGGCTGCGCACCACCTGACAGTCGAATCCCTCCGGGACTTCAACGTCGATGCCGTTCTTGCCGAATGCAAAATGAATCTTCATGGATTCGAGAGGCACAACGAGAGAAGCATCCCTGCGGCCATTCTACCGGCTTCCAGATGCGGTGAGACTCGATACGGCAAGAATGGCGTCGGCAATGCGCGCGGCCTCGACCGCGGGACGAACATTATGAACTCGGACAATCGATGCGCCGTGGAGGATCGCCGCTGTCATTGCCGCCAGGCTCGCGTTTTCGCGCGCGTCAACTGGAGCATCGCTTCCGCCGAAGAGCGGCGCGAGCGTGTGACCGAGAAACGACTTGCGGCTTAGTCCGGCGAGCAATGGCCGGCTGAGCGAGAGGAGTTCGGTCTGACGGCTGAGCAGCGCGTAATTCTCGCTGAACCGCTTACCGAAGCCGTAGCCCGGATCGAGCACAATTTGATCAGGCTCGATTCCGGCCTGTTGCGCAGTGGCGAGGCTCGTGGCCAAGCCTTCATGCACGGTGGCCAGCAACGCATCCGGGGCGAGTTGCGGCTGCGCGCGCCACGCTTCGGGCCGGCCGCGCGTGTGCGACAGGACCACGCCGGCACCGAACTCCGCGCAAACCTGTGCAATGCCGGGGTCCCAAGTGAATCCGCTCACATCGTTGACGATCTCTGCGCCCGCCTGGAGCGCTGCGCGCGCGGTAGCCGCCTTGTATGTGTCCACCGAAACCACCACAGCGTGGGGCAGCGCCTTCAAGAATCCTTCAAGAACAGGCAGCAGCCGCGCCTGCTCCTGATCGGCGCTGACGAGGGCATCCGCGCCGCCTGCACGCGAGCCGGGGCGCGTGCTTTCCGCGCCGAGATCAAGAATATCGGCGCCTTCATCTATGCATTGCATGCAGCGGACTACCGCAGCTTCAGAGTCGAGGAAAGAACCGCCGTCGGAGAAAGAGTCGGGCGTAATGTTCACCACGCCGACGACAAGCGTGCGCCGGCCCAGCTCAAGGCTGCGCGTGCGCATCCGCCAATTTGTGACAGTTCTGACCACCCTGATTCGATGGTACGCCGCCACACGGCGGTGTTTTGCTACACTCCGGGCATGACGATTTTGCGGCGATTCCCAACTGCGTTGGGCAGCCTTTTGGTTTGTACTTTCGGCTTGTACGCGCAAGCGCCCGCGCATCGCGCGCCGCGTTCGCCGCTGCGTCCCGCGCCCACCACCGGCCCGCTCGCCAGCCGCGTTCAGGCTATTCTTGCCGATCCCGCGCTCAGCCACGCACAGTTCGGCATCAGCGTGACCACGCTCGACGGCCAACCCCTCTACGGATTGAACGACGCCGAACTGTTTACGCCCGCTTCGAATACCAAGCTCACCACTACCGCGGCGGCGTTCGCCCTTTTGCCTGTGGAAACCCTCACCTGGACAACTTTCGTGGTGGCCAATGGCGATGTGGACGCGGCGGGTACTTTGCACGGCGATATCGTTCTGCTGGGCGTGGGCGATCCGACGATCAGTGCACGCACCTATCCCTATGTGGAGCCCGGAACGGTACCGCCGGCTGCACAGCCGGATTCCGCTGCGAGCGCAGGGCAAGCGGGAACAGCTCCTGCCGGCACAGGTACGGCCAGCACGACAGGCAGCGAGGTCTCGCCGGAAGAGGCCGCGGAGACTGCGCTCGCGCTCAAGGTGATGGCGCCGCTCGATTTGCTTGCGGAACAGGTGGAGCAATCGGGTGTGCGCGCGGTAGATGGCACCGTGATCGGTGATGACACCTATTTTCTTGACGAGCCGTGGGGGCAGGGGTGGGGCTGGGACGATTTGCAGTGGAGCTACGGCGCTCCGGTTTCTGCGCTCACCTTCAACGAGAACACCGACGAGCTGATCATCAGCGCGCGTCCTGCCGGAAGCAGCCATACGCTGGCCGAGTGGGTGCCCGATGTGGACTACTTCACGGTAGACAACACCATGAAACCCACTGCGCCGGGCGAGCAGGCCCAACCCGGCTTGGAACGCCGCCCTGGCTTAACGATGGTTCGCGCCTGGGGTACGGCGCCTGCCGGCGGCCTGCATGTTTCCATGGCCGTCGATGATCCGGCAGAGTTCACAGCCGATGCGTTTAAGTTGGCTCTGCTGCGCCGCGGCATCAAGGTGAGCGGAGATCCCGAATCGCGCCACAAGTTTTCGGTGGGAACGGGGGATTTTTCCGAAGAGCGCGAGAAGCCGCTGAATCTCACCCCTGTTCAGCTCAACACGATTGCGGGCGCCCCCGAAGGCCGTCGCGTACTGGCCGCGCGCATCTCAGTGCCGGTGGCCGAGGACATCAAGGTCATCAACAAGACCAGCCAGAACCTGCACGCCGAAATGTTGCTCCGCTTGCTGGGCAAAACCTACGGCAGCGACGGCAGTTTTGAGGAAGGCACGCGCGTAGTGCGGCAGTTCCTGGTCGATGCAGGCGTCGACGACAACGATTTCTTTCTCTATGACGGCTCGGGCTTGAGTCCGAAGGACAAGATTTGTCCGCGCGCCTTCACGCGCCTGCTGGCGTACGCGTCGCATCAGCCGTGGGGAGCGGCGTGGCGCGAGACTTTGCCCATCGCCGGCGTGGACGGCACGCTCGACAACCGCTTCAAGAACACGCCGTTCAAAGGCAGGATGTGGGCCAAGACCGGCACATTGGATGAGGTGAACGCGCTTTCCGGGTACGTGTCGGCGGCCAGCGGGCGCGTGGTGGCCTTCTCGATTCTCGTCAACAACCATTACCCAGGCAGCGACGTCGAGCAGCAAGCCATCGACCGCATCGCCGAGGCCATTGCCGCGGCGGAGTGACGGCAGGTCGCCGCGACTGGCTCTCCGCGAGCTAGTTGCAAGGCCGGGAACAATCTCCAGGTGCGCATGCGATTCCCCTGAATGCGCGGTATCATGAGAGGCAAATGTTCTCGCGCAATTTTCTTATGGTTTCTGCTTTATCTACATTCGCCTTCGGCTTGGCCGGCTGCCGTTCTCTGCCGCCTTCCAAGCCGGCCAGTGAGTGGACGCCGCAGGAGGCGCGCGGTGCGGCTGTTTACCAGGCAAAGTGCGCGCGGTGCCACTATCCCACGTCGACGCATCCTCTGCATGGGCCGGGGTTACAGGCGCTGACGAAACTGAAGGCCATGCCCTCAGGCGCGCCGCCTACCGACGAGCGCCTGACGGCGGTGATCCTGAATGGGCGGCAGATGATGCCGGCCACACCACTTACCGACGACCAACTGAATGACCTGATTGCCTACCTGCACACGCTATGACTACCGATGACAAACCGAACCCGCCCGCAACAGGCTTACCCGAGCCTCAGGTCGCACCGAAAGCGCAACGCGCGAAACTGATAAGCCTCCCCGGCCTAGTGGCAATCAGCGCTTACATGATCATGCTTGCCGTGGTCGCCGTGGTGGCCGTTGTCCATGGTCATCCGGTGTACCTGGTTTTTTCAGTTCTCTTTCTTGCCTGCGCGTTTGGGTTGCTGCTTCTGCTGCGCTGGGCCTGGGCGCTCGCCCTGGCTGCGGTAGCGCTGGTGGCGGGCTGGTGCTTCTGGATGTTCGTTGCCCAGCATGTGACTGACCTTCTGGTGCTGGGCCTGATCAATCTCGTTTGCTTCCTTTATCTGGTGCGGACCGACGTGCGCGAAAAACTGCGCTAGGGCTCGCGAACGCGATTGCCTCGTAAACGGCAAGCCCTTGTCTTGAACCGCTCCACCCGCAAGCGTTCTTACGTTTCGTGTTTGTGTTCGGTCATCGTGATCGCGCCGTGATAGTTCTCGGCGTCGAGATGTGGTGCGCGCGATCGGCCGATGATGCTCTCCATTTCATCGTCTCGGGCGAACAGCCTCACAATCTGGCTGGCAATGGCCGCAAGCAACGCCCATGCCATCAGCAAAAGCCCGAGGGCGATCAACGCCATGCCTCCCAGAACCGCTGGACCATCGGTAGTGAAATCGATATGCAGTTGGCACGCCGAAAATGGATAGCTCGCGTTGAACGCGGTGGTTCCGTGGCAGTACGCGAGAATCGCGGCTATCCCGGCAGCCAGTGAAACTACTGCGCCAATCAAAGGACGATCCGGTCTCATGGTGATCTCCTTTCCTTCGCCGCGCCCTTCACGCACCTTTGGCTCTCGGTTGCCGCACGCGGTTTTCTTGTCCGTTCTGCGCGAGGCCCGGCTAATTGTCACAGATGCCGGATTAGCCCGAAAGGTTTTGGGGCACACGCCCGACGATTCCTCGTCGCGGGGCAGTTACCCGGCCGCTACAATGGGAAAGTGATGGAACTCATCCAGATTGAGCCCGTTCGCCGCACACCCGCGCCCAAGCCGGAGTGGCTGAAGGCGCGTGCGCCGGTAGGCGAAAATTACCACTCGCTGAAGCGGCTGGCCCGCTCGCTGGGACTGCACACGGTGTGCGAAAGCGCCCAATGTCCCAACATCGGCGAATGCTGGCATCACAAAACCGCGACCTTCATGATGCTGGGCAACCTGTGCACGCGCCGTTGCGGATTTTGCGCCGTGCCCAAGGGCCGTCCTGAGGCGATCGACTTTGATGAGCCGCGGAGGGTTGCGGAGGCGGTGGCTCAGTTAGGGCTGCTCCACGCCGTGATTACCAGCGTGAATCGCGATGACGATCTGCTGGGCGGGGCGCGCGCCTTCGCCATGGTCATCGATGAAATTCGCTGCCAGGCTCCCAGCTGCCGCGTGGAAGTTCTCATCCCCGATTTTCAGGGCGACCGCGAAGCCATCGGAATCGTTGTCGCCGCGCGGCCCGAAGTGCTGAACCACAACACCGAAAGCGTGCCGCGCCTTTATCGCGTGGTGCGTTCCGGCGCGCGCTACAAGCAGTCAATCGAGTTGCTGCGCTACGCCAAAGAGCTGCGGCCCGACGGGGTGACGAAGTCTGGCGTGATGGTCGGCCTCGGCGAAGAGACGCACGAACTGCTCGCCGTCTTCCGCGATCTGGCCGCCGTGGGCTGCGACATCCTGACGATCGGGCAATACCTGCGGCCTTCGCGCGATCACCTGCCGATGGCGCGTTTATATACGCCACATGAGTTTGCCGAACTGAAAGCCGAAGCTCTCAAAATGGGATTTCGCCACGTGGAATCCGGACCGCTTGTGCGCTCGAGCTATCACGCGCACGAACAGGCGGCGGCGACCGGTATGATCGCCGTGGCATAAAGCCCTGATCAACACGAGCATCCAGCGGTTGTGGTTGTAGAATAGCCGTTGGAAAATCGCTCGAGCGAGGACGATCTACGATGACAGCTTTCATGGCCGGCAGCCCGGCGCTCAAAGACCTTTACGGCGATCTCAAGCGGCGCATGGATCATGCAGTCGCTGCATTCCAGGCCAATCTGGCTTCCACGCGCACCGGCCGCGCCAGCGTGCACATGCTCGACCAGATCAAGGTGGACTACTACGGCACGCTCACGCCCATCAATCAGATGGCGCAGGTGTCGGCGCCGGAACCGCAACTGATTACCATCTCGCCCTGGGACCCCAGCATCCTCAAGGAGATTGAAAAGGCGATTCAGGCGTCCGATCTTGGCTTCAATCCCCAGTCCGACGGCAAGATCATTCGCATTCCCGTGCCGCCCATGACCGAGGAGCGCCGCCGCGATGTGTGCAAGCACCTGAACAAGGTGCTGGAAGAGCACCGCACCGCGGTGCGCAACGTGCGACGCGACGGCAACGACGCCTTGAAGAAGCTCGCCAAGGATAAGAAGATCAGCGAGGACGATGAGAAGCGCGCCCTGGAAGAAGTACAGAAGATGACCGACGGCGAGATCCGGCGCATGGAAGAGCTCTCGCAGAAGAAGGAAGCGGAAGTAATGCAGGTTTGACGGCGGCAGCCGCGCTGAACATATTGGCCCGGAAGGCGGCGAAGTCCTGCGCCACGCCGCCGATCCCAGAAATTCCCACCCCTCCTCCGCACATTTGCTGATATAAATCTGTAAGCTGGTTCTCCGCTCCGCAATACATTCCCCGAACTGCACAAGAAAGCCCACGAAAATGAGCCTTACGCGACGTCAGTTTCTGATGCGTGCCGGCCAGGCGGGCGGATACGGCACCGCCTTCGTCCTGATGCAGTCACTCGGCCTGCTGCCGTTGCCTGTAGCCGCCGAAAGCGAGCCTCTCCGCCTTGTCGACGGCAAAGGCACGCGCGTGGTGATTCTCGGCGGAGGCATTGCCGGCCTGGTCGCGGCGTACGAGTTGGGCAAAGCGGGGTGGTCGTGCACCATTCTCGAAGCGCGGAAACGGCCCGGCGGCCGCAACTGGAGCATTCGCAACGGGACCGAGGTTGACTTCACCGACGGCACGCGCCAGACCTGCACGTTTGAGGAGGGCCACTACTTCAACGCCGGGCCCGCGCGTTTGCCCTCGACGCACCACACCATGCTGGGCTACTGCCACGAACTGGGTGTCGCGCTTGAAGTTGAAGTGAATTCTTCGCGCAGCGCCCTCATGCAGGCCGACAAGTTGAACGGCGGCGTGGCAGTGGCCGAGCGACGCGTCTTCAATGACACGCGCGGCCACGTTTCCGAATTGCTGGCGAAATGCGTGCGCAAAGGCGCGCTTGATGAGGAATTTACCGCCGACGATCGCGAGCGCATGATCGAATTTCTGGCCCAATACGGCGACCTTGATCGCGATCTTCTGTTTCGCGGCACCGAGCGCTCGGGCTACAAGATTCCGCCGGGCGCTGATCTCCAGGAGCCCGAGGTTAATAACCCTCTTGCAATGAGCGAGCTTCTCGATCCGGAATTGTTGTTTGGAATGCTGGTGGAGGAGACCATCGACTGGCAACCGACGATGTTCCAGCCTGTCGGGGGCATGGATCGCATTCCTATGGCCTTCGCTCAACGGCTCGACTCCGTGATTCGCTACGACGCCGCGGTGACACGCATTCGCCAGTCCGAAACGGGCGTCACGGTCAACTACCGGTCGAGTTCCGGCGCGGAAGAAACGATTGCCGCCGACTACTGTATCTGTACGATTCCACTCACCTTAGCGCGCACACTGGACGCGGACTTCGGGCCGCAGATGCGTGCGATTCTCGACACGGTGGAGTACGACTGCGCGTACAAAATTGCCTGGGAAGCGCCGCGCTTCTGGGAGACGGAAACCAATATCTACGGCGGGATCTCGTATTTGCAGCAGATGGTCGACCTCGTCTGGTATCCCAGCGCGCGGCTGTTCTCAGAGACGGGCATTCTCATCGGCGGCTACTCCTTGGAGTTCAGGCCCGGCTCGCCTCCGCTTGCCGATGTGCTGGCCAGCACTCCCGCTGCCTTCCGGGCCACTACGGCCAATGGTTACAAGTTCGGGCATCTGCCCAACATGCAGGCCAAGATCGAGGCGTCGCGGCGATCGGTCGAGCTGCTGCATCCCGGTCACGGCAAAGAGCTTACAAAGCCGGTTTACATCAGCTGGGGACAGATCCCTTGGAACCTCGGGTCGTGGATCAGCTTCAATTTGAACGACCAGGCTACGCTGGCCACGTTGCAGGCGCCCGACCGGCGCGTCTACTTTGCCGGCGACCATACCAGCCACCTGGTGGGCTGGCAGGAGGGTGCGGCGCTCTCGGCGCATCGCGTGATCGGGCAGCTCGGCGCGCGGATCGAGAGCGGCGGCTGAGGAGCGACCGGTAAAGTTGCGTTTTGTTGTTGCTGTGGGGTGTGAGGCGGGAAGTCCTATGAAATCAGCGCTAATGTTCGTTTTAAGACTGCCGGAAACTGCCGAATGTTCGCTCAGAAACGACCATTTACACCCCAAATGTTCGCCTGGAGTTTCGCGATTTTTTGAGACATATTACAGAGAATTTCGCGTTTTCGGGACGAGTGTGAATAGAGAATTTCGCCAATAAGAGCAAAGGTGGACAGAGAATTTCCCATAAGCACTGCTAAATGGGCCTCGGATGCGTGTTTTTGCGCCATTTTGCGCTTGAATTCGCGTTTTTTTTCTTGATTTCGCAGTGATCAGTGGTCGGTGATCAGTGGTCAGAAGGGCGGGGACTACGGGACTGCTTTTAGTTCCCTTCCGCCAATTCCATCGTGGTGGCGATGGGAACCACGCAGTCGACCTTGGTCAGCCGGAAGACTTCGCGCACGCGCGGGGTCATGCATGCGGCGATCATTTTTATGCCTTTCTTCTTGCAGTGAACCATGTGGGAGACGATGATGCCCAGGCCACTTGAATCCATAAAAGGACACGCGGACAGGTCAAGAATGTTTTTGACCGGCGGATCCTCGCCCGGTTGCGGCTCCAGCTCGAGCACCTGTTGCAGCGACATGTTGGGCATACTGCTGTATGCGTCGCGCATGGTGAACGGCCCGCGGAAAGCAAGAATGACCGTGCCCGGCGCCTTGCCCAGCTTACGTTCGATGCTGAATGGACCGCTGTTCCAGGTTTGCCACGCCATGCCATGCTCCCTTCGTCCGTCCAGAGGATCAATGGTCTCAGGGCGTGCGCATTTGCAGGATGCGCGCCAGGACCCGCCCGCTGCCGATTGATTTGGGAATTCGCCTGCGCCGGGGAACCCCCTTCCCCGATGCCGATACTTCGGATTCTTATTGAGACGCCGGGTGAATAGCAAGAGTTTTTCTTGGAGGTTGTGGGTTTGTGCTTTCCCACATCTCAAAAGCGAGATGTGGGGCACCCGTGTTCGTGCTGGGTTGAAAAGAGTGAGTTGAGGTTTGTTATCTCCCACGCCTTAGAGGTGAGGCGCGGGGCCCCCAGTATTTCTCGATAGTGTGCGCTGCACTTGTGGGCATAAAATGGCGCATCCGGGAAACCGTAACTCAGGCCCGGGAGAAAAGAGAGGTCGAACCAATGATCGGAGACAAGATTGGTGAATCGAAAGGCAAGAGAGTAGTGAGGCGCGTGATTTCCGTTGAGCCCCCAACGGTGGAAGTGACCTTTGAAGAAAGCGGCAAGATGCTCGGCGTTGCCGTGAACGGCATGGGCACCTACACCTCGGTGGTGCGCGCGGATGGATCGCTTTTTGGCAGCGGCCAGGGAATCGACATGACGGACGACGGCGAGGCGGCGACCTGGACGGGGACGGGCGTGGGCCATTTCGGACCGGGCGGCTCCGTGAGCTACCGCGGCATGTTGTTTTTCAAGGCGACGGGAAAGAAGCTGGCGCGCCTGAACAACGCCTGCGCCGCATTCGAATTCGAAGTGGATGCCAAAGGCGGCACCGTGTCAAAGATGTGGGAGTGGAAGTAAGGCTGGGTTGTCGGGCTCGCACGATCTCAAGTTTCCCCCGCTTGAATCCTCATAGATGATGAAGAGACGCAGCTCATGCGCGGGCTGAGGGGTGGGGTGCGTTTGGCGGGTGGCCCCCATCTCGGGGATGCTCAACCACCGCGATCAGGGGTGCCCCACATCTCGCTTTTGAGATGTGGGAGAGCATGAACTTCAACTTTCCGTGCTGCCGATTCTCACGATCGGCGTCAACGTCTGCCCCTCACGCTTCCCCGCCGTCCAGAACGATTCGATTCCGACTGTTCCTTCGATTCCGGTCACGTAATGGCGAAAGCTCGACCACGGCCAGTCTTCGGGCTTCTCCACCAACCCGCGCGCCACAGGATTGCGGTGCAGATAGCGCAGTTTTTCCGTAACCTTGCGGGCGGTGAATGCGTTGAAGTCGTGGTAGCGCCGCAGCCAGAACGGGCGCTGGGGCCGACGTACGCTTACGGAGAGCTTGAGCGCCTGGAGCGCGCGGGCCAGCGGACATTTGGGAGGCTCAGTGATCAACAGATGGACGTGCTCGGGCATCACTACATAGCCCAGCACCGCAAAACCGTACTTGCGGCGCATGCTTTCAAGCGCTGTTTCGAAGAGTTCCTTCGCGGCGCGCGACGCGAGATATGGCTTGCGGTGGAAGCAACTGAATGTGATGAAATGGAGGTCTCCGGTTTGCTGATAACGAACGAGTCCCTTCGTCATGCGGGAGAGGATACACCGCGAGGGCGTGGGATTGCGGTATCCCACATCTCAGAAGCGAGATGTGGGGCACCCGGGTTGGTGCTGGGTTGAGAAAGGCGAGTTTAGGTTTGTGCTGTCCCACATCTCAGAAGCGAGATGTGGGGCACCCATTTTTTGTGCTGGGTCCAAAAAGTTGAATTGAGGCTTGTGCTTTCCCATATCTCAAATGCCGCGTTGGACCCGCAATCGATCTCCGTTGATGCGGTTGCAGCACAATGTGCAAAGATGGATGCATCGCATCGATCCCGATTCATCGTATCTATCCCCATCGCTGTACATTTCTCTGACTGACCAGGAGGACGAAGCGGGTGCACATCCATACAACCGCATCCTGGCCCGCGCGTGAAGATCGCCGGGCTGCGCTGGTGTGGCTCGCCATCTTCTGGATTTACGTGGGCGTCGGCTTCGGCTTCGATTTGCATAACTACTTCCACGAGCAGCCGCCCGTACCCGAGATCGTCCACGTACATGCGATCGCCACGACGCTCTGGCTGCTGACTGCCACCGCGCTTGTGCTCATGGTTGAAACCGGCAACGTGCGCTGGCATCGCCGTCTCGGCTGGTATGCGGCCGGCTATGCCGCTCTCGTCGTCGTGATCGCCCCTTATGCCGAACTCAGTTGGCAGGCCTTGAACCTGCAGACTCCCGGCACGCTGCCGCCTCAGTTTCTTTCCATCGCCTTCAGCGGAGTGATTTGCCTGGCTGTGCTGCTGCCCTGCGGACTTCTGATGCGCCGCAACTCCGCCGCCCATCGCCGCGTGATGATTCTGGCCACCATCTGCATCAGCGATGCGGGCTTTTCCCGGATGGTGAGCCTCTTTCTGCCTGCACCAACCAGCTTTCTCGGCACCTATTTGTTTTACGAGGGTGGCACTCTGCTCCTGATTCTTCTCATGTTCCTGTGGGACTGGAAACGCGACCAGATCATGAAGCAGTTTTTGTGGGCAGCATCCTTCGTCATCACTGTGGGCCTGGCGGCCACGGGACTCTACTTCAACGCGACATGGCAATCGATCACACACTCGTGGCTGGAGAGCTGGGCGCGGCACATGCTGTAAGGGCGGGTGGGCCATCTCTGGGCTATGCGATATCCCCACGATGATGGACGCAGGGTGCCGGGATGAAAACGGTGAATTGAGGTTTGTGCTATCCCACATCTCAGAATCGAGATGTGGGGCGCCCATTTTTCGTGCTGGGCCCAGATATTAAATGCTCAAGTTAACTAGTGAAGCGGGATTTACAATCTTCTGGTGCATGCGACCGCTAACGCGATGAAACCCCTCTGCTTTGTGCTGATGCCGTTTGGGCGCAAGCAGGATGGAACCGGGCGGCTGATTGATTTCGATACGGTCTATCAGCAGATCATCCAGCCGGCAGTGACGGCGGCGGGCCTGGAACCGATCCGGGCCGATGAAGAGCAGGTGGGCGGGACCATCCACAAGCCGATGTATGAACGGTTGATGTTGTGCGAGTTTGCGATCGCCGACGTGACGGGCGCGAACCCGAATGTCTATTACGAACTTGGCATTCGCCATGCCGTGCGGCCGGCAAGCACGGTGATTCTGTTTGCGGAGGGGACATCGCTGCCTTTCGACATTGCGCTGTTGCGCGGCCTTCCCTATCACCTGGACGCGAGCGGCGCGCCGGCCGATGCCGACGGCGACAAAGAAAACATTGTGCAGCGCCTGCGGACCGCGAACGAGGAACCGCATGATGACAGCCCGCTTTTCACGCTCATCCAGGACATGCCGCGGATTGAGGTGGACCACGAGAAGACGGATCTGTTCCGCGACCGGGTGAGCAACTCGCGCGAATACAAGAAGCGGCTGGCGGCGGCGCGCAAGGCGGGGGCGGATGCAGTGCGAGGCATTGCGGCGGAGTTCCCCGACATGCGCAATGCAGAAGCCGGCGTCGTGGTGGATTTGTTTCTTTCGTTTCGCGCCGTGAAGGCCTACCAGGACATGGTGGATCTTTACGCTCGCATGTCACGCACCTTGCAAAATACCCGGATGGTGCAGGAGCAGTTGGCGTTCGCGCAAAATCGGCTGGGACGATGGGAAGATGCCGAGCAGATTCTGAAGGCGACGATTGAGAAATTTGGCCAGAGCAGCGAGACCGCCGGGCTGCTGGGGCGAGTGTATAAGGATCGCTGGGAGAATGCTCTGAGAGCCGGACGCGCGATGGAAGCGCGTGGGTATTTGAAACGCGCCATCGAGGCGTATCGCGCAGGGTTTGAAGCCGACTGGCGCGATCCGTATCCGGGCATTAATGCGGTGACGCTGATGGAGCTGCAAGAAAAACCCGATGCGGTCCAGGCCGACATGCTGCCCGTGGTGCGCTACGCGGCGTTGCTGCGCGCCAAGGCCAATGGCGATTACTGGGACCAGGCCACTCTGCTGGAATTGGCTGTGCTGGCCCGCAATGTGAGCGAGGCGCAGGATTATTGCGGCGCGTCCCTGGCGGTGGTGCGCGAGGCGTTCGAGCCGGAAACGACTGCTCGGAATCTGCGCCTGATCCGCGAGGTGCGGAGTGCGCGCGGCGAGGACGTTAGCTGGCTGGCGGAGATCGAGGAAGAGCTGAGAGCGGCGCAGACGCGGCTGGAAACACCGGGCGGCACGGGCTAGTGAGAGACTGCCGGGCGCGAGCCTACGCCACTTTGCCGAAAAACAGATAAACGAGCTCGACGAGCAGGATAAGGATGACGACGACTTCAAGGAAGAAGCCGCGGGCCTGGTTGAATTGCTCGATCATGTCGTGGTACAAGTCTTCGGCGGTTTTGAGTTTCTGCGCGACGAGGGTTTTGTAATCGGGCACGCCCACCTTGGTGGAGGCCAGCCGATAGAGCCGCGCGGCAAACATGTCACTCAAAAACTTGATGGAATTGTCGGCGCGCTCGGTGAGCTCGGCAATGTCGAGCAGCACGGTGTGCAGACGCGTGGCCCGGCGCGCCATCCGCCAGCGCGCGGGAAAGCCGCGCTTGCGCTCGAGCGAGTCGTAGACGTTGGCGAGAATTCCGGTGAGCAGTTCGTCGTAGTAGCGGAACTCGAGGAGCTGCGAGTTGGCGTATTCGAGGAGTTGAATGGCGGTTTCCGCGCCGGCGTTGCTGTCGTAGAGAAACGCGGCGTTCCAGCCGATGACGGCGAGGTCGGTGTCGTAGTAAGAGATGCGGGATTGCAGCACCTCGGCGCACTCGCCGGGTGAGAGCTTGAGGCGGTCGCCGCGGACGATTTGCGCGATCTCCAGGCCGTGATGGCGCTCGAGCTCGGCCGCCTGCTGCGGGCCTTCTTCATTGCGCACGTGGAAGATGAAGTAGTCTTCGCTGAGCCAGCGCGCGTAGGGCTTGATGAGTGCGGCTGCGTTGCGCTCCAAACGCTGGCGCACGATGGGCTCGACACGCGCCGCGAAATCGACGTCCCACACCCAGCGGCTGGCGAGATGTACGAGGCTTTCCCAGTCGCCTGAAAACGCGAGCTGGTAGATGACGCTGACGACGCCGTAATCGTAGTACTTGATTTCGCCTTCGAGACGCTCGCCGCCGCTGAGGATGAGAGGCTCGAGCGGCTCGGCCACCGGCGGCCGCTGATAACGCACGTAGGCGGGCACGAGGTGCTTGATTTTGGGCTGCTGCACGGTGCGCGCGTTGACCGCCTGCTGCAAGTGGTCGAGGCGGATCTCTTCGCAGACGTCAAACTGAATGAGGACGAGGACCGAGCCGCCGAGGGTGGTTTGCGCCGGAGTTGCGATGGTGGTGGTCATAGTTCGACACCGCAGCTAAACCTTTTTGGGCCGCTTGTAGAAGGGCAGGGGCACCTGCTTGGCGCGGACACGGTTGCCGCGCACGTCGATTAGAACGTCAGTACCTGACTCGGCGACCGACGTGGGCACGAGCGCCATGGCGATGTTGGTTTTGAGGAAGGGCGCGGGAGAGCCGGATGTGACCGTACCAATTTGCTCGCCGTCCAAAGACAGCACGGAGTACCCGTCGCGGGCGATGCCACGCTCGATCATTTCGAGGCCGATGATTTTGCGCCTGGGTTTCTTTTCCTGGATTTGGATAAGAGCATCACGGCCAATGAATTCGCCTTTGTCGAGCTTGAGCCAACGCGTTAGGCCGGCTTCGAGAACGTTGATGTCCTCAGAGATTTCGTGGCCGTAGAGACTCATGCCGGCTTCGAGGCGAAGAGTGTTGCGCGCGCCCAGGCCGCAGGGACGGATGGCGAACTCCGCGCCTGCGTCGAGCAGCGCGTTCCACATTTTCACGGTGGTGGGCTCGTCGGAGGGGATGTAAACCTCAAAGCCGTCTTCGCCGGAGTAGCCGGTGCGGGCGATCATCACGTTGGGAATGCCAGCGACGGTGCCCCAGGTGAACCAGTAATTTTTGATGGCGGCGAGATCGACCTTGGTGAGCTTGGCGAGGGTCTCAAGCGAGCGCGGGCCTTGCAGGGCGAGCTGCGAGTAGTAGCTGGAGTAGTTGCTCAAATGAATGCCGGGCCAGCCGCCCACTTGCTGCTTGATCCACGCAAAGTCCTTGTCGGTGGTGCCGGCGTTGACGACGAGGAGATAGTCGTTGGGGCTGAGGCGATGCACGAGAATGTCGTCGACGAATGCGCCCGAGGGCGTGAGCAGAGCGGAGTAGTGGGCCTGGCCATCGACGAGCTTCGAGGCGTCATTCATGGTGATGTGCTGCGCGGCGGCCAACGCGCCGGGGCCGCGAAACTGGATTTCGCCCATGTGGCTCACGTCAAAGAGTCCGACGCCAGTGCGCACAGCCATGTGCTCCCCGATCAGGCCGACACAGAGGCCGTCGCCGGTGACGGGATACTCGACCGGCATGTCCCAACCGCCGAAGTCGACCATTTTGGCTTTGAGGGCGCGGTGCGTGGCGTTGAGTGCGGTTTTTTTGAGCGGCGCGGCGACTGCGGAAACGGAATCAGACATGGATCTTCCTTATAAGAGCGGCTACTTCTACCTCTTTCAACATAGGGACTGCAGGCGGCGGGGGTCAATTGCGCCCGGGGCCAGCGGTTTTGGCGGCAGGGCGAACGATTAGGATGGATGCGTCCCAAGCAACTTGGAAGAACCCGGCAGGAAAGGCGCAAGAATGAATCGCGTACGGGGCATTGTGATGTTGATCGCCGCAGCTCTGGCTATTGGGAAGGGCTGGCAGATTCATCGCGGCGAGACGGCGGTGCTGGCGTATGGGCTGGGCGCGCTGGCCCTGGCTGTGGGCGTGTGGCACCTGACGCGTAAGGAGCCGGTGCCGCGGCCGAAGGTCTGACTTGAGTCACAGGGCAAGGGAAAGATGGCGCTTCCAGCCGTATTGGTTATGCTCAAGGAGAATTCATGCCCACTCTTTACAACCGCATTCAGGGGCGCAACCTGGACCGGCTGGCGGCGCTGAGCGACGGCATATTTGCCTTTGCCATGACGCTGCTGGTGCTGGACCTGCATCTGCCCACCGCCGCACAGGTGCACGGCGAGGGCGAATTGCTGGCCGCGCTTGTGGCGCTGGGGCCGCAGTGGATCACGTACGGCATGAGCTTTCTGACGCTCGGCATCTTCTGGGCCGGGCAACAGACGCAGCTGAATCACCTTGCCGAAGGCACGCGCGATCTGACGTGGATCCATCTCGGCTTTCTTTTCGCGGTCACGCTGCTTCCGCTTTCCACTCGGCTGCTGACCGAGTTTTTTGCCTACCGCGCGGCGCTCGGAATTTACTGGCTCAACATTTTTGTGCTGGGCGCGATGCTTTTCTGGAGCTGGTCGTACGCCACGCGCGCCAACCTGGTGAAAGCCGACACGCCCGAAGACGTGAAGGGCAGCATCTGCCGGCGCATCGTGATTGCACAGTCGCTTTACGCGGCGGGTGCGGCGCTTTGCTTCATCCATACCTGGCTGAGCATTGCGGCCATTGTGCTGGTGCAGCTGAATTACGCGCTGGCGCCGCGATTGTGGGGCCGCAAAAAGCGCTGAGCGGCTTCCGAGCCGGATACCAAAGAACAACTCCGCGCCTGGTTTCGGGTTTCTTTCTGTACGGCCGGGCACGTGCCTGCCGGTGGGAGGAAGCATGGGAACGGCAGGACTGAATGCGCTGGCAATGATGCGACTGGGTGGTTTCCGGCTGATGCACAGCGGGGCTCGCGACGGATTGGGTTTTTTGCTGATCGGGTTGGTGGCGATTGGTGTAGCGGTGTGGCTGGTGGCGCGAGGGGAGCGCAATGAGCCGGCGGAGAGCTAGGGTCGCCTGGAACGGCGGCTTGCACGCCAGAACGAGCTGACACCAAGGTAGAAAAATAGCGTGACGATACCGGCTGTGACCCAGAGCGTTCTGTGGTCGCTGGTATGCGGATAGGCTGCGACGGCGCGCCAAAGCGGGGCAGCGAAGACGACGACGGGCAGGAGAAAAAAGACGCCGCTGACTTCAAGCCAGAGAACCCCGCCGACGCGGCGGAAGGGACGCAAGAAGCCGCCCACGCCGCGGCTCACGGATCGACCGGCCTGACCCACGGATTGCGCGGCCTGATTCGTCGCGCGGGCTGCCGTCTGGCCGGCACGGTTCTGCTGCGCGGAGCCAACTGGAACACTTTGATGCATTTGAGGAGTAACCGCTGATTGCGCGGAGGGCGCCAGAAACTGCCCGACAATGTGCCCGGCGATGCGCACTCCAACGCCCAGGGCGCGGCCAATCATGCGAGGTCTCATCCCGTTTATGATGGTAGCAGCGGCCTGTGGCGCGTTGGACCGGTTCCCGGGTTGCTCTGAAAAGGGTTTGGCAGTAAGGTAAAGAGATTCTACGCCGCTACCTGCATCTAATTCCGGTGTGGGCCGCACTTGGAGGTACCCGTGACATCGCGTCTGCGCGAACTGATTCAGCAACTGGGCGAGGCCATCCATGAGTCGGTGATTGAGAGCGAGCAGATCGCGGGAGTCGTGCAGGACATCCGCAAGCACGGGTTTGACGTGTTGCTGATGCTGGAAGCGACGATCGGGCTGAACGAAGTGGTGGCGGCGCAGCTGAAGAAGAACGAAGCGGGCGAACTTGCAGCAGAGGCGGGCACGGAGTCGGGAGTCTTCTCGCCAAACGATCTGCATTTTCTGCGCTCGCTGCGCATTTCCGTCGAAGGCGAAGAGGACGACGCCGGGACCGACGTGAAATGAGCGCTGCGGATAGGCCAGCTCGAGAAAGCAGCCGTGCCGCAGTTCCCATCAATTGCCGCATTTCTCTGGACACAATAGAAAAACTGCTGATTTTAAAGGTGCCGCATTGCATTTGCACTGCGTCAGGTGATTGACCCCAGTTTCCGCGCTTGCTAAGATAGGAGTGCGGGGTGGAGCAGCCCGGTAGCTCGTTGGGCTCATAACCCAAAGGTCGCTGGTTCAAATCCAGCCCCCGCAACCATTTAGCCAACCGGCCAACCCACGATAACCCACTTTAAGCGGTTTATTTAGAGCTTCAGAAGCCCTCCTGGGCACCGGCTACGGCTTCGGTTTCCCTCCGATTACGCTTTCCCTAGTGCCCTGCGAGCCACGACGCTGTTGTGCTTGCGCTTGGATTCCATAAGCGCATCGTCATACTTCGCCGTGGTAGAGATATCGGAGTGCCGCATCAGTTTCTGCTGCACGCCGATCAGTGCACCCGCATCGTCCAGCCAGGACCGGTAGGTGTGACGGAACGTATGCCAGCCCACGTTGTCGAGCTTGCGCACCTTGGCTAGTTGCCGCCGTTCTGTATGAACGGCCACAGTCTCGCCATCCGTGTACGTACAGCGCTTCCCGATCGCAGCCCCGCACTGTGGACAGGCAATGAGACACCAGCCGGCAGGACGAAGGTAATCCTGCTGTGCCGGGGAAGCGTGGAAGTGGCGGCCGGTGACCGGGCTGGTGAACACCAGCTCCGAGCCATTCGAGCGCTGCTTCCGCTCAAGAAGCACGGTTGCAAAGTCTGGATCGAGAGGGAGCTCATCTTCCGAATACTCGGTCTTCACATACTGGACTCGACCGTGAACGACGGCGCGGTCCACCAGCATGCTGAGAGTATCGAAGTGGATGTTCTCCCAAGGAAGGGCCAGGATTTCCTCGACCCGGAGTCCCGTGCATTGCGCCACCAGGACCATGGTCCGGTAGGGCTCAGGCAGAAGGTCCAGGATGAGGTAGAACTGCTCGACCGTAAGCACCACAGCCTTCTTGGTGCGCTTGGTCACTCCCTTGACTTCGACCAGCTCCATGGGATTGCGCCCGAATTCAAACTCCTCCCACAGCATGGCCTTCTCGAAAACGCGATGCATGAGCGCCTTGATATTGCCTTTGGTCTTGGGCGCCCCTGTCATCTTCTTCAGCCACTCCGCAACCGCGTACGGCTTAACCTCGCCGATGGTGGTCTCTCCCCACCGCTCCCGTATCCGTTTGATCATGCTCAGATACGCGAGGGCGGTTGTGTAGCTCAAGTCCTCCCTGTTCATGTTGACCTGGCCTGGACGCAGTTTCTTGATTATGAGCAAGCGCTCATCCTTGATGAAACGA
Organism: uncultured Acidobacteriota bacterium; assembly: GCA_963817835.1. Taxonomy (GTDB): domain Bacteria; phylum Acidobacteriota; class Terriglobia; order Terriglobales; family Acidobacteriaceae; genus Telmatobacter. Next base: position 238,461 of record CAWFPZ010000007.1, on the reverse strand, counting down.
TCCAGGATCCCCCCGAACTTTTTGGGGCCCAAAGAAGAGATGGGATGGCCCGAGTTGAGTTGAAGCACGAAGCTCTCCAGATGCGTCAGGGCTGCCGATCTGGTTGGGAATTCGTCCGTGCTCAGATACATGGAATCCTTATTGCCTGTCGCGGGATTTGTGTATCGGTATTCCCACGCCGATTTTCTGTTGGCCCGCGGAACCTTCCGCAGGCTGCCTCTTTGGAAACGCTGTCGCGCTTGTTTCATGGCTCCTGATCCTTTCGGTTGGGAGCTAGCGCGGCATGGTTGGTTACGTTGGATTTTAATTGACGATCTATATATTCATCGAGGAGCGAGAGGCGGAAGAGCCATGACTTGCCCTCCTTCATCGCCGGAATCAGACCGAGCCGGGCTTTCGCCTCAAGCGTTTTGTAGTGCAAGCGGACGTCAAGGAGCGGCCTCCCGAGAATCGAGCAATGGCTCGAAACCGTCGGTGGGAGGTCCTCCTTGAACGCCGCTTTCCATGGCTGTCTACTTCCGGCCGGGCTTGGCATTACCCCGGTAACGGTAGACTGGATCAGCCTCAACTCATACTCCAGCCTCTGCCAACACTATTTGCGATAGCAACCACGAGCATGAAACTATCCCTGCGCTTGGCGAGGTATGTGCGATCGAAGCCCGGTATAGGCGACCGGTTTTTCTCGAAAGATCCCGGTTAGAGCACACCTCCGAGTGCGGCGTACTGCTGATCCGTAAGGCGCAGCCAGATGCCGCCCTTGCCGACATCGAGTCCAATTTCGAATCCCTCTCGGTCCCATTTGTCGATGAGGCCGTTGCCGCGGCTCGCCAACTCGCGCACCGTGGATGAGCTATTGAAGGTGAACTCCTTTGGGAGCTTCTTCCGAGATTCGGTCGTAAAGCCGCAGTGCCAACCACATCGTTGGCGGAAATACATGAAGACCAGATGTCTGCTGGCGCAGGATTCGCACCGCTTTAGACCTGGGATGTGCGGCTCAGGCAGGCCGAGTTTGCATGAGCTGCAAATTTTGCCGGCGCGCATCTTTCTGCCAGCGGCGATTGGCTCATTTGAAAATGCGCGGGCCTGCAGACATGTCAGGCTAAAGAGGTACCGATACTGCTGTTCGTTCATCAATCTTTTCTTCCTTGAAGTTGTGGGTGAAAAAAAGAAGAGCGCCGAGGCAAAGACCTAAATGCCCATCGGCGCTCCGTGTTACTCTCTGACCGTCGTGGAGATGAACTAACTTCGCCTTGATGGGCGAAACCCGCGCGTTCCGCCACCTTGATTGAAGTTCGGGTATCCGCTCCGCTTGCAACGGTCTTGCCTCTCGAAGCGCTGAGCCGAGCGGCAGGGTGCTGGCCGAGGAGAGGGCGTCCGCACCGGAATCGCCTTTCCGGGTGGGGAATTAGGGCTTTCGAAGGCAAGCTGTCTCAACCAATCGGGAACAGCTTCGATCTCAGCCCAGGGATTCAGCCACTTGCTGCCACCTGACGGAGGGATCGGACAGTTGTCCCAATGGGCCATCAGGCGGCCCATTCATCGAATCGGCGCATGATCTCCAGGAACTTGCATCGGGCATGAGTCATTTTTGTTCGGAATGACGCCTACTGAGGTAAGGGAAATGGTGGACAGCGTCGGCGGCTTCAAGGGTCATGAGGTCATGATCCAACCCGGCCATACACAAACACTGTAAAACCAGGCTGAGGCCACTAATGCACTCCGCATGGGCACATGTGTGCTGAGGGTTTTGGCGTTTCGAGCCAATGAGAGCGAGATTATCTGATGATTCCAGTACAAGAATGGCGCTTTGCGATGGCCAGGATATTGCCAGCCATACTGGTCCTTGCGGCGCTGCTGCGGATGGGCGGGGTGAAGGCAGAAGCGGAAACTGTTGTCGACTCGAAAGGGACCTCGGCCGCGTGCGTATCGCTGATTCTTCCTCTGGGCAAGAAATGCATTTCGCTCTTCGAGAGTGCAGGTCTCATTTCAGTGAAAGACCTTGGCTACTCGGGCATTACATTTACCTTGACCGGGCCGGACGATGGAGCAATCGCGTCCGTAGCAACAAGGTCGGCGGCTGATGCCGCTGGGCTGCAGGCGGGCGACCGAATACTGACCGTGAACGGCAAGCCGGCGGCCCATTCGCTGCCGGAAATTGCGGAGATGATGATATTTGGCCCGCGAGGAGAAACGGTGAAACTGCGCGTGATGCGGGGCGCTACGCCGATGGATGTTGAACTGACGCGCGATCCGCTGCAGGCGCCTCCCGGCCCCGAATCGGGTTCCAGTCTCATGTATGTGAAGCCGATGATTAATTGGAAAGGTGAGTTTATGCCGTGCGCCGGCGCCGGCCCTACGGGCATGGCTGCGGTTGAATTTTGCTGGGCGCACTTCAAAAACGACGGCTACATCAGGGTAACGGAATTGGGGACGACCGGGCTCACCTTCGACAAATCAAAGCCGGATGGCGCCTGGATTCAGACTGTGGCACCCGGCTCTGCAGCGGAAAAAGCAGGGCTACGTGCTGGCGACCGGCTGGTGCAGGTCGATGGAAGCGACCTAAAAGAAAGCGTAGGCGAGGCGATACAGGAGTCGCTCTTTGCAAGGAAAGGAACAAGACTAACGATCGTGTTTCTGCGAAATTCGGCCCAGCAGACAGTTGTTTTGACGCTTGGCAGCAAGAAGTGAGACGCGAACGTTCCATGCGATTGGCGCACCCGTCTTCGAACCAACTTGATCGACGCTTCCGCCTGGAGAAGGCTTGACATTAAAACCTATCTCATAAACGACGCCTTGGAAAGGCGCGAGTTTTTTAGTCGTGGCGTATGGTCCTCTCCTACTACTGAACCGTGTGCTGCACGGTAGTGGATTGAGTCATCTTTTCCTCCTGTGGAGTCCATCGGGATGTGCGAGGTCTCGCATTGGCGCGACTTGCGCTTTTGATCGGGATAGACCTGAAATACGGGGAGCCTCACCAAATCCCATCCAGGCAGTTCGGCCTCTATCTCATCGAAAAACGATAGAATGCAATCCCGATCGCTGTTGCTCCCCAGCACATTTACGCCAAGCGTGAGCTCGCCGCCGTACGAACTTACAGAGAGCTGAAAGTAGGGTTGGTACTTTATGGAGCCGGAGAAGAAAGCGTCACATGGGTGTTGATCTCCAAACGACATTCGATGACTGTCCAGTGCGCCCATGTTTGTCATGCTTATCAGTGGATGGTTCATCTTCGCCATCAAGAGGCGATTGGCGATCGTCCTCCCTAAGATTCGATAGGCTCGGTCGAGCTTGATAAATCCATTGAGGCCCGGGTTACTGCGCTTCCTTTGGTCCATCACGCTTTTCACCCTGCCAAGCGTGTCTTCGAAGCGCTCTCCCGATTTGCAATTCAACTCCGTGCTCACCGTTGAGGTCAGATTGCTCAAAGGTAATACGTCGCACGTCTCCGGAAGGTATCGCCGCATATCCACCATCACCGGTATGCGGAGCATGGTTCCAGGGCTCAGATTGAGCCGCCGAAACAGGCTGCGATAAAAAGCCGTCAACAGAACATCGTTCAGGGTGGCGCCTTTGGCTTTTCCGTATCGCATGATGGTTGCCGTTCTTCCACGCCCCAGCTTGCGGGTAAGAACAAAAGGCCGCGTCTCGTGGCTGCCGCTGAGCGGGAAACGGCTACCTCCAGAGTGGTTGTTTTGGTTGCTTTCGAGAAGCAACGACTTGACTCTCACGCCCAGGCTGAAGCATTTCAACACTCGGCGCACGCTCCGATCCTCTATGGATTCGCCAAGCCCATAGCAGGGATCGGGTGTCACCCCCGTATACATGTCGCCGAGAAAATAGATGTACGCTTTGAAGTCCGCTGCGTCGCAAACCATGTGATTCATCTTCAAGGCGATGGAAAAGGGCGCTGAGTTGAGGAGGCAAACTCTCACCTGGGGGCCAATGCTTTCATCGACTTTTGAAGCAACAAATCCCTCGAACTCCGTTTCGTCGCGCGCCACCACCAGGGCGCGGCGGAGATCGCCGGTATCAAGAGTTGTCCAGTGCGGTCTTCGGCCGCAAATGTAGCGGGTGGCAAGGATGGGAAAGGCCCGGATCGAAGCATTTACGGCCCTGCTGAGAGATTTTGCGTCGAGACGATGCTCGAATCTGAGGACGCAGCGCAACTGGTGGTCATTGAACCTCTTGACCCCCCATAACTGTTGCATCTGATCAAATGCTTCGGCCGTGTACTTCATTGCTTCCAACTTTCATCCCCTGACTGAATAGCGCAGGTTGCCGCCTTCGAGAGTCTTCCGCTTCAAAAGCGGAAGACCAGGCCGCTGCTCAAACGGAGGTTATTCTGGTGATCGTTTGAGCCATTGTCGAAGGTCGTGAGCAGATAGTCGGCTTGCGCCAGACGAATGCGGAAGCGACGATTCAAATCGAGATCGACGACGCCGCCCAGATCGGCCGCAAAAGCGGCGTTTGCATTAGGCACCGATGCTCCCGAACCACTCACCAGGCTCTGCGACGCGTGGGCAATGCCGGCCATCGCCTGCGCGAAGGGATGAAATCGCGAGGCGCCGAAGGCGGGCGTGTACCGACCGCCGGCCGTGTAAGTAGACAGCGTGAGGTGATAGTTGTTCGGCGCGATGCTGGTGCTGCTTCCGGACGTGAAATCGCCGACGATGGCAAACGGCCCCCGCGCAATGGGAAACGCGGCGGTCAGGCTCCCGCCGTAGACACCGAAACATCCGCAGCCATCCACAGGCGCATTGCTGTTCAGGTAGGTGAAGCCGGCGGCAATCTCGGGCAGCGCGTTATTCTTGCGCGCGGCGCTGCCAGCGGTTTGTGGATGCAGCGCGGCCGGGGCGAGCAGGGCCGCGGCGAACATCGGAACAAGAACGATTCGGTGCTGGATGCGCATCGTGGTCTCCCTATTGCCGGACCGTGAGCTGCACGGTCGTGGTTTGCGTCGCGCCGCCGCCGCTTGCGGTGATGGTCACGTTGTAGGTTGTAGTTGGCAGGCCAAAACCTCCGCCGCAGCCTGAGAATGTAAGTGCCGCAAACGCTCCCACGGCAAAGACCACGAGCATGACCAGGCGCCTGCGCCGCGCACGCGGCACAAAGAAAAATGCGATCAGCGCCAGCGCGGGAGCGGTGAAGGGCAGCGTCCTCTGCAGCATGGCGGTGGGACTCTTCGAAATGGTGAGCATTGCAGTGGCGGGCGAGCTTCCCGGTGTCACCGAGGCTGGGTTGAAGGAAGCTGTATAGCCCGAAGGGACACCGCTCGCCGACAGCGAAATCGGACTGGTAAAGGCTCCGTTTTGCGGCGTCACCGTGAGCTGGTAAGTGGCAGCAATTGTATCCGAGACTGTGCCGGTCGATGTCAGCGAACTCAGTATGAAGGTCGCCGTGGGATTGGTAGACGTTGTTCCAGTGCCATTCAATGCGATGGTCTGCGGCGAACCGCTGGCGTTATCGGCGACGCTGAGGCTTGCCGTGAAGCTTGCAGCGGAGCCCGGCGAGAAGGTGATGGAGATGGAGCAGTTCACGCCCTCAGCGAGGGAACTCCCGCAAGTGTTCGTTTCAGCGAACGAGCTCGCATTGGTCCCCGTGATGCCGATGCCGGTGATGCTCAGCGCCGCGTTGCCGGTGTTGGTGAGAGTGGCCGTCTGCGCGGCGCTCGTCGATCCGCTGGCAGCCGTAAAGGTCAACGGTCCCGCTGGCGTGAGCGCAGCGACAGGCGCAGTGACAACTGCCGCTGTCACTGTCACTGTATTGGTGCCGCTTGCCGAGGTGAAGGTGGTCGAGCTGTTCGCATCAGGCGTGTAGGTTGCGGTGAGTGTGTCTGTGCCGGTTGTGAGCGCACCCGCAGGGATTGAAATGGTTGCGGCACCGTTGGTCAGTGTCACCGAACCTGACGTGTAAGTGCCGCTTGAGAGTGTGACCGAGCCCGTCGGCGTTGGAGTGCCGCTGACCGTTATGGTTACCGGCAGCGCCTGCGCGGTTGTGACGCTGGCAGGCGATGGCGAAACCGTCACCGTGGGCGTGGTCTTTGCCTGCACGGTAATGGTGTAAGTCGCGGTTGCTGTCGCGCTCTGCGTGTAGCCGCTGGCCGTTGCGATGGCCTCGATGGTCTCTGTCGATGAGACGGTGATCGCGGTGCCGCTGTAGACGGTCGAGCCGGTGGTCGGCGTGGTGCCGTCGATGGTGTAGTAAATGGTGGCGTTGGGCGTGGCGTCAGAGATGGTAACCGACTGCGCGGAGCTGTAGTTACCGCCGGTCACGCTGAACGTTGGCGTTGCAGCTTGTTGCGTTGCCACCGCGCCGGAGCCGTACTCCCAGAGATCGTTCAGGTCCCCTAATGTGCCGCTTGCATCCTCACCTAATCCCCCAAAGAGCCAGAGGTTGCCGCTCGTGTCAGTCCAGGCGCCGCCGCCGTCCCGCGCGCCTGGCATGTTTCCTGCAGCTCCCACTCCCAACGTTCCGTAGATGCCTGGCAAGCTCGCGGATCCGCTATCCGTTGTTGAGCCTCCCTCCCAGGTCCATTCAGTCGTCGAGGGGTCGAACATCCACAGGTCGTTAAACGCGCCGTAGATGCCATTGCTGTCGTAGCCGGATCCGCCGAAGAGCCAGAATTTGCCGTTCTTGTCAGTCCAGGAATACGCGTCTTCACGTTCACCAGGCGTGTTTCCGGCAGCCGGCGTTCCCAACGTGCCGTAGATCCCGCTCTGGTCCGCGCTGGTTCCACCCGCCACCCAGGTCCACTCGTTGGTTGTGGTGCTGAATTTCCAAAGGTCGTTAAGAGTTCCCCAGGTGTATTCTTTCGCGGCGTTGATATTGAAAGAGCCGCATCCCTGGCCGCCAAATAACCAAAGGTTACCCGCCGAATCAGTCCAGGATGATGAGCCGCCCCTGCCGCTCGGCGTGATGCCTGCAGCAGGCTGCCCCAGCGTTCCGTTCACGCCGGGCGTGCAGTTGGGGTTGACTGAAGCCGAACTGGTGATCTGCGAGCCGGCTTCCCAAGTCCACTGCTGGCTCGTCGGGTCAAACTTCCAGAGATCGTTCCCATCGATCGCGGATTCACCGAAACCATTGGTGGTCGTGTACGACTCCGCATTGACAACATCGCCACCGAACATCCATAAGTCACCGGCAGAATCCGTCCAGGTCGAACCACCGGATCGAGCGCCGGGGAAGTTTGCCGAGGACGGTATTCCCATGACTCCATACGTTGGAACGGAGTTAACCACGTCCGCTGGAATACCGTAGTCCGAGCCTGCTATCCACGTCCATTGGCCCGAGGATGGTGTGTATTTCCAAAACGAGTAAAGCATTTCAATTGGAGAAGCGGTCGTGACCGGATAGCCAGCGTCCACGCCATACCCTCCATACAGCCAGAGGTTGCCCGATGGATCGGTCCAGGTAAGGGCTCCGGATCGTGCCCCAGGGATGGTCTGTGCAGAAGGCGTGCCCTGGGTACCAAAGGTGTCTCCAACTCCGTTGGTGCCGGCAGGAACCGAGTTGGCGCCGCCCTGCCAGGTCCACTCCAGTGTGGATGGAGAATACTCCCATAGATCGTTGAGGTACGGTACGGGCATAGATTCCGATATGGAGGATCCGCCCATCATCCAGAAGTTGCCGGATTTGTCGGTCCATGTCCCAGGGCCAACTCTTCCCAGGGGGACGTTGGTCGAGGCGGGAACTCCAAGCGTCCCGTAGTTGCCGGGCGCGACGTGGGTCGAGCTTCCAACCAAGCTCGAACCGTCCATCCAGGTCCAATCGAGGTCGTCAGGATTTGGAGCGGAGGTAGCTGCCGTTGCGTTGATCGAATACACTGCGTCGGTAGTTGTGGTGGTAGTGCTTGTTGTCGCGGTATTGATCAGGTAATTGTTATCGATATTTGTGTTGATGTCCTCCTGTCCCCCTAAAACCGTGAGCGTGCCTGCATTGGTTGCCATGCAGGTGGGCATGGTCGCGCTTGGCAGGCTGGACACATTACAGATGCTGGTTTGGGCGGCCGTTGGATTGGCAGGATTGCCCAGGTTGGCAACTTGCGCCATGATCGTCGCCGGACCAAACGTTGTGGTGGTTGTGCTGGTGATTACGGTCGTGCTCGCCTCAGGCTGGGCCACTGAATAGATTGAGCTGGAGGAGGTGCTGGTGTTCGAAGATGTCGACGTCAGAGCCGGTGCTGGAATCACAGCATTGGATCCGCCCGCGGTTGCAATGGCAGCATTTGCCGCAGTTACTCCGGCTTGCACCGTCGGTGTTCCATACGCAGCCGCGAAGGTTTGATCGTAGACTGTAGTGCCGTTGTACGTTCCTACGATTTCAGTGCTGAATGCGCTCGCGGTTGCCGTCGTCACGACAGGAGTCGCGAAGCTCAACTGCTGAGATTGTGAGTTCGAGCCGATAACCGCGCCTCCAGGGTTGCAGTTCACATAGGGGGTGGCCGGATTATTCACGCAATACGCGGTTGCGCCCGTGCCAGTGAGTGTGACTGTCTGCGGTGACCCGGTTGCGTTGTCGGTAATCGAAAGCGAAGCCGAGTAGCTGGTCGCGGTGGCCGGTGTAAACGTGATCGAAATCGTGCAAGAATCATTCGCAGCCAGGGACGCAGGGCAGTTGTTGGTTTCAGCAAACGAACTTCCGTTGGCGCCCGTCAGCGAAATGCCTATGATGGTAAGCGAGCCGGTTCCTGAATTAGTAAGCGTCACCATCTGCGGCGAGCTCGCGGTGCCGGCGCTGGAGACAAAGCTGAGTGCCGTCTGCGAGAGAGTGACTGCGGGACTCGACGCTCCGCCGGCAGTTCCGGCGGTCCAAAGGTCGGTGTAAGTGAAGGCGCTCGGGTCGCCGGGCTGATAGCTGCCTCCCAGGCCGCCGAACAGCCATAGGTTGTGATTCAGGTCCGTCCAATACAGCATCATGGCGCGGGAGCCGGGAGTGTTGGATGCGCTGGCGACGCCTTCCGTGCCATACACTGCGGTGGCGTTGGCTGTGGTGCTGCCGCCCATCCACGTCCACTGGTTCGAAGTTGGACTGAACACCCAGACATCGTTGAGCAAGCCGTCCGTATCGGTGGAGTCCGCGCCCACGCCGCCAAAGAGCCAGAAGTTGCCGCTGGCGTCGGTCCACGCCGCACCCACGTATCGGCCTCCGGGAACGTTGCTCGCGGACGCGGTGCCCTGGGTGCCGTAGACTCCGGCTGACGCCTGGAATAGTCCGGTGTTCCTGGGGGGCAGAGTATCGCCGCCGCTGACCCACATCCAGGTGTTCGCGGAGGGACTGTACTCCCAAAGATCGTTCAGCAGGCCGGTCGTTCCCGTCGAGTCCGAGCCCCAGCCGCCGAAAAGCCAGAAGTTGCCGGAGGTGTCAATCCAGGATGCACCTTGAAAGCGGCCTCCAGGCGTGTTCCCAGTTGAGGCCTCGCCTTCGGACCCATAGGCGCCGCTCGTGGTGCCGGACAAGCCATTGTTGATGCCGGCCACACTGTTGCCGGTTATCCATGTCCACTGGCCAGTCGTGGGGCTGTAGCGCCACAGATCGTTCAGCATGGCAGTGAGGCCGGTTGAGTCCACACCACTCCCGCCCATCAACCAGAGGTCGCCGTTGTTGTCTGTCCAGGAGACCGAGCCATAGCGGCTACTGGGAATATTGGCTGTGCTGGCGGTTCCCTTGGTTCCGAAGACGCCGCTCGCAAATCCACCGGAGGTGGGTGTATCGCTCCCGCCCATCCACGTCCACTGGTTGCTGGTGGGGTTGTACTTCCAGAGGTCGTTGTAATACACAGTCTCGTAATGGCTGGAGATGTCCGCAAAGGCGGTACCGCCGAAGAGCCAGAAATTTCCGCTCGCGTCGGTCCAGCCAACAGCCCCAACGCGTCCTGGGGGGAGATTGCTCGCCGCCGCGACGCCGAGCGTGCCGTAATTTCCCTCAGCCGTGTTCGTTGCGTCGATGGTGCCGCCACCCATCCACGTCCACTGGCTGGTGGAGGGGCTATAGCGCCAAAGATCATTGCCGGAACCGTAGGTGCCGGAGGAGTCCGACTGCGAGCCTCCAAACAGCCATAAATCCCCGCTGGCGTCGGTCCACGTGGTGGCTTCGGATTGAGAGCCGGGGAAGTTCGAGGACGATGGCACTCCTTGTGTTCCGAAGCTTGGCGCCGTGGCTACCTTGCCCTGACTGCCGCCGACCCAGGTCCACACCGGGCTGGTGACACTGGTTCCGTCTTGAGCATGGAGGACGGTGACGCACGCAAGAAGAAGGAGCAGGGTGAGGGTTCTGGTTTTACGGGGCACGGGGAATCTCCTGCACGGTACGCGTCAGGCGCAGGAGAAATGAATTACTTTGCGTGAGGATTAGATTGCGGCGAGGGATTAGGTGGAGCAGCCAGATGAGCGCGGATATCCTCAAGAAGGCGATTGAAGTCGGAGACTCGCTTGTGCCCCAATGGATCCATCTTTACTGAGGCGGGAATTGCGCTCCAGGCCTTCTGGGTATATTCGGCGTGCAGCAAAGCTTCCGGATAGCGGTGCTGCCCGGCAAGAGATTCAGCCAGGTAGTAATGTAGGAGACCTGTCATGGGCAGCGCCATCACATTGCCGCAATCGGCTACCAGTTGATTGAGCAAGACCTCCGCTTCCTGGTAGCGGCCGACCGCAATGTAGGCCGCGGATAGAGAGTTAGCGAAGATCCCCCACCGGCAATACCGATCTGGCAATTTCTCCCAGGCAGGCTTGGCCTGTTCCAACTCACGTATAGCTTCGGGCGCTCGTCCTAGTTCGGTCAACGTAGCGGCCTCATAGGCTAGCATCGAAATTGCCTCACGCCCGTCAGCCCCGGAGCAAGTACTGTATCCGTTGTAGGCGCTTTGGAACAGGGGAAGAGCGCCCTGAAAATCAAGATTCAACTCCTTCACTTCGGCGAGCTCACCGTAGATTTCCGCCTTGTCGCAAACGGATGCCGGATCTTGGTTCAGAAGCCGCAGCGCCTCGTCATCCAGCCGCTGAGCTTCATCGGTTTGGCCGCGGTACTCCAGGTTACTGGCAAGCAAGTGAATTGCGTCGGCCTTCTCATGCAAGGGCAGATTGTTGCGGCGCGCTTCGTCCGCTGCGTAGCGCAGCAAGCGGAGATCTTCGTCGGCAATGCCATAATTTTCCCGATTCCAGGCGTAATAGTCCGCTGCCCGCACGCGAACGGCTGGCGTAACTCCCGGGCGTTGCGAAGCCTTCAGTCCTTCGGCGGTAAGCTGTTTCCCATCCTTCACATCGCCTTGAGAGAACGCAATTTGTCCCGCGAACGCCTCTGACTCTGCTTCGGCATCGGCATTCCCCATGGATCGGGCGGTTGCAGCGGTCAGCTCGAAAATTTTTCGAGCGCCGTCCAGGTCTCCGTTGTCGTACATCGATTCGGCAAGCGCAACCTTTGCTGCAAGCAGGTCGTCGGGATTGCGGATGTAGTCGGGCAGCATCTTCACGCCTAACTGCAAAAACTCCGGAACCGTGACAGCCGGCTTACCGGTGTAATTCGAGTTGGCGAGACGAAAGAGCTGATGCATGAAGGTTTGCATTCGCTCGGCACGTTGCGCCGCGCGGAGGGCCTGCTGCTGGCGCCAGGCCGCATAGCTCAGGCTTCCGACGAGTAGCGCCGCCGTGGCTAAGCCGACTGTCACTCCCACGCGATGGCGGCGAACAAATTTGCCGAGCCGGTAGATCGCGGTCTGTCGGCGGGCCATGACCGGTTCACCGTCGAGATAGTGCCTTATATCCTGCACCAATGCGTCAACCGAGGCATACCTTTCAGACGGGCGTGGCCTGAGACATTTCTCGGTGATGGTCTGCAGATCGCCACTGAGAAGTTGACGAAGCCGACCCTCCGCTACGCCGCGATGCAGTGCGCCCTCAACTGTGATCGCGCTCAAGAGATTTTCCGGCCGTTGTTCGGTCATAGCGCGCTCGATCATGGTAGCCACTGAAGAGTTGGCATAAGGACGCTTGCCGGTAAGAAGCTCAAACAGGACGGCGCCGAGCGCATAGATATCGCAGGCAGTGGTGACCGGCTCGTTGCGCAATTGCTCGGGACTGGCGTAGGCGGGCGTAGCCATGACGGTCGTGGTCAGCAGGCTGTCGGTCTGGATGAGCTTGGAGGTTCCGAAATCAAGCAGCTTGACGACACCGTCCTGTGACACGAGGATGTTCGACGGCTTCAGATCGAGATGAACGATCAGATTGCGGTGCGCATAAGCAACCGCGTCGCAGACATCGAGAAACAAACGAAGGCGCTCCGGCACTCCGAGCTTGCGGTGATCGCAATATGCATCGAGGTGTTCGCCGTCAACGTATTCCATGACGAGATATTGTTGCCCTGAGTCGGACAGGCCAGCGTCGATGAGCCGGGTGATGTTGGGATGATCGAGAGAACCGAGGATGTGTTGCTCACGACGAAAACGCTCGATGAACGAGGGTCCTGCAGCGTGTGGAGCCAGCATCTTGAGCGCCAACTGCTGGGGAACGCCACCAGCCACGCGCTGCGCCAGGTATACGCTGCCAATTCCACCGGCGCCGAGCAGGCGCACCAGAGTGTACGGACCAACATGGGCCTGCGAATGCGACGCGGCGCGAACCGGACCGTCATCGCCGAGAGCAGCGGAGCTGCGGAAGATCTCCAGAGCACGCCGGACGAGTTGCGGATCGGAGCACTGCGCAGCGAGCACACGCTCGCGATCCTCCTCAGGCGTTCCCTCGGCCAGGTGGAATAACGCTTGCAGCATCTCCCAGTTTTCTGAATCCTGAATCATTATCTTCCGCTCTTCCAAGGTTCGCGCGATTCAACCATGAACTGAATCAGGCGGAGTGCAGACGCTCGTATAACCAGGCGCGAACGAATCGCAACTCTCGATCGACCGTTGCTTTCGATGTATTGAGAAGCTCCGCCGTCTCTTCAGCGGTAAAGCCCAGAAAAAAGCGAAATTCAACCATGCGGCATTTACGCGGATCGAGGGCCTCGAGCTCGTTCAGAGTACGATCCAGGTCGATCGCCTCGACGGGGCTAACGTCAATCCAAGCCAAGCCCTCTTCAAAAGGAACGGGCACACCGCCATGGCGTTTGCTCCGCGACTGGCTGCGCGCGTGATCCATAAGAACCCGTCGCATAAGCCGGGCGGAGAGCGAGTAGAAGTGCTCGCGATCTTCAAAGCGAAGACTGCGTTGCCGGATCAGTTTGAGGAAGAGCTCATTGACGACGCTCGTCGGCTGCATGAGATGTTCCGGCCGCTCGCCGCGGAACAAAGCGCCGGCAATCCGGCGCAGTTCCGGATAGACGAGCTCAAAAAGCCTGTCCAAAGCATCCGGCTTGCCTGCAGCCCACTCGCGGAGGAGAACGGTAACCTCACCATGCTGGCTTTTATCGTCCGTCAAAACGACACCTTCTTATTGCGCTCAGGTTCCGAACCACGCCTGAAATTCACGCCCGCATAGTCCCAGCGATTCCGTGCCGGAGGATGAACATTCCCTTATGGTTAGAATACGCCGGAGGGTCCATCTAACTCACCGTCTGTTTCTTCCCGAAAGACGCCGGTGCCGAACGGGGGAGTTCTTGCTTCATGCAAATCGCCAGTTCGCTCATTGAGAGCGGCTTTGTGCCGCGAAGTCTCAGATAGGCGCTTCCGATCCAGCGACTTGAAGGAAGTGCCCTCGCGGAAGGCCACTTACTGAAGGATCGCTGGGCGGAGATCCGGCTTGAGTGGTCCGGCGCGAGACCGCCGGCGGAAAGCTAGCAGTGGATATGGAGTGAAACTGCAAGCGCTGATTCCGGCTGTGGAGCACGCCGAAATAAGCCAACCCCGCACCAAGGTGTCGTGGATCTTTTTTTTGCTCTATCCCGTGACACATTTTCAGATTGATTGACGCGTTCAAGTCAGAGGAACAGGTGGATCGCAGCCGCATTTGCCGGTGAGACTGCCGCGGGGGTAGCGCCTGGCCCTGTTCTCAGCCGGTAATACCAGGCGGATCGCACCCAGGAGGAGGTTTCATCATGAGTACAACGGAGTTTCCGGCCGCGAGGTCGAGTGCGGGCATTACTTCCCAGATCGAACTCAATCGCGCCAAGCCAGTGGTGTTGCACAACAGCAGATTCCTGTGTTGGGTCACCATCAGTGGAAGCCTCTTTTCAGCCATCATGGCCGTATGCATGGCACTCATGGTGTTCTCGATTCTCTCCACGAATGGCGGGCTCAACGCGGGCAATGCGCTGAGCGCGGCGCAATGGGGCTTTGGCGCACTGGCTTTCGGTTATATGTGTTTGTGGTTCTGGAAGCTGGGCCGGGGGATGTTGAATTACCGGGCCGAGTTCGACAGCCGTGGCGTGAAATTCAGCCTGGGCACCGAGAAGAAGCCAGCGGAGCTTTTTCTGGAGTGGGACCAGATCGCCGCCATCAAGTGCAGACGCGCATTCAATGTGCAACAGTTTTGGGTCCAGGGTAGTGACGGAAGCGAGGCCAGTTTCTCGTCGTCCACATTCTTCCGTCCTAAGAAAGTGGCTCGAATGATTGCAGAACGCACAGGACTGTCGATCCAGAAGATCTGATTGCCGCGGGTTTGAGAACGATGCGCGGTGCTAATTAAGACGCTCCCCTCATCAAAGGCGAGCGTGAGGCGAATCAGTCGATGAGCTGTTTGGCGTTTGCGCCCCTCAGCATGATACGGAAACGAACAACCCCAATGACGATTTCACGAGACGCGAGGATAATCATGAAGAATTTCAGTCAGGGATTCATTGTTGCTGTAGCGATCGCACTTCTGCTGGCGGGCTGCAAGGCATCGCCGAGTGGCGCGGCAGATCCTAAGCCCGCGAGCGAGGGCTCCGGCGCGCAGTCGGGCGCGAAGCCCGGGCCTGCAACGTACGTCGCAGGCCCGAGTCTTTCGAACCAACTGACGTCGGCGACGATCACCGATCCATCGTTGAACAACATGGTGGCGTACAACGTGCAGATCCCGGGGGGGTGGAAGTTTCAGGGTGTCTCGATGATGCTGCCGTGCATCTCCACCGGGCCGGCTCCGATCTATCGGGCCTATTCGCCGGACGGACTGATGCAGATCCGGGGCGAGCCGCCTATGGGATGGAAGTGGAGCTCGACGATGAAAGTCAATCAGAGCGGCTGCGCGAACATCTCGAAGCCGATTTCGGCAGCGGATTTTCTGACCTTCTACATTGGCACGATGCAGGGCGGAGTGCATGTGGTGGGACCCATGGCGGTGCCGGCGGTTTTTTCGAAGTGGGCGACCAACTTTGCGGCCCAGGGAAACAAAGGTAGCGCTAGTGCGCCCGCAATGTTGCAGACCGACAACACAGCGGACACGGCGGCGTTGCGGGTGGAAGTGGTGAACGGCTCGTTTGTGATTGAGGAGCGGCTGCTGGTCGGGGTGGTGTGTTCGGTGAATAAGGCGGCAGCTGTGGCTGGCGGACTGTGCGGTACGCGCATGACTGTACTGACGGCGCCCGTGGGCCAGCTGGATGCACTGGTGCAGTTGGTGGACGCCAACAATCTGCCAAAGGGGGGGCCCACACAGCAGTACGAGCAGGCGGTGCTGCAACGGCTGTACCAGCAAAACCAGAAGGTGGCCAACGCGAGGCTGGCGGCCATGACCGCACAGAACGCGGCATTCAGCAGGATGATGAACAACCTGTTCCAGCAGGGCATGGCGCAATCGGCGGCGCAGCATCAGCAGTTCATGGCGCAGCAGGAGTCCTCGTTCGAAAGCTCGATGAACAACGCGAACGCGTCGATGAATGCGCAGACGACGGCGGCGTCGGACTGGGTGGACTACGCGCTGGATCAGCAGACGGTGGTGGGGCCGAACGGAGTTCCCACGAATGTGTCGAACGCGTACTCGCAGACGTGGACGAACGGATCGCAGTGGTATCAGACGAACGATCCGAACTCGAATCCGAACGGGGTGCTGAGCGGTAGCTGGACCCAAACCACCCAGGTTCACGGCAATGGAGCGCCGAAGTGAGATGCGAACGAATATCAGGAAATCTAACTCGATAGACGAAGAAATCAGCGCTCTAAGAGCAAGCCGTTACGCCTCATCTGACTCGAGTGGCCACATCCTATTTGTTGTGATCGCTGTGGCAGGTCAAAACCAGCGATGCCTACGGCATCGGCTGGAGGAGGGACAAGACACCTCAGAGGACTCCGCGATTGTGACCGACCAGCGCACGCATGATCGACTGACACCGAAAGAGCTGCCAAATCTGCAATCGTTTTTTGATTCCAGATTTGGCAGCTCGAAATGCTTGACCAGAAACCGATATTCACCATCCTCGCCAAAGCGGTCAACGACTCATGCTCTCATCCATGACCGCTAAATTACGGCATCGAAAGCTGACGATTCGCAACGATAACTCGGAAGTTATCGCATCCCGCCTGAGACCGCCTTCTCATACCCGCAACTCGGTGCGGATCATGCGGTCAACAGAGGCCGCGGCAACTGGCACTCCAGCTGCAGATACGATTTGCCCACAGTCTCTACCATTCTTGAAAGCAGCTCGCGCCTATGTTTGTTGTGCATCACCTGACCTCCAATGAGGCGAAGTGTGACCGATACAGGCAGGCCGATGATGGGTTCATGAGCGAGAGCCCCCACCGCCCAACCTGCTCCGCCGGCAATGAAGCCCAATGCGCCCCGCTCTGTTACCTTGCGAACCAACTCAGCCGTGCTTAGCCGATTCTGCCTGTACGCACTCCAATTCTGCCCGATGACCAACCCGATGACGAGGATCGGGCCTAGAATCGGGAAATGGTCGGCCGCAGCCGCCGCGTCGGCATGATCCACCGCGCCTGCAACATGGTCATTAAGATGGCCAAGTGCTTCGTTCCCATTCACGATGTGACCTATCAGGGTGTCATGATTCTCAAGCAGTTTTTCGTAGAGTTCATGCGGCACTACGACCGTGATGTCCGGATGCGCCAAGATCGCTTCGTGGACGTATGAAATACTCTCCGTTGCCTTCAGTTGGAGCAGTTCGGATACATGCCCGTGTGCATCCTGAATCGCAATATCCCATCCTGGATTGTTTGCGTGTTCAGCGAGAACTGCAGTGAAGCCGTCCGGCAGATGCCCATGGTTAAGCCAATCTGCATAGTCGATCTCAAACAGCTTTCCCTTGAGCCACCACCTGTCCGAGAAGTCGGCTTGTCGGACAACTGATCTCCTTGTTCAACTCGGCGCGATTACACTTTTTGGTGTAACACCAAAAAGTGTAATCTGGCCGTTTTTATGCGGAGGCACCCCGGGACCTCACTCAGCGCAACGGCGGTTATCCGAGAAGTGAATTTGGCAGACGACCGATGATTCGTCGGCAGAAATAAAAAACAGATCTCAATTCAACCCAACGTCAACCCATCCACCAAACTCCTTGAACTTCCTATCGATTCCTTGAAACAACTTCCCTCAACCAACCATGCCTGCTAACTCTTTTATATTGCCGCATTTAAGAACTCATAACCCAAAGGTCGCTGGTTCAAATCCAGCCCCCGCAACCAAAAAATCCAAGATTCTAAACGGCTTCCGTGAGTGACTCGGAGGCCGTTTCCATTTCTGGCAGCAACTTGGGCAAATCCTCGGCAAGGAATCCCTTGTCCAACTGTGCTCCGAGTTCTCTGGTTCTGAACGGTACGAGTTCGCGGTTAGATTGCTAATTCTCCCCTTCTGAAATGCACCGACGGGAGTAGCTATAGACGGCGTTATAAATTCCCATTCGTATTGGTCGAATACCGATGCCATGGCGACTTGTTGGACTGCGCCGCTTTCCGAGTTGGGTCTCAGTCTGCGCCATCTTTCGCCGGCGCCATTGCCCTGTTAAACTAGCTGATGTTGCGAATAGGCGCGTAGCTCAGTTGGTTAGAGCGCTTCCTTGACACGGAAGAGGTCAGCGGTTCGAATCCGCTCGTGCCTACCAATCGTGAATTAGCTCAAAGGAGCAGAGAAAAGGCCGCGCGTAGCGGCCTTTTCCATTTCTGGGGTGAAGTGAGCTTGAATTGACCGGGCCCTCCGCTCCAATTGCATTCGCGCTGCCGGTCCGCGGCGCACGTGTTGGTCGGCCGATATTTCGGCCTTCGTGCAACATCTACCCGCAGGGGGCACTCTAACTCTACGGGTGAGTACCATGAATGGTCGGACTTGCTTTGCCCTGGTTGCCCTACTGCTCGCGACCGCTTTCGACGGATGTGCGAAACACACTCCATATGAGGGTCTCGGCGTTGGGGTTGGGGGATCAGGCGGTTCCGGCGGCTCGGGTGGTTCCGGCGGCGTCACGTCGGGTGGTCGCGGAGGGACGACCTCGGGCGGTGGGGGTGGCACGACATCGGGCGGCGGTGGGACCTCTGGCGGGGGAACTTCTGGTGGCACCGGTGGTTCGGGCGGTGGATCGGGCGGATCCGGAGGCTCAGGAGGTTCGGGCGGTTCCGGCGGGGATTTCGTTCCCGGCTCCAGGAATCTTGCCCTGAACGGCTCGCCTGTTACGCCTCCTTCCATTCCAGTTCAAGGACTCGTAAACGGAGGCCAATCCCGGGCAGTGGTTGGCGCTCGCGTGTATGTGCTGCAGGCCAACACGTCGAACAACGGTGATCCATCGGTATCGCTGCTCACTTCCGCCACGGGGAATCCGGCAGACTCGATTGGCCACTACGCTCTTACCGGCGAATTCGGTGGATTCACAATTGCCGGCCGCTACACGTGCACCCCGGGACGGCAGGTTTATGTGTTTGCGCGCGGCGGCAACAGCGGCGATGACGGCGCCAACTCTGCCATTGGCTTGATGGCCTCACTGGGCGCGTGCCCTGCAAGCGGAAACTTTGCCAGCACCGCGCCCTTTATTTTCGTGAACGAGGTGACGACCGTGGCCGCAGCGTACGCCATGGCCGGCAGAGCCACGGACCCAATCCACGTGACGGATTCTGCCGCGCCTGGCGACACCGAGCCGCTGGTCCAGGCCGCCAACCTTGCCAACATTGTGACTGGATTCGCCAACGCAGCCCTCCCCACCATGCCGGAAAGCAAAATTCCGCGAAGCAAGATCCACACTCTCGCCAACATCCTCTCTGCGTGTGTGAACTCGAGCGGACCGGCGTCAAACGGCTGCACCACTCTCTTTGCCAATGCGCGGAGTGGTGGCGCTAAGGGGACGATCCCTACCGACACAGCCACGGCCGCCATCAATATCGCGCGCAATCCGCACGCCAACATCGCCGCGCTTTATCGGCTACAACCGAGGATCGCCCGTCCCTTCGAGCCGGCACTTGAATCCGCGCCGCCGGACTTCACCATCTCTCTGGAATCGGAAAACGCGAAGACTACAGTCGCGGCGCTAGCGCCGCGGCCTTAGGAATTATCCGCAAATAAATAGCGCCAGACCCCAGGCCGGCGCTATTTACTGTCGCGAGCCGATGTCGCGGTCAAATGCTAATTGTTGCTGGCATTTTTCTGACCGAATCCCGGAGGCACTGCAAACCAGGAGGGGTCGGGTTCTCCGCGCACAAGGTTGGTGACGGAGAGAGTCACCGTGCCCATTTGAGGATTGTTGCGGGTCACTGAAAGATCCATTTGCAGGTCGGGCGAGTACCACGTTTCTCTGTTGCTGACGACCAGACGGTCAGCACCGCCTTGGCCTGCTGTCGTGGTGGCGATTTGGCGGGTTCCCACGGTCCTGACGGAATCGATTAATTGCTCGCCCAGGCTCACCTGTTTCACATTGCCCGAGTTACTGCTTTCTTCGGCGAGGGGTGTACTGGGTTGAAAGTTTGTCGTGGTGCAGGTCACCGTGACACGCGAACACACGGTACGCGTGCCGGCCACGGGATCGACAATGCTGAAGCTGCGTAACGGAGGGTCAATGCCCGAATTGGCGGGAACGAAATCGCGGGTTTCGCGGTGCACGCGGCCCTGGCTGTCGCGAGCCACGAGCGTGTAGTACATTCGTGAAACCGTGCCTCCGCCGGAGAGTGGCTGCTCCCACGTGACGACGACCTTGGCCGTAAATGGGGCGTTGGCGATGGGCGGGATCTGAATGCCTTGAATCTGGGTTCGGACCATTCCGTCTGAGGTGGGCGATTGCGCTGAGCTCTGAAAGCCGGCAAACACAAGGCAAAGAAGTGAAGCGGGAAGAACCGTGCGCATGGTGACGCTCTCCCTTAGCTGCCGGGTTAGATGCTTTCGCATGAATTGGAGTGGTCCCGGGCGACAGAATAAACCCCCGGCCGCGGTTCTTCTCAGCAACTCCAATGAATGGAATGGCATCGATAGGAAGAGAGGATTCAGAACACAAATGACCGCTGGCCGGCTTGAAATGTTGTTGGCCGTTTGCGCGCTCCTGCTGCTGCCCTTACCCTGCGGCGCGCATGCGCAGAGCACCGGCAGCGCGGTGGGGGCCAGGCGCTTTGTGCAGTTCTGCGCGGGCTGTCATGGCGCAGATGGGAAGGGCGGCGATAAGGCTGCATCGTTGGTCACCAACGAGACGGTCATCAACCGCTCCGATGCAGAACTCTTTCGCATCGTTCGCGATGGAACCACCGAAGGAATGCCGCCGTTCGCTCAGATCGGCGACACGAATATTGTTGCCGTCATTCACTACCTCCGCACTCTCGAAGAAAATGCGGCCCCGGCTGGCGCTAGCGGCAAAAGTGGCGTACCTGGAGACGCCGTTGCAGGACGCGCTTTGTTCTTTGGCAAAGGGCAATGCTCCACCTGTCACATGATGCAGGGGGAAGGCGGATTCATCGACGGCAATCTGACTACTTACGCGCGCAATCGGAATCGTGGGTCCATCTTGCAAAGCATCGTCGAGCCGGATACGCCGCTGAGGCCTTCCTCGCGCGTGGTCAGCGTGACTACAACAGCCGGGCAGCGGCTCACGGGAGTGCTGCGCAACGAGGACGACTTCAACCTGGAACTCCAGACGGAAGATGGCCGCTATCATTTGCTTGCGAGAAGCTCTCTGACCGACATCAGCTACTCCGATCACTCTCTGATGCCCCGCGATTATGACGCGCAGCTCACATCGAAAGAGCTCGATGACATTGTCAGTTTCCTCATCGCTTCAAGCAGGAATCCGCACGCAGAATCTCCAGATGCGCAACCGGAGCAAGACCGATGACCAGCGCCACGACTGAACGGAAGGCACGAAAAGCGTTGCTCCGATTGGGTACAACCGCATTCTGCGTGGCCGCTGCAGCTCTCGTGCTGCTTGCCTTCGGCGACGACCGCGGAGCAGCACAGGCCGCTGGCCAAACCAACCAGCAACGTGCTGCCGCGGTCCAAGAGGACCGCAGCGGCTTGATCGACGTGAAGCCAAGCGATCTCGAACAGAAGGAGACGCGCGACAACTGGGTTTCTTACAACGGCGACTACACCGGAAGGCGCTATAGCAGCCTGACGCAGATTACGCCTGCGAATGTGGGCCGTATGACGGCGCAGTGGGTTTTCCATGCGCGGGATGTGAGCGCTCTTGAAGTGACGCCGGTGGTAGTTGCGGGCGTCATGTTTGTGACCAGCGCCAACGACGCCTACGCTCTGGACGCGAAGACCGGCAAGCTGCTGTGGCATCATTCGCGTGCCGTTTCGCAGGGGCTGGTTGACGATGCCGCGGTACATCACAATCGCGGAGTGGCCATTCTGGGCACGCGGGTCTATATGGTGACGGATAACGCCCACCTGCTCTGCCTCGACGCGCGGTCGGGCAGCCTGATTTGGGATGTGGCTTACGCCACGGGTAACCGCAATTACGGCGCAACCAGCGCTCCGCTGATCGTGAAAAATAATGTGCTGGTCGGCACCTCGGGCGGCGACGATGGCGTGCGCGGATTTTTGGCCGCGTTCGATGCAGAAACGGGCAAGGAAAAATGGCGCTTCTGGACGATTCCTGGCCCGGGCGAGAAGGGCAGCGAAAGCTGGCCGGGAGATTTGTACTTGCATGGCGGAGGCACAACGTGGATGCCGGGCACTTACGATCCCGAGCTCAACACACTTTATTGGGGCACGGGCAATCCTTCTCCCGATTACGATGGCAGCGTGCGGCCCGGCGACGATCTCTACACAAGTTGCCTGCTGGCGCTGGACCCCGATACGGGCAAGCTGAAATGGTACTTTCAATACTCGCCGCACGATTTATATGACTACGATGCCGTGCAGACGCCGGTGCTGGTTGACGCAACTTTCAAGGGCGCGCCGCGCAAGCTGATTGTTTCAGCCAACCGCAACGGCTTTCTCTACATCCTCGATCGGACCAACGGAAAGTTTCTCTTCGCCAAACAGTTCGCCATCGCCCAGAATTGGGCGAAGGGCATCGACGCAAATGGCCGCCCGATTTCAGCGGGGCTTATTCCCAACGAAACTGGCGTAGGGGTTTGTCCCGCTAACGGCGGGGCCACCAACTGGTACTCGCCCAGCTACAATCCGCAGACGCACATGTTCTACTTCCGCTCGTATGAGGCATGCGCCATCTTCAAATCGAAGACGGAGCCTTTTGAAGAGGGGAGCACGTATTACTCGACGGGTGCACGGGTGGTCGGCGGCTCCGGCAAAGGCTATATCAATGCCTTCGATTTGAATACCCTCGATTTCGCGTGGCGCGATGTGCAAATTGGCATGTACAAGGGCTGGGGAGGCGTCATGTCCACGGCGACGGGGCTGCTCGCCTATGGCGACGATGCGCAGAATTTTGTGGTTCTCGATGCGCGGACCGGCAAGCCCCTGTGGCACTTCAACGTTGGCGATTTAGTCCACGCCTCTCCCATGAGCTATGCGGCAGGTGGCAAGCAATACTTCGCCGTCGCGGCAGGCAGCAATGTGTTCGCTTTTGCCTTGCCGGAAAAATAATTGCTGATGCCTTAGGCGGCGCGGCTACATGCCAGGGTGCGAGACGTGATTTGCGTTTGGAATCAGGTCGCGATACACATCGTTCGGAAGATGCGTTTGCCAATGGCTGGTGGCGCGGGCAAAGAGCACCATGGCAATGAAAATGTATGCGATCAGGCAGGCCACCGCTAGCGGCGAAAGAGCGCGGCGGAGCCAGCGTTGCGCGGGTACGGCGCTGCGCCGCGGAGGGAGCGCGAGTTGCAGAGCATTTTCTGCTGGGCAGACGGCGATGCACTCCATGCACGCCGCGCACTCCGCAGAACGGATCTGCAGCAGGCGATCGACCGGCAGGCTCGCCGGACACGCTTTGGCGCACTTTGCGCAATCGATGCAGGCATCGGCGTCGCGACGAATTTTGACAGGGCTGAGCAGCGAGACCAAACCCATGAGCGCGCCATAGGGGCAGAGATAGCGGCACCAGAAATTCTGCACAAAAATAGAGCCGCAGACCAGAAGTGCGATGACAATGACTGCGGACCCGCCCATACCGCGGAAGAAATTGAGCATTTTGACGTCGGCGATGAGGCCGTACGGCGTGGTCATGAAGCTCTGCAACGCTTCAGCCGACATGGCGCCGACCACGAAGAGAAAGAAGCCGAGCAGCAGATACTTGAGGCCGCGGAGAGGGATATCAAACCACTTCGGCAGGTGAAGATTGCGGCGGAAGAGCTTGCGGCCGAGCTTCCATAGAGCCTCAGAGAGCGTGCCAACGGGGCAGAGCCAGGCGCAAAAGGCCTTCTTCGCGAAGAGGCTCATCAATACGAACGCTACAAACAGAAACATGGCTGCGGGATGGATCGTGGGCACGCGACCGGTGAGGAAGAAGGCTTTGGTATTCATCAGGCCGGCGATGGGCAGCCAGCCTTCCGCTCCGGCGGGACGCGAAACCGCGAGCCCCTGGCCGCCGCGCTCAAAATAGCGCACCCATAGATAGAATTGCGCGCCGATCCAGGCGTTCAACACAACGAATGCGCCCTGCACGATGTGCCGGATGCGCTGCGAACGATCGGGCGCGGAGCGGCGAAGCAGCTTCTTCTTGACCTCGCTTTCGAGACTTTCCAGCGCTTGCGTGGCCATTATTTCCCTCATTAGAGAGCGTAGTGCAAAGGCAAGCATCCGGCAGCGACTTTGGTCACACCAGTCTGGAAGCTGGGCGCTGGTTTCCCAGTTTTTCGGTCATCGCGGTGAGCGAAAGGATGGGGAACGGGCAGGATCGGGAGCGCACCGGCCCTCCATGCGGTGCCGCATTAAACGCAAGAACGCCAACGTCTCAGCCCATCTACACATTTGTTTCGATTTCGTCGTATTCTGAAGGTGTTCGGGGTTTGTTCACACTATGAGGACCTTTACTCTCGAAGAGGCGCAGTCGCTGCTTCCGGTGCTGGAATCGCTGCTGAAGCGCGCCATCGAAGGCCGGCGCTCCGCGCAAACCGCCGAGTTGGGGCTGAGCGAAGTGGCGCAGCGCATTTACTTTGCCGGCGGCATGCGGGTAAATACCGCGGACCTGGCACGGCAGCGCGCCGAAATGGATGCGCACCTGGCACGCGTGCGCGAGAGCATCGCAGAGATTGACGCCATCGGAGTGCAGGTGAAGGATCTGGAAGCGGGCCTGCTCGACTTTCCCTGCCGGATCGACGATGAGGTGGTTCTGCTGTGCTGGCGCATGGGCGAACCGGCTATCGAACACTGGCACACCATGGAATCCGGATTTCAGGGGCGCCAGCCCGTGGATGAGCGCTTTCGACGCCGCGCCGCTTCCGGCGGCAGACCCAACTGAAACATCTCCATTGAGTTCTCAGATTGAGGCCAGCGTAAATACCGCACCTTTGCCATGAGAGGTTTCTGCCGCAGGCAACCTCTTTTGCGTTCAATGGATAGCGGCGCACGAGCCCTCCTCTCTGGCTGCGAAGAAAACCCCGAGATGCGAACACTCATCTAACTCAGTATTCACGCCGCCTCCGGACCGGCAACATTGCAGAGGCGTTCAAGCAAAATTTGCAACCGGGTTGCTCTCGTCGCGGGGCTCTCCTCGAGAAGCCGCCGCGGGCGGGTGTGGCTGTGCGCTAGCGGGCACGGGAGCGTCAGGCGGGGACATGGGTTTCTGATGCTTTCACATTCTCTCCCCATAAGGAGTATTGATCCATGAGAAGCAAAACTGTTCTTGTTCTTGCAATCGCTGTTGCGGCTTTCATTTTTTTCGGTTCAGAAGCTGCCAGCGCGAAGAATCCATCGAGTGAAATGGGCCTTCACGGCGCCGTCGCCGCTGCCAAGGCGCAGAATGAGGCGGCGCAGATGGTGCCGGCGGCAGCAGTACTGACGCAGGAGATCGATGCCAGAAAGTTACATGCCGGAGAACAATTTCGTGCACAGCTCACACAAGCGGTGTATTTGAAGAACGGCACTGCATTACCGAAAGGTACCGAGCTTGTCGGCACCGTCGCCGCAGACAAGATGAACGCGGGTGGACCTTCGACGCTGGCGCTCCGCTTTACCAAGGCCATTATGGAGAACGGGAGGGCCGTGCCCATTGTCGCAACGATCTTTGGAGTCGCTCCGCCGGCATATAACATGGCCGCCTACAGCGACGGTCCGGCGGCGCCGGATCCCTGGAATGCCACGGAGCTGAACCTCGACGAAATTGGAGTGGTCTCCGGCTTCGATCTTCACAGCAGTATCGCCGGCCCAAATTCGGCCGTCTTTGAGTCGACAAAGAAGGATGAGATGAAGCTGGCCGATCAAAGCCAGCTTTCGCTCGCCATTGCAGAGCGCGGCGCGAGTGTAAGGAATGGAGGCGCCTGAACTTCATTGCAGGCAGCTTCAACAATTGGAAGGTGAAATAACGCTCTGCTGGAAGGGCTCCGCAGGCCGGCCGGACTTTGTGTTCATGGCCGGCCTGCGGTTCGCGGATCTGCCCGCGGCGAAGCAATTCTGCAACCCGGATGCCGCGGTGCGCTGAGAGAGCCTGCTTACCGCGGACGATTCCGCTGAACGCCTGCAAGCGTGAGCGACCAACCCAACGAATTGCATCGTCACCTGTTGCAAATAAGCTGCGCACAGCATGGGGATGCTGCGTGAGCGAAGTAAACCTCGCGCATGGGATTTCATCTATCTTGGCAGGCAAGCGGCCCCGAGAAATTGCCTTCGCGGAGGCATTTGAGCCGATTCAGGGAGCCGCTTCCGGCGTTAGATTACTTAGAATCATTCGCACCAAGGTTTTGCACTGAGAATTCCGGCTGTGTCGCAACAAATCCCCTAAAGGAGATTCTCTATGCACACCAGAACTTTCATCGCTATATCCGTTGCCTTTGCCTGGTGCGTGGTCCCTCGCACCGTACAGGCTCAGGCGGCAAATCCTCAAAACCACAGCGATTCGCCCGCAGCCATGAGCGCGGCGGCGCAGATGGTGCCGGCAGAAGCGCTGCTTGCCCAGGATCTCGACACCAGAAAGATGCAGCCGGGCGCGCAGTTCAAGGCTGTTCTGAGCGACACGGTTCACCTGAAGAACGGCATCGAATTGCCCAAAGGGACAACATTGGTTGGAACCATTGCAACCGGCAGTGCGCCCCAGGGCGTAAAGGCCGAGCTGGCATTGCGGTTTACGCAGGCAGACTTGAAGAGCGGCAAGACGATCCCCATCGAGGCAACCATCGTGGGAGTCGCACCACCCGTGGACAACCTGGGGGAAAGTTTGAGCGAGCAGGTGCCTCCGAGCCCATGGAATGGAAAAGCGATGCAAATCGATATGACCGGCGCGCTCTCGAACGTCGATCTGCACAGCAGGATCGACGGCAAAAACTCCGGAGTCTTCGTGTCGACAAAGAGCAACGTGAAGCTGCGGGAGAGAACGCAACTGGCGTTGGCCATCGGCGCCCAGGAGACGAGTGGAATGAATGGCGGCGCTTGAGGTCTGCTCGGCAATGCCGGCCGTTCTTGCAGGAGACTCTGATGGAAGTGGATGTACCGGCATAAGCCGAGCGGAAATCCATGCGACGGCGTCTCTCTATTGCGAGCCGGCTTGCGCGGGTGTGTGCCCGGACGTGGGGCCGGGACAATCTGTGCCCGAAGGCGATACCCTTTGAGGAGGATTCGCCGAGTTCGAATCAAGAGATTGTGCGCGGAGTGACGATGAAGATCAAGTACGGCTTTATGTGGGGCGTTATTCTGCTTGCCGCCGCGACGCTCTTTGCCGGATGCTCAGGATTCTGGAACCTGCCTGCCTCGACTACGACGACAACTACAACGGCGACCACGCTGTCGAGCGGCGTTTTTTATGTTCTGAACCAGACGACGAAGCAGATTGCCGTGTACTCCATCTCCACTGGCACACTGGAGCAGGTTTCCGGCAGCCCCTACAATCTTTCTGCCGCGCCGTATTGCATTGCAATTGCGTCGAACGGGGGGTTTCTCTATGTCGGCACCGTGAGCGGCATCTATCTCTACTCCATTGGATCGGGCGGCGCTTTGACGATTGGGAATGGCGGCGCGGTGATTTCCTCCGACATTGCCTCTGCCATGGTAGTGAGCGGCCCGTGGCTGATTGACGCGTTCCTTCCGAACAGCGGGAGCGTGCAGATGAACGCCATTCCCATCAACGCTTCGACCGGTGCGTATGCCGGCACGGGCACGCCGCCGTACCAGGTATTCAACGTGACAAATCCCGCTATGCATCAGATGGTGCTTTCTCCCGACGGGGCAAATTTATTCCTCGCACTGGGTGGGGGCGGCACGATCGTAGTTCCCTTCACAACCGGCAACTCGAATCCGCTGGGTTCGAGGGCAACCGTGATTCCCCTCGCCAATAGCAATGGATCGGCGCTGTCGGTGGCCGTGGATCCCACCGACCGGCTGTTTTACATCGGCGAGACACTGGCAAGTTCCGGAACTACTGGCGGGTTGCGCGTCTTCACCTACAGTTCGCTCGGCGGGACTCTTACGGAAGCTTCCGGCTCTCCCATCGCGAGCGGCGGAGGGTCGCCAAGCGCCATCCTGCCCGAGGCGTCCGGCGATTACGTGTACGTCGCCAACGGTCAGGGCAACACGGGGTCGGGGAACGTCGCATGGTTTCCCATTACCCTTTCGGGAACCACGTATACGGTCGCTGCGGGCAGCAATATTTCTTCGGGGATTTTTCCTGTCGGCCTGGCCGAGGACAGTGAAGATCACTTCGTTCTGGCGGTTTCGAGCGGCGGCTCAACCTCGAGCGGCGATCCTGACCTGGAAGCCTACAGCATGAGTTCCGGAGCACTTACCGCCAACATTGCTTCCAAAACGGGAACCGATCCTGTGGGGGCCGTTGCCATCGCGGCGCTGCCGTAAAGGCCAGTGTGAGTCTGAGTGTGAGTGTGGATGGATTTGTTCGCCACATTCACACTCACACTCCACACTCGTCTCCAACCTCTGCAAAAGTGCTATTCTCAAGGCAGTCACGAGGTCTGTGTCTACTCTTCTGCCAATTCTTCTTCTCAGTATTTTCCGGCGCTTCGGAACGGTTCTTGCTTCATCGCTGATGACGTTGAGCTGTGTTTTGCTCCTCACCGGCTGCAACCGCTTCCGCCACGAACAACATGAGACGGTGTACGTGGCGTCGTCGCGCCCCGTCTATCTCCACGACCGCGTAGCCCCGGTGTCGAACCGCGTTGCCCAGGTGGTGAACGGGCAGCCGCTTGAAGTTCTGGAACGCGCCAAGCGCTTTCTCAAGGTGAAGACCGACAAGAACGAGATCGGCTGGATTGAAGAGCGGGCCGTGATCGACGAGAAGACGTACGACGGATTTATGCAGCTTGCCACGGAGAGCAAGAATGATCCCGTGGCGGCGACAGCTGTGCTGCGCGACGACCTTGCCATGCATCTGCTTCCAGGCCGCGAAACGGAACGTTTTTATCTGCTGCCCGGCAACAGCAAGGTCGAGCTGCTGGAACGGGCATCAGCTCCCAAAAAGCCGGCGGAGGTCTTTGGGCCGTTGCCGTCGAATACGAGCAAACCCGCCGTGGCAGGCAAGAACACGCCGGCGACCGGCAACACGAAACCGTCGACAGCGAAGACTGCGCCCGCGCCCGTGGAAGAAACCGCGCCGCCCGAGATGGAAGACTGGTGGCTGGCGCGCGATGCGCAGGGCCACGTGGGTTGGCTACTCGCGAGCCGCCTGGATGTGGACGTGCCGGACGACGTGGCGCAATATGCCGAAGCCCAACGCATTATCGGGGCGTGGGTGCTGACGAAAGTGAACGACTCTGGCGCCGACCCTCCCGGAGAAAAGCCCGAATACGTGATGGCTCTCTCACCGCCTGAGTCCGGGCTGCCTTACGATTTCGACCAGATCAGAGTCTTCACCTGGAGCCTGAAGCACCACCGCTACGAGACGGCGTTCCGTGTGCATCCCATTCAGGGCTATCTGCCGGTTAAAGTTTTTACGCAAAGCACGCCGGCGGGCACGGTTCCCGCCTTCAGTTTCGAGCTCGCCAGCGGCAGCAATGTCGCCACCGATGCCGCGACCGGCATTACGCGGCCCGTAGCTCCGCGGACAATTAATTATGAAATGATCGACACGCAGGTGAAGCGAATCGGCCCGGATATGGCGCCGATTCCCACGACGCATGTGCCGGGCGAGAAGAAGCCGGAGAAGTCCGCGAAGAAACATAAGGGTGGCAAAGGCTAGAGGGTCCGTAGGTCTGCGAGCCACCCGTACGTTCCACAAGCCCTTGCGATTGGGTTACCTTTTAGGATTCTCATCGAGAGGCGACACGGTAATAGAAGAAAAGCGCGCATGAAGTCTGGCTATAATGCAGCTTAACTAATGAGACCTCAAGATTTAGCCTCCCCTGCGACCTTGGAATTGAGGAAGGTTGAGCCGGTCGGTTCCCGACTGTCGCTGTTTCTTTTCAGCTTGTCGATGTTCCTGAGCGCAACCCTGCTCTTTGTTGTCGAGCCGATGGTCGGGAAGATGCTGATGCCGCTGCTGGGAGGCACCCCCGCGGTCTGGAATACGTGTGTGGTATTTTTCCAGATCATACTGTTGGCCGGATACCTGTATGCGCACGCAGCGTTAAGGTATTTGAGCCGAAAGAAACAAATTGCCCTCCACCTCATCGTCGTAATCTCTCCGCTGCTGATCGTCGGCATGCTGCCATTGCATCTGCCCGCAGGATGGGAACCTCCGGTGGGACATAATCCGTCGGGATGGGTGTTGCTGTTGTTGCTGGTGGTGGTAGGGCTTCCATTTTTCGCGCTTTCGGCAACGACCTCGGTAGTGCAGCGATGGTATGCGGACTCGGGCCGGAGGGATGCCGACGATCCGTATTTTCTGTATGCGGCCAGCAACTCAGGAAGCCTGCTGGGTTTGCTCGCGTACCCGTTGCTGTTGGAGCCGCTGCTCCGGCTGCATGTGCAGAGCCGGTTTTGGAGCTTTGCGTACGGCGGTTTTTTTGCGTTGATCGTCGCGTGCGGCCTTCTGGATTGGTGGTGGAGAAGAGGCGGCGCGCACGGGAGTGACGACAAGGCCGGCGCGCCAGCGGTGCAAACGCATGATGGCGCGGAGGCGATCGCATGGAGCACGCGATGGCGCTGGATTGCGCTGGCATTTGTCCCGTCGAGTGTGATGCTGGGCGCGACCAGTGCGATTACCGCCGATGTTCCGGCCATTCCTCTTTTCTGGGTTCTGCCGCTGGCGGTGTACCTGGGAAGTTTTGTGCTGGTTTTCGCCAAGAAGCCGCCGATTCCGCACCAATGGGTGGTGAAGCGGCTCCCATTCCTTCTTCTGGCGGGGCTTTGCCCGACGATTTCACAAACGCGGTTCACGCTCGCCGTTTTATTGCTGGTGTATCTGTCGGTTCTGCTGGGGCTGGCGCTGGTTTTTCATGAAGAACTGGCCAGGAACCGGCCCGCGGTAGAGCATTTGACGGAGTTCTATCTTTACATTTCGATTGGCGGAGTTCTGGGAGGGATTTTCAATTCGCTCATCGCTCCAGTGGTATTTCGAACGGTGATGGAGCTGCCGCTGGTGCTGATTTTTGCCGCGATGATCCGGCCCACGCCGAGCGATGAAGCGAGAGCGAAAACCGGCGTGTGGGCGAGGAGAAAGGATTGGCTGCTGCCTGGTGCGTTGGGAATCTGCATGGTGGTTGTGATCCTCGGCCTTGCTCGTATTGGGATTGAACCAGGACACGTGGAAACGACACTGGTTTTCGGCTATTCGATGTTGTGGTGCCTGAGCTTTGGCAAGAGGCGGACGCGGTTCACTCTGGGCCTGGTGGCACTGCTGATGGCGAGCTGGCTTTACGCTCCGTATGGTCAGACGCTGCTTGCCCGGCGGAGCTTTTTTGGCGTTTACCGGGTCAGGAACAGCCCGGACGGCAGATTCCGGCTGCTCTTTCACGGTGGTATCGTGCACGGCGTGCAGAGTGTGAGCAAGAGCGCGAGTTGCGATCCGCTCTCGTACTACACCCGGAGTGGACCAGGTGGGGCCGCTTTTGAGGAAGCGCAGATTAAAATGCCACGCGGAGACTGGGCCATTGTTGGATTGGGCGCGGGCGCCATGGCGTCGTATCTCAAAGCCGGGCAGACACTCACCTATTACGAAATCGATCCGCTGGTTGAGCAGATTGCAGAAGATCCGCAATATTTTACCTATCTGAGCCAGTGCGCGCCGGCGGCAAAGATCGTGCTGGGGGATGCGCGACTGCGACTTCGCGAAGCGCCCGATGGGCAATACGGCCTGATCGTTCTTGATGCTTTCAGCGGAGACTCCATTCCGATGCACCTCATGACGAGAGAAGCTCTGGCATTGTATTTGCGGAAGCTCGCCCCCGGCGGCCTGATTGCCTATCACGTCTCCAATCTCTACTTCAATCTGGCGCCGACACTGGGAAACCTGGCGCAGGACGCGCATCTGGCGGCGATGATTGCAAACGACACCGAGATTTCTCCGGCCGAACACGACGCAGGAAAGCTGCCGTCGATCTGGATCGTGATGGCTCGGAATCGCAGCGATCTGGATGCGCTGGCCGCAGACCGGAGCCGAGCCTATCGATGGGAGCCGCTCGAAGGACAGCCCGGCGCGCGGCTGTGGACCGACGACTACTCGAATCTTCTGGGCGTGGTGAAGTCGTTCACAAGCGCACAGTGATTGAATAGCTTTCGCATCTCAAAATGGAAGATGCGGCATCCCGGCTCGTTATCAATGAGTATTCGGCGGACTACTGCGGATGGCGGCGAAGCTCTAGCTCGACGACGCGCAGCATTTCGCTTTCCGGCGCGGGCTTGCCGGTCCAGATTTCAAACTGGCGCGCGCCCTGCTGCACAAACATCTCAAGGCCGCTGATGACGGCGAGGCCGCGCGCTTTGGCCAGCTTGAGGAGCGGGGTTTCTATCGGTGTGTAAACCAAATCAAAAACCAGAGACGCGTTGAGCTCGTTTTCCTTAATCGGAAGCTGCTGCTTGAAGCCGGTCATGCCGCAGGGCGTGGTGTTGATGATGGCGTCAAAGCGGCTTTTGGCGAGCGCGGCCTGCTTTAGAACATGGGCCTTGGCCTTGCGCGCGAGGGCGACTGCCTTCTCGTGCGTACGGTTGACGATGGTCACCTCCGCGCCCTGCTCCACGAGGCCGAAGACCGCGGCACGGCCTGCGCCGCCGGCGCCGAGCACGAGAATGCGCGCGCCCTTGAGGCGCATGCGCCGCTCCAGCGGGCGGATGATGCCGGCCACGTCGGTATTGAAGCCGTAGAGTTTGCCGTCCGCGCCGGTACGCAGCGTGTTGCATGCGCCAATCTTCGCGGTGAGCGGGTCCATGTTGGCCAGGTGCGGCAGCACTTCCTGCTTGAGCGGCATGGTCACGGCGACGCCGTCGAGGGGCAGGTCGCGGATGACGGTGAGCAGATCATCGAGGGTTTTGACTTTGAGCGGCAGCATGACGGCGTTGACGTTTTCGCGGCGAAACGCGGTGACGTGCATGAGCGGCGAAAGCGAGTGAGAGATGGGATTGCCGGCGACGCCGAAGATGCGCGTGGCCTGGTCAATCTGCTCGAGACGGTAGACGTCGAGGAGAGTGCGCGCGGAGATCTGGCCGGGAGCGGTTTCAGCGCCGTCGGCCGATGACGCGAAGGTGAAGGCAGCTCCGGCGCGCAGGCTGAGCACGCGGCTGATCAGGCCCTCCTCGCCCATGGCGATGCCGACCAGGTGGGCGTCGAGCGATTGGTCTTCGACCATGCGCAGGACAGAGAGGTTGTCGGCCAGGCTGCGCGCGGTGCTGACCACCTTGACGAATTCCGGCTCGAAAGCGGCGATGCGCTGGGCTGTCTGGTTCAGGCCGTCGGGTCGGCGGGTGCGGCTAAAGTCGTGGGAGCTGATCAAGAGGGCGGCTCCGGCAGTGCGGACGGAGGCGCGGAACTTGGCCAGTTGCGGCCGGGTGACGTGTTCAGCCGATTCCACCTCTAAATCAACGATGTGGGCGCCGGCTTCGGCGGCCTTGAGCAGCAGCTCCATCTCCGCATTCAGTGATCCCACGAAATGACCGCCCAAGGTTTTGCGGCGGCAGGTGGCGATGGCCGTTACCTCGCGATGGCGGGAAAGATAGGTCTTGAGTTCGGGGAGCGCGGCCGCTGGCTTGGCCAGAAAATCAAGACGCAACTCAATGAAAACAGATTCCTTACGTGCGATTTCTGCCTGGGCAAAAAGCTCGGCTGGAGTAGCTCCCTGGACCGCGATGCAGAGCTTGCTCATGCGCACGCGCGGCACGGCCACAGGCTGTGCGGGCAGCGGTACGGGCGGACTGGAGACGGCGTGGGGCATTTCCCTCAATTGACGCATAGTAAAGGTGGTTGCGGACATTTGCAACGCGAATATGCATGGTGAAAAGGAAAAGGACCAGCGCGCCTACCCCAGATACGGGTTTGGCGGGGGGTTTGGCCCAGATTCTGGGCCGATTTGGGCGCGGGAACGGGTCCCTGGGAGAGCTGCCGAGGGGGACTGGACGGCTGCGCTTGACAGGGTTCCCCCGGCGGCTGAAGATGGCTTTCGCGCCGCGGGTGGACTGACCACTTGAAGCTAATGGCGCGCGGCGCTCGTCTTACGGATGGGAGAACCCGAACAATGAGGAGAGTTGTGGACAGAAGAAACTTTCTGACGACGGCCGTGCGCGGGGCGATGGCGGCTCCGGTTGCGGCGGGATTGAGCAGTTTTGGTTGGGC
Organism: uncultured Acidobacteriota bacterium; assembly: GCA_963817835.1. Classification (GTDB taxonomy): domain Bacteria; phylum Acidobacteriota; class Terriglobia; order Terriglobales; family Acidobacteriaceae; genus Telmatobacter. Next base: position 204,381 of record CAWFPZ010000007.1, on the reverse strand, counting down.
GCAAGCGGCGAAGCCCGCCGCAAGCCACGCGGCAACCAAGCCGGCGGCGCACCCGGGTCCAACGGTCTCGTTGAACGTGAAGGACTACGGCGCAGCCGGAGACGGAAAATCCAATGACACGCTGGCGCTGCAACTCGCGATCGAGCGCTGCGCGGTGCTGGGCGGCGGCGAGGTGGTGTTTCCCGCGGGCGATTACGCGACCGGCGCGCTGGCGCTGCGCAGCAACGTGACGTTGCGCATTGCAGACGGCGCCAGCCTGCTCGGATCCGGCGACATGGCCGACTATCCCATTGCCGAGGTGCGCTGGGAGGGCCGCTGGATCAAGGGCTACGGCGCATTCATCTCCGCAACGGATGCGGAGAATATCGGCATCGTTGGGCCGGGAAAGATTATCGCCAGCGACGCGATCCGCGGACGCGTCAATCGCGCGACGGGCATGCGGCTGCCGGCGCTGCTCGAGTTCACCAACTGCCGCAACGTGCGCGTGGAGAATCTTTTTACCGTGCAGACGGGCATGTGGTCGACGCATCCCGTGTACTGCGAAAACGTGACCTTCAAGAATGTGGTGTTCCATAGCGGTGCGGACGGCGTGGATGTGGACTCATGCCGGCACGTGATCATCGACGGCTGCACCTTTGAAACCAGCGACGATTGCATCTCGCTCAAGTCGGGACGCGGCGAAGAGGCCAACACCATCAACCGGGTGTGCGAGGACGTGCACATTTCGAACTGCACCTTCAACGACAAGACCTTCGCGTGCATCGGCATCGGCAGCGAGACTTCGGCGGGGGTGCGCAACGTAGTGATCGAGCACTGTAAATGCACAGGCGCGCGCAGCCACGCGATTTACATCAAGAGCCGGCCGGGGCGCGGCGCGTTTGTTGAGAACATTACGGTGAACGACTTTGAAGCTTCAGGCGCGAAGCAGGGATTTCTGCGCCTGAACAACCTGAACAGCGGCAAGCAGGATGAGTTTCCCGTTCCCGGCGACGCCGGCATTCCGCTGTTTCGCGAATTTCACTTTTCGAATATCCGCGTGACCGGTTTGCCCATGCTGGTGCAGGCCACGGAAATCCATCCGCGCAAGCCCTTGGTTGGTTTCTCGCTCGTCAACGTGACCGGAACATGCGCGAAGGGAATCACGCTGGCGAATATGAAGGACGTGGTGATTCGCAACGTGAAGGTGACGGGGTTCGACGGGCCTCTGCTGAGTATTTCGAACGTGACGGGCGTGGGACTTGCGGGAGCGGCCACAATCGATCCCGCAAAGATGCCGAAGGTTCCGGATGCGGTGCCCGCGCCGGAGAAGCCGTACGAGCTGAAGTGAATAAGTGAAGAAAGTGAAGGAGTGAGGGCGGCGATGAGATTTGTGCGAAATGGCGTTGCGGTGCTGGCTGCGGGAGTGTTGGCGTGCGTGGTGGGCGGGCAAACGGCGGGGACGGGCATTCCGGACCGGCCCGATCCCAAAGAAATTCCCATTCCGCCGATCAAGACTTCGATGCCCGCGATGCCGAGTGTCGATCAGTTGCCGAACCGGCCCGAAATGCCCGACGTGATGACGCTCAACAATGGGCGGAGAGTGAAGACGCTGAAGCAGTGGGACGAGCGCCGGGCTGAGATGAAGCAGACGCTCGAATACTACGCGGTGGGACTGGCGCCGCCGCCGCCGGGCAACGTGAAGGGCGTGGAAGTGAGTTCGCAGATGCTGATGGGCGGCAAGGTGAAGTACCGCCTCGTGCATCTGACCTTCGGGCCCAGCGAAAGCCTGAGTCTCGACATCGGCATCTTCACGCCGGCGACGGGCGGCCCGTTCCCGACGCTGGTCTCGCCTTCAGGCACGCCGCCGGGAGCCACGCCGCTGCCGCGTCTGGCGGGGGGCGCGAATCAGGGACGCAATGAAGACGCGCTGCTTGTCGTAGGTCCCGTGACAGATCAAGGTACGCGCCGGCCGATGCGCGCCTTCGGGCCGCGGACGGCAGAGCAGATTGCGGAATCGAATCCCGCGCTCGCGCACGGCTTCGCTTTTGTCACGTTCAACAACAACGACTGCGGCGAAGACACCACACTGCGGCTGCCCGACGGGAGCTGGGCCTACCGCACCACGCGCTTCTTTCCCGCGTATCCTAATTACGACTGGGGCCTGTTGCGCGCGTGGGCGTGGGGCGCGTCGCGCATTGTCGATTACCTCGTCACCGATCCCTCGATCGACAAGAACAAGCTGATCATCACTGGCGTTTCGCGCACGGGCAAAGCGGCGCTGATTGCGGGCGCATTCGACGAGCGCTGGGCGATGGTGGCGCCCGTGGCCAGCTCCGGCGGCGGAACTCCCGCGTATCGGTATAGCGGCTCTGTGCCCGACCGCGGCGGCAAAGAGGGCTTGACGGAGATGGTGCGCAAATATCCCAACTGGTTTTCGCCGAACCTGCATCAGTTCTGGGGGCAGCCGGATAAATTGCCATTCGATGAGCATTGGTTCATTGCGCTGGTTGCGCCGCGGCCGTTGATCTCGCTCGAGGGCGACCACGACCAGAACGTGAACCTGAATGGCGTGTATCAGTCGTTGCTGGCGGCGCGGCCCGCGTATGCACTTTTTCACGCGAGCGACAAGCTGGGCGTGAGCTTTGCCAACCGTCCGCACGGCATGGTGCAAGGCGATTGGGATGCGCTCCTGGCCTTCGCCGATAAGTTCCTGCTCGACAAACCGGTAGATCGAACGTTCGATCAGTATCCGCCGGGGATTGGAAAGCAGGCAACAGGGAGTAGTAGGTAAAAGAGCCGGGACTACGGGACTATTGGAGTGGGGATGAGGAGATTGTTTCGGGAGAATATCTTGAAGTTTAGTTTTGGGCTGGCGGCAATTTTGCCGTTGCTCACTGCTGCGTTCGCGCAGGGGCCGAGTGATTCGCAGTCGACGATTTGGCGGTTCGACAATATCGATTCCATCGACGGGCATCCTACGCATGTGCTCGGACATCCGCATGTGATCGATTCGCCCTTCGGTAAGGCCGTGGCGTTCAATGGTGTCGATGACGCGCTGTTTGTGGATACGCATCCGCTCAGCGGGGCGAGCCAGTACACGTGGGAAGTGATCTTCAAGCCCGACGCCGATGGCGCGCAGGCGCAGCGCTTCTTCCATTTGTCAGAGATCGACCCGGCGACGGGCAAGGACACCAACAATCGCATGCTGTTTGAGATTCGCATTGTGAAGGGCCAGTGGTGCCTGGACAGCTTTGCGTTTTCAAACGGGTCGGCGCGAACTCTGTTGAACTGCGACGATCTGCATCCGTTGGGACAGTGGTATCGCGTGACGGCCGTATACGACGGCAAAATGCTGCGCAATTATGTGGGCGACGAGATGCAGGGCAAAGGCGAACTGCATCTGACGCCGCAGGGACCGGGGCACTCGTCCATCGGAACGCGCATTGACCGGCGCGATTATTTCAAGGGTGCGGTATTCGAGGCACGATTCACGCCGCGCGCGCTGAAGCCGGAGGAGTTCCTGAAGATGCCGGAAAAGCAGAGCCCAAGGGACTGAAGGACTAGCCGCCGGCGTATGATGGGTGCGAATCGACGAAAGGATGCGTGCCATGCGCAAATGGGGCATCGTCATCAGCGCATTCTATGCCGTGATTGTGGGATTCCTCCTGGTTCCGGCATTTTTTCTCATTGCCGGCGGCACGACCGATCCGGTTTGGAAGATTTTTGCGACCGGCTTGATCTCGGTGTTTCAGGAATGGCTGGGGTGGATTCTAATCGCGGCCGTTCTCGCGGGCCAGGCCCTGCTGCTCTTTCTATCTGTTGACACCACGCAGAAAAAATTGAAGCCGCAAACGCATATCGCGATTTCTGTCATCGTTTCGTCGATGCTGTTCGGCCTTCTCACTCTTGCAGTCATTTTGTGCATCGGCTTCGCCACACGTGGTGACGATTTCGGCACGGGCTATCTCGATACGGCAGCGAAGTTCGTGGGCGTGTGGGCTCTGCTTTGGGTCGTTTGGGGCGTTGTCTTTTATCTATACTTCCGAAATTCTGCGTCGACGACCACACGTGCCATCTCATGGCTGCTCAAAGGCAGCGTCCTGGAGTTGCTGATCGCCGTTCCGTGCCACGTCTGGGTTCGGCGCCGGGACGAATGCTGCGCGCCGTTCTTTACCAGCTTCGGCATCGTCACCGGAATCGCCGTGATGCTCCTGTCGTTCGGTCCGAGCGTGCTCTTCCTCTTCAAGAAGCGCCTCGACGGCTATTCCACGCACAAATCGGCCTGAGAAGCGTACTCCAAATCGTCTTGTTACCCTAGAGTTTCGGGGGGCTTTCCTGCTATGTCTACTCCAGCTTCTGCTATCGCAAGCCAGGATCTTCACGTGTGGGAAGCGGGTGGCGCCACTTCTGCCGAGGCGCTGACCGCGTGGGTGAGCGCGCGACTGGCGGCTCATGAAACCGCACTTGCCGCGCTGCTGGCCGTTCAAGGCAAGCGCACGCCTGAGAATTCGCTGCGGCACTTTGACGCGGCCATCGAGCAACTGAACCTGGCGGGCTCGCAGGCGGGGATTCTGAATTCCGTGGCTGCGGACAAAACCGTGCGCGACCAGGCGCAGATGGAAGCGCAACGCGTGGCCATGGCGGGCAGCACGCTAAGCCTGAATCGCGCGGCGTATGACGCGCTGGTGGCGATCAACCTGGACGGCGCGAGCGCGGCGACCAAACATTACGTGGAACGCACCCTGCTGGGCTATCGGCTCTCCGGCGTGGACAAGGACGAAGCCACGCGCGACCGCCTGCATGCGCTGCACGATAAGGCGACGCAACTCTCGCTTGAATTCAGCCGCAACATTCAGGAGGGCGGAAAGACGATTGACGTCGCGCCCGGCGAGTTGGAGGGATTGCCCGCCGATTACATCGCGCGGCATCCGGCGCAAAAGAGCGACGAAGGCGCGGAACGCGTGACGCTGACTACCGACCCGCCGGACATGATGCCGGTGATGACCTTCGCCGTGAGCGCGGAACTTCGTAAGACAATGTTTCTGGCATACAACACCAGAGCGTTTCCAGCGAATCGGCAGATTCTGCTTGATCTGCTGGCTACGCGACAGGAGATTGCGAGTATCCTCGGCTTCCGCAACTGGGCCGATCTGGCGACGGCCGACCAGATGATGGAGTCGGCGGCGAACGTGAGGAAGTTTTTGGCGCGGCTCGACGAGGCCAGCCGTGAAGGCGCGCGCGACGAACATGCGCAGGTGCTCGCGTTTGCGCAGGCGCGGCAGCCGGAGTTGGCGGAGATTGATATCACCAGCCGCGGCTACTGGTACGAGCAGTTCCGGCGCACGAAGTACGATTTCGATTCGCAGTCGGTGCGGCCGTATTTTCCCTACGCGCGCGTGGAAGCGGGCGTGCTGGAGACGGCGGCGAAACTTTTCAAGGTTGAGTTTCGGCCGTCCACTGCGCCAGCGTGGCATGAGGCAGTTTCGGTGTACGAGGTCTTCGAAGGCGCGCGGCTCGTCGGGCGATTCTATCTCGACATGCATCCGCGCGAAGGCAAGAACAAGTGGTTTTCGGCCGCGCCGGTGGTAACGGGCGTGCGCGGGCGCGTGCTGCCGGAGGCGGCGCTGATCTGCAATTTCCCTGCACCGGAAGAGGGTGACCCAGGATTGCTGCAGTACTCCGATGTGGTCACGTTCTTCCACGAGTTTGGCCACCTGATGCACGCGCTGCTGGGCGGGCACACGGAGTGGGTAGGGCTCTCGGGATTTGCGACCGAAGGCGATTTCATTGAGGTGCCGTCGCAGATGCTCGAGGAATTTTTCCGCGACGAGAAACTGCTGCAGGCCTTTGCGAAGCACTACGAGACGGGCGAGACGCTGCCTTCCGCGCTGATCCGGAGCATGAAACTCGCGGGCGCGTTTGGGCGCGCGGACTGGGTGAGAACGCAGCTTTACTACACCACGCTTTCACTCAACCTGCACGACCAGGACCCGGCGAGTATCGATCCCGACACGATGACGCGCGAGCTGTATGCCAAGTTCCAGCCGTGGACGTGGCTCGAGGGCAGCAAGATGTATGCGAGCTTTGGGCATTTGACAGGCTACTCGTCGAATTACTACACCTATATGTTCGACAAGGTGATCGCGCTCGATTTCTTCGCGCAGTTCGATCCCGGGAATTTGCTGGGCGGCGATGCCGGCGAGCGCTACCGCAAGACTGTGCTGGAGCAGGGCGGCTCGAAGCCGGCAAAAGAAATGGTATGCGATTTTCTGGGACGCGGCGAGGAGTTTGCGGCGTTCAGTAAATGGCTGAATGAAGAATTTGAAGAGCAGCTTCTAGCTACTAGCTCCTAGCTTCCAGCTTGTTCCATTCGAGTGCCCACTGTGAGTTGTTCACAATGACTGCGAAGTATTTTCGGCGAATTGCTTTGAGCCTTGAAGGCGCGGAAGAAGGTCCGCATGCGGACACCGTGGCTTTTCGCGTCGGCGGACGGATTTTTGCGACGATGGCGTCCGTGAAAGAGGGCTACGGCAACCTGATGCTGACGCCGGAGCTGCAAGCGGAGTTCATTGCCGAGCGGCCGGACTTGTTCCTTCCGGTGCACGGCGGATGGGGCCGCATGGGGATTACGCACATTCGGCTCGCGGTTGCCGATGAGGACTCGTTGCGCGGGGCGTTGCACGCGGCATGGAAGCTGCGGATGGAGAAGAACAGCAAGTCAGCGAGAAAGCGAGTTAGCAAGTCGGTGGAAAGGTAAGTTGGATTTCGTGCTTTCTCCGGTCCCCAAATGCGAGGGACCGGGGGCACCCCCGCATGAGTTTTGAATCGGGCGCGCGTGAGTTCGTGCTAGACTCGTGCGGTAATCTTCCCCCTCAAATGAAATTGCGGAGGCCGTACGTGGTTCGTTTCCCCGCCGTATGTCTTTGTGTTGGCGCGCTCGCAACACTATCGATTTCCTGCTTTGCCGCCGATCGCATCCTTGAAGATCGCCTGGGCCCGACACAAGCCGTGCTCTATATTGCAAATGCCGATGGCACGGGCGAGCACGCACTGAGCCAGCCGGGATCGTTCGACTACGATCCGTCATGGTCGCCCACGGGCAACTGGATTGTGTTTACGTCGGAGCGGACGGGACCAGCCGAACTTTTCCGCATCCATTCCGACGGAAGCGGACTGGAACAACTGACGGACGTGCCGGCTTACAACGATCAGGCGGCGTTCTCTGCCGACGGCAAACGGATCGTATTTGTCTCGACGCGCGCCGGCGGACACGCGAATTTATGGATTCTGGACGTTGCCACGCGCAAGGCGACGCCGCTGACCTCAGCAGACGGAGGCGACTTCCGCCCGTCGTGGTCACCGGATGGGAAGTGGATTGCGTTTTCGTCGGACCGGGGCAGCGATCTTCCGCCGGCCAAGGGCAGATGGGAGCGGCTGCAAGTGGCGGATGTGTACCTGATCCATCCAGACGGAAGCGGGCTGCGGCGGCTCTCAGAGCATGGAGGATTTTGCGGCAGCCCGAAGTGGACGCCGGATTCGAAGAGCGTGGTTGCGTATTGCATGTCGGCACAGGATACGTGGACCCACCGCTTTGGCGATGAAGACGGTAGCGACAAGCTGATGAAGATGGACATTGCCACCGGCGCGGCGACGGAGGTTGAGGCCGGACCGGGCGTGAAGTTGCTGCCCACCGTACTGCCCTCAGGCGAGATTGCGTACCTGCGCCGGGACAAGACGGTGAGGGGCATTTTTTACGGCATGGGCACACCGGGGCCGAAAGGAGACGACCTGCGCACGCCTTCGTGGTCGCCCGACGGCAAGCAGGTGGTTTACAGCCGATTTGTTTTCAAGAAGCCGTCGATGATGATGAAGGAGTGGAGCCGGAACGAGAACTTTGAGCTGTACGGCACATCGTGGCTGCCGGACTACGATCGCAGCGGCGAGCACCTGGCAGTGACAAAGATTGTCGCAGAGGACCCGCCCGGCGTCTTCAGTACGAGCCTGTTCATTGGGGATGACGGGAAGGAGCCGCAGAGCGTTCTGACGCGCAAGGGGCTGATGCTGGCGCCGTCGTGGTCGCCTGACGGCAAGCAGATTGTGATGGGCGTCGGCGATTTCTCGGCATTTCTCGATTTCGAAGTGGGCGACAAGAAGCCGGTCGATCCGGTGAATGGCGGGGCGCAGGTGGCGATGGTCGACGCCAACGGCTCGGGGTTCCACGTGATCACTTCGGGGCCGGACAACAATGCGTTTCCTGCTTTTGCTCCGGACGGGCAGCACATTGTGTACCGCACGCAAGGCCCGGATGGCGCGGGGCTGCGGATCATGAATCTCGAAGATCACTCGGTGAAGACGCTGACAGACGATTACGACAACTTCCCGGTGTGGTCGCCGCGCGGCGACTTGATTGCTTTCATGCGCAGGATCAATGGGTTCTTCGAGATCTGCACGATTCGTCCGGACGGAAGCGACTTCAAGCAGCTCACGCATGTGAAAGGCAACGAGGCTCATATGGCCTGGTCGCCGGACGGTGAGCAGATTCTGTTTACCAGCTCGCGGATGGGATTCAAGGACGAGGTTTTTTACACGAATAATCCGCAACCGTATGGCGAGATCTTTGTGATGCGTTATGACGGGACTGAAGTGGAGCAGTTGACAGACGATCAGTGGGAAGAGGGCGTGCCGGCTTGGCAGCCGAGGACAGCGGTGACGGCGGCTGCAGCGCGCAAGTAAACAGCGGCTACGACGAGAACGCCTACTTTGTATGAGTGATGGATAGAAGCTTGCCATCTCTCTGCCGCAGTTTAAGCTGTGCAACGCCTCCGACGCACCTTCCAGGCCCGCTGGTCCGTTCCCCTTTTCCATCGTCGCACCACAAGGTCCCATCAACAGTCCAGACGCCTGCGGTCAGTGTGGCTGTGAGCGGCTTTTCTGATTCGATGAGCTTTTTTCCGTAGGTTCTATCGAGAATTGGCTCAGCGATCTTCAAGGCAGTCGCCGCATCAGGCACTCGAACGGTTCCGGCGTGCGACTGCTGTTGCGCTGAGCTGCTGAGAACTGCGAGAAGCAGCCACACTTGTATCGCGATTTTCATGGCACAAATTCTACCTTTTGGCTTATCCCACCCGAGCGGAGCTTGGATGGGGCACTCTGTTTCGGAGTTATTGCGGCTTCGCCGCCTGGAAGCCCGCGATAATCTGCGTCATCAGTTCATTGACCGTGCCGGGCGAGCTGGGCAGCAGGATGGTCGCAGATTTCCCCGACACGCCCACTTCACGCAGAGTGTCGAAATACTGCGTCATCAGAACCATGGCCATCACATCCTGCGCGGTCGAGCCTTCGACTGCGCCCTTGAAGGATTCGACCGAAGATTGCAAGCCCTTAATAATCGCCTGGCGCTGGCGCGCCACGCCGTCGCCCTGCAACGCCTTCGACTCGGCTTCCGCCTCGGCCTGCTTCACCTTGAGAATCTTGTCGGCTTCGCCGCGGGCCTGGGCTGCGATTTGCTCTCGCTGCGCGGCGTTGATGTCGTTCATGGCCGCCTTCACCTTGGCGTCGGGTACGATGTCGGTGACCAGGGCGCGCAGAATGTTGTAGCCGAATGTGTCCATCACCTCGTCGAGGTCTCTCTTGACGGCGAGGGATATCTGCTGCATCTGCTCGAAGGCCTCGTCGAGCGTAAGCGTGGGCACGTGGCCGAGGATGGAGTTGAAGACGTAGCTTTCGATCTGGGCCTGCGGATTGCTCAGCTTGTAATAGGCGTCAAACACTTTCTCTTCGACAACCTGGTACTGCACGGAAACGGGAATGGTGACGAAGACGTTGTCCTTGGTTTTGGTTTCGACGTTGACCGCGGCCTGGCGCACCTGGAGATCGATGAAGCGCACGGTTTCGCACCAGGGCACCAGGAATTGCAGGCCGGGGCGCGCGATGCGGTTGTATTTGCCGAAGCGCTCCACGATGCCGGCGGTGTAGGTGCGAACGGTGTACATGGTTTTGAGCACCGTGATGAGCACAAAGATGCCCACGATGCCGGCAACGATGAGAAGAAACGTGAAAAGTGCGGTGCTGTCCATGAAATGCCCTCATCTTCCTGCGCCGGAGCCGCTTGGTTGCCGCGGCCCTTCGGCGGCATTATTCCGTCGCAGGAATGATAACGCAGCGGAGTTAGCGGAGTTGGCGGGGTTAGTGAAAAGCCGGAAACCGCGGAGACTACACTAGTAGCCAATGACCCGGCGCCAAAAGAAATCGCGGCGAGCAGTGGATCGGAAGGCCGCTTTGCGGCACCGGCTCATGGAAACGCGAGATCCACTGGCTTTGCGCCACATGCACGGGCCCTTCGACGTTGTGGGCGATGTGCACGGCTGCCTGGACGAGTTGCTGGCTTTGATGGACGCCATGGGCTACGTCGTGGAGCGGGCTGGCAGGGAATTTGCGGTGACTCCGCCGCAGGGGCGGACGCTGGCTTTCGTGGGCGATATGGTGGACCGCGGTCCGGCCGCACCGGCGGTTTTGCGGCTGGCGATGGTCATGGCGCGTGCGGGCACGGCGCTTTGCGTAGCCGGCAATCGCGATAGCGAGCTGGTGCGGGTGCTGCGGGGCGGTGCAGCGCAAGTGACGCGTGGCATGGCGCGGACCCTGGACCAACTGAGCGCGGAGCCGGAGAGTTTTCGCGACGCCGTGCTGGATTTTCTGCACGCGCTGCCGAGCCACCTGGTGCTGGACGAAGGCCGGTTTGTGATTGCGCATGCCGGGCTGAAGGAAGCGCTGCAGGGCCGTTCGTCCGCCGCTGCGCGCGCCTTTGCGCTGCACGGCGATCTGACTGGCAAGAAGGATGCGGCGGGATTGCCGATCCGGGGAGACTGGGCCGCGGAGTATCGCGGCAAAGCGCTGGTAGTGCATGGGCACACGCCGGTGAGCGAGCCGATGTGGTTGAACAACACGGTCAATATCGATACGGGATGCGCTTACGGCGGACACCTGACGGCGCTGCGTTACCCGGAGCGCGAGACGCTCTCGATTCCCGCCGAGGCGATTTACTATCCGCCGCGCCGGCCGTTCCCGCCGAACCATACGCTGGTTTCGAAGCGGAAGTAAGCGGACACACCAAACGGTGATGCGCTACTGCTGGCCGTACTTGTTGTGAAAGACACGGTGGTTGATGTCGGGCCAGAACTCCTTGACCCAGAAGCTGGCTGCGTCGATCCCGACGTCCAGGCCCCACTCGGTCATGGTATTTCCAACGGACCGCGAAGCAGAAGGGTAATAGAGATTCGAGAGACCTGAGGAAGCGCCTGCGCCGAAGACCTCGCTGATGTTGAAGACTTCAGCTCCCGAGTTGGAGCGGGTAATGACGGCACGGCTGAGAGCATAGCCGGTGCGCTTCACGAATCCGCCGTGACCGAGGGTGTAGTAACGCGAGTCTTCGCGGGTGACGGTGGGAAAAATAAACTCGACCATATAGTTTTCGCTGGTCTGATCGACGGCCGAATGCCAAAAGTAGCGCGCGTAGCCGGCTGCACCCTGGTGAAATTCGGGCGTTGCGCGCTTCTCCATGCTGTAGCCCGCGACGACCGCCGGGATGAAGATGGAGGAGTAATCGAACGAATCTTGTGTGGCGTCCATAAACTTTTCTTTGATGGTCTCGGGCGGCAGTTTTGTGTCGGCGCTGACGGCGCGAAAGTTAGGGACGATGCCGAGGATGCGCTTGGTCTGCTGTCCCGCTGAATCCCCCTGCGTCGATTGCGCCGGCTGATCCTGCAGCGCCGGCGTGCTTGTGCTGGAGGATTGAGGCGAAGCGGGGGCCGGCTGCGAGGCCGGGACTGGCCCGGGATCGGCGGTGATCGAGGCAGTGAGAACGGCTGATTGAGGATTGGCCATTTCGGGCTGCTGAGCTTGCAAGCTTGTGCAGGCGTTGAGACTGGCAATCAGCGCAACAGCGAAAATTTCGAATGAAGGTATGCGTCGGAGGAGTACTTTCCGGGAGCGGATGATCGAAGCCATGAGGGGAATCTCCTGGAGAATAAAAGTGCTGCGTTTCATATGAGATCTGACTGTTTCGAGAGGCGGAAGGTGTTTCCGGTTCTCATTGTTGATGCATCTGCTCCTTCTCTTGATGCTTTTGCTGTTTCGCAGCAGCGTCCGCCGCCTGCGCCTTCGCATCGAGACCATGGGTTGGATCTTTGTGGAAGAATTTTCGCGAAATGTCCGGCCAGAACTCCTGGAGCTCTGAGCCGAACGAGCCCTCGAACGTGACGGTGAGACCGGTTTCGATGACCGCGCCTACTTTGCTCGGAGCTCCTCCCGGGGTGTAGTACTGAGAGATTTCGCCGGCAATCAAGTTGCCCAGAACGTTGGAGTAGTTAGGCTCCCATTTGCCGGTGTTGTCGTGTTTGCAGATCCAGGTAGTGGCAAAGGAATAGAGGGCGCGGCGCGTGGCGGAACCGTGGCCGAGGCGATAGTAGCGCGGATCCTGGTGAAGAATGGAAGGCAAAAGAGCATTGCCGAGCGTGTTGCCGATGACGTTATCGCCGTAAGCGATAGCGACGCGTTTTCCGTATCCTCCGGGGCCCCAGCCGGTGGCGGCATCGTCATTGTCGGCCTCACCAAGGCCCGCAACAATCGCCGCGAGCGTAAAGGTATAGGGGTCGATGGCGGCTCGGAATTGCAGCTTGAACTTCTCGGCGGGACTGAGAGAGACGGTTTGATCGCCAAGGTAGGTGACGTTGAACGAAGGCACGATTCCCGCCACGCGCTGATGTTCCTGCTCTCGAACTTGTTCCTCGGCCTTCTGGCGCTGGGTTTCCTGTGAAGTTTGGGGTTGGGCGGGGCTCTGTGAACTTGAGCTGCTTTGTGCGGCGCTGCTTGAAGGCGCGGGAGCCGGTGCGGTTCCCGTGGCCGGCTGTTCAGGATTCTGTGCCTGCCCGGACTGGGTATCCACTATCCATGGATCGGCGGCAAGAGCCACTTCGATTTGGGGCGTTGGCGCGTCGGGTAAGACAGAAGACACAGCCGCGCCTGCCCCGGAAACAGGCTGTTGCGCTCTGGACAAAAACGCGCAGGCAGTCATAAGAAAACCCGCGACGCAAACGATCAATGTTGAGTTGGTACGTACGTACATTCTTTCACCAGGAAAAAGTATGAGGTTATGTTAGTGAATCAATGATGACGATGGAAAAGATGCTCGTTGATGTCGGGCCAAAGTTCGCGAAAGGTGTTGGTAAGCGCGTCACGCCCGAGGGCGTATGCATACTTCTCCGTGTAGCCTCCAACAGTCTGCGTTTTGCTGGGGTAGTAGGCCAGCGAGATGGCCTGCGAGATTCCACGGCCCAAAATTTCAGAGGCATTGAAGCTGTTTTTGCCGTGATAGTTGGGAGTGATGAAGATGCGCGTAGCCGCGTAGGTTCCCCGCTTGACGATGCTGCCTTCACCCATGGCGTAGTAGCGCTCATCCTGATGAAATACCGTGGGCATGGCCCAGTCGACCCAGTAGTTTCCGTCGGTCTTGTCGAGATAGCCGCGCCAATAATAGGCCCAGTAGCCACCGACGCCTTTGCCCAGTTGAGAGTGTGCGTCCGTTCCTTCCGCAAGCAGAGAAGTGACGCCGACGAAGACGAAGGCGGAATAATCGAAGCTGTTTCTGGTGGCAACCATAAATGCTTCGCGCGGCGTGGGCGGGGGAGGGATCACGCCCGCGCTGACGGCTCGATAGTTGGGCATGATGCCGAGAATGCGCTTGGGCTGCGGCAGGGGCTTGTGAACCGGGGGCGTGTTTGCTGCCGGAGTTTGGGTGCTGGAACTCGAGTCGGACTGAGTTTTGTCCTGCTGTTGGGGCTGCGTTGGCGTCGCTTGGGGTTGCGGCGCGTCAGGTAACGAGGCCCGCGCCATGGTCGTTTCGGGGCCCTGGGTTTGCGAGTAAACGTGCACCGGCAGACCCAAAAGGGCCGTCCATGTGAAGATCGGTCCGACAATCAGCCAAAACTTGAAGCGCATCCATTTCCTTTATTTGAATTTGAGCCGGCACTGGCCACAGAGTCGAACGTGAGCAGGAATTTGGCTCGGGATACAAATCGATACCTTCGAACGGAGTTCTTGCGAGCACTCCGCGAACAGGCTCTTCATTGAGTATCGACGATTTCTCTCTATTAGACGCGTTTGCGCGGTTGCCGGACACAAGGATTCACCAGTCCCGGCCAGGAGCGCGTACAAGGGTGGTAAATGCGCCCGCTTTTCCCGGGCGCTTCACTGGATATTATTATAAACAATAGCCTTACGCCGCAAAGTCGATGAATCCGCGCTCAGGGTCGGTGGAAATCAGCTTGACGGTAACTCTGTCGCCAACATCCAGGCCTTTGCCGCCTTGCACCAGCTTGCCGTCCACGTGCGGATCGAGGGTGCGGACGAAGGTTCCGTAGTTGTTCACGCCGGTGACGATGGCCTGGTAACTCTGGCCGATGTGCGGGTGGAGCACCACGGCGGCGATGCGCTTTTGCATGTCGCGCTCCACCTTGCGCGCGCCGTCTTCCATCAGCGTGCACCGTTGCGCAATGGCATCGAGCTCATTGTCGGAGTAGGTTGCTGTCGAGTGAGTGAGCCACGCCTTGAGCAACCGTTGCGTGACCATATCGGGAAAGCGCCGGTTGGGCGCAGTGGAGTGCGTGTAGTCCTGCACCGCGAGGCCGAAGTGGCCGGGCGAAGGCTGGTTGGGCTTGACCAGAATGTACTCGCCTGGGCCCAGGAGCTTGATGACCGTCAGCGAGACATCGGGAAAGTGATCGGGATCCTTTTGCTTCTCTGCCAGCAGCACGTCGTTCAGCGCCTTCGAATCAGGCTCGGCGGGGAGCGTATAGCCCCTGGACTTGGCTAGTTCGACGATGCGGTCCCAGCGCTTGGGCGTGCGCACGACGCGGCGGATCGAAGACAGGCCCGCGTCCTCGAAGGTGCGCGCGTTGACGCCGTTGGCCGCGATCATGAACTCCTCAATGAGCGACGTGGCGCGATTCTTCTGGACGGGCGCAATGCCGATGACCTGGTCGGTAATGAGTATCGGCCGCGTCTCGATGGTTTCGAGATCGAGCGCTCCATGCTGGAAGCGGTTGCCGCCCATGCGCTGCGCGGCCGCGTCCTGTAATTTGAGCTGCGCGGCGAGATCGGCATTGGCGGCCACTTTGGGCGGCGCCGCGGCTGTGCCTTCCAGCCAAGCTCCCACGCTGGGATAAGCCAGTTGCGCGCGATTATGCACCAGGGCGCGGTAAGCTTTGCCGTCGGTGGAAGTTCCATTGGCATCGACAGAGAACTCAGTGACGATGGCAGCGCGGTCTTGATTCTCATTGAGCGAGGTAATGCCCTCGGAAAGTGCCGTGGGCAGCATGGGATAGATGGTGACGCCGGTGTACACCGACGTGGTCTCGCTCTGCGCATGGGTATCGAGCAACGTACCCTTGTGCACGCGCGCATCCACGTCGGCCACGCCCACCAGCACGCGGATGCGGCCGTCGGGCAACTGCTCGGCCCATTCAATCTGGTCGAGATCGCGCGAGGTGTCGTTGTCAATGGACGACCAGAGCAGGTTGCGCAGGTCGGTAAGACCGTCGGCAGCGGTAATGGCGGGCTGCGCCTGGATGGCGGCGAGTTCCGTGTCGGTCCCGGGAGGAAAGTCGGGATGAAATCCGTGTTCGATCATGGCGGCATGTGCCGCGGCAACCAGATTGAAATGAAAAGGATGGTTGGAATGCATCAGGAAATGTGCTCCTCTGGACGACAAGCCAGCCTAACACGGCGGGGGGAGGAGCAGCCGGTCAGCAGGTCAGCGAGTCGGCGAGTCAGCGTCTGGGTCATCCGTGTGGGGGGGCCCCCGGGTCACTACGATCAATGCGCCGTTTAAAGATCCAAAATGCGAGCAAATAAAACGTGTTTGTGCCCAGCCCGATGAGAGATGCAAAGATGAGCATCGGCCCAAGCCCGAATGCTTCCGGGTCGCCATTCCAAAGGCTGAGCCAATCATTGCCCCTGAGAACAAGAATGCCGCACCACAGCATCAGGCACACCGGGCCAATGAGGGCCCCGAGAGCTGGAACCATCCATTTGTGATGACGATCAAGATTCTTGAGCAGAAACAGGAAGGCCAAATCGATCAGCCAGACGGGCAAAGCAAAGACCATTGTGAAATTGAAAATAATCAGCCAGGTACGGATCGAACCAAGAATGCCGCTGAAAAGGCCGACTGCCAGAAGCATCGAGAAGAACGACAATAGGATTCGCGAAATGGCCCGCATCCGGTCGCCCTTATTACGGCTGCACGTTGACGGTGAAGTAGAGGTTCTGTGCGACGACTGCATTATTGACGTAGGCCGTTGCTGTGACTTCCAGCGTGGCCACGCCTAGGGGTGTGCCGTTGTCCGCGCCCGTGGACGTGGTCGCGGTGCTGGTGCAACCGACGGCCGCGCCGGCGAGGCCGGCCAGCAGCATCAATAGGACGACAAGACGCCGCGGGCCTTGGCGCAGGAACGTGCGCGCGCGGCGTCCGAAGGGAAGCAGAAAGAAGACCAGACCCGCGAGCATGGCGCCGCCCGCGGTCTGCGCCCACATCGGGCCGGGACGGGACGGCTTGTAGAGGGACGCGTATGCGGGGCCTCCCGTGATGTAGGTCTCCACCACGAACGTGACCGTGGTAGTGGGCGTCACCACTTGCGGACTGACGGCGCAGGTCATGTCGTCCTGCATGGGCACCGTGCAAATGACCTGCACCATTCCGGTGTAGCCGCCGAGGCTGGTGACGACGAAGGACTCAGAACCCGATCCACCTTTGGTGATGTTGAGATTGGTGGGCGGATTACCGGGCGAGGCCGTGAGCGCAAAGCCCTCAACATTGATGCTGAGCAAATTCGACGTGGCAGAACCGTAAGTGGTGTCGCCCTGGTAGACAGCGGTGATGGAGTCTGGCCCTCCGGGCAACGTCTGGATGGTGAGAGTCGCGACGGAGGAGTCGGTGGAGGCCACCGGAGTGAGCGTCCCGGTCCCGATCACCGCGGTGCCGTTGTAGAAAATCACGGTCCCGGTCGGATTCTGTCCAGTGCTCCCGGTGGGCGCGACGGCCGGCGTTACGGTGGCGCTGAGTATGACGTTCGTTCCGCTCTGCACGGTTGTGGAATTCGCGGAAAGGATTACGTTCGTCGCGGCCTTGGTCGCGGTCAGGACATAGGGATTGGCCGTAGCGCCGCTATAGTTGCTGTCGCCGGGGTAGGTGGCAACAATCGAATTCGTGGTCGAGGAAATAGTGAATGTAAAGACCGCGTTTGTGACGCCGCCCGTGGTAGAGAGCGCCACGGGATTGAGTGCCGTGCCGTTGACGGAGAGAGTGACGGCGCCGGAAGGTGGAACGCTGCCCGCCGGTGGACCGCTGGCAGCGACCCCCGCAGTGACAGTCACCGTGATGTTCGAACCCACCGCCGGTGAATTTGTTGAAGGCGTCACCGTGAGGACGGTTGGGCTCAGCTCCGTAGTGACAGTCAATAGATAGCCGGAATCCTCGCCGGGGTAAGTGGAGTCGCCGCTGTAATGGTCGCCGAGAGTGTACGCTCCCGGGCCAGAGTAGTTGTAAAGGTTCGACAGCTCCATGGGACCGATGGTTGCGCTGCTGCCTGTGGTGGCGCTGCCGTTGGAGGTGAGAGGGAAGTCGGCGGTGAAGACGTCGTAGTTGGTCGAATTGTAGAGGTCTGCGGTACCAGTAGGGATACCCGCATCCGTCGGGTCGACTACCGTGGCCGTGAAGGTGACGAGCGCGGACGGATTGTAGATGTGGTTGGCCTGCGCCGGCGAAATGGAAAGCGTGATGGTGGGCGTAGCGCCGGTGACTTGAGGCTTTGCCAGCTCGGTGACTAGCTTCTGCACGTCGGGCACGCCCAGGCCGGTGGCGAGATCGTAACCGGAGCCGGCGGCGTAGCCTATCAGGCCGTTTGCATTGCACCCTGAGCTGCCCGGCACGCATGTGAGCTGCGCCGTTCCCTGCGTCACGTCGTTAAAGACGCCGTTGATGTGGCTGGTGGCGTACAAGCTGGGCGGCAGATTGCCCTGGACTCCGTTCTTTTGATTAATGAGCGCCGCGACGCCCGCAAAGAAGGCCGTGGCCACACCGCTGCCGCCGCTGCGCACCAGCGTGCAGCCGGAGGTTGTGCTGGAACCGCTCAGGCAAAAAGCCAGCCCGGGATTTACGCCGGAATCGAGTGCGGTAGGCAGTGTGAGATCGGGCAAAGAGCGGTGGCTTGCGGTCGCCGTTCCCGCCGGAACCGGCTGCCAGATTTTTCTTGCGTAGAGTGTGCTGCTGCCGCCGCCGCTGGCGTAGGCGGGATCGGCGGGATTGACCGGCGACCATGCGGTGAGCACCGACGTTCCTGCTGCAGCACCGCCTGCGCCGTAGCCGGCCACGCCTACCGCGGTGTTCCATGGCGTGGAGGCGAGCGCGTTCACTGCCAAGCCGGTGTCGACGGGAACAATGCCGCCTGCCGGCGTGCAGGCCGCTGCGCCGCTGTCGCCTGCGGCAGCAATCACCGTGATGCCCTCCGCTGCTGCCTGCTGGTAGAGCGCGGAATAAAACTGCTGGTGCGTGGGACTCAGCGAGGCTTCGCACGCCGAGTAGCCGATGGCAATCACGTTGGCGAGATCCTGGTCGACGATCGCGGCTAGCGAAAGGTCCACGCCATCGGTAGCCGTGGTGGTGGCGGCGGGCGCGAGCAGAATTTGCGCACCCGGCGCTGCGGCTCCGGCCCAGGATGCAGCGAATGTAGCCTCGGCTTGATCGTCCGTCAGGCCGGGATCGGGTCCATTGACGGAGATCTGCACGGACGACGCAGGCAGCCCGAAGGCGGAGCGAAAGGCCGCGACGTCGGCGCCATTGATGTTGCTGCGCGACACGATCGCGATGGTCTGGCCGGCGCCGTTGATACCTTGCGAACTGAGCGGTGTGAGATCGAGAAGCTGCGCGGCAAGTTGCGGCGTGAGTGCGGGGGCAGTGGCAGGAGATGTGAGCGACGCGAGATCGGCGGCTGAGACAGTGAGAGGCTGCGGCGCGGTGAGCGCGGGTGCGGAGAGAACGCCGTCAAGCGAAACCAGTCCCACGATGACCGGCGACAGAGCTCCGGGAACCGTGATGCCGGTGCTGAGCACAGCGCGCGTGCTGCCGGCGATCGAGACCAAATGAACCTGCGCGCCGAAGGCCTGCTCCACTTGGGCGACGGTTCCGGAAAACTCAATCCAGCCGAGGCCCGCAGGCAATGGCGCCACTGTGAATCCCTGGCTTTCGAGCCAGACTGCGACAGCGGCAACGTCGGAAGCGTTGTTGGCGTAGGAATGAGCAAATGCCTGCGGCGTGAGCCATTGGTGATAGTTGGGCGAGGAAGAATTCTGCAGGCCGGCAAGCTCGGCGGCGAGCGCCTGCTGCTGAGTGGGCGAGGGCGCAAGCAGAAGCAGCATCCTGCTCAAAGTCTGATTGGCTGGTGCGGGGCCGAGGTCGATGGCCGCCGGGTTGAAAGAAGGCTTGCTGTGCGCAATGGCCACGCTTGCGCCGCTACGCCAATCGCCCAGAACGCGCGGCGTCGGCGCAGAAACATTCGCAGCCGGAAAGCTTTGCGCCGCCATGGCGTCGGAGCCGCTGAGGAGACTGCCCAGCAGCACAGCGGCAAGCGGCAAACCCAAGCTTCGTAACTGCACTTTATCCCTCGTCGAACATGAACGAAATAAGTTTTGCTTCACGCTCTGCGCTACGGCTGAGGCGTTCGCACTCTTATCATCCCGCAGGGAAAGCCTGCGCACGACTCCACCTTTGGGGGAGCAGTGCAAACATTCGATTGCGCTTCGCCCTGATTGTATAGCGATTACGAGCGATCAGAGGACACATTCCTGCGCTGCGGAGCCAAGGAAATCCGGGACGATTTGCGATCGATGGAGCAGGGGGCGTGCGGTGCCACCAGTCCCGGGTGCGCGACCATGCGAGCACCCGCGGAGTTCTAGTTTCCGGTAGGAGGCGCAATTTTTTCGGCAATGGCCTTGAATGCGGGCCAGTTGCCCTCAATGAGCGCAATGTTTTGCGGCGTGATCATGCCCGGAGGGTAACTCGGAATCTTGCCTTGCTTCTTGAGTATCACAAGTTCGAAGTCGTTGATGAAGGCGCCTAAGATGACGAGGAATTCGCGCGTCTGCAAGCCATTCTGTTGGATGATTGCCGCGACTTGCGGGTACTTGGAATCGATGGTTTGGGCCGCCTGCGTGATGGTTTCCTTGGCGGCATCGGGGCTCGCATGCATGGCTCCGCTGAGCGCGGGATTGGCGGCAATCAACTGGTTGATGCTCTGCATGGCGGTGGCCGCTTTTTGCGCCTTGTCCAATGTCAACGCATAGTTGCGAATCTCAAGAGCAACAGGATCGTTGTCGTTCTGACCACCGGCCGCGAACGGCACGCCCATCGCGCTCGCCGCCAATGCCAGCATAGCGATGCCACTCAGTGCGGCTACAGTTTTGCGCAGCTCCATTTGTGACCTCCGGCAAGTTGTTTCTCGAGAGAATTCAGAGCCCGGCACGCGCCGTCTACTGGGGGCGTCGAATGATTGACAAGAAAATTCGGCGCGCCCGGCCTCCGCGCTTTCGCCACAATCGCGAAGCGGGCGCGGCGGTCGAATTGGCGAATTTTCTATTGAATGCCGAGGTCGGAAAGCACTTTGGGTTTGGCTTCTTCTACGGCCAGCAGGTTGTGGCACACAGTGCAATCCTGTGGAATGGTATCGCCGTTTTCTGCCGCATGGCTGCCGTCATGGCAACGGAAGCAGCCGGGATACTCCTGGTGGCCGATGTGGTTGGGATGGGTTCCCCAGGTGACTTTCATGAAGGGGAACACGTTCTGGCTGTACAGGAGGTAGAGTTCCTGCCCCGCAGCCTGCACCAGCGCCGCTTTCTGTGCGAGCACGGCGGGATTCTGTGCGCGATAGAAGGCCTCGAGTTGCTGAGGAATCTGGACCCGCGCCTCATCCTGGCTGGTATAGGGGCCATTCAACAGAACCAGACCCTCCTTGTGAATGAAAGGCAGATCGGGACTGATGGCGCCGCCGGCCATGGCCTGGTTAATGGCTTCTTCCGCCGTGACAAAGGTATGCGCCGCGCGATTATGGCAGTCGATGCAGTCCATGACTCTGCGCTCCCCTTTGGGAACGCCGGAGCCGGCCGGCAGAGAGCTATACACGGTGAACGAGCCGTCGGCCTTTTGCCGCTCCACCCAGGGAATCGTGGTTCGCGAAGGGTCTGTGGCAACGTACTCGATATGGCCCAGGTGGACTCCGTGAATGCCCGTATAGCGAGAGAGGGAATCAACGCCGCCGAGGTGCAGAATGAGCACCGTCTGCGACTCGGTGTTCTGCTCGTCGTCGGCGAACGATGACTTGACAAGCAACTTGTCGCCGTCGAAACGCGTGGGCGTGTGGCAGGCTTCGCAGGTATAGCGCGCGGGGCGCAGGCTCGTAACCGGCGATGGAATCGGCGTGGGGTAGTTGGGAATGATTTTGGGCGCGAGCGGCGCAAAGGGGTGGAACGTGACTTCAAGCAGCTGCTTGGTGCCGTTGATCTTGGCGTTCACGTAAGCTTCCGCGCCGGTGCCGATGTGGCACTCGACGCAGGCCACGTGGGAATGCGGAGAGATCTGATAGGCCGTGTACTCAGGCGTCATCACGTGGCAGGATGCGCCGCAGAACTTCGGCGAATCCATGTACTCCGCGCCGTGATAGCTGGCTGTGGCGACCACCAGGAAATTGACGATGGTGGCCACCAGCACAATGTCAATGCCGTGGCGGAAGATGCGATCGTTGAGGTCGATGCGGGGAAATACAGCGGGAATCTGACCGGCTTTTTGCAGTGTCCTGCGGCGCAGGTAGACGCCGATGGGGATGAGCGCCAGGCCCAGCAGGAAAAGCGCGGGAAGAAACAGAAAGAAGATGATGCCCAGATAGGGATTGTCGCTGAGATTGCCCGCCAGCTCGGCCAACCAGTAGCTGATCATGGTGATGCCGGAGCCAGTGGTGATGGCGCCGCCAGCCAGGCTGATGGGGTTGTTGCCGAAAAACAGCGCGGGGCGAACCCATTCTTCGCGGAATTTATTGAATGCCGACACGTTGGTTCAGCCTCCATACGTCGGCGGGCTCGCCAGGGAATGACGAGCCCGCCCTCAATCTACTACGCCCTACTGCGCCGATTTTAATCGAGCGCGTCAACAGATGGTCGTCGCGGACCGGTTCGAGACTACTTCAGGGTCTTGAAGTACGCGGCCACTGCACTTACCTGCGCATCGCTCAGTCCGGCAATGGGCTTCATCTTGCCTTTGCCGTTCTTCACGGTGGCCTCGATCTGAGCCACGGTGAGGCCCTTCATCGATGGATCGGAAACAGGCTTGATACCCATGGCCTTGGCCATCCCGGCGCTGGGAGTGCCGGTGGGGCCGTGGCACATGGCGCACTTGGCTTTGTAGGTCGCTGCGCCGTCCTGGGCGAAGCACATGACGCCGGCCAGCGATACGGCTGCGGCCAACACAATTTGGGAACGAATCATTTTGGTCATTGAAAAACTCCTTGATGGTTGCCGGCCCGTACACGCAGAACTGCGCTTGCCGCGTGGTTGTTGTGAAACTCTCAGGTCCGCGTCGCCGACCGTTCGTACTGCATCGGCCATGGTAACAGGAACCTACTGACGCAGACTGGCGCGATCGAGGGCTACAAGATCGACGATCGCGCCAGCTGATTCTTGCGCTTGCACTTGCTTGCCTTCAGGAACCCGCGCCCTTATTTGCCCAGGGTTCTGAAATATTCCACCGAAGCCTTGATTTCGGCATCGGAAAGCTTGCCCTTGAACGCCGGCATCTTGCCCTTGCCGTTGGTGGTGTCAATCACCATCTGCGCTTCACTCAGGGACTTGACCGAGGGATCGCTGGCCGGCTTGACGCCCATGGCCTTGGCAATTCCCGGATTCGGCATGCCCTGCGCACCGTGACAACTTTGGCACTTCAACTTGTAGGTCGCTTCCCCAGAGGTCTGGGCGAAGCCCATGGCGCCGGACAGCAGAATGATCGCCGCCAGCGCTGACGACATGCGAATGAATTTGCTCATGATACGTCTCCTGTATCTCTTTCCCGGCCAGTCTGCGCGTGGCAAACACTGTCGCGTGCGGCTTCTTCCAGGAGGTTTTCTTACACCGTGCGCCGGATCGGCCCATCCGAACCCGGCAAACTCTTCAAAAAAGAGGTGAGCTATGGAATACCTCTAGCCCGGCTCACCCCATTTCAAGCAATCAGCCAATCCACCGCGTCAGAACTCGTAGTGAAATCCGACCGTGATGTTGCTGGCGTGGAAGTCGCGCGGCGCGGTAGCACCGGCGTTCCCCTCGTTCATGCCCGTCGAAACCGACATCGAAGCGCATGGCACGATGTTTGCTGCGGTTACGTTAGCGACGGCTGTCAGGGTGCAGTTTTGCGCTCCTGAAGGGCCGCCCTCACCGTAGCCGAAGTAGTTATATTCTGCCTTCCAAATCAATCCCGGATGCATGGTGTAGGCAACATTCAAATACGGAGTTTGATACGTCGACTCGAGCGAACCATTGACCGCACGGGCATCGGTAAAGAACTGGCTGCCGGCAACCGAACTCATCCGGTAACCGATGCCGTACTTCACCTTTTCGTTGGGATCAAAATCCACGCCCACCGAACCGTGCTGCGTTGGAGCGTGCATGAAGGCGCGTCCGTACCATTGGGTCGGGGTGCTGTTGGTGGCGCTGGTCACGCAAGTGCTGGGAGCGCCTGAGGGTGTCAGCGACGCGGCGCCCGCAAAATACGGGCTGGTGGTACCGGTCAAAAAGCCGCTGTCCTGGTTCGTATAGCAGATGTTGGTAGCCGTGTAGACGTCGCTGTAGATGTAGTCGAAGTCGATCGCCAAATGCTCGCTTGGCGTGAGCATACCGCTCAAGCCGGCGGTGCGGCTGTAGTCCACGTGATTCAACGGGCCGTATGGCGAAGCCACGCCCGTGTTCTGCGTGTTGTTGTGGCGTTCCATGTCGGTGTAGGAAGCGTTGAAGGTGGCCCAATTCGTCGGACGGAACTTGGTGTGCACACGATAGTGACGCAACTGGCGCGGCGACATGGTGGTGAATGCATTGTCGTCGTACATGGCCTCAACGGTTCCGTTGATGTCCCAGTTGTTGGTCACGCGATAGGCGGCATTCAGGATTCCGCCCTGCTCGGTAATGGCAAAGATGGTCCGCGCCGGAGAGGTAACATTCAGGTTCAAGCCGATGTTGCGATTGCCGTAACGGTAGGTGAAGGCGAGGTTGGCCTTGGGCGTCACCGTCCAGCTGGCCGTCAGGTTGTTCACCAACTGCTCGTTGCCGAAGTAGGTGTAGACCATTCCATACGTCTCGCCCGTCGCGATGCCGGAGTTGGTCACACTCGAAGTGAGCGTGCCTGTGTAGTTGATGGTCTCCGATCCTGCCGTGTCAGGAGTGACCAGCTTGGTATAACCCGACGTGTTCACGTTTCCGGGCTGTCCGTTTGCCGACAGGGTGATCTGATCCTCCAGGTCGAAGTTTTTGGCCACTTCCCAGATCACGCCATACTCAGCGTTGTAGACCTCGCGCTTGGCGACGCCAACCGCCGAGTTGTACTCATCGCGGGTGGCGCCAGTGGTGGCGGTGCCGGCGAGCAGACCCCATGCATTGTCCATGAAGCTAGGCATGTTCATATTCATCTTGCTGTAGCTGAACTGGCCGTTCATGATCAGGTTCTTGATGCTGGTTGACTGGAAGCGCAGGATCTCGCTCGGCATGGTGGTGCGGATGGGATACGTCCGCAGGTAGCCGGTGACCACTGAGCAGGACGGGTCGATGATCGGCTTGCCGCCGTTCGACGACGGATAGAGGAACGTGGTGGCGCTCGCGATGCTGTTGCTGCTGCAGGCGGCGGTGCTGTACGGCGCATAAGCAGTGGTGGTTGAAGTCGATGCATTGCTCGAAAAATCCCAGTTGCCCAGATAGGCCGGCGTGCCGTCGGCTTCCTGCACCTGGAACCCATTGGGATCGAGCGTGATGTAGCTGTTCTCCTTGTAATGGTGGATGCGCTGCTCGTAGGTCACCGTGGTGCCCTTCACCGGCTTCCAGTCGATCGCTATGCTGTACTCGTCGGTCGAGTGGCGCTGGTACAGCTCCATCAAGGCGTTGTACTTGATCACGCCGCCCGAGCGCACCGGCAGCAGCGACGGGCCCTGCATGATGTTTTGCGAGTAGCCTAAGTGGATGCTGAATGTCGACTGAGGATAGAGGGTCACATTGGTATCGGTCATACGCCGCACCGAGTTCGTCATCACCGAAGAGTGCTGCGGCTGCTGCCATACCAGTGAACTGGTCGGCGCCGTCGACGGGCCGATGGGAAGGCTGAGCCCGCGGGGCAGGTTCGGATTGCCCAGCAGATCGTAGTCAAAGTACTGGCGGTCGCGGCGGAAGATGCCGTTGAACTCATACAGCTTGGCTTTGCTCATTGAGAGCTTGGCAAAATTGTACGGGTCGCCGCCAAAACCGGAACCGCTTGCGCGCGCATCGTCCACCCACGCGTGCTTGTTGGAGTCGAGCTTGTGCAGTTCAAGGGTCTCGCCGCTGACGCGGGGACCGGACTGCAGGTTAACCATGGTGTCGTACATTGCGCCGGAGCCGACCGCGTCGGACATACGGCCGCTTACGTCCACCGTGTGGTGTGCTGAGTAGCCTTCGGGCGTGGTCATCTTCGAGGTGGTCGTCGGTGTGGTCGCCGTCGGCTCCTGGGCCAGGGCGATGCACGCTGCCATCGGCAACGCGAAGACCAGACCGGCGGCCAAAAGGCTCATCCGGTTTGACCGTGCTTGCAGTAGTTGCTTCAAAAAGAAAATGATCATATAAAGCCTCACTTCATAACATCTCGGGTCGTGCGGAACCTGTTTCAAACTCATCCGCCCTCCTCGCAGCCCTCCGGTCCGCTACGCGGGAGGCTGCCAGGAGCCTTCAGCGGAGAAAAGCCGGATCGAGATTCGAGCCATGAATCATCGTGTGGCAGTCGATACAGGGCGTCACGTCAGCCGACTGGGTCCACGAGAAGTTATGGATCGCATTCGTCGCCACCATGCTGTGGCACTGGGAGCACAGAACGTTGACAGTCGGCACGTTCAGCAACCGCGCGTTCTGCGAGCCATGCGGCGTGTGGCAGGCGAGGCAACCCTCACCCTTCACCGCGGCGTGCTCGTAGACGTACGGTCCGCGCTTCTCCATGTGGCACTTGGTGCAAATCGCGTTCTGATCGACGGTCGATCTGAGGTTGTTCGCTCCGAAAGTTCCGTGTGGATCGTGGCAGTCGCTGCAGCTCACGGCGCCTTCGTTCACTTTGTGATGGAAGGGCATGGAGAACTGCGGCTTCACGTCGTTGTGGCATTGGAAGCACAGCGTGGGCTGCGGCGCCTTCAGCAGCGCTTCGTCTTTGCTGCCGTGAATGCTGTGGCAACTGATGCAACTGACGTTGGCCTTGGCGTGCGGCGAGCGCGCAAAGTCAGGGTGCGCACTGGAGTGGCAACTGAGACATTTCGCGTCCACGTCCTTGGCCGAGGCCTTTGCGGGGTTGAAGATCTTGGTCACGTCGCCGCCGCCGGCCACGTGCTCGCTGCCTGCACCGTGGCAGTTCTCGCAGGTCACGCCCTCGTGATTTCCCGGCATCGATAACATCTTCTGATGAGGGTTGGTAGCAAAACTCTTGCTTACCTCGTCGTGACAGGTGGCGCAGGTATCCGAGCCCACAAAGTCAGCGTGCGCGGCCCCGGTGGACGGCGCGTTAGAGGCTTTGGCTCCTGGCGTCTGAGCAGCCAGCGCCGCAGCGCATAGAATGCCTGCGCCGAGCAGCAACATCAAAAACACTCGCAGCCCCGGAAATCTCTCAGGAGCCGCACCGAACATCCGCGTTACAGGCCTATTTGTATGCATGAAAAATACCGCCTTGATAAAAGAACTTCCTGGCACAACCTAAAACCAACTTGAGCAGCCATTCCGCGCTGCGTGTGGCGACTCTCCATGTGAGCGTGAGCACCGCTGATCGCTGCTGGCGGGGTCTGGCCGGTGTGGAGCATCACCATATGCACGTGAGATTACGGGTTTAACAGCTAGACAGGCGGTGATGTCGATCACACACGGTGGGACGCCCATCACACACCCGGAATGCCCTGCGCTAGAGCGAGTTACGGGCGGGGTCAGGAGCGGGCTGCATTCCACCCATCACAGGCCCCTGCCGCTCACCCGATGAACGTGAGGCCCATCACATCCAAGGCGACCCTGGCTCAAGCACACTCAGGCTGGATGCTTGTATCCCCCATGGATTGCGGGCATCTCGGCCTCAGCCGCAACTCGTGCAGAGATCAAAACGGGCCAGGGGGACGGCAAGAGGGCGGGCCGCATCGATATACGAACGGAAGAAGACGATGGCGGACACGCAGATTTCGTTGGAAGAGCAGATTCGGCCCAGACAAAATGGCCGGACATCTCCTTTAGGTTGTGCGGCTTGTGCAAATCGCCGCCCCGGATGGTTTTGCTCCTTGGGCAGCGCGGTCCTGGCCGACCTGGAACTTGCCACCAGCACCATATCATTGCCTGCGCAGGCTTCGCTCTTTACGCAGGGCGAAGATGCCCGCTGCCTGTACTTGATTTGCAGCGGCTACCTCAAGCTGACCGCAGGCCGCCCGGAAGACCGGCACATGATTGTGCGCGTCGCCGGCCCCGGCTCCATGTTGGGGCTGTACGCGGTGCTTTCGCACGGTGTGTATGAGGTCACCGCGGAGTCGTTGACACCGGCGCAGTTGCGCCCGGTGGAGCGCGAGCGGTTCCTCACCTTTCTGCGCAGCCATAAAGAAGCCCAGTTGCGCGCCGTGCAGTGCATCTGCCAGGAGTACCGTTTCGCGTTGCAAGACGCCTGCCGGATTGCGCTGGCCGAGACCGTAGCCGCGCGCCTGGCACGGTTGCTCATCGAACTGTCGCATCAGATCGGCGAGCATACGGAAGCCGGCGAATATCGCTTCCCGCTGCTGCTGACGCACGAAGAGATGGCCTCAATGACCTGCACCACGCGCGAAACCGTCACCCGCACCCTGGGCCAGTTCCGCAAAGAAGGCTGGATCACCATTGAAGACTCCATCCTGACGCTGCACAGTCCCGACAGGCTGCAAGGTCTGCTGTAGAAAAAAGCGGAGTTGGCGGAGCTAGCCCGGGAGCCCCCGCAGGCTCCCGAATTTGTCCGACGCTGAAGATCAGCAATGTCGATTAGCGCACGCATCCTGCCTGACACCGCCAACTCCGCTTCTTCGCCCCTTTTTCGCTCCCATCCTGCTGCTTTCCCAAGTCCAAGGGATATGATTTTGAAGGAACCCTCCTTTACAGGGTTGGAGTTCATCCCGCATATGAAACGCTATCTTGCCTGCATTTTTGCTGTTCTGCTTGCGTGCGGTATTGCCGCCGCCCAGACTCCTACATCCGACGTGACTGCCCCCGCGGCCGCTCCCGAGCCGGGAGTCACCACCACCGTCAGCCCTGAGGTATCGCAGTTCCAGAAGATCGAAGACAACTGGTCCGACGCCGTCAACCGGCGCGATCAGTACGCGCTGGAACTGGTGCTATCGCCTCTGTTTGTCGACGTCTCCGCCCAAGGCGACGTCTCCACGCGCAACCAGCAGGTGGTGCAGGTGATCAGCGGCCAGGACAAGTCGCTCGCCCTTACGCAGAAGGTGATCACCGTGCGCATGCTGGGCGACGTGGCCGTGGCCAATGGCACCTATACGCTGCGCCACAGGGTGAATGCGACAGAGGTGGACGAGAAGGGCGTGTTTACGCACGTGTTTGAGCGCGTGCGCGGCGGCTGGCTGTGCATCAATTCACAGCGCACCGTGCTGCGCCAGGAAACCAACAGTAAACAGAGGAAGGCATCTACGGCCGAAGAACCCTTCCACATCCCGTTCTTCTCCAAAGGCGACAAGGGACCGCAATAATCGGCAGGGCCAGTCCTGCCCATGCGTCTGCGATGTCGGATTTCAGTCGAATCAGTGTGGCCCCGGAGCGCCGCCGGCGACGACTCGATAACGAACCGCTAAGGGATATCCCTCCACCACGCTCTTCAGCTCTTGGCCGTCGGGCAGTTTCTTCATTCCAACATCGACGAACCGCACGTTTGCCTCGCGCAATCGCAGCGGCCAGGACTCAATAAAATAATTCGTCTCGACTTCGTACAACTGACCCGACGCGCTCATCTGCTTCAGTTGCTGGCGCAGGGTGATGCTGGCAGTTGTCTCCCATTGCAATCGCACCCAGGAGACGATCGCCGTATCGGCAATGAGGAGAACTAATATCACGCGCGCCAGGACGAGCTTGTATCCGGAAACGCGCTGCGAGAAAACAAGTGCGATGGGCAGGATCGGCAGAAGCCAGAGTTGCGGACCGTAGCGCGGCCACCATAGATGACGGCTCAAAAGCAGGGAACAGATCACGGCTGCAGTGATGACGACCAGGGGCCATCGCGTAGCGCGCATCGTGACCATGAGGATAAGACCCAGGAAAAACGCCAGGATCAGGCAGCCGCTGAAGAACGGACCAAATCCTGCCACGCGCGTCTCGTGATACTTGTACGCGTAAAGGTCTTCGAGTCTTGCTGAAAAAGGCCACATCAGCGAGGCATTCTTCCCCTTCACATAAGGTTGGTTGCCGGGCCTGCCAAAGATGCCGTAACCGAAACGCACCAGAAGGCTTCGCCCCACCATATTCTTCGGCGTCTCCCACCTTTCATTTCCATCCTTATTCGATTGCTCGAGGCTGGGGTATTGAGCGGAACCGAGCATCGGATAAAAGGGCTGGCCGCGATAGTAGGTGTTCGTCACATAAGGGTTCCATCCCCAGACAATCACTGCAAGAAACAGAGATGCTGCTGCGATTCCAACAAAACTCCAGAGCCATTGCCGGTTGCGCAGAGCGCACCAGAGCAGGCCCGCTGCCAGAGCGAAACACAGATAGACCAGTCCCGTGAACTTGGCGTTGGTCGTGACAATGGCTGCCGCGGCGCCGGCAATCAACGCTGGAGCGGAAGGCCGGGTTAGACACGAAATCAGCGCGGCCACGACCACTACCAGAAATGCGGCCATCACCGCGTCCACCAGATACGTAGTGACCTCACTCATCACCACTGGATTGCACGCCACAACCACTGCAACGCCCAGGGCGTTCAGACGCCGCATTCCTCGGTCCAAACAGGCGGCAAAAACTGCCCAAAATGATGCGGCAAGCGCAATCCAATTCATCGCCTTGCCCCACTCGATATGTCCGGTGGTTTGGTAGACGGCCGCGGCAAAATACCAGGGACCCTTGGCGTAGTGCCGCTCCCATGGCTCCAAATGCGCAACGAAGCTGCGCATCGAGTCAGTCAGCGGATTCCAGTCTCGCGCAATATGAATGATGCCCGTCTGGTGGTACCACTGACCGTCCCATGAGAAATCGAAGAAGAACGCCGACAGCGCCAGCGACAGGAGAATCGTCAATAAGAACAGCCCTACCGCGATCCATAAACCCGAAAACTTAAAACCCGCCCGGCGCAGCAAGACGCAACCAACCACCGCGGCCAGAGCAATCGAAACAGGAAAGACGGCGGCAAACCCAAACCTCGCGGTCATCAACGATGCCATCGTGCCCAGCTGCACAAGGCACAAAAGCACGCCGGCCATCGCGGTCATGATCCAGGCAAACGCCGAAAGGCGCTCGTCCCGCTCCGCGACGTGGTCCCAGGTTGGTGAATTCATGGATGCCCGCTAGGGCGATGGATAGCAGCTAGAGTGCCGCTAGCGCCTCAGTCTGCGTGGCGAACAATCCCGCGTACTTGGTGATGCCCACCATGGTGAAGACTTTGGTGAAGTGCGTGGAAAGGCCGAAGCAATACACTTTCTGGCCCGCGTTCGCGGCTTCAATGAGGAGCTGAATCACCAGGGCGATGCCGCTGGAGTTGATGTAATCCACGCCCGTGAAATCCAGCAGGACTAGCTTGGTGGAATCCTTGGGCAGCGACTGGTATGCGCCCAGAACCGCGTCTTTCGACGTGCTGGCGATATCGCCCTCGAAGCGGAGCACGGCAACCGGATGGCCGGCGGGAGAGGTGACCTGGTCAACTCGGGATTTGGTCTCACTTTGCACTTGTCGATTTCCTCCGCTTTCGTTTGCTTTGTGGGCTTGTCTTACTCCGGATCTTTATCCAGCTTAATCAACAGTCGCACGTAACTGCTTTTTCCATCCAGGCCGGACACCCACTCGGCCTCGTCCACCAGAGCCTGAATAAGGAACATGCCCATGCCGCGCGGATCTTCCTCGCCGTGCATTTTGCGATCGATGTCCGGCTTGGCGGGTTTCTTGCCGATCCCGATGCCGTCGTCGATCACCTTCACTTCAAGGGCGTCGGGTTCGGCGCGCAGCACCACGCCCACCGAAAGCTTCTCGTTGAGCCGGTTGCCATGCTCGATGGCATTGATGCAGGCTTCGGCGATCGCGGTTTTCAGATCCTCGATGCGGTCGTCGGGAAAGCCCATCAGCTTGGCTACCGAAGCGGCCGTGCTCATAGCCACCTTCTCGTAGCCCATGCGCGTAGGCAGCCTTACTTCCACCGTGGTGGCTTTTAGCTCGTTCATCCCGGCATCTCCGCCGCATCCGATCCGTGGCACAACGCCAATGCGGTCATGTCATCGGTCTTGGGGCCACCCTCGGCAAAAGCCTCGATGGCCGTCCACAATGCATCGAGAATACCATCGGCCTTCCGGGATGGGCACCTGGAAAATTCATCTAAAAGCCTTTCCGGCCCAAATTCTTCATCCCCCTTGAATACCTCAGTCAAGCCGTCGGTATAGAAAAGCAGCCTGGCCCCGGGCGGAAAGACGCACTTTTCGCCGGTATAGCTCATGCCGGGCAGCATGCCCAGCGGCGTGCCGGCAGCGTTAAACTGGCGCGCCTCAATGCCGACCCCGATCAGGAAACCCGGATTATGGCCCGCGTTGACGATTTCAAGCTCGCCCGCTTCGGGATGCAGACGCAGGAAGATGGCCGTCACATAGCGCCGCCGCGCCTCTTCGCCCTCGGCCCAGTGGTGCTGGTTCATACGCGTGGCCAGCTCGTCGAGCGGCATGCCCGTCACCGCCATGCCGCGAAACGCCGCGCGGAAGCTCATCGACATGATGGCCGAGGCCAATCCCTTCCCGGCCACATCAGCCACAGCCATCAACAAGCTGCCGTCGGGCTGCTCTACGATGTCCATGTAATCGCCTCCTACCTCGTAGCAGGCGTCGGAGCGGAAGGCCAGCGAATATGCGGGAATGTCGGGCAGCGCCTGCGGCAGCAGCGAGCGCTGAATGCGGCGCGCCGCTTCCAGGTCCTGGTGCATGCGCGCGAATTCCACGTTCCGCTTGTGGTTGCGCGCATTTTCGAGCGCCACGGCGGCCTGCAACGCCAAGCCGTCAAGGAAATCGGCTTCGTAGAGCGTTAACTCCCGCCCGTCGGGAGACACGACCAGCAACTCCGTCATCGTGTTGCCGTCGCGATCGGCCAGCGGATAGATGAGGGGCGTCTCACTGTCGGCTGAGGCGTCGCCGTAGGCCAGACCACTCCCGGTAAACGCGGCTCCCGCCATCTCCAGTTCGCGCACCACGATGCGGAGCACAGACTCCAGCACCTCTTCCTCGCGAATGGTGGAGTGCACCTGGCGCGAGGCCTCAAGCAGCGCCTGCAAGCGCGCCACCTGCTGCTGTAGCTCGATTGTCTCGCCGCCCGCGGCAAGGCCTAAGTCTGCAGCCATCATGACCCCCGTGGAATTTCACTCTAGCATGGCGCCGGCCCGGTCGGCATGGAATGATTTTTTGCCGGGCCTGCGGGCATAGTGCAGTTTCCGGATTGACGACAAATCGGCTTCGCGATCCTTCCCACAGACTGCGGCGTTCGGCCTTGCGAATCAACCGCCGAGGCGCAAATGATTCACAAAGACTACAAATGCCTGTCTCCGTCCATTGAGAATCGAGGTAAGATGCGCCTATTGGAGGTTCCCATGCGGAAAAATGGCTTTAAGCTGTTCGCATTAGTCGCTCTCATGCAACTTTGCCTGCCGGGCGCAATACGCGAGGCACATGCTCAGGCAGAGAAGGCTGTGTATCCGGCCATGGCTCCCCTGGATGCGTACTTGATCGCCGACCAGAATGCGGAGATCGCGTTGGCGCGCAGTGCTGCTCCGAAGTCGATCGCGGCCGAAGCCGAAGTGATGGTGCTCGGCAAGAACGGATTCACGACTGCAGTGAAAGGCACGAATGGCTTTGTCTGCATTGTGGAGCGGTCATGGGCCCAGGCCACCGACGATCCCGAGTTCTGGAACCCCAAAATGCGCGCCCCCAATTGCTTTAATGCGGCGGCGGCAAGAACTTTTCTGCCCATCTTCCTGATGAAGACAAAGCTGGTGCTCGAAGGAAAATCGCGAGCGGAAATCCTCGCCGCAACCGCTTCGGCACTGGATACGAAAGAACTGCCTGCACTGGAGCCGGGCGCGATGTGCTACATGATGTCGAAGCAACAGTACCTGAACGACAGCGTCACGAACTGGCACCCGCACGTGATGGTCTTTGTCTCGGGCGACGTGGCAAAGAGCTGGGGAGCCGACAAGGATGATTCGCCGGTCATCTTCGCGAATGACCCTCAAGAACGGGTGACCGTCTTCATGTTCTGGGTTGGCAACTGGTCCGATGGGTCGCGTGGCCCTGCGATGTAACACTGACGCCGCGTCTTACTCTTGTAGCAATTGCTCGATCCTTTAACCGCGAGATCACTCCATGTCAACCGTTCGAATCCCTCGAGGAGTCGTGCACGACCTTCCGGCTGATCTCCGGAAGGCGCTCACCTCCGACGCGAAGGCACTGGCGGCCTGGGAAGACATAACTCCGCTCGCGCGCAACGAGTGGATCTGCTGGACCATCTCCGTCAAGAAAGATGAGACAAGACGGCAGCATGTCGAAAGGGTGTGTTCGGAACTCAAGGAAGGGATGCGTCGGCCGTGCTGCTGGCCGGGCTGTCCGCATCGATGAGGTTCTGTGGTGTGAGTCAAGACCCACTCTGAAGCTCGAGTTACCGGCGAATCATCGGCAAACCGGAAACTGCATTCCCCCGGCCCACACCCTTGCGCGGCGTGCATCCCTCGCACAATCGACCCGTTTGTTTCGCCAATGGGCTCGAAATTCTTCTATTTCCTCTGCGCCGCGGAATGATACCCTCGCAAACATGAAAAAAGCATGGCTGCTGCTCCTGGTTGTGCTTCCCGCTTCCCCCTTGGTTTTCTCGCAGACCGCCAACGCGGCCAAAACTCCGGCAACAACGCCCACTCCCTCTGTTGAAACCGTCACGCTGGGCAACTCGGCAGTAGCGCTGAACGGACCGTGGAAGTTTCAGCCCGGCGACTCGCCGTGGGTGAACGGCGCGCCCGTCTGGGCGCAATCGGGGTTCGACGACACGCACTGGGCGGCGATGGACGTTACGCCGAAGGCTGGAGCAGTCGACCTGTTGAATGGCACAGCAAACTATGTGCCGGGATGGACGCAGAAGGGCTATCCGGACCTGAGCGGCTATGCGTGGTATCGGCTGCGGCTGCGCGCGAAAGATCCGGGCCAGCCGCTTTGGCTGAAGATGCCCAACGATTTCGACGACGCCTACCAGGTGTATGCCAACGGCCGCTTCGCGGGGCAGTTTGGCGATTTCATGGGAAAACACGTCACGCTTTACTCCTCCGAACCTGCGTCGTTCGCGCTGCCGGCGCCGGGACCGGACGGAGAAATTGACCTGGCGGTGCGCTTCTATATGAGCGGCGCTACATTTTTCAACGTCCCCGATGTCGGCGGCATGCACGAAGCGCCCGCACTGGGGGTGGCCTCGACCATACTCCTGCTGCAGTCCGCGGATTATGACGCTCTTGTGCATAGCGACTTCGGCTTGCTTCTACAGATGTTTCTCTTCATTCTGGTGGCTCCGCTGGCGCTGTGGGCGTGGCTCTACAACCGGCATGAACGCACCTGGATGTGGCTCTTTCTGGCGCTGGCATCGAGTGTTTTCATCGGGCTCATCAGTGCGCTTGGGACACTGACCACAGTATTCAGCATTGCGGACTCCACCTGGGTGGGCATCATTTTTTTCTTTTTGCCTTTGTGGCCCATGTTCTGGTGGAACTGGTTTGAGCTCAAGGAAAAGAAGTGGATTCCGCGTACCGCATGGGCGCTGTGCGCGGCGCTCATACTGCTTTGGTTCTGCTTGCAATCGCCGTATCTTGGCTTGAATTTTGTGCCGCAGAACGCGCTGCACTGGTTCAATGTGGCAGTGTGGTCGGTCTCGATTCCGTTCTCGTTGCTGTCACTCGTCATCCTCGTACTGGGTTTTCGCCGAGACCGCCTGGAGGCCATGATGGCGGCCGTTCCCATTTTGCTGGGCATGTACAGCGCCTATGGCCAATATCTTCTGAACACCTTCCACATTCGCAGCCAGTTCTACCCCTTCGGCTTGGGCATCGCTGTGGGCAACGTGGTGGCGATGCTGCAGATCGTGGTGATCGGAGCCCTGGCGTTGCGCCGCTTTGTGCGCACCCAGGTCGTCGAGTCGCTTACCCGCCAGGCAGCAAAGAAGGATCTGGAGCAGGCGCAACAGTTGCAGCAGCGCGTGCTGGTTCCTGAGATCGTCCATTCGTCAGTCTTCTCGGTGGAATCCGAGTACCGCCCCGCGCAAACCGTCGGCGGAGATTTCTTTCAGACGCTGACCAAGCCCGATGGAAGCTTGCTGGTAGTCATCGGCGACGTCTCCGGCAAGGGAGTGAGCGCGGCCATGCTGGTGGCCGTGCTGGTGGGCGCCATTCGCAACCAGGCCGAATACAGCCTCGATCCGGCCCTGATGCTGGCCACGCTCAATCGCCGCATGGTCGGCCGCTCCGGCGGACATTTCGCCACCTGCCTTGCCGCCGAGCTCAGTCCCACTGGGCAGGTGCGGATTGCCAACGCGGGACACATGCCGCCGTATCTGAACGGCAAGGAACTGGACCTGGAGGGTTCGCTGCCGCTGGGCATCCGGGACGAAACGGAATACCGGACGCAAACCGTCACGTTTCGGCCTGGCGACCGGTTGATGTTTATGACGGACGGCGTGGTGGAGGCAACCAACCGGGCGAAGGAGTTGTTCGGCTTCGACCGCACGCGAGCCATCAGCAGCCAGCGTGTGACGGCCATCGTGGAGCAGGCTCAGACCATTGGGCAGGAAGACGATATCACCGTGCTGGCAGTGGAGTTCGCGGCTGCTTGAAGACCGTCGCCCTGCGGCCCCGGCCGGATCGTATGGTATTGTCGAATCAATCCCGCACCCGAATGGGCCGGGGCTTCCCACACGTTCCAAATGTCAATTTTGTTCGTCGCGCGATTTCGCCCGATGCGCTTTTCCTTTTTTTAAGCGGGGCGGCCAGCGCGGGGCTGAATCTTTATCTCGAAATCATGAGCGAGAGGCGAGAATCAATCGATGAACCCGACCCGCGAATCCGCTGACGACCACCTTGTCCTGACGCTCGAAGAGATCTCGAACCTGGCGGAGCAGGAGGGCAAGCCGGCGGAAACGTTGATGAACGTGGTGGCGCTGATCGCCAAGCGCTTCAAGACCGACGTCTGTTCGGCGTACCTTCTGGAGCCCGATCGGTCGAACCTGGTGCTGGCCGCCACGCTCGGTCTGCATCCCAAAAGTATCGGCGCCTTGCGCATGCC
The DNA here is from genome assembly GCA_963817835.1 of uncultured Acidobacteriota bacterium. Lineage (GTDB taxonomy): Bacteria > Acidobacteriota > Terriglobia > Terriglobales > Acidobacteriaceae > Telmatobacter. The sequence continues at coordinate 167,548 of CAWFPZ010000007.1, read as the reverse complement.
GTTGCATGAAGGCCTCTCCGGCCTGGTTGCCGAACGGCTGCTTCCGGTGGCCGTGGCCGATGCGCGCGAGCATCCCCGCTACAAGTACTTCAAGGATTCCGGCGAAGATGAGTACCACTCCTTTCTCGGCGTGCCGCTAATCGACCGCGGCGTGCTGCAGGGCGTGCTGGTCGTTCAAACCAAGGAACCTCGTGTTTTTCGCGAGCTGGAGATTCGCATGCTGGCCGAGGCGGCGAGCCAGGTGGCGCCGGTGGTGAGCGAGGCGCGGACGCTCGATCGCTTTATCGCTCCGGCGCAGGAAAAACTGTGGGAGCTGGCCCGCAACGTGTGGTGGAGTTGGGACCACGAGTGCGTGAGCCTGTTTCGCGACCTGAATCCGGTGCGCTGGCGCAAGCTGAATCAGAATCCGATTGCGCTTCTGAACGAGACGCCTCTGAGCGAGATTGAGCGCAGAGCCGCGGAGCTGGCGTTGCACAGCCGCATCAACTACGCCTACCGGCGCCAGCAGGAATATCTGCACGACGACCGCACCTGGGGCGCTGGCCATGCGGGCGTGCTGCGGCCGCGGCCGGTGGGCTACTTCTCCGCCGAGTTCGGGCTGCACGAGTCGCTGCCGATTTACTCCGGCGGCCTGGGCATCCTGGCCGGCGACCACATCAAGAGCGCATCGGACCTGGACATTCCCCTGGTCGGCGTCGGCCTTTTCTACGGGCAGGGCTACTTTTTGCAGCGGCTCGATGAAACCGGTTGGCAACGCGAGGAGTATCTGGCAAACGATGTGAATCAGCTGCCCATGCAGCCGGCCATCGGCGCCAACGGCGAGCCGGTGGTGATTGAGATTGCTACGCGCGGCAGCTCGATTCGCGCCAAAGTGTGGCGCGTGCGCGTGGGCCGCTGCGATCTTCTGCTGCTGGACTCGAATGTGGAGGGCAACGCGCCGGAGGATCTGGAAACCACGTCGCGGCTTTACGGAGGCGACGCGCGTACGCGCATCCGGCAGGAGCTGCTGCTGGGCGTGGGCGGTTTTCGCGCGCTCAAGGCCATGGGCATTACGCCCGGCGTTCTGCACTTGAACGAAGGCCACAGCGGATTCGCGGTCTTCGAAGCGATTCGCACGCGCATGGAAGAGGAAGGCCTGGATTTTTATGCGGCCGCGCGGCAGATTCCGCGCGAGGTGATCTTTACCACGCACACGCCGGTGCCCGCGGGTCACGACCGCTTCAGCCCCGACCTGATCGAGGAGCACCTGGGGCCGCTGCGCGAGCAACTCGGCATCTCGCACGAAAATTTGATGGGCTTTGGCCGCGAGCATCCCACGGATTACGGTGAGCCCTTTTGCATGACAGTGTTGGGCCTGAAGCTGGCGCGTCGCGTGAACGCGGTAAGCTCGCTGCACGGCGAAGTTTCCCGCGCCATGTGGAGAGGCTTGTATCCCGACAGCCCGGAAGATGCGGTGCCCATTGGCCACGTAACCAATGGCGTGCACGTGCCGTCGTGGCTGGCGCCGCAGATGCGCCGCCTGTACGATCGCCACCTGGGCGTGGGCTGGCAGCGCGAAAGCGGAAAAGCGCACACCTGGCAGGCGATTGAATCCGTGGACGACGGCGAGTTGTGGGAGACGCACCTCAGCCTGAAGGGGCAGCTCTTCAACTTCACGCGCCGGCGTGCGCGAGAGCAGGCCGAGCGTCGTGGCGAAGCGGAGCAGACCTTGAAGCAACTCGACAAGGTGCTCTCGCCCGACGCGCTGACCATCGGCTTCGCGCGCCGCTTTGCCACCTACAAACGCGCCAACCTGTTGTTGGCCGACATGGAGCAGCTGGCCGAGATGGTGAACGACGCCAAGCGGCCGGTGCAGTTTGTCTTTGCCGGCAAGGCGCATCCCCACGACGAGCCGGGCAAGCGCGTGCTGCAGCAGATCGCGCAGATGATGCGCAACTCCGACTTTGCCGACAAGTTCGTCTTCATTGAGGACTACGACATCAACGTGGCCCGCTATTTGGTGCAGGGTGTGGATGTGTGGCTGAACAATCCGCGCCGTCCGCTCGAAGCATCAGGCACGAGCGGCATGAAAGTAGTGCTGAACGGCGGCCTGAATCTTTCCATTCTGGATGGATGGTGGGCCGAGGCCTACGACGGGCTCAATGGCTTCGCCATCGGCACCGGCCGCACCCACTCCAATATGGATGTGCACGACAAGCGCGATGGCGAAGCGCTTTATTCGGTTCTTTTGGACGAAGTGATTCCGCTCTACTACGATCGCGACCGCGACGGCCTGCCGCGAGGCTGGATCAAGCGCATGAAGCGGACCATCCGCACGCTGGGATGGCGCTTCAACGCTGATCGCATGGTGATGGATTACACGTCGCAGTGCTACATTCCCGCAGCCGGCGGGACATCGAGCGAAGTGCGCACGCCGGCGTAGCAGCGATGCCACCGGCACAGTTCGCTAGCTCACCAGTTCCATCTCTTTGAGCGATTCCGAATAGGGTGTGCGCAGCACGCCACGTTCGGTGATGATGGCCGCGATGTACTTCGCCGGGGTCACATCGAAGGCCGGGTTGCAGATGCCAACGCCGTCGGGAGTCACCTGCTTGCCGGCGTGGTGCGTCACTTCCTTCGCCGGGCGCTCCTCGATGGGGATCAGGTCGCCGGTCGGTGTAGCGAGGTCGATGCTGGACCACGGCGCCGCCACGTAGAACGGGATGCCGTGTTCACGCGCCAGAATAGCGACGTTGTACGTGCCGATCTTGTTGGCGGTGTCGCCATTGGCGGCAATGCGGTCCGCGCCCACTACCACGGCCTGGATGCGTCCCTGCCGCATCAGGCTGGCGGCCATATTGTCGCAAATCACTGTCGTGGGAATGTGATCGGCCATCAACTCCCACGCCGTAAGCCTCGATCCCTGCAGGAACGGACGCGTCTCGTCGGCGTAGACCATGATTTTCTTGCCGCGCTCCACCGCCGAACGGATCACGCCCAGCGCCATTCCATAGCCGCAGGAAGCCAACGCGCCGGCGTTGCAGTGCGTCAGAACGCCACCGTCTTCAGGCATAAGATCGGCGCCAAACGCGCCCATTTGCTTGCAGGCGGCGATGTCCTCTTCGTACATCAGGTGGGCTTCGGCCAAAAGCTTCAGCTTGATCTCGTCCAAAGACATGCCCGACCCGGCCAGGGTCGAGAAAAGCGCTTTCATCCGGTCGATGGCCCAGAAAAGATTGACGGCCGTGGGGCGAGTTGAGGCCAGGCGCGCGCAGATGCGCTCGAACTCCGGCGCAAACTGCTCCGCAGTCTTGGCTTTGGTTTGCTTCGCACCCAGGGCGACGCCGTAGGCCGCGGAAACGCCGATGGCCGGAGCGCCGCGAACCACCATGGTGACAATCACATCTGCCACCTGTTCGTAGGTTGTAGCGAGCACATAGCTCTCTTCGAGAGGGAGCTTGGTCTGATCGAGGAAGCGGACGCCCTCGGGGGTCCAGGTGAGAGTGGGAATCATGCAGTTCCAGTGTAAACGCCATTGCATGGAGGCATTGCATGCAGCAGGCTTTTGGACCAGGTATGTTGGCATCTTGCGGCGATGACCGGGAGGTGCGAATATCACCGGATGGGCGAGAACTTGCTTTTATCTGATGATTTGAGGAAACTGCGGAAGCTTAGGGCGCTTTGCGCGGTTGTTTCGGGTGTCGCGGTGATCGGATTCGCTTTCTATCTATACATCCTGATCACCGGCTATCATTCGGCGAACCGGGTGTCTCAGATCGCATGGCTTCTGGCCAACGCGCTCATGGCATGCGCCTATTTCTCATGGTTCCGTTCCTATTCCGCTCAGGTAAAGGCGGTCACTCGGTCGATGAATCGAACCGCGCCGAAACCGCATTAGCCATTCATCGAAGTTGACGCACGCGTCCAAAAGGCCGCTGCATGCAATGCCCCCGCGCAGTGGTGGCTGGACGGAGGTTACCCGCGGTGCGTACAGTGGTTGCGGCACCTTGCAAGCTGTCTTTTTACCATCCAGCGGAGGAAGTACGTCTATGGCATCGCGTTCGACGCCCGCGGCTGCACCCAGCACGCCCAACTACACCGTTCCGTTCATCATCGTCACCGGCCTGTTCCTGATCTTTGGATTTCTGACCAATCTGAACAGCAATCTCTCGCCGAAGCTCGAGGACATATTCCATCTGGATCACGCGTGGTCGAACCTGGTGACTTCGGCGTGGTTTTTTGCCTACCTGGTCTTCTCGGTCCCTGCCTCCAAAGTGATTGAGAAGGTGGGCTACAAGCGAACCATGGTCATCTCGTTGTTTGTGATGGTGCTGGGCGCTCTGCTCTTTGTGCCCGCGGCCGCGATGATCAGTTTCCCATTCTTCCTCACCGCCAGCTTTGTTCTGGCCACGGGCGTTTGCGGGCTGCAGACTTCGGCCAATCCGTACGTTTCGATCCTTGGCCCGGAAAGCAGTGCTCCGGCGCGGCTCACGCTGGCGCAGGCATTCAATTCCCTGGGCACGGCCATGGCCCCGATCGTGGTGGGCGTATTTATCCTGACCGATCCCGCAAAGGTGAAAACCCAGGCAGCCATCGCGCACACGGTGCAGGCGCCTTATATCGCTATCGCGTGTGCCCTGCTCGCGCTGGGCTTCATCATCATGGGGATGCATCTGCCGGCCATCACCGGAACGCGCGATTTCCGGCCGGCGCAGGGTGCCGACGCGGTCGCCGGGCGCAGCATCTGGAGCTACCGGCACACCGTGCTGGCCATGATTGGCATTTTCCTTTATGTAGGTCTCGAGATTGCGCTGGCCGCGAATGCGATCAAGTTCTTCGAGACACAGGGGAGTGCGATCGACGACTACTTGCGCTGGGCGCAACCCTTCGCCCATGCGGTCAGCGGTTTTTATCCGCAGGGGATCGGGGAAAAGGAAGTTGTCGCCGTACTGGCCTTCTGCTATCCGCTGGCGATGATGATCGGGCGCTTCGCAGGGACGGTGCTGATGAAGACCATCAAGGCTCACAAGCTGCTGGCCTTCCTCGGCGTTTTGGGCGTTGTCTTCCTCATCGTGGGGATGTTTTCGACAGGCCACGTCGCCATCTGGAGCCTGATCCTGTGCGGCTTCTCCAACTCCATCATGTATCCGACCATCTTTGCGCTCGGCATTGCTGAACTGGGACCTTTAACCAGCAAGGGCTCGGGCGTGATTACGATCGGCAACGTGGGTGGAGCGGTGATTCCGCCGCTCTTTGGGCTAATCGCCGACAAAGCGGGCTATCAGCATGCATTCCTGTTGACCATCGCCTGCTACCTGTTCATGATCTTTTACGGCGTATCCGGATACAAGCCGGAACGCTAGGCTGCAGCTCAGGTTTTCTTCAGCATCATTTCATCAAGCCCTCCGGCGCGCCGGAGGGCTTGCTGTTTGTGGCGTTTGCATTGTCGTGCGAGAAAGAAATCGGCAGTCACAAAAAGGTGATTCAGCGCGCCGAACCGCCGCAGGCTGCCCCAATCCGCGACAGAGGGCTGCACCGCTCCGCGACAGAGAGTGCAGCACTTTGCGACACGGATTGCACGCCAGCGCGACAACCTGAATCGGCCCGCTGCAAAAGCGGCCGCAAAAAAGCTTAAAAAATATGACTAAAGTTATTTTGGCCGGGACCGATGAAACGGGTGGATGCGAACAGACCCATCCGGAAGACGCGGACGCTGGAACCTCTTAATGAAAGCGCCGCACGATGGGCAGGCTGCACGGCATCCGAGAAGGAGTTGATTCCATGGCCCTCGGTGTTTTGAACAATCTGTCGGCGATCTACGCTGAGAACAATCTCAACAACACGAACGCCAGCCTGCAGACGGTGTTACAGCAGTTGTCGTCGGGGTCGCGCATCAACTCCGGAGCAGACGACGCGGCCGGCCTTTCGCTGGTGAACGGACTGGGGGCGAACTCGGCGGCGCTTACGCAGTCGGAGACCAACGCCACCGAAGGCGTGGGCTTGCTGCAGGTGGCCGACGGCGCCCTGTCGCAGGTGACGAGCCTGTTGAACCGCGCCATCACTCTGGCGACTGAAGCCTCGAACGGCACGCTCAACTCAGTGCAGGAGGGCGCGGCCAACCAGGAGTATCAGTCGATCCTGGCCGAAGTGAATAACATCGGGCAGACGACCACGTACAACCAGGAGCAGGTGTTTGACGGAAACACCATCGCGATCTACACAGGAGATTCGTCAACAGAGGGATCTTCGATCGACGATCTGAATATCCGCGCGCTCTCGGAATCGAGTGTAGGCGATACCGGCGGCGCAATGGCCTACAGCAACGGCTCGAATAACGTGTTTATCGATCTGTCGACTGCCGGCACGCTGGCGACGGCCAACGATGCTCTTGTCAATGCGACGTCCACACTCGTCGTGAACTACCTGACGCAAGGGGTGAACGGCACGGTGGTTACACCGACAACCATCAGTGTTGGCGCCGGCGAGGCCTCAACAAATGACACGGCTCAGGGATTGATCGACGCCATCAACAGCTCGGGGCTCGGCTTGACCGCCAGCTTCACCACCGGGAAGGCAGCGGGAGACTCCGCCGCCGGCGTGGATACGGGTATCGAAATCACCGGAGCCGGCGCCGGCGTGGGCAATGGAATTCAACCGGGCCTGGTGGGCAGCTTGACCGACACCGGCACTGTGACCGCAACTACCGATGACCTCACCGGCACGCTCACCATCAAGGGCTCCGACGGCAGCACCAGCACAATCGACCTCGCCAATGGAGACGGCGGGAGTGCGTACACTATCGGCACGTTGTTAACGGCGATCAATAATGGCGGCTATGGCATCACGGCTTCCCAGGGAGCGAACGCGGGCAGCCTGAACTTCACGTCGGCCGACTCTTCGGTCTCGATCACCGGTACCGGCGTTTCCAGCACAACGGTCAACGCGACCACCGCGTTTGTCGCTTCGCCGGGATACTATACGGTCGGGGTGACAGACTCAACGGTAGCGTCCACCTTTGACGTTGCCGACGCTCACACCGTCCAGACCAATGCGCTTCCCGCGGTATTCGCCGGTAACTCCGGCGGGGCGGGCGGCGTGGCCACCATGAGCTACACGGACGGAGCAGGCGAAGCGCTGAACACAACCGACTTGACCAATCAGACGGATGCGGAGAAGGCGCTGAACATGCTCAACGTGGCGATCAGCGATGTGGCGGCCCAGGACGGCTACATCGGCGCGCAGATCAACACGCTGAACTCCATCAGCCAGGTGATGAGCACGCAGCAGGAGAACGTGGTGTCCGCGCAAAACGCGGTGCAGGCCACCGACTACGCTTCCGCAACTTCGAACATGTCGAAGTACGAGATTCTGAGCCAGACCGGCATCGCTGCATTAGCGCAAGCTAACCAGGTGCAGCAGGAAGTGACCAAGCTCTTGCAGTAAATCAGGTTTCGTAGGATTGCAATACTTCAAGACAACCCAGGGACAGGGCGGCGGCAGGGCGAGAGCTTTGCCGCCCACTTTTTAGAAACAGGGACGTAGGGACTTAGGGAAATAGGAGCATAGGCGCCCGAGCGCCAGCTAGCTCCGTTCATTTAAAGTTTTCATCATTGCGTTCAGCATGCGTCCAACCTCGCTGCACATAATCTCAGCCTTTTCGATCTTCAGCTTTGCGCCGAAGCCGAGCTTCGCAGCGATGATGAGCTGCGTTTCCACCTCCGCGCTTGAGCCCCGTGCGTGCCCGAGAAAAAGGCGATATTCACCTCTGGTTGAGCGGCCATAACCTTCCGCGATGTTGCTAGCGATGGAGACTGAGGCCCTGCGCAACTGGTTTGTGAGGCCAAATCTCTCAGAATCCGGAAAATCTGAAGTCAGCTCGTATATCGCCTCGGTGAGATCGATTGCGCGCTGCCACACCGTGAGGTCTTTGAACGATTTTCCCATGACCTGTCCTTCGTTGTCTCTCTAGTCCCTACGTCCCTACGTCCCTATGTCCCCACGTCCCCACGTCCCTACGTCCCTATGTCCCCACGTCCCCACGTCCCTACGTCCCTACGTGCCTATGTCCCTCGTCCCAACATCCCGTCCGCAGATACTCGTCCATCGCCTTTGCCGCCTTGCGGCCGGCGCCCATGGCGAGAATGACCGTCGCGCCGCCAGTGACAATGTCGCCGCCGGCAAAGACGCCGCGCTTGGAAGTGCGCAGGGTGTTGGGATCGGCCACGATGTAGTTCCACTTCGTCGTGGCGAGGTCGGGCGCCGAGCCTTGGACAGTGGGATTGGCGCTGGTGCCGACGCCAATGATGGCCACGTTGGCGGGGAGGATAAATTCGGAGCCCGCAACCGGTACGGGGCGACGGCGGCCGCTTGCGTCGGGCGCGCCCAACTCCATGCGCACACAACACGCGCCGGTGAGCCAGCCGTTGGCGTCACCCAGAAACTCAACCGGATTCGTCAGCATGCGGAACTCGATGCCCTCTTCGCGCGCGTGTTTTACTTCCTCGGCGCGGGCGGGCATTTCGGCTTCAGACCGCCGGTAAACCAGTGTGGCCGACTTAGCGCCCAAACGGCGTGCAGTGCGCACCGCATCCATCGCAGTGTTGCCACCGCCCACCACGATCACTTCGCGGTTGCGGCAGTCGTAAATGGGCTCGTCGAATTCCGGAAAGCGATAGGCGCGCATCAGGTTGGTGCGGGTGAGGAATTCATTCGCAGAATAAACGCCGTTCAGATGCTCGCCTTCCACGCCGAGAAACACCGGCAGCCCCGCGCCTGTGGCCACAAAAATCGCATCGTAGCCCTCGACGCGCATCAGCTCGTCGAGCGTGACGCTTTTGCCGACGACAACGTTGGTTTCAAACTCGACGCCCATGCGGCGCAGGTTGTCCACTTCCTGCTTGACGATGGCTTTGGGCAGGCGGAACTCGGGAATGCCGTAGATGAGCACGCCGCCCAACTCGTGCAGCGCTTCAAAGACCCGCACGCGATGGCCCTTCTGTACGAGATCACCCGCAGCCGAAAGTCCAGCTGGACCGCTGCCCACAATAGCCACGCTCTTGCCGGTGGGCGGAGCGACGGCGGGCAAACCTAATTGCCCACTCTGGAGTTCGAAATCGGCGATGAACCGCTCCAGGTTGCCGATGGCGACAGGCTCGCCCTTCCTGCCCAGCACGCAACCGCCTTCGCACTGGCTCTCCTGCGGGCACACGCGGCCGGTGACGGCGGGCAGTACATTGTCTTCGCGCATCTTCGCGGCCGCAGCCAGAAAATCGCCCGCGTAGATGAGGGCCACAATCTCTTTAATCTTGACACCGACAGGGCAATCGATCTGGCAGCCGGGCCGGGCGCACGCGATGCAGCGCGTGGCTTCAGTGACCGCGGCGGAAGCGGCCAGCCCCATGTTCACCTCTGCAAAGTTGTGCGCGCGTACCTCGGCATCGAGCTCCGGCATGTGCACGCGCGGGATCTTGATCCGTTCCTTGGCAGGAAGCAAATTGGCGTCAGACATGATGGGCCTCTCCCTGCGCTTCGAGTCCCTGTTTTTCGAGTTTTGCCCGGAGTTGCGCGGTCTCTTTCTCCCGCGTTGCCACCGCGGCGCGGTGCTCGGCAAGCTCCTGCTGCCGACGCTGGTCGAATGCCTTGAGCGACTGGCACTCCTGGCCGCGATACATGGCGTTGCGCTGCATGAGCACGTCGAAGTTCACCAGCGAGGCATCGAACTCGGGGCCATCGACGCAGGCAAACTTGCTTTGATTGCCCAGCAGCACGCGACAGCCGCCGCACATGCCCGTGCCATCGACCATGATGGAGTTCAAACTGACCATGGTCTTGATGCCGAGCGGCGCGGTGACGCCGGCCACGGCACGCATCATGGGCACGGGGCCCACTGCGAGCACAAAGTCCAGCTTGCGCCCGGCGGCCAGGATCTCGTCGAGCTTCTTCGTCACAAGTCCCTGTTCGCCATAACTGCCGTCGTCGGTGAGGATGTAGGCCTCATGGCTCGCGGCGCGCACTTCGTCCTCAAAGATCACCATCTCCCGGCTGCGCGCACCTTCAATAAAGATCACGTGATTGTCGGCGTCCTTGAGCGCCTGCGCGGTGGGCAGCGCCATGGCAGTGCCCACACTGCCGGCGACAATCGCGACGGTGCCGTACTTTTTGATTTCGGAGGGTTGGCCGAGAGGGCCGACGACGTCGAGAATTGCGTCGCCCGCTTCCAGGCTGTTGAGCAGCGAAGTGGTTTTGCCCACGGTCTGCACCACAATGGTGACCGTTCCGGCCGCGGGATCGGCGCTCTTGATAGTGAGCGGGATGCGCTCGCCGTTTTCCTTGACGCGCAGAATGACGAACTGCCCCGGCCGCTGCTTGCGCGCGATGCGCGGCGCCGCGATGGTAAATTGCCGGATGTTGAGACCGGCGCTACGGGCTTCCACAATCCTGAACACAGCTCGACTCTTCCTCTTACGGGAATCTTTGCGTGCAGGCCCGAAACCCTTACGTTCCGGGCACAAAATGCCTGGAAGCGCACTCCGGGCCTGCTCGTTCAGCATTGATTATTCAGGAATTGCCCGCGATGGGGTGTGATGTGAATCACGCGGGGGACCGGGCCGAATCGGCTGGTTCCCCTTACCCCTGCCGCGCCTTCCAAAGCTGGTAGAGCCCCCAGGCCGAAAGCGTGCAATTGTCGCGGATGGTGCCGTCGAGCATCATGCGCTCGAATTCGGCCAGGGGAACGGCACGGGCGGTCAAATCGTGCTCTTCGGCGTCGGGATCTGCCTTCGCCGGCGTAAGGCCAGTGGCCAGGTACACGTGTTGCCGTTGCCGCAGGAAGCCGTATGCGATCCAAAGCGTTCCCAGGCGCGTCATCTGGGCGGCGTCCATGCCGATTTCTTCGCGGAGTTCGCCGCGCGCCAGCTCTTCGGGATTCTCAATTTCCATCTCCCAGCCGCCCTGGGGCAGCTCCAGCGCGCGCTCCTGAATGGCGTAGCGGAACTGCTCCACCAGCCAGATTCGGCCTTCCTCGATGGGCAGAATGATTGCCGCGTCGTGCTTCTCGACCACGCTGTAAATGCCCTTTTCGCCGTTGCCGCGCAGGATCTCGTCCTCGCGCACGCGCATCCAGTGGTTGCGGTAGACTTCGCGGCTGGAGAGCGTGGTGATGGTTTGGCTGGCGCCAAGATTGGAATTAACGGGATGCATCGAGTCTCCTTCGCGGCCCGTGGTGCGCCGCGCGGCACACATCGTTACGCAGAGATAAGGATAGTGGTGGCGTGTGAAGTGATTGTTATCTCTGAAGCACGATTACTTCGAGAATAAGAACGACAAGGAACACGAATTTGAGAATGGCGACCGCCTTATACCTCGAAAGCGCTTCGGGAGGAAGACTCATAAGAATGCGTTCGCGCCTGAATTCCTCTCGAATGGTGCTAAAGTCGAAAGGGTATTCCCGTAAGCTTTCGCGTTGTTGTTGCAAGCCCTCTTCTGTCAATCGCCGCCTTAGCCGCCTCTCCCAGCCCGCGAAGAAGAACACACTTCCAATTGTCAGTATGTAAAGTACGGCTTTGAATACGAGCATGGCCTAACGCCTCGCCGCTGCGCACAATTCTACATAAGACAGAGTGCTGACTGCGCCATCTCGGCCAGCTCCGTCGTCTTCAGCAGTTGACCACCATCACCGAGCAGCCGTTGCGGGTGGGGCGCCATTTCACCAGGAATTCCGTGACAGCCGAGGACTGCATGGTGCGCATGGCGCTGAACTGGTGTTCCTTCTGGCTGTAGAGCAACGTGCCGCGCTCGCTCAGGATGGCCAATGCGGGAACACCCTTCTTGACGGGTACGCCGTACTGCTCACCTATGTCGAGATTGGTGTCCATATAACCGATGTTGATGTCTACAAGCACAAAATTCGCATCGAGAATCGGCTTGTTCCGCGCGTCGTGGAGGTAAAGGTCCAGCACCTGGCAGTCGCCGCACCAGTTGCCGCCGAAAACGAGCAGAACGCGGCGGTGCGTTCGAGCCGCGGTCTTGAGCGCTGCGGCCACATCGGCCCGGGCCTGCCCGGGATCGGGATAAATGTCGCGCGCGGCGGAGTTGGCCGTGCCAGTTGCGAGGGCCAGCGACGCAGCCAGAACCATCAACTTGATGGTCTTCATGTGGAGACCTCCGAGGCTATTCATAAGATGCCACAAACGCCGTCCGGAGACCATTTCTGGCGCTTTGTGCGACAATATGGAGTTGAGGAAGCGCGCCGAACGACTCCGAGCGCGCGGAGGAACGATCAATGGGCGATATACTTCAGCCGTGGCACCTGATCCTGATTGCGGTGGTTGCATTTTTGCTTTTTGGCGCCAGGAAGTTGCCAGAGCTGGGTAAAGGATTGGGCGAGGGATTGAAAGGGTTTCGCGAAGGAATTCGGGGAATTACAGATCCGGCGCCGCCGACCCCCACGCAGCAGTCCACCGTGAACACGGCGCCGCAAAGCGCATCGTCAAACAACGGCAAAGCGACCTACCAGTGCCCGAATTGCAAGAATGTTCTAACCGCCAACGCCCCGAATCCGAATGCGGCCGAGGACAAGGGATTTTGCCCCGAGTGCGGCAACAAGTTCGATAAGAAGGCAGCACAGGTTTAATCGAGCTGAACGATCCTGGAACAAGACAGCTGAGTGCCGCGATCTTCTAAGCGGCAGCCAACCATGAAACGATCTGCAAATGAAAAGGCCTGTGCGCTTGCACAGGCCTTTGTATTTTATGAGCTGCTTTCAGAGGTTCGGGCTTATTTGTATTCCTGCGCCGAGGGATAGTAGCCGGGCTTGGCCGTCACCACGATGTTGGGCCGATTCACGCGCACGTCGATGTTGCGGTACCTGTCGTCGTAGATCGATAAATGACTGGCGTAAACCAGCGTGTACTGGTTGCGTGCCTCGTCGGCGATCTTGGCGTAGCTCTTCTCAATGTTGTTCACGCCGCGCTCTGAGAACATATCGCCGCCCGTTGCCGCCACGTACTTGTACAGGATGTTGGAGTATGCCTCGAAGGGCAGATGGAAGCGGTCCAGCCAGCCCTCGCCCCACCGGGCCGACTCGCCCACCACTGTGGCATAGACGGCAATATTGTTGGTCTGGAGGTATTTCTTTACCTCATTAAAGGTGGCCTTGCTGCCGTATTCCTTGCCGTCGGAGATCACATAAATAATGCGCAGCCGATCCTTGGGGCGCGTGGAAAGCTCCTTGGCCGCGAGGAGAATGGCGTCGTTGAGGGTGTGAATCTCCTTGGGGATTTCAATGCGGCCGATCGGCGCCGTGGAACCGCCCTGCTGAAGGGTAGGACTCACGCAGTTGCCGTTCTGCGTAATGCTGCAGCCCGAGTACGGACCGCTATCGATGGGCACACTGGGATCGCTGCCCGTCGCCTGTGCCAGCGAGAGCACCGCAGGCAGGCGCGGACCCTGCGCGCCGGTAAAGCCGGTCAACTCCTCAACACCGTTGGTGTACTTAAAGACCGCAGCCTCGTCATAGGGTGTGAGCGCGCCCTGGATCGCGTTCATCGACTCGTTCACTTCGCGCATGTAAGTCGCAGGCAGAGTCTGGTCGATGACAAATGCAGCCGATATCGGCCGCGGATCCACGCTGAACACGCGCAGCGGCTCGCGGACGTTGTTTTCGTAGACGGTGAAGTCCCGCCATGTAAGGCCTGCGACGGGATTTCCCTTGGAGTCCTTCACCGTGACTGGAACCACGACTTCAGTGACTTCCGCGTGAATCACAGTGTTGACCGCGGTAATGCCTTCTTCCGGCGGCACATCGTGCGCGTTGGGCTGCGGAGCTGTCGCGGCAGGCGGCTGGCTCACGGGCGGCCGGGGGGGCTGCTCTTGCTGGGCCGCGCCCGGGTTGGAGGAAGATCCGCCGGTACCGCTCGGCGTGTCTCCGGCGCCTATTCCCGGCGTGATGGGCCCTTGCGTTCCGGGCAGCGCTGTGGGCGCTTGAGGGGTGGGCGCGTCGGGCACGGGGGTCTGCTGTTGGGCCAGAACTTCCGCGCCCACAACCAGTCCGACACCTAGAATTGCCGCTAGCGCAGTGGCCCTTGCTGAAACATTCACAGCCGTTTCGTCCTCCCTCAAAACTTGCCCGCGCACACGTCAAGTGCGCGAAAAACCAGCAAATAAGCAACAACTGACAGAGTATCAGACGCGGCAGAGCCGCGAGGGTTGCCGCCAGTCGAGAAAGAACACGTGTATGCTTCCCCTTGAGGTGCCGTTTTCGTCTAACGGATCAGGATGCGTCTCCGTAATAGCATTGTGGCCCTGATAGTTGGCCTGCCGGTATTTGCCGTCGCAGGTTGGGCCCAGCTTGCGCCTTCGCCCGACGCGGCCCCGGTTAGCAACGCTCCCGCCCCAGCACCCGATGAAACGCCCGTCGCCACCTTCAAAGTAAATGTGAACCTGGTAGACATGTTCTTTACGGTCAAGGACAGCAAAGGGAACCTGGTGCCGCACCTGAACCAGCAGAACTGCACTGTGGAGGAAAACAAGGAGCCGCAGACGCTCAAGACCTTTGTGGCCGAGACCAATCAGCCCCTCACCCTGGGCATTCTGCTGGATACCTCGGGCAGCCAGGAGCGCTTGCTTCCCATGGAAGTGGGCGCAGCCAGCCAGTTCATCCAGCAGGTTCTGCGCTCCAAGGATGAGGCCTTCGCGGTCAACTTCGACGTGAATGTGGACCTGCTGCAGGACTACACCAACAGCCCGCGATTGCTGACCCACGCCTTGAGCAAAGCCGAAATCAATACTGCCGGCGGCAACGGATCGGGCATTCCCGGCCTGGGAGGAGGAACGGTTCCCACGGTCGGCGATCCCAAGGGCACGCTGCTCTACGACGCCATCTACCTGGCCGCAAACGAAAAAATGAACCAGGAAACCGGCCGCAAGGCCATCATCATCCTGACCGACGGAGAAGATGAGGGCAGCCGCGAGAAGATCGGCGACGCCATTGCCGCGGCAAATCGCAACAACGTCATCATTTACATCATCCTGTGCGCCGACCGCGCCATGTACTGGAGCCAGGGTGAGGGCTACTTCGGCTACGGGTACGCGAAACGCATCGCGGACGAAACCGGCGGGCGGCTTATTGATGTTGGCAACAACGAGAGCAAGCTACAGGCTGCGTTCCAGCAGATCCAGGACGAGCTGCGTACCCAATATGTGGCCAGCTACACCCCGAGCAATTCCAAGGCGGACGGCACCTTCCGCAAAGTTACGGTGGAATGCCACGGTGACGCGGATCAAAACCTGAAGGTACAGGTGCGCAAAGGCTATTACGCGCCGTCTCCGGGAAATTAGGCCGAATCCAGATTAGGTGCACCCGGCTTTATTGCTCGAAATTCTCGCAGGGGCGATAGCCCCACCATTAATTGGCGCAACTTGCGGCACGAGTAAACTCGTGCAGGTTGACAAAACGGGCCCGCTCCGACGGACGGAGGTGAACGGGATGATCACCGCCAGGTTTTTCGCGATAGCCTTTCTCGCCGCAACGAGCATTCCCCTCATGGCGCAGGAGGCGGGCGCAGATAACTCTCAAAAAGCTGTCTACGCGCCGCAAGGCCCGATGGGCTTCGGTGATGAAGCATCATCGCACGCGTATGAGATGAGCTCGGTGACCGGCGAACTGCAAGGCAAGCTGGACGCGAGGAATGCCAAGGTGGGCGATCGCGTGATTCTGAAGACCACCGAGAAGGTGCAGACCTCCGACGGCACCGTGATTCCCAGGGGGACGCGCCTTGTGGGTCACATCACTCATGTCCAGATGCGCGATTCATCTCACGCGGTTTCGCAATTGGCGATTGTGTTCGATCGCGCGGAACTGAAAAACGGGCAAAGCCTCGCGATTTATACACTGATCCGCGGCGTAAACCCTAGCCCGGACGTGATGGCGATGAATAACGCCAGTCCAATGAGCGCGGTCGATGATCCCTTGAGCGGAGGAAACCCGAGTGGCGGGGCCGGCGGCGGCAGAGGCGGCCGCGGCGGCGGTGGACAATCGGGCGTCCTGGGCAGCGCCACGCAGAAAACTTCGGCGACCACCTCTTCAGTGGGCGATCGGACCGGCGCCACTGCGAATGCGGATCCGGGAGGAGCCGTGCAGCTTGCCGGACACGGCGACGATGTGAATGAGAACACCGGCGCGCACCAGCTTGCCGCCGCGCGCGCGGTCCCGCATCCCACGGCGATTCCGGGCGTAATGCTCGCCGGAAACAGCTCTTCATCCGGCGTATTCCTCGCGTCGCGGAAGGATATTGAATTCGAAAGCGGAACCCAGATGCAGCTGGGCATTGTGAAAGACAGTGGACAGTGACCACTGTCCATTTCTCGTACACCTCGTTACCTAAGTTGCGCGAAACCGTAATCTGGCGCGGAGACTTGGCTTTCGTTAGTATCGGCACCATTGAGAAAAACTTGAGGCCGCGGCCAAAATCTCCACGGCTTCAGGTATTCCCGTTGCGAGGTGTCTGCCATGACTTCGAACTGCGCCGCCCAGGAAAGCTTCGAGATCAGCCCGCGGTTCCGTCAAAGCGTCGAAGAAAGAATTGCGCGCCTGGAACGGGATGCCCGCTTCGACGAGGCGCAATTGGACCGGCTCGAAGACATCGATCACATCCGCAGACAAATGCGACTGGTTGCCACCGAACGCGCCGAAGCTCTGCGCATGAGAATTTTTCTCGATCGCGCCAGAACGCGCCTGCCAAGGCCGCTGATCGAGCTGTAAGACAGTGGTCAGTGATCAGTTCTTCCGCGCTGAAACCAATCGCTGTATTTCATGCCGGCTGTGCCCCGATTCGCCCAAGCGCGTTTCCACAACTCCGCTCTGCGGGATTTCCGTACACTAGAGCCAGGGACGGTAGCGCGCGATGGCGAACCTGTCTACGAATCTCGACTACTTTGTTGTGGACGTCTTCACCGAGACTCTGCTGGCCGGCAATCCACTGGCGGTGGTGTTGAATACCTGCGGCCTGGCGACCGAGCAGATGCAGGCCATCGCACGCGAATTCAATCTGTCGGAGACCACCTTCATCGAGCGCCGGTCCGCTGCGGTAGAGCGCACGGAAGGCGTGCGCGTGCGCGTTTTTACGACTCAGGAAGAGCTGCCCTTCGCGGGCCATCCCACGCTGGGCACGGCAAGCATCCTGAAAATGCTGGCGCCGGAGACTCTGCAAGGCGACACTGTCACTCTCGCGCTCAAGGTGGGGCCGGTTCCGGTGCGCTTTTTGCCCCGCGCCGCAGATGCAACAGCGATCTTTGGCGAGATGACGCAGAGAGAGCCGGTGCTCGGCGCGGAACTGAGTGCAGCCGAAGCAGCTCCGCTCCTGGGTCTGGCTCTCGACGACTTGGACCCCGCGCTGCGGCCGCAAGTGGTTTCTACCGGAGCGCCGTTTGCGATTGTTGTGCTGCAGACCGTCGAGGCGTTAGCGCGGCTCAAAGTGAATCAGGAAGCGGCGACGGCTTGGCTGCGCGAGCGCGGAGCCAGATGGTTTTACGTCCTCGCACCAACTCTCGACCGAGACCAGAGCGGTGCGAAGTACAGGGCGAGGATGCAGTTTTATGGAGGCGAAGATCCGGCCACGGGTTCGGCGGCGGGCTGCGCCATCAGTTACCTGGTAGCTCGCGACAGAGCGCCTTCCGGAACGCGCGTGCACGTTCGCCAGGGCGTGGAGATCGGTCGTCCCAGCGATCTTTATCTGTCGGCAAAAAAAGATTTCGCGAAGGTGACAGATGTGCGCGTGGGGGGCAGCACTGTTCTTGTGGCAAAAGGACAGCTTTTCCTGCCATGATGCACAAGCTTTCAACAGAAATTCATCTTCGCAAGTTGCAGCGTGCGTTGGCTCTAGCGAATTCCCGCTTGTTACACATGGATTTTCACCAAAGTCTTCGCCTGCCTTTCCCTCTTTCCACAAACCTCCGAACCCCGTACGCTTCGGATTCATTGAGGACATTTTCTTGGCGCGTTATTTGAGAGATTTTTGGCGCGCCACAACGCTGAGCATTTAACCGTGAAAGAGGGCGGACCCGCAGAGGAGCGTGAGCCGGTTGCCCAAAGCGTGTGACTGCACCTCCAGGGTTCGGGCTCGCGCGCGGGGCAAACTGCGAAGTACGATCCGAAGCGAAGCCGTCTTCCCGATTCATGGCCATAGGCCAATCTGTGGCAACGCCAACCCGCGATGTGCGCGGTAAAAGATTCCTGTTGCCCGGGACGGCCACTGAACATTGCTGTAAGGAGCAGACCCCCATACTATGCGTCCGAAGAAAGTTATTCTCTGTGTAGACGACAACGAACAAGAGCTTTCCGTACTCAAGTTCATGCTTGAAACCAATGGTTACCGCGTACTGGCAGCCTCAAACGGCCAGGAGGCGATCGCGGTTTTTTCCGCGGCGCCCCAGATTGACCTGGTGCTGGCCGACACCACCATGCCGCAAATGAGCGGAGGCCAACTCGTTGAGCGGCTGAAGCGCATGAGAAGCCACGTGCCCATGGTCCTGCTGGGTGACGTGCAAACGGTGAACGGCGAGATGCACGTCGCCGATGCCGTGCTGGCCCGGAAAAACTGCTCCACGCAGGAGCTGCTGGAGCGCATCAAGGTGATGAGCGCCCGCAAGCGCGGCCCGCGCAAGGGCGCGCAACGCATCACGCCAGTGAACGAGCTGGCGGCAGCGTCGTAAAGGCAGCGACCGCGGGACTTCGGGACTACGGGGCTGCGGGGCGGATCTCTGGCCGTTAGCTGTTTTCTGTTCCCTTGACGCTCCGCCTTCTTGGTCCCCAGACTCCCGAGACTCGTAGCCCCGTAGTCTCGCAGACCCGAAGTCCCGGCTTCACCCCGCATTTCCCCCCTTGACGACCGTGCATGGCTATGCGCATACTCGCCTTCATATCTTTGGGGTCGGCGGTGGGGCTTGGCTGCCGGTGAAAGTGGGCCCTTATGGACCTAGTGGTATTACGTCTTCTTTTTGTCATTCTGTTTGCCACGGTTTTTTATTTCCTCCGCCCGTTCGGCATCCAGACAGGATGGGAAGGCTCAGCGATTGGCGCGGCCACCGCATGCGCGGTCATCGTCTTTGAGCTGCGCGTGCGTGCGCTCACACTGCGGCGGCTGATTGGCGCCGTAGCCGGCAGCGTGCTCGGCATCATTGGCGCGGCCCTCTTTTGTCTGGTGTTGCGTTCGGCGCTGGCGCCCGGAACCAACTCTGCCGTGCTGCAGATCTTCGTGCTCCTGCTCATGACCTACATAGGCCTGCTGGTGGGCGCCAGCAAGGGCGACCTGCTGAATCCTGCCGCGCTGGGCACCGTCTTCTCGGGCGATAAGCCTTCGCGCCGCAGCGCCAAGGTGCTGGATACCAGCGTCATCATCGACGGCCGTATCGCCGACATCGCCGAGGCCGGTTTTATTGACGGCATGCTGGTGGTGCCGGAGTTTGTGCTGCGCGAGCTGCAGGTAGTAGCTGACTCGACCGACGGGTCAAAACGACAAAGAGGCCGCCGCGGCCTGGATATGCTGCAGCGCATGCAGTCCAACGACAGGATCCAGGTGCAGATTGTGCCGGACGATTTTCCGTCCATCCGCGAAGTGGACTTGAAGCTGCTTGAGCTGGCCAAGAAATGGGAGGCCAAGGTCGTAACCAACGACTTCAACCTGAACAAGGTGGCTCACCTGCATCACGTGGACGTGCTCAACATCAACGACCTGGCGAATGCTCTCAAGCCCGTGGTCCTGCCCGGCGAGCACATGAACGTGCTGATCCTGAAAGAAGGCAAGGAGTACAACCAGGGCGTGGGCTACCTGGACGACGGCACCATGGTGGTGGTGGATCACGCGCGGAAGCTGATCGGCCGCACGGTCCCGATCTCCGTGACCAGCGTTTTGCAAACCGCCAGCGGCAAAATGATCTTCGGCAAAATGGACGAGAACGGCAAGCAGGCCGAAGCGTCATGAGCGGCCCGGCGCCGGTTTTCGCCATCGTGAACCGCAAGTCGGAGGTATGCACCTGCCCGAAGCGGGACTGCCCCCGGCACGGCGACTGCCAACCGTGCAGGAACTATCACCTGAATGACCGGCATCCGCGGCCGCCTTACTGCGAACGCAAACCAAGCTGGTTCAAGAGATTGTTCGGCGCGGCTTAAGGGCAGGCGAACGCGAGCTTTCCTTCAGATTGTCGCCCGTTGCTATCTTTGTGCCGCAGGTTCTTCTGCCGCCGGGGGCAGACCTCCGCGCGAATCCAGCCAGGAATCGATCAGGCCTTCCTGACCGAGTTTCGACTTCCAGAAGCCGCGGAATTCCTGCGTCCCCGTCGGTTTGCCGCGATAAGTCTCGAAGAATTCTCTGCACGCCTGAAAGAACTTCTCGTCGCCCATCGTGCGGCGGATCGCGTCGAGCATCAACGATCCCTTGTAGTACCGAATGACAAAGCTACCCTGATCCATCACCCCTACGCTGGATAGTGCCGGGGCATCCGAAGGTAGTTCGATGACTCGCTTGCGATAGTCCGCCATGACGGCGTTGAAGGCCGCTTCGGAGTTCAGATTTTCGACGGCAACGGCGGAAAAATATTCGGCGAATGCCTCGTTAATCCAGTCTCCCTGGCCCGCGCCAAAATTCCACCAATAGTGCGCGATTTCATGGGCAACGCTCTGAAACAGGGAGAAGTCGGGGTTCTTCGCCAGCGCTTCAAGGGTCAGGCCCTCGGAGGTGACAATCAATCCCGGCCTGGCGAAACCTGCCCTCCCCTGGCCTTTGCGCTTGGGAGAATACACGTGCCTGACAATTCCGTTAGGAACGTTCGTCTCTCCTAGTTTGTCGGCGTAGAGCTTCAGAACACTGGCAATCTGTTCACCATCGCGCCGAATGAATGGCTCCGGCATTTGCGTGTGGTAGATCTCGACGGAAACGCCGGACTCATTGAGCTGCACGAGCCGGTAGTCCGGGGAGGCGAGGATTACGATGTCGGAGTCATCGGAAGAGGACCAGCGGGTGGTTGCGCGGCCTGCCTCCCGATGGCTTTCGATTCGCTTGCCCGAACAGATCGAAATCCAGTCTTGCGGCAGCGAGAGCGTCAGCTCGGCTTTGAGCGGCTGCCCAAATGCGAACTGCGGATACCAGGAGGAGTAGGCGGCCAATTCAATCATGCGGGAGTTGATTTGATCGTCCATCGAGTGGCGCATATCTGGCGACGCACCGAATTCCGGAAGAACTTTGAAGTGGCCTTCATACGCGATCTCCATTCGGACGCCGCTTGATGAGGGAGCGGCGGGAAGATTCACAACGACGCCCCGCGATGCAGGAAGTGAATACGAACCCTCAGCGGGAGCATAGGCAAAGGCCGCGGCCTTGCCATTGATCAGCAGCTTCTTGATCTCCATGGTTTCGTGGAGATTGAACTTCATGGTGGACGGCGTTGTATCGTTCAACGGCACATCCACTTGTCCCTGAACGGCAATGGTTCCATCGTCAGGCTCTATATTGACTTTCAGATCGTAGACCAGCACGCTTTGCTTTTCCTCTGCGGAGAGAAGAGCAGGAATTGCGAGAAGGATAATGATTAGGAAACGTCTTAAGGAATGCATACCAATACCCCAGTTGCCGCAGCCCGTGGACACGGGGAAGCATCCTGCAAACAGGAGAATCCAACTGCTTTGGATCGATTGACCCAATGATACGCGTGGCGGGACGATTGAGTTCCGTAGGATGGCGGCCCTTGGCGAATTGCCTCGGCCTATGAGCGGTGCATGCGGCCCAGCAGCTGCCGCTTCGCCTCCGGCCACTCCGCCGCAATGATCGCGTAACGATACGAATCGCGTGGCGTAAAGTCCACGGCCATGCGGTGCGCCCGCAATACGCCCTCGAGTTTTCCGCCGATACGTTCAATCGCTGCTTGCGATTGCTGGTTGCGCGCGTCGGTGTGCAGGCAGACGCGCAGCACCTGCCAGACTTCGAAGGCGTGCGCGAGCATCAGCAGCTTGGCCTCTGTGTTGGCAGCAGTGCGGATGGCGTCGCGCGTGAGCCACGTGTAGCCGATCTCGCACACGTCGGGATTCTGGCGGCCGTGGCGCTCGTGCCCCTCAGGCCACGCCCAGCTTTCGATATCGAAAAAACGCGTCGACCCCAGAACCGTGCCATCTGCGATGCGAACGGTCGCAAACGGCACCGCCTTGCCGGCTTCGCGCCAGGCGAGCGCCGTCTCAATGTAGCGGGCAACCGCCTCGCGGCCAATCGGCACGGCGCTCCATTGGTAGAGCGCGGGATCGACGGCCGCCGCGGCCACCAGGCCGTCCAAATGAGCCATCGCCAACGGCTCAAGCCGCACCGTCGCGCCAGTGAGAGTGAGAGATTCGAGAGTCACGTTCTAAGTATCCTGTTTGGCCAACAGAGAGGCAACGTGCTCGGGCATTAATAATTCGTGGGCGTCAATCGTTCGTGGGCGTCAATACTTGGTGATCGTGGGATCGATGGCGTCGGCCCAGGCCAGAATGCCGCCGGCGAGATTCTTCACGTTCGCGTAGCCCTGCTGCGCCAGGAACTCCGCGACGCGCTGGCTGCGGCCGCCCGAGCGGCACTGCACCACAATCTCGCGGTTGCGGTCGATCTCGGCCAGCCGCTGCGGCACTTCGTTTTGCGGGATGAGCGTGCCGCCGATGTTGGCAATCTGATACTCGTAGGGCTCGCGCACGTCGAGGACGAACAGATTTTCGCCGGCGTCGCGGCGCTGCTTGAGCTCCTGCACGGTGATCTGGGGAATGCCGTTCTTCACGGTCTGCTCCTGTTTGGTTTCCGGCTTGACGCCGCAGAACTGTTGGTAATCAATTAGGGCGGTGACGGTGGGATGCGCGCCGCACACCGGGCACTCCGGATTTTTCTTCAACTTGAGCTCGCGAAAACGCATGCTGAGCGCGTCGACCAGCAGCAAGCGTCCGATCAGCGGCTCGCCTTTGCCGAGAATGAGCTTGATGACCTCGGTAGCCTGAATGATGCCGATAATCCCGGGCAAAATGCCCAGCACGCCGCCCTCGGCGCAACTGGGAACCATGCCGGGCGGCGGCGGCTCAGGATAAAGGCAGCGATAGCAAGGCCCTTCGCGCGTGGCAAAAACGCTGGCCTGGCCCTCGAACCTGAAAACCGACCCGTAGACGTTGGGCTTGCCCAGCAGCACGCAGGCGTCGTTCACCAGGTAGCGCGTGGGGAAGTTGTCGGTGCCGTCGGCGACGATGTCGTAGTCCTTCAGAATGTCGAGAGCGTTGGCGCTTGTGAGCATGGTCTCGTGCTTCACCACGTGGACCGCGGGATTCAGCGCGGCGAGTTTCTCCTCGGCCGAATCGAGCTTCTTGCGGCCCACATCGCCAGTGGTGTGCAGGATCTGGCGCTGCAGATTGCTGGCATCAACTACGTCGAAATCGACCAGCCCCAATGTGCCTACTCCGGCCGCGGCCAGGTAGAGCGCCAGCGGCGAGCCCAATCCGCCTGCGCCCACGCACAGAACGCGCGCGGCCTTCAGCTTCTGCTGGCCCTCCACGCCCACTTCGGGCAGGATCAGGTGGCGCGCGTAGCGCGAGAGTTCGTCGCGTGTTAGCTCCGGCAACTGGGTTGAGGAAGTGGAGTCGGCCATCGGCTGCGTTCCGTTCGCTATCAGTTTATCGGGCGGGAGGCGCGATGCGGACGGAATTGAAAATGTTGTTCAGGCTGGCGTGGATGATCGCCTTTTCGTGCGTGGTCAACTCGCGGGGGAAGTCCCTGCCGGGCACATGCGAAGTGGCCACGGCAAGGTCGAAGCGCAGGCACGAGCCGGATGCCGCAATAAACGTTGCGTAGATATCCTCGTCGATTTCGGTGCTCAGATCCGCGCCGGTCGCGGTTCCATGCCAAAATGTCACGCCGTTGAGCGCAACGGGATCGGTTTCACTCTCCCAATTGTCGCGGGCAAGCTTTTGGCAGGCATCGGCCGAGGCGGCGGGGCGCGCATCGTACGCAAATTCGACGCTGCTGAAGATCGTCTTCGGCCAAGAGGAGACTCCGTGGAGGGTCTCGTTGGCGACCAGGCCGCGCAAACCGGTAGGTACGTTGCGGCGGCCGTCCATGTAGGCAATCGCGAGAGATGGGATTTTGCCGTCTGCTTCGACTCGCCTGAAGCTCCAGCCGCTGGGAAAGTGGAAGCTGACGCCAAAGGCCGGGTCGCTGAAAAGCATTACGGAATCCGTAACCGGTGTGACCGATTGCGCAAGGGAAGGCAACGCGGCAACGACGAAAATCAAAAAGACAAAAATACGCAAAAACGAGTGGCCCGTCACCCCTCCATTATGCGCTACGCGCAACGGTTGCAATCAGATGGCAGCACCCGAAGGAAAAACGAACGGCCCCGCATGTGCGGAGCCGCTCGCGTGAATTGCCGGTTGCTTTCAGCGAATCAAACGTGACTACATGGGCTTTTTCGCCGGGGCAGCGGGCTTTGCTGCAGGCGCCATGGCTCCCTTCGGCTTCCAGAATCCGGGATCGGCCTTGATCCAGTCTTCGCTCACGTAGCTCTGCTTGGGATTCACGGTGAAAAGCTCAGTGCGCGAAGAGTCGACCGCATCGCCGAACATCTCATCCAGTTTGCGCATGCCCTCGTCGCCGCCCATGGCTTCACGGAACTTCTTGTCCTCGGAGTAGCCCACGTCGATCGCCGACATGGAAGGATCGCCGGTGAGCGCGATGAAGGTGCCGTCCGGAGCGCCGTAGGCGATCTCGTACATACCCCAGTGGGAGCTGGTTCCGGCCTTTTCGTTCGCGTCCTTGACCATCTTTACCACGTCGCGCCATTCCTTCTGCTTACCCGGGCGCACGTGAAAAATGGCAATCTGGTACACGCGGTGATTACCGAGGTCGGTGTGCGGGTGATAGCTCAGGTCCTCGTCGTAGGTGTAAACCACTGAGTCGACTTCATCCAGCAATGCGCCGTCGGCAAGGCCGGCGTTTTCGAAACCGGCCGCGAGGGTGGGGTTCGATTCTATAAGCTTGTTGTCCTTCTCCCACTCCGCAAACGAGTCGTAGTGGGTCATGAACACCGCCCGCGATCTGCCGGAAAGCGAATTCATGGCGACGTAGTAGACGGGGAACTTGGCCTTTGTCTCCGCGGCAATAAAGGCACTCTCCGTCTTGTCGTGAGCGGCGCCGCCTTTATAGGGCTTGGTGTATTCGATGGTGAATTGCAGAATCTTGGGCAGGGTCGAAGTGGATGACGCGTCTTGCGCTGCGGTGAGTGTGCTGCCGGCAACCGCGAGAGACAGACCCAGTAAAACCGGGCTGATGATTTTCATTTGAATGGATCCTCCTTGTTGTACCCGGAGATCGATTGCGGTGGGACCTGGAGCCGTTGGGGAGGGGAGGCGCAAGTTCTCCGAGGCAAACCGATTATGCGGGCCGAACCCGCTCGATGTAAAGAAGTTTTTAATTGCTCGTGAGATTGAGGGTCGCAAAACCCTCCCATTCGCATTCGTGGCGGGCGTGGTGCGCCGCACATTAGAGATTCTCGATCCGGATTTCCTGCGCAGCGAAGCGCTTGTCCTCTTCGCGCGTCCCAGTCAATAGGTACGCACGTGTTGCTGCGGCTATCCCCTCGGCGACTTCTGTGATAACGTAGCTCGCACCCAACCAATGCGCCTCGGCAAGATCGGTGGCCGACCATTGCGCCGGGTGATCGGGATGCGAGTGATAGAAGCCGGCGATCTCAAGGCCGCGGCTGCGCGCTTCTTGCGCAATCTCGACCAGCTCCGCCGCAGCAATTTCATAGCGGTCGTGCGCAGAATCCGTGCGCGCGTTCGTTGCGCGTACAACGGCTTCGATCTGCCAGCCCGCCGGTCCGGCCTTACCCAACAATGCCCCGCAACACTCGCGCGGGTAGGTCTCTTCGCCGTGAGCGCGGAGATCCTCCAGAACCGTGCGCGGCAGGCGCAGAAGAGGCGTAGTTGCTTCTGCGTTGCATGTGCGCGCCGAAACGCCGGATTGTGAACTATGCTCGGTCATGAGATGAATTGCGCGTGCGGCGCGGGTGTGCGAGATTGGAAAGAGAGCAAACGCCCGCTTTGTTTACATTTTTTCAGACTGGAACGCCCTCATGAAACCAAAATCCGGACATCCCTCCTTCAATCAGACGCTGGATCTGCTGCGCTCCCATGGTTTTGAGGCGGTCCCCTCTGCCGGAGTGGCGGGGGGCGTGCTGATAAGCAAAGACTGCGTGGGCGCCGTGCTGGTGCCTGCTCCCGAGAAAGCGGATGCGGCGGTTGCCCTCGCCGTGCACCCCGGCGTTCTGGTCCGGGGCGAGGTGTCGCGGCTGCTCGATCGCGGCTACCAGAAATTTATTAAGACTTCCCAATATGAGCTTCCCGCGACGGCCACCCAATTGCAGGCGATTCACGCGTTCAGCGAGGAGCTGAAGCAGCTGACTGGCGCCATCAGCCTGTACAACGAATCGCTGGGCACAACCAGCGACGTGTATCAATATGACCGGCTGATGGGCCGCGAAGACGCGCAGCCGGCGCCCGTAGAGCCGTGGGGCCCGCACAGCCCTGGGAATTGATCGACGGGCACTGATCTGCGCCGGCCTCTGCTGCGGAGCAGGCGATGGACGGGCATGAACACGAGGAACGCTTTGCGGTCCAGCGGCAGGAACGCCGCGCTCATCCACGCTTCGCCGTCGACGAAGATTCCGTACTGCTGCTGGTGGCGCAGGGCACGCCCATCAAGGCGCGCATCGTCAATCTGAGCCTTGAGGGCTGCCGCGTGCACTGCAAGGATCGGATCAACGTAAGCGTGCGGCGGCCCGTCGAAATCACCTTCAAAGTGAATGGCGTTGCCTTCCGGTTCAGCGGCGTGGCGCAGTGGAGCGATGGCCACACCCAGCTCGGCATCCACTTTCTGAACATGATTCCCCGGCGCAAGGCGGAACTGGCTGAGGTGATTGAGGAGATGGCGGCGCGAGTCCAGCCTGTCAACCAATTGGTCGCGGAACAGGACGCTCCGGAAACTTCTCCGCCGAAGATCCCCAAAGTGGTTGTAGCCAGGCCAGTCGAGCCGATTGCGGTGAAAGCGAGTGAATCGCAGATTGTGGCCAAAGCCAGCAAGCCTCCCGTCGCGCCGCCGCCCGCAGAAGCAGAGATTCCGGCGGAAGTCCCGCCGCCGATGCACCCTCCCTCAAAATCTCGCGACCGCCGCGCCCAGACCCGGCACGAGGTGGACACCATTGCCACCATCCTTCTGGTCAAGATCGGCTCCGCGCTCCGCGGCCGCATTCTCGACCTCAGCCTGAGCGGTTGCCGCATCCGCACCGACGAGCGCTTCCAGGTAGGCATTTACACGAGAGTTGAGACGGAGTTTTACCTCGAGGGCCTGCCCTTTCGGCTCGGCGGCGTCATTCAGGCCATTCATAACCGCAACATGGTCGGCATCCGCTTTCTCGATCTAAGCGAACGCAAGCGACAGCAGGTTCTGGATCTAATCGATGAAATTGAGCAGCAGCGCGTCGCGCTGCTAGGCGCCGAGTCTGCATCCGCAGAATAGCAACTTCCGGCAGACCGCCGCTGAACCAATGCTGCCGCCGCTTTGCGCACACCTTATGGGCGCGACGCGCGGTCGGTTACCACACGATGGTCACGCGCCGCAGGCCGCGCACGGCGTTGGCGATGTAGACCGCATCCGCATGACGCAGATCGTTGAGATGCAGCACACGCTCTTGCATCTCCGGCCGGGTGGCAAGCAGATGCCGCCGATACACGCCTTCCAGCAGCCCGCATTCAACCGGCGGTGTCGCCCAGCGATCGTCCTTCTCGATAAATACATTGCTGATCGCGCCTTCGGTCACTTCGCCGCGCACATTCAGAAACAGCACGTCGTCGAAGCCGGCGGCCGCAGCCTGCGCGAACGCTGGTTGGTAAAGCGGGCGATGCGTGGTCTTGTGGTAAAGCATTACGTCGGCAGGATCGGTGCGTTGCGGCGCGAAGCGCACGCGCGCGATGCGGTTCGCCTCGCCCGGTGGGGGCAGAACTTCACTTGCAATCTCGACGCCGCCTTCTGTGTTGAGAAGCAGCCGCACCTTGCGCGGCGAAGCCTCCGCAAATTGCCGCGCGTGCTCTTCGAGCGCAGCCTGTATTTCGTCGCGCTCACAGACAAAGCTGAAATACTCCGCTGAATCCGTCAGCCGATCCAAGTGCAACTCACTGAGCGGGTACGCGCCGTCCCAGAGCAGACTCTCGATGAGCGAAAACTGCTCCGGCCACCGGTCCGCGCTGCGCGTGAGAAACTCCGCTTTCAGCAGGCACTCGCGATACTCGTCCGCCGGATCGGAGTCGATGACGATGCCACTGCCAGCGCCCATGCTTCCGCTCCCACCTTCGAGCTCCAACGTGCGAATGGCGACGTTGAAGACCGTCTGCCGCGGCGAAAAGAAGCCGATGGCGCCCGTGTACACGCCGCGCGGTGCGTCTTCAAGCTCGGCCAGCAATTGCATGGCCCGCACTTTGGGCGCACCCGTGACGGACCCGCTGGGAAATAACGCGCGAAAGATCTCGTGAAAGGTCACGTCGGGCCGCAACTCCGCGCTCACTGTCGAAGTCATCTGCCACAGCGTGGCGTAGCGCTCCACATCGAACAGCCGGTCGGCATGCACCGTGCCGGTTCGCGCCACGCGACCCAGATCGTTGCGCAGCAAATCGACAATCATCACGTTCTCGCTGCGATTTTTAGGGTCGTTGCGCAGCCACTCGGCAATCTCGCGATCTTCGCGCGTAGTGCGCCCGCGGCGCGCAGTGCCTTTCATCGGCCGAGTGTTGATGCGGCGCGTCGAGCCGTCATTTTCGATGCGAAAAAATAGCTCTGGCGAAAACGACAGGATGTGCCGGCCCTGCTGCCAATGCAAGAACGCGCCGCAGTCCACCGGCTGCCGCGCGCGCAACCGCGCGTAGAGCGCCGCGACGCTGCCCTGCGCCGCAACGCGAAACGGCGCCGTGAAATTCAGTTGATATACGTCGCCGGCGCGGATCAGTTCATGAATTGCGGCGATGCGCTGGGCGTACTCCGTTTCTGAAAGCGCAAACTCCGCGGCAATCTCCGCCTCAGTCCCGCCCGTTCCGTCTTCCGCGCCCGCTCCGCCGCTCCGATATCGCGCGAGCTCCGGCGGCTCGCCATCAGGAAATACTCCGGCCTCGTGATCGAAGGCGTAGCTCCGTTCGTAGATGCCGAACCACGCCAGCGGCTGACCCTCCCGGCTCGGGCGCATCGCAGCCTTTGGCTCAAAGCAATTGCCAGCTTCGTAACTGAACAATCCCGCCGCGCACAGCCCCGCGGCCACCGCGCTCTCAATCTCCGCAAACAGCGCCGGAATCTCTGCCGCATGAAACGCCGCGCACACACGCAACGGAGCCGTGAACAATTGCGTCCACGGTGTTTCTCTGGTTTTGGAGGAGATCTGCTTTCTGCCTTCCAACAGCACCGTCGCTGGCGTATGCTCCACCAGCGCATAGACCTCCGCGGGAAGGGGATGCCGGCGCGTCATGCTGTCAGTCTAGAGCCTGGCCTCAAATTCTGGAGCCGTGGCCCTTACTGAACGACGAGCTGAAGCGTGGTGGTGTTGGTAACGGCGGTGACTCCGTTGCTCGATTGCCCGGCGATCGTGATGGGATACGTGCCGGAGGGAGTCGCGGGCGGCTCGGTGGGACCGTGGTTGAGATAGTAGTAGCGCGGATTGCAACCCGTGGCGCCCAGGGTGGTCATAAGGCCCACCAGCGCCAGCAGCGAAAGCCGCTGCAACCAGCGTCGCCGGCGCGCTCCCCATGCCAACCCGCCCAGGCCCAGCATGCCGGGCAGCAGAATAGCCCATGCGATGGGACTGTTTTTGCGCCCGGCATTCGTGGGCGGCACGATGCTTGCGCTCTGGTCCTGCGTCTGGATCAGCAAGCTGCTGATGACGCCTGCATCCTGGCCCGGCAAAAGCTCCAGGCTCTCTGGTGTAAACGCGCAGGTGGTAAGGCTCGGCAGGCCCGAGCAGGAAACGGTGACAAAGGACGGGGCCCCGGTCGTGTTCAGAGAGGTGATGAATACCTGGGACGGCGTTACCGTAACGACCGCGGTTCCGGATTGACCAGCCGTCAGCGTCATCGCCGAAGAGCTGGACGGCGAGATATTGGAAATCGAGACCGCAAACTGCGTGTTGCACTGCGAACTGATGGTTGTCGATGCGTACGTGGAACCGGACGTTGCAAAGGTCGAGTTGCCGGCGTAGACAGCCTGCAGCGTGTGCGCGCCGTTGGCGAGGTAAAGCGAAACCGTCGCCTGGCCGGTGGTACTGAGCGTGGCGCTCGCAATCTGGACTGGGGAAACACTTGCGTTGTCCTCGATATTCACCGTTCCCGTGGGCACGCCACCGGTGCCGGTGACGGTGATGGTCAACGTGGTCAAAGTGGTGGTAAGCCCCGTCGTGGGACAGGTTTGCGTACCCGACTGCGCCGTTAACGCGGTGGAACTTGTAGTCAGGCCGAAAGCGCGCACCGCCGGAAGCAGCGCCAGAGCGATGCCACATCCCACAACCCAGAGAAGCCGCAACTTGCGGCAGTTTTTACCTATCACGTGCACCTGCTCCAAACTCATCAAAAATCGGCTCTTCAGAAAGATAGCGTATCGCCCTGCGGCGCCTCGCCGGTTGTCCTTCTCGTAAACCCCTATTGTAACTGGCTGGGGCGCTACTGGGCCAACCCCACGCCGTCTGCCCGTGCTGCCCCCTCGTTCCCCCTCTCGTTCTTTGACGCGCCAGCCAGAGGAACGCCATCCGCCCCTCGCGCTATGCTTTTGGTTTGAGGTTGATTGCCATGACCAAGGCCGCTCCTCGCCCTCAACTCGCCCACCTTACCGCCGAACTTAACGATCTCCGCGCCAAGGGCACGCACTTTCGGCTGCGCGTGCTCGACGATCAGCAGGCCCCCGTGTGCCACTACGACGGGCGCGAGGTCATCAACCTGGCCAGCAACAATTATCTGGGCCTGGCCAACCATCCCAAGCTCATTGAAGCCGCCGTCGCCGCCACCTATGCGTTTGGAGTTGGCTCGGGCGCCGTCCGCACCATTGCTGGAACCATGCGTATCCATATGGAGCTCGAGGAGAAGATTGCGCGCTTCAAGAATGTCGAGGCGTGCGTAGTTTTCCAGAGCGGCTTCACGGCCAATGCGGGAACCGTCAGCGCCATCCTCGGTAAAGAAGATTTCATTCTTTCCGACGAGCTCAACCACGCCTCGATCATCGACGGCGCGCGGCTTTCAAGGGCCACCATCAAGGTCTTCCGGCACAAGGACGCGGCCCATTGCGAGGAACTTCTCCGGGAGCTGGAAGGCACTCCGGGCCACAAGCTGGTGATTACCGACGGCGTCTTCTCCATGGATGGCGACATCGGCCCGGTGGACAAGCTGGCCGCGCTGGCCGAAAAGTACGGCGCCATCATGATGGTCGACGATGCGCATGCCTCGGGCGTGCTGGGCCGCAATGGCCGCGGCTCCGTCGATCACTTCCACATGCATGGCAAGGTCGATGTGCAGGTGGGCACGCTTTCCAAGGCCATCGGCTCGCTGGGCGGCTACGTTTGCGGAACCAAGGATTTAATTGACTACCTCTACCACCGTGCGCGGCCGTTTTTGTTTTCCACTTCGCATCCTCCGTCGGTCGCTGCCAGTTGCATTGAAGCGTTTAACATTCTGGAGCGGGAGCCGGAGCGCATCGAACGCCTGTGGGCCAACACCCGCCACTTCCAGGGCGAGCTCAAGCGCGTGGGTTTCAACATTGGCGGCGTGACCACGCCAGCTACCGAGACGCCCATCACGCCGATCATTATTGGGGACGGAGGCGCCGCGATGGAATTCAGCCGCGCGCTCTTCGGCGAGGGCGTGATGGCAACCGGCATCGCGTTCCCCACCGTGCCTGAAGGCAAGGCCCGCATCCGCGCCATCGTCACCAGCGAACACACCCGCGCCGATCTCGACCGCGCACTCGAAACCATGGAGCGCGTCGCGAAGCGGATGGGGATCTTACAATAGGGCAGAATGATCGCTCACCTGCGCGGCAAGCTCATCTTCAAGCAGCCCGGCCAGGCCATCGTCGAGGCCGCGGGCGTCGGCTACGACGTGGCCATCTCCGTGCCCACCTTCACGGCCCTGCCCTCGGTGGGCGCCGAGACCGCGCTGCATATTCATACTCAAGTTTCGGACGACCAGATCGCACTCTTCGGATTTCTCGACCGCGAAGAGAAGCGACTCTTCGAGCGGCTCATCACCGTGAGCGGCGTGGGGCCCAAGCTCGCGATCAAAATGCTGAGCGGACTATCCGCGGAGCACACCGTGCAGGCCATCCGCGCCCAGGACCACGCGCAGCTCACGCGCATTCCCGGCGTCGGCAAAAAGCTGGCCGAGCGCCTGGTGGTCGAGCTCAAAGACAAGCTAGATGACTTTGCCGTCGCTCCCGTACCGCATGCCGTAGAAGGCCCGGCCGTGGACGATGTGCTCTCCGCACTCGTCAATCTGGGCTACCAGCGCGCGGCCTCGGAGAAGGCCATCGCGCAGGCCATCGCAAAGGACAAAGCGCTGGCCGGAGATTTCGACGGATTGTTCCGCGAAGCGCTCAAGGTCATCCGGTAGGGTTTCTCCGTACGGAGATTTCCTGCTGTAATCCCGCCGCCACCGATCAATAATGGCGGGGGCAGGCACGTATGCTCATGAAAATTGGCGGCAGGATCGCACTCTTCGCGGCTGGCCTGTGCGTGATGACAGGCACTGTTTGCGCCGAACTTTACTTGGCCCACCGGAATCATGTGCCCGGAAGATACGGCAGGAATCTGGAATTCCGCGTGTCGGCGTTGAATACCGAAAACTTCGATCAATTCTCTCGAGCGCCGGACGGGTTCGATGTCTTTTCCGGCTCCTTGGCTCGTGAGATCGCGGAGAGTGGCGTGGCTCCCGCGGGTTTCGAGTGGCTGCCGCTCTCGAACTTTGATCTAGGCGCAACCGGCGGCGTCGAGCCCAGGGGCATCACGCGGGTGATCAACGGGCGGGAGTTTCTGCTCGTGGCGGATCGGCCGGAAATGGTGCTCACGCACACGGCGAATGCCCCCGCCTGGGGCGTGAAGTCTGTCCAGATCACTGCCTCGTACAAATATGGTCCGGTGGTAAAGGCGGTCGAAATCAAGCTGGATGACACCGGTGGCGGTTTGTTGCAGCAGTTCACTCAAAAGTACGTTCGGCACTCGATTGCGGTGATCCTTGACGGGCAAGTGATCGCGAACTTCGGGCTCCTCAGCCCGATAAGCAAGGATGTGCTGGGACTCCGCTTTCCCGCAGGCGGGGAAGTGGAAGCTGAAAGACTACGCGATACGCTGATGCAGTGAACGTTGCATCGTGAACGCGGGTTTTGACCCAGCATTAGGTCACACACGAATCTCGCGGCCGCCGTGTTTGCTAATCTTTCTCCGTATGCCACGTTCCCGGAAACCCGCTGCCCCGCCCCCCACCCTTCCCTACTTCCGCCCCGAAGCGCTCACCTTTCTGCGCAATCTCGCCCGCCACAACGATCGCGCCTGGTTTCAGCCGCGCAAGGCGCAGTTTGAGGCTGAGCTGAAAGAGCCGATGCTGGCTGTGGTGCGCAACATCACCGACGCCATGGTGGACTTTGCGCCCAACCACGTGCGCCCGGCCGAAAAATCCGTTTTTCGCATCTATCGCGACACGCGCTTCAGCTCCGATAAGCGGCCCTACAAAACGCACGTGGCCGCGTGGTGGTCGCACCAGGGATTCGAGAAGACCTCAGGCGCGGGCTACTACTTCCACGTGAGCGCGAAGGAAGTGATCGTCGCCGCCGGATCCTATATGCCCGACAAGGATCAACTTGCCGCCATCCGCCATTGGCTGCTCGATCATCATCGCGAGTTCAAAAAACTACTCCAAAAGCCCGCCGTCCGCAGGACCTTTGAGGAGTTTGAAGGCAACGCACTCACGCGCCCGCCCAAAGGCTTCCCATGCGAGCATCCCGGCATGGATCTCATTCGCTGCCGACAGTGGGGACTAGCCGCGGAGCTGCCCGCGAAGACCGCACTCAAAAAAGATTTTGCCGACGTGATCATCCGCTACTTCAAAGTGGCCGCGCCCGTAGTCGACGCGCTCAACACGCCGCTGGCCGCCGCGTTCGTGCCCAAGAAGCGCGTCTTTTTTGGCCTGCATTGAGCCTAAACACAATGCCCGCTCCCACCGGGTTTTGGTGGGTTGTCGATTATGTTTTCCCACGTCCCCAAATGCGAGGGACCTCCACCCCACGGACGAAGACCTGTCCGTGGGGACCCCGAACGTGGGGCACCCGGACTTTCAAGATGCGTAAAACCCGCTCCAATTGCGGGTTTCAGCAGCCGCATAGGCCAAAAACCAGCGAAAATAGGGCATTTCCCAGCAAAAACCTAAGAAAACTGTGGAAAACGGGTGTTTTCCCATTGACTTTGCCCGCCTCCAAGCCGCATTGTAACCATCGGCAGGGTTCTTCGTAGCCGCATGAATACAGGGTTCCGCGCAGTTCAAGTTGCAATTAACCTCCCTCCATGCGGGTTGTACCCAACAGCGGAAGCCCGACCACATCGGCAGCCCGAAGGGCTCGCCCAGAAGGAGAACAATACATGGCAACTGGACTGACCAAGACAGCGCTGACTCGGCAACTCGCCGAAAAGCTCGAACTGACCAACAAGCAGGCTGCGGCCTTCCTCGATCTGCTGGCTGAGACGGCGATCAAGGAAACCAAGAAGAACGGCGTCTTTGTACTTCCCGGCATCGGCCGGTTGGTGAAGGCGGAGCGCAAGGCTCGCATGGGCCGCAACCCCCAGACCGGCGAGGCCATCAAGATCAAGGCCAAGACCGTTGTAAAGTTCCGCGTGGCCAAGGCCGCAAAGGACGTAATCGCGCCCCCGAAGAAGTAGTCCACTCGGACTGCGGCTACGGCATTGCGCCAAATTGCATGACGACAAAGGGGAGAGCCTTGTGCTCTCCTTTTTGCGTGCGGGTTAACCCCACTTCGCAACTGAGGCTCGTCCATGTCAAATTGGAAATTGCCATCTCTTTTCGCGCTCGTCCTCTCGTGCGCCTGCGCCGCATCGTGCCAAACCAAGCCGTTCATCGCCTGGAAGAGCCTGCATAATCCCGTCCTGTCCTTTCCCAACTGGTCAGTCAAAGACACTGCCATGGCCTACCGGCAAGGGACGTTCTACGTTTTCTTCTCCGCCTTCTACGAGGACCACGGCCAGGTGCGCTGTCACGTGGCAGAAGTGAGCACGCGCGACTTCATGCGCTATTCCGATCCCATCTTCAACTTTGACGGTGAAGAGGATGGCTGGACCGGCATGTGCTCGCCCGACGTGCAGTTTCTTTTTGGCGAGTACGTGATGACTTTCAACTCGTGGGGCAACAGCCCGGGAAAGCCCAATCAGCTCTTCTACGAAACTTCAAAGGACCTGGTGCACTGGTCAAAGCGCAAGCCGCTGGCGCCGAATCTTATCAGCGTGGGAAACCAGCATCCGATCGATGCGTCGCTCGCCGAGGCAGACGGAGGCTACTACCTGGTGTACAAGGAGTTATCGCCCGGCATCCATAGCCGTCCGAGAATGGCATTCTCCACCTCGCTCGAAGGGCCCTTCCACTATGTAGGCGACGGCATCGTCGCGTTGCTGATGAAGGACGGAAAAGACAACGGATTCTTTCACGAAAACTTCGAGCTCCTTCACTCAGGCGGTCAATGGTTCATGCTGGCCACGGATTATCTTCACAACAGCCAGAATCATGACAACTACGACATGCAGGCTCCATACCTCTACGCCCTCGACCCCGGCTCGCATTGGTCGCAATGGACGCGGGGATACATGTTGGATATTCCCGGCGAGGCATTCAATGCGGTAAGCATCGACAATGCCGCTGCGCTCTACGATTGGCGCAAATACGACGGCTACTATTACCTGATTTACGCCGGCCGCAACGATGGCCAGGCCTACGCAAAACGGGGATGGAACCGGATTGCCCTGGCCCGGTCAAAGGACCTGATTCACTGGTCGGTTCCCGGCCAGGATTAGCGCACATGCCCGCTTTGGCATTGCGGAAATCTTCCGCTCTCAGGCGGCGGCAGATTTTTGAACTCCCGTGGCTGTCCGGCTCATCGAATCAGTTATGACAGCAGCTTCCGCAGCTCCGCAACAACTTGCACTCGCACCGGCGCGCGGGTCGTCGGTTCTCTTTCTTCTGCGCATTGAGGGGCTCGCGATGGCCGTCTTCTCCGCGGTCCTCTACGCGCGCACGGGAGCGAGCTGGTGGCTTTTCTCGGCCCTATGGCTGGCGCCCGACCTTTCCATGCTGGGCTATCTCGGCGGATCCTGCCGGGGCGCGCGCATCTACAACGCGTTTCACACCTACGTGACGCCGGCGGCGCTGGCTCTTTGTGCGCTGCTTTTGCATGAGCAACTTGCCCTGGCGATTGCGCTCATCTGGGCCAACCACATCGGGGTCGACCGGCTGCTGGGCTTCGGACTCAAGTACGCCGACGGCTTTGGCTACACGCACCTCGACCGTCATGGAAAGCAGCATCCGTAATCACGCCGCTTCAGGCCTGGGCCCGGTTCTCAGCTTGCGCGGCAAAAGCGCAAACACAATCAGCGCCACGCCAAATGCAATGAGCAGCGTCTTCGGATACGACTGATGCAAGGCGAATCGCACAGCCGCTGCGACGATCAAGAACGCGACGGTAGGAATCGGCGTCTTCATCAGACCCCGCACCACCATCGACAGCGAAAAGCTCATCAAGACGGCTTCGAGCATCAGCAGGTTGTCGTAGCTCCACGAAAAAAACGCCAGCGCGACAAAGATGCCAATGGGATTGATTTCAGTCAGCGCGGCGATGAGCCAATGCGGTTTTTCCGTGGACACGGGCAAACTGCTGCGCAGGCGCGGCATCAGCCGCGGCACCGCATTTAGATATTTCTTGTAGGGCTCGCCGAGCTTTGCTGTGAGGAATGCCTCTTCGCCCAGGATCAGGCGCACATAAAAGATCGTGACCTGCACCATCACAAACAGCGCGCCCGTCGGCGTCATCAGCAGGCAAATCGCCAGCATCATGAACCATCCGCCCAGGTAAAGCGGATTGCGCACGTAGCGGAACGGCCCGGCAGCCATCACCGCGCCGCCCTGCATCTCTTCGTGGTGCACGGTGCCGTACCCAAGGTAGGCAGCGCCCCACACGCGCAACACCGCACCCAGCAATGCGGCCAGCGCTCCACAAACAATCACCACCGGCGCCGCCACGCGAAAACTCACAATGCCCAGGCGGCTGATTTCCATCGCCAGCCATGCCAGCGTGGAAATTCTCCGGTCCCAATCGAGCGTCCCGAGCCACGGCGCCCAGAATCCCAGAAAAACAATGACGATTTGAATCCACATCCGCAGACGAAACTCGATTGCGCTTGCCTTCATGCCGTTCTCCTGCCGGGATGGTTTTCTCGTGCGCGCCGTCCCTTTTCAAGAGTACGCAACTAGGCTCGGCCGCGCGCCGCTGACGGCCGCGCTACTTGAGTTGCTTGATGGTGGTTCCCTCGGGAATCTTCACCTGGAACTGGTCGTCCGTGACGGGGACATTCTCCTGCACGTCATCCACGGTGAGCACCAGTTGGATTCCCTCCTGCGGGAGCTTGATGGTGATCTTTGAGGGATACTTGACAGTGCCGAATTGTACGTAGGTGCCATAACGAATCTGCTCTTCCAAGTTGCCGTCGCTGTCGTAGATGTCCTGGTCGTAAGGCAGCATGTCGTCGCGATGAAACGTGATGACGCGTAGAGGGATTTTCACCGGACCTGCCTTCGGCTGCATCACGCTCAGGGTGTATTCCTGCTCGATATAGAGATGCTTCCGGGCTGCGTCTTCGATGGTCTCTGAATCGCCGGCCACCATATATTCGTTGCCGGGGTCGAGCCCGCGCACCGCAATGGCATTGAGGAAAAATTGCGGCCGAAGGTTGAGAAGGGGGGTGGTGGATTTTTCTTTGACCGTATTCGGTCCCTCGAAGGCAGTTTTTTTTGTCGGAATCAGAAGCGTAAAATTGCTGCCGTCGCTCGCCATGTCGAACACCGTCAGCGCAAAATCGGTGCCCCGAACGCGCAACTTGTCCGGCTTGCGCATCACGATATAACCGGTGATGGAGGGCTCGTCCGTCTCAACACCCTCGGCAGTCTTGAATTCCGTGGCCAGGATCTCGACCTTGGCCGTCATCGTTTTCAGCGCGTCCCAATTCTGGTTGAGCTGACCAACCAGCTCCTGCGGCGTCGCCGATTGCACCGTGGTGGGCCTCGGCACCGGCAGGTGGCGCGTGGTGGGAAACAGTGAACAGCCCGCAAGCAGGAGTGGAAGCGCAAGCGCCGCGGCGCAGCCGGGACGATAAACGATCTTCATCGCCCACCCGCCTTCTTCTTCTGCTGCTGCTGCATTTTCCGGTACTCGGCCACGTTGCGGTTGTGCTCGTCGAGCGTTTCGGCGAACAGCGAGTGTCCCTGTGCGTCGGTTCCCGCAGCCACAAAGTAGAGATAGTTCGTTTTGGGCGGATCCATGGCCGCGCGCAGCGAGGGAATGCCGGGATTCGCCACCGGTCCCGGCGGCAGGCCCGCGTGCAGATACGTGTTGTACGGCGTATCGCGCGTCAAATCGCTCGCGTAAATCGTGCCGCGCCATTTGCCCGCGAGCTCCAGACCGTAAATGACAGAAGGATCGGTGTTGAGGGGCATCCGCTTCGCCAGCCGGTTTTCAAACACGCTCGCCACCAGCGGACGCTCCGCGTTCACGGCCGTTTCGCGTTCTACCAGCGATGCCATCGTAACCACCTGGTGCACATTCTCCTTCAATCCCAGTTGCCCGGCCGCCGCGCGGAACCGTTTCACCATGGCCGTCACTATCTGCACCGCGGTCGCCGTGGGCGGAAACCGGTACGTATCGGGAAACAGATAGCCTTCAAGGCTCGTTGCTCTTGGATCGAGATCGGCAACCAGCCCCGTCTGGCTGGCAACGGCGGCCATAAATTCCTGGTGCGTACCCAAGCCGGCCTTCTCTACACGAGCGGCGATATCAAAAACGTTCGCGCCTTCCGGCACCGTGAGCGATACGGTTACCACGTCGCCGCGCGCAATCCGCGCATAGACCTCGGTTACCGGAGCGGGATGGTCGAACAGGTACACCCCAGCCTGCAGTTTCCCGTGCCGAAGCCAGCGCACCAGATCGAATGCATACCGGCTGCGCACCACGTCCGCCGTCTCCAGCATGCGCCCAATGGCCGTAGCGGACGAGCCCGGCGTCACATTCACAAGTGTTTCCGTTTGCGGCCCGTACGGCGTAAACACCAGCCACGCCCCGCCGCCCGCCGCGATCAAGGCCAGCAGAAATAATCCCAGCAGGAATCCACCAACGCCGGAACCCTTTTTCCTGCCGTTTTTCCGTCTGCGCCGCGCCATCCTGCCGATGTGGACCCTTCCAGTTGGTTAACTGACGTGAAAAATCCGCCCGGGATTCCTTATCTTTTGATTGTAGCGGCCAAAAACCGGCAGCGGAGGGCCCGCGCGGCCATAAGCTGAATATGATGAACAGCATCGTGCAACCCGGCGCTCAACCTCGCTTTCTCGGTCTCGATATCGGCAATCGCCGCATTGGCGTGGCTGTGTCGGACGAACTGGGGCTGACGGCGCAACCCGTGCTCACGCTCGAGCGGCGCAGCAGCCGACGTGACGATTTGCGCTCGCTGGCGCGGCTCTGCCGCCGCTTCGGCGTGGTGGGCATTGTGGTGGGCAACCCGGTGCACCTTTCCGGCGAAACCAGCCCGCAAGCGGCAAAGACTCAGGCCTTTGCGACCGAGCTGGGCACGCTGACCGGCCTGCCCATTCACCTTTGGGACGAGCGCCTCACCAGCCACGAGGCCCACCAGATCCTCTACGAAGCCGGCCATGCTCGGCAGGAGCACCGCAAGGTCGTCGACCAGGTAGCCGCGACGCTGATCCTGCAGGGCTTTCTGGACCGAAAAGCAGCTTCCAGCTTCTAGCTTCTAGCCACTAGCTTGGAGCGTCTGACGCA
Source organism: uncultured Acidobacteriota bacterium (assembly GCA_963817835.1). GTDB lineage: Bacteria > Acidobacteriota > Terriglobia > Terriglobales > Acidobacteriaceae > Telmatobacter. Next base: position 127,409 of record CAWFPZ010000007.1, on the reverse strand, counting down.
ATTCTGTGCGCTCGCCCCGCATTGTCCAATGGTTGTTTGTTCCAAATCGAGGGAAGGAACACATCTAAGCTGGGAGCTGGAAGCTAGAAGCTGCCTTTCCCCTGCCTTATAATCGACTTTCAGGAACGTTTATCTCTCGCGGTTGGAGCAGCTCCCTTCCCGCCACCGGATCATGGATGCCCGAGCACATCAAAAAGAAGCTCCAGGATGAGATCAAGCAGCTCGAGTACGAGCTGACCACCGAGCTCCCGGCCGAAATCAAGAAGGCGCGGGCGCTAGGCGATCTCTCGGAGAACGCTGAGTATCACATGGCCAAGCAGCGGCAGGAGTTTGTGAATGCCCGCCTCGGCCAGCTCAAGAAACGCATGGGAGAGCTTTCGCTGGTCAACCTGGTGAACATTCCCAGGGACAAAGCGGGATTCGGGTCCACCGTGGTGGTCTACGACTCCACCAAGGACGAAGAGATTGAGTATCGCCTGGTGACGAGCGAGGAAGCCGATGTCTCCAAGGGCCTGATCTCCACCACTTCGCCTATCGGTCACGGCATCGTGGGCAAGAAGGTAGGCGACGTGGCCACCATCGTGACGCCCAACGGCAAACGCCAGCTGGAAATCCTTAAACTAACCACCATTCACGACGAAGCCGCCGCGCAAGAGGGTGAAACCGCGGCCGGCACGGCGCAGTAGCACCAAGAGCAGCCGCTAGCTTCTAGCCACTAGCTTCCAGCTCTTTCACAGGAAAATAACAACGTTGGTTCTAGCACGGAAAGGCTAGAGGCTAGAAGCTAGAGGCTAGTAGCTTTCATGACCTGGACAAGTGCTTTTGGCCGTGCCTGCGGATGGTTGCTTGACCGCATCGTGCATGGGTTGGCGCTCACTCGCATCTCACCCAACGTCCTCACCTTTATCGGGCTGCTGATCAACATCGGCGCCGCGTTCCTGTTTGGCCACGCCAACGCTAACAACGGCGACATCATGTTTTTCTATGCCGGCCTGGTCATCTTTGGCGCCGGCATCTTCGATATGACCGACGGCCGCGTGGCGCGCCGCATCAACAAGGTCACGGTCTTCGGCTCCTTCTTCGATTCCGTCATCGACCGCTACTCCGACGTGGTGCTGTTCTTCGGTTTGCTGGTTTACTACGGCCGCATCAATCGTTTCCGCTATGTGGTGCTGGTGGCCTTTGTCATGGTTACCTCGCTGATGGTCAGCTACACGCGGGCGCGCGCTGAGGCGCTTATCGGCTCGTGCAAGGTGGGCTTCATGGAGCGGCCGGAGCGCATTGTGCTCATCCTGCTCGGCGCACTTTTCAACCATTGGGGCGTGATGGCCCCAGTGCTGTGGATTCTGGCCGTGTTCTCCACCATCACGGTCGTGCACCGTATTGTGTACACCTACCAAAACACCAAGCACCTGGCGCCGTTGAGCTGAGAAAAACAGCTTTCAGCCATCAGCTCCTGGCTTTTTTTCTGCGGAGCGCACGACAGCGCCAAAGCTTCCTGTGACTTGGTTCCCGTCACTTATCACCGCATGAACAATGTCCAGTCAGGCGCGCGGGAGGCGCAGCGTTTGTTAGCCCTGCGCTTCAGCGTGGGGAAGGCTGGATCCAACCATCGACCCAGGAGTCCCGTAGGGGCGGCGCAAGGACATTTCTCTTGCAGGAATCAATAACCCGGCGTGCCCGGCCGAATAGCCCAAATGTGGCAAGAACGCGCTGGAAGCCAAAGCGCGCTTTAGTGCATCCTAATAATTATGAGCACAGAAAAGGCCACATTCGGAGCAGGCTGCTTTTGGGGCGTGGAAACCACATTTGCGGCCATTCCCGGCGTGACGGCGACGGCCGTCGGCTATGAGGGCGGCGCGCTCGACAAGCCCACCTACAAGGACGTGTGCACCGACCAAACCGGCCACGCCGAAGTGGTCGAAATCGACTTCGACCCGGAAAAATTGACCTACGAACGGCTGCTCGATGCGTTTTTTGAGCTCCACGACCCCACCACGCTCAACCGGCAGGGTCCGGATTGGGGCACGCAGTACCGCTCCGTCATCTTCTTCCACTCTCCGGAGCAGGAAGCGCAGGCTCGCGCCAAAATCGAGCAACTGACGGCCGAGGGCCGCTGGAAGCCGAAGCCCATTGTCACCCAGGTAGTTCCCGCTCAGACCTTCTGGCGCGCCGAGGAATACCACCAGCGCTACCTTCAAAAGCGCGGCCTGGCAAGCTGCCATATCTAGAAGCAGGTGATTAGTGGCTAGTCCTCAGCCATTATTGGCAAGCGACGGTCTCGCTAATCACTGACCACTGACCACTGCTGTTTTCGTTCCCGGCTCGTCGATCCACAGGCAGATAATCCACCACACCAGTACGACAAGAAAAATCATGCTGTTGGCGTTATCCAGCTTATTCATCAATCCGATGATGTGCTGATACTGATCCTGGCTGTGAATGGTGACGTGCGTGGCAATATGCTGCAACGTGCCGCGTATCGCCAACTGCGCAATCGACGCGGTAGAGAGGCCGATGACGATCCGCTGCACATGGCTGCGCCACCCTCCCTTGTAATAGCGACCGAAAAACACCACCAGCAGTCCGAGTTGGATGTTCAGCACATCGGCCAGCAGGTCGACTTTTTGCGCAAACAGTTGCATCAGCCGCAAGGTCGATTCCTCCGAGGCGACAAAAAGCGTCTTGAACGAAGGCCACGCACCCCACAGAGCCAGCACCGCTGCGCCCACCGATAGCAGCGCCAGCGTTGCCGCGATCCACATTTTGCGCTCCACGCCCGCGAAGGCGCGCCGCGCCATCTCCACCACGATGAGCAGAGCGATGATCGCGCCCAGATCGGCCAAGGCAAGGAAGATCTCTTCCGAGAGCACCATCGACATGCGGTGATACAACAGGCGGGCGGCCAGCATGCGCACCGCCATCAGCGCCATCGAAGCCGTAAACCACGGAAAACGGCGCACACGATCGCGCCCCAGCAGCACCACAAGCAGGACCAGCAGCGCCGCAAACGTCAGCGTCCAAAGAATTTGGCCCGTCGAAAAATCGAAGTTGAAATGCATTCGAACCCTGTCCGGACCGGCTCTTTCCTTGCTGCCAGCCCCTTTCTAGTTTAAATGGCGAACAGCCTCCGCCCCGCCTGCCATAATTCCATCATGCTGGTTCTCGCCTCCGCCTCGCCGCGCCGCCGCGAATTGCTCACCCAGGTCGGCTACCAGTTCGAGGTGCATCCCGCGCATATTCCTGAAGATCCGCTGCCCGGCGAGGATCCCATCGCGTACGCCACGCGGCTGGCGCGGGAAAAGGCCGAGGCCGTTTATCGTGAGCTGACTAGCCACTCAATCCATCCAAAAGATTGCCTGGACGGGCAGTCCGTGCTGGGCGCCGACACCACCGTCACCCTCGACAGCGCCATCCTGGGCAAGCCCGAAGATGCGGCCGATGCCACGCGCATGCTGCGCCTGCTCTCGGGCCGCACGCATCGCGTGATCACCGGCGTGGCCCTGGTAACCGCAAAGCGCACTGAAGTTGCCGCCGAAGTCACGGCCGTGCGTTTCTTGACCCTCTCGGACCAGGATATTGCCGAGTACGTAGCCTCCGGCGAGCCCATGGACAAGGCCGGCGCCTACGCCATTCAGGGCCGCGCCGCCCGCTGGATTCCCCGCATTGAGGGCTGCTATTTCAACGTTGTAGGCCTGCCGCTGGCCCTGGTCTGCTCTCTGCTCAAATCCTGCGTCTATTAAGACTCCACGCGCCGCACCTTCGGCACCCTCGAAAATGGCATTCTCCAGAAAACCAAATCCGGGGTAGAATGGTCGCAAATTAAGTACAGGACCAAACCATATGCAGAATTCATTCTTCTTGCGCAGTGCAGTTCTGCTGCTTGCAGTGTTGTCGCCAGCCTTGGCTTGCGCACAATTCCAGCCGCCAACCGACGAAGAGCTCAAGATGACCGCCGACCCCAAAGCTCCCGGGGCCGATGCCGTGTACCTCGATGTTGAGGAGATCGCGAACGATCCCTTGCATTATCAGACCTACTACGCGCGCATCAAGGTGCTCACTGAAAAAGGCAAGGAGCTGGCCACGGTCACAATTCCTTACCTGAAGGGAAATAAGAAAGTTGCTGACATCAAAGGCCGTACCATCCACGCTGACGGAACCGTCATCCCGCTAACCGTCAAGCCGGAAGACTTGCTCAGCCAGAAGAGCGGCGAAAACCAGCTTGGGCGTGTTGTCTTCACCCTGCCCAGCGTGGAGGTGGGGAGCATTCTCGAGTACCGCTACGACTTGCGCTACGACGATAATGAATTTTCGTCGCCGCTCTGGGAGATTCAGCGCCCTTATTTTATCCACTCGGCGCACTACTCGTTCACACCCTTCAAGACTTTCATGCCCGGCAACAGTAATCTAGCCAGCAGCATGTATTTGATCGACAGCCGCGGACGCGTGGTGAACACCTTGATCTGGTGGAATCATCTGCCTCCCGACGTATCCATGAAGACCAGCATCAACGGCTCCTATAACGTCGATGTCACCGACATTCCGCCCATTCCCGATGAAGCGTGGATGCCGCCGATCAGCAGCTTCCTCTACAAGGTGCAGTTCTATTACAAGGCCGCAAGTGACGAGAAAGCGTTCTGGATGACCGAGAGCAAGCTCTGGTCAAAGGATGTTGACAAGTTCGCCGAGCCGTCGAAGGCCATTCAAGCTGCGGTCGGCGGTCTTGTCGCTCCCGGCGACAGCGACCTCGACAAAGCGAAAAAGCTCTACGACGCGGTGCAGGCCCTCGACAACACCGATTACTCGCGCCAGAAGAGCGCGACAGAGATGAAGCAGCTCAAGATCAAGGAAGCCCGGCACGCCGAGGACACCTGGGCGCAGAAGAGCGGATCGAGTGATGACATCGCCATGCTCTATCTGGCCATGCTGCGCGCCGCGGGGCTCACGGCGTATGCCGTCAAAGTTGTGGATCGCGATCGGGGAGTCTTCGACCCCACCTATCTCTATCTTGACCAGCTCGATACCACGCTGGTTGTGCTCAGCACGGGCGGCCAGCAAATTGTTCTCGACCCCGGCGAAAAAATGTGCCCCTTCTCGACCGTCAATTGGCGCCATTCGTATGCCGGCGGCATCGGCCAGAGCGCAGAAGGCATTTCCTACTCGCTCACGCCCGCGCAGAACTACAAGCAAAACACTGTGACTCGCGTAGCCGACGTGACGCTTGACGCGCACGGCGGCATCACCGGACACATACAATTCATCATGACCGGCCAGGAGGCGCTGCGTTGGCGCCAGATTGCCTTCAGGAACGACGACGCCGAGCTGAAGAAACGCTTCGATCGCGAGTTGGAAAGCCAGGTGCCGGAAGGCATCGACGCGCACGTCGATCACTTTCTTGGCGTCGATCAGCCTGACCAGAACTTGATGGCGATCGTCAACGTCACGGGAACTCTGGGCACCGCAACCGCAAAACGTCTCCTGCTTCCGGGCCTTTTCTTTGGCACGCGCGGGCATGTTCCGTTTGTCAACGAGGAGAAGCGGCTCGAACCAGTCGACATGCACTATGCCGATCGCGTCAACGACGATGTGACCTTTCACCTGCCTCCCGGAGCAGCTGTCGAGGGAGCTCCGCAGGATGCTACCGTGGGCTGGCAAGGCCACGCCCTGTTCCTGGTCAAGAGCAAGAATGGCTCCAATCAGATTGAGATTGCCAGCTCCCTGGCGAGGGCATTCACCATCGCCAAACCGGGGGAATACCAGGATCTGCGCGGCTTTTACCAGAAGGTGGACGCGGCCGAACAATCACAGCTGGTATTGAGCCTGGCGCCCGCAGCGCCAGCGTCGCCGGTGATACAAATGGCGCCGTCAGGCAAAGGCAATTGATGCGCGCGCCTTTCTTGCGCTCGAGCTGTTTTGCCGTTGCCGTGTGTAACTGCGCCATTCTCCTTGCCCCTTCGGCCATGGCAAAAGAGAAACAGCAGCCCGCGCCGCAGTGGGCGCTTGACGCTGCCAAGACGCCCACCCCGGCAAACATCGGCGACGCCTCCGCCGTGATTCTCTTCGACGAATACTTTATCGCAGTCGATGACCAGAACCACGCGATTGAGCGGGAGCGCTACGCAGTGCGCATCCTCAAGCCGCAAGGCCGCAAGTATTCCCATTGCGAAGCTGAGTACGATGCAGACGAAAAGCTGGATTACTTCCACGCCTGGACCATCGCCGCCGACGGCCGGCAACTTCAGGCCATGGATACGGACTTCAAGGACGTGGGAGCCTACGGGGATGCGGACCTGCAGGCCACGGAGCGCTTCCGCATCCTGAGTCCTCCCGGCGCCGATCCCGGCACCGTGATTGCCTGTGAAAACCAGGGGAGTCTGCGGCCCTACATGAATTCCGAGAACTGGGAAATTCAAGCCCCCATCCCCTTTGTAGACGAGGCACTGGAACTGGCGCTGCCTCCGGGCGGCCATTACGCCGATTCGTGGAGCCGGTACGCCCCAGTCAAGCCCACCGAAACCGCAGATAATCATCTCCGCTGGGAGATCAAAGGCATGCCCGCGCTTGATCTCGAGAATGTGCACGCCACCCCGCCGTGGGAGGCGCTGGCGGCACGTATGTCCATCATGTGGGGAGACGCGGCCGTCAAGGGCTCGGAAAATCAGTGGCGAGCTTTCGGCCTCTGGCAGGATCAGCTCGAAGCGCATCGGCCCGATCCAACACCTGAGATCGCCGCCAAAGCCCAGGAACTTACAGCCGGAGCGCCTGACCTCTATACAAAATTGGACCGTATCACAACCTACATCCAGAAGAACATCCGCTATTTCATCATCATCAAAGGCATCGGTGGTTGGCAGGCGCACTACGCTACGGACATTTATCGCGACCGATATGGAGACTGCAAAGACAAGACCACGCTGCTGATCTCAATGCTCCAGGCCATCGGCATCCGCGCTTATTACCTGCACGTCGATAGCGAGAGAGGTGTGATCGATCCCGACGCTCCATCGCTGATCGGCGATCACATGATTACCGCGATCGAGTTGCCGGATGGGGAAAACGATCCTCGCCTGATGGCGCGCGTAAAAGCAGCGAACGGCAAAACTCTCCTGATCTTCGATCCCACCGATGAGGAGACGCCTGTAGGGCTGATCCGGGGCGACCTGCAAGACGCTTACGGCAATATTGCCGACGGAAACGATAGCCGGGTGCTGCGCATGCCCGTGCTTCCGCCGGAGACCGGCGGCCTGAGCCGCAAAGGCTCGTTTACGCTGGCGGCCGACGGCTCCATCGCCGGTGACATCGACGATGTTTTCACCGGAGTGGATGCGGCACGCGAGCGCAGCTTTCTCAAGGAGACGGATACAAAACAGGTTCGCAACTCTCTTGAAGAAGGCCTCAGCGCGGAGCTTCCCGGTCTCAGCTTCAAAGGATATGAATTTCACGATAGCGGCGACCTCGACAAGCCCATCAGCCTCGATCTGCACCTGAGCGCGACCAGCTACGCGCACCCCGCTGGTCCGTTGCTGCTGCTGCGGCCCCGCGTCGTGGGCACCTTTGCACGCACCTTGCCTGATGTGATGGAGAACAAGACCCGCAAATATCCCATCGAAATCGGACACCCGGGCCGTTGGCACGACAGTTACGACATAGCGCTTCCAGCCGGCTACGTGGTCGACGAGACGCCCGATCCCGTGGATGTCGACATGGATTTCGCCAGTTACCATGCCTCGGTGACGGCAAAAGGCAACGTCCTGCACTACGACATGGTGTACACCGTGCGCCAGGTGGAACTTCCCGCGGACCGGGCCGCCGATTTCCGCAAGTTCGAGTTGGCGATCCTCTCCGACGAGAAGGGCATGGCCGTGCTCAAGAAGCAGTAGCCGGTTGAGGCGGCCGCGGAAGGGAAAATGCGCCTGGGCCGATTTCGCCCCCTGTTTTCCTCTGCCAAGATTGGTTCAGGAGGCTCATTCGCTTCCCAAACCGCTCAAGACCTGTCCTATACTGCGTGTAGAGCGAGGGATTTCCCCTGGTCGCAAAGGCTTCCTCGCCAATTTATTATGGCAACGCAACTCAACCGGAAGCGCGCCTACTCACCACCGCCGATCCCGGACCGTCTTTATTTCAAGATTGGAGATGTCGCACGGCTGTGCGGCGTCGAATCGTACGTTCTGCGCTTCTGGGAGTCGCAGTTCCCGCAGTTGAAGCCCAACAAGAGCGGAACCGGCCAGCGGCTCTATCGCCGTCGCGACGTGGAACTGGCGATGGAGATCAAGCGCCTGGTCCACGCCGAAGGCTATACTCTGTCCGGCGCGAGAACCGTCCTCGAGCAGGAACATCGCCGTCCCGGCAAACGTCCCAGCGGCACCATCGATCCCCAGGCCGCTTTGCAGTTGGCTGCCCATCCGAACAAGCCGTCGGATGCAGTGGCTGCTGCCATCGGCCGTGCCCGCGCCGAGTTGCGTGAGATCGCCAACCTGCTGGCCTCTCCGCAGCCAATGCCTGCGCGCCGCCGCAGCCGCCTGACCGCCATTGCGCCCGCAACCGGAACGCTATTTCCGACGTAGCGGGGTGGCCACGGTCCATCCGGGCTATACGGCTACGTCACACAAAGCGAGAATCAGTCTATACTTTACCCATGCGCAATGAGTTCACTGCGGTCATTGAGCGGGACGGTAGCTGGTTCGTTGCCTGGTCTCCCGAAGTTCCCGGCGCGAACGGGCAGGGCTGCACAGTAGAGGAATGTCGTGCCAGCCTTAGTGAGGCGATTCGCTTGATCCTGAAGGATCGGCGGGAAGACGGCCTTCGCGGACTTCCTCCGGAGGCCATCCAAGAAACCGTCACTGTGCAATGAAACGCGAATCGCTGCTTCGCCACCTGCGCTTGCACGGCTGCTATCTAAAGCGCGAAGGTGGTGCACATTCGCTCTAGTGCAATCCCAACACGGGCAAGGTTGAGGCCGTTCCACGCCACACCGAAGTTGCGGATATTCTTGCACGCAAAATCTGTCGCGGGCTCTCCGTGCCAGAAATCGGCCGATAGGCGCCTTCCGCCCCTCGACGGATCGAGAGGCGGGCGCGTCGACAGTACTGGAATTATTCCGCCGCCGCTTCTTCCGCAGCCGGCTCTTCCGCAACAGGCTCGGCAGCGGTCGCCGCGGGCACTTCGCCCTCGGCCACTTCCGCCAGAACCTTCACGGTCACGCGCGCGGTTACTTCGCGATGCAGCCGGATGGCCACCTTGAAGTCGCCCAGGCCCTTGATCGCGTCGCCCAGCTGAATCTTGCGGCGATCGACCTCGAAGCCCTGTGCTGCCAGCGCTGCGGCAATGTCGGACGATGTGACCGAGCCAAAGAGATGGCCGTGCTCGCCGGCCTTGCGGGTAAAGCTCAGCACCACGGGATCGAGCTTGGCCATGAACTCCTCGGCCTGCGTCTTTTCCGTAGCAGAGCGGCGTGCGGCCGAAGCCTTCATCTGCTCAATCACGGCCTTGTTAGCCGCGGTGGCCTGCATGGCCAGCTTGCGCGGCAGTAGATAGTTGCGCGCGTAGCCATCGGCAACTTTCACCACTTCTCCGCGAAAGCCTACGTTGGCTACGTCTTCCTTCAAAATTACTTCCATGGGAAACTCTCCAAATCTTTATCGTGCGGCACTCGGTCAGCAGCGCCGAAGACGCTCTTGTCGTTCAGGCAAGAGGCTCGGCTCGCCGGCCACGCCGCCAAAAATCTCAATCGGCTCCGAATCGAGCTCTGGAACCGCTCTAGTGCCTGGTCGCAAACGGCAGCAGCGCGATGTTCCGTGCCTGCTTGATGGCGCGGGTCAAACGGCGCTGATGCGTAGTGCAAACACCGGTCAACCGCCGCGGCACAATCTTGCCGCGCTCGGCCACAAATCCCTGCAGCAGCTTTACGTCGCGGTAAGGAATGCCGTCGATCTTCTCAGTGCAGAACTTGCACACTTTCTTGCGGCGGAAGAACTTGCCGCGTCCGCCGGGCCCGCCACCGGGCCGGCCTCCGCTGCGCGGGCCAGAACTCGGACCGGAGCCCGAACCGGGACCCGGACCCGATGAAGCTTGTGGAGTCGGAGTCGCGTCCGCCGCAGCGGGCGTTTTTGCTTGGGTTTCTTCAGACATCGTGTTTCCTCTTTGCTCTCTTTGTTCCGGCATCGCCGGAGAATTTTTCTTGAGGGGTCAGGTTTCAGAGATCAGGGATCAGAAAATCGGCCTTCGCAATCTGCGAATCCCGCGGTTCTTGTCCCCTTGGTCCCTTGGTACCTCGGTCCCGTCTTTACGCGCCGGCTTGCACCGGCGCTGCCGGCGCGGCTGCTGCTGCGGTTTCAACCGCAGGCGCAGCCACGGCAGGCGCGGGTGTAGGCGCTGGCGCAGGTTCGCTGTTCACCTTGCGGCGCACGCCGCGGTTGGCCTTCACCTTGGCCAGGCGTTTCTCTTCCTCGTCGATGCGCACGGTGATGAACTTGATCACCTGCTCAGTCACGCGCAGACGGCGCTCCAGTTCCAGCACCACCGCGCCGTTGGCTTCAACGGTGAACAGAATGTAGTTGCCATCGTTAAACTTGCGCACCTGGTAGGCGAGCTTGCGCCGGCCCAGCTTCTCCGCCGACTTCACCACGCCGCCACCGGTCTTCACCGTTGTGCTCAAGGCTTCGATCAGCTTGTCGGCTTCTTCATCCTCCACATCGGGACGGACGATAAACATTACTTCATACAAACGCGACATCAGGTTTCCTTTTCCGCTGGAGCGCCTCGCTCCCGCCTACAGCTATCAGCAAACAGTTCGTAGTCCCTAGTCCCTAGTCCCTAGTCCCTAGTCCCTAAGTCCCTAGTCCCTGTTCTTTGTCTTTCCGATTGAACTCGTTCATCGCAGCTGCCGGTCCCACTTCGAGAATGCGCCGCGTGGCCGCTGCCACCCGGTCCAGCACCTCGTCCAGCACCGCCAGATCCGCCTTGCGCATGGGCGACAGCAGAAAATCTCTGCCCGGCCGTTTTCCGCCTGCCGCTGCAATCGCTTCAGGAGGTAAATCCGGCCCCACGCCAATGCGCAACCTCAACCACTCTTCCGTGCCCAGGGCGCTCGTTACGCTGCGGGCTCCGTTGTGCCCCGCCGGCGAGCCGCGCTCCCTGATCTTGAAGGTCCCCAGCACCAGATCGAGCTCGTCGTAGATCACGAGCAGATCCTGCGCCGGGTCGACTCCAAATTCCTGAACCAAAGCGGCCACTGCTGCGCCGCTCAGGTTCATAAACGTCTCCGGCTTGGCCAGAACCACCTGCCGCCCTGCAATTCTGCAAGTCGCCGTAGTGGCCCGGCTGCGCCGGTTTTGCACCACAATGCCCTCCTGCTGGGCGATGCGGTCGATGGCCATGAATCCCGCGTTGTGCGGGGTCCACACATACTCGAGACCGGGATTTCCAAGCCCCACGATCAGGAAAGGGCCGCGCGAAGCACCGGTCTCGCTTGCATCCGACAAGGCTTACTTCTTCGCCTCGGGCTTCTTCCCCGCGGCAGGCTCGGCCTCGCCCTTGCCCTTCTTCGCAACTTCCGGCTCGGCCGGCGCACCCGCTGCACCCGGTACTGCGGCAGCGCCTGCTGCCTCCGCACCCTCCACCACTTCCGGCGTCGCAACCACTTCCTCGCGGATGTGCACGACGTGGCACACGGTAGAATCTTCCGGAGTCAGATATTTGAACTTGTCGGAGTGGGGCAATCCGCTCACGCGAATCGCCTGGTGCATTGCCAATTCGCTCACGTCCACATCGATGTGGCCGGGAATGTCCGCGGGCAGGCACGCGACTTCCACTTCGCGCAGCACTTGGTCCAGAATGCCGCCCTCGGCCTTCACGCCTATCGGAATACCCAGCAGCTTGACGCGTACGCGCACTTTCAAAACCTTATCGAGCGCAATGCGCTTCAGGTCGATGTGGATCAGGTTGTCCTTGAGCGGCTCGCGCTGCCAGTCCACGATCATGGCTTTGGCCGCGGGCTGCCCGGCAACTTCCACATCGAAAATCGTGTTGTGGCCGCTCTCGGAATAAAGGATCCGCAAAATCTGTTTGGGATCCAATTCCACCGCAACCGCTTCGTGGCCGGAACCATACAGCACGGCCGGAATCTTGCCTGCAACGCGCACGCGGCGCGCGGCATTCTTGTTGAACTTGCCCTTGCGGGGCGTAGCTACGACGACTTCTGGCATGTTACGTTTTCTCGTTTCTTCAAAAATCGGGCACGGAAAGCAGCCTCTAGCTGTTAGCTTCTAGCTAGCTCTTTCTGCTGCGAGCTAAACTGCTCCGCTCCCTTTGTGAAATGCAGCTTCTAGCTACTAGCTTCTAGCCTCTAGCCACATGTTCCTGGTGCGCAGTGGATCAACTCATCCGCCGCTCTTCTCTTCCACTCTTCGCTGAAACGCGAAGGTTAATTTCCGAACCGCACGAGCTAGAAGCTAGTAGCTAGAAGCTGCTCTTACGAGAACAGCGTACTCACGCTGGTCTCCATGTGAATGTTCTCAATGGCCGAACCCAGCAGGCCGGCGATCGAGAGCACCTTGATCTTGCTTACTTTTTGCGCCGCTTCACGCAGCGGAATCGTGTCGGTCACCACCAACTGCTCCAGCCGCGAGTTGGCGATGCGGTCGATGGCCGGGCCCGAAAGCACCGCGTGACTGGCGCAGGCATACACAGCCGCCGCCCCATTGGCGTACAACGCATCCACTGTTTTCACCAGCGTGCCGGCGGTGTCCACGATGTCGTCGATGATGAGGCAGTTCTGGCCTTCCACGTCGCCCACCACGTGCATCACTTCGGCAACGTTCAAATCGGTACGGCGCTTATCGACAATCGCAAGCGGCGCGCCCATTTTCTGCGCGAAGAATCGCGTGCGCTCCACGCCGCCCGCATCCGGCGAAACCACCGTCAGGTTGGGAAGGTTCAGTTCCTTGAAATGGCTCACCAGAACGGGGCTGGCAAAGATGTGATCGACGGGAATATTGAAGAAGCCCTGAATCTGCGCGGCATGCAGATCGACGAAGAGCGCGCGGTTGGCGCCTGCGGTGGTCAGCAGATCGGCAATCAGCTTGGCGCTGATGGCCACGCGCGGGCGATCCTTGCGATCCTGACGGGCGTACCCGTAGTAGGGAACCACTGCCGTGATGCGGGCCGCCGAGGCCCTCTTGAGCGCATCGATCATAATGAGCAATTCCACCAGATGCTGATCCACCGGATAGCAGGTGGGCTGCACCACAAACACATCTACGCCGCGCACGTTCTCGAGCAGTTGAAAGTAAACTTCGCCGTCGGCAAAACGCTGCAGTTTGACCTGCCCTACCGTCACGCCGATATGCCGCGCCACTTCCTCAGCCAGCCGCGGATTCGCCGTCCCGGAAAACAATTTGAAGCGCTTGTCCTCGCTTAGTTTCGAGGGCTTCTTGCGCTCTGGCGCGGGCGTTTGTTTGGCGTCCTTCGCCTTCGAGCCGTCCGCAGACCCTCCCCTGGGCGCGTCTTTGCCGCCGTCGGACTTGCCCGAGCCTGGTTCGCCCGGCTTCTTGTCTTCCACTGTCACAGTCGACGTTCCCGTTTCCATCTGAAGCACCTCCATGCTGGTTGGCTATGGCTGCGTTTCTTAAATGCCAGCTTCTAGCTTCTAGCTGCTAGCTCCATTGCGGGGAAGCGATGAACCTTCGTTTCCCACCGAAAAAGCTAGAAGCTAGTAGCTGTCTTTCTGGCTGGGCGACCAGGATTCGAACCTGGATAAATGCCTCCAAAGGGCATTGTCCTACCATTGAACGATCGCCCACCAATACGGTCAGCCGTGGGCGAGTTTCGCTTGCCCAACAAGCGACTGTCAAGAACAGCTACCAGCGTTTAGCCTCTAGCTACTAGCCCGGCCGCGGTGAACCAACGAGCCTCGTTCCCGCATGATGAAGCTAGAAGCTAGTGGCTAGCAGCTAGAAGCTGCTTTTCACCATCTGGTCCCAATACGCTTTACGGGGCAAGGTGCGAGTGATCACCGTGTTCCGCACTTTGAGCATTTGAGACTCTCGCTCGATCCGGTCTTGTGCCGCTTCTGCATCTCCACGGGTCAGGTACAACCCGAAGAGCGCCGAACCAGACCCCGACAACGCGGCATACGAAGCTGCCCCCGGTGTTCCGGTGGCCGCAAGAAGACGCTTGATCTCAGCAAGGGAGGGATGCTGGGGAAAGACTACACGTTCGAAGTCATTCTCAATCCAGCTCGTGATCCCGGTGCGGACAAGCCCAGACCCATGTTTCGACTCTTGCGGTCCGGCCAGGTCTTCCCCCAAGGAGAAGACACCGGAGGAGCCTGCTTTACGTTCCCCCTCATGTTCGTCCAAAAGGGCTGCCACGTAAGTGCGGCTCGACTCTTTTAGTCTATCGGCACTTGCCTCCGGGGTCAAACCTTCTTGGGCGCACAGTGCATCCCAGTCGCGAAAGGCCTGCGGCGTGGAGACACCGATATCGGGAACTACAACGAGGCACCACACCGGCTCAAAGTCCGAAAGCGGAAAAACGCTTTGACCGCGATCTCTCCCCAGAACCGCTCCACCAACCAGAAAGAGTGGAACATCGGAACCGACCTGAGCGGCAATTTCCATCCATCGCGCTGGCCAATCGGTGTTCTTGCTTGCTGGTCCCTGTTCTCTGATCCCTGCCGGGGCCCCCAGCGAACGAATCTTATTCGCTGGGGTGGCTGTTCCCTGCTTCTCGAGCTCTTTCCCCAGCCCCACCAGCGCGGCAACCGCGTTGCCCGAGCCGGCTCCCAGTCCACCCTGCACGGGAAGTCGCTTTTCAATATGAATATCGACCTCTGCTCCGGTGCCCATCTCCTCCAAAGCCAGGGAAACCATCTTCCACGCCGTATTGCGCTCGTCCGTGGGGACCCTTGCATCGTTCGAGGTAAGCCGGATGCTGGTTTCCGCGGCAGGCTGCGCCGTAACCGTAACAATGTCATGAACTTCCAGCGTCTGGTATGCGGTGACGAGAGCGTGGAAGCCGTCCGCGCGCGGCGCTCCCAGATGAAGTCCTAGATTGATCTTCGCGTGCGATCGCACCGCCGTCGGCATAACGATTCATTGTAGAGGGCTGGGCAAGCAGCGGACCCGCAGCGGCCGGCCTTAGGGGGCCGTCGCGGGCAGAAAGACACGTCCCGTCTTCACGCCCTTGTGCGTGGCTTCGAGGAGATTTGCCGGTAGAACCGGCCCTGCGGAGGCCCCATTCGTGCGTGCAAGCTCTATTCCTTGTACAGCCAAGCTCCGACGATCGTGCCCACGACCACTTCAACCAGGCCGCCCAGCGTCGTGTAGAGCGTGAGGTGCTTCGGGAACAGGTTGGCAACGTACATGAAAGAGGCGTTGGGCACGAGCACGCTAATAATCCAAACGACCACTCCAACGCGGACCGCCGTCCCCAATCCCGGGCCGAGGCGGGGCCGGACCGCCGCGTAAATCCAGATCGTGACGATCCCTATGACGATTCCCAGCAAATCGAACCCTATTAACATGTTCGTCGTGAACCCGGGATGTCCAAGAAAGCTCATGGCGTCAGCCCAGCGCTGCCCGAGCCACAAGCCATCGACCAGGTAATCCAGAAGATCTGCGACAATTCCGCCGACAATGCCGCCCAGAATCACGCGGCCCATATTGATCTTGCCCATGACGCCTCCTTCGTAGTTTTGGGGGACCACGGGAGTATACGCACGCACTTCAGGGTGTGCAATGCGAAATTGCAGAGAGATGGAGGTGATCGCAACCGCCAACGAAGCGATACGCTGGCCGTCCCGCCCCGAACTGGTCAAAATTCTCAGGGAACAAGGGAACTCCGGCGTTACACTCTGCGTAACACTCCTGGAACCAGGGTGGAGGCTTCTATGCACTTCCTGCTCTTCTTAGGCGTTCTCTATTTCCTCCCCGCCATCATTGCGGCTGTGCGCCATACGCACAACTCCACGGGAATCCTGCTTTTGAACATCTTCCTTGGCTGGACCGTGGTGGGCTGGTTCGTTGCCCTTCTCATGGCGCTGTGTTCCGCGCCTTGCTGGGCCTATTACTATCATCGCGGATGGTAAGAAGAGCACCCGAACCAACAGAATCGAATCCGCCTGAGTCCGAACCCCCCGATCCTGTCTCGACTGGGCCGCGCTGGGCGTTGCGCGACTGGATCGCAGCCGCCACGCTTTTTGCCGCGACCGCCGGCGTGGTGCTCTGGCAAAACGCGCACGTCGCGGTGCTCTTCGATCTCAGTTACATCCTCAACACCGCGGAGCGCATCGCCCTCGGTCAGGTGCCCTACCGCAACTTCCCTCTGCCGCACCCGCCGCTCACGTTTCTTCTTCAAGCCGCAATCATCCGCCTGACGGGCCGGGTCTTTTTTCACCATGTGCTCTACGTAGCAATCACCGGCGGCCTCGGTACGGTGCTGGCGTGGAGAATCGCGCTCGCCTCGTTGCGTGGGCGCGCAGCCGCCGCGTGGACGCTGGCTCTCCTGCTCGCCGCGCCGCTCATTTTCCTCGGCATCTACTGCATCGTTCCCAATCCCGAGTACGACTGCGACTGCGGCTTCTGGATCCTGGTTGCGCTGTGGGCGTTCACACGACTCGATCGGAGAAAGAGCGCGCTGTTTGCGTTTGCCGCAGGTGCGCTGGCGTGCGTGCCCATGTTCTTCAAGCAAAATATGGGCCTGCCGTTTCTTGTCGTGGCGTTAGGCGCGGTCCTGCTCTTGCTCGTCATCACCAGACTCACCCCGCACCACCCAGCACAAACACCGGGTGCCCCATGTCCCTCGCACTTGGGGACGTGGGATAGCACGAACTCAGCCTCGCGCTTTCAACCAACCCCACAATCGCTCGTGGCTTTCCTTGCCGGCGCATGCGCTGGATTGTTGGCTGCGTTGTTGGCGCTCGAATGCACCGCCGGTCTCGGCAACTATTATCACTGGACCATCCAATATGCAGGCCAACGGCGCCTGCCGGGACTCAGCCTCATGCTCGGCGTCTACCGCGATCCCACGCTGGCGTGGACGCTGCCATGCGTCGTCGTCGCGCTGGTGCTCTTGTGGTTGGGATCCAGGCGACTCTGGGCGCACATCGCCGCCTTCGCTCTGCTCGCCGCACCGTTTCTCTTCACGCTCGCCTCGCTGCTGCTTTACGACGACGCCGACGAACGCGGCGACGCCCTGCTGGCGCTTTGGCCGATGCTGCTCGTGCTGGCTGCCACTTTGGCGCTCGCAAATCTCTTCGCGTTGCGTCGACAGCCCACTCTGCGCATCTTCCTGCCTCTGCTGCTGCTCGCCGCCATCCACGGCACGTTTCTGTCGCAGCAACTGTGGGGCTCGACCTACGGCATTTGGCCGCTGCTCATTCTGCTCCTCGCGGAACTGCTGGCGCTTCTCGGCTCTCTCACCGCGCGCGCCAACGGCAACCGCTGGTTCACGCCCGCCCTGGCCGCAATCATTTCCATCACGCTTTTAATTTGCGGAGGCTTCTACACGGTGAGCGAAGAGCGGCTCAACTACGCCAACCTTCCCGACGGCGCTCCAGCGCACTCCGCGTTTCCCGCGCTTGCAGGCCTCGCCACACCGGGCCCCTATCTGCCGGAAATTGACGAACTGCTGCGCTACGCCCAGGCCAAAATTCCCTTCGACGATGGAATCGTTTCAATTCCCGGAGAAGAGCCGTTCTATTTCGCCACCGGCCGCACGCCGCAATTCCCAGTGCCGTTCTTCGATCCCACCATTGATCCCTATTCGTCCGCCGAAATCGCCGATCTCGTTCGCGCGCGCAACATTCGCTGGCTGATTGTGAAGACCGATATGCAGACCAAAGAAGACCCCACGCCCGACCGCGCGGAGTTGATGCAGCTGTTGATGCAGGAGTTCACGCCCGCGGCGCACTTGCGCGGCTACGATGTGTACCGCCGCTAGGGCCACGCAGAAACAGACCTACGCTTTTTGCTTCGCCTTCCCCGACTTCTTCAACTGCTCCCAGTCCTTCTCCGTCTGACCGGCGTAGGCCAAGCCAAACTCGGCAATCGCTTCCGCAAAGGCCGCGCCGGTTCCGATGTAGCCGGCAATCACCAGCGGATCGCCGGAGCGTCCGTGACCGCGCGCCAGCAATTCGCCGCAAACCTCGCCATAGGCCTTCAGGTTCGCGCCCGCCAGGTCGTTGATCTCAATGCTGCCCTTGTGGTCGTTCAGTTGGCGCACCAGATATTGCCGCCCGCCCATGTGCGTCCAACCCAGAAACGGATCGGTCTGGATCTGCATGGCGCGTTGTCCTTCGGCTGTACGTTGCCCGTTATGCGGCGCAGAGTGCGCGTCGGGCAGATACGGCGCGTAAGCCGATGCAACCTCTTCCTTGATTTGCAGAAACAGCGGATCGGCGGACCCGTTGCCCTCAAAATAGATGCAGTAATCGCGCAGGCCTACCGATCCCGTGCCCACCACTTTGAAGGCCACGTCCACCGGCCGGTAAAACGAGAGCAGGTGTCGCCGCTGCGGCTCCAGCATTTCCCTGTAGGGCCCGAGCGAGGCCAGCACCGCTGCGGCCCGCGCCCCCGTGACGCGCGTCAGCATGGGCTTCATTTCCTTGAAGCGGCGCGGCGCGCCAGGCCGCGATGAAGCCCGCATTGTCATCCGTTCCAGCGTGTGTTGCGGAGTGGAGCGCTCCGCTTTGGCCAGCGCCATGTGCACCGGCTGTGCCAGACCCAGGCGATGCACCTGGTAGCGGCCCACCTCAATGTGCGGCATGCGTGCAAAGACGCGCATCTGCGCGGCATAACGCTCCACGCACGCCACGGCGGCCTTGCGTGCCGAGCCATCCTTGTGTCCGGCCGCGCGCCCCGCCAGCACAAGAGAGGCAGCCATGCGCTTCAAGTCCCACTCGAACGGGCCAAGAATCGTTTCATCGAAATCGTTGATGTCGAAGACCAGCCGCCCGTCGGGCGCGGCATAGGCGCCCAGGTTGCGCACATGCGCATCGCCGCACAGTTGGCTCATGATCCCGGTGGATGGCAATTGCGCCAGGTCCGCCGCCATCACCGGCGCCGCGCCGCGAAAGTACCCGAAGGGCGACGCGGCCATCATCTGGTATTTCATCGCGATCAACGGGGGCACACGGCCCTGCATCGATCGCTCCACAAGCGCCAGCGCCGAAATCGGCCGCGCCTTGAAGTCGCAGATTTCCTGCTGGTGTCGTTTCACCTGCTTGCGCCGCGTTTGTCCCAATGCGCGACGTTCTTCCGGAGTTGCCCAATGCATATTGCGCAACATACACCGTCGACCCACGCAGAAACAACCGGCGACGTCGCCACGCGATGGCCAGTTTGAAGCCGTGCCCTTTCAAAACGACTTCAAGCCATGAGACACCGCCGCGCGTGAAGCATCCGCACGGGCTTTACACTGGTTGCATGGCCGTCAGGATCGCGATTCCCGAACCCACCAGCTGCGACACAGAATACAACCAGCGCGCATTGCCGCAGTACGTTGAAGCGCTGAAGGCCGCGGGCGCGGAACCTGTGGTGGTGCGGTTGAGTGAACCCCAGGAGCGCGTGGCGAAGTTGCTGGCGGGCGTGCAAGGGGTTCTGTTGCCGGGAAGCAAGTTCGATGTAGATCCGCAGCGCTATGGCGAGGCGCGAGAGCCGGAATGCGCGGAAGACGATCCGGGGCGCACCGCGGCCGACGAGTTGCTCCTTCAAGATGCGTTCAATCTGCGCAAGCCGATTCTTGCGATCTGCCACGGCACGCAAAATCTGAATGTGTGGCGCGGGGGCGCGCTGGTGCAGGATCTAAAGACAGCAGTGAATCATCGGCCGGGACGCGAGGTAGTGAAAGCGCATCCCGTGGAGCTTGCGGAAGGATCGCGGTTGAACGGAATTGTGCCGGCGCCGGAAGCGGAAGAAGTATCGGTGAACTCCAGTCATCACCAGGCGATTCGCGTTGCGGGCGACAATCTGCGCGTGAGCGCGGTTTCGCCCGGCGACGGCGTAATTGAAGCCGTGGAGCTGGACGCCGCGGATCATTTTGTCGTCGGCGTGCAATGGCATCCTGAGCGCACATATGGGCAGAGCGGATTCTCGCGCGCCATCTTCTCTGCGTTTGTACACGCGGCTACGGAGTGGCAACCGCCTGAAATCGAAAGTGCCAAGAGCGGGAACTGAACGATGGACGCGAGCGAGACGAGGATGCGGCTGAATGCGCTTGTGGCAGCGGCCGGACTGACCCCGCTGGACGACGAAACTGCCCGCCGGTTCGAGGATTATCTTTCGCTTTTTATTCGCTGGAACGAACATCTCAATCTGAGTGCAATTCGCGATGAAGAAGGCATTCTATCGCGGCATATCATTGAATCTATTGATGTTGCAAACGTATTGCCGCAAGGGATTGCGACCCTGCTCGACTTTGGATCTGGCGCGGGACTGCCGGGGATTCCCATTGCGCTTTGCCGGCCGGAAATTGCCGTGACCCTGGCCGAATCCCAGGGCAAGAAGGCCGCGTTCTTGCAAGAGGTCGTGCGTGTGTTGAGGCTCCAGGCGAAAGTTTACGCCGGGCGGGCCGAAGCACTTGGCGGCGTTTTTGATTGTGTCGTTTTGCGGGCGGTCGACAAAATGCCGAAGGCGGTTGCGGCTGCAGTACCGCTGGTAGCGCCGGCGGGATGGCTGGCGTTGATGACGACCACGAACGAGCGCGAAGGGCTCGAGCGTGCGGCCGGAACGGAATTCTCCTGGCCGGCCGAGAAGCAGCTTCCGAGTGGCGCGCACCGCATCGTCGCGTTTGGATCCCGCCGCAAACCACAGCTCTAAGGAATCTGAATCAAAACCGCACTGAGGTAGGGAACGTAGCAGGTGAGCTCTGTGCCCGTGGTGCTGAGGACGTAGGCAGTGCCCGGCGAGAAGGAAGCATTTGCGCCCACGCCCGCTCCCTGAATCGTCACACCCGACGTTGCGCTGAGACTCGGTCCACCTGCGCCCGCGGTGAGTTGCGTCATTTCAAGCAGCGTGGCGGAACTTGCGCTTTGCGGGAGCGAGATGGTGAGCTGGAGATTCTGCGCGCTGTCTTTGTTGACGACGATAACATTGATGCCGCCTGACGAGGTTTTTACGGCATAGGCGGTGATGTTGAGGCTGCCGATACCGGCGAGACTCGTGGTGTAGAGCGTGCCCTGGCCTGCAAGCGCAAAGAGAAGGATGCCGTAATACTCGGGCCGCGCTTCGACCACCGCTCCGCCGGAATCGGCGATGGGCGTGTAGCCGGTTCCGTCTCCTCCGCCGTGGAAGTTGGCGCCAACAGCGCCGTTGAGCGCGCAGTCAAAGAGAAAATCGACGACCCAGAGTGAAGAGCAATAGGCATCGCTGATTCCGTCTGCGCCGCCGTTGTAATAGGAGTTGCATTCGGAGAGACGGAAGGGAACGCCGATGCCCTTGGCACCGGTATTGAGCGTCTGCAGATCGCTGACAAGCGAGGCGTCGGGCGTGATCAGGTTGGCTGCAGTGGAGCTGGCGGATTGGCCGTTGCCGCGATAGTAGTGCTGCGTGAGAAGCGAGATGTCGTTTTTTGTTGCGTATTGGCCAAAGGGAACAGTCCAAGAGGATTCGCTGCCGGCGTCGGCCGGGCCGGTGCAGAGCGGCGCGACGGCGGGAGTTTGGGTAACAATCGCGGTGCGGAACTGGGTCCAGAGCGCCTCAAAGGTGGAGAGATTCCACGTAGCGCCGGTGAAATAGGAGCTGCCATAGAGATCGCATTCGTTGCCGATTTCGAAACCGAAAAGAGAAGAGCCGAAGGCCTGGTAGACGTAGGCAATTTCTTCGGCTGCAAGCGTGGGCGTGGTAGCAGCCACGATGGAACCGCTGGTGTAGGGGACCGGGCCTGCGCCGCCGAGATTGATGCCGTAAAGGCATTGCCAACCCGCGGCTTTAACGAAGGCGGCAAGTGCGTTCACGTCGCCGGGTGCGATTTGGCCTTCGGTCTGCCCAGCGCCCGTCGGTGTCCAGACGTTGCGGTCCACAGAATTGCCGCCGATGCGCAGGACACTGGGGCCGAGAAGCTTGAACAAAGCAATCAGATTCGCGTTTGCGCCGGCAAATAAGTAGGGATTCTCATAAAGGGTGCTTTTCTCGTAGGAAAGCCCGGCGAAGGCGGAGCCGATAGAGCCGGCGGATGTTGCAGTGACGGAGAGCGAGGCAGCAGTGAGGGCGCCGGAAGGGGTGGGTTGAGTGCTCGAAGACCCGCCGCCGTTTCCGCCAGAACCACCTGTCCCGCCTGTCGAGCCGGAAGACCCAGCCGATCCGCAGCCTGGCAGGAGTGAGGACGCAGCGAGGGCAAGTGCCCCTTGAATGGTTTGCCGGCGTTTGAGCGAGAACAAGCTTTTGCGGAAAGGTCCTGAGAAATTCATTTTTTCTACTCTCTTTGGTGCCTGGGAAAAGTTGGACGCGGCGACCTCTAATGTTTCGCCGCTGGGAAGGCCAAGTCTATAAGGGCAGTAGCGGCACCTAGGTCTTGTATCTCTTTCAGATGGATGCCGGCAAGTGACTAACCGTTTGCCTCAGCGCGGGCAGGTGATCTGCGGGGTAAATCGCGTGCATTTGCCTGATCGAAAGCATTGTGCCAAACGTTGTTCCACGTGGAACAACGGGGCGTGATTGGACGAGATTGCAAGAGGCGGGGATTCACTGGGGTGGTCAATGTTCCACGTGGAACATGCCTGTCGCTTGATCCCGATTTGGGCCCAGTACCGAAATGGTTCAGACCAAGCAAAAACAGAAAATCGCTCCCGGCAAACCGGTAGTTTTCCACCACGAAGCCTTTTTTGCCTACCCCTTGGCCCAATCTTTGAACCGGAAACCAAGCTCTTTCCTGACAGGCGTTTGCCCTGTAACGGCAAGTCGGCTCCCCGGGCGCTTTCCACAGCTGCGCCCAGTTTCCCACAACGCAAGCCCCCGTGCGCGCAGCGGTTTCTCCCGTTAGTCTGGAATGCCATGGGAAAGATCGTCGGAATCGTCAATCAAAAGGGCGGAGTTGGCAAGACCACTACGGCCATCAATCTGTCTGCATGCCTGGCTCTGGAGGGGATGAAGACGCTCCTGATTGACTGCGATCCGCAGGCCAATGCCTCGTCGGGACTGGGTTTTCAGCGCGATGACAATCGCCATTCCGTCTACGACGTCCTTTCCGGAGACAGCACGGCGCAGCAGGTGATTCTTCCCACAGAGGTGGATCGGCTGTGGCTGCTCCCGGGCTCGAAGAACTTGACGGGCGCGAATATCGAGCTGGCCGGCGCAGAGGACCGGGCGCTGCGCTTGCGACGGGCGATTGAGCCGATCAAAGATAGCTACGAACTGATTTTTCTGGATTGCCCACCAGCTCTCGACCTGCTCACGCTCAACGTTCTCTCTGCGGCAGAGACGCTGATCGTCCCTTTGCAGGCCGAGTATTTCGCTCTTGAGGGGATCTCGGAGCTGGTGTCGACCCTAGAGCGCGTGCGAGCGGCCTACAATCCAAGCTTGACCATCGAAGGCGTGCTGCTGACCATGTACGACGAGCGCACCAACCTTGCCCAGCAGGTGACGGAGACGCTCCGCGAGTATTTCCGCGACATTCTATATCACACCGTAATTCCGCGGAATGTGCGCCTTGCGGAGGCACCGAGCCACGGCAAGCCGGTGGCGATATACGATCCGCGGTCACGCGGCACCGAGGCCTATTTCGAGCTAACGGGGGAGTTCCTGGCCCGGAACCAGATGGAGAGTCCCCGGGCGGCGGAACGCAGACTGATGGCGCCCACGCGCCCGCACGCCAAAATGACCTTCTGGCCGTATTCGTAAACGGCCGCGCAACTGCCGGCTTTTCGGCGCGCATATGAAATTCGGCCTGCGCAGCAGGCGCTGATTAAATTGAGGATTCTGTATGACTAACGTTGCTGTTCCCGATCCCAAGCGCCGCGCCCTCGGCAAAGGGCTCGATTCTCTGCTTCCGCGCGTACATTCCGCACCTGCAGCCGAACCCGAGGCTGGCAAGCCGCGCGAAATTCCCGTCGACCAGATTGATCCCAATCCTTTTCAAACGCGCTCCCAGGTCAACCAGGAGCAACTGAGTGAGTTGGCTGCCTCCATTGCCGCCAACGGCGTGGTGCAGCCAGTGCTGGTTCGCCCACTGGCGAACGGGCGCTTCCAGTTGATTGCAGGCGAGCGGCGCTGGCGCGCCTCGCAGATGGCCGGCAAAGCCACCGTCCCCGCCATGCTGCGGCAGGTCTCCGACGAACAGGCGATGGAGATCACGATCGTCGAGAACTTGCAGCGCGCCGACCTGAACCCAATGGAGCAGGCGCGGGCCTTCGAGCGGTTAGGTCGCGAGTTCCACATGACCCAGGAACAGATGGCGCAGCGCACGGGAAAAGAGCGCGCTACGGTAGCTAACTTCTTACGTTTGTTGAAGTTACCAACGTCCATACAGAATCGCGTCGAGGCCGGCGAACTGACCTTCGGCCACGCACGCGCGTTGCTGGCGCTGGACCATGCCGAGGACATGGAAAAGGCAGCACAGCGCATTACGGCGCTCTCCATGTCGGTACGCCAGACAGAGACCTACGTGCAAGGGCTGATTGACCCCAGCCGCAAGAGCAAGAAAGAACCCAAGGCAGAGCCGCCCATCGATCCCAATGTGCGCGACGCCCAGGAACAACTGCAACGCGCGCTCGGACTGAAGGTTACGATCGACGATCACAATGGCCGCGGCAAGGTGGTCATCGAGTACGCGCGCCTGGAGGATTTCGACGCACTTCTGGAGCGGCTCACCGCTGAGTAAGATGGGAAACGCGCATGGATATTGACGTTTGCACGACTTTAATGAAAGTTTGATAATCTGATTTTATGGAAATTGTCTCAATCAGCGTCACTGAAGCCTCACGAAACTTTGCCGATTGCGTGAACCGGGCGCGCTACCAGGGCACGACCTTCATCCTGGGAAAAAACGGCGTTCAAGTGGCGCGCATTGTGCCGGCGGTGCGCAAGCCGGGGCGCGGGTCGGAGGTTGCCGCCGCCCTGCGCAAGGCCGTGGAAGATGTTCACCCGGGCGCAGAGGAAGCGACCTCCTGGCTGCATGATCTGGAACAGGCACGCGGCTCCATGCCGGCGCAGAGTAAGCCATGGCGTTTTTGATCGATGCGGATGTGATTATCCAGGCGGAGCGCAAGGCGCTGGATCTGGATGCGTGGTTGCGCGCGCATCCCGATGAGGAGATCAAATTGGCGGCCATTACGGTGGCGGAACTGTGGCGCAGCGTAGAACGCGCCACGGGAATGCATCGCGCGCGCCGGCAGAAATTCTTGCAAAAGGCGCTGCAGGCTTTTGAGATTGTTCCCTACACCGAGATGGCGGCGGTGCAACACGCGCGCCTGTGGGCGGATTTGGAAGCCACTGGCCAGAGAGTGAGCCCGCACGACTTGATCCTTGCGGCGACGGCGCTGGAATGCGGCGCAGCCGTGGTGACGCTCAACGCAAAGCGTTTTGCGGGAGTTCCTGGATTGACGGTGCTCAAGCCGTAAGCAAGCGGGATCGCATGATGAAGGTCTCAGATTTTCTGATCTGCGCGGCAGTGGCGGTGAGTGCCGCAGCAGCACAAATGCCGGCGCCGAGCCCGGTGATCATTCAGGTCAATCTTGCCAGGCCAGTGGGCACCTACAAGCCAATCACGAATTGGTTTGGCTACGACGAATCGAACTACACGACCATGCCGTACGGCGAGCAACTGCTCGGCGAGCTGCATGCGTTGAGCGCGTCGCCCGTAACGATTCGCACGCACCATCTGCTGACCTCAGGCAACGGCGTGCCGGAACTCAAGTGGAGCTCGTCGAATGTTTTTCGCCTCGACGAAAACGGCAAGCCGGTCTACGACTTCACGATTACCGATCGAACGTTCGACGAGTTTGCGAAGGCGGGCGTGCGGCCAATGGTGGAGCTGGGCTTTATGCCCAAGGATCTCGCCGCCACGGTGCCGGGCATCAGCACATACCAGCTGCACTATCCCGCGCACACCATGGGAGGCGCTTCGAACAATCCGCCCAAGGATTACAAAATGTGGGGCGAACTGGTGCGGAAATACACCGAGCACCTTGTCGAACGCTACGGCCGGGCCCAAGTGAGCACCTGGTATTTCGAAGTGTGGAACGAGCCGGACATCGATTATTGGCATGGAACGCCGGCCGAGTACTTCAAGCTCTACGACTATGCGGTTGCGGGCGTGAGGGCGGCTCTGCCCGGCGCAAAGGTGGGCGGACCGGCGAGCACGGGACCGGCCGGCGCAAAGGCAAGCGCGTTTCTTGAGAGCTTTCTCGAACATTGCCTGCGCGGCAAAAGCGCGGCCAACGGCAAGCCGGTTCCGCTGGATTTCATATCGTTCCATCCCAAGGGACGGCCAACTTTAGTGGACGGGCACGTGCGGATGGGGCTTTCCAATGAGTTGCAGGCTGCCGAAACGGGTTTACAGATTGTGGCCCGGCATCCGGAGCTACGGCATTTGCCGATCATTCTGAGCGAAGCTGATCCGGAGGGTTGCGCGGCGTGCTCGGCGAAGGAGAATCCTGCGAACGCCTACCGGAACGGGCCGCTCTATGCGGCGTATACGGCGACGGCCGTGAAGGCGCTGTTCGATTTGCAGGATAAGAACAGCGTGAACCTGATGGCGGTGCTGTCGTGGTCGTTCGAGTTTGAAAACGGGGATTACTTCGAGGGATATCGCACGCTGGCGACGCACGGCATCGACAAGCCGATCCTGAACTTGTTTCGTATGACGGGGCTGATGGCCGGCGAACGGGTGATGACGACAAGCACGGGCGCGGTTCCGCTTGAAGAGCTTGTGAAAACGGGCGTGCGCGCTGCGCCAGACGTAGACGCGTTTGCGACAAAATCGGAACATGAAGCTGCGGTGATGGTCTGGAACTATCACGATGACGACCTGGCCGCGCCGGATGCCAAAGTGCAGGTGACGATTGCGGGAATTCCGCCAGGAGTGAAGAAAGTCTTGCTGGAGCACTACCGGATCGATGAGACGCACAGCAACGCGTTCACGGCTTGGAAGCAGATGGGCTCTCCGCAGACGCCGACCGCGGAGCAAATCGCGCAACTGAAGGCGGCCGGGCAATTGCAGTTGCTTACTTCGCCGGAGTGGCTCGATGTTGCGAACGGAAAGGTGAACGTGGAAACGGCGCTTCCGCGACAGGCGGTTTCGCTGCTGCGGCTGGAGTGGTAACGGGGGTCTGCGGGAACTCGCTCAGGCCAAAGCCTGCAATATTGCAGCGGTTCGGGTGACGGAGATGACGCTGATGTCGTCTTCCTGGCCGAAGCGCTGGGCGGCCGCCGCAACATTGGCAGCACTGGTCGCCGAGCCCGCCAGTTCCCGCACCCGTTCGAAACCTAAGAGTTCCCCATTGGCGTCAGTCGCCTCGACAATGCCGTCGGACATGAGGAGTAGCCTGTCGCCCACAGCCAGCCTGAAGCGCATCAATGAAGGCTCAGCCGCTTCCACCATCCCCAGGGGCAGCGCACCCTCCATAGGGAGTGCTTCGCCGTTCAGGTAGGGAGCCATGTGCCCAGCATTCGCAAGTGTGGCATCGCCATTGGTTGCAATGAGGAGCGCCAGGCATGTCGCCTGCGCGTCTCCGCGACGTATCAAGCGTTTGTTCAACACACCCAACACAAACGCCGGATCTAGGCTTGTATCCGTCGCCGTGCGAGTGGCTCCCACCAATAGCGCCACCAGCATTCCGGCCTTCAGGCCTTTGCCCGCTACGTCTCCCGCCACGATGAGTGCACTTCCGTCTGTGGGATGTTGGACAATCTGGAAGAAATCTCCGCCAACCTCACGCGCCGGGTGGTACACGGTTTCAATAGTCAGGCCCGGAATGGGAGGTTGGTCTTTAGGCATCAACACCTGCTGCACTTCCTGTGCCTGCTTGACGTCGAGTGCCATTTGCCGCTGTCTCTGGATCGACAACGTGAGGCGACGCAACAGCAGTAAGGCAATGACTGCAGCCAGCACCATGTCGGTGGCCTCGTTGTAGAAGAAAACCGTGCCGAAGGCGAAGAACGTTCCGTGCATATGCAGGCTGATCAGCTCGCTTTGGAATTGCTCGAATGCCATAAGGACAACGGCGGGAAGCACCAGCCAACCCTCCCTACCCTGTTCCCGAATTCCCTTGCCGACAATGAACGCAAGCAAGCCCAGCAGCCCCAGCCGCACCACTTCCGACAAGGCATGAAAGACCAGGCTCGTCGAAGCGGGAATATCGTAGAGCAGGTTTTGTCCCAGCAGCTCGAAGACCATGTCGAGCATCGTGAGCGCGGCAATGGCCTTTGGAACCCATGCCGGGCGCCGCAACTGGAACCATTTCCACCACACGAATGCCCATATGCTGATCGCTAGCGGAGCAATAAAAACCTCGAGGAAAACAAAAAACTCTCGAATGCTCACCAGTTGCGTCCAGTTCGCCAGGGAAAAAACGGATTCCCTTAACGTCGACAACATCAACGCGGCGGCCACCCACAAGTACACCGGGTCGGAACGGTCAAACAGGACCAGGCTCGCGGCAACGACGTCTAGCAAAAGAAACAGTCCACTCAAAGAACTGGAGAAGACATATTCTTGAATCAATTCCAGCCATTCCGCATGATTCTTAGCCGCGATTGCGCCGCTCTCGCCCAGCACCGGTGGATAATGGAATCCGCCTGTGAATGGGTGATGCGAAAGCCGTACGGGGCCCATCCAGACGCGGAATGCCAGCACCTCCGTAATGGGCGCGGTGGGCTCGATGCTTCCAGACCGTGATTGGTCAGGGGAAGGGTGTTGCGGCAACACAAACGGCAACACAAACATTGCGGGCTGGGTGAAATAGGCTATGGGCGGTTTGCCGGGCCCGCGAAATGTGCCCCAGCTTCCCAACAGCACACCGTTGTCAAACAACTGGTAGGCATCATCCACCCATCCGAACGTTGCGATGGCTGTCTGATCGCCTGGCCTCGCCGCTATGGATACACGAATGCGATACCACGCCCAGCCCCAGTATCCCGCGTGGCCTTTGGTGGTCCATCCCGGAATATAGTCCGGATCCCTGGTAAACGGGTTCACGATACCTGGTATTGGTTTCAGGTCCACGGTCTCCCATTTCGAGTCGTCATAGCCGGGCTCGGACCAGAGCGGCGCATTTGTTACGGGATTTACGGGTGAGTCGCCGATTTGAAACTTCCACGGCCCATAGAGTGGAACCACGGATTGGCCAAGCGTGATGGGCACGGCGGCAATCTGCGTGGGCACCGAATGCGAAGGGCGCACCGCTTGTCCCGGGCCGGCCATGCTGAGTGCGGCAATCGCAGCGAGGAGGAAAGCGGCGCGAAAGGGGCGTGACAAGGCATCATCTCCTGGATGGCGGAAGCTTCATTTAGCACTATACGCAGGCTGAGAGACCAGAGGGAACGATCATTCCTGGCGCCGGCAATCGGAAGGAGGCGCGGGGCTTCGCAGTTGCTTTGCGGCACCAGCGGATTTATCCTTCTTGTTCTGATGGCTCCTAAGTGAGGCTCCTCTGCGAGGCGGAGGAGCCAGTGTTTTTTGGTTGCAATCAATTCTCAGTTCCCTTGTGGAGACAGGAATATGGCACTCCAACCGATCACTTCAACAAAGAATGACGCAAGACAGAACGGTGCGCATGCCGTGCAAGCCATCCCGGTGATTTTGAACGGGCGCACGCTCGAACCCAACCGGCGCATGGCGCTCAATCTGGACTGGGTTGACCAGGTGCGGGTGAACACCAGCGCAGTGGAGCGGCGCACCGCAACACAGGTGGCGCGGCGCACGGTGAAAAAGGACACCCAGGCGGCGTGGCTGCTGCGCGCCATTGCGTGCATGGACCTGACCACGCTGAGCGGCGACGACTCGGTTGAGCGCGTGCGGCGGCTGTGCGCCAAGGCGCGCAACCCGCTGCAGCGGCACATTGTTGATGGTCTCGGCATTGCGGACCTGCACCTGACTGTGGGCGCGGTGTGCGTGTATCACGTGTTTGTGGAGACGGCGGTAAAGGCGCTTGAAGGATCGGGCATTCCTGTGGCTGCAGTTTCGGCGGGGTTTCCGGCGGGGCTGAATCCGCTCGCCGAGCGCGTGGAGGAGATTCATCGCTCGGTGGAAGCGGGCGCGCAGGAGATCGATATTGTCATTACGCGCGCGCATGTTTTCAGCGGTGAGTGGCAAGCACTCTATGACGAAGTTGCGGCGTTCCGCGAGGCGTGCGGGCCGAACGTGCACATGAAGGCGATCCTGGGCACCGGCGACTTGATGACGCTGCGCAATGTGGCGCGGGCCAGTTGGGTAGCGATGATGGCCGGGGCGGACTTTATTAAAACCTCGACGGGCAAGGAAAGCGTGAACGCGACGCTGCCGGTTTCGCTGGTGATGGTGCGGTGCATCCGCGACTATGCCGAGCGGACGGGCATGGCGGTGGGATTCAAACCGGCGGGCGGCATTCGCACGGCCAAGCAGGCGACAGACTGGCTGGCTTTGATGAGGGATGAGCTGGGTAGGCCGTGGCTGGAGCCATCGCTGTTCAGGATCGGAGCCAGCGGCATGCTGGGCGATATCGAGCGGCAACTGGAGCATCATTTGACGGGGCATTACTCGGCGACTTATCGGCACCCGATTGCGTAGGAAGAGGCGTCGATGGAGCAGGAATCAAAGGTCGAACTCCAACAGAGATGGATTGCCACAGCGGAAGCTGATTTGTGGTCCGCCCAGCGCGAGTGCCTCATTTGGATGTCGTTGCTTTTCGCGACTGTCGCCGCACGTTTTTGCATTTCGGAATTTGCACCCAGATCGTGGGCCATCGGCGCCGACCTATTGGAGCTGGTACTGTTCCTGATCTTCTTCGTTAAGGCGGCATTGTGCGCTTCTGATGCGCAAGACGCCGCAAAGTTTTTGAGAGAATGTCGCAACGGTTCTGCGGACCTGAACCGCGGCATCCGTTGATCTGATTTGTCGCGCTCAGAGCCGAGCGCCGGAGAATAAAGATGAGCAGCATCACCGAAAAGTTTTACACCATGGAGTACGGAGCCGCGCCGGAGGATCCGAAGGAAGCGGTTGCGTGGCTGGAGCGGCACCATCGCCGGTTTGACGAGTTCATCGGCGGCGCGTGGGTTGCGCCCAGGAGCGGCGCATACCAGACGACCAGCGATCCATCGACGGGCGATGTGCTGGCCGAGGTGGCCAAGGGCAACAGCGACGACGTGGAGGCCGCGGTGGCAGCGGCGCGCAAGGCGCAGCCGGGATGGGCTGCACTGAGCGGATACGAGCGGGCGCGGTATTTGTATGCTCTCGCGCGGCAGGTGCAAAAACATGCGCGGCGGCTGGCGGTGCTGGAGACAATGGACAACGGCAAGCCTATCCGGGAGAGCCGTGACATCGACATTCCTCTGGTCGCACGGCATTTTTATTACCACGCGGGCTGGGCGCAGATGCTGGAGCAGGAGTTTCCGCAGTACACGGCGTGCGGCGTGGTGGGCCAGGTGATTCCGTGGAATTTCCCCCTTTTGATGTTTGCGTGGAAGGTGGCCCCGGCGCTGGCTGCGGGCAACACGGTAGTGATCAAGCCGGCAAAATATACGCCGCTGACGGCGCTGGCGTTTGCCGAGTTGGCGATGGAGGTGGGTCTGCCGCCGGGCGTGCTGAATGTACTGACCTGTGATGCAAAGACGGGACAGGCGTTGGTCGAGCATCCGGGGATCGACAAGGTTGCGTTTACCGGATCGACCGATGTGGGTCGCATCATTCGCAGGGCAACGGCAAATTCAGCGAAGAAGCTGTCGCTGGAGCTGGGCGGAAAGTCGCCGTTCGTGGTCTTCGACGACGCCGATCTCGACTCCGCGGTTGAAGGGCTTGTCGACGCCATATGGTTCAACCAGGGGCAGGTGTGCTGCGCGGGGTCACGCCTGCTGGTGCAGGAGCGTGTGGCCGAAACCCTTTACACCAAAATTCGCGCGCGCATGGAAACGCTGCGCGTGGGTCCGCCGCTGGATAAAGCAATTGACATTGGAGCGATTGTTTCGCCGGTGCAGCTGGAGTCGATCAAGAAGATGGTCGATGACGGCGTGGCCGAAGGCGCGAAGTGCTGGCAGCCAAGCCATGCGATGCCGGAGAAAGGCAGTTTCTATCCGCCGACGCTGCTGACGGATGTGCACCCGGCAGCGACCGTGGTGCAGGAGGAGATTTTCGGGCCGGTGCTGGTGGCGATGACGTTCCGCACGCCCGCCGAGGCCGCGGAGTTGGCGAACAACACAGTGTACGGACTTGCCGCGAGCGTCTGGAGCGAGAACATTAATGTGGCGCTGGACCTGGCGTCGCAAGTGAAGGCGGGCGTGGTTTGGGTGAACTCGACCAACCAGTTCGACGCGGCCTGCGGGTTTGGCGGCTATCGCGAATCGGGCTACGGGCGCGAAGGCGGCCGCGAGGGCATGCTGGAATACCTGACGCCGAAGTGGCTGCACGCGCTGCCTGCGGCGCCGGCGAAGGCGGTAAAGCTGGAAACTCCCGACGAGGAAGACGGGATTACGCCGGCGAGTTCGCTGCCCGGGTCGAGTATTGATCGCACGGTGAAGCAGTACATTGGCGGCAAACAGGCGCGGCCCGACTCGGGATATTCGTTCCCGGTGTACGGGCGCGAGGGCGAGCTGCTGGGCGAAGCGCCGCTGGGTAATCGCAAGGACATCAGAAACGCAGTGGAAGCCGCGCGCAATGCCACAGGCTGGGCCAAGACCAGCGCGCACAATCGGGCGCAGGTTCTCTACTACCTTGCAGAAAACATGATCCAGCGCCGCGACGAGATTGCGCAACGGTTGGCGCGCGTGGTGGGCGCGGAACAGGCTGCGGTGGAAGTGGATCTGGCGGTACAGCGCACCTTCTGCTACGCGGGCTGGGCCGACAAGTACGACGGTCTGGTGCACAATCCGCCGGGACGCAACATTGCCATTGCCATGAATGAGGCGGTGGGCGCGCTCGGAATTCTTGCGCCATCGGAAGCGCCGCTGCTGGGCTTGCTCTCGCTGGTGCTGCCGGCGATCGCGGTGGGTAATACGGTGGTTGCTGTGCCTTCAGAAAAATATCCGCTCATCATCGGCGATTTGTACCAACTGCTCGACACGAGCGATGTTCCGGGCGGCGTGGTGAATCTAGTGGCAGGCAAGCCTGCGGAGTTGGCCAAGACGCTGGCCGAGCACGATGGCATTGAAGCTGTGTGGTGCTTCCGCAGCAATGAGGAAGCGACGTTTGTGCGCAGCGCGTCGATCGGCAACATGAAGCAGGTGTGGACGAACGACGGCCACGAGTACGACTGGTTCAATCCCGCGCAGGCCGAGGGACGGTGGTTCCTGCAGCACGCGACCCAGGTGAAAAATATCTGGGTGCCATACGGAGAGTAGCGTTTCGACCAGCAACTGATGATCGGTTCCCAAAGTCAGCCCACGAAAGCATCGAACCGGATGCGAGTCCGACGACTCGAGCGAAGGAGCCCACCTTGCGTTCTGATATTGTGCCCGGCGGCAAGTTTCCCGATTACGAATTGCCCGACCAAACAAATACACCGCGAAAGCTAAGTGAATTGCAGGGCGACGATCCGCTGATCCTTACGCTCGCGCGCGGCCACTACTGCCCGAAGGAACATCAGCAACATCGGGAGCTGGTCTCGTTCTATCCGAAGATTGCCGTCGCGTATACGCAGATCGTCACGATCTCTACCGACGACCACCACACTCTGCAGGAATTCCGCGCGACTCTCGGCGCGCAGTGGACATTTCTGTCCGATCCCGAACGAAAGGTTCAGAAAGACCTGGACATCCAGGAGTACACGGACCCCGAGCACAATCCGATGATCCCGCACACGCTGGTGCTGAAGCCGGGCCTCGTGGTCTACAGCATCTACAACGGCTACTGGTTTTGGGGCCGGCCTTCCGTCGTTGACCTTTGGCACGATCTGCGCACGGTGATGCGCGAGGTCCGCCCGGACTGGGATCTGAGCGCACCGGGACTGCGTGAAGCGTGGAATGCCGGCGACTACTCAGCGTTTCACGGATGGGATAAGAAAGCGAAAGCGGCTCCCGAAGCAACAAAGAAGCGACCTTAGCGCGCAGCGCGTCGATCGGCAACATGAAAATAGAGAAATCCTGCTTGGTAACATTCCGTGTAGGAGAATGGCGATTTGCTCAATCTCAGCGACGTAAGCGCTTCCGGCGGTTCCCGGAAATCTGTCTACCGCCCTGAGATCGACGGTATTAGAGCGCTGGCGGTCATTTCCGTAATCATTAATCACTTCAACAAAAAGCTGCTCCCTTGCGGTTATTTGGGAGTAGACATATTTTTTGTCATATCTGGCTATGTAATCTCATCGTCTCTCTACCACAGCCCAGCCAGGAGCTTTGCGGATTTCATTCTGGGCTTTTACTCGAGGCGAATTAAACGGCTCATTCCCGCCCTCATTCTCTGCGTACTCTTGACAAGCATTCTGATATGCCTTTTTGACCCTGCCCCCGGGGATTCGCTTAGATCCGGTGGAACATCCCTTTACGGCCTCTCTAACCTCTATTTGTTCAAGCGGGCGCCAGACTACTTTGCCCAATCCGCGCAACTGAACGCCTTTACCCAAACATGGTCATTGGGCGTGGAAGAGCAGTTTTATGTCTTTTTCCCCCTCATATTGTGGTTTACAGGCTTTGCTCCCCGGCATCGGAAGGGATCGTGGAGGCTGTTCTGCGTTCTTGGATTTCTCGCATGTTGCTCGCTCGTAATGTTTGTGCGAGAGAGCGCGCATGACAGCCCCGCGGCATTTTTTCTGATGCCAGCCCGGTTTTGGGAGCTTAGCGCTGGTGCTCTGATTTTCATGGCTCATGGAAGCGAGCAATTCCGGCAACACTATGCAGATAATTTGGCGAGGAAGATCAGGTCGCCGCTATCGCTGCTGGCGTTGCTTTTGCTCGCCGCCACCCTTTTTGTCCCGGCTCCGTATTCTGTCTATACGACCATCGCCGTCGTGTTGTTGACTGCGCTGCTGATTGCCTCTTTACGGCCGCGGACCCCCGGTTATAGAATCCTGACGCATCCGGGCGCGGTTTATATCGGCCGTATCTCCTACTCCCTATACCTTTGGCACTGGAGCGTTCTGGTGATCAGCCGGTGGACCATCGGCATACATTGGTGGTCCGCGCCCTTTCAGGCGGGACTGATGCTGCTCCTTGCCGCAACATCCTTTCGATATGTCGAGGGTCCACTGCGACACGCCGTCTGGTCTCCCGTTCGTTGGAAAGCAATTTCCTGTGGAATCGCCGCCTCCACTTGTGCTGTTGGATTGTTAGTGATTCTGGCTGGACCGCTTTATGGAAACCTATACACGGGAAAGGCGCCGGATTTGGTCGCTGCGGGCACTCTCTCTCTTACCGACTCATATTCGCTTCCGGATAAGTCATCATCCTGGCACGGAGAAAAGTGCGTTCTCCTGGGCGCCGATCAAGTAGGAATGATTATTCCGATCGATCCATGCACCCTCGGCAACTTCTCCAGCGCGAAACATAGGGTGCTTGTTCTGGGAGATTCTTTCTCGTCGGCCTTTGTTCAGGCATTCGACGAGCTGGTGATGTCCGACAAATACTCGGTCACTATTACATCCGCATGGGGCGCTTCGCCGGTTGCAGAGAATCCAAATAATGAGCCATTGGATAAAGCAACCAATTACTATTGGGCCGAAGTAATCCCGTCTTTGCTGCCCCGCCTTCGAGCCGGTGACATAGTTTTCCTCGTCGATGACCTCGCGAATTTTTCGCCGGAGACCAAGTCGAATGATTCGGACGAAAACCTGAGACAGCTGGGTGAGGGTCTAGACAATTTTTCTCACCAACTTTCCGAACGTGGAATCAGGCTCGTTGTGCTTGACGGGCTTCCATTTGCTCGCGAAGCAGAGTGTGAACCCTCGGATGCGAAACAACAGTGGTTTACGCGGTTCGGTGGTCCGTGCCACTTCATTTCAAAACAGGAGACGCTCCGTCGACGCGCCAAATTGGACGAAACGTTAACTACTCTAAGTAATCAGAGAAAAATTGCCGTCGTTGACCTGATGGATGTCTTTTGTCCTGGCAAGATGTGCACCTATGAGTCAAGCAATGGTCAGATGCTGTATAGAGATGACTCGTCACATCCGTCTGTCGAGGCCGCGCGATTGTCTGCGCCGATCATTCGCAATGTGCTTATGTCGGACGATAAGTGATTTTCACCTATCAGAAACCTGCGATGACGACGATGGCCAGGGCTAAGAAATCACCGTCAGGCAGGTCAGGTTATCTCCGCATTCCACCGGACGCTCTTGGAGGTGGCTTTATTTTCCGATGCAGAAAGTGGAGAAGATCAAGTTGAGGATGTCGTCGGGAGTGGTTTGGCCGGTGAGCGAGTCGAGAGCCCAGAGCGCGCGATAGAGATCGAGCAAGATCATCTCGTGAGGAATGGTGGCGGCGTTGGCCGTGGCGGCGTCGGCTAATGCGGCAATTGCTGTGGTGACGGCTTGATGCTGGCGGAGGTTGGTGAGCAGGCCGGGTTCGGATGCGGCTCCGCCGGTGGCGAGGGCCAGAATTTTCTCACGCAACGCGGGTATGCCTTCGCCGGTGAGGGCGGAGGTTGAGATTGAGCTTTCCCCGGTCCCCAAATGCGAGGGACCGGGGGCACCCAGATTTCCGGTAAGTGCCGATTCAACGAGATCGGATTTGTTGACGGCGACAATGGCCGGGCGGCCTTCGACTGCGGCCAGGAGACTGTGCTCCTCGTCGTTGAGGAGCTGCGTGGCGTCGAGCACGATGAGCACCAGCGCCGCGTCGGCCAGAGCTTCGCGGCTGCGCGCAATACCGAGCTGCTCCACTTCCTCGCGACCCTCGCGCAAACCCGCGGTATCCACAAGCTCGATGGGAATACCGCCGATAGAAATGCGCTCGGTAACGAGGTCGCGCGTGGTGCCGGGAGTAGCGGTGACAATGGCGCGGTCGCGCTCCGCGAGGCGATTGAAGAGCGAGCTCTTGCCGGCGTTGGGACGGCCGACGATGGCGAGGGTCAGGCCGTCGTGCACAATGCGGCCGCGGGCAAAAGAAGCTTCAAGCGCGGCCAGCGGCGGGGTGAGCTCGGCGATGCGGCGCGCGATCTCCTGTTGCGGCGTCACGTCCAGGTCGTCTTCGGCGAAGTCGATGCCCGCTTCGAGCAAAGCGACGAGCTCGACGAGGGCTTGCTTGATGGGCGCGGCGCGGTTGCTGAGCGCGCCCCCCATCTGGCTGGCGGCCTGGCGCGCCTGGGTGAGAGTTTGCGCGTCGATGAGGTCACGCACCGCCTCAGCCTGCGTAAGATCGAGCCGGCCGGAGAGAAATGCGCGCTGCGTAAATTCGCCGGGCTCAGCGAGACGCGCGCCCAGTTCAAGCGCGCGGCGCAACAGCAACTCCAGCACCACCGGCGAACCGTGCGTTGCAATTTCGACGAGATCTTCTGAAGTATAAGAGCGCGGAGCGCCGAAAAATGTGACCAGGGCTTCGTCAATGCGTGTGGCGTCGTCACCGGCGGCGTCGAGCACATCGGCAAGACGCGCATGGGCGTGCTCGAATTGCTCGAGCGGATGCCGCAGCCGCACCAACTGCACCACGATCGACGCCGCCTGCGACCCGCTGAGGCGCACGATGCCGATGCCACCGCGTCCCGGAGGCGTGGAGATGGCGGCGATGGTCTCGGTAACCGTTTCTGGCGCGGGCATTTCTACCCCTCAGTGTAGTGTGCGGGACGGGCAGGTCCTCAACCCGGGCGCAGACCCGATCGAAAGCAAACGAGAAGGCACCAATTGGGGAGGGTACCCAGGAAATGAGTACTTACGTGATAGTGGCGCTCACAATGGAATCTGCGCTACAGTTTAGCTGTCGACGTGTCTCTCGGCGACTCGGATAGCTGCCATCCGGGAAACGCGAGCGGCCTGAGGCGAATGCGATGAAGGCTACGCGGCTGGCCACACTCAAGTTCTTTGCCCTGGCGTTCCTGCTGGTGGGTCTGGCAGGCTTGATCGCGTCTGCCACCATCTCCACTCACTATCTTGACGTGATGCCCCGTACTCCGGTGCCTGGAGAACTGCGCGTTGTGCCGCGCAGCATTCATGGTGTGACCGTGTACGAGACCGCGAATGAAGACCGCTTGCTCGGCACGTGGGAATACACGTCGGTAGGCGTTTTCCTCGTCGGCCTCGTATTGAGCGCGGTGTATCTGGAGAAGTGGGGCAGCATACAGGTGCCCGACGGCGAAGAGGAAGAGCCCGAGCTCGCAGAAAATCCGCGGTGAAATCCTGACACTTGTGCGCAGCGCAGACGGCGCAGCGCAGCCCTCTACAATAAAACGATGCCTGAACTGCCCGAGGTAGAAACTGTCGCTCGCGGAGTGAACAAGCACGTGCGCGGTGACCGCATCGTGCAGGCGTGGTTTGGCAAGCGCCCGCAAACCTTCAAGATTCCGCCCTCGCGGCAGGCAAAAGGCCTTGCGGGGCGCACGATTCTGGCCGTGCATCGCACGGGGAAGCACATTGTTTTTGAGTTGAGTGCGGAGGCCGGCGCCGCCGCGCCGGATGCGCAATGGATCGTGCATCTGGGGATGACCGGGCGATTGCTGATTGCGACGCCGGATGCTCCCGTGGCTCTGCACACGCATGCGCGGATCGACCTGGCCAGCGGCAACGAATTGCGCTTTGTGGATCCGCGCCGCTTCGGCCGCCTGGAATTCCGCGATCTGCGCAGCGGCGGCCACGCCGCGTTCGAAGCGCCCGGAGCCGAGCCGCTGACCATCGGCGCAAGCGCGTTTGCCGAGCTCTTCCGCAACCGGCACATGCCCATCAAGGCGGCACTGCTGAACCAATCCCTCCTGGCCGGGGTGGGCAACATCTACGCGGACGAGAGCCTTTTCCAAGCCGGTATCCGGCCGCGAAGGCGGACCAATCGGCTGACTGCGGCGGAATTGGAGCGGCTACGCCTGGCGTTGCGCCAGATTCTCACGCACGCCATCCGCCTCGGCGGGTCCTCGGTTTCGGATTATGTGGACGCCGAGGGAGAGCGCGGCTTCTTTCAGCTGGAGCACTGCGTCTACCAGCGCACGGGCGAACCGTGCCGCCGCTGCCAGACACCCATCCAGCGCATCGAACTGGCCGGGCGCGGTACTCACTTCTGTCCCATTTGCCAGCGCTGAATCGGCCCCAGAGGCTCGTTCCTGGATCAGATATCTACAGTTTTCGGTAGAAATTTGGCCGAAAAGCTCCGAGAACCCATAAAAATCGCATAAGGATTTTCTGGTAAGTCTTTGTGAATCAGTCATGTTACGAAAGGCATGTTAATTGCTATGTAATAGGCGCCAGTGATCAATCGGCCGCTGAAGGTAGGCCAAGCGAGCCAGAGACACACAGGGTACCCGGCATGAGCAACCGCCAATGAGCGGCCCTCAAAAGGGAGAGCCAGCCGGGAAGCCCGAATACGGAGCGGTGGAAACAACCATCGCCCAACAAAAAGCTGGGAGGCCAGTGACCAGCATCCAGAACCGGAGACGCCACCTCAAAGGGTGGCGTTTTTGATGTTTGGGGCATTTTGGCCGGCGGGGCGGCCTTCCGCCGCCGATCCAACGTGGTTTTCTGGCGAATCTCGGTAATAACCCCTGCGACTTTAGTCCCCTTGCCAGTGGTGGGCCTTCGCTGTAGTATCAGAGTTGCCTATCAAGCGGCTGACGCGGGCCACCCACGGCATGGGTAGAGCAAGCTCGCCGTTGAGCAAAGAAACAATCGCCAAACAGTAGAGATCGTTCAAAAGTGGACTGCGTGCGACAGTTGCTCACATAGGAATTGGCATCACCTGAGAAAAGCAGCAGCCGCGCCGAATCGATACCGGCGAGCGGATGGAGTGGATGAACGACTCCCGCATACGAAGCGGCAAGCGCATTTTCACAGAGGGTCGAGTGGCGGAAGCACGCACAGGGAAGCGCATCTGCCGGCAGGAATATGGCTTGGCAAGAAGCGCGAATACGCGTGAATACCAGAGGCAACCCCACTTTGGGTGAAGGCCGTGCGCTGCCGGGAATCTGCCGCGTTTTCTCTCCTGTAGGGAGAGAATTGGGGCAAAAGTAATTTGGCCGGTTCTCCGTTTGCAGCACGCGCAAAGCAACGCACTAAAGCGAAGCACCAGGAAGTACACGCATCATGACAATAGAACCGACGCTGCCCCAGCCTGAACAGGGGCCGACTCCTGACAATGGTCAGGTGCAGTCGCAAGGGCATCGGCGCCGCCGGCGCCGCCGCAAGAATAAATCAAGCCAACAGGGCGCGATGCCTCCGCAGGGGCCGCCGCAAATGCAGGGGCAACCGCAAATGCAGTCCCCGCCCCAGCAATCGGCTCCGCCACGGCCTCCGCAGCAGCGCCAGGGCCGCAAGAAAAAGTTCTTCCAGAAGGACAGGGGTCCTGCCCCGTCGCCCGGCAACAGCATGAACGCGCCGCGAGACAAGCGCCGGGGACGGCAAAAGGGCCCGCGCATGTTTGTCGGCCCTATGGACCACAGCTATCGCGTGGCCAACGGCAATGTAGCCGACGGACCGCCCTCGACAATTCCCACCGCCGGCAACGGTCACAGCAGCGGATATTATCCCGATGTCTATTCCGGGCAGGCTCCGGCGACGATTCGCGAAAACGCTCCAACGCGCATCTTCTGTTTCATCGAGGATTTATTTTTCCTGGCCAAGATTCAGGAGACGGCGCGCAAGCTGGGCGTGAAAGTCGAGTTCGTGAAGGGCGATAAGGAATCCGTGGACCGGATTCTGGAGTTTCCGGAGATAGAGCGGCCGGCATTGCTGGTGTTCGACCTGAACAACCTGAATGCCAAGCCCATGTCGCTGATTCCAAAGTTCAAAACAAAGTTCAAGAAAGCGGTTTCGATCATCGGCTTCCTG
The DNA here is from genome assembly GCA_963817835.1 of uncultured Acidobacteriota bacterium. Taxonomy (GTDB): domain Bacteria; phylum Acidobacteriota; class Terriglobia; order Terriglobales; family Acidobacteriaceae; genus Telmatobacter. The sequence continues at coordinate 86,395 of CAWFPZ010000007.1, read as the reverse complement.
AACCATCTGCAGGGCGACCTGAAGATGAAGGCGCAGGAAGCGGGATGCGACGCGGTGATGCCGCGCTCGGCCTTCTCGCAAAGCCTGCCGGTCCTGCTGCGCCGCTACGGCGTGGAAGAGGAAGAAGAAGTCGAGCGGCAGCCGGCGTTCTAAAAGACAGGGAACGAGGGAGCAAGAAAACGGGGCGCGCTCTGTGCGAGCGCGCCCTTATTTTTTGCCGACGCACGGGCTTTCTATCGCCTTGGTCGCTTGTCGCCTCGGTCCCTGTCTCTCCTACCCCGGAGGCCACGTCATCTGCCGGCCGCCCATCAGGTGCAGATGCAGATGGTCTACCGTTTGGCCGCCGTCCTCGCCGGTATTCACCACCACGCGGTAGCCTTTCGCGAGGCCTTTGTTGTGGGCAATCTCCGCCGCCACGCTCATGAGGTGGCCGAGCAGCGCATTCTGCTCAGGAGTGGTCTCGGCGAGCGAAGCAATATGCTCGCGCGGCACGATCAGAACATGCATAGGGGCCTTGGGATTGATGTCGGCAAACGCGTAGGCGCGTTCGTCCTGGTAGACGGCAGTGGATGGAATCTCGCTGGAAGCGATCTTGCAGAAGAGGCAGCTCATAGCGTGACCAGTGTACTCCCTGATCAGCTTACAATGACGCAATGGCCGCTTCCCCGCCGCTGCGCGTGATTCACACCGTGTGCTCGCACGATTGCCCGGACTCGTGCGCGGTGCTGGTGACGGTGAATGACGAGGGGCGCGCAGTAAAGGTTGAGGGCGACCCGTCACAGCCGGTGACCCGAGGGTTTCTGTGCGGCAAGGTGGCGAAATATCTGGATCGCGTCTACGCACCAGACCGTGTTCTCTATCCACTGAAGCGAAAGCCGGGAGCGCAAAAGGGCCCACGGCCAAGGGGCCATGAGCCCGAAGCCTTTGAGCGCGTGAGCTGGGATGAAGCGCTGGATGAGATTGCTGCACGGCTCCAGGAGACGAGCGATCGCTACGGACCGGAATCGATCCTGCCATACAGCTACGCGGGAACCATCGGCGTGCTCGGTTATGGATCGATGGATCGGCGATTTTTTCATCGCCTGGGCGGGAGCCAGCTTGACCGCACCATTTGCTCTGAGGCAGGCGGCCAGGCATGGAACCTGGTCTACGGCAAAAAGTTTGGCATGCCCACCGAGGATTTCCGGCTGGCGAAACTGATTCTTGCGTGGGCCGCCAACATCCACGGCAACAACGTTCATCTGTGGCCGTTTGTGGAAGAGGCGCGGAGGAATGGGGCGCGGCTGATCGTCATCGATCCTTACAGGACGCGCACCGCGGCCATGGCTGACTGGCATATCGCAATTCGTCCCGGCACGGATGCGGCGCTGGCGCTGGGCATGATGCGCGTGATTCTCGATGAGGGTCTGGAAGACCGCGCGTACATTGCTGAAATGACCCACGGCTTTGCGGCGCTGGCCGAGCGTGTGCGCGAATACACTCCGGAGCGCGTGGCCGCGTGGACAGGAATGACGCCCGGAGAAGTTGAGCAACTGGCGCGTGAGTATGCGACGACGCGGCCCGCGGCGCTGCGGTTGAATTACGGCGTGCAACGCGCGGAGAATGGCGGAGCGGCGGTGCGCGCGATTGCGATGTTGCCGGCGCTGACGGGCGCATGGAAGACGCGCGGCGGCGGAGGGCAACTTTCGACGTCGGGCGCTTTTGCGTGGGACAAGAAGGCCCTGGAGCGGCCGGACCTGGCGCTGGCTTCGCCGATTGGGCGGCTGGCGCGCGTGGTGAATATGTCGGAGCTTGGGAAAGCGCTGACGGAATTGGGCCAACGCGAAGAAACAGTAGCGCCGGCCTCCGGACCCGCTGTCGTGCGGGCGTCCTCGCCCGCACAGAACGATGGTCCGGCGGTGCATGCGCTATTTGTGTACAACTCCAATCCGGGTGCGGTCGCGCCGAATCGCAACGCGGTGCAGCGCGGCCTCGAGCGCGACGATCTTTTTACCGTGGTGCACGAGCAGTTCTTTACGGACACCACCGATTACGCCGACTTTGTGCTGCCGGCGACGACATTTCTGGAGCACACGGACATTCAGGGAGCGTACGGGCACTACTTCGTACAGCTTTCGCAGCAGGCGATTGCACCGCCCGGCGAGGCGCGATCGAATGTGTGGCTCTTCGGACAACTGGCGCAGCGCATGGGTTTCGGCGAGGCGTGCTTCCGCGATACGCCGGAGGAGATGATCCGGCAGGTGCTGGCGATCGGCGCGGATGGCCGCTCAAAGAATGTGGGCATGGAACACATCACAATGGAGGAGCTGAAGCGCGAGGGGCATGTGCCGCTGGCGTTTCATTCTGACCCGGAGACGAAACCGTTTCTTCCGTACACTTCGGGAGCGGTTCCTACGCCTTCCGGCAAGATTGAGTTTTTTTCCGAGGCGCTGGCTGCGAATGGTCTCGACCCGCTGCCGGGATTTGTGCCAGCCGTTGAGTCTCGATGGGGAGAGATGGCGAAGAAATTTCCGCTCGAATTGCTGGCGCGCAAAAACGATAACTACATGAACTCGACGTTTGCGAATTTGCCGGGGCATCGGAAGATGGAATCTCGGACAAACCAGAAACTTGAGATGCACCCGCTGGACGCAGAGGCGCGCGGCGTGAGAGAGGGCGATTTGGTGCGCGTCTTCAACGATCGCGGCGCGATTGAGTTGACGGCGATGCTGAATGCGCAACTTCCGGCGGGCGTGGTGGCGGCGCGGCTGGATTGGGCGAAGCTGCATGCGGGCGGCGCGAATGTGAACGCGCTTACCAGCGAACGGCTAACGGACATCGGTGGTGGGGCGACGTTTTATTCGACGCTAGTGGAAGTGGAAAAAGCAGGCACCGAGGTAACATGAGGATTCTATGACTTCTAGCGAACGAGCAATCGTTGACTGGGTCAACCTTCCAGAAGGTGTGGTGGAATTAAGTCTCTGGGACACACTCCACGATGGCGACCTGATAGCAATCGAGTCCGACCTGTTAGCGCGGACCCTGACGTTGCGATTCGATGTAGGCTACGTAAGAAATTTCCACAAGCTAGGTGATGAGACCCGGTTCGTGCTCGTCATCAGCGGAGTCCAGTCGGTCCGTGCGCTCACCAGCGTTCCGTGGCCAGGGGACTGTCAAATCCCGGACGGAACGCCGTACGAACAGCAGCAGGCACTCATTGCTGAGTATCAGAGCAAATGGCGTGAAGAGTCTCTGTCGTGGACTGAATTCGAGCGACTGATCGATAAAGGCCTGGAAGTGTCTTCGGCCACACTTGGGCAAGGGCCAAGCGGCGTCGCCTTGCAATTGGGCCTATTGGTAGGTGGAGACGCCTACGTTGAGACTTACATTCGGGGAGAAAGTATCGCCTTCTCAATTTTGGAACGGCAACTTACGCCCGAGGAATTTGTTAAGTTGGGCGAAGCCTACTGGGAGGCGTTCGCCAGCAAGTCCGGAAAAGACTAGTCGTATCTCGGGCATCGAGCCAGACTCCGGAATCCCCGAAGGACACTTCATTTGCGAATCATCTCAACTGATTAAGAGGCTCACCGCTTCCTGGCGCGTCCGCGCTGCAGCTCGCGGTAGAGTTCGCTTTTGGAGCGGCCCAGTTCACGTGCGAGGCGTTTGAGAGCTTCCTTTTCGTCGACACCGCTTTCAGATTGCAGGCGCGCGACGCGGGCGGCAATGGTTTCGTGTGCGATTTGCGCGCCCGGTGCAGTTCCGGATGACTTGGCCGCAGTGGGCGCTTCAACGAGCAGCGTGATTTCGCCGCGAATGCGATCGCGGGCGGCGAGTTCGCTGCGCACTTCCGCCACGGTGCCTCGTACAAATTCTTCGTGCAGCTTGGTCAGCTCGCGCGCCACCACTGCCTGGAGCGTAGAACCCCAGAGTTCTTCGATGTCAGCAAGCGTTTCGAGAATGCGGTGCGGCGCCTCGTAAAAAATCAGCGTGCGCGGAGTGTCGCGCGGGTCAGCTTTTTCGCGGGCGGCGAGGTCTTCGAGATACGTGCGGCGCGCGCCGGCTTTCTCCGGAAGGAATCCTAGAAAGTGGAAGTCGTCGGTGGGAAGTCCCGAGGCGATGAGGGCGCTGATGGCCGCATTGGCGCCGGGAATGGGAAACACCGTAACCCCGGCGGCAATGGCTTCGCGCACCAACAAGCTGCCGGGATCGCTGACGGCCGGAGTACCTGCATCGGAAACGAGTGCTATAGCTTCTCCGGCTTTTATATTTTGGATCAGTTCCGTGGCGCGTGTGTGCTCGTTGTGCTGGTGGTAGCTCACGGTGGCCTTGGCAATTTGAAAATGGTTGAGGAGCTTTTGCGTTTGGCGGGTATCTTCGCAGGCGATGCGATCTACGTTGCGAAGAACGTCGAGGGCGCGGAGAGTGATGTCGCCGAGATTGCCGATAGGCGTGGCGACGAGGTAGAGGCCCGGTGCAAGATTCGAAGTTGGGAACGAATCTTCCTCGTGCGCCATGGGATCTTCAGTTTCCCGCTTCCATGCGCTCAATGCGCCGCTGTTCGGCGAGCAGCGCCATGGAGTTCATGAGATTCTGCACGCTCACAATGCCCACCACGCGCCCGCTCTCGGTAATGGGAATCAGCGCCAGGCCGTGGCCTGCGGTGAGGCGGCGAATGGTGGCGCCCAGCGTGTCTTCAGGCCGCGCCACCTGGAAGGCGCGCGACATCACCGACTGCACATAGCCGTTGCCGTCGCTGCGCAGAGCATCGACAATGCGTTGCCGCGAGATGATGCCGACCAGTTGCGGGCCGCGCACAACGGGAAAATCCTCCTGCAGCGAATGCACGCTGCGGTATAAAGCATCGGCGAGCGTGTCGGAGGGCGAGAGCGTGGCAAAGTCCGTGAGCATCACTTCGCGCATGCACACGGTGTCGACGACAGATTGGAAAAAGACGCCCTGATCCTCGATCTGCGCGCCGATCATGACAAAGAAACCGGCAAGAACGAGCCAGGAGTCATGCAGCAACATGCCGCCCAGCATGGCGATGAGAGCCAAAGCCTGGCCCAGGCCGGTGGCAGCGCGGCCAGCGGGTCCCACGCCATGCTTGCGAGCGAAGGCATTGCGGACGATACGGCCACAATCCAGCGGGTAGGCTGGGAGCAGATGCAGCGCGCCGAGAAGCAACTGCAACCAAACCAGGCTGCGCAACAGGCTCGTGGGGGTGATCAGGGGCAGGTCGAAGAGTCGGACACTGGTGCTGACGCCCAAAATGGCCGCGGCCGCAGTAAGCCCCGCAAACCCGTTGGCCAGCGGACCGGCAAGCGCCAGAATGTATTGCCCGGTCCCCGCGTTGGCTTTTTCCTGGCTTTCCGGGTTGGCATAGGCGAACAGTCCGCCGATGGGCAGGAAAAGGATGGCGCGAAGGCGCAAACCCATCCATGCCGCAACGATGAGACGGGCGGTTTCGCGCACGGCGACGGCGGCCACGAGCAGAAGAAAGAGCGCCAGACCATACGGCCAGCCCTGCGCGGCGCACATGGCAAAAAGCACCAGCAACAGCAGGGGAAAGAAGATGTGGACGCGAATCTCCACGCCCATCCAACGGCCAAACGGAATGGACCATCCGCGCATAGTTCGATTGTAGAGCGTGGGGGCGAAGGGCAGCTTCCCGGGCCAGTCCTTTATGCTGGTGGGCGATGCGCATCATCGCGGGAATGTATGGTTCGCGAAGGCTGGAAGCGCCGCCGGGGTTGAACACCCGGCCGAGCAGCGACCGCCTGCGCGAAACCCTCTTCAATGTGCTCGCTCCGCGCATACGCGGCGCGGCTTTTCTGGATCTGTATGCAGGATCAGGCGCGGTGGGTCTGGAGGCGCTGAGCCGCGGGGCCGCGCGCGTCACGTTTGTGGAACGGGCTCCCGTGGCGCTCAAGGTGCTGCGGCGAAATCTGCAGCAACTGGGCGTTGAAAGCGGGTTCGTGATCCACGCCGAGAGCGTGGCGGCGTTCCTCCGTTCTGCCGCCAAATCCAGTCCAAAACCCATACGCTACGAAGTAGTGTTTCTCGACCCGCCATACGATGCGGCCGAGGAGTATGCGGCCACGTTGGGACTGCTGGGACGCGCGCCGGGGATTCTGGCGCCCGGAGCGCTAGTGATTGCCGAGCATCGCCGCAAGCAGAGCCTCGAAGACCGGTACGGCAGCCTGAAACGGGTGCGGCTGCTCGAACAGGGCGACGCTGCGTTGAGCTTTTATGAAGCCGCCTCCACGCCTCCGGATAGGTCGTCCGCCGACCCTCTGTGATTCCCGAAAGCGGAGGCTGGAAGCCTTGCACCTTCATCTGTGAGCGGGGTCACCGTCAAGTGCATTGACAGCGGAGGAAAGTAAGAGAAAAATGACGGGGCGAAAGAATTCGAGCTGTTTCAAGCAGTCTACGGAGGAAACGTGAAAAACGCAGTAAAGATTCAGGCATTTGCAGCTTTGGTTTTGCTCGGTGTGGGTGGATTTCTGGCGGGTTGCAAGTCAGCTCCCGAACTGACGAAAGACCAGGCAACGGCGATGATTCAGGCCAAGTACGATAAGGACCCTGGGACGGTATTCAATATCGCGGTCAACGATACCGGAATGCAGCAAGGCGTGCACGCCAACTATTGGCTTGGCGTCAAGCGCTATCCCAACGGTTATTGGGCCGACTTCAAGCTGACTCCCGACGGAGCGAAGGTGGTGAAGTTGCCCGCCGGCGGCGATACCATCCAGTGGCGGCCCGACGGCCCGACGACTGACCCAAGGTACAGCAGTTACACGATCATGGTCGTTCCGCTGGTCAACAGCAAACTCAAGACGCACAGTATCGGCGACGTGCAGACGATTGCCGACTCAAGAACCGTGACCTACATGGAAGACGTGGACCTGAGCAACTTGCCCGCGCCATTGCAGGATATTGCCCAGAACGCCGGCAACAAGCTGAGCACGCAGCGCGTGGCCACGTTCGCTTTGACAAACGGAGCGTGGACGCTGCAATCGATCGAGTAGACGAGAAGAGAAGAAAACCAGGCATCCACTTGGCCGCGGACAAAGCTCGCGGCCAAGTGGTAGCAGGTGAAAGGGCAATGGCCTTAGCCTTCGGGCGATCTGACTCTAAATCTTTTAACTCACTTCCACCAGGAATAGCCAACGCTGAATTGCAGAGTCACATTGAGGCCGGGGTTGTTGTCGCCAAGGCTCGCATTGGAGATGTGCACGGCTTTGACGGCGAAATCCAGGCTTTGGTTCCTGCGAATGAAAAAGCTCTCCCCGGCGTCCACCTGCGGGGTGAAGTTGATGACGCTGGTGCTTCTGCCCAGGAGCGGGAACTTGTGATTGGTCCAGAGCAGGCCGCCGCCCAACTGCGCCCATGGAACCATGCGGGCCGTTTCACTTTTCATGAAGTTCCAGCGAAGGAGAAACGGCGTGACGGAGGCTCCATAGCTATGGTAGGGACCGAAATTGATGTTTCCGCATTGCCCGTCGTTTACGCTGCTTACAAAACAGAGCCTATCGGCTTGGCTTGGATAGTCGGCAAGCCAGAAGGGCATAATTTCCAGCAGCGCCTCTCCACGCCCTCGCAGGAAAGCGGGTCCGCGCGGAGCCGTCAGCATTCTGCCAATTTGAGCGCCGGCGTTGAAGAAGTTCAGCTCTATTGTCCGCGATTTATAGGGATAGGTCAGGTGTTGCTGATAAAACGGCACAAACCCACCTGTGAAGAACCCACCGAATTGCCAAGTCCGATGAAGTGAGTCATCTTGGTTTGGGAGTACGATCGATGAATTCTCAGGCGTTGGTTGCGCGTGAGCAATGCTTTGAGTCAAAATGGCCGACGCTACCAGAGCGACAAACGCCGGCAGCCGGAGAGGAAAAAAGCGGTGATTTTCACTTAAGCGCATTGAGAGTCGTCCTTTCCGCAATACTCTGCTTTATCTCCTTGCTGGCGACTGCTAAGGCGCAAAGTTCACTGCACTTCTGCACCTATCAATATCGCCAACTGGTCATAGAAGTGAACGGGCATGATGTTCTTGTCGAATCTTATCGTCCAGACGGGAACGGTCCGTTCCCGCTGGTCTTTATGCTGCATGGCTCGGCCGGCGCCTTCACTCCCGAGTCTCGAGGAGAGCCAGCTACCGATAATTTTGGCGAAAAGAGTCTGGCACACAATTGCTTCGCGGTGGTTCTGCCGCATTATCTTCAGGCGATCGGTCAAAAGAGTATCACCTCTGAGCAGGAAATGACTTCGCGGTTTCCGGAGTTATTGGCTGCTACGGAATCTTTGCTCACGGATGCAGAAATGCTGCCCTGGGTGAAAGGACAACCTGTGTACCTCTTTGGCGAGTCGTTGGGCGGATATCTAAGCATTGCGCTTTCTTTCAGACGCAGTGAAGTCGCAGCAGCCAGCGAATATGGTGGAGGAATGCCTCCAGGATCCGAAGTCCGCCGCACAACCGCCCTCAGGGTACTCATTTCGCATGGAGAGGCGGATGACCTTGTGCCGGTTTCCGAAGCGAAGGCGCTCCAACATTTCTGCATAGACCGCAATCTCTCCGTTGAACTCAACGTATACCCCGGCGAAGGGCATTATTTATCCGCCCCGGTACGGACACAAATCCTCTCCAGAACTGTCCGCTTTTTCGGGGATGACAAGAAGCACCCTGGCCAAGGGTCGGGGGCGCATGGCCAGGGTACGGTTCAAGTTCTGCAATAAATCCCATCTCACTTCCCGGGAAGGATGATTTGCATGTGAATGAGAAACGACGCCGTGGCGATGACCTGATTCGTTGTGGGGTCCACAATAATGACGGCATTTTCACCTACGGCATTCGGGGTCGGCACCACGATGGAGGTAGAGCTGGATGGCGTAATCTGCGAAGCGTTCTCTTCACTGGCGGTGTCATCGTAGTTTGCGACGTTGACAGCGTAGGAAGTCGGAAGCTCCGACTCTGAAGTTGTCACCGTGATTGTTGATGGGCAATTGTTTGTCTCGCCGCCTCCTGGGTTTTCGTTGATCGTAATTGTGCAATTGTCGGGCGCTGCAACTGCCGTGCCGACGGTGAACGAATTGCAGTAGACGTAAACGGAGCCGTCATTTGTAATCGTTCCATTAGATGAGCCTCCGTTCGGACAGGTGCTGTCTCCTGTTGCCCCGACGCTCCAGGAGTCGGGGAGGGCATCCGTGGAGAAGGTGTACTCCCCATATGTGTTCGTGGTGGCGCTTGCCGGAAAGGTCAAATAGCAATAGGTGTCCGTGGTGGGATCGCACGGGGCCTCGCCGGGATCCGCATTTCCGTAGACCGAGGCGTTCGCCCATACACCACCGCCGCCGGCTTGCTCAGTGTAGACGGCCAACGTGCAGCACGGTGCGCCGCCTCCGCCGCTGCCACCGGATCCGCACCCGGATTGAAACATCGCCGCTAGGCCCGCGAATAAGAGAATCGCTAAGCTTCTACGCATCATAGGCCTCCTTTCACGGGTCCCGCACTCGCATTTTGTAGTGATTGGGTTCGCATCGCGGATGTCGAGCTTTCGGGAATCTTAAGGTCGCTGAGAAGATGCTCTCCCGCAGCCAAGAGATCGCGGATACTGAGCGCGTTCGATCGTCCGTTCACGAGGTCGAGGAGCATTCCCGTCCGCTGAAAGTGGACAGCCTTCACGGCGGCGGGATCGAGCTTCTGGTTTTGTGCTTGCTCTGCTGCTGTGAATTGGAATTCCTCGCTGAATACTTTCGCGTGGAGCATGGTTACAGTCAGGAAGGACGCTTCAAGGGGACTCAAGTCGGGATTGAGAATCCGATAGCGCCCCTTCGCATCGGGAGGAGCCTGATTCGCGAATAGCTGCGGCAGAACAACGAGCATGTGCATACGCAGCTTGCGAACCTCCGCCTGCGTTGTATGGGTCCATGCCGGAGTTCCGATTGAACCGGCAAAATTATTGACCGCCGTCACGATATCGGTCTCATGTACGGCAGGCTGAGCGCCAGCTCGATAGTTCTTCTGAGCCTGGACGATCCGGTCCGTGAGGCCAAAGGCATCAGCAATCTCCGGCGGAATTCCCGCATTGCTGAATGCCCCACGGGCCAGGACGGCGATGGCCGATGTTTCACCGGCGCGTTCATGGCGAGCTTGGTCGTTGAGAACCGAATAAAACGATCTGTGATTGGCAGATGTTTGGTTTGGGGTTTCGGAAGGTCCACGATTGCATGTCATGGCAACAGCCAGCAGCAGACCTACCGCGTACGATAGCCACTTGACTGACATATGAATTCTCCTTTTTCGTCGCTGATGATTTGGAAGCTGCTTCGGAAAAAGGCAACGGTTGTATTCCCCGAGAGATACCATGAGCACACACTGCCTAGCACACTCGGCGATGTCCCTCCGCCCAATGCCGGTTTCCCGATCAGCACAGCTCTAACGCGTTGCTCAATGCACGCCAGGCACTCGCATGTTTCGAGGGCCTGTCTTCGTGCGAAGCAATGAGGCGCAGTGAGTGAAAATTGGCAGAAATTCTACGCGGAAACCGAAAACAATCAAGATTACGAATGGACAGTGCCTGAAGGTAATCAACTAGAAGGTCACGCGTCCGCCTGCGAGCGGTTGGACCGCGAGGTGGGTCGAGGCGGATTTCAGACAGGTTTATTGCGGCGGAGGGCCGGACGGTGCGCTGGTCGGCGGCCCAGAGGGGTCATTGGGCGGCGCGCCCCCCATCATACTCACGGCAGTTGCAGTAAAGACGCCGTTATTGACGGCGCCTTCCGCGCGCACGGTGTCGCCTACCTGGATATCCGCGAGAGTGATGGGGTCGCGACGCCGGCGGAAGGTGGTGTTTTCGTCGGCGACCACGGTGTGCGGAGCGTTGTCGAGCGAGCCGGTAAGCGTGATGGTAGTTCCGTTGATGGCCGTCACCTTACCTTGCAGCCAGGTCTTGCCAAAGTTGGCCGCCATCTCCTGCATGCGCTTGGCGTTGCTCGGGATCGAGCTGCACAATGCGCATCGCGCCCACCGATTTCGCAGTGGCATCAATGTCGCCCATCGCGGCGATAGCATCGCCAACCTTGATGTCGGTGGCCTTGATCTCCTGCGGAGGAGTCCCGCCGCCGCCGCGCCTGTAGCCACCGCCGCCACCCATCCCCTGACCGCCGCCCCCCTCCGCCGGGACCGCGCATGCCGGTTGGCTGTTTGGTGATGCGCGTATTGGCGCTGAAATGGACGGTGTACACGTCGCCCATCTCGGTTTTGATGGTGAAGTGATCGGCAGCAACCTCGGTGACGGTGCCCATGAGGCCGCGGCCCATCATTCCCATGCCGCCGCCCATTCCGCCGCGGCCGCCGCGCTGACCATTGCCGCCGCCATTTCCCTGGCCGGAGTCCTGGCTGGCAGGCGGAGCGGTACCGGGATCCTGTGCGACGGCGACCGTAGTGAGTGCAAGGACAGCGAACATTGCAGGCAAAAGACGGAGTTTCATTCAATCTCCCAAGGCGGCGCGAAGGCCAGCCCATACAGATAGACGGTTTAGAGGGGACGTGAGACGACGCGCGACGCCATCGCGGCCCGGATCAGGCCCTAATTGTGCTGTTCTGCGAGCAATTGCTTGAAGGCGGCGTTATCGCGCAGGCTGGCGAACTGGCTGTCGACCTGGACCTTTTTACGGGTGGTAAAGCCCTCGTCGAGGGCCATGCGCAGATACTGCAGAGCGCAATCGGTATACCCGGCGCGCGCGCAACCCGCCGCCATGTAATAGTTCATCGCGCCCCGCTCCGCAACATTGGAGGGATTCTCCACGACGGGTCCGTCGTGATCGGCAAAGATCTCCGGATCGATGGCAAGAGCCTGCTGATACGCCGCCCAACCCCGGTCGTACTTGTGTTCCGCCAGCAGGTTGGTGCCATAGTTCTTGAGAGTAATCGCGGACTTGGGGTTGAGCTTCAGCGCCTTGCGGTACGCGCGATCGGCTTGCCCGTATTCCTTCAGGGAGGCGTAGACCGTGCCTAGATTATTGACCACCTGGGCGTTGGTCGGATCGAGCTTGAGCGATTCCTTGTAGCAGTGGGTTGCGTCTTTGGCATTGAAGAGCATCTGGTAGGCGATGCCCATCTTGTTCCAGAGGCTCGCCGTCATCTCGGGCGCCTTGGAGTAGGCTGCAATCGCGGCCTGATAGCGTTGATGGCCGACAAGTGAGTCGCCGAGCTGTTCCGCTGTGGGAGGCGTTTGCGGAGCGGCCGCGGAGGCTGGAGGCGGGGTCTGGCTGGTTGTCTGGGTGGGCTGAGCCCGGGACGCACCGAGAGAGATCGTGAGCAAGGGCAGAAACAAGAACCAGCGACTAGCTTTGCGCTCGCGCATCATCCCTCCTGTCGACCGAAAGAGGGGGCGATCTAGCTGACCAATCGTCCTCAGTTACAGGAACATTAAAGCACTTATGCAAGGCGAACGAAAGTCCCGCACTCCGAGCCTGCCAGAAGTTGCAACCAGGACCGGGCAAACTACATCAGATGGAAGCCAACGGCCTGCAAGGGCAGAGATACACGGGATAGACGCCGGCGTTGCCCATAGGGAAAGCGCCGGCAGTACAAGTATTGAAAAAGCAGCGAATTGTAACGAAAATGCACTACACTTTACCCCAGACGAGGAGGGCCCTCGCTTGACCGCAACCACTTCCCCGGTGCTGTCTCTGAACCGGATTTCCCATATCAGCGAAAGATTTCGTGCCACGCGCCGACAGTCGCTGCAGTTGTCGAAGCGGCTGACCCCGGAGGACATGATGGTGCAGTCGTGTCCTGAGGCATCGCCGGCCAAGTGGCATCTGGCCCACACCACGTGGTTTTTCGAGTCGTTCGTGCTGCGGGAGTTTTTGCCCGGCTACCGCGTCTTCCAAGCCGATTTCTCATGGCTCTTCAACAGCTACTACGAAAGCTTTTCTGCAATTCCTGAGAAGCGCCTGCGGTCGTCGTTCTCGCGGCCGGGACTCGATGAGATTCTGTGCTATCGCCAGCACGTCGACGAGGCCATGGAGCGGCTGTTTGAGCAGGAGCCTGAGCCGGAGGCGCTGCGACGCATCGAGCTGGGCGCGAATCACGAGGAGCAGCACCAGGAATTGCTGCTCACCGACATTTTGAACGCGTTCTTCACGAATCCGCTGAAGCCGAGATACAAGGATCGGGCGCTAGACCTTAAGGATCAGCCGAAGACGCCGCCGCTTGGGTTCCAGCAGTTTGAAGGCGGGTTGCGCGAGGCGGGGCACGCGGGCAACGCGTTCTGCTTTGACAATGAGATGCCGCGCCACCGCGTGTGGCTGGAGCCGTATGCGCTGGCTGATCGGCTGGTGACGTGCGGCGAGTTTGCCGAGTTCATGGCCGATGGCGGCTACCGCAAGCCGGAACTCTGGCTTTCGGCAGGATGGGATGCAGTGAAGCAAAACGGCTGGCGCGCTCCTCTCTATTGGAGCGAAGTCGGAGGCGACCAGAAGGAAAGCGATTGGACCGTCTTCACCCTGCGCGGTGAGCTGCCTCTGAAAGAGCTGGCTGCGACGCCCGTGAGCCAGGTAAGTTTTTACGAGGCAGACGCTTACGCGCGCTGGGCGGGGCTGCGGTTGCCCACGGAGTTTGAGTGGGAAGCCGCGGCGGAGGGCCAGCCGATCGAGGGGAATCTGCTCGACTCCGGGGAGTTTACTCCGGTCCCTTCCACAGATCTCGTCCAAAACCAGGACGGTGCGAAGCACTACGGGGATTGCTGGGTTTGGACTGGCAGCGCCTACCTCGGCTATCCGGGATTCATTCCTCTGAACGGCACGCTCGGCGAGTACAACGGCAAGTTCATGAGCGGGCAGATGGTGTTGCGCGGCGGATCGTGCGTTACGCCGGCAAGGCACATCCGCGCGACCTACCGCAATTTTTTTGCGCCGGAGACCCGTTGGCAGTTTTCCGGGATCCGGCTGGCGAAATAGCAGGGGTCAGGTTTCAGGTGTCAGAGATCGGCACGGGATGTGTTAAGCAGTCCACTGATTTCTGAAACCTGACACCTGAAGTCTGAAACCTAATTTTGTCGTATCGAACAGAAAAGACACCGTTGCCCGGGTTTCTGCATCTAACCAGAAAAACATGAGCGCAGCAGCTTCCCCTGCCGTAGCCCCACAACTCGATGAACGCGTAAGCGCAGCAGTGCGCGAAGGGCTTACTTCGCGGCCCAAGCGGTTGCCTGCCTGGCTGTTTTATGACGAAGCGGGCTCGTGCCTGTTCGATGCCATCACAGAACTGCCTGAGTACTACCTGACCCGCACGGAACGCAGGATCCTGACGGAGCACGCGGCAGAGATCGTCGCGCAAGCCGCGGCCAGCGGCCGCCTTCATATCGTTGAACTGGGCGCGGGATCAGCCGACAAAACGCGCGTCCTGCTGAAGGCCGCAACCGGGCTGCAGGGTGCAGTGCTGTATGAGCCGGTGGATGTTTCGGCGAGCGCTCTCGAAGCCGCACGGGAGCGGATCGAGCGCGAGATCGATGGCGTCACGGTGACACCGCGCGTGATGGATTACACCCACGGCGACGGGAGCCGATTGCATCTGGGACCGGTGGATTGCCGCGAGCGCAGGCTGGTTGTCTATATCGGATCGAGCATCGGCAACTTTGAGCCCCACCAGGCGGCGAAGCTGTTGCGCCGCGTGCGCGCGGGACTCAAGACGGGCGACGGCTTCCTGCTGGGCGTGGACCTTGCCAAAGAGGATTCCATCCTTCTGCCGGCCTATGACGACGCGGCGGGCGTAACCGCGGCGTTCAATCGCAACGTGCTGGTGCGTCTGAACCGCGAACTCGATGCAGAGTTCGATTTAGATAATTTTGCCCACTGCGCGGTGTGGAATCGGGCGAGATCGCGAATTGAGATGCACCTCAAAAGCCGCGATGCGCAACGCGTGCACGTCGGCGCGCTCGGCCTCAGCGTGGACTTTGCCGCGGGCGAGAGCATCCACACCGAGAACAGCTACAAATTCCAGCCGGGCCGCGCTGAAGCATTGCTGGCCGAGGCAGGATTCCGCGCGGAGGCAACCTGGACGGATGCGCGCGGATGGTTCGCGGTGTGTTTGGGGCGCGCGGTGTAGCGCCTATTTCGGCGCCGCAATTCTGACCAACAAAATGTCGTGGCTCGCAAGCTCAATCGGCATCTTGTCGGTGAGCGTGATCTCCTTGCCGGTCCAAAGGTCTTTGCCCTTGAGCGGGCCGTGCAGGCCGAGCTTGGCCAGGCTCAGATGGAAGGGATGCGTGGAGTAGCGGTCGGCGCCCGCGTTGATCACCGCAATCGCCATCGCTCCGCCGGAGAGATGCCGGGTCCACACGTCGTGCTCGCCCTCAGAGTAAGCGCGCGTGGCCTGGTGGCCCAAGCGGTCCTGATCGATAGCGATTACGTCGCGGTTGGTGAGGATGGCGAGAATCTCGGGCTTCATGTTGGGCAGGTCGTTGCCGGCAAGCAGCGGCGCGGCGAGCATGGCCCACATGGAGAAGTGCGTGCGATTCTCGGCCAGGGTGAGATAGCGCATTTGGTTGTTGGCGCCCGTCGCCTGGCCGTTCCCCACCTCGAGCATGTCGGGATCGTTCCAGTGGCCCGGCCCCGCGTACTTCGCCAGACCGGCCTGCTCATTCAAAATCGAATAAATGCTCTGCCAGTTTGCCTGGATATCGCCGCCGGTGCGCCACAGGTTGGCGCCAACCGAGGGGCCCCATTCCCACACCGCGTCCCAGCCGTATTGGCAGAACGAGTAGACGATGGGCCGGCCGGTGGCTTTGAGCGCCTTATTCATTTTGTCGTAGGCGGCGACCATCAGGCGCATCTGCTCTGCCTTGTCGTCCGGCGCCTGCGCAGCCATCACCGCGGTGCGGAAGGTGCAGAGATCGTACTTCAAATAATCAATGCCCCATGAAGCGTAAAGCTGCGCATCCTGCACTTCATGGTCGAGCGATCCGGCGAAGCGCGCGCAAGTCTGCGGCCCCGGAGACGAGTAAATGCCAAGCTTGAGCCCCTTGGAATGCACGTAGTCGGCAAGCGCCTTCATGTCGGGGAACTTCGAATTTGCGTGCAGCACGCCGTTGGCGTCGCGGTCGCCCTCCCAGGTGTCATCGATGTTCACGTAGATGTAGCCCGCGTCTCTCATGCCGGTCGAGACAAGCTGGTCGGCCGCGTTGCGCACGTCCTTATCCGTCACATTGCGGTGAAAGAAGTTCCAACTATTCCAACCCATCGGCGGGGTCCCCGCCAACAGGTCTTTGTTGGTGGGGTGGATCGGCGGCGTCTGCGCCACCACCTGCGGTGGGGCAGGCTTTTGGACGGGCGTGTGCGCGGACTTGGCCGGAGCCGATGCGGTTTGGGAAATGGCGGCGAGCGGAAACAAGACAAGAAGGGCGGCAGCAAGAACTGCAGAACTGCGCATGAAGGAAAACTCCTCAAAAGCTTTTGCAGTGGAATGTTATTTGTCCTAACCCCTTACTGGCAAACTGGGGCGGACAAGCGCACTCAAGAGCGATACTGGAAGTCGTGCCATTCACGCTATCTCATGCCGCTGCAGCCTGGCCATTCCGGCGCACTCGCCTGGAGTTCTCGGCGCTGGTAACAGGATGTTTTGCGCCCGATTTCGCCTATTTCATTTTCCTCAGGGCGCACGGCGCTTACGGCCACACCGTGCCCGGCATCTTTGTCTTCGATTTGCCGGTGAGCCTTGTGGTTCTTTGGTTATTTCATGCGTACGTAAAGCAGCCAGCCACCATGTTCCTGCCGCGCGCTGTGCGAAGCCGGATGAATACCTGCGACGAGGCGTTTACATTCTGGCCGCCGTCCCGTCTGGCAAATATCGTGCTCTCGATTCTGGTCGGCACATGCACGCATATCGCCTGGGACTCATTCACGCACAACACATTCTGGCCATATCGGCATTTGAGCATTCTGAGGAAAATGGTGCAGGTGCCGGTACTCGGCAACGTCGGTGTGTTCAAGCTCCTCCAATATGGAAGCACGATGTTCGGCCTGGTATTCCTCGCAATCTGGATCCTGCACTGGTATCGCACCACTCAACCGAGAGCGCAATGGGTAGAGCCATTCAACGCGGGGCAGCGGCGGGCAATTGTCGTGATGGTTCCGGTGTTCGCAATCTGTGCCTCTTTCATTCGGGTGCTGCATGGCGTCGGCATGCGGGTTGGTCGCGGATCGCTTTTGGAATTTGTTGGCGAGGCGGGCATTTCAGGGCTCACGTTCTTTTGTATCGGTTTGCTCGTGTGCGGAGTGCTTCTTCGCAAACGCGCGGCGGCGCCGGAGGAGAGCCCCAGGAAATGAGTTGGCTCAACTGCCTCGCGTCTCTGCTGTGTAGACACTAATCGTCGCCCTTGGGACCGAGCAGGAGTTGCACACCGATGTAGGCAATCCAATCAGGCTCGCCATTGGTGGGGGTGACGGTCTGGATGCCGCGGCCTCCCATGAAGAGCAGGCGCAAGTGGTTGGCGCGATCCAGAGTCTGGCGTCCGCCGAAATCGAGCGTAAGCGAACGTTGCTTGGGTTGATTGCCAATGCGATTGATGGCTTGCAAGTCGTAGAGTTCGGTGTAGAGTTCGAGGCGATCGCTGAATGCGTGGCCCGCGATCAGGCCTCGGCCCCACTGGTCGGGCTCGTTCGCGTTGCCAATCCAGCGGCCCACCTCGCCGTCGAGAGCCAACCAGCCCAGTTGGGTCGTGACTTCCATGGGCAGATAGTATTGCGGACCTGGCTCAACGATGCCGCGTTGCGCAGAACCTGCGGGCGTGTTGAGCGAGACCTGCGGATAGGTTCCGATGGAGAAGTTGATGTTATCGTCAGTTTTCTCTTTGCCGGGAATGTAGTGCTGCCAGGCGCGAAACTTGACGCCCAGCAGCGTCTCGCCCAGGCCCACGCCGGTGGAGTTATTGGCGTTGGTGCCGGCGGCCAGGGGCTGTTCCCATTTGAGCTGGATGCGGTTGCCCCAGCCATAATTCACGTCGACGTCGGGAATCTCGTAGTAGGACTGGCCGGGATTGTGGTTCGCGATCCAGCCGAAGTTGATCTCCCAGTGATGGTTTCCGGGCGGCGCCGGATCGTCGGTGATAAACGGAGGCCCTCCCTGCGCGCGGGCGCAGACTGCGCCGGCAAACAGCAAAACCAGCAAGAAGATGAAGAAAATACGGCGCATGGCAGAGACGAGGGTTCTTTCCGCGATGTGAATGCTAGGCAATGGCCGAAAGTCCAAATCCAAGGTAGCATTCCAGGCTTGAGGCTCCGCGCAACACACCCGGGGACACGTGAAGCCGGCCGTATTCAAAATCTGTTACAATACTGACGGAAGTTACATTGTAATTCATACGATGAACACACCCCAATCCATTGTCGTGAGCATGCGCCTGCCGGCGGAGAGTGGGAGACGCCTGAAGCGTATGGCCAGCCGTCATGGATGGACGGCCAGCGACGCCAGCGCGCGCTTGGTCGAAGAGGGTTTGCGCCGCGCGGAGTTTGCTTTCATCGATTTTCGCGATTCCGCCGCAGGCCGACAGGCTTATGTGCAAGGCGGCACGCTCGCGGTGTGGGAAGTGGCTATGCTGCTGCGCGCCTACAAGAATGATGCGGCGGCAGTGGCCCGGCACCTGGGCTGGCCCGAGGCAAAAGTGCGCGCGGCAGATCACTACGCCGAGGCATTTTCCGCGGAGATCGCCGAAGCGCTCACCGACAACGATGCCATGGACCTTAAGGCTCTGAAGCGTATGCTGCCCCAGGCCGACGAGTTTACTGCCCGGCGCTCCAAAAGCCTGCGCAGGCCCTAAATGAAGCTCCTGCTCGATGAACATATCTCGCCCTCGGTGGCAACGGGACTGCGGCGGTTGAGACCGTCGATCTCCGTTTGCGGCCTGGTGCAGTGGGAGGGTGGCGGGTTTTTCGGCCAGGATGACGCCGCCTGTTTGCGCCGCGCGGCCGCGCTTCATTGGACCCTGGTAACGTACGACCGCCGGACAATTCCTCCTTTGCTCAAGACCTGGGCCGAGGCCGGCCAGCACCATGGGGGCGTCATTTTTGTCGACGAGAAGACGATTTCCCCGTCCGACATCGGGGGTCAGGTCCGCGCTCTTGCCGCGCTAACCCGGGAGGCCGGCTCCTGGGAGTGGACCGATCGCGTCATCGTCCTGCGTCGGTAGCAATTCATGAACGGCACGGGATAATTTTCTTTGCGTATGCGCCTCCCCGTCCCCGGCCCCTCTCTGCGATACTTGTTTGTTATGCCTATTGAAGACCTGCAACAAGCCGCACAAAAAATTGCCGGATTTTTAAACACTCTGAACAAGCTGGGCGGAATGCGCCTCAAGTACCGCATCTCGGCGGGGGAAGTCGCGCCCGAAGCGGAAGGCGGCGACGCACGCCAGACGATCAACGTGGAACTGGCCGGTCCGGATGTTCCGCTGGTCATCCAGCACAACGGCGAACTGCTAAGGGCTATCGAGACCCTCGCGTCGCAGATGCTGCGGCTGGATCATCACGAGCATCACCTCGTGAGCTTTGACGCCGCGAACTTCAAGGCGCTGCACGCACAAGAGCTGCAACTGGCTGCGGAAACCGCAGCGGAAAAGGTGCGGCAATCGGGCATGCCCTACAGTTTTCCGCCCATGAACAGCCGTGATCGGCGCATGATGCATATGGCGTGCAAGGGCCTCCAGGGTGTGGAAACCGCCAGCGTGGGCGAAGGATCCAATCGCTTTCTGGTGATCTTTCCCGAGGGCAAAACCGATATGCCGGTGCAGCTGCAGGACAAGCCGCGCGGCTTTGGCCGCGATCGGGGCAGCTCCGGCCGCGACAGAGGCGGATCCGGGCGCGATCGCAGAAGTTAATCGGGAACAGCTCGCCCCGCTTACGCTTGCGGAACCTGTTGCTTTACCCGAGTGAAAGCCTGACAGGAAGCCGCTATGGATGGCCGCAATTCACTCAAATTGCGCATGACTGCTGACGTCATCATGGCTTTCGGCTTCGGCATCGTCGCGCCCATCGCCCTCGCTCCGAGCAGCAGGAATTGGCAAACCATGTTGATGACATTCGCCGTATTCACCGTTACTGCAGGGTTTTGGTACGACTTGATGCGGACAATAAGGCAATTCCGGAAGCTCCCCTCCAACTGAAGTAACATCTTTCCATGAGATTTGCGACACTACTGCTGCTCGCATTGATCGCGAGCGTGTCTTCCGCGCAAAAACGCCTCGTGCTCATCGATCAGGATGGTTCCGGTCCCGGCGGATCGGACCAGATGGCCATGCTCGCGCTGTTGCAGGCGCCGGACGTGCAGGTGCTGGGCATCACCATGGTGACCGGCGACGCCTGGCGCGACGAAGAGACACTGCACACCCTGCGCATGTTGGAGCTAACCGGCCACTCCGACGTTCCTGTAGCCCGCGGCGCGGTGTTTCCGCTCGTGCGTACCCAGGAAGAGACGCGGCTCGAATCAGCGCTCGATGGAAAAGTAACGTGGCAAGGCGCGTGGGGACGCGACACCACCAACATGACGGAAACTGGAACCGGAACGGCGCCTGCGCATCTTGAAACGCACGGGCCGTATGAAATTCCGCCGCTGCCCGAAGGCATGCCCACCACCAAGCCGATCGACGAAGATGCCGCACACTTTCTCATCCGCCAGGTGCATGCCCATCCGCACCAGGTAACGATCTACGCTGCGGGGCCGTTGACCAACATCGCGCTGGCCGTCGCGCTCGATCCGGAATTTGCCGCGCTGACCAAAGGCATCGTCTTCATGGGCAGCAGCCTGAATCCGCAGACCAGCGATCCGGAATTTGCCACCAGCCCGCGCCACGAATTCAACTTCTGGTTCGATCCCGAGGCGGCGCACATCGTGTTGCGCGCCGATTGGCCGCGCATCGACGCGACCACGGTCGATATTTCCATCAAGGCGCCGTTCTCGCAGGCCATGTTCGACGCCATTGCGAAGTCGCAGACGCCGGCTGCGCGCTACATCGCGGCATGGAGTAAGCAGCGCTACTACATGTGGGACGAGCTGGAAGCGTGCGCGTGGCTTGATCCCTCGATCATCACCAAAGAGCAGTCGGTGTACATGGATGTGGACCTGAGCCATGGCCCCAGCTACGGCGACACGCTGACCTGGCCGGAAAGTCTGAAACCGCAAACCGGCGTGCGGCTGGTTCACGTGCAAACGGATCTGGATTTGCCGCGCTTCCAGAAGATGTTTGTCAATCTAATGACGCGGTAATTTGCAGGTACCCCACACCGGGCACAAGTTTCCGCCACTGCGGACGCGCCGAGGGTGCGGTGCCTGCCGCTTATTTGCGAAACGTTCGGTAGTCGGAGAGCGTAATCGCGCCCGAATCGAAAATCGACCACACGCGCCACTTCCATTCAGTCCCCGGAATTCGCCGCGAACCTGACGGCAACTGATCCATCGCCGTATCGCGCTCGGCGGGCACAAAGAACAACCAATCGTCGTTCAGGTATGCAACCTCAAGGACTTGCGCGACAACATTTCCCGAGGGGCTCGGCCGCCAGGTGAAGTAGCCAGTGCGCTGACCCGCATCCGGTACGGGAGCGTGGCCGTCTTCGGGAGAAAGCAGTTGGGCCGGCGCCAAGCCGGCTTCTTCCTTTGCGGGATTCTGCAGACCTCCGAAAATTGCCGGAATTTGCTGCAGGAAAGCACTGTCCGGCATCCGGTCGGAACTGGCGGCAAGAAGACGCCAACCAGCGCCCTGCTTGCGCAGCACGAGGAGGATCGGCATCTGGCCGATCAACGGACCACCCGCAAACGATATGGGAGGGGGCTGCAGACGAGGATCATCTTGCTCAAAGTTGGAAACCAGGGATACAAAGGCCAGGCGATCGTTTCCCCAGGCGCTACAGGTTTTGGTTGCGCGCACATCCACTGCATCCCAGAGGACGCCTTCGGTTCTCAACCGAGCGGGGTCATCATAGGCGTTGATTCCCGCGGGCGCACGGAGGTAGGCTTCGGCCATCTGCACGGCCGTTTGTTCAATGTCGGGTGGGACCGGAGTCTCGGCGACAAAGATCGAATCGCAATCGGGTGGCCGAAGCGCAAGCCGGCGGGCAGCCTCTGCGTGCTCCGAAGTGGCGATAAGGTACTGACGTCCACCCCGGGGCCCGGCGAGCGCTCCCAAAGAACCGTTGACCTGAGTCAGGCTCTTGCGCACCTCTGGATCGGATGCGATGCCAGGGCCGTGTTTATAGCCTTCCGGCGCTGCGATACTAAAGGCGTTTTCAGCGGCGATGATGTCGGGCTCATGATGCGCCGCAAAGGCAACGGGAAACTCTTGCGCGAATTCGCTCGCTGTAAACGCGCGAACCTCGAGCCGAAGTCCCATAGCTTCGGCTTTGCGCTCAAGATTGAGAGGAATGTCAGCCAACGGAGCTTCGCCAGAGGGCGGACCGACCTTCCAAACGAGGAGCACCTGCCTGCCGTCGGACGCGACGCCCGCCTGTGCAGCGAGTGCTTGCGCGCCAAGCAACGCGAACGCCACAAAGCCGATTGCGAAATGAAAACGGAGAGCCTGCCGAAACATGTGACACCGAACCTTTCAGGCGCTACCAATGCGGCAGATTTGCCTGGTGGGTCCGGTTGAGTTTCTGCGGGATGTATGGGAGCGACGACGCTTCTGTAAGGACCGGGCACATCCGGCTTCGCCCGCTGACCACTCTACACCCGATTGCAACTGGAGTCACGGCAGACCGCTAGCTAATTCGCTGGCGGGCGCTCCACGCGATCGACAACTAGCA
Source organism: uncultured Acidobacteriota bacterium (assembly GCA_963817835.1). Lineage (GTDB taxonomy): Bacteria > Acidobacteriota > Terriglobia > Terriglobales > Acidobacteriaceae > Telmatobacter. The sequence continues at coordinate 63,628 of CAWFPZ010000007.1, read as the reverse complement.
CGTCTGTTGCGGCTTTCGCGGGCTGAAACTTGAGGCCGAGTTGTTCCTGGATCGCCGTGAATAGTGGCGGCGGTGCATCGGGATCAGAGCTCGATGCGTCGGCGTAGGTGTAAGTAAGGCTGAAATCGTAACGCCCGGTCAGGCCCGTCTGGTCCACGAGTGGCCGGTCCAGAAAGAATTGCATCGTCAGCACGAAATCCGACATGGCCGCGCTGGTAAAGCTCCGCGTCGTTTGCGTGCCATGGCCTTCGTTGTGCTGGCTCGGCTGCGCATCCGGGTGGGCGGCCGTCACGAGCTTTGGACCGCCCTTGGCGACCACAAGCGCATACACGCCTAGCTCGCGTTTCTCACGATGAAAGCTGAGATCGAAACGGTCGGCAAGTAGCTTGCGGATCAATTGTTGCTGCTCGGGAACGCTGGGATCGGCTGCAAAACTCGTCGTGCCGTCCATGTCGTAGTGCTCGTCGCGAATCCAGCTAGGCGCATCGACAATCTGGTTTTGGTTGGTCGCAAAGGCAAAGGCGATCATGCGCGAAACCGTCTGGTCGTCGAGCGAAAACCGGTCGCCGCGAAACGAAAAACTGTTGTGGTAAGAATTCGGGTCGTGGGGCTTGATGACCGCGACTTCGAAGGTGGAAGCGGTTTCAGCAGCGGCAGCGTTTTGAGGATTGCTGGATTGCGCGGCCGCGGAATTGGTTTGCGAAAAAGCGGATGCGGCGACGCCTGCGATGAGCAGTCGCCAGAGGAATCGGCGGCGATTGGAATACAGCCGATGCACGCGGCACTCCTTGACCGCCAGTTTACACGCCGCCTAGCGGGGCGACGGCCCCTCCATAAAACGGCTCGCCTATCTCTGCCGCCCCCGCGGCATCAGGCCTACACTGTTGGCTATGCGACGGAAGGTGCGGTTGCTGGCATTCGTTTTAGCGGCGTGTGGTATGGCGCGGGCGCAGTGGGAGATGCAGAGCTCGGGCACCACGGCCGACTTGCGCGGAATCGACAACGTGGGCGGAGGCGTGGCGTGGGCCTCGGGCACCAACGGCACGGTGCTGCGGACGGAAGACGGCGGGTATTTGTGGCAGACGTGCGCCGTTCCGCCGGGCGCGGAGCATCTGGACTTCCGCGGCGTGCAGGCGTTCGATGCGAATACGGCGATCGTGATGTCGAGCGGTAAGGGCGATTTGTCGCGGCTATATAAAACGACGGATGGGTGCCAGACGTGGAAGCTGGTGTTTACGAATCCGGATGCGGACGGGTTTTGGGATGGCTTGATCTATATCGAAGACGATGACGTCACATTCATTCTAGGCGACCCGGTACGAGGGCAATTTCGATTGTTCTCGGATACGAGCAAAGGACACACATTCTCGGACAACTGGAATGGACACCCGATTACTGCTGCTCCCGGCGAGGCAGCATTCGCGGCGAGCAATTCTGTCCTAATCTACAACCTCGGCGATGGGATGTTCTCGTTCATCACTGGAGGGACAAAGCCTGAGATCATTCATGAGGAGCATGGAATCGACGCAAGAAAGGGAATGTACTCAGAGTGGTCGCGAAATCCACTTCCATTCCCCGCAGGTCCTAGCGGCGGAGCGTTCTCTGTGGCGGCGCGACCTTACATAAAGAGCGAGGGCGACGCACGACACGCCGTCATTGTCGGGGGAGACTTTCTTAAACCGGATGATTCCGTCCAGACGGCGGCATACAGTGGCGATTGGGGCTATACATGGCACTCTGCCCAAATTCCGCCCCACGGCTACCGCTCTGCTGTCGCCTATGACGCCGCGAGCAAAACCTGGATCACGGTGGGGCCGAACGGGACGGATATTTCTACGGACGACGGGAAGAACTGGCGCGCGCTGCGTCCCGATCCGGTGATGCACGAGGCGCCTGACGCCGATCGCGATTGGAATGCGCTGTCTCTGCCATTTGTTGTGGGGCCGCATGGGCGGATTGGGAAACTGAATCCGAAGGCTCTGTCGGCGCGGCCGAGTCCCTAGTCCCTTGGCCCCTGCTCCTAAAACAAGTCCGGGATGCTATTAAACGCAATCCGCGTGGGCGCGGCCTTGTATGCCGTCAGCATGGCTGCGGGCGCCAGCGCACTCATCCCGTACTTGTCGTTGATCTGGTCCATGGTCGCGAGCAGCCGCGTGCGCGTCTGCTCTTCTTCCAGGCCGTCAAAGAGCGCGAGCGTGTGCAGGCGATCGGGGACCAGGTTATTCAACTGCACGCCGATGAAATAAGGGTGCTGGTATTGCGCGCCGGCGGGTTGCGAGTCCCACAGGCGGCGCAGCGCGGCGATGAGCGTTTGATTGTCCTGGCACTCGTGCAGCTTGATCTCGCTGCGCCATCCGCGTGCCGGCACGCCAAAACGCGAAACGGGCGTGTTCTCACTGCGCGGCACTGCGAATCCAATCGCCAAGCCGATGTTCGAGGCCCAGAGCCCCTGCGAGCGCAGGCGCATGGCGGCTTTGTGGAGCAGCTTGTGCGCCACGGCCCAGGCTTTTTCCGGGGTGCGCATCTCCGGCGCGAGCACGTGGGAGTGGCTGATGGACTTTTGATGTTCGAGTTCGGCCATCTCGAAGTCTTCGCCGCGCAGCCAGTGCCAGAGCCGCTGGCCCCAGACCGATCCCCAGATTTCGCCGGCCTGTTCGCAATCGAGCGCCAGCAACTGGTCCATGGTGTGCAGGCCTTTTTCGTTCAGCCGCTTTTCCGTGCGCGCGCCGATGCCTGGCAGATCGCGGAGCGTGAGCTGATGCAGCGCTTCAGGCAGCAGGTCGAGGGGGAGGGCCACAAGACCGTCGGGTTTCTCCATGTCGCTGGCGATTTTGGCGAGGTAGCGATTGGTTGCCAGCCCCACCGAACTGCGCAGCATGGGACCGACGCGTTCGCGGATTGTTTGCTTCACGCGCATGCCGAGATCGATGGCGGCGAGAAGCGGTCGCTCGCGCCCGATGAGGCGGCACGCCATCTCGTCGATGGAGCAGACAGCGGTGACGGGCACGCAGCTTTCCACAGCTTCGACGACGCGATGGTGGAAATCTGTGTAAATTTCGTGCCGCGCCTCGACGAGAACGATCTCGGGGCAGAGACGCTTGGCGTCGGCCACGATGGTTCCGGTGCGCACGCCGAAGGCCTTGGCTTCGTAACTAGCCGCAATGCAGCAGGTGGTATCAGCCATCATCGGCACCACGCCCACGGGACGCCCGCGCAGCTCCGGCCGCGCCTCCTGTTCGCACGAGGCGAAGTACGAATTGAGGTCGACAAAGAGCCAGTTGAGCGAAGAATCCTGAGCGGAATCCGCAGCGGCAGCTTCCTCCACCTTGCGTTCCGATTCAAGGCCCAGGTTCACGAGCTCTTCAGGCCACTCCTCAGGAGCGGGGGAGAAGGCCGGGATGGGCGCGGCGGCCATTTGGGTATTAGTTTCGCTTTTTATTCTCTTTTTTGCAAGAGAAATCATGTGTCTTTAGTCACCGACATGCCCACAACGTGGCATGAGATAACCTGAGGAGAGCGAGTATCGTCTAATTTGTCAGCCGACCCCGCAGCGTTGAGCAGAGCAAACCTCCGCAGAGGGCCGGATCGCTCAGAAATGGTGACCGAACATGCAGACCATCACACATTGGCTTACGGCGAACGGAAGCGTTCTTGCCGTGGTGGTCACGGTGGGCGTAGCGGTGCTTCTGGTGTGTTGCCTGGAGTGCACCAAGTGCGGCTGCCGCGAGAAGGATGACATTTTCAATCACCACGAAAGTTAAAAACTAGTCGCCGCCGGCAGCCGGGGGGTCCGGCTTCAAGTACATCTCAAATTGCGCCAGAATCCGGTCGTAGAGACTGGTGCGCACATCAGCCCCGTTGATGGAGTGCGTCTTGCGCGGATAGATCTGCAGGTCGTACGGTTCGCCGGCCTCAATCAGCTTCTGCACAAACTGCACGGTGTTTTCCATGTGCACATTGTCGTCGCCGGTTCCGTGCGCAATCAGCAGCCTCCCTTTCAACTTCGCCGCTGAATTCACCACGGAAAAGTCGTGGTAGCCGTCGGCATCCTCGGCAGGCACGCCGAGATAGCGCTCGGTGTAAATGGAATCGTAGTTGCGCCAGTCGGTAACAGGCGCAACGGCAACGCCAGCGCGGAAGCGGTCGGAGTGTGTCATCGCGTAGAGCGTGAAAGTGCCGCCCCAACTCCATCCCCACCAGCCCAGCCGCCGCGGATCGAGCTGGGGATTCTGGTCGAGCGCGGCGTCGACCACCGTCAACTGGTCTTCGAGCTGCACGGGGCCGAAGTTGCGATAGGCCGCCTGCGCGAAGGCGCGGCTGCGGAAACCCATGCCGCGATTGTCGGCGCGGAGCACGGCAAATCCATGCTGCGCGAGCACATTGTCGAAGAGCAGATTGTCGTGCCACTCGTTCACGACTTCCTGGGCGTGAGGTCCGCCATAAGGGTTCACGATCAGCGGAACCGTAGCGGGATTGGACGAGCCGGAGGGCATCAACAGCGTGGCGTAGAGCATTGTCCCGTCGTGGGCTTTGACCTCAAGCTGCTGCGGAATTTTCAGTTGGTAGGCGTCGAGCGCATGCGTCTCCCAGAACACACGGCAATTCTCGGCTGAAGCAGGGCCCTCTTCCTCGTGGCAAAGCCGCATCACAGGCGTGGTAGCGCGCGTGGAGTATCTGTCGGTGAAGGTTCTGCCGCCGGGCGCGAAGCTGGCGTCGTGAAATCCCGCGCCCCTGCTCAACTGTTTGCGCTCGCCGTCGAAGCTGACCTGCCATATCTGCTGTTCCAGTGGATTGCCTTCATTCGATGCGTAGTCGACGATCTTGCGCTCGGGGTCGACCGAATACACAGCGTCCACTTCAAAATCGCCCTGAGTGAGTTGCTTTTCCAGCTTGGCGTCCCTGGCCAGCGGGGTGGTCGTGTCGTAGCTGTAGAGATAAAGATGCGTATGTCCATCGCTCCAACTGGTCAGAACCACAGCGCCGTCGACCACGGCCACGTCGTAGTCTTCGTCGAGAAACTTGTCGTCGCTGATCTCCAGCATCTTGCGCGCGTCGCCAAGTTCAGAGCCCACAAAAAACAGGGTGCGATGCTTGTGATCGCGGCTGACGGTCTCAACCCACACGGTGTTGCGATTGACCCAGCCAAAGCGCGGGATATAGTCGCCGGCCTGGATGGGAATGTTCATCCAGGTGGTCTTGCCGCCCTTGGCGCTCACCACGCCCACCTGGACCAGGGGGTTCGCGTCGCCCGGCTGAGGATAGCGTTGCCACTCGACCTGCGCGTGCGTGGGAATCCAATCGGTGAGCGGATACTGCGGCACGGCGGTCTCGTTCATCTGTAGATAGGCGATATTCTTTGAGTCCGGCGACCAGAAGTAGTTGCTGCGCGTGTCGAGTTCTTCCTCATAGACCCAGTCCACCTCGCCGTTCAATATGGATCTCTCTTTGCCGCTCGCCGTTTGTTCTTTGCCGTTTGCGGCGCTAGGTGCGGGCGCCACGGCGATGGTGGGCGTGCCGGGGTCGCGCAGGTGGACGACAGAAAGCCCGTGATCGCGAATGAAGGAAACACACGAACCGTCAGGCGAGAACTTGGGGTCGTCGCCGGCAGCGGCTCCCGTAAAGCCGATCTGTACGCCGGTGCCGTTGCGCAAATCGTAGAGCCACAGGCGGCCGTCGGCGTCGAAGAGCAGGTGGATTGAGTCGGGCGCCCAAAGGTAGCCGGCCATGTTGTAGCGCTCGCGATGATCGCGGTCCCGCTCGGAGCCGCCCCCGCCGTCGAGCGAATCCATTTTGGCGGCGCTCACCATCACGTGCGTCTTGCCCGTGACGGGATCCACATCCATCAGCTCGCCGCCTTCCAGATAGGTCAGATGCTTGCCATCGGGAGACCAGTCGAGCGTCTCGGGCCCCTTGGGAACCAGCGGGCTGTGCGCAAAGATGGCCTCAACCGTGAGTTGCTTCTGCGGCGCCTGTGCGGCGGCGTGAGAAGCGAGAGACAAGGCAACCAAAACGGCAGACAACAGAGCGGCGGCTCGCGTCAAAGAGAGTTCCTCCTGAAATAGAAAGTCTGGAGAGCAGCCCGGATAAGAGTGATCGAGCCGAAAGGGAAACAGACAGAGCTTGAAGAAAAGTGTAAATCACGGGCTCCGGCGGAGAAGTCCACGATTCCCCTCCGCCGGAAAATTTTTGCTTGCTCGGTTCCGACAAAGCCACGTATTTTCTGGAAATTCCCCCGGGGGGTTCAGCGTGACGACAGCTTACGATGTGGCCATCGCCGGCGGTGGCCTGGGCAGCGCAGCCCTCGCCAAAAACATGGCGGAGCAGGGCGCCAGCGTGCTCGTCATCGAGCACGAGCGACAATTCAAAGACCGCGTGCGCGGCGAGGTCATGTTGCCCTGGGGCTACGCGGAAGTGCAGGCCCTCGGAATCGCCGATTGCCTCGCCGGAGCCGGCGGCCACCATCTCAACTGGATCGACACGTATGTCGCAAGCGACCGGGTAGAACATCGCGAACTCATCCCCAGCACAAAGCATCAGCTCCCTTGCCTGGCCTGCTATCACCCCGCCATGCAGGAGTCGCTGTTGCAGGCGGCGGCAGCAGCGGGCGCAACGGTGCGGCGGGGCGCGGCAGTTCGCGCGGTGCGTCCGGGCACGCGGCCGCAGATGGTGCTTGAGGAAGACGGCCGCGCTGAAACCATCGTCGCGCGGATAGTGGTGGGAGCCGGCGGACGATCGTGCATGGCGCGTTCTTCGGCGCACTTCCCGGTCCTGCGTGATCCTGAAGACATGATGATCGCCGGAGTGCTGCTGGAAAATGTTCCCGCGGCAGAAGATGTTCTCCAGGGCATCTACAACTTTTCGCTGGGGCAACTCACCATCGTCGGTCCGCAGGGCGGTGGACGCGCGCGCATGTATTTGTGCTACCACGATGGAACGCAACCGCGCCTTCAAGGGTCCGGTGACCTGGCTCGATTTGTTGATGGCTGCAAGAAAGCAGGCGCGAGCGCCGCGCTCTTTGAAGATGCCCGGCAGACCGGCCCGCTTGCCACCTTCGGTTGCGCGCACACCTGGGTCGATCATCCCTACCGCGATGGCGTGGCGCTCGTCGGCGACTCGGCCGCGTCGAGCGATCCCACCTGGGGGCAGGGCCTCTCCCTCACCTTGCGCGACGCCCGCGTGTTGCGCGATCACCTGCTGCACAACGACGACTGGGACGCAGCCGGCCATGCCTACGCCGACGAGCACGATGGCTACGCAGGCCGTCTGCACACCTTTCACCAGTGGATGACTACGATGTATCTCGGCACCGGGCCGGATGCCGATGCGCGCCGCGCGCGAGCCATGCCACTCATCGCACAAGACCCCAGCCGCCAGCCGGATGCGCTTTTCGTGGGACCCGACCTGCCGGTTGACGAAGCCGCACGAAAACGCTTCTTCGGCGAAGACTGACGTCGCGCGCTTTCTCAGTTCGCGCGTCCTTCAGGGATTTTGACAGAGATTCTGAAGAACTCAACCCGAGATTGCTATTGGATCAGTCTGAATCTGTCGTGAAAGGGCACGACTTCAGAGCTTTCGAGAGAATGTATGGTCGCGGCACGAAGTGTCGGGGCACAACTTCAGATTTTTCTAGAGAATGCATCGTTGGGGCACGAAGTGTCAGGTCATGATTTGCCGGGGTCCCCGGCGACAGGTCTTCGTCGCCGGGGTGGCTTGAGTCGTGCCGCAAAGGCTCCGAGAATGAGTGGGGCTTTAGCCCCTGCGGGGCGATTTTGTTCAAATTGCCCACTACCCGCCCTCTGCGTTCTCGCGACTTTGATGGATACTGAAAAATTCAACCTGAGATTTTAATTGGATCAGTCCAAAAACTCTTCTTCATTTAGGAGACCGGCGCCTCAGCTCGCACCGGCGTCTCCAGCATCTTCTCCATCGCTGCACGCAACCGCTCCGTCAGCTCGCCGTTCTGCCGCACGGTCATGCCCTTGGTCTCGATCGGCTCGCCAATCTGCACCGTAAGCTCGCCGGGATAAAAGTGGCGCGTGTGAATCGGCAGCAGATCGTAAACACCCTTCAGCGCAATCGGCACCAGCGGCACCTGCGCGCGAATCGCCAGGTATGCCGCGCCCGATAGAAACGGCTTCAACTCGCCATCCGCTGTCCGCCCGCCCTCCGGAAACACCACCAGCGGCATGCCGCCGCGCAACGCCTTCACCGCTCCGCCCAGGCTCGAGAGCGTCGCGTGTGGATTCGCGATGTCGATCGGCATTTGCCCGGATCGCAGCAGATACCAGCCGATGAACGGCCACCGCCACAGATCCTTCTTCGCCAGAATGCGGAACTGAAACGGCAGCGCCGCAAAAACCACCGGAATATCCATGTAGGAGGTGTGGTTCGGTGCATACACCGCGACCCGGTGCTTGCTCAGGTTTTCCTTTCCCTCCACCTTCAACCGCGAAAGCGTAGACCACACCCCGCAGCGCGCCCACAAACGCGCAATCTCGTGCTGAACCCGCCCCTTTTTGTCCACCAGCGAGACCGCAAGCGCGCTCAGCCCGCACGCTGCCGTCACCAGCGCGAACACCGGCGCCTGCAGCGCATTCGTTCGCCAGCGGTAGAGCCGCGGCAGCGGATTGGGTCTCGTGCTCATCCCGTTTTGCTCTTTCCCGCCAACTGCTCCTCAAAAAGCACGCCACGCGCCTCGCCTACAAGGTACACCGATCCCGAAACCACCACCACGCCACCCGCCGCGTCTCCCTGCGCCATCTCGAGCGCCTCGCGAACAGTCTCAGTTACCGTCGCCGCCGTCCCCGTTGCCTTCGCCGCGGCCAGCAAATCCTCCACCGCCGCCGCGCGCGCGGCATGGATCGGCGTCACAATCACGCGCTCGAACACCGGAAACAAAATCTGCGCCATCTCCGCCAGCGGCTTGTCGCGCAGGCAACTGAAAATCAAAATCCTTGGCGTCCGTGCATCCACAATGCTGCGTAGTCCCGCGCGCAAAGCCCACGCGCCGGCCGGGTTGTGCGCCACGTCCAGCACCCACTCCACATCCCCGCGCGTCATGCGCTCCAGGCGTCCCGGCCATTGTGTCCGCCGAATCCCTTCCTCAATGTCCGACGGCCTCACAGCAAATCCGTGCCGTGCGGCCAGCTCCACCGCCGCCGCAACCGCCAGCGCCACATTCCTCTGCTGGTGCGCGCCCCTCAGCGGCGAATCCACATTGACCGTCGCGCCCAGCGCCTCCACCGTGTACGGCCCCTTGGCTTCGCTTGCCGGCATGTACGGCACCGCGCTCACTCCGCGCACATCTAGCGCAGTCGCCACCTCGCCCAGCACCTGGTTGGCCTCAGGATGCTGCGGCAGCGTAATCATGGTTCCGCCCGCGCGCAGAATCCCCGCCTTCTCCCGCGCAATGGCCGCAATCGTCGGTCCCAGCCACTCCATGTGGTCCAGCGAGATGTCGGTCACAATCGATATCAGCGGCTCCACAACATTGGTCGCATCCAGCCGCCCACCCATCCCCACCTCCAGCACCGCAATCTCCACCCCGCTCTCGGCAAAGTAGAGAAACGCCAGCGCCGTCAGCATCTCAAAAAAACTCGGCATCTGCGGGAGCTTGCCCTGCCTCACCAGTCGATCGCCCTCATCTGAAACCAGGAAAAACAGCCGCGCAAAATCCCCGTCCGCAATCTCCGTCCGTCCCACGCGAATCCGCTCGTTCGGCCGTTCCAGATGTGGCGACGTATACAGTCCCGTGCGCAGCCCCGCTTCTGTCAGAATCGACGCCAGTGTCGCCGCCGTCGACCCCTTTCCATTCGTCCCCGCAATCAGCACCGCCGGGAACCGCCGCTGCGGATCGCCCAGCGCCGCCAGCAGAATCCGCACCTCATCGAGCGAAAATTTGCGCCGCGCCTGCCCCACCTTTGCATACAGCTCCGGCGTCATGGCGCTCAACTGTTCGATTGCTGCCGCGTAGGACATAGGAAACTTCAGTATAAAAGCCTCGCAATCTCCACATGTCCAACAGTCGAAATGACGCCAACTTGCCGGGTGCCCCACATCTCGCTTCTGAGATGTGGGATAGCCGGGTGCCCCCCGTCCCTCGCTTTTGGGGACGGGGGATAGCAAGACACTCCAGACATGCATTCAGCCCGGCATGCACCCACCCCGCGTCTACACCATTCCTTCTCCTGCTGTGTAATACCCGCTCGCCGCAACCCTCTCCACGCCCACACCTTCGCCGCGCCTCCCACACAACCCACACGCCTTCCACAGCCTTCAGCCCCACCCCTGTGGGAGCCGCGGATAATCACGGTCGTATCTCACCCTTCGCGCACCGGTTTTCCAATTGCCCTCATTCCCACAGCCGCGTTTTAGAAAACTCTCACCCATCCCAACTCCGCGTCCCCATGCATCTCCGCCCCGATTCCCACTTTTCCTACCGCACCTACGGGTACTGCTGTCTTTTCTTTATCTCTACTCACACATACCCACCCCTCCCCGTCGCGCTCTCGCTGACCCCCGACCCGACGCTGGACATTGCCCCATCCTTTTCGCGCTTTTTGCGGAAAGGGTGGGAACACACTCGCACTCACACCCACACTCCTGCATTTCTCCTCGTATTTCAGAAATGCAGACTAGTTTTCCACGCGCCATTTCATCGCAGGATCGCTACAATCGGGTTGATGAATCGTCGCCGCTTCCGGCTGCCCGCAAGCTGTTGTACAGTGAGGGCATAGGACGCGGCTTCTGGGGCAGGGGGATTCGAATGCCAAGCGTCGAAACTGAAGTTGAGAAGCCGGCCGCGCAGGGGGCAGCGATGGAAATTACCGTAAGCCGCCAGGATCTGGTCAAGGAACTCACGGCCACGCAGAGCGTCGTCGAGCGCAAAACCACCATCCCGATCCTCTCCAACTTTCTCATCGAGGCCGAAAACGATCGCCTCAACATCACCGCCACCGATCTCGACCAGGCCATCCGCACCAGCGCCGCCGTCAAGGTCAAAAAGCCCGGCGCCTGCACCATCCCCGCGCGCAAGCTCTACGACTACATCAGGCTCCTCCCCGACGGCGACATCTCCATCAAGCTGCTTGAAAATCATTGGGTGCAAATTCGCAGCGGCCGCTCCAACACCAAAATGGTCGGCATGGCGCGCGCCAACTATCCACAGGTTCCCGAGTTCCCCACCATCGCGGCCACCAGTATTTCCCTTGTTGCTCTGCGCACGCTCATCAGTCGCACCATCTTCGCCATCTCCAACGAGGAGTCGCGCTACACCCTCAACGGCGCATTGCTCATCCTCAAAGCCGAGTCGCTCGCCATGGTCGCCACCGACGGCCATCGCCTCTCGTTTGTCGAAAAGCCCAACGAGACTCTCGAGGGCATCAGCGGCGAAAAGCGCGTGCTCATTCCGCGCAAGGCTCTCCAGGAGCTGCAATCGCTGCTCGCCAACTCCGACGCCGAACGCATTGAATTCGCCGACGACGAGCACACGCTCTTCTTCCGCGTCGGCCATCGCACGCTCTCCAGCCGCAAGCTCACCGGGCAATTTCCAAACTTTGAAGCCGTCATGCCGCGCGACAACACCAAGTTCGCCGTGGTCCGGTCGAGCGAACTGTCCGCTGCCATCCAGCGCGTCGCCCAGTTCGCCGACGAGCGCTCCGGCGCCATCCGCATGAAGCTTGAAGACAACGAGCTTAAGGTCAGCGCCCAATCCTCTGAATCCGGCGAGAGCGAAGACACCATCGACACGCCCTACCAGAGCGAAGCCATCACCGTAGGCTTCAACTCCACCTACATCCTCGACTTCCTCAAGGCCCTCGACAACGCCGGCGAAGTCCGCCTCGAATTCAAGGACCAGCAGTCCGCCGGCCAGATGCGCCCCGAAGATCCCGACGCCGAGTACAAATACCGCTACGTCCTCATGCCCATGCGCATCTGATTGGCGTGGCTTAATCGACTCCTTCGAATGAGCAGCCCGGGCAAATCCCGGGCTGCGCTGTTTTTGTGACCAATGCCGTTCATCCCTGCATGAATGCCGTTCGTCCCAGACTCCATACTCCCCATCCCAAAGATCTCCCATGTTGCTCAATCTGTGCCACTTTTGTGGCATTACTTGCTGGATTCACATCAGTTTTTTCGCTGGGATGAAGCTGGAATAGATTGCATACTCGTCCCTGAACCGGTTTCGGGTGACCACCCGCTTGTCGCCCTCAGTAGCCGAAAAAACAGCGAAATCGATAGACCATTTCCTGACCCCTACGGCATCACGGGAGGTTACACGGTTCCGAACCAGTTTGGGGGCATTTCATGGGTTGTCGGATCAATAGAAACCTGCTTTTATCGGGCCTCTTAGCCCTTTTAGTCGTCTTCCCCGCCCTTCCGTCCCACGCCGAGGACCTTGCGTCCATCACGGGAGTCGTCACGGACTCGAGCGGAGCGGTCATTTCCGGTGCAGAGGTCCTGCTCGCCAATGACGCAACCGGCGTCTCCTACAAAACGGTCACCAACTCCATTGGCTCCTTCAGCATCACCAACGTCGCTCCCGGCCCGGGCTACAAAGTCACTTTTTCGGCGGCAAACTTCAAGACCATCGTCATTACGGGAATCTACCTGAGCGTCTCCAGCACGCGTACCCAGAACGCCAAACTTACTGTTGGCTCCGCATCGCAAACTGTTCAAGTTTCGGCCGCGGACGAGAATGTCACGCTGAACACAACGGATGCGACCGTGGGCAATAACTTCCAGGTGCAGGAGCTGAACGATCTCCCCGTCGAAGACCGCAGCAATCCTTCAGCGCTTTTCTATCAGCAACCCGGCGTCACCCTCGATGGCGCGGTCACGGGCTCGCGCACCGATCAGTCCAACGTCACGCTCGATGGCCTTGACGTCAACAAAAACGCAACCGGCCAATTCGGCGTCATTGTAGCCAATGCTCCCGTCGACTCCGTGCAGGAGTTTCGCGGTGTCACCGGCGATCCGCTCTCCAGTGCAGGACAAGGCGGAGGCGGCCAGTTCGATCTAGTCACCAGGAGCGGCACCAATCGATTCCACGGCAACATCAACGAGTACCATCGCGACACGGACCTTGAAGCCAACGATTGGTTCAACAACAATGCGGGAATTGGCAGGCCCCCCCTGGTGCGCAATCAGTTCGGCGGCAACATCGGCGGACCCATCCGCAGAAACAAAGCCTTCTTCTTCTTCGACTACGACGGCCAGCACGACGCCAAAAATTCCCCCACCGATCAGACCGTTCCCTTAGGTGGTATCTCCGGGCAATCCGGTTGCGCCGGCAGTGCGGGCTATCGCGAAGGCTACGTTTGCTATGTCAATACCAGCGGCGTCACCGTATCGCTCAATCCTTCGCAGGTAATGAATCTCGATCCGCAGGGACTCGGATGGAATTCGACGGAACTCAAATTCTTCCAGGGCCGCTATCCCGTCGCAAACGATCTCACGGGAGACGTAGGCGACCTGGTCAACACCGCGGGTTTTCGTTTCAATGCGCCCCTGCCGGTCACTGTCAACAATTTCGTGCAGCGCGTCGACATCAACCTCAACGACAAAATGAAAATCTTCGGCCGCGGCACGTTCACGCGGAGAAACGACGAACTCACTCCCATTCAATTTCCCGGCGACCCGCAAACCCACCCCAGCTACGATCGCAGCTATGCCTGGGTGGTCGGCCACTCCTGGACCATCACCGAGAACATCCTCAATCAGGCAGAGTACGGCGAAACCTACGAAGACCTAGCGACGCCGATTGTCTACAATCCGCAAGGCGACAACCAGTTCGCCTACGCGGGCCTCAGCGGGCCTTATGCAGCCGGCAACGGATCTCAGTCCAGCACCTATCCTGTTCCCATCGTCCGCGATGACTTCAGTTGGCAAAAGGGGAGGCACGCCCTAACCTTTGGCGGAACCTTCAAATGGATCAACCCCAACGAGTTTCTCGCCGACAACTTCAATTTCGAATACGTAGGCGTCACCGGAGGCACAAACTTTTCAGCCCTCGCTCCCAGCCTGCGCCCGTCCGATATCAACGCCTCGCAATACGCCACCAGCATCTACGACAACGCCCTCTCCACAGCGCTTGGCGCCTTCGCTGAAAACGCCGCCATCTTTAACTACAACAACAAGGGCGTCACGCTTCCCACCGCCGGCGGCCTCGATATGAACTTCCGCTATGACGAGTCCGAACTCTATTTCGGCGATACCTGGAAGCTCACACCCCATCTCACCATCTCCTATGGTGTGCGCTATCAGAACTACACGCCGCCCTACGAAACCCACGGCGACCAGGCCTTCCCTCAGCTCAACTCCAACGGCACGGTCACGCCGTTTTCATTCGACGCCTACTGGGCGGACCGCATCAAGCAAAGCGCCGCGGGAATCTCCACCAACACCTCAGTCCCATTCCTGCAATACGTTCTCGGCGGCAAGGTCAACCACGCTCCCGGTTTCTACTATCCGCAGAAAAAAATGTTCGCGCCGCGTCTCGCCTTTGCCTACAGCCCCAACTTCGATCTCAAGTCTGTCGTGGCCGGCGGCGCAGCCATCGTCTACGATCACCGCATCGTCAACGCTCTCCAGTACGTCCAGACGCAGGAGTCCTATCTCTTCTCAGCCCAGCAACTCAATCCCTACGGAATCTACGGCGATCCCTATGATTCACTAGCCACCAGCAACGTCGGACTCGGCGGTTTGCCTCGCTTTAGCGGGCTCACCTCGCCGCCGCCTCCGCCCGGCGCGCCCAACGTCACGCCTCCTTACACGCCCTATGTTGCCGGCGGCGTGCCCTATGGTGAGGAATACGGCGAAGGCAACGTTCTCGTCGACCCCAATCTGAAAAATCCCTACAACATTGAATTCAATTTCGGATGGCAACACGAGTTTCCCCAGGGCTATCTCCTCAAAGTTGCCTACTTTGGAAAACTCGGCCGCCGTTTGCTCGCTACCGCCGATGCCAGCCAGCTCGTTGACTTCCCCGACAACACCGGCGGCTCCAGCCAAATGTTGTCTCAGGCTGAATCCGGCATGGTCACGCAGTTGCGCCAGTACGCGAGCCTCGGTGAATACGGCTCCGCGGCAAGTCTCTCGCCCCAACCCTGGTTTGAAGACGAGCTCGCGGGATTGGCCAATTACCTCAACTTTCTCTACGGTGGCGCTTACTTCGCCAACAACACGCAGGCTGCCGCCTATCTCGCGTATCCCTACTCGGCGCGCGGCGACTTTTCCGATGTCGTCTACGCCCTGTCGCAATTCCTGCCGCCCAACGTCGGCCTGGCCGCGCAGTTCGGCGACAACAGCATCTGGACCAACAAAGGATTCTCCAGCTACAACAGCATGCTCGTCACCCTGCACAAAAACGTCGGCTACGGTCTGCAATTCGATCTCAACTACACCTGGGCGCATTCCATTGACAACGTCTCCACTCCCGCCGTGTTCATCGCAGAGGCGGCGGCCACCGGCTTCATCTGCGACGTCAACCGTCCGCGCGAGTGCCGCGGCAGCTCCACCTTCGATGTCGCCAACTATTTAAACGGCAACTTCATCTACGAACTGCCCGTGGGCCGCAATCGCGCCGTCGGCGCGACTATGCCCCTCTGGGCCAACCAGCTCGCCGGAGGCTGGGAGATCAGCGGCATTCCCACCTGGCACACCGGCGTTGCCTACAACGCGTTTTCCAATGCCTACGTAGCCGGCTTCGCCAACAACGCGCCCGCCACGCTCACCGGTTCGCGCGCCCTGCTCAAGACCAGGATCCACGGCGGCAGCGGCAGCCCGCTCTACGCATTTTCGAATCCGACGACGGCGCTTGCCGCCTACACCGGCCCCACCGGATTCAACATCGGCAGCCGCGACAATCTGCGCGGACCCGGCTACTTCAATCTCGATCTCGGCCTCGGCAAAACCTTCCCTTTGTATGCGGATAGGATGAACCTCAAATTCCGTTGCGACGCCTTCAATGCCTTCAACCATCCCAACTTCAACCCGCCCACCGGCGCCGGCGACGACATCACCGAAGCCGAAGGCGTCAACTTCGGAACCATCTCCAGCACCTACGTCCCCCCGGATTCGGATATAGCCGCCCGCGTCCTGCAAGGTTCCCTGCGCCTAGAATTCTGAGCCGCATTTGTAGCGCCGGTCTCCTGACCGGCTGTAGTGCGGGCGTCCTCGCCCGCACAAACTGTCATCCTGAGCAATAAAATTCGCCTGTCATCCTGAGCAACAAAAGTTGAATTTCATCCTGAGCGAGCGATGGCGCAAGAAATGCGCCATCGCGAGCCGAAGGACCCGCGGTTGCCCTTGCATTTGCTTCTCTGATCCCTGATCCCTGCTTTTTGGAGGGCGCGTGAGGCTTCAGCCTCACGAAAACCCGCCCACCCATTCTTCGAGAAAAAAGCACGCGGCGCAGCCGCGGCCCAAGAAGGAATCCGACAATCGTCCTTGTCGGCCCGGATCGATACTATGTTCCATTTGCGAAAGCAAGAAGCGGCCGCGGCCAAGCTTCCTGCGGTCGCCCGAGGGCCCATGCCTATCCTGCCTTCATGCGCCGAAATTGTCTGCAACGCTCCCTTGAATTCGATACCGGACCAGAATGCCCGCTGAATGGTGATTTGACGACGAACCAAATTGACCAATTCTCGGACCGTTTTTCCAGTGGTCAAGGGTGTATGAATAGATCAGTCGCCAAGTCTGCAGCAAAGGGACCAGAAGTGAAGCAAGCCACCGTTCAAAAAACGTTGACGAACGACGCCCCGACGAAAGGCGCCAAAGCCCCGAAACAGCCGAGCATCGAGCTGCGGAGCCGGGCGGAAGTTACGTTTCAGCTGCCGCTAAATGACGCTGCACCCGGTGCATTGAACATTTATCGCGAGGCGAACGAGCACTTCCGAACAGTTCCGTGGCCAGCACCATTTAACAGGACCATCCACCGCCTGCACTTAGGCGACGCAAGGGACCTGTCCTGGCTCCCCGACGCATCTGTCCACCTCGTGGTTACCTCGCCACCGTACTGGACGTTGAAAGAATACGCAAAGAACAACGAAGCGCAACTCGGTGACGTCGCCGACTACGAGCGGTTCCTGAACGAACTGGATAAAGTTTGGTTGGAATGCGCCCGCGTGCTTGTTCCCGGCGGGCGGATCTGTTGCGTGGTGGGTGACGTGTGCATTCCCAGGAAGCGCGAGGGAAGGCACTATGTCATGCCGCTACATTCGGACATTCAAGTCCGATCACGCAAGCTTGGCCTTGACTGTCTGACACCAATCTTGTGGCACAAGATCGCCAATGGGGTCACCGAGGCGAAAGGAAACGGCGCAGGTTTCTACGGCAAGCCATACCAGCCGGGGTCGATTGTCAAGAACGACACGGAGTTCATTCTCCAACTCCGTAAGGGTGGGAAATACAGATCGGTCCCGCCCGTTCAAAAGGTTCTCTCCATGCTGACCAAGGAAGAGATGCAGAGTTGGCTTCGCTCCGGCTGGGACGACATCCCCGGTGCGTCGACGACGAAAACCTCGCATCCTGCTCCATTTCCCGTCGATCTAGCAGAACGGCTCATCCGATTGTTTTCCTTTGCCGGTGATACGGTGTTGGACCCATTTCTCGGAACGGGCTCAACGACTGCCGCGGCAATTCGATCAGGGCGGAACTCGATTGGCGTCGAGGTAGAGCCGTCATACCTGGATACGGCTCGGAAAAGAGCGTCGGCTCTGACGCGGGTAATAGGAATGGCCGGCGCCACAATGTGCGAGGTTGTTAGTGATTGAATTCAGACTTCTCGCGGAATTTCGCAAGTTGTTCGATGGCACGAAATACGAGCATCGGAGATCAAACTTAGGCGATTTCGTGGCGATGCATCTCTATGAGGATCTGGTCGCGGTGAACAAATCGGATCGATATGTCATCTCGGTCGAGAACATGTCCGGAGTCCTCAACGTCCAAAACAAAAGGAAAGGAATTGACGCCAGAAGGGGCGACGGAACCTTTGGGGAGCTCATCGTCGGGGAGCAACCCCAGATAGACCCTGGCTACAAGGTTGCCAGAGGGTCCGTCGCAACCATCGAGATTGGCGTCGAAGTAAAAATCCTTGCGAAGGCGATGATCAAACAGATCGACAGAGTAAAAAGCGACCTCAAAAATCAAGTTCAGAATTTCAAGAGGCGCTCAGGATCAAGAAAGCCCATTTGTGTGGCAATCGTGGGAATCAACTTTGCTGACGTTACGACCAGCTACGAAGGCGACAGATCGTACCGAACCGACGGCGGCAAATATAAACACCCCATTCAGGAAGCGGAACAAGCTCGCCTCAGGCTGGCCGAGGTGGAAGATTCCTACGACGAGTTTGTGGTCTTGAAATTCAAAGCAAGAAACGAACCCCCGTATGGGTTCGAATGGGTCGACGAAAAGGACACCCAGCAAGGCTACGGAGCCGCGCTGATGCGGATCAGCAACGAATACCAGAGCCGGTTCTGATCTCACCTCCCTGATCGCCCATTTTTCGTGAATTCGAATACGCGGCTAAGCCGCGATGAAATCCCATCTGACCGGCAATCAGCTCCGCCGGACCCCCTCCCGCATCCGCCCCAAGAAATATTCCATCCAAACCTTGCATATAATTTCCCGCCTTTAGCGCACAATAAACCCAGAGATCAGCGGTCCGGGACCGTATCCCACGAGACGCGTTTCACGAATCACAATCCGCGAGCCTTCGGCCCGTAACCTCATGGAGGTCTCTCCGGAAGCCTCTCCTTTAGAATCAAGACTTTACGGAGAAAACCCCATAAACCCTTTTCCATGAGGACTTTAGGTAAAAATAGGGGGGAGGGGCAGGCTCGGGGCCGCGGCTCACTGACCCCTGGCGGCAATTCCGCGAAATTGGGCTGTGAAACTGTACCGCCCCACTTAACAAGATAAGAATCAGCGGCTTGCAGCCACCCAACCGACCCCATTACAGCCACTGTACAACTGTACCGTGGCTGTAAGGTAAACATAAATAAAGACTTGGATAGAGTAAAGCAAACGGAGTAAATTCGCTGTAATCCTGTACTCAGGACGTCGGCAAATGAACGCTGATGGCTGACAGCCGACTCGCAAACTCGCGAACTTGCTAGCTCGCGGTCTCGCCGACTTGCTGCTCTGCGGGCGCCTTCAAAAACTCCAACGCGCGAATCAAATACGCCTTCATGTCCTTGCGGTGGACGACGGCGTCGAGGAAGCCCTTTTCCAGCAGGAACTCGGCGCGCTGGAAGCCTTCGGGCAGTTTTTGGCGGATGGTTTGCTCGATGACGCGCGGGCCGGCGAAACCGATGAGCGCGCCAGGCTCGGCGATGTTGAGGTCGCCCAGCATGGCGAAGCTGGCGGTGACGCCGCCGGTGGTTGGGTCGGTGAGCACGGAGATGTAGGGCACGCGCGCGTCGTCCAACTGCGCGAGCGTGGTGGCGATCTTGGCCATCTGCATGAGGCTGACGACGCCTTCCATCATGCGCGCGCCGCCGGAAGCGGCCACGATGATGAGCGGCTTGCGCAGGAACCGCGCGCGATCGACAGCGCGGGCAATGGTTTCGCCTACGACAGCGCCCATGGAACCGCCGATGAAACCGTACTCCATGGCGCTGACGACGACTTCATGCGGTCCCATGCGGCCGACACCGTTCAGGATGGCGTCGTCGAGGCCGGTGGTCTCGCGCGCCTTGCGCAGGCGCTGCTTGTAGGGCTTGACGTCGACGAAGTTGAGCGGATCGGTGGAGCGCAGGCCGGTGTCGACGATTTCGTATCCGGGATCGAGCAGGAGATTGAGGCGGGAGCGCGCGCCAAGCTTGAAGTGATGCTGGCATTTGGGACAGACCTGGAGGTTGGCCTCGAGCTCAGCCTTGTAGAGAGGCTGGCGGCAACTGGGACATTTGACCCACAGGCCTTCCGTGCGCACGGATTTTGCGCCCGTGTCGGGGCCGTTGTCGCCCGGCGCGCCGCTGTCAGGGCCGGAATAGTCGCCGTTCTCGCGCTTAAACCACGTCATACCGAATGCAATTGTAAATGGACGGAGTGCGAGTGTGATTGCGAGTGTGAGTGTGGGTGCGGGTGTGGTTCGGGTGTTGGCTTTGGCGGTGGGGGATGATATCGCTAGTAGGAAGGCGCACGCATCGGCCTGGCGCTGGGAATCGCGATCGGGAAGGGAGCCGTAGCATGCTTGAGTTTTCGCGAACAGTGGTTTCGATGAGCACGGCTGGAGTGCTGGTGCTCGTGGCCGGAATGATTGCGCGGCGGGCGGGCTTGCAGTCCGGACCGTTGACGGCGCGGGCGATTGCGCTGGGACGCGTGTTTGTGGCGGCTCCGCTGGCGACCTTTGGCGCGCTGCACCTGGCTGCGGCAAAGGGACTGACGGAGATGGTTCCCGCTTACATGCCGTGGCCGCTGTTCTGGGTGTACCTGGTGGGGTTCGGACTGATTGCTACGGCGCTGAGCTTGATCTTCGACCGCGTGACGTTCTGGTCGAGCTTGCTGGCGGGCGGGATGTTTCTGGCGTTTGTGGCGATGATGGATTTGCCGGGAGTGATCACGGGTCAGCACGATCGCTTTGCGTTTGCGCTGCTGGCGAGGGAGACTACGTTCGGTTGCGCTCTGCTGGCGCTGGCCGGCAGCGTGGCTCCGCGCGGGTCACGCTGGGCGAAGATGGTGACGCCGTGCCGCATCGTGTTTGCGGTGGTGGCGATTTTCTACGGGGTCGAGCATTTTCTGCATCCGGAGTTTTTGCCGGGAGTGCCGCTGGAGAAATTAACGCCGGCGTGGGTTCCTGTGCCGCGCGTGTGGGGATACGCGGTGGGCGCAGTGCTGCTGGTGAGTGGCGCGCTGATGTTGGTGAACCGTTGGGCGCGCGAGGCGGCGGCGTGGCTCGGCATTGTGCTGGCGGCCACGGTGGCCATCATTTATGTGCCCATGCTGGGGCCGGCGCACGGGACGGATCAAGTGGTTGAGGCGATCGACTATATATTCGACACGCTGCTGTACGCGGGAACGGCAGTGATTGTTGGCGAGGCGCTGGGGCGGACGCACGAGAACAGTTGCTAGCGCCTTGCTGCGTGCGTCATTTTCCGCCGCGGAGGTAGGCGTCGTCGCCGTCGATCCAGTCCTGGCGCGGGGGATTGAAGATGTCGAGGGCCACGGAGTCATCGAGCGCGATGACTTCATGCGGCAGGTGCGGCGGAATGCAGAGGATTTCGCCGGCGCGCACGGCGACCGCTTTGCCGTCGATGCGGAATTCCAGCGCACCGTCGACGACGTGGCTGATCTGCTCGTGGAAGTGGCTGTGCAGCGGCACGTGCGCGCCCTTCTTGAGCACGATGCGCGCCAGCATGGTGTTGGCGCCGACGACGAACTGACGCGTCACCAGCGGATTCATCTGCTCCGGCTCGATGTCACGCCAACGATGATGCGTGGATTCGATCATGATTGCCTCCGGCTCTAATACTCGATGCCGCGCTGTGCCAGGATGCCTTTCTGGTAGGCGTGCTTCACTTCGCGCATTTCGGTCACAGTGTCTGCCAGCTCCACTAAAAGCGGGTGCGCGTTGCGGCCGGTCAGAATCACGTGCACCATCTCCGGTTTGCTGCGCAGGGCTTCAGCCACCAATTCCGGGTCGAGCATCTTGTAGTTGATGGCGTAGTTGATCTCGTCGAGAATCACGAGGTCCCACTCGCCGGAGCTGATGGCTTCGCGCGCCTCGGCCCACGCTGCTTCAACCATGCGCACGTCTTCGGGATCGGGGTCCGCGCCGCCGATCTTCACGAAGCCGCGGCCCATCTGCTTGAGCACGAAGTTCTCGCCGAAAGTCGCCGCGGCATCCAGCTCGCCGTAGTGCCACGAGCCCTTGATGAACTGCAGCATCAGCACTTTCATGCCGCAGCCTACGGCGCGCAGAGCGGTGCCCAGCGCCGCGGTGGTCTTGCCCTTGCCGGGGCCGGTGTTGATGAGGATCAGTCCGCGCCGGGATTCGGTCATGCCTTGTGTTCTCGCCTTCTCAATGTCCTGTGTGGTACGGATGGCCCGTGAGAATTGTACAGGCCCGATAGAGCTGCTCGGCCACCACCAGGCGCGCCAGATGGTGGGCCAGCGTCATCGATCCCAGCGAGAGGAGTCCGCCGCGGCGTTTGCCTTCAGCCAGCGCTTCCGCAGACCATCCATCGGCCGGGCCGACGGCAAAAACCACGTGCTGCTGGCCCTCATCACGCCGCTTTCCCAGCCACTCCGCCAGCGACTCCGAGGTCATTTGCCGGCCGTGGGCATCCAGCATCAGAACTACCGCCTCCGTCCTGCCGCGCTGTTTGCCGAGCCACTCGAGGAACGCAGTTTCGCTGCGGAAGGCTTCGACTCCGCATCGGATAACCCCAGCGCATCGTTTGAGAAAGCTGCCGACCAGCGTCTCGTAGCTATCCTTTGCCCCCGCCCGGGCGCCGACATGGGCCAGTGTTACCTGCATGGAGAGGAGAATACCGCAAACGCGCGGCTTGGATTGCGGGCTGTCGAATTGTCAACCGTCCCAAAATCCGCAGGTTATGTCCAATTTTGGGAATATCGCGGCTACGGTGTATGGAATTTCATATTTCACCTATACCAACCTGGTCATTGATAGATGAATAAGTCTTTTATTTTCTGTAAAAAGTGACCATTTACCGGTATCTCCAAGTATGGCACGCTTCGTGCTTTCAGTGGGCAGAGGCATTGGTGAGAGTGTATGATTTTGGCAAATCATCTTTTCAGGATTGCCAGCAGCTACACCCGAACCGGGACGTGGGGTCACATCAAGTGCGCCTGCACTCGCTTGGATGGCCTTTCCGGTTTGTAAATTTGAGCACGACTGTTGATTTTGAACCAACTTGCGGGATCGGACTTGCCCACCCACCAAGCCTCCGAAAGCGCACAACCTGGATCGTGGAGAGTCCTCCCGAGGCCTTCCGGTGCAGAACAATATTTCTGGAGGAGTTCTGATGCGTTTTTTCCGTTTACAAGGCATTGCTCTCGTGTTTGCGGTTGCGTTTGCACTGGGATTTGTGGTGACAACGCAGCAACCGTCCGCCTATTGCCAGGAAACTACCGGTGGCCTACAGGGCACGGTAAAAGATCCGTCCGGCGCCGTCGTGCCCAAAGCCCATGTCACGCTTACGGGCGCCGCACTGATCGGCAGCAAGGAGCTTGTGACGGATGCGAGCGGCTACTACCGCTTTGCCAACCTTCCTACCGGTTCCTACACCCTCGTGGTGAAGGCCGAAGGCTTTGAGACCACCAAGCAGTCTGGCATCGCGGTTGAGACCGGTCGACTGCCTACCATCGATATGGTTCTCAAGGTAGGCGCAGCAGCGACGACGGTCGAAGTAACCAGCTCCGGCCCGGTTATCGACACGACGACTACGCAGAACCTCACAAACGTCAGCAGCCAGCAACTCCAGAACTTGCCCACCGGCACCACCTTCCAGTCAGTGATCCAGTTTGCCCCGATGGCGCGCGATGAGCCTCTTGCCGGCATGCAGACGAACGGCCGCGGCACCGGCGGCAGCGGCGGTTCGATGCCAGGCTCCAGCGGCAACGGCCTCAGCCTCGGCTACTCCATCGGCGGCGCAGCCGACTCCGAATCGAGCTACCTGGTTGAAGGCCAGGACACCGAGAATATCTCCGGTGGTTACTCCAAAGCCAACGTCCCGATGGAGTTCATCCAGGATGTGGACATCAAGACCTCTGGTGTCGAAGCCGAGTACGGCGGCGCTTTGGGTGGTGTAATCAACGTCATTCTGAAGAAGGGCAGCGATGCCTTCCACGGCCAGATCTCGTCAACCTATGAGTCGTCGGGAACCGACGCCAACCCCGTGAACACTTTCCTGCGGTACGATCCGACTTCAAACGCTGTCGGTAGATTCGATCCAGCTGCCCAGAGTTACTCACCGCAGAAGGTTCATTTCCGCACCGCTGAGCCCAGCATTCTGGTGGGTGGCCCGATCGTGAAGGAACACCTTTGGTTCGTCGCCGGCTTTGAGCCACTGATCTCGGCCCACGCGGAGACAGTAAACTTCGGCGCCAACGACAACAATGCCGGCAATCAATACTTCACGCAGGACCGCCAGCAGTATTTTGGCTACGGCCGCATCGACGCCGCCCTGTCTCAGAAGATTCGTGTCTTCGGCCAATGGCTCACGCAGTACGCGCGCGAGACGGGCGACGAGTTTCCGACGGCCGACCCGACAACGAGTGAGTCCAGTGAACTGAACACAGCGATTCTGAGTCCTCTGAGCCAGTTCAATCATGGCCTCGGCTGGTCGGCTCCCAATGCCACCTACAATGTCGGTGCGGATATTACCCTCACCCAGCGTCTGATTGCGACCACCCGTTACGGCTACTTCTTTGACAACTATCACGACTTTGGCTGGCCAACCAGTGTGCCCGACATCGTGTGGAACGACAACGGATCGGGCGCTTGCGACAACTCGGCATCGACTGCTTTCGAGGGAACCACTTTAAATCCCGGGCCGTGCCCGTCCGGCGGCGCGCCGCTGCCCGCCAGCATTCAGAACTACAACGGCTCACCGGCAAATGGCGGCACCTCGACCACGCCCTACGACAGCACCTACACCACGGTGAACTCCGACAAGCACTACCAGTTGAACCAGGACTTCGCTTTCTACAAGGGCGGCTGGTGGGGCACCCACAACTTCAAGTTCGGCTATCAGCTCAACCACCTGGTGAACGTGATCGACCAGAATGGAAACGTCCCCTATGCCTTCATGGAATTCGGTCGTGGCATTGGGCACGGCGCGCTTACCTCGACCGGCGGGTCCAACTGTGCCCTGCTCGAAGCTGAGTACACTTACGTCGATCCGGTAACAGGCAAAACGGTCACACCCTGCACGGGCCTATACGGTACTCTCACTGTGCAGGACTTCTCCACCATTTTGCTGAACTCCAAGGGGGCGCCTACACCGGCCAGCGACTGGAACCACGCCTTCTACGTGCAGGATTCATGGAACATCGGCAAGGGTCTGACTTTAGATCTGGGTCTGCGCCTCGAGCATGAAACCCTCCCAGCACCCGGCGGCGTCAACGTCGCCTCGATCAACTTCCCCTGGAGCGACAAGATCGAACCTCGCCTCGGTGCGGCATGGGACCCCAGCGGCCATGGCAAGATGAAGATCTATGGCAGCTATGGCGTAGTCAACGACGTGATGAAGCTCTTGCTTGCCCAGACCTCATGGGGCGCTCAGGCCTATGAGCAGTGCAGCTATCCTATCGGACCGGATGGCACGATCAACGATTTCAGCGTTTCCGATCTCAATCTGACCTTCACAGCCGGCCGCGCCTGCCCCAACGGGCCAGCCAACACGCAGGCAAGCTTTGTCGGCGGCACAGTTCCTACAACGCTGAAGGATGCAGGAACTAGCGTCTCCATCATCGAGAACGTCAACTTCCGTCCCTGGGAGCCGGTCTCGCCCAACGTGAAGCCTTATCGCCAGCATGAGTACGTTGCCGGCTTTGAGTATCAGATCAAGCCGTCGCTGGCCTTCTCGGCCCGCTACAACCGTCGCCGTCTCGACCATGTCATTGAGGACGCGTCGCTTTCTGACGTGAACTGGGGCGAGACCTACACCATCGTGAACCCGGGCGAAAACGTCAACGACACCATCGACCACTACGCCACCTATCTTGGCTCTTTAGGACAGGCCTTTGGCGTGCCCGGGTGGGCTTTCGACCCGGTCGCCTTCGGCACCTGCCCGAGCTGCCCAGCCAACCCCAAAGCCATCCGCAACTACGACGGCCTGGAGTTGAGGCTGACCGTGGCCCCGACGCACGGCTTCAGCGGCATGTTCAGCTACTCCTACAGCAGCTTGTGGGGCAACTACACGGGCCTCACCACCACCGATCAGTCCGACGGCGGCGTGACGGGACGCAACAGCCCCGACACCACCCGCGCATTCGACGAGCCGTTCTTCTACTTCGGAGCCAATGGCAAATCGACGAACGCCCCCCTGCCCACTGACCGGCCTAATGTTCTCAAGGGCCTTGGCTACTACACGATTCCGTGGAAGCACCAGACCACCAGCATCGGCCTGGTCGAGAACTTCCTGCAGGGAACTCCGGTGGGAAGCTATATCGACATCGGCGGTGCTACTTACGGCCAGGACTTTGAGGGCACCTACCCCTTTGGCCGCAACCAGTGGGTGAATTTAACCCAGGACTCAGCGGGGAACATTACTCTTGGCACGCCTTACGCTCGCCGCACACCCTGGTTCACGCAATCGGATCTGAGCGTGTCGCACGAGATCAAAGTCGGCGACCACCAGACCATCTCGGTTGAAGGCAATGCACTCAACGTGCTGAACCAGCGCGCTGTGGTGGCTTACTTCGAGGGCATGGATTCGTGGCAGGCAGAGACTGCGCTCTATCCGACGAACGCAGGATGCGGCGGCCCATGCAACATCTATAGTGGCGCCTCCTTCTACCAGGCTACGGAGACGGGATACAACGTCCAAAGCCTCATCAACGCGGATGCCGTCGTCGAGAACTCGCAGTACGGCAAACCGTACCTCTACCAGAACGGACGTCAGCTCCGCTTTGGACTGCGCTTCACCTTCTAAAACCAAGCCAGGCTTCAAGAAAAAGAATGGGGACCCGAAATCGGGTCCCCATTCTTTCTGCGATCATGAATCAGGCCGGTTTGCGCAACGTGCCTGTCGCTACGCCGTTCAGCGTGAGCGCCTGGCCTTTTTCGCGGAGGGCTTTGCCGCTTTCTTTTTCGCTGGCGCGGCTTTCCGGCGCCGTACAGCTTTCTTCGCTGGCTTCCTTGCCGCTGCCACGCGCTTTGCCGGTTTCTTGGTTTTGGTTGCGGACTTGGGCTTGGCTGCGGGCTTGGACGCTGCGGCACGCGCTTTGACGGGGGCCTTGGTCCGCGCGGCGCGCGTCTTCTCTTTGAGCTCGACCTTCAACTCCGCGTCAAACTCTTCCGGCGTGAGTGGGCGCGCCGACTTGCGCAGCCGTTCGATGTCGTAGAAGGCGCGACGTTCAGAAAGAAACACGTGCACGACAAAATCCACATAGTCGAGCAGGATCCACTCGCCATGACGGCGGCCTTCGACCGAATTCGGAAGCACGCCGAATTCGCGTTTGAGCCGCAGCTCGATCTCGTCGGCAATGGCGACGGCTTGCCGCTCGTTGGACGCCGAAGTGACCAGGAAAAAGTCGCTCAGTCCCGAGTCGGCGGGATCGAGGGCGAGGATGCGTGTATCGAGGGCTTTTTTGTCTTCACAAACCGCGGCAGCGACCTGTACGAGGGCGCACGTTTGCTTCTGCGCTGGCGATAGTTTCATGCGTTTGGGGCGTTCTCCAATCTTCATGGTAGAGCAGGGGGCGGGAAGTAGGGAAGAGACAGGGACCAAGGGACCAAGAGAACAAGGGAAAAATCGGCGGTCCCACCCTTTCCGCAGAAGGAGCGGAAAGCAGGGGCACGGTCGCGTTTAGGACTGGGTTGACGCGCCCGATTGGTCTACGAACGGTAGAGCCCGTGTTGCGCGATGTATGCGCGTACGGCCTTCGGCACCAGGTCGGCGCCTGCCGCCAGGCTGCTAGGTGCGGCGTGAATTTGCGCGCGGATTTCTGACGCGCTGATCTCCACATGGAGGCCCGGCAGCACGTAAAACGGCGTGCGGTCGTCGGCCTGATTCAGGAGGACAAAGGCGCACACTTCTATGCCGGATTTGTTCCGGCTCTCGGCCTGCTTGGGCTCCAGCGCCAGGCCCTTTGGCAGACCGGCCTCGAGGTCGGCCTTCAGATCGACCATGGGTTCCTGGAGCGGCTGACTCGGCCGCGAGGCCACGATCAACGGCGCCACAAAAGGGAGCTCTGCGGCACGGTGCCAGCGGGGCAGTCCGAAGAACGAATCCGCGCCCATCAGACAAAAAAGGGAACTGTCGGGCGCAAGCGTGGTGCGCAGGCGCTCGAGCGTGTCGATTGTGTAGTTCGGCGTGTAATTGGGCGTGGTTCCGGCTGCGGATGTGCGGGCATCAATTGGATTTTGGGCCGGTTTTGGCGCGTCGGCAAGCGAAAGCTGAAAGCCCCGTTCGCCGGCGATCGCGAGTTGCGTCATCGCCACCCGGTCCTCGAAACTCGCGGTGGAACCTTCCGGCTTGAGCGGCTGCGTCGCCACCGGGGCAAACAGCACTGCATCCAGCGCGAAGGCGGCTCGCGCGGCACGCGCCACGGCCAGATGGCCTAGGTGCGGCGGGTCGAAGCTGCCGCCAAAGAAAGCTACTCGCATCCCTCCCTGGTCAGCTGTTTCGGACAGACCCAAGCCGGAAGCGTGCCGGGACAACCTCATAGCTTCATCCTACAGCGTTCGCAGATTGGCTCGACCGCGCTGCACATCAATCTCTGTCGCCCACGCCGTCCAAGTAAAATCAACAACAGGAGGTCGGTACGCGACATCACTCTTCCTATCCGCTATGCGATATCTGATCATGGTTCTCGCCGTTGCCGGCATTGTCGTCTCCGCGCTGGCATTGCCTCTTCACTACTCCACCACCACTGCGCCCTGCGACATCAACGCACACTGGGATTGCGGCACGGTGAACCGCAGCAGCTTTTCAACGATCGCCCACGTACCTGTTGCTGTCATCGGCATCGCCGGCTATCTGCTGCTCGGCTGCCTCGGCCTCGCGCGCCAGCGTTTCGCCACATTCATCGCCGCGTGTCTGGGATTTCTTTTCGCGTTCCGGCTTTCGATGATCGAGCAATACGGCCTCGGCGTTTGGTGTCTTTATTGCGCCATATCGCAGGCCATCATCGCCCTGATCCTGTTGCTCAGCCTGGGCTGGTTTATGACCGAGTATTTCGCACTCAAGCGTGCTGCGCGCAAAACCAACTCTTAGCTCACAATGAAGCCTCCCGCGCTGGATTGTTAAACTTAATGTATCGGCATGTTCACGGACTGGTATGCGCGCTGGATGTACGCGTGGGAGACGCGGCTGACGACGCGCGACGAAAATCGCGTGGTGCGGCCGCTGGAGTGGGGCTTCGAGTGGATTGTGCCCTTTCTTGAAGCGCATGGCTTTGACTCTGTTGTGCCCGGGCCTGAGGTGGAGCACGACAATGCTGCCGCCGAAGCCGCGATGGTGCGCATCAACCAGTTTCTCATCAGCCATAGCAAGGAATTCTTCAGCTACGCGCGGCCCACGGACTACCGGCTTGAGGAGCGCTTTCCGGAACTCTTCCCCACCAACGTCCGACCGGAAACGCTCGCCCAAGATGCGGAGATCAAGCGCCAGGCGGCCGAAGGCAAGCTGGAGCGCGCGCAATTTCTGCGCTTTACTTCGCCGGAGCGCACGCCGTATCCGGAAAACGACCTGGTGAACGCGCGGTGGTATCCCGCGCCCGCACATAAGGATCCCGCGCGGCCCAAACAGGCCATTGTAGTGATGCCACAGTGGAACGCCGACGGCTTCAGCCACAACTCGCTGTGCGCGCTCTTTAATCGCATGGGTGTTTCGGCGCTGCGCCTGTCCAAGCCGTACCACGACATCCGCCGCCCGGTGGAGCTGGAGCGCTCGGACTACGCGGTGAGCGCCAACATCGGCCGCACCATTTCCGCATGCCGGCAGGCCGTGGTCGATATCCGCTGTTGCCTCGACTGGCTTGAAGAGCAGGGCTACGAACATTTCGGCGTGCTGGGCACAAGCCTTGGCTCCTGCTACGGCTACCTGGCCAGTGCGCACGATGCGCGGCTACGGGTGAACGCCTTCAACCACGCTTCAACAGCTTTTGGGGACGTGGTGTGGGCCGGACAAAGCACGCGCCATATTCGCCAGGCGGTGCAAGAGGCAGGTCTCACACAGGATCGGGTGCGCACGCTGTGGGCCGCGGTCAGCCCGGTGAGTTATTACGAGCAGTTCAAGGGCGCCGGAGCCAACGGTCCTGGCAAGAACGTGCTCGTGATCTACGCCAACTACGATCTCACGTTTCCGCGCGAATATTCGCTGCAGGTGGTCGATGCCTTCCGGCGTTCCGGCGTGCGCCACGAGGTTCGCGTGCTGCCCTGCGGGCACTACACCACTGGCGAAACACCTTACAAGTTTATCGACGGCTGGTATATGGGCTCGTTCGTGCATCGCGCGTTCAAGGCGCTGCGGGAAGAAAAGGCCGCGGGAGCGGGCGTGAAGAATTCTTCGACGCGAGAAGTCGAAGAAGAAGCACTTTCGCGCTAGCGCACGCCGTCCAAATCCATCTGCAACAGCTTTGCGGGATCGAGATACGCATTCTGCCAGCGCACGGCCCAGTGCAGGTGCGGACCCGTTACGCGGCCGGTTGCCCCGCTCAAGCCCACTAGTTGCCCCTTCGTTACGCGCTGGCCCTCGTGCACAGCGATGCGGCTCAGGTGCATGGAGAGCGTGTACAGACCCAACCCATGATCGATGACCACGCAGTTGCCTTCGTAGTAGAGACGCCGCGCGAGCACCACCACGCCGCTATTGCCCGCGCGCACCACTGTGCCGGGGCGTGCGCGAAAGTCCATGCCTTTGTGAACGCTTGCGAGCTGGCCATTGAAGGTGCGCCGTGTGCCGAAGCTGTCAGTCGGCGGCGCGTGAACCGGCGCGCGAAAATCGCCCGACCAGAGCGGCTGCGGCGCACTTGCCGCAAACACTTTTTCTTTGAGCGCGATCTCGTCTTGAATGCGAGCCAACTCCTTTGGATCCGGCGCAACGAATTTGGGCGACACCGTCAATGTGCCGGTGCGGTAATGCGCCTCGTGAATCTCAATGCTGCGGCTCAGATCGGTTACGCCGCCACTTCTCCCATTCAGCGTCGCCTTGATCTGAAGGGAAGAAGTGCCCACGGCACTTTCTACATCCACGCCGGCGAGCGCGTACCACGCCTGTTGATCTCGCGACCAAAAGAATTCGAGCTTTTGTCCTTGCCATTCGCCTTCGAGGGTTGCGTTTACCGGCGCGGCCACGCGAATCAATTCCGGCGAACCGGCTTCGACCACGGCGGGAGTGAGCGTGACGCTGGGCGCTTGCGCGTTTGCCGGAATTGCGTACACCGCGTTCGCGCAAAGCACGAGAGCAGCAGATTGTGTTAACGGGCCCAGCGGAAAAACTCGCATCGAGCCTAGGATAGTGGAGACCTCCGGCCTGTACTGCATCCGGTGATGTCTCAGTCGGAATGGGACCGTCCCGCGGGGGCTAAAGCCGACGTTTATTTTGCTGAGCCTTCGGCACGACTAAAGTCGTGCCCCTTCGCGATGCCTTCAGACCGAGACACTACCTTTCCCCAGCACTTTCGCGCTATGCTTGGGCAGATCAGGTTCTCCATGACTTCCCCGTTTCCCGATCCCTTCCGCACAGTAAGCCGCGTCGTGGCTCTCGCCGCGACAGCATCCCTGTTGTGTCTGCCGGTGTCGAGCCAGCGAGGCGCAACTGCGGCCCAGGCTTCTACGCAGCCTAATCCTGTTCTCGTCGAGCTCTTCACGTCGGAAGGCTGTTCCGATTGTCCGCCGGCGGATGCGGTGCTGGCCGAGCTCGACACGCAGGTGATCCCCGGCGCGCAAGTGATTGTGTTGAGCGAGCACGTGACCTACTGGAACCATCAGGGCTGGACGGATCCTTTTTCTTTCGACGAGATCGACCTGCGCCAGCAGGAATACGTGCGGCAGTTCGGGCTCGATTCCCCCGCTACGCCGCAGTTCGTTGTGGATGGGTCGATGCAGGTGGCCGGCACCAACCCTCCTGTGCTCGCCGGCTTCATTAAGCGCGCCGCAGCTGCGCCCAAAATCCAGATCGAAATTGGCAATGCGCATCGCGCGGAAAACGGCGCAGTGGAATTCACCGTGCACACCGGGACCGCGGCAAAAGCCGCATTGTTTGC
Source organism: uncultured Acidobacteriota bacterium (assembly GCA_963817835.1). GTDB lineage: Bacteria > Acidobacteriota > Terriglobia > Terriglobales > Acidobacteriaceae > Telmatobacter. The sequence goes on along the minus strand of CAWFPZ010000007.1, from coordinate 31,729 downwards.
CGTGATCGCGGAGAACGCGACGCACTCAGAGGTTTCCCACGGCGAGAATGCGGGCCGCACGCTGCATCATGTGGCCGTGGTGCGCGCGATCAAGGAGTTTGGCTCCAGCGCCACCGATGGCCGCACGCTGCAGCTTTCCGGCGGCAATGTTGTGCGCGCTGAAAAAGACGGCGAACCGCTTCGGCTCGTCGTCTTTCTCGTCAGCCATTCTCGCGTTGTAGGAGCCGCGGAACAGACTCTGAATCCGTGAAGCTTCCGCGTTTGGTGCTGATTTTGGAGTGAGAATTCTAATTCGCGCTATCGGGATGCGGATGCGCGGCCTTCCACGCGGCCACGCGATCCTGCTCGGCGGAGAGCTCGTCGGCGGTGATGCGCTCGCCAATCATCTGGCGATTGGCCGCATACTTTTCCTGGTTCGGCCCTTTCACGCTGGCGGCCAGGTCGAACCAGAAATACGCGTCCGCGTCGCTGCGGGGCACACCCTGGCCCATGGAATAGAGCACGCCTAGCACTCCCTGCGCGGTCGGGTCGCCCTGGTCGGCTGCCCGGCGATACCACGATGCCGCCTGTTCCATATCGCGCGGAATGGTGTTGCCGCCGCCATCGCGATACAGCACGGCCAGGTGCATTTCTGCGGCAATGTTATTTTGATCGGCAGCCTTCCGGTACCACGTGAGCTCCTGCTGATAGTCGCTGGCCATCTGCGTTTTATCGTGCTCGCTGTCGGCCGCTTGCGCATACTGCTCGCCCACCGCGACCTGGGCCGTGGCGTCGCCGCTGTTGGCCTTGGCCAGCAACGCCGGGTTAATTGGCGCCGTCTGTGCTGTGGCAGAAAGCAGTGTACCGAGAAACATCGCTACTGGAATCAGATAATTGCGTTGAATTGACACGAGTGCCTCGCAGATCGATATCGGTGGGGTTGCCGATGGGTTGTTGTCTCTAGTGTACGCAATGGCGGCCCCGTTTCAAGACGGTTTGGCCATGGGTCAGTCTCAAAGATGCCGTCCCTCAGGGGCTAAAGCCCCTCGTTTATTTTGCGCGACTAACGGCACGACTGAAGTCGTGCCCTGACACTTCGTGCTCCTCCACGGCATTTTTCTGCACGCTGTGAAGTCGTGCCCTTTCGCGACCGCGTGAATCTGAGGTGCTGCGGCGAAACGCGGTTTCAACCGGCCGGGGAACCAGCTAAAATTTACTTATGACTGACCGCATGTCTTTGCCCCTCGCCCAGGCCGATCCCGATGTGGCCGCCGCCATTGACCACGAAACCCTCCGCCAGCATGAGGGGTTGGAGATGATAGCGAGCGAAAACTTCGTGTCTGAAGCCGTATTAGAAGCAGCCGGTTCGATCTTCACCAATAAATATGCCGAGGGCTATCCCGGGCGCCGCTACTACGGCGGCTGCGAGTACGCCGACATCGTGGAGAACCTGGCCCGTGATCGCGCGCGGCAGATCTTCGGCGGCGAGCACATCAACGTGCAGCCGCACTCTGGCTCGCAGGCCAACGCCTCAGCTTACGCGGCGGTTCTGCAACCCGGCGACACCATTCTCGGCCTCGATCTTTCGCACGGCGGCCACCTGACGCACGGACATCGCCTGAGCTTCAGCGGCAAGCTCTACCGCACCACGTTTTATCATGTGCGCCGCGACACCGAGACCATCGATTACGACGAGATGGAGTCTGTTGCAGTGCAGGAAAAGCCGAAGGTCATCATCGGCGGCGCCAGTGCTTACCCGCGCCTGTGGGATTTCGAGCGCATGCGCGCGATCGCCGACAAGGTTGGCGCAATTTATATCTTCGACATGGCGCACATTGCCGGCCTCGTTGCGGGCGGCGTGCATCCTTCGCCGGTGCCGCACACGCACATCACCACGACCACCACGCACAAAACTCTGCGCGGCCCGCGCGCCGGACTTATCATCTGCAACCAGGATCTGGCCGTGGCCGTGGACAAATCCGTATTTCCCGGCCAGCAGGGCGGACCGCTGGTGCACATCGTGGCCGCGAAGGCGGTCGCGTTTGCCGAGGCGCTGCGTCCCGAGTTCCGCGACTACGCCGCGCAAATTGTGGCCAACGCCAAGGTGCTGGGCGAGGCACTGCGCGCAGCGGGGTACCGGTTGGTATCAGGGGGAACCGATAATCATCTCCTGCTGGTTGACGTGTTCGAGAAGGGCATTCTCGGATCTGAAGCGGAGCTGGCTTTGGGCAAGGCCGGCATTACCGTGAACAAGAACTCAATCCCCTGGGATACGAACCCGCCGCTCAAGCCCTCGGGCGTTCGCGTGGGCACGCCCGCGCTTACCACCCGCGGTATGAAGGAAGCGGAGATGCGCACCATCGGCGCGTGGATCGCCAAAGCGCTGGAGCAGCGCAACGACGACGCTGCCCTCGAGCGCATCCGCGGCGAAGTGGCTGAGCTTGCCAACCAGTTTCCGCTTTACGCGTGGCGGCGCGCTGCGGCTACTGTGACCGCGTAAATCTCTGGCCGCGAGAATTCGGACTTTAGCACCTTGCAATCCCACGTCTCAAAATCGAGACGTGGGGCACCCGCTATTTGTGCAAGATCAAGCGGTCAAAAGGCTGCCCCGAGCAAATCCAGGACCAGGACTCCACGAAGTGGCAGGACAATTTTGCGTGCCGGGACTTACCTGTTTGTGCAAAAATGCCGCTGTGACATTCTTCATTCAGTGATCAGGAGGCATCGATGAAGTCCATTCACATTGCATTCGCAGCTTTGCTCGTGTTCTCCGTGCCTGCGTTCGCGCAACATGGAGACAGCAAGGCTCCCAAAGCACCCAAGAGCGGGCCCGCGCCTTACCATGGCACGCCGCAGGCGCCCAACCCGCAGCGCAACTATTCCCCTAAACCCGGCCAACCCAACGCACCGCACGTCGAGAATGGCAGAAAATGGGTTGGTCATGATACCGGCCCCAACGATCCGAACTATCATCTTGACCAACCCTGGCAGCACGGCCACTTTACCGGCGGCTTCGGTCCTGGCCACACGTGGCATCTTGGCGGCGGAGGTCCCAATCGCTTCTGGTTCAATGGCTGGTACTGGTCCGTCGCGGCCGCAGATATGGCTTTCTGCGACGGTTGGCTGTGGGATTCCGATGAAATCATCATCTACGAGGACCCCGACCACGTGGGCTGGTACCTTGCTTACAATGTGCGCCTTGGTACCTATGTCCACGTGATGTATCTCGGCATGTAAGTGGTTACGAAATTGCAGGGACGCAAGTCATGCGAAAAGAAATGCGGCGGGATGGGGAAAAGCCCAGGCCCGCCGCGTTTTTTGGGGGCATTGCGCGAACCCAGCGCGACGTACGGCACCAGAGCAAACGCGAACCTGTGTATGTGTGGCAAGAGACAGTAAGTAACTGAAGCTGTCTCCGCGTAGCTTTTTCTGGTTACTAAATAACTTGCCGCGAATGATAAATTGGGGAATTTCCTGCATTATCCTTGAGTGATGGCGATAGAAAATATTCTTGCAGAAATCGACGCCGAGATAGCCAGACTGCAGCAGGCACGCGCGCTGCTGGCCACGCTCGGAGCCGCAACCACCAAAGCTGGACGGCCAGCGAAAAAAGCCCCCGCCAAAGTCAAGACCAGAAAGAAGCGGGTTTTAAGCGCGGAAGCACGCAAGAAGATAGCCGACGCGCAACACCGGCGCTGGGCTGCGCAAAAGGCCAAGGCCAAGGCGCCGAAAAAGTAGTAGGCATTCAAGAACGGCTCAAGCCCTTCTTGGTTTGCAACGGGATCAAGCGACCCGGCCGCGGAACCCTCCCTCGTGAAGGCCAGAGGGTAAACTGTCTTGCACATTTCCCCGGTGTTGCAGCGGTGATTCGGAGCTCGGCCTGGAGCAAGTCCCTTCGATCTCCCCCACTCAACGAATGGTCCATCCAGCCGTGCAGGAGAGTTGTGCCCGCGTAGCGCTTGCCATGGGCCGGGAGCCGGCTGCGGCGACACACCTTGCGTTGATCGCGGGGCTGGGATAATGTGATGCCATTCATCCTGAATGCCTGGAGGTGGGGTATGCGTCCTACACTCTTCGTTGCGGCAATGGTGCTTTCAGCCTTTCTTCTGGTCGTCCCAGTGAGCCCACAAACCAGCGTACAAAGCACACCACAGGCGCTGAAAGCCACATACGACCAGGCGATGCAGGCGAAGAATTGGCCGGGCGCAATCGCCGCGGCGCAGCAACTGGTGGACGCGAATGCAACGTCGGCCAATCTGCTGCTACTGGCGAACGCGCAACTCTACGCGACAACCGGGCAAAGCGACACCGGCGCGATGGAAACGGCTCTTGCCACCTACGATCTTGCCATCGTCGCGGCACAGCGGGAGAAGCCCGCGCAGGGGCAGCCGGATCAAGCCCAGCCGGATCAGGCGTGGAAAGACGGCTTGTCGAAGATCTATGTCGGAAAAGGCAATGCGTTGCTCAAGTTGAAACGCACTGCGGAGGCGATCGACAGCTATAACCACTCCGCTGAACTGTCCTCAAACCCGGGGCTGGCGTACTTCAATGTCTGCGCGGTGCTCTACAACATCGGCGACACAGCGAACTCGGCAGCAGCCTGCCGCAAGTGCGTGCAGGCCGACCCCACGCGCGCCAATGCGTGGTTCGTTCTCGGCTCGGATCTTTTTGCGGATGCCAAGATTGACGCCCATGGCAAGGTTTCGATCACCGCAGAAACACGCCAGGCACTCGAGAAATATCTTGAGCTCGCTCCCGACGGCCCGCATGCCGCCGACACCAAAGCGATGCTGCAGATGGCTGTGCAGTAGACACGGTTGCCGGTGGTTGGAAGGTGGCCCCGGCTCTAACTGCAGTAACTGAGAACTGACCACCGACGACTAGTTCACTCCTGCCCGATGCCGCTCATCACCAGCATGCGCGGCTCTGTCATTTCCTCGATGGCCCAGCGGATGCCCTCGCGCCCCAGGCCGGACTCCTTCACGCCGCCGAAGGGCATAGGATCGAGCCGCCAGCTCGGTGTGTCGCCGATAATTAACGCGCCCACTTCGAGCTCACGATAAGCAGTGAGAATGCGCCTGGCATCGTGCGTGAGCAGACCGGCCTGCAAGCCGTACTTCGAGTGATTGACGCGCGCCAGCGCATCTTCAAAATCGTCGTATGGTTCAATCGCGAGCACTGGCCCGAAGATCTCTTCGTCGTGCAACTTCATGCCCGGCGCGGTTGCGGTCAAGATCACGGGCTCCATCACCGATCCCTTGCGCTCGCCGCCGGTGACCAGTTTGGCGCCGCCGGCAACGGCTTCCTTTACCCAAGCTTCCACTCGCTCCGCTTCGCTGGCCCGGATCAACGGACCAAGGTCCGTGGCCTCATCCGAGGGATCGCCGACGGCAAGCTTGGCGGCGATATCCACCACCTTCCAAATAAACGTCTGGAAGATGCTGCGCTCCACAAACACGCGCTGCGTGCTGATGCACGACTGCCCCGCGTAGTTGAAGGCGGAGTGCGCGGTGCGCAACGCTGCGTCGTCCAGTTCCTTCCAGTCGCTGTGCACGATGAGCGCGGCGTTCCCATTCAGCTGAAGCAGCACGCGTTTGCGCCCTGAGTGCGCCTTCAGCTCCCAACCTACTTTGGCCGAGCCGGTAAAACTCACCAGCTTGATGCGATCTTCCTTCTCTGCGAGCCACGCGGTGTCGGCGTTATCGAGCGGCAGCACGGCCAGCGCTTCCTCGGGCCAACCCGCCTTCAGAATCACTTCGCCGAGCGCCAGCGCGGTAAACGTGCCCTGCGGCGCGGGCTTCAAAAGCAGCGGGCACCCGGCCGCTATGGCCGGCGCTGCCTTGTGCGCTACCAGGCTCAGCGGAAGGTTGAAGGGCGTAATCGCCAGCACGGGTCCGATGGGAAAGCGCTGCACCAGGCCCCAGCGGCCCTCGTTGCCCTCAGTCAAATCCAGCGGAATGCTTTCGCCGCCCAGCCGTGCGGCTTCTTCGGCCGCGGTCTTGAAGGTGAGCACCGCGTGGTCCACTTCAGTCCGCGCCAGCCGCACCGGCTTGCCCGCCTCGGCCACAATCAATTGCGCAAAGCGCTCCTTCTGCTCGATCAGCGCCCCCGCGACGTCTTCCAGAATTTCACGCCGCTTCCAGCGCGGCAGTGCGCGTGTGCGGCGCAGGCTGGCAACGGCATGATGCACGGCCTGGCGCGCATCGGCACGTGTTGCCTTGGTCACGCGCCCCACCAGTCCCTGATCCCACGGCGAGCGCACTTCCATCGCCTCTCCGTCGGTCCATTCTTTGCCGCACAGCAAGAATCCTGTCTGCGATCCGGGCCGCATCTTCATGATGGAGCTCCTCAAACGAAGTAACTACGCTCTTGATGGTAAAGCGCGCGGCCGGGGGCTGTCCGTTGCCGCGGGTTGCCAGTTGCTGGCTGTAACCCGATTCGGGATCTGGCAGACGGCACGGAAATTTGCACGCACCACATGGATGCGAGGCTGCGACGGATGCGGTATAGTGGCTGCTACCTGAGATTGCAACCGGCCAGATCCACGAAAAATCCACTCGCAAGGAAGGCACCATGACTGACATTCCCGGCAACCAGCCTCCTCCACAATTCGACCCGTCGCAGCCGCCCCCGCCGCCTTACCCGCCGGCGATCTATCCTCCGGCGAAAAAGGGAACGAGCGCGCTGAAAATTGTCCTCATCGTGGTCGGCGTCTTCGTGGGTCTCGCGCTCATCGGAGTTGCGCTACTGAGCTACGGGGTCTACAAGGTCGCCAAATCTTCGCACATATCGGTCAACACGCAGCAAGTGACGCAGGCCGACATGGGCGTCGCCCTTTACCCCGGCGCAGAGGACAAAGCCAATGTGAAAATGACCATCGCCGGCAAGAACATGATCACGGCGACCTTTCTCACGTCCGACTCAAAAGAGCAGGTGATCGCGTTTTACCAAAACACCCTGGGACCCGACGTGAAGGGCAATCCCATCAATAATGGGGAATCCTTCATGCTCGACAAGGGAGCGGGCGAGACCGTGCTTGTAACCGTGTCGCAATCGCCGAGCCTCCAGGGCGGAAAAACGCAAATTGTCGTTGTGCACGCCACCAAGGCTGGCTCGTAGCCGAGTTCAAGGATGAGAGCCGGCGCGCGGCGGAGTCGCGCTGCGCGCGGTTTTCGTTTGTCGTGCGTCAGGCGTGGATCACATAGCGCGCGCGTAGATCCTCACCGTACCACATGATGTAGTTCGTGCCCCAGCAGTTGTTGAAGAGGCACGAATGCAATCCCTTTGCCAGATCCGGCTGATCGTTCGAGAAGAGGATGGGATCGCGCTCGCCGAGCGCCACCACGGGCGCATCGAGCGTGTCGACGGAGAAGGAGTGACCGCCGGCGTTCCAGGCGAATCCAGTTTGCACGCCGTGCATGTGGCGATTACCCGAGGCCACCACATCGAACGGGGCAATCCACTCGCCCGATTTTTCGAGCTTCCAGCCGTTCACGTCTTCAACGATGGGATTGAAGGTGAACCACAATGCCTCGGGCATGCGCGTGGCCGGTTTGCCGAACCACGAAACTTGCAATTGAATTACAGGCTGCGCATTGGGCAGCACCAATTCGACAAAAGCGTGCCGCGGAAATGCGGCCCGACCAGAAGAGAATGCCTCCTCGTCTTTAAACTCCATTGCGATGAGAACGCGGAGCGCATCGTCGCGCTCTTCCACTGAGACCTTTGCACTCGCCGGATGCCACTCTTCACGTTTCGCTCCGAAGCGCTCGATATTCGGCTTGCCAAAGTCTTTCTGCGCCCAATCCTGCTTGGAGATGACATAATTCGCCCGATAGCGCGTGTAATCTTCCTGCGAAAGCGTCTGGTAAGTCAGCAGTGCAATGGGATTGTTCTCACTCGCCCATTCGCGCCCGGTCTGCCTGTTCTGGAGTTGCGTAATCGCACCGGTTTGCCCGTCGATATGCAACACGAATTGATCCGTTCGAATGAGCCTTCCGCCCGCTCCCGCACTAGTTTTCGGCGAGATCACCGGCCACACAGGCCTTTGGGCCGCAATCGCCAACTGTGCCTCTTCGCGCAGCGCCTCCGGCAATGTTGCAATCCCATCCAGCAAGTCTTGCCGCTTCTCAATCCAGCTAAATTCCACGACCTTGTAATTCTTCGTGTCTAACTTGCTCGCCAAGTCGGGCGGAATAAGGTTGTCGTAATCCAGCCATGTCTTGGTGTCTGTACCCCAGGTGTGCTCCGGCTCCAGCAACACGTGGCGCAGCAATTGCAGATCCGTTGCGTCGCCCACCTGCAACGCGCCTTTTGCGATCCACGCCTCGCGCAGGCGCGCGATCTCGCGAAAACGCGCTACTTTGAGCGGGTCGCTCGCGCATCCGTAGATCCACGTGTCCCCGATCTCTTCCGTCACCACCGGCAGCTTGTCGCGATAGGGCGCAAGGGCATTGGCCATCTCGCTCAGATTGGTAGCCACAATCTCCGCCTGGGGGAATCGCGCCGCCACCTGGGCATGAATACGGTCGATCTCTTCGAGCGTATGAGGGCCGCTGTTGTCGCCGCGCACTTCCGTCAGCAGCGCTAGATCGGAGCCCGGAACCACGGTAAGGCCGCCGTATTCGTGGTGATACATCATGGGCAGACTCGCGCCCGATGGATCCTTCCACAAAAAAATCGGCGGCAGCACGGCGGGCGTTGAGCCGCCATTCACGCCGATCTCGAGAAACGTAACGCCATGTTTTGCCAGCGGCGCGACGATGCCGCGCGTGTGGCCCGGTACGTCGGTCATCTTGGCGCCGGTAGTCACGGTGCCAAAACGCCGGTCGAGCGACTGCGACAGCGCCAGGCTACCCTCGATCATCGACGGGCTCAGCATTTCCGTCTGCCATGTGAAGGGCAGCGCGTGCCACGCAATGTCACCGCGTGCGATGGCGTCTTCCATGGTCTTGCGCTCGGCTGCTGAGGCCTGCTCCAGATACTCGAAGAGCAGCCACGAGCCGGTGGTCCACACATAGCGGCGCTTGCCGCCTGCGTTGGCGGCGCGCGCAGTCTCAATCGCCTCCGGGAAGAACTTCTCGAAGTATCTCTTGTGCACCACGTTATATTGCGTATCGACAAAGCCGGCATCGAAGTGGCACTTGAACATCACCAGCACGCGCTTCACGCTCAAGTCCGGCACGGCTGTTTGCGCTCCCGCTGCCAGCGCGGCGCGCGGCCGCAATGCCATGCCCACTCCGGCGGCCGTCATCGTCTTCACAAAATCGCGGCGCTTCATCGGCAAAATCCCCCTTTGTGACAAGCCGCACGAAGTTTATCACTCCTGCCGGGTCGAGGAGAGAAACGGGCTCTTCGAGAGCTGTAGTCCACTGGATTCAGCCGGCGCAGCAGGGTCTGTGCTGCCGGCGGGAAAACGCGCAAGGTCGCCAATCAAGCTGGAGCAGTGGAATTCCGGGCGGCGCTCGCAAGACGCATCCGCTTAACCAGGCGGCGACCGAATTCAATACACGGACGCTCGATCAAGCCATAGCTGAGAATTGCCACAAGCGGCAGAAATAGTGCGCCTATTCGTGGCAACGGGATAAAGAGTACACCCTGTTGCCAGACGTAAAGGCTATAGGAAATCAATCCGAGAAATTTAAGATGCTTCCACTCGAGAGCTCTCGCCACAAGCGTGGAAGGGGCAAAGCTGGTGGAGGCCATCATGGCCGCCATCGTAATCGATTCAGTAAGAGGGATCAGCCATTCGTAGCGATAAAAATGCCATATCAGAACAGGTACCAGCGCCCAGAACAGGAATTTTCCATATCGCTGGAAACAGGCTCGAGCGCGGCCCGATTGCAGGAGCAAGGCGAAAATGCAACCCACCAGGAGAGCATCGAAGCGGACTTCAGTACGCTGGTCGGCGAAAACCCGGTTGTAACTCTGCCAATGCAGAAAGCGGAAGATTGCACAGCCGGCGGCAGCAATCACAGCGATCCAAACTGCTCGTATCCTCCCTGCAAGGACAAGAACCGGAGGCCAAGCCAAATAGAATTGCTCCTCAAGCGATAGTGACCAAAAATGGCCGGTTCTGAAGTTATCCGCCGCTTCGCCTGCGGGATAGTAATTGCGGAAGAAGAAAAGGCAAGACCAAGCGTCCCGGCCGATGAACGCAGTATGCGCGATGAAACTTGCAATCGCCAAGGTGAGCAGATAGGTCCACGCGCAGGGCATTAACCGGAAGAAGCGGCGGAGGTAAAAAGCCTTCAAATTGATTCTGTCTTCGCGAAGCAGCCGGCTTGTAATCAGATACCCGCTCAGCACGAAAAACAAATTCACTCCATGCTGGCCAAGATCCATCCATCGGTAGCCGCCATAAAGATGGCCGAGCAAAGAAATCTGCAGGTGCGTGATGAGAACCAACAGGATGGCAATGCCTCGCCAGCCATCTAAAGTGGGGATATAGTCCATGCTCTGGCTCAAAGTATAACTTGAGACAATCCAGATTGAGATACGTTCGCAACTGCTAGAGCGGTTCCTGTGTACAGCGATCTCTGGAACCGCCGCAGTTCGTAGAGACGCAATCGAATTTGGGCGCGATACACTGTTGACCTATGATTCACGACGGCCGCAGCCACAAACTTCCCTTCGACCCCAACGAGGCAATCGCGCATCTGCGCGCGCGGGACGCCAAGCTTGCCGCGCTCATCGATCGCGTTGGCCCATTCACGCTGCGTCTCGACCGATCCGCTTCGCCGTTCGAGTCGCTGCTGGAATCGATCCTTTATCAGCAATTGCACGGCAAGGCAGCGGCCACCATTCACCGCCGCGTGCGCGAGTACTTCTGCGGCGACCCCACGCCGCAGCTCCTGCTGGACACTCCGGACGATCCGCTGCGCGCCGCAGGCGTTTCCGGCAACAAGATCAAGGCGCTGCGCGACCTGGCCGCGCGCACGCTCGACGGCACTGTGCCCGTGCATGCAGCTATTCGAAAAATGAGCGACGCCGACATCGTTGAGCGCCTGACGGAAGTGCGCGGCATTGGCTCCTGGACCGTGGAAATGCTGCTCATCTTTCGCCTGGGTCGGCCCGATGTGCTTCCTGCGACCGACTACGGCGTGCGCAAGGGCTTCGCGCTCACCTTTCAGCGCGTGCCCAAATCGCGACCGCTCGAAGCCGCCGACCTTCCCAAGCCCGACGTCGTGTTTCGCCGCGGGCAGCGCTGGGCGCCGTACCGCTCGGTGGCCAGCTGGTACCTGTGGCGGGCGTGCGATCTGGCGAAAAACACCGCGCCTACAGGACGGTCGGCGCGGTAGCTCCACCGCATCGCCGTACAATAGCGTCAGCGTGCGGATGCGCAGGTCGCAGCGCACGACCTCGGAATCTTCATGCCTCCTGCTAAACGATTTATTTGCATTCACGGCCACTTTTATCAGCCGCCTCGCGAGAATCCATGGCTGGAAACGGTGGAAACGCAGGACAGCGCGGCGCCTTACCACGACTGGAACGAGCGCATCTGCGCCGAGTGCTACGCACCCAACGGCGCGGCCCGCATCGTGAACGTAAAGAACCAGATCACGCGCATCGTGAACAACTACGCGCGCATCAGCTTCAATTTCGGACCGACACTGCTGAGCTGGCTGAAAGAAAACGCGCAACGCACCTATCGCATGGTTCTCGACGGCGAGGGCCGCAGCCGACAGCGAAACCGCGGGCACAGTTCAGCCATGGCGCAGGGGTACAACCACATGATTCTGCCGCTGGCCAATGCGCGCGACCGCGCCACGCAGATCCGGTGGGGCATCGCCGACTACGTAAATAGTTTTGGCGCGCCGCCTGAAGGCATGTGGCTGCCTGAGACCGCGGCCGACAATGCGACCCTCGAAGCCCTCGCCACAAATGGGATTCGATTCACCCTGCTGGCACCGCACCAATGCAAACGCATCCGCCCGCTGAAGGGCGACGGCGAATGGACGGACACTCCAGATGCCACGGTCGACACCACGCACCCGTATCTTCTCCGCTTCGCTTCCGGCGCGTCCATCGCCATTTTTTTCTACAACGGCCCGGTCTCTCGCGCCATCGCCTTCGAGGGTTTGCTCGACTCCGGCGACAATTTTGTTGCGCGCCTCAAAAGTGGATTCAAAGACAGTGCGCAGCCGCAACTGATGCACGTAGCCACCGACGGCGAGTCGTATGGGCATCATCACAAGTACGGCGAGATGGCGCTGGCCTATGCGTTGCGCCTGCTGGAGCAGGACAAGACAGTCAAACTCACCAACTATGCCACGTTCCTCGAGCAGTTCCCGCCGGAGTTCGAGTGCGAGATTGTGGAAGACACTTCGTGGAGTTGCGTGCACGGCGTGGAGCGCTGGCGCTCCAACTGCGGCTGCAATGGCGGCCATCCCGGCTGGAACCAGGAGTGGCGCGCGCCGCTGCGCAAGGCTCTCGACGAGCTGCGCGACGCGTTGATTCCGCTCTGCGAGCAGCATGGCAGTGAGCTTTTTCGCGATGTGTGGGCCGCGCGCGACGCTTACATCCAGGTGGTGCTCGACCGCAGCACGGAGTCAGTCGATCGCTTCCTGGCCGCGCAGCAGGCGCACCCGCTCAACGACGACGAACGCGTGCGCGCCCTTGAGCTGATGGAGATGCAGCGCCACGCGCAACTCATGTTTACCAGCTGCGGATGGTTCTTTGACGACATTGCCGGCATCGAGACCGTGCAGGTGATCGCTTATGCGGCGCGCGTGCTGCAACTGGCGGTGCAGGTTTTTGGCGAGCAGGCCGCGCCGCTCGAGCCCGCATTCCTCGCGCGTCTGGCCGAGGCGCGCTCCGACGATCCCAAGGCCGGTGACGGCGCCCGCATCTACAAGAAATGCGTCGAGACCCAGGAGCTGCACCTCGAGCAGGTTGCCGCGCACTATGCCATCAGTTCTGTGTTCTCTTCGTTTGCCGATGAAACGGAGCTCTTCTGCTATCGCGTGCACCGCATTTCCTTCGAGATTCATACTTCGGGCCGCGGCCGCCTGGCGCTGGGCCGCGTGCATGTGGCCAGCACGATCACCGGACACGCGCAGAGCTTTTCGTTTGCCGTTCTCCATTTCGGCGACCAGAACATTACCGCCGCGGTGAAGACTTATAGCGAGGCCGATGCCGCCGCCTTCGAGGCTTTTTCCGCCGATGCTTCCGGCCACGTGCAGCGCGCCGACTTCCCTGAGGTGATTCGCCTACTCGACCGCTACTACGGCCACGCCGACTACTCGCTCACCTCGCTTTTTACCGACGAGCAGCGGCGCATCGTGCAACTCATTCTCAACTCCACGCTCTGGGATATTGAGAGCTCGCTCACCACCATCTACCAGGATCACGCCAGCCTGTTGCACTATCTTTCGCAGGCAGGCCTGCCCAAGCCGCCCGCGCTCACGCTGGCTGCGGGATTCGCCATCAATGCCGGACTGCGGCGCGTGCTTGAAGTCGATCCGATCGATGTGGCGCAGTTGCGCTCTTTCCTCTCGCTGGCCAAGGCCGACCTGGTGCCGCTTGAAACCGCGACGCTGTCGTACATTGCCGACCTGCGCATGAAGCGCGCCATGGTGGAACTGCAAATGTCGTCGGGGTCACTGGAAATGCTCGATCGCGCGCTGGTGCTGGCCCGCACCCTCACCGAACTGCCCTTCGACCTGAATCTGTGGCAGGCGCAAAACATCTGGTACGAGATTCTGCGCACGTCGGGTTACGCGCTCACCGCGCTGGCAAAAGAAGATCGTCCGCGCTGGGAGAAGGACTTCAACGAACTGGGCACTTGCCTGACCTTCGATACGGAAGCGATTCGGGCTTTGCAAGAGGCCGACGCGGCGATGGCGAACGACTAGCTCCGCTCGGCTTTCACGAGCTTTCCATTTTTGAGCGCAAAGCGTTCGCCTCGCCAGACAATTGTGTCTCCGGCAAAGCCCGCTACCCACAGGCCCATCGCCACCGCGTCTCGAAGCGGGAGCAACCACAGATTCGCAAGCACCTCGTGATCGCCCAGGACTTCGGCGCCAACGCTCATGGCCTGCGTCAGGCGCAGAAAGAAGCTCAATCCCAGCAGCCATAGGCTCACCGGGCTCAATCCGCTGGCCAGCACGTTGAGCACCGCCCACGCCAGCCCATGCGTGAAGACTAGGCCCACATAACCGGCCGGCCTTGCATCCCGAACGGTCCGCAGCCAGCGCAACTGATGATCCACGAATCCACCCCACGCGTATGCCGGCACACTGGTCTCCACAACTTCCGCGCTCAGCGATACGCGATAACCGACCCGCGCCACGCGCACGCCCATCTCGTAGTCGTCGGCCAACTGGTCGACAAGGGCAAGCAATCCGCCTGCCTTTTCCAGAGCCTTGCGCTGGACCGCGAGCGTGGAACCCAACCCGTAGTGCAGCCCGCGCTCGATCAATTTCGAGAGCAGTACGCTGGGAATGAAATCCGTCGCAATGCCCAGCGCTTCAAGCCGTGAGGCGATGGTGCCGTGCGCGCGCCCGCGATAAAGCGCCGTCACCAGACCGACCGGCGCCTTGCCCGCGTCATGCGTTGCCGGAGCAAAGCAACACATCACCCGCTCCAGATAATGCGGTCCTACTGTAATGTCGGAATCGTTGATGAGCCAAAAATCGTAGCGCGCATGAGGGGCGAGTTGCGCGAGCGTGCTTACTTTGCCATTTGTTCCGAGCCGCTCGGAGCATTCCAACAACCGGATCGACAGCTCGGGAAACTCCGCGACCAGTTGTTGAACGGCAGCAGCCGCGGGATCGCTGAGCGAACTTACTCCGAACAGCAACTCGAAGTCGCCTGCATACTTCTGCCGGCAATGGCTGCGGAAGGCGTCCATCATGCCGGGATCGAGGCCTTTGAGCGATTTGAGAATGCTGACGCCAGGCGAGAACAGAGGCTGCTGCGCGCGCCGCTCGCGGAGAAAACTCCGCGCCGCTAGCAGGCTGGCGAGAAAGTAGCCCATCCCGGCCAGGGCCAGCGCCGTCGTCACCATCTCGATCGCTTGCGCCAAGGGGTGAGGCATGAAGGAAGTTTACAGGGGCCAGGGATCAGGGGTCAGAGATCGGTGCATTCGTGATGCTGCGATCATCTGCCAGGCAGTCTCGGCTCGAAGCCGATAACAGAACCTTAGCCCGAAGTCAGATCGCAGGCGACTGACACCTGAAACCCGACACCGGAACCCTGTCACTCGTACCGCAGCGCTTCAATGGGGTCCAGATTCGCGGCTTTCCATGCGGGGTAAATGCCGAATACCAGACCAATGATGCAGGAAACGGCAAAGGCGATGACGACCCACGTGAGGGAAAGAGCCGCATGCAGAAAGGGCACAACAAAATGCAAAATCAAAGTGAGCAGCGCTCCGGTCAAGATGCCCAGGAGGCCACCCACCGCGCATAACGTCACGGCCTCCAGGGTGAATTGCACCATGATATTTCTCTTGGTCGCGCCGATCGCCTTGCGTACGCCGATTTCGCGCGTCCGCTCGGTCACACTTACCAGCATGATGTTCATGACACCCACGCCGCCCACCATTAACCCCACGCACGACACCGCAACCATGAAGAGGAAGAGTCCGCCGGTGAGCTGATTCCATAGGCGGGTCAACTCATCGGGACTGAAAATCGCGAAGTTATCGTCCTGATCGGCCCGTAACTTGCGGCGCACGCGCAGCAGTTCGCGCACTTCTTCGGTCACGATTTGTTTGTTCGCCGGGTCGTCGTATTTCACCACAATCCAGACGTCGGTAAACTCGGGATGAATCTTGTGGAATGCCCCCAGCGGAAGATAGGCGGTGTTGTCTGCCGTGTTGCGTCCGTTGCCGAAGGGCTGCGGGAGCAGGTCCAGCACGCCGATCACGGTGAAAACGTCGCCTTCGCATACCACGTCCTTGCCGATCGGGTCCTCACCGGGGAAAAGGTCCTCTGCGGCATCGTGTCCCAGGATCATCACGTTGTCGTGGTGTTCTTCCTGCGATTCCGTCCACATACCACCTTCCAGGAAGTTCGCTTGCTGCACCTCGGGCATGGCCGTGGTGGATCCCTGGAGGATGGTGTTGGAAATGCTGTGCGTGCCGTGCTTGAGAGAAACTTTGCCCAGGCCGGTTTGAAAGTTCTGGAGGATCAGTTCCGGATCCACGGTGGCGACGTGCGGCAACGCACGCATGGCCATTCCGTCCTCAGCAGTCAGTTTTTTGCGATTGAGTTCCTCGGTTGTAGGCCGGTGGCCGAACGGCGAGTAATGAAAGACCCAAAGGACGTTGGTGCCCAGCGAATTCACCCAGCGTCCAATATTGGAATTAAGGCCGTTGATTGCCGAAGAGATAAGAATGACCGTAGAGATGCCGATCAGGATGCCAAGAATAGTGAGGCCGGAGCGCATCTTGTTCTTGCGCAGCGTATCCAGGGCCATCTTGACGGATTCTCGGGTTTGACCGGCAGCAGCCATGGAAAGACTCCGCATCGGGAGTAATTTCGGGTTCTCAGTTCACAGCACTCAGGTCAAGTTCACATCAGGACAGATGCTTGCTCGGATGCAAGGCGCAGAATCCTTGAACCAGGAACTTTGAACTACGCGCCTTACTCGTACCGCAGCGCCTCAATGGGGTCCAGGTTGGCTGCTTTCCACGCCGGATAAATGCCAAACACCAGACCAATGATGCAGGAAACGACAAACGCGATGACGACCCAAGTGGGGGAAAGGGCCGCATGGAGAAAGGGCACGGCAAAATGCAGAATCAGCGTTAGCAGCGCCCCGGTCAAAATGCCCAGCAGGCCACCCACCGCGCACAACGTCACTGCCTCCAGGGTAAATTGCACCATGATATTTTGTTTGGTCGCACCGATCGCCTTGCGCACGCCGATCTCGCGCGTCCGCTCGGTTACGCTCACCAGCATGATGTTCATGACACCCACGCCGCCCACCATCAACCCCACGCACGACACCGCAACCATGAAGAGGAAGAGCCCGCCGGTGAGCTGGTTCCACAGTCGCGTCAGTGACTCGGGGCTGAAGATGGCGAAGTTATCGTCCTGATCGGCGTGCAACTTGCGTCGCACGCGCAGCAACTCCCGCACCTCTTCAGTCACGATTTGCTTGTTTGCCGGGTTGTCGTACTGCGCCACGATCCAGAAATCGGTAATCTCCGGATGAATCTTGCGAAACGTCTCCAAAGGGAAATAGGCCTGGTTGTCCTGGGTGTTGCGTCCGCTGCCGAAGGCCTGCGGCTGCAAATCGAGAACTCCGATGACGGTGAACACATCGCCTTCGCATTCCACGTCCTTGCCCAGCGGGTCCTCGCCGGGGAAAAGATCGGCCGCGGCATCGTGACCCAGAATCACCACATTGTCGCGATGCTCTTCCTCCGACTGGGTCCACATGCGGCCTTCGAGGAAATCGACTTCCTGCACTTGCGTGAACGCCTCTGTGCCGCCGCTCAGGATGGTGTTCTGAATTTTGTGCGTACCGTGCTTCAGCGATACAGAGCCCAGGCCGGTCTGGAAATTCTGGTAGGTCAGTTCGGGATCGACGGCCAGCATATGCGGCAACGCGCGCATGGCGATGCCGTCCTCGTAGGTGAGCTTTTTGCGGTTCAGCTCCTCGGTTGTAGGCCGGTGGCCGAACGGCTCATAGTGGTAGATCCACAAAGCGTTCGTGCCAAGGGTGCTGACGAAATGGTCGATGTTGGAATTGAGCCCGTTGATGGCCGAGGAGATAAGAATGACCGTAGAAATGCCGATCAGGATGCCAAGAATGGTCAGGCCGGAGCGCATCTTGTTCTTGCGCAGGGTATCGAGCGCCATCTTGACGGATTCTCGGGATTGGCCGGTGGACTTCATGGCGTAATTGTCAATTCACAGCTCCGCTCTCAATGCCGCAATCGGATCGAGGGCACTTGCCTTGTGCGCCGGGTAGATGCCAAAGAACAGGCCTACCGAGGCAGAGACAAACAATCCCACTGCAATGGACCACAGGGCCACTACAGACGGGAATCCGATGGCCAATGTCAACACCTTGGCCAAGCCGATGCCCAGCAAGACTCCGATGATTCCCCCGATCGACGCCAGCAATGCCGACTCAATGAGAAATTGCATCAGAATATCTTTCCGCTTTGCGCCCAGCGCTTTGCGCACGCCGATCTCGCGCGTCCGTTCCGTCACCGTGACCAGCATGATGTTCATGATGACAATGCCGCCGATGACCAGTGAGATGGCGGCAATGGCCACCACCACCGCGCCAAAGTTGTTCAGGATATTTCCCAGCAGATTTTGAAACGTGGCGCTCGAATCGATGGAGAAAGCGTCTGCAACGTTCGGCGCCAGGTGCCGCCGCGACCGCATGATGGTGCGCAGCTCGTCGCTCACGGACTCCATCACTGCGCCTCCGCCGCCTGAGTCCACATAAATCTGCAGGCTGCCCTGCGAGCCGTACCTTTCGAGAAATGTCGTCAGGGGAATGGACACCCAGTTGTCCATACTCTGGCCAAACATCTTGCCCTGACTTTGGCCCACGCCAATTACGGTGAACGGCTCACCGTCCACACGAATTTCTTTGCCCAGCGGATCGCCGGGCCCGAGTACGTTGTCCTCGATGTCGGAGCCGACGATGGCCACGTGGGCCGAGTGCGTATCCTCCATCTCGGTGAACGACCGCCCCACCGCAATGTCGAGGTTTGAAAGCGAGGGCATGGTCCACGTCCAGCCGCGAATCTGCGTGTCGGTGGTAGATTGCGTTCCGTGCACCACTTTTCCGTTGGAGCTCGTCCGCTGCGCGCCCACGGCAACGCAGGATTTGCAATCGGAAAGGACCGCCCGGTAATCGTCGTAGGTGACGTCTTTGCGCTTTTGATACTCGAGATACTCGTCCAGCGTAATAAACGTCTGCGGCATCCTGCTGATGGTGATCACCGACGCGCCGTAGGTGTTCACCTTCGACGTGACGAACTGCTTGGCGCCGTTGGTCAGCGTGACCACCATGATGACCGACGCCACGCCGATGATGACTCCAAACAGCGTGAGGATGCTGCGCAGCTTGTTGGACCAAAGCGATTGCAGCGCGAGTTTGAAGGCCTCTTTGAGTGGCATGGCTTCTTGCTCTAATGATACGCACGCCGCGGCGGGACGGTTCCGGTATTGCATGCAGGAGTCTTTTGGGCATTGCATGCAGCAGCTTTTTGGCGCGGGCGATCCCGTCTTCCCTATTTCCCTGAACTTCCAAACCCCTTGGCCGCGCGCCCCGAGCCTTCCAGGCTCTCGACCTCCTGGATTGGACCTGTGAGGACGGGCACTGGCACCATTTGTGCGATCTTTTCGCCGGCCTGGAGCTCCTGGGTGACGTCGCCCAGGTTGGTCATCACAATAAGGATCTCGCCGCGATAGCCGGCGTCGATGACGCCGCCCGTGGTGGCAAGGCCCCGCGCCGCCATCGACGAGCGGTCGCGCACCAGCAACCCCAGCGGCGCATCGTTCTGCGGATCGCGCGCTTCCACGGCAATCCCCGTGCGCACTTTCACGGTGGCCCGCGGCGCCAGTACGACCCCTTCCAGCGCGAACACGTCGTAACCCAAGTCCTCGCCCGGATGCGCCACTTCCGGCAGCCGTGCGCCCGCCGCTAATCGCTTTACTCGCAACATGGATTGATGGTAGCAGCGCAGCGGGAAGCGTCCCGCGGAAAGCCCAATCCTGAGTTGGCTCATGAGTTTGCGGACCCTTGGAGGTCTGCGCATGACCCTTTCGTGACATTGCTGCACCGCAATTTGTGCATTACTCTTGGGTCGGTTAGGAAATGTCTCCGGGTGTGTTTGTTTTGAAATTGGAATGGGCCATGCAAGCCATGCTTGCGCGTGACAACGATCCGAAAAGCAAAGGGGCCCCAAACAATCCACTGCAGAGCGTCTTTTCGAAGAAAGTTGCGGCAATACACGGTATTGCGTGTGCTGAGTGACTCTAATGGAAATTCACATTTTCGCCGAACGGTTCACGAATGGTAGCTGGGATTTCTGGGAACACAGGTGTGGCCCGAAAGAGGCCGACGCGCTGGTGAATTGTGCCACCGCTAGAGCATCTGGCCGCGCACCGTCCGAGAAACCCTCCCACAACGACTTCCTTGAAAGCGCGCGCCAGATGTTCAACGTTGCGCTCGGGGAGCCGAGCTCCCCAAGGAATGGGGATACACGGGTGTATTGCGTCTGTGTCGGCCAGGTCGTGATCGGGGTCTATGAGAAGGTTCGCCAATACTCTCAGAGGATCGCCGAGGCCCATCATTTCGCTGAACTCGCGCTTGAGAAATCGGCCTGAGAACTCAAAAAGCCGCCGTTCTGCTGGCTCGCCGTCATTAAATGGTCAGCCCCGGGGGATCTCTCCCTCGGGGCTGTCATGCTATTCGGCAAAAGGACTCATAAGCCGAATTCTGTTTATGCGGTCATTCCTCTAGACGCCGCGTCGCCGCGGGCGTTCATCAGCGACCTACCCGGAGGTTTCAGCCATTGCATGGAGCAGCCTTTCGGCGCCGGGCCGGCACCGAACACGAGCCTTGCTCCTTGGCTCGCGCTTCCCTCCCTATTTGGTCTTGCTCCGTGTGGGGTTTACCTTGCCTCCGTCATTACTGCCGGAGCGGTGCGCTCTTACCGCACCTTTTCACCCTTACCACTGCGTGGGGCAGCCTTTTGGAGCAAGTCCCCCTTCCAAAAGGCTGCCCCACGCAGTGGCGGTATGTTTTCTGTGGCACTGGCCGTCCGTGAGCCTTGACTCTCACGTCCCGGACGTTATCCGGCACACTGCCCTGCGGAGTTCGGACTTTCCTCTCCCGGCAACCCCTGCTTGCGCAAGGATTTCCGGCAGCGACCGCCCGGTCCTCCTGCCAGTAGTAGTTTACCGCGAAAGGCGAAGAACCAGCGGAAGAATCCTTTTGCATCGGCAGCCAGCCGAGAACCATCCATTGGCTACGGGGCTTTTCCCCTTTCTTATGAACGCAGCCGGGTGGCTTGCGCGGCGAATTCCCGAATCCAAGTGAACGGAGGGACAAATCCATGAAAATTGTCACGATGATCGCGCGTATCCTGCTCGGTTTGGTTTTCCTGGTCTTTGGCCTCAACAAGTTCTTCAACTTCATCCCCTCGGGGCCGATGCCGGCCGGAGCAGCAGGACAGTTCATGGGAGCCCTCTTTTCGACCCACTACCTGACGGCCGTCGGCGTCTTTGAGACGGTTGGCGGGCTGCTTCTTCTCATCAACCGCTATGTGCCGCTGGGCCTCTGCCTGCTGGCACCCGTCATCGTGAACATTCTCCTGGTCGGCACCCTGATGACCCACATGGCGCTGGCTTCCGGCATCGTGGTCACGATCCTCTGGATTCTCGTGTACTCGCGGGTGCGGGCGGCGTTCAGCGGGCTCTACCAGATGAAAACTGCCAACTGAGACCTGACTTCTCGACGCGCTTGGCCTCGTTACAATCTGGGTAGCGATGATCCACTCCATCTATCTCGGCCGCATGGACTACGCGGAAGCGCTGCGCCTGCAGCAAGAGCTGGTCGCCTTGCGCATGGCAGACCGCATGGGCAACGTGCTGCTGCTGCTGGAGCATCCGCCCGTGCTTACGCTGGGCCGCAACGCCAGCCGCGCTAACATTCTCGCGTCGGACGAGCTCTTGGCCGCGCGCGGCGTCACCCTCTACGAGATCAATCGCGGCGGCGACGTAACGTACCACGGCCCCGGCCAGCTCATCGGCTACCCTATCTTCGATTTGCGCAGCCTGCGCAATAGCAGTGGCAACCGCCTTGGGCCGGTCGATTTCGTCCGGCTGATGGAAGAGGCGCTCATCCGGGTTTGCGGCGAATTGGGGGTGGCGGCCGGACGCATCTGCGGATTGACTGGCGTCTGGTGCGGGCTTTCGTCGGGCGTGCCCGACGAAAGCCCGATGTCTGACTGCCCACAAATCTCGTCCAAAGTGCTGCCGCCCGCAGGGCGAGAACGCAAAATTGCCGCCATCGGCATTCACGTGGCCCGCGGCGTCACCTCGCACGGGTTCGCCTTTAACGTCACCACCAATCTCGACGATTTCCGCCTGATCAACCCCTGCGGCATTACCGACCGGCCGGTGACGAGCCTTGCCCGAGAGGTTTCTGACCCCGCGGACCTGCCCACCCTGGAAGCTCTCGCGACTTGCGCGGCGCGGCAGTTCGGTTTGGTCTTCGGCGAGCCAGTGGAGGTGCTGGAAAGCCTGGCCGCCTTGCGGTCCCAGGCGCAAGCTACTCCCGCTGCCGTGCCGGAACTGCCGGCCCAGGAGTTTCCGGCAGAAGACACGCCGCTCCAGGTCCCTCCCGAGATCGAGCGCCTGCGCCAATTGCCTCGCCCTGTGAAGGAGCGACCCATTTCGGCTTAATGACAGAACGAGCCGCAGGGGCTAAAGCCCGGTAGAAGTTGTGGCATGTTTCGGCACGACCAAAGTCGTGCCCTGACACTTCTTGCGATCCTTAAAGAATTTTTCCGCAGCCGGTCCTGACCGGCTGTCGTGCGGGTCCCCAAGAAACCGTCGTTGTTGCCTGAGGTGGTAGGCCCGCACTTCTCTGCGCCAATCTACCCCACCCGCGATTTATAATCCGGCAGGAACCGGTGCAGTCCGCAGCGCGAAAGAAGGATGCATGCCAACGGAAGTCATCATGCCGCAGATGGGCGAATCGATCTTCGAGGGCACGATTACCAAATGGCTCAAGAAGATCGGCGACACCGTCGCAGTTGACGAGCCGCTCTTTGAGATCTCTACCGACAAGGTGGATGCGGAGATTCCCTCGCCTGTTGCCGGCGTGCTGGCTGAGATCCGCTTTGCCGAAGGCGCTACGGTCGAGGTGAATACGATTGTCGCGGTGATCGGTGAGGTTGGGGATGTGGTCGCGGCGGCTGCTCCGGCTGCACAGATTCCACAAGCCCCGGCCCAAAAGTCTGCTTCGGCACAGGTGGCCGTTCCACAGATTCCAGTTCAAACGGCTGCCGCACCGCAGGTCCCGCGCTCTTCGCCGCTCGCGCGCCGCATCGCCAAAGAGCACGGCATCCACTTGAGCCGTGTCGCCGGCACGGGCACTGGTGGGCGCATTGGCAAGGATGACGTGCTGCGAGCCGTGACACAACCGCCCGTCCAAAGGCCTGCCCCACCGCAGGTGGCGCAGGTGCCGCCGCCTGATCTGTCGAGTCTTCCTGCGGAGCCCGTTCCTCTGACCCGCATGCGCGCCATCATTGCCGATCGCATGGTGGAGAGTTTGCGCACCAGCCCGCACGTGTACACCGTCTACAAGGTCGACATGACCCGCATCGCGCGCCTGCGCGAGCAGCATCGCGCCGCATTCGAGCAGCGCCATGGAGTCAAGCTGACTTTTATGCCGTTCATTGCCGCCGCGACTGTTGCCGCGCTGCGTCGCTTCCCCATCGTCAACGCCTCGCTTGAGAACGCGAAGAACGGCCTCGCCATCCGCTACCACTGGACCATTAACCTCGGCATCGCCGTGGCTCTCGACGGGGGCCTGATCGTGCCCGTGGTCCGCGAGGCTGAAGCGGCGAGCTTTGTCGCGTTGGCGCGGACCATCGCCGATCTCGCCCTGCGCGCGCGCACCAAGAAGCTCTTGCCTGACGAGGTTGGAGGGTCAACCTTCACGCTTACCAACTCCGGCGCCTTTGGCGGCGAGTTCGGCATGCCCATCCTCAACCAGCCGGAGTCAGCCATCCTCGCCGTCGGCGGTTTGCGCAAGGAGCCCGCAGTGCTCACCGATGCCGAGGGCAACGACTCCATTGCGATTCGTTCGATGCAGTACTTCTGCCTGGGCTTCGATCACCGCCTGATTGACGGCGCCGACGGCGGCAAATTCATGCTTGAGTTCAAGAAGGCGCTTGAGAACTGGGACCGAGAGATCGGCTGAAGCCGTGGGCTGGGTCTTTGCAAGGACACGCACGTATCCCCGAGTTTGCCTGCAGACGCTTGATGCGCGCATCGGCGATGAGGCATGAATCCAGAAGCATTTACGACGAGGACATGCTCTGGCCCCTGACGCAAGCGCCGGGGGCCGAAGATCCCCATCAATTGGCAGGACTTACTTCCTGTCTCCGCCCGTGTGTCCACGTCCATCGCGCGTTTCATTGCCTTTGAACTGCGCGGGGTCCCTGCGTTGGGCCGCGGGCTTGTCGCCAACCTTTGGCGCGGGGCCGTTATAGCCGTGTTGGGGGTCGAATGAGTTATCTACGTTGCCGCGGAAGTTGTCAGGACCGTGAAACCACGGACCTGCGCCGACGAAGACGCCGCCAGTGAACCACTCCGGCCCATAGTACCCGTCGGGAACACAGGCATACGGAGCGTAGTCGTAGTAACCATACGGACAATCCGGGGCCACCCCCACTTCGACTGAAATCTGGGCATTTGCTTTGAATGGGGCCGTCACGAACATGGCTCCAGCAACAGCCGTTAATGCAAGAATCTTAAGTCCGCTCATCTATTCTCCTCACTTGGGCGAAGATGCAATCTGTCTGCCCCACCACGATTCACGGTAGCGAGTTGAATCCTCTGAGTCTGAGCAATCGAGCACTGTCGATTTTGCGTTGAGGAATAGGTGCGCCTCTTTACCCTCGGGCTGTTGCCCCACAGCTGTGCAGCCTGCCTCGAGTCAGGCGCGACTCATGGGCCGTGACACTCGACACTGACCGCCAGGGCCGCCGAAAGATAAATACAGTCTCCGGGGGTAATGACGTGACAGATCAAGCTGTTGCAATGCTCTGCGACCGAATCGCTTACATCATTTTCGGCACCGTCTTTTTGTTTATTGGATTGAGCGCCTGTGGCATCGCCGCGATGCGCCGACGGAGCGGAGGCAAACTCCTCATCTGGCTGGGCGTTTGGAGTGCGATTGAGGGAACTGAATACCTGTTCGGTTCCCTCGCTGACTTGAGACTTTTGCCGCGCTGGTTTCTTGCGGGTCTTCCATACCTCGGCAACATTCTTTCGTTCTCGGTCGTCGTGATTGCTCTGCTTGCATTTCTCGAGCTATGCCTGGGCAAATTGCGGCTCATTCTTAAAGGAGCGATTGCGGTGGGCTTGGTAATCGCCCTGGCGGGCGTTGCCTCTTTCCTGTTTACCGGCTCGTCCAACAAAATCATGCCCTACAACCATCTCCTCGCCGCCTGCACCCTTGCTGTCCTGGGCATCTTCGTCGCCGTGCCAACGCTCTCTCGCAAGTTCCTCATCCTGCCCAGCCATAGCATCATCTCCGTTGGCATTTTTCTTTTCGTGGTGGAAGCGCTGTACGGCAACCTGTCGCTTCCGTTCGGTCTCCCGAGTCCGCCCGAGATTCTAGACCCTGTGGGCTTTGCGGTGCTTCTGTTCTGCTTTGGGTATGCCGCCGCGCAACGATTGGAAACGAGCTGGCCGCCGCCAGCGGGAAATCGGAAGAATTCGATGGCAGCTTTCGGCGCGACTGAAGTCGTGCCCTGATACAAAGCCATTCGGCCAGGTATTCACCAAGCACTGCCTAAGCTTCCGGCGGCTTCTCCGACTTTTCAAACGCCGCGATCGCGTCGTGCAGCCGGTTGAAGAGCCGGCCGGGTCCGAGCGCCTCGGTCACGTGATGACGATTGAAGTCGGATTTCAGATCCCACGGCGCGCGCGCAAACGCCAGCTCCACTCCTGCCTTATCGAGGTTCTTCTTCAGTTGCTTCACAATCCGCGCAGCCGTGTAATCGATGTGCGTCATGGCCTCCGCGTCGACCACCACCCACTTCACGACGGACGGTACCGGCTGCACCACCAGCGATACTTCCTCAAGAAACCGCCCGGCATTGGCGTAAAAAAGCTCGGCTCCAAACCGGTAGAGAACCAGCCCTGGTTGGGTCTCAACATCTGGTGCCGCCGGTACAAGATTCCAACTTCCGTCCGGGTTCGCCTGCAGCAGGCCGCTATGCGGGTGATAATCGTGGCGGACGACGCGCGCCAAAGAGACCAGCATGGCCAGCACGATGCCTTCTTCCACTCCCACTGTAACCACTACCGCCGCCGTCATCACGGCCAGCGCGAATTCCTGCGGGCTTTCCGACCGGATGTTTTTGAGCTCCGTCAAATCGACGAGCCGCAGTGCGACCAGAAAGACCATTGCGCCCAGTACGCACGTGGGAAGATGCTGGAGCGGCCCGGTAAGGAACAGCAGCACCACGCCGACCACGACAGCTGTCGTCACCTGCGCCAACTGGCTCCGACCGCCGGCGTCTTCCATCATTGCCGTCTGCGTGGGACTGCCATTCACCACAAATCCGCCGCTCAACGCCGCCGCCGCATTCGCAGCCGATAGCCCATAGAGATCGAGATTCTCGTCCACCGTCTCGTAATGTTTGGCCGCATAAATCCGCGCGGTGGCCGCGCTCTGCGTAAGAATCATCACCGCGCATGAGGCCGACACCGTGAGCAGCAGTTCCACTTCCTGACGGTTCATGGTGCGCAGGCTGAGCAGCGCCATCAATCCCAGGTGAGGCAAACCACCAACCACCGGGCCAATGGTGGCAATCCCGTGACCCGCAAAATTCCAGGCCATGCTGGCCGCGATCGCCCCCACAACAGCCACCAGCGCGCCGGGAACTTTGGGAGCGAAACGCCGCAGCAGCAAAACAGACGCAAGCACCGAGATCGACAGGGCCACCGTTGGCAGGCTCGCCTGCGGCAATCCGCGAAGCACCTCCCAAAGCTGCACCACCGGCCGATGCGAATCGACAGCCACGCCCAACATCTCGCTGAGCACGGAGATTCCTACCTGGAAGCCCACGCCTGTAAGGAAGCCCACCAGTACTGTGCGTGAAAGAAAATCCGCGATAAATCCCAGCCGCAGCACCCGCGCCAGCAGCAGAATGATTGCCGTGAGTACGGCCACAATGCAGGCCAGAGCGATATATTGCGCGCTGGACGGTGTGGCTGTGCCCGACACGCCATCGGCAAGAATTGCCGCCGTTGCCGAGTCCGCCGCCACCACCATGTAGCGCGACGAGCCGAAGGCCGCGAACGCCACCAGCGGCAAAAAGAGCGAGTAAAGGCCCGTCACCACGGGCATGCCCGCGATCTTGCTGTATCCCAGCACCTGCGGGATATCCATCGCCGCCATCACGACGCCGGCCAGTGCGTCGCGCAGAGCGGCTGCGCGTTGGAGCGGCCTTAAGCCTCGAAACAGATTCACGAGCTTAGAACTCCTGTTCGGAGATCAACGCAGATTTGCAACCGGTTCCATCGAGATTACTATGCCGTCCACGCTTTGGCGCGCTCGACGGCCTTTTGCCAGTTCCCGCGGCGCTCGGCCCGCTCAGTTGCGCTCATTATGGGCTCGAAGCGCACATCGCCTTTGCGCTCGGCGCGCAAGGCACCGGGACTCGGCCAGAATCCCGTGGCAAGCCCGGCGAGATAGGCCGCGCCCAGCGCCGTAGTCTCGGTTACGCGCGGCCGGACAACAGGAACTCCGAGGATGTCGGCCTGGAACTGCATCAGCAGATCGTTCACCGCCGCGCCGCCGTCGACGCGCAGGGCCTGCAGCGGCGCGCCGGTTTCGCTGTATACCGCCTCCAGCACGTCGGCCACCTGGAACGCGATGGCTTCAAGCGCGGCGCGCGCAATGTGTCCGTGCCCGGTGTCGCGCCTGAGCCCGATGAGCATGCCTGCCGCATGCGGATCCCAGTGCGGAGCGCCCAGGCCCACAAACGCCGGCACAAACACAACGCCGCCGGTGTCGGTCACGCTGCGGGCGAGCGCTTCCACGTCGGCCGAGGTGTCGATGATCTTCAGGTTGTCGCGCAGCCACTGCACTACCGCGCCACCAATAAAGATGCTGCCTTCGAATGCGTATTCGAGGCGCTTCCCGGCGCTCGCCGCGACGGTGGTGATCAGCCGATGCTTGGACCGCAGGAACTCCGTACCGATGTTTTGCAGCAGAAAGCAGCCCGTCCCGTAGGTGTTTTTGGCTTCGCCCGCACTCCAGCACAACTGCCCGAAGAGCGCGGCCTGCTGGTCGCCGGCGATGCCCGCGATGGGCACGCCGCCGAGGCCGAGCGTCGTTGTCACTTCGCCCACGCGCTCGCTCGACCACTTTACTTCCGGCAGGATGGACTGGGGAACGTCAAAGAGGCGGAGCATTTCCGCGTCCCACTCGCCTTTGACGATGTTGTAGAGCAGAGTGCGCGAGGCGTTGGTCACGTCGGTCACATGCTTGTGCCCGCTGGTCAGGTGCCAGACGAGCCAGCTATCCACGGTGCCAAAGGCCAGCTCGCCGCGCTCGGCCCGCGCCCGCGCACCCGGTACGTGGTCCAGAATCCACTTCACCTTGGTGGCGGAAAAATACGGATCGAGCACAAGGCCGGTTTTGGCTGAAACAGCTTCGCCGGCTCCGCGATCCTCGAGCTCCTTGCAGAAGAACGCTGTGCGCCGGTCCTGCCATACAATCGCGGGATGAATCGCTTTGCCGGTCGCGCGCTCCCACACAATCACGGTCTCGCGCTGGTTGGTGATGCCTATGGCGGCGATATCCCGCGGCCGCGCGCCAACCTGTGTGAGGGCTTCAACTGCGCAGCCCATTTGGCTCGAGAGAATTTCGGCCGGATCGTGCTCGACCCAGCCTGCCTGCGGATAGAACTGCTGGAACTCCTTCTGCGCCACGGCCGCAATCGCGCCGGCCTCGTCAAACAGAATCGCCCGCGAACTCGTCGTGCCCTGGTCCAGCGCCAATACGTACGCCATACGTGCTACCTCTTTCCGGCAACCAGTCAAACACGCGAGGCGGTGCGCGGGCAAGGCGCGTTTTATCGTACCCGGCCCGACGCATTCTTGAGCACTACGTTCGACAGCACCGCCGTGTCAACCGTCTCCGGCAGGTGCGAGCAGAAGCCGATGCCTAAATAAAATGGGCCGTCGAGATGCAGCTTGATCGGCGGGCCGAACTGGTGCATCGGCTCCCCGTCGAGGCTGACGAAAATTGCGAATTCGTCGCCATGCTTTTCGATCCCGATGCGTTTCGGAGTAATGGTGACGAGGCTATCGGGCGAGGCACCGCCGGGACGGCCACCGCGGCTGCCCATGCGAAACTCCATGTCCTGCACGCGCACATCGCGTTCCGGCCGCCACGCCAAGTGCACCATCCCCGCTCCATGCAGCGCCACCATCGCGGCTTTCGAATCATCGTCCAGGCTTTGCCGGATCATCAGGACGGCTTTGCGGTCGCCGTACCCCTTGGGATCGGCAAAGTTGACATCCGCTGCCAGCGACGCGTCGCCCGACATGCGCTTCCACAGGAAGCGGAACTCGTCGCGCGTGTACCAGACGTTGTAACCGGCCGAGTGGATGGTGTACTGCCCCGTCGCCGCGTCGAAACTCGCGCTGCCCTCGACAAGCGCCGCGCCAATGTCCGATTGGCCCTGGAAGATTCCGATCGGCGTGTCGTAATTTCGGCTGGTGCGGTGGAAGTCCGGCGGCGGCGCTACCTGCGTGTGGGTTGCGGAACCCGGCTGCGACCACGCCGGCGCAGTTTGCGGTGCATTCTGTGCGGCAGGCGTCTGCGCGAGAAGAACAAACTTTGCGCTCGTTGCGACGAACGCGGCCAAAATCGCAACGTACAGAATTGATCGGTGAAGGTTGTGTCTGTTCATGGCAACCCACTTTAGCAGACGGCTTGATGCACTGCCCACCCGCACCGCCTCGCATCGGCTCCATGGTTTACCATTCGATTGAACGAAAACCCAAGTACGAAGGCCTTTTTCATGAGCTCATCCTCTTCGCCGACTCTTCTGGTTCTCGCCGCCGGCATGGGCAGCCGCTATGGCGGCCTCAAGCAAATCGACCCCGTTGGCCCCGCCGGCGAAACCATCATCGATTACTCGATTTTTGACGCTCTGCGCGCCGGCTTCGGCAAGCTCGTCTTCGTCATCCGCAAGGACATTGAAGAGGCTTTTCGGGAGACCGTGGGCGCGCGTTTTGAGAAGCGCGTGGCCGTCGACTACGTTTTCCAATCGCTCGACGCCATTCCGCCGGGATTCACAGTGCCCGCGGGACGCACCAAACCGTGGGGCACCACGCAAGCCATTCTGCTTGCCGCCGACGCCATCCACGAGCCCTTCGCCGCTATCAATGCCGACGACTTTTACGGCGCGGAGAGCTACCGCGAGCTGGCCCGGCACCTCACCTCCGGCTCTGCCGATTACGCGATGGTCGGCTTCGTGCTGCGCAACACGCTCTCTGACTTTGGCTCGGTGGCCCGCGGCGTGTGCCAGGTTTCGCCTGACGGTTTTCTCAAGGACATTGTCGAGCTGACGAAGATCGAGCGCGACGGCAACGGCGCGCGCAATACCGATCCCGCCGGTAACGTGACGGCTCTCACGGGCGACGAGCCGGTTTCCATGAATATGTGGGCCTTCACGCCGCGCGTGTTCGAGCAGTTGCGCGTGCGCTTCAAGCAATTTCTGCAGCGCAGCGGCGCCGATGTCAAGGCTGAGTGCTACATTCCCATGACCGTGGGCGAGCTGGTGCACGCCGGCGAGGCGCGCGTGAATGTGCTGCATTCGCGCGACTCCTGGTTCGGCGTTACCTATCGTGAGGACCGCCCGCGCGTGGTGGAAGACATTCGCGCGCTGATTGCCACCGGCGCTTATCCTGAGAAGCTCTGGCCGTGAGCGAAAAGCACGATCTCCATGCCATAGCTGCGCAGTTCCAATTCCGCGGCCAAGCCTCGACCTTCGCGCCTCACGGCAACGGCCACATCAACGACACTTTCCTGGTCACGTGCCATACGGCTGGCGCGCCGGTGCGTTACATTTTGCAGCGCATCAATCGCAACGTCTTCCACTCGCCCGCTGCCGTGATGCAGAATATCGAACGCGTGACGGCGCATCTTGGCGCTCAACTTCAAGATCATCCCGACCGCGCCCGCCGCGCGCTGAAGCTGGTTGCCGCGCGGGACGGCAGCAACTGGACGGAAGATGCGCAGGGAGAAACCTGGCGCGCCTACCAGTTTATTGAGAACGCGCGCAGCTACGAAACCGCAACATCCGTCGCGCAGGCGTTTCAGGCATCGCACGCTTTCGGCCACTTCCAAAAGCAGCTTGCCAGTTTGCCTGCACCACGGCTCATCGAGACCATTCCCGATTTCCATCACACACCCAAGCGCTTCGCGGCTCTGCAACAAGCCATCGCGGCTAACGTGAAAGGCCGCGCGAAACTGGCTGGGTCGGAGATCGAATTTGCCCTGGCGCACGAACCTATCGCGGCCATTTTGCTTGGGGCCGGTCTGCCGGAGCGCATCACGCACAATGACACCAAGTTCAATAACGTGCTGCTCGACGACGCCACCGGCGAGAGCCTTTGTGTCATCGATCTCGACACCGTGATGCCCGGCCTGGCGCTCTACGATTTTGGTGACATGGTGCGCACCACCACCAGCCCTGCCGCGGAAGACGAGCAAGACCTGAGCAAGGTCACGATGCGGTTTCTGTTGTTTGAAGCGCTGGTGCGGGGTTATCTTTCGGCGGCGGGAGGATTTTTGACCGCAGCTGAGAAAAAATTCCTCGCCTTTTCCGGCAAGCTCATCACCTTTGAAGTGGGCATTCGCTTTCTCGCGGATTATCTGGCCGGAGACACGTACTTCAAGATCCATCGCGAAGACCATAACTTGGATCGCTGCCGCACGCAGTTCAAGCTGGTGGAGTCCATTGAGTTGCAGGAAGAAAAGATGAACCGGCTGGTGGAGTCGA
>CAWFPZ010000006.1:0-1146601 GCA_963817835.1 uncultured Acidobacteriota bacterium | reverse complement strand
CCACTCTTCCCGTTCGGCCGGGTTCGGAGTCCATAAGTTTCTCTTCGACCAATTCCATGAAGGCAGCCATGGCCGGGGATATCCATTTGTCTTTGTGCCACAGGACATACGTGTCAATGTCGAGGGGCGGACCGGTCCAGTGCAGGGCTTTGAGATGGTTCTGGCGCAGCTCGCGGGCGACGACGATCTCCGGCAGCAAGCCGATTCCCATGCCAAGAGCGATGCACTGCTTAAGTGCCTCAACGCTGTGAAACTCTGTCACGTTGGCGGGGCGAATGTTTGAAAGTGCCAGCGCGCGGTCGAGTTTTTCCCGGTAACTGCATCCCGTTTCCGTCAGCAGTAGATTCTGTCCGGCCAGGTCGGCAGGCTTTACCTTGGGTTGGCTGGCAAGAGGGTGGCTGGCATCAGCCAGCAGGAGGACTCGCTCGGTGCGCAGGCGGGTGGACTTGACGCTGGACGAGTGCTGCAAATCCTGCCCGTGAATCACCATGTCGAACTTTCCGGCTTCTAGTTCAAGCACAATCGTCGCATTCAAGTAGGGACGGAAGATGAGTTCGACGTGCGGAAAGTGCCGGCGGAAGGCGCGCAATACCTCGGGCAAGCGATAGGTGAGCAGACTCTCTGCGGCGCCGATGTGCAGCGGCCCGCTCGGCTCAGCGCCGGTTTGGAGAGCGCGTTGACCGTGGTCCATCGCCGCGAGGGCCTGCGACGCGAAAGGGAGGAAGTTGCGGCCGGCGTCAGTAAGAGTCACGCGGCGGCCGAGCCGGTCAAAGAGCGGCATGCCGAGTTCTTCCTCGAGCGCCTTGATCTGCGCAGTCACGTTGGACTGCACGGTGTGCACCTTTTCCGCTGTGCGTGTGAAACTCAACTCTTCAGAGAGCGTGCGAAAGATCTGTAGCTGCCGGACTTCCATACATCAATCTCCAATACAGATGCAATATATCATGTCAATCTATTGGACAGATAAACAAACCTGCGCCAGACTCTCGATAGGTCGCGATTGAAACATCCCCAAAGGAGGTTGCTATGAACCCGATCACCAGCCTCGCGCGAGCTTTTTCACATTGTGACCAATCGCATCCGGGCTGTGACCAACGGCATCTGAAGCGATTTGTGCAGCTGCATCAGTCTGACGAAGCATGCCTGTAAACAACTCAAATCAAATGACATCCTGAGTCATCGCCCGTCACAATGGCATCTGTTGAGCAGGTTCGAAAATTCCCCGAGATTCTCCGGAACCTCACAACCGCATTGGAGAAAAATCATGAAGCTGATCGAAAACAATCCCCGCAGGCACACTGTCCTCTCACTCGCAGCATTCTCGTTCCTCTTCCTCACAGCGTCGAGCGTGCTCGCCAGCCCTGCTAATAATCCCGATGTGCCGGCAACGCCATCGGGATTTGAGCCGCGCACCATTCAGGCGCAGATCCAGGTCGCCGGCAACTACCTTACCGGGCACGGCGTACCGCAGGATCTGCAGCGCGCGGCCTTCTGGTATGAAAAGGCGGCTGGAGCCGGCGATCCCCAGGCGCAGCTCGAGATCGGCTACCTCTACGAGGCCGGCATCGGCGTTCCCAAGGATCCGGTGCGCGCCTTTCACTGGTATCAGCTCGCCGCCGCGAGTGGGCTGGTCAGCGCCAAAGTGAATCTTGGTATCGCCTATCTTTTTGGGGAAGGCGTCGAGAAGAATCAGCAAGCAGCCTTCGCGCTCTTCCATGAAGCCGCCCAAAAAGGCAACGGGCTCGCGGCGTGCTTTTTTGGGGAAATCTATCACTCCGGGATTGGCGTCGTGCAGAACGATGCCGAAGCCGAGCGCTGGTACGCGAAGGGTGCGGAACTGCACAATCCACAGGCGCAGTACGTGATGGGATCGCTGTTTTTCGCGGAAACCAATCACGAGCACAACCTGAGCAAGGCCGCAACGCTGCTGCGGGAATCCTCACAGGCGGGTTATGTTCCGGCGATGTATCAGCTCGGACTGTTGCTCGAGAAAAACTCGGATCTCGCGAAGTATCCAGGAGAGGCTCCGGCGCTGCTGAACGATGCAGCGAATGCTGGCTCGTGGAGTTCGTCAATGGTTCTCGGCGTGCTTGCGCGCGACGGCAAGGATGTGCCGCGCGATCCATCTGCGGCGTACTTCCAATTCCGTGTTGCCGTGCTCGAAGGTGGAGGCGAGGCGGAAAAGCTCCTCAAAAACGATCTGCAGCTGCTCACCGCCGAATTGGGCGCTGACCGCACAGCAAAGATCAATATTCAAGCTGAGGATTGGCATCAGCACCACCATACCGTTCTTGAATTCGTCTATAAACAGGGAGTGAATGAGACCGGCTTCCCCGCCTACGCATTGGCAGCACCCGAAAACGGCGGGCACACGGCTATGTTGCTTCCAGTCGAGGCGGGAATCGATATGGCATTTGCTCAGCGATGAAGCACTTGTAGCGCGGATTCAACGTGAACCTTCCGGCTGCTTTTTTGCCGGTGTTATAACCCGAGCCCGAGGCGAAGCTTTAACCATTTTGTGACAAATTCGCGGCATCGCGAGAGGCGGTGCCGTGATTCGAGAACGGAGATTCATGCCCGACCAGGAAAATCCAGCCACTGAATTCGTACCATGCGCGGGTGCGCCGGAATCGCCCAAATGGTCGATCCTGATGCACCCCGCATTTTTCATCACCGCTTCCACTCTTGTGGGCTTGCTCTTCGCTCTGCAGCAGTGGGGGCATATGAACGTGGAGGGCTACCGAATTGGGTTCTGGAAGGCAATCGTACCGTGGGGCGTGCAATATCTCTTGTGGGGAATCATCGCCTGGGTTCTTTGGCGGCTTTTCCGGTCGTTCATCCAATTCGCCAGCATCCTTCAGATTTTTACAATCGTCCTTCCCGTGAGCCTGGCAACTTACTTGATCGAGACCATGATCTGGGTTGCCATCTTCCCGCATTACTCCATCGATCATCCGGAGATGGGCTACTGGCGGCGTGTTACGTTCAATTACCAGGGCGACCTGATGGAAAGCATGGCTATTTTCTGGTGCGCTTTCTTTTTCTTCCGCGGTATCGGGTATTACCAACAGTTCCGGGAGAAGGAAACAGTTGCCGTCCAACTGGAAGCACAATTGGCGAACGCAAAGATAGCCGCATTGCGCATGCAGCTGAACCCTCACTTTCTTTTCAATACCATGAACAGTATTTCCAGCCTGATGCGCAGCGATGTGGATGCCGCGGACGCCATGCTGGAACATTTGAGCAGCTTGCTGCGTATGACTCTGGAACGCGGCGATGTTCAGCTCATTCCGCTGCACGACGAGATCGATTTCACGGAGACCTATCTTGCCATGCAGGACCAAAGATACGCAGGGCGAGTCACGCGCACGCTTTCCGTCGACCCCGTACTTCACGATGCACTGGTGCCCGCCATGATCCTGCAACCGATCGTCGAGAATGCATACGCCCACGGTCTATCGAAACTTGACCGCGGCGGATGTCTTTCTGTCGACGTCCGCAGGCATGGGCAACAGGTAAGGGCTCTGATCACCAACAATGGCGTCGGTTTGAACCCCGGTGAGAATCGGAATTCGAACGGATACGGCTTCGGATTGGCCAATGTGAAAGATCGCCTCCGCCTGCACTACGGAGACGACTGCTCGGTCACAATGGGCGAACTCGATGCAAATCGAGTACAGGTTGTCATCTCATTTCCTTTGGAATTCTCCACAAACCCAGCCGAAGGCCTGACAAGGTATGGTGACTGATGATTCACGCAGTGGTGGCAGATGATGAGGTACTGGCAAGGCAAAAGTTGCGCCAATTGCTTCGCGACGATCACGACATAGAGATTGTCGGCGAGTCGGCAACAGCTCTTGAAACCATCGAACTAGTGAAAGCAGCAAACCCGGAGCTGCTGTTCCTCGACATTCGCATGCCGGGCATGGACGGATTCGATGTAGTCGATGCGCTGACCAACCAGGCGGATGTTTCTCTTCCGCGCATCATTTTCACCACGGCGTACGACCAATATGCCCTGCGCGCGTTTGAGGTCAATGCTGTCGACTATTTGTTGAAGCCGTTCACGCACGAGAGACTGCGCACCGCCATCGAACGGGTCCGCGGCGAACAGTCCCAGGTGAAGCAGCCGGAACCCGGCGCCGGGAACGGGAACAATAAGGGCGTCAACTTTTATACCAACCGCATTGTCTTCAAGTCGCGCGGTCGCATTCTGTTTATGCCTGTCACGGACATTCGCTGGATTGGCGCTGAGGGTAATTACGTGCGACTTTCGACCGCAACGGAAACCCACCTTCTGCGCGAAACCATGGCTCACCTCGAGGAGCGGCTCGATCCGCGCGGATTCCTGCGCGTGCATCGCTCGTTCATCGTGAACCTGAAGTATGTGAAGGAGGTGCGCCGCGAAACCAATGGTGACTCGGTCGTGATCATGGATAGCGGCCACAAAGTTGCACTGGGCCGGAGCTATCGGGCGTCCCTGAACCAGCAGCTCCATCGCGCCTGAGAATCCCGATTTTTAAAGAATGCGCGGAATCGGCTCGAGCTTTTCTTTGTTACAAAGGGCCGCTTGCCCCCGAATCGCGGCGTTTCATCACTGATTCATGCGTTCGGTCCCGCAATCCAGAGAATTGGAGAAATAATCCGTGGTTTTCGCATTCGAGTAGAGATCACGAGTCCGGTCTTTCGGGCGATTCTCACCATCAACGCAGTTGCTCCTGCCAAAGCGGCAGTTGGCCCCTCGAACTCGTGTTTCTGTCACACTTCCGCCCGTAGCCTCATTCACTGGATCGCTACGTGCATCTTACCTGTCAGGAGGTTCTTTCCCGTGATCGAGACGTTGCCGCATTCCCCGCGGCCGGCTCTGCAGCAATCCGGCCTTTCTTTCGCTCCAGA
The DNA here is from genome assembly GCA_963817835.1 of uncultured Acidobacteriota bacterium. GTDB lineage: Bacteria > Acidobacteriota > Terriglobia > Terriglobales > Acidobacteriaceae > Telmatobacter. The sequence continues at coordinate 1,141,705 of CAWFPZ010000006.1, read as the reverse complement.
TCCCCAAACGCAGTTCGTCATTTTCAAATCAATTCACGTAGATGCCGACGCGCATCGTATCTCGCGCGCACTCACGGAGCCGGAGTATCTTGAGGCGTGGATTTCAATTCCCGGCGCCGCGCCCGGTTCGTTCACTCGCGCCTCATTGGAGGACAACGGCTACCGCCTGGACTATTACTCCGCCCATAATTTTGCCCGGCGCTGGGCCCTCAGCATCGAGGGGTCTTTTCGCTTTTGCCATCTGCGCAAAATGCGCTTGTTCTGGCGCAAGACCTCGAACGCCTTGTGCGTGGAGAGCGTTGTTGACTTCCGTCTTAGGGGCAATTTCGGTAGCAGTATCGTCGAACTCCGTCACACCGCACTCGCCTCCGCGGAGGAGTACGCCTGGCATGAAGCACTTTGGGGGAGCTCTCTGCAGAAGCTTGCTCTGCTTTTCGGGTCCTGATCTATCCATATCGCAGCAGAATGCGATGCAGGGCGCCGCGTGCCCTCACGCGCCCGGCGCGTTCAAATCCACCAACCCCTCGGGCAGCGCCATTTCCACGCGCTTGCCTTCAAGGTCGATGCGGCGCAGGTAGCTTTTCGCAAAGGGAATCAGCACTTCGCCGCGGGCTCCGCGGACGACCAGCAGGGGTGCGGCTCCGCCCGAGCGGTCCACATTCTCAATCTCGCCGACAGTCGCCGGTTCCGCGCCGGCCACGTCCACCAGCATGCACCCAATCAGGTCGCCGATGTAGGACTCATCTTCAGCAAGCGGCGCGCGTTCCGTTTGCGGAACGGCCACTATCAATCCCTTCAGCTCTTCCGCTGCGGAAATTGAGTCCACGCCTGCGAAGTGCAACACGATGCCGCCTTTGTGCAGCCAGTGGTTGGCAAGCTCCACTGGACGGGGTTGTGGAGGAACAGGCTTAGCCTCGCGAGTCCCCACACTCGCACTCGCTCCTGGCAGCAGCCACAACTGCCGCCGTTCAGCAAATTTTTCAGGAAAATCAGTGAGGATTTCGGCGAAGATCTCGCCTTTGCGGCCTTGCGGGCGACGAATCCGCGCCAGCCAAACCCAGTTTCCAGGCGCTACCGGCACGAATACCTCCGCTCCCGGAAGAGTCGATTCTCGAAAGGATCGGCAGCGCGGGCTTGGGCGACCTTAGACTTCGTCGTCTTCTTCCAGGATGTCGAGCGTGTAGCGGTGGTGCAGCTTCATGCTGACCGCTCCCAGGATGGTGCGCACGGAGCGTGCAGTCCGCCCCTGCTTGCCGATGACCTTGCCCACGTCTTGCGCCGCCACGCGAAGCCGCAGCACCGTATTCTCTTCCCGGTTCACGGATTCCACTTCAACGGCTTGCGGTTCATCCACCAGGGCTCGCGCGATTTCGCGAACCAACTCGTCGACTTGCACCATTTCAGCTTGGGTCATGATCTTGCACCTGACCTTTTACATTTCTGAGATTGGACACTCTGAAACCGTGCGCGAAGCATAACACGCATACCCTCTTGAAGCAAAGACTTGCGCGCCGCCCCGGCCAGATTCGCCGCGGGCAGCACGAAAGGTGGAGGTACGATCAGGCTGCGGCCGGGTCAGAAACTGCGGGCGCGGGCATCGGGTCTGAAACCACCGGCGCGGCCGGGGGGTTCTTGGCCACCAGCTTTTGCATGATGGGCGAAAGCGTGGCGCCCACGCTCCGCCAGTAGGCGATCCGCTCGTGCTTAAGGTTCACCGTCGCCGGGTTGGTGCGTGGATTGTAGGTGCCGACCACCTCAATCGAACGGCCGTTGCGGGCGCGGTCCTTCTCGATGACGACGATACGGTAATACGGTTGCTTGGGGGCGCCAACGCGCGCCAGACGAATCATAACCACGGTGGGTACATTTCCTTTCCAGTTTGAAAGCTTTTCATGCGTTTTGGGGGAATCTCCCCGCCGGATCCTCACCCGCACTCGGGGTCCGCCCGGCAATCGGCGGCAGGTCTCCGGCATAGCAACGGCCGGACAGATGCGCTCGGCCGCACACATCACAACACCTAAGTATCGCCGAAACCGGGCCTTCGAGGCAAATGCTTCTTTCTCTCCGCCGGTAGCCGCTCCTGACCGCCTCAAATCCCGTCCCTGCCGCCCTCCACTCCCCGCGCTCGCTTATGATGACCTGTTAACCTCTGGTTTCCGTCAGAGGGCCGAGTCAAGTCGAATCCGCGGGGCGCAAAGCATGAACCGGGAATATCACGAAGACGAGTCCAGCCGCCTCGGCCGCTCCATGGAACTGCTCGTCTTTGGCCACGCCGGCTTGCCTGTCCTGGTTTTTCCCACCTCCGGCGGCCGCTTTTTCCAGTTTGAAGATTGCGGCATGGTCGCCGCTCTCGCCGCCAGGATCAACGCCGGAGAGATCCAGCTTTTTTGCGTGGATTCTGTAGATCGCGAGAGCTGGTATAACCGCCAGGTTCCTCCGCGCCGCCGCATCGCCCGCCACATGGACTATGAGGCCTATCTTCTTAGCGAAGTGCTGCCCTTCGTCCGCGAGAAAAATCGCGATCCGCGCCTGCTCGCGCTCGGCTGCAGCTTCGGCGGCTACCACGCGGTGAACATCGCACTGCGCCATCCCGACCTCTTCAGCGGATTTTTCTCCATGTCCGGCGCCTTCGATCTCACTCCTTTTCTCGACGGCTACTACGACGAAGATTGTTACTTTCATTTGCCCACGCACTACATGCCCCGGCTTGAAGATCCGTGGTTCCTCGATCGCTTTCGCGGCCGTTCGTACGTGCTGGCCACCGGATGGGACGACCAATGCCTCGCGCAGAATCAGCAACTCGATCGCATCCTGAACGAGAAGGAAATTCCGCATCGGTTCCACGTTTGGGATGCGCCGAACACGCACGATTGGCCTACTTGGCAGCGCATGGTGCAGCATATCTAAGACAGGGACTACGAACCGCTTCACGGAGGCATTGCCATGAGCCAGACGAATCCGTACGACAGATTTCTCGACGGCCGGCCGCTTGAAACCATCCTGGCCGCAACGCCGGATGCCATCGCCGAGTATCTTGAGATCCTCGGTCCGAAGCGAGAGAAAAAACCGGCTCCCGGCAAATGGAGCGCCGCTGAGATCGTCTCTCACCTGGCCGATTGCGAAATCGTCTTCGCCTTCCGCCTGCGCCAGACGCTCGCCGAAGATAACCCGACGATTCAGCCCTTCGATCAGGACAAATGGGCGGCGCAATATCCCGGCATTTCAGCGGCCCTGGCGCTTGAGACCTTCAGCGCCCTGCGCAAGTGGGACCTGCTGCTGATTCAATCCGCGTTGCCCGCCGCTGCGGACAGAGCCATGACTCATCCCGAGCGGGGCACAATGACCTTCCAGACCGTAGTCGAAACCATGGCCGGCCACGACCTGAACCATCTGGCGCAGTTGCGGCGGATTGCCGAACTGACCGCCTGATTGGCTACGGAGCAAGTCAAATGCGGGGTTCAGGGGTTCGGAGGTTTCAGGGGAAGTGGCTTCATGGCGCCGAATGTGGTGTAGCCCATGGCGAAATACTGAGTCGCAGCGCTCGTGGACGGCACGAGCTGATTGGGCTCGGGTGCGGGTTTGCGGTACAGGCCCTTGCTGCCAGACGGCGGCAGCGTGGTCTCTGCAGGCGCCGTTTCGCTACCGGCAGGTACGCCCAGGAAAGGGGCGTAGAGCTTCCAGGGAGCGTTGGGTGACTCGTCGTAGCTCATTGGTCTTAGCCCAGCGGCAACCAGGCAACGCTCGAGCCAGCCGACCATGTAGGAAGTTCCGTTCTCTGGCGTGAATTGGCTTTCCTGGTACAAGACGTCGTGCACGGACTGCGCCTGGAGAGCCATGGCCGTTTCTACTACGAAGATTTGATTGATGGGACTCAGCTGGGCGAAGGGCACTCTCGAGACTGCCGGCGACGCCGACCGCTGTGCCTCCGTCAGGTATACGGGAAGGATGGTTGGCGAGACCTTGTAGGGCAGCTCGGAATTCAGGCATTTTGCCATTGCCTGGCCGAATGCCGGAATATTTGGCGTCGCGGCATCGTCCGCGTAGTCGAACTTTGGAGTTTGCGGGGCCAGCGTTGGATTACCAGGGGGCACGCGAACCAGACCCTTGCCCCCCGGTGCGGCAGGCTGAGGAGCCGGCGCCCGGTTGCAAGTGCATCCCGCCGGCAGGCGTGTGCCGATGGGATTCTGACAGTAGTCGTACCCGCCAGGACCGTAGGGCAGGCAAGGATTGGAAGCTGCCGGCGCTCGCGACTCAGCGGGGAGCGAGGCCGGTTTGTTGGCCGGCTGGTTTGTGATCTTGCCTTGCAGCGGAGGATTACCGCTGACCAACGATGTGCCCGGCGGCGGCGTAAAAGGTCCCGTCCCCATGCAAACCAGGTAGCACTCATCCGCTTCATCCGCGGCGCAGGAGAAGCCTCTCAGCTGCGGAGTAGTCGCAACGTCCTGCGGAACGACCAACTCGGGCGCCCCCGGCATTACTTCGTACAACGAATTTTGACAGTAGTAGCAGGTGGCGCCGGTCTTCCGCACCAGCGTTCCGTTGCCTGAGGTAGAGCAATTTCCGGTCCTCGTGTCCGCTGGCTGCGTGTAACACTCCGCCGCATTCAACCCACCCACTTCCGGGCTGGAGTGGTTGTGCTCGTCGCAGGCTTTCGACTGCGCGTCCTCATACACCTGCACATTCCCGCTGCTGGCGAAGGAATCGGTCGCCGGTGGGCTGCTGGTTTGCGCGCGCCCTGCCGCCGTGCAGGCCGCCAGCGCCATCGCGCCTGCCACTGCTCGAATAGAGAGCACTCTGCCACTCATCGCACGCTGCATCCAATTTTGATTTCTTGTGAGGGGGAAGCTACTCGCGATGATGCTATCACAGGCGCGCTCTCCGCCGGCATCAGCCACACTCACACTCGCCCCCACTGCTGTCTCCCGTCGTACACTGTTGCCGTGCGTAAAGCGACGCGTCTCCCGCGCCGCAGCGTACGGAGGACCGGCGCATGAAAAAGATCGGCATCCTGTTCGGCGTGGAGAACAGTTTTCCGAGCGCCCTGGTCGAGCGAATTAACGCTCGCAATCCCGCCGGCATCCAGGCCGAGTTCGTCCTCACCGGCGCTGTCGCGCTCGATCAGCCGCCGCACTACGCGGTCATCTTCGATCGCATCTCCCACGATGTCCCGTTTTATCGCGCGTATCTCAAGCACGCGGCGCTTAACGGCACGACGGTCATCAACAATCCCTTCTGGGCTTCGGCCGACGACAAGTTTTTCAACTATGCGCTGGCCCGCAATCTCGGCGTGGCCGTGCCGCCCACCGTGCTTCTCCCGCATAAGCAACTTCCCAACGGAACATCCGACAAGTCGATGCGCAACCTCGAGTTTCCCCTCGACTGGGATAGCGTGTTTGCCGCCGTCGGCGAGCACGGTTTCCTCAAGCCCATCGATGGCGGAGGCTGGCGCGATGTGCACGAGGTGCGCAGCCGCGACGAGTTCTTCCGCGCCTTCGACCAGTCCCGCGACCTGTGCATGGTCTTTCAGAAGGCGGTCGAATTCACCGAATATTTTCGCTGTTTTGTAGTTGGGCAAAAGAGAGTCCGCATCATGCCCTACGATCCGCGCCGTCCGCACGCCGAGCGCTACCTGAAAGACTCCACGCGGCCCCGAACTCTGCACGCCCGCTTGCTCTACAGGAAGATGGAAGAAGATGCGCTCAAGCTTTGCCGCGCGCTTGGCTACGACCTGAACAGCGTCGAGTTTGCGGTGAAAGAAGGAACTCTCTGGGCCATCGACTTCATGAATCCCGTGCCGGATGCCGACGTGCACTCCGTTGGTGAAGCGCATTTTGCCTGGATTGTGGATGCGGTTGCGGAACTGGCCATCGCCCGCGCCAAGTCGGCGCCGCGCGCTGCGGGGCAACAAGGGCCGGCGTATCTTGGCGAAGCGCACGCCAAAGGCAGCCCGCGCAAACACCCCACAGCGAAGAAAAAGCCTGCGCCATCAGCAATCGAAACGACAAATCCCGGCGCCTGAAACTACGCCAGCGCTACTTTCAACGTGATCCCGATGTCGGAGAGCTTCTCCGCCGGCATCCGGACCTTCAAAGCGGCATCGTCCTGCTTCCAGTCGAGCGAACCCTTGTATCCGAGCAGTTCCACTTTCAGAATCTTGCCGGGCTGCTGCGGGCTCGAAAGGCCGAGGGCTTCGACCACGGCTTCCTGGGCCGGCCAACCCATGACGAACGCGTAAAGCGTGCTGCCCTTGGCGGTGAAGCGGACATCGCTGGCCGTCAAATCGCTCTGCTTGTCTTCGTTGAAGTTGCCGCCAGCGATTTTGACTTTTGTGGAGGGGCCCTCGCCGTAAATCTTCCAGGGGCGCGTCGCGTAGATGCCTTCGCTGTTGACCTGCATCCACGCGGTGATGCCTTCCAGCACCTCCATCTCCTCGAAGTCCAGCTCGCCGGAGTTGGGCAACGGGAAGTTGAGCAGCAGGTTGCCGTTCTTGCTCACGATGTCGGTGAGCAAATCGATGACTTTCTTCGGTGTCTTGTACTTCACGCCGCGCTTATAGTGCCAGCCGCCGATGCAGGTGTCGGTTTGCCACGGGTTCTCTGAGATCAGATCGGAGACGCCCCGTTCGTGATCGAGCACGCATGTGCCCACCGCGCAGTCCGAAGCCAGCTTGCTGGTGTAAATTGCTTCCGTCGCCCCGCCGTGCAGTTGCGCGCTCACGTTGTAAAGGTGCGAGACCATCTTCAGCCCATACTCCTCAAACGGAAGATGCCCGTCGGTGTAAAGCAGGTCCGGCTGATATTTGTCGATCAGGTCCGTCATGCGGTCGAGATAGTGCTTGCGCCACGAATCGGGAATGCCAGTGTCGCTCCAATCGACTTTGGGGCCCGCGAATTGCGCGCAGCCCGCGTCGTGATACAGGTCGGCGTACTGCGGATCGACGCCGTCATAAGAGACGCCGGCTAGCGGTCCTGTGACGTCAGAGGTGTGGCTCACCGAGAACCATTTGTAGCTGATCCACAGGTGCTCGCTGACACCGAACCGGAGTCCGTGCTTTTGCGCCGCTTTTTGCCACATGCCGACAACATCTTTTTTCGGCCCCATGTTCACCGTATTCCAGCGCGTGTACTTCGAATTCCAAAGATCGAAGTTGTCGTGGTGGACGCCCATCGAGAAGAAATACTTTGCGCCCGCCTTTTTATAGAGGCCCATCAGATGATCTGGATCCCACCGGGCGGCCTTCCAGTCGTTGACGAGGTCCTTGTAACCAACTTTGGAGGGATGGCCGTACGTTTCGCAGTGGTAGAGGTATTGTGCCGAGTCCTGGATGTACATGTTGCGTGCGTACCAGTCGCCATCTTCGATGGCCGATTGCGGACCCCAGTGCGACCAGATGCCGAACTTCGCGTCGCGAAACCACTCCGGAACCTGGTATGCCTGAAGTGACTCCCGCGTGGGGGCAAATGGCGTAGACTGCGGAGTCGATTGTGCGGCGCTGAATCCGCGCAGGGCAAAAGTGGAATATGCGGCGCCCATGGCTTTCAGCAATTTTCGGCGGTCCATTTTCATCACGAAGTCCTCTTGCCGCACCCATTTCGCCGAGCGGCGGCGCACACTCGCTGGTTTGGAATCGGGGGTTCTATCTTGTGCCCGCAGCAGCCATTGCCTTGCGCATGCGCTCTTCCGCATCGGCGGGCCAGTACGCGCAGCCAAGTTCGAAGAAGACGGTGGTGTAAGGAATCGTCAGTTCCGTCTTGATAATGAGCACGCGAAAGACCTGTGAAACCTGGTCGAGCTTGGCGATGATCTCCTCGTGTGGCAGCTCCTTTGCCGAAGAGCCAAACATGGCATCGAGCTGCTTGCGATACGCAGTGACGCCGGGCGAATCTTTCTCGGGCACAAAGGCCAATTCCCGGTCGAGATAGACATTGGCACGCACGTGCCGGCTGGCGTTGATCGCGTCGAGCACCCTCCGCGCCACTTCAATTTGCCCGGCGCCGGAGACAATGGTCTCAATGCCGGGTTTGGATTGCGCGGGATACGCGGAATCCGCCACCACGATCCAGTTGCGGTGCCCGTAGAGCGGCAGCAGGGTGTGCAGTTCGCGTTCCCAATCAGGTCTCGTCAGTCTCGACGCATCGGCCATAGTGTCCTCGCTTGCAAAAAAGCTATTTCAATTCTTCATCCGCGCACACGGCCACTTTGCCGCATTTGCCTGAAGCCATCAGGGCATATGCATCGCCGGCGCGGTCAAGAGCGAAGCGATGCGTAATGATGTCGGCCGGATGCAGGTTCCAGCGTACCAGCCGCTCCACCAGTTCTTCCATCAGCCACGTCGACGTCACCCACGAACCATACAAAGTTTTCTGGTCGTGAATCATGTCGGGTGAGGGATTGAACTCGACGCGCCCGCCTTCGCCCAGGAAAACGATCTTTCCCCACTTGCGCGTGGCGCGAATCGCCGTGGCCCGCGCGGCATCGTTTGCTGAACAATCAACTGCCCGCTCCACGCCCTTACCAGCCGTCAGCCGCTTTACCTCGGCCACATTGTCCGGGCCCGACATAAGAACCTCATCACACAGTTCGAGATCCATCGCGATCTTCATCCGCTCGGGCACCACGTCAATACCGATGATTTTCTCCGCACCTAGCTTGCGGCATAACGCTCCCGTGGCCAGACCCACCGGGCCCAATCCTGTAATCAGCACCGCATGGTTGCCGTTGATACCGATCTTCTCCAGGCCCTCGTACACGGTGCCGAATCCGCAAGCCACCTGAGCGCCGTCGGCGTAGCTAAGCTCATCGGGCAGCGCGATCAGGTCTTTCTCCTCGGCGATCATGTACTCGGCCATGCCGCCGTCGCGTTGCCAGCCGTACGCGCGGCGATATTTTTCGCTGGTGCAGCTGATCATGTAGCCGCGCCGGCAATCGTTGCACACGCCGCAACCGGAGATGTGATAAACGATGACACGATCGCCCACCTTGAAGCGGCGGCAGCCTTCGCCCACGGTCACAATCTGGCCGCAAGGCTCGTGCCCGGCGATCACGCCCTGGTAGCCCTCTGGCCCCTTGCCAAGATGTTCGCGATAAATGCAGCGAATGTCGGACCCGCAGATGGTCGACGCCTTCACGCGCAAAAGAACTTCCCCATGACCCAGCTGAGGCACGGGCACCGTGCGCATCTCCACCGTGGAATTGCCCGGCAGAAACGCAGCGGTCATTGTTTTTTCTGGCATCTCGTTCTCCAGCGTTGCAACTTCCAGCTTCTAGCTCCTAGCTTCTAGCTCCCCCAGTGCGGGACTGAAGCGCTTGCTCCGGCTGGAAAAAGCTAGAAGCTAGTGGCTAGCAGCTAGGAGCTTTTTTCACGGCGCCGTGATCTCGCCGCTCAGATCCCAGAGATCCTCCCAGGTCTGGCCGTCCTTCCACAGAAAAACCTGGCCTTTAATCAAGCGGCAGTTGCGGTCGATGGCGGCGATGGCGCGCATCTCTTCGTCGGTCAAAGGTTCGGCTGCCGTGGCTGCAAGATTTTCGCGATAGTGATTCACCGAGAAGGGAATCGGCGTTTGTCCGCGCTGCACCGCCCACTTGATGCACACCGCCGCGGGATGAGTTCCGTGCCGGCGTGCGATCTCCAGAATCACCAGATCCTCAGTGGGCGCGGTGTCTTCGGGTGTGCGGTCGCGGTCCGGGCGTCCCGGCGAACCGACAGGGCAATAACCGATGGGTTGCATGCCGTGCTCCATCACAAACTGGAACAGCTCCGGCTGCTGGAAATGAGGATGCAGCTCCATCTCATTTGCCGCCGGCCTAATCCGCGCGTCACGCAATAGCAACTTCAACTTTGGCACGGTCATATTCGACGTGCCGATGTGCCGCACCAGGCCCATCTGCGCTAGCTCTTCCATTTTGCGCCACGTTTTCATGTAGCTTTCGTGGATGTACGGCTTGGAGTCAGGCGAGCGCGAGCTTACGTCGCATCCCGGCGAATGAAAGTTGGGAAACGGCCAGTGCACCAGGTAGAGATCCAGGTATTGCAGTCGCAGATCGGCGAGCGATTTGCGGCAGGAGCCAATCACATCGTCTTCGCCGTGCTTGTCATTCCACAGCTTTGAGGTGATCCAGAGTTCCTCGCGCTTGATGCCGCTGTGCTGAATCGCTTCGAATGCAGCGCCGATTTCGGCCTCGTTGCCGTAGACCGAAGCACAATCGAAATGCCGGTAGCCCGCCGCCGCTGCGCCCTCAACGGCCGCGGCAATTTCACCGGCAGAAACATGGTCGGAGCCGAAAGTGCCCAGACCGATAGCCGGCATGGTTACCCCGGTGAAGAGTTTGCGTTTTGGAATCGCCGCCGGATCGATACGAGCGGGTGGGGCGGTGGCTGGGGCCGGATGTGCCATGCCTGATCTACCTTGCAGGAATCAAAGTTATCGCTAACTCCACGGAGAATACCCTTTCCCATAACAAGTGTCAACTTCGATCGTGCAGTTCCTGCAGGAAGTGTTATCTGCGATTGCTGAGACAGTCTTTTCCCCAATCCGGACCTGCAATTTCGTTTGCAAAACCAGCTCCGCGGACGACAATCAAAGTCATTCAAGTAAACTGACCAATGAGCACAGCCACCAATCCAGGGCACAGCCTCGGCGTCCCGCGCGCCTCGAGCGCCGCGAGTGTCGATTGGCGCCCCTCGGTCAATCCATGGATGGTGGCGCTCAGTGTGATGCTGTCCACCTTCATGGTGGTGCTCGATTCTTCCATCGCCAATGTCGCTTTGCCGCATATCGCCGGCAGTCTGTCCGCATCCACCGACGAATCCACATGGGTGCTGACCAGCTACCTGGTCTCGAACGGCATCATGCTTCCCGCCTCCGGCTGGCTTGCGCGTCGCATCGGCCGCAAGCGGCTGCTGATGCTCTCCATCCTCTCTTTCACCGGCGCATCCATGCTCTGCGGCATGGCGCTCAATATGCCCATGCTGATCTTTGCGCGCATCCTGCAGGGCGCGGGCGGCGGCGGCATGCAGCCGCTGGCGCAATCCATCCTGCTTGAGAGTTTTCCGCCGGAACAACACGGCAAGGCCATGGCCGCGTACGGAGTCGGCATTGTGGTGGCGCCGGTCATCGGTCCCACGCTGGGTGGATGGATTACCGACAGCTATTCATGGCGTTGGATCTTTTACATCAATCTTCCCGTCGGCCTGCTGGCGCTGTTCATGGCCAACCTGTTCATTGAAGACCCGCCTTACCTGCGCCATGCGGTGCGCACGGCCATCGACGGCATGGGCTTTGCCCTGATGGCGATCTGGCTCGGCGCTCTGCAACTGGCGCTCGACAAGGGCCAGGAAGCGGACTGGTTCGAAGCCACGTGGATTCGCTGGGTGACCGCGCTTTCCGTGGCGGCGTTTCTGGGTTTCGTCGCCCGCGAGCTCCTGTGCCGCGATCCCATCGTGCAACTGCACGCTCTCCTCGATCAGAACTTCCGCACGGGAACGCTCATCACCGGGCTCTTCGGTGTCCTGCTCTACGGCATCACGGCATTTCTGCCTCTGTTTTTGCAAACGCTTCTGGGTTACTCGGCCATGGACAGCGGCCTGGCGGTGAGCCCGCGCGGGCTGGGCTCCATGGTGGCGATGCTGGTGGTGGGTGCGCTCATCAACCGCTTTGACAGCCGCGCCCTGCTGGCCGTAGGACTGCTCATCTTCGGTGTCTCCACGCTCATGTTGAGCCGTATCAACCTGGGCATCTCGATGAGCGCGGTGATCTGGCCGAATTTTTGGAATGGCTTTGGCGGCGGTTTTGTCTTTGTGCCTCTCACCACGCTTGCTATGGGCCGTCTGCGCAAGCAGGAGATGGGCAACGCCGCCGGCATCTACAACCTGGTCCGCAATATCGGCGGCAGCATCGGCATCGCCGCCCTCACCGCCAATCAGGTACGCGGCGCGCAGATGCACCAGAGCTACATGGGCGCCAATCTGAACGCTACCAACCCGGTCGTCCTCAATGCCATTCAAGGACTCGCAGCCCGGTTCCAGACCGGAGGCGCGGATGCGGTTCTGGCGCATCGCGAGGCGATGGGCACCATGTACGGCAGCCTGCAGCAGCAAGCCGCGGTGCTGGCCTACGCCGACAATTTCCGTTTGCTCGGTTATCTCGCGCTTGGTTGCATTCCGCTGGTGCTGCTGATGGCGCGCCCGCGCCAGGCCGCGCAGGGCGGTCACGCAGTAGCAGGTGAGTAGAGGCGACGTGCGGCCGGCCTGCGCGGCAGTTTTACGCTTCGGCTCGAACCAACAGACAGGTAATATTATCGTGCCCGCCGGCATTGTTGGCGGCCTCAACCAGCAGTGCGCACAACTCCGGCAAGGATAAATCGAGCTTCAGCACCGACTCGATGAGCGGATCGGGGAGCTCGCGCGTGAGGCCATCGGAACAGAGCATAAAAAGGTCGCCGGGCTCGGCTTCCAGCTCAAAAACGTCAGGAGTCACCGAGCTTTGCGTGCCCAGCGCGCGCGTGATCACGTTCTTGAATGGCGAGCGAAGCGCTTCCTGCCGATCCATGCGGCCCATGCGCACCTGCTCCTCTACCAGCGAGTGATCGAGAGTGATCTGCTCCAGATGGGAATTACGCATGCGGTAGCCGCGGCTGTCGCCTACGTTAATCATCCAGCCGCTCTGGTCTTCCACCAGCAGCGACACCAGCGTGGTGCCCATGCCGTTCAGGTTGGGACTGGTTTGCGCGCGCAGAAAAATGGCCGCATTCGCTGAGGCGACGGCTTCTTCGGCGTCGTTCACAAGGGGATGGTTAGCGTCACGGTTGGTGAGCAGGCGCATCATTTCGTCGACGGCAAGGGAACTGGCAATTTCGCCTGCAGCTGCGCCGCCCATTCCGTCGCAGACCACATAGACGCCCTTCTCGACGGAAAAGCCAAAGGCATCCTCGTTCGAAGGGCGCTTGCGGCCAAGATCCTGACCGCCGCGGCCGCAAGTGTGCAAAAAAAAACCCCGTCTCAGTGTAATAAAAACAGAGACCAAAGGACCATGAAAGAGGGAACAGGTGACCTAGGAACTTGTTGAAATTCGCCGCATTGTGACGAATTTCCTGATGATTTGCATCCCTACCCGGTTGAAATCTGCTTGAACTGCGGGTCTGGCCAGTGTTTATGGGGCTTTGCGGGTCTCAGGAAAGTACCCCCGAGATCTGCAAGCGACGTTCAGGCACACTGCTCCATGAGCCTTCCTGGTTGTTGAGCCATCAGTTTCGGCAGCCGGATCAGGTTGTGCGCGGCGCAACTGAAGACGAATAGCCAGTCCACTTTTTCCAGGCCTCGCAGCTTGACCTGGCGCAGCGGGCCGGTTTGCTTAAGCCAACCGAAGCCCTTCTCGATCAGCCATCGCCGGCTCAGGCTGACGGCATAGCCAGGCTGCCGTGTGGTTCTTCGGTCCAGGTTGCTGCTGCGGCCCTTGTCGTTCTTCGCTACATGCGGTGTCACGTTCAACTCCCTCACCGTGCTGACGAAATCCTTGCTGTCGTAAGCCTTGTCCGCGCCCACCGTGATGCGCCGCGAGCGGCCCTCTTGCTTTTGCGCAAGCATCAAGAGCGCAGCATCGCGCTCGGCCAGACCATCGGCGTGCGTCACCATCGCGGAGGCAATCAATCCGTTGCGGTTCTCCACCAGCGCGTGGCCCAGGTAACTCAACTTCGACTCCTTGCCGTAGCTCTTCTTGTACAGCCGCGCATCCGAATCGGTGGTCGATTCATGCGTCTGGTTCGTACGCTTCTGGCCATGAAAATCTCCTCCGTCGCCGTCATCGGAACCGTCCTTGCTACGAAAGCTCTTCTGCGAGGCCCACGCCTGGATCAGCGTGCCGTCCACTGTGAAGTGCTCGTCGCTCATGAAGCGCTTGGCCTGCTTGTTCACTTCCGCAAAGAACTGCCGCGCCACATCGCTGGTCAGCAACCGGTCTCGGTTCTTCGAAAACACCGCGTGGTTCCACATCGCATCGTCCATGCCCAGACCCACAAACCAGCGGAACAGAAGGTTGTAATCGATTTGCTCGACCAGCAGCCGCTCCGAACGCACTGAGTAGAACACCTGCAACAGCAGCGCCCGCAGAATGTACTCAGGCGCTATCGAAGGCCGTCCCGAGTCCGCATACAATGCATCGAACTCCGCGCTCAACGTCCGCATCACCGTGTCCGTCAGCTTGCGAACCGCGCGCAACGGATGATCCTGAGGTACCCGCTGCTCCAATGAAACATAGCTGAACATCCCATCCTGAACTCGCTCATCTCCACGCATACCCATGAGACGGGCGACACCTTCGCCCCGATGCAGAACGGTACCTATTTCAACAAGTTCCTAGGGAACAATGGAGCGAAAAAGCCGGGACTAAGGAATGAGAGACTACAACCTTTGACCTACGAACCACGAACTACGGCTTCACCCCCGGTACTGCTGGCGCCGGAGGCAAATCGAAAATCTGGATGGCGCCGGCATTGATTAGGGCGACGCGCCGGCCCGATGGAGAAATCGCCACGTTGCCGCCGGCATCCAGAATGGGGCTGAGCGGCGAAACCAGCGCGATGTCGCCGTTGGCGGCATCGAACACCGTAACCGACTGCTCCTTCACATCATCGGTATCCATCGGCGCAAAGGTGCCAACCAGACGACTGGTGTCGAGCGTGGCCCATGCCAGACGCGACCCGTTAGGCGCCATGGTCATTTGCGGCCACATTTCGGTCTCTGGCGCCTGCGCGATCCACAGCGTTTTGCCTTCCGTCGTCATGGCCACCAGTTTGCGTGCCCCGTCCGAGTTGCACCCGGTGATCAGAATCTCATCCTGCGAAAGAAAATCATCGTCCGGATCGCAGGCGGTGTCCACGCTGCCCAGCAACTTGCTGCCGCCGGTAAAGTAACTCAGGTTCAACATCCACTCCATGCCCTGGCCGCGTAAGTTCTCGAGATACCCTGCGGTATTGATGGGCAAATGCACAGCGGTACGGACTCGGCTGACCAACAGCACCTCGCCCGACTCGCGCCGCAGGATGCGTACTACCAGCTCGGGCCGTCCTTCCTCGATCGCCGCGTCGTCCTCGTCCGTGGTGATTGTGGCCTGCGCGGTAGCGGGGCTCGATACCGGATCGGTTTTCGACTCCGTGGACAAAGACCCGCTCCCAGGGGCTCCCGTTTTTGCAGCTTCGGAGGTGGGCTCATCAGAATTCGTGACCAAAAACTGCTGCGCGGGGTCTAATTCCACCCAAAGCAGGGAGCCGGGGAAGTCGAGGAACGGCTTCAATGCAAGGGTAGCGTCGCCCTGGAGGAGACTGTTGCGGTCGCGCAAAAGAAAATGGCCGTTCTTCAGCGGCCACAGGTAGCGCACGCGGTCGTGCACCGTCCACAATGCTTCAGCCTCGACCTGGGCTTGGCCCGTGCCCTGCGGCACCTTGAGCACTACGGCGCGAATCTGGCGCTCATTGCTTTCTTCGCCGGTCTTCAGATCGCGGTGGATGAGCCCCGGCACGCGAAAAGTGAACAGCAGCCGGTCCTCATCGATGAAATCCAGCGAGACGAACGTGTTGCGCGCGCCCAGATAGTTGTTGCTCGGCGCTGTGAAGCCAAGCGGATCGAGGGGAATGCTTGCGCTGGGCGCAAGCGACGGCCGATCGGGAAAATGATTGGTGAGGAATCGCGCTTTCACCTCTGGCGTCGCAGGAGACCGGGAATTGCCGCCGCGTTGCGCTGCCGCAACGGCCGTTGCCAGGCTCAGCGCAGCAGCCACGGCCAAAGCCATGGTGATTCCCCGCACCTCGCGCGCCTGCTCGATTCCCCGCTGATTCGCCATCGAAGAGTATTCTCGCCGATTCGGCATAGGTACTGAAAGCGCGCGCTTCAATATGGAACCGACTTATCCTGCGTGTGCGACAGTAGAGAAGAAATGGCACAGCAGGATTCGGCGAGCGGGCAATTCAAATTTCTTGGGTACGGCGCATGCGCCCTGGCCGGAACCTTATGGGGCACAGGCTTCTATTTCGGACGGCTCGCACTCAACGAGATGAGCGTGGAGCACATGGTGCTCTATCGTTTCCTGTTTGCCTGCTTGGGGATGGCGCCCGTCATGCTGCTCCGCCGCGTGCGTCTGACCGCCGGGGAAACGCGCATCATGCTGTTGGCCGCGACCTTCGGCATTCCCATCCAATTCCTTTTGCAATTTCACGGCCTGGCGTTGACCACCGTGAGCCATGCCTCGCTCATGGTGGGCGCCATGCCGGTGCTGCTGGCCGTGGCAGCCGTGCTATTTGCCGGTGAGCGGCTCGACTGGATCGGCTGGGTGGCCCTCGGCGCATCCACAGCCGGCGCGGCCATGGTGGTTCTCGGAGGCGATCGCGCAACCACAGGCCACGAAACGCCCACGCTTGCCGGCGACCTGCTGGTGATTGCATCGCTCATCGTTGCCCTGGCCTGGATTCTGCTCAGCAAGAAGCTCCTGCAAACGCACAGCGCTCCGGTGGTCACCGCGTACACCATCTATTCGGGCACATTGATGCTGGTAGCCTGGAACGTGGGTTCGTGGCTGCTGGCGCCGCTGACGCACCAGAAGATTGAGCCCATGCCGTTCGCGCATATCAGCCCGACAGCCTGGATGGCGCTTGCGATCAGCGGTGTGTTCTGCACGGCCACCACCACGCTCTTGTGGAACTGGGGCATTCATCAAGTCCCGGCTTCGCGCGCCGGAGTCTTCCTCAACATCGAGCCTGCGCTCGGTTCGGTGTTGGGCGTCGAACTGCTGGGCGAGCGACTCGGCCCCTATGCGTGGCTCGGTGGGGCGCTCATCCTGGCCGCAGCCGTCACCCTCACCATGCGCGGCCACGAGGCAGAGCCGGAGGTGATTCTCGAGTAGGGATCAGGGAACAGTGTGGTGAGGCAGAATCTCGCGTCACAATAAAGTTGTCATCCTGAGCGAGTCCGCTGGAGGCGGACGAGTCGAAGGACCTGCGGTTGTTTTTTCGTTTGTATGTCGAATAGCAATTCAATTCCAGCGTCGGGCACTCTTGAGGGAACGCCGTCCGTCCCGAGGCGCAGCAAGCACCGCGACGCCCTCGAGATCGCCGTCGCCTACGCTCTCATCATGATGGTCGAATGGACGCCGCGTCCGCTGCAGCGCCTGCTATGGATTGTGGCTGTGGCTGGCCTTGTCGTCATCGTGTGGAGATCGTTCGACGGCTGGCAAGCGATGGGTTTCCGCGCGGCCAATTTCGCACGGTCGCTTTGGATCGCGGGAGCTGCACTGGCGCTCGCAGCAATTGCCATTGCGGTTGCCCTCAGAATGCACACGCTCCTCCTGCCCGACGGCATACTCGGCTTTTTCGCCACCTATTGCGCGTATGCTGTCTGGACTGGCGTGCAGCAGCTCCTGTTGCAGGGTGTCTTTCTGTTACGCTTTCTGCGATTGATTCCGAAACCCGCGATGGCGGCGCTGACGGCGTCTGCGCTCTTCGCAGCGGCGCACCTGCCCAATCCCGTGCTGATGCCCATCACGTTCATCTGGGGCTTCGCGGCATGCCTGCTTTTTCTCCGCTACCGTAATATTTATCCCCTGATGATCGCCCACGCCATCCTGGGCATCACCGTGGCCATGACGGTTCCCGGGCCGGTAGACCACAATATGCGCGTTGGCCTCGGCTATCTGACCTACGACCCGCACCATCACGTTCATCGCACGTACCGGCTAACGCAACCATAGCGACCAGATCGTGTCCACCGTGGCATGTGTGACGGCCGAAGCGCCCACGCGCCGCTGCGCACGCCACGCGCGCCCGTAAAAGATTCCGGCCAGCGCGGCCAGCAACACGTAACGCCAGTTGAAATTCGCAGTCTGCTTGTTGAAATGCGCCAATCCGAACAGACACGCGGTTAAGAACAGAGCACCGTACCGGCCCAGCCGTTTTTCCAGCAGGTTTTGCAGCCAGCCGCGGAAAAACAGCTCCTCGGGCACTGCAATAAAGAAAAATGTGAAGAACCACGCGCCGGCCACCCGCCCGAATCCCGGCCACACGCCGTGCAAATGCAGAAAGCCCAGGCTCAGGCCCAGCGCCAACGCAATCGGCGTGTAGAACGCCACCTCGCGCAGCCCGATGCCGAGATCTTTCAAGCGCAGGCGCAACTCAAAGCCGATTCCACCCAGTTGCCGGATGAGCACGAAGCCGTAGATTCCGGAATCGAGCAGGAGGATTTTGTTGAAGACAGCGAGATGTGCCGGCCACGCCGTCTCGAACCAGCGCAAATCGACGGCCAGGCCCAGCACGACCAGCACCAGAAAGTCGCGCCAGTTGCCGCGTTGGACTGCATCCACGCGCGCCGCTTGACCGAGGAGCAGAGCAATCGCGACGGGCAGCAGCGCATAGAGCGCGAACCAACCCCACCGGAAGACTCCAGCCCCACAGGCCACCAGCAGATACGGAATGCAAAGCGCAGCGGGGCAGGCAATCCGCGCCCAGGTTGGCCATGTGCGCACGCGCGCGGCCACGGAGCCGCCGAAAAACGCCACCGCCAGATACGGAACCAGCGTGAGCAGCGCGGCAATCACATTAATGGGGGTGATCAGGGCCATCTTTTCCATTGTGCGCCATACTGCAGCAGCAGCTCTGGGCAAACCTTAGTCATCAACTATCGCCATTTGCCGGTAATGAAAACCGACAGCCGTCCGATACACCGCTCAGTCATTTGTGGAGGCTTATGTGACTCTACTGACCTGGAACCATGCCTGCAGCGTAGACGTACGCGCGATGGACGACCAGCACGGAATCCTGATGGACGCCATCAACGCGCTGCGTCTGGCACTGGTGCGCGGCGCCGGGCGCGAGAAGATCAGCGAACTGCTCGACGAGTTCATCGAATTTGCCCGCATGCACTTTTGGAGCGAGGAGCAACTCATGGAGCAGGCCGGGTTCGCGGGCCTTGAAGAGCACCGCGCCGAGCACCATCGTATGCTGGCCGATATTCTGCAGGCCGCGCATCGCTTGCAATACGGGGAAGGCGTGCAACTGCGCCCCATGCTCTGCGGGTTGCACCACGGATTTCTGAACCACATTGAAACCATGGACCAGAAGTATGCACCGTGCCTTCATGAGCACGGCGTTTCCTAACGCTTCTGAGGAAAAGATTGCTGCGCTAGTTCTCGAACGACAACTGCGCGGAGACCCAGGCGGCCGCGGAAGGCTTCGGTTCTGAAGCCAACTCGTACACCAGCCGCTCCAGCACCAGCCGCTTGTCGGGCGGCGAGGAGCGCAGTTCCAGGTCGGCACGGGCCACGAGGCGCAGCGCCCGCGTGAGCTCGCGCCGGCTCTTGTAGCGGCGCGCCTGACGGATCAGGTCGTCGGCCGCAAACGGCGGCATGCGGAAACCCTGCCATAGCGCCTGCCAGATGGCGCGCGAATCGCGCACGTTTTTCTCAAGGATCACCAGCATTTGCCGGAAGGTTTTGGCTAGCATGTAGAGATGGCCGATCGCAGAGTCCTCGCCGGCGTCGGAGCTGTTCAGCAATCCCTGCAGCAGGGCCAGCGCACGCACGCGATCGCGGGCGCTGATGGCGTCGGTGAGCTCGTACAGGGTGCGTTGCTTGGCACTCAGCACCATGGTTTCCACGTCGCCCAGCGTGATGCGACCACGCCCGGTGGCGTAGAGCAAAAGTTTTTCGAGCTCCGACGCAATCAGCATCATGTCCGCGCCCAGCGCGTCCACCAGCTCGCGCGCCGCATCGGGTTCCAGCCGCGCGCCGGCTTCCTGCGCCGTCGCTACCGCCCAGCGCATGGCGTCTTCCTCGTTCGCGCGCGCAAGCTCCACCATGCCGCAGTGTTCGCCAAGGGTTTCGGTCAGCCGCTCATAGCGGTTTTTGTCGTCGAGCTCCATGCGGCGGGCGTCGGATGGGATGCGCAGGAAATCGGCGACGAACAAAAGCAAGGCTTGCGGATTCGGCGACTGGAAATAGCGGGCGATCGCGGCAAATTCGTCCTTCTTGGCGCCGCGCGTATAAAGCTGCCGTACGTTGCGCACAAAAATCACCTGGAACGGAGCCATCAGCGACGGCGTCTGCGCGCGATCCAGTACTTCAAAGATCGAAGTTGAGCTGAGGTCGAATTCCGAAAGGCAAAAGTCCCGAAGATCGGCGGGAACGAAGGCTTTGAGAACGGCAGCGCGGCAGCTGTCAAGGAGGAACACCTCATCGCCGGCGAGCACATAACCGGGCCGCAGTTTCCCTGTGCCTGCCTGGGCGGCCTCGATCTCCCCGACGAAGCGAGCTGCCGCGGCAAAACCCGCGCCCCAGCGCGCGCCGCTCACAGGCTTGGCCTCCGGCCGTTCGGTCCAATGTACATGCGGCTCCAGAATACCTTTCCCGCAGTCAACACACCAGCGCGGAAAACCCGGCAGGAATCAAGATTTGAGCCCCTCTTCGCCTTGTTATCGCTTCGTCGCGGACGGATACGAGATCTCGAATTGGCTCACAACCACGCTGTTGCCGAACGGAACCGACCCCGCCCACGCCACGCCCGCGCCCCCGAAATTGTTGGGTGTGATGGTCCCTTTCAGCGACAGCGTCTCCGCATCCACGGTGTTCGAGCCGGTTGCGATGAAGGTGTTGCCGTTGACCGAAAGAACGATCGTCGCATTGGGCTTGAAGACCCCCGTCAATTGCAGCTGGTCGCTCACCGGATGCCCGACGCCATCGACAATTTGATAGAGCTGGAACATGCATTTATCTGAAGCCTGGATGGTCCGCCAGAAGCGCAGCGAATAGCCGTTGCGCGTGCGCGGGTCATATTTGATAAAGATGTCGGCCTTCTGGTTGCGCGGGCCGGCGTTGTCGTCCGGCGAGCCCGCGATGCCGAATCCCTGGCCCGCCGTCTTTTCCGGCGTCATCACGATCTTTACCCTCATGTTGCCGGTCGGTTTGTCGTTCTGATACAAAAGCTGCGCGCCCTGCGATGCAATGCGCAATCCGTAGCCGTTAACGAAATTCTCGCCTAACGACCAAGTCCACGTTCCCAGCACCGTCCACATCCCGCTTACGTAGTCCGTATCCGGCGCCACCACAAAGTTCCGAAAATCGGGATTGATGTTTTCCCTGGTTTTGGAGGAGATTATGGGCCGGGCAGAGATCGCCACCGTCTCCGGCCCAGGATCGCTCATGTTGTGTTTGGGGCGGATGCTCGCTTCGATGTATTTGTCGGCGAATCCCGGCAGCAAAGTAAGTTGCCGCAGCGGCACGTTGCCCCGGCTCACCGCGACCTCGCGCCGCGTGGCGCACTGCGCATCGTCACACACATACCAGTCGATAATCGACTCGTCCTCGCGCCCGCCAAGGTTCAATGCATACGTGACGGCAATCCTTCCGTCGGCAGGAACTCCAAGCGCCGGTTTGCGCGCGAAGGTGGGCGGATCGATGTATTTCGGTTCGACATAAATGTGCGAGGTGACATAGAAACCGTCGGCGGCCGTGGCGTTTACGCTGACCCATGCGCCATGATCAGTTTTGTTCTGGCCGGCGACCAAGATGGCATTGCCGGTAATGGCACTCAGAGTGATCAGCTTCGAATCGGTGGACCAATGAAGCGCGGTTCCCGATTCGCGGTAGGGTTGAACCGTTGCCGCGAGAGTTGTACCGGCGTCCCCGGTGCGAATCGACGTATTGCCCGGCGGCTCGTTGTTGGCGAAGGGATCGCCAGCCGCGGCGGGGGCGGCTGGGCCCGTGGACCGCGATGCCGCCGCCGAGCCGTAATACCCCAGACGGTCTCCGGGGATTGCCATCAGCGCCATGCGGAAGACGTCGCTGCCATCGTTCGCATATTTCTCGCGCACGCCGGCCGGATCCCAGTCGTCGACTTTGCCGTCTGGTGTGGCCCGCAGCATGTTCCATGGGTTGAAAGCCCGCGCTTGCTCCGCGGTCAACTCGCGCGAAAGCGTAAATGCATGCGGACCCACAATACTGTCGTAAATTACCGCGGGTTTACCGCTGGCATCTTTGGTCTGGTAGGTGAGCGCGAAAACATTCTGCCGCTCCGGAGCCTTCCACACCATCCACGCCACCGGCGATCTGGGAGTATTCACGGGCATGGTGCAGTGGATGAGTGCGACAGGATTGCGAAATCCCTTGTAGAACTCGAGGCCGCGTGCTGCCTTGAAGACGGTGTTGATGAAGGCCATGCCGTAGGACGACATGACGCCGTTACCGGTTGGAAAATAAACCTCGGAATCCTCCCACACGCCCACCCGGCCGCCGCCGATGAAATCGTCGGTGCCTTCAATGTAGACATGCGTGAAGTAGGAACGCGTGGTGCGAATGAACGTCGTGTCGAGCCTGCTGAGCAGCGCCACATGCGAATAAACGTGCTTGTCGCCGTCGGCCTGTAGCGCGACGGCTTGCGTGATCACCGGCGAACGCATTTTCAAATTCTTCGATGGGTTGTCGGGATACTCGTAGTCAAGATTGCAGTAGTTCACGAGCGTCAGGTTCATCATCGTGAATCCGGTGGCGTTCACCATCAGAATGTAGCCGTTGTTCGACGCGCCTTCCTTGTTGCCGCGATTGTCGGCAAGCACCACCTTGCGCCGGTCGTCCGTGAGTCCGAGCAGGGTGATGTAATTCTTGGTGATCGTCATGCTGGCTTCGGTATCGCCGCCGCGCAGAAAATAGACGTCAGGCTTGATGCCGATGACGGTGGGGCGATCGGGCGTTCCGGCGGGCGCAGCCGCGTAAGCGGCCTGCAGAGTTTTGAACTTCTTCTGAGCGGGATCGTCCTGTTGCAGACTGCTATCCACCAGGTAGTCGTACGCGTAGTGTGTGGTGTCGAAGGTTTCACCCGTGTAGCCGTGATAGGGCGCGCTGCGCATGTTGTCCTGTGCAGGAGCAGCGGTTCCAGCCGCGAACCGAACCAAAAGAACCGCAAGAAGAACTCCCCAAAAACCGCAGCGTATCCTCATCACTCGCCTCCATTTGTGTGGTCAGACCACCAGCGGGAACGATAGAAGGGCAGCAGCGCGAGTGTCAATGCAAAATTGGAGCAAAACCGCGCGGGATGCGGCTGGATTTCAGAGCCCTTCGAGAATATCGGCCACGAGTTGCTTCGCAAATTCGCGCGACAAGCGCTGGATGGCCGCAGGGTCTTCCTGAATGAATGTCGGCAGGTCGGTGGTCGACTGGTACTGCTCGCGGTAGACGTAATTCTTGTTCTCGTAGAGCACGCGGCCATCATGCGCAGTGAGCGTAACAGAAGCCACGATGGTAATGACGAAGCTCGACGACTGCTGCGTGGCAGCGTTATAGGTGAGCGGCGTAACGTTCTGCTTGAGGATGGTGCCGTGCAGCACCGCGTCGGCATCGGCTCCCGAGTCGGTCGTCACGCGGAAGCGTGTGCGCGTTAGGAACTCGCGCACCACCGCCTGCGTCAATGCCGTTTCCGTGCCGTTGGACTCGGTGCGCGTGGCGAACACCGGCACCGCAAGCGTCTTCACGTCGGGAGGCAGATGCGTGGCCGCGCCCAGCGTGTGATAGCCGCACCCGCTCATGCCGAGGCAAGCGAGAGTGGCCATGGCGGCGACGATCAAACATGCGGACGAACGCATGAGGCAATTCTATCTTGCGGGATGCGCGCGGCGTTGCACCCGTGTTGTTGCTACTGTGCCTTAGGGAGTAAATGTCATTGAGTCGCCACGCGCGTATATGTTGTTGACCCGTGCTCATCGGTCATCGTCATCGAATTCGGCCCGCTGAACACATACGTATCCGTGCCTCCGGGCGGCTGTGGCAACGTCCATTCCTGCCATTGACGGCAACTGTCCCTTTGTGGATTGGTGGGTACTGGAACACCCGGAACACCACACGTTGGATTTGGGACATACTCCCACTTGGTCTTGGGCGACCAGTCTGTGACCGTAAGGACAATGGTGTTAGGCGCGATGAGCTGGTAGGGGCCGCCATCCGCGGACTGTGCGCCTCCGTTCGGCGGCTGCATCAATATCATGAATTGACCGTTCGCCTGAATCGTAACGGTCACGGTAGTGCCCTGAGTGACCTCACGCCATTGGCCGACCAGCCCGCTTTGTGAAGCTTGTGGCGCTTGCGCCGTTGGACCTGCTTGTGGCCCTGGTGTCGCTTGCGGCCCTTGCGGCGATGGTCCCGGCTGCCCCGGTTGTCCCGGTTGTGGCCCGCAGCCTATCGCGAAGCCACCTGCGAGAATGGCGGGAAGAATCCGGCGCAGAACCACGTTGCCGGTCGCCTTGGGAATAAGGGAGTCTTTCACAAGGACCTCCTGAACTGTGGCTGGGGGGAATGCAGAGAGAATAGCACGGGATCTCTCGGACCGGATGAAGATCCTTCTATGAGCCGGAATTTGTACGGGCATCAGGGGCGCGTATGCTGATTGCCATGAGCTGGACTTCGAGTTGGATTTTCTGGGCATTGTTTTCCGCGCTGTTTGCCGCTGCCACTGCGCTTTTAGCCAAGGTGGGCGTGGCCCACGTTGACTCCAACCTGGCTACAGCCATTCGCACCAGCGTGGTGGTCGTCTTTGCCTGGGGCATCGCGCTTGCGTTAGGCAAGCACGGCGAGATGCGTTCGCTTGATCGCCGCACCGTGCTGTTTCTCGCGCTCTCGGGGATCGCGACGGGACTGTCATGGCTTTGCTACTTCCGCGCCCTGCAGTTGGGGCCGGCCTCGCGCGTCGCGCCGCTCGACAAACTCAGCGTTCCACTGGTGATGATCTTTGCGTGGCTGCTGCTGGGCGAAAAGCTCAACGCCGCGGCGCTCGTTGGCGGCGCCCTGATTACCGCCGGAGCCGTGGTGATGGTGCTGGCGTGACGAACGAGTGAAGTGAGTGATGCAAGTGAAAGAGTGAATCCGTGTGTCTCGTCGCTCAGCCAGATCTCATTCACTACCTTCACTCATCTCACTTTCTTCATTTGTTCACTCTCGAAACCCCTCTCCTATACTGGAACCAATGACGGCAGGATCAACAAGTGCGACCTCTGAAGGCGGACACGAGACACACCTGCGCGTGCGGCGCATTGTGCTTACCGGCTTCATGGGTTCAGGCAAGAGCACGGTGGGGCCGCTCGTGGCGCGGCAACTCGGCTGGCGGTTCGTGGATGCGGACGACGTGATTGCAGTCGAAGCCGGCTCGACCATTCCGGGAATCTTTGCGCAGGATGGCGAGGTCGCGTTCCGCGAGCGGGAGCGCGCCACCATTGTGCGCCTGGCCGGCGAAGACGCGCTCGTGTTGGCGCTGGGCGGCGGTGCCATTGAGAATGATGCAACGCGTGTGCTGCTCAGCACTGCGCCGGAAACGCTGCTGGTTCATCTTGAGGTGGAGTTGGCCACGACGCTCGCGCGTTGCCGCGGCACCGAGCACTTGAGGCCCATTTTGGCTGATCAGGCGAACCTGGCCAGCCGCTACCAGCGGCGTCTGCCGCTTTATCGTGCGGCGCACGTGTCGATCGCAGTCGATGCGCTGACGCCGCAGCAGGTGGTGGAGGCAATTGTTGACGCGGCGCGATGTGCGTGAGCGGCATGCATCTCGCCCGAAAAGCGAATCTTCACGGTCGCACTTGATGGGATGTCTACGCTTCCCTGGGGCGTGGGCGAAATGAAGAGTGAGTATGGATAGACATCATGCACGGAGGAGTGATGCACAGCAAAGAAGTCAGCAAGCAGATCAACGATATTGGTATCGTCCCCTGTGCGCGCGTCGGGAGCCCGGACCAGGTGCGATTTGCCGCGGAGACTTTACAAGCGGCGGGCATTCCGGTTCTCGAAGTTCCCCTGACCGTGCCCAAAGCTACGGAAGTGATCGAGGAACTGGCCAAGCGTTTTCCCGACTTCATCGTCGGCGCCGGAACCGTGCTGGATGAAGCATCGGCGCAGCGCAGCGTTGATGCCGGAACCCGTTTTATCACCAGTCCGGGTCTGGTGGTGGGCGTGGTTGCCTGCGCCAAACGGGCCGACGTGTGCGTCTTCCCGGGGGCGTTGACGCCGTCGGAAGTGATTGCCGCCTGGCAGGCGGGCGCGGACTTTGTGAAGATCTTTCCGGCGGCAACCGCGGGCGGCCCGCACTACATCCGCGCGCTCGAAGTGCCATTGCCGCAGATTCCCCTGATCGTGACCGGCGGCGTGAATCAACTGACCGCGTTCGATTACATTCTTGCCGGAGCGCGCGCCATCGGCGTGGGCAGCGAGCTTTTGCCGCATGAGGCTTTGCAGCAGCGCCAGGCCGATCGCATTCACGAACTGGCGCGGCGATTCCTGATCATGGTGAAGGAAGCGCGCGCCCAGCGCGCCGGCGAATAACTCTTCTACGAAAAATGCTCCCACCCCCGCGGCGCGAGGGGCTGACGGCCCTGCACTGTAACAAGCGTCACCTGCGGCCTGCCCTTCCGCGAGCCCACCATGCGCCCGATGCACGTGACGGGAACGCCGGCGATGCGGCGCGGCACGCGCGGCTCCGACGGAGCCGTGAACAGCAATTCGTAATCCTCACCGCCGTGGAGAGCCTGTTCGAGCGTCGCGCCCAAATGAAGAGGCAGCGCCGCCGCGTCGACTTCAGCCGCAACAGCTGACTCCTCGCACAAGTGAGCAAGATCGGTGGAGAGCCCGTCGCTCACGTCGATAGCTGCGCTCGCAAGCCCGTATCGTGCCAGCCACAATCCTTGCGCCATGCGCGGTTGCGGAAAGAGATGCGGCGCGAGCAGGGACTGAAGTTTGGCAGGAATCCGCGGCGGGCCGGTTCGCGCTTCCCGATCGCCGGCCAGCACCGCGAGCCGCGCGAGCCCCGCGGCGGCGCCGCCTAGCGCGCCGGTGACGTAAAGCAGGTCGCCAGGCCGAGCGCCGGAGCGGACCAGGGCCCTGCCACGCCGCACCGCACCCACAAGGACGACGTCGGCGACAGCAAGCGGCGATTCCGCCAGGTCGCCCCCTGCCAATGGCGTTTGAAATGCGTCGGCCAGCGCGAAGAATCCATCCAAAAACCGGACGATCCAAGTCTTCCCGCCGGGCCAGGGCTCGCGCCCTTTTACCTTTTGGATGAGGTCTCCGGGAAGGCCAAGGGAGAGAAATGCCGCGAAGGGCCGCGCGCCCATGGCAGTCAGATCGCTCAAGCCGCGCGCCAGTGCCCGATGTCCAATGGACTCCGGCGTCTGCCAATCCAGGCGAAAATGGCGCCCGGAGATGGAAAGGTCGGTGGTGACGGCAAGGTCCTCGCCACGCCCGACGCGAAGCAATGCGCAGTCGTCGCCGATGCCGAGACGCAGCCCCCCGTAGCCCGCGCCGTGGGAAAATTGCGCCGCCCGTGCGCGGATTTGCTTCAAGACGGCCAGTTCTCCCGGGACCAATTCGCCCGGCTTGCCGCTACCGGAGTGCATCTTCTGAGGATAAAGCCTGAGCCTCCGGGCCGGCCGGTAGAGCCGAACAGCCCGTCTGCAGGCGACGCTCGGCGCCCGCCGATAGCGCCGTCCCCAATCCCGTTCCGGGACCGAGCGCTGTTGATGTAGAAGGGGTTACCGAGGAAGCGAACGGTTCCGGACAGCGCATTACAAAATGGTACTTAGGGCACAGGCGGCCGTGACTTCTGATTGACCCTGCGTGCAAGCGTCTGCTAATCTGAACAGACGTTATCGCATTTGCCCTGTGGGGCGTTCGGCTTTTGTGTGGGCATCAAGACCCGCACGCGATATATTTTCTCCCCCGATTTGGAATTCACCGCGGCCCGCGGGCCGCCGGGGATCGCAGGCAAGATGTTGCGCAAGCGCTATTACATAGTATTTATCGCCAGGGATGAGGACGGCCACCTACGGAAGGTTCCGCTTCCGCTGAGGTATGCCTACGGCTTCGTGGCGGCTGCGATCGTGGGCGCGTTCACGATTGTGGGCCTGGCCGGCTCTTACACGCGCATGCTGCTCAAAACCGAGAGTTACAACCAGGTTCGCGCGGACCGCGAAACGCTGCGCCAGAATTACCAGCGCATGGCAGAGATTGCGCACAACCGCAGCGTGCAGGTTGCATCGCTGGGCGCTCTGGCAAACGAAGTGACGGCGCTCTACGGATTGCGCCAGAACCGGCTCGAGACCCCTGTTGGCGCGCTCAAGCCCGCCGCGGCTCCTGCCAGCGCCAACGATGTGCCTTCGGCACCGGCCAGCCTGTCGCAATCGGGCGAAATGAGCCAGCAGCAAATTGCCAACTCCATCGATACGTTTTACGCGCTGCGTAACGAGGCTCTTTCCGGGCAGATTTCGCGTGCCCTGGAGGGTGGCCTGAACTCCAATTTTGCCGGCGACTGGACAGAGCTGGCGGACGCGCCTTCCTTGTGGCCCGTGGAGGGCCGCGTGGCGTCCAGCTTTGGCGAGCGTGAGGATCCGATCAACGGCGAGGGAGCATTCCACTCCGGCGTAGATATCGATGCTCCCTATGGAACACCGGTGCGCGCAGCCGGCGATGGCGACGTGACCGGCGCCGAGATGGGCGCGGGATACGGGCGGGCGGTAGAACTGAATCACGGCCACGACGTGCTCACACTGTACGGG
This sequence comes from uncultured Acidobacteriota bacterium, assembly GCA_963817835.1. Taxonomy (GTDB): domain Bacteria; phylum Acidobacteriota; class Terriglobia; order Terriglobales; family Acidobacteriaceae; genus Telmatobacter. Next base: position 1,113,150 of record CAWFPZ010000006.1, on the reverse strand, counting down.
CATCTCTCCGCGATTGCGGTCATTCCCGGGCAGCATGTAACGCGCGGCCAGGTCATCGGCTACGTGGGCCAGTCAGGCCGGGCCACTGGACCTCACCTGCATTACGAGGTGCGCGTGCATAACGTGCCTGTGAATCCATACAAGTACCTGCGCGTGACCTACGAGCAGGCCTCGAACTTGGAACCGGCTACTCCTCCCGGCCAATAACAGAAATTTAAATTCAGCAAAAAGCTCCCGGCGACCGGGAGCTTTTTTGTGGACCATAGACCTCAGGAACGCCGGGTACCGGGTGCCCCACATCTCGCTTTTGAGATGTGGGATACCACGAACCTCAACAGCCTCGCTCTCGACCTGGCACGGAAAATTGGTGCCCCACCCCCGCCGCGTCTCTGTTTTTGCGGCTAGAGCGGGGTAGCAGGATTCCCACGCCCACCGGAGCCTTGTTGCTTCGCAAACCTCAGCGTTGCACAGTGCAGTTCTCAAATGCGAAGTCCAAACCCGCAACATTGACCACTTCCATGTGGAGTCGTCCGGGGAGGGGAAAGCCATCGATCCACTGGTAAGTGAGCGACACATTCATCTCCTGTGCCTTTTGCGAATTATCACTCGGCTGGACAATGGCATGGAATTGGCTGACCAGCAAGCCGTGATCGCTGGGGGAATAAGTGGGCGTGAGCAGAATCTTCGTGCCGCTCATGGTGACGTTGTACTGGCGCAGTATGTGGCCGCTGTCGAAGATTTCAGTCACGTCCACCTGGCCCGCGGCCACGTGAATCTGCTTGCCGCCATCGGCGGTGATGGTCATCTCCAGCCCGTCGGCGGAATCGGGAACAACCTGTGTCTCGATGAACGGCGTCCAGAACTGAACGAAGCCCTGCACCATTTGATTCACCGCGCCGTGCATCTGGTCGAGCAGGGTGGACTGCGTGGGGTCAAGCTGCTGCGCAGGAGGGTTCCAATCGACGATCGTGCCGCCGTCCATGCGCGTATGGATGGCAACCTTGACGGAGTTCAGCAAAGTCACCGCCGGCGCGTCCGATGCGCTCACTGTTCCGCCGTCTCGTGAGGCAAAAAAAGCCTGCCAATCGGGCTGGAGCCCGCAGTCAAAGCCTTTCAGGCCTGTCTTGGCGCTGGAATAGTACAGTTTGGCCGTTTGCGCAAGCCACGCGCTGTTGTCGCTGGAGGATGGGCTGGATGGCGGACTCTGCGCCGCAGCCAATGCGACGAAGGAACATGCCACGAGGAAGGCCGCGGAGCGTATCGGCCCCAGGAAAGTGCGTCTTTGCATGGACTCGATCCTGCTTTCTGAGGGATGCTGACATTGTGCCCCGGAAGAGTGCGTTGCGCAACCATTTTGCGCGCGTGCCCCGCATGATATGGTGGGCTCGAGTCGGTCTGCGGGAGGGTTTGAGGGTGCGTTTTTCTATTGGCTTCATGGCAATGGTGGTTACGCTGGCGGCATCGGCGGCGGCGCAGGGCGGGGCTGGTCCCGATCGCATCGATGCTGCCACGGCGTTTGCGCGCGCCCAGCATCTGCGGCATGGCATCAACGCTTCGGAATGGTTTGCGCAGGCGGGCGATTATTCAGCCGCGCGCACCAACCGCTACACCGACGCGCAGGACATTGCGCTGATGGCGCGGCTGGGCTTCGATCACGTGCGGCTCAGCATCGATGCCAATGCGCTGGAGCAGGATCCGCGCGCAGCCGACGGGCTGAATGCGGATTTTGTGTCCCGTCTTGACCGCGCCGTCGATACCATGCTGTCCGACGGCCTGGCGGTCGAGATCGATCTGCACCCCAGCGACGCGTTCAAGCAGCAGTTGCGCAGTGGCGACGACGGTGTGGAGCGGTTCACGATGTTGTGGCGCAAACTGGCCGCGCACTATGCGAATCGCGATCCGGAGCGCGTGTTCTTTGAGATTCTCAACGAACCTGAAGTGAGCGATCCTTATCGCTGGGCCGGGATTCAGGCGCATGTGGCCGCGGCCATTCGGCAGGTCGCCCCGCGGAACACGCTCATCGCCACCGGCGCGAACTACTCGGGCATTCACGATCTGCTGCAGCTCGAACCGCTGGCCGATGGCAACGTGATTTATACATTCCATTTCTACGAGCCGCACGAGTTTACCCACCAGGGCGCGAATTGGGGCGTCGCGTGGTGGAGCGAGACGCAATCGATTCCTTATCCCGCGACCTCTGTGGACATGCGGGCGTTCTTGTCGGAGGTTCCCGACGCTGCTGACCGCTCGGAGCTCGAGAATTATTTTCTCGACGACTGGGATGGGCGGCACATCCGGCTCCTCATTGACGAAGCGGCGGATTGGGCGCGCTCGCATCACGTGCCTCTTATCTGCAATGAATTCGGTGCCTATCGTGCGCATGCCGATCCGGTGTCGCGCGCCAACTGGATCCGCGACACGCGCACCGCGCTCGAGGCCGACGGCATCGGCTGGGCGATGTGGGATTATCGCGGCGGCTTCGGCGTGGTGACCAAACAGGACGGCCAACCCGCGCAGGTGGACGAGGCGACGGTGCGCGCGCTGGGGCTGGGCGGGAGGTAACGTAGAGAACAGAGAATGGCAGCAACTGAAAGCTGCGTCTCTAACTAATAACCACTAGCCGCTAACCACTGCTCACGCCGCCGAATCGCTCGGATCGGGCGCCAAGCCGATGCCTGCATAAGCAGCCAGCGCGGCGCGATTCGGCACCAGCAGCGCCGTTCCCCGTCGCGCCACGAGTCCTCGGCGCTTGAAGTCGTTCATACAGCGGCTGATGGTTTCGCGCGTGGTGCCGATCAACTCCCCAATTTCTCCATGTGTAAACGAGCACTGGATCTGCGTACCACTAAGTGTGCGCGTACTCTCCGCGCACCACTCCAGCAACAATTTGGCGAGTCGCCCCGGCGCGCTCGACGTCAGCCCAAGCGTCCGCAATTGTTCGATCGTACGCCGGTTTTCGAGACCCAACTGCCGCGCGACATCCTCGCACGCCACCGGAGCGCGCAACAGGAAGTCGAGAAAGCTCTGCCGCGGGAGCGATGAAATCGTGCACGGGAATTGCGCTTCGGCAGTTACTTCGTAGGGATAGCCTGAAACCGCAGAGGTAAGCCCAAGGATCTCGCCCGGCGAGGCAAATCCCACGATCAGGCGTCGGCCGTCGCTGGAGTTGAGAGAAAGCTTTACCTTGCCTTCAAGCAACAGCAAAATGCTGGCTGGTTCCTGGCCCTCCCTTAAGATGAGGGCTGCGCCCGGACACACGAAGCGTTCCGAAATCGAAACGAATTCGAACAGCGCTTCGTCCGGCAATTGTCTGAAGAATTCCGCCTTCCGATAAAGCAGACGGATCGCCGGCCAACCCTCTCCTAACGACCCCTTCCCCGACCACTCCTTATCCGCAACGAATCGCGAAGGAATTTGGTGGAGGCTGCCGCCATTCGCAGCGCGGGCACGGTTCTTGGGTGAGTTTCTTTCAATCCACCGGATCGGCAATCTCCTTTTTGTCGCGCCGTGAACCAGTGACAGATTTCTCATTCTTCTTCCTTTCGCCATTGCAGAGCGGTCCATTTGAGCCAGTGCTTGAAATATTTCCGCCAATTAAATGGCTGTTGCGCTGCTCGCCATCGACCCTCCCCGCGATGGCTTGAAGTCGTCTTCAGATCGGGGCAACTTTCGCTTGAGGACGGAGAGAACCCTTACAGGTTCTCCCAGGTCGCTCCATCCGAGGCCCGAGCAGCGCAGCACAGCCAGGTCATCCGCACAGGCGGAAAGTACATCGTCCGAAAAACCAGAAGAAGATATGCCGGCATACAGGCTCGATAAGGCTTCTCGTTCGGTGGGTGTCGAGAGGGAACCGTCAATCGCTTTGAAGGCTTCGAAGAGCTCGGGTTGCGTGCGCCGAATCAGGTTAAGAAAGCTGCCTACTCGGCCCACCATCACAAAGCTGTTCCAAAGGCAGCCGTTGCACATCAAGTCGCATGCCAGGTCCCCGGAAGGCTTCTCCCAAAAGCGCTCCACATGCGAGGTGGAGTCGGTGAAGGGGTTGTCGAAGCGACTCCCCGGTTGAATCCATCCGTAGGAGGTCTCCGGCGTTTCCGGCTCCATTCCCAACAGGATCACCGTCTCCGGATTCGACTCAGTCAACGAGAACGCCAACTCAATTTGGCGCGCGAAGGCTTCGTCGTTCAGGAAATAATGGTCGGACGGAAAAAAGGCGACTCGCGCCGCCGCGTCGAATGCGCGGATGCGCATCAGGCTATAGAGGATGGCAGCAGCCGTGCCCCGGTTCTGCGGCTGGATCAGCAGGCATGGTGGTGGCACTTCCGCAACCTGGTCTTGATAGAACTGTTTGTGCACTTCGGTCATCACCAGAAGCGTGCGCTCGGGATCGATGCTTCTTTGCACTCTGCGGCGCGTTTGTTCCAGCAGAGTTTCGTCGCCAACAATCGCACAAAACTGTTTGGGCCGGTCGTCGCCGGTCAGCGTTCGTGTCAAAGAGAGCAATCGCTTGCCGTCTCCTCCAGCGAGGATGACTCCCCATTGGCGCCCTTGGGCTCCTGAGTTTCTTGACAGATTCAGCATTCTCTAACTCGACCTCGCTACGGGGAGTTGGGAGCAAAATCAACAGAATTGGAATTTGCCTGGCGTGAGAAGCGGGAAAGACCACGGAGGTCTTCTCACGAAGCACTCGCGTGCGTATCGGGACGATGACACCTTTGCGACGCCATTTCTGTGCAAAACTGCACACTTCGGTGGAAAAACTGGCCGTATTTTTTTAGCGCGGGGTAAGGCGTTTTGTTAAGTCCCGCAGAATCATGCGTAATGTTCGATTTCGTGCTGCCGAAAAGGGGCCAAATGTTCGCTCAGAAGCGAACGTTTGCCCCCGAAATATTCGCCTGGAGTTTCGCGATTCTTTGAGACAAACTACGGAGAATTGCGCACTTTAAGCACAAGTGTGAATAGAGAATTTCGCGAAGTTGAGCGAGTGCGAATAGAGAATTGCGCGTAAGTGCATCTAGAAGGGCTTCGGAGCGCGTTTTTGCGCCATTTTGCGCGTGTTTTGCGTGCTATTTGGGGGCAAATTCGCGCCTTTTTCCGCGCAAGAACAGGGACTACAGGGCTGCGGGACTATTGGCTACTGGCTATTCGCTATTGGCTGTCGGCACACGCACAGCGCCGGAGCAGAACCTGGACTATGATGAATGCGCATTGGAAACTCCATAAGTGAGGTTGCATGCAAGTAGGGGCTCCGAAAAGCTTTCGGATCAAAGGGGGTGGCAGGCGCCGATCGCAAGCAGCTTTCCTGTTAATTCTTCTTGCAATCTTTTTTTTATCTTCGTCATCATGGTCGCAATCGCGCATCACGGGCCCTATCGACGATACCGAGCTTGTTACACTCCGCGGCAATACCCATCCGCTGGCGCAAGCCTCTTTTGACCGCGGCGCCGTCGCTGGCGACTTTCCTGCGCAAAGAATGATTCTTGTTCTCAAACGTTCGGTGGGTCAGGAAAATTCTTTGCAGCAATTTCTGGGCCAGGTGCAGAATCCCGCCTCGCCGGAGTACCACCGGTACCTGACGCCGCAGGAGTTCGGCCAGCAGTACGGAGTTTCCGCAGGCGATCTGGTAGCGGTGACCGGATGGCTGCGCGCGGCGGGCTTTAGCGTGGATCGCATTCACAGCGGGCGCATGGCCATCGAATTCTCCGGCAACGCGGGTCAGGTGCAATCGGCCTTTCACACGGCGATCCACAGTTACGTTGTGAACGGCGAGCAACACTACGCGAATGCCAGCGATCCGCAGATTCCGGCGGCGCTGGCCCCGGTGATTGCCGGCGTCACGCTCAACAACTTCGCGTCGCATCCATTGAACCGAAGCATCGGCCACGCGCAGCTCGATCCCGTCACCCATCGCGCGACGCCGCTCTTCAACGATCCCAGCCCGAATACCCTTGGTTGCCTCAACGGCTACTGCTTTGCGGTTGTGCCCGGCGACCTTGCGACCATCTACGACGCGAAGCCGCTGCTTTCTTCGGGGATCGACGGCAAGGGCGTCACCATCGGGGTCGTCGGCATCGTTGACATCGACACCTCCATGGTGCAACTCTATCGCCAGAACTTTCTACCGGCTTACACCGCGACAAATTTGCCCAACGTCATCCTGGATGGTTCGGAGCCCACCGTGTATGGATCGGACGATGAAATCGAGGCCTATCTCGATGTAGAAGAGGCCAGCGCAGTGGCCCCCAACGCCACCGTCAACTTCTACGTTGCCGCCGATAACTACTTCACGGATGGCATTGCCCTGGCGCTTGCCCGAGCTGTGGACGATAACCAGGTCTCTATCCTTTCGGTGAGTTATGGATTGTGCGAGGCTTACCTGGGTGCCGCGGGCAATCAGACATTCAACAACCTGTACGAACAGGCGGCCGCTCAAGGCATCACCGTGCTGGCTGCTACGGGAGACAGCGGTCCGGCCGGCTGCGATCCGCCGCCGGGGTCTTCTGGATCCGGCGCGGCAAGCTACGGCTATTTCGTCAGCGGCCTGGCATCGACGCCGTACAACATTGCCGTGGGCGGAACCGATTTCTACTATCCAGCCGGCGCGACGCTGACCACATTGGGCGCTTACTGGAACACTCCCACGGCAAGCTCGCCCAATAACAACGCGGATTGGAGCTCGGCCAAGAGCTATATTCCCGAGAAGCCGTGGGATCTTGGCGACCCCGTGTTGGACCAAGTCAACTTCAGCCCCAGCCTCGGCGCGGGTGGCGGGGGCGCCAGCAACTGCATCAATTACACCGGCCCGCCGCCGCCTCCCGATGGTATCGGGCCACTCGCGGCGGACTGCCAGGGAGGCGGATATGCAAAGCCGGCGTGGCAGAGCGGCTTCGGCAATGACGCGGCGCGTGATCTGCCGGATGTCGCCCTCTTCGCTTCCAACGAATCGAACTACAGTTTCACGGCCACCTGCGACTTCCCAGGTTCATGCGCCGTTCCCAATAATGGACCGAACAGCGTGGCTTTTCCGCTGGCGGTCGACGAAGTCGGTGGCACGTCGGTCGCCGCGCCCGCGATGGCCGGGATCATGGCGCTGGTGGTGGAGAAGACGCAATCGCGCCAAGGCCAGGCCAACACGGTTCTTTATCCTCTGTCGCAGCAGGCGCCGCAAGCCTTCCACGACATCGCCGTTGGCACCAACGCTGTTAGCTGCGTAGTGGGAAGTCCCGACTGCACTGCCGCTAACTACCCCGGTTACCCCAGCGGCGCCCTCGGCTACCTCAACGGCTACAACGCGACCGTTGGGTACGATATGGCCACCGGATTGGGCAGCATCGATATCGCGCAGTTGGTGAATAACTGGTCAAGCGTGACCTTCAAAGCCACCACGACGATGCTCACCGTCACCCCAACCACCGCTATCCATGGCACCGCGCTTACCTTCACCGTCAATGTGACCGGCGGTCCGACGGGCGGTGAAATCACTTTGCTGACGACACAGTCTTCAAGTGGGGAGTACGCGACGGCCTGCGCCGCCTTCCCCTGTACCTTCACGTACGCGGGACTGCCCGGCGGCAACTATGACGTCTCAGCGCGGTATGGCGGCAGCAGCGTTTACGCGGCCAGCACTTCAAACGCCGTGCCCGTAACCATCACTCCTGAGAATAGCGAGGTCGCGGTCTACGATGAGTTCTGCGGCTTCATACTGTGCGACCTGAACGGCCAGACCAATCTTCCTTACGGCGCGCTCATTTCCTTCTATGCTGTGCCCGTTCCGCAAAATTATCCTCTGCCCGCCAATCCCGCGAATATCCAATCCACTCCGGCCACCGGCATGGTCACCATCACGGACTTCGGCACGCCGGTGGGTGCGCCAGTCCCGTTGCAGATCGGCCAGGCCTACTTTGGGGATTACAGCCTGGCCGCGGGAAAACATTCCCTGGTGGTGAGCTATTCCGGCGACGCAAGTTATAACCCCAGCAGCACAACATCCCCGCCGGCCACGCCGCTCAACTTCACCATCGGCCCCGGACCGACAGTTGTCACCATCAACCCCTATACACAAAACGCTCTGCCCGGCGCGGCAGCCACCGTCAGCGTCACCATCATCGATGGAAGCGCAATCGCGCCCACAGGCACAGCCGCGCCCACGGGCACAGTCACAGTTTCCGTGGGATCCGCTACGACCAGCTCGCCCGCCGTGCTACCCCCGGTTCCGGTCAGCTATAGTGCCGCAACCGGCGGCTCCATAGGTTTCGTCACCATTCCTGCAAGTGTGCTCGCGCCCGGCATCAACCTGGCTACCGCAACCTACTCCGGAGATACAAATTACCTGCCCGGATCAACGGATGGGTTGAATGCCAAAATCGTTGTCACCACCACTCCTGCGGCCACCGATACATTACTGGCCACCACGCCTATGGCGCCAGTTCCCGGCCAACCAGTGCAGATCGCTGCGATGGTCCTCGGGTTCAGTAATGCTGCGGGCTATCCCACGGGCACGGTCACGTTTCTCGATGGCAGCAACTCGCTGGGAACGGTCGCCACCGTGTTCAATCCGAATTCCAACATTAATTGGGGCGGCGACGCCATTGCCACCTTCACAACGTCTACGCTCAGCGCAGGCGTTCACACCATCACCGCCAACTACAGCGGCGACGCGCAGGATCTGCCTTCCACTGCTTCCATCACCGTCACCGTCGCCGCGCTCGACTTCACCCTCAGCGCTAGCCCTGTGACCTTGGTCAGCGGAGCAACCAACCCCTCCGCAACTTCGACTCTCATCTTTGCGCTCGACGCGCCTTCTTCCAGCGCGAGCAACTTCACCCTGAGTTGCGCGGCCACAACCAAAGCGATCGCGATCACCTGCACCGTTCCGTCCTCCGTGAGCATCGCCGCCGGGGAGACGTCCACAACCAGCACGGCCACGATTTCCGTCACCGGCGTCGCCCGGCTGGAACCTGTGCGCAAGCTGGGTGGAGGTCGGTGGGCCGGAGGCCTCGGTCTCGCGCTTCTTCTGCCGTTCGGATTCTTGCGGCGTCGCAAAGGCGGACGTGCAGTCCTCAGCGCGCTTTCGTTCTTGATTTTTGCCGTCGGCCTGACTTCGTGCGCTGAGTTGAAATCCAACTCCAACCCCGGGTCTCCGGGCCAATACAGCGTGACTGTTACGGCGACGCTGGGCGGTGCTTCTCACCAAGTGAGTATTCCGGTGACAGTGCAATAGGCACGTGATCGCGCTATCTCATGGACAGACAAGTCCAGGCACGCGCCCTGACTTATTGTCGAACGGACGCGCCGCGAGCTGATAGCCAACCGCTGAAAGCTCTCTATAGGCGCGAATTTGCACGCAAAATGCCCGCAAAACACGCGCGAAATGGCGCTAAAACGTGCTCCCAACCCCTGTTTGAGCGCACTTTTGGGTAATTCTCTATACCCCTTTGCGCGGATATGGGAAATTCTTTGGTTACAAACACCCTTCAGATGGCTAATTTCCCGGTATTTGTCTCAAAGAATCGCAACCACTTGAGCGAACATTTCGGGGGCAAGTGACACCACTTAAGCGAACATTTGGCCGGGTCAACGCACCAGTTGAACGATCATTTGCGATGATTTTGCTGGGCTTAGCGAAGTACCCCGCCCGCGGCGCAAAAAATGCAGGTCCTTCGACTCGTCCCGGCGCGCCGGGACTCGCTCAGGATGACCTTCGATTTTTGTTGCTCAGGACGACCGGATGCTAGCGGCTTTTCGGGGACGTGACGATGCGCTCGGAGACGGCTTCGAGGATCTGCTCGTGGACCTCGTCGATCGAGAGGTCGCCTTCGATGAGGACGACGCGGTCGGGTTCCCGGGCGGCGATCTCACGGTACTTCTCCCAGACGCGGCGGAAGAAGGCGTCCTTCTCCGACTCGAAGCGGCCTTCGCTGGAGCCGGTTTCGGCTTCGACGCGGTCGTTGCGGCGGCGCGCGCGGGCCAGCGAAGATTCGAAGCCGGGCAGGAGCAGGAGGGTGAGATCGGGCTGCAGTCCGCCGCAGATGAGGCGATGCATGTCGAGAACCACTTGAGATCCCAGCTCGCGGCCACCGCCCTGATAGGCCTCAGTGGAATCGGTATAACGGTCGCAGATGACGATGCGGCCGGCGTCGAGTGCCGGCAGAATGATCTCGGCGATGGACTGGGCGCGGTCGGCAAACATGAGGGCCATCTCCGCCATGGGCGCCACGGCGGCGGAGCGGGAGTTGAGCAGGATCTCGCGGATGCGGTCGCCGGTGGGCGTGCTGCCGGGCTGGCGCAGCAGCACCGGTTCCTGGCCGCGGCGTGTAAGCCACGCCGCCAAGCGCTTGATCTGCGTCGTTTTACCCGACCCATCAAGGCCTTCGAGCGTGATGAAGACACCGCGCGGCATGGGGTGAGGATAATGCAGCGACCGGGGGATAGGGAATAGGGACTACATGACTGCGCGGCTTCGGGGCTGCGATTCATCCATATAGGAGGCGACCGAAGACGAGTGACTTTGGACACGAGACAAGCGCGTTCGTCATGTGTTACAAGTGAGTGAATTCCCCAAAACTTTACGGGATTCAGGCCTGCGAGGGCCTATGTTCCGTCGGAGTGCATGATGCGTTTGCAAGTCACGTTGAAGTTGTTTCTTTGCGCCCTTTTGCTGGGCGCTCTGCCAGCTAGCCGACTCACCGCGCAAAACCTTACGCTGGAGGGCCAGACAGGCGGATTTCTCACTCCGACCGCGTACGTGGTCTATATGGATAATGGCCAGACCTTTTCGCATCCGGCCATCGCTTTCCATTACATCGATGCTTCGGCTGTCATCGGGAATGTTGAAACTCTCAGCATCACCGAGGGCTTTGCCAACCGCGCTGAGGCCGGCTACACCCGCAGCGTTCATCAGTTTGGAGACCAGCCCATCGCTACGGCTACGCCGCTCGGCCTGAGCAACCTGTGGAATTACTCCGGCATGAACGTCTTCCACGGCAAGGTGATCGCGATCAGGGACGGACAGTTCCGGGCGTGGGTGCCGGGGATTGCGATTGGCGGCTTGATCCGCGCCAGCGACCATTTTGTGTCGGGCGCGGCCAACAAGACGCTGACGGGAACGGACAAATCGTACACCAACGGCGACACATACATTGCCCTCACCAAGACCTGGGCGAAACCTCCTGTGCCGTTCCTGCTGAACCTGGGTTGGAAGGCCACCAATGCGACGATTTTCGGGCTCGGCGGCCAGAGCACTCGTTTTGGCGGGCGGTTCTTTGGCGGTTTGGGCATTCCGCTGCCGCTCGGCCATGGGATTGTGGCAGTGCCCTCGGCGGGATTCACGCAGCAGCCAAAGACCTCGGTGAATCTGAATACCCTGCTGAACGCGGCGCTCTATCAATGCGAGGCTGCATTGGCGTGCAATCCTGCGTCGTACCCGCTGATGAGCGCGCATATCCCTACAACGCTGGACTACGCTGTGCGCGTGACGCAGAAAGATAAACCGCACTTCGCGTTCGACATTGGCGTAGGGCAGGTGGCGGGAAACATCGGATCCATCTACGTTCCAAACCCTTACTTTAGTCCGACGAATCCCGCGTTTGGGCCTCCAGTTGTGACCACTCCGGTGAACCTGCAGGCGCGGCACGTGGTGGGCATGGGGCTGAGCTACAGGTACTAGCGGAGTTGGCGGAGCTAGACGCGCCGGCGCCAGTCAGCCAGTAAAGCTATTCGATTCAATGCGAGTTGTGGAAAAACATGCCCCCTCCCGTGCAACTTCTCCGCGCGGGAGGGGTTCCAATTGGCATAGACTGGATGCGCCGTCGAACGGCGGACCCCAACCGGTCGAGGAAGTAGATTCTCAGGAGGTTCTTCTATGCGAATTTTCCAGGCGGTGCGCGCGAAATCCCTGCGCGTGATGTTGCTGGCGCTATTCGTGTGTGCCATCCCCGCATCTTCGTTTGCGGGAGTATTCATCAGCGTGGGTTTTGCCCCTCCGGTGCTGCCGGTGTACGTGCAGCCGCCATGCCCGGAAGCGGGCCTGATGTGGACGCCGGGCTACTGGGGTTACGGCCCTGACGGTTATTACTGGGTGCCCGGCACGTGGGTGGCCGCGCCAGAAGTGGGTTTCCTGTGGACGCCCGGCTATTGGGGCTTCGGAGGGGGCCTTTATGTGTGGCATCCAGGCTACTGGGGACCGCACGTCGGCTACTACGGCGGCGTGAATTATGGATTCGGCTACATGGGAGTCGGGTTCGCCGGCGGCATGTGGGTTGGCGGAGCCTTCCGCTATAACACCGCGGTCATGAACGTGGGCCCCGGTATTCACAACACTTATAGAGACACGACGATCGTCAACAGAACGACGATTATCAACAACAACCACGTGGCTTACAGCGGAGGGCCGGGCGGCATCAATCATCCGCCGACAGCGCAGGAAAACGCCGATTCGCACGAACAACACATGGCGCCGACGTCGATGCAGACGCAGCATGAAGGCGCGGCCAGGAGCAACACGAACAGCTACGCCAGCCACAATGGCGGGCATCCGACGAATACGGCTATGGAACGGCCGGCGGGCGGCAATGCGGGCGGTAATCCCCATGGTTCTATCAACTACAACGCCTCGAGGTCGAACACAGGCAATGCACCAAGGACTTATAACAGCTCGCACTCGAATACAGGAAATGCGCCGGAGTCCAAGACCTACAACGCCTCGCACTCAAATACGAGCAATGCTCCGCAGCACACAGGAGGCGGGCAGCAGCACGGGCAGCCGGGTATGGCAGTCAAAGGCCAGGGAGTGCCGGATCGTTCTCCGCATGGGAAGCCCCATCGTTGAGGAGTCGCTTCAAGAAAGGCTCGGCAGAGAACAGCAGAACCGATAAGGCCCACGGAAAACCGTGGGCCTTTTTGCATTGCCTGCGCTGATCGACAATCCCCGCTGTCACTTGTCCGGCGTGGGGGCGTAGTAACCTTCACGGGTGATCACATTGAGGTCGGACTTGTCGGTCTTGAGAACGATCTTGTGGAAGTTGCCGTCGGTATCGACTTTATCGGGCGTGTAGGTGAGCAGATACTGCTGGCGCAACGATGCGGCGATCTGGTTATAAATCTCGTCGAGATTGTCCTTCTTCTTGGCTTCAAAGAACTGCCCGCCGGTGCGTGAGGCGATCTGCTGCATGATCTTCTTGCCGTCGACTCCGGCTTCGCTTCGAGGGTTGCCGCCATGGTGCCCGCCTCCGCCACCGGGATAGCCGCCACCACCGCCTGGATAGCCTCCGCCACCCATGCCGCCATGATGTCCGCCACCGCCGGGAAAGCCGCTCGAGGAATGTTCTTCCTCGCCTTTGAAGTAAATGGTGAAGACCTGGACGTTGGCGCGGTCTGCGGCGTCGATGGCGTCGTTCAGCGTCTCCTTGCTGCCGCTGTCGGCGCCGTCAGAGAAGACGATGAGCGCCTTGCGTCCTGATTTCGGCTTCATGAGTTCGTCGGAGGCGAGGTAGATCGCGTCGTAGAGCTGAGTTCCTCCGCCGTGGGCGCCGTGCTGTCCGTAGCCGCCATTTCCGCCGTGGTCGTCGCCGCTGGTTTCAGGACCCTGGTTGTTGCGCTCCGACGAGGTGGGTCCCATGCCATCGAGTTCGTGATGCAGCTTGTCGCGCGAGTTGGTGAAGTCTTCGAGGAGCTCGACCTCGCGGTCAAAGTGAATCAGGAAAGCCTCGTCGCCCTGGACGCCAGCTTTCGGGTCGGTGGGGAGCATGAGGTCGATGAACTTACCGGCAGCCTTGCGCTCGGCGTCCATGGCCGAGTTGACGCTGCGGCTGGTGTCGACCAGCAGACCGAGGCGGAAAGGAAGGTTGCTCTGGGAGGTAAAGCTCTTGATGACCTGCGGGCGACCATCCTCAGTGAGCGTAAAGTCCTTGGCCGTAAGGTTGGTCACCAGAGCGCCGTGCTTGTCTTCAACCACCACAGGCAGCAGAACTTCGCGCGCCTGCACCTTGATGTTGGTGATGGGCTGTTGGGTGGAGGGCTGCTGGGCGACGCCGGAGCCGCGCACTGAGAAAAAGGCGAGCACAGAAACCGCGCTGAGCGGAAGAGCAAGGTAAAACGCTGACTTGGTTTTCATAGAATTTCGCGAAATCTTCAGGTTCAACCGTTTAGACGCTTTAGATGGGCTCTTCGTTGACCTTTTTCAAGTCTTCCTTACGGGGCGGGTGTGGAAGGGGGCGGATTGTGCTCGGCCCAGTGGCGGGGCGCGTTGGCCATGGTGAGCACCAGACGGCCTCCGGCGGCGATCTCGCGGTGACGGAGCCAGGCCCTGTCCAGAGGTTGGCCATTCAGCGTCGCAGCCGTCACGTAGATGTTATCGGCGGAGAGATTTCGGGCTTCAATGACGAAGTCCTTGCCCCCGGCGAGATGCAGCGTGGTCTGGGCAAAGGCGGGACTGCCGATGAGGTACACATCCTGGCCGGCATTGGGAAAGATACCCATTTGCCCAAAGGCGAACCAGGAAGACATGGCGCCGGAGTCGTCGTTGCCGGGCAGACCATCGGGACCGGCGTGATAGCTGGCAGAAATGATCTGGCGCACGCGAGAGTCGGTTTTGTCGGGACGGCCGGCCCAGATGTAGAGATAGGGCGCGAGAAATCCGGGCTCATTGCCGACGTCATAGCGGCCGCGGACGTCGAAAAATGCGTCGAGGCGGCGCACGAAGGTTTCTGGCCCGCCGGATTTCTCGATGAGCGAGGCGACATCCTGGGGAACAAAGGTGGAGTAGGTCCAGGAGTTGCCCTCGTAAAAGGTCTGGCCGCCCCAGGTGCATGTATCCATGGCCGTAAACGGCGTGAGCCAGGTTCCGTCGCGATGCCGCGGGCGAATGAAGCCTGTGAAGCCGCCTTCGCTGAACTCCGGGTCCCAAAGCTTCTTCCAGTTGGTCGAGCGTTGCAGGTATTTTTCGTACGCGGCGGTGTCCCCCAGGCCTTTGGCAAGCAGGGCGGTTTCAAAGTCGTCGGCAGCGTACTCCATGTCGGCCGACGCGGGGCGATCCGACCCCTCAATTGACACGTAGCCCAGGTGATGCCAGTCATCGAGGCCACCACGACCCTCCTTAAAGTGATCGGCGGGAGAAACCTCGGCATCATGCATTTCGGCGGCGAGAGCTGCCCTCCAATCGACGCCTTTCAGGCCTTTGACGAACGCATCGGTGAGGATGAATTCGGCGTTGCTGCCGCCCTGGGTGCGGCCGTTGTAGTTGCCGCTGCGCGCGTCGGGCAGCCAACCCTCGTGCCGGTAGAGATCGACAAGGGCACGCACGATTTTCGCCTCGCGCTCCGGCGCGATGAGGAGTAGCAGAGGACTGGAGGTGCGGAAGATGTCCCAGATGGCGTAGTAGTCGTCGTAATACGGCTCGCTCGACTTCCAGAGAGGGTTTTCGCCGGTGCGATCGGTGGGCATGAGCATGGTGTGGTAAAGCGCGGTGTAGAAGATCTGCGCCTGCTCGGGCGTTTCGCCTTTCAGTTCGACCGCGCCGAGCGCCTTGTCCCACCTGGCGAGCGCGGCGGCGTGCACGGCGTCGAAATCGAAGCCGGGAATTTCAGCGGCGAGATTCTGCCGCGCCTGCGCGATGCTGACGAAGGAGATGCCGATCATGAGGAGCACTGGCCGATCTGCGGCGGCAAAGGTGAGCCATGCGCCGGAGTTGGAGCCAGCTTCAGCGCGCGCAGACTTGCTGCCGGGCGTGAGTTGGTCATTGAGCCATGTGCCCCAGGATGCGGCCGGCGTGCTCACGCGCGCGTAGAAATACACAGTGTAAGAGTTGGGCTGCTTATTCCATCCGCCGGTGACGCTGGTAGATCCGGCGATTTCAGTGGGCGAGAGAATCCTGACTGTGGACCCGGTGAACAATTGATCTTCGCCCTGCTTGGCGCCAGAGATGAGGCAGTGGCTGACGTCAATGAGGAGATTGGCGGGCGAGCCTTTGGGGTATTGCAAGCGGTAGATAGCGCTGCGGCGCGCAGCGGTGATGTCCACGCCGATTTGGTAACGGGCGAGCGTAACTGAGTAGAGGCCGGCGGTAGCGCGCTCATCGGCGCGCGGCGAAGATGCGTCGAGCGGTGCGGGCTCACCGGTGGTGGGCATAACAAGGATGTTTCCGTATTTAGCGCCGCCGCCGGTGCCGCTGACGTGGGTTTGGCTGAAGCCGCGAATATCGTCGGTGGCATTCCAGCCCGCGTTGGGATCGTGGCCCGCCGGAGCTGCCATGTCGGGGCCCGGCTTGATTTCGCCGAAGGGCACGACGGGTCCGGGAAAGACATTGCCTCCACCCGATGCGCCGAGAAAGGGATCGACGAGCTTGGCGAGCTGGGCGTGCGCTGCCGCGAAAGACAGAAAAAGAAGGGGCAGGCAGCGAAGAATGCGGAGAGGAGGCTTCATTTCAGTGGTTTTCTTGCAGGAGAAGGATAGCATCGCAGCGAGTCGGCAAGTCAGCGAGTCGGCCTCAGCGCAGCAATTCTTCGAGGGCGGTGCTCAGGTCGGTTTTGTCGTCGCGGTACTTCACAATGGCGGGGGCGTAGAGGCTGAGGCCCCACTCCTGTCCTTTGCCCTTGTTGATGGCGCGCGCTCCGGGGACGACGACGGCATTCTCTGGAACGATGAGCGGGGTCCCAACTCCGGCGCGCAGCACTTCGTCTTTAACGAGATCGAAGAGAGGGGTTCCGCGGGTGACAATGGTGCCAGCTGCGAGCACCGCGCCCTTGCGCACGAGAGTCCCCTCGTAGACGCCGCAGTTGCCGCCGACCAGAACATCGTCTTCAATGATCACAGGGCTGGCGTTGACCGGCTCCAGCACGCCGCCGATTTGCGCCGCGGCGCTCAAGTGCACACGCTTACCGATCTGCGCGCAGGAGCCGACCAGGGCGTGAGAGTCGATCATGGTTCCCTCGTCGACCCAGGCGCCGGTATTGATGTACATGGGCGGCATGCACACGACGCCGCGCGCCACATAAGCGCCGGCGCGCACGGAAGATCCGCCGGGCACTACGCGCACACCGTCTGTAGCCGCGAATAGCCGTGCGGGATAGGTGTGCTTGTCGACAAACGAGAGCGCTCCGGCATTGGAATTTTCGAGAGCGCCCAGGCGGAAGCCAAGCAGGATGCCTTGCTTGACCCAGGCGTTGACGCGCCATCCTGTAAGCGCTGCGGGGTCAGGCTGGGCGGCGCGCACTTCGCCGCGCTCAAGGCCGGCGCGGAGCTCCAGAAAAGCCTTCATCGCCGCCGGGTCGCTGCTGGCGGCTACCCCCGCGGCAAAGTGCCGCACGATCTCTTGTTCGAGCTGGGTGAGGTTCATTTCATTCCGAGTGTATCAATTGGCAGGGAACGGGGGGCGGGTGAAACGAGTGAAGAAGTGAAGAAGTGAAGGAGTGAAAAGTGTAAAGAGAAGAGGCGAAGGGGAGGGAGCCGGAGTCAGGCGGGGTGGATGGGAGCGAGGGTGGGCTTGATCCTTGGCCGCGCATGCCCACCGACGGGTTGCAGGCGGAAACAGTTTTTGCCGGAAGGGATGAGCGCCAGGGGAATGGGCGAGTCGCCGGGGCGGCCGTGGAAGTTCTTCGACTCAAGCCACGCGCACAGACGGGGATCGCAAATCTGTGTCTGGCCCTGCCAGAAATCGGGCTTGAGCCCGAGCTGAATAAGCAGATGATCCAGGTGAAGCTCAATGACGCTGGCTTCCCTGGGGAAATAGCGGCGCACGTTGCCCGCGCCTACTTCGACGCCGGTAAACTCGCGGCCCTTGCACTGAGTTTTGACGACCATGAAGCCCTATCGAACAACGAGGAGAAAAGTCCTGTTGGAATGAGCCAAGTCTAAGAAGAACTGCGTGGAGGGGGATACAGGCAGAAAGTGAAAAGCGGCAGTCGATTCCTGATTTGAGACCGGCGGGCGGGCAGCCCGAGTTTGGGAAACCGTGCGCGAGGCACCGGGATCGGCAAAAACGGTCCAGGCAAGACGCGAGCCGCGGCCCGTATGCGATACTCGAAACGGCATGTACAAACGGATCGTATTGAAGCTATCGGGCGAGGCTCTCGCGGGAGAGCGGGGCTTTGGCCTGGATGCCGAAAGGGTGTCCGAGATTACCGGCGAGCTCGCGGAGATTCATGCGCTGGGCGTCGAAATCGGCCTGGTAATCGGCGGCGGCAACTTTTTCCGCGGCGTGGAAGAGCAGGCCAAGGAGATGGATCGCGTGAGCGCCGATAACATGGGCATGCTCTCGACGGTGATCAACGCACTGGCGCTGCAGGACGCTCTGGAGCAACGCGAGGTGCAGTGCCGGGTGATGAGCGCTGTGTTCATGAACCAGATTGCCGAACCGTACATCCGGCGGCGGGCGGTGCGGCATCTGGAAAAGGGCCGCGTGGTGATTTTCGCGGCGGGCATAGGGAATCCGTTCTTCTCCACCGACACGGCGGCTAGCCTGCGCGCCATGGAGATCAAGGCCGATGTGCTGCTGAAAGGCACCAAGGTGGAGGGCGTGTACAACGCCGATCCGGTGCTGGTGAAAGACGCCGTGAAATACGACGAGATCACCTACATGGACATTCTGCGCCAGGGGCTGAAGGTGATGGATCTGACGGCGGTAAGCCTGTGCAAAGACAATAACCTGCCCATGATCATCTTCAACATGAACCGCCCGGGCAACATTCGGCGCGTAGTGCTGGGCGAAAAAGTGGGTTCGCTGGTGACAGCGTAAGAACAGCTTTCAGCTATTAGCCTGGGACACGGTGAGCAGACCACTTCGACTGATCCATCCGGCCATTGGTTGCGGCGCGCAGCCAAGGGCCCAAAGAAAACAGAACCTCCAACCAGCAAACGCAGCTGATGGCTAAAAGCTAAGGGCTAAAGGCTGGCGGACAGCCGGAGCGTCTAACTGTAGGTGGAAACTCGCAAGCCAGCGCCGCTGAAGGCATTGACAGGGCTGCGCTGCTTCGCGGCCATCAATATCGTCCTCTTCCACTTCTCCAATCCCCAGTGGTTCAATTTCGACTTCTACATCCCCGCGCCCTTTATGGCGCGCTCGGTTCACGTTCCTCTGCTCCTGGCGCCGGTGGTCAATGCGGGGTTCATTTCCGTCAGCTATTTCATCCTGCTCTCGGGATTTGTGCTCGGCTACAACTACAACGCGCGCGCGCGCAACGGAGAGTTGGACCGGAAGCGCTTCTGGGAGGCGCGCTTTACCCGCATTTATCCGATTTACTTTTTGAGTCTGGTCTTGAGCCTGTGGGGTCTGAAATCGGAGTACGTGACGCACACGCACGCCATGTTCTGGACGGGCGTGGTGCTGACGCCGCTGCTGCTGCAGGGGTTTGTTCCGGCGGTGGCCACGTTCCTGAACACGCCGGCGTGGACGATGTCGGCCGAAGCCTTCTACTACTTCATCTTTCCCTGGCTGGCGCGTGGGAAGAAGCCCGCGCGCATGGCGCCGTACCTGGGGAAGATGGCGGGCGTGTGGGTTCTGGGACTGACGCCGGGCGCTCTGTACATGGCCTTCAACCCGGACGGCATCGCTCGTCCTGACCGCTGGAGTTACGGGCCGTGGCTGTGGGCGCTGAAATACACCCCCTACTCGCACATTTTCAGCTTTGTGTTCGGCGTGATGCTGGCCAACCTGGACGCGATGATTCCGCGCGCGAACCGGTTGCGCCTGTGGCTGGGCCTGATCGGCTTTGGTGGAATCTACGGAATCCTGAGCCTGGGATCGCTGGTGCCTTACGCCATCATCCACGACGGGCTGTTGATGCCGCTGTTTGCCTTCATCGTTCTGGGGCTGGCGGGGGAGAATCCGCTAGCCGCTGCGCTGGGAGTGCGGCCGCTGGTGTTTGTGGGCGAGGCCAGCTATTGTCTCTACCTGCTGCACTTCACGCTGTGGAACCTGATTCACGACTCGCATGTGCTGGTGGCGTTGGGGCTCAGCCGCTTCGACCCATGGCTCAGTTACGTTCTGCTGATCGGGCTTTCGCTGCTGGCGCTGTACTTCATCGAGAAGCCGGCGCAGCGCAAGTTGCGCGAGTGGATGCACGCGACGAATGTGGTGAAAGAACCCGTGGCCCGCGAATCGTGATTCGTGGTTCGTGAGTCGTGTTCAGAGCGGTGAAAACTCCGATTCGAAAAATATTGCGCAGCAAAAAGCCCAACCGGTCCGGTTGGGCTTTTCGTTCTTTTACTGATCCCTGAAACCTGACCACAGTTCCTATGGGGTGATTGACTGCGTGGCATGGTTGCCATGCGGAACCGCGATGACCGCCATGGGATATGCGCCAGTGGGGTAGGGCGTGGCCAGCGTGGAGGCCAAAGCGCCGGTATCGGGATTCAGCTTGAAGCCGGAGATGGAGTTGCCCAGGCGATTGGCGGTGTAGACGAAGCGGCCCAGCGAGGGTTCGACGGCGACTGAAACTGGGTCGGTATCGGTGGTGTTTCCGGCCGTCGCGCCCGAGCCCACAATGGTGGAAGGCGTGCCGGTGGGCAGGGCGATCGAGTACGACGAAAGCGTCGAATCCAGCGAGTTGGTGACGTACATATAAATGCCGCGCGGATCGATGGTGATGGCGGTGGGCTCATTGCCGGTTTTGAACGGCCCGTTGATCATCGAGTTGAGCACATTCGTGGACAGCACCGAATAGCCGATGAGCTCGTTGGAGGCGTAGTCGGTAACGAAAATGAAGCGGCTGGTGGGCTCGGTCGCCAGCGCAGAGGGCTTGACGCCGGCCTGGTAGGGGCTGCCGGAGACGGCCGTAAGCGCCCCGCTGGTGCCAACCGTGTAGCCGTAGATCCAGCCAGGGTTGGCGTTGCTGGTTGTGGTCCCGCCCGGGTTGTAGGCCGACTGGTCGTAGGCCGTCACGTACACCGCATTGTCGTTGAAGAGGACGGTGACGCCGGTGGGAAGGATGGTGTCCGTGGGGTAACCGGGCAGGGTGAGCGAAACCGTAGATGTCGCAGTGCCGATAGTGCCGCTGCTGAGGGGATATTCGGTCAACGTGGCGGAACTGGTTCCCGAGATCACGTACAGATAGGTGTTGGCCTGATTGACCGCTATGGCCACCGGGGTATTGGCCAGGGTAATCGAGTCCTTCTCAGTGAGAGTGCCGCTATCGGAGGTCGTGAAATGCACCACGGTTTTGTTGCCCTGGTTGGCGACATAAACGTTGTTGTAGTCCGAAGTCATGGCCATGGCCACCGGGATGGTTCCTCCCGAGGAAATGGCAGGCACTGCCGAGCGGATGGCGCCCGACTGCGCGTCGACCGCGTAGCCATAGATCTGGCCTGCGCTACCCGCGGAGGCGCCCGCTGAAGCTGCCACATAAACAAAGTCGATGGTGACAAGCTCGCAGGCCGTCAGGAGTGTGGCCACAATTAGGCCAATCGCAGAGACCAGGGCGAGCTGGCTCAATTTACTAAACTTCATGCTCTTCCTTCGTCATGGGCCCTTTGGTTCAAAAGCCCTCAAGAAATCTCGTTTACGTTGCCCCGTGTTTATTGTAAAAGCCGCGTACGGGGTATTGCCAGAACCGGCTCTCTAGCGCGAGCCGGACGATTACACCTTCTCAGTGGATGCCGCTTCCGGTGCCGTTGTGTGGAATGGCCGCCGCAGCCACCGGCTGGGCACTGGTGGCAAACGGCGATGACTGGGCGTCGAGCAGTGTTCCCGCCGTCGTGCTCAGTTCGAAGTCGGAGACGTTATTGTCGAGAAAATTGACAGTGAAGAGAAAATGGTTAGTCGAAGGATCGATGCCGATGGCGACCGGCTGCAGACCGGTGGCGTAGCTACCGATGCGCGTGAGCACGCCGCTCGACATGGAATAAGCGGTCACGGTGGCGTCGGTCGTATTGGAGACGTAGGCAAAAGCATACGTGGGATCGACGACGATGCCGCTGGGCGCGTTTCCGGCCGGGTAAGGGCTGCCGCTCAACGCGGTGAGCGTGCCACCGGAACCGACGGTATAGCCGAGCACGTCGCCGCGCACAGAATCAGTTGCGTAAACGTAGGTGCTTTTGGCATCGCTTGCGATGGCGGAAGGCTGATCGCCAGCCGCGAAGGGCGAGCCGGGCACGGCTGTCAGCACGCCTCCCGAACCGACAGAGAATGCGAAGATATAGCCCACCGAAGGCGTCACCGATGAGTCGTACGCGGCGACATAGATATAAGCGCCGGAGGCGAGCACATTCACCGCCGTGGGCACGATCACGTGCGAAGCATTGGCTCCGGTGAGCGTGATGGGCCAGTATTGACTACTATTCGCCGGATTGGTGGCCGGCGTCCCCATGCCAATGGGCGTGCTGCTGGTTGCGGCGGTCAGCGGGTATACGCCGATGGAACCCGAGCAAGGAGCGGCCGTGGAGCAGAGCGGAAGCGGTTGGTAGGTATCGACCACGAAGACGTCGGATTTGTTGGCGGCGACGGCCAGTGGGTAGATGCCCGGCGTGTTCACGGTGTTAAACGGATAAAGCTTGCCATCGCTGCCGATGACGAACTGAACGATGGTGTTGTCGTCGTGATTGACCACGAAGAGGTTCTGATAATCGGCAGAGACAGCCAGGGCGACGGGGTTGCGGCCCTCGGAAGGAAACGGTGAGGTGGGAATCTGGCGCATACGGCCGGACTCGGAGTTGATCTCGAAAGTGTCGATTTCGCCATAATTGTCGGCGCCGGCGGCTTTGGAACTGGCCACGAAGACGAAATCCACGGTGAGAGTCTCGCAGGCGGTGATGAGCGAAGCCGCCGCGAGGCTGGCCGCGGCTACCAGCAGGAGAGCGAATCCAGAGTGCATGCAGCCATTTCTTGCAGCCTTCGCGTCCGCCGCTTTGTGCTCTTCGCGGCGACCTGGCTCTTGTAACTCAGCGATCGTCCCACTCTGAATTTGTGATCGCTTGCTCGATCTTGAAAACTTCATGCGCATCTTTCGTCAGCAGGGCCACCCAAGGGCCTCAAGGAGAAATCTCGTTTTAGATCAAATCCCGGCGCGAGCAGCCGTGCCGGGATTCGGACAATGTTTTTGCAGACTCCGAAGCTTCCGGAACCTGGCAGAGGCGCCAGCCAGCCCATCGCAAACGGGCCGGCAGAGGCCGCCTGGTTTTATCCAGTGCGCCCATCAACCAGGCACCATGACGGCTGACCCGGAAGGCTGTAAGTTTCCGTGGAGCGCATGGTGTTCAGATCGCCGGTATTGGGATCGATGGTGCGTCCCGTGATGGTGGAGTCATATTGATTGGCTTCGTAGACGAATTGATTCGAGGGGTCCTCAACGATGCACTGCGGACCCGAACCGGAGCCGAATGGCTGTTCGGGAATGAATTGCAACTCGTAGGAAGGCGCGGTGAAGATCTGATACCCGGCAATGCCGCTTTCCGGGTTATTGCCGGAGATGTTGTTGCCCAGTGTAGCCACGTACAGATACTTACCGTTGCCCGCGACCAGAATCTGGAAGGGATTGGCCAGCGTAGCCGTGAGGGGGAAAATGCCGCTCGGTTCGGCCTGCAACGCGCCGCCAGTGCCGGTGGTATAGGGCAGAATCTGGCCACCGGGGTAAAGGCCAAGAGGAAATGCGGTGCCGGAGGTAATCGTGATGGGCTCGTTGTCGAGCACGTAAATCACGCTGTTGGCATTCACGATGGAGTTGCCCTGAGCGATGCCGAGGGGCTGCACACTGTTCTGGCTGAGCGTCAACTGGCCGCTGCTGGCGGCATAGGCGTACGGCCAGACCGCGGTGCCACCGGTGTACGGGTAGGACGTGGGCGCCGGTGCACCGGTGAGGGTCAGGACGTATTGGCCATTGAGAACGAGATCGACAGGGTTGGCGGGAACCGGGAAATAGGTGAGCGCGGAGCCGTTGGCCGCCGTGACCTGGGCATTGACGACCAACGACAGGCGGCCCGTCGTGGAGTTGATCTGGAAGACCGTAATGTCGCCGCATGTCGTGATCCCCGTTCCCAGGGCGCGTGCACAGTTGTCGGTGGCCGACGGACTGGCGTTGTCTGGCGCATCGTGGTCCAAAACCATCAAATAGCTGCCTGAAGAGTCGACAATGAGCCGGAACGGATTCAGGCCCTGCGTGTAGAAGGTCTCCTGAGGCGTCAAGATGCCATTGCCGCCTACGGCAAACTCGGTGATGTTGCCGTTCTGGCACTCTGCGCTGCCCGTGCCATAGCAATCGCCGTTGCCTGCATTATTGACGCCGCGATTAAGGACATAAAGGAACCGGCTACCAACGGTGAGAACGGCGCGGACCGGGTTGGCGCCGCCCGTAGAGATGGGCAGGCCATTAATGGTGTTCAGCTTGCCGGTGTTGTGGTCGATCTTATAGCCGGAGATGATGCCGCTGCTCCCGGACGAGGCGGTCACGTTTCCCGTTACATACAAGAAGCCAACCGTATAACTCTCAACGCAAGACGTTACGCCAAAGATGACGCCCGCCGAGAGGACGCCCATAGAAAGCGCCTTGCCGAATTTCGTGAACCTCATGCTATTCCTTCATCCTGGTCAGGCGTGCGCCGCCAAGTTTGGTCGTTCCCGAGCAGTGCTGGGTTGGGATGGAATCCCTGATGAATTGTAAAAGGCGAGGGCAGGTTATGCCTAGTTTCCGCCGGGGACCGGGCAAAAGCCGTGATTTCCAATACTTCACAGCCCTCGCTTCCGTTCCTCGGCCACTTTCGTGCCGGGTAAACCCACTCTCTGGATGTAATCGCAGTATAGACGTTCGGAGGAGTGAAATCGTCAGCGAGAGGTTGCGAGAATTTCTGCCGGGGCTGACCGCGGAGGGTTTTCCACGGAGCGGCGCGGGGCTCGGGGCGGTCGGGCGGCGGTGGCTCCCCGATCTCAAAATTGGGATCCCCCACCCCATGGACGTGTACCTGTCCATGGGGACCGCAGGGCGCCCCACGCTGTGGTGAGTTTGCATCCTGACGATCCAGGCTGGCCACTCTACCAGACGCGGCAGTAGCTCACGGGGGCCATGGGCTGGCCCTTTTTGCAGCCAAAGGCCTTGGCGAAGGCGTCGAAGTTCTGGACGGTACCGTTGACGCGCCAGCGGCCCGGCGAATGCGGGTCAATGAGCACAAGCTGACGGGCGATGGCTTCCGAGTGGTTCTCGCACCACACCTGAGCGAAGCCGATAAAGTAGCGCTGCGCCTCGGTAAAGCCGTCGAACTTGTCGTCGATGCTTTTGTGCTGCTCGGCCAGGGCGTCAAGCAGCGCCTGGTAGGCGATGCGCAGCCCGCCATTATCGGCGGCGTTCTCGCCCAGCGTGAGACGCCCATTGAGATACGCGGCGGGTGTATCGCCGTGCGCGGACGCGGCTTGAAAACCGCTGTACTCGTCGGCTTCGCAATCGGTGCGCTGCTTGAAAGCCGCGCGATCGGCGGGCGTCCACCAGTCGCGTAAATTGCCTTTGCCGTCGAACTGCGAGCCATGGTCGTCAAAGCCGTGGGTCATCTCGTGTCCGATGACCACCCCGATGCCGCCGAAGTTGACCGCGGGATCTACGGAGGAATCGAAGAACGGGGGCTGCAGGATACCGGCGGGGAAGTTGATGTCGTTGAACGAAGTGCTGTAGTACGCATTCACCGTGGGCGGCGTCATGTGCCACTCTCGTTCGTCCACGGGCTTGCCCAGCTTGGCGAAGTTGTAGTTGCGCTCGTAGAGACTCGCTTGCTCTTCGTTCGCCACAAACGCGCCGCGGTTCACTTTCACGCTCGAGTAGTCGCGCCACTTTTCCGGATAGCCGACCTTATTGCGGATCATGGCGAGTTTTTCTTCGGCGGCCTTTTTCGTTTCGTCGCTCATCCACGGCAAGTCGCGCATGTCGTCCGCCAGAGCTTTTTCGAGAGCGGCTACCAGCTGGTCCATGCTGGCCTTGGCCGCGGGGGGAAAGTTCTGCTTGACCCAGTCCTGGCCAACAGCCTCGCCCAGCGCCGCGTCGGTGGCTCGAGTGCATTGCCTCCAGCGCGGCTGGGGCACCTTTTGCCCACCGAGAGTCTCGGAGAAGAAACGGAAATCCTCGTCGAAGAAAGGGCTGGAAAGACTCGAGGCCTCGCCGTGCAGCACCTGCCAGCGCAGATAACTCTTCCACGCGTCCAGTGGTTCGCTCGATAGAAGCGCGTTGAGGGCTTTGAAGAAATCGGGCGCGACCACATTGAGCGTGTCGAAGTGGCCGATGCCGATGGTGCTGAAGTACGCATTCCAGTCGAACTCCGGCGTCATCTTCTGAAAGTCATCGACAGAGTAGATGTGATAGATCTTTTCGGGATCGCGGCGGTCCACGCGGGCCATGGAGGCTTTGGCCATCGCGGTCTCGATTTCCATTACCCACGCGGCTTCATTGGCAGCCTGCTCGGGCGCGTCGCCGGCCAAGGTGAACATCTTTTTCATGTGCTCCACGTAGGCGGCGCGGATTTCAGCGAAGTGAGGATTATCGACGATGTAGTAATCGCGGTCGGGCAGGGAGATGCCGCCCTGATCGAGAGCGGCGATCTGCTGCGACGAGTCCTTCTCTTCCGACTGACA
This sequence comes from uncultured Acidobacteriota bacterium, assembly GCA_963817835.1. Taxonomy (GTDB): domain Bacteria; phylum Acidobacteriota; class Terriglobia; order Terriglobales; family Acidobacteriaceae; genus Telmatobacter. The sequence goes on along the minus strand of CAWFPZ010000006.1, from coordinate 1,086,623 downwards.
CCGAATTCAAAGAAACCGTCGGGCGTGCCGCGATTTTCCAACCAGCTGAGCAGCGCGGGAATTTCGCGCGTGCTCTTCAGCGTGACGATCTGGTTCCATGAGCCCTGGATGGGTGCCAAGCCGAGCCTTTCGATGGTGGCCGTATCCATGCAGGAGGCGTAGAAGTCGCCCTACTGCTTTTGCAAGGGGGAGCTTGGGGCGCTGGCTGCCGACTCCAGGTCTTTCCAGAGCAGATACTGATTGCGTAACAGCAACTGGGAGAAGGAACGGGTCCAGAGCCGCTGATCGGCGGGAACCGGGTTGTTCTTCATCCAACTGCCGCAGGCGTATTGATAGAAGTCCACGCAGGGATCGGCGGTGGTATCCATCGCGGAGACGTCCAAGCTTTTGGTCTCGGGAGGCGGAGTGGGTCTGGAGGTGACATCCTGGGAGATGGGCAGTTGCGGGGCCGCGACGGGTGCAGTCGGAGCTTGTGCAAGCGCGGTTCCGGCGGCAAGAATCAGAAGGATGGGAGCCGTACGAAGGCAGTGCATGATGTACCTCGGAAGAGCAGCTCGAACCGGGCGCTTCCGTGAGCGAAAGCCGGCCGGGACAAATGAATGCGGCCCGTGGCTGCGATGCTGATCAGGCTACCACAAGGTCGGAATTCCGTTCTTTGGAGAGGGAGAACAGGCGTATGACGAATCGATGGCCAATGGCGGTTTGGGTTCTAGCGGCATGTTGCTTTCTGCTGGCGCGCGGCGCCGCTCGCGCGCAGGACGTGCACGTGCGGGTTTCGCCCGATGTGAAGACTGGGGTGGAAGGCACGACCGAGTTTCCGACTATTCAGATGGCGATGGACCATCATCCCTTTGCCGGCAAGGGGCCGGATGGCAAGCCCGGCCGCGTATATATCGAGATTGCGCCCGGAATTTATCACGAGCGGGTGATCGTGACGCAGAATCACACCAATATCACGCTGGTGGGAATGGGAAAGTCGCCCGCCGACGTGGTGATTACTAACAGCCTGAATGCCAAACAGGCAGGCGGGACATTTTTCACTGAGACCATGGAGATCAACGGCGACGGATTCGAGGCCGACAACCTGACTTTTGAGAACACCGCAGGCAACACAGGGCAGGCCGTGGCTGCGGCGGTGCGTGCGGACCGGGCAGTTTTCAAGAATTGCCGGTTTCTTGGTCATCAGGACACGCTCTTTGCCGATTATGGACGCCAGTATTATGTCGACTCTTATATCGAGGGCGGCGTGGACTTCATCTTCGGCGACGCCGCGGCGGTCTTCGATCGCACGGAGCTTCACGCGAATGGTCCTGGCTATTTGACGGCGCAATCGCGCACTTCGCCGGATCAGGCGACGGGCTACGTGATCACCCACAGCAAAGTGACCAGCGGCATTCCGGCGGGCGCGCCGCGCGACACTATTGGGCTGGGCCGGCCCTGGCGGCCCTATGCGCGCGTGGTGTACATCGATACAGAACTGCCCGCAGATGTCATCCCTCCGGGCTGGAGCGCGTGGGGAAGGACGACCGCGACGCCGCTGGCGTACTACGCGGAGTTCGCGTCAAAAGGGCCGGGCGCGAATGCGGCGGCGCGGGTCGCTTGGTCGCACCAACTTACGGCACGCGAAGCCTCACGGTATCAGCCCCGAGTGTTTCTGGCGGGAAAGGACCATTGGAATCCGGAAGCGGCGGCGGCAAAGCTGCCGTAGGGCGAGCGAAGCGACCGGATTGGCAGGTGGAGTAAGTTGCCTTCCCAAAGGAGCGGTAGCACTACGAGTGATGCTGCTCACTTTCACCGACAAAAAATGGAACGAAGAGTAAGATGTTGGGCGGGTTCCTTCGATAGAGGGTTGCGCGGCACGCGTACACGTGCAACCAGGAGCCGTCTATGATCGCTATTTTTTCCTTGCCTAATTGTGCTTTGGTTCGTTCTTGCGCTTCCCGGCGTCGCAGCCGCGCAGCCTTTGCGCTCGCAATGCTGTTGGCTGCGTGCACGCTTGCGTCTGGCCAGGCGTTGACGACTACGATCAGCGGTGCAGTCTTCGATCCGCGCACTACATCCAGCGCGCTCCCACTGCCGCATGTGCTGGTCTATGCCACTACTGAGCCAGTAGACCCGCTGCCAACGGGAGTGCAATGCCTGACCTACCAGGCGCCAACGGGAGCGGTGAGCTATGCCTATACCAATTTCGACGGTACCTTCACGCTCACCAACGTACCGCAAGGCGACAGCTACACGGTCGTGATCCAGGCCGGGAAATGGCGGCGTCAGTTTCCCAACACGGTCGTCGGGACCGAGCCAGTCACCGGGCTGGCGCTGCACATGCCGGCCGATCATACGCAGGGCGACATTCCGCTGATTGCAGTCGCCACTGGCAACCTGGATGGATCAGAGTGCGTGCTGCGCGATATGGGCATCGCCGACACGGAGTATACCGACGACAACGGCGCCAGCGGAGGACGGATTCATCTTTATGTCGGCACCGATAATGGTGGGACAAGCTTCAATGGAGGCGCCGCAATCAATGCTTCTACCCCGCTCGATCCCGCGTTGATCCTGAACCCGGCGACTCTCGCCAACTACGACGTAGTGATGCTGCCATGCCACGGCATTCCGTCGGTTCGGACGGCGAGCGAACTGACCGACATCCTGAATTACACCACTGCCGGCGGGCGTATGTTCACGAGTGACTACGGATACGAATGGCTCGATCCGGGCGATACCTATAATTCGCCGTTCCCGCCAGTTGCGAACTGGAATCTTTTCGAGAACAACGGAATTGGCACCGCGGCGACGACGGTCAATACGCATTTCAACGACAGCGAAACCATGGCGCAATGGCTGCAGCTTGCCGGCGCCACGAACCCGGGCACGAACAATCAGATCCAAATCAATACTGCGTATGTTCGCCTGGACACGGTGATCGCGCCCACGCAAGCCTGGCTGACCCTGAACAGCAACACATACAGCGGCCAAAACGGCAATCCCGTGATGCAGTTTACGTTCAACACGCCGGTGGGTGCGTCGGCGGCCAACCAATGCGGACGGGTGTTGTTCAACGACTATCACGTGATCCCGGTTCAAGCTCACGGCAAGATGTTCCCCGCGGAGTGCCCGCCGCTTCCCGCGGTCATGAGGCCGCAAGAGGAGATGCTGGAGTACGCACTCTTCGACCTCTCCGCCTTTGTGCAGCCGGTGGTGGTGCCTACGATCTCGATTGCTTTTGCGCCCAGCCCCTTGACCGGAAAATCGGGCGACACCGCCGACCCGCTCGTTGTAAATGTGACCAACACCAGCGCCACTACCCCCATCGATAGCTTCGTGACTATGACGCTTGCACTGCCGCCGCTGGTGGCGGTAACGGCCATGACAGATTCCACGGGCGGCTGGAGTTGCACGGTAGCGACACTGAGTTGCACGCGCACGACGGAGCTCGCTGCCGGCGCCAGCGACGCGGTGACGTTGACCCTGAGCGTGGGGACATACACGACGGCGCCGAGCCCCGGGCAATTGACGGCAACGGTTTCGGATGCGACGTTCTCGACCAACCCCTCGGCTTCCGATACCGTTATCTTCCAGCAGCAACCGGTCATCACCTGGGCCACGCCCAAGGCTATTATTTTCGGCACGCCGTTGAGCGGAACGCAGCTGGACGCAACCGCCAACGTGGCGGGCAGCTTCGTATATTCTCCAGCGGCGGGAGCCGTACTGGCAGTGGGCCAGCAAACTCTGCAAGCCACGTTCACGCCCACCGATGCCCTCGACTACTCCAGCGCTACGTCCACTGTGAAGTTGACGGTGCTGCCGGCAACTCCGCTGGTGACGGTAAGCGCGAACGCCAATGCCATTTTCCTGAGCAACGCGGTAAGCTTTACTGCCAGCTTCCCGACCTTGCCGGTGATGCCTACGGGCACGATTGCTTTCATGGATGGAGGGACGCAGATTGGCTCGGCCACGATCTCCTCCGGCTCGGCCACGTTCACGACGACGGCGTTGACGACCGGACCGCATTCCATCACCGCGGTCTACTCCGGAGACAACAGCTACATGGGGGCAACGAGCCCCGCGATGGCGGAAAACGTGCAGGACTTCTCGCTGACCGTGACCGGATCGAGCGGAGCGAATGTGCCCGGAGGGGGCACGGCAACCTATACGTTGATGATTACGCCCGTGGGTGGCCCAACAATGCCCGCAACGATAAGCCTGGGCGCGAGCCAAGTCCCGCTGGGGGCGACGGCTACGTTTTCACCGGCTACCGTGACGGCGAACTCGGCCGCTACGACCGTGACCATGCAGGTGAAGATGCCAAGCTCGACCGCGCTCGCGCCTGCACGCGGGCTGTTCGGCGGCCGTGGTATTCCGGTGGCGTTGGGGCTGGTTCTGCTGCCCCTCGTCGGTCGATTGCGCATGCGTGGTCGCCGCTGGTGCACGCTCATCCTGCTTGCCGTTTCCGCGGCGGTGCTAGCGGCGGGCGTTAGCGGGTGCGGCAGTCCTCGTCCGGTTTCGTACCCAATGACCGTGACCGCAGCCTCGGGAGCCTTATCGCATTCGGCAGCTATCGAGCTCACCGTGCAATAAATTGCGGTCTTTACACCGCTCCATGCGCCCTGCCACACTGGAGCGTGGACACCCAAACCGTCGTCATCCTCGATTTCGGATCGCAGTATACGCAACTGATCGCGCGCCGCATCCGCGAGCAGAATGTTTTTTCCGTGGTGCTGCCCTGCACTGCGCCAATGAGCGAAATTGAAGCATACAAACCTATCGGATTGATTCTTTCGGGCGGCCCGTCGTCGGTGTACGACGCCGACGCGCCGGATGCCGATCCGCGCGTGCTGGCGATGGGCGTGCCGACGCTCGGCGTGTGCTACGGACTGCACTACATCGTGCATCACCTGGGCGGCAAGGTCCGCTCGGCGCCCAAGCGCGAGTACGGCCACGCCGAAGTGGAGATTGAAGACCGCGGATTGGAGTTGTTTGCCGGGCTGCCGCCGTCGATCCAAGTGTGGATGAGCCATGGCGATGAGGCTGAGGCGCTGCCGGCGGGCTTTCGCCGCGTAGCCGTGACGCAAAACGCGCTGGCCGGAATTGCCAACGAGGAGCGCCGCACCTGGGCGGTGCAATTCCATCCCGAAGTGCACCACACACCACTGGGCCCGCAGTTACTGGGGAACTTCCTGCGCATTTGCGGAGCGCGCGGCGACTGGACGCCGGCGCATTTCGTCGAGTCAACGGTGGCTGCGATCCGCGCCCAGGTGGGCATGGGTCACGTGATCTGCGGGCTTTCCGGCGGCGTGGATTCGTCGGTCGCCGCGATGCTGGTGCACAAGGCGATCGGCAGCCAGTTGACCTGCATCTTTGTGAATAACGGCGTGCTGCGCAAAAACGAATTTCAAAGCGTGCAGGATAATCTGCGCGACAAGCTGGGATTGCATATCGTCGCGGTGAATGCCAGCGCGCGCTTCCTTGAGAAGCTTGCCGGAGTGACCGATCCGGAGACCAAGCGCAAACGCATTGGCGCGGAGTTTATCGCGGTTTTCGAGGACGAGGCGCATCGCATCGCGCAGGAGACAGGTGGCGTGGATTGGCTGGTGCAAGGCACGCTTTATCCCGACGTCATCGAATCCTCGAGCGTGAAGGGTCCGAGCCAGACCATCAAAAGCCACCACAATGTGGGCGGACTGCCAGAGCGCATGAAATTGAAATTAATTGAACCGCTGCGCGATCTTTTCAAGGATGAAGTCCGCCGCATCGGGCGCGATATGGGCATGCCGGAAGAGATCCTGAGCCGGCAGCCATTTCCGGGGCCAGGTCTGGCGGTGCGCATCCTGGGCGAGGTGACGCCGGAGCGCGTGGCGCTGCTGCAGGAGGCCGACGAAATTGTCGTGGCCGAGATCAAGGCCGCTGGGCTCTACAACAAGATCTGGCAAAGTTTTGCAGTGTTGCTGCCGGTGATGAGCGTGGGCGTGATGGGCGACCAGCGCACGTATGCTTTTACGGCTGCCATCCGTGCCGTGCATTCGGAAGACGGCATGACCGCCGACTGGACGCCGCTGCCCTACGAGCTGCTGAAACGGATGTCGAACCGCATTGTGAACGAGGTGCGCGGCATCAACCGCGTGGTGTACGACATCACGTCAAAGCCCCCCGGCACAATCGAATGGGAGTGACTGGCCGTCACGGGCAGACCCGCGCTTCGCGCGCCATTTGTGGAAGGGCGATGCTTGCAGCATCGCCTTTTCTATTTTGGTGGAAGGAATTGGACGCGGATCTAGTGGGGGTTTGGCGCGGCTTTGGCGAAGTGGAAGATGCAGTTGACTTCGTGCGTGGCTGGGTCGGGCTTTACGTCGTAGGAATTGATAACGGTTTGCATCCATTTCGCCAGGGTGCGGTCCTGCTTTTGGGCGCGCGCCGCGAAGGTTGAGACGTAGTTTTCGTCGAAAGGCTGGCCGGGCGCAATCTTCCAGAGACGGGTGAGCCGGACGGTCATGGCCTCTGGCGCGCCGTCGAACTGGACTGTACCCATCTGATAGATCGGGCCGGGAGCGATTTCGAGCGTGTAATTCACGATGTGCGTGGCCTCGTTGAAGAAGGGGTGCGAGGCGATGGAGCACTCGAGATAGCCGCGGGCATGATAGGCGTCGCGGACGGCGAGGAGAAACAGATCGAGCGGCCTTCCGGAGCCGGCTGGGTATTTGGAAAGTACCTTCTCGACATCGGCGCGGGGGACGAGCGCGTCAACCGGATAGGCGATGGCGCCGAGCTTGTAGATTCCGCCTTCTTTGATCGCGACCGCGTACGGTATCGCGACGGATTGGTCGGAATCGACGACAGGCGCGATTTGCGCGACAGCGACTTCGACAGCGGCGTAACCCTGGTCCTGGTAGAGGTCCTCGAAGGCGTGCTGAAGACCGATGGCGGTGTTCTCGGTATCGAATGGGTTCCCGGTCTGGCCGGCGGCAAGGAGATTGATCTTGGACAGCATAGCGGGCGAAACGCCGGAGAGCTGGATGGGGCCGATGCGCACCGCCGGCGAGGTGATGGTGAAATCGATGGCCGTGATTTTTTGCGGGCCGAGGCCGCTGGTGAGAGCGGCTTTCACAGTTGCCTTGACGCCTTCGGCTGCTAGCATTTCTTCGAAGGTCTGGCGGATGCCATCGAGCACGGAGCCACTGGCGGGCACGAGACCGTGATAGAGCGGGAAGCGGGCGTGAAGTTTGGCGTCGAGGTCTTTGCCCGGCTGGAGCGGCAGATTGTCGAGGTGTATGGGGTAGAGCTGGCTGGCGGGCGTTAACGAGAAGAGCAGCCCCTTGCTATCGCTGCTGAACTTGATCGCCGCGAAGAGGCCAGTATCGTTGAGCTGTTTGGCGCGAGCTTTCACTTCGGCGGCGGTGAGGCGCGCGCCTGGTTTGAAGCCCGCGGCGGCGAGCAATTCGTCTTGAGTGTATTGAGACGCGCCTTGAAAGCGGACTGCGGGTGCGGGGGCTTTTCTGGGCGCGGCCTTCTTTTGCGCGAGCGAGGGAAGAGTGCAGAGAAGAAGAACCGCGGCGATGCGTGCAGGCTGTTTGATCATGCTGCGCCAAGATTAGCAAAGGACTGGTGCTGGCCGCACGGGCGGGCGCGCGCTTCGCGCGCTATTCGTACCTGAGTGAGTGCTTCAACTCCTCAAAGCCATTGAGCACATAGCAAGGATTGCGGAACGGCGCGTCTCAATCGCTCGCGGGACGTGCGCTCAGCGCGGCGATCTGGGTTTGGAGGTTGTCGAGGCGCGCGAGCAGTTCCTCCTGGTGCTTTTCGGCGAGAGTGGGCTCGAAGGCTTCCACGTAAAACGTGCCGTTCGGTTCGAGCTCGCAGCGGCGCACCGCGTGGAGTTCGTCGAATCCCTGGCGGTGTATGACGTCGATGAGTTCCTCGCGCGTGAGCGTCTCGCGCTGCAGGGCCTTCACGTCGATTTGACCGTTGCGGATGAGCACGGTGGAGCGGCCCTCCATCATGCGCGTGATGCGCGGGGAGCGGAAGAGCGCGCGCACCACCAGCCAGTTGACGGCCAGCAGTCCGAAAGCGCCAATGAGGCCGCCGGTGACGGAGTTATCGTCGCCGATGATGGCGTTCTGCACGGTGTTGGAAAGCGAGAGCAGGACCACGAGGTCGAACGGGTTAAGCTGCGCGAGTTCGCGTTTGCCGAAGATGCGCAGCAGCACCACGAGTGCTACGTAGACGATGGCGGGACGAGCCAGCTTTTCCAGGATGGGAAGCGGCATATGGAACATGCTGTCGAAGATCGCGGAGTGCGGCATGAAAAAGAGGATAGCGCAGGCACTCTATCTTTCCAGCCGAATTACGACGTTGACGTCGTGCGTGTTGGGATTGGCCGTGACATCGAATTTGGCCTTGACGCCGGCAAGGGTCTGGCGGAGCGCCGGATCCTGCAGTTGTACCTTGACGATGAAGTTCGCCACGTAGCTCTCGTCGAACGGATCGCCGGGCATCATTTCCCAATTATGAATAAGGTGAGAGCGTAATTCATCGCTGACATTGTCGAACTTGACAAAGGCGAGATGATAGACCGCGCCGGGATCGACATCGACGTTGTAGGTGACTGTGGCGTCGGCATCGTTGATGTTGGCGTGAGGCGTGACCTTGCAATCGAGGTAGCCTTTGTCGTGATACCGCGATGCGATCAACATCCAGATGGTTCGCACCCTCACGCCCAGGGGAGGGCCGCCAGGCATGAGCGCGAGGGTTTTATCGATTTCAGCCTGGGTCACCGGCGTACCGGGCGGAAGCTGGATGGATGTGACCGTGTAAACCCGGCCCTCCTCGACTCGGACGGCGAAGGGCACGGTGATAGCTTCCGGCGCGGTAGTGGGATCACCAGAACGCGCGACCTGGACCTTGGCAGCGGCGTAGCCCTGATCGCTGTAGAACTGCTCGACGGCGCGCTCGAGGTTGCCTGTGGAGTCCATGGTGCTGAAGGGGATCTTGACGGCCTCGCTGAGGACGCGCTGAACCCTCGTCTGAAAGGCATCGGAAACGCCATCGATCTGCGCTACGCCAGCCATGACGGGGGGCGCGGTGATGGAATAGCTGACCGCATTGACCTTGTGCGTGAACTGATCGGCGGCAGTTGTTGCGATGACCGTGGTTTGCAAACCTTCGGCGGCGAGCATTTTTTGGAGAGCGGTGGCCAAATCATCAGTCAGCCCGCCCTCGGCGGGAACCAGGCCGTGGTAGAGCGGGACCTGGTCGTGCAGTTTTGCGTCGAGGTCCTTGCCGGGGTTGAGAGGAAGGTTTTCCAAGCGGACGGGAAAGAGATCGGTGGAAGGCGCGAGCATGAAGATCAGGTCCTGGCCGTCGAACTTGAATGCCACCGTGGAAAAGGCTCCGGTGGCCAGTAGTCGCTTGCAATAGTCCTGCATCTCTGTGTAGCCAAGGACAACACCCTTCTTGAGCCCGGCCGCGGCGAGCAACTCGGCGTCGCTGTACTCGGGATCGCCCTGAAACTTGATGGTTTTGGGGAGGAACTTTTGTGACACGGCAGGGTGCGCGGTAACGCACACCGAGATCGCAACAAGGAGCAAACAGACATGGCGGCGCATGACAGGATGAGATTAGCACGGAGCAAATCGAAGCGGCCTGAATTCTTCAAGGAGCGCGGATTCCGGGCTCTGCTAGAGTGAGGATGGCACGAACGGGAAGACAAACTTGAGGAGTAATTCTGTGGCAGAACTGACGCCGTTCGGCATTGAGCCCCGTTTCACGGCGCGGGTGTGGGGGTTCAGCGATTTGCGCCCCTGGTACGATCGCGTGGCCGAGGGCGAGCCCATCGGCGAAGTGTGGCTGACGGGCGACGATTGCCTGATTGCCACCGGACCGCACAAGGGGAAACGACTGGCCGCACTCTTCGCTGGGGAACACGCAGCACTTTTGGGCGAGGGCGCGCCGTCACCGGATTCGCCACTTCTGATTAAGACCATTTTCGCGCGGGAAAAGCTGAGCGTGCAGGTGCATCCCGACGACGCAATGGCGCAGAAGTACGGCCAACCGCGCGGCAAAACGGAGTGCTGGTACGCGCTGGCGGCCGAGCCGGGCGCAGAGGTGGCCGTGGGCGTGAAGCCGGGGACTACTCTGAAGCAAATTGAGGAAGAGATTCATGCGGGCACGCTGGAAGCAAGCCTGAACGCCGTGCCCGTGGAGACGGGTGATTTGATTTTTGTGGATGCGGGGACGATCCACGCCATCTGGCCAGGGTCGATTCTGCTGGAGACGCAGCAGAATAGCGACATCACCTACCGCATGTTCGATTACGGACGCGGGCGCGAGCTGCACATCCAAAAATCCCTCGAAGCGACGAAGCTCGTGACACGCGCGGGGAAGATTGAACCGCAGGTCCGTGCCGATCGTTTTGTGCTCATTGATTCCGATTACTTCCGCGTCGAGCGAGTGCCAGTCGAGGGCAGCCGGACGAGCGCGAGCCTGCGCAGCCAGGAGAAGTCTGGTTTGGCCTACTTGTTCGCCGCGGTGGGAGCAGGGCGGCTTACGAGCGCAGAATTCGAGCCGGTGGAGCTGCCGCCGCGGGGCATTGTGGCCGTGCCGGCGGCCTCGACGGATTTCGTGCTGGAAGATTTGGGCTCTGCGGAAGGAAAACTCGATCTGATTCGGATTACGCCGAATTGGCCGAATTAAGGCAAGGACCGAGGCAAAGATGAACCAAGGGACCGAGAAGCTGAGAGCAACGCGGAAATGGCTCGCGGCACAACGCCGGGCGGAACGCGCTCATTTTTTGGATTCTTTGTCCTGCAATCGCCCTTTTTGAGGGAGAATCTATAGTCATATGAGCTTTCGACTCGCAATTCCATCTGAACTGCGCGGGGCCGTGGATGCGGCGACCGCCGACTGGCAAGCCAACCACAAAATTGAGCGCCTCTGGAAGAAGGATCCTTCGCTTTGGACTCGCGACGGCGAGGAGAAGTGGATGGGGTGGCTCGATATTGTCGAGCGGCAGCAGAAGGACCTCTCATCGCTTGCGGTGCTGGGAGGAGACGTGCGCAGCGCTGGCTTTAAATCGGCTCTGCTGCTGGGCATGGGCGGGTCCAGCTTGTGTCCTGAAGTTCTGGCCAAGACCTTCGGCCAGCAGCCGGATTTTCCCGCGCTGCACATCGTCGATTCCACCGATCCGGCGGAGGTGATGGCTGCGTGTGGAGCGGTGGACCTGGGCGAGGCGCTGGTGATTGTGGCCAGCAAATCGGGTACCACGCTCGAACCCAACATCTTGAAACAGTTTTTTTACGAACAGGTACGGCGGGTCGTGGGAGCCGAGAATGTGGGCACCCATTTTGTGGCCATTACCGATCCGGGCTCAAAGTTGGAGCAGGTAGCGAAGAACGACGGCTTCCGGTACATCTTTTATGGCGATCCGCAGATTGGCGGGCGCTACTCGGCACTCTCGAACTTCGGCCTGGTTGCGGCTACCGTGGCCGGGCTGAAGGTAGGCAAGCTGCTTGAAGAGGCCTCCAAGGGTGTGGCTAGTGCGAAAGAGCCGATCCAGAACAATCCCGGAGTACAGCTCGGATTGCTGCTGGGATCAGCGGCCAATTCCGGGCGCGACAAGCTCACCATCTTTGCTTCGCCCGAGATCTACGATCTGGGCGCATGGCTGGAGCAACTGATTGCCGAATCCACTGGGAAGCAGGGCAAGGGAATTACGCCGGTGGATCGCGAAGCCATTGGCCCGCCCGAGGTGTATGGCAAGGACCGCGTGTTTGCCTACGTGCGCCTGAGGGGCACTGCGGACGCGAGCCAGGACGACAAGGTTGCGGCTCTGGAGACGGCCGGTCATCCCGTGGTGACCATCGAGATCGAAGACCCGTATGAGATCTTCGGCCAATTCTTCACGTGGGAGGTTGCCACAGCGGTCGCCGGCTCGGTGATGGGCATCAATCCCTTCAATCAACCCGATGTAGAGGCGGCGAAGATTGAGACCCGGGCCCTGACGGATGAGTACGAAAAGACGGGCAAGCTGCCGGAGCGGCAGCCGGTGCTGTCGGAGGCCGGGATTGAATTGTTCGCGACGGAGGCCTATGCAGCGAAACTGCGCGCCTTGGCGCCCAACGATTCGCTGACCGGCTTTCTGCGCGCCCATCTTGCCCAGCTGCACGAGGGCGACTATTTTGCGGCACTAGCGTTTCTTCCCATGTTCCCCGAGCACGAGGCGGCGATCCAGGTAATGCGGCACGGTGTGCGCGACTCTAAACACGTGGCCACTTGCCTGGGTTTCGGGCCGCGCTTTCTGCACTCAACGGGGCAAGATTACAAGGGCGGGCCGAACACGGGCGTGTTTTTGCAGATCACCGCAAAGCATGCCGAAGACGCGGAAATTCCCGGCCAGCGGTACAGTTTTGGAGTAGTGATCGACGCCCAGGCGGCAGGAGATCTGGCGGTACTGGAGGCGCGCGGACGTCGCGCCCTGCGGGTTCACCTGGGAGCCGACGTGGCCGCCGGCCTGAACACTTTGAATGCGGCGGTTGCGGCGGCGCTGGCGTAGATATCGGACCGCGAAGATTCGCACTTTGGCATGCTCGTATCCCCGGTCTCAGAATCGAGACCGGGGGCACCCCGTTGTTTTGCTGGACTGAACAAGTCGAGTTGGGGTTCGTGCTTTCCCACACTCAAAATCGAGATGTGGGGCACCCGTAACCCGAGGCGATGCTGGGACTGGCGGTCAAAAGCAGACAACTTTTTGGCAAAAACTGGGTTATACCGGGTAACAGGCTCCCGGCCGGGCTCGTCTAACGGTTTGAGCCGTGGAAATGGCTTTGAAAATCGTTCTCCCCGCGCATCTTTTCCGGGTTGAGAATGATCGTATTGAAAGAGGAGACATCAAAAATGAACTGTAGCTTGCTGAAAAAGGGCATTCGACCGCTCGTGGCATGGACCGGGATGGCCATGCTGTTCGCCGTGGTCGCGATTGCGCAGGATGCCGGCGCTCCGGCCGGGCAGTCGCAGAGTCAGCCGGCGGCTCAGCAGGGACCGCGCACCGACGGACAGATTGAGATGGACGTGGTGCACGCCCTCGACGCTTCGGCTGCACTGAAGAACGACCTGATCACGGCAGCCACGATCCAGAGTGAAGTGACGCTGTCGGGAACGGTTTCGACCGATGCGTCCAAGCAACTGGCGGAGTCGATCGCCGCGCATGTGAACGGCGTTACCAAGGTGCATAACAACTTGACGGTGGGCAATCCCGGCCCGGATGCGCAAAACCCGCAGCCGGCCCCCGACGCGCAGGAGATGCCGGGCCCCGATCAGTCGCAGGCGCAACAGCAAACGGCGGGTCTACCGCCTCCAGGACCGGCCCCGGACCAGGGACCCGATCCCGCAGCCGTAAATCAGGCGCCAGCGCCTTATCCGCAGCAGGGGGGGTATCCGCCACAGCCGCGGCCGCAATACCGGAGCCCACAGTACTCGCAATATCCGCCGCAGTATCCTCAGGCCCCGCCAGCGCCGCAGTACGCGCCCGCCAGCGGCCCTGTGACCCTGCCCGCGGGAACGCTGCTGCAGCTTCGCACCAGCGAGCCGGTGGATAGCAAGCGAGCCAAGGACGGCGAGCCGGTACAGTTCATGGTGATTCAGGATGTGACTATGGGCGGCGCACTGGCGATTCCGCGCGGCGCGGTGGTGCACGGCGTGATTTCGGAACACAAGAACGTGGGTTCGGGCAAGATGGCCGGAAGCTCCACGCTGGCGCTCACGCTGACTTCGCTCGATCTCGGCGGGCGGAATTATCCGATCGCGAGCGACCAGTTCAAGGTAAAGGCCCCGAATAAGGCCGGGCAGACGGTGGGTGGCGCTTTGACGGGCGGCGTGATCGGCACCATCATCGGCTGCGCGGTGCGCGGCCCATTGGGTTGCGCAGTTGGTGCCGGCGTTGGCGCGGCTGGCGGCACGGCAGTGGGAGCGGCTTCGCCCGGTTACCGCGCCTGGATCCCCGCCGAAGCGCTGGTCACATTCCACCTGACGGCGCCGATTACCGTGCAGCCTGTGAGCCCGCAGGAAGCGGCGAGACTGGCGCAGGGTCTGTATCCTGGCGGCCCATCGCTTTACCGCCGTGGCTATCCTTACGGATCGCCCTATTACGGCTATGGATATGGCCCGGCGTACTACGGGTATCCGGCGCCCTACTATCGGCCCTACTTCCTGGTGGGTGGAGCGTATTACTGGCGGTAAAACCAGAGATTAGAGAATAGAAATCGGGCATCCGCTTTAGCGGATGCCCGATTTGCGTTACGTAGTACTTCGACGCCTCTCAAAACTATGAGCTGGGACGACCGTGTTCGGGCTGAATGGGATTCGGGCCGAAGCGGTTTCGACCATCCGTTCCCCTGAAGCACCCCTCCCAAATCAATATCAAAAGGCCTACGTAAGGGATGATATTGAGCAAGAGCATCCATCCCGAAAAGTCGAGGTCGTGCCAGCGTTTCACATGCGTCGCCAACGAGAGCCACGTCCCAAGAACGAGCAAACCAAGGCCGAGCAGGAAGGCTGCGAATCCAACCAGCGCGAGCAAGATGCCGAGGCCGGCCGGCATTTCCATGCCTCCGTTCCCGCCCAGTCCCGGGATCAGATAGACAATCATGCTGGTTGAGGTTGCGGCGAAGGCAACGCAAATCAGGGCCGCGAAGAGCCTTCCCCAGAAGACAGCTCTGCCGATCCGCCCGCGGAAGGAAAGCATTTTCTGTTCAATGAGCGCCTCCGGGATGCAGGCGCGTTCTTCGGCTGTCAGGCCATCGGCCGACCCGAGGCCGGGCGACAGTTCGTCTGGCATGGCAATCTCCTGACCGGGGGAACCCGGAAAGTCTAACAGAGCGCAATTTGCCGGGCCAAGGGTAAACGCTGGGCCATGCGGATGGCCTGCGAGGACGCCTTGGGAACCCGAGATACGGCGGTTGGCCATCGCTTATAATGAGAAAGTTGTACCGAGCGATCATTGCGCGTCTTCTCGCTCAAGCGGTCCGGAAGATTGGTTAAACTTTTGCCGTTTCAGAGCGGCGCATCTGTACGTGCATAGAGAGTTGAAGGTTCAGATCCATCCATGATTCGTTTTCTGCAAACTAACAATCGCACCACCAAGGCCGTGTTCATCGTCATCATCCTTGCGCTCTCGGTGGGCATGTTGCTCTTTCTTCTTCCCGGCCTGATGTCGTACTTGGCTCCGGGTGCAGGTTCGGCGCCGCCCGACACGTTCGCGGTGGTGTACCCCAACTGGTACAGCCGCATTTTGTCCTCTGGCGACTCTATCAGCCAGACTCGCGTGCAACAGGTTGCGGAGAACGAGCTGAGCCAGCGCGGTCCGCAGTACGCCAACAATCCGATGATCGTGCAGTACTTTGAGCAGCAAGTGGGTCAGGAACTGGTGCAGCAGAAGGTGCTTTTGCAGGAAGCGCACAAGCTCGGCGTGTACGCCACGGACAACGATGTGCGGCAGTACCTGCGCACCGGTCCCACGGGCCAGGTGCTTTACCCCAACGGCGTGTTTATCGGCCCGGATGCCTACCGGCAACTGATTGACGACCGGCTGCACGAGTCAGTGGATGACTTTGAGAGCCAGATCAAGGACGAAATCACGGTGCGCCGCCTGCAAGCACTGATTACCGCGGGTGTGACGGTGAGCGACCAGGAAGTCCACGATGACTATCTCAAGGCGAACATCAAGATCAAGTTCGACTACGCGGTGATTTCGGCTGACGACCTGCGCAAGACCATCAATCCTTCGGACGCGGATCTGGAAGCGTTCTTCACGAAAAACGCCGCGCAGTACGCCCAGGCGGTGCCCGAGGAGCGCAAGATTACTTACTTTGCGTTCACCCAGGAACAGATTCCGGGAGGCGTTCCGCAGCCTTCGCAACAAGAGATTCAGCAGTACTATAACGATCACCTGAGCGATTATCAGGTACCCGATCAGGCGCGGTCGCGGCACATTCTCATCAAGGTGCCGGAAGGCGCAGACGCCAAGACGGATGCCGCAGCCAAGGCCAAAGCGGAGAGCGTTCTGAAGCAGTTGCAGGCCGGCGGAAGCTGGACCGCACTGGCGAAGAAATACTCCGACGACCCCGGCAGCAAGGACCAGGGCGGCGAGCTGGGATTTGCGCAGCGCGGCAAGATGGTGCCGGAATTCGACAAGGCCATCTTTACGCAAAAGATCGGCGACATCGACATTGTAAAAAGCAGCTTTGGCTATCACATTATTCAGGTGGAAGAGCGCCAGAGCGCGCATACGCAGCCGCTGAGCGAAGTGCAGGCCAACATCGTGGCTGCGCTCACGCGCGAAGTGGGGGCGCAGGCGGAGACGCGATTTGCGCAACAGTTGACCGCGGAGGCGGGCAAGAATGGCCTGGAGAAGACCGCTGCGGCGCATCATCTGGACC
The DNA here is from genome assembly GCA_963817835.1 of uncultured Acidobacteriota bacterium. Lineage (GTDB taxonomy): Bacteria > Acidobacteriota > Terriglobia > Terriglobales > Acidobacteriaceae > Telmatobacter. The sequence goes on along the minus strand of CAWFPZ010000006.1, from coordinate 1,070,199 downwards.
TGGTGACTTCAGAGCCGGTGGGACGCGACGGCGTGATTCCCGCTTTGCCCGACAGTTCCCAGCTTTTGACCAAGGCCTTTGAGGCCAAGCAGGGCGATCCCCCGCAGGCCGCGCCGACGGGCGAAGGCTACGCCATCTTTCAGGTAACGGGCGTGATGCCAGCGCATGCGCCGGCCTTTGCCGACTGGAAGACGCACGTGCTGGACGACTATCGCGATGAGCAGTTGCCGGCGTTGCTCGGCCAGAAGACTACCGAGCTTGCAGCCAAGGCGAAGGCTATGAACGATCTGGCCAAGGCGGCCAAGGCCGAGGGCGCGACCGTGAAGACCAGCGACCTGGTGGGCTCGAGCGGACAAGTGCCGGACTTTGGCGAAGTGGGCCAGGTGGCTCCGCAATTATTCGAGATGAGTGTTGGCTCGTTCAGCGGACCCATCAACGCGGGCCGCACCGGCGTGGTGGTGAAGATTGTGGACAAACAGGAGCCGAGCGCCGACGAGATCACGAAGAACTTCGACCAGACGCGCGATGCGATTCTGGATCAGAAGCGCAACGAGGCCTTCAGCGTGTTCATGAGCGGGGTGTGGAACGACTATAAGAAGCACAACCTGATCCGCTTCAGCGCCAAGCCGCAACAGACGCCGGGGACGTAGAACTAATTGATGCAGAACGTACGGGGCCCGCAGCCGGAAGGTATGCGGGCCTTGTTGTTTGTGGATGGCGACGGGCGCGGGACGCGTCAGTCGGCGGAAGGCGCAAGTCGTGGCTCGGGCAAAGCGGCGATGTGCCGTGCCCAGCCTGGTTTGAGCCAGATCCAGTAGCCCACCAGATATAGCACGCCAAACAGCGTGCTCACCACCATGTCAATTCCAGACAGGCCGCGTGTTCCCCACCACTTTGAACCCAGGCCGTCCACCGCGGCCATATAGGCCACGGGAGCATTGCCCAGGCCCACGGCGATGGCGTAGCGGCTGCATGCGCTGGCTCCCGCTTTGCCGATGACCTGCAAGACGATGGCGGTGAAGTTGGCATAACCCACGCCTACCGAGATCAGGTAGAGGACCGTCCCAACTAGATAGGTGGTGGGATTGGTCGGCCCCAGGCAGAGGATCCCCGTGGAGGCCGCATTCACCAGGCCAAAGAAGACATAGGTGAGCCGAGGATCCGCGCGCTTGGGAACGAAGGCCATCAGCAGCGCGCCGGCGGCGGTGAGCAACGCGCCTGCCATGCCATTCAACCAGGCTACTTCAGTGCCCGATACGCGATAGTCGGTGGCGAGACCGGGCAGCAGGCCCACCGCGCCGCCGCTCGCCAGCGGCGACATAAGTAGCAGGATCGAGGGCAGGGCGCTCCAGCGCAGAAAGGTGGTTTTGAATTCGCGCCCCATCGTGACCAGTTGCGCCCCGGGTCCGTTTTGAGCGCTGATGCGCTGTGGAGGCGGCGCATCCACGGCAAGCACGGCCAGCGCGGGGAGTACAACCGACGCCGCGGCGACCATGCCCAGCGTCGCGTGGCTGCAGTGCTCGGCGAGCAGCAGCAATCCCCAGCTGCCCAAAGCACCGCCGCCCAGGTTGCCCACTTGAATCATGCTGGAGACGCGCGACTTCTGTTCTTCCGGCATCAATGCGGCAGCCATGCCCCCGTAACTCGCTGAGCAGATCATGACGGCGCAGGTAGCCGCAAAGAGCAGAGCCACAGGAACGGGACTGGAAAGGTCAGGAAAGCAGAATGCTGCTGCGGCTCCCGCGGCCGCGAGGCACGCGGCCAGCAGGTACCAGCGCTTGCGGCTGATCCAGAAGTCCGCCAGAGGGCTCCAGAGAAAGTAAAGAATGGGCGGAATGCCGAGCAAAGCGATTTCATTGGCAATGCCGTACATTGCATGGCCTTCACGGCGCAGCACAAAGGAAAGCACCAACCCGATGATTGCGCCTGTGAAGACTCCATGCGGCAGGGCCAGCAATACGAAGAGCCAGGGCGGAGGCGTCCTGCGGCCGGCGTGGGACGCGGCTGGAGGGTCGTTCAGGTGGTTTGCGGCGGAGGGGCTGTTCATGCGCCTCGAGTTTGCTTAATTGGACGGGCGTGGTCCAAATTGGTTCGATTCTACAGGAGGCGCAGGTGAGGGGAAGAAGATTTCAGCGCGGCTGGCAGAGGAAGAGTGGGGCATTCCGTTCTTTCCCGGCGCAACGCTAGCGCAGGCCCTCAGTGGCAAACGGCAATCCTGTGGTCGGCCAGTGGTCCGGCTGCGCGTCGACGTTGGGCGCGACGGACACGGGGCCGAATGACGCCGGCGCTACCGTCACGTTCCAGCCGTCGACGACGATGAGGGGATCTTCTCCGTTGAAGTCGCTTTGCGCGGCTTCGATGGCGATGGTCTTCGTTTCATCGGGCAGCAGCGTGACGTAATTGTCGCTGTAGAAGACCGGCAAAACTCGTTCGCCAGATTTCCACCCAAGCGACAAAGACCCGTCGCCGGGGGCCCCGGATTTGCGGCGTAGTTGCACATGCGCCATGAGAGCGATGCTGTTCGTGGGGTTGTGCAGCGTGATAGCGAGAAGCCGCTGGCCGGCGATTTTTCCCTCGAGCTCCTCCGCCGTTGCCGTTAGCGTGACCGTAGGCAGGTTGTTGAGCGCCGTTAAATCGTCGGGGTGGTCCGGCGTTCCAAGCCAATAGAAGTTGCTCGACAAAAGTTCTCCGGCAGCGTCGCGCAGGGCAAGCTTGAGAAAATGCACCGCCGAAGGATGGGCGGGAAAATCCACAGTGCCGAGATTAGTTGCCGCGTCGGGCGCGGCCGTCAGCTTCGTCTCATGCTCGAAGACGAGCGAACCGTCGAGATTGTAAACGTCAACCCGCGCCACGGCATTGGTGACTGGATCAGGCTGATTGTTGATGACCTGCACCTGCCCATTGGCCTGGTTGAGTTGGATGTGTACCATCTCCGACGCGTGCATGACGGCGAACAGGGAAGCATTCGGCTCGAGATCGTAGTGATAAAGCTGCCAGACAAAACTGGGCTGCGCGGGATCGCTCATCCACGTGATAACGGCCGTGGTGGGATGGAAGAGTTGCGCGTTGCGCCCTTCGTACATGGCGCGGAAGGCCTCGTAGTTGGCCAGTTGCGCCTTGCGAACGAAGTCGGCGAGGTTGGCGATTTTTCCATAGCGTCCGGCGAGGATGCCTGGGTAAAGATCACCGCGTTGCGCGCCTTTGGCCATGTCGTGCGCGGCCCAGTCGTCGTCGATCGTCTCCCAGTCCTTCTTCGGCATCATGCCGTGGATGGATTCGAGCGTGGGCACGCTCACGCTGCCGGTTTCGGTCTTGAAGTAGTCGTCGGAGACGGAGTAAAACTCGCGCGGAGCGCGCCAGTAATACGGTCCATGCGAGCGCACGCCGGCACCGTCGGTGGAGCTGGGTTGATAGCGGCGCGTGGGCTCCAGTTCGGCGAGCATTTTTCGCAGGGCCGCGTCGATTTCGGGCGGCGGATAGCCCTCATTGCGTGCGCACCACAGGGCGATGGAAGGATGGTTGCGGAAGCGCAGCACTTTGTCGCGCACGTTGGCAATGTAGGTGTCGAGATCGGTGGGGTCGGGGCCGTCCCCGGGATTGGGCTGGAAGAATTCATCCCACACCAGGATGCCGTACTTGTCGCAGAGTTCGTAGAAATCCTCGGCGGTGCTCTGGCCCACCCAGTTGCGGATCATGTTGAGATGCGCCAGTTGATGCATGTGAATTTCGGCGTCGAGGCGCTCGCGGGGAATGCGCTTCATGGCTTCGTCGAGTCCCCAGTCGCCGCCGCGAATGAAGATGGGCGCGCCATTGACGGAGATGGTGAGCGTGTCGGTTCCCGGCACCGAGTAGGTAATTTTGCGCACGCCGAAGTCGATGTCATCAGCGTCGCTGATGGAGCGGCCGATGGTGAACGCGAGATGCAGCCGGTACATTGCCTGCGCGCCGTAGCCGTTGGGCCACCAGAGGCGCGGATGGTCGATGTGCAGCGCGGGCGTGGTTTTGGGATTAAACGCGATCTGTTGCGTGCTGTGCGGGGCCAACTCCACTTGCCGCTCGAAGGCAATGTTCTCGATGGTTCCCTTGAGCAGTCCCGTCACCGGCTGGTCGCTGACGTTTTCGACGGTGGCCTGCACGGAAACCTCGGTGGAGTCGGTGCGCGGCAGCGGCAAATCGGTGGTGACCAGCGGATCTTTGAGCACTACCGGCCCGGTTGCGGAGAGAATTACCTTTTGCCAGATGCCGGTGTCGCGGTCGCGCACCGCGTTCAGCCAGTCCCAGCCGATGGTGGAGAGGAACGTGGGCCCGTCGACGGCGGTGATGCCGCCGTTCTTGCCCACGCCGTTGCGCAGTGTGTGCTCGTGCGGAATGCCGGGATGCGGCTCGGGCGCGACCAGCACGGCGACCACCGCCGGCCGGCCAGCTTTGACCTCCGCGGTGATGTCGAAGATGCCGCGAATGAACGCACCGCGGATGCTGCCCACTTTGACGCCGTTCACCCATACGTCGGCTGCGTAGTTGATGCCGTCGAAGTTGAGCCAGACGCGATGGTTGCGGTAGTCGCGCGGCACGCGGATCACGGTCCGGTACCAGTACGAGGTGTGGCACAGGCTTTCGGGAATGATTTCCGGGCGCTCGTTCTCGCCGTACAACGGCTCGGGATAGACATGGTCGTTGACGAGCGAGGTAAGCACCGTGCCGGGAACCGTGGCCGCGTACCAGCCGCGCGCATCGAAGCTTGCGCTTGCAACTTCCGCGCCCGCTTGCGGGACTTTGGCCACGTCCTGCAGCATCCAGCCCGCGGCTAGCGTGACGGGCTGCGGGGATGTAGCGGCGGCCGCGAACGGGGAAGAGAGGACCGACAGAGTTGAAACCGAAGCGAAGAGGAAAAGGCGAAAGAAAAGATTGCGAATCTTCAACGGAGAACTCCCTCACTTCGGAAGTCGATCAACAGTCTGCGTGGGGACGCGCATTCCAGTGTCTCAGATCGGGCCGCATTCTGCAGGTCCGCCGTCCATCCGTAATAATGGCAACATGGAATTTCAACGGTCCTCGGGAGTCCTGCTGCACATCAGTTCGCTGCCTTCTTATGGCGGCATCGGAGATCTGGGTCCGGCCGCGCATGAGTTCGTGGCGTTTTTGGCCCGCTCCAAACAGCACATCTGGCAGGTTCTGCCCCTGTGCCCCACGGGATATGGCAACTCGCCTTACGCGGGGTCTTCCGCCTTCGCGGGCAATCCTGCGTTGATCAGCCTGGAGTTTCTTCGCGACTGGGGCTGGATCGGCGCGGATCGCATTGCCGGGTTGCCCGGCGGTTCGAGTGCGGTGGATTTTGAGGAAGTGGAAGCGCGGAAGTTTCCGCTGCTTTACGAGGCTGCGGGAAATTTCCTGGATCGCGCGCTGGACGAACCCGCGCTGGCCGAACCCGCGCTGGCCGAGCAATGGACGGACTTCGAAGCGTTTTCCCGCGACCAGGCTGCGTGGCTCGACGATTACGCGCTGTACGCGGTGTTGCGCCGAACGTTCAACACCGGCGCATGGACGGAGTGGCCTGAGCCGTTGCGACGCCGCGATCCGCAGGCGTTGGCCGTGGCCGTCGCAGAACGCGGGCGCGAGCGCACGATCGAGAAGGTGCTGCAGTTTGCGTTTTCTCAGCAGTGGAATCTACTCCAAAAGGCTGCCGCGCGCAGCGCCATTCGGATCCTGGGCGACGTGGCGATTTTTGTCAACATGGACTCGGCGGACGTTTGGGTTCACCCCGAAATATTCGAACTCGACGACAACTTGAAACCGATTCACGTCGCCGGCGTGCCCCCCGATTACTTCTCGGCCACGGGTCAGCGCTGGGGCAACCCGCTCTATCGCTGGGACGTGCTAGCGAAGCGCGGATTTGATTGGTGGATTGAGCGCATCCGGCGCGCCGTGGAGATTTACGACATCATTCGCCTCGATCACTTCCGCGGCTTCGAGGCCTACTGGTCGATTCCTGCCGAGGAAGAGACTGCGGTCAGAGGCGAGTGGATCATAGCGCCAGGGCTCGAACTTTTCCGCGCGATTGAAGCCGCGCTGGGACCAGTGCCGATCGTGGCCGAAGACCTGGGCGTGATCACACCCGAAGTGACTGCGATACGCCAGGCGTTGGGTATGCCCGGCATGAAGGTGCTGCAATTCGGATTCGGCTCGGGCGGCGATTTTGATCCCAGGGGCGCGCATGTGCATCTGCCGTTTCGTTTTGTGCCTGCCACCGTGGTTTACACCGGCACGCACGACAACGATACCACGCAGGGATGGTGGAACGCCGCAGGCAAGTACGAGCGCGCAGCCGTGGAGGCGTTGGTGGGGCCGGTGAACGGTCGGCCGGTGTGGCCGCTGATCCGCGCGGCGCAGGGCAGCGTGGCCGAGATTGCCATTGCGCCGGCGCAGGATTTGCTGGAACTGGGCTCGGAGGCGCGCATGAATACGCCCGCGGTTGCGCAGGGCAACTGGAGTTGGCGCGCGCCGGAACGCTGCTGGACACAGGAGTTGGCGGATCGGCTGACGGCGCTGGCGGAAGTGACGGACAGAGACGACGATCCACTCGACAAGGCAAAAGAGGCTATCCCGGGAAACGGCTAGCGGTAGCTGGAATCGTCGAAGCGGCTCATGTCGATGGAGTCGTCGAGGACGCCAAGGGTCACCACGGCGAAGGTGAAGACGGTGGTCTCCGGCTCGAGGTGACCGCCGAAGGCCTTGTCGGCATTGGCCAATACGATGTGCGGATGAATGTGGCCGTTCATGACCATGCCGCTCATGCCGATGATGTCAGCGGGCGCGGTGGGATTCTTGATGAACATGTTCTTCGACGGCATGTCGCGGTTCGAGACCTGGTGAATCTGATAGCCGCGCACGGAGCCGAATCCGGAAAGGATCACGGCGTTCTTGATCTTCTCCTGATCGATCATCTTCTGGAGCCCTGCCAGCAGATCGGTGCCGAATTTGAAGCGCAGCACGACGATGCGCTGGAGATGGCCACTGACGGCAAACACATCGGGCACGTCTGGGCTGTTGGGTTTGGAGTCAACCGCGGGATTTCCCGTGGCGTGGCTGACCTCGCGGCGCGTCTCCTGCGCCGGCAAGGCAAGGCATGAGGCGAGAAGAGCGACGACGAAGAGCTTCTTCATGGGTGTTCTCCGTGATGCGTGCGCGGACGGTAACTCGGGTGGGGTTCGTGCTATCCCACCCTGGCGGCAAAAACAAGAACGTCGCGAGGATGGGGTACACTTTTCGCGCCGAGTTGAAAATGCAAGAAGCCGACGGCTTTCTCGGCCCCTCGTTCCCTTGGTCCCTGCCTTCAGAACGGGATATCGTCGTCAGAGATTTCGGCTGACTGCGCGACGTCATCAATGCCTGCGGGTTGCCGCTGATCCATGTTCGAAGACGCATTCGATGAGCGGGTGTAGCCGCCGCCATCCTCGCGACCCGAAAGCAGTGACAGATCGTTGACGATGATTTCGGTGCGGTACTTTTTGACGCCGGTTTCCTTGTCGTCCCAACTGCGGGTCTGGATTTTGCCCTCGATGTACAGCTTTGAACCCTTCTTCACGTAGTCGCGGACGATCTCGGCAGTGCGCTTGAACGCAACCAGATTGTGCCATTCCGTGCGCTCCTGCCAGTTTCCTTGCTGATCCTGAAAGCGATCGCTGGTGGCGAGCGAAAAGTTTGCCACCGTGGTGCCGCCGCCGGTGGAGCGGATTTCAGGGTCCTTGCCCACATTTCCCAGAAGGAAAACTTTATTGACGCTCTTAGCCATGTTCTTGCTCTCCTGTTCCAAACCGGTCTTCGGCCGGTTGTTGCTCGAAAATTCGCCGCGCGACGCCGCGCGTGTGCTGGAAGAATCTTAATACACGGGTGTGGATGGCGCGCGGTGCCTTAGCTCATTCGCCCCTGTTCGCGGAACTGATGGGCGACGGCTTCAAGGAAAGTCTCCACGCTGGTTTCCGGCGGGACTGTGAGTCCGGACTTCGCGCACAAGGCGGAGGCGATGCGCCCGGCCAGAGCACGGCGCGTCGCAAGGTCCATGTCGAGCCGCCGCGAAAAAAAGCCCTCGAGCACTTCGAGGTCAGAAGGAGAAAGTTTAGCCAGAGCAGGCGCAGGCAGCAGCACGCGCAAATGTGGCGGAGGAATCGGCGACTGCGGAGCCAGCGCCGCGGCCGTTAGCGTGCGCGAGGTACTTTCGCCCCACATCGGAGCTTCCACATCGCGCTCGCGCACCACCAGCGTTCCGGCAACCATGTCGCCCAGGCGTTGGGATCGCTTGCTCATGAACATGGCCACTACGCCCACGCCATAAAAGCCGGGCAGGTAGTCGATGAATCGCACCAGGTTGCGCGCCAGCGCTTCGACAAAGTTGATGCCGCGGCCCGATTGATGGATCACGCGAATCTTAGCCACTCGCTTGCCCAGTGTGCGTCCGTTGCCGAAGGCTTCAAACAGCGCGAAGTAGCCCCAGAATAGGAGAAAGACGATGAGCAATAAGATGCCGATGCCCCAATTTGCGGCTTTTTCGCCGATGGCGCCCAGAGCCGGGATGATGTACGCGGCAAGAAAAATGAGAAGGATGAGCGCCGAGCCGAGGACGAGAGCATCGACTATCGCAGCGATGAAACGGCTGCCGATGCCAGCCAGCGGCAACTCGATGGAAACGAGTTCCGGGGTATCGATGTTAAGCTGGTCTCCAATCGGCTCCATGGCCATCATTCTCTCCAATCAGTGGCTGCAAAAGCGTCGTCCGTACTGGGACCGCCTGAGCTGGCTCCTGAACCAGGCTGCGGCAAGCGGCGTAGGCCAGCTTTCGCGGGCGGAACTGCGCGAAACCGCGCTTCTTTACCGGCAGGCGGCCAGCGATTTGTCGACCCTGCGCCAGGATTCGACTGCGCGCGCTTACGCCGAACTCGTCAACCAATTATTGGCTCGCGCCCACCATATCATCTATTCGAGCCGGCGCAAAGGCTTCCGCAGAGTCTTCGACTTTCTGTACGACGGCTATCCGGCGATCGTGCAGCGCCAGTTCCGCTACGTCCTGCTGTCGCTTGCGATCCTGCTTGCGGGTGGGGCACTGGGCACGGTGCTCACGCTGGCGCGACCCGAGTTCATGCGCCACATGCTGGGTCCGCAGATGGTAGACACCATTGAGCACCATAAAATGTGGACCGAGTCGCTGGTATCGGTTGCGCCGGCAGCCAGCAGCGCCATCATGACGAACAACATTACCGTGTGCTTTATCTCGTTTGCCGGCGGTATCGTTTTCGGCCTGGGCGCCATCTGGTCCATGTTCAACAATGGAATGCTGCTGGGCGTGATCGGCGTGGCTTGTGCGCAGCATGGGATGGCGCTGGACCTGTGGAGCTTTGTGGCTCCGCACGGCTCGCTGGAGCTGCCCTCGATTGTTCTTGCCGGGGCAGCCGGTCTGCGCCTGGGGCGTGGCGTGGCTTTTCCCGGCCTCTATCGCTGGCGCGACTCCATTGCTTTGGCCGGTGTGGAGGCCACACGCATGGTCGCGGGCACAATTCCGCTGCTGATTATTGCCGGCACGCTGGAGGGGTTTTTCTCGCCTTCCGCGGCGCATGTCTGGCTTAAATTCACGGTGGGTGGAACGCTGTTCACGTTGCTCTTGGTGTGGTTGTTCCGGCCGGTGGCGGCGGCAGCGCCGAGAGTGTAAGCGATGCAGGAATTGAGGCTCGTAGGGGTTTGAAAAAGGGGTGAATGTCGTGACGCAGGATTCCGAGATTGATCGTCTGCGTGAAGACTTGGAAGAGAGACAACGCGCAACGGTGTGGCCGGATACGCTTCGTTCTGGCCGGAGCGTAGACGAATTTCTCTGGAAAGGCGATCCGAAAGCGACCCTCGTCCAGAGGGCTGGTCTCCTCGTCTTCGGGGCGTTTTGGTTTTTTCTTTTCGCGGTGATGGTTGCTGTGGCAGTTAGGTCCGCTATGGAACGCGACCTAACGACATCGATTATCTGCACTGCGTTTGGAGCCGTCATCGGATACGTCGATTTTCGACTTATTAGAAACGCCTTCCGCCGCAAGACTCGCCATGCGCTTCCAGATGGCAAGCATGAGTAAACTTCAGGTCTTCGGATCGAAATCGCAGGTGGAGTGCGTCTCACAATCGAAGAACAACCGCAGGTCCTTCGACTGCGTTTGCCGCGAGAACGCGGCAAACTGCGCTCAGGATGACAGAGTTTTTATTTTGCGAGCGGTAGAGACGGCGCAGCAGGTTGTCCTCAGACCATTGCGCGTTCTTTCACCTTCAAATATTGGTTGAGCACCGCCGATGTGAGTTGATCGGGATCGAGATCGAGGGTGAGGGCACCCTGATCGCGTAGTCGCGCCAATAAGAGTTCGCGGCGCATCATCAGTTCCTGTGCTGCCGACGCGCGGAACATCTGTTCGACATTTTTCGGACGGCCTTTGGCAATCGCTTCGACGTCGGGTTGGGCCATGGCCACAAACAGCAGCACATGACGCCGCAGAAGTTGCATGGCGCCGTCGATGACTTCCGGGCGCATGGCGGTTTCTGCCAGGTCAGTGATCCACAAAATCAGCGCCCGCCTTGGCTGCCAGCGGTTCAACGTGGCCGTGGCGCGCAGGTGATCGGCTTCGCTGACCTCGGCGCGCGCCTGGGCCAGCGCTTCGACAATCAGCCGCAAGTGCGCAGGGCCGCGGCCGGGGAGCACGCGCTGCTGCACATGCTGGCCGTAGACGAGCAGGCCCACGCGATCGCCAGAGTAAAGCGCGAGTTGCGCGAGAGCGACCGCGGTGGAGCACGCGTAGTCGAGCTTGGAGTAGCCCCGCCGATCAGGATCGTCCGTGTCGCGCAGGACGCGGCCTTGCAGCAGCCGTCCGGCGTCGAGAACAATCCACACCGCCTGGCTGCGCTCGGTCTGGTAGCGCCGCGTGATCAATGCTCCGCGCCGCGCCGTGGCCGTCCAGCAGATGTCGCGCAGGTCGTCACCTTCGAGATACTCGCGGAGGCTCTCGAAGTCGCGGCCAAGTCCGCGCTCGCGCACCTGGCGCAGTTCGAGATCGATTTGACGGCCGCGCGCGAGAAAGATCTCCTGGTCTTCGCCTTGTCGAAGCGCGGGATAGACGCGCACGGTCTGCTGGAGCGGGGACATAGCCCATTTGTCGATGAGACCGAGCAACGACCGGTAGCGCAAATATACCGATCCCGTGGTGACATCGCCGCGTGCACGCGGATCTATGGTGTACCGCAAAGCGGCCCGCACGCGCGGATAGACGCGCAGACTTCTTGTGGAGGGCACGGCCACCAGCGCTTCGGGCAGGTCGTCGACGATGCGGCATTCGAGGATGGTGCCGCCGTTTTGTTCCACGGCGATTTCGATTTCGGTGGTGCTCGAGAGAGGGGGCGTTGCTCCACGAGCGCTCCACGGTGATGGCTTGCGGATTAGGCAGCCGCAAAAAATCAAACAACACGGCGACAAGCACCAGCGTGTCCCATACCAGCATGCCGTAGCCGAGGCGCGCGGAGAAGAATCCCGGCAAAGCCAGCGCCAGGCCCCCGACAAGCAGCCAGATGGTGCGCGGCGTGAGGCCGAACGCAAAGCGGCCGCGTGGCTGGCAGGCCGCACGGACGGGTTCGGGATGGAGCGAAGCCGAGATCATTTAAGCTACCGAGGCTCGAGGCACCGCGACCGCTGCAACCACGTCGTTCAGCACGCGATCGGCATCGAAGCCCTCCAGCTCCGCCTCCGGCTTGAGCAGGATGCGATGGCGCAGCACGGGCAACACGGCGCGTTTCACGTCGTCGGGAATCACGTAGTCGCGGTCTTCAAAAGCCGCGAAGGCCTGGGCCACGCGCAACAGGCAGATGGCCGCGCGCGGGCTTGCGCCCAACGCCAGCATGGGCCACTCGCGCGTGCGGCGCACCAGATCGAGGATGTAGCCGTAGAGGTCCGCCTCCACACGGATGGCGCGAATTTCGTCGCGAGCGGATTGCAGGAGATCGGCGGCGAGCGGCTGGATCTTTGCGTCATCGAGCAGGTTGACGCTGGTGCCATGGTGCCGCTCCAGCATTTGCCGTTCTTCGTCCGCGCTGGGATAGCGCACCTTGATCTTGAGCAGAAACCGGTCGAGTTGTGCTTCGGGCAGCGGATAGGTGCCCTCAAAGTCGATGGGATTTTGCGTGGCGAAAACCGTGAACCATTGGGGCAACTGCCGGGCGACGCCGTCGCTTGTCACCTGGCGCTCTTCCATGCATTCCAGCAGCGCTGCCTGGGTGCGCGGCGGCATACGGTTGATTTCGTCCACCAGCAGGAGGTCGGTAAAAACGGGGCCAGCATGAAACGTGAAGGTATCGGAACCAATTTTGAAAATGGTGGTGCCAAGAATGTCGGCAGGCATCAGGTCGGGCGTTCCCTGCACGCGCTGGAAGTTTAGTCCAAGTAGACGGCCCACCGATTTCACAATCAGTGTCTTGGCGATCCCCGGCACGCCCTCGAGCAGCGCATGTCCTTGCGTGAGTACGGCCACAAGAACTTCGCCGATCACCTCATTTTGGCCCGCTATTACGCGTCCCAGCTCCGCGCGCGCACGGGTCAGCAGTTCCTGTGTGGCCTTCAGGGTTGTGCCTGGCGTTTGCGCGTCCGGTTGCAACGCATTCTCTTCGCTCATTCCGGTCTCCTTGCTTCTCGTCTTGCTGTTGTGTCCGATTCCGAATTCATTTTCAATCGTAGATTCTCACCCTCGCCGCTCGATCCAAGGCTTCGCCATGGCGGCTGAGAGTCTGCACCAGCGCCAGCGCCTTCTTAGGTTGCAAGGCGTCGCTCCCGATAGCTTCCTCGCAATCCGCCAAATCTTTTTCGAGCGTTTCGGGGGCCTGAGGAAAACGCCGGCGCAGGGCAAAGCCCAGTTCCTCCGCGCTCATTCTGGCTCCCTTCAGTCCACACAAGTCGCCCATGCGACGGCGGAAACGTTCGTAGGCAAGCTCGACGGAAGTTGCCGAAGCGCCGGCTTCAGCATAGAGCGAGCCCAGGGCCTCAAGAAACTCGACTGGCGTGGCGCGCACCGGCGCGGGCAGGTCGCGCACGGGGCCGCGCCTGCGGCTGAAGCTGAAGATCACGAGCAAGGCAATGCCGAGGAGGCCCGCTTTGAGCAGGTTCAATGCCGTGCCGCTGGCGTAGAACCAGTCTGAGTAATTTTCGCCGTGCAACGATTCATCCCAATAAAAATGATGGTTCTGGGGCGTGCCCAGGGAATTCAAGAGCAGATTCAGATTGCCGGCGCGCTGAATGGAGCCGTTTTCAAGCGGCGTGGAGCTGGCCCACCAGATGATTTCGCCCTTGCCGCTCGCGTACTCGACCACAGCCGGCGAGCCCGCGCAGTTGTATTCGATGCGATCGAGCGGCCGGTTCGCTCCCCATGCAGCTTCGGGAACCATCCACACTTCGCCCGATCCGGCCAACGGGTCAAGTCCCTGCGGCGTGAGCTGGCAGGCGGTCTCGAACCGCACCGGCGGCAAGACGTTTCCGCCGGGGGTCAAAATCCCTCCCGACCATCCTGTCAGCAGGACGCGCCCGCCTTGGGCCAGGATATCCTTCACGCTTTGGAAATCCTCGGGTGAAGTGGGGTTGGGCGCGGCGAAGATCACCACGGTTTGCGCGTCGGTCTGGGCCGCGAGGTCGCTCAGCGGCCGCTCCCATCGCTCAATGTCGTAACCGTTGGCTTGGAGCATTGCGTAAGCGGCGCGCGCGCCATGCTTGCCCGTGCGCCAGGTGCTGGGCACCGGATTGTTGTCGCTGTCTTCGTTGCGCGCAAAGAAAGCCGTGACCACTGCGAGTACGGCCACGGCACACATGCAGCCGATGAGCAGCTTGCGGTCTTTGGCATCGAGCGAGGCGAAGACCTTCATTCGGATCGCACCTCAAGTCCCAACGTGCGGACGTGCTCCAGGGCCGCGTTGAAGTCTGAGGCTTCTGCATCGCCCCCGCCGTACCAGGTACGCTCAAAGCTGCGCGTTAGCGCGGTCAAGCCCGCTTTGCGCGGGTCATTTCCAGCGAGCAGTCCAAGATACTCCCGCGGTGTGCGTGCTTGGTCAGGCGGCCACAGACGCCGCGACTCCAGCAGCGAAATCGAGGCCCAGTAGAGAGAGTGAATCGCCTCCCGCCACTGGCTCTTCGCGGCCATGTCGCCCGCTTCCTGGTACCACAATTGCCACTCGCGCGTCGAAGGCGCTCCCGGCCCGGGTTCGACGTCAGGAATCAGGCGCACCCGCGCGCTGCGTTCGATGCGGATGAAAAACCAGACCAGAGCAATGCAAACTCCGCCCAGCAGCAACCCCTCCAGCAGCCGGCCGGCCCAGGGCGCGTGCGCACCCATCCCCGCGAGCTTCATCAGTATTTTGTCGAGCACGTTTCCCAGCCATTCCAAGATGCGGTCCTTGACTGAAACCTTGGTTACGCCCTGGTATTCGCGTTGGGCCAGAATCGTGTTGAGCGACTTTCGCTGGTCGGCATAGGCGGGATTGGTTTCCAGCGGGCTTTCGGCCTGTTGTTCATCCATCTGGAGGCGCTGGTGCGCATCGTTGAGGAGATCGTTCGGGTCTGCCGGTTGGCGCTTTGTGCCCGCAGGCGCTCCCGCGACAGCGGGCTGCGCAGCGCCAACTTTACTTCCAGCGAGGGAGAGAACAGCCCGCAGCCAGTCGTAACGAACTTCGCGCGGTTCAGATCCCGCAGCGCCGGGACTTTGCACGCGGTCGTTGGGGCCAACCCGATTGGGATCGCACGCGTTGTTGTTGGCAGGCGCCGGTTTTTTGAGCTTGAGCTGCGCGTGGCAATTAGCAACGACGCTGTCGAGGTTTTCGAGATGCTGGCGGTATTCGGCAAGATTCACATCGCGCCAGTCCCCATTGGAAGGGGACTGCTGGGCGTGCACGTACGGCGCCGCTGCCCTCGGCGCGAGCAATGCGGCGACAAGCCAAAGCAAAGCAGCGGAGGCCGGCCTCGCCAATACCCCGCCGTTAACCGCACGCGACCCGAACCGCATTGAATTCACCGCCCTTCCAAACTATCAGGCGGCGTGACCGGACCGAAACCTCCTGCGGCGTCGCTCGGCGACCCTGCGGATGGGGTCTGCGCGAGCCCGAGAATCCCTTCTGACCCGCTTTGAGGTTGCGGCTGCGCGAGCCCCGCCCGCTCCATCATCCACTCAATGTCGAAGCCCTCCTTGCGAATGCGCTGGTCGTAGTAGAACAGGACGGAAGCGATCATGATGATCGGCGCCAGCAACACCTGCGTAGCGAAATTCACGACCACTCTCACGATCTCGGCCACCACGAATGCTGGTGATGAGTACGCGCCATTTCCCATAGAAGGGATCAGGGCCACCACGATCAGCATGGGGATGGCCAGCGCCATCGATACCGCGAATGCCAGCGCGATCACCAGCAGGTAGGTGACAAAGATGCGGCCGCGGGTTCCCTTGCTCAGCTTCCAGGAACGAACGAGCGACTCCCAGGCGGTGGTTTTCTCCACAATGCATGCGGCCATGCCCAGCATGAAGCTAAACGTCAGCCAGAGCATGACTCCGAGGGCCGCAACTACCACCAGAAACACCAGGAAACCAAGAGCAAAACGCGAGGCCATGTCACCGCCGGAACGGGACATGAGAAAGATCAGCGGCACGATGATGGCGACGGCGACGGCTGCCGGCACGAGCGCCACCATGATCCCTTGCAGGATCAGGTACCAGAGGTAGGTCCAGAAGCGGGGCCGCACGCTTTTGAGCGTGGCGCGAATCGTAGGCTTCTCGCCGAGGTGCACGCACACAGTGGCTTGCGTGACGCCGGCGTAGGAATACACGTACACGGCAAGGTAAACCGGCACGGCGATGACACAAAGAAGAACGATGGCAATGATCGTGGAGGAAGTATTTTCCCAAACGCCGTGATTCGCAATGCCGGGAAGGACGAAGATGGCTCCGGCTGGGATGGCGAGCGCCAGGACAAACAGCAAAGGCAGTGCCGCCGTGCCAACATACAGCCAGAAGTTGCGCCGGTAAAGCTGCGCCGTGCCGTCAAGAATTTCGCCGAGATTCAAAGGCCGTAACTGGTTGTCCATACCACCCCTTGTGAGCGCGGATCCTTAGCTGAGGTCCGAGCTGCTGTCCGGGAAAGGCGTTCGACATGAGCATTGCCGGAAGAGATTTTCCGGCCACGATTCTGTGCAAAGAATCAAGTCCGTGAACGCTTGCACGGATCGTAGCATAAGGTGCGTGCCGTGAACGGCTCGATCTTGGTCTACGTTTCTCACAGTTAGACGGCGAACCAGAATTCGAATTCTGGCCATGTCTCCGAGGGCCAGGAGGCCGCCGGTACAGCGGGACGGGAGACCGACGGTACGGTTCCTGGCGATATGTGAGAGATCTGGCTTGCCAAGTCGCGTTGATATCTTGAAAAATTCTTGAGAAACTAGAAACTAATCGTTTAGTTGTCCGTCTATAGAAGTGCAGAAAGCCTTTGGGCGAGGCAATAAGCAAGCAGAATCAATGGGTTAAGATGCCGCCAAGGAAATCCAACACGCTAACCGAGGCCGAACTCAGGCTGATGAAGATCCTGTGGCGGAGGGGCGAATCGGCCGTGACCGATCTGGTGGCTGCCCTGCCTGAAGACGAGCCGCTGGCCTATAACTCAGTGCTCACCACCATCCGGATCCTGGAACAAAAGGGTTACGTGGCGCACCGCCAGGAGGGCCGCGCGTTCGTATACTGGCCGGCGGTTGCCGAGGACGAGGCCAGCCGCTCCGAGGTGCGCAACGTGCTCGGCCGATTCTTTGGCAACTCCCGAGAGCAACTGGTGTTATCACTTTTGGGCGATGAAGAGATCGACGCCGAAGAGTTAGAGCGACTGAAAGACGCGATTCGCAGCGCAAGAGCTGAAAAGGGGAGCGAGGAATAGATGTTCCCATTGCTCATAACCGATCAAGCACACGCGACGCTGGCAAGCACAGGCGGTTGGCTGGTTGCCTTGGCGCAGAGTGTTGCGCCTGTAGCAGTTGCGGCCTTATGGCAGGGCGCGGCGATCGCACTTGTCCTCGGGGTTTGCCTCTGGCTGACGCCGCGCGTTCATGTTCATATAGGTGCGGCGCAGCGCTTCGCCGTGTGGGCTGCGGCCTTCGCGGTGGTTGTGGGTCTACAGTTTCTGCCCTGGTTCGCGCACAGCACATCGTCCGCAATCGCGGTCAACGCGGTGTCCGGCGCATCGGCGCCCGCGCCGTGGTTCCGGCTCGATAGCCGCTGGGCCTTCGTCATTGCCGCGCTGTGGCTGGTGGCATCGCTGGCGCGCGCGGCGAGCCTTGTCGTCCACTCGCTGCAGCTGCGCAAGCTGTGGAATTCTGCGACGCCCATTGAATTAGAGGCGCATTTGCGCGTTCTGCTTACCGCTGTCTCTCCGACGCGACATCCCGTGGAGCTTTGCGCAACCAGCAAGCTGGACCGCCCCAGCGTGATCGGCTTCCTGGCGCCGCGCATTCTGATTCCCGACTGGCTCTGCGCTCGCCTGACGCCCCGCGAGCTGGAGCAAGTGGTTCTGCATGAGGCTGAACACCTGCGCCGGCGCGACGACTGGACCAATCTATTCCAGAAGCTGGCCTTGGTTTTGTTTCCGTTGAACCCCGCGCTGGCCTGGATTGAAGGCCGCCTTTGCCGTGAGCGCGAAATGGCTTGCGACGAGGGCGTGGTGCACCGGACACAAGCGCCGCACGCTTACGCGGAATGCCTCACCAGCCTGGCCGAACGCGGATTCGAGCGACGCCGCGCCCAGGCGCTTTCGCTCGGCGCATTCGAGCGCCGTCCTGAGCTGGTGCGCCGCGTTTACAGCATTCTGGCGCGCAAACAGGTACTTCATCCCATGGCCGCGCGCGCACTCGTGGGTGTTGCCGGGTTCAGCCTGCTGATTGCATCGGTGGAATTGGCGCGTTGTCCGGAAGTGGTGGCCTTTGTTCCCGCCGAACCGACGGCGACGACGCAGACTCGAATGGCGGGAGTTGATTCCAGCTTCCACGCAATAGAAACCAAGGCGATTTTGCCTTCAGGGCATGAAGTTGCGGCACTCACTCGGGCTTCATCGCGCCGGACCGCAACCACATCGGCCGTGCCGGATGGCGCGTCGCAGCGTCAGATCGCCTCGGCGAGCGAAGCGCCGCGTGAGGTGTTGACGAGGGCAGAAATGCCGAATGCGGGCTCGGACCCTGCCGGGCAACCTGAGTATGTAGTGCTGACCACATGGGAAGAGGTGCGAATTTCGCACTGCCATCACAGGCTGGTTTCCGATTACGACACGGATGCAAATGCGCAGCCGCAATCTGCGGACGCAGCAAGCCCTGCCGGTGGGCAAACAGTTACCCGGATCACCGTGACGCGACTGATTCTTGCGATCTATCCCGTCGATACCAAGACTGTCGGCGCCGGGCATGGCGACGATGCGCCCGCCTCAAAACCGACGCATGCAGAAGGCACTGACCAGCCGCCCGCCCCGCAACCTGAGAGCGGCCGGCTGGTTTTCAAACTCTAACTAGAAATTTCAACCCCCAAATGGAGATGAACATGACCATTACAACTAATTCATTAATAGCAAGAGCGAAGAGGCTGGCGGTGCCTGCGGGCATTCTGGCTACGCTCCTGTTTGTCTTTGCGTTCGTTATCGACCACAACAAGGCGATGGCAGCCGCGTCGGGACCGCTGGACGAATCGAGCGTGTCGTCGCTGGTGGCGCTCGACAACGCGGTGGAAGCGGTAGCCGCCCGCGTTACGCCGGCCGTGGTCAATGTCGAAGTTACTTCGCGTGTCTCGCCCGATGAGCAGTCCGAGAGCGATGGCGGCGGCCAAGGCATCAACGGCATTAATCCGCAGGACCTTCCGCCAGGATTCCGGCAGTTCTTCTTCGGACAAGGTGGGCCGGGCGGACAGGGCATGAAGCCGCAGCCCCAGATTGAACATGGGGTGGGGAGCGGCGTGATCATTTCGCCGGATGGATACATCGTGACCAACGACCACGTAGTGGACGGCGCGACGGAGATGCGAGTCACGCTCGACGACCGGCGCGTGTTCAACGCGAAGCTGGTGGGGGTGGACAAACTCAACGACCTGGCGGTGATCAAGATCGACGCGCACAACCTGACAAGCATCCCGTGGGGCGACTCTGCGAAGCTGCACCCCGGGCAGACGGTGCTGGCCTTCGGCAGTCCCTTCGGCTACTTCCAGTTCTCGGTCACGCGGGGCATCATCAGCGCGCTCGACCGGCCGAATCCCTACACCGACAATGCACGCAAGCCGGGTGACTTTATCCAGACCGACGCGGCCATCAATCCCGGCAACTCCGGCGGGCCGTTGGTGGACGCGCACGGCGAATTGATCGGCATCGACACCTTCATCATCTCGAACAGCGGCTCGTTTGCGGGCGCGGGATTTGCTATTCCATCGCAGATCGCGGAGTCGTCAGTAAACGAGATCATCAAGAACGGCAAGGTAGAGCACGGATACATCGGTATCACCATGAACGATGTGACCCCCGACAACGCGCAGTTCTTCAACCTGCCAGACGCGACCGGCGCCGTCATCAGCCAGGTCGTGCCCGATTCTCCAGCGAGCCAAGGCGGCCTAGAGCGCGGCGACGTGCTGCGTGAGCTCAACGGCAAGAAGATCAATAACGGCAGCGCTCTGCAGGTTGCGGTCAGCGAAATGACGCCGGGAACGCCGATCGAGCTGGGCATTTTGCGCAACGGCAAGCCCGAAAACCTGCACGTGACGGTGGGCGAGTTCCACAACCAGAACAGCGAAGAAGCTAGCAATGCCGGCGTGGGCGAGCAGCGAGGGAAGCTGGGACTAACGGTCGCCAACCTGACGCCCGATGTGCGCCAGCAGTACAACGTGCCGGAACAGGTGCATGGCGCGGCCATCCAGAATGTGCGGCCGGGCAGCGCGGCCGACGATGCGGGCCTGGCGCCCGGCGACGTGATTCTTGAGGTTGATCGCCATCCGGTGACGGACGCCGATAACTTCGTGAGCCAGGTTCACGCAGCGCCGCAAGGCAAAGACGTTCTGCTGCTGGTGTGGGCGAACGGCGGCGCGAGCTATCGCGTAGTGCATCCGGAAGAGAACCCGCAAGGCGGGATGTAGCTAAACGGCGGGAGAACGTCGAAGACGTTGCCCGGGGCTGGATCGGAGAGACTCGGGTAACTCAGGCGCCCAACTCAGGGTCGGGGGACGAATGGGTTGGGCGCCGTGTGTTTATGAGCGCTTTAAAGAGTGAAGGCGTGAACGGGCGAACAAAGGTGCAAGACAACCCAACGGCGGCTGCATTTCTACGAAAATTTCCAACTGATTTAAAAGCATTCATTGTTTCTGAGGATGGGGTTGGCTATAATTGCCGCAATTCTGCTCCCCCCTTTGAATCGAATCACGGGTCACTGGATTTCTAAACAGCATCCACGGCGCACAAAGCGCAGGCGGCGCAAACCGCATATCTGCGTACGGGGAGGAAGGAGAGCCCATGGCAAGCACAGTGGTGGGACCGTTGGTTTGTCCGCAAGGACACGGGCCGGGAGTGCCGGGCTCTCGTTTCTGCACCCTGTGCGGAAGCAGTCTGATTGCCGAGTCGCAAGCCGCGCCGCTGCAGCCCATGGCCGTGGGAGTACCGCTCGCGGCAAACGGCCAGCCGCCGTGCAAGGTATGCGGTGTAAACGGAGCCGGTCTGAGCGCTGCGGAGATTGTTTGCTCGCAGTGCGGATGGCTGCGGCCGTTGCTGCCCGGATACCAGATGGACCGCTCGGTGTTTTTGTGGGCGCAAGACGGCCAGGCAATGTCGAAGCTGCAGAGCATTTCCGCGCTGCAGACAGTGGTGCGGAACGTGTCTGACAAAGTGGGCCGGCCGTGGATCGAGTCGACCTTCAATGCCATTCGCCTGGGTCCGAGGCAGTTTCCCGATGTCTGGAACCAGGCGGTGCTGGCGGCGCGCATCATGGGGCTGCCGCATATGCCTGACGTTTACATCTCCGGCGACCAGATGTGGAACACCTACACTTACGGCACAGAAAACAGCTCTTTTATTGTGCTGGGCACCTCGCATCTGATCAATTTCGCCGGGGATGAGTTGCTGTTTGTGCTGTCGCGCGAGATGGGCCACTGCCGCGCCGGCCACGCGCTGTGGAACACGGTGCTGCGTTTTATCGCGGGCGATGTGAGCGTGCACACCGGCCTGCTCTCCAATGGCTTGATCAATGCGATCAATCCCACGAAGCTGATTCAGGGGGCAATTGATTTGCCGCTGATGGCGTGGTCGCGCCAGTCGGACATTACCGCCGACCGGGCGGGTTTGATGGTGGTGGGCGACGAAGCGCTGGTGCGGCGCGTGCTGCTGGCGTGGTCAATTCGCTCGGCGCGCCTGCTGCAGCAGGTGAACATCGAGGAGTGGCTAAAGCAAGAGTCGGCGAGCGACGACTCGATGACAAAGTTCTCGGAGATGACAACTTCGTCGTCGATGTACACCACGCGGCGGCTGCGGCTGCTGGGGCAGGCGGCGCACGAAACGGAGCTGATGCGCTGGAGCCAGAGCATCCAGCCTGTGCGCAAAAAGCTGGCGCCGGTGTCGACGCAGGCCATGCCGGGATTGGGTGTGGGCACGGTAAAGGCGGTGAAGGTGGCAGCGGCGGCTGGCGCGGCATCTGGCGCGGCGCGGCCGGTGGTTCCCAGTGTAGGTAGGACGCAGGCGGGAGCTGGTGCGCCGGTTGGCGCGGCGGTGCAAGCGAACGCGGGACAGGCAGCGGCGGCGAAACCCGCAACTGCGCCGGCGCCCGCGGACTCGATCCGCGTGATTTGCAACAAGTGCCAGGCCGCGATGCGGGTTCCCCTTGCCGTGCTGCGAGGTAAGACGGTGTTAAATGTGCGCTGTCCGCAATGCCACAACGTGGTTACTTTGCGACCAAAGGCCGCGACGCCTGCAGCGAGTGCAGCGGCAGGATCGGCTGTTCAAACGGCGACGCCAGCGAGCGCGGCGGCGAAGCCAGTTGCACCAGCTGTGCCCGTGAGTGGTGCAGCGACGAAGCCAGTTGCTGCTGCGGCGCCCGTGAGCGGTGCGGCGAAAAAGCCACCAACGCCGCCGGTAGCAGCGAGTGGCACATCAAGAAAGTCAGTTGCGACGCCCGCACATGCGGGCGGCAAGAAGTAATCGAGAGATTTAGGAGAGGGAGGTTTCACCATGCCAGACGATAGCAACAGCCAGGGAAGCGAAGTTGAGGAAGTGGTGGTGGTTGTGCCCGAGGAAACCGCGGCGACGAGTGCGACGAGCGGCACGGGCACTGGAGAGAGCGCAACCGGTTCAGATTCGGGATCGGTGACGGAAGAGATTGTCGATGTAATTCTGGATCCGTTGGGCAGCAGCGGCTCGCCGGACGGGGATGTAGCTGTAGAAGAAGTGGTGGTGGTGGAGGAAGGAATCGTCGATCCGGATCCGAGCGGCGCAGGGGCGGCGACTGACCCGACTGACCCAACCGACCCGAGTGCGACGGGGACAGCGACAGACCCAACTGACCCGACCGACCCGAGCGCGACGGGGACGGCGACCGACCCGACCGACCCGACCGATCCAGGCGGCACGGCGACCGGCGTGGCGGAGCCAAGTGGCACAGATCCGAGTTCTCCCGACGGATCTTCGGGCGGCATGTCGTCAGATGACGGGCCGGGCCTCGGCGGCGGGTACGGACCCGACGGCACGGGTTCCACTTTGGACGACGGACCGGGCGCCGGCGGCTACCCCGGCGGCGACAGTGGATGGTCTGCGTCGGACACGGCGGATCCCTTGTCGGGCGGGACGGTCGGCGACGATTCGCCGGTAACTGGCGAGCCGGACGCCACGACTGATCCGACTGCGGACCCAACCACTGATCCAACGGACAACTCGCAGTTGCAGTCTGACCAGGCAACGGAGCAACAAGCCGAGGCGCAAGAGAGCGCCGACGTGAGCGCGGGCGATTACACCGCAGCGTCGAACGATGCGACGCAGGCGTACCAGGACTCGGAGACCGTGGCTGGCGAAGGCGGTCCGGACAACACCGACGAGACCTGGACTGCGCAACTGGACGAGAGTTGGGCCAGTTCGGACCAGCAGACTGCCGATCAGGACGCAACGACAGCCGATAGCTACGCCGCTGCGGGAGATTCGCAGGGCGCTGAGGTCTATGGCGACGCGGCGCAAAGCGAGGGAGAGAACGCCGACAACTCCGCTGAAACGGGCGATTACGGCGACCCCGTGGGTCAGGAGATGGATACTCCGAGTGAGGAAGCGCCGGTCGATGATACGCCGGTCGACGATGCTCCTGCGGACGATGTGGCCGCCGACGACACTGCCGGTACGGACGACTCGTCAAGCTAGCAGATCAGTTGAGGGGTTTGACCAAGCGTTTCCATCCTGAATTTTGCGGCAATGCCGTGAAGTTCGGGATGGCGCGCGCGGTTATCCGCGCTTTCCCGCGGCACTGTCCGCGCGCTCCCTGTAGTTGCGGAGCCATTTTGCCAAGCCCAGAGTGAGCAGCAATCCGCCAAAGGGCAGGCACATGAGGGCGACGATGAGCGCGAACCAGCCGGTGTTGGTGCTGGCGCCCAGGCGCGAGTAGCCTCCCAGGACAGTGACGAGCAGCAGAACGCAAAATATTCCTGCGCCGACCATCGAGCCTCCCCACTGGAGAAGCTGGCGGGTGCCGTCGTCGATTGGGGTCTGTCGATTTTCTTCAGCGTTCGCTGGGCGTGGCGTCATGCGCGCCTATCCTTTCGCCGCAGCCAACATGGCATACACGATGACCCCGGTGACAGACACATAAAGCCAGATGGGGAACGTCCACCGCGCCACTTTGCGATGCGTGGGGATCCGCCCGGTCAGAGAGAAGAAGAAGGTGACGAGCACCAGCGGGAGGGCCACCATGGAAAGCAGAACATGGCTCACCAGTATGACCAGGTAGATGATGCGCGCAAGACTGTGTCCGGGATAATGGCTCTCGCCGTGCAGCGCGTAATTTCCGACGTAGCAGACCAGAAACACCGTTGAAAACGCGAAGGCGGTGATCATGGCGCGACGGTGCGCCGCGATGCGGCGTGCGCGGACGAAGCGGTAGCCGATCAGAATTGCAACAGCCGCGCAGGCGTTCAGTATCGCGTCCAACGCCGGCAGAAAGCTGAGCTCCTTGCCGCTCACATCCAGCGCGGGGTGGAAGTAAATGAGCCAAAAGAGAAAAGTCGTGGCCGCCGCGCTGATCAGGAGAATCGCAGCGATGGCCGGGCCCGTGCCGGAACGGGGAGCGGAGGTGGGTGCGGTGGTGGTCATATCGTGCCTTACGATTTCGCGATTGCGCAGAGCATGAGCGTGGTGAAGAGCAGCGGCAGGTATAGAACGCTGACCTTGAGCAGGTCGCGGGCCAACATGCGACTTTCGTCTTCAGTCTTGGCGTGGAGAATGCGCGCGAAGCGGAGCGTGTAGGCGAGGTAGACGAGGCCGAGCGCGGTTGCGGGGACCACGTAGAGAACGCCGGTCATGCCCAGACGCCATGGCGCGAGGCTGACGGGAATCATGAGCACAGCATAGAAGACCGCTTCAACGACGGTGGACCATCCATCGGGCTGAACGACTGGCAACATGCGGATGCCAGCGCGCGCGTAGTCGTCGCGATACAACCAGGCAATCGACATGAAGTGGGGGAACTGCCAGACGAAGAGAATGGCAAAAAGTGCGACACCGGGCCACTCGATGCGGTCGCGAGCGGCGGTCCAGCCGAGGAGGGGGCCCATGGCTCCCGGGAATGCGCCGATGAAGGTGGCGAGAGAAGTAACGCGCTTGAGGGGCGTGTAGATAGCCACGTATGTGAAGGCCGTGAGCAGCGCCAGCGCGACGGTGAGCATGTTGGTGTAGAGAGCGAGCCAGACGGCTCCGAGGCCGAGAGCGGCGAGTCCGGCGATGATGCCGGTCGCCAGCGAGAAGCGTCCGGAGGCGAGAGGGCGGTTGGCGGTGCGCTTCATGCGCGCATCAGTGGAGCGCTCAAGGCATTGGTTCAGTGCTCCCGCGCCTGCGGAGACGAGGCCGATGCCAAAGAGAGCATCGAGCAGGCCGCGTTGCAGGGTGGAGATGCCCCACTGCATCGAGCCGAGATAGAAGCCGCCCCAACCCGTAACGACGACGAGGCCGACGACTTTGACTTTGAAGAGCTCGCGAAGGTCGTGGATGAGGGTCGCGGTGGCGCCGGGGGACGGAGCGTGAATTCCATGCGCGTGCGCGGCGTCTGCGACGCCGTTGGCATCGAGATCGGCAGGGACAGCGGCCTGGGAGGAAAGAGTCATGAGGATGGCGGAAGATTCATGAGGCAGCGCGAGCGACGGGGCTGCAACCTTGATTCGATGATAACAAGTGCGGAGCGGGGCCACGGAAACAGTGTGGAATCAGACTGTTGACGGACGTAATCTGCCGGTTTTCCACAATTCGGCGTACAATTTCCGGAAACCCAGCCCCGAGAGGACTTTCCGAATGCCCAGGACGCTGTCACTAGTACGCAAAGAGAAGACGAGTGGATCTGTGTCTCCGCTTGCCTCGAACGCGGAACTAGCCACATTGATGGAGGGCAGTCATGATCCCATGTGGTCAGTGGGCCCGGATCACTGTCTGATCGCGTTTAACAAGGCCGCGTCCTCCTATATGGAGGAGGCGTTCGGCATATCGGCTGCGGCGGGGGCGCTGGCGTATAACCCGCTGCGGTCCGAGCAGGCTTTCGTATGGCAGGATCGTTACGCGCGCGCTCTTGCGGAAGGGACGTACCGCACGGAGCAACTGATGCTCGACGGACGCTGGTTCGAATTCCAGTTGAATCGCGTGGTGCGGGACGGCCAAACGATCGGAGTGTCGGTTTTCACCAAGGATGTTTCCAGGCGGAAGCATGCGCAGGATGGGCTGGTGGCAAGCGAGGCGCGCCTGCGAGAGGCGGAACGCATCGGCTTGTCGGGAAGCTCGAGTTGGGACGCGGATAACGACATCACGACCTGGAGCGAGGGAATGTATCGCATCACGGGCCGCGATGCGAAATTGCCGGCTCCGAGCCACGCTGACCGCGCGAAAATTTACACGCCGGAGAGCTGGATGCGCCTGGATACAGCAGTGCGCCGCTGCCTGGCCGGCGCAGAGCCCTACGACCTGGAATTGCAGATTGTGCACGCGGATGGCGAGTTGCGCTGGGTACGCGCGCGGGGCGAAGCGATCAAGGATGAGCAGGGCCGCGTGCGCAACTTGTTCGGGACCTTGCAGGATACGACCGCGCAGAAAGAGACCGAGACCAGCCTCCGCAACAGCGAGGAGCGGTATCGCGCCACCTTTGAGCAGGCCTCGGTGGGCATGGTGCACACGGGGTTTGACGGCCGCTTTCTGCGCTGCAATCCGCGTTTCGCCCAGATCGTCGGGTACCCTGCCGAGGAACTACCGGGCATGACTTTCCAGCAGATTACCTACCCCGGGGATGTGGCTGAGGGCGTGAATGCCATCGAGCAGGTGGTAGCAGGAAAGATCGAATCCCTAGCCTGGGAAAAGCGCTACCTGCGCAAGGATGGCAGCATTACCTGGGCCCGCATCACGCTCTCGCTGCAGCGGGACGCCGCGGGGAAGCCGGCGCATTTGATTGCCGTGGTGCAGGACATCAATGCCCGCAAAGCTGCCGAGCAGGCGATGCGCGATGCCGAGCAAAAGTTCCGCGACATCTTCGAGGACGCTCCGGAGGGCATCTTCCAGACCTCGCCGCAAGGGAAGTCACTGGCCTTGAATCCGGCCGGAGCGAGAATGCTGGGATACGAGACCGCAGAGGAGGGCATGGCAGCCATTACCGATTCGGCGCGGGATGTGTGGCTGAACGGAGCCGAGCGCGTGCAATACGCAAAGATGCTGGAGGAAAATGGCGCGGTTCGGGATTTCCAATGCCAGTTCAAGCGGCGCGATGGATCGCTCATCTGGATTTCGATGACGGCCAAGAGAATTGCTGGTCCGGATGGAAAGACGCTGTGCTATCAAGGCTTCTTCGAAGACATTACGGAAGAGAAGCGGCTGGCAGTCGCGCTCGGAAACAACTTGCGCGAGGTGAAGCTGCTGAGTGAGATCAACGCGGCGCGGCTGAACGCGAAAACGGAGCGGGATCTGCTCGAGGAGTATTGCCGGATTGTCGTAGAAATCGGCGGCTACAGAATGGCGTGGGTTGGATTCGCCGAGGAGAGCGAGGACAAGCGGATCGTTCCCGCAGCTCACTACGGCCATGAAGACGGCTACTTGCAACAGTTGAATCTGACGTGGGCCGATACCGAACGCGGAAGAGGGCCGACGGGAAAGTCGATTCGCACCGGCAAGATGTATGTGGCGGAAGACATCCAGGCCGACCCGAACCTGATGCCCTGGCACGCCGAAGCTGCGAAGCGCGGTTACAAGTCATCGATTGCCCTTCCCCTCAGGCTTGCGGATGGGAGCGTGGCTGCTCTGACGGCTTATGGAGCATCGAGCAGCGTGTGGACGGAATCGGAGCGCAGGCTGATGGAGCAGATTGCACTCGATCTGGGCTTCGGCATCAGCTCGCTACGCAATGAGATTGCGAAGAGACAGTACCAGGACGATTTGCGCGAGAGCCTGGAGCAAACCATCCTGGTGATCGCAGGGACGGTGGACCAACGCGATCCGTACACGGCAGGACACCAGCGGCGGGTTGCGGACCTGAGCCGGCGCATTGGCGAAAAGCTCTCGCTTTCCGAAAACCGCATTCATGGGCTGCATCTGGGGGCATCGATTCACGACGTGGGAAAGATCGGCATTCCCGCGGAGCTGCTTGCCAAGCCGGGACGCCTGAGCAAAATCGAGCTGGATTTGATCAAGGAGCATGTGATGCTGGGCTACGAGCTGATCAAGGATGTGCGCTTCCCATGGCCGATCAGCGACATCGTGCTACAGCATCACGAGCGGCTCGACGGCTCCGGCTATCCGCAGGGGCTGAAGGAAGACGCCATCAGCCTGGAGTCCAGAATCGTAGCCGTGGCGGACGTGGTGGAGGCCATGGGCTCGCATCGGCCGTATCGCGCGGCGCTGGGAATCGAGATTGCGCTCGAAGAAATCGAAACCAGGAGCGGCACCCTTTTCGATGCCGCAGCCGTGGAGGCATGCCTGTGCCTCTTCCGTGAAGAGGGATACAAGTTTCCGGACTGATGCAACCCCGCTGAACAGTGGTCCCGCACCCCGCGCGGATTCCGCGCCATGCGCTCACTGAAAATTCTTTTGACACGGTTCTCTTGCGTGCTGTAGCGTCCGGAATTGGCGCCGCCTGCCCCCAAGGCAATTTCGAAGCGCCGGAGGTGCAAGTATGCGCATGATGTTGCTGGCTCAGTTTCCCATTGAGCCGTTCAATACTTTGGTCCGCAATGGAACTGCGGGTGTGACCATTAAAAAGATTCTCGACGACATCAAGCCGGAAGCTGCTTACTTTGGCGAGCGCGATGGCAGGCGCGGCTGCGAGTTGGTAGTTGACGTGCAAAGTCCTTCGGACGTGCCACGGCTCGCCGAGCCATTTTTTCTGGCATTCAACGCCCAAGTCGAGTTCAGGGTTTGCATGACGCCGGAGGACCTGGGCAAGGCGAATCTGGATGCGCTCGGCAAGAAGTGGGGCTGAGCAACGCGGGTCAGCAAGACAGCGAGTCAGCGAGTCGGCGGCGGCGGAGTGGTTCTTTCGCCGGCTGGAGCGGGCTAGTTGGTATGATTCAGCGATTGGCCCCCAGGCTTGCGCCTCC
This sequence comes from uncultured Acidobacteriota bacterium, assembly GCA_963817835.1. Lineage (GTDB taxonomy): Bacteria > Acidobacteriota > Terriglobia > Terriglobales > Acidobacteriaceae > Telmatobacter. Next base: position 1,041,367 of record CAWFPZ010000006.1, on the reverse strand, counting down.
ATCGCGCGGACTAGGACCCGTCCGCAGGGACCCCGGGTCTGGGGCGACCATCTATTGCCCGCCAGGCAGGCATGCGGCGCCAAGGGGCGCGGCATGTAAAATGAAATCAATCGGATGACGCATTCCCCTCTAGCGGCTGCCCCACAGGCATCCCGCGCCGCGCGGGAGAGGGAGTCGCGGGCATCCGAAACCCCGGAAAAACCAACTCCGCTCATTCAAGTGGAAGGGCTGCGCAAGTCGTATCGCACGGCGCGCGGGGAGCTCTGCCTTTTCGAGAATCTCGATCTAAAAGTCGAGGCTGGTGAGATGGTGGCGATCGTGGGCCAGTCGGGAGCGGGGAAAAGCACTCTTTTGCACATTCTGGGCGCGCTTGATGCGCCTTCCGCAGGGACGGTATACTGCGCGTCAACCAACGTAGCATCGCTCTCCCCGCGAGAGGCGGCAGCTTTTCGCAACCGCGAGATCGGCTACGTGTGGCAGTTTCATTATTTGCTGCCGGAGTTTACGGCCGAGGAGAACGTGGCGATGCCGCTTCTAGCCAGGGGAATGCGCCAATCCGAAGCCATGAAGACAGCGGCTAACTGGCTGAGAGAGGTGGACTTGGAGGATCGCGGCACGCACAGGCCGGGCGAGCTATCAGGCGGCGAGCAGCAGCGCGTAGCGCTGGCTCGGGCGCTGGTGTGCAGCCCGCGCTTGCTCTTGGCCGACGAGCCCACGGGCGACCTGGACGGCACGACGGCGGGCCGCGTTTTTGAGCTGATCGAACGGCTGCACGCAAGCCACGGCCTCACCTCGATTCTGGTGACGCACAATATGGAACTGGCGCAACGATGTACGCGGATTCTTCGCCTTGCCAACGGAAGGTTGACGGCGCTCACAGACGCTACGCAGCCCGCATCTTAACCTGTAACCCGATTGCGGAATTGCATCATTTTCCGCGATTTGGGAGTCTTATAACTATCAGCCCGGAAAAGGGTTTCCCCAGGCGGGCTGACGAGGTCGGGATGGAAGTCAGCCGGGCTAGTAAGGCCGGCGGACGGCAAGGGTGGAAGCAGACCCCAGGACCATCCAAAAGAGCTGTTCGGAGCTTGCATTCGGATTTTGAGTCCTCCGGCGGCGAAGCAACAGGAAGGGCGCGCGCAGCAGGGCCGAGGCCGGGAGAATCACCGGACGGCTAGTGGAGCGGGCAGCCCGGGACAAGCCCCGATGACCGGGGGGGAGCACATTATGTTCGAACGGTATACGGAGAAGGCACGGCGCGTGATCTTCTTCGCGCGGTATGAGGCCAGCCAGTTCGGCTCGCCTTATATCGAGACCGAGCACCTGCTGCTGGGGCTGCTGCGCGAAGACAAGGCGTTAACCAACCGCTTCCTGCGCTCGCACGCCTCCGTGGAGTCGATCCGGAAGCAAATTGAAGCGCATACCACGATCCGCGAGAAGGTGTCGACGAGCGTCGACCTGCCGCTATCGAACGAGTGCAAACGGGTGCTGGCCTACGCCGCGGAAGAAGCGGAACGGCTGGGCCACAAACATATCGGAACCGAACATCTGTTGCTGGGATTGCTGCGGGAAGAGAAATGCTTTGCGTCGGAAATTCTGCAGGAGCGGGGATTGAAGCTGGCGCAGATTCGCGACGAGCTGGCGCGGGTGACGCAGGAGAAAGCGCCGCCGCAGCAGCGGCAGCGGGAGTCGAGTTTGCTGGCGGAGTTTAGCCGCGACTTGACGCAGGCTGCAATGGACGGGCAGTTGGATCCGCTGGTGGGGCGCGAAGGCGAACTGGAGCGCGCGATTCAGATTCTTTGCCGGCGCACCAAAAATAACCCGGTATTGATCGGCGAGCCAGGCGTGGGAAAGACAGCCATCGTTGAAGGCCTGGCGCAACGCATCGCCGACGGCGAAGTGCCGAGCTTCCTCGCGGACAAGCGCGTGCTGGGGCTCGATCTCTCGCTGATCGTGGCGGGAACCAAGTACCGCGGGCAGTTTGAAGAGCGGCTGAAGACCATCATGAAAGAGCTGATGGAGAATCAGAACTCGATCGTGTTTATCGACGAGTTGCACACGCTGGTGGGCGCAGGATCGGCGGAAGGATCGCTCGATGCAGCGAACATCCTGAAACCGGCGCTCTCGCGCGGCGAAATTCAGTGCATCGGCGCAACCACGCCGGCCGAGTATCGCAAGTCGATCGAGAAGGACCGCTCGCTGGAGCGGCGCTTCCAGGCGGTGAAGGTGCCGCCGCCGAGCGAGGCCGACGCCATCAAGATCATCATGGGCATCAAGGACCGCTACGAGAAATTCCACGCGGTGAGCTACACGGATGCGGCGGTGGAGTTCGCCGTGTCGCACTCGAGCCGTTACATTCCCGACCGCTTCCTGCCGGACAAGGCCATCGATTTAATTGATGAAGCCGGGGCGCGCGTGAAGCTGCGCCAGACCTCGCTGCCGGAAGAGATCACCGAGGTGCAGAAGCGCATCAAGTTCATCGTGCACCGCATGGACTCGGCAATTGCGAACCATGAGTTCGAGAAGGCGCGTTTCTACAGTGACGAGGAACGCAAGGAGCGCGAGAACCTGCGCGCGCTGCGCGACAAGTACCACCTGGATGACTCCGCGGCAGGAATCGTGGGCCGCGAGGACATCGAGGACGTGGTGAGTCGCTGGACGGGCGTGCCCGTTACAAGCATCAAGGAAGAAGAGACGCAGAAGCTGTTGCGTGTGGAAGAGGAGCTGCACAAGCGCGTGATCTCGCAGGAGAAGGCGATCAGCGCGCTGGCGCGGGCCATCCGGCGCAGCCGCGCGGGATTGAAGTCCCCAAACCGGCCGATCGGTTCGTTCCTTTTCCTGGGACCGACAGGCGTGGGAAAAACAGAGATGGCGCGCACATTGGCCAACTTCCTGTTCGGCTCAGACAAGGCGCTTATCCGTTTCGATATGTCGGAGTTCATGGAGAAGCACTCGGTGTCGAAGCTGATCGGTTCGCCTCCTGGATACGTGGGCTACGAGGAGGGCGGGCAACTGACGGAGCGCGTGAAGCGCTCGCCGTATTCGGTTGTGTTGCTCGATGAGATTGAGAAGGCGCATCCGGATGTATTCAATATCCTGCTGCAGGTTTTTGAGGACGGGCAACTGACCGACGGGTTGGGCAACACCGTCGACTTCAAGAACACCATCCTGATCATGACGTCGAATATCGGCGCGCGGCACCTGCAGAAGAGGCAGGGGCTGGGCTTCCAGAGCGAGCGCGAGGACCTGGTGAGCGAAAAAGTCGAGGAGCTGGTGAAGAACGAGGTGAAGAAAACCTTCAACCCTGAGTTCCTGAACCGTCTCGACGAAGTGATCCTGTTCCAGTCGCTCTCCGATGCGGATCTCATTCAAATCGTCGAGTTGCTGGTGCAGCAACTGAACGGCAACCTGGCGCAGAAGTCGATCACGATCTCAGTGAACGACGACGCCAAGAAGTGGATTATGGAGAAGACGCTGACCGATCGCAGCTACGGGGCGCGCCCCTTGCGCCGCGCGTTGCAGCGGTACGTTGAGGATCCGCTCTCGGAGGCACTGATCGCGGGGCAGATCCAGGAGCGGCCGGCGTTCCTCGAAGTCTACCTGGACCAGAACCAGCTCTTCTATCGCCCGGTGAGCGCGGACGAGAACGCGAGCGACGAGAAGGCGGCAGGTGTGCTGCTTTTCAGCAACTAATCCTCGTTCCGTACAAAACCAGAAGCCCCCAGTCAATCAGCCGGGGGCTTTTCATTTTGCTCTTCTGCCGGTGATGTGAAAAGACGCAGCATGATGGTCGACAGAGCTAGAACAGTTTTGAAATTAGGGAGATACGGGTTATTGAGCATCCCGCCTCCTCGATTTGTAATCAAGCAGACGCTTGATGTTAAACAGTATTCTGCGCCGATTTTGTCTCGCAACAGGCCACGGGGGTGTGCAATTCTAAGAGAGCAAAACCCTGTATTTCTTGTTACCCAGTATCGACCGATTTTTCGTTCAATAGGGGGGTAAAAGGTTTCGCATGAGCCAAATACAGGGGGCAACGAGCAAACGAAAATACATGCCCTCCCTGGACGGGATTCGTGGATATGGTTTTCTCCTTGTTTTCTTTCTTCACTACCTTCCAGCTGAGCACCTCGCGGCTAAAGGAACAGCTGCCTGTAGAATCCTGTTTGGAGCGGAGGAAATCGCATATTTTGCGGTTCCGATGTTTTTTGTTCTTTCCGGGTATCTGATTGGCGGCATTTTATATGGCACGCGGAATCGGGAGGGATATTTCAAGATTTTCTATAGCCGCCGAGTTATTCGTGTATTCCCCGTTTACTATTTAGCCTTGCTGATGATCGCCTGTGGCGACGCTGTTCTGAAGTATCATCCGGATTATCATTTCTGGACGTGCTTCCTCTTTATCCAGAATCTCTTTCCTGGCTTTTTAGTGCAACCCAACCCATTTGTCGTGACCCAGTATTGGACTCTGGCGACCGAGGAGCAGTTTTATTTACTGTGGCCGCTGGCAGTCTGGTTTCTCCCGCAACGCAAAAAGTTGTTTGGACTTGCATGTGTCCTCATAGCCCTCATCTTCGGCATACGACTCCTGGTTTCTCACCTTGACCTCACCCCCCCGTCCTTCATTCGATACTGCAGCCTGACGCGTGCAGACGCCATCCTGCTGGGTGTTTTGCTGTCTCTTGTCTACAAGCATTCGATCTTTGCAAAGTTCAAGCCATTTGCGAAATGGGTCGCTCTTGCAGGAGTCTCCGCAGTGATTCTTTGGGCAATTTGGAACGGCGAAGATTGGCCAAAATCATTCCTGGGCTCTCAGTTCATGATCCCCTGGATCAACTTTACGGCGGCCGCGATTGTTGTCCTCGTCATGGAAGAGGGTAGTTGGCTTAATCGGGTCTGCAGCCAAGGGTGGGTTTGCTGGTTTGGCCGGCGGAGTTACGGCTTATATATCATTCACCTCATCTATGCCCGCGTGTTCTGGAACAGACTGCCCGGCTATCTTTCTCAGCACATTCCGCACGTATTGGCGATTGTTGTATCGGCAGCAATTGCATTTTCCCTAACGGTCTTACTTGCCATATTGTGTTACGAACTCATCGAAAAGCGGTTTCAAAGACTGAAGCAACACCTCGCGTATGGCCCAGTGAAGGATATTCCGACTTCAACGGTTTTGGTAGAGAAGCATCCGGTCGAAACGGAAGCCTAGAGCCCATCTCATCGATCGGTATTGCGTTGAAGGTTTATTCGTTTTCAAGCGCTCTTACCGTCCGGTAGCGTCCAGATTCTGACAGGGGCGCTCCCTCAAGAATTGAGGGTCGAGTTCATATTGCTGATCTTTCGGCACTCTTCGACTTGGCTCGGGGCAAGCTTTCCACCCCGCCGACGAAGACCTGTCCGTGGGGGCCCCGCTTTGAAGCCGCGCCCTTTCAAACCATGGCAAATCAGGACACTACCGACCCTCACATCTGTTGCACCCGCGCCATTTACACTAAGAGTCGGAGAATATTGTGTTTTTCGATAAGATCCTAACCAAGATTTTTGGCACGGCGAATGACCGGCTGCTCAAGCGGCTCAGACCTATCGTGATTGAAATCAGTGCGATGGAGCCGGAGATCAAGAAGCTCTCGGATGAAGAGCTGAAGGCCAAGACGGCTGAGTTTAAAGCGCGGATCGCGGCGCGGCTCGAAGGCATTACCGACGCGGATGAGATCAAGAAGGCAGAAAAGGAAGTGCTCGATGAGATTCTGCCCGAGGCTTTCGCAGTGGTGCGCGAGGCGGGCTGGCGCGCCGTGCAGATGCGGCACTTCGACGTGCAGTTGATTGGCGGCATGGTACTGCACCAGGGCAAGATTTCGGAGATGAAGACCGGCGAAGGCAAAACGCTGGTGGCGACGCTCGCGTGCTATTTGAACGCGCTCGCCGGGCACGGCGTGCACGTGGTGACGGTGAACGACTACCTGGCCAAGCGCGATGCCGAGTGGATGGGCAAGATTTACGAGTTCCTGGGGCTGACGGTGGGCGTGATCGTGCACGATCTGGACGACAACGAGCGCCGGGCCGCCTACGCCGCCGACATCACGTACGGAACAAACAACGAATTCGGCTTCGACTACCTGCGCGACAACATGAAGTTCGAGATCAAGGATTGCGTGCAGCGCGGGCACTACCACGCGATCGTGGACGAAGTCGATTCGATCCTTATCGACGAGGCGCGAACGCCGCTAATCATTTCCGGTCCAACCGAACAGACTACGGACAAGTACGCGCGCGTGCGGCGCATCATTCCCCAACTGCAACTGGGCGAAGAGATCGAGTGGACCGACACCAAGCGCCAGGCAGAGCTGGGCCTGGAGTTGCGGGAGAACGAGAAGCACCTGACCGGCGACTACATTGTGGACGAGAAGCAGCGCACGATCGGCGTGACGGATGACGGATGGGAGACCATCGAGAAAGCGCTGGGTATCGGCAACATTGCCGACGCGGAGAATTGGGAACTGAAGCACTACGTGGAGACGGGGATCAAGGCGCACGCGCTCTATAGGCGCGACGTCGATTATGTGGTGAAGGACGGCGAAGTAATCATTGTGGATACCTTCACCGGCCGCCTGATGCCGGGACGGCGCTGGAGCGATGGGCTGCACCAGTCGATCGAGGCCAAGGAGGGCGTGAACATCCGCAAGGAAGACCAGACGCTGGCCACGATCACCTTCCAGAATTACTTCCGGCTTTATCAAAAGCTGAGCGGCATGACGGGCACAGCGGAAACCGAAGCGGCCGAGTTCGAAAAGATCTACAAGCTGGAAATCGTCGTCATTCCGACCAACAAGCCGCTGCTGCGCCTTGAAAATCCAGACGTGGTGTTCCGCACTGAGAAGGAAAAATACAAGGCAGTAGCGGACAACATTGCAGAGCTGCACGAGAAGGGGCAACCTGCGCTGGTGGGCACGACGTCGATTGAGAAGAGCGAGCGGCTGTCGGCGATTCTGCAGAAGAAAGGCGTGAAGCACGTGGTGCTGAACGCGAAGTTCCACGAGCGCGAAGCGGAGATTGTGGCGCAGGCGGGGCGGCTGGGGATGGTGACCATCTCGACGAATATGGCCGGCCGCGGTACCGACATTCTACTGGGCGGCAACCCGGACTTTATGACGCGCAAGGAGTTGGTGGATAAGAAGAAGGCGCGCGCCATCAGCGTGGCCGAGGGCGCGATCAATCCCATGGCGCCTCCGGGGTTCCAGCGTTTTTATTACCAGGGGCAGGAGTTCGAAATCTCCGACGTGGAGTGGGCGGAGACAAACGTGGTACACGCGGCCGCCGCGCTAAAGGACCACGAGGCAGTGATCGCCGCCGGCGGATTGTTCATCCTGGGCACGGAACGGCACGAGTCGCGGCGTATCGACAACCAGTTGCGCGGGCGCGCCGGACGCCAGGGCGATCCCGGCGAGAGCCGCTTCTTTCTTTCGCTCGAAGACGACCTGATGCGCATCTTCGCCAAGCAGTGGGTGAGCACGCTGCTGGAACGGCTGGGCATGGAAGAGGGCGTGCCCATCGAGTCGCGTATGATTTCCAAGCGCATCGAAGGCGCACAGAAGGCCGTAGAGGCGCAGAACTTCGAAGCGCGCAAGCACCTGCTCGAATATGACGACGTGATGAACAAGCAGCGCGAGGCGGTGTATGGCCTGCGCCGTCAATTACTCGAGGGTGTCGAACAGCGCGAACTGATTCTCGAAGATTACGTCGGCGGTGTTTTGTCGAGCCTTCTCGATGAGCACTGCAACGAGCGCGTACGCGAAGATCAGTGGGATCTGAAGGGACTGGGCGAGAAGCTGGTCGATCAATTCGGTTTCAACCTGGCGACATCGGGCATCAAACCTGAAGAACTGAGCCGGCACGAGCTGGGCGAGGCAATCTTTGCCAAGTTGTCGGAGAGCTACGAGGCGAAGGAGAAAATCCTGGGCGCCGGGACCATGCGCTACCACGAACGCATGGTGATGTTGAGCGTGATCGACGGGCTGTGGAAGGATCACCTGCTCTCAATGGACCACCTGAAAGAGGGCATCAATCTGCGCGGCTATGCGCAGAGGGACCCGCTGGTGGAATACAAACGCGAATCCTTCGACATGTTCGAAGCCATGATGCTGAAGTTCCAGGAAGACACGGTGCGGTTCCTCTTCCGGATGCAGATTTTGGGGCCCGATGGGCAGCCCGTGACGGAAGCGGTACAGCCGCGCGGTCCGGTGCCAAAGGCTCCGCCGGTGGCGAGCGCGGCGCAACCGTTGGCAGGGAGCGACGGCGCTCCGCGCGAGATTGCGATTCCTCCGCGCCCGCCTTCAACGACCATCGATCAGATCGAGAAGGAATTCCATCGCAAGAAGGAGCGGGAACTAGCCGCGGCCAGTCGCGCGGGCGCCGGAGACAGCAGCGAGCCAACGCAGCGGCGTACCGGCGACAAGGTGGGACGCAACGATCCATGTCCTTGCGGCAGTGGGAAGAAGTACAAGAAGTGTCACGGAGCAGCGGGTTAAGAACAGGGAATAGGAAATAGTCAACAGGGAATAAAACAAGGGGCGTGCTCTGCGCAGAGCACGCCCCTTGTTTGTGTGCGGAATCCCGCGTCCTTCCAGCCTCTGTCGGCTACTCCTCTTATTCCCTGTTTTTCTAGCGCAGGAAGCGGAAGAAACCGCGCTTTTCGCTCTTTTCCGCGTGCTGGCCGACTGCAGTTTTTGCCATTTCGCGAATAGCGCGGGCGATGGCGGAGTCGCCGAGCACCATGGGCGTCGCGGTCTCACGGGTGCGTCGGGCGGCGGCGTAGTCGTCGGGGACCTTCCAGTGCGCGGGCCGAGTGAGCGCCTCGTCAATTTTTCTCTCGTCGAAGAGCAAATCGCTGGGCTTGAAGCGGTTGAGCACGATCTGCAGGGTCTGGTCGCGCGTGAAGAAGAACTTGGTCACCATGCGGTTCGCGTTAAACAGCTCAGAGATGCCGACCTGCGTGATGAGATAGAGGATGGCCGACTTGTGAAAGAGCGAGGTGCCGAGCAAGTCGATGCGCGAGCCCACGTCGGCTACCACGAAGTCGTAGGCATCGCACGCTACCGCGACCAGCTTGTCAATGGATTGGAGAGGCAGCGGGTGATCGCTGAACTCGGAAGGCGAAGCCAACACCGAGAGTCCCGTGCTATGCTTGACCGCCATCTGGGTGAGCATCCTGGCGTCGAGGCGGTCAGGTTGCTGCAAGGCGTTGACGACGGAATACTCGGTCTTGATGCCGAGATTGATGGCCGCGTCCCCTAATGGAAGTCCGAAGTCCATGAGAAGAGTTTTGCCCTCGGATTCCTGAGCCAGGGCGAGCGCGAAGTTGGCGGCGAGCGTGGTGGTGCCGCAGCCGCCTTTGGTTCCGAGAAACACGAATAAGCGGCCGGCCTCCTTCGAATCCTGGTGCAACTCGGCATAGCGCTCGGCCGCGCGCTCCATGGCGGCGGCGATCTCCACGGGGTCAAGGGGCGTGGTGAAGAACTCGCGTGCGCCGGCACGCATCAGGTGGACGGCCAGCTTCATGTCGGCTCGCGACGAGTAGGCCATCACATAGGTGCGCGAGATGGCGCTGAGGTTCTCTGCCATTTCGAAGGCCAGGTCCTCGTCGCAGTCGACGTTGAAAAGCACCACGTTGTAGGGATCGGGAAGAATCTTCGCCAGCTCGCCGGCCTTTTCGGGGAAGAAAGGAATCTCTGTAATCTCGAGATTCTCCAGGCGCGCGAGTGCGGCGACCGCGGCTTTGCGGCGCTGCTCATCGGAGTCGAGAACCGCTACGGTCAGGGAAATGCTGTCCGGGGTGCCGGAACCCGTGCTTTCATTGGGCATAGTCTTTGAAGGTACTCCAAGAGAACATGATATTCCATTGCAATCCTCTCAAAGACCGGCACGAGTGTACCAACGGTATTCCGCCCCGAGAGGAGCGCAGGCCAAGGCTCGTAAGTTCTTGCATGGGATGAGTTCAATGCCTACGCGCAAGGTCTTGGACAAGCCGTATTTGTGCCTGCGCAGCCAGGGAAAAAGACCGCCCTGCAAGGGATCGAAGGGTTGGTTGCACGGCGGTTCTTATGATCCGCCTACCGGCCTCCCGGCGCGGGACACCAAGCAGCCTGAGGCCCGCGCGACACGGCAGCGAAAGGCGGGGACAAGCGGCCCCGGCGAGGATTACCTGTCGCTGGGATCCCGTCGGGGAGCAGCCAATAGCGGGCGTCAGTAGGCGGGCGGGGCCTGGGGGATGGCGGTGAAGGTCAGGTCCTGGGCGGTGCTCGCGTGTTCCTCGCGCCAAGTTTCGAAGAGTCGTCCGTAGCTTAGAGTCACGTACTGGGCGGGATCGACACCGAGGCTGGCCGCGGTGCGGTCGATCCAGGCGGAAGTGCCCTCCAACTCCGCGTAATCGCCGATGGGGGTCTCGTCGATGACGCAGTGGCCCTCTCCGTCGGTCCACTCGCTGCGCCATTTCTCATAGCGGAATGCGGCGACGAATCCAAGAGCAATAAAAAAATCGGCGAGCGCGACGCCATCTGCGATGCCGGTCTCAGTTTCGACGCGATGTTTGTGCCGATCCTCGCCTAAGCCTGCGCCAGAGCCGTCATTAGGCAGGCGCTTGTGGGTCAGCGTCCAGCGTCCCGCGTAGCTGCGGATGCGGAGAATCTCAGTGCGCGCGCGCATTTGCCGGTCCGGCGTGTCGTAGAGCACGTTGCTCTCGAAGCTGCGCGGAGTTTCCAGGCGGAAGCTGGCGGATTGGAGGCGCTCGGTGAGAGCGGTAAGATCGGCGACGCGAAACTTGATCTCAGTTTCAATCGGCATGGGATGAATAAAGTATAAGTGCGCAGAGGTGCCTTCGGCCGCTCACGCTTTGCGTTATTGCACAAGTTGTATTGCGGCGGGATGGTAATGTAGCGCGACCGCGTCCCCATAACTGAGGCAGGCAATCGGCTCGGCGATGGCTTCAACGATGGTGGGAGGCTGAAAGTGGTCGGGCTTGGTGGCCGGGTCGGGAATGTAGAGCATCGCTTTGTAAAGCCGTTCTCCGAAGCTGATCTGCGCGGCGCTCAAATAGAAGTTTTCCGCGGGCATGAGATCGGTCCACGCGACGGAGCTGAGAAAAAACTCGGGCTGCAGGATTTGCACGCGATGGGGCGACAGGTCCAGATTCAGCGTGGCGGCGAGGAAATTGCCGGAGAAGTACGCATCCAGATCAAGCCCGCGCGCGGCAAAAAATGGCAACTGCATGCGGATGGTGCCTCGGGGAAAGCGCGTGTCGACGGTGGATCGGCCGGAGGCAACGCCGTGGCCGCGGGCAACGACGGCCGAAACCTGGCGGAGTGCGCAAGATGCGTCGGGCATGGCAGAAATCTTACCGCAATGCGCCGGGCACGCGGTGGCTGGTGCGCGCCGCGCGGAGCGGCGACAATAAACAAGTGAAGACCTTACATCTGACCGTAGATCCGGAACGCCTGGAGGCGCACGAGGCTGTCGAAGCACTCGACCGGGCGGCCGCGATTTTGCGCGCCGGAGGTTTGGTGGCGCTGCCGACCGAGACGGTTTACGGTCTGGGGGCGAACGCGCTTGACCGCGCAGCCGTGGAGCGTATCTTTGCCGCCAAGTCGCGGCCGGCGTGGGATCCGATTATTGTGCACATTGCTTCAGAAGCGATGCTCGAGGGCCTGGTGGAGGAAATTCCCACGGCGGCACGGCGGCTGATGCAGCAATTCTGGCCGGGGCCGTTGACACTTTTACTGCGGCGCGGGCGGGCGGTGCCGGACGTGGTCACCGCGGGCCGTCCGCTGGTGGGCGTGCGCATACCTTCACATCCAGTCGCGCTCGAGCTGATCCGCCGCGCCGGCGTTCCCGTGGCCGCGCCCAGCGCCAACCGCTTCGGCCACATCAGCCCTACGACAGCCCAGCATGTACTCGACGATCTCAACGGGCGGATTGATGCGGTGGTCGATGCGGGACCTTCGCAGCGCGGAGTCGAGTCCACGGTTCTCGATCCCTCGACAATGATGATCTACCGGCCGGGTGCCGTGACAGCAGAGCAGATTCGCGCAGTGGCTGGGCCGGTGGAGTTGTATCGGAGCACCGGAGCGCTGCGCGAGACTCCCGCGGAAGCGCTACCTTCGCCAGGAGTGGGCATTCGCCACTACGCACCGCGGGCACGGCTGGTGCTGGTCGACGCGCCGCCGGAAGAACTTGCAACGCGGCTCGCGGAGATCGCGCGCGGAATTCGTGGGGAGAGGATCGGCGTGATGCTCCCGGACGGTGTGAATGTTCCGGGAGGACTTGCGGAATGCCGCGTTGTCGCGTGGGGCGCTTGGTCGAAACCCGACGAGATGGCGCACGACCTCTATGCGGGACTGCGAGCGCTCGATCAGCAAGGGTGCACAGTGATTCTGTGCCCGTTACCGGCGGCGGAGGGAATTGGCGCGGCGATTCGCGATCGGTTGAATAAGGCAGGGACGAAGGGAACGAGTGAATAATGTGTGAGTGTGGGTGTGAGTAGTCACTGGTCAGTTCACACTCGCACTCACACTGATCACTGCATTATCCGTTGTCGCCGAGCTTGTACATGTACTTGATGGCGGATTTGTAGATGAGGGTCCTGGTGCGGCCGCGGACCTTGATGGAGTTGCGATCGTACCAGTCGATGCAACCGTCGATGCGCTCGCCGTCTTCGAGCACGATGACCATGGGTGTCTGCGATTGAATCTGCTTTTGCAGGTAGAAGAGCTCGGCATGACGATTGGGCGCGTCAAGCTCGGTGGTATGCGCCGGAAAACGGTAAGGAAGTGGCGCGGCGAAGTTCTTACGGTTGTGCGTGGGAAGGCGGCCAGGCTCAAAGCCTCGGGCTGGCGGCAGAACTGAGTGGATACTCATGGGGAACGACCCTCCCTTCAAAAAAAAACGAAAATTGCAAAGCAGGGCCCTGTGCTCCTGGACATCCCGGAACAACTCGCGCGCCCACTCCTCCATGCGACGCGAGCCGAAGAAAACCGAGCTGCGTAGAGGCTTCTTTCAGCCACTTGAGAGAGACAGACGGACGTCCCGCTTTGGGGGAAGATGGCGTCCCGCCGCCCTTCTCTTCGTGGGAGTGCTCTTATCTGAAAAGATGCCTGGTGCCGATGTGGGGTTGCACCTATATTCTGCGGGGATTGTGGTGGCGCGTCAAGGGGGAACAAGCAACGACCAAGTGACCGAGTGACCAAGGGGCCGAGGGACCAGGAGGGAAGGGAGCAGCTGAGAGCTGGCAGCTGAAAGTGGTTCTTACTCCCTGGTTCCCAGGCTTAGGGCCATGGCGTCTAGCGAGAGGGAGCGGAGCAAGTTGCGGCGCATGCCTTGTTCCACCTGCACGAGGGAGCGGGCGGCGCCGTCAATCCAATCTACGGAAAGGCCTTCGGCGAGGCGGGCCAGTTCAGCGGCGAGATCGAGATTGCGGATGAGCGTGGGCGTTCCGGCGACAATGAGCAGCAGATCTTCCAGGAGACTGCCGAGGGCGCGGAGGAGATTGACGGTCTTCTCCTGCCCGTCCGCGCCGGCGCGATAGGTTTCCGTGGCGTGGAAGAGCTCGGAGTAGTCGGGTTCGCGTAATGCGGTGCGCAAAATGACAAGCGCATCCTTGCGGCTGGCGAGGTAGGCGTCGAGATCGAGTGCAAGGGCGCGGCCCACTGCGCCCTGGGCCAGGCGAGCAGCCAGGGTGCGCTGCTGCGGCTTGAGCTCCGGACGGCGCTGGGCGAGTAGAGATTCGAGCTCGGCTGCGGGCAACGCGCCCAGGCGATGGATGACAGCGCGCGAGCGCGTGGTGGGCAGCAGTTCCTGCGGATTTTCCGTGAGCAGGATGAGCGAAGTGTGCTCGGGAGGCTCTTCGAGCAGTTTGAGCAGGCTGTTGGCTGCCTCCTTCATAAATGCCGACGAGGTGAAGATCGTAAACGCGCGTTTAGCTTCGGCGGGCTGCCGGTAATATGCCATGTGAATGGCCTGCCGCACCTGGCCGAGCTTGATCATGAGCTGCGGCGGGTCGGGCGGAACGACGAGGACGTCGGGATGAGTCTGCACAAAGATGCGCGTCTCGCGCTTGTCGGTATCGCGCATGTCGTCGCGAGCGCTGACGGCCTCGGCCACGAGCGCTTCAAGATTCGCGGCCGCGGCGATGCGCGTGCAATTGCGGCAAACGCCGCAGAAGTCGGGCAGGCCATCGGATTCAGTGGGATTGAGGCAGTTGACGGCTTGGGCCAGCATGAGGGCGAGCGTGTATTTGCCTGCGCCGCGCGGCCCGGCGAGGATCATGGAGTGAGGAAAACGCCCGGCGCGCACGCTTTCGCGCAGGTGCGTGACGGTGGTCGTGTTGCCGAGGAAATCTTGAAAGCCCACGGAAGAAGCTTAACAGGGAGCAAGCCACCCCAGCGGGCACAAATAGCCCGCTGGGGATCCCGGCAGGGAGCAAGGGAGCGAGGGAGCAAGCCAGTGAGTCAGCAGGTCGGCGAGCCAGCGGGAGGGAAGCAAGTTCTGCGAGGGGCCCGATCATTTTCGAGCTATAATTCCGGCGACTGGATCTGCGAAAGGTTGCCGATGCCGACGGTTGCGAAAGCTGTCCTTTTCTTTTTGGTGATTGCCGATTTCTCCTTTGCTCGAGCGCAGGTCTCCGCTCCAGGAACCGGTGCACCGATCGTTCCCGCGATTACGGCGCCGGCTGCGGCAGCCGAATGGCCGCAGGTGATTCTGAATGTGCTGGTTGACGCGAAAAAAGGCGTGGCGAACCCGATCCCCGCATCCTCGCTCGAAATCGTCGAAGACGGCACGCCGCAAAAAATCGAATCCATTGCCGGCCCCGGCTCGCCGGTCTCACTGTGCATCCTGATGGACGTCTCGGGCAGCATGACGTCCAAGCAAGACGAAGCCCGCGATTCCGCCGTCGCGCTGGTCATGGGTCTGCCGCAGGGCAGCGAGGTGACGGTGAGTGCCTTCGCGGAAAAATCGTATCTGGTGCTGCCGTTCACCCCGGCAGCAGAAGTCGATCTATCCATCTTCGGGCACCTGCAATACGGTCATCGCACCGCGCTCGATGACTCTATCGTGATTGCGGAGCCTTACTTCGCGCACTTCGCGCGCTATCCGCGGCGGGCACTTGTACTGATCACCGATGGCGGGGACAATGTTTCCCGACACAGCGTAAGCGAAGCGGTTCGCTCCCTGGAGACGGCACCAAGCCCCTTCGTCTATGTGCTTGAGATCTTCGATCCGTACGCGCCAACCCCCCAAGAGCGCGCTGCCGCAATGACCTTTTTCCCCTCGGCCGGGGTTCGTATTGTGAAGTCGTCCGATCCGCACGATATGCCGAAGGGTGCCGCTGAGATCTCCGAGTGCATCAACCGCCAGTACGCGCTGAGCTATCGTTCGGCGCTGATCACACCCGACCAGCGCCTGCACAAAATCCAGGTGAAGCTGCATGCGCCCGACCCGGGCGTCAAAGCCGAATCCCTGCCGGGCTACTATATTCCTAACCATTGATCTCCGTCGAAAAACGGCGCGGACGCGAAATGGCGAGAACGAGAGGCGCATGGGGCGACGGGGGAACGAGAGCTTCGGTTTGTCTGCGGCGGATTTGCGCACCTTGCGCGCGCTGAAGACGCCGGCGCTCATTCAGAAATTTATCGACGCGCTCACGTACCAGTACGCGGACACGGCTGGGTCGCCGCGGCGCGTGCTCCTTGAGCGTAAAGGGCATTGTCTGGAGGGGGCGCTGCTGGCCGCGGCGGCGCTGCGAGTTGGTGGGCGTCCGCCGCTGGTGATGGATCTCGAGAGTGTGCACGATGACGATCACGTGGTGGCCCTCTTTCGCGAACGCGGGCTGTGGGGCGGGATTGCCAAGTCAAACTTTGCCGGGCTGCGCTTTCGCCCGCCGGTGTACCGTACGTTGCGCGAACTGGCGCTGAGCTACTTTGCGAACTACTACAATTTGCGCGGCGAATACACGTTGCGCGCCTACTCGCGAGCCGTGAACCTGGCGCGTTTGGACCGCTGCCACTGGATGACCGCCGAAGAGGACGTGTGGTGCGTGGCGGAGGCGCTGATTGCGGCGCGGCACTACGCGCTCGTCCCCGACAAGGTGACACGGGCGCTGCCCCGGCTGGACCGCCGCAGCTTTGAGGCGGGGATGTATGGGCGGATGATGCACTGATGAGGCAGCGGGGTTAGCGGAGCTAGCGGAGTTGGCGGAGTTAGAACGCCCCCGCTCGATGCATTCGTGCTATCCGGCCCC
Source organism: uncultured Acidobacteriota bacterium (assembly GCA_963817835.1). Taxonomy (GTDB): domain Bacteria; phylum Acidobacteriota; class Terriglobia; order Terriglobales; family Acidobacteriaceae; genus Telmatobacter. Next base: position 1,025,085 of record CAWFPZ010000006.1, on the reverse strand, counting down.
GAAGCTCGCCGCTCCGCGACGAACTTTAGGATGGGGCACCTCTTAATCATCGAAAATTGAAGAATGTGTCAATGACACTTGACATATTTTGTCGATCGATGTAATGTTTCCTTGTCATTTAGTAAAGGAGACTTTCGATGTTTTGTTCAGTCAAGAGTCCGGCGCAACGCCGGTTCGTAAGCACCTCCTTGATGAGCGCCTTGTTGGTTGTGGTGCTCGCTTTGGTTGCTGCCGCGGCGTTTCGCCTCGGTCATTTGAAAGGGCTGCTGGCTTATCCGGTGGCTATTCTGCCCGCGCTTCCGATTTTGTGGGTGCTGATCGAGACGGGACGGTTCCTGGCCGTCGAAAAAGACGAGTTCCAGCGCAATTTGCTGGTGCAGTGCCCTGCTCGGGGGTATCGGCGGCACTTTAGCAACAACGACGATCTGTGGTTACATGCAGGACTTTGCTCACGCGCCGCGGCTCGACCTGGTCTTGATCTACCCGATCTTCTGGCTCTTTGTAGTCATTGCCATACCCGTGGTGAAGGCGAGGTACAGATGAGGGCCGCAACGATCTCAGATCGGCAATTCGACATTTTTCATCTGCAAAGGAATCCGTTATGAGCCCATATGTCAGCAGTCCCGCAAGGTACCGGTTCGAAGACCGAGTTCTCTTCTTCTTCTTGCCGTCGATCTTTCTGTTCCTGATTTTGAGAGTCAGTTTGGATCACTTTCATTTACACCCGACAGGAGTTTGGGCCGTTCTCTGCGCTGCGGTGGCGTCGTTGCCGTTCATTGCCGTGATTTTCAGCGTCGGGTTTTACCTTGCGGAAGAGAAGGATGAGTTTCAAAAATCTCTTTTCGTGCAGTCGATTCTTTGGGGTTTTGGTGTGACCGCGGGCGTGGCTGTCCTTTGGTTTACGCTCGGGACGTTCATTCATGTTCCGCGAATGAATTTCGTTTCGGGTGCGGTTCTGTTCGACTTGGCGTTTTTGGTCTCTTTTTGGGTGAACCGCTGGAGGTACCGATGAAGAACCGCCTGAAGGTGCTGCGCGCGGAGCGGGATTGGTCGCAGGCGGACCTGGCCCAGCGGCTGGAGGTTTCGCGGCAATCGGTCAACGCGATCGAGACGGGGAAGTTCGATCCCAGCTTGCCGCTGGCGTTCAAGCTGGCGCGGCTGTTTGGGATGAGGATTGAAGACATATTTACAGATGACACTGATCAGTGATCAAGGCAAGTGAAGAAGTGAAAGAGTGAAAAAGTGAATGACCAGCGATTCACGACTCACATTTCACCCCTTCACTCGTTCACTCCTTCACTTTCCAACATAGATCACATGCCAGATCGACCTTGATCCGTCGTCGGTGACGAAGAGGGAGCCGTCCGGAGCTACGGCTACGCCGACGGGACGGCCCCAGACATCCCCGTCGCCTGAGCCCACGGTGAAGCCGGTGAGGAAGTCTTCGTACTCGCCGGTGGCGTGGCCGTTGTGCATGGGCAGGCGGATGACTTCGTAGCCGGAGCGCTGGGCGCGGTTCCAGGAGCCGTGCTCCGCCGCAAATCCATCGCCTTTGTACTTGGCGGGAAATTGGGAGCCCTCGTAGAAGGTCATTTCCAACGAGGCGAAGTGCGGGTTGACGAGAATGTCGGGCGTGATGACTTTGCCCTTGAGTTCGGGATGCTTGCCTGCGTGGCGCGGGTCCTGCTTACCGCCGCCCACGCCCATGTACCACCACGGCCAGCCGTAAAAGCCGCCTTCCTGCACGTGGGTGATGTAGTCGGGTACGAGGTTGTTGCCGAGCGCGTCGCGCTCGTTGGTGGAGCACCACAGCTCGCCGGTGGTGGGATTGATGGCCTCGCCTACACAGTTGCGCAGGCCTGAAGCGTAGACCTTGAGGAATTTGCCCTCGGGCGTGAACTCGAGCACATCGGCGCGGTGAAATTCTTCAGGATGGGTATCGGAGTCGTCGACATTGGAGTGCGAGCCGACGGACGCAAAAAGTTTGCTGCCGTCCAGCGAGAAGGCGAGGTCGCGCGTCCAGTGGCCGCCGCCGCGCAGACGGCCTCCGCCGGGAAGATCGGCGATTTGCTGCATGGGACCGCTGGCCGTCAGGTCGCCATTCTTGTATGGGAAGCGCACGATGGCGTCTGTATCTCCTATATAGACCCATTGCGGATGCACGCCGTTGGGATAAAACGCAATCCCGAAAGGCTGGTGCAGGCCTTGTGCGAAGACGGAGATTTGTTTGGGATTCCCCTTCGTGTCGGCGCCGCGGAAGACCTTGATTTTGCCGGATGCGCTCTCGGCGAGGAACAGATCGCCGTTGGGGGCGAAGCGAATCAGCCGCGGATTGTCGAGGCCGGTGGTGTAAAGCTCCACCTTGAAGCCCTTGGGCGCAATGGGCCAGGCGCTGGCGGGGCGGGGAACGATGTTGGGGCCGTTATCGACGGATTGATCGGGCGCGGGATCGGGCAGATCGGCCACGGTGAGATGGCGGCGGATGCCGGGGGCTTCGTGCGCGGCGTCGGTAAACGCGGCCTGGCCGGTGAGAACGGGAGATTGCGGCTGGCTTTGCGCTACGGCAGCGGTATTGAGGGCGAGCAGCGCGCCAGCAAAGATGAAAAGGCGATGAATGGCAGGGGTTTTCAGATTTTGGTGCAGCATCTTTGTGCAACCTCTCAGGGATTCAATCAAAAATGCGCGCGGGGAACGGGGAAGCGCGCCCACCTTTATTTCGATGCGCCGGGAGCGGAAGGCGATTCCGCGGCCTATCGCACCTTCACTGCTTGGTTTCTTCACTCCTTCACTTTATTCACTTCTTCACTCGCCTTCACTATAGCCCGGTGAAAAAGTTGCCCGGTACCGCGGCAGTGACTACGACGCGCTCCCCGTGCTGCGTGACTTCAGCGGTTTCAAGCAATTTCTTGAGGCTGTTGTTGGCGGGGTTGGAGCCCAACTGCGGGGTAATACCACGGGCCAGGGTGACGAGCGTGGCCAGATCGGCGGCCTGGCTGGTGGCCGTCGCTTCAGACGGCGCAATTTCTTCCACGCGCAGACGGAGCGATCCGAATGAATTGCGAATCGGCAACGCCGGCGCGAGACTGGCGATGATGGTCGAGTCGGGCTCGAGAGGCAGCGCAAGGCCGAAGATGTGGATGGAGCCGCTCTCGCTGAAGGGAAGGCCGATTTGGCCTACGCCCCAGGCGAGCGAAAGCAACGGCACGTCGTGGTAATGCTGCTGGAGCAGCGTGGAGCCGGAGAGAGGCCATGCGGCAGTGCGATGGCGGTCGAGGATGGAGTGGATTTTTTCCGGCGTCGGAAAATTGGAGGCGGCGATGGTATCGTAGCCGATCTGCGCGACGCGGACGGTGCGGCCCTCAGAGGGAATGCTGTAGACGGTGTGCCCATCGTAAGATTCACGAGAAGTGGCATGTGCATCGAGCCACGCGTTCAAGCGCTGGCCGGTGATTTTGCCGACGAGGACCATCGAATATGCAACCGGGCCGTTGGGTCCGCTGGGATCGGGCATGCGGTGCAGGGCGACGGCCACCTGGTCCAGGTCGCGCTCGGGGTCGATGCCGATGGCGTCGATGAACTCCTGGTACTCGGCCGAGTGCTGGGGCGGCTTCAGCTCTTTGTGGAAGACGGCGCGGATGGGCCGGAGATCGATGTAGATGATGCCGTCTGACTCGGGCAGCAGGCGCGCGGCCTCGGGCGGAGCTTTAGAGCGCAAAAAGACGGCCAGAGCCACCAAAACCAGGAGTGCGGCGACAATCAAAAGCGTTTTGCGCGTGCGTCGGCTCATGCGGGAGGCGCCTCGGCCAGAAATTTCGGGCCCGCATTCAGCATAGCGGACCGGAACCGCTATTTGACGACCGAGAAGGTGTACAACTTGCCGGAGCCGGCACTGCCTCTGAGATCGAGCGCGTCATTCGGAGCCAGAAAAGCGTACTCGCCCGCGCCCAATTCGCGGCCAAGGGTGACCTCAAAAACATGCGGCGCGAGTTCCGTGCTGCTGAAATCGACGGAATCTTTGGCCTCACTGCTGGAACGATGGAATTCGCCGCCGGTCTCCAGGCGAAACTCCCGATTTTTTTCATGCGCGCGAAATCGCAGCAGGAGATAATCGCCGACAGAACTGCCCTCAGGCGTATAAAGAATGAAGCTCGCCGGGAGCATCAGCGTCAGCGTGCTCGACGGCCCGTCGACGATGGCATTCACGTCCCCTTTGATCTTTCCTTCGGTGGCAACCGACTTGACCACGCCGCCGGCCTTTCTTGTTACGGTCTCCGCCAGCACAACCTTCCAGCTTCCGTCTCTGGCCTGGAAGTAGACGCCAACGCCGTCAACGCCGTGCGGAATTTTTGAGGCAGGCTCAGCGACGTCCCGCGACGAAATGGGAGGAGCGGGCAGGGGCGGCGGCCCGGGTGCGGACTTCATCAGCACGGCAGAAATCACCTTGCTGTCGGCGCCCGCGTTCCTCAGCGCGTCCAGACCATCCGCAGAGGTGTCGTACTTGCCGGGAGATGTGTTGACGATGCTGGCGATCTGGTCGTCCGACAGCCCCACCTTCAGGAGCTTGATGACGGCGGCGTTGTTCATATCCTCTTGCGCTAAGAGCAACGAGGCAATGGCCAGCAATGCCAGGGCTGGAAGTCTCTTGCGCATGCAGCTTCTCCTTGGGATGGGTTGATGGAGCGCCGGGCATCAGGCACTCAAATCATCAACCCAAAGGCTTGCTGCGGCAAGAGCGATTTTCTTGGGATGACGAACGCGGCCCGGACGATAAGCGCTTCCGTCAGGCTAGTCCGGGGCCGCGGTGGCATCTGCCCAAGAATTACTGTGGCGGCGCGACAGGCGCGACCGGAGCCGTTGCATCCAACTCAGCGTTCAGATGCACGTTGCCACCAGTTACATTGAGGGTCTTGGTCCAATCGGTAAAGCCCTTTTTCTTGACAGTGATCTGATGGTTGCCCAGAGCGACGGAAACGGTGGAGGGTGTGTTGCCGACGAATGCGCCGTCGACTTCGATATCGGCGCCCGGCGGGGTGGATTCGACGATGACGCTTGCCTGAGCTGCAGCAGTAGCGCTCGGGGGCGCAGGCGGAGCCACGGCGAATCTTGCCATATCGAGATGCATATCGCCTTCAACAAATGCGGTGACTTCGGTGCCCTCCGGAAGTGTGATGTCTTTTCCGTGAATAAAAAGGAAGAGCGGAGCCGCGGGGAAGAAGACGATCGAGGTAGCCACGATGGCCCCGGTCATGGCGCCTACATGGCCGCCGCCTTTGTTGTCCTGCATGGCCCTGAGCGCTGCTTTTTCCTGATCGGCAAGGCGCGCGTAGGTGATGCTGATGTCCAATTTCCCCGCCCGGCCCATACTTTTTCTCGGGTTGCAATCGGTGACGGTTCCTATTGCCGTTGCGCCTTTGGGGAGCACGACCACGCCGTCAACCGTTAAGTCTTCCGTGACCTCGAACGGAACCTCCTGGCCGACCTTGGCAGTTGCCGAGGTCATGGTTTCGCTGAGGCGGAGCTTAACCGGGGTTCCGTCCATGAGCGTGTGCGGCTGCGGCGGACGCGCGGGCTGCGGAGGAGCCACGTTAACGGGGCCGGAGTCCGGATTGGCGCTTGCAGGAGTGGGTGTGGACGCTTGCTGCGCCACGAGCAGCGGGCAGCATACCAGACAGAAGATTGCGGCAAAATTTTTGTGCATGGAGCTTCTCCTTCGCGTTTTGGATACAACAAAAACACTCAAAGGGAAGCATCTGCATGATCTACCCTGGCGGGCGATTGCGCAAGGGGCGGGTGCGAGCCGCCGGATCATCCGGGGGGCGATGAGGAACCGGCTGGAATGAGCGAGATTTCCGCGGCCTTCTTGCCTTTCTCGATATACATCTTGAGATGCTTGCACAGGCCTCTGCTATAGACTGCTGGCCGCGAGCACCGAGAATGCCGAAGAGCAGCGAACCGTGGCTGCTCTTGTGTATTTCGTAAGCCCACACAACGTCCTTCGTTTTTGATTCAATGATATAATGCTTGCTTCGAGCCCTCGCGTAGAGCTTGCGGATGCGCCCGCTGCCCCGCCCGAATTGTTCCAGCTTGCGCCCGAACCATAAACGAAACCTCTCCATTCAGCGTTGGTCGAGACAACGAAAAACTGCGCTGAATCTTTGTCGATGGTCAGAACGATTGGCACCCTCTTTTCACGAATAGCCGCCGCGAAATAGGTCTCGAATCCACCCATTGGGGCGATCACGACTCGCGCGCCAGGGGCAATCGGCGCTGTCCCGGATGCGGTGCCCTCTTCCGGTGGCTCCGCCTTTCTGAGGGACTTGGCCCCGGCGGAGGCGCGGGCGCCGCGTCGTTTTTCGGTTGTGCTGGAGGCACTGAGGGGGCAGGGGCTGCGTTCTTTGCGACGATCGCCGCAATCACCTTGTCGCTGACTCCGGCCTGCTTGAGTGCGATGAGGCCGTTCGCGGTTGTGTCATAGGCACCCTGCGAGGCGTTGATGGTTGTGACAATCACGTCGTCGGCGAGTCCGGCTTTGACCATCCTGATAACGACATCATTGTTGATCGTCTGCTGTGCGAGAACTAGTGGGCAGACAGCCAGAAACAAAACTGCGAGAAGCCAGTTGCGCATCTGGTCCCTCCTTTTCGAATTCGAGGCGAGGAAATGGGGATAGAAACGAGATATCCGCATCATCCACCCTGGCGGGCGAATTCGCAAGGAGCGTTTTGATGGCCCTGGCACCATTCGTTCCGTATGCGATCGGCATCTGGCTGTTTTTCATGATCACGGCATTCCATGCGGCGCTGTAGCGCTCGCAGGAGGAGCTGCATATTTCTGTGGTGGAGGCGTAGTTGCGGCAAACCTTGCGCAAGAAAACGCCCGCCGGGCACGAGGGCTGCGGCGGGCGTTTTCTGGTTTGCGAACTAGGCCTACTCCGGGCTTCGCACGTGATCGCCTTCCTGGAAGCCGGAGCCCGAGACAGGAACGCAGACTGAGGACTTGGCGTCGACATCGGTGGCCTTGACGAAGCCGACGGTGGTGGTGAGGCGGCGGATGACTTCGCCGGTGGTGGGATCCTTGATCTCCTTGGTCACGCGGATGATCTCGAATTGATCGCCCACTTTGACGCCGGCATCGGAGCCCATATTGAGGATGATCTGGCCGCTATCGACCGCGGCGACAACGCCGTCGATCTTCACGGCCGTAATGGTCAACTTGGGCGCGTCGGCGATGATGTTCCCGGAGAGCTGGTCAACGGCAGCTTTGGTAGCTTCGCCAATGATGGTTTCCTGAAAGTTGCTGGAGCCGAAATCGACGTTACCGCCTCCGGCGCCGCGCCAGTCGCCGCCGCCACCGAGAAGCGAGGTGGAGGAGCGAGAGGACTGGCCGCTGCCCTCGGCCACAGCCACGATTTCGCCGGTATTGACGTTGACGATGCGGGCGCTGATGCCGACCTCGGCCTTGGAGTTGGAGTGGCCGAAACCGCCCACGCCATAGCCGTGCCAAGTGCCTCCATTTCCGCCCACACCCTGCTTCTTGGTCTCGTTGCCGAACTGGGTGATGGCGCCGATGATGATGTAATCCACGCCCGCCAATTTGCCCAGCTTGGCGGCAGTTGAGGGGTCGGCGCGATTGGAGTTGGAGAAATTCTGCTCCGTCATGAGCTTGTCGAGGGTCTGGCGCTCGAACACTGAGAAAGTGCCGTTGTTGACCAGGCCGGTGATGAGCAGGTCGGTGATGCCCTTGCCCACGTCGACATTGGTGCCGAACATGGCGGAAGTGGAGCTTTGCACGGTGGCGTAATCGAAATCCAGCACAGCCACGCGGGGTTTGCGCGCCGGGGCCTGAGCGGAAGCGGGCAGCAGCGCCAGGGTTGCGGAGAAGGCGAGCAGGACAGACATTGCGGGAGCCAGGGTTTTCAGATTCATCGTTCGACCTCTGGAAAAAAGTGCCTCTTAAGCCTGAAAAAAGCGTCTGTTTTCCCTACGCCCGCTGTCAAGGCAAATCGTCAGTCCACGGCAAAATAACCGGCGAAGGACCGGATTCAGTCGAGCCAAAACGGCGGCGAGAATCAGGAAGCGCTCTTGGCCAGTTTCTGGACTGATTTCTGGTTTTTTCCGCGTTTGCTCCGGGTGCGGCGGTGTGCTAACCTTGATTTCTGTGCCGTGTACGCGGAAAGTTGGAGTGTGTCCGCGCACTTTTCGGCGCCTCGGGCAGGTTTCCCGTGGGAAACGAGCTGGCGTAGCTCAGCTGGTAGAGCATCTGATTTGTAATCAGAGGGTCGGGGGTTCAAATCCCTTCGCCAGCTCCACAAATAAGGAAGCCGAAACGAGGGAGCCGAAGCGGCGAAAGTTTTCCGGCGCAGGTTGGATGAGCGCCGGGCCTGACCTCCGCGGTGATCCCCACTACTGGCGCAGGCTCGTGAGTCCGGAGTCCTCCGGAGGTTGCGGCGTGCGCGGAAGCGGGCAAGAAAAGAGCGGCGTTAGCGGGGCTGGCGGCGTTAGCGGAGTTAGGGAGCGAGCCGCGGGGACCGCAGGAATTGCGGAATGAGTGGCTCGGACGAGATGGGCACAGGTGGCCGAGCGGTTAATGGCAGCAGACTGTAAATCTGCCGCTCCTTGCGAGCTACGGAGGTTCGAATCCTCCCCTGTGCACCACGACAGTTTTCGGTGATCAGTGATCAGTGATCAGTGGTTCGTTGGCTGGGAACTGGGTTTGAGAGCGGAGATGGGAACGGGCGTGGAGAACGGGAAGTTGGACCGCTCCGGCGCGGATCTCGATCGCAAGTTTTGGGCGGCCATGGCGATGTTTGCCGTTCTGGCCGTGGTGGTTTGGCTGACCATGGGCGAGGGCTCGGTGCTCGTTTTTGGAAAGTCGGTGGAGTTAAGACTGATTCCGCTGATCGTGATTGGCGGAATGGCCTTGCGTGCAGTGTTAGCCCGGCAGGCGGAGAAGATCCGGCGGTCGGGGGGAAGGACTAGCTACTAGCCTCTAGCTGCTAGCTTCTAGCTTGAAGTTGCGGGTTCGAGCCGCTGTGGCTCATACCGGCAAGATGAGGCTGGAAGCTAGAGGCTGGAAGCTGGCAGCTTGGGTTTAGCGGGCTGATGTAGCTCAGTTGGTAGAGCACTCCCTTGGTAAGGGAGAGGTCACCAGTTCAATCCTGGTCATCAGCTCCAGAAATGCAGCTACTAGCTACTAGCTTCTAGCTTGTGCAGTGGTGAGGCGAGCCGATGCGGTTGGCGCCGGCAAGATGGAACTAGAAGCTAATGGCTGGAGGCTAGAAGCTGCTTTTACGGGCGGGAGTAACTCAGTGGTAGAGTCACAGCCTTCCAAGCTGTTGGTCGCGGGTTCGATCCCCGTCTCCCGCTCCAAAGGCTAGCTGAATCGAGAAGTGAGGGCAGGGAAACGATGTTCGAGCAGGCAGCCATTGCGGTACAGGACGAGCAGGGATTTGCGCAGTTGCACGCGCTGATCGACTCGGTGTTCGATGCGCGCGACGTTGAGGTTTTTCTGAATCGCGTGAAGAAGTCGAAGCTGCGCGTCCGGGATTATGAAGGCATTCTGGAGCGCGGGTTGCTGGGCAAGGAAGCGATTGCGCTTTACCGGGCGTTGCCGGTGAGCGACCAGGGCCTGACGCGCGAACGGTATCTGCGGTTGGTGGAAGCGGTGCCGTTGGAGTTACGGCAAAGGTACTTGAAGGTGTACGCGTACTACTGAGAGAGATAAGCTTCTAGCCGCTAGCTTCTAGCTGGGTTTTGCTGGAGTGAACGGTTGAGGCTGGCAGCGGCAGGAAGAAGCTAGGGGCTAGCAGCTAGAAGCTAGCGGCTGTTTTTGGGGGCTGGAGCCGGACCGCCGGCGCCTCAAGGTTCAACAAGCAGTAAAGCGATGAAAGGGATTTAGGACTTTTATGGCGAAGGAAAAGTTTGATCGCAGCAAGCCGCACGTCAACGTGGGAACGATCGGTCATATTGATCACGGCAAGACGACCCTGACGGCGGCGATTACGAAGGTATTGCAGAAGCACAACCCGAAGAACCAGTTCCGCTCGTTCGACTCGATTGACAACGCGCCGGAAGAGCGGGAGCGCGGCATCACGATCGCGACAGCACACGTGGAGTACGAGACGGCCAACCGTCACTACGCGCACGTGGACTGCCCGGGCCACGCTGACTACATCAAGAACATGATCACGGGCGCAGCGCAGATGGACGGCGCGATCCTGGTGGTGGCGGCGACGGACGGACCGATGCCGCAGACCAAGGAGCACGTGCTGCTGGCGCGCCAGGTGGGCGTGCCCTCGGTGCTGGTTTTCCTGAACAAGTGCGACGCGGTGGAAGACGAAGAGTTGATCGAACTGGTGGAGTTGGAAGTGCGCGAGTTGCTGGCCAAGTACCAGTTCCCGGATGACGCGCCGGTGATCCGCGGCTCGGCTTTGGGCGCCTTGAATGGCGAGGCCAAGTGGGAAGCGAAGATCGACGAGCTGATGGCGGCGGTGGACAGTTATGTGCCGCGTCCGGACCGCGCGGTGGATCAGCCGTTCCTGATGCCGATTGAAGATATCTTTTCGATTTCCGGACGTGGGACTGTGGTCACGGGCAGGATCGAGCGCGGCAAGGTGAAGGTGGGCGAGGACGTGGAGATTGTCGGCTTCCGCGAGACGCGCAAGACGGTCTGCACCGGCGTCGAGATGTTCAAGAAGCAACTCGACGAGGGCATGGCCGGGGACAACGCGGGCATTCTGTTGCGCGGCACGGCGAAGGAAGACGTGGAGCGCGGCATGGTGCTGGCCAAGCCGGCGTCGATTACGCCGCACACGACCTTCAAGAGCTCGGTGTACGTGTTGAGCAAGGAAGAGGGTGGGCGTCATACGCCGTTCTTCAAGGGCTACCGGCCGCAGTTCTACTTCCGCACGACGGACGTGACGGGAGTGGCGGAGTTGCCGGCGGGCGTGGAGATGGTGATGCCGGGCGACAACGTGGAGCTGACGATTGAGCTGATTACGCCAGTGGCCATGGAGAAGGGTTTGCGCTTTGCCATCCGCGAAGGCGGACGCACGGTGGGCGCAGGAGCTATCTCGGAGATTATCAAGTAGGCGCTGGCCGCGCCGGGCGGACCGCCCTTCGGGCGAAAGGCAACGACGCGGCAAGCGAATTCTGATCGATGACAAGGATTCATTGATCGACGGAAGGGAACAGGCAATGCGGGAAATTATCACGTTGGAGTGCACGCAGTGCAAGGAGCGCAATTACTCGACGACGAAGAACAAGAAGACCGTCACTGGCCGTCTTGAACTGAAGAAGTTCTGTAATCGTTGCCGCAAGCACCAGGTGCACAAGGAAGCGAAGTAAGGCAGCTTCCAGCTGCTAGCTTCTAGCCCCTAGCTTATGTATCGGGAAGTTAAGATCTTGGCCTTCCCGCGAACGAGCTAGAAGCTAGAGGCTGGAAGCCGATAGCTGCTTTTGCAGGGGCGTAAGCTCAATGGCTAAACTGTCGGTCTCCAAAACCGAACTTGGGGGTTCGAATCCCTCCGCCCCTGCCAAAGAACCGGGGAACAGGGAACAGGCTTCAGGGATCAGTTACGACAGTGCCGCGGTAAGCGAAGTCGCTGGCATCGGCAAAACGAACTGACAACTGGCACTTGAAACCTACAGAAGGATTGGAAGTATGGCCACGAAAACAGCAGTCGAACGAAGCGAAGAACGGTCTGCCAAGCGGCAAGAGCCGGGAGCACTGGCGGAGTTTGGGGGCGGTGCGATGAGCAAATGGAGAGAGTTTACCGACTTTCTGCGCGACGTGCGCGCGGAGATGCGCAAGGTGGTTACGCCCTCCTGGAAAGAAGTGAAGTCGACCACGGGCGTTGTCATCATCGCCGTGTTTCTGTTCGGCTTGTTCTTCTTTATCGTCGACGGACTGTTTAACCGGGGTGTGCACATATTACTGAAAAGCCTGGGTGGATTGCAGCAGTAGTGGAGAGCAGCCCGGAATCGAGAGGGTAATGTCAGACGAGCTGGAAAAAACGGAGTTGGCTCAACCCGTGAACGAGCCGATGGAAGTGCCGGAGCCCGCACCACAGGCCGCTGCAGCAGAGCCCGGGACCGCGGATGCAGCACCCGAGGCCGCCGCTGCGGAGCCGGTGCGCAATCCGCTCTTCAAGTGGTACATCCTGCACGCCTACTCGGGCTTTGAGCGCAAGGTGCGCGAGTCCATCGAGAGCCGCGTGCAGGCATTTGGATTGAAGGACCGCGTGGGCCGCGTAATGATTCCCACCGAGCCGGTGACGGAGATTGTCAACGGCAAAAAGCGCACCGTGGAGAGGGTGTTTCTGCCCGGCTACGTGCTGGTGGAGATGGATCTCGACAACAACCTGTGGCACGTGCTGAAAGACACGCCCAAGGTGACGGGATTTCTGGGGACCGGCGACAAGCCCGTGGCGCTGAGCGAGGAAGAGGTAAGCTCGATTCTCTTCCGCAGCGAAACCGCGAAGGAAAAGCCGCGGCTCAAGATCAAATTCGAGAAGAGCGAACAGGTACGCATCACCGATGGGCCGTTCGCCAACTTCAATGGCGTGGTGGACGAGATCAACGAAGACCGCGAAACCCTGAAGGTGATGGTGACGATCTTCGGCCGCTCCACGCCCGTCGAACTGGAGTTCGGCAAGGTAGAAAAGATTGAGTAGAGCAGCTTCTAGCCACTAGCTTCTAGCTTCTAGCCGGTCGTGCTTACCTAGCGAGCGCCGGTTTGATGCGAACGCTGAGACTGCGACACCAAAATTTGCAAAAGGAATGACCAGCTAGTAGCTAGAAGCTAGGAGCTAGAAGCTGGTTCCAAAGGAACCGCACATGGCAACAACCAAGAAGATTACCGGCTACGTGAAACTGCAGATTGAAGCCGGCAAGGCAACGCCCGCGCCGCCAGTCGGCCCCGCGCTGGGTCAAGCGCAGGTCAACATCATGGAGTTCTGCAAGCAGTTCAACGCCAAGACGCAGAACAAGGAGATGGCTGGGCTGATTATTCCGGTCGTCATCACGGTGTACGCGGACCGCACCTTCAGCTTTATCACCAAGACGCCTCCCGCAGCGGTGCTGCTGAAGAAGGCGGCGGGCATCGACAAGGGATCGGGCACACCCAACAAGGAAAAGAAGGGCAAAGTGACCGAGAAGCAGGTGCGCGAGATCGCCACGCAGAAGATGCCGGATTTGAACGCGGCGTCGATCGAGTCCGCGATCAAGAGCATCAAGGGTACGGCGCGTTCGATGGGGATTGAAGTGGTCGGATAAGCGCGCGTTGTAGTTTGCAACGAAAGCCCTCCGCGATGCGGAGGGCTTTCGTTTTTGGCTGGGAAAACGAGCGACGACGGCGATTACGTCCCGGATGCTTCCATGCCCAGAATTTCGATTTCGAGGCCGCCGAAGTCGGGGTGGTCATTTTCGCGGATGCGATAGGCGAGATCGATGCGGCTGCCCTGATCGAGGTGAAGTTCCATGGCGCGCGCCGCGAGGTTCCAGCCGACGGCGCGGATGGAACTGACAGGCGCGGGGCTGCCGGACGGACCAGCGGAGACGGCGGCGGGTGATGAATTGGAGGCGCCATTTGGCGGCGCGGACGAGTCCTGCGCGAGGTCGAGCGCGAGATGGCGAGCCTTCATGATGCGCGGCGCTTTGAGCAGGCGCACGTTGCGGGCGAGGAATAGCGGCTCGGGATTGCCGTGGCCGAGCGGCTCGAGTTTCTTGAGCCATCCGGCGAGCACAGGCGTGATGCGGTCGAGCGGTAATTCCGCGTGAATGCGCAGAATGCGCTCTGGATCGCGAGCGGCGAGGTGCTGCTCGGCATAGGCGCGCAGGCGGCGCTTCAGTTCTGGAAGTTTTTCCGCGGGAAGCGCGAAGCCCACGGCAAAGGCGTGGCCGCCGAAGCGGGTGAAGAGGTCGGCGCAGGTTTCAATGGCGGCGAGGAGCGCGAATCCGTCGACGGAGCGGCCGGAGCCGTGGGCCACACCGTCTTCAATGCTGATGACAATGGCCGGCTTGGCGGTGCGCTCGACGACGCGCGAGGCGAGAATGCCGATGACGCCGCGATGCCAGCCGTCGCCTTCGATGACGAGGAGGCGATCGGCGGCGATTTTTGAATCGGCCGCGAGGCGGGCTTCGATGGCAGTGAGCGCGGCGGCTTCCACGTCGCGGCGCTCGCGATTGAGCCGTTCCAATTTGTTCGCCAGCTCCGTCGCGCGGCGCGAGTCGCGCGTGGAGAAAAGCTCGACGACTTCCGAGGCGATGTCCATGCGGCCGGCAGCGTTGATGCGCGGCGCGAGGCGAAAGGCGACGTCGAAACCGGTGAGTTGCTTGGCCGCGGGATCGAGCGCGGCAGCGGCAAAGAGCGCGCAGAGACCGGCGCCCATGGGCCGGCGCAGCTCCTTCAGTCCAATTGCCGCGATGGTGCGGTTTTCGCCGCGCAGCGGAACCGCATCGGCGATGGTGGCGATGGCTGCCATTTTGAGGAAGCTGGGCAGGGTTTTTTCGCGCGCCCGCTCCGGCTCGCGGCGTTCGAGCAGCGCTTGCGCCAGCTTGAGCGCGATGGCCGCGCCGCAAAGGCTTTTCTCCGGATACGGACATCCCGGCTGATTCGGGTTGAGGATGGCGAGGGCAGCGGGGAGCGCGTCGCCGGCGGCCGGCAAGTGATGGTCGGTGACGATCAAATCCAGACCCAGCTGCCGCGCGGTTTCCGCTTCGGCAAAGGCGCGCATGCCGGTGTCGACGGTGACCACGACGCGAACGCCGTCAGCGTGGGCAGCTTCAAGCACGCTCGACTGTATGCCGTAGCCTTCGCGGAGGCGGTGCGGCACGTGGAAGCGTGCTTCACCGCCGAGCATCTCGATGGCGGTCTTGAGCAGGACCACGGCGACAGTGCCGTCCACATCGTAGTCGCCGTAAAGAAGAATGGGCTCGCTGGCGGCGATGGCGCGTTCGAGCCGCTCCACGGCCATGGCCATGCCGAGCATGAGAAAGGGATCATGGAGGTGCGCGGGCTCGGGATTGAGGAAGGCGAAGGCCTCGGCGGCTTGGGTGATGCCGCGGGCGACGAGCAGCTCGGCGAGAACCAGAGGCAAGCGGGCTTCGCGGGCAAGAGCGGCTGAGGCTTCGGCCTGCGGCTCAGCGACGATCCAACGCTGGCGCGGCATCGCGCATTGCGGCAATATAGGTTGTGCCGGGGCGGGCCCATTTCGGGCGCTGGTCGTGCTCACGCGTTTTACTCGTCCTCGTCGTCGTGCGAGTGCGCGTCGTCAATCACGATGTCGTGGAAGGCCTCGAGGTTTTCCAGCAGCGACTGGTAGCGCTCGTACCACTCGGTGGTGGTTTCGTGCATGAAGACGATGCCCTGGTAGATGAATCCGAGCTGGATGTAGCCGAGCTTGCCCGCGTACTTGCGAAGCCACTTGGCCTCGACCAGCTCCGCGGCCTCTTCATCTGGGAAGTTCATCTCGCCGGCTTCTTCGATGAGAGCGTCGAGCTCCTCGTGGTCGAGCGTCATCTCGCTGAAAGTGACGAAGGGAGAGCCCACGTGCTTGGCCATTTCCACAAAGTCCTTCCACGCGTCGATATTGCCGTGGCCCTCCCAGAGCACCGAAGGAATGTCGTCGGTGACGTAGCCGGGGAGGCGGCGCATGCCGTGACCCTCGATGAAGGCCACCATGTCGTCTTTGAGCGAAAGTAGATTATCCGTACTCATCGTTAGACACCCATTCTCGCAGATGGGGCCGGGGTGGGCATACGGGTTGTGGAAAGCCGCGAGGGTGCGGGGCAACAGGGCAATTGTGGTGGGGATTTGCAGGTCGGTAAGTCGAGTCTTAGCGGAGGGCGTTACTCTTGAATGAATTGCACTGAGGAGGTTTTCCGCTTGCCCCCATTTGATCGTCACGTTTTTGTCTGTCACAACACTCGCCCCGCCGATGCGCCGCGGCCCTCTTGCACCCGCGACGGAACGAGCGCGCTGCATGCGCGTTTGCAGCAGCTTTCGCGCGAGGCCGGGCTGGGCGCAAAGGTGCGCATCAACAAGTCTGGCTGCCTGGACCAGTGCGAGCATGGGCCCACGGTGGTGGTGTACCCCGAAGCCGTCTGGTACGGGCACGTGCAGCCGGAAGACGCGGAAGAGATTGTGACGGAGCACTTAGTGGGCGGGCGGCCGGTCGAGCGGTTGCGCCTGGCCGATGCGTGCATAAACACGAAGAGCTGCCCGCATAGATCGGGGACGTAGGGACTAGAAAGGCCAGTCCCGTGGGAACTGGAGACGGATTTCGCGATGAAGCGCAGAGAGTTTTTGCAGCTGGCCGGTGCCGCGTCGGCGGTGAGCGTTGCACGAGGTGCGATGGCGCAAGCCGTTCGCGGTATTGTCATCACGATAGATAGCAACGACCCAGTGGCCGGTGCGGCGCCGGTACGTTGGGCGGCAGAGCAACTGCGCATGACACTGACAGCCAAGGGTGCATGGTGCCGTGTGGTTACGCCTCCGCTTCACGCGCACGGTGCAGCATTTTTTGTGGTTGTGAAAGCAACGGCCCTGACGCCGTCCCGGAACGCTCCGCACGCCTCCGCGGGCCCCCTGGGCACGGAGAGTTTTGTGCTGGCGGCCGGCCGCCAAGAAGGCGTACCGGCCACGATCGTCTCGGCGAGCGATGTGCGGGGGTATGTTTACGGATTGTTGGAGTTGGCCGAGCGAGTGCAGTTTGGCGTGAACCCCGGACTCGCGCTCCGCCTGGCAAAACCGCTCGAAGAGAAGCCAGCCAACGAAGTGCGCAGCGTAGGCCGCTACTTTTGCAGCGAGCTCGAGGACAAGCCGTGGCTGTACGACAGGGATTTCTGGCCGGGCTACCTGGATGTGCTGGCCGCGAGCCGCTTCAACCGCTTTTGCCTCGGGTTTGGATTGGAGTACGACTTTCCCAAGGGAGTAACGAGCGATTATCTGCATTTTCCTTACCCTTATCTACTAGACGTTCCGGGATACGACGTGCGCGTGATGCAACTGGCCGCGCCCGACGGTAAGGTGCTGACAGCGCCGGTTTCGCTGAGTGGCGCGGAACGCGAAAAGAATCTTCAGGCGCTGCAGTTTATTGCCGCGCAGACCGCCGCGCGCGGTCTGCACTTCCAACTCGGCATCTGGACGCACGCCTACCAGTGGACAGACAGCCCCAATGCCTATCACAGCATCGAAGGGTTGACCAAAGAGACGCACGCGGCCTATTGTCGCGATGCGTTGGCGATGCTGCTGAAGCTGTGCCCGGAGATTCAGGGACTGACGTTGCGCGTGCATGGCGAGAGCGGTATTCCCGAGGGTAGCTACGCGTTCTGGGAGACGCTGTTTGCGGCAGTCAAAGGTTGCGGGCGCACCATCGAGATCGACATGCATGCCAAGGGCGTAAACGAGGAGATGATCGACATTGCCGTGGCCACGGGCATGCCGGTAAAGCTGGGGGCGAAGTACTCGGCCGAGCATCAGAGCCTCGGCTATCAGCAGGCCGACATCCGCGCGCTGGAGATTCCCAAGCCCGGGCACGCGGGCGAGAGGCCGTTCAGCCTGAGTTCGGGCTCGCGCTCGTTTACGCGTTACGGCTATGCGGATTTTCTCAAGGCCGGCAGCCGCTACAAGTTGCTCTTTCGTCTGTGGCCGGGAACACAACGGCATCTGCTTTCAGCTGACGCGGAGATGGCAGCGGCGTACGGGCGGACGGCACATTTTTGCGGCGCGGTTGGCCTGGATTTGATGGAGCCGCTGACGTTCAAGGGCCGGGAAGGATCGGGGCAGCCGGGCGGGCGATGCGCTTATGCCGATGCGGCGCTGAATCCCAAGTACGATTGGCAAAAGTTTGAGCTCTACTACCGCGTGTGGGGCCGCAAACTCTACGATCCGGACGCGAATCCCGAGGCGTGGCGCCGTTGGATGCATCCGACCCTTGGCGCCGGCACTCTGCCGATGGAGACGGCCGTCGCCCATGCCAGCCGGTTGCTGCCGCTGGTGACCTCGGCGCATCTGCCGTCGGCATCGAATCACTCGTTCTGGCCGGAGATCAATACCAATATGCCGATCGTGATCGGCAGCGAGCCCTCGCCTTACAGCGACACGCCGCAGCCGCGGTGCTTCGGCACGGTGAGTCCGCTCGATCCGCAGACGTTTTCGACGGTCGAAGAGCATGCCGGAGATTTGCTGGCCGGAAGCATGAATCCCAAGTACTCGCCGATCGACGTGGCGCAGTGGCTGGAAGATTCAGCGGCAGCGGCGAGCGATGCGCTGGAAGCGGCGCGGGTAAGCGCGGCCCGCCATTCTGCTGTCTTCCGGCGCATGGAAGCGGATGTGCTGATCCAGTTAGGGCTGGGGCGGTTTTTCGCAGCGAAGATGCGCGCGGGCGTGTTGTACTCCGTGTTGCAGCAATCGCAGGAACGGCAGGCGGGGCTGGAAGCGCTTGATCAGTACGGGATGGCGCGGGAAGCATGGATTGCGGCGGCGCAGGCGGCGGCCGTCTATCGCAGCGACATTACATATGGAAGCACGGCGATGCGGCGCGGGCACTGGAGCGACCGGCTGGCGGCCATTGACAAGGATCTTGCGGCGCTGACGGCGCAGGTGCAGGCTGCGCCCGAGAATGCTGAGGCGACGCCGAGTACGCGGCGGGCGATCCTGGAGGCGACGGGACGGCCGGTGCGCTCCACGATTGAGTCGTCCCACACACCGCCGGCGGCATTCCGGCCTGGAGCGGCGCTCGCGCTCGCGATCACGGTTCCACAGCAGGTGTTGGAGCCGATCCTGACATCGGTTTTCCTGCGCTACCGGCACGTAAACCAGGCGGAGCGGTGGCGGCGGGTGGAAACGCTGGAGAACGGGACGGTGTTCAGCGCGGAAATTCCCGCCGATTACACGCAATCGCCGTACGCGCTGGAGTATTGCTTTGAACTGCGCGCCAGGAGTGGCGAGGCGTGGCTGGCTCCGGGGTTCGATGCAGCGCTTTCGAGCCAGCCGTATTATGCGGTGATGCGTGCCGGCGCATGAGGCTGGGAATGTGGAGGCCGGAGGTCTGGATTGTGGCGGAGCCGACGCAGTCCCGGCGTGCGGGGCGCGCAGTGTGTACACCCCCGGCCCCGATGCGGTATCCTGACGTTTAACCCATGATTTTTTCACGTGACTACATTGGGTATCTCGCCCGCCGCACGGTCAAGCACTTGATTGACGCCAAGTTGATCACCTCCAGCGATATGAAGGTGACAGAAGAGCGCGTTAATGCAGCGCTTGTCGACGAGCTCTCGCTCGAAGACCGCATCAACGATGAGGTGCGCGTCATTCTCGAGGCCTACTCCGAGGAGATGCGCAAGAGCGGCGCTCAATATGCGGAGATGTTCAAGAAGGTGAAGAACGAGCTGGCCAAGAAGTACAAGGCGGTGCTATGAGGATCAGCCGCGACAAGCTCAACAAACTGGCCCACACCGTGGCCGACACGCTGGCCGAGATCGACCAGGTGGGGTTCCTCGAGGATCGCAACACCATCCGGCAAGAGGCGCGTAAAGAGCTGGAGACGCTGCTCACGGAAGAGGCGAGGATCGATACAGCAGCGCGGCTGAAGATCGCCAATCAGCGCAAGATCATCCAGGAAGGCTCGCAGGAGTGGGACATTCTGTACCGCAAATACTACAACGATGAAGTGCGCAAGCTGGGGATCTGAGGCGCGGCTTTTGTTTTGGGGCTGACCTGTTGGTCCCGATCCCGGTTTTTGTTAAAATCATGAAGGCACCCGCATTCGCGGGCCTCCCCGCACAAGTTGTGGCGCTATCGTCTAGGGGTTAGGACGTGAGATTCTCAATCTTAAAACCCGGGTTCGATTCCCGGTAGCGCTACCAGAGATTTGACGGTAAAGCCCGCTAAATCAGTGGGCTTTGCTTTTGGCCGGAATTCGTGCCGGCGCGTTCTCGCCGCAATTCGCGCAATCCCTGGCACACAGATTGGTATACAGTCGTTTTCGGATTGGGATGAATCGGCTATCTATCCGACCATCGGCCCGGGAAACTTCCGGGATCGCCGCGACGGGGCGCGGAAACTGTTTGCCGCTGGGATTGACCTATAATGCATCAACCACGATTGACGATAAAATCGCTTTCATGGAGCGCGGGGCTTCGGCAATCCCTGCGGCACGCAGAGGAGGAATTCATTTTGGAAACATTGGGCGTCAAGGTTGAGCCTGGTGTGGAGCACATCCAAAACGGTAGCGAATTATTGGCGATCATCCTCAGCTATCGCTATCGCGAGGAAGGAATCAGGTTCTTCACACCGGATGAATTCTCCCAGCAACTCGCCTTTATGCGGCATCCTGCGGGCAAGCTCATCGCACCGCATGTCCATAATCCGGTGAAGCGCGAAGTTCAGTTCACGCAGGAAACCCTGCTTATCCGCAAAGGGAAGCTCCGCGTCGACTTCTTTGACGCGACACAGCGGTATCTCGAAAGCCGCATTCTCGGCCCCGGCGATGTGATCCTGCTGATCCAGGGCGGCCATGGCTTTGAAGTGCTGGAAGAACTGGAGATGATCGAGGTGAAGCAAGGGCCTTACGCCGGCGAGGATGACAAGACGTGCTTCGAAGGCCGGCTGCCGTCGACATTGAGAATGGGGCCCGGAAATTGACCGATAGCGTTTTTCGCGAATACGGGCGTTACTACGATCTTCTCTATCGTGAAAAGGACTACTTGGTCGAAATTGCCTACGTCCACGATTTGCTGGTCCGTTTTGGCGTACCGGCGGGCGAAATTCTTGAGCTGGGTTCTGGCACTGGCAGGCACGGCCGCCTGCTTGCAAAAGCCGGGTATACGGTATTCGGTCTCGAACGGAGCGAAACCATGATCGCGTTGGCCCGCGCGGGCGCGGAAACGCCCGGCTTCACGTGTCAGCGCGGCGATATCCGATCCGCCCGACTGCAACGCCAGTTCGATGCCGTCATCTCTTTGTTTCACGTGATCAGCTATCAGGTAAGCGATGAGGATCTGCTTGGGACCTTTCGCACGGCGCGCGAGCATGTTGCGGTCGGCGCCCTTTTCATCTTCGATTTCTGGTACGGCCCCGCGGTGATCGCGCAAAAACCTTCGGTGCGGGAAAAAATATTCGAGGACGAACATCTCACAGTGCGGCGGCGGTCGGAGCCGAGCTGGGATATGTCGCAGAATCGTGTCGATGTGCATTTCCGGGTTGCGATCACTGACAAGACGGAGGGCCGTTCCTACGACCTGGATGAAATCCATCCGATGCGCTACTTCTTCCTGCCGGAACTTGAGATTATTGGACAAGAAACAGGTTTTGCATTCGTAGCGGCAGAGGAGTTTGTCACGGGTGCTCCGCCATCGACGGAAACCTGGGGCGTCTGCGCCGTGCTGAGGGCGGTCTGATCATGCGAGTACCGGTCAACGAACCTCTCCTCGATGGCAATGAGAAAACTTATCTGGCGCAGTGTGTCGACACGGGTTGGATCTCGTCGGAAGGACCATTCGTGTCTCGCCTGGAAGAGGAGTTTGCCGGGCGTGTCGGTCGCGCTTACGCGGTGGCTGTTTGCAACGGCTCGGCCGCTCTCGATCTTGCCGTGGCCGCACTCGGCATCGGCCCAGGTGACGAAGTGATTCTGCCGGCCTTCACGATTATTTCGTGTGCGGCGGCGGTGGTGCGGGCGGGCGCCAAGCCGGTGCTCGTCGATTGCGAACCCAATACATGGAACGTTTCTGCCGCGAAAGCTGCGGAGCGAATTACTGCGCGCACCAGGGCGATCATGGTGGTTCACATTTACGGTTTGCCGGTGGATATGGATCCTGTGTTGGCGCTTGCGGCAAAGCATGGACTGAGCGTGATCGAAGACGCTGCAGAAATGCATGGCCAGACCTACAAGGGGCAGCCTTGCGGCAGTTTCGGCGATATCAGCACCTTCAGCTTCTATCCCAACAAGCTGGTGACGACCGGCGAAGGGGGAATGGTGCTTACCGACGATAAGCGACTGGTTGAACGGTGCCGCTCGTTCCGAAATCTCTGCTTCAAACCGGAACAACGGTTTGTGCACGATGAGCTGGGCTGGAATTTCCGGATGAGCAATCTGCAGGCGGCGGTTGGCGTGGCGCAACTGGAGCGGCTGGACGAGTTTGTGGCGCGAAAACGAAAGATGGGAGCGTACTACACGCATCGCCTCAAGGGAATAAGAGGTTTGCAGCTCCCTTTGGCCTCCACTGATTACGCCGAAAACATTTATTGGGTTTACGGCATTGTTCTCGATGACGGGGTGCCTTTCGATGCAGCGGAGGCGATGCGGCGACTCGCCAAAGTGGGTGTTGGAACCCGTCCGTTTTTCTGGCCGATTCACCAGCAACCAGTCTTCAGGAAGATAGGTCTGTTTGCCGGCGACGCTCATCCCGTTGCGGAACGGCTCGCCCGCCGCGGCTTTTATATCCCGAGTGGGGTGGCTTTGAGCGAGACCCAGGCGGATGCCGTCGTCACTGCTGTGCAAGAACTGGGATTCTAGGAGCTAACATTTAGCCATGCGTGTGGGCATAAAGGCCGGTAATATCAGCGCGACGAGCGGCGGAGCTTTTGCGTTCCAAAGCGCAATTCTGGGCGCGCTAAGCGCTGTATCTTGTCCTCACGAAATCGTCTTGTTGCAGAGCATTCAAGGCGAGCAACCGCCGCCCTCTCTTTTTCAGCGAGCCGGGCGACGGTGTCAGCGTCTTGTCCAGGACATAACCAATACACAACCGAAGCCGCAACCGGAAGTGGACGCCGTGGGACAGGCTGCTTTGCAACAGGAGATTGATGTTCTCTGGCATATGTTGCCCCTGGCGCGCCCCGTGCCGGTGCCATATATCGCAACGGTTTGGGACCTGGCGCATCGCTGCCTTCCTCTTTTTCCAGAGGTCAGCGTTAACGTATGGAAGTGGCAGGATCGGGAGGACAATTATCAAAGGCTGTTACCGCGCGCGTGTCGCGTCTTGACAGGAACGAATGCAGGCAAGAACGAAATTGTGAGCTTTTACGGTGTATCGCCGGATAACGTGCGCGTTATTCCGTTTCCGGTCGATGATCGCTTTCGGAAACCAGCAGATCCTACCGTGAATATCAGGGCGAAATACGGCATTCCTGGACGCTATGTCTTCTACCCGGCCCAATTTTGGACCCACAAGAATCACGTCAACTTGCTTCTCGCTCTCGAGCGTTACAACAACGACCATCCTTTACCTTTGCACCTGGTCCTCACTGGCGGCAATCAAGGAAACCTGGATCATGTGATGAGCACGATTCGCCAGTTAGAGCTCTCAGCGTTTGTCCATGTTCTTGGTTTTGTACCGCAAGAGGATTTGCCGGCAATCTACGCGCAAAGCGAAGCGATGGTCTTTCCAACATTCTTCGGACCGGACAATCTTCCGCCATTGGAAGCCTTTGCCGTGGGGTGTCCGGTGGTTGCGTCGCAAGTGCAGGGAGCTGAAGAACAGCTTGGCGATGCGGCGATCCTGTTCAATCCGTCCGATTCGGCCGATATGGCCGACGCGATGGCGCGCGTTGTAGACGATCCGATCAAGCGTTCCGAGCTGATCGACCGCGGACTGCGAAAAGTGGCTGGTTTGACGCCGGAGAATTACGTCAGAAAAGTGTATGAGATTTTCGATGAAATCGAGCCCATGCGTCGATGCTGGGGGAAGACTCACATTCCCACGTGAGGTCGAGCGTGCCGTCGGGATAATCTGGATAAGACGCGGGCGTTATCGTAAGGAAATTAGAGCTTCAGATCCTAGATCTTGAAACCCCAGTTCGATTCCCGGTAGATCCACCTTCGATTTGCTGCAAAAGCCCGCTGAAGCAGCGGGCTTTTTGCTTGCTCGGCGTCGCCAAGATTTGCGACGGGTCAGACGATTTCGTATGGATGCCGTTGATGCCGAACGAGGAGACTTGCGGCAATGTCGTCGCCCTGGATGGTTTCGGTTTTAGGATCCCAGTAGACGCGATGCTGCGTTTTCATGGCGATCCAGTGCAATAGGCACGTGGAGCAGGCGCGATGCCCGATCTCGGCTGTCGCCACAGGCGCTTTGCGCGATTGGATGCAATCGAGCCAGTTGCCATGCTGGTCGTCGGATGTGTAGGCGTGCCACTCCGACGGCCCGATCACTGAATCGAGAATCTTCGGGTCGCTCGCGCGGAGCGGAAGGATCGCCTGTGCCGGAGCGTTGAGAGACGCAGTCGGCGTGGTCCCGGTGTCGCGGCAGACAAAGATCCAGCCCTTATCGCCGATCCACTTGATGCCGTTTTCAAAATCGCCGGAGATGGTCATCACCACGCCGTTGGCGTAGCGGCCGTAGGTTTTGAAGGGGCCGTGCACGTTCCAAAGGCCCTCGGTGGGGAACTGTGCCTGGCCCCAGATTTCGACTGGGCCGGTGAGTTCGGTATCCATACCCCAGTGCGCGGTGTCGACATGATGCGCACCCCAGCCGGTGATCATGCCCGCCCCGAATTGCTCCATGCGCAGCCATCCGGGACGGTCGAAGCCTTTCTCGGGCATGACGCGATCGACGGTGTAAGGCACCTCGGGCGTTGAGCCCAGCCACGCATCGTAGTTGAAGCCCTTCGGGACGGACATCGTCTGCGGATTGCCACCGGAGGGGTCGCCGGGAAGGCCGACTTCGACGCGCTCGACCGTGCCGATGCGGCCGTTGCGCACCAGTTCCACGGCGCGCGCGAACTGTTTCCATGAGCGCTGCTGCGATCCGACCTCGAGGATGCGGCCGCTGGCTTTGACGCGATCGGCCATCGTACGCCCTTCGCGGATGGTCAACGATGCTGGCTTCTGCAGATAGACATCCTTGCCCGCGGACACGGCGGCAACGGCCAGCCGCGCATGCTGATGATCGGGCGTCGAGATCAGGACGGCGTCGATCTCCTGGTTGGCGAGGAGCTCGCGGTAATCGGAGTAGCCGCGCGTGCCGGTATAGGGCTTGCCCAGTTTTTTGGTGTAGGCGTCATTCACAAACTGCTGGCCGAGCGCGACGCGCTCCTCACTGAGATCGCAGACAGCCACAATGCGATTGTCTCGGCCCGCGACGCCCGTGAATTGCAGGACCCCCGGCATGTCGTGTCCGCGCGAAATGCGGCCCACGCCGATGGCGCCGATGGTGATGCGGTTGGATGGCGCGGTCGTGCCGAAGACCGAGCTGGGAACGATGGCGGGAAATCCGGCGGCAATGGCGCCGGAGGCGGAGGTCTTGAGAAATGCGCGTCTTGTGGCAATCACGGAAATCTCTTTCGTGACTCGAATTTAATGCCAACCCAATTTACACCAGTGAGGTAGGGATCGTCATGGGCGCAATGCATTCCATTTGTGCAAAGGCCAACGGTGGTAGCATCAAAGTTGACCGATGAATTCAAAAAAACTGCAAATTATCCCCCTGGGCGGACTTGGCGAGTTCGGAATGAACTGCCTGGCAGTGCGCTGGGAAGACGACATTATTGTCATTGACGCGGGCCTGATGTTTCCCGAGTCGGAACTGCTGGGCGTCGACATTGTGGTGCCCGACATCACCTACCTGATTGAGAACAAGAAGCATGTGCGCGGCATTGTGCTGACGCACGGGCACGAGGATCACATCGGCGGCCTGCCGTGGATCCTAAACGAGCTGAAAGTTCCCGTCTACGGCACTGAGTTCACGCTGGCCTATGTGGACGACAAGCTGGAAGAGCACCAGCTTACCGATGAGATCGAGCTGGTTGAGATCCAGCCCAAGGTGAAGTTCACCATCGGGCCGTTCACCATCGAGCCCATCCGCGTGACGCACTCGCTTGTGGATTGCGTGGCGCTGGCCATTGAGACACCGGTGGGCGTGATTATTCATACCGGCGACTTCAAGATCGATCTCTCGCCGCTCGACGACAAGGCATTCGACCTGCACACCTTTGCCGAGTACGGCAAGAAGGGCGTGCTGGCGCTCTTGCAGGACTCTACCAACGTCGAGCGACCCGGCTACACGCCCAGCGAACGCGCCGTGGTGCCGCGGCTCGATGAGATCTTCACACAAGCCAGAAAGAAGCTCTTCTTCAGTTGCTTCTCTTCGTCGATCTACCGCATCCGCATCGCCATGGAACTGGCGCGCAAGCACGGGCGCAAGGTGGTGGTGGTGGGGCGCTCCATGATGGACAGCACGGAGATTGCGCAGGACCTCGGCTACCTCGAGATTCCGCCCGGCCTGGTTATCAACCCCGGCCAGGTTCGCGACTTTCCACCCGAGCAGATGATGGTGCTGATCAGCGGCACGCAGGGCGAGCCGTTGAGCGCGTTGAGCCGCGCCGCAGTGGACAACCACAAGCACGCGCACATCGAGCCCGGTGACACGGTGGTGCTGAGCTCGAGGATCATTCCCGGCAACGAGAAGGGGATCTTCAGAGTGATCGACCACCTGAGCCGCCGCGAGGCCAACGTGATTTACGACGACGGCCAGCACGGACTGATCCACGTGAGCGGCCACGGCAGTCAGGAGGAGATGCGGCTGCTGATCAACCTGGTGCGGCCCAAGTTCTTCATCCCCGTGCACGGCGACTATCGTTTTCTGCGGCGGCATGCGCAGTTGGCTATGGAGACGGGCGCGGTGGATCACGCCATCGTCATCGAAGACGGCGATGTGCTGGAACTGGACAAGGACGACGCGCGCAAAAAGGACAAGGTGACGGCCGGACGCATTCTCATCGATTCCGGTTCGTCGATCGACGTTGTTGAGGATTTGGTGATCCGCGACCGGCGCATTCTGTCGGAAGACGGTGTGGTGCTGGCGGTGCTGGCCATCAATAAGAAGACCGGCAAGGTGGAACGCGAACCCGAAGTGGTGATGCGCGGATTCGGCGGCGCCGATATCACCGACCAGGCGCGGGAAACGGTGCTGAAGACGCTGGACGCACTAAGCGCCGAGCAGAAGTCCGACTACGGCATGGTGAACGAGCGTGTGCGCGTGGACCTCAAGCGCCTGATCCAGAAGACCACGGGCCGGCGGCCGATGATCATGCCGGTGATATTAGAGATATAGACCAGAGTGAGTGTGAAGTGTGAGTGCGGGGGGCCGGTGCGCAAGCTCCTCGTAATAGGAACACGCTCACTCAGTCACAGCCACTTTGGCGACCGCCTCTTTTCATCTCTTTTGCGGATGAACGCCCAATTCGTGCCATGACGTTTCCGAGAGGTTGACGCCATAGTGGCTCGCAGCTTTCTCGATGTTCGCGAATGCCAAAGCGCGATCGGCATCGGAGACGTCGATGACTTGATCGAAGCGCGCGACCGCGTTACGCACATGTTGGGCGTCGGTCAGTGGTTCCTTGCGCTGCTTGGGAAACGCGTAGACACTGTCGGGCAAGTCGCTCTGCATCGTCAGGTGTCCGTGTTTCTCGTGAGGTTTCCAGGTAGCTTCCGGCATGTCTTTGTCATCCTTTCTTTGAATATTTGATTAGAGAGCGAGCGCCCACTGCGTTCAGACGGCGGTCTGCTGGCGCATCGAGCGCTTGCCGATGAAGACCTCGCCCACAAACAGGCGGGCATTGCCTTCGAGGTCGAGGAATCCTGCGTGGCTCTCTTTGCAGAGCGCCTGCGCCTCAGGCGATAGATAAGGCGCGATGAGGACCGGCGTAGCCTCGCCGGCAAGATGCGCGGCACAGTCCTGCAACTTCTTGAGCGAGGCGCGGACCCCGCTGGGCCGGGCGTCGGCATTCACTTCGCAGGCCAGCGTGTGGCTGTGACCGTGGATGTCGATATGCACCAGGATTTCCGCGGCGCGGCCGCGTGCCGGCGGCTCGCTCTTCATCTCTTTGAGCTTGACGGCGGAAACCTGCTCCAGCAACGCCCTCAGGGCTTCAGCGGCGCGAACTTCAAATTCGGTAGCTGCGCGATCGGTTTTCATGGCAACCTCCTTATCCCAGGCGTTACCTTCTGTGGGCTTTCAGGGCCTGCGTCTTCGCATTCTCAAGTTGCGCGGGAGCTACGATGAAGGAGTTCGCGCCCGACGGAATCATGGCCAGAGGAACCGGAGCGCGGCGGGTATTGCCATCGCGATCCTTTGATTCCAACCACAAACAGAGCCGGGGATCGGAGATCTCTGGCTGGCCGTTCCAGAAGCGTGGCCCCAGCCCGCACTCGATGCGCAGGTGATCGAGTTGCAATTCGATTTCAGTGACATTCCTGGGAAAATAGCGCTGAACGTTGCTCTCTCCTACCAGAATCCCGATCACTCGGTGACCGCGGCATTGGGATGTGACGACCATGGGTCCCTCCATTCGATGCAACTCCCATCGCAGTCCACACTGGAGGCGAGCTTGCTGCCTGGATCCTGGATGAGACCTATCCTGAAGCATCAACTGGCATCATTGCGGTCAAAAAAAGGAACACGCACACGAGCATCGGAGCCGATGGACGGTGCAGCACTTACGCAAAGCCCTGTAACGTGCTGGTAGAGGAGGGCTTTGGTTGCGCCCTGACACCGGAAATCATGAGAAAACCGGTGCAACAGCCGCGCATCCGTTGGTCGGTCGACGCGGGGGAAAAGCAGGTAGGCCAGAATGAAGTGCATGGCGCCGACCGGTCGTTCTGACCGACTGCGTCTGTTCCCTCATGTCCTGTGAAAATGTTGCCCCCAATTTCTTTCCTTGTCAACCTTATTGGATGAGACTTCACGGAGATTTGTTGCAGCGCGCGCGAAGATTGATCGCGCTCGCGAAATTGCAAAGATTTTCGGAGGTGAAATTCAGCGGTGCCGCGAGGAAGGTTCGTCGGAGAAGATTTGTCCGTCGCGGATGTGCACCACGCGGTGCGCAAACTCCGCGATATCCGCCTCGTGCGTCACTAGTACGATGGTGTTGCCGCGGGCATGGAGTTGATCGAGGAGGGCCATGATCTCGAGTCCGGTTTTGGAATCGAGGTTGCCCGTGGGTTCGTCGGCGAGAATGATCGACGGACTGTTGACCAGGGCGCGCGCGATGGCCACGCGCTGGCGCTGGCCGCCGGAAAGCTCATTGGGTTTGTGCATCATGCGCGATTCCAGGCCGACATCGGCGAGCGACTGCTTGGCACGTTCGAGGCGCTCGATGGCGGGGGTACCGTTATAAATGAGCGGCAGCTCCACGTTGTGCAGCGCGGAGGCGCGAGCCAGGAGGTTGAATGTCTGGAAGACGAATCCGATTTCCTTGTTGCGGATACGCGCCAGTTGATCGTCGTCAAGATCGCTGACGAGCTGGCCGTTGAGCCAGTAGCGGCCTTTGGATGGCGTGTCGAGGCAGCCGATGAGGTTCATCAGCGTGGACTTGCCAGAGCCGGACGGGCCCATGATGGCGACGTATTCGTTGTGGCGGATTTTAAGAGAGACGCCGCGCAGGGCCTGCACCTGCTGTTCCGAGCCCATGTCGTAGGTGCGCCACAAGTCCTCGACCACGATCACGTCGCTCGCGTCCTGAACCGTGGTCCTGGGTAACTCTTCGACGCCGATGCCGTTCAATGCCATGCCAAGCCCGTCCTCATGCCAGCTTTTTCTATCCTACCTGCGCTTGCGGTGCGGTCTATGAACTTCCATCCGACGTAATCGTCACGGGTTTGGCCGTATCGCGCTTGAGTAGCGCGCCGCCTTTCAGATCGCGCAAGGTTTTGTAGGGGCCGGTCACGACTTCCTGGCCGGGGCTGAGGCCGGAAAGCACTTCGATATCCGTGTTGCCCGTAATACCGGTGGTGACGGGAACAAACCGGGCGCGCAGACGACCGTGCGCGTCGTTCTCAGCAACGAAGACGCCCTGCACGGGATTCAACTTGACCGGGGGCGCGGGCGGACCCGAAGCCGCCTGTACGCTGCTGCCCGATTTCTGGTTGTCAGTGGCTGGATCGTGCATGGTCAACGCCTGGATCGGCAGCGCGATCACGTCGGATTTGTGCGCGGTCGTGATTTTTGCGGTGCAGGAGAGCCCGGGGCGCAGATCGTCGTTGGGATCGTCGAGCGTGACGACCACCTTGAAATCCTTGGCTTCCTCAGTTCCACTGGTGGACTGCGACGTGGCCACACCGGTGGAACGCAGCAGGGCCTGATCGCCTACCAGGGTTACGTGGCCTTTGAAGATCTTGTTGGGCAATGCGTCCACGGTTACGTCGGCGGTCTGACCGAGCATCACGTTCACGATGTCGGTCTCATCCACTTTCACTTCGGCGGTGACGACGCTCATGTCGGCAAGCGTCATCAGCGTGGAGCCTTCGCTGTTCTGAATGCCCTCGACCACAGTTTCGCCCTCGCGCACCGGTTCGTTGGTCACGATGCCGTCGAAGGGCGCGGTGGCGATGGTCTTGTTGAGCAAGTCCTGATCGGCCTGGAGGTTGGCGACGTCGGTCTGCATGTGGCCGCGAGCGGATTCGGTCTGCGCCTTGGCCTGGTTGAGCCCCGCGACAGCCTGGGCGAGCGCCGCGACGTCGAGGTCATAATTGGCTTTGTTGGTCTCGTAAT
The DNA here is from genome assembly GCA_963817835.1 of uncultured Acidobacteriota bacterium. Taxonomy (GTDB): domain Bacteria; phylum Acidobacteriota; class Terriglobia; order Terriglobales; family Acidobacteriaceae; genus Telmatobacter. The sequence continues at coordinate 994,597 of CAWFPZ010000006.1, read as the reverse complement.
CCTGCCGCGACATGATGCCGGCCTTGTAGAGCGACTGCGCGCGATCCCATTGGAGTTTTTTCTGTTCCAGATCGGCCTGCGCGTGTTGCACGTTGGCCTGAGCAGTCTTTTCGGCAGCAACATAGGAGGCGATGTCGGTCCTGGCGGCGGAGATGGTGGCCTGCTGGGCGTTCACCGTCGACTCCTGTTGCACGCTTTCAACAGTTGCCAGAATCTCGCCCTTCTTTACGTGATCGCCTTCCTTCACGTAGAACCGGGTAATGCGGCCAAACGAGGTGGCGCCTACGTTCACAATATTCTTGGGTTTGATCTGGCCGGTGCCGCTGACGACAGAAGTCAAATCCTGGCGCGCCACGGTGGCGGTGAGAACCTTGGTATACCCGGATTGCTGCTTGATCACCATAAAGGCTACAAGCCCGGCGGCCACAAGCACAGCAAGAGCAATGAGGAGGATTTTCTTCATGGCGATTCTTGGTTTTGATCTCCCATCCAGTGTACGCGAGGTCGTGGGCGAAGGTTCCGTGAATTTGCGCTTCGGGTGCGGCCCCGGGCAAGATCACGTGCGACAGCGCACATCCGGCTGCCGCAGAGGCGGACTCAAACTGCCGCTGGGGCCGCAAAGTTCGGCAGGCGAGCGAGATGAGCCTGCTTTTTTGACGGCATGGAAGCTCGGAAGCTAGCCCGGAGATCGAAATCGGGACGGCTTTTGTTCTACCCGGCCCGCTCCGAGGGTGACCTTGCCCGGTCCCGTGCGTCGAACTACCGGAATCAACTGCCGACCGAGCCTTGCCCGGCGCTTCCGGGAGCCGTAAAATAGAGAATCGCAGGAGTATCCAAGGCAATGATCTTCAATAGCCGCCGTATTCTGTTCACGGCTCTCAGCTGCGGCCTCATTTCGGTCCCCGCTGTCGGCCTTCTGGGCCAACAAAGCGCCGCCCCCGCCCCTACGCAACAGACCCCGCCGGCCGCCACCCCGGGCCAGGATTCGGGCCAGGGCCAGGAACCCGATCCGTTGAAGCGCCAGCTCTCCGATAAAGAGCGGTACAGGGCGCAAAAGGAGTTGCGGCACGAGTTGAAGGGTCCCTATAAGACCTGGTTGGATCAGGACGTTCCCTATATCATTTCCGACGATGAGCGGAAGGCCTTCATGAGCCTCAGTAACGATGAAGAGCGCGAAGCCTTCATCGAGAACTTCTGGCAGCGCCGCAACCCCAACCCCGATTCTCCTGAGAACGAGTATCGCGAAGAGCACTACCGGCGAATTCAGTACGCCAACGACCACTATGCCGCAGGCAAACCCGGCTGGAAAACCGACCGCGGCCACATTTATATCGCTTTCGGTCCTCCCGACAGCATTGACTCCCACCCCTCGGGCGGCATGTACGAGCGGCCCATGGAAGAGGGTGGCGGCGAGACGTCCACCTTCCCGTTTGAGGTGTGGCACTACCGCTATCTCGAGGGCATTGGCGAGAACATCGATCTGGAGTTCGTGGATACATGCCAGTGCGGCGATTACCACTTCACCATCGATCGCAGCGAGAAGGACGCCCTGAAATATGTTCCCGGCGCCGGTCTTACCGAATATGAGGAGATGAACAACAAGGACAAGACCGATCGCTTCAAGGGCAACGGCATCGAGCAGCTCGGCAACGGCCCCATGGGCGACTACAACCAGGGCAAGGAGTTCGATCGCATCGAGCAGGCGGCCAAGTTGTTCGCGCCTCCGCCGGTCAAGTTCACTGACCTTGAGAACGATCTCGACGCATTCAACTCCTCGCACAAGCTGATGGAGGGACCGGTGTTTCCCTTCGACGTGCGCACCGACTATGTGAAGGTGACCGACAGCATGGACCTGGTGCCCATCACCCTCCAGATCCGTAATCGCGACATCACCTTTGTGACCAAGGATGGCGTTTCCACAGGCGTGGTGAACATCCTGGGCAAAGTGACGACCATCATGCACAAGACGGTGCAGACCTTCGAGGACACGGTAGAAGTAACGGAGCCCTCCGAGTTGCTGGAGAAGTCGCTCGACCGCCGTTCGCTTTATTGGAAGTCGCTTCCACTTCCGCCCGGGCTCTACCGGCTCGATATCGCGATCAAGGATGTGAACAACCCCGATCACATCGGAATTTACGGACGCAGCCTCAACGTCCCGGAATTTCAGGATGAAAATCTGGGAGCTTCCTCACTGATCTTGGCCGATCAGATGAATACTGTATCCTCCCAGCAGATCGGAAACGGCAGCTTCATCATCAGCAATATGTACGTTCGGCCGCGGGTGGCGGAGAACGCCGCCACGCCGGTGAGCATCAAGCGCAACCAGGACCTGAACTTCTGGCTGCAGTTTTATAACCTTCGCATCGACGACGCCACCAAGAGTAATTCAGCGACGGTTACCTACCAGATTACCGATTCTACGGGAACGGTGATTCTGCAGAAGCAATTAGAATCAAAGGATTTAGGGGCACATAGCGACCAGTTGACGGTGGAGAAAACCCTGCCGATTGCCGGTCTGACCCCGGGTCGATACAAGGTGACGGTGACAGCAAATGACGCAATCTCGAAACAAGTGATTGCGCAATCGGCACCTTTTATCGTGGAATAAGAGTAATCCTGCGCACGGTTCAACCGGACCCCAGAATTCGGGGACCTGCGCGGCTACGCTTTTGGGGAAGATCGCCAGAGACGCGGCGGAGCCATTGATCTGCGAATGAAGTGCAGCACCTATTTCGCCGGATTCGCCGTCCTGATCGTATTGGGGACAGCCTCGCTCTATGCAGCGGCGCCGGCATCGGTGTCGGGACTGGTGCGGGATTCCGCCGGCGTGCCGCAGATCGGCGCTGAAGTCCAGGTGCTGGGCCCTGACCTGAGCATTATCGCCAGCGTTTACACCGACGGCGAGGGCCGCTTTCTCATCTCCTCACTGACACCCGGACGCTACATTCTGAAGGCCCTGGGGCCGTCGTTTCTGCCTTCGCAGCGCGAGAATGTCAGGGTCCACGCCGGCACGGTCGTCAACCTTACGCTTTACACCCTCTACGAAGTAATTCAATGGCTGCCGGCTCAGCCGCGTTCCGGCAACGCGCAAAAGGACGACTGGGCATGGACGTTGCGCTCCGCGGCCAACCGGCCTTTGCTTCGCTGGCTTGAAGATGGGCCGCTCATCGTGGACTCAGAAGGTTCCGGTGCCAGACCGAAACTGAAAGCCCGGATCATGGCGACCGGCCAGGCGGGTACCTTTGGCGAAAACGGCGAGCGCTATTCGACGGCAGTCGAGGAGACGCCGTCGAACAGCCGCGAGCTGCTGGCGCGCGTGGATTTTGGGTCCGGCAGCAACGCCGGCATGGAATCGATGCTGGGCTTCCAACAGGATCTGGGATTTGCCGGCTCGGTGCAGTCGGTAGCGGCCATGTCGATCGACCCGGAAGTGGTGAGCGGCGGGGACGCTGGTCCCGGGAATGGGGGCCTGGCTGAGGCCACAATCCGCAGCTCGGAAACCATGCATTATGGCGAAGCGGTGGATGTCGAAGTCGGCTCGAACGCGGTCGCCGGCCGTCTGGCGGGAACGTCGCCCAGCACGGCGACGGCGATGCTGCCTTATGCAACCGTCGCATGGCACGGTGGCGATTCCACGGTGCGCTATCGCATGGCCACCATGGTGCCGGACCAGGCCGCTGGCGCCAGCGAAGCCGCGGCATGGCTGCCCGCACTGGCGGAGCGCAACGGCGCCCTGACCATCGAGCACGGTTTTCACCAGGAGATTGGCTGGGAACGGCTGACAAACGCTTCGGGCGTGTCGGTTGTTCTCTACGCCGACCATATCGACAATCCTGTACTTGAGGCGATGGACCGCTTCGCTCCGGGCGATGCTCCTGTCGCGGTGCTCTTCGATCAGGCGAGTAACCTGATTCGCGCCGCAGGGCCGGCTTACGGCGCTACCGGTGTGCAGGCCAGCCTGGAGCACCGGTTGCCCGGCGGCAATCAGGTGCGCCTCAGTTATGCCAGCGGTAATGCCCTGGTGATGCCGGCACTGCCGGGAGCGCCAACATTAATGGATGTGCTCGCTGCCGCACACACCCGGCACGCGCAGACCTACGCGATTTCGCTCTCGGGCACGCTGGACGGAACTGGAACCCAATGGCGCGCCAGCTACACATGGCAACCCGATGATGACGTCACCCCGGTGGCGCCCTTTGCACAGGAAATGGCCGAGCCTTTCCTGAACGTGCACTTCCGCCAGCCCATCCGCATCACTCGCGATGGGGCGGAAGGCTTGGAGGCATTGCTCGATATGAGGAACCTCCTTGCCGAGGGCTATCAGCCGTACATTCTGAGCGACGGCTCGCTGCTTCTCTTCGCGCAGGACCAGCGCAGCTTCCGCGCAGGACTCGCCTTCACCTTCTAACCTCTGCAAATCCCCTTACAATGCTGCCATCCGCCTGTGAACGTGTGAACAGGCTCTGAGAATGGGAGAACCATGATGAGACCTGCCAGGTTGACCCGCCGTGATGCGCTGAAATCCGGTTTCGCCGCCACTGCTTTGGCCTCGCTGCCGGCCATGATGCACAGCGAAACCGCCGCGCCCGCGCGCAAGGACCGGATTCACCAGTCGGCTTGCAAGTGGTGCTACAAAGACATCGCACTTGACCAGCTTTGCGCCTTTGCGGCCTCGATCGGCATGAAAGGCATTGATCTGCTGGCGGTTGAGGAATGGGAGGTGCCACGTCGCTACGGGCTCATCTGCACCATGGGGCAGGCGGGTGGAGGCACCATTCCCGATGCGCTCAACCGTCTCGACCATCACGACGCCATTGAAGCCGCATTTCGCTTGAACATTCCGCTGGCGGCAAAGGCCGGCGTGCCCAACGTCATCACATTTTCCGGCAATCGCCGCGGCATGAGCGACGACGAGGGCGCGCGCAACACCATCGTGGGCCTGAACCGCGTGAAAAAGATCGCCGAAGACAACGGCGTCACTATCTGCATGGAATTGCTGAACAGCAAAGTGACACACCCCGACTACATGTGCGATCACACGGCTTGGGGCGCGCATGTGATGCAGGAAGTGAACTCGCCCAACGTGAAATTGCTCTACGACATCTATCACATGCAGATTATGGAGGGCGACCTGATCGCGACCATCCGCGCCAACCTCCAGTGGATCGGCCACTTTCACACTGGCGGCGTGCCCGGCCGTCACGAACTCGACAACACACAGGAAGTACAATGGGACGGAGTTATGCGGGCCATTGTCGATGCGGGTTTCAAAGGTTACGTAGCGCACGAATTTGTTCCCGTGCGCGACCCGCTGACCAGCCTGCGCGCCGCCGTGGACCTTTGCGACGTGTAGCGCATGACTAATTTGTCATCCTGAGCGAGTCCGCCGCAGGCGGACGAGTCGAAGGACCTGCGGTTGCTTTTTCCACGTGAGCCGGGAACAAACGGGCAATCAACAAACAAACGAACTATGAAGTCCCTCCTCCTCTCCGCGTATAACCAACTTGAGATTGCGGATTTTCCTGCGCCCGAAGTTGGCGCCGGCGAAGTGCTGGTTCGCGTCGCGGCCTGCGGCATCTGCGGCAGCGACGTGCATGGCTACGACGGATCGTCGGGCCGGCGCATTCCGCCCATCGTAATGGGCCATGAAGCCGCCGGAACCGTGGCCGCGGTGGGCGCGGGCGTGCAGGGCTACGCTGTGGGCGACCGCGTGACCTTCGACTCTACGGTGTACTGCGGCGCGTGCGCCTGGTGCCAACGCGGCGATGTGAATCTTTGCGACAACCGGCAGGTGATCGGCGTTTCCTGCGGCGATTACCGCCGTCACGGCGCGTTTGCCGAGTATGTCGCAGTGCCGCAGCGCATCCTTTACCACTTGCCGGACAATCTCTCCTTCGCGGAAGCGGCGATGCTGGAAGCCACGTCCGTTGCGCTCCATGCGGTGCGCGTTTCGCAGGTGAAGGGCGGGGAAACGGCGCTCGTGATCGGCGCGGGCATGATCGGCCTGCTCACACTGCAGGTGGCGCGAGCGCTGGGATGCGCACGCGTGATGATTACCGACGTCGACGCGTCGCGACTGAGCTTGGCCAAAGAGGTGGGCGCGGAAGAGATTTTGCACGCCTCCGGCGCGGAGCTGGTTGCCGAAGTTCTCAAAGCGACCGGCGGTCGCGGCGTTGATCTCTCGTATGAGGCCGTGGGCAGAAGTGAAACTGTGAATGCCGCCATCGATTGCACGCAAAAAGGCGGCACGGTGACGCTGATCGGCAACATTCAGCCGGAGGTGACGCTGCCGCTGCAAAAAGTGGTGACGCGGCAACTGCGATTGCAGGGTTCGTGCGCTTCGGCCGGTGAGTATCCGCAGGCCATCGAGTTGATCGCGAACGGCAAGATCAAGGTCGCGCCGCTCATTACCGCCATCGCTCCCCTCGAAGAAGGTCCGCGCTGGTTTTCACGGCTGCACGCGCGCGAACCGAATCTGATGAAAGTGATTCTGACGCCATGAACGCAAGCAGCGACAATTTATTCGACCTCACCGGCCAGGTGGCCATTGTGACCGGCACAAGCCGCGGCCTGGGACAATACTTTGCTCGGGCCCTGGCGAAAGCAGGAGCCGATCTGGTGCTCACCAGCCGGAAACGCGAGACCCTTGCGGAATTTGCAGTGGAGATCGAAGCGCTGGGACGGCGCGTGCTTGCACTCGATCTCGACGTGCGCGATGAGGAGAGCATCCGGCGCATGGCCGCCAATGCTGGAGCGGCCTTCGGACAGATCCACATCCTCGTCAACAATGCCGGCTGCAACATTCGCAAGCCTGCGCTCGAAGTGACGTGGGACAACTGGAATCAGATTCTCGAGACCAATCTGCGCGGATCGTTTTTTGTGGCGCAGGCCGTAGCGCGGGGCATGATCGCGCACGGTTATGGCCGCATTATCAACATCGGCTCGGTGACCAGCGTGTTTGGCTATGCAGGCCTCGCGCCTTACGGCGCCAGCCGCGGCGGCGTGCGCCAGTTGACGATGAGCCTCGCCGATGAGTGGGGAAAATCTGGCGTCACGGTCAACTGCCTCGCTCCCGGATGGTTCAAGACCGAACAAAACAAGGTTCTGTACGAGAACCAGGAGTGGGTTGAATACATCACCGATCGCATTCCCGTAAAACGCCCCGGCCAGCCGCACGATCTGGATGGAGCCGTTGTCTTTCTGGCCTCCGAATCAAGCCGCTACGTCACCGGGCAGACGCTGCTGGTGGATGGAGGCATTTCGACAGGCTCGGCGCGGGCCACCGTGGCTCCGCCCAAGCAATCTTAAAAGCGCTGCAAGTTTCCCGCGCTCGAACATTTACATTACGGACGGGTTTTCATGAAGGCTCATTGTTTAACTCTTTCTGTTCTCCTTTGCCTTGTGTGCATGGCCGGCTTTTCCGCGCGGGCGCAGGCGCCGGCCTCGGTGCAACCTGACACGACTGCGCCGGCCGACACATTGCTGCGCAGTTTTCTCGATCCGTCCAACGAGGCGCGGCCGCGCGTGTGGTGGCACTGGATGAACGGCAACATTTCTACCGAAGGCATCAAGCTCGATCTCGAATGGATGCATCGCGTGGGTGTGGGCGGCGTGACCATCTTTGAGGGAGCCATCAATACGCCGCAAGTGGTTCCGCATCGCCTGATTTATATGACGCCGGAGTGGAAGCAGGCCTTCAGCTACGCTGTCACCACCGCGCGAAGCATGAATATGGAGGTGGCTATCGCGAGCTCGCCGGGATGGAGCGAGACCGGCGGACCGTGGGTGCCCGCGTCGCAAGGCATGAAGAAGATGGTGTGGTCGGCGACGCGCGTGGAAGGCGGCAAGCCGTTCGCGGGCAAGCTCGCGCACCCGCCTCAGGTAGACGGGACGTTTCAGAATTTTCAGGTGCCGGGGCGGCGCGCGCTCGACGGCACGGTGACCACGCCCCCGGAGTTTTATACCGACGTTGCAGTGATCGCGTACAAGCTTCCCGACGGCGACAAGACGCAGCAGGAGCTCGATCCGAAGGTGACCGCGAGCGCCGGAACAGCGAGCTTCGCAGCGCCGAATGTAGCCGCGCTTTCTGACGGCGACGTGAGCACGGTCGCGCTCGATTTGCCGGCCAGCACTGCGGGCAACGAAGGCTGGGTCGAATTCGATTACGGCCATTTGCAGACCATCCAGGCGGTGACGTTGGCGAGCCTGAATGACGCCATCAGCGTGTTCGATCACGACAGCCCGGCGATTCCGCCATATCTCGAAGCGAGCGACGACGGCCAGAGTTTCCGCAAGACCGCCGACATTCCCTTCAGCAGCATCGTGGAGCGCACGGCTTCATTCGATGCGGTGACCGCGCGCTATTTCCGCCTGGTGTATCCCGCACAGCCGGCCGGCGTCGTTGAGCGCGACCACAAAATCACCGAACTGGTACTCGCGAGCGGCGCCCGTGTGAACGAGTTCGAGAAGCGTGCCGGGTACGCCAACGCGCGCGACTTCTATGCCATCGCCGATCCCAAAGTCGCGCCGGAGTTTATTGTGCCGCAGGCGGATGTGATCGACCTGACCGGCAAAATGCGGCCCGATGGAACGCTCGACTGGACGCCGTCGGACGGCACATGGATGGTGCTGCGCATCGGGTCTTCGCTCACTGGACACGAGAACGGCCCCGCACCCGCGGAGGCCACCGGCCTCGAGGTCGACAAGTTGAACCGCGAGTATGTGAAGAACTATGTCGACGGGTATCTGAAGATGTATGCCAATACCGTCGGCCCGGCGATGATGGGTGCAAACGGCATCTCGTGGCTGCTGACGGACAGCATCGAAGTGGGACCGCAGAACTGGACCGATCATATTCTTGAAGAGTTCCAGCAGCGGCGCGGATACGATCCGCGGCCATGGCTGCCCGCACTGACCGGCGTCGTCATCAAGAGCACGGCGGACACGGACCGCTTCCTTTGGGACTTCCGGCGCACCATCGGCCAACTGCTCGCCGAGAATCACTACGGTGAAATTGCCGCTGATCTGCACAGCCATGGCATGAAGTATTACAGCGAGGCGCTTGAGATGCATCGCCCTTCGCTTGGCGACGACATGGAGATGCGCAGCCGGACTGACGTCCCTATGGGAGCAATGTGGACAAATGCAAGTAGCGGGGGATACGACCCCATTGTCGACTATATTGCCGACCTGCGCGGCGCGGCGTCGGTGGCGCACATCTACGGACAGAATATTGTGGGTGCGGAGTCGATGACCTCGAGAGGGCCGGCGTGGTCGTTCTCGCCCAACAATCTGAAGAAGGTTGCCGACCTCGAATTTGCGCTGGGCGTGAATCGTTTCGAGATTCATGAGTCTACGCACCAGCCCGTGGTGGACATGGCGCCGGGACTTACGCTCGGGCCGTACGGTCTCTGGTTCAATCGCAACGACACCTGGGCCGAGGATGCGCAGCCGTGGGTCACCTACTTGGCTCGCTGTTCCTGGATGCTGCAGCAGGGACATTTCTCCGCCGATGTGGCCTACTTCTACGGCGAAGAAGGCCCGCTGACCGCGGTCTTCGGCTGGAAGGCGATTGGCGATGCGCCGAATGGCTACGCCTTCGATTTTGTGAACAGCGACGTGGTGCTGCATCAACTGAGCTTCAAGGACGGGCGGCTGGTGACGCCCGGCGGAACGAGCTATCGCATTCTTTATCTCGGCGGTCGCAGCCAGCGCATGACGTTGCCGGTGCTGCGCCAGTTGAAAGACCTGATTACGCAGGGCGCGATTGTGGTAGGCAATCGGCCCACGGATTCGCCGAGCCTGGCGGACGATCCCGCGGAGTGGAAGAAGGTTGTGGATTCGCTGTGGGGCTCCAACGATCGCATGGATTGGAGGCGGGTTGCGGATTCGGTGCGTGGCGCATTATCTCAAACACATGGCGTGCGCTGGATCGGGAAAGGTCGGCTCTACATCGGCATCACACCCGACGAAGCGCTGGCCGCGCTCGACGTTCCGCGCGATTTTGACTACACCAAACCTGAACCCGATGCAAACCTGATGTTTGTGCACCGCAAACTCGACGATGGCGACGTCTATTTCGTCGACAATCGCAACGATCGTGCGGAAGATGTGAACGCGACTTTCCGCGTGGACGGAAAAGCGCCGTCGCTTTGGGATGCGGCGAGCGGCCAGACGGAGCCGGCGGCATACTCCATCGCCGATGGCCGCACGACGGTCCCGCTGCATCTCGATCCATACGGAACCACGTTCGTCGTGTTTCGCGAGCCGGCCAAGACCCCTGCGCTCACCTTGCCCGAGAGCAAGGAAACAGTGGTTGCGGGAGTGGACGAGGCGCTCAACAAGGATTGGGCCGTCAGCTTCGAGCCCAACCGCGGTGCTCCGGAGACCGCGCAATTCGACCGGCTGATCTCCTGGAGCGAATCACCGGATCCGGGCGTGCAGTATTTCTCCGGCTCAGCCACATACGCCAAAACCATCGATGTTCCGGCCAGCGCGTTTTCGGCAGGCGCGCATCTCTGGCTTGACCTGGGCGACGTGGAGAACATCGCGGAGGTTTCCATCAACGGCAAGTACCAGGGGATCGTGTGGAAGACGCCGTTCCGGATCGACGTGACCCAGGCGCTTGTGGCGGGCAACAATCAGATTGTGGTCCAAGTGACGAATCTGTGGGTGAATCGCTTGATCGGCGACCAGCAATCGTGGGCGCTGAAGAAGTATGCCTTCGCCGATTTCACGCCCTACAAAGCCGATTCGCCTCTGCTGCCGTCGGGGTTGCTGGGGCCGGTGCGGCTGTTGTCGGTGTCTCCGCCGTAAGCGCAAGTCCGAAATAACACTTGCAATTTGCAAGGGAAATCGGAAAAAATCTCACAGCGGCATTCCCCGGGCTCCATTCGCCGCAACAATCAGGCAGCAGGAGGTCACCATGAGCAGTGTGCGAGTGCTGGTGGGAACGCGCAAAGGCGCGTTCGTTCTCACCTCTGACGGAAAACGAAAAGACTGGAGTGTGAGAGGGCCGTTCTTCGCCGGCTGGGAGATTTACCACATGAAAGGCTCGCAGGCGGATCCCAACCGCATTTATGTGTCGCAGACCAGCGGCTGGTTCGGGCAGTTGCTCCAGCGCTCTGACGACGGCGGCAAGACCTGGCACCAGCCGGGATTGCCGAACGAGGGGATTCCACCTCCAGGCCCCCCCACGGCGTTGCCCAACAAATTCGCGTACGACACGTCGGCCGAAACCGGCAAGCCATTGACGACGCACCAGTGGTACGACGGCACACAGCATCCTTGGGAGTTCAAGCGCGTGTGGCATCTGGAACCGTCGCTCACCGATCCTGACACGGTGTACGCAGGAGTGGAAGACGCGGCGCTGTTCCGCTCAACGGACGGCGGCGAGAACTGGCAGGAGCTCTCCGGCTTGCGCGGCCACGGTACCGGCTCGCAGTGGTCGCCGGGCGCGGGCGGCATGGGGTTGCACACCATCCTCCTCGACGCGAAGAATCCCAAGCGGATCTATATCGCCATCTCGGCGGCAGGAGCCTTCCGCACCGATGACGGCGGCGCGACATGGAAGCCCATCAATAAGGGACTTCGCTCGCAGTACATTCCCGACCCCAATGCCGAGATCGGCCATTGCGTGCATCACGTAGCTATGCATCCCGCAAAGCCCGATGTGCTTTTTATGCAGAAGCACTGGGACGTGATGCGCAGCGACGACGCGGGCGATAACTGGCGCGAGGTCAGCGGCAATTTGCCCACTGACTTCGGATTCGCTATCGACGTGCACGCGCACGAGCCGGAGACGCTCTACGTGGTGCCGATCAAAAGCGATTCCGAGCATTTTCCGCTCGAGGGAAAATTGCGCGTCTACCGCAGCCGCACCGGAGGCAATGAGTGGGAGCCGCTGGCCAAGGGACTGCCTGAGAAGGATTGCTACGTGAACGTGCTGCGCGACGCCATGGCCGTGGACACGCTCGACCAGTGCGGCGTGTACTTCGGCACCACCGGCGGGCAGGTGTACGCTTCGGCCGACGCGGGCGACAACTGGGCGCCTATTGTGCGCGATCTGCCGGCGGTGCTCTCGGTGGAAGTGCAGACGATGAACTAAGAACGTAGAGGTTCGCGTGGAGAGCGGCTTGAATCAGACGGAGAGCGCGCGTACGGCGCAGGTGCGGGTGGCGCTGCCATATCATCTGCGCAATCTGGCGCGCATCGAAGGCGATGTGCTCGTGGAAGTGAACGCGCCGGTGACATTGCGCGCGGTGCTCGACGCGCTCGAAGCCCGCTATCCCACGTTGCGCGGGACCATTCGCGATTATGGCACCGGCCAGCGCCGCGCATTTCTGCGCTTCTTCGTTTGTGCAGAGGACTGGTCGCTGATGTCGCTTGACACGGAGTTGCCTGAAGCAGTTGCTGGCGGAAAAGAGCCGCTGCTGATTCTCGGCGCCATCGCCGGCGGGTGAAGAGGCAGCCAGTAGCCGATAGGGAATCATAGACAATCGGTATTTCATCCCTAAATGCGAAGTGCTTAAAGCCGAAAGCTGGTCTCTTGCTTTGCACGGCTGTGGCGCGTATGGTGCTTCTTTGCAGGAAATCAAAGCGCCATGGCGCAACTGCGCGCGGGAGCGAGTCTGTGACCCAATTGTTCGACTACGAATCCATCGCCAAAATGATCGACCACTCGCTGCTGAATCCCTCGCTCACCGATCGCGAGCTGGAGGAGGGTTGCGAACTGGCGTTGCGCTACAACGTGGCCAGCATCTGCATCGTGCCCTATTACCTGGCGCGGGGCGCGCAACGGCTGAAGGGTTCGACGGTGCGCGCCACCAGCACGATCGGCTTTCCGCATGGCGATAACACCACTGCTATCAAGTTGGCTGAAGTGACCCAGGCGCTCAAGGACGGCGGCGAAGAGCTGGACGCGGTGGTGAATATCAGCAAGGTGCGCAGCCGCGACTGGCAGTACGTGAGCGACGAACTGAATGCGCTGACCGAAGCCACACACGCAGGCGGCGCAAAGATCAAGGTGATCTTCGAAAATGCCTATCTCGATGACGCCGCCAAGATTCGCTTGTGCGAAATCTGCGCGGAGGTGGGCGCGGATTGGGTGAAGACTTCGACCGGTTACGCGCCGGGCGGAGCCACGCTTGCCGATCTGGAGCTGATGCGCAGGTACTCGCCGCCGCATGTGCAGGTGAAGGCGGCCGGCGGCGTGCACGATCTGGACACGGTGCTGGCCATGCGCGCCATCGGCGTAAGCCGCGTGGGCGCACGGAGCACGGCAGCCATTCTGGAGGAGTGCCGCAAACGGCTGGGACTGGAGCCGATCGCGCACGCGCCCACAACGACAATCGCTGGCGGATATTAAGAGCGCATTTCGAATTGCCGTACTCTCCGAGGAGATGAATGACCTGGATTCCGCGTTTTCTTCGCCCGGCTCCGCACATTGCCAGGGTTTCTGCCGAGCAGGCGCAGAAGATCTATCCGAAACTGCGCTGGCGCGTTCTCGAATCCGTGTTCATCGGCTACGCCACGTTTTATCTAGTCCGCAACAACCTGCCCGTGGTTTCGAAGGAGATGGGCCAGGCACTGGCTTACAGCAAAGACCAGATTGGCGACATGCTGGCCGTGATGGTTGCGGTCTATGGGCTGGGCCGGTTTGTGATGGGCTCGCTCTCCGACCGCAGCAACCCGCGCTACTTCATGTCGCTGGGCCTGCTCGCGACCGCCGTATGCAACTTCGCTTTCGCAGCAGTTCACAGTTATCCGGCGCACCTGGCGCTGTGGGCCATGAACGGCCTGGCGCAAAGCATGGGATGGGCGCCGTGCGGGCGCTCGCTTAGCCACTGGTACAGCGTTCGCGAGCGGGGCATGATCTTCGGGTTCTGGAACCTGGCGCAAAACGTGGGCGGCGGCTTGATCGGCGTGATCGCCGCGTATTCTGCGGAGTGGTTGGGCTGGCGCTCGGCGTTTTATGTGCCGGGCATTCTCGCAACCATTTGTGCCATCTATCTGATGGTGCGCCTGCGCGACACGCCGCAATCCGTAGGCTTGCCGCCCATCGAAGAGTATTTGCACGATTATCCGGACGGCCAAAAAAGCGCCGCCGCGCACGAGAAAGAGCTGGGCACGCGCGAACTGCTGGTCGACTACATTCTCAAGAATCGCTACCTGTGGCTCATTGCCGGCGCCAACTTTTTCGTCTACATCGCGCGCTACGCCATGCTCGACTGGGGACCGACGTTTCTGAAAGAAGTGAAGCACGCCAGCCTCGGCGAAGGCGGCATGGGGACGTTCACGCTTGAATTCTCCGCGATGGCGAGTACGGTGCTCGCCGGATGGCTCTCCGACAAAATCGGCGGACGCCGCGGCATGATCTGCGTGCTGTGTATGATTCCTGCCTTTCTGGCCTTCGTCGGCATTCTGTACAGCCCCAACAACAAGTTGTGGCTCGATCTCGCGCTCTTCGGCGTGATCGGATTTTTTGTTTATCCGGCACAGATGCTGCTGGGTATCTGCGCGCTCGATGTCACCTCAAAGAAGGCCATCGGCACGGCCAACGGTTTGCTGTCGATACTCGGATCGCTGGGCCGCGTCGCCGAGTCGAAGGGCATCGGCGCGCTGGCACAGCACTACGGCTGGAACGCGGCGCTCTACGGGATTATGGCTTCGGTGTTCGTGGGCATCGTGCTGATGTCGTTCTTATGGAATCTGACGCCGAAGTCGGGCGAGGCGCACCTGAAAGCGATAGCGAAGTGAGTGGCCTCTATTCAGGCATCGCCAGGTACTTCTTGAGCGGATCCCAATAGCGCGCGTACCAACCGGAGCTGAGATGGTCGAAATCCCCTTCGGGAAAACCGGTGTGGTCCAGTACGAGCGTGGTTCCACCGCTCGAAGCCTTCAGTTCAAAATGAATCATCGAGTAGAGGCCCGGATCCCAATACGTAGGGCGCCAGGCTTGCACGATGCGCTGCTGGGGAATGAGCTCAACGTTTCGGCCCTCGATTAACGGGCCGAATGTATGGAATGTGCCCCCGGGACTGGGATCGATAGTTGCCGGCATCCCGGTGAAGGCGGCGAACTGTTTGGAATCGAGCAGGATATGGAAGAGATGCTCCGGCGTGGCGTTGAGCTCGATCTCCTGATGGAGCGAGGTGCGCATCGCGTTGGCCTGCGTGCAGGGCTTCCGTTCCATTGAGGGTCGCTGCGCGGGAGCGGGCTGCTGCGCGAGCGCGGGGAATCGTGAAACAGAAAGCGCGATTCCGGCCGCGGCACTGGTGAGCGCCTGTCGGCGTGTGATTCGGTGGACGATGCTCTTCATGTTGACCTCACAGATCACTTTCTGTGACTGGCAATCATGGGAACACGGGAAAACAATATGTTCAAGAACATATTTTGATCGACGAATGAGAGGCGGTTCGAAGAGACGATGCTTGGCGCGGCCGATTTTATTGCTCTTCCTTGCCTGGCCGCATCATCAGATCACGGATGGCTTCGCGCGGATCTTTGCCTTCGTTCAGGATCAGTTCCATTTGCTCGGTGATGGGCATTTCGACACCATGCTTGCGGGCCAAGCCGAGCGCGGCATGCGCAGTTGACACGCCTTCAGCCACCTTGCCGCCCAGCGACTCCAGAATCTCAGACAGTTTGCGGCCTTGGCCTAGCGCCTGGCCCACGCTGCGGTTGCGGCTCAGGCTGCCGGTGCAGGTGAGCACCAGGTCGCCAACGCCGGAGAGGCCGGCGAGGGTTTCGCGGCGTGCGCCGCAGGCCACGGCAAGACGCGTGATCTCCGCGATGCCGCGAGTGATGAGCGCGGCCGTGGAGTTGTAGCCTAGTCCCACGCCTGCGGAGATGCCGGCGGCGATGGCGATGACGTTTTTGAGTGCGCCGCCGAGTTCGACGCCGATCACATCCGTGGAAGTGTAGAGGCGGAGGGTCTCAGACGAGAACTCCTGCTGGATGAGCGCGGAGATTTGCGGGTCGCTGAAGGCCACGGTCACAGCGGTGGGCTGGCCCTGCGCCACTTCGTACGCGAAGCTGGGCCCGGAGAACGCGCCGATGGACAGCAGGAGGCCCGCCGGCTCGAGGGTTGCGGAGAGCACTTCGGTCATGCGGCTGAGGGTGCGGTCTTCAAGGCCCTTGGTGGCGCTGACGACAAACTGGCCAGTGCGCATGTGCGTGCGAATGCGGAGCAGCGTGGGCCGGAGAAATTCCGAAGGGATGACGGAGACCAGAATGTCGGCGGCCGTGATGGCGGCTGAGTCGCCAGTGACGGTGACGCCGGCGGGGATCGGAAATCCGGGAAGGAATTGCGTGTTTTCCCCTGCGTCGACAATCTGCTGAGCGAGCTCGGGGCTGTGCGCCCACAGCGCGACCTGATGACCGCCGCGGCGGTGGAGCGAGAGCGCGATGGCGGTTCCCCATGCGCCGGAACCGAGAAGTGTAATGCGGCTCATGCTGGTTTCTTCGCTCCGAAGCGGGCTTCCGTGCCGTTGAAGAGGCGGCGGACGTTTGTGTGGTGTTTGACGATGATCAGCAAGGAAATGATGCACTCGACCGTGAAGAAAAGCGGGGGATGCGGGCCGGGCGGGAAATACCACGCAAAGACCACGAATGCGATGGCCGCGACAATGGAGCTGACCGAGACGTAGCGGCTGAGCGCGAAGGTCACGGCAAAGACGCCGATGGCGGCCAGCGCGGCCCAGGGTGAAGCGACCAGAAAGACGCCGAACCCGGTGGCCACGCCCTTGCCGCCATGAAAATGCAGCCAGCAGGTGAACATGTGCCCAAGCACGGCAAATAGAGCCGCGAGCGCCTGCGCATCGCGCAGAGGAACGGCAGGCATGAGCCACGCGCCAAGCGCGCCGCCGAGCCAGACCGCGGCGCTGCCTTTGAGCACATCGAGAATGAAGGTAAGGATGCCCAGGCCCTTGCCGCCGAAACGCAGCACATTGGTGGCACCGATGTTGCCGCTGCCCATGGAGCGGATGTCCTGGCGGCGGAAGATCCGCACCAGCAGGTATCCCACGGGGATGGACCCAAGAAAATATGCGGCGACCGCGATGACGATGTGGGCAAGGATCACAACGAAAGTGAGTTTAGCAGGTGAGGGTGACGGATGTGGAAGCGCGTGAAGCGGTCCTCAGTAGAGAGCCTTGCGCGCAGAGCGGACTTCGGCGGCGAGGACCTGCAGGATCTTAAAACCCAGCACCGGATTCGAATGCATCAGCTCGTGGAATTCCGCGCGGGCGAGAAAACTGACTCGCGCTCCGGCGCGCGCAATCGCGGTGAGCGAGTAGGGCTGGTCGCTGATGAGTCCGGGAAGGCCAAGGATGGAACCGTCGCTCGCTTCGCCCGAGAGGATGGGCTGAACCTGATGCGAATCCATGCTGAGCGTTACTTTCCCCTCGAGGAGAATATAGAGACCCACGGCAGGGTCGTCCTGGTGAAAGAGGATGCGGTCGGTTTTGCAGACGATGGGCGTCGCGTGGTCGTTGAGCACGCGGATCAACTCCCGGTCGGCGAGAAACGCAGTAGGGTCGAGCTGCAAGAGGTGCCTTTCCTGGGGAGAAGTGGATTTCATAGTCGGGCTCCGCCCAGATGCATCGACCTCATCATTTCATCGACTCGGATCCGCCCACTGTGACGCACGTCACTTTTTAGCGTGACCAAGTCCAATCTCCTCGAAGAATGAGTGATTTATCTCACTTGGAACGGCATTTTGGGCGAGCGAGCGGGGCCACCGGCGGAGCTTGGCGTGGAGCTGCGGCTTTGAAGCACCCGAGGCAGCTTTCCGGCTTCGTCGGCTCAATTACAGTAGAGATTGTCGCCCATGGCCGGAATCCTCAGCAAGATTCGCACCACGCTCGAAATGATCAAGTGGGAGCACTCGATCTTTGCGCTGCCCTTTGCCTTGACAGCGATGCTGCTGGCGGCGGGCGGCCTGCCCGGCTGGCGTACGGTGGCGTGGATCGTGGTGGCCATGGTGGCGGCGCGGTCGGCGGCCATGGCGTTTAATCGCTGGGCCGACGCGGACTTGGACGCCGCCAATCCGCGCACCAAATCCCGGGCGATTCCGGCTGGGTCGCTGACGCGGAAATTTGTGCTGGGCTTTACGTGCGCTGCGGTGGTGGTGTTTTTGGTCGCGGCCGGTGAGCTGAATCGGCTCACGCTGGAGCTTGCGCCGGTGGCGTTGGCAGTGCTGCTGGGCTATAGCTATCTGAAGCGTTTTACGCGCTGGTCGCACCTGGGTCTGGGACTGTCGCTGGGCCTGGCGCCTGCGGCGGCGTGGATTGCCGTGCGTGGCAGCCTCGATCCGCGCATTCTGGTGCTGACCGGAGCGGTGACGCTGTGGGCTGGCGGCTTCGACGTGCTCTACGCCTGCCAGGACTACGAGCACGACCGCGCCGCAGGGCTGCACAGCCTGCCGCAAGCGGTTGGGGTTGCGGCCGCATTCCACGCGGCACGCGCCATGCACGTGGCCGCGCTGTGGGCGCTGGCGTGGTTTGCCTGGCTCTTCAGTTTTGGGCTTGCAGGCTGGCTGGGCATCGCCGCCGTGGGTCTGCTGCTGGCCTATGAGCACTCCATCGTTTCGCCCCGCGATCTGCGCCGGTTGAATGCCGCATTTTTCACCATGAACGGCGTGATCGCGATGGTGTTCCTGGCATTTGTGTCGGCGGATTTGTGGCTCAAACGATAATGCGCCTCACACGCTGATCACGGGCACGGGCGAGTCGCGTACCATGGCGTAGGTCAGGTCGCGCAGGCGGCCCTGGAGGCCCGGCCGCGGGCTCCTGCCGATGATCAGCGCATCGGCGTCCGACTGTTGGATGGCTGCAACCAGGGCCGCCCTTACCGACCCGGCGGTGATCCGCACCTGTGCGTGGGAGCCGACTTCTCTCTGCAAGGCATCGATGCGCTCGCACGCCTCTCGCTTCTCCGCGGATTGAATTTGCTCTTCCAAATCTAGCCGCACCGGCAGTTTGGGGTCAGATCCCTGAATGGCGTGAATGATGCGAAGGTTGGCGCCCGCCTGCTGCGATGCTCGGTGCGCATAATGGAGCACGCGCTCTGAATCACTGCTCAGGCCGATCGCGCAGAGCCATTCGCGATGTTCCATGGGCCGCGGCGCGATCTCTACGGCATGCAGGCTGGTCGCCACCGGGCAATCCGCCACGTCAAGCACCTTGGCCGTGGTCGAGCCCAGAAGCATGCGCCGGAAAGCGCCTGCGTGGGTCGGCATCATGATGAGATCGAAGCCGTGGCGCGCAGCCTTGGCGATCTGTTGGGCGGTATCGCCCGCGGCGAGGATTCTGGGAAACTGCGCCGCGGGGAATTCTTTGGCGAGGAAGGCATCGAGCCGTTTGCGCGCGATTTCCCTGTGTTCCTCGGCGATCTCCACAGGCCCTCGCACGTACACTTCCGTGCCGCTGTAGCTGGCCGGGTTGAAGACGTGGATGAGCGACACGCGGGCGCTCAACAATGCCGCGGCTCGCTTGACGTATGGGCCCATGGCGATGCAGGACGGCGAAAAATCGACGGGAAAAAGAATGTGCGTAATGAGCGCCATGCAGTCCTCCCTGGAAGGTGCAGGATGATCCTCAGTTTGAGATGAAAGAAGTGGGCGGAAGGACTCGGAATCCGCAGAAAGAGCACGGCGGAATCCCGGCGCGGTGGCCTGCGCCGGCTAAACGACGCGTTCTTCTGAGAAGATACTTCTACGTGGATTCCCCGGAGGCGCAACGATATGGTCCCACAAATTCTGGCGATGGTTCTCACGGTTTCGGCGAGCGCAGTGCAAACGCAAGCGCCTGCACCCCGCCCAAGATTCGATGCGTTCGAAGCGGCTACCATCAAGCCCGTCGATCCTGGCCCGAAGGCCGGCCGCTACATCATCATGCAGGGCGCGGATACTTTCCTGGCCAAAAACTATACCCTCGAGCTCCTGATTGCCGCTGCGTACGAGCTCAACCCCCGCATGATTTTGAGCGTGCCTTCGTGGGCTGGATCGGCCCACTTCGACATTGTGGCGCGCACGCCGGGCGAGGTGCGCCCGACCCACGAAGAGCAGATGCAAATGTTGCGCAGCCTCCTGGCCGACCGCTTCAAGCTCACCTTTCATCGCCGACAGAAAGCGATGTCGATCTATGAGCTCGAGGTCGAAAGGGACGGCCTCAGGATGAAGCCGAGCGCTGAAGCTCCAGACGAACTCCCGGCGGTGATCAGCACGGTATACCCGGATCACATTACGCTTCCGGCGCGCAACGTGAGCATGGGCGATTTTGCCTCTCTCCTGCAGCGCGCTGTGCTCGACCGTCCCGTGGTGGACAAGACCGGGCTCACCGGCAGGTTCGATTTCGATCTCACCTGGGCGCCCGATGCGTCGCAGTTCGGCGGCGAGGTTCCGGTGGCGCCCGCGGATGCGACCAGCCCGCCATTATTCACTGCCATCAGGGAGCAACTCGGATTGCGGCTGGAGGCGACCAAAGGGCCGGTCGAAGTTCTCGTGATCGACAGCGCCCAACCGCCGTCGCCGAACTGATCGGCTGCTTCGCCGAGCCTCGGTGCATTGTGCGGCCTGGAGAAAAAGGAAGCACACGCACCGCGCGGTTGATATCATTCTGCGCATGAAGAAGCATTGCCTTTTGCTGGCGAACGTTGTCGCCTGGTCCGCGTTTTGCGGAGGGTCAGGGATTTTTGCGCAAGCGAGACCTGTGACTTTGGCGGCGGCGGGCCAGGTTCCGTTTGTGGGCTGCGCGTCGGTCGGCCAGGTGGGGCCGCAAGCCGCGCCAACCGGACCGAGCAAGGCGTTGGCGGTTTCCCCTGCCGTGACGCAGCGGCTCGCCTACTATAAAGCCGAGTACGGGCCGGGTGTTCTGGCGCCGCGGGGCTGGCACTGCTTTTCCACGTACGGCTCCGACGGCAGCAATCTGTTTGTTAGTCCCGATGCGATCGATTCGCAAACTCTGCTCTCGATGGACTGGAAGGGATTCACGGGTCCGGTCATCGAGATTTCTGTCTCCTCCGGCGGTACGTCGGGAAGGTTCGAAGTCGCCAAGGTCATTGCGCGTGTCTTTCCGGCATACAAGCAATTCGCCCAGAACGTGATTGCCGAGGGCATCGAGCCGGCTAGCGACTTTCCATTTGGCCCTTATCCGAACGATAAACTGACCGATCATAGGGAGAATATTGTCGAATTCGAGACGCCTGCGAACACCGCGGGGCTGGGAACGGATTCGCGACTGCTGCCGAATGCCGGCCTGATCGACGGCGTGGCCATCATCACCGGCACGGATACTGACTTGATTCAGCTCTCGGCTCGCGTGTCAGCCAAAGATCGCGAACTGATTCCGCTCATCGTGCAGCAAGTAGAGAGCGACGCCGCGACTGAAGCGCAGTAGCCGCCGCGTCCGCTCGCCTGATATGGTGCGAAAGGGAAGCGCGCGTGCGGGCAGCGGCCGGCAGCGTGCAACCCGGAGCGAAAAACCACACCATGAAGATCGCTATTCAAGGAGAGCCGGGCTCGTTCAGCCATGAGGCGGCGCTCAAGCTGGTGGCCGGCGCGGAGATTGTGCCGTGCGCGCTCTCGGCCGAGGTGTTTCGGGCTTTGGACGAGGGCGCGGTGGATGCCGCGGCGATTCCCATTGAGAACAGCCTCGCCGGATCGGTCCTCGAACATTTTGACCTGCTGCTGAAGCACGACGTCAAGGTGGTGGAGGAGACGCTGGTGCGCATCCGGCACAACCTGATCGCGACGCCCGGGGTGTCGATTGGCGAAATTGAACGCGTGCTTTCGCATCCGGTCGCGCTGGCGCAGTGCCGGCAGTTTTTGGCCGCGCATCCCAAAATGAAGGCCATGGCTTTTTACGACACCGCGGGCGGCGTGAAGCAACTGATGGAAACCCGCGAGCGAAATGTGGCAGCCATTGCGAGTGAGGCGGCGGCTGCGACCTACGGCGCAGAGATTCTCCAGCGCGATATTGAAGACAGCCCGGAGAACTACACGCGGTTCTTTCTGGTGCGGAGGGCCGCCAAGGCCGAGACGGATGCTGAAGCCAACAAGATGAGCATCGCGTTTACGCTGGAGAACCGGCCGGGGTCGCTGGTAGCGGCGCTGACGGCGTTGAGCGCGGTGGGCACAAATCTGACCAAGATCGAATCGCGGCCGGTGCACGGCAAGCCGTGGGAGTATATCTTCTACGTCGACTGCCAGATCGGCTCGAGCACAGAAGGCACGCGCGCGCTCGAGGCGCTCGACGCGCATTGCGGGATGTTGAAGGAACTGGGCCGATACCGCGAAGCGCGGGGTGCCTGAACCCCAACGCACCGATGCAACGGGTTTTCCCCGAGGATCAAGGCCGAAAAAAGGGGATCAGCCTCAGCCGATCCCCTTTTTCTTGGTCCCTTGTTCTCTTGGTCCCTGCTCTTAGAAGTGGTAAGCCACGCCGATGGTCGGCTCCGAGAGCCATGGATGATACCAGCGGTTGGTGGTGAACTGGGAGTCGCCGAAGGTGGGCACCTTGATGACAATTGCACGATATTCGGCGCGGATGTCAAAGCTGGGGCTGATTTCGTAAGCGACACCGCCGCCAAACAGGCCGCCAACCTCGGTTTCCTGCTTGGAATCCAGGGTCGTGGTGCCGGAATTGACGATGGGCAGGAAAATAAGCGCGGCCGGGCCGGCTTCCACGAACGGATTAAAGTTCTTGAAAACGAAGGAGTGCACGAACGCGCCCGACATTTCCTGGGTGCGCGTCAAGATCTTGTAATGGTTGGGGTTAACGTAGTACCCGATGCTGTTCTGGTAAGTGATGCCGTAATTGGCTTCCAACGCGTTCGACGGGGTAAGCATAAAGCGGTAGCTGACCAGCGCGCCATAAGCCGGGGTGGAGTTTACTTCCACGGTGGTGGACGAAGCCACGAACGGCTCAATCAACCCAAATCCACTCAAGCTGATGTCCTGACGGCTTTCCTGTGCGCGACCCATGGCCACGCATGCGGCCAGCAAAGCGACTAAAAAGGCGATCTTCTTCATTCGATCCTGATCCTCGACTTCACATCCGTGCGGGTAGCTACGAGCCACAAGAACTCCACGCACTGGTCCGGTGCCCCGGATGGCTCCGGGACCCGCTCCCAGAATTGTAAATGGCCGGGCCGGGTTAGAGCGTATCCCACGATTTCCGTGGGGGTGGTCGTTGCAACTTCTGATCCTTAGACGGGGAAGACGGAAAGTGGGGAGCGAGGGAGCAAGGGAGCAAGTGTTCCGTCGCCAGGATTCAGAGGGACAATAACCGCCAAGAATCAGGAGGGCCGAACGTTACCCTGTTATTGGACTCTTGTTTTCTTGCTCCCTTGCTCTCTGCCTTTATCCCGCCCGCTCCACATGATAGAAAAACGGCGGTCCCTGCTTGTCGGCCAGGCTTTTGAGCGTGCCCAGGAAGGCCTTGGCGGCGTACGAGAGCGCGGCCCGACGCCGGCTAGCGATGCGCAGCAGGCGGCGCACTTCCAGCTCGTCTACGGGCACGTGGACCAGGTCTCCGGTTTCTAGTTCGCGCGCCACCGTGAGATGAGGCACAAGCGCCACGCCGTTGCCCATGGCCACAAAGCGCTTGATGGCCTCAATAGTCGGCAGTTCGATGCTCATGTTGAGCGGCGTGCGATGGCGCTGGAAGGCCTCAATCACTTTGCGACGCAGCGGCGAAGCCACGTTGTGGGCGATGAAGGTTTCCTGGCCCAGGTCGCGAATGGAGACGCGTGCTTTTTTCGCCAATGCATGGCTGGGGCTGACGATGAAATCCAGGCTGTCACCATAGACGGCGATGGTGCGAATTTGCGCGGGATCGGGTCGGAAGGAGACGACGCCCAACTCGAAGGCGCGCAGGTTGAGCTCCTCGGGAATGCGCGAGGCCAGCATGCGCTGCACGGTCACATCGATGTGGGGATACTCGCGGCGAAAAGCGTGGATGGCCGGCAGCAGGTACATGCAGGTGTATTCGTTGGCTGCCAGTTGCAGGTGGCCGCGCTCCAGGCTCTTCAATTCGTCGAGGGCGCTCGAGGCCTCGCGGCGCAGGGCCAGCAGGCGCAATGCGTAGTCGCGAAGCAGCGCTCCCGCGGCGGTCAGCGAGCCGTCGCGCGCGGCGCGGTCGAAGAGGGTCTCGCCCACCGACGCCTCCAGCTTGCGGATGACCTGGCTGACGGCCGGCTGGGTACGGTGCAGGCGCACGGCGGCGCGGGAAAAACTGCGCTCCTCGGCGACGGCGAGAAAGGTTTCGAGCTGGCTGAGTTCCATGGCGCTCCTTTGGAGCGCAGCCTCCAGCTCCTAGCTTCTAGCCTCTAGCTTCTTCAACATTTGCGGCGGCGCCGGCGAATGGGACTGCCCGGCACATCCTCTCATCGTCTATCAGGAGTCGATTCAATTCCGAATACCCCGATCAAGCTAGAAGCTAGAAGCTAGAAGCTAGAAGCTAGAAGCTAGAAGCTAGAAGCTAGAAGCTAGAAGCTAGTAGCTAGAAGCTAGAAGCTAGTAGCTAGTAGCTAGTAGCTAGTAGCTGCTATTATAAGCAATTCTAATCCAATCCAAAACAATTATAACTTTGCCTTATATCGGCCCTATGGGCGACAATAGAAAACGTGGACGGGCTGCTTTCCCCGCCGAGACAAACCCATGATTTCCAATCACCTGGCATTCTTTGACACCACTCTGCGCGACGGCGAGCAGTCGCCGGGTTGCAGCATGACCACGCAGGAAAAGCTCACCATGGCCCATGCCCTGGAAGATCTGGGCGTGGACATTATCGAGGCCGGCTTTGCCATGGCCTCGGAGGGTGATTTTGCGGCCATTGCCACGATTACGCAGGCCATTCGCAAGCCGCGCATCGCGTCATTGGCTCGGGCAAAAAAAGAAGACATTGAAATGGCAGCGCGGGCGTTGCAGTTCGCCGATCGTGCACGCATCCATGTGTTTCTGGCGTCGAGTGATTTGCACCTCGAGTACAAGTTGAAGATGGGCCGCGCCGAGGCGCTGGAACTGTGCGGCGAGTCGGTGCGTCTCGCGCGTTCGCTTTGCGATGACGTGGAGTTTTCGCCCGAGGATGCGACCCGCTCGGACCGCGATTTTTTGGTGGAGATGGTGCGCATCGCCGTCGAAGCCGGCGCCACCACCATCAATATGCCCGACACGGTGGGCTACACCACGCCGGAAGAGTACGGGCAGATGTTTCGCGAAGTGCGCGAGCGCATTCCTGCCATCGATGAGAAGGGCGTGGTGCTTTCTGCGCACTGCCACGACGATCTGGGACTGGCTGTGGCCAATTCGCTGGCCGCAGTGCAGGCTGGCGCGCGCCAGGTGGAATGCACCATCAACGGCATCGGCGAACGGGCCGGCAACGCGGCGTTGGAAGAGATTGCCGCGGCGCTCTACGTGCGTGCTGAGCGCTTCGGCGTGTCGACAGACATCAAGCTCGATCAGTTGTATTCCACGAGCGAAGTGCTGGGCCAGCTCATTACGTTCCGGCCCTCCCCGAACAAGGCAGTGGTGGGCGCCAACGCTTTTGCCCACGAGTCGGGCATTCACCAGCACGGCATGCTGGCCAATCCGTTGTGCTACGAGATCATGACGCCGCAGTTGGTGGGCGTATCGAAGACTCATCTGGTGCTGGGCAAGCACTCCGGCCGCGCGGCGCTCAGGCATCGCTTGGAGCAACTCGGCTACACGCTGAGCCGCGACGAGCTGCAGCACGTGTATTACCGGTTTGTGGCGTTGGCCGACCGCAAGAAAAACATTTACGACCAGGACCTCGTCGGCCTGCTGCCCGATGGGATTCGCGAGCGGCGCACGGAGCCGGTCTCAGAATTGGATTGAAAAGGCGGGAATTAGAGCCGGCTCCAGATGGATTCGCGAATGGGCACGACTTTAGTCGTGCCGAAGATGCGGCAAAATCAACATGGGGCTTTAGCCCCAGGACACCGTTAGCCCGGGAGGAGAGTTCCCCGATGACCGTTGCAAGGAAGCACCACATCCGCGATTTGGTGTTGACAGGAGTTGCTTCACCGCTCGTGCTGTTGCTGTTGTTTTTTGCGCGCGCGGGGAGATTTTTGATGTGGATCGTGCTGCCGATTTTGTACATGGGGCAGGCGATTACTGCGCTGATTTGGAAAATGTTTCCGCCGCAGGGCGGAGGGATGTTCGCGGGGTTTGGCACGGCCCTGATTGTTGATTTCGTTTTGGCGTGGATTGTGGTTTGGATCGTTTTGTTCGCGCTGGTGAAACTGATTCAAAAATGCATCAACCGGAAAAAGAGAGAAGCATGAAGCTGAAGATTTTAGTTGTGGCCGGTGACGGCATCGGCCCCGAAGTGACCAACGAAGCGGTCGCCGTGTTGAAGGAAACGGCGGCGCTGGGCGGCCACGACTTCACATTTACTGAAAAGCGCATTGGCGGCGTGGCCATTGTGCAGGACGGCACGCCTCTGCCCCAGGACACGCTGGACGCGGCGCTTGCGGCAAATGCAGTTTTGTTGGGCGCGGTGGGCGGCAACGAGTTCAATTCGCTCCCGCCGGACAAGCGGCCCGAAGCGGGATTGCTCAGGATTCGCGCGGAGCTGGGCGGATTCGCCAATCTGCGCCCGGCATTCGCTTTCAAGGAGCTGGCGGTGAACAGCCCGCTGCGGCCCGAGATCGTTGATGGCGCTGACATTCTCTTCGTGCGCGAGTTGCTGGGCGGGGCTTATTTCGGAAAGCCGCGCGAGTGGAACAAGGAAAAAGGCGTCGGCTACAACACCATGATTTACACGAAGGACGAAGTCGTCCGCGTAGCACGCATCGCCTTTGAACTGGCTGCCAAGCGCCGCAAAAAACTAACGAGCGTGGACAAGGCCAACGTGCTCGAGGTTTCGCAACTGTGGCGCGCTGCGGTGAACGAAGTTGCGGCGGAGTTTCCCGGCGTGACGGTCGAGCACCAGTATGTGGACGCGATGGCGATGCACATCATGAATCGCCCCCGCGATTTCGATGTGGTGCTGACGGAGAATTTGTTTGGCGACATCCTGAGCGACGAAGCGGGCGTGATTACGGGCTCGCTGGGCATGCTGCCCTCGGCGACCATCGGCGGCAAGGTGAATTTGTACGAGCCGGTACATGGTTCGGCGCCCGACATCGCGGGCAAGGGACTGGCCAATCCGCTGGGCGCGATTTTAACGGCGGCGCTGGTTCTGCGTTACTCCGGCGGATTGGAAGCTGAGGCCGCGGCCATTGAGTTGTCGGTGCGCAAGGTGCTGGAACAGGGCTTCCGCACTCCCGATCTTGCGCGCGGCAACACGCAAGGCGTCACGGTCCTCTCGACGAAAGAAATGGGCGCAAAAGTAAGAGAGACGGTGAAAGAGCAGCTTCTACCTGCTAGCCGTTAGCTTCCAGCTCGTTGCGTGGGATTGAGCAGTATCGGCAAATATGACTGCAAGACTCGCTCTGATCGGAGCGAAAAACGATCGATTCAGAAAGAGAAAGCTAGGAGCTAGAAGCTAAAAGCTGGGAGCTGTATTTATGAGCGAAGCGAAAACATTATTCGAGAAGGTCTGGGAGCAGCATGTGGTGGTTGAGCCCGAGGGCGAGCCCACGCTGATCTACATCGACCTGCAACTGGTCCACGAGGTCACGTCCCCCCAGGCATTCGAGGGGTTGCGGCTGGCGGGGCGCAAGGTGCGCCGTCCCGATCGTACGATCGCGACCGTGGATCACAACGTGCCCACCACGAAAGAGGGCCGGCTGCACATCGTCGATCAGATTTCGGCTACGCAGATTGCCACGCTGCGCAAGAACTGCGCGGATTTTGGCGTGGAGCTCTACGACGTGAACTCGCGCGATCAGGGCATTGTGCACGTGATCGGCCCGGAACTGGGGCTGACCAAACCGGGTATGACGATTGTGTGCGGCGACTCGCACACCTCGACGCACGGCGCGTTCGGCGCGCTGGCGTTCGGCATCGGCACCAGCGAAGTGGAGCACGTGCTGGCCACGCAGACGCTGCCGCAGTCCAAACCGAAGACCTTCCGCATCGCGGTTGAAGGTGAGCTGCCGCTCGGCGTCACGGCCAAGGACATCATTCTCGCGATCATCGGAAAAATCGGCACGGACGGCGCCACGGGCTGCGTGATCGAATACGCGGGCTCGGCCATTCGCGCACTTTCGATGGAAGGCCGCATGACGATTTGCAACATGAGCATCGAGGCGGGCGCGCGCGCGGGCATGATCGCGCCGGATGAGACGACGTTTGCGTACCTGGAAGGCCGCAAATTTGCTCCAAAGGGAGAAGCCTGGAAGGCCGCGGTTGCGGAGTGGAGCAAGCTGCCCTCCGATTCTGGCGCGAAGTTCGACCGTGAACTTACGATCGACGCCGCCGCACTGGTTCCGTACGTAAGCTGGGGCACGAGCCCCGGCATGGTGGCGCCGGTGAGCTCCAAGGTTCCCGATCCGGCGAGCGCCGGCAATGAGGCCGATCGTAAATCGTTCGAGCGTGCTCTCGAATACATGGACCTGAAGGCCGGAACGCCGTTCGAGGAGATCGCAGTGGATCGCGTCTTCATCGGCTCCTGCACCAACGGCCGCATTGAGGACCTGCGCGCAGCGGCGAAGATTGCCGCGGGGCGCAAGGTGTCGAGCCACGTGAGCGCGATGGTCGTTCCGGGATCGCAGGCCGTCAAGTCGCAGGCGGAAAAAGAAGGCCTCGACCAAGTATTTATCGCAGCCGGTTTCGACTGGCGTGAGCCGGGCTGCTCCATGTGCCTGGGCATGAACCCCGACATTCTTGCGCCCGGCGAGCGTTGCGCATCCACCAGCAACCGCAACTTCGAGGGGCGGCAGGGACGCGGCGGACGCACTCACCTGGTTTCACCGGAGATGGCCGCTGCAGCCGCAATCACGGGTCATTTCGTCGACATTCGGACTTGGGAAGTCCTCGAGGAGGTAACTGCTTAATGGAACCGTTCAAGACACTCACTGCGCTGGCCGCGCCGCTCGATCGCGCCAACGTGGATACCGACCAGATCATTCCCAAGCAGTTCCTGAAGCGTATTGAGCGCACGGGCTACGGCGATTTTCTGTTCTTTGATTGGCGGCAAACGCCCGACGGCACGCCCGTCGCGGATTTTGTTCTCAACGATGCGCGTTATAAGGATGCGAAGATTCTGGTGGCCGGCAAAAACTTCGGCTGCGGGTCGAGTCGCGAACATGCCGCGTGGGCGCTGAGCGATTTTGGCTTCCGCGTGGTGATCGCGCCGACCTTTGCCGACATCTTTTTCTCGAACGCAGGCAAGAACGGCATCGTGCTGGCCCGGCTGAGCGAAACAGAAGTTGATGCTCTCCTCCAAAACGCACAGAAGATTCCCAATTATCAGCTCACGGTTTCGCTGGAAGCGCAGACGGTGACGGATGGCCGAAGATTCAGCGCGAAGTTCGAGATCGATCCCTTTAGAAAGTTTTGCTTGGTCGAAGGGCTCGACGATATCGGGCTGACGTTGCGGCACGCGGCGGCACTGGACATATTTGAAACCAAGCACGACGATGCCAATTGGCTCAAAGCAAAAATCGGCGAGGCAGCCTGATCGGCATGAATCGTTTGGAAAAATTGCGGAAGAGCTTTGGCCCGGGTCTGATCACGACCTTGTTTGTGGGCGAATCGGCGCCAGATAGCGGCAAGTTCTTCTACAACAGCGACAGCAGCCTGTTTTACGCGATGAAGCGAGCGTTTGGAAATAGAGAAACATTTCTCGAGGATTTCAAAAAGAAGGGCTTCTACCTTGACGACCTGGTACGAACGCCAATCAACAAGTTGGAGAGACGTGAACGGTCCAGGCGACGCGAAGAAGCTGTTCCGGAGTTGGCAAAACGATTGGCCGAGTACAAACCGAAGGCTGTGGTAGTGGTCATGCGAGCGATCCTGCCCATGGTTCGGCAGGCAATGCACATGGCCGGCATTTCGTACGAACCTTTTTGCGTACCGCATCCTGCTTTTGGAAATTGGACTCGCTTTAGCAATGCGATGACAGAGATCATCGATGACCTGCCGGTTGCAGACGGCAGCAAATAAAAGGACTGATTACGTGACCATCGAAGGCAAGCGACAAAGCATTCCGTTGACTGAGGGCGCGAGCCGCGCGGCGGCGCGGTCGTACCTGCGCGGATCGGGATTCAAGAAGGACGACCTGCATAAGCCGATCATCGGCGTGGCCAATACTTGGACGGAGATCGGCACCTGCAACGTGCACTTGCGCGAAATCGCAGAAGCGCTGAAGCAGGGCATTCGCGAAGCGGGTGGCACGCCGATGGAGTTCAACACCGTCACCATCTCCGACGGCATCACCATGGGCACGCAGGGCATGAAGGCGTCGCTGGTTTCGCGCGAAGTGATTGCCGACTCCATCGAGCTCGTGGCCCGCGGCAATCTGTTCGATGGCCTGGTAGGCATCGGCGGCTGCGACAAGAATATGCCGGGCATCATCATGGCGCTGTGCCGGCTGGATATTCCGGGCATGATGCTCTACGGCGGATCGATCGCGCCGGGCAAGCTGAACGGTGTCGACATCACGATTCAGAACGTCTTCGAAGGCATCGGCTCGTACGCTGCCGGTCGCATCGATGAAGCCGGACTGGAAGCGCTGGAAGCCAATGCCTGTCCCGGCGCGGGCGCATGCGGCGGGCAGTTCACGGCCAACACCATGGCCATGAGCGGCGAGATTCTGGGCATTTCGCCCATCGAGCTTTCCGGCGTTCCCGCCACCGACCCCAACAAGCTCGAAGCCACGCGCAAGGCCGGCCACATGTTGATGGATGCCGTGCGCGCCAACCGCAAGCCCTCCCAAATCATCACGCGCAAGTCTCTTGAGAATACGATCGCTAGCGTGGCCGCGAGCGGCGGTTCGACGAACGCGGTGCTGCACCTACTTGCGATTGCGAAGGAGATCGGCATTGAACTGAACATCGACGATTTCGATGTGATCTCCGCGCGCACGCCGTACATTTGCTCGCTGACGCCCGCGGGCAAATACGTGGCCTCGGACTACCAGGCGGCGGGCGGCTCACGGTTGCTCGCGAAGCGCATGATCGACGCGGGATTTGCCGATGGCTCGGCGCTGACCATCAGCGGCAAGACGCTGGCCGAGGAGGCCGCGTCGGCGAAGGAGACGCCAGGCCAGGACGTGATCCATACCTTCGAGAAGCCCATCAAGCCCAACGGCGGCCTGGTGATTCTCAAAGGCAACCTCGCACCCGAGGGCTGCGTGATGAAGATTGCCGCGGCCGGCAAGTACGAGCATCGCGGACCCGCGCGCGTCTTTAACTGCGAAGAAGACTGCTTCAAAGTTGTCCAGGAGGGCGGCATCAAGCCGGGCGACGTGGTGGTGATTCGCTACGAAGGGCCGAAGGGTGGGCCGGGCATGCGCGAGATGTTGCAGGTGACGGCGGCCATCTCGTCGAACGCCGAGCTGAGCGCGAACGTGGCACTGCTGACCGACGGCCGCTTCAGCGGCGCGACACGCGGATTCACCGCAGGTCACGTGGCCCCGGAAGCGTTTGTAGGCGGCCCGATTGCCGCGGTGCGCGAAGGCGACATCATCGCTTTTGACATTCCCAAGCGCACACTCAATGTAGAGATCAGCGACGCGGAGATGGCGGCGCGGCTCAAGGACTTCAAGCCGCCGGCGCTGCGCTGGCCCAACGGAGTTTTTCGGAAGTATGTGGACCGGGTGACGTCGGCGTCGGTCGGAGCAACAACATAAGGGCAGGGAACTGGGAAAAGATAGACCGGTGGCATCAGCGCTCAAGGAGTTGAGGATGACGAACAAGGGAAAAACGAAGACGAAAGAGCACGCATCGAGTGGAAGCGCCGCAGAAACGGCCGCGCACGCGGAAGACTCGCACGCTCACCTGAACACGCCCACGCGGCTGACGGGCGCGGAGATTTTGTGGGCCACGCTGGCGGGCGAAGGCGTTACGGACGTCTTCGGCTATCCGGGCGGCGCCATTCTGCCGGCCTACGATGCGCTGCGGAAGTTTCCCATTCGCCACATACTGGTGCGCCACGAGCAGGG
Source organism: uncultured Acidobacteriota bacterium (assembly GCA_963817835.1). Classification (GTDB taxonomy): domain Bacteria; phylum Acidobacteriota; class Terriglobia; order Terriglobales; family Acidobacteriaceae; genus Telmatobacter. Next base: position 962,522 of record CAWFPZ010000006.1, on the reverse strand, counting down.
CGCCGCGCACATGGCCGACGGCTACGCGCGCGCTTCTGGCGATGTGGGCGTAGCGGTTGCCACCAGCGGTCCCGGCGCGACGAATCTGGTCACGGGCATTGCCACGGCCATGCTCGACTCGATTCCCATTGTGTGCATCACCGGCAACGTGTCGAGCAAGGTGCTGGGCACCGACGCGTTTCAGGAAGTCGACATTACCGGCATCACGCTGCCGGTGACCAAGCACAATTTCTTGGTAAGCAAGGCTGAAGATGTGGCGCGGACGCTGCGCGAAGCGTTTCAAATTGCGCGTACGGGACGGCCCGGCCCGGTGCTGGTCGATATTACAAAAGACGCGCAGCAGGCGTCGGCGATCTTCGACTTTGAAGCGGCCAAGCCGCGTCCATACCGTCCGCATCCCATGCTGCACGTGGATGAATCGGGACTCGACGCGGCCGCGGAGCTGATACGCCATGCCAAGCGGCCGGTGATTCTGGCCGGGCACGGCGTGATGGAGTCCGTCGCCATGGAGCAGGTGCGCACGCTGGCCGAGAGGGCGCAGATTCCCGTGGGCCTGACTTTGCTGGGCATCGGCGGTTTCCCGGCTACGCATCCGCTGTGCCTGGGCATGATGGGCATGCACGGCGAGGCGTGGGTGAACGACGCCATCCAGGAAGCCGATCTGCTGATTGCCTGCGGCATGCGCTTCGATGATCGCGTGACGGGCACGCTCGCCACGTATGCCACCAAGGCCAGGAAGATTCACATTGAGGTCGATCCCGCAGAGATCAACAAGAACGTGAAGGTGGACGTGGCGTTGGTGGGCGATCTGCGCGAAGTGCTGGAGCAGTTGCTGCCGCGCATCTCAGGCCGCGACGGCTCGGCGTGGCTGAAGACCATCGAAGCCAGCAAGGGCGCGGTTTCGGTGCACGACATCAAGAACCTGCCCGACTCCGGGCACTTGTACGCGGCGCACGTGATGCACGATCTGTGGCGCCTGACGGGTGGCGATGCGATTGTTGTGACCGACGTGGGCCAGCACCAGATGTGGGAGGCGCAGTATTTCCACCACGACCATCCGCGCACGCTCATCACATCGGGCGGTCTGGGCACCATGGGCTATGCGCTGCCCGCGGCCATTGGAGCGAAGTTTGCCTGCCCCGAAAAAGAAGTGTGGGTCGTGGCCGGCGACGGCGGTTTCCAGATGACGGCTGCGGAGCTGGCGACGATCGTGCAGGAGAAGATTAAGATCAACATCGCCATCATCAATAACGGCTACCTGGGTATGGTGCGGCAGTGGCAGGAGTTCTTCTACGAGAGCAACTACGAGGCCACGCCGCTGGTGAGCCCGGACTTTGTGAAGCTGGCCGACGCGCACGGCATTCCGGGGCGGGCGGTGCGCAAGCGCGCCGAAGTGGAAGCCGCGGTGGAGGAAGCGCGCACAAGTCCTGGCGCGTTCCTGCTGAACTTTATGGTGGAAAAGGAAGACTCGGTGTACCCCATGATTCCCGCGGGCCACGCATTGCACGAAATGATTCGCAGACCCGGGAGAGATCCGCTGGAAGAATCGGCGGACGATAAGTAAGGAAGACCGCTTCTAGCTGCTAGCTTCTAGCTCCTGGCCGCATTCGTGCAGCGACGAGCCGCATCGGAATTTCGATGACGAAGCCAGAAGCTAGAGGCTAGAAGCTAGGAGCTGCTTTTATGCTGCATACGTTTGTTGCTTATGTCGAAGATTTACCCGGCGTGCTGACGCGCGTTGCGTCGCTGTTCCGGAGACTGAACATCAACATCAACTCGCTCACCGTGGGGCGCAGCGAGCGGCCGGGACTGTCGCGATTGACGCTGGTGTGCGAGGCGTCGGCAGAAGCCGGGCACCGCATCCGCGCCAGCCTGTTTAAACTGGAAAATGTTGTCGATGTGGACGACATTGCCAAGGCGCCGTCGGTCACCCGCGAACTGGCGCTGATCAAGGTCGCCGCCAATCCGCAGAACCGCGCGCAACTCTTCGACCTGGTCGAGGTCTTCCGCGCCCGCATTGTCGATCTCACCTCAGAATCGCTAATGATCGAGATGACGGGAGTGGAAAGCAAGATTGAAGGGTTGATTGAAGTGCTGCGCGAAGACGAAGGGCGCATCTTGGAGATCTGCCGCAGCGGCAAAATGACCATGCGCCGCGGGCACCACTTAAGCAGCGTGGTGAAGGCGATGGGCGTGGGTGCGAACGTTGCGGACGCCGGCGCAGTCATCGAAGAAGACAGCGTGGCGAACGAGTCGGCGTAAAGCGCAGAGTTTTGGCCGGAAAATTGGCCGATCGGGAATTGAAATCGAATCCAGCAAAGGACAAGCAGAAAAATCATGGCAAAGACTTATTACGATCACGATGCTGACCTCAGCCTCATCCAGGCCAAGAAGGTTGCCATCATCGGCTACGGCTCGCAAGGGCACGCACACGCTCTCAACCTGAAGGACTCGGGCGTGCAGGTGAAGGTGGGCCTGGCGGCAAACTCCAAATCGATTGCCAAGGCGCAGAGGGCGGGACTGGAAGTTGCCACGGTTGCAGACGCCGTGAAGTGGGCCGACGTGGTGATGGTTCTGGTTCCCGACCAGACCGCGGCCAAGCTCTATGCAGACGAGATTGGCCCGAACATCAAGCCGGGCACCCTGCTGATGTTTGCGCACGGATTCAATATTCACTTTGAGACCATTGTGCCGGCAGCGGGCATCGATGTGGGCATGGCCGCGCCCAAGGCGCCGGGCCATCGCGTGCGCGAGGTCTTTACCGAAGGCGGCGGCGTACCCTGCCTCATCGCGGTCCATCAGGACGCGACGGGCAAAGCGCATGCGCTGTGCCTCAGCTATCTGAAAGGTATCGGCGGCACGCGCGCCGGCGTGTTGGAGACGACCTTCAAGGAAGAGACCGAGACGGATCTGTTTGGCGAGCAGGCAGTACTGTGCGGCGGCGTGAGCGCGCTAGTGAAGGCCGGGTTCGACACGCTGGTAGCGGCCGGCTACCAGCCGGAGAGCGCCTATTTCGAGTGTCTGCATGAGCTCAAACTGATCGTCGATCTGATGTATCGCGGCGGCCTGGCGTATATGCGCTACTCCATCAGCGACACGGCCGAGTGGGGCGATTACGTCAGCGGTCCGCGCGTCATCAATGAAGAAAGCCGCAAGGCCATGCAGGCGATTCTCTCTGAGATCCAGAACGGCGCCTTTGCCAAGCGATTCCTCGCCGACCAGAATTCCGGCCGCAAGGAATTTCTTGCCTTCCGCGAGGCGGAAGCCAAGCACCCCATCGAGATTGTGGGCAAGGCACTGCGGGCGCAGATGCCATTCCTCGATCCGGTGACGGTGGAGGAAGTGGCGAAGACGCGGTAGCAGCAGTTGTTTTGAGAGAGTCCCCGCCGCAAAACGGGGACTTTTCTTTTTCAGCTAATGCTTCGCGGCCCAGGCTTCGAGCAGATCAATGTCGTAACCGAGGACGCCGGCCGAGCCTCGGAAACCCGCCGACCCGCGCGGCTGATTGTCGGGCGTCCACCACTCGTAAAATCCATTCACGCGCACCACGCGATCGATCATGGGGCGAATCTCGCGGTAGGCGTCGGCGATATCTCCCTCGTCAATCAAATCCTGCACCACGCGTCCGCCGAACCAGGTCCAGTCGCCGCCGTTCTGATAGGTGTATGGCACGGTCATTTGCTTGTTACGAAAATAGCCGAGCGGGTACGCCGGATACATGGTGAGGCCGATGGTGGCTGCGTGGGCATCGCGCACGTCGTCGCCCATCTGCCTAAGAGAGTTGGCAATTTCCTTGCGCGTTAACAGGCCGGCTTCGATGGCCACAGCCGTTCCGCCGAAGTAGTAAATCGCGTTCTCGTCAAAATCCGCGGGAAACGGCGATCCGGCCAGGTACACGTGCGGATAATACTTCTGGTCCTTCTTGTCCCAAAGGTACTTGCGGGCGTTGCGCTTCAGTTCGTCGCGGGTTTTCGTCCATTGCGCCGCTTCGGGCGCGCCCGGGCCCAGCAGTTCCACGTAGTCTTTAATCGCTAGAATCAGCATGGCGTTGTCGTAGATCGAGAGAGAGCGGTGGGTGCGCTCGTCGAGCCACGCGCCGATGGGCGACTCAGGTTGATTGTCGCCCCAGTCGGCCCGCGTGGCGCTCCATATAAGTCCGTGCTGCTTGTCGAAGCGTTCGTTGAGCAAGTACTGCATCGCGAAAGCGAGCCGGTCGCGCACGCTGCGGCCGTCAACCTGCTCGTCCAGAATCGTGCGGTCGCCAGTGACGGTGACGTATTTGTACACCGCCTGCACCAGCGAAGTTTCCTGGTCCACCTCAACCGTATTTTTAATTGCCTGCAGGCCGGGAGCCAGCGGCGTAGTGCGGTTGGGCTTTCCCTTTTGGCTGGGATTGATCGGGAGGTAGCCATCGGGAATGTCGCCCTCCGGCCCCTGAAATTTGAAGAACGTTAGCAGAGAGTCGCGCAACGCGTCGCGCGGGTTCACCTCAAGAGCAACAATGATGAAGGTATTCAGGTCGCGACTCCAGACCTGCGGATAGTGCGTGCCGGCATTGAGCCCGCCCTTGAGCAGATCGAGGGCCATCTGGTGCACCTGGCGCAGGCTCTGATCGTCGCGAATCTGTTTGGCCAGTTCCGACGAGGAGTTGGTTGAAGAGCCGCTAAATTGCGCCGCCCCCGCGCCCAGCGGAGAAAGAACAGCCAGCGTCGCCAGCGCGCAACCCAAGAGCCGCCTGCCGAAAAATCTCGTTGTTGAATTGAACAATTCAGGCTTGCGCGGATTCACCATAAACTCCTTCTTCGTCGAGAGCCGATCGAATTTGTGCTGACTGTTTTTTCCTCCGCATCCTGGATTGCAGACGGGTCGCTCGAAATGCTGGCGATCAATGCTGCGCTGCCCACGCCTCAAGCAATTCAATATCCCGGCCCAGCTCGCCGGCCGATCCTCTAAACCCGGCCGACCCGCGCGGCTGATTGTCCGTCGTCCACCACTCGTAAAATCCGCCCACGCGCACCACGCGATCCGTCATGGGGAGGATTTCGCGATAGGCGTCCGCGATATCTCCCTCATCGATCAGGTCCCGCACCATGCGCCCGCCAAACCAAGTCCAGTCACCCCCGTTCTGGTAGGTGTACGGCTTGGTCATTCCCGGGTTCTTGAAATACCCGAGCGGATACGGCGGATACATGGTCAACCCGATGGTCGCCGCATGCGCAGTGCGCACGTCGGCATCCATGCGCTTGAGTACGTGAGAAATTTCCTTGGGCGTCAACACGCCGGCTTCGATGGCTACGGCAGTTCCGCCGTGGTAATTGATTGCGTTCTCATCGAAGTCCGCAGGGAACGGCGAGCCGGCCAGATACACGTGCGGAATGAACTTCTGATCTTTCCCGTCCCACAGGAATTTGCGGGTGTTGTGCTTGAGCTCGTCGCGGGTTTTTGTCCAGTGCTCGGCCTCGGGCGCGTCCGGACCGAGCAGCGCGAGGTAATCGTTGATCCCTACCACCAGCATTGCATTGTCGTAGATGCTGAGGGCGCGATGTGAATGGGAGTCGAGCAGCACGCCAGGATTGGTTTCGGGTTGCACATCGCCCCAATCCGCGCGCGTGGCGCTCCAAATGAGGCCGTGCTGCTTGTCGAAGCGCTCGTTGAGCAAGTACTGCATGGCGAAAGCGAGCCGGTCGCGCACGCTCCGTCCGTCAATCTGCTCGTCCAGAATCGTGCGGTCGCCGGTGACGGTTACGTACTTGTATACCGCCTGCACCAGCGACGTCTCCTGATCCACTTCCACGGTGTTCTTGTACGAGGTGAGTCGCGGCGCCAGCGGCGTGACGCGATACGGTGTTTCAGTTTGCGTAGGGTTCAACGCGCGATAGCCGTCCGGGATGTCGCCCTCCGGTCCCTGGAGCTTGAAAAATGTCAGGAGCGCATTACGCAGCGCGCCGCGCGGATTCACTTCGAGCGAAACTTCGATGAAAGTATTCAGGTCGCGGATCCAGACCTGCTTGTAGCCGGCGCCCGCATTCAAACCGGTTTTCAGCAGATCGAGCGCCATCTGATGCACTTGCCGCAGGCTCTGGTCATCGCGAATCTGTTTGGCCAACGCCGCATCGTTGCTCTCCTGCGCTGGCGCAACCGAGGATTTCAGCGCAACTGCGGCGCCCATCAGGAGAATCAATACGCGCTTCATCTAAATCCATCTCTCAAGAGTTTACGGCTGCTTATCGCTCAACGAAGGCGGCGCGTCTTTGGGCGCAGAACCCCATGCTGGGTTGGGTTTGACGCCGAGCACGAAATGCAAAGTGCCGCCGGCGGAAATGTCGTGGAACGAAATCCAATTCTGGCCATGCGCGCGGCCGTTGAGCGCGACGCTCTGAATATACGGTGCATTTTGGGCCGCGCCCGCGGCTGCAACAGTGAATGTCTTGCCCGCGTAGGGTTCGTGCAGATGGATGACGACTTTGGGAAAGATGGGGCCGGTGAGTTCGTAGGCCAGGCTGGCCGGATCGATGCTGTAAATGCCCATCATGCTCAGCACCGCCCACGACGACATTTCGCCGCAATCGTCGTTGCCGGGAATGCCGTCGGGAGCCGTGGTGTAGTTTTCGTTGAGCACGCGGCGCACCACGCGCTGCGTTTCCCATGGACGGCCGGAGAAGTTGAACTCGAACGGCGCTTCGAGGTCGGTTTCGTTGTATGGGTTGTAGTACTGGTTGTACCAGCCGGGAAATTTGTAATTAAAAAACTCAGTCAAGCGCTGATTGAAGAGATCGAGGCCGACGGCGTGAACCAGCCACGCCATGTCGGCCGGCGCGAGCCACTGGTAATGCCACCCGGAGCCCTCGATAAAACCGCGTCCGTCCTGCATGGGATCGAAGTTCGGAACCCATTGTCCGTCAGAATTGCGCGGGCGGAAGAAATGGTCGTCGGCATTGAAGACATTGCGCACGTAGAGAGCGCGGTCGTAGAGCATCTTCGCGTCGTCGGTTTTTCCCAGTGCCAGCGCCAGGCGATAGAGGGACGCATAGGCGACGGCGTCCTCCTGAAGCTGCGAAACTGACCCGTAGCTGGTTTTGTCGTTCGGGGCATAGTGCAGCTTGTTGATCCAGTCGATGCTGTCCTCGCCCTTGTAGGGATGACCGGCCGGCGGAGCTTCGGTCGCGTCCTTGAGCATTCCCTGCCACGCGGAGTCCATGTCGAATCCGTGCAGGCCGTCGAGCCACGCGGTAGAAAGCACCACCGTGAGCGGGCTGCCCGCCATCACGTTGGTATAGAGATTCATCTGCGGCCAGCGGTCGATCCATCCACCTTGCTGGTACATCAGCACAACGGATTGCGCCATGTCCTCCATGCGGCGCGGCTCGATCATCGCCACCAGCGGCATCTGGCTGCGATAGATGTCCCAGCCGGAATAGTTGGCGTAGACCGCGTGGCCCTTATCGACGCTGTGAATTTTGCTGTCGAAGCCCAGGTAGCGCCCGTCGGCATCGCTGAAGATGCTCGGCATAATCAAGCTGTGATAAAGCGCGGTGTAGAACACGGTACGATTGGCCGCGCTGCCGCCAGAGACTTCAATGGTGCTCAGCTCGCGGTTCCATGCCGCCAACGCAGCGTTCCGGATTGTTGAGAAATCCTTGCCTTCCGACTCGGCCTTCAGATTGTCGCGCGCGCCGTCAAGATCGACGTACGAGATACCGATCTTTGCGGTAATGGTTTGTGCCTGCTGGGCGGCAGGCCATGAGGCGTAGGCGCCAATCACCGGGTGATCGGTTGATTGCGTGGCGCTGCGCGCATCCGGAGCAAGCGCATCCGGCCCGCTGCCCGCGGCATCGCCCCAGGTTCCAAACTGGGCAAACGGCTGGCTGAACTCCATCACGAAGTAGACTTTGTAGGTTTGCCGATTGCCGCAGAAGGCGCGGTTCTCCACGTACCCTTCCATCCTGCGATCGCCCACGATCTGAATGGATGCGCCGGTGGTGAAATTGAGCGTATGGCTGATGGGCACGAGAATATTGGCCGCCTGCCCCGCTGGAAACGTGAATTGCGCTGTGCCGGTCCGTTCGGTTGCGCTCAACTGGGCGTCAATGTTCCACTGCAGAAGATTCACGCGGTAGTATCCGGGCGCGGCGCTCTCGTCGCTGTGCGAATAGGCCGAGCGGAGATCGACGGGCCGCGTATGCACGGGCCCGTCGGTCGCGGTGAAGAATACTTCGCCTTCATTCGTGCAACCGGGGCCGCTCATGTGCGTCATGCTGAAGCCCTGGATGTCGGTTTGCGCGTAGTGGTAGCCGTAACCGTGGCTTTCCGTTTCGGGGCTGAGCTGCACCATGCCGAAGGGCATGACCGCGCCGGGAAAGAGATTGACGCCGCCGCCGGGTCCTTCGCCGGTACCGATCAAGGGGTTCACGCTGGTGGCCGGTCCTGCCGCCGGAGCGGTTTGTGCGGGCAAGGCATGCAGGCAAAAGCACAAGAGGCCCAGCAAGGCCGTTGCAAGTAAAAGTTGTAGCCGGAGACCGGTATCTTGCGCGGGTACATTCATGATGCGTTTCACAGGATTATCCACCCCCCACCCATCATAACCTCGGCCCCGGAGTAGTGGGCCCGGCGCCTGTGCATTCGGCGAGGCAGGGCAGGAATTCCAGACACATCGCGAGACGACGAGGTGCACGCCGGAAGCATCGACTCCGGCTCCGCGAACCCCCTGCCTGTAAAATCATCCTGAATCTCAGCCTCGAACCAGCAGTGGAGGCAACTTGCTTTATTGGCTTCTGTACGAAAAGCTGTTTCCGTTTTTTCACCCGTTCCGGATCTTCCGCTACCTCACGTTTCGCACCGCGTTTGCCACGCTTACGGCGCTGCTGATCGCGCTGTTCATCGGGCCGTGGGTGATCGAGAAGCTGCGGGAGTTCCAGATCGGCCAGTATGTGCGCGAAGACGGCCCGCAATCGCATCTGAAAAAGTCGGGCACGCCCACCATGGGCGGCGTCCTGATCATCATCGCCATTGTGCTGCCCACGGTGCTCTGGGCCGACCCCGCGAATCCCTTTATTTGGATCACTGTCTTCTCCACGCTGTCCTTCGGCGCCATCGGTTTTGCCGACGACTACATCAAAGTCGTGCAGAGGCGCAGCCTGGGACTGACGGCGCGAGCCAAGCTGCTGTGGCAGGGGCTGGCCGGCGCGTTGGTGGCAGCGGCGCTGGTCGTAATGGATCAGTTCAAGCTCTTCAACACGCGGCTTTCCGTGCCCTTTATCAAAAGCCTGCGCCCCGATTTGCTGTGGCATCACTGGCCGGCTACGCTTCCGCATCTTGGCCTGCTGGCCTTTTTGCCCTTTGTGATTTGGGTCGTGTTGTGGCTGGTGGGCATGTCGAATGCGGTGAACCTGACCGACGGGCTCGACGGTTTGGCCATCGGCTGCACCATCATCTCCGCCGGCGCCTTGGCCGTGCTCACCTATGTCACCGGCCACGTGGTCTTTGCCGACTATCTTGAACTGCAGCGCATGCCCATGGTCAGCGAATTGACGGTGTTTTGCGGGTCCATGGTCGGCGCTTCTATTGGTTTTCTCTGGTACAACGCGCATCCGGCCGAGATTTTTATGGGCGATGTAGGCTCGCTGGCGCTGGGCGGCGCTATCGGCACCGTTGCTGTCATCATCCGGCAGGAACTGCTGTTGCCGTTCATCGGCGGCATCTTCATTCTGGAAGCGGTTTCGGTGATCCTGCAGGTGGGCAGCTACAAGCTGCGCCACGGTAAGCGCATCTTTAAGATGGCGCCGCTGCACCACCACTTCGAGCAGTTGGGGTGGAGCGAGTCCAAGGTCATCGCGCGCTTCTGGATCGGCGCCCTGGTGTTTGCATTGTTTGCACTCACCACCCTGAAATTGCGCTAGAGAACTTCCGCGCTGAGATCGATCCGGTACACAATCAGGAGTACAGGCAGCGGGGTTGAGCCAGTTGAATCGCATCATCAGGGCAGCGTACAAGCGTCTCGGAATCATCCATGTCGGAAGGCGGAGAGTTCGCGATCTGATCGATTTCATCGAGGATCGCGGGATTGACCTGGTGATCGATGTGGGAGCCAACATCGGCCAGTTTGGTGAATCCTTGCGTGCCGGCGGTTACCGGGGCAGGATCGTTTCGTTTGAGCCGATCGCAGCCGCATTTCAAACTCTGGCCAGAAAAGCGGCAGCCGACGGCAACTGGAAGGCTCATCATTGCGGCCTGGGCGCGGCTCCGGGAACGGCCACTCTCCATGTATCCGGACTGTCTGAGTGCAGCTCGATTTTGGACCTGAACAACACCGCCAGCCTGCACGACAGCCGGATCGCAACCGACCACACGCAAGAGATCCAGATTCAGGCCCTCGACCAGGTGGCGGCCAGTCTGACCGGGAAGATGCTTTTGAAGATCGACACCCAGGGCTACGAACAGCAGGTCATCAGCGGCGGCGCGGAGACGATTCAGCGCGTGTTGGGGATTTTGATGGAGCTGCCGGTCATCCATGTTTACGCGGGAGAATGGCGGTTCCATGAAGCGATCGAGTATATGTCCGGACTCGGCTTCGTTCCGGCGCAAATTCAGCCCGTGGGCTTTCACGGCAAGGACAATGTGTCGGCGGTCGAATTCGATTGCCTGTTCCGCCCGCGGGGCGAAATCGACGGGCCGCTCGCAGCAGAGAAGGGTTGAATGGGAAGGTGCGGCCCAATTAGCTATCGCGTTCGGCGAGCTGTGAAAGCCGTAGGATAGACAGAGTGACGATGGAACTGAAAGGCAAAAAAGTTCTGGTGGTGGGCCTGGGGAAGTCCGGGCTTGCGGCGGCGTTGTTTTTGCGCCGGCAAGGCGCGCAGGTGACGGTTTCCGACATTCGCTCGGCCGAGTCGCTGGCCAAGGAAATTCCGGCGCTGTTGGATGAGGGCATCATGGTGGAGGCCGGCGGCCACGGCCTGTTGACGTTCCGCCGCCAGGATCTGATCGTAGTCAGCCCCGGTGTGCCACTGGATACCCCAGAGCTGGTGCAGGCGCGCAACTTCGGCCGCCCGGTGATCGGCGAACTGGAATTGGCCGCGCGCTTTTTGAAAGGCAAGATCCTGGCCATCACCGGCTCCAACGGCAAAACCACGACGACGGCGCTGGTCGGGGAAATCCTGAAGGAGTCAGGATTGCCGACATTGGTCGCCGGCAACATCGGCTTGCCGGTGGTGGGCATTATCGATGAAAGCAGCGAAAACACGTGGTCGGTGCTGGAGGTTTCCAGTTTTCAACTCGAAAGCACGGAAAAGTTTCATCCCAGGATCGCGGTGATCCTGAACATCACGCCCGATCATCTCGACCGGCACGGCACCTTTGAGAACTACGCGCTCGCCAAGGAACGCATCTTTGTTGCGCAGGATGCAGGCGATTTTGCGGTGCTGAATGCAGACAACCCGCGCACTGCCGAGGCCGCGGCTCGTTCGCTTGCGCCGGTCTTCTGGTTCTCGGCCCGGCATGCGGTGGCGCAGGGCGCATGGGTAGAGAGCGGCAACGTGGTGTATCGCTCAGCGCCGGATGGGGCGATGGAAACCATTCTGCCCCTCAAGAAGATTCCGCTCAAAGGCGAGCACAACGTGGAAAATGCGTTGGCGGCGGTGTGCGCCGCGCGGCTTGCCGGCGTAGCGACAGGCGTGATTGCGCGAGCCATTGAAAATTTTAAGGCCGTGGAGCATCGCCTGGAATATGTAGACATGATCAATTGCGTGGAGTACTACAACGACTCCAAGGCCACCAACGTGGACGCGACGGAAAAGGCCGTGGCCGCATTTCCCGGCGGCATTCACCTGATTCTCGGCGGCAAAGACAAGGGCGCTCCGTACTCTCCGCTGGCGCCGCTGTTGCGCGATCGCGTGCGCGCCATTTACACCATCGGCGCGGCGGCGGCCAAAATCGAATCGGAATTGCGCGGCGTGGTCCCCATCCACTCCTGCGGGACCCTGGCCAACGCGGTGGACGCGGCGGCCAAAGCGGCGCGGCCCGGCGACGTGGTGCTGCTGGCGCCGGCGTGTTCCAGCTACGATCAGTTTGAGAATTACGAGCAGCGCGGACGCGCCTTCAAGCAACTGGTATGCGAGCGGCGCGAATGGAAAGCGCGGCAGAAGTAGGACTTTATGGCAAAGCGAGTTGGAGTCGACAAATGGCTGTTCTTCACCACCTGCGTGCTGGTGGTCACCGGGCTGGTCATGGTCTTCTCTGCCTCCGCCGTGGTGGATCAGGAGCGCTATCACTCGGCATACACCTTTGTTTTTACGCAGGCCATCTGGGCCGTAGCGGGCATAGTGGCGCTGCTCGTGCTGATGCACATCGACATCAGCCATTACAACTCGCCGCGCTTCATCTATCCCGCTTTGTGCGTCACCACGGTGCTGCTGGTGCTGGTGTTTCTCATGCCCGGCTCGCACCACACGCACCGCTGGATTCGCTTCGGCGATTTCTTCACCTTCCAGCCTTCTGAGATCGCGAAACCCGTTCTGGTGTTTTTTCTGGCGTGGTTCCTGCACACGCGGCTGGACGCGATGCAAGATTGGGGCCGCACGCTCGTGCCCGCTGCGCTCATTCCGTTTCTGTTTATTATTTTGATCGTCGCTCAGCCTGACCTGGGCACGGCCCTGGTGCTGGCCGGCGTGACCGCCATGATGATGGTGCTGGCAGGCATGGAGTGGAAAGTTTTCTTCGGCGCCTGCTGCGCGGCTCTACCGGCGCTGGCGGCGCTGCTGTTGTGGGTTCCGTGGCGACGCGCGCGCATGCTGGTCTTCCTCAGCCCCGAAGCCGATCCGCAAGGCGCCGGCTACCACATCTACCAGTCGCTCATCGCCGTGGGCACCGGCGGATTGACGGGCCGGGGCTACATGGAAGGCATGCAGAAGCTGTTTTATCTGCCGGAAGCCTCGACAGATTTCATCTTCGCTAACATCGCGGAGGAACTCGGTTTCATCGGCGCCATGTTTATCGTGCTTCTGTTCGCTGCGTTTGGCGCGCGCGGGCTGCGCACCGCCTTCCGCTGCACCGATTCGTTTGCGCGGCTGGTGGCCTTCGGCATCACGACGTCGATTCTGTTGCAGGCCTTCTTCAATATCAGCGTGGTGCTCTCGCTGGTTCCCAACAAGGGCATTCCCCTGCCCATGATTTCGCACGGCGGTACGTCGTTGTTCTGCACGCTGGCGAGTATCGGGATTCTGCTCAACATTTCTCGACAGGCCGAATAAGGCGGAGACCAAAGGAGCGAGGGGCCAGCAGCCTCGGGGAAAACTCTTCAAGGACCGCAGGAAGTGTCAGGGCAGGACTTTAGTCGTGCCGGAATGGGCGCATAAAATTTCGGGGCTTTAGCCCCTGCGGGATTACAGCTGGAATCAATACAATCATCTTTCTTGAAACATTCTGTAGGAACTCGCTCCAAAGGAACAGGGAACAAGGTCGAGAGTGGCTCAACTGCGAATTCTGATAGCTGGCGGCGGTACGGGCGGGCACATTATCCCCGCGCTCGCCGTGGCGCGCGAACTGGTAGACCGCCATGGCGCGGAAGTGCTTCTCGTGGGCACGGCACGGGGATTGGAGACGCGGCTGGTGCCCGCCGCGGGGTTTGCGCTGCGCCTGATCGATGTGGGCCCACTCAAGAGTGTGTCGCTGATGACGCGGCTGCGCACGCTTTCCCGTTTGCCCGGGAGCATTGGCGATTGCAAGCAGATGATCCGGGAGTTCCGGCCGGGCGCGGTGCTGGGCGTGGGCGGCTACGCCTCCGGTCCGGCAATGATCGCGGCGCTCTGGCTCAAAATCCCCACCATGGTCTACGAGCCCAACGCCATGCCCGGCCTGGCCAACCGTCTGGTGGGCAAGCGCGTGCAACGGGCGGCCATCAATTTTCCCGCAGCCGCCTCGTGGTTCCGAAATGCCGAAGTCACAGGCGTTCCCGTGCGCCCGCAGTTTTTCTCGCTGCCCGCGCCGGCAGGTCCGCCGCACCTGCTCATCTTTGGCGGCTCGCTCGGCGCGCGGATTTTCAACACGCATCTACCCAAGCTGATGCCGGCGTTGTTGTGCGCGGCCCCTGGGCTCACGGTTCTGCACCAGTGCGGAGCGCGCCACGCCGCTGTCACAGAAGAGGCCTATCGAGCCAGCGGCGCCGATCCGTCGCGTTGGCAGGTGCAGCCGTTCCTCGACGACATGGCCGCGGAATTTGCCCGCGCGCATCTCATCCTCTCGCGCAGCGGCGCCACCACGGTGGCCGAAGAGGCAGCCGCCGGCAAGCCCGCGCTGCTAGTGCCCTTCGCCGCCGCCACTGACGAGCATCAGCGTCGCAATGCCGAAGCCATGGTCGAGGCCGGAGCGGCCGTCATGATGGAAGAGAAGGATCTGGAGATTCCCGAGCACTTTCTGGCTGCGCTCACGAGCCTGTTGAACGATCCGGCGCGCATGGCGGCCATGGGCGCGGCCGCGCGAACCCAGGCGCATCCCGGCGCGGCCGAGCGCATCGCCGATCGGTTGGCGGAGCTGGCGGGTGGCGTTGGATCAGTGAAACCAATCAGCTAGGGACTCGGAAGTTTCGGGTAGAATTGAGCGGATTCACAATCAATACAATTCCGGTCATATGGGCCCAGGGGAGCTTCAAGAAGGAGTTTCGCGATGAAGTGGGTTCTCAGGATCGTGCTTCTGCTGCTTGCATTTTTTGCTGCCTCGAAGGCGTATTACGATTCCCGCCAGGTGCTCGATTCCATCGAGACGCCGGGGAGCAACGGTCAGATTTACATGACCACCTGCAGGCCGTTCCAATGCGATAAGCTACTCGACTTTTACGACGGCATTGAAAGCCAATATCCGGCCCTCGAAGGAAGGGCGAGCGAACTGCGGGATGAAGTGGCGAATTACCAGGAGATCACATTCGTTTGGGGATTCGCGTCCTTGCTCATGCTCGGAGGCATTGTGTTTTTGTTCGTGCGCAAACAAAAACCCCGCAAAGAAGAGCCGACGCCCCGTCCTCGCAACCCATTGTCGATCGGTTCCTGACGGGCTGAGTTTTTTGGGCTCAGCTTCAGGCGCATGAAAAAGCCCGCTCTGCCGAAGCAGAGCGGGCTTTTCATTCCTGACAGGTTGCCGGAATTTACCGGCGTCCGCCGCCGCCGTGGCCGCCGCCTCCACCATGGAAGCCACCGCCGCCACCACCGTGGAAGCCACCGCCGCCACCGCCGCTGTAGCCGCGTGCGCCGCCGCTATAGCCACGCGCTACGCCGCCACCGGCGTACCCACGAGCGCCTCCGGCATAACCGCGCGCGCCGCCCGCATAGCCGCGTGCTCCGCCTGCATAGCCACGAGCGCCGTAGCCGTATCCGCCGCGTCCGTAGCCGTAGCCACCGCGACCGTAGCCGTATCCGCCGCGACCCCAGCCGCCATGGCCCCAGCCCCGTCCGTACCACGGTCCGGCGCCGATGAAGATGCCGCCGGCGAACCAGTCAGGGCCGTAATAGCCATATGGCGCGCATGCGTAGGGGTAATACGAGTAATAGCCCCATTCGCAATCCGGGGGACCGTAATAGGCGGGATAGCCGACCGCCGGGCCTACGCCGATTCCCACCGCGACCTGGGCATTCGCCGGGATAGCGGCGAACGGCAGAACTACAAGCATTGCCAGCGCGGCCAATGCGACCAAACTAAGCTTCTTCATGACATCCTCCTTGTGCCACCCGATTGCTCACTTGCCCAACCGGTCGCCGGAGTCGCCTCCAGCCTTAGCACCCGCCAGCCTTTTCTCTTCTTGTCTTACGGCCGGCCTTCAAACTCTTAAACAACATTTTCGCTCTTTTGTTGCGGTCCTGTGAAAGAATCCCGCAACCCCAATCAAAGAGCAAGGACTTTCTGCGTCCTCTTGCCAGGGAGCAACTTCCAAAGGGAGTTACGCCTACCTTACTTTGATGCTGAAATCGGCCAAATGTCACAAAAAGCGGCCTCTCCGGTTGGGAGAGGCCGCATGTGCAGGCAGCAGAAGGCGAAGCTACCTGCGGAAATGATCGTGCCAGGGGCGATGGTGCCATCCGTGGCCAATCACGATGCCGCCGCGGAACCCCGGGCCCACGCCCACGTAAGTCCAGTAGCCTGGCACCCAGTAGCCGTTCGCCCAGTAGCCGTTCACCCAGACGTATCCAGGACCTGGGTAAGCTGATGCGCCGACGTAGACGCGAACGCGGGCTGCCTGGGCAGGCGCTGCGCCCATGCCCACAATTCCAAAGGCCAACGCCGCTGCTAACATCCACTTCTTCAAGCTACCCATAGTTCCTCCATTCCCAGCGGTCTAATTTGCTTGGCCGCCCCGGCTTGCATCGTTCCGGGAGTTTAGTTCTTGCCGCCCCCGGGGCTCGCCGGTCTTGGTTATTTGAAACACGCCCCGCGCCAAAGGTTGCGGAAAGAAAGAGGGAAAATGGGGCAACCTTTTTCCAGATTGGAGTTTTGCAGCGCGGAATTTTGACGAAATCCGCGAGCCTGCGAAAGATGTTCCGCGGCCGCCGCGTTATCCTGAAATGCGATTGATGCCGCTGGCGCCAGCCATTCTGTTCGCGCTGGCCTTGACCGCTTCACAAGCCGTAGCATCACGCAAGGAGATTTCCATGCAGCAAGCTCATGGCAGCTTTACTGTCGACGTTCATCCCCTTACGCCCTCGCCGGCCGCAGGCCTCAGCCGTTTCACGATCAACAAGGTGATCCACGGCGACCTGGAGGCGACAACCATCGGCGAGATGCTTGCGGGCGGCGATCCTCGGCAGGGTGCGGCCGGCTACGTGGCCATTGAGGTCGTGACGGGAACCCTGGGCGGCAAGCACGGCGGTTTTGCCCTGCAGCACTTTGCCACCATGGACGGCAGCGGCCCCAAGATGCAGGTGATCGTGGTGCCCGGCTCCGGAACCGGCGATCTGAAAGGCATCGAAGGCACATTCAACATCCGCATCGAAGAGGGAAAGCATTTTTACGACTTCGACTACGCGATGCCGGAAGAGCAGTGAAGAGTGCGGGTGTGCGTGTGAGTGTGCGTATGTGATCGGCGCACGCAGTTTCACTCGCACTCACACTGTTTTCCGCTCCCCACCGCCTGTTACTCTGTTCCTTCACCACCATGTTTGCTATTTCCCAGCACGCGCACTTCATCGGTATCGGCGGCATCGGCATGAGCGGCATTGCCGAAATCCTGCTCAACCTGGGCATGAAGGTCTCCGGCTCCGATTTGAAGCGCAGCCCAGTCACCGACCGGCTGGCCGCACTGGGCGCGACCATCTACGAGGGGCACAACGCGGCCAATGTGGCCGGAGCGACGGTGGTTGTCACCAGTTCGGCAGTGAATGCGAAAAATCCCGAGGTGCTGGAAGCGCACGCGCGCAAGATTCCCGTGATCCAGCGCGCGGAGATGCTGGCCGAGCTGATGCGGCTGAAATACGGCATCGCCATTGCCGGCATGCACGGCAAAACTACGACCACATCGATGGTGGCCGCGGTGCTGAGCGCGGGCGGGCTCGATCCCACAGTGGTAGTAGGCGGGCGCGTGGATGCGTTGGGCTCGAACGCGCGGCTTGGCGCTTCGCAGTATCTCGTGGCCGAAGCCGACGAGAGCGACCGCTCCTTCCTCAAGCTCTCGCCGATCCTGGCGGTGGTGACGAATCTGGACCGCGAGCATATGGATTGCTACCACGATATGGCCGACGTGGAGCGGGCCTTCATCGAATTTATCGATCGCGTACCGTTTTACGGCGCCGTGACGGCCTGCATCGACAACGCGCTGCTGAAAGGCATTCTGCCGCGTGTGCGGCGGCGCGTGTTTGCGTACGGCGTGGCGGCGGAGGCGGATTTCCGGCTGGAGATTTTAGGCGCGGTGCAAGCGTCGGGCCCCGGGACGGAACTTGGCGCGGGGCAGGGAACTTCGTTCTCGCGTTTCCTGGTGCACACTGCCGCGGGACCGCTCGGTCCTTTCGAGCTGCATGTTCCCGGCCGGCATAATGTGCTCAACGCCACGGCCGCCGTCGCCATTGCGCGGCAACTTGAAGTAACGTCCGAGAAGATTGCCGAAGGGCTTGCGCACTTTCGCGGCGTCGACCGGCGCTTCCAGCAGAGAGGCCAGGCGCGCGGCGTGACGGTGGTCGATGATTATGGCCACCACCCCACGGAGATTCGCGCGACGCTGGAAGCCGCGCGCGCCAGCACACGCGGCAAGATCCACGTGGTCTTCCAGCCACACCGGTACTCACGTACCGCAGACCTTTTGGAGCAGTTCGTAGGCGCGTTCAGCGACGCCGACACGGTGATCGTGCTGCCCATTTACGCAGCCAGCGAGGAGCCGATTGCGGGCGTGACGGCGGAGCGGTTGGCGGAGCGCATTCAAGGCCCGCGCGTCGCATTCGCACCCGATTTTGCCGCCGCGGTGCAGGCGGTTGCGGCCGCGGCCCACGACGGCGATTTGATTCTGACCCTCGGCGCGGGCAGCGTGAGTCAACTAGCGCCACAAATTCTGAGCGCGCTCGCAGCAGAGTAGCCGCTCGCCGCCCTGTTATGATGGGCGCGCAAATCCAATGCAATTTTCACGAGGCAGAAATGACGGCAAGTTCACGCAGGAATTTTCTCAAGGCATCCTCGGCCGCGGTTGCGGCATTAGCAGTTTCCAAACCAGTTTCCGCGTGGGCCGAGACGCCCGGCCCGGTCGAAGTCTGGGCCACGTTCCGCGACCGGCGTCATCAAAAGGGCGCGCCGCTGGCGTGGAAGCCCGTGGGCGATGTTGCTGCCGACGCCATCGTCCTCAATCGCGCGGAAGCGCGGCAGGAGATGCTGGGTTTTGGCGCAGCACTCACGGACGCATCTTGCCATGTTCTCAGCCGGCTCAGCGTCGCCGAGCAGCATGCGCTGATGCAGGAGTTTTTCGCACCCGATGAGATGGCCTTCAATGTTTGCCGCACCTGCATCGGAGCCAGCGATTATTCGCAAACCGTCTACAGCTTCGACGAGAGCACGGAGCCCGATCCCGAATTAATGAAATTTTCCATCGATCACGACCGAGCGTACATTCTTCCCATTCTCAGCGCGGCGCGCCGCGTCAATCCCGGCCTGTTCCTCTTTTCCTCGCCGTGGAGCCCTCCGGGATGGATGAAATCGAATGGTTCCATGCTGGGCGGTGCCATGCGCAATCATTACTTCGAGCCCTACGCGCACTACTTCCTGAAATTCCTCTCGGAATACAAGGCTGCGGGCGTGCCCATCGACGCCGTCACCGTGCAGAACGAGGTTGACACCGATCAGGACGGACGCATGCCCGCCTGCCTGTGGGGCCAGGAGTACGAAATTGCGTTTGTGAAATCGCATCTCGGCCCGCTGTTTCGCAAAGAAGGCGTCAGCACCAAGATTTGGATCCTCGACCACAACTACAACCTGTGGGGCCGGGCCATCGACGAACTCAGCGATGCTGGCGTGTATGAATCTGTCGACGGCATTGCATGGCATGGCTACGCGGGCGAACCTGCTGCCATGACCCGGGTGCACGACGCGTTTCCGCAGAAGAATGCCTACTGGACCGAGGGTGGGCCCGACATCCATTCGCCCGACTACCAGACAGACTGGTCGCATTGGGCGCAAACCTTCAACGGGGTTGCGAACAACTGGGCGCGCTCGATTACTGCGTGGAATATCGCGCTCGACGAACAGGGCAAGCCGGACGTGGGGCCGTTTTCCTGCGGCGGGTTGGTCACCATCGATAACGCGACGCATCAGGTGACGCGCAGCGGGCAGTATTGGGCCTTCGCGCATTTCTCCCGCCACGTGCGGTGCGGGGCCAGGGTGATTGCCGCAAACGGCGTGGGCGATACTGCGGCGGAGGGCGCTGCCGGCGGTGTTTCAGTTGCCGCGTTCCGCAACCCCGGCGGCGGCATGGTGGCGGTGCTGGCCAATCGCGGACCTCAGCGGCGGATCCAGTTGCTGCTGGGCGCGAACGCGCTCGAAGTGGATCTCGAAGCCGATTCGGTGCAGACGCTCGAGTGGCAGTAAACCGGCCGCCAGGCCATGTTGAAATATTCGCCCGTAACCCATCAGGTTCCCCCGACGTCACCGTAGGGGGCCTGTAACCATCCGCAGGCCATAATGAAATCTGGCGATTGTCACGACCATGCTCAGGCGTGACGAATCAAGGGAATACCACAAATCGACCCCTGTTGTGGGACGACGATCCACCCGCTGAGTTGCGCCGCCGGCGCACGCGCGAGGATTTACCGCTGCAGGGGCGTGTCCGCCGCAACGGACCGGGTATGCCTCTGGAGTTCGACGATCCGGACGGCGACGGTGTGTTGCGTCCGGCCCCCGGCCGTTTTGGCCCGCCCCGGCCGCCCTGGTGGCGACCGGCGAGCACCGTTGTCCGAGTGTTCCTTGCCACCGCCGCGCTTCTGGTGCTGGGCGGATTCACCACGGCTTGCGTTGTGCTCGCGCATTATCTCGAACGCGACGCGCGCTTCCGTATCGCCGGCTCCAGCGACATCCAGGCCACCGGCCTAACCGAAGTGACCCGCGCCGACTTGCTGCCCGTCTTCGGTGAAGATATCGGCCGCAACGTATTTTTTGTGCCCTTGAGCGAAAGACGCCGCGCTCTCGAACAGATCCCCTGGATCGAGCACGCAACGGTGATGCGCGTGCTGCCCGGCCAGATTCGCGTTTCCGTGGTCGAGAGGCAGCCGGTGGCATTTACGCAGCGCGGCGCGCAGATCGGCCTCGTCGATGCCAACGGAGTTCTGCTCGCGATGGCTCCGAAGACCATGGCCGAGCGGCATTATTCGTTTCCGGTGATATCGGGCATCGATCCCGGCGATTCCGCGGAGTCGCGCAAGGAGCGGATGGCCGTATATCTGCGCTTAATGGCCGAACTGGACGCGGACGGCAAGCACAACTCCGAACAGATTTCTGAAATAGACCTCACCGATCCTGAAGATGCGCGCGTGCTCATGCCGGAGCAGGGCAGCGATATCCTTGCGCACTTCGGCGAAGATCATTTCCTGGACCGCTATCAGCGTTACAAGGCGCACATCGCGGAATGGCGCCAGCAGTATCCGCATCTCAAGTCGGTGGATTTGCGCTACGACAACCAGGTGGTGCTGGAGATGGCTTCGGGCACGGAGACAGCTTCTCCCGATGCGAGCGCGCCAGGCGATGCGGCAAAGAAGCCTTCAACCGATAAGCCCGCGGTGAAGAAGAATAGGCCTGCACAAGAAAAGAAGCACGCGGCGCCGAAGCGCACCGCGATGAACACAAACACAACTTCGACCCGCGCCGCAATCTCCATTCGAGTGTCGCGCGGCGTTCAGGGCGGGTGAGCGCGATGGGACAGAAGCCGGACAACCTGATCGTGGTGCTCGACATCGGCAGTGCCGGTACGCGCGTGCTGGTGGGTGACGTGCATGAGCAGGTTCTGCGCTATCGCGGCCACGCCGTGGTGGAATCGGCGGGCATGCGCAAGGGTCTGATTGCCGAGCTGGCTCCGGCCGCCAAAGCAGTGCGCGCAGCCAGCGAGCAAGCCGAACGCGTGGCCCGCGTAAACATCGATGAGTGCATGGTGGGCATAGGTGGCCCACACATTCGCGGCTTGAACACGAGCGGCGGGTTGCAGTTGGGCCGCGGCATGCGCGAGATTACCCGCGAAGATGTGCGCGCCGCTGTGGATCATGCGCGCGCCATCGAACGCCCCGCAGATCGCGAAATTCTGCACCTGCTGCCGCGGCAGTTCATCCTCGACGAGCAGCCCGGAATTTTTGATCCTGTCGGCATGGTGGGCGCGCGCCTCGAGGTCGAGCTGCACATCGCCACCTGCTCCGGCAGCGCCCTGCAAAGCACCGTCACCTGCGCCAACCGCGCCGGGCTTGAGGTTTCCGAGGCCGTGCTCGAAGCCATCGCCTCCGCGGAGTGCACGCTTTCCGCCGACGAGCGCGAGCTCGGCGTGTGCCTGCTCGACATCGGCGCGCACTCCAGCGACATGGCGGTATTTTTCGAGGGCGCGGTGGCGTACACCGCATCGGTTCCGATCGGCGGCGCGCATTTCACCAACGATCTTGCCATCGGCCTGCAGATGCCGGTGGCGCAAGCCGAGGAACTCAAGCGGCAATATGGCAACGCGGTAGTAACGGCGGTGCCGCAATTAGCCGAGATTGAAATTTCGAATCCGCAGCCCCAACGCTTGTCGCTGCGCACCATGGCGGAGATTCTGGAGCCGCGCGCGCGCGAGCTGATGTACTTTGTGCGCGAAAGCTTGCGCCTCGGCGGCGTGCTCGACGCTCTGGGCGCAGGGTGCGTGCTCACCGGCGGCGGATCCATGCTGCCCGGCATGCTGGATGTGACCGAAAGCCAGTTGCGCGTGCCCGCACGGACTGGTTTACCGCTGCGCCTGCCGCAAATGCCCGCCGCGCTGAACCATCCATCTTGGGCCGCGAGCATCGGCATGGTGCTCTACGCGCATCGCACGCGCGCCATGAAGGCAGCCGAAGACAACCGCAGTTTGCGCGCCAGATTCCGCGCCATGTTTGCCACGAGTTTTTAAAAAGCAGGGACCCAGGAAACGAGAAAACAGGGAACAGGGAACGGATAAGCGATGGAGTGTAACAAAGAACCAGCAACTGTGAACTGCGAACTCAGAACTGTGAACGCGTAGACGAGGAGAGCGGAGACCCAATGGAACAGCCAATGAACGAAGCCGGAGAGATGCGGATTCAATATCACGAAGAGGCCCTGCGCGGTGCGCGCATCAAGGTGATCGGTGTAGGCGGAGGCGGCGGCAACGCCGTGAACCGCATGATTCAGGCGCACATGGAAGGTGTGGAATTCATCACCGCCAACACCGATGTGCAGGCGCTCAAGCTTTCGCAGGCGCCCGTCAAATTGCAACTCGGCGTGCGGCTCACCTCCGGGCTCGGCGCGGGCTCCAATCCCGACGTAGGCCGCCGTGCCGCGCTCGAGGATTCAGAAAAAATCATCGAGGCGCTGGAAGGTGCCGACATGGTCTTCGTCACTGCGGGACTGGGCGGCGGCACCGGTACCGGTGCCGCGCCGGTGATCGCTTCGCTGGCTAGCGAGATGGGCATTCTCACCGTGGCCGTGGTCACGCGGCCCTTTGCCTTCGAGGGTAAGCGCCGCCTGATGCAGGCTGAGCGCGGCCTCAAGGAACTTATCGACAGCGTCGACACCATGATCGTGATTCCCAATGAGAAGCTGCTGGTGGTGGCCAAGGACGCGGGATTCTTTGAGAGTTTCCGCATCGCCGACGACGTGTTGCGCCAGGGCGTGCAGGGCATCAGCGACATCATCACCATCCCCGGCATCATCAATCGCGACTTTGCCGACGTGAAGACGACCATGGCCGGCATGGGCCACGCGGTGATGGGCACGGCTATCGGATCGGGCGACAATCGTGCCGTGGAAGCCGCGCAGCTGGCCATGGCTTCTCCGCTGCTTGAAGCCGGCGCCATCGATGGCGCGCGCGGCATTCTCATCAACATCACGGGTTCCAGCTCGCTCAAGCTCTCCGAAGTCAACCAGGCGTCGTCGCTCATCGAATCGGCAGCGCACGAAGACGCCAACATCATCTTCGGCGCGGTGCTCGACGAGAAGATGGGCGAGGAAGTGAAAATCACTGTCATCGCCACCGGTTTCCGCGACCAGATGCCGGAACGCCGCGCGCGCATGTTGAACGTGGAAGAATCGCCGGTGGTTTCAGTGCCGGTGGTGGCGCCGGGCAACTGGATGGCGGAAAGAGATTCCGCGCCGGCTCCCGCACGCGCCCGCTTTCTCAGCGAGGAAGAAGAGGCGTCCGCGGATAACCACGACGCCGCGTTCTTCTTTGCCGCGGCAGCGCCGGGAGTGGCGACAACGGTGACGATGGCAACGCCGCAGGCCATGGCTGAGGCCGGCGAGGCCATCGATCTTGCGATGCAACGCGAGAGCGCAACGGCGCCGGCGATGCCGCAATACGATGCCATGGAAAGCGAGACCAGTTACAAGGCTCCGCCCCGGGACTATGCGGCGGATTTCTCGGAGGTGCCGCGCCACGCGATCGGGCAGGAGATGGCGGAGCTGGGCATCACGGAACAGGACATGGCGGAGCAGCTACAGGGGCCGGAACAAACGTTGTTTCCTGAGGAGGCCTGCGAGCCTGAACGCGATCTCGATGTTCCCACGTTTATGCGGCGCGCAAAGTTCTAGAGGTATTTGCTGCGTGGCTGAGCAAGAGCTTTTGGGCGGGTGCGGGCCGGGACGCCCCGGCTACAGCCCGTCGAGACACCAATAGTAACGTCGCCGTTCCGGGGCGCGGTTTCAAATTGGGCGAGAACACGGTATATTAGGGAAAACGCCCCCGAAAGTTGTACTCGGCAAGATCGCAGTACAAGGGGAATTTCTGCATATTGGGTTAGTGTACGAATAGGAAAGAATTTGCGACGGGCGGCAGAGCCAGAGTGCCAACCCTTCGCCTCATCCAGCGGCCAGACCTGCAAGCATGATCATTGTTTCAGCGGTGGAGGAAAGGACCCACGCGCCGTATCAATTAAGAGTATGAAGTTAAGAGTATGAAGTGCGTCGTCCACGAGGCGATCGTGCGGCACGAAATCCAAAGGTTGAGAGGATGTTGGCTGGATGAAGCTGTCTCGCGTCAGGTTTCCTGGAACGGCCCTTTTGGGAACGGCTCTTGCCGTCTTCGGTGCCGGCGTTGCGTGCGCAGCGGCGCTGAATGCTCCGCAAACCACCGTGCATCATGCCAAGCCGCAGTCGCGGCTCAGGGTATCGCACAAAGCCACCGCGCGTCACACCGCAGCCCATTCGACCTCATCGAAAACTACACACACCGCCGCAAGTCCGGCGCATGCCTCAGCGACACACTCCGCGAGTGGGCACAGCACTTCATCCCGCGTCACCCAAAGATCCGCGAGCGCCAGACGCACGACGGCAAGTGCCCAGTTGCGCCGGGTTTCAATTACGCGCCGCCATCATTATTACGAGCGCTTCACGGCCAGTTCGTTTGCGCAGGGCGACATTTTTGCCGGCGATGTGACGGCCGGCGAAGATCCAGTGGTACGCCAGGCAGCGATCGACGCTCTCGGCGACATGAACGGCACCGCCGTCGTCATCGATCCTTCCAATGGCCGCATCCTGGCCATGGTCAACCAGAAATTGGCGCTCTCGCCGGGCGCAGAGCCCTGTTCGACCATCAAGCTCACAGTGGCCCTGGCCGCGCTCTCTGAGGGCATCGTCACACGCGACACGCCGGTGCAGCTGGCGGGCTTCCGCATGAACATGACCCAGGCGCTGGCCAAGAGCAACAACCTCTATTTTGAAGAGATGGGCCGCGAACTCGGCTTCGAACGCGTGCGCCATTACGCTACGCAATTCGGACTGGGCGAGCTGGCCGGTTACAACATTGCCGGCGAGCAGCTGGGTACGTATCCCGATCAGCCGATTCCCGAGTCCGAGGGCGGCGTGGCCCGCATGTGCAGCTTCGGCCAGGGCGTCTCTCTTACGCCGCTGCAACTGGGCGCGTTTGTAGCCGCCATCGCCAACGGCGGAACGCTTTACTATCTGCAGCATCCCACCACGCCTGAGGAAGTGGCCGCGTTCCAGCCCAAGGTGAAGCGCACTCTCGACATCGCCCGCTACATTCCCGACGTGGAAGACGGCATGGCGGGTGCGGTGGAATATGGAACGGCGCGCAGCCTGCGCACCAACTTCCGCGAGCTGCCGGTCTTCGGCAAAACCGGGACCTGCTCCGACGACGGCACACGTTTCGGCTGGTTTGCTTCGTACTCCGAGTCGCCGCAGGGCGCATTGGTGACAGTGTTCTTCCTGGAAGGCGGCCGGCCCACTTTTGGCCCGCGCGCCGCCGAGCTTACCGGAGAGTTCTACAAGAATCTCTGGAACCACGACTACTTCGCCGTAAAGAATCAGGACGCGCAGAACGCTCCAGCGCCCGCGAGCGCTCCCGCGCCGGTCTATCCGGCTCAGGCCGCGCCCTCACCCGCCGAGCAGTAGCGGCGAAGTGCATCTGAAATGAATCAGAAAGCAAGAAGCCGCCCACGGGCGGCTTTTTTGCTGCAGTGAGTTCTCTGCGGCAGGATATTCTGACTGCGTGAGCGACAAATTGCATTGGGTTTTAGCAGGCATTGGCGACATTGCGCGCAAGCGCGTCATTCCCGCCATTCAAACGGAGCCGCGCAGCAAATTGTACGGATTTGTCACGCGCGATGCAGCCAAGGCGCGTGAGTATCCCGGCGCCAGGTCGTGGGCCACGATGGAAGAAGCTGTCGCCGATCCGGCTGTCGACGCCGTCTACATCGCGCTGCCCGTGGCGCTCCATGCCAAGGCAGCTATTACGGCCCTGCGCGCGGGCAAGCATGTGCTCTGCGAGAAGCCCATGGCCTTCGACTTCGCACAGGCGCAGTTGATGGCGGCCGAAGAGCTCGCATCAGGGCGTTTCCTCGGTGTTTCGTATTACCGCAGACTTTATCCGAAACTGATCCGCGCAAAGCAACTACTGCAGGAAGGCTCCATCGGCCGGCCGTTGCTGGCCGAGGCCAACTGCCACGGCTGGCTCGAAATCGAAGGCCGCGAATGGCTGCGCGACCCGGCGCTGGCCGGCGGTGGCCCGCTCTACGACATCGCTTCGCATCGCATTGACGCCATGAATTTTCTCTTCGGCAAGGTGGAGCGCGCCTGCGGCCTGCTGTCGAACGCCGTGCATCGCATGGGCGTGGAAGATTCCGCAACCGTGCTGATGCAGCTCCCCGGCGGAGTGCATGGCGTCGTCGATGTGCGCTGGAACTCGCACGTGCCGCGCGACCAGTTCCGCATCATTGGCGAGGAGGGCGAGATCAACCTCGATCCCCTCAATAGCCCGGAGATGCGCGTTAATACCCGAGAAGGAAACCGCGTGGAGCATCTACCTCCGCATGCCAATCTGCATTTTCCGGTGGTGGAGAATTTTGCCGACGCGGTGCTCGCCAACGACCCCAACCGCGTGGCCTGCCCCGCCGAGCAGGGCGCCTGGGTGGATTGGACCATTGAGCAGGTGGTCCGTTCGCAAGCCAAGCCCTCCTGAAGCCGCCGTACAAATTTTGCCCCGGGTCTTTGCAACGAATTCGAGTGAGGTACATCCGATACATAGGTGAGGCGGCTTTTTCCCCACACATTCCCAGAGGTCCTCGATGGCGCTGCCGACTGACATTCTCCTGACATACGGGTACCTGCTGCTCTTCGGCTGGGTTCTGGCGGAGCAATTTGGCATTCCGTTGCCTGCCACGCCGGTGCTGTTGGCGGCCGGCGCACTCTCGGTCGATGGTCCCTTCAGCTTTTTTCTGGCGCTTGCGCTCAGTGTCGTGGCAACGCTGATCGCAGATATTGTGTGGTTCTTCATTGGCCGCCGTCAGGGGCACCGCGTTCTGCGCCTGCTCTGCAAGCTTTCGCTCGAGCCCACTACCTGCGTGCGCCGCACCCAGGACTCCTTCGCGCGACGCCGCGGCACCATGCTGATGTTTGCCAAGTTCGTGCCCGGCCTGGGTATCCTGGCGCCGCCCGTGGCCGGCGAAAACGGCATGAAGCTCGGCGTTTTCGTGTTCTATGACGGCATCGGGGCAACGCTTTGGGCGGGAGCCTTGCTCGCGGCGGGCCGCTTCTTTGGCGACCTGCTCAAACGCAATCCGCATCTTCTGAATTGGGTAGGACGGTTCTCGGGCGCGCTGCTGTTTCTTGGCATCGTCGCGTTCTTTCTCATCCGCCTCTATCGTCGCCGGGTGGTGCTGAAGCAACTGGCCGCCGCGCGGCTTGAGCCAGAAGATCTGAAGCGCCAACTCGACGCGGGAGACCCTGTGTTCATCGTCGACTTGCGCCACCCGCTGGAGCTCTTGCCTGAGCCCTTTACGCTGCCCGGCGCATTGCACTTCTCGCCCGATGCGCTCGCCGAGCGCCACAGCGAAATTCCACGTGACCGCGACGTCGTGCTCTATTGCACATGCCCCAGCGAGGCTACCGCGGCCAAGACCGCCATGACGCTGCATCGCCTGGGCATTGAGCGCGTGCGGCCCCTGCGCGGCGGCTATGACGAGTGGAAGCGCCTCGGCTTTCCCATGGATGCGATTCCGCCGGTGAATCCCATGGTGACGGTCGTGCAGCCGGCAAGCTGACCGCACTCGTACCGCCGGTCTCCAGACCGGCTGTAGTGCGGGCGTCCTCGCCCGCATTGGCTTTTGCTCCGTCTACTTCTTTCACTCTCTTCACTCCTAAACTCGCTTCACTCCCTTCCTGCTTGACGCGTCTCGCTTCCCATGTTCGACTGGTCGAGGAATCAGCAAAACGCATGGCTCCGAATTGCATGAACTTGCCCCAACTTACCCTCAACGATTACAACCAACATTTTGCCGATCGCCACCTGCTGCATGGCGTGGTGGCGAAGTGGGCCAGGGAACGTCTCGAAGCCATCGCCCTCCTGAGCGCCGAAACCGGCCGCGCGGTTACATGGAGCGAGTTTGACGGCTTTACCACGGCTCTCGCCTGCGAATGGCTGCGCCTGGGATACAAAAAAGGCGATCATCTCGTCACTCTGCTGCCCATGTCGGTGGATCACGTTCTGCTTGAATACAGTCTGTTCAAAATCGGCGTGATCGTGGTCCCCCTCGACCTGCGCCTGCCCGCCGCCGAGGTCATTCGCGTGGTTGAGATGCTGCGCCCGCGCGGCTTTGTCGGTCTCGGTGTGTACGGCCCACTCGATTTCCGTGAGATGGGCCGCGCCGTCGCGGCAAAGTGCCCCCCGGGAAAACTCTCTTCGATCGAACACTTTTTCATGGTGAGCTCGGCCGAACCGACGGAAGGTTTTCGCTCTTATGCGAAGCTGGCCGAAGCTGCCTCCCGCACTGCGGCGAATACGCCCGATGCCGGCGCGGCCGAGTTGGCCGCTGCCGCACCAGCGATCGTGGAGGAAGATGGCGCTCTAATCATCTTTACCACGGGATCGACCGGCTCGCCCAAGGCGGCGCTGCTCACGCACCGCAACATTACCTCGCAGAATATGTGTCTGTGCGCCGCATTCTTTGGTGGAGACAGCGGCACGCGCTCGCTGGTCAACTTGCCCGCCTCCCACGTGGGCGCGCAAACCGAGATCCTGATGAGCACGCTCTTCGGCGGAGGGACTGCGGTGCTCCTTGAGGTCTTCGATGCCGGCCGCTCGTTGCGCGCCATTGAGCAGCACCGCGTGGAACTGCTCGGCCAGATTCCCGTGATGTTAAACCTGGAATGGATGCTCAAGGATTACGACCGCTACGATCTCAGGAGCCTGAAGTTTGCCGCGTACGGCGGGAATGCCGTCTCGTGCCCATTTGTCGACAAGCTCGCCACAATGGCGCCGGTGGTGGGCACAGGCCTGGGACTGACCGAGTGCGCCGGATTCTGCACGTATGTCAGCGTCGATGCATCCGAACGAGAAAAAATCCTCGACGGCCTGGGCCACGACATGCCCGTGTACGCCTGCACCATCCGCCAGCCCATGCGCGACGACGGCCTTGCCGGTGACGCACTGCCCGACGGCGAGATTGGCCATATCTGCTTTCGCGGACCGCAGACCTTCGCCGGCTATGTCAACGATCCCGCCGCGACCGCCAGGACCATCTCGCGCGACGGTTATTTGTACACCGGAGATCTTGGATACAAGAGCGCCGGAGGCGTTCATCTTTCCGGCCGGGCCAAGTGGGTCATCAAGTCGTTTGGCTATCAAGTCTTTCCTGGTGACGTGGAAGCGCACATCGCCGACCTGGCAGGAAAAGTCATGAGTTGTGTCGTTGTCGGTGTGGCGCACGAGGTTGCCGGGGAAGGCGTAGTGGCCTTGGTCGAGAAGCGGCCGGGCGTCGAGCTTGCCGTGCCGGAGCTGGAACGCCACACGCGCTCGCTCGCAACCTATATGCGGCCGCGCCATTGGATCATCATCGAACCCGGCCAAATGCCTCTGAACCGCCTGGGCAAGCCCGACCATCAGCGCGCACAGCAAATGGCCAATGAGGAAATCGCAAAACTCCGCGCCAGCGGCGAGTGGGACAGCCGCCACATTACCGGCGGATAGGCCGAGCCGCTCGCAAAAGAGTAGCGCCGGACTCCAGTCCGGCTGTCGTGCGGGTCTCCAGACCCGCACATGGCAGTTGGCGGCGTGGACGCCCCCATTACAGCCGGTCTCGAGACCGGCGCTACGATACGATGAGGGATGTAAGGGAGCACGTCCTTGGCATACGACGATCTGCGCGACTGGATCAAAGCGCTCGAAAAACACGGCGAACTGCGCCGCATCCGAGAGGAAGTCTCGCCCGAGCTCGAAATCACCGAGATCACCGACCGCGTGTCGAAGATCGGTGCCAGCGCGGGCGCAAAGTTCGGCTCAACGAACGAAGCATATGCTCCCGGCGGCCCGGCGCTGCTTTTCGAGAATGTCAAAGGCCATCCCGGCCACAAGGTCCTCATCAACCAATTCGGCAGCGAGCGGCGGATGGCGTTGGCGCTCGGCGTCGACCGTATCGACGAAATTGCCGAACGCATTCACGCGCTGATGAATGTCAAGCCGCCGACGGGCGGGTTTCTCGACAAGCTGAAGATGCTGCCGCAACTGGGCGAACTTGCCAACATCTTTCCCAAAACCGTGAACGCCAAAGACGCGCCGTGCAAAGAGATCGTCCGGCGCGACAACTTCGACCTCAACTTTTTCCCCATTCTCAAGTGCTGGCCGTTCGACGGCGGGCGG
The DNA here is from genome assembly GCA_963817835.1 of uncultured Acidobacteriota bacterium. GTDB lineage: Bacteria > Acidobacteriota > Terriglobia > Terriglobales > Acidobacteriaceae > Telmatobacter. Next base: position 931,741 of record CAWFPZ010000006.1, on the reverse strand, counting down.
TTCATCACGCTGCCCTGCGTGCATACCCGCGACCCGCGCACCGGCAAGCGCAACATCGGCATGTACCGCATGCAGGTCTACGATGGCCAAACCACCGGCATGCATTGGCAGCGGCAAAAGGTGGCCGCCGAACACTATCGCGAAGCGCTGCGCGCGGCAGCCTCTTGGACGGGTGACGCCGCCGGGACGAAGAGTGCACGTGTAGAGATGATGGCGGAGTCGGCCGGTGGCGCCGTCACGATTCCCGACCAGCCCGCAGGCGCAATTCCGCAACTCGCGCTGGGCAACTTGAAGGGCTCGCGGCTTGAAGTGGCCGTGGCCATCGGCACCGATCCCGCAACGACATTCTCCGCCATCGTTCCCGCGCCGCCTGAGGTCGAAGAATTTCTGATCGCCGGCTTCCTGCGCGGCAAGCCCGTGGAGATCGTCAAGTGCGAGACCGTCGATCTTGAAGTCCCCGCGCACGCCGAGATTATTCTTGAGGGCTACGTGGAGCTGGGCGAGTTGCGCTCCGAGGGCCCCTTCGGCGATCACACGGGTTTCTACACGCTGCCTGACGAGTATCCCGTCTTCCATCTCACGTGCATCACCCATCGCAAAGATCCCATCTACGCCGCGACCATTGTCGGCAAGCCGCCCATGGAAGACGCGTGGATGGGCCGTGCCGTCGCCAGCATCTTTCTGCCGGCGATGAAGATGGCCATCCCCGAACTGGTCGACATCAATCTGCCTGTCGAAGCGGTTTTTCACAACCTGATGATCGTGTCGATCAAGAAGAGCTATCCCGGCCAGGCGCGCAAGGTGATGAACGCCATCTGGTCGCTCGGCCAGGCCATGTTCACCAAGTGCATCATCGTGGTCGACGAGGACTGCGACGTGCAGAACATTCCCGAGGTCGTGCTGCGCGTGGCCAACAACATCGATCCCGAGCGCGACATCCAGTTCACGCTCGGCCCCATCGATTCGCTCGATCACTCAAGCCGCCTGCCCAACTACGGATCAAAGATGGGGGTGGACGCCACGCGCAAGTGGAAGGCGGAAGGTTTCGAGCGCCCCTGGCCGGCGATGATCGAGATGGATGGCGCGACCAAGGCGAAGGTCGACGCGATGTGGGCGAAGCTGGGGCTGTAAAAGGTTCGCGAAGCCGACTGATCAGGACCAATAGATTTCTCGATCCGCAAATTCACGATGCAGCACGAATCCAGAAGGATTTGCAGCGAGAACGGGGTTTTCGGGACCGATCAAGTTCGAATTTCAGACTACGACGGTCGCCCATCAACTCTTATGGACGACCTCAAATGAATATCCGTCCGGGTCAAAGACATCGGCAGCGTAGTATCCCGGATAGTATTCAAGGCGCGCCCGCGGCGAAATATGATCCCTGGCGCCAACGGCGATGGCCGCGTTGTAGAACTCATCGACCTTCGCATTGCTTTCAGCCTTGAATCCCCAGTGAACCGACGCTGGATCGGGCTTGCCCTGCTGGAGCCAGAAAAACGCTTGCTTCCCGTCGCCAAATCCCCACTGATCAGGATGGCCGTCTTTGCCCTTGTAGGGTAAGAAGAACTTGATTTTGAGAGGCTTCAAAGCCGCCTCATAGAACGCCAACGAACGTTCGACATTGTTGACAGTCAGAATCATGAAACCGAGCATGGTTCTCTCCTTCAAATCACGAGTGCTTCAATGGCCTTTTCGCCATTGGGTACAGCATAAATCGCAAGCGGCGGTATGTTCATGCCCTCCGCCCGGACGGTTTGCACATCATTGATTCCAATGAAGCCAAGAATCTGACGGAGATAAGGCTCGACGGTATCCCATGGCTTCCAAGGTCCCTCACTAAAGACTCCGCCGGATGCAAGCACCAGGATCGCCTTCTTGCCTTTCGCAAGCCCCTCTACCCCGGCGTCGGCATAATTGAAAGTCTTGCCAACGCGTACGACATGGTCGATCCACGCCTTCAGAGAAGAGGGGATGCCGAAATTCCACATGGGGCTGGCAATCACGATTAGATCCGATGCCAGAAGCTCTTCCGTGAGCTGATTCGACAAATGCAACGCGTCCTTCAGCGATTTTGCCTCCGCGGGGTCACGCGTCGTCATCGCCTTCAGGGTCGCCTCATCCAGGTGGGGGAGTTTGTCCTTCGCAAGATCGCGCTCAATCATCGTGGCCTCGGGATATTCGGCCTCGAGCCGTGCTCTCACCTTGCCGGCTAACCTGCGGCTCGCGGATTCGGGACCACGAGGACTGGATTCGACAATCAGAATTTGCTTCATTGGGGCTCCCTTTTTGAATCATGGTTACTTTCTGTTCGTTGATTCTATTGCGAGAGCTTATTATGAACAATAAGGCACGTTCACATTCGTAGCGCACATGGGAGTAAGCATGAAAAAGACCACTCGAAAGAAGCCTCTGGACTCTGCATATGTATGCGGTCATGAAGATCCGGCTGCGGTTCGCGAGTTACTGACCAAAGTCGGTGATAAATGGAGCATCTTTTTGATCCTCACTTTGGCAAAACTGCCGGGCCAGCGCGCTCGCTTTTCTGAACTCGAACGAGCCATCCCTGGCGTCTCACAAAGGATGCTGACCCTAACGCTGCGAACTTTAGAGAGAGACGGGTTGCTCACAAGAGAGTTGTTTGCGGAGGTGCCTCTACGCGTGGAGTACGAGCTGACCACGCTCGGCCGAAGTCTGCTGCGCCCGATGCAGGGTCTGGTGGATTGGGTTACAGAGAATTGGCAGCAGGTAAAAGCGGCACGGAGCGAGTTTGACGCGAGATAAACTGTGGCGCGCCGTTCAGCGAGCGCCCATATTGAATGCGGTTTAAACACGCCCTTGAGGATTCGTGCTGGTAAACGCCATAGCGTCCACCTGTTGGTTCCTGGCCTGTCGCCGACTTGGATACTTCTCTGCCGCTGCACCTGAAAACGGACCTGCCAACCGGCCTCTCTCTGCTATACCTAGGTTTATGCGGGCTGGTTTTTCTTCTCGCCTCTTCCTTTGCCTCGTTGCGGCGTTGACGCTTGCCGTTCCTCTGCATGCCCAGCAAACCTCCGGCACCTTTCGCTGGATCGATTTTCACGATCCCAAAGATCAGAACATCGTGGCGTGGATTGCGCGCTCGCTGACGGTGGAGAAATGGACGTCCATCCGCGAGATTGGCGTGATGTACGACGCGGCGCTGGTGGTGACCACCGAACGCGAAGGGCCGCAATCGACGCCTGGCGACGACAGCTTTACGGTCTGGAACGCATCGCTCACCAGCCACGTGGTTGCGCCGCTGCTCAAAGGCGTGAATCTGCGCTGGATTGACTGGGAAAACTTTGCCGAGGATGCTCCCGCGGAGCTTGCCGTTCTGTACGACAACTGCCACGACTGCGCGGCCAGCACGTTTTTCACCAGCTTTCGCTACGACCTTGAGTACCACCAGTTTGTGGCGCGATGGATCCGCGGCGGCCAGGGCGTTCTGGTGTGGAATGCCGTTCGGCCCAGCGCGCCCGACGTGACTTGGACGCAGGTCTATGCCTTGATCGCGGGAGCGGAGAACCGAGCCTACCTGTGCACGTGGAACCACTTCGACTACGGAAAAAAGCGCCAACCCAGCGACACCATCTTCCGCTACGATGTGGATCCCATGACGGGAATGGAGCGCACCGAGGAACTGACAAAGGAGAATGCCGAGGCCATGAAACTGCGCCTCTGCCGCGGGCAGGACGCCATCCAGGGCCTGGAACGCGGCCAGGACTCGGCACTTTGCCAGGATCTGCTGAACGAGCGACCGGGGCGCAAGCCGGTGACTACGCCGCCGGCCAACAATCGCGGCCAGTCGGCATCGGGGCGCTTGAGCCATTGAAAATCAGTATTTAGTGGTCAATAGAGAGCAGTTTTGCCCCCCGTGCTGCCGATGGCATCCAAGCTGAATGGAGGCGTGAAATGAGCCGTCTTTTCAGACTTGCAGGATTCGCCTTGCTTCCTCTGGCGATCGCACTTTTCGCAGCCGGTTGCCACAATAATGCCGCCTCGGTGCAGGCGGATAACAACCAGGCGGACACGCAGAACCCTGCCTCGGACCCGGCGACAGCGAATCTGGCCCCCGTTCCGGACAACTCAGGCACCATCAGCTACCAGCAGAGTGCTCCGCCGGACCAGTCGTCTTACGATCCAAGCTACGGAGAGCAGCCGGAATACACCTCGGCCCAGCCGCCTCCGCCCTTGCCCGACTACGACCAGCCGCAGTGTCCCGGCGACGACTATATCTGGACGCCCGGCTACTGGGCCTGGTCTCCGGACGGCTATTACTGGGTGCCCGGCGCTTGGATTGAGGCTCCCTACGAGGGCGCACTCTGGACCCCGGGCTACTGGGGCTTCTGGGATAACGTATACGGATTTTACCCAGGCTACTGGGGCCAGTACATCGGCTACTATGGCGGCATCAACTACGGCTTTGGCTACGTAGGATACGGCTACCAGGGCGGTTACTGGGGCGGCGGCCATTTCTACTACAACCGCTCGGTCAACAACGTGAACGTCTCCTTGGTGCACAACGTCTATAGCCGCTCGGTGGCTGGCAACACGAACGGCCCCCGCGTAAGTTATAACGGCGGATCCGGAGGCGTCCGGGCACCGGCGCGGCCTGCGGAGCTGGCGGCGATGCGTCAGCCGCATACTGCACCCATGACGTCACAAGTGCAGAATCAGCGTACGGCCAGCACCAACCGGGCTCAGTTTGTCAGTACAAATCATGGCCGCCCGGCCAATGTGGCTGTCAGCAAGCCTCTCGCGGCCGATCGCAACGTAAAAGCGCCAGCGGCGCTGCAGAAAACCAATCGGGCTGTAGAGCAACAACAGCAGCACCAGGCGCCTCCGCAACAACAGCAACATCAGGCGGGGCCCCAACAGCAACACCAGGCAGCCCCGCAAGAACGGCAAGCGGTTCCGCAGGAGCGCGAGGCGGCACCACAGCAACATCGGGCAGCGCCACAGCAGCGCCAAACGGCCCCCCAGGAACGGCAAGCGGTTCCGCAGGAGCGTCAAGCGGCACCACCACAGCAGCGTCAGACAGCTCCGCAACAACGTCAAGCGGCACCACAACAGCAGCGTCAAGCAGCTCCGCAGCAGCGTCAAGCGGCGCCACAACAGCAACATCGGGCAGCTCCGCAGCAGCGCCAGGCTGCACCGCAACCGCAACGCCAGGCAGCTCCGCAACAGCGTCAAACAGCTCCGCAACCGCAGCACCAGGCAGCCCCAAAGCAGGACGAACAACACCCCAAGTAGCAGCGTTTCTCAGGGCATCCGCGGCGGGATCCGCGGATGTCCCTTGTATGGGCACCTTCACTCCGCCGCCGGCCACCATCGCGGCCAGTCCGCCTCCGACGTGTGACCCATTGACGGCCCAGAGAAGAATTTCCTAGAATTCCGAGACTTCCGCATCACGAACCGTGTTCAACCGAATGGAGGTTGAGATGAAAAGCTATTCTCGACTCGCACTTTGCATACCGCTGGCCCTCGTGGCCGTCCTTTGCCTGACAGCATCGCGCTTCAAGCTGACGCCAGGCCTCAACGCAGTACAGGCTGCCGGGCAGGAACAGGCGCCGCCGCCCCCCGACCAGGGGCCCGATCCCGCAGCCGTCAATCAGGCGCCGGATACCACCGGCCAGGGAGCGGCCGGGCCATCCTATACCACCGAAACTGCGCCTGCCGGCGGCGAGAATCCTGACGTTGCCGGCTACACCGAGCAGCCCACGGAAGAAGCGACTGAGCCTCCTCCTCCGCTGCCCGACTACGCGCAGCCGCCCGCGCCGGACGATGGTTACATCTGGACACCCGGCTACTGGGCCTGGGGCCCTTACGGCTATTACTGGGTGCCCGGCGTGTGGGTCGAGCCTCCGTATGCCGGCGGGCTCTGGACTCCCGGCTACTGGGGTTTCTACGGCGGACGCTACCTCTTTTATCCCGGCCACTGGGGCATGCACATTGGTTGGTATGGCGGCATCAACTACGGCTTCGGCTACGTCGGATTCGGTTACGAAGGCGGCTACTGGAATGGCGGCCGCTTCTTCTATAACCGCATCTACAACAACGTCAACGGGCGCGGGGTGCACAACGTATACAGCTACCGTGCCAATGTCCGCGTCAACAATAACGTCCGCGTGAACAATAACGTGCGCGAGAACAACAATGTTCGCGGCAACAACAACGTTCGGCCCAGCTATCGTGGCGGACCGAATGGCGTGCAGTCGCAACCGCGGCCGTCAGAAGGTAACGCGTACCGCGAGCCGACCGCTCCGCGCATGAACACGCAGGTGCAGCACGCGCAGAACTACAGCACGCAGCGCGGACAATATGCTGCGCCGAATCAAAGACCGGCCACGACAGCGGAAACACGCCCGCTGCATGCTGACCCCCACGTCACACCGCAGGTGCGCAGCGGAGGCGGCGGAGGCGGAGGCCGCTCGGGAGGCCATCGCTAAGCAGTCGCGCTGACCGCACTCAATCAAAGGCCGCACGCTCCATCGAATGGACGTGCGGCCTGTTTTTTGAATGGGCGATTCCAGATGCCGGTCCACGGCTAAACACTAACCACTGGCCGCTAATCACTAACCACTGTCTTCCTTCACTCGGCCGTAAAGACTTTGATCGCAACCAGGCTGCGCACCCACCGCGCCGGGCGCTTTTCTCCTGTCGCAATCAACTTCAATGGCCCGTCGCTCGCCAGAGCTTTGCCGTTCTCAGTGTCGGCCACGATGACCGTGGAACTGTTCACTTCCGGCGTGATTTCGCCGCTCGAGTACACCACTTCGTAAAGGTCTGAGCCCTCGGCCACCACGTAGAGCCGCAGATCTTTGCCGCGCGGATGTTCGCTCATACCCAATGGCGCGAGCAACGCCATCAGAGGTACACCAGAGTAAGTCTCGTTGGCCTTGGTGTGCTCGTTGTAAACGGTGACTGTCACGTGCGGCAGCGCGGCCAGCGTGGCCACGGTCCATGTGGCGGACTTGTCCCCGAAGGTGATTTTCAGCGCTTCCGCCGGCGCGGGAGCCATTGCCGACATGGTTGACGTTTGCCGCGGCATAGGCATGTGCGGCTGCGGATTCTGCGCCTGTTGTGCAAGTGCCCCTAAAGTCAGCATCCCTAAGAAGATGGCGGTGTAAACCTGCGAAGGCTTCATGAAATTCTCCTCGCCTCCATCGTATACTGAAGCCATGTCGATTGTGCGCAACATTGCGGCCATCGCAAAGGGCATGAGCATTACCGGTCGCGAAGCGTTTGCACCCACCGAGGTGGAGAACTACCCCGATGGTTCCGGCCCCTTGCGCGGTGCCGTGTTTGAGTCGCGTTTCCGCGGCGCCCACGTGTTGCAGCGCGACGAAGACGGCCTGGAAAAGTGCGTGGCGTGTTTTCTGTGCGCTGCGGCCTGCCCCGCAAACTGCATCTATATTGAAGCCGCCGATAACACCACTGAAGTGCGCATCTCTTCGTCGGAGCGCTACGCCAAGGTCTACAACATCGACTACAACCGCTGCATCTTCTGCGGCTATTGTGTCGAGGCTTGCCCCACGGACGCCATCACGCATGGCCACGGCTTCGAACTGGCCACGCTGAATGCCACCAATCTGGTGATGCGCAAAGAAGACATGCTGATTCCGGTGGCGGCGCTGACGGCGAAGTAGGTTCTACTCCGCGCCGGTCAGCAGCCCGCGCTTGCGCATCTCGCTCATCACGCGTTCCACCTTCCAATCGAGAGCATCGGAGCCGTCGATCACAAGATCGGCGTTCGCCGCCGAGGGCCGCACGAACGTCATGCTCGACGGCCGCACGCGGTTTTCCCACTGATAGCGCACCGTCTCCTCGCTTCTTCCACGCTCGTCCATATCGCGCTTCAGCCGCCGCCCGAAACACAATTCATCCGGCGTATCGACGTAAATGCTCAGCTGGTAAAGCGGCAGAAGTTCGGCGAAGTGGAGCGCGAAGATGCCTTCAATAATCAGGAATGGGCCGGAGGTGACGCTTTCCGTGCGGCCCGGCACGCGCGTGTACGTTGCAAAGTCGTAGACGGGACGCTGGATCGTGTCTCCGCGCGCCAGTGTGGCGATATGCTCGGCCAGTAGCGGAATCTCAATCATCGATGGGTCGTCGAAGTTCTGCTCGACGCGTTCTGCGAGTGGCATGTGGCCGAGGTCGAGATAGTAGTCGTCGAGATGAAAACGGAGGCCGCGCAACATGCGGGCCATTTCGTTGGCCAGCGTAGTTTTGCCCGAACCGGAGCAGCCGGCAATGCCCAGCACGGTCGGCGGAAAGGGCAGCCGCGGAATCCGGGCGGCGACCTCGCGTGCGACTCGGGCGCTCACGGGCGGGCTCACGGCTCCTCGTTGATCTTCGCGGCGATGCGCGGCGCCAGGCGCGTGAGCAATCCGGCCAACCGCCGTTCCACCATGCGCCCGGTCTCGAACACCTCTTCATGACTCAGCGGAGTTGCGCCCAATCCGGCGGCCAGGTTGGTGACGCAGGAGATGCCCAGCACTTCGATACCCATGTGCCGCGCCACTATGGTTTCCGGAACGGTCGACATCCCCACCAACGTGGCTCCCAGGGTACGAAAGGCGCGAACCTCTGCGGGCGTTTCAAAGTTCGGTCCCGGCGTGGCCAGATACACGCCCTCCTCCAGCGTGAATCCCTCCTCGCGCGCCGCCTCCGCGGCCAAATCGCGCAGCGGCTTGCTGTATGCCTCGGTCATGTCGAAGAAGCGCAGTCCCGCGCCTGGCCGGATGGCGAAGCGTGGCTCGTTGGGTCCGGTGAGCGGATTCCAGCCCATCATATTGATGTGATCGGCCAGCAGCACGAACTGGCCCAACTTGTAACCTTCTTGAATACCGCCGGCGGCATTGGTCAGCACCACGGCGCGTACTCCCAACGTGCCCAGCACGCGCATGGGAAACGTGACTTCGCGCGGCGTGTAGCCCTCGTAGGAATGGACGCGGCCTTGCAGGATGACCACCGGAGCGCCACCCAGTGACCCCACCACCATTCGTCCCGCGTGCCCCTCGACAGTCGATTGCGGGAAATGCGGGATCTCCTGATAGGGAATGATGACCGGATCGGCGACCGCATCGGCCACAGCGCCCAGTCCCGAACCCAGCACCATGCCCACCCGCGGCGCCAGCGCATCCAACCGCCACTGCACAAATGCGGCTGCCTCTGCGACCTGGTCGTAGTACGTCATAGCTTAATTCCGTTGCTGCGCTTCGGACATTCTACCGTTCCTCGCTCCGCCGGTGGCTGTGCAAAGCGGGTTCCGATCCAGCGGGCAGGTTCTTCCACAGAATCGGGGTGCCCCTGGTCCCTCGCACTTGGGGACCGGGGAGGGCAGCCAGGGAGACGGCCATCACATTTTGTCATTTTGAGCCGGGGGTATAATGCCATCCGGTCTGAGAGCTGGGCAGTTCCTGTTGAGGCATGGCCTGCGCAGGGGCGGCCAGGCGGGGGAGCAAGGCAATGGCAACGCAAGCGGTACAACACGAGCTGCTCTTGTCGCGGCGGATGGCGCGGCTGGGCACGGAAACGGCATTTGAAGTTTTGAGCAAGGCCAAGGCGCTGGAGCGCACGGGCAGAAGCATCATTCATCTGGAGATTGGCGAGCCGGACTTCTCCACTCCGCCGCATATTGTGGAGGCAGCCGTGGATGCGCTGCGCGGCGGCTGGACACACTACAGTCCCTCGGCGGGGCTGCCGGAGTTGTGCGAAGCGATTGCCAGCTACGTGAGCCGCACGCGCGGCGTCGCGGTCGCGCCAGACGAAGTGGTCGTGGTTCCCGGCGGCAAGCCCATCATGTTCTACGTCATGCTCGCGCTCGTCGATGAAGGTGACGAGGTGATCTATCCCAATCCAGGTTTTCCTATCTACGAGTCGATGATCCGCTACGCCGGCGGCACGCCGGTGCCGATCCCGCTGCGCGAGGAGCGGGATTTTGCGATGGACGTGGACGAGATGGCGCGACTGATCACGCCCAGCACCAAGCTCATCATTCTCAACTCGCCGCAGAACCCCACTGGCGGCGTGCTAGCGCGCGGCGACATTGAGCGCGCCGCTGCGGCCATCGGTGATCGCAACATCCTGGTGCTCGCCGACGAAATTTACAGCCGCCTGCAGTTTGCAGGCCAGCCATTCTCCATCATGAGTGTGCCCGGCATGCAGGAGCGCACGATTCTGCTCGACGGCTTCTCGAAGACTTATGCCATGACTGGCTGGCGCATCGGCTACGGCGTGATGCGCGCCGACTTGGCCGCGCAGATCACGCGCCTGATGACGAACTCCAACTCCTGCACTGCCAGTTTTACGCAACGCGCCGCGCTGGCTGCGCTGGCAGGCGACCAGAGCGCCGTGGATGCCATGCGCCTGGAGTTCGAGCGGCGCAGCCAGGCCTTTGTCGCTGGCCTCAACCGCATTCGCGGCTTTAGCGCGCGCATGCCCAAGAGCGCATTCTATGTCTTCGCCAACATCACGCGCACGGGATGGGCGTCAAAACCTTTGGCCGATGCGCTGCTCGAAGAGGCCGGCGTAGCCGCGCTTTCCGGCACTGCGTTTGGCTCCTATGGCGAGGGGTATCTGCGTTTCAGTGTCGCCAATTCCATGGAGAACCTGATAGAAGCGCTGGCACGCATCGACGCGTGGGTGAGCGTGCACACGTAGCCGTGTAGCGCCGGTCTCCAGACCGGCTGTCGTGCGGGTCTCCAGGCCCGCACTTCGAACCCGCGCAGAGAATGCGGCGGTGTTCAAAGGAGAACGGCAATGTCGCTTCGAGATGCAACCACCGGGCAGGTGCGGAAGGAATATTCCATCGACGAACTGCGCGACGCGGCGCAACTCATGCGCGGCTACAACCTGGTCGCGTTGTGCGCAGCGGGCTCGGGCCACGCCGGCGGCACGCTCTCCATCATGGACATTGCGGCGGCGCTTTATCTGCGCGCGGCCGAGCACGATCCCCAACATCCCGACTGGTTCGATCGCGACCGCATTCTCTGGTCGGCCGGCCACAAGGCGCCGGCGCTTTACGTGTCGCTCGGCATCGCCGGTTTCTGCGCGCTCGATGACATCGTCACGTTGCGCAAGCTCGGCTCGCCCTTTCAGGGCCATCCCCATTGGCTCAGGCTTCCGGGCGTTGAAATCTCTTCCGGCTCGCTCGGCCAGGGCCTCAGTGTCGCAGTCGGCATGGCGCTTGCCGCGCGCATTGATGGCAAAAAACACAAAATCTTCTGCCTGATGGGTGACGGCGAACAGCAGGAGGGCCAGGTGTGGGAAGCGGCCATGGAGGCCGGTCACTTCCATCTCGACAACATCGTTGCCGTCATCGACTGCAACCGCCTGCAGATCGACGGCTGGGTGAAAGACGTGATGCAAGTGGAACCGCTCGCCGCGAAGTACGCCAGCTTCGGCTGGGAGGTGCTGCGCGTCGATGGCCACAACATGAGCGAGATTGTCGACGCTTTCGAGCAGGCGCGCGCGGTCGCTGGCAAGCCCGTCATGATTCTTGCCGACACCGTCAAGGGCAAGGGCGTGAGCTTCATGGAGAACCAGCCGGGCTGGCACGGCAAATCGCCGAATCGCGAGGAACTGAACGCGGCGCTCGCCGATCTTGGTCTCGCCGGGCGATTGCCCGTCGACGACTTGCTCTCCAAAGCCAGGAACTGGCAAGCCGAAGCCGCGCACGCTCTCGAAGCGCGCACGCCGCGCTACTCGCGTGACTTTTGGTGGAATGCACGCGACGCCATGCAGGTTGCTATGGAGCCCACGCGCAAGGGCTTCGGCCGCGCGCTTGCCGAATGCGGCGACGACGAGCGCATCGTGTGCATTGGCCTCGATATTTCCGGCTCCATCACCATTGCTGACTTCTATGCCGGCAAGCCGGAGCGCGCGCGGCGCTGGATCTCGATGGGCATTGCGGAGCAATCGGCCACGGCGGCCGCCGCGGGCCTGGCGCGCGAAGGCAAACTGCCCGTGCTCGGTTCTTATGCTACGTTTTCCGCGGCGCGCAACCTCGACCAGATTCGTGTTTCCATCTGCTACTCCAACCTCAACGTGCTGGTGGCCGGAGCGCATGCAGGCGTCTCTGTTGGCGCCGACGGCGCAACGCACCAGGCGCTCGAAGATCTCTTTGCCATGCTCGGGTTGCCCAATATGACCGTGGTCGTGCCCTGCGACGCCATCGAAACGCGCAAGGCCACGCGGCATCTGCTGCTCGAACACGTGGGCCCCAAGTACATCCGCTTCGCGCGCGAAGCCACGCCCATCGTCACCAATGAATCCACGCCCTTCGTTTTCGGCAAGGCGAATGTCATTCGTTTGCGCGCGGATACATCTGACTTCGTTGACGCCTTCGAGACGCGCCTCGCTGAAGACTACGCCGACGAGGGCGAGGATCTGAGCATCATCGCCTGCGGACCGATGGTGCCTGAGGCCATGCGTGCGGCATGGATTCTGAAGCAGGAGTTTGGCTTGGAGACGCGCGCCCTGAATCTGCATACGCTCAAGCCCATTGATGCCGAGGCGATCGTGCGCGCGGCGCGCGAGACAGGCGTAGTGATCACGGCAGAAGAGCATCAGATCGGCGCACTGGCGGGACGCGTGAGCATGATTCTGGCCACCAGTCCCAGTCTCTATGGGGTCCCGGTCATTGCCAGCGCCATCGGAGTGAAAGACCGCTTCGGCGAGTCCGGCGCGCCGTGGGAGCTGGTCAAGGTATTCGAGCTGAGCGCCGAACATATCGCCCAGACGGCCATCGAACTCGTCTCGATGAAGAAACACGCCGCCGAGCGTCTAGCGACCGCATGAACCGCGCCTGGTCGGTCCCGTAGTTCCGCGGTTCCTGCCTTCTTGTTCCCTTGTTCCCTCGGTCCCTTGGTCCCTGCCTTCTTATTCCGGCGGTCCCACAGTCAGCACAAAGTACGATGCCGGCTCCGTTTGGCTGGCGTTGTAAACGGTGTGCTGGTCGCCCGCGATGCACACACCCATCTCGCCGGCCACCAGGTCGCGCGTCACACCCGCGGTCATCAACCGCGCCGTGCCTTCGTGAATGCACCAGATCTCGGTGTGCTTGTGCGTGCCTATCGGCTCGGGCGGGCAGCCGGGCGCCAGACGCGTAAAGTGCGCCTCCAGGCGGATGTTGTCGGGCAGGAGCCCCAACAAAAAGTGCTTCGACATGCGCGGCGAAGGATGCGGATTCGCCGGCTCAATCTGCGGATAGCGGCCGGAGACGAGCTTGGGCAGCTGTGCGGGCGCGGCGGATGGAGTTGCAGGCGCCTGCCCCTCGGCGTCAGGTGCAAGGGCCGAAGCGGCAGCAAGCAAGGGCAAAAGCGCGGAAAATTCTCGACGGTTCATGGAGTCTCCTCTTGTTCTATTTCCAAAATTCACATCATAATCTGAGCTGTCATCAACGTTCTCAGCAAAGTAGAACTGTCATCCTGAGCGAGGAGGGCAGCGAGGAGTCGAAGGACCTGCGGTTGCTTTTGCCGCTCTCTCGCTCCCGCGGTCCCTACCTCTCGTCCTGTCCCGAAATCAATCGCACCGTGCCCAGAATGCCTGAGGGCAGCGGCACCAGATGATCCATGTCCTGGGGCGTGAACTTTTCGCCGTAGCGCAAATTCAGCAGCCGGTAATCCGGTGCGGCGCGGCCCGCCAGCTCGTTGATGGCGGTGTTGGCCACCACGATGCGCAGCTCGTTCGTGCCCGCATGCAGCAGCGCCGTCACATCCAGGCGGTACGGCGGATGCCACAAATCTCCAGCGGGCTTTCCGTTCACTGAGACCACCGCCGCTTCGCGCACAGGTGGATCGTACCAGGTACGCGTTCCCGCCTGGTGCAACGCCTCGCGCGGCACCGGCGTGCCCTCGCCAAAATCCAGAAGCACGCGCCCGGACTTGGCGACCGCCTCGGGGATTTCCACCGTGCGCGTGTAGATAGCCGAGCCTGAATAATATCTCTCGGCCGCGAAGTCAGTCCACGAGTGCAGCGCCGGCATGGCTTCCTCTGCGCCACCCTTTTCGAAGGTCACCTTCCAGTCGTGGCTCAGATCGATGGGAGCGAACGGCGCGAACGGCGTGGCGGCTTGCGGCTGCGGCGGCAGCGCGGGATTGTCGGTGAAGACCACCACACGCGATTCATACGGAGCGAGATCGAAGTGCAGCTTTGGCCCGGGGCCTGCGCCCGTGATCTTTCCCGTGAACGGATCCCACCACTCTGCGCCGCCTTTGTGAGCACGAAACGTTGCATCGAACGAATGGGGCCTGTTGTCAGTGTTGGCGACGAAGTAAATTTGGGCCGAATGCAGACCACGATGAATGAAGCCCACCTCGGGAGTAGCAGGGTTCATCACAACGTCGGGCTTCTCGAAAGATGCTCGAAGCGCCGCGGCAACTTCCGCGGTGCTGGCAACGATCTTCACGTTTTTCAAGCCCGAAGCCATCAGCGTCTGCGAAATCTCAGCGACGGCTGCCGAGTCGCGCGGCCCCTCTATCACTCCGGGTGCACGCGAGGGCAGACTCTTCACCGCGATCACGAGCCCGCCACGCTGCGCAAACGCCTCGATGCACCTGTACGTGGCCAGCGGCAGGCGTTCCACGTTCGGCATCACCAGTACCGGATAGTACTGCATGCCAACTTTGTCGATCGCCGCCGAATCGATGAAGTCGAGATTGTAGCCCGCGTCGAGAATCGCCGGAACCAGATCGGGCCCGAGCAGCGTGCGCATCTCGTCGGTGACCGAAACGTGTCCCGGCCTGAACCGCGCCTGCGCGTCTTCTTCCGGCAGCAGCACGGCGACGTCGTAGACCGGCGAGCCCTGGCGCAGCAGGTAACTCATGCGCGAGAAGTAGCCCATCACGTCCGGCATCACCATCCACCACGGGTTGTGATCGTTGAAGACAGCAGCCGCGTAGAATGACCATCCGGGGTCGCCCACCGAAGGCGGCGAATACGGCCAGCCGTGGCCCACCAACTGGTTGATGCCTTGCAGGAAGAACGTATCAGCCTCGGCCTTCATGTCGAGCGGCGTGGCGCGGAACGAAGGGGAATGCAGCCAGGTCCACGTTTCTGATGAAGTCACAGGCCGGCCGTAGACGTGGCTTGCGGAAGTGGCCCAGCGCGTAAACGAGAAACCGCTGTGCCATTGCGAGCCTTCGCCCTCGGGCAGATCGACGAGCGCGTTGCTCGAGAGTGTCACTGCGGGCGACCCGTAACTCTGCGAGCGGAATTTCGTATGGTGCTCACGCGCCCAGGTGTTGAGCGGTGTCAAATAGTGCTCGTCAATCAACTCGGTCAGCGTGCGGCCCCAGTCGTAGCGCACGTCGGCGGCCTCGGGAGTCGTCCCCGCAGCCAGCTCCGGCAAATGCGGCGTCAAATCGTAGCCGCGGCGCGCACGGAATTCGTCCAGCAGCTTCGGAGTCCAATCCGATTCGTACACTTCAAGGCTGTCGCTGAATACCGAATAGGGAACATTAGGCCCGCACGCAGCGATCAGCGGATCGGCCACATGCTGAATGTGATTCTGAATCGCCTCCATGCTGAAGTGGTCGAGCACAAAACCCTCCGCGCCCACGGCCGCGCGCTTCACTTGTTGTCCAGTCCGGCTGGAGATGAAGAACAGCACGACATGAGGTCCGGTGATTCCCGTAGGCAACGTCAGCCGGTACCCGCCCACAGATTCGATCTGCTGCGCGTGCTCGGCGTCGTAGTTCTGCGGCGTTCCTGAAGCTAGAAACGTAGCCAGCAGAGCTTCGCCATTGCGAATCGACGGAACGGGAAGGGAAGTGGCGCCTGGCGGCACAACGTCAGTCACAATGCGCAGCCGGCCCGCTGCATCGCTGACTGGCACATACGCGCCGCCGTACGGCCAGCCGCTGCCCAGGGTCAGATTCAGCCGCAGATTCAAGTCGTGCGCGGTCTGCGCCGTGAAGCTGAGCATGTCGAGAAAATCTTTAGAGAGAAACGGCAGATTGCGAAATCCCTTTTGCGGATCGTCGAGATCGAGTGCATAGACAGGCTGCACCTCCACGCCGCCGATGCCGCCCGCCTTCATGGTGCGCAGTTCGCGGGCCAATTCGTTCTTCTCCACCGCCGGGCCGAACCACCACCAGCGCATCATGGGCCGCGCATCCATAGGCGGCGTAGCAAAGCCGCTACGAATCGCGGTGAGGGAATCGGTTGCAACGGCCTTTTGCGCCGAAGCGGACAATGCCGCCAAAACAAGCGCAAGCGCCGCGCAAGCAACGATACAAAATGAGCTTTGAGTCCGGGAAAAACGCATGATGGAACCCCCGGGGAAACCTCTGCCGCTGCCGCGCCGCCTTCTCAAGCCGCGCTGTTAGTGGGCAGAACCCCCTCGGCGGTCCATGGTAATTCCCAAAGATACAAATGGTAAACAAAATGTGGAAAGAAACCTGCGACCCCAAGGCGAGACCGACCGCCGTCACGCATTGCAGTCAATCTTTCGTGAATTCGCAATGGCGCGCTGCGCGGCGGCGCAGTCGATACACGGAGGCGTGTGGTAGTTTTCTAATGTGTCCGCAGAGAGCGCATTGGCCACACCCGAGATCGAATCCGATCCACCAGGTTCAAGGCCGCGATTTACCTTGTGGCACGGGGCAACCGCTGCGCTTTTGGCGCTGGGCTATTCCGGTTATTATTTTTGCCGGTCCGACCTCTCGGTCGTCATGCCCGACTTGATCCATGACCTGACGCGTCATGGCATCACCGCAAGCGAAGCGCAAATCCGCCTCGGATTCATGGCCTCCATGGGCACCGCCGCGTATGCGCTGGGCAAGTTTTTCTCCGGAGCTCTGGCCGATACGCACGGCGGCCGGCGATTTTTCCTGGGCGGCATGGCGGGCTCTATCCTCTTTACCGTCATCTTTGCGCTGAGCGGCGGATTTCCCCTCTTCACGCTGGCATGGATTGGCAACCGTCTCTTCCAGTCGCAAGGCTGGGCGGGACTGGTGCGGGTTTCGTCGCGCTGGTTCTCCTATTCCACCTACGGGAGCGTGATGGCGGTGGTGAGCCTGAGCTTCCTGTTTGGCGACGCGGGATGCCGTTGGACGATGAGCGAATTGCTCGCGCACGGTGTGGGCTGGCGCGGCGTCTTCTATTTTGCCGCGGCCGCGCTCGGGGTTCTATTCCTCATCTGCCTGCTGCTTTTGCGCGAGACGCCCGCCGAGCGCGGGCTTCCGGCGCCCGAAGTGAATCCCAGAAACGTGTATGCCGACGAGGATTCGCAAGGCGAGCACCACCACGAACACCAACAAAAGATCAGGGCGATTTTGCGCCCCCTTCTCACCAGCTTCGCGTTCTGGCTGGTTTGCCTGCTGGCCTTCGGGACCACCCTCTTGCGCGAGACCTTCAACCTGTGGACCCCAACCTACTTTGTGCAGTTCGTGGGCCTGATGCCGAGCGTGGCCGCGAGTCGCAGCGCACTCTTTCCTCTGTGTGGCGGGATCTCCGTGTTGCTGGGCGGATTCTTGAGCGACAAGCTCGGCGCCAATGGGCGCAACGTGCTGGTCGTGGTCGGCATGTCGGCATGTACGGTATGCCTGGTGATGCTGGGCCGCGTGACGGGCCATGCGGGAGAGTGGGCGCCGTCGGTTCTTGTCGGGCTGGTAGGATTCACCCTGCTTGGGCCTTACTCCTATCTTGCCGGTGCCATGTCTCTGGATTTTGGCGGGCAGCGGGGCAGCGCCACGGCGGCAGGGATTATTGATGGCTTCGGGTACATAGCGGGCTGGCTCTCGGGCGTTACCGTGGCGCGCATCAGCGTCAAATATGGGTGGAGCAGCGCCTTCTTCGCGCTGGCCGTAGTCTCGCTGGTGACGGCTTTGGTGGCGTCCATCCTCATGGCGCACCATAGAAATCAAGAGTTGCGGAATCCGTAAACCTTAGTCGGTGGATGAGATAGGGTCAAGTGCCAGGATACCCCAGCACAAATTATCAAATAAAATAATTTCCTATTGACAATGAGTGGTCGTACCTCTATCCTTTCGCGCAGCAGTAATCCACATCTTTGCCGGTGCCGGATAAGTGTCGCCTTAAGGCGACAAGAGAGCATCACGGCTCTGATCGTAGACAACACGACTGAAGAACACGACTGTATGGAGGCATACAAGCAAAACCCTATGACAACGATCTCTGGTGTCAATCAGACTTCTCGATTCTTCTGGGCCTGGAAAGCGCAAATTGCGACGCATCAACTCGCAAGCGCCGGGCGCCGTTCGCTTTGCACACTGGCGGCTCTCCTCGCCATCGTTTGTTTCAGTTTCAGCTTCTCCGCAACCAAATTGCACGCCCAGGGCTACGGTTCCATCAGCGGCACGGTCACTGATCCCAGTGGCGCGGTCGTGACGGGCGCAACCTTGACTGCCACCGAGGTGCAAACCGGCAACGAAGCAAAGGCAACCTCGGGCAAAGACGGCCGATTTGTCTTCTCGACTCTTCTGCCTTCCGGCTATACGATTTCGGTCTCCTCAGCCGGATTTGAATCCTACGTGCAGAAGGGCGTCGTGCTCGAAGCTAACCAGGCGCTCACCGTGAATATCACGCTGAAGGTCGGTGCGCAAACGCAAACCGTAAGCGTCTCAGCCGACGCGCAGCAGGTTGACACCACGACTGGCACTTTGTCGCAGGTCATTGACCAGGCGGCCTTGGGCGATATGCCATTGAACGGCAGAGCCGCGGCCACGCTCGTTACGCTGGTTGCCGGCGTCGTCGACGCCACCAATGAAGGCAACGGCGTCAATCAGGGTAGCGGAAAAACATTTTCGGGCTCCCTGCTTTCTCCTGTACAGGTTGCCAGCGTCAACGGCACGCTGCCTAATCAGGACAATTTCCTGCTCGACGGCGGCAACAACCTGGACGAAATGACCAACGTCAACGATCCGTACCCGATGCCGGATGCAACGCAGGAATTCAGCGTGCAGACCAGCAATTACGACGCGGAGTTCGGCCAGAGCGCCGGCGCGGTGGTCAACATCGTCACCAAGTCCGGCGGTGAGCAGTTCCACGGCGATCTCTTCGAGTATCTGCGCAACGGTTTCTTCAACGCCGAGAATCACTTCAATCCAGTCGGTGCGCAGGACACGTTGCACCGTCATCAATTCGGCGGCGCAATCGGCGGGCCAGTGAAGATTCCGCACATCTCCAGCGGCAAGACCACGCAGTTCTTCTACGGCTATCAGTACACCCAGATCCACCAGGGCGGCAGCGAGGGCTCGTTCACAGCGCCCACCGCCGCCGAGGAAGGCACCACCGGAACCGGCTACGCCGATTACAGCAACCTCTGCACTACCGGCTTCAATGGGTCGGGCATCTGCAATACGGCCAGCCAGCAGATCTCCAGCCCGTACACCGGCGTGGCATGGGCCAACAACCACATCCCCACCGGCGCCTTCGATCAGGCCGCGGTCAACTTCGAGAAGCTTTTCCCAGTGGCAAGCTCCGATGCGGCGGCGGGAAAGATCGGCAACACCGTCAACTATTTCAGCGCCACCCAAAACTACTTCAACGAGCACACTGCGCGCGTCGACCACACCTTTGGCGCCAACGATCATCTCTTTGGCCGCTACTTCTACGATTGGTACCATCAGCCGGGCATCTTCAACCCGACCAACCTCTATAGCTACACTTCGTTCTTCCAAACCCGCTACCAGAATGCGCTGATCGCAGAAACCCACACCTTCACGCCAAACATTCTCAACAACCTGGTGCTCAACTACCAGCGCGAAGTCTCCCAGCGCGGTGGACCTCCGGGCAGCAGCGACATCACCTCCCTTGGCCCCTCGGGTTCCGGCCTCGCCAATATCTGGCAGCCGAATCTTGGTCCCTATATGGCGCTCAGCGTCAGCGGCTATATGAAGGTGGGATCGTCGGCCAGCGCCCTGTTTGAGCGCAATAACTACACCTTCAACGACGACCTGCACTGGGTTCACGGCGCACACGACTTGGCCTTCGGCGGACACTACGAGCTCAGCAAGTTCGACGTGGTTAACGTGTACAACTCCTATGGCGCATTCACCTCAGGTCTGGCCGGTGCGTCACTTCCTACCGCCAACATCAACGCCATGGCCAATTTCCAGCAAGGTTTCCTATCCGCACTCGTCCAGGGCGAATTCGAGGATACCAACGACCGCGGTCACTTCCCAGCCATCTACGCACAGGACAGTTGGAAGGTGAGTCACCGCCTGACCCTGGATTATGGCCTGCGCTGGGAATTGTTTGCACCCTGGCACACCAAGATCGGCCAGCAGACCGCTTTCAGCTCCTCCGAGTATGCGGCCAACGCCGGAACGCCTCAGTTCGCGGTTGCCACGGCAGCGGGAACAGCGGGATTGCCTGCCGGCATGGTGCTCTCGGGTGACTCGGGCTTCCCGGTCGACGGCGTGAGAAATCAATACAAACAGTTCATGCCGCGTGTAGGTTTTGCCTATGACCTGTTTGGCAATGGCAAGACGGCATTGCGTGGCGGCTTCGGCGCCTTCTACCAGGACCGCTTGCCCGGCTTCTTCAACCTCAGCCAGGCCACTTTTGCCCCCAACACGATTACCGTGACCCTGGCCAACATGGACCAGACCGCCGGCAGCCCCGGCGGCCCACTCAGCGATCCGTACTGCCAAACCTCCGCCTGCAACGCGGCTGGGAAGTACGCCAATCCGTTCCCGTTCACCCTGCCGTTCAAGTCCTCGACTGTCTTCCCGAACCAAATGGAAGTCAACGAGTACGATCCTTCCGGCAACTTCCGTGTGCCGGTCACTTACGACTACAACCTGACCATCGAGCAGCAGCTCCCTGGCAACTGGGCCACGCGGCTGGCTTACGTCGCTTCCGGATCGCGCCATCAGTTTGTGGAGTTGGAAGTCAACCCCGCGGTGAATACCGGCACCATCGTAGGCACCACTCTGACCTACCCCGGCGGTACATCCGCCGCCAACACCAGAAGGGTGTATAACACCGCGCCCACCGTCGGGCCCTGCCTGACAACGACTGGCTGCCACGAGAACTACTCGCAAATCGTGGAAGCGGCCATGATTGGCAATGCCCACTTCAATTCCTTCCAGGCCACTTTGCAGAAAAGGATGTCGCACGGACTTCAGTTTCTGGCCAATTACACTTGGTCGAAGTCCTACGACGACATGCCGCAAGCCACGCGCGACTCCAATACCGAGGACTTGAACGCGGGCGAGTCGTATGTCTATCCGCTCTATCCTTCCAATGCGGTCAACGTGCCGGCGGCAGCCATAGTCCCGGACATCAAGGCTCTCGACCGTGGCGTCTCGGACATCGATCATCCGCAGGTCTTCTCGGTCTCCTATGAATGGGCGCCGACGAAGTTCAGCAAGGGCGGTCGTATCCTCGATGCGGTCGTGAATGGCTGGCGGACCTCGGGTGCAGTGCAGTCCCACTCCGGCGACGCACTGACCGTGTGGACGGGCACTGATAACTCGTCTACCGGCCTCACGCAGGACCGCGGCCAGCGCGATTTCACCCAGCCGGCTTACCGCTACAGCAAGAACCTCGGGGGCGATTGTTCGATGGCCATCCCCGCCGGACGTAAGTTCCCGACCCCCTGCGAGAGCTGGCTCAACCCGTCAGCCTTCTCAGTGCCAGTCAATACAGGCGCGGGAACCGGCTTCGGCAACGTGGTGAAGGATACCCTCCGCGGTCCTCGCTTCACCGTGTGGAATGGCGCTTTGGTTCGCAGCTTCCCTGTCTTCCGCGAATCCAACCTGGAGTTCCGGATGGAGTACTTCGACATTCTCAATCACACCATCTTGAACAACCCAAGCACTTCAAACCCACTCAGCAGCAGCACCAGCTTCGGAACCATCGGTGGCGAAAACGGAGCCGGCCCGCGTATTGGCCAGTTCGCACTCAAGTACAACTTCTGATGCCCTGCATTTGACTGCAATAAAGGGTGGCGGACGCAAGTCCGCCACCCTTTCCTTTTGTGGCAGTGGACTGACCTCCTCAGGCACAGTCAGCAGCTGAGATGTGCTGGGGCGCACGCGCCCTGCACCCAGCCCCCAACTCCAAAATCTCTTCCAGACGAGGTGTGCCACTCCCGGAACGGGAATTCCGGACCCGTGCGCGCTCTTCGGCCGGCTCGTGCCTATTTGTAACTCTTTAAGTTAGGTCCAACTTTCCCGAATCAGCAGAGAAAATAATTTTTCTATTGACAATCGACATCGCGAATGCTTTTAATGCTTGGCTGAGGTCGGACCGCCGCTCGTCCGGCTGCCGAAAAAGTGTGTTCTCACAACATGCCGGGTATTGACGAGAATCACCACGAGCTCGTCACAACCGCTTCGTACGCAAACACTTTCACTCAAAGGAGGCATTCCAGGCGTTCCCATGAAAACACTTCTGAAAACCATCACGACGCTTGAAAATCGCAGTGGCGCTTGGGCCTGTGTCGCTTTGGCGACGTTCGCGCTAGCGCTTTGTCTGGTCTGGACCGCATTGCCAGTTGCGGCACAGACCGCCGGCGAAGGATCTCTCGAAGGCACGGTCATGGACACGACCGGCGCGGTCGTTCCCCATGCCAGTGTCACCCTGACTAACGACGCCACCGGAATCAAAACCGTCAGCGAAGCCTCGTCAGCAGGCTTCTTCAATATCGCGCCCGTGTTGCCCGGCACCTACACGCTCGAAATCTCCGCCAAGGGATTCAAATCCCTGGTGCAGGACAACGTCGTCGTCGATGCCATGCAGGTCAGAACCGTCACCCCCGTGCTCAGCATCGGTGTTGAGACACAAACAGTGACCGTCACCGCTGCGCCACCGGTGCTCGATACCGCCGACGCAACCATCGGCATGATCGTCGAAAACTCGACCTACACCAACCTGCCCATTCAGATGAACGGCGGCCAGCGCGATCCCACGTCGTTCGGAGTGCTCACGCCGGGTGCGCAGAGCGCCAATAACGGCGGCCGCCTGCCCATCATTGGTGGAACCGGCAGCTACCTTGGCCAGCTCTACGTCGACGGTATGCCCGCCGAAACCGTGAGCCAGCAGGGTGACAACCGCCTGGTGTCGCTCGCCATGGACATCGACGCCGTCGACCAGTTCCAGGAAGTCACCAGCACGCCCCCGGCAGAGTATGCCGGCGCCGGCGCCACAAACTTCACAATGAAGTCGGGCGGCCTGCAATATCACGGCCAGGTTTCCGACTTCGAGCGCAACACGGAATTCGACTCCTGGGGCTTTACGGCTCCGCACGCAACCGAGAAAACTATCACCGGCGCAACCGTTGCCGCTCCCAAGCCCGTCGAGCACCAACACGAGTGGTCGGGGACCGTTGGCGGCGTGGTTCCCTTCACGCATAAGAAGCTTTTCTTCTTCGTCGCCTACGACTACTTCTATGACCGCAAGGGCGCCACGTATTCGCTCTTGACGGTTCCTTCGAATCTCATGACCCAGGGCAACTTTACCGAACTGGGTTGTTTGACGGCAGGCACGCCCTGCAATGGGTCGGGTACCACCGGCACGAACTCGGCCACGAATGCTCCGGTCATCTACGACCCCACGAGCACCACCTGCACGGCCGGCGTTTGCACGCGCACGCCGTTCCAATACAACGGCACGTACAATGTCATCCCGCCAGGCGATATCTCTTCCATCACCAAGGCGATGGAGTCGCTCTTCCCGACCGCGAGTTCCAGTAATACGTATTACAGTGACTGGAACTCCAGCGTCCTTACCAACAACTACCTGAGCGGCTGGCCCGCCGGCTTCAATAATCACGTGATCGACTGGCGCGTGGACTACGATCTGAGCGCGAAGCAGCGCATCTCGTCGGTGGGAACCTTGGGCACAGAAGATTACCTCAACAACTTCGCTGCTCCCTTTCTGCCTCCGCCCTACATCGGCGGCGATCTCGCCAGCATCTTTCCCAAGAACTACATCGTGGAAGATGCCTACACCGTCACGCCGAACCTCGTGAACCAGTTGAAGTACAGCTTTACCCGTTTCTACCAGAACATTCACGACGCCACGCAGGGCAATACGCCATGGGAAGTAGGCACGTTCGGCGTCACCAATCTGCCGCAGGGCCAGGCCGGACAGGAATTTCCCGGAGTCGCCTTCGGATCCGTCTCCACTGCATTTGGCGGCTTGGCCGAGCAAACCTGGACCGGCAACGGCAACTCCATCTCCACACAGTTGACCACGCCCAACAACTATGCGTTGACCGACAACGTGCAATGGCTCAAGGGCAAGCACGCCTTGACCATGGGCCTCACCTTCCAGTGGCAGGAGATCAACAACGCCAACCCCGCCACGTTCACCGGCGTGCTGGACTTCGGCTTCAACCCCTACTCGACTGCCCAATTCACAGGCAGCAGCAACTCGCTCAGCGATTCAGCGACCGGGTTTTCCTACGCCAGCTACCTGCTGGGCGCGGCAGGCGGGTCAACATCCACAGACGCGACCAATCAGACGCTCGGTCTGGATTATGTGAGCGAGCTTGCCGGCCGCTACAAGACCATTTCACCGTATGTCCGCGACAGCTACAAGATCACAAGCAAGCTCACCCTCGATCTCGGAGTGCGCTGGGATTACCTGCCGCCCTTCCACGAGTTGCGTGACCGCTGGACTTTCCTGAATCCGACCATGATCAATCCGCTCACCAATACGCCGGGCATCCTGCAATTTGCCGGCAGCTACGGCGGACCTGGCGTAAGCTGCGGTTGCGCCACGCCGGTGCAGACCTATTGGAAGAACTGGGGACCGCGTTTCGGCTCAGCTTATTCCATCAATAGCAAGACCGTCGTCCGTGCCGGATTCGCGCTGGCCTTCTCGCAATCCGGCGGCGTAGGCGGCCGCGGCGGTGCATACAACGGCACCGGCCAAACCGGCTTCAACGCCGCCGCCGCCGGACCTTCGGGGTCAGTCACGAATGGCTACTCCGCAGGGCCTGCGTTCTGGCTCAACAGCAACAGCGCCTACGTGCAATCCAATGTGAATGAAGCCTACGTTGCCAACACCGGGCTCTTCGGCTCCGGCTTCACCTATCCCTCGCAGCCCAGCTTCAACGTGGCCGCACAGGAATTGGGCACCGGATTCATCTCCACCGGAGGTGGCAGCGGCAAAGCGAACACAGGCGCAAGCTTCGCTGATCCCTACCTCTCCGGTCGCGCTCCCGAGATCGTGCTCTGGAACTTCGGCTTTGAGCGCTCCATCACGCCCAGCTTGACCGCGGCCATCAATTACGTGGGCGACGAGAGCCATTTCATCATCAACTCCGGAACCACGGGCGCCAACGCGCGCGGGTACTGGACCAACGAACTGAATCCGTACTATATGCAGCTCCTCGGCCCGGTCCTTGATTCCACGGCCACAAAGCCGCTTCTGAGTGCGCAGGCCACGGCAGCCAATCTGGCCATCCTCGCGCACTACGCACCCAACGCGCCGCAGCCGGCCTTCTATACCAACAACGGGGCCGGCAGCGCTTCCAGCACGGCCACCATCCAGCAGATGCTGGTCGCCTTCCCGCAGTACAACGGCGTCACGGACACCTGGGGCAACGTGGGCAACTTCTCCTACAACGCCCTCCAGTTCATGATCCAGCAGCGGCCGGCGCATGGGCTCACCTTCACCATGAACTACACCTACTCCAAGAACCTCGGCGACGACGGGACCTACCGCTCCGGCTGGGCGCTTCCCGGGTCGTACGTCTCTCGCTCCACCAGCTCAGCCACCCTCCCGCAGAATCGCATTGACCGCTCGTTCACGGTCATCTCCATCCCGCAAACCGTCAACATCTTCGGCGTTTACCAATTGCCGTTTGGCAGCAAGGGCCAGCCCGGCGGCGATAACGCCGCGGTGCGCTGGCTGGCTGGCGGATGGCAGTTCTCCGAGATCTATACCTATCTGGCTGGAACGCCGGTGGTTGTCAACGGAGGCAGCGGCGCTGCTGGGCAAGGCCAGGCCATGCCCGACTTGAACCCGGGTTGGACGAGCACAACCGCCCGCCAGAATGGAAGCTATGGCAGCGGACCCAATGGCTTCCAATTTGCCAACCTCAGCAACATCAAATACGTCAACTCCAACGCGTTCATCTCCGCCGTAGACAATTCCACCGCACCCGGATGCGTCCCCGGTTCGAGCAGTCAAGCCCAGGGCAGCTGCCAGGCGTCGTATCTCATCGGCAACGCGCCCCGAACCGCTGCATACGGCTTGAGAAGCCCCGGTTCCCAGAACCTGAACGCAGGTCTGCGGCGCAGTTTCCCGCTCGGCAGGGAAAGCAGGACCTTCGTCTTCGAAGCCAACTGCTTCAACGTCTGGAATAAGGTGCAGTTTGGCGGTCCCAGCGCAGCCTGGTCCTACAACTCCAGCTCCTTTGGCGAAGTCACCGGCGTAAGCAACAGCGCTCGCGACTGGCAGTTCGCCGGCCACATCAACTTCTAACTTACCCTCACCCGCCTGCATCCGCCGCGACTCCAGCGGCAGATGCAGGCGGGCTTTTCTTTTCTTCTTCTAAAAGTGATTGCACTTCGGCGCCGCACGGGAATGCGCTTGGATGGGCCCGTGCGCAGGGTCTCAGTTCACCCTTTTCAACTCCGCATGAACGATGGGTGCCCCACATCTCGATTTTGAGATGTGGGGAAGCACTGATCATTGATCAACATTGCCTAGCGCGCCGCAAAAGCGTCAGCCTCGCGGTTCAACTCCTCTGGCGTGGCTGCATGCGTGTAGAACACGATGCGATACCGGAAGGTCGCCGCCTGACCTTTCTCGAGCGTATAGTTCAGCGGCGGCTGCTTGGCATCGAACGCGTGCCGACCCAGCGGATTGGCGGCAAAAAGCCCGTAGCCGCGCGCGTGCCAGTAGGTCGGGTAGCCGATATTGCCGGGATGGTCGAAGATGGCGATGGTCGCGACGTGGCCGGCGTCGTCGTGCCCGGTAAGCGAGCACCAGCGGCCGCGCGTCGACCAGGCGGCCTCGCCCTTCACGCCTTCACTGGTCAGGTATTCGCCTGTTGGCTGAGCCACGCCGGGAACGTTCGCTGCAGCCGTGACTTTCGTCGCTACTCCGTTGGCGTCGGTGAAAGTTCCACCCTTTTCCTCCGGCGATTCCAGCCAGCGCGCCACGCGCAAGCCCAGCAGCCCATCCTTGTCGTCGTTAAAAACAACATGGTCGAGCGCCGTCAGCGTCACCGTCAGGTCGATGGTGCGCGTCGCGCCCTCGCGGGCAAACACATAATGCGTAGTCTCAGCCAGGATCGCGTGATTCTGCCCGTCAATCCACGTGGAATTGCTCACCAGCTCGCCGCGGTTCGCGCCGCTCTTGGTAGATACGATCTTGTCGAACACGATCGTCCCCATCTTCGCCGCGCGCGCCGCCGGAATGGCCGTCGAGTTGTTCCAGAAATCGAGACCGTTCACGTTGCTGTAGTTGAACCAGAGCCCATCGTGATGAGGATGATCGGTGCGCTCGCCGGCGCGTGGCTCCAGCGGCCAGCCGCGCGTCACGGTCACGCCGTCCCCATCCACAATCGGATAGAGTACCGGCTTTTTCAGCGTCTCCGGCCAGATGTACGAAGTGAATGGCTGGCCGTCGATGGTGATGTCCACGCGCCGCTTCGCCGCATCGGGCGTCACGTCGACGCCCTTGGTCGTTTTCCCCCACCCCGGGCGCGCAAACAGGAGCGCGCCGAGGCTGGGGCACATAACGATTTCAGCGCGAAGCGAGCCTGCGGTCACCAGGCCAAGCACCGTGCGTCTACGCATAGACCTTGCCTCCGGCCATCACCTGCTGCGTCTTCTCGTCGAAGGTCACCTTCATGCCGGTCTGGATGGCGGCCACGTTCATGCACAACGCGATCGAATGGCTGTAGCCGGCTTCGATCGGCGCATTCGGAGTCTTGCGCGAGCGCACGCACTCCATCCAGTTGCGCATGTTGGCTGCAGTTTGCGGATCGCCGTGCGTATTGGCATCGGTGTTCATCGCGGTGGCCTTTTCGATCAGCGAAAAGCTGGGCAGCAGGTTGGGCTGCATGTGCATCTCGTCAGCGAACCTCTTGGTCAAACCGCCAGTGTCACTCACCGTCTGCTTGTCCATGTCCATCATGCCGCCATTCGAGTAGTAGAGCTCCTTCACGCCGCCCGCCGAATTTGTAAAGCGTGAGCTGTACTGCACCTGGAAGCCCTTCGTGAGATCGTCTAGCGGACCGTAATCGAACACCGCCGTCATGGTGTCCCAGTTCTTGCGGCCGTCCTTCCACAAATAGATGCCGCCGTTGGCCACGCACGAACGCGGATGCGGCAGGCCCGTGAACCAGTGCACAGTGTCGATCTGGTGCACCAGCCACTGATCGGGAATGCCCGAAGAGAACGGCCAGAACAGGCGGAACTCAAGATACTTGCGCGCGTCGAACGGTCCCAGATTCCTGCCCAGCGAATAGCGCTTCCAGTCCGTGTCTTCTTCCTTTAGCAGCGGCACCACGTCGGGACGGCGCCAGCGGCCGGGCTGGTTCACGTTCCACGTCATCTCCACCATCACGATGTCGCCAAACTGGCCCGACTTGATGTATTCGGCGGCCTTCATATACGCGGGCGTCGACCGGCGCTGCGTGCCCACCTGCACAATCTTCCCGCTCTTCTTCACCGCCGCCAGAATGCGGCGCGCATCGGCCATGGTATGCGCGGTAGGCTTCTCCACGTAGGCGTCGCGACCCGCTTCCACGGCTTCAGTCCCATGGTAAGCGTGCTGGAAATCGGCAGTGGCAATAATGACGGCATCCACGTCCTTGCGCGCATACAGCTCGTCGTTATTGCGCACCTGGTCCGGGCGATTGCCGCAGAGCTTTTCAATAAAATCGACACCCTGATCGCGGCGCATGTTCCAGATGTCCGAAACGGCCACGATCTGGAAGTTCATGTCTTTGGCGTTTTGTTGGAAGGCGGGCAAATCGCCACCCTTCATGCGGTCGCCGCAGCCCACAATTCCCACGCGCACGCGGTCGTTCGCGCCCATGATCTGCGCATAGCTTTTGGCGTTGAACGCGACTGCGGTTGCGGCCAATGCCGCGCCGCCGGTTTTCAAAAATTCCCTGCGATTGTTTTCTGTTGTTGCCATGTTGGATGAGCTCCTCGGTGGGTCTATTGGGTTGGCGTGCTCGGGGTAGATATAGATACCGTCTTCCGGCGTCTCGACCGCTTCCGCGCGCGGGAAAACCCCGCGCCGCCGGAAGGATCATGGTCAGACCACGACGCGCCGGTCGTCAAGAACAGATTTAGCCATTGAAACCCGGTTTCGGGTTGTGAGACGGCGTCCTTGAACTACGACCAATTTGGTCGTAGATTAAACAAGGACCAAATTGGTCCGATATTGGCGCTGAGGCCGAAGAAGCGGCCATTAAGCCAATGAAAGAGTGATTTAGATCACTGAAAGAGCCGGACTGATTTGGTCGTATATAGGCACTGCTTGCTGCAACGGGCCCTCAGCGGGGATTACGGCGCGGAACGCAAGCAGTCGCCGCGATTCCCGATTTCCCGGAGGCAATGGTCTTGAAAGGCCGAGTTCATTTCGTTTTCATTCTATTTCTGGCGATCTTCCCGCTGGGCATGCGGGCGCAGGCAGGCTTTCGTGTCACCGGTACAGTGCACGATGCAACGGGTGGCGTCATTCCCGGCGCCGAGGTCACGCTGCGGCCGTCCAATCCATCCAATGCCGCAGCGCCGCTGACCCAGCAAACCGATGGGCAGGGAAGCTTTCAGTTCATCGTTGCAATCGAAGGCGCCTATACGGTTGAGGTGAAAGCGGCGAACTTTACGATCTACCGCGGTGAGGCAACAGTAAATGCCGGTGCGCCCAGCGCAAATCTGGACGTGACTCTGGCAGTGAATGCCAACGCGGAAACGGTGGAGGTGACGGCAAATGCTTTGGCGGCTGAGACAACGAGCACGCAACTGGGAGAGACGCTGGAGTCGAAAAAAATGGAGGCCGTTCCGCTGAACGGCCGCAGCTTTACTGACCTGATGGCGGTACAGCCGGGCATCGTACCGGTGAACACGGCGCAACCCGGCGCAGTGATCATGACCGGCGTGGCGACAACTCCACCCTCCGGCGGCGCGAATCCCGGAAATCTCTCCATCAGCGGACAGCGCGAGGACTCCAACGGCTTCCGCGTGAACGGCGCGGATGTGGAAGAAGACGTGAACATGGGCACGTCGATTGTGCCCAACCTGGACGCGATCGACAGCTTTCGCGTGCTGACCTCGAACTTCGACGCGGAGTACGGCAACTCCAGCGGCGGCCAGGTGCTGGTCACGACCAAGGCGGGCGCGGAGCAATGGCACGGCAGCGCCTTCGAGTTCCTGCGCAACACCGCGCTCGACGCGCGCAACTATTTCTCTACAGACCGCGCGGCCTACCGGCAGAACCAGTACGGCGGAACGCTGGGTGGTCCTGTGTTGCGGACAGGCGTCAAGTGGTTTGCGGATTACCAGGGAACGCGGCTCACTGAAGGCATCGACACCGGCGACATCTCTGTGCCTTCCACTGCCGAGCGCGGCGGAGACTTCAGCCAGGTTCCGCTCACGGGAAGCGTCAACGGCAACGCGTGGGCGGCGCAACTATCGTCGGCGCTGGGCCAGACAGTGACGCCAGGCGAGCCATACGCGCAAGTCTTTCCCACGGGCAAGATTCCGCAATCCATCTGGTCGGATCCGGCCAAATATCTGCTGGCTTCGATTCCCGAACCCAACGCCGGCACCGCGGCCTTTGAAACCGCAACCGCAGCTGAAACCCTGGGCGATAACAAGGGAGGCCTGCGCGCGGACTGGATCCGCGGCCGGAGCACGCTCACCGGCTATTTTTTTTTGGACCAATACTCGCTGGACAATCCCTATCCCACGGGAACGGGTGGCGCCAACGTACCGGGCTTCGACGCAACCTCCAACGGGCGCGCGCAGCTCATGAGCCTGGAGCACACCATGACCTTTGGCTCGTCCATGCTGAATGAGGCGCACCTGAGCTACATGCGCAACGCGAATGCCGTGGGCCAGCCCCGCGGTGGCGTAGGGCCCACGCTCGCGGCGCAGGGATTCAGCAACATTGTGCCGCTCAAGCCCGCGACGGAAGGCATTGAGAATCTGGCCTTCAACGACTTCGCCACCGGCGTAGACACCACGGCCCTGGTGCAGACCGAAAACATCTTCGAGGGCATGGACGCCTTCTCGCGCATCATCGGCAAGCACGGCCTCAAATTCGGCGGCGAGTTGCACAAGGACCAGATCAACACCCATCCCGACGTGGTCTTCAATGGCAGCTTCAGCTTCAACGGCTCCGAAACCGGCGTCGACTTTGCCGATTATCTGCTGGGCGTGGCGTCGAGCTACACGCAGGGCCAGGCCGAGAGCTTTTACAACCGCAACCTCTACATGGCGGCCTTTGCACAGGACAGTTGGAAGGCCACGACCCGGCTCACGGTGAATTACGGCGTGCGCTGGGATCGCATCCGGCCGTGGCTCGAGAAATATAACCAGTTGCAGACGCTGGTTCAAGGCGAGCAGTCGCAGGTATTTCCCGGCGCGCCGCAGGGGCTGGTCTTTCCCGGCGATCCCGGCGTGCCCAGTTCGCTCGCCCCGCCGCGCAACAACTTTTCGCCGCGCGCAGGCATTGCCTACTCGCCTTCTGGCTCGTCGAGCGGCAGCATTTTCGATAAGCTCATCGGCCCTGCGGGCACCACCAGCATCCGCCTCGGCTACGGCATGTACTACACGACTTACGAGGGATTATCGGCGGGCATCATGAGCGCGAATCCGCCCTACGGCTACACCTACACCTCGGCCGCGCCGCCGCTCTTCGCCTCGCCGTTTACCGTGGCCGCTACGGGCGCCAATGCAGGCCAGCGTTTCCCGTTGCAGCACGTAGCCGACGGAGCCAGCCGGAACAATCCGAACACAACCGTCAACTGGAGCCAGTTTGAGCCTCTGGTCGGCATTCCCGCCGTCGATCCCAACGACGTAACGCCCTACGCGCAGCACTGGATGGTAAGCGTCGAGCGTCAGTTGGGCGCGAGTACATTGGCCACGGTTAGCTACGTGGGCACTTCCTCCCATCATCTATTGGTGCTCGAAGAGGCCAACCCCGCCAATCCCGCGCTGTGCCTGAGTCTGGACTCGGCGTGCGGGCCGTTCAATGAGCAGGCCGCGCGCACCACCTTCGGCCCCGCGTTCGGCAGCGTGGAGCTGCAGCGCACCATCGCCAACGCAAGCTACAACGCGTTCGAAGCCACGCTCAACCACCGCGGGCACGGGTTGGATTTGCTGGCCAGCTACACCTATGCGAAATCCATCGATCAGTCGGCGGGACTTCCCGAGCCCGTCAACCCGATTGATCCGTCGCTCAGTCGCAGCCTCTCCGCCTTCGACATGCGGCACAACTTTGTAGCGTCGTTCCACTACGCCTTTCCACAACTCTCTTCCAAAAATCCGCTCCACGCAGTCGCAGTGGCCGGCATCGCACGGTTCACCACCGGTCTGCCTATCACCCTGCTCAACAACAACGACACCTCGCTCCTGGGCACCATTCCCAACGGCATCAACGACAACGGCGTCGACACGCCGCAGTGGAGCGGAAGTCCGCTCCATATCAATACCAATCCGCGCGACGGAGCCGCGGTCTTCGACGCTAGCCAGTTCAGTCTGCCCGCGCTCGGCACCATGGGCAACGCGCGCCGCCGCTTTTTCTCGGGCCCCGGCATGGAAAACCTCGATGCCACTGTTTCGCGCGAATTCTCTATGAGCGAAGGGCGCGCCCTCGAGTTTCGCGCCGAAGCGTTCAACGTCTTCAATCACGCGCAGTTCTTCGGGCCGTCGACGGTGGAAGGCAATATCTCGAGCGGAACCTTCGGCCAGGCAGTCAGCGCCATGCCGCCGCGGTTGATGCAAATTGCGATGCGGCTGCGGTTCTGAGCGCTTAGACCGGGCCGATCGACCCGGAAGATGCCGCACGTACGGAAAGCCGTCCGCCCTCGGGATGCTCGAACGGCCCAGGAAATGGATTTTCGGAATTGCGCTGCTTGCCTCGGAAGTCGCGATCGATTCGAATCGCAGACCCATCGGCACGCTGAAACGGAAGGCTCGGAATGATTGCGCTTCCGAGCGTCTCGCTCGTAACCAGATCGCGGCGTCTGGTCGCGGCCCACGCGACATCAAGCGTGATGGAAAGAAAAAGCCCTTCGCTTTTCTCAATGCACTGAATGTCCGCATCGAACTCCGGTTTCACCAGCGGCTCAACTTCCAGCGAGCACGGTTTTGCGCGTTCCACAAACACATTGCCCGCAAGCTGCATCGGAAGCCGCGTCTGGTTGAATGCGCTCAGATCGCCGTCCTCGGCAAAGAGGTTGTTGAAGAAGCGCAGATCGCCGCTGGGATTGTCATGATAGCCGGCTACCTCCGTTGAATGTGGCTTCATAATCGGCGTCAAGCGGCCGTCGTACTGGTTCAGCGCCACATCTCCGCAGAAGAGGTTATGGGCATAGGCGCCGCCCTGCGAGTTCACATGTTGCGATTGTTTCGACAGAAAAAGATTGTTATCCACGAGGAATGGCCCGTGGTCGACCTCGACGAACAGGTCCTCACTCTGATTGTCGTGGAAGACGTTTCCGGTGACGCGCGTCCCTTGCGCCATCCAGTCGAGCCAGAGGCCGCGGTAGGTGCGAAAGATATGGTTCTGGCCGATCTCCACGTCAATGGCGGCATGGAATTTGATCCCGGCGATTTCAGCGCCGCCGAAGAGCTGGCGTACGTGAATGTCGTGAATCGTATTGCCGGTGACCACGCTGAACACCGGCCCGAGGCTGCCAACGATGCCGGCCTGTTCGCAGTGGGAAATTGTATTGTTCCTGACGATGTGGTGACCGATGCGTTCCTTCGACCAGCCCGATTGCAGCGCCCGGTCGATGGTTTTCACATAGCCTTGCGCCGTGTTGGCCGAAGTGTTGTCCCATGCGTCGCCGTATTTGCCCAGCGAAATTCCACTGCAAATTGAGTGGCTGACGGTGTTGTCCTCAATAATCCAGCCCTTGCTCCAATGCGGCCCGATAACGCCAATCTGCTCGGCTGTCGGAGGCGCCCACGGAGTGGCTGCGCAGCGCAGAATGAAGCCGCGCACCGTGATGAAATCCATGCCGGTCTTTTCCGGGTAAAACACGGTCTGCCGGACGTTGATTTCGGTCTGCTCGTGGTTTGGATCCGCCCCACCGAACTGGGCCCAAAGGGTTGTGGTCTCGGGATCCACACGGCCAAACCATAAGGGAATTGCGCCTTGAGCGTCAGCCATTTGGTCGAGACTCGCGGCTTCTGCCAGCCAGTCGCCGTTCAGGTAGACCGCGCCGGTGTGATGCACGCGCCCCCGGGGATCGAACCAGTCGCCGTGGATCACGTCGCCATAAGGATTGAACGCGCCAAAGAAGCTATTGGGGATGGTGACAGTCCACACGTCACCGTGCCATCGGCTCCATCCCGTGACGATTTCGGCGCCCGTGATCTCCGCGCGTTCTCCGGATGCGGCCCGGTAGACGATGCGCTGCTCATCGGAAATTCCGCCGCGCGGCGGAGCCACGCGCTCGCGATACACGCCCTCGTGGACGGTAATCGTATCGCCGGGCATAGCAACAGCCGCCGCCGCTGAGACGGTCTTGAGCGGCCTCGCCGGCGTTCCATCCTGGCCATCGTTGCCTTTTGGAGAGACGTGGAACTCGCGTCCACGGGCAGACCCCTTTTCCGCCCAGCCGCGGCCTCGCATCATGCTGCACAGGGCAGGCAAAGCGCTTAGAAAAACTCTTCTCGTCAACACGGGTGCAATTCTCTCATGGCGATTCATCGCAGCGCACCGGAAACCGATTGCGTGCGCCACCGAATCGATTTATCGTGGTCTGGCCTAGGAAAGCGCGAGGAACTTGTGATGAAAACCAGGCTGCTTCTTACCGCTCTCGTTGCCGTCGCAACATTGTCCGCTGCCGCGGCGCAAACCGTGCCGCCACGGCCCAAGATAACCGGCCTCTCGCACATCGCCATCTACACCTCCGACCCCGCGGCCACCGAGCACTACTACACGGCCGTCGTCGGCGCGGTGAAACTGTCGGATCCGGAGAATCCCCGGGGCGTGCGCTACGCCCTCAGCAGCACGCAATATATTGAGGTGCTCCCGCTGCCGGCCAAGGCCGGCGTCGTCCGTCTCGACCACGTTGCCTGGGTGACGGAGAGTGTCGAGGGCATGCGCAAATATCTTGCGGCGAAAGGCTGGAAAGTACCGGCACATGTGCAACACGGCGCTGCGGGCAGCACCTGGTTCCAGGTGCGCGATCCTGAAGGCAACAAAGTGCAGTTCGTAGAGGCGCCAGCAAGAAGATACGGTTTCGTACTCGGCGCGTTCGCGCCCAACGCCATCGGCCACCACATTATTCACGTAGGCTACATGGTGCACGACCGCGCCCTCGAAGACACGTTCTACCGCGATCTGCTCGGCTTCCGGCCCTACTGGTGGGGCGGGCGCGGCGGCAAGGTAGAGTGGGTCGCCCAGCAGTGCCCCGACGGCCACGACTGGATGGAATACATGATGACGCGCGGAACCGCGGGCATTCCCGCCGACATGACCCAGCGCGAATTGGGCGCGATGGATCACTTCTCCATTGGGGTGGTTTCGGTTCCAGACGTGTTTCAGGCACTCACGGCCGGCAACCGCCTCGAGGGTCGCCACGACGCTGCGCCGAAGATTGGCCTCGACGGCAAATATCAGCTCAATCTGTACGATCCAGACGGCATCCGGACCGAAGTGATGAACTTCCACGCTACCGAGAAGCCCTGCTGTTCGCCGTTCACCGCCGACGACCCGTCAGAGTAAATGGGCGAAAGCCCCATAGCGGAGGTGCGAGTTGGAGGGGGTGGGCCTATTTGAATTCGTCGTGAAAGGGCACGACTTCAGTCGTGCCGAAAGGGGCCGAAAATAGAGGCGGGCTTCAGCCCCTGAGGGAACTTCCTTTCAAACTGACCCACTGCCAGATCCGGGCAAAACTGGTCTGGGAGATGGCGCTGAGTTATACTGATTGAGGCCCAAACGGGCAGGGAAGTCCCTGTCTATCGGGCCTGCTGGAGTGATCCACTCCTCCAAAACCAGGAAAAGAAGAACAAAATGCCTAAGTTGAAGACCCATACGGGCGCGGCCAAGCGCTTCAGCAAGACTGGCACCGGCAAAATCAAGCGGGGCCAGACGAAGACACGGCACATCCTTACGTCGAAATCGAAAAAAGTGAAACGCAAGCTGGGCAAGACAGTGATGGTTTCCGATGGCGACTACAAGAAGGTTGCGCGCATGATTCCTTACGCCTGAGCACTGCGTGCGGCAGCCCTTTGGTTGAGGGGTGTGCCAATGCAAATGGGCTGATTTGTCGGCCCCCGTTTGTTGCGGAATGCGTTCGCAACGGCGAGAGATCAGGCTTGAAATAGCGAGTGAAGAGGTTCACCGGCCTCACGTTTACGTGACGGTCTCCTACCTCCAGCCGCAGAACAGAAACGCAAAAAGGAGAAACAACGTGCCTCGCGTAAAACGTAGTACCAAGCGGAATGACCGCCGCAAGAAGATCCTCAAACGAGCCAGCGGTTATTTCCTCACGAAATCGAAACTGTACCAGGCGGCCCAGGAGGCCGTGGAGCGCGGCCTCAAGTTTGCTTACATGGGCCGGCGCCTGAAGAAGCGCGAATACCGTTCGCTTTGGATCGTGCGCATCTCCGCCGCCTGCAAGCTGAACGGCGCCAGCTATTCGCAGTTCATCAGCGGTTTGAAGAAGGCCGGCATCGAGCTGGACCGCAAGATTCTGGCCGACATTGCCGTGAAGGATGCGGAGGGCTTTACCAAGCTCGTCGAACTGGCCAAGGCGGCAAAGGCCAAGTCAGACAAGGCCAAGGCGGACGAGGCCAAGGCAGAAAAGGCCAAAGCCGCGTAACTCAAGATATGACTGGCGGAAAAAACGGCCCGGGGTTCGAATGGACTCCGGGCCGTTGTGCGTTTGGGGAGGAGGTTGAGTTCTTAATCCGGGACCAATCGCACTCTCCAACCGCGCCAAATAAGAGCTGTTTCGATATTTCGGACGATCTGATGAATTCGCGTTGAATCGATTGGTTTGTCCGTTTCCGAATCTTCACGAAAGGGATTCGTGTGCTCAAGACAAACAGTCCCTGTCCCGATCTCAATTCTGAACTTGACTGAGAAGCCCTGCTCTTCTTCGTACCTGAGGCGGTCTCGTGACATGATGGTCACGGTGAAGCCATCAGAAGAAACGACCGTTGAACGCCGAAAGAACGGAACTCTGAAGGCCATCTTGCTCTCTCCTCCACCTGCCAATTGCTACTCGCTCAAAAATCCCTGCACCGCCTTCTGCCACATCTCCGGCTGATCCACAAAGTTCATGTGGCCCGCATTGGGCAGGATCGCGAGCTTCGAGCCGGCGATTTTCTCGTGCATCTCTTTGCTCAGGCTGGGGTCGCACTCGTCGTGGTCGCCCGCGACAATCAGCGTGGGCACGTGGATAGTATGCAGCCGATCCACATACTCCACCGATTTCAGGTTGCCGTCGATGACGAACTCTCCATCTGAGCCCCACATCTCGCGGTAGAGCGCCCAATTGGTGGGCGCGTTGCCGGCGGCCGGGTCGTACGCGGGATCGGGCCGCGCGCCGTAGAGAAACGGGAAATACCCATCGCCCCACGCCAGGGTTTCGTACTCGGCCGGATAGCGCCCGTGCTCCCAGATGGCCCCCTTGCCGAATAGTCCCGCGGCTTCCAGTTCATTCAAGCGGGCCAATTTGTCAGCCGGCATCTGCGCTTTTTCCCGAGCCAGCACGGCGTTCATCTCGCGTGTGGAGGCGAAGGTGCTGTTCAGGATCAGGTGGCTCAAATGCTGCTGATATTTGAGCGCGTAAGCCTCGGCCAGCACGCCGCCGCAACTGTGGCCGAGCAGCGATATTTTGCCCAGGCCGAGGGCAACGCGCACCGCTTCAATGTCCTCCACGTCGCCCTCGACCGTGTACTTGCTTGGGTCCTGCAGGCGCTCGGAGCGGCCGGAGCCGCGCTCATCGATAAAGATGAGGAGATGCGTGCGCGCCAGGGGCAGCAGCCAGGGCAGGAAGTAGGTGTGGTCGGCGCCGGGACCGCCATGCAGCACCACCAGTGGCGGACCTTTGCCGAATTCCACGTAGTAGATGAGCACGCCGCGGGCGTCGACAAAGCCGTCTTGCAGCGGATAAACGGCAGAGGCGGCGTGGGCGGAGGCGGGTTGTGCAGCGAGCTGGGCAGCACCAACGATCAGGACACAGAAGGCAAGGCAAGCGGCAGCGAAGCGTTTCATGATCACCATGCTAAGGCAGAATCCCGCGATTTCCTCAGAGATTTTGGGGCAGCGGGCTTTAGGGCGCGCCGGGGCGCGCGGCTGCTGCATGCAATGCTTTATCCTGAACATTCGGCATGACGAACGAAGACCTACCCAATCTGACCGCACCCGCATTGACGGGATTCGACGAAGCCGCGCTCGACCAGGCGTTCGCCTCGCTCGCGGCGCAGGCTCGCGCCAGCGCCGCGACGCTGGACGCGGAGGCGTTCCGGCTCCAATGGCTGGGGCGCAAGCAGGGCCTGCTCCAGGAAGTCTCTGACCGGTGGCTCAAAGCCGCGCCCGGGCCAGCGAAAAAGGCCGTGGGCCAGCGCTTCAAAGTCCTCAAAGAACTTGTGGAGGCGCTGCTCGAAGGCGCGGGTCCCACCGACGCCGCGGCCGATGCCGCGCTCAAAGCCGAGGCCATCGACATTACGCTGCCTGGCTCGCGCCGCCTCACGGGTGCCGAGCATCCCATTACGCGCACGCTGAGCGAAATCGTTTCGGTCTTCGCGGCGCTGGGCTACTCAGTCGGCGTGGGGCCCGAGGTCGAGACCGACTACTACAACTTCGAATGCATGAATTTTCCGCCCGGCCATCCCGCGCGCGACACGCAGGACACGCTGGTGGTCGCAGCGCAGGAGCGCAAGCCGCTGCGCGATCGTCTGCTACTGCGCACCCACACTTCGCCCGTGCAGATGCGGACCATGGAGCAGCAGCCGCCGCCGGTGCGCATCGTGATTCCGGGCAAGGTGCACCGCAACGACGCCGCCGACGCCACGCACTCGCCCATCTTTCATCAAGTGGAAGGCCTCTGCGTCGACACCAATATCACTTTCAGCGATTTGAAGGGCACGCTCGACCACGCCATGAAGGCGCTGTTCGGTTCGGCCGTCAAGACGCGTTTCTTTCCCTCGTTCTTCCCGTTCACCGAGCCGAGCGCCGACGTACAGATCAGCTGCATTTTTTGCGGAGGAAAAGGCTGCCGCAAGTGCAAGCAGTCGGGATGGATTGAGTTGCTGGGTTGCGGCATGGTCGATCCCGCAGTCTTTGCCTTCGCCGCGGAAAAGCAACCGGCCTACGACCCGAAAAAAATCTCCGGCTTCGCCTTCGGCATGGGCGTGGAGCGCATCGCCATGATGAAGTACGGCATCAGCGAAATCGGCAGCTTCTTCGCGGGAGACATGCGGTTTCTGGGGCAGTTCGCATGAAGATACTGACCAAGTGGCTGCGCAGCTATTTGCCCGGGCTTTCCGTCGACGACGCGCAGCTAGCCGAGGACCTGACTCTACGCGGCATTGCGGTCGAGGGCATCTACGATCTCGGCCCCAACAACGGCTCGCTCTACGAGACGGACATCACCACCAACCGCGTGGACGCCATGAACCACTACGGCATCGCGCGCGAGGCGGCGGCGATCTATGGGCTCACACTGCCCGATTTAAACTTCGCACTGCCAAAACCCCGCCCGGCTGGCCAGCCCTTTTCGGTGAAGATTGAGGCGGAAGACGCCTGCGGCCGTTTCACCGCGCGTGTTTTGCGCGACATCACCATCGGCGAATCGCGCGACTGGTTCGCGGGCGCCGAAGTCGCCACATATTTTGCGCTTTTGGAACAGAAAAAAATCTCGAACGCAGTCGACGCCACGAACTTCGCCTGGCTGGCGATGGGCCAGCCTACGCATGCCTTCGATCTCGACAAGCTTGAGGGCGGCATCATTGTGCGCCGCGCGCGCAAGGGCGAGCGGCTGAAGACGCTCGATGGCGTGGAGCGCGCGCTCGACGCGGACGATCTCATCATCGCCGATCATAAAAAAGCGCTGGGCCTGGCCGGCGTAATGGGCGGCTGGGACACCATGATCACGCCCGATTCAAAAAACGTACTCGTCGAAGCGGCGTGGTTCGATCCCATGGTGGTGCGGCAAACCGCGCGGCGTCACGGCCTGCACACCGACGCCAGCCATCGCTTCGAGCGCGGCGCGGACTTCAACGCGGCGCCGATCGC
Organism: uncultured Acidobacteriota bacterium; assembly: GCA_963817835.1. Taxonomy (GTDB): domain Bacteria; phylum Acidobacteriota; class Terriglobia; order Terriglobales; family Acidobacteriaceae; genus Telmatobacter. Next base: position 891,340 of record CAWFPZ010000006.1, on the reverse strand, counting down.
GTCGGCAATCGTGAGCGCGATCCTGCTCGCAAATGGCGGATCGATCGAGGGCGAGCTGGTAGATGCGCGCGTCCCCGCGGCCGAAGCACGGACCGCGCTTCGCAAACCGATTGCACTCGCGTTGAGTGAAGTGCAGCGCATCCTGGGCACAACAATCGATGCAGAGGGAATCACGGCTGCGACGGTTGAAAACGTGCTGACGGCGCTGGGATGCGGACTGGCACCTGCGGTGCGGCAGACTCTTGGACAGAATCCGTGGGAAGTCAGGCTACCCAGCTGGCGGCTCGATCTCGAACGCGAGATCGATCTCATTGAAGAAGTTGCGCGCGTTTACGGCTACAACCGCTTCGCCAACACGCTGCCAAAATTCGGCGAGGGCGTGCGTGCGCTGCCGTCGGCTGAGAAAGAAGCCACCGTGCGCAGCACGATGCTCGCCGCAGGGTTCCATGAAGCCATTTCCAGCAGTTTCTGCTCCGCGGCCGAGGGTGCGCTCACCGCGCCGCAACCGGCGCTCGTGGTGCCGCTCGGCAATCCCCTCAGTGAAGAGGCCGGCGTGCTGCGCCCTTCGCTTGTGCCGGGCATGTTGACCGTGATTGCGGGCAACCTGAATCGCGACGTCAACGATGTGCGGCTGTTTGAGTTGGGCACGGTCTTCAGCGGGGCAAATTCGAACAGCGTCGGCGACAAGGTGGACGAGCGTCCGTCCGTGGCCTTTGGCGCTGCGGGCGCTTTGCCGCAGGAGAGTGCGTTGCATGCCGGCCGCGCTTTTGACTTTCTTGATGTGAAGGGCGTGGTGGAGCAATTAGTGTCGCGCTTCGAAATGCGCGGCATGTACTTCGATCGCTTTTCCGCGGATGCCGGCCTCACACCACAGTGGCTGCATCCCTATCGCTCCGCGCGCGTAGTAGCGGACGGCGTAACCGCCGGCTGGTTCGGCCAGCTCCATCCGCGCGAGGCTGCGGCGCGAAAAATTAAGGACGCAGTGCTCATCGGCGAGATCTATCTCGACCGGCTCTACAAATTGCCCCTCCGCCGGGCCGCCGCGCGCGAGATCTCTCGTTACCAGCCGGTGCGCCGCGATTTTTCCCTGGTCTTGGATGCGAGTATCAACTGGGAGACGATCGACAGCGCTATGGCAGGATTGCAGATTCCCGAGTTGGTGGAGTGGCGCGTGCGCGAGGTGTTCCGCGACCCGCGGCTCGCCGCACGGGAGTATGCCCTTTTGCTGGGCGCCACGTTTCAGGCGCCGGATCGCACCCTGCGCGAAGAGGAATTGCAAAAGTTCCAGGCGCAGGTGGTGGAAGCGGTTGGCAAAGCAGGGGCGCACCTGCGCGTCTAGACCGGTTCCAGAATTTATGTGCCCTGTCGAGGGCGGTGAAAGGTGGCATTTCCTTGAGGAAAATGCCACTCAGCGGCAGCGGCTCCGGGATATTGCAATTCTGGAACCGGTGTAAGCAAAACATCGAACGCGATCGGCGCTATACTCAAACCGAAACGGTGCCCGCTCGGCGGAGGTTGAAACCATGTCAGAAACTTTCTGGGAATCGGATGGGGCCGTGGAGACGGCAAGCGAAAGGCAATCCGAGAACGCGCATGACGAACCGGCGTCTTTGGCCGTAAGCGCGGACGATTTTGCGGCGCTCGAAGAGCGCATCCGCCGCGCCGTAGATCTGGTGAAGCGGGAGCGGCAGGCACGCGCAGGTGCCGAAGCGCGCAGCGCGGAACTGGAAGCTCGCTTGACCGAGTCCGAAGCGCAAGTGCAGGCGCAATCACCTATTGTGGATCAACTGCAAAGCGAATTGACTGCGCTGCGCGCGGAGCGCGAGCAGGTGCGCCAGCGCGTGGAACGGCTGCTCAAGCAGCTCGATACTCTGGAATTGTGAGGCAGAGATGGCCGAAGAACCGCGCAGCAAACCGAGCGAATACGTGACCGTGGAGATCTACGACCAGCTCTATCATTTGTCGGGGCAGGACACGCAGCACATCCGCGAGCTGGCTGCTTATGTCGACGCCAAGATGCGCGCCGTGGCCGCGCAGGGAAAGACCGCGGACTCGCTGCGCGTGGCCGTGCTGGCGGCGTTGAATTTGGCCGATGAAGTGTCGCAGGCCACTGCGGCAGATCCCCGCGCTGGCCATGCGCGCGCGGCCAACCTGCGCGTACTGCTCGATGAAGTGCTGGGAGACGAGCGGAAGACGGGCTCGTAAAGGCAGCGTTCGGTGATTAGTGTGCCGGTCACACGACTTTAGCGAGCCAGCTTTTCATTGTCTCTGCATCCACCAGGCCGGCCTGCTGGAATTTAAGGTTGCCGCCAGCAAATACAGCAAAGTTCGGAATGCCGCGCACGTTAAAGCGTGAGGCAAGCTCAGGGAATTTCTCGGTGTCGACCTTGAGCACCACGGCTCGGCCTGCGAGGTCACGCGCGACTTGCGCCACATGCGGCGCCGCCATGCGGCACGGGCCGCACCACGATGCCCAGAAGTCCACCAGGACGGGTACCTTGCTGTCGCTGATAATTTCGTCGAACTCCTCGGGATTCACCGCGAGGGGATCGGCGATGGCGGGCAGCGGCGTCTTGCAAGCGCCGCAGCGTCCGGTGTCGGCGAGATGTTTCGCCGGAATTCGGTTTGGCTTTCCGCAGGATGGGCAATTTCGAATAATGGGCATGGCAAGATGCTCGGTTGACGTTTCGCGCTCATAGTATCTCGCTGGCGAGGGAGTCGCGACAAGAGGAGCGCGGAGCTAGTCGACCTCGGTCGCCGCAGTGTGCAGCAGCAACCAAGTTCGAATGGATGCGGCAGTTCAGTCAACGCTACTTGGCCGTCAATTGCCGCAACACGTACTGCAGAATGCCGCCGTGCTCGTAGTACTCAATCTCCTGCGGCGTGTCGATGCGCACCACCGTGTCAAATTCCTTCACCTTGCCGTCGCTCGCAGTGGCTTTGACGCGCAGCGTGCGGCCGTTCGCGAGGCGGTCCTTTAGAAGCGCGGTGATGCCGGGGAAGTCAAAAATCTCTTCACCGGTAAGTCCGAGCGATTCCACATTCTCGCCGGGAGCAAATTGCAGCGGTAGAATGCCCATGCCCACAAGATTCGAGCGGTGAATGCGCTCGAAGCTTTCGGCGATGACGGCGCGCACGCCGAGGAGCTTCGGTCCCTTGGCAGCCCAGTCGCGCGAAGAGCCTGAGCCATATTCCTTGCCCGCAAGAATGATCAGCGGAACGCCGCGCTCAGCGTACTTCACGCTGGCGTCGAAGATCGACATCGGCTCGCCTTCGGGCAGCAACCGCGTGACGCCACCCTCCGTTCCCGGCGCGAGTTTGTTGCGCAGGCGCACGTTGGCAAAGGTGCCGCGCACCATCACCTCGTGATTGCCGCGGCGCGAGCCGTAGCTGTTGAAGTCTGCCGGTTTCACGCCGTGCTCGGCAAGATATTTTCCGGCCGGTCCGTTGGCCTTGATCGATCCGGCGGGCGAAATGTGATCGGTGGTTACGGAGTCGCCCAGCACCGCCAGCACGCGCGCGCCGGCAATGTTTTCAATGGGCGCAGGCTTGGCGGTCATGCCGTCAAAATACGGCGCTTTGCGAATATAGGTCGAATCCTTCTCCCACTGGTAAACGTCGCCGGTAGGAAAGCTCAAGCCCTGCCAACTCGCGTCGCCCTGTGAAACCGTAGCGTACTCCCTGCGGTAGCCTTCGCTGGTAACGGCTTTCTCGATGGCAGCGGCGACTTCCGCTTGCGTGGGCCAGATGTCGCGCAGATACACGGGCTTGCCGTCCTTGTCGTTGCCCAACGCAGTTGCGTCGAAGTCGTGGCCGATCCGTCCGGCGAGTGCGTATGCGACGACCAGCGGCGGGCTCATCAAATAATTCGCGCGCACATCTACATTCACGCGGCCCTCGAAGTTACGATTGCCGCTGAGCACGCTGACCGCAACCAGGCCGTGCTCGTCGATTGATTTTGAAACGTCGGCGGGTAGCGGACCCGAGTTGCCAATGCAGGTGGTGCAGCCGTAGCCCACCACGTTGAAGCGCAGCTTTTCAAGGTAGGGCAGCAGGCCGGCCTTTTGATAGTAGTCAGTCACCACGCGTGAGCCGGGCGCGAGCGAAGTCTTCACCCACGGCGGAACGGTGAGGCCTTTTTCCACGGCCTTCTTCGCCAGCAGTCCAGCGGCGATCATGACCGACGGATTCGACGTGTTGGTGCAACTGGTGATCGCGGCGATGACGACCGAGCCGTGATCGAGATATGGATCGGGATCGACTCCAAAGCGCTCTTTCACCGTGGTCGTCACGTGCACCGGCGCATTTTCCGCGACCGCCGTATCGGTAACCGCTTGGCGCTGCCACGCGGCGGCCGTGCGCGAGCCCAGGGGCTTGGCCGAGGGCGCAAGCAGCGTGGGCAGTTGTTGCGCAAAGCTCGAAGCCGCGTCCTTCAGCAGCACGCGATCCTGCGGGCGCTTGGGTCCGGCCACACTGGGCTCCACGTCGCCCAGGTCGAGTGAAAGCGTCTGCGTGTATTCGGCCTCCGGCGCGCCCGTGGTGTGGAAGAGCCCCTGCTCCTTGTAATAGGCCTCGACCAGATTAATCTGCTCTTCGCTGCGACCGGTGAGGCGCAGATAGCGGAGCGTCTCAGCGTCAACGGGGAAGATGCCGCACGTCGCACCGTACTCCGGCGCCATGTTGCCGATGGTGGCGCGATCGGCGAGCGGTAACTGCGTCAAACCGTCTCCATAAAATTCAACAAATTTGCTGACAACTCCCAGCTTGCGCAGCGCCTGGGTCACGGTGAGCACCAGATCGGTGGCCGTGGCGCCCTCGCGCAGCTTTCCGGTGAGCTTGAAGCCGACCACCTGTGGGATCAACATGGAAACGGGCTGCCCCAGCATCGCCGCCTCGGCTTCGATGCCGCCCACGCCCCAGCCCAGCACGCCGAGTCCATTGATCATCGTGGTGTGCGAGTCGGTGCCGACCAGCGTGTCAGGATAAGCGACGGCTTCGCCGTCGATCTGCGCAGTAAAAACTACGCGAGCCAGATATTCGAGATTCACCTGGTGGCAGATGCCCATGCCGGGCGGTACGGCAGAGAAATTTCGGAACGCCGACTGCCCCCACTTCAAAAACGCATAGCGCTCGCGGTTGCGCTGGAATTCGAGCAGGGAATTAGCCTCGTAGGCCATGGAAGTGCCGTATTCGTCCACCTGCACGGAGTGGTCGATGACGAGTTCGGCGGGCGCGAGGGGATTCACGCGCTCGGGATCGCCCCCTAGAGTCTTGATGGCGTCGCGCATGGCCGCCAGGTCGACGACCGCTGGCACACCGGTGAAGTCCTGCATGAGCACGCGCGCGGGCATGTAGGCAATCTCACGGCTGGGTTCGGCCTTCGCATCCCAGTTGGCCAGGAAATCGATGTCGGCAGCCGTCACATTCTTGCCGTCTTCGCGGCGCAGCAGGTTTTCCAGCAGAATTTTCAGGCTGAAGGGCAGGCGTGCGAGATTGAAGCCGCGGGCGGCCAGCGCCGGCAGGCGATAGTAGGTGTAGGAGCGGTTGCCGGAGGTGAGCACGGCCTTGCTCGAGAAGCTGTTCATCGGTAGTTCCTCTCAGCGGAGCTAGCGGCGTTAGCGGAGCTAGCGGAGTTAGTTGTATTCGCGTACTGAGTTGGCCTGCGCGCGCCTGGAGACGAGGACGGGCGTAGACGATCGCGCAGGCAAAAACCTGCAGAAACCAGATTACTCAGCGGGAAGCGCTAGCGTCCACGGTCAGGACGGCCGCGGCGATAACGTCGGAGCAGGGGCGTTGAGGAGATTCGAGTTGCGGAACGGCTGAACATGACAGACACCTGCATTTTAACCCGGAATTGCCGCCCAGGGAAACGGCGGCGGGGGGTTCCTTTAGCATCGGAGGTTATATAAATTGAGAAGGAGGGCCCGCTATGGCTCGAAAAAAGGCGATCCCCTTTCTGCGCGGCATGGGCGCGAAGGAAGACTTCGTTACCGAATCGTTCGTGCCGAGCGAAGAGTACAAAGCGCAGCAGATGGCCATGGCGCGAAGTTTAATTGCAGCGGGTTTCGATCCGGAGCAGGTCGCCAGCATGTTTCTGGTTCCGCTCGATCTGCTTTCAATCAAGAAGCCGGATGATATGTGAGGCGGGCTTTGCATCCCGAACAGCCCCAAAGCTGCGTTTCGCACATCAGCATTTCAAGCAAGAGGTAAGGCACGCGGGGAAGGCCCTCACCCGACAGCCGGTACGTTCAGAGCTGATTTTTCAGGAGCATCTCATGCGCTCGCGCATTCCCCAAATTGCACTAGCCGCTTTTCTTCTGCTGTTGCCGGCTATGGCTGGCTCGCAAACCATGACCATGCCCGATGCGAAGGCGCCCGCGGGGACGCAGACGGCTCCGGCAGCTCCGTCGTGGCCAGCGATCGACGGGACCGTGGTGCTCGACAATTTCCGCTTCGGCACCGGTGACACGCTGCCCCAACTGCGGCTGCATTACTTGACGCTGGGCACGCCGCACCGCAACGCCACAGGCCGCGTGGACAATGCGGTGCTCCTGCTGCACGGCACCGGCGGCAGCGCGCACTCGCTGCTGAACCCCCTCTTTTCGAACGTGCTCTTCGCGCCGGGTGCGCCGCTCGACATCACGAAGTATTTCCTCATCCTGCCCGACGACATCGGCCACGGCCAAAGTTCCAAGCCGTCAGACGGGCTGCATGCGCACTTTCCCGCATATGACTATGACGACATGGTGCGCAGCCAGCGCATGATGCTCGACGCCATGAAAGTCGACCATCTGCGGCTGATCCTGGGAACGTCCATGGGCTGCATGCAGACCTTTGTGTGGGGCGAAACCTATCCCGATTTTGCTGACGCGCTGATGCCGCTGGCGTGCCTGCCCGTTCCCATCGCCGGGCGCAACCGCATGATGCGCTACATGGCCATTCAAGCCATCAAGCAGGACCCGGCTTGGATGGATGGCGAGTACAAGAGCGAACCGGTCGAGGGCCTGCGCACGGCCAACGAATTGATCCTCGTCATGGGTTCCAGCCCGCTCCAGATGCAAAAATTGGAGCCGACGCGGCAAGCCGCGGAGCTGTATGTCGACCGGTTCCTGGCGCGCACCATGGCCGCCACCGACGCGAACGACATGATCTACCAGCTCGACGCCAGCCGCAATTACGATCCCGGCCCGCATCTGGATCGCATCAAGGCGCCAGTGATGTGGATCAATTCCGCCGACGACTTCATCAATCCACCGGAACTGGGCATTGCGGAAAAGATGGTGGGGCAAATGCCTCATGCGCGTTTCGTGCTGATCCCCATCTCCGACGCAACGCGCGGCCACGGCACGCACACGGTGGCTGCGGTGTGGGAGAAATACTTGATCGAGCTGATGCAGGAATCGGAGCCGAAACCTTGATAGAACGGCTGGGTAGGTTTCCTGCTGCGCGGATCTGGCCTCGTCCCTGCTTCTATACTTGAAATGCACGCTTCTTCTCGAGTGAGGGAATCCCGAAATTGAAATACTGGGTTGGCATTGAGGGCCTGGTTACGCGCTTTTTCGCCTGGCTGGCGCGGCGCATGCCGAACGAGCGGCAACGCTTGCTGGCCATCACCATCGTGGCCGGCGGCGTATGCGGCCTGTCCGCGGTCGCCTTCCACGTGAGCGCGACTCGCCTGTATGCACTTCTGATCGATCGCGCTATTGCGGCTCCGGGGCACGCTTGGATCTGGTGGACGATTCTGACCCCGGCGATTGGCGGCCTTGTGGCTGGCCTGGGACTCACTTACTGGGTTCCCGCGGCGGCAGGCAGTGGCATACCCCAGGTCAAAACCGCTTACACCTTTCGCGCCGGCGCCATCACCATGAAGGAGACGGTCGGCAAGTTCGTGCTGTGCGCGTTCCAATTGGGCAGCGGCGCGTCACTCGGCGTGGAAGGCCCGACGGTGCAGATCTGTGCCGGCGTGAGCAGCTTTCTTGCGCGCATGGCGCGGCTGAGCCCGACGAATCAGAAGCGCATGACTTCCGTGGGCATGGCGGCGGGCATTGCTGCCGCGTTCAACGCGCCGATCGCCGCTGTCACCTTTACGCTGGAGGAACTGATCGGCAGTCTCGACCAGACCATGCTTTCTGGCGTGATTGTGGCCGCGGCTCTCGCAGCCGTAGTGGAGCACAGCATTCTTGGCTCCAACCCCATTTTCTTCGTGCCGCGACTGCAGAGTTACACGCTGGCCAATAGCTCGTCGCTCATCTGGTATGCGCTGCTTGGCCTGTTGGCTGCCATCGTCTCCGTGGCATTTACCGATTCGCTCTTGTGGCTGCGAATGTGGTTTCGGGAACTCTCCAGCGTTCCCCGGTGGATTCACCCCGCAATCGGCGGCGCAGCTACGGGTAGTTTTGCAATGGTTGCGGTGCTCTTCTTTCACTTAAAGGGCATCGCCGGCAATCCCTATCCCACGCTCACTCTGGCGCTTCTCGGCGGACTTCCGGTTACGGCCATGGCGGTGTTGTGCGTGCTCAAACTGGCCGCTACCGTTACGTCGTATTCCAGCGGCGGTTCAGGCGGCATCTTTGCCCCGGCGCTGTTCATGGGTGGCATGCTGGGTGGTGCGGTGGGCTATCTCGACGTGACGGTCTTCCATCACCCGGCCGACTCCATCGGCGCTTTCGCGGTTGTCGGTATGGGCGCGGTATTCGCCGGCATCGTGCGCGCGCCCATGACCTCGATCCTCATCATTTTTGAGATGACCGGCGGGTACGGCCTGGTGCTGCCCCTCATGATCGCCAACATGAGCGCCTTTGCGCTGGCGCGCCACTGGCGGCATACGCCGGTATACGAGGCGCTTCTGGAGCAGGATGGCATCGATCTGGAGCGTGGAGCCGAATCGAGTGAAGAGAACCGGCGCGCTATCGCGAAGTCGCGCGATCCGGATGAGTTGAGCGTGGACGCGCGCTCGTAGAGCGGCTTGACCGTCGCTCTATTGCGGCTGCATGTTGTAGAGAAAGTAGGCGCGCAGCTCGAGATAGGGGCCGTGGAACTCCCGCGGCAGCGGCGGGTAGCTCGATCCCGTAATCGCACCCCAGGCCGCTCGGTCCAGCCCCGTGTCGCCGGAGCGGCCATCCAACTGCATGTCGGTGACCTGGCCGTTCGGCAGCACTTTAAAATGGACGGCTACCACTCCCGACTTCAGAATGGGCGGGTTCACTTCATCGGGAATCAGCGGGTCCCATGTGCGCTGCGTAATGAAGTGCCAGCGAGCAATCCAGGAGCTGAAGTCCACGCCTTGCGTGTCGGAGAGTACCTGCACCCCGCCGGTACCCGCACCGGGATGCATCGACAGTCCGCCCGTCCCCGGATTGCCGTAGTTTTGTTGCCCCTGGCCGTGCAAAGCCTTCTGCATATCCTGGCGGAGCTGATCGGCTGGATTCTGCGGGCCCATCGCAAAGTTTGGCTTGGCGGGGACGGCCTGCGGGCGCGGCGCTTCGGGCTCCTGCGACTGCGCATTATTCGGTACCGGCTGCGTGGGCTGCGGCTTGGGCTGTTCCGGCGCCTGTTGCTGCGGGGGTGGAGGCGGCGCCTGCTGTGCCTGTTTCTTTAGCTCTTCCATCGTTTGCTTGTCGATGAGCGGCTTGTTGGCAGGCAGCTTGGGAGCAACCTTCTGCTTCTGCATTTGGCGCACCGCGTCGGGCATCTGATCGAGAGCGATCTGGTCCTCGTGTTGCTTGATCGCGTCAAAATCATCGATTCGCGGCGCCTTGAAAAAGTACCTGGGAATCCAGGTGAGGACCGAGAGCAGAATAATGTGTACCAGCACAGCCCACAGAGCGCCTTCGCGCAGCCGCGCCCAGCGCCGCTCGTCTTCGAGCGAGCTGATCATTTCCAGCAGTTCGTGGGTGTCGTAGTCTACCCAGCGCGAGCCGCGCACCGGGGGCGAGGCCCCATCGGCAGGCTCATCCCGGGCGGGCGCTGGCCGCGGTTCAAGGTCGCGCGAGGAAAAAGTGTCCAGGCCCAGGATCGAACCCGTAATAGAGGTTTCCTGCGCAGAGCTGTCCTTGGGACTAGTCTCGGCGGGTTTCTTGGGCTCGTCTACTTCGGCTGGCGCTTCGCTGGTGGGCATTCAGTGCGATGGAGCCGTTCAAAACACACGTACGCTGTTGCCGGCTCCGTACTCAAGTCCTTTCTGTCTATTCTCTCATTTTGGGCAAAGCTTTGCTCAAGCAGGGCGCCCCGTACAATGGTTCTTGTTGAATGGACGTAAGATAGGCCGGAAAGGGACCGCGTTTGAAGCGATTTATTGCGCACATCCTGGCGGATTGGAACCTGGTGATTCTGCCAGCGCTGTTGAAATGGGGAATTTGGGGCGTGGGCGCGGCCGCGGTGCTCGATTCTTCGAGCATTCCCGTCCCCATGGACCTGATTCTGGCCCTTTACGTCTGGAAAGACAAGCCCCACTTCTGGCTCTATTGCCTGATCGCATCGGCTGGTTCGGCCATCGGCGGATTGCTGCCCTACGGGCTGGGTCGCGCCGGGGGCGAACTGTTTCTGCTCAAGCGCGTAGACCGCGCAAAGTTCGAAAAGCTGCGCGACCGCTTCCAGCGCCAGGAGTTCCTCTTCGTCGCGATCCCCTCCATGATGCCGCCGCCCGCGCCGTGGAAGCTATTCATCTTTGCCTCCGGCGTATTTAAGATGCGCGTGCCCGATTTCCTGCTGGCGGTGTTTACGGGAAGAATGTTGCGCTGGCTGGCGCTCTCTCTGCTGGTGATCAAGCTCGGCCCCGGCGCCGTCGATCTGGTGGCGCGCCACGCCCTGGTCGTGATGTTGATTGTCGGCGCGCTAGCCGTACTCGGAGGCGCATGGTGGTGGATGCGGAAAAAGCGCCAGGGCAAGCTGCTGGAAGACTAGGAATCGATCCTTATTAGGTAGCGCCGACCTCCAGGTCGGCTGTCGTGCGGGCGTCCACGCCCGCACCTGTGCGGGATTGCGCTACTTTCCTGCCAGCGCCTCTTGCGCATGAGCCGCTTGCGTCCGGCGCACCAGCGCGGGAACGCCGAGCATCACGGCCAGCACGACCGACGTCGCGACCAGGTCGTTGCAATAAAACGGCACGCCAGCCATGTAGCAGGCGGCCAGCCCGGCGAGGGTGTGCGGATACGTGTTGAAGGGGTTAGAAAACCACGCGCCGAAGTTGGAGACAAGAAAGAACGAGGTCGGTCCCAGCAAAGCGCCCGCGGCCCCGCGCGCCAACGTCACGCGTTTCCGCAGAAGAATCGCGCCCAGCACCATTGCGCCCAGGTACCAGCCCCACGAGAAGGCTGAAAACCCCCAGTGCATTGAATAGCCGGAATACCGGAAAAGCGTTAAATAGCAATCGGTCGTGATCAGAGCCGCCAGGGGCGCAAGCATTTCCCGCCACGGACGCTTGGCGCCAAAGTAAAGCAGGCTACCGGTGACTGCCGTAAAGCTCCACCACGGAGCGTGAGGAATTACGCGCGATAAAACGGCAACCAACAAGAGCAGATAAGCGGCCATGTCCACCTCATGATGCAGGGTCTGCCGGAGATTCCGGGCCCAACCAACCTGACTGCGAAAGCAAAGGACTTCTTCCATTCTGCGGTGCGCGCGCCGTATGGTCAACTCCAACCCTTCCACCAAAGCAACAATTTTTTCCGTCAGGACAAACAAGCCCTGTGCTTTCGACCCTGACCTCGCACAATGCAGGGGTGCCCCGGGCTTGGGGTCCCCGTGGACAGGTCCACGTCCATGGGGTGAGGATCTCGCTTCTGAGACCCGGGATACCACAAAACTCAACCCGCCTCTCTCAATTCAGCACGGCAAACGGGTGCCCCACGTCCCGATTTTGGGACGTGGGATAGCACGAACCCGAAGGAACGAATTCATGTTGTCAAGCTCTACCGCTGTTCCCGCCCATTCATCACCTCGCCTGCGTCTTCGTGCCCATCAACGATGTAGACCCAGCCAGTGAGCGGAGCATGGCCTGCGGTTCCGGGAATCGCACCGCCCGTGGGGAGAAACGGGTAATCGAAGCGCAAGTCGCTAAATTCGACCGTGGTCCACGTGCGACCCGGTGGAAGATCCGGCGGTTCCAATCCCCGCACCGGGCCCGGGATAGGTTCCTGTCCCACGTCGCGCACCACAGCCCACGTTCCCCAATCCAGATACGCGCGGCCCAGCAGCGTTTGCTTGGCGGCCTCGACGGCCGCAGTGTCGGTCGGCTTATACATCACATCGCTCGCATCGCTGTCGATGGACCCAGTGCGGGTGTCGATTTCTGCGGTCTGGTAGAAATTCGGCGTCTCGACAATCGCATGCCAGCGCCAGGGGTTGACCATATACGGCTCGGCGGCCATGCGCACAGCCGGCTCGGTGGAGATTGGCGTGCTGTTTACCATCGCCAGCGCCTGGGCGTGCTCAGCCCAGCGCCAGCAGCCCAGCACCAGCATCCCAACGAGCGCAAAGATCGCCCAGCCGCGGCCGCGAAACCGCTGTTTCCGCGCCCCGATCTCGCGATCGGCAAGACCCAGCACCCACGGCATAAAAAGCGCCAGGAAAAGCAGCGCCCACATCACCGGCTCGGCAATGAACATAAAGCTGCCCGCATACCAATGCGGATTGAACGGGAAGAACGGCCGCACGCCGTAATTGTTGGTCCAGTCGAGCAGCAAATGACTCAGTGCCGCTACGCACGCAGTCAGATAGAGCCAGCCCCAGTGAATCGGCTGCTCCGTCGCCTCAACTTTGCGCCGCCGCCTCTTGTGCCAGCGATCGAACAGCCACACCGCGCCCACCACCACCCCCGCCACCACGGGAACTGCCCAGAAGGTATGCGTGATGCCGCGATGATGCTTCAGAACTTCGACCGGTCCCGCGACCGTCCACAGCACGTCCAGATCTGCGGCCTCTGCAGCCAGCACCGCGGCCAGCGTGGCATACGCCGTCTTGCGATTGAATCCGGCGCGGCCAATACAGGCGCCGGTAAGGAAATGCGTGACTGGTTCCATGCGTCTTGCGATCCAATCTCAAATAGATGAGCTGCGAACAACTCACTTGCTCGGTTTTGCGAAGGGGCACGACTTCACCCGTACCGTAAGCTGGCAGGAAGCCCCGCGAAGGGGCACGACTTCAGTCGTGCCGTAAGTACCGCAGAAAAGTGTGCGGGCTTTAGCCCCTGAGGGATGTTCCCGCTTCGCCATCTGACTCGCATTCCACCGCTGCCTCTTCAGACTGCAGTCGCCCACTCGCCCCCGCGCATCAGCGGCTCGGCAACGCCGGATGCGGTAATGCCGTCAATATCGAGCTCCGCAGACCCGATCATCCAGTCCACGTGGATCAAACTCTCGTTGGCGCCCTTGGCGGCGAGTTGTTCGGGAGTTAGCTTGTCTCCGTCGCGCACGCACGACGAATACGACTGGCCGAGCGCAATGTGCGAGGCCGCATTTTCATCAAAAAGCGTGTTCAAAAAGATCACTCCGCTTTGCGCAATGGGTGAGGAGTGAGGAACCAGCGCCACTTCGCCCAGCCGCCGCGCGCCCTCGTCGGTGTCGATCATTTTTTCCAGCACTTCCTGTCCGCGTGTGGCGTGAACCTCCACAATGCGCCCCTTTTCAAAGCGAACCTGGATGCCTTCAATCATGGTGCCCTGGTGCGAAAGCGGCTTGGTCGCGGTCACGGTGCCATCGGCGCGGTCCTTGTGCGGCGCGCTGAAAATCTCCTCCGTGGGCATGTTGGCGATGCAATAGAGGCCGTTGCCCGCGGTGGTGCCGCCGCCCAGCCATTGATGATCGTCGGCTAGGCCGAGCCGGAATTCGGTGCCAGGTCCGCGGTACTGCAAAGCAAAATAGCGCTTGGCATTCATCAACGCCGCGCGCTTCTGCAATTCCGCGTCATGCGCCCGCCATGCACCCACGGGATCCGCGGTGGTAATGCGCGTCGTGGCGAAGATGGCATCCCACAGCTTGCGCAGAGCCTCGTCCGGGCTGTCGTTGGGAAACACGGCCGCAGCCCACGCAGGCGTGGCGCTGGGAACGATGGTCCAGTTGATCTCGTGGCGCGTGATCAGCTCGAGCGCAGGACGGTAGGCTTGCGAAACTGCGCGATTGGCGCGGCCTACCTTGTCGGGATCCTCGTTCGAAAGCAGTGCGGGATTAGCTCCGGCAATCGCCAGCCGCGCCGCGCCGCTCTTGAACGCCGCCGCCATGCCGTCGTAGAGCCACTTGGCCGCGTGATCGAAGCTGGCATCGGGCGCATACCGGTAGCGGAGCAGGGCAGCGTCTTCGTCATTCAAAAGCGTGGTCACCAGCGAAGCCCCGGCGCGATACGCGTGCTCGGTAATGCGGCGCGCCAGAGCCAGGGAATCGAGCGACGCGGTCATCACCAGTTCCTGGCCCGCCTTCAGGCCCAGCCCCACATTCACGGCCACGTCGGCCAGCAGATCCAGATTCTCAGCTTGCGTGCGTGCTTCAGGAGCAGTTTCAGTTTGTGTCATTGCTTCTCGATTTCTGGTAGTAGGTCAGTTTGGATTTGTCGCGAAAGGGCACGGCTTCAGCCGTGCCGCACGAGCTGCAAAATGAATGCGGGCTTTAGCCCCTGAGGGACGTTTTCTTTCAAACTGACTCACCACCCAATTCCTTAAGATTCCATCCTATGACCAGCAGCCGCCTTTGAGGCCACTGCCAGGATGTTGCTATTGTAGGGGGTGTTGCGTGCCGTCTGTCACGGCGCAAGGCCGCTGCTCCGGGTCATGATGTGCTGCGGGGCGGGTTCGATCGCAACCAGGATTCGCCTAAATTCGAGAACGGATGGACAGGCTTTCCGAGGGGCCCATAACACCATGATGAAGCTTCATACTAATTGGGTGACGAGGAACATTTTGACCACTGGAATTTCTGTGGCTCTGGGAGCTGCGTCCGCTGCTGCGCAAACTGCAACCGCAACCCCCGCTTTCGGACCGGACAACCCCTTTTACGCGCCCAGCACTCTGCCGTTTCAGGCGCCGCCCTTCGACAAGATCAAGGACAGCGACTATCAGCCGGCCATAGATGCGGGCATGGCGCAGCAGATCCAAGAGGTCGAAGCCATCGCCAACAATCCCGCGCCGCCCACTTTTGAAAACACCATCGTCGCGCTGGAGCGCACCGGCCAGTTGCTCACGCGGGTGACCTTGGTGTTCAACTGCGTCACCGGCGCCAACACCAACGAGGCATTGCAGAAAGTGCAGGCGTACGAGGCTCCGCGCCTGGCCGCGGAACAGGACGCCATTAATCTGAATGCCAAGCTCTTTGCGCGCATTAAAGCGGTCTACGATCGGCGCGCATCCCTCCATCTCGATCCCGAATCGCTGCGCCTCGTCGAGTACGACTATCAGCAATTTGTAAAGGCCGGCGCCAACCTTTCCGACGCCGACAAGGCCAAGCTGAAAAAGCTCAACGAAGAAGAGTCGACGCTCGAAACTGATTTTATGGACAAGCTGCTGGCGGCGACCAAAGCCGCAGCTTACGCGACCACGGATAAGACCGCGCTGGCCGGACTCAGCGATGCGGATATGGCTGTGGCTGCCGATGCGGCAGCGGCGCGCAAGCAACCGGGCTGGGTGATCACGCTGCAGAATACAACGCAGCAGCCGGATTTTACCGACTTAACGAATCGCGACACGAGGAAAGCCTTATTTGAGGCATCGTGGAACCGCACCGAGTACGGAGACGCGAACGATACGCGCGCGATCATTGCGCGGCTGGCGCAGTTACGCGCAGAGAAGGCCGCCTTGCTGGGCTACAAAAATTTCGCGGCGTGGAATCTGTCCGACCAGATGGCGAAAACACCCCAGGCGGCGATCAAGTTCCTCGATGGTTTGGCGCCAGCCTCGGTGGCCCATGCGGAAAATGAGGGCAGGGAAATCCAGGCGCTGATGGATGCCGAACAGGTCGGCTCTCAGCTGGTGCCGTGGGACTGGGAGTTCTATAGCGCGAAAGTGCGCAAGGCAAAGTACGATCTGGACGAGTCGCAAATCAAACCCTACTTCGAGATGAACAACGTGCTCGAGAATGGCGTCTTCTACGCCGCGCACCAGCTCTACGGCATCACCTTCAAAGAGCGGCACGACATTCCGGTTTGGCATCCGGACGTGCGCGTGTTTGAAGTCTTCGACGCGAACGGCAAGCCCCTCGCACTGTGGTATTGCGACTATTTCAAGCGCGACAACAAGAACGGCGGCGCGTGGATGAGCAACCTGGTGAGCCAGTCGAAACTGCTGGGCACGTTGCCCGTGGTTTTCAACGTAACTAATGTCGAGAAGCCCGCTCCCGGCCAGCCCTGCTTGCTCACCTTCGACGAAGTGACGCACATGTTTCACGAGTTCGGGCACGCGCTGCACGGCATGTTTGCCGATACCAATTATCCCAGCTTGTCGGGTGCGCAGGTTGCACGCGACTTTGTCGAGTTTCCCTCGCAGTTTAACGAGCACTGGGCCAGCGATCCGGCGGTATTCGCGCACTACGCGAAGCACTACAAGACCGGGCAGCCCATGCCGGCAGACCTCGTTGCGAAGATGGAAAAGTGGAGGGCGTTCAAGAATGCCCACGATCTGACAGAGATTATCTCCGCAGCCGAGCTCGATCTCGAGTGGCACACTCTGCCTTCCAGCGCAACCCTCCAGGATCCCGACAAATTCGAGACCGAAGCGCTCCAGCGCACGCATCTCGACCTCAGCTACGTGCCGCCGCGCTATCGCTCCAGCTATTTCCTGCACATTTGGGCCAATGGCTACGACGCGGGCTACTACGCCTACTTGTGGAGCGAGATGCTCGACGACGACGCCTTCCAGTGGTTCCTCGATCACGGCGGCATGACGCGCGCCAACGGCGACCGTTTCCGCCAAATGGTGCTCTCGCGCGGCAACACTGAGGATTTGCAGAAGATGTACGATGCGTGGCTGGGAGGCGAGCCCAGCATCGAGCCGATGCTGGATGACCGCGGACTGAAGGAAAAGTAAACGCGCTAACTCCGCCAACTCCGCTAGCCCCGCTCACTATAATCCATACCTATGAGCGAGCCGGCCGTTCTGCGAAAAATCGAAAAGCTGCGCGAAGACCTACGCCGTCACGAGCATCTCTACTACGTTCTCGACAAGCCCGCGATCAGCGACGCCGAGTACGACGCGCTGATGAACGAATTAAAGAAACTGGAAGCGGCGCATCCCGAGCTCGTCACGCCAGACTCGCCGACGCAACGCGTGGGCGGCAAGCCGGCTGAGGGCTTCAAAAAGGCGCAGCACTCGCGCCCCATGCTCTCGCTCGACAACGCCTACAACGCTGAGGAGCTAACCGACTGGGACCGGCGCGTGCACGAGTTGGCCGGCTCACTGCCCGTCGAATACACGGCCGAGCTCAAGCTCGACGGCCTGAGCGTGGCGCTGCTTTACCAGCCCGGCCCTGACGGCGATGCGCTCCTCACCATGGGCCTGACGCGCGGCGACGGCCAGACCGGCGAGGACGTCACGTCGAACATCCGCACCATTCGCAGTGTGCCTCTTCGCATCAGCAAGAACCAGCTCCAAAAGGCGGCCGTGCCGCAGGCACAGGGGCTTGAGGTGCGCGGCGAAGTCGTGATGCCGGAAGCCGCCTTCGAGCGCTTGAACGAGGAGCGCGAGCGCGATGGGCTGCCGGCCTTCGTCAATCCGCGCAACTCCGCCGCGGGAACGCTGCGCACGCTTGAGCCTTCCATCGTCGCCAACCGGCGGCTGGTTTTCTTCGCATATTTTCTGCTCGTAAATGGCGAATATTTCGCCGCGGGCCAGACGGCTACCCTCGATGCGCTCACAGCTCTCGGCTTCCGCGTAAATCCGCACCGCAAGCTCGTAA
Organism: uncultured Acidobacteriota bacterium; assembly: GCA_963817835.1. Taxonomy (GTDB): domain Bacteria; phylum Acidobacteriota; class Terriglobia; order Terriglobales; family Acidobacteriaceae; genus Telmatobacter. Next base: position 873,467 of record CAWFPZ010000006.1, on the reverse strand, counting down.
GCACCGTCGACGAGATGATGAAGTTCATCGACCAGGCCGAGAGCCAGCGCGCGACACTCGGATATGAAATCGACGGCGTGGTTCTGAAAGTCGATGGGCACGCCACGCAGCAACGCCTGGGCTACACCGGCCGCGCGCCCCGCTGGGCCATCGCCTACAAGTTCACGGCCAAGGCGGGCATCACGCAGGTCAAAGACATTACCGTGCAGGTGGGCCGCACTGGCAAGCTCACGCCCGTGGCGGAACTCGCGCCAGTCTTCATCGGTGGCACCACGGTAAGCCGCGCCACGCTGCACAATGCCGACTTTATTGCCGGTCTTGGATTGCGGATCGGAGACTACGTAAAAGTCGAGCGCGGCGGCGATGTGATTCCCAAAGTCGTCGAGGTGATTGCAGATGCCGATCATCCGCGCGGGAAACGTCGTTTCGTCTTCCCTACGGTTTGCCCCGAGTGCGGCAGCAAGGTCGTCCGCGAAGAAGGCGAAGCGGATTATCGCTGCGTGAATGCCGATTGCCCCGCAAAGCTGCGCGAGACCCTGCTGCATTTCGGCCGCCGCGAGGTGATGAACATCGAGGGGCTGGGCGATGCCGTAGTGGAACAGCTGACGGAAAAACGGCTGGTCAAAGGTGTCGCGGATCTTTACCGGCTCGATGAGAAAGATCTGCTCTCGCTGGAGAAGCAGGTCACCCGCAAGAGCAAGGCCACGGGTCTCGACGAAACCAGGACCGAAGCACTGCTTGGCCCCAAAGCTGCCAATACTCTGCTTAGTGAGATTGAGGATTCCAAGCGCGCTGGCTTGGCGCGCGTGCTCATGGGCCTCGGCATCCGCTTTGTTGGCGAGCGCACCGCTGAGCTGTTGGCGCAGGAATTCGGCTCCATAGACGCGCTGATGGCCGCAACGGCCGAGGAACTGGAACGCGTGGAGGAAGTCGGCCCGCGCATCTCCCAGGCGATTCTGGAATTCTTTGCAACAGCCGCAAATAAGGCCCTCGTCAAAAGCCTCAAAGCTGCCGGTGTCGACATGACAGCGGAGAAGAGGCAGCGCACCTCGCAGCTTGAAGGTCTGAGGTTTGTTTTGACAGGCACACTGCCCACGCTGACCCGCGACGAGGCCAAGCAGAAGATTGAAACTGCCGGTGGCAAGACCGCGGGCTCGGTAAGCAAGAAGACCAGCTACGTGGTAGCCGGCGAGGAGGCGGGCTCCAAGCTCGACAAGGCGCGCGAGCTAAAGGTTCCTGTGATCGACGAAGCGGGCCTGCTGGCGCTGCTGGCAGGCCCGACCCCGTCGAAGTAGTGCATTCCTTCGCGCTTCAATTCACTATCGGAATTCACTGCCCGCGGTTGGCGTCGCATCGAGCCGGCCTCGTGAACATCAGAGGACTCGCGGCGACGAATATCAGCACCAGATCAAACCACATAAAAGTTTCCTTCGATGTTGCACTTCACGCACTGGTGCGGCGCCGCGCCGCAATGTCGGGATGATTCTCAATGGCGTGCAGTTCGCGTTCCCGCTCCCGCTCCCAGGCTTCGGCGTGCCAGCGGCGCGAGGCATAGCGCAGCGTGTCGGCAGGCAGCGGTGGAAACTCATTTGGCAGTTGCCGCGACGGCATGGTCACGATCTCCGGTTGGAGGCGATAGGCAGGCTTGGGCAAAAGCGGCGCGGACAAACTAGGCGCAGACGGCGTGATCAAACGCGCCGACGATTCAACCTCCGCCGACGCAGCCTCAGCCGCCGCAGCGATCCGTGTTGCCGCCGCTACCTGTGCTGCCGCACTCGTCAAGCTGGTATCGGCCAACACCCTTGGCTCCGCCTCAGCTCCGGCCTCATCACTGCGCTGCGCCCGCCGGGCAATGCACTTCGCCATGAACTCGTCCACCAGCTTGTGCAGGCAGGTCTGTCCGCACAGATGCTTTGAGTCGGGCCGCAACCGGTGGCGCGAGGTCCATCCGCTCACGCGTAATTCTCCCCCTTGCTCGTAGGCGACAAACCAATGGTTGGTCTGCCGCTTTTCCGCGGCGCAAATGTCGCACGAGATGGCCTGCCGGATCATCGCAATTCCCTCACTCCGCAAAGGCTTCCTTCTGAACCGCCGATGCCCACCGTATTCATCGCCCTCCCCTACGAGCGCAGACGCAAGATTCCTCGAACGCGCCGGAAGGCGCCTCGACCTTCCGGAGAACCTCCACTTTCATTTCATCGTGCGGAAGTGCAAATGGATGAGCCTGTCCGACAACGAATCCAAATGTGGTTCAAATCCGAACAAAGGCGCAGGAGATCGTCCTGAATCGGGACAGGACGCGCGGCCCATAGGAGGGAAGTTGTCGGGATAAACTGAAAGAGCGCGGCCTTCACCGCGCTCTCATCTTGATCCATCACGTAAATTACCCTGCGCCCGCTTTACTCGCGCGGTGCAAAGTAGCCCTTCTTGGCGCGCACCTGGTAGCTGCGATCGTAGCAATATAAATAAATAGTTCGGAATGCACCGTCGGCCTTGAAATCCGCGGGCGTGTATACCAGCGCATACTGGCTGCGCAACGCCTCCTCAATGTCTTTAAAGCTTGTTGCCATTTCTTCCGCGGAGGGGGGATAGAAAAGCTCGCCGCCGGTCTGCTCAGCCAGTTCCTGCAGCACCTTGTCGCCCTCGCCGCGGCTGGGCGTCCAATTGGTGCTGATGGCGTAGATGATGGTCTCGGCGCGCTCGCATTCCTTGATCGCTTCCGGCATGTATACGCGGCTCTGGTTGTCCTCGCCGTCAGAAACCAAAATGATGGCCTTGCGCACCGGTTCCGGTCCACGCTCGGTCAGCATCTTGTCGCGGCAAGCGACATAAAGCGCATCGAAGAGCGCCGTGCCGCCTTCGGGCCGCAGCTTGTTGACGCCTGTCTCCAGTGCGTCCTGGTCGTTGGTCCAGTCCGCAGTCACCGTGGGTGTCACATCGAATCCCATCACGAAAGCCCGGTCATTCCTCGCCCGCAGCACCTGCAGCAGAAATTCGGTGGCCGATTGCTGCTCAAACTGGAAACGGGAACGGATGGAGCTGCTGGTGTCAACGAGGATGCCCACGCGCAGCGGCAGATTGATCTGCTGATGGAACGAGTTCACCCTGGCCGGCGCCTTTTGGTCGTCGAGAAGCGCAAAGTCACTCTGGTTCAGGTTGGGAATGTAGTGCCCGTGCTTGTCCGTGACCGTGAAAATCAAGCTCACTTCGTTCACGGTGGTGCGGATGGTGGGTGTGCCCACGTCTGTGGTCTCGCCCTGATCGGCTTGTGCCGGCTGCGGTGGCGGGCTCTGTTGCGTATTTTGAGACGCCCGTGCGGGAGCGGCTGGGGCGGCCGCCGGAGCGGTTTGTCCGCTCGGGTTTTGCGCGGAAAGGCTGGACACGGAAGCCGCGGCAACAAACAATGCCGCAAGCGCGATCACGAGAATGCGTGAGCCCCGCTGGCGGAGCCCCGCCGTTGGGGTGAAATGTTGCTGGGTCATCACATCCCTATTCTAACAATCCCGCATATGCCCGTGGGGGTGCCGGCCCCCACCGGGTTCTCACCTGGTTAAGATGCGTTTTTGCGGTCAGGCGGCTTCCAGACGGTCGAGGAAGGCCTTCAACTCCGCGGGCAGCGGCGCCTCCAGCTGGAGCCGCTTGCCGGTCAGTGGATGCGTGATTTCGAGTCGTGCCGCATGCAGGAAATTTCGGCCCAGGCGCAGGGTTTCCGGCTCTGACTTACGCCGTGCCGCGCGCGAAGGTGCTGCGTTCAGAGCTTGCTGGTCGCGCAACTGTGCCGCGCCGCCATAGAGCGTATCGCCTACCACGGGATGCCCGATCGACGCCATGTGCACGCGGATCTGGTGCGTCCGTCCTGTCTCAATGCGCACGCTCACCAGCGTGAATTTGCCAAAGCGCGTGTCCAATCGCCGCAGCACCTGGTAGTGCGAGATCGCGGAGCGGCCAATGTCGCTGGGCCGCGTGGTCATGCGCGTGCGCCGCACCGGATCGCGGCTCACCGCGGCGCTGATGGTGCCTTTCTCCCGTTCCACCGCGCCCTGCACCAGTGCCATGTAGGTCTTCTCCACGCGCCGCTCGGCAAACATTTCGCCCAGCACGGCGTGCGCGCGATCGTTCTTCGCCACCACGATCAATCCGCTGGTGTTCTTGTCCAGGCGGTGCACAATGCCCGGCCGCAATTCGCCGCCGGTCGATGAAAGCGCCTTGAAGCGGTGCAGCAGCGCATTCACAAGCGTCCCGCGGCTGCGCGCATCGTCGCTCGCGCCCGATCCCGCGTGCACCATCATCCCGGCGGGCTTGTTCACCACGGCCATGTCGGAGTCTTCGTACACCACATCCAGCGGAATCGCCTCCGCCACAGCCTTGAGTGGCGCGGGATGCGGCTCGCCGGTAATGGTAATGCGCTCGCCGCCGCGCAGCTTCAACGAAGCCTTGTGCGCCTGCCCGTCCACTAGCACGCCGCCCTGGTCGATGAGCATCTGCACACGCGAACGGCTCACGCCCTCGAGTTGCGTAGCCAGAAAGTGATCGAGCCGCTGGCCCATTGCTTCCGCCGGGACCTCGATGGCGCGCGTGGCGCTCATACCGTGCCTCCACGCGCGGCAGCGGGTGGGGCTGCGTCTGCGCTTGGGCGCGCTCGCTCACGCAGCACCAGCGCCCCGGCAATGACCAGCAGAACAGCCGCAATCTGCGGTCCGTCCAGCGCGCCATGGAGCAGCGAGCCGCGGCCCTCCGGATCGCGCCAGAGTTCGGTGATGTAGATGGCTAGCCCCGAGCCCATCAGGCCCAGGCCGGCCACGTCGCCCTTGCGCTGCTCAGCCGGCAGCCACACCAGCAGCAGTAAGGCGAGCGCGAGAAACGCGAGTGCGGCGTAAGCCTGCACCGGATGCAGCGGAACCCCGAGGGGCGTGCCGCTCCACAGTTCGGCCAGCGCATTCGTATAGGTCACAGCCCAGTGCACGCCAGGCCCCGCCTCAATGCCATAGCCCGATCCCGAAGCCAGCGCGCCCAGTTGCTCAAACGCGAGGCCCAAAGCCAGTGGCGGGGCCAGCGCGTCGGCCGTGACGCGGAGCGGCAGTTTGCTCCGCCGCGCGTACCACAGAGCGCATCCCGCGCCCGCCAGCGCGCCCGTGCCGGCCAGTAGCGGATGATGCACCATCGCCAGTCCCAGCAGCCATGCAGGGTGCAAACGCAGCGCGCTCCAGTTCACCACGACGAGCAGCAGCCGCGCCGCGGCCAGCGCCGCAAACAGGCTCAGAATGCAGAGATTCCACACCTTGCCCGCGTCGAGATTGGTGTCGCGCCCCGCCACGCGCGCCGTGCGTTGCGCAAGCCCCAGCGCCAGCAGCACGCCCAGCGCTGTCACCGCGCCATAGGACGGGATGACAAGGGCGCCGATGTGAAAGAGGACTGGATGCACTCCAAATTAGGATACGGCAGCGGCACGAACCTGTAGCGCCGGTCTCCAGACCGGCTGTAGCGGGGGTCTCCAGACCCGCGCAGCACTGGCGGGTTAGTGTGAAGTGAGGGCTCCGTGAAAGGGCACGATTTTAGTCGTTCGGAAAATCGCGGAAATGCGGTGTAGGGCTTTGCGAAAGGGCACGACTTCAGCCGTGCCGAGAATCGCGGAAATGTGGTCGAGGGGTTTCGCGAAGGGGTACGACTTCAGTCGTGCCGAAAAAGCTCCGAAATAAACGGGGGCTTTAGCCCCTGAGGGATGTTGGGTGCAAACTGACTTACTCCCCGGAGCCGGCCGTGCGCGAAGTAAAAGTAGAATCCGGCCCACTGGGCCGTGAGCGATGTGCTGGTGAACCCGTCCTAAGACGGTGGAGCTCTCCGCGGTTTATTAGGCATTCCGGACTGGCGGACACTGCACACAAAACCGATTGTCGAGTCGAGCCCCTGTTCATTGAATGTTGGTTCAACCAGCGTTGATCACCCACCTGCTTTGCAGGCCGGTTTCTATTGCGGATAGTAGGGGTACTCGCTGGGAATTGCAAGTCTTGTGCGAAACCGGCGGGTTGTGATAGCTTCCCGAGTCCTGCGTCTTGGGAGGCGTTCACCCGAATCGGCACCGCACTTCGACCGCTCGATTCCGTCCTCGCCAAGCCGCAGAAGCTTTGCGCTGGCACACGGGCCGAGGCTCTGCGGTCCTTCGCTGGTTACCAAAGCCCCGAATCGAACGTAACCTACTGAGCTGCCAGCCGTAACGGCCAATCTTCTGAAAGCCCAAAATTGCACAGAACGTTTTCTAAGGCGGTGTTAATCTGTGATTCAAATCACTTGAAATCACAAATCCCGGTCCTATTCTGTCCCCATTGCAGCTCTTTGAGGTACTGATCCCCAGTCATGTTGCGAATTACCAGAAAGTTGCAGGCTAAGAGGCGCGCCCACCCCATGCGCCGGGTTCTTCCATTCGTGTGCATAGCGGGCAGCGCGTGCCTCGTTGCCGCCGTCGCCGGTTGCAACGCCAATATCATGTTCGCTCCGTCGCCGCCCGTGCCCGAAAGCACGGTTTCTCCCATCCCCGGCTCTCCCATCCAGCACATCGTGGTCATCATGCAGGAGAACCGCAGCTTCGACAATCTCTTCAACGGATTTCCCGGCGCCGACACGGCGCAAACCGGCATGAACGGCAGCCAATCGATCGCGCTCGCACCCGTCTCGCTTGGCGACTCGCGCGACCTCGAACACTCGCACCTGCGCTGGGCGCAGGATTGGGACAACGGCAACATGGATGGTTTTGCGCAGAGCGGCGCGAGTCCGGCCACGCTGCCCTACTCCTACGTGCCCGAGAAGGATGTGGAGGAGTACTGGACGCTGGCCAGGCAATACGTGCTGGGCGACCGCATGTTCCAGTCGAATACCGGTCCCAGCTTCGTCGCCCACCAGTACATGATCGCGGGCCAGTCGGCCAATGTGGCAGAAAATCCCACCGGCTCGGTATGGGGCTGCGACGCATCGCCCGATACGACGGCCGCAGTTCTGGGAACCGATGGCACTGAGATGCCCGGCGTGTTTCCCTGTTTCGACTACCTCACCGCCGCCGATCTGCTCGACGAAAAAGGCGTCACCTGGCGCTACTATGCACCCTCCAGCGGCGACAGTTTCTTCATTCTCTCGGCATTCCAGGCCATCCGGCACATCCGTTACGGCCAGGACTGGCACGACAACGTAATCTCGCCGCAGAACCGCATTCTTACCGACATTGCCGACGGCGAACTGGCGCAGGTCACGTGGATCGTTCCCGACTGGGCGCACTCCGACCATCCCGGATCGGGCACCGAAGGCCCGAGTTGGGTGGCATCCATCATCAATGCCATCGGCAACAGTCCCTACTGGAATTCGACAGCGATTTTTATCTCCTGGGACGACTGGGGTGGCTGGTATGACCATGTCGCGCCGCCCAAGGTGGACGCCATGGGGCCCGGCTTCCGCGTGCCGCTCCTCATCGTCTCGCCCTACGCCAAACACGCCTACATCACCCACCACATGCACGAGGCCAGCGGCTTCATCGCCTTTATCGAGCACAACTTCGATCTGGGCTCGCTGGGCACGCGCGACGCAGGCACGGACGCCTTCAGCGATTGTTTCGACTATACCCAGCAGCCTTCGGCCTTCGCGCCAATTCCCACGCGCGTAAGCGCGGACCGCCTGGTTCGCGAGAAGAACAGCGGCCCGCCGGACGACGATTGAAAAACAGGGAATAGGGAACAGCCAGTAGACGATAGCCGGTAGCCTTCTTGCCTTCGGAACCAACTCACGAAACCTGCCGTGATGAGTGTGCTTTCTGAAGATCCGGGTCGTCCGCCGCCGACCTATTTAGAAGTTCTTCTCAATGCTCGTGAGCGTGCCGTCAACGAATTTCAAGTGTGCGTAGATCTTGATTACGCTGGCGCTTCCGCCCTGTTGGAAGGTGCTTGGCCAAAAGCTTGATTTGCCGCCGTCTTCTGCAAGGAGGCGGGTACTCTCAAACTGTTCCTGCACAACTTCGCTCACCTCCGGCATGTTGTGCCCGGTCCAGCCGATGTCGAATTCTGCTTTGAAACCCTTGCCGAACAAGGCCTTCACAATTCCCAGCTTCATGCGAAGGGCGTCGCCAGCGTTCCACTCAGAATAAAAGTCTTTCAGCGTCGTGACTCCGACTGAATAGGAAGATAAAATCGCAAGTTGTTTCTCAACGTCGGGGTTCGGTGCATTTGGCCCACTTGTCTTGGGCGCCTCTTGCTGCCCATTCATGGGCCGATAGAAGGCTGGTTGCGAAGGATTGAGAATCGGGGCAAGGAAAAAGACTAAACAGCAGCGAGAGAGTAGCGGGGCTCGGAAAGACAGTAAACGCATGATATGAGTCCCTCCTGCGGCGGCGTTCCCTGGAACTTGGTTTTGAACTCTCAAACGGAAATATTGTACGTGTTCGCCCGGCCGTTTTGTCAGCGCCGCATCCCTTCCACCTGGTCGCCGGTCCCTCCCGCTCTAACAAGCTTGGACGGGGCGTCCCAGATTTTGGTGGGAGGGGCCGTCGGCGCCGGTTCAGTTAGTTTTGCGTCGGCCGCGTCGCGGCATCGATCACAAACACATCCGCCGGTATGCGCGCAGCCTCCAGCTTCAACCCCAATTGCTCCCGGACCGCGGTGAAGAGCCCCGGCGCGGCATCCGATTCCGCGGCGCGCATTTCGTCCGGAGTCCAAAGCAGTGTGAAGTCGTAGCGGCCGGAAAGATTGGTCTGGTCAATGACCGGCCTGTCTCCCATCAACTGCAGAAGCTGGGCGAAGTCGGTCATGCTGTCGTTGGTGAACTTCATGAATTGTTGCGAGCCGACGCCGTGGCCCGACTGGTCGCTCAGCGCATCCGGATCGCTCTTGCTCTTCTCCAGTTTTGGACCGCCTTTAGCGATGGTGAGCGTGTAAACCAGGAGTACGCGCTTGTCGGGATGCATCTGGAGCGAGAAGCGGGAAGAGAGCAGCTTCTGCAGCATGCGTCGATACTGATGCCAGTTCGGTGCGCCTTCCGCATCAGGGACGCCTTGGATGTCCCAGAGCTGCTCATCGAACCACCGCGGCGCGTCGACGATCTGGCTCTTCTGGATCGAGTAGGCGAAGCAGATGAGGCTGGTCATCGACATGTTTTCGACGGAGATCCGGTGACCATTCAGGTGGAACCCCTGGTTGTGATCATTGGGGTCCGAGGGATTGATCACAGCCGCCTCGAACGCCGGATCCGCGTCGCGCGCCATCGGCTTCAATGGCTGGATCGGGTTGTCCTGCGCGCAAACCGCGACCATGCCGGGGAGCAGAATGGCAATGAACAACGCCGCTCGTCGCAGGGCAATCAAGTCAGGTCTCCTGAAAAGTCGATGGCTTCGCGAGACGGCCTCACCCCTGCCCGCACTTAATCCGTTAGAAGCGCCACGCAACATAGTGTTACCGAGCGTAACGTTCATAGGCGGTCTCTGTCAACACGGAGGGTCAGGCACTTGTTCACTCCGTGTCGAGGTGAATGCAAAATTGCGGGGGTCGGGAGACCCCCGCTACAGCCGGTCTGGAGACCGGCGCTACAGAGTGACCGGCGCTACACAAGCCGACCTACGCCTTACCGGAACTCGCCGGTGGCTGCGGCAACTCGGGCTTCGCTCCGTTGGTCGCCGCTGCCGGAGCCACTTTCTGCATGAGCAACGCGCCCAGGCCTTCGAGAACCCCGCTGGCATTTCCGCCGCCTCCGGCAACCAGGGTGTTGGGCATGAACGGCACGTTGCTTCTGGAAAGGGCCTCGATGGCATTCACAAGTGCCGTCGCTCCCTGGCCCAAGGCTGCAACCTGCTTTTGATAAGCCTCAGCGCGAGCCAAACCAACCGCCCTAACCTGCGCGCCCTGGGCAGTGCCGGTGCGCTCGATGTAAGTGGACTCGCCATCGGCTTCCGCCTTGCGCGCCTCGGCATTGTTTTTCTTGATGTCGACGCCGACTGCGGCCTGTGCCAGTTGTGCCTGCATGTCCGCGGTGCCGCGAGCCTTTTCGGTCTCAATGCGCTGGTCCTGCGCCTGCCGCTGCATCTTGAAGGTTTCTACCTGCTGGTGCGCCACCTCGCGCTCGGTGAGCACTGTAACCAGAGCGGCGGGGTAGACCACGTCCTGAATGTAGACGCCGCGGGTTTCGATTTCGTACTCGGCGAGCTTGGTTTGGATGTAGGCGAATGCTTCCTCCTGCACGGTCTGGCGTGTCTGGATAAACTTGATGGCTTCCATGCCGCCGATCTTGTCGCGAAACAGGTTGCCGACGGCTGCTTGAAGAACTTCGTTCACGAGATTTTCCATGGAGCCGACCATGGAGATCACGCGCGGAGCCTTGGTGTCGGGAACGTGGATCAGCACCTGGAGATCGATGGCGAAGACAAAGCCCTCGTTACTTTTCGCAATGATAGGTTCGAGGCGCGCGTCGAGGCCGTGGGCTCCGGTCACGTCCTTGGCCCAGTCCAGCTTGAGGATTGCGGTGAGCACGACTTTGGCGTCATAAATTCGGGGGTTGATGGGATACTTGCCGGTGCGCAGCGCCTCCTGCCAAATGCCTTGATGGCCGGGCCGCACCAGGCTGCCGAATTTGAAACCGACACCGGAAGTGTCCTGCGTGGGCAAGCCCACGTAAGCCTTAATGACGGCCACTTGTCCTTGTTCTACGACCAGCATCGGAACCTGCTCCACGCGCACCAGGAACGGATTCAGGTTGTAAGCGCCGTAAAGAAGCGGGTCGTGTTGCAGGCCGATCTTGCCGCCGGCATCCAGGAATTGCTGGAAGTCCTGGTAGTTGTTGTGCAGCGTGTTTTTGCTGCCGAGAATGGCGGCGATGAGCTGAAAGTCGGTGGTGTCGGGCTTCTTTTCAAGCTCCGCCACGTCGTCGAAGAGCCCCAGTCGGCTGGCGATGGCGCCTGCCTGCAGCGGCTGGCCTTCAAGCGAGGTCACGATGCCGATCATGTCCGCGACCTTGCCGGCATCGGTCGGCCGGGGCGCAATGCGCGTCACTTCAAGCTGCCGCTCTTCCAGGCCAAACGCCGTGAACGTGAGCCGGCCCGACTGGTCGGCCAATTGGCGGTAGGTGTCGGTGATGGGAACGCCGAAGACCTGCGGCTTGGTGATGATGAGGAAGGCTACGGGATGGACGGGGGCCAGCATTCCGGGCGAAAGCACCGGCCGTTGCACACCCTTTTGCCCGCCGTTGGCCACGAAGCTTGATACGTCAGTGAAATTGCCGAACTCCGGCTTGTACACGCCGGACTTTGCACCGATCGGTGTGGGCGCGCCCACCTGCGCAATCACCACGCCAATTTGACCGGCCGGAACCTGCACCCACGGATGCTTGGCTACCGCGTATATCCCGCAAAATTTGAAGCGCAGGCCGGGCATGAGCAGTTCCGCCTGGTAGCCGGCCTCGCCCTTGAAGGCGATCGGATTGTCGCCGGGCAACTTTGCGCCAAAGCGCTTGCGCACCAGGCCGATTTGCGTGGGGCCGATGCTGTAAATGGATTTGGCTATGAGAACGAAAAGGATGAAGAGGCAAAGAAAAACCACTCCTTGCAGCAGAGTGGCGGGTGACATCATACCGTCGAACATACTTCCTCCCGTGTCCGGGACAGGACCCCATGCGGCCCACATTTTCGGGGACGCCTAAGGATACGCCCAACGGGAGAAACGCACATTTACCACGAGAAGCCCCTTAACGCCTCTCCATCCACGCAAGCGTCTTCTCGGCGAGCCGCACAAAAGCCTGCACGGCCAGCTCCAGGTGCTCCGTCCGCGTGTCTTCAATCTTGTTGTGGCTGATGCCCTTGATCGACTGCGTAAACATCATCACTGTCGGAATCCCCGCGCGGCTGACCTCTGAAGCGTCGTGCAGCGGTCCCGAGGGCAGTCGCCGCGTCTTGGGCGTCGTCTCCAGAATCGCCTCTTCGCACAGCGCGATCAAATCCGCATGAAACGGAATCGGCTCGATGCTGTAGATGCGCGCCCACTCCACCTCGCAGCGCTCTTCCGCGGCAAAGCGCCGGCTCGCGGCCTGCGCCTCCGCAAACATGTTGGCCAGAATGCCTGCGTCCAGATCGCGCTGATCGAGGGTCGCCTCGCATCGCCCCACCACCGCCGTCACAATGCCGGGGAAGGTCTTCACGCTGCCCATGGTGCACACGGAGTCAGCGTGCTTGCCGGCGATCGTGCGTATTTCGAGCGCCAGTTTCGCCGCGGCAGCCAGCGCATCGCGCCGCATCGCCATGGGCGTTGAGCCTGAGTGCGCCTCTTGCCCGGTGAAGGTGATGGCATAGCGCTCCACGCCTTTCGTGCCCGTCACCACGCCCATCGGCAGATCGGCATTTTCCAGCACCGGCCCCTGCTCAATGTGTAGCTCCAGGTAAGCCGCGATATTTTTGCGCTCCGCGGCCGCATCGCCAATCCGCTCGATGTCAATGCCCACCTGCTGCAGCGCCGCTTCCAGCGTGACGCCGTCGCGATCCGTGCGGCCCCGGTCGGCCGCAATCGACTGCGTCCCCGCAAATGCCGCCGATCCAAAGAGGCTGCGGCCAAAACGCGCGCCCTCCTCATCCGCCCAATCCACCAGGCGCACGGTAAACGGCGGTTTTCCGTCATATTTCTCCGCCAGATACCGCACCACTTCAAGTCCCGCAACCACGCCCAGGCATCCATCCATCCAGCCGCCGTTGGGAACCGAGTCAAGATGGCTGCCGAGCACCAGCGTCTTTTCGCTCGCGCCCCGCAGCGTGATCCATTGATTTCCCGCGGCGTCGAAATGACGCTCCACAGGCAGGCCGATCAGTTTCGTCCCAAACCATTCGCGCGCCTTGAGCCATGTGGGCGTAAACGCAACCCGCTGCGCCCCGTCGGCGTTGGCCGTCAGGTCGCGCAGCTCACGCAGATTCGCAATTACATTTGCTGGATTGAGCGGCATAAATCCCCCCAATGATTGTCGCAGCAGAAAGCGGCGAACGGGCCGCTGGCCATTACGGAAACGTCTTTGAAGATAATCTTTCCAGCCATTCCGAGGATAGTGCTACGATTGTCCAGCCGTTCTTCCTCTCCTCTCTCCCGGCTTCATCTCGATCGTTCGCAATGCACGTCGATTGGGCACGGAAAATTTCATTCGTTGAGGAGAACACCATGTCTGAACGGGCAACGAAATCCGTAGCGCAAAAACAGAAAAAACAGGAGTCGAATGCAGGCGCGGCCCTGGCACGCATTGGCGGGTTCGCCCTCGTTGCCGTAGCCGTGGCGGCGTTTGCCGTCCTCGTGGTCGCGGTGGTTCACGCGCAGGACAAGTACACGCTGGTATCGCCCGGCGGCATCGCGTTCTCTGACTTCATGGGATACGAGGATTGGGCAACCGTCTCTTCCGCCCACCAGGACGAAATCCTCAAGGTCATCGTCGCCAATCCCAAAATGATCACGGCATTCAAATCCGGCGTTCCCGGCAACGGCCAGCCTTTCCCGGGGGGCTCCATGATCGTGAAGCTCCAGTGGAAGCAGAAAAAGAGCGCAGAGGCGCAATTCGCCGTGGACGTGCCCGATTTCTTTACCCAGGCTTTCGTGATGGAAAAGGACAGCACCAGGTTCCCGAAAAGCCACGGCGGCTGGGGCTACGCGGTGTTCAACTACGACGCCGCAACGAAGAAGTTCTCGCCCGATGCCAATAGCCCGTCCGACTGCGGGAACACCTGCCACACGGTCGTCAAGGCGAAGGACTACATCTTCCACCCGTACGAAACGCGTTGAGCCGCGTCCGCCGCCAGTAAGAGGGCACTACAGGGACCGCTGGGTAGTGGTGCAGTTTGAAACAAGGCGTAATGGAACAGAAGTTCTAACAAGTCACCCGAAGGTGTCATTGAGCGGGTGAGAGTCTCGGGCTTCAATGTTAACGGAGGTACGAAAATGAATGACCTGTATCTGAACCTGTTTGCGAAATTCCAGGCCTTGAAGAACGGCGAAGAAGGTCAAGACTTGGTTGAGTACGCTCTTTTGGTTTGCCTGATCGCTCTTGCGTGCATCACCGGCGTCAACAGCGTAGCCAGCGCCGTCAACACTGTGTTCACGAACATCAGCAGCTCGCTGGCGTAGTTCTCGCGAGAATCAGCCCCGCTTAGGCGCGTTGCGCAGAAGTACGCATTTCTGCGGTATTTTAGGCAGCAAGCCCACTGCAGGCCGCGATGCCCCGTCCTGGCATGCCAGGACGGGAACCACGGAAGTCGGCATCTACCGGCGCACGAACCTGCACCTGCCTTTCGTCTTGTATCAGGGCAGGACGTCAGTCGTGCCGCAAAGTCGCAATGGGCCAGTCTGAATCTGTCGTGGAAGTTGAATCCGTCGCGAAGGGGCACGACGTCAGTCGTGCCGTAAAGTCGCAATGGGCGAGTCTGAATCCGTCGTGGAAGCTGAATCCGTCACGAAAGGGCACGACTTCAGTCGTGCCATGAATGTTGATCGATGCGCCGGACTTCGCCCCTGAGGGATGAATCCTTTCCCAACTGACCCAGGACCCAACCTCCTCCGTCCCCGCGCAGCCGTGTATACTTCTCGGTTTCCTAAGCATCCCTTCGCTTGCGCGCGTTGAACCGCGCCCACTTCCGGCACCACGCACCCATGCGGACAGTCATCAAGAAGCCGCGCGAACCTGCATTTGTCCCTCGTCCTGTATCAGGGCTTGACCTCAGCCAAGCCGCAACCCGCCCGCCCATTTTTCGAGAAATTGAGTACGCGGCCAAGCCGCGCCCGAACCTCGCCCGGCAAATCGGCGCGTCAGCGAGTACGCCATTCCATGCAGCAACGCTCGGGAACGAAGATCAATAGGCGGGCCACCCGCCTCCGGCGAGATGCATTTCGGCCCCTTCCGAGAGCGTGCTCTCGAGTCCCCGTCTGACTTTCTCCGATGGTGTGAAATTGAAGTAGAATCTCCATGCACTGCCGTCTGTCCACTCATCGATCGAACGATGAACTTCTTCTTCCGAGTGATCATCCAGAAACGGCAAGCTGAATGCCTTTTTCGCATCGCGGTTGAAAAACAACTCGTGGTCGAAGTTGTAGGTATAGTTAGCGGCTCGCAGAATGTCCATTTTCATCGCTTGCTCCTCGACGAACGGTGTCTGCCTGGCCTGAATTCTAGTGCGGTATTTGACGGAAAAATCCACAATGCACAGCGTGGCTGTGCGTAACCGGATCGATTTCGATGACATGAAAATCGCGCCTTAATCCATCCCTTGTCGCTCTGGAGTGCTACCCGTAGCGCAACGCATCTTATGTGCAAGAGTTGATTGCCGCTTACATGGGTAGTGGGTCAGTTTGAATCTGTCGCGAAAGGGCACGACTTCAGTCGTGCCGCAATAGGCTAAACAAAGTGGGAGGGCTTCAGCCCCTGAGGGATGATTTCTTTTTCAAACTGACCCACTTCCGAAATAAGCAGATTCTTGACGGCTTCTCCGAAGTGCAAACTCACCGAGGCAGTGGGTGCACCGGGTCCCCATGGACTGGTCCACGTTTATGGGGTGGGGGATCTCGCCTTTGAGACCCGGAATCGCACGAACCCAAAATTTGGCGGTCATCCTGAGCGAAGTGGCCGCGCCTCGCGCGGCCCACGAGTCGAAGGACCTGCATTGGCTTTTGCCTTTGCTTATTGCGGCATCGCCCAGCCGCGACATGGGGTGCCCCCGGTCCCTCGCCCTTGGGGACCGGGGAACACGCGAACCTGCCTCCGCCCCTCGTCCTGTATCAGGGCTCGGCTTCAGCCGTGCTGCAAACCGCCCGACCATTTTCGAGAAATTAAGCACGCGGCGAAGCCGCGCTCAAATGCCCTTCGTCTTGTATCAGGGCATGAGTTCACTCACGCCGAAACCCGCCCACCCACCTCTCGAGAAATCAAGTACGCGGCGAAGCCGCGCTCGCCCCTTGCCCATCAAGATTCATCCCCGCCCCATCGCCGCCCCCGCCGTGCTACCCTCAACCCAAACCGTGAATCCCGAAAAAAACAAGCTTTACTACGGCGACAACCTCGAAGTCCTCCAGCGCTACGTCAAAGACGAGTCCGTCGATCTCGTCTACCTCGACCCGCCCTTCAACTCCCGCCAGGACTACAACGTCCTCTTCGCCGAAAAAGACGGCTCGCAATCCAGCTCGCAAATCCACGCCTTCGAGGACACATGGGAGTGGAACACCGACGCCATGCGCGCCTACGAGCAGATCGTCGAGCAGGGCGGACGCGTTGCCGACACCATGCGCGCGTTCAAGACCTTCCTCTTCAACACCGACATGATGGCCTACCTCGCCATGATGGCCCCGCGCCTCGTCGAGCTCCGCCGCGTCCTCAAACCCACCGGCTCCATCTACCTCCACTGCGACCCCACCGCAAGTCATTACCTCAAAATTCTGATGGACTCCGTGTTCGGGCCGGACCATTTCCGCACCGAAATCATTTGGAAACGAACGAGCTCGCACGGCAACGTATCAGCGAGCTTCGGAGACGTGACGGACACGATCCTGTATTTTCGTCGCGGCGACCGGCCGAAATGGAATCAGGTCTATGAACCGTACTCTGAGGAGTACATCAAGAGCCATTTCAGCCAAGTTGATAGCGAAGGCCGACGCTACACCACGTCCGACCTCCGCAACCCCGGAGTGCGCCCGAATCTCCATTACGAATACAGGGGATTTAAGCCGCACCCGAACGGGTGGGCAGTGTCCAAAGAACGAATGGAACAATACGATCGCGAAAACCGGCTGGTGTTCCCTACGAATCCAGACGGGCGAATACGCCTCAAGCGATACTTGGACGAGCAGCCCGGAGAAAAAGTGACAAACCTCTGGGAGGATATTCCGCCAATCAACTCCCAGGCCTAGGAGCGCCTCGGCTACCCCACGCAAAAGCCCGAAGCCCTTCTCGAACGCATCATCAAGGCCAGCTCCAACGAAGGCGACATCGTTCTCGATCCCTTTTGCGGCTGCGGCACCACCGTGCAAGTCGCGCAGCGCCTCAACCGCCGCTGGATCGGCATCGACATTACCCATCTAGCAATCGGACTCATCAAGAAGCGCCTGTCAGACGCTTTCGGCCCCGAAATCAAGGGCACCTACGAAGTCATCGGCGAGCCTACCGACTACGCGGGCGCAGCGCAGTTAGCCGAAGAAGACAAGTACCAGTTCCAATGGTGGGCGCTCGGCCAAGTCGGCGCACGGCCCACCGACCAGAAGAAGGGAGCCGACCGCGGCATCGACGGCCGCCTCTACTTCCACGACGACGACTCCGGCAAATCGAAACAGATCATCTTCTCCGTAAAAGCCGGCGGCGTCTCCGCCCCGCAGGTGCGCGATCTGCGCGGCGTAATCGAGCGCGAGAAAGCCGAGATCGGCGTCTTTCTCACCTTCGAGGAACCGACCAAGCCCATGAAGCACGAAGCCGCCGAAGCCGGACTCTACAAATCCTCCGACGGCAGCACCTACCCGCGTCTGCAAATTCTGACCATCCAGCAAATCCTCGAAGGCAAGCAGCCCGACTATCCCGCGCACCGCCGCGACGCAACATTCAAGAAGGCCCCGCGCAGCCGCCCCGCTCCCGCTGAAAACCTCCCTTTGCCGCTAGGCGACTGAAAGCAAAGAACAAAAATCATCGCTGCAGTTTGCATATAATTACCCCGCTTTGGCGCAATCTAGCAATAGGGCTCAGAATCGCCCTCGGGGAAATCGCGCCATGCGCAAGGTCAAAAACATCACCGTCTGCGTCACACCGGAGATCTACCGCGAGGCGCGCCATCTCGCCGCCCAATACGACAGCAACGTGTCCGCCATCGTCGCCTGGCTGCTCGAGCGCCTGCCTGCCGCCCTCGAGCGTTCGCGCTTCCCCAAAGGCGGCCAGAAACCCTCCGCCGCGGTCCCCAGTTCCCTCGTCCCCATGGTCACCGCACCCCCCACCCCCTCCCCCCCACCCCGTCACCCACCCCCACCCCCTCCCCTCTCCCACACTCACGCCCGCACTTCTCGGCTGTGCAACTGTACCGTCCCCTCTAACCCAAGAAGTTTCAATAGCCTGCAGCCACTCACGTGACCCCGTTACAGCCACTGTACAACTGTACAGTGCCAGTTAAGACACACAAAACAAAAGACTTATACGCAGTACGGTAAAGTGCCGTAAATTCGCTGTAAAGCTGTGTTCCTGCGTGACGAAGGTCACGTATCGATCCCGAACAAGAAGTCGTAAACTGCCGATAAGAAGATCAAAACCTATGGCGGAGATCAGGCATTTCCCGCGATCAGGATTTCCCGCTACGCGGCAAAACGTGGCGCTCAAAGTTGCGCCCGCGGAAAATTCCGACGCAAGTGCTCAAATACACTGCGTTTACAACCAATCCCGCGAGCGCTTTGTGGCCACGAACGTAGAGGTTGTGGATACATTTTCCGGCGATCCCGAAGCGCGGCTGCGCGCCCTCGAGCCGAAGGCTGGAGCAGGATTGTGGTTTTGTCCGTGCCTGGAGATTTCTCCCAGCAGCATCCGCTTCCCGCTGGATCTGATCTACCTCGATAACGATTGCGCCGTCCTCGCGACTGTTCAGTCGTTTCCTCTTGCCAGTCCTGCGATTTTGGGAAAGACTGCTGGCAGCGTGCTTGCCCTGCAGGCAAACACGGTGACTGAGGGTGAGATTCATGTGGGCGATCGGCTGATCCTCTCCGCGCCCGAAGAGATGATGGGGCATTTGCAGAGTATGAAAAATGCCAAGACCAAGACGCAGGCAGCGCCGTCGCCGATTCTTGAGCAATCTGCCGTCTCCTCTGCGGAAGAGCATTCGGGCAAGGCGCTCAAGGAACCGCAGCCAGGCGCAGTTGATGCAGTTGGCGAAGTTGCTCCTGAACCGGCCGCACCCGTTGAGACTGCGACTGTTGAGATAGCACCGGTTGAGGTTGCGCCCGTTGAGACTGCGCCTGTCCAGATAGCGCCTGTTGAGGTCGCGCCCGTTCAGACCGCGCCCGTTGAAATTGCGCCCGTCCAGGCTGCGCCCGTTGCGGCTGCGCCGGAAAAGGCGCACGTTGCTGCCGCGGAAATTTCTGCTCCGAAAAAACCTTCTCCCTCACCGCGCAGCGAAAGTCTGGCGCGGATGAAGGCGGAACCGAGAAGTTGGTTCAAGCGCCTGGTGATGGGAGATGCTCCTCCTGACCCGCGGAAGGCCACGCGCGAGTCGCTGCCGGGATTGATCGCCTATTTCTTCACGGGAGGCACGCCGAAGGCGCATTCGGTGCGCGATATCAGTACGACGGGCATGTTCATCATCACCAATGCGCGCTGGTATCCAGGCACCGTCATCCGCATCACGTTGACAGACCGGCACGATCCGACCGTCGAACGATCCATCACCGTAAATGCAAAAGCCGCTCGATGGGGAAGTGACGGCGTCGGCCTGGAATTTCTTTTCGAAGGTACGGATCGCCGCAGGAAAAAGACCGCCAGGCACGAGGACGAAAATACCGGCGTGGATCTGGGCCAGCTTGAAGAATTCCTGAGTATGTACAAAGCGGCGCCGCGGCAAAGATGAAGCTCGGTCGCAGTGACGAAGAACGAAGCAAGATTGCCATGCTTTCAAGGCGCAAGTTCGTTAGCGCATTGGTGTGTGTTCGGGCGTGGGACATTCATTGTGCTGCGGCGCTTGCTTTCACTGATTCAGGTCGGGGAGAAAGTCGCGCAATTGCTCCGCTGCACTAAGGAGAAGCTGTCTGTCGACCTTCGCATGGTCGCCGTGGCAATGCTTGTATAGCTCCAGGCCCGTGGTTGTGGGCGTGATATCGATCTTTTCGACAGGAACATACGTGGCAACGTCGGGCAGCTTCTGAATCAGTCCCAGATTAAATAGATAGGCGACATTCCCAGCATTCCTGGAGGCGCCGGAAACACCGGTGAGCGCAGTCAACTCTTCCGGAGTAACGACGACGGAAGAAGATCGAGAACTCTCGGTTTCCCCGGCGAGGCCCAGGGCCTGCTCGCATGCATAGGTGAAGATTCCGGCCAGTTCGGGTGTGATGTGGACGAGCAAGTCGACAAAGACCTGATTGGAGTCGTCTGACTCATCGACCAAACAGGATGAGATCAGAAGCCCCGTCCAAAGCTGTGTGATCAACTCATCGGGTTGCCACGAACCCGAGCGCAGGATGTTTCCCACCAGCTTGGGATGGGCGCGCCTGCGATCGAATTCGGGCTCCGAGGCAAGCGCATTCTCCGCGGCGAGCGCGATTTTAGCCAGCCTCCCAACGCGCTCGTTTTCGAATTGTCCGTCGAACAAAAGGATCGCCTCCTCGGCACCGCTCGGGCAAAGGCGGCACAGGAAAAGGATCGTCCGGAGGGTGCGGAACATGTCTGCAACCTGTTCGGGACTGGTGAGGGTGACGATGCTTCGTACCAGAACTCCCCAGAGATTAGCTTCCATGCCCACAGGCAGGACAAAGGATAGGCCAACACCGTCCTCTCCTTGCCGAATGACTTGGGCTTGAACGGAAATCCGGAGTTCTGAGCTGTTCTCCGGCTGGACTTCCTCACGTAGGATGAGGGTGATCAGCTCCCCGGTACGGAGGTGCTTTTCCGTGGTCAGGTAAACGCCGCTGGTACTGATGTCTTTGATCCCAGCGGACGTGAAGGTCGAACCGAGCCCATATTCGGCAGCGAGGCCGGTTGCGCTTAGTCGCTCTGCTCGTGGGCGCTCCGGAATACCCAGTCCCCGGAGCGCGCGTTTCCATTGGCTCCACTTATTCATTGCTCAGGATCTCCCAACTCAGTCGCACAAGAGGCAGAAAAGATTCTCGGCAACTTGACGGGAACCCCAGACGGTCCACTGCGGCCGTGAAGCCTCTCCATCGATGGAATGATACTACGCAAACTGATGCGCCCGCGCATGTCCCAGCCAACGGTAGCAGGGAACGAGCGATCGAGAGCAACCCTTCAATATTTTGCGGCGAGGGATCTTGCTGCCGCGGAGAACTCTGGTTTCTGCGCTTCTGCAGCGCGCGCGGACAGAACCGTGCGCTTCTTGCCTGCGGGAGCGCTTTGCGTGGCAGCATTCTCGCCCATGACGTGCAGCCGCATGAAGTTGGTGGAACCGGATTTGGTGCGCGTGCCGGCCACGATCGCGATTACTTCGCGCGGGCGCACATAGCCGTTTTTTTCCAGCAACCTCTCGGCCAGATCGACCATGGCCTCGGTGGTGTTGGCCTTGGGACAGCGGATGGGCGTGGTTCCCCAGAGAAGATTGAGGCGGTTGACGGTGACTTCAACCGGGCTGAGCGCAAAGATGGGCGCCGAGGGATGATACTTGGAGAGCTGGCGCGCCGTGGCGCCCGACTCGGTGAACAACGCAATTCCGCGCAGGTCGAGGTCGTCGGCGGCGTGCGCCGTGGCTTCGCAGATGGTTTCAGCGATGGAGAGATGGGCGTGACGCTCGCGGGCCGCGGTGCCAAGGTTCTCTTTGATGTTGAGCTCGGTTTCGCTCACGATGCGCGCCATCATGGCCACGGATTCCACGGGATACTTGCCGACGGCTGACTCGCCGGAGAGCATGACGGCGTCAGTGCCGTCGTAGATGGCGTTGGCTACGTCGGAGACCTCGGCCCGCGTGGGCCGCGGATTCTCAATCATAGATTCGAGCATTTGCGTGGCCGTGATGACCGGCTTGGAGTACTCAGCGGCGCGGCGGATGATGTACTTCTGAATGGCCGGTACCTTCTCCGGCGGAACTTCCACGCCCAGGTCGCCGCGGGCCACCATGATGCCGTCGGAGACCTGCAGGATGGCGTCGAGATGCTCGACCGCCTGCGGCTTTTCCAGCTTGGCGATGATCCAGGTGTGACCGCCGAGCGCAGCGATGCGGTTGCGGACCAGGGTCACATCTTCAGCGGTGCGCACAAAGGAGACGGCGACGGCGTCGACACCGTGATTCAGAGCAAACTCGAGATCCTCAGAGTCTTTCTCGGTGAGCGAAGGCGTGCGCACCAGGACGCCGGGAAGATTAATGCCCTTGTGTTCGCCCAGCATGCCGCCGTTGACGATATCGCAGGCCACATCTTCGCCGTTGATTTCGTGGACGCGCAGCTCGATGAGTCCGTCGGAGAGCAGAATGCGCGAGCCCTGTTCCAGATTTTCCGCCAGGGTCTTGAAGGTGGTGCCCACCAGCGATGCCGTGCCCGGCACCTCGCGCGGCGTGACGACGAGCCGGTGGCCGGCCTTGAGCAGCACGGGCTGATGATCTTTGAGAAGCCCGGTGCGGATTTTGGGGCCTTGCAGGTCACCCAGGATGCACAGCGGCTTGCGCTCTTCCTTGCTTACTTTGCGGATCTTCTCGATGACGGAAATTTTGCGCTCATGGGTGCTGTGTGAAAAATTGAGCCGGACCACGTCAACACCGGCGCGGATCATGTCGCGAATCACGGACTCCGTGTTGGAGGCGGGTCCGAGGGTGGCGACGATTTTGGCGCGGCGCTGCGAAGGGGAATCCGTCAGATTCAGATCGGCAAAGGTCATTTGATAAGCTCCGGGCGCAAGTTGATTTGGGCCAAAAGATTTTTGTGCGGGTAAAAAGGGGCAAAAGGAGCAAAAGAAGCGGTACTGAGTTCATTGTAAATGGAAGGACGCGGACGGGAATCGCGGAGATGTATCAATGTGCGGGTTTGGAGGCCCGCACGACAGTCAGTCTAGAGACTAGCGGTACAAAGTTTTGCTTTATTGAGAGGCGCGGGCCAGTTCGGGCTCGGCTTTTTCGCCGGCCAGTTGAATTTGGCGCTCCCAGTAGAGGACGCCATTCAGCTCTGCGCCCAGCAGGACGCTGAATGAGGTGATGTACAGCCAGACCAGAGTGGCGATGCCGGTGGCAAAGGAGCCGTAGATGCGCGTGTAATTGGCGACGCTGGTGACGTACCAGCCGTAGGCCAGCGTGGCCGGGAACCAGATGATCGTGCCGGCGATGGCGCCGGGCAACACCCAGAGCCAATGCTCGGTGCGCCGCGTGCCGAAATGGTAGAGCGCGGTGAGCACGGCGAGGATGGCGATAAAGCTGACCGACCAGCGAACCATACGCCAGAAGAAGATGACGAAGTATTTCAGGTCGTGGCCGGCGTTATCGACCATCCACAGCTCGATCTGGTGGCCGAAGACGATGACCAACGAAGCCACCGACAGCGGAACTAGCACGATGAATACCAGAATGAGACCGCGGGCGCGGCGGCCCCAGAAGGTCCAGCTTTCAGGCGGCAGCCGGTAGGCGCGGCGAAAGCCTTCCATCAGCGACAGCATGACGCCGAGGCCTGCGAAAAGGCTCAGGCAGGCGGCGGAGAAAATCACCGGGCCGGAGCGAAACTGGTGCGAGAGGATGGAGGTCTGTACGAGATCGAGAGTATCGGGAGGCAGAAACTGCTCTAGTACGGTGCGCGCTTCGCCCACCAGCGAGGATCCCTCCTCCACCTGGGCCACCAGAGTGGTGATGACCAGCAGGGCGGGGAAGAACATGAGCATGCCGGAATAGGCTGCGGCCTTTGCCGTGTTCACAACGTCGTGGGCAAAGGCGTGGAAGAGTGCTTCCCGGACCCTGTGAAAATAGCGTGACATATGCGACAAGGCAAGAGTAGTGCATTGGCGGCAGTTGCGGGAAGAAAAACGGGGATTAAGGGAGTAAGAACCGGGACTTGGGATATGGGGGCTCTTGCGGTAATCCAGAAGTTCAATGCGGAACTCGGCATCTCGAAATGCAGATCCTTCGACTCTGTTTGGCCGAAAAATCGGCCAAACTTTGCTCGGAATGACCGCAGTTCTTGTATTGCGAACTTTAGGAGCGGGCACTCGCTCCGCTAACGCCGCTTCTCCCTACCGGTCGGTGCAGGAGTAGCAGGGGTCGATGGATGCCTGGATGAGCGGAGTATCGGCGAGCCGCGCGCCACGCACCATCCAGCGCACCGCCGGCATGTTGCCGAAGGTGGGCGTGCGCACGTGCACGCGGGCCGGATTGCGCGAGCCTTCCTTCCAACTTACCGAATACATGACCTCGCCGCGCGGAGCTTCAACGCGGCTGGTGGCCGTGCCGGTGACAAAAGCAAACTTGTCGCTGCCCACGGCGATCTCGCCCAGCGGCATGCTGGTGAGCGCCTGATGCAGGATGCGGCAGCTCTCCATGATTTCGAGGGCGCGCACGAAGAGGCGCGCGCGCACGTCGCCGGCCTGCTCCACGGGAACCTCGAACTTCATCTCCGCGTAAGCCGCGTAGGGCGCGTCGCGGCGCAGGTCCTGGTCGATGCCTGAGGCGCGAGCTGTAGGGCCGACTACGGCGCAGGAGACGGCCTTCTCGTGCGTGAGGACGCCAATGCCCGCGTAGCGCGAACGTGCCGTGGAACTGGTGGTGAAGATGGGAATGACAGTGCGCATCATTTCGCGCTCCAGATCCGCCACCATGCCGACCAGCGCCAGCGGATCTTCGATGTCGCGATTGACACCGCCCACGCGGTTCATGGAATAGTTGACGCGATTGCCGGAGATGGCCTGCAGCACGTCCATCACCTTTTCGCGCAGCGCAAAGCAGGTCATGAACATGGTTTTGAATCCCATGAGCTTGGCGGCGATGCCCGCCCACAATACGTGCGAATGCAGGCGCTCGAGTTCGGCCATGACCACGCGAATGTACTGGGCGCGCGGCGGGGCTTCAAGGCCCGCCAGCTTTTCCATGGCCTGGCACAGCGTAAGCGTGTGGATGAACGAGCAGATGCCGCAGACACGCTCCATGAGCGCGATGACCTGAAAGTAGTTGCGGGTCTCGGCCAGATGCTCGATGCCGCGGAAGTTGAAGCCGATGTGCAGCTCGGCATCCTTCACGGTTTCGCCTTCGCAGATCATCTCGAGCTTGTAGGGTTCTTCAAGGCCGGGATGGAAGGGCCCCATGGGAATCTTGTAGCTCATTGTGCGACCTCCTTCGGTCCTGGCGCTGCCGCGGCCGGCTTGGGCTGGGCGTTGGGGTCCTCGCGGAGGTTGACGCCGAGCTTGTCGCCCTCGCGCAGCAAGAGCTGCTCGCAGGCGCGGCCGGTGAAGTCGATGGCATACTCTTCGTGAATTTCGCGCTCGATCCAGTCCGCCGCCTCGCACAGGTCGAATATGCTTTCGATTTGATTGCTGACGACTGTGAACGGAAAACCGAGCAAGCGTCCTGCGAGATCCCAGTGGTACTCGAGACGAAAGCCTTCCGCGCCGGGCAACTGGTAGGCGGTGATGGTGATGAAGCGCGCGCCTGCGGCGTTCATGGCGAGGGCCGCTTCGCGGACGCTCGATGCGCCGGGATTCAGCCACCAGGCGCCGCGGCTCTCTACCCAAGGCTCAACGGTTCCCAGCATTTTGCGAATGGTATCGAGAGCGATCATTTTGAGTCTCCGGCTGGCGGCGTGGACGCCGCCAGTACAGCCGGTCTGGCGACCGGCGCTACAGGTGAAGTGGCTGGAGCGGCGGCGGGTTTGGGTGCGGGCGGACGACGGGCAACGGTGTAGGACTTTTTCAATTCGCCTTGTGTCAGGTAAATTGGCGGCGTGTCCTGCTGCTGCTTCAGCGCGTGCTGGATGCGGTCTTCCTTGAGTGCGTGTTCGACGCAGCCTTCCACGCAGCGACCGCAGAAGGTGCACTGGCCGGGGTTATAGCTCCACGTGAACTCGCCTTTGCCCGGTTTGATGTCGATGGCGCGGGAGGTGCAACGTATTTTGCAGATGCCGCAACCGGTGCAGTATTCAGGTTCGAACTGGACGAGGCCGCGAAAGCGCGCAGTGACTTTGGGCCGCGCGGGAAAGAGCAGGGTCTGATAGCCGCGCCGCAGATTCTTCCACAGCATGGTGAGGATGTTCATGAGCGGAACCTCACGAGAATTGCCGATGAAATCACAAGCACGGCGAAGATGAGCGTGCACTGCCAGTAGAAGCGCACGCTGGAATCGATGGCGAGGCGCGCCGTGGCTGCGGCCAGCACTGAGAGCAGCAGCACGACACAAATCGAGAGCACGACAAACAGACAGCCGGCGAGCAGCGAAGTTCCCCAGGCCAGAGCGACATGCGGAGCGACCAGTGTGGCGACGAAACCGGTGGCGGCGACCCATTCCAGTCCGTGCGCGAGTTCCCACATGGCCAACTCGGGGCCGGCGTACTCGGTCATCGGACCGGCATAAATCTCCTGCTCGGCATTGGGCAGCGAGAAAGGATTGATGTGCAGCTTAGCGGGCAGACACACCAGAATCGCCAGCACGCCCAGCCAGTGCAGCGGCGAACTGGGCATCGCCGCCAGCGCATCGAGCCGGAAGGTGTGTTGCGAAGCGGCGATGGAGACGATGGCCAGCAGAAAGACGATGTTGTAGGAGACGCTCAGTGCGGCTTCGCGCGCGGAGCCGATTTCTCCGAAGATGGAGCGCGACGAGAAGCCGGCGGCGATGATGCAGATGGACGGCAGTTCCAGAAGCGCGAGCAACAGGATCAGGTCGCCTTCAAAGCCGCCCGAGGCTGGCAGAACGGGAAGCAACCCAACCGCTCCCGCCGCGGACGCGACTGCGATGAGCGGCCAGGCGCGCATGATGAATCCGGCCATGCCGGGGCGCGGCGGAGCGCTTTTGCCGAGCAGCTTCACAAAATCCCAGAACGGCTGCATGAATGGCGGTCCGACGCGCTCCTGCATGCGGGCGACCGCTTTGCGTTCCACCCAAAGGAAGAACCACGCGGCGGGTACGGCGAAGAGCAAGCCGGGAAAGATCAACATGCGGGCGAGGGCTGTGAGCATCGGGTTCATGGCTGTACCTCGTCGATCACATCGACTGCGGGTTGCGGCGGGTTGAGCGAGATTGGTTGGGGTTCGTGCTTTCCCACCTTAGCCGATTCGCAAAGAACGCGAATCGCCGAGGGTGGGGCACCCGCTGCTCGTGCCGGGTTGCCGCTGCGTTCGGCCAGAATCGTTGCCGCCTTGACGACGCCGGCGATGATGGCGTCGGGCCGCGGCGGGCAGCCGGGAACATAAACATCGACTGGAAGGTGCTTGTCGAGCGGGCCGTCGAGCGTGCGGCTGTCAATAAACACATTCGTCGTGGCCGGGCAGGAGCCGATGGCGACGACGGCCTTGGGTCCGCAGACCTGGCCGTAAACGGTTTTCACTGCGTTGACGGCGTTGTTGGTCACCGGGCCGGTGACGCAGAGGATGTCGGCGTGCCGCGGGCTGCCCTGCAGCAGAACGCCCAACTGTTCGGCGTCGTAGCGCGGCGAAAGCGCGGCGATAATTTCGATGTCGCAGCCGTTACAACTTCCCGAGTTCATGTGGAAGAGCCAGGGGCTCTTGCGGCGCGCGGTGCACATCAATTGCTTCCAGAGCTTCATAGCCGCACCCCCATCAGAATTTGCAATCCATGGGGCCAGATTCCGGCGATGAGCAGGATGGCCACCAGCACGACAATCACGGCCTTGATCAGGAACGGTTCGTGCGCGGCAGATTGAGGCGGCGATTCCGGTGGAGGCCCCCACCAGTTGCGCGTGAGCGCCAGCGTGTAGGCGATCAATGCGAGGATCGAGGAGACAATGAAGATGGTGAGCGGGCAAAAGCCAACCTCATATGCGGCGTAATAGAGCCGCCAGCGGCCGATGAAGCCGAGCGTGGGCGGAATGCCCAGCATGGCCAGCATGCCGAAGAGGAATCCGAAGGCGCTGACCGGATAACGGGAGGCCAGAGCTACAGGTTCGACTGCGAGCGCGCCGTCCGCCTCGGGTGCGGCAAGACAAATGAACAAGAGCGCCTTGGCCAGAGCGTGCGTGGAGGCGGCGATGATGGCGCCGTTCTGTCCGAGCGCGTTGGCTGAAGCTCCGCCGAGAAGCAAAAAGCCCACGTCTTCAACGGTCGACAGTACCAGCAGCCGTTTGAGACTGCGCTGGGTGATCATCAACAAAGCAGCCAGCAGCGAAGTGAGGGTTGCGGCATAGAAGAACATTGGCTGCGGCGTGAGCAGCAGGGGATTGGTCTGCGCGCCGATGAGAAATTCTCCGAAGGCCGCCATATCGACGACGGCGATGATGACGCCGAGCACCAGCACGGGCACGCCGTCGGCCAGCGCCAGCAGCCAGAAGAAGAGCGGGACCATCGCAAGTTTGACGGCGACGCCCGTGAGCAGAAACGCGCGGGCGACTTCGAGCGATCCACGCTCGGCGAGCAGGTCGCTTGCGATCATCGATCCGGCGGAGAGCAGCACCACGGCAAGGTAGGCGAATTTGACCGCGCGCGTGCGCGCTGTTTGCCAAACCAGAATCACCGTGAGCAAAGTCGCAAGTTCAAGCAGGCCCAGGCGCGCCCGTGCAATCGGAAGGAGCAGCCCACTGACGGTGAGGCCGCCGACCAAGAAGAGGAAAGGGGCAACTTTCCAATTGGAGCGGCCAGAAAACGAGGCCAGCAGCAGCGCCAAGGCGGCGAGGGCGACGGCCCATAGCAGCATCAATGGAGCTTGTACGAGCGGCATCACGGCTGGGATGTGCGCGGGAACCACTCCGGGCACGACCCAAAGCAGCAGCGCGAAGATTGCGGCGGCGAAAATCACAAGGAGCAGCGTGGCGCGGCGTTCCATCCATGCGAAGGCCTGGCCGAGCAGGCGTGAGACCGCCTGCAAACCGTGCCAGACGGCTAGATACGCGCGATCGACATTCGACCAGCGGAAGAAGGAGTGCCAGTGCTCCTGAAAAATCTCAGAAAAATCGCCGGCTGTGAGGCGGCCTTGCTCGCCGAGCGGCTCGCCGCCGGTGAAGATGCCTCCGCCGGCTCCAGCCATCGCCGGGCCTGCCGATGCTGGACGCACGGCGTAGGCGACGAGATAAATTGCGCCGCCGACGACAAGGGAGACCAACGCCAACACGAGGCCGCCGGTCGAAGAGAAGCTGCCGGCATCGGCGGAGAGGCCGAGCCACGTGACGTGCACGCCGGTGCCCATGCCCAGCGCGAGAAGAATCGGATTGAGGAAGTAGTTCACGGCCAACTGCGGCGCTACGCCGAGCACTACGCTGCCCACAGCCAGCAAGCCCATGCCCCAGACCATGGTGGGCGGAGACTCGTGCGCATCCTTGGTGTTTTCGGTGGTGGGTCCGAGGAAGACCGCGCTGGTGGCTTTGACGCCAAGGAACACCGTGCCCAGGCTCGCTGCCCATGCCACCATGGCGGGGACGGCCCATCCCGCCTGCAACGCCGCGGCATAGAGCATCCACTTGCTGGCAAAACCGCTCATCAGCGGAATGCCCATCATGCTGCCTACGCCGATCATCCAGGACAAAGTGGTCTGCGGCATTTTTCCAGCCAGGCCGCCGAGCTTGTTCATGTCGCGCGTTCCGGTTGCATGCTGCACGGAGCCGGCGGTCAGGAACAGTCCGCCTTTGAAGAAGCCGTGATTGAGGCAGTGCAGCAGGCCGGCCGTAATGGCGAGCGGCGTGCCGATGCCAATGCCCATCATCATGTAGCCGATTTGGCTCACGGTGGAGAACGCAAGCATGCGCTTGAGATCGGTCTGGACCATGGCGTACATTACGCCGACAGCCATCGTTGCTGTGCCGATCCACATCAGGCTCTGGCCCCACGCGGCAGGCCACATGGCAAAGCTGTGCATGCGCGCGGCCAGGTACACGCCAGACGTGACATAACAGGCGGAGTGCAGCAGCGCGCTCACCGGAGTGGGCGCGGCCATGGCTTCGGGAATCCATGTGTGCAGCGGAACCTGCACGCTCTTGGCCACGAGTGCGACGAGCATCAGCGCGAAGAGGCCGCCGGTGAATTGGTTCGCCACCGCGGGATCGGTCCACAAGGCGCTACCGGCGCGGTGGTAGAGCACCACGATTCCGGCAAGCAAGCCGTAGCCGGCGATGTGCGTCATGAGCAGCACCTTGCGCGCGCCGTTCACGGCTTCGCGGTTGGTGTACCAAAAGCCGACCAGGCCGAAGGAACAGAGGCCGACCAATTCCCAGCAGAGATAAAAGATGAAGAGGTTGGCGCTGAAGACGAGTGAAATGAACCCGCCGATGAAGACCAGCATGATGGCGTAAAAACGCGTGGCCGATTTGTCGTGCGCCATGTAGCCGATGGAATAAAGCAGCACCAGGCCGCCGATGACGGCGCCCATGAAGGCGAAGAGCACGCTGAGCGCGTCGACATGAAGGACGAGAGCCAGAGGCCCGTCCCACGGCAGCGGATGCAGATCAATGGATTGCCCGTTGCGCACCGCGGGCGCGAGGCCGATGACGGCAAAGATGGCGGGCAAGCAGATGAGGAAAGCGAGAATGCCCTTTGTCTGGGCGGAGCAGAGACGGGCTACCAGAATCTGCAACGCGGCGCCCAGCAAAAGCGTACATGGAGCCATCAATATGAGGGTTGCTGCGTCCATGCCTTCATGTTGAGTGTGCGGGCGTTAGAACGGATGTGACCGCGCACACGAGGCCGCCGACGCGGAGGTGGAAGGGAGCAGCAAATCCCGGATTGTGGGACTTGGGTTCGGTGCTTGAGCGGCTCGTGGGCTACCGGCTCGAAGGAGAAAAGACGGTCAGAAGGCACTCTGCAGACCGGTCTCCGCAATGCCCTACAATTCCGCAGAGGGTTGAACCGTCATGAGTGCCTCTTTGAAATTTGCTTGCCGCAATTTTGTGCTCCTGATTCTTGCTTTCGGTGCGTTGCTTGTTGCCACATCCGCCGCGGCGCAACGCGGCGGCGAAGTGAACCGGGGGCTGGCGTTGCTGCCGGCGCCGTCGCGCGCCGTGGTGGAACGGCTGATGAGTCTTTCGCAGTTGCCGGCCGGCACCTGGAAGATGCACGAAGGCGATTTGCCGCACGGCGAAGCCGTCGATCTTGACGCGAGCGGCTGGCAGGATGCGGCCGTGAGCGCGCACTTTTCCACCAGCGCCGTGTGGTTTCGCCAGACCATTCAACTGCCTGCAACGCTGAATGGCTACGACCTGACGGGCGCGCGGATCTGGTTCCAGTTTCACGCCGACGCCAACGGGTCGATACCCGAGATTCTCTACTTCAACGGCCGGCGCGTGGCGCTGGGCGAGGATCTGGAGCCGGAGGTGCTGTTCGATGACGCACGGCCCGGCGACAAGGTGGTGGTCGCGGTGAAGTTGCTCGAGACCATTGATGTGAAGAGTTTCCACGGCGCTACGCTGCGCGTGGATTTTGCGGAGAATCGGCCCAAGCCGCAGGATTTGGCTGAGGAGTTTCTTTCGGCGGCGCTGCTGCTGCCGAGCCTTGCGCCACAAAGGGCAGACGCGGCCTCTACGGGCATTCAGCCGATGGACCTGTTAAATCACGCCATTGCCGCTGTAGATCTGGCCGCGCTTGACTCGCACGATTCGGCAAAGTTCGACGCGAGCCTAAAGAAGGCGCAGGGCGGAATGGAACTTCTGCGGCCTCTCCTTCAGCGCGCCACGTTTCTGCTTGACGGCAACGCGCACATTGATGCGGCATGGCTGTGGCCTTGGACGGAAACCGTGGACGTGGTGAAGCGGACATTTGGGACCGCGTTGCAGTTGATGAATGAGTATCCCGGCTATACCTTCACGCAATCGGCGGCGGCTTACAACGATTGGATGGCGCAGAAGTATCCGGCGCTGAACGACGAGATCAAGCAGCGCATCAAAGAAGGGCGCTGGGAGATTGTGGGTGGGATGTGGGTTGAGCCCGACTTGAATATGCCTGACGGCGAGTCGCTGGTGCGCCAGTTGCTGGTGGGCAAGCGCTGGTACAAGCAGGCGTACGGCGTGGACGTGAGGATCGGGTGGAATCCCGATTCGTTTGGGTACACGTGGCAGTTGCCGCAGATCTATAAAAAGAGCGGCATCGACTACTTTGTGACGCAGAAGATGACGTGGAACGATACCAACAAGCTGCCGTTCAAGCTGTTCTGGTGGGAGTCGCCGGATGGATCGAAGGTACTGACGTATTTTCCGGACGACTACGTGAATCTGAACCTGAGCCCGGTGCGGTTGAGCGACGATCTGGCTATGGCGCGCAAACGGTCTCCGGGACTGACGGAAATGATGGATCTTTATGGCGTGGGCGATCACGGCGGAGGGCCTACGCGGGCGATTCTGGACGAGGGTTTTCATTGGAAGGCAGACGATCATGTGACGCCGAAGTACCAGTTCGGGACGGCACAGAGCTTTTTCTCGACCGTTGAGAAGCAGATCGCGCCGCAAAGCGCGGTGTGGAATTATCAGTCGATTGCGAAGCGTTACGAGTTTCCGGTTGCGGTGCCGGGCAAGGTGTCGATTCCGACTTGGGATACGGAGTTGTATCTCGAGTACCATCGCGGCGTCTACACCACGCAGGCCAACCACAAGAAAAACATGCGCGACAGCGAGGAAGAGGTGCTGAACGCGGAGAAGTTTTCCTCGCTTGCCTGGGTCCTGGCCGGACGGGCATACCCTTCGGACGAGATCACGGAAGATTGGAAGAAAGTTTTGTTCAACCAGTTCCACGATCTGGCGGCGGGGTCGGGGATCGGCGCGATCTATAAGGATGCGCAGAAGGATTACGACTGGGTGCGCATGTCGACGCAGGAGATTTCGAGTGGGGCGCTGGAGACGGTGTCGGAAAATATAAACACAAATGGCGCAGGGACTCCTATTCTCGTTTATAACCCGCTCGGCTGGGTGCGTTCGGGTTATGTGCACGCCAGGGTCCAATTTCCAAAGGGAAGCCCCGGAGACATTTGGGGAAACCAGGGGTCTGTGACCTCCGGTAGTGCAAAGATTGATCCAACAACAGGCGTCGCTGATCTTACCATCTGGGTCGATAGAGTTCCCGCACTGGGCTACACGACTGTTCACGTTGGGCAGCAGAAGGAGGGAGGTCCCTGGGTTGTGGCTGAGGGCCAGCGAAAGGACATGGGTAGTACCATCGCGCTCGACAATCGTTATTTGAGAGTGGTGGTAGACAAGACCAGCGGTTGCATCACGAGCGTTTATCTTCGCGTCGTAGACTCCTCGCCGCCCCGTGGCTTCGAGGCCCTCGCCCCCGGCGTCTGCGGCAACCAGCTTCAGTTTTTCAAAGACACACCGAAGGATTACGACGCCTGGAATATCGATCCCGGCACACTGGACCGGTCCCCTGAAACCATTGTTCGCGCCGACTCCGTTGAAGCCGTCACTGCCGCCAATGGAGAGCCGGCCGTCCGCGTTACGAGCCATTTCCAGAATTCGCAATTCGTCCAGACGATCATGCTCGACTGGGACCAGATTGACGTCGAGAACGACATCGACTGGCACGAGAAGCATGTTCTCTTGAAGGCAGCGTTTCCGTTGGCGGTGAGGAGCAAATTCGCGACGTATGAGATTCCCTACGGCACGATCGAGCGGCCGACGACGCGCAACAATTCGTGGGAGAAGGCGCAGTTCGAGGTTCCGGCGATGCGGTGGGCGGATCTTTCGGGCACGAGCGCGGACGGAAAAGTCTACGGGCTGAGCCTGCTCAATCAGGACAAGTACGGATACGATGCTGTGGGCAACGTGCTGCGGTTGACGCTGCTGCGATCGCCTACGTGGCCCGATCCCAATGCCGACCAGGGGCATCATCATTTCCACTATGCGCTCTATCCGCACGCGGGCACTTGGAAGGATGCGCTTACCGTGCGCCACGGCTGGGAGTACGATTACCCGCTCGAGGCGGTGGTGACGACGGCGCACGCGGGATCGCTGCCGGCCGAGCACTCGTTTGCTTCGATCTCGCCAGAGAATGTGGTCCTCACCGCAGTCAAGAAAGCTGAGGACGCGAACGGTCTGATTTTCCGCGTTTATGAATGGGCGGGCAAGGAGACTACGGCGGAGTTCGATGTGCCGCCGGGCGCAACCGGTGCGACGGTCACGAATTTGATGGAGGAGCCGGAGGGTGATCCGCTCGAGGTGGAGGGCGATGCGGTGAAGGTGCCGATTCATCCGTATGAGATTTTGACGATTCTTGTGAGTTATCCGAACGGTGGGCCGAAGCAGTGAGGCGTGAGTTTTGGCTCGCGAGTGGTGAACGGCGCATTGCAGGACAAACTGCAGAAAAAGCGTCTTTTTGAATGGAGGATTGCGCAGGGGCTAAAGCCCGCCTCTTTCTTTAGAATTCGTCGGCACGACTGAAGTCGTGCCCTGACACTTCTTGCCCTTTTTGAAGAGTTTTCCGCAGCTTGTAGGGGCCGGCGCTACACAAGACTGGAAGCAGGCGGTGCAAGCTGAAGGCCGGCGATCCAAGCTGGGGACTGGCGATCCACTTTTCTGGAACCTTTTGCTCCAGGCCGGCGTATAACTTGGCCAGAGGTTGATTGCTATGAACAGAAACCCGATTGCGCGCGCGGCTTGCCTGCTGAGCTGCCTGGCGCTTGCGGCCGGAATGGCCGGATGCAGAATCCACGTGGACAAAGGCGCCAACGGCGAGGACAAGGACGTTCAGGTTGATACTCCATTCGGCGGCATTCACGTGAACACGGACCAGACCACGGCGGCCGATCTCGGCCTTCCTGCCTATCCGGGCGCGCAGATTGCCGCCGACAAGGAAGACGACAAGTCTGCCGACATTCATGTGGGGTTTGGCGAGTGGGAGATGCGCGTGATGGTGGTGAACTACTCCAGCCCGGACAGCCAGGATAAGGTGGAGGCGTTTTACAAGAAGGCGCTGGGCCGCTTTGGCGATGTGATCACCTGCCAGGATAATGCGCCGATAGGCACGCCGACTGTGACTTCGGAGGGGCTTAGCTGCAAGGAAGACAAGCACGCCAACGTGCAGGTGAACGATCACGGCCAGAGCTATGGCTACCATTCCAGTAAGAACGGCCTGGAGTTGAAGGCGGGGTCCGAGCGGCACCAGCACATTGTGGGCTTTGAAGACTCCTCGGCAGGCGAGACGCGCATTGCGCTGGTTGCGGTCGATCTGCCGTCCGGTTCCGGGGATAAATCCGGCAAGAGCAATTAGAAACAGCTAACGGCGAAGGCTGAAAGCTGGACGCTGGATTTGATAATCTGGTAGGCGTCAAGGAGTTTTGCACCATGCACATCTCTTCCCCGTTCGTTGTCGTGGGTGTCATCCTGATTGCATTTGTCGTTTCGATCCTGTACGCGACCAGCAGCAAGGAAGACAAGCCCTCGTCGCACTGAGGCCGGACTATTTCGTGGCGCCGGTCTACAGGCTGCGGAAAAGGGCCGAATTCGCGGTCAAATCGTGAGAAACGCTCCGCAGGGGCTAAAGCCCACGTCTTTCTCTGGGCTTCATCGGCACGGCTAAAGTCATGCCCTGACACTTCTTGCGCACTTTGAAGGGTTCTTCTCAAGCCAGTCCAGGCCGGCTGCTCCGCAGTTGCACATTTCGAGAACCGTTTGCACCGGCGGGCGTATAACTTGGCCAGAGGGTGATTGCTGTGAACAGAAGCCCGATTGCGCTCGCGGCTGGCCTGCTCGGCTGCCTGGCTCTGGCGGCCGGCATGGCCGGGTGCAGAATCCACGTGGACAAGGACGCCAACGGCCAGGAGAAGAACGTCCAGGTGGACACTCCCTTTGGCGGGGTGCATGTAAACACTGACCAGACCACGGCGGCCGACGTCGGGTTGCCCGCTTATCCAAGCGCCGAACTGGTGAAGGATGACGACGACCACAAGTCAGCGGACATACACATGGGGTTTGGCGAGTGGGAATTGCGCGTGCGCGCCGTCTCCTATGAAACGCCGGATAAGAAGGACCAGGTGATCGCGTTTTACAAAAAGGCGTTGGGCCGCTACGGCGATGTCGTCACCTGCCAGGGCACCACGCCGGTGGGCACTCCGATTGCAACCTCTGAGGGGCTGACCTGCGCCGACGACAAGGATAATCACTCCACGGTGCAGATCGATCGCAGTGACTACGGCACCAGCGAGGATAGCCTGGAGTTGAAAGCCGGATCGAAGCGGCACCAGCACATTGTGGGTTTTGAAGGTCCTGAGAACGGCGAGACCCGTTTCGCCCTCGTGGCGCTCGATCTGCCCTCCGCTGTTGCGGACCACCCAGGCAAGAGCAACTGAAGCCAGCTTTCAGCGATTGAATCCTCAAAGGGGTTTGACGTTGCGTCGTCTCTAGGGGACTCCGGGGCGAGATTAGTGGGCCTGCTCTCCTCACGCTGAGGCGCGGGGCTAACAAACGCTGCATCTACGGCGCGGCAGCCATGCGCATTTCTGGGCCCTGCGAATCTCCTTTCTTTCATTGATAGAGTTCGCAATTTCTGTGCGTCCGGCTGCGGAAAAAGCGGGCCTTGTGGCCGATTCGTGTAAAAGTCGTCAATCATCGCACAAATCGCTCGAAATGTTGGCTAAGTTTGGAAAATATGCCAATTTCAGCCCCGAATTCTGCCCTGAACGTGCAGGGAAATGGGTGACACCCATCACTGCGGGCGCCTTTGCCAAGGTGGAAAATAACGCGGGCTCAGAGGAGTGGAACGCAACTCCGGGAGGCTCGATTTGTGAGGCTGAAACCGGCGCCGATGCAAGCACTTAAGCAGGTTTGCGGAGGCGGCTCAAGATGACCTGGACCGAGGATTTCGAGCGCAAGCGCATGAGCGCCGCGCAGGCGCTCAAAGCCGTACACTCCGGCGCTCGCATCTGGATTCAATCGGGCTGCGGAACTCCGTCTCCACTTGTAGAAGCGCTGGTGGCCCGCGCGCCCGAGCTTCACGACGTCGAAATCATCCATATGAAGACGCTCGGCGCCGCCGACTACACGCAGCCCGAGTACGCCGGCCACTTCCGCCATCGCGGCCTGTTTCTGGGCGAGAATGTGCGCGCTGCGGTGTGCGATGGCCGCGCCGACTACACGCCGATCTTCTTAAGTGAAATCGAAAATCTGTTCGAGACCGGCGCGTTGCCGCTCGACGTGGTGTTGATGCAGGTGTCGCCGCCCGATGCGCACGGTTTCGTGAGCCTGGGCACCACGGTGGATTGCACGCAGACGGCATTGCGCCGCGCTCCCATCGTGATTGCCGAAGTGAACCGGCAGATGCCACGCACTCATGGCGACACGGTGGTTCCCCTGAGCCGTATCTCGGCCATTGTGGAGACCGATCGGCCGCTGCTGCAGCTTGAGGCCGAACCGGCTACCGAGATGCACATGCGCGTGGCGCGCAACGTGGCCACGCTCATTCCCGACGGCGCTACGTTGCAGACCGGCATTGGAGGCATCTCCGAGGCGGTTCTGCACTGCCTGAGCGACAAGCGCGACCTAGGCATTCATACCGAGATGGTTCCGGATGGGGTGATCGATCTGATGGAATCCGGTGTGATCAACGGCGAGCGTAAAACGCTGCACCGCGGCAAGGCCGTGGTTTCGTTCGTACTGGGCACGCAACGCCTCATCGAATACGTCCACGAGAATCCCGCTTTTGAATTTCGCTCGATCAGCTACACCAACGATCCGTTTGTGGTGGCGCAGAACGAGCGCATGGTGGCGATCAACAGCGCGCTTCAAATCGACATGACGGGGCAGGTGTGCGCCGATTCACTGGGCACGCGGCCGTACAGCGGATTTGGCGGACAAATTGATTTCATTCGCGGCGCGGCGCGCGCCAAAGGCGGGGTGCCGATTATTGCGCTGCTTTCCACGGCACGGGGCGGCACGGTGTCGCGCATTGTGCCGGTGCTGGAGCCGGGCGCGGGCGTGGTGACTTCGCGCGCCGATGTGCATTACGTGGTCACCGAACATGGCATTGCTTATCTGCACGGAAAAACTTTGCGCGAGCGCGCGGAGGCACTGATCGCGATTGCCGATCCGCGCTTCCAGGCGGAGCTGGAGGATTTTGCTGTGCGGTCGCATTATATGGAGCGGAAAGCGGCGTTTGTATGAGGAGCGAGTTAGCAAGTCAGCGAGTCAGCTTGCTGCGGAGGGATGAAGAGAATGATCGATGAGAAGAAACCGGACCGGGGAAGGCTCGAGATCGATACCGACGAGTGCAAAGGCTGCGGCCTGTGCATCGAGGCTTGTCCGCCGAAGGTGATCGCGCTGAGCGAGCGGCTGAATCACTTTGGCTATCGCACGGCGGTGTATGCGGGTTCCGCCTGCACGGCATGCGGCATCTGCTTTATGGCGTGCCCGGAGCCGGGCGCGATTACCGTGTTGCGCTTGATGAGCGCGGGCGGGGTCCGCGGAGCCAGCGCTTTGGGGGGTGCGGCCGCATGAAAAAGCAACTGATGAAGGGCAACGAGGCCATTGTGAAGAGCGCCATCCTAGCGGGATGCCGCGCATTCTATGGCTATCCCATCACTCCGGCGAGCGAAATCACCGAGGCCGCGGCGGAGTTCATGCCCAAAACCGGCGGCGTGTATGTGCAGGCGGAGAGCGAGGTCGCCGCGATCAACATGCTTTACGGGGGGGCGTCGGCGGGTGTGCGCGCCATGACGGCCTCAAGCGGTCCCGGCATCAGCCTGATGCAGGAGGGGATCAGCTACATGGCGGGCGCGGAGCTGCCCTGCGTGATTGCCGACATTACCCGTGCGGGGCCGGGGCTGGGCAACATCGGCGCGGAACAAGGCGACTATCACCAGGTGGTGAAGGGCGGCGGCCACGGCAACTATCGCACCCTCGTGCTGGCTCCGCACTCTGTGCAGGAGATGGCGGACCTGACTGCGCTGGCTTTCGAATTGGCCGATCGCTATCGCAACCCGGTGGTGCTGATGGCCGACGGATTTATCGGCCAGATGATGGAGCCGGTGGAATTTCCGCAATCGGCAACGCCGACGCATCTGCCCGGGTGGGCCGTAGCCGGCACGGCGGCGTCGCGCGGCAACCTCATCAACTCGTTGTCGCTCGATTTCGATGGACTGGAGAAACACATCCAAAAACTCGAGGCCAAGTACAAACTTGCCGAACAGCGCGAAGCCCGCGCGGAAGAGTGGTGCACGGGCGATGCGGAGATTGTGCTGGTGGGTTACGGCATTGTGGGCCGCATTTTGAAGGCCGTGACCGCCGAGGCGCGGGCCGCCGGACTTAAGGTCGGCGTGCTGCGGCCGATCACGTTGTATCCATTCCCGAAAGTGCAGTTCCAGCGGCTGGCTTTCAACGCGCGGCTGTTCGTGGTGGTGGAGATGAGCAACGGGCAGATGCTGGAAGACGTGAAGCTGGCGCTGAACGGCTCGCGATCGGTGGAGTTTTTGAATCGCATGGGCGGCAACGTGCCCTCGCATGAGGAAGTGCTCCGCTTGGTGCAGGAGCTGGCGCGCCGCGAGGGTTTGGAGCAAAGCGTTCCCGACCGGAAGCCTGCAGAAGAGGAGCGCATGGCCAATGCCTAATTCACCGGTTGCAGAGTACGAAGTCGCGCGCAGCAAGGCCAAATCGTTCTACCCGCGCTACGAGCGCAAGGAAGAGCTGCAGCATCAGACGCATTTTTGTCCTGGCTGCGGGCACGGAATTGTGCACAAGATGCTGGCGCAGGCTATCGACGAGTTGGGCGTGCAGGATCGCACAGTGATGGTCGGTCCCGTGGGCTGCTCGGTCTTCACTTACTACTACTTCGATACGGGCAACGTGCAGGCCGCGCACGGGCGCGCGCCTGCAGTGGCCACGGCGATTCGGCGCAGCCGCCCGGGAAGCATCGTCATCAGCTACCAGGGCGACGGCGATCTTTCGGCCATTGGCTCGGCGGAGATTTTGCACGCCGCCAATCGCGGCGAAAACATCACCGTGATCTTCGTGAATAACGCGATTTACAGCATGACGGGAGGGCAGGCCGCTCCCACCACGCTGCTGGGCCAGAAGAGTACCACTACGCCTAACGGCCGCTCGGCTGCTACCGAAGGCTATCCGCTGCACGTGAGCGAATTGCTCGCGACGCTCCAGGCGCCCGCCTACATTGAGCGCGTGGGCCTGGGCGATAACAAGCAAATTGCGCAGGCGGCGCGAGCGATCAAGCGCGCATTGGACAACCAGGTGCGGGGATTGGGCTTCTCGCTGATCGAAGTGCTTTCGCCGTGCCCGACCATTTGGAAGATGTCGCCGGTGGATGCGCAGCACTGGGTGCGCGATGTGATGGAGAAAACTTTCCCGCTGGGAGTGTTTTGCGATCGGACGAAAGAACGAATGGCCGACAAGAACCTGAGGCCGGAAGCGCCCGACGTGGATTCGATCCCACCCAAGCAGAGCTTGGATGGGGCACCCAGTCCCGCGCTCGACGAGCTGCCAGGCATTCTCGGCGTGGCCGACGGGGATTTGCCGGAAGGCAATGCCCACGAGCTTGCGCAGCAGCTCGAAATAGATTTGCAGGTACGCATTGCGGGATTTGGCGGGCAGGGCGTGTTGCTGCTGGGCGAAATGCTGGCCGAAGCCGGACTCGATGCGGGGCTTGAGGTTTCATGGCTGCCGTCGTACGGGCCCGAGATGCGTTCCGGCACTTCGAATTGCCATGTGCGGCTTTCGCGCCAGACCATCGATTCACCTCTAGTGACGGCGCCCACGGTGCTTGTCGCCATGAATGAGCCTTCGCTGCGGAAATTCGATCGCAGCGTTCGCACCGGCGGATGGATGATCTACGACGGCGACGAATTTCCCGCCGATTGCGAGCGCAAGGGCGTGCAGGTGCTGGCGCTTCCATTCACGCGCCTGGCCGACGCCATGGGTGACAAGCGAGCGGCCAACATGGTGATGCTGGGCGCAGTGCTGGAAATGGCGGGCGTGCTGCCGCAGGCCAGCATCGACGCGGCTTTGCGCCGTCTGATCAAAAACCCGCGCTGGGTGGAACTGGACGAGCGCGCCATAGCGCGGGGCAGGGAACTGTTTAAGGCAGAGCTCGCGGAGGTTTGAGATGAATGCGGATGTTGACCCCAATGCGATTGTTTACTTCGGCGGGCAGTACATGCCCATGCATGATGCGCACGTCGGAATCCTGACCCATGCTCTGCACTACGGAACCGGCGTCTTCGAAGGCATTCGCGCCTACTGGAACGCGTCGGAGGAGGAGCTGTTTGTGATGCGGCCCCGCGACCACTTTGTGCGCTGGAAGCAGAATGGCGGCATTCTGCACATCGATGTGCCGCTGACCGCGGATCAGTTGTGCGACATCACGCTGGAGCTGGCGCAGCGCAATGCATTCCGCACCGATCTTTACATTCGTCCCCTGGCCTACAATTGCGCAGAGCGTGTCGGCGTGTCCATGGACGACCAGGATGCATTCTTCATTGTGGCGCTGCCCTTCGGCGAGTATATGCACAGCGAAAACGGGCTGCATGCCGGCGTGAGTTCCTGGCGGCGCATCGACGACAATGCCATTCCCGCGCGCGGCAAAATCTGCGGCGCTTACGCCAACAGCGCCCTGGCCAGCGATGAAGCGCACCGCTGCGGTTTCGATGAAGCCATTCTGCTGAACGAGACCGGCCATGTGACCGAAGGCGCCACCTGCAACCTTTTCATGCGCCGTAAAGGACGGCTGATCACGCCGGCGGTGACGGAGAACGTTCTCGAGGGCATCACGCGCGACTCCATCATGGAGCTGGCCGCCCGCGAACTCGGCCTCGAGATTGTGGAGCGGCCCGTTGACCGCAGCGAGCTGTACATCTGCGACGAGCTGTTTCTCACCGGAACGGCGGTGGGCGTGGCCCCCGTGACGCGCGTCGATCACCATACGGTCGCGGATGGAGCCATCGGCGTGGTCACACGCAGCCTGCGCCAGCTCTACGTCGACGCGACGCACGGACGCATCGCCGCGTACCGCAAGTGGCTGCTGCCGGTTTATCGCAGGGGACAGCCGCCCGAGCGCGGCGAGGTGCGAACCGAGGAAACGAGCTTGGCCTGAGCCCATGCCGGCGCGCTGTGACGCGCCGGCGCCGAGACCCGGGCAAGGAGGAAACACCAATGCCAACAACAGTAGCGCAAGCAAATGCCTATGACGTTGCCATGGAGAACTTCGATACCGCGGCAGACGCTATCGGCCTGGATAACAATACGCGTGAAATGATCAAGCGGCCGGAGCGCATGCTCACGGTGGGCGTGCCGGTGCGCATGGACGACGGCCACATTCACCGCTTCGAGGGTTTTCGCGTGCAGCACAACTCGGCGCGTGGACCTGCCAAGGGCGGCATCCGCTTCCATCCGCAGGTTACGCTCGACGAAGTGAAAGCACTGGCCACGTGGATGACGTGGAAGTGCGCCGTGGTGAATATTCCGTTTGGCGGCGCCAAGGGCGGCATCACCTGCGATCCGAAAAAAATGTCGCAGGGCGAGCTGGAACGGATGACGCGCCGCTACACCAGCGCGATTCTGCCGCTGATCGGGCCGGAGCAGGATATTCCCGCGCCCGATGTCTACACCAATTCGCAGACCATGGCCTGGATCATGGATACCTACAGCATGACCAAGGGCTATGCGGTTCCCGGCGTGGTCACGGGCAAGCCCATCAGCCTGGGCGGATCGCTGGGACGCAACGAGGCCACAGGCCGCGGCGTCTTCAACACCATTGAGAGTGCGTGCGAGCATTTGCACATGTCGCTCAAGGGCGCGACCGTTGCGGTGCAGGGCTTCGGCAATGCCGGCTCGATCACCGCGCAACTGTTGCACCAAGCGGGCGCGAAGATCATCGCGGTCAGCGATTCCACGGGCTGCGTTTACAACCACGACGGCCTGAATATTCCCGAACTGATCCGCATGAAGGCTCTCTGCGGCCACGTGGATGGATTTCCTGACAGCGAGCCGATCCTGCCGCACGAACTGCTGGCCATGGCGTGCGACATCCTGGTGCCCGCCGCTCTGGAGAACGCCATCGTTGCAGAGAATGCGGGCACGGTGCGCGCGCACATTGTTGCGGAAGCGGCCAACGGCCCCATTACGCCGGCCGCGGACCGGGTCCTCGAGAGCAAAGGCGCCTTTGTCATCCCTGACATTCTGTGCAACGCCGGCGGCGTCACGGTGTCGTACTTTGAGTGGGTGCAGGACGAGCAGCACCTGTTCTGGGAAGTTCAGGACATCTACAACCGCCTGGAGCGGGTGATGAAGACTGCTTTCAGCGACGTGCTCAAGATCCATCTTGAGCGCAGGGTGCCCATGCGCATTGCCGCCAATATGCTGGGCATCGGCCGCGTGGCCGAGGCCGTCCAGATTCGCGGCATTTACCCGTAAACCGGACTTGTCATCCTTACGCCCTGTCCCTCCCGCATTCAGCGGAAGGGATGGGGCGCAAGTGTCTCGGTACCGCCTGTAGAATGCAAGTGGGCCTGGGGCGCGCGTGTCCCGGGCCGTTATTTATTGCGCATTCATCGGCGCGTTGTTCAATGGATCGAAGGATCTGAGGGCCACTCTTCATGTCTGCCAGGTTTCCAGCGTTTCTGTTCGCCGCTTCCACTTGCATGTCTGCCGCAATTCTTTCGGCGCAAAGTTCTGCGCCAGCGCCCACACAAGTGATCAACCTGCCGTCGAGCAAGCAATTGATTGGTGAAGCGCCGGGGCATCCACAGCGCATCAACAGCTTGCCTATTTCGAT
The DNA here is from genome assembly GCA_963817835.1 of uncultured Acidobacteriota bacterium. GTDB lineage: Bacteria > Acidobacteriota > Terriglobia > Terriglobales > Acidobacteriaceae > Telmatobacter. Next base: position 829,994 of record CAWFPZ010000006.1, on the reverse strand, counting down.
GGCGATTTCGCCCGACGGCCACTACGTGGTCACGTTGAATTCCGGCTACGGAACCTTCGAATCGCAATACGATCAGTCGCTCTCGGTGCTCGACACGCAGACCGGAAAGCTCGCGGATTTTCCCGACCCGCGCACCACGCTGCGGGCGAAGCAGACGCTCTACTCCGGCCTCGCCTTCAGCCGCGATGGTCTTCACATTTATGCCAGCATGGCTTCAATGTCCGATCCCAAAGGGGAAGGCCCGGGGGACACGGGCAGCGGCATTGTTATTTACAGCTTCAAAGAGGGCAGGATTGCGCCCGAGCGCCTGATTCCATTGCCTGTCGTGCAACTTCCGCCGGGACGAAAGACCCGCCTGCCCGGTGGATCGAAAAGCGACCAAGGCGTGCCCTACCCGGCTGCGATTGCGGTGCTGGGCACGGCCGGCCACGAGAAGCTGCTGGTTGCGGAAAATCTTTCCGACGATGCGGTGCTTCTCGACGTTGCGACCGGCGTCATCGAGAAGCGATTCGATCTCTCTGAAAATGACGCTGTGCCCGCGACCTATCCCATTGCCGTCGCCGTAACGCGCGACGAAAAGCGCGCCTTCATCGCGCTATGGAACGCGTCGGAGATTGTCGAGATCGATCTTGTACAGGGAATTGTGACCCGCAAGCTGGCGTTGCTCAAGCCCTCCGGCGCAATGACGCCGGGCACCCATCCCTGCGACTTCGCCTTTTCGCCCGACCAGAAAACGCTCTACGTGGCGCTTTCGAATCGCGACGTCGTTGCCGCCGTCAACGTGGGAGGCGGCCAGTTTGCCGTGAAGGGCTACTTCGATACGCGACTGCCGGGACAGAGCTACTTCGGCGCGGAGCCGGTGGCTCTCGCCGTCAACGGCGATGGCAGCCGACTCTACGTGGCCAACATGGGCACCGACTCGGTGGCTGTGCTGGACACGCGCAAACTCACGCCCAGGGCCGCGAGGAACGGCATGGTCGAGCCCGACGGTTTTATCCCCACGGAGTGGATGCCGATATCGATGGCTTTCCTTTCTTCGCCCGGGGGCGGCAAGCTCTTTCTCGCAACCGACAAAGGCAAAGGAACCGGGCCGAATAATTTTCTTCCCCGCCTTGTTGAAACCGCGCCCAGCATGAGCGCCCGGGCCAACGCCTACATTCCATCGCTGCTCTACGGTTCGCTGGCGACAATCGACGAGCAGGAGATCGCAAGCCATCTTTCCGGCTGGACGGAGACTGTGCTGGCTGAGAATCGCATGAAGGCCGCGCAGGAAAAGATCGCCTTTGCCGGCGGCGGCGATCGCATTAAGCACGTCATCTACATCATCAAGGAAAATCGCGCCTACGATCAGGTCTTCGGCGACCTCGAGCAGGACGGGAAACCCGTGGGCAACGGCGATCCCAAGTGGGCGATGTACGGCCAGTCCATCACACCCAACGAGCACAAGCTGGCCTTGCAATTCGGCGTACTCGACAACTTCTTTGACTCCGGCGAGGTTTCCGGCGACGGCCACGTCTGGTCCACCGCGGCCATCGGCACCGACTATCTCGAAAAGACCTGGCCGCATCAGTACCGCGGCGCGCAACGCACGTACGACTACGAAGGCGTGGTGGCCAGCGACTATCCGCTACTGCAGAAGATTCCCGACGTCGAAGAGCCGGCCAGCGGCTATCTCTGGACCAATCTCGCCGCCCACGGCAAGACTTACTATCACTTCGCCGAGTACATTTCGACGACCTTTTGCGGTCAGGCAGCGGTTGCCGATGCCACGCAGGGCGCCATGCTGGCCGGGCCGACTTGCGAGCGCAAGGCCATTGCTCCGGGCGAAACGCTGCCGGCGGAGTGGGGCGGCGGCGTGAACAAATTTCCCTGGCCCATTCCACTCATCGCCCGCAACACGGCTACCAAGCCGGAACTGGTGGGTCACTTCGCGCCGGAATCGCCGGACTTCAATCTCATGGTCCCCGATCAGATCCGCGTCGCAGTCTTTCTGCGCCATCTGAAGCAGTGGGTTGCCGAACGCGCGCAGGGCAACGACACGATGCCCAACTTCATCCTGTTGCGCTTGCCCGACGATCACACGGCGGGAACGCGGCCCGGCGGTCCCTCGCCCCGTTCTTCGGTTGCCGATAACGATCTCGCTGTCGGCCGCGCTGTTGAGGCGGTTTCGCATTCGGCGTATTGGGACGATACCGCCTTCTTCATTCTGGAAGACGATGCGCAGAACGGCGCTGACCACGTCGACGCGCATCGCTCGATCGCGCTTGTGATCAGCAAATACGCGCCGCACGGGTCCACACCTTTTGTTGATTCTCGTTTTTATTCGACGGTCAGCGTTATCCGCACCATGGAGTCGCTGCTCGGCCTGCCGCCGATGAACAATAACGACGCATTCTCATCGCTCATCTCTACGCTGTTCACCGGCCCGGGCGATCAGCCGCCCTACGATGCCGACACCAGCAATCGCGACAATGGCCTCATCTATTTGGCCAATGCAAAGAATGCGGTGGGCGCAAAGGCCAGCATGAAGATGGATTTCAGCCATGAGGATCGCGCGCCCACGGAAAAGCTCAACGTGATTCTGTGGAAGGATGCGATGGGCAATGCGCCGGTGCCCGCGATGCTGAAGGCGCGCGCCAAGAAGTCCTCGCAGGACGACGACGATTAACGCTTGAATGCCTCGGACGGTCTCTTCATTCCAGTGCTAAGATGGCTGGCGGACTCGCATTCATCGTGCGGGAGCCATGTTCCATGAGAAAGCTGGGTAATCTTGTGAAAACCTCCTGTTGTCTTTATGCCTTGATTCTGGTCGCAGCCAGCGAGGTTGGCGCAGCTGCGCTCAATGCCCAGCAGGCATTGCAGGTAGACATTCATTGGGACAAAGTTACGGCGGTTTCAAAGACCACGCCGACGCTACAGGTGGTGGTGAATCCGCCGCTACGTCCCGGCGAGCCGCTGGGCGTGGCTGCCTACAAGGCTGTGAAGGATTTGGGCGCCGATTACGTGCGCTACGTTCCGTGGTTGCCTTATCCAAGGCTCGCGGTCGCGGAACTCGAACCGCCGACATCGCAAAAGACCAGTTGGGATTTCAGCCTCATCGACCCGATGACGAAGGATTTTCTGGCCGCGACCGAAGGCCATCCCGTGATCGTCAACTTCAGCACAATTCCTACATGGCTCTTCAAGACCGAAAAACCTGTTCCTTATCCGGCAGACGCGAATCAAGTGGTCTGGAACTATACGCAGGGCACAGAGCTGCGCGATCCCAGCGGCCGGGAACTCGGAGATTACTACGCGCGGCTGGTGAGTTGGTATGCCAGCGGGGGATTCACCGACGAGAACGGCGTGCGGCACGATTCGAGCTATCACTACAAGCTGGCATGGTGGGAAGTACTCAACGAGGTTGAAGCTGAGCACAGCATGACGCCGGAGCAATACACGGAGCGTTACGACGCGATTGCCGGCGCGATCCATAAGGTGTCGCCGGAGACAAAGTTCGTCGGGCTGGCACTGTCGAATCCGGGACGCGATGAGAGGTTCTTTGAGTACTTTCTGAATCCCGCCAACCACAAGCCGGGCATTCCGCTCGACATGATTTCGTATCACTTTTATGCTTCACCGGCAGGCGGCGAAACGCTGGACCACTGGCAGTACACGTTCTTCGATCAGGAAGCGGGATTTCTGAACACGGTTCGCTATGTCGAAGGCATTCGCAAGCGGCTTTCGCCTCAGATGATGACCGATCTCGATGAGTTGGGCGTGATTCTGCCCACGGACAACAAGCCCGGCGACAATGTGCCGCCGCCCGTCGCCTACTGGAATCTTGCCGGCGCGCTCTATGCCGATCTTTTTATCGAGCTTTCGCGACTGCAGATCGATGTCGTTGGTGAGTCGCAGCTGGTTGGCTACCCCACGCAATTCCCCAGCGTGAGCATGATGGATTGGACCACGAATCAGCCTAACGCGCGCTTTTGGGTGCTCAAGCTCATCAAGGATTCGTTTCATCCCGGCGACCAGCTTGTGGAAACGGTGCTTCGTTCACGCGACGTGAGCGCTCAGGCATTCATCACTCCCGGCGGGCACAAGCTTCTGCTCGTCAACAAACGAAATCGCGAGATCGCGGTAGCGGTACCCGATGCGGACAAGGCCACTGCGCTGGCCGTCGATCCGGAAACTGGTGACGGACCGGCGCGCGGCGTGCAACTCACCTCGGGCACAATCAAGCTGGAGCCATTTTCCGTAACGGTGGTCAGTTGGTAGACGTATGGGAAAGGAAGCACGATGAACAGTGAACGTCCTCTTCGCGCCGGCCTGTGCGGTATTGGTCTCGATGCGTACTGGAGCCAGTTTGCGGGCCTCGAAGAGCGGCTCAAGGGATACGTGGCGCAGGTGGCGTCGCGGCTCACGCGCCCCGGCGTGCAAGTGGTGAATCTCGGCCTCGTCGATACTCCTGGCCGTTCCCGCGAAGCCGGCCATCAATGCCGCCGCGAAGACATCGACGTGCTCTTCCTCTACGTGACTACCTACGCGCTCTCCAACACTGTGCTCCCGCTCGTGCAACGCGCGGGCGTGCCGGTGGTTGTTCTCAATCTTCAGCCTGAAGCGACGATCGACTATGAGGCGTTTAACAAATTGAATGATCGCACTGCGATGACCGGCGAGTGGCTTGCCTTCTGCTCCGCGTGCCCTGTGCCGGAGATCGCCAACCTCTTCACCCGCGCAAACATTCCCTTCCACCAGGTGACGGGGGTGCTGGACGAGGCCGCAACCTGGCGCGAGATCGAGGAGTGGCTGGCGGCCGCACGCGTACGTGCTGCGCTCGCGGAGGCGCGGCTGGGGCTCATGGGCCACTACTACAGTGGGATGCTCGACATCATGACGGATGTCACGCTGCTGTCGATTGCATTCGGTACGCACGCGGAGCTGCTGGAAGTGGATGAGTTGAGCGCGCTTTGCGCCGAGGTGAATGAGGCCGATGTGAAGCGCCGGATCGCGGAATTTTCCGTCGCGTTCGATGTGCAGCCCGATTGCCAGGCCGAGGAGTTGAGCCGCGCTGCCCGCACTTCCGCGGCGCTTGACGCGTTTGTCGCACGCCACAATCTCAACGCCATGGCCTACTACTACAAGGGCTCGGGCAATGCCGCGAATGAAGACACCATGAGCTCCATCATCCTCGGCACCTCGTTGCTCACCGCGCGGCACATTCCAGTGGCCGGCGAGTACGAAGTGAAAAACGCCATTGCGATGAAGATCATGGACCTGCTCGGAGCCGGCGGCTCGTTCACGGAGTACTATGCCGTCGATTACAACGCCGACCTGGTGCTGATGGGCCACGACGGGCCCGGCCATATCGCCATTGCAGAAGGCAAAACCAAGGTGCGGCCGCTCAAGGTTTACCACGGCAAGGTAGGCCGCGGGTTGTCGGTGGAGATGAGCGTGAAATACGGGCCGGTCACGCTGCTCTCGGTTGTCGAAGATCCCATTGCGCGCTTCAAGCTGGTTGCCGCTGAGGGCGAGTCCGTGGCGGGAGCCATTTTGGAAATTGGCAACACCAACAGCCGTTATTGTTTCCCGCTGGGCGCGCGTGGCTTAATTGAGGCGTGGAATGCCCAGGGGCCGGCGCACCATTGCGCCGTGGGTGTGGGACACTTGGCCGGCACGCTGCGCAAGGCCGCGGCTCTTATGGGGATTGGATTCCATCAGGTGTGCTGATGTCGGCGTTTCCAGGGCCACCGCGGCTGCACGACAGCCAACGGTTCATAGAATGAGATAAATGGTGGAAAAGTGGGCCCGAACGGCAGGAAACGGACCGAACTGCATCGCCAAAACCTGCCCCAAACTGGTAGCTTGGACTAGAAGGGTTATCTTCCCGCAATGGCTTCCAGTCCATACTTTTCTTTGGCAGTTTTGTTCGTGGCGGCGCTGGGTTTTGGGCTGGCCCCGCTAGGGCTGGCATGGCTTTGGGCCAGGGTGTTTGCGCCGCCCAAGCCAAATCCGATCAAGAACGCCATTTACGAATGCGGCCTGGTGTCAAGGGGTGACGCCTGGGTGCAGTTCCGCTCAGCCTACTACCTGTACGGAATCATCTTTCTTATCTTCGACGTGGAAGCCGTCTTTCTGCTGCCTTTTGCGGTGGCATTTACGGGGCTGAGCGCGGCGGCCTGCGCCGCCATGCTGGTGTTTGTGCTGCTCCTGGTGGAGGGATTGGCCTGGGCCTGGGCCAAGGGTGTGCTGACGTGGGCTTGAAAAAGCAGGTGTCAGGTTTCAGGTGTCAGGGATCATTACCTCGTGCGTGAACGCGCCGCGGAGGAATCCGCGAGGCTGAGTTGATTGGGAAAGATTAGACGGTAAGTGATCGGAATGAATGGGGATGCCAGTATTCAGGTTTTCCTGAAACTTGACACCTAAAACCCGAACCCTTGGAGCAACGCGACAATGGCAGTTGATCAACAACTCAAAATCGAGCTGGGCAAGCAGGGTATTTTCGTCACCACCATAGAGGAGCTCTACAACTGGGGCCGCCGCAGCTCGGTGTGGCCTATGCAGTTCGGCCTTGCCTGTTGCGCCATTGAGATGATCGCGACCACCATGGCGCGCTATGATCTGGCTCGCTTTGGCGCCGAGGTGTTTCGTCCCTCGCCGCGCCAGGCGGATTTGATGATCGTCTCCGGCACCGTAACCAAGAAGATGGCCCCGCAGGTGGTGCGACTGTACAACCAGATGGCTGAGCCGCGCTATGTGATCGCCATGGGCGCATGCGCGATTTCGGGAGGGCCGTTCAAGCAGGGCTATAACGTGCTCAAGGGCATCGACCGCTATATTCCGGTCGATGTGCACATTCCGGGCTGTCCGCCGCGACCTGAAGCACTGATCCAGGCCTTCATGACTTTGCAGGAAAAAATTGACGGCCAGCATCTGACCGGCCCGGATCGCCCTCGGTATCTGAATGCCAATGCGCAGGGCGAGTTTCCTGTGCCGGAGCCGGGCGAACACGATTTGGAACCAACCTCGAATCAGGGCGTGTGGCCGGTGCAGATACAGGGACTAGGGACGTAGGGACTAGGGAGCAGGGAAAAGGGAACAGAAAAACACTCGCGGCTAGCAACTACGAACTGTGAACTGAAATGAAGACGGTAGAAGAAATCAAGGCGGCGATTGAAGCGGCAGTTCCCGGCGCGGGCGTGGTGTTTGTGCCCAATCCAGGGCCGGCCGCGGAGCACTCGCTGCGCCTCGTGCCCGCGATCGCCTTTGCCGTGGCGACGTTCCTGCGCGACGACGCCGATCTCGCCTTTGACTTTCTTTCGAATGTATCGGGAGTGGACTGGCCCGACAAAGAGATTGCGGAAAAAGTGAAGGTGACACGCACGGTGACGAAGACCGTCGACGGCGTCGAGCAGCAAGTCGAGGAAACCGTCGAAGAGACGCGCAAGCGCGTCGAGCCAGGCTGCCTTGAGAGCGTCTATCACCTTTATTCCGTCGCGAAAAAGCACGGTCCGCTGGTGCTTCGCATGAAGACCGTGAACCGCACCGATCAAGTGGAGTTGCCTTCGCTCACGCCCGTTTGGCGCGCGGCGGAGTTTCAGGAGCGCGAGGTCTTCGATCTTTACGGCATCATCTTTACCGGCCATCCGGACCTGCGCCGCATCCTGATGTGGGATGGATTCAAAGATCACCCTATGCGCAAGGACTACGTGGAGCCGGACGATTACGAGTACGAGCCCACCCCGCACGATCACGTGCTGGCGCGGGCGCAAGAGCATAAGGGCACGGAACAAGCGATCGAGGGAACAAGGGAACAGGGGCCCGGCGGGGCATGAGTGTAACGGAGACAAAGGCGGAGAGACTCGACGGCTGGAACCGTCCGCCGGTGATTGTGCCCGACGGCGAAGGGGAGATGCTCGAAGTCGCCATGGGGCCGCATCATCCGTCGACGCACGGCGTCTTCCGCATGGACGTGGCGCTTGACGGTGAGCGCGTCATCCGGCTCAAGCCTGTCTTCGGCTATTTGCACCGCAACCACGAAAAGATCGCTGAGCAGGCTAGCTACCTGGGATCGATGCCTTACACCGACCGCCTCGATTATTTCTGCTCACTCACGAACAACTGGGCCTACGCGCTGGCCGTGGAAAAGCTGGTCGCCCAGGAAGTTCCTGAACGCGCCCAGTACATTCGCGTCATTCTTGCGGAACTAACACGCATTCAGAATCACGCATCGGCCGTCGGCTTTTTGATTCAGGAGATGGGCGCCAGCGGCACGCCGCTCATGTACGCCTTCAAGGAGCGCGAGAAAATTCTCGACCTCTTCGAATCGCTCACCGGCTCGCGCATGATGTGCAATTACATGCGCTTCGGCGGTTGCCGCGTGGATGTTTCCGCGGCGTGGCTCGACGCGGCGCGCAAGGTGGTCGCCGGACTACCCGAGTTTATCGACGAGTTCGAAGCGCTGCTGTCGTCGAACGAGATTTTGATGGCGCGCTGCCAGGGCGTGGGCATTTTGAAGCCTGATCTGGCTGTGAACGCCGGCGTCAGCGGGCCGATGCTGCGCGCGTCGGGAGTGAACTACGACATTCGCAAGGTCGACCACTACGGCATCTACGATCGTTTCAAGTTTCGCGTGCCGCTCGGTGATCATGGCGACGTGTACGACCGGTACATGGTGCGCATTCTGGAGATGCGCGAGTCAATCGTCATTCTCAACCAAGCGCTCAAGGAAATTCCTGCTGGGCCCATCATGGATGCGAAGGCGAAGATTCGCGGCTTTCGGCCCAAGCCCGGCGAGGCTTACGGCCGGATTGAAGCGCCCAAGGGCGAACTGGGCTTTTATCTCATCAGCGACGGCGGCCCGAATCCTTATCGCTATCGCGTGCGCCCGCCCAGCCTGATCAATCTGACAGTTCTGGAAGACATGTGCCTGGGCAGCAACGTGGCCGATGTGGTGCTGATTTTTGGCAGCGTGGATATTGTGCTGGGTGAAGTGGACAGATAACAGCTGGAAGCTTACGGAGGAACCGGAGTTGCTTGGTGAAGGCATCCTGAAGGGAATGGCGGAGACTGCGAGGAATTTCTTCGGCAGCTACGTCTCCAAAGATCGGCTGACCACGGTGCAGTATCCAGAGCAGCGGATCCCTGCCGTCGAGGCTGCGCGCGTGTTTCCCTTTCTCGTGTACGACGGAGCGGATTGGGAAGTCGGCATGCGGTGCGTGGCTTGCCAGATCTGCGAGAAAGAGTGCCCGCCCAAATGCATCTACATCGACAAAAGCAAGGACAAGAAGCCCGATTTTGTTGGCAAGCAGCAGTTTTATCCCACGCGGTTCGACATCGATGTTTCGGTTTGCATGAGCTGCCAGATCTGCGTTGAAGTTTGTCCGTTCGAGGCCATCAAGATGGACAACGAGTTTGAGTTGGCCACCACGGATCGCTTCGGCGGACTGCTTTACGATCGCAAAGAGTTGGCCAAATCGAACGAATACTATCACTCGATTCATCCCACGGAAGCAGCGGAAGTGGATGCGCGCCTGGGCGAGGAAAAGGCCAAGGTGGAAGCCAAAGCCAAAGCTGCCGCTGCGAAAGCTGCTGCGCCCGCACCGCCTGCACTATCTGCCGGAGGAGGAAGCTAGCCGATGGCGAATACGCTCGACCAGATTTTTATTCTCCTCCGCAACTGGCTCGTCAGTTTTTTGCCCGCGACGCTGCGCCCTGCCGCCGGTGTCGTGCTCGGCGTCATGGCCATCATCTGCTTGTTTCCCGGCCTCTTCGCGCTCACCACGGTCTTCGAACGCAAAGGCCTGGGCCGCATACAGAATCGTCTCGGCCCGAACCGCGTCGGCCCCTACGGCCTCTTTCAGCCCATCGCCGACGGCATCAAGTCGCTGACCAAGGAAGACATCGTTCCTCTCAGGGCCAATGCAGTGGTGCATTTTCTCGCGCCGCTGGTGCTGGTGGTCACGGTCTTCATGGGCTTCGCGGTGTTGCCCATGGGCCGCAACTTGGTGCTGGTCGACATGGACGCCGGACTGCTCTTCTTCTTCGCCATGGGCGCGGCGACGGAGCTTTCGGTCTTCATGGCAGGCTGGTCCAGCCGCAACAAGTATTCGCTCCTGGGCGCCATGCGCGCCGTGGCGCAGATGATCAGCTACGAAGTGGTGCTGCTGCTTTCGGCAGTGGCCGTGGTCATGATCACCGGCTCGCTCTCCCTGCCGGCGATCGTCGCAGCGCAAAACACTTACACCGGAATCTTTCCTCACTGGTACATCTTCACGCCCTGGGGACTGGCGGGATTTGTGATGTACGCCGTCGCTGCTACAGCGGAGACCAACCGCTCGCCCTTCGATCTGCCGGAAGGCGAGTCGGAACTGGTCGCCGGCTATCACACCGAATATTCGGGCTTCAAGTTCGCGCTCTTCTTTCTCGGCGAATACCTGGCCATGTTTTCCATCTCCGGCCTCGGCACCACACTCTTTCTCGGAGGATGGTCCGCGCCGCTTTCGTTTCTCACTTTTATTCCTTCGTGGATCTGGTTTTTCTCCAAGGTGATGCTCTCCATCTTCGTCTTCATCTGGGTGCGCGGCACGCTGCCCCGCTTGCGCCAGGATCAGCTGATGAACTTTGCGTGGAAATTCTGTCTGCCTTTCACGCTGCTCGATCTCATGGTGACCGCGATGTGGCGGTTCATGGGCGAAGGCTGGATGCGCTGGGTGGTATGCACGGCGATTCTGGCCGTGGCCTACGTGGTCATGGGCCGCCTGGGCATGCGCAAGGAACACTTTGGCCCCCGGAGATACCGCTATGCTGAATAGGAGCCATCCATGAACGTTATCTTCTATTTGCCTGCGGCCCTCACGCTGGGCGGCGGCCTTGCGGCTGTGCTGCTGAAGCACCTGGTGCATTGCGCTCTCGCCACAACGGTGGCCTTCGCTGGGCTGGCGCTCCTGTTTTTGCAGCTCGACGCGCAGTTCGCGGGATTTGCGCAGATTCTCGTCTACATCGGCGCCGTCGCCATCCTTATCGTGTTCGCCATTCTGCTCACGCGCGGCTCCGATCTGCCCAAAGACGGCGTCTTCAGCCGCAGCTGGTTCGTGGGCCTAGTGATTGCCGCCGGCGTCTTCGCGGTTCTCGCGTGGGCGGTGCTCCAAAGCGTTCGCGTCGTGCCGCAGCAGAGCGCCGTTCCTGCGGTCACTGTGCATGACATCGGCAACGCGCTGGTGGGCCGTTACGTGCTGCCGCTTGAGATTGTCGCCCTGTTACTCACCGCAGCCACCATCGGCGCGGTCATCGTGGCCATGCACGAGAGAGAGGCGTCCATGATGAGTATGGGCATGACCACGCCGCTTGCCGGTTATCTTCTCGTTGCCGCTCTGCTGTTCGCCATTGGCCTGGCCGGCGCTCTGGTGCGCCGCAACGCGATTGTCGTGCTGATTGGGATCGAATTGATGTTGAACGCGGCTAATCTCAACCTGATCGCTTTCTGGCGTTACGGCCCGCATCCTGAAGCGCTCACCGGCATGATGTTCGCAATTTTTTCCATTGCCGTGGCCGCGGCCGAAGCTGCCGTTGGCCTGGGCCTCGTCATCGCCATCCATCGCCACACCGACACCACTGAAGTTGACAAGATGAACAGGTTGAAGGGGTGAACGCCTGATGCAGGAATCCGCAGTATTCACTCCGCAATTCGCCGCTTCCGCGATCACGGGCATTCTGTGGCTCATCCCCGTTGCGCCCATGGTCGCATCGGGTGTGATCGCGTTGCTCAAGCAGCCGCGCCGCAAGACAGCCGCTTCGCTCGCTATCAGCTCGCTCTCGATTTCACTGCTTCTTTCGCTGGTCGCATTTTGTCACGTCGTGGCCGGATGGGCGCACGGCGCCGTCGTCCGGGAGTTCGTCAACTTCGCCTGGTTCCGCTTCGGCGCCTCCACCGTCGATCTCGGTTGGATTCTCGATCCTCTCGCTGCCATCATGATCGTGATGGTGAGCTTCGTCGGCCTGCTCATCTTCATTTACTCCGTGGGTTACATGGCCCACGACGAAAATTTCACGCGCTTCTTTTGCTTCCTCTCGCTTTTTGCCGGAGCCATGCTCGGCGTCGTCATCTCGAACAGCCTTCTGCTGCTCTTCATGTGCTGGGAGATCGTCGGCCTCACTTCGTATCTGCTCATCGGATTCTGGTATCAAAAGCCCTCCGCTGCGGCCGCCGCGAAAAAAGCCTTCATCACTACGCGCGTGGGCGATGTTTTCTTTCTTCTCGGTATTGTTTGGCTCTTTTCGCAGACCGGCACGCTGCTCTTCTATAACCACGGCGTGGGTTCGCTCGAAGGCCTTGCTCTCGTCAACCTGCTTTCGCAGCACGCGGGACTCGGCCTGAGCTCCGCTGGCGCCATCGGCTTGCTGATCTTTGCCGGAGCCGTGGGCAAGAGCGGCCAACTTCCGCTGCACGTCTGGCTGCCCGACGCCATGGAAGGCCCCACGCCTGTCTCCGCGCTCATTCACGCGGCCACCATGGTCGCTGCCGGCGTGTATCTCGTTGCGCGCGTTTATCCGCTGATGCAAATCGGCGCTGCGGCCGGTGGAACCACTACGGCGCTGACTGTCGTCACTTGGGTGGGCGCATCCACCGCGGTCTTTGCCGCGCTCATCGCGGTCGCGCAAAGCGACATCAAGCGCATCCTCGCCTACTCCACCATTTCGCAGCTCGGCTACATGATGGCCGGTCTCGGGCTGGGCGGCGTCGCTGTCGGCATGTTCCACCTGATCACGCACGCTTTCTTCAAGGCGCTGCTCTTCCTCGGCGCGGGCTCGGTCATCCACGGTTGCCACGAGGAACAGGACATTCGCCGCATGGGCGGGCTCAAGGCCGACATGCCGCTTACCTTCATTACTTACGCCATCGGCATGCTGGCGCTGTGCGGCTTTCCCATCTTCTTCTCCGGATTCTGGTCGAAGGACGGCATCCTTGAGGCGGCGAAGCATTGGGACATCTCCAAAGGGCCGTTTTATCTGCTCGTCTTTGGCGCATTGCTGACTGCGTTCTACATGACGCGCCAGGTCTGCTACGTTTTCTTCGGTCACTGGCGCGGCCACGAAACTGCGCACGAAAGCCCGAAGGTGATGACGCTGCCGCTCGCCATTCTCGCCTTCTTTGCCATTGCGCTAGGCGTCATCGGAACTCCTGCGTGGCCGTGGTTCCACGCATTCCTGTCGAACCATACCGCGTCGTTTAGTTGGCACGGATTCGCTGAGCCGGGCTTGCTCCAGCTCATGCTCGGGTCGTCGTTGGTGGTTTTTCTTGGGCTCGGCCTCAGTTGGCGACTCTATGGCGACAAATCGCCGAAACCTGAAGCTCCTGACGCGCTTGAAAAATCTGCTCCCTGGCTCTGGAAGCCGTTGCGCGAACGCCTCTATGTCGATGAACTCTACGGCGTCACCGTGATCGCGTTCTACGCGTGGTGGGCGCGCGTGGCCGATTGGATCGATCGCCGGATCTGGGGCGGCATCGTGGCCGCCATCGCGTGGCTCTTCGGACTCTGGGCGCGCTTGAACCGCTTTCTCGACGTCGATTGGGTCGACGGCGGCTTCGACAAAACCTGCGAGGAGATTTCTTCAGGCGGCGGCCTGCTGTCGCGCGTGGAAGGTGGCCGCGTGCAGAACTACCTGCGCATTCTAGCCGCGGCCGTGGTCGCGCTGGTTGCAATTCTTCTTTGGAGCAGCCGGCCATGAATGTTCCCGGATTCCCAATTCTGACGCTGCTCACTGTGCTGCCGCTTGCGGGCGCGGCCATCGCGCTTTTCTCCGGGCGTCATGCGCGCGTTGTGGCACTCTTCACCACGCTCGCCTGCCTGCTGGTTTCACTTTTCATCTGGACCCACCTGCCTGCCGACGGCAGCATCGGTCTCGTCGAGCGCGCTGCATGGGCGCCATCGCTCGGCATCGAGTATCACCTCGGCGTCGACGGCCTCGGCGGCCTGATGCTTGTGCTCTCGGCCATCGTCACGCTGATGGCAGTCGATGCGGCGCATCGCGTGCACCACATGCCTGGCCTCTTTTTCGGCCTGGTGCTCACGCTTGAAGCGGGACTCTTCGGCTCCTTCACTGCGCTCAATTTCTTCCACTGGTTTTTGTTTTGGGAACTCAGCCTCATCCCCGCATTCTTCCTTATCAAATTGTGGGGCGGCCCGAAACGCGGTCCTGCGGCCACGCAATTTTTTGTCTACACCATGGCGGGTTCTGTGGCGCTGTTGCTTTCGTTCCTCGCCATCTTCTATGCAACCACCAGTAAAGACGCGCCCGGCACCATGGATTTTGGCCAGCTCGCGCAAATGGCTGCATCCGGCCAACTCGCGCAAATGGTGACCTCGCATCTCGGTCCGGTGATGCCGTGGCTCGCTATCGGCGTGCTCGCCGGCTTCGCGGTGAAAGTGCCGCTCATGCCGTTTCACACGTGGCTGCCGGCCGCGTACGCTGAAGCGCCTTCGCCGGTGACGATGCTGCTTACCGGCGCGATGTCGAAGATGGGCGTCTACGGATTGTTGCGCATCGCCATTCCGATCTTCGGTGTGCAGATTGCCGCAATGCGCACGCCGCTGCTTCTTCTCGCTGCCGCCACTGTCGTCATGGGCGCATGGGCCGCGGCCGCGCAAACCGATCTCAAACGCGTCCTCGCGTACTCTTCGATCAATCACTTAGGTTACTGTCTGCTCGGCATCTTCGCGCTGGCGGTTCCGGCAGCGGGCGCTGCGCAACAGGCCAGCCAGGCCGCTGCGCTAAACGGCGTGATCCTGCAGATGTTCAATCACGGAATCACGGCTGCCACGCTCTTCTGGTTCATCTCTATGATCCAGTTCCGCTCTGGAGGGCTGCGCGGCATCAACGACTTTGGCGGATTGCGCAAGCCCGCGCCGGTGTTCGCGGGACTCATGGGCATCGCACTGTTCAGTTCGCTGGGTCTGCCCGGACTAAATGGTTTCGTCGGCGAGTTTCTGGTCTTCCGCGGAGTTTTTCCGCTGTCGTGGATCAGCGCATCGGTATCCGTGCTGGGGCTGCTCGTAACCGCCGTGGTGATACTCACCGTGATTCAAAAAGTTTTTAGTGGCCCGGTTCCGGAGCGCTGGGCCGCGTTTCCCGATTTGCATCACGGCGAGAGGATGGCTCTCGCGCCTGTTATCGGTCTCATGTTTCTGCTCGGCCTTGTGCCCCAGCTGATTTTGAGCACCATCAACCCGACGGTGCAGAACCTGCTGACGCACTGGAGATTTTAAAGAATGGCCTGGACCATCTATATTTCGTTCGCCGGTGCGTTCGTTGCGGCGCTGCTGCCCAAGGACAAACCCGTCCTTGCGCGCTGGTTCGCGCTCAGCGTGGCTGTGGCGGGACTGGGCCTTGCGGTCGCGGGCTACGCGGCGGGCTTTGGGCAGGGGCGCCAGGTATTTGTTGACGCGCCCTGGGTGCCTTCCATGGGCATCCACTACTTGCTTGCGGCCGACGGCATCAGCCGCGTACTGGTTTTGCTCGCCGGCATCGCTTCGGTTTCGGGCATCCTCTTCAGTTGGAATGTCGATGTGCGCACCAATCAGTTCTTTGCTTTTTATCTCGCGCTCATCGGCGGCGTCTACGGCGTGTTTTTGAGCGGCGATCTTTTCCTGCTGTTTGTTTTTTACGAAATCGCCATCATTCCCAAATATTTCCTGATTGCCATCTGGGGATCCACGCGCCGCGAGTACGGCGCCATGAAGCTGGCGCTCTACTCCTTCGTCGGCTCGGCGATGGTGCTCATCGGTCTGCTCGCTGCTTACGTGACCGCCGGCTCGCACTCCACCGTGCTTGCCGATCTCGCGCACGCGGGGCTGCCGGTCACCTTCCAGATGTGGTGCTTCCCATTGGTCTTTGTGGGCTTCGCGATTCTCGCCGGCATGTGGCCCTTCCACACCTGGGCGCCCACCGGTCACGTCGCCGCGCCGACCGCGGCGTCGATGTTGCTTGCTGGCGTGGTCATGAAGCTCGGGGCATACGGTTGCCTCAGGGTCGGCATTGGGCTTTTTCCGCACGGCCTTGATCCATGGGGATTCTCGCTGCTCGGCATCGGCTCCTGGCGCGACGTTTTCGCCTGGCTCGCCGTCATCGGCATTGTTTATGGTGCGCTGGTGGCTCTGGCGCAAACCGATTTCAAATTTGTGATCGGCTATTCGAGCGTCAGCCACATGGGTTTTGTGCTGCTGGGCCTGATGACGCTGAATCAGATCGGCGTTGACGGTGCGGTGCTGCAGATGTTCTCGCACGGCATCATCGCCGGGTTGCTGTTCGCGATCGTCGGCCGCATCGTCTACGACCGCACGCACACGCGACAGTTCGCCGAGCTCGAGCCCATGCATCTATCGCGGCGGCTGCCATTTGCTGCATGGGCTTTCGTGTTTGCCGGCATCGCGTCGATGGGCCTGCCAGGCTTTTCCGGTTTTGTTGCCGAATTGCAGGTAATGGTCGGCGCGTGGCAAGCCAACCCCTGTTGGGCGATCGTCTCCGGCATCGGCATCATTGTCGGCGTCGCCTACATCTGGCGCGCCCTGCAAAAGGCATTCTTCAGCGACACGCTGCCGACCCCGCACGAGCTTGAAGCGGAGCAGGAGCACAAATTCGCTCCCATCACCTGGCCTGAGATTGCCGGCGTCGTGCTGCTGGGTGCTTGCACGCTGGCCGTCGGCCTCTATCCGCGCATACTTCTGGATCAAATAGAACCGGCCGTGAAAACGCTGCTGGCAGGAGGGGCGCAATGAATTACGTTGACCTCTTCCGCGCCACGCTGCCTGAAACGGCTCTCGAAGTCGCCGCGCTGCTCGTGATCATTGCTGATCTTGGATTTCTGCGCAAAGCCGCACAAAGGACGCGCGTTGCGGTGGCGGCGCTCATAGGCGCGGTCGGCTGCAGTGGGGCGCTTTGGCCAGTTTTGCTTACTATCAAGTGTCAGTGCGGGGCAGGCCACTTTTACGGCCATAACTATTCCGTAGACGGTCATGTCATCCTTGCCGCCGGGGGCTCTGCCAGTGTGGCACAGGTCGCTATCCTCGTTCTCACGGCGCTTACGCTCCTGCTTCTTATCGATTCCGAGTTCACACGCAACCCCGGTGAATACGTCTCCGTGGTATTGATGGCCGCTGCGGGCGGGCTGATAGTGGCCGCGGCGCAGGATCTGCTGGTTATTTTCGTCGGCCTGGAGCTTCTCTCGCTCGGTCTCTACATTCTCACCGCCTTCGCGAAGAAATCCGGCAAGAGTGCCGAAGCTGCGCTCAAGTATTACCTCTTCGGCGGCATGTCGGCAGCGTTTCTGCTGTTTGGGTTCAGCTATCTCTACGGACTTAGCGGCTCGACCAACCTGTACGATGTCGTGATCCGTTCTTTTGTCCCAGTTGCGAACGGCGCCTCTCCGCTGCTCTATGTCGCGCTGGTGATGATTGCAGCAGGCCTCGGATTCAAGGTCGCTGCCGTGCCCTTTCACTTCTGGGCTCCGGATACTTATGAGGGTGCGCCCGTCCCGGCCGCAGCCTTTGTTGCGTCGGTTTCCAAAGTCGCCAGCTTTGCGCTGCTCATCTCCGTTGTTAGAGCCGCGACCCGCTTTTTTGGATGGACGAGATACGGCGATGCGATCGGTGTCGTCGGTTTCCCATTTAGTCGGCCATCAGCGTCTGCATTTCCGGGTTTTGGCTCTGCCTTTTGCCTGCTGCTCATGACCCTGGCAGTGGCTTCGATGATTTTCGGCAATCTGGCCGCTCTCGCGCAGGTGAGTGTCCGCCGGTTAGTGGCTTATTCCGCCATTGCGCATGCGGGCTACATCTTACTCGGTCTTGCATTCGTTAGCTATAAACAGTGGGGCCCTCATTATTTTCTGTATTCCAACGCGAACGAGATGGCCGTCCTCTACTACATCGTCTCCTATGGCCTCACTACCATCGGCGCATTCGGCCTGGTTGGCGTGGTGGAGCGCGCTACCGGCTCCGACAAACTCGACTCGTTCCTGGGCCTGCAGAAACGCAACCCTCTGCTTGCCGCCGTCCTGCTCGTGCTCTTTCTCTCGCTCGCCGGAATTCCGCCGCTGGTGGGCTTCTGGGCCAAGTTCAATCTTTTTGCTGCGGTACTCGCCGCCGGCACTGGGCCCGTTCCCTTCGCCCTCGTCGCGCTCGCCATCGCTTTCAGCGCTGTCTCGCTCTACTACTATCTGCAGGTGCTCAAGCGCGCTTACGTGATGCCCGCGGCGGACGGCTCGCCTATCAAGGTGCATCCCGTCGCGCTCACCGTGCTGCTGCTCATCGCCGCTGCCGTCGTTGTGTTCGGCTGCTTCCCGGCCTTGCTGCAAGGCTGGATCGCAAGCTTCTACGTGTAGCGCAAAAGAAGCGGGGGTCTGGAGACCCCCGCGACAGCCGATCTGGAGACCGGCGCTACAATATGCGGCTGACTATACTAACGCCGCCAACTCCGCTAGCCCCGCTAACTCCGCCGCTTTTTAGTACTTCACAATTGCCGCGAACGAATCCGGCTTAAGGCTTGCGCCGCCTACCAGGGCTCCGTCAATTTCTTCCTGACCGATGAGCGCGGTGGCGTTGTCGGGCTTCACGCTACCGCCATAGAGAATGCGCATGGCCGCAGCCACATTGGCTCCGAGGAGCTTCGCCACTTCGGCGCGGATGATTTTGTGCGCGTCGACGGCAATCTCCGGCGTTGCGGTTTTGCCTGTGCCGATGGCCCACACCGGCTCGTAGGCAACCACGATGGGTGCTGCGGCCTCGGGCGTGATGCCTGCGAACGCGCCAGTCACCTGGGTCTGCAATACGCTCGCCGTTTTACCGGCTTCGCGCTCTGCAAGAACTTCGCCCACGCACACAATCGGCACAATGCCATGTTTGAGCGCCGTGTGTAGCTTCTTGTTCACGATCTCGTCGGTCTCGGCAAAATATTGCCGGCGCTCCGAGTGGCCGATGAGGGTATGCGTTCCGCCCACGGCAATCACCTGCAGCACTGAGGTCTCGCCGGTGTAGGCGCCCTCCTCGGCAAAGTGGATGTTCTGCGCGCCTACGGCCACGTTGGAGGCATTGCAGCCGGATACGACGGTTGGCAGCAGTACCGGGGATGGAAACAGCGCGATCTCATCGCGCGTGTGCCCGGCAACCAGCGGCAAAAAGGCATCGACAAACGCCTGGGCTTCGGCCGGCGTCTTGTACATCTTCCAATTGGCAGCAATCAGTGCTTTACGAGACATGTTCTGGGTTCCTCAATTCAATTTTAGGGGATCGGTTTCGGCGCCTGGAGTGACGCCGGGCACAATGCCGGATGATGAGACCATGCCGGGAAGAGGCGGTCGTTCCGGGCCTACGAGCCAGACCCGAGCCGCGAGGTCAGATCGTCGGGGACATCGCCCTCGAGGAAAGCGGCGCGATGATCCGGATCGCCCAGATCCATGGAGAAGTGGCGCCACACGCCGTCCTGCAGCACGCCCATATTCCAAGGGCCTGAGACCGAATCGGAAAACTGCCAGACGATATGGTAGCCCTCCTCATTCGTAAACCCTTCGTTGTCGGCCTGCAGAATCGCGTCTCCGCGTTCGAATAACTTCGTGCGCAGCGCGTGTAGTGCGCTGCTGCCTTCTTCGAATTCGTTCCCCTGGAGGTGCTGGAAGGCATAGATGGTCTTCACGTCGGCTAGGTACTCAAGGAGCCATGCGACGCCGGTTTCCGGTTTCGCATCCAGGGTCTCCTCGATGAACTCTGCAATGTCGTCCTGGCCGATTGAACCCTCCGAGACCGGATTGCGTTCGATCACCGCAACTTCAACATCGTCGTTGCTGGAAAGGAGCAGGCTTTCCCACTCCTCCTCGGTGCCTTCTTCGAGAGTGAGTTTGAAGTGAGGGTGCTCGGCGCGAACGAATTGCGCAAGCTCGTCCAAAGAAGGAAACTCATCGTCTTTTGACAGGACTCGCGTGTAGTAGCTCATGGATTTCGGCCTCAGCTTTTAGTGTATGCATTGTTTCGGAGTCGCCTCGCAACAAAAATCGCATCCGGCGCTTTCGCATCGGATGCGATTTCGGTCCGAGCCGCTCGCGGTTTCTGCGCCGAAGGCGCGGCTGCCGCACCACAGGTGCTACTTGGCCGTCAGCGCTTCCACGCCGGGCAGCTTCTTGCCTTCAAGGAACTCCAGCGAAGCGCCGCCGCCGGTGGAGATGTGCGTGATCTGGTCGGCTACGCCGGCCTGGTTGATGGCGCTTACCGAATCGCCGCCGCCGATGATCGAAATGGCCGCGCGGTTGGCGGCTACAGCGCGCGCAATGGCGTTGGTGCCCACGGCAAAACGCGGAAATTCAAACACGCCCGCCGGACCGTTCCACACGATGGTCCTGGCGGTCGAGACCACTTGCTCGATTGCGGCAACCGACTGCGGGCCGATGTCGAGACCCTGCCAATTTTCGGGAAAGTCTTTCGAGCTGTCCCACACCTGGGTGTTGGCGTCGTTGGCAAAGTTGTCGGCAATCACGTTGTCCATGGGCAGCAGCAGTTTCACGCCCTTGGCTTTTGCTTTCGCCAGCGTTTCTTTGGCGAGTTCGATCTTGTCTTCTTCGACAAGCGACTTGGCGGTCTTAACGCCGAGCGCGCGATAGAAGGTGTAGGCCATGCCGCCTACGATCACCAGCGTATCGACTTTGTCGAGCAGGTTCTGTATCACGTCGATCTTGCCGGAGATCTTCGATCCACCGATGATGGCCACAAAGGGTTTCTCGGGCGACTCGAGCGCTTTGCCGAGGTAGGTGATTTCCTTTTCCATCAGCAGTCCGGCCACGGCGGGCTTGAGATAGTGCGTAATGCCTTCGGTGGATGCGTGCGCGCGATGCGCCGAGCCGAAGGCATCGTTCACGTAGACTTCGGCCGGCGAGGCGAGTGCTTTTGAAAAGGCAGGATCGTTGGCTTCCTCTTCCGCGTGGAAGCGCAGGTTCTCGAGCAGCAGCACCTGGCCCGATTCGAGCTGGCGCGCCATTTCTTCGGCAATTTCGCCGACGCAATCCGGCGAGAAGGCGACGTTGACGCTTTCGCTGAACTTTTTGTCGAGCAGTTCGCGCAGCCTGAGCGCCACCGGGCGCAACGAGTATTTTGGATTTGGCTTTCCTTTTGGCCGGCCCAGGTGCGAGGCCAGAATCACCTTGGCGCGGTGCCGCAATGCGTATTCGATGGTGGGCAGCGTGGCCACAATGCGCGTGTCGTCGGTAATGGTCTGTCCGTCCTCAGTGAGCGGAACGTTGAAATCAACGCGGATGAATACCCGCTTATTGGTCAGGTCGATGTCTTGAATCGAGAGCTTGGCCATGGCTTTTGCCTTTCATGGGAAACGGAGATCAGTATTAGGTTTCAGGTGTCAGGGAACGGGCACAGCCTGCCGGATTTGGCGGGATCGCCTTCTGGAACCTGACACCTGATTTCTGAAACCTGTTTCTTACAGCCCCTTCTTGACGAGGAAGCCGATGAGGTCGACTACGCGGTTGGAGTAGCCCCACTCGTTGTCGTACCAACTCAGCACCTTCACGCTCTGGCCGACTACTTTGGTCAGGGGCGCGTCCACAATCGAGCTGCGCCTGTCGCCCTTGAAGTCCGAGCTGACGAGCAGGTTCGAGTCGACGCCCAGGATGCCCTTGAGTTTGCCTTCGGAGGCGGCCTTGAAGGCGGCGTTCAGGTCTGCGGCGGTCGTGGGCTTCTCGGCGATGTAGGTGAGATCGACGATCGACACGTTGGGAGTTGGGACGCGGATGGCGAAGCCGTCGAGCTTACCGGCAGTCTCAGGGATGACGAGCTTGAGGGCCTTGGCGGCGCCGGTGGAACTGGGAATCATGCTGAGCGCGGCGGCGCGGGCGCGGCGCAGGTCCTTGTGCGGCGTGTCCAGAATGACCTGGTCGTTGGTGTAGCTATGAATGGTGGTCATAATGCCGGAGACGAGGCCCGTGGTTTCAAGAATTACCTTGACGACCGGCGCCAGGCAATTGGTGGTACAGCTGGCGTTCGAGATAATGTTGTCCTTCGCCCGATCGTACTTGTCTTCGTTGACGCCCAGCACGATGGTGATGTCTTCGTTGCTGGCCGGTGCGGAGATGATGACTTTCTTCACGGTCGCCCCGAGGTGCGCCTTGGCCTTGGTGGCATCGGTAAAGAAGCCGGTGGACTCAACCACAATCTGTGCGCCGACGGATGCCCAATCCAACTTGGCTGGGTCGCGCTCACTGAAGACCTTGATCTTTTTGCCGTCGACTGCGATGAAATCGTCGCCAGCAGTGACTTCGTTCTTGAGGTTTCCCAGGATCGAGTCATACTTGAGCAGGTGGGCCAGCGTCGCCGGGCTGGTCAAGTCGTTGACGGCGACAAAATCGATGTCTGCATTGCCGAGAGCGGCGCGCAAAACGTTGCGTCCAATGCGGCCGAAGCCGTTAATACCAACCTTTACTGCCATGTGTGATTTCTCCTTCGCTTTGGGTGAGCCATTTAGGTTCAAAAAACTGATTTTTAGGATGTCTGGAATGAATTCCACCAAACCCTTGATCCTAACATTGTGGGCGGCGGCAAAAAAAGCGCGAATAGCTCCGCTCCACTCACACGATTCCCTACCGTAAGGATGGTGTTCCCGCGATGGGACTGTATGTGACGGAGTGCACACGATTTGCAGCGCCTGCGCCCGGTATGGTATTCCGTGTGAAAGAGAAAGTGTTCGGTAAGGGTTGAAAGCAACATGAGAAGACGTTCCAGACGTGGACCCAATACTTCAGAATCCACAGGCAAAACGGGCGCGGAAGTTCCATTGAATCAGCCGGCTCCGCTGGTTCCGCTGTATCCCGACGAGATTCCAGCCCGGGCGCAGGCATCGCTGCGAGCCCAGGAACCCCGGCAAGCGCAGCCGGCGCGGACGCCGCGAACCGACAGGCCCGCACGACCGCAAGTACCCGCCAAGCCGCAATGGAATGAGCCGGCAGGTTCCGGCCGCCTCGAGGTGGAGACGCAACCTGAGATGTCGACGATTCCGTCGCCCAAGCCCAACGCGCAGGGGCAAACGCCCAAGGGCTTCGTGGTGCTGGCCATCGGTATGCCCGGCTCCGGTAAAACCACTTGGTTCGGGAGGCGCGGCATCACGCCGCTTTCGAGCGACCTGCTACGCGGAATTTTATTTGACGATGTGGAGGAGCAGCGCTATCAGGGCTTGGTCTTCTCCACGCTGCGCTCGCTTTTGCGCGCCCGGCTCATCGCCCGCATGCCCATGAATTACGTGGACGCGACCAACCTCTCCATCCACGAGCGCCGCCAGTGGATCAAGATGGCCAAGAGCTTCGGCTACGAGGTGCAGGCCGTCTTCTTCGACGTGCCGCTCGAAGTGTGCCTGGAGCGAAACCGTCAGCGCGACCGCTCGGTGAGCGAAGAGGTGATGCGTCGCATGGCGGAAAAGCTGAAACCGCCGGTGTTTGAAGAGGGGTTTGAGAAGATCACGGTGGTTCGGGTGAAGAGCGCGGGGTAAGATTGCGTGGCTGGCTGCCATCGGACTTGCAAGCTCGAGGATCTCCCAATGACCGCGACTTCTGCCTCCGCCCCCTCGATCGAGCCCTGGCTACGCGGCACGCACACGGACGTTCCCTTTGCGGGCCGCGCTGTTTTGCATGCGCTTGAGCTGGCTCTCGACGATCTGACGAAATGGACCGCGGGGCTGACCGATGCGCAAGTGCACGCGCAGCCGCTGGGGCTTACGCCCATCGCGTTTCATCTGCGGCACATCGCCGGCGCCACCGACCGCATTCTCGCGTACGCCGAAGGCAAACAGCTTTCGGTTGAGCAGTTGGCTGCGCTTAAAACGGAAATGGGTGGGGAGGAGCAGCAGGAGCCGTTGATCGAGTTGCTTGCCGAGGTCGAGGTGTCCCTCACTGATGCAGACGAGCGTATTCGTGTGCTGGCCACAGCGAATCTCGATACGCCGTGCTTCGTGGGGCGCAAGCAGTTGCCTACGTCCATCGGCGGCGCGCTCATTCACATCGCCGATCACACGTTGAGGCACGTGGGCCAGGTGGTGACCACGGCCAAGGTGCTGAGGGCGCTGCGAGCTGATGGCTAGTAGCTAGAAGCCAGAAGCTTCGCTACTCCGCCTGATCCTCGGTGACGACCATCTCCACGATGTGGCCCATCTTTTCCTGCTTGGTCTTGAGGTAGCCGGCAAAGCTCTCCTGCGGCTCTACTTCGGCGGACACGCGCTCAGTCACCGTGATGCCCGCGGACTCGAGGGCGGCCACCTTCTCGGGATTGTTCGTCATCAGCCGCACTCGCTTGACGCCCAGCAGTTTGAGCGCCTCGGCCGGCAGCTCGTAGCCGCGGCAATCGGCGGCGTAACCCAGTTCCTCGTTCGCTTCCACGGTGTCGCGACCATGGTCCTGCAGCTCGTAGGCTTTCAACTTGGCCATCAGACCGATGCCGCGGCCCTCCTGCTGCTCATAGAGAAGAATCCCCGCGCCCTCCTTCGCAATCGCCTTGAGCGCAAGCTCGAGTTGCAGACGGCAATCGCAGCGCAGCGACCCAAAGACATCGCCAGTGAGGCATTGCGAGTGGATGCGCACCAGCGGCGGCGTCCGATGCAAGTCGCCCATCACCAGCGCGACGAGACCTTCGACGGTTTTTGCTGGCGCGCAGCCGGGTTGACCCTCCGAACTCCTGCCTTCAAAGCCCAGAATGCGAAAAGCGCCCCAGCGCGTGGGAAAATCCGCTTCCGCAACCTTTCTTACGCTTTCCAATGCCATACCTCTATTCTACGAGCAAAGGGAAACTTCCGCGCCCAGCGCGTTTCATCCGTGCGATCGCGCGCCACATTCTTGACAGCGCGCACCCATCGCCGGTAGCTCTGGTTATAAGGGCATTGATGACCACCGCAACCTGGCAAATCGAGCCTGTCGAGACCGCGGAAGCGATCGCCGCGGTGCGCACGCTGCTCGAGGAGTACTGGAACTCCTTCGGCTTCACGCCCTGCTTCCAGAACTTTGGCGACGAACTCGCGGGACTTCCCGGCGCCTACGCGCCGCCGGGCGGCCGGCTCGCATTGGCGACCAGCGGCGGCCAACTCGCCGGCTGCATCGCCCTGCGCCGCGTGGATGCGGATCACGCCGAAGCCAAGCGTCTCTACGTGCGCCCGGCATTTCGCGGCCTCGGTCTGGGCCGCGCGCTCATGGAGTGGGTGATGGCCGAGGCCCGCGCCGCGGGCTACGCCGAAATCGTGGGCGACACCATGCCCGTGATGCGCGACGCATTGGCGCTCTACGAACGCATGGGCTTCGATCGCACAGGCGCCGGGCTCAAGGCCCAGCCGTCGGCTTCTCCGCAAATTTCCCAAGAGCAGATTATCATCCGCATCAAGCTATAGCCGCGCTTCTCGCCTTGGCCCCGCGCGGCACGATACAGTGATGGGGTGATTACCGCCAATCTCATCCTCGTCACGCTACTGGTCAAGCTGGGCGTCATGGCCTCGGTGGCCAGCGTGCTGGCGCGGGTCACCACGTTCCGGCGGCTGTTCTTTGCGGACCAGCGCCGCCCCGCGCAGACGCTCGCCTTGCTGGCGTTTTTCCTGGTGCCGCTCACGATCGGCGTCTGGCTCCGGTTCCGGGTGCCGAATTTTTGGGCCGCCGATATTTCGTTTGAGACTGTGGTTCTTCTCGGCCTTCTGATCGGTCCCGGCTGGGCCATGCTGGGAGGCGTTGTTTTGTCTGGACCCGCCGTCCTGCATCACGAGTATCTGGCGCTGCCCTTCGACGTGCTCCTCGGTCTCGTTGCCGGCATGATCGGCCGTTTCGTCGAGAAAGAGGAAATCTGGTCTTTCACTCCCTTCATCGATCTCAGCCTTTACCGCTGGGTGCGGCGCAACCTCATCAAGCCGCGCATCGACCGTCAGATTCTGCTTCTGTTTCTCATCGCCCTCATGGAGATGGCACGCGACTGGATCGCGCATCTTTTTCCCCACCGCCTCTTCGCACTGCTCTCCGATCAACTGTGGTTGCAGGCGCTGGTGTGGCTCTTCGCGCCCATCAACGTGGGCATCGCGCTCAAGGTGTGGAACGCGCTGCGCGTGGAAATGTCGTTTGAAGAGCAGAAACGTCTTTTGCTCGAAGCCCGCCTCGACGCCTTGCAGCGCCAGATCAATCCACACTTTCTTTTCAACACGCTCAACTCCATCGCCGCGCTGGTGCGCAGCCAGCCTGAGCAGGCCCGCAAGATGACCGTCAAGCTCGCCAACATTCTGCGCGCACTGCTCAAAGACCACGACGCCTTTGTTCCCCTGCGCGACGAGCTCAAATTCACCGACGATTATCTCGATATCGAAGTGGTGCGCTTTGGCGCCGACAAGCTGCGCGTCGAAAAAGAGATCGACCCGCGCACACTCGAAGTCCTGGTGCCCAGCATTCTGCTGCAGCCGCTAATTGAGAACAGCATCAAGCACGGACTGGAGCCGCGCATCCACGGCGGCACGGTGACTGTGCGCAGCCGCCTGGAAGGCGACCGCGTCTTTATCGAGGTGGCTGATGACGGGGTGGGGATGAACGCGCGCCCTGCCTCCGCGCTGCGCCGCGCCGGCGCAGGCATCGGCATGAAAAATGTGCAGGAGCGGCTTGAGGTTCTTTACGGCAACCAGGCGCGGTTCGACGTGGTTTCGAATCCGGGCCGCGGCACGACGGTTTCGATCGAAATTCCTGCTTCGATGTCCGTCGTATCCTGAGCCCTGCCGCGCATCGCCGCGCCACTATAATTCACAGGTTCTAGGGAAGGTTCGCGGCGGGTGGCGTGCCCCTTGTGCCCGCACGGCGCCTGGAATGGATTCTGGTTCATCAACGTCTGCACCTCGTCGATTCCCTTGGCGTCGTAAAACCCGATCCAGCGCGGCGGCAGCGCGAAGATGTAGCTCTCGTTCAGTCCTAGTTCGGCAGGCCCAATGGGCGCGGCGCTCACCGCCAGGTTGTCGGCCGCCACAAGCTTCCACTGGCTGGGCGTGAAGATCATGATGGGGATGTCCTGCCAGGGATCGGCCTTGGTCCACTTGGGATGGCGAATCAGCAGTTGCGGCCCGCTCTCTTTCTGCGGCTTATCCAGAACGCTCCCGCTCCACTGGTCGACGACAATCGTGTAACCCTTCCAATCCGCGGGCAGCAGAAAGCAAAAGCCGTACTGCAAATTGTGGTAGACGATGGACGTAGGGAGGGGAACTGGCGCGGATTGCGCACTTGCGCCAGCCGACAGCAGCAGGACAGACGACAACAGGAAGCGGCACGCCGCATGGATTCTCACGTTCAACTCTCTCCGATTTAGCGCCGGTCTCCAGACCGGCTGTCGCGTGAACGTCCACGCTCGCACCTGTCTTGAGATGATCACAAAATTGCCAGGCCCAAGTACTATTTTTCGACCGACGCCTTGCTATTCGTGCACGGCGCTTGGAACGGGTCGGTCATGATCAGATCCTGGACCTCTCTCCACCCCTTCTCGTCGGTGTAGCCAATCCAGCGGTCCGGTTGTTTGAAAACATACTCTGCGTTGCTTCCGAAGGGGCTCCAATCGGCTCCGAAGGTACTGGTGATGACTCCATACTTCTGCTTCACGCGCCATTGAGCTCGCGTGAAAACCATGATTGGGATGTCCTGATACGGTTCGTCTTCAGTCCATGCTGGGTGCCGGATAAGAATCAAAGGCCCTTGCATCGTCTTTGGCGGGTCCCCGGTGCTTAGAATGCCCCCGCTCCATTTCCGGATGACGATCGAATAACCCTTCCAATCCGCAGGCAGCCGAAAGCAGAAGCCGTATTGCGCGTTGTGGTAGACAATCGGCGTGGCCATGGGAGGCGGCGCGGATTGCGCACTTGCGCAGCCGGCAGCAGCAGGGCGGACGTCAACAGAAAACTACGCAGCGAATGGAATCTCACATTCAATTCCCTTCGGCAGGCACGGCGCTGACCTTAGATTGTATGCTCAAACCATGGTGCGTTTCACGGTGCTGGCGTCGGGGTCGAGGGGTAACTGCACGGTTCTCTCCTGTGGCCGCACGCGCATCCTCGTCGATGCCGGCCTTAGTTGCCGCGAACTTTTCCGGCGCATGAAGCTGGCCGGGGAAGAGCCCACGACCCTCAACGCCATCATCATCACCCACGAACACCAGGACCACGTGAACGGCCTGGCCGTTACGGCGCGCAAGCTGGGCATCCCGGTGTACTTTACTGAGGGCACGCACCGCGCCTGGATGCGATGGCTGAGCCCGCGCCGCCAGATGAGCTATGCCCAGTGGCTGGAAATGGTCCGCAAACAGGCTGCCGAGCGGCGCGCCGAGCCCGAGCCTGTGGAAAACGACGCCCAAGCCGATCCCGAGGAGACGGATGTGGAAAACTCGGTCGAAACTGCGGCTCCGATCGCACCCGACCCGGTGCCCGACCCCGCTTCCGGCCGCCCGCCTACGCTCAAGGAAGATCCCACCTGGCTTCCCGCCGTCGAATACTTCGCGGCCGGCGAGGCCTTTTCCATCGGAGACATCTGCGTTAATCCCTTTACGATTCCGCACGATGCGGTCGATCCCGTAGGCTTTGTCTTCAGTTCCGAGGGGGTTCGCCTGGGCTTTGCCACCGACCTTGGCTACGTTCCGCCCAACGTAAGGGAGCAGCTCCGCAACCTTGACCTGCTGCTGCTGGAATCGAACCACGACCTCGAGATGTTGCGCGACGGCCCTTATCCCTGGTCGGTCAAACAGCGGGTCTTATCGCGCGTAGGACACCTTTCAAACGACGCTGCCTCCGAGTTTCTTTCCGAGGATTACGACGGTCAGGCCGCTTATGTCATTCTTGGGCATCTTTCTGAAAACAATAATCTTCCCGAGCTGGCGCGAGTGGCGGCCGAACGCGCATTGGTCGATCGGGCCAGCCTCCTGGCCAACCGCCTGTTGCTGGCTTCGCAACACGAGCCGCTTTCCTCTATCAGTTTCTAAATAGAAGGAGTTACAATAGTAAGCAAGCAGCGGCCCTAAACTGAAGACGCGGGAGTGGCCGGTGCAAAGCACCAAGAATGGTGCGGTGTGTTCGCGGACGTTCTGCAACCAACCCCTTGGTCGTGGCGTCCAATGAGAAGCTTCCGTTCCGCGTCACCTCACGGAAGCTCGGCGGCTGAGCTGAATTCTTTGCAAGGTGAGCCACTATGTCAAAAGCAAGAATCCAATGCACCGACCGGGTCGTAGGCGCAATTCTGGCAAGCTGGCGATATGACATCTCCGGCATCTCCCCTGAGATGCGCAAGGATTACGAGGGTCATTTTACCGCGTGTGCCCATTGCCGCGCGCGCCAAAAGTTCCATCGCAGCCTGGACGTCACGCTGGCAGTCTTAACATCTCTTTCCGCTCTATTTTTCTTTTTCGCGCTCGCGGTTTTGAAGCACATCCACCCACTGGAGCATGTGGCCTTCAAGATCCTCGGTCTGGACCCCTTCGACATGTACCACATGCTGGTTTCGGCGGGCATTGCCGGGCTTTGTTTCTCTCTCGCCGCCATGGCGCTTGTGCTAATGGCCACTCCCGCGCCGTCGACCCTCGGCGGAATCGCCGCCGAAGGCGCCCGGCACATCGAAGAGCGTCTGCCCGCGGCCATCAAGGCTCTACGCTCGCGTTAGAGCGCGGCAGCGGCACATCCAATCAAGAGGCCTCCCGAAGCGGGAGGCCTTTCTGCGTTGCGTTCTGTTGCGCTTACTTGGCCACGATCGGCGCGCGCAAATCTCCGCCCGTCATCTCCTTCTGCAAACCTAGGTTCAGAAGGTTCAACAGAGTCGACGAAATGTCGCGCAGCGGCCCATCAGTCCGCAGCCGGCACGTATTCGCCTCTTCGATCCCGGAACGAATGCAGAACGATTGCGAGCAATGGTCAATGGAGAATGATTGGTCTACAAGCGAATTGCAACGCGGAGATTTCGTATAATTGAAGAGAATCATCAACGAAAAAGAAGACTCCAGCTTAAGAAAGAGAGTATCGAAATGTATAAAGTCGTTTTGCTTCGTCATGGAGAAAGTGTTTGGAATAAGGAGAATCTTTTTACCGGGTGGACAGATGTTGAGCTATCGGAAAAGGGCAGAGAAGAGGCCACGCAGGCCGGCCGTACATTGAAGGAGCAGGGATATCACTTCGACATGGCCTTCACATCCGTGCTGAAGCGCGCGATCCGCACTCTGTGGATCACGCTGGACCAGATGGACCAGATGTGGATTCCCGTGGAGCGCGACTGGCGGCTCAATGAGCGGCATTACGGGGCGTTGCAAGGCCTGAACAAGGCGGAGACGGCAGCGAAGTATGGCGAGGAGCAGGTGAAAATCTGGCGTCGCAGTTACGATATTCGCCCGCCGGCGCTGGACGAAAGCGATCCGCGTTATCCGGGGAAGGACCCACGCTATCACGGCCTTTCAAAGCAGCAGCTTCCACTGACCGAATGTCTCAAGGACACGGTGGAGCGTTTTCTGCCCTGCTGGCACGAAGTCATCGCTCCCAGCATCAAGTCGGGGAAGCGGGTTGTGATTGCGGCCCACGGTAACAGCCTGCGGGCGCTTGTAAAGTATCTTGAAGACGTTCCAGACGACAAGATTGTGGACCTCAACATTCCTACCGGCGTGCCGATGGTGCAGGAGCTGGACGAAAACCTGAAATCGATTCGTCATTATTACCTGGGAGACGCCGCGAAGATCGCGGAGGCAGTGAATAAGGCGAAGAGTACGGGCGGAGCGAGCCGCTAAATATTAGGAAATTGCTTGAGAAGTTTGTTGCGGGACGGCTTGCCCGCCAGTGCCATGGCGGCAATCGCGGTATCGGCGCGATAGCTGGCCCATCGAGGATGGTGAGTACAAGAGGACGCTTACGATTCGGCATATATCGCTGATATAAACTACTCCCACCCTATGCTTCTCGACCGCATACGCCGCATTACGCGCGACAGTCGATGGATTCCCGAGATCGACGGTCTACGCTTCGTTGCGATCATTAGTTATTCCATTTGCTGTTGTTTTCTCGGGCTGTGCTTTTGCTGTGTCCTGGTCGTGTGCTTCTGCTGTGCGCGCCTTGTCTTGTCGTTGGTTTTCTTTGAGCTTGTCCTGGCTTTCTCTTTGTCGTAGCGTTCTGTCGCGTAGCGTCTCCTAGAGCAACTCAGCCTCGCAGCGTTCGTTGCGTTCTCGCTCTTCGTCCTCCTTTTTCTTTCTGTCGTTGTCCTCGTTTATCTCTTGCTTCGCCTCTCGTCTTTTCTCATTTCCTCTTCCATTTTCTCTTCTTATTTTTCTCTTTCTTTCTTCTCCTCCTCTTTCTTTTCTCTTTCAGTCGCTGCTGCTCATCGCCCCCTTGGTGATTTCTTCCAGTCGCTCTCTTTCTTTCTCTCTTTCTCTCTTTTCTCTCTCTCTTCTCTCTCTTTCTTTCTCTTCTTTCTCTTTTTTTCTCCTTTTTCTTCTTTTTTTTTTATTCTTTCCTTCTTTTTTTTACCGTGTGCTGCTGTTTCACCTGTACGGAGAGCTGCAGGGCCGTTCAGGCAGTTTCATCCCCGCAGAACCGCGCTATGAAAGCCTCTTTCGGCCGATTCTCAACGGCAATTGCGGTGTCAGCCTCTTCTTTATCATCAGCGGCTTTGTGCTGGCCCTGCCCTTCGCGCGCCACTTTCTGGCTGGTGCTGGCGCGGTTTCGTTGCGCAAGTACTTTATGCGCCGAGTTACCAGGTTGGAGCCGCCTTATCTGCTCTCGATCCTGCTGTTTCTCGGCCTGTACATTGTTTACACGCACCAGGTGACGGCCGAACTACTGCGCCATGCAGCGGCTTCCGCGCTCTATCTGCACGGGATCGTCTACGGAACCATGAGTCCCGTCAATCCCATCTCCTGGAGCCTCGAGGTCGAGATTCAGTTCTATATTGCCGCGCCTCTTTTTATGCAGCTTTATCGCGTGCGTGGCGCATGGCCGCGGCGGGTGATTATGGCTGCGATCGTCGTGGTCATCGGCTTCGCCCAGTTCTTCTTCGTCGTCAACGAACGCGCCACCCTCAGCATCCTCTTCTACGCGCAGTTTTTCATCATGGGTTTGCTGCTGGCCGATCTCTACATCGTCGATGGCGACAGAATCCGCCACTCCCTTATTTGGGATGCGGCCGGGATTGTGGGGCTTTACTTTACCTTCGAGATGACTCGCACGACCGCGCACACCCACATCATCATGCCCTGGACCATGATGCTCTTATGCTTTGGCGCGTTACGGGGCCGGTTGCTGCACGCTTTTTTCGCGAACCCATGGATCGCCACCATCGGCGGCATGTGCTATTCCATTTACCTCATGCATCTGCAGATGATTGCGGTTCTCTTCAAGGTCACGCGCCACCTGATTGGCGCCCATCTCGATTTTCTCGCCAACTTCGCCATTCAGCTTCTGGTCACAGGGCTTCCAGTCCTGCTCATTTCGCTGGTCTTCTATCTTCTTATCGAGCGGCCGTGCATGGATCCCAACTGGCCCTCGAGATTCTGGCATTGGATCTCGGGGCGCAGCGGTGCTGAAGCCAAGGCCTTCGACAGTGCCGGTATCTCGGCTTAAGACTGCTTACGCGGCGGAATGCGATCAAAAAGAAAGGGAGAGGATCGAAATCCTCTCCCTTTCGATTTCAGCTTTCCGCGGCGAAGCCGTCTGTCCCACTGCAGGTGGTTACCCGCCGTAGTTCAGGCTTTCCAGTCCGAGAAAGACCGCGCCCGAGCCCAGTTCCTCTTCGATGCGCAGAAGCTGGTTGTACTTTGCGATGCGGTCGGTGCGGCTTGCCGAGCCGGTCTTGATCTGGCCCACGCCGGTGGCGACGGCTAAATCAGCGATGAACGTGTCCTCGGATTCGCCGGAGCGGTGTGACATCACCGAAGTGTAGCCGTAGCGGCGGCCCAGCTCAATGGCTTCCAGCGTCTCCGTCACAGTGCCGATCTGATTAAGCTTGATGAGGATGGAGTTGGCGACGCCCTCGTCGATGCCGCGTTGCAGCAGCTTGATGTTGGTGCAGAAGATGTCGTCGCCCACTAACTGGATTTTGCCGCCCAGCTGGTCGGTCAGGATGCGCCATCCCTCCCAGTCTTCCTCGGCCAGGCCGTCTTCGAGTGAGACGATGGGGTATTGGCGAATCCAGTTCTCGTAGAAGCTCACCATCTCCGCGCTGGTCCGCTCGCTCTTGTCGCCCTTCTTGAAGACGTACTTTTTCTTTTCGGCGTCGTAGAACTCGCTGGATGCTGGATCGAGCGCGATGGCGATCTGCTCGCCGGACTTGTAGCCAGCTGCTTCAATGGCTTCGAGAATCAACTCGATGGCCTCGGCATTGGATTTGAGCGAAGGCGCGAATCCGCCTTCGTCGCCCACTGCGGTGTTGTAGCCTTTCTTCTTCAGCACGCCCTTGAGCGCGTGGAAGGTCTCCGCGGCCCAGCGCAGTGCCTCGCTGAAGCGCTCCGCGCCCACGGGCATGATCATGAATTCCTGGAAATCCACGTTCGAATCGGCATGCGCGCCGCCGTTCAGCACGTTTAGCATCGGCGTCGGCAGCACGCAGGCGTTGATGCCGCCCAGGTAACGATAGAGCGGAATCTCCAGCGTCTGCGCCACGGCGCGCGTGCACGCCATCGACACCGCCAGAATCGCATTCGCGCCCAGCTTGCCCTTGTTTGGCGTGCCGTCAAGCGCAATCATCGACTGGTCAATCAGTCTTTGATTTGAGGCGTCCATGCCCTCCAACTCGGGCGCAATCACGGTCTCCACGTTGGCCACCGCTTGCAGAACGCCTTTGCCCCCGAAATGGCTCTTGTCGCCATCGCGCAGCTCCACGGCCTCATGCTCGCCTGTTGATGCACCCGAAGGCACAATGGCGCGTCCCATCGCGCCGCTTTCCAGAATCACATCCGCCTCAACGGTCGGATTACCGCGCGAGTCCAACACTTCACGCGCACGAATAGCAACAATCTCAGTCATATCGCTCCTCACTATGTGGTGCAGCAGCCGGTCATTCAGCCGGGGACGGCGATCTACGGCAAGAATTTCTCCGGCCGCGCTTTGAATGGTGTGCAAAAAGCCCTGCGCGTTCAAGCTACACTCTCCATCGTGCAGGAAAAATGCGGATAAATCACTGTGCCATACGGATTTTAACAAACCGAGCGACCCAAGGCTGTGTGGCCGCTGTCACACGCCGGGTGATCGCGCGAACGGATTTTTCACGTACGCATGGCTCTGTGATGCCTATACCCGGCCGCTGAAAACTGGAACGTGAAATTTGGGCGTAACTCTATTGATTCGTGCCGCGCGAGGCACCCGCGGGCGGGGTGCCAAATGAGACATGGCAAATGCGCGTTACGCTTATCTTGGGTGGATTAGCACTCTTGCCCGGCTGGCAGGGCGACTTTTTCCACTCAGCGGGGTTTACGGCGTCAAGGGAGAAATTTGCCCCGGGCGAGAGGAGATCAAAAGGATGAAACGGACTATTCTCGTGAATGGGCTTGTGTACGCCTTGCTGGCGGCCATGGCGGTGGCACTGGGGGCGCAAGAAGCAAGCCAGTCGAATCCTTACCAGGGCACGTCCAACCCTCCTCCTGACGACACGATTACGACCCCGGCGCAAGAGACCGCACCGCAAAATACGCCTCAGGCCAAGCCCTCGCCCAGCCACTACGCTTCAGCACCATCCAATGTCGCGCCGACCCCCCAGCCCGCGCCTCCGCCCTACGCGGCCGAGACGGTTCCCAATGAAACCGTTCCCGCTCCGGCCAACGACGACGGCATCGTGCAGGTTGCGCCTGCCGACAACGGTTCCCAGCCGGCTTTGAGTGAACGCTCTGGGTCTGCCGATCCCGATGGCGACATTGTGCATCCCGCTCCGCTGGCCCCGGGAGAACTAGGCCAGGGCACCACAATTCGCGTTCGCCTTATGGGCCGACTGTCTACTTCAGAGAGCCAACCGGGCGAGACCTTCCATACGCAAGTCGCGTCTGACGTGGTGCAGAACGGCCAGGTGCTGATTCCGGCCGGCTCTCAGATTGACGGCAGAGTGATTTCGGTTTCCACCGGGCGCGCAGGCGGTCACGGCTCCATGCGTCTGCGTCCCGAATCCGTAACACTGCCCGACGGCTCGCACTTCCGCCTCTTTGCCCAATTAACTGACGCTCCCGAATCCACAGACCGCATTGGCTACGAGGGTCTGGTGACGCCTGGTTCGCGCCTCAAGAATGTCGGAATTGAATACGGTGGCGCGGTTGGTGCAGGCGCAATCACCGGAGGCATTCTGGGCGGACCCGGCGGCGCGCTGGCCGGAACGATCATCGGCGCCAGCGTCATCTCTGTGCATCTGCTGGTGACCCATCCCCAGGCGACGCTCGAAAACGGGACGGTTCTGCTCTTCACGCTGAGCGAGCCGCTCAACCTTGTGCCCGCAACTCCCACCGGCAACTAAACCGGTCGAGTTCAAACCCAATACCGCACGAAGAGTGAGTCCCGCGCTGGAGACGGAGGCGGCGTGCGCTATTTTTTCTGAGGGGAATCGGGCATTAACGCGGCGAAGTTTTCGAAGGTGCAAGGTATGGGCGGAGGAAGAAAGACGGCGAGGTGCTCCCCAGCGTCAGCGACGAGTTGCGGGTCGATTTTGCCGTGCAGGCCGTGGCAGTGCCTGTAAAGCTCGACGCCAAGGCGGGATGGCGTGATGTCGAAGCTTTCGATTTCGTGATAGGAAGTGAAGTCGAAGACGTTCTGGATCAGACCAAGGTTGAATAAATAAGCGAGGTCAGTGGCGTTCCGGGAGAGGTCGGGCACGCCAGTGAGTCTTCTGATCTCATCGGGGCTGAGAACAACGGGAGCGGGGGTGAAATCGCCGGGTGCTGCAGCGGAGTTCAAGGCGCAGTCGCATGCGTGAGTGAGGATCCTGGCCTGATGTGGAGTGATCTGGATGAGCAGGTCGGCAAAAATCTGATTGGAGTCGTCGGGCTCATCCGCCGAGCAGGACGAGACGAGGAGGTTCACCCATAGTTGTATGGTCAGTTCGTCGGGAGCCCAGGAGCCTTCGCGGAGGAGGTTTGCCACCAGCTTAGGATGGGCCCGCATTCGGTCGAAATCGGGATAGGCGGTAAGCAGGTTTTCGGCAGCGAACGCGATATTGAAGAGGGCTGTGGATCGGTCATGGTCGAGATGCCCATCCAGCAATGAGATGGCTTCCTCTGCCCCGGAAGGACAAAGCCGGCACAGGAAAAGGACGGCGCGGAGGGTACGGAACACCTGAGCAACCTGATCGGGACCGGTAAGAGTCGTAATCCCGCGGACGAGGACCTCCCAGAGAGCCGCGTCGAGGCCTGGGGGCAAAAGAAACGAGAGCCTGAGGCCGAATTTGTCCCGGTGGGCGACTTGAGCTTGCACCATAATCTCCAGCTCCGAGCTCAACGCAGGGTCGCCTTCCATCTGGAGTCTGATTGTGAAGATTTGGCCGACGGAGAGGGGCTCTTGAATGTCGAGGTAGATGCCGCTGGGGCTGATGTATTTGATGAGGGCGGGCGTGGCGGGGAAGTCGAGTCCATAAAAGGCCGCGACCCCGGTAACGGGCCATCCATCAGGCCGCGGTGCCTCTGGGTCTAGCTCTTCGAGCGTACGCTTGAATTCGGTTAGCCAGGACATTGCAGGAAGACTCCCGACTGAATGCCGTCGGCGTGATTGCCCGATGTAACTTTAAAACCGGAGGAGTGCCCATCACGTGCGGCGACACACGCAGTCCAACTTAAGGAACGATCCCTTGAGAGCACAATAACACTCCTGTGGGAACAGGAACGTGAGATTTGATGGGGACGCGAATCATGGTTGCCAACCGATAGGGACTAAAGCGGTTCCAGAAGCTCCAAGCCCAGGAACTTTGGCTACTTGGTGGCGTTTTATTAAGAAATTGCCGCCTTTTACCTCCTTTCAAGAGAACACGTGAATTCTCGAGCCGGTCCAGTGAGATGCGGGATGGTTTGAGGGAGTCTCCGGGGTCGCGCCCTTGCTATCACCCGAATCCTATGCGAGCGCGGTTTTGGTGGTGCGCTGACCGGAACGATCATCGGCACCAGCGTTATCGCTGTGCATCTGCTGGTGAGCCATCCCCAGGCGTCGCTCGAAAACGGGACGGCTCTGTTCTTCACGCTGAGCTAGCCGCTCAACCTTGTGCCCGCCACGCCCGCCGGCAACTAGAGCGCCGTCCTTAGGTTTCGCCACAGCGACGAATCTGTCCTTCTATCCGCACGACCGGCATCTCAGGCTGCGGGGCAACCGTTGCTCCCTGAAGGTCTCATCGCTTGTAAGTATCGATTCGCCGCTGCCTGAGAAGGCAGTGTCGTCAGATATTTCTGTTGCACGTTGTAGATGAAGAGGTGATCTCCGTACGGATACTGCCCCTCGACGTCCCCGTCAACCCCCTGGGGCTCAAATTGTGCATCGCCGGCGATGACATCGCCGGTCAAAGAATCGTCGCCGAACGCGAAATGAAGTCTGGTCGTCGTGTCGTAGTCGGAATAGAACACCGGTACCGGCCCGGGATTGAGGCAAAATCCGTCCAGGAGAAGCACGCTGTCATGCGGCAATGAATGCACGTTCGCCGACACGGATTTGAGGACCTCGGATTGCCGCTCGGCAGCATCCACCCAGTAGTGGGCGATACCACAAGCCGTCAGGCTGTTCACCCCGCAGATCAACCCGATTACGATGCTGAATGCCCGGACGCGGAGCGTGCCGCTCTTTACGATGGAGCACACCAGGCCTGCGACCGCGACCATCACAAATGCGGCGCCGAGCGCAGAGGCGATGACAACACGGTTACCGTATGCCTGGGAGTTGAATTCCATGAAGGGACTGTGAAAAAACAAGGCGTAACCCAACGCGAAAAGGACAAAACCGATGACAATAAGCCACAGGCATGCGAGCCGGCTGGGGATCGCAGCGAATTCCATGGATCGCCAAAGATAAGCCATGACCGCCGCGGCAATCGCAGCGGCCGCGCCCAGCGCCGCCAGGCTCAGGGCAGAATCTCGATACAGGCGGAGCAAAAAAGAGGGCATGTGAAGGCCATAGGTCCAGAAATTGAACAGGACGGCCTGCGCCATTGCGTGCCGGCTCAGTAATCCGAGGCGCGAGAAAAGATGGTGATGATAGGTCACCTTTCCCTGCATGTGATACTTCGCGAGGAGCATCAGGGCGAGCAGGGCAGTCGTTCCGGCAAGACACGCGAGAAACTTCCAACCACCTTTGGACGAGCGGCGAACTTCAAGATACTTGCGCAAACCGATTGTCCACGCAGAGGCAACGATCAATCCCAGAGCAACCTCGTAGGAGAGAAAACTAAGAATAAACGCTGAAACAGCGAGAGCCATCCACGTTGTTGAGTGCCGCTCGCTTGGTCGAAGCGATTTCGACAAGCTGTAAATGCCGAACAACGCAAACGCCACGCATAATCCGGCCTGGTTCGTAGAAATCCACACCTTGTCTGTGGAGTAATGCGGCAAGACTCCAAATACCAATGCGATGGTAAGCGCCAACCAACGCCCCGAGCGTAGTTCTCTGAGCGTGAGATAGAGAAGAACGGCGACAATACCGATGACGGCTGAAACGACAATGTGATAAGGAGTTGCGTTCCGGCCAAACACCTTAAAAGCAAGCACGAGCCAAGTGAGTTGTACAGGCCGCATAAGAAGGTCTGAATCCCAGTCGGTCATCGCCCGGAAACTGGCGCCAAGGCCATGGCCCGAGAAACGCTGGAGCGTTTCCATGTATCCCCAGTCGTTGCAGTAGAAGCCAAGGTGGAACATATAGGGCAATGCAGAGACGATGACCACCGCAAAAATGAAAAGGCAATCTGCGATCCGCGGTTGGTTTCTCTGCTCTTGCGATTCCGGCCAGGGTGCAGGCCAGAAGTTGTGGCACCAATTCGGCAATTTCAAATACGATCTCCGTTTTACTTGAGCTTCTAAAACCAAGTCACCGAGGCGTTCCGGCAGCGCAGTCCGGCGCGGTTCTCTGCGTGAGCAGGGATCTCCTTCGCCACCGGAGATTTGCTCGAATTGTACAGTTTCCCTGCATCAGACCCAATACCGCTCGAATTTTCGAAGACTCTCCGCATTTACACTAGAAAACTAGCGAATCGTTTCTGGCTGCCGACTTCGGGCCCTCGTTGCCGTGAGCAGGAATCCTTGCTCGCGCACACCCGAGCTAGAAGCTAAACGCTAGGAGCTAGAAGCTGCCTTTCTATGGATAAATTCATCATTCGCGGCGGCAATCCGCTCGTAGGCACCGTGCGTGTTTCCGGCGCGAAGAACTCGGCGCTGCCTTGCATGGCTGCGGCCATCCTCACCGAAGAGGAGGTCACGCTCGAGAATATTCCCGAGGTGCGCGATATTGAAACCGAGCGGCGTCTGCTGGTCTCCATGGGCGCCAAGGTGCGATGGAACGAAGACAACTCGCTCGATCACGTGACGATCAGTTGCCGTTCGCTCTCCGATCCCGTAGCGCGTTACGAGATCGTGAAAACCATGCGTGCCAGTTCTCTGGTTCTTGGGCCGCTCATAGCGCGTACCGGCATGGCGCGCGTGGCCATGCCCGGCGGCTGCGCCATTGGCGGCCGTCCCATCGATTTGCACATCAAGGGCCTGGAAAAAATGGGTGCGGCCATCCTGCAGGAGCATGGCTATCTCGAAGCACGAGCACAGCGCTTGCGCGGCGCGCACATTGTCTTCGACCGCATTACTGTCACGGGCACGGAAGATTTGCTGATGGCCGCGGTGCTGGCCGAGGGCGACACCCTGCTTGAGAATTGCGCACGCGAGCCCGAGGTCGTCGATCTGGCCGCACTGCTGACGGCCATGGGCGCGAAGATTGAGGGCGCGGGCACCTCCACAATTCGCGTGCGCGGCGTGACCAAACTGCACGGCGCGCACTACCGCATCCATCCCGATCGCATTGAGGCGGGAACCTTGCTGATCGCCGGCGCCGTCACGGGCGGCGATCTGATTGTTGCCAACTGCAACACCGCTCACCTCGGCGCCGTGCTGGCCAAGCTGGAAGAGTGCGGCGTGCGCGTTGACGTGCTGGGGCCTGATGCGGCGCGCGTCCGCGGCAATGGGCCATTGCGCGCTGCCGATATTTCCACGGAAGAGTATCCGGGATTTCCGACGGACATGCAGGCGCAGTACATGGCCCTGGCCACACAGGCCGAGGGGGTGAGCCTGGTGCGCGAAAACATCTTCGAAAACCGCTTCATGCACGTCCAGGAGCTGGGGCGTATGGGCGCCAACATCAAGGTCGACGGCAACACTGCCACGGTGCGCGGACCGGCCCGGCTTTCTTCAGCTGCCGTCATGTGTTCCGACTTGCGCGCTTCTGCTTCACTGGTGCTGGCTGCACTGGTCGCCGAGGGCGAGTCTGTGGTCGATCGCGTTTACCACATGGACCGCGGCTACGAACACATTGAGGACAAGTTGCGCGGCGTAGGCGCCCAGATTCAACGCCTGGGCAACGTCTTTACGCCACGTCCCGAAAATCCCTTGCCCACGAACCAACGCGCGTAGATCATCCGCATCCAACCCGTGAGAGTCAACACGCACGCGGATTTTTCAACACAGCGCAACCAATTCCGAGCCCGCGTGTTGATAAGATTAATCACCTGGAAAGATTCCCCAATCTGGGTCGATCGAACCTTGCTATGGAGGGCAAAATCTCTGTGAAACAAACTGCACTGTCGCTGCTGCTAGCTATCTGTCTCGTTCCTGCTGCCGCTTTGGCGCAGGTTGTCGTTCGCGTGGCGCCTCCCGCGCCCATCTATGAAGCGCATGATCGTCCACCGCATGATGGCTGGGTGTGGATCGACGGCTATCACCGCTGGGACGGCCACCGCTACGTCTGGGTCCACGGCCGTTGGGCCCGCCCCCCGCATCGTGGCTCGATCTGGGTCGCGCATCGCTGGGAACACCGCGGCGATGGCTGGATCCTGATTGAAGGCCACTGGCAATAAACCCGAAAATCAAGAGAAAAGAGAGCGGGGGTTGCAGCCCCCGCTCTCTTTATGCCTGAAGATCGAAGGCTTCTTATTTCTTAAATGCTTCACTGAGCAATCCGGTACATCGTGGGAAAATCCGGGATGGTACAAGGGATGTGGTTGCGGGCCGCAATGGGCACGCGACGAACGTGCCGCGCAATGCGCATTTCCGCAGTGTTTGGAACCCGCGCGGTAATCCGAAAGCTCCAACCCTGGGAGGACTCGATTCTCGTGAAGAAAATTGCACTGGCACTGCTGCTCGCTTTTACCCTGATCCCTGCGGCATCGTTTGCGCAGGTCGTGATTCGCATCGGGCCACCCCCGCCGGTGTACGAACGGCGCGGCCCACCTCCGGGAGAGGGATATGTATGGCAACCCGGATATCATCGCTACGACACCGACCACTATGTTTGGACGCCCGGCCACTACGAGCGGCCGCCGCATAGGGGCCAACACTGGGTCGCCCACCACTGGGTCCATCACCATGGCCAATATGTCCTGGTCGAAGGACACTGGCAGTAAGTATCTATCGGCAGACACAAGAAAGCGGGGCGCAAGCCCCGCTTTCTCTGACCACTGAACACTGTCTACGGATCACTTGATTTCGATCACATCGGTTGCCGCCGCCGCCGATTTCTCGGCCTGCTCCATCACTTTCCCGGCAATCGCGTAGAACGCCGCTGCCTGCGGACTCTTCGGCCCGGCCAGCGCCACCGGTAGGCCGCGGTCGCCGCCTTCGCGGATCGACGGTATTAATTCGATGGCTCCCAGAAACGGCACGCCAAACTGCTTCGCCGTGCGTTCCGCGCCGCCGCGCGAGAAGATGTCGATCTCCTCATGGCAATGCGGGCAGGTGAAGTGACTCATGTTTTCCACGATCCCCAGCACATCCACGTTGACCTGGGCAAACATCTCAAGCGCCTTGCGCGCGTCTTCCAGGCTCACATCGCTCGGCGTCGACACCACGACCGCTCCGGTCAGCGGCACGGTCTGCACCAGCGAGATCGCCACGTCGCCCGTGCCCGGCGGCAGATCCACCACCAGATAATCCAGCTCGCCCCAATTCACTTGTTGCAAAAACTGCCGAATGATCTGGTGCAGCATTGGTCCCCGCATCACCAGCGGCTTGTCGCCCGGAGAAATGTACCCGATCGAGATGGTCTTGATCCCATGCGTCAGGTTGGGCTCGATCATGTTGCCCGGCCCCACCTTCGGTGACTGCGACGAGCCCATCATCAGCGGCACATTGGGCCCGTAGACGTCGGCGTCCATCAGTCCCACACGCTGGCCCAGCCGGGAAAGCGCGATGGCCAGGTTTACAGCCACCGTGGTTTTGCCCACGCCGCCCTTGCCGGATCCCACGGCAACAATTTTAGATACACCGGGCAAAGCCACCGGCTCCGGCATCGCATGTCCATGCGCCATTATGAATAGTCTCCTGATCCAATTTTACCGTGTGCGCAGTTCAGATCGACCATAAGGACGCCGCACATCTCATTTTCGAGATGTGGGATACTCCAATGCTCGCGCCACCGTTGTGCGCTCTCGACTCCAGCGAACTGCGATCTGCGGCTACGGCTCGATGGCGCCGGCATTTTTCAACGACGCGGTCACCAGCTTGGCCTCGGTGCGACGCGTCTTTTCGCCTTCGCGATGCTGGCGCCGCCGCAGTGCGTCCTCATTGCGCCGGATCTCGTCGGGCGTTTCCGGCTTCAGTTGCGGAACCCTTTGAAGCCGTCCGTGCTCGTCGACGGCCACAAACACCAGGTAGGCGCTGGCCACGTGCGACACAGCGCCCGTCCGCGTATTCTCTGCCCACACCTTTACGCCCACTTCCATGGAGCTAGTGAACGCCCGGTTCACGCTCGACTTCAGCGTAACCAGGTCGCCCAACCGCACCGGCTGGATGAAATCTATGTGAT
Source organism: uncultured Acidobacteriota bacterium (assembly GCA_963817835.1). Lineage (GTDB taxonomy): Bacteria > Acidobacteriota > Terriglobia > Terriglobales > Acidobacteriaceae > Telmatobacter. Next base: position 787,025 of record CAWFPZ010000006.1, on the reverse strand, counting down.
CCATCGACGCCGTCACCACGTGGGTGCGCGCGTGCCGGTAGGCCGCCATGGCGCCCGTCACGTCGATAAAGTGCATCAGCCGCCCACCCAGCAGGTTGCCCAGCATGTTAGTGTCGTTGGGCAGGATGATTTCTGTCATCTCTGACTGCGTGCTCGCGACCGTTCGCACCATGGGATGGCTCTCCTGGCTGCTCATGACGTCTCCGCTCCGTTTCTCTTCGCCTGCTCTTTTCGCAATTTCGTTCTCAGGCCAGCTACAATAGACTTGGTGGCAGGGTTTGGCTGCTGGCTGCGTTGTCGCATCTACCTCCAGTTTCGGCAATCCGTGCCATTTACGCAAATCCCCCGCGGCGCGGCCGAAAATGGCCGAGCCGGATGCGAGCACGATGGATAAGATTGCAGGACTGAAGGAAATTCTCACTTTGGACCCCGGAAACAGCTTTGCCCGCTACGGAATTGCTATGGAATTGGCAAACCGCGGCGATGTAGTCGCGTCGCTGGCCGAGTTTGATGCGCTTCTGTCGAACGATCCGGATTACACTGCAGGCTATTTCATGTCCGCGCAGACCCTAGCGGGTGCGGGCAGAAAGACCGAGGCGATTGAGCGCTTGAAGGCCGGGATCAGTTGCGCCGCGCGCAGCGGTAACAGCCATGCCCTCAGTGAGATGCAGGCAACGCTCGACGAGCTCGAACGCTAGAGTTTGGCGATTTCAACTCTCTCGGGTTCCTTTGGGGAATGGGGCATTTCGGCCTTAGGCGTTCGCGCCGCCCGGTGAATTTTTTTGGAGACTGCCAAGTATCCTCCGCGCGGCGAATTGGCGTCTAAAGGATCAATATGGCGAAATATTCGATTGTCGTGCCATTTCATAATGAAGAAGAAAACGTAACGATCTTATACGCGCGCCTCAAGCAAGTGATGGAGCAAGTGGGCGACTCTTTTGAGTTGGTCTTGGTGGACGATGGTTCGACGGATCGGACCTACAAGCTTCTCGAGGAGATAGCCGCAGTCGACAGCCGCGTACTGATCGTCAAGCTGCGCCGCAACTTCGGCCAGACCTCGGCCCTGGCTGCGGGCTTTGACCACTCCACGGGCGAATACGTTCTGGCCATGGATGGCGACCTCCAGCACGATCCCAACGATATTCCAGGATTTCTTGAAAAGCTCGACGAGGGCTACGATGTCGTCTCCGGATGGCGCAAGGTCCGCATCGACAGTATTTTCCTGCGCCGCATTCCCTCGGCCTGCGCCAACTGGATCATGGCCCGCCTTTCCGGCGTCCCCATCCACGACTTCGGCACCACCTTCAAGGCCTATCGCCGCGAAGTCATCCAGAACATTCCGCTCTACGGCGAGATGCACCGCTTCATTCCCGCCCTCGCCAGTTGGTACGGCGCCTCGATCTGCGAAATTCCCATCCGCAATGTGAATCGCGAGCGCGGCAAGAGCCACTACGGACTGGGGCGCACCTTCCGCGTCCTCTTTGACCTGATGACCATTCGCTTCCTGCTCCGCTACATGAGCCGGCCTCTGCATTTCTTCGGCGGCTTCGGCATCCTGGGCATGTTCACTGGAAGCGTGATGGCTCTCTTCCTTTTGGGTGAGAAGCTCTTCAATCCGGAGATGGACATGATGCACCACCACGGCCCCATGTTCGTCATCGCCTCCGTGTTGATTGTGGCCGGCGTACAGTTGCTGGCTCTCGGACTGCTTGGCGAACTGCAAGTGCGCCACTATTACAGCAGCCAGCGTCCCGCATCCTATTCGGTCGATCGCCTTGTCCGCCTGGTTTCCGCCGACGAGCAGAGCCTGCTCTCCGAACGCCAGGACGGAATGCTGTAAAAGCAGGGACGTAGTTATTAGCCCTTACGTCCCTATTTCCTTGCCCTACCCCGCCCTCAAGGTTCATCCTTATCGAAGCCATGAAAGCCATCCAGTTTCATTCGACTGGCGGACCCGAAGTTCTGCAATTGGCCGAACTGCCCATCCCCGAACCGGGACCGGGCCAGATCCTGATGCGCGTTGAAGCCATCGGCGTCAACTTCATCGAGATCTATTTCCGCAAAGGCGTTTACAAAGCCGCGTTGCCCATGATCCCCGGCAGCGAAGCCGCCGGCACGGTGGAGGAGCTCGGGCCCGGTGTTACGGGATTTGCCGCCGGTGATGCGGTCGTCTCCACCAGCGTCATCGGCAGCTATGCAGAGTACGCACTGGTTCCCGCTGCGCAGCTCGTCAAAATTCCGCCGGGCCTCAGCATGGAGCACGCGGCTGCAGCCTTGTTGCAAGGCATGACGGCGCATTATCTCGCCTTCTCCACCTATCCGCTCAAGGCCAGCGATACCGCCCTGGTGCATGCCGGAGCCGGCGGTGTAGGGCTGTTGCTCACGCAGATCGCCACCCGCGTTGGCGCGCGCGTGATCACCACTGTTTCCACCAAGGCCAAGGCCGAGCTGTCGCGCGAGGCCGGCGCCTCCGACGTGATTCTCTATACCGAGAAGGATTTCGAGGCCGAGGTCAAGCGCCTCACTGGCGGCAAAGGCGTCGATGTCGTGTACGACTCGGTCGGCAAAACCACTTTTGAGGGCAGCCTCAACTGTCTGCACCCGCGCGGCCTGCTCGCGCTCTTCGGCGCCTCAAGCGGTCCCGTTCCGCCCTTCGATCCCACTCTGCTCAACAGCAAAGGCTCGCTCTTTCTTACTCGGCCCACTCTCTGGCATTACATTGCCACGCGCGCCGAGCTGGAATGGCGTGCCGGCGACGTGCTCAACTGGGCCGCCAAGGGTGAGCTCAAGCTTCGCACCGAACATGTGTACCCGCTCGCCGAAGCAGCCCGTGCCCAGATCGACCTCGAAGAGCGCAAGACGACGGGCAAGATTTTGCTGGTGCCGTAGCAGCTTCTAGCTACTAGCTTCTAGCCGCTAGCCTGGTGCGTGCGCGATATGCTCCAATGATCATGCCGCGGGATCGTTGAGGGGTAGAGGAATTGGGCTGCCGACTGGAAAGCTACGAGCTAGAAGCTAGGAGCTTGCGATGTCCGCCATTTCCATCGCATCGACCGACCGCGTATTCGTCCTGACTGGCGCCGGCATCAGCGCTGAGAGCGGATTGCCCACTTTCCGCGCTTCGGACGGTTTGTGGGCAGGATACAACGTCCAGGAAATCTGCACGCCCGAGGCATTGCGGCGCAACCCGGCGCTGGTCTGGGAGTTTTATTCCAAGCGGCGCGCCGACTGCGAAAAAGCCGCGCCCAACCCCGCGCACATCGCCCTTGCCGAACTCGAAGCACTGCTTCCTGGTCGCTATTTTCTCTGCACGCAGGACGTGGACGACCTGCACGAGCGCGCCGGCAGCGAGAACTTGGTCCACATGCACGGCGAGCTCGCGAAGTCCCGTTGCGAGCGTGAGTGCGGACTTCCACCGGTCGACGATCATGCCGTTTACGCGCGTCTCGACACGGTCGGCCGCTGCGTCTGTGGAGCCCGATTGCGCCCGCACATTGTGTTCTTCGGCGAAATCCCTCTCGAAATGCCGCGCATCGAGCGCGAAATTGCAGAGTCCACACTGATGCTCGTCATCGGCACTTCCGGCTCGGTCTATCCCGCGGCCAACTTCGTCCACTGGGCCCGCCAGACCGGCGCGCGCACGGTTTATATCGGTCCCGAGCACCCGCTCAACGCCGAAGCCTTCACCCACATCGTTGAAGGCAAAGCCGGCGAGGTGCTGCCCGGCCTCTTTCACGTCGAAAGCCGATAGCCAACAGCCAATAGCGGGCAGCCAAAAGCTAAAGCTGAGAGCCACTTATTATTTCTCGCTGTCCTTCTGCTCCAGCCTCGGCAGATCGAGCCTCCTTCCGTCGTTTTCGCGGTCCAACTGCGCCCGCCTGGGAACCTCAACCAGATCCTGATCGTGTGCGGCGCGGTGCACTTCATGCTGTGCCGGCCGTAGAACATTCGCTGTTGTTTGCATACTTCTCCTCTCCGTCTCGATGGTCCCGATCCGCTCAACGTTCATAGGTTGTTTCTTGTAGCGCCGGTCTGCCGACCGGCTGTAATGTGGGTCTCCAGACCCGTACTCCCTCGGCTAACTTGCTGACCCGCCAGCTGGTTAGCTCCGAGCCTTGATGAATTCCATCCGCCGAAAGCGTATCGCCGTCCAGTCCTCATCGATGGCCACGGCCCGCACGCTGTCGAAGCCCATCTTCCTCAGCGAGGTCCATCCCGTATCGCGATTGAAGTCGCAGGTGTACTTCTTCGATTTGCTCTTAGGGTACGCGAACCACACGATGGCGTCGCGCTTGGCGCGTTTCGCGATCAATGGCGCAAGCCTCTCCACCTCGCTTTTGCGTGTCACAAACGCCAGCCAGAAACTCGCCTCCGCGACGGATTCCAGGTGGTTGTGGATCGTGATCACTGGCAGTTGCGCCAGCTCTCTTTTAAAGCCTTCTGGAGCTTCGAGCACCACGATCTCCTGCCGGCTCCCCAGGTTAAGTTTTTCGAATACGCTTGCCATTGATTTTCATGCTACGCGCTTCCACGAATTAATCTGCAAATTCCCGGAAGATTTCTTGAGCCCTGAAAAGGATATTTTTGGGCGTACCCGGCCCCGATTGTAAGGCCTAGGAACTTGTTGAAATAGGTACCGTTCTGCATCGGGGCGAAGGTGTCGCCCGTCTCATGGGTATGCGTGGAGATGAGCGAGTTCAGGATGGGATGTTCAGCTATGTTTCATTGGAGCAGCGGGTACCTCAGGATCATCCGTTGCGCGCGGTTCGCAAGCTGACGGACACGGTGATGCGGACGTTGAGCGCGGAGTTCGATGCATTGTATGCGGACTCGGGACGGCCTTCGATAGCGCCTGAGTACATTCTGCGGGCGCTGCTGTTGCAGGTGTTCTACTCAGTGCGTTCGGAGCGGCTGCTGGTCGAGCAAATCGATTACAACCTTCTGTTCCGCTGGTTTGTGGGTCTGGGCATGGACGATGCGATGTGGAACCACGCGGTGTTTTCGAAGAACCGAGACCGGTTGCTGACCAGCGATGTGGCGCGGCAGTTCTTTGCGGAAGTGAACAAGCAGGCCAAGCGCTTCATGAGCGACGAGCACTTCACAGTGGACGGCACGCTGATCCAGGCGTGGGCCTCGCAGAAGAGCTTTCGTAGCAAGGACGGTTCCGATGACGGCGACGGAGGAGATTTTCATGGCCAGAAGCGTACGAACCAGACGCATGAATCGACCACCGATTCGGATGCGCGGCTGTACAAGAAGAGCTACGGCAAGGAGTCGAAGTTGAGTTACCTGGGCCACGCGCTGGTGGAGAACCGCAACGGATTGATTGCCTCCGCGATGGTGACGCACGCCGATGGTCTGGCCGAGCGCGATGCTGCGCTCTTGATGCTTGCGCAAAAGCAAGAGGGCCGCTCGCGGCGCATCACGGTGGGCGCGGACAAGGCTTACGACAGCAAGGATTTCGTCAGCACGGTGAGGGAGTTGAACGTGACACCGCATGTAGCGAAGAACGACAAGGGCCGCAGCAGCAACCTGGACCGAAGAACCACACGGCAGCCTGGCTATGCCGTCAGCCTGAGCCGGCGATGGCTGATCGAGAAGGGCTTCGGTTGGCTTAAGCAAACCGGCCCGCTGCGCCAGGTCAAGCTGCGAGGCCTGGAAAAAGTGGACTGGCTATTCGTCTTCAGTTGCGCCGCGCACAACCTGATCCGGCTGCCGAAACTGATGGCTCAACAACCAGGAAGGCTCATGGAGCAGTGTGCCTGAACGTCGCTTGCAGATCTCGGGGGTACTTTCCTGAGACCCGCAAAGCCCCATAAACACTGGCCAGACCCGCAGTTCAAGCAGATTTCAACCGGGTAGGGATGCAAATCATCAGGAAATTCGTCACAATGCGGCGAATTTCAACAAGTTCCTAGGAAACTAACTCCGCTAACTCAGCTAAATCCTGTGCCCTAGAAATGGAACCGGTACTTCACCTCCGCCGCGATCATCCGCGGATCGTTGTAGTGGAACCCTCCGATGGTGACCGAGTTATCCAGCAGCACGCGGTGGTTGGTCACATTGATGGCCGTTACCGACAGCTTCCACCGCTCGCCGAGTGCGTGACCCAACGAGGAATCGAACGTCGTGTGCGCCGGCAAATTCGGCCCGTAATATGGCCCATTGTTCGGGCAGGAAGATGGATCGGTGCACGCCAGCCCGTTCGTGAACCCCGATCCATAGTACACATTGCTTGCGAACCAAGTGTGCAGCGGCAGATTCGCCGTGAAGCCCGTGTTCAGCGTGTCGCGCTGGTCGTGGTCGACCGGGATGTAGTCCGGCCCCAATGCGCACGCCGGATCGCTCGGATCGCTGCACGTGAATCCGCCGATAATGTTTCCGCGCTGCTCGGCAATCTGGTTGGAATAAGTCGCGTAAAACTGCCCGTAGCGCCACAGTGCGGGCGAGTGTAGCGTCATCTCCCACGCGCGCACCAGCGCTTCATCCACCGCAATCGGGAAGTACATATTCGATTCGCCCAGGTTCGAGTGATCGAGGAAGTTATTCACGCGATTCTTGAACGTATCGATATTCAGCATCCATCCCTTGTAGGGAATCTCGATGCCGAACTGATGCTCCTCGTCGCGCTCCGAGGGAATAGGCGAAAAATAATTCTCGCCTCCGCCAAGGTTCGCGGCGTAATCCAGTACCGCGCTTGACACCGTAAGAATTGGGGCGGGCTGGAAGAAGTGTCCGTAGAATCCGCGCAGCACCCAGTTCAGCCGCGGAATCCGCACCGTCATCCCGATGCGCGGATAGGTCGCGCTCTCGTTCAGCCCCGCGCGATAGATGGAGAAGCGCTCGCCGCCCAGTAGCGTTACATACGGGCCCAGCCGCAGATGATCGCCAAGGTAAAATTCGAGCAAGCCGGCATCGGCGCTGGCCGGCTGGTTCGGTTCCGATGGCGCGCTGCCGTCGTTTACCTCGACGCCGAACAGGTCGTTTTCATGCTGGTAAAAGGAGTAGAGCCCGCCGGAAAAACTGTTCAAAAATGCATCGGGTCCCGCATCCAGCCGCGCATCCACCTGCGCTCCGCCGTAATTGGAATTTTGATTCCATGTGGTCGCCACTGGTTGGTCGTTCGGATTCGAATCGTAATTCGACTGGTTCCAGTGGTAGAACGGAGCAGCGGAAACCAGCGCCTTCGCCGAGAACGTATGCACCCAGTTGGCAATCACGAAGGAGTCGCGCTCGGTTTGTTCGTCTCTCAACCCATAGGAGCAGTAATACGTGGACGCACATTCATAATCCGTCTGGCTCGGATCGAATGGCACCTGAAAATAGTCCTCGCGCAACTGCCCGTCAACGCGCAACTGATCCTTCGCCGTTTGATTGTGGATCACCGACACAAACCCGCTCTCGGAATTTGTTGCGTCGTGGTAAATCGCTGGCACGGGCGTCGCCAGCCCATAATTTGACCGCGAACCCGTGGCGCTTGCGTACCACGCCGTCTTTTCCGAGTGATCGCCCAGCGAAACCTGCGCCTCGCCGGTGTCCAAACTGCCGCCATACAGCGTCAGTTCGCCATCGCGATTGAACTCAAATCCGTTTCGCGGCAGGACATTAAACATCCCGTAGGTGCGGTCGCCCAGGTCGGCGTCGTAACTGCCACTCTGAGTCTCCAGCGAATCGATGTCCTTGGGATCGATCTGCGGGCCGACGTTCGATGCGATCTTGGTATTGGGAATCGCCACACCGTCGATCAGCCAGCTTGTCTGGTGGCCGCCGCGCATGTGCAGCATGTCGTGCGTCATGTAGGCGCCTGGAACGTAATCCGTAATCATCTCCGTGCCGATGGTGCGATCGGCGCCCGGTGTTTCGTCAATCATCTGCCGCGTGATCAGCTCCGTCGGCGTCACCGTGTCGCCAGCGTTGGATGCGCCCTCGACTACCACCGACTGGGTGACGGCGCCGAGACTCAACGCAAAATGCAGCACCGGGTTCGTGCCCGACGCGAGGCTGATGGTTTGCGTCTCGGTGGTAAAGCCACCGGCTTCGACCGTCAAGCGATACACGCCGATGGGCGCTTCCGGCAACTCGAATTCTCCGTCGGCGTTGGTTGTGGTGCGCAAAATGAACTCGGAATCCGCGGCGCGCAGGGCAATTTTCGCTCCGGCGATGGGCCGGTGCTGGGGATCGTGCACCACGCCATGCACGGTGGCGAACACGGTTGCGAATGCGGGAATGGAAGCGGCCAGCAATGCTGCCGCCACTAGAAATGAATAACGTCGCATAAAAGAAAGACCTCCGTACTTTCTTCGAACGCAGTCAGCCATCGCGCTCTGGAACGCACAGAGACACGATGCCTGGCAGCACTTGGAGAATCGTTGAACAACGTCCCGCGCCTGGAACTGGAAACACGAAGCCTCGTTCCTCAAAATCGGGGAGGGGAAGTCAGGGCCGCTTGTTCAACGGAAGATTTAGCTGGCGTTGGTTCGAGGAGGTCCGCGCCCGGCGTGAGTGAGGCTCGGGCGAGAGATGGCCGGCGATTGTTCAGCCGGAGTAGCAAAGGCACGTGTCGGTTCGGTGCGAAATCTGGCCGGCGCAGCCGTCAGCGCGTAAGCCGCCATCAGCATCGAAAATGCGGGTCCGTGATAGAGAGGGCAGGTTAAGGGTGCGGAAAAGTTCGGGTTCGGATCGATGCGCCGACCCGCTCTCATGGCCATGATTTGCGCGTACATGGCGCAGTGGTGCGCCCCGTGCCGCCGGCAACAGGGCGGCAGGCCTGCGTCCTCGCTGCCGTCGACAAAGACTGACAACGGCCCAAGCCCGAAGAACATGATCAGGAAAATGGAGAAGCCGCGCCGCATCTGACTCGATGTTAGCAGAAAGCGATTCGCGAACCAACGCCCTCATTTATCATCGAAGCAACGCTCGCTTTCGTCGCGCAACTTAATCAAAGGAAAGTCCAGTGCCTGAAGTGCACAGCTCCGCATCGCCGCTTGATGCATCTGCCGCCCGCTCCGCGCATCCTCTCCGCATCGCCATTTTCGGTTTTGGCACCGTGGGCAGTTCGGTGGCGCGCATCCTTATCGAATCCCGTCCGCAGGGCCTTGAGCTTACTCATATCTTCAATCGCGGGGTGGCGCGCAAGCGCGTCGGCTGGGCGCCTTCAAGCGTGGTCTGGAGCGAAGACGCCGATGCGGTTCTCGCTTCCGATGTCGATGTGATCGTCGAGCTTGCCGGCGGACTCGACCCCGCGGGAACCTGGGTGCGCCGCGCTCTTGAGGCTGGCAAGAGCGTGGTTACCGCCAACAAGAAGCTCATCGCCTTTCACGGTATCGACCTGGAGCGGCTGGCGGCGGCCAAGGGTGGCCATCTCAAGTACGGCGCGGCCGTTGCCGGTGGCATCCCCGTTATTCCCGGCCTCGAGCAGGGTATGGCCGGCGATCGCATTGAGCGCATTGAAGGCATTCTTAACGGCACCTGCAATTTCATCCTGAGCAAAATGGAGGCTGGCGCGGAATACGCGCCCGTGCTCGCCGAAGCGCAGGCGAAAGGCTATGCTGAGGCCGATCCAACTGAAGACGTGGGCGGATTTGACGCACGCGCCAAGCTTGCCATTCTCATGCGTCTTGCGCTGCGCGCGCAGGTCGATCCCGAGGAGATTGTTCCCCGGCCCATCACCTCCATCGCCGCAGTCGATTTCAGTTATGCGCGCGATCTCGGCTGCACCATTCGCCAGGTAGCCCGCGCCGAACAGCTAGACGGTCGTCTCGCTGCTGCCGTTGGTCCCATGCTCGTGGCTTTGCGTTCGCCACTCGCCTGGTCGCAGGGCACGGAAAACATGGTCGTCGCCACCGGCCACTATGGCGGCGACGTAGTCTTCTCCGGATATGGTGCAGGTGGCAATCCCACGGCAGTTGCCGTGGTCAGCGATCTCCTCGCCCTTGCGCACGGTTCGCGCCGCGTGGAAATTCCCTCCGCCCCCGCGCATCTCGATGCCGAATTCGTGGTTCCGCATTACATCCGTTTTCTCGTTCGTGACCGCCCGGGCATCGTGGCCGCCATCACCACCGCGCTGGCCAACGAGCAGATCAACATTCGCGCCATCGTGCAGAAACCCGGCTACCCTGCCGACGCGCTGCCCTTCGTGGTCACAGTCGAGCCCTGCAAGACCTCCGCGCTCAAACGCGCTCTGGCGCCGGTTCGCGCTTTGGAGTGCATGTTGGTCGAGCCCCTCGATCTGCAGATGCTCGAGTAGAAAGAACCGAAAGCAGGGAATCGTCAAACTCCCGCGTCACACGCTTCGCGAAGCAACCGCCGCAACCAGAGCCTCATAACAATCGGCATCGAGCCGTGCAGGAATCTCGCGCGCCATGATCTCCAGTGCCTGCTCCACGCCGAGCCCTGCGCGATAAGGCCGGTCCTCCGTGAGCGCGCCGTAAACGTCGGCTACCGCAATCATCCGCGCCTCGATCGGCAGGTCTTTCGCGGTCAGGCGATTTGGATAGCCGCTGCCGTCCAGTTTTTCGTGGTGCGCCCCGGCGATTTGGGCCAATTCGCCGAACGGGCGAATCCGCGAAAGAATACTGCGCGTCAGCCCGGGGTGTTCCTCGACGATCTTCCACTCCCACGTTTCCAGCTTTGCGGGCTTGTCCAGAATCGAGTTTGGCACCCGAAGTTTGCCTAGATCGTGCAGCAGGGAAGCGCGCTTCACCAGCTCTTGGCGCTGCTCGTTGAGGTCCAGTTGGCGCGCGATGTGCATCGCGGCATCGGTTACACCCATTGAATGGCGGAAGGTGAAAGGCGACTTCGCGTCGACCACGTCCGCGAATCCCTCGCAAATGCGGTCGATATCCCTCGTGCTCAGCGGGCCCGCCGCGTCCTGCGCCAGATCCAACACCCTCTCCCGCGTCTCACTCTCCACAACTCCGCTCAGCGCCCCCTGCCACAAGGTTCCTTCCTTGTTCATGGTCTCGGCGAGCCCCACCAGCCCGGGATCGAACCAGCGGCCGCTTCGTTCCCGCAGCGCGGCCATCGCGGCTGCAGTACCTTTTTCCGTAGCAAAGACTTCGAGATGCTGAGCAATCGCCAGAATGCGAGCCGCGATGGGAATCGATTGGCGCGTGCGCCCCTCCGGATATCCGCTCCCATCCCAATGCTCGTCGAGACCCCGCACCGCTTCGGCTGCCACGTCACCCAATCCGAATTTGCGCAGAATGTGCGCTCCCCGGTCGCAGCGCAGCGAAATCATCTCTTCATTGTTGTGGTGCTGGGTGCGCGCAATATGCGCAATGTCCATCACGCGGCGAAGGGCTCCGGCGTCCGGCGAGACATTGTTCCATAACAGCTGGATCGCGGAGAGCTTGGGGCGATTGGGCCGCGTCCAGTCTTCCAACTTCACTCCGGCCTTTACCGCGCGCTCGTCGCCTCCGCCAATAATCTGGCACAGGCGTGCGGCGTTGCTGCTGCAGCCCACGTCTTTCAGCAGCAGCGCATAATATAAACTCGTCATCTGCTCCGGCGGCAGGCCCAGTCTGCCACCGAGGCGCATTCCCAGCACGCAACTGCGCAACGCGTGCCCCGGCACCGCGCCCTCGGTCAAATCGAGCGCGAATGAGAGAGCGGAGAGAATTTCAGAGAGGGAGATCGAGTGCTCATGGCCCGCGTTCAGACCCTCGAAAACTGCTGTTTCTACCGCGGTGGATGCCATGATGAGCCTTGGTTCCGGGGGGAAGAGGTGTCTATCTTACGGTCAACATACTCAGTTACCCGCGAATGCGGAACTCCACAAAGGTGTCACCTCTCCTGTTTCCAACCCGCCAGTGATGGAATCGGGCGTTGCTCCAGCCCTGTGCCTCGCCTCGGGAGAAGTCTGAGGAAGAAGCCCTAAGCGGCTTTGCTTTATGATGCATAGAACCAACTTGGTCCAGGACGCCGCGGCCCGGACGACTTAGATTCCAGAGCATTATTGCCTTTACTCGCCAGGAGAGGCGCCTCTGGGAGCTGAAAAGTTTCCCCGAACCAGCCGCGGCGCTCGTTTCTGCGGCAATGCAGGCCGCCCGGAGGTCACGAAATGATCGACAGCATTTATCGATGTGAAATCTGCGGTGAGGAGAGCCAGAATCCTAGCCACTGGCTCGTAATCAACTGCAACAGCGCGCAGTTGACCATCCTCAAGTGGACCAAAGAGGCCGCCGACGCGCCCGGCGCGCGCCACTATTGCGGCGAAGCCCACGCCCAGGTCTACATCAGCCGCTGGCTCGAAGCCGCCTGCTCGTAAGAATAGTGTGAGTGCGAATGCGAGTGGGCGATGGGTGATTCGCGCACGCTGCCAGGCTCACACTGTTCCCTAGTTCCTGTTCTTCAGCCCCTGTTTTTCGCCGGCCCCGTCGACTCCCGCACTACAAGCTCCGGGCTCACCTCGATTTCGGCAGGGAACTGCTTTTCGCGGTTGGCGATCTGTTCCAGCAGAAGCTTTGCGCCCTTCTGGCCCATCTCCAGCAGCGGCTGGTGCACGGTGGTGAGCGAGGGGGTGGAGAAGGCCGCCGAAGTGATGTCGTCAAAGCCCACCACCGAGATGTCGCCCGGCACGTCGAGGCCCGCGTCCTTGATGGCGCGGATGGCGCCCATCGCGGCCGTGTCGTTGAAGCAGAACAGGGCAGTGAATTCGCGGTTCTTCTCGAGCAGCGCGCGCGTGGGATCGTAGGCGATCTGCGGGTCCATGGGGTGCTGGCCGGTCTTGAGCGGCCAGCCGCTTGCATCCAGGTGCACCGTCAGCGAAGCATCGGTGCTCAGGCCTAGCTCCTGAGCAACTTTTTGAATCCCTACCCAGCGGTACTCTGAGTCGGGAATCGCCGCGGGGCCATGCATGAAGGCAATCCGCCGATGACCCAGATCATACAAATGTTTCAGCGCCTGTTTGGCGGCGACGTAATGGTCCAGAACGATGTTGGTCACCTTCGGCGCCGTGCTGTGCGCTGAGATCGCGACCACGGGCACCGGAACCGCCAGATCGTCCAGCGTGGTGTTCAACAGCAGAAATCCATCCACCGCGCGCTCGATCAACAGGCGCGGATAGCGCTCCAACAGCTCCTTGTCCCAGTAATGGCAGGCGGTGAAGAAAAAGTAGTGCGCGTGGTTGAGTTCCTGGACCACGCCGCTCATTACGCGCGTGAAATAACCTTCGCTCAGGTCGGGAGCCAGGACGCCTACGCTCATTGACTTGCTGCGCCGGAGCGATCGGGCAAAATAGTTCGGCCGATAGTTCAGCTGCTTGGCAGCCTCCACCACCCGGGCCCGCGTCTCCGTGGGGATGGACTTGGCCGAGGGCGAGTTGTTCAGCACCAGGGAAACAGTGGTCTGCGAGAGCCCCAGGTGTTCGGCCAGCATGCGCAGGTTCACATGCCCAGTCGGGACCGGAATCTTCCCCTTAGTCATCACGCAGTTGTATCACTTTCCTAAAGCAAGAGGATACACCGTTTTTATCAAGTACATCGATTTTCTTCTCAGGATGCGGGTGGTTTTGGCCTTCCTCTCTGGGCTGTTCGGGCTGGAAAAACCGGCTCCCCGGACCTTCAGGGAGCTGGAATTCGCTCCCAACCTGGGACATGCTTCCCAAATTTCGCGAATTTCACCCGTATGCATTTGATTTTTCAGACTTGTAACCTGTCTTTCACATTAGGCCGGTAGCCTGACGTCTGTGGATAGCACTGTGCCAGAGATTCGCATCCATCAAGCCCAGACTGAGCCCGCTCCGGAGCCGGAATCGGCTGTGGTGGCCACTGCCGCGCCGGAGCACTCTGCCATTCGCCGCTATTTGCTGGCGCGCGGCAATTCTGCTTTCGCGGACCGCTTGTTCAAGGTTGTCATGCTGCTCTGCGCGCTCAGCATCTTCGTGATCGTGGCGCTTATCGGCTATCAATTAATCGATAAGTCGCAGCTCACATGGGCGCAATCGGGACTCAAGTTCTTCTACACGTCCGTAAAGGATCCGGTCACCGGCCAACCCCAATATTGGGATCCCGTCAACGGCAACTTTAGCGCCATCCCTTTTATTTACGGCACTCTGGTTTCCTCGTTCCTGTCATTGCTGTTTGCCGTTCCTCTCGCCCTCGGCGTTGCCATCTTCCTCACCGAGATGTGCCCCCGCTTCCTGCGCGGCCCGCTGGCCTTCCTCACTGAACTCCTGGCCGCCATTCCCAGCATTATTTATGGCCTCTGGGCCATGTATATCCTGGTCCCGAAGCTGCGCGATTATGTGAACCCGGCTCTGATTAAGACGCTTGGCTGGACAGGCTTCTTCGGCAACGACAACCCCACCGGCCTTGGCTACTTAGCCGCGGGCGTCATTCTCGCCATCATGATACTGCCCATCATCTCCTCGCTCACCCGCGAGGTGATGACTGCCGTGCCCCATTCCCAGCGCGAAGCCGTGCTGGCCCTCGGCGCCACGCGTTGGGAGATGATCCGCACCGGTGTTTTGCGCAACGCGCGCATCGGCATCGTCGGCGCCGTCATTCTTGGCCTGGGGCGTGCTCTCGGCGAAACCATGGCGGTTTTGATGGTCATCGGCAACACGCCTGAGATACACAAGTCGGTTCTCGCCAACGGCGCGTCCATGGCCTCCGTCATCGCCAACGAATTTGCTGAAGCTACCAGTGACCTGCACCGCAGCGCCCTGGTAGAAATCGGCCTGGCCCTGTTCGTGGTCACTATCATCGTCAACGCTATAGCCCAGGTGCTGGTCTGGGCCGTCACACGAGGCGCGCCGTCGCAGGCGCGTTGAGGACAACGCATTGAGCACAACCGCATTCCAGCTCCGGTCCCGGATCAGGGCGCTCATCGACCACACCGTTACGGTGCTGGCGGTTCTCGCCACCATCCTGGTGATCGTACCGCTCGCGGTGATTTTTGCTGAGCTGGTAATTAAAGGCGCCAACTCGCTCAACATGAATTTCTTTCTGAAGATTCCTGCGCCCGAGGGCGAAACTGGCGGCGGCATGGCCAACGCCATCATCGGTTCCGGAGTCCTGTTGGGGCTGGCAAGTCTGATCGGTATTCCCATCGGCATCGGCAGCGGCGTTTATCTCGCCGAGTTCGGCCGCGGAACCAAACTGGCCAATGCTGTTCGCTTCACTGCCGACGTGCTCAACGGCGTGCCTTCCATCGTGATGGGAATTACCGCCTACGCCTTGATCGTCGCCCCGCAACCGCATTTGCCCGCGATTACGATTCCCCACAATGTGTTTGGCCTGCTGTTGGTCCGTCCTCTGGCTTGGCTCCTCAATAATTTCCTCGGCCTCTTCGGCCATTTTTCCGCGTTTTCCGGGGGCATTGCGCTGGGCATCATGATGATTCCCACGGTCTGCCGCAGCACCGAGGAAATGCTGCTGATGGTGCCGCACGCGGTACGCGAAGCCGCGCTGGGCCTCGGCGTGCCCAACTGGCGTTCCACGCTTTCCATCACCGTCAAGACGGCTTCGCCCGGGATCATTACCGGCTGCATGCTGGCCTTCGCGCGCATTGCCGGCGAAACCGCGCCGCTGCTCTTTACGGCCCTGGGTAATCAGTTCTGGAGCACCAGCCTCAATGAGCCCATCGCCGCGCTTCCGCTGCAGATTTTTATTTACGCCAACTCCCCCTACGAGGATCAGCAGCGCATGGCCTGGGCGGGAGCGCTGGTGCTCATCGTGCTCATCGTACTTGCCGTTTCGCTGGTGCGTTACGTTACCAGCCGCGGCGTTTTGAAAGGCAACAGTTAAACCGGTAGCGCGCTTTGGCGTTTGCCGCAAGTTCGCGTGGCGTGCTTCCCCAGTCATCGCCGCGAGTTCGACAAAGAACAGAAGGAGAAATCCTCACGTGGGCGTCGGCATCGAAGTAATCAACCTGAATGCGTGGTACGGAACCAATCACAGCCTACAGGACATCAATCTCAAGATGCCGGGCAACCACGCCACGGCGCTGATTGGCCCTTCCGGCTGCGGCAAGAGCACCTTCGTGCGCTGTCTCAACCGCATGCACGAAACCAATCCCATCGCCCGTGCCACCGGCACCGTCCGCATCGGCGACCTCGACATCTACGCTGATGCCAAGCCCGTCGAAATCCGCCGCCGCGTGGGCATGGTCTTTCAGCGCCCCAATCCTTTCCCCACCATGTCGATTTACGATAACGTCGCCGCGGGCCTCAAACTCAACGGCTATTCCAACCACAAGCACCTCGACGAAATCGTGGAAAAGTCGCTCAAGAACTCGGCACTGTGGGACGAGGTCAAGGACGACCTCAAGAAAAAATCCGGCGCCAGCCTTTCCGGTGGCCAACAGCAGCGCCTCTGCATCGCCCGCGCTCTCGCCGTCGACCCGGAAGTCCTTTTGATGGACGAACCTTGTTCGGCCCTCGATCCCGTTTCCACTTCGAAGATCGAAGATCTCATTTTCCAGCTCAAAGCGCAATACACCATCGTGATTGTGACGCATAATATGCAGCAGGCGGCACGTGTCGCGGAAAACACGGGCTTCTTCCTTAACGGCCGCATGGTCGAGTTCGACTCGACCCACAAGATTTTCACTAATCCTTCTGACAAGCGCACGGAGGATTACATCACGGGTAGGTTCGGATGACACGAATTCGTTTTCAACAAAGTCTCGAAGATCTCAAGGAGAACCTCCTGGTCATGGCGGGGCTGGCCGAACAGGCCATCCAGCGTGCCATTGAGGCCTATCGCACGCGCGACCTGTCGATTTGCGATTTGGTGAGCCGCAGCGAGATCGCCATCAACCGCATGGAGCGCGACATCGACCAAGCCGCTCTCGACCTGCTCGCGATGGAGCAGCCCATGGCCATCGACCTGCGCTTTATCCTCAGCGTCATCAAGATCAACGCCGATCTGGAGCGCGTGGGCGATGCCGCCAAAAGCATCTCCGATCGCGTCCGCCACATGGAGCGTTTGGGCGCCGTCGAACTTCCCGTCGACATTCCGCGCATGGCCACGATGTCTGCCGACATGGTGCGCAGGAGCCTGCAAGCCTTCATCGAAGGCGACGCCGAGCTTGCCCGTACCGTGCTCACCATGGACGACGCCGTCGACCAAATGAACCGCTCCTCCTACAAAACGCTCACCAAGGTGATGGAGGAGAGCAGTCATCTCGCGCCGCAGGCCCTGAACGCGCTTATGATTTCCCGCAGCCTCGAGCGCGTTGCCGATCATGCCACCAATATCGCGGAAGACGTCATCTTCTGGATTCAAGGCGATGACGTGCGCCACCACAAGAGCGTGGCGAAGGCTGCCGCCGATGGCGCCGCCAGCCCTGCTCCAACCGATCCCACTCCGGCCGGCACCGCACCCACCCAGAGCTGATGCCGAGCCTTTTCGCCCAACAAGAGCCCCGCTTATCGCGGGGCTCTTCTTTTCCCAATTTCCCAATCGCCGAGCTATGAGCTGAAAGCTGCTCTTCTCAGTGTCCCGTCGCCGTAACGTGGACGCCCATCGCGATCAACTTGCTCCGCGCCGCGCGCGCCTCCGGTGTTTGCGGGTGACGCTGGATCAGCGAGCGCAGTTCATGAATCCCCTCTTCGTGCTTGTTCTGGGCCAGCAGGGCATAGCCCTTGTGCAATTGCGCCGCGGGAGCCTTGGCGTTGCCGCTGAAGCCCTCAAGCACCTGGTTGTAAGCCGCGATCGCGGTGGAGTAGTCCTTCTGCTGGTAAGCAATCTCGCCCAGGTAGAACTGCGCCGTCCCGGCCAGATCGTCCAGCGGATAGTTCTGCACCACGCTCTGGAACTCGCCCAGAGCTATGTCATACCGTCCAGCATTGTAGTCGCGCTCGCCGGCTTCCAGAGTCTCCTTCAGAGGCGGAGCCTGTTGCGCTGCCGTGGGCGGCACTGGAGCGGCCGCCGGAGCCCCACTCGGCATCGTGCCCGTACCTGGCGGCACCGCACCTGGCTGCGTTGGCGCCGGAGGGGCCTGCATATTCTGTATCTGCGTTTGCAGGTCGGTAACGGCTTTGTCCAACTTGGCGATGCGGGCCTTCAGTTCGTCCACCGAATCGTTCAGCGACTGTACCTGCCCTGAAACCGAGTCCAGCTTGCCGCTGGCCGCTTCGTTTTGCGTGTTCAGTTTCTGCTGCAGAGCATTCACGGCGGTAGTCATCTGGTTGGCTTCATCGGCCGTCTGCTCCGCCAGGTGCTGCAACACGCCCATCTTCGTATCCAGCGTCGACTGCAGCCTCTGCACCTGGTCCAGCAGTTGCTGCACCTGGGTTTGCAACTCGACAATCTCTTTTGATACTGCATGCGCGCGCGGCGCGGAAGCTAGAAAGACAAAACTCAAGACCGCTGTGGCAAGCAGACGATTACGAGTGACCGCTGAACTGTGCATGTGTGACCTTTCTTAGAAAGACTTAGCAGACAGTGCGAGTGTGAGTGCGGGTGCGGGTCGGGCGCAAACCGTTCGCTCGCGCTTATTGCACTTCACACTCACACTCGTTCTGTCTTACCGATCCATCGTGAATCCGTCTCTGCGGTTCAACTGCCAGCACTCGTCGGTCGAATCCGTGCAGAACGGCTTCTCTTTGCCGTAGCTGATTACGCGGATGCGGTCGGCTGCTACGCCCGCCGTCACCAGCGCGGTCATGGCCGCCTGTGCCCGGTTCTGGCCCAGGACCAAGTTGTACTCGTTCGATCCTCGCTCGTCGCAGTAGCCGCCGATCACGATCTTGATATTGGGGTGCTGCAGCAGATAATCGGCGTCCTTGGCTAGAATTGCCTGCGCGTCGTTGCGGATGTCGTAGTTATCGTAGTCGAAGAAGATGTCCTGCACGTGGGCCTTGAATTCCTGCTCCGCGCTCATCGGAGTCGAGGCCGTCTCGATCGCTGGCGGCGGATTCACGGTCACACGTGCCGAAGCATCCGCCGAGCCTCCCTCGCCGCGCGCCACCAGGTGATAGGTGGTCGACGTGGTCGGAGTCACGGTCTTCACGCCCACCGTGGGAACATCGCCGAGCCCGTCAATCGAAACGGACGTGGCGTCTGTGGTGCGCCAGGTCAGCTGCACCTGGTCGCCAGCCGAAATCACTGTGGGGGTCGCGGTCAGAGTCGCGGTGGGATTGGGTGCGGTTGCGGTCGGGGCTGTCTCTGTGGACGGCAGCGGCTTGGGATGCTTGCAGCCCGCCACAGCGGTCAAAGCAACCAAAAGTAGGGCAGGGGTTAACAAACTATTTCGTAGCTTCAAGGGGGTTCTCCTTTTCTCAAAAGATCGAATCCATGTTTCGGGAAATCCGGCTGCTTATCGCCACACTTGCCGCCGTCCGATTCCAGCACCGATAAAATCATAGTCCATTGCGCCGGGATACCGGTTGCTGCGCAGTCTCCGGTTGCTTCCCGTTATTTCATCGTGCAACTCATTTCCAACTCCAGTTTGGCATTGAGTTGTCGCCGCTGAAAGTGAGCTGATGCTGCTCCGTGCCATCCGACAGCATCGACCAGATTTGCGTGCGGTGATTGATCTCGCGTTGGAACACGATGTGCCGTCCATCTGGCGACCAGGACGGGGAATCGTTGTTTCCCGCCTCATGCGTGGCCTGCAGCCATCTCTTGCTGGCGATGTCCATCACGTAGATATCCTGCCCACCGGGATCGCCGGGACCGTACTTGCGGTTCCAACTGAAGGCCAGCATGCCGCCATTGGACGACCACGAGGGCGAGACGGCATAGCCGCTGTCGGTCATGCGCTGCACATTGGCGCCATCCTGATCCATCACGTAAATCTGCGGCTCGCCTGTGCGTCCGCTTAGAAAAGCCAACTGCGTCCCGGTGCGCGGATTCCAAGCCGGCGCCGCATCCGCCCCGAAGGTCGTGACCCTGCGGAGATTTGAGCCGTTCGCATCCACCGCCCAGATCTCCGGATGCCCTGATCGTGCGGAAGAGAATGCCAGCTTCGATCCATCGGCCGACCACGCGGGCGTCTGGTTGCTGCCTCCCGCTGTGCCGGCCGGGAAACTCACCGTGCGGCCCAGGTCAAGCGAGAACATACGGATGGCCCAGCCCCCGCTTCCCAACGAGGCAAACGCAATGCGTGAACCATCGGGCGAGATGCGCGGTGAAATCGAGACCGTGCCCAAATGCGTGATGGCGTGTTGATTGGCGCCGTCATAATCCATCACCCAGATCTCCTTCGATCCGGTGCGATTGCTTACGAAATAAATCTTGGTTTCGCAGATGCCGTTGATGCCGCCGCCCAGCCGGGAGATGATGTCGTCGGCAAAGCGGTGCGCCACTGTGCGTGCCATGTCTTCGCTTGCGGCCTCGTTATATTGGCGCGCAAGAGCCGGCGGACTGCCCGCCGTGGTGGCATCCACGAGCCAGCCGTACACAACCAGCCGCCCGTTGTCGACCGAAAGCGCTCCCAGCGCGACCATTGATGCGTTGGCTGGAGGCGCTGACCATTGCGCCGGCACCAACTCCTGCGGCGAGCCCGGCATGGCCTGCGGCGCCAGACTCTTTGACACCATGTCGAAGATGCCCGCGTTCGACAGATCGTTGTAAAGGGTGGTGTCAAAGACATTCTTGAGCACCGGTGTCTGGGGATCGCTGCCTACCGGCTTGAAATCCGCCGCGGCCAGCCGAATGCGCTGATTCTCATTCCCCAGGTTCGTTCCCGTGCGGACCCAATCCTGGGCCTTCGCTTGGACGCCAAGAAAATACGCCAGGGAAAGCAAAAACAGAGGCAAAACCCTCAAAATTGCCTTCATGCGTTGTGCATTCCTTCCTCGAGATCAGGGATGGTGTTCCGCACGCCCCTCAAAAGAGTCCTTTGCAGGCTGCTAATGCTCCTAAATGCTTAGATGCCGCTTTCGCTCTCCGGGGCTATCGCAAAACGACAATTTTTCGCTAACTCTCTGTTTTTTCTGAAGCTTTTGCAGCGTAAGCCGCCACTCAACATGCTGACAGCTCAGAGATGACACCTGACACCTGGCCCCTGAAACCTGCAGTTAATACTCGCAGTAGAACGAAACCTTCAACGTACTTTGATTATATTGCGAGGGCAGAGGGCCCAGTGAATCCACGCGCTGTACTGCGCGCTGGCACGAACTGTCCAGAGTGGGGCTGCCGCTCGCTTGATCTATTTGCAGACCGCTAACGCTTCCGTCGCGGTGAATCGTGAACACCACGTAGGTGCGCGCGCCCTTGGGAGTAGCCGGATTTACTTCGTATTTGTTCCACTTGCTTCCCACTGTGTTGTTGATGTTCTGCACATACCACGGGAACAGGCTGGCAAAATTGTTGTCGCCCACTGTGGTCTGCCCGATCGTGCCCGGCTGCATCTGGTGCGGCATTACCGAGCCTGATTGTTCGCCGTATTGTGGGTTCTGCCGCGGCGTGGGCTGGTGCTGTTGCGTCTTTGGAGTGTTCTGCTGCTTCGGCGGCACGTGTTTGCCCAGAATCGGAATCGCCGTCTGGTCGACATGCTGCTGCTCTTTGGGGCTCGGTGCGGCCGGCGCTTTGCTCGGCGTCTCCGTGGCCAGCACGTTCTGGTTCAGCTCATCGGCGGGCAACGGCAACGCGCTCGAAACCAGATTCACCTGGATCGATCCGCCAGCGCCTGGACTGCCCCAGAAATTGTGATGAAAAAGCCCCAGCATCCAGGCGTAGCCCAGCAGGAGGCCGATCAGCACGAGATGCAGCACCAACGCTCCCGCCGCCGGTCCCGCAAACGGCTCCGGCGCCAGTTCCCGCTCCAGGTGATCGCCGCTGTCCAGATACGTGTTCATGCTTGGGTTCCGCGCTTGCTTGCCAACTCGCTGACTTGCCGACTCGACGAGTCGCTAATTTCCGCTCCCTGTCGCACTTTTCGTTTCCAGCGGTCGCGTTACGATCGATACGTTGGTAATTCCCGACTGCTTCACCGCATCCATCACGCTGGCAAAATTCCCAAACGAGACGCGCTCGTCACAGCGCAGATAAATCGACTGGTGTACCGGATCCATGCCCGACTGATGCAGCTTTACCGGCAGATCGTGAATGTTCACCGGCTGATCGTTCAAGTAAATGTTGTCGTCGCGGTCGATCGCCACCACCATCCGCTGCTCGGTAATGGCTTGCACTGTTCGCGTCTTCGGCACATTCACGTCAATCCCCGATTGCAGCACCGGCTCCGTGATCATAAAGATCACCAGCAGCACCAGCACCACATCTACCAGCGGCGTAATGTTGATCTCCGCCAGCGACGTGCGCGTCTGTCCGTTCATGGTCGAGAATGCCACGAATTAACTCTCCAACAACGCGGAAGGGGTCGTTTTACTAATTTCGCCAGCCCCGCTAGACCCGCTCGCCCCGTTCGCTCTGCGCCCTCGGCGGCGACTGAGTCCGCGCCGGAATCTCTTCGAGCGAGTTCAGCAGTTCCCGGCTGAAATCATCGATGGCCGAGGCAAAAATCTTGATCCGCGCCGTGAACTGGTTGTAAGCCACCACCGCGGGCACGGCCACAAACAGCCCTGCCGCCGTAGTAATAAGCGCGTCGGCAATGCCCGGAGCTACCGCCTTTATCGATCCGGCGCCTCCCGTCGCAATCCCGTGGAAGGCTTCCACCACGCCCATCACCGTGCCGAACAGTCCCACAAACGGGCTGGTGCTGCCGATGGTCGCCAGCCACGTCATGCGCCGCTCCAGCGCGGTCACGGCCTCGCTGGCCGCGGTCTGCGCCGTGCGCTCCAGCGGAGCCAGGCTGCGCGGCGGTCCCGACCCGCCGGTCACCCGCTTGTAGGTCTCGTAGACGTCCTCAAACACCTGGGCCAACGGGCTGGCGCTGTAATCGCCGGTCAGCGCCGCAATCTCCTGGAGGCGCGTGGCCTTGCGAAATGCGCGGATAAACTTGCGGCTTTGCGTCGTCGCTTTGCTGAACGCCGACATCTTGCTCAGAATCACGGTCCACGAGTACAGACTCGCGATCAGCAGAAGCACCAGTACGCAGATCGCGATCGGGCCGATGTCGCTCATCAACCCGGCCAATGCGCTGAATCCCTGGGTCGGCTGCGGCGCTCCCCCGCTATCCGCCTGAAAAACGATTGCAATCGCTGCGGTAAAAATCGCCCTTCACCTCAACTTCCACGGTATCAGACCTCGTTCCCCGCGCCCAAGTGACGCTTTGGGTGCGTCCATTGGCCCTCGGTCTCTCATTCCTTTGCCCTTTCGCCCCGCCATTCATGCTATGCTGCGCTCGGATTCCCGTTGCGCCCTTTAGCTCTGTCATCCTGTACTCTCGTCCAAGGCCAGGAAAAAATGCTCGTCGAACTCCGCGCTGAGAATTACGCTGTCATCGATCACGCCATCGCCTCCTTTGGCTCCGGCCTCAATCTCCTTACGGGCGAAACCGGCGCAGGCAAATCCATCCTGGTGGACGCACTTGCCCTGCTGATGGGAGGCAAATCCTCGGTCGACGTGGTCCGCCACGGCGCCGACAAGGCCGTCGTCTCCTGCGTTTTCGAGTCCACACCCGGTGCGGAAGCCATCCTCGAGACCAATGGAATTGACGCCGAAGCCACCGAAATCATTCTTCGCCGCGAAATCCTCTCCACCGGCAAGGGCCGCGTCTTCGTCAACAATCAGCCCGCCACGGTGCAGGTGCTCAAGCAACTCGCCCCGGAACTCGCCCTCGTCCATGCGCAAACCGAGACGCTTTCCAGCTTCGACCCCACGCAGCAGCGCATCCTCCTCGACCGCTTTGCCGGCATTTCTTTAGACGCTGCCGCCGAGGCTCACGCTCGCTGGCGCTCCGCCCACGACAAATTGAACGATCTGCTGCAGGGCGAGCAGGACCGACTGCGCATGGTCGACCTGTGGACCTATCAGCGCAATGAAATCGAGCAGGCGCGCCTCCAGCCCGGCGAAGATGAGGCCCTCGAAACCGAAAAACGCGTCCTTGCCAACGCGGAAAAGCTCTATGCTGCAGCGCTCAGTGGCTTCGACCTGCTCTACGAGGGCGGCGCCTCAGCGGAGGTTGCCCTGAAGGCTGCCATTCATAACGTTGAAGAGCTTGCCCGCTACGACACGCGCTTCGCCGAATCCGCGCAGCAGTTGGCCTCTGCGCGCGCCACCATCTCGGATCTCGCCGCCTCACTTCGCGACTACGCCGAAGGGATCACCGCGTCACCGGAGAGACTGGCCGAAATCGAAGACCGTCTGGCGCTGCTCGACCGCCTGAAGAAGAAATATGGGAAGACCGCTGCTGAGGTCGTCGCCTTCGGTGAGGACGTGGCCCGCAAATTGGCGGAGGTTGAAGACCGCGACGAGATTCTGAAATCGCTGCGCGCGGCCCTCGATCAAGCTTCAGGCGAATATCAAAAAGCTGCCTCCGCGCTCACCGCCGAGCGTCAAGCCGCCGGAGCGAAGCTCGCAAAACTCGCCGAGGCCCACATCAACTCGCTCGCCATGAAGACCCGCTTCTCCGTGTCTGTCACGGCGAACGGCGCGGAATCTGCGTGGACCACGTCCGGGTGGGACACGGTTGAATACCTCATCGCGCCCAATCCCGGCGAGCCGCTCAAGCCTCTCATTGAGATTGCGTCAGGTGGCGAACTGTCGCGCATACTTCTTGCCCTGAAGGTGGCGGTGGAAGAATCCTCGTCCAAGAGCAGGAAGAAAACCGCGCCGCGGACGCTGGTGTTCGACGAAATCGACATTGGCATTGGAGGGCGCGCCGCTGAAGCTGTGGGCCACAAGCTCAAGACCCTGGGCCGCGCGCAGCAGGTTTTATGTGTCACGCATCTGCCGCAAATCGCCGCCTTCGCCGATCAGCATTTGGCCGTAGAAAAGCGTGAGCAGGACGGGCGGACTTCAACGCGCATCCGAGTCCTCGACGACCGCGCCCGCACCCACGAAGTGGCTCGCATGTTGAGCGGCGCCAAAGTAACCGACACCAGTTTGCAGCATGCTGCGCAGATGATTGCCGGGAGCCGCTAGCGGCTAGTCTCTTGGTGATTGTCATGTCAACGGGAGCGGAGAGACGAAAACCCCAGGCCTCGCAATCGAGGCCTGGGGTTCTGGGTCCTCTCCTGTTATTTGCCTGTATGTCCGCGTCCGTCCCGTTCCTCATTGCCCTTGAAGTGCGTGACGTGACCGGCGGGTCTTCCTGGTGCGGCTTTGTCGCCACGGTGGGGTGTCGGACCCTCGTAGCCGTGCGCTACATCGTAGTGGTTATCCACGTGGCCGTGGAAGTTGGCCGGCCCATGAAACCATGGTCCCGCGCCAATAAATATACCGCCGGTAAACCATTCCGGGCCGTAGTAGCCATAGGGAGCGCAGGCGTACGGAGCGTAATCGTAGTAGCCGTAAGGGCAGACCGGCTCGGGCCCAATATTGATACCCACGCTGATTTGCGCCTGAGTTCTCGCGGACGCTGCCAAGAGACAGATTCCGGCTATTGCTGACAGAGCAAAATACTTGAATTGTTTCATCATCCCTCCTTGTTGATGGCCCAGGGCCAAGTACCTCGCAAGCCGCGAAGGCCGCAGAAGCGCGACCGCGCCGGCGACCGATTTTGAAAACCGAGGCCAGTATTCCAAGCGATGCATCGCGTGGGCGCGGCGCCGAGAATCGCGGCGCGGGCTCTCTGGAAGGAAGGCTTTGGGATGGTTCCCGGATGCCTTCCGGCCCGCTCCAGACTGTGATGAGGTTGCAACCGGAAAGGATGTCAGAGGAAAAGCCGCGAATCCGCGAACCGTTCATTTAGTGCTGCTGATTCTGCAACTTCCAGCGCTTAAGGCCGAATGACCATTTTTCCCACGCCATCGCGATAGTGGCTGGTGAGATCGAAGGCCTCGCCGATGCGGTCGAGTGCTCGCGTGTGCGTGACCAGCGGCGCAAACCAGTCAGGATGCGCGACGAGCAGTTCCAAAGCATCTTCGGTCTCGTGGTTCGAACGGCGCACGTTGAAGAGCGTGAGTTCCTTGCGGCGCATGCCCGACGCGTCCACCGTAAAGGTGGGCGTGGAGTGAATGCCGGTGAGCGCGACGCGGCCCGCGTTGCGCGTGAGCCGGATAGCTTGCGGCACGGTATCGGCTCCCGCGGCGCAGTCCATGGCGCAGTCGACGCCGCGCTGCCCTGTAGCGCGCAGAATTTCCTCCACCGCTTCGCCGGGCTCGAGCACCACGTCGGCGCCCATGGTGCGCGCCAACTCGCGGCGGTGCGCCAGCGGCTCGATGGCCCAGATGCGGCTGGCCTTGGCAGCGCGTAATGCCGCGATAGTCAAAAGGCCGATCGGTCCCGTGCCGATCACCGCAACAGTTTCTCCCGCGGCGATGGACACGAGCCGCGCGGAATGGAGGGCTATGGCGAGCGGCTCGGCGAGGGTGGCTGCGTCGAACGACACTCCCGCGGGGATGGGCGCGAAGTTCGAGACGGGCAGGTTGACCGACTCGCGAAAAAAGCCAGGAATGTTCGGCGTGGAGAGGAAGCGGATGTTGGCGCAGACATTGTGGTGGCCGCTCAGGCAGAACTCGCAGTGGTAGCAGTAGAGTGCGGGCTCGAGGGCTCCGCGATCGCCCGCAGCGAGTCCGGTCACGCCGGCGCCAGTTTTGACGATGACGCCCGCAGGCTCGTGCCCGAGCACCATGGGATACGCGTTGGGCATGCCGCCGACTTGGCCCTCGGTGTAGGCATGCAGATCGGAACCGCACACGCCGACGGATTCGACGCGGCACTGCACTTCGCCCGGCCCGGGATCCTCAATGGGCATCTCGGTAAGCCGGAAGTTGAGAGGAGCGATGAGTTCGGCGGCGCGCATGGGGAAACGATAGCAGCATTGAGCTGCTGCCTTCCTGCTCTCAGCTTCGAGAGTCACGGGGCGAGTGAAGGAGTGAGAAGAGTGAAGGAGTGAAATGAATCAGTGGATGAACATCATCGTAATGTGATTGACGGCGAAGGCTGCGCCGTAGGCGAGGACGAGCATGTAGAGGAACTGGACGGCGGGCCAGGTCCAACCGTTGGTTTCGCGCTTTACCACGGCGATGGTCGACGTGCACTGCATGGCGAAGGCAAAGAAGATCATGAGGGCGAGCGCGCCGCCGATGGTCATGTCATGATGCAGGGCGTTCTGTAGGCTGAAGGCCTGGGTGCCCGGATCGGCGCCGTACAACGTTCCCATGGTGCTGACCATGACCTCGCGCGCGAAGATGCTGCAAATGAGGCCGATGCCGATCTTCCAGTTGAAGCCGAGTGGCGCGATGGCCGGCTCAATGAAGTGGCCAATGTGGCCGATGACGCTGTTGGCAAGTTGCGGAGGCGCGTAGGAACCGCCGTGGAGGTGGATGGGGGGGATCTGCGCGAGCACCCAGAGCGCAAGCGATACGGCAACGATGATGGTGCCGGCGTTCTTCATGAAGATGCGGGCGCGGTCCATGAGGCGCAGCGCGAGCGAGTAGAGCGTGGGCATGCGGTACTGCGGCAACTCAAGGATGAAGGGCGTGTCGCTGGATTTGAGGATTGAGCTCTTGAGCAGGCGAGCGGTGGTAAATGCGGCGACGAAGCCCGCGAGATAGAGGCCGAGCATGACGAGAGTGCGCAGGCCCAGAACGCCGTGGAGGAAATACATGTTGGGAATGAATGCGGCGATGAGCAGCAGATATACGGGCAGGCGCGCCGAGCAGGTCATGAAGGGTGCGACAAGAATGGTGGCGAGGCGATCGCGCTTGTTCTCGATGGTGCGCGTGGCCATGATGGCGGGAATGGCGCAGGCATAAGCGGAGAGCAGCGGGATGAAGGCCTTGCCGTTGAGGCCGATAGTCCGCATGACGCGGTCGGCGATCAGAGCGGCGCGAGCGAGATAGCCGGAGTCTTCGAGGATTCCGATGAAGAGGAAGAGAAGCAGAATCTGGGGGAGGAAAACGAGCACTGATGAGATGCCCTTCCACACGCCGTCGAGCAGGAGCGATTGCAGCCAGCCCATGGGCATCAGCGGGCGGACAAAGTCAGCAGCGCGCGCCAGTAGGTCGCCAAAGCCGTCGGAGAGCGGCTGGCCCAAGGCGAAGACCACTTCAAAGACGCCGATGACGACAAGGAGGAAGAGCAGCGGTCCCCAGACGCGATGCAGCAGAACATTGTCGATCTTGCGCGTGTTGGCAGCAGACAGCGGGGCTTGATAGCCGGTGCGGCGGCTGACTTGCGCGGCCCAGTTGTGCGTGCTGGCCGCGTTGCCGATGACGGGCAGCTCGACGCGATTGGTCTTGGCGTGACCATTCTGCTGATTGAGAAAGAGCGAGACGGCATCGAGCCCGGTGCCGTGGACAGCGCTGATCTGTGCCACCGGCGCATCGAGCTCGCGCGCCAGCTGGAGCGCGTCGACATGGCCGCCGCGTTTCTCCATCAGGTCTGACATGTTGAGCAGCACCAGCGTGGGAAGGCCTACGGCAAGCACCGGCTGGGCGAGCATGAGTTGCCGCGTCAGATGCAGCGAGTCCAGAACCAGCAAAACCGCGTCGGGCTTGGGTGTGCCGGGCATGCGGCCGCGCAATACGTCCACGGCAACGCGCGCGTCTTCAGAGTACGGAGTGAGCGAGTAGATGCCGGGAAGGTCAATGAGAGTGAGGTCTTCGCGGCCGACGCCGGCCATCACTCCCTTGCGCTGCTCCACGGTGACACCGGGATAGTTGGCGACTTTTTGCCGCAACCCGGTGAGCTTGTTAAAGAGCGTGGATTTGCCGGAGTTGGGAGGGCCGATGAGAAGCACCGTTTTGAGCGTGCTGCCGGGCAAAGGGGCGGGCGGCTTGAAAGCCGGCGTCTCACAGCAGGCGTTCATCGCGCAGCCTCAGCCAGTTCGGGTGCCGCTTCAGTGGATGTTGCGCCGGCCGTTGCGGCGGTGCAGGGGCGTACGCGGATGACAGCCGCAGTCTCGTGGCGCAGGGCGATTTCCATGCCATCAATGCAGTAAACGGTGGGGTCGCCGGCCGGAGCGCGGCGCAGGGCATGGACACATGCGTCGGGCACAAAGCCCATATGCATCAGATGGTTCTGGACGGATTCGGGGAGGTCGAGAGCCACTAGAATTCCGCGTTCTCCCACCTTCAGTTCGCTGAGCGCGCTCACCTGCCGGACTCCCGTGTGCCGCCGCTGAAAGGGCAGCAATTTGAAAATGCGACCATATTGGTCGGATTTCAGTATACGGCGAAGATGCCTTCGGCCGCAATCAGGGTTTTCGGGGATCATCGTGTCGAGCAGTCCCATGAGTTGACCTCGAGGAAAGGGAAATCGGGAAGGGGATTTCTGGTTGGGAATCCCCCAGCCCTCCCAAGCCCCCCGCGGACCCTCTACAGACTTCATCGGAACGATGATTAAGTTGTAGCAGTGGTTTTTTCGCCTGAAAGTGATCCAAATCACACAAGAACAGGGAACAGGGAACAAGGGAGCGAGGGAGCCGGTTGAATTGCTGGTTGCTTTGCTGCGCTCCCTTCGGCTAAAAAAGCTGCATGACAATGGAGGATTTTCGCGCCTCGCTGGCATTGGCCGAGCCGCCGTCCACGCTTCCGGTTGCGCTGGCCGCGCTCTGGTGGGACGCCAAAGGCGACTGGGCTCGCGCCCATCGCATGGTCGACGATCTTTCGACGCGCGACGCGATGGCCGTGCATGCCTATCTGCACCGCAAAGAAGGCGTGGAGTGGAATGCAGATTACTGGTACGGTCGCGCGGGGCGCAAATATCACCGGCCGACATTGGATGCGGAGTGGCAGGCGCTGGTGGAGGGGCTGCTTTAAGAGAGGCGAGTCAGCAAGTCGGCGAGTCAGCATGTCAGCGGTCGAAAGCGCAAATTGCCTTTTATTCGAATGCAAGCTATTCGCAGTCCGCGCCGCCTTTTGCTGCGCTATTTGTTCTTTTGCAGCCAGCGCAGATACTCGGGGAGCGAGTGCAGTTGGTCTACGTGGTCGGGCGCGGAATTTCCGGCAAAACCAATCACGGTAAGGCCGCCGGTGCTTACGCGACTCAACATCTGGGTGCCCATGGGGCCAAATCGCGCTACCGGATGTGGCTTGAGCTCCCATTCGTGGAGCAGCCAGTCGGCGGTTTCCGTGGTGCTGGCAAATGTGCCGGGAAAAATTTCGGAATGGGTGATGATGAGGCGTTTATTTCCTGCCATTGCATCTCGACCAAAGTGAAGCCAGGTTTGCAGATTGCTTGCATCGATGTCGGACTCGAGCGGTCCCGGCGCGCCGTTGGTGTAACCGGTGTGCACGCCGTCGACGCAGAGGACGCGATTTACTCGATCATAAGAAGCGGGGTCGAGCAGGATCTGGCGGATTGCTCCGCAACCGGCGCTCCAGCCACCGAGCGCGATCTGGCCGAAGTGCATGTGGCTTACCGATTCCGCTGCGGAAATAAGCGAAAGAAATCTTGTTGGATCCAGAAAAAGCTGAACGTATGACCCGGCGCCGGCGCCGGCTTGCACGCGGACTACGGCCATCTGGCGTTGCCGGCTGGCGGCCAATTCGGGAAGCCATTCACCTCCATGGAAGAAGAAGAGCAGAGTGGCCGGCCGATCGCGGCGCAGCCCTTGCGGCACAAAAAGCGTGCCCAGCGGCAAGGGATAGCGATCGCCGGAAGGCGATTGCTGGGTGAGGCGCGGATGAGCACGCGTGTGCTCCACCATGGGCGACGGATTCTGCGCTGCGGCCGAGGGCGCCTGCGATGCAGCCGTCGCTGGAGCCTGCGCAACCAGAGCCGGCGGCGCGAGTGCAAGCGAAGGAAATGCAATCGAAAGAAAAAAGAGAAAGCGTGAGATTCTCTGCATCAGTTTTGCGGCCCCCGTCTTGGCGTCAACCAGCGAAAGAGAGTGGGTCCCTTTACCTCACAAATACAAAGCGCACGACCGCCGTTGCGAGCGCAAAAGCGAAGCCGTAAACAAAACTCTCTATCTGAATTGTCCTCGCCCCCCGATTACGAAGGAGGCGCCCGAATTGCGACATCACAACCCCTGCCAGTATCGGGCTAATGATCAAACTCACCCCATGCATCTTCGTTGGGTGGACTAATGGATGCGGAAATAGGATGACACTACACGCTCCACTTGCGGTGCCTAGCAGTACGACGCATACCGCAGTAGCGAGGGGCCCAAGTTCAAGGATCGTTTTGAGCAGACCTTTGAATACGCGCGCAAGAAGAGAGATCAGGAACTCACCCGCAATTGCCAGAAATGCCTCAGCAATTGCTTCAAGGATCACGGCAAGGAGGTCTTCCATTGGCATCCTGTGAGACTGATACAGTATAGAAGCTGATTCATAAATGCTCAGATCTTTCAGCGCCTGTTGCCGTGTTGAGAAAAAACGCCATTTCCCGGGTCGCGGCGTGCTACTCTGGCCGCGTGCCAGCGGCTTCCCAAGCTGAAAGGACGAGCTCTGTCCGACACCCGGGAGTGGTGCGCGTTACGCACTGGCTCACGTTTGTCGCCTTCATTGCGCTGCTGATAACGGGCGGCTTGATCGTGATTTCCCATCCGCGGTTTTATTGGGGCGAGGTGGGGAACGTCAACACCAAGCCGCTGTTCGTGATCCCCATTCCATCAAGCCGCAGTACCATTCCTAACGGCTACAACTACGAGATGCCGGATGAGAACGGCTGGAGCCGGGCTCTGCATTTTGAGGCCGCGTGGGTCGCGGTGCTTACCGGACTGGTATACGGAATCTACGGACTGTGGAGCGGGCACTTCAGAAAAGATTTGATCCCGGAACGACGCGATTGGAACTGGCGGGCTTACTGGACTCGCATCGCGAAGTATCTTCAACGCGGGCCACCAGATAGCGCGGAAGAGCGCTCGTATAACGTCCTCCAGCGCACTGCTTACGTGGTTGTCATCTTTGTGTTGTTTCCGCTGATCATCTGGACCGGGCTGGCCATGTCGCCGTCGTTTACTGCGGCGTTTCCGACGACCGCCGCGATCTTGGGCGGGCGCCAGTCGGCGCGCACTATTCACTTTTTCGTTTCGTGGTTGCTGCTCCTGTTTCTTTTTGTGCATGTGGCGATGGTCGCGATGTCGGGATTCTGGAGCCGCGTGCGGGGCATGATCACGGCCAATACGCGAGGTCGAGAGGAGGGCCGATGAATCCGATCTCACGACGGAAACTCATTTATGGAGGAGCGGCCGCTGCCGCCGGAATTGGCGGATTGGTCGCGGCCGACCGTTTGGCCAGGCGCTATGGGCTGATTCCGCCGGACGGCGCTGGAATCTACGGGCCCGGCGAGACGATGACCTACGCGTGCCAGCGACTGTTAACCAGGAATACGCCTGCGCGCGAATTTCCGCGCAGCATGATCTCGAAGAATCCCTTTGCGAATGCGGTTGCGCCTCCCAACGACGCGTTCAAACGGCTTGCGGCGGGCGGATTTAAGGATTGGCGGCTGGTGGTCGACGGAACGGTGGCGCATCCAATGTCGCTTTCGCTGGCCGATCTCAAAGCTCTCGGAATGCGCAGCCAGATCACCGAAGTCGCCTGCGAAGAGGGATGGTCGTATATCGCGGAGTGGATCGGGACGCCGCTCTCCGGCGTGTTGCGCGAGGCGGGCGTGCTGCTGCAGACGCGTTATATCGTGTACACCTCGATTGAGGAGGGCATGTGGGGGAGCATCGATATGCAGGATGCGGGGGACCCGCACACCTTGCTGACCATGGGGATGAATGATGGCGATCTGCCGGTGCCGTTCGGCGGCCCGCTGCGCCTGCGTTTGCCACGCCAGCTGGGATACAAGAGCGTGAAGTACGTGAACCGGATCACGGCAACTGATGACATCAAGAAATTCGGCAAAGGCCTGGGTAGCGTCGATCCCGAATATGGCTACGCATGGTACGCGGGGATGTGAAAACGGCAGGAATGCCGTTGCTCACCGGACCGCCTTCATGAATGCCCGCATTAGCGCGGCGATTTCATCTGCCTTGGTATCGAGCGCGAAATGTCCTGCGTCGAGCACGTGAATGCCGGCATTGGGTACGTCCTTGCGGTAGCGTTCCGGCTCGCCCAGATCGAATGAGGGATCGTGCTTGCCCCAGACGACCAGTAGCTTTGGCTGCGTCTTTTGCATCCACGCCTGCCACTTCGGATAGGCCTCGACGTTGGTGCGGTAATCGTAGAAGAGATCGCTTTGAATCTGTGCCTGACCCGGCGCATTCAGGAATGCGTATTCATCCGTCCAAAAATCCGGATCGTAAAGCTCAAGGTTGGGGTCGTCTCCGAGGTGACGCGCCTTCGTGGCCTCGAGCGACAGCAGGTTCTTGCGCATCTTTTCTTCATTGGCAGGGCGGTCTGCCCAGAACGCACGCCGCGTCGTCCAGTTTACCCCGAGGCCCTCGTTGTGAGAGACCGCGTTCTGCACGATGAGTGCCTGTACCCGCTCGGGATGCGCCAGTATCATGCGAAAACCGACCGGCCCGCCGTAGTCCTGCATGTAGAGGGTGTGGTGTGACAGGCCTAGGGCTTCGGTGAAACCGTCCATGACGGAGGCAATGTGGTCGAATGTGCAGGCCCACTGCGCCGGGTCGGGCCAATCACTGTGGCCGAATCCTGGATAGTCGGGCGCGACGAGATGGTAGGCGTCGGCGAGCCGCGTCAGTAGAGGCTGAAACATGCGCGACGACGAAGGAAGGCCATGAAGCAGCAGAATGACGGGAGCATCTTTCGGTCCCGTTTCCCGATAAAAGATGGTGAGTCCATCGACTTTCACGGTGCGATAAGAGATGGGATGTTCCATTGTGTTTTCCTCCTACTGTGCGTTTGTGGCCAGCGAGGCAGTGAACGCGATCGAGAGGTTGGCCACGGTGCGAATTTTAGATTTGATCGTCTGCGTCAACCTTCCGGTCGATTACACAATTTCAAAGATGATCTCGAGCTCAACCGGCATGCCAAGCGGCAGGCTGGCCACGCCGATCACCAGGCGAACCGCCAGCTTTTCGCTGCCAAAGATGTCGCGGAACAGGTCCGACGCAGCATCGGCGACCGGCGGCTGGTTAAAGAAATCTCCAGAGGTCGCCATGAACACGCCGAGCCGGACGACGCGCGTGATGCGATCGAGCGAACCCAGATGCTTCCTGGCCGCAGCGAGCGCGCTTAAGGCCGCGGTGCGGACGGCATTGCGTCCAGTCGCCACATTGAGCTCTTTCCCGAGCCTGCCAACATATTGTGGCTTGTGGTCCACCACGGGGAGCATGCCGCTGAGGAAGAGCAGGTTGCCCGTCTGCACGGTTTCAACGTAACTGCCGAAGGGCGAGGGAGGGTCAGGGAGCTGAATGCCGAGTTCCAGCAGCCGGCGCTCAACGCCGCTCCGCTGCGAACCCTTGCCAGCTACCAACGACCCAAGTGCGCACCGCCGTCCACGTGCAGCACCTCCCCGGTTACGTAGCGAGCTTCAACCAGATACATCACTGCCTCAGCGATGTCTTTTGCGTCCGCGATTGCACCCATTGGCGAAAGCGTCCGCAAAACTTCCTTCGGCGCCTCCCCGTGAAGTGCGGTATCAACCTGGCCCGGCGCGACCGCGTTAAAGCGAATGTTATTCCCGGCATATTCCATGGCGAGACTGCGCGTGATCGTATTCAGTCCGCCTTTTGTCATCATGGGAACCGATGCGGGCTCGCCGACCATTGGATTATCGGCCAACGCCGCAGTGATGGTGGTGACGGTTCCACCCGTGCCCTGCGCCAGCATCTGCCTCACAGCCCTCTGTGTGACGAACAGGAAGCCTGCGAGGTTGGTGGAGACGTACGCGTGAAAATCGTCGGCGGTGAAGTCGATGAACGGTTTGGACGAGAATATGCCCGCAACGTTCACCACATGGTTGATGGTGCCGAAAGTATTGATCGCAGCTGCGGCGACTCTCTCTGCGGTCTCAGCCTGGCCGATGTCCCCATCGACGAGCGCAAGGTTCTGCGACTGGGCAAAGCCAGAGCGGGAGATGCTGCGCGAGGTTGCCACCACGTTGTAGCCGCGATCGAGAAATGTGTGGGCTACGGCGGCTCCAATGCCTTGCGAAGCGCCGGTTACAATGACCGTCTTGTTATTTGGCATTGGGCTCACCGTGGCGGATAGGCCGTGAAGATGTAGTCCTTTGCGGCCACCGCCGTGTGGCACTCGTAGCAAACTTTCTTCCCGAAGGAGCTGTCGGTTCCGTAAGGCTTGAAGGTATGCGAGGCGGGATCGTAGAGAAACTGCGCATATCCCAACCCATTGGTGTCCGGGAATCTCGCGGAATCCTTCTCGATGAACGAAATCGATTTCAAAGTATCGGGCACTTCAACGAAATAAGGCGACTCAGGGTTCTTCTTCTTCAACCACTCGATTTTCACGATCTTGGAGCCCTCAGGAAAAGGCTTGCCATTGCCGGGGATGCCCGCGCGGTACGCATCGATCATGACGGAGTTCCCGAGGATGGCCTTGACGCTGGTTCCCGTTGCGCTCGCGGCGACATCCTGCCACGTTTCGTATCCTTTGAACTCTGAAAACGCAACCCCGTCCGGTGCGGTTAGCGTGAATCTGTCCTGCGACTCCTGCGCCGTGACGCACATGCTCAGCAGGACAGCGACGGTGAGGGATGCCAGAAGAACCAAAGTTGCCGCGATGAACTTGCGCTTCATCTGCATTACCTCCTGGTTTTGAATTGCAGTGATGAGAGCCCCCGGCCCACTTGCGGGGTCTTGCCGTCGATTGACTTGTTCGCTTGCGGATTTTCAGGCGTCCCTCGCCAGGCTCATGCGCCGCTTGGGGGAATCTTCAACCTGAAACGGGAACAGGCGCTCTCGCTGAGCGAGTATAGCCTCCATTTAGGCCAGCCTGAGATGAAAATCCTGAAGACGCAGTGCAAATCTTTGAAAGCCGTTCCAGCCGGGCCGAGATTCGGAATGGAAAGGGAAACCGTTCGGAGAGGGTCAGAGTCGAGTTCGCAGTGCGCTGTCCCACCCACACGGCGTTGCACCCTGTGAACATCGTTTCATAGGGTGGGACTTTTCGCCCTCTTTGTGCCTCCCATCACTGCGGCTAACTGCCTCATTGCAGAGACTCACGATAGCGGCCGGACCAGATCAAGATTGGCCATGAGCCGCACCGTGGAGCGAAGCGAATGAGTGAACCAAAGACTGTGATTCCCACCGTGATTATGGACGGGAACGAGGCCGCGGCATCCGTGGCCTATCGACTCTCTGAAGTCGTTGCTATCTACCCCATCACCCCCTCGTCGCCTATGGCCGAGTGGGCCGATCAATGGCTCTCGGAAGGGAAGAAAAACATCTGGGGCGCATTGCCCATCGTGGAAGAAATGCAGAGCGAGGGCGGCGCGGCGGGCGCGTTGCACGGTGCGTTGCAGGCCGGCGCTTTCGGGACCACGTTTACGGCCTCGCAGGGCCTGCTGCTGATGATCCCCAACATGTTCAAGATTGCCGGTGAGCTGACCCCGGCCACGATGCACGTCTCGGCTCGCACTTTGGCCACGCACGCGCTCTCGATCTTCGGCGACCACAGTGACGTGATGGCCTGCCGCGCGACGGGCTGGGCCATGCTGGCCTCGAATTCCGTGCAGGAAGTGGCGGATCTGGCGACCGTGGCGCAGATCGCCACTCTCGAATCGCGCATTCCCTTCATCCATTTCTTCGATGGCTTCCGCACCTCGCACGAAGTGGGCAAGCTTGAGCCCATCAGCGACGAAACCATTCGCTCCATGGTGGACGACAAGTATCTGATTGCGTTTCGCAAAAATGCGCTCTCGCCGGATCGCCCCTTTATTCGCGGCACGGCGCAAAATCCCGATGTATTTTTCCAGGCGCGCGAGGCTTGCACACCGTTCCACGCAGCGGTTCCCGGTATTGTGCAGTCGGTGATGGACCGCTTTGCGGTGCTGACGGGCCGCAGCTATCGCCTGTTCGATTATTACGGCGCGAAGGACGCGGAGCGCGCGATCGTGCTGATGGGCTCGGGCGCGGAAGCGGCTGAAGAAGCCGTGGATGCGATGGTGCGCAACGGCGAAAAAGTGGGCATTGTGAAGGTGCGCTTGTACCGGCCGTTTGACAGCAAGGCATTCCTGGCCGCGCTGCCTACGTCCGTGAAGTCGGTGGCGATTCTCGATCGCTGCAAGGAACCCGGCGGCACGGGCGAACCGCTCTATCAGGACATTATGACGGTGCTGGGCGAGCACGCCGGAAAACTGCCGTTCGCTGCGCCCGTCGTCATCGGCGGCCGCTACGGCCTCTCGTCAAAAGAGTTCACGCCGGCCATGGTCAAGGGCGTCTTCGACGAACTCAGCAAGCCCTCCCCCAAGAATCACTTTACGATCGGAATTAATGATGATGTGAGCCACACGAGCCTGGATTACGATCCGGAGTTTTCGACTGAAGATCCGAAGACCGTGCGCGCATTGTTCTATGGTCTCGGCTCCGACGGCACCGTTGGCGCCAACAAGAATTCCATCAAGATCATCGGCAGCGAGACGCCGAATTTTGCACAGGGCTACTTTGTCTACGACTCGAAGAAGTCGGGCTCGATGACCACCTCGCACCTGCGCTTCGGACCGAACCCGATCCGGTCGACCTACCTCATCACCAAGGCCAGCTTTGTGGCCTGCCACAATTTCAGCTTCCTGGAGAAGATGGACGTGCTGGAAGCAGCCATGCCAGGCGCGGTTTTCCTGCTCAACTCGCAGTACTCCGCGGCCGAGGTGTGGGACAAGCTGCCGCGCAGCACGCAGGAAGAAATGTTGCGCAAGAAGATCGAGTTCTACGTGATTGACGGCTACGAGGTGGCGCGCGAAGCCGGCATGGGTACGCGCATCAACACCATCATGCAGACGTGCTTCTTCGCGATCAGCGGCGTGTTGCCGCGCGAGGAGGCCATCGCGCAGATCAAAAAATCGATCAAGAAGACCTATGGCAAGCGCGGCGAATCGGTGGTGCAGAAGAACTTTGCCGCCGTGGATCACGCGCTGGCGCATCTCGAAAAAGTCGAGCTGCCGAAGTCTGCGACGTCGAGCTTCGATCTCACGGGCGCGTTCTCCTCGAAGGCGCCGAAGTTCGTGCACGACGTGCTGGGCAAGATCGCCGAGGGCAAGGGCGACCTGATTCCCGTAAGCGCAATTCCCGCCGGCGGCGCCTATCCTACAGGGACGGCGCAATGGGAAAAACGCAATATTGCGCAGTTCATTCCGGTGTGGGACGAGAACCTGTGCATCCAGTGCGGCAAATGCGTAATGGTGTGCCCACATGCCGTGATCCGCGCCAAGGTTTACAGCGCCGATCTCGGCGACAAGGCACCTGCCACGCTGAAGTGGGCCAAGCCGAAATGGCGCGGCATGGAACAGGAGCGCTACACGCTGCAAGTCGCGCCTGAGGATTGCACCGGATGCGCGGTGTGCGTGGAAGTGTGCCCGGTGAAGAACAAGAGCGACGCCGGCAAAAAGGCCATCAACATGGCGCCGCAAGCGCCGCTGCGCGAACCGGAACGCGAGAATTGGGAGTATTTCCTCTCGCTGCCCGAAGTCGATCGCTCCAAGCTTTCGCACAGCCAGGTAAAGGACTTGCAGTTGCTGGAACCGCTCTTTGAGTTCTCCGGCGCGTGCGCGGGTTGCGGCGAAACGCCGTATATCAAGCTGCTGACGCAATTGTTTGGCGACCGGCTCTACATCGGCAATGCCACGGGATGCTCGTCGATCTACGGCGGCAACCTGCCTACCACTCCTTACACTTCGAATGCGGAAGGCCGCGGGCCAACGTGGTCGAACTCGCTCTTTGAAGACAACGCCGAGTTTGGTTTCGGCATGAGAGTGGCGCTGGATCAACAGAAGGGTTTTGCGGAGAATCTGGTTACGCGGATGGCGCCGGCCATCGGTGCGGAGCTTGCCGCGGATCTGGTGGGCGCTGTGCAAAAGACTGAGCCCGAAATCAATCAGCAGCGCGAGCGCGTGAAGGTGCTGCGCGAAAAACTCGCAGGGGACGAATCTTCTGACGCGAAAAACCTGCTGGCCATTGCCGACGTACTTATTCGCAAGAGCGTGTGGATCCTGGGTGGAGACGGCTGGGCCTACGACATCGGTTTCGGCGGGCTCGATCACGTGCTCGGCTCGGGCAAGAACGTGAACGTGCTGGTGATGGACACTGGCGTCTACTCGAACACCGGCGGCCAGGCGTCCAAGTCGACTCCGCGCGGTGCGGTGGCGAAGTTTGCCGCCAGCGGCAAGGCCAACAGCCGCAAGGATCTGGCCATGGAAGCCGTGAGCTACGGCTCGGTGTATGTGGCGCAGGTGGCGCTGGGCGGCAACGACTCACATGTCGTGAAAGCCTTCCAGGAGGCAGAGGCGCACGACGGTCCATCGATCATCATCGCGTATTCGAGCTGCATCGCCCACGGCTACGACCTGGTGCACGGGCTGGAGCAGCAGAAACTGGCTGTGCAGTCGGGCTACTGGCCGCTGATGCGCTACAACCCGGCGTTGCGCGAGGAAGGCAAGAATCCCTTCCAGCTTGATTCCAAGGCGCCTTCGATCCGGCTGAAGGATTACGCCTATCGCGAAGCCCGCTATACGATGCTGGCGCGCAGCAATCCCGAGGTGGCCGCGAAGCTGTTGGCCGAAGCGCAGGATGACGTGGAGAGGGAGTGGCGTGTTTACTCTGCTCGCGCCGCCATGCCGGGCCGCGGCGAGACGCCGCACATTGCGCCGCTGGAGAAACCTGAAGAAAACCAGGAAGCCAATCTGGCGGCTGCGGCTGCCGGAGGTGAAAAATGACCGATATTTCCATGCAGTATCTCGGCATAAAACTCAGCGGCCCGATCGTGGTCGCTTCCACACCGCTCTCTGAGTCGATCGATAATGTCCGCCACATGGAAGACGCGGGCGCGGCGGCAATCGTGCTCACATCGCTTTTCGAGGAGCAGTTGGCGCTGGAGTCACGCACTCTCGACGAAGACTTGTCGCGCGGCACCGAGTCTTTTGCCGAGTCGTTGGGTTACCTGCCCGAACTGAGCGACTACCGCATGTCGCAGGATGGATATCTCGAACATGTGAAGCGTGCGGGGGAAGCGGTGGATATTCCTATCATCGCCAGCCTGAACGGAGCTACTCCCGGCGGCTGGGTGCGATTTGCCAGGGAGATGGAGCAGGCAGGCGCCGATGCCATCGAACTGAACACCTTTGCGCTGGCGACAGATCGCAGCCAAACCTCAGCGGAACTCGAGCTGCAACTGCTCGAACTCGTGGACAGCGTGTGCAAGGCGGTCAAGGTTCCCGTTGCGGTCAAGCTTTCGCAATCGTTTACCAGCCTGCCGCACCTGTGCGCACGGCTTGAAGATGCCGGCGCGCGGGCGGTGGTGCTCTTCAACCGCTTCTATCAGCCGGACTTCGACATCGAGACGCTGGAAGTGCGGCCCTCGCTGCACTTTTCGACACCGTCCGAATTGTTGCCTCGGCTGCACTGGGCGGCCATCCTTTTCGGCCACATGAACGGCGACATTGCCATCACTGGCGGCGTGCACTCCGCCGAAGACGTGCTGAAGGCGATCATGGCCGGCGCCAGCGTAACGCAGATGGCCTCCGCGCTGCACATTCACGGCATCGAGCACATCGGCCGCGTGCTGGCCGACTTGCGCTACTGGCTCGACAAGCGCGAGTATGCCACGCTTGCCGAAACGCGCGGCTGTTTGAGCCGCCGCTCGGTGCCCGACACTTCGCCGTACGATCGGGGCAATTACATCAAGACGCTGAGTTCGTATAGTTTGAGGCAGACGGTAGCGGCTTTTTAAGTTTTTCTACTCTTTCTTTATGATCGGCGGCTGCGGGAAACTGCAGCCGCCAATTTTTTGCTTGCGCGCGGGACCCGGCAGGGACTTCAGCGCTCGAGGAAGCGAAGGACGGCCTTTTCCAGAATGCCGCGTGCGCGGGGGAGAGCGGCCTCGACGGGCGCGCTGAAGGTTTCGCCCAGCTCGGTAGAGCCCACCCCTACGGTCAACAGCATGGCATGAGATTTGATGGAGCCATAGAGGGAGCGGGTTAAACCCAGAAGTTGGTTCGGGTTTAAGTCATGGGAAGGCTGAGCGGTGCTGTCGACGCGCGACGTGACCGGGATGAGCCGGACGCGCCCCGGGGGTGGCTTTACTGAAGCATCGACAAAAAGCACGGAGTCAGCTCCGGCAATGTCTTCGGCCAGGTCGGGGGTCCACTGCTGACGCGAAATGACGCGCACTTCGGGATTCTGACGGAATCGTTCCTCCGCCCATGAAGCGAGCTGCGGACCCACGCCATCATCGCTACGCAAGGTGTTGCCGCAGGCCAGTACCAGACACCGTGCAGTGATCGCCATGTTTTCCATTCTCCGAATCGAATCCGCTCTTGGGTCTCTGGGATGTCGTTCCGAGTCAATCTGCGCTACGTTTCTAGTCCCGTGCAACCCGATCCACAACTTCGCCGTCAGCAGACAGAAGCGAAATCACCAACGGCATTTGCCCAAAGGCATGTGTGGAGCAGCTCAGGCACGGGTCAAAAGTGCGCACCACCGCTTCCACGCGGTTCAGCACGCCCTCGGTGAATTTGCCGTCCTTCACATAGTGCCGGGCAGCCTGCAGCACGCCGCGATTCATCGCGTTGTTATTCTGGCCGGTGGCAATCACCAGGTTCGCCCAGGTAATTTTGCCATTTTCGTCCACCCTGTAGTGGTGGTGGAGTACGCCGCGCGGCGCTTCAGCCTGTCCTGCGCCTTCCAAACGGTTGACGCCGGCCGTGGCGCGCACATGTTTGTCCAGAATGCGTGAGTCGTTGAGGATCTCCTCGATCTTTTCAATTCCAAAGAGAATTTCGACCAGCCGCGCGTGATGATAGTGGAACGAGCTGGCGACGGGCCCGGCAGACAACTGCTTGAACTCGGCAAATTCTTTATCGGCGCGCCGTGTGCCAATGCGCTTGACAATGTTCAGACGCGCCAACGGGCCGACGCGGTAGCTTCCGTCGGGGTATCCGAGCGGCTTGTAGTAAGCAAATTTGGTGTAGCTGTAGGGTTCGACAGCCTCGCCGATCACTTCGGTAAAGCGGCTCGCCGTCATGCCGTCTTCGATGATGTTGCCGGTGGCACTAATCAGCCGCAGCGCGCCGTCGGTGAAGTCGATGGACTCTTCTTCGCTGATCAGGCTCATGTAATTCGACGGGAAGTTGGCGAAGACTTCGATCTCGGGCTTGAACGTATCCGCAATCTGCTTGTACGCGCCCAGAGCCAGGCCGACGCTCGAGTAAGCTTCGGGCAGCATGGCCAGAATCTTGTCGCGTTTCTCGGGAGAGAGCGGTTCGGTGACGCCCCCGGGCACGACCCAGCCGGGATGCACGCGCTTGTCGCCGAGCAATTCAATGATGCTTTGCCCAATGCGGCGCAGAGCGATGCCGGCGCAGCCGAGCTCCGGCTTGGCCGCCGCCACGCCCAGAATGTTGCGTACTTTGGGATCGGACTCCATGCCGAGAAGGAGATCGGGCGAGGCGAGATAGAAGAAGCTGAGCGCGTGCGATTGCACCATCTGCGCCAGGTTCAACAGCCGACGCAACTGCGCCGCGGTGTGCGGAATGCGCACCGACATGATGGCCTCGCAGGCTTTGGCCGAGGCAATAAGATGAGAAACCGGGCAAATGCCGCAGATGCGCGCCATCAGGCTGGGCATCTCGTAGAACGGACGGCCTTCGCTGAAGCGCTCGAAACCGCGCACCTGCGTCACGTGGAAGTGCGCGTTCTCAACTTCGCCCTGGCCGTTGAGCTGGATGGTGATTTTACCGTGGCCTTCAAGGCGTGTTACCGGATCGATGGTGATGGTCTGGCTCATAGGAATCGCTCCGATTCGTTAGGCTCCAAAGCGGGTGAGCGCCGGGATGTCCAGCGGACCGCCGTTAACC
The DNA here is from genome assembly GCA_963817835.1 of uncultured Acidobacteriota bacterium. Classification (GTDB taxonomy): domain Bacteria; phylum Acidobacteriota; class Terriglobia; order Terriglobales; family Acidobacteriaceae; genus Telmatobacter. The sequence goes on along the minus strand of CAWFPZ010000006.1, from coordinate 744,177 downwards.
AGCGCAGTGAGCGCGGTGTGAAATGTGTCTGCCGAGGGCGGGCAGCCGGGCAGGTAGACGTCCACCTTCACAAACTCATGAATGGGACGCACCATGCGCAGCAGCTTGGGCACCACGACACAGGGGATCTGCGCTTGCGCGCTCGCATTCTGAATGTAAGCGCGATCGAGAATCGCCTCGGGGCCGATGGGATTGCGCATCGACGGCACGTTGCCGGTAATGGCGCAGTCGCCCATGGCGATCAGCATTTTTGAGTGGTCGCGTACCTTCTTGATCTTCTTCTCGTCGTCGACCGAGGAGACGGCGCCCTCGACCAGCACGATATCCACCTCGTCAGGAAACTCCTTGGTGTCGACGAGGGGGCTGTAGACCACGTCGACCACTTCCGCCAGTTCGAGCAGCCGCTCGTCCATGTCGAGGAACGACATGTGACAGCCGGAACATCCGTCAAGCCACACGGTGGCAAGCTTGAGTTTACTCATTGCGCCTCCCGCATCAGGTTCAGATAAGGCAGAAATTCGGGATACTTCGGGTGATCGGAGCCGATCTTGCTCTTGTCGAAGAGAGCCCCGGTAGGACACACCTGCACGCACTTGCCGCAACGCGTGCAAGCGGAGCTTCCCCACTCCTGGTGCAGGTCGGAGATGATCACAGAGTTAGTGCCGCGGCCCATGACGTCCCATATGTGCGCGCCCTCAATTTCGGAGCAGACTCGTACGCAGCGCGTGCACAGAATGCAGCGATTGTGATCGAGGGTGAAGCGCTCATGCGAGGCGTCGACGGGAAGATCGGGATCGCGATAGGACAGTCTGACATGCGTCAGGCCCTGCTCCTGACCCAGGGTTTGCAGTTCGCAGTGGCCGTTGGCGACGCACACCGAACAGATGTGATTGCGTTCGGCAAAAAGTAATTCCAGAATCGTGCGGCGATGCTTTTGCAGCCGTTCGGTGTTGGTGCTAACCTCCATGCCTTCCTGGACGGTGGCCACGCAGGCCGGCAGCAACTTGTTTGAGCCCTTGACCTCCACCAGGCAGAGACGGCACGCGCCCACGTCGCTCAGGCCTTCGAGGTGACAGAGCGTGGGAATGTTGATGTCGTTCTCGCGCGCTACCTCTAGAATGGTTTGCCCGGCGCGCGCGCTCACTTCCTGCTCGTCGATGACAAGAGTTTTGACATCTGTTTCCTGGCTCATGCCACCACCTCCACAGCCGCTTCCATGTTGCAGACGCCGGCCGCACAGCGTTTGTGCAGAATGTGCTCGATGTATTCGTTACGGAAGTATTTGAGTGTGCTCAGCACGGGATTGGGCGCCGTCTGTCCCAACCCGCACAGGCTCGTCTCCTTCACCGTGATGCAAAGATCCTCGAGCAGCGCTAGGTCATCCATGGTTCCCGTGCCGGTGCAGATGCGCGTGAGCAGCGTGTACATTTGCGCCGTGCCCGCGCGGCAGGGAATGCACTTGCCGCACGATTCGGTCATGCAGAACTCGATAAAGAAGCGCGCCACGTTGACCATGCAGGAAGCGTCGTCCATCACGATCATGCCGCCGGAGCCCATGATGGAGCCCATCTTCAGCAGCGCGTCGTAGCTCACGCCCACGTCGAGCATCTCTTCGGGGATGCATCCGCCCGAAGGCCCGCCGGTCTGCACGGCCTTGAATTTGTGGCCGTCCGGCACGCCGCCGCCGATGTCCTCAATGATCTCGCGCAGCTTGATGCCCATTGGCACTTCGACCAGTCCGGTGTTGGCGATTTTGCCGGTGAGCGCGAAGACCTTGGTTCCCTTGCTGCGCTCCGAGCCCATGTCGTGAAACCACTTGCCGCCGTTGCGCACGATGGGCGCGATGTTGGCGTAGGTCTCCACGTTATTAATCAGGGTTGGCTTGCCCCATAGCCCGCTCGATGCCGGATAGGGCGGCCGCGGTTTGGGTGTGCCGCGCGTGCCTTCAATCGAGGCGATCAGCGCCGTCTCCTCGCCGCAGACAAACGCGCCGGCTCCGAGGCGAATCTCTACGTCAAAGTTGAAGGGCGTATTGCAGATGTTGTTGCCCAGTAGCCCGTGACGCCGCGCCTCGCGCAGCGCAGTGGTGAGCCGCGAAACAGCCACCGGATACTCAGCGCGCACATAAATGAAGCCTTTGCTCGCGCCCACGGCATAGGCGGCAATCGCCATGCCTTCAATGACGCGATGCGGATCGCCTTCCATCACACTGCGATCCATGAACGCGCCAGGGTCGCCTTCGTCGCCGTTACAGACCACGTATTTCACGTCACCATTGGCCTTGGCCACGGTGCCCCACTTCAGACCGGTGGGGTAGCCGCCGCCGCCGCGCCCGCGCAGCCCGCTTTCTGTGATGCGGTGAATGACGCCGTTGGGCGTCATTTCGGTGAGCACCGTGAGCAGCGCCTTGTAGCCGTCGTGCGCAATGTAGTCGTCGACCTTTTCCGGATCGATGTAGCCAGCATTCTCCAACACCACGCGTACCTGTTTGTCGAAGTGATCATTTAGATCGCACTGCAGCTCCGGCGCCGGTGAGCTGCCCAGGTGCTGCACAATCGTCTCGGCCTTTTCCGCCTTCACGCGGTGGTACAGCGTCTCCTCGGGATCCACGCGCACTAGCGGCCCATGCGAACATGGGCCCATGCAGCCGGTGCGGCGCACCAGGACTTTTTTCCCCGCGGCTTCCGCAGCCTTGATCAGCGCATCTTTGAGCGCGCCAGCGCCTTGGCTCGCGCACGCCAGGTCCATGCACACATTCACTTCGTAGTCGTACTTGGCGTTTTCCTGCTGGACGCTTTTTGCAATCTGTTCGAGCTCTTCGATTGTCATTCCGCAGCCCACCTTTCCAGTTGCTCGAGCATCTGCTCACGCGTGATTTCGCCGGCCACTTCGCCGTCGCATAGCACCACCGGTGCACGGCTGCATGCGCCCACGCAGCGCGCCGTCATCAGGCTGATTTGTCCATCCGGCGTGGTTTGCCCCGGCGCAATCCCCAGCCGATTTTGGGCCGCGGCGATCAGCTTATCCGCGCCCTTGATGTAGCAGGCAGTGCCGGCGCACACCGTTACCGTGTGCTTGCCCGGCGGTTTGAACGTGAAGTAGTGATAGAACGTGGCCACGCCGTACGCCTGGCTCAGCGGCACGCGCAAGGAGAGCGCGACGAAGCGAATGGCTTCGTCATCGAGGAAGCCGAACGAAGACTGCACGGTGTGCAGCGCCTCAATGAGCGCATGACGGGCAAAGCCGTTCTTGCGCATGGTGCCGTTCACAATCTTCCATCGTTTGTCTTCGCTCGGTAGAGGTGGGGGCGTGATGACTGGCACAATTCCTCCCTGGGCGGTGCAGCTTGAGAGCTGCAACCTATACGGGACGACGTTTTGCACCGCCCGCATAGTGCCTATCATTGTTCTACGAGAGGAGGGGGTACGCAATCCGTGACAGCAGTCACTGTGCTATGGGGCTATCCCGTTTGTTGACTTGGATTTCGCTCATTACCGAATGCGGTGGGCCAAGCCGAGCTGTTCTACGCAAAGAACCGTACTGCGGCGCACCAAATCTGTACAAAGCACCATAAAGTGCGTGCGCGAAATCACTTAACGGCTCCCGCGCTGTTTACGGATACGCTCCTATTTGCTCCCGCGAGGTTGAAACTGATAGTTGCCGTAATCGATGGTGACCACGGTCTGGCCAAAGAGCATGCTGTTCGACTCCGCTCGCGCATGCGCGGCCATGGAGTAGCCGTCGATATTGGCATACTGGCGCATGATGTGCGTGGTGCCCGCAAAGGCCGAGGGGCTTTTCGATGCGACACCGTCAATTTGCACCAGGGAACCATCCTTCGCGTCCGCCCAGAGGGTTCCGATGATCAGGTTGGGAGCCTCTCCCCTGGGCGTAATGGCAAGAACGTAGCAGTTGCGGCCGTTGAGCTTTTGCACGCCGCCGGGCTTCAACTTCATTTCGTAATTCGCTGAAGTGAACCAGGATTTTTCCCAGTTGCCGGGCAAGTTGATGGTCTTTTCGTTGTCTATCAGCGGCTTCAGCCCGAAGTGCAGAATCATGCCCGATCCACTTTGCGAGAGCACCGTGTAATCCTTGCCGACGCCCTTTTGGTAGTGGTCGCGCACCGTCATCTCCGCCACCGGATGGGTTTCGTCGCCGCCCCGGTAAACGGAATAGTGCTCGACGTCGGTGAAACTCAGAACATTGTCGACGCGCGCCGCAACAGCGGCATCGATCTGGCGAATGATGGCGGCCTGATCTGGCGACTGGGCTGCGGCTGCGTGAACTCCCAATGCGATTGGAAGCAAAACGGAGAATATTGCGCGTATCGTCAAAAGCCGCAGAGGATTCATGGTCTCGCTCATGCTCTCCTTCAGACTAACGTCTTTCGCCGATCCGCGCTGCTCCGCAAACGCGCGTGGCTGAGTTCGCTAAAAGACTGAAATGCCAAGGTTCTCATGCGCTATGCTGGGTCTCTGGGCGAGGCACAGGCTTGATGCACGAATCTCAACCAAAACCAGAACCGCGCGAAGTGCTGCTGCAACGTGAGCGGTACGAAGTACGCGGCGTGGTGCAGGGCGTCGGCTTCCGGCCTTACGTTTACCGTCTCGCGCTGGAGGAGAACCTCGCGGGATTCATTGGCAACGATACGGGCGGAGTAACGATCGAGATTGAGGGCCCTGCCGAGCGAGTCGAAGTCTTTCGCCGCCGTCTTGAAGCCGAAGCGCCGCCGCTTGCGCGCATCGACTCGGTCGTTTCGCAAATCATTCCTCCAAAACGAGAAAAAGAATTCAGCATTATTACCAGCGATGCCGCCGGCCAGGTCAGCACCGGCATTCCCGCCGACGCGGCAACCTGCACGGACTGCCTGCGCGAACTGCTCGATCCCAACGACCGCCGCTTCCGCTATCCATTTCTAAATTGCACGAATTGTGGCCCGCGCTACACCATCACGCGCCGCATTCCCTACGACCGCCCACAGACCTCGATGGCAGGCTTCACCATGTGCGCGATCTGCCAGGCGGAATACGACGATCCCACCGACCGGCGCTTCCACGCGCAGCCCAACGCCTGCCCGGTGTGCGGACCGCGCGTCTGGCTTGTCGCGCCAGATCGAACAGCGATTCCGTCCGGCGATCCTGTGACTGCGGCGATCGACCGCCTGATGGCCGGCGAGATTCTGGCGATTAAGGGCATCGGTGGCTTTCATCTCTCCGTGGATGCTACCAACGAAGCTGCAGTGATGCGGCTGCGGGAGCGCAAACATCGTTACGGCAAGCCGCTCGCGGTGATGGTTCGTGATCTCGACGCCGCGCGTGCGATTTGCGCGCTGACCAGCGAGGAAGAGGCGCTGCTCCTGACGGTTCCGCGACCGATTGTTTTGGCGCGATGGCGCGCGGATTGCGGCATTGCCGATTCCGTGGCTCCGGGAATTCCGTGGCTTGGCGTGTTCTTGCCCTATGCACCTTTGCAGCATCTGCTATTTGCTGATGCTCGCGTGAAGGCTTTGGTAATGACCAGCGCAAACCTCAGCGAAGAGCCGATCGCGATCGACAATGACGAAGCGCAATCGCGGCTAGGGAAGATTGCAGACGCATTTCTTATGCACGATCGCGAGATTCTGCAGCGCTGCGACGACTCCGTGATGGCGTTGGTGGATGGAGCGCCGCAATTGATTCGCCGCGCGCGTGGGTTTGTCCCGCTCGCCTTGCCGCTGCCCTTTGATGCCCCGCCATTGCTGGCTGTGGGCGGGCATTTGAAGAATGTCTTTGCGCTCGCGCGCGGCCACTTTGCCTACCAGAGCCAGCACTTGGGCGACCTCGAAAATCTCGCTGGTCTCGAATTTTTCCGCGAGGCGCTTGAGCATTTGACGCACACCTTCGAAATCGAGCCAGAAGCGGTGGTGCACGACATGCACCCCGGCTATCTGTCTACGTCATGGGCCAAGGGGTGGGCCGCTGAGAGAAATCTGCCGCTGATCCCCGTGCAACATCATCACGCGCACATCGCGGCCTGCATGGCGGAGCACGGCATCGTGGGTCCGGTGATTGGACTCAGTCTCGACGGCACCGGCTACGGGACTGACGGACGCATCTGGGGCGGAGAAGTGCTGATTTGCAGGCTCGACGGCCCCGATCCTGGCCACTTCGAACGGTTTGCGCATCTCGACTACGTTCCCATGCCCGGCGGCGAGGCGGCGATTCGCGAGCCGTGGCGCATGGCGCTGGGCGCATTGCATGGAGCGAGCATTGATGTGGATTCGCCGGAGGTGATCGCGCTCCTCGGCGCGAAGCCGCAGGAAGTGCGCGTGCTGAAGCGCATGGTCGAGCGCGAGTTGAATACGCCGCTCACGTCAAGTTGCGGACGGCTTTTTGATGCGGTTGCGGCAGTGGTGCTGGGCCGCGGCGTGGTCGACTACGAGGCGCAGGCGGCGATTGAACTCGAAGGGTGCGCCGTGGATGAGCCGGACGACCTCGGTTCCGGCTATCTGCTGGAGATGCAGGCTGGAAATTGGCCAGCGCGAGAGCCCGCAAGGATTTCCGCGTCGTCGTTATGGCACGGGCTGTTGGAAGACCTTCACGCAGGCGTCGGCAAGTCGCTCATCGCCGCGCGTTTTCATGCCGGAGTTGCGGCGGCATTTATCGGCGCAGCGAAATTGGCCCACGAGAATGCAGGAATTGAAAAAGTGGCTCTTTCTGGCGGCTGCCTGCACAATCGGCGTCTCGCGAGGTTGCTGCGCGCGGGGCTCGAAGACGAAGGCTTTCAGGTTTTTGAGCATCGCACGGTGTGTCCCGGCGATGGCGGGTTGAGTTACGGCCAGGCCGCCGTCGCCGCAGCTATTCTCGCAACGCGTCACCAACCAGTCCAACTATACTCTCCGGAGGATCGATGAAATTCGCAAAACGTAGTTCGGCCGCAACAGCTTGCTGGACCATCAAGATTGTGGCCGTATTCTTCATCCTGCTTGCGACGATCTGCGCGGCAGCACCCGCCCATGCCCAGCAATCCGACAACGAGAAAGCGGTATGGAAGCTGGAGACAACGTATTGGGAAGATGTGAAAGCACTCGATCTCGACAGCTACAGAAATCTCTGGCACGAGAACTTTGTGGGCTGGCCCTATTCGAGCTCGCGGCCTGCGCGGAAGGATCATATTACGGACTGGATCAAGGCTCACACGGACAAGGGAGAGACTCTTGCCTGGTTTGAGTTGAAGCCGGCTGACAGCCGGGCTGCCGAGAACCTGGTGGTGACGGAATACTGGCTGACGTCACTCTGGGCGGACAAAGCAGGCCACGGAGAGCCGTTCACGCAGCGAGTCACACACACCTGGATCAAGATCGCGAGCGGGTGGGAGATCATTGCTGGGATGTCAGCAAGCATACCGGCCAACTAGCCGGAGATCCGCACCAACTCCTGCGCTTCCTCGCGTGGGCCGAGGATCGACATGCGGGGAATGCGCCCGCGTACCATGGCGACTTCGTCGCAGCGGTGCAGGCGCGGGCAGCTTTGGCAGTCCTTGAAGATTTTGTCGGGCAGCTCGGCCTTGTCTTCCACTGTGCGGAAGCCATACTTGAAAAAGAAATCGGGAATGCGCGTGAAAAGGCACACGGACTGAATGCCATGCGTTTCAGCTTCTTCGACGAGCGCTTTGATGATGCCGCCGCCTGCGCCCTGGCTCTTGGCCTCGGGCTTGACCACGATGGAGCGCACCTCGCAGAGATGCGGACCGTAGAGGTGCAGCGCGCCGCAGCCGAGAAACACGCCGCCATCGGACTCGGCGACGGTGAAGTCGCGGATGTTTTCGCAGATCTCGGCGAAGGGGCGCTTGAGCAGCGTGCCGTCGCCGGAGAGCGAGTTCACAAGATCGTAAATATTGGAGGCGTCGTGCAACAGCGCCTTACGCACCAGCATGAACGGCCTCCGTCGCAGTGGATTTCACAAGCGCGGCGATGCGTTCGGAAGCGGCATCGAGTGCTTGTTGCACGCGCTGGCGCGCAGTCCCGCCGATCACGTCGTGGCAATCGAGCGTGGCGTCGAGAGTAATCGCAGTGTAAAAATCTTCGCCGAACTCTGCGCCAAATTGGCGCAATTCCGCGAGCGTCAACTCGTTCAATTCGACACCCTTCTTCAAAGCATAGCGAACGGAGTTCCCGATCTTTTCGTGCGCCAGGCGGAAGGGAACGCCCTTGTGGACGAGATACGTGGCCGCGGCCATGGCATTCAGGTAGCCTGACTGCGCTGCCGCGCTCATGCGCTCACGATGGAATTCGAGCGCCGCGGTGAAACGCGCCACAAGCTTGAGCATCTGGGGGACGAAGTCGGCTGCGAAGGCCGGCTCCTGCGTCTCCTGCATGTCTTTATTGTAGGCCAAAGGCAGTCCCTTGAGTTCGAGAGTGACGGTTTGCGCCGCGCCGTTGAGGCGGCCGACTTTCGCGCGCAGCAGCTCCGTCAGATCGGGGTTTTTCTTCTGCGGCATGGCGCTGGAGCCGGTAGAAAAGGCTTCGGGCAAAATCACAAATCCGAACTCAGCAGTCGCGAAGAGCGTAATCTCTTCGGCAAAGCGGCTCAGGTGCAAACCAACCGACGAAAGAGCCTGCAAATACTCAAGAATAAAATCGCGATCGCTCGTGGCATCGATGGAATTTGCAGTCGGCGCCGTGAATCCAAGCTCGCTCGCGGTGATCGAACGGTCGAGTGCAAGCGTTGCGCCGGCTACCGCGCCCGAGCCGAGTGGGCAAAGATTCAGACGCTGGGCGCAATCCGCCAAACGTGAAGCATCACGCAACGCCATTTCCACGTAGGCCAGCAACCAATGCGCAACGAGAACCGGCTCGGCCCGCTGCATATGCGTGTAGCTCGGCATCACACTGCCGCCGGCTTTGCGCGCTTGCTCGACAAGCGCCAGTGCCCACGCTGCAAGCCCGTCAATCACAAGCTCAATCTGCGCGCGCACGTAGAGGCGCAGATCGGTAGCGATCTGTTCGTTGCGGCTGCGACCGGTGTGCAACTTCAGTCCGAGCGGCCCAATCCGCTCCGCCAACTTGAGCTCGACGAAGTGATGAATGTCCTCGGCGGAAGAGTGGTCGCGCACTTTCGCCTTGCCGGCTTCCGATGCAAACTCGACGCCAATCGCATCCAGCGCCTTCCGGAGCTCCGTTGTTTCACTCTTGGTCAGGATTCCTGCGGCACAGAGAGCAGACGCGTGCGCCTTGCTGGCCGCAATCTCCTGGTCGAGAAGCCGCCAATCGAACACGATGGACCGCTGCCACGCCTCGAATTCAACGTCGAGCGGTTCGCGGAAGCGGCCGGACCACATCTTCCCGGATTGTTGTTCGTTGGGCATTGTTTTAAGCGTACCTGCTAATCCTTCTCCCTACCGTTATTAAGTTGGGGCATCTCGCTGCTTTTGCTAAGCGTGAGAAGGCCGGCTTTGGAGTAGATGATGAGCTTCTCGCGGGTGTCAGTAATGTCGAGGTTGCGCATGGTGAGTTGTCCGATGCGGTCGCGCGGGGAGAAGGTGGATTCAGTCTTCTCCATGCTCAGGCGCTCGGGGTGGAACGTGAGATTGGGCGACTCGGTGTTGAGGATGGAGTAGTCGTTGCCGCGGCGCAACTCAAGCGTCACCTCGCCGGTGATGGGCTTGGCGACCCAGCGCTGGGCGGATTCGCGGAGCATGATTGCCTGGGAGTCGAACCAGCGGCCCTGATAAAGCAGTCGGCCTAACTTGCGGCCATGGTCGCGGTACTGCTCGATAGTGTCCTCGTTGTGGATGCCGGTGATGAGGCGCTCGTATGCGATAAAGAGCAGCGCGAGGCCCGGAGCCTCGTAGATGCCGCGGGATTTCGCTTCAATAATGCGGTTCTCAATCTGATCGGACATGCCGAGCCCGTGGCGGCCGCCGATGCGGTTGGCTTCGGAGAGCAGGTCGACGGGCGAGTCGAATTGCTGGCCGTTGAGGGCTACGGGCCAACCCTCTTCGAAGCGAATCGTGACCTCTTCGCGCTGGATCGCGACATCGTCGCGCCAGAACGCCGTGCCCATGATGGGGACAACGATCATGACGGACGTAGAGAGATGCTCCAGATCCTTGGCTTCATGGGTTGCGCCGAGAATGTTGGAGTCGGTGGAGTAGGCTTTTTCCGCTGACATTTTGTAGGCGAGGCCGTTGCGCTGCATGAAGGCAGACATTTCCGCGCGGCCGCCTAATTCGTTGATGAATGCGGCGTCAAGCCAAGGCTTGTAGACCTGGAGGTTGGGATTGACGAGCAGGCCGTAGCGGTAGAAGCGCTCGATGTCGTTGCCTTTGAAGGTGGAGCCGTCGCCCCAGATGTGGACGTCGTCCTCCTTCATGGCGGCCACCAGCATGGTGCCTGTGACCGCGCGACCGATCGGCGTGGTGTTAAAGTACGGAACGCCGGCGGTGGTGATGTGGAAGGCCCCGGCCTGCAGCGCAGCAATGCCTTCGCGCACAACAGCGCTGCGGCAGTCGATGAGGCGAGCCTTTGCTGCGCCGTATTCGAGAGCCGCGCGGGGGATGGCGTCGTAGTCGGTTTCGTCTGGCTGGCCGAGGTTGGCTGTATAGGCGTACGGGATCGCGCCCTTCTGCTTCATCCAGTGCAGGGCGGCGGAGGTGTCGAGCCCGCCGGAGAAGGCGATGCCGACCTTCTGGCCGATGGGCAACGATTCGAGAATTACGGACATGCTTGCGAGACTCCTTGAAGTTCACAGTTCCTGATGCTTTAGCACAAGATTGCTGGACAACTGTGAACTACGAACTTGCTACTGAAACTTCTCCACATTGGCCAGGCCGCCGAGCAGCAGAAGCAGCAACGCCTTCTGCACGTGCAAGCGATTCTCGGCCTGATCGAAAACGATGGACTGCGGCCCGTCGATCACCGCGTCTGTAACTTCTTCATTGCGTCGCGCGGGCAGGCAATGCATAAACACTGCCGTGGGCCTGGCTTTGGACATGAGTGATTCATTCACTTGAAAGGGCCTGAAGATGGGCGCGCGTTTGGTCGATTCGTGTTCCATGCCCATGCTGACGCACACATCCGTGTACACCGCGTCAGCGCCTTCCACCGCGGTCTGCGGATCCTGCAGCAAACGGATTTCGCATCCATTGGCCTCCGCGACTTCTCGCGCCTTAGTCACGATCTCAATATCGGGCGAGTAGCCGCGCGGCGTCGCTGCGGTTACGTTGGCCCCAAGTTGCGCGCCCGTGAGCATCAGCGAGTGGCACACATTGTTGCCATCGCCGACATAAACAAAGTTCAGTCCCGCAGCGGTTCCGAAGTGTTCCTCGAGGGTCATGAAATCGGCCAGCGCCTGACAGGGATGCTCAAAATCGGAGAGCGCGTTGATCACCGGCGCGCGCGAATTGACGGCCATCTCCGTAATGGTGTCGTGCGCATAAGTGCGCAGCACGATCACATCCACCCAGCGCTCCAGGTTACGCGCAACGTCGGCAATGGTCTCGCGCTCGCCCAGCGGCTGATTGGAATGGTCGACAAAAATTGCGTTGCCGCCCATAGTATTGATGCCGGTCTCAAAAGCAAGACGCGTGCGCAGACTGGCTTTTTCAAACATCAGCACCATTTGTTTGGCGTCGAGAGCATGGCGGTATTCGCGCGGATTGCACTTGACGTCGTGGCCCAGCTTGAGGAGGGCGCGCACTTCGGCGCTGGAGAGATCCGCGATGGAACACAGATCCTCGCCCGACATGCGTATTGCCGCAGCCAGAATGTCTGGGTCTTTCTCGACGGGAACGGCGGTTTCCTTGCGTTCCATGGTGGCTTTGCTAGACATGATGTTTTCCTCCTGCGGGCGCGCTGTGCGCCGCGGCGTGCTCAACAAAGATTTCGTCCAGCGCGGCAATCGCCGTGTCGATGTGGCTGCGCTCCACGATGTACGGGGGCAGGAAGCGCAACACGGTATCGCTGGTGCAGTTAATGAGTATGCGGCGCTTGAGCATCTCCGCCACAGTGAGCTTGGCCAGCTCCGCAGAATCGAGCTCAGCGGCGATCATCAGGCCCTTTCCGCGCACATCGACAATCGTCTCATGCTTTCTCGCGAGCTTCCGCAGGCTTTCCATGAAATAATCGCCCACTTCTGCGGCGTGCGCCAGCAACCCTTCCTTCTCGATGGTGTCGATGACCGTGATCCCGACCGCGCATGCCAGCGGGCCGCCGCCAAATGTCGTGCCGTGCATGCCTGCGTGCATCGCGCGCGCAACATCTTCCGCGCACAAAACTGCTCCAAGAGGTAGGCCGCCGGCAAGGGGCTTGGCGAACGTAGTGATATCGGGTTGGATCCCGTAATGCTGATACGCGCACCACTTGCCGGTACGGCCCATGCCTGCTTGAATCTCATCGACAATCAGCAACGCGCCGGTGGAGTTGGCCAGTGCGCGCGCCTCGGCAAAGAATTCCTGCGTCAACGGCCGCACGCCGCCTTCGCCCTGGATAGCTTCGACGAGAATGGCGCAAACGTCGGCAGAAAATTTGGCGCGCAGGTCAGCGACATCATTAAAGCGCACGAACTCGACGCCAGGAACCACGGGCCCGAACGGCTCGCGATACTTTGCCTTGTACGTGGTCGACATGGCGCCGAAGGTGCGGCCATGGAAGCTCTGATCGAGCGCTAGAAACTTGGTGCCAATGTTGGCGCCTTCGCTGCGCCGCAGTCCTGCATAGGCGCGCGCGAGTTTGAGCGCGCCCTCCCAGGCTTCGGTGCCGGTGTTGGCGAAGAAAGCGCGGTCCAGACCGGTGCGCTCCGTGAGGCGCATGGCGAGCTCCGCCTGGCCCCCGTGATAGTAGAGGTTCGAGGTATGAATCAGCGCGCGGCTTTGGCGTGCAATCGTCTCCACAATTGCGGGGTGGTTGTAGCCCAATGCATTGACGCCGATGCCGCTGAGCAAATCGAGGTAGCGATCGCCCTTTTCATCGATGATGTAAACGCCTTCGGCGTCTACGAAAAGGATCGGACTGCGATCGTAAGTGGTGAGCAGCAGCCGCGCCTCCGCGGCGCGAATCTGTTCGAGCTTCGTCATCGAAAATCCTCCTAGGCCACCATCACTTCTGTGCCATGCGAAATACGCGAGCTGCATAGGTCGGGCAGAGAACTGGCCGCTTCCGCGGGTAGAATCCGTACTCGTTTTACGCCGTTCAAAAGCGCCTCGCGGCAGGCGCCCAACTTAGGCAACATGCCGCCGGAGATGACGGCGCTTTTCGCCAACTCCGCGATTTGGTCAATGGAGAGCCATCGCAGCACCTCGCCGTCGGCTCCCTTCACGCCGGGAACGTCGGTGAGAAAGACCAATGCGTCGGCGCCACAGGCGATGGCACAGGCCGCGGCCATCTCGTCGGCGTTGATGTTGTAGTACTCGCCGTCGAAACCCAAAGCCATAGAGGAAAGCACGGGCACACCGTTCAACTGCCAGATGGCTTCAAGCCAGCGCACGTCGCTCGCGGCGATCTCGCCCACGTAGCCCAGATCCGGCGCGGTACGCTTCTTGCGCGCGCGAAACATCATGCCGTCGCCGCCGCAAAGGCCGATCGCCGGCTGTCCCAGCGCGCTCAATGCAGCAACAAGGCCTTTATTGACGCGTCCGGCAAAAACCATCAGCGCGGCATCGCGGGTTTCCGCGTCGGTGACGCGCAGGCCGTCGATGAACTCGCTTTGCTTGCCTAGCGCCTTCAGGGTGCGGGTCAACTGCACGCCGCCGCCGTGCACCACGGCCACCTGGTTGCCGTCGCGCGCCAATTCGACGATGGCCCGGGTGCAGCCTTCCAGTAGCGCCGGAGTTTCCAGGCCCGCGCCGCCCAATTTGACCACGTACTTCATTCGCAATCCTCCGCGGCGAATCTCATTCGAGACCTTCCGATTCCGGCCAACCCTCGATCACGTTTAGGTTCTGCACGGCCTGGCCGGCAGCGCCTTTCAGCAGGTTGTCGAGGCAACTGACGATAATGGCGCGCTTGCCACCGGCATCGAGTTGGAAACCGATGTCGGCGTAGTTCGTCCGCACCGAGTACTGAATCTGCGGCAGCGTTTTTTCGTAGAGTCGAACCATCGGACTGCCGGAAAAAAACTTGCGATAGACCTCGGCCACACTCTCCCGGGATTGCGCTTTCTTGAAGCGCACGTAGATCGTCGACAGAATGCCGCGCGGAATTGGCAGCAGATGCGGCGTAAAAATGATTTCCTCGTTCGAAATGCCGATTTGCTCCAGCAGCTCGCCGGTATGGCGATGGGCAAAGACGCCATACGCGGAAAGATTGTCGGCCGCATACATATAGTGCGTTCTTGCGGTCGGAGCTTTTCCTGCGCCGCTCACGCCGCTCTTGGCATCGGCAACGATGCCGTGTTTGAGGTCGACGATTCCCGCTGCCACCAGCGGTCTCAGCGGCAGAATGACCGAAGTCGCGTAGCAGCCGGGATTTGCGACGAGGCGTGCGCCGGCAATCTGCTTGCGATGCAGCTCAGGCATGCCGTAAACCGCGTGCGCTTGCGTGGTCGCGGCCGTCTCGGAACCCTCATCAGCAAAGGCATACACGGCGCGGTTAGCGGAATCGGTCAGCCGCCAGGCACCGCTCAAATCGATGACGCGGATTCCCCGCGAGAGCGCGATGGGGATTACCTCGCGCGAAATGTCGTGGGGCGTGGCCTGAAACAGGACATCCACGCCGCGATCGGCCATCAGTTCCCAGGAAAACGGCTCCAATTTCAATTCGCTGCTTCCGTTGTTGCCGCCGAGCTGGGGATGAATCTCAGCGATCGGAATGCCGCCACGTTCGAGGTCCTTGCCCTCCACGCGCCCCGCAAATACCGGCGGTTTGCCCTGCAGGCAGGGATGATGCAGCAGCAGTCGCGTTAACTCCGCGCCGGCGTAGCCCGTTACTCCCACAATCGCTGTCTGAACCGTCCTCGTCATCCTTGCAAAATCGTCCTTATCCGGGTAGCCACTTCGCCCGCCTGTCGTGCGTCTGTGCAAATTACCAAAACCGTATCGTCGCCGGCAATGGTGCCAGCCACCTCCGGCCAACTCTCGCGGTCCAGGGCGGCTGCCACCGGCTGCGCTCCGCCTAACGCCGTGCTCACCACCACCTGATTCATCGCCTGCTTCACGCGTAGGCCGAAGCTATCGAGCATTTCAGACAGCGTCGGAGGCTGATCGTCCTCCACCGCGGCCGGCGTGGCCTTTGCGCCATTGCCATTGGGAAGCGCATATCCGCGCGGCCCCTTGAATAGTTGCAATTCGTGCATGTCGCGCGAAAGCGTCGCCTGAGTCACGTGGATGCCGCGTCGTCGCAATTTGCGGCGCAATTCATCCTGGCTGGTCACAGGAGTGTCGGCCAGTACTTCGCGGATTACGTTCAGGCGTTGGGTCTTCATGATGCGGTCCCCTTCGCGGGCAAAGCAAAGGCGCGGTCCGCAGAGCGGAAACCGCGCTTGAATAAATATACAATAGAACTGGATAAGTATGCAAATAGGTTTTTGCGGAAATTGGAGCCTGAAAGGCAAGGCGCCGAGCGGCGGGTTGGGGCTGCGCTTCAGGCTTTTGTTTTGATCTTAGTTAGGTCGGTGGCATATTTCGCCACAACAATGGCACGTAGTACACCTCGAGATACCACGAGAGTACGGACAGAATTGCAACGCCTGCCATTGCCCAAAAGAACATCTGCACCGGCAGTGTGGCCGTGATTGGCATATCGTTCTCTGCATGCTTTGCGGACGGCAGGGCAAACAGAATCCCGCTGGCAAAGCAGACGCAGGCCGCGATGGCAATTCTTAGCAGCGACAAGCTCAGCCGTTCAAGCCAGTCGCTCCCCGGGATGAAAAATGCGCCTTCGAGAACCGCATAAAGCGACAACATGCTCAGAATGAACGAGAGCGCTCTGCCAATGTCCAGAAACATGCACGCCGCCTCCTCGTGCCGGTCCTGGCCCTATTTTGGCGCGTTCGGTTGCCCGTCGCAAGGCTGTCAGGAGGCCGACACTCTCCAGTACACGGCGAATCGTTGCCAACTTTGGTTCAACGGCTTCAGGGTGACCTCTTGTTCCGCGGTGCGAAATGTCAGCGTCTCGCCCGGAGCCGGCTTGATCCAAGTCGCTGGATCGGTGCCTGCCGCTTGCAGTATAGGCACCTCCAGCGCGGGCGCCTCCTGAATCTCTGGACCCTGATGGTGCTCGAGATCTTCTGCAAGCCCGGTCTTTGGGAACTGTCCGGCAAGCACCAGTGGCCCATAAAGGAACGCCTGCTGCGTGCGGTCTTCGGCCAGCGGCTCTGCCGTGAGCCGCATCGGCACTGTGAGTTCCACGCGATCTCCGGCCTTCCAAATGCGAGTCAGCGTCATAAAGCTTCCAGGGGCTCCGGCTGCTTCCAAGCGCTTTCCATTGATCGCCACGGAGTTGTCGGCAGTCGTCCACGCGGGGATGCGGAGACGAAGCGTCCACGCCTTGGCGGGAGTTTTCTCAATGGTGAGCTCGGTGCGCTCGCTCTCCGGGAAGTTCGTGGTTTGTTTCAGCCGCACGCCGCGCTCTTTCCAATTCACCGTAGAGGCGAAGTAGAGGTTGACGAAGAGCGATTCGTCGTCGTGAGCGTAGATCGTGTCGTTCAGCTTGGCGAATTCCTCGAGAGCGGTTCCCGTGCAGCACCAGAAGGTTTGATCTTCGGTGCAAGTCGTCTTCCAGGCTCCGGGCGCAAGCGAAAGGAAATAAGTTGTATGCCCCGTCTTCGGCTCGATGGCGCCAAGCCGGTGGTTAAGCAGGTTGCGCTCGTAGTAGTCGATCAGGCGGCTGTCGGCTCTCCAGCTATAGAGATGACGTGACAGTTTCATCATATTGTAAGCGCAGCAGCACTCCTGGTGGTGCGAACTTACGTGCATTTCAATGGCGAGGTGATTGGGGCTGGTGAGCCAGTGCTCATTGTTGCTCGATCCGCCCGTGGCGTAGGTGCGCGACTCCGATACCGTCTCAAAAAAGAAGCTCGATATATCAGCAAATCGATAGTCCGATGACAACTCGTAGCGCCGCGTCGCGCCAATTACTTGCGGAACGTGTGTGTTCATGTGCAGGCCCTTCAACTCGTCGCGCCGCATGGCCAGAGGCGTGAAAAACACCTTCTTCGTGAAGCGGTCGCCCGTCTTCGCCCAGCGGTCGTCGCCGGTGACGGCGGCGAGATTGTAGAGGACCTCGCTCATCCCGCCATATTCGGTGTTCAGGATGTCTTGCATGTGTTCTTCAGTCTTCGCTGCCGTCCACGCGTCGACCCACGCTGCGAGTTTGACGAGAGTGTCGAGAGCCTGATCGTTGCCGGCTTGGGTTTTCATGTCGAGCAGGCCAGCCATGACCTTGTGTAGGGTGTAGAACGGAGCCCATACACCCACGCGGCGATCCAGGCGATCGAAGAGTTCGGTCGGGAAGGCGCTGACGTAGCCATTGTCGTTGAGCTTTGCCTGGCATTCGGCAATTCCTGCCACCAGATCGTCGGCCTTAACTTTGATCGCGGCGTCGTTCGTGGCCGCATAGAGAAGCGCGCACGCCGAAAGATAATGTCCGACAAAATGGCCGCGCAACTCGGATTTTGGAGCCTCCCAGCCTCCCAGGGGCGTTGCGGAGGAGGGCAGGCCGGCGGTAATGCGAAAGTTGTGGAGCAGGCGGTCATTGGGGAGACGCATCATGTAGCCACGATTCCAGTCGCGCGCTTCAAGCAGAGGCCCGGCTTCGAGTGTGACGTCGCGAAGAGGGAAGAGTTGGAGGCTGGGCTTGATTTCGTTGCGCGCGAAGGCAAGCGGCTCGGCGAAAGGCTCGGTCTCGACCACCGGCGGATGGCGGTTATATTCGGCTTCGGTCTTTGAAGCTTTCTGCGCGGGTGGGGTTGCGGATGGCGCCGGCGCAGCCTGACTGTGAGAGATCCCAAGCAGACTGTTTCCTGCGGCCAGCCCCACAGGGGCGATGGCAAGGCTCTTGGCGAACTCTCTCCGGTTCAGCTTTTTCATATTTTTCCTCTGCCGCTCTAGTAAACGCTTACCAGTCTATCAACGCGAAGTGGATTCGGGCGGGTCTCACATCAGATCGCGCCAATTGGGCCCGAAGGCGACGTCGGCGACAAGAGGGACTTTCAGCTCTACGACGCCTTCCATCTCCGCGCGTACTAGGGCGGCGACCTCATCGGTCTCCGCGAGCGGCACCTCGAAGAGCAGCTCGTCGTGCACTTGCAGTACCATGCGCGTCTTCAGCTTTCGCTCTGCCAGTTTGCGATCGAGCGAGATCATGGCCAGCTTGATCAGGTCCGCGCCGGTGCCTTGCAGCGGAGTATTGATAGCCGTGCGCTCTGCAAATCCGCGCTGGTTGGGGTTACGGCGTTCGATATCGGGAATTGGCCGCATGCGCCCGAACATAGTGCGCACACTGCCCTCGCGGCGCGTCTGCTCGAGGGTTCGGTCGATAAAGGCTCTGACGCCCTGGTAGCGTGCAAAATAGCGATCGATGTAGTCTTTCGCCTCGGCTTGCGGAATACCCAACTGCGCGGCAAGCCCGAAGGCAGAAATTCCATAGACGATGCCGAAGTTCACCGCCTTGGCGCGATTGCGCGTCTCCTTGTCCATAGTTTCGACGGCAACGCCGAAAACCTCGCTGGCGGTGAGCGTGTGGATATCGATGTTTTCCGCGTAGGCGCGCATCAACAGCGGATCGCCGCTGAAATGCGCCAGCAGCCGCAACTCGATCTGCGAATAGTCGGCGGAGAGCAGTTGCGTGCCGGGTGCGGCAGTGAAAGCTGCGCGAATTTCGCGACCCAGATCGGTGCGAGTGGGAATGTTTTGCAGGTTGGGATTGACCGAGGAGAGCCGGCCGGTGGCCGTGGCCGCGGCTTGAAACGTTGTGTGCACGCGCGAGTCGTTGTCGGCGAGAAGCGGCAACGCGTCGACGTAATTTGATTTCAACTTCGACAGATGCCGGTACTCGAGCACCAGTCGTGGCACGTCGTGCTTCTCAGCCAGGAACTCCAGCACGTCCTGCGCCGTGGACACGGATTTGTTTTTGCCGCGACTGGGCGGGGCGGGCAGACCGAGATCTGCGAACAAAACCGCGCCAAGTTGTTTCGGCGAATTAATGTTGAATCGCTTTCCCGCGAGTTCGAAGATGCGGTCGCCGAGGCGGTTGATTTCACCACCAAACTTCTCCGAGAGTCCGCTCAATGCAATTGTGTTGATGTGGACGCCGGCCAGTTCCATGCGATAGAGCACGGGTGAGAGCGGCAAGTCGATGTCCGTGTAGACGCGCAGCACGCCGGCCTTTTCAGCCTCTTCACGCAGCGCGGGGACGAGCGCATGAACGGCCGCGGCGGAGGCGGGCAGCGAGTCGGGGTGCGGCTGGCTATTGCGCGCGGCCACGTCCGCCAGCGCTTGCGTGGAGTGCGTGGGATTGAGTGCGTACGAGAGCAGCATCGAATCGTCGACCGGGCCGCGCAGCGCGACGCCCATCTCGCCGAGCACGTGCAGACCGAGCTTCCAGTCGTGTACGCACTTGGGCACGGAAGCATCTCCGATCAGAGCGCGCAACTCCGGCGTGAGGGGCAAGCGCAAGGCGCTCGCCGGTTCCGCGCAGACGCCCACGCTGAAGTGGGTCTTCTTTTCTGCGGCTCCCGCGATATCGAGCAGCGACGGAGCAGCCAGATCTTCTTCTTCGGCGTCCTCGGTTGTGGGCTCTACGGCGTCGAGCGCAAAGGCGAAGCCGTTCTCGCGTGCGGCGGCATAGAAGGCGGCGGATTGGTCCGCCGTCGGTTCGTCGATCAACTCGACCGAAGCTCTGCCCTCCGCAGGAGCGAGATCGCGCAGCATGGACGTGAATTCAAGCTCCGTGAAGAGCGTGCGTGCGGCTTCGAGATCGGGCTCCTGCGTCTCCATCGCATGCAGGTCGAGCCCCAGCGGCACGTGGCAATCAATGGTGACAAGTTCTTTGGACAGCAGGACGGCATCGCGGTTCTGCTCGAGCGATTCGCGGTAGGCCTTGCGCTTGACCTCCGCCGCGCGGTCGAGCACTGCTTCCACACTGCCGAATTCCTTGATCAGCTCCACGCTGCCTTTGTCGCCGATGCCGGGCGCGCCGGGAATGTTATCGACCGAGTCGCCGCGCAGGGCCATTACGTCGACAACTTTGTCGGGGGGTACGCCCAGCGTTTCTTCCACCTTCGCGGGATCGAGGATCAGGTTGTCCTTCTGGGGATTGAGGACCTTTACCCGCGGTGTGACGAGCTGCATCATGTCCTTGTCGCCTGAAACGATGAAGACTTCGTGTTGCTGCTCGGCAGCTTCGCGGGCCAAGGTTCCGATCACGTCGTCGGCCTCAAAGCCTTCGGCCTCGAGGATGGGAATGCGCAGCGCCTCGAGAGCGCGGCGAATGTAGGGAATCTGGCGGCGCAAATCCTCGGGCATGGCTTCGCGCTTGGCCTTGTAGCCGTCGTAGCTTACTTCGTCAAAGCTCTGCGACTTCGCGTTCCACTTACGCAGTGGGCCCATCGTCCGCGCCCGCTCATCGCGAAAAACTTCGCCGCTCACGTCGAAGACTGCGGCAAAGTATTTGGGCTCAAAGTCTTGGCGCAGTTTCTTAATCATGTTGACGAAGACGTAAGTGGCAGCTGTTGGCAGGCCGGAGCGCGTGGACATGGGCCGCGAGCGCTGCATGGCGTGGTAGGCGCGGAAGATGAACGACATGGCGTCGAGCAGGAAGATGGGCGGCTTGGAGGGTTCACTCACGCTAGTGAGGATAGCAGGGAGGCGGTCGGTGAAGGAGCTTAAGCAGTGAAGGAGTGAAGGGAGTAAAACGAGCGGTCACGCGATGAACATGCAATCCCCGTAGCTGAAGAAGCGGTACTTCTGTTTGACGGCGTGGCCGTAGACGGCGAGCATTTGTTCGCGGCCTGCGAAGGCGCTGATCAGCATGAGCAGGCTCGATTGCGGCAGGTGGAAGTTGGTGAGAAGAGCGCCGACGAGGCGAAATTCGAAGCCGGGCGAGATGAAAATCTCGGTTGTGCCGGAGTGGGGTCGAATGCGAGAACCAGTGGCTGCGAGGGCTGCGGACTCAAGCGTGCGCACCGTCGTGGTGCCGACGGCCACGATGCGGTGCCCCCCCGCGACGGCGCGGTTGATGGCGGCAGCGGCTTCGGCAGAGATAGTGTAGCGTTCGCTGTGCAGGCGCACTTGGTCTATGCGCTCGACGTGCAGCGGCGCAAACGTGCCGAGGCCCACGTGAAGCGTGACGCGGGCAATCTTAACGCCACTTGCTTCGAGGGAGGCGAGAATCTGCGGCGTGAAGTGCAGACCGGCGGTAGGCGCGGCCACCGAGCCACGCTGCTCGGCGAAAACCGTCTGGTAGCGATCGCGATCCGCGTCCGCATCGTCGCGATGAATATAAGGAGGGAGCGGGATGTGGCCGATGCGGTCGAGCACGGCAAAGAAGTCGTCGACCGGGGCAAACTGGAGCAGGCGCTCGCCGAACTCGCCGCGCTCCAGCACTTCCGCTTCGAGCTCGATTTCGCCTTTGGGCGCGGGGAATACCAGCCGCTCGCCGATGGCGACCTTACGGCCTGGGCGCACCAGCGCGCGCCACTTGTTTTCACCGACAGGTTCGGTGAGCATCACTTCAATGCGGCCTGTTGGCTTTTCTCGTTCGCGTCGTAATGTTCTGCGCGCGTAGAGTCGCGCGGGAATGACGCGGCTGTCGTTGAGGACCAGCAAGTCGCCTGGGCGCAAATGTTTTCCAAGGTTGGCGAAGAGGTCGTCTTTGACGGCGCCGGTGGCGCGGTCCACAACCAGCATGCGGCTTGTTCCGCGCTCCGCGGGAGGCTGTTGCGCGATCAGCTCCTCGGGAAGCTCGTAATCGAAATCGGCTACGGAGAGGTGGTCCGCCCTCTCGCCTTTTGGAGTAGAGCTTTCAGACATCAGCTTTCCCCATGTGGGCGAGTGCGTTCTTTCGCGCGCGCTCGATGGCGGCGTTCAGTTCTTCGCGTTTCTGCTCGAATTGGTTCTCGGCAAGATCGGCCGGAACAGAGGTCCAGCGCGCCCAGCTGACGACGATGCGCGTGAACGGCTTGGGCACCAGGAAGCGATCCCAGGAACGCATGGTCCAGGAGCGCTCTGGTTCCAAATGGAATGCACCAATGCGCGCTCCGGTGATGTGCGCGAGCTTGATGGGCCCCATCTTGGTGCGATAGATGGGGCCGCGCGGGCCGTCGGCGGTGAAGATGGCAGGATGGCCGCTTTCGATTGCCCGCTCGAGCCCCAGCAGGCCTTCGCGCGCGCCGCGAGAGCTGGAGCCGCGCGTAGTGTGAAAGCCGAAGAGCTCGAGCGTGCGCGTGATCAGCTCGCCGTCGAAGCTGCGGCTCACGATGATGGTGGCGTGGGTGCGGCGGAAGTAGAACGTGCAGGGGAGCACGCACTGGTGCCAGAAGCAGAAGATTTCCGCGCCCGCGCCTTCGCCGAAGGGAAGCGGCGTGGCGCCGCCCTCGGCGATGACTTCGAAGCGCCAAGTGCGGCCGACGAGCCAGAGCAATGCCCACACGAGGCGTGGCGCCACGGCCAGAACGAGGCGCTGGCGGAGGGTGAACCTGGGGCTGGCTTCGGTAGTCACTGTCTAAATTCTAGAGTAGGCGGCCAACCGCAGATCCTTCGACTCGATGTGCTCGCTCAGGAGTAGCGCAGCCAGCGCAGGATTTCGGGGAGGGTGGCGCGCTTGCCGTACATGAGGATGCCGATACGGTAGAGGCGCGAGGCGAACCAGATCACGGCCCAGATTGTCACGATCAGCAGCGCAATGGAGAGCGCGATCTGCCAGTAGAGATAGGGCGAGGTCGACATGCCGAGGCGGGGCACCATGACAAGCGGAGCGGTGGGCGGAAAAAGAGACGCGGCGACCACCCATGGCGAGTTGGGATTGTTGAGCAGGAAGGGCAGCATGGCAAAGCTGGTCCAGGTAGGAATGACGGCCAGCGAGATGTACATCTGCAGATCCTGTGCGGTTTCGCAGGTGGCGGCGAGGCCGGAGAAGAAGGCGCTGTAGAGGAAAAAGCCGAGCACAAAGTAGACCGGGAAGAGAACGGCTTCAAGCACGGTGAAGTGGATCTGGACATTGCCGCTGACGATCGAGCCCATGAGAGCCGTGCCGCTGAGCAGCACCGCGACGGCGATCCAGATGACGATTTGCGTGAGAGCGACGCCGCCCACGCCCAGCAGTTTGCCGGTGAGCAGATCGTCAGGGCGGGCCACGGCGAGCATCACTTCGAAGATGCGCGAGCCTTTTTCTTCAATAATCGAGCGGGCCATGTCGAAGCCGTAGAGCAGAATCGGCATGGTCATAAGAAAGGTCATGAACATGGCCTTGTAGAACGGCGTCATGCCCTGGCTCTTGCCGGTCTGGCCGCTGCCCGAGACCAGCAGCGTCTTGAGGTCTACGGGTTCTGCCAGCGACGCGATCTGATCGGCCGGCACTCCCCGCTGCGCGAGGCGTAGATTGAGGAAGCCGTGATCGATGGCGTTTTCCAGGCGTGTGGTGCTCATGAGATCGCCCGAGGACTGCGAAATATAGGTGACGCTGGGCGTGTCGCTGGAGGAGTTTTCGATGACGAGCAACCCGTCGAGGAATTTGTTGGCAACCCGCGCCTGGAGGGCGGAGCGATCCTGAGCGGTGAAGGGCGCAACCACATCGACGGCGTAGCCCGCGCGTTTTTCCTCGACGAGGTCGGTGCGGATATCGGCGGCCAGCGCCTCATTGTCGGCGGCGATTGCGATGTGCCGTTGCACGGCCATCTTGCGACCGGTGACGGCGCTGATGCTGAGAAGGAAGAGCACGAGCACGGGCACAAGAATCGTTGACAGGCGGAAGGCGCGGCCGCGGATCTGCTCGAGGTATTCGCGCTTCGCGATGAGAAGCATGTTACGCGACAACAAGCTAGGCATCGGGTTTGCCTCGCACGGTCTCAATGAAGATCTCCTCGAGCGAGGGCTCGACCAGCTCAAAGCGATAGATGGCGGCCATTGACGCGGCCTGGTGAAGCAGTTTCTGCGCGTCGCCGTGGGGTTTGAGCTTGATTTCAGCGTGGCCGGAGTAGTTGTTGGCCTCGGCAATCTCGTCGCTTTTCAGGAAATCGGCGCTTCCTTCAAACTCCACGATGACGCGGTTGCGCTCGTAGCGACTCTTGATCTCGCGCATCTTGCCGCTCAGCACGACCTCTCCGTGGTCGATAAGGCAGATGGCGTCGCAGAGTTTCTCCACCTGGTCCATGCGGTGCGTCGAGAAGAGAATAGCCTTGCCGCGCGACTTGAGTTCGAGCAGTGCATCCTGTAGCAGCACGGTGTTCACGGGGTCCAGGCCGGTGGAGGGCTCGTCCATAACGATCAAGTCGGGATCGTGGAGCAGCGTGGCGATGAATTGAATCTTCTGCTGCATGCCCTTGGAGAGTTCCTGCGTCTTTTTTTCGAGGGAGCCGGAGATTTCCATGCGCGCGGCCCAATCAATCGCACGCTTGCAGGCATCTTCTCGGGCGACGCCGTGCAGTTCACCAAAGAAAATGAGCTGATCGACAACCTTCATCTTTTTGTAGAGGCCGCGTTCCTCGGGCAGATAGCCCACGCGGTCGAGGTTCTTGCGGTTGAAGGGCTCTCCGAAGAGGTTGATGCGCCCCGAATCGGGAAGGGTAATGCCCATCATCATGCGGATGGAGCTGGTTTTTCCGGCTCCGTTGGGGCCGAGCAGACCAAACATCTGACCGGCCTCGATGGAAAGACTGAGGTCGCGCACGGCGACCTTGCTTTCGTAGGCCTTGGTGACTCCCGCGAGCTCAACGATGGGCATGAACGCTCCTGGATAGTTGGTTGCGGGTTGGATGCATGACGAATCGAGGCGAAGCTTCAGGAGAAGTGTAGCAAAGGGGTCCGCGGCGCTCGCTGGTTACATCAGGCGCCGTCGGACAAGGTCGAGAGCCTGCTGCGCGGCCCACTCGCGGACGCGAGCCCGGTCGCCGCGGAAGGTGCGCTCCAGCGCGTCGCAGCCCTGCGCATCGCAGACGGCGATGTGCACCAAGCCTACGGGCTTTGCTGCTGTGGCGCCGGTGGGGCCGGCGATACCTGTGACGCCCACGCCGAGCGTCGCCCCGGTGCGCGCGCGAATGCCTTGCGCGAGTGCCTTGGCCGCTTCGGCCGAAACCGCGCCGTGCTGCTTGATCAATTCCGCGGGCACGCCGGCCATTGAGGTCTTCAACTCGTCGGAGTAGACGACCGCGCCGCCGAGAAACGTTCGGGAGGCTCCGGGAACGCCGGTGATGCGCTCAGCCACCAGACCGCCGGTGCAGCTTTCGGCGACAGCAAGCGTGGCCTGGTGCAGTTCGAGGTAGTAGATCACGATCTGCTCCAGCGAATCGCCTTGCGAGGAATAGAGCCAGTCTTCGAGCGTCTCTTCCATGCGCTCGGCGAGCTCGTCCACGCGTTGGCGGGCGGCGATCGGGTCGGGCTTGGAGCAAATAAGCGTGATCTGCAGGTCGCCGGTGTGGGCCAGCAGGGTGGTCTCCACGTCGGTGTACGGCGTGTAGATGGGAGCGAGCAGTTTGTCGGCCTGCGACTCGGGAATCATGGCCGCTTTCAACGTGCGCACCGCGATGGAGCGCGGCGGCACGGCTTCGGTGAGACGGGGCAGGCACTCGGTATCGAAGAGTGGACGGCACTCGTGGGGAGGGCCGGGCAAGAGGGCAATGAGCTTGCGATAGCCGCCAAACGTGGTATCGAGCCACTGGCCGGGGGCGCTGCCATTCGCGTTCGGTAGTAACGTGGCGCCCTCGAGCACGTCGGCCTGCTTCAGATTGTTTTGCGGCATGGTGATGCGCCACATGGCGGCGCGAGTGTGCAAGGCGGCCACGTGCGAAGCGTCGCGGCGCAATGTGAGCGATAGAGCCTCGGCTACGGCCTCGCGGGTCAGATCGTCTTCTGTAGGTCCCAGGCCGCCCATCAGGATGAGAATGTCAATGCGGCTGAGCGCAGTGCGAATAACGCTCACAATGTTTTTCTGCCGGTCGCCCACAATGGTCTTGAACGCGACGGCGACGCCGATGCCGTTGAGTTTCTCTGTAATGTAGAGAGAGTTGGTGTCCTGGCGAAACGGGGTGAGCATCTCGGAACCGACGGCAATGATTTCGGATTTCATAGAAACAGCTTTTAGCTCCTGGCTATTAGCTTCAAGCTCAATTAGCGCAAAGGGAAATATATCGGCGGGTACTAGGATAGTGGGTTTCCCACCAGTCAGGCCAAAAGCTAGAAGCTAGCAGTTCAGAACAGATTCAGTCCTTCAACTCCCAAGTCCACATCATAAACGGAGTCACTAGTGGCCAGGACAGCGGTGCCGAGCGGAGAAAAGGCAACGCCCACCAGATTGTCGCCGGCCAACACCAGCGAAGCCTCGCCCTGGGGCGTGACGCGCACCAGCCCGCGGCGGCCGTGCAAACAGGCAGCAACGAACACATCGCCCTCGCGCGAAATGGCCAGCCCCTGTGGACGGCCGAGCCCGCGATACCACGCGCGCGTGTCGCCGTTCGGCTCAATGGCCCATATGGCCTCGTTCGACGAGAGCGAAGGCGCCGTGACGAGCAGCGTACCGGCGGCGTTCACAGCCAGATGATAGGCGGCCACGCTGGGCTCGAGCGTGGCGTGCACAAAAATCTGCCGCTGGGGATTGATCTTGAAGATGGTGCCGCTGCGGTCGCCCACATACAGATTGCCTTCTGCGTCAAAGGCCGCTCCGGTGGCGACGCCCATGCCTTCTACGTAGACTGTGAATTCGCCTGCCGCGTCCACGCGGTAAACATTGCCTTCGGCGCGCGAGGTCACGTACAGATCGCCGTCGGGGCTGAAGGCCAGCCCTGTCGCATTCAAGAGTCCCGTGACGAAGGGGGTGGTGCGGCCGTCGATGCTAATGCGCATCACGGAGACGGGGGTTTGCTTGCCGCGCGGGCCGGAGATGGTGGCGTAAATCATTCCAGACCGGCTGACGGCGGGGCTGGTCACGGGGTGCAGTCCGTCCGTCAGCTTGCGCGCCACGCGCACTGCTGCAGCATTGGCAGCGCCGGCCGGGGTACGCACTTCAATCAGTCCCGTGGAGGCTCCGTCGGGAACGCGAAAAGCCAGTTGGGAGGGCCGGCTCATCAGAATATGGGCTGCATCGCCATCCACATACACGGCCGGAAGCCTGAAGTTGTGCGGTCCCAGATAGACGCCTCTCAACTCGACTTCGCCCAGGGGCAGGGCCGCGGTAGGCACCACGTCGTCGACGCGGGGCAGCGGCACGGCCGCCGAATCGGATTGCGGAGAACTGCGAGGCATAAAAGATCAGATCCAGATGCGTAACAGAGAGGCTACACCCAAAGCATACAGGCCGGCGGCCACGTCGTCGAAAACGATGCCCCAGCCGCCCGGCAGACGCTCCAGCCGACGCACGGGAAATGGCTTGGTGATGTCGAAGAGGCGGAAAAGCACGAGGGCGATGAGTCCATGACGCCAGTCGGCGGGACTGCTGAGGAGAGCGATCCATTGGCCGATGACCTCGTCGATAACGACAAAGCCAGGATCGGTGATTCCGGATTCACGCTCGACGATAGTGGCGGCTGGGATGCCCAGGGCGGTAGCGACGAGGATGCCGAGTGTCAGGGCGAGTGCGAGTGTGAGTCTGGAGGGGTGGAGGGAGATGGCAAATGCAGCCCATAACAGAACGGCTGCGACAGAGCCCCATGTGCCCGGGCCGGGTTTGCCATAGCCGGCGCCGAAGAATGTAGCCACGATCCAGGCCCAGGCCGTCTTCTTCATGGCATGGACTTTTTCCTGGTTTTGGATTGGACCTGTGGAGGAACTTTCAGCCTTCATCCGAGCCTCCGCCGCGACTGTTGTCGCCGAGGCCCAGGTCTTCAAGGACTTCGGGATCAAGGACGGGAGAACTGATTTTATAGGCGCCCGAGGCCCATTTGCCTAGGTCGATCTTGCGGCAGCGGTCGCTGCAGAAAGGGAAGTCCTCGTCCTCGGGACGCACCAGCATTCCGCAGGAGGGGCAGCGCAGCAGCTTGGCGGATTTTTTCTTTGCGGGCATGGGCTGCGCGGCGTGCGTGCGCCGCGCACTTTCTATGGTAGCGCGTGAGCGTTCGCGCTATCGCGGGCTCCAAACGTTGGATTCGGGGTACCTCATGCAAATGAGTTTGCCATCATCCTTGTGCGGTTCTTGAGACCTGCACTACCGCCGGTCAGGAGACCGGCGGTACAAGCCGTCCACGGACCGGGAACCAGGAACTGTGAACTGCGGCGCTACATGCCCCTAAGCAGTGCTTCCAGCCGCTTCAATGCTTCTGTGCGGGCGGTGGTGTTTGCGGGATTGGGGTTGGCCGGATCTTCGCCGGCACGCATGAAGCCATGGCCAGCGCCGGCGTAAACCACCGGCTCATACTTCTTGCCCGCGACGGCCATGGCGTCTTTTGTAGCTGGAGCCGTGGCTGAGATGCGCGCGTCATTCTCTGCATAGAATCCGTAAACCGGCGCGGTGATGTTTTTTAAGGTCTCGTTGGGCGGCGGAACGCCATAGAACACAAAGGCTGCGCTCAGGTCCTTGCGCTGCGTGGCGAAGAGGAACGATTTGCCTCCGCCCCAGCAGAAGCCGACGACGGCGAGTTTGCCGTTGGCTGCGGGGAATTTGAGCGCGTAGTCGGCGGCGGCGTTCAGGTCGGCGGTCACGGTGGCGGGATCGAGACCGGAGACAGCCTTCGTGGTCGACTGCATGTCTGGGAAGGCGCTGGTATCGCCGCCATTGGGGCCGAATCCGGAGAGGAGATCGGGCGCGATGACGATGTAGCCCATGGCGGCAATGTCGTCGGCCTGGGAACGCGCCCAGTCGGTGAGGCCGAAGATCTCGTGGATGAGCAGGACCACGGGAGCTTTGTGGTTCACCTCGGGATAGACGACGAAGGCGTTCACTGTCCGCGAGCCATAGGTGACCTTTACCCATTCCTGGTGGCGCGGCGACTTGTTCAGGATGGTTTTGGCCCAGTCCTGGCTGTGAGCGGCCGCGGCCAAGGCAAGCGCAGCACAAGCAAGTAAGGCCGCGGAACGGAGCAGGTGGGGAAGCGGGTTTTTCATGGCGGAAGTGTACTATAAATTCTGGAATCCCTGATCCTTGGTCCCCATTTTTAAGATTTCCAGAACGGGGAAGGGCCGATCCACTGCATGTCGTAGCGGTTCATGAAGTCGGCGGTGGCTGCGAGCGAAGGGTGGGCCGCGGCGTCGATGAAGTACTGCTCCATTTTGTCGGCGGGCGTGAAGGCGATGAGCATGTGTGCTGGAGAGCCGACGGCGGAGAAGGTGTGAGGGATACGGCGAGGGGCGAGGATCGATTCGCCTGGGCCGAGTTGCAGATGACGATCGCCGACCTGGAAACGCACTTCCCCTTCCATCACGTAGAACCATTCTTCCTGAGAGAAATGCATATGCAGAGCCGGACCCGCGTCGGGCAGGAGATTTCTGTGCTCAATGACGAGGAGGTTACCGCTCGTGTCGGATGGGACAACTTTGAAGGCGAGTGAACTGAAACCGATGGCGTGGAGATGGCCGGTGACGTCCTCGCCGGCGGGGACGGGATGGAGGGCAGGAGCAACAGGCGCTTCGGAAGAGCTCTGCGCGAGGACGTTTTGGAGAGCCATGGCGGGGAGGAAAGACGCGGAGGATTTGAGGAAGGTGCGGCGTTCGATTGGCATGCGGAGATGATAGGGGAAATGTGTTTGGCTGAAAACAAAAAAATGCGAACGGGAATTCAGGATTCGGAGGAGAGGATGCGGGCGACGAGGTCGTAGTCGTGGGCTTCGGTGATTTCTGCGCGATAGAAGCGGCCGGGTTCCAGACTCTCAAGTGCTCCGAAGTCGTTGATGTAGACCTTGCCGTCGATCTCAGGCGCGTGGAACTGGGTGCGGCCCTCCCAGAGCAGCGGGGTTTCGGCGCTCTCGCCTTCGGCGAGCACGGTGAGCTCTCGGCCGACCCAGTCCTTTTTCGATTTCCGAGAGATGGACTGCTGCAGTTTCATCAACCGCTTGCGGCGGGACTCGATGGTCCGCTTGGGAACCTGGGAGTCGAGCGCGTAGGCGGCGGAGCCTTCTTCATGCGAGTAGTTGAAGACGCCGAGCCAATCGAACTTTGCTTCGGCGATAAACTCCTCCAAAACCTCAAAATCGCGGAGCGATTCGCCGGGAAAACCCACGATGAACGACGTGCGGAGAGCGATGTTCGGTACCGCGGCACGCACCTTGTCCAAAGTCTTCAAGAAAATCTCAGCGCCGGCGCCGCGCTTCATGCGCTTCAGGACGTCGGGTGAGGCGTGTTGCAGGGGTAGGTCGAGATATTTACAAATGTTGTCGTGGCGCGCGATCGTCTCAAGCAACTTGCCGGTGATGCGATTGGGATAAGCGTAGAGGAAGCGCAGCCAGCGCAGATCGGGAATGCGGGCGAGCGTGTCGAGCAGCGTCGCCAAGCCATCCTTCAGGCCCAGGTCTTCGCCGTAGCAGGTGGTGTCCTGGCCGATGAGCGTGATTTCGCATACGCCGCGCGCGACGAGCTGTTGGGCTTCGGCGACGACGGACTCAAAGTGCCGCGAGCGGAACTTGCCGCGCAGGTTGGGAATGACACAGAAAGTGCAGGGATGGTCGCAGCCTTCAGCGATTTTGATGTAGGCCGACGCGCGCGGCGTGGAGAGGAGCCGCGGGGTGGTTTCGTCATAAAGATATGTGGGCAATGAAGACGAAGCGCCTTGCCACTCGTCGCGGCGGAAGCGGCCGGCGCGTTCGCGATGGTCGCCTTCCTGCCTAGATGAGGGTGGTTTGTGTGTGCCGGCTTGGGACTCGCGGCCTGAGCGGATCTCGGCGGCGCTGGAGAGAATGTTGAAAGGCGAAGTTGCGGCGACTGCCGGTGCGGGCGCAAGACCTGCGGCTTCGAGAATCGCTTCAAGCTCGCCGGTGCCGACGACGGCATCGACCTCAGGAATGTTTTTCTGGATTTCGTCGCGATAGCGCTCGACGAGACATCCGGCAACGATGAGCTTGCGGGCGCGGCCTTCAGTCTTGTGACGGGCCATCTCGAGAATGGTGTCGACCGACTCCTGCTTCGCGGCGTCGATGAAGGAACAGGTGTTGACGACCAGGATCTCGGCCTCTTCGGGATGCGCAGTCAGGCGCGCGCCTACGCGGTCGAGCAGGCCCATCATGACCTCGGAATCGACGAGGTTTTTGGGGCAACCGAGAGAGATGAATCCCACGGTGGGTGCCGCGGGAGGGGAGATTTTGATCACAGTTCTATTGTACGTGGTTCGTGATTCGTGCACCGTGGGCCGCGGAGGTACCCGAGGCTACGGGGGAGGCAGGCCGCCGAGGTAACGGTCGGGCGTGGCGGGCACCGCCTGGAGCAGGGAGGTGATCTCGGGGCTGGGGAAGCGGCGTGCGTAGGGCGCGAGCCAGGAAATGTCGGAGGGCGAGACGTGGCCGTCTTTTGGAGTGTCCTGCGCAACGCCGGATTTTTCCTGGAAGTAGTGGTTGTCGGCGAGTCCGCTGACGCTAACGGAGACGAGAAGCTTGAGGCGTGAGTGGTCGTATCGGTAGAGGTCGTCGCCATCGGCTTGGGCAAGCTCCGCCATGGTGACAAGTGGCGCGATGGCGAAGAGATGGTAATGCAGCGCGCGCTGGCCGCGAGCCATCTCAAGTGGAAGCGTGCCGTCGGCCTGGATCTGGTCGACGCCGAAGGTATAGGTGCCACTGCCCCATTTGTAGAGGCCGCGATCGTCAGCAGCGATGCCGGCCGTCATGACGGCGAACCCGGCCCAATAGAAATGATTGTTGCGGCCGCTGGTGGCGCCTTTCTGGTGCAAGCCTTCGAAGTAGTCTTCGACTTGCTGCGCGACGGTTTTCATCCAGGCGCCGACGGCTTCGGATTGCGCGGGAGTGAGACCAAGCGCGGCGTCGCCGGCGGGGCGCACCTTGAGCCACGCCACGGCCAGCGCGCCGAGAGCCCAGTTCTGCACATAGTAGGCCTGGTTCGACGACATGCTGCCGGTCATGGATCTAGCTTGCGCCTGCGCGAGGAGGATTTGCGCGGCGCAGTCGGCGGCTTCCCGGCTTCCGGTGCTTTGGAAGTTGTCGGCGGCGCGCTCGACGGCATCTTCCACGTCGCCATATTGATGCGAGGCGGCCTGGTAGGCGGCGTAGCGCGCGGGATCGATGACGGAGTGCTTGGGGTCGGAGTAGTAATCGAAGGCCACGATGTCGTGCTGCATGGGGGCGACCGGAGAGCAGGTATAAGGCGCGGCGGTGAGCGCGACGGGGTGCACGTCCCAGGGCGAATGCAGAGTGTCTTTGGCGCCGGCTGCGCTTGCGCGCGGCGCGGCGAGACAAACAGAAGCGCCAGCGACGGCGATGGCGATGGCAAAGACGAGCGCTTTCCTGGGTCGAATCGGGGAAGTGAACATAAAAATCCTCTGCTTGCAGGAGCACACAGAATAGCGCGAATTGCCCTAGCTGTCCTTGCGGTAGAGCAAGTCGCGGATGGCGCGGCGGCGCGCGGCGTTCACTTCGCGCTCTGCTTTTGGATCAAAGACGCCGGGCGCGTTTTCTGCCGCCGGCTCGGTCGCTTCCGGCTCGCTGCACGATTGGCAGCGATTGGCGAAGCCCGGTTTGTCGGGACGGAGTTCGAACTCCTCGTGGCAGACAACGCAGGTGCGAATCGGGAAGGGCATACGCAAATATGTTAGCGAAAAAGGGGTGTGGAAAAACAGAGACCAAGAGAAAGGAGGAACGAGTCGGCCAGGCGGCGAGTCAGCGAAAAGCAAATGCAAGTCCCCGTTCGACTTCGATCGCTGCCCGATCTCCACTCAGGGCAGGTTTTCGACTCGTCCCGGCATGCAGGGACTCGCTCAGGATGACAACTTCATTGTGATGCGAACTCTTGACCCACCGCCCTAATTCGCCAGCACCGCGCGATAGCGGACCTTACCCTTCTTAACCTTTTCGATGGCGTCGTTGGCTTTTGTCATGGGAAAGAGTTCGGTTGTCGCCTTGACGCCGTGGCGGGCGGCGACGTCGAACATTTCGCGCAGGCGCGAGGGACTGCCGACGGGGCTGCCGCCGATTGTGCGCAGGCCGGAAATGAGCGGGAAGGCATGTACCGAGATCGGAGCGGGGGGAACGCCGACGAACCAGAGGATTCCGTTGGGCCGCAGGCACTGGAGGTAGGCGTTCCAGTCCTGATCGGCATTGATGGTGGTGAGTATAAAGTCCAGGGTGCCTACGGCGTCTTTCATGTTCTTGGATTCGAGGCTGTTGACGAATTGATTTGCGCCCAGAGTGCGGGCCTCTTTTTCCTTGGCCGGAGAAGTGGAGAAGGCGGTGACTTCAGCGCCAAAAACGCGAGCGAACTGGATGGCGAGGTGGCCGAGGCCGCCGATGCCGACTACGCCGACGCGGGAAGAGGGGTTGATCCCGTTGAGGCGCATTGGATTGTAGACGGTAATGCCGGCGCAGAGCAGCGGCGCGGCATGTTCACTGTCGAGGGCGTCAGGGATGGGAACGACGAAACGATCGTTGGCGCGCACGCGGTCGGCGTAACCGCCGTTGCGGTGCACACATGTGGCTTCCGCTTCAAGACAGAGGTTCTCCTGCCCCTTCAGGCACCATTCACAGTGGCCGCAGGAGTTGGACTGCCAGCCAAGACCCACGCGCTGGCCGACCTCGAGGGCTTTCACCTCGGAACCGACGGCGGTGACTTTGCCGATAATCTCGTGACCGGGAATGAAAGGGTATTGGCTGATGCCCCAATCGTTGGCGATCAGGTGCAGATCGCTGTGGCAGATGCCGCAATGCGTAATGGCAATTTCGACTTCGTGCAAACCGAGCTTACCCGGGTCATAACGGAATGACAGGAGTTCGGCTCCTGCTGCATGGGCTGCAAGTCCCTGAATCTGAGCCATTTTGTGCTCCGAAGGCCTCGTTGGATGGTCGTCGGTCCGGCAATTTCCCCAAAGTGCCGTGCCGATCTGGAGGAGAGTAAAAATCTAGCTCTTCTAGTTTAACCCGCCGCCCGGCTCGATGTGGATATTGAGGATCTGGAATCCGGAAAGCACGCCGCCTGCTGGAGCCTCGGCGGCGAGTTCGGCCGATTCGCCGTTCAGACTGGCGTTCTCGGTATTGCGAAGGGGCTCGAGGGCGTTGGCCATGGAAAGCGGGAGGCCGGTAAGGGTTTGGCCCTCGAGCGCGCCCTGTGCCTCGGGGGCCAGGAGGCTGACGTAGATGCGGTCGGCCGGATGATGATCGCGCGCTTCGGCCAGGACGGTGGCGAGATCGGCTGGAGGGGCGTTGAGCCGGGGCTGCAAGAGTGTGCGATCGAGGGTAGCGCCATCGGAGACGAGCAGGCGCAGATTGCCGGGTGCGAGACGCGCCGGAAGCTGGAAGGCGATACGCACGTTGCGCTCGGGCTGCTGCCAGGGACGGAGAGTGGCCTCGATTTCCACAGTGTCGCCGGCATGGGCGATGTCACTGGAGATGAAATGCACCTGATCGAGCGTGACCAGAACCCGCCGAGGAACCGCTTGAACGTGGAGATCGATCTGGCGGATCACGCCCTGACGGGCGCCATTCGCATAGAGGCGCGTAAACTGCTGGCCAGCCAGGAGCGCGGTTTGCAGGGAAGCGGATGCTCCGGATGCCGGGGCCCACAGGTCGAGCGGCATGGAGGGATATCCGGAGAGATCGACCCTGCCGGTGAGGTGATAGCTGAGAGCCTCGCTGCTGCCGTTGGTTTCGGTGAGGGAATCGAGCAGAACCACCTGCATGGCCACTGGTGTGATGGAAGGCAGATCGAGAATCTCCACGTTGACTTGGCGCTGGCCGGTGGGGGCATCCACTGAGATATGCAGCGGGATCATGTGCGCCTGCGCGCCAAAGACGCCGCGCAGGGCGGATTCGCGATCCTGGGTGAAGGCGCCGATGGTGACGCCGGTGTTGATGATCTTGAATGCGTCGAGCGGCGATGCCACGGTGGTGATGACGTCGGCGGTGGTCATGGGCAGCGAGACCGGGCCAGCGCCGAGAACCGGGTGTCCGCAGGCGAGCAGTTGGGTGGAATCCATATAAGTAATAGTGCAGGTTGCGGCCACTTCGACGTCTCCGCGGACAAGTTGCATGCTGACGGACGATCCCGGCTGGAGGGAGGGCGGCATAGCGGCTGCGGAAGAATCGCCGGATGCGGAAGAGCTGCCCAATCCCGAGTTCGAACTGGAGTTGGATCCTCCGGCGGCGACGGTTTCCAGAGCGGTGCCGGCGGTTTGCTGCTTCCAGAAGCGAATCGCCTCAGGGCTGAATCCGCTGAGGACGAGCGGCGTTTCCATGGGCTGGAAGATCATTTTGGTATCGGCAGGTGAAGCCGCGACGTCGGGCGATAAGCTTGCCAGCAGAGGAGAGGCGAGAGCCGCTTGCGATGGGTTTGCGGAGAGATCAGGAGCGGCCAGATCCCGCACTTGGATCATCTGTCCGATGGGCGTAATACCGGCAATAGGTTCTTTGGTGAATTGCCCGATGCGATACGACAGCGCGCCCACCAGCTTGCCGTCGATGTAGACAGGGCTGCCGCTCATGCCGTCGACCACGCCTGTGTACTCGGCTTTGGCGCCGTGGAGCCTGGCGAGAATGAGGTCTTGGCCGGGGCCGCGGGCGCCGCGCAGCACGCCCAGGATTTCAACCTGCATGGGTTCCGGATCGTTTCCCTGAAAGACGGTCCAGGCGGTGCCGGTCATGCCGGCGCGGAGCTGGTTGAGCGGGAAGAATGCGGGATTGCGCGGAGGTCCCACCGGCTCAGGAGCCCGCTGTAGCCGTGAGGTCGGGGACGAAGCAGCGGTCTGGGCGGACAACGGGGATCCAGGAGCTGCAGCCAGCGCCAGAATGGCGAAAACGCCGACAGCGAAATAGGCAGGGGCCGAGAGCCCTGGTTTGGTTCCTTTTAGGCAGGTTTCCACGTCTATTAGAGTACAGCGGGCCGCGTGGCCAGCGCCTGCGCCAGCGGCGATGCGGATCGCGTATGCTTGTGAGCACAAGGGGATGTATATGATCATGCCGCGCCTGAAACTCTCGTTTTTGCAACGTCTCGCGCTCGACCTGCTGGTGATTCTTGTGGCGCTGGCCGGCGCGCCAGGGATGCGGGCGGCGGGTCAGGCAGTTCCGGCGGGTCAGCAGAACCAGCAGCCCGCGGCGCAACCGCAGCCGGACCAGAACCCGCCCGATGCCGGCGGTCCCAGCGGCGACAACGGAGTGATCGCCGTACCGAAGAAAAACCCCGACGCCACGCCACCACCACCGCCGCCCGCGCCAGCCGCTCCCCAATTCAAGAATCCCGAGGGGATGGGCAACGTGACCCTCCGCGTGAATGTGCCTGAAGTTACGCTTGACGTGGGCGTTCTTGTGGAAAAGACGCACCAGTTCGTGCCCGGTTTGAAGCCCTCGAACTTCCGTGTCTATGAGGATGGCGTGGAGCAGAAGGTTGAAGGTTTCAAGCGCACAGAGACGCCGATCACGGCCCTGATTCTGATGGAGTATGCAGCGCGGGGTTTCAGCTTCAGAGTGGAAGCGTTGAACACGGCCTGGGCCTTTGCGCAGCAGTTGCGGCCGCAGGATTACGTGGCCATGATGACGTTCGACTTGAATACCCACATCGTGACCGATTTCACGCAGGACAAGCAGCAAGTCCAGGAAGGGATGAACATTCTGGCCAACGAAGTCTACATGCCGGCGGCATTTTCCGAGACCGACATCTTCGATGCGCTGAATGAGTCGCTGGACCGGCTGTCGCGGATTCAGGGCCAGAAGTACATCATCCTGATCGCCACCGGCGTCGATTCCTTTTCCAAGCTCACGTTCGACAAGATAGAGAAAAAGGTGAAGGCTTCGCGCGATATCACCATCTTCAGCATTTCGACCGACGGGCTCTTCGAGGCGCTTACCGAGGGCAGAGGCGGCATGATGGGGGGCATGCGCGACATGACGTATCTGCAGGCCGACAACGAAATGAAGAGCTTCTCCGATTGGACGGGAGGCATGCACTTTGCGCCACGGTTCACCGGCGAATTGCCAGACGTCGTGAAGGAAATCAACCAGACCATCCGCGCGAAGTACGAGCTCGTTTACCATCCGACCAATGCCAAGCAAGACGGAACCTGGCGCAAGATCCGTGTAGAACTGGTGGACGACGAAGGCCAGCCGCTGCGCATGCAGGACGAGAAGAAAAAGCCGCTCAAATACGATGTCATCGCGCGGGACGGCTATCGCGCGCAGCAGGAAGTGGAGTAGATTTCACCAAGCCATTTCGGAATGTGGTTCGATCCGGGCATTTACGAGCGCAGACGTGACTGCGGTCACCCTCGATGCCTTCCCCGCAAAATTATGATGAGCCCCGTGTGGCCTTGATGCTCGCGAGTGTGTTGTACCACGCGATCGCACCAGCCGCGAGGCCGCATAATTTCTGATGCATGGAGAAGAGGATGCCATTGGTTCCGGTGCTGTTGTCGGTGTGGGGAGTTTCGCTGGCTTTAATGTTCGGCGTGAGCATTTATGTGGCGCGAGTGGGCAGGAACGAAGAGGCGCAGATTTTCCTGGCCGAATCGTCGAACCACGTGAAGACCGAGCAGGATGAGATTGCGGCGCGAGTGGGCAAACTGCAGCCGCTCCGCCGGTCGGTGATGATTCTTGCCGGCGTAACGACTTCGCTGGTGGTGGTGTATTTCGTAATGAATGTGCTCCACCAGTTCTAGAGCGCGTTCACACGATTACGATCAGCGCGAACTCCAGAACGCACAGAGCCTCCGCGCAGTCGTGTGCGGTCTCCGGGCGGACCTTCGTTCGCTGGGGACTGTGGTGAGACTCCGCGCGGCCGGCGCGGAGTGTGCCACTGTCCTGCTGCCTCAGTGAATGATGTTCAACTGCAACATGATGTCGCGAACGTAATATACGACCACCACGGCCGTCATCGCTACGACCAACCAGCGAGCGACACGAACCAGCGGCTCAACTTTGGCGACCCTCGCCACAATGGCCGCCTGGTGTACCTTCTCGTGATCGAAGGAATCGTCGAGGAAGATCTGGTCTTCCTCATCGCGGGTTAGGCTGGAGCGATAGATATACAGCACAGCCATAAAGAGCGCGAACGTACCCCACACGCTCCACATCACCATCGAGGCTACCGTCATACTGCACCTCCCAACGAAGTGCGGTCTCAGGGACCACGGGGTCGTGGGGAATTGCGGTCTCGCGGCCACAGGGCCGTACGGCTAATCATCATAGCCCCAAACTGGTGGAGTTGTGAACCACTTCGCGAGATTTTCATTGTCACGGCGGATGCGCCGGTCCCGGCGTTACTCTGGAGCCATCGGGCGCGATGAGGCGAGGGATTGCGCGGCCACAATGGCCGCCGAAGATTGAAAACAAGGCGTTTGGGTGAGCAAAAGAGGCACTGTGGAATGAAGGACACGGGTCCCAAGACAATGCGACCATCCTTCCTCCGGTTGCATCTATTAGGTGTTGTGCTGCGAGCGGGGCTTGTGCCGGAGTTCGCGGAACGATAAAGTGATAGAAGCAAACCGCGCTATCCCAAGGGAGGAATCATGGCCACAACCACTACCACCGCCGAACCGATCCAGGAAACTGAGAAG
Source organism: uncultured Acidobacteriota bacterium (assembly GCA_963817835.1). GTDB lineage: Bacteria > Acidobacteriota > Terriglobia > Terriglobales > Acidobacteriaceae > Telmatobacter. Next base: position 705,431 of record CAWFPZ010000006.1, on the reverse strand, counting down.
AAACCGCCGCTTGTGCTGACCGCCCCGGCGATCGCCAAGGTGCGCGAGATTATGGCCACCCAGGATCCGCTTCCCGCCGGATTGCGCATTGGCGTGGTGGGCGGAGGCTGCTCCGGCTTCCAATACTCCATGGCCTTCGAGAACCAGCCCGGCATGATGGACAAGGTTTTCAGTTTTGACGACTTGAAGGTGTACGTCGACGCCACATCGCTGATGTACCTGAACGGCTGCATTGTCGATTACGTGGAGACCCTGGAGGCTGCGGGCTTCAAGTTCGAGAATCCCCAGGTGAAGTCGACCTGCGGCTGCGGTTCTTCGTTCCAGGTGTAAGAGACTGGGACCGAAGGACCAAGGGATCGAGAAAACTGGGACTGAGGGATTAGGGAACGAAGACAAAGGCTCGCCCGAAGGGGCGGGCCTTTTGTGTTTTGGGTGACTGTAGACGCGCGGAGCGGGTCGATGGGCTACTGCTGCTGGGTAGTGGGTGAACTCGAGCTGGGGCTGGAAGGGTTGGTGCCTGTACTGTTGGAGTTCGTGTTATTGGAGTTGGAATTGGTGTTGCTGGACGATCCAGAGGTATTACCGCTGGAGGGCTGGCCGATGCCTGCGCCGTTTCCTCCGCTGATGGTTTGCGCGTCGGAGATGGGGTCGTAGGTGAACTCCCACTCGTTGTAGTGGTTCTTTTTCTTGTAAACAAGGATGGATTGTTTGGTGCTGCCGGGCGAGAAGCCGATGATGCCTCCTCCGCCAAAGGTCTGTCCGGATTGATCAGAACTGGTGGAGGAGCTTGTGCTTCCGCTTGAAGTCGTTCCCGATGAAGTGGTCGAGGTTGAACTCGTGCTGCCGCCCCCACTCGTTCCGTTCGAATTGTCGGTCGGGCTGCCCGTCGAGCCAGGGCTGGTTGGGCTCGCGCTCGGGGCGCTGCCGGTGTTGCCGCCAAAGATCGAGCTGATTCCTTGAGGCATAATGGCGCCGCCGCTATTCCCGCCGCTGGGGCCAATCCCGGCGATCGATGTAGCCCCGCCAGCGAGCGGCTGTCCGAAGAAGCCCATCGCAGTGGGTGTTTTATTCTGGCCGAAGAGGACCGGCTTCCAATCGGCTTTGTTGGTGATGGGATCGATATACTTCTTGCGCAGAAAGCGCACCTTGTTGGTTTCGACCAGGGCGTCGACGTTCGGCGGATAGGCCTTGAACGTTCGGTAATAAAGTTGAATGGCGCGGCGGTATTGCATGCCGCGATGAAATGTTTCCAGATCGCGGTCGCGCTGGATGGATTTGGCAACCCGGGGCGCGGCGATGGCCAGCGAGATAACGACCAGCGCCATGAGAAAAATGGCGATGAGCATGATGTACCCCTGTTCGGAAGGGGGAACGGGCCGGCGCATTGGAGGTTGATTCGTCATGAGTCTCAGAATTGCGACAACCGGAGCGACTCCGTGTTGTTGTAGGAGAGATCCGTGACCTCGACATTGAGGGGCTGGATGAGGCCAACTTTGTAGCGATGGTCGACGATCTCCCCCGTGCGGGCGATGAAGATGTCGTCGCCATGAACGAAGAATGCGCGGAGTGACTTATCCTTGCCCTGCTCGTAGCCAAAGTATTTGAGGTCGATGTCCGGCGGCCTGGGCGGACCGGGCGCGACTGCGGGAACGATGGGCGTGTTGCGCGCGCCCTTGAGCGGAGTTGGGATGATGTCCGGCGCGGAATCGGACGAGAAGATGTTGCGGCCGGTGCCCTCGTAACGCACGTCCTCGCTTTGCGCCAGCTTGTCAAAGTGCAGTGAGGGATCGATGCCCGCGTTGGAAAGCTTTTGTGCTTCCGCGCCGGACGTGGGAGCTTTGCCGGGCGCAGCGGTGCCGTTCGGGCCCTCAGTTTGCGCGGACGAGGTTTGCGCGGGCGCGGGCGGAGGCGGCTGCGTGCCGGAGAAGAACCACACGACCACGCCGATGAGGACGACGAAGAGCCCGATGGCGAGAAAGACTTTGCGCTTGTTTTCAAGACCGAGAGCGAGGGCCATGTTATTCGCCCTCCTTGCCGGGCGCCGTGGGCGCCTTATTGTCTTGGAGTGGGTTCTCGGCCGGAGTAAAGGGAAGTTCGCTCGGAACGTCGGCGGGGCGCAGCCAGGTGGAGACTCGCAAGCGCAGATTCACCAGGCCGCCTTGCTGGCCAGTGAGAGCCATGGCGCGGATGATGAAGAACATGGGATCGCGCTCCATGCCGTTTATGAATCGCATGATGGCGGGATAGTTGCCGCTGATGCTGGCGTCCATGGTAATTTCCGTGAGGCCGGGGCCGGGCGCGCCCTGCGTGTACTGCACGCGCGTGAGGCGCACGCCTGAGGCGACCTGCAATTCCACAATGCGCGCGTCAATGGAGGAGTAATTAGGCGGGACGCGTCTGCGGTAGAAGTCGTCTAATTGCTCGCGCGTCTTCTCCACGCGTTGATCCAGACCGCGCAGAGGAGCGGTTTGAATTTCAAGAGCCTTTAACTGAATCTGCTTGCCGGCAAGGACCTCGCTGGAATGGCTGTCCATGACAGCCCAGTCGAGACCGAGACGGACGGCCAGCGCAACGGCCAGCACGAGCAGCAGAAGGAAACCGGCCATATGCCATGTGAGCGGGGAGGCAAGGCGCTCACGCCACGTCGCAGTGGGATTCGTCGCGCTCATTGCGGGCCTCCGTGCGCGGTGGGCGCGGGATGCGGCATCTGCACGGCATGTGGCGTCTGCTGTGCGGGCCGGATGTAAGGTCCACGTCCACGTTGCTGCGGAGTAGCAGGAACCACGCGCAGATGCTGCGGATGCGCGGATGAGGGTGTTTGCGATGCAGTAGTATCCGCCGTGGATTTCCCGCTCACGCGTTCTTCCGGCGCGGGCGGGTTGTAATCGGCGAAGAGCTCGAACTCGAATCGATTGGAGGCGCTGACAGGCCCCAACTGTTGATTCGAGTTGGTGCTGTTCTCGGCGCTTTCACTCTCAATACGCGGCTCAAGGAAGCGGCGGGAGTGCTCGAGGTTACGCACCAGGTCGACGGAACGGTCGTGCGGGCCAACCACGCGGAGTTCCACAGTGATGTGACCGTCCTTGCCGCGCTGCGGCTCAATAGAGGTGACTTGAACGCCCGCGGGAAGGACGGTTTCCATGGCTTCCATGGCGAGAGTCCAGGAGAAGGCCTTTTCATCGAATTGTTCATTGAGAAATTCGGCCTGCGTGAGGAGTTGCGCGTTTTCGGGCCGCTGCATGAAGGTCTGCGCTTGCCGGCGCTCGGCCTCGATGCGCCCGATAGCGCCATCGAGAGAGTGCTCGCGAGCGCGGGCCTCTGCCGCCTGGCTGTCGAAGAAATGCAGGCCCAGAAGAAAGAGCAGGCAAAGCACGGCGAGTGTGGCCATGCCGACGCGCAGACGTTTGATTGCCGGGCCGAGATCGGTAAAGGGTCGCGTGGCGAGATTGAGTGTGATTCTCATCTTTCTACCTCGCTCCCCCCAGCGCGCCTGCGACGCCGGCAAAACTGGTTTGAGGCAGAGCCGTCAGTGCGCCTTCTTCAGGCCGGTCTCCCCATGCGACGACGGAGATTTCAAGATTGCCGATGGATGCAGCAAACTTTGAGGGACTCTCGATGCCCGCGTAATACAGGCGCCGCGGGGGCGCGCCCAGTTTGTCTTCAAAATACGCGGCGGCGACGGCAATCGAGCGGCCGATTTCGGCGGCGCGCGATGCGGGATCATTAGGCAGGTCGAGCGTGCGGTAGAGAAGGAGATCATGGCCGCTGGTGACAGCGGTAGTCATGGAACGGGCGCTGAGGTTTACGGCCAGCACGCCTTCTGTGGCATCGGCCGCTTCCAGCGCGGCCAGGCTGGAGGAGAGAACCGCGCCGGGTTCGTAGCCCGCGTCGCGGACAGCAGCTTCGTACTCTGCGAGGATGGGCCCGGGAACGACGGCAGCGAGCACTTTGCACTCCGCCTCGTTCTGCGTGAGCACCTGGCAACTGACTCCGGCGGGCTCCACATCGAAGGGGACCATTTTACGCAGGCGGAAGCGCACCACGGAGACGGCCTCAGAGGCTTTGGCGGGCATGGAATCGAAGTCGAGCACGAAGACGCGGATCAGCGCGTCGGGCAGCACCAATGTGACCGCGCGCGTGCGCGGCGCAACCTGGGAGAGCGCCGTACGAATGGCCGATGCCACGGCTTCGGGCGCGCGCAGGTTGGGCTCGTCCAGGCTGGGAACCAGCGCACCGGGAGCGAGCGGAACGAAGGCATAGACGCAGCCTTTCTCGGCCGCGGATGCGCCGCGGCGCGAATGCGCGGCAGGAAGCCCGGCCGCAAGAACACCCTCGGGCGAGAGCTCAACCGCGGCCGGCGGACGGCCGGCGGAGTTCGAAACGATCCGGGTTTTACTTAGAATCGACGCCACTATCGTGAAGCCTCAATGAATGTAACCTTGTTGATCTCTTTGAGTGTAGTGATTCCGCGGCGGACGCGCTCGATGGCCGACTCACGCAGGAAGCTCATGCCTTCCTTTTGCGCCTGCCTGCGAATTTCCGACGTGGGTTTTTTGGCGAGAATGATCTCGCGGATAGTGTCGGTAAGATCGAGCAGTTCGTGGATGGCCGTTCGGCCGCGGTAGCCAGTACCCCCGCACTCGATGCAGCCCGTGCCTTCACGGAAGTCAAAGTCGCGCCATTCGGCGGGATCCATGCCGCTCGAAATCAAAAGTTCTTCGGGGTGGCGAACAGAGTGCGCGCAATACTCGCAGACGGTGCGCACCAGGCGCTGCGCGAGGATGCAGTTGAGCGCGGAAACGAAGTTGTAGGCTTCGACGCCCATGTTCAGGAAGCGGCCCAACACGTCCACCACGTTGTTCGCGTGGACCGTAGTGAAGACGAGGTGGCCGGTGAGCGCGGAGTTGATGGCGATCTGCGCGGTCTCCTGATCGCGAATTTCGCCGACCAGAATTTTGTCGGGATCGTGGCGCAGAATGGAGCGCAGCCCGCGCGCGAAGGTGAGGCCTTTTTTCTCGTTGACGGGAATCTGCGTGATGCCGCGAATCTGGTACTCCACCGGATCCTCGATGGTGATGATCTTGTCTTCGTCGCTCTTGATCTCGTTGAGCGCGGCGTAGAGAGTGGTGGTCTTGCCGGAGCCGGTAGGTCCAGTGACCAGCACCATGCCGTAGGGCTCGCGAATGTAGCGGCGGAAACGGCGCAGATCATCTTCCGCAAATCCGACCACGTCGAGCGTGAGATTCTTGAACTTCTCGCTCATCGACTCCTTGTCGAGCACGCGGAGTACGGCGTTTTCCCCGTAAATGGTCGGCATGATCGAGACGCGGAAGTCGATGAGGCGGCTCTTGTAGCGCACGCGGAAACGGCCGTCCTGAGGCACGCGCTTTTCGGCAATGTCGAGTTCGCTCATGATCTTGATGCGGCCGAGAATGGTGCCGTGGTGCTCGCGGGCGATGGGCGCCATGGCTTCCTGCAGCACGCCGTCGATGCGGTACTTGACGTGTACGGAATCGTCGTAGCTCTCGATATGAATGTCGGAGGCGCGGCGCTCGAGAGCGGTGAAGATGGTGGTATCGACGAGGCGGATGATGGGGCTGATGTCCTCGGCATCGCTGGTCAATTTCTCAATCGAGATGTTTTCGTCGGGGTTATCGTCGCCCGTGAGCACGTCGAAGGTGAGGCCCTCGCTGGCCTCGTCGAGGACGCGCTGCGACTGCTCGGTCTTCTTGAGCAAGTCGGTAATCTGCGAGAGCGTGGCCACGCGGGCCACGATGCGGTTCCCGAGCAGCCCAGCAATTTCATCAACGACCATCAGGCGAGAAGGGTCGCTGACGGCAATGACCAGCGCGTCTTCCTTTAGCTCGATGGGCACGAAGTTGTAGCGGAACATGAGCTCGACGGGAACGGTGCGCAGCAGTTCGTGCTGAATTTTGAAGTTCTTTAAGTCGACGAATTCGGCGTGGTAGCGGCGCGCCAGGGATTCAGCCTGTGCGCGTTCTTCGCCGGTTGCGGGCGAGGGCGGCGGCAACACGTTGGTGTCAGGCATGCGGGCGACCTCCTACATTCCGCTCGCCTGCCCCAGGGAAAAGATGGGCAGGTAGAGCGAGATCAAGATGAATACGACGACGACTCCCATGACGATGAGGATCGCAGGTTCGATGAGCGCGAGAGCAGCGGCGAGGGCCGTGGCTACGTCTTCCTCGAAGAATTCGGACATGGAATTGAGCATTTGCGGCAGCGCGCCGGTTTGCTCGCCCACGGTGATCATCTCCGTTGCCAGGTCGGGAAAGATGCCGGTCTTGGCGAGCGAGTCGGCCAGGCTCTTGCCTTCGCGCACGGTGCCGACCGAAGTCTGCACGGCGCGAGAGACACGGCGCGAAGAAATGGAGCGCGAGGCGGTTTCCAGCGAGGGCACCAACGGCAAACCGCCGGTGAGCAGCGTGGAAAGCATGCGCGCGAACAGCGCCACCTGATACTTGAGCCAGATTTTGCCCAGGATGGGAAGGCGGATTCGCACGCTATCGGCAACGTCCTTGCCGCGCTCGGTAAGGGAGAAGCGATAGAGGGCGAATACGATCGCGGCCACCGTCAACGCCAGCCATAGAATATTGTGCTGCGTCCACTTTCCGAAGCTGAGCAGGGCGAGGGTGAGAGCCGGCAATTTGTTGCCGAGCTGGTCATAGAGCAACGCAAATTGCGGCACCACGACGGTGAACATGAAGATCAGGAGCGCGCAGACCAGCGTGAGCAGTACGCAAGGATAGATGAGCGAGCCGATGAGCTTTTTGCGCAGGGTGAGCGCGACCTTCTGGAAGCTTACGTAACGATCCAAGACTTCCGTCAGGTTGCCGGAGCGCTCGCCAGCCAGAAGCGTGGTGGTGTACATGAGCGGAAAACCGCTCTGCGCTTCGAAGGCGGCGGAAAGCGCCTCGCCGGTTTTGACGCGCGAAGCAACGTCTTCCAACTGGCCGGCGAAGGTGGCATTCTTTTGAATTTTGCCGAGCATTTGCAGCGACCCGAGGATGGGCAGGCCGGCGCGGATGAGGGTGAGGAACTGTGAATTGAAGATGAGGAAAGGCTCGAGCTTGACCTTGCGGCGGCCGCGGCCGATGGCGCCGCGCGCGCGGACCGAAAAGACGTGATAGCCCGCGTGGATGAAGCGGGCCTTCAGCTCATCGGCCGTGGCCGCGGTCTGCACCTGCTCCTGAACGCGGCCGCGTTCATCGGCCAGCTTGATAACGAACTCTGCCATGATCGTTCTCGCCGGATCCGCGGTTTCGCGGCCGGAAAGCTCTTAAAGAGTTGCTCCTGCTTAAGGTTAACAGTCTTGACTCAAAAAAATAGACGAGATGTTCGCCTCCAGCGCTCGCCCGGGCCTGTATCCTGATGTCGTTCTGCGCGTCAGAGGCGAAGGAACTTGGCTAAGGGCGAACAGTGGACTGGCAACTATTAGAGCGTCGGATGAGGGAGTTCGCGCAAGTGATGGGAAGCGTTGTGCGTAAGCGCTGGCGGATGCTGGCTGGCGTGTGCTTCGGCGTAGTGGTCGTGGCGGCTCTTCTGACCACGTATCGGTCCGGCCACGGCGCAGCGGCAGTGGTGACACCCTATCCGCACGATCTGGCGCAGGTGACCTTTGCCGTGGCGGGCGACGTAATTCCGCATGAGCCGGTGCGCACGGCGGCGAAGGCCGCGGGCGACGGCGAGCCGGGATGGGCGGCGCTGTTTGCGGACGTGGCGGATGTTTTTGAGGGCGCGGATTTCGGATTTGTGAATCTCGAGACTCCGGTGGCGCCTGAACACTCGCACGGGACCAAGCCGTTCCTGTTCGATGCGCCGGTGGAGCTGCCTGAGGCGCTGAAGGCGAGCGGGATCAAGATTGTTTCGTTTGCCAACAACCATGTGATGGACCAGGGGTGGGCGGGATTTGTCGAGAGCCGTGAGCATCTGAAAGAGATTGGGCTGCTGTTTGCTGGGACCAGCGACAATACGGCGACGGCGTGGCAACCGGTGATTACCGAGGCCAACGGAATCAAGGTGGGCTGGCTGGGCATGACGCGCTGGCTGAACGGCAACCGGAATCCCGACAAGGACGATCAGCCGCACGTGAATTTCTTTCCCTATCCGGGCGAGTCTGGCGGTGCGCCGGGAGCGGATGAAGCTACGGTGCTGGCCGCCGTGAAGGCCGCGCGGGCGCAGTGCGATCTGCTGATCATTTCAGTGCACTGGGGCGTTGAGTACGCGACGGCGCCGCGGCCCGAGGATGTCGACATTGCGCACAAGATGATGGAGGCCGGTGCGACGGTGATCGTAGGCGCGCATCCGCACGTGCTGCAGCCGATTGAGACCTACAAAACGCAGGATGGGCGCGACACGGTGATTTTCTATTCGCTGGGCAACTTCTTGTCAAACCAGTCGCGCAGCTATGTGGATGGGCTGAATCCGGATTCGAATGGCGATCCGCGGGACGAGATGATCGGACTGTTTGCTGCCGTGAAAAAGGATTACGGGCCGGCAGGTGTGCGCGTGGAACTGGGGCACGTGGGCATCTTGCCGGTGTGGGAAGAGAACAATCGCAACGAGATGGCCGCGGGGCGCGAGAAGAGAACGGTGATCAAGCCGGTACTGATCGACCGCGAGATTCCACCCTTGCAGGCGCGTCTCGACGAATTGAGCACGAAAGCGGCGCAGCCCGGCGCGGGGCTGACGGCCGACGAGCAGAAGGAATTCATCGAGGTGACCAAGCGGCTGAAGTTGTTGACCGATCGGCGGGCGCAGATCCTGGCGAGAGTGGGCGACGACTACGTGATGGCCCCGCCGAAGTTGCCGTCCAAGCCTTAATCGACACAAGCAGAGACCATGCAGACGCGGGGAACCGAGAGCGCAGAGAAGCAGCCGTCCACTTTGCTGGACACGGCGATGGGAGTCGCAATGATTCCCGTGCTGTTTGTGGGCGCGTGCCTTGCGGTTCCTTACACGCTGGGCGCGCGATGGCTACGGATACATGGCGAACACAAACTGCGGTTACAGATGAAGTCGCGGGGAAGGCTGATGACGTGGCCGGAGTTTGTGCGCGCCATGCACGAGACCGGCGGAACCTGCATTGAGGAGAAGTTTACGGCGAAGGGTCCGGTGCGGTTCTGGTGGACGCCGGAAGATGTGCGCGGGGAATCGCCGCACGAGATCATTGACTGGTTCACGATGCGTAAGGGCCGTCAGTACGAGCCGTTCGTGCACTGGTGTCGCGCGCGCTACACAAGCGCGGACGCGGGCAGCGCGATTCTGGTCGATACGCCGCTGGTGCCGCGGCGCGAGATTTACGCATTGTGGTCGGAGTGCCGGTCCGACGCGATGAAGGCAAATTGGGTCGAAGTAGCTCCGCCGGAGATACTGCCGCACAAACCGGGACAGTGAGTTGCGGGCTATTTCTTGGTGCGAAAGAGGCTTGCGAGGCGCTGCCAGAGCGAGGTGCGCGGATTCTGACTGGGTGACGCAGGTTCGGGCGCGGGGTCTGCAGCAGCTCGCGCTGCCGCTTCGGCCTCATCCTGCTCGCGCGCGTCATGCATCACCTTCCAAAGCGCAACGCCATCGTCTTCCCAATCGTTGTGACCGCACGCACGGCACTCATACTCGCGGATGACACGGCCCGACATGGTGTTCTTGTCGGTTTGATGCATCGCAGCGCCGCATTTTGTGCAGATCATGGCGTCTCCGGCGGTTTCTGATCCCTGACCATGTCTTTAATACCCGTTCGCGACGAGCCATGCCTCGGTGAGGTCAAATTCCGGCTTCTTCGCGGCCTGCATTTGCATTGCCGCCAACTTCACCAACACATCGGCCTCGATGTTCACAAGCGCGCCTGAGGCGAGCGTGTGCAGGTTGGTGCGCCAGTACGTGAGCGGCAGGATCGCGATGCTGATCTCTTCGCCGACGAAATCGGCAATGGTGAGGCTGATGCCTTCGACAGCGACCGAGCCTTTGTGCACCATCCACTGGCGGACGTTTTCGGGGACATGGACTTTCAGAGTCCAGTCGGTGGTTTGGCGGTCGAAGTTGGGACTGGATTCGGGAATGACGGGGTCGAGCGCGGTCATTACGCCTGTTCCGTCGACGTGGCCTTGCACAATGTGGCCGCCAAGCGGGCTTCCCGCGGCGGTGGGCAATTCCAGGTTGACGCGCGCGCCAGCCGCGAGCGAGCCAAGCGAGGTGCGATCGAGCGTTTCCTGGGCGAGATCGGCGTGGAAGTAGGTGGGATCGGGATCGAGCGCGGTGAGGCAGACGCCGGAGACGCCGAGCGAATCGCCTTCACGCAACCGCGACGCAATGCCTGGCGCTTCAACCGTAATGCGGCGAACGCCGCCGCGATCGGTGAGGCTGACGAGGGTTCCTGTCTGCTCGATGATGCCGGTGAACATGAGTTCATTCTAGGGAGCGAGACAGCGAGGGGCAAGGGAGAAGGCGAGTGCTGCGCTAGAACTTCATGGACACGCCTTTTTCGCACATGTCGCCGAAGAGCCCGAGCAGGTGAGTCATGCCGAGGAGTTCGCGGATCTGCTTGCCGAGGTTGATGAGTTGGAGGCAGGAGCCTCCCGACTTGGCGGAGACATAGAGGCGAACCAATGTTCCGAGACCCATGCTGTCGACAAAGGCCAAGTCAGTGAGGTCGAGAACGATGCGCTTGTTGTGGGGAATCAAGGCGATGATCTTGTCGTAGAACGGACCAGCGACGCCGGACACCAAGCGGCCGCGACAATGGACGAAGGCTGCATCGCCTTTATGCTCGACGCTGAAGGTGAGGGAGTTCTTAGCAGGTTCGTGCGACATCGGCTTTTCCTTGATGAGGATTGGGAATGGGGAAACGATCTCGACGCCTGATTGTCTCATGAAGACAGGGAACAAGGAACAGGGATCAGAAATCGGCGTTATTCGCTGGCGGAGATTTTTTCCGGGGTGCGCGCGGCAGGGAGCGCGGGCGCGGCGGTGAGGGCGCGCCAGGCGAGGAGGAGCTTCAAGCGCCAGCGCAGGATCATGCCGAAGGCCAGCAGATAAAAAATGGCGCCGGTTTGTTCGAGCGAGAGGACGCGGTCGAAGTAGCCGCGCGCGGCCCAGCGGACGAGGGCGAGTACGATGATGACGGCAAAAAATGCGCTCGACCGCTTCATGCGAATTTCGCCGCCGTGCCAATGCAGGTCAGAGGTGAGCAGCAGCGGGTAAGCGAAGAGGACCGCGCCGATGAGGAATGCCGCAAGTCCCCAGAGGAAGGGCACGCGGCACGGCGGATAGAAGAACATACAGAAGCCAGTGGCCATGCCCAGCGGCGGCATCACGATCTTCTTCAGCGTCACGACCGAGCGGCCCTCGCGCACGCGCCAGGTGAGCACGCCGGCGAGACCGACAAGAGAGACGACAGCCGTGAGGACGGGAGTTGAGATCATGAAACTTGCCTTTCCGTTCTTGCTGCGGAGACTTACAGCCGATCAGAGCGTTGCGCGTACATACCTATTCTAATTGGATGGTGCGCATCCAAAAAGCGGTGCGAAGATTCGGTTGTGCTCCTGTCGGGAAGGAAGCATCCTTCAGGGGCTGAAGCCCCAATTCTATTTTGGAGCTTTTGCGGCACGACTGAAGTCGTGCCCCTTCGCGATAGGTTCAAACTGGCTCGCTACGCTTTTGCGGCGCCCTTCGACTACGCTCGGGGCAGGCTAAAGGTCGTGCCCTTTCACTTCGTGCCCTTTCACAACGGTTTCGGATTTGGGTACTAAGGAAGATTGTGCTGATTACTGACAACTGGTCACGGACTACTGTCTTTCGGCCAGGGGTCGATGAGGAGTGAGCTCAAGCCGAGGTCGTTGCCGTAGCGCTCCACTTCGACGTCGTTCATCTGCACGAACTGGGGCATGCCGCGGAAGGCGGGTACTGCGTCCGACCCCATGATCTGCGGCGCGATGAAGAGGTGGAGACGGTCGACAAGGCCAGCGGCAAGGAAGGCCGTGTTCAGGCGCGTGCCGGTTTCCGTCAGCAGTGTGAGAACGCCCTCTTCACCGAGTTTCAACAGAACTTTGTCGAGCGGGACGCGGGCCGCTTCCGCATCGAGGACTTCTACGCGGACGCCGCGGTTGCGCAGTTCGGCTGCGCGGGCCTCGTCGTGGGAGACGGTGAAGACGACGACGTCGTTCTGCGCTGTCGAGACCAGTTTGCAATCGAGAGGCATGCGGAGGGCGGAGTCGAGGACGATGCGCAGCAGGGGACGGCGGCGGCGCAGGCCGCTGCGATCGGTCATCCAGGGATCGTCGGCGAGCACGGTGTCGACGCCGACCATGGTGGCGTCTGCGGCCCAGCGCAGGGATTGCACGGCGGCGCGGGCGACTTCGCTGGTGATCCAATAGGGCGCGTGAGGCGTTTGATGCGCGGGCGGCGGCGCGATGCGCGCGTCGAGCGTCATGGCCACCTTCATATGCACGAGGGGGCGGTGATGCTGAATCCAGCGCGCGAAGCCTTCGTTGAGGCGGCGAGCTTCAGTTTGGCACACGCCGATACTGGTCTGAAGGCCTGCTGCACGCAGCGCAGCAAGTCCGTTGCCGGCGACAGCGGGATTGGGATCGATGGTGGCGGCAACGACGCGGGCGAGACCGGCCTGAATGAGGGCATTCGTGCAGGGCGGCGTGCGGCCGGTGATGTTGCAGGGCTCGAGTGTGACGTAGGCCGTGCCTCCTTGAATGCGATCGGCGGCGTGCTGCTGCGCTTCCTTGAGGGCGACAATTTCCGCGTGGTCGAGGAGGTCGTACTCGTGCCAGCCTTCGCCTACGACCTGTGCGGCGCGGTCGAGAATCACGCAGCCGACGGCGGGATTGGGCGAGGTGACGCCGATGCCGCGGCGAGCGAGCTTGAGGGCGCGCTGCATCCAGTACGTGTCTTGGTCGAGGTAATTGCTCATAGTCGCTTCTCGTTTTGAACAGGAACAATCAAGTGTAATTCCGGTGGTCGGGGTGGGAGCACGGGATTCGCAAGGCGGACATTGCGCCTGGATGCATGCCAAGGAGCAGGAGACGCTGCCGCACAGATGGTGACTGCCGTGTGTTTGAGCGAAGCGGAGCCGGGTACAGGATCACAGTTTTACAGCGAATTTACGGCGTCTGCTCGACTCGCTCCAAGTCTTTATTTATGTTTGCCTTACAGCCGCGGTACAGTTGTACAGTGGCTGTACCCGGGGCGCTGAGGGGCTGCAAGCTGCTGAGTCTTCATGGGTTAAATGGGACGGTACAGTTACACAGCCCATTTTTTCGGTGGAACTGCTGACAATGGTCAGAGAACAGCGGGCGGGGGCCGGAGATGCGTGGCCGGTGTGCGGCCTGGCGCATTGGCCGGCGGCGGAGTAGGGCAATCGATGCAATGGTCGTTCTTGTCGCAGACGTATTCGCCGGGAGCAAGTTCGTCGCCTTCGACAGTCTGCTCTGCGGACTGGACGATTTTGTCTTTATCGAGTGGCTTGCGGCGATCGATGAACTGCGCCGCAATCTGGATCCCATAGAGCATGCTGGTGGCTTTCTTGAGAGCGATGCGGTCATTGATGATGGCGTCGTTGATGCGGGCGATGGAGAGTTGGATGGCGGCGACATCCTCGGGCGCGGGCAACTGCAAGGGGCCGTACTTGAGGTGGGGTTCTGCGCCGACGGTGTGGATCTTGGAGTGGTAGTAGCAAAATTGGGCGCCCTTGAGGGCAGGGGACTCGCAGCGGAGCCCGTTGGTCTTGATGTGCCGGCATGTCTGGTACATAGGAGTTCTCCTCGCCCCCTCCCCCCGTTTTCAAGTAAAGTCTTGATTCCGGGAGGGTTAGCTTTTTGGGGGCTCTTGTAAACCTTTGAAAACAAAGAAGCTGGGGCTAAAGTCGTCTTTCAACAGGTTGTTGCGATCGTGCTCGGGCATGCCTTGAGGCGGGTTATGGAAAAGCTGGAAAGCTGAGGAACGCTTTCCCCTTTCCCACAACCCCTACGGCTGCTGCTGGAGTGATCTTCACGAAGAAGCCTGGCTGCCTTCGGGGGCTAAAGCCCCACTCATTTTTGGCGCCTTTGCGGCACGACTGAAGTCGTGCCCTGACACTTCGTGCCTTCCCGAAGCGGATTCCTCCGCAGGGGCTAATGCCCCATTCATTCTTGGAGCCCTTACGGCACGACTAAAGTCGTGCCCCTTCGCGAGAGTTTCAAACTGACCCATTACCGAAGACAACAGTGGATTGATTTAAAAGAAACCATCCCTCGGGGGCTGAAGCCCCATTCATTCTTGGCGCTTTTGCGGCACCCTTCGGCGGCGCTCAGGGCAGGCTTTCAAGTCGTGCCCTTTCACGACGGATTTGAGTTGACCCGCTACCAAAAAGTGTAGCGATTTGCGGGAATTAACCTGCAAAAAAACGGGATCAGGCGTCAGGGGTTAGGGATCAGAAAAGGAACGGGTTAGGGCGCGGTAGAGGTTTCGATCTAGGTGGTGCAGGGGTTGACAAGGGCGGGGACCAACGGACCGAGAGGCCGAGAAAACTGGGACAGAGGGTGGGGCGGGTCGACGCTCGTGCTTTCCCCGGTCCCCAAAAGCGAGGGACCGGGGGCACCCTCAACTTAATAGGGCGGCCCAGGGATCGGGGGCCACCCGCCGGCGTGGGAAGATGGGTGCGTATGAGCACTCTCGTGAAGATTGTCGCGTTCATCGCCGACCCACTGATAATCATATTGGGTTTCCTGATGTTTCGCTATCCGCAGGTGTGGGCCAAAATGAATGCGCGCGCCTCCCGTAAGGAGCTTCACGAGTTCGATTCCCCGAAACAACTAGCGCATACTAAGCAGGTTGGAATCCTGTTCATGACCTTCGCTGTGTTTTCCTTCTTGAGTATGCTCGCCCTGAAAACCGTGCTCGCCCGACTGAACTAACCTGTGGATTCAAATTGACCCACTACCCCGCGGCCTCAACGACGCTTGGTCAACGCGGCTGCCATATAGGATTGGCAGAGCAGCACGAGGTGCTCTTTCAGCTTGCGGAGCGTGGCCGGCGAACCTCCTGACTCGAGCGCCGCGCGCATCACACCGGAGATGGCGGCCAGCATGATGTCGATCGCAAATCGGTCGGGCAACAAATCCAGATTGGGCGCGGTATGGAGCATGGCCTCGATGGTTTTCCTTGAGCGCTGCACCGAGCGCTTCACTGCGGCAGACCCATCCACTTCGGCCGCGACGCGGTAGAGGGCAACGGAGATATCGGCGCGCTCCATTTTGGCGTCGACAAAGGCCTCCACCACCTCCCGCATCATCTCCGCCAGCGGCTTGCGCTGCGCGCGCGAGCATGCGGCCTCGACTTTCCCGGTTACATTTTCCATGTGTGCTTCGAAGACGGCAAAGAGCAGCGCCTGCTTGTTGGGGAAGTACTGGTACAGTGTTCCCACCGAGACGCCGGCACGGTCGGCGACGCGCGTGGTTGTGAGGCGGTCGGCCCCGTGGCTGAGCAAAACCTGAATAGCGGCCTCGCAAATAGCGCCTACGGTGACCGCCGCACGGGCTTGAACGGGCGTCTTTCTTGGCTCAAACGCAGTGAGAGCGGGTGTGGTCATAATGCGAAGTGCGAAACTGAAGAATCCTTCATCTAACGATTGTAACAAGGATCGACTGCAAAAAACGGGCAGCAAAAAAGGAGAACGGGAATGACGCAACAGCAGAACTTGGCCGGCAGCTTCACCTTTCCGGGCACGGCCCTGACCGTGAAGCGAATGGGCTATGGCGCGATGCAGCTCGCGGGGCGAGATGGCGACAAACTGGTTTGGGGGCCTCCCAAGGACGTGGATGGGGCGATCGCGCTGCTGCGCGAAGTCGTGGCGAGCGGCGTGAACCATATCGATACGTCGGATTTTTATGGCCCTCACGTCACGAACCAGATTATTCGCACGGCGCTATCGCCTTATGCGGACGATCTGGTGGTTGTGACCAAGATCGGCGCGCGGCGCGGGACGGATGGATCGTGGATGCCGGCTTTGTCGCGCGAAGAACTGACTGCGGCGGTTCACGACAATCTACGCAACCTGGGGATGGAAGCGCTCGACGTGGTGAACCTGCGCACGCCCGGCATACACGGGCCAGTGGAGGGTTCGATCGAGGCGCCGCTTACCGTGCTGGCTGAGTTGCAGCAGAAAGGCCTGGTGCGCCATATCGGATTGAGCAACGTGACGCCGGCGCAGGTTGCGGAAGCGCGGCGGATGGCACCGATTGTGTGCGTGCAGAACCACTACAACGTGTCGCATCGCGAGGACGACTCGCTCATTGCGGACCTGGCGCGCGACGGCATTGCCTACGTTCCGTTCTTTCCGCTTGGCGGTTTTTGGCCGCTGCAGTCGGCTACGTTGTCTGACATGGCGAATGAGCTTGGCGCCACGCCGATGCAGGTTGCTCTGGCGTGGCTCTTGCAGTGCTCGCCGAACATTCTGGTGATTCCGGGAACATCGTCCCTTGAGCATTTTCGCGAGAATCTTCAGGCAGCAACGCTCGAAATTCCCGCCGAACTGCTTGCCAAACTGGACGCAATCCACAAACAGAAGAAGGAGAATTGAGATGCGTGTTTTTATTACAGGCGCTACAGGTTTTATTGGTTCCGCGCTGGTGCCAGAACTGCTGGGTGCGGGGCACGAGGTGCTCGGCTTGGCGCGGTCGGATGCGGGAGCAAGTGAGTTGAAGGCGGCAGGAGCCGAGGTACATCGCGGATCACTTGAGGATCTGGACAGCCTGCGCAGCGGAGCAGCCGCGGCAGATGCGGTGATTCATCTCGGATTCGTTCACGACTTTTCGCGGTTCAAGGAAGTGTGCGAGATCGACCGGCGCGCCATTGAGGCGCTCGGCGAAACGCTCGCCGGATCGGGTCGCGCGCTGATCGCTACGAGCGGTTTCGCACTTCTGACCACGGGACGCGCCGCCACGGAGGATGACGCTCCTCCTCCCGTCTCCGATGCCTACCCACGCGCTTCAGAACAAACATTAGCGCTGTTTGAGCAGCGGGGAGTGCGGGCCATGACCGTGCGCCTTTCCCAGATACACGACACGAGGAAACAGGGTCTGGTGAGCTATGCCATCCAGGCCGCACTCGCAAAAGGTGTTGTGGCGTACATCGGCGAGGGACGGAATCGCTGGGCCGCGGCGCATCGCCTGGACGCCGCGCGGCTTTATCGGCTCGCTCTGGAAAAGGGTGTGGGCGGCGCGCGGTACCATGCGGTTGCGGAAGAGGGTGTGTCTGCCCGGGAGATTGCTGAGACCATCGAGCGCAGACTGAATCTGCCGGCGGCTTCGATTTCGATGGAACAGGCTCCGGGACATTTTGGCCCGCTTGCCGGTTTTGCTGCTCTCGATATCGTGGGCTCAAGCGCGAAAACGCGCAAAGGACTGGGTTGGGAGCCGACCGGACCGGGGCTTCTTACAGATCTGGAAAACCTGGAACTTGTGCAGGCCTGACGGTCACTGAGGCGAGGATCTGGCGTAATCGCGCGACCCCGGGGTTCCAGAATCGGACCCCCCACCCCACGGACGAAGACCTGTCCGTGGGACCCCGGGGCATTCTTTTTCGTGCTCTTTTACACTTGAAGCAAGCACGCAGCCTGTTGGCCGGGGACGTGCGGCAGCGAGTGGCTGGAGATGCGAGCATGACTGAGATGGATGGACGCGAGAGCGGTGCTGTTCCCAACTTGACGGTTGCAATCGATGCTGAATTTCCGGCCGTGGTGGAGATGATGAACCGCGCCTTCCGCGGCCGGGGCGATGATGCCTCGTGGAGCACCGAAGAGCGCTACATCGACGGGACGCGGACGAGCGAGGAACTGCTGCGCGAGGAGATGGCGGCGCACGCGGATGCGAGCCTGCTGCTGTGGCGCGCGCCGGACAACACTTTGCTCGGGTGCGTCTGGATGCAACCGGAAGAAAACGATGTGTGGTATCTGGGATCGCTGACGATCGTGCCGCGCGAACAAAAAGCAGGCCTCGGACGCAGGCTGCTTGCGGCTGCCGAGGACTGGGCAATCGCGCGCGGGGCGGAAGAGATCAAAATGACCGTCGTGCATGTTCGTGCCGCGCTTCTTGATTGGTACGCACGACGCGGCTATGCGCCGACCGGAGAAACCAAGCCATTTCCGTATGGAGATGAGCGCTACGGCCGGCCGACACGGGATGATCTGTGTCTTGTGGTGCTGGGCAAACGGCTGGGAAACTGAACCCGCCGGGGTGCGTGCCGGATCGGACTGGTCTGGGATCGAACTACTCCAGCAGCGAATCGACAAATTCTTCTGGCGAGAATTCGAGCAGGTCGGTCATTTTTTCGCCGACACCGACAAAGCGGACGGGGAGATTGAGTTCGCGGGCAATGGCGACGGCGATGCCGCCCTTGGCGGTGCCGTCTAACTTGGTGAGCACGATGCCGGTGACGCCGGCGGATTGCGTGAATTGGCGCGCTTGCTGCAGGCCGTTTTGGCCGGTCGTTGCGTCCATCACCAGCAAGACTTCGTGGGGCGCGCCGGGAACCAAACGCGCAGCGGTGCGGCGCATTTTGTCGAGTTCGTCCATTAGGCCGGACTTGGTGTGCAGGCGGCCGGCGGTGTCGACGTAGAGCTCGTCGATGTGGCGCGCCTTGGCGGCCGCGATGGCGTCGTAGAGGACGGCCGCGGGATCGCCACCCTGCTTGGTCTTGATCATTTCCACGCCGGAGCGCGTGGCCCAGACTTCCAGTTGTTCGATGGCGGCGGCGCGGAAGGTGTCGGCGGCGCAGAGAAGGACGGAGCGCCCTTGCGCGCGGGACCAGGCGGCGAGCTTGCCGCTCGAAGTGGTTTTGCCGGTGCCGTTGACGCCTACGAGAAATGTGACCTTAGGCGGCACCTGCGGTGCGGCAGCCGCGCCTTGCGGCGCACTGAGGATAGCGACGAGCTGCTGTTTGAGCAGATCGCGGAGCTCTGCGCCGCCTTCGATGGCCTGGTGGCGGGCGCGGTCGCGGAGCGCGTCGAGGATGGCGGTGGTGGTTTGGACGCCGAGGTCGCTGGTGAGCAGCGCGGTCTCGAGCTCGTCGAGGGCGCTCTCGTCGACCGTGCGGGTGAGGGCAGCGAGATCGGCGATTTTCTGGGAGAAGCTTTCGCGGGTGCGCGAGACCGCCTGGCGCATGCGGTCGAAGAGGTTTTTTCTGGGCGCTTCTTCGGCGGATTTTTCGGGTTCGTCGTTGCCAAAAAGGGTTTGGATCATTGCTGTCTTCAGTTTAGCGGAGGGAGCGGGATTTATATCGGATCGAAGAATGGGGTGTCGAGGTTCGTGCTATCCCACGTCCCCAAATGCGAGGGACGTGGGGCACCCGCAGCTAGTGCTGGGTGCGCGGAGGTGGGTTGGGGTTCGTGCGATCCCACCCTAAACACAAAAAGCGTGTTTAGGATGGGGCAACCCCGGTTTGTGCTGCGCTTCAGCACCGTTCAGGCGGTGGTTGCGGCAGTCCAGGGCGGGCGGGCGCAGTTCAGCGCGAATTGGTTCGGAGGGGTTGACGGGTCCGATATGCTTTAGAAGCAGGCCGTAAACCGTGGGGACGAAATGACTAAGGCGAACCTTCATGCGCTGGGAAAGATCCTTGAAAGCCGCATCGCCATTATCGATGGAGCGACGGGGACGACCATCCGCACCTACGGGATGAAAGAGGCGGACATTCGCGGGGAGCGCTTTAAGGACGCGAAGAAAGACCTGCTGAACAACGGCGACCTGTTCACGCTGACGCAGCCGGAACTGATTGGCGACATTCACCGCCGGTTTCTTGAGGCCGGGGCGGACATTATTGAGACCAACACCTTTGGGGCGACGAGCATTGCGCAGAGCGAATTTTTTGTCGACGATCCGCGCGAGCACGGAGGACGGAAGGATCCGGATTTTTATCAGAAGGTGATTGAGGATCCGTTTCTGAAGGGGCTGGCGTGGGAGATCAACGAGCAATCGGCGCGGCAGGGGCGGGAGTGGGCCGACCGCGTGGCCAACGCCACCGGGCGGCCGCGGTTTGTGGCCGGAGCGCTGGGGCCGCTGACGGTGTCGCTGTCCAATTCTCCTGACGCGGACGATCCCGGATTTCGCGTAGTGACCTTCGACCAGGTGAAGGCGGCGTATGCCGAACAGGTGCGTGCGCTGATTGCGGGCGGCGCGGATCTGCTGTTGGTGGAAACGATCTTCGATACGTTGAACGCCAAGGCGGCGCTGGTGGCGATTCGCGAAGTATTCGATGCGGATGGCCGCGAGCTGCCGGTGATGATTTCGGCGGCGGTGGGGCGCGGCGGCGAGACCATGATCTCGGCGCAGACGATTGAGGCGTTCTGGAATGCGGTGGAACATGCGAAGCCGCTGGCCGTGGGATTGAATTGTTCGCTGGGACCGGACCTGATGGCGCCATTTTTGCGCGAACTCGCGGAGAAGGCTGGTGTCGCGGTGTCGTGCTATCCGAACGCGGGATTGCCCAATCCGCTTTCTGCTACGGGGTTCGATTTGGGACCGGCGGACATGGCGCGGTACTTGAGCGAGTTTGCGCGCGAAGGGCTTATCAACATTGCCGGGGGCTGTTGCGGCAACACGCCTGAACACATCGCGGCGATCACCAAGGCGCTGGACGGGCTGCCTCCGCGCAAGCTGCCAGTGACCGACGAAGAAGCGCGCGCGGCATGAACCAGCGAGTCAGCGTTTCCCACCCTAAACGCAAGGAGCGCGTTTAGGATGGGGCACCCAGGCTTGTGCTTAGTTGAAATGGACGGGTTGAGATTTGTGCTTTCCCACGTCCCAAAATCGGGACGTGGGGCACCCGGGCGAGACGTGACATTTTAGAACGCAAACTATGCCAACGGATCGAGAAAAATTCGTGGAGACCAAGCCGCTCCGGCTATCGGGCTCGCAGCCATTTACGCAACAGCCAGGTGTCTTCATCCTGATTGGCGAGCGGACCAATGTGTCCGGATCGCCGAAGTTCGCGCGGCTGATCAAAGACGGCAAGTACGAAGAGGCCGTGAGCGTTGCCAGGCAGCAGGTGGAAAACGGGGCGAACCTGCTCGACATTTGCATGGATGAGGGCATGATCGACGGCGTGGCTGCGATGACGCGCTACCTGAAGCTGCTCGAGAGCGAGCCTGAAGTGGCCAAAGTGCCGTTCATGGTGGACTCCTCAAAATGGGAAGTGATTGAGGCGGGCCTGAAGTGCATGCAGGGCAAGGGCATTGTGAACTCGATTTCGCTCAAGGAAGGCGAGGCGAAGTTTCGCGAACATGCGCGGGCGATTTTGAAGTACGGCGCGGCCGCGGTGGTGATGGCTTTTGACGAACAGGGCCAGGCCTCGAGTTATGAGGAAAAGATCCGCATCTGCGAGCGCGCGTATCGCCTGCTCGTGGACGAAGTGGGTTTTCCGGCGGAAGACATCATCTTCGATCCCAACATCCTGACCGTGGCGACGGGCATGGAGGAGCACAACAACTACGCGGTTGACTTCATTCGCGCCACGCGCTGGATCAAGGAGAACCTGCCGCACGCGAAGGTGAGCGGCGGCGTGTCGAATGTTTCGTTCAGCTTCCGCGGCAACAACAAAGTGCGGGAGGCGATGCACGCGGCGTTTCTGTATCACGCCATCGGCGCGGGCATGGACATGGGCATTGTGAATGCCGGGATGCTGGAAGTGTATGAGGAGATCGAGCCGGAGCTGAAGGAACTGGTGGAAGATGTGCTGCTGAACCGGAGGCCCGATGCGACCGAGCGGCTGGTGACGTTTGGCGAGGCGCTGAAGGCGGCGGGGACCGCGGGCGGAAGCGAGGAAGCGGAGAAAAAGGCCGAACAGTGGCGCAGCGGCACGGTGGAAGAGCGGCTGAGCCACGCGATGGTAAAGGGAATTGACACCTACATTGAAGCGGACACGGAAGAGGCGCGGGAAAAACTGGGTCGGCCGCTGAGCGTGATTGAAGGACCGCTGATGGCGGGCATGGGTGTGGTGGGCGACCTGTTCGGCGCGGGCAAAATGTTTTTGCCGCAGGTGGTGAAGTCGGCGCGCGTGATGAAGAAAGCCGTTGCTTATTTGACGCCGTTCATGGAGGCCGAAAAAGCGCAAATGGCTGCAGCGGGCGAGGTGGTGCGCGTGCAGGGCAAGATCGTGCTGGCGACGGTGAAGGGCGACGTGCACGACATCGGCAAGAACATTGTGGGCGTGGTGTTGGCCTGCAACAACTACGAAGTGATCGACATGGGCGTGATGGTGCCCGCGGAGAAGATTCTGGAGCGCGCGAGAGAAGTGCAGGCAGACATTATCGGGCTGAGCGGATTGATTACGCCGTCGCTCGACGAGATGGTACATGTGGCGCGGGAGATGGAGCGGCAGGGAATGAAGCTGCCGCTGCTGATTGGCGGCGCCACTACCAGCCGCGCACATACGGCCGTGAAGATTGCACCGCATTACAGCGAGCCGGTGGTGCATGTGCTCGATGCCAGCCGCGCCGTGCCGGTGACAACGAGCCTGCTGAGCGAAGACGGCCGTGCGGAGTTTGTGGCGCAACATCGCGCGGATTATGACGCGTTGCGCAAGGCCCACGCTGCGCCGCGGCGGAGCGTGGTTGCGCTGGAGACGGCGCGCGCGCGGCGGACACCGATCGAGTGGCGCCAAGAGGATTTAGCCACTCCTGCCTTCACAGGCGTTCGGGTTTTGGACGAGTTTCCGCTTGAAACTTTGCGCGAGTTCATCGACTGGAGCCCGTTTTTTCACACCTGGGAATTGAAGGGTGTTTACCCGCGGATTCTCGAGGACGAGCGGCAGGGCGAGCAGGCGCGGCAGATTTTTGCGGAAGCCAATGTGCTGCTGGATCGCATTATCGCGGAGAAACTGCTGACGGCGCGCGCTGTGTACGGATTTTTTGCGGCTAACGCGGTGGGCGACGATGTGGAGCTTTACACGGATGGTAGACGGGACAAAGTTCTGGACCGGGTGCATTTTCTGCGGCAGCAATCGGACCGGGAAGGGAACGAGCCCTGCCGTTCGTTGGTGGATTTTGTTGCGCCCCGGGAGACCGGACTGGACGACACCATTGGGGCCTTCGCGGTGTCGAGCGGATTCGGATTGAAGAGTCTGGTGGAACAGTTCAAGGCTGCGCATGACGACTACAACGCAATCATGGCGGAGGCGATCGCGGATCGGCTGGCCGAGGCGTTTGCGGAATGTCTGCACAAGCGCGTGCGCGAGGAGTGGGGCTACGGGCGCGATGAAAATCTGCGCAACGACGAGTTGATCCACGAGAAATATCGCGGCATCCGGCCGGCGCCCGGCTATCCGGCGTGTCCCGATCACACGGAGAAGGGAATCATCTGGCGCCTGCTCGACGTGCAGGCAAAGACTGGGATTGAGATTACTGAAAGCTTCGCCATGTGGCCGGGGTCGAGCGTGAGCGGGTTCTATTTCGCGCACCCCCAAAGCCGCTACTTCAGTTTGGGCAAGATCGACCGCGACCAGGTGGAAGATTACGCAGGGCGCAAAGGGATGAGCGTGACGGAAGTGGAGCGCTGGCTCGGGCCTAATCTGAATTACGCGTAGTGGGTTAGTTTGAAAGAAACCTTCCCTCGGGGGCTAAAGTCCCGCGAGTTTTGCTGCGGGTTCGGCACGACTGAAGTCGTGCCCTTTCGCGACAGATTCGAACAGATTCGAACTGACCCAGTGCCCCTCTACGGCACGACTGAAGTCGTGCGCTTTCAAAACAGAGTCAAACTGACCCACTGCTGGCTCACGAGCCGGATAGATCGTAAGGGGCTGGCGGCGCATGAGACGCCAAAAGCGGCAAATCCGGTTACTTTTCCAAAAATAAACTTCAAATTCTTAGAAACTTTCCGAATGGCCGGGGGTTCATGCCCCTAACTCGGGGGATTTTTCCGCAAATTCAATCTGCGCGAATCGGATCCTGCGAGGCGTATCACGGGGTCTCCAGAATTTCCGGGTGCAGTCGCAGTGTGTGCGATTGCCGCAGCTGTTTCGTCGGTGGGCTGAAGCTTTAGCGGCGAAGAGGAAAGTTGTGGCTGCGCACGGAACCGCGAAGGCCGGTTGTCCAAACTGGATTTTTCAGGTCGGGTTTTTCAGGCTGGAACGGCTGATGATCGGGGTTCGTGCGCCGATGGATTCTGGAGATGCCGAGGGGCTCACTTCTGTCATGGAGGATTGTGTATGAAATGCAGTTCGCTCGTTGTCCTCTCACTCCTGTTGACGCCATCGCTTTTTGCGGAGGCTGGTCAGCGCATCATTCCTGCCGGCGCACTTGTCTCCTGCTCGACCGGCGACGGAAGGATCTCCTCGAAGACCACAGCGGTGGGCGATCCCGTGCTGTGCAAAGTGAATTTTCATCGCGGGGATTTCATGCTTCCCTATGGCAGCTACCTGGGCGGAAACTTCACGGAGTACAAGGACCCGGGCCACTTTGTGGGCAAAGGCTGGATGCAACTGGACTTCGACCGGCTCTACGTGGGCGACCAGGTGATCCCCCTTGATGCGAAGGTAGTTGACGTAAAGGGCTACAAGATCGACGCGCAGGGACGCATTCTGGGCAAGGGGCACACGGTGCGCGATACCGTGCTGTGGATGATTCCGGTGCTGTGGCCGATCGACTTGATCAATCTGCCGCGGCGCGGGCCGAGGCCGACGCTCAAGGCAGAAACGGCGCTCACGCTGCGCATCATGGAAGACATCCAGGTTCCCGTGGTTGCAGAACCGCAACGCGATCCTTACGGGTTGATGCAGCGGCCGCCGGATGCCTACGCGCCACCGCCGCCGCCTCCGACGCAGGAGCCGGATCAAGGCCCCGATCAATCCTACGCGCAGCCTGAAGAGCAAGTGGCTCCGCCGCCCGTGGCGTATGCGCCGCCGGTTGCTTACGCTCCCACGCCGTGCTGCGCGACGTACGCGCCGCCGGTTGCCTACGCTCCCGCGCCGTGCTGTGCGCCAACGTATGCGATGCCTCCCGTGGTGGCGTACAGCTATGGCTACGGCTACAACGGATACGGAGTGGGCGTGCGGCCGGGAGGCTACGCGTACGGTTATCGCGGCTATGTGCGCGGACCCGTGGTGAGCCCGTATGGTTATCGGGGCTACGCTCCGGGCGTGCGGTCGTATGGATACGGTTATGCTGGCCGGCCGGGTGTGGGCACGATGCGCGGCGGAGTTGGAGGCCGGCCCATGATGGCGATGCGCGGCGGCGGTTACGGACGGCGGTAAAAGGATAGCGGGTCAGCGGAATTCCTCTTCGAACGGCCGGGACGGAACTGCCTGTGCGGGTGGTTCGGCTTCCGGCCGTTTGTTTTTGCTGCGGGCGAGGGGTGAAGTTTCGGACGTTCTTTGAAGCGGGTTATGGAGAAGATGGAAAGCGAAAGAACGCTTTCCACTTTCCCACTGCCCCTGCGGCGGGTACTTGGGTGATCCTCGAGAAAATACCAAAGTGCTCTCGGGGGCTGAAGCCCCGCTCTTATTTGGCGCATCTACGGCACGACTGAAGTCGTGCCCTGACACTTCTTGCCTTCCCGAGGCGGATTTCTCCGCAGGGGCTAAAGCCCGGTTCATTCTTGGCGCTACTTTCGGCGCGACTGAAGTCGTGCCCCTTCGCGACGGATTCAAGCTGGGCCGCTACGTCTTTACGACGCGGCTGACGTCGTGCCTTTTCGCTGCAGATTCGAACTGACCCACTACAACTCTGCGGCACCCTTCGGCTTCGCTCAAGGCAGGCTAGAAGTCGTGCCCTTTCGCGACAGGTTCAAACTGGCCCATTGCCCACTGCTGCGGCTGCGTTACAGCGCCGCAAGGTTTTTGCGCGGTTTTCTTTTGCGGTTGACCGTTCATTCACAAGACGGCGGGATACTGATGCCGTGATTGCGCACACCCGGCACTCCGATCCTCTGCAACTTGACCTCAGCTCCACTCCCATCGCAGATATTGCATTTGCTGCCGGCGCGGTTACGCCGGCGTCGGAGGAGACTGCCTCGCGCATTCATGCCGATGTGGGGCGGTACCGTCTGCGGCTGGCCGCGACTGCGGAAGATCGCGAAGCTGCGTGCCGGCTGCGCTTCAAGGTCTTCAACATCGAGCTGGGCGAAGGGTTGGAGAGTTCTTACCATACTGGTCTCGATGTGGATCGTTTCGACACAGTGTGCGAGCACCTGCTGGTGGAAGACAAAAGCAGCCGGCGCGTGGTGGGAACCTATCGCATGCAGTCGGGCGAAACGGCGGCGCAGTGCCTGGGTTACTACTCCGAACAGGAGTTTTGTTTGGCGCCGTACGAGCCGCTGCGGCCGGGAATTCTGGAACTGGGCCGGGCATCGATCGATCGCGAACACCGCACACCCGAGGTGCTGATGTTGTTGTGGCGGGGCATCGCGCAGTATGCTACCGACATGGGGCTTCGTTACTTGCTCGGTTGCTCTTCTTTGAACTCCAATGACCCGGCGGAGGGTTGGCGAATGTATCGCCGGCTTGAGAATTTCAGGGTTGCAAGAGAGTTTGAGACGACGCCAACCGCGAGCTATGCATGCCCCCCGGAGCTGCAGGATGCTGACGCACAGCCGTTGGCCTGCCAGACCGATCGATCAGGTTTACCCGCGACGCCCACTATGCAGGGCAAAGTTCCCAAGCTGCTCAAGACCTATCTCGCCATTGGCGCACGCATTGCTGCGCCGCCGGCCTGGGACCGCGAGTTTCGCACCATCGATTTTCTGACGCTTCTCGATCTGAAATTGCTTTCGGCTGCCGCGCGCAACCGCTTCCTGGCTCCGCTGACCTCATGATGCTGCGGCGGGTCCGGCGCGCTGTGGCGCTGGCCTTCGCTCTGGCACTGTGCGTGGCGCGTTACTGGGTCAAGCGCATACGCGGGCCTCTGACCCTGGAGCAGCGTGCCGTGTGGCTGCAGCAAGCCGTGCGCATGATTTTGAAATGCCTGGGCATCAAGTACCAGGTGGAAGGGCAGCCGCCGGCCTGCGGGCTGGTGGTTTCGAATCACCTCAGCTATCTCGACATCCTGATCATCAGTGCGGCGATGCCGTGCTTTTTTGTGGCCAAGATGGAGATTGTTGGCTGGCCGTTTTTCGGCAAGGCCGCGCGCACGGGCGGGACGATTTTTGTCGATCGCTCGAGCCTGGCCAGCGCCATGTCGGTTGCCGAGCAGATTTCCGAGCGGCTGAATCTTCCCGTGCCGGTGCTGCTGTTCCCTGAGGGCACAAGTACGGATGGAGCCGAGGTGCTGCGCTTCCACTCGCGGCTCATCGACCCGGCAACTACGGCAGGCGCACCCATTACCGCGGCGGCGCTGCGCTACGTGATCGAAGGCGGCGTGGAAGAGCGCGAGCTTTGCTGGTACGGCAACGAGCAATTCGTGACGCACCTGTGGAAGGTGCTGGGCGTGGTGGGCTTCTCGGCGGAGCTGCGTTTCTTTGAGCCGCGGATCTATCCTGACCGGCGCACGGCCGCCGACCAGACCCACGCGCAGATCACCGCGTGGCGCGAAGCCGACGCGTTGGAACTTGAGACGGTCGAAGCCGCGGATTGACGTTGGAATTCGACCCGCCAGCCACTGTGAAAGGCCATCCGCTCCGCTATGAGCGTGATCTTGCTCACATGAAAAGCCGCGTTGCACAGGAGCAAGCTCTGCATGCTTTCGACAACTGGGACATCCGCGCTTAAACTCATAGGCATCTAATGTTTTAGCCGGAGCATCGGCCGAGCGGGGGGCTTGGTCATGAGTACGATTTGCTTCAGGCGTCTGGCTGTTCTGTTCCTTTCGAGTTGTCTCACGCAGGGTCTCTCAAGCTACGCCGCAGCGCAGGACAAGGCTAAAGCTGAGGCTTCTTCTGTTACCGCCGAGACCACGCCACCTTCCGCAGCAACTTATCCGCAGATTGTGCGCATTCGCTCGCTCGAGGGCGATGTGCGCGTGATGCGCGGCAAGGAGGGCGAGAAGACAAGCGGAGCGACCTGGGAAAAGGCCGTTGCGGGATTGCCGCTTGCTACCGGGTACAGCCTGGTGACGGGCGAGGGGCGCGCGGAGATTGAGTTTGAAGACGCGTCGATGGTGTATCTCGCGGCGAACTCCGCGCTCGCTTTCAACGACATTCACACTACCGAAGGGGTTCCCTATACCAGCCTGGCGCTCCTGTCCGGCATGGCGACGCTGCACGTGGAGCCGATGGCCGCGAAGGAGTTTTTTGAACTACAGACTCCGACGAGCTCGGTTTCATCACGGTATCCGAACGATCTGTATGTGCGGGTTTCCAGTTTCATGGACGGCACCGAACTTACGTTCCAGACGGATATGCCCGTCCTGCTGCCGGGACCGCCGCTGCATATTGTGGAGTACAAGAAGGGCCAGACTCTGGTGGACCGTGGCAACGGGCGGACGTTTCTGGCCGCTGTCAAAACACCTGATCCGATGGCCGTGTGGGATGGGTGGGTGGACGCGCGCGTAACGGAGTACGCGCAGGCCGAAGCGGCCATGATGAAGGCTTCCGGGCTGACGGAGCCGATTCCCGGTCTGGCGGATATGGAAAAGCAGGGCACCTTCTATGATTGCCCGCCTTATGGCACTTGCTGGGAACCCAACGAGCCCAAGGATCGGGAGCAGCCAGAACCGGACGGCGGGGTGTATGACACGCAAGCGGTCGCGACACCGGCGGAGTCGGCGGCCGATCCTACGGATCGAATTGAGCGCCTGGATTACTTTCCCTGTTCCCCCGACGCAATTCGCACGCTGATGGAGCGTGACCGCATGACGGGCGCGGAGCGCGTGGTGTGGAGTGAGCCGGATGCGTGGCAGGGAGACTACTTCAGGTTCGGATATCCCTACGACTGGGCCGTGTGTCACGCGGGGTATTGGGTTCACCGGGGAAACCGTTATGCGTGGGTGGCGGGTCACAGGCGGCACCATCGGCCACCCATTCGCTGGGTCAAGGCGGGAAAAAACACCGCGTTTGTTCCGCTGCATCCGCACGACGTGGCCGGCAAGCCCCCGCTGAATCTGCGGCACGGCGCGTTTGTGGTCGGCGACAAGGGCCGGTCAGTGCAGCGCGTGATGCTCGATCCGAATCGCGAAATTAAAGTGCTGGACAACGTGCCGAAGGAGTTCGCGAAGCCGTATTTTGAGGTCCTGGCGAAGGCGGATGAACCGCACGTGGAGTTGCACGGGGTGAATCAGCCGCTGGTGGCTGGCAAGGACGTGGGACCGACGCTGGCATTCGATCGCAAATCGCAGAGCTTTTTGATGACCCGGCAAGTGATGCAGGGCAATAAAATGACGACCGAGACGAGGCCGTTTAGCGGAGTGCACGGCGATTTGCAGGCGCGGGTGGAAGGCACGAACGCGCACGGCAACTACAGCACGCGTTCTTACTCCGGTGGCTCGGGCGGATATTCCGGCGGTGGTGGTGGCGCGCGCGGAAGCAGCTACAGTGGCAGCGCGGGCGGCGGTTCGCGTAGCAGCGGAAGCTCGGGTGGTGGCGGCGGATATAGTGGCGGCGGTGGTGGCGGCGGCTCTCGCGGAGGCGGTGGTGGGGGCGGCGGCAGCACCGGAGGCGGAGGTGGCAGCAGCGGTAGTAGCAGCAGCAGCAGCAGCAGCAGCAGCAGCGGTGGTCACCACTAACGACAATTCGCTTCGGGAAGCTGAAGTGAGAGCCGTTCCGTAAGAAATATCGAGACAATTCAGATTTTGCCGCGTGCGCTGGCGATCGGCGATTCCTGCGCGACGGGTGCGCGCAGGGCATTAGCCGGCATTTCTCACAGAGGTCTTGGCGGGAGGAAATGGCGCATTTTCAGCCGATATCTGCCCTGCGGGGGTCTGGAGACCCCCGCTACAGCCGGTCAGGAGACCGGCGCTACAATCGGTCAGGAGACCGGCGCTACAGCCGGTCTGGAGACCCCCGCTACAGCCGGTCTGGAGACCGGCGCTACGAATTCTGGCCGCGTGTGAGGAATGCGGGTTAGAGGGCGTGAAACAGCATCGTCTCTGCGGTGACGCCGGGGCCGAAGGACATGGCGCAGCCGCGCTGGCCGGGACGCGCAGTTTGCATCAGCTGCGCGAGCACGAAGACGACGGAAGCCGACGACATGTTGCCGAAGTTGCGGAGGATTTCTCGGGAGTGGGTGAGCGCTTCCGGAGAAAGCGCGAGGCCTTGCTCGACGGCGTCAAGAATGGTGCGTCCGCCGGGATGAATGGCCCAGAGATTGATGGATTGGAGATCGGCGCCCTGCGTGATTTGATGGCTCGCGGCGGCGAGACCCTTGCGCAGCTCGCCGGGGATTTGACCGGAGATGTGCATGTCGAAGCCGAGTTCGCCAATGCGCCAGGTGATAAAGCTGCTAGTGGAGGGCAGGTTGACGGCGAGAAAGCTGTCGATGGCAAGTCCCGATGGCTCCGCGGAGACCAGGTAAGCTGCGCAGCCATCTGCGAAGACGAGGAACGCAAGTAGCTGTTCAAGATTCTGCGTTTCCTGCATATGGAGAGAGCAGAGCTCCAGGCTCAAGATCAGCACTTTGGCGCCCGGCTCGGAGCGAACGATGTGGCGCGCGGTCTTGAGCGCGTTGATGGCGGCGTAGCAGCCCATAAAGCCGATGAAGGTGCGTTCGACGGATGGGTTGAGGCCGAGGTGCTCGATGGTGTCATAGTCGAGCCCCGGTGCGTAGAGACCGGTGCAGCAAGTCACGATGACGTGCGTGATGGCGCGGCGCTCATCTTGAGTGAGCGCGAGTTTGTCGAGGGCGCTGTGGGCAAGCTGTGGCGCGAATTGCTCGAAGGCCTGCATGCGGCGGGCGGTCGTGGGGAAGTTGCCGGGAACGAAAAATGCTTCGGTATCGCTGACCACTCCATCCGCGGTGACGACGGGGTTGAGGAAAGAGTATCGGTGGTCGATTGCCGATTGACGCACCATGCGCCGAAAAAGATTGCGAGGTGTGCCGTCGGAGAGCAGGGTTTCAGCGAAGGCGATGAATCCACGGTGCATGTCGTACGTGGGCACTGCTGTGGCAATGCGGTTGATGCAAGCCGTCGTCAAAATTGCGCCTCCGGCGAGGAACCGCGTTCCGCGCTCTTCTATAGACAGCTTATCGCGTGAAAGGTCCCGCACTCAGAAGCGGAAGAGATACGAAGCCTTGATAAAGATCTGCCGGCCGTCGTTGAGCATGGGTGCGGCGCGAGGTGGGGTGGTATTGTTCGGATCGCACGCGCCGCCGGGCAGACGATTGCAGAGGCTGCGGTCCAGATTCTGCATGTCGTTGCTGTAGCCGATGTAGACTGCTGTGCCAGGATGCGGCAGCCAGGTGAGAAGCGCCTGGGAAGCGAATTCCTTGCTGCGCAGCAGCGAAGTTTCCGCGGGATTGGCCAGCGTGGAGTCGTACTCCGCAACCACGCGCGCAGAGATCGAACGCGTGAATTGGTAGTTCACCACGCTGCGCATGGTCTGCGCCTCGTAGACGGATGCGCCGTTGGCCACGGCGTGGTCGCGATCGAGCAGATAGGTGTTGTCGGCGGTGAGCTGGCGAACCGGCTGCACGGTAAAGAGCAGTTGCACGGTCTCCTGGTTGAGCAGCGAAGGAATCTGGCCGGTGGCCGGGTTGTAGTTCACATTGCCGCTGCGCTGGGCCGTCAGGTTGAAGTTAAGTTGCGACCAGGGCGCGCCGCGGAAGACGATTCCTCCGAAGTTCTCAGTGAAGTTTTTGAAGTCCGCGAGGCCCGCGTAGTTGAGCGGGCTCACGGTGTCGGAGTTTTCTCCGATGATGGGCGCGATGACGATGTTGCGCGGCAGCAGCCAGAAGACATCGAAAGTCGAGTAGTGAAACACGCGGTCGCCCTGGTGATCGAAGGCGACGTTCTGATCGGTTTCAAGACCGAAGCTCTGATAGAAGCGGTTCTTGGGAAACCACTGGTAGTTAGCATGCGTGTGGTTGTTGCGGAAGTTGGAGGCCTGGATGAAGCCCAACTGGGTCTGAAAGCCGGTGCTGACATCAACGAAGTTGTCATTCATGTTGAAGGCGTGGCCGGAGCGCACAAGTTGGAATGCGCTCGAGGGGCCGGCGCTATACGTGGGCGGCGTGCCGCTGTCCTCGTCGCCCATAGTGGAGCTTTCCACCATCTGTCCCCACGCGGTCCAGTGCTTGTCAATGCGCGCGGTAAAGTCGAAGCCGCCGATGCGATTCCAACCCTGGCCAAATTCTTCATCGGTGTACATTGCGCCGATGCTCGATCCCTTGCCCACATCCTCTGAGATGCGGCCCACCGCGACGGTGGCATGTTTCCCGTAGAGCGGATCGCCGGGCACGACGGCCTGTCCGGGCTGGCGATCGTCGGTGACAAAGAGCCCGACATTGGTGTGATCCATTTTTCCCGTGATGCGGATGCCGTACTCGGGATGCACGATGTTGCGCGTGTAAATGAGATTGATGGGCGTAACGAAGTAGTCGGCATTCTCAAGGAAAAAAGGCCGCAGCTCCGGAAAATAGACGGGGAAGCGCTGATTGACGGTGAATTGCGGCTGCTCGGACTCAATATCGCTGAAGTCGGGATTAATGGTGGCGTCGATAACGATGCTGTCTTTGAGGATCAGCTTGGCCTCGCCGCCATCGGTACCTTCAAAATGACGTGAGCTGAAGTAAGGGTTGGTGGGATCGATGTCGATGAGGGACCGCTCGTTTTGCGCCAGCGTGTATGGGTTCAACTGGAAGTTGTGCGAGCCGCTTACGCCTTCGATGCCGTGCAGAGTGCCTTCCTGGCTCAGCACGCCGGTGACGTCGGCGGCCACGCGCGGCCATAAATCCGTTTCAGAGTTGCGCGGAAGAAAGCGGCCGAGGACGAGGCCCCAGTCCGATTCATTGTTGCGAAAGCGGACGCTGCGGAAGGGAATGGCAATCAGCGCCATCCAGCCGTCTTTGGTCACGCGGCCATCGGAATCCCATACGGTGTCG
The DNA here is from genome assembly GCA_963817835.1 of uncultured Acidobacteriota bacterium. Taxonomy (GTDB): domain Bacteria; phylum Acidobacteriota; class Terriglobia; order Terriglobales; family Acidobacteriaceae; genus Telmatobacter. The sequence continues at coordinate 672,476 of CAWFPZ010000006.1, read as the reverse complement.
TAACTGTAATCGGTGTTGTTGGGCTCACTCCATGCACCGTCTGCCTGCACGCCCGCCGGGTTCACCCTGAAGATAACGCCCAAACGCCGGTCGCGAAAGGGATCAAGAAGCACCGCGACGCCGTCGTCGTTGAGAATGTTTTCGCGGCGGGCGAGATGGCCGCGAATCAGCTCGGGATGGCGGTCGTAGCAGATGAAAACGAAATACAGCGTCGATTTGGTGTGCGCCATCCACACTTCGGTTTTCTCGGTGGCTGGTTGGCCGTCGAAGGGCGCGTTCTGGATGAAATCGGAGACGTGAGCCAGTTTGTCGCGAAGATCGGCGCGTGGCTGCATGTTGGGGAAGTCGGCCAGGTGCAGCGGATGATCGATGAGCGGAGTGTCCGTGCCCTTCTTCTGCGCGGTCACGACCGGCAACTTGGCTGCACTTTGATGGGAAGTCCTGGGCGCGGCCGGTAAGTTTACCGATGCCAGGCACAGTAAGATTCCGCTCACCCAGGTCTTCATAGGATTTAAGTACGCGATCCACCCCGCCGCGGTTCCTTCACGAACAGGGCGCGCCGGAAATTTTTTCCGGACAGATTGAAGGCTTCGTGAATTCGAAGCGAAATCGATGCCGTCGCAAGCATTTTGCATGAAATGTGTGATGCGGTCCCTCTGTCGAGGCAAGGTTACAGGGGTTCGGAATGACGGGTTGTGCGGCCGGGCACACCGTGATGTGAGATGAGGGAAGGGCCGAACAAATGGAGCCCGATCAAAGGGAACTCAGGATGGATGGACAGCGGAAGGCGGGGCCGTGGAGCCGCGGATTACGAGACTGGTGGAGACCAGGAATTCGCGCTGCATTTTGGGATTGTCAGGATCTTCGGCCTGTTGGCGCAGGGCTTCAAAGGCGGCACGCGCCAAATCGGCACGCGACAGGCGAATGGTGGTGAGCGGCGGCAGCGTGTATTCGGCGAAATCCACATCGTCGAGCCCGACCACGGAGAGATCGCGCGGCACGCGCAGTCCGGCCATGTAAGCCGCGCGCAAGACGCCGATCGCGGTCATGTCGTTGGAGCAGACGATGGCGGTGGGCCGGGAAGCGAGTTTGCGTAACTGCTCAAAGCCCGCTACGCCGCCCTTGAGCGTGTGATCGCATTCGATGATCCATTTCTTCTGAAGCTGCAGATCGGCAGCATGCATGGCGGCGCGGAAGTCGTTTTCGCGCGTGATGGCCGAGTGCAGACTGTAGGGGCCGGCGAGAAAACCGATGGCTTGATGCCCGAGATCGGCGAGATGGCGAATGGCGGCGTGAATGCCGGTGGAGTAATCGAGAAGAATGGTGCTGGCCTTGGGGTCGTTGAGCTTGAACTCGGCTAAAACAATGGGAACGCCGCGGTTCACTAGCTGATCGAGCACGGGTTCCTCTTCGCCGAAGGTCATGACGGCGACTCCGTCGACCTTGCGCTCCAACATGCGGCGCGCGCATGCGGCCAGCACCGCGGGATCGCTGTTGGTGGAGCTGACGAGAATTTCGTAGCCGCGAGCAACTGCGATCTCTTCGAAGCTCTGGATCAGCTCGGGGAAGAAAGGATTGGTGATGTTTTCGACGATGATGCCGAGCAGGCGGCTGCGGCCGGAGACCAGGGTGCGCGCGTGGGTGTTGGGCAGGTAGTTGAGCTGCTTGATGGCTTGCCAGACACGTTTGCTGAGACGTTCGCTGACCAGCGGAGAACCGTTGATAGTTCTCGATACGGTTGCAATGGAAACTTTGGCCACGGCGGCAACGGCGCGAATGTCAGGAAGTTTGCCGGCGGCCTTGCGGGTGGATTTTCGAGGCACCAACCCATCGTAATGCAGAGAATTCGTGGCGCGGAGAAAAAGTTCCTGCCGTTTTCCACTGAAAGGCAGGGAGCGAGGGAGCAAGGGAGCGAGCCAGCCGCTTCGCGCTCTGGAGGCGAAAACAAAATCGTCGCGAGAGTGGGGCACCCGCCACTGTACGTTAGGAAGCTTCGGAGATGAGCAGGCGCAGGTCGCGCAAGTTGTGGCCGGTGGGGCCAGTGACCACGGAGTCGCCGATGGCGGTGAAGAGCGGACAGGCATTGAACTCGGCCAGCGACTGCTCGGGATCGAAACCAAAGGCGCGGGCGCGAGATACGGTGGTGGGGTCGGCGATGGCTCCGGCGGCCCGCGTATTGCCGTCGATGCCATCCGAGCCGGCGCTGAGCACGGTGAGACGCTCGCCGGAATGCCTGGCGAGCTCGAGGGCGCAGAGCAAAGCAAACTGTTGATTGCGGCCACCCGCGCCGGGCGTGCGATTGAGCGTCACCGTTACCTCGCCCACTGAGATCAGGCAGAAGCGCGGAAACCTGGCGCGGTAGGTGTGAAAGCGCTCGAGAAGGTAGCGGGCCGCGTCGGCATAGTCCCAATCGTCGCACGCATTGTCGACGATTACATGGTAGCCGGCATTGCGCGCCTGGGAGCGCGCGCTTTCTACCAGATCGTGGCTGGAGAGCAGAATCTCAAAGACCGAATCGCGAAAGGCCTCGTCTTCGCCGCTCATGTTTTCCGCGCCCGTCATGGGTCGCGGCGGCGGTCCGGCGGTCCAGGGCATTTTATGCGGGAGGAACGAAACCCGCCAAGTCTTGTTGCCGGGCGATTCGGGGAGGTCTTCGCGCTCAAAAAACGAACGGACCGAGGGCGGAAGCTTTTCCGCAAGATCGTATTTGGCGAGGAGCTCGCGCACGTCGGCGACGGTGGAGTGGTCAGGCGAAGTGGGCCCGGACGAAAGCGCGTCGAGTGTGCGCAAAGGCACATCGGGCAGCAGCAGGCTTACCTTTGCCGCCTCTGGAGCGGCCATCGCCAGCCGGCCTCCCTTGACCGCCGAGAAATGCTTGCGCAGAGTGTTGACCTCGTTGATGGGCGCGCCCGAGGCCAGCAGCAACTGGTTGAACGCGATGGTGTCCTCAAGAGTGATGTGCGGATCGAGCGGCAGTTCGAACAAAGCGGACCCGCCGCCGGAGATGAGGAAGAAAACGATCGTGTCCTTGCGTGCCTTGCGCAGCAGCGCGAGCGCGGCGCGTGCGGCGGCGAAGGAGTCCTCGTTGGGCAGGGGATGGCCGCTTTCAAAGTAGCGGAAACGCCAGTTGCGCTTGGTGGGCAACTGGTTGGAGGCGCAGATGCCGCGCATTCCCTTGCGGCGCTTCATGCGCTCCAACAGAATTTCAAGCATGGGCCCGGCGGCTTTGCCGAGGGCAATCACGAACACGCGTTTGTACGCGGAGAGATCGATGGTGGAGGGGCCGCTGCCGTCGGGCAAAAGACGGTGCAGGACGTGGCCTTCGAAACGCAAGCGGCGGTCGAATGCAGTGGCGATGTTGCACGCCTTGAGTGCGCCGGTAAAGATCCCGGTGGCCGTGGTGTGCTGCGATTCCAGTGCGGCGTCGCTGACCGGCGTCATGGCAATTGCTCCTTCAACCAGCCGGCAAGAGCGAGCTGCATGGTTTCCAGTTGATCGGTAAAGAAATGGTCGGCGCCGGGAATGAGGAAGAGGCGCTTGGGGTCGGCTGCAGAAGTGGCCACCTCGATCAATTGCTCAGCGGGCGCAAACGGATCGTTATCGCCGCTGAGAAAGAGTTTGGGGATGGTCAGATTTTGCAGGAAGGAATACTCATAAGCGGGACCCGGTTCCATGGTGGGCAGACCGAGAGCGGCGAGCGCGCGCACGTCGCGAGGAGTTGCGGCGGGAAGGCTACATGCACGCAGCGCCATGGCCGCGCCGAAACTGAATCCAGCGACGACAAGGGGCAGGTGGAACTCGCGTTCCAGCCAATCCATGCCGGCAAGGACGTCGCCGGTTTCAGCATCGCCATCATGCGCGCCTTCGCTCAAGCCCGTGCCGCGAAAGTTGAAGCGCAGGACGGGCCAACCCAGGCCCCACGCGGCATCGTTGAGCACCTTCATGGCGTAGTAGACAACTTTGTTGTGCATGCTGCCGCCGCCGAGTGGGTGCGGATGACAGACCAGCGCGGCGAAACGCGCATTCGGCGCGCCCTGATTCAGCACCGCTTCCAGTTCGCCGGCGGGACCGGCGAGCGTAAGCCTGTGTATGGCGCCGGCAAAGGTCGCCTGGTCCGACGGAAGCGTGCTGGAGAACTCCGGGCTCACGGCACTCGCCTTTTGTGTCGCGCGCATGCCGAGATCGTCATGGGGAAAGGTCGCTTTCCGCCAGGCCATCGCGATTGGTTGCCTCTGGGCGTTTCGGCGTGGAGGGATGCGGTCGTGGAGTTCATTCCACTGTTCATTTTACGCTGGCCGGAGCGCTTCATCAGCGGAGGGAGCAGGCGGGCCACACCGGAAGTAACTGAAGCGGTCACTGCGCTATTCTGACAACATCATGATGAACGATACTGCCGCACGCACTGCTCTTGACCCGATCGCGTTGACCCGCCAGTTATGCGAAATTGAATCAACGACCTACCACGAAGGAGCGGTGGGGGATTTTCTCGCAGGGTTTCTCGCGGAGCGGGGCTGGGAAGTGGAAAAGACTCCTGTGCCGCAGCCGCCGGACGGCGCCGCAGGCCCGCGGTGGAATGTATATGCGGGGCCGCAGGGGCTAACGCCCGATTTGGTTTTTTCCACGCACATGGATACGGTGCCGCCGTACATTCCCTTCAGCGAAGATGCGGAGTTCATGTATGGGCGCGGAGTTTCTGACGCCAAGGGCATCATTGCCGCGCAGGTTGCCGCGGCCGAAGCGCTGCGCGCGGCGGGGTTTCGGATTGGATTGCTCTTTGTGTCAGGGGAAGAACGCGATTCGGCGGGCGCCAAGGCCGCGAATCTTGCGCCGAAGGGCAGCCGCTTCCTGATCAACGGCGAGCCTACGGATAATCGCCTGGCTCTGGCGTCGAAAGGCGCTCTGCGCGTGGTGTTTCGCGCGACGGGCAAGATGGCGCACTCGGCGTATCCCGAACTCGGCGAGAGCGCCGTACACAAACTGGTGCAGGTGATGGCGAAATTGCTGGAACTGGAAATGCCTGTGATTGAAGACGTGGGGCCTGGCACGCTGAACATCGGGCAGATTCACGGCGGCCACGCGCCCAACGTAATTGCGGACAAGGCCGAGGCGCAGGTGCTGGTGCGGCTGGTGGGTGATGCTACGCCGGTGCGCGCCGCGATCCTGGATGCTGCGGCTGGGCTTGCGGAAGTGGACTTCACGCTGGAAATTCCCTTCGTGCGCTTGCGTGCGGTGGAGGGTTTGCCTACCATGATCGCGAAGTTCACCACCGATATTCCGCAGCTATCGAACTGGGGCGAGCCGCTGCTGCTTGGCCCGGGGAGCATTCACGTGGCGCACACGCCTTTTGAGAAGCTGGCGAAGAAAGAACTCCGCGAAGCCGTTGAGCTTTACGTGCAGGTGGCGAAGCAGCTGCTTGGCTAGATTTCGGATCGAGTGATTCTGTCATGCTCTCTGATCGGTGCGGGTCTGGAGACCCGCACGACAGCCGGTCTAGAGACCGGCGCTACTGGAAATTGCCGATGAGGACGAAGGGCGCCCAGTAATAAGGATGGGCGTAGCCGAGACTGGATTGCGTTGCGGCGGGGGCCTCGGAGGTCTGGAAGCCTCGGCCGGTTTGGGAGCTGGTGGCAATTGAGGGGCTCGATGCAATTCCGCCGCTGGAGGCAACAGTGTGACTCGGTGCGATGGCAGGGTGAGGTGCGACCGCGCCGCCGTGCAGGAAGGCGAGCTGGGCCTGGCGCAGCGCTTCGGCTTTGCCCTGCGCGGGATTTTGCACCCAGCGCGCATAAAAGTCGCTCATGATGTGGCTGGTGCTGAGGTCGTTCACGTCCCAGAGCGTGGCCAGCACAGCTTCTGCCTCTTTCTGCTGCGCCACCATGCCGAGGCCGTCCATTTCGAGGCCGTTGCGGCTTCTGTAATCCTTTGCCGTGCTGCAGGCCGAGAGCGTGAGCAGGCGCGTGCCGTGGAAGACGACCGTGGAGTTCTCCATGTCAGAGAGGTTCCAGTCAAAGCCGTTGGGGTCGCCGGCTTTGTCGCCGCCCATCAGCAGGTAAGGCTCGTTGCCGCTGCCGGCGATGAGAACGAAGTGGCTGGCGATGTGCACCACGGAGAACTGCTGGCCGGAATCGAGCTGCGACTTGAGCGCAGCCAGCGTGAACTGCTGGTCGGGCAACAGGATTCCCTGCATGGGGCCGTGCGAATCGGGGACTGAAGGATCGTGGACTACGGAATCGAGCTCGGGCAGTACGCCGGGAAGCGCCGGCATACCACCGTAGCTCTTGGACAGGCCCATGGCCAGCGCGCGGGGCGCCTGGCCGTTCGATAGCGGGGAATCGCTGATGTGGCCGTAGCTTTCGGGAGTGAAGAGGACGTTATGATAGCGCTCGACCATGTAATGGTTGCCGTCGTAGAGCGCGCCCATGGGCACGTAGCGCAGCGCGTCATCGAGCGACCAGAGCAGCGTGGGCACGTTATTTTGCGTGGTGGCGAGGGTTTTTAATTCGGGTTCGAGCGGCGCCACGATCATTGCGTAGAGCTGATTGAGCTGCGGGCGCGGATCGGTGGAGGGCGAGCTGAGCACGTGGACTGCGTCAAGAGCCTTGGCGCGCAGGTCGGCGGATGAGGCGGGAAGTTCGATCTTCCTGCGCGAGTTGGCCGTGACCACGATGGCGTAGGCATGATCGTCGCCGAGCAGCAGGCGAATGCCCATTACGTTCGGACCGAGTTTGGCGAGCGAGTTCTGAAGCAGGCTCTTTGTGTTGTCCGCGGCCTGGCCGGGGGCCGATTGCGCATCGAGTTCGGGAAAGATTTCGTTATAGAGCGTGTCGTGAATTTCTTTGCTCACTTGAGCCATGTTGGCTGCGATGGACTTGAGTTGCGCGTCATCCTCAGGCGTGTGCGAGGGTTGGGCTTGAATCTGCGCGTAGGCGAGGCTCAGTTCTTCGATGGTGCGCGCTTTCTTTTCGATATCGGGCAACGCACTCTCGGCTTTTTGCTGGGCGGGCGAGAGCGCAATGGGTTCAAATCCTGTTCCGGCATTCTCACTCGCGCCGGCCACGAGATCCTTCAGCTCCTGTTCCTTGAGGAGATCGAGAATCTGCTCCGCTTCACCAAGCCGCCCGGCCTCGATGAGCAATTCGGCCAGCATGCGATAAACTCCGGACTTCGATTGCACAAATCCCGATTGCAATTCCTTGTCGAGGCCGGAGATGTTTTTGCGGATCTGCTGATAGGAGTTCACGGCATCGAGGCCAAATAAAATTGCCTCTTCCGGATGATGCTGATTGCGGAAACCGAGCATCATGGAGTTTTCGATGGCTGCTTCGTATTCGGGATCGCCCGTGGCCTTGGCCAGACCCAATGCTGCAACGGCGCTGGCGAAGGATTTCTCCGGCTCCTTCATCTCGGACCAGGCCCAGGCGATGGTCATCAGGGCAGCGGCTTCGTTGCGCTCATCCTTCACCTCGCGCCAGAGGACGAGCGCCTGCACGTCGAGATCCATCGCAGCCTGCGCTTCATGCATGTCGGAACGATCGCGGCCCATGGTATTCAGGACCATGGCTTCGCCGCGGCGATTGCCGGTTTCGCGGAAGATGGGCAGCGCCTGGGCGCCGTAGTCGAGCGCCTTCTGCGGCTGGCCGAGATCGTCGTAGGCGCGGCCGATGTCGCTGAGCGCCATGGCCTCGCCGCTGCGATTGCCGGTCTCGCGCCAGATGGGCAAGGCCTGGTTGTAGTAGTCCATCGCGGTCTGGTGCAGGCCTAGATCGCGATAAAGGCGGCCGATGTCGTTGAGCGTGAGCGCTTCGCCCTGGCGGTTGCCGGTTTCGCGCCAGATCTGGATGGCCTGGTTGTAGACCTCCAGCGATTTTTGTTTCTGCCCCAGTTCGGCGTAGGCCGGGCCCATGTCGTTGAGGATCAGCGCTTCGCCGTTGCGCTCGCCGGCCTGGCGGAAGAGAGCGATGGCCTGGTCGTAATCCTTGAGCGCCTCGAGACCCTGGCCCATATCGGAGTAAGCGCGGCCGAGATTGTCGAGCGCGCCGGCTTCGCCATCGAGAATCATGGTGCGGGAAACGGGCTGCGTGGCGCTGCTGGGCGAGGAGGTTGGGTTGTCGATCTGATGCCAGATCGCCATCGAGGCATTGAGATTTTTGAGCGACGCGTCGTGGTTGCCGAGATTGTTATAAACCTTGCCGATGTAGCTGAGCGTGGCCGCTTCGCCGGTGCGCCCGCCGAGACTGCGCCACATGGGCAGCGCCTGATTGAGGACCGCGAGCGCCTTGTCTTCCTGGCCAATGTCGGAGTAGACGCGGCCCATGGTCATGAGCGTGGTTGCCTGGCCGAACAGGCTGTTGGCTTGCTGCTCGATGGGCAGAGCCTCGTTCAGATCGTCGAGCGCCTTTTGCAACTGGCCGGAGAGCCGGTAGAGCGAACCGAGAATGTTCAGCTCGGTGACGACCGTGCGCATGTCGTTGCCCGCACGCGCCTGCGCCAGCTTCTGCTCCTGCTGGGCGATTGAGTCTTTGATCGTGGTTTGCGCAACGGAATTTGTAGCGGCGAGACCTGCGGAGAAGCAGATCACGAAACCAATCGTTCTGAGGCGTTTCATGGCGTGCCTCTCTTGTACTGGTTAGGGCTGCACGTTGGCTGCACTGGTTGCCGGCGCGCGCAGCGCGAAGTCCGCATCCGCAGAGCTGCGATTCATGACCGGATGCTGATGCTTGCCCAGAGCGGAGGCGCTTTGCGAGACCTGCTGCGCCACGGAGGCGTAGACCTGGCTGAGCGGAGTCATGCCTTTGCCATTTTTCAGCGCCTGCAGCAGATAGAACGTAAAGTAGCCGTGACGAAGCTGACTGCTTTCGAGCGATGCCTCATCGCTCTGGCTGGCCGACATGACAATGCGACCGGTTCCCAAAGACATGTGGGCCAACATGGCTTGCGAGGGAGCGGTGTTGGCGAGTTTATCTGTTGGCGCGGGCGCGTTGGGGCCAGCCGCGGCACCGCTGTAGCAGGTGTCGAGGAAGACGACGGTACGCAGGGCTTTCATGCGCGTGGCCACGGCGTTGGCCAACTCCACCATGGGATACGCGGTGGCATAGAGCGCGTCCTCGTTGAATTGCTTGCCGTTGTAGGCCTCGGTGTCGTAGGTGACGAGGTAATTGGCGCCACCCGCAGTGTCGATGCTGCGCGGCGTACCGTGCGTGGCCACGTAAATCACCACCAGGTCGTTGGCCGCGGCGTGGCGCGCGATCCAATTGAGTTGCTCTTTAATGTTCTTGGTCGTGGCCTGCTCGTCGGTGAGGACGTGGACGTTGTCGGCAGGGAACTGACCGATGGAAGGATCCTCGAGAGCGGCGGCAAAGGCGGTGGCGTCAGCGGTGGTGTAGTTGAGGCGGGGAATCTCGGAGTCGGTAAAATGTCCGATGCCGACCACGAGCGCCCACTTTTGCTGGATGGGACCGGGAGGCACGGGAGGCGCAGCGGGTCCCGGCGCGGGGCCTGACTCGGCAGCGCCGCGTGAGGCGGGCGTGGAAAGCTCGAGCGGATTCAGTCCCTGATCGAGCGCTTCGGAGCCGTTGAACTGCGCTTTGCCCAGCGCGTATTTGGCGAGCGCGTCGTGGCCGAGGCGCTTCTCTACCAGGCTCCGGTAGTACCACGCGTCGCCCAGCTCGGGACAGACTGAGACTGCGTGCTTGAGCAACTCGAGTGCATCGACGAAAGCATCGTCGTCGCTTTGCGGAGTGATGCGCTCCAGCGCCTGCACCACGAGGTCATCGCCGGCGCCGCACTGTACATCCTGCGCGGATGCGCGAGGCTGCGCGCCGAGCGCGAGAAAGAGAGGCGCAAGCGCGAGCAGCGCGATGACGAACATGCGGGATGGATAGCGCGGATTCACTTGGCGGCCACGGGCTTTCCGGCAGGCTGTTTCGCAGCGCGATCCTTCATCGCGGCCAGAACCCTCGCGCTGACGCCGCTGCTGGTAAGTTGCTGCTGGCCGGTTGCGCTGAGGTCGAAGTCGACCGCGGCCGATCCTGCGATGGTCTTGACGATGGTGTCTTCGTCCATGCCGGATTTGACCATGGCAATTACCTGCGCGTTGCTGAGCCCTTTGTGGACGGGCGCCGGCGGTTTTTTCGCGGCCTGCGTCTTCATGGCAGTTACGATGCGCGGGCTGACGCCGCTCGCGGTGAGCGCGTGTTGGCCCGCGGCGGTGAGATCGAAATTGACCAGGCCGGCACTGCGAATGGCCTGGATGATGGTGGCGTCGTCAACGCCCGACTTCACCATGGAAATGATTTGGGAGTTGGTAAGAGCCTTGGGCGCGGACGGCGCGGGATTCGCTGCTTCCTGTGTGGCCCTGGTTCGCTCCTGCTGCAGCTCCTTGTAATGCGCGATGGCGGTTTCGATGCGCTTTTGCGGCTCGACGAAATACTTTTCGCTGGGCCGGGCGTCGATGGCCTTGCCGTAATTGATCGCCGCCTGATCCAGATACTTCATGGTCATTTTTTCATCGGTGGCGGCGTAGGCAAGCGCTTCGTAGGCGACGCCGACGTTATAGAGGCGATAGGCGTCCTCTTCGGGCTTGGGAAAAGGCGTGGCGGTCTCGAAGGTCTCCAGCGCGCGTTGCCACAATCCCGTCTCGGCGGCCTTGTCGCCCTCGTCGAGGGGGCCGGACTTCTGAGCCAGAAGCACATCGATGTTTTCGTCGGTGTCGACCAAGTGCTCGGCAATTTGCTGCACGGCATCGAGGATCAGGTTGGAACGCAGCTCGGAGGGCGTGGGCGGATTGATGTCTTCGCTTTTTTGGCCGCCCTTCGCGCGACCAAATGTACCTTTCACTGAACCAAGCACGCCATGGGACGCGGAATTGCCTGAGCTGTCGAATTCCTGGTCGTAGGTGGCACTGATGTTGTCAGAGATGAGCAGGTTGCCGCCAGCATCTTTTACCTGCAACGAGACGTTCAACTGGCCGGTGATGCGCGTATAGTCCGAGGTCGCGGAGACGCCGGAAAGCGATACGCCCGGACCTACGCGCGTGGTGACGACAGGGTCGGGATGAGAGTACTCGGTAATCTGGCACATGATCTGCACTGGAGCATTGTCGACTTCGCGGAGATCGGGAGCGTCCTTGAGCAACTCGGTTTCAAGCAGCGCCTGAAAATCGAAGGGAAGAGTGCTGTCTTCGTCGGCGGTTGAGACCGTGAGCTTGATGGTGTCGCTGGGAAGATGAACCAGTGCGGGAAGCTTGCGCTGCAGCGTGACTCTTAACTTGGAAGTTCCGAAACCCTGCGCCTGAGATGGAATTGCCGCCAGCGCCGCGGCGCTGAGACATGCAATGGCCAGGAGCCTGGATGCGCGCATCATCTTGCATCTCCGATGGAGCGATTGTGGGTGCGCCGCCGGCCCGTGACCGGGGGCGTAACTTGTCTGAGGTCTGACGAAACTAGCATATCCGCGTAACCCATCTCTCGTTGCCAATTTTTCACGGCATCGGCGCTTCTTTTCATGGAATCAGCTTTTCTTCTTGGTCGTCGTTGCCGGAGCCGGGGGCGGAGGGGCGACGGTGGGCACGCCCGCAGAGGAGTTTGACGGCTGCACACTGACTCTCATGGACGCGTAGGTGATGCCGGGCATTGTGTTTTGCGCGCGTTGCGCCAGCGGCAGGTTGGGATCGGCATCCTTGGCTACGAGATAGCCTTGCGTCAGATCGAGGTTGGGCAACGCCTTGGAGAGTTCGTCCACGTGCCGCTGCGGAACCATGAGGTAGTCGCCGGACGTAAGGCCGAGGTACGAGGGCTCGCGATCGGGATCGTCCAAGGCCTGCTGCGTGGCCACGGCGGTCATCAGGTTGCCGGCCATGACAAAGCGGGTGCGATCTTCCCAGTAGCTCAACATCTCACTAAAGGAGCTAAGCGCCGGAACGCTGATGGCGGGAATACCGAGGATGGGCGTCGCGATTTTTGCACCCTGAATCATGATGTTCAAGGCCTTGACGAAAAACGAGGCTTGGGCGGCTTTCGAGATGTTGACGGCCATCTTGCCCGTTCCGCCGGTGAGCAGAATCTTGTTGGTGCCTTGCATGGCCTGCGGCGACTTGAAGCCGAGCTGGTCCATGGACACCTGTCCCGCCTTGTTGGGATTGAGCGAAGCAATGGCCGACCAGGCGAGCGGCGCCACGATGCCCATGATGGGGTGAATCTGCGTGGTGTCAACGCGAAACTGCGAGGGATGCTGGCTCAGTTCTCCACTGGCGGGCCGGAATTGCGCCAGGGCAATGTTCACCGACACATCGCCATCATGGTCTAGCAGTTCGGACTTTTGGATGTCCGAGGCGTAGCGCAGGCGGTTGCTGGTGGTGTCGTAGTGCAGATACTGGGTCTGCGCGGCGGGATCGGGCAACTGATCCTCAGGCCCGCGCGACGCCGTCTTGTTGCCGTAGTTGGCGCTGCTCGGATTGACAGAATCGAAGAAACCATTCCAGAAGGCATACGAATCGTGGGGCAGGTCATCGCCGGCTGCTTCAGACGACTGCGCTTGCGCGGCCGCCAGTTCGGGGAGAAGCGCGCTCATCACGCCGAGCATGGACGCGTCTGCGATAAAGTTACGTCGGGAAACTGACATCGTTCTACCTCCGTGAGTTGCCGGGAAAGTTGCGAGCTGTGAGCCGCCGGCTGCTTAATTGATCCATGAAGCCTGAGCTCGAATCGTAAAACCTACTTTGCTGCATCATTGGTTTTGGGGGCACTGTGGACGGTCGACAGGCTGATGCCCCAGTTGGTTGGTTCCGGTTCGTTCATGCCGCGGGTTCCCCCGCTGGTGTCGCTTAGAAGTTTCTCCAAAGGCGACGTTGCGCCGCGTGTGCCGCGCGAGGCGACTCCCTCAAAATTCAGCGCGAAAGGATCGGGCAACGGTTGCTCGGTCGAGAGCAGGATCAACGTGTCCACCCCGTACGGCTCTCCGATCTTTACCCCACGCGCGCCGGGCAGCGGAAATTGCAGATCCTCATCGCCCTTGTTGGGAAATTGATTGCTGGTGTAGTTGCCCGGATAGAGGAGCTGGCCCGCGCCGTGGCAGTCGATGTCGAGTACGTAGACCCAGCGCGGGCTGCGGATGCGGTCTGTGGAGGTGAGAGCCAGCCTGAATTCGTCGCCCTGATGGGTGAGCTGATTGTCGGCCAGCGGAGTGTCGCTGACCGGTGTGTCGTTCGCGGAGGGAAGCAGCGCCAGGGAGTAGTACTCGAACATCGAAGCGTCGGTCGGGTTGTTGGCAAGCTCGATCCAACCGCGCACCTTGGCCAGCCGCAGCGCGTATTTGTTCAGCTTGTCGCCGGCGTCATCCAGATCGGCCCCGGCGCCGGCGAAAACCCAGTTGCTGCGCACGGGATACGGCGAACTGGTGGAGCAGCCCGGACTGTGCGCGGGCGTGTCGGGCGAAGGCGGGCCGGCTGCCAGTGCGCTCTTGTGGTACCAGGCATACGCGGGGCCTTTGCTCGTGACCACGCCGGCGAGCACGTAATGCGCGGTCGACATCTTGTCGGCCATCTGCACCGCGCTGTCAGGGGCCGGGGTGAGTTCCGCGGCCATCTGGTGCGATGGCGGAAGATTGGCCCAAAGTTTTGCACCCGCGGGAAGATGCTGCTTGAGCGCATCGGCGGTGAGCGTCGCGCCCAGGCTCACAGGAGACGCATCGCCGGCCTTCTGCAGCATCCACTGCGAACCGTGCCAACTGAGAACATGCGTCCACTGCTGTTCGGCGGGATCATCTACAAGTGCTGCGCCCGAGGCCTGCACCTGCGACGCAGCGGCTAGAACCTGCTGCTGAGAAAGATTGGAGGGCCACATCCAGATGCGCAGCACCGAAGATTCATCGGGAACCCATTTGCTGAGGTCGAAGATATCGCCGGCGTTTACCGTAGCGCTGGCGGGACTCACGACTTCAGCGGTGGAGCGCGCAATGCCGTTGAGCGCGTTGATGCGAAGGACGATGAGGTTGTCATCTTTTCCTTTTTGCTCCGAGGTGAATTCGGTGCCAACTCCCAAACCGGCGGCCTGGCCGATGTCGAGCGTCACGCCGCCATCGCTGTTGGCGCCGAGCGCAGTGGAGCGGACTTTGTTTGATATCGCCGCGAGTCCGCCAAAGAGTGGTTGTTGACGGCGCGCCTCGCTGGCGTCGAGGTCAGGCTCCTGATCGGGAACACTGCTGCCTTCCAGGACAGCGCGCACGCGTTCGTAAACCAGGGATGACGGCGCGTCGGCGGGCAACACTTCCAGCGTTTGCAACAGCGCCGCGGTGAATGCGCCGTGCGGTTCAGCGGAGGGGCTGGCGGGCGGCATCTCCTTGGCGGTTTGATCCTGCTGGGCGGCGGAAAAAATCAGCGCGGGATTCTCTTTGCGCTCGGAAGGCGGGGTTTGGGTTTCGGGCTTCTCATTAATGTCGCGCGGGTCGAAGGCCAGCGTACGCTCCACATACTTGGGGCCGATGCCGCGGGTGATGCCGCCGGAGTGGCAACTGTCGAAGATCACCGTGAGATGCACGCCCTTGTCGAGCGCCGCATTGAAGATGCGCGTCATCTCGCGATCGCGCACGTCGTAGCCGCCGGTGTACGCGTCAGAAGGTACCAGCGTGCTGTCGGCATGAACATACTTGCCGCCGACCAGCACGGTGAGCTTGTTGCCTTTGCTGTTGACGCGCAGCGATCCGTGGCTGGCGTCGTAGAAGATCACGGTATCGCCCTTCTTCGGGATGTCGACGAGATACTTCTGCATGGCGGCGAGAATGCCGTCGCGCGTGGTCTGGGAAGCGGGAAGAATGGTGACGCCGGGCCGCGGGCGCGGCGGCGCAGGATTGGTGAGCAGGACTACCTGATTGGCTGGAAAACCGAACTTGGCACTGGTGAGCAAATCGGCCATGGACTCGGCGTCGTTGACCGAGCCGTCGAGGTTTTGAAATGCGCCCAACTCGCAACGGCCGTAGGCGCAGCCGGCGGGATGTTGGGCCGATGTGCCGGGGGGCTGGTATGTATTGATGCCGATGAGCAGCGCCCGCTGGGTTTGGGCCGCGCAGAGCGGTCCGGCCGGCACAGTTATCAAGGCACAAAACAACGCGACGTAGGGCTTCATCGTCACTCCCGCTACAACAAAAAGGGTGTCACGCTTCTCCGATTGTCGCGTTGGTCTCCGCGATCTGCGTGGTTCGCCGCGCGCCTCTTGATCCCCCAAAGAGCCACCGGATTAGTGGCCATTGCGTCGCGCGGTCCGGAGAAGATCTGCAGTTCTCAAGAATTGAAACCCCGCGCCTTGCGGGAAGTTGCTCCAGCTGTATGGCTGGAAATAGTCCGTGTTTACGGTCTTCTGTCTCGACGTAGCCCAAAGCGCCCAGGTTTCAATCCTGCGTTGGCCGCGGCGGGCAGAAAATCGGCAAGTCTAGTGGCAAATACAGCTTGGCCGGGGTCAGTCGGGGGATGCGAAAAGTATAGCGC
Source organism: uncultured Acidobacteriota bacterium (assembly GCA_963817835.1). Taxonomy (GTDB): domain Bacteria; phylum Acidobacteriota; class Terriglobia; order Terriglobales; family Acidobacteriaceae; genus Telmatobacter. The sequence continues at coordinate 657,001 of CAWFPZ010000006.1, read as the reverse complement.
CCCGCGGGTGTAATGCAATCAAAAATTGCGAGTTGCAGGACGCTGCGGGCGTGCGTTAGGCGAGCATAGCTTGGCGCAGAACTGTTGGCTTTTCAGGTACCGTAATCGTGTCCTCAAAGGCGCGGCGTCTGCAAATGGTCTGAGCCGGATTGGCAATCGTGGCTGTTCATTTCGACCGTTCCGCCTCGAACGACTTCATGAAGCCACTGAACCGGGAAGAGTGGGCGGCAATTTGTCCGATATGTCTCCCTAATTCCTGGTATTGATCGGTGCTCGAATCATAGGCGGGCCAAGGAGGAAGACCTGGCACATCGGGTCGCGAGGTCCTGACGAATTGCGTCCAATAGCCGATGATGTGCTCGGACATGGGATCGTCATCAGGGCTGCTCACCCAGCTTGTCCAATACTTTTTGCTGAGAAGGATGCTCTCTTCGCTGTGGAATGCCCCGAGGGATCGAAATTCTCCGCTGCCAACATAAGTGAAGCGGTAAAGGAACGCATTCTGCCCAATGGCTTGCGTCTCGCGCGCGAGAAGCCACGCACCAAACCCAAACCCATAATCCGAATCCATGTGGAGAAAAGCTTTGGGAACATCGCTGTCTGTATCGGCCGGATACGCGGCAAAGACTTCAGGAGCGAAATCGTGAAACACCCGCTGCAACCATTGCCGGTATTGTGCGACGGTCCTGGGGCGATACGATGTGCCTCCGACAAGTGGACTTGCGAAAATAGACATTTCCTCCGCATTGCTGCCGACAATCACCGGGATGCGCGCTTGCTTGCCTTCAGAAAAGATGCGCCACGGCTGATCGAGCAGGACCCAATTGTCAACAATGGGGTTGAAATCAATTTCCTGGTCTGCGGCCGCTTGTTGCAGCATCCGATCCGCAGGAATCGCGCGCAGCTTGTCGAGAGCTTGTGTGTCGTCGCCTGAGACTCCGAATTGCTGCGCCAGGTTTTTGCCCTGGGCCTCGGCTTCAGAAAGGGTTGGTGAGGTGCCGTCAACGCAGACGCCGCTTTGCAAGATAGCCTTCTGAAACAGGCCTGAGGCAAGAGGAGAGGCCATCAAGTCGCAGACATCGAGAGATCCTGAAGATGCGCCGAAGACGGTCACATTGGACGGGTCGCCGCCAAACTTGGCGATGTTTCTGCGCACCCATTTGAGCGCCTGGATCTGGTCGAGCAATCCATAATTTCCTGAAGCGTGTTGGGCGGACTCGGATGTGAGCCCCGGAAGCGACAAGAAGCCGAACACGCCAAGGCGATAGTTGATGCTGACGACGACCACACCGTGCCTGGCTAACGTTGGCCCGAGCGGCGGCCACTCCTGAGAACCTTCGATGTTGCCGCCGCCATGAATCCAGACCATCACGGGAGATTTGTGGAGCGAGGACGCGTGAGACGAAGATCCCGCGGGCAGGTTCGCCGTCCACACATTCAAATAGAGGCAGGCTTCGTCAGTCACCATCTGCTTGCGGCCAAGCATTTCTGGCAGCCAGCCGCTGGGCAACTGGGGACAGGCGGGGCCGAATGCTTTGGCGTCGCGGACGCCCGTCCATGCTGGAACAGATTGCGGGGGACGCCAGCGGAGATTTCCGATCGGCGCGGCCGCATACGGAATGCCGAGAAATGCGGTCTCTGCGGGATCGGCGCCGAAGTAAGTTCCGCGGAGCATTCCGGAATCGATCGTCACCCGCGGCTCTGGTAGAGAAGGCGTCTGGCCATGCAATGTGGCGCCGGCCAGCACGAGGCCAACGAAAATCATCCTGCCGAATTTGTTCTTGTAGATGGAGAAGCACGCGACAGTTGTCAGCATAGAAAGGGCGAAACCCATAGAACTCCATGGTAGGCCAGCGCCGAGGGCGAGAAAGTTCGGCACCGAAGTCTCCAATTAATCCCGCGTCCCTTCGCTACGGGCCACTCTATTGGGATGTACTCGGGCCGGTCGGAGCCTTTTCGCTTTGCTGGCTGGCCTTCTTGTGACGGCGCACCATTTCTAGAAACAGTTGCTGCACGCGCGTATCTGAAGTCATCTCGGGATGGAAGGTGGCTGCGAGCAATTTCCCCTGGCGTACCAGGGCAGGGAAGCCGTCGCGCTGGGCGAGAACCTTGACGCCGGGTCCAACGCGCGTGATGCGCGGCGCGCGGATGAAGACCATCTCGAGCGGGCCGCCAGGCAGTGCCGTGGGCAGCGTCAGAATAGTGGAGTCGATCTGGCGGCCGTAGGCGTTGCGCTCCACGGTGGCGTCGAGTATGCCCAGGCTGCGCTGTTTGGGGCTCAGCACCTCGCGTGCTACCAGAATGCAACCCGCGCAGGTGGCAAAGGTGGGCGTGCCGGTAACGAACTCGCCAAGGGTGTCAAAGAATCCATGCTTTTCAAGGAATTTGAGCATGGTGGTCGATTCGCCGCCCGGCAGAACCAGGCCATCGAGGCCCTTCAGTTCTTCGGGCTTGCGGACCAGCACTGTGCGCGCACCCGCACCGGCAAAGGCGCGTGAGTGCGCCTCGTAGTCGCCTTGCAGGGCGAGCACGCCGATGGTGATGGGATTCGTGTCTTCAGCGCTTTCCTGCGCCGGTGGGTTTGCTGCGGTTGTCATCGCTTCTCTTGTATCTATGATACCGGGACGATGCAACGCTACGGAATCACAACCGGCGGCGTGACGGCAGTTTCGCCTGTGCCCGCTGCGTTCACCGCTGCCACGTGAAAGGTGTAGGTGCCGGGCTTGAGGCCGGAGATGACTTTGAAGGTCGTATGCCTTCCTTCCTGCAGGACGACGATGTTGCGCCCTGTGAACGTGACCGTTCTGCCGCCCGGCTCGATGGTGACCTGATACGCGATGATGGGGCTGGGCTCCTCGCCTCTGTGTTCCTGCGCAGGGCTCTGGAAGTGAATGCTCACATTGCCGTGGTCGCCTGGATGCGCGGAAACGTCGGCCGGTGGTGGAGGCGGATTTATTTTGCGATCGGATGGCGTTACGGCATACGAAGGCAGCGACGGAACGCTGGTTCCGATGGCGTTGGTTGCCGTCACGGTGAACGTGACCGGCTGGCCGTTGGCTAGCGCGGGAACGCGCAAGTAGGCGAGCTTGAGAAACTCACCGGCTGAGACCGTGACTTTGGCGCCGGTGGATGCGGTGACCGTATAAGACAGCACCGGCCGGTTGCCGTCGGCGACGGACGGGCTGAAGGTGACGTCGGCAAAGCCATTGCCGGGCGCGGCGGCTACGCGGCTTGGGGCTTCGGGACGGCCGGCGCCGATGAGTTCCGCGTAACGCGCTTCGAGTTTGGATTTGTAGGCTGGTTCCAGTCCCGCCTGTTCCAGAATCGAATACGGAACCTCTGCTAGCGAAGCGATCAGGTGGTTGTGCAACTCGGTGACATTGTTTCTCGATGAGTCCGGATCGCCCTGCTGCCAGTAGTTGTCTTCAATCGTCAGTGGATCAGAATCCTTGCCATCCTGGCCGTCGTAATAATCGCGATGGCGCGAGCCCCAGTTGTCATGATCGGTATTGAACATCACGTTGCCCTGGATGGTCATCATCGAAGATCCGTTGTCGGAATAGATCTCGTGACCGGAGCTGTACTGGTCGTAGATCACGTTGCCGATCACTTTTTCGCCGTTGGCGAGATCTTTGCCGGTAAGCCCCTGCGTGTAAATGCCTCCGCCGTCGGAGAGCACCAGCATGAGGTCGTGAATGCGGTTGTTGCGGACGACATTGAGCGCTGAGTTGTTGGCCTGGCCGGCCATGCGAATCTTGTCGGGCCAGCCGCCCCAGCCCATGGAGATGGCGGCGTAGGGAATGTGGTCGATCTGATTGTGCGCGATGACGCTGGAGCGCGCATAACCGACGACGATGGGAATGCCGCCGCGAAACTCCGCGCCGACATTGCGGAAGATGTTGTTCTCTATGCGATTGCCGGCCGTGAATTCCGCGATGGGCGCCAGGGGCGTGTCGACGCCGCCCAGTTCCACGCCGTTGCCCGAGATGTCAGAGAAAATGCAGCCCTCGACTACATCGTTTTGCGCGCCGTCGCCGAGCGAGAGTCCCGCGGCGCCGAGATGAACGAACGCGTCGTTCACGAACTGAATGTTGTGCGCAAAGCGCAAATCGAGATTGCCCGGAGCCGGAGTCCACGCGCCATAAGGGCAGGTCCCATTGGGCACGAGCGTGCATAGTGCCTGGCGCGAGTAGCCGTCGGGTCCTGTGACTTGATAGTTGGCCTGGATCTCGGAGAAGCCTTCGTTGCTGCTGGGTCCGAGCCAGGTTGCATATGAGAACTGCAGGCCGGAGAATACGATGTGATCGACCGGGGCAGCAGCGCTGCCGTTGGCATCGATCAGCTTTTCCAGCACAGGCATCTCCACATCCGCCGTGCGCATGTCTTCTCCGTCGCGCGGCACGTAGTAGACCGCATGCGTGGCGCGATCGAAATAAAACTGCCCCGGAGTGCCCAGTAATTCGTAGGCATTCTCCACATACTCGGGCTGCTTGCCCACGCTCATGGGGCCGACGAGGTTCGCCGTGCGCGCGCCGCTGGGCAGCATCACGCGCTTGGTGGAGTTGTCCCAGCAGGGTTGCGCCATGGTGATGACGTTGCCGGCGATCGAAGCCACCGGGCAACGCGGCTCGGTCCACGAGCCCAACCCCTCGGATCGTTCCGTCCACAAGCTATTGCCGCCGGTGTACACAAATTCAACGTCTGCCGGATTCTTCCACGAAGCCATGGCTTCGCTGGCTGCGGTGTAGCCGGTGGGAGTTTCGGTGAGCGCGACCGGCACGCGGCCTCGCGTGCGCGTGGCGCGCCAGCCGTTGATATACAACTGGCGGGTGTTCGTAACTGATGCGGGAACTGATGCGCTCCATAAATGCCGCGCGGGGTCGGAAAGCTGCCAGTGCTCGATGCGCACGGCGCCGGTCAGGATCGGATGCTCGCCGGGAGCGGCGGTGAAGACCAGGTCGTGGCCGGCGGTTCCCGATTCGGCTGCCGTCAGTTGCAACGGCTGCGCCAGGCGATACGTTCCTCCGCGCAAGACAATGCGGCGGTCCTTTGCGGATCGGCTTAACTCCACGGCGCGCTCCAGTGTGCGAACGGGGCTGGCCGCGGATCCTTTGTGCGCGTCATCGCCCTTCGGCGAAACGTAAATCTGGCCCAGCGCAATCGGGGCCGCGAGCAGGAAGGGAAGCGCCAGGAGTTGGCAATTTCTGAGAGCAATTCGCATTTCTTATCCTTTTTTCAGTGGTTGAGCGTGTTGCAATGCACCCGTGAGTTTGCCAGCGTTCAAAATCGGCATCACGCTTCAAAAGAAAGCCTGGCCGGATGTCCGGCCAGGCTTTCGAAGTAGATCAATGGTGCGCTCAGAAGTTGAAGCGCGCCGAGATCTGTAATTGACGAGGCGTGTTGTGAGAGCTGCAGGCCGAAGTTCCCGCAGAGACGCACGTCTCGCCGGTTGTCGAGCTTGGGTTAGCCAAGCCCTGGTTGTTGAAGGTGTTGAAGGCATCCACGTTGATGCGCAAGTTCATCCGCTCCGTAATTGGAAAGACCTTGAACAGCGAAGAATCGACGCCCCAATTCATGGGCCCCGTGAGAATGGTGTGGCCGTATGGGTTGGTGACGTCGATGGTGCTCTCCGAAGCTCCGTTGTCGTTGTTGGAGGGAACATCGCCGTAGCCAATGACGGTGCCGTTGGCCTGCGCCTTGGCGCCGGGATAGCTAAGTCCGGTGACGCCGCTCATGGCCACATCGTTATCTCCGTAGTACTTGTCTGTGGTCGGGCTAGAGCCGTTTGCGGTGCAATAGACGTCCATGGGCGCTTCATAGGGTTCCCATCCGTTAGGCAGGCCGCTGACGGTCTTGGTCGATGTCCCTGCGCAGCCTGGAACACCGTCGACCGAGGAATTGCTGGTGAGAGTCGTTGGGGCAATGTAGCCGTTGAACCATTCGTACTCTTTCACGCACTGGCCGCTGGAGCAATCGGTGATGGGCGCCGACTTCTTGTATTTCACAAGTCTGGCGGTCGGACCCCAGTTCGTGGTGAGGACGGCAAAGTCCGTTATGGTGATATTGCCCGCAGCGGCAAGCTGCCACCCGCCGACCAATTCGTTCATCGGCTTGTTGACCCCGCTCAGCCAGCGCTTGCCGCGCCCGAAGGGAAAGTCGATCAAGCCGTTGAACTGCAAGTGCTGCGGCGGGGTATTGGTGTCGACCATGTAGTTCTGCCAGCGATTCAGGGCCTTGTAGTAAGCCCAGACCGGTGTGCCGGTGGGCGGTGGCGGCGGAAGATTAGGCGGGGCCGGCAGCACCGACTCGGCATCGGCGGGCCCCACGGTTACCGTGTTCGCGCCGGCGAGGCCGTAGTTTTGGCCGTTGCCGACACCGCCGCCCGTGCCAAAGTAGGTGTTGACATAGTTGACGTACGGATTGATGGCGTCGCCACTCTCACCGCCGTAGTCACCGCCGGTGCGCAGGTTCTTTTCCCATACGTACATGACCTGCCATGCGGAGCCGTTGTGGTAGAGCTTCTGGAAGACGCCCTGAATCGCGTTGTAGTTTGACCAGCCGGACTTCTGGATCTGGTAGCTTCCGGAGCCGTACGTCAAGTTGTCATACGGGCCTTCACCGGTGCTTGAGTTGTAAGGTGAAACCGCGCTCCCCGGATTCGCAGGCGTCGGCGCACCCTGCTGGATCTCCCAACTGTACGACGACGGATGGTCGTTGTAGTAGAAGGAGTTGTTCAGATTGGTGCCGTGCGTGTAGAGATAGCTGACACGCAATACAGAGCCGCCCTTGATCGGTTGCTCGATGGTGAAATCTCCCTCGTCAACGTAGGAAGGCGGGTTGTCGGGATTGATGTTGACGATGCTGGTGCCGGGCGTAAGTGCGGTGGTGGTGCTGCTGTTGATTAAGTTTGTGCTGTTCAAGCCTATGATCGGCCAGCCTGGCGAACCGGAAACATAGGGTGAGCTGGCAGAGCTTGCGGGTCCAAACGTGGAGGTCGGAGTCGTTGTAGTGTTGTTGAAGCTTGGAGAGTAGTTCGGTCCGGAAAGCATCATGTAATTGGTATGCGGCGTGTACGTGGAGCTGGTATAGCTCTCCGAGTAGCCAGCCGTAAACGGATTGTTGCGGTTGATCAAGCGGGCTTCTTCGCGAACCGGGACAGGATAGATATACCGGCCCACCGCGCCGCGCAACACGGTACCCCATTTGCCGAAGGGCTGCCAGGCCAGGCCAACGCGCGGGCTGAAGGTCGCGTCGTAACTATTCACCAGCATGGGCGGAAGGTTCGCCTGCGCCGGGGTTTCGAACTTCACGCCGTTATTCATGTCGTTGGTGATAATGGCCGCGGTGGTCAGGTTTTCCGCTTCCAGTTGCGATGGCGGAGCCGACGTGACGATGGCGTCGTTCTTGATATCGAAGCCCATCATCGCTCCCTGTCCTTCGTACATGGCGGGGTGAGCTTCCCAGCGCAGACCGAGGTTGAAGGTCAGGTTGCTGCGCCAACGGTAGTTGTCCTGGATATAGCCGTCCAACTCCATATCGTGCAGGTGCTGGTAAGGGGGCTCGATGTTGTTGCTGTAGGTGTAGGCCGCACCCAGGAACCAGTCGGCGTTGGCATTTCCGGTGTTCGTCGTAGCGGTTGCAGCCGAAGAGCTGTAGGTGGAGGGATTGAGGATTGCCGTCGCGTAATCGCCGGCCTGGAAGTTGTCCTTGATCTCGTCGGGGATCGAGCCGATGTGCTCAAACCGGTAGCGGGCTCCAAAGGCCAATTGGTGCTTACCCAGCGTCTTACTCAGGTTTTCGTCGACGTTGTAGGTTGTTGTCGTCACGCTGTACTGGAATTGCGTGCCGCCAAATTCGGAGAAGGTGCCTTGAATCTCAGGGAAACCGACCTCGCCAAAGTTATTGGGCATCCCCAGTTCCTTCTCAAAATCCGCGTTCGGCGTGCCTCCGGCGAAGTTGTGTTCGCCGTACCAGCTTTGGCTCAGGACCGTTTCAGAGTAGAACGTGGGTGAAAACACATGCGTGAAACCGAGTGCGGCGGCATACACGTTAGATGGCGTGACCGAGACGCCGCTGGCCAGGGCTGGAATGCTAGCCCCGCCCGGCGCTGTCGCTGCCAGCGTAAACGCAGCGTTGTTCGGGTCGTTGCGCGGACTGATGGAGGTAGTCAGGTTCTGCGTGTACCGCAGGTATGCCCTGTTGTTCTCGTTAAACACCTGGTCCAAACGCCAGGTAATCTGCGGTTCCACGTTCAGTTCCTTCACCGGCCCGGTAAAGTTGTTGGTCGCGTCCGGGCTGATGTTGGTGTAGAGAACGCCGTTGGGGCCCGTGGTATTCGGCTGCATGGCCATCAGCGTCTTGAACTCGGCGGCTTGCTGGCTGATCGGCATGCAATTGATGTCGCCGTTGCAGTTGGTGGGGCCGGAGCCGGGGCCTTCGGTGTACTCCTGCGTATAGGTGTTGCGGCAAAAAGCGTTGGTAGACCCGAAGCAGGCGTTCGTGCCCTGGCCGTAGGTGCCGGTGGTCGTCGGATCGTAGAGCGTTTGGAGAACACCCGAGCTGTTGGTCAACTGGCTGAAGTCGCCATTCACCATCGCCGGGGTCGCTACTTCTTCGTTCTGGTTGGGAGCCTGTGCAAGCGAATACCGCTCGTAGGCGAAGAAGAAGAATGTTCTGTTCTTCCCGGAGTAGAGGTGGGGAATGGTAATGGGGCCACCGACCGAAGCGCCAAACTCATTGCGGATTAATTGCGGCGCGACGTAATTGGAGGGATTGTTGCGCCCGCGGGCAATTCCGATGGCGTTGTTGCGCGCGGTTTCAAAGAGCGAGCCGTGCAGTTGGTTGGTTCCGGATTTGGTGCTGAGAACAACTGTCGTCGGGGATGCGTACTGCGCGCCGGCCGTGGCATCCATTACCCGGACTTCCTGGACCGCGTCGGGATCGATCATCTGGTTCTGGCCCTGGTGCACGCCGCCAAACTCGCGGTTGGTCAGGGTCGCGCCGTCGCTCTCGTACTCCGTCGAAGGGCCCTCCTGGCCGTTGCCGCACGAGCTGGACTCGGGGCAGCTTTCCAGGCCCGGCGTGGTTTCATTCACCAGGGATACGATGTTGCGCCCGTTCATCGGCAACTCATTGATCCTCTGGTTTTCGAGCGTGGAGGTGATGGTGCCGTTGTCAGTGGTCTCCAGTTCCACGGTGTTCGCGGAAACGGTCACTTGCTGGGACACTGCCCCCGTCGTCATGGTGACGTTGACCTCGGCGCTCTGGGCCACCAGCAATTCGATGCTCTGCCTGGTGGTCTTCATATTGGGTGCGGAGACCGATACCACGTATGTCCCCGTATTCAAACCAGGGACCTGATAAAAGCCCACAGCATTGGCTTTGGTGTCGATCGCCACGCCCGTGGCCTGGTTAGCAACGTGGATGGAAGCGCCGGGAATCACGGCTCCGGTGGAGTCGGTGACTGTGCCCTGAATGGATCCGGCGCCGCTCTGCGCAAGGGCGATGGAGCTCAAAAGGGTCCCCGCCAACAGGACGGCCATTGCAGCGATTATCGGAACCCTTGTGCTCAGCATGCGGGTAACGCAAGCCGCGAACTTGTTCATCAGATTTCCTCCTCTAAGTGTTGAGCCTGTTTTGTGGATCGTTGATTGTTGTTGTGTCACGTTTGTGATTGACCGGTCTCTCCTTGCCGGCCTCCGTAGTCAATCTTCATTGCAATTGGGCGTAGCGCGAGGTGCGCGGGCTGTGCGGGTTTATCTCCCGCGTCAATTGGGGCATATGCACGCGCAACAGAAAAGGTTGCCTGTCCTGAGTAAAAAGTGAATCGAACGCGGTATGTTAACGCTAACGGTCTCGTTTTCATCCTACTCCCTAAAAACGGGCTCAGTTCGACTGGCAGGCCGAACCGGCCTAACTTATTGAAGCGGAATGCATTCCAGCCTGGACGCGACGACTGCGATCAAAACTTTCTGCTTCCGGGGAACCAGAAGCAGCAGCGCTCCCATCCCGACCTCTGAAGTGCTTTACGAGGCTGCACAACACAAACACACCGACCTCCGCGTTATTACACTGACGCAGGGACCGCGTGTTTTCCTCCGGCCAACCTTTTAACAGAATTGCAGGTAGACTTGGCAAGTGACTCACCGTTTGGCCCCGAATGAATGTACGAAGCCGAATGGAATGTTTTTGTTACGGCGCACGATTTGGTTGTGTCAAACGTCTTGCATGGCGTAGAAAAGTCGCGTATGATTCGTGAAAATTATGAATCGAGCCCATGCAACACGGGAAGCATGGCACCCGCAGACCAAGCAAGACCGTGATGCGATCCTGCGTGAGCTAGAAGCGGTTTTGGCCAGTCCGCATTTTTGCAACAGCAAGCGCTATCCCACGCTGTTGCAATACATTGTGGAAAACACCCTTGCGGGCAAGCTCGATTCACTGAAAGAGCGGACGCTGGGCGTGGAGGTCTTCGACCGCCCGCCGATGTACGACACCAATACGGATACAGTTGTGCGCTACACCGCCGGTGAGGTGCGCAAGCGGCTCCTGCTCTATTATTCCGAGCACGCCAGCGTCTCCGGGATCCGGATATCCCTGCCGGCCGGTTCCTACGTTGCGGAGTTTCTGCATGGGCACGATGGCCATGGAGAGGTTCCCGACGACGCGGAACTTCGCGCGGCCTATCTTCATGAGCACGAGGCAGAACATTTACCGCATCCGGGGGCAGAGGCCGACGAAGCGGCTTTGGGCGCAGGGGCAGTACATGCGGATGAAACCGCCCACGCGGGCGCTGGTGAGCACGCGGCGGCTGAGCACACCTCTGGGTCCAGGAAACTGGTTTGGTGGGTTGCCGCGGTGGTGGTGCTTCTGGTTGCCGTGGCGGCGGGTTTCTTGTGGAAGTACCGTACAGCGCCCCAGCAAACTGCGGCTGAGGCGTTCTGGGCTCCTGTCGTTCGCGATCAACACTCCGTCATTCTGTGTACGGGAAGTTCGGCATTCGCCCCTAACAACTACTCGGGCGTGATCACGGCGGATAAAACCATTGAATATCCGTTCGTCTCCATGCAGGCTGCCTCGGCAATTTCAGAAATCAGCAGCACCCTGGAGCACTCTGGCATTTCGACGGAATTGTTGCCTTCGGCTACCACTTCATTGCCCGATCTGCGCGAACACTCGATCATCTTGCTGGGCGGCTACAACAACGACTGGACGCTTCGCTTGTTGCAGCCTCTGCGGTTTCATTTCCTGCAGTATTCGCTCAGCTCAGGTGAAAGCATCGGGGACACGACACAGCCGCAAGCGCACTGGGCACGGGACACTTCGCAGCCCTACTCCAGCGCTGACGATTACGCGATCGTCGCCCGGTTTCGCGACCCTACCATTGACGGATGGGTGGTGGTGCTTGCGGGTGTAGGCCGCAACGGCACCGAAGCCGCTGCGCAATTCGTAGCCAGTCCCCATTACATGGAGTTGCTGAAAGAGCGCGTCGGAAGCGGATTTGCCAGCCGCAACCTGGAAGCCGTTCTGAAGGTGAGCGTGATTGAAGGCAAGACCGGAGCGCCATCGATTCTGGCCGTGTACAGCTGGTAGCGTCATAGAAATTGGAGCTTGTGGCCCGCGAAGTTGTCTGCAATTTCCCACCGCTTGATTCCGTATACAGAAATTAGAAAACCGCGATAGTATTCTCCGTGATGAAAACTCATGTTTTTCCCAGCGGGATATCACGGAGAGAATTGTTGCGGCGGTCCGCGGCAAGTGCGGCCACGCTTGCTGCCGGTGTCGCCTTTCCTGGGCTTGCCTCCATCGCGGCGGACGCGCAAGGCGCGGGCGACTCGGCACCAGAACAACGCCTCTATGCCGAAACCCTGAAGACATGGTGCGACGGGCTGCTCGCGCGGCAGGTAACGGAGATGCGCGATCGGGCATTCTACGGTGGGCTGCTGTGTCCCTCTTGCGTATTCATTCACGGCCGTTGCGGCGACGCGGTATATCCGCTGCTGCGCATGGCGCACACCACCGGCGAAGCCAAGTATCTGCGCGCGGCGATGCTGGTGCACGAGTGGTCGCAGGTCCAGGTGAGCCGCAGCGACGGCAGTTGGATCAACGACGTCACGCTGAGCAACTGGCAGGGCATCACCGTGTTTCATACGATCGCGCTGGCCGAGGCGCTGGAGCATCACGGCGAAGTGCTCGATGCGTCCACGCGCGCGCGATGGAAAGATCGCCTGACTGCGGCGGCAAAATTTCTTGACGGATTCATCACCATCGAAACCGGCAATGTGAATTATCCCGTCACGGCGACGCTGGCGTTTCAACTCTGCGGACGAGTGTTGGGCGAGTCTCACTACTTCGATCGCGCGCATGCACTGGCGCACGACGTGCTGGGCCAGTTCTCTCCCGATGGATTTCTCTTCGGCGAAGGCCATCCGCTCACGGGTGTGTCGCCCAAGGGCTGCCGGCCCGTCGACATCGGTTACAACGTCGAAGAGTCGCTGCCGTCGCTTGCGCTCTACAGTCTGCTGGCCGACGACAAACCGGTGCAGCAGCAGGTTGTCGCCGCCATGAAGACCCACATGGAATTCATGCTGCCCGACGGCGCATGGGATAACAGCTTCGGGTCGCGCAATTACAAGTGGAGTTGGTGGGGAAGCAGGACCAGCGACGGCTGTCATCCTGGTTTTGTGTTGATGTCGAAGTTCGATCCGCGCTTCCGCGAAGTGGCGCGGCGCAACCTTGAGCTGATGGCCGCATCTACGCACGACGGATTGCTCTATGGCGGCCCCGATTTCTTCGCGCACGGAGATTTGCCGTGCATCCATCACACGTTTACGCACGCGAAGGCGATGGCAACGGTGCTGGACCGCGGAACCTTTGAAACAGATACGGCCGAGCGGCCGAAGCTGCCGCGCGATGAAGCTTACACGGTCAAGAGTTTTTCGACGGTCGGGACCAAGCTGGCTGCTGTCGGCGCGTGGCGCGCGACGGTAACTGAGTATGACTGGGAATATTCGGAGCATGTGCAACCAGGCGCGGGAAATCTCGGCGGCGGACACGTTTCGGGCGGCGCGTTGTCGATGCTCTACCACATGCGACTCGGTCCGATTCTCACTGCCAGCATGACGGAGTATCTGATGGTCGAGATCGCCAACCAGCAACAGTTTCGCGAGGGTCCGCACATGGCGCTCACGCCGCGCCTTGAGTACGCCAGCGGCGAGACGTACACGAGTCTCAACGATTTCAAGGCTGCGCTCACAGCAAATCAGTCGAACGGCGAAGTTGTCTTCGACGCGCAAGGCCGCATGCTGACCGCGTCGCGCAAACCTGTTCCTGCCGGCGAAATTCTCTATCACATGGTTTATCGGCTCAGCGAATCGGGCGTTGAAATCGTCGGCGGCGCAAGCGACGAGCTTTCCAGATCCGCGCCGCTGCGGCTGATCGTTCCCGTGATCGCGCGCGAAGGCGAGCGCGTGGAGCAAGTCGACGCGCGCACGGTTCGCGTCATCAAAGCCAAAGGCGCATTGACCGTAACCACCGACGCGTCCTCCGGCTTCGAGGCGAGCTTCAAGGAGAAGACCTTCAATCTCGTTCCCGGCTTCGAGGCCTTCCCGTTCACTGTGGCACCGGCTGCAGGAAAGCACGCGAGCATCCGCTTGCAGGCCGGCTGAAGGCTCAACGGTCGCATCGAGAACTTCTGCCGACCGCAAGGAAATTTGCGTCGCGGGAACAATATTTCCATCTGAGGTGTCTAAAGGAAATAAGCTCCCGTGGTCTTATCCCCCTGGCGTTGAGCTGCGCCACATTGTGAGGTCGCCTGTGTTCGCCGATAGATGCAAGTGCGGCAAGAGGACGGCGCTGGGCGCGGCTTTGCTGGCGGAGATGATTCTGCTTTGCTCGACCGCGCCGCTCGGCGCGCAAAGCGCTGTGCCGGACTGGGAGAAAGCCGCTGGCGGGCCGCAGCAATTTGACGTGGCTAGCGTGCGGCAAAACATGGCAAATGCGCCGTCGCACAGCAATTTTTCGCTCGACAACGGGAACGCGTGGTTCACGGTGAGCGAGAAAGATGTGCTGGCGCCTAACGGGACGCTGTTTTCGGCAGCCAGCATGCCGCTGCTGCATTACATCACCTTTGCGTACAAGCTGAGCGGCACCGAGGAGCTGGCGCTGCGCATGGATTACTGGGCCGGGTTGGAGCTGCATGTGCCCGATTGGGTGCGCAACACACGGTACGACATTGAAGCGCGCACGCCCGCGCCGGCGACGAAAGATCAGATGCGGCTGATGATGCAGAGCCTGCTGGCCGAGCGCTTCAAGTTGAAAGTGCATTGGGAGACGCGCGAGGTATCGGTGTACGGACTGGTGCTCGCGACGCCAGGGATTCCGGGGCCGCAGCTCAAGCCGCATTCGGCGAGCGACGATTGCACGACGACGGCGCTCTCTCAAAGTTCGGACAGCAACGCCAGCGTGGGACCGCAAGGAACCCATGCCACAACACCGAATGCAGCGCTGCCGATTCCCTGCGGCATGATGGCGCGTCTGCCCGTAAGCGGGCCGGGTGCGCATCGTTTTGGCGGCCGCAATGTGACGATGGCGATGCTGGCCGAATCGATGCCGTTTCAGACCGGGTTGGCGACGCTCGATCGGCCGCTCCTCGACAAGACGGGGCTTCGGGGCGAATTCGACTTCTCGATCGAATGGACGCCGCCGGAAGACATGGGCCAACCGGGCGATGTGGGATCTTTCGGCGCTCCCTTTCGCGAGGCGCTCAGGCGGCAACTTGGTTTGAAACTGGAACCGCAAAAAGGGCCGGTCGAGGTGCTAGTGATCGATCATGCGGAGCAGCCGTCGGAGAACTGAAAAAGACAGGGAGCAAGCCACTCCAGCGGGCAAAAATCGCCCGCTGGGGGCCCCGGCAGGGAACGAGAGACCAAGGGAACGAGGGGGCTGCGAAGGTAGTGTGGTGAGTCTGAAGTTCGTTGAAGAACAAATGCGGGTCCTTCGACTCCGTTTGCCGCACAAAACGCGGCAAGCTTCGCTCAGGATGACCGATCGTTATGATGCGCGCTTCTGACTCGGGACACCGGACGGTGAGAAGGCTGAAGGATGTCACGCAATCCGATCTGTAATCGAATCCTGTGGCTCGCGGCGTTTGTGCTCGCAGCCGCAGCGGGGTTGCCGCTTGGTGCGCAGGCGCAACTCGTCCATCCCGACGGCGGTGCGCGGCCTTCGTTTGAGGTGGCGACGATTAAGCCGAGCCACGGGGACGGCCCGACGAATTATGGGATTGCCGAGGGGCGGTTCAATGCAGAGAACGCAACGGTCGCGGAACTGATCAAACTCGCGTACAAAGTGGAGTCGGACGATCAGTTGCAGAAAGGGCCGGATTGGACGAACTCGGACCGGTTCGACATCGAGGCCAAAACTACGGATGAGGATGGGATCGCGCTCGAGAAACTTGCTCCCACAGAGAGATTCGACCAATACCGGCTGATGGTGCAGTCGCTGCTTGCGGAGCGGTTCAAGCTGGCGGTGAGCACGCGTGAAAAAGTGCTGCCGGTTTATGCGTTGGTGGTGGGCGGGAACGGCCCAAAATTGACGGCCACCGCGACCGGAACGCGGCACATGCCGTGGCTGTGGGGCGGATCGAGAGGAGATTTGACTGCAAAGAGCGTGTCGATGGATTTCTTTGCCGGGTGGCTTTCCGGCAGAGCGGACGCGGGCGGGCGCGTGGTGGTGGACAAGACGGGATTGAACGGGATCTATGATTTCACGCTGAAGTGGACGCCGATGGGCACGGCGACGATGGAGTCGACTGGGAGTGCTGCGGGAGGGCCTGCCCCGGAAGCAACGGGGCCGTCGCTGCTTACGGTGCTCGAGGCGCAGCTTGGATTGAAGCTCGAACCGGCTAAGGCGCCGGTCCAGGTGCTGGTGATCGATCATGTGGAGCAGCCGTCGGCGAACTGAGAAAGACAGGGACCAAGGGACCAAGGGAACAAGGGAGCGAGGGTGCAAGGAAACGAGGGAACAAGGGGACAAGAAAGCCGGAGGCTGGGCACAAAAATAGCCGGAACCGAGGAGACAACACAGCCGTACGTCCGTCTTACCGCTGTATCCTTCTTGGGACCGGAAAATCAGCAATCGGCGTCCTCTGCAAGTGCCCCTCTGGGAGCAGAAAGGGAGTTTTCGCAATGAAAACGGGAGTTATGAACAGCAACACGCGGCCGGGTTGGAAAACGTTGTCTTCACTGGCGGGATTCGCGGCGGGGGCGACCTTTTTGCTGCTTGCGGTGGGGGCGGTGAGGACAAACGCGCAGGCTACCGCGCAACCGACAACGGCGGGATCGGGGGCGGCAGAGGCTCGTGGACTGGAGCCACCGCAAACGACGCCAGAGCCAGCTTCGCCGACGGACCTTGCGGGCATCTGGCAAGGCACGCTCACACCGCCCAATGCGCCAAAAGGCCAACGCGTTGTGATCAAGGTGACGAAGGACGCTGCCGGCACATACCACGCTGCGCTGTACAACGCCGATCGGGGCACTCCCCCGCTTACCTTCAACAGCGCAACGGTGCAGGGCATGGATGTGAAGTTCACGACGCCGATGATGAGCATTGAAGGCACGCTGAGCGCCGACGGAAAAACGATCGATGCAAAGTGGGGTATTGGCGGGCCAAATCCGCTGGCGATTTCATTTGCGCGCACGGCGCCCGATGCCGCCTGGCCAATTCCCGAGCCGCTGAAGCCAATGGCGGCCGACGCGAAGCCGGTGTTCGACGTGGTCACTGTGAAGCCCACCCCGCCGGGCAGACCGGGCAAGACCATCGGTTTCAACGGAAATCACTTCCTCTTCCGGGGCGCGAACTTGAACGACATGATTGCTCTCGGCTACGGCCTGCATACCAAGCAGATCGTGGGCGAGCCGGATTGGGCGGGCAAAGATCTCTTTGACGTCGAAGGTACCCCCGATGTGCCGGGCATCCCGAATCAGAAACAGATCCAGAGCCTGCTGCAGAATTTGCTTGCCGACCGGTTCCAGCTCAAGTTCCACACCGAAAAGCGCGACCTTGCGGTGTATGTGATTACGGTGGCGCCGGGCGGGCCGAAGCTGACCCCGACCACGGCGGCCCCGAACGATCCGTCGGGGATGGGATTTGGCGGCGTTGGCGGCAGCCAGGGCGTGACTGCGGTAGGAAGAAACCTGACCATGGCTGACTTCGCTATGTGGTTTCAGTCGGGGGTGACCGATCGGCCGGTAGTCGATCTGACCGAAATCAAGGGCCGTTACGATATCCGCTTGAAGTGGACACCGGACGATTCGCAGTTTGCACAGTTCGGCGGATCGGGCTTCCATGTTCCACCGGCGAGTGACGCGGCAGACGCGCCGCCGAATCTTTATACGGCGATCCAGGAGCAACTCGGACTGAAGATTGAGGCCACCAAGGCGCCGGACGACGTGATGGTGATCGAACACGTGGAAAAGCCGGGGGCGAACTGATTGCAACTGATTGGATAGGTCGGGCACGCACAAAAAATCGCGAGACGCGCTGAACAAAATGGGGGTTCGTCACGTCTTATTGTTGATATCCCTCTGACGCAAAGCATGCGCGCGTGTGCGCCTCGTTCAACACTCGGCGAATCTCAGGGCGCGGCGAATTTCAAGACGGAGTGCAAGCGAAGATGAGCGAAGTCGCACTGCGTCGAAGATTTGCAATCCGTGGACTCGGATTGGCATTGACGGCATGCGGATTTTTGCTTGCGTTTTGCGCCATGGCCCAGGCGGGGGCGGCTGCGCCTCAGGCCACGAACCCCGCTGTTCCGGCTGCGCCTGCTGCTCAAGCTGCCGCCCCCGCTGGCGCCACACCTGCCGCGTTGCTGGCGTGGGATGTATCGACGGTCAAACCAGCTGGCCCCGACGAGCGCGGGTCGATGTTCATGATCACGCCTGACGGCATGAAGATCACCAACGTCTCGCTCTGGATGATTGCGCGCGAAGCGTTCGACGTGAATGATGACCGCTTGTTTGGCGGGCCGGGCTGGTCGAAGACCAGCCTGTTCGATGTCGAAGCCAAGGTTGCGCCCGAGGATGCGCCGAAGTGGAAGGCGGTGACCCGTGCGCAGCGGCAGCAGATGCTGGTCGCGCTGCTCGAGGAGCGCTTCGGCCTCAAGTATCATCACGAGACCCGCGACCTGCCCATGTACGAGCTGGTTGTCGCCAGGGGCGGTGTGAAGATGCAGGCGTCAAAGCCCGATGCGGCAGGGCCGGACCAGGGTCCGGGCCCGGCGCCGGGTCCGGCAAAGCACATGTTGATGATGCATGGCCGCGGCCATATCGAATCAACCGGTATGGGCGTGTCGGGATTGACGCGCCTCCTGTCGCAACAGCTTGACCGCACGGTGGTGGACAAGACCGGGTTGACCGGCGAATACGATTACAAGCTCGACTGGACGCCCGAAGAGATGGCTTCCGCGATGACCAAGGGAGGCAATCCGGCGCCTGGCGACAACGCGGCTCCGCCGGACGCTGCCGGGCCGTCGCTGTTTACGGCGATCGAAGAACAACTGGGGCTGAAGCTTGAGTCAACGAAGGGTCCTGTCGACGTGATTGTGATCGATCAGCTTGAGCAGCCGACGGCGAATTGATAAAGACAGGGACCAAGGGACCGAGGTAACAGGGGACCAAGAGGTAGGGACTAGAAGGCGGATGCATCGAATTCGACATTTCGTTTGTGTTGCTGCATGGCTCGCGTGTTCCGCGATGGCAGGGGCGCGGGGATCGACCGCGCAGCCGCAGACCAGTTCACCGCAATTGCCCACATTCGATGTGGTGTCGATCAAGCCCTATGGGCCGAACACCCTGAGGATCAGTATTCGCACCAAGCCGGATGGCGTCGCGGTGAGCGGCATGCCCATGCATATGATTCTTCGCGAGGCCTTCGGAGTGACCAACGGCCAATTGCTGGGAGAGCCGGCGTGGGTCACAACCAGCCGCTACGATGTTGACGCCAAGGTGATGCCGGAGGATGCGCCGAAATTCAAGCTACTCACCGATCAGCAGCAGTGGCAGATGCTGCTCCCGGTTCTGGAAGACCGATGCGCGTTGAGATTTCATCACGAGACGAGAGAGCTTACGGTTTATACGCTGGTCGTCGCCAAGGGCGGGCCGAAGATGCAAGTGTCGATGCCTGCCGACCCGAGTGCGAAACAGACGCCGGGGCGGAATCCGTCGAGCGCCGGCGTGAGTGTGAGCGAAAACTTGTTCACGTTGACGGGACACGGAGCCTCGATGACGTCGATCGTGCGCTGGATTTCTATGCAGCTTGGCAGCACCGTGATCGACAAGACCGGCCTGACGGAGAAATACGACTACACTCTTTCGTTTGTGCCGGACGACAGCATGAAGGCGGGGATTCTGCCGCCCGGCAGCGGTGGGGGCGCACCTCCGCCAGAGACCGAGGGCCCGTCGATCTTCGCGGCTTTGCCGGAGCAGCTCGGACTGAAATTGGTCGCGCAGAAGCAACCGGTGGATGTGATTGTGATCGACCACATGGAACAGCCGACGGTGAATTGAAGGGAACAGGGAACAGGGACTAAAAGGCAGATGCATCGAGTTCGACATTTCGTTTGTGTTGCTGCATGGCTCGCGTGTTCCGCGCTGGCGGTGCGCGGAGCAACGGCGCATGCGCAAAGTCAAGCGCCAGACACGACGGCGAAAGTGCCACGGTTTGAGGTCGCTTCCATTCGCATGATTCCGGAGAAGGATGTCGTGCCTTCTTCGAATCCGGTAAGTCCGTCCGGCGCAGGATTGTTCACGATGCGGCCGGTCAGTCTTGAATTTGTGATCGAGTGGGCGTTCAAGGTGGATGCGATGCAGCTCGAGGGGCGACCGGACTGGCTGAACTCGCAACGTTACGAAATCTCCGCCAAACCGGAAGGGGATACGGGCCTGAGTTACGATCAGCTTCGGCCGCTGGTGCAGCAGTTAATTCAGGAGAGATTTCACTTGAGCTTTCACCGGGAAACGCAAGATCGGAAAGGATATGCATTGGTCGCCGCAAAGGGAGGACCGAGACTGACCCCGACGAAAGGCGCGGCAGGATACGGCTACATCATGAACGACCGGATTCGAATGTCGAATGTGTCGGTAAAAGGATTGGCTTCGATGCTGACGCACGTCTTGGACGAGCCGGTTGTGGACCAGACAGGCGTGAAGGGCAACTTTGATATTGGTCTCGATTACGCGCCGGTCGATGGAGAGGAGCCTCCGCTGCTAAATGCTGTGAGACCAGACCTGCCTTCGATCTTCACAGCCGTCGAGGAGCAACTCGGACTCAAGCTGGTAAGGCAGGAAGTTCCGTTGGAGATGTTTGTTATCGATCATGTAGACAAGGTTCCGACGGAAAACTGAGAAAGGCAGGTGCCAGGGGCAGAAAGACGGGGACAGAAAGTAGAGAAGAAGGAGATCGGTGCATCCGAACCCGCAGTGCGATGCGGAGAAGAAAGTAGATGAGACGCAATCGATGAGTCGATATCGAAATTTTATTTGTGCTTTGGCATGGCTCGCGTTTTCCGCGCTGGCTGCGGCTTCGCCGTTTCGCGGCGTGGTCACCTTTGGCGGATTGCCGTTGCCCGGCGCGACGATCACGGCCACGCAGGGGACGACGACCAAGACTGCCGTGTCGGATGGCGATGGCGCGTTTCAGTTCGACGATCTGGCCGACGGCAAGTGGACCATCGACGTACAGATGCAAACTTTCGTGCCGGTCCGCGCGGAAGTAACGATTGCGCCGAGTGTGCCGGCCGCAGCGTACGATTTGAAGCTTCTGAGCCCTGACCAGATCGAGGCCAGCGCGCAAAAGGCGCAACCCGCAGTAGAATCGCCCGCGCCCAGCTCCGCGCCCGCATCTGCAACTGCGCAGGCCCAGCAGCCGCAGCAACCCAAAGGAAAAAAGCCCGCGCAGAGCAACGCGCCGGGAGCCCCGCAGGAGATTCCCAAGGCGCTCGAAGAAAACGAGGAGAGCGCCGACGGAGTTCTGGTGCAGGGCAGCGTGAACAACGCGGCGACCTCGCAGTACGCCACCAATCCCGCGTTCGGCAACACGCGTTCGGGCTTCAAGGGTCTCTACACCGGCGGATTTAAAGTCACGGAGAGCAACTCGGCGCTGAATGCGCAGAACTATTCGCTGAGCGGCGTTACAGTTCCCAAGCCGGCTTTCAACGATTTCACGGGCGCGGCCACGCTACTGGGCCCGATCAAGATTCCGCACATTCTGCCGCGCGGTCCGAACTTTTTTGTCTCCTACCAGTGGACGCGCAACAGCAACTCAGTCACGATCCCTGGCCTGGTGCCTACGCAGGCCGAGCAGACGGGCAACCTGGCGGGACTGACGAACGCCGCGGGGCAGCCGGTAACCGTCTACGAACCGGGAACCAACACAGCGTATCCCGGCAATCAAGTTCCCGTGAGCGCGCAGGCGGCCGCACTCCTGAAACTGTATCCGCTGCCCAACATCGCCAAGACCAACGAGTACAACTACCAGGCTGCGGTGCTCAACAACACGCATCAGGACTCATTGCAGTCGCGGTTCTACCATAACCTCGGGCGCAAAGACCAGTTCAACGGAGGGTTCGCTTTTCAAAGCACGCGCTCCGACAACGTGAACATGTTCGGGTTTGTCGACGAGACCGGCACGCTGGGCATGAACGCGAATGTCCAGTGGTCGCACCGGCTCAAGCCGCGGGTTTTTCTGTACACCAATTACAGCTTCGGCCGTATGCGCACAGAGGTGACGCCCAACTTCGAGAACCACGTGAACGTGTCAGGCAATGCGGGCATCACGGGCAACGATCAGACTGCGGCTAACTGGGGTCCGCCCTTGCTGGGCTTTGGCGACGGCACTGCCGGACTGAGCGACGCCAACAGTTCCTTCAACCGCGCCCGCAACGACGATGTTTCGGTGTCGACGCTCGTCTACCGCGGCAAGCACAACATTACCGCGGGCGGCGAATTTAACAAGCGAGAGTACAACTATTACTTCCAGCAGAATCCGCGTGGCGCATTCACGTTTTCGGGCGCGGGGACGCAAGGCGCATGCACCAATCCGGAGATATGCGGGTCCGCGCTTGCGGATTTTCTTATCGGCATTCCCGACGCCAGCGCCATCGCCTATGGCAATGCGGACAAGTATTTTCGCGAGCCGGTCTACAACGCGTACATCACCGACGACTGGCGCGTGCTGCCGATCCTGACCTTTAGCATCGGCATGCGTTGGGATTACAGCGCGCCCATCACGGAGTTGTTCGGCCGCCTGGTGAATCTCGACATTGCCAACGGCTTTACGGCTGAGCAGCCCGTGCTGGGCAGCGCTCCCGTGGGGCCCCAGACCGGCGACCACTATCCTGCGTCGCTGATCGATCCGGAGCGGCGCATGTTCGAGCCGCGCATCGGCGCTACGTGGCGGCCGATTCCCGCTTCCACCGTGGTGATCAAGGCGGGCTACGGTCTCTATCCCGACAGCTCGGTCTATCAGAACATCATCCTCAGCATGGCGCAGCAGTATCCGCTCTCCACCAGTTTGAGCGTCCAGAACAGCATGGCGTGCCCGCTCACGCTGGCTAACGGTTTTGCCCCATGCGCTTCCGTCACTCCCGACACGTTTGCCATCGACCCCCACTTCCGCATCGGCTATCTGCAATCCTGGTCTCTGTCGGTGCAGCGCGATCTGCCGTTTGCGTTGCAGGCAACTGCAACTTACCGCGGCTACAAGGGCACGCATGGCCCGCAGGAGATTTTGCCTAACAGCTATCCGCTGGGCACGACGAACCCCAATCCGAGCTACCCTTCAGGATTTACTTTCGAAACGTCGAATGGAAGCTCGATTCGCGAGGAAGGGCAGATGCAGTTGCGGCGCAGGATGCGCAGCGGCTTTGCCTCCACGCTCACGTACACCTTTTCGAAGTCGATCGACGATGACGCGTACCTTGGCGGCGCGGGGCACTCGACCGCGAGCAGCGGTGGCTCGGCCCAGTCGGCGTCATTGTCGACTCCTTCGGGGGCCGTTGCGCAGAGCTGGCTCGATCCGAAGGCCGAGCGCTCGCTTTCCAACTTCGATCAGCGCCAGCTTCTTAATCTGACGGCGCAATACACCAGCGGCGAGGGACTCGGAGGCGGCACCTTGCTGGGCGGCTGGCGCGGCCGGGCGCTGAAGGAGTGGACGGTGCTGGGCAACATGACCTTCGGCACGGGATTGCCGGAGACGCCGCTCTATCCTGCGATCGTTCCGGGCACGGGAGACTCCAACATCATCCGGCCTGATTTGACCGGCGCGTCCATTTACAACACCGGTACAGCGGCGCACCTGAACGCTGCGGCGTACTCCGAGCCGAGCGGCGGATGGGGAACGGCGGGCAGGAATTCGATTGAGGGGCCCGATCAATTCACATTTAATACTTCGCTGGCGCGCACTTTCAGGCCGCACGGCAAGTGGTATCTCGACGTGGCTGTGATGAGCAACAACACTTTGAATCACGTGGCCTTCACCAGCTGGAACAGCGTTGTGACCAGCGATCAGTTTGGACTGCCGTCGTCGGCCGGCGCCATGCGCAGCCTGCAAACCACGCTTTACCTGAGGTGGCAATGATGCGAGCTCACGCAGGTAAGTCTTGTCTTATTGGGGATGGAGAAAATGTGCGGGCGAGGACGCCCGCACTACAGCCGGTCTTCCACCCCAACGAGCCAAAAGCGGGCTCGTCGGGGACCCCGGTCTGGAGACCGGCGCTACATTGGATGGCAATGATGCGGAAATTGGCAATCTTCGCGCTTCTTCTCGTGGCCGCCGCAGGCTCGCGGCCGCAGCAGGTAGGCCAGAATGAGACTCCGGGCCAGCCGCAGAGTTTTACGCTGAAGGTGCAGTCGAATCTGGTGGTCGAGGCCGTTGAGGTCAAGGACAAGCAAGGCAAATTCGTTCACGGGCTCACCGCGAAGGACTTTGTACTCACCGAAGACGGCGTTCCGCAGACCATTAAATATTGCGAGCACCAGGACCTGTCTGAAACCGCCAAGCCTTTGCCGCCCATGGACCCTTCCACCGAGAACGTTACGGTGTACAACCGGCTGGCGCGCGAGTCCATCGCTCCCGAATCCATGGACAACGAGCGCTACAAGAACCGGCGGCTGCTGTCTCTGTATTTCGACATGTCGGCGCTGCCCCCGGCCGACCAGATGCGCGCGCTCGATGCCGCGCAGAAATTTGTGCGCACGCAGATGACCACCGCGGACATGGTGTCGATCATGCGCTACGACGGCGGATCGGTGGACATTCTGCAGGACTTTACCGACGATCGCAATCGGCTGTTGAGCATTCTCGAGACCCTGGTCGTGGGGGAAGGCCAAGGTATGGCCGACACCACCGACGATGCCAGCAGCGCCGATACCGGCGCGGCCTTCGGTCAGGACGACAGCGAATTCAACGTCTTTAACACCGACCGGCAACTGGCCGCGCTGCAAACCGCGACGCACATGCTGGGGCAGGTGAACGGGAAAAAGTCGCTGCTTTACTTTGCCAGCGGCATGCGGCTGAACGGCATCGACAACCAGGCGCAGATGCACGCCACAGCCGACGAGGCGATCAGGGACGGCGTTTCCATCTGGACGATCGATGCGCGCGGGCTGGTGGCCGGTGCGCCCATGGGCGATGCCTCGCAGGGTTCACCGGGCGGGCAGTCGATGTATACCGGAGCTTCGGCGCAGGCCGTGACGACCAACTTCCAGCAGTCGCAGGACACGCTCTACGCGCTGGCCGGCGACACCGGCGGCAAGGCATTCCTCGACAATAACGATCTCTCGCGCGGGATTGTGCAGGCGCAGGAGTCGATTTCGGACTACTACATCATCGGCTACTACACGACCAACACCGATCCCAACGGTAAATTCCGGCGCATTCGCATTTCGCTGGCGAACAATCAGGAAGCCAAGCTCGATTACAGACAGGGATATTACGCGAACAAAGAGTTCGCCAAGTTTAATGACGTCGATCGCGAGCGCCAACTTGAAGACGCGCTGATGCTCGAAGACCCCATCACCGATCTCACCATCGCCATGGAGATCGATTACTTCCAGCTCAACCGCGCGGAATATTTCGTGCCCATCATCGTCAAAATTCCCGGACGCGAGCTGGCGCTGGCCAAGCGCGGCGGAGCAGAGTACACGCGCATCGACTTCGTGGGCGAAATCAAGGACCTGGTCGGTGGGACGACGGTGGAGAATGTGCGCGACAACGTAAGTATCAAACTGTCGGACAAGACCGCCGCTGAGCTGGCCCGCGTGCCGATGGAATACGACACTGGATATACCCTGCTGCCCGGAAAATACTCCATCAAGGTTCTGGCGCGCGACGACGAGACAGGCCGCATCGGCACCTTCCAGACCACGTTCGTCATTCCCAACTTGAACAAGGAAGTGAAACGCATTCCCATCAGCGCCGTGGTCATCAGCAGCCAGCGCGTGAATCTGAACGATGCCATCTACAACGCCTCGAAAGCAAAGGACACCGCCAAGAATAATGCGGTCGATCCGCTGGTTCAGGATGGAAAGCGGTTGATCCCCAGCGTGACTCGCGTGTTCTCGACCGGCCACGAGATTTATGTGTCTTTCCAGGCGTACAAACCGCCGCCGACGGCGACGCCGCCCGTACCGGATACGCAACCGCTCTTCGCGTTCGTCACGCTTTATCAGGGCGGCAAGAAAATGTATGAGACGCCGCCCGAATCCATCGTTCCCAGCGCCACTAGCCGGCTGGGCACCATGCGCCTGAACTTCGATCTCAGCGTCGACAGTTTGCCGCGCGGATCGTATGACTGCCAGGTGACGGTCATCGATCCCTCCACACAGAAGGCGGCCTTCTGGCGCGCATCGATTACGTTGGTGCCGTAACGGCGGCGTAACCAAGGAACGCCGCCGCTGCGATAAGATGGGAATCAAGAGGAGATTCCCACCTTGAGTTCATCCATCTACGACATTCCCGTCGCGAAAATCACTGGCGAAGCTGCGTCTCTCGGCGAGTTCAAAGGCAAAGTGCTGCTGGTCGTCAACGTTGCGTCAAAATGCGGGCTCACGCCGCAGTACGAGGGCCTGGAAAATCTTTACGAACGGTTGCGCGGCCAGGGATTGGTGGTCGCGGGCTTTCCCGCCAACGATTTCAAGAGCCAGGAGCCGGGCACGAATGACGAAATTCAGAGCTTCTGCACATTGAATTACGGCGTCAAATTTCCCATGTACGGCAAGATCGCTGTCACGGGCGCGGAAAAGCATCCGCTGTATGCGGCGCTGATCGCGGCGCAGCCCGCGGCTAAAGGCGACCCGGCGGGATGGGCCGCCGTCCTGAAACAGCACAACATCGACGCCAATCCGGCACCTGAGATCCAGTGGAACTTTGAAAAGTTTATCGTCGGCCGCAATGGCGAGGTCGCGGCGCGCTTCGCGCCCAACACCGCGCCTGACGCTCCCGAGCTGATTGCGGCTGTTGAGAGCGAGCTCGCGAAGAACTGATCGAAGACGGGTTCCCGTTATCCCGGGTCCCCAAGTGCGAGGGACCCGGGGCACCCAGCGAATTGAGGAGCGGCCGGTAGCATCGCACCCAGCCGTCCATGTATTCTCAGCCCATGTCTGAGGCCACTTCCCCCATCGCCGGCAATCAACTGGAAAACGCAGCATCGGCTTATTTGCGCTCGGCGCGCCACCAGCCCGTCCATTGGCACGCGTGGGGCGAGGCTGCGTTTGCGCGCGCGCAGGCCGAGGATAAACCCATCCTGCTGGACATCGGCGCGGTGTGGTGCCACTGGTGCCACGTCATGGATGGTGAATCGTACGAAGATCCAGAAATCGCGGCGCTCATTAACCGTCTTTTCATTGCCGTGAAAGTGGATCGCGACGAGCGGCCCGACGTGGATGCGCGCTACCAGGCCGCGGTGTCGGCCATCAGCGGCCAGGGCGGATGGCCGCTCACTGCATTTCTTACGCCCGACGGCCGACCCTATTTTGGCGGCACGTATATTCCGCGCGATGATCGCTACGGACGGCCGGGCATGGGGCGAGTTTTGATGGCCATGGCGCAGGTTTGGCGGGAGCGCCGCGACGAAGCGCTTGAAACCGCCTCCAGCGTGATGGCGGCCATCGAACAGAACGAAAGCTTTTCCGCGCGCAGCGGTCTTTCTCTGGCTTTGGTTGATGGTATCGCGGGATCGATCGTCGGCCAATTCGATGCGCGCAACGGGGGCTTCGGTTCGCAGCCCAAGTTTCCTCATCCCGCGGCGCTCGACCTGCTGCTCGAGGTGGCGATGAGCCGCAACAACGAGCCTGTACGCGAAGCGTTCTTTACGACGCTCGAAAAAATGGCGCGCGGCGGCGTCTACGATCAGCTCGCGGGAGGCTTTCATCGCTACAGCGTCGACGAGCACTGGATTGTACCGCACTTCGAGAAGATGCTTTATGACAACACGGAGCTTCTGCGCAACTACGTCCACGGCTTCCAAAGCCAAAGCTTTGTGCGCGAGGATCTGCTCGAAACCGCACGCGAGATCGTGGGCTGGCTTGACTCGACGATGACCGATCGCGAGCGCGGCGGATTTTTTGCGTCGCAGGATGCCGATGTGGGTCTCGACGACGATGGGGACTACTTTACGTGGACGCTCGAAGAGGCGCGCGCCGTTCTCGATCCCGCGGAACTGGAATTCGCCGCGAAGTATTGGGATATTGGCGAACTGGGGGAGATGCATCATAACCCGGCCAAGAACGTGCTGCATGTGAAGAAGTCGCTGGGCGAGATGGTGAAGGAATCGGGCGCGGCTTTCGACGCGCTGCTTGCCCTGCGTGATGCGGCCCGTGCCAAATTGCTCGCCGCGCGCGCCTTGCGGCCCACGCCGTTCATCGACCGCACGCTCTACACCGGATGGAATGCGATGGCGGTCACGGCTTATCTCGAAACCGCGCGCGTGCTGCGCATGGATTCTGCGAAAGAGTTCGCGTTGCTTACGCTCGATCGGCTGCTGAAAGAAGCCTGGGATGGGGAGGCGTCGCTCAACCATGTGATTGCCTATACCGACGGTCCGGAGCAGCCCACGCCTGCGCAAACGGTTCCGGGTACGCTCGACGATTATGCCTTTACCATTCATGCCTGTATCGATGCGTGGTTGGCGAGCGGCGCCATGCGTTATTACCATGCCGCCATCAAGCTGGCCGACGCGATGATTGCTCGCTTTCATGATTCGGCTTTCGGTGGATTCTTCGACGCGGCTGCGTCTGACGAATTGCCGCTCGGCGCATTGTCGGCGCGGCGCAAGCCCTTGCAGGATGCGCCCACGCCGGCGGGTAACCCTACCGCCGCCGCGGCCTTGCTGCGCCTTGAGGCGCTGAATGGACGCAAGCAATATCGTGACATCGCCGAAGATACGCTGGCGTGTTTTGCCGGCATTGTGGAGCACTTCGGCCTCTACGCCGGCAGCTATGGACTGGCGGCCGAGCGGCTTCTGCTCGATCCCGTGCAGGTGGTCATCGTGGGTTCAGGGCCTGACGCGGCGCGTCTTGAGGCTTTGGCTGTGGCGCGCTTCGCCGTCAACAAAACCGTGATGCGCATCGATCCCTCGCGGCTTGTTGCTGGCGAAGTGCCTGAAGCGCTGGCAGAAACTTTGCTCCAGGTTCCACCGCCCAGCGGCGCGGAAGCTTGGGCGATGGTTTGTCGCGGGCGCACGTGCCTCCCGCCGATTACGGACGACGAGGCGCTGCTGAAGGCGCTGGAAGCGGAATCTTAAAGTATGTTTCATAATGGTCCGCCTGGCTGACCTAGATCCCTCAGGGGTTAAAACCCCTCAATATTTTCTGCCCTTTTCGGCACGACTGAAGTCGTGCCCTGACACTTCGTACTCTTCCACGGAATTCTTCCACTAGCTGTGAGGTCGCGCTCTTTCAAAACCGGATTGAGGCAACCTGTCCTGGAGACAGCTCAGTCGCCGGTGAAGGGATTGCTTCATACCGTATGTGCGGGCGTGGACGCCCGCACGACAGCCGGTCTGGAGACCGGCGCTACGGGTTCTCGCCGGCGAACGGGTTGATTTCCTGAGGCTTGATTGTCGTTGGATCCCGTGCTGGCGCTGGCGTCTCCTCACGCTGGCGCGGCGTGCCCGCCGCATCCGCGTCGCGCCGGAAGTGAAACACCCGGTTTGGATCGCCTGGCAGCAGATGATTCTCTTCAAGCGCCAGCCGGACGCGCCGCTCGAACTCGCGCAGCGCACCGTATTGTTGGTTGGCCCGCGCTTTGAAGACGACGGGAAAGATCATTTGCGATCCTTTGACGCTGTCGAGGCCCAGAACCTGCGGATCGCCCATAATCACGCTGCGGAATGCTTCGCTGTTGCGTACGTCGATCGCGATCTGCTGCAGCAGCTTCGTCACGGCGTCGGGATTGGCGGAATAATCCACGCTCACGTTCACCGTGGCCATGGCGAAACCCGAGCTCAGATTGGCTGCTGTGGTGATCTGCGAATTCGGAATCATATAGAGCGTGCCGTCGCCATCGCGCACGGAAGTGGTGCGCAGCGTGAGCGCTTCCACAACGCCCGTCACTCCTGCCACGCGCACGGTATCGCCCACACTGAATTGACCCTCGACCAGGATCAAAAATCCATTCAGCATGTCTTTCACGATGGTCTGGGCGGCCAGGCCGATGGCAATGCCCGCGATGCCTGCCGACGCCAGCAAAGGAGCAAGGTTGAAGCCGATGGTATCGAGCGCCATGAAGCCTGCAATCAGGCCGACGATTGCCAACCCCGTGGCCCGGATCACTCCGACCATGGTCTTCATCTCGGCCATGCGTCCGGGCCCGGCCACACTGCGCTCTGCCATGCGCGTCATATGGGTGGTGACCAAGCCCATCAAGCGATTGATGACAAAGGCGATAATTGCAATGACGATCAGCTTGGGGAGCTTGGTGTGGAGGAACTCCTGGCTGTCGGCAATCCATTCGTCCAACACCTTGCCCAGAAACCTGCCTTCCTTGAAAACGCCCCATCGCAGGGCCAGGACAAAAGTCGCGGATATGGAAGAAAGAAACATGCCAAATCTCCTGTTTCTAGACTAGACTGTGCGCAGGAATGGCCGGAGACCCGTACCCGTTCCTCCGGCACATTTTTGTCCCATGCTGAGGTCTACGCAAAGCCGGCATTGCGCTGGTCGAGACCGGCCCCAGGCCTGGTTTAGATGCCGCCGAGGGTACCTTTGTCTGCTGGCATGTTGCGCCGCCGTTGCCCTTGCGGCGGGCGCAGGCCTGCTCCGCGCGCATGCGCAATCGACGCCAACTCAAGCTGCTGCGCCTCCTCAGAATGTTGCCAGTGCGCCAGCTCCCGCGGCCGGCCAGCAGGAACCATCAGCCACCGGAAATGCCGACGATGCGCGCAAGCAGCAAATTGCGAGCGAATGCGCCGATCTGCTCAAGATGGCAACGGATTTGAAGACGGAGGTCGACAAGTCCACCAAGGACATGCTTTCCGTGGGCGTCGTCCGCAAGGCCGGCCAGATTGAGCAGTTGGCTCGCAAGGTAAGAACTGGAAGTCCATAGGGATGAGGAAAGACCTGCAACATGCTGCCAGGACGGTTGACCATGCATGAATCACGGCGCGCATTTGAGAATGCCGGATTGCACTTCGCCCGCTTGCGCCTCCGCACAGGGCTGAGAGGTGCGATTCTGCTGGTGCTGGCTTGCGCTCTGGTGAGCGGATCGGCGGGACGCGCGCAGTCGAACGGGGGAGGGGGATCGAGCAGCGGAAACCAGGGCCATCCCACCTACTCATCGCGCCAGGATCTCAGTGTGCTCTCAGTGGACGACCCGGATCCCGCCATGACCGAGAGGCGGATACGTGCGCTGAATATCGAGCGCCAGAAGCAAATGGTGGCCGACGCGGACAAGCTATTGAAGCTGGCCAGGGAACTGAATGAAGAGGTTGCCAAGGCAAATACGGGTACATTGACTGGGGACGAACTGCGCAAAATTGCGGACATTGAGAAACTGGCGCGCAATGTGCGGCAAAGAATGACCGATGAAACGGGGCAGGTTCCAACCATGTTGCCGCCGCCTCTTCCCACTCTTTATCCCAATCAATGAAGGCCGGGTTCTGGCACGTTGGTACAATCGAAGTGGGCAGTATCTGGAAAAACGTTCCTGGGGGTCGACCGGAATGGAAGTGGCTATTTCCAGGGCTCGCGCGGCGGGATCATCTCCCGCTTCAGATGGGCCCACCGCACCGCAGTTGATCGAAATCTACCGCCTGATGTTTCTCTCTCGCGCGGTGGACGACCGGGAAATCCTCCTCAAGCGCCAGCAAAAAATCTTTTTCCAGATTTCGGCCGCCGGCCATGAAGCCCTGCAAGTGGGCGCGGCGCTGGCTCTGAAGCCCGGCTACGACTGGTTTTTCCCCTACTATCGCGATCGTGCACTTTGCCTGGCGCTGGGCGTCAGCCCCTACGACATGTTGTTGCAGGCTGTAGGCGCGGCCGCCGATCCGGCCAGCGGCGGACGCCAGATGCCCACGCACTGGAGCAGCCGCCCGCTGCACATCGTCAGCACATCATCTTCCACGGCGACTCAGTTGCTCCATGCCGTGGGGTGCGCCGAAGCCGGCCGCTATTTCAGCCGCCATCCTGAGGCCGCCATCAAAGCTCCGGGCGACTATCGTGAGTTTCACGAAGTCGAATTCCACGGCGACGAAGTTGTGCTGGCCACCATTGGCGAAGGCTCAACCTCGCAGGGTGAGTTTTGGGAAGCGCTGAATACCGCATCCAATCAGAAACTGCCCGTGATCTTCATGATCGAAGATAACGGCTACGCTATCAGCGTTCCCGTTGAGGTGAACACGCCGGGGGGAAACATTTCGCGGCTGGTCGCCAATTTCCCCAACTTCTTTTTTGCAGAGATCGACGGCAACGATCCGGTGGCAAGCCTGCGCGCATTCGGGCAGGCGGCGGCGCATTGCCGCGCGGGCCGCGGTCCGGCGCTGGTGCACGGTCATTGCGTGCGGCTCTACTCCCACTCGCTCTCTGACGATGACAAGAATTACCGCTCCGCTGCCGAGCGCCAGGCCGACGCACTCTGCGATCCCATCGCCAGAATGCGCACGCGGCTGATTGCCGAAGGCATTCTCACGGCCGCCGCGTTGGATGAGCTGGAGCGTGGCCTTGACCGCGAAGCCGCGGAGGCTGCCGAACGCGCGCTCGAATCGCCATTGCCGGAGCTCGAGAGCATTACCCAGCACGTCTACTCTGAGGATCTCGATCCCACGCGCGCCGCATTTGCCACCGAGCAGCCGGAGCATATCGAAGAAGAGATTGGGCAAAAGGCTGTGGCGCACACCATGGCCGACCTGATCAACAGTTGTTTGCGCGACGAGATGCGCCGTGACGAACGCATTGTGATCTACGGTGAAGACGTGGCTGACGCCAGCCGTAAGGAAGCGTTGAACGAAGTGAAGGGCAAGGGCGGCGTCTTCAAGCTGACGGCCGGCCTACAAACCGAGTTTGGCTGCGAGCGCGTCTTCAACTCGCCGCTGGCTGAAGCCAACATTGTGGGACGTGCCGTGGGCTACGCATTGCGCGGTATGAAGCCCGTGGTAGAAATTCAATTCTTTGATTACATTTGGCCTGCCATGCACCAGATTCGCAACGAGTTATCACTGCTGCGCTGGCGCTCGAATGGAACCTGGAGCGCGCCCGCGGTGATACGCGTGCCCATTGGCGGCTACCTCACCGGCGGCGCCATTTACCACTCCCAATCCGGCGAGAGCATCTTCACCCACATTCCGGGCCTGCGCGTAGTTTTTCCTTCGAACGCACTCGACGCCAACGGGCTTTTGCGGACCGCGATTCGCTGTGACGACCCGGTGCTGTTTCTGGAGCACAAGCGGCTCTACCGCGAAACCTATGGCCGCGCCGCGTATCCGGGACCGGATTTTGCCATTCCCTTTGGCAAGGCCAAGGTCGTTCGGCCCGGCTCGCACATCACTCTCGTCACTTACGGCGCATTGGTTCCGCGCGCCCTGCAGGCTGCGCAACAGGCCGAGCGCCTGCACGGCATCGACGTGGAGATTCTCGATTTGCGCACGCTCAGTCCCTACGACTGGGAGGCGATTGCCACCTCGGTGCGCAAGACCAGCCGCGTGATCGTGGCGCACGAGGACATGCTGAGCTGGGGTTACGGTGCGGAGATTGCGGCGCGCATCGCCGATGAGCTCTTCGACGATCTCGACGCGCCGGTGCGGCGCATCGGCTCCATGGACACCTTTGTGGCCTACCAGCCCAAGCTGGAAGACGCGATTCTGCCGCAGCCCGAAACGATTCTTAACGCGCTTGTGGATTTGAAGCGGTATTAATTGGAGCGGCCGTTTTCAGTTTGCCGCCAGCAGCGCATCCACAGCTTCAGGCAGGGAAGCGACGCGCAGATCCGCCAACTTCCCGGCCGCTTCACTGCCCGGCGCGCGAAGCTCCTCATCGCCTTCGACAAAGATCGTCTTCATTCCGAGGCGGCGGCCGAACTCGATGTCGGTAGGCGCGTCGCCGATCATCACGCTGGCCGCGGCGGTGATCTGAGGGAAGCGCGCGACCGCCTGCTCGAAGAGTCCCGGTAACGGTTTGCGGCAGTTGCATTCGCCCGTCTCGTGCGGGCAGATAAAAAACGCATCGATGCGGGCACCCTCAAGGGCGAGCAGGCTCTGAAATTTCGCGTGCATCGCATCCAGATCCGCCGCAGTGTAGAGGCCCTTCGCGATGCCGCGCTGATTCGAGACGACCACCACGCGCAAACCCGCCTCATTCAAACGCCGCAATGCCTCCGGCACGCCGGGCAGCACGCGAAACTCCTCCCAGTGCGTCACGTAGCGGTGCTCCGGCATCTTCTCGTTCAGGATGCCGTCGCGGTCCAGAAACACCGTGCGCAGGGCCAGATTTGCCGTACGGATCACACCGCCATCATAGCAACGTGCGCGGCCGATCCCGCCGGAGAGACCGGGCTCCGAGTCATCTTTCCGGGCCATCCCGGATACAATACGGGGATGGACTTTCGCACCCATATTGAGCGCAATCCGGGGCCCCGACCGCGCAATGCCATGAGCGAAGCAGGGCGCAAGGCGGACGCTCCGGCATGAAGAACTTTTTGCGCCTGTTGCGCTATGGGCTGCCGTACACGCTGGAATGGCTGCCCGGGGTTGTGCTGTCGGCGCTGGTGGGCTTGCTTGAAGCGTTTCGCGTTCTTCTGTTGCAGCCCATCTTTGACCAGGTATTAAGGCCAGACGCGCCCGAAGGCCCCATCATCATCGGCCTCCGCAATAAGCCCTGGCATTTCGACCTGAGGATTCTGGCGCCGCATTTCATCCACGACGCCTGGCACGTCGTGGCCTATGCGCTCATTCTCTCCACCCTGGCCAAGGGCCTGTGCGATTACCTCAGCACCTACCTGGTGAATTACGCCGGATTCGGCACCATCACCGACCTTCGCAATCATCTCTACGAAACCGTCATGCGGCGGTCGACGCGCTTCTTCAATCAGAATCCCACGGGCACCATCCTCTCCACGCTCATCAACGACGTGGATCGCGTGCAGACGTCGCTCAGTTCGGTGCTGGGGGATTTTCTCCAGCAGTTCTTCACGTTTGTTATCGGCATCGTCATCGTGATTGGATTGGGCGGCCGGCTGAGTTGGGCGCTGGTGCTATTCATTCCTGTGGTGATCACGTCTTCACGCAAGATTGGCAGGGAAGTCCGCACCCGCACGCGCACCGGCCAGGACAAGCTGGCTGAGATTCAGAACATTCTCCACGAGACCGTCACCGGCAACCGCATCGTGAAAGCGTTCAACACCGAGCTGTGGGAGATTCTTCGCTTCAAGAATGCTGCCAAAAGGCTATTTCGCGCCAACCTGCGCAGTGTGCGGATTCAGTCCATCAGTTCGCCGCTCATGGATTTCATCGGTGCCGTGGCGATCGCCATGTTCCTCCTCATTGGCCGTAACGAAATCAAGCACGGCCACATGACGCTGGGCCTGTTCGCCTCTTTCATCCTTTTGCTCTTCAAGCTGTACGATCCGGTGCGCAAGTTTGCGCTCTTCTACAACAGTTTCCAGCAGGCAATGGGCGCGTCGGCTTCCATCTTCGGGTATTTCGACGGCAAGGACGATGTCGTCGAACGTCCTCACGCGTCCACCTTCACGCGCTTCCGCCAGTCCATCAAGTTTGAGAATGTTGGATTCTCTTACTCGACTGAAGAGGGCGAGCACCAGATTCTGCATAACGTGGATCTTGAGGTGAACGCCGGGGAAGTGCTTGCCGTGGTCGGGCCCAGCGGTGCAGGCAAGTCCACGCTGGTCAACTTGATTCCGCGCTTCTTCGACGTCACCTCAGGGCGCATTCTCATCGACGGCCTCAACGTGCGCGATGTGACCCTGGCTTCACTGCGACGCCAGGTGGCGCAAGTTACCCAGGAGACCATCCTCTTCAACGACACCGTGCACAACAACATCGCGTACGGCAAGCCGGACACCAAGTCCTCCTTAGTGGAACAGGCGGCGCAGAACGCCCTGGCGCACGATTTTATTTTGCGAATGCCGCAGGGTTACGCGACACTGATCGGCGAAAAGGGATTCCGGCTTTCGGGCGGCGAGAAGCAGCGCATCGCCATTGCGCGCGCCATCCTGAAGGATGCGCCGATCCTCATCCTCGACGAGGCTACCTCCGCGCTGGACTCGGAGAGCGAGGCACTGGTGCAGGCGGCGCTGGCCAACCTGATGCAGAGCCGCACTGTGGTGGTGATCGCGCACCGGCTCTCGACCATTCGCCGCGCCAACCGCATCGCCGTTCTCGAGGATGGCCGCATTACGGCGGTCGGCTCGCACGATGAGCTGCTCACTACTTCGCCGACGTATCAAAGACTTTATCAACTTCAATTCACCGATATGCCCGACAACCAGTTCGGCAACGGCTGGTCGCACGAGGCCGCGCCGGCGCTCGTACCGGAGGCGCAGGAGTAAGCATGGCCATTTCTTCCATGACCGGATTTGCGCGCGTGCAGGGTCGCGTGCCCACTGGAGGTGAGGATCAGCTCAGTTATTCACTCACCGTCAAGAGCGTCAATCATCGCTTTCTCGATCTGCAATTCCGGCTCCCCTCCGGCCTTGACGCTCTGGAGGTGGAGTTGCGCCGGGTGTTGAAGGAGAACCTCATCCGCGGCCATGTCGATTTGATTCTCTCGGTGGAGCGCAGCGTCCAGGCAAAATCTGGATTTAATCGTGAGCTGATCGCGGGTTATCTCACCGCCTTCGATGCAGCGCGGCGTGAGCACGGCCTGGCGGGCGAGCCGGATCTGAACGTGGCTCTGCGCCTGCCCGGCGCTTTGCAGGGCGAGGAACGCACGGACGACGATCTGGCCGCGCTTGCCGCGAGCGTTCTGGAGAACGCGGTTCCGCTCATCGCGCAGTTGCAAGCCATGCGCGCCCGCGAAGGCGAAGCCCTGGCGGCGATTCTGCGCGACACTCTGGACCGGCTTGCCGCGGCCACTGCCAGCGTTGCGGAGTTGCGCCCGGAGATTGAAGAGCGCTACCAGGAGCGCCTTACGCAGCGGATTTCCGCGGCTGTGGGAGCGGAGTTCAACCAGCAAAGAGTGCTTGAGGAAGTGGCTGTGCTCGTGGAACGCAGCGATATCAGCGAAGAACTGGCGCGGATGGCCATGCACATCGAGCATTTTCGCGAATTGCTCAACGCCGGCGGGGAAGCCGGCAAGAAGCTCGACTTCCTGCTACAGGAGATGAACCGCGAGGCCAACACCTTGCTCTCCAAAACCGGCGGCGTCAGCGGCAAGGGAATGCGCATTACCGAACTTGGGTTGGCCATGAAAGCGGAGATCGAAAAAGCGCGCGAACAGATTCAGAACGTGGAGTAAAACAGTGTGAGTGCGAGTGTGAGTGTGAAAGGCAGTGAGTGAAATGGCAAAGTCTTTTCGTGAGCTATTGGTTTGGCAAAAGGGGATCCAATTGTCAGTTCTTGTTTGCCGGCTATCAAAGCAGTTTCCTCGCGAGGAGACCTACGGGCTCTCGGACCAGATGCGCCGGGCGGCAGTATCGATACCAAGCAATATTGCCGAGGGTGCGGGACGGCTGAACACCCAGGAATATAAGCGGTACCTGGGCGTTGCCAGAGGGTCAAGTTTTGAATTGCAGACGCAGCTGACAATTGCCGGAGAATTGGGATTCGGAGATGTTGACGAGCTTCACGAAGCCGAATCTACATGCGATGAGATAGGGCGAATGCTCTTCGGGGTCATTCAAGCGCCTGGTGTTCAGCATGAAAAGCCAGTGAATGCCTCCGCACACTCGCACTCACACTCGCACTAGTCACTACGCAGAAAGGTATCGAACGACTTTGGCAGGCATTCTTTTTATCATTTCGGCGCCGTCGGGCTCCGGCAAAAGTACGCTGGTGAGCGAGCTGCGCAAGCAGGTCAGCGGCGTGGACTTCGCAGTTTCGTGGACTACGCGCGCGCCGCGTGGTTCGGAGGCGGACGGCCGCGAATATCACTTCACCACGCGCAAGGAGTTTGAGCGCATGGTCGATGCCGGACTGTTTCTGGAACACGCAGAGGTCTTCGGCAACCTTTATGGCACGTCACGCCAGTCGCTCGACGAGTCGATAGCCGCCGGCCACGACCTGATGCTCGACATTGACGTGCAGGGCGCTGCGCTGGTGCGCGCCAAAATGCCTGAGGCGGTCGGCATCTTTGTGCTTCCGCCGAATCCCAAGGTTCTGCGCACGCGCCTGCGCAATCGCAGCCGTGCTGAAGGTGTGATGAATGAGGGCGAACTTTACCGGCGCCTGGGCGAGGCCAGCCGCGAGATTGAGAAATATCGCGACTACGGCTATATTCTCATCAATGACATTCTTGACCGGGCGGTAGCGCAACTCGAGGCCATTGTGCAGGCAGAACGCTTCTATCGCAATGGTGAGCCCATCGCATTTCGCTCCCGCCGCACCTTGGAGGTAGCCGCGGCCTGCTTGCAATCGAACTCGCAGGAACGGCTCAAACCTGTGCTGGAGGCCTTCGGCATCGATGGCTCCTCCGGCCAGCAGGGATTTCTTTTTGGAGATGATTCCGATGACGATTGAGACCAGTTTCGATTCGAACTATCGCAAGGTTTTGGTCGCGGCTCGCCGTGCGCGGCAGATACAGAACGGGTCAAAGGCGCTTGTCCCCTCGCGCTCGAACAAAGCTTGCCGCATTGCTCAGGACGAGATCAACGCCGGGAAGATCGCCTACGTCAAGACCGAGGTCGAGGTCGTCAAGCCGCTCGTGGAAGGCCCCGCCATCCCCATTCTGCTGAGCTGAGAAACAGTGATTAGTGGTTAGTGATCAGCTTGCAGTGAACAGCCGTCCGCCTCGATTGATGCCGTTCGCCTTCGCATGCGCAGCACTGCCGTGCTCCGCTGATAGAGTCCGTCGATTTGCCTTTCCTGGGAAAGCGTGCTTTCCTCCGCTGTTGCCCCAACCACTGACCACTAATCACTGACCACTAACCACTGTTCTACAATCGACATCATGAGAGTCACCGTGGGCGTCTCCGGAGGCATCGCCGCGTACAAAGCGGCTGAGTTGGTGCGCGCCTTGCAGCGCCAGTCGGTGGAAGTGCACGTGGTGATGACGGCATCGGCGCAGAAATTCATCCAGCCGCTCACCTTCGCCGCTCTTACTGGGTACAAAGTCATTACCAGCCTCTGGGAAGATTGGGGCGCGGACGATGCCGCCGAGCAGAACGGCATCGATCACATCGCGGAAGCACAATGGGCCGACGCGCTCGTGGTCGCTCCTGCCACGGCCAACATTCTGACCAAGTTTGCGCACGGTCTCGCCGACGATTTTCTTTCAACGATGTATCTCGCCACCACTTCGCCGGTACTGGTGGCGCCGGCCATGAACGTGAACATGTGGAATCATCCCGCTACGCAGGCCAATCTTGAAATCCTGCGCCAGCGCGGCGTCGGCATCGTCGATCCGGGAACCGGCGACCTTGCCTGTGGCATGGTCGGCACCGGGCGCATGGCAGAGCCGGAAGCGATTGCCGAAGCGGTGCTGAAAACTCTCGGCCGCCGTCACGATTTGCGTGGTGAAGTGGTGCTGGTTACCGCGGGCGGCACGCGCGAGGCGCTCGATCCGGTGCGCTTCATCGGCAACCGTTCCAGCGGCAAAATGGGTTATGCGCTGGCGGAAGCGGCGCGCAGCCGCGGCGCAAAGGTGATTCTCATCAGTGGTCCTTCGGCCCTGCACGCGCCGCCGCACTGCGAGCTGGTCAGGATTACTACCGCCGACGAGATGCGCAACGCTGTGCTCGAGCGCATGATTGAGGCCACGCTCGTGATCAAGGCCGCGGCAGTAGCCGATTACCGCCCTGTCGCCATCTCCGCGCAAAAGCTCAAGCGCACCGGACCGATGACGGTAGAGCTTGCGCCCACTGAGGACATTCTTGCCGAGGTGGTGCGCCGCCGCCGGCCGGGGCAGCTCATCGTGGGTTTTGCAGCCGAAACGGAGAATCGCACGGAAAATGGCCGCGCCAAGCTGCTCGCCAAGGGCGCGGACGCCATTGTGGCGAACGATGTAAACGGCGAGGGCGTGGGCATCGACGCCGACACCAATGCGGCCACGTTCCTTACCCGCACCACGTCCCTAGAATTGCCCCAGATGCCCAAACGGCAGCTCGCTGACCGCATTCTCGACGAGATTCTCACCCTCCGACGTCCTCGCTCTGTGGTTGTCGAGGACGATGAGCATCAGGAAACGCAGACCGCTCAGGACCGCGTGCTGAGCGAGAGCATTCCCGTGGGCTCGGGGCGCCGCCTCCTCGCCATAGAGTAAGAACCGCCGAGTGGGAGTAAGGATTGCCGAATAAGTCCATGCCACGCCCTCTTGATCCCGCCACGCACGAAGCGCTCGCCGAGCGGCTGCGCTTCTATCGCGACCTGGGCCTGACGGATTTTTACCGCCGTCCCGTGGATGAGACGGCGTGGGAAGGGAAGTCAGTTCCCGAAGAAGCATCCTGTGCCCCGTCTTTTTCGCAGGACGCGCAAGCGACCGCGGATGGGGCGGGAGGCCACGAACCGACGCCGCCAACCCGGCCCCAGCCCTCAACATCATCTGTCCCCACCAACTTTTCTGCAGAGGATTCCGCCATCAAATCCCGCAAGATATCGCACGCACCGGAAATCGGCGCAGTGGTTCCCGCGGTGGAACGCGCCGCCGCATTGCAGATGATTCGCGACGATATCGGCGATTGCACGCGCTGCGCTCTGCACAAGGGCCGCAACAAGATCGTGTTTGCCGACGGCTCGCCCACCGCGCGCCTGATGTTTGTGGGCGAAGGGCCGGGCGCTGACGAGGACGCGCAGGGGCTGCCCTTTGTGGGCCGCGCCGGGCAACTGCTGAACAACATGATCGCGGCCATGGGCCTCAAGCGCGAGGAGGTCTACATCGCCAACGTGGTCAAGTGCCGTCCGCCGGGCAATCGCACGCCCGAGCCCGAGGAGGCCAACACCTGCACGCCGTTTCTTTTTCGGCAAATCGACGTGGTGCATCCGCAGGTGCTGGTGGCGCTCGGCGCTACGGCGGCCACCTATCTGCTGGGCCAGCGCCAGCCGCTGGCCGGCCTGCGTGGCCGCGTTCACGCCTTTCGCGGCATGAGCCTGATCGTTACCTATCACCCGGCGTTTCTGCTGCGCGATCCGCGCCAGAAAAAAGAAGCCTGGGCAGATTTGCAGATTGCGATGAAGGAACTGGGGCTAAAGGCACCGAAAGCGGGATAACTCGGGCACGCTCACCTAAAAACCGCAGCGTAGTCTTCGGGGCGGTTGCATCGGTACCATTCTAAAAAATCGTCCTGAGTTGGCTTAAAGCCATATTGGTCCCGAAACTGGCGAAGGACGTCCATTGGATTCGCTGATAGCTTTGGAAGTCCAGCGCTACCCGCTGCGAACAACGTATTCAGTCGTTGCCTTGGAGTCTGCGAGTATTGAATTGAGCGGTAGCGATCGAGCTTGTAGTAGTTTTTGTCTTTGCGACCCGATCGGCGCCTTCTGTGGTCTGGGTAGTCGCCCAAGAGTATGAGAGACAGACGAGTGATCCCTTCAACATAGCCTAGCCAGAAATCATCTTGTTTTAGCGCTTCCTGCGCCCCGGCAAGTCCTGAATAAAGAATCATTCGGTGGAACTCGTCTGTGTCGACATTCGTCTCGAGGTAGAGCGCAATCTCTTTCAACACAGCTTTCAAGGTCTTGCGCCATTCGGCCGTGGTTTTCTTGCTTGAGGATGCGTGTCGGGATTCTTCGCCGAATAGGCGAGAGAGTTGAATTTGCATCCCTCTGCCGCCTCCGTAAGGTGGGCTCGATGGCTTGGATCTCCTTTTTGATGCCATAAGAAATTATCCGCCAGTTTGTCGCCGAAGGCCATCCCGTCACAGTGCCACGCCGCCCTCAGGCGGCGCGCAGGCGCTTGACCTTGATTCTGGCCGCATCTTTGCGGGTTTGGGCAAGGTCATAAGCGAGTTGCATACGCAGCCATGTCTCGGGTGTGCTTCCAAAGGCCTTCGAGAGACGAATCGCCATCTCCGGACTGATGCCTGACTTGCCGTTGACGACGTTGTTGAGCGCCTGACGAGTGACGCCGAGGATTTCTGCGCCCTCCGTGACAGAAAGCCCGAGAGGTTCAAGGCAAGCGTTGCGGATACTGCGTCCTGGGTGCGCGGGGTTCTTCATGGGCATGGTTTTGAACTCCTGGGGTTCAGTGGTAATCGATCAGATCAACGTCGAACGCGTCTTCGTCCGCAAAGCGAAAGACGACGCGCCAGTTGGCGCTCACAGTGACGGACCAGAGGCCCTTCAGATCGCCCTTCAGCCGGTGCAGGCGATAGCCGGGAAGATTCATTGCCTGTGCTGTCTCTACGTTATCGAGCCTGGTGAGAATGTCTTCGACTCTCTCCAGCAAGTCTGACCGTATTCCGCGCGAATCGCCGAGCTGATAAAGACGCTTGAGGCCGCGGTGCTTGAAGCTTCTGATCACTAAAGAGACATCGTAAAGTGAAAATTGTCACTTGTCAAATCGAAATCTTCGCAAGCTCTGCCCATCGGGCTACGCAGCCCAATGCTAGCCTCATCGGATACGATTGACGCACGGTTCCCCTTAGTCCGGCTACCATGAGAACTCCGGAGGTCGCGAAAGAAATGGAAGATCACACACTCGTCCCGGCCGTCATCCGCAAGCACCACGACGCCGACAAGGTCCGTCCCATGTACGCGCGTCAATCGCTGCTGGGGCCAACGCCGCGTCATTCCATCCCTCGCGACGGCATGGCTCCTTCAACTGCTTACAACCTGATTCACGACGAGTTGATTCTCGACGGCAGTTCGCGCTTCAATCTGGCCACCTTCTGCAGCACCTGGATGGAGACTGAGGCGCACAAGCTGATGGCCGAGACCTTCGACAAGAACATGATCGACAAGGACGAGTACCCGCAGACGGCCGAGCTTGAAATGCGTTGCGTGCACATGCTGGCCGAACTGTGGAACGCGCCCGACGCGGCGGAAACCATTGGGACTTCGACGATTGGGTCGAGCGAGGCCTGCATGCTGGGCGGGCTGGCGCTGAAATGGCGCTGGCGCAGGCGCATGCGCGCCGCAGGCAAAGATCCCGAGCGAAACGGCGTGCGGCCCAACCTGGTGATGGGCAGCAACACCCAGGTCTGCTGGCACAAGTTCTGCCGCTATTGGGACGTGGAGGCGCGCGAGGTTGCACTTGAGGGCGAGGAAGTTGTGACCAATCCGGAGCGCGCCGCGGCCGCCTGCGACGAGAACACCATCGGCGTTGTCTCGGTGCTGGGCTCAACCTTTACCGGCCACTATGAGGACGTGGCGGGACTGGCCGCGGCGCTCGATGCGCTTGAGGCGAAAACGGGGCTCGACATTCCGATCCATGTCGATGGCGCAAGCGGCGGATTTGTGGCTCCGTTTCTTCAGCCAGAATTGGTGTGGGACTTCCGGCTGCCGCGCGTGAAGTCCATCAACACTTCAGGGCACAAGTACGGCCTGGTCTATCCCGGGGTGGGCTGGATCGTGTGGCGCGAGGCGGCGGATCTGGACGAGGACCTGATTTTCAAGGTGGATTATTTGGGCGGGACGATACCTACGCTTGCCATCAACTTCTCGCGTCCGGCAAGCCAGATCGTGGCGCAGTACTACAACCTCATTCGGCTTGGACATTCGGGGTATCGCGCCGTGCATGAGGCATGCCGCGAGGTGGCCATCGAACTGGCCGGGCAGATTGCCGAGCTAGGGCCGTTTGAGATGATCTCGACGGGTCAAGACCTGCCCGTGCTGGCATGGAAGCTGAAGGAGCCGGCGAATTGGACGCTGTACGATCTCTCCGACCGCCTGCGCGACCGCGGTTGGCAGGTGCCGGCCTATCGCATGCCCGCGAATCGCGATGAAACGGTTCTGCAGCGCATCGTGGTGCGCAACGGGTTCACGCATGATCTTGCCGGGATGTTGCTGCGCGACATGAAGCGGCACCTGGAATGGTTCGCCTCGCAGCCGGGGTTCACCCCGACGAATGCGGGCGTTGGCTTCCACCATTGAGGTAAGGGCGATTCAAATCTCTAACTACTAACCACTGACCATTGTCAGTTGTCTCGCCAGAGCGCCACGCCGCCCAGAATGCCCTCTTCGTTCGACACGATGGAGACATTCTTCGGCAGCTTGAAGTTGATCTTCTTGGTATTTCCGCCGCCGAGGTAGAGATGGTCCCAGTTGAAGGTGGCCGCGGTTTGCTCGATGGCCTCCTGCAGCCGCTTGTTCCACTGCTTCTTGCCGTATTTGTCCAGGCCGCGGCGGCCCAGGTAGTCCTCGTAGGTCTTTTCGCGCCAGGGGTGGTGGCCGAGCTCCAGTCCCGGGCAGAGTTTGCCGTCGGTAAAAAGCGCCGATCCCATGCCGGTGCCCAGCGTGAGGATCATTTCCACGCCTCGACCTTTAATGGCGCCATAGCCCTGCACGGCGGCGTCATTCGCTATCCTGACAGGCTTCTTCCAGCGCTTTTCGAGTTCCCGCTCCAGAGGGAAGTTAACCCACTTGGGATGCAGATTGAAGGCGGCATACGTAATCCCACGCTTGACCACGCCGGGAAAACCCACCGAAACGCGATCGAATCCCGCCAGCTGCGCGCGTAATGTTTCCAGCGCGCGCAATACGGCATTCGGTGTGGGCACGGCTGGAGTCACAATGCGCTCGCGTGTGCTCGTGGGCTTGCCGCGCGCGTTCAACAGCATGGCCTTGATGCCCGATCCGCCAATATCGATGGAGAGCGTAACCAGGGAAGGGCTGGCGCGCAAAGCGCGGGGTGCGGACTTCGGGGCAGGGGCGGCGGGGGAAGTGGCTTCTGGACTCATCCGAGAAGCATTG
The DNA here is from genome assembly GCA_963817835.1 of uncultured Acidobacteriota bacterium. Lineage (GTDB taxonomy): Bacteria > Acidobacteriota > Terriglobia > Terriglobales > Acidobacteriaceae > Telmatobacter. The sequence continues at coordinate 612,495 of CAWFPZ010000006.1, read as the reverse complement.
TACTGCGCGAGGTTGAAGATTGCGCGATTTCGTTTTTTCGGGTGGAGGGTCAGTTTGAAAAGGAATCATCCCTCAGGGGCTGAAGCCCTACACATTTTTGTCGCCTTTGCGGCACGACTGAAGTCGTGCCCTGACACTTCGTGCGCCGACGACGCATTTTCTGGGAAGCTCTGAAGTCGTGCCCTTTCGCGACAGATTCAAACTGACCCGCTGCCTTCTTTCGCCGCGGGAGCCGGGGCCTGGCCCGGGTCTGGCGCGAGGCGCGGCCCGGCGCCCCATCCCCTACACTGAATCTTGCCTCCCATGCTCTCGTTCTGCGAAGTCGCGTTGCCGGTGCCGCTTGACCACACGTTTACCTATGGCGTGCGTCTGGGGCAGTCGCCGCAGCGCGGGGCGCGTGTCATCGTGCCCTTCCGCAACGAGAAGCTCATCGGCGTGGTGACGGCGCTCGCGGCCAAGGCGCCGCCGGATTTCGAGGTGCGGTATCTCGAAGCCGTGCTCGATGAGGAGCCGCTGCTCAGCGAGCACCTGCTGGAGTTGGCCGAGTGGGCTGCGCAATATTACTTGGCGCCGCTGGGCGAGGTGTTGCGCGCCATGCTGCCGCTCGGCGCCGAGGTGCGCCGCACCGTCTACTACCGCATCACCGACCTGGGGCGGGACGTGCTGGCGACGACCATCGACGGCGATGCTGGGAAGGGAATCGCCAAGCCGCGCGCGCACCACCAGCAGAAGCTCTCTGCCGAAGGGCACGACATGGAGCATCGCGTGCTGGAGCGGCTGGCTTCGGGTGAGCCGGTCAAAGTCTCCACGTTGCGCACGGCGACGGCGGCATCGCTGCCGCTGCTGGCTGCCATGGCGCGCAAGAAGTGGATCGCACGCGAGACTGCGGCCGCCGAGCGCGATGCGCGGCGTATGGAGCGCTTTGCCGTGCTCATTCCCGACACGCGCCTGCCCTCCCTGACCGAAAAGCAGCAGGCAATTCTGGCGGAGCTTGCGGCCTGCGGCGGCGAATTGCCGCTCGTCGAAATGCGCCGCCGCGATCTGCCCTCGTCCACCCTGCAAACTCTGGTGCGGCGCGGGCTAGTGCGCATTGAGGAGCGGCCGGAGCTGTTCCGGCTCGGCGGCCTGCCGCCCACCGCTGCGCCCTTCCGCCTCAACGTCGCACAAACCGATGCGCTTGCCACGCTCACTGTTGCACTCGGGGGTTTCCAACCCTTTTTACTTTTTGGAGTAACTGGTTCTGGGAAAACTGCCGTCTATCTCGCCGCCATGCAGAAGGCTCTCGACCGCGGGCTGACTTCCATCCTGCTTGTGCCGGAGATCGGCCTTACGCCGCAGACCGCCGGCCTGCTCGACGCCGCCTTCGGACAGAAGGTCGCGCTGCTGCACTCCGCGCTCACGCCTGAGGAGCGCAGCGAGCAGTGGCGTCGCATTCGCCGCGGGGACGCGCCCATTGTCGTCGGCACGCGCTCGGCTATCTTTGCTCCCGCGCCGAACCTGGGGCTGATTCTGGTGGACGAGGAGCACGACCAGAGCTACAAGCAGGAGGAAACGCCGCGCTACAATGCGCGCGATGTGGCCGTGATGCGCGCCAAGCTGGCCGGCGCGGTGGTGGTGATGGGCTCGGCTACGCCCTCGCTTGAAAGCTGGCACAACGCCGAGCGCGGCAAGTACACGCGCATCGAACTGCGCGACCGCGTGATGAATCGCCCGCTGCCCGAGGTCGAGCTGATCGACATGCGCCGCGAGTACCAGGAGTCGGGCCACGACGAAATCTTTTCGCGGTCGCTCGTCGCGCAGACGAAGGCGGCGCTCGAGCGCGGCGAGCAGGCGCTGATTCTGCTCAATCGCCGCGGCTATTCTTTTGCCGTGATGTGCCGCGCCTGCGGCGAGAAGCTCGATTGCGTGAACTGCGCCATCGCGCTTACGCATCACAAGTCGCCGTCGGAAAGTCTGGAGGAGGTGCGCGTGGGGCAGCGCCTCGAGTGCCACTACTGCGGCTACAAGCGCACCGTTCCCGCACGCTGCCCCAAGTGCGACAGCGAGCATCTTTTCTATCTCGGGGCGGGTTCGCAGCAGGGCGAAGAGCGTTTGCAGGAGATTTTTCCTGGCGCGCGTATCGGGCGCATGGATCGCGACACGGTGCGCGGGCGCGGCGATCTGGAGCGACTGCTGGCGCGGCTGCACTCGGGCGAAATCAATTTGCTCGTCGGCACGCAGATGATCGCCAAGGGCCACGACATTCACAGCGTCACGCTGGTGGGCGTGGTGGGCTGCGATCACGCGCTGTCGATGCCCGATTTTCGCGCCGCCGAGCGCGTCTTCCAGTTGATGACACAGGTTTCAGGGCGCGCCGGACGCGGCGAATTGCCCGGCCGCGTGGTGGTGCAGACCTATTATCCCGATCACTATGCAATCATGGCCGCGACAACGCACGACTATAAGGCCTTCGCCGAGCGGGAGCTGAAGTACCGGCGCTGGATGCATTACCCGCCCTTCGGCGTGCTCGCCAACGTGCTGGTGCAGTCGCAAAAAATGGAAGAAGCCGCGGGGTGGGCATCTCTCCTCGCCAAGTCTCTTGTCCAAGAGCAGGAGCGCGGAGCGCTAAGGCTGCTGGGGCCGTGTACGGCGCCCATCGCGCGCATCAAAAATGTCTATCGCTTCCACATGATTTTGAAAAGCGCGTCGCGCAAGGCGCTCAACGCGGCGCTGCGCGACATGTTGGCGAAGGCCGACGAGGCCGGGATTCCGCGCCGCAATCTGATTGTGGATGTGGATGCGCTGCGATTGATGTGAGAGAAGCAGGGACCAAGGGATCAAGGGACCAAGGGACCGAAGGAGCGGGTCATCGCACCCGCCGAGAATTTCACTCAAAGGGCAGTAGCCATGCGCGCAACGGTCAGGACCGTGATGTCGTCTTCCTGGCCGAAGTTCTGTGCTGCTGTGGCCAGCGCGGCGGCGGCAAGGCCTCCGCGCAGCATCTGGTCAATGCGGTCGAAGCCGAAGAGATGGCCCGCGGCATCCTGCGCCTCGGCGACGCCATCGGTCATCAACATGAGCGAGTCGCCCTGGGCTAATTTGAAACGCAAAACAGGGAAGTCGACGCCGGGAGCTGCGCCTAGCGGCAGAGCGCCTTCGATGGCCAGCTCCTGCCCATTGAGATAAGGCGGCAAATGGCCCGCGTTGGCCAGCGCCGCGTTGCCGTCCTTCTCGATGCGCAGCGCGAGGCAAGTGGCAAGACCGCGGCCGCACATGCGCTCATTGAGCAGCGCAAGGATCTGCCTTGGATCGTTGGTGAAAGAGGCAGCCGTCCGAATTGCGCCCACAATCAGCGTGGCCAGCATCCCGGCGTGCAGGCCCTTTCCCGCAACATCGCCGACCACGACGAGAACGCTGCCATCGGCTGCTTTCGGGAGCACCTGGAAGAAATCGCCGCCGACTTCGCGCGCGGGCCGGTACTCGCTCTGGATCGCCAGGCCGGGCGTGGCGGGCAAATGTGTGGGGATGAGGTATTGCTGGACATTGCGCGCGGCGGCCATATCCTGCTCGAACGCCGCCTGGTGAAGCTGTTCGTCGCGAAAGCGCAGATAGAGCACGATCAGCGTGACGAAGACGAACAGCGCCTGGCTGATGCCGCGGATGTCCACAGAGAATGGCCCCACGGGCATGAAGCGCAGGTCAGACATACGGAGCATATGGGCGAAATAATTGGTCCACGCACCGGTTAATTGAACGAGCACAAGCGAGATCGCGATGGCGACGGAACCGGCTTTTCGTTCCAGAAGCAGCCCCAACGCCGCCAGCAGGCTGATGACGATCGGCAGATTGGAGCCGAAGGTGAAGAGCGATAAATTCGCAGAGTGGGTTTGAAACGCGAAGCCGTAGACACCATGGGCCGCGAGAATCACATACAAGAACGCGAATGCTAGAATCCAACGCCGAAAGCGCAGACATATCTGCGAAAGAAAGAGGTAAGAACTCAGATTGACCAGCATGTATCCCGCAAACACCAGGGTCGGCCCCCAGGAGCGGCGCATCACGGAATCGCTCGCAGCCAGGAATCCGCCTATGTAGGGAACGAGCGCTGAGCCGACGCAATAGATGCCGAGCAAAATGTATTCGACACGATTGCGTTGCGCGCTGAACAGAACGAATGCAATGCAGCCTGCGGCCAGCATCGACAGCAGGCAAAAATTCCAGGGCAAATTCTGAACCACGCCGCGATACTGGTTGAGAGCGGTCCGGGCGCTGACCGTCGACAGCATGCCAATTTCGGGCGTGTGGCCAAAACGCTCCGCGCCTGAGCTGTAAAAGGGAAACAGGCTCGTCGATGTCTCACCGACCCATCGCCGTAGAGCGATGTGCACCGTGGATCCTTTGATGAGTCCCGGCGGAATGGCAAAGGTCAGATCCCGATCGAAGGGAGACTCGGGCCTTGGCTCCCACCGGCCAAAACGGCCCACCGACACCCCTTCCACATAAACCTCGTAGACCTCGTCGATCCCCCCCATGCCGATGGCAAGCTCGCGCCCCTCAAGCTGCTTTGGCAGCTCGACTGTCGTTCTGTACCAGTGAAATCCACGCAGTATGTCCAAGAGGTTCGATCGTGCCGGACTCGTGGTTTGCGTCCACTTCGAGTCGTCGAAGTCCGGCCGCGCCCAGTTCATGTCGTCGCCGTCGTGGATGCGCCACGAGTCGAGGACAACGACATCGTTCGATGGGGGCAACTGCGCCAGGGCAGGCAGTCGAACGAGCGCGAACAGCAACAAGAGCAGCAGTTTCTTCATACGGAGACTGTGGATTCCAAGAGGTCCGGGCAAGTTGTGGAGAGACGGCCGTGTTGCCCTGGGGGAATTGGCTGCGGCACGGTTGACATAGCGGCGGCCGACACCACGGCTGGCGAACCGCATCACGTAGCCGCACGCGGATTGGATAGACCGCGCCTGACGTGGGCCGAGCGATGAGGCCTGTGCCAGAGCCTAGCTTTTTGGAGCGCCCGGTTGCAGCGCGTGCAGTTCCTTGCCGGGCTTGAAGCGCACCGCTTTGCCGGGAGCAATGTTGACCTCAGTCCCGGTGCGGGGATTGCGGCCGATGCCGGTTTTGCGCGCGCGGACGCTGAACACGCCGAACCCGCGCAGCTCGATGCGCTCGCCCGCCGCCAAAGCCTGTTTCAGACCCTCGAAGACCGTGTCCACTGCCGCTTCTGCCTTGGTGCGCGGCAGACCCGTGCGCTCGACTACGTTGTGAACGATGTCCTGTTTGATCAATGGAGTCTCCTAGCTTGCCGTGAACTGGGGATGACCGTCCTAAGCCCTACATCGCCCATAGTACAGATTTTGCGGAGATTAGGAAACAAAGGATTGAGGATTTCCAGGATTTTTTCTGGCCCCGGCAGCTCGCAAAGGTGAGGAGGGGCTGGGATCTCCGAGGGCGATCTGGCCGAAGAAGACGTTTCCTCATTTGGGTGCTGGGTCAGTTTGAAAAATGATGATCCCTCAGGGGCTAAAGCCCCACTCATTTTTGTGCCTTTACGGCACGACTGAAGTCGTGCCTTTCACGACAGATTCAAACTGACCCGCTACCCTGATTTGTCATTTCCCGCGGCCGTTGCGTAAGATGAATTTTCAAGATTTTGCCGGCCTGCTACGGAGCCGGAGGCTAATCTCACCTCCAAACAGGAGACCCATGTCGATAAAAAGCGACCGTTGGATCAGGGAACAGGCCGTTCAGCATCGCATGATTGAGCCGTTCAGCGAAAAACAAGTGGCAGGCGGGGTCATTTCCTACGGTCTTTCTTCGTATGGCTATGACCTGAGAGTCTCCGACGAATTCAAAATTTTTACTAACGTGAATAGCGCTGTCATCGATCCCAAGGCCTTCGACGAGCGGTCGTTCGTTTCGGTACAGGCGGCATCGGTTATCGTTCCGCCCAATTCGTTTGCCCTGGCACGCTCCGTTGAGTATTTTCGAATTCCCAGGGATGTACTGACGATCTGCGTGGGGAAATCGACCTACGCGCGCTGCGGGATCATCGTGAACGTGACGCCCTTCGAGCCCGAATGGGAAGGCTTTGTCACCCTCGAGATCTCCAACACCACGCCGCTGCCGGCAAAGATCTATGCCAACGAAGGTCTGTGCCAGATTTTGTTTTTCCAGTCGGACGAGCCTTGCGAGACAAGCTACGCCGATCGCAAGGGCAAGTATCAGAAGCAACAAGGTATCGTTCTCCCAAAACTCTGAGAACGTACAGCTTTCGAACCATTGCAAATGTGCTCGAAAGACGGAATCATACAAACATCCATCTCCCCAGGATAAGTGTCTTTCGATTCGGGGATTGACCCCTCGAAAAGTAGAAGGGGATGCCATGACCTCCAGATCTGCGAAACCTCGCCCCAATCGCATTGGGATCCTTGCCGCGGAGCCCATTCGCGTTGCCGGTCTGGCCACGATTTTCGATCTGCCTGCGCAGCCGGATCAGGCGCAACTCGTCCCGGTGATCGGGAGTCTCGAGGAGCTGCTTGGTTCGTCGAGCATCGAATACGTCGTCGTCGATCTGCACTCCACCCCAGGCAATTTAGAGCTTCTGGAGACCGTGCGCAACGCGCGTCCGGATATCCGCCTCATCGTCATTGGGCCGGAGGGCGACGATGAAATGGTGCTCAAGGCGATCACGGCCGGCGCCAGAGCGTATCTGGGCCTTTCCGCCGGTCCCGATCTCGTGCGCCAGGCTGTTGAAGTGGTTACTTCAGGCTCCATTTGGGCGCCGCGGCCGTTACTTTCGCGCCTCATCGATCGCCTGCTGCATGGTCCTTCAGCGCTCCTTGCCACTCCCCACCCACAACTGACGCCGCGCGAAGAGCAGGTACTGAAGCTGATCATGATGGCGCAATCCACGCGCGAAATTGCCCGCCAGCTGGGCATCGAGCAACGAACCGTAAAGTCGTATGTTGCCAAGCTTATGCGCAAAACAGGCGCGGACAACCGCGTCAAGCTTTCGGTTTCGGCAATGAGCCGCTCTCTTCTGGCGGAGGGAAGCGGCAAGCGTGCGCGCGTTTCAGCGTCCGGCAAGGTGTTAACCAAGTAGTTAGGTGAAGGCATTACTTTAAGTCATAGCCCCTAAGTACTCTTGTGTATACCTGCAGATTTCCACATGATGTTTCCAGAAACAACGCAGATCTGGGGAAAGGAGTTCCCCGGCAGCATGTTTTCATGAAGCCTGGGAACTCCTCTTTTTTGTCCGCAACCGGTTTGTGCTGTTTTTACAGCCCTCCCTTCCTGCATTACCTGCATCAAAATCTAGAGTCTGCGTCGAGTGCCGCGAAGGCGGTGATTCGGCGCCGATGCTGGGCTTGTCATCTGGGACCGAACTTTCTTGCAGCTTGCGCGTGCAACTGTGTCGCTTTCTTATCCGGCCATCCGGAATCAACTTCGCCAGCCGCAGTTTTCGGCAACGAAAAGCGCGAATTCGACCGCGGATGCGTTAGGCTGTTCGAGGGGGTTGCGGCGCTGCCCCGCGTTGGCACCGTATTCGCTTCTGGCTTGATCCCCTTGGCAGCCCAGGATATTCCTCCAACTCACAAACCCCGAATCGACTCTCACCACCGCGGCGCCATGCCGGCGGAACAGAAAGGACAGGGATATGAAAAAGACCATTGCCAGCGTTTGTCTCAGCTTCCTGCTTACTGCCACTGCGTTTGCCGCCTCCACGAAGGATGACCTGCAAGGCCGCATTGACGCGGCCCGGGTTGTTCTTGACCAGATCATGGGCGCCAAGGATCAGACCATCCCCAGCAATATTCTCCGCCAGGCCACTTGCATTGCGGTGGTTCCCGGCATGGTCAAGGGTGCATTTCTGGTCGGCGCACAGTACGGCCAGGGCGTTGTGACCTGCCGCACCGGCCATGGCTGGAGCGCGCCGGTGTTCATCCGCATGGCTGGCGGTTCCTTCGGCTTCCAAATTGGCGGACAGGCAACGGACCTGATCCTGGTTGCGGTGAACGACCGCGGCATGCAGGACCTGCTCAAGAACAAATTCAAGATCGGCGGCGACGCCTCCGCAGCCGCGGGGCCAGTGGGCCGGCAGGGAGACGCAGCGACCGACTGGAAGATGAACGCCGAATTGCTCAGCTACTCACGGGCCAAGGGCCTGTTCGCGGGCATCGACCTCGACGGCACCAGCGTGAGCCAGAACAATGAGGACACGGAGCTTTACTACGGTGGCCCGGAAGACTTCAACAAGGTCCTCCGCGGCGATGTCGCGGTTCCCGACGCAGCCAAGCCGTTCGTTCTGACGGTGGCACACTACTTCGTCAAAGCCAAGGCTGCCCACTAGTCAACTCTCGGAGCTGGGTCGGTTTGGAAAAGGATCATCCCTCAGGGGCTAAATGTCGTGTCTCAAGAGGTTGATGTCGCCGGGCTAGGGTATTGCTTGAAGCGGGTTATGGAAAAGCTGGAAAGCTGAAGAACGCTTTCCACTTTCCCACAACCCCGACGGCTGCTGCTTGATTGATCTTCAAGGAGATACCAAACTGCCCTCAAGGGCTGAAGCCCGCCGGTGGTTGAGCCGCTTTCGGCGCGACTAAAGTTGCGCCCTGATACAAAGCTCCCAAAAGGGTGAACAATCTGTTGCAACTTCGCAGCTAACATCCCACTAATTTTTGGAATATTTACGGCACTCTTCGACTTGGCTCAGGGCAGGCTAGAAGTCGTGCCCTTTCACGAGGGATTCAAACTGACCCACTACTCAACTCTTTGCTAGATTGATCTTGCAGCAGCCTGTTGCCCCAACCTTTCGTCCGATCTTTGGGCGAAAGGGCGGGAGCGCACGCCTCGCGCCGACCGTCTACACTGATTCTTGCGTTCATCGATGCTGGAAGATCTGGAGTACGGGCTGGTTCGAGCCGTAGCCGGCTGCCTGGGCCGCATGCCGCGGGAGATGGCGCGCGGGCTCGCCAGCGGCCTTGCCTTTGCCGTTTACTGGTGCTTCGGCAGGTTGCGGCGCGTGGGCATGCGCAACCTTGAGCTGGCCCTCCCGGAACTCTCTCTCCAAGCCAGGGGGAAAATCCTCAAGCGCGTCTATATCCATCTGGGCTGGCAGCTCGTCGAGTTCTGCCGCATGACGCGCTACACCGCCCAGAACACTAGGAACTGGATGCGCACCGAGGGTCTGGAACACTACCTCGCGGCGCAGGCGCGCGGCAAGGGCGTCCTCATCATCACCGGCCACCTGGGCGCATGGGAGTTGTCCAGCTTCTACCACTCGCTCATGGGTCATCCCATGGGCATGATCGTTCGCAACCTCGACAACCGCCGCCTCGATCAATACGTCAATGGCATTCGTTGCCTGCACGGAAACTTCGTGATTTCGAAAGACGACTTCGGCCGCGGATTGTTGAAGGCCATCCATGCCGGCGGCACGGTCGGCATCCTGATGGACACGAATATGACTCCGCCGCAGGGCGAGTTTGTGCCGTTCTTTGGCGCCGATGCCTGCACCGGGACCGGCGTGGCGCACATCGCCCGGCAAACCGGCGCGGCGGTGCTCCCGGGATTCATGTTCTGGGAGCCGGCCGAGCGACGCTACGTGCTCCGCTTCGGTCCCGAGGTCGAAATGCCGCGCACGGCCAGCCGCGCCGCGGATATTCTGGAAGGCACACGGCGTGCGACGGCTGTGATCGAATCGTGGATTCGGCGCTATCCTGACCAGTGGCTCTGGATTCACCGCCGCTGGAAGACCCGGCCGCCGGGCGAGCCGGGTTTGTATTGAATTTGAATGGGAGATGCGCATGACGCTTGGACAACTGATCGCAGCACTCGGCGGCAAACTGGCGCATGGCGACGCGCACACTGAGATTCGCGGCGTGAGCGCCGTCGCTCATGCTGGCGCGGGGGACCTGGTCTTTGCCGAAGATGCAGCGGCCGCGGCGCTTGAGAGCGCGGCCAGTGCGGTGGTTCTCAAATCCGGCCTGTTTACACCGGATTCCTCGCGCGCTTTGACCATCGCAGTCGTTGCAGACCAGCAGCCGCGTCTCTGGTTTGCCCGCGCCGCCCAATTGCTTGCGCCGCCGCTTCCGGCCGAAGGCGTTCATCCTTCCGCGGTCGTCGGCGCCAACGTCAAGCTCGGCCCGGATGTGACCATCGCTGCCTGTGCGGTTATCGGCGACGGCGCGGAAATTGGCGCAGGAACTCGCATTGAAGCGGGCGTGGTCATCGGCGCAGGCGTGCGCATTGGCGAGCACTGCCGCATCTATCCTCGCGTGGTCGTTTACCCCGGAACCACCATCGGCAATCGCGCCATGGTGCATGCCGGCGTGGTGCTCGGTGCCGATGGCTTCGGCTACGTGCGCGATCCCGCTACCGGCGCGCACACGCAATTTCCGCAACAGGGGACACTTGTCATCGAAGACGACGTGGAGATCGGCGCTAACTGCACTATCGACCGGGGCGCACTGGCGGAAACTCGCGTCCGCCGCGGCGCAAAATTCGACAACCTCGTCCACGTCGGCCACAACTGCGACATCGGCGAAGACGCGATCCTGGTTGCGCTCACGGGCATCTCTGGCTCGAGCACCATCGGCAAGGGCGCTGTTTTGGCCGGCCAGGTCGGCATCGGCGACCACGTGCAAGTGGGTCCCGGCGTCATCCTCGGCGGGCAGGCGGGCGTCTTCAGCGGCAAGACCATCACTAACGAAGGCCTCAAGCCGGGCACGGTGCACTGGGGCACGCCCGCGCGGCCGCTGCAGCAGGTGCTGCGTGAGCAGGCGACGCTGGCTAGGCTCGCAAAAAGCAGGGAACGAGGGAACAAGGCAACGATGGATCGAGAAGGCAGGGAATAGGAGTAGCCAACAGGGAATTGAAAAACAGGGAACGATGTACCAAAGAAGCAGGGACACGGTCGCCCGTTTGCTGCGCTGGTCTCCACAGGCTGCGGAAAAAGGCGTCTTCGCGGGTGGTGAATCGCACAGGGGCTAAAGCCTGTGATGATTTTGCGGTATCTGCGGCACGACTAAAGTCATGCCCTGACACTTCGTGCTCCCTTTGAAGGGTTTTCTGCAGCCTATCAAGACCTGCTGTAGTGCGGGTCTCCAGGCCCTCACTACCAAACGCAGTCCGGTAGTGCCTCAGCCCCTAGCTTGATTCTGAGGCGGAACTGGAAGCGATGCCGTGCTGCAGCTTTCTCGACAGCAAAATGCTCGATATGCAGAAACCAATGAACAGGTAATAGCCGGGCAGGATCTTGGAAGCATCGGTCGGGATCAGCACCTGTTGCACGTTTGGCACGGAGCGCAGACCGTCAAACGCGCTGCCGATGACGCCGTTGAACGCGACAAAGGACATGAAGATCGCGAGCACCATGACGTCGGCCATGGACCACTTGGATAACTCGAAAGCCAGGACCTTGACGAAGCGGTTGGTGCGCAACAGCGCCGGCCGGAAGAGACTGGCCGCGAGCGCCAGCATCTTCAGCGTCGGGAAGACCACGCTGAACAGGATCACCAGCACGCCGACCACGGTCATCTCCGGACGGCCCATGTGGATCAGGGTCTGAAACACCTCAAACACGGTCTTGCTGCGGTAGTAGAGCGATTGATTCTGAAACTCGATGGGAGTGCCGAGCAGGGTTGCGTCAATTTTTGTGACGCGTACCTCCACTTCGAGCATCGGGCTGAGCACGCCGCCGGCCAGCATGGCAAGGCAGAACGACATCAGTACCACAACAGCGCCGCGCGAGAGCGTCCGCCTGCCGACCATCAACAGGATGAACGCAAGCGCCGCGGATACGAGCACCGTGAGATAGTAGCGATTCAGCTGGGTGTCCGATTCCGCGATCTTATTGCCGAGGGTGACCTCGCATGCCGCGCCGCTCGAGCAGCCGTAGTGCTGGAGGATGGCGTTATAGGTGGTCATGTCCGTGGTGCCGAACGTATTGGCGACCGCGCTGGCCAGCACGCTGCGAATGGAGTCCCTGAAGCTCTTTTCTGTCCCCTGGTTGACTAGTTGCCCCATCACGACGTCGGTGTACGCAGGCACCTGGGGACGGAGCGACGCGATCATCTTTTCTTCAAACATCCCGCCGATGCCGCTGGGCTTGCTGGAATCGATCTTGTCGAGCAGCGCGTTCAGAGCCCGTTGCACCTGGGGCCGGAGGTTCTTGCTCTGCCCCTTGAGGTCGAGGTTGTCGATTTGCGCATTGAGGATGGGGCCGATGATGGTGCGCCAACGATCGGCGCTCAGGATTCCGTAGCGCACGTTTTCGATCTCGGCCAAGTCAGTACGGACGGCACGGCGCGCGGCCAGCCCATCGACGGTCTTCCAACTGAACCAGATGGCTGGCAGGAGCAAGGTCGCGGCAACAGCCAGGCGAAGATTAAACCAACGCGAATGCTCGCTGGTTGATGGTTTCGTCAGTGTTCTTGCGTTTTCCAAGACGGTCATAACGAGTATAAACACGCATTGCTGCGTTCGCCGGCTTCCACTGGCTTACGGCCTGGGAGTCGCGGCCACCCGGGCTGGCAATCGGCGATTTCGCAATCTCGGCGCATGCGAATGCCACGGGAATCTGGCGGTCAAAGGTGTATGTTCCCGACGTGTATCCGAGAGAGATACGGCATCAAGCCGAAGACGTTGAGCAGCCAGATGACCACGAAGATCACCACAACGCTATTCAAGATGGATTTGATTGTCCCTTGCATGGGGATCAGATTGACGAGCCACAGAAGAACCCCCACGACGATTAAGGTCAGCAGATTTGAATCAGAGGCATTTCGTACCTCCCTGGTTTTCTTCCTGTCCGAAATAGATGCGGGTTTCGCGCCGGATGGTCGCTTCGGACTGAGCGCTTCAGGCCGTCAGGCCACGCTCTTCTGCCGCATCTCGCGGTCCATGCGAACCGCAAGCAGTTTGCGCGCCTTCTGGAGGCTGCGCAGCCTTGAAGGGCTCAGCCTTTTGGCCGAATGGCTGATATAAAACGTAAGCAACCTCATTCCCGCAGCGATCCCTTGCGGGCTCACTTCCTTCGATGCGAGAGAATCCGCGAGTGCTTCGGCGGGCATCGTGAACAAACCCGCGTGGGGGCTGGCAGCGTAACTATTCAAGTCCGTACTCCTTCCGCAAATTGGATGAGTCGCGAAAGAGACGGCGCGGACCCGCGACCCGCGCCAGTTTGCATTGGGCTTAGTGATGCATTTCCGCCTCGCCGAAGTATCGCCTTACAGCGTGCAGAAATCTCTCGGCGTCCGGAGGCGGAGGCACCTCTCCACGGAGAACGGGGCCGAATCGATCGTGTCCACCGTACAGCTCATCGGTGTCCGCGACATTCTGGCTGACGGTTGCTCCATTCAGGTCGATGCCCGCAAAAAGCCCGTGGCTGCGCGACCAGGTGAGCATTTCAGCGCGCATGCTGATGTCGGTGGAGGCCTGTGCGTCGCGTCCCACAGGTCCGGCTGCCGCCGACGCATCGGCGCCGATCTTGAACTTGTCATGCAGCAGATCCTGGAATCCCTTGTCATTCGTCGCCACCAGGACCAGGTCGGTGCCCTGTCCGCCGATCTGGAAGCCGAACGATCCGCCGGCCAGGCGAATAAACACCGGACCGCTCCAGCCGTGGCGGGTGCGGCAAGTGACCACGCCCTGTCCGTATTCAGCGCCAACGATGAACGCTCCCTTCACGACGCCGGGCACCACGGCAATGCATCTCGCATTGCGCGCGATCCCATCGGGAATGGCCTTGTCCGGCACAGACATAATCGAGTCGATCACGGCCCGGGCAGCTTCCAGGCGGTCATTCAACTTGTCATGAGGGTCAGCAGCACGCGCCGCAGCACCACAACTGGCAATCAACAACATCGCAAGCAACTTCTTCATGTAGAACCTCCTTGATTCGCATCTAGATTCGTACGCCTTATCGGCGTCTCGAAAAACCTCGGCAAGTTTCAAGACAAGCGTCGACAAGCTTCAAGTTGCTACTTTTGCTTCGATGCAAGTTATCGGGAAGCGGCGATCCAAATCCTGAATAAAATATCGAAATTGCGGCGGTACAAGGACATCCGGCGGATTCTTTAAGTTGCAATTATTCGCGACGTCTTATTTTTTCGATGGCTTGAGGCAACCCGCTTGCCGCATCGCATCAATCGCTCCATCACTTCCTTCACTCGCTCACTCAGATTCGCATGCACCGCCCGCTGCGCGGAACGCGGAAGAGATCGTGCGAAGCTCGGCTCACGGGTCTGGTTCCCGTGCGCCCCCGCCAACTCCTGCGTGACCCGCAGCCTTGACTTCCGCCGCGCCCGGCGGTAACTTGGGCGATCATCCCTTTTGATCTGCCTGGGCTTTCTTTTGACGAAAGCCGGAGTGTGTATCTTTTGGACCCTGTAGAGTCTCCCGCACTTGGCGGGCCCGCCGTCGCGATCAGGCCGCAGCATGCGCCAGTCGCGCCTGTGTCACATCCCGACAGCACGCGCGCACCGCAGTCCGCCGCACCTCCTCTTGACGAGGAGCGCCTGGCCTGGCTGGCGATGGCTCTCGCGCCCGGGCTCGGCCCCAAGCGCATCCTCGACGCTGTGCAGCAGATTGGCACGGCCAGCCGCATTTTCACAATGCCGCTTACCGCGCTCGAAGGGCTGCGCTTTCCTGCCGCGGCGGCGCAGTTTCTCTTTGACGGCAAGGGCCGCCACGCGGCAGAAGAGGAATGGGCGCGTGTGGCCGCGCAGGGCGCGACATTGTTGAGTTATGCGTGCCGGGAGTATCCCGAGCGACTGCGCGAGATCTACGATCCGCCTCCGGTGCTGTGGGTGCGCGGCGACGTGAAGCTGCTCAGCCGTCCCGCGATCGCCGTTGTGGGCACGCGGCATCCGACTCCTTATGGTTCGGGTGTGGCGGAGATGCTGTCGCGCGATCTGGCTGCGCGGCGCTTGCTGATTGTGAGCGGCATGGCGCGCGGCATCGACTCCTGCGCGCACAGAGGGGCGCTGGTGGCGCGTATGCCGACGCTGGCCGTCTGGGGCACGGGTATCGATATTGTGTACCCCAAGGAGAACCGCAAGCTGGCGGAAGAAATTCTCGCCGCCGGCGGAGCGATCGTGAGCGAGGTGCCAATGGGCACGTTTCCCGCGCCGCAGAATTTTCCTCGCCGCAACCGCATCCTGAGCGGGCTGAGCGTGGCCGTCCTGGTAGTGGAGGCGAGCGAGAACTCGGGCACGCGCGTGACCGCGCGCTGCGCCGCGGAGCAGAATCGCGACCTGTTTGCCGTGCCGGGCAACGTGACGAACAAAGGCTCCTGGACGCCCAACACGTTGATTAAGCAGGGGGCTAAGCTGGTTGCCACTTGGGAAGACATTTGGGAAGATCTGCCCTCGCCGGTGCGGATGGAGCTGGAGGCCGAGGCCCCGGCTGCATCCAAACCCGAACCAGGAGCATCCTTATTGGCTGACCCCGTGCTGCGGCCCCAGGAGGCCATGGTGCTCGAGGTGCTCCGCACCGACGAGAGCCTGCAAATCGACGAAATTCTCGACTTGCTGGAGACGCAATTGACGTCTTCTGAGGTGTTTACCGCACTTTTCGAGCTGGAAATGGCGGGCCGCGTGCGGCAACTGCCGGGAAAGAACTACGTGCGGACGATGTAGAGGCAGGGAACGAGGGGCCGAAGGGCCAAGGGAACGAGAAGCAGGGGACCGAGGTGCCATGAGCGAAGGAGCAGCGGGAGGAAGGGATTCGGACCGGGCATAGGGCTATTCGCTCGCATCACCGCGAAAAATCGGAGGTTCCCCTTCACGGAGGCAGCTTTTTCGGGGTAAACGTAAGGATCTGCAAAGGTTTTCGGGTCGCAAGAAACATCTTTCACCCCCGGAAATGGGGCGGCGGATGAAGAAAATTGCGCTCCGCTGGTGGAAATGCCATGGTGTTCCATGGTAGGGTGCATCACTTGCGGCCCATTTTTTCTTCAGTCTGGAAGTGGGCACGCATCAATATACGGTTTTGCGCTGCGCAGGAGAGAAACCGAAGCGCGCAAAACGAGTCCAAAGCAAAGTTGCGCTGGGTGCGCGGCGAGCCCGGAGGAAGGTTTCTTCAGGGAGCATTCTTCAGGGCATTAAGAAGACAAAGAGGGAATTGGGTCAGGAATGGCAACGAGTAAAGCATTAGTGATCGTCGAATCGCCCGCAAAGGCCAAGACGATCGAAAAATATCTGGGCAAGGGATTCGATGTGCGCGCATCGGTGGGGCACATTATGGACCTGCCCAAGAACGACCTCGGCGTGGAGCTGAAGAAGCGGACGTTTGAGCCGCATCTTGTGGTGTCGCCGGGCAAGGAAAAGGTTGTCGATCAGTTGAAGAAACTGGCGGTCAAGGCAGACGAAATCTATCTCGCGCCTGACCCGGATCGCGAAGGCGAGGCGATCGCCTACCATCTGGCGCTGCAGCTCGGAACCAACGCCAAAGAAAGAAAGAAAATTCGCCGCGTCACTTTCAACGAGATCACGAAGAAGGCCGTGCAGGAAGCGTTCACCCACGCTCGGGACATCGACCAGAACCTTGTGGATGCGCAGCAGACGCGCCGCGTTCTGGATCGCCTGGTGGGTTATCAGATATCGCCGCTGCTGTGGGACAAAGTGCGCCGCGGGCTTTCCGCCGGCCGCGTGCAAACCGTGGCCCTGCGACTGATTGTGGAACGCGAACGCGAGATTCGCGACTTCCAGCCCGTGGAATATTGGACGCTGGAGGCGCTGCTCCATCCGGAAAAGCAGGCCGATCAAAAATTCAAGGCAAAATTCATCGGCATTGAAGGCGAGCCGGCCCGCGTGCCCAACGGCAAGGACAAGGACGGCAAAGAGCAGTTCATAGCGAACGCCGTGCCCGACAAAAAAGCCATGGACGCGGTTCTTGCGGCCCTTGAGAAGGCTGCGTGGACGGTCACGAGCGTCCAAGCCCGCGAGCAGCAGCGCCGGCCGCTGGCGCCATTTATCACCAGCCAACTGCAACGCGATGCTGCCAACAAATTGGGATTCAACGTTCGGCGCACCATGGGTGTGGCGCAGCGGCTCTATGAAGGCGTGGACATCGGCGCGGAAGGGACCACGGGCCTGATCACCTATATGCGTACCGATTCTCCGCGCGTGGCGCCCGAAGCAAAGACAGCGGCGCGGGAGTGGATCGGGAAGGAACTGGGACCGCAGTATCTGCCCGGCTCGCCGAATGTGTACAAAGGCAAGAAGGACGCACAGGACGCGCACGAAGCTATTCGGCCTACCGATGCCGCGCGCACTCCGGAGTCCATCGCGCGCTACTTAAGCGACGAGCAGCTCAAGCTCTACACGCTCATCTGGCGGCGCTTTGTGGCTTCGCAGATGGTTCCGGCAATCTTCGACGTGACCACGGCCAACATTGCTGCGCTTTCCGCCAAGACCGGCAAGACCTACGATTTCCGGGTCAGCGGATCGGTGATGCGCTTTGACGGATTCCTCAAGCTGTATGAAGTGTCGGAAGACAGCAAAGACGACGATGAATCCGCGAATCGGCTGCCCAGCCTGGACGGCGTGAAGACGCTGGAGCGCGACGAGCTTCTTCCCGATGGGCATTTCACGCAGCCGCCTCCGCGCTACAACGAAGCTTCGCTGGTGAAAGAGTTGGAAGAACGCGGCATCGGCCGCCCTTCGACCTACGCGTCGATCATCAACACCATCCAGGATCGCGAGTATGTGGTCAAGCACGGCGGCTCGCGCGGGCGTTTCTATCCCACGGAGATTGGCGTGGTGGTTTGCGAACTGCTGGTCAAGAACTTCCCGTACATTTTCGACACCGCGTACACGGCCAAGCTGGAATCCGAGCTTGACGACATTGAAGAAGGTACTGAGAAGTGGACGGATCTTCTGAACGCCTTCTACGATCACTTTGAAGACGAGCTCAAAGACGCCGGCAAGAAGATGGAAAATATCAAGCGGATGGAGCAGAAGACCACGGAAAAGTGCGAGGTCTGCGGATCTCCTCTGGTCTTGAAGTGGGGCAAGTTCGGAACCTTCTACGCGTGCTCGGCCTACAACAAGAAGGACCCCACGAGTTGCACTTTCACCAAGGAGAACATTGCTTCCAAGCCGGACTTGAACACGCCGGAGGCGCAGGAAGCGGGCGACACCGAGGAATATTGCGAGAACTGCGGCAAGGTAATGGTGATGCGTCGCGGGCTATTCGGTCCCTTCATGGCCTGCCCCGACTACAACGCCGATCCGCCCTGCAAAACCTTCCGCAAGCTCAGCTCGAAGCAGCAGCAGAAGCCGCCCGAGCCCACTGGCGAAGCCTGCCCCGAATGCGGCAAGCCGCTGGTGTTGCGCCAGGGCGCGTACGGCGAATTCGTTTCCTGCTCGGGATACCCCAAGTGCAAATACGTCAAGCAAAATTTGATTGAGGGCCTGAAGTGTCTCAAGTGCGGCGAGGGGAATATTGCAGAGCGTCGCGCGCGCCGCGGCAATGTCTTCTGGGGTTGCACGAATTATCCCAAGTGCGACTTCACCTCGAATTTGAAACCTGTGGCCAAGAAGTGCCCCAAGTGCGATAGCCCTTATCTCGTCGAAAAGACGCTCAAGTCGGGCGTTTATCTGGAATGCCCGAACAAAAAGAAGTCCGCTGAGGAAGAGACTGCGGCACCAAAGAAGCGTGGCAAGAAACCCGCCGCGGCTTCCGCGGAGCCGGGCAAGGTGGTGTGCACCTACTCCAAGCGCATTGGGGATGCGCCGCCCCGACCCACTGCCGAGACGCACGGGCCGGTGGTGGAAAAGAAGGACGAGAAGCAAGAACTGCAGCCGGCGTAAGGGAAATTGAAAGAAATCTTTATTCTCGGCGGCCCAAACGGGGCAGGAAAGACGACTGCCGCGCGGGTATTGTTGCCGTCCAAGTTGCACGCCCATACATACATCAACGCGGACGAGATCGCTCGGCGAGTTGATCCAAGTAACCCGGACGGTGCAGCTCTTGCTGCCGGACGAATCATGCTCCAGCGCGTACAGGAGTTGATCGCGACGGAAGTGAGCTTTGCATTTGAGACGACCTGCGCGGGGCGTGTTTACCTCAGACTTCTTGAGAACTGCAAGCTTAATGGGTGGAAGGTATCTCTCATCTACCTCTGGATTCCGTCGCCAGAGTATGCGTTGGCACGCGTCGAGCGACGCGTCAGGCAGGGAGGGCATTCCATTCCGGAAGATGTGATCCGAAGAAGGTACAAGGCGGGTCTCTTCAATATGCATCATCTGTACCTATCTCTAGGCGACGACGCCACAATTTACGATAATAGGGACAGCGCGTTGAAACTGATTGCCCGACGCGAGGCTCCATACTCGTTACAGGTTTGGGATGGAGCAATCTGGGCAAGCATCGAGGAAAAGACGAGGTGGAAGCCATGACGGCTCAGGAGATTTTTAGGGCTATTGACGAAGGCATGGCCGAGATCGCGGGTAAGCTCGCTTCAGGCGAACTCGATGGCTCTGGCCGCTACTGGTCCGATGAAGAGTTGTCGTCTGGCGTGGTGAAGGATGGCAAGCTGGAGCCGGTACCAGTCAAAGATCGAACTGAGAAGTAACTTGGTGCGACGGTCGAGTTGACCGGTGACGCGAAGTCCAAGGTCCCGGAGGCTTTCGCGCTTTGGTAGCGAGATCGACAGTCATTCAGCGACACGCCTCCGCTGATTCCTGTACCATGACAGCGGAGATACCCCCTTATGGAACGTATGCTGGCCACACCGGCCGACGCAGAAATTATCCTCAAGCTCTATGAATTGCGCACGGAAGCCGTGATGCGCCAGGCGCGCGCCTGGATCGGCGGCGAATTCTGGCCGCAAACGCTGGAAGAATTCAGTGCCGTGGCAGATAATCCGGCCGACCCTCACAATGCCTGGTTCCGGCAAGTCATTACGTACTGGGAGATGGCAGCGGCCATGGTGCTGCACGGCGCGGTTTCGGCAGAGCTGTTCGTCGACTCGAATGGCGAGGGATTTTTTCTGCTGGCCAAGTTCGCACCCATCCTGGATGCCATCCGCGAGAAAAACCCCTACTTTATGAGCAAGACTTCGGAAGTGATCAACCGCTTTTCCGCCGCGGCGCAGCGCTACGAGATTACTCTCAAGCGCGTGAATGCCTCGCGGAGCGCCCGCAACTCAAAATAGGCGGAGTGACCCCGCTCCCGGCGGCCAAAAACTCACCCTTGTGAAAATCGGGCGGCGGGAGCATCATAAGAGCCAGTGAAGGTTTATCCCCGGAGGTCCCCATGAAGCGAAGCATTTTCCTGATGGCCGCGCTGTGTGCGATGGCCGTCGCTGTGGCGCAGGCTGCCGGTTCAACTACGAGCACAGGATGGATTTCCGACTCTATGTGCGGCGCCAAGCACATGGGAACCGGCGCGGATTGCGTCAAGAAGTGCATTGAAGGCGGATTGAAGCCGGTGTTTGTCGACCCAGACAAGCAGGTGTGGGCTATCGACAATCCCGATGCGGTGAAGTCCGTCTTCTATGGCGCCCACGTGACGGTGACGGCGACTGAAGACCCAGCGCACAAGAGCATGCATATTGACTCAATTGTTGCGGCAAAATAGGGCCGTCGACCCATACGTATCCCGTTAGGACTCGCCACGCCGCCCAAAGTCTGGTAGTGTCGTATCGGTTCCCCTTGTCTGGCCGGTTCATGTTCTGGCTGGAGCAGGGGTCGAACGATTGAAAGTGACCGGAAAATCCATGGCGCGAGCAGTTTGGAACGGCCGAGTCATTGCCGAAAGCGATCAGATTATGGAAGTGGACGGGACCGTCTATTTCCCCGAATCCAGCCTCAAGCGCGAGTACTTTCGGCCCAGCACTACAACTTCAACCGATCCCGCAACCGGCCAGAAGCGGTATTTGACTGTGGTGATCGATGGGCAGGATAACCAGGATGCCGCCTGGTACTACCCCGACCCCAAGCCCGCGGCGCGCAAGCTCAAGAGCTATGTCGCGTTCTGGCGCGGCGTTGAAATACTGAAATAGCAGGGAACGGGGAGTCGGCGCGGGCGCTCGACCTGAAGAGTCCCACGAAGCCCCCACACCCGTTAGCCCTACCTCATTCGCAGGTCAATTGCACAGACTTGGTGACGGGAGTTGTGACCAGTTGGGAAAAGGTTCCCGTGAGAGTCACTGCGCCGTTCGTTGGCGCCAGGCACACGGCCGTTCCGTTTGTGGAGTCATTGGCACTGCTGATCGTGATATCTTTGGGGTCTGGATTCGACCAGGTTCCGTAGACAATCGCCACCCATTCGGGGATGGGGCAGCCCGGCGGCGCAGTCGGCTGCCCAACCGCAATAAATTGCACCTGGTTTGCCGGAGGCGCTGCGGCGTGGTTGACGGTCGCGGAGGCAGGGCTGACCGTAATCGCAACGCTGCCGGCACAGCTGATTTGTGAGTTGCCACCACATCCGCAAAGAAGCACGGCCACAGCAAGAAAGACAGTAATTAGGCCGACTCGAATGAACGTTCGCATAAGAGCCTCTGATTTTTGGACGCGAAAAGACGGCGTTGGTTTACCCTGCGCGGATGGACGCAAACACGAGCAGGAGGCGGTATTCAGTACGCCTGCAGTTGATCCAGCGGCAAGCGCACCCGGAAGCACGTCGATCCTGGCTCCGACTTCACGCTCATATGTCCGCGGTGCTTGCGCACGATGCGCATGGCGTTATCCAGGCCCAGGCCGAGCCCTTTGCCTGGCGCCTTGGTGGTAAAGAAGGGCTCAAAGATGCGCTCTTGTAACTCGGGAGGAATGCCCGGCCCGGTGTCCCAGATTTCCACAAGCAGCATCTCAGCCTCCAGCCGGCAGGCCACGCGCAGTTTGCCGTGATTACCCAGGGCGTCCAGTGCATTGTCGATGAGCGCTGTCCAGACCTGGTTCAGCTCGCCGCCATAGGCGCTGATGCGCGGCAGATCCGGCTGATAATCGCGTTCAATTTCGATGTTCGTCATCCGCGAGCGGAACATCTGCAGTGTTGCATCCAGCCCCGCCGGAACATCGACTTCGAGAATTGGCGCGCGATCCATGTTGGAGTAATCCTTGACGGCGCCGATCAGGTTGAAGATGTGG
The DNA here is from genome assembly GCA_963817835.1 of uncultured Acidobacteriota bacterium. Lineage (GTDB taxonomy): Bacteria > Acidobacteriota > Terriglobia > Terriglobales > Acidobacteriaceae > Telmatobacter. Next base: position 590,419 of record CAWFPZ010000006.1, on the reverse strand, counting down.
GCGGTGGAGTTCACGATGGTCTCGGCCGCCCGGGCGGAGCGCAAAAACCGCGCGAAATATTGTATCGAGACGCAAATCGCGTGCTCTTCGAGGAATTCGCGCAACTCCTCGAGATCGGTGGTTGTGACGCGCTGCTCAGCCAGTTGCGCGGCCACCTCCCAAGCGTCGGGGCAGCCGATCGTGGTCAGCCAGGCGCGCACGGACTCTTCGCGGGAAATGAACTCGAGGGCGTTCGTCTCTTCTGCCGTTCCCAGCGTTCCGCCGGTATGGCAGAGCATCTTCTCCTCCCACTCTTCGAGCCTCCGTACCTGCTCTCCTGTGAGGCGGAGCTCAATCAGCTTCAGGCGGTTGCTGCGATTGGCGCGCAGGGCCGTCAGCAAACTGGCAGCGGCGCGCTGCGCGGCGGATGCGGGATTGTTCAGTTCGTGCGCGAGATTTCCGGCCAATTGGCCAAGGGCGCTGAGCTTTTCCGCCTGTTGCTCGATGCGCGTCACCTCACGCACGCGGTCGAGCAGCGCCGACACGACCCTCTGCGCCATGGAAGGAATGGCCGTCAGCATTTCAGGAAAAACCGAGCGGTGAACCAGCAGCGCCCACACCGGCGACACGGCAAATCCCTGCCCGCCGTAGCCTTTCATGCGCGAGAAGGGCAGCACGCCGGTCATTTGTCCCATCCGGCCGACAAACAGCGCCATCGGGCCTTCGTGCTGCCGGCGCACGTGAATCTCGCCTTTCAGGATCAGCACCATGTGCTCGGCGGGAGCGCCTTCTTCAAACAGAATGTCGCCAGGATTGGCGACGACTTCCTGGCCGTGGCGCGCCAACCATAGCCGATCTTCCAGTGGCAGGTCGTGCAAGGCGCCGATATTCACGATGGCCGCCGCGATTTCTTCCACCGAAGTGGGAGTGGCGGGCGGTGCGGCAGTGAGGGAGAGCATGCGCGAACCTCCGGGGAGCAGATTCAGGATAGTTGATGCCGGAGCATCCCCACGACCAGCAAGGAAAACTTTGCCTTTCCGGTAGTGTTGAATAAGAACAGGGCAGATTGCATGGTATCCGCCTGCAAAGTTGACATTTTCGCTATTTGGCCGGCGTGGAGGCAGAAGTTGATTCCCCAGTAACGAAAAGAGCCCCCTTGTCGTGTAATCCGTTGCTCGAACCCGTCCGTCCAATAAACAGGACCCAACTAAGCCCTTTTTGTCTTTGAATGGAAAAACTTTGGCCAAGCCAGACCTAGAACCCGCAGAGGACCTCAAGCCGGGAGGTCATCGCCTTCTCGCGCTCATCGTTTTGATCGCGCTCGTTCTGCGTCTTGCGGTCACGATGGCGCCTAACTTTGAAGGCCTGATGGATGCCGATCACCGCCATTGCTGGGAGCAGGGCAACGTGGCCGAGGCTCTTCTGGCCGGGCGGGGTTTTGGCAGCGCGTTGATGTCGAACCAGTCCTCGGCCATGTTGCCTCCGGTTTTTCCGGTTATTGTTGCCGCCTCTTATTACCTGTTCGGTGTTCACACGGCCACGTCCATCTTTGCGGTTCACGCCTTCGATTGCGTAGTTTCGGCGCTGGCCTGTCTTCCCATCTTCCTGATGGCCCGCCGCAGCTTCGGTGAGCGCGCTGCCTGGTGGGCGGCGTGGGGATGGGCGTTCTCGCCCTACGGGATCTACTTTGCGGCAGCCTGGGCATGGTCCACGCACTTGCTGCTGCTCTGCTTGTGCTGGCTGCTGGTGATGGCGCAGCACATGGAGCAGTCTCCCCGGCTTGCCTTGTGGGCTGGATTTGGCCTTCTGGCGGGCTTTGCAGGGCTCACCGAGCCATCGGTGCTGATTGTGATTCCATTTCTACTGGCGCTCGCCTGCTGGCGGCTTTTCCGCGACGGCAAACGCTGGTTCCTGCCGGGCTGCGTGGCTTGTGTGGTGATGGCGGCCGCAATTTCTCCGTGGATGATTCGAAACGCGCTGGTCTTTCACCGCTTCATTCCCATGCGCGACAACATGGGCCTGGAACTCTGGATGGGCAATAACGGCTACGATCTGCGCTGGACCAGCGACGATATCCATCCCCTGCACGACGCGCAGGAATTGGCTGAATACAACTCCATGGGCGAACTGGCCTATATGAATTTCAAATCGCAGCAGGCCAATGCGTACATCCATGACCATCCGGCCTGGTTCGCGTGGATGAGCCTGCGGCGCTCCGTTTATATCTGGACCGGCTTTTGGAGCTTCAACCCCGACTACCTTGCGCTCGAGCCGATGGATCCGGCCAACATTCCCTTTGCCACCACCCTTACGCTGCTGAGCCTTCTCGGGCTTATGATGGCGTGGCGCGAAACGCCTTTCGAGGCTATCCGCTATGCGGGCGTGCTCTTTCTCTTTCCGCTTATGTATTACTTCTCACACACTGAGCCCTACCAACTGCGCGCAGTCGATCCGATTATGGTCGTTCTGGGCATGTGCGCAATCCTGAGATTACGCGCGCGGGTCAAGGTGAGCGCGAATCAGGCCGTGAACTTCGAGACCGTGCCTGAGGAAGCGGGTTGATTCCGGCGGAATGCGGAGTTGAACTATTTCAGGAGGCGTGTTCGCGAGGCGTCCCGCGCCAGTGAGGGCCAAACCTCTCCCAATAGAGCTTGACTAACAGTCCCGCATATTCGCAAGCAACTTTGAAGTTAGCTTTGCTTTCGCCAAGATGGCGGCTCTCGAAGGTGTAGGGAATCTCTTTGATGGAGCGGACGCGGCCGCGCACCAAAACATCCAACAGCAACTTGAAACCGGTACGCTGAAATTGAATCTGATCGATGCATTCGCGGCGCACAAGGAAATAACCGGCAGTGGGATCCTTGGCGCGAATCTGCTTTCGCTGTACGGGCATGGCCACCCACAAAGCCGCATTGGAGAGCAGCTTTCTGGGCAGGTTCCAGTTGCCCAGGCTGCCGCCGGATGCGTATCTGCTGCCAATGGCAACATCATGGCCCTCGAGAATTGCGGACACCAGGGTGGGGAGCAGTTCCGGCGGGTGCTGAAGATCGGCGTCCATCTCGCCGACGATGGATGCGCTGGTGTTTTCCCAACCGAGGAGGGTGGCACCGGCTACACCCTTCGCCCCTTTGCGCACGACCAGGCGCACGCGCGGATCCTCAAGGGCAATAGCGGAGACGATGTCGCCCGTGCCGTCGCGGCTGTCATCGTCGACGATCAATATTTCGTACGGGATTCCTACGGGATCAAGTGCAGCGCGGGTGCGGTCGAGCACGCCGCGGATATTCTCGGCCTCGTTGAGCGTGGGAATGATGAGCGCCAGCGTTTCCTGGCTGCTCGCGCGCGTTTCTTCCTGCATCCGGGATGCCGATTCCATAGTGTCCATTAGCGTCTACGATGAATTTACCACAGCAATGTTTTAGAGTTTTACCTGTCTGATTCGACAGGCACTTGTATGGTTAATACCCACTTTTCCGGTCACGGCTGGTGGGAGACGGACGCGTTCAGGATCGGCTCGGTTCTTCCCGCGACGGTTCGGCCCGGAGCGCCTTCGAGATCGAAGACGATGACTTCGTTCGCTCCCGGATGCAGCCAGGGACCCGGCAGATAGAGCGTCTTCTGCGGCCCGATATTCCATACCCGTCCCAGCGCGTGACCGTTTACCCACACCATTCCCTTCACGAAGTTGCTCGTGTCGAGAAACGTGTCGCCGGGGTGGTCGATCTGCAATGCTCCGCGATAGAAGCAGGCGCCCGTGCAATCGGCGGTGCGGAACGGCAGTTTTTCTGGATCGCTCATGGGCAGCGAGTAAATCTGCCAGCCCGTCAGCGGTTTGCCGTTCAGCGTCACCTGCTTCGTAATTCCAGCTCGCTCGCCGCGCATCTCCACGCCGAAGTTGACCCGGCCCGTGTTTTCGACCAGGATGTCGAGTTGCGTCTTCGGTGCCTGGAAATCGACATGCAAATGATTCTGGTCGAGCCGCCGGTCGAGCGTTCCCAGAAGCTTGCCGTCGGCGTAGATTTGCGCGTAGTCGTGGAGTTGGTCAAGAACCAGGTCGCCGGCCACCGGGCCGGCAACCGTCGTCCGGTAAAGTATGTAACCGTACGCCTGGTTAATATCCTCCATCGACACCACCTGCTCTGAAGCGAACGGCTGCGGCAGCGTTTGCCATAACGAGGCGGACTCAGTGAATGCAACGGGAGGTGTCGCAATCGGCGGATCGACAACCGGAACCGGCGGCGGTGTCACGCCTGTAGCCTTGGCAATGGCGTCGCGGAACGGGTAGTACTTTGTGCCCGGCCTACCGCTCTCGTCGATTGCCGAATCGTAGTCGTAGCTCGTCACGTCCGGCTGGTACGGCGTTTGATTCACGCTCGCGCCATTCATCCAACCAAAGCTAGTTCCGCCGTGCACCATGTAGATGCTGATCGAATAGCCCTGCGTGAGAATCCATTGCAGCTCATCGGCCTGGGCCTTGGGGTCGGACGTGTGGTGCTCTCCGCCCCAGTGATCGAACCATCCGTCCCACCACTCCGTGGCCATGAACGGACCTTCAGGGCGCAGCTTGTGCAGTGTCGCAAAAGCTTTGGGCGCATTACCGGGCGCAAAGTTGATGCCCGCCGGCAATCCCGGCAGCGAGCCATTCGGGATTTGCTCGGGTCCATCCGCGGTGTAGATCAGCGATTTGCCGAATCCCGCATCCACGATGTCCTGATGAATCTGTTCCATATACGCGTGGTCGCTGCCGAATGAGCCGTACTCGTTCTCGACCTGTACCATGATGATGGGCCCGCCATTGGCGAGCTGCAGAGGCGCAAGTTCCTTGCCCAGGCGCAGCAGCCAGCGCCGCGCCGGCCCGGTGAACTTGGGATCGGCACTGCGCACCACCGTGCTGTGGTCCTTCAGCAGCCATGCCGGAAATCCGCCAAACTCCCACTCCGCGCAGGAGTACGGACCCGGCCGCAGATTCACCAAAAGCCCCTCGCTCTGCGCCTCGCGGACAAACTCCGCCACGTCGTGCTGGCCCGTGAAGTCGTACACGCCGGGCTGGGGCTCATGGTAGTTCCAGAACACATACGTTGTGATGGTGTTCAGCCCCATGGCCTTGGCTATGCGCAGCCGCGCGCGCCAATACGCACGGGGAATGCGCGCATAGTGCATCTCGCCCGCGACGATCTGGAATGGCTTGCCGTCAAGCATGAATTTTCCGCCTTCCACACCAAAAGTGTGGTGTGCGGTGGGCGCGCCGCTCGAGCCGGATGGGCCCGCAGCTTGCGCTACGCACGTGCCCGCAAGCGAGACAGTGAAAGCGACCAAGACGAGAGTAAAGAGCAGTTTTATTTTGCCGATCATAAATGTCTTTCCCGTGATGCGAGCTTGAATTTTGGACACCGCGCTTTATCAACAGCGCACATGCGCAATCCATGTACCGGTCTCCTTGGCGCGCCCACCCCATCATATTGCACACGGCGGCTGGCCTGCGGGTAGTGGGTCAGTTTGAAAAAGGAGCATGTCTAAGGGCTGAAGCCCCACTCATTTTTGGCGCCTTTGCGGCACGACTGAAGTCGTGCCCCTTCGCGACAGATTCACCTTTTCGACAGATTCAAACTGACCCACTGCCGGCCTGTCCCCGCCGGCGATGCGCATAGTAGACTGAGCGTTGATTGCGCAACGGGAGATCGCTCGATGCAGATAGCGTTTGCCGCCTCAGAAAGCGCGCCGCTGGCCAAGACCGGCGGATTGGCCGACGTAGTGGGTGCGTTGCCGCGCGAACTGGTCAAGCTCGGGCACCAAGTCACGGTGTACCTTCCGTTCTACGCGCGCATCCGGCAGCGCATCGAAGGCGAGCCGCAGTACGCGATTCGCTCCATCACCATTCCTTTCAGCACCTACAATCGTTTCGCAGGCGTCGTCGATGGGGGCAAGCGCGACGGCGTGCGGTATTACTTTATCGATTGTCCGGAACTCTTTGATCGCAAGGAGCTTTACGGGGCTGCCGGCGTCGATTATGCCGATAATGCCGAACGCTTCGCCCTTTTTTGCCGCGCCGCTATTGAGGCCTCGAAACGTCTTGGCGTGCCCGACGTCTTCCACGTTCACGACTGGCAGGCTGCGCTCATTCCCGTCTATCTGCGCACCACATACCTCGACGATCCCGTTTTGCGCAGCGCGGCCGCCGTTCTCACCATCCACAATGCTGCGTTCCAGGGAAAATTTCCGCCCAATACCACCGAGCAACTCCTCTTTCCCTGGGAACTTTTCACCATGGACAAGGTGGAGCAGTTCGATCGCTTCAACTTTTTGAAAGGCGGCGTGGTCTTTTCCGATTTGCTCACTACGGTGAGCCGCAAATATGCCGAGGAGATTCAGACGGCCGAGTTTGGGGAAATGCTGGAAGGCGTATTGCACAAGCGCGCCGCGGACCTGCGCGGCATTCTAAACGGTGTGGACTACGCGCAGTGGAATCCCGCCGTCGACGGCCACCTGGCGGCGCACTACACACCTGAGAATCTCGACGGCAAACGCGCATGCCGCACCGATTTGCTGCACGCGTTTGGTCTTGAAAAAGTCGCGGAAACCACTCCCGTCATCGGCATCGTCTCACGCCTGGCTACGCAGAAGGGATTCGCCATTGTGGCCAAGATCGTCGAAGAGCTGGCGGATCGCGATCTGGCCGTGGTCGCACTGGGCACCGGCGATCCCTACTACGAAAACCTCTTTCGCGGCTGGGCCTTCCGCCATCCCGATACTGTGGCCGTGCAGATTCGCTACGACGACGCCCTGGCGCACAAGATCGAGGCCGGCGCCGACATGTTCCTCATGCCTTCACTCTACGAGCCCAGCGGTCTGAACCAGATGTACTCGCTCAAGTACGGTACCGTGCCCATCGTGCGCGCGACCGGCGGTCTGGACGACACCATTGAGGAATGGGACGCGGTGAAGGGAAGCGGCACCGGCTTCAAATTCGAGGGTTACCTTCCCGAGGCGTTGCTCGCCGAGATCGATCGAGCCCTCGAAGCGTTCAAGGACAAAAAGGGCTGGGCGCGCCTGATGCGCAACGGCATGGCTCGCGACTACGGCTGGTCCGGCCCGGCCAAGGAATACGTGCGCGTCTACGAAGAGGCTGTGCAACGCCGGATCTAGCCGCCGGCGCTATCTTCCGCGCCGCGCAAGCCAGGCAATGCATTCCACCGCTACGGCGAACTCCGCGTACACGCCAAAGATCACTATGCCTGCAGCGATGACGGCTTTCAGGAAGGCCGTGATATCGCTTCTGCGTCGCATCTCGCGGTAGATGAGAAGCGCCGCGACGCCGCCGATGAGGATCGAAAGTGCGATCAAAGAAATGGCGTGCGGGTTTCCGCCCGCGTAGTCGCAGGGACAAACCAGGAGCGCGGTAGTGGACGCTGTGATGAGGACGAAGATCAACCCGCGGCCGCTCCAAAGCCGCCGCCGAGACGCCGGTTCTTCATCGCGAAAAAGAGAGTTGTCCTGCATTCGTTTTGTTCCGGCGATCCGGCCCAAGCGCGAACCGGCGAAGGAATGTCCAGCCCGCTGGCGATCCCGGCATACTTTGAAGGGGCAGTTAGCTGTGCTTGCCCTTCCACTCAACGTACGGTCCCTGGAAGTCCTCGATCTCCTTTTCGTGGAAGATCCACATGCGCGTGGCCACTTCATCGATCAGGTCGTGGTCGTGCGTGACCAATAGCACCGTGCCTTCGTAACGCTGCAAGGCAATGTTCAGCGCATTAATCGATTCCAGGTCAAGGTGGTTGGTCGGCTCGTCGAAGATGAGAATGTTGGGCTTGGTCAGGATCAGCTTGCAGAACGCGAGCCGCGCCTGCTCGCCGCCGGAGAGCGCCTTCGTTGGCTTGCTGCCCTCTTCGCCGCTGAACAACATCTGCCCCAGAATGCCGCGAATCTCTTCAACGTGCGCCGCCGGATTCCACTGGTGCAGCCAATCTGAAACTGTCAGCCCGGGCTCAATGGTCGCGCCAACGTCTTGCGGGAAGTAGCCCACCTGTGCCTCGTGGCCCCAGAACACCGTGCCCGAATCGAGCGTGAAATTCTTCTCGGCAAGACCGGGATAATTCGCCAGCAGGCTCTTGAGCAGAGTGGTTTTGCCGGCGCCGTTGCGTCCCATCAGGCAGATCTTTTCGCCGCGCAGCACGTTGGCGGTAAAGCCATCAATGACTTTCTGTTCGCCGTAGTACTTCGTCAGATGCTTGAACTCCAGAACGTGCTTGCCGCTAGGCCGCACCTGGTCGAGGCGGATGTACGGCCGCTGAATATTGGAACGCGCAAGATCGTTGGTTTGCAGGCGCTCCACTTCCTTGCGCCGGCTCGTTACCTGGCTGGACCGCGTGCCCGCCGCGAACCGCGCAATGAAATCGTTCAACTGCGAAATTTTCTTCTCACGTTGCGCGATCTGCGCCTCCAGCGTGGAGCGAATCTGCGTCTTCGCCATCACCATATCGTCGTAGCCGCCGGTGTAGGTGATGATGGTCTCGTAATCAATGTCGGCGGTATGCGTGGTCACCGAGTTCAAAAAATGCCGGTCGTGCGAGATGGCGATCAGGGTGCCGTTGTAGTTCGTCAAAATATCCTGCAGCCAGTGGATCGAGTCAAGATCGAGATAGTTGGTCGGCTCGTCGAGCAGCAGCGCCTCCGGTTTGCCGAAGAGGGCCTGGGCCAGCAGCACGCGCACCTTTTGCCCGCCCTGCAACTCGCCCATCTTGCGCTCGTGCAAGGCTTCAGAAATGTCGAGGCCATCGAGCAGCACGGCGGCGTCGCTCTCGGCTGTGTAGCCATCTTCGTCGCCGATGGTGCCTTCCAACTCGCCCAGCCGCATACCGTCTTCGTTGGTCATTTCGGGCTTTGCGTAGATGCGGTCGCGCTCTTCCAGCGCCGCCCACAGCGGCTTGTTGCCCATGATCACGGTGTCTATGACGCGATAGGCGTCAAAGGCAAACTGATCCTGGCGAAGCACGCCCAGTTTGCGCGGGCGCACCACGGTGCCCTTCTGCGCCTCCAGCTCGCCGGTCAGGATCTTCATAAAGGTGGACTTGCCGGACCCGTTCGGCCCAGTCAGTCCGTAGCGGCGCCCCGGCGTGAAGGCAGTGCTCACGTCCTCGAAGAGAATCTTCGAGCCGTAGCGCATGGAAACATTGCTGACGCTGATCATTCGTTCCTGGTTCCTGAGGAATTTGCCAGCTCTCGCCCGCGAGCCACAACGCTGTGAAGGTCGCGTGTGCTCCTTTTCAACCTGGGTTGAAGAGGTATTTGGGCCGCATTCGCACGCGGCCCCGGAGAGCTTCTGCTCTTTCAGTTTCTCACAGGATAGCTGTGCGTGGCAGCGCAGCAAGCGGACAGAGGACTGCCCAGCTCACGCGGCAACTGAGTCACGCAACGCGAGACGGGCTTGGCAATTGTTGTGCGCGGCAAGGCTCACTGCGGCGGCGGAGCCGCATACTTGCCGGCCTTGACCCACAAAAGGTCCTGGGATTGGTTATCCGTCCCGTAGTCCTTGACCACATCGAGCAGAACCGTGGTTGGCGCAAAGCACTGCCGATAGACCAGCCCAATACCGCCGCCATGGTGGGGCAGGGGAATGTTGACGCCGAGCATAAAGTGATTCGGTGGAAACCCGAGCCGCACCACGCCGTTGTGCACCCTGTTGGTGATCTCCATGACGTGGCCTCCGGAATACGATGTGGTGCCATCTTCGGCCACGCCCATGGTGTAGCTCGGCGGCGCGTTGTCAGGGAAGACGGCGGTGTCAATTACTACCTGGATGTGCGTGATCGGCGTCATCGTTTTGGCATTCACGACCCGCAGCACAGCGGAACACGAATTGTTCGAGCCCGGCCCATACGTCCCGCTTACATAGTTGGCGGGGTCATCGCCGGTCTCGTCGGCAATGAGCTGAGCCGGGGTCGGTGGCGGCTTGACGCCTGCGCACGCTGGCGGCAAGACGAAGCGCGACGCGGGCGGCGCGACAAGCGAAACCCTGGTGATATCTACGAGCGTCATCGGCGCAGCCCCAGGAGCCGAGGCAGTGGCGCGGATCACGAGACCGTCCTTCTGATCGACCCAGATTTTTTCAGTTTCCTGCGGAGACGTGCCGGAGTAGATCTGCGTGGCGATGCCATCGATGGTCTCTGAACCGGCGGGCTTGATGCCGCCGCTGGCGATGTCCTTGTTTACTTCGGCAATCATGGCAAAAGGGTCGCCCCAATCGTCGGAGAAGGTGGCCACGCTGCACTGGATGGGGCGTGCATCGGGATTCCAGGTGGTATTGGTTCCGGCTGCGAGGTCATAAAGGCTGAGCGATCGCGAGGCGGGCGTGCCGCCTTGTGCCGGTTGCTTGAAGTCGACGAGGACTTTCGAGCCGCTGCGGTAGGTGGTAGATGTGCCTCCAGTCGTTCCGATTGACTGGGTGATGACGTAGGCCGTGGGCGGCGTTTGCGCATTCAGGAGCGCGGCGGAAGCCAGCAGGCAAAGGCAGACAAAGTTGCGTGGAGTTGACATAGACAAAACTCCTTCAAGCGAGATTGATGAATACGCAATTGGCCGGAGATTTGAGAAACGAGGATCGTAGCCCGAAAAGCTAGCAGATCATATCGGCCCGCAGAGAGCGAGTCAAGGGAGAAAACGCAAGCACGAAGGGGGAGCGAATTGGATAAGAGGCCTTCAAAAGAGGTCGGTGAGTTTGGAGAAGGCATCCAACTCGATCAGGCGCTGGCCTTCCGGCGCGGCGTCTACCTCGGCGTGTTCCAGCACCCATGTGTCCTTGTGAAAAAGGAATACCGCATGCAGCCCGGAAGCCAGCGCGGGATTGATGTCGCTTTTGGGGCTGTTGCCGATCATCCAGGCGTTGCACGCGGCAATCTTTTGGCGAAGGATTACGTCGCGGTAAGTGGGCGGATCCTTCTCCGCCACGATCTCGACGGCGGTAAAGTGTTGCGCCAGACCGGAACGCGCGAGCTTGTCGGCCTGCTCGGCGTGGTCGCCCTTGGTCATCAGAATGAGATGATGCCGGCTTGCGAGCTCGACAAGTGTGTCAGCTACGCTGGGCAGCAGTTCGATCTCCTGCTCGGCGATGGCGCGCGCAAAACCGCGAATGCGTTCGCGTTTTTCTTCCGTCACCGGCGTCTGGCTGAGCCGTTCGAAGCAGTCGACCAGAGAGCGCGTGAAGCTCGACAGCCCGTAGCCGTGCGCAAGGATGGTCTCGCGCTCCACGGCATTCAGGGCTTGCCGCACCTCGCGCGGCGAGTGCTCCTTGTGGTCGAGGAATGCGATGAACGCGGCGATGGCGCGCTCAAAGTAAATGTTGTTTTCCCACAGCGTATCGTCTGCGTCGATCAACAGGGTTTGTCCGGCAGGGAAGCGGGGCATAGATCGATGGTAAAGGCTGGCAGGACGCAAGTTTTCAACCGGTCGCGGCGAGTCTTTCGTTCTCAGGCGCCGAGTTCTGTGCGGATGGCCGCGGCAATCGCTTCCGCGTGCCTGCGCATTGCCTCTTCACTTTCGGCTTCGATCATCACCCGCGCCAAGGCCTCGGTTCCGCTGTAGCGAATGACTACGCGGCCCGTGTCGTTCAGCTCTTCTTCCGCAGAGCGGATCGCGGTGACCACCGATGGAATTGTATCGAGCGGCTTCTTCTCGCGCACTTTTACGTTCACGATTACCTGTGGGAAGACTTTGAGATCGGCGGTCAGTTCGTCGAGAGATTTGCCGGTGCGTGCCACAAGATCGAGCACCACCAGCGCCGTCAACAGGCCATCGCCCGTGGTCGCCAAGTGAGGGAAGAGAATGTGGCCGGACTGCTCGCCGCCGAGGGCCGCATTCAGTTTCTGCATCTCTTCGAGTACGTAGCGATCGCCCACCGCCGCGCGCACCATGCGGATGCCGCTGCGCTTCAGTGCCGCTTCCAGTCCCATGTTCGACATGGTCGTCGCTACCACAAGATTGCCGGTCAGCATACCGCGCGCTTGCAGGTCGCGCGCCGCCATCAACAGAATGGCGTCGCCGTTGATCACGTTGCCGCGCGGGCCGGCAAGCATGCAGCGGTCGGCGTCGCCGTCGAAAGTGACACCCACATCCGCGCCGCGCGCCTTCACTTCGGCGGCCACGTGCCCCGGATGCAGCGCGCCGCAGTTCGCGTTGATGTTGCGACCGTCGGGCGTGATGTGGAGCAGGGTAATGTTGTTATGACCGTCGCGGTCCAGGCGCTGGAAGAGCTCGGGCGCAATGGCCGCAGCCGCGCCGTTGGCGCAATCGGCCACAATCTTCAAGTGAGAGAGCGAAAGGCCGGGAACGCAGTCGATCAAAAATTGAATGTAGTCGGCCTGGAGCGACGAATTGTCCTCGACAGCGGGAAAACGCTGCGCATCGGAGATCTTGACTCGCGCGGCGTGGTGAAGAATCTCACTTTCCATGGCCAGCTCCACCGCATCGGGAAGTTTGAAGCCGTCCGCGCCAAAGAGCTTGATGCCGTTGTCAGCCCAAGGATTGTGCGATGCAGAGATGACCACGCCTGCTTGGAAACCGTGCGTGTTCGCGAGAAACGCGACCGCCGGCGTAGTCATGATGCCAGCACTTTCGACAGTTGCGCCTGCTTCGCGCAGGCCTGCCGCCAATGTGGCCGCGATCCATGGTCCGGACTCGCGCGTGTCGCGGCCGAGGAGCACTCTGGGTTGTTTCACAGTTCTACGCAGGGTGTGCGCCAGCGCCAGACCCACGCTGTAAATTGTCGTGGGGTCCAGAGGTGCCTGGCCTGCGACAGCGCGAATGCCGTCGGTGCCGAAAAGTTTACGTGCGGAAGATGCGGTCATGATCTTGGTTTCTTGCCTCGCTTACCGGGAGTGTGCGATGAGGGCGCGTTTTTCGGAGCCGTATGGGGTGCGGCGGCGATTGTCGATTCAACGCGGCTCGAAAACGAGCCATCGGCAAGGCGCGTAGTCACAAGATCACCCGCGGCAATCTGCGCCGTTGAGCGGATGAGGGCGCCATCGGCCGAAAGCACCAGGGCGTAGCCGCGATCCAGTACCGCCAAGGGCGACAAAGAATGCAGGCGCGCGTCTAGAGCATTGAGTGAAGCCGCAGAAGACTGCAGCAGGCGTTCCAGGCAGCGATCGATGCGGGCGCGGAAGTCGGCCAGATGCTCGCGCGCATGGGCCAGGCTCTGCCGCGGATCGTGCCGCAGCACCGCGGCGGCCAGTTCCGTAATGCGATTCTGGCGCAGGCGCAGTTGCGCGGTGAGAACAAGATCCATGCGCTGGGTCGCGTCGTCGAGCCGCTGTTCCAAACGATGCAAAAACGTGGTCACGCGCGACTCGGCGCGGCTCACCGGCAATCGCGTGAGCCGCTGCCGCGCCTGCAGCAGTTGGAAGCGCGCGGCGCGCTCCAGGCGATGCGACTGCGTAGCTAGATGCTCGGCAATCTTGTGCTGCGCTTCGGTAATCAGCTCGGCTGCAGCGGAGGGCGTAGGCGCGCGCAGGTCCGCGACAAAGTCTGCGATTGTGAAGTCGGTCTCGTGTCCTACCGCTGACACTACAGGAAGTCTGCTCGATGCAATGGCGCGCGCCACGCGCTCGCTGTTGAAGGCGGCCAGGTCTTCAAGCGAACCGCCGCCGCGGGCGAGCACAATCAGATCGACAAGTCCTCCTGCATTGAGCTCCGCCAGCGCGCCTTCAATCTCTCCCGGCGCGGATTCGCCCTGCACAGAAACCGGGCAAAGCAGAACGTTCAATCCCGAGTGACGGCGGCTGACGATATTCAAGAAATCCCGGATCACGGCGCCCGTGGGCGAAGTCACGATACCGACTGTATGCGGAAACAGAGGCAGCGGCTTCTTGCGATCGGCGTCGAAGAGCCCTTCGGCTTTGAGGCGTTCTTTCAGTTGTTCAAAGGCGAGTTGCAACGATCCCGCGCCTACCGGCTCCATGGTCTCGGCGACCAGCTGGAGTTGGCCGCGTTGTTCGTAGACGCTGACCCGTCCACGCACCAGCACGTGGAGTCCGTCCTCGGGGCGAAAGCGGAGCAGCATGGCCTGACGCCGAAAAAGCACGATGGGCAGTTGAGCGTCGGCATCTTTGAGCGTGAAATACACATGCCCGGAGGGCGCAGGGCGGAAGTTTGAAATCTCCCCCTCCACCCAGATGTCGCCGTACTCCTGCTCCACCAGCTCGCGTACTTGCGTTACCAACTCGCGCACGGGCCATATGCGGCGCGTCGCGGGCGCTGCCTCGAAGTGCAGGCCGAGCTGATCTTCAAATGGCGCAAATGGATCGCGAGTGGTCACTGCTGATGAGTTTAATAGGTCGCGGCGGAGTTAGCGGCGCCAGCGGGGTTGGCGGAGTTAGTACGCCTTCGGCCTGCCGCCGAGGGCGCAGCCGTCGTCAAGACGAGGGCGCACGACTTTCCACGATGCTGCGCAGTTCTGCTGCGATCACGGCGAGCTTCGCGCCCGCATCGCGGCGGGGTGAGGATTCGCGAGCGAACGCCAGCTCCAATTCGCGCGCCAGGACTGTGCCTCGCGTGAGGCCGAAGGTGCCCAGCACGCCAGCCAGCTTGTGTGCGGCGGCTTGCGCGGCTTCGCGCTGCTTTCCCGTGAGCGTGCCTTCACGAGCGGCCTGGGCGGCTGCCTCAAGAACGGTCACGCGCTCTGAAATCTCCGGCAAAAAACGCACCCACAAGCCGTCCATCGCCTGCGAGAAGGCCGCATCGGGTCGGCTGCCGGGTTGGGTAGGAGGTTCCATCGCAAAGTATGTTCAGCGTCGAATCAACAAATGCGTTAGAGAAGCGCCTGGGATTGGAAAACATCCCTCAGGGGCTAAAGCCCGCGGTTTATTTTTGCACCTTGCGGCACGACTAAAGTCGTGCCCTGACACTTCGTGCCCGCGGCGAATTCTCAGCAAGCAGTTCAGTCGAGCTCTTTCAGGAAATCATTCCTGAAAAGCGCTCTACTTCCAGCCCAGCGCAGTGGCAATCTGCGCGGAGAGCGTCATCGGATCGAAGGGCTTGAAAAGCACCGCCTCCACGCCGAGGTCCGCGAACCGCCGCTGGTCGGTGCCTTGCACCTTGGCCGTTAAAAGCAGCACAGGAATTCCCGCGGTGGCCTGGTTCTTGCGCAATTCGCGAAAGGTGGTGGGCCCGTCCATGCCCGGCATCATCACGTCGAGCAGGATGGCATCGGGCTGATGTTCTTCGGCGCGCGCCAATCCCTGCGCTCCGGAGCTGGCTTTGATCACATCCCAGCCCGCCACGCTTTCCAGACTTAATGCGGCTACTTCGCGAATATCGTCTTCGTCGTCGATGATCAGGATCTTGCGGGCCACGGTGAAAAGCTCCTCCAGCAGGTTGCGAAAATCGAATGCGAGTTCTCAGATGGAGCGCCGCAGGGGCTAAAGCCCCGAGTATCTTGCTGCGTTTTCGGCACCCTTCGACTTCGCTCAGGGCAGGCTAGAAGTCGTGCCCTTTCGCGCCTCAATTATGCAACCAGACCTATTGTGCGATGCCGACGTGGCGTTGTCGATGGAGTGGGGCGGAAAAGAGGTTATGAATTCGGTACGGTCGACGGCGCCGCTGCTTCTTGCGTCTGCCGCAGGGAGCGCAGCATGGTGAGCACCAACGCCTCAAGCTGCTGCGGCTGCACGCGCGTCTTGGCCATGAAATACGTGGGGCCCAGCGTAAGATGCCGCCGTTCCGCGGGCGACAGTTCGCGGCCCGAATACACCACCAGAGGCATGTGCGCCAGGTTATCGTGCTGGCGCAGCCAATCGACCACGTTGAAGCCGTCGCCATCGGGTAGGCCGATATCGAGCACCAGAAGGTGTGGATCGAAGGCCGAGCACGCGTCGATCGTCTCCTGCAGCGAGTGTGCCGTCTGCACGGTGATGCCCCCGCGGGCAAACACCTGGCCGATCACCCGCGCCAGATCGTGATCGTCTTCCACAATCAGAATCCGTGCCGTGTCGCCTGACCCGCACAGGACGCGTGCCAACTCAGTGAGCAGCGCATCCTCTTCGAGCGGCTTCAGCACCCTTCCTTGCGCGCCCTCGGGCAGCTTCTCAGAGCTCTTGGGATCCTCTACGCTCAGCAGTACCACCGGCGTGCGCGCCGCAGAATCGAGGCGTCGCAGCAAGGGAAGAATCGCCCAGCCGTTCATGCCGTCCAGCGACGTATCCACAAGGACGGCGTGCACTCCCTGCCGCGCCGCCGAAAGCGTCTGCTCCACGGTTGAGGTTTGCACCACGGAGTAGCCGTGGCGCGCCAGCTGCGCCGCGATTCTCGGACGGGACTCCGCGTTGGCGTCGGCCAGCACCACTGTGCCGTGTCCGATTTCTGTTTCCGGCGTGCCGCTCTGCGCCGCCCCGGGCACTGGATGGTAGGGCAGGAAGATACGGAAGGTCGATCCGCGCACCGGATTCCGCTCCGCCCAAATTCTTCCCGAGTGTTGCAGAACAATGGTGCGGCAGATGGCCAGTCCCAATCCCGTGCCGCCCTTTTGCCGTGCATCGGAAGCGTCCACCTGCTGGAAGCGTCCGAAGACCGTCTCCAACTTGTCAGCGGGAATGCCGCGCCCGTGATCGATGACGGAAAGAATCACGCCCGTCACGCCTGGCCGCAGCATCACGCTCACCGGCGAATTCGGCGGCGAAAATTTGACTGCGTTCGACAGCAGGTTCGTGATCACCTGCAGCAGGCGATCGGGATCGGCGGTAATTTCCACCTTGGTGGTGTCGTGGAGGAGTTTCACGCCGGCGGCATCGGCCATTGGCTGCATGTCGTCTGTGGCCTGCTTCACGATGTCGGCAAGTTGCACCGCGCGGAAGGCCAGCGGCTCACGCCCGCTCTGAATGCGCTCCAAATCCAGAATGTCGTTGATCAAGCGCACCAGCCGGTCGGAGTTGGTGAGCGCAATGCGCAGCAGATTCGACGACTTCTCACTCACCTCGCCAAGCATCCCCGACGTCAGCAGTCCCAGCGCCCCGCGAATCGAAGTCAACGGCGTGCGCAACTCGTGGCTCACCGTGGAGATGAACTCATCCTTCATCCGGTCCAGAGCGTAACGCTGACTGATGTCGCGGAAGCTCAGCACCCATCCAGAAAAACTGCCGTGTCCGTGGATGGGCGTCAGCACATATTCGGACGGGAAGGAGTTGCCATCGGCGCGAAAGAAATTTTCCTCGCCGGCTGCGGAAGCGGATTTTGCCGCGGCCTTGCGCAGCGGGCAATCCTGGCTGCAAGCGCGGTCAGTCGGCGCGAATCCGTGCAGCAACTCGTGCAAGGGCCTGCCCGTCAGCGCGTCCGGGGACGTGCCCATCAGCCGTCCCGCCGCCGGATTGGCAAATCGTACCTGACCCTCGCGGTCCAGACCGCAGATCCCGTCCGTCACCGCATCGAGCAGGATCTCCTGCTGCCGTCTCAGGTCGTCGGCGCGGCCGCGTTCCTGGGTTCGCGCCAGCATCTGGCCCAGCGATGCGGCCGCAATTTCCACCGCGGCAATGGCCTCGCGGTCCTCGCGCAAATGGAATCGCGAATAAAACTCCAGCACCGCCAGCACTTTGTTGGCGGCACGTACCGGCACGGCCCAGCCTGAAACCATCTCGTGATGCAGCGCCTCGGCTGCGCGAGGGCTGGGCGGCGCCGCTGCGAGGTCGGCGAGCCATATCGGCCGCCCTTCCTTCCATGCACGCTCCGGCAACTCGGAGCCCTTCGCGAGCGCCAGGCCCATGCTGCGCTGGATCAGCTCTTCCGCACGCTGCCCGGGCACTCCCCACGCGGTCCCGAATTCCAGGTGCTGCTGCTCGATATTCACCAGCCACTCGATGCCCAGCTCCCATCCCTGAGAGATGCAAAGGGCTTCGAGGATGCGCATGCCCGCGGACTCGCCCGGCGCATTCTCGCCCACAATCTGGCTCACCGCCAGCTGCAGAGCCAGCCGGTTCTCGCGCTGTTTCTGCTGTGTCACGTCGCGCAGCAGGCAACGAACCGCCAGCGCATTGCCCGCCTTCTGGCGGCGGCTGAGGCTCATTTCGAGGTCAAGTACGCGCCCTTCGGGAATATGGTGGCGCACCGGCGCGCGTTCTACCTGCTCGCCTTCCAGCGCGCGACGGAAGAGCGCGGCCACCGCAACGCGCTCGCTGTTTGAAAATAACTCTTCAAATGAATGCAGGGCCAGCATCGCCGTGCGCTCCAGCCCAAAGCACTGCTGCCATGCCGGATTGGCATAAAGAAACTGGCCGCTCGGGCTCAGCGTGGCGATCATTTCACTGGAATGCTCGAAAAGATCGCGGTATCGCTCCTGCGACTCGCGCTGCGCCTGATCGCGCACCGGAATGGAGCCTTGTTCCACGGCTACGGCTACCATGCCTGTGAGCTCGGCCGTGGCATCGCGCAGTGCTGAGACGTGCAAGGTAACCGAAATAATTGAGCTGTCTTTGTGGCGTACCTGCGCCGTGAAGGTGGGAACCATGCTGGGCGGCAGCATGCGAATGCAGGCCATGTATGCGGCCATGCGCCCGCCAGACGTTGGCTCGAGCGGCCGGGTCACGTTGCAGATCTTCTGTATCTCCGCTACCAGCCGCTCACTCTCTCCCGGCGCCAGAATTTCGGTTCTGCCCCATAAGTGCATCAACTCCGCGGCGCGATAGCCCAGCAATCGTTCCGCCGCGGGATTGCAATAGAACAGCTCTCCCTCGAGATTCATGGCCACAACCGCAGGGCCGGCCGAGTCGAGCAGTTCGCGCAAGCCTTTGCCGATGGCCTCTTGCGCCGGCCCCTCATGCGAGGCGCGCACTACCAGCCGGTTTACCGCGTAGGCGAAAACCACCGTGCCCACCGCGGCCGCCAGGATCGCAAGGGATTGCCATTGGAATGTGGGTAACACGCGGGCCAGCGCAGCGCCGGCAGCGAGTGTCAGGAGGACGAGAGGCAGAATCAGCCAAACCTGCGACATGCCGGTCCGGACCCCGTCCGCTGGGCCGTCGCCTTGCACATCCACGCGCGTTTCCTGGCTCTCCGGCAGCTCGTTCATCGGCTCTTCCTATTCCCCTTTTCGCCGGCTTTGGCCCCGAAAACTTCTGCTGCCAACTGCAAGCTTTTTTCTGCCTGGGGCCTTCTTTCCCGCGCAGGGCAGTACCTCAAAGTTCCGCGCCAAACGCTCTTCGCCTTGCGCTTCGATTTATCGCTTGTTCATACAGGCGCAGCGTTGCGAGTTGCACGTAGTATAAGCGTTTGATTCCGCGCGCTCTAGCCAAATCTTGACCTCGCCCGCGCGCAAGGTGCCATCCAGTGATCAGTCCGGCAACCGCGTGCGCCTTTTTGCAGCGTGGAAGGGGCCGCTATCGCAGTGCTTCGTCAGCCATTAGATCCCTGATCTCTACGTCTCACGTTCACGCTTTCTCGCTTTATACTGGCTACATGTTTCAGTACATCGCCAAAACCATCTCTCTTCGCGTCGTCCTGCCCGCTGCCGGACTTATTTGCCTTCTTCTTCCATCACAGCCCGCACGCGCATGGGAGCAGGATGGCCATCGCATGATCAACAAGCTGGCCGTCAGCAACCTGCCGGCCGATATGCCGGCCTTCCTGCGCTCGCAGGCAGCCATCGACGAAATTGAGTATCTGGGCCCCGAACCCGATCGCTGGCGTTCCAGAGCGGAGCCAGAGTTGAGCGCCGCACAGGCGCCGGAGCATTTCATCGACTTGGAGGCCGCCGATGCGCTCGGCCCCCTGCCGCACAAGCGCCTCGACTTTGAGGCCAAAGTGTTCGCCGCGGGGAAGCGGCCGGAAGTCATCGGGCTGCAGCCGTGGGAGGCCGACGAAGTGTGGGAGCGCCTGAAAGCCGCCATGCGCCAATACCGGTTCCTTCTCGCCGCCGGCAAGGATACCAAGCCAGTCGAAGATGCCATCCTGTTCTATGCTGGCTGGCTTGGCCATTACGTGGGCGATGGCTCTCAGCCGCTGCACGTTACCGAAAGCTACAACGGCTGGGTCGGCCCCAATCCCAACGGCTACACGACCAGCCATGGGATTCACCACCAGTTCGAAGGGCCGTTCGTCGCGGCCAACATACACTCGCCTGATGTGCAGGCCAAGATGACGCCAGTCAAGCTCATCGATGGCGACATGTTCGACGCCTACGTCGCCTATCTGCGCCACACCGGAACGTACGTTGAGAAGGTCTACCAGCTCGACAAGGCGGGAGGCTTTATTGGCGCGGGCACGCCGGAATCGCGGGACTTTACCGCCGCGCGCCTGGCCGATGGCGCCAGCATGTTGCGCGACATGATCTACACCGCATGGGTCGACAGCGCCCAGCCGGTGCCGGAAGGCCGGCCTGCGTTTTAGGGCGCGGTCGAGCCGCCTCGCCGACCACGATGAATTGTTGCCCCCATCCTTCGCGTTTCTCGGGTGAAGGGTGGGGTAGAGGCTAAGTCCAATTAAATAAATGCAGATGTTAGTTTATTTGGTGGGTTTACCCGGCCAAATATTCGCTCAAGTGGTGTCACTTGGCCCCGAAGTGTTCGCTTAAGTGGTTGCGATTCTTTGAGACAAATACCTGGAAATTAGCCATTTAATGTGTGTTCGTAACCAAAGAATTTTACCTATTCGCGCAAGGGTGGATAGAGAATTTCCCAAAAACGCGCTCGAACATGGGTTGGGAGCGCGTTTTTGTGCCGCTTTGCGCGTGTTTTGCGTGCATTTTGCGCACAAATCCCCCTTGTAACCATGAGCCCGGAGTCGCTTCTCCCACAATCTGGTGTGATTTAGATCACTGCGGTAAATGCCGACCTATTTTGTCGTATATTGAATGGAGACTAATTTGGTCGTATATTGCTGCTCTCTGAGATTGACCCGTCCAACGGCTCCCTGGAGAGGCACGCCACAAGAGAGGGAATTCGTCTTGCGTACGTCGAAAATCAACCCTGGACTCGTCAATTCCGCATTCGCCGCCATACTGGCTTTCTTCTTGCTGTTTCACACGGCCTCCGCATGGGCCGCCGTTGCCGGAAGCATCTCAGGTACAGTGCGGGACTCATCCGGCAGCGTCGTACCCGATGCGGATGTGACCGCGCGGGAACTCGATACGGGCGTCACGCACGAGACCCATACCAACGCCAGGGGAAGTTACACCTTCCCGGTTCTGCCGGTGGGCCGTTATGAGCTGGATATCGAATCCGCGGGCTTCGAGGCTTATCAGCGCAAGAACATTTTGCTCGACACCGACGCGGCGCTTGCCCTCGATGCGACGCTTCAGATCGGCCGACTCACCCAGACCGTGAGCGTGAGTGACAACACCTTGCACGTGGATACGGTCAGCACGCAGTTGGGCGAAGTGATCAGCGGCCGCCAGATGACCGCGGTCCCGCTCGACGGGCGCAGCTTTACCGATCTGCTCTCGCTGCAACCCGGAGTGGCTCCGGCAACTTCGATCAGCTTCAGCACGGTGCAGGACGTGGGAGCGACCATCCTCGATCCCTCCGGAACCCTTAATCCCGGCAACCTCTCCGTCAACGGGCAGCGGGAGACCTCGAACTACTTTGGCGTGAACGGCAGCGACGCGGAAGAGGATGTGAACGGCGGCACCGCCATTATTCCCAACCTCGACGCCATTGCGGAGTTTCGCATCGTGACGAGCAACTTCGACGCCGAGTATGGAGAATTCAGCGGCGGCCAGGTGAGCGTGGTGACCAAATCCGGCAGCAACGCACTGCACGGCAGCGCCTTCAATTTTCTGCGCGATACGGATCTCGATGCGCGCAATTACTTTTCGCCCACGCGCGGAGCGTACCGGCAGAACCAGTTCGGCGGAACTCTCGGCGGCCCGATCTGGCGCGACAAGATCTTTTACTTCCTCGACTATCAAGGGACGCGCCAGGCACAGGGCATTGATACGGGAGAAATCAGCGTGCCATCGACGGCGGACCGGACCGGTGACCTTTCAGACTTTGTGGATAGCAATGGCAACAGCCTGCTGACCGGAACGGTGGGTGGGCCGTACTTTGCCAGCCTGCTCACGCAAAAGCTCGGCTACACCGTCACACAGGGCGAGCCCTACTACGTCAACGGTTGCACGCAGAGCGATGCGCAGTCGGGACAGTGCGTGTTTGGCAATGCGCAAATTCCGCAGAGTGCGTGGTCCGTTCCCGCCCAGCGCATGCTGCAATACATTCCCGCGCCAAACAACGCGAACGGCTTTGCCACTTCTGCCTACAATCAGACGCTCGAGGACGACAAATCGGGCGGACGCGTGGATGCCAATACGCGCTGGGGCCTGCTGTCGGCCTACTATTTCTTCGACAATTTCAATCTCGATAATCCCTATCCCACGGCGCAGAGCGGGGCCAGCGTTCCGGGATTCAGTGCGCTCACCACGGGCCGGGCGCAGCTTTTGGCGATCAGCCTGACCAAGGTCATCAACGCAAGCACGGTGAACGACGCGCACATAAGCTACCTGCACGACATGACCAACCTCGGCCAGCCCGTGGGCGGGAGCAACGTAAGCCTGGTGTCGCAAGGATTTGAAAATGCGAATGGCACGCCGAGCATTGTGGCCCTCGATCCCAAGGGGCAGAGTGTGGAGAATCTGAACTTCAACGGCTATTCCACCGGCGCCGCTGCCAACCAGTTGATTCAGACCAACGACACCTATCAGGCGACGGATACTTTCTCAAAAGTGCTGGGTGCCCACACGGTGAAGTTTGGCGTTGAGGGGCACATCGACCAGGTGAATGCCCACCCCATCGCACAATTTAACGGGAGCTTCGTCTTCAGTGGCACGGAAACCGGCGTGGATTTTGCGGATTTCCTGATCGGCGTGCCGAGCCAATACAACCAGAGCCAGCTGAACCCGTTCTACGCGCGCAACAAATATGTGGGCCTGTTCGCCCAGGACAGTTGGCACGCGCGGCCGAGCCTGACGCTGAATTACGGGCTGCGCTGGGACCGCATCGCGCCCTGGACGGAAAAATACAACCAGATTTCGACCTTTGAGGCGGGTGCACAGTCGGTGGTATTTCCCGGCGCCCCGGCAGGCATTCTCTATCCCGGCGACCCCGGAGTTCCGCGCACGCTGGCACCGATTGGCAACCTGGGTTTTTCTCCTCGTCTTGGATTAGCCTGGTCGCCCAGAGCGAACGACGGCAGCGCGCTGGTCAAAGTACTTGGCACTCCTGGAACCACCAGCATTCGCGCCAGCTTTGGCACGTTTTATACCGCGATCGATGCGCTTTCGATCAGTGTGCTGGCGGCCAATGCGCCGTATGGAACCACCTACACCAGCCCCGCGTCACCGCTGTTTGCTACGCCCTTCGTCACCGCGGCCGACGGAACGAATTATGGCCAGCCGTTTCCTTATACGTTCGCTCCGCTCAACTCGTCGCCGAGCCATCCCGACGCGAACATCGACTGGAGCAGCTACGAACCGATCAGCGGCATTCCGGGGTACGACATGCATAACCGCGTGCCCTATACGAACGAATGGATGTTTTCCATCGAGCGCCAGGCGGGGCCTGAAACGGTCTTCAGCGCGAGTTACGTGGGGACAGGGAGCCATCGGCAGCGCGTATTGGTCGAGCCCAACGCGGGCAATCCGGCGCTGTGCCTGAGCCTGAGCCAGCCCAGCGAAGTGCAGCCCGGTACGCTCACCTGCGGCCCCGGCGGGGAAGACGCGGTGTACTATCCTATCGCCGGCGGGCAGGTGAACGGTACGCGTGGACCGCTGGGAGCAAACTTTGGCAGCAACGCGCTGCAATCGAACATTGGCCACGCCAACTACAACGCGCTCGAACTCAGCGCTCGCCACACCAGCGGCCGTTTGGAAATTTCCGCGGCCTACACCTTCAGCAAGTCGCTGGATCAGTCGTCAAATGTCGGCGAGGAAGTGAATCCCTTCAACCCCGCGCTGAGTTATGGGCTGTCTTCATTCGACGTTCAACGCAGCTTCGTGCTCAGCTACGAGTACAAGCTGCCCATCGAACAGCTTCTGCGCTCGGGAAGAATGGGCCGGCAGATGGCCGAGGGCTGGTCTGTCTCCGGCATTACGCGTTTCGCCAGTGGGTTTCCCGTGACCATGATCAACAACGGAGACAATTCGCTGATCGGCACCAATCCCAACGGGGTGAACAACAGCAGCATCGACGAGCCCGATTACGACGGCGGTCCGCTGCACCTGAACCGCAATCCCCGCACGGACGGCAACAACTACTTCGATGCCTCAGATTTCAGCATGAATGCGCTCGGCACTCCGGGCAACGCCAGACGCCGTTTTTTCTTTGGCCCGGGCGCGGATAACTACGATATGGCGCTCGCCAGGAGCGTGACGCTCGGCGATTCAAGGACGCTACTCTTTCGCGTGGAAGGCTTCAACGTTTTCAATCACACGCAGTTCAACGGCCCCGGCGCGATCGATGGCGATATCGGCAGTTCGACATTTGGGAATGCGATCAGTGCTGCTCCTCCGCGTATTTTGCAGGGAGCCGTCAAGTTCAATTTCTGATCGTGAAGAGAGAAAAGCAGCCAATAGCCAATAGCCCAAAGCCGGGAGCTGGCGGCTGCTATTTACTTTCCATCGCAGGGATGCGGCGGAGCATCATCAGCAGCACTGGGGTCAGGAGCGCGACGGCGGGGATGGCCACCAGCAGCCATGCCAGCAAGGCCTGGCCAGCCATGTCTCCCACGCTCGCGGCCAAGTGGAGCGCGGGCAGATGCAGCAGGGCGTGCGGGGCAAAAGCGGGACCGGCGTGCGTGGGCACAAGCCATCTGCCCAGGCGCACAAACGGAACAATGAGCGCCAGTTGCAGCGGCATGGCGACGTAGTTGGCCATCTGGATGGCAGGCAGGTTGAGGCGGAGCGCCATGGCCAACGCGGCGCAGAGAAGCGTGGGAATGCCGACCACCGGAATGCAGCCGACGGCGAATCCGACAGCCAGCGTCAGCGCCAGGCGCCGCGGCGAGATCCCCTGGCTCAGCCAAAGGAGCGCGTTGCGCTTCGCGGCTATTTGAACCTTCGCCAAAATCCCCCCATGCGCCATTCGCAGGATTCCCCTCCAAGGTATCGACACTTCGATTCGCGTTTTGTTTCCCTGTGATGAAACTTTTATTGAGGAACCAAGGTGATTACCGGTCAGCCACTTTGTTGGTTGGATGCGTCTTGTGTGTTCTCGGCTTCTGGCAGGGTCGCCTTGTAGTGTCCTGATCGATTTGGATGTTCCTTCCGGGGCTGTTGGACCCCGCCCAGGAAATGTCCTTGCACTGTCCCTACGGGACTTCGGAGTTCATTTGTCCATCCCGATCTCCCCACGCTAAAGCGCGGGGCTAACAAGCACTGCGCCTACGGGGCGGTTGCTGGGACATTGCTGACGCAACACTCGATACCCCTGTCCATGGATCGCCGCTTCTTTACCTTCATGTTAACTGCGGTAAACTTGGACCGCATGAAGGTATTTGGGATCGATTGCGGTACCGAGGTAACGGGGTTCGGCGTTGTGGAGTCGGACGACGGCGAGCGGCAGCCGCGGCTCACGTGCCTGGCCATGGGATGCATCCGATTGTCCAAGGCCCGTGCTTTGCCCGAGCGCCTGGATCAGGTGTTTCGCGAGCTGACCGCGGAGCTCGAGCGCTGGCGGCCCGAGGCGGTCGCAATCGAAGAGGTCTTCTACTCGGTCAACGCCAAATCGGCTCTGAAGCTGGGGCAGGTGCGCGGCGTGGCGCTGCTGGCAGCGGCGCGGCTGGGATTTCCCGTGGCCGAATACGCTCCTCTGAAGATCAAATCAAGCGTGGTGGGGTATGGTCTGGCCAAAAAAGAACAGGTACAGTTCATGGTGGCGCGGCTGCTGAACCTGGCCGAAGTGCCGCAGCCGGCCGACGCCGCCGATGCGCTGGCCATCGCCATCTGTCACATTCATACGGCGCAGACGCTGGCTCTGCAGGGGCTGGCGCGATGAGGATCGGCTGGTTGGCGGTTGCGCTGCTGGCCGTTGCCGCGAACGTGGCGGCTCATGGGCAAGCGCCCGCTGCGGCGGATCCCATGATCCAGGTGGACTTCTCCGACCCCGGTCTCTCGCCGTCGCAGTGGACGCTTACCCTTCGGCCTGACGGAACCGGGCATTTTCGTTCACAGGAGGGCACACCCGCCGATGACGCCAAGCCGGGGATTGTGCCCCCCGCCGTGGACCGCGACATCCAGGTGAGCGCGGCTTATGCCAGCCGCGTCTTTGCCGCGGCCGCGCGGCACAGGTGGTTCAACGAGGCATGCGAAAGCCATATCAAAGTGGCCTTTCAGGGCTGGAAAACTCTCACCTATACCGGACCGCAAGGACGAGGCTCCTGCACGTACAACTATTCGAAGGACAGGGAGATTCAGGATCTGGGAGACTCGCTGGAAGCCGTTACGGAGACGATTCTGGAGGGCGCACGCATGGAATTGCTGTTGCAACACGACCGGCTGGGCCTGGACGCGGAGATGGAGTTTCTGGTGGAGGCCGTGGGTGACGGCCGGGCACAGCAGGTTTGCGTCATCCGCGATCTGCTGGAGCGGCTGGCACAGGACGATACCGTGTTGGACAGGGTAAGGAAGCGGGCGCGGATGCTGCTGAAGGGATCGACTTAAGTGGTTTGCAGGGATCGACACAAATCTTTGCAAGAAAGCGACTTTTTCTCTTTGGAGAGTGTCAAATGTAGTGTTGAGATGCCGATGGGCGGAGATGGGGTTGCCGCAAGGCACGAGGGAAGGCGGGGCGCCATGAATTTCCTGAATCGGAACGTGGGGAATCGCAAGGTAAGTGCAGGGCTGGCAGCGCTGGCCCTGGGAGTAGCTTCTTTGGTGGCCGGGGCATCGGCCCAAGATGCTCAGCAAGGAACAGGGCAGCCCGCGCGCGCGGTGCGGCTGAGTTTTGTTGACGGCCAGGTGAAGCTGGCGCAAGGCAACCAGGTGCTGGCCGCACAGGCTGTGGCCAACACGCCGCTGTTTGAAGGCATGCAACTGACGACTGCCGACGACGGCAAAGCCGAAATCCAGTTTGAAGACGGGAGTGTGGTCCGGATTGCGCCCGACAGCTCACTGACGTTGCAGGTATTGCGCGGCGCGGGCACCACGGCCGATGCCGAGTTGACCTTGAACTCCGGGCTCGCCTACTTCGAGTTCCAGGGCGGGGGCCAGGCTGGCCAGATGAGCGTGCACTTTGGCTCCAATGTGGCCACCACGAGTGGGTTTACTGTTCTGCGCGTGGCGATGGACACTCCGCCCGGGAGCGTTGCCGTTTTTTCAGGGAACGTGCACCTGCAGATGGCTTCGGCAAGTGGAGCGACGTCCGCAGCTGACCTGCATGGCGGCGAATCGATCACGCTCAACGCGGCCGATCCGAGCCAATTCGCTCTCTCTGAATCGATCGAGCCGAATTCCTGGGATGCGTGGAATTCCGACCGCGACCAGGCACTGACGGCAGAGGCGGCCAATCAGGCGGGAGCGCCGTCGAATTTGGGTGAAGCGCAGAACCCGGCATGGAACGATCTGGATGCCAGCGGCAGTTGGTACGACGTGCCCGACCAAGGCTACGTATGGTCTCCATATGAGGCGTCGGATGCTGACTTCGATCCCTACGGAAATGGCGAGTGGATGTATACACCGGCTTACGGCTACGTGTGGGCGTCAGGCTATTCGTGGGGCTATATGCCGTACCAGTGCGGAGCGTGGAACTTCTACGACGGCTTTGGTTGGGGCTGGGCGCCGGGCATGGGCGGCTGCAGGCCGTGGTGGGGAATGGGATTCTACGGCGGCCCCAATATCGGGCGTGGGCCCGGAGGGTATCGTCCGATTCCAAGACCGATGCCGCCGCACGGGCCGATCGGTCACAGGCCGATTCCGATGGTCGCGGTGAACCGGCACTCGTCGTTTGCAAGCACGGGTTTTCCTGCGCGAGACAAGAATACGCAAGTGACGATTGCAGGAAGCTCCGTGCAGGCGATGCACCCATTGCCTTCGCGCCCTGTGTACTCGCAAGAAGGCTACAGGCCCGGAAACAACCGGACAACGACCGGCAACACCGGAGCAGGTACGACCGGCGGGGTGGTTGTGACTCCGCGGTCTGGCTATACCAGCAGCCACCCTGAAGGCGGGACGGTGACACCGAGTTACGCTCCTGCGCCGCGGCCAGCGCCGGAGCCAAGATATACTCCTGCGCCGCGGCCAGCGCCGGAGCCGCACTATAGCCCCGCGCCTTCATATTCGCCTCCGAGGAGTTCTTCGGGCGGTGGCGGATCAAGTCACCCGGCCAGCAGCGGTGGGGACGGGGGCAGCAGTTCGCACAGCAGCGGTGGCGGTGGCGGCGGTGGTTCGCACAGCAGCGGTGGTGGTGGCGGCGGTGGCGGCGGCGGTTCGCATGGCGGTCACCGGTGAGTGCGCATTGCTGCGACAGCTAAGGTGGCGACCCAGGGGTTCGCAGAGTAAATCGAAACCGCGAAATGCAGGTCCTTCGACTCGTGGGCCGCGCTTAGCGCGGCCCACTTCGCTCAGGATGACAGGCGATTTTCGCGCGGGGTAACGGGCGATTTTCGCGCGAACTTCAGGGACGGGATTCTAGGCAAACGTGACGCGATACTGCGAGGCAGCGCGCAGGTCTACTTGCGCAGTTTGTGCATCGACAGGCTGCAGGGGGATTTCTTTTCCAAGCCGCGTGACGCGCAGGATGCGCTGCCCTGCGGGCGCTGCCAGCGCGATACGGGAGTCGGCATTTGCACGCAAGGTCGCAACTGTCGCTTTGCCGTTGTGCCACGCGCAATCCACTTCAATGTTGCCGCGCGCGCGCAATCCGCGAAAGCTGCCTGAAGGCCAGGCCGCGGGAAGTGCGGGCAGAAAACGTAACACGCCGCCATGGCTTTGCAGCAGCATCTCAATCACGCCCGCGGTTCCACCCAGGTTGCCATCGATCTGAAAAGGCGAGTTGGTCTTCATGCCGCAAATATCAAGGAAATTGGGCCGCGTGCAGTTGCGCAAGAGGGCCAGCAAACTGCTGTGCGCAGCCTCGCCGTCTTCCAAACGCGCCCAACAATTCACGATCCACGCGCGGCTCCAACCGGTGCTGCCGCCTCCGTTGGCCAGACGGCGCTCGAGTACGGCGCGCGCGGCTTTGGCGAGGTCGGGGGTTTCGCGCAGCGTGATCTGGTGATCGGGGTAAAGCGCAAAAAGGTGCGAGATGTGGCGATGGCCGGGCTCGGTCTCCGCGTAATCTTCGTTCCACTCCTGCAATGCGCCGTCCTTGCCAATCTTGAACGGCGGCAGGCGCTTGGCCGCGGCTTCAACCTGGGCGCGCAGTGCGTCGTCGACGCCAAGAATTTTGCTGCACCGCGAGACGCGATCGAAAATTGCGCGAATGATCTCGGTGTCCATGGCGGGAGACATGCAAAGGCTGGCCGTGGAGCCGTCAGGAAGTCTGTATTTGTTCTCCGGCGATTGGCTGGGTCCGCTGAGGAGGGTTCCGTCGGGGCCGGGGACGAGATAGTCGAGGAAGAACTCCGCAATCTCTTTGAGTCGCGGGTAGGCGCGGTCGCGCAGGAAGGCTTGGTCGAGCGAGTACGCGTAATGCGAGAAAAGATGCAGTGAGATCCACGCCGCGCCCATGGGCCATACGCCGGCCTGCACGTGATCGACGGGGATGGAATCGCCCCAGATGTCGGTGTTGTGATGCACCACGAATCCGCGGGCGTTGTAATATCTGCGCGCCGTGACGGAGCCGAAGCTGCGCGTGGAATCGAGCAGGTCGAATAATTGCGTGTGCAACTCGCTGAGATTCGCGGATTCGACCATCCAGTAATTCATCTCGGTATTGATGTTGACGGTGAACTTCGAGCCCCACGGTGGATCGAGGCTCTCGTTCCAAATGCCTTGCAAGGTGGCCGGCAGCGCACCGGGGCGGCTGCTGCTGATGAGCATGTAGCGGCCGAATTGAAAGTAGGTGGCGATGAGGTTCGGATCGTCGCCGCCATTGCGGAGGCGCAGCATGCGCTTGTCGGTGGCAAGGTCGCGCAACGGGTCAGGACCGTCGAGCAAGCGAAGATTGGCGCGGCTCGCGTAACGGCGGTAGTCGGTCACGTGCTCGCCGCGCAGTTCCTTGTAGGAGCGACCGGCCGCGGATCGCAGGTTGCGAGCGCAGGCTGCGGCCATGCCGGGTGCATCGTGCTCGCGAAAATCCGTGGTAGCAGCAAGGAGCAGCGTGACGGCGCGGGCATTTTCGATGCGCAGGGTGTTGCCTGCGGCGCGTACTGTGCCGCCTTCGGTGATGGCCTTCAATTCAGCGCGGAATGCAACTCCAACCTGGCGCTCTTGTGTCGCCGGATCGGTGGTGGGTTTCACGGGCCGTGCCGCGCCCGTCATCACGAGACGATCGCTGGTGGCCGCGGTGGTTTCGCTGTGCGCGGGGCGGTCGAGCCGGACATTAAGCGCGAAAGGACGCGTGGATTCAATGCGCGCGACGATCACATTGCGCGGCGCAGAGCTGAAGACCTCGCGCGTCCACTGCGCGCCTGCAGCGTTGAAGCGCGTCTTTACTATGGCCTCGTCGAGATCGAGTTCCAACCGGTAGTTGCTTACTGCGGCGGGGACGTTATCGAAGTCCAGCCAAAGATCGCCGAGCGTCTGGTAGCAGGGAAGGCGGTCGGGGACGCCCATCATGACCTGCGCGGCGAGAGCTTCAGCCTCGTGCACCTTGCCGGCCATGAGCAGCTTGCGCACCTCAGGCGTGCGGCCGGCCTGGGGATTGTTGCGGTCGCGGTACTCGCCCATCCAGACTGTCTCTTCATTCAGTTGCAAACGCTCTTTGGCGGGATTGCCGAAGACCATGGCGCCGAGCCGTCCGTTGCCAACGGGCAATGCGTCAGGCCAGGTGGCCGCGGGCTGGTCGAAGAAGAGGACATGCTCGCTGGTGATGGATTCCGCGGGGATCTCCGCATGCAAGGCGGAAAGGGAACCGCGCTGCGTGAGCACCGCTCCTGTGAGCGATGCGTCGCGCAAAAAACGGCGGCGGCTCCAGTTCTTTTTACCTCGTGCCATGATTCCCCCTTTATGTCTCGATCAGAATTGCGCTGTATGCGGAGACGTGCAGTGTGCCTTTATGCAACGTATTTGCGTTGCCTTCCGTAAGTGTGACGCCTTGTTTCGCATCGATCGCGGGCCCCGTGAGCAGCCATTGCCGGTGCGCGTGGTGTAGTGTGGTGCGAATCGCCGCGGGCTGATCGGATTTGTTGATGACGATCGCGAGTGTGGATTTGGCATTGCGAGCCGCGTAAGCGCGCACGCGGTCGTTGGCGCAGTCGAGCTTGCTGCCGATGAGCGTCGCGCCTGCGAAATGCTTGATGAGTTCCATGCCGAAATACTCGGGGCGGCGCTCGAATCCGGCCGCAAGGCTGCCGGCGATGGGCGTGTAGAAGCCGCTGCCGCCGCCGTGGAGATTGACGCCGGCGCAGCCGAGCGATGCAAACTCCAGCATCATATCCGCGACCCACAAGGCGCTGGCCAGTGTATCGCTCACACCGGGCTGGCCGCCGTTCCAGCAGGAGTTGCCCTCGCTCATGCGATAGGGCAGGCCGGCACTGCGTGCTGCGGTCATGGCAATTTGCAGATCGCGTCCCAGCTTGGGATCGGGAGAGAGCAGTTTGTCGATGGTCATGCCGGGCGCGCCTGCCGGACCCATGGCGTAATAGTGCGAGGTGAGCATGACGACGTCGGGCGCGCTGCGCTTCACGTCTTCGGCGAAGCCGGTGACGTAGGCCATCTTGTTCGACACATCGGGACCGGCAAATTTGGCTTGCGGCACGCGCGCTACGACGGCGGCATGCGCCGCGGACCACTCCTTCCAGTAGTCGGCGTAGGACCATGTGGCGGGGCGGTAGCGATTGCGCCATGCGTCCGGTTCATTGCCGAGTTGGAAGGCGATGAGGCGCGGACCAAGAATGTTTTGAACGTAAGAGGCTTCTTCGGCGGCGCGTGCGACCGGGCCGCGCCCGAGATTGAGGCCGTAGAGGCAGCGCCAGCCAGCGGCATCGAGAAACGCGCGCAGATTGCGCAAGCTTTTTGGCGTGATGGGTGTGTCGGCTTTGACGTTCTTGCTGGTGTCGGGACCGACAGCATCAAGGGCTGAGGGCGCGGCAGCCGGAGATTCATCTGTGGTGAAGGCGGTAAACTCACTCGTTCCTCCACCGAGGCGCAGGACGCCCTGATCGGTGAGTTCGCGGAAAAGCGCGATGAGTACGGTATTTTCGGCGGAAAAGAAGGCCGGGTTGGCGAGTTGCGCCGATTCGTAGCTGAGACCGATGAAGTCCTGCGGAATGGTGGCGAGAGTTACTGATTCGTCGATGATGAGTGTGCCGGAGATTGGTGCGCCGCTTTGCGCACGGAGAAGATGAGATGCGAGGCATGAGGCCGCGGCTGCGCTCGCGCCATACAGAAAGTTACGGCGTTTCATTTGGATTCGATCTCCACGGCACGAAGGTTTTCGAGTTCGAGCACCACGGTGCGAGGTTTGTCGAGACTCAGGCTGAGCTCGGATGAGGCAGTGGTCGATTTGCCATCGATGCGGACGTGCGCGCCAGGCTCGAATGGGAGATGCAGAACGAAATCGCGCGACACTCCATGCGGGTCGATGGTGACGCGCCAGAGCGGCGCGGTTACGTGCTCGACGCGCAGGCTCACTGTGCCGCCTGTGGTTACGGGAGCATTGTCGAGGGTCAGTGTTTTGCCTTCGGGCACCCACCTTGCCAGCAGGCCGGGAAGGAGATGCAGTTTGCCGTCGCGCTCATTCAGCAGCATGTCGCGCAGCAGGAGCACGAGATTGGCGTTGCCCCAGGCTTCAGGCATGTCGCCGGTGCCTTCCATGTTGGAGCGCTTGCTGTGCGGCGTGTCGCAGGCGCGCGGCGCGTCGACATCGACGAGGATCTCTTCCTTCCATACATTCGTGGTGTAGCTGTGGTTGAGTGCGGCGGCGAGCATGTCGGCGGCCTTCTGTTTTTCGCCGCGCAGCAGATAGGTCTCCGCCATGTTCATGGACTCGCCTGGCCAGACGCCTGCATATCCAGCCCAAGCGACGTTCGTGGGCAGGCCCTGCTTCTCCTCGTGCTCCATGCGCGTGATGAGGCCGGTAACCAGCGGATCGTCGGGCGGATAGAGGCCGGTGGGATACACGGCGAGAAAAGTCTGCGAATAGGCGCCTTGCGGATACGTGGGCATGGCAGGCAGATACGGCGGCGTGATGGTTTCAAGCGTGACGGCGCGGCTGACATCCTGGCGAATGGCGGCCGTAAATGCGGCATACTCGCGATCGAGCCAGGCCGCGTCATTGGGATGGCCAAGCACGGTTGCGGCGTCGCTCGTAACTTGGAGCGCGTAATCCGCGAGGAAGTTGTGTGAGAACGAGTGACCCTCCGGCAGGCCAGAGTCGCCGTAGCTCCACGGCAGCAGCCCGTACCAATAAGTTTTCTCGCCGGGCTTGAGTGGGGGATCGGGTTCGGGGCGGCATTTGGAGGGGAGCATGCGATGGATGGGCTGTGCGCCGGCGGGAATGCCCTCGACACCTTCAAGCGTGGACTCTTCGCGATGATCGCGAATCCAACTGGCGGACTTGAGTAGATCGGGATACGCCTTTGCCAGCCATTGTTTGTCGCGCGAGAAGAGGTAGTAGTCCCAAACGGCCGCGGCGTTGCCGCCGGAGTTGTCCCAGGCGGGCCAGCCGCTGGTGGGAGGGAAATCCCACTCGCCGTCGTCGTTGATTTCGTGGAAGGCGTGCTCGACGCTCTCGCGCGCGGGCGTCATAAAGCCCGCGACCTCCATGGCGCGCGCCTGGAAGTATTCGCCGCGACCCCAGTACTGGCGATACACTGCGGGACCGTCGAGCGCCCAGAGATCGCCGCGCGCGTCGAACTCGGTGAGGATGAGCACGTAGGCGATGGATGAATAGTAGAAGTCGGTCAGCTCTTTCTGCGGGAAGTCAATTTTGGTTGCGTGTGCCCAGAGATCGTCCCATTGGGCGACGGCTTTGGCGAGTAGCGCCTCGCCGGTTTCGTGCGAGAGTTCGCTGTTGCGCGCGACCGGCCACTCGTAGGGGAGTTCGATGGTTATGTTTTTCTGGCTTTGGACTGGGATCGAGAGACGCAGAACAAGTGTCAGGCCATTGTCTTCGGCAGCGACGGCGGCGCCGGCAGTTTCGGTGACGAGTGCAACATCCTCGCCAGCCCCGTTTTCCAGCATCTTGCCGACTACGTGGCCGGGGAGATTGCGCTCGCGGCCGCTCAGCTTGAGTGTGACGTCCGCTGCGGACGCGCCGCTATTGCTAATGGTGAGGCGAACTAAGTCGAAGGCTTTTGCGCCCGAGTGGGCGGTGGGGATTTCGCCGGGCCTGGCATCGGGATCGACGGCGAAGGCTAGTTCCCCGAGCGTGAGATTGCCTGAGTGCGCTGAAGAGACGATGAACGGGTAGCGTCCGCGATAGAGCTGCTGGCTGCTGACTTTGAGCGGATTGGCTCCCGCGAATGCCTGGATGGCGAGCTCGCCGTCCATCTGGCTGCTGAAGCCGATGGGCGTGTCAAGCGGTTTGCGCTTCAGGCTCCATTGCGACCATTTGAGATCGCCCTGTTTGTCGACGATGGTTTTGTGGCTGCCCATCGGAAGACCGATCAGGCTCTGCGCGTCGGTGTTGGTGTAGCGATGGTCGATGACAACCTGCGCGGAGACCGCGGCTGTTCCGACCAGCAAAGCGAAAATTACGGAAAGTGTTTGATGGACGGGCATAATCAAGTTCAATAATACGGCTAGAAATTCGTGCTGAGTGGGCTTCGCAAAATGCAGGTCCTTCGACTCGGTCGCTGCGGCGACCTTGCTCAGGATGACAGCGTTTTGATTAAGATTCGTGCTATCCCACATCTCAAAATCGAGATGTGGGGCACCCCTTGTTCGTGCTGGTTGAGGATTATTCGGCCTTGATGGTGGAGAGGACCACGATTTCTCCGGGTTCGACGACCACTTCTGGCGGGACGGCGGAGACGGCGTTTTCTTCTTCTAGGCCGGTGCGCTCCATTTCGGCCCAAGGGTGAGCGGCGCCCTGGATCGTGAGCTTGCGCGCGGTGGCCGAGCGGTTGATGACGACCAGCGTCTCGTGCTGGCCATCGGCAAATGCGGTTGTGAGCAGGTCGGGATCGCCGGATTCCACGCCGATGCGCTGCATGCCCTTCAGGATATGGCGGCTGAATGCGCCCATCACGCGCAGCTGATAGCTGGTGGGCACGGGAATCCAGCCGCGCGTGCGATCGGGAGCGAGCAGCGAGCGCGAACCGGCGAAGGTGGGCTGCTCCACGTCGAGTAGCAGCCAGCAATACATCAACGCCACGGCATCCATTTCGGTGAGGTTCTTGTGGTAAAGCTGCGCCACAGCAAAGGCGATGCGGTACGAAGGCTCCTGGTAGTGCGGATCGTTGATGCAGATTTCCGTGGCCAGGAAGGGCTTGCCATCCGCGACCTCGTGCATCTGCTTCATGCGCGCGTCGTAGAGGTCGGGGTTGGCGAGGAACTCCTGAAAGTCGTATTCGTGCACGGCGGCGTAGTCGATGGCCTTCCATGCTTCGGGATTTTTGCGCAGTTCGGTGGCGCGATCGATGCCGAGGAACATGTAACTGGCGTCGGCCATGTGGATTTTGGTGGCGGTGAATCCCGCTTTGTCGAGTTCGCGTCGCAGGGCCAGCGCCATCTGGCTGAACACCTCAGGCGGCTGGTCGACTTCATTCTCGATGCCGACGATGGCCGGCGCGGAACCGGTTGCCGCCTGAGCCTTTCTGCAGTAGGTGACGATGAGGCGCGCGTATTCGTCGGGATTTGCCACCTGCTTGATGGGCCTGTTCCAGGTGTCGGTGGCGTGCGGGCCGTTGTTGGGCACGGTGGCCCAGGAGGGCAGCGCCCAAAGCTCGTAGATGACACTGCCGCCGAGATCGAGCACGTGACGGCTGTAGTCGAAGCTCGACAGCTCGCTGTTGGGAAAGTTGTCGCCGTAATAGTGCGGCGTGGCGTCGGCCGGGTTCTCGAGATTGCTCAGGTCAGGCTTGAGCTGCGTGCCCATCGGGTACTCGCGGGAGAGGAGCAGGTTGTAGCGCTTGAGAATCTGCCAGTAGGTGCGTTTGCCTTCGTCGCTCAACTCCGCATAGGCGGGAATGCTGGGGCTGCCGCCGAAGCCGAGCATGGTCTGGTGGATTTCAGATGGGTTGATGGTGATGGTCGAGCTTTTGAGTTCGGATTTGAGCAGCGAGCCTGAGACGACCAAGTGCGCAGTGCGCGGGGCCACGAACATGAGTTGGTGACGCGTGAGGTCGAAGAGCAGTGGGGCCTCGAGGATCTGCTGGCCGTTGACCAGCACGCGCACGGCGAGATGGGCATCGGCGATGACGGTGAGCGAGCGCGCATCGCCTGTGAATTGGCGCTCGTTGGTAAGCGTGGTCTTCTCAGGGAAGTTGCCCTGGCCTTCGTAAAGCGCCATGGAGTCGTAGTAGCGTTCCGCGATGCGAACCTTGTTGGAAGTGAGCTCGACGGTGAGGCCGGCATGCGGACCGGTGAAGATCCAGCGCAAGGTGGTGCGCTGCGGAAGGGCGTCGTCGAGGGTGAGCGTGCGCTCAAAGAGCGCGGTCAAATTCTCGTGAAAATATTTGCGCGCGATTTCGTCGGGACGACTCCATCCGGGGCCGGTTGGGCCGTCGGAGACGAAGTGGAAGGTGTCGGCAGCCGGCGCCGAAGCGGCCGGTGGAGGAGGGAGCGGAACCGCCTGTTGCGCAGAGGCGCCTGCGGCAACGGCCAGAGACGCGAAGAACACAATCCATCGCATGGGCACGATTATCGGAGGCTGCGGGCTGGCACTGTCAAGCGGCGGGGCAAAATGCGGAAAACCGGCTACGTCAATCAGTTGCCTCTGATGGAGCCAGCGCGGGCCAGGAGGCCCGCGCTACAGCCGGTCTGGAGACCGGCGCTACAATTTCTGGAGGCTCTACAAGCCTCGCAGGAGTTGACCAGTTCGTTTCCGCATACGCATTTCGCCGCGAATCCCGATGCGCGGATTGGTAGTCTAAAGACTGTGAATGAAGCGCAAGATTCACGGTTGCGCATCGCGGCGATTGATTTTCTGAATCCTGCGCCGCTGATGTGGGATTTCGAGCACCCGCCGCTTTCTGATGAGCTGGCCAAACGCTACCGCATCGATCGCATGACTCCGGCGGAGTGCGCGGAGAAGCTGGCCACAGGGCAGGCGGATATCGGCTTGATTCCCATTGCGGCGCTGGCCACTTCGCCGCAGTTGCGCATTCTGCCCGGCTGCACCATTGCTTCAAAAGGCCGCGTGCGCTCGCTGCTGCTGGTGCATCGGGCGTGGCAGCCACTCACCGATTTGCAGTCGGTGGCCGCCGATACCGCCAGCCGCACCACGATTGCTTACGCGCACATCCTCTTTCACAAGTGGGGCAATCCGGGGATCCAGTTTCTGCCAATGGCTGCCGATCTGGACCTGATGCTGGCGAGCGCCGACGCGGCCATTTTGATCGGCGATCCCGCGCTGCTGGCGCTCGAAGAGCGGTTCAACCGCATGGTGCGAACGAGCGAGGAGCTTGTGTATCGCGATCTGGCCGCGGAGTGGAATGTGCTCACTGGGTTACCATTCGTCTCGGCCGTTTGGAGTGCTGGCATTGCATGCAGCAGCCCTTTGGGCATTGCATGCAGCAGGCCTTTGGACGAGAGTGTTGCTCAAGACTTCATCCGCTCACGGGACCATGGGCTGGCCAACATCGACGCCCTTGTGGCCGAGTGGGCGAAACGGACTCCTATTCCCGAGGAGACCATCCGCGCGTACCTGACGACCAACATTCACTACGTGCTCGACGAGGAGTGCGTGGAGGGGATGCGGGGGTTCTTTCGCATGGCGGCCGAATGCGGGGTTTTGCCGCCGTACACGGTCACTGTGGAAGAGCTGGCGAGCCGGTAGAAGAGCGCGGCAGGGAGCGAGACTCCCGAACGACGATCCTTCACGCGGCCGCCAGGCGTGTGAGCGTCAGGACGGTGATGTCGTCCTCCTGCCCGAAGGTCTGGGCCTCATGAACGATGGACTCGGCCGACTGGCCGGCGATGGCTGCAGTGCGCTCGAATCCGAAGAGTTCGCCAAGGACGTTGCGAGCTTCCACGACGCCGTCGGTCAGCAAAGTGATCTGCTCGCCGGCCGCCAGCCGGAAGGTAGATTCGGCATAGGTGGTGCCTGGATTGAGGCCCAGGGGCATACTGCTGTCGACGGGAACTTCCTTGCCCTGAAGGTACGGGGCCGGGTGGCCCGCATCGGCCAGGGTGACGGTTCCATCGGGGTCGACGCGGAGAACCAGGCAGGTGGTAAATCCCCCTTGGCTGCGTCCCCACATGCGCTCGTTCACGGAGGCAAGGATCTCACCAGGCTTTTGCGTGTAGTGGGCGAGCGTGCGCACGGTGCCCACAAGCAAACTCACGGTCATCGCGGCCGGAGTGCCCTTTCCGCTCACGTCGCCGATCACCGCCAGAACTCCGCCATTTTGCAAGGGAAGGATCTGAAAGAAGTCGCCGCCGACCTGTTGTGCGGGGCGATATTCGCTTTTCACTTCGAAGCCGGGAACCGTGGGGGTGACGTCGGGGATCAACACCTGCTGCACCAGGCGCGCCTGCTCGATCTCAAGTTGCAATTGCAGCTTTTCGCGCTCACCGCGGATGAAGCGATGCATCATGAGAGCAGAGATGATCGCCAGCATGAGGAAAATGGCAAGAAGCCCCATGCTGAAGGTGAGACCGAACACGCGCAGGATCGTGGGTACATGAAGAACGGTAAGCTCCTCCTGGTAGGCCCAGACGATGGTGAATACGATAGGCGCCAGCGCCAGCCAACCGTCCGCGGTCCGCTTGCGCATCCCAAGATACGTAATCCACAGCAGAAGTATGCCGAGCGAAAGCTTGAGCACGAGCACAAGCGGAATCAGCCAATCTCCGGCTGCAACGGGAACTACCCTTCCAAACAGAGGCGTGCGAATCAGGGATGTGCTGATCATCAGAAGAGCGGTGAGAGCCCATGCAATGCGGGCGATCTTGCGAATATTCTCCAACTTGAACCAATAGGCCCAGAAGAGCGCCCAGAGTCCAAGTGTCAGCGGACTCAGAACGTCATCCAGGAAGGCATTTTCGAACGCCATGGGCTGTATCGTGGTGTAATACCCCATCATGACCAGGCACCTGGAGACAAAGCCCACCAGGCAGGCAACGCCCAGCCACATGTAGGCGGGCTCACGACGATCGAGCCAGGAGAGAACAAACCCGAGCATGGCCGCGAGAAATAAAAAGATCATCGCCACAAGATTGCCCATTTGCGTCCGGTTCACGGCGTCCCACTCCAGCCGCAACATGGCATTGATGGCCGAGGACTCTCCCAGAAGCGGCGGGCCGTGCAGCCCGCCAGCATCCTGGCTCGTCAACGGAGTGCCCATATCCATCCACAAGCGAATGGCGATGGTCATCACTCGGTTTCCGGCGCCCCCCGGCAGCGGGAACATCAGCGGCTGGGAATTGTAATAAGTCACTGAGTGCGGGCCGAACCTACCGAATTCGCCGATCATTTGACCATTCACGTAGACCTGGTAGGCGTCGTCGAAGTTGATGGGCATGGTCAGCGCGAGTTGGGGTACGTGCGATCCGGTGCCCGCGGTCTGCAACTGAACGCGCAGCCGGTACCATGCGAAACCGGTGAGCTTGGGGTAGCGTTGTGCAGTCCAGCCCGGAACAAAGCCACTGGAGCCCGTGGTGGGATCGTAGGATCCTGCGGGCGGAGTGAGATCCTGCGTGTCCCAACTCGAGTCGTCAAAAGATGGATTGGCCCACGCCATGTCGTCGCCGGGATGGAATTTCCACGGGCCCGTGAGCACCAGCACCGGTTCGCCGATGGTGCCTTTGACGAAGCCGGCCTGCACCGGGGCCTGGGCCGCAGAAGAGAGTGGAAAAAACAGGGGCGAAAGGGCGCACAGCAGAATCAAGCGATGCGAACGGTGAACAGGGCGTTTCGAACCCACGCGGTGCCTCCGGGGTATATGAAACCAAAGCATCCGATGCTGGAATTGTAATCAAGACACCCCACCGCCGCGGCAAGTGCAGCGCAAATGGCGCGTCCGCGACGGAACGCAGCGGATACCGGTTTTGCGCTCAGTAGGCGTGCGCAGCTTATCGAGAGGACTTTTCGTCAAAGTTGGGGTCGATGGTCGCTGTGCGCGGGCGGGATTTGCGGTAGACGTTGGCGACGGCGAGAGTCCAGAGGGGAACGAGATCGAAGCCGGGGATGAGTTTGCCGGCAAACGAGGGCAGGAACTCCCAGTGCCAGCCCAGAAGCCAGGAGAGGATGCCGGCCATAGAAAGGTCAACGATGTCGTCGGGGGGAGATTCTGCTCCTGTGAAAAAGATCGGGAAGAGAACGATCTGTACGATGTCTGCCACGACCGCCAGCGCGAGGGCGGCCTTCATGCGCGGGCCGGGCGTGATGCGGACGGCGTTCTGGCCTGGCGGAACGGTCTGTGGGGTTTCGGCCATAGAGAGAGTATCGGGGAACAGGGAGCAAGGGAGCAAGGGACCAGGGACTAGGGACTAGGGACTAGGGACTAGGGACGTAGGGACTAGGGACGTAGGGACTAGGGACTAGGGACTAGGGACGTAGGGACTAGGGACTAGGGACTAGGGACTAGGGACGTAGGGACTAGGGACTAGGGACTAAGGGACTCGGGACTGCGGGACGTCGGGTCGAAGGTTCTGAGAGGCTTACGATTTCAAGAACCCGGCGCTTGCCAGCGAATGGCGAAGCATGACAACCTTTTAACAGGTGTGCACATTGCGCACATGAAGGAGTACCTCATTCCCCATGCCCATCCAAACCACTGGGAAAATCTGGCATAACGGCGACCTGATTCCGTGGGAGCAAGCCACGATCCATGTCATGAGCCACGTGATCCACTACGGCTCGAGTGTGTTCGAAGGCGTTCGCTGCTACGGGCAACCGCACGGCTCGGCGGTGTTCCGCCTGCCGGAGCACATGCAGCGGCTGCTGGACTCGGCCAAGATCTACCGCATGGAAGTTCCGTTCACGCTCGAGGAGCTGTGCGCGGGCGTGGTGGATGTGATTGAAGCCAACGGTGTGGCGCCGTGCTATATCCGGCCGATCGTGCTGCGCGGCTACGGCGAGATTGGCGTGAGCCCCAAAGGCTCGCCGATTGAGGTGTACATCGCCAATTTTCCGTGGGGCAAATACATTGCCGGGCATGGAGGCGCCGATGTTTGCATCTCCAGCTGGAACCGGCTGGCCCCGAACACCATGCCGGCGCTGGCCAAGGCGGGCGCGAACTACATGAACTCGCAGCTGATCCATATGGAAGCTGAAATTAACGGCTACCAGGAGGGAATCGCGCTGGATGTGAACGGACTGGTGAGCGAGGGATCGGGCGAGAACGTATTCATCGTGCGCAACGGCGTGCTGTTTACGCCGCCGCTGGCGAACTCAGCGCTCTCGGGGATTACGCGCGACAGCGTGCTGACCATTGCGCGGCACCTGGGATTGACGGTGACCGAGCAGTCCATTCCGCGCGAGCTGCTGTATATCGCCGACGAAGTTTTCTTCACCGGCACTGCGGCGGAGGTTTCGCCGATCCGCTCCATTGACCGCGTGGTGATTGGAGATGGCAAGCCCGGCGAGATTACCAAGAAAATCGCCGACGAGTTCTTCGGCATTGTGAACGGGCTGAAGCCGGACCGGTTTGGCTGGCTGACACCGGTGAAGGTGGATTCCAGCGAGCCGGTGACGGCGTAAAGACAGCTTCCAGCTGCTAGCCTCTAGCTTCCAGCAACTAAACGACGGGCCCTCCGGTTTGAGCCGGAGGGCCTTTCCGTGTCTGGGCGCAGCGCACAGCGGCGCTTTGGGCGGGCGGGTATCATGGACGAGAGCCCGCGGAAGTTTGCAATTTCGTGCGTGCGGCGGAAAAGTCTACGGAAATAAAGGAAGACAGGCGCCCAGTGAAACCCGACATGCGAGTGCGGTTGGCCGGACTGGAGTTGGTGAATCCAGTGATCGCCGCCAGCGGAACCTTTGGCTACGGCATCGAATTCGAAGAGATTGTTTCGCTGGAGCGGTTGGGCGCGATCGTCACCAAAGGCATTTCGATGGAGCCGATGGCCGGGCACCCGTCGCCGCGGCTGGTGCAGACGGCGGCAGGCATGTTGAATGCGATCGGGTTGCAGAACGTGGGAGTGCGGGAATTTATTGAGCACAAACTGCCGCCGATGAAGCGCTACCCCAAATGCAAGGTCATCGTGAATATTTTTGGGTATACGGTGAGCGAGTACGTGGGAGTGATTGAGCAACTGAACGACGCGGAGGGAATTGCGGCGTACGAGTTGAACGTGTCGTGCCCGAATGTGCACGCCGGCGGCATGGCGTTTGGCGCGGATGCGGGGTCGCTGGAGTACCTGGTGAGCCGTGCCAAGGGTGCAGCAGGACGGCCGCTGATTGTGAAGCTGACGCCGAATGTGACGTCGATTGCGCACATGGCGCGCGTGGCCGCGGATAGCGGGGCCGATGCTTTGAGCGTGGCGAACACGTTTCTGGCCATGGCGATTGATGCCGAGGAGCGCAAGCCGCGGCTGAGCAACGTGACTGGTGGGCTGTCAGGGCCGGCCATCAAACCCATTGCACTGCGCCTGGTTTGGGAAGCGTCGCGAGCGGTGAAAGTTCCCGTGCTGGGGATAGGCGGAATTGTGACGCCGACGGACGCGGTGGAATTCTTGCTGGCAGGCGCGACGGCGATTCAGGTGGGGACGGCGAGCTTCGCCGATCCGCGCGCGACGGAGGGGCTGGCGAAGGGGCTCGAATCGTGGTGCAAGAGCCACGATGTGACGAAGGTGAGCGGGCTGACGGGGGCGTTGGAAGTTCAGGGACCAAACCACCCCAGCGAGCAAAGATCGCTCGCCGGGGGTCCGGCAAAGGAACAAGCCACCCCATCGGGCACGAATCGCCCGCCGGGGACTCCGGCGGGGAACAAGGGAACGAGGGAACAAGAGGCAGGGACTAGGGACTAGGGACTAGGGACCAGGGACCAGGGACCAGGGACCAGGGACTAGGGACCAGGGACCAGGGACCAGGGACCAGGGACTAGGGACTTAGGGGACTGCGGAATCAGCCCTGTGGGATTTAGGGCGTGTTTGACGTGATTCCATGCAACTCCTGAACGACGCGCTCGAGGTCGTTCACGATCCGATTCCTTGGATGGGCGCGAAAGACTTTCAGGAGCTCATCGAAATACCAGAGCTGTTGATCCTTCCCACGCTTGAAGCGATCAAAGACTTTGAAGCCGATATCTTTGAAATCATCCAGAATTGCTTTTGCGTTGTAGAGCTTGTCGGCGGCGGAGATGAGCAGCACGTCGTCGGGTTCGTTGCGCAGCCGCAGAATGTAGTTGGTTTTGCGCTGCCCATAAGGTTCCTTTTTGTCGGGGTCCTCTGCGAATGTGTCGGAAAGGGCTGCGACCATGCGGGCCACGTTGGGACCGAAGCGCTGCTCAATTTCGCGCAGGCGCGGCGTGCCGCCGTGGTCTTCGACGGCGTCGTGCAGCAGGGCGGCGATCACCATGTCCTCTGTCACCGGGACCGGGCCGCCGGCCTCACCCATCACCAGCGCGGCCACACCGATCAGGTGCGCCATGTACGGGATGGCGGTGCCTTTGCGGTACTCCGTGTGCAGGTGCCGCGCGTATTCAACGGCCTCAGTAAAGCGCTTGGTCAGAACGAGGCGGGAATTCTCGGTCATGCGGTGGCACCTCGAGTGGGAAGTGATGACAGGGTAGGATAGCGCAGACAGCTGTGTGCCATGTCGGCAATGGGTCAGTTTGAAAGAAACTGCGCCTCAGGGGCCAAAGCCCCGTTCGTTTCAAGGTGTTTTCGGCGTGGCGGAAGGCCGCGCCCGATACAAGGCCTGTAAGTCGAGGTTCGTGCGATCCCACGTCCCCAAATGCGAGGGACGTGGGGCACCCCCTTTTCGTGCTGGTTTGAATGCGCAAAAAAACCAATGCAGGTTCTTCGCCTCGTCCGCACTGCGGACTCGCT
Source organism: uncultured Acidobacteriota bacterium (assembly GCA_963817835.1). GTDB lineage: Bacteria > Acidobacteriota > Terriglobia > Terriglobales > Acidobacteriaceae > Telmatobacter. Next base: position 546,282 of record CAWFPZ010000006.1, on the reverse strand, counting down.
CAGGATGACGGCGCAGTTTTTGCTGCGCACTTGTGAGGCGGGACTCTACGGAGGGAAGAGCAGAGGGAGCCGCTCAGAAGGAAAATGTGGATTGCAGGAAGACGCTGCTGTTGCCGGGAACGGGTGAGCCGAATTGGCCGCCGGCGAGGGATTGCGTTCTGTTGAAGAGCGGAGACAGCAGGACGCCGTTGGGAGTGCCCCAGTTGACAGTGTTGAAGACGTTGTTAACGCCGCCGGCGAGAGTGAGATTGAAGCGGCGCGGGGCGGCAGCGTCAAGGCGGATCGCGGGGCCACCGCTGCCGATGCCGCGGCCACCTACGCCGCCGCCCTGGCCGGGCGTGAAGGTTTGCCCGTCGCCTGCTGTCTTGATCTTGGGACCGATGCCGAAGACTTTGCTGACGCGCGCGTGGTAGACCCAGTTTGCCGGGCCCATGCCGACGCCGAAAGGAACGATCGGCTCGTTCTTGCCTGTGGGATCGGTGTCGAGGCAGCCGTATTGCGTGGAGACGACGCCCGTATTGCCACAGGTTCCGTAAGTCGGGCGCGCATTGAATTGATTGCTGCCGGTAAGGTCCTCGCCGATGGTGAGGTTGTAGGGCGTGCCGGATTGCGCTGCGAGCAGAGAAGCGAAGACGATGCCGTGCGGCGCCGAGTAACTCTCGATGAGCATTACGCGATGGCGAATGCCGAAGCCGGCACGGCCGTAGTCGAAGCCGGGATCCTGCGCGACGGAAGGGAAGGAGCCGACGCCCTGGGTGTCGCTCTTGGCCTCGTTGAATGTGTAGTTGCCGCTCAATGTGAACTTCTTGAGCTGCAAGGCCGAGGAGAGAATGATCTGATTTTGCCGGTAAAATCCGCCGGACTGGAATTGGTAGTTGTAAGCAGCGGGCGTGGGACCGGTGATGGTGTAGTCGGTTTCGTCGAAGTCGGGCGCGGTGACGTTGTTGGTGAGGTATTGATGGACGCCCTGCGTGTAGAGATAAGTGATATTCGACGTGACGTGTTTGCCGAACTGATGATCGACGCCGACGCCGCCCTGCATGTCGAGTGCGGCGTGGAAGTGTGGATCGACGGAGTGATAGGTGGGGATGGAGGAGGCGGTCGACGTCAAAACCGAAGACGGTTCAGCGGCGTTGGGGTTGTAGAAATTTGGATTGGCGACGGTGTAGCTTTTTTGGTTGATGAGATTGTCGTGGATGGCCTGGATGATGTAGGGCGTGCCCGCTGCATTGAAGGAAGAGGGCACGATGAAACGGTTGAAGAACCATCCGTAACCAGCTCTAACTACGGTCTTTGGAGGAGTTTTTCCGGGGCGACCCGGAGTCCATGCGAGGGCCAGGCGCGGTGCCCAATCGGCGTGGTCGTGAATGAAGTTCTGACCCTCGTAGCGGAGGCCGAGGCCGAGGAGGAAGCTCTTGTTCACGCGCCAGTCGTCCTGGGCGAAGACCGAACCATCGAAGAAAAGGGCACGGGCCGTGGGATTGGCGATGACGGTGGCGGAATATTGCGAGGGAGTGCTGGCCTGGTAATCGGCGACGCTTGAGAAGAAGTAGCTGCCGTTGACGCCGGTTGTGGAGTAATTGGTGTCACGATAGGAATGGGCGCGCACGCCAAAACGAAGAGTGTGCGGCCCGGTGGTCGCGGTGCCGTAGATTTGCAAGTTGAAGACGTCTTCGTGGTCGCGCACGGTGCCGACGCTGCTGCCTCCGTTGGTAAATGCGCCTTGCACTGTGACCGCGGGAGTGAGCAGGCTCGGAATCTGATTGTTGCTGATGCGACGCCAGAGAAAGCGCGGCTCCAGAAGCAGGTGAGGATTGATGACCCAGGTATCGCCGATCATGAGGTCGTTTTCGTAGTTGGTGGAGCTGGTGGATTGGTCGGGAAGGCTGAGCGCGCCCACGCCGTTGCCGTGGCCGGAGTAGCGCTGGAACGAATCGCGGATGCTGATGAAGTTGTTCTTTGTGAGCTGGAAGTCGACGCGCGGATTCAGATTGAAAAAGCTCATCGGAGCGGGCCAGGCCTCGGTGATGTTGCTGGTGAGGGTTGCGGGATTGAGCGCATCAACAATGTTGGAATTCTGGCGCGTGATGGTGAAGCCGTTGAAGAAATATGACGAGGTCTTGGTGATGGGGCCGCTGATGTTTCCCGAATAGGAATAGAGGTAGTAGCTTGGCTGCTGCGTGATCAGGGGATTACCTGAGTTGAGTGCGGAGTCGTTGCCGAAGCTGTTGATGCTGCCCTGGAACTTTTGCGAGCCGGGCTTGGTGATGATCTCAATGCGGCCGTAGCCGATGCGGTCGTATTCGGCTGAGAAGGGATTTTGATTGACGCGGATTTCGAGGATGGCGGATTTGGGCGGAATCTGGCCGCCTTCAAAGCCGTCAATGTAGATTTGGCCGCCATTGGGGCCGGCCGCGGGACCCGCGAGCGCCTGCAATTCATTTTGCAATTCGGTGGGATCGTCGGAGAGCGCGTCGAGATCGCTCCCCTTAATGACCATGGCGTTGGCGTTTTGATCGGGGTTGATGCTGACGCTGCGGCTCTGGGCGTCGACGGTGACTTCCTGCTGCTCGACAGCGATCGCCAGCGGCAGATTCAGTTCCTTTGCCTGGCCTGCGGCGAGCGTGACACTCGGGATGGTAAGCGGCGCGAATCCCTTGGCGGTAGCGGTGATGGTGTAGGAGCCGGGAGCGACGGAGCGGAAGAAGTATTGGCCATCCGCAGCGGACTTGGTTTCGAGGGGTTGCGAGCCGCCGGTCAGGGAGACGGCGGCGCCGGGTACGACCGCGCCACTGGGGTCCTGTACCGTGCCGTGCAGCGTGCTGGTTTGCGCTACGGCCGCGGCAGGCCAGGCAAAGGCAATAAAAGACAGAAAGAGAGCGGCAGGGTAATAAAAGTGCTTCATCATCACCTTTTTATGGAGCAAATGGTCTTTGTTTCAGCAGAGCCGCATGCTAGTGGCCATAGTGTTACCCATTGTAACACTCAGCATGGTGAGGGTCAACGATGTTCTTTCAGAAGAACGGTTTGTCGATGTGCTGGCTCACGTGTTTTTGTTAGACCGGTAACCCCTGTTAAGGGAAGCAGACAAAATGCCTCCGCTGGTAAAACGGAAAACCGCGCGACTGGTTAACGGAGTAGTACGCGGGAAAGACGCATGAAGTTCCGTGAGCGCTCACGGTGAGCCTGTTTTTTGATTGCCGAATTTCGATGGTTAATTTCCGGTAGCGCTCGAACTGTGCGCCCTTCCTTATTCCTCTTTCCGCAGAAACGCTCGATTTGGGATGCAGAAACTGGAGAAGTTGAAACACGGCGTGCAATCCCCGGTCCCCAAAGGCGAGGGACCGGGGGCACCCTCATCGTGCTGAGTGAAACGCACGAAAAACAAATGCAAATGAAAATGCAGGTCCTTCGACTGCGTGGGCCGCGCGATGCGCGGCCCACTTCGCTCAGGATGACATCCTATTTTGATCGCTCAGGATGACATCCTATTTTGATCGCTCAGGATGACAGGAGATTTTGCTCGCTGAGGATGGCGGCGATGCTTATGTCTTGAACCGTAGAGGTCAGGATAGCCGCTTGATGAAGGCGAGGGCTTCAGTGAGTTGGGGAAAGCGCGCTTCCTCGGCTTTGAACTCGCGGGAGTGGACGCAGCGACGCAGGCCGCGCTGGCGGACGGGATGCTTGAGGTGCAGCATCTCGTGGTAGAGCAGGTATTCGATGGCGTAACGCGGGCTGGAGGGGCGATCGAAGACGCGGCTGACGACGATGGTGTTGTGGGCGGCGTCGTAGTGGCCCAGCGAGCGCTTGGCGTGGTGCTCGCTCCAGGTGAGGTCGGGGCGGCCGAGTAGTCCGCCAAAGAAGCGCGAGTTGAGCGCATCGAAGACTTCATCGAGATGGTAGTAGCGCCCCTCGGGTCCGAAGAAGCGCTTGGTGCCGCGCGCGGTGCGGATGAGGTCCGTTTGACGCGTGACGGCGGCGCTGGAGGCGAATCGTTTGTAGCGCAAATTGTGCGCCCGGTTGATGGGCTTGCGATAGAGCTTGGCGAGAAGGATGTGCGCGATGGAGTGGAGTACGGATTCCGGCGCGCCTTCAAGCAGATCGGAGAGCGAGGCAAAGATCTCGCCCTCGCGCAGGCGAATGGTGGTGTTGAGCGAAGTGAAGCGCCGGAAGCGTACATGGATGGGCGGCATGGGCGCGCGCGGGCGAAGGGCGCGGTACTCTGCCTGAAAGATGGGAGCGACGTCGGGGGCCACGAAGAGCAGGATATCAGTGTGGGTGTGAGTGCGAGTGTGTGGCCGGCGCAATCACACTCACACTGGTCTCACTTCGGTTCGTAACGGTCCTGGCCCTTTTCGTCGGGATGAGCTTTGAAATAGGCTTCCTGGTCGACTGTGATTTCTTTAGCCTGATCGGAGAGATCGTTGGCGCTATCGATCGCCTCTTTCAAGGACAACTCAAAGCCGGGCTCGCTGGGCAGATCGTGCAGCGTTGTCTGCCAGCGCTGAACGGACTCACGGAGATCCTTGAGCGACTTGCGAAGATCGGCTTTGCGTTGGGAGAACATGTCGAGGTTATCGCCGAGCTCGTCCATCAGCGCGGAGAAGTCCTGCAACTCGTCGTCGATGCGGCGGCTGCGGGCAGAGGACTTGGCGCGCGGGATCAGCCCTTTGACGGTGTCGCAGTAGTCATTGAGGAACTTGACGTACAAATCGACACGGGCCACCGGATCGATGCCGGCTTCCTCAATCTGGTCCTGTTGCTTTTCCGTGAGAGGCTCGCGTTTTTGTTTTTGCGCGGCGAGGGGCACAGCTAACAGCAGACAAAAGAGACCGGCCAAGATTGGACGCATGGCGACGTGCCTCCTGCGGTTCTATTGAAGCATAAAAGACGGTGTGAGTGTGAGTGTGGGTGTGAAGTGCGATGTGCCCGCCGAACTCTCACTCGGCACAGTCACACTCGCACTGACCACTACTTTTGGAAGACGTGCATCAACGTGGCATTTTGCGCCTGGGTCACCTGTGCCAGGGTCTGCTCCACCAGCGGGCGGTCTTCGATACTGCTGGCATGCAGCATCTCATTGAGGCGGAAGGCCGTGTGGCTCAGCATGATTTCAGTGTTCTTGAGGCGCTTGTCATTGTCGCCGAGGGAGAGATGGAGTTTTTGCGCAATGCGCTGCACCTGCTGGAGCAACGCTGTGGCCTTGTTGAAGTCGCCCGCCGCGTATTGGCGGATGCTGAGCTCGGTCATCTGCTGAATAAGCTCCGCATAGAGGAAGCATTGTTCGCGCGGCTGGGCCTGGTTGGCGCGCGCTTCAAGCGCAGCGATGGCATCTGGATCCGGCGGCTTGTTGTCGCCGGAGAAAGCGCGCACAGATGCGACAGACAAATTCAGCGTGAGGAAGGCGATGATTGGAACTGCAGCCCGCATAAGGAACCTCCTCCAATGCGGCCTTACCCCGGAATGTGCTGATAGTACGCACATATTGCAGGCGTCTGCAAGGACAAAAGCATAAAACTTTGATGCCGTAAAAAACGGCGGTACCAAAAAGGGCAGCGGTGAGTGAGGAGCAGAGCGGGGAGCTAGAGTGGCTTTTCGGGGATTCCGGAAGCGTGCGAAGGGCTATTTCTCAAGGATTTGCAGGCGCTGGCGTGCCTGCCATTCCTGATCGGGAAATTTGCCGCTCGCGGCCTGAAGGAAGCGGCGATAGTAGGCGGCGGCCTGTTGCTTTTGGTGCAGAGTGTCGTACGCCTGAGCCCAGAGGAACAGGGTTGCGGGGTTCTCAGGTAGAACTCTTGAGCGCATGGTGAGGGCGTGCAGAGTGACATCGGGGCGGCTGGTGCGGTAGGCGGTAAAGGCCAGGCCGCTCCACGCGTCGCCGTTGGCGGGGTCGATGTGTGTGGCCTTGTCAAAGACGGTGAACGCTTCAGCGAAGTGGGCGAGGCGGACGAGGTTCTGGCCGTGGGCAACCAGCAGATCGACGTCCTGGGGATTGGCGGCGAGCAGATGGACGTAGAGCTGGTCGGAGCCGGCATCGTCACCGGCTACGGACAGTACCTCGGCCAGCATGCGCGTGATGGCCTGATCCGCCGGGTGCGCGTCGTGGAGTTTTTGGAGGAGCGGCACGGCTTCAGCCTTGTTTTCTGCGACGAGCACAGTGGCCAGTTGCGCGTTGAGCGTGGGATCGTCGGGGGCGCTTGCCAGCGCGGCGCGGAGAAGGGTTTCGGCATCGGGGTATTGCTTGCTCTCGATCAGGAGGTGCGCCAGGCCGACGTTGGCGGGGACAGAGTGCGGATCCTTCGCCAGCACGCGGCGATAAGCAGCTTCGGCAGCGTCGTTCTGGCCGGCTTGTTCAGCTAGCTCGGCGGCAAGCAGCGTGTCCTGAAGAGTTTCCGGCGAAAGCTTCAAGGCTTGGAGCAGGTCATTGGAAGCGGCAATGGGATCAGTGGCGCGATCGATGCGCGCCAAAGCACGCCAGGCGCGGGCCTTGAGCGCGGGACCGGCATCGCCCGGATCGAGTATTGTGGCGGCGGCAAGTTCGGGACGGGCTTCGTCCAGCTTGCTTTGGCGGGCGAGAAGCAGACCCAGCGAGAGATGCGCCTCGAAGGATTTGGGATTGGCAGCGATGGCGCGACGATAGAGGGCGGCCGCGTCGTCAAAACGATTTTGTGCGTCGGCAACGTAGCCGGCGTCGAAGAGGGCGCGGGCGTCGGTGGGATGAACGGCCAGGTAAGAATCGAGCTTGGTCTCGGCGGTCTTCCAGTCGGAACTGGCGATGGCGGCTTCGGCGGCGGCGAGCTCAGTGGGGATGGACTGAGGTTGGGCGGGCTCTGCTGACGGCGGGGGCGAGGTGGCGGACGGGGACGATGCCGAATTCTGTGCGGAGGCGAGCGCGGGGCCAGGGATGAGCGCAAAAAGCAGGGCGAAAAAGGCGATACGGAGCACGAAATTCCTCAATGAATAGTGTAACTGGCGGGAAGTCCGGGGCGGGAGGAGCCGCGAAGGGAGGTGGCGTACGGGAGGGAGGAAAAGCTGATGCGGAGAGAACCTGCGGCGTAGACGCGGCATCTATATCAATTACAGCCTTCAGAAAAGAGGGCCACTTCCGCAGGAGGGGACTGACCATGAGTGCAGTACTTGGAGACATGGAACCGCAGTTTGAAAACCCCGAAGAGTCGAAGCTGAAAGACGAAACCAACGCGGATGCCTCGCCGCGGGAGCTAGCGAATCGCCTGGCCGAGAAACTCGCCGAAAAAGCCTCAAAGGTCGAGCAGAAGTCCGACGAGGATTCATCGATCTTCACAAAATAGCAAGCCCTCACTGAACTCATTCCCGCGGAACAGTGAAGACATGAGTCTCTGGGGATAAATGTTCAGCAGAGCTGCGTGCGTGCCGGGATGTGCACATGCCGGCGCGTGAGGGCGGCTGTGTGAGGATTGCGAGGCGACAGCGCGCCTGAAGGCGAAGAGGGTTGCTGAGCGACTGCGCCGTCGGGGATAACAAACGCGACGGCGAGGAGCGCAAAAAATACAGAGCAAGACAAGCAAAACCTCAACAAATACGGTGTGTTAGCAACCCGTTCCTGGTTTCAATGGCGCGAGGGCGGTGTGGCGGTGGCTACCACTTGCGTAATCGGCCAAGAGCGTGCTGGTAACCGCGATGGGTTTACCGAAAGGGCCCTCGCGCGGACTCAAGTGTGAGTGCAACTCTGGAATGTTGCGTGGCATCCTAGTGGCTGTGCAAGAGCGTGCGCAGGACAAAAGATTGCACGCTCGGGCCGAACGCCAGAAACCGAAGGTGAAGCCATGAAACTCATCACCACGCAGCACATCCCCTTGGCGTCTGCCTACCTATGCCCGGACTGCAACTGCATTGGCAACTGTGCGGAGTATTGTCCGGCATGCGCATCGCCGGTTCTGCTTGGACTTGCCAATGTTCTCGATCGCGAGGTAGGGAGCAATTCGATCGCTTTCGCATCCGCAGACAGGCGCGCCCTGGCGGCTTGACTTTTCGGAGATAGATCGATACGGAGACGCATCGAAATGCGCTCGCCGGTTCGATTGGAGTGTATCGTTCTCGCGAGCGGACTTGCGGCGCAATTTATAATAGAAAATGGACGGTTGCGCTCCGAGCCTCGCAGAGGCGTCTGTGTCGTCGCCGGACCTTTTCGTGCCGGCAGACTTCCTCTTGAACGATTCCATCATCATCCGCAACGCGCGGACCCACAACCTGAAGAACCTCTCGTGCGATATCCCTCACGGCAAGCTGACGGTGATCAGCGGCGTGTCGGGATCGGGCAAGAGTTCGCTGGCCTTCGACACGATCTATGCCGAGGGACAGCGGCGGTATGTGGAGTCGCTTTCGGCCTACGCGCGGCAGTTTCTGGAGCGCATTGAGAAGCCCGATGCCGACGTGATCGATGGCCTGGCGCCGGCGATCGCGATCAAGCAGAAAAACACCACGCGTAACCCGCGCTCGACGGTGGCGACGGCGACGGAAATCTACGATTACCTGCGCCTGCTTTACGCGCGGTGCGGAGAAGTGCACTGCATTTATTGCGACGGGTTGGTCAAACGCAATTCGGTGGACGAAGCTGCCGAAGCGCTGCTGGTGCTGGGCGAGGGAACGCGGCTGAATGTGCTGTTTCCCGCAATGAGCGCGGCTACGGAGACGGAGACGGAAGCCAAGCCGGAGATGACCGCGGGGCGTGCGGCAAAAAAGACGGCTAAAGCCAAGACTGCGGCGAAGGCTGGCGATTCCGCGCACGTCGAAACGGTGAAGGCGCGGTTGGCGGACTTGCGGGCGAGCGGATTCAACCGGCTGTGGCAGAAGGGAAGAATCTTCGAGTTCTCCACGCCGGAGTCGCTGATTGATCTGGATTTGTCGGCTCCGCTCTTTGTTCTTTTGGACCGGATTGTTGTGAGTACCGACAACCGTCCGCGCATTGTGGACGCGGTGGAGACGGCGTATCGCGAAGCGGGCGAGGTTGTCTTTGAAGAAACGCCACGTGATGAGGCGGCGGAGCGCAGGCGGCTGCGGTTTTCGGGGTCGTATGAGTGCACGAGCTGCCATCGGCCGGGGCGCGAACCGGAGCCGCGGCTGTTCAGTTTCAACAATCCCTTTGGCGCGTGCCCGCGCTGCCAGGGATTCGGCAACACCGTGGATTTCGACTTGAATCTCGTGATTCCGGACCCGGCATTGACCCTGCAGGGCGGCGCGATCGATCCATGGAATCGACCCAAGTACCGGCCGTGGTACAGCGAACTGAAAAAGCGCGCGGCGGAGTTGGGCGTGCCACTGGACGTGCCGTGGCGCGAGATGCCGGAAGCGGCGCGCGAGACGGTGCTGCGCGGCAAAGACGGGTTCGCGGGCGTGATGGGCTTCTTTGCACAGATGGAGCGCAAAAAGTACAAGCTGCATGTGCGCGTGATGCTGTCGAAGTATCGCGGTTACGCGGAATGTCCGGATTGCCGCGGGCAGCGGCTAAGGGCCGAGGCGAGGGCCGTGCGCATAGATGGCAAGAACATTTGCCAGGCGACGGCGCTGACCATTGCGCAGGCTCAGGAGTTTTTCGACGCGCTCAAGCTTTCGCCGATGCAGGAGGAGATTGCGGGGCCGATCCTCACAGAAGTACGGCAGCGGCTGAGTTTTCTGGTCGCAGTGGGGCTGGAATATCTGACGCTGGATCGATTGGCGTCGACGCTCTCTGGCGGCGAGGCGCAGCGCATTCAATTGGCGACTTCACTGGGATCGCAACTTGTGGGTGCGCTCTACGTGCTCGACGAACCCTCGATTGGATTGCATACGCGCGACACGGCGCGGCTGATAGCCATTCTTGAGAAGCTGCGCGATCTGGGAAACACGATTCTGGTTGTGGAGCATGACGCCGACATTTTGCGCGCGGCCGACCATTTGCTCGATCTGGGACCGGGTGCGGGCGAGTTCGGCGGCAAGCTACTGGCCGAGGGCGTGCTTGCCGAGATTGAGGCCAATCCGGCATCGCTGACGGGGCGCTATTTGAGCGGGAAGATTGCGATTCCGGTGCCCACGCGACGCCGGGAGCCGGGCCGCGAGAAGCTGGTTCTGAAGGGAGCGCGGGCGAATAATCTGCACGGACTGGACGTGACGATTCCGCTGGGAATGCTGGTTGCGGTGACGGGAGTTTCCGGATCGGGCAAATCGACATTGGTGCACCAAGTGCTTTATCGCGCGGTGGCGCAGGCGCTGGGGCAGACGGATGGCGGCGACCCCTCCGGGGTTTTTGCTTCTTTGACTGGCGTCGAGCGCTTAAATGATGTGGTGCTGGTGGATCAGACGCCGATTGGGCGCACGCCGCGGTCGAATCCCATCACGTATATCAAGGGCTTCGACCTGGTTCGCGAACTGTTTGCTTCGCAGCCGGAGTCCAAGCGGCTCTCGCTCACGCCGGGACATTTCTCGTTCAACGTGCCCGGCGGCCGCTGCAATACCTGCGAAGGCGACGGCACAGTGACTGTGGAGATGCAGTTCCTGGCCGACATAGAGCTGCCTTGCGAGGACTGTAACGGCACTCGGTACCAGCCCCGCATCCTGGAAGTGCAGTACAAAGGCAAGAACATTCACGATGTGCTGCAGATGACGGTAAAGGAGGCGCTGCGCTTCTTTGCTGGACAGACCAAGTTGCTGGAGAAGTTGGCGGTGCTGGATGAGATCGGACTAGGCTATTTGCGCCTGGGGCAGTCGGCGACGACGCTTTCGGGCGGTGAGGCGCAACGCGTGAAGCTGGCCGCGCACCTGGCTTCGGTGCGCGCGGTGAATGCGACGGCCAAGCCTTCACAAGCCAGCCGCGTGCTGTACATCCTCGACGAGCCGACGACGGGACTGCATTTCGACGATGTGTCGAAGCTGCTCACGGCGTTTCGCAAGCTCATCGATGGCGGTGGGTCGCTGATCGTGATCGAGCATAATCTGGACGTGATTAAGAGCGCTGATTGGGTGATCGATTTGGGGCCGGAGGGCGGATCGGGTGGCGGAAAAATTGTGGCCGAGGGTCCGCCCGAAGAGATTGCGAGCAATCTGCATTCACATACCGGGAAGTGGCTGGCGCGGGTGTTGTGAGGCGCCTTCTCACCCTCAACGAAAAAAGCGCGTTTAGGGTGGGGCAACTGCCGCACCCTCATGCAAGGCTTGTGGGTTAAGGTTCGTGCTATCCCACATCTCAAAATCGAGATGTGGGGCACCCCTATTTCGTGCGGGGTTCACACGCGCTCGTTGGCGATTGAGGCGAGGCGCGAAAAGCACCAGCCGTTGCCGTGCAGCCAGCAGGAATCGTCCTTCGCGTGAGCATCGCAGCGAAGGGAACGTACGCCGACGCCTTCATCGCGCTTGAGCGCCTGGGCTAATTCAGCGCTGATGGTGGGATCGCGGGCGCCTCCGAAATCGACAAAGAAAACTGAGCCTTGCAGCGCGGCCGCGAAGAGTTCTGCGCTGACGCGGACGAGGTGCGCCATGGTTCCGGGCCCTCGCGTGGAGGTGAGCGGGAAGAGGAGTTTGCCTGAAGGCTTGACGGCGGTGAGCCACGCGGGTAGAGGATGCGTGGCTCCGGCGCTGACGACAATTACATCGACGGACTCGAAGGGGCCGCGTGAGCCGTCGGCATGGATCACGGTGACTTGCGACCAGGGCTCGAGCGCGACGCGCGCGCGGGCTGCCAGGCCTTCCTCAATTTCAATCGCGGTGACTTTGCCGGCCGGGCCGGTGAGTTCGGCGAGGATCGCAGTGTAATAGCCGGTGCCGCAGCCGAGATGGAGAATGCGATCGCCGGAGTGGATACGGAGCAGGTCGAGGTGAATGGCCCAGAGGCTGGGCTGGCCATTGTTGAGGCGCTTCGCTTCGTCGAGCACGATGAGAGCGTCGCGGTAGACGTGGGCGGGGTCAGCGTCCGCAGTGAACCAACTTTCGCCGCTGCTTTGAATGACCCATGGACCGGGTCCCACGAAGCGCTCGCGCGACACGGTCGCGAAGGCGGCGAGGATGGCAGGCGAGGAAATGCCATTGAGGCGGCACAACTGTTCGGCGTAAAAGCGGCGCGCGGATTCGATGGAGGCGATCATGAGAGGCGCGGGTCTGGAGACCCGCACAACAGCCAGTCAGGAGACTGGCGCTACACGAGCCTTGAGACTGGCGGTACACGGCAGATTATAGGCGCGCCGAAGCCGATTTCAGCGAAATCGGCGCGGGGCCAATCGCAGTGGAGCGGGCTGTGATTCCTTACGGGAGTAACGTTAACGCGAACGATTACGAGTTTGCCAGTGCAGAGGCGGATTCGATACAAAGGTGAGTGCCTACCGAGAGGAAACAAACAGGTCGCTCTAAATAAAGATAGGGCTGGAAGCCGGCGCCGCTACGCAGACTGCCGGGCAGAAGGAGAAGTGCACTTTGAGTTTTTCCGTCGGGCCGACAGATACGCGAAACGCAGGGCAAGGAAATTCGCCGTCGCAGCATGAAGACATTGAAGCCCCGTTGATTCCAGCGGGACGGCTGCTGCCGTTCATTCTGGTGACAGCACTCTTCTTTCTGTGGGGCGTGCCGAACAATTTCAATGATATTTTGATTCGCCAGTTTATGAAGTCGTTCGAGATCAACCGGCTTCAGGCGGGCCTGGTGCAGTTTTCTTTCTACCTGGGATATTTTCTGCTGGCGATGCCTGCTGCGCAGTTGATGCGGCGAGCAGGGTACAAGGCCGGGATTCTCGTGGGGCTTTGTCTCTATGGCGCGGGCTGCCTGTTGTTTTGGCCTGCCGCATACGTTGGCAAGTACTGGTTCTTTTTGACGGCACTGTTTGTGATTGCCATGGGGCTGGCCTTTCTCGAGACGGCCGCGAGCCCGTTTACTCTGCAAATCGGCGATCCGCGCAGTGCGGCACGACGCCTGAATTTTGCTCAGGCGTTCAATCCGCTGGGTAGTATCTCTGCCGTGCTGATTGGGAGCCGGTTCATCTTCTCGGGAATTGAATTGAAGCCAGCCCAGGTCGCGGCCATGCAGGCTGCAGGGACTTATCAAGGCTATCTAAAGTCGGAAACGCTCCGCGTGGTTGCGCCGTACCTTATCCTTGGGGCGATTGTGCTCTTCTGGGCTGTTCTTATTGCGCGGACACCTTTTCCGCATACGGGTCTCGACTACTCCCAAGACACGCTCGCCAGCGACCACTCCAAGCCGCTATGGAAGCGAAAGCATTTTGTTTTTGCGGTGATGGCGCAGTTTCTTTATGTGGGCGCGCAAGTCGGCATCTGGAGCTACATGATTCCCTATGTGATATCTGGAACAGGAATTGGAGAGCGGCAGGCGGGATATTGGCTCACGGGTGCACTGGTTGCGTTTACGGCTGGCCGATTCTTCTCCGCATGGTTGTTGAACTTCATACCTGCACACCACTTGCTGGGGACCTATGCTGCGCTCAATACGGTAATTTGCTGCGTAGCCGTCATGAGGCCAGGGTGGTTGGGTGTGTACTCGCTGGTCGCCGCAACCTTCCTGATGTCCACGATGTTTCCATCGATTTTCGCGCTCGGCACGAGAGGGTTGGGTGCTCGCACCAAGAGCGGCGCTGCCTGCATTGTAATGGCGATTATCGGGGGCGCGCTGATCACGTTGCTGATGGGAAGGGTGGCCGATCGCGTGAGCATCTCAGCCGGCTACATCGTGCCCGCGGTTTGCTTTGTGGGTATCGCGCTCTATGCCTGGTTGGGATCGCAGATGGACCCGGAAGAGGTTGCTGCGGAGAACGCTTAATCGACTTCGCGCGTCTCGGGTGTTCTTCGAGATTCAGACTATTCCGCAACTATGGGATTGGTGAGCGAACCGAGGCCCTCGATTGTTACCGTGACAGTCTCGCCGGGCTTGAGCCAGCGCTGCGGCGTGCGGCCCATGCCCACGCCGGATGGCGTGCCGGTGGAGACGATGTCGCCCGGCAAGAGCGGCGTGATCGATGAGATGTATTCGATGAGCTCGGGGATTTTGAAGAGCAGCTCGCGCGTGTTGGAGTTTTGCAGAATTTCGCCGTCGATGCTGAGTGAAATGGCGAGCTGGTGTGGATCGGGAATTTCATCCGCCGTGACGATTGCGGGGCCCATAGGGCAGTAAGTGGGAAAGCTTTTGGCCAGCGACCATTGCGAAGTGGCCCGCTGCACATCGCGCGCGCTCACATCGTTGATGATGGTGTAACCGTAGACGTGCTCGCGCCACGCCGTTGCGGGGACGCGATAGCCGCCTTTGCCGATGACGAAAGCGAGTTCGGCCTCGTAGTCGGGCTCGGTGGAGTTGTTGGGGAGCACGATGTCGTCGCCCGGGCCTACGATGGCTGTGGGCATCTTGAAGAAGACGACGGGCGCAGAGGGCAGCGCCATCTTGGCTTCGGCGGCGTGGTCGCGGTAATTCAAACCGATGGCGAAGATGCGCGGAGGGTCCGAGAGCGGCGTGTGAACGTGGACTTCGTTGAGCTTGTGGCTGGGATAGGCGCTCGGCTTGTCGATGGCGGTGATGCCTGCGCCGATCACAGCGAGAGTATCGTCGTAAGCCGGGCCGAGGTCGATGACCATGCCGCTTTCCTGAAGCAGAACGCCGGGACGCGGCACGTTGCTGTCAACTTCGGAAAATGAGACGAGATGCATAAGTAGTCTCCTGCAATGGTTCGATGCGCGAAATCAGGCAGCCGTCCAGCCGCCATCGATGGTGAGCAGCGAGCCGGTGACGAAGGCGGCTTCGTCACTGGCGAGATAGCGGATGGCAGAGGCGATTTCTTCAGGCCTTCCCAGGCGGCCTACGGGCTGGCGGGCGCGTAGGTCGGCGCGCATCTCTTCCTTGTTGTGTTTGTGGAATTTGTCGAGGTAGCCCTCGACAAAGGGCGTTTGCACCGTGCCGGGGCAAACGGCGTTGACGCGCAACGTCTTGGGGTATTCGACGGCGAGTTGGCGCGTCATGGCGACGATGGCGCCTTTACTCGTGCAATACGCAAAGCGCTGCTTGATGCCGACCAGCCCGGAGACGGATGCGACGTTGACGATCGCGCCCAGGGCCTCGTGACGCTCGCTTGCGGAGAGCAGAAGCGGAAGAAATGCGCGCGTGACGAGATAGACGGAGCGAACATTCACTTTCATCAGGCGGTCGAAGTCCTCGGGCTCGGTGGTTTCAATGGACCCTACGTGACCGATGCCGGCGTTGTTCACGAGAATGTCGAGGAATTCGAGTTGCGCGAGCGCTGCGGCGATGGAATGGGGACTGGTGACGTCGAGATGAAGCGCGCGGGCCGATGGAAGTGTGGCGGCAAGAGCTTCGGCGGCAGGGAAGTTAATGTCGGCGATCCAGACTTCGGCGCCTGCACGCGCAAGCTCTCGCGCGGTGGCTTCGCCAATGCCGCTGGCGCCGCCGGTGACGAGGGCGATGCGATGGTCGAGGCGAAATGGATCGGTCTGGGCCGGCATATTCGTGGACGCGTTAGCTTTTGCGCGCGTCGGCAATCACCTTCAGATACGCGCGGGCGGTTTCGGTGATGGTTTCTGGGTGACCCGCGTCGACGGCGGCGAGATTGACGAGGTCGCTGCCTACGCCGAGGGCGCGCGCGCCGGCCTTGATGAAGCTTTCGGCGGTTTGCAACGTGACGCCGCCCGTGGGAATGAGCTTGAGATGCGGGAAGGGCGCGAGCAGAGATTTGAGATAGCTTGCGCCGCCGACAGCGGAGCAGGGAAAGATCTTCACATAGTCTGCGCCGGCGTTCCACGCGGTGATGGCCTCAGTGGGCGTGAGCGAGCCGGGGCAGGAGATTTTTTTATTTGCTTTGGTCACGCGGATTACTTCGGGATGCAGACTGGGGCTGACGACGAATTCCGCACCGGCATCGATGGTGGCCTGGGCCTGATCGGCGGTGGTGACGGTGCCGGAGCCTAGTAAGAGCTTTGAGCCGTATTCCTTATTAAGTTCCTTCAACAGATCGACGGCGTTGGGAACGGTCATGGTGACTTCAACGACGGTGACGCCGCCCGCGATCATGGCGTCGACGACGGCGCGGCCCTGAGTGACGCTCTTGGCGCGGAGAACGGGAATGAGGCCGACGCGTTCGATGATTTGCTGGGTGGTTTCGGACATTGGTGAATCCCTCAGGGGCTAAAGCCCCCCAAATTCTTATTCGGTTCGTGTGGCGCGGCTAAAGCCGTGCCCTTTCAAAACAACCGGTATCGTGTCCACCGGATTTCGTGCTATCCCGGGCCCCAAATCGCGACCTGGTGCGCTCATCTTCGTGCTGGACTAAAAAGCTGAATTGAGGTTTGTGCTATCCCACATCTCAAAAGCGAGATGTGGGGCACCCGTTCATTGTGCGGAATCGGACGGTCCTAGCGCGCAATGCGCGCTGAGCCGCCTTTCATGATGCGTTCGACTTCTGGAAGCGTGGCCGTGCTGGTGTCGCCGGGGGTGGTCATGGCGAGAGCGCCGTGCGCCACGCCGCATTGGACGGCCCATTCGATGCCTTTGCCGGCGAGCATGCCGTAGATGAGGCCGGAGGCGAAGCTGTCGCCGCCGCCCACGCGGTCGAAGATATCGATTTCGCGCTGCGGGACGTGGACGATTTTGTCTTCGTAAAGCGCGATGGCGCCCCAGGCATTGCGGCTGGCGGTTTGTGCCGTGCGCAACGTGCTGGCCACGAGCTTGAGATTGGGATACGCCGCAGCAACTTCGCGCAGCATTTCTTCGTATCCGGCGATGGGCAACTCGGCAAAGTCCTCGCCGACACCCTTGATTTTGATGCCGAGCATCGATGAGAAATCTTCTTCGTTGCCGAGGAGCACGTCGAGCTTGCCCACGAGGGCGCGATTGATTTCCTGGGCTTTTGGTTTGCCTCCGATGCTTTTCCAAAGGCTATCGCGGAAGTTCAGGTCGTAGGAGATGGGCGTGCCGTATTTGCGCGCGGCATCCATGGCTTCCACGGCAACTTCGGCAGTGGATGCGGAGAGTGCGGCGAAAATTCCGCCTGTATGGAGCCAGCGCGATCCTTTGCTGGCGCCGAAGATCGACTCCCAATCGAAGTCGCCGGGCTTGATCTGACTGACGGCGGTGTGGCCGCGGTCGGAACAGCCTGCGGCGGCGCGCACGCCAAAGCCGCGCTCTGTAAAGTTGAGACCGTTGCGCACGGTGCGGCCTACGCCGTCGTAAGGAATCCAGCGGATGAGCGAGGTATCGACGCCACCCTGAAGGACGAAGTCCTCGACGAGGCGGCCGACGGGGTTGTCGGCGAGCGCAGTGGCGATGGCAGCGCGAAGGCCGAAGCAGCGGCGCAGCCCACGCGCCACGTTGTATTCGCCGCCGCCTTCCCATACCTGGAACTGGCGCGCGGTGTGGATGCGCATGTCGCCGGGATCGAGGCGAAGCATGACTTCGCCCAGGCTGAGGCAGTCCCAGCGGCGGTTGGAATCAGGAATCGTAAGAGAGTTCATGGTCACTCAATACTTTAGCGCAGGAGGGTTGGTGCGGTCAGTGGGGCGATTGACGCGGGACCGCGTCGCGACGGATCAATTAGGCTAATGCCAAGGGCAGTTTACGCGGTAATCACTCGTTGGAGTGTGCGGACGTGGACGCCCGCACGACAGCCGGTCAGTAGACCTGCGCTACAATTCGACCGGAGACCGTCGCTACATTTCAGAGGAGGACGCATTGAAGGGGTTGGAAGTTTTTGATTTGAGCGGGCGGGTTGCGGTGGTGATTGGTGGGACGACAGGCCTGGGCCGCGAGATTGCGCTGGGGTATGCGGCTGCCGGCGCAGACGTGGTGGTCTCCTCGCGGCGGCAGGAACAGGTCGACGCGGTGGCCGCGGAGATTGAGGGGCTGGGGCGTCGCACACTGCGCATCGCAAGCGACGTGCTGGACCGCAGTTCCATCCAGCGCCTGCATGATGCGGCGATCGCGGCCTTCGGCAAAGTCGACATCCTGGTGAACGGGGCCGGCATGACAAAAAAGATGCCGACGCTCGAAGCAGACGAGGCGGACTGGTCGAAGATTTTCGAGACTAATTTGACGGGGACCATGCGCGCCTGCCAGATCTTCGGCCGGACCATGGTGAGCGCGCACTATGGGCGCATCATTAATATCGCGTCGATCACGGCGTTCCGCGGGTTTTATCAAGTGGCGCCGTATGCGGCGAGTAAAAGCGCAGTGGCTTCGCTGACCAAAACGCTGGCTGTTGAGCTTGCCGAGACGGGCGTGAACGTGAATGCACTTGCGCCGGGCGTGTTTCCCACCGACATGAGCCTGCCGTTGGTGCAAGGCACGCCGCGTGGCAACGAGATCCTGATGCGCACACCGATGCACAGGTTTGGAAAGGGGCGCGAGATTATCGGACCTGCGATTTTTCTGGCGTCGGAGGCTGCGGCGTTTGTAACGGGCGAAGTGATTGTTGTGGATGGCGGTTTTCTGGCGAGCGGTGTGAACTGCTGAGAACAGGGACCAATGGACCTAGGGAACGAGGGGCCAAGGAAGCGAGGGAATAAGAGAGGCGATGGCGGAAGTACGCAGATTGCGGATGGGCATGGTGGGCGGAGGGCCGGGGGCCTTCATCGGTCCGGTGCATCGCATTGCCGCGGAGCTGGACGGACGCATTGAGCTCGTCGCGGGCGCGTTTTCGCAATCGGCGGAACGGTCGCGGGAAGCGGGGGTACATTTTCGCATCGACCCCACCCGTGCCTATGCAGACTACCAGCGAATGATCGAGGCTGAGAGTAAGCGTGCAGACGGAATCGACTTTGTGGCGATCGTGACGCCGAATCATGTGCATTTGCCTGTGGCGCTGGCGGCGCTGGAAGCGGGCATTCCCGTGATGAGCGACAAGCCGGCGACCGCGACGTATGAGGAAGCGCTCAAGCTGGAGGCAGCGGTTGAAAAGAGCGGCTTGCCGTATGGATTGACGCACACCTACGCCGGGTACGCGATGGTGCGCGAGGCGCGGGCGATGTGCGCGGCGGGCAAGCTGGGAGCGATTCGCAAGGTTGCGGTGGAGTATTTTCAGGGCTGGCTGAGCGGGCCGCTCGAGAAGACCGGGCATAAGCAGGCGGCGTGGCGCGCGGATCCCGCGCAAAGCGGCGCAGGCGGCGCTATCGGCGACATCGGCACGCACGCGTTTCACCTTCTCGAATACATCAGCGGCCTGAAAGTGACGGCGATGAACGCGACGTTGCGCAGCGTTGTGCCGGGGCGCAAGCTCGACGACGATTGCAATGCATTTCTGCGCATGAGCAACGGCGCTGCCGGTACGCTGGCCTGCTCGCAAGTGGCCGCCGGCGAGATGAACGAGGTGCATCTGCGCATTTATGGCGAGAAAGGCTCGCTGGCATGGCGGCAGCAGGATCCGAACCGGCTGATTGTGAAGGCTCTCGACAAGCCGGAGGAGATTCATCACGCGGCAATGAACTATCTCAGTGCCGAAGCAAGGGCGGCGGCGCGTGTGCCGGCCGGACATCCCGAGGGGTATTTGGAAGCCTTTGCTATGCTCTATCGCGAGTTCGCCGATGCGCTCGTCGCGTGGAAAGAGCGGCAAGCACATCCGCTGCCGACCACGCTGCCCGGGATTGAAGCGGGAGTGCGAGGAATGCGCTTTATCGAGCGCGCCATTGAGAGTAATCGCAAAGAAGGCTGGGTGGAGTTCTAAAGGCAGCTTTCAGCTCTCTCCGTTTGAGAGCCAGGAGGGGAGATGCGAAATCATTTCATGATTGCCGGCATCGGCCTCGTGTTTGGCTGCGCGACAGTGATCGCGCAGAATGCTGGCGTGCCGACAGCGACTACTCAAGAAGTGCCGACTGCTCCGGCGCCGTGGAGCTCATCGAACGGAGGCGAACCGGAGTTTGAGGTTGCGACGGTCAAGCCGAGCGACCCGGCGAAGTGCTGCGCTCGAGGATGGTCAATGAATGGCAGGCGCTTCTTCACCATGAATATGAATCTTAAGTACCTGATCCAGTGGGCATGGGGATTGCAGGCGAAGCAGGTCGTGGGAGGTCCGCCGTGGATGGACGATGCACGCTTCGATATCAACGGCGAGATCGATGGCGATGGCGTTCCGAACCAACACCAGTGGAAGACCGCCGTGCAGAAGCTGCTGATCGAACGGTTCGATATTCAGATTCATCACGAAAAGCGGGAGATGCCGGCGTTCGCTCTGGTGATCGCCAAAGGCGGGCCCAAGCTGACCCCAGGCGACGGGAATGTTAAAGCCCACCAGAGCATGGGCTTGGGTGGTGCGCCCGGGCAGACGATGTACGGGCGGGGCGTGAATGCTTCCATCGCCGATTTCATTGGCGAGTTGCAGCGCATTGTGATGAACCGGCCCATAGTTGACGAGACCGGATTAACAGGCGTCTACAACATTCAGATTGCATTCACCCGCGAGGAGCCGGATGCGCTGGGCATGACGGAGTTGCCGGACACGGCCGCGCCCAATCTTTTGGAGGCGTTGCAGCAACAGCTTGGGCTGAAGCTTGAAGGAAAGAAAACGCCGGTGGATGTGATCGTGATCGACCATGCGGAGCTGACGGAAGCCAACTGAGCCGGGCGCGCGAGACTCGTTGCGGCTGCTATACTTCCCTGCAATCTGAGAAAGAATAATTCTGCGAGGCGCAATGCGGATGCGGTTGGGTGTTTTGATTGTGCTGGGAATGCTGTGCAGTGTGGCGCGAGCGCAAGCCATGAAGCATCCTGGCGTGTTGGTGAGCCGGGAACAATTGAATTTCATCAAGAAGCAGGTGCAGGAAAAGAAGGAGCCGATCTACGGCGAGTTCCAGAAAGCGGTTGCCAGCCAGTATGCCGCTCTGGACTATACGCTGAAGGGACCGCCAACGACCGGCATCATCGAATGCGGATCGTATTCCAGGCCGGACCATGGGTGTCACGCAGAAAACATCGATGCGACTGCGGCGTACCTGCAGGCGCTGTTGTGGTGGATTACCGGTGACCATCGCTACGCGGATAATTCCATCCGCATCATGAATACCTACAGCCATCAGTTGAAGGGATACACGCTCAGCAATGCTCCCTTGCAGGCGGCCTGGTCTGGCGAGATGTGGCCAAGGGCGGCGGAGATGATTCGCTACAGCCATGCGGGATGGAAGCCGGAGGATGTGCAGACGTTCAGTGACATGCTGACCAAGCTGAATCTGCCGCTGATTCACGATGGATCCCCGAAGAACGGCAATTGGGAACTCAGCATGGTGGAAGCCATGATGGGCATTGCGGTATTCACAGACGATCGCACGTTGCTGGACTACGCGGAGAAGATGTGGCACGAACGCGTGCCGGCGTATTTCTACAATTACAAACTCGACGGCAATCATGCGAAGCCACTTCCGCGCGGGGACGTGAAAACTACCTGGAACGGGCAGACGATTTTTGACGCGAGCACCAGCGGCATCGCACAGGAGACGTGCCGCGATCTGGGGCACACGGGCTATGGCATGGCTGCAACTTTGAACGCTGCCGAGACCGCTCACATCCAGGGGGACAAGCTCTATGAGAGCGAAGAGACCCGGTTGATTACGGCGATGGAATTTGACGCCCATTTGCTGTTGAGAACTGAACCCGTGCCAACCGCAGTGTGCGGCGGAAGAGTCCACTATGGGGATGGAAATACGCTGGGCATCGGGTACAACGAGTACCACAATCGCCTGCACCAATCGCTGCCCGAGACGCGGCAGTGGCTGGATCATGTGCTGACCTTGCCGGAGCCGGTGGATTTTCATATGGTGGTTTTCGAGCTTATGACGCAAGGCGAGGATGCGAAGGGCAAGGGCACCGACCTTAGTGTTGCTCCCTAGGAATTGAAGATAGAAGAACGAACTGAATGCGCAGATTCTCTGCGAGGTGGCGATGCGGATGCGGTTGAGTGTCTTGATTTTGCTGGGAGCCCTGTGCTGTGTGGCGCAGGCGCAACGAATGAAGCATCCCGGTGTGCTGGTGAGCCGGGAGCAACTGAATTTCATCAAGCGGCAGGTGAGAGAGAAGAAGCAGCCGATTTATGGCGAGTACCTGAAAGCCGTGGCGAGCCCGCTGGCCGCGTTCGATTACAAACTGCTGGGACCGCCGGCGACGGGAATCATTGACTGCGGCCCGTATTCGCGTCCCGATCACGGTTGCCATGCCGAGGATACCGATGCCAGCGCGGCGTACCTGCAGGCGGTGTTGTGGTGGATTACGGGCGATCATCGCTATGCGGACGATTCCATCCGCATTTTGAATACTTATGCACGGCAACTGAAGGGATACACCGGCAGCAATACGCCCTTACAGGCAGCGTGGAGTTCTGAGACGTTTCCTCGCGCGGCGGAGATCATCCGTTATAGTCACGCCGGATGGAAGAACGAAGATATTCAGGCGTTCAGCACGATGCTTACCCAGGTGATTTTGCCGCATATTCGCAATGGCGGACCGCGGACCAATGGAAACTGGGAGCTGAGCATGATCGAGGGCATGATGGGCATTGCGGTCTTCACCGACGACCGTGCATTGCTGGATCATGCAGAAGACATGTGGCGGAAGCGCGTGTCCACGTATTTTTATAACGCCAAGCTGGATGGCGATCACCCGCGCGCGCCGGATCCCTCGGTGCACCAGAGTTGGTACGGGCAGACCACATTCGACCAGAGCACGAACGGCATTGCGGCCGAGACGTGCCGCGACCTGGGCCACACGGGCTACTCCATCGCCGCAACCATGGGCGCTGCGGAGACCGCGCATATCCAGGGCGACAAATTGTACGAGAGTGAGGAACAGCGACTCATCGGCGTCCTGGAGTTTCATGCGCATCTGCTGCTGAGAAAAGAGCCGGCGCCGACGACGGTGTGCGGGGGCAAGGTCCACTACGCCGAGGGATACACGTTTGGAATCGGGTACAACGAGTATCACAATCGGCTTGGGCAATCGCTGCCCGAGACGCGGGAGTGGCTCGATCATATTTTGAGCGTGCCGGAGCCGGTGGACATTCACATGATGACTTTCGAGTTGCTCACCCATGGCGCAGACGCGAAGAGCAAGAGCACCGATCTCGTCGCGACGCCCGGGGCTGCGACACGTTGAGGAGCGAACGATGAAGACCATCCAAGGGCCGGCTATTTTTCTGGCGCAGTTTGCCGGCGACAAGCCACCGTACAACACGCTGGAAGGCATGGCGGACTGGGCGGCAAAGCACGGCTATGTGGGCATCCAGATTCCGAGCTGGGATCGGAGGCTGTTCGATCTGGAGCGTGCCGCTGAAAGCCAGGCGTATTGCGACGAGGTGAGAGGGATTGCGGCGCGGGCCGGGTTGGTGGTGACGGAGCTCTCCACGCACCTGCAAGGACAGCTGGTGGCGAGCCACCCGGCCTTCGACACATTGCTTGACGGCTTTGCGCCGCCGGAACTTGCCGGCAACGCGAAGGCCAAGTCGGCATGGGCGGTACAGCAACTGCGTTGGGCAGCCAAGGCGAGCCGCAACCTTGGGCTTGCGGCGCATGCGACGTTCTCGGGCGCATTGGCGTGGCCCTTCTTTTATCCCTGGCCGCAACGGCCTGCGGGACTCATCGACGAAGCTTTCAAGGAACTTGCGGCACGCTGGCTGCCGATTTTGAACGCTTTCGATGAGGCGGGAGTGGATGCGTGCTTTGAACTGCATCCCGGCGAAGATTTGCACGACGGCGCGACATTCGAACGGTTCCTCGCAGCGGTGGGCAATCATCCGCGCGCCTGCATTCTGTACGACCCGAGCCACATGGTTTTGCAGCAGATGGATTACCTCGCCTTTCTCGATCTCTATCACGAGCGCGTGCGGGCGTTTCACGTGAAGGATGCGGAGTTCCGGCCGAGCGGACGCGCGGGCGTTTATGGGGGCTATCAGGATTGGATCGACCGGCCGGGGCGGTTTCGCTCACTGGGCGATGGGCAGATCGATTTTCGGCAGGTCTTCAGCAAGATGGCGCAGTACGACTATCCGGGGTGGGCCGTCGTGGAGTGGGAGTGCTGCATCAAACATCCCGAAGTGGGCGCGGCCGAGGGCGCACGGTTTGTGCGCGAACAGATTATTCGCGTGACGGATCGGGCGTTTGACGATTTTGCGGGCAGTGGCGCGGATGCGCAGCGGAATCGGAAGATTCTGGGACTCTAGCGTGATGAGTCCGAGGTTCGTGGAAAAAAAGAAATGCAGGTCCTTCGACTCCTGGGCCGCGCGAGACGCGGCCCAATTCGCTCAGGATGACAGTCGATTTTTGTAGCTCAGGATGACAAATCAAAGGGTGATGGCTCTCGGCCCGGCGCGACGATGCCGTATTTCCGGTCGAGAAAATCCTGTAGTGCATCGGGAAGCACAGGGGCCAGTTCCTGCCAGGTGAGGACTTTCAGGCGCGTGCGCAGTTCGGCGCTTCTCACCGCGGACATCACCTCGAACCACTGCTCGCACAAATCGGGGCGGCGCTCGTCGTGGAGGACGCAGAAGCTTGCACCCGCGGCGTGCGCAGCCAGCACATTGCGGATGAGCTGATAGCCGGCGTAACCCTCTTCGCCGGGTGAGCGGAAAGTGGTGTCGACGGCTGAATAGAGAGCGGGGTCGACGACGAGGCTCTCCAACTCCTGCGATGCGTTTTCAGGGAATTCGCTCGCCCGCATCCTGCGGGCGGTGGCGATTTCCGTGCGCGGCAGCCGGTCGCGGTCGAAGACTTCGTCGAAATCGCGGTAGGATTCAACGATCGTCGCGGAGCGCGATTGGAAGTCGGCTTCGGTTAACTTCGCCTCCACGAGCAGCGGACCAAGGCGCAGATCGACCTCGGTGCGGTCGACTTTGACGCGGTTGGGTTTACCGTTGGCGAGCGGAACACGGGCCTTCCATCCAAAGATTGGCTCCGCATCTTCGTCGACGCCGAGCATCGCCCGAACCGCCGAGGACTCGGCAACGCCGGGCGTGCAGAAGATGTTCATCAGTAGCGCGTCGGAACTCATGGAAGAGTCGAGTTCGCGCCAGCGCCGGGCGGTATCGAATTGCGGTTTGGGCAGCGAGCGGGCCGCCTGGGCATGGATCTTGTCGAAACGGCGCATCCATTCGGGCCGTGCCAGGATGGCCGCGTAGGCCACGTCGAAAAAATTACCGTGGTGGCTGCCGTCCGGTTCGTACACGATGACTGGGGCGTTACCATAGCTTTCCACATGCGCGCGCCCACGCGCGTAGATGCGGTTGCGGGCGGCGATTTCAATTCGGAGCTGCGTTGCATGAAGAGCAGTCGAGTGGGCCATCTGAAGATAGGCTACTCCCACTTGAGAAGAAAAAAGGCCATCCAGCGAGGGTTCGCCGGAAGGCCTATGGTCCTGGGCCGCGATTGCGTTAGCGCTCGTGGCGGGTGAGGCCGATCTGGAAGCTGATCATGTACGCGCGGCCCGCTTGCTTTTCGAGGGAGTCAGCCCAGCTCGGGCTGTAGAGTTGCTGGTTCTGCTTGACCACGAGGGCACTGTTTACAGTCGTCGAAGTCAGTGTGGTGCCGTCGTTGGCCGCGCTGTTGGCGACGATGCTGTGGTCGTCGAAGAGGTTGTCGATGCTGAGCTTGATCTTGGAGCCGTCGAAGATCGAGTGGCCACGGACGTTGTAGTTCAAGAAGATGTTGCTCATCCAGAATGGGTCCAGAGGGACGTTCTGGTGATAGCTACCGATGTCGTTCCAGCGGCTGCCAATGCGCTTGCCGAAGATGCCGAAGTCCAAGCCCATTTTCTGATAGGTCATGCCCAGCGATTCAGTATCTTTTGGGGCGAGGGCCACCCAGGCTGCGGACGTTGGGCCGACGGCCGGGGTGATGATATTGCCGCTCCCGTCGAGGACAGCGGGGGATCCGGCGGAAGCCTCGTACTTGGCGACGCCCACGGTGCCGTTGGCGTTGAAGCTGAGGCTGTTGGTCAACGCATAGTTGCCCTCAGCCTCGAAACCGATAGTGTCGGAGTTGGGGTTGGCGTAGTAGTAGGTGAAGCCGTAATTGGGGTCGCCAACCGTGGAGTCAGTATAGGTTGAGTAGGTGTTGGTGAAGTGAATGTGATAGAGATCCGCATCCCCGGCGAAGCGATTCAGCTTGAGCACGGTGCCGCCCTGATAGGTGGAGGCGATGGTGGGCGGCGGGGTAACGGCAACTTCAGCGCCCGTGGTGTCGAAGACGGCGCTGAAGGGAGCTATGCTGCCGCGACCGTACTGAAGATAGACCGACGCGACGGGGTTGAGGCGGTAGTTGGCCTCGATCGAAGGCAGGATGGAATTGTAATTCTGCGCGTGCTGGGTGGTGGCCGTGCAGTTCGCAGCCAAAGTGGCAGCGCCCGCGGGGCAGGTGAGCGGTCCGACGGTATGCCCGTCGGCGTACTGGGTCAGGTTCATGCGAAAGAAGGCGTCCTTGACGCCAGCCGTGACGGTCAAATCCGGGATGGAAACCCATTGGAACTCTGCGTAGGGCTGGACGGCAGTGGTATAGAAGTGCTCGTGAAACTTGATGTTGTCGAGATAAATCGAATCCGCCCAGGTGAGGGGGTCGGTGTAGATCTGATAGCGGAGGGTGTTGGTGAGCTCGTACCAAGAGCCGGTGCGGAAGACGCCCCACTTGGTGACATAGCTCAGGTCCGCGATCTCGCCCCCGCGGGCGTACTGGTTCAGCTTGTCCACGCCCGTGGACTGCGCCACGTAGAAGGGTGATGTGGTGGGCTGATCGTCGCCGCCGACGACCTCGTTCTTTACAGTAGTCAAGATCGGGTCGGTGGTCAGATCCTGGTCGGTTTTGTTCTGGTAGTGCTGGTGGTTGGAGTAGCCATAGGCGTAGGTTTTTGTCGTGAGCTTCCAGTGCGCGCCGAAGTCGTGGTTGAAGGAGACGATGTCAAAGAAGCTCGCCACGTGATACACGGAGAAGCGCCAGAACTGCGGGTCGTAGTAGTACTTGGAGGTTGACGCGTAAGCAGAGTTCGTCAGGGTGTTGTCGTAGAGATAGTTGTCGCCGGAGTGGAAGAGCTGGCGGCGGGTCGGGTCGTTGTTGGTGAAGGCGTCGACGATGATGTTGGTGCCGATCGCGCTAAGGTAGGTACGATCGCTGAACTTGTAGGTGAACTTGGCGGTTGCGGCGGTGTCCTGCTTGGGCGAGAAGGTCTGGTAGCCGTCGGAGCCTTGGTGGTCGGCATTGAGCCAGAAGTGGGCCTTGCCATGCAAAAAGACGCCGGAATTGATGTCGCCCAGGATCTGGTAGGTATTCCAGGAACCGTAGGTTCCTTCGAGGCGCACACGGGCCTCGTCGCTCAGCTCGGGGGAAAAGAAGTGAATGGTGCCGCCGAAGTTGGAAGTGGCGATATCTGAAGCGGTGCCGGGGCTGCGGTCAAAGTCCACGTGGCCGATGGCCGCGGCGGGAATGTAAGCCCAGGAGTGATGGCTGGGATCGTTCGAGTCGTTGAAGGGCACGCCGTCCCAGGTCATGGAGTAGTCGTCGTCGATGAAGCCGCGGAAGTAGATCTTGGCCTGACCGTTGCCGATGCCGTTGGTGGTGAAGCTGACGGTGCCGGGGGCAGCCTGGATGATGTCGGCAAAGTCGGTCACCGGCGAGGTGTACTCGGAGACGTAGTTGCTGGAGATCTCGGTGCGGGCCGAGCCGGCGTCGAGAAGCGACTTGACCGGCGCAAGCTGCGCGGCGATCGAGTTGTCGGCTTCAGCCTCAACCGTGACTTCCTGAGAAACCGAGGCGATGGAAAGTACGATCGGCAGATTGGTATTTGAACCTGCGGCAACAGAGATGCTGCGCTGGAAGGTTGAGAATCCGGGAGCCGAGATCTGCACCTCATAGGTCCCGGCCGGCAATCCGGATATGACAAACTTTCCGTCCGCGCCCGTGGTGGCCTTTTGCACGACCTGAGATTCGGTAAGGACTGCCACTGTGGCGCCTTGCACGGCCGGTCCGGCCGGGTCGGTGATGGCGCCCTGGATGGTACCCGTGCTGCTCTGGCTATGCAGCCGGTTCATGCCGGCATTAAAAGTCATGAGGCACACGAGGAAGAGTGTTGCCCACAGACACTTCAGCACAGATTTTTGGTTCATGAATTGCCTCCAAGAGGGATGTAAGTGGAATCAGGGATGGGGAGTAACCCGCCTTTAATCTAAGTAGGCGAAATGAATGTACGGTTACTCTCAAGTTAAAAAATGTTGGTAGCACTTCTCCCAAAACGCGCAGTTGTGGGAAAGGCCACGCATGAAAATATGTGGGGACGTAGGAGTCTGGCGGACGGAATCGTGCAGCACGCCGCGCTGAAAAGAGTTGGCATTCGGCGGAATGCGAGTTCAGAAAAGGTGGGCATGCGCACGGGTCGGCGGGGCGCCAACCCTGAGCTCTGAAGCGAGCGCTATGTCAGCACAGGTATGTCGGCCACGCCGGCGACGCCAAAGACGCGGCGGTAACGCTCGACTTCTTTTGCGTCGCCCAGCGCCTTGGACTCATTGTCAGAGAGTTTCACTGCGGGCCGGCCCTCGACTTCAGTGAGTTTGCAGACCAGGCCGACGGGGTTGAAGCCATCGTTGCCCTGAGGATTGCAGTTGCGGAAATCATTGGTGAGCAGCGTGCCCCAGCCGGCACTGAAGCGGATGCGGCGGTTGGGAACCCAGCGGCTGGCGTCGAGAAAATCGCTTGCCGAGCGGAAGTCGTCGGGCGTGGCGCCGTTGCGGAGGGAGCCGGCGAAGTAAGCGTGCTGGCCGAGAATCTGCTCCACGTCGAGGGCGTCGCTCGAGATCAGGCGTTTCTGGCGAGGATCGCGGCCGTGGCGCTCCAGCCATGCGATGTATTCGTCGCCGGCTACGTAGGCATCTTTGCTGTCGATACGCTGACCGGTCCAGTTGGCCACCCAATCCGGCGCGTTGCGCAGAAATTGCGTGGTGCCGAAGGTGTCAGGCAGGAGGATCAGCAATTCGCCCTGGTAACTTTGCTGCCATAGCTCCAGCAAGCGATATTGCGCGTTACGCAATTCGTCATCGTCGCGGGCCAGCGCGGCCATGGCCATAGGCAGTTCATGGCCATTGGTGCCGATGGCTTCAAGATCGTGTTTGTATGCGAGGAAGGCATTGGAGGTTCCGGCGAAACCTGCGCCGAGAGTGTCGCTCATGGCGTTCACCACGTATTCATGCCAGAGAAAGCTGTGCCTGCGGCGGGTGCCAAAGTCGCTGATGCTCAGATTGGGAACGCCGCGCAGGCGCTCCAGTTTTTCCCAGAGCCGGGTCTTCGCGCGCGCGTAAAGGATGTCGAGCTCCAGCTCGCTCAAATGCTTGAGTGCGGCGCGCGTCTTCAATTCGCCGATCTGGGCGAGGGCGTAGATCTCCCACATCGATGTTCCCGACCACAGCCCCTCGAAGCGAAGATGCAGTTGTCCGTCGCGCACAGAAAGCTCGAAATCGGAGAGGCGGAAGTCGTTCTCCAGCCAATCGAGGAAGGCCGGCTCGAAGATGCCGCGGCGGCCGAAGAAGCTGTTGCCCGCGAGCCAGACCAGCTCCGACTTGCGGAAACGCAACTTGCGCGTGATTTCCAGTTGTTCGCGGAGTTGGGCCACGCTGACGATCTCGCCCAGGCGCACTGAAGTGGTGCGGTTGATGAGCGTGTACGTGGCGTGTGTCGAGGGGAAATGCTTCCAGATGAACTGGAGCATGAGAAGTTTGTAGAAATCCGTGTCGAGCAGGGAACGCGTGATGGGATCCATCTCCCAGTTATGATCGTGCGCGCGCCTGGCCAGATCGATAATCACGATACTTTACTTTACGCGAGTTGCGCGCCGACTGGAAGCAAGTTGCAGCATGTATACTACGGCAAAACCAGAGTTAGTGTGCCCTGTTTGAGTTTTTTTGAATGCCGCTGCTCGCTGTTGCTCCCACCCCAAGAAACAAAGATCGTTTCTTGGGGACCCCGGGTTGGTCGCATTGACTTAGCGGTTGAGGTTCCGGGGTGCTGCGACTCTGGTTTTGTGTTCGCGCGGTGTTAGCGAGGCCGCGGCGCAGAGTTGAGCGGTACGGGAAGATCAGGGAGACGGAACAAGGCAATGAATCCAGTGAATCGGCGGCGATTTCTTCTGGGCACTGCGGCCGCGGCCACACAGGCTGGCGTGGCGGCAGCCATGGCGCACGCCGAACCGCACGTGGGGCAGGGAAACCAGCCGGGAACGCGGAAACAGCCGAACATCGTCATTTATCACTCCGACCAGTTTCGCTGGGATTTTGTGGGAGCGAACGGGCTGAACAGCTCCACGCATACGCCGAACCTGGACACGCTGGCTGCCAGCGGCACGAATTTTACCTGTGCTGTGACGAATCAGCCGGTATGCGCACCCTCGCGGTCGGTGCTTATCACAGGCCGCTACGCAACCGAGACGGGCGTATGGCGGAACGGCCAGGGGCTCCGGGAGGATTTGCCGACGCTGGCGACCGAGTTGCGCAAGGCCGGATACACAGCGAATTACATTGGCAAATGGCATATGGCACCCGGCTCGGAGGCTGAAGGCGGGGGCCCGGGAGCGGTGAGGCCGGAGCATCGAGGTGGTTTCGCAGATGTATGGGAAGCGGCGAATGCACTCGAGCACTCCAGCCATCCGTATGAGGGAACGATCTGGGATCGCGACGGCAATCCTATTACGTTCAAGGATGAGTACCGCGTGGATTTCATCACAGACCGCGCGGAGAAGTTTCTGCGGCAGAAGCAAGAGAGGCCGTTTCTACTGATGATCTCGCAACTGGAGCCGCACCAGCAGAATGATTTGGGGCGCATGGTCGGACCGAAGGGCTCGGCGGAGCGATTCATTGATGCTTTTGTCCCCGCCGACCTGCGCAACTTTCCAGGCGACTGGCATAAGCAACTGCCGGACTACTACGGCGCGTGCGAAAGCATCGATGCCTCCGTGGGCCGCGTGCGCAAGGTGCTGGACGAGGAAGGCCTGAGCGAAAACACGATCTTCGTGTTCATGAGCGACCACGGGTGCCACTTCATGACGCGCAACCAGGAGTACAAACGTAGCACGCACAACAGCAGCTTGCGCGTGCCGCTGCTGATCGAAGGGCCGGGGTTCGAAAATGCGCGGCAGATTCAGGAGTTGGTGGGAATCATTGACATTGCACCGACGCTGCTGGATGCGGCAGGCGCACAAGTGTCGCCTTCAATGAAGGGAAGAAGCATTCTACCGTTGCTGCGGGATGCGAAAGCGCGGAGCGAGTGGCCGAACCGCGAGTTGGTTCAGATCAGCGAATCGATGACAGGGCGTGCCATCCGGACAAAGGATTGGACGTATTGCATCGCCGACCCGACGGGCGCGACGGACAAACCCACGAGCACGAATTATCATGAGTACCAACTCTACGATCAACGCAACGATCCGCACGAATTGGTGAACCTGGCCGGCAGAAAAGAATACCGTGCGACTGCGGATGAGCTGCGTGAGCAACTGAAAGAGTTGATGGCGCAGGCCGGAGAGGCGGAGCCGGAGATTGTGCCGGCGAAACTGTATCCGTAAATTGTGGGGCAAATGCCGCGGAACCCGCGGCGGAAAGCGCTAAGGGCTTGCCGCCGCCTGAGCTTTCCGACGCACTTAATGCGCTGGCGCCGAGTCTGGCGGAATGGTATGCGTCGACACGGGTTCGACGGGATTGAATTGGCGCGCAAGGTCAGGCGTCGATTGGACATCCGTGGCTGACGGATCGGCTTTTGCAACTTCGACGCCGAAGACGTAGCTCGGCCCGAACATATTGCTGGTAAAGATGACGAGCTTTTTGTCGGGCGAGAAGCGGACATTTGGCTCTTCGCGATAGTTGTGGTGCGACATGTTGACCAGGTGCTCTGCGTGGAGGACGCCGGGCTGCCAGAAATCTGGGCCGTTGAGCGTATCTGGGGTGACCTTCAGCATTTGTGGATGAAGGAGCTCGATCCACTCGCCATTCTTGGCGCGCGCCACCTGTCCCGGGTCGCCGCCATCATCGCAGAAGATGTCGAGATCCTTGGTCAGATTGAAGTGAATGCCCCAGTCGTCGCGCTCCATGTGATACGCGGTGCGTCTGCCGGTCTTCAGATCGTAGCTGGCCAGATAAAAGACTTCGCCCTTGGGGTATTGCCAGTCGTACCAGATGGTTTCGCCGTCGAGCCCCCAGAATTCGTGGCCCGCAATCTCGTCGGCCATTGTGCGCTTGTGGACGAGCGTGTTGTGCGTGCCGTCGGTGTGGATCATCCAAATGCGGTCGACCTTTTGCCATGGGCCTTCGTGACAATACATGAGCAGTTCTGGGTCGGCAGGCGAAAAGAGCAGGTGATTGACCCAATCGGTGGAGTGCAGCAGGACTTTGATGTCGCCGGGCTTTTCGCCGTTGGGGCCGGGCTCGAGACGGATGGTGAAAAGCTGAAGCGGCAGATGCGCGGCAAGACGCCGCTCCATCATTTGACCCTTGTCGAGCGGCTGATAGTGTGGGCCCTGCTCCGGGCTAGCCACGCGATTGTCACCGCCGCCCGTAGACGATTGAGGGCGCGCGGGCGCGTTCTGCCCGTATTGCTGGTCGGGCCGGTTGCTTTCGTCGAATGTGCCGGCAGCGAGAGTTTCATCGGCATTGATGCAGACGATCATGTGCCGTGCGGGCAAGTCGATGAGCTTGCGGATTTGGCCGGTGTAGACGTCGGCCTTGTAGACGGAGGTGACATTGGTCTTGGGATCCGTCTGGGTGTAGAAGACACTGTTGGTTTTGAATCCTGCTACCAGCGCGTGGACGCCAAAGCGGAAGAAGCCGCCTGGTCCCGGCGGCGCGTCGGCCGGGCGTGGAGGATTGGGAACCAGCAGACGCGTCTTCTCGGTCTCCATGTCCATGGCGTGGATCCCGTCTGGCGCGGTGTAGATCATGGTCTTGTGGTCGGGGGTGTAGCCATTCACGTTGAAGTAGAAACCGCCGGAGTTGGGCTCATCGGTGAGCCGCCAGACGCGATGGCCTGTGTCCTTGTCGACCCAGGTCTTGGGCGGGGCGGGCTGCGCAGTTTGGGCGGCGATGGTAAGGGCAGGTGCGAGGGCCAGACAGGCAAGGGCAGGGAGAAGTCTGCGCAGCATGGGGATGAGCTCCTTTGGGCACTGCGCGCGGCAGACTTTTGGAGGAGGTCCTCATCCGGCTGCGGCGCGCCACAGATTTATACACCCTGGAGGTTACAGTTGAAAATAATTTATCCACCGAATCTTTCAGCGCGGAGCTTCAGACCCGCAGGGCGGCTTGTGATGCGAATTGGCCGGCTGCTGGAACTTCCAGCAAAGGATTCTAGTAGCTTAGCTCCAGCACATTCACTGAATATGGCGCGAAGGTCTCGGTGAATTTAGGACCGGCGACGGGCACTTCGTGGGCTACCGGTACGATGGCATCGGGATGCGTGATGCTGTTGGTGGCGTTGGGTGTTTTGCCGCTCATGGTGGTGAGTGTGGCTTGCGGCGCGAGCTTGGCGATGCCGGTGAGAGTAATGGCAAGCGGCTGTGCGGTCGAGGTTGCGTTGACCACTTTCACAAAGAGCTTGTGCTTTTTGTTGTCGCGTGTGACGGATGCGTAGACGCGCACGGGCGCATGGTCGAGCGTGCTCGAGACCACTTCGGTTCCCAAATGCGTGGAGAACATGACCTGCGTCCAGTAGCTGGGCGAGCCGTAGCTGGTGAGCGCGTCGTAGCCGATGAGATCGGGAGCCCACTGCATGCCGCCCGGATTCACGTTGACGAAGAGCGGCGCGTAACTGGACATGATAATCAAATCGCTATTGCGCTCGAGACCCGTGAGCCAGGCCGCGTCGGCAAGTGCGGCTTCGAGGTTCGGCGTGGGATCGCCTTCGCGCGTGGCCCACTCACCGACGAAGATCTTCGGTCCCTTGCGGTCATAAGCGTCGTAATGGTGCGCCTGCGAGAAGGATTCCCCGGCCGACATGTAGAAATGCTCATCGAGAACGTCGGGTGTGACGCTTTTTACAGGCGTGGTGGCGATGATCTGCAGTTTGGGGTAGCGCTGTTTGATGGCGTTGTAGAACTGTGCGAAGCGGCCGTCATACGAGTGTGAACGGTCGAACTGGTCTTCGTTGCCCACCTCGATGTAATGCAAGGGGAACGGCGCCGGGTGGCCGTCTTTGATGCGTTCAGCGCCCCACTTGGTGTCTGCGCCGCCGGTCACATACTCAATTTCATCGAGTGCGTCCTGGACATAG
Source organism: uncultured Acidobacteriota bacterium (assembly GCA_963817835.1). Classification (GTDB taxonomy): domain Bacteria; phylum Acidobacteriota; class Terriglobia; order Terriglobales; family Acidobacteriaceae; genus Telmatobacter. Next base: position 512,080 of record CAWFPZ010000006.1, on the reverse strand, counting down.
GGTTCCAGCGCGGGGCCGGGATCGACGTGGTCTTGCGCGAGAGAGTAGCCGGCATAGACGGCGAGCACGGGTTCCATCTTCAGATCTTCGCACCACTCCAGAAATTCGAGCAGGCCCATACCGTCGGACGAGCGATAGCGCCAGGGGCTCTGATGCGTGGGGCGGTCGGTCCACGGGCCGATGGTCTTCTTCCAATCGAAGCGATCGGCGATGTGGTCACCCTCGAGATAATTGCCGCCCGGCAGGCGCAGGAATTTGGGCTGCATCGCAGCCAGCTTTTCCATGATGTCGGTGCGATTGCCGTCCGGCCGTGCGTGGTACGTAGGTGGGAAGAGCGAGATGAGATTGAACCAGACCGTGGCTGGTTGCGCGATGGTGAGGATGAGATGGTTGTTCGAGGAAACCGGCACTTCGCCGGTTCTGAGCGTGTAGGTGTATTGCTTCCAATCGCCGGTGAGGCCTGTGACCTTGGTCGAGGCCGCGACAATGCCGGTCTGATCGTTTTGCAAACTTACAGTAACGGGAATGCCCGGAGCATCGGTCTTGGCGTAGAACGATCCTGTGTACACGGTGTGCGGGCGCACGGGGATACCCCAATAGCCGTCGTTCTCAGCGCCGGCGGGTGAGTCCGGAGTGGCGGCGGAGGCGGTAACGCGGAGACTGCGCGTGAGCGTGGCGCTGGGGCCGGTGGTCTCATCAGCCGACACATTCACTACGGCATTGCCACGCGCCACCATGGGCCAGTGGCTGAGGGAGCCGAAGCCTCGGCCAATGGCGCGATCGCGCACCAATTCGCCGTAGATGCCGCCGTCGTAGGAGTAGTTAATCTCCTCGGTCATGAGGCCGTAGAGGGTGGGGCTCACGGTCGCGGTGGGGTGATCGGCCTGAATGGTGAATGAGGGCGCCTGGGCATGCAGACTGAACGGAAACACGAGTGCGGCGAAAATTGCGACGACTGCGGAGGTCTTGATCATGACCCCGCCATCGTACTGCGGGGGCGGAGCGGTTGACAATCTGGAAAACGCTTACTTGTTCTCAATCCCCGGTTCGCTCGATGGCGAGCGTAATTGCGTCGCGGACGGCGTTGGGCAAGGCGGGCATGGCGCCGGATTGGGAAGCCATCCAGCCGCCCCAGCGGTTTCCGGCTTCGTTGAGAGTGGCCAGACTGGCTCCGCGCAGCAGGTAATGGGTCATGGCCGCCGTGAATGCGTCCCCTGCGCCGATTCCGTCGGCAACTTTTACGGGGAACCCGGGATGCTCGTCCCACTCGTCGCGCGTGACCAAGAGGCTGCCCCGGCTGCCGCGCGTGGCCGCAACCAGTTGCAAGGAAGGGAACTCGGCAAGCAGGCGCTCGGCTGCTGCGCGCAAATATTCCGAGGTCGACAAGGTCTCGACAGGCCCGGACGCTTCCGCGACTGCCAGGCCGAGCAGGTCCAGCACCAGCGGCGTCTCCGCGTCGTTCATCTTGACCACAGTGGCCAGTTCCAGCGACTCGCGCACGACCTCAGCCGAGTAGAAGGGCTCGCGCAGGTTCACGTCGAAGACGCGAATGCAGGTGGAAGAAGTTTCCGCGGCGAGCGTTTGGATGGCTTGCCGCGCTTGCTGGCTGCGCTGCGCGAGCGAACCGAAGCAGATAGCGTCGGCACGTTCAATGAGTTGCACCCACTTGTCCGAGAGATCGAGAAAATCCCATGCCGCCGGCTCATGAATGGTGTAGTGCGGCTCGCCGCCGGCAAGACTGACTGTGACGCGACCGGTTTCGTGGAGCGGATCCACTTGAACGAAACTGGTGTCCACGGGCATCGGTTCAAGACGCTCGATGGCCTGGCGGCCCAGGTCGTCACGGCCAATGCGGCTCAGGATTGCGGCGTGATTGCCGAGCCGGCCCGCCATCACGGCGAAATTTGCGGGCGCGCCGCCCAGTCGCATGCCGTCGGGCACAATGTCCCACAGCAGCTCGCCGATTCCCAGGATCAGATGCGGTTCTGTCATTAGTACCTCTAAAAGCGAGAAGTGGTTAGTGAGTAGTGATTAGTGCTCGCGATCTGTCGCTGCCGTGGCTGCTTGGTCGCTTCTCGCTACACACTACACACTAATCACTAATCACTAATCACTTCCCACCCATCTGTAGATCGAGCAGTCTTCCCAACCTGGTGCTGCGTATTCGCCGCCGGGCTGCTGCGTGAGAATGTTGCGATCGGTAACGGCATCGGCGTGCGACCGGCGGATCTCGCCGCGGAAGAGGCGCTCGAATCCGGGCTCACAGGCGAGCACGTTCTTCTGCTCGTCATTGACGTACAGAATATCGAGTTGACCGGCGTGCGCGGCAGATGTTTGTTTCCACGCCTTCAAGAGCCGTTGTAGCACGGGCGCGCCAAAAGGATTGAAAAGAAAAACCAGGCATGGACCAGGCGGAAGCGGGAAATCGACAGCGTCGCGGCAGTGCATGCGCATGGGCACGCGGGTGCGGCCGGCGGCGCGCCACAGCGCAAGATTTCGGCGCGCGATCCGTGCCAGCGTAGGGTGCAGTTCGACGCCGACCACGGCGCGAAAAGGATAAGCAGCAGCCAGCAGCAGTGCACGGCCCATGCCTGCGCCGAGATCGACAAATGTGTACGCATCAATGGGCGCGAGGGTCCGGCATCGCCGCCAACGCACCAGAATCGATTGAAAGACCGAAGGCGCAACTGCGTAGTAGGCCGTCACATGCCGATCGTGCCGGTGCCCGGCGTGGAGATTGCGGCCGGCGACGAGCCCGCTTGTGCGCACGCCAAACTCCAGGTCGAAGGGGTGGCGGATCAGCCCATCTTTGACCGCCAAACCCGGCAAAAGCCGCGGCATTGCGATCTTTTTGTCAGCCTTGCCTGGCGCGCCAACGCTCACGCTTGAACCTTAGCACAATGAGAAGGGAGCGCGACGCTGCCATGGAATCCTCAGAAGTTGATTGCGATGGAATGAGAGCGCAGAAAATCCCGAGTTTTCCACGGTCCGGTGCAGAAGGACAGCCCGATTTGTTCTTGACTGTGCCGACGCGGTTCTGCAAGACTGCGTTCGCACTTTGGCACACGCACGATGCGGCACAACCCCACGTCGCGGAATGCGTCGCAGGGCCCAGAATCCCCTAAATCTTTTTTCACATCACCGAGGAGGAAGCATGAAGAAATACTTCGCGGAACTTGTGGGCACTTTTATTCTGGTGCTTTTTGGCTGCGGAACGGCGGTAATTACCGGTGGCGTGCCAGGGTTGGTTGGCATTGTCGGTATCGCTCTCGCCTTTGGACTGGCGCTCATCGGCGCGGCCTACGGGATCGGTCCCATCTCCGGTTGTCACATCAATCCCGCGGTAAGCCTGGGCGTGTGGGTGGCGCGTCGGATGAGTTTTGGCGACATGATCGGCTACTGGGTAGCGCAATTCGTGGGCGCGATTCTTGCGGCGTGGGTGCTGCTGGTGATTGCCGTCGGAACGGCGGGATATAACCTAGCGGCCAACGGGTTGGGGCAGGACGGCTGGGGGCCCGGCTACCAGGGCGGATACAACTCGGCATCAGCCATGCTGTTTGAATTCTTCGCTACGATGATTTTCGTGATCGTGATTCTGGGCTCGACGCAGAAAAGCTCGCCCGCGGGCTTTGCCGGATTGGCGATTGGCATTACGTTGGTCGCAATCCATCTTTTTGGCATCCACATCACGGGCGTGAGCGTGAATCCGGCGCGCAGCCTGGGACCGGCGCTGTTTGCCGGTAGCCATGCGCTCAGCCAGGTGTGGCTGTTCCTGTTGTTTCCCAGCGCGGGCGGCGCGGCAGCAGGGCTGTTATTCCGCACCAAACTGTTGGCTGCCGACTAACAAAGTCAGCGCACAGAAAAATCGGGGAGCGGCCTCGTGTGAGCTGCTCCCCGGTGTTGTTTGTGAGGTTAATTGACGGGCGATCACTCTGCCCCGGCGGTCTCAAGCTCGGCAATGTAATCAACCACCGCCTCACTCCAGCCGTCGATGTGGTTCCACGCACCGTAGCCAACACCGTTGCGGCTGGAGGCCACGTTGATCACGTAGCCCTTGCCACGCGGCGCAGGCACGCTGTCGTGGGACTGCTCGTCGGTGATCACGATGAGCCGTTCGTAGCCACTGCGGCTCTCCGCCTCAACGTGAGTCAACGCGTGGCCCAGGTTCGTACCCGAGTGCGGCTGGCTCGCTTCGAGCGCGTCGCGCAAAGCCATGCCGCGCCGCGGCGCCACCAGCTTCGCATGATCCGAGAAGGTGTAGATCGTAGCCTTCTCCGCGATCTCGCGCAGCAAAATGGCCAGCCCGTAAGCTGCATCGGTCCGGCGCATCTCCGAACGGCTGGAGAGCGGCGCCTCCATGGAGCCGGAGACGTCGACCAGCAGCACGGTGTGGCCGGGCAGGCGCGCAGTGCGGCTTTCGAGGGCGCGGAACATTGCGAACTCGATCGGCTGCTCCCACTGGGGCGCGTTGCGCGCAGCGGCGAGAAAACGGAAGGGCAGAACGCGATCTGTCTTCATACCCGCGAGTGCAGCCAGCACCAGGTCCTCGCTCACGCCGGCCTGGCGCAAGTTGCGCAGGTTACGCAACAGAGCCAGGGCTCCGAGTTTGCGGTCGGTGAGCAAGCGCTCCCACACGTCGCGCTTGGCAACTTCGCGATCGCCTTCGGGGGCGTCGCCGCGTCCTGAAGCGGAGAGAGCAACCTCCCAGGTGTCGGGCGTGGCCAGCTGGTTATCGACGAGCCGCTTCCACAGCGCGGCCTGCGCCTCATCCACGGGACGTGCGTGGCAAAGGAACAGCACGTCGCGCAGGCGGACGGCACCGGCGCGGTCGTACTTGGCCAGTGCGTACTCGTCGAACTTGCCGAATGCAGCGGCCAGGCCCTTCTTTACCTGCGCCGAAAGAGGCTGGCGGCCCATCGCCCAGTAGATGGCGACAAACTCGCTCAACTCGTCGGCACGCTGAATCACGCGCTCCAGGGTCTCGGCGACAAGGCCGCGATGCGTCGGGTAGCGCGCCATTTCGCGTACCAGCAGCAGCGGCGCGTGGCGCAGCTTCATGCGCTCGCGCGCCTCGACGGCCAATGCGGCGACCTTCCCGGCCTCCACCTGCGGCACCAGCTCGTGAATGCGGCCGGCGATCTGCACGCCATCCTCGTAGAACTCGCCTTCCCACAACATGCAGGAGAGAACCGAGCGGCGCAGGGCCTGCTCGGGCGTGATGACGCGGGCCTTGGCTCCCTCATGGGTGCGCGGGCGCGGCCTGGGCTTGAAGATGTTCAGGCGCATCGTGCGCCTCCTTTCGTGGTGAACCAAGAATAAATGCCGCCGGGGAATTGTCGGATGCGGACCGCGCGCAAAATGATTTGCGACAGGAGTCGAACCTGCATGCACCAGAAGTAACCGTGTCCTGCGCCACCGGCGGATTGTTTCCTGTTTTTGGTTGAGATTATCGGTCAACCGCAGCTTCGTCCTCTGCATCCTCGCGTTCATTTTCGACCACCGCGGGAATGCGCGCGAAACCACTGTCGCGAAAGCCGGCGATGGCCTTTCTGCGGCCGTCACTAAAATTCAGCGCCAGCTTGGTCATCTCGACATAGCCGGAGCGATTGCGGTCCCAGAAGGCTGTGCACTCGTGCACGGGAAACGGAACCAGTCTTGCCGGGCTGGAGTTGGTGCAGACGACCAGTACATCGGATTCGCGATAGCCGAACGTGAACTGGCCATTGCTGCAGTTGCGGCAGAGATGCACGTTGCCCGCCGGCGTACCATTTTTCACTTTCAATTTGCTCATGACGATTCGTTTTCTAATCCGGACTTGCCGGAGTTTGTGACCGGGGAACAAATGTAACGGTGCTGCTCTCGGTGCTCACCAATCGAGCATCCGGAGCCCGAAGGCCCCGGGCGGGATTCGAACCCACTGCCTCCATAGGGAAGCGTCGAAGTATCCGTTACGACCACCACCGGTCGTTTCTGGTTTTGAACATATAGATCAGCGAGTGCAAAAACCGGGGAACAAGCGGCAACAGCACATAAGCGAATGTCCTACCGTTAGACGACGCGGTTACGACCACGGCGGGATTCGAACCCGCATCCTTCGCTCCCGAAGTATCTGCTGCCTACGCCACCGGTTCTTTTCTGGTTGTGGACGAGAGTCTCGTCGGTTAAAAGTTCAAGCCGGGGAACAAACGGTTGCGGACTTTTACGGCGTCCTGCCACTAGACGACCGGAGATTGCTCTCCTGGCGGGAATCGAACCCGCGTCTCCGGCTTAAGTGGCGAAGTAACCGCCTCCTACGCCACCGGCTCTTCTTCTTGGTTTTGGACGAGAATCTCGTCAGTTCAAATTTCGCGCCGGGGAACAAACGGCTGCGGTGTTTTCCGACGCTCTGCCATTGAGCTACCTGCATTTCCATGCAGGGCGGGACTCGAACCCACAACCTTCGGCTTAAGAAGTAACCGCTGCCTACACCACCGGTGCAACAACTTACTAAGTTACAAGTTAGAGACAATGCTTTCCTCTTGATGCCGCGTGAGTTATCACGGCGCCAACGGAAAACATTGCGCAAGAAGCGTAGTCTGGTTTCTCCGAAGGAACAGACGAAGACAGCGCGCGTTTTCCAGACGAAGTAACTGGCTTCTACGCCATTCGGGAAGAATCAATGTTCATACGGAATGCGCAGGATGCTGACTGCAGAGGGTTACGAGTGAAAGAGACACGATGCCCGGCGGCCGGATGGTTCCAGCCTACGCTTCGAATTTTGCGTTTTGTTTGTCATCGGGCGTTCTCCTACGCAGAAGTTACTTTGCCATAAGTGAGCCAAAAATGCAAGTGAATTAGTGAAATATTGAACCGGCTCGAGGGAAGTTACGTGGGAACTTAGTTCACGAACGTCGGATGATAAGAACTTGCCGAGATCAGACCGTTGCAATAAAGCGCAGGCGCACATAATCCGCTGTCCAGTTGCCTTCTTCATCGCACAAGGCCGGCGCGAGCAGAGCCACGGTTTCCGCGACCGCGGTATCGCGCAGATCCTCGGGCAGGGCATCGAGCGCGCCGCGGCAAAACGTATTCAACCAGGCAGTCATTCCGCCTGCGCCAAGCGGGGTCGGGCGCGGGAAGAGAATCATGCGCGCGACCGTGAAGCCATGAGAGGTGAGATGCCGCGTATATGCGTCGGGAGTGGGATAGTAGTTGCCGCGTTCGCCCAGAGATGCGTGGCCCAGGCGCGCGAGCACGGCAGCGAAGGCGACGCGGATGGCAGCGATATTGCCGAGGCCGCCCATCTCGGCGACAAAGCGCCCGCCGGGACGCAGCACGCGGCGCACTTCGGTCATCATTGCGTCTTGCCCTCGCACCCAATGAAGCACCGCATTCGAAAACACGGCGTCGAAGGATTGATCCGGGAAAGGCAAAGACTCTGCGGAACCTTCCTTAGCGTCGATGCCGCGGGCGCGCGCCGCGGCAACCATGTTCGGCGAGGCGTCGATGCCGGTCACCACGGCACCCGTAGCAGCGATGCGCTCCGTCAGTTGCCCATCACCGCAACCGAGGTCGAGGATGCGCTCGCCTGCTTGGGGAGCGAGCCATTCGAGCGCGCCGCTTCCGAGTTGGGGAACGAATGCTGCGTTGCGGCTGTAAGTTTCAGGGTTCCAAGTCTGCGTCATAGACAGACTGCCAGTTTACGGCATTTTTGCCAATCAACCGACCGTGAGGCGAAGGCCGGAAGCTCGGGGAACGAGTGCGGTGAACTTCCCGCCATCGAGCCGGCCTGATTTCGCCGCTTGGGTGATGAGCGCTTCACGACTCTCGACGGACGGTGCATGCAGCTTCTCGATCTCTACGACTCCCGATTTGGCGGCGCCAAAGTCCAGGCGGAGGGCAAGGTCGTTTTCGAGGTCCTTGTTCAGTACGATGACCGATGTTTGTCCACCCGCGAGCGTTGCGGCATAGGCGGTGGCATTGATGCCGGCGGCCTGAAGCTGCGAGGAGAGGTCGGCCTTGATGAATGCGCCGCCACTCATCGAACCTGCGAATTTGAGGCCGTAAGCAACCGGTTCCAGGACGCAGTCCGAACCGAAGGATGCGATGGGCGCGTAATACGGATGCGGATGTGTTGCAATCTGCTCCGGCGTAGCGCCCTGGTCTTTGAGGACTTCGTCGCCGAACATAACTCCGCCAAGGCCGCTGGCGATCACCGCTGAGGTACCTCCATGCAGATTGATGCCGGAATAGTTGTTGGCGGCGAGGAGGAGCGAATAGTCGGCGGCCCAAAGAGCTGCAGCGAACACGTCGGAAACTCCGGGCTTGCCTCCGCGATAACAGGTGTTGCCTTCGGTCATGCGAACGCGGATGCCCATCTGCCTGGCGGATGCTGTCGCCGTATCTGCCATGCCCTGGACCTTGGCCATGGATGCCGGCTTGAGCATGTTGGGAATGTTGACTTCGGGATTCGATGGCGGACCGCCGAAATAATAATGGTGCGTGAGCGTCGTGACGTGGGGAGGGTTTTGAACGGAACCCCATGCGTCTGCGATCTCCGGCAGCCAGGAAATGTTGCTATCGACATCCGGCATTCCGAATCGGGCGCTCGGCACGCGCGCGGCGATGGCGCGTGCGAGTGTGAGCCACTCGGCGAGGTAGGCCTGCGCGGTCCAGGTCCGCGGGTCGCGCAGGTGGCGCCCAAACAAATTGACTTCATTGCCGATCTGGAAGTACTGCAAATGGTCGCCGAGTGTTTTGGCGGCGAATTCCGCTTGCTCGGCAGCGCGCGCGGGAGTATTGGTTCCCATGTTGATGCCGTAAAGGCAAGTCCATCCGGTCTCTTCGAGAAATGCCGCCAAGTTGCGGACAGCCTCGGGAGTCACGGCATAATACTGAGCCTTGGGCTCGCCCACTACCTCGCGCGTGTGTGGGTGCGTGGGCTCGGGAGAATCGGGAGTGGGTTTCCACCAGGCGAATTCGCCAGTGTTGCCGCCCAGGCGCAGAACGCCCCGTGAGGAAACTGCTTGGAACGCACGAATCAGCGCGGCGTTCTTTGGAGAGAAGAAAGCCGGATCTTCAAGCTCTTTCACCTCGTAGGAGAGGCCAACAAAATCGGCGGGTATATGCGCGCCTGCGGTCTCGGCTGGAATAGCGAGATTGACCTGAATCTGTTTACGGTTTTGGGCACAAAGGCGCGTAGCGGCAAAAGACAAAGCGGTAGTGGCAAGGAATTGGCGGCGGCTGACTTTGGTTTTCATGATGCGGTGCGGGCTTCCTCTCGAACACAGCCGCCATCCATTCTAGATGGACTGGACGGGCAACAGGGTGAGATTTTCGACGAGGCCGACTTCTTTTTGCACGTCGTGAACGGTTTGCCTTCGCATTGCGGTCTCGCGCTATTTGCCCAGCCAGAGGTTTACGGTACGTGGCTCGTAGCGTATTTCGGAGAATTCAGTTGTCACTCCATCGCCCACAGGCGACTGGGATGAAAAACCGATACGGAGATTTGGCGCTTTTCCCAAACTGAAGGTACGAATGATCTTCCAGTCCCGGCCATCTTGCGACGCGTAGAAGAAGATGGCGGATCCGGCCTTTGCGACCTTCAGGTACACCGCGGGGCCGGTCATCTCGATTGAACTGCTATCGTCGGAAACTTCCTTCGTCACGACGGAAACAATTGCCGTGCGTCTGTCGATCGTGCTTTCAAAGCACAGCTTGGCCCAAAGGGAGTCGCTCTCATAAAGGACAATGGCTCCGGCATCCCATTGGGCGCGAAAACCGACGTTCACTTTTGCATTCAGTACGAAGTCGGCTGCCGGTTTGAAGAGAAGGCGGGGCGAGCTATTGCGGAAACTGTCTCCCATGGGAGAGACGAACCAATCTGTCTGTTTGCCGGATGTAATCGTGAGCGTTTGCCGGCCGTCGATTTTCCAGCTTGCAGGATCGTTTTGCCAGATCATTGGCAGAGGGACCCCGTCAAGCTGCGGGGTTACGATGTTGGTTTGTCCCACTTGAGCGCTCGCCAGGCTCAGGGCCAAGAGCGCGGACGCAAATAATATGCCGCCGGCAAATAGAGGATGGCGCATGAATTTCCTTGTTTGATGTGGTGAGAAGAATTATAGCGCTGCGACGCGCGTTCAGATGGACTGGACGGGCAACAGAGTGAGATCGTCCACCAGGCCGACTTCCTTTTGGACAAAAGGTTCGCCGTAACGGACGCCGGCGAGCAGGCCGTAGTGACGCGCCTCGGCAAAGGTGCGCTCGCGAATCTCCTCTTCGGGGACGAAGAGGCCGCTGCCGGCGGATTGATTCGCATACTGCGATTGGTAGGCCATCAACGCTTGATGGCGTTGTTCGATAAACGGCGTGATGTCGACAACGAAGCTGGGGCGTACGTCGGCGTAAAGGCTGGCGTGGACAATTTTGAAGGGTCGATGCGGCTCAGAGCCGGTGTCGATGCTCTTGATGCCCGCGAGGAAGCAGGCGTCGTAGCCAAGCGTTCCGGTGACGGCGTGATCGGGGTGGCGAGCCTGCCAGTAGGGAAGAATTACAACGCGGGGACGAAGCAGGCGAAGAACGCGAGCCACGGCAACGCGATTTTCGATTGTATTTTCGATGGCGCCATCGGGCAGGGTGAGCGCCTGCCGCCAGCCAACGCCCAAGATGCGCGCGGCTTCTTCGGCTTCGCGGGCGCGGTCCTGGGCGGTGCCGCGGGTTCCGGCTTCGCCCTGGGTTAAATCGAGGATGGCAGTGCGCAGGCCGCGCGCCGCCATGCGGAGCAGCGTGCCGCCGCAGGTCTGCTCCACGTCGTCGCGATGTGCGGCGATGGCCAGGACGTCGGCGCGGAAGTCGATGGCCTCAGTAGGCACGGGAGTTACCCCAAAAACGGTGCGGGCGTGGACGCCCGCACAACAGCCGGTCTGGAGACCGGCGCTACGATTGATTAGTAGACAGTGTTGTCGGCGTCGGTGATGGCGTCCATGTATGCCACGTCATACGCAGTGCCCGTTACGGTGACGAACTCGTTGTTGATCGACGAGCCATCGACGGTGGAATAAATGTAGACTTGCCCGCCTTCGGCCGCGTAAAGCTTGTGCAGGCCCGTAACCGCGGCAATGCCGGTCGCGTCGCCGATGTACGGTTCAATCAGCGTCACCTTGTTGGTCGAGGTGTTGTACATCGTCAGGCAGCCGTAGCCGCTGATGGGATTGGTCGCGAAGCGCACACCGGTCGTACATCCGGTCATCGCGATCCACAAAGTGTTGTCGTCGGCCTGGAGGATGCGGCTCATGGCGCCGGGTTGTCCGTCGCTGATTGCAGTGCTGCTCGCAATGGTGTTGTTGGCCAGGTTGACCACGGTCAGGTTGCCGCCGAAGAGCGTTTGTCCGTTGATCAGCTGCGGCGATTGGCCCACTACATACATGGTGGAGGAATTGACCAGTGCATTGCTCGCCCCGCCGGGAATGGGAACCGTGGCGCTGGCGATCGCGCTGACGGTGGGCAGAAGCCCGGACGACTGGCCCTGTAAAAAGATCATGGGCGCAATCGGAACCCGTGTGTAAGCCGCGGTGGTGCCTCCGCATTCAGGTCCGCAACTCAGGATGTAGGCCGTGCTGCCGTCAGACGAAAAGACAGCCTTGATCGGGTGATCGAAAGTGAGCGGCGCACCATAATAGTTGCCCGTCGCGTCCACGGAGGTGGGAGCCTGCATCTGAAACAGGCACCAATAGGGGGCGTTTTGCGGCTCGCAGTCGACTGCGGCCTTGGGCCACGTGGACGGACCGCCGGAATAGTTGACGGTTTGCGCGGCGGTGAGTTCGCGCGGGTAGTAGACGTAAGGGGAGTTCTGCACAAAGGCCAGCGCGACCGATCCGCCGGGATTGACGCTTACGCGATAAACGTTGGAAAGCGCCAGACCGATGGAACTGCCCTGGGATTGATTCACGATGGTGAACTGATGCGACGAAGGGCTGGTCGCAAAAACGAACGCCTCGTTTCGTGTGATAAAGATGCTGGAAGAAAGGCCCGCGAGGCCGCTCACGTTACCCACGGTCTTTTCGCCAGCGTAACCGGCGAGAGTAAGACTTCCATCGCCGGCGCCGTACACCGCGCCGAACTGCTCTTCAGGCATGTTCTGGATGGTGATGGGCAGCGAACCGCCGTATCCAGCGATGGAAAATGAGCCGGGCGTACCGTTGTAACCGCTGCGCTCGTCGTAATAGGCGTCGACAATCTGAAGCGCGCCTTTGGACAGTACGCCGGGGTTCTGAATGGCAATGACGACGCGGTTGACCAGCCCGCTGGGCGGTAGCACGCGGCCGTCAAAATAGTAGGTGCTGCCACAACCTGCCAGCGCGACGGCTGCTGCCAAAGCTGCGCTGGCACTGATCCAAAGGCTCTTCTTCTTCAAAATCCCAACCCTCGATTGATGGAGCGGCGCAATTCGCCGCAGCGACATAGAAATAGCGATGCGTGCACACGGAAATCGTTCAAATTGCAGTGGCCGAAACAGATTTCCACACAGGTTATGACTCCCGAAGTATAACAAAGCCACCCGGTTCCTCGCGGCCCCGGAGCGGCGCGGACGAAGGAGCTGCCTCCGCGTCCTGTTCCTGCTGTGGCAACAGAGGCAAGTGCTGCCAGGAAAGGGCCGGCAGGCCGCGCTGAAGTCCGGCAGAAACCGCGATGAGGTTGCATACAATTCCGCCAGCAATGCGGTAGCATGACAACAGAATGACCCGCTTTTCTGAGCTCTTTGCCGACCGCCCCGTGCTCGCTGACGGCGCCATGGGCACTGTGCTCTACGCGCGCGGCATCTTCGTCAACCGCTGCTATGACGAGATGAACCTTTCCGACCCGACCCTGATCCTTGGCGTGCATGAGGAGTATTTGCAGGCGGGTGCGGAGATTCTTGAAACCAATACCTTCGGGGCCAATCGCTTCCGGCTGGCACGTCATGGGTTGGCGGGCAAGATGGCGGAGATCAACGCCGCGGGTGTGCGCCTGGCGCGGCAAGCGGTGGAGCGGCTGAAAGAGAAGCAATCGGGCAATGCGGAAATTGCCGCGTGGGTGGCCGGTTCCGTAGGGCCGCTGGGCGTGCGACTGGAGCCGCTGGGAAAAACCGGTTTGGATGAAGCGCGCGCGGCGTTCGCCGAGCAGATCGCCATTCTGGCACAGAACGGCGTGGACTTCTTGATTGTGGAGACCATGCCGGCTTTGAATGAGGCGCATGAGGCACTGGAGGCCGCGAAGGCGGTGGCGCCGCACCTGCCCGTACTGGTGATGGTCACGGTGGACGATGAAAGCGAGTGTCTGGATGGCGCTTCGCCCGCGCAGGCCGCGGCATTGCTCACCGAGTGGGGAGCGGATGCCGTGGGCGTGAACTGCTCCACCGGACCTGCTACAGTTCTGACGGCCGCGGAGGCCATGCGCGCGGCGACGGCGTTGCCGCTGGCGGCCATGCCCAATGCGGGCGTGCCGCGGGCTGTTGACGGCCGCAATGTCTATCTCTGCTCGCCCGAATACATGGCCAGCTTTGCGCGCAAGGCTGTTGCCGCTGGCGTGCAGATTGTGGGTGGGTGCTGCGGTACCACCCCAAATCATATTCGCGCCATGTGTTCGGCTATCCGGGCCATGGACGAGCAAACCCACGTGACGGTAACCGGCGCGGCCCCGGAAGTGAGCAAGGAGACGCCCCCGGCAACGCTGGGGCAGCGCTCGCGGCTGGGCGCACTGCTTGCCGAGGGAAAGTTTATCAAGCTGGTGGAGTTTGTGCCGCCGCGGGGCATCGATTGCTCCAAAGAAATCGAGGGCGCGCAACTGCTGGCGCGGCTGGGCGTGGATGCCGTGGACGTATACGACGCAGCCCAGGCCTCGGCGCGCATGAGCGGACAAAGTCTCTGCATCCAGATTCAGCAGCACACCGGGATGGAGACGATTCTGCATTACACCTGCCGCGACCGGAATCTGCTTTCGATCCAGTCGGATCTGCTGGGAGCGTCGTCCATCGGTTTGCGCAACATTCTGTGCGTTACCGGCGAACCGCCCAAGCAGGGAGACTATCCTGATGCTTCTCAAGTCTTTGACGTGGATTCCATTGGTTTGGTAAACATTGCCAACCGGCTGAATCACGGGCTCGACATTGGCTCGAATTCGATTAGCGCGAGCACGAACTTTACTATCGGCGTGGCCGCCAATCCCGGCGTGCCCGAGATTGAGAACGAGCTGCGGCGGTTTGCCTACAAGGTCGAAGCGGGGGCGGAGTACGCCATCACGCAGGCGGTCTTCGATCTGCGACTCCTCGAAGAGTTTCTGGAACGGGTGAAGGATCATCGCGTTCCGATCATCGCCGGCATCTGGCCGCTCACCAGTTTGCGCAACGCCGAATACATGAAGAACGACCTGCGCATCGCTATGCCGGAGGAGATCATGCTGCGCATGGCGCAGGCGGATACGCCTGATGCCGCGCGGGCAGAGGGCATCCAGATTGCCCGCGAGATGGTGGAGGCGGTGCGTCCGTACGTTCAGGGCGTACAGGTGAGCGCGCCGTACGGCAACTATGACGTAGCGGCCGAGGTCATCGCCGGGGCGCTGCCGCAGCGAAAATAAAAGCAAGAGGTGAACGTCATGCCATCCTTTGAAGAATCGCTCAAGAAGCTCGAAAGCATCGTCGAACAACTGGAGAAGGGCGATCTGGCGCTCGAGGATTCGCTCAAGCTCTTCGAAGAGGGCGTGAACCTGTCAGCTGCCTGCAAGCAGGAATTGGAAGCGGCCGAAGGCAAGGTGCAGATGCTGGTGAAGCAGCGCGATGGGAGCATGAAGCCCGAGCCGTTCCTGACGGAAAAGCCGTTCTAATACACTTCTGCGGCCGCCTTGCCGCGCTCAAAGATGCAATTATTGTCCCTGTTTAACTGAAATGCCTTTGAGGCATTCAGCGTTCGCATTATAGGTATCCTGGGACATCATGAGCGTCCATACTTTTTCATCCGAACTCATGGAGCTCTCCGTGGTCGCGACCGGAACGCTGTTCTTTGAATCGATTATGATGGTTACGTTCGCCAGCACCGGCGTATTGCTCGTCGTCATCCCCGCCTTGTCGACGTAATTAAAAGCTATCCTCTGCTCGGGAGTAAAATCCTTTGTCCAAAAGATAAAAGGGCAAGAACGCTCTCCCGACATGAGCGAAGCAGGTTTCGGGAACGGTGTCAGCGTGAACTGCTCCTGGAGGACCACTTGCGGCGTGGCTTGCCCGTGGGCAAGAATCATCGGAAGCGCACCCGCAAGGACCGTGAGAATCAGGGCAAAAGCGAATAACAGTTGGGGCTTCATTCATTCTCCTTCCACTTTCCACAATCTCGAATTTCCATCCTGCCTTTTCAACAACCCACCAATATACGCCCGGTCGCGTCCATCTGGCATCTTGATGCATTCGTTCCAACGCCGGGTACCCTGGCGTGCCCGGCTGGGCTGTCTTCAGATTCGCGAGCCAACTTCAAAACGGAAATGAGGGTCTAAGTCCAGAGTTTCAGTCGAAGACTATTCAGGCTGCTGAAGTCGCCTTTCTGCGCGTGCCAATTTGTGCGGCGAGCGCCAACAGCCGCTCGTCGAAACCGCGCGCGGCAGCCAATTGCATGCCGCCGTGGTCGCAGGGGATGGCAACTGCGGGCACGCCGGCCAGGCTAAACGGCGCAGTGTAGCGTAGCAGGCGGCTGCGGGTTTGGCTGTGGTCGGCCCCGGCCGCGAGACGCGCTACCGGAGTCGAGGGCATCAGGATCAGTTGGTGAGCGGAGAAGAGCTCATCCATGCGGGCGCGGTAATCGGCGTGACGCTGCCGCATGGCGGCAATTTGGTCCGCCGAAAAGCTCGCGCCCCACTTCAGGCGGTCGCGAATAGCCGGCTCGCAGCGGTCGAAGTTGCCAGCATGCAGCAGCGCAGCCTCCGATGCCTGCAGCGGCGCGAAGACCTCGACAGAATCGTTCCACCAATCGGGATCGACGGGCTCGGCTTTGAGCCCCAGCGCTTGCAATTCGGCGATCACGCGGCGAAAGCCTTCCATCACCTCCGGCTCGCAATCGTGCAGGAATCTGTCGCCGAGAAAAGCAAAGCGCCCGAATGAAATGTTCTCCGGATTGTGACCCGCGGCAAACGGAGCAGCGAGAAGCGGCGCATCTTCAAGGTCGCGGAAGAGCCAACCCATGGTGTCGAAGGAGACGGCCAGGTGCGCGCCGCCGCGCCAGTCGCCGCGGCCGATGGTGGCACGGTATCCAGCAAGTCCGCCGAGCGCAGCGGGCGCGCGCACGGAGCCGCCGGTGTCAGTGCCGATGGCGGCCACGGCCGAACCCTCCTGCACGGTTGCGACTGCGCCGCTCGACGACCCGCCGGTGAGCGCGCCGGGGTCGCGTGGCTGCACGCAATCGCCAAACTCCGGGTTCTCTCCGGTAATTCCATAGGCCAGCGGATGAAGGTGGGTCTTGCCAATAATTACGGCGCCGGCGGCGCGGAGTTGCTCCACCAGCCATGAATCGCGGGCAGCAATGCCGTTCAGATCGCGATAAAAATGCACGCCGCACGTTGTTGGCGAGCCGGCGAGGTCGAAGCAATCTTTGACCGAGATGGGCAGGCCCCACAAGGCGGGGCGGCCGTCGCCAAACGGACCGCCGCTCGAACGGGGCATGGCCTCGACGCGTGCGCCTTCCGCGCGGGTCCACGCTGCATCCTGCCAGAGGTACGTGTTGCGGTTGACACTTCCGTTCGAACGCGCGAGCGCGGCCTCGGCCAGTTGCGATGGGCTTGTGGTTCCATTGGCGAGGGCTTGGCGAAGAGCGCGGACAGTCCATGGAACGTCGATCATACAAAGATTGTAGGGTGCGGACTGCTGCCCCGGTTCGTGCTGGATTGAGAGAGTTGAGTTGGGGTCCGTGCTTTCCCACATCTCAGAATCGAGATGTGGGGCACCCCGCAGTCGTGCCCTCGCGCAACGAAACAGGCGGCTCTGCACAGTGCCGCCTGTTAGTTCGTACCCCGCAGCGCGCATCAGAAGTCCAGATGCAGTGCCATCTGAATCTGGCGCGCGCTGCCGATGGCGTGCTTGGTAATGCCAAGTCCCGCGGGGCAGTTAAAGAAGCCCGTATTGGTTCCACCTGGATTGGTTTGGCAGTTGTTGGTTGGCGCCGCCTGCGTGGGAGCATACATGCTGCTGCCGATGGCGTCGGGCACATTGTTGAACGCCTGGTTTTGATTCACGTTGTTCTGTGGAATGTCGAAGCTCGAAGTGTTGGTGAGGTTGTACACGTCGAAGTCGTAGGTCAACTTGTATTGGCCGTGGATGGGCAGTTCCTTGGTCAAAGAAGCATCGGCGCGGCGCTGCCAGGACTGGCGGAAGATGTTGCGCTGGCCGGTGGTGAAGTTGGTTTCGTACGGGTCGCCGGCAGGGACGCCCATAGTGCCCACCGGGATCAGCGGGAGGGTGAAGCAACTTGCCTTCAAGGCAGCACCCGTCTGAGTTGTCGGATTGTAGAAGGCGCCGTTGGCGCCGGTAAGCGCGTTTTTGCGAGTGCAGCCGGCAGCGTAGTTCAGAGGCACGATCGGGTTGGTAATACCGTTGAAGGTGCTGTAGAAGATGCTGCCGACAGCTCCCGAGTAGTCGATGATGCTGTAGGGCTGGCCGCTCTGAATGATGGCAATCCCGTGAATGGACCAGCTGTCGATGGCTTTGCCCGCCAGCGTGCTTTCGGAGAAAAACTTGGGCAGCGTGTAGCTATAGGTGAAGTTCAATACATGTGTCCGGTCGAAATCGGCGGAGCCGTAGCCCGAGCGCAGGTTGGTGGGATTGTTGCCGTTGTAGAAGAGGCCGAGGCCGCTTTGTTCGTCGGTGGCGTGGGAGTATGTGTAGGAGACACCGGCCAGGAAGCCGTGGCTGAGGCGCTTTTCGAGGTGCGACGTGAGCGCGTGATAGGCCGCGATTCCGGCAGCGGTGTAGGACTCGGACTCCGAGGAGTAACCGATGTACGGCACGCGCAGGTCGACGTTGCCGCCCTCGAAGTTGTTCTGCATCGGGCCATACGCGCAGCTCGGATCGTTATTTACGCAGATGGGGTAAAAGCTGTTGGGGTCGTACACCGTATAGCCGTAGCTGTAATACTGCGTGGCCAATCCGCCCGGATGTGTGGGATTGCCGGGTGTTGCGATCTGCGCCTGGTTGAAGGGCACAGGGATGACCTGGTGACGGCCGAGATTGCCCACATAGCCGATTTCGATCATCAGATCGTTGCGCGGCTGGTACTGGAGATTGAGCGTGAAGTTGATGCTGTAGGGCAGTTTGTTGGCGCGATTGTAGACGCCGAGAATGAAGGGCTGCTGCCCGTTGGAGCCCGACACCGTGCCGTCGATAATGTCCGCGGCGTTGGGGAGATAGTTGTTGACGTCTGAGGCTTTGGGATTGGAAGGACCGGCGCCTAACGTGGGTCCCCAGGGAGTTGAGAGGGTGTAGTCGCCGCCGGTGGGAGGTGTGAAATAGTCTCCGCCGCAGATCGGGATGTAATTCAAGTAGAGGAAGGTTGCCTCTTGAAACGTGTTGGTTTGGAAGGACGAGGAGTACGGGCAGTGCTGCTGGGTGACGAAGGGAGGCGTCTGCGCGATGCCGAAGGGTCCGCCCTCGACTTCGCCTGCCGCGTATCCGGGCGAAAGATAGGTGTACAGTTCGCCGCGGTCGTAATAGAGGCCGCCGCCGCCGCGCACGACGAACTTGGAGTGGAAGGCGGACGGCTGCCAGGCGAGGCCCAGGCGAGGAGCAATGCCCCACTGACGGCCGGTCAGGGTGGTCTTGCTCACGCCCGTGGTTCCGTTGGCGTTGTTGCCGGCGATGATGAAACCGGAACTGGTAATGGTGTCGGAGGCGACGTTGTAGCTGTACTTCGAGGGGTCGAAGTTGATGATATCGCCGTTTTTCTCCGTCAGGCCGCCATTCCAGTCGTAGCGAACACCGGCTGTGATGCTCAAGGTGGGGGTTACCTGAAACTTGTCCTGGGCGAACAAGCCGGTTTCATTGGCGCGGTAATAACGATTGGCGTTGCCCTGCAGGTAGGTTGAGGCTGTAAAGTTCTGCGTGGAGTAGGGCGTGACCCAGTTATCGAGGAAGGAGACAAAGTCAGGCGAGGCTACACTGCCCGTACCCGTGCGGCGATCACGCAAATTCAACTGCGTATACGACCAACTGCCGCCGAAGCTAAGTGCATGACGTCCCTTTGACCAGATGGCCGTGCCCGAGGGCATGATGCGGTTCTGAAACATGCCAGTGTTTTCAGCCTGGTATTCCGCATCGGGCCCGATGGAGAGGGATGGAGCAACACCGCCATAAAGCGGTCCGGTCGACGAGTCGTACTGATCGCCGATGGCGTCGTTGATGGTGAAACCGGGAAAGTAACCGCCGAAGGCCGCAGTCAAACCCGCCGCCGGCGTTCCCGCCTGACCGGGCGCCCAGGGCTGGTCGTTGGTGGCATACACTTTTTCGCGGAGCACGCCAACCGTTTCAGAAACGCTCAGGGTTGACCCAATGGTTTGCACGTTGTTGATTGAACCCAACTGCGAGCCGGTATCCATGTGTCCAGTGAACCCCGGCACGTTGGAGTAGGCGTAGGGCGAGCTCGAGGGATCGTGCTGGTAGTAGTACTTGACGGCAACAATGTCCCTGGAGCTCACATTCCAGTCAAGATCGGCGACGCCCTGATCGGAAGTAAAACGCGACGTGCCGGGAAGAAATGCGTTGTAGGGCGAATAGATGTTGGGGCTGGCGGTGGCGAGGGGGCTGGGGACGAGATAGTTTCCGGGCTCACCGGGCAGTGCCGGCGCGGTCAGCAGGTCGTAGGCGACAGGATTTGCCCCGGGGCCAAAACCGTTGTATGTGCCGCCACTATACGTGCCCGTACCGGGGTTGTAAGTGGCACCATACGTGGGGTCGAATCCCGAGTCTTGCTGATAGCCGATGTTGCTCGTCCAGTTGTTGTCAGCGACCGATATCAGGTTGGCTACGCCGCGGCCGCTTGTGGCCAATCCGGGTGGAACGTCGAGAAGTTCGTCGCCTGTCTCCTGATCGGAGATGTGCAGGTGCTGATAGCCGACAAAGCCAAAGAGCTTGTCCTTGATGATCGGTCCGCCGATATCGCCACCCAGGATGTAGCGGTGCAACTCGGGGTTCTTGTCGCTCGCCGGAATATTGTTGTCCTTCTTGAAGAAGAATGGCGCAGCGTTGATCCAGTTGGTGCCGCGATGGGCATAGACGCCGCCATGAAATTGGTTGGTTCCCGACTTGGTGCTCATATCGATGTGCGCGCCGCTGTCGGAGCCCTGCTGGGCGTCGTACATCGAAGCGTTGACGCGCACCTCCGCAATAGTTTCAGGTGCGGGGGTAGGAATGGCATTGCCGATGGCAAGATAGACCGACGCTGCACTGGGAATCACGCCGCCGGCCGCGTTGTTGGCCTGGCCGGTATTGTTGACGACACGGAACGAATCCACCTGGCTGGTACTTTTGCCATTAAACAGGTTGCTGGCGTCGACGCCGTTCACCAGAAATGCGTTTGACGTATCGCGCTGGCCGTTGGCCCAGATGGGCGCGTTGCCCAGGCCGGAGTTGGCGCCGGTTCCACCAGGCAGCTCGGCATCCACGCCGGGCGAAAGAATTGCCAGCCCGGTGAAGCTGCCGGTCGGCAAGGGCACGGCGTCGATCTGCTGGGTTTCCATCACGTAGCCGTTAGTGGTGTCCACGGCATTCATCAGCGGCGCGGCTTCAACTTCCACCGTGGTGCTGGTCTGGCCGACCTTCAGAGAAGCGTTCACCGTGGCCGTGCGATCGGCCTGCACTGTGATGTGCGGCGTCTTCTGCGCTTCGTAGCCAGCGGCCGAATACGTGAGCGTATAAACGCCGATGGGCAGGTTGACGAAGCTGTAACTGCCCGAGCCGTTGGTCTTGGTGGTGCGGGTAAGCGAGGTCTGCTCCTCGGTCACGGTAACGGCCGCATTGGGAATCACACCGCCCGAGGCGTCGGTTACCTCGCCGGTAATTCCGCCGAGCGTTTGCTGGGCCTTGAGCGGTTGGACCGTAAACAGCGCTGCCGTGGTCATCGCCAGCAGAGCAGCGAACCACAAGGAGGACGTGCGCATGGATTGCTTCAAAGGACTGACCTCGAAATAGAGATTTCCCGGTTGAAGTTCCGGGATTTCAAAAAATAGAGCACTGGTAAATGTGAGATCCGGCGTTTGTGTGCGTGCAACTTCCAAACTGAAAAAGTTAAGGTTTCGAACGTAGAGCGTTCAAATGCTTGGACCTGCAACCACGCGGGTTAGTGGCATGGTAATGTCTGCGATATAAAGTTCACGTAAAGATTCTTTGTGATTCGCACCCGTAGGGGGCGCGTTTTCCACACAACGTTAACGATTTACACGGATCGCGCGCTGTACTCCGTACCAGCCAAGCCCCGCCGCGATGTAGGCGAGATAGAGATATGGAATGCGCGCGTGGACGGCGTCGGCCGCGGAGTTGAGGTCGAAAACAGTGATCAGGATCATGACCGCAACGGTAACGATGCTGAGGGCTGTGACGATGTGCGAGTGCTGGCCCATTGCCCGCCGCGCGAAAGGCAGTGCAAGAGCAACCAGCGCATAAGCGGTGAGAAATCCAAAGACCGCGAGCGACCCCATCCAGTCGTACATGTCGGAGCCAGTCACGTGGCTCAGCGCCAGCGCGGCAGTGGAGAGGAACATGAGCCCGGCGGAGAGTGCAATTGCGGCGCCCGGAGTTCCGTGACGTTGGTTGGTCCGAGCGAGAGCGTGGGGCAGCAAACCACCCTGCGCCATCTTCAGCAGGACCCGCGCCGCCGCCGTGGTGCAAGCCAGCACGCAGGCGAACATGGCCACGGCCGCGCCGAGGTCGATGCCCACACCGAGTGGAGAGACGCCCATCCTCGCCGCGAGTTGATGAAGAGGGCTCGCGGACTGGCTTAGCATCGCTGATTCGCCGCGGAAGCCGAGCACCTCAGAGTACGAGCACAGCATGAAGAACACTCCGCCGAGAATGGCGGATTGCAGGACTGCGCGCGGAATTGTCCTGGTCGGATCTTTTGCCTCGCCGCCGAGGGTGGTCGCGCTCTCAAATCCGACAAAAGTAAACATTGCCAGCACCAGCGCCGGTCCAAGCCGCGCTCCGGACACGCCCTTCAGGCGGAGTTGGTCAAGATCGATGCGGAAGCCGAAGTGAAAAAACATCACCGCCAACACGATGAGAATCAGGCTCACGGAGACCGCTTCGATCCACAGCATCAACTCCGCGGAGAGCTTTACGTCTCGATAAGCAACCCATCCAGCGACGCCGCAAATCACGCCGAGCGTGAGCAGCGCGTGCGGCATCCAATGCGTCCAGGGCAGAAACTGCTGCCAGAGAACGCCAAAGTAATAGAGTCCTCCACCTGCCACTGAGGCACCTGTGGCGAGATACGCAAGCAAAAGGCCCCACGCGGCGAGAACGCCAAAGACTGGCGGCAGGGTTTCCGCAGTGTAGGTGTAAAGCGATCCTGGCGATGCGGAAAGCTTCGCGAAGCGGCTCACGCAGAATCCGACCAGGAAGGTTGCCGCAGTAGCCATCAGGTAGACGAACCACGTGGCGTTGCCGGCGAGCGCGAAGACCAGGGGAATGGTAAGCGAAGGAGAAGTGCTGGGCGCCATAGCCGAGACCGACTGCGCCAGCGTTTCTACCGGGCCGAGCACACCCGCGCGCAGACCAGAAGTTTCGGGCGCGCCGTCCTCCGCATACACCTGGCCTTTTGTGGTTACATTGCCGGTCACGTGCTTGCCTTTTGTTTGTTGTGCGTGAATTACCGTTCGACGGTGGCCTCGATCGTACCATGCGGCTCGTCGATGGGCACGAAGATGTGATTCGGATTGTCGAGGCCGAAGGGACTCAAGTCGGCGAGCAGATGATGCAGGTTGGGCATGGAGAGATGAATGCGCGCGATCTCCGGCGCTGCGGCCAGCGCGGCTTTCCCCATGTCGAAGAGCGTGTGCTGCACGCTCATACTATTGTGACTGGCAAATTCTTTGAGCAGCGCCGCCAGAATTCTTGCGCGCACCCCAGCGTAATCTGACGCTACTGTCGCGTATTCCCACTTCACTGTGGCGCATGTGCCAAAGATTCGGTCGGTGGCCGGCTTGAGCGTAGTCAACTTGTCCTTGATGTAGCCGGTAAACGCCGACTTGGTCGTCTTGAGAATCGTCAATCCATCCACGCCCGAAGTAACGGCCCACGCGCCGGTTCGTTCGCGCTCGGCGTGCGCCGTTTGCAACTCCGATCCGCCTAATTGGAAGGTCGTGGCTTCCGGCGCGCCTTCGACGATCATGCGCTGCCAGGACTTTTCCTGGACATCGATGCTGACCTTAGCCACTTGCGGCTGGTTCGAGAGGAAGTAGTCGCCCAGTTCGCAGGCGAAGGCCTCGATGGTTGCGGCTTTTGAGCCGCGAGCCACGAAGTACACGGTGTTCTTCATGGTGTCGGTGGGCAGAACTTTGCTGTTGTCAGCCTGCGTGTAACTCGACTCAAGGTCGCCGTACAGCATTACGTGCACGGTCCACTCGTTGAACTCATGCCGATCGCTCAGGCGCGTGATCCGCGACAGGCGCACGCGGGATTTTCCGTAGCGGTTTTCACCCAGTCTTGCCATTGGTTAGCTTCCCCTCGTCACGATCCTCGATAGGTGGTGTAACTGTTGTCGCTGAGCAGGAGCGGCAAATGGTAATGCCCCTTACCGTCGCAGCCAAAAGTAATAGCAATCTCGGTGTAGATGCTGGCACGGCCCAGGTGCTTGAAGTAACTGCCAGTCGAAAAAGTGAGCCGGTAATTGCCGGACGGCGCATCGGCTGCGAGATCACGACATCGGCCGTCGGCGTCGGTGGCGCTTGCCGCAATTTCGACCCAGCCGCCCGGTGCATCCTGCACGCGCTCGGCCGGCTCATCGCCAGTCGAAACTTCAATCCAGCCGCCGCCTTCGAGTTTTTCCAGGCGCACGGTAATTCCCGCCGCCGGCTTGCCCAGGACCGTATCCAATACGTGTGTTGTGATTGCGCTCATTCGATCAACCACTTTCCTAAACGGATTTGCATGATTTGCCGCTGCTGCTCGGCGGCTTCGCGTAATTCGATTTCGCGCGACGATCCCAGCCGCCGCTTCAGAATCGTCAACATCTCTTTCGCGCTCTTGCCCGTGGCGCACACGATATACGTGAATCCGAACAACTCTTCGTACTTCTGATTGCCCTCTGCAATTTCGGCCAGCACTTCATCGTTTGCCGAGGCCGTCTGCGCTTGTTCGGCCCTGGACCACGCGGCCGATTGCGCGCCTGCGTGCGCCGACACTTTACGTTCGCCAATGCGGGGATGGCAGGCAAAGGCCTCCAGCCAGTCGGCTTCCTGCATCGTACCCCACACGCGGTCCGCCTCCTCGCTCAGCGCAAATACGCTCGCAATCGGACGAAGGGCTACCATCGCGTCGACCCAGCGTTTGGCGCCGCAGCAGGCCAGCATGGCATTTCGGGCCTCGGGTTCGCCGGCTGCGTTCCAAGCCGCTAGCGTAGCATTCACGATCCCTCCCGCCGCAACTCGAGCAAGAATTCTTCGAGCAGATTCACGACCACGCGCCGCCGGTACTCGGCCGTGGAGCGAATGTCGTCGATGGGCTGCACTTCGGAGAGCAGTGCGCGCCGCGCGGCCAGCACCGTTTCGCGCGTGAGCGCCTGGCCCAACAGCGCCGCCTCAGTTTGTTTGAGGCGCGTGGGGTAGGGAGC
The DNA here is from genome assembly GCA_963817835.1 of uncultured Acidobacteriota bacterium. Lineage (GTDB taxonomy): Bacteria > Acidobacteriota > Terriglobia > Terriglobales > Acidobacteriaceae > Telmatobacter. Next base: position 487,274 of record CAWFPZ010000006.1, on the reverse strand, counting down.
AAGGCTCGCCGCTCCGAGCCGAATCTCGCGAATGACGCCTTGCTCGAGCAGCGCAGTGGCACCGAGCGCGACCTTCGCAATTGCCATCGCCCGCCTCGTCCCCACCTTGCGCAGGTATTGCCGGTGGCGCGCGAATCGTCTGGGCAGATGAATCGCGTAGAGCAGTTCATCCGCTGCGAGCACATTGCGTTTATAACCGGTGTGAAACTCGGAGTAGGGAACTTTGCGGCGGCCGCGTACAGAGATGGTTTCAATCTCAGCGTCGTACGCAAGGAGTGCGGGCGAGGAATCCGCGGCGGGCGAACCGTTCACCAGATTTCCGCCGAGCGTGGCGCGGCTCTGGTTGGCGACGGAGCCGATCCAGCTTGCGGCTTTTGCGAGCAGCGGCAACTCTGCGTTGATGACAGCGTGCTTGCGCAGATCGAGAAATGTGGCCGACGCGCCGATGGCAACGCTCTCCGGCGTCACTTCGATGGTGCGCAAATCGGGAATGCCCCACAGGTTGACCAGCTTGTGCGCGTGCAAACGCCCGGCGGAAAACGCCACCATCAATTCCGTGCCGCCCGCGATGGGCGTCCATTGGCCGGGCTCAGCGGCAAGCAGATCGAGCACCGCAGCCAGGCTGCCGGGCGCGACAAGTTCGTGCATTTCGGCATTACCGCGCATGGTGGGTTTGCTCCACGACTGGTTCTTTCGCCAGCTCCGATTCCGCTTCGCCGGCGGCGGCCGCGACGGACGCAAAGATGCGCATAAATCCGGTGCAGCGGCACAAATTGCCTGCCAGGCCTTCGCGAATCTCCGCTTCGCTGGGATGCGGGCGGTGCGAGAGAAGCTGCGCCGCGGCCATCAACATGCCGGGCGTACAAATGCCGCACTGCGCTCCGCCATTGTGCAGGAAAGATTCCTGCAAAGGATGAAGGCCGCCATCAAGCGCCAGTCCCTCCACGGTTTGGATTTCTGCGCCTTCGGCCTGCAGCACGGGCACAAGGCAACTGTTCACCAGCTCGTCATTCATGCGCACCGAACAGGAGCCGCACTCACCCTCACCGCAACCCTCCTTGGTTCCGGTCAGATGCAGATCTTCGCGCAGCACGTCGAGCAGACGCTTCATGGGCGGCACATGCACTGAGCGGATTTCGCCGTTGACAGTAAAGTTGATCGCCGGCCAGTGCGCGTCCGTCCGGGCCTTTCCGCTGGCGCTCATGGCAACGCCGGCTCCTCCACCGGTTGAATCACGGCGAGGCCTGCATAAAGATCCTCGGGCAAAAGTGGAATGGCAGTAAAACTCACGCCGGTCGCGTCGCGGATGGCATTCAGAATCGCGGGCGCGGGGCCGTCGTGCGGCAACTCGCCGATGCCTTTCGCACCGTAGCCGCCATGGCGGAATGGAATCTCTTCGAAGTACACATGAATCGGCGGCACATCCTCCGCGGTGGGCATGATGTAGTTTGTCATCTGGTTATTGGTCATGCGGCCATCTGCGAGAACGACTTTCTCGTAGAGCGCGTAGCCGACGCCTTGCGCGATGCCCCCCTCAATTTGTCCCGCGGCCATCACCGGATGCAGCACGCGGCCTACTTCCTGCACGGCCCAGAAGTCTTCCACCTCGGCCGAGTACGTCACCGTGTCCACCGCGACCTGTGCCACGTAGACTGCCCACGCATACGCGCCGTAGGCTTCGCCGTGATATTTCTGATCGTCCCAGTAAATGCCCGGCGGAGCTTCATAACGGCACATGGACGAGACTTCACCATGGACATCGCGATAGCGCTCACACGCGGCAAGGAATTCTTCGCGCGTGTACGTCGCTCCAAGGCCCGCGTGCTCGCGCAACATAGAGACAAGCTGCAGGCAGGCGCGCTCAACAATATGGCCCACCACCATGGAGGTGCGTGAAGCCACCGTCGGCCCGCTGTTCGGCACCATATCGGTATCCGGCGCGGCCATGGTTATGTCGGTGTATTCGATGCCCAGCGCTTCGGCGGCAATCTGCGTGAGAATCGTGTTCGTGCCCTGGCCGAATTCGGTATTCGACACCAGAACGCGCACCTTGCCCTCCGGTGTAACGTCCACGCCGGCCAGCGAATTCAGATACAGCTCGCCCGAGCCGGTGAAGCCTGAGCCGTGATAAAACGCCGCGATCCCCATGCCGCGCTTGATGGGATTCAGAACATTCTCGCGGGCGAATTTCGCACGCTTGGCGTGATAATCGCTCTCCTGCAACGCGCGATCGAGCAACTGTTCGAGGAACATAGGTTCGCGCATCAATTGTTCCGTGGCGTTCGCCTCGCCCTGATGGAGAAAATTTCTCCGCCGCAGTTCGACCGGATCCAAGCCGAGCGCTGCGGCGATTTCGTCCATGTGGCGCTCCATCGCGAAGATGGCCTGCGGCGCTCCGAAGCCGCGAAACGCGCCGTAAGGAACGAGATTCGTCGCCCAGGAACGCGCGCTGACGCGCACATTGGGGCAGAGATAGGGGCCGGTGGAGTGCAGCGTGGCACGCGAGAGCACCGTGGAAGAAAGCGTGGCATATGCACCGCCATTGGTGTCGAGATGGATCTCCATCGCCAGCAGCTTGCCATCCTTGTCGAGTGCAGTGCGATGGCGCACGCGCGCGGGATGGCGCTTGGTGGTGGCTGCCAGATCTTCCATGCGGTCGTAAACCATCTTCACTGGATGACCGCTCTTCCTGGCTAAGAGCGCCGCGTGGCAGGCGAGGACGGAGGGATAATCTTCCTTGCCACCGAACGCGCCGCCGGTTTCAGTCTGGACGACGCGCACCTTGTCTTCAGGCAGGTCGAAGACGCCGCGCAGTGCTTTGAAAACGTAGTAGGGGCATTGCAGCGAACCCCACACCGTGACTCCGTCCTGTGCGCTGTACTCGGCAATGACGCCCTGGTTCTCGATATACAAGTGTTCCTGCGCGCCGGTGCGATATTCACCTTCAACGATGTGCGCAGCATGAGCCCATGCGGAATCCGCATCGCCTTTTTCCAGCAGAAAACTCTTGAGCAAATTGTCCGCGCCCCACACGATCAGGTTCTGCCGCTCACTCTCCTCAATGGTGAAGAGGTGCGGCAGCGGATCGTACTCGATCTTCACCGCGCCGAGGGCTTCGCGCAATTTGTGCTTATCGGGATGCGCGAGGAGAAGAATCGGCTCCTCGCAATGATTCACCTTGCCGTCGGCGAGGCAGGGCTGATCCGCAATGATGAGCTGAATGATATTTTCGCCGGGAATGTCGGCAGCGGTGACCACCGTGAACTGTGTCCAGTCGATGCGGCGATCGAAGGCGATGGAGCGGATGAGCCCGCGGGGAATGGTGCTGCGCACCGTGGCTCCGTACCGCATGCCCTCGCGTTCCATGTCATCGATGTAGCACGCGCGCCCCACCAGTTTGTCCACGCCCTCTTTTCGAGGAACGGGGGTACCAACGATGCGGGTTGTCGCATGCGCGCTCATAGGTGCCGACAATGCCGAACGGGTTGAGGGATAGCATACAAGGCGCAGCGCATTTTTGAAAGCGCGCGGCCTACTCTGCCAAACGCGCCAGGGTGCGCCCCAGCACGTGAATGCCGCTGCCGATCCACTCAGGCGAAGCGTATTCGTCGGGCCGATGGCTGACGCCGCCGCGGCAGGGAATAAATAACATGGCCACGGGTGCTATGCACGAGACGAAGGATGAATCGTGGTAGGCGCGTGCCACCATCTTTCTGTATTTCTTGCCGGCCGCGACGGCGGACTCTTCGAGAACGGCCAAAATCGCGGGATCGCAGGTGGTTGGTGGATCGGCGTTGATCACTTCCTTGGCGATCTTGACGCCGCGGCGCGTGCTCACGCCGTGAATGGAAGCATCCAGTGCGACCAGAACGCGGTCACGGCGCGCGACATCGATGTCGCGCACGTCGGTAGTGATCTCGACGCGCGAGGGAATGCTGTTCACAGCGCCGGGAAACACCTCGCACACGCCCACGGTGCCTACGGTATCGATAGCGCCTGTCGATTTCGCCGCCGATTCCAACGCCAGAATCAATTCCGCGGCGGCGGCGAGCGCATCCTTGCGGCCCGGCATCAATTTGCCGCCGGCGTGGCCGCCTTCGCCTTCAATCACGATGCGCTGGCTGGCCGGCGCAGCAATGTGCGTCACCAGGCCCACATCGAGTCCTTCCTGCTCGAGGTACGGCCCCTGCTCGATGTGCAACTCGACAAACTTGTGGAAGCGGCCGCTGGGCACCGCGACGGATTCGAGCGAACCGATGAATCCAGCTTGCGCGCGCCACTCTTCCAATCCGCGACCGTCCTTGTCGCGCAGAGCAAGCGCCTGCTTTGGCGTGAGCACGCTGGCCATCATGCGGCTGCCCAGGCAACCGATGCCAAAGCGCGTGGGCTCCTCGGCAGTAAAAATCACGAGTTCGATGGAGCGGCGCGGCTTGACCCCGAGCTTCTTGAGAACGCGAATCGCTTCCAGACCGCCCAGCACGCCGACGCATCCGTCGTAAAGGCCGGCGTTGGGAATGGCGTCGATGTGCGAGCCGGTGCCGACCGGCGCGAGCGTGGGGTCGCTGCCTTCCCAGCGCGCAAAAGTATTGCCGACGGCATCTTCGCGCACGGTCAGCCCCGCTTCTTTGCACAGGCCCTTCACGTAAGCGCGGGCGCGCATGTCCGCCTCGCCGAAGACCACGCGCGTCACCACGGGCGGCTCGGCTTCTGAGATTTTTGCCAGGACCATCAGCTCCGCCATGAGGCCGTCAATCGAAAGATCGGGCTGGTTCGTAGTCATTTGCTCTATTCTCCCAGCGGATGCCGTCGCCAATCTTTGTAGATGAGGTATTTCGCCGGCTTCTTGCCCAGCGCGCCAAACCACTGCGGGCAATAAGCGCGCATCCAGATAAAATCGCCGGCGTGCACCGGATACCACGAATCACCTAGACGGTAAATGCCGCCGCCCTCGAGCATCAGCAGGCCGTGCTCCATCGCGTGAACTTCCACCATGCTGAGCGACGCGCCGGGATCGTAGGTCATGGTGTTCACGGCAAAGTCGTACGGTGCGGCGTCGGGCATGAGCGCACGTACGCGTAGCGCACGGTCACCCATGAGCGCAACGGGAGCCACGTCGTCTTCGTCGCCGACCACAATCTCCGGAGAGGCCGCTCCGTGCAATGGCTCGTAGGGCTTCTCAATGACGGCGACGCGCGCGATACCCGGTGCGCGCACGGTGTGCGGAGCGCCTTGCGGCAGGTACGCAAAGCCGCCCGGCTTGAGAACGTGCCGTTTTCCACCGGCTTTGATCTCGATCTTGCCGTCGAGAACGTAGAGGAAGCGCTGCGCGGGCGCCGGGGCGAGCGTTCCGCCGGCCACAAACTCCGCCGTCATCTGCGTAAAGCGCGCGCCCAGTTGCGGCGCGGCGTGAATGATGAACTCCACGCCCTCCGCGCCAGCGAGTGGCGAGCGGACAAAAGTGTCTGGCGTCTGCAGCAAATGGTCTGCCTTCAGGCTGCTGCGAGTGGATCCTAAGTGATGCACGTGCGACCTCTTCAAAGGGAAATCAAAAAAAGTGGAATCCAGCAAAGTTCCCAACTCATTCCGCTGCCCGATTCTATCCGACCTCGGCGGCCAGCCGCTGTAGAAATCTCTCGCACACGTCCAGGGCCGCCGTAACATCTTCTTCGAGCACGGTTTCATCGGGATGGTGGCTGATGCCGCCGGGACTGCGGAGGAAGAGCATTGCCGTGGGCACGCGCGCGGCCATCACCATGGCGTCGTGACCAGCGCCGCTCGGCATGCGCTTCGCCGGCAGTCCCGTGGCTTCGATTGCCTCGGCAATAAACGCCGTCAGCCGCTCATCCATAGGCACGGCCGGATGGTCCATCTGGCGCGTGCACCTTAAGACCAGCCCGCGCCGCGCGGCGATGGTTTCGGCCTGCGCGAGCAGGGCCTCGACCGCCGTCTTGCGCGCAGGATCATTGGCATGGCGCACATCGAGACTCACACGTACCGCGCCCGCGATCACATTGGCCGCATTCGGCTCCACATCCACATGGCCCACCGTTGCTACGAGCCCTTTGGTGCGTTGCGCGATGGATTCCACTGAAATCATCCACTCGGCCGCGCCGGCCAGCGCATCGCGGCGCAGGTGCATCGGCGTGGTGCCGGCATGGTTGGCGTGTCCGTTCCACGTGAGAGTGTGTCGCGTTTGGCCCAGGATGGAAGTCACGGCGGCAACTTGCAATCCCTCCACATCGAGAATCGGGCCCTGCTCAATATGGATCTCGAAGAAGCCCAACGCGTCGTCGCCGATGGCCGCTTTACCGATCTCTGCGGGATCGAGCCCGAAGGCGCGGATTGCGGCTTCCAACGTCAAGCCCTCTGCATCCTTGAGTTTGAGGAGGGCAGTATCGAACCATCCGGCAACCGTGCGGCTACCGATAAACGGCACGCCAAAGCGCACGCCCTCTTCTTCGCTGAAGGCAATGATTTCGATGGGCAGCGGCAGCTTGAGTTCCTGTGCGATCTCTGCACATTCCAGCGCAAGGGTGACGCCGAGGATACCGTCGAAGGCGCCGGCATTGGGCACTGTGTCAATGTGGGAGCCGATGATCAGACGCTTGCCGCTTGCGTTTAGCGGCTGCCATAAGCCACGCAGATTTCCCACCGCGTCTACGCTCGCCGACATGCCGAGAGCCTCCATGCGCCCGCGCAGCAATTTATGCACTTCGCGTACGGGACGAGTGAGAAACCTTCGCGTGGTACGATCCGGCTGCTCGCTCATGGTGGCGATGCGCCGGCACTCGGCAATGGCACGTTGCGCGCGTTCTTTCATTGATGCACCAGCTCTCTGCCGCGGGCCTCGCCAATATGCGCGGCGGCGCGAAAGACAGGCGCACCGCGCAACCAGGTTTCGAGCACGCGGCCCCGCAGTTCAGCGCCGAGATACGGCGAGATTTTATGCCGAAAGCGCAAGTCGGAAGGCGCCACTGTCCACTTGGCATCGGGATCGAAGACCGCGAAGTCTGCATCGGCGCCCACCGCAATCACTCCCTTGCGTCCGTTCATCCCTGCCAGCAGGGGAGGCGCAGCCGCCATCCATTCTCCGATCCGCTCCAGCGCGATGCCGCGTTGTTTCATGCCGGTCCACAGCACGGGCAGGGCCAGGCCAAGGCTTGCGATTCCGCCCCACGCCTGATCCCAGCGGGCGATTCCACTTTTGGATTTGCCGCGCTTCATCTCCGGCGGGCAAGGGGAGTGGTCGGTGGTCACCATATCAATCAGTCCTTCGTTGAGCGCATTCCACAGCGCCTCGCGATTCCGGGCGTCGCGAATCGGCGGCGCGCATTTGTACTGGGTGGCGCCGTCAGGAATCATTGCGGCTTCGAACCAGAGGTAGTGTGCGCAGGTTTCTACCGTCACGGGCACGCCCCGCTCGCGCGCATCCCGGAGCAGCGGTAGCGCCTGGGCACTCGACAGATGCACGATGTGGATGGGGGTCTGGAACTCCTCGGCGAGGCTGATGAGCAAGGCAATGGCCTCAACCTCGGCGTCGTCGGGACGAGAGCGCAAATAAGTGGAGTACTTATGCCAGTCCGCGCTCATTCTATCCAGCGCCTGAGTGGCCGCACCGATCGGGCCGGCCACTTCCGCATGCGCCAGCAACGGCAGTCCTGTGCCGCGCAGCTTCTTGAGCGCCGCGCGCAGGTCCGCTTCATCCACTGACGCAAAACCGTCGATTCCGGAGTGAATGAGAAAGCATTTGAACCCGGGAACGCCTGCGCGTACCAGCGACGGCAGTGAATCGGCGTTGCCGTGCACCACGCCGCCCCACGCAGCCCAGTCCACCCACGCTTTGCCTTTCGCCGCATCGCGCTTGGCTTCGAGCGCTGGCACGTTGATGGTTTCCGGAACGCAATTTAACGGCATATCGACCAGCGTCGTTACGCCGCCTGCCGCCGCGGCCTGTGTTGCGGTCTCAAATCCTTCCCACTCGGTGCGGCCGGGATCATTGATGTGTACGTGCGAGTCCACCAGGCCGGGAAGCAGCACATGATCGCCGAAATCGAAGAGTTCCGCGCCTGCTGGCAGTTCATTCCAGTCGGCCAGCGCAGTGATGTGCTCGTGATCCACGATCACTGCGGCAGGCGCGATGCCATGCGGTGTCAGGACGCGCGTCGAACGAAGAGCTTTTGCCATGCTTTGATTACTTTCGCCGTTCGACCAACCCCAGATCAAGCGAGTTCACCATTTACCGTCGAAGTTTCTTCATTGCGCTCTTATCCAATTCGCGGTATCAAAGGGAATGCCGAGAAGAATGAAGGGTTGGATCCTTTGCGTTGCGTCGGTTCTGATGCTGGCCGCGCAAGGTGCGTGGGCAGCTCCGCCGGCCAGGCTCGTTGTGAAAAACGCGCGCATCATCACCATGGCGCCGGGGCAAAAGGAGCCTTTTACCGGATACCTGGTGGTCGATGACGAGGGAAAGCTCACAGCGGTCGCCGCCGGCGCACCTCCCGCGGGCCTTGCCGCGAAGGAGACATGGGATGCGCACGGCGAGTGGATCATCCCCGGACTTCTCTCCGCGCACAGCCATCTGTGGCAAGCCGCGTTTCGCGGCATCGCGCAGGACCAGACACTACCCGGCTGGATCGATGGCCTCTACAACCATCACGCGCTCTACGCCAAGGCTGAAGATTATTACTGGTTCACTTTGTACGGCGCACTGGATCATCTGGAGCATGGCATCACCGGCGCGTATGACTTCGCCTACGGCGGTTCCAAGCGGGAAGAGTGCGCGGGAAGCAAATGCGATGAGGAATCGTTTCGCGGCGAGATGGATTCCGGTATTCGCTTTGTGCACGGCTATGACGCTGACATGATCGGCCCGCAAATGACGCCGGAGATGGCCCGCGAGCGGCTCAAGAATTTCCTCGACTGGACGGCGTCGCAACCGCAAAGTTCGCACTTCCTGAGTGTGATGCTGAACGGCTGGACCTCGTTCAACAACACCGAGCAGCAGGCTGTGGCCGAGAAACAGGAGATGGACGAATTCCACATCGGCAACCAGACGCACTATCTGGAGCCTCCCGACACCGTGGCCGCCGAGCAATCGAAGTTTCACTGGATGACCGAGAGCGGCCTGCTCGGTCCCACGCTGTATTTTGGCCACTTCATCCACACCACCGACGCTATTCTCGACGCAACCGCCGCGGCTGGTGCCGGAATGTGCTGGAACCCACTTTCCAACGGCCGCCTCGCCTCAGGCGTGGCCGACATTCCCAAGTATCTGAAGAAGGGTATTCGCGTGGGGATGGGCGTGGACGGCGAAGCCAGCGCCGACGTCGCCGACCCCTTTGAAAATATGCGCACGGGCCTCTACGCGATACGTGACCTCTATCAGAGCGCAGCCATCATGAGTCCGTATGAAGTGTTTTATCTGCATACTATGGGCTCAGCCGACGTGATGGGTGTCAAAGACAAGCTGGGCAGTCTGGAGCCGGGCAAGTTCGCGGACTTCGTCGTCATCGACCCCACGCGCTACGGAACCGTCTTCGATCCGTACGCGAGCCTTGTTCTGGTGACGGAAGAGCGCGACATCGATCGCGTTTACGTGGGCGGCGAGCTCATGGTGGAGCAGGGAAGAGCGATCCACCAGGACATGGGAAAGATTCTTGGCGAAGTGAACCGGCGGTCGGCGGCGACGCTCAAGCACGCGAATTAGGACGCCAGGGTTAAAGATCGATACGCAGGCTGCCGGTTCTAGAAGTTCGGCTTCCATCCACCGCACTCGACCGGAGTCTGCGGGGGCGAACCGTTGCCGATGATGTTGGCGTTGACGCAGACAAAGCCCTGATCGATAACTTGCCGATTGCGCCAGAGCACGTCGGAGTACGATTGGCTCGGGTCCGTCCCGTCATATGGGTATCCTGCCGAGCCACCGGGCCCCGGATTGTAGCCGCCGCCAAGGCCCGGTCCATCGGCTGAATTTGAATTCGCACTGGGCGGGTTGTTCGGGTAACCTGCTGAGCCGCCCGGCCCCGGGTTATAGCCGCCACTGGAGCCTGGTCCATCGCTTGCGCTCGCACTTGCGGCGCTGGGATATCCTGAACCGCCCGGCCCTGGGTTATAGCCGCCGCTGGAGCCTGGTCCATCGCTTGCGCTCGCACTTGCGGCGCTGGGATACCCTGAACCTCCAGGTCCTGGATTGTAGCCCCCGGCACCTGGCCCCGGGTTATAGCCGCCTGCGCCTGGTCCAGGGTCTGTGTTTGCATTCGCTGCGCTGGGATATCCTGAGCCGCCCGGCCCTGGGTTATAGCCGCCTGCCCCTGGTCCAGGGTCTGTGTTTGCATTCGCTGCGCTGGGATATCCTGATCCGCCGGGCCCCGGGTTATAGCCGCCTGCGCCCGGCCCCGGGTTTGTGTTCACACTTGCGCGGCTGGGATATCCTGAGCCGCCCGGTCCTGGATCTGTCGAGCTTGCGGGCGCATAGGCGGAAAGAATCTTCTGCGTCCAACCCGGGGCTAATTTGTAGCTCTTAAAGACGGCCTCAACCGTGGGCACAGCCTGGGCGGCGATCGTCGCGGGGGCCGTTCCATACATCAAGAAACTCTTGAAAAAGTTTGCGGAACTCTCGGCAAACGAGCAGAATATGCCCATTCCGTCGCCCGGATTGGCGCCCCCGGAGGCGCTGACTGCAAACATGCCGCATTGGCCCATCCCCGATGGCATTGCGATGGGCGCCGCATAAAGATACGTAAACTGTGGAACTGGCATTCCGTTGAGCGCCGCTTGCTGCTCAAGAACCATGACGAGCTTGTCAGAAAGTCTTGCCGAGGAGGGCATGGTCAAATCCGCGCCGTTGGGGCCCATCTTTCCAAGCTGAAACGGACCGTCATGCGCGACGATTACTTCGACGTTAACGGCTTCACCTTGCGGTCCAGCCATAGCGATGGCGCCGTTCCCGGCATTTGTGACTTGCCATCCGGAAGGCACACCGGCAGAGACGCTCTTGTCGGACGCAGTGTAGGGCTGCAGTTGGACGGTCGAGGCAGCGGGCGACGTTGCCTGCGCCTGAGCGGTAACAACGACTGGGATCCCGAAGAGGATCAGGATCACAGACACGGCGGCGATCCGCAGAGATTTGATGGCATCGCAGATTGGCATGGTTTCGATCCCTCCGACCTGGTTTTGGGTACTATGCCTTGCACGGGAAGCGAGCAGCGGGAATTCTGCTCGACTGAAGGCATCGGGGGCAGTTGCAGGGTAGCACTCAGGAATCGCGGGTGTCTATTGTCTTTTGAACTTGAAGACATGGAAGAAAAAGAGGGAATCGGAAGCGGCGTATAAGGCCTTTAAGCGGGACCACCGTCGAAAGGCAAGTTGCTGCGCGTCGCGGCAAGTGCGCGGCACCGCGGGCAATTTCGCTCTCGGCGGGAGCCGTCGGGGCAAAAGAAAGGGGAACCGATGAGCCGGATGATTCGAGCTACTTCCGCAATCGGGCCAACAGATCCTGAGGATGGACGGGTTTGGCCAGAATGTCGAACTCGTAGCCGTCTTTGCGCGCCTTTTCCAGCAGATCGGCCGTGGCGGCCTGGCCGGAAAACAGCAGAATCTTAATCGACGGCAGCAATGCGCGAATGCGGATCGCGGCGTCGATGCCGTTCAGGTCGGCCATGATCACATCGGAGATGAGCATGTCCGGCTGGAAGAACTCGGCAAGCTCAAGGGCTTTCTCGCCGGAGTAAACAGCGCGCGCTTCAAAGCCGCTTTGGTTCAGGATCATGGCCAGCGTATCGGCGATGACCCGCTCGTCGTCCGCTACCAGAACCCGCGGTTTTTCGGTGGTCGTGGGCATACTCTCCTCGGTGCCGGGGGATGGAGAATGATGACGGGCCGTTCTCAAACGTCACGGTCTACGGGGCCAACTTGCGGGCTTTCCAGCCATACATTTTCCTTACAGCATGAATGGTACGCTTAGGTAGTGTAATGCACTTGGGCTTGTCATCATGTTCTCAGGCTGATAGCGACGGGGCCGATTTTTTGGAGTTCTAGGAGCGAGGAGCGCGCAGTAGCAAGCCTACTGGAGCGACGAGCGACAACGAAATCGGAAAAATCAGCCCCGCCCCTCCGGCTTGCGGCGCAAATAGGGCCATGCTTCGTTGTCGTCCTAGCCTTGGAATCACCAAATTCTTCGTCCTCCGCCTCGTCTCCACCCCACGCACGAGGACCTATCCGCGGGGGCCCCGGTTCTGGCCCGATTTGCGCTGGCAACGCTACGGTCTGAGAACTTGATGACAGGCCCTTGCCCCCGTGCATCGAGAGGACCGGAAGGGGCCAGTGGAGCGATCCAGCGGCAGTTTTCCCGGCCACTCGGGACGCATTCACCGCGAATCAATTTTTCATCCATATACTGTCAGGGACAGGCCGAAAACCGGCCAGCAGATCCCCACCCGGAGAACCGGAAATGTCGGAAGCGGTTACCCCGAATCAGACCCTCGACGCCCCTGCGACCCCTCAAGCGAGCGATGACGCGATCATTCGTGCCGTGGGGATCGAAAAGTACTACGCGCAGCCGAGCCAGAATCGCATTCAGGTGATTTCGGCGACCGATTTGAGTATTGTTCCCGGCGAGATTCTTGCCTTGCTGGGACCGTCCGGATCGGGCAAGTCAACAATGTTGAGGATGTTGACCGGGCTCTCGACGCCGTCAGCGGGGCAGGTGTACTGGCATGGCAGGCCGATTGCCGGGGCCGAAATCAACGTCTCGATCGTTTTCCAGAGTTTCGCGCTCTTTCCCTGGCTCACGGTGCTCGAGAATGTTGAAGCGCCACTGCAGGCACGCGGCGTGACGCCCGCGGCTCGCCGCGAACGCAGCATGAAGATGCTAGACATGGTCGGTCTCGACGGTTTTGAAGCGGCCTATCCCAAGGAACTCTCTGGCGGCATGCGGCAACGCGTGGGTTTTGCACGCGCCCTGGTCGTGGAGCCGGAAGTGCTCTTCATGGACGAGCCGTTTTCGGCGCTCGACGTGCTGACCGCCGAGAACCTGCGCAGCGAACTGCTGGAGCTGTGGGCCAAAAAGACCATGCCCACCAAGGCGGTCTTCCTGGTGACGCACAACATTGAGGAAGCCGTATTGCTGGCCGACCGCATCATCGTGTTGGGGCGCAATCCCGGACGGATCCGCACCGACTTTCCGGTGCAGATTCCGCAGCCGCGCGACCGCAAGTCCGAAGCCTTTACGCAACTGGTGGACTACATTTACAAGGTCCTCACCCGGCCCGACACAGAACCCGCGGAAGCGCCCGGCCAGCAAACGACGCCTGCAGTGCGCGATCAGCGCCAGATGCGCTACCAGATGCTACCCCATGCGCGGCCCGGCGGCATCGCCGGCCTGCTCGAACTGCTCCTCGACAAAGGTGGACGCGACGACATGTACCGTTTGGCCGACGATCTGGCCTTCGAGGTCGACGATCTGTTGCCTATCGTCGACGCCGCACAGTTGCTGGCCTTCCTCAAAGTTGAAGAGGGTGACGCCGTGATCACTCCCAGCGGCGAGGAGTTTGCCAACTCCGAAATTCTTCGGCAGAAGGAGTTGTTCCGCAACGCCGCCATTGAGAATGTGCTGCTGCTGCGGCAGATTCGCCGCGCGCTCGACACGAAAAGCGACCACACCGTGCCCGAAGACTTCTTCCTCGACATGCTCGACGAGCAGTTCAGCGACGAAGAGAGCCAACGGCAGATGGAAACCGCCGTGACATGGGGCCGCTATGCGGAACTGTTTGACTTCGATGCAGCGCGCCGCCGCTTTGTGCTGCCCGATGCGCTGGAAGAGGAGATTGCTCAGAGCGAGGACAAAGAGTGAACCTCCAACGCCCGCTCGCACGCACTCTCGTCAACGTTCGCAGCACACCCTTCCTGGTCGATCTGGGCGTGGCGGCTTGCGCCCTCGCGGTCTTCTTCGCCGTCGTCAGCACCGGCGTCTACTGGTTCCAGAAGCCGATTCCAGTGGTGGCCATTTCGAGTTCGATTGGCGCTCTGCCGCTCTACGCCTTCTACTCCATCGTGCGCATGGCCATCGCTTATTTCCTCAGCCTGGCCTTCGCAATCACCTACGGATACGTCGCCGCCTACAACCGGCGCATTGAGCCGTGGATGGTCGCGGTCCTCGACATTTTGCAGTCGATTCCGGTGCTCAGTTTTCTGCCTCCCGTGGTGCTGGCCATGGTCTCGCTGGTTCCCGGCCATCAGCTCGGCATCGAGATGGCGGTTATCCTGCTTATCTTTACGGGACAGGTGTGGAATCTCGCGTTCAGCTTTTATTCTTCGCTTAAAACCATACCGCGCGAGATGCTGGAGGCATCGCGCATCTATCGTTATTCCAACTGGCAACGTTTCTGGCAGCTCGAAATGCCCTTTTCTACGATCGGCCTGGTGTGGAATTCGATCGTTTCCGTGGCCGGCGGCTGGTTCGCGCTCATTTTTTGCGAAACCTTCACCATGGGCGACCGCAACTTCCAGCTTCCCGGCCTGGGCAGCTACATTCAGACCGCGACCTATGCAGGCAATGTGCGCGCCTTGCTGGCGGGTATCGCAACCGTGATTTTGATCGTTGTCGCTACCGATCAGCTTGTTTGGCGTCCGCTCATCGCCTGGAGCGACAAGTTCAAGTTCGAGCAGGTGGAAGCCGCCGACCAGGTCACGTCGCCCATTCTCGAACTACTTCGTCGCTCGAAAATCGTCCAGACGCTCCCTGGCCGCATTTGGGATAGCGTCGAAGAGCCGGTCTACCGGCATCTGGCGCAGAGCAAGGAAAACCGCGTGGTTAAGCCGCTGGACGAAACGAGATCGAGAAAAGTCTCTCCCGTTTTGTGGGCTGTGGCTTTGGCGGGCGCGATGGCGGTCTGCTGGGCCGCCGCACAGGCCGCGCTCATGCTCAAGACCGTTGCCCTGGCCGATCTGTGCCTGCTGCTCGAGGGCGCGGCGGCCACCTTTTTGCGCGTGAACGCCGCGCTGCTTATCTCTGCCGCGTGGACGATTCCCGTCGGCGTGGCCATCGGCCTCAACCCACGGATCGCGCGCGTTGTTCAACCCGTCGCGCAGATCATGGCTTCAGTGCCGGCGACGGCGTTCTTCCCGATTCTGTTGATGGGGTTGGTGAGGATCGGCGGCGGACTGGGCGTCGGATCCATTGCATTGATGTTGTTGGGCACGCAATGGTACATCCTCTTCAACGTGATTGCCGGTGCCATGTCGATTCCCTCGGACCTGCGCGAGGTTGCGTCGCTCTTTCACTTCACACGCTGGCAGCGTTGGACCAAGCTCATCCTGCCCGGCATCTTTCCTTTCCTCATTACGGGCATGGTGACGGCTTCAGGCGGCGCGTGGAACGCCTCGGTCATGGCAGAGTATTCGCGCGTGAAAGGCGTGACGCTCTCGACCATCGGCCTGGGGGCGCAGATTGACGCGGCCACCGACAGTGGCCGTTTCTCCATGCTGTTGCTGGCCACAATCATGATCTCGCTCATGGTGGTCACCATGAACCGGCTGGTGTGGCGGCGGCTTTACCATCTGGCGGAAACCCGGTTTAAACTCGATGGCTAGAAAAGGGCAGCGGAGTTAGCGGTGCTGGCGGGGTTGGCGGAGTTAGACACAAAGGGAGAATTCAATGATTCGCGCAGGTTTGGTGGGTTTCGGCATGGCTGGCCGGGTCTTTCACGGTCCGCTGCTTTCGTCGGTCGAAGGGCTGGAACTGGCTGCGGTCATGGAGCGCAGTACCAACAAGGCCGCTGAGCGCTATCCCGGCATTACTGTGTACCGTTCGCTCGATGCGATGCTGGCCGACGAATCTCTCGGACTCTTCGTGGTGGCCACGCCCAACGCGACTCACTACGAGATCGCCAAACAGATTCTGAGCGCGGGGAAGAATGTCGTCATCGACAAGCCGATGACGATGACATCGGCGGAAGCTGCGGAGTTGATCGGTCTTGCGAAAAAGCATAAGGTGCTGCTTGCGCCCTTTCATAACCGTCGCTGGGACAGCGATTTCCTGACGGTTCAGAAACTACTGCATGAAGGTGCGCTGGGCCGGCTTGTCTACCTCGAATCCCGCTTCGACCGCTGGCGCCCGGCACGGCTGAAAGAGCGGCTGTGGAAGGAAGACGTTGATTCCGGCGGCATGCTGCAGGACCTGGGACCGCACCTCGTCGATCAGCCGTTGGCCCTCTTCGGGAAGACGGAAGCGGTGAGCGCCGAAGTGCTCCGAGAGAGAGATGGAGCAGGACCAAACGACTCGTTCACTATCCGCTTGCGCTATCCGGATCTGCTCGTCACCGTCGCATCCAATCTGCTTTCGCTTCCGGCTGGGCCGCGTTATCACCTGCGCGGCACGCGTGGGGGATACGTGAAGTCCGGCGTGGACCCGCAGGAAGACGCACTCACCAAGATCACCCGCATAGACGACCCATCCTGGGGCCAGGAAATCTCCTCTTCATGGGGCTTGTTGTATGTCGACATTGATGGAGGGAAGGTCAGCCGCTCCGTTCCGGCAGTCACGGGCGACTACCGGCTTTACTACGCGGGCATTCGCGATGCGCTGCTTGGCAAGGCGCTCGCTCCGGTGACGGGTGTGGACGGCTGGCGCGTGGCGCGGCTGCTGGAATGGGCTGTGGAAAGCTACGAGAAACGCCGCGAGATTGTGTGCGATTGGAGCAGCGAGCCGAAATAGCTGCAGTGGCGCGGCTTGTTGTGGGCCGGCAATTCATCTTGCCAAGAGTGAAACCAATTTACCGTCGGTTGGTGCGTTGCATCGGACTATCGCCTATTCCATGCCCTTAGCGCTTCATCGGAAGCTCCTTATTCGCGAGCAGACGCAAGCCCTCCTCCGCTTTGCCGTCGTTTGGCATCATCAGGTTCTTGATCGGCAAATAGATAGCTGTACAGTTTGGATTGCCGAGTTGCAGAGCTAATCTCGCAAGTGAGGCGTACGCCTCTGCATCGGAGATACGCTTCGAATTGCTCGAAAGGTCATTAAAAAGATCGAGAAGAGCGTAAGCATGATGTTCAGTCCAAGCCCTTTTTTGTTCCGGCTGCGGCAAATGAGCGAGTGCATATTCGTCATCGTCTGCATATCGCGTTGGAACGCAAGTTATTCGGATGATATGGGGGCCGGCCTTCACGACGGTCAGAGCGGGATGATCGGCGGAGACGAAATACATCGGATCTTCTTTCCCATCAAATATCCTGCTCCACCCACGTTCTCCCGCTGCTCGTAGCTCTTCCTCAGTGAACCGGTATGCTTTTCGCTGCATGATTACGATCGAACGCGGGTCTGCCCCGTCGGACCGTGAGGTCTTCGCGACCAAGCTTTTAAGAATCCCCAGAAGTCTCATACGTTAATTCTCTCGATGCGCTAGGTTTGTTGCTAATCCCGGGACTGCACCGCTGCCGAAATGGCCACTCGTCGCCGGGACCCCTTATTGCCGGCTCGGCTCTCGCTCAATCAGCGGCACCCAGAAACGGAAACGCGCGCCGCCGCCGGGAACGTTGGAGGCCTCGATGCCTCCGCCATGGACGATCAAGATGGCGCGGATGATGGCCAGGCCCATGCCCGATCCTTTGCGCTGGCCGGCGCGGTGCTTGCCCCGGTAGAACTTCTCAAAGATCAATGGCAGATCGACGGGGTCGATGCCGGGGCCGTTATCCTCCACACAGAACTCCAGCCGGTCGCCCCTGCGCGCGCTGCTCAACTTCACGCGGCTGCCTGGCGGCGTGTAGCCGGCCACGTTTTCGAGCAGGTGGCGCAGGACCCGGCCCAGTAATTGCGGATCGAACCATGCGGATTCCGCCGAGACCGATGCATCGCCGGAGGGACGGTTTTCGTTCTCCACCATAATGCTGACTTTGTGCGATGCCAAAGTTTTGCGCGACGCCTCCACGGCCTGGTCGAGCAGCGCCCGGGGATTCTGCGGGCTCAGCTTCACCTTCACCACGTTGGCGTCGATCTCGGCCATTTCCACGGCCTCGCCGATCAGCAGATCGAGCCGCGCGGCCTCCTCGTCGATAATGTGCGCCATATCCAGGCGTGCGGCCTCGTCCAGGCCCTCGCTCTCCACCAGGGTTGTGGAAGCGGCGCGGATGGAGGTCAGCGGCGTGCGCAGTTCGTGGGTGAGGGAATCGATGAGCGCCGTACGCAGCCGCTCGCCTTCGCGGGCGGCTTCCACGCGGGCGGTAGTCTCAATGGCGATGGAGCGAGCCACGGCAATCGAGACCTGGGCACTGATGGCCGCGGAAACTTCGCGCGAAAGCGACTCCGGCCGCCACGCCAGCGCGCCCACGGATCTCATTCCGAGCGTCAACGATGTGGAATGGTAGCCGGAAAGCGGGACAAGCGTCGGGCTCAGTTCTGCCGTCAGGGCCTGCATGTGCGCACGGATGCTGGCCGGCGCCTCGCCGCTTGAGGAATAAAAGCGGTCGTGGTCGCAAATGTACAGAATGACGCCGTCGAGCCCAAAGATGCGGTCGATCAGGCCGGGCAGGTTGCGGATCAGCTTGTCGGCATCTTCAAAGAGCATCATCTCCTGGCTGAGCGCATACAGCCGTTCGACATCCGCCTGGCGCTGTTCGGCCCGCACGGCCTGCCGCCGCGCGCGCTCCGCCACCCTGCTGACAACGACGCAGCCCAGTGCGAAGGAAATCATTTCGACCCACGCCTGTGCTCCGACCAGCCGAAAAGTGTGAACGGGAGGCAGAAAGAAGTAGTCGAAGAAGAGCGCGCACAGAGCCGCCATGTAGAGCGAAAGCGCGATCCCAGCCTGGCTTGCCGACCATACCACCAGCACCAGAAACACCATTCCCGCGGTGGTGGAATTTGCGCCCAGCCAGGCCAGCAGAAATGTGGTGAACATGGCCGCGGCGGTGGCCAGAAACCAACGAAGAATGTGCCCGGTATAGGCGCGTACGTGCATCGGCTTCCCCATCGGAATCATAATTGCCCGTCGCGGTTTATGAAATTGCGAGCTGCAATGATGTAATCTTCGGTGGAAAGAAGAAAGACGATGCCTGGACGAATTCTGGTAATCGACGACGAACCGCAGATTACGCGGGTGCTGCGCGCCGCGCTCTCTGCGCAGGGGTACGACGTGCGCATAGCCAACGATCCCGAGGAAGGCTTGCGCGTCTTCCGCGACTGGGCGCCCGACCTGGTTATTACCGATTTGATGATGCCGGGAATGAGCGGGGTAGACGTCTGCCGCATGATTCGCACGAAGGGATCTACGCCGGTACTCGTGCTGTCGGTCCGCGAGCACGAGCGGTCGAAGGTGGAGGCGCTGGACGCCGGAGCCGACGACTATGTGACCAAGCCTTTCAGCATTCAGGAATTGCAGGCGCGTGTACGCGCGCATCTGCGGCGCGCTCCCGAGCGCACCACGGCTGCCATCGGGGTGGGGGACTTTGTGGTGGACTCCGTGGCGCACACCATCACCGTGCAGGGCAAGCCCATCCACCTTACGCCCAAAGAGTTCGATCTGCTGCTGCATCTTGCCCGCAATGCGGGCAAAGTAATGACGCATCGCGCGCTCCTGACCACTGTCTGGGGTGCGCAATCGGCTCATCAGCCCGAGTATTTGCGCGTCTTTGTCGGCCAGTTGCGCAAGAAACTCGAAGTCCAGACCGGCCGTCAATACATCCAGACCGAGCCATGGGTGGGTTACCGTTTCATTCCCGAGGGCTGGACTGGCAACCAGGAATAGACGGGCGCGCCGCATGTATCGCATTGCGGACCAGAGCGGTCCCTCGCCTACTGATTTTCCAAACCTTATTGTCGTTTGACGCCAATCCTTACGGTTTATTTAGGAAATCTTTTCGATACTCAAACGTATCGGAAGGCAGAATCAATTTCGGGTCAGCCGTTTGGTGAGACCAGGGGCTATATCGCAGCGCGAATCCCTGTGCCCGCTCCAGCGGAACCGATGGACAACGAACGAAATTTGAGTCTTAGCAATCCCGCCGGCGCCGCGCCGGCAGGAACTTGGAGTTCCCGCATGCAAGACGTAGTCATGCTGCTGTTCACCGTGGTTTTCTTTGTCTTGGCGTTTCTCTACGTCAAGGCGTGCGAAAAGTTGAGGTAGCCCATGCACATGGATTGGGTCTCGGCAACTGGGCTTGTTCTCTCGATTCTTCTCATGGTGTATCTCACCGTCGCGCTGCTGTTCCCGGAGAAATTCTGATATGTCGGTAAACGGCTGGCTGCAATTCGCCATCTACTCTGTCATTCTGCTTGCCGCGGTTCGGCCGGTTGGCATTTACCTGACGCGCGTGCTGGAAGGCGAGCGCACCTGGCTCGACCCCGTGTTTCGACCTTTCGAACGGATCATCTATCGGCTCTGCGGTGTAAAGGCCGACAAGGAGATGAACTGGCGCGAGTACACCTTTGCCATGCTGGGCTTCTCCGCCGCGGGCCTGGTGCTTACTTACGCGCTTGAGCGCTTGCAAGGGTTCGTCCAGGGCTGGGCCAATCCGCAGCATCTTGCCGCAGTGGGTCCTGATCTTGCCTGGAATACCGCGGCGAGCTTCACGACCAACACAAACTGGCAGTTCTACACGCCCGAATCGACCATGAGCTATCTGACCGAGATGGCCGGTCTGGCGACGCACAACTTCTGGTCGGCGGCGGTGGGCATTGTGGTGGCCGTGGCGCTGATTCGCGGCATCAAGCGTACGCAGTCCGGCACCATTGGCAACTTCTGGGTCGATATGACGCGGACGTTGCTTTATATCCTCACGCCGGCTTGCGTCGTCTACGCGCTGCTGTTGGTGTGGCAGGGAGTTCCACAGAATCTGCATCCCTATACTGCGGTGCATACCGTCGAAGGCGGCACGCAGACCATCGGCCAGGGGCCGGTGGCTTCGCAGGAAGCCATCAAGATGCTGGGCACGAACGGCGGCGGCTTCTTCAATGCCAACAGCGCCCACCCGTATGAGAACCCGACTCCGCTTTCGAATTTCTTTGAGATCCTTTCGATTTTTGTCATCGGCGCGGGCCTCACGTACACGCTGGGCCAGATGACCGGCTCGCGAGGCCACGGCTGGGCTGTCTTCGCCGCCATGTATCTGCTCTTTGCGGCCGGCTTCGCCGTGTGCTACTGGGCAGAGGCGCATCCACATCCAATGATTCACGGGGCCGTGCAAATGCGCACTGCGACCGCGCCCGGCGGCAACATGGAGGGTAAGGAAGTGCGGAACGGCATCGCCGAGAGCGCGCTTTTCGCCACCATCACCACGGATGCGAGTTGCGGCGCCGTCAACGGTATGCACGACAGCTTTACTCCGCTCGGCGGCATGGTCCCGCTCGCCAACATCATGCTCGGCGAAGTGGTATTTGGCGGCGTCGGCGCCGGCATGTACGGCATGTTGATTTACATTGTGATCGCAGTCTTCATTGCCGGACTAATGGTTGGCCGAACGCCGGAATACCTGGGCAAGAAGATCGAATCCTACGACGTGAAGATGGCCATGCTTTATGCGCTCATCTTCCCGTTCATTATTCTCACCTTCGCTGCGATCTTCGTGCTGATTCCGCAAGGGCTTTCCGTAACCAACAACCCCGGCCCACACGGCTTTTCCGAAATCCTTTACTCCTTTACCTCCGGCGCGGGCAACAACGGCTCAGCCTTTGCCGGCCTGGGAACCAACTGGTGGTACAACATCGCGATGGGTTGGGACATGCTCATCGGCCGCTTCCTCATGATGATCCCGGCGCTCGCGTTGGCCGGCAATCTGGCGCAGAAGAAGAGCGTGCCACCGTCATCCGGGACATTCCCGGTGAACACTCCGTTGTTTACGGTGCTGCTGGTCGGCGTGGTGCTCATCATTGGCGCGCTCACGTTTTTCCCGGCGCTGAGCCTGGGACCGATTCTGGAGCACTTACTGCTGCACACAAACCCTGGAACGCTGTTCTAACCCGAAGTGAAACTTCATCAGGACAAGGCAAACGGACTGTCATGGCAGAAAAAATAAGCATTTGGGATACAAAGATCATTGGCCCGGCCATCGTGGACAGCTTTCGCAAGCTCGACCCGCGTGGCATGGTCAAAAACCCCGTGATGTTTGTGGTGGAAGTGGGCAGTGTGCTCACCTCCCTCCTGCTCATCGTCAACTTCCGCCATCATCGTGAGACCTTCGGCTTTAATCTGCAGATCACGCTCTGGCTGTGGTTCACGGTGCTGTTTGCCAATTTTGCTGAAGCCATGGCCGAGGGCCGCGGCAAGGCGCAGGCCGACACGCTGCGCAAGGCCAAGGGCGAGACCATCGCCCAGCGCTACAAGGCTGACGGCAGCTTTGAAGAGATCGTCAGCGGATCGCTCCGCGCCGGAGACATAATTTACGTTGCGGCCGGTCACTACATCGCAGGCGACGGCGAAGTGATTGAAGGCGTGGCATCGGTGGATGAGTCGGCAATTACCGGCGAGTCGGCTCCCGTGATTCGCGAAGCCGGCGGCGACCGCTCTGCCGTTACCGGCGGCACCAAGGTGCTTTCGGACTGGATCAAGGTGAAGATCACTTCCAATCCCGGCGAAACTTTTCTCGATCGCATGATCGCGCTCGTGGAAGGCGCCACGCGCCAGAAGACGCCGAACGAGATCGCCCTCAGCATTCTGCTCTCTGGCCTAACCATCATCTTTCTGCTGGCCGTGGTCACGTTGCAGCCCTTCGCCATCTACGCCAGTGCGCCGCAAACGGTCTTCGTGCTGGTTTCTCTGCTGGTGTGCCTCATTCCCACCACCATCGGCGGATTGCTCTCGGCCATCGGCATCGCGGGCATGGATCGCCTGGTGCAGTACAACGTCTTGGCCATGAGCGGTCGCGCGGTGGAAGCTGCCGGCGACGTGAACACGCTGCTGCTCGACAAAACCGGAACCATCACGCTGGGCAATCGCCAGGCTGTGGAGTTTATTCCCGCACCCGATGTGAGCCAGGAGCGGCTGGCCAACGCGGCGCAACTGGCCTCGCTCTCCGACGAAACTCCCGAAGGGCGTTCGATTGTGGTCTTAGCCAAGGAGAAGTACAACCTGCGCGGCCGCGACCTGGGCGGCATTCACGCGGAGTTTGTGCCTTTCACTGCACAGACCCGCATGAGCGGCGTCAATCTGCCGGGCACGCGCATCCGCAAAGGGTCCGTCGACGCCATTGCGCATTTCCTTGAGGAGCAGGGTCAGGCGCTTCCGCAAAAGGTTCGCGAGGGCGTGGAAGAAATCGCGCGATTGGGCGGTACACCTCTCGTGGTCGCCGAAAATTCCACGGCGCTCGGCGTCATTTATTTGAAGGATGTGGTCAAGGGTGGTCTAAAAGAACGGCTTGCGCGCCTCCGCGCCATGGGCATTCGCACCATCATGATCACCGGCGACAATCCGCTGACTGCGGCCGTGATTGCGCGCGAAGCCGGCGTGGACGATTTCCTGGCAGAAGCCAAGCCCAAGGACAAGATGGACCTGATCAAGCGCGAGCAGGGAAAGGGCAAGTTGGTAGCCATGACCGGCGACGGCACCAACGACGCGCCCGCGCTGGCGCAGGCCGATGTGGGCGTGGCCATGAACTCTGGCACCCAGGCTGCAAAAGAGGCCGGTAACATGGTCGATCTCGACTCCAATCCAACCAAGCTCATCGAGATTGTTGAGATCGGCAAGCAGCTCTTGATGACGCGCGGCGCTCTGACGACATTTTCCATCGCCAACGACGTGGCCAAGTACTTCGCGATCATTCCGGCCATGTTTTTAGGCGTGTTTCCGGTGCTCGGTGCGCTCAACGTCATGCATCTGCACTCGCCCCAGTCGGCAATTCTGTCGGCGGTCATTTTTAATGCGGTCATTATTGTGGCGCTGATTCCTCTGGCGCTGAAGGGCGTCAAGTACGAGCCCAAGGCGGCCGACGTCCTGCTGCGCAACAATCTGCTGATCTATGGCGTGGGCGGCATTCTGATTCCATTTGTCGGCATCAAGGCCATCGATCTGTGCCTGGTTGCGCTGCATCTCGCATAGGACGGTTTGATTCGGGGCATGACTTCTGTCATGCCGCAAGGAACGGTTTTGAAAGCGCGCGGATTTAGTCGTGCCATACATGCAGCAAAAAATGAGGGGGCTTTAGCCCCTGCTGCAAGGAGATCTACAGTGCATTCGGTCTGGAAAACTTCGATTCTCTTTACGCTCGTCACCGCGGTCCTGTTCGGCCTGGGATATCCGCTGCTGATGACGGGACTCGCCACAGTCCTCTTTCACCATCAGGCCGACGGCAGTTTGATTCTGAACAACGGCCAGGTCATCGGCTCGGAGTTGATCGCGCAGAGCTTCACGTCCGACAAGTATTTCCATCCGCGGCCCTCGGCAGCGGGCAGCGGCTACGACGCGACAGCCTCTGGCGGCACCAACCTGGCCCAGTCGAACAAGATACTGGTGACGCGCATTCAGGGCGACATCGACAAGCTGGCCGCGGCGAACCAGGGCAAGCCAGTGCCGATTGATATGGTGACGACTTCAGGCTCGGGTCTCGACCCCGATATCACGCCCGACAATGCCTATTACCAGGTCGCGCGTGTTGCGCAGGCGCGCGGCATCGATCCGGATCGGCTGATGAAACTGGTCGCGGACCACACTGCCTCGCGCCAGCTCGGTTTTCTCGGTGAGCCGCGCGTGAATGTGCTCGAGCTGAATCTCGCTCTCGATCAGTTGTCGAAATAGTCTTTGACGCAGCGGCTCCTGAGGCCACTCGTATGCGGGATTAGCCAATTTGGTTGATCCCGCTTTTTTCGTATTCATGAGAAAGTAGGCCGGTTTAAAGCTCCCGCCGTCCTTCCATTGCCCGCGCCATCGTCACCTCATCGGCGTATTCAATGTCGCTGCCGGCGGGGACGCCGGTGGCTATCCGGGTGATCTTTACCGAAAAGCCGCGCAACGCATTTGCCAGCCAACTCGCGGTGGCCTCGCCTTCGAGTGTGGGACTGGTGGCCAGAATCACCTCATCCACTTCGCCGCGTTCCACACGGCCAATCAGAGTCTTCGCGCGTAACTGGTCGGGCCCCACGCCGTGCAGGGGCGAAAGCGTTCCATGCAGGACGTGGTAAACGCCCTGATACATCTGCGTCCGCTCCACAGAGGTGATGTTCGTGGGCTCTTCCACCACGCAGACCAGGCGCTGATTGCGCGAGGGACTTGCGCAGTAGGCGCAGGGATCGACGTCCGTGACGTTGTTGCAGATGGAGCAGAGGCGCAGGCTGGCCTTCAGGCCACGCACGGCGTCGGCCAGCGCGGCGGCGTCCTCGTCGCTGGCGCGCAAAATATGAAAGGCGTAGCGCTGCGCGCTCTTGGTTCCCACGCCGGGTAGTTTCTTAAGTTCTTCAATGAGCCGGGCCATCGGCTCGGCATAGCGTGACAATGTACCCGCCTCCTAAAAACAGTGAACAGTGGTCAGTGATCAGTGGTCAGTAGAGAACTCTAATGGGCCACCAATACCACCTCAAAAATACTTAGCTCATTCCGGGCAGTTTCAGTCCGCCCAGCAAACCTTGAACACTCGACTTGATGGCGTCATCTGCCTTGCGGCCAGCTTCATTCACCGCGCCCACGATCAGGTCCTCCAGCATTTCCACGTCGGGCTCGCTACCGCCCAGGCTCATCACTGCGGAGGGATCGATGTGGATCTTGAGCAGTTCTTTTTTGCCGTTCATGGTCGCGGTCACCGCGCCGCCTCCGCTCGAGGCCTCCACCACGGTCTCTCCCAGCTTGCGCTGAACCTCTTCCTGCATTTCGCCGGCCTTGGAAAGCATCTCCGAAATTTTGAGCGGATTAATCATTTTCGACTTGTTCTCCTCAGATTGCCGTCACTTCGAACGCAAATCGACCACACTGCGGACCTCGGCCTTGAAAATCTCCTGCGCCCTCTTCACCATTGGATGCGCCAGCGCCGCCTCCTGGACGCTGCCCACGAGCGCAACGGGGGCCGCAACTACCGCCGGAGCCGATCCCTCGCCGGAAGAAACGACAAAACGCGCCGGCGCGCCCAACCGTTGCAGTTCCTGGCGCACAATCTTCTCTGCGGCGGCATTCACCGTCAAGCTGAGCATCTTCTTGCCCATTCCGGGTACGGAAACTTGCACGCTTGTGCTCTCCAGCCGCCACGCGCCGTTGCCCAGCATTTGCGCGGCCGAGCCGTGGCCTCCGGTGGCCAGAGCGCTCACGATGTCCTGGCGGATCGATTCAATGCTCAACTCGCCGTTGATTGCTTTGGCGGTTTCAGGCGCTTTGGCAAGTGCGCCCTCGGTTAGCGATTCAGTCGATGCATACCCCGTCGCCTGCGCTCCCACGGCAGGGAAGGGTGAAAGTTCGCGCGCGACTGTGCTGCCCGCCGTTGCGGACTCGGCTGTGGCGGTCGATCTGCCTACTATCGTGCCGCTTTCCGGCCCGGCGCTCTGCCGAGGGGTGGGTGCCGCGTTCCAGCCGCTCGGCTCTCGCATCGGCGCGCCCGCTGAATGCGAAGACGCACTTGCCGGCCGCGCACTGCTTACGCTCGTTCGTGGCGCGCTGCTCGGTGTTGCCGTTCTTGAGCCCGCTCCTGCAGACACTCCGCTCAGCAGTTCCTCAATTGGCAGCAATCGCTGGGCGTGGACCAGCTTGAGCAGTCCCAGTTCCAGGTGGAAGCGCTGCTCCTGGCGGTAATTCAAATCGTCGAAGGTGCGCAGCACAATCTGCAAATTGCGCGTCAGCTCTTCTTCAGTGAACAGCAGCGCCGTACGCGCCACGCGCGCCCGCTCGTCGGCGGAGATCTGCAGCAACTCCGTCTGCTCGCCGCCCAGTTTGGCCATGAGCGTGTTGCGCAGGTAGCGCACCATCTGCCGCGCCAGCGACGACGGGTTATGCCCGGCGTTCAGCAGCGTATTCAATTGCTCCATCAATGGAGCGCTCTCGGCGGAGGCCACGGCTTCGAGCAGTTTTTCAAACACCGTGCTCGGCACCGACCCCATCAGCTCGCGAATCTGATCTATCGAAAGTTTTGGCCGGCTTCCCTCGAGCGGCGCCGACGCAATCGCCTGGTCCATGATCGAGAGCGCATCGCGCATCGATCCGTCGCCGGCCTCGGCCAGCAGCGCCAGCGCTTCTTCCGTGGCCGCAACGTTTTCCTCGGCGGCAATCATCTTCAACTGCGCCAGAATGTCGTCGAATTTTACCGCGTGAAAGCTGAAGTGCTGGCAACGCGAGCGGATGGTCTGCGGAATATTTTCGGGTTCCGTCGTCGCCATCATGAAGATGACATGCGACGGCGGTTCTTCCAGCGTCTTCAGCAGCGCATTAAACGCCGCTTCGGTAATCTGGTGCGCTTCGTCGAGGATGTAAATCTTGTATCGGTCGCGCGCAGGCGAGTAGCGCGCCGCATCGCGCAACTCGCGAATCTCGTCAATGCCGCGGTTGGTTGCAGCGTCGATCTCGATCACATCCACCGCATTGCCCTGGCGAATCTCCGTGCAGGCTTCGCACACGCCGCAAGGCTCCGGCGTCGGGCGGCGCTCCGACCCGATCTCGGTCCGACAGTTCAGCGCCATGGCCAGAATGCGCGCAATGGTAGTTTTCCCAATGCCGCGATGCCCGGAGAAGATGTAGCCGTGCGCAATGCGGTTCTGCGCGAGCGCATTTAGCAGGGTATGCGTTACGTGGTCCTGGCCGGCCACGTCGGCAAAGCGCTGCGGCCGGTATTTGCGAGCCAGAACCTGATAACCCATGCGAACACAACTCCAGTGAGGCTGCCGGAGGGGAAACAGCCTGGAGTGATTCTATCGTTCCGGGGCAGGGAGGGGATGCGAGCGGAAAATTGTGTCGTGAAAGTCCTTAGGTGTGAGTGCGAAGCAGCCCATTATGACCATTGGACAGACGCCGAGTCCAAAAAGACGGGCGATCTGCGTGGCAACACGGTAATGGGCGGGATGAAACCACCTGCGCAAATATGCGATCCTTGAAGTGGGAGCGGATTTTCCCTCGATGGCCATGGCGCAGAGGACGACGGAGTCCGATTCGTGCCGCAGAGGCGAAGGATGATTGCGATGAAGCCGGGAATGTGGATGGGGCTGTTTCTAGCCTGCTCGCTTGCAGGGCCGCGGCTCTGCGCCCAGGCGGCAAACGGTACCAATGCAGGCCAAAGCCAGCCCGCTGCCAACTCGCAAAATCCTCCTGCCACACAGACTCCCGCTCGCTCGCAAACGCAGACGGATCAAAATCCATTTCCTGAAGACACCAGCGACGTTCCCGTGATGCCGACGCGAAACTCGCCCGGCACGATCCCAGGGGACAGCGACGAATCGCGGGCCGCGCGCATTCCCATGGCTGTCGACGACGGGGATCCGGTGCGCAGTCCGGAAGACGCGGGAGCCGCGTCCGAGAATCAGCAGGGCTCCAGTTCGAGCCTGGCAGGGATGGGCGGCCTGCTTCCTCCCTCCGATGACGATACGCAGCCGGGAAGACACAATCGCAAGGGCGAGGAGACCGTGCCCGAGCATCATGAAACGGCGGCTGAAGATGAAAATGTCGGCAGCTATTATCTCGACAACAAGGATTGGAAGGCGGCGCTTTCGCGCTATCAGTCGGCGCTGGTGCTCGACCCCGACAATCCCGAGGTGTATTGGGGCCTGGCCGAAGCAGAGCGTCATCTGGGCAACTTTGCCGATGCCCGAGCGAATTACCAGAAGGTGATGGAATACGATCCCGGCAGCCATCACGCCAAGGAGGCGCGCAAGGCGCTTCAGGATCCTGACCTCGCCAAGGCCAAGCCGCCGCAACCCCCGCAATTTCCACCGCCGCCGCAATAAGCCGCCCGGAAACGCGTCAGATTCCGGCCCAGGCTAGATAGGTCGCGAGGAGGTACGGACCCCAAAAGGCGCTCACCGCCGCGCCGATGCACAGGAAGATTCCGAAGGGGAGCTTCGTTAGTCTCCAGGGTTGTTTGCTGGTGCGTGCCGACGGCAAGGCGAGTAACACGAGCGCGAAAAGTGCGCCAAGGACAACGGCGATCGCAAATGCTAGCCCCGCATTATGAACGCCGAGCCATCCGCCGATCATCGCAATCAGCTTGACGTCACCCATGCCGATCCCCTCCTGGCCGCGGATCATGATATACACCCAGCGAATGATCAGGATTCCCGCCGCGGAGGCGATAGCACCGATAAACCAATAAAAAAGTGACGATGCGACGCAGTGTTTCCAGGCGTCGAATCCGCCGCCGAAGTGCATCGACGCGTCAATGCCGCCGCGCGCAAACGCCAGTGCGAATCCCAAGGCGATGCCGGAAAATGTGAGCCGATCGGGCAGCCAAAGGTTTTCCGCGTCCATCACGGCCAACGCCACCAGAATCCACAGAAAAATGATGCGCGCGATGCCGTTCGTAAGGCAGATCACCGCGTCGTATGTAAAACTCCCTGTGCTGAGTTCAGGCGACTCGAGGAATGTATGCCAGGCGGAAAACGCCCAAACTGCGCCCACCGCCAGTTCAGCCAACGGATACCGCCAGCCGATCCACGCTTTGCAGGTCCGGCAATGTCCGCGTAACGCCAGCCAGCTGAGGAGCGGTATGTTTTCCCACCACGCCAGGGTGCGGCTGCAACTGCGGCAATGCGAACGGCCTTTGACGATGCTTTCTTCTTCGGGCCATCGGGTTGCGCAAACATTCAGGAAACTCCCAAATGCCAGCCCCAGAACCCCCACAAAAACGGTTATATATATCGGGATCATTCTAGACAAAGTATAGACGCTCAACGCGTTGTCCTGGCATGCGATCCCGGCAATGGTTTTCGTGAGACGCGCGCCTGTTTGCCGTTACGGCCTGCAAGTTAAACTGGAGATGCATGGATCTTCCGCAAGAGAGCTCCAAGGCAAAGACCCCCACGCCGCAAACCGATTCCGACCCGGCGCGGGCGGCGGCGTTGTTTGAGCAATCCGTGGCCATCATGGCCCGGCTTCGCGCTCCCGGTGGCTGCCCCTGGGACCGCGAGCAATCCTTCGACTCCATCCGCAAATACACGCTGGAAGAGGCCTACGAGGTCTTTGACGCCATTGAGCGCCGCGACTTCCCGCATCTCACGGAAGAGCTCGGTGATCTGCTTCTTCAGGTGCTGTTTTATGCGGAGATGGCCGCCAACGAAGGCCACTTCACAATCGCCGATGTGCTCGACTCTCTGAACCGCAAATTGGTGCGCCGCCATCCGCATGTCTTCGGCGACGAGGCTGCCCGCGCTGCCGGCAATCGTGCCGACGTCGACGCCAATGTCGAAGGCTCTGCCGATGCCGTCCTGCGTAACTGGGAGGAAATAAAAGCCGCCGAACCATTGCATGGAGCAGGCGCGCCTTCGGCGCAAAAGCTTCCCGCATCGCGGCTCGACGGTGTTATGCGTGCCATGCCGGCGCTGGCTGAGGCCGCCAAGCTTGGCGGCAAAGCGCAGAAAGCCGGCTTCGACTGGCCGACCTGGCGCGATCTGCTGCCCAAGATTGTGGAAGAGACGGCGGAACTTGAGGCCGAGGCGGCTTCCGCCGATCCCGCGCGCAAACCGGCTGTCGAAGCGGAACTGGGCGACTTGCTGTTTACCGTCGTCAACCTCGGACGCCATCTCGGCGTGGATGCGGAGATGGCTTTGCGCAGCTGCAATTTACGTTTCCGGCAGCGTTTCCGCGAGATGGAGTTAGCTGCTCCGCGGCCGCTGGAAGAACTTTCGCCGAACGAATTGGAAGCGCTGTGGGCGCAGGCCAAGCGGAAGCTCGCAGCCGACGCTGCGGCATCGCATCCGGCAGAGCAGGCAAAGCCATGATTCGGATTCACTCCTGCGCGGGAATGGATGAGATGGAAGCGTGCGTGGACCTCCAGATCGAAACCTGGGGCTACGACGAAAATGACGTCATTCCACGCAAAACCTTTCTTTTGGCGCAAAAAATCGGCGGGCAGGTGCTGGGCGCATTCGACAGCGATCTCGCGACCGATGCGGCTGCCGGACCCGATGGAACGCTGGTTGGTTTCGCCATGTCTTTGCCGGGGCTGAAATCAACTCCAGATGGGCCCAAGCCTTACATTCATTCGCACATGCTGGCCGTTCGCCCCACGCACCGTAATCGTGGCCTTGGCGCGCAACTCAAATGGGAACAACGGCGTGAGGCGCTTTCTCGCGGCATCCGGCACATGGAGTGGACCTTTGATCCCCTCGAAATCAAGAACGCTTTTCTCAATATCCACAGGCTGGGAGCCATCGCTCGCGAGTACCGTGTGAATTTCTATGGTGTATCCTCATCTCGACTGCAGGGTGGTCTGCCAACGGACCGCCTTTTGGCGGAGTGGGAGTTGGATTCCCCGCGAGTTGAGGCCCTTCTTGCTCCGCGACCGGCAGCCGCACGCACCATCGAAGAACGCATTCTGGTTCCGGCCTCCATCGAACGGTGGAAGGCCAGCGAAGAGACCCGCGAGCGAGCTTTCGATGTTCAGTTAGAGAATCGACAGAAGTTTCAGCAGGCTTTTTCCAAGGGGCTGGTGGTACTAGGTTTCTCCCTCGATGCCGAAGGCAATGGTGTCTACGAACTGGGCTTACTTTCTTAACCCTGACTGACCATGAGGAATGAATGAGAATTGATGCCGTCATCCTGCGCGAACTGCACATGCCGCTGGTGCGCCCGTTTGAAACCAGCTTTGGTGTTACCCGCAACCGGAGGATCGTGCTTGCCGAGATTCAGTCCGAGGGGTTGACCGGCTGGGGCGAATGCACCGCGGGCGAGCGGCCGTTCTTCTCCGGCGAGTCCACGGATTCCGCGTGGCAGGTGATGGTCAACGAACTCGGTCCCATGCTGGCTGCCGAGTCGCCGGAGCACGGTGGCGAGTGTCCGCGCGTCTTTCGCGCTGTGCGCGGCAATCCCATGGCCAAAGCCGCTCTCGAAAACGCCATCTGGGATCTGGAGGCACAACGCGAAGGCATTTCTCTTTCCCGGCTTATCGGCGGTGTTCGCGACAGCATTTCCTGCGGCGTCTCCCTGGGCATTCAGTCCTCGATTCCTGAACTGCTTTCGATCATCGAGCGCGAATTGGCCGCCGGCTATCAGCGCATCAAGCTCAAGTGCAAGCCCGGCTGGGATGTGGAGGTTTTCGAGCGCGTGCGCAGCCGCTGGCCCGGAATTCTACTCAGTTGCGATGCCAACTCCGCCTACCGGTTGCGCGATCAGGACCACATTGAGTCCTTCGATGCCTTCGACCTGCTCATGATCGAGCAGCCGCTCTGGCACGACGATTTCTACTTCCACTCCGTGCTGCAGAAACGCCTCAACACACCCATCTGCCTCGACGAGTCCATCCGCAACCGCCGCGACACGCTGGCTGCCATCGAGATGGAGTCGTGCAAGATCATCAACATCAAGCTGGGCCGCGTCGGAGGATTCTCTGAAGCCATCGCCGTGCACAATGCGGCGCTGGAGCGCGGTATTCCCGTTTGGTGCGGCGGAATGCTCGAGTCCGGCATTGGCCGCGCGCACAACATCGCGCTGTCTACGTTGGAGGGATTCACGCTGCCCGGTGACGTCTCTGCCTCGGCGCGTTACTTTGCGGAAGATATCATCGAGCCCGAAGTTACGGTCTCGGCGGAGGGTGAAATTGCCATTTCCGATGCGCCCGGCCGCGGCTACGAGGTGCGAACCGACCTGATCGAAAAGTTGACCGTGCGCAAGGAAACCATCCGCGCCCTGGCACTGGTGGCCTAGGGCCCTGAAGCTTGGTTGCGGCCCGGCTTGGCCCGGGCCGGGTCGCTCCGCGCCAGCATACCCCCGATGGACGTCTACTTCTCGCCGGAACCATTTCTCTCCATTTGCGTATTCTTTTTCTGGCCGGGAACCGCCGTCGGCCATTACACTCAAAGACTGAATTTCAGGAGCAATCGAATGAATCGACTTTGTCGCGTTGCACTGTTGGGACTGATGGGCGCAGTTGCCTTGGCGCCTCGGGTGGCCGATCTTCATGCGCAGGCCACGGATTCCACGGCAAGCAGCGCTCCCAAAAAGGTTGAACTGATACCGGGTCTCGACAAGCAAGTGATGGATACAACCGCGGACCCTTGCGTGAACTTTTATCAGTACGCCTGCGGAAACTTCAGCAAGCTCTACCCGATTCCATCGGACAAGCGAGGGTACGGCTCGTTCGACATCGTCCTCGATTACACGCAGAACATTTTGAAGGGCCTGCTCGATCAGGTGGCGCAAAAGAGTGTGCAGCACAGCGCGAACGAGCAGAAAATCGGTGATTACTACGCCAGCTGCATGGATGAGGACGCAATCGACGCCAAGGGTCTGAAGCCGTTGCAGCCTGAACTCGATCGCATCGCGGCCCTTACCAGTAAGAAGGAATTGACTGATCTGCTGGCGCATTACCAGATGATCAACGTGGGTGCATTCTTCAGCTATGGCGAGCAGCAGGACTTCAAAGACGCGCGCAATCAGATTGCCGTTGTCGATCAGGGCGGACTGGGCCTTCCGGAGCGCGATTATTACTTTCGCACCGGCGACGAGGCTGATAAGACGCGCAAGGAATACGTGGAGCACGTGGCGAAAATGCTGGAGTTGCTGGGCGAGCCCGCCAGTCAGGCTTCAACCGATGCGCAAAAGATCATGACGCTCGAAACGGCGCTGGCCAAAGTATCAATGGACGTCACTTCGCGCCGCCAGCCCGAAAACGTGTATCACCTGTTGCCTGCAACGAAGCTGATTGAGCTGACGCCGGCGATCGATTGGCCGAAACTCTTTGCCGATACCGGCGTGCCGGGAATCACAGAGCTGAATGTGACCGATCCCGACTTTTTCAAAGGGTTGCAGTCTGTCCTGGAGTCGACCGATCTTGACACTATCAAGGCCTACTTGCGCTGGCAGCTTATCAACGCCGTTCCGGAGTATGCGGTGCCCAAGGCGTTCAGCCAGGAGGATTTCAACTTTAACAACCATGAGCTTGAGGGGCAGCCGGTGCAGCAGCCGCGTTGGAAGCGGTGCGCGGCGGCTACGGATGGCGCAATGGGCGAGGCGGTCGGCCAGGTCTATGTCGCGAAGAACTTTCCCGCCGCAAGCAAGGCCTTCACGGTGCAGATGGTTCATGACATCGAAGCCGCGAT
This sequence comes from uncultured Acidobacteriota bacterium, assembly GCA_963817835.1. Taxonomy (GTDB): domain Bacteria; phylum Acidobacteriota; class Terriglobia; order Terriglobales; family Acidobacteriaceae; genus Telmatobacter. Next base: position 453,139 of record CAWFPZ010000006.1, on the reverse strand, counting down.
GAGCACCGAACTGCAAGCGCAAACCTGGATGAGCGACCCCACCAAGCGCACCGCCGAGGCCAAGCTGCATCTGGTGGCCGACAAGATTGGCTATCCCGATCATTGGCGCGACTATTCGACCTTGACGATCGTTCGCGGCGACGCAATTGGCAATGCCCTGCGGGCAGCAGACTTTGAGAACAAGCGCGAGCTCAATAAGATTGGCAAGCCGGTGGATCGGGGCGAATGGATTACCACTCCGGCGACTGTGAACGCGTTCTATAACCCCACGATGAACGACATCAATTTTCCCGCCGCAATTCTGCAGGCGCCCTTTTACGATCCGAACGCAACCGACGCGGAAAAATACGGCCACATTGGTGCCATTGTCGGGCATGAACTGACGCACGGCTTCGACGATCAAGGCAGCCAATTCGATGGCTACGGTAATCTGTCGGGTTGGTGGACTCCGGAAGACCGTAAGAAGTTCGACGCGATGACGGATTGCGAAGTGCAGGAATACAGCAACTTCACGGTATTGGGAGACTTGAAACTCAACGGCAAGCTGGAGTTGGGCGAGAATACGGCCGATAACGGCGGTTTGCGCCTGGCCTATCTTGCATTCCTTGCCGACGCCCAGCGCAAGGGCATCGATGTGAACGCCAAGCAGGACGGCTTCACGCCGCTGCAGCAGTTCTTCCTTGCCTTCGGACAGAATTGGTGCGGCAGCCGCCGGCCGGAGATGGTTCGACTGCTGGTGCAGACCGACGGCCATGCTCCAGAGCAGTTCCGCGCCAACGGTGTAGTGCAGAACCTTCCTGCATTTGGCGAGGCCTTCGGTTGCAAAGTGGGCCAGCCCATGATGCCGGTCGACGCCTGCCATATCTGGTGACGTCGACTTACTAATTCGGCAGCAAGATATTGCATCCGTGCCCCAACCTTTTCCGCGCATTTTGCGGAAAAGGTTGGGTTAGCGCGGGACTGTTAAATTGCCGAATCAAGAGGGAGCCGCGCTACTGCTTCTTCTTTCCCCAATCGAAGTGCCGGCCCACAATCCCTTTTACGATCCAGTGGTCAGTGGCCGCAGTGGCGCCTACGCCCACGCCGAAGTTGATCTCCCACTTCGGCGATACGTTCAGGTCGATGGCAGGGAGGAACTGCTGCTGCTGGTTGTGCAGGCTGGCGATGTTTGTGATGCTTCCGTAATCGGCGTAGTACTCGAGACCGCCGGAAATCTGCTTGGTGAAGTCATAGCTGATTTTTGCCGACGGCGAAAAATCAATGCCGAGATTTACATCGGGCCCGTGCCAGGCGCGCTCCAGTGCTGGATTGACGGCGAAGTACCAGCGCCCCGTGGCCTTGTCTATGATGGGCCGAATCTCCCAGTCCCAGGTGTCGGGCGCGTAACTGGCGCGCTGATAACCGAACTCAGTGGAGAGACTAACGCCTACCGGCCAGCGCCAGCTGTCGGGAACGCGAACCCGGGGACGAAGGTGGTCGCCAACCCACTGCGCTCCCTGGCTGTCATTCTCGCTGGTGAAGATGTAAAAGCCGACCTCGGACCAGTCGTTGACTCCCTGCGTGATTTCTATGGTTTCATGTTCGGCGTGATTGTCGGGCAACACCGTGCCAATTTTGGTGTGAAAGCCATCGGCGGTGAAATTCGAATGCAGCTCGACCATGGTGCTGCGCGGTGGGACGGTGTCGGCGCCGTAGACTTGGATCTCGTAATTATTCTGGGCTCCCGCGGAGGCGGCTGCAAGCGCAGCGCTGGCGAGGACGAGGAATTTCCGACGAATTAGACGCGGGCTTTTCATCAGTTTGAGAACAACAATTTACTCCGTCTGTCCTTCAGCTTCCCGCCACATATAAGTGAGCAGGATTGCGGTCGCGGCAATCCATACAGCAATGGTAAAAGAACCTGATAAGAGTTGAGTGAATGCGGCGTGGCGTCCCGTTTTCTGCCACTCGATTAGCAAAGCCAACGCAAACGAAGCGCCAAATAGCCCAACATATTTCCAGTGAATCTGTTTCTTCTTGCCCCTCACGAGATGCGCGATGATTGCCAGCGGCAGAGCAGTGAGGAGCGCAACGCAAACCCGGTGCTTGATGCTTGATTCGTGGTGGGCCCTGTTGAACTCATTGAAAAACGCCACGGCAAGCGCCCCTGCGAATTCTTTGATGGGTCTCTTCTTTTCGGAATTGTCGTCCATCGTTCCCCACCGTCTTGAAATAATTGTCAGGCGTAGCGAAACAGCGTCATGAATCCCATGTCCATGTGATCCTGCTGATGGCAGTGGAAGAGCGTGTTGCCGGGATTCGATGCCACCAGATCGGCCTCGACCTTCGTCCCCGCCTCCACGATGACGACGTCCTTGTGCACGCCGCTAGTCATCGCTCCGCGAATCGACACCAACTCGAAGTTGTGGCGGTGCAGATGAACCGGATGGTCGTCCATGCTGCGGTTGTCGAATACCAGACGGTGCCGCAACCCTTCGTGCACGATGATTGGGTCAGCATTGGGCCAGGACTTGCCGTTGATCATCCACTCATCGAGCGCGCCGTGGCCTTTGAAGCGCGAGGTGAAGACCATGGGGATCGTTACGTCCGGTGTGTGTGCCGCAGGCGTCGCATCGCCAAACATGCGATAGTCCCACGCTAGTTTCCCCGCGCCCGGCTCCTGCGGTTTTCCCGTGCTTCCCGTGTATTCAATCACCACGCCCATGCCCGCGTCGCGAAATTCTTTTTGCGCCTCACCCAGCACCCACACGCCTGGCGCATCCATCGTGACCAGGGCAGTGATGCGTTCCGCAGGTCCCAGGCGCAGCGTTTCTACCGCAGCTTGCGTCGCCACCGGCGCTCCATCCATGGCCAGCACCTGAAACTTGTGCCCCGGCAATGCCAGCCAATGCGGCTCAGTTGCGCTGGCATTCAGAATCTGAAACAGCACCCGCTCACCTTCTCGCGCGCGAATCGGCTCGCCGTGACCCAGCATGCGCCCGTTCACCGATCCGCAAACGTAATTCACCATCATAGAGCCATCGTTGCTGGCGGCGTAGTAGGGCTCCCAATCGTGCAGCACGATGAACTGCTCCTGATCGTACCGACCGGCATCACCGCTCGCCGGATCTACGTGCAACACGCCGAACTGCCCGCTATACAGCCCGCGCCTCAGATCGCGATGCGCCATGGCATGCGTGTGGTACCAGTGCAGGCCAGATGGCTTCGGCGCAAACTGAATGACCGTTCTGCCTCCCGCGGGGATCATGGGCGAGCCTTCTTCCATTGCGCCATCTGCAGATACAGGAATCCATTGCCCGTGCCAATGGACGATCTCTTCGCGGTCGAGATGATTCACAATCTCAATCGATACCGGCTTACCTTCGGTCACGCGCACGAGCGGCCCGGGGATCTGTCCGTTATATGCAGTGGTGCGAATCTTCTTTCTCGGCGCAAGCTCCCATTCGATTTCGGAAATCTCGAGCGTGTAGTCAGTCTTGGCAGTCGGCGGAGCCGAGGGCAGGGAAGCACCCGGCATCGCCTGCGCCCATGCGAACGGGCTCCGCGCCATCAAAGCGCCGGCAGCCAGTGGCGCTGTGGCCAAAAACGCGCGGCGGGCTGTCGTGCGTTTGCACACACCACTCTGCGGTCTCATCTGGATCGTTGGCTCCATCAGTTCTTTGTATTGTCGCTCAACTCCGGCCGCGAAGCAGCGATTCTCATTGCGCATCGACCACGCAGCGGAACCCCACCCCGCCTGAGCGGTCGTATCCCGGGGACATCAGCAAGAGCTTTCCGTGCTCGGTATTCCTGAAGGCCGCAGGGAAATACCAGATGGAGCCCTGCGGCCGGTAGTATTCGCCGCCGCGCACGATGGCCGCGCGCGTGTGCTCGTCAGCGAACTCATCGGTCCACTGCCACACGTTGCCGGTCATGTCCATCACGCCGTAAGGGCTTGCGCCCTGCGGATGCGCGTCCACCGGATCCGGCCCTCGCATCGTGCGCCCCAGGTCGGGCGTGGGCATGTTGGGCGCCTGCCACGTATCGCCCCACGGATACGCGCGGCCGTCCGTGCCTTGTGCCGCGATCTGCCACTCCCACTCGTGCGGCAGCCGCTTGCCAGCCCAAGCGGCATAGGCCCGCGCATCTTCCAGCGAAACCCACGTCACCGGCCGGTTGTCCCAGCCCTGCGGAAATGTTTTGTCCTTCCAGTCGCGCAAAAAGTTGATCGCATCGCTCGGCGCGTAATGCGTCGCATCCAGAAATGTCTTGAACTGTGCATTCGTCACCGGGTATTTGTCGATGTAAAACGGCGCCACCTGAATGGTGTGCTCATGGAAACGCCGCGGCGAATCCTCCCACGGATATTGCACGTCGAGCCCCGGATACGCGCCGCCCTCGATCTCCACGCCCTCCACCTTGAAGTTGAACGCGCCGCCGGGAATGCGTATCATGCCAGCCGGCGCTTCGGCCGCCGGTTTTGTCAGCGCGATGTCGACGATGTGCTGCTCGAGAATCACCGGCTCATGCGCAAAAGCCGTCAGCGGTTTTGCCGTCATCGCCGCCATGCGCTGCATCAAATCTTTCATCGCCGCGCTCGGCTCGCCCGGCGTGGCCAGAATCGCGCCGTAGCCGTTGGCTTCTATGTCGAAGCTCAGAACCGCATCCTCGCCGTCGACTGCGGGCTTCAGTTCCACGCCATGGTAGAGATCGAAGTAGCGCATCCCGGCAACCACAGGCACCTGCATCTGTTCGCCGCTCGTGTCGTAGGAGGCGCGATTCACAATCGTCCACACCGTCTGTTGGCCAAGTTGCCAGCGGCTGGCGTACACACCGTAATTGAGCGTCGGATACAGCGGCTCCCAGTCAGGGCTCACCAGGAACTGCGCCACGCCGCGCTCCAGCGTCGCCATGCGCCGCGTGGCCTCGGCATCGCGCGGATTGATTCCGTTCCAGATGCCCCACACGTTCTCCCAGCTCTCCCACCCCACGCCGTTGAAGAATGCGTATTGCAGATCGTCGGTCTTGTCCCGCGACCAACGGTCGCTGATGTTGACCATGTGGCGCGTCTCCAGCCACTTGTACCGGTCCACCATGGGAATGAAGGGAAAGTTGTACTGGCCCCAGTTCATTACGTCCCAGCTCAGGTCCTCGTCGCTGGGGCTTTGCTCGGGCTCGAATGCCAGGGGATGCCCGATGGCTTCCGCTGCAAGCGAAAATCCCAGCGGCACGCCGTCTTGCGTGTCCCCGTTGATGCCGTCCGCGCCAATCTCCTTCATCAACGCTGCAATAGCCTGCGGCCACGCCTGCGCCGGCGCATGCGTCCCCTCGTCCCACATCATCATGGGAAACAGCACGCGCACGCCGCGGCGATGAAAGTCCGCCACCATCTGCCGCACTCCATCGATCCCACCCGGCATCGACTCCACCATCTGCAACTGGTTGCGGTCGTCGATCCCCATGTTGGGATACGTTGCCCATACCAGCGCCGCATCGATTCCGCCGTAGCGCTGCTGCAGGTCATCCAGATAGCGGTCAACCGTGTAGCGGCCCGTTGAAGGGTCGTAGAAATAGCGATCCTGCGCCATCATTTGCGGCTGGATAAAACTTGACTGCGTCCATGCGAGCGCCGGCGCCTCGTAGCGGGACGGATCGAAGGCGACGCGAATCCGCCGTTCGGCGCGCCAGTGCTCCAAATCCAGGAGCCAGCGGTAGTGCGTACCTGGATTGCACGTCGGCTGCAGCACGTTCTCCCACACAAAATGCAGGTTCATGCACTCTGGCGCGGGAATCTGCTGTCCGCGCGCCGGATATTGTGTATCCTGCGCAGCCGCGGCAGCGGTCAATGCGACGGCTAGAATTCCAGGAACAATGGCGCGTAGCATGCGTATCGAGTCTAAACCGTTCGACGCGGGATCGGCTTGATCGGCTGCGCTTGCAGTTTTACAGGAACCCTTGGCGGCAACACACAGCTCATATGCGAGCCATATTGCGGTTGCGATAAAGAATGACCGGCTGTTGCGCCGCCACATTTACAGTGACGCTACGGTTCAACATCTTGAATTCAAACGGATCGCGTTTGCCGATCGACAGCGCTACGGCTACGGCATCGGCAGGATTCCAACCTGCAGGCCACGCGGCACTCAGGTCCCCGGCCTTGAGCGAATAAAAGCAAATCCGGTCCGCATCCATGGGGCAGAACACGGCATCTTCGCTCGCTACATCCACGCCGCCAAGACTCACGCGATAAGTTTTCGCGCCGTTGTCGATCGCAATGTGGCAATTTCCTTCGAGCCCAATCTTCACCTTCTCATCATTGCGTTCGAAGCTCTCGAGTTCCCTCTGATGCAAATGCATCCAGGGAATCAAGTTGAGATAAAACACATCCGTGATCTGCTTTCGGTCCGTCGACGCTCCGAGGATCTCGTGCATCACCGCATTCCAGAAAAGGTAGCGCGATCTTGTCGCAACCCCGTCGCCGCGCGCGCTGCCGTTCAGGCCCCAGATCGCGCTCTTGCCATACACCAGCGGCAGCAGCGGAACGGGCTTGCCGCCGAACGGGCTCGTCTCCGATGTCTGTGCGTACCAGGTGCAACTGATTTTGCCGATCATCGGGTAGCGCAAGCCTTCCGATGTCACATCGACTCCGTGTTTCGCAAACTCCTCCAGCACGCGGTAACGCCCCTGACGCAGATTACGAATGCCACTCGCTGGATGCTTTGGGTCCCAATCGTTGCGAATAGCGTAGTACGACAGAACATCGATGTGCGTCGTCTGCGGCAGCTTGTACCGCTCGCAGGTGTAGCGCACGCGTTCCACGCCGGGGCCCTCCATGTACTTGGCCAGCCCTTGGATGAAGGAGACTTCGCCGGTCCACGCGCGGCTCTGCCACAGTTGCCCATCCGGCCGCCTTGCAATGTAGTCTTCGTTCCACGCCGGGCTGCTCTTGTATGCGTCGTCGTAGTTGTCTGAGAGCGAAACTGTGGCGTTCAGCGCGCGGCCGCGTTCCATCACCTGCATCATGCCGTCGTAACCACCAATGCGCTCGTCCACCACGTTGACTGCCGGGTAGCCGGTGTCCTTGCCCTTGAACTGCCAGCCCCACAGGTGCACAATTTGCGGCGCGCGATCGGTCAGGTCCGCGACCTCCGCAATCATCTGCTCGCATTGTGCGAAGGTCGACATGGGCTGCGGGAATCTTGGCTCGTCGCAGCGGATGCCGTACATGTACTTGTCGTGATAAAAGTCATTGGGAATCGCCGGCATGCGATCGCGAATCACTTTGCCGGCCTTGATCCACGCCGATTGCGGGTCGCCGGTTACGGGAAGAAAATCCAGGCGGCAGGAGGAGATATTCTCCATGTCGTTCACCAGTAGATTCGGCGTCGCCGCGACTCCGCAATTCAGCGGCGCGCCCGTGCCCAGGTTCAGGTTGTAGCAGTCGTGGCCATTCACGCGATGCACGCGCCCGGATCCGATCGACGCGCGCCGGCTGCCGGCTGTCCCGGTCACCGCAACTGCCGTGGTATCCATGAACGCCGTAGTCTCCTGCACGCACAGCAGGCGATCGGTGCCCACCATATTTACGGGCAACGCGCCGTTGATGTGGCCCCAGAAACTGTTCGGCGCGAGCGTTCCCGCAGTCGCGTCCGCCAGCATCACCAGGTTGCCGCCGGAGTCGCCGTGCAGCAGCCAGGCTGCGCCGTCATCCTCGCGCACCGTTACCAGCCGCGGCATGGCGACGTCGAGCAGCTCGTAACCTTCGTTTTCTTTTACGTCAAGCATGGTGATCGTGAGCGACGCCTCGCACAGTTCGTATTGAATCTGAAAGGACGCGCATTCCTTGTCTCCGTCCTTCGACTTGCAAAGGAAGATCGCCGCGCTGGCTTTGGCTCCTTCGGCCAGATACATCCCGTGAGAAAGGACGACATCGAGCGGCACGCTGAAGAAACGCCATGTCGCACGCTCGCACACCGTTGACGTCAACTTCAGGCCGAAATCTTCGCCGCGCAGCTTAGCTCCGGTTGCGATCCAGCGATACTCGTAGGGCAGGCCGTCATCGGCGTCGAGCGTTACCTCAAGTTGCTTCGAGCGCAGGATCTTCGGGTGCGTGGGAGCCGTGCGTGTGCCTGTCGTCTCCGCCGATTGCGCTTCAGCAAGTGAGCCGGGCAATAGCGTATGAAGGCTTGCGGCCGCGACCCCCGCTCCACTCAGCCGTAAGAAATCTCTGCGGCGCATTTCGTTCAATTCGTCCTGCATGATGACCCTCCGGAGTGAATGTCTACGTATTCATCTGAAACTACAAACGCTATCTTCCATGACGGCCTTGCCGGCCAATTCTAATTTTGTTTTGCCAGAAACTCATCCACTTCGACGCGCATTGGCATAGAGGCCTGTGCGCCCTTGCGCGTCACGCTGATGGCCGAAGCGGCATTGGCGAACCGCGCCGCTGCCCATGGGTCCTTGCCCTCGGCGAGCGCCACGGCAAACGCGCCGTTGAAGCAGTCACCTGCGCCCACGGTATCGATGGCGTCCACCTCGAACGGCTTGACCCACTCCGCTCTTCCGCCGGCAACCGAAACAAACGCCCCCTCAGCGCCGCGCTTCAGCACTACGCCGCGCAGCCCTTTCGCGTGCAGGCGCTTTGCGGTATCCCCCACGTCGGTCCCGTCGCCCACATAGAACGCCGCCTCGGTCTCGTTGGGCGTAAACCACTCGACCTGGGAGAACGCCGCATCGGGAAGGGCAGCGGCTGGCGCAGGATCGAGCATCACCGGCACTTGCGCCTTGGCGCAAAGGTCCAGAGTGTAGCTCAGCGTGTCCATGGGGATTTCAAGCTGGCATAGAACCATGCCGGCCGAGCGAATCAGGTCCGCGTGGCCGTCTACCGTTGCGCGATCCATTTTGCCATTCGCGCCCGGAACCACGACAATCGCGTTCTGTCCGTCGTCAGCGACAAACATCGGCGCCAGTCCCGAGGAACCGGTGGTCTGCGCCATCCCCGCCGTATCCACGCCCGCGTGTTTCAGGTTCTCGAGCAGCACGGGCGCGAAGGTGTCGTCGCCCACCTTGGCCACCATGGCCACTCGATAGCCAAGTCGCGCCGCGGCCACTGCCTGGTTCGCGCCTTTGCCTCCAGGCGTGGTTTCAAATCCGGTCCCAATCAGCGTTTGCCCGATCGCAGGAATCCGCGGCGTGCGCGTGACCAGATCCATCGTGATGCTGCCGACAATCACAATCGGTTTGCGTGTGTCGCTCATAGCAGGCACCTCAATACAACGGCGCTGCGGCTACTAATCCCAGCCCCAGCAAGAAACACAGGAACATCAACACCAGAAGGACGTTTACTACGCGCGTCGCACGGGCAAATTCGCGCCACACAAATACGCCCCAGCACGCCGACACCATGGTCGCGCCCTGACCAATGCTATACGAGACCGCCGGGCCCACCAGGTGCGCGCCCGAGGCCAGAAAATTCGCCACGCCGCCCGTGCACCAGATGGCTCCGCCCAGCACTCCCGCCATGTGCCAACCGAAGGGCGCGCGCCCATAGTCCGCGCCGTTCACCGGCTCACGGCCATCCAATGGCTTCTTCATCAGCAGCCAGTTGGCCGGCACGGTCGAGATCAGCAGCCCGATGGTGAAGAACAAAGTGACAGCGTAAGGCCCCGGTGCATGTTGCCCGGGCTCGCCGTTCAGTGCGTGCGCCACAAAAGGATAAAAACAGCCCATCAGCACACCGCATGCGAGGCTGAGGACAATGCCGCGCACCGTGGTTGCCTTGGCCATAGCTTCACGTTTGCGATAGGCGGATGCGTCCAGCACAATCGCGACTACGACAAGCGCTACGCCGCCAAACAGCAGCAGGGGATTGCCCACAGGCTTGATCACGTAATTCGAAATTGCGCCGATCACCAGCGCGAGCCCGATCCCGACGGGGAAGGCCACTGCCATGCCGGCTACATCAATCGCAGCCACCAGTAGCAGGTTCGCCACGTTGAAAATTGCGCCGCCCGCTATCGCGTAAAGCATGGGCGCAACCGGCGTCTGCGCCACGTCGTGAAGAAACGGCGTTCCCGCGTGCCCCATACTCCCTGCCGTCATTCCCCAGAAAATCGCACCCACCGCCATGCCGATCGCGTAGTCCCAGTAGAAAAGTTGGAAACGGTAGCCGGGACAGAGCTTCAGCGTGTTGGCCCACGATCCCCAGCACAGCATGGTCAAAATTGTGAGGCTGAGTGCGGCCAGATACGTCTCAGGAGCTAGCATCTTAAATTCCTTCCGTTCACACGCCGCCTTGCGGCAAACAAGGAACCATAACGCATGGGCGTTGCCGTTGTATACAGTGCAAATTGAATGGAATTTCTTGGCGCTTGGGCGCAACGAACGCGCGCCCTTGTTGCGTTGTCGACTGGCTTACTGCTTCGCCGCCTTTACCGCTTCCGTCAGCGCTGGAACCACTTCAAATAGATCGCCGACAATGCCGTAATCGGCGACCTCGAAAATGGGGGCGTCGGGGTCCTTGTTAATGGCCACGATGCACTGCGAGCCCTTCATGCCCACAAGGTGCTGAATAGCTCCCGAGATGCCGACCGCCAGATAGAGCTTCGGCGCAACCGTATGGCCCGAACTGCCCACCTGACGCTCCAGGGGCATCCATCCGTTGTCGCAGATAGGCCGCGACGCGGCCAGCTCGGCATCGAGCGCGCTGGCGAGCGCGGCGATCATTGGCATGTTCGATTCTTCCTTGATGCCGCGACCCACGCTCACGATCCGCTGCGCCGAGCCGAGATCGACCGTCTGCGCCGATTCACGAAACGGTTCGCCAGGTTTAGCGCGAATCCGCGCGGCATCGAGAGTCGGTGTGAAGACTTCAATCGGCGCCGGTATTGTGCCGGCCTGTGCCGCAACATCATCGGCGCGAAACGCACCTGCCTGCACCGAGACAAAGCACGGCCCATTGCCGCTGTGCCGATAGGCTCCGGTCAATCGCCCTTGCAGCAGTTGCCGCGAAAAGGTCGGGCCGTCCTCGATGGCAATCACATCGCCGATCAGCACCTGGCCGAATTTGCACGCCAGCGCCGGCGCGTAGTCGCGCACTTGATATGTATGCGGAAACACCACGCACTTCGTGCCGTCTTGGTCTTGGATGAGCTGATGCAATGCGGCGGAGTACCCATCCGCCGTGTACTGAGCCAGCAACGGGTGCTCTACGCGTACCACTTTGCCGATGCCCTTAGTTGCCGCTTCCGCGGCAATCGTCTCTGTCTGCGCGCCAATCACCAAGGCCGTGATCTCTTGCGCAGGGCCGAGCTTCAATGCGGCCGCAAGGGCTTCCCAGCTGGCACGTTTGATCTTCCCGCCGCTCTCTTCTAAAACGAGGAAAATACTCACAGTACGCGCGCCTCCGTTTTCAGTTTCTCTACCAGTGCCGCCGCGGCTTCTTTCGCCGATCCGCCGAGAATCTCGGTCGATTTTTGTTTCTTCGGCGCCGCAATATGTTCAAGTGACACCGTTGGCGCCGCTTCCACGCCCAGTTCTGCAGCGTCTACCGCGCGCAGCTCTTTGGTCTTAGCGCGTTTAATGCCCATTAGCGTGGCGTAGCGCAGCTTGTTCCCGCCCGATTGCATGGTCAGCACAGCAGGCAGCGGCATTTCGACTGATTGAAACCAACCCTCTTCGAGCTCGCGTTTTACTTTGAGGCCATCATTGGTTTTTTCCACGTGCAGGATCAGCGTCGCATGCGACAGCCCCAGCAGTTCTGCCACAATCACGCCGGTCTGGCCGAGTCCCAGATCTTCCGACTGCAATCCGGTCAGCACCAGGTCAGGGTTTTCCGGCTTGATGGCCTCGGCGAGCAATCGGGCCACACCCAGCGCATCGAAATTGCGAAGACCGCCGCCGGCGCCCGCGCCCAGGTCGTCGCACACAATATGGATGGCGCGGTCCGCGCCCTTCGCCAGTGCTTCGCGAATCGTCGAGCCCACGCGCTCCGGCCCCGCGCTCAGCACGATCACTTCGCCGCCGTGCCGTTCCTTCAACTGCAATGCCTCTTCGAGCGCGTAGGCGTCCGGCTCGTTCATCGCCCATTGAAGCTCGCGCTCATCTATCCACTTCGCGTTCGCGTCGATACGGACTGGCGCGTCCCGGTCAGGCACTTGTTTGATAGCCACAATGATCTTCATTCTTCAGAGCTCCCGCATTAATTTACGAATTCTCCGGCAATCCTCGCGCTGCAATCTGCGCAATGTCTAACAGCTCCGGCGCACCATCGCCGCGTGCAGCTAGCGCGTCTCGAAACATCGTATTGCAGAAGGGGCAGGCCGCGGCTACTACACCGGCGCCTGTGGAGACCAACTCCGCCGCGCGCACCTGGCTCACGCGCTCGCCTTTTTCCTCACCAAGAAACGCCAGCCCTCCACCGGCGCCGCAGCAGAAACTCCGCTCATGCGAGCGCGGTGCTTCAACCAGATCGCCGGCCAGCGCCGCGACCTGCCGCGGCTCGTCGTATACCCCACGATAGCGCCCCAAATAGCACGGATCGTGGAAGACAATCTTCTCCTGGCTTTGGACGGAGGGCAGTTGCGATGCGAAGCGAGCCAGGAACTCACTGTGATGTTCCACCTCGGGCGGCGTGCCAAACTCTTTCCAATCCTCCTGAATGGTGCGCACGCAATGCGGGCAGATGGTGATGATCTTCTTGACGCGATTCTGAGCCAACGCCTCCAGGTTTGCCTCTGTCAGTTGCTGAAAGAGCAGATCGTTCCCCAACCGGCGCACAGGATCGCCCGTGCACTTCTCTTTGCGCAGCACGCCAAAGTTTGCGCCCAGATGCCGCATCACGCGCACCAGGGCCAGGACAATCTCGCGACCTTTGGGATCGTATCCGCCCATGCAGCCCAGCCACAGGCAATACTCCTGCGTTCCATCGAAGATGGGCAGCGCGTTCTTCTCCACAAACTTGTCGCGCTCCGCGGCGCTTAAGCCTAATGCGTTGCTGCCTTTCTCCAAAGCCAAAAACAGCTTGGATCCATAGTCGTTTTCCCATGTGCCCGTGTTCACCGCGCCGCGCCTGAGGCCCACAAGGATCGGCACATGCTCAATGCCCACCGGGCACTGAAACTCGCACGCCCCGCAGGTTGTGCACTCGAAAACCGCTTCCTGCGTGTTGTATTTGCCCAGCAGCGGTTCCTCAGACCGCGGCCCGAACTCGTTAAGGTAGCCACGCAACCCCAGCACAATTTCTTTCGGGTTCAGTTCCTTGCCGGTCGCGTTGGCCGGGCAGTGTTCCATGCAACGCCCGCACTCCACGCACGAATACGCCTGCAGGCTTACGAGTTGCGTCAGATCTTTTCCCGCAACCAGGCCGAAATCTTCGTCGCCGCTCAATGGAGGAATGTGCGCGAATGCGCCGCGCGAGAGGAACACGGTGACCGGGCTCAGCAACAAATGCAGATGCTTGGTGTGCGGAATCAGCGGCAGAAATGCGAGCAGCGTGAGCGTGTGCGCCCACCACAGCACCTGCACCGCGCCGGCTGGCCCAGTCACAAAGAAAGCCGCCAGGTACGTTGCCATCAGCGCGAAGATCAGCAGGGCGATCAGCCCCGACTCCCAGGAAACTTTGCCCAGCCATTTGGGCTGGACCAGGAATCTGCGCACAAACAAGCCGAGAATGCCGACCGCGCAGGCGATTGCAAAGACGGCCGCAAAATCAAAGTAGATTCGCCCTATGCGACCTGCGGGATCGAGGAAGCCAACGCCCAGAATCGCCGCGCAATGGTTCAGCGTGACCAGCGCAAAGGCGCAGAACGCCCAGAACACCAGTGCATGCGCCACACCCGCAAGCGGCCGCTCGCGAATGACTTTCGCCTGCAGCAACACCTCCCAGACAAAGTCGCGCACGCGTCTGGCGATAGGAAAGAGATGAAAGTCAGAATCTTTTTTCGATTGGAGAATCTTTCCGAGGATGGGTCCGAAGCGCCACCAGAAGCCGTAAGCTGACGCGCCGGCGAGCGCGACGAACAGCCCTCGCTCCCAGAACGCAAAGTGCCGGGGCTCGGTCAAGGTTGGCAGCAGGTCCATCATGGTTGCACCCAGTCACAATACACGATGAGCTCAGACCATGGATTTCAGCGGTTCAAGTCTGGGAAGGGGGGCACAGCGGAATGCATGATGCTGTTGATTGTTCGGCCTCTTCGGGCGGCTCCAATTGGCGTTACACTGCGTACGGGCGCCGTTCGCCAGTCCGGCGTGCGGCCAACCTTGATCGAGGTACGAACTTGTCCAGCTATCTTGTTACCGGCGTCGCCGGATTTATTGGCCGTTCCATCGCTGTGGCGCTCCTCAAGCGCGGCGAAACAGTACGTGGCATCGATAGCTTCATTACCGGCAAGCGCGCCAATCTTGCGGGCCTTGAGGCGATGGAATTCCTCGAAGGTGACCTGGCCGATCCCGCCGTTTGCGATCGCGCTTGCGCCGGCGTCGAGGTTGTTTTTCACGAGGCAGCCCTGGCGTCGGTCCCGCGCTCGGTTGCCGATCCCGCGGCAACCAATCGCAATTGCGTGGATGCAACCCTTAACGTGCTGGTAGCCGCGCGTGCCGCTGGCGTGCGCCGCATCGTTTACGCCGGATCCTCCTCGGCCTACGGCGATACTCCTACGTTGCCCAAGCACGAAGAAATGCTCCCCAATCCCATCAGCCCCTACGCCGTGGCCAAGCTGGCGGGGGAGCACTACCTGCGCGCCTTCACGCGCGTTTACGGCACCGAAACCGTCACCCTGCGCTACTTCAACGTCTTCGGCCCTTACCAGGACCCGACGTCGCACTACTCCGGCGTTCTGGCCATCTTTTGCCGCAAGATGCTTTTGGGCGAGCAGCCCACCATCCACGGCGATGGCGAGCAGAGCCGCGACTTTACTTACATCGACAACGTGGTTGCGGCAAATCTGCTGGCTGCCGCGGCGCCCGCGGAAAAACTCTCGGGCCGCATGATGAACGTCGCCACGGGAACGGCCATCACGCTTAACCAGACCTTCGAGCTTCTCTGCGGACTCACTGGCTATCGCGGTAAACCGGCCTATGACGAGCCACGATCCGGCGATATCCGCCACTCACTGGCCGACATTCGCTTGGCTCACGAACTCCTCGGCTACGCGCCCTCCGTCGATTTCCCGGAAGGCCTCCGACGCACTGTCGAGTGGTATCGGGCCTCAAGCCAACCTTCCTAATGCGCTGGCCAAAGCCGCCCTTGCCGGTTTGGGTGCGGGTTGTGACGCGCAGCATTGACGAATTGCGTGTTATGGAAGAAACTGTCAGGGTTTTCCTCAGAATTAGCTTTTCGTTCTGAACGCCAGGGTTATCCCTTCGTCTCCGTTTAATGTGGGGGAAGGAGAAGCTCATGGCGGGCGTCGGCCGCAGTTTGCTGCGGCAGACCATTTCGCTTCATGCCGTATTTCCGGCAGGAATCGGGCGAACGCTTTGCTCTGCGCGAGTACTTTTGAGCGAGGTTTTAGTTCCTTGCCTGATTCTCTGTCCGTTCATTTTGCCTTTCCTGAGGAATCCGCGCCGCATTCCCAGGCCGAAGCGCCGCCACCCCGATCGACTTCGTTGCGCGAGCTGGGTCAAGACCTGTGGCGCCGCCGCCGCTTTATTGCCGTGATCGAAGGGGCACTGCTCGTTGCCTGCCTTCTCTATTGCTTCATCGCACCCAATCAATATGAAGCCAATGCGCGCGTCGAGCTGCGCACCGCTCCGGCTTCTTCGCTCACGCTCGATGCGCAGGAGCCATTCGCGTCGGCCTCCGTTCTCTCCGCGCCGATGGCGCTTGAAACCCTGGCCAGCGTTCTGCGCAGCGATCAACTTGCCTGGCGCGTGATCTCCGGGCTCAAGCTCTATCAACAGCCGGGCTTCCGTGGCAGCTTTCCGCAGCGCTTTCCCGGTTTCAATCCTGAGCAACCCGCACCCGACGCGCAGGCGTGGCTTCTCGAGCGTTTTGCATGGCGCCTCCACGTGCAGACCATGCCGCGCACTCTTCTGGTGGAAATTCGTTTCCGCTCCCGCGACGCCGCATTGTCGGCCGCTGTCGTCAATGCGCTGATACGCGCCTATCAGGAACAGGAGACAGAATCGCAGATTCAGGCTACGGCCGAAGCATCCGGCTGGCTCAATGCCCAGCTCGTCGATTTGAAGACTCGCGTCGATCACGACCAGCAGCGCCTTGCCGACTTCGAGGCGCAGCACGGCATTGTGAGCACGCCCGAAGTGCAGGCCAACGGCCAGCAGGGAGAAACCGAGCACGCGGCGGTTTTGTTGGAGATCGACGAACTTAGCCGCCAGCTTGTTGCCGCCACCACCGACCGCATCCTCACGGAAGCCGAGTATCGCGCCGCATCGCAGGGCGACCCCGAGATGGTCATCGCCGCGGATCCACGCCTGCAATCCCAAAACGGCAACTTTGCTACCGCGCTTCTCGAGCAGATTCACGTGCGCCGCAGCGATCTGGAACAGGAGCAGGCCCAGCTCAGCGCCGAACACGGCCCCAGCTTTCCGCGCGTCGTCGAAATCGGCCGTCAACTTCAGGATCTCGACCGGCAGAAGCAGGCGGAAGACGTGAAGCTTGACGAACGCTTTCGCAGCAACTGGCAAACCGCTCTCGACCGCGAGCAGTTGGTGCGCAAGAGCCTGGAACAGGCGACCGGCGAGGGCATGAAGTTGAACGAGTCCGCCACGGAGTATGCCGTCATGCGTCAGGAAGCAAACGCCAGCCACGATCTTTATGTGCGCGTGCTCGAAAAATCCGAGGAAGCCGGCCTGGCCGCAGGCGTGCACAGTTCCAACATCTCGGTCGTCGACGCCGCCCGCCAGCCGATCAAGCCTGTCGCGCCCGATCTGCCGCTCTATCTCGCGATCACTTTTTTTGCCGGCCTCTGGATCGCAGTGGGAGCCGCGCTTCTTCGCGAGTCGCTTGCAAATTCCGCGGCCCGTACCGCCGCCATCTTCCTTGCGCTGCTAGCCGCAGGCTCCTGTCTCAACGCGCAGCCACCCACGCCCAACACTTCAGGCCTGCCCAGCGGCGTCGTCAACATCCCGCAATCGGAGGAAACGCGCAGCCTGCCCAATCCCAAAGAAGCTCCCACGGTTTGGAACAACGCAGCTACCGCCGGCGTCCCGCCGCTCGCCGCCGCACAATCCTCTTCGCCGATGCCCGCGCCCATCGCTTCCGGCGACTTCCTCGACATCAGCGAGTACCACACGCCCGAATTTCATTCCACGGTGCGCGTCTCCGCTGCCGGAACGGTCACGCTACCCATGGTCGGCGAAATCAACATCAACGGCATGGACGAGCAGGCTGCCGCGCATACCATTGAGGCCGCCTTGCTGGCCAAAGGCATGCTCCTCCATCCGCTGGTCTCGGTGCTGGTCACTGCCTACGCCGGACAAGACGTGAGCGTCCTCGGCGAAGTGACGCATCCCGGCGTGTATCCCTACACCTACCATCATCGGCTGCTCGACTTGATCTCCGCCGCCTCTGGTCTCTCGTCCAACGCCGGCCGTCTCGTGAACATTTTTCATTCCGGCGATCCTAAAACTCCGCATCCAGTGGTTCTCGATCCCAGCGGCACCGACACTGCCTCCGATCACAATCCCGAACTCAGCCCCGGCGATACCGTGCAGGTGAGCCGCGCCGGTCTCGTCTATGTGGTCGGCGACGTCATTCGCCCCGGCGGTTTCCCGGTCGATCCCGTGCAAGGCCTCACCGTCGTGCAGGCGCTTTCGCTGGCGTGGGGCCCATCGCTCAATGCCGCCGTCGCTCACGCCGTTCTCATCCGCGGACAAAAGGGCGGGCGCACCATGATTGTTCTCAACATCAGGCGCATGTTGCGCGGCCAGGATCCCGACCAGCCCGTTCAGGATCGCGACATTCTCTACGTGCCCGATTCCTTCGCCAAAAACCTGGTGAACCGGACCATGGAATCCGCCATTCAATCCGCCATCGGCGTCACCATTTACTCCGCGCTTGTCTATTCGCAAAGGTATTAAGCGATGCGACGAATTGCCTGGATTCTGCTGCTGCTCCTGGCCTTCGCCATCCCGTGGGAGTACTCCCTCGATCTTGGCGAGCCTCTCGGCAATGTGGCGCGCATCGCCGGCCTGCTGGTGCTGCTTGCGGCCATTCCTGCTGTTCTTCAAGCCGGCCGCATTCGCACTCCCAACGCATTCTGCTGGAGCACGCTCGCGCTGTATCTCTGGTTTTGCTGCACGTGTTTCTGGTGCATCGATTCCGTGGTCACCCTCGAAAAACTGCGTGGCTTTTTTCAGGAGATGATGATCGTCTGGCTGGTGTGGGAGTTTGCCGATACGCCTGCCGATTTCCGCAACCTATTGCGTGCCACCGTCGCGGGATCGTGGGTTCTGGCTGCGCTCACCCTCCTCGCCTTTCGCTCGCCTGAGGTCATCGCCACCGGCCAGATCCGCTTTGCCGCATATGGCCAGGACCCCAATGAAGTGGCGCGCTTTCTCGATCTCGGCTTTCCGCTTGCGGCCCTCCTCGTGCATTGCGAGCGCCGCTGGCCGCTGCGTTTGATGGCCATTGGATTTCTGCCGCTCGGCATTGTAGCGGTTTTGCTTACCGCTTCCCGCAGCGGATTCCTTGCTGCTCTTGTGGCTCTCGCCGGTTGCTTTCTTCTCCTCGCCCAGGGCCACGCTCGCCGCGTCGCCGCCGGCTTCTTCGCCTTACCGCCCTTTCTCGTTGCCCTCTGGTTCATCCTTCCCAGCGGTACCATCGACCGCCTCGAAACCATCCCCGAGCAGTTGCGCGGCGGCGACTTGAATCAACGCCTCAATATCTGGTCGGCAGGCTGGCGCGCCTTCGTGCATGCACCGTTCTTCGGCACCGGCGCCGGTTCCTTTGTCGCCGCAGCGCATCTTGCGCCCATCGACACCGCGCACAACACGGTGCTGTCCATTTTGGTGGGCGGAGGGCTCTGCGCGTTGCTTCTAGCGTCGCTGCTGCTCGTCTTGACCGCTCGTGCGGCGCTCCAAACCAGCGGCCCTCTGCGCCTTGCGTTGGTCACGTGCCTGCTTGTCTGGGCCGTCACCTCGCTCATCGCCACAGTCGAGGGGAATCGCACTACCTGGCTGCTCTTCGGCCTCATCCTTCTCGCAGCGCGACTCGCCGCAGAAGACCCGCGCGGTTTAGCCGCCTGTTTCCAGTCCGCGCCTTCGCGACCAATTGCCGCGCCCGCCCCGCCATTTGCGGCGCAGCCGAGTTCCTGAAAGCCGCGCCATGCCGCCCGCCTCGAATATTGCCGCGCCGACGAGAGCTTCTACTATCCATCGCAGCATCCTGCGCGCCGTGATCTCCGTTAGCGCAGCGGGCATCCTCGTCAAGCTCATCGCCACCGCCAAGGAAATCGGCGTCGCCTCCGTTTATGGCCGTTCCGATGCGATGGACGCGTTTCTCGCCGCGGCGCTCATTCCCAGCTTGCTCGTCAACCTTATCTCGGAATCCATGAACCAGGCGCTCGTGCCTACGCTGATTCGGGTGAGGGAACAGGATGGTCGCGAACGCGCCCAGCAGTTGCTGTCGAATTCGATGCTGTCGATGTGCCTGCTTCTCGGCCTTGCTTCCGCCCTCATGGCGCTTCTCGCCCACGGCTTTTTTCCTCTCATCGCCTCCAATTTCTCACCCGCGAAGCTCGCGCTCTCCATCCGTCTCTTCTACGGCCTCTTGCCCATCGTCCTGCTAACCGGCATCGCCACTAACTGCACCGCGATCCTCAACACGCTCGACCGCTTTGCCCTTCCCGCCCTCGTGCCGGCAGTCATCTCCATCTCCGTGCTCGCCGGTGCATTGCTGCTCGGCAGCCGCTTCGGCATCTGGGCCATGGTCTATGCCACTCTGGCGGGTTCGCTGCTGCACGTCATCATCGTCGCGTGGATGATGGAATCCCACGGCTATCAATTCCATTTGCGCTGGCACGGCATGAATGAGGCCACGCGCGAGGTCGCCGGGCAATATGGTCCTGTGTTGCTCAGTAGCGTGGTCGCCTCAAGCGGCCTGCTCGTCGATCAGTCGATGGCCGCCATGCTGCCTGCGGGCAGCGTCTCGGCTCTGGTCTACGCCAATCGCTTCGTCAGTGTCGTGCTCGCGCTGCTGGCCGGCGCCGTTTCTACCGCCATCGTGCCTTACTTCTCGCTCATGATCGCTCACCGCGACTGGGCCGGATGCCGCCACACCGTCCGAACGTGGGTTGGGCTAACCGCGCTCGTTTCTATTCCCATCGCGGTCCTTCTTATCGCTGGCGCGCGGCCGCTCGTCCGTATCGCCTACCAGCACGGCCGCTTCGGCCCGCACGACACTGCCATCGTCGCCACGGTGCTTGCCATGTACGCCGTTCAAATTCCTTTCTATGTCACCAGCCGCGTCTACTACCGCTTCATCGTCGCCATGCGCCGCACCGATCTGGTCCTTTACTGCGGCCTCCTCAATCTGGGCCTCGATATCGTGCTCAATCTTGTTCTGATGCATTGGTTTGGCGTGGCCGGAATCGCTCTCGCCACCTCGCTCTGGACGGTGAGCACGTTTTTTTATCTCTGGTACTGGAGCCGCAAGCTTCTGGCGCGGGCCTCCGCGCAGGAGGCAGCGGCATGATCGCGTCTCCCGCACAATACCTGCTCCGCATCGACGATCTATGCCCCACCGTCTGCGCTGGGCGCTGGCAGCAGATGCAATCGCTGATCGAGGAGTTCCGATTGCAGCCGATCCTGGCCATCGTTCCCGACAATCAGGACCCGGAATTGAAGGTCTCTCCGCCCGATCCGGCCTTCTGGGGTCGCATGCGCGCTCTCGAAGCCGCAGGAGCTGCGATTGGCCTCCACGGCTACCGTCACTTATGCGTAAGCCGCGGCCACAGTCTTGTCGATCTGCATCGTGTCTCGGAATTTGCCGGTGTGCCGGCCGCAACGCAACGCGCATGGATCGGCGAAGGCATGCGCATCCTGCGCGGCCACGGCCTCGATCCAAAAATCTGGATCGCTCCGCGTCACGGCTTCGATGCCAACACGCTCGCAACTCTGTGCGAGGAGGGAATCCTCGCATTATCCGACGGATTTACCCGCGCGCCGTTCCTGCGCAGCGGCTTGACTTGGATTCCGCAACAACTCTGGGCTCCGGTCGAGAAAGACCGCGGCCTCTGGACCATCTGCATTCACCCCAACACCGCCCGTGAATCGGAGATCGCAGCCTTCCATAGCTTTCTCTCCGTTCACGCAGCGCAATTCACCTCCGTCGATCGTGTCCTCTCCGAGATTCAGCCTGCCACCTTGACCCTTACCGCGCGCATTCAGGCTGAATGTGCGCTGCGGCGCCTCAAAATCTCCCATGCCGGCAAACGATTGTGCCGCGCGGCGTTCTTTCGCTCCAACAACTCCGAATAAAGCCGCTCCCAGCGGTCCAGTACGGCTTCGAGGCTGTAGCGCTCGACGACGCGCTGCCGTGCCCGCATACCCATAGCCCGCCGCAGCCTCGGTGGAGTGTGCATCAACCAGCGCATCGTTGTGGCCAGCCGCTCCGGATCGCCTGCGGGCGTGAGCCAGCCCGTATCCCCATCCACAATCACCTCGCGCGTACCAGGTACATCGGTAGCGACCGCGGGCAGCCCGCACGCTCCCGCCTCCAGCAGGGCCATCGGCAACCCCTCGTAGCGCGACGAAAGAACAATTCCGTCGGCGGCTTGCATCCAGCGCGCCACATTTGGCTCGAAGCCCGCAAAGCCCACGCGCTGGCCGAGATCCAGCCCTGCAGCCATGTTCTTCAGCTCGCTCTCCCGCGCTCCCGCGCCTAAAATCATTAACCGCGCCCTCGCCGGTGTGCGTGCCATCGCCAGCAGCAGGCTGGGAAAATCCTTCACCGTTTCCAAGCGGCCCACCGCCAGCCACAAGAAATCATCTCCGATCCCAAGCGCCTCTCGCGCCTCCGATCGTGCCCGTGCATCCGGCTGCCAGCGATCCACGTCAATACCGTTCCATATCACCGAGAGATTGCTTGCGCTCACCATTCCCGCAGCCACATGCGACGCGGCCGCTGCCTCGCTCACGGCCGTCACGTGATCGGCCAGCCACCGGCTGCAGGCATAGCCGAAGTGCCGTCCCGCCGTGCCCGTCGAGGAACTGTGCAAGGTGTCCAACACCAAAGGTACTGGTGCTGTCAGCCGCGACCACCGGCTTAGCCATGCGGCATGTGGCAAGTGCGCGTGCAACACGTCAGGTTGTTCGCGCCATAGCCAGCGCTGGAAGCGGATCCATCCTCGCGGGTCGGCGAGCCCTTTGCGCATCTCGAGGCTCACGAATCGAACCCCCGCGTCCTCGAGCTCTGCCGCTGCAGCGCCCCCTGAGCCAGAAAGCGCCACCATGCTTACGCGCCAGCCACGCCGCCGCAGTCCCTTGGCCAGCAAGATGGCCTGCTGCTCTGCGCCGCCTACGCGGTCGAGGCCGGGGATCGTCATCGCTGCGTGGCTCATGGCTGCCTCCACACGTACGCGCCGATCAGATCCTCGTAGGCTGTCACAGCATTTTCGAAACCGAACTCATCGACCGCCTGCAGTTTTTGCAGGGCAATCGCGTCCGCATGGTTTCGTTTCGGGAATCCCGGAAGAATGGGAACCACCGTCGCGCACAAGGCCGCGATCAAGAACGCAACCGCGAGCAACGGAATCGACAAGGCAACCAGTAAGAAAGAAAGCGCAAAGCGCAAGACATCACGAAGCATAGGCCCCTCCGGCGACCTCGCTTGTGCGTCGCAAGCTGGAGCTGGCGCAGGCGGCGAGGTGGACGGCTTCACGATGATTTTGCCCGGGAGCTACGCCGACAGAAGCGCGCTCGCTGCTGCGAGCGTCGCGTCGCTGGCGTTGAGATGGACGTGCACCGTGACAGATTTTGCTGGAGACCGGTTCGACAACGGGAGGCAATGCTCTATAAAAATGAAGCCGGTATAACAGTGGCCCGGCATGCCCAATCCTTCGCCGTCGAAGCCAACCCCCTGTCAGCAACACAGGAGTGACCCTGGTAGCGGGTCCTTCAGTTGGGGTGGAAAACTGTACTGTAAGGAAACATCTGTCTCGAAAAAATGTCAAGAGATAAAATGCGCCTTGGAAAAACAGGTTGTTAATTACCTTGGACCGTACCGCTCCATCCCACATGGCGACTCGCCAGTTGAAATTTCCAGACTGCTTGTGACCCTGTTTAGATCGTCGACGGGAAGAAACCGTGGCGGAAGCGATCTCCAGGATGGAGACTCTCAAGCGCCAGGTCCAGGGCTTCAGTGAGGGCGCTCACAGAGAAACCCGCCGCTAACCACACCCCCGGCCGGCCGCTGAGCAGATCCACCACCCCGCCCGACGCCGGCGTGGACACAAGCGGCAGGCCTGCCGCAGCTGCCTCCAGCAATGCGTTAGGCATGCCTTCATACCGCGAGGGCAGTACGAACAGCGTCGCTCCCTGGAAAAACGCGTAAGGAGTAACCGCCTCATCTGCAAAGCGAACCGCACCCTCCATTTTCCGCGAACGCCAAAGCTCTTTGAGCGCCATTTCCTCGCGTCCCGATCCCACCAGAATCAGATCGGCCTCCGGATACCGACTTCGCAGTGCGGCCAGCGCCTCAATCAGCAGGTCGAAGCCCTTTTCCCGGGACAGTCTTCCCACGGCCAGCAAGTGCGGGCCGGGACCGCTCCATTCTGTCGGAGCGTTGCGCGCGGCTAGAATTCCTTCGAGATCGACGGGGTTCGGCAGCACCGCAATCTGCTCACTCCGAACTCCCGTCTCGCGCGCCAGATCCTCGGCCATGGCGCGTGACTGGCAGATGACGCAATCGGCTCGCCGGTAAAGCAGCCGGTAAAGCAAGCGCGTGTAGCGGGGCACGCGACCATGAGCCAGAGCAGTTGAGACCGTCCCGTTCTGGCGCACCAGCACGCGCGTCCCGGGCGGAAAAAATGGCCGCAGAAAGAGCGCCACAAAACTGATCTCCGCTGCTCCCGACAAAATCACTTTCGGCCGCAGCCGCCACGCCAGCAGCAGCAGGGGAAGAGATGCGGCGCGCGCTCGTTTGGCGCCCAGCGCATGGACTGTCACCCAGGGCGGCACCGCGCCGACGCCGGCATCCTTGGCCCGCGCAAGCCCCAGATGGACCTCGAATCGCTCCTGCGACAGCCCGCGCGCCAGCAGCGCCATCACATGCTGTGCGCCGCCGCCGCCGATTCGAGAAGTCAGCAAGAGAATTCTTGTGCGCTGCTCCATGGTTTCCTAAGAGGAAAGCAATTGTCCCCCAGCACCCGCATCAACCCATGTGTTGGCAATCACTGATTCTTTCTTGAGTAACCCTTATCAATGTCCCACACCGCTACACTTGCAACTTTTCCTCCCAGAATCTGCGCGCCGGCCTCCATTCCTTGGGGAAATCTTTCCGGCACGGGCCTTTTATGGCAGATGCCGCGCCATTTGATCTCTGCATTTCTGCGTCGCGCGGGAACCAACCGCCTACCATCGTCGTTGGAGTCACGCACGCGCAGACCTGCCTCGTGCTCGGTGCGCGCCTGCGAGCCTTGCGCAACGCCGGATTCCGCGTCCTGTTGCTTTCCAGTCCCGGGCCCTTGCTCGATATCACTGCTGCGCGTGAGGGTGTGGAGCGGATTGCGCTTCCCATGCAGCGCGGCATCGCACCCTTCGCCGACGTGGTATCGCTTTACCGGCTTTGGCAGTTCATTGGAAAATGCCAGCCAGACATTGTCGAGTTCAGCACTCCAAAAGCCGGATTGTTGGGCACTCTCGCCGCCTGGCTGCGCGGCGTTCCCCGACGCGTGTATATGTTGCGCGGTCTCAAGCTCCAAACCACATCGGGATTCAAGCGCCGCATTCTGCTGGCCACGGAGCGCCTGGCTGCCCGCTGCGCGCACGTGGTGCTGTGCAACAGCGAAAGCCTGCGCGTAGAAACTCTCGCGTTGCGCGTAGCTCCGGTGAGCAAACTCCACTTGTTAGGCGAGGGCAGCAGCAACGGCGTCGATATTGAGCGTTTTTCTCCCGGGTCAAGCACGGTAAGAGAGCAACTGGGCATTCCGAACAACGTCCCGGTGATCGGCTTTTCCGGCCGCTTGACGTGCGACAAAGGGCTGCCGGAACTCTGTGAAGCCCTCGATCTGATTCTTTGCGCCGAACCCTCGACGCGCCTGCTGCTGGTGGGTTGGTTTGATGTCTCTGAAGATGCGCTCGATCCCGGTCTCAGGGCGCGCATTCTGCATCATCCCAACATCTACTGCACGGGATTTGTCCCCGACACGGCGCCGTATTACCGCGCCATGGATCTGCTGGTTTTGCCTACCTGGCGCGAGGGTTTTCCGAATGTAGTGCTGGAAGCGGCAGCTACGGGGATTCCTGTCGTCACAACAGAGAGCACCGGCGCACGCGACTCCGTTCTTCCTGAAATCACCGGGCTCATCATTCCACCGGGTTATCCAGAGGCAATTTATGAGGCGGTCATAAAACTGATTCGCGATCCAAAACGCCGCCGGCGCATGGGGCAGTCGGCGCGCGCGTGGATTTTGGAGCATTACGTGGAATCGCGCGTCGTGGGCCTGACCGTCGACTACTACAAAAGCCTGCTCGAGAGGGCGCCGGTTACGCAGATGCAAGGCGCTTGAGGCATTCTCATCGTCATCATCATCGACGCTCATGGGTGCCCCGCCCTAGCGACCTAGCACGGGGCACCCCGCGTTTGGTAGGGTGGGCCACCCGCCCCGTATTCGGGCACTCAGGTTCAAAGAACGGTCTATTTATTACGCTTCGGCGTTATCAGCCAGTCCACAAACCTGGGTGAGTTCATCAGTTTCGCAAGTCCATACTGGCCAGCAAAATACAGCAGCGGTACCGCGATCATTATCGCTGCCACCCAAGGACGGCCTTTCCAGGCCTCCAACGTAGCCGCGACCAAGGCCACAAAAGCGATGCCGATTTCCACTCGCTTCTGCACACCAGACCCGGAGCTGGGGCGGTCGTGATTCATATTCAGCACGCGGGCAGTAGTCGCGATGTCCCGCAGTTTCTGGTGGCCCTGGCCGAACAGTTCGTTGCGAAAGTCTTCATTGAGATTCTCCAACCGATCAGGGAACTCCCGATAGTCATACTCGTCCGTTGGCGTCCGCCCGAGCAACTTCTCCGCTACGGCACGTCGGATGGCGCCCATCCCCTCATCGCCTAGGCGCGCGCGCAACTCTCTGACTCGTTCCGGTGTGGGTGACGCTATCAGCCAATCCGCGAATTCACTCTGCAGCGTCGATGGATCGTCCGTCCGAACCGCGCGGTAGAAGATACTTGAAGGATTTTCGAAAGTATCATCCAACTCCTTCCAGGCTGCGATCACCTTGAGCCAAGTCTCCCTCTCCTCGGGCTGGAGTGCCTGCTCGATTGCCAAGTCAAGTGCGCAAATCTGCCGCTCAATTTCGGCCGCGTCGCACACCACTTTGGGGTCGTTCCCGTCCGTATCCCGCAGCCGGTTGCGCGTGTCCCGCAAATCGCGACGAAGCCTCATCAGGTCTCTTACGGTCGGCGTGGGCTCCGTGCGCGGTTCAAGTTCGTCCGCCATTGGGTCAGAATATCATCGGCAACCTCTCGATCTACGGGCGGGTGGCCCGGGCGCCGGGATGCTTCCTCATCTCACAGTGCGGATGCCCTAGGTCCCTCGCATTTGAGGGCCTGGGATAGCACTGAAACCGGGTGGAACCGGGGACAGACCGAACGTCCCCCCAATTTTTCCGACGAATGGAAATCGGTGAACGTCCCGTCTGTCCGCTGTTCTTCCCCGAAAACACTACTCCGCTTTAGTAGGTTCGAAGATAGCCATGATTTCGGGCATTCGATGCTCTGCACTCCCGTAGAAAAGACATTTTCGGGGTGAAATGCAGGATATTTCGCGGAATGCCTCGGGCTGCTGATAACCCATCATCACGCGAAAAAATACGCCACGTGCGTGAAATCTGAAGTTGAGACAATTCGCTTCAATCAAAATGATTGGGGTGTTCCAGATGCGTCGGGATTGATGATCGCTACAGACAATAACAATGACCGATGTGTCCGGTGGAAACGTGCCGCCCAATAGATAGCTTCGTATCGGCGGTTCGAAGTCGCCTATTGCCTGCCTGGGAAGTACTGTCCCATCCGGCATTGTCCAATCGTGTATTGTCGCTCGCCATACAATGCCCAACGCGAAATGAGCAAACTTTTCCATGTCGATTCCGAGATCATCTCCGGAAAAGCGAGAAATATCCGGATAGCTTTCACGGGGTAGAGCAAGACTGAGCATCCTATGAAGAGGAAATTCGTCCGTCATCTTGGCGGCGATCAGAGAAAGCACGTACGACTCGCCGCCTTTGTCCAAAAGATGTTCACAGGTACTGCAAAGCAGCAGGTCTTTGATGTGCCTCTCCAAACGGCCGGTTCCCGACCGCGTGCCATACTGGAGCCCCTTCTTGCCGGAGTGGTACAGACCCGCCGGTATGAAGTGACTTTTGCGGAAATCTTTCAAATGCTTTGTAATCTGGCAAAGTGGGCAGACTTGTTGTTCCATCGCCACTATTGAAACTCCAAATTCACGTGAACCTTCGGCCTGTCCCCAATTTTTCAAAAAAGTTTGGCGGGTGGCCCAGGCGACACGGGGCGCCCCATCCAAGCTTCGCGTGGGCGGGATAGATTGTTATCCCGTCTCACCCTCGACGCCGAACAATCCGGGCTGCTCCTCGCCCGGCTTTGGCGCCTCAGCTCGTTTCCGCCCCGCGGCTCCGATCAAACTCACCACTTCAAGAGCCTGTATCGCTTGCCTTGGCACGTAAATCCGCTGGGTATTCGAGCGCGTATCAGGCGGAGTCAGCAGGAGCCCTGCGCCTTCCACCAGGGAACGGTCGTTGGCCGCAAGGCCTTCCAACTCGTCGCCATCACCCAAAGTCAGGCGCAGCCAGAGCCCCGCAGTGCGCGGCCGCAACGAAAATCGCTTGCGTACAAGCCGCTCAGGGTTGGCCTGGTCTGCCGATCCGGCAGGGAAGTCCCGCACATAGCAGACCCACTTCACCTGCCCCCAGTCAATCCGGAGCACTTTGCCGCTCAGGTCCAGAAACTCCAGCTCCGCTTTCTGCTGCCCGAATTCCGCGCCCGCGTAGCCTGCACACCAATCGCGAGAGAACTTACGCACAATGACGGATTTGCGTGCCGAAGCCATCGCTCTGGATTGTCGCACGGTCAAGCCTGCCGCGACGGGCATCTCTATTGCTCTTTCTGGCTCCCCGGCGCCAGACCGTCCCACAGCCGGCGTCCGGGAATCGCGCCAAAGTCCAATTTCATCTGACTTTTGCTCGGACCGTCGAGCAAAACTGGTCATTCTGCTCAACTTGTGTTAATGTTTTTGTTTGCCAGCTTCCAATATTCTCCCTGTAAGGGCAACAACATCAGATACTTGGCTGAAGTTGAGGATGGCAGAAACAGGAGCACGCATGCCCGATTACATCTACCTCCTGGAAAACCGGCTTTCCGCTGACCAACGCCACGCGCTCGCGCAGTTGCGCACCGTGGCGCGCGATGCCGGCAGCATCCTTTTCCTCACGGGAGACGCGGTCCGCGATCTCACTAGCGGCCACGCAGTTCGCGAACTGGAAGTAGCAGTTCATGGAAATGCACTCAAACTCAAGAAACCATTGGAGAAGCTCGGTGGCAAACTTTGGGGCGAAGATGAGCCATCACGCAGCCTTTATCTGTGTTTTCCCGGCACCGTTCGTGTCAACGTCGTCAGCACTCATCGCGTGGAGTACCCCAAGCCCGGCAAGCCGGTCTATCACCCTGCCTCCATCCAGGACGATCTTCGCCGTCGCGACTTCACGGTCAACTCCATGGCCATTTCCCTGAATGAAGGCTCCTTCGGCCTTTTGATGGACCCCCTTAACGGGGCCGCCGACATTGAAGCTCGAACCCTCCGCCTGGTTTCCAATTACGGGTTCCTGGAAGAACCCTCGCTGATGATTCGCGCCACCCGGTATCGCGCCCGACTCGGTTGGGAGATGGATCCCAGAACCCAGACCCGCTATGAGAACGCCAAGAACGAAGGCGTAATTGAGCACCTGTCCCCCCATGCGCGCAGTGAGGAACTGGAACAGATTGGCCACGAGGAGGATGGGCTTAAAGTGCTCCGCGCCCTCGAGGCCGAAGGCTGGATGAAAGTTCTCTTCCCAGCCTGGACGTCGGCCAAGGCCGATGAAGCCAAGCTGACGGCGCTCCACGATCTGGCGGTCTCGCTGCAGGTGCAGGGTGTCCATCCCGATATGTCCGCGGCGCAGATGCAGTTGCTCACCGCCAAACTGCCGTCGAAGGATCTGTCGGCTCTCAAGAAGACGATGCTCCGGCCAGGCTTCGTCGAGGAGTGGAATCATCTCGATTCTCTGGCCAACGGCTTTGCCAAAGTGTTGCTTTCCAAACAGAATGCCAAGGCCTCGGCAGGTTACAAGCTCTTCATGAGCTATGATCCAGAAGCGATTCTCTGGCTTGGGTTTATCAGCAAGGATAAAACTGTCCAGGAACGCTTCAATCTCTTCCTTAAGGTTTGGCCTGAGGCGCGCCAACGTATCCCCTATCTGCTCATGCAGGAGATGCGCATCACGCCCGAATTGCCCGGCTATGCGGACTTGGTGCAGAACATCTTTCTGGAATTGATCGACGGTCACTTGACCACCCCGGAGGAGATGCGCGCCTACCTGGAGCCGCACTCGCCGCCCGCCCCGCCGCCGCAGGTCACCATCAAGCGGTCGCGCGCCAAGCGTGCCGAGGCGAAGATCAAGGAGCAAGTCTTCGAAGATGATGAAGAAGACGAAGATGTCCCGCTGACAGACGATGATCTGGAAGTGACCGGCGACGACGAGGAGCTTGACCTGAGCGTATTGCCCAAGGGTGCTTTGGCAGGAGACGACGGAGACGAGTCTGAGTCCGACGAAGACGAAGAAGAATCCGACGAGAAACAGGCAACCTCGGCTGGCAAGAAAAAGGCCCAGGCAGCAGCCCCGGCCAAAAAGGGGTCAGGTAAGGCAGCTCCGGCAGTGCTCGCCAAGCCCGCGCCTGCGCAACCTGCGGCAAAAGGGAAGCCCGTCGCTGCTGCTCCGGCAAAGGCTGTGCCCGCTCCGGCAAAGACTGCGCCTGCTCCAGCAAAAGCTGCTCCCGTTAAGGCCCAACCGACTCCTGCCGCAAAAGCGAAACCGGCGGCTGCCAAGGCAGCACATCCTGTTAAACCCGCTGCGAAGAAGCCAGCACCGGCCAAAGCGAAGGCGCCTGCAAAGCCTGCTCCGAAGAAAGCCTCAAAGCCTGCGCCCAAACCCAAGCCGGCGGCAAAGAGGGCCGCCAAGCCAGCAGCGAAGAAGCCGGCTTCGAAAGGCGCCAAGAAGCGCTAAACTGCTGCGTTGAATGCCCGCTTGCGAGAAGAGAGCCCACGAGGAGCCTGGCCGTTTCGTTCCCTTGTTCCCTCGCTCCCTTGCTCCCTGTCTTTCCCAAATTCATCAAACGTTTGCAATACCTTTGCCTCGTTGCATTAATCTGATCTTGGTTCCAGCGGCCCGCATCTGCTCAACCACTCTACCGGCCGCCGGACGAGGACTGACGGTTTGAGCCAATCCGTATTCGTTTTGGAAGACGAGGCCGACATCGCGCGGCTGGTGCAACATCACCTTGAAGCGGCAGGTTTTGAAGCACGCCTGTTTCATACCCCCACCAACCTCATTCCCGACGCCGAGCGCAAGCCACCCGCGCTTTTTCTGCTCGACATCATGGTTCCCGGCGGCGATGGTCTCGATGTTTGCCGCCGCCTGCGCAACCACGCCGGCCTTTCCACGGTCCCCATCATCTTTCTCACCGCGCGCGCAGGCGAAAACGATCGTGTTCTCGGCCTGGAACTGGGCGCCGACGACTACATCACCAAGCCCTTTTCCACGCGCGAGCTGGTGGCCCGCGTCAAAGCCGTTCTGCGCCGTTTCGAGCGCCCCACTTCGCCGGCCATTATTAGCTTTGAAGAGGTCATCATCGACGCCAGCGCCATGCAGTTGAAGGTCCGCGGCGAGCTCACCACTACCACTGCGACGGAATTTCGCCTGCTCGATTACCTCGCGCGCCATCCCGGCCGCGTCTTCAGCCGCGATCACCTTCTCGATGCCGTCTGGGGCGATGCCCGCTTCGTCACGCCGCGCTCCGTCGATGTCTATGTGCGCCGCATCCGTGAGAAAATCGAGATCGACCCGGAGAATCCGCGCTACCTTAAAACCGTGCGCGGCGCCGGTTATCGCTTCGAACTGCCCAAAGGCGAATAAGAACGAGCTTCCAGCCTCTAGCTTTTAGCTTCTCGCTACTGATCGCCCAAACTGACTGCTGCTGGCGATCCAGGAACTCTCGCGAAGCAAGGAATAAGCTAGGAGCTAGCAGCCAAAAGCTAGAAGCTGTTTTTCATGAATTCCAACGTCTTCACCAAGTTGCTCGGAGTGTTTCTCCTCCTGCTCGCCGTCCAGATGCTGGTGGTGGAATTTGTCATACGCCGCATCTGGGAGCGCACGCCCGCGGAAGCTCTCAGCGTGCTCGGCGGCGATGCGCTGTGGTTCGCACTCATCGCGCTCATCATCGCTTTGCCTCTGGCTGCCTGGGTCTCCGGCCGCATCTCCGCGCGTCTGCGCAGCGTTGTCACCTTCGCCCGTCGCATCGCTGACGGCGATCTCGACGCTCGCATCGAAACCCAAGGTGAAAATGAGCTCTCCGTTGTTGAAACTGCACTGAATCAAACCGCCGAGCGCGTGGGCCGGGAATTCGCCGAGCTCGAAAGCGGCCGCGCCGAGCTGGCCGTCATGCTCGACTCCATGCAGGAGGGCGTGGTTGCCATCACGTCCACCGGCTTTGTGCGCTGGTCCAACGCCGTCATGCAACGCATCGCGGGATCGCAACTCATTCCCGGCCGTCCTCTCGTCCACTCTGTTCGCGACCCCGAACTGCTGGCCTGCGTGCGCGGAGCCCTCGAGCGCAACGAGCTCTGCGTGGGTCGCGCCAGCCTGCTTGCTCCCGGCCGCGTATTCGAAGTCAACGCCGCGCCGTTGCCCGCAGGCGGCGCGCTGGTGGTACTCCATGACGTCACCAGCATCGAAGCCGCGCAAACATCGCGCCGCGAGTTCGTCGCCAATGTCAGCCACGAATTGCGCACCCCGCTCACTTCCATTCAGGGCTACGTGGAAACGCTCATTGAAGATCCTAACCCCAGCCCGGAAATGACCCTGGAATTCCTCGGCGTCATCCTCAAGAACGCCAGCCGCATGAACCGTCTCACTGAGGATCTGCTCGCCCTGGCCAGCGTCGAAAGTCCCGACTACAAAGTCAATCTGCAGCCCGTCCGCGCCAGCGTTCTGCTCCGCGACTCCATCGACTCCATCGGCGGCAAATTCGTGGACTCGGGCGTCAAGATTCAGTCCACGACCGCGCCCGATGCGCTGGTCATGGCCGATCCCGACGCGATGCATCAGGTCTTTGGCAACCTCCTGGAAAACGGCCTCAAGTACGCCAAAACCGGCAAGCACATTCGGGCTTCTGCTCGCCTGCTTGCCTCTGAGGTGCAGTTCACCATTCAGGACTTCGGCCCCGGCATCGCCTCCGAGCACCTGGAGCGCATCTTCGAGCGCTTCTACCGCATTGACAAGGCGCGCTCGCGGGAGTCGGGCGGCACCGGCCTCGGCCTCGCCATCGTCAAGCACATTGTGCTGGCTCACGGCGGACGCATCTGGGCTGAAAGCGAGCTCGGCAACGGCTCCAGCTTCCACTTCACGCTGCCGCTCGCGCCGGCCGCGCAAGCCGCCCCGCAGCCCGCGCAGCAAACGCCCGCCGCGACCGGCGTCTAAACAGCACGCTTCTGCTTCGTCAGCGTAAAGATTCCGTGCCCGATCCTTTCGCATGTTTTCTGGCGAGAGGGTGGGAAACCGCTATGTGAATGCAAGAATTCACGAGGTCAGAGAGTGAAGACGCTGGACCCTGTTTTCGGAAACGCCTTACCCAGCGCCGCCAACTGCTCCAGGAACGGATCCGAAATGGTGCCATCGATCATAACCGGCACGTCCCACGTCACCGACCCGCCAAAGTCGCGAATCTTCCTGGTGAACCCAACCACCTGATCCGCCGCAAACCGCGGCGCGCCCATCCCCCACGTTTCGCCCAGAAAACTCAGCATGTGCAGTTGCGTTCCGTCGATGCACCCTTCGCCGCTGCGCTTTATCGCTACCTGATCGGGCTTGTCGATCTCGCCCGCGGTGAAATCCTCGTCAGGGCTCACGGAGACCAGCCGGTAAATGACCCCCGGATTGAACGCCACCGCCGAATCGGGATTCCCTGCGCGCGCCGCCGCCGCAAAGCTGGCAAAGTTCGGCGTCTCTACCGAGCGATACATTGAGTTCGGGTAGTAGCAGCCGTCGAACCACCATCCCACCACCTTCGTCCCCCACGCTCCGGACCACGCCGCGATTATCCGCTCCCACTTGCGTTGGAAGTTCTTGTTCGCGTGGGGTCCATTCACCCATTCCAACGCCTCGCGCGCTACGCGATCCCCGCCCGGCGCGCCTGACGGCAGATACACCATCAGCTTGATGTCCCGCTTGTGCAGCGGCTCGTAGAAATCCGCCACCAGGTCCCGCCGCGAGCACTTGCTGGGCGCAATGCCCACAATTTTGTCGTACACTGCATTCGGCGAAAGATAGTAGCCGGAATTCTGTCCGATGCTGAGCTGGTAATGTCCCGCGCCCACCTGGTCCAGCTGCTTCGCCATCCCGTCCACGTCGAATCCATCCACCATCTTGTTCCACTGCTCGACGGTCATTTGCAGTTTGTTCACGCGCGCCTGCCAGTCGGCCAGATAATGCGTCATCACGCCCCACGCATAACGCGGATTCTGCATCCATGCCGCGCGTCCCGCTCCCACATTGGGCTGCTGGTCCGTTCCCGCGGGGCCATGCTGCTGCACCCATGCCGCGGTCATCCCGCGCAGCGGCAATCCGGCTGCAACCGCCGCTCCTGCGGCGCCCGCTATCCAATCTCTCCGCGACATCTTTCCTTTGTCCATCGGTTCGCCCTCCCCGTCATTCTTGTGCAAATCCCGGTAACGATTACGTATGCGGCACCAGTGTAGCTCTGCGGGCGTCTCCGGCCCGGTTCCCCACAGCCCTATTTGGGAATCCTCTTTCTTTTCAACTGCCCTTAACAATCCGCGTAGACAATGATTTGCGGCAGGCAAACTGCACGGGAGCGAATTGTGAAAAAGACGTTACTTGCTGTTCTATTTATGGTCGCGGCTTTGAGCGTTGCTCAGGCCCAGAAGATAACCGCAGCGGGGGCTACATTCCCTTATCCCATCTACTCCAAGTGGTTCACTGAGTACAGCGCCGCGCATCCCGGTGTTGAGATCAACTATCAGTCCATCGGCTCCGGCGGCGGCATCAAACAGGTATGCTCGGGCACCGTCGATTTCGGCGCATCCGACATGCCCATGACCGACGATATGCTCAAGTCGTGCGGTGTCAAGGTCATTAACCTCCCCACTGTGTTGGGTGCAGATGTGCCAGCCTACAATGTGCCCGGTGTCAGCACTGACCTCAAGTTCAGTCAATCGGTGATCGCGGACATCTTCCTGGGCAAGATCACACAGTGGAATGACCCCCGCATCGCCAAAGACAATCCGGGCGTAAACTTGCCCGGAGACAGGATCGTGGTTATTCATCGCTCCGATGGCAGCGGTACCACCTTCATCTGGACCGACTTCCTGAGCAAGGTGAGCAGCGAATGGAAGAGCGGTCCCGGCTCGGGCACTTCGGTCAACTGGCCCACTGGTGTCGGTGGCAAGGGCAATGAGGGTGTTTCTGCGCAGATTCGCCAATTCCCGGGCGCAATCGGCTACATCGAGCTGATCTATGCTGTCCAGAACCACATCAACTTCGGCTTGGTGCAAAATGCGGCCGGAAAATTCGTCAAGGCCTCGATCGATGGCGTGACGTTAGCCGGCGGCACGGCCAAGATACCGGCCGATTATCGCGTCTCCATCACCAATGCTCCCGGTCCTGATGCCTATCCCGTTTCCAGCTTTACCTACCTGCTCATTCCTACCCAGCCCAAAGACATGGCAAAAGAAAAAGTCATCAAGGATATGTTGAGCTGGATCATCAAGTCCGGCGAAAGCGAAGCTTCGAGCCTCTCTTATGCGCCGCTTCCACAGACCCTCGCAGACAAGGTCCTCCAGACCGTCTACAAGCTGCCGTAACCTTCATGAGGAGTCCGGCGCCCGCCGGACTCCTCATCGCAACTGCTCGTACCTGGCGCAGTGCGTTACGGCTGCACGATTTCCCCCGCCAAACTCTTTTTGCGGCGTTTGTGGTCGTACATCGCGTGGTCGGCACTCTTGAGCAAGGCATCGAGTGTTTCATGCGACCCCGATTTTGAAGACACGGTTCCGAAACTGAGGCTGAGCGGGATCGGTCGATCAGA
Organism: uncultured Acidobacteriota bacterium; assembly: GCA_963817835.1. Taxonomy (GTDB): domain Bacteria; phylum Acidobacteriota; class Terriglobia; order Terriglobales; family Acidobacteriaceae; genus Telmatobacter. Next base: position 417,598 of record CAWFPZ010000006.1, on the reverse strand, counting down.
CCCCGTGTTCCACCCTGCGACGATCTCTTCCAACCGCTCCACCGCGTGAATCATGCCCGGCTCAGTGAATTCGCCCGCCACCGCAAATTCATCTCCGCCTATCCGCCCCAGCACGTCTGCTTCGCGAAACACCGTGCGCAGGATATCCGCGGTCCCCACCAGGCACTGGGACCCCAGGAAATGCCCGAACTGATCGTTGACTTGTTTCAGGTCGTCCAGATCGACGAACAGAACCGAAAAGGGATGGCTTGATCGATTCGCCCTCCGAAGCCCTTGCTCGGCAAGCAAGCGAAAGCCTCTCAGGTTGTAAAGTCCCGTCAACTCGTCGCGCAGCGAGAGATTGTGAATCTCCACCTCCATGCTGTTGATACGGCGCGCGAGATACAGCAACAGGGCGCTCGACACAATCACCGCCAGCGTGGCCAGAATCGCGGTCGAATACGGCGGCGGCATTCTCCTGTCGCCGATAAAGTGAGCGCGGCCCCATTCCCGCAGATAGGGAAGCAGCAGCAGAATCGGCGACATACCCCGCGCCAGCCTGCTGCCGGTCCCGCGTCCTACAAAAATCGAGAGAATTCCGTTGTGGGCGCGATGAAAGAACGTCACGCTCGAGAGCAGGAGCAGGCAAACCGTGGTTTGGAACGAACGGCCCGTGTCTGCCGCTGGGCCGAAGATGTGCGACATGTCGCTGATCTGTTCCGTCGCGCACACCAATACCACGAAGACCAGGCAGCAGGTTGAAACATCGGCAGCTAGAACTGCGCCGCGGCTCTGCGCTCGAAGAAACAACATCGACAGACCAAGAAGCGCGAAGCCGCCAGCCGCTTGCAGAGAAATGTGAGCGCTTAAAAGCCAATACGGATGCGGGAGAGTAGAAACCAGCCCGGCCGCTCCAGGCGCGAAATGCAACGCGCGGCTGGCAACAATCATTCCGCTCAGCAGCAGCACGGCCGCTGCCAGCGCCTTGCTCGCAAATTGGGTTCGTTGCGGGCGGCGCGGCTCCAGCAAAAGCAGGCTCAGCGCGCTCATCAGCGCGAACAGCACCGCTTCGCCGCTCATCAATCGCCAGTTTGAGGTCTCGAGCCGCTGCGCCAGCGGCAGAAAGGAGCCGGCGAGATTCAAAATCGCTAGGGCGATCACCGCGCCCAGTGCAAGGTGCTCCGCCACCGCCAGCTTTTCCAGCACGCCAGGGTCCGGTTCGCTTGCAAGAATTGTGGGTTTCGATTCAGCCATCTTGAATGAGGAACGGCGCCCCGTCTGGAGGAAGAGTGAAGACGCTTCTGCTCGCAGTCTATAACTTAACGCACGGAGTTCAAATGGTACACTCGCATGGTCCGCGTGTTAGGATGATCCGTTCCTGAAGAGAATGATGCCTGTCCCTCAGATCACGACGCTCAATGACCTTTTCTTTCGTGTGGCATCGGCCGCCAATCCGCGCGCGGTTCTTTGGCAGGATGAGTTCAATGAGTGGCACCCGCTCTCTTCCGATCAGATCTATCAGCGCGTCCGCGCGCTGGCCACAGCCTTTCTCCAGTTCGGCGCGAAAAAGGGCGACCGCATTGCGCTCATCAGCGAAAATCGCTGGGAGTGGTTGATCGCGGATTTTGCTACGCTGGCCATTGGCGCGGCCGATGTGCCTCTCTATCCCACGCTCACCGGCGAGCAAATCGCCGAGCAGATTCGCGACGCCGGCTGCCGCATCGCCGTCGTCTCCACCCGCCTGCAATTCGACAAGCTTGTCTCCGTGCGCGACCAGACACAGCTTGAGCGCATCGTCATGATGGATGCTCCCGCTCCTGAAGGCGCCATCGCCATGAGCGCGTTGCTCGGCAACGCCGATGCTCTCGGTCCCGAGCGCGATCCCGTCTTCGATGCTCTTGCGCGCTCCGTTGAGGCGCACGATCTGGCCACGCTGATCTACACCTCCGGCACCACAGGCGAACCCAAAGGCGTGGCCCTGACCCACGGCAACATCGCCGCCAACCAGAACGTCGCACCTGCCGACTTCTACTTCGACTCCACCGACGCCTGCATCTCTTTCTTGCCGCTCTCTCACGTCACTGCCCGCGTTCTCGATTACGTGATGTACAACTACGGCGCCCAGGTGGCGTACTGCTCGCAATTCGACAAGCTGCCGCAGGCCATGCGCGATATCCAGCCCACAGTCATCGTCGGCGTGCCGCGCGTCTTCGAGAAGATCCACCAGGAAGTAGAGCGACGTGCCGCGCAGTCGCCCATCAAGAAACGACTGCTCGCATGGGCCGTGCATCACGGCTCGCGTTATGCCGATATCATCTACGATGGCCGCCAGCCCAACGCTCTGCTTTGGAAGCTGGCCAACAAGCTGGTCTACTCCAAAGTGCGCGAAGCCTTCGGCGGCCGCGTGCGCATCTTCATCTCCGGCGGCGCGCCGCTGGGGATCGACACCGCGCGCTGGTTCGCGTCGGCAGGCATTGCGTTGTGGGAGGGCTACGGCCTCACGGAAACCTCTCCGGTCATCGCGCTCAATACGCCCATCCAGCACCGTATGGGCGCGGCCGGCATGCCCATTGCAAATGTCGAACTCAAACTCGCAGAAGATGGCGAGCTGCTGGTCCGCGGCGCATCGGTCTTCGGCGGTTACTGGCACAAGCCGACGGCCACGGCCGAGTGCTTCGACAGCCATGGATGGTTTCATACCGGCGACATCGGCCATCTCGATGCCGATGGTTTTCTCTTCATCACCGATCGCAAGAAAGAGCTGCTCAAAACTTCGGGCGGCAAGATGGTCGCGCCTCAGCCCATCGAAAACAAGCTGAAAAACCATTTGCTCGTTGCCAACGCCGCGCTGGTCGGCGATCGCCACAAGTTCATCTCCGCGCTCATCGCGCCGAACTTTGCCGCTCTCGAAGAATGGGCACAGCAGCATGGTGTCCGCGCCGATTCGCGCGCTGCTCTTGTCGCCGATCCGCGTATTGTTGAGGCCTATGGCGAAACCATCCGCGAAGTCAACGGAACTCTGGCTAATTTTGAGACCATCAAACGTTTCCGCATCCTGGCCGACGAGTGGACCCAGGACACCGGCGAGCTCACGCCGTCGATGAAGATCAAGCGCCGCGTTCTTACTGCGCGATATGCGGCGGTGATCGCCGAACTTTACGCCGACGAAGCAACCGCCCACGGCGGCTAGGCGCGCCGAGTGGGCCGATGCCTTTGACCACTGCATCCCCTTTGCCGCACATCCTCTGGAGAGCGCGGAAAAACGGCGCACCCCACATTCCCACTGCCAGTGTGGAACCGAAAATGATCACGGCATCGATGCTCAGCCGGCCTTCGCGCGTCCAATACGCGTCGGGCGAGAGGCTCAGCCAGAGCGCAAACTCGTCCAGTGTGAGTGCCGCGCCCACGCCGTAACTTACTGCCATCAGGCGGCCAAAAAAAATCGACTCCGGCGAATTTGACCACCCCAGATCGAGCAGCCATCCATAGCCCACGAGCAGCAGGATCAGAATCCCCCACACCAGGTGATGAATGTGCATGCCGCGCACTGTTACCCACTGCAAATGTCCCTCGTGACTTGCAATCCGGTGCACCAGAATGCGCACGCCCGCGAACGTAATCAGGAACGACACCGAGGCGATGAACATGCGCTGCCGCGGCCGGTCCGGAATAGAGGCGCGAATCAGGTATCCCAGCCGCGTCAGCTGCAACAACACCAGCAGCACAATGACAACCAGGCCGATGAACGCAAGCAGAAACTGGGCGCCGTTTTCAGGCATACCCTATTGAAGCACTTTCTGGACGGGATGGGGGTAGGGACCAAAGAAGAGTGTGTAGTGCGAGTGTGAGTGTGCCGGGAACGTGCATCCACGCTCACACTCAGGCTCACACTCGCACTGACCCGTGAAATCTGTAACCTGGATCACGATTCCATTGACAGGGCCGCGATACACTATCTAAGGCGTTAAGGCCGTTGATCTCCCCGCCTCCGGCCGCACTCGACGCAAGCAGATTTCAGGCCCGGCTGGAACGGCCGAGCCAACATTACGAGGAGATTTTACGATGCGAATTGCTTTATTGACCGGCGGCGGCGATTGCCCCGGATTGAATGCGGTCATTTATGCAGCGGTCCGGAAGGGCATCAACCACTACGGTGACGAATTTATCGGGTTCTTGAATGGCTGGAAGGGCGTTCTCGATAACAATTTCATCCCGCTCACGCTGGAAAATACGGACGGCATTCAGCTCAAGGGCGGCACCATCCTGCACTCCTCGCGCACCAACGTGAAGAAGATTCCCGGGGGCATCGAGAAGGCGCAGGAAGTTCTCAAGGCCAACAAGATCGACGCTCTCATCGCCCTCGGCGGCGACGACACGCAATCCGTCACTCTCTTCCTCGCTGAACACGGCGTCAAGGCTGTAGGCGTTCCCAAGACCATCGACAACGACATCAACGGCACCGACGCCACCTTCGGCTACGACACGGCCGTATCCATCGCCACCGAAGCAGTCGATCGCATCCACACTACTGCCGACTCGCATAATCGTGTCGTCGTCATTGAAGTCATGGGCCGCGACGCCGGCTGGATCGCCTATGCCTCCGGAATCGCTGGCGGCGCGCACGTGATTCTCGTTCCCGAGAAGGACATCGACATCGACCACGTCTGCGCCCTGCTCAAGTACAACTACGACCACGGCAAACACTACGGCGTCGTGGTGGTCGCCGAAGGCTGTCATCTGCCCGAGGTTGGCCAGGTCATCGGCTCCGCCCAGGTTGATTCTTTCGGCCACGCGCGTCTTTCCGGCATCGGCGAGGCTCTTGCTGAACTCATCGAGAAGAAGACCGGCTATGAGACCCGCTCCGTCAATCTCGGCCACACCCAGCGCGGCGGTGTTCCCACGGCCTACGATCGTGTGCTCGGCCAGCGCTACGGCCTGCACGCCATCGACATGGTGCATGAGGAGAAGTGGGGCCGCATCGCCGTTCTTCGCGGCCTGGACATCACCGACATCCCCATCAAGGATGCCATCATTACCAACCGCCGCCTCGATCAGCGTTTCTTCGACGTGATCGCTGACCTCGAAGCCAAGGTGTAGCCTCGTTGTGCCATTATCCGGAAACAAGCAGGCCGCCCTCCCGCGGCCTGCGGCGTCTTTCAACGAATCACTGACACCTGTTTTCGTTCCCTCGGTCCCCGTCTTTATGCGCTACCGCCTGTACCAGCCCGGCGACTTTGCCACCCTCTATGCGGTCGAGGAACTCTGCTTCGAGCCGGCTTTCCGCTTCAGCCGCACTTACATGCAACAGTTGATTGAAAGTCCCAATGCGGCAACCTGGATTGCGGAAGATGGCGCAGAACTGAAGATCGAGCTGATCGGATTCTCCATCGTCGAATGGACGGTGGAGAAGGGCGAATCAGCCGCCTACATCCAGACCCTCGAAGTGCATCCTGCATTTCGCGGTCAAGGCATTGGTGCGGAGTTGCTCGGCCGCGCGGAAGACTCCGCCCGCGCGGCTGGCGCGGTCAGCATCGCATTGCATGTGGATGTCGAGAACGCCGCGGCCATCCATCTTTACGAAAACCGCGGCTACGCGCGCCGGGGCAGGGAGGAGCACTACTACGCGCGCCACCGCGCTGCTTTCATCTACACGAAGCCCTTCAGCGAAGCCCCGAAAGCCGCCAGAACTCAGATTCGCGTAAAATAGACATAAGCCTTCATGTCCATCAGTAATCCGAATCTGCCCAAGTCGATTCTGGCGCTTCGTGTCTACACCGCCCAGATGTTCCTCCATGACCTGCTCGCCGGAGTGACGGTTGGCTTGGTCGCGCTGCCCTTGGCCATGGCATTCGGCATCGCCTCTGGCGTCACGCCACAGGCTGGCCTTTATACGGCTGTTGTTGCTGGTTTCCTCATCTCGGCTCTCGGCGGCTCGCGCACCCAGATCGGCGGACCCACCGGCGCTTTCGTCGTCATCGTTGCCGGCATCGTAGCCCATTTCGGCATGAGCGGTCTTGCCATGGTCACTCTCATGGCCGGGATCATTCTGCTCATCATGGGTTTCACCGGGCTAGGCGCCGCGGTCAAGTTCATCCCGCGCATGGTGGTCGTCGGCTTTACCAACGGCATTGCCATCCTCATCGCTTCAACGCAGATCAAGGACTTCTTCGGCCTGCGCACGCCCGCTGTTCCCAGTGAGTTTCTGCCTCGCATGATGCTGCTCACCGCTCACTTCACCACAGTCAATCGCTACGCGCTCTCGCTCGGCCTCGGCACCCTCGCCATCCTCATCTTTCTGCCGCGCCTCACCCGCCGCGTTCCCGCTTCCATCGTCGCAGTCTTGGCCTGTACTGCGGCCAGTGTGTTGTTTCATCTGCCCGTCGAGACCATCGGCAGCAGGTTCGGAGGCATTCCGCGCGGCTTTCCACCCTTCGCCATCCCCAACTTCCACGCCGAGCACATTCTGCCTCTCATCCCCGCGGCCTTCACCGTGGCCATGCTGGCGGCGCTTGAAAGCATGCTCTCTGCCGTCGTGGCCGACGGCATGACCGGCGATCGCCACAACTCCAACGTCGAGTTGGTCGCCCAGGGGTTCGCCAACATTGTTTCTCCGCTGTTTGGCGGCATTCCTGCCACGGGCGCCATCGCGCGCACAGCCACCAACATTCGCGCGGGCGCTCGCTCGCCCATCTCGGGTATCATTCACGCGCTTACCCTACTCGGCATTCTTCTGGTGGCTGCACCGCTGGCGAGTTACATCCCGCTCACCACGCTGGCTGCTGTGCTCTTTGTCGTGGCGTACAACATGGGTGAGTGGCACGAGATCGGCGGAATTCTGCGCCTGGACTTCACCGCCATTTCGGTTTGGCTGGTCACCTTTGCGCTCACGGTCTTCGCCGATCTCACCGTCGCCGTCGCTGTCGGACTCGGGCTCGCCGCGCTGCTTTATATCCGCCGCGTTGCCGACACCACGACCGTCTCTCCGGTCACCGAAGAGTACATCCGCGACGGCCTGCCGCACATCTTGCAGGGCCGCATCGTCCCGCCCTACGTATCGCTGCTACGCATTCACGGCCCATTTCTTTGGGGTACCACGGAAAAACTCGTCGAGGCCACGACCAATATCGAAGCCTTTGAGCCGGTGGTCATCCTGCGGCTGCGCAACATGACCGCCATTGACGCCACCGGCATTCACGCCATCGAGACGTTTGCCAAGCGTCTGCATGAATCCGGCCGCACGCTGATTCTCTGCGGCGCCATGGAGCAGCCATCCAAGCTCCTCAGCGGCACGCGTTTCCTCGACCGCCTTGGCCGCGAGAACATCATGCCCAACGTTCAGGCCGCTCTCGACCGCGCCAAAGAAGTCTACGAAGCCGCCCCAGCCGCGAAAGCCTCATAGCGTCCGGGAGTTTGCGGGGAACGCATCAGCCTATTTTCCGGCTGCATCCGTGTTCTTGATGAACGCGGCCACGCGATCGTGCAGCAATTTATCGCATTCATCGCGCACATAGACCATGTGTCCCGCTTCGTACCAGTCGTACTCGATATTCTTGGCCAGGGGCTGCGGAATCGGCAGGTGCTTGTCTTCGTACTGCGCGGCAAAGAACGGCGTTGCCAGGTCGTAGTAGCCGCCGTTCACCATCACCTTCAGCCGCGGATTCGTCTTCATGGCCTCCGCCAGGTCCGGCGCCACGTTCACGCTCGTTGTGCTGCCGTTGTGCTTGAAGTCCCAGTGTTCCTCGCCGTAGACCTCCGGCACATAAGTCTGTCCTTCGCCATATTTCAGGACGCGACGTACGTAGTCGTTGAACAGCGATACATACGCTGAAGAAATCGCAGAGCTCTGCGGATCGTATTCTGCGTTCTCGCTCAGCGGATCCAGGTTCGGCCCGGAGAAGCGCGTATCCAGGCGTCCCGTTGTCATGTCCGAATCGTCCTGTAGCGTTTTCTCAAACTCAGGGCCGCTGACGCGCAGATTTGCCTTGAGTAAATAGGCCACGGGCAATCCCGTGTACTCATGCAATTTCTCGGCCACCTGCTGTTTCTCGTCCGCTCCCAGGTCGGTGCCCAGTGCCAGCGCATGCGAGTACGGTCCCATGGCAAACTGTTCGACTTCGGTCAAAAAGGGCTCCAGCGCGGCAGGCTGTGTAGGAAGTTTCTTGTGATACCACGCCGTGGCGGCGTAGGTCGGCAGGCTCAGCACATAAGGCTGGTCCACGCCGGGATTCGCACCCGGCCCATCGATGTCGGTGGTGAAATTGAAAATCTGCGAAAGCAGGATCACGCCATTCAGGTCAGTGTCGAATTTATTCTCCAGCAGATCGGACAGCACCGCCGAACGTGTCGTTCCGTAGCTTTCGCCAAAGATGAACTTGGGTGAATTCCACCGCGAATACTTGGTGATGAAGCGCTCAATGAAACGCGCAAACGCGGAGGCGTCGCCGTCGATCCCCCAGAATGCCTTGTCGCCGTCTTTGCCAATCAGGCGCCCGAACCCGGTTCCCGGCATGTCGATAAACACCAGGTCGCTTACATCCAGCAGGCTGTTGGGGTTGTCCACCATCGCGTAAGGCGCGGCGGGCAGATGCGTATCGCCGGCCGTCACCACGTGCTTTGGTCCCAGCGATCCCATGTGCAGCCACACCGTGGAGCTGCCCGGACCGCCGTTATAGAAGAACGTGATGGGCCGATCCTCGGCCCTGACGCCCGTCTTGAAGTACGCCACGTAGAACATCCGCGCCACCGGCGGCGCATCCTTCGCTTTGTCCGGTTCCTCGAGCGCCAATTGGCTTCCCGGCTGCGGTTTTCCGTCCGCGCCCAGCTGCGCATCCTGGTCATCGGTCGAGCCTACCGTGATGGTTCCGGCAATGGCCGTGTAGGCAATGTGTTGCCCGCCCACGTCGATCGTGCCTTGCGTGGTCGAGTCGGGCGGCGGAGGCGCCGGCTCCGTGGCTTTGTCTGTAGTCGCGGGCTTCGCCGCTGTCTTGTCGTCTTGCGCGCAAACTGACCCCACAAGGATGAGCGCTGCTGCTGCCATCAGGATGGCAAACCGCCGCTGCAATAGGTTCATTTTTCATTCTCCGGGAAGGGAATTGAACGAATAGCCAGTATAAGGTGCAGAGGCCGGGGTGCAAGCTTCAATATCGAACCGTGATTCCGGATCGCTGTTCACTGCTTGTCGAAGGGCTGCTTCACCGAAATCCTCGGCCGATTCTCCGCCTGCAACTGCTGCGAAACATGCTCCACCTCGCGGAAGACGCGCAGCAAATTGCCGCCCAGGATTTTCCGGCAATCCTCGGCCGAATAGCCGCGCGCCATCAGTGCCGCCGTAATCTTCGGCAAATCGGCCGGGGAGTCGATGCCTTGCGGCAACTGCCCCGAAACGCCATCGAAATCCGAACCTAATCCCACGTGATCCACTCCTGCCACTTTGGCAATGTGGTCGATATGGTCGATCAGAACAGAAAGCGGCGGCCGCGGAATCCGGTCGGCGTACGACCGCTGCAGCTTATCAATCTCGTCTTGCAGTGCAGCGCGCCCCTCCGGCGTCTTGTCGCGTCCCTCAGCCTTGGCCTTCGCCTTCAATTCGGCAACGGCCTTGTCCACTTGCGGCTGCATGGCTTTCTGGGCGTTCCGGTAGTCCTGTGACAGAAACGCCGAGTAGAAGTTCACCTGCACGACGCCACCCTTCGAATCTGGTCCGCCCGAGCGCGCCACGGCGCGCAGCACGTCGTCCGTCATATTGCGCGGCGCATCGCACAGCGCCCGCGCCGACGAGTGCGAGGCAATCACCGGCGCTCGCGAAATGATCAGCGTCCGGTAGAACGTCTTGTCCGAGACGTGCGAGATATCCACCATCATGCCCAGCCGGTTCATCTCGTACACCACGTCCTTGCCGAACTCGCTCAGGCCCTCCTTGGTGTGCGGAACACTCGTGTCATCGGCGTCGCCCGAACTGTCGGCCCAGCCATTCGAATTGCTCCACGTCAGCGTCATGTAACGCACGCCCAGCGCGTAGTACTGCCTCAGCAGGGCCAGCGAGTTCTCAATCGAATGCCCGCCCTCGATCCCCATCAGCGCCGCCAGCTTGTGATCGCGGTGCGCCTGCTCAATCCCCGCCACCGAAGTCACAAACTCCATCTGATCGGAATGCTTCGCCACCTGCTGCTTCACAGCGTCGATCAGCACAAGCGTGCGCCGCGCCTCGTGGTCCTTGTAGACGGACGGGTCGACCCAGATGGAAAAGAACTCCGCGCCCAGGTTTCCCTTGCGCGCGGTCTCCAGGTTAAAGTTGCCGCCGTTCAACGGATCGCCGAGGTCGAAGTTCTCGTCGACGAAGCGCTGCGGCGTGTCCGCGTGCGTATCGATCACGATCGCGGAGCGGTGAACCTGCGCGGGAGTAGGTGCTTTCGATTTCGTCATGGAAGCAGTTGGATGGCTTGCGCTCTGGCCCCAGGCCAGGGCTGACATGGCTGCAAAAAGAAGGGAAGTCGACGCATGGACGCGCATAGTCTTGCGATGAGTGTATACCCGGGTAGGGCCCGTTCGCGGCCTTCCGCCGGCGGTTTTCCGAGTCGTTTTCGGCAATTCTCCATTTGGTATACTTGATAGAACTGCGGAAGTGGCGAAATTGGCAGACGCACCGTCTTGAGGGGGCGGCGCCCAAAAGGCGTACGGGTTCAAGTCCCGTCTTCCGCACCAAGATTCTCACACCCGGACCGGCGCAACTCATACCCTCAGTGCCGGGGCCGTTTGGAAAGCAGCCAAGAATGCAGATTCTGTTTTATTTCGTGATGGTCGTGCACATTATTGTGTGCTTCTTCCTGATTGGCGTGGTCCTGATACAGCAGGGCCGCTCGGCCGATCTAGCCGGCGCCTTCGGCGGCCAGGGTTCGCAGACCGCCTTCGGTCCTCGCGCCGCGGCCAACGTTCTCACAAAGCTCACCACGTGGGCGGCCATTATCTTCATGTGCACGTCGCTGGGCCTGGTGGTTCTCTTTGTGCGCAATACCGGCTCGCACTCCGTGACTGAAGGTACGCAGTCTGCCCCAGTCAGCGCTCCCGCGAGGTCAGGCAAATAATCGCGCTCTTCTTTCCTTGGTTCCTCGATCCCTGCCTTTTACACAGGCGGCATCGTATCCACTACCGGCACACCTGGCGGCGGCGTAAAGTGGAACATCTCCGCCGGAATCGTTGCATCGGGCTGCTCGCCTGTAAAGGTGAAGCGCGTGATCGCGCCGTCGACCTCTTGCATTTCCAGGGTCGTGATTGCGCCCGCAGCGGTCACTGTCAGTTCCAGCCGCGTCACATGATTCTCCTGGCCCTTGGGCAAACCGCTGAGTGTGTAAAGACCGTTGGAAGCTCCTTTCAGCTTCAGCCCGGTCAATTCCTTTTCCAACTCCGTGTGTCCTAACAGAAAACGCAGCGGCGAACGCAGATCGTCCAGCTCTTTGGCCGGGATTCGCTGTATCTGCGCATCGCCCTTGGTGTAGAGCCAGCCGTATTTGCCGTCGAGCAGAAAGATCTTGCCCGCCGGCGTGCTGTACTGCCACAGCATGCGTCCCGGCTTGCGCAGAAAAAGTGTGCCGCTTTCCGTGCGCGTCATACCCATGCCGGCATAGTCCTCGCGGAACCCGGCCTTGAGCGAGTGCAATTGGTCGTAATGGCGGTCGACGCGTGCGGCGAGCTCGAGCGCAGTGACCTTAGCAGAATCTTGTCCAAAAAATAAAGGTGCGCGAGCACCGCCGGCGCATAGTGCCAAAACCGCGCAGGCAAGCGCGGTGCGCCGGGAACGGGCGCCGACCCAGCCGCCAGATTTCATTGCAGTGATTGCGTGCAGTTGGTGCCGCCCGTGGGATCGTACTTGGGATTGCCGCCATACTGGTCGGTGCAGAAGCCGCGGTTGCCCGTCTTGCCCGGTGACGCCGGCACTGCCGTAAGCTGATAGCCGGTGATGCGATCGGTTCCGTTCACGGTGACCTTCTCGCAATTCGAGATCTTGAAAAGATAGCCCGACTTATAGCCCGACGACGCCAGGTCGTTGTCCAGCAACTGCGCCGACGTCGGCGTGGGCAGGCCCGATCCCGGCACGCCGCCCAGAACCTTCAGATCGCAGGCGTAGCCGTTGGCTCCGTACGTGGATTCGTACTCAGTCTCGGCCGATGTGATCACACGAATTGAATTGATCGCCGACAACTCGTTGGCGCGAATCTTCATGGATCCGATGGTCTTCATCGCCATCAGCATCAGGATCAAAATGACGGCAATCACGATCAGCAATTCCATCAGCGTAAAGCCGTTAGGCACATTCGTGCGCCGCGCGCGACAGTAGTCTGCAGGCAAAGTCTTGCGATTCATTGCGGTTCCAGTCCCTTCGAGCAGGCCCGCAACTTCAGGCCCATCCGAGAAAATGCTACAACGTACAGACGGGAAAGGGAAATGAAGCGCTCGAAAGGCAGCTTCTAGCCACTAGCTTCTAGCCTTTAGCTCCTCCTGCCTGGCGAACCGCACGGATGAAACTTCATGGGGTCAAGAGGATTGAATTATTAAGGTCTGGCACGCAAGTCGATCCCAACTGGGTACAGCTAGGAGCTAGAAGCTAACAGCTAGAGGCTGTTTTTCAGCACGCAAGCCGGCTTCTGTTCAGCTTCACCCCGTCCAGCCGTCCCAGCAGCGTTACTGCAATGCTCTCGGGGATGAAGAGCCGCTGCGCCATCGCCTGCACGTGTTCCGATTCCACCTCGTCCACGTGCTTAATAATCTCGTCGGCCGAGTAGAACTTATGGAAGTACATCTCCTGCCGCGCCAGGTTCGCCATGCGCGAGTTGGAGCTTTCCATTCCCATCAGAATGTTGCCTTTTACCTGGTCCTTGGCGCGCGTCAGCTCCTCGGTGCTGATCGGCTCCTGCTTCAGGCTGCGGAACTCCGCCAGGATCAGGTCCACCACTTCCAGTGCCTTGTTGGCCGATGTGCCCGCGTACACGCACAGATTTCCAGTGTCGCGATACGGGCTCAGGTCGGAATAAATCGAGTAGGCCAGCCCGCGCTCCTCGCGGATGGTCTGGAAGAGCCGTGAGCTCATGCCGCCGCCCAGCACCGTGTTCAGGATCGTCGTCGCATAGCGGTTTTCATCGGTGATCGGCGGCGCCGGCACGCCCAGGCAGATCTGAACCTGTTCCAGCGCTTTCTTGTTGCGCAGGATAATGCGGGCGCTCGGCTCAGGTGCTGAAAGCTCGTGCAATGGATTCCCGACGGCCAGTGCCGAAAACTTTTCCGCAACGGCCGCGACAAATTGTTCGTGGTCCAGGTTTCCGGCCGCGGAGAACACCATGTTCCCCCCGTGAAAACGGTCCCCGTGGTAGGCGAAGAGCTGCTGCTGGCCTAACTGCGCCACGGTTTCCGTAGTGCCCAGGATCGGCTTGCCCAGCGGGTGCCCCTTCCAGAAGCTCTGCGTGAACAGCTCGTGCACCAGCACGTCGGGATTGTCTTCGTCGATCTTGATCTCTTCCAGAATCACCCCGCGCTCGCGCTCAATATCGGGAAGGGCGAAGGTCGGATTCAGCACCATGTCGCTCAGCACGTCCAGCGCAATGGGCACATGATCCGCCAGCGACTTCACGTTGAAGCAGATGGTCTCCTTGCTGGTAAAAGCGTCCAGGTTGCCGCCGATCGAATCCATCTCGCGCGCAATGCGCTGCGCCGAGCGCGACCGCGTCCCTTTGAAGAGCATGTGCTCCACAAAGTGCGAGATGCCGTTGATCTCGGGAGTTTCGCAGCGCGAGCCGGACTTGATCCAGATGCCCATGGCCACGGAATGCAAGTGGTCCATGCGCTCGGTCAGCACGATCAGGCCGTTCGGCAATACGGTACGGCGAAGGTTTCTCTCAGTATTCATCGGCACCAGGTCGAAACTCGATTGTAGGCCAATTCCAATAAGCCGGCAGTCCCGCTCGGCAACGGGGAGGGCGGATGGTTCGAATCCAGAACCCTCGCAGGAGAAGCTAAGATACTGAAAGCTGAGCCCCGTCATGCGCGACAAACCAGCCCAACTCGTTTCTTTAGATGTCGCAAACCCGCCCGTCGGCCTTAGGGAACCTCTCTTCGGATTAGATGCGGAATCTCTCTCCAGGCTTCTGGTTGCGGCTGGCGAGCCTGCATTCCGTGGCAAGCAGCTTGCTGAAGGCATGTATCGTCAATGGCTTGGAGAAATTTCTGAAATCACCACTTTGCCTGCGCCTTTGCGCTCAAAATTAGCCGCTGAAGGCTGGCAAATCGGCCGTCCGGCCATCGCCCGCGCCTTCCAGTCCACCGATGGCACCGAGCGATATCTGATTGAGTTCGGAGGCTCTAATCCAAAAAGTAAAACGGCGGAAGCCGTGTGGATGCCCGAAGGAGACGACGGCGAAGCGGGCGATGAAACCAGCCCTCACGAAAAGGATTGGTCCCGCGCCACCATCTGCATCTCCTCGCAAATCGGTTGCGCCGTCAACTGCCAGTTTTGCCTCACCGCCAAACTCGGCTTGCAGCGCAACCTCACCGCGGGCGAGATCGCAGGCCAGGTCGTTGCGATTCTCGATCGTCAAGCCGTTCGCGTCGGCCGCGATCGCGTCAATCTGGTCTTCATGGGCATGGGCGAGCCGTTTCTCAACTACGACAACTTCATGGCTGCGGTGCGCCTGTTGGTCCGCGAGGTCGGCCTCAGCCCTCGGCGCATGACCGTATCCACGTCCGGCATTGTTCCCGGGATCGAAAGATTCGCAAAAGAGCCGCTCGACCTGCGCCCCAAGCTCGCCATCAGCCTCAACGCGCCCAACGATGCGGTGCGCACCGAGATCATGCCCATCAACCACAAGTGGCCGATCAGTGAAGTGATTGCCGCGGTGCGCCAGGTTCCGCTGCGTCCCCGCGAGCGCATCACCTTTGAATACGTGCTGTTGGGTGGCGTGACGGATCAGCCGGAACACGCCCGTGAGGTCGCGCGCCTCGTGCGCCGCTCAGGCCTTCCCGCAAAAGTGAACCTGATCGCCTGGAATCCCGGGCCCGATATCCCCTACGCAACTCCAAAACCCGAGACTGCGGAGCAGTTCCAGGGGATTCTCATGAAAGAGGGAATCCCCGCGTATATTCGCCAGCCACGCGGCCGCGACATCTTCGCCGCCTGCGGCCAGCTCAAGCGCACCGTTGAGTCGTAAGCGCAGGCGCTTTTCGGATGTACGTAAACACTACTTGCTCGAAGGCATCACCATCGGTTTTACGCTGCCGCAGTCCGCTCCCTTGTAGATCGACGTGCTCTCGACCGTGAACTCGATCGGAGTAGCATTCGCTCCCATCTGCATGGTTCCGGTGAAATGCACTTTGCCCCGCGCCGTGTCGCCCGACCACGAGGACTCGATGGTCGCGTGCGCGTTCATCCTTCCCGTGCAGGTCATGTCGGCAGTCATGCCGTTGGCCTTAAGCACGACGTTCGAGATCGTGCAGCTTTGCTGCGACTGCGGAGTTGCAATCGGAGCGCCGAATTTGTCGATCATCTCTTGCGTCAGGCACACCTGCGAGGTGCGCGTCATCGGAGCAAATGGATTATTGGCGCCGGCAGGCATAGTCATTCCCGGAGGCAAGGGCGTCTGCTGCCACGTTGTGGTGCTGGTCATCTCCCACAGGCCGGGCTTCCGCCCCTGTGCCCAGGCAAGGACTGCCGTTGCCAACAGGCAACAGCCCACCAATATCCAAATTCGAGTCTTGTTCATAAATCCTCCTCGTCGCGCAGGGAGGGGACGCGCGCACTTCGAATGTATCCCGAGCCGTCTACGCCTGAAAAGAGCTTTTATTGAGAATTTCGCGATAATCCGGCGCGGGTCTGCGCCAGTTCCAGCACCGCGTCTGCCAGGCGGCTGGCTGTGTGGCGCACGAGGATATCTTCACTGGCAAAATCCCCGGCAATGCAGCGTACGCCCAGTGCTTCAATGCGCTTGACGTCGGGCACGATCGGCGTCGCGCCCTGGGCGGCGTATCGGGCCAGGGTGTCTGGCGAGAATTCCCCCGTGTTGACGACCGCAAAATCGAAGATCGGTCTGCGCGTGTGGTCGTAAATGCGCTCGATGTGATCAGCGGCGCTCAATCCCAGGCTTTCATTGGCCTGCGTCATCAGGTTGCAGATAAACACGCGCACGCCATGCGCCTCGCCCAGGGTCTCTGGGATGCCATCCACAAGCAGGTTGGTGATCAGCGACGTGTACAGTGAGCCGGGACCTACCGTAATCAGGTCTGCGCGCTCAATCGCCTCCAGCGTCTCCGGCAGGGGAGTGGGATTGGGCGGATCGAGTGTCAGTTCCACGATGCGCCGCTTACTTGCCGTGATCTGGGTCTCGCCGCGCACAATCGAGCCATCGTCCATGTTCGCTACTAGAGTAGTGTTGGCCGTCGTCGCCGGATAAATGTGTCCCCGCGTGGCCAGGATCTTTGACGCCAATTGCACCGCCTGCGCAAAGTCGCCAGTGATCTCCGTGAGCGCGGCCACAAACAGATTTCCGAAGCTGTGCCCCTTCAAACCGTTGCCGGCGCGAAAGCGGTGTGAGAAGAGCTGCGTCAGCAGATCTTCTTCTTCGCTGAGGGCAACCATGCAGTTGCGCAGGTCACCGGGTGGGAGCATGTTGAAATCCTGACGCAGCCGTCCCGAGGAACCGCCATCGTCGGTCACGGTCACCACCGCGGCAAGGTCTGCGATGGCGTTCGCCGTCGTGGTATTTTTTCCAGGGGCGGGAACGTACCGGCGCAATCCGCGCAATAGCGTGGACAGCCCCGTGCCGCCGCCAATTGCGACCACGCGCAGCGCCTGCCGTGCCGTCGCCGTCGCGCGGTCGCGCTTCGGCGCCAGTTCATCGTTTGCGGGTTTCGCTGAATTCAATACAGAGGACCTACGGAACCTCAGGGTAAAGCAACTCGGTGAAGCGCGGGTCGTCGGCCATGTTTTGGAAGTCATTGTCGACGCGCGCTTGTACCCGGCTTTTGGGGTTCAGTTCGATGGCTCGCGCCAGACTGGAGAGGCAGTCCTGAGCGCGGCCGGTAATGGCTTCCAGCACCGCCAGCCCGTAAAAAGCGTAGTCGGCGCCGGGATGGTCGTTGAGAATCTGGTTCAACTGCTCCCGCGATTCCTCGTAGTAGCCGGTGTTCAGCAGCGAGATCGCGTAATCGTAGTGTTCTTCCGGAGTAGGGAAGGTCCGCCCGCGGCCGTGCAATTGGCGCTGGCAGGTGCTGATGTACATCCGGCAGCGGTCCTTGATCTCCGGCGGCGCCTCGGGCAGCAACTTCTCCAGGGCGGTCAGCGCCTTCTCATACTTTCCCTGCTGCAGCAGCGTTACGGCGGCCTCGTAGTGTTGAAAGACAGGACTTGCCTTGACACGGGCATGGCCGTCGGATTTCGCGGCCGGGGCCGCATTCTTTTTGCGGCTGGCTGCCGCGGCTCGAGCATCTTGCGTCATGGTTTTCGCTGGAAGCTTGCATTCCTTTCCCCCGTATCCCGATTCCATGCGGGCGGGGAACCTTGCCTGAAACATAACATGACTTAGGCCATGTTTATACGCAGAACCCCGTCTCCCGTCAATGGGGGCTTTCGTCGCGGGGATTATCGGCCCTTTTCTTGCGCCGAATCGCCATAGATGGCTGGATTCAGCGCGGGATCGTTATACATTTTCATCTGCCGGTAGAGTTTGAAGCAACGCGCCCCGCTCACGGTGTCCCGCCACAGGGCATCCAGACAAGTCGCTAGGTCGGCGCGCTGTTCTTTCAGAACTTCAAGCCGCTCCAGATTGCGCGCCGCATGGCCCTCCGGCGCAGCCTTGCGCTCGGTCTCTTCGCGCGTGTGGTAGATCTTCAGCGCCAGAATCGATAGCCGGTCGATGATCAACCCCGGCGACTCCGAGTTCTGCGCCGCTTCACATTTGGGCAACCCCTGCGGCGCAAGCCACTCCAACAGCTTGCGATCGAGCTCTTCGGCAAGATCGTTGCGCAGTTGATTGGTCCGGTCGACGCGGCGCTTCACGGCTGCCAGTTCGGCGTCGCTCACCCGTGGCGCGCGCGCCTCATCTTCGATATGCCACAGATCGAAGTTTGCGCGATGCTGCCGGGCCACCAGTTCGAGCCAGGCGTTGGCCGAGTTCTCAGGGGACGATTTCTCCTGCCCTCCAGCCGTTTCGTGCCACAGGCAAGTCAGCCGACCCTGCAGCGCAACAATCTCTTCTGCCGAAACCATCTTCCTCCGTCCCTCATGCGCGGCCGCGCAAGCCGCAGCCCTATCCTAAGGCAAAACCGGCCACGCGCGCGTCGTCGAGCCGCGAAGAGCCAGCATGGGCAACGCGCGGCGCCATCGAATCTTGTGAAATCGCAAGAGGGAATTCGCAGCCTGGGTGGTGAGCTCGCTGGGAATCGAACCCAGGACCCACGCCTTAAAAGGGCGTTGCTCTACCAACTGAGCTACGAGCTCGTATAAGGCTGCTCCTTCAAAACTACCACAGCGACAGTTCATCCGCTCGCGCCCAATCAAAGCTGATTGGCGTCCGAAAATTCCCGACTCGCACCGTCTGGACCAGCCCTTTGCTGCAACATTTTTTTGCTTGCTTCTGGTCGTCGCAGACGTTGATCTTTCAGGTAACTTTCGGCGCTGGTACCATGGTAATCGCAGGTCCCGGAGCATTCGATTACTGATGGGGGATGATTTCCCGCATCACTCAGAAAATGAGGCATTTCCCGCCTTTTTCATGGCAAGAAAGTGTTAGCACGGTGGCCTTGCAAGTGTTATTGTTCTGGCAACAGCGGCGCCGCTAGGATAACCGGTGAGGATACCCGCCATCCGGGTGCGCATTCCCGGTTTTTTAAACGCTAGAACCGCACGACGTACTGTCATCCACGCGGCCTCGGAAGAAGTGCAGCTGTGCAGGGGTAAAGAATGACTGAGCACTTGCCTCCCGACCCGAATGAGACGCCGGAAGATGTGGCATCGCTGTATTCGTGGGCGAACCTGCACGGTGGCAAGTATCGCGACTTCTCAGCCTCGCGTGCGCAGATGCGCGAGAAGGCACGGCAACGCATGGAGCAGGCGATTGAACAGGAACGTCTGCGCACGCACACGCAAACCGACGCGCAACGCGCGGCCGAATCCGCTCGCACTGCGGAAGAAACGCGCCGGCTCGAACTCGCCGCACTGCAGGGCGCCCAACATTTAGCTGCTCAGGAAGCTGCGCAACGCGCCGCGCAGCAAGCCGCTCAGGAACGCGCGCGCCTGGCTGCGCAACAGCCACAAGCTGCCCAATCGGCCGCTGAACAGGCACCAGCCGCGCAACAGGCCTCAGGTCAACCCCCGCAGCAGGGTCGTTATCCTGTACCTCCGGCTTTTCGCCAACCCGCGCCGCCTGCATCCGCTCAGGAAGCTGATTTTTCTCAGCCGCGCGCGCCTTGGCTGTCAACCGATCCGCGTGAAAATGCAGGCCGCCCCGCCTGGTTAATGCCGGAGCGCCCGGAGCCTATGGTGCAGCCGGCGCTTCCGCCTTCACCTGACGACACATTGCAGGGTTCCCGCGATCGCCTCGTTTCGCGCTGGTTTGCCTTGCGCAGCATCTTTGAAGACAATGTGCCCACGCAGTCGACGCCGGCCCCCGTGGCCGCGCGCGCTCCCGTTCTGGCTGTCTTTTCGCTGGCCGGTGGCGTGGGCAAAACCAGCCTGGTGGCAACCCTGGGCCGCGTGCTTTCTGCGCGCGGTGAGCGGGTTCTGCTGGTCGATACCGCTGCCTATGGCTTGTTGCCTTTCTACTTCGGCGCCCGCGATCAGCGGCCTGGGCTCATCCGCACCTTCAGTCCGCCGGTGGCCAGTGGCGATGCGCCCATCCAGATGATCACGCTCGATCCCGAGACGCTGGGCTCTGAAGCGGCCACGGCCGAGGCGTTCACGGCAGAGATTCTCAAACACGCGCGCGGCGTCAGCCGCGTCATCGTCGATCTGGCCACGGCTTCCGGTGCCACCACGCGCCGCGTCATGCGCTTGTCGCCGCAGGTGCTCGTGCCCCTCGTTCCCGACATGTGCTCTGTAGTCAGCGTCAGCTCCATCGACGCTTTTTTCGAGCACAACCACAACGGTAACGTCGGAAAGCCGGCGCTTCCGTACTACGTGCTCAATCAGTTCGATCCCTCGCTGCCGCTGCATCTTGACGTGCGCGAGGTGCTCCGTGAGCAGTTGGGCGATCGCCTGCTGCCATTTGCGGTGCGCCACACTCCGGCCGTCAGCGAAGCGCTGGCCGAAGGCATGACCGTAATGGATTACGCGCCCAATTCTGCTGTGACAGAGGATTATGCCAGCCTTGCGGGATGGGTCAAGAGCCTTTCCGCACCTGCAAGCACCACCTTCCGCGGCGTGCGCTGGAGCGAACGATGACGGTATCGGATGTTTGGCAGGACATCGGGGCGGGCGAAAATCTCCTTACAAAAATCCTCCGGCTGCTCTTCCTGCTTGTGGCCGCGGCCATTTTTCTCTTCATGGCGGCCTTGCCGCTCACCTGGCCGCAACAGGGAGTCCTCGGCCTGTTGTGCCTTCTCATGGCCCTGGCCATGGCGCGCGGTTCTGACTCCTATCTCATCACCCTCGCCCTCATGATGCTGTCCATGTTCTGCACTTTTCGCTATGGATACTGGCGCATCGATCAGGTCATTCGCTTCTTTCAGGACCCAGCCAGCCACCCCGGCGCCCTCGATGCCTTTTTCATCTTTTGCCTCCTGGGTGCGGAAATCTACGCCTTCATCATTCTGTTCCTGGGCTATTTCCAAACCATCTGGCCGCTGCGCCGCGCTCCTGTCGCTCTGCCCGACAATCCCGAGGAATGGCCGCACATCGACGTGCTCATTCCCACCTACAACGAGCCTCTTGACGTAGTGCGATACACCGCGTTGGGCGCGCTCAACATGGATTGGCCCGCCAACAAGCTCCACGTCTACATCCTCGACGACGGCCGCCGCCCGGAATTTGAGCAGTTCGCCTTCGATGCCGGCATCGGCTACCGGACACGCGCTGACAACAAGCATGCCAAGGCGGGCAACATCAACGCCGCCCTCAAGACCACGCATTCTCCGCTGATTGCGATCTTCGACTCCGATCACGTACCTACGCGCAGCTTCCTGCAAATGACTGTGGGCTGGTTTATGCGTGACCCCAGGCTTGCGGTGATGCAAACGCCGCACCACTTTTATTCTCCCGATCCCTTTGAGCGCAACCTCGGGCAGTTCCGCGTCATTCCCAACGAAGGCGAGCTCTTTTACGGCATCGTCCAGGACGGCAACGACTTCTGGAACTCGGCCTTCTTTTGCGGGTCCTGCGCTGTTCTGAGCCGCGAAGCGCTGGACCAGATCGGCGGCATCGCCGTCGAGACCGTCACCGAAGATGCGCACACCGCTCTGCGCATGCAGATGAACAAGTGGAACACGGCCTACATCAACATTCCCCAGGCCGCGGGGCTTGCGACCGAGCGTCTCTCCGCGCACGTGGGCCAGCGCATTCGCTGGGCGCGCGGCATGATCCAGGTCCTGCGCACCGACAATCCGCTCTTCGCTCCCGGACTCACTTTTGCCCAGCGGCTCTGCTACTTCAACGCCATGGGACATTTTCTCTACGCGGTGCCGCGTCTCATCTTCCTCACTGCGCCCTTGATCTATCTGCTTCTCAATCACACCAACATTCCCGGTTACTGGGCTGCCATTCTTGCCTACGCGTTGCCTCACCTCATTCTTTCCAACCTCACCAACTCCCGCATTCAGGGGGAGCACCGCTATTCCTTCTGGAATGAGATTTACGAAACCGTGCTCTCGCCCTACATCCTGCTGCCCACCATGCTGGCGCTCATCAATCCCAAGTTGGGCAAGTTCAACGTCACCACCAAAGGCGGGGTCGTCAAGCGCACTTTCTTCGATTCCAAGATCGCGCAGCCCTTCCTCATTCTGCTCATCTTCAACTTCGCCGGCCTCATCGTCGCCATTCCGCGCTTCTTCATCTGGGATCGTGACCGTCCCGGCACGGTTCTGATGAATGTCATGTGGTGTCTGTTCAACGTCGTCATTCTGGGTGTTTGCACCGCTGTTGCGCGCGAACTCCGTCAGTTGCGCACCACGGTGCGCATCAATGTCGTGACTCCGCTCGTGGTCAAATTCCCGGATGGCCGATCGGTCGCCGCCGAAACCATCGACATCTCCAGCGGTGGAACCGGCATTCGTCTCTTAGAGGCCCTCGACGTCTTGCCTCAGTCGCAGGTGCTCCTGGCTTTTCCCGTTCCGTCGGTAGCCATTGACCTGCCTGCTACCGTTGTTTCTTCGGAGGGTTCGGTGTTGCGCGTTAGTTTTGAAGATTTGACGATTGAAGAACAGGAAGTACTGACCATCGCTCTTTATTCACGGGCCGATTCGTGGCTTGGCTGGGGCGAGTCCCGCGAGAGCGACAACGTGCTGGGCAGTCTGGGACGCATCATCCAGATCTCCATGCACGGCATGTGGGTCACATTCCGCAGTATTTTCAGCGACCGCGACTCGTCCGATCGCAAATCCAGTTCGCTCTCCATCGCCCGCTCTTTGATTCTTCTCTCCCTGGCCGCGGTGCTGGCTTGGGGCGGTCAAAAGGCGCAGGCCCAGGCGCCGGGCAATGCCGGTTCGCTGCAGATCCCGAACACCGACATCAATGCGCCCGTTCCTGCCGGGCAGTATCACGATCACTTCACGCTCGAAGACGCCGGCGAATCACAGATCGAGCAGATCGAGTTGCACAGCATCGACACCCAGCACAGCATCTACTTCACGCTGCCTGAAACCCATGTCGTCGGCACCGCGAAGATTCACGTTCATTACGCGTTCTCGCCCAGCCTCATCCCGCAATTGAGCCATCTCAAGCTCATGATGAACGGAACTCTCTTCGCCACCATCGAGCCCACGCCGGGCCAGAATGGCGGTTCCGACAGCCGCGATGCCGAGGCCGAGTTCACCATTCCGACTGAGCTCTTGGTGCACAACAACACCTTCACCATTCAATTCATCGGCCACTACACAATGGTCTGCGAAGACCCGGCCAGCACCGCACTGTGGGCGAGAGTCTTTCCCAGCACCTACATTGACATCCGCGGCACACTGCTGCATCTGGCCGACGATCTCAAGCAATTGCCGATGCCGTTCGTCGATCCTGCCGTCATTCAACCGGTCAGCATTCCCGTGGTCTTTCTCAGCCCGCCCTCGTTAAAAGCCGTTCAAGCCGCCGGCATCGTGACCAGCTACTTCGGCATGATCTCTGAGAATCGCCCCGTCCGTTTCCCGGTTCACATCGGAGCCATCCCGCCCGGCAACGCCATCCTGATTGCCGAGAGTCCGTCCAGTCTTCCCGCGGGCCTGAATCTATCGGGCGTTACTGCGCCCACTGTGGCCATGCGCGACAATCCCAGCGATCTCTTGAGCAAGTTGTTGATC
Source organism: uncultured Acidobacteriota bacterium (assembly GCA_963817835.1). Taxonomy (GTDB): domain Bacteria; phylum Acidobacteriota; class Terriglobia; order Terriglobales; family Acidobacteriaceae; genus Telmatobacter. Next base: position 394,144 of record CAWFPZ010000006.1, on the reverse strand, counting down.
ATTACCGGCGGCAGCGCCGACGATCTCATCAAAGCAGCCCAGGCTGTCGCTCTTCACAGCGAGATGCTCGACGGCCCGCAGACCGTGGTCGAGGGTGTCACTCTGCCCGGCAAGCAAGCGCCGGATGGTGCTCCGCGCTGGGCGCGCACCGATCACACCATCGCGCTTTGGGATTACGCCAGCGCCGAGCAGATGCAGGGTGACGGCACAGCGCCGCTTAAGGTCTACTTCCGCATCCCGCCCGACATTTACTACGCCACAGAAGGGCCGAACACCAAGCTCCACGTGGTCTATCGCTACAATTCCGTTCCCATCGGGCCCATCTCCAGCATGCAGGTGCGCGTCAACGACGCGTTCATGGGTTCGATTCCGCTCATCCCGGGGCAGGAAACCTCGCGCCGCATGCAAACCGACATCCCTGTTCCCGTTGTTAACCTGCGTCCTTTCTCCAACTCATTGTCCTTCGATTTCACATTTCAGTTGCACAAGAAACAGAGCTGCGAAGACACCACGCCCATCAACATGCAGGGCGCCATCCTGCGCGACTCTTACCTCGATCTGCGCGATTATCCCCACTGGGCTCCCATGCCCAATCTTGAACTCTTCGCGAATGCAGGCTTTCCGTTTACGCGCGAAGCTGATCTGAGCGAAACCACCGTCGTGTTGCCGCCCACGCCCACAGAGCAGGAGATCGAGACCTTCGTCACCCTCATGGGCCACTTCAGCCGCCAGACCGGTTTCCCCGCGTTGCGCGTTACCGTGGCCGGCCCCGATGCGCTCCATGAAGGTGCCAACACAGACTTCCTTATCATTGGCTCCGGCAACGATCAGCCCGGCTTTGACAAACTCGGCACGCATCTTCCCGTCTCCCTCGGCAGCGGGCAGGTCAAAGTGCGAGACACGCAGGGCTTCTTCGTGAACCTGCTGCACCACGCATGGTGGAAGCTCGAGAACGACGACCACAGCGAATCCGGCTCGCTGACCATCGGAGGCACTCCCGACGCCATCATCGAAGGCATCGAATCTCCGTACGACATCGCCGGCAGTCGCAGCATTGTTGCCATTCATCTCAAGGACGGCACCACCTTCCTGCCCTTCATGGACACCTTCATGCAGGTGCAGCAGGCCAGCTACATACAAGGTTCCGTCGCGGTTTTCCACGGGTCGCATTTTGACTCTTTCCGCGTCGGCGCCGAGGTCTATCATGTGGGTGTGCTGCCGTGGTGGACACGATTGATGCTGTGGTTCACGCAGGTGCCATGGCTGGCTGCATTGATCGTAATTATTCTCGCTTTCCTGCTCGCTATCTGGGCCCGGCAGTGGTTGCGCGCCAGGGCTAGAGCGCGTTTGACGATGGTGGAGGACTAGGACTGCCTGCATCAATCCGGCTTGGTTTGCATAAATCCGGATTCGAAGGGGCACGACTTCAAAGCCTGCCCTGAGCGGCAGTCGAAGGGTGCAGCAGATTGTAGTTAAAGCTGGGGGCTTTAGCCCCTGGGGGACGTTTATTAAAGCGCGCCAATGGAGAGTTTCGCGAGGGGCAAGACACTCGCTCTGCAAACTCCGCTAACTCCGCTAGCTCCGCTTGCTTCTGGAGACACGAACGATGGGCCTTACGACATCCCGAGCAGGGAAGCGCGTCCTGCTGATCGTGGCTTTATCCATGTTTTCCATGACGGGCGGCTGCAAGGAAGGTCCCTGGCAACTCTGGGGCTCCTACTCGTCCCGCTTCATCGACGCGCAAAGCGGGCGCGTCTTCGATCCCGACGGAGATCAACACACCACATCGGAAGGCCAGGCCTACGCCCTCTTTTTTGCCCTGGCCGACAACGATCGCGCCACCTTCAATCGTGTCCTCAGCTGGACTGAGAACAATCTCGCCGGCGGCGATCTCAATACCCACCTCCCGATCTGGCTTTGGGGCAAGGACAAGGACGGCCAGTGGAAGGCCCTCGATCCCAACTCCGCCTCCGATGCCGACGTCTGGATGGCGTACACGCTTCTTGAAGCTGGACGCCTTTGGAAATCCAGCGCCGACACTCATCTCGGCCGCTCCATGCTCACGCTCATCGCCAGCAAAGAAGTCGTGAATCTTTCCGGCTTCGGTCTTATGCTCGTTCCTGGTCCTGCGGGTTTCCAGAACGGCAACAACTGGATTTTGAATCCCAGCTATCTGCCCATCTTCCTCTTTCGGCGGCTCGCGACTCTCGATCCCGCCGGACCTTGGCAGCAGATCGCGCTGGGCATTCCCCGCCTTCTCGCGCAGAGTTCGCCCCACGGTTACGCCATGGATTGGGTCGAATACGTGCCCGGCGATGGCTTCTATCCCGCACCCAAGCCCACGGACGCCAGCCAGAACGGCCCCAACGCCTCCGGTCCCGGCGGCAGCTACGACGCCATTCGCGTGTATCTCTGGGCCGGCATGATCGACTCTCACGATCCTGCGCGCGAAATGATCCTGCAAGCCGTGCCTGCCATGAGCGGTTATCTTGCTAACCATGATGCTCCCCCGGAAACGGTGAGCGACCAGGGCATTCCTGGGGAGCAAGATGGACCTGTAGGCTTTTCCGCGGCCGTGTTGCCCTATTTGCGTGCGTATCCCGATTTGTCCCGGGTAATCGCCCGCCAGATGATTCGTCTAAACGCACAGAAAGACGCAACTTCGGGATTGTATGGAAAGGACATAGCGTATTACGATCAGAATCTCGCACTGTTTGCTACTGGATTTCTCGATGCCAGATTCCGGTTTGGCCCCGGGGGCGAACTGAACGTAGAATGGAAGCGCCGATGAGGTTGGGCTGGGGAACTTGGGAAGCAAGTTTGTTCGTGGCGGCCTGTCTGCTATGGACAGTCCCGGGAGTTCACGCCCAAAAATCCTCTGGATCTTCCTCGGCTGACGCCACGCGCGCCGGCCTGGCGCTCAAGGCTCGTGACCTTGAAGCGCGTGGCCGCGCCGACCTCGCAGTCCAGATCTGGCAGCAAATTCTTCTCTCCACGCCTGACAACGCTGAAGCCATTGCCGGCCTCGCCCGTGACTACAAACTCACGGGCAACGAAGCAGAGGCCGATGCAGCTCTGGCGCGCTTGCGCCGCGTCAATCCCAACGATCCCAACATCGCCAAAATTGAAGCCATGCCCGCCACCGGCGGCTCGGCCGAGCAGTTGCGCCAGGCCGGCGAACTCACCAGACAGGGCCGCAACAACGATGCCATGCGCATCTATCGCCAGCTTTACGCCGACCACCCGCCTGATGGCGACATCGGCCTTGCTTACTATGAAACCCTCTACGGCACCGCCAGCGGCAAGCAGGAAGCCATCGCCGGCATGCGCGGCCTGGCCGAGCGCAATCCGGGCGATCCGCGTTACGCCGTGCAGTTGGGCATCATGCTCACCTACGACGCGCGCACCCGCGCTGAAGGCATCCGCATCCTCCGCGCGCACACCAACGATCCTGACGCTGCAGCTGCCTATCGTCAGGCGCTCATCTGGGACGCAGCGAATCCCGCATCGGCCGAGGAACTGCGCGAGTATCTCAAGACCCATCCGCAGGATCAGGAGATTCAGAAGGGCCTCAAGCTGAGCGAATCCCGGCTGGCGCAGATGAACAACGGCATCGCGCGCACGCCCCAGGAGCGCGCCGCATTTGCTGCGCTCAACGCGCACCACCTCGACGACGCCGAGCAGCGCTTCAACACGCTCCTCGCCGCCGATCCCAACAATGGACGCCTCGCCGCCGGCATGGGATTCCTGCGCATGCAGCAAAAGAACTTCGGCGGCGCGATCAGTTATCTCTTGCAGGCCGAGCGGAACGGTTACAAGGTCAAGACCGTCGAGACTGCTCTGGCCTCATCGCGATTCTGGTTCACCTTGGGCGAGGGCACACAGGCTCTCGACGAAAATCAGCTTAGTCTTGCCGCCATCAGGTTCCGCGCCGCGCTCAGCGTGAATCCGCGCAGTGCCGATGCCCTGAACGGACTCGCCGGCGTCTACACCAGGCAGCAGCAGTATCCCGCCGCGGCCATCGTCTATCAGCAGCTTCTCCAGGTTCAGCCCGCATCGCTTCAGGGCTGGCGCGGTCTCTTCCTCGCCTACGCGCACGACAATCAAAATGCCAAGGCGCTGGCCCTCTCCGCGCGTTTCCCAGCACAGGTCAAGGTTTCGCTCAATAAGGATCCTGAATATCTCCACGCGCTCGCAGGCATCTATCAGGCACAGAATCGCCCCGCCGATGCCCAGCGCGTCCTCGCTCTCGCGCTCTCGCTGCCGTTCCCCAATAACGGTGGCACACTTCTGGCGGGCACCAAGCTGCAATACGCCGGCATCCTGATGGATGCCAGGCACTACGATCAGGCGAGCGCGCTCTATTCGCAGATTCTCCAGAGCGATCCCTCCAACGTCTCCGCGTGGGAAGGCCTCATCAGCGCCCGGCACGAGATCGAGCGAGACACTGAGGCCATCGCAGACGTTGAGAAGATGCCCACGGCAGCCTACGAAACCGCGCTGGCCGATCCCGCCTTCCTGGCCATGCTCGGCGCCATCTATCAACAGGCAAATCAGTTTGAAGTTGCGCAGGGGCTGCTCGAGCGCTCTATGAAACTTCAGATCGCAGCCGGCGTCCAGCCAAGCGTCCAACTGCAGTTGCAGTTGGCGGGCATCTATCTTCTCCGCAGCAACACCGATCAGGCATACGCCATCTATCGCCAGTTGCTCGCGGACCATCCCGACCGTGCCGACGCATGGAAGGGCATGATTGCCACGCTGACTGCCACGCATCGCGATCAGGAAGCCCTTCAGGAGATCGCGCAGATTCCCGCGCCTGTCCGCAAGCAGCTCGAAGCGGACATCGACTTTCTGCAAACTGAGGCCAGCCTCTACGCCACCACGGGCGACACCACGCACGCGGTGCAGTACATGAGCCGCGTACAGGCCTACTACGCCAGAACCAAACAGCCGATGCCCCCTGATGTCGAGATTCAGAGCTTGTGGCTGCTTTACAACATGGGCAACGACCGCGCGCTCTACGTAGCCTTGATGCGCATCGGCGGCCGCGGCGATCTCACCGTTGCCCAGCGCGAGACGGTACAGAACATCTGGGCCAACTGGAGCGTGCGCCGCGCCGGTATCGCCATGGACAACGGCAACCCGCAACGCGCTGTCGACATTCTTGAAGCCGCCTCGCAGGCCTTTCCGAATAACCTCACCGTGCGCAAGGCCGTGGCCGGTGGGTTTGCGCGCGTAGGCCGCGCCAGGGAAGCCCTGGCGCTCTTCAAGACTGTTCCCATGCAGGATGCGTCCGCGGGCGACTTTGAAGGCGCCATCGGCGCAGCTCTAGGCGCTAACGACAAGAATCAGGCCGAGCTCTGGTTGCGTCAGGCCCTCGATCGTTTTGGCACCGATCCCGCCATCCTCGCTCTGGCCGCGCGTTACGAGCAGGCCCGCGGCGACAACGCGCGCGCCGCCGACTACTATCGCGCATCACTGGCGGCCATGCCCAAGGTCTCGCCCGTCGACCGCCTCGCACACGTTCTCGTCTATCCCGAGACGGACACAAAAGTCCATCGCGCCGTCACCGCGGCCGATCTGCAACGTCTGCTCGATCCCGACTACGAGCCCTTCGCCAAAACCACCAAGCTTCCGGCGCTGCCCGCCTACGGCCCCGATCCTTATAATCCGGCGCCGGTGGTGCTGCCTGGGACCCAACCCGCCGAGACGAATCCCGCCATGCCTCCAGCCGGAACCTCCGGCCCATCCCCCGGCCCCGGCGCCCGGACGGAGCCTCGGTCCAATGAGACGCGATTTGTCCCCGCGCGCTCTCCGCTGCCACGAGGCGCCTACTACGCGCGTCCCACTATGCAGAGCGCTCACCTGGTTCGCGCTTCCTGGACATTTTCGCGCACGCGCGCGCCCTTCGCCGCAACCCACGCCTCCATGCGCCTCGGTTTAGGCCGTCCTGCCGTCATCCAGTCTTCCGTTGAAGCCTACGGCCAGGTCGACATCGTTCCCAATCCGCCGCATTCTCTCGCGTCCGATGCATGGAAGGGCCTCGTTTTCTCGCTCATGGCCGGCAATCGCAATGCGGAGGCCCTCGCAGAAATCGGCCAGATTCCCAACGACGTGCGCCGCCAGCTTGAATCCGACATCGAATGGGTGCAGGGCATCGCGAGCCTTTACTTCGCCGTGGGCGACACCCCTCGCGCCACGTTCTATCTCAATCGCGTAGAAAATTACTACCTCGTGCATCGCACGCCCGCACCTGGCAATCTTGAAGTGCAACACGCCTGGCTGCTCTACAACCTCAGGGACGATGCAGCGCTCTATACGCTTCTCGAGCGCCTCGACGCCCGTCCGGATCTCGGTCCCGATCAGCGCCAGCAGGTGGAAAATATCTGGGCCGATTGGGCCGTGCGCCGCGCCAGCGATGCCATCGAGCGCGGTCATTTCGTGCGCGGGGTTGAACTCCTGCAGGCTGCATCGCAGGATTATCCCAACAACATGACGGTGCGTCTCGCCGTCGCGGGAGCCTACGCGCGCGTCGGCCGTTCGCAGGAGGCTGTCGTCCTTTTCAAGTCGCTCAACATGAACGACGCCAGTGCCGGCGACTTCCAGGGCGCCGTCTCGGCCGCCATCTCTTCCGCCGACATGGCCCAGGCTGAAGCATGGCTGCGCATTGCATTGGCTAAATATCCCAACGACCCCATCGTCCTTGGCCTCGCCGCTCGCTTTGAGCAGTCTCGCGGCAACAATGAACGCGCCGCCGCCTTCTGGCGCGCCGCCATCGCCTCCATGCCTCCCGGCTCCAGCGTCAAGAGCCTCGATTACGGCCTCGTTATGCCGCCCGGCACCACATACCACACGCCCGCTCCCGGCGACACCAAGCACCTTCTTGATCCGCGTCTTGATCCACTGACCAGCGCTGACCGTCTCGCGCCACTGCCTGGCTACAAGGCGCAGACCGCCACGCAGGCGCCCACGTCCGCGCCCAGCCAGCCCGTGCCGCCTCAGCAGGTCACTGCGCCTTCCACTGAGCCGCTTCCGCTTCCGCTTCCGCTTCCGCCCAGCGCCAACTACATCCCAAGCGGGCAGGGAACTCCGCCTTCGAATCAGCCCATCTACGTTCCCCAGGCTGTCAATCGCAATCCGTCGAACTCCGGCCCGGTTCTTGTTGAGCAGAGCAATTCCGAACAGCAGCCGCTAACCGGCAGAATGAATCTGCCGCCCAGCGAAGAAACCGTCAACACCACGGACTCGGCCGGGAACACGCGCCTGCCACCCCTGGCGACGAATGGCTCTGCGCCGCAGACGCAACCGCCCGCCAATCTCCGCATCACATCGCAGCCCATGGCGCCCGCGGCTGCTCAAACGCAAGCCCTCTTTGCCGACCAGACCGACAATCAGCTCACCCAAGGCTCGGCAAACCTGATTCATAACGTGCCCAATGCGCCCGTCGCGCCGATGTCCACAGTTCAGGCGCCGCCCTCCAATAGCAACGGGCAGGGCACCTACGACATGGCGCAGTACACGCCCTCTGCCCAGGAAGCTGCCACAGGCGCGTACTCCGCGCCCCAGCAGCAGACGCAGCAGCAACAGCCGCAGGCCGCGCAGCAGCCCCCGGCCAAGCCGCGAGCCGGCTCCAGCACGCGCCGCAGGCGCAAGAAGACTCAGCAGCAACAGACTCTCGGCAGCGCGCCCATCACCAGCAATCCGCCGCCGGAAGCAACTGTTCCTCCCAGCGAAGCCGGTACTTCAGCTGAGGGCCAGCAGCCCATTCCCGCGCCTCAAGACAATTCGACGGAAAGCACAACAACTACGGGCCTCAGCGACCAGGAGCTAGAGCAGCGCAATCTGCCGCCACTGCGCGGACCCTGGATCCGCATCCAGCGTCAGGAGAATCAGCTCAGCCCGCGCGACCTGGCGGAGCAGCAGTTGCAGGCCATCGAGAGCGGCTATAGCGGCTGGCTCGGCGGCAGCAGCGTCCTCAACTACCGCACCGGCGATCCCGGCTTCAGCGAACTGGCCGCCATCGAAGCGCCCTTCGAGGCCTCCGCCCCGCTGGGCTATGGCGCGCGCATTACCGTAGTCGCACGGCCCGTCTTTCTCGACTCCAGCCAGGCCACCGGAAATTCTGTGATCAGCGTGACCGAGTCCACCATCTCCGGAAGCACGCTCACCGCCATTCCCGAGCCCATCGGCACCCTTGTCGCCACCAACGTCACACCGCCCGCGCAGCAAAACGCCGTCGGCATCGGCGGTGAAGTGCAACTGGCGTTTCCACACTTTGCCATCGCCGCCGGCTACACGCCCTATAACTTCCTGGTCTCAACTTTCACCGGGCGCGTCATGTGGAAGCCGGGCAACGGGCCTTTCACCTTCTCGCTCACCCGCGACTCCGTGAAGGACTCGCAGCTCTCCTATGCCGGCCTCCGCGATCCTGGACAGGCCACTCTCGGCACGGAAGGTCAAATCTGGGGCGGTGTGGTCTACAACCAGGGCCAGGTGCAAGTCGCGCATGGCGACGCGCAGTCCGGCTTCTATTTCTCGGCCAGCGGCCAATACCTCACCGGCTACCACGTCCTCAGCAACAATCGCATCGATGGCAACGGTGGCGCCTACTGGCGCGTCTTCACCGATCCCGAGTTCGGCAGCCTCAGCTTCGGCGCCAACTTCTTCGCCATGCACTACCAGAACAACCAGAACGCCTTCACGCATGGCATGGGCGGTTACTTCAGCCCGCAGGGCTACTTCCTCGCCAATGTGCCCTTCACATGGCAGGGCCACTACATCAATCGCTGGCACTACAACGTCATGGGTGCGGTAGGCGTGCAGGCGTTTCAAGAGGATTCCGCGCCGCTCTGGCCTCTGGCCGGCGACAAGCCGCTTGAGGTCGCGCAGAACAATCCCTTGCTGCCCAACGTCACCACCGTCAGTGGCAACTACGATCTCCGCAGCCAGGTGGCCTATCAATTCAGCCCGCATTGGTTCATGGGCGGCTATCTCTCGGCCAATAACTCCCGCGATTACACCTACACCTCGGTCGGCTTCTTCGTCCGCTACATGTTCCGCGAGCAACCGTCGACGGCCACCAACCCCACCGGCCTCTTCCCGTGGGATGGCTTCCGCCCCTTCAGCGTGCCCTAGGACGCTGCTGCCGCCACATCGTCTTCAAAACGCCGGTTTGACATGAGGCCCCAGGCATCGCCAGCGGCTCTATGGCTTCAGGTGGTAGCTATCGCCCAGCCTTCCCGCCGCCTGCAGGTGTTTTCGCGCTCTCACTAATTCAGCGATCTGCCGGATATGCCCTAGATCGTGCATGGTCCACTCGTGCAGCATTTGTTGCAGGGTGATTTCGCCGGCTTCCTGGTGCTTCGCGCGGCGTTCACCGGCGCTTCGCGGCAAGGTCCGCAGATACTCCAAGTTGGTCTTCCGCTGCTCTTCAAAATGGTCGAAGGCATCCACCGCATTAGCCTGGCGGTACAACTCCAGGTACATCTGCGCATCATCCGGCTCGAACTCCGGCAGTTCCTCGCCCACAAACCGGTCCACGCGTGCTCGATAGCAGTGGCCCTCTGAATGGGAAAGGTGCGCGAGCACTTCCGCTACCGAAAAGCGGTCGGGGGCAGGCTTCCATTCGCTATCTTCGGCCGACAGGGCGCACATCAATCCGCGCATAATCGCAGGGGTCGCTTGCAGTTGGTCGAGGCAGTCTAATTCGGCTTTTTGCGTCATGCGATTCATCCTACGATGTTCTCTCCGCCGTCTACATGGATCGTATTGCCAGTGAGGCCATAGGCGTTGTTCGAGCGCCTATGCCGCGCCCGCGAGAGGCCTAAGGTGCTCGAGCCTTATGCCCAGGGTATAGAAGTTACTACGTTTATTGGAGATTGAGGGTTGGATCCATCAGAATCTTACTTGTGTGATAGAAAAAATTAATAATATTAATAACAAGTGTTGACTATATTGATTACTTCGATCAATATAAGAATCGAAATCAAGATTGTCGATTCCACTCATGCCCATCGACCCGAAACCCGCGACCGACTGGCAAGACCTGCTCCGCATCGCCCAGGGAACGCCGCTGGTTATCGAGCGCGTCCGCCTGCCAGAGAAACAGATTGCGGTGGAAGGCCAATTCACCCTGCCCGAACTGGCCCGACTCACACTGGAAGACCAGGTCTTCGTCATCGCCTTTCTCCGCTCCCACGGCACCATCAAGGTGATGGAACAGACCTTCGGCGTCAGCTACCCGACCATCAAAGCGCGGCTCAACCGCATCTCCAGCCAATTGGAGTTTGTCGAAACCAATCCCGCCACCAGGAGCACGGACGTTTTGGATCGGCTCAACAACGGCGAAATCACCCCCGCCGAGGCCATCCGTGCATTGGAGGCCCTCAAATGATTCCAAGTTTTGCAGTCCTCCATATCGAATCGCAGCATTGCCACATGCCACGTCTCTGGCTACCGCTCTTTCTGCTCTGGATTCCGATCATCCTCATCTCGCCGCTCATTTTTATCGTTATCTTTGGCCTGTGCATGGCCGGTCGCATCAGTCCCTGGCGCGCCATTGCGGTCTTCTGGTCGATCCTTTGCGGTCTCTCCGGAACCCACGTTCACGTCAGCACGAATGACAGCAAAGTCCTGGTGCGCATCCTATAGGCATTTCTCATCGATGGATGTCGCGCTGCTCATCCGCTTTTTTCACTTCTTCACCTTCTTCATCTGCACTTTCGAAAAGGAGAACCCCATGAACGAAAATCGCCGTCAAATCCTGGAGATGCTGGCCGCGGGCAAGATCACCGCCGATGAGGCCGAGCAGCTGCTAGCCGCTCTCGAGCCCGACACCGCAACCGCCGGTACATTCACGGGCAGATTCTCCGACCCCGGCCCCGCGGCCGAATCCACCGTAAAGACGCACGCAAAGTATCTACGCGTGCTCGTCGAGGCCAATGAAAAAGGCGAGCCCACCACCGTCAACGTGCGTGTTCCCATGCAGTTGCTCCGCGCCGGCGTGCGTCTGGCGAGCCTCATTCCCCTTCAGGCCCACGATGAGTTGGACGCAACCCTCAGGAAGCACGGTATCCCGCTGACTCTGTCGCAAATCAAGCCAGAAAATCTGGAAGAGCTGATCGACCACCTGGAAGATCTGACCGTAGACGTCGACGCCAAAGAGGAAAAGGCCAAAGTCCGCGTCTTCTGCGAATGAGTGGGGATTAAGGGACCCGAGCACCAACGGAGTGTTTTTTATTCCCTTGTTCCCTTGCTCCCTATGCCTTTCGCGCCGCCTTCGCCATCGGCACCACCTGCACCGTCACGTCGCGTACCTCCGACAGAAACCGGTTTAGCACCGAGCCGCGCAGCAGAATATCGAAGCGCGAGCGCGCCGATTGGCCAAAGACCACGTGGCTGATGTTCTCCTGCTGCGCAAATCGGATCAGCGCATCAGAAACATTCCGGTCGGTGAGCGAAACTACTTGCGCGCCCAGATCGCGCGCCATGCGCTGGTACTCCTCCAGCCGGTGAAAGGCCTCCGGATCGCCGTGGCCCTTGTCGTCGGGCCGGCTCACATACACCGCGTACCAGTTCGTCGCAAGCCGCCCGGCAATGCGCGCGCCAATGCGCAGCAGTCGCTCCGTGCCCGGACGCGTGCTCAGGCAAACCATCACTTTCTCGGGAATCGGTGCTTGCTCCAGGCCCTGGGTGCGGCGATACTCCGCCGCCCGGTTGCCCACCTGCTCCGCCGTGGTGCGCAATGACAGCTCCCGCAGCATGTTCAGGTTGCCTTTGCGGAAGAAGTTGGCCAGGGACTGTTCCACCTTTTCCGGCGCGTAAATCTTTCCCTGCCGCAGGCGGTCGCGCAGCTGGTCCACGGTAACGTCCACGTTCACCACTTCGTCGGCGCGCTTGAAAAAGCTGTCGGGAACGGTCTCGCGGATGGTCGTGTTCGCCGAGCGGTTTACGGCATCGTTCAGCGTTTCCAGGTGCTGGATGTTCACCGCCGTCATCACGTTGATGCCCGCGTCCAGCAGTTCCAGCACGTCCTCATACCGCTTGCGATTCTTGCTGCCGGGCACATTAGTGTGGGCCAACTCGTCCACCACCACGGTATGCGGGTGGCGCGCGATGATCGCGTCCACGTCCATTTCCTTCAGATTCACGCCGCGGTAGGGAATCTCCTTCTGCGGAATCGCCTCGAGATCGCGGATGCGCGCCTCGGTATCCTTTCGACCGTGCGTCTCCACCAGCCCGATCACCACGTCCACGTTCTGCTGATGCCTCATGTTGTAGGCGTCATTCAGCATGTCGTAGGTTTTGCCTACGCCGGGCGCCGCGCCAATGTAGATGCGCAGCTTCGCGGGTTCCTGAGTTTTTTCGAGTTGAATCTCGGCCATGGTAGAGCCTGCTATTCACTTTCGCGCGCGTGGGCGCTGGGAGCCAATTTTTTCCAGTTCGCGAAGCGAGGAGCGACGCATACCGAGTGTATTCGAGCGACGAGCGACAAAGAAATGGGGAAAATTGGCCCCAGCCCTTCGGGTCGCGGCGCAAATCGCGCCATACTTCGTTGTCGTCCTAGCCTTGGAATCACAAAAGTCTTCATCCTCCGCCCCGTCTGGCGCGATTTTCGTTCGCAACGCCCGCGCGTGCGAAAGTGAATAGCAGGCTCTAGCCCACCTCGACGGGATGATGGACTTCCGCAGCCACAGCCACCGGAAGCGTGAATCGGAATGTCGTTCCGTGGCCCAACCGGCTCTCCACCGCAATTTGCCCGCCCAGCGACTCCACCAGCCGTCGCACTAGCGCCAGGCCAAGCCCGGAGCCTTTCTCTGAGAAGGGGTTGAAGCGATCGAAGATGGCGCTCAAACGCTCGGCCTCAATGCCGCGCCCGGTGTCGCGCACGCTGAACTGCACAAAATTCTTCATCTCCTCCGCAGCCAGAAGAATTTCACCGTCTGCCGGAGTGTAGCGCAGGGCATTGGAGAGCAGATTGTCGAGGATTGAACGCAGAGCGCGCCGGTCGGCGAGCACCATGGTCAGATCGGCGTACGCCTTTACGTCGACCCGGATATGTTTCCTCTGTGCCTCATCGCAGTAGCGGTCGCGCGCCTCGTTCAAAGCCGGCAGCGGGCGGATCCGCTCCAGCTTCATCTCGCGCTTGCCTGTGTCGATTTCCGCCACATCGATCAGATCGCTCATCAAGTCATTCAGGTTCTCGGCGTCCTTGCTGGCAGAGGCTACCAGCTCGGTCTGCAGCGGCGTCATCTCGCCGCTGAAGCCCTGGGCCAGCGCATACAACCCGCGTCGCAACTGCAACAGCGGATCGCGCAGTTTACGGCTCGCCACTGTAATAAATTGCGTTTTGAAGCGGTCCGTGTCCTGCAGGCTGGTCACGTCTTCCAGCGTCGTCACCGCGCCCAGCAAGCGGCCGTCGGAGTCCCGCATGGGCGTAGTGCGCAGTCGGTAGCTTCGTTCTTCCTGGCCGATGCGCATCGGCAGCATCGACGCCTCGTCCTCGGCAGCCACGGCCTTCTGCATGGAAACGGCATCGCGAATGGCGCTCAGGATTTTCTCTCCGCCAGGCGTATTCGCCAGGGCCATGCGGTCGCCCGCGCCCTCGCCCAGCAACTCTGAAGCTGCCTGATTCACCTTGAGCACGTGGCCTTTGCCGTCGGTCACGATGATGGGCTCAAAAATCGACTGCAGCACCGCGTCGGAAAGCTGAAACTCCATCTGCCTCCGGCCGGCCTCGGTGTCGCGCAGTTCGCGCAGCCGCACCGCAATCCGGTTCAGCTCGCTGGCGATCACGCCAAAGCTGTCGCGGCTGCTCCAGTCAACGCGGTGTTCAAGATCTCCCTGGGCAATGCGATGCGCATCGCGCGCCAGGCTCTGAATCGGCCGCAGCACAAAGAAAATCGTCGCCGCCGCAACCACCACGGCAATCACGCATATCGCGTTCGCCAAATGTAGTTGCCCGGCGGCAGCCAGCGCGCGGTGCGTGGCAACCACCAGGCCCACCGTCAGGCAGCCGAGGAGCACACAACCGAGAATCAGTCGCTGGGCAAGATTGAGCATGTCCGGTTTCCGTGTCAGTGAAAGGTTGACTCACTCATTCTCGCGGATGCAGCCGCTCACTGCAAATCGCTCTGCATGAGGATTTCTCGGCTGTTACGGAATCTGGCACACGGCGAGCGCATCGTTGTGCCACCTGCACGCAAGTCCGCCCGCCTGCGGATACGCCACCAGCACCCAATCCACGCCGAACTCTCTCTTCAGCCGCTCAAAGTCCGCGAGCTTGAAGTTACGCCAGCCTTCTTCAGCCGCTACCTGGCTCGCCCACACCGGCCCCAGTTCCGGCACCTGGGTCACCACGGCGGCATCTTTCACCGCATCGACCAACTGGCTGCGCTCGGCCAACGCGCGAAACCCGTGAAAGTCCTCGCCCGGCGCTTCCATGTAATGCGGATCGACTGCGAAGTACGCATTCTCCGGAGTATTCGTTCGAATCCACGCAAACGCCTGCAGCCAGGGATTTGCCGGCGCGCGTCCCGGCAGCTCCAGGTGCAGGACGCCGCTAAACTCCGTCCGCTGCCACAGAAACATGCTGCCGTTGACCACCAGCAAGAACGCTGCCCAGCGCCACACGCTCTTCCGCAGCACAAATTGCCCCAGCATCGCGCCGGCCACCATCATGAACAGAAAATACTCAAGGTGCAGGTAGCGCATCGGCTGCAAAGGCGTCAGTCGCACCAGCGACGACGGCCACAGCATGGCCATGGCCAGCACCTGCTGGAACACCGCATAGAAAAATACCGCTGAGGCAAATCGCGCCAGCAAAGTTTCGCCACGTTTCTTCGCGACGTGCCACAACACGCCGAAAAGAACCAGTGGCGCCAACGCTCCCAGCCATTCGTACCAGGTCCACTGGTAAAGGTAGTAATAGGTTCGCGTGTCCAGAGCCTTGTGCCATGCCGGATTGGCCGGAGCGAAGACCCATCCCAGCGGCACAATCGCAGCCGCTGAGCTCCGTAACGATCGCATCCGCAACTGCAGCGAGTCCAAAAGGGCCAAAAAAAGGAAGATGCAGAACGAAATCCCCATGGCGGCCATCATCGGATGCATTAAGAACGCCACCAGCAGCAGCGGCACTGCTTGCCAGCGCTTTCCGTCGAGAATGCGCCACACCGCCAGCAGGATCATGGCCGTGGCCAAATTGCGCGGGTGCAAATGCTGGTCGGCCATGTTCAGTGCCGTCCCTGCAACCGGCAGCGTGAACATCGCCGCCACCATCGCGACCGCAGCCCATCGCGCGCATTCCTCAAAAAACAGCAGGTTCGCGATCTTCTTGACTGCCCACAGAATCAGAAACAGCGCCGCCACTTGCCAAACCAATTCTGCCCACTCGATCGGCATCCTGGTCCAGCGGACAAAGTCCGCCATCCAGCTATCAAACACAGTGGCCTGGCACTGCAGGCTGAAAAAATTGGAGTTGTACGGGAACAGTGCCGGATTCAGATGTGCTTTCACAGCGGGCAGATAAACGCCGTCGTCTTCAAGGCCGGGATGGTAACCCATCACCAGAAATCCCAACGCCGTGAAAAGCAGAACGCCGGGAAACTCGAAAGAAAAGCGCCTGCGCCTCAACCGCGATTCGCCCACCGTTTCCAGAACAGGTGCTACGCAATGCGCCACAGAAAATAGAATATAGCCTTCATCCGAGACGGCTCAGGGTAGGGAACTTCTCAGAGTTGCGGTAGCAGCATGCGCAGCAGCAGGAATCCAGCCACGCCGGCAAAAAACACCAGCGCCATGCGAATTCCCGGCTCATGATTTACCTCGGGCACCAAGTCGGTCGCAGCCACATAAAGCGCCACGCCTGCCGAGACCGGCAATCCAAACGGCACCCATTGCGGCACCAGCTGGATCACGAGCACTCCAATCAGTGTCGCCGCAGCCAGCAGGACTGCGGAATAAAACGCTGCCGTCCGGCTCTGCCCGCTTGCCAGCATCACGCTGGCCATGGTGAATCCTTCGGGCGCCTTATGCAATAGAATGGCAAAAAAGATCAGCCACCCCAGCCAATTGGAAAGCGCAAAGCCCGATCCGATAGCCACGCCATCGAAAAGCGCATGCACGCTCAATCCGCCCAGGACCGACAGGCCCGTGCGCTTCGAGACGAACTCGTGGGCATGGGTTTCTTCGCCAAAGTGAAAATGCGCGTTCATAGTGTGTTCCAGCAGATGGACCGCGCAATATCCAGCCATGATGAGCGCCGGAGCCAGCCTTGCATTGAGCCGGATGCTTTCCGGCGTCATCTCGAGCAGGGCAGTAGCCATCAGAAATCCCGCGCCCAGCGCGACAAAGTAGCGCAAATAGCGCTCGACGCCGCGCGCGCGCACCAGCACCAACCCGCCCGCCACATCGGCCAGTGCTGCTATCGTTCCGAGAATGAGTGAGGTCGTAAGCATTTGACCGAAAAACGTGATTCGTGATTCGTGGACCGTGGACCGCGGTTCGGGACTCATGCCTGGCTTCCACGAATCACGAGACACGACTCACGAATCACTAATTCTTACCCGGAATGCCTTATGTGCACCACATCCCCATCCTGCACAATGTATTCCTTGCCTTCCAGGCGCAGTGTACCTTTTGCTCGCGCCGCCGCTTCCGATCCCGCGTCCAGCAACTGATCCCAGAGAATGGTCTCGGCGCGGATGAAGTGGTGCTCCAGATCGGAGTGAATCGCCCCTGCGGCCTGCGGCGCTTTCGAGCCGGTCGGCACCGTCCACGCGCGGCATTCGTCTTCGCCCGCCGTGAAGAAACTGATCAGCCCCAGCAACTCATAGCTCTTGCGAATCAACCGCACCAGGCCGCTCTCGTGCAGCCCGTAGCTGTCCAGAAAATCCGCGGCTTCGGCGTCATCCATCTCCGCCAACTCCGCCTCCACCTTGCCGCAGATCGCGGTGGCTCCAGCGTTCGGCCGTGCGGCGAGTTCATCCAGCTTGTAGAGGCTCACTGCCGCCTCCAAATCGACGCCCAGCGTGATGCTTTCGTTCACATTAAGTACATACAAGATGGGCTTTTGCGACAAAAACATGAAGCCGCGAATGAGCTTCTTTTCGTCCGCCGCCATTTCCAGCTCGCGCAGCGGAATCTCTTTCTCCAGCGATTCTTTTGACCGCAGCAGCAGAGCCTGCTCGCGCTCCAATTCGCTGGTGCGCCCCTTCTTCATGTCTTTCTCAACGCGCTCCAAGCGCTTTTCCACCTGGGTCAGATCACTCACCATCAGGTCGAATTCGACACTCTTGACGTCCCGCAGCGGATCGATCGGCCCTTCCTGCGGAACCGCATCGTTATCGAAGGCGCGCAGCACATGAATCAGCGCGTCCACGTTGCGCAGATTGGTCAGGAATGCGGTTTCCTTCAGCGCCTCCTGCCCGACGGCCGCCACGTCGACGAATTCCACTGAGGCGTAAGTGGTTTTCTTGGGCGAGTACAGCGCCGACAGTTTGTCCAGGCGTGCATCGGGCACGCGCGCCACGCCAATGTGCGCCTCGCGCGAGAATCCGTGATCCTCAATCTTGGCTTTGGTCAGAATCTTGAACAGAGAAGTCTTGCCCACCTGCGGCAGGCCGATAATTCCGGTTTTCATCGTCGTTCCATCGTGGCCCACGCATAATCGCCAACAACCGTTCGAGCCTCTTCGATGATACAGGACTTGGAACAGCTAAGAGTTTCGTCCTTCCGCCCACGCCAGCAGCACCACCGTCGCCAGCCCCATCAGCAGAATCGTCTCCTCCACAAACACGCTCCGGTTATGGAGCTTGTTGAAGTGCACGGTGGTGGGATTCGTGATGTCTGTGGTGTCGATCGCGCCGTCCGCGGCTCTAAGGTCACGGTCCATCGCCGGAATGATGCCGTACTGTGAGTAGACCGTTCCGCCGATCATCAGAACCAGCAGCACCATGGGAGCCAACACGGCGCGCGGCTTGTAGATGCGCCACGCCGGCGCCAGCGCCAGCACTGCAAGGGCCACAATCGCTGACACCAGACCCATGCCGTGCATGATCCGCAGCAACTGGCCAACGATAGTGCCCGCGGTATGCTTGTCAGGCGCCAGGGTATTGAAGGTAATGGCGGCAACGATAGGGAAAAAGATCTCCGCCCCGATCCAGACGATGAGGGATAAATAAAGCAGCGTACGCAGCAGCGTCTTCATTGAGGAAGGATACAAGGGAAGGGTGCGCAGTGCGAGTGTGGCAGAATTTGCCCGGCACACCCACACTCACACTCACCCTCGCAACTAGCTTTTCTTCAGTGCCCGCTTCAGCACCGTCTCCAGCGCCGCCTTCTGCTCGGCATATTCATCCTGCGGAAGTGTTCCCGCAATGCGCTCACTCTCCAGCGCGAACAGCTCTTCCTTCAGCGCGTTCAGCAACGCAGCATTTTTTGCTGCCGGCGCAGTCGGCGATGCGTGAACCGCGGGAAGTCCCGCAGCAGCTGCTCCAACTGGTGCTCCCACTCCGGTCCCTGCCGGCCTGCGCAGCAGGAAGGCCGCAACCGTCGCCAGCAATAACGCCAGCCCGGTCAGGATCCACCATTTGTACTTGGACAACGGATCGGGCGTGTCGTTGGGCGTGCCAATTCCGCCTCCCGGCTGGCCGCCCTGCGGCGCGCCGGCCTGGCCGTTATCGCCTTGCGCATTCTGATCCTCGCGCGGGAACGATCCTGTGCCCGAAATCGAGAACGTCACGTCCTTGCCCGGCGTGACATTGCGCATCATGAACGTCTGCACGGTCGGATCCTGCTGCGAAGGCTCAAAGCCCGCGCCACTGAACGTCATGGACTTGGCCAGCACTACCCACATCGTGTCCGCCGGCAGCGTCACCAGGGAGTGAAATGTGTATTTTCCGCTGCTGTACGGCAGGTTGTACTGGATCTGGAACAGCGTGCCTTTGCCGCCCTCGTCCGGCTGGATAGGAAAGTTGAAAGAGTAGTGACCCTTGGGGCCGTCGGGGTCGAGCGTGACGCTGGTTGGCAGGCTTTCCGCACCGGGCCGCTGCGCTGAAACTCCGCCCAGCACCGCGTCCTCCGGCAAAATTACTTCAAACGAGCGCTTGCTCCACTGCGTGCGCGGCGGCGTGCTCTCGTTGTGCACATCGTAGCGTTCCACCACGCGCAACTGGCCGTTGTCGCTCTCGATTCCCACGACGCGCTCTGAAATGGTCACGCCGTCCACCTTTGACGCCACATCGTATACCGAGACATCGCCTGTTCCACCACCCTGCGGCGCAGCAACAAAATACTCGGCTCCCTGGTGCATCACGCGGATCAGATAAGGATTGCTGCCCGGCAGATTGAACGAGTAATGCCCCTTTGCGTCTGTAGTCGCGTGGCCCACTTCGCTCATGCCCGACATGGGCTCAACCAGCACCACGGCATCGCCCGCGGCAGGTTTGTCGGTAGTCTTGTCGGTAACAGTTCCGGTCACGGTTGCGGCCTGCGCCAGTGCGCCGGCAAACAAAAAGCTCAATGCAAAAGTACGAAAAGCGAATAACGTGGATTTCATATGGGTCAAACCGTTCCTTTGTTCAATCGCTGCGCTGTATTGCGCTAGATTTTCAATTCTGCAAGTGGTCGATCTCCGCCATCAAGTGAGCGGTTTCATGTTCCAGAAGCTCGCGCTGCGCAACAAAATCCTCCTCGGGATATTTGCCGGCGCGATATTCGAAGTTCAGGTCGCGCAGGTTCTCGTAAAGCTGCTCCTTGCGCTCCAGTAGATAGTCCAGCCGCGTCTTTTCTCTCTGGCTGGCGAATACATTCTCCGGCCAGAAGGTGTAGATAAGGAGAGCAAACAGAAGCATCACTCCCGCAATCAATCCGTCGGTTTCCGTCATCGCTCAGAATCCTCCTTCGCCCGTTTCGCGGCGAATCCGCTCCATCCGCTCTTGTTCCTCTGGATCGATTGCTGCCGCTTCTCCTGCTATCGCTACCTTGGTTTTTCCACGCAGCCCGCCCCAGCGGCGGATCAGCAGAATCGTCCCCAGCAGCGCCGCGGCAAATACCGCAAACGGAGCAATCCAGGCCACAAGATCAAATCCTTTGGTGGGTGGCGCGGCCAGCACGGTGGCGCCATACTTCGCCGCAAATGCATCCAGAATTTGTTGGTCGCTCAAGCCCGATGCAATGGCCGCCGTCAGTTCGTCGCGCTCGCGGCCCGAATCCGGGCAGCCCACGTGGTTGCACTCTCCCAGTAGCTGGTTGCATCCGCATGTACACATCAGCCGGTGGCCCAGATCGTTAAAGCGCGAGCTTGCATCCGTAGCGCCCAGCGAGAAACAAATCGCCACGGCCAGTACCGAAACTTCCACCGCTCTAATCCAAAAAGCAAAACGCGCGGGAGCACCCATTAGGCGCCTCCCTTCAGGGCCGGCTCGATCGGTGTCGTCCGCGTCGCCGGCACTCTGAGAGCAGCCGTCGCCGGCGTCAGGCTGGGAACCAGCGCGATGAATGTGCCCGCCACAATCACCACCAGGCCAAACCAGATCCATCCCACCAGCGGATTCAGAAACGCTTTGATAATGGGTTGGCCGGTGTCGGGATTCGCGCCCTCATACACCACATACAAATCCCATTCGGGCGTCGAATGAATCGCCACCATCGTCTGTGGCTGGCCGTTCACCAGGTAGACGCGTTTCTCGGGCGCCAGCTGAAACACTTTCTTGCCGCCTTTGTAGACGTCGAGCAGCGCATAATCCGAGTCGTAATTCAGATTTGAGTCCTGCGAGGCCCCCACCTGCTCCAGCGTGTACGGGCCAATGTTGATCTTGCTGTGCAAGCCCATTTCGCTCTCGATGTTCTTGTTGAAGGCAGCGCCCGCCAGCCCCACCACCACAATCACCACTCCGATGTGAACGAGGTAGCCGCCGTATCGGCGCGTACTCCGCCGCGTCAGCAGCCAGAGCGCCGCGAAAAGATTGCGCCCCGTCTGCCGCATGATCACCGCAGCCCCACGCAGAAACTCCGACAAGATTGCGGTAAATACTGCCGCCGACAGAGCAAAAGCCACGATTGCATAGAAATGTCCCTGGTCAAACGTGCCGCCCGCCCACGGATTCGCGCCCGCCACGAAACAAACAATCACCGTGACCCACAGCGCAATCGACGGCAGCACAAAATTCCGCTTGATGGCTTTCAGCGAAGTGGAGCGCCACGGCAACAGCGGTCCCACGCCGGTCAGGAACAGCAGAAAGAGCCCAATCGGCACAGCCACGCTGTTATAAAATGGCGCGCCCACCGTCACCTTGCTGCCCTCCACGTACTCCGAAAGAATGGGGAACAGCGTGCCCCACAGAATCACGAAGCAGGCCGTGAGCAGAACGAGATTATTAAACAGGAAGCTCGATTCGCGGCTGACCAGCGATTCCAGTTGGTGTTCGGTTTTCAAGTGGTTGCGCTGCAGCACATAAGTAAAAATGCACACCGCCAGCACGATGCACATGAAGACAACGAACCAGTTGCCGATGGACGATTGCGCAAACGCGTGTACCGAGCTCACCAGGCCGGCACGGGTCAGCAGCGTTCCCAGCAGCGTGAGCAGAAACGTGGAGAAGATCAGCCACACATTCCAGCTCTTCATCATGCCTTTGCGTTCCTGCATCATCACTGAGTGCAGAAAAGCAGTTCCGGTCAGCCACGGCATGAAGCTCGCATTTTCCACCGGATCCCAGCCCCAATAGCCGCCCCATCCCAGCACCGCATAGGCCCAGTGCATGCCCAGGAAAATGCCGCAGGTCAGGAACAGCCACGTCACCATGGTCCAAGCACGCGTAATCTTGATCCACTTTTCACCGGGATAGCGCATCATTAGCGCGCCCAGCGCAAACGCGAATGGAACCGAGAACCCCACGTAGCCCAGGTAGAGCATCGGGGGGTGAATCACCATCTCCGGATACTGCAGCAGGGGATTCAGCCCATTGCCGTCTGCGGGAACCGGGCCCCCGGCAACATACCCCGGGAGCAGCGAAAACGGTGGCGCGGCAAAAACCAGTACTGCCAGAAAGAACACCTGGACGCCCGACAGAATCGTGCCCGCGTAGGCGTAAAGTTTCACATCCGTTTTGTGCCGCAGCCTCAGGACGAAGCCGTACGTCCCCAAAAGCCACGCCCAAAGCAGCAGCGAACCCTCTTGCCCGCTCCAAAGCGCCGCAAACTTGTAGGGGATGGGTAAGGCCCGGTTGGAGTGCTCAACGATGTAGGTAATCGAGAAATCGTTGGTAAAGACCGACCAGACCAGGGCAAAGGCAGCTCCGGTAACAGCAATAAACCCGGCAATTCCGGCCCGGCGGGCAGTATCGGCCAGCCGCTCCGGCGAAATCCTCGTCGGTTGCCCCGTAGCGATCAGCCGTAACGCCAGCGCACCCGCCACAAGGTTATAGGCGGCCAGTATTAACCCGATATAAAGACAGGCACTTCCGAAGGTTGCCATGATGACCCCACAATGATTCTCGCACGCACGTAAGGCGAACCGGGACCTCCCCGATGGACCTATTCTCTATCGATGATAGGCGTGTGCGGTGTGATTTAGCTCACACTATGGGCCGAGTGGCGTCGGCTCTGGCAGCTGGGAGGGTTCTTCAGGCTATGGCAACTTTGTTATTGGAGAGCATCTGCTTGGTAAGAGTGAGCATTCTCTCCGCGGCGAAGGGCTTTGCCATGAAGACAACGTGCGCGTCGGCATAGTCGGCGGACGTTTCCTCGGCCGCGCCCAGAACCAGCACAGGCAGCTCGGGCATCCGGGTGTGCAACTCGTTCACAAACGTTGGCCCGCCGATTCCCGGCGTTTGGTGGCCAGAGATCACCAGGCGCAGCTTGCTCGTGAACTCAGGCTGCTCAATCAGGCACAGAGCCTCGGCTGCGTCGGTCACCCGGCGCACTTCGCCGAAGCGCTGCCCAAGGATCGAAAGCATCAAGGAAGCTTGAAGCGCGTCGTCGTCGACGAGGAGGATGGTTGTCATGGAGCCCGGCTGGCGCGTCCTAACCCCGGTTCGGCGCACCATTTCTATTAACTATCTGAATACTAAGATGGGGCATTCGAGCTTCCGGTTGTCTGAGACGGCGCTGAATCCAGCCCTAGCCGAACAGAAATTCCTTCTGGCGCAGCTCCTTGATCGAATCGCGCAGCCGGGCCGCTTTCTCAAACTCAAACTTCTTCGCCGCCTCGCGCATATCCGCTTCAAGCTTCGCGATGTAGGCGTCCAGCTCGTCCTGGGTGTTGAATTCGGGAACGCCCACCGTCTCCTCCTCGTCAATCTCTCCGTATTCCGCCTTCAGAATGTGCGCCAGGCCCATATCCACTTTGCTCAGGATGGATTGCGGCGTAATGCCGTGCTCTTCGTTGTAAGCCCGCTGGATCACGCGGCGGCGATCCGTCTCGTCCATCGCCCGGCGCATGGAGTCGGTGATGCGATCGGCGTAGAGAATCGCTCTGCCCTCGACGTGCCGTGCCGCCCGGCCCATCGTCTGGATCAGCGATCCCGCCGAACGCAGAAAGCCCTCCTTGTCGGCGTCGAGAATCGCCACCAGCGACACTTCAGGCAGGTCGAGTCCTTCGCGCAGCAGGTTAATGCCGATCAGAACATCGAACTCGCCCTTGCGCAAACCAGCGAGCAACTTCACCCGCTCCAGCGTCTCAATTTCGGAGTGCATGTAGCGGCAGCGCACGCCCACCTCGGTGTAGTAGCCGGCCAAGTCCTCCGACATGCGTTTCGTCAGCGTCGTTACCAGCACGCGCTCATTGCGATTCGCGCGGTCGCGAATCTCCGCCAGCAGATCGTCAATCTGGCCTTTCACGGGACGAATTTCGACCTCGGGATCCACCAGTCCCGTCGGCCGAATCACCTGCTCAACGACCACGCCGGCCGACCTTGTTAGTTCATACGGGCCCGGCGTGGCTGAAACGTACACCACCTGGTGCACGCGATTCTCAAACTCGTCAAACTTGAGCGGCCGATTGTCCATGGCCGAAGGCAGCCGGAAACCGTAGTCGACAAGCGTCTGCTTGCGGCTGCGGTCGCCGTGCCACATGCCGTGCACTTGCGGAATCGTGGCATGACTCTCATCAATAAACAGCAGAAAGTCGCGTGGAAAGTAATCGAGCAGCGTCGGCGGCGGCTCGCCCGGAAGGCGTCCGCTAAAGTGCCGCGAGTAGTTCTCAATCCCGTGGCAATACCCCATCGACTTGATCATTTCTAAATCGAAGCGCGTCCTCTGGTGCACGCGTTGCGCTTCTACCGCGCGCCCCTCCGACTCCAGATAACTCACCCACTCATTCAATTCCGTCGTGATCGAATCAATCGCCTCGGCCTTGCGCTCCGGCTGCACCACGTAGTGGCTCTTGGGATAGATCGGCAGGCGCGAGTATTTTTGCTTGACCGTCCCGAACAGGGGATCGATCTGCGACAGCGATTCGATCTCGTCGCCAAACATTTCAATGCGATAGGCATTTTCGTCGTACGTGGGGTAGACCTCAATCACATCGCCGCGCACGCGAAACGTCCCGCGCCGGAAGTCCGTGTCGTTGCGTTCGTAAAGAATCTCCACCAGCCGCCGCGTAAGGTCTTTGCGGCTGATGTGCTGGCCCTTCTCGAGCAGCAGCAGCATCCCGTAGTACGCTTCCGGTGACCCCAGGCCGTAGATGCAGCTCACCGAGCTGACGATGATCGCGTCGCGCCGCTCGAACAGCGACCGCGTGGCCGAAAGCCGCAGCTTGTCCAGCTCCTCATTGATCGTGGCTTCCTTTTCGATGTAGAGATCCCCGGCCGGAATATAGGCCTCGGGCTGGTAGTAGTCGTAGTAGCTCACGAAGTACTCGACCGCATTGGAAGGGAAGAACTGCTTGAACTCGTGATAGAGCTGCGCGGCTAGCGTCTTGTTGTGCGCCAGGATCAGCGCAGGCCTGTTGGACTGCTCAATGACCTTGGCCATGGTGAAGGTCTTGCCCGAACCGGTCACCCCCAGCAGGACCTGGTGCTGCTCCCCGCCCGCAAGCCCTTCCATAATCTGGTCGATCGCCCGCGGCTGATCGCCTTTCGGCTTGTAGCTGGTCACGAGCTGGAAGTCCATGGCTCGATTCTAGCAGAATGGCGAAAAGAAGGCGAAACATCGAAACCCGAGCCGCTGTTGACTCACAAGGATCTACGCGTCAGTTCTCAATGGGCAGCACGGAGTCGACCTTGGTCAGCTTGAAAAGCTCGATCACGTGGGGTGTACACCCCGTGATCGACATGCGAACGCCCTTGCCGCGTGAGCTCACATAGAGGCTGACGAGCATGCCTAGGCCGATCGAATCCATGTAGGGAACACCGGAGAGATCGAAGATTTGAGCGGAAGGCTGCTTCTTCTCAGGCAGGGTTTCAAAGATCTGGCGGACCTGGTTAGGCGTGAGAGAGCTGTACATGTCCCGCGCCGTGAAGGGGCCGGCGAGGCGGAAAATCACGGCATCGGGCAGGTCGCCCGCATCGGCCGTGATCGAGAAGTTGTGGCTCTTCCAAACCTGGGCTTCGGAGATGGACAAGGGCGTACCTCCGGGCGGTCGCGTTCCGACGGGGGAAGTCAGTGAATTCATTTTCCCTGACGGAGGCAGGTTTGGAAAGAGAAATCGCCGAGTGCCCCATCCTAGCAACCTCGTTTGTCGTTGGGGTGGGAGGGCACGAACCTCAACCCGTCTCTTTGAACTCAGCACTTGCCTTGGCAGAAATCGCCGCACAGTTCGGCGATGCGCGGCAAAGACTCGCTAATTGGAGAAGCACGGGAAGCGTGTGTCACTTTCTCCAGCTTTGAAGTAAAAGCTGTCGGATCCGATTAAACATCGGTGCCAATTCTTCGAATTAAGCACGCTTAGCGAATGACCATCGAAATTCAGGGAATCAACCAGCCCCTCGTTAACGAGCACAACGTCGGGATCAAATCGTTCTATGATGGTCGGCATATCCCCAGTGATATCCTGCATCCTCTCGTTATCTACCGTGCCAAGCGGTTCAATCGGCACGGCCCTTTCGCACCCCAGGTAATCCGCGATCCAGATCGAACCAACTCCCACCAGCTTCATCCTCTTATTTGGCCACAACTGATTCAACTCGGAGACTTCAGAAAGTACCGGGCGACCTGAATCTTCTACGGCATAAGGCTTTGGCGAAATCACAACGGAAAGCACGACGAGAAGATTCAGAGCAATCAATACCCGCCTGCCGAAACGCGGAGAATTTGTAGCGTCCAGTGCTTCCTGACAAACGAGGCCAGACCAAAACAAAATGAAAGGAACCGTGATCAGAACGTAGCGCGGCAACGGGTAGCCCAACTGAACCGGAATTAGGGGCAGCAAGCTCACGACAGCGGCATAAAAAATCAATTTTCTATTTCGAAAAGCAATGAGTAGGTTTCGAGCGAACTTTCCGCTAAATGATGCCAGCAAAATTATTGTCATGAAAGATCCGATTAAGACCCCGCGCATAACTAACAGTAATGAGGTCTTATAGGGAACAGCGAGAACCAGGAGCGCCGTTTTTGCTGTGATGGGAACATTCCTCGCCACATGCATTGTGAAGGCGCGTGGATTCACCTCGAAAGCTTGGAGTAATGAAGTTGCGCCCGGAAAGTCGACCTTCATCACCAGGTTGTAATCAATAAAAGGGTCTAGGAACTTGTTGAAATTCGCCGCATTGTGACGAATTTCCTGATGATTTGCATCCCTACCCGGTTGAAATCTGCTTGAACTGCGGGTCTGGCCAGTGTTTATGGGGCTTTGCGGGTCTCAGGAAAGTACCCCCGAGATCTGCAAGCGACGTTCAGGCACACTGCTCCATGAGCCTTCCTGGTTGTTGAGCCATCAGTTTCGGCAGCCGGATCAGGTTGTGCGCGGCGCAACTGAAGACGAATAGCCAGTCCACTTTTTCCAGGCCTCGCAGCTTGACCTGGCGCAGCGGGCCGGTTTGCTTAAGCCAACCGAAGCCCTTCTCGATCAGCCATCGCCGGCTCAGGCTGACGGCATAGCCAGGCTGCCGTGTGGTTCTTCGGTCCAGGTTGCTGCTGCGGCCCTTGTCGTTCTTCGCTACATGCGGTGTCACGTTCAACTCCCTCACCGTGCTGACGAAATCCTTGCTGTCGTAAGCCTTGTCCGCGCCCACCGTGATGCGCCGCGAGCGGCCCTCTTGCTTTTGCGCAAGCATCAAGAGCGCAGCATCGCGCTCGGCCAGACCATCGGCGTGCGTCACCATCGCGGAGGCAATCAATCCGTTGCGGTTCTCCACCAGCGCGTGGCCCAGGTAACTCAACTTCGACTCCTTGCCGTAGCTCTTCTTGTACAGCCGCGCATCCGAATCGGTGGTCGATTCATGCGTCTGGTTCGTACGCTTCTGGCCATGAAAATCTCCTCCGTCGCCGTCATCGGAACCGTCCTTGCTACGAAAGCTCTTCTGCGAGGCCCACGCCTGGATCAGCGTGCCGTCCACTGTGAAGTGCTCGTCGCTCATGAAGCGCTTGGCCTGCTTGTTCACTTCCGCAAAGAACTGCCGCGCCACATCGCTGGTCAGCAACCGGTCTCGGTTCTTCGAAAACACCGCGTGGTTCCACATCGCATCGTCCATGCCCAGACCCACAAACCAGCGGAACAGAAGGTTGTAATCGATTTGCTCGACCAGCAGCCGCTCCGAACGCACTGAGTAGAACACCTGCAACAGCAGCGCCCGCAGAATGTACTCAGGCGCTATCGAAGGCCGTCCCGAGTCCGCATACAATGCATCGAACTCCGCGCTCAACGTCCGCATCACCGTGTCCGTCAGCTTGCGAACCGCGCGCAACGGATGATCCTGAGGTACCCGCTGCTCCAATGAAACATAGCTGAACATCCCATCCTGAACTCGCTCATCTCCACGCATACCCATGAGACGGGCGACACCTTCGCCCCGATGCAGAACGGTACCTATTTCAACAAGTTCCTAGGTGAAAGCGACCTGCCCCAACCTCGTGCGCCGCATACAACTGATTGAATGTGAACCAGGCATGCTGGCTACCCTCACCGAAAGCACTCACGTGAAACAACACGTAAACGGCTACCAATGCGAGAAGCGAGGCTAAAGTGTACTCCCAGGCCCTCATGCCGGTTACCTTCGGGTCGCTTTCGTCGGATGACCTCCTGCCGGGTCCGAACCTTAAGCTTTTCCAGGCCAGGTAACCGGCGAAGGCGATGAATACAAAAATATAGTCCAGTCGCGCCAAGACGCAGAGGCACAGGAACAACAATGCCAAGATCCGATGTTCCTCAATGCAGGCTAGCGCGAGCAGGAACAGCCCCAAAGCGACGAAGTTGACGAGTATACCCTCGTTGACATTGACACCGCATACGACCCAAGTCGTAGTCAGCAACAAGGCCATTAAGCGCGACCTCAAATGTGCAGACAGGAAACAGAAAAGTGTTAGTGAAACGAATGTCTTCACGAGGTACTGCGCACAAAAGATACTTGCTATCCTTCCAGTCGCTTTTATGAGGATTGCGTAAATTAGGGTGTAAACGGGAGAAATGTCGAGGGGCCCTAAGCTTCCTCCATGCAGAAAAATATCGCCCCCACCCATATAGTTAGCTTCATCCCATGTTGGGAGGTCCATTGTCTTATGGAGTGGATAAAGAATCACGATCTGGAGGAAGGCGATGAATAAGTAGAAGCCAAGCACAACACTGATCGTCTTCCAGTTCGCGGCGATCACCTTCGGGCGCAATCCAGTTAGTCGAGGCTTGGGAACTAACAGATCCCGTTTCAATGCCAAGTCCTCCTGACCCAGTTCCTGACATGCACGCGCTGTCAGGTTTTTGACGCGCGGCAAGGAACCGGTCTGCCCGGCAGGTTGTGCTACGGGGAGTGTCAGTTTAGCACAGCGGAAGATTGACCTAGCTCGCCATTAACTCAGCTTCCGCCGGCAAGTCACTCGTGAACTGGCATGGCTGGGTTCCCATTCCAGCGACGTTGTTTTCGAGAGGGCGAAAGACCGCGACTCTCAATGCGCGGGCAGTCCGCCCCTTTCGGGGGGCAAACCCCGCACGAAATAGAGTCCCGGCGCTTCGCTAGGACCTAAGGCGCTTCTTCGGTTGGACTGACGGCAGTTTGTGATGAGTCGAACTGAAATTGCAAGAGCCACGTGCTGGCGGCAGCGCTGCCGCGGACCCGTGCGGGAGTGAACTTCCAGTTCTGCGCTGCGCGCAGGGCCTGGTCGGCGAAATAGCGGCTCGGGCCTGGCGAGTCGATGGAAGCTTGAGAGACGTTGCCGTGCGCGTCGGCCACGACACGGATTCCTACTTTGACGTGGCCTTGAATGGTGCCAAGGATATTGCCTGGTATGTCGGGTAGGGCTTGGTGCGCAACCGATCCCTTGACGGTACCGCCCTGTGGCGAGCTCGACGCTGCTGCAGGTATCGGTGCCGGTGCTGGCGTGGGAGCTGGGTCTGCAGTGGGTGCGGCGGAAAGCGCGGGAGCAGTTGCAGCAGGCGGTGTTTCTGCCGCGGCGGCCTCTTGCACCGAAGGTAGAGACGCCGGCGCAGAGGACCACGGGGTTAAATCCCAACCGAACTTAAAAGCGGCAAGTAGCAGGAATAGGAAGACGGCTACGCCGACGAAAATCTTTGCGCGGAATTGATAAGACGGCTTCGGGCTGCGGTCATCGATCGCTTCGTCGGTCTCGACGGCGGGTCCAATGGCCTGGCGAGGATTGAGGCGCGCTTTGATGCCGGCGAGGGTGCAGCGGCGCTCTGGGTCAATGCGCAGGCATTCCCGGCAGATTGTGAAGAAGGGCTCGGGGACGGCGGCCGGTATCTCCGGTTCGCCGCCTTTCCATCGGTCCAGGACGGGTAGTTGCTGTGTCAAGGCCTCGACCAGAAGGACGCCGAGCGACCAGATATCGGCCGTGGGGGCCGGGTTTCCGAGGCCGGCTTCCGGTGGATCGTAAATGTTCCGCGTGCGAGAGCGCCAGCCGAAATCTGGCGAAAGCTTTAGCTGGTCATTGACGACCATGATGTTGGTCGGCCTGAGATGACCGTGCGTGAGATCGCGATTGTGAAGATAGGAGAGGGCGCCCAATACCGGGCCGAGCATTGCCCTGACTTCCTCCGGCGACAAGGGACGCTCGGGAAGAATCTGAGAGAGGGTTTCATCGGCATACTCGGTTACGACATAGAGCAGATCTTCGCGCTCAAATGCACAGCGTCCGGCATAAAAAAGCGGCATCAAATGAGGATGGGAGAGGGTCCTGGCGACGTCCCACCGAGCGGTGGTGATGCCTGCATCCACGGATTCGAACGGGAAGATTTTAATGGCAGCTTTTAGCGCTCGGCCATCATCGAGCAGGGTTAAATAGGCAGAGCTCCACTCTGTCTCTCCTAACCTCTGGAGAAGCGGGAATCTTCCATCGATGACGCGCTCGACAGAGATGGCGCCAGCCAAGGTTGCACTCATGGTGCACCCAATTTAACCCGGTCTTCGCCACGCGCCACTATGCAAAAATGAGGCACTTGTGACCGAAGTACCCTATGCGGGCGAGATAGCACGAGTCTCAACCCGCCTTTCCCAACCCAGCAAAGAAATGGGTGCTCCACATCTCGCTTTTGAGATGAGGGAAAGCACGAACCCCGGAGAATCCGTCCGCGATCCCCCTCATTGCTCGAAATCCACGGTTCCTCGCCCACCCCGTCAACCCCCTCCGCCGTCACTTCGCTGCAAACCTCTGAAACCAAAGCCGAAAACATTCCCTCGCGATTGCAGATAATTCTCTCGTGTTGCCGCACAATGAGTACAAGATCCGGCAGCCAGGAGCGAAGTGTATGCAGCCCAAACTCAAGAGCTACGAGCCATCTCTCCGGTCCCTGCGCCGCAGTGTAGGAGATCCTCCCGGGTTCAATCTGTCAGGGATATCCCCGGTCCGTACCCCCGTACACCCCACCCCCTCCCCCCCATCGTTTGCCACCCCCCACCCCACCCCCCACACACTCACACTCGCACCTACCGCCGGCTTTGCTATCGCAGAAAACGAATTGTGAAACTGTGGAGCCCAAATCGCTTATTGAAACCAGTTACTTACGCGAAACAATCTCACAGCCTCACACTTCCTGCGTTTCTGCGAAACTGTGAGGCATCGCCTTGTAGACTTTCTGAATGACCAAGCGAATCGGCGTGCATCTTGGAACCGCAGGCGGAGCTTCCAACGCCGTCGAACGCGGCCGCGAGATCGGCGCCAACACCTTCCAGATTTTCTCCTCAAGCCCGCGCATGTGGCACGCGCCCAAAGTCGATCCCAAACAGGCCGAGCGCATGCGCGAACTGCGCGCCAAACACGACGTCGGACCGCTGGTCATTCACACCAGCTATCTGGTCAACGTCTGCAGCCAGACGAGTGAAGTGCGCGAGAAGAGCGTGACAGCCTTTCGCGGCGAGATCGAGCGCGCGCTCCAGTTAGGCGCTGAGTATCTTGTCCTTCATCCTGGTTCATGGAAAGGCCTCACGCGCGACGAAGGCCTGAAGCTCGCTGCAGAGTCAATCCAGCGCGCCATCGATGGCCTTGCGTGGCAAGGAACTCCATTTCACATCCTCATTGAGAACACCGCAGGAGCGGAGTTCTCGCTAGGCGGTAGCTTCGACCAGGTAGCGGAACTCGTAGCGCGGCTGAAACATCACGCGCCAGTCGCCGTCTGTCTAGATACTTGCCACACGCACGTTTCCGGCTACGACCTCGTGAGCGTCGGAGGCTACGCCGAAACCATGAAGCAGGCCGCGGCGACCGTGACCTTCGAGGCGGTTCGCGTGTGGCACTGCAACGACGCCAAAGCCGCGCGCAATTCGAAGCTCGACAGGCACGAGCACATCGGGCAGGGAACCATGGGCCTTGAGCCTTTCCGCCGTCTGCTCAACGATCCGCGCTTCAATCACGTCGCGTTCATCGCCGAGACGCCCGTCGACGAACCCGGCGACGAGGAGCGGAACGTGCGCGCGCTCAAGAGTCTGGTGAAGGCTTGAAGCGGCTGATCAATCCGAGTGCTGCTGCACGGTCTACTTGCCCAGTTTGACCCGAAATGCCTTCAGCGGTTGCCCATCGTCGAGCGTGATCGGATTCGGCGAAAAACTTATCTTTTGCGGCGCCTTCCGAAGCAGTTCGGGGGTGAGGGCCTTGTAGGAAGCGGATGCGGCAGCCGAAGTGAACGGACTGTTCCGGTCAGACTGGAGCGCCGTTACGCCGTAGGCTCGTGTGCCGTCAAAATACACGCAGACTGCATTGTCCTTGGCGGGGGAAAACAGGCAGGCCATGCTGCGCGCGGCGCCCGCTTCCTGAGCCTGGATGAAGGGCCCGAGATCACTGTCCGCTGCAGCGGCCTTCCAATTCTCCTCATCGACATAAATCGCGGTGTATTCGTCGATGGATCCGGTCTGCACGTTGCTTGCGACGTCAGCCGCGATGCGCAGGAACTTCAGCGCATCCTTATCCTGAGCTGCTGAAGATGGGAGCTGGACCGCCAGGATTCCCAACGCGAGCAGCAGCGGAAACGAGGAGCGGATTCCCATGGCCATGAGTATAGCAATACGACGAATCCCTCTAACACCATAAACGCCGCGCCCGTTTACACTTGAAGTGATGGCGGACGATAAGGAACTGCGTTACGACCCGGCAACAATGGAACAGAAGTGGCAGGAGCGTTGGGCCTCTGACCCCAAGCTCTACGCCGCTGAGCCGGCCACAAGCAATAAGCCTAAGTACTACGTGTTGGAAATGCTGCCGTATCCCAGCGGCCAACTGCACATGGGACACGTGCGCAACTACGCGATCGGCGACGCGCTGGCGCGGCAGATGTGGATGCGCGGCTACAACGTGCTGCACCCCATGGGCTGGGATGCCTTCGGCTTGCCCGCGGAAAACGCCGCGCTCAAAAACAACACGCCGCCGCGCGAATGGACGTTGGCGAACATCGCGGCCATGAAGCGGCAGATGCTGCGCCTCGGGTTGGGCTACGACTGGGCCACCGAAGTGACCACGTGCCTGCCCGAGTACTACCGCTGGAACCAGTGGTTCTTCCTGCGTATGTTCGAGAAGGGTCTTGTCTACCGCAAGAAGAGCAAAGTGAATTGGTGCCCGGAATGTGCCACAGTGCTGGCCAACGAGCAGGTAGTAAACGGCTGCTGCTGGCGGCACGAAGACACGCAGGTTGAGCAGCGCGATCTGGAACAGTGGTTCCTGCGCATTACCGCCTACGCCGAAGAATTGCTCCAAGGGCTTGGGAGCTTGGGGGGCTGGCCGGAAAAAGTGCGCACAATGCAGCGCAACTGGATCGGCCGCAGCGAAGGCACGGAGATAGACTTCGGCCTCGAGGACGGCACGCAGAAGATTCGTGTATTTACCACGCGCGTCGACACAATCTTTGGCGCGACCAGCGTGCAATTGGCACCAGAGCATCCGCTGGTTGCCACATTTTCTGCCGCTGATGACAAGCTGCGAATACAGGTCGCGGAACTGCTGGACGAGCAAAAGAAGGCCAGGGAAGCTGGCGACGTGGGCGCCATCGAGAAACACGGCGTGGCCACAGGCCGTTTCGCCATCAATCCCTACAGCGGCGAGCGCGTGCCCATATGGGTCGCCAATTACATCCTGATGGATTACGGCACCGGTGCCATCATGAGCGTGCCGGCGCACGACGAACGCGATTTCGAATTCGCGACCAAGTACGGCATCGAGATCCGACAGGTGATCAAGCCGCTAGAGGATTTTGAGGGTTCTGACAAGATGCCCTTTATTTCTGAAGACGGCGTGCTGATGAATTCCGGTTTGTACGATGGCCTGACCTGCGTCGAAGCCCAGCGGCAACTCCAGGAGGCTGCCGCGCGCAGCGCCTTCGGAGGAGGAAAGGTCATCTTCCGCCTCAAGGATTGGGGAGTGAGCCGGCAACGCTACTGGGGTACGCCGATTCCGATGATCAACTGCGAACGGGACGGTCTCGTTCCGGTGCCCGACGACCAGTTGCCAGTGATCTTGCCGGAGAAGATCGACATAACGCAGCAGGGCGGCTCGCCGCTGGGGCGCGTACCGTCGTTCGTGAACACGACTTGCCCTAAATGCGGCGGACCGGCGCGGCGCGAGACCGACACCATGGATACCTTCGTCGACTCGAGCTGGTATTTTTACCGCTACACCGACGCGCGCAACACCAAAGCGCCGTTCGATCCGGCGACCGTGCAGTATTGGTTCCCCATCGATCAATACATTGGTGGCGTGGAGCACGCCATTCTGCACCTGATTTACTCGCGCTTCTGGACGAAGGTGATGCGCGATCTGGGGATGGTGAAGAACGATGAGCCGGCGCGGCGCCTGTTCACGCAGGGCATGGTCATCAAAGACGGCGCGAAGATGTCGAAGTCGAAAGGCAACGTAGTTTCACCAGACGACATGGTCGCCCGCTACGGCGCCGATGCCACGCGCATGTATGCGCTGTTTGCGGCGCCGCCCGACCGCGACCTGGACTGGCAGGAAGATGGCGTGGCCGGCGTCAGCCGTTTTTTGGCGCGAGTATGGCGGCTGGTCAGTGCTCACCGTGCTCGCGCATTGGACAAGCTCGCGGATGCCACGACGGCGAACCGCCCGCTTGAGCAGAAGCTTCTACGCAAACTGCATCAGACGATCGCCAAAATCACACTCGACTTCGAAGGCCGCTGGCACTTCAATACGTGCGTGGCGGCGATTATGGAACTGGTAAACGAGCTGCAGGACGCCGATGCGCAGTTGACGGCAGGTGAGATTTCTGCGCCGGTGGTGCGGGAATTGTTGCAGACCCTGGTTCTGCTGCTCGCGCCCTTTGCGCCTTTTCTTGCCGCGGAACTTTGGGAAGAATTGGGCGGGGAAGGCTCAGTGTTGCGCGCGCCATGGCCGAAGAGCGATCCGGGATTGGCCAAAGAAGACGAGATTGAGATTCCCGTGCAGATCAACGGCAAACTAACGGCACTGTTGCGCGTGGCCGCCGGCTCTGACGCGAAGACCATCGAAACTGCAGCGCTGGCTGACGAAAAGGTGCGCGCCCGCACGGTCGGCAAGAACATCGTGAAGGTGATTGTGGTGCCGGGCAGAGCCGTCAACCTGGTCGTGAAGTGAGGCCCGGCGTCATGACAGAGCCTAACCCCGCGCAGCCGGTGCGCGGAACTCAATTACTCGTAGAGCACATGGGCGGCATTTTCCGTCGTCCCTCGCTCATCGCCATTGAGGTTGGCTGGCGCTGGCTCTTCGGAATTCCGTTTCTTCTCGTCTGCTGGCAACAGGCGCAGCAAATACTGGCTGCGAATCCGCTCGAATCCTCCGGCTTCAATTCAATCGACACCCAGAATCCGTGGGTCGCGGCGATACAAATTTCCAATGTGATCGCGTTTTATGAGCCGCATGTGCTGGTTGTGTTGCGTTGGCTGCTGCCGGCGGCGGGGGCGTTTTGGATCGTATTGTCGGGGTTGGGACGCGGGCTTCTGCTCAAACGCATCGGCGCCAATATACGCTTTCGGCCCTTCACCATAATGGTGACGCAAGGTGCGTGGCTCGGCTTGTTCGTACTTGCCATTTGGGGATGGCTGCGCTCGATGCGATGGGTCGCCGCCACGCATGTCAATGTCACTGGCGAACCGAACCTGGTGGGCTACTTCATATGGGCGATTTTTCTTTCCCTGGGATTCTTCACCGCGTTTGCGCTCACTAGTTGGCCGTTCTCAATCGCGCCACTCCTTGTGCTGCGCGAAAAGCGCTCGCTTGCTTCTGCGCTTCGAGAGAGTCTGAGGTTGGGGAAACCATTTACCGGCAAGCTCGTGGAGATCAACCTGGTGCTGGGAATCGTAAAGCTGGCGCTGATTGTCGTGGCCATGGTGTTTTCGGCCGCGCCGCTGCCGTTCAGCGACGAGTTGGGCAGTGGATCGTTGCAGATGGTGTCGGCTGCTTCAGTCGTCTTCTATCTGGTCGCCAACGATTTCTTTCAGGTAGTGCGGCTCGAAGCCTTTCTCGCATTCCGCGAGAAGTTTCGGCCGAATTCGCTGCACTAGAACACTTTCATCTGGATGACGAGATACTTCTTGGGATCCTGGCGGATAGCTTTAATAAGTTGTTGCGCCTGGTCCATGGTCTCATCCGCGTGCTCGTAAACGGACTTGTTCTTCACAAACTGGCCCGCTGAACCTTCACCGGCATTCACGCTCTTCAAAATGCCGTCGAGGTTTGTGATCGCATCATCCAGCTTCTGCGCGAAGTCCGGGTCCTTGACGAGCTTGCCAATGGAACCTTTCCCCGAATTGATCGAGGCCAGCAGGTCGTTTAGATTTTTCACGGCGGAGTTGAAATTGTTGTATGCAGTCTCGTCTTTGAGTAGTTTGCCGGCACTGCCTTTACCTGCGTTGATATCGGAAACAATTGAATTCAACTGATCGACGGTCGAATCCACTTTTGTGTAGAGAGAGTCGTCGTTGATGAATTTCCCTAGCGACCCTTTGCCATCGGCAGCCGCCTGAGTGATGGTTTGCAGATTGGCCGCAATGGAGACGATGTTTTTCTTCATGCCGGGATCGTTGATGAACTCGCCGAAGGTGCCACGCGTGGTGTTCAGCGTGTCAATCAGCGTCCCAATTTTCTTCATCAGCTGATCGATCTCCTCGATGGAGAGCTGGCTGCTGCCGATCACGTCTTCAATGGTGGGCGATCCGGAAATCTTAAGCTCCGAGTCGTTGGCGGGCTCAGGGCCGGTTGCATGCCGGGAGTCAATATCCACAAAGCTGTCGCCCAGGACGCCGGCCGGAGCAATGCGCGCCGTGGAATCCGTGTGCAGATCGGGCCAGTACTTTTCTCCCACCTGCATCGTGACCTCGACGGGATAAGGATTTCGTTCGGGGACCACGCGGGTTTTCTTCACATTGCCGATAGTTACGCCATCGACTGAGACCACGGCGCCATCCTTGAGGCCTGCGGCATTCGCAAAGTAGGAGCGAAGAACAAGCTTGCGTCCGAACAGGCCCCCCGTGGTGCCGCTCATGAGAAAAATAAGCCCGATGAGCACGACCATGGCGGCCAGTACCAGCGATCCGACTTTCAGTTGTGACCACTGAATCTCTTTGCGGCTTGGCACGTTATTCCTCTTACGAAAATGAGCCGGTCCACTCCAACAGCAGATTCAGGGTAGCTGTAAGGGAGCCCGATACGGCCGAGTGGCTCTTTCCTAATGAAAATGCCACCTTGTACGCTTTCCGCTGTAGCACGGAGGCTCTGAATCTGCTCTAGAGAATAGCAGAATTGGCGAAACTAACGCCCGTCCTCCAATACAACGCTGGCGACTGCGATAAGGCTAGTGTGGGTGAGTGAAAGATTGGAGCGCACGACCCCCTGGCGCTGGGCAATTTCGGCGGCGCGACCGTAAAAACGGAGACTCGGCCGGCCGCTCGGCTCCCGTACGACTTCAATCTCAAGCCAGTTGACGCCAAAGCTGATGCCTGTGCCGAGCGCCTTCGCGGCGGCTTCCTTCGCCGCAAAACGGGCGGCAAAACTCTCGGCGGATTTGCGCTTGCGCAGGCAGTAGGCTTTCTCCGCGGCCAGGTACACGCGGTCTAGAAAACGCCCGCCATAACGATCCATGGCGTGCTGGATGCGCCTAATCTCAACAACATCGATTCCGGAACCGGTGATCACGTTGTCTTCCACGCTACAACAAGAGGCTTTCGCTGCGCATGGCTGGCTAAAGTGCCGCAGGCGAGCGGGCAAAAGCTAAGTCAAATTACCCCACCCCGCGATACCAATGCCCGGAACCGCAGGAGTTGTGCCAAAGGCGGTCATGCGCCGTTCGAGTCCGCGACACCCTTGATGCCGCCTCGTTCGCCACCGATAAAAGCACTGTGAGAATCCAGATACCAGACCAGGGCCGAGCCCAGATGAGCAGCATCCCCTGGGCGATGCAGATGAAGGCGGTCAGCACTGAGGATCCGTCGCGCCTGGTGCAGTGCCTCACCGGCGCCATCCTCGGCTGCGGGGGCTGGGTGCTGAGCCGCGGTGCCAACGACACAGGCATGATCAACATGCTCTTCGAATTCGAGCGCCAATTATGTGTGGAAATCTACAGCATTCTCATCGCGGCGGGCCTCGAATTGAGCCCAAACGGGCACATGCGCTTTACCGAACTTTGCCAATGCACGCGCAGCCAGCAGCGCGACTGCGGCGCGGAGATCGCCAGCGTCGATCTCGAAGTGCAGACATATCCGCCGGAAATCGTCAGCACAGCGCCCTATGCAGGTCCGATGTAAGCCGAAATTCTGAAATCGCCTGAATCGTTTTGCGCGGTCAGCCGGCTTCAACCAATCCGTAGCGCCGTTGCCAGGCCTGTTTCAATTGGGCTCGCACGCGGGCCCGTTCCTCCGCGGTCACCTCGGCGCCCGGGTCGACCGCAAATCGCGCCGCTTCCTGCTTGGCCAGCTCCAGCAGCTCACGGTCGCGCAGCAGATTGGCCACGCGAAAATCGGGAAGGCCCGCCTGCCGGGTGCCAAAGAACTCGCCCGGGCCGCGCTGGGCGAGGTCCAACTCGGCAAGCTCGAACCCATCCTGCGTACGCACCATGGCATTCAAGCGTTCCTCGCCGACCTCGGAAATGCGATCGCCGGTCATGAGGATGCAATAGCTCTTGGCCGCGCCGCGGCCTACGCGCCCGCGTAATTGGTGCAACTGCGCCAGCCCGAAGCGTTCTGCGTGCTCCACGACCATCACCGTCGCGTTGGGCACGTCGACGCCGACTTCAATGACGGTGGTCGATACCAGAACGTCGATTTCGCCGCGTTGAAAGCGGCGCATAATCACCTCTTTTTCGTCAGCGTCCAGCCGACCATGGAGCAGGCCGACGCGCAAACCAGCAAGGGGACCGGTGCGCAGCTTTTCGTGCATTTCAACCGCTGAACGCAGACCTGATCGCGCACTGGGGCTAGCTTCCTGCGCAGCTTTCGGAAACAGCAGCTCCGCTGTTTTGCTTTTCGGAGTTGATTTTCGGACAGATGGCTGAACTCCAGTCTGTACCTCGTCGTGGGAAAAATCCAATTCGGGCTGGTCGTCTTTGCTGCCTTCGATCACGGGATAGACAATGTAGGCCTGCCGGCCCTTCGCCACCTGCTTGCGCACGAAGTCCCAAACCTCTTCCGCCCGCTCGCCAGGGACGCGGCGCGTGGCGATGGGCATCCGGCCCGGCGGCAATTCGTCGAGAATGCTCAGATCGAGATCGCCATACAGCGAAAGCGCAAGCGTGCGCGGAATGGGCGTGGCCGTCATCACCAGCACGTCAGGCTCAGGCTGATTGGGCTTCTTCATCAACTTGAAGCGTTGCAGAACGCCGAAGCGATGCTGTTCGTCGACTACGACCAGACCCAGACGGTCGAACTCCACTTTTTCTTCGATAAGCGCGTGCGTTCCGATGATGAGATTCGCCTCGCCGCGATTGATCAGGCCGCGGTTGTGGCGCTTGCGGTCCTCGTCTAGCGAGCCGGCGAGGAGCACAATGCGCGGCTTACGCGAGGAACGTTCCAGGAGTTTGCGCGCGGCGAGGTAATGTTGCGTGGCGAGGATCTCCGTAGGCGCCATAAGGGCGGCCTGGTAGCCGTTTTCCATGGCGACGAGCATGGCCTGAAACGCGACAATGGTTTTTCCCGAGCCCACATCGCCCTGCAAAAGTCGGCGCATGGGGCTGGGTTCGCGCATGTCAGTCACAATCTCGCCAAGTGCCCGTTTTTGCGCGGTAGTGGGATGGAAGGGAAGCACTTCGCGAATGGCTTCGCGCACCTTGTCGCTGGTGGCGAAAGGAATGCCCTGGCGCTCCTTCATGCGCCGACGCTTGAGTTCGAGGCCCAACTCAAGAAAGAAGAGCTCTTCGAAGATGAGCCGTCGGTGAGCGGGAGTCGAGAAACTCTGCAACTGCGGAAACGGCGTGCCTTCAAGCGGGAAATGAACTTCGTTGAGCGCAGTTTCGCGCCCTGGAAGGCCGAGACGACCGAGCATCGATTGCGGCAGGCAATCGGGTACCGCTCCGCGCATGGTTTCGAGCAGATTGAAGATAGTTTTGCGCTGCCAGCGCGAGGCCAGGCGGCTGCCGCCCAGCGATTCATAAACCGGCGTGATGCGGCCCACCTCGAGCAACCGGGTTTCAGCGTCGTCGCTTGCGTCGGGAAGGATCTCGAACTGCGGCTGGATCATTTTGAAGTTGCTGCTTGAGCGCGACGCCTCGACCTTGCCATAAACGGCAACGGTTTGTCCGGCCTGGAATTTGCCGTCCAGGTAGGCCGCGTGGAACCAGAGGCATTTCATCGCGAACCGGCCCTGGCCGAGAGTGATCTCGTACATTGGTCCGCGCCGAGTCCGCATCAGCATCGCCCCGCGCACTTCAGCGATCACGCTCGCCATTTCTCCGGGCACCAACTCATCCAGGCTGCGCGGGTTTTGCCGATCCTCGTAGCGAAAGGGGAGGTGGTAGAGCAGGTCTTCAGCGGTTTGGATGTTTTTTGCAGCGAGCATCTCCGACACGCGCGGGCCGACGCCGCGCACAAATTTCACTGGAGTATCGAGAGCTGGCACGTATCGATGCTACAACTGCGCGCTCATTTATCGAACGCCGCATTTCGCATTTTCAAACGTGGTGAGGTGCGCCCAGCTGCGGGAAAACGGCAGGGGTGTGCGTGTATCGTGAGGAACGGGAAGTTGCCGGCATTTCCCGGAGGGCGAAGATGGGTGGATACGAGCGAAGGGATTTCTTGAAAATAGCGGGATCGGCCACGGCCGCGACGCTACTGAGCGGCGGGGTTCAGGCACTGGCGGCGCAGGCCGAACCGGCGCGGACCGTCGCCGCGAACGACCACATCCAGATTGCGCTGATCGGCGCGGGCGGGCAAGGGCAGGGCGATACCCGCACCGCGGTCCAGGTTCCGGGCGTGAAGCTGGTGGCCGTGGCGGATTGTTACAACGGGCGCTTGGAGCACTGCAAAGAACTTTGGGGGAGCGATGTTTTCACCACCCGAGATTACCGGGAGATACTCGCCCGCAAGGAAATTGATGCGGTGATCGTGGCTACGCCTGACCACTGGCACAAACAAGCTGTTGTCGACGCGTTGAATGCTGGCAAAGACGTGTACTGCGAAAAGCCGATGATCCACCTCTACTCAGATGGGCCGGAGATGATTCAGACGGCTCAAGCCACTGGGCGGATTTTGCAAGTTGGAAGCCAGCGGGTGAGCTCGATCGTCTACGCGAAGGCCAAAGAACTGCTGAAGGCTGGCGCGATAGGCGAGCTGAACATGGTGACGGCGCGTTGGGATCGCAATTCGTCGATCGGTGCATGGAACTACACGATTCCGCCCGATGCCTCGCCGGAGACCTGCGACTGGCCGCGATTTCTCGGGACGGCACCCAAAATTCCTTTCAATTCCGAGCACTTTTTCCAGTGGCGCAAGTGGAAAGCTTATGGCAGCGGCGTGGCCGGCGACTTGTTTGTACATTTATTCAGCGGCACGCATTTCATCACGGGCTCTCACGGGCCAACGCGCGGCATGGCCACGGGCGGGCTGCGCTTCTGGAAGGATGGGCGCGACGTGCCCGACGTGATGCTGGGACTGTTCGACTACAGCGAGGGGTTCAACTTGAGCCTGCACGTGAATTTCGTGGACGGTGGCGAAGAGAGCGAGGGGCTGATCTTTACCGGATCTGAAGGCACCATGGAAATTGCCGGAAACTCCGTAATCGTGAGCCGCGTGCCGCGTGAGAAGGAACCGGGGCTTTCTATCGCGAGCTTTGCAGAAGCGACCCAGAAGTCGATTCTGGCGGAGTATGCAAAGAAGTATCCGCAGACGCATCCCGAGAGTGGCCTGTCAGCAGGGAACGAGAGGTACGTTGCGCCGGCGGGGTACAGCGATAGCTACGACCACTTCAGGAACTTCTTCGCATCTGTGCGCACGCGCAGTGCGCCAGTGGAGGACGCAGTGTTCGGCTTCCGTGCTGCTGGCGCGGCGCTGCTGAGCAATCTAAGCATGGAACGCGGCGCCATTGTGAGTTGGGACCCGGAAGCGATGAAGCTGGTCTGATCCGGCCCCAACTTGTCTCGGTGAGTTGCGCTGCATCGGATCTCAGCTGAACCCCAGCACCGGATGCGGCACATACGACTCTTCGAGCGCCGTCATTTCCTCCGGCGTGAGATGGACCGAGAGCGCAGCAACTGCGTCTTCCAGATGGTGCGGCTTACTTGCGCCCACAATCGGAGAAGTAACGCCCGGCTTCGCCAGCAGCCACGCCAGTGCGATCTGTGCGCGGGGAATGCCGCGCTTCTCCGCAATCTCGCCCAGCCGGTCGACCACTCTGCGATCGGCATCTTCGGTGCGTGCGTAGAGCGTTTTTCCGAAGGCGTCAGTTTCCGAGCGGTTGGTGGTTTCGGCCTTCCATGCGCGCGTGAGCATTCCCCTGGCCAGCGGGCTCCAGGGAATGACGCCAATGCCTTCGGATTGGCAAAGGCCCATCATCTCGCGCTCTTCCTCGCGATAGAGCAGGTTGTAGTAATTCTGCATGGAAACGAAGCGCGTCCATCCGTGCCGGTCGGCGAGATACAAGGCCTTGGCGAATTGCCATGAGTACATCGACGACGCGCCGATGTAGCGCACTTTGCCCGCCTTGACTGCATCGTGCAGGGCCTCCAGCGTTTCTTCGATGGGCGTTTCGTAGTCCCAGCGATGGGTTTGATAGATGTCCACGTAGTCGGTATCGAGGCGACGGAGGCTTTGGTCAAGTTCAAAAATGATGGCTTTGCGCGACAGTCCTCGGCCGTTGGGCTCGTCGCGCATCAGACCCTGGACTTTAGTGGCGATGACGACGGCTTCGCGCCGCGTGTTGGCCTTGAGGAACCGGCCGACGACCGCTTCGCTGTCGCCGCTGGAGTAGACGTTGGCGGTATCGAAAAAATTAATGCCGAGATCGAGGGCCTGACGCAGGAAAGGCTGGCTT
Organism: uncultured Acidobacteriota bacterium; assembly: GCA_963817835.1. GTDB lineage: Bacteria > Acidobacteriota > Terriglobia > Terriglobales > Acidobacteriaceae > Telmatobacter. The sequence goes on along the minus strand of CAWFPZ010000006.1, from coordinate 351,112 downwards.
TCGGCCTCGTTCAGCGCCCACGGCTGCCGGCCCGGAAGCAGCTTCCCCGTGGCGGGGCTGCCGTAGGTCATGCAACCGAGGCAAATGCGTGAAACCCTCAAACCGGTGCGGCCCAGACGTGCGTATTCCATGGTTTCTCCTGCCTTAAGTGTAGTGCGCGGCATGCTTTCGCTTCCAATCAACAAGCTTCTGCCCTCTTTGGGATGCGTTTACTCATGGTGAACCAGGTTGCGGAATAGCCCAAACGGCGGATTGGCGTGTGGGTCGCTCACAGGGTATACATGAGAAAGGGCCGGGTACTTTCGTACATTGCGCCCTTTACGCTTAAAGTGATTGGATTTGGACTGGAAGGTCTTTGCTGGACAACTTCTCGGGTCGGCGCAGGGTCTAAGCAAGCATCGCGTTGTGAGCGTAGTGCGCATACGTATCTTCCTCAGGCCCATCAGTTTAGGGAAGTTTGCGAACACGCGAAATGCGCTGTGAACGGGCAATATGGCCGAAAGGGCGCCCCACGAATTGAGCCAGAAAACGGATGGAATGACAGAACGTCTAAGACACGCCTCAAAGCCCGAGGGCCAGCGGAGCAAATTTCATTGGTTGCGGCGATCGCCCCGACGCATATTTGCGAGTGCGATGTTGCCCGTGCTGGTCGTCCTGGCAGGTTGCGGCGGCGGCCCGTCGAGCGGCGGCTCCTCGAGCAGCACTCTCGACGTTTTTCCCGGTACGCAAACCATCGACACCAATTGCACGGGGTGCAATGCCACCAACTCGTCAGGCGGGCTGGCGGAGCAATTTGCGGCGACATTCGAGGGCGGCGCGCCCAACGTGAATTGGACAGTCTCTGGCGGAGATGCAAGTGCTGGTCCAGGAACGATTAATTCGAACGGGCAATACACGCCGCCGAGTTATCTTACAGCGAATAGTGCTTCGGTAACGGTTACCGCGGCCCTGGTCTCGAGCCCCTCGACAACGGCAAGCACAACGCTGACCGTGACCCCGGGATTCCTGCAGCCGCTGACTCCGGAGAATGCCGCCCTGGGCGCAAACGGAGCCATTACGATTACGGGTTATATCGCGGAAGCCGGCGGCACAACTGGCATCAACTTCGCCGTGGCTAATTCATCTACGAGTTCAAGCGGCGGGCAAGGGGCTGTGGGTAGTTCAAGCTGCACGCGCAGCAGCACCGCATTCACCTATTGCACGGTTACGTATACCGCTCCTACTTCCGTTACAGCCACTGCATCCACTTACGTGGTGGCGACCATCGGGACCTCGAGTTCGAAAGAGGCGACGGACGTCCTTTTGAACACCGAAGGCATTTCGAGCAATCCGGCAACCCACCAAAAGCAGTTGGCGACGCCCGTCCTGCTAGGCAGTTCCGGCGGGAACAACGTTGATTACGACACCAGGAACAATCAGATATTGGATTGTTGCGGCGGCACGCTCGGTTCTTTGATCCAGAACAGCAGCGGAGCGCAGTACTTACTGAGTTGCAATCACGTGCTTGCGCGTAGTGACCAGGCCGGCGTGGGCGAAATCATTGTTCAGCCGGGCCTGATTGACAACGGCTGTTATCCGAGCGGGCAAGGAGGTACCGAAACGCAGGTAGGCACTTTGTTCACCTCGCTTCCGCTCAGCTCCCCCTCGACCAATGTCGATGCGGCGATCGCAACCGTGAATCCGGGGACGGTGAACACGAGCGGCGAAATTCTGGAGTTGGGCACGCCGCAGGGAAACGGGACGCTGGCCGCGGCGCCTCCCGGCATCTCGTCAACCGGCGGGAAGGGCGAGTCGGGATCGCTCAATCTGCTGGTCGCCAAGAGCGGACGCACTACCGGCCTCACCTGCGCCAGCATCTCGGCGCTGAATCTTAATGTAGAAGTGGAGTACTTCAAGAACTGCGAGGAAACCACTGCCTACCTGGCCAAGACATATACGAACCAGATTGCGATTGAAGGCAGTGAGTTCAGCGATGCGGGCGACTCGGGTTCGCTGGTTGTCGATGCCGGCAACGCCGAGCCCGTGGGACTGTTTTTTGCCGGCGGTGTGACGAATACGGGCGTCAGCGAAGGGGTGGCCAACCCCGCGCCTACGGTGCTGGCGGAGTTGGGGACGCAGGAGGGTACGTCCTACACGTTTGTCGGCACGACCGATCATCCTGTCAGCTGTTTAAACTACGGCGCCGCTACCGCAACGGCTGCGCAGGGCGTTACGCTTTCCGGCCCGCAATCAGAGCTGGCGCAGCAGGCCCTGGGGCAGGCGCGGATGCTGATCAATCCCACCATGGGCATTCTGGGTGTGGCGACAGGCAAGAGCAGCGACCATGCCGGCGAGGCGGCGGTGATCTACTATGTCGACGAAGGCATGAACGTCTCCGTACCGCAAACCGTGAGCGGCGTGCGGACGGAAGTCATTCCGACGACGGCGCAGGCGGTTGCGGCGGGTACCGCGCCGCAGTCTGCCGCAAAGTTCGGTGCGCCAATGCCCCTGACGTCCGCGGTGTTCAGCCAGGCGGTGGCGGCCAAGGAGCAGGTGGCGCAGAGCCTGATGCAGCAGAATCCTGCGTATTTTGGCGTGGGCGTGGGCCAAAGTCTCGACAATCCCCGAGAGGCGTCACTGGTCGTGTACGTCGATCGCAGAAATGTTCCGGCGACACTCCCACCGGTCATCAATGGACTGCGCGTACGGTACGTCATCATGGACCGGTTGCACGTAACCCGCTCCTATCTCAAGGGGCCGGTTCGTTCCACAGGGCATTGCATGGCCCATCCTGTCACGCACCAAGTGGATAGCATCGGCGTGCCACTTCTCCGCAAGCAACTGGGTTTGCAGCCTTAAGAGCACAAACATCCACACAGAGTGGGCGTCTATTTGAGGAGCCGGGCAGTTGCACTTATGCTGTGGCCGGAGGAGAAGTCCGCGCGGCGGTTGCTGCAGAGACTTCCTTGGTGAAGCTCGGATTGTCGGGGATGAAAACCTCGAAGACAGTCCCGATGGTCGCCGGCGTCTTGCCGTTTTCTTGATTGGCGGTGCGGCTGCGCACGCGCACCGATCCATGATGCTTCAGGATGATCTCGTGACTCACCCAGAGTCCAAGGCCGGTCCCCGTTACCTCTTTTGTAGTGAAGAAGGCTTCGAAGATGTGCTCGCGGATCTCGGGCTCCATGCCAGCGCCGTTGTCGGCAATGGCAAAGCGGATTCCGGTTTGCTCTGGATTCTTCCAGTCGCGGGAACGGCGGGCGCGCAACAGCAAGCGGCCACTCGCGCTGCTGGCGTCGATGGCATTGCCGACTAGATTGGCGAACACCTGGCGGATCTCTCCGGCAAAGCAAAAGAGGCTCAACTCCGGCTCGTAGTTGCGTTCCACGCGAATGTCGAGCGCGTTGATGCGTCCCTGATAAAGGCTCAGCACAGAGTCTAGAAGTTCGGAAAGCGTGGTGCGCGCGGGCTGTGTGGGCTGGCGGTAGAAGCGCAAGGTTTGTTGTGTAATCTCAGCGATGCGACGCACTTCATATTCGGCCATGGTCACATATTGCAGGGCCCCCTCGGGAAGATCGCTGAAGTTGCGCAGGAGGAACAGCAGGTTGGTAATGGCCTCGAGTGGGTTGTTGATCTCGTGCGCGATGGAGGCGGCCAGGCGGCCGGTAACGGCAAGCTTCTCGCTCCGGCGCAAAGCCTCTTCACTGCGCTTGCGATCGCTGGCGTCGAGCGCGATCACGCCAACCCAGCGCACCTGCGTCGGAGTGGTCCGCACCGGATAGGCGCTGATCAGCCAGGTCCACGGCCGGCGCGACTTGCCGCCCACGCCGTTCAATTCGAGATTGCGTACTGGCTCTTCGCTCGCAAAAACCTGCTGCACGGCGCTCTCGACCCCCTCAGCCACACGTGCGGGAAGCAGATCGGTAAGCGTACGACCGAGGTGGCGGCTGACGGTCACTCCGGTGAGATCCGCAAAGATTTGATTCACACGCACAAATCTGCAATTTCGGTCGACAAATGCCAGGCCGATCGGCGCATTCGCTAGCATCGAATCGAGCAGGGAGAGCGTGTCGTTGAGTCCAGCCCGTTGCTCGGCAAGCGAGGCGACCATGCGGTTGAATGTCTCAATCAAGTCGCCGATTTCGTTTTGGACGGCAACCGGCAACGGGAAATGGCTGATATCTTCGGGCGAGTTCATGAGCGTGACGGCGCCGCGATGCAGCACGGCCAGCGGCTGCGCAATGGAACGCCCCATGAGGAACACAAGGATGGCCGAGGCGATCACCCAGATCACGCCAAAGATGGCCGTGCTGCGCAGGATCGAGTCGATCTGCACATTCATCCAGTGCTTGTCGAAGGTGACCCACGCAAAACCGCGCAGTGTGTCCGCGGTGTAAATGGGATAGACGCATTCCCAGCGGTCGCCGGAGAGTGTGAGACAACTGGCGGTATCGCGCTTCATCAGCGCGATCTGCTTGAGCTCTATCGGCTCCAGGGTGGACTCGTCGGCCTCGCCCTTGTTGATGAAAAGCACATTTCCGGCCGGATCCGTGACTTTGGCCTGAGCGATCGTCGGAGCATCGCCCATCATTTTGACGGAAAGGCCGACCCATCCTGGCCGTTGCTGCAAGAGCGCCTCGCGTGACTGCAAGGCCAGAGACGTGGCTTCATAGGCAAGGCGAAGGTGGGCGCGGCTCGAGGTTTCCTGCTCCTGCTGGCGAAACAGCAGAAGCGCAAACAGACCGATGGAGAGCAATTCCAGTGCCAGTAAACCGGCCAGCATTTGCCAGCGAATGGATCGGGGCCACCAGCGTACGCGCAATGCTCTACCCTCGGGTGAATTCTAAAACCCTAGCCTACCGGATCGCTTGCGGTAACCGGCTGACGCGACTCGTCGCGCACTGATAGCTTTGCCAACAGCGACGCCGCGATCTGTCTTCCGTGAAAACGTCCGTTCTCGATGAAGATTTCGCTCGTGCGTGAGCCTGCCACAATCACGCCTGCCAAATAGATGCCTGGAACGTTGCTCTCGAGTGTCTCCGGGTTGCAGACCGGCAACCGGTCGGGACCCTCAAAGCGGATTCCCAGACGTTCGAGAAAGGTGAAGTCGGGATGATACCCCGTCAGCGCAAAGACGAAATCGTTGGGCAACGTCTCCGGGCCCGCAGGCGTTTCCATCAGGACGGCATCGGGCGTGATCTCCTTTACCTGTGTTTGGAAGTAGGCCTTGACCTCGCCGTTCTTGATGCGATTTTCGATGTCCGGCTTGATCCAATACTTTACGTGGGGCTGAATGCCCGCGCCACGATAAATGATGGTGACCCGCGCGCCGTGACGCCACAGTTCCAGCGCGGCAATGGCCGCGGAATTCTTGCCGCCGATGACAGCAACATTCATGCCGTAGTAGGGATGTGGGTCGTGGTAGTAGTGATGCACCTTGCTCAAGGTTTCGCCCGGGATGTTCATCCAGTTGGGCAGATCATAGTAGCCGATCGAAAGGGTGAGCTTGCGTGCCTTCAGCTCCCCGTGGCGTCCAAAACGATCCGTGGTCTGCACGGTGAAGTCACCATCGGCGCCGGTCACCCGCTCCACGCGGTGGTATTGGCGAATGTCCAGCTGGTAATAGGCCGCGACCTGGCGATAGTATTCGAGCGCCTCGTTGCGTGTCGGTTTGGCGTTTGGGCTGGGGAAGGGAATTCCGCCAATCTCCAGCAACTCTGAGGTGGTAAAGAACGTCATGTGTGCTGGATAGTGAAAAATTGAATTGCAAACACAGCCCTTATCGACCAGCGCCACGCGAAAGCCAGCCTTTTGCCCTTCAATGGCCGTGGCCAGCCCAGTCGGCCCTGCCCCCACCACCAGGAGATCAAAGACAGCATCCGGCCCCGCATGTACGGTTGCATCGCTCATGCTTCTAGATTAGAGCCTGGCCTTCACTTTCGCACGCGCATGCGCTGCGTCGGCGAGCAGGCAGCAGAACGAAAAAGCCCCAGCAAACGCTGGAGCTTCATCGCGTGACTAGCCTGGATCGAGTACCTACACGAATGCGGGTGCCGGTTCCATCAGGGTAATCACCGGGGTTTCAGCCGACTCCGATGCCGGGACCGGCGCAGCGGCGACTGCCTGCGTCTGTGCATGTACGGGACGAGTGAGCTTGTGAACGAAATGATACGGCGGCCACGGCCCGGAAAGCTGCATCTGGCATTCGTGCAGGAGGGCGCTGGTGGTGGCGAATTTGTTCTGGTAGCGCTCCACGCACTTGCGGTCGATCAGGTGCGCGATATCCAGCAACATCTTACCGTTGTCCATCAGCCGGCAACTGACCTCTTCGTCGAGCGGCTGGAAGAGCCGATGCATCTGGAAGCTGACGGCACGCGCGCGCGTTTGCCGCTCGCGCGCCCTCGATGCGTTCTCGCGCAGATTGGTGAGGTAGGCCCGGCCGACGCTTTCACTGGCCAAGTGCTTCTCAATCTCGCGGCCGCAGCAGTCGTCGACGAAGATCTTCAGGTGCATCTCAGTCTTACCGCGCAGCTTATCAATATTGCCGAGGAATTGGCGCTGATTGGAACGGATGGACTTGCGCAGAATTTCGTCGTCGCTAAAGACAGTGCCGAAACGGAAGGGAAGGACTGTGGAATGACGGAAGCAGTCCGCAATCACTCGCGCGTGGTCCACGCCCGACTTCTGGCTGAAGGTCTCCTGAGGATTGTGTTCGCTCACAACCACCGCTAGGTCGCTGGCCGGATATAGAAATACCTGATTGCCACTGACTCCAAGCACTGATTCCAATGGAACCGGTTTACGATGACGCGCTAAAGCAGGAAAAGCTTGTTTTTCACCGATGCAGTAGGCATACCATGCCATGACGAGACACTCCGTCCGCGTACGCCCCTATGGTCAGGCGCCGCTGGTTGATGAAGCTCTGTGAACTTGGGAACAACTGCATACATAGTGGTACGAAGGCGGGACCATGGTCGCGGCTTCATGAAACTAACCGGAATATAGTCTTCCGAAAATACGACTGGCAACACCTCAGGGGAAAAAGTTAGCTGGAGTGCACAGGCTGTGGGAAAGTCGTGTTGACCACATAAAGTTCTCGATTGATGTTACAAACTTTGTGCGCTAGCACACCGAAAAGTGGCTCTGTCCAGCCAGATTGCTCGAATTGAGCAGAAGAGGGCGTCGGCCTGAATTTTGCGTCTAGTCGACGGCCGCAGGTCCTCAGCCGGGGGTGTGGGGCCGATCCGGCAGCCGTTCAGCATCAGCCCCACAGGCCAAACTCTAGTAGACTCAACGGAAGAATGTCTGACCCTTCCCGATCCACTTACCGTTTTCTCTCAGTTCTCGCCTCGGTCGCACTTCCGATCCTATTTGCCACAGGACTATCGTCAGGGTCCTCACTTGCCGCTGCCCAGGGAACGCACCTGTGGACGCAATCGCAGATGGAGGAGTTTGAGAAAGGCACCCCTGACGGCGTAGAGATTGAGAGCGACGGACAACTGCGCCAGGGACCCGGGTTGACCGAGCAACTGACCACGCCTTCAACTTTTGTGTGGGCATTGGTTACCGATAAGACAGGCCAGGTCTTTGCCGGAACCGCCACACCGGCTGCGGTGCTGCGGTTGGCTGGGCGGAAGGGCGACAAGCCCTTCACACTCTTTGAGACCAGGGATCTGAGCGTCCAGTCTTTGTGCCTGGGGCCGGATGGCGCGCTCTACGCGGCCACCCTTCCCAGCGGCAAGGTCTACAAGCTGAATCCCAACGCCACAGAGAAGCAGGACGAATCCAGCGCCACGCTGGTCTTCGATGCTGCCGAAGTTGGTTCGGCGGCAAGCGGAGAGAACAAGCCAGCTTTGTCGCAACCGAGCACTCAATCCCGCTACATCTGGGCATTGACCTTCGACGCCGCTGGCCGGCTATATATTGCAACCGGCAACCCTGGCGCGATCTACCGTGTCGATCCTGCAAAGCCGGGCGCGGCGCCGGAATTGTTCTTCAAAAGCGATGAAGCGCACATTCGCGCTCTTGCTTGGGATGCAAAGGGGAATTTGATTGCCGGTTCCGATGGCTCGGGGCTGGTCTACCGCATCGATCCCCAAGGCAAGGGATACGTGCTCTTCGAAGCGCCAAGGCGCGAGATTACGTCCCTTGCGATCGCAGCCAACGGCACCATCTACGCAGCGTGCGTCGGCGACAAAAGCCGCAACCCGCTGCCTCCGTTGCCGGTGCAGGGAATCGGCTCGATCAGCATCACGATCATGCAACCGGAATCGCTGCAGGCGGCAAACGTCAGCGCCTCGGTGCCTGAGGGTACCGATATTTACGCTTTGACCGAGGGCCATGCGCCGCGCAAACTCTGGTCGGGCAAGGACGAGATTGTCTATGCGCTGGCTGCCCGGGCCGATGGCCTGTTGGCGCTGAGTGGGAATCGCGGACGCGTTTTCAGGATTCGTGACGACGGCAGCTACGCCGATGTGGGGCATTTGCAGGCGCAGCAAGGCCTGAGCCTCGCCAATGTTCAGGTTGGGGAAGGAATGGGCGGGGTTCTCATCGGAACCGGCAACACAGGCAGAGTATTTTTGCTCGGCGCATCAGAGAATCACGAGTACGCGAGCGACGTTCTGAATGCTGGTGCGTTTGCGCGCTTTGGCCGCGTGGAGGTTGAGCCGGGTTCGGCCGATTATGAAATCCTGACCCGCTCCGGAAATGTGGAGCAGCCGGTGCGCGGTTGGAGCGATTGGCAGCCCTTGCAGGATGGTTCGGTGGCTTCGCCGCCGGGGCGTTTTCTGCAATGGAAGGCCGTGCTGCGCAAGGACGGTGCGCTGGGAAGCGTGGGCGTCAATTATCTGCCTGTAAATTCCGCGCCTGTCGTTGACGATCTGGTCGTGGTTCCCGGGGCGCGCCTGAATCCGCAGAGCTCTGTTTCCCAGAGCCAGACGGTGAGCATTTCGTTCAACTCGCCCAGCCAGGGGTCGACGGTTAGTTTCGACACCGGATCGAGCTCTACTTTGCAGGCCAACAAAGACCGGACCGCGGTGACCGTGCGCTGGGCCGCGCACGACGACGATGGCGATGACCTGATCTATTCTCTCTACCTGCGCGGCGACGGCGAGACGGTATGGCGGCTTCTCAAGGGAAAAATTACCGAGAAGGCCTATAGTTTCGATGCTACGCTGATTCCCGACGGCGGGTATCGCATCAAAGTTGTTGCTTCTGACGCGCCCTCGCATACGCCGGGCGACGCGCTAACCGGGGAGAAGGTGAGCGACCGCTTTGAGATCGACACCACACCGCCGGCAATTACGAACCTGAAGACGGCCGCTCAACAGGGAAGCTGCGCCGGGGCCGGCTGCAAGAAGCAACTGCTCGTCAGTTTTGATGCTGAAGATGCTACTTCACCCATTGCACACGCCGAATACTCGCTGGACGCAGGCCCGTGGCAGTATGTCGATCCGGTGGGCAAGCTCTCCGATTCGAAGCATGAGCACTACGAATTCCATCTCAATCTGGATGTGGGGGCTGGTGGAAAGATCGGCGAGCACCTGATTACTGTCCGCGCTTACGATCGCTACGACAATGTGGGCGTGGCCAAGACCGTGATTCCCGCCCAGGAGCAGTAGGCGTCATGCGATTTGAGCTCTACGTAGCGGCGCGGTACCTGAAGGCCAAACGGCGGCAGGCCGTGGTAGGCGTCGTCACTGCGATTTCCGTCGCTGGCGTCACGGCTGGCGTAGCCGCACTGATCATCGCCCTTGCCATCACCAACGGCATGCGGCGCGACCTGCAGGACAAATTGCTTGGCTCGAGCGCGCACGTGCAGTTGATGCGAGTGGAAGGGGACGGTATTCCCAACTGGCGGCCGCTTTTAGCGCGTTTGAGCCACGTGCCGCACGTGACCGCGGCCTCGCCGGGGTTATACGAGCAGGTAGTTGTGGCGCGCGGCGCGCGCGATGGTTACGCGCTGATCGAAGGGATTCTGCCCGATGATGAGCGCACCGTGAGTGATCTGCTCTCGACGGCCACGCCGGGCGCGGTACAAGAGTTGGAGCCGCGCCCCGAGGCGGCCGGCGCACAGAACAGGGAACTGCCACCGATCGTACTGGGCAGCGACTTGGCAGAGACAATCGGCGCAGTTGCGGGCGATTCCGTCATGGTGGTGAGCCCGCAGGGGGAACTGTCGCCCATGGGCGGGCTCATTCCCAAGTACATGACATTTCGTGTTGCCGGCACATTTCACTCCGGCTTTTATCAATACGACGCCCAAATGGGCTTTCTGCGCCTCGCCGACGCACAGCGTCTCTTCGATGAGCCCGATCTGCTTTCCGTGATCAGCTTCAAGGTCGACGACCTCAACCGCGCTCCGGAGATTGGGCGCGTCATTGAGCAGGCCGCGGGACCGGGCTACATGACGACCAACTGGACCGATCAGAATCGCGAGCTGTTTCGCGCCCTCAAACTCGAGCAGGTGGTCACTTTCATCGTGATTGCGCTCATCGTGATTGTGGCTGCGCTCAACATTCTCATCGCGCTCACAATGATGGTGATGGAAAAGACACGCGACATTGCGGTGATGATGAGCTTCGGCGTCACTCCAGGCCAGGTGCGGCGCATCTTCCTGTTGCAGGGATTGTTGATCAGCGTGATCGGCACTGTGCTGGGACTCGCGCTCGGCTACTTCGCATCGTGGGCCGGCGGGTACTATCACTTCATCCATCTCTCTGCCGAAGTCTACTCGATTGACACGCTTCCGTTTGCGCCGCGCATCCTCGATGGCGTGATTGTCTCCGCAGTTTCAATTGGAATCTCGCTGCTAGCGACGTTGTATCCCTCGTCGGCGGCAGCGTCCGTGCTCCCGGCTGCAGCGCTGCGCTATGAGTGAGCCGGCTTAACGCGGCGTAATAATGCCACCCAGCGCGTGCCGCCGAGGCAGAACGATGCCGCGATGATCCACCTCCACTGCGTGGGGCAGCTCCTCGGACATGCCTTTACGCTCGGTGAGCGCACCTCCACATGCAGGGCACCAATCCGCTTGCGTGGTACCGGCCAGTACCGCATGGCATTGACTGCAAATTCGTTCCATAGCAATCAGGTTACAGGATCGAAGTTGTTACCGAGAAAGGGGGCCGGCCCATAGGGTTCATTGACCCGCGGCTTCCGATCCCGGCTGCCCGATACACTGAAGATATGCCCCCTCTGGTTCGTCCCGTGCGTCTCGTCGCGATTGATATGGATGGCACTCTGCTGCCTGCCCATTCTCAAGCCATGAGTGAACGCACCGGGCGGTCGCTATTGGCTGCGCAGGCAGCGGGCATCACGGTGGCGATTGCGACGGGCCGCCGCCTGGCCTATACCCTGCCTTTGATCGAAGGCCTTGGCCTGCGAGCGGATACACCCCTGATTACGTCGAATGGTGCAGTGACATGCACGCTGGGCGGCGAGATCATCGACGTGTGCCACATGAACGCGCGCGTCGCCCGAGGCGTGTGCGGTGTGCTTCGCCCGTTTGGAAGCGTGGTTTTCACCTTCAACCGGCCAGGTCGCGGCGAATTGGTTCTCGAAGATCTGAGCCAGGCGCATGGACGCTTCGCTTTGTGGGTTGAGGCTAACCGGAACGCAATTGAAGTGGTGAAACCGCTGGAACTTGCCTTGGTTGATGGGGAGGATCCGATACAGGGCATGGCGGCCGGGAGTATTGAACGGATGCGAGCTGCAGAGAAGGCGCTGAAGGCGAGTGAGTGGAGCGCGGAGTGCGGAAGCGCGCTCACCGAGTATCCGGCACGTGATTTGGCGATTCTCGATCTTCTACCGCTCGGAGTATCGAAGGGATATGCGTTGGAGCGGCTTGCGGCGCGGCTCGGAGTGGATCGGCAAGGGACCATGGCGATCGGCGACAACTGGAATGACGTGGAGATGCTGGAATGGGCAGGGCAGGGGATCGTGATGGCCAATGCGGCTCCGGAACTGCGCGCACGAGCGAAAATGCGTGGGTGGAAACAAGCGCCATCGAGCGATGATGATGGAGTGGCAGTAATTCTGGAAGCAGTGTTGACGAGAATGGCTGCGGCAAAAGCATGAGCAGCGAGTTCCAACTCGAACGACGCCCGCAAGCAAGTGGTTTTATTGTGTTCGCGGCGGCCGCGGCGCTTTTGATCTTTGCTGCGCAAGCGCATGCGGCCGAACGTGTGACCCTCAGCAACGGTTTCGTCGAACTGTGCGATCATCATGCGCTCGTGAGTGGACGCATGCGGCTCTACCTCAGTGCTGGCGAAGGCAGCTATATTGATTTCCCGCCGGATGAGATTGCGGCTTTCGAAACGATCCCAGACCCGCCGGAAGCCGCAACGCCGGTCGCTTCGCAGACTGCGAATCACACCGCGAAGCTGACCCCGGTCGATTTGCGCGAGATGCTGGTGCGCGCAGGAACTGAGCACAATCTGGATGTGGACTTGCTGGCAAGCGTGGTGAAGGCAGAGAGCGACGGCAATGCACGGGCCGTGAGCCACGCCGGTGCAAAGGGATTGATGCAGTTGATGCCGGATACGGCTGCTGGTCTCGGGGTGCAGGACAGCTTCCAGCCGGAACAAAATGTGCGCGGCGGATCGACGTATCTCGATTCACTTCTGACGAAGTACCACGACAACCTGGCAATGGCTTTAGCCGCGTATAACGCTGGGCCGGAGGCTGTTGACAAATACCACGGGATTCCGCCGTACAGCGAGACGCGCGCCTACGTAGCCCGTGTGATTCACGAATTCAACCGGCGGGTTCTGGCCCGCGAGGCCGCGGCAAGACGCGCTGCGGCCGCCCCTCCAGCAGTGCAGCCAGTGGGCTCGCACTGAGCTCTGCAGAGGGCGCATCTCACGTCGTCCAAATTGAAGCGCAGTCCGTTACTGGATAGGAACTTTTGTTCAGTTTCCAGACGCGTTCCATCCACGGCTGCGTGAGAACATATTCATATAGAGATCAATCACTACTTGTAATACGGAGTTTGCTTGAAGAAGAGTCAATGGATCGTGGGCATTCTGGCGCTGATTGCTCTGATCGCGCTGGTAGTTTGGGCCCGCGTTCACGTCCAATTCAATTTCCACGTTTTTACCTCGCAGGTAGCTCTGGCCGACTGGCGCATGATTGTCTTTGCCGGACTGTGCATCTACGCCAATTTTGTTTTTCGCGCATTCCGCTGGAGTCAGCTGGTGCGGCATATGCAGAAAGTTCCGCCCCTGTCGCTGGTCGGGTCGCAGGTGATCGGATTTACTGCGGTAGCGTTGATTGGGCGCGTCGCGGACCCGGTGCGGCCTTATCTGGTCGCAAAGAAAACGGGACTCTCGCTAAGTACGCAGGTCGCCGTATACATCGTCGAACGATTAGTGGACGCGGGGTCGGTGGCCTTGATTTTTTCGATCGCCATGATCTGGGTTCCCGGTGGTGTAATCCTGAACGCAATGTCGCACGTGTTCCTATTGGCGCACTTGGCGTCGCGTCACCGCCTGCTCGCTCTGTTTGCCGCGCAATACGGAGGACTGGTTCTTACAGTCCTTGGAACGCTCTTCCTGTTCGCGGTTCGTTTGGCGGGAGGGCCCATCGCCGCATTCTTCGAGCGCAGTTTCGGGATGGTCTCAAAAGGTCTTGGCCAAAGCGTTGGTGACAAGATCCGCATGTTTCATGCCGGCCTCGATACGATGCGTTCATGGCGGGACTTCGCTGTCGTAGTCGGCCTTTCGCTCGGCATGTGGATGCTGATTTGCTTTGCCTATTTTGAGACGTGCAGAGCCTTCACCGCCAGTCCGGAACTGGCTGGAATCACACCCTCGCAGTGCGTTTTGCTCATGGTGGCCAGCGGCGGGGCCAGCATCGTCCAGCTCCCGGTGATCGGTTGGTTCTCGCAGATCGGCGCGGTGATGTTGGCACTCACAGCTATCCTGGGTGCGAATGCCGAAGCCGCGACTGCCTGCGCTGCGACGCTGCTGATTGTCACATTTCTTGGAATTGTTCCTGTAGGGTTGATCTGGGCTCGCTTTGACCACGTGAGCCTGCGCAAGGTGACCACGGAAAGCGAGCAGGCGGAAGAGAGAGCGGAAGAAAGGCTGGAGACAGGCGAGGCTGAATCCCGCCCCGGTTCCGGAGAACACGATAACAACGCTGCATCAGCCAAGCGTTGATGCGCCCGATGACGATACCGAGGGCGTGGCTGGCGAGTTTCGATTACCGTCCGCCTCGGGCAAATAGCGAATGGTCTCCGGTCCCACCGCTCCACCGGTCATGATCATGCTCATTGCCTGTTCCATGGTCAGGTCGGTCTCGATGACGCGTTCGGTGGGCAGAATCTGCAGGAAGGCCGAAGTGGGGTTGATGGCGTTCGGCACTAATACAGCGGCTAACGGCCGGCCGCTGGTCGCGTCGCTCAGTGTTCGTGTGAGAAATCCAATGCTCTTCTGGCCGGCGATGGGGAAGTCGATCAGAACCACACGCTGACTGGCGCCTTTCTTGGCCATCATGGAATCCAACAGTTGGCGCACGGATGTATAGACCTTGGCGACAAAGGGCAAGCGCTCAAGCACGGACTCAAAAAGGCCGAACAGTTGGCGTCCGACAACGAGGGAAGTCACGCGTCCGACCACATAGAGAACGGCCAGCGTGAGCAGAACGGCGAGCGTGGGCTGTAACCACGGATTGCTGAACCATCCCCGGGGAAAGGAAGCCGCGAGGAACTGCACCGCTGGCAATCCTGCTTTGGCGAGGGATTCCAGGAGGAAGCTGAAGATGAGATACGTGACAAAAAGTGGGCCGATGGTGATAATTCCGGCCAGGATATTGCGCTGCAGACTGCGCGTCGTGCGGCTGATGGGTCCTTTCACGTGCGTCACCCCTTTACGATCATTGCTACGAGCATACCCCGGCCTATGTGAAGCGCGGAATGCAGCGGAAAACACAAAAACTGTTTCCAATCGGAGCAAAATCAGCTATATATGGGGATTGCCGTCTCTCGTGGCGGCAGAAAGAATTCCATGAACGAATCAGAGCGTTTCGACCTGAGCGATTCCGACCAAGGCGCACCGCGCGCGCCTGCGCCGCGCCAGCGCGCCGTGGGATCGCCTTTATCCACGGGCGTCAGCCGGCATGCGCAGTTTCCGTCTGCCGAGACTGGCGTCAAGCGTCTCACGCCGCCTCCGCCGGGGCGCGCACTGGGCAGCGCACCTGAAACCAATGAAGAATCCTCGAGCCTGCAACGCACCCTATCGATGCTTCGCTCTGCGCTTCCGTTTGTGCAGCGCCTGTTGCCGTTGCTCGACGGAAATATCGCCACGGCCGTCGGCAATTTGCTCACGTCTCACCCGCATCCGCAAACGCCTCCGCCATCGGCCAAGCTGGATCTGGTGCCGATCGAAGATGGATTGGCCGAGTTGCAGACGCAGCACCAGAACCTGCGCGATCAGGTGACGGAGCAAAACAATTCCCTCAAGCGGGTTGAAGATCAGTTGGAGATGGTGCGCGAAGCCACGGACCGGAATACGCTGGAACAGCAGGAGCTGCTCGAGGATCTGAAAGCCTTCGGGAACAAGGTCAAGATCGTCGCCATCCTTGCGCTTGCGCTCGTTGCCGTGGGATTCTTTATGACTCTGGCGCTCTTTCTGCACATTCAGCGCGTGCTGCCCTGAGTTCGTCCCTTGGGCTATGCAAAAAACCGGGATTGGGTGGCCGTAATGCAAGATGACCTATCTTTTGATGTGGCTATCTTGGCCGGGACGAGCAGAGACATACCGTTGATTCTGCCTTGGCCTGTGCAGGGCAACCCGGGCGGGTTGCTGTCGTTTTCGAGCCCCACCGAATGGCAGAAATTCATATCGTCATTGAGCCTTCCCCCCGGGATTCCGAAGATTGTAGCCGCCAAATTTCGACGCGCTCAGATGGTCTATTTTCTCGCGTGGCATTATCCTGATCTGATTAAAGCCGGAGAACTCGCGGCGTTAGTTGCGCTTGAGCTTGCGCTGAATGATCAGTACAGACGTGCGGCAAGAATCAAAGCGACGAGCAAAAAGAAGAAAAAGAGCAAAGTTAAGCTCAAAGCCAAGAACAGCGATGACTTCATACCATTCGCAGACCTGCTCAGGCAGTTGCTTGAGGACGGATTGACGGACAACAAAATTCCGATGGTTTTGCGGTCAGGGGGGTCCGTGATCGGCTTCCTCGACGGTACTTGCGAACCTAGTCTTGCAAGAATGAGAAACGGCCTTGCGCACGGCGACCCATTTGATGGTTTTCCACGGGCCGGCCTACTCGAACTCGTCCGCGATCTAATTCAATACGCCTATCGAGAAAGAATCCAGCCTCTGGGCGGGTGACGCGACGCACGTACGCCTCGTCGGAAGAGACTTCATTGGAGGGGCACTGGCGCGCTGCAGACCGGCGGTAAATTCGCTGACAGCGGCTTGATCTCCCCACTCTCTGGTATTGAAGTGGGTTCAAGTAAAACGCGAGTCGTCGGGTCGATGAGCACTAGCTCAGCCGCATTATCTGACAGGTCGGTGGGATTGAATAGCGTACTATGACCGAACCAGCCGTCTTTACGCTGTGTGATGACATCTGCGTAGGCGTTTGAGCTGATGCCGTCAAAAAGCAAGACCTGCTCGCCATACTGCGCGCGCACTTCCTTGGCAAGAGAAACAAGCTCAGCTTGGTTATGATAGGGGTACTGCCGAGCCACCCTATAAACCGTCAGTTCGCCATTTATGAGCCTGAGACCAACCACCGTCAGGTACTGACTGGGTGAGCTTTTGTACGCGCCGAAGAAACGTCTTTCGCCCCATAGGCCTCTTGCTGACGGGTTGCACTCGTACCTATAGATGCGCAGCGCTGCAAGGTCGTCCTTCGTCAGTACGTTGTAGTTGTAGATTTCTGCGTTGTACCTTAAACGCACGGCGTCGGCCAGTTTTAGCTGATCCTCCCGCGGGTAGCCACGAAAAGCTACCTCGGGCTGGCAGCCCACACCTCTGCATTCTTCAGTGATCAGATTCTTCGTAGGAGTTATCCACGCAACCTGGTCAAAGCGCGGATCCTGAATAGTCTGCCCTATACAGAACCCATCCAGGCACAATTTTTCAGACTGCGCGTTGCCGAAAGCCGACAAAACTACAACCATCAAGCAGGAGGCGAAGCCGTAGCGAACGACATTGCGCGCGAAGATCTGGAATAATCGATCCATAGAACTTCTAAATTCTTTCACCTACAGTTCCAGAACGTTGTCTTCGATGGCGAGCCGGACATTGCCGTCGGATTTGGCCAGGCGCCGCACCGCCTCAGGCTTATCCACTTTGGCTTTCAGCATCACAAGCGCCACGGGAACGCTGCGTCCGGCGCTCTTGATGGTGTCGACAGCGGTGGCGCGGTCGATATTGCAGGCGCGCATCAGGATGCGGATACCGCGCTCCACCAGCTTTGAATTCTGCATGTGCACGTTGACCATCAGGTTTTCGTACACATAGCCCAGTCGCGTCATGGCGCCCGTAGTGATCATGTTCAGGACCATCTTCTGGGCGCTGCCGGCTTTCAAGCGCGTGGATCCGGAGATGACCTCGGCGCCGACTTCCGCGACGATGGTAATATCGGCGGCGCCAGCGAGGGGAGTTCCCTGGTTGCAGGTGACGGCTGCGGTGTGCGCTCCGCGCGCGCGGGCGTAAGCCACAGCCGCGACGACATAAGGTGTGCGACCCGAAGCCGAGACGCCGATCACCACATCTTTGCGCGTGGGACGCCGCCGCGCGATGTCACGCTGACCCAACTCTTCTGAGTCTTCATTCACTTCAACCGCGGAAGCCAAAGCTTTGGGTCCGCCCGCCATGATGTACTGCACCTGGCCGGGAGCTGTCGAATAGGTGGGTGGACATTCTGAGGCATCCAGAGCGGCAATCCGCCCGCTGGAACCAGCGCCTATATAGATCAACCGGCCGCCATCGCGCAGGCTCCGCGCCACCTGGTCGATTACTGCGGCGATTTCAGGGATAGCTTTCTTGACCGCCGCTGCGACCTTGGCATCCTCATGGTTGATGATGCGAGCAATTTCGAGTGCAGATTTCGTATCGAGGCCTTGGGAGGCTTCGTTCTGGCTTTCCGTCGTCAGTTGCTGAAGCAGTGCGGCCTGGTCGTGGTTGGTATCTTTTATCCGGGTGCCAGCCGTTTCCTGCATCGTGGTGCTGGGTAGCATCGCGTCAATCCCCAGTTTTTATTGTATCTATAAAAACACGCAACCTAAAACATTTGTTCTGCTGTATCCCGATTTGTAACCCTAAAGAGGCATCCTAAAGGGCTTCGCGCACGGCGTCATGAAAGAGCGGCCGGACCTCGCGGATCAGTTGGTTCTGCCGGTCTGGCCAGGTGCGGTTGGTCAGCAAAACGACCGTGACCGCCGCGTCCAGATCGATCCATAAGGAGCAGCCGCTATAAGCAAGATGTCCAATGGAATGCTGCGAAAAATGTTTGCCGGAAGACGAAGGCTGCGAGGGCGTGTCCCATCCCAGCGCACAGGAACTGCCCTCGGGCGGTTGTCGTTGAGCAAATCGTTTCAATACGGCTGGGTCGAATAAGGAAGGATTGTGCTCGGCGCCGGCTGATTCTGCGCTCCGCAGGATTGCGCCGGATAAGCGCAAAAGATCAGGAACATTGGAGAAGACCCCCGCATTTCCTGCCACGCCGCCCAGGACCCACGCGTTCTCGTCCTGCACCTCGCCCTGAATGCGGCGATGGCGGAAAGTGGAGTCTTCTTCTGTCGGCGGGATGGCGGGCCGCGCCGCCGGCGACGGGCGGAAGCCAGTGGCCGTCATGCCCAGCAGTTGGAACACTTCGCAGTGCGTCCAGGAGGCAAGGTCTGTGTGGATCAGGGCTTCAAGCGCCTTGCCAAGAAGGATGAAACCGGGGTCGGAGTATTCGGAGCGTGTGCCCGGCGCGGTCTGGAGAGGTAGCTCGAGGCAAGCCTGAAAGAGCGCCTCGGGGGTGGTCGCAGTCCGGAAAAACTCCACGTATCCCGGCAAGCCAGAGCTATGGGCCAGAAGATGGTGCAATGCGACCGTGCGCGCCAAATCTCCGGGTGCGCGCCCGGTCACAAAGCCGGGCAGCAGTTCGCCCAGCGGCGTTTCCAGATCGAGCTGTCCGCGCTGGACCAGGAGCATGGCCGCAGCCGTAGTTGCTACAACCTTGGTCAAGCTAGCCACGTCATACACGGTGTCCGCGGCCACGGCAGGTGCGCTTTTTTCGTAGGTGAATCGCCCCAGAGCCCCCTGAAGCACGACGTCATCGCCCGCCAGGACGCCAAATGCGCATCCCGGGAAGGCTCGCGCCGCAATGGCGTCGTCCAGGATGCACAGGGCAGCGGCAAACCGGCCTGTCGTTTCGAGAGGCGAGTCAGCAGATGGATGGCTTTTCGAGGTCATCGCTTTCTCGTAGGGTAACGCGCGCGGCTCTGGCGCGGTGCATGCACCTTACTTTTCGTCGCGTTGGCTTGAAATTCGGGCTATCCTTGTCTCCGAGAATGCCGTCTATTTCAAAGGGGGTTCATATGGCAACGCTGCGCGGGGGGGTGCGGGCAGTCTGTTTTGTCGGCATTATCTCCGTTGGCGTCGGCTACGGCATTGCCCAGACCGCGGGCCAGCCTGAGCCAGCTCCCGGTGTTCCGTCGCCGGCCGCAGCACAATCTCCAACTCCGCCTGCCATCCCCTCTGCGCAACCTGCGGCGACTGCCGAGGAACCCACAACTCCGGCAAAGAAGACGTACATCGTCCCAGCGGGCACCAAGGTTCTTTTGCAACTGAAGAGCGCCATCAACACCAGGAGCGCCAAGGCTGGCGACGGCGTGTATCTGATCTCAATCTTTCCCGTCGTGGTGGGCAATCGCGTAATGATTCCCACGGGAGTCTACGTGCAGGGTGTCGTCGATCGGGTCCAGCGCGGCGGACGCATCAAAGGAAAAGCGCAGCTCGACATGCACTTTACTTCCATCATTTTTCCGAACGGTTCGGTAGTGGAGATTCCCGGGGTTGTGGACAGTGTGCCGGGAGCGAAGAACCAGACTGTGAAGAACGATGGGGAGGGAACCATCGAGCAGAATGGCGATAAGGGCCGCAACGCCGGACGGACAGCCGAAGTCGCCCTCCCAACTGGAGCGGGGGTGGGCACGATCGGTGGGGCTGAGTCAGGGCATCCCATTGAGGGCGGACTGGCCGGTCTGGGCGCGGGCCTCGCCACCGTAGGCGTGGTTTCACTCTTTACGCGCAATGCCGATGTGGATATTCCTACCGGTACGCAGGTGGAGATGGTGCTGCAACGGCCGCTACAACTGGAGGATGAGAATCTGGCGGGCGTAGGTCCACCCGGAGCCGCGCCGTCGTTTGTGCCCGCCACTACTCAGCCGAAACCCATTACGTCCCATCGTCCGCGAATCATGTGCCCGCCGGGAAGCCTCGGCTGCGGGTAAGCCCATTCGCCGACCGTCCGGCCGATTGCGCAGTTGCCTGCGGTTTCCTGCGCGAGTTTTCCTAAATCAGTCGAGCATTCGGTGCGACCGCCCCCGCACGCGACAATGTACAGCTTCCGGTCTGGTTGCACCTGTAGTGCAGGTTTGAGCGATACTCGCCCCAAGGGGCCGCATTACTGGCGGCTACTGTGCTACCGACGACGAAGGTTCTGCCGTCGTCGGTCGTAATTGTCCCTGCGGTGGCGTCGTAGTCGACCACTTTGAGATCCCCTTCAATATAGAAATTCGAAGGCTTCGCCTGATCCTTGAGGTTTAATGGCTCATCCGCCTCAATCAACAGCGGTTGGCTGGCGTTGGAATCATTGATTGCTACGATCAGCGAAGGTGTCATGAGAGGGCGTGTGACGGTCCATCCTTCGGAGTGATGGGCCTTATAAACGATCCGAGGCGTTGGGGTTTTTCCGACCGCAGGCGCTTTGACGGAAATCAATTGAGAACCAGTCGAGCGCGGCGCATCCACCACTCGCATTGTTCTAGGGGTACCTGCCGCCGCCTCGTTTGCTAACTGACGGCTAGTATCCGTGGCGCCTCTGCCGACTTCGGCAACTTCAACTGGGAACGTCGCATGGACTTGCTGCGTCGAGCCATAGGATGTGTCGTGGCCAGGACTGGTTGAATCGGCATTTGCCAAAACGGCGGGAATTCCGTTAGCTCCAGCCGGAGTGCTAAGAATCGCGACGGCAAGTCCTGTCAAAGTGCCTAATGTGATCCCCAAAGCGGCAAAGAGCACGGGCGCTGCCGAACGATATTTCTGGACGCCGAGCACTTTCACTTGCCTGCGGTCCTTTGCGGCAACCATTTTGAGAGATGGTTTGTGTGTGGTCATGGAATTTGGGTCGGCCAAGACTACGGCCTCGCTTTCGTCGAGGATGGCTTCATTGAACTACCCTTCCTGGTCGGCCACCATCCTCCAAAAGGGGCCAAGCCAACTCCGAAAGAGTAATTAACCGATTTGGTTCGGAATTTTCCTTGATGTATCAATTTGTGAAACGCCGTTGCAGACCGAGAGAGTGCAGCCGCCTTCAATACCGGTTAATCTGGAATGGATGCAGATGCAATCCGAACCTGGCGATAACTCCACTTCTCAAACAGCGGCGGATTCCAACTCCAGCCAGCCTGTCGCCGGCGCCGGACCCACGCCGCGCAAATCCATGGGCCTTACGCTCTGGTTGCGCGATCTGCTCATCTCCGCTACCGCCTCCATTCTCATCATCACTTTTCTCTATCAACCGGTGCGCGTGGAAGGCACCAGCATGTTGCCTCGCCTGGAAGACCGCGACCGTCTCTTCATCAACAAATTTGTCTACCACGTCTCTGCCATCGAACGCGGCGACGTCGTGGTTTTCCGGCATCCCGCATCGTATGACCCGCAGAGAAGCTACATCAAGCGCGTCATCGCACTGCCTGGCGACACGCTCCGCATCGATCGTGGCCGTGTCTACGTGAACGGAAAGCTATTGCACGAACCCTACGTCCCAGCCGAGTATCGCGACGACCAATCCGTGCCGGAGATGGTCATCCCCGCCGGTTGCTACTACATGATGGGCGACCATCGGTCGATTTCGCAGGATAGCCGGTATTTCGGCCCGGTGGACCGCTCGCTCATTTACGGGAAGGCGGTTTTCGTCTACTGGCCGGCGCGCGATGTGGGCGTAGTCCACTGAGACCGTGGAAAACACCGCAAAATCGAGCCGCAAAACCTGCTAAAATTGATTAATTAATACCAGGTTGACACACAACGGTTTAGCTGATTCTAAACACCTTATAGAATTCATAAAGTTCAAAAAGTGCCCTCACTGACGGGTCGGTTCTGCAAATAATCCGCAAAATGGAGGGCGGCCCGCGAAGGAGTCACCCCGGTTGAAGGTAGTTCCGTGGTTGATCAGGCCGCGCGGCGAAGAAAGTGCCGTTCGTAGATGCGGATCAGTCACCCTACGGCGGCGCTGCAAGGGCAAACTTGTCCGCAAAGCGTGATTGCACTTCCTTGCGCTCGTCAGCCTTGTCGCTGCAACCGCGCGGAGCAGTTGCGACGGCTGATCCGGTCTAATCATACAAACCTGTATCGCAACGATTACCGCCTGCGGCGGAAGGGCCCAGTATTAGCTCAGCTTCATGCTCGACGTAGACTGGGGGATCACCGCGCGCGTTCTGCTTGTCAATTCCCGCGGAGAACTACTGGGTATTCGCTCACGGTCGCTCGCGTTGATTTTTCAGCAACAACGAACAGGAAACGCGAGTTCGCCGGATGGCCTGCGAAGACTGCGGCTGATAAATGGAATTCAGCGACTCGGCTGTGGTTTAAGAGTTGAAGCGGACCATGCTGAAGACTGCTGGCCAGAGTTTTTCCGTTTTTTGTTACTGACAAGACAAATGATGAAGCTGAAATACCCGCCGGTAGAACGCACTGAACGCGAACCTCCGTTGTAGACGATTGAAGCGCAAGAACCGCGCTCAGATCGCCGCGCGCGATCAAGGGCTCGAGCACGAGAACGGCCACGGTTGGGCCCGCTTCCGGAGCCTGCTGATTCTTGCCGGACGGGGGCTTGCCGCTTTCGGGGGGGGGCGAAGAAGGCGATTGCGCCGGTGACGCGCCCGCTCCGGAATGCGCGATGGATGCCGGGCCTCGCGAGTTGCGGAAATGTGTGGTGAACAGCACAACTCCGGTTACGAGTAGAAGCGCAGCCGCGGTTGCCAGAGCGAGCCACATCGATCGCCCGCCATGCGTCGCCGGCGAAACTGCCGCTTCTGGCTCCGCTCCCAACGTCATCCGCGTCCGTTCGCTGGGCAAAAACCCGCGCTTCACGCAGCTCCGCTCAGCGACGGCCAGCCGGCCGGCGCGATAATCGTCGAGCAAGTCGTACTCCGCCTCCGCTAGCCGGTCGCTCAACTCCCTGTCGCCAATGATCCGTTCGTCCAGGGCTTCGCGCTCGTCTCGGGACAACTCCCCCAGTCTGTACGCGAGCAGCAGTTTGCGGAGATCGGAAGACTCGTTCATAGATGCCTTCTTTGATGAATGGTGAATGTTTCCGCCGTTCCATCACGCTGCTGCAGTTTCGCCAACTGACGGGACGCGCATTGTTCAAGCTGACTGCGCAGGCGCAAGGCGCGATTGCGCAGGGCGTTGATGGCAATACCCAGTTCGCCGGCCAGCGCCTGGCGGTTGCGGATGCGCTCGCTCGCGTCACCCGAATAATAGCGCTCGAGGAGTTGCCGGTTTTCGGCAGGGAGCCGGTCGAGACAATGGCTGAGCGCTTCCTCGCAGTCCTCTTGCACGTCATCGAAATCGTTTCGCCTGCTGTGAAACCACAATAAAAATGCGAGCGCCTTCTTTTCGCGGGAGGTCTTTGCATGTTGCTCCAGCAGCATCAAGCGCGCGATCCCAGCCACATATCCCGCCGGCGACGCAATTGCTTCCGTGCTGCCGGCCAGCTTGGCCGCAAGCCGATCCAGTGCCTCATCCGCCAGATCTTCGGCAAACGGGCATCGGTTCCAGCGGAAGAATCGAATCAGGCGAACGCGCAGCTCCTCGTAAGCGGCCCCCGCTTCGGCACTCGCCGGCCCCAGCGCTTCGAGCAGCGCGTCTAACCCATTTTTGTCAAGATTCTGCGTCATTCCCGGAACGGCTGCTGCATCAAGGTGTATTTCTATCGCTCACTGGAAGCGGTGCGAGTCTTCCAATTACCTTCTATCACGTACCCAGCCCAATCATACGGTGGCCGATGGGCGGTGAGCATTCTCAATTGCGCCTCGCGCAGCGCCCCGGCAACGGTCGCATGCTGCTCCAGCAACGTCTGGTAAAACCACGGAATCATCTGTCCGGCGGAAGCATCGTCCACAGTCCAGAGCGTTCCAATCACTCCCCCTGCACCTGACGACAAAAATGCCTGGGCCAGGCTTGCAATGCCCTCGCCGGGGATCGACTTCCCGCTGGCCGTCCGGCATCCGCTCAGTACCACCAACGAAACAGGCATCGGTGTGCGGTAAATATCGGTCAGCCACAACACGCCATTTTGACTGACGCCATCACGATTCAAGGTCGAAAGCACGATTCCCGAAAGTTCGGGTCGTTGCGAATCGACAATCGCGTGCGTGGCGAAGTGCGCGATGGCGAAATCTCTCCAGGGTGCTTGCGTGGCCGCGTCAGGCGTAGCCTCAAAGCCCAGATACAACTTCACATGGCCGGCACCGGCGATGGATGCAATCGACTGTGCTTCCATTGCAGACGCATGCAAGCGGGGAAGGCTGTCGAGGTCGAGATCGGAGTCGGAGCGGAGAACCTGCGGGACGGCGATGGCTTGCGCTCGTGACCGCTCGTTGGGTGTATTGATCGAAACTCGCTCTGGGACGGCGTTTGCGTTTTCCTGTGCCAGCCTCGGGTCGAGCCGGTTGTACACAGGATCGGCAAAGACGGCGATGCGGTCCAGGTTCGCCTCTGGGGCGGGGCGCGAAAGCAGCTCAATCGCCGCCGACGCCGAGGGTTCTTCAATTAGTTCGTAGTCCTCGATCAGGAATTCTGAGCTCTCTTCCAGTCGAAGAGCCGCGAAGGGAATAGAGGCGATGAGACCGTCAGGCACAATCACCAATCGCCGAATCTGAGAGGGTGGACGCACAGGCAGCAGCATTTTCCCCAAAATCGCGGCTTGTCGGTTCAACTCGCGATCGCCTCGCGCAATGCGAGCCTGCCGCTCAGCCAGTTCCTCATTGGATGGTTGCACTTCGCGCGCCAGCAGCGCGTTGCGGTATGCGCTCACTGCGGCAGACAGATCGGTGGCGCTGCACAAGCGCGTCGCGTGCACCGAATGCGCGGTTACTGTCCAGAGATAGACACTGTCCTTGCCCGCCCAGTACTCCAGTAACTCCGTTCCCGGATCCAACAGTTGCGCGCGTACCGTGGCTATGGAAGGCGGGCGGACGGCGACGCCGAACAGAGACAGAGACGATGCCTCGCGCTCCCGCGCCTCAATCTCATCAGCCTCAACCACAAGCGCGTGGAGCTGATTCTTGGCCTCCTGCAGTCCCGGCTTCCCGCCGTCCTGGCTGCCGAGCTTCAGGATCTGCTGTTGCGCCTCACCGATTTCGCGTTCCACATTTTCGCTTCGGTCGATGAGTTCCGCAGGAACGCCGCGCGTGGTAAAGTCGCTGCTTTGGCGGATCGCATCTATCAGCGACCGCGCGCGCGCCCGCTCGGCGATAGTCCACGTTTCCACGTCTGCGTTGTCGCTCCCTGATGCACCGCTCGCCGTGCTTGCCGCCGCGCGCCGCAGTTGGGGACTCATAGCGATCTCAATCGCGAGATCGTAAAAATCGTGGACTGAGGCGAAATACGATTCGCGCAACGATCGGCCGCCGGCATTTCTCCGCGATGCCTCGAAGCCGTCGAGCGCTTCGAGAATGTCGTTGCGGGCCTGAATCATCTCTCCCTGGCGCATCTCAATGCGGGCGATGCTGGCGCGCGCCAACGCCGCGTGTTCCAGATTCGGAATTCCGGACCACTCGCTTTCCGCCTGGCGGTATGCCGCAAGAGCGCTCTTGTTTTGTCTCTCGTGGGCGTACAAGTCACCTTTTTCCTGCAGTAGCATCGCGCTAGTTGCGACTTCGCCCGTCTTTTGGGTCAGCGCCAGCCCGTTGCGAACTGCGTCCGCCGCGGCCTGACGATGGCCTTCGGCGGCAAACAGAACCGCCTGGCGAAGAAAGGCAACCGCCTGTTCTCGATGAAGCTGTTGAGAACGGGCAATCTCCATCGCCTGATCGAGCGCCTGCTCAGCATCCCGCCAATGGCCCTGCCGCATGTCGAGCAGCGAGAGATCGGAGAGCGCTGTGCTCTCGCTCGCCCCGTCGCCGACCTTGCGAAGGAGGGGCAGCGATCTTTGTAGAGCGTCGTGCTCTCGTGCGAAGTCGTTCAGCTCATCGTAGATCTCGGCAAGATTGAGCCAGACCTGGCCCTCCTCGTCCGGGTAGGGTTGGATGCGTATTTCTTCAAGAGCTGCCTGGTCGGCGTCGACGGCCGTCTGATATTCGGCACGCGCTAGATAAATAGCCGCAATCGTAGCCTGTGAGAACGTTATGCCCCCCGGATCGGATAGTTGCCGAGCGATGTCCAGGGCACGCTCGGCCGCGGCCAGCGCCAGTTGCATCTCTCCGATCTCCGCGTAGACGCTGGCTATGTTGCCCTCGAGAATTCCCTCCCAATAGAGATCGCCGAGACTGGCATAGATCGCCAATGACCGGTTGGTGGCGTCGATCATCTCGGGGTAGCGAGCCAGAAAATAATAGGCCGACGAGAGCACTTTCCAAGTAGCGGCATCGATCGCGAGGTCGCTTTGCTGTGGGCTGCCTGCACGATTCCCCATCAGCGCTCTGGCCTCCTCCGCGGTCTTCAGAGCGGCCGTATAATCGCCCAGCTGGTAGAGATATATGCGGGTTTTGCCGATTAAAGCCTTCTGCCGCAGACGCATGTCGCCGATTATTTGCGCCAATTGAATGGCCTGATCGTAGGCCGAAATCGTCTTTGGAGCTGAATCCGCAGCAGAAGCGCGGCGCAGGGCTTCGGCACGTGCCAGGGCGTCGTAGGCGGACACCACATCGCGATCCGAAGCGGTAGCGGGCCGCGAAGCGGCAAGCGTGATGCGCACCATTTCAGTGGCCGGCCGGGCCAGGCGGATTTCAAGCTCGTAGTTTCCCGATTGCGGGGAGATGAAGGGAACGCGAACCACGGAGTGGATGCCTGCATCGCAAAAGCGAGGCACCGGGTCCACGATTCCGGGCCCGGAGAGAGTCGCCATGGGCATCGACTCATGCATCTGTTCGACGAGGACTTCGGTGAAGCAGTCCGCGCAGGCGGCAATCGTGAAGGTTTCTTTGCCCTTCGCGGGAACTTCCGCGGAGACGGTCTCGCCGGGATTAAGAACAATAGGTGTTTGCGCGGAACGGGGGGCCGAACCGGCGGTCTGCGCTGTGCACGGGACCGGACCCAAGAGGGCGATTAACAAAAGACCGGCTACAGATGCAGAAAACAGCCGGGCACGCCCGGTTTGCACGCGCGAAAATCGAAACGCCCATTCTATGCCAGCGAATCCAGATTGCGATTCCTTAAGAACAGACACTTTGCCCTCGCGCTTTCAAACTTGCTTTTGTTGTGTGCGACGCCCGAGGCGGAAAAGGCGTATTGGGTATTGTCGTCCTAAAGGGCGCTCAGTGCAAGCAAAGGCGTTCGGGCATTGGGTTTCGAATCTGGATCGACTAAAAGACCCGGCCGCACAATCGCATCGCTGCCGGTCCGAATGATCTGATCTCGATTCGCCAATCCCTATGATGGAACCGGATGCTCCGTGATCTGAGTGACTGGCTGGCTCCGTCTCCCGGTCGGCTCAGTGTTTCTCACCGGCCAGAAGATGGCGGCTTAATTCGGGTTATACGCAGAAATCCAGTTGGGGCCAAAACCGACTTCTGCGCCCATGGAATACGCCATCAATAGATCTCCCAAAAAAGAGCGTGATACATCGGGGGGAACGCTCACCAATCAACAAAGACTTCTCCTGGAGTGGTTCCTCACATGGCGAACTTTCGAGTGCGTGCCGGCGCCGGCATAGGGTTCCCCGTTTTTGTGCTTCTTGGCAGTCTCCTGTACCCGGCAGCTTCCGGGCTTGCGGCCGACCGCAAACCTGGTGCGCCGAGCGACGAGTCGCAACGCCTTGAAGCGGGCGCCGCCGCGCACGGTGAAGCCGGCAAGTTGCTGGGCAGTATGCCGCTCTTCTTCGTGCCCAATGCGGGTCAGGCCGATCCGTCCGCCCGCTTTGTCGCGCGCGGCCGCGGCTATGAACTGGACCTGCGCGAAAATGCGTTGGCAATTACGGCGCTTACAGGGCACAAGTCCGGTCCGTTGCCCACGCCGATTGTTCTCAAGTTTGTCGGCGCCAATCCTGCACCGCAGCTCGAGGGCGCAAGCCCCTCGGCGACACGAATAAACTACATCATCGGCAACGATCCGAAGCAGTGGCATCGCGGCCTCTCCACCTATCGCCAGGTACGCTATGCGAATCTTTATCCGGGCATCGATCTGGTCTGCTACGGCGCGGATGGCGGCAAGCTGGAGTACGACTTGGTGGTCGCGCCAGGCGCCGATCCGCAGCAGATCCGTTTCAGCGTGGGATCTGGCCATACGGCATCTATTGCCGCGGGTGGCGATCTCGAAGTCGACGGCGCGCAGGGCCCGCTTTCGCTCGGCCAGCCGGTCTTCTATCAAAACGTGCCCCACGGCAAGCGTGCCATTTTCGGTTCGTTCGTCGATCTGGGCAACGGCGAATTCGGTTTCCACGCGGTCCACTACGATCGCACCCTGCCGCTGGTCATCGACCCGCCCGTCAACATTCTCTACTCCACCTACTTCGGCGGCAGCCTGGACGATGAAGCCGCGGGCATGGCGATTGACAGCCAGGGCAACTCCTATGTGGCCGGCGGCACCAACTCCGTTGACATGCTTTCGACTTCGAATGCACTGCAGCCAGGCCGAGGCGCGCCCACCGCCGGGTACCAGGTGACCAATGCCTTCATCGCCAAGTTCGATCCCTCCGGCACGCTCCTCTACGGCACCTACCTCGGGGGAAGCAACCTTGAATGGGCTGGCGCTATCGCCGTCGATGCCCAGGGCGATGCTTACGTCACTGGCCTCTCCAGTTCCAGTGATTTTCCCACGACCGCCAACGCTTACTCTGCTGCCGGCGCTTACGGCAATCAGATGTTCATCTCCGAGATCAGCCCGGATGGCTCCACGCTGGAGTACTCCACCATTTATGGGGTAGCGGGCACGTCGTCCGCGATCGTCACCCCGGCCAATGTCGTCGTGACTTGGGGCAACATGGGTATCGCAGTCAGCGCACAGAACACCATTTATGTTTCTTCCTCGGCGTACTCCGGCCTGCCCACATCGCTGACCGCCTACATGGGCAGTCTTCCTTCGGGTTATCTCGGCTATGCCGCGTTCGCCGCGGAATTCGACCCGGCGCAGCTCGGCTCAAAGCAGTTGCTGGCGGCCACGTATTTCACCGCGCCCACGCCCTCATCCGGCCAGCACTACAGCAACGTCCGTTACTATGGCACCTACTCTTTCGCGCTTACGCTCGACCCCAGCGGCAACGTCTGGATTGGCGGAGAGGACCAGACCGGAGCGCTGCCCACCACCTCGGGCGCTCATCAACAAAGCGTGACACTCGGCAACCCCAGCACCATTTGCAACAGCAGTCCTGTTATCTCCGCGCCGTGGTTTGCGGAGTTCTCGTCCGACCTGAGCCAGCTCAAGTACGCTACCTACTTCAGCGGAGGTACCACAGCCCAGAGTCCGGCAACCTGCAATGAATGGGTTCAGGGCCTGGCCTCGGGCACGGACGGCTCCATCTATGTTGTCGGCAATACACCGTCCGCATCGTTTCCCACCACATCGGGCGCCCTGCAAACTTCGTATCCCGGCCCAACGTCGGGCACCACGTACTTGCAAAGCTTCATCTCCAAGTTCGCTCCTGGCGCAGCGTCGCTGGTTTGGAGCACCTATCTCGGCCAGACCGGCGGGGCATCCGTCATCGCTGGCGCGCCGTTTATCGACGCGCAGAGCAATGTCTGGGTTCCCGGTGAACTTACCGGTCCAGCCGGCAACAACTTTCCCCTTACCTCCAACGACTTGGGGGCTTGCGGAGGCGCGTCTTGCGCCTTCGTCACCGCCATCTCAAGCAACGGCGCCAGCACCGTTTTTTCTACCGCTATTGGCAGCTCCCTGTGGCCGACATTCGCCACCGGCGTTGGCATTGACAGCGCCGGCAACATTCATATTGCCGGCACCACCAACAGCACGTCATTCCCGCTCAGCAGCAATGCAGCGCAGACGCAGTTAAATGCGGGCCTGTATGCGCTGGCCGGCGATGGAGACTGGTTCTTCACCATCCTGGGCAGCGGAACTGTCAGCGTGGTGGGCGAGTATGTGGGCGGGAACGACGGCGACGATACCATCACGCTTGCCGGCACTGGGTTCCAGCAGGGCGCAACCTGCTCGCTGGTTTCCGGCGGAATAACAATTGCTTCCACTGCGTCGGCCGTCAGCCCTGACGGCACCGGAATCATCTGCACCTTTCCCCTCGAGGGTGCAGCGCTCGGCAACTACAACATCGTGGTCACCGAGCCCGGCGGTTCCACTGTCACCAAGCAAAACGGCTTTACGGTGCAGCAGGGCCAGGGCCCCGACGTATGGGTCAATCTCACCGGCCGTTCGCATTTGCGCTCCGCTCTGCCTTCAACCATGACCGTCACCTACGGCAACTCCGGCGATACCGATGCGCTCGGCGTTCCCATCTTCGTCACCATTCCAACGGGTGTCACAGTCCAGGTGCTTTCCACCTTGCTTGTCCCGCCTGATTCGGACCCGCTCCTCATGTCGACCGTTCCACTAACAGTCACCATTGGCGGAAACACCGTTCTGCCGCTGTTTGTGCCGCGTATCGCAGCAGGCTCCTCGGGTTCGGTGCAGATTCAAGTCACGCCGCCATCCACCGACACGGATATCACGCTGACCGCGTACAACTGGGAACCGATAGCAACTTCGGCCAGCGATCTGGAGACCGATCTGGGCACGTATCAGAACGGAAATCTCAATCCACTGCTGCGTGCTTCCAGGCATAGCGTTGCGCCTGATGTGTACACCCTCGTGCTCGACCCCGTAACCGGATCCAAGTGCTTTCAGGACGTCATCCTGCTTGCTTTTCAGGTGGCTACAAATCTGAATCCGGTTGCGCCGGGTCTCAAATGCACCTCCTCGGTGGTGTCTTTTCTCAGCTCCGCAGTAACGACGCTCATCAATTCTCAGTTATCGAGCGACTACTCTTCCTCTGACGCCGCCTCGGATCTTGGCCAGATGTACGCGGGAGGAGCGCAGGCCGCTCTTAATTGCGTGGAGACGGCAGCGGGAAGTACACCTGCGGGCATGGCCGTCAAGGTAATCGCCACCCTCCTGCAAAATGCAATTCCGATCGCCAACACGCTTTCAGATTGCTCACAGGTTGCCTCAATCAATAACAGCTCAGCCAAAAACAGTACAGTAGGCGGCGCCATCGATCCCAATGACAAGTCCGGCCCCATCGGCGACGGCAGCGCCAACCAATACATCCGCCAGCAGGGGCTTACCTACAACCTGGCTTTTGAAAACCAGCCCACGGCAACCTTGCCCGCCGCGCAGGTGGTCATTACCGATCAGCTCAATCCATCGTTGGTCAACCTGAGCACCTTCTCGCTGGGACTCATCAGCTTTGGCGGAAATACCATCAGCGTTCCCTATGGAACAACCAGCTTCAGCACGCTCTACAGCCTCAACTCCAGCCTCTCGGTCCAGATACAGGCATCGCTCAACGCCTCCACCGGCCTTGCTACCTGGACCTTCACTTCGATCGATCCCTCCACCGGTTTGCCGCCCACCGATCCTACCGTCGGATTTCTGCCACCCGACGTCAACGGCATTCAGGGCCAGGGAAGCGTGATCTTCAACGTGATGCCCAAGAGCGGCCTTACAACTGGCACGCAATTCACCAATACAGCGTCTGTGGTGTTTGACAGCAACGCGGCGATCAACACACCCACCTGGCTAAATACTCTCGATGTCGACGCGCCTGTGAGCTCAGTGAACGCTTTACCCGCGACTGAAGTCTCCGCGGCCGGCCAGGCAACCTTCAACGTGAGTTGGTCGGGCACCGACGCCGGTTCCGGAGTTGCCAATTACACCATCTATGTCTCCACGAATGGCGGCGCATTTACGCCGTGGCTGGTGGAGACAACGCAGACCTCCGCAAACTTTACTGGAACCGTGGGCGACACATATGCCTTCTACTCCATTGCCGCCGATGGCGCTGGAAACTTCGAGGCAAGCAAAACCGCGGCGGAGACGTCCACGCAGGTGGTGACTACGCCCACAAACACGGTTGTTACAAATCCGAATGCGACGGTAAACCTGGGAACGAGCGTCACCTTTACCGCAACCGTGACTCCGACAACCGGCGCAGGAGTGCCGACGGGAACAGTCACTTTCTTTGACGGCTCCACGCAACTTGGAACAGGCACGTTGAGCGCCGAGGTCGTCACCTACACGACATCGTCTCTTAATGCAGGCACCCACTCTATCACCGCACAATACGGCGGCGACGCAGACGATCACGCCTCCACCTCCGCTGCATTTACCGAGACAGTCGTTGCGCCCATATTCGCTCTCAGCGTGAGCTCCACCAGCCTCACCATCGCGCAGGGCGCAAGCGGCTCCACCACCATTACCGCGACGCCGATGGGAGGGTTCAACCAACCGATCGCGCTTACCTGCTCAGGCCTGCCCGTCTATGCCACCTGCAACTTTTCGTCCTCGACGTTAACGCCCAACGGCGGCGTGGTCAGCACTACCCTAACCATTGCGACGGATGTAAAGACCGCGACATTAGATCGCGGCGGCAATGGTCCCCTGAGCGGTCCATCAAAGCCGCGTACGCTGTTCGCCATTCTCGGATTGGGCCTCATGGCGCTCGTTCGTATGCGGCGCAGATCCGGCAGGACATTGAGCTTATTGAGATCCAGCGTGATTGCGATCCTGTTTGCCGTTGCATTGATCGGCACTGGGTGCGGCGGCGGCGCACCTCAGGACAAGACACCCGCAGGCAACTCCACCATCACCGTAACCGGCACCGCGGGATCGACTACGCAAACCACCACTGTCAACCTCACGGTGAATTAACACCAATGCGGTTCAGCAACCGGAATCCGGGCTCAGACTCCGGTCCGATTGTCTTGAGCCCGGAAATTGCTTTCCGATAAACGTAGGTAAGGCTGGTAGTTGATCCGCACACCGTGGATGCCGGAAATGTGGTGCGACACAGGATTTACTTGGATTAGTCCTATAAACGCCCAGGGCTCTGGAGATGTGCCATCCAACCTCGGTGACGAGATAACTGATGCAATGCTGACATCGCGTTGCTGATCCTGTATTGGCCAGACCGGGGCCGCGTGATCGACCGCTCCAGTCGCCGCTCGGCGTGCATGAAGTCGGATTTGTCGACGACCATGTGAGAGTCGCGCTGGAGCCGAGAGTGATTGTTGCAGGGCTTACCGATACGGTAACAGTCGGTTGTGTGGTACTTCCCACGCCGCCGCAGCCGGCTATGATGCCGTTCAGCGTTACGCATCCCAGCAGCAGCCATTGGCCCAAAGGGAAGTTTCCGGCCAAGAGTTGTGGTTTCCAGGGCTCGCGAATCTCTCGCGGGTTGGCGAAGCGGCGTTCCTTCCGGGTACCTGCGCATGCATCGGTGCGTTTCCGCCTCCCACAAGGGGGGCTCTACCCTGCAGCGAGAGAAAGCGTCAGAACATCACGCACGATTATTTCGCTGTATCCGAGCTCGGCGGCGAGCATGTGTTGAACTTAGACGCTGCGGGCAACAATTTTGACCGCATCTCCTGCTTCTTTAGACCCCAGTGCACCAGGCGCAATCCGAGCAGGTTGATTCCGTTTAAAGTTTCCTGTGGGAGGCGTGCATAGTTTCGTAGCCCGTTTCCCGGCACGGCCAGTCCACCTGCGAATCTCGATGCGTCTTCATTGGCCGCCGACGCGAGAGATGAATCTCAACCTCTCCAGCCATTTCGCTGTTCGAGTGGTCCAGGCCGACTGCGCCACCGCCGAGCGAGGATGGATCGTGAGCCCTGACGTAGCGGCTGCAGTCGACCGCCGATAAGCCTCGGTTAACCTTCTCCCGGCTGTTCCGGCAGAAGAGGTAACCGCTTCCGGTTACCTTCGTAAAATCGTCGCGCTGCAATCTTAACTTTTCAAAAACGGATTCACGCGCTACACTACGCCATAATCGTCAGGCTTTTGCTCTTGGATCCCCGATATTGTAGACACCAAAGTGGCCGAACGAGCAAACAAGCAGAGTGCGAGCACCAACGGCAGCAAACAGGGAAAGACTCTAATTCTGATTTAACTCAGTCGTGTCCTGTCCCCGCTTGAGACGACTGTGCGTTTTTTGCGTGGCTTTGATCTCAAAGCTCCGCCTCGAGCAGTTGCTTATTCACCGCAGCTCCGATTCCCCAGGAGTTCTCAAACATGTTGAACCAGCGCGCTGGCTCTGCCACCGATGCGTGTCTCGCAGTCCCATCCGTCGCCTCTAAGAATTCCGGCGATCAGAAGTGCGGCTCTCCACTCGGAACTTCGTGGCGGGGTGGCGCGAGGGAACGTTGTACTGTCTCGTTTCTAGCGGCGTTGGCGTTGCTCGGCTCTTTTTGTGTCTCATCACGGGCACAGACCCTGGCGGCGAATTGGTATCAGCAATCGCCTGCGAATAGTCCTTCAGGGCGCTTCAGCCAGGCCATGAGTTACGACGCGGCGCAGAAGAATGTGGTCATGTTCGGGGGACAGGTCGGCAGCTACCAATTCTTGAACGACACGTGGATTTGGAACGGGAACACCTGGACAAATGTGACCCCCCCGAATCCGTCCAACAGCCCGTCCCCGCGTTCTTCCGCAGCTATGGCCTACGATGCGGCGACAGGTCAGGTGGTGCTGTTCGGCGGATACAGCGTAGACCCCAACACCTACGATCCGATCAGTTACGGCGATACGTGGGTGTGGAACGGAAGCACCTGGACCCAGGCTGCGGGGGGGCCTCCGGCGCGTTATAGCGCGTCCATGGTCTACGATGCGAACACCCAAAGCATCGTTCTGTTCGGAGGCACTGGCCCCGGCGGCGTGATGAGCGATACCTGGGTTTGGAATGGGAGCTCCTGGAGCGAGGCAGCCACCTCCGGCCCCTCTAAGCGTTATGGCCAGGGCATGGCTTACGATCCGGTGCACCAGCAGGTGGTGATGTTCGGCGGATACGACGGCGGCATATCCGCGGGTGGGGGCGGCGGGGAAAATGGGGGGTATTTGTACGATACCTGGCTTTGGAACGGAAGCAGCTGGAGTCAGGCGAGCCCTTCGACTATCCCGGACGGCCGGTATGACCAGGGCATGGACTACGATGCCGCGCTCGGCCAGGTATTCATGTTCGGCGGGTACGACGGCAACACCTTCTTAAATGACACCTACGTTTGGAACGGGAGCAACTGGGCTGCAGCGGGCGCCTCGGGCCCTCCGCCCGCGCGCGATGTTCCCAACGGCCTCGCCTACGATGCGGCGCAACAACAGATAGTTTTGTTCGGCGGATTCGACGAAGGATCGACCGACAACGACACGTGGATTTGGGGCGCCCCGCAGAATTTCGGCAGCATTAACGTGTGCCCGTCGGGGCAAACCAGTCCGGCACCGTGCAGCAACACTCAAACGCTGACTTACAAAATTTCGGCGACCACTGTTTTTGGAACGCCAGTGGTGGTCACACAAGGCGCACAAGGCCTCGATTTTTCGCCGACCAGCGGCAGCACATGCACCGGGATAGTCGCTGGGCCGGGCACCTGCACGGTCAACGTCACATTCACACCGATCGCGCCCGGGGTGCGCACAGGTGCGGTGCAGCTCTACGACAACAGCGTCCCCGCCAACCTCCTGGCGACGACGCTGATCTACGGCGTTGGTCAGGCGCCGGCCGCCGAATTGAGCCCGGCTACGGCGAACTCTATTTACGGGCCGAATAATTTGAATACTCCGGAAGGCGTTACGGTCGACGCGGCAGGCAATCTCTACGTCGCCAACCTCTACGGCAGCGTGCTGAAGATCCCGCCGGGCAACGGCACCGCGGCCTTTTTGGGGTATGGGTTGAACTCTCCTGAGAGCGTGGCCGTTGACGGGGCAGGCGACGTCTTTATCGGCCAGCTCGGACCTTCTGTGACAGAGGTTCCCGCCAGTTGTGCCCAGCTGTCTCAGCAGGATCAAACTGGCTGCCAGGTGAATTGGGGCGCGCTTTCCAACGCGGCGTACGTGGCGCTCGATGCACAGGGCGATGTTTTCATCGGCGATCCCGTGAATAAGGAGATCGTGGAGGATCCGGCCAACGGCGGACAGCAAATCACTTTGTACCAGCCCCAAAATGGATTCGTACCGGGCGGCATCGCGGTTGATCTCGCAGGCGATGTCTTTGTCGCAGACACGGGCAATCAGCAGGTGCTGGAGATCCCGGCAGGCGGGGGCGCAGCTATCCCGGTCGGGAGCGGGTGGGTTAGCCCGCAGGCCGTCGCGTTGGATGCGGCGGGTGATGTGTATGTCTCCGACCTCGGCCTTATCTACCAAGGAGCGTCGGGCGAGATTGTTGAGGTTCCGGTAGGCTGCCCAGGTGGCAGCTGTCAGACAGCGGTGGTCACTGGTAACCCCGCTGAGGGTGTAGCCCTCGATGCCCAGGGAGATGTTTTTTTCGCGGCTACGAACGGCTATCTCGACGAAGCCGCTCAGCAGGGTATGTCTCTGACTTTTCCCGGTCTCGAGGTAGGCACCGCCTGCTGCGGTACGCCTGTCACGCTGCAGAATATCGGCAATGAGACGCTGAACGCTGTCAATCCGGGGCTGACCCTCACTTCCAACTGGGATATGTCGGGAAACTGCACAAGCAGCTTCTCGCTCGTACCGGGCGCCGATTGCAGTATGAACATCGGATTCATTCCGGGCGTGGTAAGCCAGAGCGGCACGCTGAGTGGCACTGCCGAGTTCTACGACAACGCCCTGAATAACCCGGTTTCCGTTCAATCCATTTACCTGAGCGGTGCGAGCTCTGCCGGCACTGGGCCCATGTACACGCTGACGGTGACGGAAGCCGGCGCCGGCGGCGGAGTGGTGACGGACAATTACAACGCGATCAGCTGCAACTACTCCAGCCCAAACACTTCGGGAGCCTGCTCGGCGAGTTATGGGTCCAATGCTCAGGTGACACTGACCGCAGGCGTAGTACCCGGAAGCACATTCGTCAGCTGGGGCGGCGCGTGCGCGAGCTCGGGATCGAACCCGACCTGTAACGTGACCATGAGCTCGGCGCTGAATGTGAGCGCGAGTTTCGCGCCGGGGAATTTCGCCACTGCTGACGTATGCCCAGGAGGGTCCGGACCTGCGCCGTGCAACAGCACGTTCTCGGTGAACATCAATGTCGGGTCGGCAACCGTCACCCAGGCTCAGGCTCTCACCGAAGGACTCATCACCCAGGAATTCCAGGTAAACAGCAGCACCTGCGCAGGCACTACATGCACCGTGAGCATCACCTTCACACCGCAAGCGCCCGGATTACGCCTGGGCGCGGTGCAACTCCTGAACGGCAGCACCGTGGTGGCAACGCAGAATATCTACGGCGTTGGCCAGGCGCCGGCGGTTGCCTTTGGTCCCGCGCTGACTGGCACCTATCCCGGGGTCCTCTACAGCAGCCAGGTAACTCCGCTGACAAACCTGACCGGTGGCACCGGCATGACAACCGATGAGGCGGGCAACCTGTACCAGGCTGCCGGCTCAACCGTAGTGATTTGGGGGCCACCCTATGGCACTGGTGCGCAAACCACACTGACCGGTTTTGTTAGTGCGCAAGCTGTCGCAATCGATGGCGCCGGCGATCTCTTCGTCGCGGAAACCACCGCATCAAACCCGCTCGGCGGGTTTGGCGAAGTATTGAAGCTCACGCCAGGTTGCATCAGCAGCAGTGTCAGCGGCAATACCAGCAGCGCTGCTTGCGGGACCGTGGTGTATTCCCCGCCGGCTCCGCACCCAGGCCCGGTCGGCTTGGCGGTGGACGGGCTGGGCGACCTCTTTGTTTCCGACAATCCCCTCGGCGTCTTCGAGGTCCAGCCCAGCGGGAACCAGAGCACGCTGTACGACCCAACCCCGAACTGTACTACCGCACCCTGCTCTGCGCCCGAGGGTGTGGCGGTGGATGCGGCGGGCGACGTCTTCGTCGCTGATAGCGGTCTCGGAACGGTCGTGGAAATCCCAGCGGGTTGCACAACGGCCGGCTGCCAGGTCAATGTCGGCAGCGGATGGAAGAGTCCTTATGACGTGAGGGTAGACGCCGCCGGCGACGTGATCGTAGCTGACATCGCTCTCACCATCGGCAGCCAAATTGACGCGGGTGGCGTGGTGGAGGTTCCCGCCGGCTGCACGAACACGGGCTGCCAAATCTTGTTGTACACCAGCGGCGGAGCGCCCGACCCGGGCGAACTCGCCCTCGACCAGGCGGGAGATATCTTCTTTACCCAGGATGGCAGCACGTTAGTCGATAATGTCTCTGCCTCGACGTTCGAGATCGTGCAGTCTCAGCCGCCGGCGGTGAGCTTTGGCACAACCAGCGACGGCTTCGAGATCGGCCCGGACCCCGTCACGGTTCAAAATATCGGCAACCAGGCGCTTGCCGGCTCGGTTGGGACCCTCTCAGCCGGTGTTAACTTCTCCGAATCCTCGTCCACCTGCACTTCGTTTTCCTTGACTCCCGGCGCGATCTGCAATGAGAACTTCGAATTTGAGCCACAGAGCGTCGTCGGCGAGGTGACTGATTCGGCGACCGTGACAGACAACTCTTTGAATGGAAGTCCCGCTACGCAGAACATTTCAATGAGCGGCTACGGCATCTCATCGCCGCCCACCAACTACACGCTGGCGGTGAGCACTGCCGGCAGCGGCAGTGGCACAGCGTCGGGCACGAATTGTTCGTCAGCATCCTATCCCTCAGGGACAACAGTCACCTGTACGGAGTCGCCGGCCGGCAGCTCACAATTTACTGGCTGGAGCGGCGGCACTTGCAGCGGCACCGGCAGCTGCTCGTTTTCGCTGAACGCGAATACAACCATCATCGCGAACTTTTCCGAGGGCTACGCGCTGGCTGTGACGCTTGCGGGTACGGGCACAGGCACGGTAACCGACAATCTGGATCAGCTTAGCTGCAACGCGGGAACGTGTTCGGGGAGCTATACGAGCGGAACCTCGGTGATACTGACCGCGAGCGCGGGCGGGAATTCGATATTCGCCGGCTGGGGCGGCGCCTGCTCGAGCACGGGAGTGATTGCGCAGTGCACCGTGACAATGAATTCGGCCCAGAACGTCAGTGCGGCCTTTATTGTGCCAGGTGCGGTTCAGCCGGGAGCCCTCGAACCCATTACGGCGGGCGTGGTGTATGGTCAGAATGGCAGTTTCACTACCGCGAACGGAAACAACGGCGGGATCAGCGCCAACGTCTTATATCAGCCGGAAAATCTTGCCGTCGACAGCAGCGGCAATCTCTATGTGGCCGACTTGCAGAACAGCCGGGTGCTGTTCTATCCCGCCGGCAGCACCATCGCTACGCGGGTCTACGGGCAGGGAGGCAGCTTCACCACCGGAAGCGGAAACAGCGGCGGAATCAGCGCCAATAGCTTGAATAACCCGTACGGTCTCGCTGTAGATAGCAGCGGCGGTCTCTATGTCGCCGACGAGAATAACAACCGGGTGCTCTACTATCCCGCAGGCAGCACCACCGCAACGCGGGTCTACGGGCAGAACGGTAGCTTCACCACTATCAACTACCAGACTAACAGCGGGGTCAGCGCCAACAGCTTAAATGGTCCGCAGTCAGTCGCCTTGGACAGCAGCGGCAACCTTTACGTGGCCGACACCCTGAACAGCCGGGTGCTGTTCTATCCCGCCGGCAGCACCACCGCCACGCAGGTCTACGGGCAGGGCGGCATCCTCACCAACAGTGGTCCGAACAACGGCGGGATCAGCGCCAGCAGCTTATCCGCCCCTTTTGCGGTCTCCCTGGACTCGAGCAACGATCTCTATGTGGCAGACTCCGGGAACAATCGCGTGCTGTTCTATCCCTACAACAGCACCACCGCTACGCGGGTCTACGGACAGGGCGGCAACTTTACTACGAACACCGCGAACAACGGCGGGGTCAGCGCCAACAGCTTAGATGGCCCGCAGTCAGTCGCCCTCGACAACAGCGGCGATCTTTATGTGGCCGACTACTTTAACAACCGGGTCCTGTTCTATCTCTTCGGCAGCACCACAGCCACGCGGGTCTACGGGCAGGGCAACAGCTTCACCAGCGCCAGCGCTCACACGGATGCCAACAGCTTGTCTAATCCGGCGGCATCGGTCCTGGACAACAACGGCAATCTCTACGTGGCCGACAAGTCAAACCAGCGCGTGCTTGAATATGGGCCCTTCGGCAACGTCAGTGTTTGCCCTCCGGCCGCGCCTTCAGGCTGCGGCAATACTTACACGCTGACTTACAACGTTGCGGCAACCACGACTTTCGGCACGACCCAGGTCCTGACGCAAGGCGTTGGCAGCCTCGATTTCACTGCGGCGAGCGGAGGCACCTGCACGGGCACCATTTCATCAGGCGATTCCTGCACGGTGAACGTCACCTTCGCGCCGATTGCGCCCGGATTGCGGATGGGCGAAGTGAGGCTCTCTGACAACCTTAGCAACCCGCTCGCGAGTACCGCGATCTACGGCAATGGCCTGGGTTCGGCGATTGCCTTTGGCGGCGGCACGCAGACCACGGTGAACACCGGAACCTACAGTATCGGCATACCGAATGGTGTAACGGTGGATGCGGCAGGCGACGTCTTTATTTCGGATAGCGGCAATCACCAGGTGGTGAAGGTTCCGGCCACTGGCACTCCGACTACGGTGGGCTTCGACCTCAATTACCCGCAGGGGCTGGCCGTCGATGGAGCGGGTGATCTTTTCATTGCGGACAACAATCTGAATGAGGTGGTCGAGGTTCCTGCCGGCTGCACGAACCTCAATTGTCAAAAATACCTGAGCGGTAATCCGCCAGGCGCGCAATTGGGAGTCGCGGTGGATGGTGCGGGCGATGTCTTCGTTGCCAGCTTCAACGGCGAGGTTCAGGAATTTCCCGCCAACGGCAGCGCTTCGACCGTGGTGTACAACCCGGCCAATGCTAATCCGATCGGTTTGGCGGTCGATGCTGTGGGCGACTTGTACATTGCCGACTTTGGTCTGCATCAAGTTGTGGAGATTCCGGCGGGCTGCGCCAACAGCAGTTGCTGGATTCAGGTGGGTACTGATTGGGATCAACCGGAAGCCATAGCGGTCGACGCCGCGGGCGACGTCTTCGTGGCGGATGAATACCCCAAAGTGGTGGAAGTTCCCGCCGGCTGCATTCGGAACAGCACTTGCCAGATCACGATCAGTAATCTTCTTGCGTTCGGCATCGCAGTCGATGCCAAGGGCAACGTGTACATTCCCGAGGAACACGGCACCCAGGTCCTCGAGATCAACAGTTCGCAGCCGCCTACGTTGAACTTCGGCACTGTAAGTGAGGGTTACCGAAG
Source organism: uncultured Acidobacteriota bacterium (assembly GCA_963817835.1). GTDB lineage: Bacteria > Acidobacteriota > Terriglobia > Terriglobales > Acidobacteriaceae > Telmatobacter. The sequence goes on along the minus strand of CAWFPZ010000006.1, from coordinate 309,363 downwards.
CTCGGAAATGGCTTTCTCGATCGCAAACATCGGAAACCAGGTTCTGGTAGGTTCGGTGGGCGGGTCGGTGTCAGGCACGAGCTTCGATGAAGATCTGGTCAACTCGACTTGCGCCTCATTCACGCTGGCTCCAGGATCATCCTGCGTTGAGGCCTTCTATGCCCAGCCGGAGTCTACCGGCCCCATCAGCGGCACGGCTCAAGTCACCGACAACTCCGGAAATGCTCTGCCCGGCAGTCCCGCAACGCAGACAGTCAATCTCAGCGGCCTGTCTCTTGGACCCGCTGCCGCGTTAACTGTGACCGGCGCGGGGAACGGGAACGGATCGGTGAGCTCCAACCCCGCGGGAATCAGCTGCAATGTGCAGGGCGGACTTGCGGCTGGGGCCTGCTCAGCAAACTACTCGACAGGATTGACGATATCGCTCCAGGAAATTGCGTCTCCGGGATCGACGTTTGCCGGCTGGGGTGGCGCTTGTGCAAACGCGGGGACGAGCCAGTACTGCAACCTGCTGCTGAGTGCGGCCTCAACCGCGACTGCGAATTTCAATGGACCTCAGCAAGTGGCTACACCCAACGTGGTCGGGCTGACGCAAACGGCGGCTGGGACGGCCATCACCGGCGTCGGCCTGACATCGGGATCGGTGACAAGCCAATACAGCGACACCGTGACTCCGGGCAATGTGATCAGCCAGAATCCCACCTCCGGGACATTGGTCAACGCTGGAGCGCCTGTCAGTATCGTGCTCTCAAATGGTCTGCCGCCCGAGGCTGACCAACTTGTGCTCGAAAACAACTTCTTCGTCACCGGCGACTACGCTACCGGTTCGGTCAATCTATTTGGGGCAGGAGCAAACGGCGTAGCGACTGGAAACATCGTGATTCCGGATAGCACCACCACCCCCGGCACCCAGGGCGTTCCCGATGGCGCCGATATTGTCGCTGCGTATCTGTACTGGGAAGCGATTGAGAATACGTCGGCACCTTCGTCAGCGAATGTGACCTTCCTCAACTATCAAGTCACTGGGCAACAGATCGGGACCGACCAGGCCAACTTTACCGACGGCACGAATTCGGGAACTCTGCGCGCGTATCGGGCCGACGTGAACCCGTATATGCCTCTTCTGCCGAATTCGACCAGTGGAGTCCGGGTTGGCTCGGGCAAATTCAGCGTCTCTCTACCCGACGGAGGGCCCACGCAGCAGGTCCCCGAGGGTGCAAGCCTCGTCGTCATCTACCGCGTCATTTCCCCGAACTTCCCCCTCAAGTCCGTAGTCCTTTACAACGGCGCCGTAGCTCCAACGTCAGGCACCGGAAACATTCCTCAGGCGCTCCAGGGATTCTACGACGCGGTTGGCGAAGCGAGCGGCACGGGAGAAGTTACCAGCCTCTACACCACGAGCGGAGGCTGGAACAGCAACTCGAGTTCCCCAACGCTCGGCTATTCGAATCAATATATCGACACGCTGAGCGAAGGCAACGGTTATGCTGCGGTAATCCTGAGCACGCCGGTCAACAACAGCGATGCCGATGGAATTCTGGATGCCTGGAAGGCGGGGCCGCCGTCAGGAGATCCAAATTACGGGAACCCTGGCTATTACGACGTAATGACCGGAGCATGGGTTGGATTGCCGGGCGCAGTGCACGGCCATCAGGACCTCTTCGTTCAATTCGACTACATGTGTTCCGCTTTCGTCGCAGGCACCAACACGTGCGATTTCACTAAGCAGAACACTTATCCCTCACCAGATGCCCAGGGCAATGATCCACTGGCGATGGTCACGCAGGCATTCCTCAATACCGTAAACCCGAATACCGGAAAGGGAATTTACATCCATCTGAAACCCGGAAACGCAATCCTGGAGAGCACGTACACGTGCGCCGACAGCGGATCGGTGCTCTGTGAGTTCCCCAGCACCAATACGGCGCCTCAACCCGGCGTCGTCGCATGGAATGGCGGCGTGGAACTCTCGAAGATATGGCCGGTCAATCTCAGTGCCTGCACTGCGAACCCGTCGCCTGCCAATTGCGTAACCCGTTTCCCGCTGGGCCAGAAGGATAGCTATCACTACGTTCTGTTTGGTTACTCTCTTGCCATACCGGCCTGGAACAGCTGGTTTGGATCGCTGAAGTCAATCACGGAAAGCGGCACCACAACGAGCCTCGTCACTGCCGGCCTGAATGGTGTTTGCCCAACCCGCATCACAATTTCGGGAGTGATTTCAAACCCGAACCTCAACGGCGTGTACATCCCCACTGGTTGTGATAGCGGGCTCACAACGATCTACATCACAACTCCTTCGAATGCGCTTCCCAACTGGAGTTATAGCTACGGCACAACCCCTGAGCCGACGATTGGTGTGACGTCCGGCACCGTGACAAGCATCTCCGGTTATTCCGATGTGGGCGGTTCCGATTCAGTGGTCAGCCTCGGCCTGTGGGCGCAGGATGCAAACCAGGACATGAGCAAACCGGCCACTGTAATCGCCGGAACACTCTTCCATGAGCTTGGCCACACGCTGGGGTTGACACACGGTGGGACCTACCGCGACAGCCTTTCGACAACCGGAAGCTACGCCCCGACCTTTGAAGCCAACTGCAAGCCGAACTACGAGAGCACGATGAACTATCTGTTCCAGCTCGATGGGGTGGGATCGAATGGATCCATCACTTTCTCCAGTCAGAGCTTGGAGGCGCCGGGCCAAACGCCCTTGAATATCGAGACGCTGGGGAATCTGACGTCGCTTACGGATGCCTCTGGGAATGCTGCGGCGTATCCCTCGTCCTGGTATGAGCCATACAATTCCGCAACGACTACGGCCAGCCCCGCCACATCGCATTGCGACGGCACTCCGCTCGACGGCCCGAGCGATTTGTCGGTTCGGGTGAATGGCGGTCTGGACCCCATCTCGCCGAGTTGGTCGGATAACCAGAACATTGCCTTCGATGGCCCGGCGTATACGACGTTGCGGGGATACAACGATGTGATCAACCTCGACCTGCGTCAGGTGGGAGCCACCAGCGATCAGTTCGCATCCCTCCAGAACTCGATTTCGTATAGCAGTGCGGGTGTCACCATCGGCGGAGGCGGCGGCGTCACGATCGGCGGAGGCGGCGGTGTCACGATCGGTGGCGGCGGCGGAGTCACCATCGGCGGTGGTGGCGGAGTCACCATCGGCGGTGGCGGAGGAGTCACCATCGGCGGAGGTGGCGGCGTCACGATCGGCGGAGGCGGCGGTGTCACGATCGGCGGAGGTGGCGGTGTCACCATCGGTGGCGGCGGCGGCGCAACCACCGAATTGGATTACGTGACCGCAAACTCAGTCGTCCGTCCACCGTCTTCGCCTGGCATGACGCCCTCGCCGGCAGGCGTCGCCCCGTACGTCGTGATTACCTGGAACCCGCCAGCTTTCGGTGTAGTTCAGACCTACACGATCTATCGCGGCCTCGTGGGCGGGCCAGCGCCGGTCGAGGTGGGTAGCGTAAGCGGAGTTGGCGGAAATCCGCCGGGCACGACCTGGACCGATTTCAGTCCTATCTCCGGAAACGTGGCCTATACCATTACCACTACTCTTCTTGGGGTACCGATCGATGAATCAGTACGCCAGAGCCAACCTTCGCCGCCGGCCGTGATGAAGAGCCTGCAGACAATCTCTCTTTCGTTGCCGGGATCGGTCTCGATGTCGAGTTCGCCAGTCACCATCACCGCGACTGCTTTGACGAACGGCAACGCAAACGGGTTGCAGGTGAACTTTGTCGGAACGGGATCCTGCTCCGTCGCAAGCCAGACGGTTACGCCGCTTGTGAGCGGCAGCGGCGGCGTTTCCTCGGCCAACGTGACCCTCAACAGCACGGGAACCTGCAACATCGTCGCATCGCAATCGGGTTCGAGCACCTTCGACGCGGCCAGCCCCGTGACAGGATCCTTCCAGGTCCAGTCTTCCGGCTCCAATGGACAAACGCAGATGATCACCTTTGCGCCGTTAGCGGGTGTGCAGTACGGCAGTGGGTTCTCGGTAAGCGCGAGCTCTACTTCCGGACTCGGGTTTACATTCGCTACTGGTGTCGGTCAGCCATGCTCTGTGACTTCTACAAGCGCAACCACAGCCACCGGAACCACAACCGGGGCGGGCAGATGCACGATTACCGCAACGGCGCTGGGGAACAACACGTATAACACTGCCACTGCGGTCCAGTCGTTCCCGATTTACCAGGCAGTACTCACGGTGCAGGCGGCTAGCCCCACGATTATGTATGAGCAGGCGATTCCATCCCTAAGTCCGGCGGTTCTTGGCACCAACTACACTCTGAGCGGCTTCGTCGGCCATGATGGTCCCTCGGCGGTCACTGGGTCGCCGGCGCTTTCCACGGCCGCTGTGCAAGGGGACGCTCCCGGCAGCTATCCAATCACGGTATCGACCGGCACGCTCGCCTCGGCAAATTACTCCTTCCTGTATTTGAACGGAAACGTGATCATTCAAAAGGCCAGCCAGACCATCACATTCACCCAGAACGCTCCGCCGACGGCGGCGTACAACAGCAGTTTCACGGTGGCAGCAACGGCCTCCAGCGGGCTCGCGGTGACATTCGGGAGCTCCGGTTCGTGCATCATTACGGGCACAACATCAGGCGCGGCAACTTACAAGATCAACAGCAGCACCGGAATATGTTCGGTGATTGCCAGCCAGGCTGGCGGCACAGACTACACCGCGGCGCCGACGATCACTCAGAACGTAAACGGCCCAGCGGTCACCGTGGTTCCGTCCAGCATCAGCTTCGGCTCGGTGAGTCTCGGAAGCATCACAACCAAGAACATCACGGTGACGAACGTCGGAACGACGCCTGTTACCGTCACCGATCCTATCCTTTCGATTGTGCAGGGGGGGAACTCCGACGAATTTGTGGCCGTTAATCTCTGCCCGTCGTCCTTAGGGGTAGGGAGCAGCTGCACGATAGCCATCGCCTTTGTCGCGGGTCCGTTCTATGCGCCGCAAAGCGCAACTCTCGAAATCATGGACAATGCGCCGGGCAGTCCGCAGCCGGTGGTGCTCAGCGCGACAGTTCTGCAACCGCAGACGATTTCGTTCACCGTCAATCCACCGTCGACGGCCGCCTATGGAAGCAACTTCACGGTGGCCGCTTCGGCCTCTAGCGGGCTCGGGGTCGCTTACACGCATTCTGGAGCGTGCAGCAATTTAGGCGGGACTTACACGATGACGAGCAGCTCCGGAACCTGCACGGTAATCGTCAACCAGGCAGGTAGCGCGAGCTTCGCGCCAGCGCCGCAGGTCACCAAGACCGTGTCTGCGACTCTGGCTCCGCAGACGATCACATACACCAAGAGCCCGCCGGTGAATGCCGCTTACAAGACCAGCTTCACGGTGGTTGCTGCGGGCGGCGCCAGCGGAAACGCAGTAACATTCAAGAGTTCCGGATCGTGCAGCATCACGGGCACTTCGCCGGATTCGGCCACCTATACGATGAGCAGCGGCACGGGTTCGTGCTCGGTAATCGCGAACCAGGCAGGCAACTCTAACTACACAGCTGCGCCGCAGAGTACAACGCCCGTATCCGCGACTCTGGCTCCGCAGACGATCGTGTACAACACCAGCCCTCCGGCGAGTGCCGCCTACAAGACCAGCTTCACGGTGGCGGCCACCGGCGGCGCCAGCGGGAACGCGGTGACATTCAAGAGCTCCGGAGCGTGCACCAACTCAGGCGCGACTTTCACGATGACCAGCGGTACGGGGACCTGCTCGGTGATCGCCAATCAGGTGGGCAACTCGAACTACGCAGCTGCACCGCAGAGTACGACGCCGGTAGCCGCAACCTACTCTGTGGCCACCCTGAGTCCGAACCTGAATTTTGAAACGGTAGCAAACAACAAGAGCAGCACGCTTACCGTGACCCTCAGCAACACAGGGACAACGCCCCTGATCATCAGCAGTATTGCCATCACCGGGAGCACAAGCCACTACTCTGAAACCAACAATTGCCCGGCCTCGTCGAGTTCGCTGGCATCAACCAAGACTTGCACCATCTCAGTCACGTTCAAACCCACCAGCACCACAACGGAAAATGCAACCCTTACCGTCACCGACAACACGTCGGCCGGCACGCAGTCCGTCGCGCTCACGGGGAACTAGCCAGACGAGCGGCCACGAGCGAGACGCGGGCATATAGGAAACGGTCAGAGACCGAGAAAAAGGAGTGCCGGCAAGCGCGGGCGCTCCTTTTGTTGTCAGATTTGAGATGCTGGCCAGACTCTTATTGGCCCAGGCGATGACGGATATCGGCTACCAGCGGATCTTCTGTTGACTGCCCACGGATCGCGAGGTAGCTCTTATAAAAGTCGGCGAACCCTTCGCTCTTCATTCCTTCGCGCACGCGCCCTTCGTAGTAGTAGACAGGCGGAAAATACGCATAGGTCGGCACGTTGTCCAAAAACAGTTCGATCGCTTCGCCATGTCGCCTTGCGCATTCATCAAATTCTGAGTCAGCCTCGGTAAACGCTCCTGCTTCCAGGTAAACCTGCCCCAGGTAGAGGTGGCCGATCCAGGTGTCCAGCAGATTGTTCGCGCCTTTGATTTGCCTGATCGCTTCATTCGTATCTTTCCGCTTCAGGGCGATCATGCCTGTAACAATCTTGCCGTAAGCTTGGGACTCACTTGTCAGCGCTGACGAGAGGATGGTCGCGAGCTTTTGCGCCTTCGCCGTCTCTCCGGCATCGACGTAGGTGATTGCCGCCAGGAACTCGATCTGTGTGATCTGACTGTTCGCCAATGCCTTGTCGGTATCAGAGACCGCGGCCGCATGCTTGCCCTGGATCTCTTCGATATTGCCCAGAGCTACATATTTCCGCGCGGCATCATCGCGGTTCTTGGCCGCAACATCGGCAGCGGCTCCGCTTCTAAGGATATTTGCTGCCTCGTCATACTTCCCTTGATAAGCGTCGAGGTCGGCCAGTCCAACCGTTGCTGTAGAAACGCCCGAGGCGCCAAATTTTTCCAGTTGATGGTACGAATCAGCTGCCTTGTCGAGTTGCCCTTCTCCGAGCTGCGCTTCAGCCAGCACCAGGAATCCCTGCGTGGCAGAGGGATTGATGGCCAGCCCGGCGAGCGCCTCTTTTTCACCCGCGGCAAAATCTCCGGCAAAAGAACTGATGAATGCCAGGTTCAGCCGCTGCGCAACCCCCTTGGGAACAATCGCAACCGCCTGTCGCGCCGCTTCCAACGCCTTCGGCGCGTCGCGCAACTGCGCATAACAGCTACCAAGGTTCCACTGACCGACTCGATCCGCGGGGAAGTGAGTAACCAGCTGGGTGTATTCCTGGACGCAGTTTTGCCAGTCACCAGTGATGAAATAGTACATTCCGCGGTTGCGATAGCGTTCGCGCTCGGTCATGCTGTCTTCATGTTGCATCGCAATCTTCATGTACTTTACGGCGTCTTCGGGCCTGCCCAGGTTCTGGGTCATGGCCGCCATACCGGTGTAGGGCCGCGCAAACTTCGGATCCAGTTCTGAAGCCCTTTCGAACGAATCAAACGCCTCCTGAAATTGGCCTGCGAACTGTTCGTCAACAGCGATGCTTTCCTGGTGAACAGCTTCAAGGGACGCGGCTTGAAAACCTCCGCTGACCTGCTCGAACTGCACTGAGGCGGGCGTGGTGTCGCCCAGAGCTTTGCGGATCGGCGCCACCAATTTCGGAAGGCTGTTCAGAATCTCCTCTTTTTTCGCGACATTGACCTCGGCTCTTCCCAGCACCTTGCCGCTCACTGCGTCCAGCGCGATCGCCGAAATATCGTATCCGTCGCCGCGCAGATTAATCTCGCCCATAATCACCACATTGACGTCCTCGTCCACGGCGACCAGGCGCGCAGTCTGCTCGTCGAGTTTATTCGAGGGATCCGGAAGTTTCATGGCCAGCTTGCGCGCGTCGCCGCGGCTGAATACGTTGATAAAGCTCGCTCCTTCCAAGGCCACTCCGACCATCGGTTCCAGGGTGTCGTCCAAAACCGGGTCACCGGTATGGTTCTCAAAATCACCAACGAGAACCGAAACTGGGCCGTGCGGCACCGCTGGCGCGTGCTGCTGGGTCCTGATCACATACCACGAAGCTCCAGCAGTCAGGAGCAAAATCACGGCGCTTGCTATTCCAATCCGCGGCCAGGGTAATTCGCGCAGCCGGTTCATGCGCAGCTGCGCGGACGAAGCGGAGATACGCGATTTGCCGCCCGATTTGCTGCCCGAGTCTTGCCACGCGCGAAGATCCTTCACCAGCTGATCCGCGCTCTGGTAGCGATTTGCAGGCTCTTTCTCAAGGCACTTGCTGACAATGTTGCTCAGTGAGCCCGGAATCTTCTTGTCGACCTCGATCAGGGGTATTGCGCGCTCTTTGGTGCGCATGACCAGGCTGGCAATGGCGCTCTCCGAGTGAAACGGCGTGACGCCGATAAGCAGCTCATACAGAATCAGGCCAACGGTGAACATATCGGAGCTTGCTTTCAGATCAAGGCCCTGCGCCTGCTCCGGTGACATATATTCAATCGTGCCCAGCATCGCGCCGGTTCGCGTCATTCCCTCGCTGCCAACCGTGCGCGCCAGCCCAAAGTCCATCACCACTACGCGGCCGCCCTTGTCGAGCATGATGTTGCCCGGCTTCAGGTCGCGATGGATGATGCCTTCACGATGGGCGGCAGCAAGCCCGTTGGCCACCTGCGCCATAATGTTGACGGCTTCGGCAACCTCCAGCTTGCCGCGCTTCTTCAGCAGCTCATGGAGGTTCTCACCCTCCAGGTACTCCATCGTGATGAACTTCGTTTTCCCGGTTTCGCCAATATCGAAAATGCGGATTACGTTGCGGTCCGTTACCTGGCGCGCGAGGATCAGCTCCTGCTTAAAACGCTGCAAAATCTCAGGGTTATTGGCCAGTTCCGGCTTGATTACTTTGAGCGCAACTTCTCGCCCCAGTTCGATGTCTCGAGCCTTGTATACGGCGCCCATGCCGCCTTCGCCGAGCAATTTCAGAAGCTCATAACGCTCGACAAGCAGATCGCCTATCTGGAATTGACCTGCGTTTGCTCGCGCACCAAGGGTCCGGCGCGCCGAAGGTGGCAGAGCCCGCCGCCGGGACGGAACTCCAGGTGCAATCGTGGCGTCTGGATCCGCCGCCTCCGCATGGAGATCGATAAGCGTCGCGTCGGGGTCCGCCAGAGTTTCGTCGGGATCAAATCGTGGTCCAGCATCCGCGATCGTTGCATCCGGGTCGTAGATCGTCGCATCGGGGTCAAATCGCGGCCCGGCATCCACAATCGTCGCATCCGAAACATTTAGAGGAGGCTGTTCTGGAGGATTCGAAATGCCGCCCGAGGAACTCTCGCCGGCGAACGGGGTTCCGACGCCCGGAGAGCCGGGCGCTTTAGGCACAGATTTCTTATCAGACTGCCCGAAATCAGTCATTTTGACTTTTCAGAGCCCGAAGCTTGAGGAAGCGTAACCCCCGACGGACAAACTCCGGAATGTCCACGTGACGGAAATTATATACCTCACGCATCGGCGCTGCACGCGATCCGTGCGGCCAGGGTGTCCACATACGAAAGGAACTTCATGGGTACACCGGACTCATCCTTGAAGGAAAGATAGTCATCCGGACGATCAACTTTGCGGAGCCATTTGTTTACGTTGATCTCTTCAGTAGAGGTCCTCGACCAGAAGAAATAGTCGAAATGCTCCTCTGTACGCAGGGGCAGGGAATTGGGAGCCTCTACCACGTGGTTGGGCAAGACACACTCGATGGGGGCGTGGTCCACTAAGACCGTGGAAAACGCGGCAAAATCGGGCGGCAAAACCTGCTAAAATCGATTGAATCCACTCCTCGGAGAGGCGATGCAGGCGATCTTAGCGCTCGAAGACGGGCGCATCTTCCGCGGCCAAGGCCATGGGCACCCGGGCGAATGCCAGGGCGAAGTGGTTTTTAATACGTCTCTCACCGGTTACCAGGAAATCGCCACCGATCCCTCCTACGCCGGTCAGATCGTAGTCCTCACCAACCCTCAAATTGGCAATTACGGTACCAACCGCGCCGATAATGAGGCGTCGAAGCCTTATATCGAAGGCTTGATCGTCCGCGAGTTCTCCACCATCAGCTCCAACTGGCGCTCAGAGCAGGTGGCCGACGAATACATGGAACGCTACGCCGTACCAGTGCTGGCGGAGATCGACACCCGTGCCCTGGTGCGCCACCTGCGCAACCACGGCGTCATGCGCGGCGTGATCTCGACCATTGAGTCCGATCCCGAAGTCCTTGTCCAAAAGGCCAGAAAAATCCGCAAAATGGACGGCACCGATCTGGCGCGCGTGGTTTCAACCAAGGAGAACTACGAGTTTGACGCGTCCGATCCGCGGAGTGAGATGGGAGACCCACTCCTTCCCACTGCTCTCGTCCAAAAAGTAAAACAGCGTGACCTGCATGTGGTGGCATATGATTTTGGCATTAAGCAGAACATTCTGCGTATGTTAGTGCGCGAGGGATGTCGCGTGACCGTAGTCCCGGCCGAGACCACTGCGGACGATACGCTGGCGCTCAAGCCCGACGGCGTCTTTCTGTCCAACGGTCCCGGCGACCCGGAGCCGGTCGACTATGCAGTCCGCTCCATCCGTCAGATGTTGGGCCGCGTGCCGGTGTTTGGAATTTGCCTTGGTCACCAGCTTTGCGGCCTGGCTTTGGGCGGCCGCACCTACAAGCTCAAGTTTGGCCATCACGGCGGCAACCACCCGGTGCGCAACAACGCCACGGGCAAAGTGGAGATCACGGCGCACAATCACAATTTTGCCGTCGACCCCGATTCGATCAACGCCAACGAAGTCGAGCTAACGCACGTGGACCTGAACGACCAGACGCTCGAAGGTCTGCGCCACAAGACGCTGCCGCTCTTCAGCGTGCAATACCACCCTGAAGCCGCTCCCGGCCCCCACGATTCGCACTACTTGTTCCGCGACTTCCGGCAGATGATGGAGGAGTGGAAGGGATGAAGCCTGCGGCACAGGAAGTTTTCGGAATTGCAAAGAAGCGGGGCTTTTGGCTCCGCTGTTTTTTGGCGCACGAGGTTTAACCGAGGCAACAACGGCACGAACATTTAAAAGCGGACAGAAGATCAACCACAATGCCACGCAGAAATGACATTCAAAAGATTCTGGTGATCGGCTCAGGGCCAATCATCATCGGCCAGTCGGCGGAGTTTGACTACTCTGGCACGCAGGCGTGCAAGGCCCTCAAGCAGGAGGGCTACGAGGTGGTGCTGGTGAATTCGAACCCGGCCACCATCATGACCGATCCCGAACTGGCCGACCGCACCTACATTGAGCCGCTGACCCACGAGTACGTGGAAGAGATCATCCGTATTGAAGCGGAGATGCTCGCAGCTTCGCCAAACCCTGGCAAGTTCGCTCTTCTTCCGACGGTCGGCGGCCAGACTGCTCTGAATCTCGCCGTCGATCTCTCTGACACCGGCGTTCTGGAGCGGTACAATCTCGAACTCATTGGCGCCAAACTTGAGGCCATCAAGAAGGCCGAAGATCGTCTGCTCTTCAAAGACGCGATGATCCGCATCGGCCTCGAAGTGGCACGCTCCGCGCTGGTCAACAATCTGCGCGACGGACTCGACTTCTCCGGCAAGCTCGGTTTCCCGGTGCTCATCCGGCCCAGCTTCACGCTCGGCGGCACCGGCGGCGGCATCGCCTACAACCGCGAAGAGCTGATGGAGATTCTCTCCCGCGGTCTCGACCTCTCACCGGTACACGAGTGCCTGCTCGAAGAGAGCGTGCTCGGCTGGAAGGAATACGAGCTCGAGGTGATGCGCGACCTCGCCGACAACGTCATCATTATCTGTTCCATTGAGAATTTCGACCCCATGGGTGTGCACACCGGCGACTCCATTACCGTGGCGCCGGCGCAAACGCTCACCGATCGCGAATACCAGAAGATGCGCGACGCCGCCATCGCCTGCATTCGCGAAATTGGCGTGGAGACCGGCGGCTCCAATGTGCAGTTCGCCATCAATCCGCAAGACGGCCGCATGATCGTCATCGAGATGAACCCGCGCGTTTCGCGTTCGTCGGCACTGGCGTCGAAGGCCACCGGATTTCCGATTGCAAAGATAGCGGCCAAGCTTGCCGTGGGCTACACGCTCGACGAGATTCCCAACGACATCACGCGCAAGACGCCAGCTTGTTTTGAGCCCACCATCGACTACGTGGTGGTCAAGATTCCCAAGTGGCAGTTTGAGAAGTTTCCCGGCGCTGATGACACGCTCGGCCCGCAGATGAAGTCGGTAGGCGAAGTGATGGCCATCGGCCGCACCTTCAAGGAAGCGCTGATGAAAGCCTGGCGCTCGCTGGAAACCGGCAAGAAGACGGGCGCGGAAGTGCTGGAGCCGCGCCGCCTCACGCAGATGCTGGTGACGCCGAAGCCAGAACGGCTGGGCTATATTCGTTACGCTTTCGAGCGCGCCATGAGTGTGCGCGAAGTGGCTCGCCTCACCAGGATGGATCCATGGTTCCTGCATCAGATCCGCGAGATTACGCAGGCGCAAGTCGCGATCGGGCACACCACTCCAAAAGAAATCAGCGAAGAGACCCTGAGAAGGCTGAAGCGTCTCGGCCTCAGCGACGAGCGCATCGCGAAGGAGTGGAAGCTCGAAGGCCATGCGGGTATCCAGCAGGTGAGGGAACTGCGCGAGGCGCACGGAATCCGGCCTGTGTTCAAGCTGGTGGACACCTGCGCCGCAGAATTCGAGTCGATGACGCCGTATCTCTACTCGACCTACGAGGAAGAGGATGAGGCGCCGCCAACCAAGACGCCGAAGGTCATCATTCTCGGCTCGGGCCCCAATCGCATCGGTCAGGGCATTGAATTCGACTACTGCTGCTGCCACGCGGCCTTCGCACTCAAGGAAGACGGTTACGAGACCATCATGGTCAACTGCAACCCTGAGACTGTCTCCACCGACTACGACACCAGCGACCGGCTCTACTTTGAGCCGCTTGTTCTCGAAGACGTGCTGGCGATTTACAACCACGAGGCGCAATCGGGAGCAAAGATCGGCATGATCGTGCAGTTCGGCGGGCAGACGCCGCTGAATCTCGCCCAGCGTTTGCTCGCGGCCGGCGTGCCCATCATCGGCACCTCGCCGGAATCCATTGACTTGGCCGAAGACCGCAAACAGTTCGGCAAATTGCTTGAGGATCTGCAAATTCCGCAGCCACGCGGAGGCACGGCTACTAGCGTGGAAGAGGCGTTGGCCGTAGGCGAGCAGATCGGCTACCCGGTGCTGGTGCGGCCAAGCTACGTGCTGGGCGGCCGGGCGATGGTGATCGCGTACGATGCCGATGCCGTGACGCGCTACATGCGCCAGGCGGTCGAATACTCGCAGGAACGGCCGGTTCTTATCGATCACTTCCTGGAGAACGCGATCGAAGTCGACGTGGATGCACTTTGCGATTCGGAAGACGTGCTGATCGCGGGTATCATGCAGCACATTGAAGAGGCTGGCATCCACTCCGGCGACTCGTCGTGCGTGCTGCCTGCAGTGGACATCAAGGAGCAGACGCTGGAAACTCTGCGCGCCTACACGCGAAAATTGGCGCTGGCTCTGAAAGTTGTCGGCCTCGTCAATTTGCAATTCGCCATCCAGCGCGACGAGCAGGGCAACGACAGCGTGTACGTGATCGAGGTGAATCCCCGCGCCTCGCGGACGGTGCCGTACGTGTCCAAGGCGACAGGCGTTCCACTGGCCAAGATCGCGGCGCGGCTCATGACGGGCCGTAAGCTGCGCGAACTGCTGCCCGACGAGTTGGCGTCAGGGAAAGATCTCGGGACCGGCGCGCACTATTACGTGAAATCGCCGGTCTTTCCCTGGTCGAAGTTCGCCGGTGTCGATACCGTCCTCGGGCCGGAGATGAAATCGACGGGCGAAGTGATGGGTGTAGCAAGCACATTTGGCGAGGCCTTCGCGAAGGCGCAGCTTTCGGCTGGTCATATTCTGCCCACGGGCGGCACAGTCTTCTTTACGGTGAACGATCACGACAAACAGGCGGCCATCGCCCTGGCGCGGCGGTATGTGCATCTTGGCTTCAAGATCGTGGCCACGGAGGGGACGGCCAACGCGCTCGAAGGTGCAGGACTGATCGTGGAGCGCGTGTTCAAGGTGGAGGAGGGCCGGCCAAATGCCGTGGACCTCATCAAGGGCGACCGCATCCAGCTGATCATCAATACGCCACGTGGACAGGACGCGATCTTCGACGAGAAGGCCATTCGCCGCGCAGCCGTGCTCGCGCGCATTCCTACCATCACAACGCTCGCAGCCGCTCAGGCCGCAGCCGAGGGAATTGCCGCCATGCAGCGTCATCGCGTGACCGTGTTTGCTTTGCAGGCGCTGCACTCGGCGAACGGGCGCTGAGGTGCCGCTCATTATTTGAAGATTCGCAACAGAGTAACGATCCTTAAAGTCTACTCTCCGCGCTGAAAGCCGAGCTTCGCGCCAATGGAGTAGCCGAAGAGCGCGACGGCAGGCCAGGTGGCGATAAACGGACCGTCGTTGTCGATAAGTCCGCTCGGCCTCGGCAGGCTGAAGAAAGTGCGTGTCAACTTCTCCGTGGCCTCGCATTGGAAGCATTGATTTGGCCCAGTCGGCATATCGAGAACCCACAGACAGACAATCAGGAACCAGACCACGCCAAGCAGCCAGACCAAAGTTGCCATTTCCGTGGGGTGGACGCGGGCGATGAGAAATCCGACGACGAGCGGCACGGCGGTCGACAGAAGAAGAATGGCGAGTTGCGGCACGCCAACAGGATTGATCAGGTAGCCGAGCAGCATGAGCCCGATCCAGGAGCCAAGTGCCAGGAGCGCGTGCAGAAAAAAGGACAGCGCCTGCGCCGAGAGTTTGGATGTGCTCTGTTCCTCGAGTTCCGTTTGCACCGACGAGCCCGCCATCGCCGCTCCTGAATGGAAAATTGCTGCCTGGTTTGCGCCGTATCTAACCACTTACCATACACCGCCGTCGCCAAGCGAAACAATTGCGGCGTCGCGGAGCAGGGAAGAGCGCCGCACCACCCCGGTGGGTTCTACAATAAAAAGATGTTGCTGGAAGGCGTCTTTGCCGCGACCACCACGCCGTTTTACTCGGACGAGCGTATCTATTTCCGCAAGATTGAAGCCAACATCGCGCGCTATTCGCGCAGTTTGCTGGCAGGGATCGTGGTATTAGGGTCGACGGGCGAGGCGCCGTTGGTCGACGATGCCGAGTCGCGCGAGGTTCTGCGCGTGGCCGCCGAAGCCACCCATCCGGAAAAGGTTTTGATCGCGGGCGTTGGCCGGGAGAGCGTGAAGGCGGCGCTCGCACTGGCGGATGCGGCGGCAGAGTTCAACTACGATGCGGTCCTGGTGCGACCGCCCAGCTATTACGCCGGGCAAATGTCTTCCGCGGCTGTGCTCCATTATTTCCGCAGCATCGCGGACCGCTCTCCGCTTCCCGTAGTGCTCTACAACATTCCCAAGTGCGTCCCGTACCAGATACCAGTTGAGCTGGTCGGAGAACTGGCTGACCATCCGAACATCATCGGGATCAAGGATTCGTCCGGCAAAGTGGAACGCATTGGGGGGCAGGTTGCCGCTGCGCAGAATGCGCCGCGGCAAACGGTTCCGGTCACGCAGGTGTTTGAGGCTGCCACAGCACGGATGCTGACGCCGCGAGCCCAGGCGGAGGGAAGTTTTGTGTCGGTCGGCGATCTGGCCGGTGGTGCGGCGGTTGCCACAGCTCCTCCTGCCGTTGCCATTAAGACGCGGAGCAGGGAGGTCGGGTTCCAGGTGCTATGCGGCTCTGGGAGCACCGTATTGGAGTCTCTGGAAGCAGGAGCAACAGGTGCGATTCTCGCTTTTGGCGCGTTCGCGCCGCAGGCATGCCAGGAGATTTATCTTGCCTGGAAAGATCACGACCTTACGCTCGCTGCTGACAAACAGAAGCGTATCGCAAAGGCGAATCAACGGATCGTCGGCGATTTTGGCATTGCGGGCGTCAAGTACGCTTGCGACTTCAATGGCTACTACGGAGGCCATGCCAGGGCGCCGCTGCTGGGCTTGACGGCTGAAGACAAGAGCGAAATCGAGGCATTGCTGGCGGAAATCCGCAACTAAAGATTCCTGGCCTCCCGCCGCCCTGAACGATCCATCTGCCCGGCCCAGCGTCGAATCCGCGCCCTGATCAGAGCGCTTCTAGGCAACTGCCCGGATGTCGATCGTTGTTGACGGGGTGCATTTGGACAGAACGGCGAGCAAGTCCTCGATTTTCAGCGAGACGCAACCGGTCGTGTATTGATGATCGTCCGTTGCGGGCCGCATCACGTGCAGAAAGATGGCGCTCCCGGCCCCGGCCACCACCGGCGCGTCGTTGTAGCCGATTACGCCAAGCACGTCATAAAGTTGGTCGTCCCGCCACATTGGTTCTGCGTCAGACTGATAGGGAAGCGTGACAACCCGGTTGTACGCCACGTCTTCGGGATCGTCGCACCACCCGTCCGAAGGTTTGGATTTGAAGACGGGCAGCCCCGACTGCGGCTGGGTAGACAGCCGGTCGGCCCGGTAGCGCACTTCGCGCATATGAAACAGGCCAGCTGGGGTGCCACCATCGCCTTCAAATTTAGGGCTTACGATGCCAGACTTACCGACCATGCATGCGTAGGTGGTGCCAGCGAACTTCAGTGTCCCTTGTATGGCTTTAGGTTTGGCTCTGACCTCAATCGTGTTGGCGGCAGCAACGACGGTTCGCTTGGCGGGCGTAGAAGCCAGCGCTCGACGGCTCAATCCATAACCGATCGTTCCGCCTAAACCGGCGAGAAAGAAGCGGCGCGTCAACATCATAATCGACCTCCTACGAAGCAACGGTCAGTCTACACGAGTCAAAGCGGAGCGAAAACGACCTCTTCGTCTCATGGTAGGCATGTCCGATAACAGATATTCTGTACACGGCAGTCCTGAACGAGTAACGCGATCAAAGCCCTTGTCTCGCCTGGCATTTCCAGAGCGCTTCCTCTTTCTCGGTTCCCTTTTTGGGGGCTTCCACACTTCGGCGCTTGGATTATTGCCGGGCGACTGCGCGATCAAAACCGTAACAGTGCCCCGACGGCTCCGTTCCCCTAGTATCGCGGTAGCTACCTGAATCTTGAAGGCTTAGCTGAGCGCGGCTACATTTTGTAGCGGCCGAGATCTTCGTCGTTCAGTCCCTCGAGCCAACCGCGCAGCTGCTCTGCGGTTGGGCCTTCAGGCGGGCCGGTGGTGTTGAGTTTGGCGGTCTCCATCACCTTCTCCGCAACGAAGATCGGGCAATCCGCGCGCAGCGCGAGCGCAATTGCGTCCGACGGGCGCGCGTCAATGACTACAGGCTCATCCCCTTGACGCAGCCACAGCACCGCGAAAAAGGTGTCATCTTTAAGCTCTGTGATCACAACGCGTTCCAGCCGACCGTTGAGATGACGGATTAGATTTCGCGTCAGATCGTGCGTCATGGGGCGCGCCGCGGCCATCTTCTCAATCTCCTGCGCAATGGCGTTGGCCTCGAAGATGCCCACCCAGATGGGCATCACCGCATCGGAGCCCACATCCTTCAGCACCACAATCGGCATATTGGTTGCCGGGTCCATCATCAGGCCGCGAATCCGCACTTCGATGTCCATGAGTTCCCTCTCGACGAACCTTTGCAATCTTAGACGGCTTGGCCCACGAGGCTGTTGGGAAAAGCTCCGGTTATTTTGACACGAAGATAACTACCCGGTGCCGGTGCGATGGGCTGCGCCCACTCGAAGTTGACGGGCTTGTTCTGGCTGCTGCGGCCTGCGATCTGACCGCGAGCCGGATGAGCACCTTCTACCATCACCTCAACAACGTCTCCGATGTGCTTGGAATAATTGACCCTTTGTATCTCTCGCTGCCGTTCAAGGAGAACTTGAAGCCGACTGGACTTCTCGGCTTCGGGAATGGAATCGATCATTACCAGGGAGGGCGTGTTGGGCCGGGCCGAGTACTTGAATGCGAAGACGCAATCGTATTCCACATTGGCAAGCAAGTCCATGGTCTGGATGAAATCGTCAGCGGTCTCACCCGGGAAGCCAACAATGATGTCGGTGGAAAGCGAGATCGGCCGCCTGGCCGCTTTGATCCATGCGATCCGCTCGAGATACCACTCCGGCGTGTACTCGCGGGCCATGCTGGCCAGAATCTTTCTCGAACCCGACTGCACCGGCAGATGCACATGGTCGCAGAGGGTGGGCACGCTGTCGATGGCTTCGACAATGTCACGGGTAAAGTCCCGAGGATGGCTGGTGGTGAAGCGGACGCGCCGGATACCCGGCACCTGGCCCACGTCCGCCAGCAATTCCGCGAAGCTGCGCTTCCCTTCCGGGTCGCGATAGCTGTTCACATTCTGGCCCAAGAGCTGGATTTCCGTATAGCCGAGATCGGCGATGCGCCGCGCCTCCGTCAGCACTGAAGACGAAGTTCGGCTGCGCTCCTTGCCGCGTGTGTACGGTACAACGCAGTAGGAACAGAACTTATCGCAGCCTTCGATGATGGTGATATAGGCCCGGTAGGGGTTCTGGCGCGCCGTGAACTCGGTCTCGAAGGTCTCGTCCGTCTGGCGGTCGTCAAGACCGGTAATGCGGCTTTCGCCTGCCTCCAGGCGGGTAAGCATCTCCGGCAATTTTCGGTATGAAGCCGATCCTGAGACCAGCGACACGTACGGCGCGCGGTCGAAGATCTTCTCGCCTTCCTGCTGGGCAACGCAGCCCAGGACGGCGAAGCGCTTGCCTTCCTTGTAAAGCTTCTTGTAATCGTTCAGGCGATTAAAGACCTTCTGCTCCGCCTTATCGCGAATGGAACAGGTGTTGTAAAGGATCAGGCCGGCATCCTCCTCGGCTTCAACCTGCCTGTAGCCCTGCTGGCGCAGAGTGCCAATGACCTTTTCGGAGTCATGGGCATTCATCTGGCAGCCGAAGGTCTCCAAATAGAATGTTTTTTCGGTTGCCATAGACCTCCAAGTATACCGTGATGTGGCTCACGTTTGCTGCGCGCCGCATCCTCGCGGAAACGGGGCGCAGGCGCGGTCAATAGGCGTGCAAATAAGCCAGCACCGCATCCATCTGTTCCTTCGTCATCTGGTACGCGAACGATGGCATCATTCCCTTGCCCGACATCAAAATCCGCTCGACTTCCGCGTCGGTCGCCGGGTCCCCGTCCGGCAATGCCGCGTGGTTGAAGAGGCCGTGTAGATTCGGTGGAACCTTTTTCAGGCGCAGGTCGTTCTGCTCATGGCAGTGCGCGCAACCCGTGTCGAAGAGGCGCTTGCCCTCCGCTTGTTGGGGTGTGAGGCTTGGCGGCGTGTGACAGCCCGCCAGGAGCGTCGCAGCCACAAAGGAGAAGCTTGCCATCAGGCCAATTCTCAAGAGCACCGTTCTTTACGCTTTCTCTGCAAAATGGTTATTTGCGGAGTCGTCGCTAAGCGGATTCGCCGTGATTGCTGCGCCGGCCAACGCGCTCATTTGCGCAAGTGCAGTCCTGCGATTGACGTTTGGCATGAGAATGTCCTCCGGGGATGCACGGATGCCTCGACGAAATCCGCATCTTCAGTCTGCGCGGCTACCTGCGGGCAGGTCAAGGGAGCGAATGCGGCGTACGAAAGCATCGCAGCGCCGATGCCGCTGATGCAGCGAGAAGCAAGTATGCTGAATTCATGCAGCTTCACTCCCACGAACCTCTCACGCCATTCGCCCACTCGGCTAGCAATCGTTGTTTTGGCTGCGGACCCGCCAACGCAACCGGAATGCGCCTGGAGTTCCTGCTTGCGTCGGACGGCGCAGTCGTCAGCCTTCCCATAGTGCCGGATACCTTTGAGGGCCACCCCGGCTATCTGCACGGCGGCATCATCGCCACGCTTCTGGATGAGGCGATGAGCAAAGCGGTGCGCGCCCAAGGCCAGCTATCAATGACACGGAAAATGGAAGTGGACTACCTTCGCCCGGTACCAAGTGGCGCTCCGCTTCGCGTTGAAGGGCGCGTGGCGCGCAGCGAAGGGCGAAAGCATTGGGCCGAAGCCGTCATCGTCGACGCCGAGGAAATGACGCTGGCGCGCAGCAAGGGACTGTTCATCGAAGTCCAGCCGCGGGCGAAAAAATAGGGCGGCCGATGATGGCCGCCCTCAAGGATTTGCAAACCGGTCGAGAAATCTCAATGGACCATATTGATGGTGTCCTGCTCAACGGTGTCGAAGGTTGTCACAGATTTCGCGTTGGCCTCAAAGGCACGCTGCGCAACGATCAAATCGGAGAACTCGGTGGAAATGTTGACGTTCGAGGCCTCCAGTGCGCCGCCCTCCATGGTGCCGAGTCCGCCCGAGCCTGAGGTGCCAATGGTCGCTGCCCCGCTGGCTTGCGTGGTCTGATAATCGCCGTTGCCGAGCATTGTCAGTCCCTGATCATTGGCGACGTTGGCCAGCGCCAGCTTGCCCATCACCACGTTATCGTTGCCGTTGTTGTAGGAGACGCTCACGGTTCCGTCGGAGCCTACGGCAAAGCCCTCATACTCACCGGTCGTGTAACCGTTCTGGACGGTGGTTCCCGAGATCGCGGAAGTCGCATCGACCTGGCTGATATTGGGCGTTCCCGCAGAACTCAGCAGGTTCCAGCTAATTGTCAAACCTGCCGCTCCGTCGGCCAGCGCGGACGCAGGAGGACCGGCGGGAGTGAAGTCGAGGGGAATCGCGGAGACATCGCCCACGCCGGTTCCCACGTTTGTGCCGTTCACGGTGGCAAGATTGCCATTGGCATCGAATGTCATAGTTCCCGCGATCGCCGCCGGAACAACATCGCCGCCCGCCGCGGAGTAGTCCGCGCTCGGCAGTTGGGCTGAATAAGTCCATGCGCCCGGCGCCGTCATTTCGTAAGTCACCGTGGCGATATGGGCCTGGCCGAGGGAGTCGAATACCGTGACCTCGGCGGGGAATTGCGAACTCACCCCTGGGGTCGAAGCAGAATCAAGCGTAATGGGGATGCTCATGGTCGTCGTGGCCTGCGGCGCCTGTACCTGGCCGATCGGGATGTTGATCGGCGCCAAAGGGGAGTTCGTATCCACCGCGCCGCCAACCGCCGGATAGCCCATCACCTTCATGCCGTTCGTAGTGATCAGGTTTCCGGTCGAATTTGTTTGAAAATTGCCCGCCCTCGTCAAATATTGCATGCTCCCGTCATCGACAACAAAAAAGCCGCTGCCCTGCAGAGCTACGTCCGAAGCCACTCCGGTCGAATTCGGCGTGCCAGCCGTAAAGTCGGTCTCATTCGAAGCCACGCGCACGCCTGCACCCACCTGGATCGGGTCGCCAGCGCCCGTGGAGCCGACTTGCTGGTAGAACAAATCGGAGAAGTTGGTTGATTGCGCCTTGAAGGCCGTCGTGCTCATGTTCGACAGATCGTTCGCGATTGTGTTCAAAGCCGTGGAGTCGGCTTCAAGACCGGTCAGCGGAATCGAGAAACTCGCCATGGTTCATCTCCTCGTAGAGTGTGATTAGGTTGCGCCGGGTCACGAGCCAGGCGGGTGAACTAGCTTATGGGGTGGCGGGCGAAGTTCCCTGCACCGAGGCCGCATGCGTTCGACCAGCCAACGCGTGCCCAACCCGCTGTGCTGCGGGGCTGGTGTTCGGGGCACTCAAATTGCCAGAAATGCGCTGCGTTGGTGTCGCCTGCAATGTGGATGCATTAGCGGCCGTGGCGCCAGGAGTGGACGAGAGCGGCGATCCGGCCAGGTGTGCGGCGATGAGCGGCGAGGCAGCGGCTGATGCCGTCGTGACCGCATTCGTTGGCTTTGCAATTGCCCCCACCGCTTGCGAGGACGCGCCGGTGCCGGAGGAACTCGGTGTGCTGTCCGCGGTCAACGTCTGGTTGATGTCGATCAGTTGTTCCAGGCTATTCACCTGTACAAGCTGGTTGATGTACTCGTTGGGATCCGTGTCCGAAGTAGGATCCTGATTCTGCATCTCGGTCACCAGCAGGGTAAGAAAATCGTTTGCCGAAATGGTCGCCGAGCTATCGCTCGAATCGTCCGAGCCACTGGCGCTGCTCGTGCTGGGCGTAGCGCTGGCCATGGGCGTCGCCGTGTTGCGCGTCAGCCCCTGCCCCGCCGTCATTGAGTGAGTGAAAAGTCCCGCTGCTGTTCCCATCGTTCCTCCCTGCTTTGCCGCTACCGGAAATGCGTCGGACTCACGCCATCACGGAAATGTGTGTGCCGCGCAATTCACCGGAGTAGGTGACTGGGTCCCGCGTGCCGGGTTGTGCGGGCGCCCCCGGAATAGCACTACTCATAGCCAGCGATGCGCTTAGCTGTGATCCTGCTGGCGATTCGTCAGGCGCATTCCCTTGAGGATTTCCCTCAGCACCCTGCTGCATGCGCTGACCCATGCCGTTCTCGGTCCCGCTCTCGCTCGGCGACGCCATCGTCAACGAAGCTATGGGTGACTGCTGTTCCGCCAGGTGTGAACTGAGCCCGGCCAGGTGCCCATTCAGTGCCTGCACGGCCTCCGCGGAACTCGGCACAAGGGTGGCATGAATGCCGTCGCCGTTGAGGTCCGCGCGAACACCCACCCATCCCAGTGCAGGATCACGAAAACCCGCCTCCGCGTGCTGACTTCCCGCGTGTGTCAATGAAGGCGCGCCCGGCGAAGTTCCCGAATCGAGCATTGAAAATGTGTCCTGCGCGGTTACTGCCGCGGAAGTCGCTGGTGCCGTCTGCTGATGGCCTGATGCTTGCGCCGCTGAAATATCTGGAGCTCCGGAATTGCGTAGTTGCGAAGATGCGGCAGCCTCGATGATGCCTGGCTGAACTGCCGCAACTGGCGTTGCGCCTGAGACGGTTTCTCCAGCCGAATTGCGATGTGCAGTGCGCGGCGTGGCGCGATCGGTCATCGGCGTCGCGCTGCTCCGCGCGGCATCGGCACCGGCTTGAACCGCGTTGGAGACGCCAGCGAGAGTCGTCACAGAAGGCGCAGCGCCTTCGGCGGACGCGGGATTGTTTAGGTTGTCTGGCGTAGGCGTTGGTGTGGATCGCCCCGATAGCTCTTCATTGGTAACGGAGGTTCGAGCCGTCGATTGTTCGTGGGTTGGTTCTGCGGCGCTCGCTTCTGCAAAAGCTTGCGAGGTCATCTGCGGGTTCGCAGCCAGCTTATCAGCATCATTAAATTGGATTGACGTTGCGGTCTCGTGCATCGCTGCGCCCTGCGTAACTTTGCGCGGAATAAATGCCTCGCCCACTTGCACGGTTTGCGTCCGGAGACCTGTCGCGACGCCGATGCCAGAGGCGCCGCTCGTGATCGCGCTTGTCGTTGCATTTGCGACCTCCGCTGCACCGGACAATCGCGCCGGTCCTGATGACTGCGCTGAAGGTCGTCTCAGAAACTGGATGCTTGCCTCAGGTGCAGAAGTAGTCTCGGAAGTTTGCGCCGGCTCGAGAATCCACGCTCGAGCTGGAAAGACTGGAATCTGCACGGACGCTTCGATGATGGGCGCGATGGTTTGCGCGCCCGAAATCGCGGCTTGTGCAAGGTTTACTTGGCTCGTCTGATGCGTCGCGGAACCTTTGCGATACTGATTCGCTGTGTCCGGGCGCTCGATTGCCGTCGCCTCGGTGCTTTCGGTTGACGTCGTTTCAGCGCCAGTATTCTGCTCGGCCTCCCGCGCGGAGTGGCTTGTTTGAGGCCAGGCCGCCGTTTGGTCGGTCAACGTAGCAGACACGCCTTGCCAGGTTGCTGCATTTGCTGATTGAAGATTTGTGCTTGCGGGCCGAGCGGATGCGGAGGTTTGCCCATGATTCTCGGCATGGCTCCTGGGAGCCCCACTCGTCGAGCCGGCCGTGCCAGCTTCACTCGCACCCTCGCTCTCCACGCCATTGGTTCCGCGCAAAACTCCCCGCCATGCATTGACTTGTAACTGCCAACTCGAACGAAAACTCGGCGCCCCGGAGGTCAAACCGGTTGCAAGATTGCCGCGCGCAGGCCTGAGCCAGTTCACGCTCAGTTCTGTGCCAAGACGAGCCGCTACCGGGCTCTGCTCCAGCTCAGCCCGTCCGCCCGTTTCCATCTCTACGCCAGGGTTCATTCCAACAGTTGCGGCCATGCAGATGTCTGGTGCAGATGGCGTGCCAAAGGGAGGTTGAGAGGGGTTAGAAGAATGTCAGGGAGGGGACCGATTTTCCCGATTCAGGATGCGCTCCTGAACTGTTGCACATCTTCTCTCAAGATTTGCCGGATTGTTGCGATGCGCTGTCCGCTGGCCGACAAGCGCTGTCCAGCATTTCGTCTTCGCGCGCTTCTCCGGATGTTGCGCGCCGGCTCAGAAACCAGTCATCGAGATTGCGTTGCGCCCGCCGCCCCGCCTTCACGCTCTCCAAGGCTTCCGCCTCCTCGATCAGCGTTTCTGTCTGCCGGCGCTCGATGCGCTTGTCGAGAAATTCGCGCTCTCGCGCGTTCACGGCGATCTCAGACTCCACAATGCGCGGCGTCAGGGCTGTCGTGATGCGTTTGGCGAGATGCGTCTCCTCGACTCCGGCGATCCGGTCCGTGATGTCGCCGGTGGCAGCACTGGCCGCAACCAGCCGCCGGCCGCCGCGTCCGCGCTCCACGCTCCGGATGAGCGCCCGCTCCAGCCCTCTCAGCTCTTCACGCGCCGATTCCATGGACGCACGGCATCCTTCTTCCTGAATCTCGAGAACCTGCAACAGGCGCCGCATTGCCCGCGAGACCGCCATGGCTCAAACCTCCCCGGCAAGGGCGGCGAGGCGGCGCAGGCACTCGGAGAAGCGGACCTGCTCGCCGGATGCCTGCGTGAAAAAGGCGCGGATTGCATCGCGCGCACGCAAAGCGCGGTCCAGATCGGAGTCCGCGCCGGCCTTGTACGCGCCGATGCGCACCAGATCTTCCGAGCGGGCATACACCGCGAGCAACTTGCGGATCAGCGCGGCCTGCTGGCGGTGAGCCTCTCCAGCCACCGCCGGCATCAGGCGGCTGATCGAATCCAGCACTTCGATGGGCGGGTACCAGCCCTCGGCCGCCAGCGCGCGCGAAAGAATAATGTGCCCGTCGAGCAGCGAACGGACCGCATCCACAAGAGGATCTTGTTGATCGTCGCCCTCCATCAGCACGGTATAGAACGCCGTGATCGACCCAGTGCGAAAGCAGCCGGCTCGTTCCACGAGGCGCGCCAGGCGCGCAAACACAGAAGGCGTGTAGCCCTTGGCGGTGGGCGGCTCACCGGCGGCAAGGCCGATCTCGCGCGCTGCCATGGCGAAGCGCGTGAGCGAGTCGAGCACGAGCAGCACGTGTTTGCCCTGGGCGGCAAAGTACTCGGCCAGTGTGGTCGCGGCCAGCGCCGCGCGCATGCGCAGCAGCGGGGACTGGTCGGATGTGGACACCACGACCACTGCGCGCGCCAGTCCCTCCTTGCCCAGGGAATCGCGCAGAAACTCGCCTACCTCACGGCCGCGCTCGCCCAACAGTCCCACGATTGTGACTTCGGCTTCAGTATTCCGGGTCATCATGCCGATCAACGTGCTCTTTCCCACGCCCGACCCGCCGAAGATACCCACGCGCTGGCCGCGGCCCACCGTAAGCATGGCGTCAAGGGCGCGGATGCCCGTGCCGAGCGGCTCGCTGATGGCCGCGCGGTCGAGCGGCAGGCGCACCGTTCCGTCCAAAGGCAACGTGGTCGCAGTGGCGGGGGGGCGGCCCGCATCGATTGGCGCTCCCACGGCATTCAAGACCCGTCCCAACAGCGCCGGGCCGACTTCAATCTCGGGCTTCGCGCCCTGCGCCCACACCAAATCCCCGTAGCGGATTCCTTCAGTAGAATCGATCGGCATCGACAACACATTCGACCCGCGAAAGCCGATTACTTCTGCTCGGTGCGTACGCCCCGCGTGGTCCTCGATCTCGCAGCACTCGCCCACTGAGACGGGAGGCCCCGCCGACTCAATGGTTTGTCCGACGGATTCAAGGACATGCCCGCGACCTCTCCAGGGCTGCCGGCATTCCAGCCGGGAGAAGTAGCGTTCGAGCAACGCCGTCATGCGCGCGCCTCGACGTGCTGGTTTTCCTGCGCAGTGTTCGTTGGAGTCGGGCGCCCCGGTGCGCTGACGCGGTCAAAAAAGCCGCGCTCAATCTCGCCCAGCTGCGCGCGCATCCCAAGATCGACCGTTCCCACCTTGCTTTCGATTACGCAATCGCCGAGCAACATGCCCTCGTCTGCTACCACCAGCGGCTTTACCGTTAAGTTGGGCACGAGAGCAACGGTCTCCTTCCACAATTCGGCTTCCTTGGCGGGAACACGGAGACGGATCTCCGACGTGGCTGCCAACTGCCCCAGCGCCACGCGCACCGCGCCCGTCAGCAGAAGCGGATCCATCTGCGCTTCGCGGCGCAGGATGCGCGCGGCCACGGCCAGCGCCAGACGTACCACCTCCTGCTCCACAGCATGGAGATAACCGTCGCGCTCGCGGGAAAAGTTCTCGACAAGTTCGGCCGTCTGCCGGCGGCGGCGATCGGCCTCCGTTGCCGCGGCTGGAGCCAATGCCTCGCGTTCAGCGCGCCGGCCTTCTTCGCGGCCGCGTTCCCGACCCGATTCAAAGGCGCGACGCGTCTCCTCGGCGAGCCGCTCCTCGACGCTGGCTCCGGCAACGCGCCCACCCGCTCGCGTTGCATTGTTGGGTTGTGGCTCCTCGTCAGAATTTTCCGCAGCATCGGCCCAGCCGTCCCAGGCAGACACCGGAGACGCGTTAGGGCAAGCGGGGTAATCAAAGCTCTGCGCCACTCTGCCGCCTCCGCCATTTCCCTGCGATGCGTTCTCCTGCTGCAAGCGTCCCTTTCCCTCAACAGCTTCATCGGCCCCGCCGCAATTTGTCTCTCTTCTCCGCCGGCCTTCCTGCCTTGCTGCCGCGGGTTCACTACGCCATCATTTCGTCGCCGGTTTCCAGCTTCAGAATGACTTTACCTTCGGCCTCGAGCCGGCGCGCCAGATTCAGAATCTCCTGCTGCGCCTGCGCCACCTCGCGCGAGCGCACCGGGCCCAGCACTTCCATGTCTTCCTTGAGCATCTCGACCGCGCGTGAGCTCATGGCCTTGAAGATCTGCGCGCGCAGGTCCTCATTGGCTCCACGCAGAGCCAGCGCGAGTTGCCGCTTATCGACGCCGGAGACGATCTCGCGTATCGTCGCCGGAGGCACGGTGATGAGATCCTCGAAAGTGAACATCAGATTGCGTATGCCCAGGGCAAGTTCCGGCTGCCCTTCTTCGATGGCCTCCAGAATCTTCTTCGCTTCTTCGGCGTTGAGCCGGTTCATCAGATCCGCGACGGCCTTGAACCCGGAGTAGCTGCGGCGCGCGGTATCGCCCACACTCTCCAGGCGCCGGTGCAGAATCAGCGCCACCTTCTGCGCCATTTCAGGGGAAAACTGCCGCATCTCTGCTAGCCGCTGCACCGCAACAACCTTGTGGTCCTCGCTCAGGCTTTCGAGCACGGTCGAAGCGCGGCGCGGGTCAAGGTGAGCCAACACCAGTGCGATGGTCTGCGGGTGTTCGGAGTCGAGCAGTTTGCCCAACTGCTGCGGATCGGTGCGCTGCAGTTTGGCCAGATTGCCCTGCGCTGCCTCCTGCGACTGCCGCATCAGGGCCATCAGATCGTCGGCGCGCTCCTTGCCGAAGGTGCCGACCAACAGCTGCCGCGCGTAGTCCAGACCTCCATGCACGATGAAATGGTGGGTGTCGAGAAGCTGCCAGAACTCTTCGAGCACTTCGGCGGAAAGTTCCGGCGTGATGCCGCGCAGGTCGGCCAGCTCTTCGGTGATGCGCTGCACGTCCGGTTCCGGAAGTGCGCGCAGCACCTCTTTGGCCAGTTCCTCGCCCACGGCAATCAGCAGGATCGCTGCCTTGCGCACCCCGGAAACATTGGCCGTCTGGTGCCGCCGCGTTGCCCCGCTCTCGATTCCCTGCTCCGGCAATGTCCGTTCCTCTCCCTCTCTCGCAGACCCGCCTCATTTTCTTCACACTTCGGCCTGTGTCACGCCCTTCACGCCGCAAGTCCAGCCCACAGCATCAATCCGAGTGAATCCAACTCTGCAACAGCCGCGAACTTTGCGTGGGCTCGCGTTTCAGATGCGTGGTCACCTGTTCAAAAATCTCCTGCGACCGCATGCGCTCGGGATCGATCTCCGCCGGCTCCGGCGCGCTGAGCGGGATCTGCGCCTGGCCAGTTCCCGAACCCGCAGGCAGTTCCCGGCGCGCACTCTTCGCGCTGCTCTGGGTTGTCAACGCCTTGCCAAGGTGGCGGATCGCCGGCCGCAGCCCGAAGGCCACCACGACGAGTAGACCCATCAGCAACGCGGCATATTTCACCAGGTTCGGCGAGTCTTCGGCGGCGTGAAGCGTTTGGTCAACGACGGTCACCGGCGGCTGCGGGCGATTGTCATCGAAAGCCAGATCCTGCACGGTCACGACATCGCCGCGCGTCGTGTCGAATCCCACCGCGGCCTGGGCCAAAGCCGTCAAGTTGCGCAGCTCATCGGCTGAGCGCGGCTGCCACACTGCAGCATGAGTTTTGCTCTCCGCCTGCATCAGCCGGTCGTTCACGACGATGGCCGCTGTAAGCCGGCGAATGCGACCGGGATTATCCACCACGTGGCGCACGGTCTTCGAGACGCCGTAGGTTCCTGACTCGGTCTTCGCGGATTGGGGCGCAGAGGTCTCATGCGGATAAACGGGAACAGCCTGAGTGTTGGGCGCATTCGAGGCGGTGCCAGGAACCCCGGCAGCGACCGGCTGCGCGCCCGAAGTCTGCTCGCTGCGCTCGAGTGAAAGCGTGACGGTTTTCGCGGGATCGTAGTTCTCGTCGGTCTCTTCGGCAGCCTCGGCGTCGTAATCGAGCGTTACCGAGGCGCGTACATTGCCCACGCCAGTCACCGGCTCGAGGGTTGCGATCAATTTGTCCTCAAGGGCCTGCTCGGCGCTCAGTTGCATGGCTTCGGCAGTCCTGGGCCCCAGCGGTAAATTTCCCGCGGCATCCACCAGCACCACATGCTCCGGCGCAAGCCCATCGACGGCGGAAGCAACTAGGTTGCGGATCGCGTCAGGCTCGCCCTCGGCCAGCGAACGGCGCCGCAGCCTGATCACCACGGCGGCCTTGGCCGGGCGCTCCTGGTCGCGAAACAGCGAGTCGTGCGGCATCACCAGGTGCACCCGCGCTGAGGAAATGTCGGAGAGCGTGCCGATGGTGTGCTCCAGTTCGCCCTCCAGAGCTCGCTGATAGTTCACTTGCTCGTCGAACTCCGAACCGACCCAGTTGGGCTTGTCGAAGATCTCAAATCCCAGCCGGCCGCTCTTAATGCCGCCCTTGGCCGCGGCGGCCAGCCGCGCCTTGTCCAGCAGCGCAGCCGGAACCTCAATGCCTGAGCCGTCGGGGGTGGGCTCAAAAGGGATCTGTGCCTGTGCGAGGGTCTGTTCCATCTGCCGCGCATCATCTGGGTCGAGGCCGGCGTAGAGCGTGCGCCAGTCGGGACGCATCCCGTACCATGCCAGCCCGCCCAGCAGCGCTCCCAGCAGCAGGACCGCAACCGTTATCCAGCCGCGTTGTGCGGGGGCCATCTGGGCCCAGCGCACCTGCGCCAGGCCCCATAGTCCGGACCACTTTCCGCCTTTCTGCACTTGCCCCAACGCCGGCGGAGCCTTTTCCAACTGTGTTCCCGTGGCCATAGTTTCAGCTATTAGCTGCTAGCTCCTAGCTTCTAGCTTTCTCTTTGCCGCGACGCGAATCTGCGGCGCTCCGCGATGAGACTAGGAGCTAGAGGCTAGAAGCTGTCTTTAAAACTGCATGCCCATCACGCTCTGGTAGGCCTGAACAGCCTTGTTGCGCACCGCCAGTACCAGTTCGAAGGCCATATCCGCCTTCTGGGTGGCAATCATCGCCTGGTGCACGTCCACTCCGGAGCCCGTCATCAGGCCGGTCACTGCCGTCTGCGCCTGCTGTTCCAGCTGATTCACCTGTCCTACGGCGTCCGTGATCAGATCGGCGAAGGGAGAGGATGCCGCAGTCTGATCGGTCTGCGCTCCAAGTAAATTCGTGATGCCCGCGCTGGCCGAACCCGATGCGGCCGTTACTGGAAGTACTGCCGCTAACATCGTGTGGACCTCCTCGTTCTCCGCCCTCTACTCACGCGCCCAGGTCAGGACTTGGCTATCTCCAGCGCCGACGTGATCATGCCCTTCTCCGCCTGCACGGCGGCGCCGTTGAGACCATATGCACGCGTCGCCCCCATTAGGTCCACCATCTCTGTGAGGGGATTAATGTCGGGATAGGAGACGTAGCCGTCCGGTCCGGCGTCGGGATGACCGGGATCGTAGCGCTTGAGCGGCGGAGTAGGATCTTCAACCACCGCGGAGATATGCACGCCCGGGGCGACGGCCGAATTGCCGGGCAGCGCAGGCATGGTCAGCGCCGCAGCGTGCGGCGCCGTGCCGCCCGTCGATGCCGCATTCATGGAATCGAGAAAGCCTGGGTCGCCCTGGTTGGCGGCGAAGACCACCTCCTGGCGCCGGTAGGGCCCGCCCTGCGCGGTGCGCGTGGTTTCCGCATTGGCCATGTTGGCGGCCACCACTTCGGCGCGCATGCGCTCGGCTTCCATGGCGCCGCCGGATGATTCCATCATGCCAAATAAGTTCATCGTTTACGTTCTCCCAATTGCTTCGTGGATCGTGATGCATGAATCGTGACTCGTGAGCGGCAACCGCGATTCACGATTCACGGTTTATTTGTCGGCGTGGATCGCGTCCATAACGCGCTGGTACTCCTGCCTGAGCATTGCCACTCCGGTGCGGAATTTGAGTTGCGCCTCGGCCAGGTTGAGGCTTTCCCGATCGACGGAGACGTTGTTTCCGTCCGGGCGCGCGACCAGTCCATCCACCTCTGTGACCCGCACTTTGCGCGGCGAATGTTCCTGTTCCACATCGTTGATCGCCCCGCGCATCTCAGCCTCGAAGTCCATCCCCACCGTGCGGTAGCCCGGTGTATCTACATTGGTCATGTTCGCGGCCGTCAGCTTGGCCTCCGCCGTAGCCAGGTCGAGATAGCGCGCGATCTGGTCGCTCAATTCGGTTGCAATCTCCATGCTCATTTAGCCCCCCGAAACTTATCTGCCAGACCTCCCGGAACCGTGCTGTAAGCGAACGGTTCGACAGCGGCTAGTTCATCGCCAGGCCAAAGTCGATCTCCCGCGCGGTCAGCACTGGATTTTCGCCGGCCAGAATGATGCCGCGTTCCAGCACGTGCTCAAGTTCGCGAACATTTCCCGGCCAATCGTGCGCGCCCAGTTTGGCGAGAGCGCTCTCGTCCAGCCGTTTCACCGGCGTATCACGGCCCAGCTTCTGCAAAAAGTGCTCAATGAGCAGGAGCAGGTCCTGACCGTGCTCGGTCAGTGACGGCGTGCGGATGAGAAAGACCGCCAGCCGATAATAAAGATCGGAGCGGAAGGCCCCGCTCTGCGCCTGCTGCGCCAAAGGCCGGTGGGTAGCGGCAAGGATGCGTACATCCACCTTGACAGTCTCGTTGTCGCCGACCCGCTGCAGCTCACCGCATTCGACAAAGCGCAGAAGTTTCGCTTGCAGACCGAGCGGCATTTCGCCGATCTCGTCCAGAAACAACGTGCCACCATCGGCGGATTCGATGCGCCCGGTACGGCCCTGCACCGCGCCGGTAAATGCGCCGCGCGTGTGCCCGAACAGCTCGGCTTCGAGCAGTGCTTCAGGGATGGCCGCGCAGTTGATGGTGACGAAGGGCTTGCGGCTGCGCGCCGAAAGGCGATGCAGTGCCTCGGCCACAATTTCCTTGCCTGATCCTGTAGGCCCCTCGATCAATACCGGGGTCATGCGTGAGGCCACCAGACGCACGCGGCGGCTGACCTCGAGCATGCATACCGCATTGCCCACCAGCTCCGGCAACCGGTCGCAAGGATTTGGTTCAACTACCTGTGCCGCTCGCCCGGACTGGATGGAGACCGTCTTGCCGGTTCCCGCAGGCAAAGGCGGAAGAAGTGGGACGAAACTGCAGGGTGCAGCGGCGGGCGCAAGCATCGGCGCATCGAGTGCTTTCGCAGATTCCGGCCGCGTCCTCTCACGCTCGGATTTCTCGAGGACTGGGGCTGTATTCCACGCCGCGGTGTCCGTCTCCTGGCAATGGCGCAATGCGTAGAGCAGTTCTTGCCGGTAGGGTCCGCGAGGGCTTTCAGCAGCGACATTGCCCGCTGTCGTTACCAAATCAACCTCCGGGAAGCGACTCTTGAATTCACTCAGGAATTCGCCGAGGTCCAGATCCGGCAGCCAGGAATCGACGATGACGGCTTCCGGCAGCGCCGCTTCAGCTTCGGCCCAGGCTTCGGCGCCGCCTTCGGCTTCACGCACCTGCCAGCGCAAGCCGGCAAGCACGTGCGCGAGGCGTTGACGAAAACTGCGATCGGCGCTGGCTAACAGAGCAGTCCGCGGCCGCATGCGGGGGCTTACAGGAGGAACCGGAAAGAGTTGCATGAGCAGTCTCCTCAAAGGTGAAACAATGGTTTAAAGCGGAGAGATCAGCACGCTACGAAGCGGCAATTGCCGGCGGATGAGAAACCATTTCCGCGGCAACCGGCGGGGTCACAGGCGCGGCAAGCGCCAGCTCAGCCTCCGATGGCACCATGTAGCCCTGCCCACGCACGGTGCGGATCAGGCGGCCCGGCGGAGGATCCTCGAGCTTGCGGCGCAGATAGTTGATATAGACATCGACGATGTTGGTGGTTTGCGCCGGCTCCAGATTCCACACGGAATCGAGCAACTCGACCCGCGAAACACACTGGCCGCGATTCAGGAGCAGGTGCTCGAGCAAGGAAAATTCCTTGTTGGTGAGAACGATCAAGCGGCTTCCGCGCCGCGCCGTATGGTCCAGCCTGTCCAGTTCAAGATCGCCAGCGCGCAGTTGCAGCCGGGTTTCGCGTTTGCGACGCAGCAAAGCACGGCACCGCGCGCGCAGCTCATGCAGGCTGAACGGTTTGGTCATCAGGTCGTCGGCCCCGTGGTCGAGGCAGCGAACCCGGGTGTCGACTTCCTGCCGTCCGGTCAGCACCAGCACGGGCAGATCGGCATCGAGCGCGCGCACCTCTTGAAGTACCTGCTCACCGTCCTTCACGGGCATATTCAGATCAAGAATGGTCAGATCGGGCATCTCGGCGCGAAACGCCTCCACGGCGGCGGCGCCATCGTAGGCCACGCTGACGCGGTGACCATCGGCCTCAAGCCCGCGACTCAAAAACAGTCCCAACGCTCGATCATCTTCGGCAATGAGTAGTCTCATGCGAGTCATTCCTCTGTGCTGTTCTCGCGCAGCCTTGTTTGGTGATTGAGTTTGGCAGGGTGCGCGTGCATCTCTCTTCCACCTTCCTGCTAGAAGAAGAAGAACTCAAGGATTGCATGAGGAGAAATGAAGGAATAATGGTAGGAGTTATACCAGAAGAGGAAGTGTCCCAAAACGGAGCAGCAGGTTCCGCGCGTGGAGCGAGCCTGTCGCTCAATTGCTGTTGTTCCTATGAGCGCCGTTCAGGCGACCTTGGTTCGGGCCGCAGCTTTCTGCTCGTACATTGCTGCGTCAGCCCGCCCGACGAGCTCATTCATCCCCTCGCCTGCGGCGTGTGCGGCCAGCCCGATGGACGCATCGACACGTAGTTTCAGGATGCCGGTTTTTCCCGGCACCGAATAGTTCCCGCAGACCCATTTGCGCAGGCGCTCAGTCTGTGCCTCGGCCTCTTCAAGGCCGGAATCGAAGATCAGAATGAACTCGTCTCCGCCCCAACGCCCAATCACATCCGTGGAGCGGCAGGCAGACCTCAACTCGCCGGCAAACTGCTTGAGCAACTCATCGCCCGTCAGATGGCCATGCGCGTCGTTCACCTTCTTGAATCCGTCGATGTCGACGAGGACCGCGCAAAAAGTGACGCCGGATTCAAAGCGCTTCTCGATTTGCCCCTCGACGTACACGCGGCTGCTCATACCGGTCAGCGCGTCCCGCGACGCAATTTTCTCAGCCTCCTCCAGCTTGACCTGATAATCCCCCACCTGTTTCTTCAGGTGGTCGAGCACCTCCTTCCCTTCCTCGGTCATGCGGTCGATCGATGTCTTCAACTCCGCCGCACTTTGATCGATCGACGCTCGAATCTGGGTCAGGTCTTCAAGGGTGGCAATCGCCCGGAGCCGCTCGGTGACGGCGCTCATCTGGCCCGCGGATCGCTGGTCGCGCGCGCTCACCGATTCCGCAGTGCGCACCATGGTCAAAAGCATCTCCTTCACTTCGCGCGCCTTCCCCTGATAGTGGCGCGCTGCGTCGTGGCCCCAGTTGCGCAATCGTTCTCGCGTCTGTTCGCCATGGGTTGCGAGTTTTTCGCAGTTCATCTCCGGAGAAAGCTCCCCTCTCATTCGTCCAAGAGATTGCTTCAAGTTGTCTCCGAGGCCCGGACAGGCGTCCAAACTGCAATTGCCCATTTCAAGCAAAGAACAGCCGTACGCGTCCAGAGCCGCGGCGAACGGATCCTGCTGACTAGCCTCCGCCTCGTGACCGAGTTTTGACGAATCGGAATCGAGATACCGCTTGATTGAAATCATCGGCTCCTCGGGAAAATCATCTTGCGGAGCGCTCTCGCGCAACACCGACCATCTGGTTTATCGGCGGAGCACGACAATTTCATGAGAGGCGCGATTCGATTTATCGACCTGTTTGAATTCTCTAAGGCATCCAGGATGACGCGCCTTTCCCTTTGGTCGGTCGCAGAGCCGCTGCGATTCCACGCATAAGTCTGCTCACGCCATCTTGTTGACAATGTTGGAATTTGTCCCGTCTTTTCCAGGGAAGGTGGTGAATGATTACCAAAGTGTGCACTAAAGTTAACTCGACGACCAACAAAAGCGGTATCGTCTTTTCTGAGAAATCACCGATTCTATAAATTGGCGAAGTGTCTATTGTTGGACTGGTTGCTGAGGTGTGCTGAGTGGACTTGAGCAAAATCCCCGACGTTGCGGCTGTGGCCTTGCTCACCCTGGCCTTCTTCTCGGTAGCGCGACACGGGCGAACATCGTTTTCCGGCGTATGGCTCATCGGCTGGCTGATGATCGTTCTTCACTTTGCCGCCTTCATGTTTCTGCCGGCGCCGGGCAATTTCGGCATCGCGGCTTCCGTTCTCGGTTCTGTAGCGCTCGCATGGGCAGGCATCCTCTTCATGTGGGCAGCCGTTCCTTATCGTGCCCGGTCGTCGAGCCAGTGGATGCTCGTTGCGATCTTCGCGACCAACACGCTCTACGTTCTCCTCGCCTCCATTGCCCCGGCAGGCCATTGGCTGTTGGCACCCGCGGCCGTTCTGCTGGGCGCTCTGCCGCTCCTGATTTCGCTTTCGACCGTGCGCAAGTTTAACCACCCGCTCCGCTGGACATTGGTGCTTCTCTACGTGTCCCTTTCCGTTTTTCTTCTGATGGTGCAGAATCGCCCTGGCGATGGCCTTGACCTGGCTTTGAACGCGGTTTTCTTCACTGTCTATCTTGGCTGCTGCATTCATTTCTGGTATGCCTATCGGCGCGCCACGGCCGGGACTTTCATCACCGTTTTTGGTTTTTTGGCCTGGGCGAACGTCTTTACGGTTGCTCCGTTCCTCGACACGTTCTTCCCCGGCTTCCATCTCGAAAGTGAGGTTTGGAACCTGCCCAAGTACGTGGTCGCCGTGGGCATGATTCTGATCCTGCTCGAGGACCAGATCGAGCACAACAAGTATCTCGCCCTGCATGACGAACTCACGGGCTTGCCCAACCGGAGGCTCTTTCAGGATCGACTGGAGAATACCCTCGAGCGCGCGCGGCGCACGGGTTCGCAAGCCGCTCTCTTGTTAATCGATCTGGACCGCTTTAAACAAGTCAACGACACCGTGGGGCATCACATCGGCGACGAGTTGCTCAAACATGTAGGGCAACTTTTCTTGAGCAGGGTTCGACGCACCGACACGGTGGCCCGCACCGGCGGCGATGAGTTTTCAGTGGTGCTGGAAGAGCCCATGAATCGCGCCGACGCAATGAGCGTGGTCCGGACTTTCAAGCAGCTACTCGAAAGCCCAATTCGGCTTGAGGGGAATACGGTACATATTGGCGCCAGCGTAGGCGTCGCGATTTTTCCTGATGATGCCGGCGATGCCGAGTCCCTGTGCATCTCCGCCGACCTGCGCATGTATGCCAGCAAACGCTCAGCGAGGACTCGCGAGGGTCGGATTGCCCCAGCGCCGCTTCTGACTGAACCCTTTTCGCCGACTGGCGCGGATCCCGACCTGCAGCTTGCTGACTAGATAAAAATGTTGCTCGTCCATAAAGAATGGCCCGGACGAAACGTCCGGGCCATTTTCGATTTACAACCGTCTTAGCTCGTCCCTATCTCGCGCCGGGGCCGCGTCCACCGCGACGACGGCGACGACGGTTTGTGCCACCGGGCCCAGGCCGTCCCGCGCCACCGGGCTGTTGGCCCACAGGAGCGGGTGCACCTTCCACGCGGTTGAAGTTCGGCTCGTTCTCCTCGTCGAACTCCACCGCGCCGCCTTCTCCGTCGAAGTCGTCGCCACCCTCGATCAGAATGGTGCTCTGATTCGAGCTCGGCTGGCGTTCGTCGAATTCGTGGCGCGGACGCGCTGGAGCCACTGGCGCCGGCACAGAAATAGCCGCAAATTCTTCGCTCTCGGCCGGGGCCGATTGCGCCAGCTTCGCCTTCTGTTCCTTGATCAGTGCCTTGCGGCTGAGCTTGATGCGATTGCCTTCGATAGCGAGAACCTTCACCATCACCTGATCGCCCTCGCGCAGTTCGTCCTTGACCTCTTTTACGCGATGTTCCGCGATCTCGGAGATGTGCAGCAGGCCGTCGGTACCGGGGAAGAGCTCGACAAACGCACCGAATTCAGCGAGGCGAACCACCTTGCCCAGGTACGTCTTGCCGATCTCAGGAACTGCGGTCAGGTCACTGATGATTGCCAGCGCTTTCCTCAGACCCTCGGCATCGCTCGACGCCACACTCACCTTACCGGTGTCGTCCACATCGATCTTGGCGCCCGTCTGCTCGACAATGCCGCGAATGGTTGCGCCGCCCTTGCCGATCAGATCGCGGATCTTGTCCGTGGGAATCATCACGGTCTCGATGCGTGGTGCATACTTCGAACGCTCCACGCGCGGGCCATCAAGTGCCGCATCCATTTTGTCCAGGAGGAAGAGCCGTCCTCGGCGGGCCTGCTCCATCGCTTGCTGCAGGATTTCGCGGGTCAGGCCGCCAATCTTGATGTCCATCTGCAGCGCGGTGATTCCCTTGCGCGTTCCGGCCACCTTGAAGTCCATATCGCCGTAGTGGTCTTCCGCGCCGGCAATATCGGTGAGAATGGCGTAATCGTCGCCCTCCTTCACGAGGCCCATGGCCACTCCGGCAACCGCGCCTTTCAGCGCAATGCCCGAATCGAAGAGCGCCAGGCTGGCTCCGCACACTGAAGCCATCGAAGATGATCCATTCGATTCCAGAATGTCGCTTACGATGCGGATCGAATAAGGCGACTCATCGGCGCTCGGCAGTACGGCGCTGATCGCGCGCTCCGCTAAAGCTCCGTGACCCACTTCGCGCCGTCCCACGCCCGTCATACGGCCGGTTTCGCCCACGCTGAACGGTGGAAAGTTGTAGTGCAGCATAAAGTTCTTCCGCTGCTCGCCTTCGTAGCTTTCCAGCCTCTGCCCGTCGTCCGCGGTGCCCAGTGTCGCCGTCACCAACGCCTGCGTCTCGCCGCGCGTAAACAGCGCTGATCCGTGCGTCCGTGGCAGCACGCCGGTCTCGATGCTGATCGGCCGAATCTCGTCGAACGCGCGACGGTCAGGCCGGATGCGCTCCTTCGTTACCTGCTCGCGGAAGATCCGCTCGCGCACCAGTTCGTAATAATGCGACAGCCTTTTCTTGGCTGCGGGATCATCCGCCGGCAATTCAGCGGCCAACTCATCCTTGATCTGCTTGACCAAGGCGTAGCTCTCGGTTTTGTCGTGCGCCTTGGTGTCCAGAGCATCTTTCAGCCGGTCACCGACCTTGGCCATGAGCTCTGCGTAATACGCCTCGTCAACCTCCGGCGCCGTAAACTTTCTCTTGGCTTTGCCGGCCTTGGCCACCAGCTCATCGATCGCGGCAACGATCTTCTTGATTTCTCCGTGGGCAAACTCGATGGCCGCGAGGATCACCTCTTCGGTCTCCTCTTTCGCGCCCGACTCGATCATCACGATGCCGTCTTTGTGGCCGACCACCATGATGTTCATCGTGGTCTCCTTGCGCTCGGCGTAGGTGGGGTTCACCACAAACTCGCCATTCACACGGCCTACGCGCACCGCACCGACCGTGGCACCAAACGGAATGTCAGACAGCGCCACAGCAGCGGCTGCGCCATTGATTCCAACCACGTCGGGATCGTTCTCCTTATCCGCGGAGAGCACCAGCACAATCAGCTGCGTTTCATTGCGAAACCCATCCGGGAACAACGGGCGCAGAGGCCGATCGATCTGGCGGCAAGTCAAAATCTCTTTTTCGCTGGGACGGCCTTCGCGCTTGATAAAGCCGCCGGGAATGCGCCCGCCAGCGTAGGTGTACTCACGATAATCCACCGTGAGGGGGAAGAAATCGATTCCCTCCCGGGGATCGGGAGAGGCCACAGCGGTAGCTAGAACCACGGTTTCGCCCGTGGTCACCAATGCTGCACCGGAGGCTTGCTTAGCCATGCGGCCGGTCTCAAAGACCAGACGCTTGCCGCCTGCAAGCTCGACGGCTACTTCATGCTTCGTAGACATAGAGTCCTCGTTTCATTTTTTCGCTTGGGAAACTTGTGTAGGGATCGCGCGATGCGCGCGCACGAGACACCGATGCGCAAGGCCGGGCACTGTATGCAGTGCCGCCGGCCGCGACTTGGTCCGGTGTGCCGTATCGGATGGGGGCCGGGACCATTGTCCGGTCTGGTTGCTTCCGGTTCAAAGTGAGCTTTCTGATTACTTGCGGATCCCGAGCTTGCCGATAACATCGCGATAGCGATCGGTATCGTGCGTCTTCAGGTAGTCCAGCAGGCGACGACGTTTGCTGACCAGCATCAATAACCCACGCCGGGAAGCGTGATCCTTTTTGTGGGTCTTGAAATGCTCGGTCAGTTCGCCGATCCGCTCGCTCAGAATCGCGATTTGAACTTCCGGCGAACCGGTGTCCGTCTCGTGGGTGCGGAAGCGCTTGATTAGGTCAGTCTTTTTTTGAGTCGCCAGCACGGCGTGAATTACTCCTCTTTTTTCTCTCGTGTCCACTCTTCAGTGTCTACTGAAAGATTAACATGAACGCTCCCCTTGGGGATACTCATGCGGCTCGAAGAACCAAGGAGCCAACAAGTTACTGCGAACCCTGCACCTTCCCGAGAGACCGTGTGCTAGACTGGCTCCGCATTTCCAGTCGGCCACTGTCACGCAGATCATCTTTGGCGTTCCGGCCGCTGGATAGATTCATTTGGAGAAAACCATGACCGACATGGCATCTGGGTTGTTTCGTGCTTCTTCCGTCACGCGCCGCCATTTTCTCGCTTCGGCTGGAGCGTCCATTGCCGTCGCGTCCAGTTCGCGCCTTCGCGCCGCGCGCGCCGCTGCTTCCAATCGCGTTACCGTTGGCGTCGTCGGCTGGGGCATGCAGGGCCCGAACAACACTAAAGCCTTTCTCAAGTTGCCCAACTGTCAGGTCGTCGCCGCCTGCGACATCGAAACGAATCATCTTCAGGCTGCCCTCGACACGATCAACGGCCACTACGGCAATAAGGACTGCGCGTCGTACCACGATTTTCGCGAGCTTCTCGCGCGTTCCGATATCGATGCGGTGATGATTGCGGTTCCCGACCACTGGCACGCCATCATCGCGGTTGAAGCCGCAGCGCAAAAGAAAGACATTTGGGGCGAGAAGCCCCTCGCGCACACCATCGCCGAGCAACAGGCGATTGTTCGTGCAGTCGAGGAGAACAATATCATCTGGCAGACTGGCTCCTGGCAGCGTTCCCTTCCCAACTTCCGCAAAGCCGCGGAGATCGTCCATAGCGGACTCATCGGCGACGTCACGCATGTTGAAGTCGGTCTGCCCGGCGGTCATCACGATTTCCCACGCACGATTCCTGCTTTTCAGGCGCGCATGGCATCGATTTCCGACAAGCCGGTCGATCCCGCCACCGTTCTTCCCGGCTCGCCTGCGTGGAAACTTGCCGTCACCGATCCTCCCGCTTCCCTCGATTACGAGCGTTGGATTGGTCCTGCAAGGATGGAGCCTTACATCGACATCCGCGTTTACCAGAACTGGCGCTGGAATTACAACACAGGCGGAGGCCAGCTTCTTGACTGGATCGGCCATCATGGCGACATCGCCCATTGGGGCCTCGGCTTCGATCTCTCCGGCCCGTCAGAAGTCGAAGGATTCGGCGAGTTCCCCGATAAGACTGCCATTTGGAACACCGCGACGAAATACACCATCGCGTGCACCTACCGCAAAGAAGTCACCGGATATGCGAACGACGTCCAGCATGACGATTGCCGGCGGCTCCCCCGCCATCAACATGGGCACCAAGTG
Source organism: uncultured Acidobacteriota bacterium (assembly GCA_963817835.1). Classification (GTDB taxonomy): domain Bacteria; phylum Acidobacteriota; class Terriglobia; order Terriglobales; family Acidobacteriaceae; genus Telmatobacter. The sequence goes on along the minus strand of CAWFPZ010000006.1, from coordinate 268,597 downwards.
GATCGGCACCGAAGGCTGGGTCTGGGTCGATCGCGGCGGCTTCGATTCCTCGAATCCCAAATGGAACAAATGGGATTCCGTTCCCGAAGCGCAGCGCAAGAATCCGCTCTATCTCTCGAACGACCACTGGGCCAACTTCATTGATTGCGTTCAGTCCCGTAAGCCGACGATAGCGCCGGCTCAGGTCGCGCATCACTCGGCGATTCCTGGCCACCTCGGCCTTATTTCCATGCTTGTCGGCCGCAAGATTCGCTGGGATGTGAACAACGAAAAGATCGTTGACGATGCCGGCGCAAGCGAACTTCTTTCGCGACCCTATCGCGCGCCGTGGAGATTGCTTGAGGATCGGATCGCTTCCTATGGTGCACGTCGAGCCAGTAATTTGCGCGCGCCACAATCCGCGCCCCGTAATCCTGCGTCGTGCGCACGCGAATGGTGTGCAGGCCGGGAGTCAGATTGGTGGGGCTGAAGGTAATCAAATAGCGGTTGCGTGCGTCCTTCGCTGCAGTCATTACGCGCGCTTCGAAGCGCTTGTCGCCAATAAAAGTTGTGTACTCGCCGCCGCTCTCCTCGGCCACTTCCTTGGCGACATTCTTTTTGAAAGCCTTGATCGCCATCACCAGCGCCGAAACCATGCTCATCGTGGCCTGGTCGGGCGAGGAGTCCTTGACATCGTGACCCAACTCGGCCAGCGCCGGCGAAAACGAAACGCTCAGCACCAGCACGTCCGACTCGCCGATCTTCTGAATCAGTTGCGCAGGCTTGGTGTGTTTGCTGCCGTGGTCGCGCTCTTCGCTGATCAGCAACAGCACGCGGCGAAAATCCTTGGGCTGTGTCTCCAGCAAACTCACCGCGTAATTCACAGTGTCCAGAATCGCTGCCCCACCATCGCCGGGTTGTAACCGCTCGAGATCGGAGTTGATCTGGTCGCCGTTGTGCGTGTAGTCCTCAAGCAAATGCGGCACGGAATCGAAGCCCACCAGCGCCGCCTGGCTGCGCGGGTCGGTGAGAAACACATCGAGCAGCGGGCCCATCTTGGCGAGCTTGTCGAACTCCAGCACGCTGGCGCCGCCCTCCTCCACGGCAACAACCAGCGCCACGGGCGCCGTATCCATCTCCTCCTGCACGCGGATCTTTTGCGGCACGCCGTTGTCTTCAAGAACGAAATCGCTCGCCTTCAGACCGTAGAGAATGCCGCCGCCCTTCTTTTCGACAAGTGTCGGCACCAGCACTTCGGTGGTTGTCACGCGCAAATTTGCCGCCTCGCCCTGAGGGACAGGCATCGACTGCGGAGGCTCCGCTGGTGGCAGTTGCTGCGCCCCAGCAACTGCCACAAACAGCATCGCAACTGCGTTCAAGAAAAGGCTTGGCAATCCAAATCTCATGCCAGAAGAACTCCAGATCACTTGACCGTTTTCATTTTCGAACGTGGCAATTGTCAGGGACTGCTTTGAAGACAACTGCTTGGCCGGTCGGAAGGCAGAGTGGAATGCAGGCACTCGAAGCAAAAAACTCATCGACCGCAGCCCGCGCGCCGGGGCAAGAGGGAAATCCGTAATCGTCAAAGACGATGAACCCACCTAACGTCAACCGTGGCCAGATGAAGTCCAAGCTGTCTAGGATCGATCTGTAGATATCGAGATCGACATGCGCGAATGTGATTCTGGCTAATTCGAGACCTCTAAACGTGTCGGGGATGAAACCCTTACGCAAAATTACCCCCCCCCCCCCCGACATAGTCGCGGACGGCCTCTTCCGAGGTGTCGCCAAAATCCCCTTTCCGGTGGAGATCTTTCTTGGAATTAGTTTCCGGCATCCCCTGAAAGGTGTCAAAGAGAAAAAGCTTCTTGTCAGACTGGGCGGAATCCCGAATTACGGCGGCCATCATCGCCGCGGTGCCACCCTTATAGACTCCGCATTCCCAAATATCTCCGCTAAGATTGAGCGCCTGGCGAAGCAGTATCCAGAGAACGTAACAGCGGTCAGGCGAGACGAGGGATCTCGGCGCCGCTACTTCGTAATATTTCTTGAAGTCTCCGTCGCCTAGCCATGGAGAAAACAACGGACGATATAGCGCACCGTCGCGAACCCCTCGCTCCCTTGGATTCTTCGGCCGGTTTCGGCGCAATTCATAGCCGGCGAGGGCGAGAATCTTTCTAAGCATTGAATCTCCCGGTTGCTCAGGCTTACACGCGCTTACGTGCCTCTCGCTGCATTTCCCCCGTCCAGATGAGAAAGCGGAAGAGCTCACCCCGCGAAGCCCAGAGCAAAACCAAGAATGCTTTTCGCGGTCAACGTTTCCGCGCGCAGCCCGGAATAGGTTTCGACGCGCCAGCGCAAATAGGGGCTTCGCCACGGCGCAAACCTGTGCCCGCGCGTCGCATTCCAGAGAAATCGCAGTGCTGCGAACACGAGATGCCCTCTCGCATTCAGTATAGAGAACGCGCCGCAGGTCGCGATTTATGGCTGCAGCTTGGAGAAGAGGTTGTTGGAAGTGGATTCGAGCTGCGCGATGACGTCTTCCAGAGCCGTCTGTTGTGTCTCTGCCAGAGAGAGTTGCGTCGATACAGTGGGAATATCGGCTTGCATGAGATCGGTCTGCGCCGTCGTCAGTTGTGTCTTTTCGTTCGTCACTGCGCTCGACGCGGCGTTGAGCTGGGTAATCGAATTGTCGACGGTCACGCGTTGCTGCGAGACGTAGTTCAAGGCAGTTCCCAGGGCCTGAGTGTCGTTTACCGCCTGCGAAGTGTTCACTGTGCCCGTCGAGTAGTCGGCAACCAGCGCATTGAGCGCGCCAAAGACGCTGTTCGTGCCGGCGCCCAGAAAAACTTGATCTCCGGGAACATTGAGCTGGATCTTCTGCCCGTTCGGCAGTTCGAGATAATTCACGTCTTCGTCGCCACTGTATGTCGTGACCGCGGGAGAAGAGGCAGTCGAGGTCGAGAACGGCGCCGTGCCTGTCTGCCCGCCGGCAAAAATATATTGGCCCTGGTAGCTGGTATTTGCCAGCGACTGCACCTCGTCGAGAATGCCCGAAATCTGACTGCCAATCGATTTCACATCGCTCGCGCTCATGGTGCCATTGTTGGCGCTGGTGGCAAGCGAGATCGCTTGCGTCAACTCATTTACTACACTGCCCAGAGCCGAATCAGCCACCTGCAACTGACCTGTAACCAGGTTCGAGCTCTCGGTGAAAGAGTCGTCCTGCTGAATCTGGTTCAGGAGCAGAACATTCTGGCCTGCACCCACCGGATCCTGGCGTAAAGATGTGATGCTCACGCCGCTCGACAGTTCCGAGCTCAGTTGCTGCTCGCTGGACTGCGCCTGGTCGAGCGAGCCCACAAGGTTCGTAATGTACGAAGGATCAACCCGCATTTTGAAAGCTCCTGGCTTCTAGCCTCTAGCTGGCCTTTGCCGTAAGCAGCCTAATCGCCTGCCCCAGGGAATTAAGTCCTATTCTTTATCGACGGTGCCGGCACTACCTCGATCGAGCTACTAGCTAGAAGCTAGGAGCTAAAAGCTGTCTCTACGACACCGTCGTTTCCAGGCCCAGGTTCAGCGCCGAGGCCATGATGGTGTTCAGCAGCGTGAAGACCTGCGAGGCGGCCTGATAGCTGCTCTCGAGTGTCGACATCGCCGCCGCTTCATCGTTCAGATTCACGCTTGATAGCGCATTGTTCTGCGTCTGCAACTGTGTCACAGAGGCATTCTGCGCAGTGTTTTCTGTTTGCACCTCGGAAACTGTTGCGCCGAGAGTGGAAACGAAGTTCGAGTAGTAGTTGATTGGAGTCTGTCCGTTCACAATCGTCTGGCCAGCCAGGCTTGCCATGGCCACGGCATTGGAGTTGTCTCCGGTTCCGCCGCCCAGGACCGCCGCCGCGATCTGATCGGGATCGGTCATGATGACGCTCATATTCATCGCACTGCCGGCAACTGCGGCGGGCTCATTGAAGATGTAAAGGGGATTGGCTGCCGTCCCCGTCACACCATCCAGGTCCGTGCCGGAATTGTTTTTTGCGTTCACCGAGGTCGAGATGCTATTTGCCAGTTGATCAAGCGAACTGAGCGCGCCGGGAATATCCACAACGCGGGCCGTCAGGTAGCCGCCCAATTGCCCGCCGCCGGTAGCAAGCTGCGAAGTAATATCGGCGCCGCCGAGAAAAAGGTCCGAGGCGCCATTCACGGTTCCTGTGGACAACTGGAAGTTCTCTCCCTCGGAAACCAATAGCTGGCCCGAGGTGGTCGTGATGGAAAGGCCATTGTTCTCCGTAGACACCTGGTTGATACCGATCAGTTGCGAGAGCTGGCTCAGGTCCTGCTGCCGCTGGTCTTCGAGGGTTCCCGCATCGGCGTTCGGTGAAGTGGATTGAATCTGGAGATTCAACTGCGCAATGGCGCCGGTCAGCGAATTCACCTGGTTCACCACTCCCGATGCCTCCTGATTGAGCGCAGTGCCTTGTGCATTCAGGCCGTTTGCGGCGCTTGAAATATCTCCAGCCAGCGTCGATGCCGAAGAGAGCACTTGTTCGCGCAGCGCATTGTTAGTTGGATCGCTCTCGAGGGATGCAAAGGAGTCGAAAAAGCTTGTAATATCGCTGCCAATATCGCCAGCCGTGGAACTGGACGAACCAGAATCCGGCGTAAACAGCGCCTGCATGCTATTCAGCGCGGTAAGGCGCGTGCTCGAAGCAGAGGCCAATTGCTGTTGCTGGTCGAGCCGCTCCTCCAGAACGCGATCGCGCTGTGATGTAGCGCCGGTTTCCGTCACGCCGTCGCCCACCTGGATTCCACCCACGCTGATCGGCTGATTCTCCTGCCAGTCGGGCGTTTCCACTGTGTACCCGGTGGTGTTGGCGTTGGCCACGTTGTTGGCTACGACGCTCAAGGCTGCCTGATCGGCATCGAGAGCTCCCGAGGCCAGGCCCAGTGCGGAGTTAATTGTCCCCATGCCCGTCCTCCGCACCACCACCGCGCGCCTGCCGTTCCGTGTACTCCAACTGTCCTGCGCGCAACTCGCGTAGCCGGTTCATGACGCTCAGATTGGCGCGCGTCGCCTCCAGAACCCGCGCGAAGACCGCCATGTCTGCCTCGGCTTCCCTTGCCTGCCGCGCCAGGAACTTTCGTTCTCTTGCGCTTCCCGGCTTCAGTGTCCCAGTTAGAGCCCCGCACGAGAGCGCAAGCTCCTCGAGCCGCACCGTATCCAGACGCGCTAACGCGCGCGATGCTTCCACCACGATCTCTTTAAGTTCCGGATTCGCCGGACGCGCCTCAAGCTCCTGCATCGGCAGCTTCCCCATCCTTCTACGACAGGGCTGCACCCAGCCCGGATGTCAGCCCAGCAGCCAGCATGGAGTCGATTACCTTGGAAGCCACCGCCGAAGCCGGAATACTGTAAGTCCCGTCCGTCAGTGCCGCCTGTACGGCTGCCACCTTGTCCGCGCGAACATTCTCGCCGGAAGCACTCTGCGAAACCGCGCTCGCCGCGCTGCTGAAGGTCGCCTGGTCGCTGTCGAAGCTGCTTCGCGCCGCGGATGCGTTGCCTTTGCTTTGCGACGCCGAAGGCGCCGTGGGGTTCAGCCCCAAAAGCGACCCCAATCCGTCCAGGCTATTCCGAATGTCCATATTCATGCCTCCTTGCTGGGTCTATCGTCAGAATCTCTTAATCACTCTAGTCATTCACGAGTTCTCATTACGTGATTTTGGTGCAGATTCCTGGTTACCTTCCTGTTTTCGTGCTGGTTACCTCGATGGGAAAGTTCTTGGATAATCTGCTTGGCAATGCCAAATCCGCCGCGTTCGCTCAGCGACTGGCCGAGGGCTTCGGAAGCAAACTCGCCCAGCGCTCCACCCGACCCCGCGTCCGCGCCCTCATCTGCATCGGTGCCGGTCAGCGCGTCGCCCTGGGTCATCGGCTTCAACAACTCCTTCATCATCTGACCTTCAAACTCGTGCGCCGCGCGCACCATCCGCGGCGAGGGCGCGCTTTCCGCCTGCGCTGCCGGTGTCGCTCCGCCCATCGCCGCTAATTGCACGCCTTGCCCCATCCTCGCCCGGCCCCGTTCTCTGCTAACGTCGCTTGCCCGACTTCACAGCACCTCGAGATCCGCCTCCAGAGCGCCCGCTTCCTTCATGGCTTGCAAGATCGAGATCACGTCGCGCGCACCTGCCCCGGTTCGTTGCAATTGCTGGACCAAATCTTCGACGGTTGCGCCTTCCTTGAGATTGATCTCGTTCACCGGTTTGTCCTGCGCCTGCACCGTGGTCTGCTCGACCACCTGGGTGGTTCCTGACGAGAGCGCGCCAGGCTGCGACACTTCGATATGGGAGATAACGTTCACAATGAGTCCGCCGTGCAGAATCGAGACCGGCTGCAGACGCACCGTACCGCCGATCACCACGGTGCCCGTGCGTTCATTCACCACCACGCGCGCCCGTGGATAGACGCTGATTTCTACTTGTTCGACCTTGTCGAGCAGTGCCGCGGCGTCCTCTTTTGGCTCTAGCACGATCTCCACGCGCCGGCTGTCGACGGCACGCGCGCGCGCCGTGCCCAGTTCGCGGTCGATCGCCGCCGCCATGCCTTCGGCAGTGTGAAAATCGGCGTCATTCAGCACAATGCTCACGGTGCGCATCTCGGCAAGATCGAAGGGAACCGTCCGCTCCACCGACGCACCCCCGGGAATGCGCGCCGTGGTGGGATGATTCACCTGCTTGGAGTTGCCGCCGCCCGTCGCCGTGTATCCACCGAGGACCAGGGCTCCCTGCGCCTGAGCGTAGATCTGTCCATCGACCCCATACAACGGCGTCATCAGCAGAATGCCGCCCTCGAGGGAACGCGCATCGCCGGCGGACGAGGCCGTGATGTCCACCTTGTAGCCGGGGCGGCTGAAGGGCGGAAGTGTAGCCACGACGAAAACAGCAGCCATGTTTTTGACCTGCATGTTGCTTGCGCTTTGCGAGCCGCTCTGCGGCACAGTGACGCCCATGCGCTGCAAGGCGGACACCAATGTCTGCGCCGGGAAGACGGTCTGCGAGCTGTCTCCCGTGCCCTTCAGTCCGACCACCAGGCCGTAGCCCACCAACTGGTTGTCGCGAATCCCTTCAACGGTCGCGACATCCTTGATGCGCGAGCGGCGCTCTGCTTCCTGCGGTCGCACGAAAGCCATGGAGACAAGCCACACCGCAGCCAGCGCCATCCACCACCAGAAGGCGCGATTCGCACGGGCTCTCGCCTTGGCCCGGGCAACGCGCCGCGCGACCGTTCTCTCCCCCGTAAGCGAACTGTTGTCGATGGATTCTTCGCCTTCGTATTCCCGCATCTTCCTGCCCTCGCCCGTTACGCCAGCTTTAGAACACCAACAGTTTTTCGAGAAAGTGCACCAGCGGGTTCTGCCGGTACGTGGAGTCGTTCACGATTCCCTTGCCCGTCACTTCAAGTTCTAGATCGGTCATGGCCGTAGATAACACTTGATTCTGGTTGCTCACGTCTTCCGGGCGCACCAGGCCGCGTAGCGTGATCAATTGCGTCTGCTGTGAGAAGGTCAATTGCCTTGTCGCCTGTACCACCAACATCCCGTTAGGCAGCACATCCATGACCTCAGCGCCAAAAGTGGTGCTCAGGCTGGAATCGGTGGTGCTCTGCCCCTGCGCTGTTAATCCAGAGGCGGCGCTGGCGTTCAGCAGATTCTGCAAATTGTTGGAGGCCTTGAGTGCACCGAAGAGTGAAGTAATGCTCGAGTTTGCGCTGGAGGCACGTGCGTTCTTTACCTGCCCGTCGGTCGAAGCCGTCAGGCTCTCGCTGACCACAATCATCACCACGTCGTGGACGCGGAAGGCTTTGACATCCGTGCCCAGCCGCACCAGCTGCCCCTGCGCACTCCAGATCGATCCCGGGGTCCGCACCTCCGCGGCCTGCTGCGCGCGCACCTTGGCGATATAAATGCGCAAGGCCTCCTCTGGGGGCGTCGCCTTGCCGGTTGCGGCGTCAGCATTTTGCTTCTTGTCGGCCGCGCCCGCTGTCGGCATCCACAAGGCACAGAGCACGACTGCGGCAACCAATATGGATCGAAAGCAAGACCTCGAGCCGGTTCTCATGGGACCACCTCGCTCTCCGGCGCGAAGTCGGCACGCCCGGGCGAGATGGCTATCACGCGCACCACCTTGCCCCCAATCTTCAATCGCGCCCTGAAACGGGCACCCTTCGCTGCCGATTCCAATGCCACCGCTTCCAGCCGCGTGTCGACCACCTCCGTGCGCTCTTCCACCAGCAGCGCGTCACCGGTACGGATTACGGGCCGCTTTCCCGCAGAGAAAGATCGTGATGGTCCGCCGAATGTCGCCCTCTCGGTGTTGCTCCCTAGCCGGGCAAGCACCAGCCGCCCCGGTCCGCCAGGGCGGTTTTGGTCGCGCAACAAAAGCCAGAGGTCGCCAGTCGATGGATCCTTAATCTGTCGCAGCACTTCTCCGTTGGGATTGAGCACAGTCTCAGGTGCCGGAGCCGCCATGCGCGCAGGGTCCGGCACGGCGGCTACGTTTCCGAGTGTCTGCGCACAAGCGGCGACAGCCGGCGCCACCACCAACCATGCCCACTTCGCAATCGCTCTCGCTCCCTGCTTCCTGCCCATCTTCGCCCGTCCTGCTCCCCTGTCCCGCGTCCGATGCCCGCTTCAAGCGTTACACCAATATCAGTGCGTCATGTTATTGACCTGCGAATACATATCGTCAGCGGCTTTGATCACTTTCGAGTTCGATTCGTAGGCCCGCTGTGCCAGCACCATCTGCACAAACTCGGTCACCACATCCACATTCGAGTTCTCGAGGTAGCCCTGATTCAGCGTGCCCAGGCCTTCCGTACCGCCGGGGTTTCCCAGGACGGGATCGCCTGAACTTAACGTGGCCGTCAGCAGGTTGTTGCCCATGCTTTCGAGGCCGCCCGGATTGGGAAATGTCGCCAGCTGAATCTGCCCCAGCTGCGAGGGATTCTGCTGGCCGGCAAGCGTCGCGTTCACGACGCCGTACTGCGTGATGGTGACCGCGGTGGCATTCGACGGAATGGTGATGGTGGGGATCAGCGGATCGCCGTCCGTGGTCACAATCGTGCCCTGATTGTTCAGGTGAAACTGACCCGCGCGAGTGTAAGCAATGGTGCCGTCCGGCCGTTGTACCTGGAAGAAGCCCGCACCCTGGATGGCAACATCGAGTGGATTATCGGTCTCGTTCAGCTCGCCCTGGGTATTGATGACCTCGGTCGCCGCCGGCCGGGTGCCCAAGCCAATCTGCAATCCCGCGGACACCGTGTTCTGGCTCTGAGCCGCGCCCGGCGTGACCATGTTTTGATATACCATGTCCTGAAACTGCAGGCGCAACTGCCGAAATCCCGTGGTCGACGAGTTGGCCAGGTTGTTGGCGATGGTGTCGAGGTTCATTTGCTGTGCGCTCATGCCGCTGGCAGCGGTGTACAAAGCTCGAATCATTTTTCCCCTCGTTTTTTCCTAGTTTTGGACTAGACCTTCGGCAATTCTTCCGTCGCGAATTTATTGAACTCGGTGTGAAACACGGTCAACGCCCGCTGCATCATCTCCGCCTGGCGCTGCATCATGACCAAATCGAGCGATCCCTCCACCACATCCTGATTGGCAGCCTCGAGAGCGCCCTCGTGGATCGATGCATCCTTCGCAGCCGTGGTCTTGACTCCCTGCGGCGCCACGTAACGGTTGGCTCCTTCCGGTGTGAGCTCGGTGCCGCCAGGAAACGCGAACACGCCCACCTGCGCGACGACCCCGCCAGCCACCGAAACCGCACCATCGGCGCCTATCGTGACCTCGCCCGGTGGAATCAGAATCGGCTGGCCCACCGCGGAAAGCACTGGCTCGCCTTCCTGTGTGACCAACTGGCCGCTCTGTGCGCGGTGGAAACTGCCATCGCGCGTGTAGCGCGGCCCATTCGCCGTCTGCACCATAAAGAACCCCTGACCTTCAATCGCCAGATCGAGAGGATTGCCGGTCGGCTCGAGTGCGCCCTGGGCCATGCTCAGCCGGTCGCCGCCCAACAGACCGTAGTTGTTCACGGTCGCTCCCAGTTGGGAATCGGCAGCGTCCGGTCCCAGCAGCGCGGAGCGGAAGAACTCGCGCTCCGCGCGGTACCCCGGCGTTTGCGCGTTGGCCAGATTGGCCGCCGCCGTATCCAGAGCCTGCGTGCGCGCCACCAGACCGGTCATTGCCGCATAGTAGCCACTGTCCATCGGGAGCTCTCCTCGTGGAATTGCACGGGAGTTTGAAGCAGATGGAGGGCCGAAAAGGGGGATGGAGAGATTAGCAAATTCAAGGCAAGAGGAGAGAAGGGAGTGGCCCGCATGGAATAGCCGGCTCCTACCCCCTACTGGCTGCTTCCTGTCTTATTGCAAGCCGTCGCAGACGATGGTGACCTCAAAGATCTCTTCGCCAAAGCGATAGCCGTGATGCAGCTGGAATTCCGGGGCCTGCACGTGCAGGTTGTAGTCCCGGCCCGTAATGACGGCGGGGACCGACAGGCCGCAGTTGGCAGCCAGCTCGGGAACCTTGCCCTTCCACGCTCCCGCCAGCATATTGCAGATCTCGCCAATGCCGTCCTTCACCGTATTGTCGATGGTGTCGAACTCCATGCCTGTCATCTGTGCGGCAATCTTCATCGCCGTCCGGGCTCCCGAGCGGAAGACACACGCGCCGCTCAACAGGCCGCCAAAGCCGACCACGGCGGTCACCGATTCACTGTCCGCGACGACCAGGTCCGCCTCGCGCCTGCACGCGATGCCAAGCATCAGCCGGAAGACCTCCTCCACGCTGGCGTCCAGGTTTTGCGGATCGGAGACCCGCTCCACGGATTCACGCAACGATATCGCCATCGTCTGCTCCCTTTCGTCTGGACCGCCTTGCATTGCGCCACCATGAACTGCGACCCCCGCACGCCCCGCTATGGCGGCCGCACGCACTCCGTTCAATAGCACAGGTACCTCCCCGTCAGGCTGCCCGCACCAGCGGCAGCACCCGCTCCTTCACCTGCTCGGCCGTGAATGGCTTGCGGATGTATCCCCGCGCCCCGGCCTGAATCGCCTGCTTGACATGCTCCTCGCTCGATTCGGTGGTGATCATGACTACGGGAACGTCCTGAGCCAGATTGTGGGCGCGGATCTGGCGCAAAAACTCCAAGCCATCCATCGTCGGCATATTAATGTCGGAAAGGATCAGGTCGACAGTTTGGCTCTTCAATACTTCCAGCGCCTCGGCGCCCGAGCCGGCCTCATACACGACCAGCGCATCCAGTCCCGCCTGGCGCAGCGCCCGTTCCACGATTTTGCGCATCACCGACGAGTCGTCAACAATCAGAGCTCGAATCTCGCTCATCCCCACGCCCCCTGCTTTGCCTATCGGCGCCCGGCTCCTAACCATGAGTTCCTTACTCCCTTGCCCCAACCCGAGTCTCACTGCGCCTCGCGCATTCTCCGTGGGCCTCGAGCGGGGGGGGGTCTTATTACGCGGCGGTGGAAGCAATCAGGTCGCGAATGGAGCCGGAGTCCGGCAGGGGGCCGGTCTGGCGACGGCGCCAGATACGCAGCCAGAAGCAATCGTGGATGCGCGCAAGACGCGCCTCCACGGGGCGCGTCTCTTCGAGAGCCTTGGTCAGCGCCAATGCCAATGCCTGCTCCGTGGCCGTCTCGATCAGCTCGACCGGCGGAAACCGTGCCTCCAGGGCGTGCGCGTGCGCGGGCCGAAAGAAAGAGCCCTGCACCAAACCCGTTTCGACATGCAACCCGGTCATACGCTCCGTAGCCAGCGCCAGCGCGGGATCGATGCGGTCCTCAAAGCCCAGGTAGAGGATCTTGCCCGCTGCCACGCGTAACGGCAACGCGCCGAAGGCGTCGATGAAAAGCCTAGGCAATAGAACAGTCAGGTCTTCGGTGTTGTGAAACTCCATGTTCAACACCGGGCAGCCCCACTGCAAGCCCAGGGCCCGCGTCACCAGTTCCTCGCTCGAACTCCTCTGCCGCACCAGCCATTCGCCCAGCCTTCCGCTCCCCGCGGTGCGCTGCGCGGCCAGCGCTGTACGCAGCGCAATGGGCGTGATCCATCTCTGTTCCAGCATGGCCAGGCCCAGCGGAATGCGATGGCGGTAATTCTCGCGCGCCACGCCCCGCGCATCCATCTCCCGGCCGACCGCCGCTTCGACGCGTGCCAATGTGCACGCAGCGGAGCAGCACCAACCGCCCTCAAAAATCGGCGCCTCGCGGCTCCGCCACAGGCGAAGCCATCCTGAACCGCAGCGCGGATTCGCGCAGGTGCGCAGAATTCCGGGCTTTTCCCCTGCCGGAGTTTGTCCCGGCCATTTCTGCCCATGCAAAGGCACAATGGCATCGCGCGCCGCCGCGAGCATGCTCGCCGCGCCGGCATTGTGCTCGCTCCGCGGTCCATGGCGCCTCAGAATAGACATCGCACGCTCTCCAGGCGCTTCCTCGGCGCCGCTACCTCCGTCACGCGCAATCCGAAGTTGCCGTTGACCAGAACCACTTCGCCGCGCGCCACAATCTTGTCGCCCACAATCAGGTCCACGGGATCGGCCACGTGGCGATCGAGCTCCACCACATCGCCGGGCCCCAGGTCGAGAATCTCGCCGAGCGGCATCTCGCGCGCGCCAAAGCGCAGCGAGGCTTCCAGTTCGACATCGAGCAACAGTTCGAGGCCGGGAGTCAGGCCGGGACTCGACGAAGGCGGCGCCGCGCCGGGCATTTCTCCAGCACCCGCTTCCGCCGAGGTCTTTGTGCCGGCTTCCGGCTGCGCCCCGGCATCGATGGCGCGCAGCTCATCCCGCACCAGAACCGTCCATGTTCGGTCGCCGCAGTGGAGCTGAAAGGCGTGCGAAACCTGACTCTCTTCCGCGATCTCATCAAAACTCGTGACCTGGCACTTCTTTCCCGTCCGCGCCAGCAACTCTCCCGCCGCAGCGTCGGCGGCCTCTCGCACCAGTTCCTTCCATCCGGCCTTCTGATCGACACCCTCACCCACCAGCGGGGTCTCAAGCACCGCACCGTCGAGCAGGACGGCAAACCGGCCCTCCACGTCTCCGGCCAGCGTGGCTGCCCATCCGAACGAACCTGCGCCCAGCGGTTTGGGGAGAGACTCGGCCAGTTCCGGCTCGCCGGCCAGGGCCTGCGAAAAGAGCGCCGCGGCCACCTCGGCCCAGCAATCGAAATAAGTCTTCACGCCTCACCTCCGGCGATCGCGCGTTCGACGCGCGCTGCGCGGTGCTCGCCGAGACGCATGGCCCGCGCCTCGAGAAGCGGCAATCCTCCCACACGCCACTGGGAGAGTGTGTCCGCGGCCACCTTGAGGCGCAGCACATCGCCGGGCTGAAGCGCTTCGAGTGCACTTGCTGCTAGGCGTATGGTAGGCAACTGCAAGGTGCAGCCAAAACCGATGCGCCGTGCCACCGCCGCGATCCGCGCGCGCGTTTCGTCCGTGTGGCGGCAGCGCCGGCCCCAGTCGGTCGTCAGCCGGCGCAGGATGGTGTTGGCCACCACGGCGGGAAAGGCCAGATTCAACAGTCCCGAACTATTTGGCATGCGGATTTCAAAGCTCAGGCAGAGCGCCTTTTCGGTGACGGCGATAATGCGCGCCACCTGGGTCTGCATCTGACGGCGATCGAAGCTGAAGCCGAGGCCGACCGGCTGCCAGGCGATCGCCAGTTCGCGGCAGATAATCTCGACCACGCTGCCCAGAATCGATTCTTCGATGTCCGTCAGTTCGCGCAGCGGCCCGTCCTTGCCGTCGCCACCCAGCAGCAGGTCGATGATGGGCGGTGCCAGTCCCAAGTCCAGCTGCATCACCGAAAGCGCCCCGAGCGGCTCCAGCCGAACTGATGCAACGTAACTAATCTCGGGGATTCTGAGCAGAAACTCATTGAACTGGATCTGTTCGGCCGAGACCAGGTTGACCTGAAAGCGGGTGCGGAGCCATGCGGCCAGGTTGTGGGTGAGATTGCGCGCAAATAGATCGTTCAGCATGCTGATGGCGCGCAACTGATCGGTCGATATCTGCCCGGCAGAAGAGAAGTCATAGGGCACCACGCGGGCCCGCGCTTCGGGGAGCGGCGACTCGGGAGAGGCGCTGCGCGCGGCCTCGAAGAGCGCATCAATCTCATCCTGCTTGAGTGTTTTTTCCGTCAATCCTCACTCCTTCACTGCGTTCCCACATTCTTGTCGCCGCCTCAGGTCTTCTGCGGCGGTTTGCGCGGCGGCAGCCGGTTTCGAGCGCTTTGCGTCCCGAGGTCGCGCAGGGCAGCGCGCAGATGCACCACCGCCGAAGCATGCACCTGCGAGACCCGCGACTCAACCACGCCCAGCGCCAGGCCGATCTCGCGCATGGTCATCTCTTCGTAGTAGTAGAGAGTCATCACCAGCCGTTCGCGGTCCGGCAGGTTGGCGATTGCCTTCCCCAATCTCTCTTCGAGCTCGCCGCGCAGGCAGCGAAAAAGGGGATCCTCTTCAGGGCGCCCGGGCACATAGGCCAGTTCCTCCTCGCCGGAGTTTTCGTTGCGTTCGACATGCAGCGTGCCGATCTCGAGCCCCTTGAGATCGCCCAGCAGCTGCTGGTAATCCTCGAGACCCAGCCCCATTTCGGCGGCAATCTCGGCCTCGCCTGGCGCGCGGCCCAGGCGCGCGGTCAGCACGCGAATCGCCTCCTCGACCGCGCGGCCCTTGCGGCGCAATTCGCGCGGACTCCAGTCGAGCGTACGCAAGCTGTCGAGGATCGCGCCCCGGATGCGAAACTGTGCGTAGCTGCGAAACTGTACCTTCTTTTCGGGATCGAATTTGGCGAAGGCGTCCATCAATCCGACGACGCCTGCCGAGACCAGATCCTCGATGTCCACGTGCTGCGGCAGCCGTTCGTGGATACGGCGCGCGAGAAAGCGCACGATCGGCAAGTGCTCGAGCAGCACGCGCTCCTGCTCACCCGTAAGTGCCGCCGGCATTCCGGCTGGAGGATAGCCGCCCGCTGCCGCGGCGCGGCGCGCGGGTTTGGGATCTCTCATTGCAGCTGTTCCGTCGACTCCCATTTGCCTTCTCCCCTCACCTTCAACGAACTGCGCCCACCGGTCGCAGTCTGATCTCCGGCGGAATCTCGCTGGCGGCCACGACGGCCAGTCGCGGCAGCACCGGCTCCAGCCAGCGCTTGACCTGGAAGCGCGCCGGACTCGGACAAAGGAGCACGGGCGGTACCGCAGAAGATGCGGAGCCGATAAGGGATCTCACAGAATCGGTGAGGCGGCGCACGAGTGGGGTTCCAGCGGGTGCGGCTGCCGCGAGCAGGCGCTGGCCCGGCTCCGGAGCGATGGCCGAAAGAATCTCCTCTTCGAGCGCGGGATCGAGCAAAAGGACCGGCAACTGGCCCTCACTATCGAGGAGCGGCCGCACCAGCCTTCGCCCCAGCGCCTGGCGTGATGCCTCGACCAAGGCAACGAGGCTCTTGTTCACGGGCGCGGTCTCGAGCAATGCCTCCAAGATCGTTCCCATATCGCGGATCGAAACCCGCTCCCGCAGCAACTGCTCCAGCACCCGCGCCACCTCGCCCAGAGTCAGCAGCTTGGGCACCAGTTCTTCGAGCAGCCTGGGATGCGAGTCGTTGAGAGCATCGAGCAGGCGTTTGATTTCGGCGCGGCCCAGCAGCTCTCCAGCATGCTGGCGGATCAGTTCCCCGAGGTGGGTGGTGATTACGGTGACCGCATCCACCACCGAATAGCCGGCTGCAATCGCCTGCTCTTCGAGCGCGGGAGCGATCCAGACCGCGGGCACGCCAAAGGCTGGCTCCCGCGTCTCTTTGCCGGTAAGCGGCCTGCGGCCCGGCTCTCCCGAGACGGCCAACAGGTGCGGGCCCTCCGTCTGCCAACGGCCCATCTCGATGCCGCGCAGCGAGATCACATACTCGCGCGGCTTCAGGCGCAGGTTGTCTGAAATATGTACGGGAGGCACCAGGAAGCCCATCTCGGAAGAAAGGTGACGGCGCAGGGCGCGCACCCGCGCGAGCAGCTGCCCGCCCTGCTTCTCGTCGACCAGCGGAATCAGCTGGAAACCGATCTCGAGGGTCAGATCCTCAAGGCGCAGCAGCGAAGACAGCTCCGAGATCTGCGCGCCCTCGAGTTTCTTTTTCTCGACGGCCGCTGGCTCCGCTGCAACTGCCGGACCTTGCGCCGCCAATCTTCTGCCGCCCACGAAGAGCCCACCCGCCACGGCCAGAAAGGCGAACTTCGGCAATCCCGGAATCAGGCACATGCAGGCCGAGACCGCGCTCGCCATGTAGAGCGTCGCGGGGCGACCCAGCAGCTGTTGCCGAATTTCGGTGCCCAGCATGCCGGCCGAGTTGGCTCGTGTCAGCGTGATGCCGCCGGCCACGGAGACCAACAACGACGGAATGATGGTCACCAGGCCATCGCCTACGGTGAGCACGGTGTAGGTGCGCGCGGCTTCGCTTAACTCGACGCCCTGTTGCAGGGTTCCGATCAACAGGCCGGCAACGATGTTGATGGCTGTGATCAAAATCGTGGCCAGAGAGTCGCGCTGGTTGAAGCGCGCCGCGCCGTCCATGGCGCCGTAGAACTCAGCCTCGCGGGCGATGGCCTGCCGGCGTCGGCGCGCCTCAGCCTCGTCGATCAGCCCTGCGTTCATATCCGCGTCGATGGCCATTTGTTTGCCGGGCAAGGCATCCAGCGTGAAGCGCGCCGTGACCTCGGCGGTGCGCACGGCGCCGTGCGAAACCACAAGGAACTGAATCGCGATCAACGCCAGAAAAAGCACGAAGCCGACCACGTAATTGCCGCCCACCACGAATTGCCCGAAGGCCTCGATCACCTTGCCGGCCGCGGCAGTTCCCTCCTGGCCGTGCAAGAGAATGCGCCGGCTGGAAGCGATGTTGAGCGAGAGGCGGAAGAGGGTAAGGAGCAAAAGAAGGGTCGGAAACACCGAAAGCTCGACGGCGCGGCGAATCTGCACGGCCGAGAGGAAGACGATGACCGAGGCCGCCATGGAGAGCGCCAGCAAAAAGTCCAGGCCCGCGGCAGGCACCGGCACCAGCATGACAAACACCACGCTGATCGCTGCCATGGGCAGCAAGTAATCGCGCAGCCGGTGCCAGATCGAAGTCCGGGCCGGAAGTGCGCCTGCGGGCAGGGTTGCTGTGCTCATTGATGCATTCCTCCAAAACGCGCAAGCGCGGTGCGCCTCATCGAGACATTCCTCCAAAGCCCGAAGGCGCGGAGCGCCGCATCTTGCGCTCGCGCAACTCGGCCTCCACGCGCTGGCGGTAGAGATAGGCGAGAATCGCGGCCACGGCCGCATAGAGCTCCACAGGAATCGATTGGCCCACTTCGACCGTGCGATAGAGCGATTGCGCAAGAGGCGGATTCTCCACAATGGGCACGCCCGCCCAGCGCGCCTCGGCCTTGATCTCCTCGGCCAGAAGATTGCGGCCCTTGGCCAGCACTTTGGGCGCCTCCATGCTCACAAAGTCAAAGCTCAGAGCCACTGCATAATGCGTGGGATTGGTCAGGACCACGGCCGCTTTGGCGACGTCGGCCTTCACGCGGCGGCGGCGCATCTGGCGCTGCAGGCTGCGGATGCGGCCGCGGATCTGCGGGCTGCCCTCGGTCTCCTTGTACTCATCGCGCAGGTCCTGACGGCTCATCTTGAGCCGTGACTCGCGGCTCTGCCACTCCACCATGTAGTCGATGGCCGACCAGCCGAAGAGCAGCCAGGCCGCGGCCAGCAGCAAACCGTAAACGTCCTGACCGAGAAGCTCAAGCCGCTCGGTCGAAAAGGGCGGAATCGAGAGTTGCCGGGCGATGCGCTGCATGGCAAACACCGCCAGAAAGGCGGCCGGGATGAGGGACTTGCCGAGCCGGGCTGCGGCGCGCAGCGAGAACAGATTCTTGATATTCGCAACGGGATTGATGCGCTCCGGCTTCCACGCGATGGCGCTCATGTGCACGGAGAGGCCGCCCGTCTGCGCGATGCCCGCTCCCAGTGAGGCAACAACCACCAACGTCATCACGATCGCCGCCGGCCCCAGCACTTCGAGCGCCAGACGACGAATGGCTACCAGCGTCGGCTCCAGAGTGGCCGCCTCCCAATGTGCGCTCGTGCCCAGCGCCAGAAATCCGGTGAATGCGCCGCGCCAGGCTTCCATCGTCTGCGGGCCCAGTACGCCCAGGGCAAGCGCCCCGGCTAGAGTGCCCGCGGCAGCCGACAACTCGCGGCTGTGCAGGATGTCGCCCTCTCTGCGCGCCTTCTCGCGGCGGTGCTGTGTAGCTTGTTCGGTGCGCTCGCCGGGCATCCGTCAGCCTCCCCAACCGGGCGCGGCGGTCGAAGCCGTGATCAGGCGCTCGGCCATGTCGAGCAGCCCGCTAAAACGCGCTTCGATAAAGCGTGGCCAGAGCGCCAGTGAGCCGGCAAGAATCACAAAGCCCGTCAACGTCTTGAGCGGCACGGTCAGCATCATCACCGGCAGTTGCGGGCTCAATTTGCCCAGCAGCGCTACCGCGATCTCGACGAGCATGGTCGCGGCCAGCACCGGTGCGGCCAACTCCACCGCTGCCAGAAAGACGCCGCTCGCCGCGCGCACGATCAGCAATGCTGTCGGCGGCGCGAGCGCGAAGGTTCCCAGAGGCGCCGCACGGAAGCTGCGCGCCATCGAGGCCAGCAGAATCCGGTCCAGGCCGGCAGTGATCAGAACCAGCGTGCCCATCAGCTGGAAGAGGTCGCCTAGCAGCGGGGTCTGGATGGCCGACGCTGGGTCCATCAGGTTGACCAGCGAGAAGCTGAACTGCAGACCCACAATCTGCCCGGCGAAGAGCATCATTTCGTTGAGCAGCGCCAGCGAGAGGCCATAGACCAGGCCGATTGCAAGCTCGCCCAGAATGGCTGAGAAGCTGATCGATGTCTGCGCGCTGGGCAGCGCGGCCACCAGCGGCGCAAGCAGAAACGCAACCGCACCGCAAAAGACCGCTTTCACGCGCATGGGAAGAGCCGTCGACGAAAAAAACGGAGCGAAGGCCACCATCCCGCTGATTCGCACCAGGGTCAACGTCATCGCACTCAGGAATGTTGTCCAATCGGTCATGTCAGCTTCTAGCTGCTAGCTCCTAGCCTCCAGCTCGATCCGCGCTCGATATGCCGCGTACTCCAAATCGAATCTCCTTTGTTTGTGTCCGGTCTCGTCGTCGTTGTCCGTTGCAATCGGCAGTGGCACTTTGAAGCTAGGAGCTAGAAGCTGGCAGCTAGTAGCTGCCTCTCAGCCCAGATACCGGCGAAAGTCGCCCAGCAGCAACCGCGTGTAATTGGCCAGCCTTTCCAGAAACCACGGCATGCCGACCAGCAGGATTAGCGCGATGGCGGTGAGGCGCGGAACCGAAGTTAGCGACTGCTCCTGCAAACTAGTCAGGGTCTGGACCAGGCTCAGGACAAAACTCAGAGCGGCGGCCGCGATCAGCAGTGGCGCGGCCACGATCATGGCCTCGCGCATCAGTTGGCGCATCAACTCGGCAACCAGGTCTGGTGTCATCTAAAAGCTCCGCAACAACGAGTTCGCCAAAAGATTCCAGCCATCCACCATCACGAAGAGCAGAATCTTGAGGGGTGTCGAAACCACGACCGGCGGCAACTGAAACATGCCGATCGAGGTCGTGATCGCAGCCGTCACCATGTCGATCAGCAGAAAAGGCAGAAACAGCACCGCGCCGATGGCAAATCCTGCCTTGAGTTCGGAGAGGATGTAGGCGGGAATCACTACGCGCATAGGCAAGTCGTCGGGCGTATTGGGCCGCGGAATCTGGCCTGCGGCCGTGAACAGCGCCAGATCTTTTTCGCGTGCGTACTTGAGCAGAAAACGTTTGACGGGCTCGGCACCGCGGTCGATGGCCTCGATACCGGTGATCTGGCCGCTGCGATACGGCTCGACGGCCTGCAGATCCACCTGGTTCAGCACCGGCGTCATCAGGAACCACGACATCATCAGCGCCAGCGCCATGAGCGTGGGGTTCGAGGGTGCGGTCTGCGTGCCCAGCGCCTGGCGCAGAAAGTGAAACACGATCAGCAGACGCACCATCGGCGTCATCGCCATCAGGATCGCGGGTAGCACGGTGATCAGCGTCAGAACCAGGAGAATGGTCCACGGCGTCGCGTCCGAGGGCCGCAGTTTCGTATTGAGATCGGGCAAAAGAGGCATCGCTGCCGGAGCTGCCGCGATGCGCAGGAGCCAGACGCCTACCATGAGGCCCGCCATGACGCCCGCGGCCGGCGATGCACTGCGCCGATCGCACCAGCGCAGGTCCTCAATTGCGCGTTCTCGTCCAGTGGATAAAACGCCGGGCCGCCTTCGGCCGAGGTCGCGACCAGAATCGTGCGCCCTTCCGCTTCAATCAGCGCCAGAGACTGGCGCGGCGCCAGTGTGATGCGCTCCACGAGCGCAAGGCGCGGCTCCGCACGCTCGCGGCCATGCCACTTCGCCAGCAGCCACCCCGCCCATCCACCCGCGCGCCTGCCGGGACCACCCGCTTTTCCAACTGCTCCGCCCGGCCTTTCATCTGCTCTGCCTGCCATTCTTCTGCTTCTCCTCATCACTCGCTTACGCCAGCCGCGTCACGCGTACCGCTAACCGGGTCTCCACCACTTCAAACTCGCTCCACGCCAACTGCACGTCGCCCGCGGCCAGGGGAAGATCGTCGCCGTGGTTCCATTGCGTCTCAATCACCTGCCCCGGTGCCAGCGCCAGCAACTGGCGCACGCGAAACTCGCGCACGGGAATCGTCACACCCAGTTCCACAGGCAATTGCGGAATCGGTGCGCTGAAAACCGGCGCGGCCTGACTTAGCGGCGGCTGCGGCGCCGGAACGAGAGCCTGAACAGCCCCTGCGGCGGCTCCGCGCTCCGCCGAAGCTGCTTCCGGATGGGGTACTCCCGCAGGTGCCGGCTGTGGATGTGCTGTCGCCATTCCGGTGGAAGCAGCAGCAGAAAGAGGACCAGAGGAGGATGGAATGGATTGGAATGGTTTAAGAATTGCGCCGCCGCATGGTCCCGTTCCGAGCCGTGCAGCAGGTAATCCGCATCGCTGCTACACTGGAGAGTGGAAGATTGATCGGCTTTTCCATTCCCAGCGGATGCGAAGTCGCCGCTTTACGAGGTCAAAGATTATGCCGGAACCAACTGAAAACAAGAGCCTGACAGGAACCAGCCTGCGCCTGAAAGTGGGCCTGGCAGAGATGCTCAAGGGCGGCGTCATCATGGATGTGATGAGTGTCGAGCAGGCGCGCATTGCCGAAGAGGCGGGTGCAGTCGCCGTCATGGCTCTCGAGCGCGTTCCGGCCATGATCCGTGCCGAGGGCGGCGTGGCCCGCATGGCCCGGCCTGCCCTGATCAAGCAGATCATTCAGGCCGTTTCAATTCCCGTTATGGCCAAAGCCCGCATCGGTCATTTTGCCGAAGCGCAGATCCTCCAGGAACTGGGTGTGGATTTCATCGATGAAAGCGAAGTGCTGACCCCCGCGGACGAAGCGCACCACATCGACAAACACGCTTTTACTACACCCTTTGTGTGTGGTGCCCGAAACCTCGGAGAAGCCCTCAGGCGCATCGCCGAAGGCGCGGCCATGATCCGCACCAAGGGAGAAGCAGGAACCGGTGACGTCGTCCACGCCGTCCAGCACATGCGCCAGATCACACGCGAAATGCGCGTGCTCACGGTGCTCACCGACCAGGAGCTCTACGCCGCGGCCAAGGAACACCAGGCCCCCTACGAACTGGTCCGGATGGTTGCGCAGACCGGCAAGTTGCCGGTACCCAACTTCTCCGCCGGCGGCATCGCCACGCCCGCCGACGCAGCACTGATGGTGCAACTCGGCGCCGAAGCGATCTTTGTTGGCTCGGGCATCTTCATGAAGGAACGGGCCACCCCGCTCGATGTGGAGAACGACCCCAAGGAGCGCGAAGAAGCGACCTCTCGCGCCAAGGCCATCGTAATGGCCACCACGCATGCCAACGATCCCAAGATTCTGGCCGAGGTAAGCGAACAGGTTACGGGCACGATGAAGGGTCTGGCCGCAGCGGGCATCGAAGAATCGCAACTGCTGCAGACGCGCGGCTGGTAAGCATCGCCGCGCGATACGGTTGAACGAAGCCAGAGAACTCTTTGGCTTCGTCATTGCTTGACTTCCCTTTTTTGCCAGCATTGCAACCTGCGCGTGTAAGCAATCGAAATCAGAAGAGATGATCGCACCTGTTTAGGATGCGATGGCAAGCTGATTTCCACAACGCGAACATCCTCTTCCGTTTTTGCGTGCGTCCAAGAAAGAGTGAGTGTAATCTCATCCTCACGGAGGGCTCGATGCCGTCCATTTTTTCGCCCATCCCGGCTGAAATCGAGCGGAAGGCGCCCGGAACCGGGGGCAAGCCGCCTGTTGACCGCAGGCCTACCGGTGGCGGGGGTGGTGGGGGCGATGACGACTGGAGAAAACCGCGCCGCGGGCCGCGCGAGGCTCTATACCGCACCCGCGCCTTTGTCTTCTGTGCGCTGGCCGGCGACATGATGTTCTTCGTGGTGCTGGTGGTGCTGTTTTACGCGCGCCAGGCCGGTACACACATGGATCCCCGGACCCTGCGCCAGATCGGAGACTGGCATCCGGTCCTGCTTCCGCCCATCCTTTTTCTGAACACAGCGGTCCTGCTTCTGAGCAGCCTCACCATGGAGCGGGCGCGCCGCCACATCTTTCGCGAATTTGACGTATTGGAGGAATGGCTCGGGCTGGGCCGCCCGGCGCTGCGCCGTACCTTGCCCTGGATTGCGCTCACCGCCGTCCTGGGGCTGCTGTTTCTGGTCGGGCAGGCTCTGGCATGGAAACAGTTAACCGTGCAGGGATTTGCGTTCGACCGCTGGTCTACCCCGGCAAGCTATTTCTTCTACATCATTACGGGA
Organism: uncultured Acidobacteriota bacterium; assembly: GCA_963817835.1. Classification (GTDB taxonomy): domain Bacteria; phylum Acidobacteriota; class Terriglobia; order Terriglobales; family Acidobacteriaceae; genus Telmatobacter. Next base: position 245,612 of record CAWFPZ010000006.1, on the reverse strand, counting down.
CTTCACGCCGCCCACCTGATCCTCGGCGTGTTGGCTTTGCTCTTCTGCCTCTGCGCTCTCACGCGCCTCAAGCGCGTGGAGTCCCGCCAGATCGCCGTGGACTCAACAGCGTGGTTCTGGCACGCCATGGGCTTTGCGTGGCTGGTGCTATTTGGAGTTCTGCTGCTGGGGCAATAACCGCTTCTGGCTCTTAGCCTCCGGCTCCCGGCTTACGCTGTACGCAGATGCACAAGCGCGCGGAACCGATCGGCGAAGCTCGGCACTTCAGGACAGTCAAAATAGATTTCGCGATTCAGTCCCATGAGCAACTGCACAGCTTCTACCTGCCCGTCGTGCGCGGAGAATGACCCGCCCGCGTAGATAAACTCGTCCGTTAGGTATTCGATGGCATGACCGAGAACCTCGAGCGCGCGGCCTGCCTCGGGCGAGATCCTGCGGCGACGCACCACATCGCGACCCCTTACCGCCGTCGGTGCCGTCGTCCGAACCGGGAACCCACACGTCGCTGACGATGCTGCCATCCTTCTAATCCTCACCTGATTGATCGGCGCTACGTAATCTGTCAAACAGATCACCGAAGTACTATCCCAAATCAGTACACGTAACTTTATGCGCCATCCAAGGTGGGAAATCCAGTGACGAAGCTCACATCTCTTGGGTCAACAATCACCGCGCCCGGCCCTTATTCACCGAAACGCAATATCTCCTGCACGATAAAGCACTTTGTCCCCGCTTATCGGCACGTTGCCTTGACGGGATCAGCCTGAAAACCTAATCTCAAATTAGAATGCTGTGTGTCCGGAGCGGTTTTTCTGGCACTGGGGGCGCAATTTTATCGATTTTCTTCGGAATGGGCGGCGATGGTTCCGTATGACTGGCAATATCTTCCGCTTTTGATGCAGATTCTTGCTGCGTTCTTGCTGGGCGTGGGCATGGTTGTAGCCTCATGGTTTGTGGGCCGCCATCGCAACACCGTGGTCAAGCTCGCCGCCTACGAATGTGGCATTCAGGCCACCGGCGATGCGCGCGGCCGTTTCAGCGTGCGCTTTTATCTGGTCGCGGTTCTCTTCATCCTCTTCGACGTGGAAGTCGTCTTCATGATGCCCTGGGCGGTCGTTTACCGGCGTCTGCCCGCGCTCACTGGTTGCTCGCAGTTCTTCGGCTTCTGGGAGATGCTCGTCTACCTCGGCTTTGTCGGCGTCGGCCTCTACTATATTGTGCGCAAGGGCGTCCTCAATTGGAGCCATGACAAGGCGGACCTTTAGGATGGCGAGTCAACCCCCCACTTTATCGGGCAAGCAAGCCGTCCTTGCAGAGATGCCTGATCATCCTGCGATCAAGGCGCTTCTGGCATGGAAGCCTGACGCCCTTACCGACGCCAAATTCGATTTCGGCGAACTGACTCTCACCGTCGCGCCCACAGAGATTCGCACCGCCTGCGCCACAGTGCAGGCCGCCGGCTACGATTTCTTTGAAGACATGACGGCGGTGGATTGGTACCCCCTCGCCCCTCGCTTCCAGCTCAGCTACCACATCCTCTCGTTTGGAATGAAAGAACGCATTCGGCTGCGCGTCCTGCTCGATGAAGCCGAGCCGAGCGTCGACTCCATCACGCCGGTCTGGGCGGGCGCCAACTATTACGAGCGTGAAGTCTTCGATCTCTTCGGCATCCGCTTTGCCGACCATCCCGACCTGCGCCGCATCATGCTGCCCGACGATTGGAAAGGTCATCCCCTGCGCAAGGATTACCCCGTGGAGGGATACCGCTGATGAGCGAGAAATCGATGAGCGAGATACCCGGTGCCGCGGTCCTCGAATTGCCCTCCTCCGAAGGTACCGGCGAACGGCGCATGGTGCTCAATATGGGCCCGCAGCACCCCGCGACCCATGGAGTGCTGCGCCTGGTTGTCGAGCTCGACGGTGAAGTCATCGTCAGCGTCCGTCCCGAGATCGGCTATCTGCACACCGGCATCGAGAAAACCTGCGAGGCCAAGTTCTATCAGCAGGTTGTTCCTCTTACTGATCGCGTCAATTACCTCGATCCGCTCTCCAACAATCTCTGTTATTGCCTCGCTGTCGAGAAGCTCCTCAACCTTGAAATCCCCGAGCGTGCGCAATGGATTCGTGTGCTGCTCACCGAGCTGAGCCGGCTGAATTCGCATCTCATCTGGCTCGGCACCCACGCCATGGATATTGGCGCCCTCACAGTGTTCCTCTATACTTTCCGCGAACGTGAAGAGATTCTCAGACTCTTTGAAGCAGTAGCCGGCCAGCGCATGATGACCAGCTACTTCCGCATCGGCGGCCTGTCGATGGAGCCACCGATCGACTGGCTCGATCGTGTCGCTGCATTCATTCACGGCTTCCCGGAGAAGATCGACGAATATTCAAACCTTCTCACGGGCAATCCAATCTTCATGAATCGCTTGAAGGGCGTCGGCTATCTCTCAGCCGCCGATGCTATTGCGCTTGGGGTAACCGGCCCTCCCTTACGCGCATCGGGCGTCGATATCGACCTCCGCCGCGACATGCCCTATTCGAGCTACGAGAAGTTCCAATTCAAGGTGCCGATCTCCACGGTGGGCGACACCTGGGCACGGTATGAAGTGCGCCTGATCGAGATGCGCGAGAGCACAAAAATCATTCAGCAGGCGCTTGACGGCATGCCCGGCGGCCCAGTCAAAGCCGACGCGCCAAAGATCGTTCTGCCTGACCGCGAAAAAATGAAGACGCAGATGGAGGCGCTGATCCATCACTTCAAAATCGTGACCGAGGGATTCGATGTTCCCGCCGGCGAGGTCTACCAGGGCATCGAATGCGGCCACGGGCAGATGGGCTATTACGTCGTCTCCGACGGTACCGCCAAGCCCTACCGCGTGCACATGCGCTATCCCTCGTTCGCCACGCTCCAGGCCGTCGAAACCATGTGCAAGGGCGGCCTGATCGCCGACCTGGTCGCCGTAGTCGGCTCCATCGACATCGTGCTGGGAGAAATCGACCGGTGACAGCCAGCTCAATCTCTTCCTCCGATGCGCTCTGGAGCGAGCTTTGGATATCGCTCGCTTCCCTGCTCCGCAGCTACACTGCCGCACATGGATTGCACGAAAATCGCCAAGCCAGAGTCGCGGCGGGCGTTGAAGTCATTACGGTTCGCCACAAAGAAAAATGGCTTCGTCTCGAGCGAGAAGGCGCAATCGTCAACTGGACGCGAGAAAATAGAAGCAGCGGAAGTATGGAATTCTCAAACTCCGGGCGATTGCGGAGCGGGACAAGCGAAGAAGAGATGGATCTGGCAGCAGAAACATGGGCACGGGAGTTGATGCGATGAGCGCGAAAAAGAAAGATCCCGAAAGCATGTCGGTCTTCTCGCCTGCGCTGGTCAAGCGCTTTGACGCACTGGTTCAGAAGTATCCCGTTAAGCGTTCCGCGCTCATCCCCATGCTGCTCTACGCACAGGACGAAGTCGGCTATCTTTCCGACGCGATCGTTGCGGAGATCGCGCAACGCATCGGCATTACGGAGCTCGAAGTGCGCAACGTCGCCACCTATTATTCGATGCTCCGCTTCAAGCCCGCCGGCAAATTCAACATTCAGGTCTGCACTAACATCAGTTGCATGTTGCGCGGCGCTTACGAAGTCTACGAGCGTTTTCAGGAGGAACTCGGCGTCGGCCCCAAAGGCGTAACGTCCGACGGCCTCTTTTCCGTCGAAGAAGTGGAGTGCATCGGCGCGTGTTGCTGGGCGCCGGCGATTCAAGTGAATTACGACTTTCACGACGAGATCAAGCCCGATCTCGTCCCCGGCATCCTCAGCGGTTATCGCGGGCAGGCGAAGGCGAAAGGCAAGGCCAACGATGCCTAGGCTCGTCTCGCACCCTGATGAAGTGAAGTTGGTCTCCCAGCGCTTCGGCATGGGCGCGGCAAAGATCGATCGCTATCTCGAGTTGGGCGGTTATCAGGCCGTGAAAAAATGCCTCGCCCAGGGTCCCGAATGGATCGTCGATGAGATGAAGGCCAGCGGACTGCGCGGCCGTGGCGGCGCGGGTTTCTCGACCGGCATGAAGTGGTCTTTCGTCCCCAAACAATCCGCCAAGCCCAAGTACATCCTCGTCAACGGCGACGAAAGCGAGCCGGGAACCTGCAAGGATCATCTGATCTTCCTGCACGATCCGCATTCGGTAATCGAAGGAACCATCATCGCCGGCCTGGCGGTGGGCGCGCGCACGGGCTTTATCTACCTGCGCGGCGAGTACCGTTATCTTCTCGAAATCACGGAGCGCGCCGTCGCCGAAGCTTATGACCGCGGCTTTCTCGGCAAAGATATCTTCGGCTCCGGTATGGAGTTCCAAATCATCACGCAAACCGGCGCTGGCGCGTACGAAGTGGGCGAAGAGTCCGCACTCATGGAGTCCCTTGAAGGCAAGCGCGGCATACCGCGCATCAAGCCGCCCTTCCCCGCCGTCGTCGGTCTCTACGGCGGCCCCACGGTCATCAATAATGCCGAGACCATCGCCACCGTGCCCCACGTCATCGCGATGGGCGCGGCGGCCTACGCAGGTTTAGGCACTCCGCGCAACGGCGGTACGCGCCTGTTTTGCATCAGCGGCCACGTGGAGCGCCCCGGCGTCTACGAATTGCCGATGGGCTACAACCTCAAGAAAATGATCTACGAAGTGGCCGGCGGCATTCGAGGCGGGCACAAGCTCAAGGCCGTTGTTCCCGGCGGCTCGTCCACTCCGGTCCTGCTGCCCGAAGAGATCGATATCGGCATGGACTTCGACCAGGTAGGCAAAGCCGGATCGATGCTCGGCTCCGGCGGCGTCGTCGTCATCGACGACCAGACCTGCATGGTCGAGTTCGCGCTCCGCACCATCGGCTTTTACGCGCACGAAAGCTGTGGATGGTGCATCCCCTGCCGCGAAGGCACCGACTGGCTCAAGAAATCGCTCACGCGCTTCCACGCCGGGTTCGGGACCGAGGCTGATATCGGAAACATGCAGTACCTGGCGGAAAACATGCTGGGCCGCACCTTCTGCCCGCTTGGGGATGCCGCGGCCATGCCCACCATCGCGTTCTTGAAGAAGTTTCGCAAGGAGTTTGAAGATCACCTGAACGGAAAGCCGTGCCCGTTCGCCCGGGAAGGCGTGCCGCAGTTAACGGTGGTGTAGACATACCTAGGTCGTGAAAGGGCACGACTTCAGTCGTGCCGAATGGAAGAAACGAATGTCGGGGCTTTAGCCCCTGAGGGACCGCAAACAGAGAATGCCTGATGTCACATTCACAGTCGATGGCAAAAAGCTAACCGCTCCGGCGGGGACGCTGCTCATTGACGCGTGCCGCAAAGCCGGCATCGAAATTCCTGCCTTTTGCTACTATCCCGGCCTCTCTTTGCAGGCCGCCTGCCGCATGTGCGTCGTGCGCCAGGAGAAAGTGCCCAAGCTGCAAACTGCCTGCACCACAACCGTGGCGGAGGGCCAGGTCTTCATCACCGAGTCGCCCGAAATCGCGCAGGCACGCAAGGCCACCATTGAATTGCTTCTCGGCAATCACCCACTTGATTGCCCCGTTTGCGATGCGGGCGGCGAGTGCGAATTGCAGGACATGACGTTCAAGTACGGCGCCGGCGAAAGCCAGTACGTCGAGGTCAAGCATCATCGCGACGAGCAGCAGTGGTCGCCCGCCGTCTTCTACGATCGCCCGCGCTGCATCCTCTGTTACCGCTGCATCCGCATGTGCGGCGAAGGCATGGATGTGTGGGCGCTCGGCATCCAGAATCGCGCCGCAAACTCCGTCATCGCGCCGAACGGCGATCATCAACTCGACTGCGAACAATGCGGCATGTGCATTGATGTGTGCCCCGTGGGCGCGCTCACCAGCGGCAGCTATCGCTACAAGACTCGCCCCTGGGAAATGAGTCACGTTTCTACCGTGTGCACGCATTGCGCCGACGGCTGCAAGGTGACTCTCGGTGTGCGTTCCACCAACGACGGTTCCGAAATCGTTCGCGCCGACAATCGCGACAAGAGCGGCATCAACAATGATTTTCTGTGCGCCAAGGGCCGCTTCGGTTTCGACTTTGTGGAGAGCCCTGACCGCTTGACGCAACCGCTGGTTCGCAATGCGGCCGGCAAGCTCGAACCCGCCACGTGGGAGCACGCGCTCCGCATTGCCGCCGGCAAGCTGAAGGAGATTCGCGACGCGCGCGGCGGCGCGGCCATCGGCGTCATCGGTTCCAACCGCACCACCAACGAAGAGAATTACCTGCTCCAGAAATTCGCGCGCACGGTGCTCGGGACCAACAACATCGACCACAAGCGCAGCACCGATTACGCAGCCTTTGCCCGCGCTCTCGCCGGCAGCCGCGGAAAAACTGCGAGCCTGCGCGACATCGCTTCCGCCTGCGCCATACTTTTGGTCGGTGGCAATCCCACGGAGGAGCATCCGCTTCTCGCCTGGTTGCTGCGCACCAACGTGCGCTTGAACCGCGCGCGTCTCTATATTGCCAACTCCAAGCCCATTAAGCTTGACCGCCAGGCCAAGGCCACGCAGGAGCTTCCACCCGGCGGCTTCAAGGACCTCGCCGCATTCCTCGATCACGGAACATCCGACTTCAGCAAGGCTCTCCTTGCCGAGGAATCGCTCGTGGTCTTATTCGGCGAGGAATTTCGAGGCGAAGACGCCGAGAATCTAGTTGCCTGGGGCCTCAAGCGCGACAATGTTCGCTTTGCCTATCTCGGTGACCACGCGAACTCGCGCGGCGCTGCCGACATGGGCCTGTTCCCCGACCTTCTGCCTGGCTATGTCCCGGTGAACGCCCCCGGCGCATTTGCCGAGTATCCCAACCTGCCCGCCGCACCTGGCAAGACGCTGCCGCAAATGCTTGAAGCGGCCGCGAACGGCGAACTCGGCGCACTTCTGGTCGTCGGCGCCAACCCGGCTTCCGGCGCCAACCTCGATCCCGCGGCCCTCAAAAACACGTTTGTCATCGTGCAGGATCTTTTCCTCACGGAAACAGCGGCCCTGGCCGATGTCGTTCTGCCCGCCGCCAGCCTTTACGAGAAGTCCGGCACAGTGACCAACACCTACGGCGACATCCAGATGGTGCGCAAGGCCGCCGACCGCGCCGGAGTCAAGTCGGATTTCGAAATCCTCGTCCGCCTCGCCGGAGCCATGGGAGTTGACGTCAAGACTCTGGTTCCCTTCGGCAAACGCGGCACTACTGGCGATCTCGGTCAATCACGCGGCGCACAGGCCGGCGAAGCCGATCGCCACGCCGTCTGGCTCGAAGCCAACGGCCTCGAACCCAAACTCAGTCCCTTCGATCCGCTCGCGCTGTTGGATGAAATCGAGCGGCTCGTCCCGGGCTACAAACTCGATCGGATCAATCTTTTCGCAGGCAACGATGTGCACACGGAACTCGAAGCCACGCCCGGATTTGTGCCGCTAAAAGCCCTCACGAGCCCCGACCTGATCGTTCCCGCGCACGATACGCTTTTCACTTCCGGAACGCTGGGCAATTACAGCACAGCGCTCAAGCAGCTCACGCAGCACCAAACCAAAGAACTGGCCGAAACCGCCGCCGATTAACCACGCAACTCCGATGTGCACGAAGTTTCAGGGCACGACTTCAGTCGTGCCATACGATGTACACAAAAAGGATCAGGGGCTTTAGCCCCTGTGCAAGTTAAGGCTATTCACCAGAAGGCAAAACGCACGTGACGATCCTCGCATTCTTTCTCTGGAGCCTGCTCAAAGTCGCCGTGGTTACGGTGGTGATGCTCATGGGCATCGCCTACACCGTGCTCCTCGAGCGCAAGCTGGTGGGTCGCATCCAGAACCGCTGGGGACCCAGCCGTGTCGGCCCCTTCGGACTTCTGCAGCCGCTCGTTGATGGCGCCAAGTCGTTCCTCAAAGAGGATCTGATTCCCACCGCCGTCTACCGCCCGCTCTATTTGCTGGCGCCCATCATCTCTCTCGGCTGTGCGCTCATCTCCATCTCCGTCGTTCCTTTTGGCGCGCCCGGCATGGGCCCGCACGGCTTCGATCTCTTCGAAATTTCGGATATCAACGTCGGCCTGCTCGTCATTCTCGGCATCACTTCCATGGGCGTGTACGGTATCGCCCTCGCCGGCTGGTCGTCGAACAACAAATACTCACTGCTCGGCGCGCTGCGCTCCTCGGCGCAGCTCATCAGCTACGAGTTGGCCCTCGGCCTTTCGCTCGTGGGTGTCGTCCTTCGGGCCGGCTCGCTCAATCTCCGCGTCATCGTCGAGCAGCAAGCACGGCTCGGGATCGCGACGTGGAACATCTTTGGCGGGCTCCAGTTTGTCGCTTTCTTCATTTATCTGATGGCCGCCTTCGCCGAAACCAACCGCTCGCCCTTCGATCTGCCTGAAGCGGAAAGCGAGCTCACCGGCGGCTATCACACCGAATACAGTTCAATGAAGTTCGCCATGTTCTTCATGGCCGAGTACGGCAACATGATCAACGTGGGCTGCGTGGCCACGCTGCTGTTTCTGGGCGGCTGGACCAGCCCCCTCGGCGACTTGATGGGTCCATTTGACGGCACCTTGGTCAACGCCGTACTTCCGCTCTTCTGGTTTGTAAGCAAGGTTTTCTGTTTTCTCTGCCTTTATGTCTGGGTGCGGGGCACGTTACCCCGCTTCCGCTACGACCAGCTGATGAACTTTGGCTGGAAGTTTTTGCTTCCGCTGGCTATGTTGAACATCGTAGGGACAAGCCTCTGGCTTGCGTATCGTTGAGGGTGCGTCGGCATTTCTATTGACACGCACTCATTTACAATCGGGAGGGCAATTCCGGAGCACGCATTCTCGGCTCCGCATCTCTTCCCCCAACCTGCCGGCCAGCGGTCGATCCGGCAATCACCAGTACGCCAGGCAACAATGCACCTGATTCTGTTCTTTCTTTTTGCCGGATTTTGCCTCGCGGGAGCCATCAATCTCCTCTGGCAGACCCATCCCATCAATAGCTCTCTCTCGCTGATCGTGGTCATGACCTCGCTTGCGGTGCTCTACCTCCTGCTCGGCGCAGAATTTCTTGCCATCGCACAGATCATTGTTTATGCGGGCGCCGTGATGGTGCTCTTCACCTTCGTGGTCATGCTACTCAATGCCGGACGCGAAGAACGCACGCTCGGCAGCCGCGCCGCGGGACCTATCGGCTTTCCCGCTGTGGTCGTTGTCCTGGCCGTGTTGGCCACTATCTTTCTTCGCGCTCAGGGCCTCGCCGCAGCGCATCTCGGCGTGGGGCTCACCAATGCGAAAGACAGTTCCAATCTCGTCGTCCTCAGCCAGGTGCTCTTCCACGAATTGCTTCTGCCCTTTGAATTGACTTCGGTGCTCATCCTCATCGCCATCCTCGGCGCAGTGGCCATCGCCCGTCGCGAAGGCTCAGAAAGGACGGCCGAAAAGTGAGTTTTCTACAGCACGATGTGCCCCTCACCTGGTATCTCCTCCTCAGCGCCGTGCTTTTCTCGTTCGGCGTCGTCGGATTCCTCATCAAGCGCAATCTCATTACCGTCTTCATGTCGATTGAGCTCATGCTCAACGCCGTCAATCTCTCCTTCGTCGCCTTCGCCTATCAATGGCACGAAGTGAAAGGGCAGATCTTCGTCTTTTTCGTCATGATGGTCGCTGCCGCCGAAGCTGCCGTCGGTCTGGCCATCATTATTGCTGTCTTCCGCGTACGCGCCACATTGGCCGTCGACCGAATCGATCTGATGAAACTATGAACCAATCTCTTCATCTATGGCTGATTCCGCTGCTGCCCTTCGCCGGCTTTCTTTTGAACGGAATCCTTGGCTCGCGGCTGCCCAGACGGCTTGTCTCTGTCATCGGTCTGCTTGCGCCATTTCTTTCTTTCGTGCTGGTGCTGAACGCTTACGAGCTCACTTCAATTTCAGCCGCAAGCTGCACTGGCTGCACGCTCGTGGCCGCTGCACCATTGCCTTACACGGAGACCTTTCCCTACCCCTGGATCGCCATCGGCGGGCTGCACATCGATTTCAGCTTTTTCCTAGATCCACTTTCTCTGGTCATGCTCCTGGTCGTCACCGGCGTCGGTTTTCTCATCCACATTTATTCCGTCGGCTACATGGCTCATGAAGAGGGCTACGCGCGGTATTTCAGCTTCCTCAACCTGTTCCTCTTCTTTATGACGGTCCTGGTCCTGGCGGGCAACGTGTTGCTCATGTTCGTTGGCTGGGAAGGCGTCGGCCTCGCCTCCTACCTGTTGATCGGTTTCTACTTCCAGCGTGACTCCGCGGCCGCGGCGGGCAAGAAGGCATTTATTGTCAACCGCATTGGCGATTTTGGTTTCCTGATCGGGATTTTTCTCATTGTTGTCAATTTCGGCACGCTCAACTTTAACCAGATCGCTGCATTGCTCGCTCACAGATCGGCTTGGCACGGCGGCGTGCTGACTGTCATCTGCCTATGCCTGCTCCTGGGTGCAGCGGGCAAAAGTGCGCAATTGCCGCTCTACGTCTGGCTGCCCGACGCAATGGAAGGCCCCACGCCCGTCTCCGCGCTCATTCACGCAGCCACCATGGTCACCGCCGGTGTCTATCTGATCGCCCGCACGCATTTTCTCTTCGACCGCGCGCCGATTGCTCTAACCACAGTCGCCATCGTCGGAGCAGCCACGGCCATCTTTGCGGCCACCATCGGCCTTGTCCAGAACGACATCAAGCGCGTGCTCGCCTACTCCACCATCTCGCAGTTGGGGTATATGTTTCTGGCCTGCGGCGTTGCCGCGTATTCGGCGGCTATCTTTCACCTCGTCACGCACGCATTTTTCAAGGCGCTGCTCTTCCTCGCTGCCGGCTCTGTCATTCACGCCATGGGCGGCGAGCAGGATATGCGGAAGATGGGCGGCCTGCGCAAGAAACTTCCCGTCACCTTCTGGACCATGACGGTGGCCGTTTTCACCATCGCTGGATTCCCTCCCCTGGCCGCATTTTTCTCGAAGGACGCAATCCTTTACGCCGCGTTCGTCCAAGGCACCGAAGGCAAAGTGTTGTGGTTCGTCGGCGTCGTGACGGCGATGCTTACCGCGCTCTACATGTTCCGCCTGTGGTACATGACCTTCTTCGGTGAAATGCGGACAGCGAACGCCCATCCGCACGAAAGCCCCTGGTCCATGCGTGCGCCGCTTGTGATCCTGGCGCTGCTTTCCATTTGCGGCGGATGGATCGGCATCGATCGTTTCAGTGCATTCCTGGCCCCTTCAGTTGGCCTCCATCCCACAGTTTCCAGCACGCCGCATCTCGAGCTCATCCTCACTATCGTTGCGGTTCTTGTGGCGCTCGAAGGCTGGCTGATCGCCGACAAATACTACCGGCGCAAGACGGAACGGCCGGCTCAACTGGCTGCTGCAATGCCCGCCGGCTACAAGCTGCTTGCCAACAAATATTACGTCGACGAAATCTACGACGCCGTCCTGGTCAAGCCGCTCTTCGCCATTTCGCAATACGTGCTGGGCTGGGTCATTGACACAGGAATTCTCGGCGGAATTGCCTGGCTGCTTGCCGGAACCGCCAACCTTTCGGGAATGGTTCTGCAGCGCTGGCAATCGGGCAACCTGCGCTCGTATGCGGCCTGGCTCACGGCTGCAGCCGCGGTAGTCCTCCTTTTCGTCTTCCACGCTTCAATCGGAACCTACCTGGGCACCCATGGCATTGATCTTCAACTGAATCTGCACTGGATGGGACACTGACGATGAAAGCATTCGATCCCATCATTCTCAATCTCATCCTGCTGGTTCCGCTGGCAGGTGCAGTCCTCGTCGCCCTCGTGCCCGATCGCGCCAAACTTCCCAACTGGATCGCGCTCCTCACCTCGCTCGTCACTTTTCTGCTCACGCTCCATCTTCCTGCGCACTTTGTCACCGGCCAGAGTGGCTTCCAGTTTGAAATCAATATTCCCTGGATCGAAAGCCCCGCCATCTGTTATCACGTCGGCGTCGACGGTCTCAGCCTCTGGCTCATCGTGCTCGTCGGACTTCTCGCCCCCATCGGCGTCATCGCCAGTTGGAACGTCATCCAGACTCGCCGCAAAATCTTCTACTCGCTCTTTCTTGTCCAGCAGACCGCCATGCTTGGCGTCTTTGTTGCGCTCGATCTCATGCTCTACTACGGCTTCTGGGAACTCTCCCTCGTTCCCATGACCATCCTCATCGCCATGTACGGCCGCAAAGAGGGATCGAAAGCAGCGCTCAAGTTCTTCCTCTTCACATTCATTCCATCCGCGCCGCTGCTGGTCGCCATACTGTGGCTCTACTCACGCACGCATACCTTCAACTTCAGTGATTTGCAGTATCAAACCGCCAGTGGCGTGCTCCCCGCAGGAGCGCTCTTCTGGGTCGCACTCGCGTTCCTATTCGCATTCGCGGTCAAGGTGCCCATCTTTCCGCTGCACGGCTGGCTTGCCGACACGTACAACGAAGCTCCTGTCGCGCTCGCCATGGTGGTCGCGGGAAAGCTCGGCCTCTATTCGATGTTGCGTTTCCACGTCGGGCTCTTCCCCGTCCAGGCGCGCGCCATAGCTCCGCTTCTCATTGTTCTTGCGGTCATCGGTGTTCTCTACGGCGCATGTTTGGCTTTGGTGCAGCGCGACTATTGGCGTTTGATGGCCTTTGCCGCGCTTAGCCATCTCAGCCTGATCGTCCTCGCCATCTACGGCCTCACGTTCACCGGATGGTCCGGAGCGGTCTATCAGATTCTCTCCCATGGGGTAGTCGATGGCGCCATCTTCCTGCTGCTCGGCGCGCTCGAGATCCGTTACGCCACCAGCACCATTGCCTCTTACGGTGGACTCGCCGCGAAACTGCCGCGCACAGTTTCCATCTTCGTCATCGCCACGCTGGCCATGATTGGCCTGCCGATGTTGAGCGGCTTCGTCGGCGAGTTCGTCATTTTCTTGAGCACTTTCGCTTTTGTGAGCCGCAGCGCGGCGGTCCTTGCCGCTCTGGGAGTGATTCTAGGCGCGGTCTACATGCTTTCGCTGGTGCAGCGCCTTTTCTACGGCCCCGAAAGCGCACTCGTCAGTTCCAAACCCGCCAACGATCTGCGCTTCGGCCAACTCGCCCTGCTCATACCACTCGTTGTCCTCATGCTTGTAATGGGTCTCGCGCCGTCGCTCTGGCTTAACTCCATCCAGACTGGCGTCCATCCCCCGCCGCGCGTGACTCTGCGAGCGATTGCGAGTCCAAACGTTAATCCAGTTCCAAATTCAAAGCCAGTTCCAAATCCAAGGGAGGCCCAGCGGTGAATTCCGTTCCCGACATCTACCGCATCCTTCCCGAGGTGATCCTCACCGTCACCGGCGCAGCCATCATGGTGTTAGACGCCTCCATTCCACCCTCATGGCCACGCCGCCCGTTGGGCTGGGTAGCTGCCATCGGCACCACCGTCGCTCTCTGGGCCAGCCTCTGGCAGCTTTCACTGCCTGAAGGAACCGCTTTTTTTAACACCGTTGAAACCAGCGCCTTTACTGTCTTTTTCCACGTCCTCATCTGCGGCATCGTTCTCGTGGCCCTTCTGCTCTCGCTCGATACACTGCCGGAGCACAGCCACCATCAGGGCGAGTATTACGCGCTCATCGTATTTGGCGCTGTCGGCATGTGCCTGCTCACCAGCGCCATTGAGTTGCTCGTGGTCTTCATCGCCCTCGAAATCTCCTCAATCTCCACGTACATCCTCACCTGCTACCGGAAGCAAACCGACCGCGGCCCTGAAGCCGCAATCAAATACTTCCTCCTCGGCTCTTTTGCCACCGCGTTTCTGCTCTACGGCATTGCTCTCGTCTTCGGCGCCACCGGCACCACGCAGATATATCAAATCGCGCAGCTCGCGCCCGTCGCGCAAAACCAGACGCTCGTTCTCGCGGCGTTGGCGCTCATGCTGGTCGGCATTCTCTTCAAGGTTTCCGCAGCGCCTTTCCACGTTTGGACTCCCGACGTCTACGAAGGCGCGCCCTCACCCGTCGTCGCACTGCTCTCTACCGCTCCCAAAGCCGCCGCCTTCGCTCTACTCCTTCGCGTGGTCTATGAGATGTTCCCCCATCTCCGCTCCGTCTGGGCGCCGCTGCTTTGGATCGTCGCTGTTCTCTCCATGACGGTCGGCAATCTAGCCGCGCTCCGCCAGCAGAACGTCAAGCGCATGCTGGCCTACTCAGCCATCGCCCATGCCGGCTATCTGCTCGCGGCCTTCGCCGGCATCGGTTCCATCGGTATCGCTGCAGCCAGCTTCTATATCGCGGCCTACGCCGCCATGAACGTCGGCATCTTCGCCGTCATCACGCTCGTCGGCGGATACGACGAGCATCTTTCCCTCATCGACGACTTCCGCGGCCTCATGTACCGCTCGCCCTTCCTCGCGAGCCTTCTCATCTTCTTCCTCATCTCGCTCATCGGCATTCCCTTTACCGGCGGCTTCTTCGGCAAGTTTTATTCCTTTACCGCCGCGGTCGATGGCGGCGCAATCGCTCTCGCCATCATCGGCCTGCTCAATTCAGGATTAGCTGCGGCTTATTACCTGCGTTTGGCCCTCGTCTGCGCGCAGCGTCCATCGCCCGACCAAACCGCTCCACCCAAACCCGTTGTCGGCGTCGCTGTCGGCGCCGCTCTGCTGCTGGCTGTTGCCGCCACACTTGTTCTCGGCATTATTCCGGGAGCAGTTCTTCATGCCGCTCAGTCGGCCGCGCATACGTTGCAATCTCCGCCACAAACCCCTGTCCCCGCCGTCCCCGATCCCGCACCGCCGGCGCGCTAGCCTGCCGGACGCACTCGTCGCTGCTGCAAGCGTACAGGTCTTCTGGTGAAGATCTTGCAAAGGTTAGCATTGCCGATAATACGCTCGGAACGCTGCGGGTGTGGTTGAGCTGGGGAGCACGGCGTATCCTATTTGCAAGTTGCCGGAAGGGTATGAGCATGAAGGCTAAGAACTCAGCTTGGGTTTTGTCAGCTGTTGTCTTCTTTGGGCTTGAGATTTTCTTGGGGTGTCACAAACAAAGCCCCTCAGTGAACGGAGTTAAACCCGCTGGCGGAGCACAGCCCCTGTTTACGCCAGAAACGGCCAGCTTGGCACAGCAAAAGATGTGCGATGAGCAAGCCACGAAGAAATTCCGCGAGCAGGAAGGCGAGGGTCCAACTTTAAGCCACTACACAAGCCGCTACGACCCATCGGTGAATGTGTGCTACCTCCGCGTTTACTCTGTGGCTGGCGATACGGCTAGGGACACCGTTTATGATGCCTTTGGCGGAGGGGTTTATGCGGCCCATGGATTGATTGCGTCTCATGGGAACGTGCCGACAATGTGTAAGATATTCCTCCCCGGCAAGCCCGTTCAACTCTGTAAGTCAACTACAGAATTTAACGACTTAGTTGAAAGGTACTTTGGCGTTGCGCAGTAGAGGCTGCTGAGCGACGAGCGTAACGGCAGCAATGCTATGGACGGAGATCAAAGAATGGCGACGAAATGCGGAAAAAGAGGATGCGAAAAGGAAGCTCTTAATACGCTGAGATTCCACGATCTAATTCACATAGATGTGGATACAGATTTTCCGGTCGTTCTGTGTGAAGAGCACACAAAGGAAGTGGACAAGTTCGCGAAATTGGATGTCGCCGCGGTAAAGAAGTGGCTGGGCAGTCTACCAGTAGAAACGATCGCCTAATCCCGCCGGCGATCCAGAAAGGGTGGGTTTTCGAGGAGAGCGGAATTGAAGCTAAGGAGGTGATGATGCCTAACCGGTCCGAGAATTTCATGACTTTACTCAAAGAAGGGAAAATCGAGGAGGCCCGCGCCTTGATTGAGACGGAAAAGGCGAACTCTAAATACTCACCAGACACGATAGTCGCTGTGGAGGGAGGGTCTCCGCAGTTTACAAGAAAAGGGAAGCCCGTAGAGCTTGGCGATAATGGGAAATGGCGTCTCAAGCAATGACCGTAGCGTCTCGAAAAGTGTGTCTCTGCGACGTTGCAAAAAGGTTAAGTTTCCAGACTCACATCCCAATCCCCAAGAGAGCGCCGAGCGCCATTTCCCACTTCCGGTCGAGCGACCGGCCATCCGGTGATTACCAGTTCCGCAACACGCCCATCCCGCCGTTCCTTTACAATCTCCTCAATGAAGCTCAGTGAATTAGCAAGCCGTCTGGGCGCCGAATTGCGCGGCGATCCGAACCTGGAAATCACAGGCGTGAAGGGCATTGAAGAAGCCGGGTCCTCTGAGATCACCTTCGTCGCGAATCCCCGCTACACTGCCCTCGCCCGCACCACCCAAGCCGCAGCGATCATTGTTGAGCCGGAGTTTCAGCAGATCGCAGCAGCCACGATTCGCATCAAGAATCCTTATCACGCTTTTTCCCGCGCGCTCGGCCTCTTCTACCAGCCGCCGTCTTACGCTCCCGGCATTCACCCCACCGCTGTCATCGACCCCACAGCCGTGATCGGATCTGAGGCCCACATCGGCGCATACGTCGTCGTCGGCCCCAATGTCCACATCGGAGCCCACGCAACACTCTTGCCCCACGTCGTGCTTTATCGCGGCGTCCACGTAGGTGACTACCTTTTCGCGCATGCACATGCGGTCGTCCGCGAGAATTGCGTTCTCGGCGATCACGTCACGCTCGAAAACGGCGCCATCATCGGCGCGGACGGCTTCGGTTTCTCAAAGAACGACGCCGGCCAATGGGAGAAGATCCCGCAATCAGGCCCCGTTCAGGTTGGGAGCCGTGTTGACGTGCAGGCGAACGCGACCATCGACCGCGCTACCGTAGGCGCGACCGTGATTGGCGACGGCACCAAAGTCGATAATCTCGTTCAGGTAGGTCACGGCTCCCACGTCGGCAATGATTCGCTGATCTGCGCGCAGACCGGCCTTGCCGGCTCCTCCATCATCGGCAACAACGTGATTCTTGCCGGCCAGGTGGGCATTGCCGGCCATTGCACCGTTGGCGACGGCGTCATCCTCACGGCGCAATCGGCAGTTTCACACGATGTGCCGCCCGGAAAGATGATCTCCGGATCACCCGGTTTCGACAACCGCATCTGGCTTCGCGCCGTCACCATCTTTCAGCGCTTGCCTGAGCTGCTCAAGCGCCTCGACCGCGTAGAGAAAGCCGTGGCAAAACAACTCGGCCCATCTGAAGCTGCACCGTCCGACGAGGCCTCTAAGTGAGCCGCCGCGCCGGATTGCGTTCCGGGCTCTACACCGCGATTGCGCTCTCCGCTATCCTTATCTCCGCCTGTCACTCCTACCACATAGACGCGACCGTCGAAAATCATACGGGCGCGTCCGTCCAGCTTCTCGAGGTGGACTATCCCAGCGCCAGCTTCGGGGTCGATTCGTTGGCCTCGAATGCCAATTATCAGTATCGGTTTCAAATCCGCGGCAGTGGCCAGCTCAAGATCTCGTACACCGCGGCAAACGGCAAGACGGTCCAAATATCCGGCCCCGCACTCGCAGAACGGCAACAAGGAACGCTCGAGATCGTCCTTGAACCAGGCGGCAAAGCCGAATTCCACCCGCAACTAAGCCCGCCTGCCTGATCGGCCCGACCCAAAATTGTCTCTCGCCGTTACCAAGGCCCGGGAAATCAACAACAAATCCTTCATGCCTGCCTGATCTTGTCATAGAACCCTCCGATAAAACATAGGGAGGGTGAGTTGCGCAAGATCTCTGCAACTCGTAACAGGGGCCCCTTGGACCGATGGCTCCGGCCACATGCTCTGGCGCTGCGGCTCGCGGGCTGCATGCTCTGCGTGTCCCTGGCAACAGGCCTCGCAGGCGCCATGGCCGAAGGCAACCTGATCTGGGTCGCCAACGGCGTCCTTCTCGCTTATCTACTCCTGGTCCCGCGGCGTCTCTGGCCTGCCTATCTTTGCGCAGGCCTGCTGGGCCACGCAGTCGGCACCGTCGCGATTCATGTTGCCTGGCAGGTCAATGTCGTGGATACGCCGCTCGACGTAATTGAGGCCTTCCTCGGCGCTCTGTTTCTGCGCCGCCGTTCTGCGCAGCTTCCTCATTTCACGCAGGGTAGATACCTGCTCCGCTTTTTCGCCTTCGCAGTCCTGGCCGCTCCGCTGATCACGGGATTCGCACTTGGCGTCATCAGGATGCTGTGGCAACATGGGACCTTTTCGATACCCTTCTTGCAGTGGGTCGCGACTGACAGCCTGGGCGCATGCGTGGTCACTCCCGCATGCGTCGCCATCTTCCGCACCAGAATCCCTCGATCCTTTGGTTCCGGAAGAAATTGGGTCTACCTCATCCCCATTGCGGCGGTCACCTTCGCCGTACTCTCCCAGGCAAAGGTCCCGCTACCCTTTGTTCTTTATCCCCTCCTCGTTCTCATCCTGCTCCGTCTTGGCCTCGGATGGGCGGCGGCAACCACGCTCTTCGTGGCCGCGGTAGGAAGCTGGTTTACCGTGCACGGGGAAGGGCCCTTCGCCGCCTCCCTTTCACTCTCGCGGCTCGAGCCGGCGGTCATTCTGCAGCTATTTGTCGCGTCTGCCATGTTCATGCTCTATAGCGTATCCATCGTGATTGAAAATCTGCGCACCACCGAGCGCAGCTTGCAGCAAATCGCTTCCCTGCACAAGCTCGTGACGGAAAATTCGCGCGACGTCATCATCATCGCCGATTTCGAAGGACGTAGAAGCTTCGTCTCGGCGGCCGGCGCCAATTGGGGCGGATGGACCCGGGAACAATTGCTCGACCTGCACAGCCTCGCGCTCGTTCATCCCGATGATCAGCCGAAAATGGCAGAGACCGTCCGGGAATTGCGTTCCGGCAAGGGTGACGCTTTAGCCGAGTGCCGCGTCAGAACCAGCGATGGCAATTACGTCTGGGTTGAAGCCAGCTTGCGCACCATCCGCGATCCCGTCACCGGCGTTCCCACTGGAATCCTGAACAACGTGCGCGAAATCACGCAGCGCAAGCTCGCCGAGCAGCAACTCGCCGAGGCCTACCACGCGGTTGAGACGATGGCCATCACCGACGCGCTCACAGGTCTCGCGAATCGCCGCCGCTTCGACCAGTGCCTCACCAGCGAATGGCGGCGCGGCATGCGCGAGCGTAAACCGCTTTCGCTTCTGCTCATTGACGCGGATCTCTTCAAGGCATACAACGACGCCAACGGTCATTTGCGCGGCGACAATTGCCTCAAGCAGATTGCCGCGGCGATAGAAGACGTGGCCTCAAGACCTGGCGATCTGGTAGCTCGCTTCGGGGGCGAGGAGTTCGCCGTCATCCTGCCGAATACTCCCGCGCCAGGCGCATTGCAATTGGCGCAGGACATCTGTGCCGTCATGTGCAACCGCCAGTTTCCCCACTCGGCCAGTCCTATCGGCGTGGTCACCATATCGGCCGGTTCCGCAACCCTCGTACCCCAATTGGGACAACACGCCGTGATGCTCATTGACTGCGCCGATCAGGCGCTCTATCAGGCCAAACGCAGCGGACGCAACCGCGCCTGCGGGTACCGGTCCGGCACCATTGGCGAAAGCGTCGACAAGAACAGCTTCGAACTAATCGGGATCAAGTCCGCCTGACGGGCTTGGAAGCCCGCATCGATCAAAGGAGTCGTGCAATGGAAAAAGCCCGTGCAACGAGGGACTGGAACTCCTCGCTACACGGGCTCGAAGATTGAGCAGCCTCAGTGCACCATGCTCTTGAAAAGCGGCGATTGCAGCAGGTTGTCGAAATCTCCGTTTGACGTCGCAAAGTGGATCGTCAGGTTTCCAGCACTGGAGCCAATATCGGTATTGTTCAGTGCCTGTTTTTCGGCGTCCGATGCGCTCATCTTGCGCACCATCACCGCCGCTGACAGCAGCGACGAAATGGTGGCGGCGGCAAACGTGTCACCAGTTGCGATCGTCAAATCGAATCGTACCCCGTGCTGAAAGTCCATGGAATACCAGGAAGCATCCAGCCGTTGGCGAACGGTGTCGTAATCGGTCACCGATCCGGCCTGGCCCAGGAGCTGTTTCATCATCGTCTGCGTGCCCTTGCTGTCCAGAATGCTCCACAGCGGATAGGTATCGACGCTCTGCATCGCATTCATCAGCGAATTGTTCGTGAGCAGACTTGCAGCCATTCCGTCGCGCGCATCCAGTGCCTTGGTCACGGCGTCTCGGTCGCCAAAGATCATGGTCGAGGGATCGACAAAGCAAAGCACCATGCCCGTACGCGCCATGGGATACACGCTGTTGCTCCGCACCATGGTTACCTTCACCTTCTGGCGGCGGAAATTGGCCAGGATCGTCTGGGTATCGAACTGCCCCTCGGCGATACCCACAGTCTGCAGCGAATCGCTGCCCGGCGACGGCCTAAAGAGCGCAAAGGCAAGCTCATCCACGTCGTGGTTCTCATTCAACCCCGAGTGGCTCAACGCCTCATCGAACTGCTTCAGTTCCGGCGGCATCACGCGATTGCGCAGATCCATGGCCGCGGGCGAGTTCTGCATCGCGTGGTAGTCGATGACCACCAGCTGCTGAACATCGTGCGGAATCGCTCCGCGCGCATCCGTGGTCAACTGCGCCGCATACGTCAGGCTACCTGCTGCAACCAGCAAAGATGCCATCGAACACTTCATCAAACACTTGAACAATTTCTTCCTCCAGCCACAAAACATACCCACTAATAACTACCAACCCACTGGACCGCCCAAAGTTTTCCGCGTCATTTAGGCCCCGAGCACTCCCAGCGCCCTACCACCATTTTACCGGCGAAATCGTCATTGGAACGGCTCAAACCGCGCGAGCAACACCAAAGTTTCCCGGCCACACCAGCGGGCGCTTCAGCCGACGCTCGAGAATCTTCGTCTCTTCGTCAAACCCACCTAATTGACGCATCCACTCGCTTTCCCGCTCACAAGCCGCTTCGGGAATCAGGCCGATCACCTCTCCTTCGGCAACCCCAACCTTATGCCGGGCAGCCAGGCTCGATACCTTCTCATGGACCTTCGAGATCGGTGTCGCCTCGAAATCGGTAATATTCATGGAAAGCTGGGCTCGCCCGTGGGCCATGACGCCCATTGCCTTTACGCCCTTCATGCCTCCGCCAGCGGCCCGAATCTCCCGCGCAATGGCGCGCGCAATCGCCACGTTCGCCGAATCGAAGTAAATGTTGTAAGCCACAAGGAACTTGCGAGCTCCCACCGCGCAGGCGCCTGCTGTGGGATGCAGACCAGGCCCTCCTTGGTCGGGACGCCGCGATGGCTCCTTTTGTACAGCATCTCTGAGCTCCTCGAATTGTCCCCGCCGCACATCTTCCAGGTTCACCCGGTCAGGCCGCACTGCGGCGGCTTCGTAAAAGTACACAGGGACCCCGAACCGTCGCCAGATTTCCAATCCCGCCTGCCGTGCCAACAGCACGCATTGCTCCAGCTTGATCCCCTGCACGGGCACGAATGGAATCACGTCTGCCGCACCAATGCGTGGGTGGACGCCTTGCTGGCGGGTCAAATCGATGGATTCCGCCGCTTTGCCGGCGCCGCGCACGGCCGCTTCCACAACCGCCGCCGGTTCTCCGGCAATGGTCACCACGGAGCGGTTATGATCCGCGTCCATCGACCAATCGAGCAGATGCACGCCTTCCACCTGCATGGCGGCCACAATCGCCTCCACGCACGCGGCGTCGGTTCCCTCTGAAAAGTTGGGAACACACTCGATGAGCGGTTCACTCATGATCTCTCTATCCCGGAGGCAGGTCCGAAACGGCCAACTGCGGGGCCTCCGTCATCTCCAGAACGTATAGCCAACCTGTATCTGGATGCTGGCATTCACGCCCGGGTTGCGATCGCCCAGTGAGGCCGAGGAAATGTGCACTCCGTTCACTCCCAGATCAATCGACCGTCCCGGACGAACGAAATAGTGAACTCCGCCGCCGCCCTGCGGCGAAAAGTTCCATACTGAAGTTCCGCCATTGATTCCAAGCGCCTTGTTCGTCAGGATGTTCGGCGGAAACTTGTGCGTGGTGTAAATCAATCCTCCCGCCGCCTGGAACCAGGGTTGAATCCGACGCGAACTGGTTGCGAAGTTCCAACGAAAGATCACCGGGGTAAGGCTCACTCCATAAAATGTTCCGCCGCCGGTTGGCAACACGCAGCTATATGGCGATCCACCTGATGTCACGCAGGTGTACGTCTCCTCTTGCGGAGGCGGCGTATACGCCTGCCACAAAGGCATGATGTTGCCTGCCAATTGGAATTGCCCGCTGAAGACTCCGGCATGCACCACGGGCGTCAGAACTTTGCCCAGTTCGAATCCACCCCAGAGAAACTTGTAGTCGGAGCGATTCCCCAGGCCCATGCCCCAGTTAACAAAGGGGCCGTACTCCCAGCTCCGGGCTTGGCGGACCTCGTCGACGGGATTGATCGGAATAAGCGGGCCCGAATTAGGCCCGCTGGTCGTGGGTAGGCTTACGATCTCCGTTCCCTGCGGGGGAGGGCCGGGCTGGGAAGAACTTGTTGAGGTCTGTGCGAAAAGTGCCGTAGACACAAAAAGAAAGACCACGAGGAACCTAAGCATTCGACTCAAGCGTATTCCCTTCCTCTGCATTGATCATTGATTCGTCGTAAGAAAGGCCGACCTGCTTGGTCGGCCCTGGTGTCGCTTCTTTCCGCAGGAGGCTCAACCCGCCGCGTGTTCCATCTGCTCAGCGTCCATATCGAAGTTCGAGTGGACACTTTGCACATCGTCGAGATCTTCCAGGGTCTCCAGCAGCCGCACCATCTGGCCCACAGCATTTCCTTCCAGCCTGGTATAGGTCGAAGCGAGCATTGTTACCTCGCTCATCACAGTAGGGATGCCCGCAGCCTTCACCGCGTTGGCAACCGCCTCATAGGCTCCTGGATCGGTAACGATCTCCCAGGTATCGCCCTCGTCCTTCAGGTCCTCGCCGCCGTGCTCCAGCACGATGTCCATCAGCCGCTCTTCCGTGGCCGCGGACTTTTCAACGGCAATCAGGCCCTTCTTCGCAAACATGAACCGAACCGACCCAGACTCGCCAAGATTCCCGCCATTTTTTGAGAACGCATGACGTATCTCGCTCACCGCCCGGTTGCGGTTGTCCGTGAGCACGTCCACAATGATCGCAACCCCGCCCGGGCCGTAGCCCTCGAACGAAATCTCGTCATAGCTCACGCCTTCCAGTTCGCCAGTACCGCGCTGAATCGCCCGCTTGATGTTGTCCTGGGGCATGTTTTCGGCCTTGGCAGCGGCTACTGCGGTGCGGAGCCGCGCGTTCGTGTCAGGATTACCGCCGCCCTTAGCAGCGACAGCAATTTCCTTCAGGAGGCGCGTGAAAATCTTGCCGCGCTTGGCGTCCAGCGCGCCCTTCTTATGCTTGATGGTGGCCCATTTCGAATGGCCAGACATAGGTACCTCAAAGCGATGAAAATAACGGTGTTCTTTAGACACCCGACAAGTGAGTATACCATTCGCGGCGCTTCTGGAGTCAGGCCGCAGACGCAGTATCCGAGCCAGGAAAATCAGGTCGTCGGGCGTTTGAAGAACACTTCTGAACGGGAGCGCAGGATCGCAGTCCCTGGCCAGAGACCGCAAAATGAAGCTACGTTTCTTTCTTGGCGCCAGGATGTTCGCCGGCACGCCGCGGAAAAAGTAGAATGCAAACGATCATGAATACGGCAATGGCCCCCGACGAACTAAAGCGGCTCAAGGCAAGCCCGCCATCGGCGTGGGGCTTGGTCAGTAGATCGCCCAGAGTCGCCCCCAGAGGACGCGTCAACACGAACGCGGCCCAAAAGAGCACCGATCGCGACGCCTTGGTGAAAAAGTAAATGAGCGCAACTACCGCAATGCAGCCCGCAAAAATGAGCGCTCCGCCTTCATAACCAGGCCCCGAATCCGCGACCCAATCCCCAAGTGCGGTCCCCAATGTGTTTGAAAACAAAATCGTGGTCCAATAGAAGATCTCAACCTTGGGAGATGAGATATAACTCACGGAGATCGAGCCCATCCGGACCCGCCACGTTACCAACACGGCAATCACGAGGGCAAACAGGATCGACGCTCCGCCGCGATAGCCCATACCAAGCGAGCGATCCGCAAAATCTGCCATCGTGGTGCCGGTGAGCGTGGTGGCTACAATCACTGCCCAATACAGAAACGCATGGAACCGCCGCGCGCGCATCTGTGCCGCCAGCACCATGGCAAAGAGGCAAAAGAAAATGATGGTGCTGGCCGCGTATCCCAGGTTGAGTGACATCGAGAGCGTATCCCCGCCCGTCTCACCCAAAGTGGTGGCAGCAATCTTGATGATCCAAAACCCGATGGCGACTTCGGGGACTTTGTTCAACGCGATCGCAGGTTGGTTCTGGATCGCCACGTCTGCGATATTCGCGCCTTCCGGGGTGGCGTCGCCGAGCCAGGCGAGTCGCGGAAGCCGGCTCAAAAATCCCCGGCGATCGAATGGACATACTGGGGCTAAATTCACGTAACAACTCCTGATCGGATCATAGAGTAACTTCTGCTTGCGTCTGGAGTAACGGAAGGTCCGAAGCTAGCTGGGGAATCGCGGACTCTCCCTGAATTCAATTCTATGAAAAAACCTCGGCATTCCGAAGTCTCGCGCCTTTTCGATCCTTATCGGAAACCAGCGGACCGCCGTCGGCAACCGGCCAGGGGATTGCCAGATCCGGGTCGTTCCACAGAATCGTCCGATCGCCCTTGGGGGCATAATAATCCGTAACCTTGTAGGCGAACCCGGCCTCTTCGCTCAATACCAGAAATGCGTGTCCGAATCCTTCTGGAATCCACAGCATTCTGCCGTTTTCCCCGCTCAGCTCCACAGCCGTATGCCGGCTGAACTCCGGCGAACTGCGGCGCAGGTCCACGGCCACGTCCAGCACCGCCCCATGCGTCACGCGCACCAGTTTCCCCTGCGGCTGCGCAATCTGATAATGAATGCCGCGCAGCACGTTTTTCTTGGAGACGGAGAAATTGTCCTGCACCCAACGGGTGGGAAAACCGGCCTCCGTCATCTGTCGCAGATTGAAGGTCTCGGAAAACGCGCCGCGCTCATCCCGGTAAATGGCCGGGGACAGCAGCAACACGCCGGGTAAGGTGGTGGCTTCGATCTTCATGGTTATTCGATCCCCGCTGCGAAATATGGCTCGCGCAACAGTCTCATCAGATATTGTCCGTAGCCGCTCTTCGCGATGGGTGCGGCGAGAGCCTCAAGCTGCGCAGCGTCGATGAAGCCCTGCCGATAGGCGATCTCCTCCGGGCAGGCAATGTTCAGGCCCTGCCGCCGCTCGATGGTGTGCACAAATAAAGCGGCTTCGAGCAGCGAATCGTGCGTGCCCGTGTCGAGCCAGGCCATGCCGCGGCTCATGATCTCCACCTTCAGCTTCCCGGCTTCGAGATACCGTCGGTTCAGGTCGGTAATCTCCAGTTCGCCGCGTGCCGAAGGCTTTAACGTTTCAGCAATGCGCACCACGTCGCGATCGTAAAAATACAAACCCGTCACGGCATACCGCGACTTCGGCGCCTTCGGTTTTTCCTCCAGGCTTACGGCGCGGCCCGCATTGTCGAACTCCACCACACCGTAGCGCTCCGGATCTTCAACCGGGTACGCAAACACCGTCGCGCCATCTTTCAACTGCGCGGCCGTCTGCAACTGCTTTGAAAATCCCTGTCCGTAAAAAATGTTGTCGCCCAGCACCAACGCACTGGGTTCGCCGGCAATAAATTCACGCCCAATAAGGAATGCCTGGGCCAGCCCATCGGGGCTTGGTTGCACGGCGTAGCTGATCTCGAGGCCCCATCGCCGCCCGTCGCCGAGCAGCTCCGCAAAGCGCCCAGTGTCCTGCGGCGTGGAGATGATCAGAATCTCTCTCAGCCCCGCGAGCATGAGTGTGCTCAGCGGGTAATAGATCATCGGCTTGTTGTAGACGGGCAGAAGCTGCTTCGACACGACATGCGTCACGGGATAGAGCCGCGTGCCCGATCCGCCCGCCAGAATAATGCCTTTCATAAACGAACCCTCTGAACCCGATTATTTGATACTCGCTTTTTGCTTCAGCCCCGGAACCAGCCATTCAGGCTTTCCGGTTTGTCCTTGTGTCCGCCCCAATGCTTCTGTGACAGTGCAAACACCTGAGATGTCGGAATCGAAATATGCCGACACGAGCCGGGTAATGACAATAGGGGCAGGGCATCTTCTGCAACCTCCGAATTGGAGACCATAAAAGCGCAATGCCGCAAACAAGCACGCCGGCCATTAAAATGAAACCGGGAAACGGATGAACGAGCTGCTGTACTGCTACTCCAGCAAAAAAACAGAGAAACCATATGAGATATCGCTTGAATATCTTTTTGCGCGCGAGTTGCACATTAGGGAAGAATTCGTTGGCCACACTCGTCATGCCCTGTGCCCTCTAGAAGTAAATGTACTGATCCTTCCTGCCGGCCAAATTATTCAACGACAACCAGTCCAAGATCGATCCAAGACTAGGACCGGCAAGAGTTTTCGCGCCCGAAGTCCCTAGTCCCTTAGTCCCTGTATTTCCCCCCGCGCCGCATAGTTCTTTGTGAGCCACTCGCGATACGCGCCGGTCCGCACCCCGTTGATCCACTCGTCATTCTCCAAATACCAGCGCACCGTTTTGCGTAGCCCCGACTCAAATTGTTCCGCTGGCTTCCAGCCCAGTTCGCGGGTGATTTTGCCTGCGTCAATGGCGTAGCGCCGATCGTGTCCTGGCCGGTCCTGGACATAGGTAATCAGGTTGCGTCGCGGCGCTTCCCCCGCCTGCGGCCGCATCTCGTCCACCAGGTCGCAGATCGCTGTCACTACATCGATATTCGCGCGCTCGCTGTTTCCGCCCACGTTATAGGTTTCCCCTGGGATCCCGTTGCGCAAAACCGTGCGAACGGCCGCGCAATGATCCTCGACAAACAACCAATCGCGCACATTTTTTCCGTCGCCGTAGACCGGCAGCGGCTTGCCCTCGAGCGCGTTCAGAATCATCAGTGGAATCAATTTCTCCGGAAACTGAAACGGCCCGTAATTATTCGAGCAATTCGTAGTGAGCACGGGAAGCCCGTAGGTATGAAAGTACGCTCTGGCCAGATGATCCGACCCCGCCTTCGATGCTGCGTAGGGGCTGTTCGGCGCGTACGCCGTGGTTTCACTGAATGCAGGATCATTCGGACCCAGCGTCCCATACACTTCATCCGTAGACACGTGCAAAAAGCGAAACGCCGCGCGGTCGCCCTCATCCAACTCCGCGCGATACGCGCGCGCCTGCTCCAGCAGCGTAAATGTCCCCATCACATTGGTTCGAATAAATGCTTCCGGCGACACAATGGAGCGGTCCACGTGGCTCTCCGCGGCAAAATGCACGATCGCCCGCGGTCGATGCTCGCGCAAAAGCGATCCCACCAACTCCGCGTTGCAGATGTCTCCGCGCACGAAGGTGTAGCGCGGATCGGCTTCGATGGACGCGAGGTTAGCTGCATTCCCTGCATAGGTCAGCAGGTCGAGATTCATCAGCGCCGCACCACTCGCCCTCATCCAGGAGAGAACGAAATTCGAACCGATAAATCCCGCCCCGCCCGTCACAAGGATTGTGTCGTTCATAGCGCTCATCCGAACCTACAGCGGAACCAGAGTGGATGCATCCCGAACGCACCTCAGCCAGGTGGCTTCTTCCTTAAGAAAAAGCCGCATTTCGCCAGTCAATGATAGGTCACGCCTACTCTGATTCCGCTCAAGTATACGGCACAAAACACACCACATGCGCCGCATAATCAATCTCAGCCATCCACGCCTGTTTCCCATACTGAAATGAAGTTCTGCGTTTTCGGCAATTTTTCGTTATATTTAAATCAGCGCAGTTCCCGGATGCGGCCGGAGCTGTTCAAGCAAAGCTCTCGATCCAGCGCCAGGGCGATTTTCACAGATGAAATCGCAGTGCGGCTGTGTATTCGGAACTTGAAAGCACTCCGCAACGAAAATTCTGCAAGCAAAGGCTGCCATGGAACCCTCAGACTATCGTCTCCGCGCTCCGCAACCGCAAGGCCTCTATCATCCAAGGGATGAACACGATGCCTGTGGCATGGGCCTTGTCGCAAATATCCGCGGCGAAAAAAGCCACGAGATCATCCGCAAGGGTTTGGAGGTTCTCATCAACCTCACCCATCGCGGCGCGGCGGGTTGCGACCCGGAGACTGGCGACGGCGCAGGCATCCTGATTCAGATTCCCCACGATTTCTTTGTGCGCGAGTGCGCCGAACTGGGCATGAAGCTGCCGGAATCGGGCGCCTACGGCGTCGCCATGTGCTTTTTGCCGGTCGAAAAACACAACCGCCTGCAATGCGAGGGTGTCTTTGAGCGCATCGCTCAGGAAGAGGGCTGCCAGGTTCTCGGCTGGCGCGACACACCGGTCAACGGCGATGCCATCGGCCGCGAAGCCCGTAGTTCCCAGCCTTACATCGAGCAGCTCTTCCTCGGCCGCCCGCAGGGCCTCGACGAAGATGCCTTCGAGCGCCTGCTCTATCGCATACGCCGCCGTACGGAGAACGAGATTGCGGCCTCGGACATCGAAGACAAGGAAACCTTCTACGTTCCCTCCTCTTCCTGTCGCACCATCATCTACAAGGGCCTGATGCTTGCCCCGCAGATCGAAAAGTTTTACTTTGAGCTGGCCAATCCTCTCGTCACCAGCGCGATGGCCCTCATTCACCAGCGCTTTTCCACGAATACGTTCCCGAGCTGGCGGCTGGCTCATCCCTATCGCTACGTCGCGCACAACGGAGAGATCAACACTATCCGCGGCAACGTCAGCTGGATGAGCGCGCGCCAGTCCATTCTCGCGAGCCCGCTCTACGGCGATAAGATCGGCGATCTGTATCCGCTCATCGGGCCCGGCGGCAGCGACTCCTCTTCGCTCGACAACGCGGTCGAGTTCCTCTATCAGTCCGGCCGTTCCCTGCCCCACGTGATGGCCATGCTCATTCCCGAGGCCTGGGCGGGCAATCCTGACATGGACGAGGACAAGCGCGCCTTTTACGAGTACCATGCCTCGCTCATGGAGCCATGGGACGGTCCCGCCGCGATCGCCTTCACCGACGGCAAGGTCATCGGCGCCACGCTCGATCGCAACGGCCTTCGTCCCGGCCGTTACATCGTGACCAAAGACGATCTGGTGGTTCTTGCCTCCGAAGCCGGCGTGATCGAAGTCCCCGCCGAGGACATCATCAAGAAGGGCCGTCTACAGCCGGGACGCATGTTCCTCGTCGATACGGTGCAGAAGCGCATCGTCTCCGACGCCGAAATCAAGAAGGACCTCGCGGGCCGCAAGCCTTACGGCGAGTGGCTGAAACAGCAGCAAGTGACCATCGAGGCGCTGCCCGAACCAGCTCGCACCATTGCCTCGAATCCCGAGACGCTGCTGCGCCGCCAGCGCGCCTGCGGTTACAGCGAGGAGGACCTGCGCATCCTGCTTACACCCATGGCCGCCAATGGCGAAGAGCCGATCGGTTCCATGGGCACCGATGTGCCGCTGGCCTGTCTCTCCGACCGTCCGCAGCCGCTCTTCAATTACTTCAAGCAGCTCTTCGCCCAGGTCACGAATCCGCCCATCGACCCCATCCGCGAAGAACTGGTGATGTCGCTCATCAGCTACATCGGCACCGAACGCAACATTCTGGATGAGGCGCC
The DNA here is from genome assembly GCA_963817835.1 of uncultured Acidobacteriota bacterium. Classification (GTDB taxonomy): domain Bacteria; phylum Acidobacteriota; class Terriglobia; order Terriglobales; family Acidobacteriaceae; genus Telmatobacter. The sequence continues at coordinate 215,908 of CAWFPZ010000006.1, read as the reverse complement.
GGAGAACTGCCACACCCTCAAGCTGCCGCATCCCATCCTCACCAACCGCGATCTGGAAAAGCTGCGCCGCGTCGCTTCAGGCGACCTGCTCGCAACCACACTACCCGCGCTCTTCCGTGCCGAAGATGGCGAAAAGGGCCTGAAGCACGCGCTCGACGATCTCGGCAACCGCGCTTCTCATGCGGTGAACCTGGGCGGCTACACGCTGCTCATCATTTCCGATCGTGGCGTAGATCCGACGTACGCGCCTATTCCCAGCCTGCTGGCCATGGCCGCCGTACACAATCGGCTGGTTCAGGAAAAGACCCGCACGCAGGTCGCGCTCATTATCGAGAGCGGAGAACCGCGCGAGGTCATGCACTTTGCCCTGCTCATCGGTTACGGCGCCAGCGCCATCAACCCGTATCTCGCCATTGAGTCCATCCATGATCTCAAGCGCCGCGGGCTGCTGCCGGAAAAGGTAACGGCGGAGTATGCCGAAAAGAACTTCATCAAGGCCATCAACAAGGGATTGCTGAAGACTTTCTCGAAGATGGGCATTAGCACGCTGCAAAGCTATCGTGGCGCGCAGGTCTTTGAAGCCGTCGGCCTGAACAAGTCGCTCATCGAGTCCTACTTCCCAGGCACCGCATCCCGTATCGAGGGCGTCGGTCTCGGTGTGCTCGCCCGCGAAGCGCAGATGAAGCATCAGTTCGCCTTCCAGCCGCTCACGGATTCTGAAACCGAGTTGGTGGTCGGCGGCCAGTATCAATACCGCGAAGGCGGCGAGTATCACCTGCTCAATCCGCTCACCATCAGCAAAATCCAACATGCGGTTCGCACCAACAACCCAACCACGTTCCAGGAGTACACAGATCTCATCGACGATCAGAACCGCAATTTGTGCACGCTGCGCGGCCTTCTGAAGCTCAAGTACGCTGAGAATCCGATTCCGATCGAAGAGGTCGAGCCGGCCAAGGAAATCGTCAAGCGCTTCACCACCGGCGCCATGAGCTTCGGGTCCATCAGTAAAGAAGCCCACGAGACCCTCGCCATCGCCATGAACCGCCTCGGCGGCATGTCGAATACCGGTGAGGGCGGCGAAGACGAAGCCCGCTTCAAGCCCGACGCCAACGGCGATTCGCGCCGCAGCGCCGTCAAGCAGGTCGCCAGTGGACGCTTCGGCGTCACCACAAACTATCTCGTCAACGCCACCGAGCTGCAAATCAAGATGGCGCAGGGTGCAAAGCCCGGCGAGGGCGGCCAGCTGCCCGGCCACAAAGTCGACAGTGAAATCGCCCGCATCCGGCACTCCATCGCCGGTGTCGGTCTCATCTCGCCTCCGCCGCATCACGACATCTACTCGATCGAGGATCTTGCGCAGCTGATCTACGACCTCAAGAATGTCAATCCGCAGGCGCGCATTGCGGTCAAGCTGGTTTCTGAAGTCGGTGTCGGCACCGTCGCCGCGGGCGTCTCCAAGGCGCACGCAGATGTCGTGCTCATCTCGGGCGACACCGGCGGCACCGGCGCTTCGCCGCTCAGTTCCATCAAGCACGCCGGCCTGCCGTGGGAACTCGGCCTCGCGGAGGCGCAACAAGTCCTGCTGCTCAACGACCTCCGCTCGCGCATTCGCGTGCAGACCGACGGCAAGCTACAGACGGGCCGCGACGTAGTCATTGCCGCCCTGCTCGGCGCCGAAGAATTCGGCTTCGCCACAATGCCCCTTATTTCAATGGGCTGCATCATGATGCGCAAGTGTCACCTGAACACCTGCGCCGTCGGCATCGCCACCCAGGATCCCGTGCTCCGCGCGCGCTTCACCGGCACGCCCGAGCACGTCATCAACTTCTTTTTCTTCATCGCGGAGCAGATGCGCCAGCACATGGCCAAGCTCGGCTTCAAGACCGTCGACGAAATGGTGGGCCACGTAGAAAAAATCGACACGCACATTGACGAAGCGCACTGGAAGGCCAAGGGCATCGATCTCTCGTCGATCCTCTATGTGCCTACGCTGCCCTCGCGTGTGGCGCGCCGCCGCACCACCTGCCAGGATCACGGTCTCGGACCGGCGCTCGATCACGCACTCATCGCCAAGGCCAAGCCCGCACTCGAATCGCAGACTCCGGTCACGGGCAGCTTCGCCATTCGCAATGTACATCGCACCGTCGGCGCCATGCTGGGCGGAGAAATCGCCCGCCGTTACGGATCAGCCGGCTTGCCCGACGGAACCATTCACTACAAGTTTCGCGGCTCGGCCGGCCAGAGCTTCGGAGCCTTTGTGCCCAGCGGCGTCACGCTCGAACTCGAAGGCGACGCGAACGACTATCTCGGCAAAGGGCTTTCCGGCGGGCGCATCATCTCCTATCCCGCCAAGACCTCCAGCTTCCTGCCCGAGGAAAGCATCCTTGCCGGCAACGTGGTTCTCTACGGCGCCACCGCTGGCGAAGTCTTCCTCAACGGCATCGCAGGCGAGCGTTTCGCCGTCCGCAACTCCGGCGCAACTGCGGTTGTTGAGGGTGTGGGCGACCACGGCTGCGAATACATGACCAACGGCCTTGTCATTGTCCTCGGTTCCACCGGCCGCAACTTCGCCGCCGGCATGAGTGGCGGAATCGCCTACGTCTACGACGATCAGGGTGACTTCTCCATTCGCCGTTGCAACAGGGCCAGCGTTGATCTAGAGCCACTGGTCAACTCCGAAGACGTTGAAACCATCCGCACCATGCTGGCGCGTCACCGCGACCTCACCGGCAGCCCCCGCGCCGCGTGGATCCTCGATCACTGGGCTGACGCGCAGCCCAAGTTCATCAAGGTCTTCCCGCACGAATACAAGCGCGTGCTCGGCGTTGATCGCGTCGACGCCGTTTATGCACCACCCACTATATCGTCGCCTCTCGTGGCGGCTGCCGACGCATTTTCCGGACGTTCATAATGCGGAAGGCACAAACGTCGAGTGGATTTTTCAACAAGAAAAATCCACCTTTCACAAGATTTTGCAATCGCAAGTTCGTCCGGAAAATGCTAGCCGAGGTGCAACATGGGTAAGGTCACGGGCTTTCTGGAAATTGGACGCGAGCAGGCCACGCGCCGCAAGGCCGACGAGCGTATTAAGGATTGGTTCGAAATCTACGAGCCGTTCCCTGAGGAGAAGCAGCGCGAGCAGGGCGCTCGCTGCATGGATTGCGGTGTGCCCTTCTGCCACACCGGCTGTCCGGTCAACAACCTGATTCCCGACTGGAACGATCTCGTCTACGGCAACCGCTGGGAAGCCGCTATTCGCCGCCTCCACTCGACAAACAATTTTCCGGAGTTCACTGGCCGCATCTGTCCCGCTCCTTGTGAGGCCGCGTGCGTGCTCGGCATCAATCAGCCGCCGGTTTCCATCAAGCTAATCGAGCGCTCCATTGTGGAGCGCGCCTGGGACGAGGGCTGGATTCATCCCGAGCCCCCCGAGCAGGCTACCGGCAAGCGCGTGGCTGTGGTCGGCAGCGGCCCCGCAGGCCTGGCAGCAGCGCAGCAACTGCGCCGCGCCGGCCACTCCGTCACAGTTTTCGAAAAGAACGACCGCATCGGCGGCCTGCTGCGCTACGGCATCCCTAACTTCAAGCTCGAAAAACATGTCGTCGATCGCCGCATCAAGCAGATGAAGGCAGAAGGCGTTGTCTTCCAAACCAATGCGCATGTCGGCGTGAATGTTTCCGTCGAGTCGCTGACTGATGGCTTCGACGCCATCCTTCTTTGTGGCGGCTCCGAGCAGCCCCGCGACCTGCCCCTCCCTGGCCGCGAGCTAAAGGGCATTCACTTCGCCATGGAGTTTCTGCCCCAACAGAATCGCCGCAACGAAGGTGATTCAGAAGAGACCCTTCTGGCATCCATGAAAGCCGCCGCGCCGATTCTCGCCACCGGCAAGCGTGTCATCATCATCGGCGGCGGTGACACCGGCGCAGACTGCCTCGGCACCAGCCATCGTCAGGGCGCAAAGAGCGTGCATCAATTCGAAATCATGCCCAAGCCGCCGTCGGACCGCGCGGCCAGCACGCCGTGGCCGCTCTGGCCGCTGCAACTGCGCACTGAAAGTTCGCATGAAGAAGGTGGCAATCGTGACTGGAGTATTGGCACCGTGAAGTTTACCGGCGACGCCGATGGAAACGTCCAGCAGCTTCACGCCATTCGCGTCGGTCCTCCGCCCAAGTTCGAGCCCACTGCCGGCAGCGAGTTCACGCTCGACGCCGATCTGGTGTTGCTCGCCATGGGTTTCCTCGGTCCCGTCCGCAACGGCATGATCGAGCAACTTGGCCTGGCGCTTGATCCGCGCGGCAACATCGCAACCACCAATTACATGAGCTCCGTCGACGGAATTTTTGCCGCCGGAGACATGCGCCGCGGCCAATCGCTCGTCGTCTGGGCCATTGCCGAGGGCCGCAAAGCCGCCGCCGCCGTCAACGAATATCTGGCCCCCAAAAACGAACCCTTAGCGCGCGTCCGTTACTCTACGGCCGTCAGCTCACGTTAACGCCGCGAGCCCCGCGCACTGGGACTCCATCATGCGTCGCGTCCTATGAGTGCGCTATTTAACCAAAGTGTTCAGAATTGACCATCATTGTTGGCTGAAAGTCTGTATAAGCTCAAAATGCCTGAGGTCAATTCCCCTCTGAATCTAGACTGCTCAAACTGCGGAGCAGAGCCGCCCACTCAAGCCACCCCTTGGCATCGGCATCTCGCAGGCCCATCGGCCGCGTTCGTCTACGTGTTCCTTGTGTTGGTGGCCTCAGGTTCCTTTTGCGCCGTAGCGCAGTCTGCGCGGCCGCATGGGTCGGCAGGCCCTGTCGGCGCTGTGACTGTGGCGCCGTCCCCTCTCGCATTGCGCAGCCCAAGCGAAACCTCCGCACTGAACAATCATGCCGCAGCCGGGAGCGCCGCCAATACTCGAGAATTAATCGTCATCGGATTTGTAGGCGGATTTGCCCGGCACGATGACCAGGGCCATCCCGAAGTGCAGTTCGCCGAATATCTTCAAGACCGTTATCGCCCCAGCATGCAGGCTGAGGTGTTTGGAAATCATGACGGCAAAAAGGCTCTTCACGCAGTCCTGCGGCTCCTCGACGGCAACGGCAATCCATCGTCTGCCGAGAAAAAGCGCGCAAGAATCATCCTCTATGGACACAGCTGGGGTGCCACAGAAACCGTAGTATTCGCTCGAGAGCTGGCAAAGCAGGGCATTCCGGTTCTGCTCACCATTCAGGTAGACAGCATCGCAAAGCCCGGGCGCGACGATTCCAGGATTCCTTCAAACGTGGCAAATGCCATCAATTTCTATCAGTCGCGGGGCCCGCTTCACGGACGCATGGAGATCGTCGCAGCCGATCCGGCTCAAACCAGGATCATCGGAAATCTCCAAATGACTTATGATGGCCGACGAATTAATTGTGATAACTATCCCTGGTATGCACGAACGTTGAACAAGCCGCACCATGAAATTGAGAATGACCCGCGCGTCTGGGATCTCGCGGCCTCGCTCATCGATTCTGAAGTCGAGGGCACGACATTAACAACTCAGATCTCGTCCTCCTGGAAACCGTTCGTCAAATAATTCAGGGCCACGCGCTGGCCGGGCGCACTATCCTAAACGCGTTTGCCGGGGTCCCCAGGGGCAGATCTTTGTCCGTGGGATGGAGCGTAAAACTCTGTGACCCCTCCGCATTTCTTTTCGAAAGACAACCCACACATCAAAACCCGTTCAGGCCGAGTCCTGCTCAAGTGCGGTTTCGCCCTATTGCGGGTCCGGCCGCAGAGAGTAGTCTGGTTTTCTTGGGGGAACGATGAGCACAGGTCGATTCGCTTTCTTGTTATCCGTAAAGCCCGCGCGCGTTCAGGGCGACGCTCGCGGCAAAAGCATTTTGCGTGGAAAAACCGTCCGAGCCGCTTTTCTTGTTCTCTTCGCGATCGCTCTATGGCCTGAAGCGGGCAATGCCCTGGGAGAGCCACAGTATGTCAGTAAGTCGCCGTCGTCTACGGCATTTGTATTGGCGGCAAACGGCAAGGCAGCGCCGCTGGTGGTGAGCGACGAGGATTGGCCTGGAGTGGTGCGGGCGGCCGGCGATTTGAGCCTTGATATAGGCAGGGTTACAGGTCACGATGCGCCTTTGATAAAGGGTGAGCCTGCGGCCGGCATCGATGTCGTACTCATCGGAACCATCGGGAGGAGTCCGCTGATCGATGCGCTGGTGCGCCGGCACAAGCTGGATGTGAGCGGGATCGCGGGCCAGTGGGAATCGGCAGTGACCACGGTGGTGGAACACCCGATGCCGGGAGTGCGGCGGGCGCTTGTGATCGCGGGCGCGGACAAACGCGGCACCATCTATGGGATTTACGACCTGTCGGAACAGATCGGAGTTTCGCCCTGGTACTGGTGGGCCGATGTTCGGGTGCCTCATGCCAGCGGGCTCTATGTGCAGCCGGGACGCTATGTGCAGCCGGTGCCGGCAGTGAAATACCGCGGGATCTTCTTCAACGATGAGGCTCCGGCTCTTTCAGGATGGACGAAAGAGAAGTTCGGAGGCATGAATCACGAGTTTTATACGAAAGTATTTGAGCTTCTGTTGCGACTGAAGGCAAACTTTCTGTGGCCAGCCATGTGGAACAACGCATTTGCCATGGAGGATCCGCTGAACGCGAAGCTGGCCGATGAGTACGGAATTGTCATGGGGACCTCGCACGAAGAGCCGATGATGCGCGCGGAGAAGGAATGGGTGTGGGGACATCATGGGGCGTGGGACTACGCGACCAATCAACAAGAAATCGACAAGTTCTGGCGCGACGGGATGGAGCGGGACAAGAACTACGAAGAGGTAGTAACGCTCGGGATGCGCGGTGAGGGCGACACGCCGATGTCGGCCACCGCGAATACCGAACTGCTGGAGCGGATTGTCGCCGATCAAAGAGAGATCTTGAAGCAGACGGTGAATCCCGACCTGGCCAAGGTTCCCCAGGTGTGGGCGCTTTACAAGGAAGTGCAGGGCTACTACGAGAACGGCATGCGTGTGCCCGACGACGTGACGCTGCTGTGGTCCGACGACAACTGGGGCAACTTGAGGCGGCTGCCCACCGCGGAAGAACGCAAGCGCACAGGCGGGGCCGGCATCTACTACCACTTCGATTACGTGGGCGGACCGCGCTCATACAAGTGGCTGAACACGAACCCAATTCCGAAGATCCAGGAACAAATGCATCTGGCGCTCAAGTATGGAGCGGACCGGTTGTGGGTGGTGAATGTCGGCGATGGAAAGCCGATGGAATTTCCCACGGAGTTCTTCCTGAGTTACGCGCGGACCCCCGAGCGCTGGGACCCTGACCGCTCAGGCATCGATCATCTCGATGAGTTCACGAAGCTATGGGCGGCACGTGAATTCGGGCCCGAGCATGCGAGTGAGATTGCGGCAGCGATGGAGGAGTACACCCGGTACAACGGACGCAGAAAGCCGGAGCTCATCGATCCCTCGACATTCAGCCTGACGAATTATCGCGAAGCGGACCGCGTTGTGGCGGAATGGCAGTCGCTCCAGGACAGCGTAGACAAGCTGGCCGCGGAACTACCCGAAGACCAGCGCGCTTCGTACTTTGAACTGATCCAATATCCGGTAGACGCGTGCGCGAATTTGACGGAGATGTATATTGCGGCGGCGCGCAATGCGGCAGATGCACGCGTGGGGAATCCGCGGGCGAATATTGAGGTCGACGCGGTGCGCGCAATGTTTGCGCGGGATGCGGCACTGAGCGATGAGTACAACCATCAGCTTGAGAACGGCAAATGGGACCACATGATGGACCAGACACACATCGGTTATACGGCTTGGAACGATCCGCCGGCGAATGTGATGCCCGCGGTGAGCTGGATTCAGGTTCCTGAGGCGGGATCGCTGGGCGTGGAGGCGGAAGGCGCAACTCTGCAGCGGGCCGGAGGACGGTTCGGTTTCTCGCTGGGAACCATTGATTCTGTCTCCGATGAAACGCGCACCCTGAAGCTGTTCGATCGCGGCGCGACGCCAGTGAAGTTCACGGTGCAGACGTCGGTGCCGTGGATCGTGCCGTCAGAAAGTGCAGGAACCGTTGGCGCGGCGGAGCAGATGGTCATCCTTCGCGTGGATTGGAGCAAGGTGCCTGCGGACAAAGACAGTGCGGATGGAACGGTGACGGTGATTTCTGGCGAAGTGCACCCGATGAATTACTCTCTGCGAGCGCTCCGCCTGCCGATTACGCGCGCCGACGCGCATGGATTTGTTGAGAGCGACGGCTTCGTGGCGATAGAAGCGGCGAATACTTCAGAGCGCGCAGCGGATAACGAGACGCATTGGGAAGAACTGCCCGGCTACGGCGCAACACACTCGGCCATGACAGTATTTCCGGTGACGGCCGAGAGCAATACGGAGTCGAAGGCGGCGCTCGCGTACAGGATGTATTTGTACGACACGGGAGATTTTGAGATGCTGGCGATCCTGGCCCCGACGCTGAATTTCGTTCCGGGACGCGGGCTGCGGTTTGCCGTCTCAGTGGACGATGGACCGCGCGAGATCGTCAACGAGCTCGAGCACAATGCGCAGAAGGACTGGGAGCAGGCGGTGAGCGATGGGGTACGCCGCGTCACCGTTCCGTTGACGATTGCAAAGCCGGGATATCACACGCTGAAGATTTGGGCGGTCGATCCCGGTGTGGTGATCGAACGTGTAATCGTGAGTCACGGCTCGCTGCGGCCGAGCTATCTGGGACCGCCGGAGGGTCTCCATTTTCCCGATTAGCAAGTCATCATCGCCGCGAACGAGTCGTAGTCGCTTTCGCTAAAAAGCTCAAGAGCAAATTGTCCATCCCGCTGGACACTTAACTGCTTGCACTCACACGGCGCTTCTTCGACTGAATCATCTGCGCGCTCAATGCGCTCAGCAGAGCCAGCCCGACAGAGATCCAGATCACGTCGCGGTATCCGGAAACAAATGCCCCATCAAAGGCGCGCCTGACGCGCAAGTCGCCGATCTGAGCGCCGGCCAGCTTTGATCGCTGGTTTTCGGCGTTCTCGCGCACCGCGGGAGAAAGTTGCATCTGCGCCAGGCTGGTTTCCAGAGCGCGGTTAAATCCCGCCGACAGAACAAGGCCAAAGACTGCGATCGCAAGCAGTCCCGCGACCCGCGATACCGCGTTGTTGACACCGGATGCGACGCCGGCCTCTCTCGAAGGAACGGATTCCATCACCGCAGTCGTAAGCGGTGCCACGCTGATCGCCATGCCCAGGCCTAGAACGAACACGGCTGGAAAAAACGTGCTCCAATAAGAGCCTCCGATCCCCGGCCTTAGGAAAAGTGCGAAGCCTGACGCTGCGACCAGCGATCCAACCGTGAGTGGGAGTCTTGCGCCGTAGCGAGCCACCAGTCCGCCGGACCAGCGGGAGAGTACGAAGATTAGCAGGATCAGCGGAAGCAGAGCTGCTCCGGCCTGCGTTGCGGAGTAACGCTGGACTTGAATGAGATCGAGAGGCAGAAAAAACAAGACGCCTCCAAGCGGCATGTAGAGCAGGAACGTCAGCAGGTTGGCCCCGGAAAAGTCTCTGGACCGAAAGAGACTCAAAGAGACCATCGGAGACGGCGAGCAGGCTTCGACGATAAGAAAGCAAAGCAGCGCGCCCAGGCCCGCCAGGCCCAGGCCCCAAACAACTGCTCCGTAACCTGGGCTCGTGGCCGGACCGTTGATGAGAGCGTATGTAATCGTTCCCAGGCCGAAAGTTGCGAGTGAAGCACCCTGCCAATCGAGACTCTTGCTCGCCGTATCGTTCCGGCTTTCCGGGACGCGCCAATACGAGAGCACGATAACGATGGCTGCGAGCGGAAGATTGATAAAAAAGACCCAACGCCACGATGCATGTTCCACGAGCCATCCGCCCAGGACCGGCCCGATGGCAGCAGTGATCGCCGTGAAGGCAGACCAGGTGCCGATGGCCCGCCCGCGCCCGTCTTCTGAATAAGAAGCGCTGATGATGGCTAAACTTCCCGGGACCAGGAACGCCGCTCCTATTCCTTCCAGTCCGCGCGCAACGATGAGGGAGGCGACGGACGACGCGAGGCCACACCAAGCCGACCCAATTGCGAAGAGCAGTACGCCGAAGAGGAAGATTCTACGGCGGCCATACAAATCTCCAAGAGAGCCTCCCAACAGCAACAGCGAAGCAAGTAGAAGAGCGTAGGACTCGATCACCCATTGAAGATCCATCACCGAGGCATGAAGAGCAGTCTGCAGAGCGGGCAGCGCTATATTGACGACGGTCCCGTCGATAAAGGCCATGCTGGAAGCAAGAATCGTCGCGATAAGAACCCACGGTCCCCTGCATGGCTTTATCTCGCCTGAAGTGATGTGGGTTGCCACTTCCTCACACGGAGTCTTGATGGGCATCATCATTCGCTGACCGACCCTGACCTCACAAGCTGGCGCTAGCCCACGATCACTGCGGGCTCCGCTGACTCCGCTTCCCTATTTACCGCATACGCACCCCTTGAACGCATCGGCCGCGTCATTCGTCAGAGAACACACATACGGCTGCCAGAACAGCGCCAGCGCGCGCAAATCGACCCCAGTCATGTAATTGCGCAGGTAGCTCTGGCTCGCAGGCGTCTGCGCCATCGGGTCTGCTTTGAAGCTGGCGATCAAGTTCCCTACCGTGGCTGCTGTGAATGCCGGCTCGTGATAGGTTTGCGTAAAATCGTATTCCTCGGTCCAGTTCGTGTCGATGCCCGTCTGATTGGAAGCCGCAATCACGCGGTAATCCGCGAGTATTGCATGCGTGGGATCGATCGTCGCTAGCGTGAAGGAAGGATTATTGCCGTCAATGGGCGAAATCGACGCGACCATCTTTACCGCGACGGGCCGATGCGCGGCATCACCATTCGCCGGAATCAGCAATCGCACCTCATCCATGTGGGTATGCGCGAAAATCGCCAACTGAATCACATCCCCGTAACCCGCCAGCAAATCCGGCAGGGCCCCCGACGAAAGAAACATCTGCGGTTCGCCTTTCGCGCAAATGTCTTTTCCCTTCATCGCCGTAGCGTACGCATTCACTCCCGGCGGAATGTGCGCCATCACCCAGACCTTTTCCCTTTTGGCGCGCGCCTCATCCAACTGTTGCCGCAGCCACTCAATCTGTGCGGCTGCGGGCGCTCGATCCTCTTTGCCGCCGCAGGTCTGGTATCGCTCCGACATGAACAGATCGTCCAGCACCAGCAGCCGCGTATGTTCCACGGGCGCAGGTAGGTCAACGCTGTAATAACCTCCGGCCGCGAATGTCTGCATCGCCCGCGAACGCTCCGCTCCGTGAAGGTCGGCAGCAAAAAGTTCTCCGCTCTCAGTAAGGAATGCGCCATGTGCGTCGAGCTGATAATCGCCGCAGTCGGAGTCGTTATTTCCCAGCGCCGCATAGACCGGAACGCCGGGAAGCGCATTGCGCAGACTGCTCATCACATAGGCAATGGTCTTCTCCACAAAGGCCCTGAATTCGGCCGGCGTCGATTTGGGGAACAGCGTAGCGTATTTGCAGGAGAAGGAATGCGCAATCAGGTCGCCGCTCACAATCACAAACTTTGCCCCGTTCGCCTGGGCGTGGATGGCGCGCAGACTCGACTGAAAAAGTGCATCAGTCGTGTCGTCACCCCGTGCGTGGCAGGTTTGTTGCAGCTTCGTGAATTGCGCCTCCGCATCGGCAGTCGCCGGAGCAGCGAGAAGGTCGTTCCATTCCCCAACCGGCGAGGCCGCCAAATGCGCCGCCTTACCCGGATCGCGAAATGGTTCAAAGTGAATGTCACTCACGAAGAGAGCCTGAATCGAATCTGCGCTTCCCTGCCCGGCAGCTTGCGCGGCAATGCGCGCGGCAAACGCCGACAAGCCGAAAACACAGGCCAGGACACACGCGCACCACTTTCCGGCTTTCCAAACGCTCTCCATGACATCTCCCTCGCTTGAGCAACCCTCTATCGATCGGGTTTTCGTAGGATAACGCGGACACCCAGCCCGATCTGTTTCTTCAGCATGAATCTCGCTCCCAGAGCGCTTTCGACTCACTTCTTAACATCGCCGGCATCGTGCGAGGTGGCTTTTCCTTGAGGGAACAGCCACTCAACGTCACACGCCTTTTTAGAGCAGAATCGAAAGCGCTGTAGCCCGGAATATGCTATACGTTTCCTCATGACCAAGCTGGCAATTCTTCCTGTCGCAACTCTTGCGGCCGTGTGCCTCATTTTGCAATCCACCACGGCGCAGACGCTTGCACCCACTCCTCCGCTCGGCTGGAACAGTTGGGACTCTTACGGGCTCACCATCGACGAGGAGCAATTCCGGGACAATGCGACCGTTCTTGTCTCGCTGCAGCAATTCGGCTGGAAGTACGCTGTCATCGACGAGGGCTGGTACATGGCCAACCCCGCAGGCAAAACGTTGGAGCAGGAACAATACCTTTGGAACGGTAATGGTCTGTTGATTCCAGCGCCAGACCGGTTTCCCTCGGCTGCCAATGGTGCCGGATTTAAGCCTCTCGCTGACTGGTTGCACGCGCAGGGGCTTAAGTTTGGCATTCACATCGTGCGTGGCATTCCCCGCCAGGTGGTCGCAGCCAATTTGCCCATCGCAGGCACGCAATTCCTCGCCGCCGATGCCGCCGACACCACATCCCCCTGCCCTTGGGACGAGGGCAATTGGGGCGTCAAGGACAATGCCGCCGGGCAAGCCTATTACGACTCCATGCTGAAGCTCTATGCATACTGGGGCGTGGATTTTCTCAAGGTCGATTGCATCTCCAACAATCCCTACCGGCCCACGGAGATTCGCCAGATCGCCGCGGCCATCCGCAAGACCGGCCGGCCTATCATTCTTAGCCTTTCACCCGGCCCCACCGCACTCGAGCACGCGGCTGAGGTCGCCAAATATGCGCAAATGTGGCGCATCTCCAACGACCACTGGGATGGATGGACTTTTCCCAACAAGCCGAACGATGAGTTTCCCTTCGGATTGGAAGGCGCCTTCGATCGCCTGGCGAAGTGGTTCCCCTACACCGGACCGGGGAATTGGCCCGATCCCGACATGCTCCCTGAGGGCTGGCTGGGCCCACATCCCGGATGGGGCGAAGCGCGGCAATCGCGCGAAACGCAGGACGAGCAGCGCACAGAATTCACTCTATGGGCCGTGACCCGCTCGCCCCTCATCTTTGGCGGCAACCTGACTCGCCTCGACGACTTCACGCGCTCGCTCATCACCAACCAGAACGTCCTCTTTGTGAATCAGAACGCCACTTACAGTCGTCCCGTCGATGCCTCTACGCTGGGCGCAGGCTTTGAAAATATCCGCGTCTGGCGCGCCACCATCAACGAACCCGGCAGCCGCGGCTACGCCGAGTTCTTTGCCTTCTTCAATCTCGGCGCCAGCGCCACCACAGTGCGCACCACCTGGAAAGATCTCGGCCTGGATAATGCAAAGCATTCCGCGCAGAATGCCTGGGACGATTCCACCACCAAAGAGTCCAAAGACCTGACCGTCACCTTGCCGCCGCACGGCAGCGCATTGTTCGAGGTGCAATGACCCCGAAACGCGCGCGGCGAAAGCCACTTTAACCGGGCAGCAGCAGGAACCGCACTATACGTGCCTTTTGTACCGCTGCCTATCCCAGCCAGGTGTGCGAAACTAATCTGTTTGTAGAGTGAGCTTTTACCGGCACGCTCTTTTGCAGGGGCAAGTCATGCCAATTCTTCGTTCCGCTTTTATCGCACTCTCTCATAATCGCCCGTTGCGTCATTTCTGCGAACGCTCTCGGCTGGGGTCTCGCCTCAACTCACGCTTTATCGCCGGCATGACGCCCGAAGACGCGTTGCGCGTGGCCGAAGAGGTCAACCGCCAGGGCATCGCCGTCACTCTCGATTCTCTGGGTGAGAGCGTCACTTCAGAGAGCGCGGCGCATCTGGCTGCCGATGTTTACCACAAATTGCTCGATTCAATCGCCACCCGTGGCATGCAGGCGAACATCAGCGTCAAGCTCACGCAGATGGGCCTCGAGCAATCGGCGGATCTGGCCGAGTCTATCGCCGGGAATCTCGTCGAACACGCCCAGACCACGGGAAACTTCGTGCGCATCGACATGGAAGATTCACGCCTGACGCAAGTTACTCTCGACATCGTGCGCCGCATTCATGCACGCCCCGCTACCCGCGGCGCGGTCGGCGTAGTCATTCAGGCCTATCTTTATCGTTCCCAGGCCGACGTGGAGCAGTTGCTCGCTCAGGGCATCCGTATCCGCCTTTGCAAAGGCGCATACAAAGAACCGCCTGAAGTCGCTTATCCGCGCAAGTCGGACGTCGACGCCAACTTTCTCAAGCTGAGCCGGATGCTTCTTGACAGCCCGATCTATCACGGGCTGGCGACACACGATGAGGCGATGGTGGATGCAGCGAAAGCCTACGCAGCGTCTCGCGGAATCGGCCGCGAACATTTCGAGTTTCAGATGCTATACGGAGTGCGCCGCGATCTGCAGCGCAATTTGGTGCGCGACGGCTACAAGGTGCGCGTTTATGTTCCTTTTGGCGCGGAGTGGTATCCCTACTTTATGCGTCGTCTGGCAGAACGCCCGGCAAACGTGCTCTTCATGGCTCGAAACTTCTTCCGCTCCTGAGTTTCCGCCGGCGTTAATTTATTCCGCGTAATCCTGCTTCTTGGCCCGTTCGCGCTTGCGCAGGACCACATGCACGCCACACCCCATGCATCGCCAGGGATAGTAGCCGAACAGCGGATAAATCTTCATCTGGAGAAAGCCCTCGCGGCTCACCCGGCGGACCTTATCGCTGCCGCATTCCTGGCAATGAACCCGCTCCTTCGCAGAGCTCATCTCGACAATGTTTCCAGCCGTGGCTCCCCGTGCCATTCCTTCCGACATGCGTCATCTCCTGAAAATCGCCTCAACTGGTCGGCAAAGCAAACTTCATGCCCGTCGCTAACCTTGCAGCGAAGGCTTTCTGCTTGCCAGTACAAGGGAGATCACCGGGGCCTTTCCCCGCCCCAAAGATTCGTTTTGATCTTAGCTCTCGAGGTGACTGTGGAAAACGAAAATGGGCCGGATTGTGGTACTGAGGTAACTACTAAATCAATAACCCCAGTAACCTACTCGGTCTCGGCGAGCTGATCTGCTCACTGCGGCGCGGCCAGCCGACTCAACCCATCCAGCGCCAGATCGGCAACAGCTTTCGCCAGCGTGGCCGACGCGTTGAGCGATTCCGGACGCTCCAGTCGAATGCCGATTTTTGCGGCGTACCCGCGAAAGAGAATGTCCACGTCGAACAAGATTTCCACATGGTCGCACAGAAACCCGATGGGTTGCAGGATCAGCGCCTTCACGCCTTCGGCCGCAATCACTTCGAGTGTCGCCTCCACGCTCGGTCCCAGCCACGGCCCACCGCTTGCGCCCTGGCTCTGAAACGCAAACCACCATCGCGGGATCTCTGGCACTCTTGCGGCCACCAGTTCCGCTGTATGGCGTGCCTCTTCCGCGTACGGATCGGCACCCTGACCCGGCCAAAGGCGTTTGCCGGCTTCCGCGTCAGCCGCAGGCGCTTCCACCGTACGAGTGGGCACGCTATGCGCTGTAAACAGTACCGGCACGGGGCCGCCGAGTTCTTTTGTCAGCTTGGCCAGCGCAGGCCGCAACCGCTCGGCAAATGCATCGGCCAACAGTGAGTGCCGCGCCCATCCGGGCGTAAAGTCGATTTGCAACTCCCCCGCCTCAGCTTCCACCGCACGCCGATAGAGCCCTACGCTGGTGCGTGAATTTTGCGGCGCCATGCAAATCACCGCAGCCTGCTCGATGCCGTCCGCGCGCATCTGCCGCACCACTTCGGGAATATACGGCCGCCAGTTTCTCATCCCCACATACACGAGCACCGGCTGGCCCGCTGCGGCGAGCTCTGCCTCAACCAGTCGTGCCTGGGCAAACGTGATCTCGGTCAGCGGGCTTTGACCGATCTGCGCATAGCGATGCTGGATCTCTTCCACAACCGCTTGCGGTAATGGACGACCACTCACCACATTGCGCAGATATTCGGGAATTTGTTCCACCGTCTCCGGAGTGCCATGCGCCAGCAGCAAAACCGCCTGTTTAGCCACGGGCGCTCTCCAGACGGAACTCGCGCACCATCCGCACCACGGCCTGCACATTCTCCACGGGCGTTTGCGGCACAATCCCGTGACCAAGATTGAAGATGTGTCCCGGGCGGCCGTTGGCCGCGCGCAGAATTTCCTTCACCCGTTGCTCCAGCACATCGGGCGGCGCAAAGAGCGTAATCGGATCCAGGTTCCCCTGCACCGCGTGCTCGTAACCCACAGCCCGCCAACCCTCGTCGAGCGGCTGCCGCCAGTCCAACCCAACCACATCCGCTCCCGTTTGCGCCATCTGTCCGAGCAAGCCAGCGGTTTCCACGCCAAAGTAAATCACCGGCACGCCCATCGCCTGCACCGCGCGCACTAGCCGCTTTGAAGCCTCAAAGGCGTACGTACGATAGTCGCTGAGCGAAAGTGAACCGACCCAGCTATCAAAGATCTGAATCACGTCCGCGCCCGCCTGCACCTGCATCCGGCAGTACTCTGTCAGAACAGCAACCAGCTTGTCCAAAAGGCTGCTCCACGCAGTGGCAGTGGTGCCGTACATCATTTTTTTCGTCTCAATATAGTTCCGCGAGCCGCCGCCCTCAATCATGTAACTGGCCAGCGTGTAAGGCGCTCCGCAAAACCCGATCACACCCAACCGGTCGCGGAAATGCGCGGCAACCTTCTCAATGGCTTGCGCCACGTAACCCAGTTCGCTCGCGCGATCGGTGCGCAAGGCGCGCACGTCATCGGCCGTCCGCAAAGGGCGATGCACCACAGGTCCCTCGCCCGCCTGAAACTCAAAGTCCAGCCCCATCGGTTCCAGAGGCAGCAGCAGATCGGCAAAGATAATCGCCGCATCCACCCCCAGCTTTTCCGCGGCCGTGATGGTTACCTCAGCAGCCAATTCGGGTTTCTTGCAAATCTCCACCAGCGTGTGGCGCTTGCGAATCTCGCGGTATTCCTGCATGTAGCGCCCGGCCTGGCGCAAAAACCAAACCGGCGTGCGATCCACCGGCTTGCGCAGGCACGCGCGGACAAAACGGCTACCGTCGAGGATCGGACTTACCACGTTGGAGCCCATTTTTATCGTATCCATATGAGTTCTTATTCTAACGGGCGCCTGCGGCAGCAAAACAGCGCTTCTTCCTGCACAGTTTCTCGTTCCCCGGTTCCCCTCGGTGCATAATGGTAGCCACAGTTCAGTCCACCGTTCCGGCTGCGGCAAAACCCCTGCATCGCATTCTTCTGTGCCGATCATCCGGGATCAAGGAGGGTTTCCATGAGATTTGCCTGGCAATCTTATTTCTTATTCGGGACTTTTCTCGCGGTGGTCAGCTCCGGGAGGGCCCAACAACCCCCGGTCGCGCAGCCCACCCCACAAAGTATTCATTTGAACGTCACGGTCACGGCAAAATCAGGCGCGCCCATCACCGGTCTGGCTCAGCAGGACTTCACCGTTCTCGATAACAAGGCGGCGCAGCCCATTACCTCATTCAAATTGGTCACCCCTTCGCAGGAACCCGTCGAGCTCATCCTTTACCTCGACGAGATGAATGCGGATTACGGCACCGCGGTCATGCAGCGCCAGGGCGTGGTCAGGTTTCTGCGTTCCAACGGCGGCAAGCTGCCTTATCCCACAGCCATTGCCATCCTTACGGATCGTGGAGCGCAAGCCGTCCAGGACTTCTCCACCGACGGCACAGCCGCCGCCAATGCGTTGGAACGTTCCACTATCGATCGACGCGAGATCATCCGTGGAACTTCATTCGGCGATATCGACCGGGTACGCATGTCCCTGTCCGCTTTGCACCACGTTGCGCATCTGGCCTTCAACTTGCCGGGCCGGAAAATCGTATTGTGGATTTCGCCCGGTTGGCCCCTTCTTTCCGGCCGCAATTTCCAAATCGATTCGAAAATGCAGCAGGAACTCTTTCAGGAAATCCTCTACTTCTCGACACAGTTGCGATTAGCCGATGTGACACTTTACAACATCAACGCGATGGCGGTTCAGGAAACGCGCGAGACCGATTATTACGAAGGCTTCGTCAAAGGCGTGACCAAACCCAGCGATATACTGGTCGGCGACCTCGGACTTCAAATACTCGCCGTTCAGAGTGGCGGCCAAGTTGTCGAATCCAGCAGCGATACGGCGGCCATGATTCAACAATGCCTCGCCGACCTCGGCGCCTGGTACGAGATCACGATTCAGTCGGCACCCCCAGACCGGCCCAACGAATATCACCACATCCAGGTGAAGGTCGAAAAGAAGGGACTCGACGTGCGAACCCGGGATGGATACTATTCCAATCCAATGTTTGACCCGCAGCGTTAATTACTGGATTTTGGGCTCAACTATTTCTCATTTTCGTGACAACCATTTTTCCCCACTGTCATCAAAAGTGCAGGGTTAAGCCGCTTTGCCCTGAAGACCATTCGGTCTCGATTCCGCTCGTAGCAAGGCGCACTTCGAGGTAATGCATGACAATGGCTCGGTTCCTCTGCGCGTTCTTTACCGTGTTCCTCAGCGGCGTCACCGCGGCACCCGCCCAGCAGATGCCCCCACCCTCTAGGCAGCCCCCAGCCCCAATGGCCCGGAATGCCATCCGGCTCGATGTTGCCGTCGACACCAAATCCGGTCAGCCCGCTCCCAATCTTCGCCAGCAGGACTTTACCGTACTCGACAACAAGATCCCGCGCCCCGTCACGTACTTCAAGATCAAGGGCGCCGCGGACGAGCCCGTGCACGTCGTCATCCTTGTCGACGCCGTCAATATCCCCTACCAGATGGTCGCGTGGTCGCGCCAGGAGGTGGAGAAGTTCTTGAAGGCGAACGAAGGTAAATTGACCTACCCCACATCAATCGCCGTGCTTACCGACCAGGGAGTGCAAATTGATAAAGGCTTCTCCACCGATGGCAACACCTTGAGCGCTGACCTTGAGCACCGCGAAATCGGTCTGCGGCAAATCACGCGAGACTCCGAGTGGAGCGACCCTGAGCGCCTGCAGATCTGCATCCAGGCATTCCAGCAGTTCCTGGGGTACGCTTCTACTCTGCCAGGCCGAAAAATGATTCTCTGGGTTTCGCCAGGCTGGCCCCTCGTCTCGGGTCCTCACATCGACCTAAGCTCCAACCAGGAGCGGCAGATCTTCAATGAAATCGTCGGCATCTCAACACAGCTCAGACAGATCGATCTCACCGTCTACGACATCAATCCCGTTGGAATAGCAGAATCGCTCGAGCGGGCCGATTATTACGAGTCCTTCCTCAAGGGCGTTACCAAGTCGAACCAGGTGCAATTCGGTAATCTTGGCCTTCAGGTGATCGCCGTCCAAAGTGGCGGCCTCGCGATCGAGGGAAACAGCGACGTTGCCGGCATGATCCAAAGATGCCTTACCGACGCGAACTTATGGTATGAAATTGGCTTCACACCCCTTCCCGCCGACCAGCCCAACGAGTACCACCACATCGAGATCAGACTCGATCAGCGCGACTTGAGCGCACGCACCAGCGACGGATACTACGCCAACCCAACCCTTGTCACGCAGCGATAAAGTCCGGGCGCATCCCCGGCATTTTCATTCACTTGGTTCCCACCACCATCGAGTCCGGCCCTACCAATTGCTCCACACGCGTCTCCTTGAATCCGGCCTCGCGCATCCAATTCTGGCAATCCGCTCCTGTGTAGTCGAACCCGCCGTAAGTTTCAATCATCATGTGCAGGCTCATCATCAGGCCAAAAGCATTCTTCGAGCGGTCGTCGTCAATGATTGCGTCGTACACCAGCAATGCGCCGCCCTTGGGAAGCGCGTCATACGCTTTTCCGATCAGCATCCGCTTTTGCTCAAGATCCCAATCGTGCAGAATGTGTCCCATCATGATCACATCCGCCTTCGGTAGAGGATCGGTAAAGAAGCTGCCCGCCTGGAACCGCAACCTTGCGGACAATCCGTGAGCTTCAACGTACTCTTCAAATATCGGGCCGACTTCCGCCAAATCGAACCCGACGCCGTGAAGATGCTGGTTCTTCAGAAGCACCTGTGTCAATAGATCGCCTTGCGCCGGCCCCGCGTCGACAACAGTCTTGTATTGAGCCCAGGGAAACTTCGCCGCGATAGTCAGATTCGCGCCATGGCTAACGCCGGTCATCGCCTTCAGAAACTCCTTGAGCCGCGCCGGATCGGCGTATAGCGTCTCGAACGCAGGCGCGCCCCCGCCTCTCAGCTCGCTCTGCGGCAACCCCGTGCGCAGTCCCTCCGTCAGATGGTCCCAGTGTCCATAAGACCGGTGATTACACATCTCCAGAATTCCGCCGATATACGATGATTTGCGCTTGTCCAGGAACACATCAGTCGACGGCGTGTTGAAGTATTTCCCCTCGTGCCGCTCCAGAAATCCCAGCGCCACCAGTGCGTCCAGAAAATCGCGTGCCGACCGCGCGTGCAGTCCCAACCGCCCTGTCAAGTCCTCCAATCCTCCAGGACGTTTTGCCAGCTCAGTAAACACTCCCATTTCCACTGCGCTCAGCAGCGTCTTTGAAGCCCAGAAACCAAAGCCAATTTGCATGATGTGTTCCGGTGTCGGGTGCTCGCTCACAAAAGACCTCCTCTTTCGCATGAATTTGCATTTCAGATTTCGGGGAAACTGGTAAATCCGGATTCGGGGAATGCCAACAATATATCGAATCGCCCGATCCAGTGTCGCCAAAAAATTTCACACGGGCGGTTCTGCAGGCCTGGGCCGTTACTTCGTCGCGTGCCACGTTCTGCAAACGCTATGATGAATTCCGGCAGC
Source organism: uncultured Acidobacteriota bacterium (assembly GCA_963817835.1). Taxonomy (GTDB): domain Bacteria; phylum Acidobacteriota; class Terriglobia; order Terriglobales; family Acidobacteriaceae; genus Telmatobacter. Next base: position 194,982 of record CAWFPZ010000006.1, on the reverse strand, counting down.
CTTCAGCACCGGATCACACGATGAAGATCACACGGCTCGAGCTTTTCATTCTGCACGCACCCGTCACGCGCGGCGGAATCGCCGACAGCACCCATGCGCTTACGCATTGGGGCGCGCCCGGCGTGGCCATCCACACTGATGCAGGCCTCATCGGCTATGGATTCTCCGGCACGCACGCGCATCTCGCGACGGACCGGCTCATTACCGACTGCATCGTGAACAGTTACGGCCCGTTGCTCATCGGCCAGGAAATAGGTCAGGAAATCGGTATTGCCCCACACGAGATCGCCGCCCTTTGGCAGAAGTTGCACAAGTACCCTCCGATCTACTGGGTGGGCCGCGCCGGCATCACGCATCTGGCGCTCGGCGCCATTGACATTGCGCTTTGGGATTTGAAGGCCAAACACGCCGGCGTACCGCTATGGAAGCTGCTGGGCGGCTCGGCAGCAAAGAAGGTGCAGGCCTATAACACCGACGGCGGCTGGCTGAACTGGCCGCTGGAGACGGTCGTCTCCGATTGCAAGCGGCTGGTGGAAGAAGAAGGCTACCGGGCCGTCAAGCTCAAGGTGGGCAGTTCGAACCCAGACGAAGATTTGCAGCGCGTAGAAGCCGTGCGCAGGGCGCTGGGCCCAGAGATTCAAATCATGACCGACGCCAACGGCCGCTGGACGCTGCCGCAAGCCATCCAGACCGCCGGACGGCTCGTGGATTTTGATGTGGCCTGGATCGAAGAACCGATCTATTTTGACGACGTCCAGGGGCATCGTCGTCTGGCCGAGGCGATTCGGACGCCGATTGCGCTCGGCGAGCAAATCTACACTGCTGCGCATTTCCGCGAGTTCATCCACGCGGGCGCCGTGCACTATGTGCAGCCGGACGTGGTCCGTCTGGCCGGCATTACAGAGTTTCTCGAGGTCGCTGATTTGGCGCACAGGGCCAATCTGCCGGTAGCCCCGCACGTCGGCGACATGGCGCAGGTGCATCAGCACCTGTGCTTCGCGCATCCCGCCTGCAACCTGCTTGAATATATTCCCTGGCTGCGCGACTGGATGGAACACCCGGCCGTGATTCATGACGGTTATTACCTTGCGCCCGACACACCGGGCGCAGGAACGACGCCTAATCGACGCGCCCTCCACGAGATCAACAAGGTCTAACCGCCGTTTTACAGGACATTTACCTCCACTTTCTGCATCCTACGGGTGATGGTATGGCCCTTTCGATTCGGCTATGATCCGAAACCAAGGTAACTTGCGTCCAAGATCCAGAGGGGTCTACGAATGCCGAATAAACCACGGACCGGCATCACGCTGCTCATCGCACTCGTAGCCTTTCTTGCGCCGGTTCTGGCCTCCGCTTATCTCGCCTGGTGGGAGAGTTATTCGACGGAAAAGACGCTGAGTCTGAGCAACGCGCAGGACGTCATGCGCCGCGTTGAAGAGACCTCAAGCCAGTTCAAGGATGACGCGCAGAGGCTGGCTCAAGCCAACCTGCCGCCCTGCTCGCCGCAGGACATCAAGCTCATGCGGCAGGTTGATCTCGGATCCAGTTATATGAAGGCCGTTGGCCGTGTCACCCACGACACCCTGCTTTGCACCTCGCAGGGAGTTACGAATCCGATTTCTCTAGGCACACCGGATTTGGTCACCCAAAACGACGTCTCGGAATACTTCAACAGGAATCTGGCGGGCCAGCCTTCGTATCCGCTTAACGTCTTCGCGGTCGGCGGAATCGCGATGATTGTTGACCCCAGGCTGACCGTCGATATTTCCACCGAAGGCCCGGACGTCGAGCTCGCCGTATTCGTTCCCGATGCCAGGCAACACGATCGTATTGCGGCCCAGGGCCAGGACTTCCCTTCCGACTGGTTCGAACCCATTGCTCAAAAAAACCCGTCGACCATTCTCAACAATGGTTACCTGGTCACCCGCGTCCGCTCCGCGCGGTGGGACCTCGCCGTTGTGGCCGCAACACCAGAAAGATACATTCTTCAGCGCATTGCGCACTTCGCTGTGTTCCTTCTCCCCATCGGCGTCATTTGTGGCGCCATCCTTTCCCTGTCGGTCAGCCTTCTCACGCGCATATACTCCTCGTTCCCTATCATGCTCCGGCGCGCTCTCAAGGACGGAAGTTTGTACGTCCTGTATCAGCCGGTTGTGGAGCTAAACACGCGGCGCGTCATCGGCGCCGAAGCCCTGGTCCGCTGGAAAAGCCGCCACGCCGACATGCGGCCCGATTACTTCATTCCCCAGGCAGAAGAATGCGGCATGATCCAACTCATTACCAAAGAGGTCCTCCGCATGGTCGCGCGCGATGTGCCGCAGTTCCTTAAGTTGGATCCCAATTTTTGTGTAGCCATAAACTTTTCCGCGGCAGACCTCTGCGACAACCGCATGATCCATGCCATGGATGATTTTCTGCGCGTCTCCGGAGCACGCCCGCAGAATATCGAGATCGAAGCCACGGAGCGCGCTTTTCTGCAAGGCCCAGAAACTGCGGAACTCATCGACGCTCTGCGCGCCAAGGGCTTCACCGTGGCCATCGACGATTTTGGCACCGGCTACTCAAGCCTTTCGTGCCTGCAGTCTCTCTCGCTCGACACACTCAAAATCGATCGTACCTTCGTTGAAACCATCAATACCGACGGCGCCACCAGCCAGGTCGTTCTCCATATCATCGAAATGGCTCACTCGCTGAACCTGGAGATGGTCGCCGAGGGCGTCGAGACCGAACCGCAGGCGCAATATCTTGAGGGGCGCGGGGTTCGTTATGCCCAGGGATGGCACTTCGGCAGGCCCACACAGATGAACCGCCTATGTGAGCAGATCCGCAGCAACGCGACCTTCGATGTACTAGCCCGCATCCAGGCCGGCTCCAGAATTCACGTACGCTCTTAAGTGCCGTCAAGGGTGGCAACTACTCTCACACCACAGACGAACACCTGTCTGTGAGTACTCGGATCGGAAAATGCCGCTCATCCGCAGCGATTCCGGGAGATAGCAGTTCTGGAACCAGAGTGATTCATACGGCCGACGGCCCCGCCAGGTTCGCGGTAAATGCTCTTTGTTTTCAAAATCTTGCCTGTTTCGCGCTCTGAATAGGCCTTCCCGCTCACCCCTTTTAGCATCAGAGCAGGCACTGCGACCTTGGCTCTTTGCGACTCGGTTCCGGGTACACTAGAACCATGGCGGAGATTCAACGCAGAAAAACTCCCACCGTAAAAATTGGCCACGTGCGCGCTGGCTGGGAAGTCCCGGTCGTCGTTCAGTCGATGACCAATACCGACACGGCCGACGTGCAATCCACCATTGAGCAGGTAGCAGCCCTCGCGCTTGCCGGCTCCGAAATTGTGCGTGTCACGGTCAACAATGAGGACGCGGCCGCCGCGGTGCCGCACATCGTCGAGGGCCTCGAAAAACGCGGCCTGCGCGTCCCCATCGTCGGCGACTTTCATTACAACGGCCACATTCTGCTCAAGAAGTATCCCGCCACGGCCCGCGCTCTCGCCAAGTACCGCATCAACCCCGGCAATGCATCCATCGGCCGCAAGGACGACAACAACTTCCGCACCATGGTCGAGTGCGCCGTCGAGAATCACAAGCCCGTACGCATCGGCGTCAACTGGGGCTCGCTCGACCAGTCGCTGCTGACGCGCATGATGGACGAAAACAGCAAGAAGGCCGAGCCATCGCCCGCACGCGACGTGATGATCGAGGCCATGATCGCCAGCGCCCTCGAGTCCGCAGCCGCTGCGGAGCATTACGGCCTGGGCCACGACATGATCATCCTCTCGGCCAAGGTGAGCGGTGTTCGCGACCTTCTCGATGTCTACACCAAGCTGGCCGCGCGCTGTGACTACGTGCTTCACCTCGGTCTCACCGAAGCCGGCATGGGTTCGAAAGGGCTCATTGCCTCGACTGCAGGCCTCGCACCGCTGCTGCTCGCGGGCATCGGCGATACGATTCGTGTGAGCCTTACGCCCAAGCCCAACGGCGACCGCACGGAGGAAGTGCTGGCCGCGCAGCAGATTCTGCAATCGCTCTCCATCCGCAGCTTTATGCCGCAGGTCACGAGCTGCCCCGGCTGCGGCCGCACGACCAGCACCTATTTCCAGGAGCTGGCCGAACAGATTCAGAGCTACCTGCGCACCTCCATGCCCGAGTGGCGCAAGAAGTATCCCGGCGTCGAGGAGTTGAAGCTCGCCGTGATGGGCTGCGTCGTCAACGGCCCCGGCGAATCCAAGCACGCCAATCTCGGCATCAGCCTGCCCGGCACGTTCGAAGATCCTGTCGCTCCCGTCTACGTGGACGGCAAGCTCTCGACCACGCTACGTGGCGATACAATCGTCGCCGAGTTCAAGCAGATCCTGGACAACTACGTGGAGAGCCACTACGGACAAGCCGCAAAAAGTGGCGAACTCGTCGGCGTGCGGTAAAAGACAGAGGCCGGATATTTGCAGCCCGCAAGTGCCCGATAAATAAATGAACTGTCATCCTGAGCGAAGCAGGTGCGACTTTTGCACCTGCGGAGTCGAAGGACCTGCGGCCGTTCTTTGTCGGCGTGACGGCTCACGGTGCCCATTTTCAGGAACCTCCGCTAACTCCATGAGCTAAACCTGAAACTCGCTGTGACCCATCGCACTGCACCATCCGCCATTCTCATTTCGAATCCTTCCATGGCGCTCCGGAGAATCATCTGCGCGACCCTGATCGTCCTTGCCGCCACCATCGCTGCCGCCAAACCCAAGCCGTGCTTCCCTGCCGAGCAAGCCGCGCAAATGCTCAACAAAGACGTTTGCGTTTCCGCGCATATTTATGACGTAGTGCAACTTCCCGACGGCACACGCTTCCTCGACGTGTGCTCCCCAACGACCAGCGACGAGCAATGCCGATTCACCGTCGTCAGCTACCGGGAGGATTCCAACGAGGTGGGCGAACTGAAGAAGTACCGCGACATGGACGTGCAGATTCGCGGCATCGTGCAGCCCATGCATGGGCGAGCGGGCATGGTTCTGAGCCATTCCAGGCAGTTCTACGGCGGTCCGCCCAAGTTCAAGCCGAACCCGCTGCTGGCGCGCGGCTTCAACGCCGAGCAGGAACGGCCGCCGGTAAACGACCCCAACCTGCGCCCCCAGGGCGCGCACCGCGCGTTTATGAATACCAGGGATCAGGAGACGCGGCCGGGCAAATAGGACCGCAGGCCCTCGTCAAGCCCGTGCGCCTCACATTCACCCGCAACCCTCTCATAACACGCACAAAATCCAACCCACCGAATTGCAGAGAATTTAGACCATCCGGCGCACAATCACTTCATGGGCATAATCTGCCAGCTCGAATCTCCCACGCCCCCCGTCAGCTATGCCCGGGGGATCAAAATGTCAGGTATGTCCCCGGTCCGTACCACTCCCACCCCCTCCCCCCTCCCCACACTCGCACGCGCACGCGCACTCGCAACCACACCCGGCTTCTTCACCCCCAAAAACGCTTTGTGAAACTGTGAAGCTCGGAACTAACGCCAAATAAGCAACTTGCAGCACAAGTCTGCGCAGTCTCACAGCCTGTGCGTTTCTGTGAAACTGCGCTGCAAATCGGAGGGATATTACGGCAGTTGCGCCTCGTAGTAAGGCGGAGCGAAGCGCGCGCCGTACCAGAGGATTCCGCAGGCGATGAACAGCGAAACCAGGGTCGCGCCCAGACCGATGCTCAACGTCGAGCGATCACTGATGGCGCCGATGATCTGCGGTGAGAAAGTGTCGCCGAAGAAATGAATGCAGAAAAGATTGACGGAGATGGCCGTGGCGCGCACCGCTGCAGGAACTGAATTCACAATGGCGGCGTTGATCGGTCCGTTATTAAGGAAGATGAAGAACTCGGCGAGAACGAGTGCGGGAATGGTGGTCGAATGCGGCCCGAAGAAGACCAGGAAGCCGAAGGGGATAGTGAGGACGACGCTCCAGAAGGAGATGAGGTAGAGGGCGCGATGGTCGGTGCGCTGCCAGCGATGCGCGATCCAACCGCCCACAATGGTCCCACCGATCCCGTCAACAACAGTAATGGCGCCGACGACAAGGCTGGCATTGGCCACGGATAGGCCATTGGCGCGGTGCAGGAACGTGGGAACCCAGGCAGAGATTCCGCCCAGTGCAAAAGTGATGGTAGCCAGACCAAAGGTCGAGGTGAGGAACGCTGGATTTTTGAAGATGCGCAAGCGGGGCCGCGCGAAGCGCACGATGCCGAATGTGAAGGTGATCAGCGCCAATCCGATCGTCGTGAGAAGCGCGCCCATGGTGAAGAGACGCAACCGTCGCTTGACGATCCGTTCGAGCGCATCCCAGGAGTCGGCGCGCTTTGGCGCAGGCCTGATGCGATCTTTAGCGCCACGCTCCGGCTCGCGTCCCCAAACGCCGTAAAGCGCGGCGATCAGCAGCCCCGGAACCGCGCAGATGAGATACGGCGCGCGCCAGCCCCACAAGCTGCCCAGTTCTCCGCCCGCAAGATACCCAAGCGCCGCGCCCACGGGAATGGCGAGATAAAAGATGGAGAGGATGCGGTTGCGGTCGCGCTCGGGGTAGAAGTCGGCAAGCACGGCCGGAGCGTAGATGCCGAAGGTAGCCTCGCCAACTCCCACCAGCGCGCGGCGCGTATAGAGACTCCCATACGTGTGCACAAAAGCGGTGCCAAGCGTGGCCAGGCTCCAGAGAATCGCACCGGTGATAATGAGCGGCTTGCGGCGAAACCAGTCTCCCAGCCAGCCGCTGAGCGGCGCAAAGATCATGTAGGTGAGAAAAAACGCCGTGGTGAGCGCGCCCATCTGCTGATCGGTGGCGTGGAATTCACTTTGGATAAGAGGCTGCGCGCCGTTCAGAATGTAGCGGTCGAGATAATTGAGCAGGTTGAGCGCGAGGAGCAGCAGAACCGTACCCAGTGCGGGGTTGATTGCGGGACGCAGCTTTCGGAGAGAAGTTGGCAAGCGGCTACGGTCCAGTGGAAAGCGTCGCGAAGACCAAGGAATAACACAGAGACAGGGGCCAAGGGAACAAGGGACCAAGGGAGACGCAAACGGGGAGCATATGAACGAGAAATCTCTGAGGGCCGGGAGGCCCTCAATACAGCCGGTCTGGAGACCGGCGCTACGTTCTTGTCAGGGACGCGGCCAACGCGCTTCGACGGTAGTGCCTATGCCTCCGCGCGGGCGGAACTCGCCTTTCACCACGGCCCACACGGGATCGCAGTCCTTCACAATATCTTCAAGAACCTGGTTAACGATGTTTTCCTGAAAGATGCCCAGATTACGGTAGCTGAACAGATACTCCTTGAGCGATTTCAGTTCGAGACAGCGCTCTTTAGGCATGTAGCGAATCGTGAGCACGCCGAAGTCGGGCAAACCAGTCTTGGGGCATACGGAAGTAAGCTCGGGGTCGTCAATTTGAATCTCGTAGCCAGGAAACTGGTTTTGCCAGGTCTCGATAGGAGGGAAGTTGAAGTTGAGCCCGGCTTTTGCATGCTCGTCGGTGTAACGGGGAGCGGTGGTCATGGGATTATTTTACCGGGGTTCGCGGGCCTGGCGGAATAAGCAATGCAAGCGAAGAATGCGCGATTTGTCTGAATCGTAACCTCAACTAATGGAGTCTTATATACTGACCTTGGTTAAAAAGCATGGCTGAAACAAGAACGCAAACAAGCCGCAAGTGGCTTTGGGTCGGTGCGGTAGTCGTCCTGATTCTCGTGTTCCTCGCGGTGCGGTACTTTCTGCGCGACCGGTTGCCGGTGCGCGTGGCGCGCGTGGAACACCAGATGCTGCAGAATACCGTGAGCGACAACGGTCGCGTGGAGCCGGTTGCGCCTTATCAGTTTTACAGCCCGCTTGCCACCACGGTGAAGGCCGTATATGCGCAGGAGGGCGACCTGGTGCACAGCGGCAAGCTGATTCTGACATTGGATGACGTGGCGGCACGCGCCCAGGTGGCGAGCGCCGAGAGCGCGGTGAGGACGGCGCAGGCTTCGCTGGACGCCAACCTGCACAACGGCACGCAAGCCGAGCAGCAGGCATCCGCCGCGGAGGTGGAGCAGGATCGACTGGCGCGCGATCAGGCGCAACACGACATGGACGCGCTGACCAAGCTGGCTGCGACGGGAGCCGCGGCGCCCGGTGAAGTGGCGGCCGCGCGGGAACGTCTGGAAACTGCGCAGGCCAGCCTTCATGCCGCGCAACAGAACGCACAACATCGCTACTCGCCCGAGGAGATCGCTCGCGCGCAAGCGGCACTGAACGACGCCGAGGCAGCACTTGCGGCTGCGCGGCACGTAGAGGCGCAGACCGCACTCTACGCGCCTTTCACGGGAACCATCTACACGCTGGACGCAGCGCCCTCAGAGTACGCCGAAGCCGGCAAGCTGCTCGTGGAGATGGCCGATCTGCACAACGAGCGTGTGCGCGCCTACTTTGACGAGCCCGACCTGGGCCGGCTGGCGGTGGGACAACAGGTGTCGATCCGCTGGGATGCGAAGCCGAACCGCGAATGGCACGGCCACATCGCACGGCTTCCGGTCACCGTGGTGGCATACAACACGCGCAATGTGGGCGAAGTGCTGGTGGATCTTGACGGCTCGGAAGACGACTTGCTGCCCGACACCAATGTGACCGTGACCGTGACCATTTCAAGCGAGCCCAATGCGCTGAGCATGCCGCGCGAGGCGCTGCACGAACAGAACGGAAAATACTTTGTCTACACGGTCGTGGACAATGCATTGCAGCGCGTCGCGGTCACCATCGGACCTCCAAACACGACCCAGGTGCCGATTCTCTCCGGCCTTCAGGAGGGCGACATCGTCGCCACCGGTACCACCAACGGGCAGCCCTTGCAGGAAGGCGCACCGATCAAGGAAGTCCGGTGAGGCAGAATGCCAGAGCGGTTGCTCTGCTCTTCGCGTTCCCGGCGATTGCCGCGGGCACCATCGCCTTCGCGCAAATTCCCGCAGCGACGCTGACACAGGCGAACACTTATTTGCAAAATGGGCAAGCCGATCAAGCACTAGCCTTGCTTACGCCGTTGCCCGCAACCGGCGCCGGAGCGGACGAGGCCCAGAATCTACTTTGCCGCGTGCGGTTCGAGCTGCAACAGTGGAGCCAGGCAGTGGCCGCGTGCCAGCAGGCGGTCAATCTGAATAATAAGAACTCCGACTACTTCATGTGGTTGGGGCGGGCGTTAGGGCAGCAAGCCAGTCACGCATCCTTTTTCTCTGCCTACGGCGATGCTAAAAAATCTCTCGCGGCGATGCAGACCGCGGTGCAATTGAATCCGCAGAACGGGCCGGCGCTCTCTGACTTGGGCGATTACTATGCGCAGGCGCCGGGCATTGCGGGCGGCGGGACGAGCAAGGCGCAACAGATTGCCTCGCAGCTCGACAAGGTGGATGCAGGCAGAGCAGCGCAATTGCGAGGCGACATCGCGATGGCGGCGAAGGACTACACGACCGCAGAAAACGAATACAAACTGGCGGCGGCGACGAGCCCTCATCCGGCTGATATGTGGACGGTTTTGGCCGATTTCTATCGTGGCCGCCAGCGCTGGTCCGATCTGGATACGGTGATCAACAACTGCGTGAGCGCCGCGGCGCGCGACAAGCTCCCGGGCATCGGACTGTACGATGGGGCCGGCGTGCTGATCGCGGCCAACCGCAATCCGCAACTGGCCGCGACGATGCTGGAGGATTATCTTGCGGGCTCGTCGAAGAGCGAAGAAGGTCCCGCTTTTATCGCATATGCCCGGCTTGGGCAGCTGAAGCAGAAACTCGGCGATGCCGCCGGAGCACAGCAGGCGTTTGCGGCCGCGGCCGCGATGGCGCGCGAATATAATCCGGCACAGGGATCAAAAAATTGATACCGGCATCGACTGTCAAAACCGCACACAAATCGCGCCGCGCGTGGCTGCCGGCCATCGCCGTTACTGTTTTCGCTGTTGCTGCGGTCGCGGCGCCGGCACAAGTGTCGCTGACGACGGTGGTGGAACTGGCCCAGAAGAAGAGCGCACAAACGCAACTGGCGCAGGCCGACGTGCAAAAGGCCATGGCAGAGTTGTCGCAAAGCCGCGATGCTTTCATTCCATCGGTCGACTTCGGTTCTGGCCTGCCGGCGTTTCCTGAGGTTGGTTATACGGGGTCGCTGCCCACGATTTGGGATAGCTCCATCAAGTCCCTCGTCTTCAGCATGCCGCAAGTTCAGTACATTCGTGCCGCGCGCTTCGGACTGCAATCGGCTCAACTGGCGTTGAAAGATGCGCGGGAGCAAGCCGCGCTTGACGCTTCGACGGACTACATCGAACTGGACACAGTCGACCGGGAGCTCGACGCCGCGCGCCAGCAGGAGCAGGACGCGGCGCGGCTCGTCGATATCGAGCAGCAGCGCGCCGACGCAGGCGTGGATCCGCGGGCTACATTGCTACAAGCAAGATTGACGGCAGAGCAGCTTAAACTTGGACGTTTGCATCTGGAAACGCGAGCCGCGACCCTCACAAAACAATTATCGACACTTACGGGATTGCCGGTAAGTTCGATCACTCCCGATCACGCGAGCATTCCCGAGATTCCCGCTGTAACCGGCGATCAGGTAGCCAGGACGACACCCGGTGTTGAATCCACCCAGATGATGGCCATCTCGCGGCAGCACGTTGCCAAAGGCGATGAATTGCACCTGTGGTGGCTGCCTGAGATAGGCTTCGGCGCACAATACAATCGCGACACTTCGCTGCTGAATAGCATCAGCCAAGATTACTTCAATGGCAAACTTCCCACCAATAACATCAGCACCGGGTTTTCCATCAAGGTGCCTGTCATCGGTTTCGGCTTGCTTGCCAAGCGAAGAGAGTCGAACGCCGAGGCTCTGCGTGCGCGAGTCGAGGCCGAGCAGGCGCAACAGCAGAACGATGTGCAGATCGCGCAGTTGAGCGCGAGCCTTCGCGAACTGGATGCGCAAGCCGAGATTGCCAGCCTAAAACAGCAAATCGCCAGCGAGCAACTCAAGAGCGTGGAAGCGCAAATGGAACTGGGCAACGGCGCGGGCAACGGGCCGGGCGCGCAGCCACAGCTTTCGCCCACAGCCGAGCAGCAGGCGCGCATCGACGAAGGTCAAAAGTCGATTGATGCCCTCGATGCCGGACTGGAACTGAGCAAGGCGCGCCTGAACCTGCTGCGAGCCCTCGGCCACATGCAGGACTGGCTGGACGAGTTGCATCCCAAACCGTGACGGGTGTCGGGTTTCATCGGTCAGGGTGCCACAAGTGCAAACTTGACGAAAAGGACACTGATTCTGCTGGGGTTATGGACTGCAGTTGCCCGCATCTCGGCTGCGAAGATAGTCGCCGAATCGGCCTGGAATACGTCAAATAAATCATCGCGAATGGTAGAATTGAGTTGATGCCCATGCCATTGAAAACCATCTTCCTCAACCCTCCCTCCTTCAAGAACTTCGACGGCGGCGCCAGCTCTCGTTGGCCGGCGACTCGCGAGATCGAGTCCTACTGGTACCCAGTCTGGCTCACCTATCCGGCCGGCCTGCTTGAGGGTTCGCGGGTGCTTGACGCACCGCCCCACCACGTCTCCGCCGAGGAGACCATCGAGATCTGCAAGGGCTATGAGTTCCTTGTCCTCTTCACTTCCACCGTGGGATGGGAAGGCGACCAGCGACTGGCAGAGACGATCAAGACGGCGAATCCCTCGATCCGCATTGCCTTCGTGGGACCGCCGGTGACCACCGATCCGGACCGTGCGCTGAACGAGTGCTCTGCGCTGGACTTCATCTGCCGGCGCGAGTTCGATTATTCCGTCGTCGAGTACGCCAACGGCAAACCGCTCAATGAGATTCTTGGCATCAGCTACAAGAAGGACGGCAAGGTTGTCCACAACCCTGACCGCCCGCAGATTGAAGACCTGGATGCCATGCCGTGGGCAACAAAGATCTACAAGCGCGACATGGACGTGACGCGCTACAACGTGCCCTTCCTGCTGCACCCCTACATCGCGCTTTATTCCACGCGCGGCTGCCCGGCGCAGTGCACCTTCTGCCTGTGGCCTCAAACGCTCTCAGGCCATGCATGGCGCAAACGTTCCAGCGACGACGTAGCGGCAGAGATGAAGTGGGCCAAGGAAAACTTCCCTGAAGTGAAGGAATTCTTCTTCGACGACGATACGTTCAATATCCAGAAGGTGCGGACCATCGAGCTTTGCGAGAAGCTGAAGCCCCTAGGAATTACCTGGAGTTGCACGTCGCGTGTAACCACGGATTACGAGACGCTGAAGGCCATGCGCGAGGCTGGTTGCCGTCTGCTGATTGTCGGCTTCGAGTCAGGCGATCCGCAGATTCTCAAGAACGTCAAGAAGGGCGCGACCGTGGAGCGGGCGAGGGACTTCGCACGCGACTGCCATGCTCTCGGTTTGACGATTCACGCCGACTTCATTCTCGGGCTGCCGGGCGAGACCAAACAGTCGATCCGCAACACCATCAACTTCGCCAAGACGCTTGATTGCGAGACCATCCAGGTGTCGGTCGCGCATGCGTACCCCGGAACCGAGTTCTACGAGTACGCCGCAAAGAACGGCTTCATCACCAACCATGACATGCAGGACGGCGGTGGCCACCAGATGGCGCACATCGAGTATCCCGGCCTGCCCACTGACTACGTGATGGAGATGGTGCACCGCTTCTACGACGAGTATTACTTCCGTCCCAAGGCGGCGTTCCGCGTGATCTGGAAGGCGATCGTGAATCGCGATGTGCCGCGGCTCTACGTTGAGGCCAAGTCGTTCCTGAAGCTGCGCGCGCAACGCAACCGGCAGGTAAAGGAATCGCGCAAGCAGCAGGCGCAACCACCCGCAGCCGCCGGCGCCGGCGCGTAAACCGGCAGCGAATCCATCAATGGAGGGCGGCGCATCGCGCACGCCCTCATTCCTTTCTCCATGCAACGGATGAGCTGAACGACCATGGTGCATCACTCACTTTCGCCGCGCCAGTATATGATTCTGGGCCTGGTCGCCATCTCCGCTCCGCTGGGAGATAGTTGCCTTTCGCGCGGTATGGCCGCCATGCCGGCGATTACGCTCGCGCATCCGGGTTCGCTGATCGCTGCGGTCTTCACGCCCTGGATCGCCCTGGGCATTCTGCTGCTGATCGGCTTCTTCGCCAGCTATCTGACCGCACTTTCCTGGGCCGATCTCACCTTTGTTCTGCCGGCAACGGCCTTCGGTTACGTATTCATTGCGCTGCTGGCGCGCTTCTGGCTGCACGAAGCGATCTCGCTTGAGCGCTGGGCGGGAATTGTGCTCGTCACCCTCGGCGTGGGATTCGTTGCGCAAGGTCCTTCCCTCACCCAGCATCCTGCCCCCGAATCGACAGACCAGACGCCCGCGAAAGCAAAGGTGGAGGCGCGATGACGATCTCCTTGCCCCCTGTACCTCTGCCGGCAACGATCAATCCATGGGTTGCAGCGGCGATGATTGCCGCAGTTGTCCTGGCTTCAACCACCGGCGAAGTGCTGACGGCAGCGGCCATGAAATCGATCGGCGACCTGGATGTGATTCGCGCGCATTCGGGGCTGAAAGGTGCAATTCGCGCGGTGCTCACGAGTCCTCTGTTTTTCGCGGGAGTTTTCTTTTTGGCTTTGGCGTTCTTTTCGCTGCTCTTCGCGCTCAATCACCTGAACCTCAGCCTCGTAGGTCCTGCTTCGGCCTCGCTCACGCTCGTCACCAACGCCGTCGCCGGCAAAATATTCCTCAAGGAGAATGTCGACCGGCGCAGATGGGCAGCCGCGGTGCTCGTCTGCATAGGCGTCTACTTACTCGCACACTGAGAACAGCCCTCCGCCTTCAGCTCATCCGAGAAACCGCATCAATCCTTGCGGCTTCAAGTCCGGATTCAGGATCTTCCGTTGCTCGCCGAGTGCCGCGCACACCGCTTCTGCCGCCAGATGGCCGCTGCGCGCCGCGCTTTCCATGGTGGAAGGCCAGCCGGTCGCGGTCCAGTCACCAGCCAACACACAATTTGGCCACGGCGAGGACCCTGCGTCCGGCCGGAACTTGTCAACGCCGGGTGGTACGCCGAACGTAGCGCGGACTTCCTTTACCAGCACTGCCTTCTCGAGCCTGGCTCCAGCAACAGCCGGAAAGAAGTCTTTAAGCTCACGCACCGTCAACTCGATTGCTTCTTCGCGGCTGAGCGCGGCGAATTTGTGCGAGGCGCTCACGACCAGCTCAAGATAACTGCCCTTGCCGTTGCGACCCGGCTGCAAGCGGCTCTTGTTGTACATCCAGTGAATCTCGCGGTCGAGCAAGACGGCGTGTTCGAGTTCCGTAATCTCGCGGTCGAACCAGAGATGCACGCTGCAGATGGGTCCGTGCTCCTGATGCTCGATCTGCCGGGCGAGCGCTTCGGCTCCCACTGCGGGTGGCATGTGCGGCAGCAATTTCGCCGTGGCTTCGAAGGGGAGCGCAAGCACCAGGTAATTGGCAAACAACGTACCGGCGCGGGTGTTTATCGACCACCCGGAGGTCTCTTCATCCCACTTCGCGTACTCCACGCCGGAGTTGAATACCACTTCTCCGCCGCGTTCACGCAGGAATTGCTCCGCGCCGGCGTAGAGTTCGCTCAACGGAACGGAACTCATGCCCATCGCGCCCGCCTGCGCCGAATTCAAGAACAATTCGCGAATTACTTTCGCCGCGTAGGGCAGCGCAATTTCGTCCAGGTCGGCGTTGAGAGCGCTGGCAATCACCAGCCGCCAGAAGCGCGCGATGGCGCCCTCAGTCTGTCCGTTCTCGCGCAACCACGCGCCCAACGACTGCGTCGAGCAGGCCTTTGGATCGAGCCTGAGGATAGCGGAGAACGCGCGCATCAGAGCCATCTTGTCCTGGCGTGTTAGCGCCTTGGCCGTGAGCAGACTCGGCAACCCGTGAAGCGGAGCCGGCAACCAGCTGGGCCCTAGAACCGAACGCTGCCCGCCCGGCTCGATCATGGTCATGGTGCGCGTCCAATGAATTTTCTTCTCGACCCCGATACGCGTATAGAACCCAATGAGATTGGTGCAGCAGCCAAAGAGCACGTGCTGGCAGTTGTCGATGACCTCATCGACGCCAGGATGGCGATAAGAGCTGGCCCGTCCGCCGAGATATCCGCGCCGCTCGACGAGCTGGACGCGAAGCCCAGCCTCGGCCAGCGAGCAGGCAGCACTCATGCCGGCCACACCTCCGCCGACTACGATCACCGATTTTTCCGTGCCCGGCGACAAATTGCTCCCTTTCCTATTTATTCCTGGCGCGCGCCTCTCCTATCATCGCCGAAAACGGCGGGCCAGCGCAGCTGAACCGGCGCGGAGTTGGTTGACGTTTTCGGTGCGCGCCCCTATGATCCTCGCTACAACCGGACGGCTTTTTGATTCGAGGAGTACGGATGCAAAACTGTACAAAATGCGGCCAGCCGCTCAAAGAGGGCGCAAGTTTTTGCGCGGAGTGCGGAGCCCCTGTCAGGCGCTGTCCCGGGTGCGGCGAACTTGTTAAAGAAGGCGCGGCGTATTGTGGGCAATGCGGCGCCACCGTGAACCAGGTTGCTCCTGATAATGGCGCAGGTGTTTCCCCCTCGGCGCCAGTCTCCTACCCCGCTGCGGCTCAGGCGTCGCCAACTTTGGGCTATGTGAGGATCACACTCGGCGAAATAGGCTTCTTTTTCGGCCAAATGACCAGCACGATCCTCATTGACGGCAATGCCGTGCGAACCATTCAAATGAACGAAACGGTCGATTTGGTGGTCCCGGCTGGAAGGCACGCGCTCGAGCTCGTGCAGGTATACCATAGCGCGGCAACTCTCAACAGGTCCATCACGCGCAAATCAGATCTGGAGCTGAACGTCGTAGCCGGAGCTCTAACCCAGGTGACCGGCACCTACAGCACTTTTTTTGGGAAATTCAATATGGAATTGGGCTAAAGCTACGGCGCGACAGCCTTCGCCTATCAGATGGCTTGCCGAGCCGAAGCCTGCGAAGCAGGCGAAGGCTGGTGGCAGTGAGGGACTCGAACCAAATAAGTAGATTTTAATATCAATCACTTGAAAATCACGTCATCGAAACTACCCCCAAATGTACCCCCCACAGGTCGCCGCTAGGGGCTGATTCACTCAATTCTGACGCCCCTTGAATGGCCCCGGTTTCCCCGGCGGAGCTGCCCTTTGTCCTTCAGCTCTCCCCTTCGATCATTACCAGCCGTTCTCAAGGGGCCGGGAGCCGTGGTCCTGGTCATGTGGAACATGAGAAGAAGACATTCTTCTCATAGCTGAAAAACACCCGCAGCGAAGGCATCAGTCAAGGCCGACCGAAGGGAGCCGCTGCAAGCGGGCGGAGCGAAGCGGAGAGCCTTTACGGATGCCGCAGCGGAGGGTACGCCGCGCCAGCGGCGAGAAAGCCTGATTTGCCACGATTTTCCACGAACAACCACGATTAAGGCCGATTTTGACTGATTAAGCCTTATCGACTCTGCGCCGCCACAAAATCGGGCTATCTGAGCCTTTGTGAGCCCGTTTCCCTTCTCAGGCCGCTTTGAGCCATGACGCAAACAGCCCCCTTCTAAGGTACAGAGGTGCGTCACTAGAAACCGCACAATCCAAACGAGATGCAAGAGCAAAACGGCCAATGTGCGTCTGCGCTTTATGTTCCACTACTGCATTTCCCAAGAAACACGGCGCACACTCCCCGCCCCGGTCCGGCGCTGCGAATCCGCACAACCCCGCCCGCCGCTGAAGAAAAACTACGACGAAAGACGAACCTCGGCAACTGCCAAACCCAGCGCCGCCATGCTCCAGGAGTCGCCGCTGTCGGCAGAAATTGGCAATCGGGTTAGTTGTCCGGGGTACGGGGTATCGGAATGGCTGTGGCCCATTTCACGGTAGCGCGGCGGGTGGCCAACGCCTGCCTTGATCTGGATAGACCGACTCAGAAAGTCATTGAAGCTCGCCCAATGAGTGGCTCTATGTACTCAAGTCAGGCGCATCAACCATCGAAAGCTAAATCTCGTCTCCAGTGAATCCTAGATCGATTCGGTCAGGGACTTGAAACCCTGCCCGTGTTTCAGGCCCGGCAGTGAGTTTCTTCAATTGTCGTTCATACTTTTTCCAATCGCGGATTTGCACGATTTCAGGATCGCCTTCTGGAAGAACCGTCGCCGGATCGTAGTTGAAAAGAACAAGGTTTGAATTCCAATGGCGCACGCTCTTGAAGAGGATTCCGTTAAAGCCCTTTTCGCGCGCGCAATCTGCAATGAAACGCGGGACGAAATACTCCGGTTTCCAACTATTAGAACGATCAGCAAAGCGCCGTACGGCTCCTGAATGAATGAGGCCAAACGCGAGTAGTTGGATGTTTTCGTCTGCCCAATCTTCATCGGCAGTAAGGTCAAGGATTTTCTCAATCTGGCTGATACGAAATCCATGAATCCATGCACGGTTTTCTCCATCGCGAATGCATTCAACAGCGGCCCCGATTTTGTCAGCAGATAGATACATCACAACTTGACCGGCGTGGTTGTACCTGCCTTCTCCGACAAAGCATTTCGCAGGGTCAGGGGGGACAAAGTCTTCAAGAGAGTACTCCCGGCCGCTTTCAATCCGTCTAGCGCGATAGAAAAGGTCGTTGCTTACTGTTGTCGATGGGAATTCTGATATGACCTTTCGGATTTCCTTCCCGAAATCATGTGCCGCGCCCAAGTACGGGTACGTAGTCAGGAATTCATAAAACGCATCCAGTCGATGCTCATGATTCTCGTACCATTCCGCCATGAGGGACTCGTAGTGAAGCTCGCCTTCAGACTTTCTCCCAACGTCTTCCCACAATTCAAATGAGTTGCCACAGCATGGGCAACTAACCAGTTCGGCAACTTCCTCCCGGCAATCTTCCGGGACATCGGCGTCGTCCATTACATAGTTGAGTTCTGTATGGTCATTCAGCCATACCGGTTCCCCTTCGTCCCAAGGCTGCCCATTCGCGCATTTCGAGAGCAGAGCTTCAACCGCGCGCGCGAATTCTTCGAGATCCTCCTGCGTATATCCCTCTGATTTTCCAGTTTCTTCAGATTCATCGCTGTCAGGTGAATCGAAATCGCGTTCATGCTTGACCATTCGAGTTCCCTCCTATTCGGACCGGATCGGCTACTGACGAGCGAAGCAAGCTGACAAGGCGTTTGAACTCCTCGTTGTCCATTGCGCCCTTCCATTGGTTGACGAACTTGCACACCACTTGCAGGTTGCCGGGTTCGTAGTGCCGGGAAGAATCAATCCGGTCCAGCGAGTAGCGGCATTGGTCGTCGCCCGGCTCGTCGTCCAAGAGCATCTTCAGGCCAGTCAAAGCGCACCGGCCTTCCTGCTTCTTCATCAACTCCAGGGCATACTCCTGTGCGGCGGCATCGCTGGGAAAGAGGAACCGCTTATCCTTGGTCACCGAAAGCACTTCCTGCCCGCTCTGCAATGCCGTCTGCTGTGCTGTTTTAATCATGCGGGCAGCCGTCTGCCGCATTCGCCGATCTGCCTCTATCTCCGCAATCTCCGCCGGGCTGAAACTGCGCGTAGGGCTCCAGCCGGACTTCGCCGCCTTGGTCTGCCACTCCGACAGTTTGTACCAAGGGATCAGGTCTGCGCCGTCAATCAGCGCCTGGGCGAAGGGTGCGTTATCTTTCGACAGTTTTTGGAATGTGCCCTCGGTGAAGAGGAATTCGCGCGCCTTTGGATGAATCTCGGCCCATTGCAGCAGACGGCCCGCCTTATCCCTCTGCGACCAGGGCTGGCATTGTTTGTAGTAGACGGCGATCTTCGTCTTGCCATGCGTGTAACCCGGATCGTCAATCATCAGCATCTTTGGCTGGTCGCCTGTCGAAACCGTCCACCAGAGTTCGTCCTTCTCACGATGAACCCAGATGTCTCCCGAAGTCTCGTGCAGAATTGTGTTGACGTTGTACCAGCGGGAAGCTAGTTGCTTCGTGGGCCGCTGGCCCTTCTTGGTGCGCAGCACGCGCATCGCCGTCTCAATGTAGCCATCCCTGTCGCCACGCTGCCAGTAGGGATGCACGCGCATATCGTCCATCACCGCGATTGCGCCCCGCCGGTGACACTCCGGCCATGCCCAATTCCCGGAACCGAAGTTGGAGATGTAGACGTTCATCCGGTTTCTGCTGGCTGCGGCTCCTCGTCGGCGTAAGCCTCTAACAAAGCCTCATGGAGTGTCACGATCTGACCAAATTCCTCGTGGCTTGCCAACAGGCCAATGTCAAACGAACGGCAAAACGCGATGTCTTGCTGCGATAGATAGTTGGCATGAACCAATTCTTCTTTTATCTGGTCAAGCGTGTCGGTGTACTGCCGTTCTTCGGGGTCAAAGCTGCGTGTGAGGAAATCACGATAGAGTTCTTCAATCACCGGCTTTGAGTGCGCCTCAATCTCCCGTGCGATTCTTAGAACCTCGGCCATCTTGGCTGAGAGGCCTTGCTCAGTGCGAAAGTTAATTTGACCGTTTGAGTGTGCCGAGTCGTTTCGGTCTCTAACCAAGGCCTCATACTTGCCGATCTTGCCGTTGTCGCAAGACAACAGCCGAAACATGCGGAGAATTGAAGCCTCGTTCTCAATGCTGAAATCAAATGGGGACTTTGCTGCAAGGAGCCTTGATTCATTGCGTGCAAATCCAATCAATCCCTTTTCAAAATCATGCTTGCGTGCAGTCTTTATTTGCCATACTTTGAAGTACACGAAGCTCATCGTGAGCATGTGGTAGGCGATGAATGCGAATTGATACTTGCCGGAAGCATAGTTGGCCTCAAAGGCTTCCCATAAAAATGTAAGGTAGTCGCGTTCGCTCTCGGTCTTGAACGAAAGCGGCAAAAACTCGGTAAATTCGAGTGCTTCTTCCATTGCTCAGGCCTCCGTAGTTGCTGGCTCTTCCTCGCCCCACACACGGGCTAGGGTGGCCTGAATTTTCTTCTCTAAACGTGAAATGAGTTCGCGGTTGGCGGATACAAGAGCCTGCTCGGCTTCGATTTCGGCAACGATTGCTTGCTGCGCAGCAATAGGTGGAACTGGTAATAGAACTTCTTTCAGTTCGCTTGCCCTGATTCCGTAAACTGTCGTCCCTGATTGACGCGCCATAATTCTCTCTTGAAGCGGCTTTGAAAGAAGAGCATCCTTTAAGTAATCACCAAGTAAAATTTGCCGGTTTGGACAAAGTGCAACCAACCGCTGTGCGAGAGCGAAGCGCTCCGTCATACTCACCATGGCGGCGTTGCCTAGGGGCGCTTCCATAGTGAACAAAACATCACCTACCTGCGGAATGCCACGGGTCATCCACTGCTCATAATCCGCTTCTGCTATGAACTCGCGTGGCTCTGGATTGATATATCCTTGGCGGACATTTTTGGCAGTAATAAGGGGAACTCCACTCATTGTCTTTTCAGGAGTCTTTCCACGGTAGTCTATAAAACGACAAAGTTCGCCGAGCGGCATTTCTGGCCAATCGGGGCGCATGGGAATGTGAGGGTGGTAGTTGTCTAGGACGACGCGGGCACCGTCGATGACTTTTTGATAGCCCTCAATCTCCGCCACGATTTCCTTCTGAACATCCAACGGTGGCAGGGGGATTAGGAAGTTCTCCACGTAATCGCGGGGCACTCGCTGCAATCCCCCTGTGCCGGTCATCTGCGCAACCGCAGCATCCCTGAAAAGAGGATGCATGACGCAGAAGTAAACCCATTCAGGCAAGACTTGGGCATTGCTCCTGAGCACGTAAAATTCACTGGACCCAAGGCCAACCCCGTTCACAAGGCCACGGGCGATTCCGGCTTTTCCGTTTTCAAAGCAGGGCGTCACTTTGGCCAGGAGCACATCGTTGTCTTCAAAACAGGTATAGCTTGCCGAAACCTCTGAAAGTGGTTTCTCTTCACTTGGCCGAAAATCAATACGATGCTCATTCAGATCAGCCATTGGAACGAACGAGACCCGTGTATCAGGGGCGAAGGTGGCCAGTCGGCTCTTGCGCGGATTCACGGTGCATACATCACCAAGCCGAATTAACGGGAACGTGTTGGTTCTCGCTTCAGCGTTCCGATACCGCTCCCCGCTCAAGTTGTAATCACCGTTCTCGGCAATCTTTTCCTTGGGAACGATCAGCCCGCAGTTGAAGCTCAACTCATCGGTGGCTTGATTGCTGCGAAGTGCCTCCAGGTATGCGCGAAGTTCTGCCTGGACTTGTGGCAGATCATTCTTTTCGATTTCGCGGCGCTGCGCCCCCAACCCGTAGCCGTCATTTTCCACCTTGAAGAAGCCGATGCTGCCGCTCTGACGGGCGAGTGATTTATCCAAAATGAGGATGGACGTTTTGACTCCTGAATACGGATTGAAGACGCCTGCCGGAAGCGATACGACTGCGATAAGCGAACTTTCGACCAGCATCTTACGCAAATCTTTGTATGCGCCCTGGCTCTGGAAGATGACGCCCTCGGGAACGATGATGCCTGCGCGCCCGTTGGGCGTTCAGGTGCTCGGCCATGTAATCGACAAAAAGCACTTCGCTGCGCTTGGACTGCACGGAGAAGCGCGTTGTGGGGCTTGATGCCGCCCTTCGGCGACATGAATGGCGGATTAGCCAGAATCACATCGGCAGTATTCGTTCCAGCGTTCCTGGGAGGTCAGCGAATCGTACTCGACAATATGTGGATCGGTGAAGCCGTGCAGGTAAAGATTCACCAAAGACAGGCGCACCATATCCGGCGAAATGTCGTAGCCCTTGAATGCCCTGGGCGAGCTTGGCCCGTTCGTCCGGTGTGAGGCTGCATACGCCCTTCGCGTACCGGTATTGGCCCGGAGGATGTGCTTGTATGCCGAGATAAGGAAGCCCGCGTGCCGCAAGCCGGGTCAAGGATGGTTTCGTTCTTCTTGGGGTCAACGACCTCAACAATGAAGTCGATGATGTGGCGCGGAGTGCGAAACTGGCCCGCGTCGCCCTGCGAACCGAGCACAGTGAGCAGATATTCGAAGGCATCGCCCAACCGCTCGGAGTGGTCGTAGCTGAACTCGTCGATGACCTTGAGAAAGCTGCGCAAGGTCTCCGGGTCACGATAGGGCAGATAGGCGTTCTTGAAGATGTCGCGGAAGAGCAGAGGAATGCCTGGGTTCTCCGGCATACTTGGCGATTGCCTCGGCGTAGAGGTTCAGCGTCTCGTGGCCGCCAAGGCCGGAGCGCATCAGCTTGGCCCAGCCGTAGCGGGCGAAGTCGCCGGTGAAGAACTTGCGCTTGCCCACCGAGTTCCTCGCTCTCGGCGTCCATATCATCCATGAACTTGTAGATGAGAGCAATGGTGATCTGCTCAACCTGGGATTTGGGGTCGGGCACCTTGCCGACGAGAATGTCACGGGCCGTGTCGATGCGGCGTTTGGTATCGGTGTCCAGCATTGAGTTCCTTTGTCTCTTTACGGGGCGAACTGGTTCAGGGAAACGTAGTCCTTGACGTACTCCGGGATGAGGGTGCGGTACTTCTCCGGTACGGCGCGGAAGTCAAGGGTTGAGAATGCGGGGTTGGTGGCCAGATCGGTGTAGTGCCTGCTACTCGATGATCTGGCGAATTTGGCCGTTGGTAACGTAAGCCTTGAAGTAGGTCTGTGCATGCGCGGGAATGGCCTCGTCTTCTTCGGCGGCTTGCGGTCAGCAACGAACTTGGCGAACTCCTCTTCCAGCAGTTCGTCCTTGGACTTGAAGCGGGTGATGAGGCCGAAGATCTTCTCCAGGATTTCGCGCAGGCTCAGGCGGCGGTCTTCGGCTGCGGCGCTGCGAAGCTTGTCCAGGGTATAGAACTCTGTCGGGCTTGTCGAAGCACTTCGCGGTTGACATAGTCCATCACGCCTGCTCCCACTCGCCCGCCTCGACGCTGAGCGGCAACGATCGGGATTCTGGCGGACAACGTCCTCAAAGCGAACGAAGAACATCGCGGTCAATGCTGCATCCCTTCGGGGCCAATGGTTTGCTACCTGGAGCGTGGCGAGAATGTCCGCGCCGAGTGTGGACGTATGCCCCTTGGGGCGGCGGTACAGGGCCGGGGACTGGTTGCGGGCCGGGTGTGGGCCTGCCAGGACCGGGACCAGGCACGGGCAACGGAATGCACCTCGATCGTAATTGAACTCCTCCTCAAAGTACTCGCAGTTGGCAAAGAAGTCGAAGAGCTTGTAGGCCGTCTTTTGTTGCGGGCCGTATTGGCTTCGCAGAGCTGTCGTCCAGCACCTCATCGAGTGAAGTTGTGGCCTGCGGGTGCCGCGCCCCTTGATCTGGATAAAGTCAGTGGGTGAAAAGATGGGGCGCATCAGAGCCGAGATTGAGAATGTCCGGGCAGTCGTAGCCGGTGGTCATCATGCCGACGGTGACGCAGACGCGCGCCTTGCTGGTTTTGTAGGCTGGTAGAAAATTGCCGATGCCGAGCAGGTTGTTGTTGGTGAAGTTGATGGTGATCTGCTGGGCGTCGGGAATCAGCGATGTGACCTGTACGGCAAAGTCAGACTGGTACTTGCCGGGAAACATGTTGTCGGCCATCTGGTTGAGGATTTGCGCCATCTTGGCCGCGTGGTTCTGGCTGACGGCAAAGACGATGGACTTGCCGATCTCGCCGCTGATTGGGTCGCGGAGGGTGTTCTCAAGGAACGTCTTGCAGAAAAGCTGCGTTGGTAGCGTCGGAAAAGAAGCTGCTCTCAAAGTCGCGTTTCGCCTGTAGGCTTGCTTCTGGTCCTCCGCCGTAGCGTTGTGAGCGGGTCAACCGTGAAGCCCTCTTCGGAAAGCAGTTGGGTTGTGATCTCCGGTACGGGCATCCACGACTGTGGGGTTGATAAGATAACCCTTCTTGTACTCCGTCCAGCAGCGTGTAGCGGAAGGTGGGTTCGCTCTGCTCGCAGCCAAAAGTGCGGTAGGTATCGAGCAACAGGCGGCGCTCGTATTCGCGGGGATCGCGGCCTGTGGATGCCTCACGGTCAAACCGCTTGAGGTAGTCGCGTGGAGTAGCTGTCAGGCCCAGTTTGTAGCCTATGAAATAGTCGAAGACAGCGCGGGCATTGCCGCCAATGGAGCGGTGAGCCTCGTCGGAAATCACGAGGTCAAAGTCGGTAGGCGAAAAGAGCTTCTGGTACTTGTTGTTGAAAAGCAGGGATTGAACCGTGCTGACAACAATTTCGGCATGATGCCAATCGTCGCGGTTCTCTTTGAAGATGACGGTTTTCAAGTCGTTTGCCAGCAGAGCAGCGAACGCCTTCTTGGCCTGATCCTCCAGTTCCAGACGGTCCACAAGGAAGAGTACCCGGCTGGCGTTTTCGGAGCGCAGGAATAGCTTGATGACGGCGGCGGCGGTCAGCGTCTTGCCGGTGCCAGTGGCCATTTCAAAGAGGAAGCGGTCCTTGCCCTCCTGCACGGCCTTTTGTACGGCCTGCACTGCCTTGAGTTGGTACGGCACGCAGGAAGCGGAGACGGTTCGCTTCCACGAAACCGGGCCGCTCGGCCTCATTGATCCAGGCGGCTTCGCTCTTGTAGTTGGGCCGCTGCGTCAGGACGATGTAATCGTCGCCCGATAGGCTCTTCCACCAAGCGGGTTGGGTTTGGGCGTCGACTTGCTGGTAGCTGCTGACCGATTCCGGGCTGGGGAACGCCGTGAGGATGTAGGGGTTGCCGCGCTCCAAATCCCAGAAGTAGTGCAGATTGCCATTCGAGAGGATTACAAAGCGGCAGTTTTGCGCACGGGCATACTTGCGGGCCTGCTCCTTGCCGACAAGCGGGTTCTTGTCCTCTGACTTCGCTTCGAGAACAATGAATGGAAAGCCCTTCTCATTGAGCAAAAGGAAATCGATAAAACCCTTCGAAGTCTTTTCGAAATCCTCACCCAAGGAATCCAAGTGGTCGGGAGTAAGAGTTGTTGTGTGCTCCAGCTTGATGTTGGCTGGCCTGCCGTGCTCGGGGAAGAAACGCCAGCCCGCGGCTTCGAGCAGCTTGTTGATCTTGATGCGAGCTGTTGCTTCCTTCATCGTCCGGGCTCCGAATGCTATGGCGCGAGAGCTTTTCGGGTGCAGAATGTGCGCTATTGTTAAGTACAGCAACATCCTACTATGTCCAAGAGCGCATGATATTTGCGCTCGGCTGCGAGGGCGTATGGGTCGTCACTATTCCACACGCGATTTCTTCCGGCAGATGCCAAACCGGCTGCTGGGCCGCTACTTTGAGGCGCATGGCGCGCTCACGGAACTGAATTTTGCCGCCATGAAGGAAGCCCGGATTGAGGGTTTGTTTGCGGCATGGCTGGAGCTGCCCGAAGACCGGCGCAACGAAATGGACGCCGAGCTGCTGGAAATCTCCGAGATGAGCAATGAGAGGGGCTTTCGCGCGATTCTGGACGAGGCGGAGTGGCAGTTGCGCGAGACGCCGGAAGAGCACGCGCAATTTGTGGAGAAGCTGGCGGCGCTGGCCAACCACTACGAGCGGGCGATGGTCACGTTTCTGGATCACCCGCAATTCTGGAAGGGTGCAACATACTTTTTCCATGCCGATGGTTTGTCCTATTGGCGTAAACGAAAGGGGTTCTTGCACCAGTCTGCATCCGTCCATGAGGAAGGGCGGCAAGCGTTGGCCGCAAGCATTCGCGACTACTTTCACCGCATGGAAGGGCGCGGCAAGAACTGCAAAGTGGAGACGCTTCGCCGGGGCGAGCTGGACTACTTTTTTGCCTACCCGGAAGACTACTCGCAACACAGCATCGAGTGGGTAAACGGCGAGTTTGGCCGCAGACCCCATAACCCGGCCTTTGAAGTGATCTATGTCTACTCAAAACAAGACGGGACACTGGACCTGAATTTTCGCGGGTCGATTAAGGCCGTTGAACCTCTGCAAGCAATGTTTGCCACAGCGATTCTTGGCTTGCCGGAGTTGCCACCGGACCCAGAAGATGAGCGCGTCTACAACCTGAATCCTCTACGCGAGCGGGGCTTCCAGTTTGTGTATGACGCAGCCAGCGGCATCCAGAGCGTAGTTGTGAAGAAACTCCGGTTGTCCTCAAAGGTAGTTAAGGGGGACCGCATCACGCTGGAAGCGGATGCCGCCGCGCGGGCAGAAGCCATCTATGACCTGTTAGATCAAGTCGGCCCGGCAGCGCGGCTTCGCACGTATCACGTGACGCTGGTGGAGCTGGCGGCGCTAGTGGCAGTGAAGCCCAATGAGAAGCCTAAATCTGTCACGGTGCGGATTACGCATCCAAATTCCTGCTCGCTGAAGTATGACGATGTGGACCTGAGACTTCGCGAATTGCTGGTGGCCTCTGGCATAGAGCCGAGAGAGCCAATGGAAAGCATGGAACTGGCAGAGGCGGAGGCGGCTGAGGCATGACGCCACTGGAGGCGCTGCTGGAATTGCTGGAGCGCGTGGGAGCGAGCCGGGACGCGGCGGCGCTGGTGAGCGAAGAGGAATTGCAGCCAGTGGCCGGTTGAAGCTGTACGCGAACTGAAAACTCGACAAAGCTGCTGGTGAAGGCGAGCCCAGCTGACCACCGTGGTCTGTCCTGGCTGCGAGCAAGAATGCACGATGCCTGTGGATACCGTGTCTGCCGGAACGGGCAAAGCAGCAACTTCGTTTGTTGTCTGCGACAAGCGGGATGACATCAACCGGGTAGCTGTATCTGCCGAGCGGCTGAGGCAGTGGCGCGCATCAGCCGCTTCCATCGCTGACCTCATTACAGGATTGCTGGGCCTGCGCAGCCCGGACGCAGGCGCTATCTCTTCCGGGCGCTGGGAAATTGGGATGCTCAAGGGGCGTAAGCACTCCAGCCACATCGTACTAATCGCAGACGGCCAGCTTACTCTCTGCGTCGCCGGGCATACTGTTGCGCTGGCCGATGTTCTGACCCTGGGCGGCGGTTCGATCAAGCTCGATAAACAAACGCTGATTCGATTCGTTGATAAGCCAGTTGCCGGAGCGGGAGATCAGGAATCGGCGGCACAGCGGCGTGACAGGCTTAAGAAGCGCGTGCAGTCCGAGAAAGCCAAAGGCAACAAGGCATTCTTGAAGAAGGTCTCAGAAGAGGAAAGCATTTCCGTCTCGCGCCTCAAACAGCTACTGGCGAAACCATCCGAGACGAAGGCGACACATCGGCGGCCAGCGTATTAGGCGGACTGCCTCTTCCATCCAGAACACCCAACAGATATAAGCGCTTTGCGCGAGCCAGCTTGCAGGCTTAGCCCCCTGTCTCGCTCGTAATTGGGTCATGTTCAATTTCACCCAAAGAGGTGCCAACATGACCCATACCATCCTGAGGCTTCCTGCTGTGAAAGCGGCAACCGGCCTTTCGCGCAGCACGCTTTACCTCCGCATCGGCCAGGGGGCCTTCACGCATCCGGTGAGCCTGGGCGGGCGCGCCGTAGGCTGGCCCGCGCATGAAGTGGCGGCGCTTAATGCCGCCCGCATCGCCGGCAAAGCCGGACGCAGAGATTCGGGAACTGGTGGCGACACTGGAAGCGGCCCGCAAGGCTGCGGCATAGGACGGCGTGCTCGATGCCTAAACTCCCAAATTATCGCCGGGTCAAAATTCACCGCAGCTACACGGTGGAGGAGATAGCCAGCCTGCTTGATCTGCACAAAAACTCCGTGCGGACATGGGTGAAGGCCGGACTGCCGACCTGTGACGGACAGCGCCCGATGCTGATTCTTGGCAGTGACCTTGCGGCATTCCTCCAGGCCCGCCGAAAGAAAAACAAGCGCCCATGCAAGTTGGGTGAATTCTACTGCGTTCGCTGCCGCTTGCCGAGGGTTCCTGCTGGAGGAATGGTGGATTGCAAGCCGGAGAGCGAGACAAACGGGCGGCTAGAGGCTATTTGTCCGGTTTGCGACTGCATCATGAACCGCTGGATCAGTCTTGCCAAATGGGAGCAGATTTGCGGAAAAGTGGAAGTCACAATTGCGGAAGCATCGGAACAAGTAAGCGATAGGACACAACCTGCCGTAAACAGTGACTTCAAAGAGGGGGTCTCAGACGATGCGAAAACACAGCCCGGAGAATGAACGAATCAAGCATCAGTATCTCGCGTATTTGAAGGAAGCTAAGAGCCACGGCGAACCCACCGTGGATGCTGCTGCCAAGGCTCTTCATCGCTTTGAGGAGTACACCAAATTTCGGGATTTCAAATCATTTCACCAGAACCAGGCGATTGCATTCAAGAAGCATCTGGCTGACCTGAAAAGCCAGCGGTCGGGAGAAAAGTTGAGCAAGGCGACACTCCACGCGACGCTGATATCACTCAAGACGCTTCTTTCAGTGGCTATACGGCCAACCAGGCTACAAGTCGCGTTTTCAATACTCCGACGCGGAATATTTCAACCTGTCAGACAAGGACACGCGGATTGCCACGGCGCAACGAGAAAAGCGAGCGCCGACGCTGGAGCAGATTCGCCATGTCATCCAAACAATGCCAGGCAGCACCGAAATCGAGTGCCGGGACCGGACGGTGATCGCATTCACGCTGCTGACTGGGGCGCGGGACAGCGCGATTGCATCCATGAAGCTGAAGCATGTTGACTTGATTGCGGGACTCGTTCACCAGGATGCGCGCGACGTGAAAACGAAATTCAGCAAGACATTTGACACGTTCTTCTTTCCAGTAGGAGATGAGGTCTTGCGGATTGTCGTGGAATGGGTTGGCTATCTGAGAGCGGAAAAGCTGTGGGGGAATGATGATCCTCTCTTTCCGGCGACGCGCGTCGCGGTCGGCGCAAATCGCCGGTTTGCGGCTTCAGGGCTAAGCCGGGCGCATTGGAGCAGCGCTTCGCCGATTCGCGGCATTTTTCGAGAGGCCTTTGAAAGAGCAGGAGTCTCTTACTTCAATCCGCACAGTTTCAGAAATACGCTTGTCCGGCTGGGCGAGGAACGGTGCAAGTCGCCCGAAGAATTCAAGGCGTGGAGCCAGAACCTCGGACATGAAAAGGTTCTGACGACCTTCCTCAACTATGGATCAGTGACGTGCGACAGGCAGGGCGAGATTTTGCGCGGCCTCGCCACTCCGCAACAAACTGTGCAGCCGGGCGCGGATGAAATAGCACAGGCACTCTTTACGAGAATGCGGGACGCTGGAGTTTATTTGCAGGGCAGCGACAACTAAGCCGCTGTTCCACGGAAGGGCAGAACCTTTCCGCCGCGCTGTGTTCGCTCCAGGAAGTCGGCCCAGTCCTGCATCATCTTGGCACGTGGCTCCAGGTGGAGAGCGTGGTTGTAGGCCGCGCTCACGGCGTTGCGGGGTGCATGGGCAAGCTGCAATTCGATGTGCTCGTGCGGGTACCCCTGCTCATGCAGAATGGTCGAGGCCAAGCCCCGAAGCCGTGGCCAGTCATGACGACCTCGGTAGCCCATGCGGTCAAGAGCCAGCAGAATGGTGTTGTTGCTCATTGGCTTTGTTGGCGCGCGGTCTCCGGGAAAGAGCCAATTCCCTGCCCCTGTAATGTGCGCAGCAGTTCCAGAACCTCAATCGCCTGCCGTGCAAGGGGGACAACATGCGGAGTGTCCATCTTCATGCGTTCCGCCGGAATGTTCCAACGGTGCAGCCTCGAAGTCAAATTCTTCCCAGCGAGCCTCGATGAGTTCGATGGTGCGCACAAAGGTGAGCGCCAGCAGCTTCATGGCCAGCCGTGTGACGTAGGTTACCGCTGATAGACCTCGATAGCGCGCAGCAGGTCCGGCAGTTCCTTTGCGTCCACTCGGGCCAGATTCATCTTCTTTGTTGGCCGGAAAACGTCAGAAGGCTTGAATCTCGGCAAGCTGGGTTCCGGCTGGACATAGCCGTGGGCGATTGCGTAACGGAAGACCTGCCCGGCAGTCTCCAGGGCGCGCTTGGCAAGATCCCCTGCTCCACGCGCCTCGATGGCCTTGACCATGGCCACCAGTTCCGGCGGCTTCGATGAGGGCTATTGGTCTCGCGCCAATCACAGGGAATACATTCGCCTCATGACGGCGGCGCGTGGCATCGACATGACGGCTGCTCTTGTTCACCTTCCAGTGATCGAACCAAAGGACGGCGATTTCAGAGAACGGGTTTTCTGCCTGCTTCCATGGCGGTTTCCTTCTCCGCCTTGCGCTCGGCCATCGGATCGGAGCCCGCTGCAAGCAGTCGGCGAGCCTGCTGCATGGCGGAGACGCGCATCGGCCAGAGAGACATCTGGGTACGCGCCGAAAGGCATGAGTTTTTCCCTGCCTTCGTGCCGGTACTTCCAGCGCCATAGCTTGCTTCCCGAGGGATTGACCAGTAGGTAGAGGCCCTTGCCATCGGCCAGCTTGTACGGCTTCTCTGCGGGGCGCGAGCGTTTGATTGCCGTGTCGGTCAATCCCATGGACGCCCTCCTCATTGGGGTACTTTGGGGGTATTGGGGGTATCCCCCTTCGGGGGTATTTGCCGGATACCCCCAAATGTACCCCCACGCTGAACTCTGGCTTCCATAGTACGCCTTTGGACGTAAAAATACGAAATCCCCAATGTTTATTAGGGATTTGTATATCCTCTAGGATGTTCTCGGATGGCTTAGGAAGGGCTTATGGTGGGCAGTGAGGGACTCGAACCCCCGACTTCCTGCTTGTAAGGCAGGCGCTCTAACCAACTGAGCTAACCGCCCACTCCGCAGCGCGGATTGCGCCTGTATTCATGATAGCAGCGTGTTCATCATGCGGAAGACGACCTGGCGCAGGTTGATAGACTCAGCGGGTGAGCCGTCTCATCGTCAACGCCGATGATTTTGGACTGACCTCGGGCGTGAACCGAGCCATTACCGAGTTGCACGCTGCGGGCCTGGTCACGAGCACCTCCCTGATGGCGCGCGCAGGCGCAACAGACGAGGCCATTGAGCTTGCCTGTGAGACGCCATCATTAGGCGTCGGCTGCCATGTGGTGCTTGTCGATGGTGAGCCGATTCTGCCGCCCGAAAAGATTCCCAGCCTCGTGGATGAGAGGACCGGGCGTTTCCGGGACTCGCTCACGGCGTTTCTGCTACGGCTTTTTACGGGCCGCATCCGCGCGGAGGAGATCGAAGCTGAAGCCGCGGCACAAATCGCACATTTGCAGCAACGCGGAGTGCGTCTGACGCACATCGACACGCACAAGCATGCGCACATCTTCTCAGCGGTGCTTCGTCCCGTGCTGCGCGCCGCCCGCGCCGCAGGAATTCACGCGGTGCGTCATCCCTTTGAACCGGAATGGGCCGTTCGCGCTGCGATTGGCACTCCGCTGGCGCGCGTGGTACAGGTTGCTGCGCTCAGCCCGCTCGCTCCGCGCTCCCGACAACTCCTTACACAGGAGGGCTTTACAACGACCGATGGAACCATTGCTGTAGCCGGAACGGGCACCCTCGATGCCGCAGCTCTGCGTGGCCTGCTGCGACAGGTTCCTGCCGGAACATGGGAGTTGGTGACGCATCCCGGCTACAACGACGCCGACCTTGCGCGGGTGCGCACGCGGCTTCGAGCTTCGCGTGACATCGAGCGCCTGGCACTGGCCGCAATCCAAGAGGTTCCCGGCATCGAGCTTATTTCGTTTGCAGATCTTGCCCCCAAGGCGTCGCAGGCGGCCGACGATTAACGCAATCCTTGCATCCTGCGCTACCCCGCGCGCGTCCATAACGTAGCAGCAGACGGTATTTCAAGAAGGCATCATGCGTATCGGGATCACCTGTTATCCCACCTACGGAGGCTCCGGCGTTGTTGCTACGGAGCTGGGCATTGAGTTGGCCGCTCTCGGTCACGAGATCCACTTCATCTCCTATTCACAGCCATTTCGCCTGAGTGGGCGCGACGACGGCATCTTCTATCACGAGGTTCCCGTCTCCAGTTACCCGCTCTTCGAGTTTCCGCCATACGATCTGGCGCTGGCTTCGCGCATGTCCGAGGTTGCCGAGTATTACGCACTCGATCTGCTGCACGTGCACTACGCGATTCCGCACTCGGTTTCCGCACTGCTGGCGCGGCAAATGCTGGCCGCGCGCGGCCGCCATTTGCCGTTTGTGACCACTCTGCACGGCACCGACATCACACTGGTCGGACTCGACCGCAGCTATCTGCCGATCGTGCGCTACGCCATCCAGGAAAGCGATGGCGTGACCAGCATCTCAAACTACCTGCGCGAAAGGACCATCGCGGATTTCGACATTACGCGCCCCATTGAGACCATCACGAATTTTGTGAATTGCGACGTGTACACACCTGCCACGGACGATGTCCAAAAAGTAGAGGCGTGTAAACGCCGCCATCACTTTGCTGCGCCCGACGAGCCGATCCTGATGCACCTTTCGAACTTCCGCCCCGTGAAGCGCGTGGGAGACGTGGTGAAGGTTTTTGCACGCGTGGCGCAGGAGCGCCCGGCGCAGTTGGTGCTGGTGGGCGACGGGCCAGACCGTTCTTCCGCGGAATGGCTCGCGCACGACCTCGGCATTCAAAACCGCGTGCATTTCCTGGGCAAGCAGGAGCGCGTGAGCGAGCTGCTGGCGCTGGCCGACCTGTTTCTGATGCCGAGCGAACTGGAGTCGTTCGGCCTGGCCGCACTGGAAGCCATGGCCTGCAAAGTTCCCACCATCGCCACGTGCGTGGGTGGCGTTCCCGAGCTAATCGACGATGGCGTAACCGGCCTGCTCTACCCTGTCGGCGACGTGGAAGGTATGGCCGCGGGCGCCTTGAGCCTGCTGAACGATCCGCCGCGACTGAAGGCCATGCGCGAGGCGGCCCGCCAGTCCGCGCAAAAACGTTTCTGCTCCAGTCTTGTGGTTCCGCGTTACGTGCGCTATTACGAGCAGGTACTCGCGGGGCAAGGCAGGGAGAAGTCTGCCTAAAACCAGCCTGCCTGCAAGATTTCATTAAAAAACTTCTTGTCAACCGCGGCGCGCCGTAGCATATCCTGCTCTCACTGAGTTGAAGGAGGCCGATGCCATGAAACCATCTCGCCGATTCTTCCCCCTGTTCGCCGCCGTGGCCTTCGTGGCCGCATCCACCGTTGTTTTCGCACAGCAGGAGTTTCCACCGTCGCAGGGCAAGGGGCCCGTGGTGGTGGTGGCCAGCGGCCTCTCCGGCATGTCGCACTACGTCAAAGTGTCACGCGACATTTCCGCCCTCGGCTATGATGTGGTGCTGTTTGACGGCGAGGCCATGGAGCACACGCAGGGCCAGGCGGTGCATTCGGCAATTCTGCAGGCGCAGCAGATGCCCCACGCACTCCCGGGCAAGGTGGTAGTCGTGGGATTCTCGGCCGGCGGAGGCGAAGCTATGTACTACGCATCGCAATGGCCCGATCTCGTGGCGGGAATTATCGTGTGGTTCCCGGCTAATTCATTCATCAGGAACGTGCCCGGTTTTGCAGACCGCCTGCAGGTGCCGGTGCTCATGTTTGCCGGCGAAAAAGACCACTACCGCAACAACTGCTGCACGGCCGACGGTGCGCGCGGCCTCGCATCCGCTGCCAAAGCCGCGGGCAAGCCCTTCGAGCTCTTCACCTACGACAAGGCCGAGCACGATTTTGTACGAGACGGCGAACACTATAACGCCGCGGCCGACACCGATGCGTTCCAGAAAACATCGGAAAAGCTGAAGCAATGGCTACCGCCGGCCCAGTGACAGTTCGGACGCGCGATCCCATTGAGGAGCACGCAATTGTGGCCAAACGTCAACAGAGTGCTCAAACGCGATTCGGCCGAACCGCAGTGCGGAGCTTCGCTGTGAACCACCGTTTGAGCCAGATGCTCATCGAGCAACTTGACCCTGCTGTATGGAAAGCCAAGCCGCCGGGCAAGGTCCGCAGTATTGCGGCCATCTTCGCGCACGTGCACAATGTCCGCTGCAAGTGGATCCGGCTCACGGCTCCGCATCTAAAGGTTCCGCTGCTGCTCAAACACACGCGCTGCACGCCGCGCCAGGCGAGTAAGGCATTCACCCAGAGCGGCGCGCGTTGCGCGGAGATGCTTGCCGAAGCGCTCGACGGGGACGATGGTCGTGTCAAGAAGTTCTTGCGAGACGGCTGGGCTCGGCCTTGGCCGGTTGGCCCGGAGATGCTGTGCTACATAATTTCTCACGAAGCTCACCATCGCGGGCAGGTGTGCATGATTGCGCATCAACTTGGTTTTCCGCTGTCGAACACCGTGACGTCCGAAATGTGGAATTGGGAAAAGCTGTGGAAGGAGTGCGGGGCACACCGCGGCCCCGGCTACGATTCCTAGAGCATCACTATAGAGTGCGCTTGAACAGCGGCGTGGCCACCAGCAATGTAGCAATTCCGAAGACCACGAGAAAAAGAAGGTCGCCTCTGATGGCGATCCAGCCGCCGTTTTTGAGCAGTACCGACTTGAAGCCGTGGATCACGTAGGTGAAGGGATCGATCACGGTCAAGACCTGCATCCACTTCGGGAACGATGCCGTGGGATACATGGCGCCCGAGGGATATAACAGGAGGACATTGAGCACGCCGAACATGGCGCGGGGAACCAGCGGATCGTCGACGCGTACCATGAGCAGAAACATCATGCCATTGAAGGCAATGGCGCCGGCAATGATGAGGCTCAACGTCTGCAACATGATCATAGGATGAAAGACAACACCCAACCCGGCGATCAGCGACCCGATGACCACGATCGAAATTCCGCTGAGCGTCGCTTTAATGGCGCCGGCGATATTCAGCCCGAAGACCAGCTCCAGTTTCGTAATCGGC
This sequence comes from uncultured Acidobacteriota bacterium, assembly GCA_963817835.1. GTDB lineage: Bacteria > Acidobacteriota > Terriglobia > Terriglobales > Acidobacteriaceae > Telmatobacter. The sequence goes on along the minus strand of CAWFPZ010000006.1, from coordinate 160,242 downwards.
GTCACCAGGTAGCCTTCGTGCACACCGCGCGCCTTGTCGTCGATGTAGAGCATGCCGCCACCGATCATCACCGAGATATACATCGCCAGCGCCACCGTCATCGGCAGAAGATACTTTAGATAATTCACATATGGATAAAGCTCGACGATCTCGAGCGCGATGGTTTTTGCCAGCCTGTCCGGAATCTGCGGCGCGTTCATGGCGTCCACCAGCGACTGCATCTCAGCTTCGAGCGACGACGACGTGAACAGATCGGAGTTGTCCACGACGAAGCCCAACTTTGGCGCATCCTGCGCATAAACCCGGCGCGAATACTGCGCGGGAATAATGACCGCAGCGTCGATCTTGCCGGTGCGCACGTCTTCGCGTGCCTGCACTTCACTGTTGTACTCGATCGTAGAGAAGGTCTTGATATTGGCGGCAACAGCGTCAAAAGCCTCGCGCACCTTCACCGCCTGCGGCCCGTGATCGTAGTCCACCACGGCCACGTGCGTGCCCACGATCTTGCCCCCAAACGCGTTTCCGATGATGACCAATTGCAGAATCGGCATCATGAGCGCCATGATCATGAGAGTGGGCGAGCGGAAGAACTTGCGCATTTCGCGTTCAATGATGGCGAACATCCGGTTCATGGGCGCGCTCCCGGCCGTGGCGGCATTGAAAACACCGGCTTCACCTGCTCATCGCGCAATTGCCGTCCCGTGTAATGGATAAATACGTCGTCGAGCGTGGTGTTTTGCACGCTCAGCGAAGTGAGCGTCTCGCCCAGGCTCGCCGCCAGCTCCACAATCTGCATGGTGGTCTTCGATCCCGACTTGGTAATGACGCGATAGAATCCGGAGCCCTCGGCTTGTACGCTGGCCACGCCTTCCATCGCCTCAAGCCGTGACGGCCACGCCTCGTCATCGCGGTCAAAGTGCACTTCCACCACATTGGCCCCGGCCACACTGTTTTTGAGCTCCACCGGCGTGCCCATCGCCACCAAAGTGCCGTGATCCACAATGGCGATGCGGTCGCAGAGCTTGTCGGCCTCGTCCATGTAGTGCGTGGTAAGGAGCATGGTGAGGTTACGCGTGGCTTTGAGCTTGTTCAGCATCTCCCACACCGCAATGCGCGAGACGGGATCGAGGCCAGTGGTGGGCTCGTCGAGAAAAAAGATGCGCGGATTGTGCACCAGGCCGCGCGCGATCTCGAGCCGGCGCCTCATGCCGCCGGATAGCGTCTTGGTCTGCGCATCGCGCCACTTGACCAGATCGACGGCTTCGAGCACCTCCTCAATGTTCTTCTTGCGCTGCTCGCGCGGAACCCCATAAAGCTTCGCGTAGATCGACAGGTTCTCCTCCAGGGTCAGATCCTGATCGCTGGTCAACGCCTGGGGAATGACGCCGATCACGCGCCGCACGTCGTCCGGATCCTTGCTCACGTCGTGGCCAGCCACAATGGCCTTGCCTGCAGTGACGGGGATGAGCGTGGTCATCATGCGGATGAGCGTACTTTTACCTGCGCCGTTCGGACCCAGCAATCCGAAGATCTCGCCCTCGCTCACGCTGAAGTTCACATCCTTGACGGCTTCGAAATCGCCATAGCGTTTCCAGATGTGCTCCACTGCAATTGCCACGGGACGCGCCACGCCGTTGCCGTTTGTGGGCAAGCCGTTGAAGGGTGCGCTCACTGCTTCACCAACTTTGATTTGGGGATGTAGACCTCGGCGGTCATGCCGGGCACAAATTTCTCGCCGGGATTGGGGATGAGCAGCTTCAACTGAATCGTCTTGATATCGCGCTTCATGCTGTTCACGTCCCGCTGCGTGGCGAAATCACCCTCGGCGGATTTGGCAATCACGTAGCCCCAAACGGTGTCGCCACTTGGCATCACGACGCGCAAGCTGTCGTGCAGTTGCACGGCGTCGGCCTGCGTCTCGGGGAGCGGCGCGTAAACCCAGGTCTGCGTCAGGTCCATGATGGTGACAATGGGCTCTCCCTCGGTCACCACTTCGCCCTGCCGCGCTGCCCATACATCGACTTTGCCGTTGATGGGTGAGAGGATCTGCGAATATCCTTGCTCGACCTTTGCCTCCTGCGCCAGCGCGCGGGCATTGGCTGCGTCGGCGCGGGTCTCGTCCACCGTGCGCGCGGTGGCTTCGGTTAGAAGCTCATGCGCACGCGCCTCGCGAAGATTTGCCTGGGCTGCGAAGAGATTCTGGCGCGCCGCATCCACTGCGGCTTTGGCCGCCTGTAGCGCCGTCACCATTTCATCGCGCGTCTGCGTGCTGTCAATTCCCTGCTGCGCCAATATCACGGCGCGGCTGGTATCGGCCTGCTGGTGCTCGTATTGCGCCTGAGCCTGCGCCAGGGCGGCCTGGGCCGATTGCACCTGCGCCTCAGCACTGACTACCGCGCTGGAAGTTTCACCGCGGTTCTGTCGCTCTGTGTCCTCGGTGCTGTCCACCTTCCAGCGCTCGCTGGCCGCAGTGTCCTCGGCGGCCTTCATCGCTGCCTGCAGGTCCTGGCTCTCAATCACCGCGATCAGCTCGCCCTGGGTCACATCCTGGCCTTCTTCAACGGTCAGCGTCTGGATGCGTCCCGGAATCTTGGAGCTGACGATGACTTCGTTGGCATCTACGGTACCGATCAGTTGCAAATCGGTCGAACGCCGCGTGGTGGTGAGATACCAGATCAACGATCCCACCAGCAGCACTCCCAGAATGACGAAAACTCGATTTCGTGCGCTCACTGGCCCATCACCTCAAATGATTGATTTCTGCTTGAATTCGGCGGTCTCGGGCATCGGCGTATCGGCCAGTACCTTGGCCGCCAGCGCAGCGCCATGTTTCCGATCCTGAAAGACGGCCTGGCCGAGAAACTCCACCGTGGACGCCCTTCGCGCCCGCAACACTTCTGTGTCGAAGGGCTCAAAAGGCATGATCAGCCGCCATACCGGCGCGCTGAGAAAATAAAAGACGTTGCCGCCCAACGCGGAAAGAATGATCTGCAGCCAATCGATATCGATCAACTCGCCGGACGCGATGCCTTCGCGCACCATTGACTGGAACATGGCGTGCAGCGGCGCGAAGATCCGCTTCGCCAGAATGGGCAGCTCGCCCGTTTCGCCTTTGTGCAGCCGAATCATCTCCTGCTGCATCAGGCTTTGGAATTCGCGCTGCGTCAGAATCCGGTCAAAGTGGTTCAGCGCTGCACGGAGGAGGCGCTCGCCGGGGCTGGCCTCGCGAAGAAACACCGCCATGGAGCTGTCGCGCACGCGGGCCGAGACCATTTCGAGCGTGGCGGCGTAGAGCTTCTCCTTGCTCTCAAAGTAGTAATAAAGCAGTGCCTTGTTCACGCCGGCCGCGGCAGCGATCGGTTCAGTGCGCGCCCCGGCCAGGCCGTGGGCGGCAAACTCGGTCAGCGCAGCGTCAAGAATCCGGCTGCGCGTTTCGGCCGATCGGTCGGCCTGCGTCTCGGGAGTGGGGTGCGGAGTCATAAATTAACTAACTGGTTAGTAAGTTAACCCAGACGCGATCTCTTTGGCAAGTAATTTCCAATTCTTCCATTAGGGATCGTCGATAGGTTGCTGATACATCGATACTTACTTGATCATTTTCCGGCGCAACATCCCAGCCCTAATCGAACACGACCGTCTTGTTGCCATAGCAGAGGATGCGCCGGTCAAGGTGCCAACGCACGGCGCGGGAGAGCACCATGCGCTCCAGATCGCGCCCGCGTGCGACTAAATCCTCCACCTGATCGCGGTGGGAGATGCGCGCCACGTCCTGCTCGATGATGGGGCCGTCATCCAGAACCTCGGTGACGTAATGGCTTGTGGCCCCGATGAGCTTGACACCGCGGGCATGAGCCGCGTGGTAGGGTCGCGCGCCGGTAAACGCCGGCAAGAACGAGTGGTGCACGTTGATGATCCCTGCCGGATAGTGAGCGACGAAGCTGCGCGAGAGGATCTGCATGTACCGCGCCAGAATGATCAGCTCGATTTCGTTTTCCGCAAGCAACTCGAGTTGCCGTGCTTCGCTCGCGGCACGGGTTTCTGCGGTGACCGGCACATGCTCAAACGGCACGCCGTAAAAAGCCGCCAGATTCGCGACCTCACGATGGTTTGAAACGATGAGGGGAATTTCGCAGACCAGTTCACCGGTGCGCCACCGGTGCAGCAGATCGGCCATGCAGTGCAGATATTGCGAGCAGAAGAGCGCAACCCGCGGCTTGCGCGCGCTCGATGTGAGCTTCCATCTCATGTCGAGTTCGGTGGCCATCGGAGTAAAGGCCGTCCGAAAAGATTCCACGTCGAAGCTGTCCAACTCCCACTCAACGCGCATGAAGAAAAGGCCGGCATCGTGGTCGATATGCTGATCGGCGTGCAAAATATTGGCGCCACGCTCGAACAGCAATCCCGACACGCGCGCCACAAGGCCCTTGCGATCGGGGCAATCGATCAACAGAACGGCTGAATCTTTCATGGTTCTTTCAGATTACGACATGGCCAAGCAAAATACGGCAGGGATGCCCCCGGTCCCTCGCATTCGGGGACCAGGGCGGAAGGCTAATCGTAATAATCAAGTCCCAGATGAGTCACCAGGTCCGCGCCCATGATGTGGCGCAGCGTGTTTTTCAGCTTCATCGACTGGATGAACAGATCGTGCTCGGGGTAGAGCCCGGGCGCGCTCTGCGGCGACTTGAGATAAAAGCTGAGCCACTCCTGAATGCCGATGGAGCGCAGTTCCGGCGTACGCTTGGCAAGATCGAGGAAGAGCACCAGGTCGAGCGCAATGGGCGCAGCCAAAATCGAGTCGCGGCACAGGAAATTTACCTTCAACTGCATGGGATAGCCCAGCCAGCCGAAGATGTCGATGTTGTCCCACGCCTCTTTTTCGTCACCCCGCGGCGGATAGTAGTTGATGCGAATCTTGTGGTAGATGTCGCTGTAGAGATCGGGATAGAGTTCGGGCTGAAAAATATATTCAAGTGACCCGAGTTTCGACTCTTCCTTGGTCTTGAACGACTGTGGCTCGTCCAACACTTCGCCGTCGCGGTTGCCGAGGATGTTGGTGGAGAACCATCCGTTGACGCCGATCATCCGCGCCTTGAAGGCCGGCGCCAGCACCGTCTTCATAAACGTCTGGCCGGTCTTGAAGTCCTTGCCGCAGATGGGCGCCGCATTCTTCTTCGAAAGCTCGATCATGACGGGAAGATCGACGGTAAGATTCGGCGCGCCGTTGGCGAAGGGCACACCTTCCATGAGTGCCGCATAGGCGTAAATCTGCGAGGGCGCAATGGCGCGATCGTTGTTCATCAATCCGGCTTCGAACGACTCAATCGAACGATGCACGGGCTTCGGCTCGAGGAAAATCTCCGTCGAGGCGGCCCAGATCATGACCACGCGGTCGACCTTCTTCCTGAATGCGCGAATGTCAGCGCGCACCTGCTCCGCGAGATCGCGCTTGTTTTTGCCGTTCTTCACGTGCTTGCCGTCGAGCCGCTTAACGTAATACTGGTCAAAGACGGCGGGCATAGGCTTGATCTTCTGGAGATATGGCTTGAGCTTCTTCAGCATTTCGGGCTTGAGCACGGCTGCGTGCGCGGCTGCCTCGTACACGTTGTCTTCAAAAATGTCCCAGCCGGTGAAGACGATGTCTTTCAGGCCGGCCAGCGGAACAAAGTCCTTGATCAGCGGCGACTTTTTATCCGTACGCTTGCCCAGCCGGATGGTGCCCATCTGCGTGAGGGAGCCGACCGGCTTGGCCAATCCGCGGCGAATGGCTTCTACGCCGGCGATCATCGTGGTGGCGACGGCGCCCAGGCCCACCACCATCACACCCAATTTGCCCTTGGCGGGCTCAACTTTTGTTGCGGCGGTCTTCTTACTCGCGGACCCTTTGCCCGCGTGAACTACGGCCTTCTTGCCGCCTTTCCCCTTCGTTGCCATTGCTTCTCCTGTTCTTCTTTTTTGAAAAATGATTTCAATTGCTTTCGTACAACTGGAACGCTTCTTCCCTAGTCCCTAGTCCCTAGTCCCTAGTCCCTAGTCCCTAGTCCCTCTTCCCTGTTCTTCCTGCGGTTGATGTGCGCCCACAGGAACCACATAAACAACGCGACAACTGCCAGCTCCACGGCTAAGTGAAAGTGATGAAACGCCTCCTGCAGGCGTGGATCGGTATTCCAACTCTGGCCCAGCTTCATGCCCACCCACGCCAGGCAGAAGTACCAGATCAGGGAACCGATGGTGGTGTAGATGTGAAAACGCAGCCGCGGCATCTTGCCGATTCCCGCAGGAAAGGCAACGTAGGTCTGCACCATCGGCAACATGCGTCCCACAAGAATCGCGATCGATCCATACTTCTCAAAAAACCTGGTCATCAGATCGAGGTCGTGCGAGTTCATCAGCACCCATTTGCCGTAGCGCGCCACCAGCGGCCGTCCGCCTTTGGCGCCGATCCAATACGCGATTGCCGACCCGATGTTGCACCCCAGCGCTCCGAAAGCCGCCACGAGAATCAGGCCGAGACCTACATTTCCATCTCCAAATGTTCCCGGGGGAACGAGCTGGCCAGCGGCATTCAAGTGGAAGTAGATCAACGCGCCGGAGAAAGGCATGATGGCTTCAGAGGGAATGGGAATGCCGCACGAGTTCAATGTAATGAGCCCGACGATGCCGGCGTAGCCGCCGGCGTTGATGACATGAATGACAAATTGAAATACGAGTGCGACGATCTTTTCCGTCATGAGCGTACCCAGTATATAAGCCACTTGTGCGCTCAAGCGGTGCGCACGCGGCGGTGTGCCGAGAAAACAATCATGCACACGTCTGCATTTCTCATTTGTTAGGATGAGGTGTACTCGGTTCGCAATTTGAGGAGGATCCGTTGCCCGATTTCCCGCCCGTACCGCTTACTTTGGAAGGCTCATGCGTGCTCCACCAGTTCTTCCGTTTCGACTGGAAATCCTGGCGCGACTGCGCGTCGAGCGAACGTAACAACGGCGCGGACGGCGAACGCAAGAAGATCATTGCCGATGCGATGGGCGCGCTGCGCTCGCTCGAACGCGCAGCGCCGGACGCGCCGGCGCGCACGGCGATTTACTCGCAGCTAGGGCACAAAGCCGACCTGATCTTCGTGCACTTCCGCGAATCGTTCGAATCGTTGAACCAGGTGGAGCTGGATATGGCCCACACTGCGCTCTCGGATTTCCTCATTCCGACGCACTCTTACGTATCGGTGGTCGAGCTGGGCCTTTACGAGTCGAGCCGCAAGACTTATGAGGCCGCCACGGCGAAGGGATTTGAGGCGCACACGCCAGAGTGGAATGCGGAGATCGCAAATTCGCTGGCGCGCGGAGCCGACGCTATGAAGCCGCGTCTGTTTCCTTCTGTACCCGAAGCGAAATACCTTTGCTTTTATCCCATGGACCGCAAGCGCGGCGAGCAAGTGAACTGGTACACAGTACCGTTTGCCGAGCGCCAGCGCATGATGCACGAGCACGGCATGATCGGCCGCCGCTATGCCGAGCAGGTGAAGCAAATCATCTCCGGCTCGATTGGGATGGACGATTGGGAGTGGGGCGTCGATCTATTCGCCGACGATCCCGTGATCTTCAAGAAACTGATTTACGAGATGCGCTTCGACGAAGTGAGCGCGGTGTATGCGCTGTTCGGGCAGTTCTACCTTGGCGTGAGGCTGCGGGTGGAAAAACTCGGAGCGTGGGTGAACGGGAAGCTTTAGTCCGCACCATGGGGCTGCGGATCTCCCGAGGATGACGATGACCAAAACCAAGACGACGAAAAAGCGCGTTGCGAAGAAACGCGAGGTCACTCGCAACGCCAAGCCTAAGGCGCCGCGCGCCCCATTGACTAAGACGCCTGCTCGTCGCGGTGCGCTCGCGCCCGATCGCGTGACTGCCATCCTGAGGGGTTTGGACGAGGCGTACCCCGACGCGGAGTGCGCACTCAACCATCGTTCGCCGTGGGAACTACTCGTCGCGACGATCCTCTCCGCGCAGTGCACCGATGTGCGCGTGAACATGGTCACGCCAGAGCTGTTCCGTCGCTTCCCTACTCCCGAGGCGATGGCCAGGGCAAGTCTGCCCGAGCTTGAGGAGCTGATCAAGTCCACTGGATTCTTCCGCAACAAGGCCAAGTCAATCCAGGGAGCAGCGCGCAAAATCATTGCCGACTTCAACGGCGAAGTTCCGCAGACGCTCGCCGAACTGATCACCATTCCCGGCGCAGCGCGCAAGACAGCTAACGTGGTGCTAGGCGTTTGCTTTGGAAAAGCCGAAGGCGTTGTCGTCGACACGCACGTCTTCCGCATTGCGCGGCGTCTAGGGCTGGCCAAGGGCGACACGCCAGAGAAGGTGGAGCAGGAGCTGATGCAAATTCTGCCGCGCGACCGCTGGATCAGCTTCTCGCACCAGATCATCCATCACGGCCGCCAAGTGTGCCCAGCCCGCAACCCGAAGTGCAACGTATGCAATCTAGAGCCGCTGTGTGGCGCGAACGACAAGACGTGGAGTTCCTGATCAACGACGCGTGTCCTTGGGAGATCAGAACCTTGGGGGCATCGGGTACGGGATTTGGGGCACGTCCAAAATGCGGGAATACTCGGCAATCTTGACCCAGTACACCACCCACAACACCAGGTTGGCCAACCCAGCGAGAAGCCCAAGAACGGGAATAATGCAGCAGCATGCGCAGATGCTCATCGCGAGCCCGATAGACTGGCCCGGCAGCGGCTCGGGACTCGGGATTCCCCGCCTTACATATTCATTCGCCAGCGACTTCGCAATGTTCATCACCACGATGAAATTCCAGACCAGATTGAACAATGGAATAAGCAGGAGCCAGACCATTCCGGGGTCCATCGCCCTCGAAACCGGGGCGCACTTATTCAAGACATTTTGCAGCGTCAGCATGTAGAAGATGGCCGGAATGAGGAAAAAGATGCTGAAGACGAAGAGAAGTACGATAAGGTGCCAAGGCTGAAGCAAGTCGCCCATTTCTTCACTCCCTTAATTCGTGGTGAATTTGAATTGGGCACATTCTAGTGGGGGATGCCAAACGCCGTCCACCAGAAAGATAGTGGTGGAAAACTGGCAGCGCAACTCGCGATCCCCTGCGTCAGCTCACGCTAAATGCGCCGCTGATTGCCGCGACCAGGCCGGGGATGTCAGATGGGCTGGCTTCGGCCGCAGGCTCCCAGCCGAGTTCGCGCAGGGTTTGAGAAGTGATGGGGCCGATAGAGACGGCGCAAACTCCGGCAAAGGGAAAGGCAATCCCGGCAGCTCGGGCGGCATCGGCAAGATGCGTCACGCTTGAGGAACTAGTGAAGGTTGCCGCATTGATTCCCTTCTTCAATGCCGCGTGCAGCAGTTCCTGCGCGGCCGCGGGCAGGCCATTTCTGTAGGCGTCGACGACGTCGACGGTGGCTCCCGCGGCGCGCAGCGCGTCGGGAATCAGGTCGCGCGCAGTCTCGGCGCGGGCGAGCAGAATCTTCTTGCCGACGGATTTGCTCGTGAGGCAATCCACCAGAGCCTCTGCGACATAAGTCTTCGGTACGAGAGCCACCGGCAGACCAGCTTTGCGCGCGGCGGTTGCCGTAGCTTCGCCCACCGCTGCGACCTTCACGTTTGAAATCTTGCCCAGAAAGCCGCTCCATGCAATGGCCCGCACCGTGTTGGCACTGGTCAGGATGAGCCAGTCGTATGAATCGAGCGCGCGCAGCGCACGGTCGAGCGGCTCGAGATCAGTCGGAGGCTGAATCTCCAACACGGGAACTTCGACGGGTTCAGCGCCGAGTGCGCGAAGAGCATCGCTGAGTTTGTTTGCCTGATGTGCGGCGCGCGTGACGAGGATTCGCTTTCCTTCGAGCACGCGGCGGCCCGCAGGCGGCAGCGCCGTCATCAGGCAGCTCCGCCTGGCGCATTGTCGCTTGCCGCAAGCAGCGGGCCCGCGCCGGCTTCCATCAACATTGCGGCAATCTGACGGCCAAGCGCCACGGGGTTCTGGTTTTCGCGCACGTTTCGATGATAGACGCGCACGGTTGCGCCGCTTACTGGGCTGGCAACAACAGCAAAGACCTCATCGCGCAGGGTGGTTTCGCCGATGGCCTCCGACTTTTCAATCGGCATCGGGCGGCAGTGAATTCCGATGGGCACCTGGCAGCCGCCGCCCAGTTCAGCCAACGCCGCCCGCTCGACTGCAACGGCAAAGCGCGTGTCGGCGTGGTCGAGAAAACTGACTGCGTCAATGGTTGCGGCATCGTCCTTGCGCGCCTCAATGCCGAGCGCACCCTGTCCTGCCGCGGGGCAAAATTGTTCCGGCGAAAGGCGCTCGCGCACCCAATCGGTGCGACCCAGGCGGTCGAGTCCGGCAGCGGCCAGCAAAATCGCCTCCACCTGCCCCTCGCCTAACTTGCGCAGCCGCGTGTCTACATTCCCTCTAAACTCCACCAACTCCAGGTCAGAGCGAAGTCCCTTCAACTGCGCGCGACGGCGCTGGCTGCTGGTGCCCACGCGCGCGCCGAGTGGCAGCGCGGCCAGATTGGCGTGCTTGAGGGAGACGAATACGTCGCGCGGATCGACGCGCACCGGCGTGGCCGCGAGCGTAAATAGCTCCGGCAACTCGGTAGGCAAATCCTTGAGCGAATGCACAGCGAGATCGATGCGCCCCTCGGCCAGCGCTTCCTCAATTTCTTTCGTGAACATGCCCTTCAAGCCAGTCATTGCCCCGACCTGCGCGAAGGTGACCCGCTGCAAACGGTCGCCGGTGGTTTTGATGATTTCGATTTCGACGTCGTGGCCCTGCAAGCGCAGCAATCCGGCAATGTGATTGGCCTGCCAGAGTGCGAGCTGCGATCCACGGCTTCCGATGCGCAGCTTCATTTGCGCGCCCTCATATCACCTTCAAAGACTCTCACGTTGACGACGCGCTTGCCCTCGGAACTCCCAGCTTCCGGGATCTCTGGTTCGGTCTTCACTGCAATTTCATCCGCAGGTTGCGCCTCAGTTGGCGTCGCAGGCGACACAGACCACTCGTCGCAGAGCGCCTCGAGACGCGACTCGTCACCGTCACGCGCCGCCTGCTTGAGCGCCTGCATTGGCGAATGCAAAAACTTGTTCACCAATCCGCGCGTGAGCGCTTCGACCGCTGCCAACTGTTCGGCCGAAAGCATCCCCAGCCGATGATGAATCCGTTGAATCTCCGCCACGCGAATCTCTTCAGCCTTTTTTTGCAATGCCACAATGGCTGGCGCGATATTCACCGTGCGCTGGCGCAGATGGAAACGCTCCACCTCCGCGGCAATCAGCGCCTCCGCATCGACCGCCTGACGGCTGCGCTCTTCCATGTGCGCCACGGCCACCTGCTGCAAGTCGTCGATGTCATAGACGAAGATGCCGTCGAGATTGTTCATCTCCGGATCGACGTCGCGCGGGACGGCAATATCGATAAAGAACATGGGCCTATTGCGCCGCTTGTGCAGGAAAGCCTGCCCGTGCTCGCGGCGGAAGATGGGGTGCGGCGCGCCCGTCGAGCTGATAACGATGTCGGCGCGACTGGCCGCTTCATAAAGCTGATCGAATTCGATCACCTCGGGCACAACTGCGCCGGAAAACTCCTCGGCCATGCGGCGTGCGCGCTCGGCGGTGCGATTGCTGACGAGGATGGTGCCTGCGCCCTGCTGCACAAGGTGCCGCGCGGCGATCTCGCTCATTTTTCCCGCGCCCACCAGGAAAACCGTGCGCCCTTCGAGCGAGCCGAAGATTTTTCGCGCCAGATCGACGGCCACGGATGCGATGGAAACTGAATTGGAGCCGATTCCGGTTTCGCTACGCGCCTTTTTCGCCGCAGCGAACGCGCCTTGCAGAAGCTGTTCCAACTGGCCCGAGACGGTTCCCGCAGCGCGCGCAACGGCGAACGCTTCCTTCACCTGGCCCAGAATCTGCGGCTCACCGACCACCATCGAATCAAGGCTCGCGGCCATGCGGAACAAGTGGCTGACGGCTTCTTTGTCGTGGTACTCGTAGAGGTGCGGCGCAAGCACTGAGGCTTCAATGCCGAAGTAGCTCGATAGGAAACCAGCAACCGGCACTTCAGGGTCCTCCACGGCGGCCAGCAGCTCCACGCGGTTGCAGGTGGAGACGATCATGCACTCAGCGACTCCCGGCGTCGATGCCAGCGCACGGGTGGTCTCGGCCAGGTCGTCGCGGCCAATGGCGATCCTCTCCCGCAGCGCGATGGGCGCGGTTTTGTGGTTCACGCCAATGAGTGCGAGTGTCATTGCGGACCGAACCTGTGCACCTGGCTGAAAAAGTTGACTGCCCAAACCGCCATCATCACGACCAATGCCCCGCCCGAGACATAGGCAGCCTTGCGACCGCGCATTCCCATGCCACGGCGGAGCAGGAGGAGGGTCGCGTAAACGACCCACATGACGAAGGACGCGAGAATATTGGGATCGAGAAAATAGGCTGCGCCCAACGAAGTTTCCTGCACCAGGACGGAGCCAATCAGTAGGCCCACAGTCATGCAGGGAAATCCGAATTCGAGGGTCGCGAGAGCCAGGCGCTCCAGCGTATCGAGCGGAGGCAGCCAGTCGAGCGGTGCCCAGCGGGATTTTTCTCCCAGCTTGTGCTTGCCCTTGATGCGCCGCTCCTGGACCAGGTACATCACGGAAGAAAGCAGGCTGAAGCTAAGCGCCGCATAGGCCAGCAACAGGGCGATGATGTGCGCCACCAGCCAGCTGACCCAGACTCGCTGCGAAGGAAAGCGGTACCGATCCGGCCCCAGCGAGGGAATGAATACGAGGAAGAAAGTCGCGGGCAGGGCGAAGATTCCAAGGGAGATGGCGTCATACAGCCACCAGACCAGGAAGAACAGGCCAGCCACCGCAAAACCCAACAGCGACTCGATCTCGCGCACACCCACCGGCATCAGACGATGGGCCTGCGCCAGCATCTCAACCACCGAGACAAAATGGAAAAAGAAGGCCATTCCGCCCAGGTGGACGCAGGTCTTGCGCCAGGGCAGGGATTTTGACAGCACGGCGGGGAAGATGGAGATACATCCACCGGCGTACAAAATGGCCGCAACTCGTAGCCAAAGCAGGTACATGGCAGCTCTAACCTTAAAGGCGTTACCGATCAGTATACTGTGATGCAAATCACCTAACGGAATCGGCTGGCGGCGAGGCAATCCAATCGCACGAACATTGAGAGCAGGCAATGACCTACGCTCGAGCCGTCCCTCCGGGTCGATTCTAGTTGTGGTTGCGAGTCCACGGGGCTGGCTTCCGCTCAGGAAGAGATGCTTTCGAGTGGGCGGCCGACGCCTGTCAAGCCATTCAGGGGTGACCTGGGAATCTCAGAAGCCAAGTCCGGGCGATCCGCCGTCGGCAACCTCGCGCAAAAGGTGAAAGCGTTGCCTTGCCTCGCGCTCCGGTCGGGCCGCCAGCGCTTCGACTTCTTCCCGCTGCATTTGGAGGATATAGCCTTCTGCGTCGTAAATCAGATCGCGCAGGGTGTTGTTGCTCGCCACGCCGATCGCACGTTCAATGGCAATCAGCTTCTGTAGGAGGATGGTTTGATTCATCACAGCAGGGGCCCCTTTGAACCATTTTAGGAGGGCTCCAGTGTGCCGTTTGCTGCACTCCTTGGATGTGATCCAGATCACCGGACATGCTTTGATCCGGCAGACCGGGTGTCTGCTGCCAAGGTAGCCGCCGTCCGTAGCCCCGGGCTTCGGCGAGGGCATCATCCACCTTTCATTTCACTTTGGTTTGAAGATCTTGCGCAATATTCAGGCCGCGAATTCCACCGCCCGTTCCGCTACCGTTGCCGCTCGCCGCCGCGATAGTCTTAGAACCAGCGTGATCCGAGACGAAGCTCAACGTCGGTCCGAACCATCCGTGCACCCGGGCGCGGCGCCGACGTCGCGCGCGAGCGATATGCACGTCGCGCCCCCCGGCGAAGTCGCGAACTCCACGCTTTTGGACGAAACTGCTGCTCAAGAAGCGTTTGCGCTCACTTCCCTGCCCACGGAAAAGCAGCCGGCAGAGAAAAACTCCACGGAATTGACGCCCTTCATGCGTCAATGGACCGCGGCGAAGAAGCAAAACCCCGATGCGCTGCTGTTCTTCCGCATGGGCGACTTTTACGAACTGTTCTACGACGATGCTGCAGTGGCGAGCCGCGAACTGCAACTGACGCTGACGGCGCGCGACCGGGAGCGCAGCATTCCCATGTGCGGAGTTCCTTATCACGCCGTGGAACAGTACCTGACGCGCCTGCTGCGCAAGGGCTATCGCATCGCTCTCTGCGATCAGATGGAAGACCCCAAGCTCACGAAAAAGATTGTGCGGCGTGAGGTGACGCGCGTCTTGTCGCCGGGCACGGCGCTGGACGCGGGACTGGGACAGGAGCAGAACAATTTTCTCGCGGCGTTGTACGTGGCAACGCCCAGGGATGCACGTCCGAGCCAGTCGGTTTGCGCGTTGGCGCTGTTGGATGTCTCGACAGGCGAGTTTCGCACCGCGGAATTTCGCGGCGTGGATGCAAAGGCGCAAACCATCGATGCGCTGCTGCTGGCGGCTCCCAGCGAAGTGCTCGTACCTGCAAGCGCGGAGGTTCCGGCGCAACTGGAGAGGATTCCGGCACGGACGCGAGTTGAGGACTGGGTGTGGACGCGCGACTTTGCTGTACCGCTTGTCGAACGGCAACTGAATGTGCACTCGCTCGAGGGATTCGGGCTGAACGGCCACGAGCCGGCGGCGATTGCGGCCGGAGCCGTACTGCATTACGTGCGTACCACGCAAAAGAATGACGCGCTGCACATTGACTCGTTGAAGTTCGAGGAGTATTCGACGGCCCTGGAGCTGGACCAGGTGACGGTGCGCAATCTTGAATTAGTGGAACCGCTGTTTTCCGGTCAGGATGATCGCGTCACGTTGTTTCGCACCCTCGATGCCTGCCTGACACCGATGGGCAAACGGTTGCTGCGCGCAACGATCCTGCGCCCGCTGAATCAAGTTACGGAAATCGCTGCGCGGTACGAAGCGGTCAGCGAGGCGCACGGCGACTTGTTGAAGCGCGAAGAACTGCGGCGGGCATTCGGCGGCATCCTGGACCTGGAGCGACTGCTGGCGCGGATTTCACTCGATTCCGCCGGTCCGCGCGACGTGCGCGCACTGGCAGCAAGCCTGGCGCGGCTACCGGGACTGAAAGTCGCACTCGAAGCCGTGAAGGCGCCGCAATGGCGCGCAATTTCAGCGCATCTTGACACGCTCGACGACGTGACCACGCGCATTGTGCAGACGCTGGTTGCCGAGCCGCCGCTGACTCTCGTCGATGGCGGCGCCGTCGCTCCGAACGTCGACGCGGAGCTCGATGAGTTGCGCTCGGTTTCGTCCTCAGGGCGGCAGGCGATTGCGGCCATCGAAGATCGTGAGCGGCGACGCACCGGCATCGGCTCGCTGAAGGTGCGCTATAACTCGGTCTTCGGCTACTACATCGAGATCACGAAAGCGAACCTGGCGCTGGCGCCTGATGACTACGAACGCAAACAGACGCTGGTGAATGCCGAACGCTTTACGACCCCTGAATTGAAGGAATACGAACGCAAGATCCTCACCGCGCACGACCGTTGCATTGAGATTGAGAAGCGCATCTTTGCCGAGCTGAGGAACTTCGTTCTCGAAAGTGCCAGCCGTATCCGCCGCAGCTCCGCGGCCGTGGCCGAAGCGGATTTGCTGGCGTGTTTTGCGCATCTGGCTGCGGCGCGGCGCTACGTTCGGCCCCAGTTAGTGGACGAGCCGGTGCTTGAGGCCGTGGCAGCGCGGCATCCCGTGATTGAACAGTGGATGGAAGAGACGCGCGAAGGGCGCTTCATCGCCAATGATCTATACCTTTGCGCTCACCACGAGCCTCCTCCAAAAGATAAGAGGGTGCAAACGCCGGGAGCACCCAGCCTGCTACTTGTGACCGGGCCCAACATGGGCGGCAAGAGCACCTATCTTCGGCAGGCCGCGATGCTGGTGCTGATGGCGCAGATGGGCAGCTTTGTTCCGGCGGACTCGATGCGCTTCGGTCTGGTCGACCGCATTTACACGCGCATCGGCGCCTCGGACAACGTCGCTCGCGGCCGGTCGACCTTCATGGTCGAAATGACGGAGACCGCAACGATCCTGAACACTGCGACCAGGCGCTCGCTAATCCTGCTCGACGAAATGGGCCGCGGAACAGCGACCTTCGACGGCCTCTCATTGGCGTGGGCGACGGTAGAGTTTCTGCACGCCGAAGTGGGCGCACGCACACTGTTCGCCACGCACTATCACGAACTGACCATGCTGGCCGAGAAGCTGCCGCACGTGCGCAATTTGCGCGTGGGCGTAAAGGAGTCGGCAAGCGGCATCGTATTTCTGCACAACATTGAGCCCGGCGCGGCGAGCAAAAGTTACGGCATTGAAGTGGCGCGATTGGCCGGATTGCCAGGAGCGGTAATCGAACGCGCCAAACACGTGTTGCGCCAGCACGAGAAGCAAGAACGGCAGAGCGTACAGGTGGAGACGGAGCCGGACCCGATGCAGATGACCATCTTCACGCCGCTCTCGCAGAGGATTGTGGACCGCATTGAGGCAACGGATGTGAATGCGCTGACACCCCTGCAGGCGCTGAACCTGCTGGAAGAGTTGCAGCAGGAATTGAAGAAGAGCAAGGACTGAGGGGCTATGAAAGAAAGTTTGCGTCAAGCTGCGGGAAGTTTGCTGGTGGTGGGATTGGGCGACAAAGAGCTCACCGCGATGGAGCGGGCGTGGCTCAAGCTGGTGCGGCCGGCGGGGATCATTCTCTTCAAGCGAAATATTGTCGATCGCGCGCAGACCCGCGCGCTGCTCGCCGAGGCAACCAGCTTCTGCACGCCGCACCGTGGCGCTTTTGTTGACGTGGAAGGTGGAACGGTGGACCGGCTGCGTGACGTGCTGGCGCCGATTCCCTCGGTGCAGGCTGTGGCGCAAGCCGCGCGTGCGACGGGCCGCGCCGCGCTCCAGCGCCAACACGGAGAGCTGGTGGCGCGGGCCGTAAAAGCCTTCGGATTCAACTCATCGTTTGCACCTGTGCTCGACCTGGCGCTGCCGGAGTCGCGCACGGTCATGGGGACGCGTTGCGCTGCCGAGACCGGTGCCGGCGTTGCAGCCTACGCGAGGGAGTTTCTCGCAGGGCTCGCTGCGCAGGGCGTGGCGGGATGCGGCAAGCACTTTCCCGGCCTCGGTGGAGGAACACTCGATTCGCACCTGGAGACTCCGAAGATCGAGCGCACATGGCAGCAGTTGTGTCAGGAGGACCTTGAACCCTACCGTGCGTTGCGCAGTCAATTGCCAATGATCATGGTGAACCACGCGGCGTATCCCCTGACTGCGGACCCCGTGCGCCCGGCTACGGTGTCGAAATTCTGGATGCAAACCGTGCTGCGCAAGCGCATCGGATATAGCGGCATCGTTGTCTCCGACGATTTAGAGATGGGTGGCGTGACAAAGTTCAAGCCCATTGCCGAGGCCGCGATCGCCACCGTGCGCATGGGCGCCGACCTGGCGTTGATTTGCCACCACCCCGAACCGATTTTGCAGACGTACGAAGCGCTGATTCGCGAAGGCGAGCGCTCGGCGGCGTTCAGCAAGATTCTGCTCGCGCGCGCGAAAGAGTCCGCCCGCAAAAGGGCCAAGACATTTCCGGCAAAGATGCCCGCGGCGCTCAACCCGAAACAATTTGAGGTTCTGCGCACACGGATCTTGCGGTTCGGTGATACGGTGGCGAAGGCCGCTGCTGAGGAGATGGCATGAAGACGCACGCCATGAGAGTGGCCGGCGTAATGAGCGGCACTTCGGCCGATGGGGTCGACGTGGCAGTCGTCCGCATCGCTCCTGGCAAGCTGCGCCCCACGCTTGCGCTGCTGGCACATGAACACTTTACGTATCCTGCAGCGCTGCGGCGCGCCGTGCTCGCGGCGATGAATGCGCAAACCACTTCAACGGCCGAACTGGCGCGGCTCAACTGGCGGCTGGGTCTAGCGTATGCGGAAGCGGTGAAGAAAACCGCCAGAAAGCACACGCTGCGGCTCGATCTGATCGGTTGCCACGGGCAGACGCTCTACCATCAGGCACGCGCGGAGAACTACGCGGGCCGAAAATTTGCGTGCACGTGGCAAGCGGGCGAGGCGCAGGCGATCGCCGCGGAGCTGGGCGTTCCGGTGGTGTCGAACTTCCGCCCTGCCGACATGCTGGCAGGCGGCCAGGGCGCTCCGCTGGTCCCGCTTTTGGACTATGTGCTCTTCGCCGATGCGAAGCGTGGGCGGGTTTTGCAAAACATCGGCGGCATCGCCAACTTGACTGCCATTCCGCCGGGCGCCGCGCCCGGCAAAGTTGTGGCCTTCGATACCGGTCCCGGGAACATGGTCATCGACTGGCTGGCGCAAAAGCTTTTCGGCAAGCCTTTCGATCGCAATGGGGCGCTGGCGGCGCGCGGAACTGTGATCGAGTCCGTGCTCAAAGATGCGTTGCGACACCCTTACTTCAAATTGCATCCGCCAAAGACCGCAGGGCGCGAGCAGTTTGGCCGAGCTTACGCCGCCGAGTTTTTGGAAAAGTGTGTTGCGCAATCCAAGAACCCCAACGATGCGCTGGCGACCGCGACGGCCCTGACTGCGGAGACGATCGCGCGGAGCTACGCGCGTGACGCTAAGCCAAGCATGAAGAGCCACGCAGTGGACTTCATCGTCTCCGGCGGTGGTGCACGCAACCGGACACTGATGAAGATGCTGGCCGCAAGGCTCGAACCGCTCGGATGCACTTTGTGCGACAGCGACGCCTTCGGATTGCCTGCCGAAGCCAAGGAAGCGGCGGCATTTGCGCTGCTCGCGTGGCGCACATCGCATCGCCTGCCGGGCAATGTGCCGTCAGCAACCGGAGCAAAACACGCCGCGATTCTGGGGCAGGTCACATATGCGTAATCAGGCCTCAGTGAGATGCGTGCGGGAGTGATCCCCTTCTTGAAACAGCGGGGCTGTCTCAGCCCTGAATCGGGACGAACAGGGCCATCCTGGTTCGCGCTCTCAGTTTTTCCTTGCGCGTCTCTGCTACCATAAACATGATTGCGGTTCCCGGCGCCAGGCTGATTTCTCGATATTTTGAGAGTTGAGCGTAAAGGTAGCGAGAGCCACCCAAAGGAGAATTTTTATGCCTCTAGTTTCCATGCGGCAGCTCCTCGACGAAGCTGCCAAGGGCGGTTACGGCGTCGGCGCGTTCAACGTGAACGATATGGAGCAGATTCAGGCCATCATGATGGCCGCCCGGCAGACCAACTCGCCAGTCATCGTCCAGGCCAGCCGCGGCGCGCGCGCGTTTGCCGAGGACCTCTACCTTTTCAAGCTGATCCAGGCCGCGGCGGAACTGAATCCCGGGATTCCCATCGCCATGCACCAGGACCACGGTAACAGTTTTGAGACCTGCAAGAGCGCCATCGCCCTCGGCTACACTTCCGTGATGATGGACGGCTCGCTGAAGGAGGACGGCAAGACTCCGTCGACGTTCGAAGAGAATGTGGACGTGACGCGCCGCGTGGTGGACTACGCGCACGAGCGCGGCGTCACCGTGGAAGGCGAAATCGGCGTTCTGGGCGGCGTGGAAGACGGCCATGGCGCGGGCGGTACGGGCCTCGAACACATCACCGATCCCGATCAGGCAGTGGAATTTGCCGAGCGCACCGGCGTGGACGCGCTGGCTATTGCCATCGGCACCAGCCACGGCGCCTACAAGTTCAACAAGAAGCCGGATGGCAGCGTGCTCAAGATGGACGTGCTCATTGCGATTCACAACCGGTTGCCGCACACGCACCTGGTGATGCACGGCAGCTCGTCTGTGCCCAAAGAACTGCAGGACATCGTGAACGAGTACGGCGGCAAGCTGAAGCAAACCTGGGGCGTACCTGTCGAGGAAATCCAGTTGGGCATCCGTAACGGCGTGCGCAAGGTCAACGTCGACACCGACAACCGCCTCGCGATGACCGGTGCGATTCGCAAGGTGCTGTGGACAGAGCCGGAGAAGTTCGACCCGCGCGACTACATGAAGCCTGCGCGCGAGGCGATGGCCAAGGTTGTTGCGGAGCGCATGACGGAGTTCGGACAGGCCGGCCACGCAGGCGACTACACGCCGATCCCGATCAGCGTCATGGCGGAAGGCTACAGGAGCGGCAAGCTCGACACGCGTCCCTCCGTTGCTGCACGGTAGTTCCATCACCACGCTCAAAAGATGAATGCGCCACTCGCGATTGCGGGTGGCGCATTTTTCATTCAGGCAAACATTTTCTGACTCTTGTCAGCGGCTCGATCAGAGACCGTAACCGGTTTCGTCGCCTTCTTCGTTGCTGACTTCCTCTTCGCGGTAGATGGCCAGTGGCTTCATGTCGCGCGGCACCACGACAGTCCGCTCGATGTTGTCTTTGGCCTTCATCGCCTCTTCTACACCAAAAAGCATGGCCAGCTCGTCGATCTTGTCGCCGTAGTGGCGGCGCAGCAGCAATAGGTCGGCGCGCAATTCAGCGCACTGCTCGGGGTCCTGGTCGTCAGAAGCCTCCCATCTTGCGGTGAGGATGATAGAGAAGCGCAGGGCGGCCAGCTCTTCCGTTTCGTAAGCCAGCAGCGCCTCGCGGGATTCATTCATGGAGCGCGAAGCGGAGCCCATCAGCGATGAATGAAGCGGAGCATGAAGCAATTCCGTGGACACAGCAGTCCTCCCTTCGCGGTCTTCCGCAGGGTCGATCTGAGCGATCGGCCGGAAATTGTCAGCCTCGAGAGCACCGGCCCGTTGCCCCGTTCTTCGGCTGGAATGGACCTAGTGTGGAGGCGGTTTCTGGATTGCGCTGTGAGCTAAATCACACGATTCCGGAGCAACGGCCCTGAAAGGATTTTTCCCGCGCGGAAGTGCTTTCGCTTCAGAGGGAAACGCATGAAGTGATGAAGTAGGCTCTTCGCTGCACGTGACCTTTGTACTCAGCGCTAGGCCACTTCCGTGGAGATGGGCGCAGGCGTTACGCCCGCGCCCACGCTCGACTCGCCCGGCTGCATCAGGAGCCAGTAATGAAAGCCGTCCACAATGGCCATCAGCGCGGCCTGGTTCAAGTCGCTGCTTACGCCCGCGGTGGTCCACGGCTCGTGGCCGTCGGCGTTAAAACTTACCGTCACACGCACGTGAGCGGCAGAATCGTGCGCCGATACGTCGAGCGCTGCGACTGTGAAAGTGCCCAGGCGCATGTGCTTCAGCGCGGGATACGTCTTTTCGAGCTCGCGGCGCATGGCCTTGGTGAGCGCGTCCACCGGTCCGGCGCCTTCTGCGCGCGTGGTGGCAAGCGTGGAGTCGCCGATGGTGAGCGTCATGAAAGCCTGCACAAAGCGGCCGCCGATCTCGTCGGACTCGTCAAGAACGCGCCAGCTTTTCACGGCGAACCAGTTACGCAGGGTTCCCTGGATTCTCATGCAGGCCAGACGGAACGAAACTTCGCTGGCGGTAAAACCGCCGCCCTCGATCATGGCCGAGCTTGCATCCATGAGCGCCTGCGCGCGTACGGAGTCGAGCGGCACGCCAAGCGACTCCGCGAGCAGCATGATGTTGGCCTTGCCCGATTGCGCGTTGACGCCGATGATGGCGCTGGCGCCTACGCGCGCGGGATCGCACCACAAATACGCGCCGGGATTCTTGCGCTCGCTCGAGCCGTGCATGCCGGCCCAGGTGCCAAACGCTCCGGGACCCACGATGGGCGCGCCGTGCGGTGGATCGAGAGCGAATGCCGCGTAGGCCGAATGCGCCAGGCTGGTCAATCCCGTGAGCGCCTGGGGCGAAACAAACTCAGCTTCACCGCGCAGTTGCATGGCTCCGATCATTGTGGTCAGGTTCACATTGCCGCAGCGCTCGCCGGTACCGATGAGAGTTCCCTGCACCTGGACTGCGCCCGCCATGATGGCAGCGCGCGTGTTGGCCACACCCAGGCCGCGATCGGTGTGGCCGTGGAATCCGAAACTCGCGCCGGGGAAATTGCGTTGCAATTGCTCAAAGGCGTGCACCACTTCTTCAGGACTGGCGCCGCCGTTGGTGTCGCACACAACGATGCGACTAACGTTCTGGCGCACACACTGTTCCGTGAGCTGCTGAAAGTGGTCGAAAGTGCGCTTGGTAAACTCGTCGCTGCAGGGATTGCCGTTTTCACAGCGGCCGCATTGCGCATCCATGGCGTGCTCGAGATCGACGATCACCTCAAGGCCGTGCGATTGCAGGTGGTCGATGGTCTCCCACGTCATGCGCAGATTCTCTTCCGGGCTCACGCCGAGCGAGCGTTCCACGTCGAGGAGCCGCGACTTGACCACGATGACTGCAACGGGAACGCGCCGCTTGTGGCGCAAAATGAATTGCACATCTGGCCAATCTTCAACCTTGGCGCCGCGTCCGCGCGTGCGCCCGAAGAGGGCCAGCTTCATCGTGCCGGTGCTGACATTGGCGAGGGCGCTGGTGAGGTCGCTGACAAAGTGATTGGCGCCGGCGAATCCGATCTCGGCATAGTGCACGCCGAAAGCTGCCATGCGTTCCAGCAGGAGCACGGCATTGGGCACAGAGATCTCCAGATTCGGCTGCTGCATGCCGTCGCGGAGACTGGTGTCGAAGATCTCGACTTTTCTGGATGTCTTTTCCGTCATCTCTTCCTGCAATCGGTCGCGTCCCCTCAGGTGATTCTGCCGTTGGGCCAGAAAACCCTCACTTTACCATCATATCGTGGCTGAATATTTCGGGCACTACAACGTCTTGGGCAAGGGCGTGGCAGAGGGGAACCACGAAAAGCAATAGGCTCGAGAGCGGGGCCAACAAACTGTGCGCCTACGGCAGGCACGGAACCTCGGCAAGCCAGTCCCCTGTCCCGAATCTATGGGTCCCTCGTTCCCTTGGTCCCTCGGTCCCTGCTTTACTCACACGGCCGGTGCGGCCGAGGGCTCCCGCGACGGCGGCACGAGAGAGCCGATCTCCTGATCCTTGTACTGCAACTGATAGAGCTTCCAGTAGAGGCCGCGCTGCGCGAGCAGTTCCTGGTGCGATCCCATCTCGCGCAACTGG
This sequence comes from uncultured Acidobacteriota bacterium, assembly GCA_963817835.1. GTDB lineage: Bacteria > Acidobacteriota > Terriglobia > Terriglobales > Acidobacteriaceae > Telmatobacter. The sequence goes on along the minus strand of CAWFPZ010000006.1, from coordinate 137,102 downwards.
CCCTTGTGCATCACGAGGATAGTTTCGGCGCGTTGCACCGTGGAGAGTCGATGGGCGATCAGCACACTGGTGCGCCCTTCGACCATGCGTTCGAGCGCACCGCGAATGCGCAGTTCCGTGTCGGTGTCGACACTCGACGTGGCCTCGTCGAGGATGAGAATGCGCGGGTTGTAGGCCAGCGCGCGGGCAAAATTGATGAGCTGCTTCTGGCCCGTAGAAAGCGAGTTGCCGCGCTCGCGCACCGGCTCATCGAAGCCATGAGGCAAGGTATCGATGAAGTCGAGCACGTTGACGTCGCGCGTCGCGCGGCGCATGGTGGCTTCGGTGATTTCTTCGTTGCCGAGGCGGATGTTTTCGCCGATAGTGCCTGAGAAGAGAAACGGATCCTGCAACACCACGGCGAAGTGCTGGCGCAGCGCCGTCAAATCGTGTTCGCGCAGGTCGATGCCGTCAATGAGAATGCGGCCCGCAGTCACTTCGTAGAAGCGCATCATCAGGCTGGTGAGCGTAGTCTTGCCCGCGCCGGTGTGACCGACAATCGCGATCGTCTGCCCCGGCTCGATCGTGAAGGATACGTCTTTGAGAATCCACTCGATGCCTTCCAGGCCGGCTAATTCCGCGCCGCTCGCTGCCCCTTGCGCGGCCTTTGCCACAGCAACCTTCTGCGCGTCGGTGAGCTTTTGATAGGTGAACCAGACGTGTTCGAATGCGATCCGATTCGAGCCGTCGCCGACCAATGGGTGCTCGGGGTTCACAATCTCCGGCTCCGAATCCATGAGCTTGAAGATGCGTTCGCAGGCGGCCATGGCGGCTTGCAGGATGTTGTACTTGTCGCTCAGGTCCTGGATAGGCCGCCAGAAACGCAACGAGAACTGCGTAAACATGATGAGCACGCCAATGGTCACCGTAGACGGCAGGTGCAGGACGCCAGCTCCGCCGCGCCAGACGACCAGGGCAATAGCGACCGACGAGAGGAAATCGACGGCCGGGTAGTAGAGCGCGTAGGCAAAGATCGTGTCCTTGAAGGCAACCATGTGCTGCATGTTTACGGCTTCAAAGTCCTTGTAGGCGCGCTCTTCGCGGTTGAAGAGCTGGACCACGCTCATGCCCGAGATGTGCTCTTGCGTGAAACTGTTAATGCGCGCAATGGCGGTCCTCACGCGCCGGTAGCTTTCGCGCACATGGAGGCGGAAGATGCGCGTCACGATCCAGATCAGCGGCAACACGGCGAAGGCCAGCAGCGCCAGCCACCAACTGATGGCAAGCATGACGGCGGCCATGATCGTGAGCATGAAAAAGTCGTTCACAATGGCCAGCACGCCGTCAGTGAACATGTCGTTGACTGCATCGACATCGGACGTCAGGCGCGTGACTAGCCGTCCCACGGGGTTCACGTCGAAGAAGCCGATGTGCATGCGCTGCATGTGGCGGAAGATATCGCGGCGCAGATCGAACATGATCCTCTGGCCGATCCACTGCATCAGGTAGACCTGGACGAACTGGAAGAGATAAGCGGAAATCAGCATCGCCAGGTAGATGGCAGCCAGGCGCGTGATGCCCGCGGCGGCGCCTTGAGGAAGCATTCGGGCCAGGGGGCTCGCGTTCGCCACCCAGTGCGCCACGGCGTTCGAAGGATCCTGGGCGGCCACGTCGGGAGCGAGATAGCGGTCAACGGCCACCATCACGAGGATGGGTCCAGACACGTCGCACAGGGACTTGAGTGAAACCGCGATGGAAGCGATGCCGGCCTGCAGCCAATAGGGGCGCACAAAGCGGCTCAGGCGCCGCATCAGGTAGGCGTCATAGACTTTTCCGACCGGATCCTCGTCATGCTTGCGGCGGGGTCCGCCCGAGCCAGGTTTTGCCCCAGGTTTCGTTCCGGGTTTGGATTTCTTGTCTTCTGTTTCCGCCATCGGCTGGGTGGGACGAACTTCCTCCTCCATTGTACGAGGAGTGCGGCGGATGTAGCGCCGGTCTCAAGACCGGCTGTAGTGCGGGCGTCCACGCCCGCACATGCTCATAACGGATTACGAAGTCATACAGTCATCGCACTATTCGCCGGATTGGGGCCCCGGGGCGGGTTTGGTCAGGGGTTTAGCCCTGGGCGCAGGCCGCGATACGCCCATGCTGAGCAACACGAACCCAAAGCCCTTTTTCAGCAACTCGAGAATGCGCATCGTTCCACTTCCCTTTCGCTCTTGAGCGGCATTTCTGAACCGATGGCCGCGCGAATCAGTGACTGGCCGCAGGCGGAGCAACAGCCACCGGCGCTGCCGGCTGCTCGCCGCGGACAATGGCAAGCGCCGTCGGAGGCAGCGGCTTATTGGCGTTAGCCAGAAGCAGCGTGACCTGCCAGACCTGCGTATCCGAGAGCGTTGCCTTGAAGGCCGGCATGCCGGTGAGCCGGATGCCGTTCGTCACCTTCCACCAGGTTTCGCCCGGCGGGTCGTCGCTTACGCCCACCACGTCGCCATTCTTGTGCTTCTGCCACAACGCCGGGGCGCTGGGATACATATGCGGGCCAAAGCTCGAAGGCTTGCCATAAAATCCATGGCAGGCCGCGCATTGGTCGCGGTAAACCTCCGCTCCAGCCGTCAGGTTGGTCTCGTCGGGCTGAATGGGCGGATTTCCCGGCATCTCCCGATCAATGCGCGCGTTGAGCGCCATCTGCGTGATCGGGCGTTCCATCGGGAACGGCGAATCGGCCACAGCCACCGGCACGTGCCCCAAACGAAGCCACGCCAGCAATACCAAGGGCGCCAGAATCAACGCCAAAATCATTCCGAAAACGATGCGAACCATGGTTTTTCTTCCTTTCCGTGCCCAATTTTATTTTGCAGTGTTTTGCAGATCATTTCGATAGTTTACGCAACAATAACAGGTGCGTAATCGGAAATGGAGCTAGACTGAGGGGCGTATCGCTTTCACATCACCCACCTTCCCTCAGGTCTCCGGCATTTTCATGCGCAGGAAAGGACCTCTCCCATGGCAGATTTCTCGAAATTCAAACTCGGCCGCAAAGCCATCAAAACCGACAGTCGTACGTTAATGCTGGGCGACTACCTGACGCCCGCCCTGCCGCCACCACCGCCCTCGGCCGACTGGACCAAGGGCATCGCCGCCTGGGGCATGATGTTGAACGATACCCTGGGCGACTGCACCATCGCCGGCTGCGGGCACGCGGTACAGGTATGGACCACGAACGTCGGCAAGGAAGTGACCCTCCCCGACGCGACCATCGAAAAGTACTACGAGAAGTGGGACGGCTACAAGCCAGGCGATCCCAGCACCGACACCGGCGGCATCGAGCTGGATGTTTTGAACGACTGGAAGAAACAGGGCTTCGCCGGCCATAAGCTCACAGCCTTTGTCGACCCCAAGCCGGCCAGCCTTAACCAGGTACGGCAGTCGATTGCCCTATTCGGCGGCGTCTACATCGGGCTGTCACTGCCGATCACGGCGCAAAATCAGGATGTATGGGATGTGGTGCCGAATGGCGGCGCCAACGCCGCGCCCGGCAGTTGGGGCGGGCACTGCGTCTACGTGCCCAAGTATGACCAGAACGGCTTTACCTGCATTACCTGGGGTCAGCCAAAGACCATGACCCTGGCGTTCTGGAACGAATACTGCGACGAGGCGCACACCCTGCTCAGCCAGGACTGGCTGGCGGCCAAAGGCTCGCCCAGCGGCTTCAATCAGGCCCAGTTGCTGGCCGACTTGAAAGCGATTGTCTAGCTGCTTCTTTGGGTGCCCCCGGTCCCTCGCTCTTGGGGACCGGGGAGCATGCTCAGTGCCGCTTCACTCCTCCGCGCGTCAAAACAAGGCACGCCAAAACTCAAGCCCCGGCACAAGGCTCCCCCCAGGATGTTTTAATACCAATTGGGGGGAGTGCGCCGGTCGTTTGGGCGCGCTCTCGTACTCCCGTGGAGGAATCCCGATACCGATGCAATCTTTTCGCCGTTTCGCCTTTTTGCTGGCGTTCGCATTGCCGGCCATGCCAGCCGCATTCGCACAAAGCTCAGGCAGTTCTTCATCGAGCGCCACACCGGACCAAAGCCAACCCGCAAATCAGGTAGGTTCCAGTCAGCAACCCGCCGGGGAAACCCAGGGGCAATTGACCGTCCAGGCGCGCATCCGCCAGCGCCGCGAACAGCGCCGCGCCACGGCCATTCATGACGCCTACGACCACAAGTGGGAGTCCTATGCCGACATGGGCTACCTGCGCTTCACGCCCGGCCCATCCCTGCAGCGCGTGACCCTTTACGGATGGGAGACGGGCCTGACCCGCTTCTCCAACGAGCGGTTGGGTTACACGCTCGACGGCCGCGGCTACATCGGAACTACTTTTTGCGGCATCACGACCTATTGCACGGGCGCTTTCACCAAGCCCCAGATCAGCACGTACAACGTGCTCTTTGGCCCCGTCTACCGCTTCTACCTGCAACCCAAGTACTCAGTTTCGGGTCGCGTGATGGGCGGCTGGGCCTACGGCAATTTCTCCGGCGACCTCAACGGCTACACGACCTCTGAGGTTGGCTTCTATCCCACAGGAAGCACCTTCGCCGCCAGCGCAGCCGTGATCGGCGAGTACAACCTGACCCCGAACGTCGGCTTCAAGCTGGCGCCGGAGTATTTCGCTACTGGCTTTGGCTCAACCGTGCAGGGCAGCTTTGGTTTTACCGCCGGAATTGTCTATCGCTGGGGAAAACAGTAGACAACTGGCGCAGCGAATCTGTAGTGCCGGTCTCCTGACCGGCTGTGGCGGGGGTCTCCAGACCCCCGCATGGCACATGGGGCGAGAATTGCTGCACCGCTGACTCATCTCCCTGCTGACTCACTGCGCTGCGAACCCCTATAATGGCTCCCGCCATGAAAAACACCTTTTCGCGCCGCAGTTTTTTGCAATCGTCCACCATCGCCGCAGCCTCCGCCGCTTTTGTCGGCGCCTCACCCGCAGTGGCTGAAGCCATTCCCGCCTCGGGAAAGCCCTCGCCCGTCCGCCTCGGACTTGCCAGCTACACTTTCCGCAACTTTACGCGCGCGCAACTGCTCGGCTTCATGAAGCAGCTTGAGCTCACGGATCTGAACTGCAAGGACGTGAAGGATCATCTGCCCATGGATCCCGCGCTTGAAGCGCAAGCGCTAGCCGACTACGCCGCCGCGGGTATCAAGCTGCACGCTGCGGGCACCATCTCTTTTCCCAAAGACGATGACGATGACATCCGCTCCAAGTTCGAGTACTGCAAGCGTGCGGGCATCAATGTCATCGTCGCCGGCGATCCCGCTCCCACCACGCTGCCGCGCATTGAAAAGTTCGTGCGCGAATACGATATCCGCCTCGCGATCCACAACCACGGTCCCGAGGACAAGATCTACCACTCTCCGTTCGACGTGCTGAAGATCGTCAAGGACATGGATCCCCGCATCGGTTGCTGCATCGACGTGGGCCACGCGGCGCGCGCCGGAGCTAACCTCGTTGAAGCCATCCACGCCGTGGGGCCGCGCCTCTACGACATGCACGCGAAGGATCTGACGAGTTTTTCGAGCAAGGAAAGCCAGGTTCCGGTGGGCCGCGGCATCCTGCCCTTCCGCGAGATGTTCCAGGCGCTGATCGAGATCAAGTACAAAGGCTTCGTCGATCTCGAGTACGAGATTCATCCCGACGATCCCATGCCAGGCGTCATCGAGAGCTTCGCCTTCATGCGCGGCGTGCTCGATGGGATGGGATATCTGACGAAGGCAGCGAGCTAAGACGATCCAAGTAAAACAGGCATCTGAAGTCGCCTCAGGTCTTGAATCGGGGCGGGGCGCCGCTAACCGCGCGCCCATTTTTCGAATCGTTTCGGCGCCTGCCCGACTCTGCAAAAGTCAAGGCCGCCGGTTTAGATTCATCCGGCGGCGGTAATGGCTGTGGGGGGGTGCGTTACTTTACGCGGACGACAGCACGGATCTGGAACGTCGAGATGTTCAAGAGAACGTAGTTACCATCAATCATCCGCCATTCGCAACCCTTTGGCGGGGCGCTCAAGTGATATTGCTGGTAATCGACTTTATCGCCGCGATCCCAGTCTTCGTGCTTGATGGTTGAGCCCTTCCTCCATTCCTTGTGTTGGACGTAAGTGTGATTGTCATGATGGTCCTGGGCAAGAGCGACGCCGCCCATGAGACTTGTGGAAAGGACCGCGAGCGCTAAGATGCTGTGTAGCTTTTTCATGAAGGACTCCTCCGTTGCTACGATGCTCCCCGAACGGGTCGCGTTGTCTCGGGGGCGTCGAGCACGAAGATGGCTTCCAGGCCCACGTCTTCAAATGCTGGCAGGCGCAAGCTGCGAATCGTTTTAGGGTTTCACCACCACGGCGAGCTGATGCGGAGGAATCGTAAGCTGGACGGGCAGAATTGCGGTTCGATCGGCATGGAACGGCGTTGCGATCTGCACGTTGCCTGAGACTCCGTCGAGACTCACGGTCACGGTTTGCGGCGTGGTGTCGAAATTGACCACCACGCATGCCTCCCCGCTTTTGCCCGCCTGCAACGGCTTGAAGACGGAGTAGCGAATATTCGCACCGCCCTCGACGGTCGCGCCCATGGTGTCGTTGAACCGCCCAAAGAAGAGCAGGCTGCTGTACCGCTTGCGAATCCGGATCAACTCGCTCACGTACCGCGCCAGCGGACGCGTCAGCGGCTCGTCAACCGACGCGTTGTAGTGGCGCGGCGCCAGGTCCCACACAAATCCGTAGCGCATGCCGTTGTTCATTTGATTGAAGTCGCCGGGAGTTTCCCCGAAGATCGTCGCCGTCCACTCCGGAAAGGTGTACTTCAAAACCGGCGAGCCGATGTCGATGTCGCCCATGCGCATATAGGAAACGTCGATGTAGGGCATGGCCCGGTCGGACCAAGTCTCCCCGGCCAATGAGAAATCCGGGCGGATAGCCCGCGCGGCGGTGAGCAGCTCTTTGAACGTCTCAAGAATGCCTGGCACCAGCGATTGGTCGGGGGAAACGGTGAGAAGCTTGTTGAAATCGAGCTTGTTTGAGCCGCCCGATTTATCCAGTTGAAAGCCTTCTGCGCCGTCGCGCACCAACTCCAGGTACTGGTCCATCTCGAACTTCCTGAACTCGGGATGCGCGGGGCTCACCAGCGTCATATTCGAAGGCGTGAGGCCGGCGCGGGCACTCATGGTTCCCTCTCCCCATCCCAGCACGGTCCAGTCGGGCGCCCATTCCCCGTCGACCGCATACTGCTTGAGTCGATTCTGGAAGAGCGCCGTGCCGGTATCGGCCACGTCGACGTTGGAAAAGATCAGCGGATGCACGCCCATGGCGCGGATGTCCGCAAGCGCCTTGCGAAATTCCTCGGGCGTTCCCAGGCGCGGATCGGGCGTGTATTGCGGGTAACCGCGATCGATGCCGCCGATGTCCCAGCCCAGAATCTCGAAGGTCGTGATCCCGTATTTCTTCGCATCGGCGGCGAGTTGCGGCAGCTCGTTGAAGCGGTGCACAATCACGTCTTCGCCATTGGCGATGATGATGGATTGCCACGCATTTTCTTTGCGCAGCCAATCCGGCGTGCGGCGCACCGTGAAGTACCGGTCGAACCAGGCGCGATAAATTCCGCTGGCCTGGTGCCAGTCTCCGTTGTGGACCTGGAGCGCCACGGGGCCGGAGGTAAAAGTGCCACGGCTCAAATACGGCATGTTCACCCAGCCTACGGTCAGGCCGACCGGCTCGCCGGGTGGGAGATCGGAGGCCGCCGGCCAGTTGTCTTTGATGTCGGAGCCCTTTGAAAACGGCCGCAGCTCAATTTGCAGCATCATCAGGCGAGTTACGGGATCCTGGTTGGCATAGTAATAACCGATACCGTCTTTGCGGTTATAGACATCCATCCATCCCATCGACATCTCCCCGGGATAGGTGTAGTGCACCGCGTCGTAGGGTATGCCGAAGTTGCCGCCGCCGAAGCCCGGGCGAAAGCGCGTAAACAGGACCGGCGAGAGATTGTTATTGGCGCCGGGAACCATCGACTGGGTCTCGAGCCGGTCACCGATGCCTTTTTGCCCGCCGATGATTCCGTACATCACCTCCGCCAGCTTGCGATCCGTCGGGTTGTCGACCGCAATCGAAAAATGCAGCTGTCCATCTACAGCTTCGATGCGGTAGGTCACCTTGACCGGCAGCGTCTCGCGATCGTTGTGCAGCGCGTCGTAGGTGCAGACCACTCCGCTAGGGATCGCGTCGATTTGACTGACTTTCTGCTCACGGCTGTTGAAGTAGTTTGCCTGGTAGCCTTTCTGCGGAATGAGAATGCGGAAGTTCTCGCCGAGGCGGGCTTCGCCGATGACCTCAAGTTCAGGGCTCTTCCAGTGCAGCCCGATCAAGTCGCAATTCTGTTCCGAGAGGCGGAGTGTGGCTACAGGAGTATCGATGGTGCGAATCTGCGCATGTCCGGACGCAGGCTGCCCAGCAATTTGCTGTGCGCCCAGGCCGTCGGCCGCCGATAGTACAAAGAGAAGTACAAAAAATGGTTTCATCATGATTCCAACACTAGTTCTCCGACGGCAGTTTGCTCATGTGATCGAAGACGATCACGTCGACCAGCCCTTTTTGAGGCTCGAGCTTCAAGCCAAGCTGCTCCCGAAGAGCGGTAAATAAGTCCGGCCCCGATGCGGCGCCCGCATCTCCATTCGGGACGGGTCCGAGTTCGTTCTCCGGCGTCCATTGCAGAGTGTAATCGTACAGACCGGTTAGTCCGGTCTTATCGAAGACCGTTCGGCCGAGTTGTCGCGGCAGGATGGGAACCAGGTCCTTCAAAGGAGTTCCAATCGATTCCAGTTGCCCCCTGCCAAGGGGTCGGAAATGCCGTTGCGCAACTTCTGCATTGGATTCCTTGAGCTTTGAGCCCCCTTTATCAATGACGAGGTTATAGGTCGGCAGTTCCCTTTGCTCGTGATGAACCTTGAGGTCGAATCGATCGATAAGCAGCGGTAGCGCCATTGCCCGGCGTTGTTCGATGGTGAGCATTCCAAGTTTTGCGACGTCGGAATCATCCACTTTCGCCTCGATGTCAAATCGCTCAACTCCCGCCCAGTCAGGCGATCCTAAAATTCGATCGTCCTGCGTTCCGAAGGCCGCACGCAGGATCTCCTGCAAGGTGAAGTTCTCGATGCGAATGCCATCCGGCATCAACCGGAAAAGGGACATACCGTTCCCCTTTGCAGGCCTGACGGTTGCCACCGCGAACTGCGGCATGGAAGCAGGCGCATCTTGCTTCAACTGCCGATCGATTGAGGATGGCCCGGCGCCGGCTTGGCCACGAAACATGGGTAAGAAGAAACAGGTCAAGCCGGCAGCAAGAATCAGGCGTGCGCAGATCGAATGCAAACGTTGGGCGGACAAACGCCCTCCTAATCGGTTGCTGAGTGTTCCCCATCTTATTGCAGGATAGGAATTCCCGCGATGCGCTGCTGCCATTCCGCCGGGCCGGTCTCGTGCACGCTGGTTCCCTTCGAGTCCACGGCCACGGTGACGGGCATGTCACGAACTTCGAACTCGTAGATGGCTTCCATGCCCAGATCCTCGAAAGCCACGAGGCGCGAACTGCGAATCGCTTTCGAGACCAGGTACGCCGCGCCGCCCACGGCCATCAGATACACCGCACGGTACTCGCGGATCGCGTCGATGGCTTCCGGGCCGCGCTCGGCCTTGCCCACCATGCCGAGCAGGCCGGTGTCCCTGAGCATCTGCCGCGTGAACTTGTCCATGCGCGTGGCCGTGGTTGGGCCCGCGGGGCCGACGACTTCGCCACGCACCGGGTCCACCGGGCCAACGTAATAGATGAAGCGGCCGCGCAAGTCGACGGGGAGTTTCTCGCCGCGGTTGAGCATGTCGGTAAGGCGCTTGTGCGCGGCATCGCGGCCGGTGAGCAGCTTGCCGCTGAGTAGAAGCACTTCGCCCGGCTTCCACGTCGCGACTTCCTCGCGCGTCACGCTGTCGAGGTTCACGCGCCGCGCGCCGCTCACGTCATAGGTCAGCTTCGGCCAGGCATCAAGCGAAGGCGGATCGAGAAACACAGGGCCGGAGCCGTCGAGAACGATGTGCGCGTGGCGCGTGGCGGCGCAGTTGGGGATCATGGCCACGGGCAAATTGGCAGCGTGCGCGGGAGTATCCACCACTTTCACATCGAGCACCGTCGTCAGCCCTCCCAACCCCTGCGCGCCGATGCCCAGGCGATTCACCTTGTCGTAGATCTCGAGCCGCAGCTTTTCGGCGGTGGTCTTGGCTCCGCGGGCCATGAGGTCCTGAATGTCGATGGGGTCCATCAGCGATTGCTTGGCCAGCAACATTGCTTTCTCTGAGGTTCCGCCGATGCCGATGCCGAGAATGCCCGGCGGGCACCAGCCCGCGCCCATGGTGGGCACCGTCTTCAGCACCCAGTCGACGACCGAATCGTTGGGGTTGAGCATCACGAACTTCGACTTCGCCTCCGAGCCTCCGCCCTTGGCCGCGACAGTGACCTCGACCGTCGCGCCGCGCACCACCTCGACAAAGACAGCGGCCGGCGTGTTGTCTTTGGTGTTGACGCGTTTGCCCGCGGGGTCCGACTGAAGGCTGGCGCGCAGCTTGTTGTCGGGATCGAGATAGGCGCGGCGCACGCCTTCGTCCACCATCTGCTGCAGATCTTTCGGTTCTTCGCCGGGGCCGGGTTCGAAGCGCACGTCCATGCCCAGCTTGATGAAGGCATTCACAATGCCCGTGTCCTGGCAGATGGGCCGGTGACCCTCGGCGCACATGCGGCTGTTGATGAGAATCTGCGCCATGGCGTCGCGCGCCGCCGGCGACTGCTCGCGCTCGTAAGCCTGGGCGAGCGAACGGATGTAATCCTCCGGATGGTAGTAGCTGATGTACTGCAAAGCGCCCGCAACGCTGGCGATGAAATCTTCCTGCTGGATGACGGTCATTCTGGAGAGGCTCCTCGGTTCCTTGACGCTTCTAGGGTAATGGACTTGGCTTCCATGTGTCCCCCTTTTGCGCGCACGGTCCGTCCTCAGCATCCATATCGCAGAACGAGCCATCGAGAATCGAGGTTCGGTCACCGGTCAGGAGCGCGAGCCACGCCTCCGCAGGCACGGCCGGATAGCGCAGTTTGGCGAATGCGATCCAGGCGTCCCGGTACTTGAGCCACGCACGCTCGGCGTCGCGGATCCCTTCGGGTTGAACGGCTCCATAGTCGTTCTTGTGCTCTTCCGCATCGTTCAAGGCCTTGTGATAGGCCCGGTTCAACCGGGCATCTGCATCAGCGTACTGGCCTGCCGGCGCAGTGGGGAACCTACCCACCTCGAACAACTTGAGAGCTGCGACGAAGTCGTCGCGAACGGTGTCTTGCGCGTCGATCTGATACATGGCTCTTGCTGTGCCGCTCAGGTCGATTTCGCCTTTCGCATGCGCGTGAGCGTAGTCCTCTTCCAGTTTGCGGAGAGTATTGAAAGCCGATCGCTGCGTCGTCGTAAAACGTGAGACAACAGCATCGAGCGAATTGGCCCGCTTCTGATCCTCGATCTCGCTATCGTATGCCGCGCAGAACCCCTGCATAAAGCCGCTCGTAATGTCGTCGCAAAACTGGAACAATGATCCAACTGCCGCCGGCTGCGAGTGGAGCGACTCGATATGCTTCACGCGGATTGCAATCTCAGCTGGTGCTCCCCCGGCTTCGCAAGCGAATCGGATGGCAAGAGGAATGTTCCGCGCGACGCCCTGACCATTTGCGTAGAGAACGGAGAGCATCGCTGAACCGCCAAAGACGCTGGCCGTCGAATATCGTGGCTCAAGACCCGCTTCGATCGCCAGTCTCTCCGACCACGCGCATCGCCGTGCCGCCTCAAAGTCCACCCTGCCGCCGATGCCCGAGTAGGATCTCAGAGAATCGCATTCAGGCCACGCATTGGGAGCGGATACTGCGACGGCTTCGGCCGGAAGCGGAGTTTTCAGGGATTCAGCGCACTTGGCCTGTGTCGCCTTATCGCAATCTTCGAGTTGCGCGCGAAGATGCGCGCCCCAAGCCAGCATCAGGACCATTGCAAGCTTCGGGAAATTCATGCGAAGCATGATAGCGCAGAAAGCAAGGAAGGAAGATACGCCCCCTCGGCCCGCACCCGCAGTCGCCGACGCGAGCCACCCAGCGCCCCGCCGCACAATCAGAGCCTCGGGGTTCAGGCGTGCGTCTCGCGCCGCGTCTCGATGGGCGCGCTCAACTGTTGGCGCAGGCTGCCGGCCAAATCCGCGACAGTACGCAGGCGGTCGGCCACGGCGGCTGGCACTCCACCCCCGCTCAGCGCCAGTTGCGAGTGCAGCAGCAGGCCCGCGACCGTGGTCTTCAGCTCACTCTCGATGGCTGCCGCTGCGGCCCGGCGCGCCAGCGTCTGCTCGCGCTCGCGGCGGCTGAGGGCAGCGCGAATCTCGCGGATCAACCGAGCTGTTCCCGCAATGGCGAAGTTGATCTGCATGGGAATGGCCAGGCCGGCATTTTCGCAGATCTTCTCCGCGGCCGCCGGATCGCACTCAGCCAGGGATTCATCGATCACCAGGGCCAGGAACTCGCGGCACCGTAATGCCGCCAGCGCGGCCCTGCGCCCCTCTGCCACCTCGACCTCCATGCCCAGCTGCGCGCCTACCACGGCGGCGCAATTGCGAGCGCCCTCGATTCCCGTCACCATCAGAATGCTCATATTCCAGCTCCTAGCCTCTAGCTCCTAGCTTCTAGCTACTTGTTTTCAACCTCTAGCTGTCTGGCAATTCGTTGCCTTAACTGCCTGAATCCTGCTGGAGAGATGCCGACGAGCATCTCATGCAAGAGCAAGCTGGAGGCTGGAAGCCAGGAGCTGGAAGCTGCATCTTTATTCCTCGTGCAGCGGGCCGGCGATGCCGTACTCTTTCAGCTTGCGATAGAGCGTGGTCTTGCCGATGCCCAGCAGCTTGGCGGCCTGCAGCTTGTCGCCGTGCAGGGTGCGGATGGCGCCAAGAATGGCCTCGCGTTCCATCTCGGCCAGTGTCTTCAGCTCCGGTGCCCCGGCTGCCGCGGAGTCTTCACCCGCAGCCACGGCCGCGCGCCGCGCCTCCAGACCCCTTTGTTGTAATTGGGTAGGCATGTCACCGAGGAGCAGCACGGGGCCCGAGGAGAGCGCACAGGCGCGCTCGATGGCGTTCTCAAGTTCGCGCACGTTGCCCGGCCAGTCGTGACGCATCATGGTGCGCAGGGCTTCATCGCTTAGAGTGAATTTGCGCCCGTGCTCCTTGCTGATGTGGTCGAGAAAGTGCGCGGCCAGGAGCGGTATGTCCTCGCGGCGGTCGCGCAGCGACGGCAGCCGCAGATTGACCACGTTCAGACGGTAGAACAAATCCTTGCGGAAGCTGCCCTTCTCGACCATGGTGGCCAGATCGCGATTGGTGGCGGCCACGATCCGCGCCTTGATGGGAATGGAATGCGTGGCGCCCACCGGCCGCACTTCTTTCTCCTGCAGGGCGCGCAGCAGCTTGGCCTGCAGGTCGAGCGAGAGCTCGCCGATCTCGTCGAGAAAAACCGTGCCCCCTTCGGCCGAGATCAGCAATCCATCCTTGGAGCGATTGGCACCGGTAAACGCGCCTTTGACGTAGCCGAAGAGCTCGCTCTCGATGAGCGTGGGCACCAGGGAACCGCAGTCGACGGGCAGGAAGGGCTTTTGCGCGTTGGGTCCGTAGGCGTGGATGGTCCGCGCCACCAGTTCCTTGCCGGTCCCGCTCTCGCCCAGGATGAGCACCGGATGCGTACTCTGCGCAACTTTGGAAAGAATGCGGTAGATCTTCTCCATCTCCGGTGAGCGGCCGATCATCGAGCCCAGTCCTTCGGAGAGGCGCAGCCGTTCGCGCAGTTGGCGGGTTACGGTGTCGGTGGTGTGATTCTGCGCGGCGCGATCCAATACGGTGGACAGCTCGTCCATGGCGAACGGTTTCGTCAGGTAATCCGAGGCGCCGCAGCGCATAGCTTCGACAGCCGCGTTCACCGAGCCTGTAGCGGTCATGGCGATGACCGAGGTGTCGGGATAGAGCAGCTTGACCTCGGAGACCAGCTCCAGGCCCTCGTTGGTCCCCGCGGGCAGATTCACCAGCAGGATGTCGGCGGTGTGTCCGCGCAAAAGGCTGCGCGCCTGGGCCAGATCGCCCGTGCTTTCGACGGCGTATCCCAGGCTGGCCGCGATCTCGGCGCAGGCCGAGCGCACCGCCGCATCGGCATCCACCACCAGCAGGTGCAACCGAACCGCCGGCTCGGCGAGTTGTGGAATGAACTCCATGGTCCGTGTGTTGAAGACTGTATCCAGCATTGTAGTCGCCTCGCGTGTGTTGTGGAACTGCGTCCAATTGCAGGTTTCGGGTGTCCGCGGCTAGTGCGAGTGTAAGTGCGCGTGTGTCTGTTCGGCGCACTCACGCTGACACTCACACCCCACACCCCTCGCGAATCCCCGCCGTGCGCACCGGCAGCTCGAGGGTGAAGCAGGCTCCGCCCTGCTTCCGGTTCGAGGCCGTGATGCGCCCGCCCGCGCCTTCGACAATGGCGCGCACGATGGCCAGCCCCAACCCGCGACGACTTTGCGGCCAGCTGCAGCCCGGTACCGCTTCGCCTTTTGACTCTGCATTCTTGCCCCGCGAGGTATACCCGGAGGTGAAGATCTTGTCGAAAGCCGCCTCGGGAATGCCCGGCCCATTGTCCTCGATGGTGAGCGCCAGGCAGGGGGCCGTGCCTTGGGCGGCCTCGCGCCCGCGCAGGCCGATGTGCACACGCCCTCCCTTCGGCATAGCTTCGGCGGCGTTCTTCACCAGGTTCACCAGCAGCCGGGTCAGGTCCTCGCCGGTAAGACGCACGGCTTGCGCGCCGCCTTCGGCCTCCATGGTCAGAGCGATGGAGGGGCCGGCCAGCGCGGAGAGCAGATTACGGTTGGCCAGCAACTCGGCGGCAAGGTTAGAGATGGGCAGGGCGGCCAGCAGATCCCAGCGCCTGTTCCGGTCCGCGAGGTTGGTGACGCTTACCATCGTACTTCCGCCTGAATTTTCGAAGGGACTGCCCGAGGCGACTTTGGCATCGGCACTCACGGCATCAGAGTTTGTAAGCGCGGTAGCTCGCCCGGCGTTGGTCTGCGATAGAGCCTGCACGGTGCCGTCCGGGAATGTGCGGGCATCGAGCGTCACCAGTTTCTCGACCAGACGGCGGCTGGCCGCAGCTACCAGCCGCAGCTCGTGTGCGTAATGTGTGAACGGAACCGCGATCACGCCCGGTTCCTCCAGCAGATCGCAATAGAGCCCCAGCGCCGTAACCATGTTGCGCGCATCGTGGGCGACTTCGGAGACGGTCGCGGCCTGGCTGCGCAGCGCGGCCAGAGTCTCCACGACCTTTTCCACCCGTCTGCGCTCCACGCCATTCCAGGGGATCCTGGTCCTGGCCGTTGTCACGACTTGTTCGGTTTGCAGCATATGCCGGTCCTTTCAAATGCAGTGGACAGTGTGAGTGCGAGGGTGTGTGTGGGGGTGATTGTGCCTTTCACACTCGCACTCACACTCCGCACTTTCGCTTTGGTCCCTGTCTTTTCGTCTTCCCATTTCTGTTTCAGTGCCGTAGGTTTTGTCCTATTTCTATACACGCCGCGTGCCAAACCAGAACGTGGAGGTTAAGTTCCTGATAACGGAAGAGATCACACTCTCAACATGGACAGACGCTGGCAGCGCCGGGACCCGCAGACGTCCCGAAATAGGACGGAGCAAGAAAGCCAAGTTGAGCTAAGCTGTTGTGTTTCATCAGCTTGGAACATATTTCCTGTTACGACACTTGAAGAGACCGCAATTCCCAACTTGGAACCGCTGTACATCGCGTCGGCTGGACCGAGCCTCGCTCCCTTACAATCCCTCTATGCACGCAACTCCTCCCTCCCTGCGACCCGGCGGCAGAAGCCCCGGCCAACTTCGTCCGCTCACTCTTGCGCCCGGCTTTGTCCAAACCGCCGAAGGCTCAGTCCTGGTCTCGCTGGGCAACACCCGGGTTCTCACCAACGCCACCATCGAGCAAGGCGTCCCCGGATGGCTGCGCAACTCCGGCCGCGGCTGGGTAACGGCCGAATACTCCATGCTGCCCCGCTCCACCCTCACCCGCACTCCCAGAGAAAGCGAGCGCGGCAAGATCGGCGGGCGGACGCATGAAATTCAACGCCTGATCGGCAGGAGCCTGCGCTCGGTCGTGGACATGCAGGTACTGGGCGAGCGCACGGTCATTCTGGACTGCGACGTGATCCAGGCCGACGGCGGCACGCGCACTGCCGCGATCACAGGCGCGGCCGTAGCCTTGGCTCTCGCGCTCGATGCCCTGGTCAAGGCGGGGACGCTCAAGACCTCGCCGCTCAAACAACTGGTGGCGGCTACGTCGGTGGGCATCGTCGACGGCGCGGCGCTGCTCGACCTCTGCTACGAGGAGGATGCGCAGGCCGAAGTGGACATGAATGTCGTGATGACCGCCGATGGGGGTCTGGTCGAGACGCAAGCCACGGCCGAGAAGGGATCTTATTCTCGCACCGACCTCAACGGCCTGATCGATCTCGCGGAAGCTGGACTCACGGAGATCTTCGCCGCGCAAAGAGCAGTCCTCAAGAGCAGCCAATAGCCAGTAGCCAAAGGTGAGTAGAAAAACCAGCCCTGCTTGGAATTTCAGCTTCGCATGCGGCACGGCCAGGAATTGCTGCGTCCCGTCGCGCAGCAAATGAATCTACTCCTCCAGAGCAGCTTCGCCTGTGCATTCTGCTCCGGGGAAAATGATTGTCATGCCCAAAAAAGAAACAACCGCAAATCGCGACGCTACCCTGCGCCAGCATCTCCTTGAATTGCTTGCGGGCGGCCACGCGCACGCCACCTTCGACGCCGCAGTAAAAAACCTTCCCGTTGCCCTGCGCGGCAAGCGGCCCAAGGGCGCAGAGCATTCCCCTTGGGAAGTGCTCGAGCACCTGCGCATCGCGCAATGGGACATCCTGGACTTTTCGCGCAATCCCAACTATCAGCACCTTCCCTGGCCCGAAGGGTACTGGCCGGCAAAGCCCGTGCCGCCCGACGCCAGGGCGTGGGACAAAAGCGTGCGCGCTTTCCGCCGCGACCTCAAGGCCATGTCCGATCTCGTGGCCGACCCCGCCACTGATCTCTACGCGAAGCTTCCCCACGGCAACGGGCAGACCATCCTGAGAGAAGCGCTCCTCGTGGCGGACCACAATGCCTATCATCTCGGCGAGCTTGTGCTCCTCCGCCGACTACTGGGCGCGTGGTAATTGCAGGGAGCAGTGTGAGTGTGGAGTGTGAGTGTGCGCGGCGATCGCTGACCACACTCACACTCACGCACTGTTTTCTGCTACTTCAGGACCGTGCTCAGCAGCAGCGTCCCCGCCAGACCGGCGAGCGACAGCACCGTCTCGAGCACGGACCACGTCGCCAGGGTCGCCTTCACGTCGATTTTGAACAGCGACCCGATCAGCCAGAATCCTGAATCATTCACATGCGAGAGCAGGATGGAACCGGAACCCGTGGCCAGCACCAGCAGTTCCGGCCGCACGCCCATGGTCCCCGCCATGGGCGCCAGAATCCCGGAGGCCACGGCCAGCGCCACGGTGGCCGAGCCCATCGACACACGTACCGCGGCGGCCAGCGCCCAGGCCAGTAGCAGCGGCGGCATGTGCGCGCTCATGGCAAAGGTAACCGCGGCCTGCGCCGCGCCGGAGGCGCGCAGCACGCCGCTCAATCCTCCCGCCGCGGCCAGAATCACCAGCGGACTGGCGATGGGCGCGAAGGAGTCGATGCACATCCGACGCAAACCCCCCGCGACGCGGTACGCGGGCTCCTGTACCCTGCGGCCCAGCGTCGCCAAAGCGACCAGCGCGGCCGCCACCATCGCCACGTCGGGAAAACCCGCGAGATGCAGCAGATGGTTGAGCAGAGTTCCCTGTGCAGTGACGGCGTTGGCCCAGCCGCCGGCCAAAATCAATGCCACGGGCAATACGATCACCAAAAGAGCAAGAAGTGCTCCCGCAGGCGCGGGTGTGGTCTGCCCCTCCGTCTGCGCAGGCGACGCGACGGCGTTGTCTCCCTTGGCGCTTTCGACCGCCCCCGTCGCACCAAAAACTGCGTCGTCAGGAAGCGCGCTCCGCAGGTAGCTTCCCGGCCGCTCCCACAGGCGAAGCAATACCGCGTAGAGCAAAGGGCCGCCCAGGGTCGCGGCGATGACGCCCACCACCAGCCCCCACAACATGACCGGGGCTAATGCGGCATGGTACTCGGCGGCTGCCAGCAGAGCCGCGGGATGGGGCGGCAGCAGACAGTGCATCGCAGATAGCCTTGCCAACACCGGCAGGCCCACCAGCATCGGAGGCCGCCCGCTGCGCCGCGCCGCATCTACCACGATTGGCATCAGCAAAACCAGCCCCACTTCAAAGAAAACCGGAATGCCGACCAGAATGCCGAGCGCCAGCAACGCCCAGGGCAGTCCCCTTGTTCCGCAGCCCTCCACCAAAAGTCTGCCCAACGCAGTCGCCGCGCCGGAACTGGCCAGTAGCTGTCCAAGAATGGCGCCCATACCCAGAATGATGGCGATACGGCCCATCATCTCGCCGGCCCCGGCGGTGAAGGCAAGAGGAACCTTTTCCAGGGGAAGGCCCGCTGCCGCGCCCAGTGCAATGGCGGCCACGGAGAGACCCAGCGCTGCGTGCAGCCGCAGCCGCCCCACAAGGAGCAGCAACAACGCCACGGCCCCGGCCACACAGGCCAGCAGGTAGGCGTCATGAGCGGTCCCAAGGGCAGGGTTCACGGGCAAATTATAGCGGCTCCTCCCTGCTCCCAAGCATAAGACTCCCCTAAACTTAGGATCGAATTCAAATGGTGAGATTGAGTTTCAACCTTTTGCCAGCGTGGTTCGTCTAGAAAATGAGGGGCAGTGCGAGCCGCCCTGGGCTCGCTGAGACCAGTGCCCCCAAGTCCGTGGAGCATGACAGCTTATGAGAATTGAACGCAAGTCGCGTGGCATGGCCGTACTTGGAGTTGTTGCCCTGGCCGCATTGCTGCTGGCAGCGGCGCCCGCCGCACACGCGCAAGTGATGCGCTATCTCGGCAGCATTACCGCCATCAACGGCGACACGCTGACGGTTAGAACCGACGCCGGCGATGTCCACCAGGTCCAGGTTCCCACCGCCGCGATTCTCAAGCGCATCGCCCCAGGAGAAAAGGATCTCACCAAGGCCGAACCTCTCGATTTCAGCAGTCTGGCCGTGGGCGATCGCGTGCTGGTCACGCTCGATCCCAACGCGACCGGCGCCACGCCGCAAGCGGCGCGCATCATTGCTATCAAGCAGGCCGATGTGACCAAGCAGCAGGAAGCAGAAACCGCCGCCTGGAACCAGGGCGTGCATGGATTGGTCAAGAGCGTCGATACCGCGACAGGCATCATTGTCGTCACCACACGCATGGGCCCCATCACCAAAGACGTAACTGTGAATACCACCTCAGCGACGGTGCTTGAACGCTACGCGCCCGGTTCGGTTGCCTTCGACCAGGCGCAGCCCGCACCCATCACCGCCATCCGCACGGGCGATCAAATCTTTGCGCGCGGAACCAAGAACGCGGACGGCTCCGCGATTGCGGCGGACGGCGTGATTTCGGGCACCTTCCGCAGCATTCCCGGAACCGTGATCTCCACCGATGCTTCTGGATCCACCATCACGGTCAAGGATCTGTCGACTAAGAAACCCGTGACCGTCCGCGTCACCGCCGATGCGCAGTTGCGGCGGCTCGATGACAATGTGGCGACCATGCTTGCCGCACGGCTCAAAGGCAATGGGGCAGGCGCTGGCGGCCGCGGCGCAAACGGCGGAGGCGGCGGAGGCGGTCAGGGTGGCCGCCGCACCTTTAGCCAGGGCGGCCCGGGGGGCGGAGCTATGAACCTTGAGACCGTCCTGGAGCGCGCGCCGCAGATTCAACTAGGCACGCTCAAGAAGGGCGACGCAGTGATGATCGTGGCCACGGAAGATGCTTCGGGGCTGAGTGCGGTCAAGCTGCTGGCCGGAGTCGAGCCGCTGCTCGAAGCTCCGGAGGCGGCGGACCTGCTTGCCAGCTGGAGCCTGAATTCGGGCGAGGGCGAGGCAGCCCAATAACTGGATTCGTACCTTTCATTCATACATAAGCGAGGGAATTGTGTATTCAAAGTCGCACCACTTGATTGCTTTTCTGGTTTCCGCGGTTCTGTCCTTTTCTGCCCTGCCGGCCAACGCGCAGACGGCGCCGGCCGCATCTCCGCAAACGCCTCCCGCTGTAGCACCGCAAACGGCTCCCGCTGCGGGCCCGCAAACCGCGCCTGCAGTTACGACACCGGCTGCTCCAGCCACAACGGGCGTATTGCGCGGCCATATTCTCGACCAAACCGGCGCGCTTATCCCCGGTGCACAGATCACCGTGACCACCGCCAAGGGCGTGACCGTGGGAACCGCAACGGCGAGCGCGTCCGGAGCCTACGCTGTGCGCGGATTGCCGGCGGGAAGCTATGTTGTGCAGGTCACGTACAACGGATTCGCGCCCTTTGTCTCCGCGCCCATCGATCTCGCCGCGGGACAGTCGAAGAGCGTCGAGGTCAAGATGGCGGTTGAGAATACCGAACAACAGGTGGTGGTCACCGACGAGGGCGGACCCACCGTAAGCACCGAGGCTGGCGCCAATACCAACGCCATCGTTCTCAAAGGCTCCGATCTCGATGCGCTCTCCGACGATCCCGACGAGCTCTCCAACGAGCTTCAGGCCTTGGCCGGTCCCTCGGCAGGTCCCAACGGTGGACAGATTTACATCGACGGCTTCACCGGCGGCCAATTGCCACCCAAGTCGGCCATCCGCGAAATTCGCATCAACCAGAATCCATTTTCGGCGGAGTTCGATCGCATCGGCTACGGGCGCATTGAGATTCTTACCAAGCCCGGAACTGATACGCTGCACGGGCGCTTCTACGGGCAGGGCAACGACGATGCCTTCAATACCGGCAATCCATTCACTGCAAATCTGCCCTCCTACTACAGCTACCAGTACAACGGCACAGTGAGCGGCCCCCTTTCGAAGATGGCCTCGTACTTCATGAGCGTGGAAGACCGCGAGTTGCAGACCGACAGCGTGTTTTCGATCATCAATGGGCCGGTATACAACGCGACCGCCAATACCTGGTCGATCAGCCCCGGATCGGTATCGGGCAGTCTCTTCAACCCGGCCAACCATCTTGAAGTATCGCCGCGCATTGACTTGCAGTTGGGCCAAAAGAATACGCTCACCTTGCGCTACCAGTACGAACGCAATAACTCCACGAATGCTCTGGGCGGTTCCACCTCGCTTCCCAGCATTGCCAACTCATCCAATTCCGTTGAGCATTCAATTCAGTTCGACGATACGCAGATCATCACCGACCGCATCGTCAACGAGACGAGGTTTCAGTACCGTCGCGCCAACTCCACTTCGTCGCCCATGGGCGCAGTCCCCGCTTATGGCGTGACGACCGCGACCGCGCCGGGTTTCGGAGTGCCGGGAGTTTTCTCGGGCGGCGGCAGCGGGACTCTGCCATCCAGTTCGCACAGCGATCACTTCGAGCTGCAGAATTTCACCACCATGACCAAGGGCAAGCAGGCCATCAAGTTCGGCACCTGGCTCCGTGACGACCGGGAAGCCACCTCCAGTGTCGGAGACATCTACGGCGGATTTACCTTCCCCACCGTCGCTGCCTTCGTCGACACTTGGAACGGCATCGAGAGCGGGGAGACGATCGCGCAAATCGCCGCGGCGTGTCCTGCCACGCAGGCCGGCGGATGCGTCCCTACCAAGCTCGGCTACACAACTGGCCCTTATGCATTCAAGGGCAACGTCTTCAACGGAGCCCTCTTCTTCCAGGACGACTGGAAGGTCAACAAGAACCTGACGCTCTCCGGCGGCTTGCGCTGGGAGACGCAGAATCACGTCGCCGATCACGATGACTGGGCTCCTCGCGTAGCTTTCGCGTACGCGCTGGACGGCCACAAGAAAGGCACCGTATCCAAAACCGTTCTGCGCGGCGGCTTCGGCTTCTTCTACGATCGCTTTGATGTGGGCAGCCTGATGGATCTCGAAACCTTGAACGGCACCGCCAACAGCCAGGTGCAGATCGAAATCACCAACCCCACATGCTTCAGTGGAACCAGCCTGAGCTCCATTAGCGGCGGCGTGGCCTCCTGCGGCTCGGCCGCCACACGCACATCGCAGATCGACTCCATCACTCCCGGCTACCACTCTCCCTACATGGAACAGTTCGGCACCAGCCTGGAACGCCAGTTAACCAAGATCTCCACGCTCACCTTCACCTACATGCACTCTTCGGGGTTCCATCAGATGGTGATGCGCGACTCCAATGCGTATCTGCCCGGAACCTTTCTCTACGGCAGCTCCACACTCACCGGTACGCGCCCCAATTCCTCGCTCGGAATTGTCGATCAGTACTTTCCTGAAGCCGTATTCAACGAGAACCAACTGAGCATGAATTTGAACGCGCGCTTTTCTCCCAATCTCGGGATCAACGGCTTCTACACCATAAGCCGGGCCAACTCTGACGGCGGTGGCGGCAGCAATCCGTCGAATTCCTACAACCTCCGGCAGGATTACGGACGCGCAGCATTCATCCGGCCGCAATTTCTCTTTCTCATGGGGAACTACACCGGCCCTTGGGCGCTCACCTTCAATCCTTTCCTTGTTTTTCAGTCAGGCCGCCCGTATAACGTCACCTCGCCCTACGACTTGACCGGCGACGACTTCTTTAACGACCGGCCTTCTCTTGCAGCCACATCCGATCCCGCCAACGACGTTGTTCAAACGAACTTTGGCGCACTCAACGTGGTCCCGCAGAACGGCGAAAACCCCATTCCGATTTCCATTGGTAGCGGGCCCTCATCCGTTGCCCTGAACCTGCGCCTCGGCCGCTCCTTCGGCGTCGGACCTAAAGTTCAACAGTCCGGCGGGCCGCCTCCCGGTGGTGGTCGTGGCGGCGGTGGCGGCTTCGGCGGTGGCGGCTTTGGTGGCGGCTTCGGCGGCGGCGGCGGTCGCGGCGGTGGCGGCGGCTTTGGCGGCGGCGGTGGCCGCGGCGGCATGGGCAACACCGGCCACAAGTACTCGCTGAACTTCAATGTGCAGGCGCTGAACCTGTTCAACGACGTCGACCTGGGCACGCCGCACGGTGGCATTCAGCCCACGTTTAATACAAGCACCGGACTGTACGGCCCCGGAACCGAATTCGGCAGGTCCACAAGCCTGGCGGGCGGACAATTCAATTCGCAGGGCAGTACCGCTGTGCGCCGCGTCTTTATTCAGATGGCCTTCCAGTTCTGAGCGCGAATGGCAGGCGAATCATCGAAGGCCGGAGCAATTTGCTCCGGCCTTTTCCCTGCGCGGGTCAACAGAAAACAGCGCCGCCATTCAATCGAGCAACCTCACGTAGAGCGCCTCCCACCAATCGGCCGCGGCGTCCATGCTGAACTGGTGCACGACCCGCTCCCGAGCCACGCGTCCTGACTCTGCGCGCTCTTCACTGCTCTGCCGCATCGTCGCCAGCATCGCTTCCGCCAGAGCCGCTGGATCTCTTGCCGGAACCAGCATGCCTCGATCCCCCACCAACTCGCGGACGCCGCCCACGTCCGTCGCGACCACCGGTTTTTCCATGGCCATGGCCTCAGCAAGAACCAGCGGCATTCCCTCCCACGCCGACCCCAGCACAAACCCATCGGCGGCATCGAGCAGCGCCGGCAGGTCGCGACGCAAGCCGAGCCAGCGCACATGCTCCTGCGATCCGCTTTCCCCGGCCATCAGAAAGACATGGCTCACAACGCCGTCGGCAGAAACCACCACCTTTGCGTCTGCGGGGGCACCCGCAATCCAAAGCTCCGCCTCGGGCACATCCTTGCGCGCCTGCTGGAAAGCCCGCAGCAGATTCGGAAAATCCTTGGCAGGAACCACGCGCCCTGCGCTCAGCCATACAAAACCGGAACCAGCCTCCATCGCCTCTCGTGTCGTCGCGCGGCGCTCCTCATCGGGCGCAAGCTGCCCGGTGTCGATGCCGTTAGGTCGCACGAGGCATTTGTGCCCGGGAATTGCCTTCAGCCGAATAAACCGCTCTGCGGCGGCCTCGCTCACTGTCACGGTGCGCCGGCTCAACCCATCCGTCAGCCGGTACGCCCTCATGCGCATCCGGCCGCCCTCGTACACGTTGTGCACAGTGGACACGACCACCGCGCGCGCTACACCGACTGCGAACAACCGGGCCAACAGGTTGGCGTGAAAACTGTGACTGTGAACCACGTCCGGCAGGAACTCGCGCAAAAATTGCCGCCCGCGCCAGAATCCCGTCGCAACGCTTACCGGATTTCTGTGGATGTCGAGATGCACGACCGGAAGCCTGGTAGGCCATTCCTCCGGCAAACGCGGTCTGAGCACCACGAGCGTTACCGCGTGGCCGCGCTCGGCCATGCGCTCCGCCACGCCAAGTGCTTGTTTCTCCGCTCCGCCCACACCGAGCGAGGTGAGAACGGTCACGATGCGCATCGAGCCCACACCTTGCTGAAAAGTTAAGTGCAACGATGATAGCGCGCTCGCAGCGGTCCGTCTTTTCGGTCAGCCGGCAATCTGTCGGGGCAGCCGAACCCTCAGCGGAATCGCTGCCCCACCCGCCCTGATGCGGCGGGCAGCGGCGCGGGAAAACCGCTTTTCTGATTAAGCTGATTTATTTCAAAAGAATCCTTGCAAAATTTTACGAAATGGGCTGTACAATTCCCCCCATAGGAGACCTATGGCCGGAGACATGCAAATTACGTGCAGCGACTGCGGGCAGGAATTTACCTTCACCGCTGCTGATCAGACGTTCTTTCAGGAACGTGGTTACTCGACCCCAAAGCGTTGCAAGCCTTGCCGCATGGCAAAGAAAAACGATCAGGGGGGATCCGGCTACCGTTCGGCTCCTTCACAGGGAACTCCTGTGATTTGCTCGGGTTGCGGTCAGCCCACTACCGTTCCTTTTGAGCCGCGAGGCGATCGTCCGGTTTACTGCCGCGATTGCTACACGGCGCGCAAGGGAAGCGGCGGCGGTTCGAGAGGACGCGACCGCTAATAAGCAATTGCCCGGCTCCGGAAGTCTCTTCTGAAGCCGGGCCGCAACAGTTCAGGATTCGAAGGGCAAGGCTTCGCGGCGGTCGTGGTTTGGCCGCGTATCCCGCAAGGGCTCTGTCGATAGGGTGGGTTTGCGCGTCTCCCCCGGCAGTCACGTTTGCACCGCACCTTCCACGAATCGAATTACACTCCCACTCGGACCGGTACAAACCCAGGCCTCCGCATCCAAATATTTCCTGGATAGACAGAAGCGCTCCCGCCCGATAAACTGTCCGCACGGACCCCTCCCCGAAAAGGAAGCTTCCCAACCGCATGGCCTCCCAACTCTCGTTTACGGGGTTCGCGTGGAAGAATCTCTGGCGCAGGCGACTTAGAACATTCTTGACGCTGGTCGGAATCACCATGGGCATCGGCGCCTTTGTCGCGCTGGTGGGATTTTCGCGTGCCTTCGAGCACGAATGGATGCGCATGTATACCAGCTCCGGCGTCGACATCGTCGTCGTCCAGAGCAACCTCCTCTCCAGTTCTCTCGACGAGTCCCTTGGCGCCAAAGTCAGCGCCGTTCCCGACGTTGCCCAGGTGGCGCCGATGATCTTCAACCTCATGGACCTCACGCCAGAAGTGAATGCTTTGATTTATGGTTGGCGCGCCAGCTCCTACGAGCTCGATTCCCTCACCCTGCTCTCCGGCCGTCGCTTTCACGATGGCGCACCGGAGATTCTCATGGGCGATCTGCTCGCCAACACCCTCGGGAAAAAGTTCGGCGACACGATTTCCATTCTGGGCACCAACTTCACGGTAGTGGGCATCTATCGCGGCGGCTCAGCCCTCGAAGCCGGCGCCGTCATCATGCCGCTCGACCAGTTGCAGAACATCGCCGGCATGGAGGGAAAAGTAACCGCGTTTCATGTCAAACTGCGCCCCGTGCCCGCCGGTGTAACGCAGGACGCCTACGTCAAGCAGGCTTCGGCGGCTATTGAAGCCGTGTTGCCCGACATTAAGGCCGTCCCCGCGGGCGAACGCGCCGCCAACAACCAACTCGTCGATCTGGCTCATGCCGTGGCATGGGGCACGTCGGCGATCGCTCTCCTCATCGGCGTTCTTGGCATCGCCAACACCATGGCTATGTCAGTCTTCGAGCGCACCCGCGAGATCGGCATCCTGCGCGCGCTGGGCTGGAAAGGCCGGCACGTCATTTTGCTCATCCTTGCGGAGGCAACCGCTCTGGGATTTGCCGGTGGCTTGCTCGGCATCGGTATTGGTTGGGGCGCGTTGCGCCTGCTCTCCTCGTTACCGCAAACCGCCAGCGTGGTCTCGGCATCGGTTTCGCCGTCGCATCTCTTCGAATCGCTCATCATTGCCATCGCTTCCGGCCTTCTCGCCGGAGCGTATCCCGCCTGGCGCGGCGCGCGGCTTTCGCCGGTAGAGGCGTTGCGTTATGAGTAGTCCGATTCTTGAAGCGCGTGGGCTCATGAAGAGCTACGACGATGGCCGCGTCGAGGCTCTGCGCGGCGTCGATGTGCAGATTGACGCGGGAGAATACGTCGCCATCAGCGGCCCCAGCGGCAGCGGCAAATCTACACTTCTTCATCTTCTGGGTGGCCTCGACACGGCCACGCACGGCCAGGTCCTCTTCAAAGGATCCGAATTGGGCAAGGCCGTCGATCTCGACTCGTACCGTTCGCGCCGGGTGGGATTCGTCTTCCAGGCCTTTTACCTGTTGCCTACATTGCGCGCCATCGAAAATGTGCAGGTAGCCATGCTGGCGCTGCATGAGAAAGCCAATCATCGCGCCGAGCGCGCCGCGGCTCTGCTTGAAGAGATGGGCCTCGGCCATCGCATGCGCCATTTTCCCAACCAACTCTCTGCCGGCGAGCGGCAGCGCGTGGCCATTGCGCGGGCGTTGGCAAACAACCCCACCATTCTCCTCGCCGACGAACCTACCGGCAACCTCGACAGTGTGAACTCGGCACACACCATGGAGATCTTGAGCGGCATTCGCGAGCAGCGCGGCATGACCATGATCATCGTGACCCATGAAAACGACATCGCGCACGCCGCACCGCGCCACATTCGCATTCGCGACGGAAAGATCGAGTCATGAACCCACATTTCCATTTTGAACATGACCTGCGAAGTATCGGATCGGCATCCTCCCCCACATCCTATCGAGGCTTGAACTTGATTACGACTTCCAGGCGGTCCGTCCTTCGTGAGTAAACCGATCACCAATAAGCACTTCTCCGTTCAGCCATTTTTGAGCAATATTGAACAGTTTTTGATCTAGCAGTTCAAGGAAACTATTTGAGCATGAAGCCGCTCCGGGCAGCCTGCATCGCGACGCTTGCGCCGCTTCTGTGCGCGCAGACACTGAATTTGAACGATCTGCTCGCATCGATACGCAAGCGCATCGAGACCGCCGACTTTCGCGCCACCGGGCATCTGATCAGGGTGCAACCGAACGGAGCGCGCTTGAGCTATCCCATCACCATCAAGGCGCATTGGTTTCCCGGCGTCCTGCGCGAGTTTGTCGAGATGGGCGCGGCGCCCGCGACATCGGGGAACCCATCTACTGGCGACCGCCTCGTGACTCACGCGCTTCTTGAAATGCGATCCAACGGCCAAAGCTCCATTGCGATCGCGCATCCCGGAGACAAATCGCCGACCGCTTTGCCCGTTGAAAAATGGAGCGAGGGCCCGCTCGGCCCGGGCTTTGGCTACGAAGATCTCCTGGAACAGCAATACTTTTGGCCGGGGCAAATCTCACAAGGCAATGCAAAGTTCGGCGCGCGCGATTGCGAAATCGTCAAAAGTACTCCGGGCGCTTCCGATCGTACGCACTACGCACAGGTAAAAACCTGGCTCGATCCCAGCATTGGGTTTCCTGTTTACGTTGAAAAAACCGAAAAAGAGTCCGGCGTGGTGAAGGAGTTCACCTACTACGGCATCCGTCACGAGGAAGGCGTCTGGTCGGCGCATCAGGTCGAAGTGAAAGTCCGCGGCCAATCCGGTTCCACGCTGCTCATTATCGACCGCGGCACCGCCAAGGCAAATCTCACTCCCGGGGATTTCAGCCCCGCACAACTCACGCACTTCTAGGATTTCGATGCAGATAGCATTTTGGATTCTCGCATCCGTCGCGCTTCTGGTTCTCGCCGGAACCGTGTATCAACACCTCGGCAGTCTTCGCGACCGCCGCATTCACACCGGACAAGGCCGCTGGGTCAGCATCGGCCGCAAATGCGACGTTTACTTCTTTGAGCAGGGCCTGGGCGAGCCGACGGTTCTGTTCGAATCCGGAATCGGCGCCACGCATCTCAACTGGCGCGGCATTCAGGACCCGATTGCGCCCCTCACCCATACCATCGCCTACGATCGTGCCGGCCTGGGCTGGAGCAGCGCCTGCCGCACGCCGCGCACACCCGGCAACATTGCCCGGGAGTTGCACGAGATGCTCGCAACCGCGGGCGTCAAGCCACCGTACGTTCTGGTGGGGCATTCCTTCGGCGGGTTGGTGATGCGCCGCTTCGCGTTGCTCTACCCCGAAGAAGTCACAGGCGTGGTCCTCGTCGATCCCATGCGCTGCGAGGAATGGCCGCCTCTGAACCCCGCCCGGCAATCGCAACTCGATCTCGGCCATCACCTAATTCGCTACACGCTCCCGGTGGTGCGCTGCGGATTGGCGCGTCTGCTGGTTACCTGGCTCTTCGGTCGCCCGGGTAAACTTTCCGAGCAGATTGCCGGCGCTGCCGGCGCGCATCCGCGTCATGTGGTGAGCCGCATCAAGACCGAGGTGCGAAAGATGCCGTGCAAGGTGTGGCCTGCCGTTGCCGCGCACTGGTCGCGACCCAGCTTTTACGCCGGGCTGCGTAGTCACATTGGCTCTATCCCCGATACCGTGCGAGAAATGCACGTAGCCGAGCCCATTTGCGGCATTCCCATCACCGTGCTCACGCCGGGAAACGCCGCTCCCCTCTCGACAAATCAGCTCGAGCAGATCGGAGATTCTGTTCAGCAATCTATTGCACTAAAGAGCGAACACTGGATTCATCTCGATGAGCCTGATCTCGTGATCAATGCCATTCGAGCCATGATCGGGGCGCCCCCTGCATCGTCCATTGAGCAGGAAGAACGCGCAACAACTCTGGCACCCGAACCCGCGCTCACTGAAAGCGCAGCTTTCCTCTCCGCCCCAGGCCCCGCGCGCTGAAGCGATATTCCCTAACCTTTAAACACGTTTCCCCTCGGGATCGAGGGGCAGAACGAGGGCTCTTATGGAAGTGAAAGTTTCGCACGTCGAAGGCGTCAGGTTTGCCATTCGGGCGCGGTCGCACGTCGTGTCGTGCGATCAACCGTTGGAAAGCGGCGGAGAAGACACCGGCATGACACCGCCAGAGTTTTTGCTGGCGTCGCTCGGCTCCTGTGCGGCTTATTATGCCGCCGAGTATTTACGGACCCGCAATCTCGCTCAAACCGGCGTCGAAGTTTCAGTGACCGCCAAAAAACTCTTGAAGCCCGCGCGCCTGGGCAACTTCCGCATCCACGTGCTCAGCCCCGTGCAACTGACGCCAGAGCACCGCGAAGCGCTGATCCGCGCCGTCGAGCGGTGCCTCGTGCACAACACGCTCCTCTCGCCCCCGGAAATCAAAATCGATCTGACGACCACAGCCGACGCGCAGTAGCCTTCCCTGCCGCAGTTGCAGAACCGTGCACCGCGACCGGGCAAATTACCGCATGGTAAACTGCCTTTATGTCAGGATCGTTCGCCGATCGTCTTTTCTGCCGGCGTGCTCCTCTAGCTTTCGCGCTTTGCCTGCTGGCATTTCTCTTTGCGGTAGAAGCCAAGACCGCGATGTACGGGCCTGAGTATGGCCTGGGCAGCGATGTCCGCGCCGCAAAAGCAATGCCTGCGGTGACGCCCGAACTGGTCGGGCATCATACACCGACGCCCGGTCCCCTTCATCCCCACACCGCCTTTACCGATCTGTCGCACGCGACAGCCTCAATCGCCCAACCAACTCATCTCCCACATCCCACTAGGGTTCTGCGCAGTCAACTCCCCCTCTTTTCGGCCGTATTCCTTTCCCCTCAGCACTTTTTCCGCCCGCCTCCGGCTTTCTAATCTCTTATCCAAAGCATCTCAAGAACGCAGCAGCCTCACTGTGAGTTTTCCTTAGTTGAGACGCACTCGCAGCGAGCCGGGTCCCTTGTGTTCCACGGCTTCATCTCACTTTTGACTTCATGCACCGCGACGCATCGCGAGCGCGGCGAATCAGGAGCATGTTCGGCATGATCAGACGACTCTTTCTTCTTTTGGCTGCAGCAGCAGCCATGGGCATCACTTCCTGCCATTCCGGTAGTTCAGGTCCCACCGCGGGCGCTTCGGCCATGCCCTCCGCGCGCGTCGCTGTGGCCCAGCGCGGCGACATTGCTCACGTGCTCACGCTCGCCGGCCAGTTCCAGCCCTATCAGGAAGTCGACGTGCATCCCAAAGTGAGCGGCTACATGAAGCGCATCAACGTCGACATCGGCGACATCGTGCATCAGGGAGAAACGCTCGCGGTCCTCGAAGTCCCCGAGCTGAAAGCGCAGCTCGAACAGTCCGGATTCCAGCTCAAACAAAGCCAGGAAGAAATCGCGCGTGCGCAGCAGGAGATCAAGCGTGCCCAGGCATTCAACTCCGCGCTCCACGCCGAGTCGGAGCGCCTGCAGCAGGCGGCAGCCACGCGCCCCGGTCTGATTGCGCAGCAGGAACTGGACGATGCGCAGGCAAAAGATCTCAGCTCGCAGGCGCAGGTCGATTCCGCGAAAGCCGACTTGGCCGCGGCCCAGCAGCATGCCGAGGCTGCGCGCGCCGAAAACGAGCGCGTGCAGGCGCTGGAGAATTACACCACGGTCACTGCGCCCATCAACGGCGTTGTCATCTGGCGTTACGCCGACACCGGCGCCCTCATTCAGGGCGGCACCAATTCCAACGATCAGGCCCTGCCCATCGTTCGCCTGTCGCAAAGCAGCTTGCTTCGTCTTCGCGTTCCCGTCCCCGAAAACGACGTGCAATATGTCCACGAGGGCGACCTGCTGCAGGTGCGCGTCGACGCCATCAACCGCTCCTTCACGGGAAAAATCGTGCGCTTCACGCGCGACGTGAACTTTGAAACTCGCACCATGGAGACGGAAGTGGACGTGGAGAACAACGATCTCTCCATCGCTCCCGGCATGTACGCCAATACCGCGCTGCAACTTGCCCACATTCAAAACGTCGTGACCATCCCCGTTGAAGCCCTGGCGCTGAACGCGCACAACCAGCAGACCGTCTACGTCCTCGACAGCGACAATCGCATTCACATCCGCGATGTTCAAGTGGGCCTGCAGGGCTCCAAGCTGGCCCAAATCAGCAGCGGTCTCAGTCCCGGCGATCGCGTTCTCATTGGCGGCCAGGAAAAATATCAGGAAGGCGAAGAAGTCAACCCGCTGCTCACGCCCGAGCCTGCCTCGGAAACCGTGCAGGAGTCAGGCGGCATGATCGATATGAAGGCTGATACCAACGGCGGAGGAGGCCAATAATGCCGATTTTCGCCCTGCGTTTTCCCTTTTTCATTCTCATGCTCTGTCTGATTGTGATGCTCGTCGGAACCGTGACCGTGGCACGCATGCCTGTGGACCTCTTCCCGCCGATCGATATGCCCGTGGTCGTCGTGGCTACGTTCTATAACGGCATGCCGCCGGAGCAAATCGAAGCTGACATCACGAACACATTCGAGCGTTTCTTCACGCTGGCCGCCAACGTGGACCACAGCGAGTCGCGCTCGCTCACCGGCGTCAGCCTGATCAAAATTTATTTCAAGCCGGGCACCGACCCCAATGCGGCGCTGAGCAACATCGCCAACCTTGCCATGGCCGACCTGCGCCGTTTGCCGCCCGGCACACTGCCTCCCGTGGTGCTGGGCATGACCGCTTCCACGCAGCCGGTCTGCCTGGTCACGCTCAAGGGTAAAGGCCTGAACGAAACCCGTCTGAAAGATCTGGCGCAGTTCCAGGTGCGCAATCAGATCTCCAACGTCCAGGGCGCCTCGGTTCCTCAGCCCTATGGAGGCACCTATCGCCAGATTGAGATTTACGTCGATCCGCTCAAGCTCGAGGCGCGCAATCTCAGCCTGAACGACGTCGTCACTGCGGTCAATAACTCCAATCTGATTCTTCCCGCCGGCGATGTGCGCATCGGCTCGAAGGACTACAACATTTACGCCAACAGCCAGTTCCCTGACGCTGACGCAATGAATCAAATGCCGCTCAAATCGGTTGGCAACTCGTCGGTGCTCGTGGGCGATATTGGCAAGGCAGTCGATTCCGGCGCATTGCAGTACAACATCGTGCGCATCGACGGCCAGCGCTCCGTCTACGTGCCCATCTTCAAGCAGGGCGGCGACTCGAACACCATCGAAATCGTCGACGGCATCAAAGCCGCGGTCAAGAAACTCGTTGATATTCCCGACACTCTTAAGACCGCCGTGGTCTTCGATCAGTCCGTCTTCGTCAAGCTGGCCATCGCCAACGTCACGCGCGAAGCGGTTATCGGGCTCGTGATGACCGGTGTGATGATTCTGGTATTCCTTGGCAGCCCGCGCGCTACCGTCGCGGTGCTGCTCGCCGTTCCGCTTTCCATGCTGGTCTGCCTGCTGATCGTCAACTTCATGGGCGGCTCCATCAACACCATGATTTTAGCCGGGCTGGCGTTGGTCTTCTCGCGCCTGATTGATAACGGCGTAATTGTGCTCGAGAACATTTATCGACATATGGAGATGGGTAAGTCGCCACCGGTTGCCGCGGCGGAAGGCGGCACGGAAGTCTCCATGGCTGTGCTGGCTGCCACATTCACGACCGCCATCGTCTTCTTTCCCGTTACTTCGTTTAGCGGCGTGAGCAAGTACATCTTCACGCCTCTGGCGCTGGGGGTCGTGCTCTCGATCTTCGCGTCCTACTTTTTCGCCATGACCGTGGTGCCCCTCTTCTGCGCAAAGTTCGTTCGCCTCGATCCGCACGGCATGGAGCACGAGGGAGAACTCGATGCCGTGGAAGGAAGCAAGCCTTCGTTCTTCAAGCGCTTTCTGATTGTCTTCAACACCCACTTTCAACGGCTTCTCGATCGCTATGAAGTGCTTGCCTACAGAGTGCTGCGCAGGCCGGGGTTTGCCACCGCGGTCATGCTGGGCGGGCTGGCTCTGATTCTGGCTGTGTGCTCTCCGTTTCTCGGCCGCGCTTATTTCCCGCGCACCGATCCCGGCCAGTTCATCATCGACGTGCGCATGCCCAGCGGCACGCGGCTCGAAGTGAGCAACGAATACATCGCCAGGGTCGAGAACATCATCCGCAGCGTAGTGAAACCGAAAGACCTGGGCATGATCGTCTCCAACATCGGCGTCTATCCCGACCTCTCGGCCATCTACACCACAAACGCATCCATGGACACGGCCTTCGTGCAGACCAGCCTGAAAGAGGATCACAGCACCGGCAGCTATGAGTACATGCGCCGCGTGCAGGCTGAAGTCTCGCGCCAGATGCCCGAGCTTTCCACTTATTTCCAGGCCGGCGGCCTGATCGACGGCGTAATCAACCAGGGACTTCCCGCGCCCATCGACATTCAAATCAAGTCCAATGACATGGACAGCGCCTACAATCTCGCGCGCAAACTGGCTGCAACAATTCAGACCATACCCAATGTGAGCGGCGTCTACATCCCGCAAAGCATCAACTACCCCGGCCTGGCGCTGAACATTGATCGTGAGCGCGCAAGTCTCATTGGCTTATCGGCGCGCGATGTGGTCGATGACGTAATCACCGCGCTCACCTCTGACGGCATGGTGGCGCCCAGCTACTGGATCGATCCGCACACCGGCAACAACTACATGGTCACCGTGCAATACGCCAACCAGTGGATCGACAACATGTCCCTCGAGGACATGAAGAACATCCCGCTGCGTGGCGTGCGGCCGGCCGGCTATGCCCCAATGCAGGAGAGCCAGCAAGCCGATCCCGCATCATCGGGGCCCATGCGCGGCGATCATGCGGCAGGCTACGTGCCGTTGGGCGAAGTGGCGGATATCTCCCAGATCAACACGCCAACAGAAGTCGACCACTACCAGATTCGGCGCGCAATCGATATTTATGTCGCCACCAAAACCGAAGCTCTGCAGGGTGTGGGCGCGAGCATCAGCCGCTTGCTGGCCGATACCAGCCACGACCGTAACACGGTGATCGACATGCGTGGCGCCGTGATCAGCATGAACCAGGCATTCCACGATTTCAGTATCGGCCTCATCATTGCCGTCCTGCTGGTCTACCTGATTCTCATGGCCCAGTTCACTTCGTTCGTTGACCCCTTCATCATCCTCCTGGCCATTCCGCCGGGCCTGGTGGGAGTGGTTCTCATCCTGCTTCTCACCGGCAGCACTCTCAACATCATGTCGCTTATGGGCGTCATCATGATGGCCGGCATCGTGGTCTCCAACAGCATTCTGATCGTCGAGTTCGCCGGCATCCTCCACAAACAGGGTAAGCCGCTGCTGGAGGCGACCGTCGAGGCCTGCCGCGTTCGTCTCCGTCCCATTCTCATGACCTCGCTAGCCACTTTGCTGGGAATGATTCCTCTGGCCCTCGGTCTCGAGGCCGGCAGCGAGCAATACGCTCCGCTGGCCCGCGCCATTATCGGCGGACTCACTCTTTCCGTCGTCGTCACCGTCTTTCTGGTGCCGGCCGTGTATCTCCTCATTCACGGCAGGCATAGCGCAACACTTGCCCCAGCGGAGGGCCCGGAACATGAATAGGTCGCCCATGAAAAAAACCCATCGCTCTGCAATGTTTTTTCGAAAACTCGCGGCAATTTTAGCTGCGGCTGTGATTCTGCATTCCGCCGCGCAGGCGCAACAGACCCCGCTGCCCAATGCGCCCTCGACGCAACTCTTCGCAGTTCTGCTGCCCCAATCCGCGCCGCAGGCGGCAACGTCCGGCGCGCCGCAGAGCTCGACCTCATCTGCCGGCCCAACGCTCACGCTGACGCGAGCCGAGCAGATGGCGATTCGTAATAACCCCAACGTCACCGTGGCGCGGTTGCTTGCACTGGCTCAGGCACAGGTGACGCGTGAGGTCCGGTCGTCGGAAATGCCGATGGCAGCCGGCAGCCTGACCGCGGTCGACGCACACGAGAATAGCCGCATCACTGCCGGACTCCTCAACAATCCCTCCATTTACGATCGCGCGGCAGGCGGCCTCACGGTGAGCCAGCTAATCACCGACTTCGGCCGCACGCACAATCTCGTCCTCAGCGCGCAATCGAATTCGAGAGCGCAACTCGAAAGCGAACGCGCCACGGAGCTCGATATTACCCTCACCGTCGATCAGGCGTTTTATCAGGCGCTCACGGCACAGGCCGTACTCAAGGTGGCGCAACAAACCGTAGCCCAGCGCCAGGACACGGCCGACCAGGTCTCCGCGCTCACCAAGGCAAAGATCCGTTCCGATCTCGACCTGAGTTTTGCCGACGTGCAACTCTCGCAGGCCAAGCTGCTGCTGCTCGACGCCGAAAACGGCGCGCAGGCGGCGATGGCTACCCTCAATAATGTGCTTGGCTCCGAGCAGGATCAGCAATACGCGCTCGTCGACGAGACCAACGGCAATCCTCCGCTCGCGCCCGATGATGCGGAGGCATTGGTGCGAAGCGCCTTTCAAGCGCGGCCCGATCTCGCGGCGCTCAACGACAAATCCACCGCTGCACGCCAGTTCAGTACCGCACAGCGCGATTTGTGGATGCCCACCGTCTCCGCCTTGACAGCGGTGGGCGGAACTCCGGTGCGCGCCGATCAGATTGAGTCGTCGTGGTACGGTGCGGCCGGCGGCAACATCAGCATCCCGATCTTCAACGGCTTTCT
Organism: uncultured Acidobacteriota bacterium; assembly: GCA_963817835.1. Classification (GTDB taxonomy): domain Bacteria; phylum Acidobacteriota; class Terriglobia; order Terriglobales; family Acidobacteriaceae; genus Telmatobacter. The sequence goes on along the minus strand of CAWFPZ010000006.1, from coordinate 100,993 downwards.
TTATAACGCCGAGGCGAAAGAAGCAAAGTTGCGCGCCCAGGCGGCGCAGGAGGACGTTCGCAACCTGCGCGACACCATCGCGCGCGATGTGCGCACCGCCGTGCTCAACGCGCAAACCGCCTATCAGCGCATCGCCGTGACTCAGCAATTGCTAGACCAGGCAAACTTTGCGCTCGATCTGGCCACGGCGCGCTACAAGATCGGCCTGAGCGGCATTGTCGAGATAAGCGAGGCGCAACTCAACGAAACGCAGGCCGAGATTGAAAACACCAATGCACGCTACGCCTACCAGACGGCGTTGGCTCTGGTGCGCTATGAAGTCGGACAGTGAAGAGGCTGAAAGAAATGAAAAAGTGAACAGGCGCAGCGACTACGAGATTTTCACGCTCTTGCCGCGCGAAAGCACAGCGGGCTTGCGCCGGTCTTTCGACGCATGATCGATCTTCTTCCAGAAGCCGATGAAGTAATCGACCGCCGAAATCACGGCAATCAGGGCCGCGAAGTAAATGGCGGCAATCGCGTACCACCTCACTGGAATCGAAATGACGCCAATCTCCCAGTGCTCCCAGCGGTGCGCGAGAATGGCCGAGACCACGGCGACAATCTGCACCACAGTCTTCAACTTTCCCAATTCGCTGGCGGTAATCGTGAATCCTTCAGACGCCGCAATCGACCGCAGCCCGGAGATGAGAAATTCGCGGCCGATGATGACGACCACGATCCAAACCTTCACCACGTCGGGGTTGTAGGCCACCAGCGCGACAAACGCTGCCGTCACCATGATCTTGTCGGCCAGCGGATCCAGAAGCATCCCCATCGTCGTGATCTGGCCACGCTTGCGCGCCAGGTAGCCGTCCAGGCCGTCGGTAATCGAGGCCAGCACGAACAGCAGCGACGCCGCGATCTCTTGCTCGCCGTGCGGTCCCTGCCATGGAAAATGCGGCGACAGCACCCACAGGAACAGCGGGATCATGACGATCCGCGTCATGGTAATGGAGTTAGGCAGGTTCATGCGCACGCGCCACGCTGTCTCATCTCTGGTGGCGTGACTCCATTATTGCACCGGCGGCGGTTTGCCGGCCCGTGACACCGTTCCCAGTGAGTAAGCGCTCATTTCCGGGCGTGCGCCGTCGCCAACGGATCGCTCGCAATCAGGTAAGCAGCCTGGTCGCTGTCGACCGGCAGGAAGCCCAGGTAATCCAGCCCGTCCCTCGACGCGATGATGCGCGTGCGGTAGAAGTACACCTTTCCCGCCTCGGCTGTGAAGTGCGCAAGTTCGATGTTGTTCCGCACAATAGAGGACTGGATGGCCGCACACAGATGATGCTCCCCCGGTGTCACAAATACCGCGAAATAGGAATCCTTCTTGTTCGCTCCCACCCATTTTCCATCGATCCCAATCTTCGTGGTCGGATAGGCAAGCGTAATCGTCAATCCCGTGTCCTGGATAAAGTAAATCTGCGCCATTCCCGGTTGCGGCTGTTCCGGGGGCTGCTGCGAATCGTCCAGCTTGACCGCCATGCTGACGCTGAAATTGCCGCAGGCCGCCGTCGCGGACGCCGGCGGGACAGCCGGCTGCCCAAATCGAGTCTTCTCCTGCGCAAACGCACAGACAGCTATGCAGATGAAAACCAACCCAACTTTCATGATCGTTCTCCCTGTTGCAAAGCTTGTTTGCTACGTGGGATGCGGGCTCCGCGTTACGGGTTGCGCCCGCACAAACAAATGGCGGGAGAAGCTTTCGCCTCTCCCGCCACGTTTGCCTCCGCTAATGGTTACGCTAGGCGTAGATGCCGCGTTGCTTGATGGTGAACGCCACGCGATCGATGGCCAGCATGTAAGCCGCGATGCGATTGTTCACGCCATGCGCCTCGGCATAGCGCACCACGTCGTCGAAGCTGTTGCGCAGAATCTCCTCCAGTTGCTCGTTGACCACGGATTCCTTCCAGAAGTATCCCTGGCGATCCTGCACCCACTCAAAGTAGCTGGCTGTCACACCACCGGAATTAGCCAGAATGTCGGGCACGATGAAGATACGTTTCTCCGCCAGAATCTCGTCGGCCACGGCAGTGGTAGGCCCATTGGCGCCCTCCACCACGATCTTCGCCTTGATCTTGTCGGCGTTGCGGCTCGTGATTACGTTCTCCGTCGCCGCCGGAATCAGGATCTCGCACTCGGAAACCAGCAACTCCTCGCTCGGCGTGGCTTCGGCTCCGCGGAAGCCGAGTATCGTGTTGTTGCGGTACTTGTATTCGAGCAATTGGTGAATATCGATGCCGGATGGGTTATAAAGTCCACCATCCCGCTCGGCGATGCCCACGATGGAGTAGCCACGCTCCTGCATCAGCCGCGCGGCGTTCGATCCCACGTTGCCAAATCCCTGGATGATGACGCGGCAGCCCTCTACCGGCATGTTCAGATAGCGCAGGCTCTCGTCGCACACCACCTTCACACCCCGGCCCGTGGCCTCAATCCGTCCCTGCGAGCCTCCCATATTCACCGGCTTGCCCGTCACTACCGCGGTCTCGGTCTGACGCATGTGCATGGAGTAGGTATCCATAATCCACGCCATCGTCTGCTCGTTGGTATTCACGTCAGGCGCGGGCACATCCTTTTCCGGCCCGATAAACTCGATGATCTCGGACGTGTAGCGGCGCGTCATGCGCTCCAACTCGCCGCGGCTCATCGTCTTGGGTTCGCAGATGACGCCTCCCTTGGCGCCGCCGAAGGGAATGTTGACCACCGCGCACTTCCAGGTCATCCAACTGGCCAGGGCGCGTACTTCGTCCAGCGTCACATCCGGCGCGTAGCGGATACCGCCCTTGCACGGACCGCGCGCCATCGAGTGCTGCACGCGAAACCCCGTAAACATGTCGATCATGCCGTTATCAAGCATCACTGGAAAGTGCACGATCACCTCGCGCTGAGGCGAGCGCAGCACCTTCCACAATCCTTCGTCCAGGTTCAACTTGCGCGCGGCAAAATCAAAGCGCGTGCTTTGCGCTTCCCAGGGATTAATCTCCTGGTCGAGCGTCACATTGGAGGATCCAGTTCCCATAAATTTCTCCGTCTCCTGCCGTGCTTCCGATTTTTTCAGCGCCGGAATACTGCCCCGTTCATCAAGCTTATCGGTGCGGCGGCCATTCTGCCAGGGTTTCCGTGTCCCCGGCCGCTTTCCACGCGATTCCGCCGTTCACCGCGGCGGCGCGTTGGGAGCAGCCCATACGGCCCGCAAACCCAAACCTCAGTGAGTCTAGGCTGGTCGCTCGCCCCCGTCAAGCCGCGCCGAACCTCGGTAACTAACGCGTCGCAGGCCAGTTCCCGCTGCCCCGGGCGAAGTCCGAATTGGGGACCGAAACGCGGCCTGGAGCGGGCGCGCCCCCGGCAGCAACGGAATCCTGCGAGCAGTTACACTGAAGCTGTGAAAGCCTCTTCCCGCACAGCCCACCCCTCGCGCAAGGAGTTCCTGGCTCTGGCCCGGACCCACACGCTCGTACCCGTTTGCCGCACGCTCATGGCCGACCTGGAAACCCCGGTTTCGGCCTTCCTGCGCGCTGCATGGCCTGAGCGCGAGTGCTTTCTCCTGGAATCGGTCGAGGGCGGCGAGCAGGTGGGCCGTTACACTTTCATGGGCTTTACGCCCTTCAAGCGCATTGTGTCGCGCGGCCGCGAAATCGCCATCACAGAAGGCCGCAAAACCACCCGCATGAAAGGCGACGTCTTCGCGGTGCTGCGCGACGCGCTAGGCGGCCACAAGCCCGCGCGGCTGCCGGGCCTGCCCCCGTTTACCGCCGGCGCCGTCGGCTTTTTTGCGTACGACGCAGTGCGCCAAATCGAGCGCCTGCCCGCACTGGCCACAGACGAGCTCGGCATTCCCGACGCCTGCCTGCTCTTTTTTGACGAGGTGCTGGCCTTCGATCATGTGCGCAAAGAAATCTGGCTCATCGTGACCGCCGACGTCTCGCGCGGCAACGCGTCGGCAGCCTACGATCGCTCCGTCAAGCGCCTCAACAAGCTGGAAAAATCTCTCGCCTTGCCTTTGCCTCGCTCCAAGCCCAGAAAAGACGGCAAGCTCAAGGTCAAATTTCGCACCGCAAAGAGCGATTTTCTGGCCGGAGTTGCGCGCACCAAGGAATACATCCGCGCCGGCGACGCATTCCAGGTCGTACTTTCGCAGCGCTTCGACGTCGAACCAGGCGTCGACAGCTTCCAGGTCTATCGCGCCCTGCGCACCGTCAATCCCAGCCCTTATATGTTCTTCCTGCGCTTCGATCCGGAGGGGCCGCTGGGGCCCGCACGCCCCTCGTCCAAAAGGTCAAAAAAAGTGGAACTTTCGGGGTCGTCGCCTGAGCTGCTGGTCCGCGTTCATCAGGGCAAGGTGGAGTATCGGCCCATCGCGGGCACTCGGCCGCGCGGCGCCAGCGAGACCGAAGACGACGCGCTCGCCGAAGAGATGCTGCACGACGAGAAGGAGCGCTCCGAGCACGTGATGTTAGTCGACCTGGGCCGCAACGACGTCGGCCGCGTTAGCCGCTTCGGCAGCGTGAAGGTCGACAAGTTGATGTTCGTCGAGCGCTACTCCCACGTAATGCACATCGTGAGTTCCATCGAAGGCAAACTGCGGCCAGACTTGACTGCCGTCGATGCGCTCCGCGCCTGCTTCCCTGCCGGCACGCTCTCCGGCGCGCCCAAAGTTCGCGCCATGGAGATCATCGAAGAGCTCGAGCCGGCGCGGCGCGGCACCTACGGCGGCGCAGTCCTCTATGCCGATTTCTCCGGCAACCTCGACTCCTGCATCGCCATCCGCTCCATGCTGGCCATCGGCGGCAAAGGCTATGTGCAGGCAGGCGCCGGCATCGTGGCCGACTCCGTGCCCGAGCTCGAGCATCAGGAGTCCATCAACAAAGCCCAGGCCGTCATCCGCGCCATCGAGCGCGCGCGGGAGATGTAATTCGTCTTACTCCGTGACGAAATCCAAATGCCGGCGAGCGACGGCCATACCCTCTACGTCTATTGGGGAAATCAGCGTTGCCGGAGGGAAAAATGAAGGCTGTTTGGGAATGGACAAGAAACGGATTAGCCCTGATTGCTATGGTGGCCCTGGGCTTCTGGCTTGGCGCGAGCCGCACGGTCAGAGCGTCAAGCGGGGAATCGGGTGTGGGCGATGTGCAATTTCAATTGACGAGCGTGAGCCCGTCGAGTTCCCTGCTCGTGTACCAGCCGAGAACAAAGACCGTGTTTGTATATCAAGGAGCAACGACAGGCAATTCGGCTTTGCAGTGCAGCTTCATGTTTCAGCTGGATCGGCCGGGAGATGTGATTCGGCGCGTTTCCTGCGACCCGTCAAAGTTGATCCCATAGAACACCCCGCTGAACTTTTCGGTTTTTCGTGGGTCGGAGAGAGCAGGTGGCTTCAGCCTCCCGAATAAAGGCCCTCAATTCAGGATGGCTTGAGCCACAGACCTTTTCTTCCATGTGGCCAGACAGACCTTTTCAGCAGGCTTGGAAGCCGTGCCCTTTCACGGAGCCATCCAAGCGATCCGCTCCAGGGTCAATCGCATTGTTCTATTCGGCCGGAGCGGTCTCTTTGGAGCGATAGCGAGGCTTCTTCATCAGGTAGCCGATCGGGATGAGGCATACGGTGAGGATGACGAGGGCGTGAATGGTGTCGATATAGGCAAGCACGTTCGCCTGCTGCACCATCATGTTGTAGGAGTGAGCCATGGCCGCGCTGGCGGCGCCTGCGGGAGAGTAGCCCTGAGTTTGCAGCAACCCTCTGAATCCACGATCAAGGATGCGGTAGTTGGCTGAACCGGGATAGACGTGCGCGGCGAGGTAATTCTGATGAACCTGCGCGCGGCGCACAAGCATAGTGCTGATGAAAGAGATTCCCAGGCTGCCGCCGATATTACGGGCCAGCGCCGTGAGTCCGGAGACTTCGTTATTTTTCTCTTGCGGGACGCCGACATAGGACATCACGCTGATGGGTACGAAGAGGAACGGCATGCCCAGCACCATGATGACGCGCCAGCTCGCAGCGTCCCAGAAACTGATGGTGAGGTTGAGGCTGGAGATACGCCAGATGCCGAAACTGACCCACGCGAATCCGAAGCAGATCATGGCGCGGGGGTCGATTTTTTGACCGAGAAATCCCACGATGGGTAGAAGGACAATCAGCACCAGGCCGCCCAGCGAGAGCACCATGCCGGCCTCGGTAGCGGTGTAGCCGATGATCTCCTGCAGAAACTGCGGGATCATGACGGTTGTGGAGTAAAGCGCGGCCCCGATGACGACCATAACGAGCTGCGTCATGGTGAAGTTGCGGCTGCGATAGAGCGAGAGGTCGATGATGGGATGCTGAGCGGTAAGCTCGCGCCATAGAAAAGCGATCAGACCGAGGCCTACGAGCCAGGCACAGGCGACAATCAGGCTCGAACCGAACCAGTCATTCTCCTGCCCCTTGTCGAGCATGATCTGCAGAGCGCCGATGGTGACGGCAAGCAGGCCAAGGCCGATGCCGTCGATGCTGCCGAGTTTCTTGCGGACGCGTTTCAGATAAGGCGGGTCTTCTACGATGCGGCTGGTGAGAACCATGGAGAGAATGCCTACCGGAATGTTGAGAAAGAAGATCCAGCGCCAGGAATAGTTGTCGGTAATCCAGCCGCCGATGGTCGGCCCGATAGCGGGCGCGACGACCACGGCCATCCCGTAGATGGCGAAGGCGACGCTGCGTTTGTGGGGAGCGAAGGTATCAGCGAGGATGGCGCGCTCGCTCGGCTGCAGGCCCCCACCGGCCGCACCCTGGCAGATGCGGCAGACAATGAGCAGAGCGAGCGAGTTAGCGAGCCCGCAACAGAAAGAAAAGACGGTGAAGGCGGCGACGCAACTCATGTAGAAGCGCTTGCGGCCAATGCGATTGGCGATCCAGCCACTAATGGGGAGAATGATGGCGTTGGAGACAAGATAAGAGGTAAGAACCCAGGTGGCTTCGTCGTAACTGGCGCCGAGCGATCCGGCGATGTGCGGCAGCGCAACGTTGGCAATGGAGGAATCGAGCGCTTCCATGAAGGTGGCGAGCGTGACAGTGAAGGCGATCACCCACGGATTGAACCGCGGCTTCCACGTCTCATCAAAATGAAATTCGCTGTCGGCGTCCCGCGGTTTCGCAGAAGAGGCCGCGGTCGACTGCGCCATGCACGCTCCCTGAACTTTTGTCTTGCGACGAGATTGCAATATAACGAAGAAAAGGCACGGACCCTGTCGAATCGAGAGTCCTCTGCTCCATGCAGGGGAAGAACTCCAGGCACACAGAGGATCGCGACCAGTCCTGCTGACAGGATAGAACACACCTGGAACCGCAGCGCTCAAACAACATCGGGCACCCGTATGCTGATTTGACTGATCGCCGTGTTACTCCGCTCCAAAGATTTTCCGGAAGAACTGCCCTACCTTGCCGAAAAATCCCGGCTTCTTCTGCTTTGCGGGAGCTTGCGGCGCAGGCGTTGCGCTCGCCGGCGGCGCAGCGGTCACCGGAGCAGTGGTTTGCGCTGTACCGTTATAGGTGAGCGTGGTGTTCGCGCTCGCTGCGTGCGGCGGTGGAGCGGTCACCAAGGGAGCCTGCGAAGAAGGCGGAGTAAGGCCTTCGCTCTGCGCTAGTGGAAACTCGTTGCCCTCGGATTTTACGGGCGGCGGGCATCCGCAAGGTTCCTTTTCCTGGTCCACCACCGACTGCAGGCTGCCGTGCTCGAACATCACCCGCTGCCCAGGTTGCACTCGATAAAGGCCGCCTTCGAACACGCTACTCACCACAACATAAGGTGCATTTGCGCCGGCGTTGTCTACGCACGTATCGCCGTGCTCGCCCAGCCGCACCTTCACATCGGCCGCGTTGGGGCCGCCAATAAGAATGCGGAAAAACGGCGTCAGAAGCGTGTCGGCATTTTTTTCGCGCGCCGTGCTCGCGGCAAAGCTCATCTCCACCGCGCCGTGATCGAGCGCGATCAGCAATCCCGGAACCTCGCCGGCCGGCGCACTGGCATCGGCTGCCAGCTTCACGCTGCTCGATGCGCACACGTGCAGCGTTCCCCGGTACGGCAGCGTGACCTCAGCCGTTGCCGTGCCGGCAGTAATGCCGCCGCTGCCCGTTAAGTATGCGCGGCCGTTCCACGCCTGCATGGAACCATCCACCGTGAGCGCCGCGCCCGGAATCGACTTGTCCACCGGAACAATAGCGACCGGAGGCGTACTGAATCTGGGCGCTTCGTCAGGCGGCGTGGCCTGCTGCGCCGGGTTCTGCGCGGCCGGCGCGCTCTCGGGAGCGCCTGCGGGATTTGCCGCCGGCGGAGCTTGCGCCCATGCGCCGTGGCTTGCGACAAAAATCGCGCACAGGCCTGGAATGCAGATCGATCTCCATGCCAACACGAGAGCCCGCGCGCGCAGCAGACCAGCCAGGCGGATTGTGGTCTCTAGCGCATCGTGCATTGCTTACATGTCCAGAAAATTGCGGATCATCTGGTGGCCGCCTTCGGTGAGCACGCTCTCAGGGTGGAACTGCACGCCTTCAACAGGCAACGTGCGGTGTCGCAGGCCCATGATGACGGACCCGTTAGCCTCCGTGGTTCGCGCCGTCACGGCCAGCTCGGCGGGCAGCGACTTCTGTTCCACGATAAGCGAGTGATAGCGCGTGCAGGTGAGCGGCGTGGGCAAACCGCTGAAGATGCCCGTCCCATCGTGATCCACCGCGCTGGTCTTGCCGTGCATCAGGGTCTGGGCGCGGACGACCTTACCGCCGAAGGCTTCGCCAATAGCCTGGTGACCGAGGCAGACTCCAAGAATTGGCGCTTTCCCCGCCATGTGGCGAATCAGCGGCACCAGGATGCCGGCTTCGCCCGGCGTGCACGGCCCCGGCGAGAGCAGAATCCGCTCCGGCTTCATGGCCTCCACTTCCTCGGGCGTCACCTCATCGTTGCGGCGCACCACCACCTCCGCACCCAGCTCGCCTAGATACTGGACCAGGTTGTAGGTGAAGGAATCGTAGTTGTCGAGAACGAAGACCATCCTGATTTCCAGTGTAGCGCGGCGCAGGCGCAACCAGCCGTCGCGGTATAGTTCCGCGAGTGCGTTGCCAAATTCCACGAAGCCCGCTGAAGGCTCTAGAAGTGGCTTTCTTGCAGACATAGCTTTACCGGCAATAAGAGAGTAGCCTCGAATGACTGCTTCCGAACGGATAGGGGCATGGAATGAGGCCAGCAATGGCCAACTCTTCTCGTTCGGGCTTCGCTCACAGACTGAATCCAGACGGCACCTACGATTCGATCTGTAAAGGGTGCATTAAGACCGTCGCCAGCGAGAATCATGAGGCGGATCTTCAAAAGGCGGAGGATGCTCACATTTGCCAGGGCCTGAAGCTGGGCGATGTGCTTCGACCGCATGGTCAAGAATGATTCTGAAGTTGATGAATCATGGGCGGCCTTACCTTTCAATTCCGCCACCAACCCTGCAACGCAATGTTTGGTCACTACCTGTCAACGCGCGGGCAGCGTGTCGCGTTTGTCGCTTGCGCCCACTCGCGCCCATCTGCAAAACTGCTCATTGACCATGGTCCTTCACTTCCTCATTCAAGGCCGCGTGCAGGGCGTCGGATTCCGCTGGTTTGTGCACCGCGAGGCCAGCGAGCTCGACCTGCGCGGCTGGGTGCGCAACACCGAAGAAGGCGACGTGGAAGTTGTCGCCGCCGGCGAGCCTGCCGACCTCGACGAGCTTCGATCCAGCTTGAAGCGCGGCCCACGTGGCAGCCGTGTCGATCGCTTCGTCGAGCACACACTCAACGACAGCGAAGCCCAGAACCTCGATTCGTTCCGCATCGACGGCGCGTGGTAGAAAAGACAGTGATCAGTCTGAGTGCGAGTGTCATTCTATATCTGCGGCGCGCCCACACTCACACTCACACTTGTCCCTGTCCCCTGTTTCCCTGCCCTCAAGCGATAGACTAGAAACTGACCACTGACCACTGACAACTGACCACTGAAAATGGAGCGATGCACTGCCATGCCGGAAGAAAGAAAACCCGTAGATGTAGAGAACCTGAAGAAGCTGGTCCGCACCGTACCCGATTTCCCCAAGCCGGGAATTCTTTTTTACGACATCACCACGCTCCTGAAGGACAAGACCGGCTTTGCGCAGCTCATTGACGCTCTGGCCGCGCATTACATCGAGCGCAAGGTCGACTTGGTCCTGGGCATTGAAGCCCGCGGCTTCATCTTCGGCCCCGCGCTGGCTTATCGTCTGAACGCCGGATTTGTTCCGGTGCGAAAGCCCAGGAAGCTGCCCGCTCCGGTGGCTCGCGTGACCTACGACCTGGAATACGGCACCGATACACTGGAGATTCACATGGACGCAATCGCGCCCGGCCAGAATGTCGTCCTCGTTGACGACCTGCTCGCCACCGGCGGCACCATGGAAGCCACCGTGAAACTTGTAAAGCAGTTGGGCGGTGTGATTACCGGGCTGGGCTTTGCCGTGGAGCTCGACTTCCTGAAAGGCCGCGAGCGCTTCAAGGAATACGACGTCTTCAGCCTGCTGCATTACGACGAGTAACTCCGGCCGGCTGCCGCAATCTACGGCCTGCAAATTCGCGAAGTGCCTAGACCTCTTCCGTCAACTTTTCCGGCGGTTCCAATGAGAGGTCTCCGGCCGCGGTTTCCTGCTGAAACATCATCGCATCGGCAAAGCGATAGCCGACGTAGACATCGGTCAGCAGATACAGCGGATGTGAAGGGTCGTCTTCGATCTTCTTGCGCAGTTGGCGCACGAAGGTGCGCAGATACTCCACTTCCTCGCGGCACTCCGCGCCCCACACGGCCGTGAGCAGCTTAGCATAGGTCACGACGCGCCCTGCGCGGCTCATCAGGCAATACAGAATGTCGAATTCCTTGCGCGTCAGCTTGATCGGCGTGCCGCGCTTGGTCACGCGCCGCTTCACCGGGTCCAATCGGATTTCGCCAATCTCCATAGGCGCATCTTCGGGCCGCGCCGGGGCCCTTACGCGCCGCACCGCGCTGCGAATGCGCGCAATCAGCTCCCGCGTGCTGAACGGCTTGGTCACATAATCGTCGGCGCCCAGGTCCAGCGCTTCCACCTTGTCCTCTTCCTCATCGCGTACTGTCAACATCAGCACCGGCAGGCGCGGCGCGAACGCGCGAATGCGTCGTAACGTCTCAATGCCGCCAATGCCTGGCATGTTGATATCCAGCAGAACGGCATCGTAAGTGGCGTTGCGCAGCACCTGCAGCGCCTCCTCACCGCGCGAGGCTTCGGTTACCTGGAAGCCCAGCTCCATGAGCGGAGGCCGCAACGCCCGGCGGATTGCCGACTCATCGTCTACCACCAGAATGCGGATCGCTTGCTGCATCATCCCGAACTCTCCTTCTCCATCGTCAGAGGAATTGCTGCAAAGAACGTAGTGCCTTCCTGTTCGTCGCTCGTCACCCACACGTAGCCGCCGTGGATCTGCGCCGCACGCCTGGCTACCGAAAGTCCGATGCCCGTCCCGGGAGCGCGATTGGCGTAGCTCGAGGAACGGTAATACCGGTCAAAGATGCGCTCGCGGTCGGCCATCGGGATCAACGGCCCAAAACTGTGCACGGAAAAGATCGCCTCAGCTCCGGCAGCAAGAACTCGGATGGTGATGATGGTGCCGAAATTCGAGTATTTGCATGCGTTGTCAATGTACTGGGTCAGCAGCATCACCATCAACTGCCGATCGCAGCTCAGCATCAGGTCCTCGTCTTCGACTTCCATGGCAACCTTCATGCTGGCCAACCGGTCTCTGAGGCTGCTCACGACCTCCTCGACAAGCGTTCCCGCATTCACGCGCTCCACATGGATCGAAACTTCGCCCGCATCCAGCCGCGCCGTGGTCAGCAATCGCGTAGTCAGGTCGCCCAACAACCGCGTCTGCTCATCGATCAGCGATACCAACTCCGTCTGCCCCGGCGAAAGATGGCCCATCTCATTCAAGCCCGTCGACGCCGCGCGAATGGCCGTCAGCGGTGTCTTGTAGGCGTGCGCCAGGCTGTCGAGCACTGTGGACCGCAGCTGTTCGGTGCGCCGCTCGGTCTCAATCCGGCTCTCGTTGGCAAAGGCGCGATAGCGGTCGAAGGTGATGGCAATCAGTGAAGCAATGGCGTTGTTGATCAACGGGCTGGTGTCGCCGCGCACCACCAGGCTGCCGATCGGCACTGCCCCCAGACGCACCACCCGTCGCCCGATCCCGCTCTCCGGATCGTCGTCCGAGGTTTCAAAATAGTAGACGTTCTGCGCCATCTCCTGCGGATCGATGCTCCAGTAGCCCGCTTGGTATACATCGTGCAAATCGGCGTCAAAGACCGCGACCGCCTCAAGGTCGAAGATGTCGTGCACCAGCTCTGCCAACTGCGGTCCGGGTTCCATGTAGAGGTTCATCTGCAGGGTGCGCCGCGTGAATTCATAGAGATTCTCCATTTGACCGCCCCGCGACTCCGCCTCGCGCGCATGCTCGGTGATGCGCGAGGAAAGCCGGCTCACGGTGAGGGCCACCAGCACAAACACCACCAGCGTGATCGAGCTCGCCGGATTGGCGGCCAGGGACAACTCCGGCAGCCGCGCCGAAAAATAACTCTGCGCCACCACCGCCGTAAGCGAGACAATCGCCGCCTGCCAGAAGCCGCACAGCAGCGCGGTGGAAACTACGATAAGCAAATACAGCAGCACAGCCACGGGAAGCAGCCAGCTGGACCAATGCGCCAGCGCGGCCAGGAGGACCACGCCCACCCCGCCTAAAGCGGACTCAAGCGTGAACAGCAGGATGCGTGTGCCCGAGCCGCGCGAGCGCCATGGCCCGAAAACCGAACGCATCTGGTAGCTCTGACTCAACCGGACACTCACCTTCTGTTCTAGCTTGCGCGGCGTACACCCCTGGTAGCCGTTTGGAGCCTCGTGACTAAGGCGGTCTGCATCAGGACCTTTTAATCTGTGGAAATCGCTGCTGTTGTAACGCGGGGTTGTCGCGTGTTCAGGCGCCTGAGCAGGAGAAATAAAAGTTTAGCAGGTTCTTTAGACCTTTTTCACGCCACACGAAAGCTCATCTGGCCCACCCCTCAATGCACCGTAAGGCTCTGAGAAAAAAAGAGGATACCGATCCCACCGCTGGACCCCAGGGAAATCTTTTTATGATCCTCATAATTTCTTTATGCTTTGTTTGCATTACTTGTCCTAGGCAGTTTCACTCTTATCACGACTTCAACGATCACCATCTGACTGTTGGCACCGTGCTGGCAGTCTCAACCGCAAGCGTGTGCTTCCCTGCAACCTCAAAAGGCCCCCCGCACGGGGCTTGAGCGGGCGTGTGCTGACGCGCCTGAACGATCTCACTGTCTCTTGCGTATCTAACAAATTTTTTCTTGGAGGAATCCTGTCGATGCATTCCAACTCCGTGGTCATACTTCGATCGATTGCACTGCGATCCATTGCTGGAGCCGCGATGACATTCGCACTCACAGCTGGCGCGCAAACGCCTGCCGCTGCCCCGGCGCCTGCCGCACAAACCCCCGCGCCCGCGGCCCCTGCAGCCCCAGCAGCCGCTCCCACGTGGAGCGTCGGCCCCATGGATCTGAGCGGGTTTATCGACGGCTACTACAGCGGCAACTTTAACGACCCGAGCGCTAACGCCCTGGGCGACCAGGTCAACCAGCTCTACAATTTCAACGACAAGACGGATCAGTTTGAACTCAGCGCCGCCAAGTTGACGCTGAACCACGATCCCGATCCGATCGGCGCGCATGTTGACTTCATCTACGGCCGCACCAACACGCTGATCAACAACGCTTCCGTGAGCAGCACCTCCAGCGCCGATCAGCTCAATTACATCGAGCAGGCGTTCCTGAGCATCAAGCCGCCCAAGGCCAAAGGGTTCGAGCTCGACTTCGGCAAGTTCGTCACCTCGGCCGGAGCTGAAGTGATCGAAGCCAAGGACAACTGGAATTACTCGCGTTCGTTGCTCTTCGTCAACGCCATTCCCTACTGGCACTTCGGCGCGCGCACCTCGATGCCGGTCTCGAAGACAGACACCATAGGCTTCCAGTTAGTCAACGGCTGGAACAACGTCTCCAAGACCAACGGTGGCTTGACTGGCGTGTTTACCAATTCCTATACCAAGCCCAAGGCCGCCTGGGCCCTCAACTACATCGTTGGCCCTGAAAACGCCAACACCACCAGCGGAATTCGCAACCTGATCGACACCACTGTGACGTTCACACCCCCTGGCAAATACAACGCCTACATCAACTACGACTACGGCCAGAACCACGACGCCATAGCCGCGCAGGGCGACACCCTGACCCATGACTGGTGGGGCGCGGAAGGAGCACTTCACGCGCAGGCCAACCCCAAGAACGCAATTGCACTACGCGCTGGATACTTCAACGATCCGGACGGCTTCCAGACCGGCGTTGCCCAGCATCTTTACGAAGGAACCTTCACCTACGAATACAAGTGGGTAGAAGGTGCGCTCATGCGGGTTGAATATCGCATTGACGAATCCAACGTAAACTTCTTTGCCAAGCAAACGCACCCAAGTCTTTCAACCGGAGCTGTGGACCAGCAGCAGACGCTGACCGTCGCGTTCATCGCCTTCTTCGGTCCAAAGCGTTAAGAAAACACGCTCTTTGTTCTTTATTTCGTCCTGATGAGCTGAGCGTTAGACTCAACTCACCGCAGATCAACCGGATCCGGCCACCGCACCTGGCCGGGTCCGCCCCAATCAACGCCGTATCTCGACCCGACGTACGCGGTGGAGGACGAGCCGCTACCAGTTGTTTTCGCAAATTCCCGGGGGCCATCCGCCGGGAGCCGCCATCCGAAATTCAAACCTCAGGAGAATGTTCATGGCAGATCAGAAAGCACCTCAGATGCAGGCCACGCTGGGCCTAACCCAGTTGACCGCAAATGCAATGGCGCTCATCGCCCCCGGCGCCTTCCTCTGGCTCACCTTTTACATCCAGGCCACTACGGGTGTTTCCGGCCAGCCATCCACCGCGCCAGCTATGTGGCTGGGCATCTTCATTTCCCTGTTGCTCTGTCTGGCCACAGCCGTGTCCTATGCCGAGATCTCCAAACTCTTTCCTGGCACCGGCTCCAGCTACTACTATGCGGAGCAGGCCATGCTCACCAAGAACAAGGCCTTCAAATATGCCCGCATCGCCAAGTTCGTCGTCGGCTGGGGCTCGCACCTTTATTACTGGGTCTATCCCGGCGTGATGGTTGCCGTCACCGGCGTTTTCGTCGGATACGTGGTCGGCTTCCTCTATCCCACATTCATGAGCGGCTCCAACCCCGGGTTGCTCTTTATGGCACTCGTCGCGATCGTCTTCTCCTTCTTCGTCGCTTGGATCGCATCCAAGGGAGCCGGCGCCTCCTCCGCGGTCAACATCGCCATGAATGTGATTCAGATTTCCGCCCTGATCGTCTTCAGCGTTCTTGCCATCGGCTATCGCGCTAACCATCCTTCAGGCTCGCCCGCATTCCAGTACGACACGCAGACGCAGCAGACTTTCACCTTCCAGTTCGCCACCGACAAGACCGGCGCCATCATGCGCGACTCCAGCGGCACCCCGCTGCCGTTGCTCGATTCGGCCGGTAAGCCCGTTCCCTTCACCATCAACTATCAGGAGACTGACTCCAGCGGCAACTTCCTTGCTCATCCCAACGCCGCTTCGGTGGTTGGCGTGCACAAATGGAGTTGGGTTTTCATTCAGTCCACGGTCGCCATTCTCATCCTGGTCGGTTTCGAGTCGGTCACCTCGATGGGAGGCGAGGCAAAAAATCCGACCAAGCATATTCCCATCGCCGTCATTGCCTCGCTGTTGATTCAAGGATTGTTCTGCTACCTCTTTGAGTACTTCTGTGCCAATTACTTTCTCAACTCCGGGTATACCATGCAAAGCGCCGCGAGCTCGGCTGCGCCCATCGGCGACATGATGATTATTGTCGGCGATCAACTGCTCGGCCAGGGCCACGGCAGGTACTTCATGCTGGCGGAAGCCGTTACCGTCTTCTTCGCCCTCATCGGCACCACGCTGGCCTGCATGAACACCGGCGCCCGCGTCACTTACGCCATGGGCAAGGACGAGGAAGTTCCCGAGCACTTCGGCATTCTTCACGCAAAGTCCCTGTCACCGCGTAAAGCCATCTGGACGCTGGCCTGCATCTCGGCGGTCATCGGCGTCATCGCCATCTCATTGATGTTCGGCGACGCTGGCGCGCCCACCGACGCTACCATCGCCGCCCTCCCGCATGGCATCTTCTCCAGCTGGGGCTACCTGCCGCACGATACTCTGGCCAAGCTGCCCAACTCGCTGCTCGCCCTGACGCTGACATCCAACTTCGGCACGTTCATCCTCTACGGGCTGAGTTGCCTGCTCTGCATCGTCGCCTATTCCGAACGCCACGACAGGAACATCCTCATGCATTACCTCATCCCCGGCTTCGGCCTGGTTGCCAACCTGACCTGCATGGCGTTTTATCTGGCGGGACCGTTCTTTAACCTCGGCACCAAAATGGAGCCATTAACCGCTCTGGGCATCTCAGCTATCTGGGGCCTCTACGGCGCGGTCTTTTTCATGCGCTCCTCGAAGGCCAAAGGAAAGTCCGTCCTGCTTGACTCAAAACAGCAAGTTTCGTAAATCAAACGTCAACCATCGCATAAAATCTGGGTGGTTCTCCTCTCCGGCCTCGTTACGAGAGGCTGGAGAGGGGATCCACCCAATTGTCGTTTTCGAGCTGGATTCTTCACTCCCCTGAACGAAAGCATCCCGTCAAACTGGATCGCGGGATGCTACATACGGCGGCGCACATGTTAGATGTACAGTTCGGCGAGGCAAGCGACTTTGGCAAAGTCCGCACCAATAATGAGGACGCCATGGGGTCGTTTATCCCAGCATCGCGCCAGCAGGCGCGTTCTCACGGTTATCTTTTTGTGGTTGCCGACGGGGTCGGCGGCATGGACCTGGGCGAAGTGGCCTCGGCAACAGCGGTCTCGGTGCTCACGGACGAGTTCGGCAAAGCGCAATCCGGTTCCATGCTTATCAGTCTTCTGCCGCGGCTCATCCAGCGCGCCAACGCGGCCGTGCACGATTGCGCGCTCAATCCGCAGCACCACGGCCAGAAGATGGCCACCACGCTCGTGGCCTGCGCCCTGCGCTACGACCAGGCCGTAGTCTCGCATGTCGGCGATTCGCGCTGTTACCTCGTGCGCAACGGTCAGGCGCGGCAGATTACTCAGGACCACACCTGGGTCAATGAGCAGCGCAAGATGGGATTGATCTCCACCGACGACATCGCGACCTCCGATTCGCGCCATATTCTTATTCGCTCCGTGGGGCCGGAGATGTTCGTCTCGCCCGACACCTCGGCCGTCACCCTGCAGCCGGGCGACGTGCTCGTCCTGTCCACCGACGGGCTGCACGACGAGATGCGCGAGCCGGAAATTGCCTCCATCGCTTCGCAGAAGAAGGATGCCGCGCAGATCGCACGCGAGCTTGTCGCTCGCGCGGTCGAAATTGACGGCGGCGATAACACCACTGCGCAGGTCATTCGCGTCCGCTCGGTGGAGCAGGTGGGCATGTATCGCGGCCGTCCCTACCGGCTGCCGATTTGAGCCCGTACTAAGGAAGCTCCACCTGCGTGCCCGCTTACGAAATCCTTATTCTTCTTGACCCTTTTCCCGATACAGTAGAGAAAGCTACCCCGATGGAGCCTGAAGCGCGATGAGTTTTTACGATGCCCTGGAGCCCGGCGCACAACTCGATTCGTACCGCATCGATGCGGTGGTTGCGCGCAGCGGCATGGCCACCATTTATCGCGCCACCGACCTGCGCGACGACCGCACTGTCGCCCTCAAGATTCCCCATCCCGACATGGAAGCCGATCCGTTATTTTCCGATCGCTTTAAGCGCGAGTCCGGCATCGGCGAACGTCTTGACCACCTCAATGTCATGCGCGTCTTCGGCGGCGAAAAGCGCTCCCGCATTTACATGGTCATGGAGTGGTGCGATGGCCGCTCGCTGCGCCGCATACTCGACGAAGGCCGCCTCTCCCACGACCGCGCCGTCCATATCGCTGAGGGCGTACTCAAGGCTCTGGCTTACATCCACGCCAACGGTGTGGTGCATCGCGACCTGAAACCGGAAAACATCCTGGTCGACGACAACGACAACATCAAGCTCATCGACTTCGGCATCGCCGGCGATACGTCCGCGCGCCGCCTCACCTACGCCAACTTCACCACCGCACTGGGCACGCCGGATTACATCTCTCCCGAACAGGTAAAGGGCAAGCGCGGCGACGGGCGCAGCGACATCTACTCCATGGGCGTGATTCTCTACGAGATGCTCACCGGCAAACTGCCCTTCCATGGCGCCACGCCGCTGGCCGCCATGAACGACCGCCTGCTGAACCATCCCACACCGCCGAGCGTTGCCGACCCCTCAGTCTCTCCGCAGATGCAGGAGATCCTCTATCGCGCTCTCGAGCGCGATCCCAAAAACCGCTACGCCCGCGCAGAGGAGTTTCTTCACGATCTCGAGCACCCGGAGGCGGTCGGCGTCGAAGACCGCGACGAAATTCGCGACTGGCAATCTCGCAAATCGCCGCTCGCCCGCAAGCTTCTCTACTACGGTGCTTTGGCTCTCATTCCCGTGGCCATTTTGCTGATCATGGTGCTCATCGCCCGCCACCATTGAGAAAGTTTTCCGCACTCTGCCTTCAAGTTCCCTTCAAGTTGCTATGCTTCGGGCGCGGATGATAAATTTCTGCACGAAGGGTCCTGCTTTATTTCGGCGCTGCCAGAAGTTCTGCACGCAGGGCGGAAAAGTTTTAACACACTCTGTGGGCTCGGTTAGAAGCGCGTAACCTGGTAGCCACCACCAATAAGAGGAACCCACTCGCGGACCATGAGGTCCGCGAAGAACACCTGCTTTGCGTGTCCACCACGGAGAGAAATCAGTAAGTCCGAGTGTTTTCCCGGCTCTCGCATTCCCTCGAAAACCTCGCTCCGTTTGAAGTGCATCCGCCAGCACTCCGAACCGCTGTTCGGAATCTACGAAAGGAGTCTTATGTCCTGCGAGTATCGGAATTTCCTCGCTCTCCCCTATGAAGAACTTGAGACATTGAACCTCGAAGCCAAGGCTGACCGCACCAGCCGCGCGGCCGCCGGTGAAGTACTCGAAAAACGCCTCAAATATCTCGCTGACGAAAAGCGCATCAAAGCTGTCACCGTCTTGTTCTCCGATCTTGAGGGACGCCTGCATTTGCTCGACTACGACAAGAAGTTTCTGCTCGGCTCCTACGAGAACCTGACATTCGATGGGTCGTCGATCCGCGGCTTCACAGCGCAGAAGGAAAGCGACCTGCGCCTGGGAATCGACTGGAGCGCATTCTACTGGGTGCCCGCCGATGTCTTCGGTAACGGCAAAGTAGTGGTCTTCGGCAACGTCATCGACAAAGACGGCAGCCCTTACTCGGGCGACTTGCGCGGCGTGTTGAAGAATTACTCTGAAAAGCTGCACAAAGAGCACGGCTACACCCTGAACGCGTCTGCTGAGATCGAGGGCTTCCTCTTCGCGGGCAAGGACGCTGAGCAGCGCTACCACGAAACTGGCAAGTTCGAATTCATCAACACGGGCGGCTACTACCACGTTCTGCCGCTCGATCCGCTGCGTCAGTTCATCGATACTGCCGCCGAAGTGCAGCGCGCTATGGGCTTCCAGAATGAAAAGGATCACCCTGAAGTCGCGCCCAGCCAGTTTGAGATCAACTTCAGCTATGCCGAAGTCGTAGCCGCGGCCGACCAGATTCAGCTCTATAAGCTGCTCTGCCGCCAGATTGCCAACAACATGGGCTACACGGCCAGCTTTCTGCCCAAACCGATCGTCGGCGTCAACGGCAGCGGCATGCATACCAACGTGTCGGTCTCCAAAGGCAAGACCAATCTCTTCTGGGACGAAAAAGGCGAGGAGCAGTTGTCGAAATTCGGCTGGGACTTCCTCGATCGCATCCTGACCCACGCCCTCGATCTTTGCCTGGTTTTCAATTCGAGCGTGAACGCGTATCGCCGCCTCGATCCGCATTTTGAAGCGCCGAATCAGATTCGCGCTTCGGCCGTGGATCGTGGCGCCATGATCCGTGTTCCCATCGGCAACCACCGCTCCATGCGCACCGAGGTACGCGCCGTAGCGCCCGACGCAAATCCCTATCTGGCCCTCTATGGCATCTTCAAAACTGGCATTGACGGCGACATCTCCAAGGCCAAGGACTTGCGCGCCGGCGGCCGTTATCTGCCCGACAATATCCAAAAAGCCATCGACGACTTCACCGCATCGAAGTGGATCGCCAAGGTTCTAGGGGCTGATGTGCAGGGGCGCTATGCCGATCTGAAACAGGCTGCTGCCAACCGTTCGCCGCACGACCTCGGAACCATTGTCAAAGGCTCCGAAGTCCAGTTCCATCACTCGGTCTACAACCAGTCGTTGTGGAATCTGTTCTAAGCGGCGAGCCAGGAGTGCGCGCCGTAATGAAATTGTCATCCTGAGCGGAGTTTGCCGCGTTTTTTGCGGTAAACGGAGTCGAAGGACCTGCGGTTGTTTTTCTGTGCACTTCAGATTCACCGCGTAGGGAGGTTTCCGCACATTTCTTTTGGCCCAATCTCCTAAGCGGGAGATTGGGCCTTTAGTTTTTATGCGACCGGCTTCGCGGCCTCGATTTCTTCCGTCAACGCCTCCGCCGCGTCGATGCAGTCTTTGCGGCTCAAGTCGCGGTGCGTCACCACACGGATGGCATCCGGCCCGAAGGCTCCAGCCAGCACGCCGCGCGCTTTCAGTCGCGCCACGAGGTCGGCTGCGCCCTTCCCTGCCTGCAATCGGAAGACGACGATATTCGTTTCCACCAACGCCAGGTCGATTGAAATGCCCTCTTTGGGCCCGGCCGTTACCAGCTGGCCGTTGTTCTTGTGGTAGCCTTCTTGCAATCTCCCAGCCCCCAGGGTAATCGCAAGCGAAATCACGGTACGGAAAGGTACGGTCAAAGAGATGAAAACACCCATCATTGCAGCGCTATTAACGGCCGCGCTGCTGAGCACCAGCGCCGCATGTCTCGCCAAAGACAGCCTGCCCAGCTATGTGGGCATCTGGGTCCTGGCAAAAACCGAGGCCCCCATCCTTGGAGCTGGCATCACGATCGGGCCCAGCGGTTCGCCCCAAATCGCGCTGAAGTCTCCTAACGCAACCGTCGAATTTGCATTCGTGTATCAGGTCGATTCGCAGGGCGGCGTCTACGTCACTGTCAGCTCGGTCCTCGTGAATGGGCAGAGCACGCAGGACGTGCACTACTCCTGGAAGGGCAAGCTCGATGGCAAGGACTACCCCGTACTCGGCGATGCAGACGCAGACACCTGGTCCTATACACAGGTGAACGATCACCAACTGCAGCAGATCGCGAAGAAAGACGGGAAGATCGTGCGGCAGGCGACCCTGACGTTCCACGGCAAGAAATGCACGCTCTCAGGCGGCGAAATCACTGGGTACTACGAACGGGAGCATGTAAAGGGAGAGATCGATGTCTTGCAGTAGGGCAGCGAGTTTACTGCGAACCTGATCAAAACCTGGATCAGCGTGAGCCAGCAGTTTCCATTTGCGCTTCAATCTCCTCCGTCAGCGCCTCGGCCGCGTCGATGCAGTCTTTGCGGCTCACGTCGCGGTGCGTCACCACACGGATGGCATCCGGCCCGAAGGCTCCAGCCAGCACGGCGCGCGCTTTGAGCCGCGCCACGAGGTCGGCTGCGCCCTTCCCTGCCTGCAATCGGAAGACGACGATATTCGTTTCCACGGACGGAAGATCGATCGTCACTCCCTCGGTCGACGCCAGCGCTTCGGCCAGCAGCCGCGCGTTAGCGTGATCCTCGTGCAGATGCTTGGGCCCGTCTTCGAGCGCAATCAAACCCGCCGCAGCCAGTACACCCGCCTGTCGCATGCCGCCGCCCAGCGCCTTGCGCAGACTCCGCGCCCTCGCTATCCGCTCCGCCGAACTCACCAGCATCGAACCCACCGGCGCGCCCAGCCCCTTCGACAGGCAGAACATGACCGTGTCGAAGCCACGGCTGAGTGTCTTTACATCCACTCCCAGCGCCACGGCGGCATTGAAGATGCGCGCTCCGTCCAGGTGCAGCGGGAGCTTGCGATCTCTCGCCCCATCCCAGATTTGCTCCAAAACTTCCACACGCGTGCAGCGACCACCAGCGAGGTTCGCAGTGTTCTCAATTTCAATCAGTCCGGTCTGCGCGCGGGACGGCCCGACTGGAGTGATGGCGGCCTCAATGTGCTTCCAGGTAAGAATTCCGCCTTCGGCGGGCACGGCGCGGATCAGGCAGCCGGAAAAAACCGCCGTCGTTGCCATCTCAAAGTCGAGAATGTGTGCGCGCGACTCGGCAATCACTTCCTGCCCCGGCTGTGTCAGCAGCCGGATGGCAATCTGATTGCCCATAGTGCCGGAGGGCACAAACAACGCCGCCTCGCGTCCAAACACCTCAGCCGCGCGCCGCTCCAGCAGGTTGACGGTGGGATCCTCGCCGTACACATCGTCGCCCACTTCCGCAGCCGCCATCGCCGCGCGCATCTCCGGCGTAGGCCGCGTTACAGTATCCGAACGTAGATCAATTAGTCGCGTCATTGCCTTCTACTTTCCTTCATACCAAGCATAAAAAATGGCCCCCCAAGAAAGAGGCAAACTGCCGCAACAACTAACCCCGTCGACAGTATCTTTCCCAGGCTTCCAGAGACTGCGCCTTCGATGAGCCCGGTTCCATAAGCTAACGGAATCAACAATGCGCCAAAGATCCCGAAGGAGAGCGCCGCCCTGCGCTCTTGCTTTTCATGGCGACCCAACAACAGGCGGATCAGCCATCGTGCCTGGAAGAAAAACAACAGACCGAGGAGAACAGAGAACAAGAGCACAATCAAATTGAGCATGTATTCTGCCCCCCTCACAGCACTACAAATGACAGATACAGGAGACCGTAAAGCTCCCGTAACTTAGTCCCTAGTCCCTAGTCCCTTAGTCCCTGCCTCTACGGTATCTGCGCCATCGGCAGTTCCATCACCGCCGTACGCTTGCCATCCTTCTCCGCGTACGCCCACAGCCCGTGAAAGTTGGCGCGAATCCCCGGCTGCGCCTTCAAAAACGTGCTCAGCACGGCCGTCGCTTCGGTGCGCAGCGCCGCCGGGTCCGTCACGCCGGTCGACTGGTACACAACACCCAGATCGGCCTCGCGCAGCGAGGGATCGAAGCCCACAGCCTCGATCTTCCATGTGCGATCGCCGTCGGGCAGCGACAGCGGAAATGCGCTCTGCGGCGAAGGCACGATCAGCGCCTGCTCCTGGCGCAACTTTTCAAGATTGGGCGAGCTGAGGAAATCCACTGGAAGCAAAAGAAAACGCGCCGCATCGTAGCTGAACCACGCGCTCCAAGGATCGGCCTTGGCCAGCGATCGCCCGCGCACCCAGTACCACACGCCGTCATGTCCGTCGAAAACGCCGTTTCGAATCGTCAATCCCGCCAGCTTCCATTCCTTCGCCGCGGGGTCCCACGCCAGAATCAGCCCCACCTGCCCCGCCAGCGGCGCTCCCACCGCATCGGCCAGCACCACGGCGTAACGACCCGGCGGCAGCGCGCTCATGCTCAGGGTCACAGTCAGAGAGGACGAGGCATTGGTGCAGAAGAACTGCGTATCCATGGGCGCGGTCTGGTCGCTCGCGTCGAGTAGATAAAGATTACGCAACTCAAAGTGGCCGCCCTTCAGCAGCGGTACTCCTTGCTCCACGGTTGCGCGGATTCCGTCCCACTGCGACGCTTCCTGCGGCAACAGCACGGCCTGCAATGTGGACTCATCCTGCGCCATCACGGCGTTCGCCACTTTGGTGACGATCGCCGACAGCGCATCGCGATCCAGCGAGCCCAGTTGGGGCTCCGGGGTGCAACTTGCCGCCCGGCTCGTCCATGGCGCCAACAGCAACGCCAACGCCATCAAAACCGTCCACCGCAAGCGCATCTCCGTCTTCATCCTTTTTGCCCCGAAAATCTCTTTTCTTGACGGCCTATGAGCGTCCACCAGCCACTGCTAGTCTAGTACAGTGAGCGGCAGTCGATCGCGGCAGCTCCAGGCGCCGCGCCCGGCATTGCGCTCGAATTCAATGCGAGCCATGGTTCTCCCACCACCGGAATCTTCACGCCACGCCCCTGCAGGCCTGCGCGCCGGCGTCACGGCGCTCCTCATCGCCGCAGCCGTCTTTTTCGCCGCACAATTCCTTCTGGACCTCCCGCTGGCCGCCCAGGCTCCTCCCGCGCCTGCCCGGACGCCCGCGCAGTCGCCGTCGGCTCCGGCTCCCTCACACGCAACTGCGCATCGGCACAAAAAGCCCGCGGCCGCAAAGCAAGTTGTTGAGCCGATTCCCGCCCCCACGCCCGCGGCGCCGCAAATTCCCAACTGGCCCGCCAACAACAAACCTGCCGAAGCGACTGTCACCTGGGACAGCCACGGCCTGTTCATCCACGCCTCCAACTCCAGCCTGGACCAGATTCTGAGGGATATTTCTCTCAAGACCGGCGCCAAGATAGAGGGTATGGGCGCGGACGAGCGCATCTTTGGCAACTACGGACCCGGCCCTGCCCGCGATGTGCTCAACGAGCTTCTCGACGGCTCCGGCTACAACATTCTTTTAATAGGCGATCTGGGCCAGGGTACGCCGCGCAAGGTCGTCTTGAGCGGCCGCCCAACCACCCAGGCATCGGCCTCAGGCAATCCCAGCCCCGGCGCAACCAACGACAACAATGCGGAAAACGATCAGGACACCGAGCAGCCGGATACGAATCCGCCGGTACAGCCGCCCATTCCCCAGCCCGTCATAAGTAACGCCCCTGGCGTGCCGGTGCGTACGCCGCAGCAAATGCTGGAGCAGCGCCAGTTGCAGGTGCAGCAGATGCAGCAGCAAGAGCAACAGCAACAGAGCAACCCGCAGAATTGAGAAACGCCCGCGCCGCCGCTGCCTCGCCGGCTGTCGGTGGTTCACTGTCAATTGTTTGCTGTTTTTAAGAGGTCCGCGCCGCTTGAGGCTGAGTCTTCAGCGGCGCTGTCCGGCGCGGCGCGCGCATCAGCGCAAAACCCACGCGCAGAATTGCATAAGCGGCCAAAATCCCAAATGCCAACGCGCCCAATGTCGCCAAAATTAACATCGTAAAATCCAGCAAATTAGCCATTGCTACCGCTTCTCCCGTAATATGCGCTTACGGTCGCAACGTGCGCGTCCCGCCGCCTGTCGTCAGATTCCGGTCTACCGAGCCAACCGTCGACCCTGACAGCCATTCATCCGATTGTCGCAGATTATCCGCTGCGTTGCCCTCTCTCCTGTTGCCAAATAGAATACCTCTAGGCTGTATTTTTTGCGGCGAATTGCGACCGCAGCAATACTCCAAAGTACCCTCCGCCTTCGTAAAGTTCACCCATGCCTATCACGCACATTTCGGTGCGGGGAGCGCGCCAGCACAACCTGCGCGACATCAACGTGCGCATTCCCCGCAATGCGCTCACCGTGGTCACCGGTCTCTCCGGCTCCGGTAAAAGCTCGCTCGCCTTTGACACCATCTACGCCGAAGGCCAGCGCCGCTATGTGGAGACTCTGTCCGCCTACGCGCGCCAATTCCTCGACCAAATCGAGCGGCCCGATGTGGACTCGATCGAAGGACTTAGCCCGGCCATTTCTATCGAGCAGAAAACCACCAGCCGCAGCCCCCGTTCGACGGTCGGCACCATCACCGAGATCTACGACTATCTGCGCCTGCTCTACGCCTCGGTGGGCACGCCTCACTGCCCCGGCTGCGGCCGCCCCATCGCGCGCCAAACCGCAGAACAGATTGTCCAGCGCATCCTGGAACTGGGCAAAGGCGAGCGCGTCACCGTGATGGCGCCCATTGTGCGGGGTCGCAAGGGAGAGTTTAAGGATTTGCTGGATCAGCTTGATCAGCAAGGATTTCGCGCCCGCGTAGACGGCGAGGTCCGCGACCTTTCAGAGCCCCTCGCGCTCGACCGCCGCAAGAACCACACCATCGAAGCCATCGTCGACCGAGTGCTTTTGAAGGCCGTGACGGAATCTGTCGGGGGTGCCCCCGGTCCCTCGCGTTTGGGGACCGGGGAGGGAACCAAGCCAGCCACGACGTCGGCCGGAAAGCCCTCCGCCGAAAAGCGTCTCGAACAGGCGATCAGCAAAGCCCTGCAACTGGCCAACGGCCTGGTCCTCATCGCCTTCAACGACGGCAACGAGCAATTGTTTTCCTCGTCCATGGCCTGCCCCGATTGCGGCCTCGACGTGCCCAAGCTCGAGCCGCGCAGCTTCTCCTTCAACTCCACCTTCGGTGCCTGCCCCAACTGCCACGGCCTCGGCTCGCTCTACGACTTCGACCCCGCCAAAGTCATCACCGACTGGTCCAAGCCACTGTTCGACGGCGGTCTCGGCCCCGGCTCCTCGTCGCAATATCTCATCAAACTCGTCCAGCTAGCCGCGGATCGTTACAAAATCGACCTTAAAGTTCCCTTTGAAGATTTGCCCCCAAAGCAGCAGCACATTTTGGTTTATGGTCCGCCCAAAGGCGAGGCTCCGCGCACCGGCTTCCACGGCATACTGGCCTATCTGCGCGACAACGCAGAGGAAGCGCGCAGCGACAGCTATCGCGAGTACATGATGAGCTTCATGTCGGCCATTCCCTGCCCGGTGTGCCGCGGCAAGCGCCTGCGCCCGGAGTCGCTCGCCGTCAAGGTCGGCGGCCTTTCCATCGCCGACTTCACCGCCCTCCCGCTCAATCGCGCGCTCTCGGCCATCATCAACCTGCAATTCAGCGAGCGCGAGGCCCTCGTCGCCGAGCGCCTCCGCCGCGAGATTGCGGAGCGCCTCGAATTTCTTTGCGCCGTCGGCCTCAACTACCTCTCGCTCGATCGCAATGCCACCACGCTCTCCGGCGGCGAGGGCCAGCGCATTCGCCTCGCCACGCAAATTGGCTCGCGCCTGCGCGGCGTTTTGTATGTGCTCGACGAGCCCTCCATCGGCCTGCACCAGCGCGATAACAATCGCCTTATCGAGGCCCTGGAAAAACTCCGCGACCTGGGCAACACAGTCCTCGTCGTCGAACACGACGAAGAAACCATCCGCCATGCAGACTTTGTCCTCGATCTTGGTCCGGGGGCGGGACGCTTGGGAGGCCTTGTCGTCGCGGAGGGCACGCCGGAGCAGATTATGGCGTCGCCGGCATCGCTTACCGGCCGTTATCTCAGCGGCGCAGCCACCATGCTGCAACGCACGCAACCGCGCAAGCTTACCGGCAAATGGCTCACCATCACCGGTGCGCGCGAGCACAATCTGCAGGACGTGAACCTCCGCATCCCCCTCGGCGTCATGACCGTCGTCACCGGCGTAAGCGGCAGCGGCAAAAGCACCCTCGTCAACGACATCCTCTATCGCTCGCTCGCCAAGTCCATCTACGGCTCGCGCGAGGAGCCCGGCGCGCACGAAGCCCTCACCGGAACGGAACAAATCGACAAGGTCGTGCGCATCGATCAATCGCCCATCGGCCGCACGCCGCGCTCTAATCCAGCCACGTATACGGGCGTTTTCTCGCCCATCCGCGACTTATTCGCCATGCTGCCCGAGGCGCGCGAGCGCGGCTACAAGCCGGGCCGCTTCAGCTTCAACGTGGTCGGAGGAAGGTGTGAGGCCTGCACGGGCGACGGCCAGCGCCGCATTGAAATGAACTTCATGCCCGATGTCTATGTGCAATGCGAAGTGTGCAACGGCCGCCGCTACAATCAGGAGACGCTGGTCGTGAAATTCCACGGACACTCCATCGCCGACGTGCTCGACCTCACCATTGAAGACGCATTGCCATTGCTCATCGACGTGCCCCAGGTGCGCCAGAAATTGCAGACTCTCGTCGACGTCGGCCTTGGCTACATTCACCTCGGCCAGAGCGCAACGACTTTGTCGGGCGGCGAAGCGCAACGCATGAAGCTGGCGCGCGAACTCTCCAAGCGGCAGACCGGCAAAACCCTCTACCTGCTCGACGAACCTACCACCGGCCTGCACTTTGACGACGTGCGCAAGCTCCTCGAAGTCCTGCACCGGCTCACCGATCTCGGCAACTCCGTCATCATTATCGAACACAATCTCGACGTGATTCGCAACGCCGACTGGGTCATCGATCTTGGTCCCGAGGGCGGCGAAGACGGCGGACGCATCGTCGGCGAAGGCCGCCCCGCGAAGATTGCCGCCACGCCCGGCTCCTACACCGGACAGTTCCTCAAGCGCTACTACAAACTCAGCAATGGCCGTCTCGCGCCCACCGATGTGGAAGAGGATCTGCTTTCGCCCACTGGTTCCGGCGACAGTCCCAATGGCGCCTCATCGACCAACGCCGATCCCTTTCACGCTAAAGTGTCCCCATCCAACGGCAAGCGCACGCGACAAAAAAG
Organism: uncultured Acidobacteriota bacterium; assembly: GCA_963817835.1. Lineage (GTDB taxonomy): Bacteria > Acidobacteriota > Terriglobia > Terriglobales > Acidobacteriaceae > Telmatobacter. The sequence continues at coordinate 72,396 of CAWFPZ010000006.1, read as the reverse complement.
CCCAGTTGTGGCAAGCTCTCGTAGAAAGACTGCGAAAAAGCCTCTATGACCGATCCGTACGACGACAATGCTCGCGAGCCCGAGACGAGGCCGGCAGACGACCGGGAAGCTTTCCTTCAGCATCTGGCGTCAAAGCCCCGCGTGGAAAGAATCATGGCCGCAGACCAGGCGGAAGATGCCCCTTGGCGCATCGCGTCTGATTCGCCCTTGGCTCCTGATGCGCCGCCGCACGCTGAGCCGCCGCTCTTCCATTCCTACGCGCAGCCGCCGGTTCGCCGCCCCATGCGCATCCCGAACTTCGGCCATCTTCTGCTTTTGATGTTGCTGCTTACTGTCGCCTTTTGCATTCTGGTCATCGCGCTGGCGCTCGTCTCGCATTTTCATCTCTTAGGCGTGCAGATTTCCGCAAAGTCCGCCACCGACGTCAACTTCAACCTCGCCAGCGAGGCTATTCTCTACCTCATCACCTTCAGCCTGAGCCTCTTCGTCTTTCCCATGGTCTGGAATGAGAGCCTCTTCGCGGGCCTCGAATGGCGCGGCAGCGTGGTGCGTTCCAAATTCTGGCCGCTCGCCTGGACGGCCACAACCTGCTTCGGCCTGGCTCTTCTCGACCAGGTTCTGATGCCCGGCCCCGCCAATGCGCCCATCGAAAAAATGATCAGCACCCCCGGCGCCGCCTGGCTGATGTTCGCCTTTGGCGTCACCATGGCGCCGTTCTTTGAGGAGATGTTCTTCCGCGGCTTCCTTTTGCCGGCGCTCTGCACGGCCTGCGATTGGTCTGCCGAAAAGAAAACCCACACGCCTCCGCGCCCGCTCGATTCCAGCGGCCATCCGCAATGGTCTCTTCCCGCCATGGTCATCGGCTCTGTGCTCACCAGCATTCCCTTCGCCCTGTTGCATGTCGAGCAGCAGGGCCATTCGTTGGGACCATTTCTCCTACTGATAGTGATCAGCCTGATTCTCTGCGCAGTGCGCCTCAAAGCCAAGTCCCTGGCCGCCAGCACACTCGTCCACGCATCCTACAACTTCATCATTTTTTCCTTTGCCATGATCGGCAGCGACGGCTTCCGCCACTTCGACAAGATGTGACAACAACAGCTCCTAGCCGCTAGCTACTAGCTTCTAGCTCTGAATCACCCCGCACTCACCGTGCCATTGGATCTTTCGACGACCTCATCGAAGCGGCTCCTATCGTTTGACCGGTTAGCGTCGATTTGCGGCGTATCGGCTAGCAGCTAGAGGCTAGAAGCTAGTAGCTCCCGTACAATCATCTCGATGCCAGACACCACCTACGCCCAGCAGCTTCTCCCTCTTCTCGCCCGCACCAGCTTCAAGCTTGGTGAGTTCAAACTCTCATCCGGGACAACAAGCGACTACTACATCGATTGCCGCACCACCACCCTCCACGCCGAGGGCGGGCGTCTCACCGGCCACGCCATCCTCGAACTGCTCGAAGCCAACAAGATCGACGCTGAAGCCGTCGGCGGCCTAACCATGGGCGCAGATCCCATCGTCTCCAATGTGGCCACGGCCAGCGCCTGGCGCGCCACCTTGCGCCCTGACGCGCCACTTCTCCACGGCTTTCTGGTGCGCAAGGCGGAAAAGGCTCACGGAACCAGCCGCCGCATCGAGGGCTTCTATCGTCCAGGCGCGCGCGTGGTCATTGTTGACGACGTCTGCACCACCGGCGCCTCCACCATCGCCGCCATCGAGGCCGCGCAGGAGGCTGGAATGACCGTCGCCGCCGTCGTCTGCATCGTGGAGCGCGAAGAGGCCCATGGCCGTCCCGCCGTCGAAGGAGCTGCGCAAGGCGCTCCGTTCTTGCGTCTCTTTACTGCCAACCAAGTCCGCGCGGAGCACGTGAAGCAGCTCGCAACAGTAAAGTCTTAGCCACAGAAGTAAAAAGGGCAGACCCATTCAGGCCTGCCCTTCCTTCCACAATCTTGTTCCGCGTCGGATTCGACGTCCGCGCTATTCGTCCACCGTCGTCGGCGGCTGGCTGGGCGGGTTCGCCTGGCCCGTCGCTGTCGGGGCTTGATCGCTTGCCGCCGTGTTGCTGCTCATATTCGAGAGCAGCCGCACTTGGACGCGCCGATTTTCCTTGCGCCCTTCAGGAGTATTGTTCGAAGCCACATACTGGTCCTTGCCGATGCCGATCAGATAGAACCGATGGGCCTGGATGTTGTACTTCGCCGCCAGGTACTGCACCACCGCGTCGGCGCGGCGCTGGCTCAGATCGTAGTTGTACTGCGCCGGTCCCACCGAATCGGTTCCGCCGGTCACTTCAAGAATGTAGCTCTTCGCGGAGCCCAACTGGCCCGCGAAGCTGTCCAGCTGTTCCTTGTCGTCGCTGGTCAGCATGGCTTTGTCGAAGCCGAACGTCACCGACACCTTCGTCACTTCTTTGTAGTTGTCGAGACCCTTCACCACGCTCTCCAGCGTATCGGCGCGATGCGCCACGTCGTTAGCCGCCGTGTCCGCCGAATTCGCCGCCTGGCTCGCGTTCTGCGCATTCTGGTTGGCCGAGTCGGCCGTGCTCTGCGCCTTGCTGATACCCGCCTGCGCGCGATCATCCACGTCGTGAATCGCCCGGTTGTTTGCCGCCGACTTCTGATCGAGTTGATCCGTGTGATCGATCAGCGGTCCCGTTTGCGTGCGCACATAATTCTTGGTAGAGCATCCCGTCATGCCCAGTGCAACCAGCGCCGCGGCTGCCATTCCAAATCCAAATCGGTAAATTGTCATTGCCTCCACCTTCCCGTCCACCGCCGGAATCATGTTCCAGATTCCCGGCAGTGAATGTCTCCTGCTTCACCCAGGAAAGTGCACGCCGCCCTCCAATCGATTGGACCTGTGCAACTACCTGAAAATGAAACCGTTACAAATCAGTCAAACATTCCCCGCGCCCGCAGAAACGATGTAATTTTTACCAAACTCGGTAAGGATTGCTCTGTTTCGGCCCTCCCCATTCCACCGCTCCGGGTGCCCCAAATCTCGGCGGGTGCCCCCGGTCCCTCGCTTTTGGGGACCGGGGAAGCAGAGGGGACTGCCCGACGATCGCACCGTCGCACCGCCTATGAGGCGAAGCGCCAATCCCGCTATCCTAAGAACTGGCCTGAAACAATCCGCACCCGTCCTCATTTATGGATCTCTACGAGAAAATCCGTGCCTTGCCCACGAAACCCGGTGTATATCTCTACAAAAACGCCGAGGGCGAAGTCATCTACGTCGGCAAGGCCAACAACCTCCGCGCCCGCGTGCGCTCCTATCTTCTTGAAGCCTCGCAAGCCAACGCCAAAACCGGCTCCCTCATGCGCGAAGCCGTCGACATTGAAACCATCCTCGTCGCCAACGAGCACGAAGCCCTCGCGCTCGAGAACAATCTCATCAAGCAGCGCAAGCCGCGCTTCAACATCCTGCTGCGCGACGACAAGACCTACCCCTACGTCAAACTGACCCTCGCCGATCGCTTCCCCAAGGTCTTCGTCACGCGCCGCCTGCGCAAGGACGGCGCCGCCTATTACGGCCCTTACTTCCCCGGCAACCTGGCCTATCGCGTGGTCGAGCTAATCCATCGCAGCTTTCTCTTGCCCAGTTGCAAAGTCGATCTCTCGCGCTACCACCCTCGCGCCTGTTTGCAGTACTACATTCACCGCTGTCTCGGCCCTTGCGTTGAAGGCCTCACCACGCCCGAAGCCTACAAGGACGCCGTCCGCGACGCGCAACTCTTTCTCGAAGGCCGCCATGCCGAGCTTGAACGCACTCTCACCGCACGCATGATGGCCGCCGCCGAAGCCGAGCAGTTCGAGGCCGCCGCGCGCCTCCGCGACCAGCTCTCCACCGTACATCAACTCCAGGAAAAACAGCGCATCGCCACGGTCGAGCTCGACGATGACGCCGACGTCTTCGGCTACCACTTTGAAGACGGCTCGCTCGCCGTCAACCTCTTCCACATGCGCAACGGTAAAATCGTCGACCGCCGCGAATTTTTCTGGGAAGACCTGCCCGCATTGATGGAGAACTTCGCACTGGAACAATCGGATCCATACGAAGCACGAAAAGCGGTTGCGGACGTAGCACGACAAGCGGGTGCCCCCGGTCTCGATTCTGAGACCGGGGATAGCACAACCTCCGGCTCACCAGTCTTCCACGCAGGCGCAGTTTTCTCGGCCCTCCTCAAGCAGCTCTACATCGACCAGCAATACGTCCCGCGCACTATCCTCGCCCCCGTCGACTTCGACGACCGCGAGTCTCTCTCGGCGCTCCTCACCGAGCGCACCGGTCACAAAATCGAAATCGCCGTGCCGCAACGCGGCGAAAAGCGCTCCCTCGTCGATCTAGCTGGGCAAAATGCAAAGCAGTCCTACACGCAACGCTTCCGCGTCCTCGAGCCCTCGCGCAAGGCCATTCAGGAAGCGCTCGCAGACGTACTCATGCTCCCCGAGCTTCCCCGCCGCATCGAGTGTTTCGACATCTCGCATATCCAGGGCGCGGAAACCGTGGCGTCCATGGTCGTCTGGGAAGACGGCAAGATGAACAAGTCCGCCTATCGCAAGTTCAAGATAAAGACCATCGCCGGAGTCGACGATTTTGCCGCCATGCGCGAGGTAGTCGAGCGCCGTTACCGCCGCGTCAAAGATGAAGACCAGCCCATGCCCTCACTCGTCCTCATCGATGGCGGCCTGGGTCAGCTCCATGCCGCGGCCGAGGCGCTCGAGTCCCTCGGCTTCACCTCGCAGCCGCTCGCCTCCATCGCCAAGAAGGAAGAAGTCATCTATCTCTACGGCAACGAAGACGAGCCCATCGTCCTCGACCGCCGCAGTCCCGTGCTCCATCTTGTCCAGTTGATTCGCGATGAGAGCCATCGTTTCGCCGTCGGCTATCACAGGCAGCGCCGGGCCATGCGGGATCGCGACTCCGAGCTGCTGAACATTCCCGGCGTAGGCGCGCAAACCCGCCAACGCCTGCTCACCCACTTCGGCAGCCTGCGCGACGTCCAGCAAGCCACTGCCGAATCGCTCGCCGCCGTCGTCTCCCGCAAAACTGCGGAGACCATCTGGCGGCACTTTCATCTCGGATCCGCTTCGGATGAATTGCCCTCGGCGGCTGCCACGACCACGATTGTGACTGGAAGCTGAACGGCGGGGCTGCTCACCTGCCTCAAGTTTTCGGAAGCCCCTGCCCGAAGCCCTCTACATGCCGAGCAACAAGGTGTGGGCATAGCTCATTTTGGCTTCTTCTCGTCTTTTCGCTTCTTCTGGTCGTTGAGCACTGCGCCGCTCACCGGGCAGGCAAGGAAGGTGAGGTGCTTATACCCCACCGCAATCATTTCGTCGGGGAGCTGCTTCGTGATCAACGGTACCTCATGAACCCCGCAGACAGGCGGGTTCGAATCTTCTTTCCTGAAGCACTGTTCTGTCATATGCAGTCCCCAATTGAACGAATAGTACGGCTATTTTTTTTGAGCGCAGCCAATTCACCTGAAAACCACACGTGTCCGGTCGGCCCCGATTCCATCACGGGTCCACCTCGGATGAATTGCTCTCGGCTGGCGCGACCACAACTATGCCTGGCAGCTAAACAGTGGCGCTGCTCACAGGCCTCAGGCTTTCCGACACTCGTGCCAAAAGTTCCTTCGGATGCACGGGCTTCGACAGCAACGTAAATGTGTGCCCGGCGCGCTGCGCAACCGCCAACAGCCCGGCTGCAGCCACGTGGCCTGAGAACAGTAGAATCTTGCAGTCTGGAAATATGCGTCGGACTGTAATCGCAAGTTCGATGCCGCTCATGCCCGGCATCGATACGTCGGTGATCAGCAACTCCGGCGGCGTAAGCAACGCAATCTCCATTGCTTCCTGCCCATCGTACGCAGTCATCGCGGCATATCCACTTTGCGACAGGATCGCGGCCACCGTTTCGGCAATCGACGATTCATCGTCGACCACAAGCACGGTGGGCCGATAGGGCGTTGTGTCCGCTGGCGGAACTTCGCTGATGGGGACCACGGGGGAATTTCGCCTTCCAGTCATGATGAGATATCACCTCTGAACGCACCCTAGCAGCTTTTTTCTCATACGGGCTGAGTCTTCCTGTTACGGGATAAATCTTTTAATCTGAACATCTTTACGCGCCCGAAAGACCATCCCTACGGATGACCGAAACATAGCTACACCGCGATTGCGAAATTTTCAAATACAATAAGCATAGGTTTTCGGTTGATTTGCGTAACTATAGCTCGATATGATTTTTAGCTTAGGTTATTGTTAGCCTTTAAAGGGCGCTATCTTCGCGCGAGGAGGTCGACCATGAAGAATGGAAATGGGCGCGAAAAGCTAGAGACGAGCTTTGAGTCGATCTTCCAGATCGATGTCCCCAAGGGCCGCGACGGCAAGCATAAGCAAATCGTCACTCGGCTTTTGACAGATATCGATGAGCTCAAACCGGGAAGCGCGCTGAAGATCCCCCTCGAGGCGCTGCCAGACTCCAAGGAGAACATCCGCGCAGCCCTCAACCGCGCTACCCGCCTGCGCGGCATTGAGGTAGCTACGTCAAGCGACGCCGAGCATCTTTACGTCTGGAGGGTGGCGGACCACAGCTAGGTTCTGCTCGGCATAATCTCGCGCTGCCCTCTTCTTCCGCGTACAGTTTGCTCAGCTTATTGCGCGTTCGCCGCCAGGATTGCATCCGCCCACTGCTCGGTCACTGCGCGCACCTGCGCGGGCGTCTGATCATTCTGGTAGACCTCGTAATAGTACGCAAATAGAACCCGGTTCCTGGCCCGGAACAGCACTGTGCCGACCACCATCTTTATGGTCGTTCCGTTCACCGTCACCGGCGCCAGCATGCCGAACGAATACGCATCGGTCTTGTAGAAAAATGTGCCCAGCATGACCGGCTTACCCAGGGTCTCCTGCGTATTCGAGTTCAGCGCTTTCATCCGCTTGTTAAATTCAGCCTCGCTCTCCTTGAACGTGGAATCGACTACCGCCCCTAACTGACTGCTGGCAGAATCAACCAGGCCTTCGAAGTCGCTCGCACTCACATCGCTGAACTCCGCTTCGCGCAGAACTTCCACCAGCGCGTAGGGGTTGACCCCGCCTGTCCCGCCGCTGCGCAGCATCGCTATATCCTGCTGCGGAATAAACGCAGCTACGAGCCGGTTGATGTCGGGGGTCACCACTTCGTACTTGGCTCGATCCGTACCGAGTTCCACCAGGCCCCCGCTTGGTGGAGCCGGAACCGCAATGGACACGCCGCCCACCACATACGACGGCACGCCGTCTGGCGTCGTCTGCGCCTTAGCCTGGCCCGCGATCGACCATGCGGACAGCAAAACAATCGCGATAACGGTCGAGAAAACGCGAACCAATTGCGACGAGGAGAAACCTCGATAGAGTTTCATGCTGGCTCCGATCTCTTGAAATTCGGAAACAGATTTCGGCCCCAATCGCTTGTACGATCTGGACCGGTGTTTTTGGTTAGCGTACAGTCTACCCGGCCCGCACCAGTTCCCGCTTAACAAAATAGTGGGTCAGTTTGAAACTGTTTTGTTAGGGCACGGCTTCAGCCGTGCCGCATGCTGCTCAACGGCCGGTGGGCTTTAGCCCCTGAGGGTAGCTTGGCATTTTCTTGAAAATCGTCCAAGTAGCCGCCGTAGGGGTTGTGGGAAAGTGGAAAGCGATTCTCAGCTTTCCAGCTTTTCCATAGCCCGCTTCAAGCAATACCCGAGCACGATGACAACATCCTCTTGAGACACGACACTTAGCATCTGAGGGATGGCTTTTCAAGCTGACCCACTATCGCCTCTCAATCCGCTTGTCGCGCGCGTAGGATTAAACCCAAACCCACCCCCCGGAACGCCTGCCCTGGCTGGTCTATGATGTTCCCTTGGCCGAGCGTAGATGCTTTTCCTGTACGCCCAGCCTCGTCTCGCACTATCGGAAGGTTCGAGCTTCATGAACTCTGTCGCATCTCGCATCCCCCGTCGCTTGGCCTACCTTGCCGCCGGCCTCGCCGCCGCTTTTTTCTCTACGGCCAGCCTTTCCGCGCAAATGGTCTCCCCGTCCATCGACCAGCCCGGCCAGCCTTTTTCCTATTTCTCCAAGCCCACTGACGAAATCGGTGTCATGGGCGCTGAAGCCGCCACGGAAATCACGCCTGAGGGCTACCTGCGCACCGGCTTCGGCGAGCTCATGTTCTTCGCCGGCCCCGAACTCGATCCCACCAGCGTCCGCATTCGCACCCTCGAGCAGGGCCATCTGCCCATTGTCCACTACGAGTTCGAGCGCGACGGCATCGTCTACCGCTTCACCCTCTTCGCCGCCACGCTCAACGGCAATGACAACGGCCCTCTCGTCAACTTCATCCGCGTGGAAATGAAGAACGCTTCGCACCAGCCCACGCGCGCTATCTTCGCCACCGGCATCCGCTACGACGCGCTCTCCACCACAGGCCTGCCGCACGGCGACAATCGCTTCCTGCGCCCTGTCGAAGGCAAATTCCCCGGCGCATACCGCCAGATCGGTGAGCCCTTCAGCAGCCAGTGGGCGAACTCCTTTGACGCCGCGCACTTCTTCCGTGACGGCCGTGTGCTCTATAGCTTTCCGTTGGGCTACGCAGCGCGCGGCTTCACGCTCCGCGATAGTTATCGTGACATGCACCCGCCCGACCTCACCAGGCCTGCTCATCTCAACGTCGAACCGGAAACACCGGTCGGCATCGTTACGTACTCAACCCTGCTCGCGCCTGGCGCGCAGCGCACACTCGACTTCAAGATGCCGGTCGTTCCCACAGCCGATCCGCAGATCCTCTCCGACCTCGATAAGACGAGCTTCGACGCGGCCAAAGCGCAGATCATCGCGTATTGGAACAACATTCTCTCCGCCGGCATGCAGATCGAGCTGCCCGAGCCCAAAGTTGTCGACACCTTCTCGACAAACCTCATCTTCGACCTCATCGCCATCGATCACATCGGCCCCGACTATATCCAGACCGTCAACAAACTCCACTACCACTTCTTCTATCTTCGCGACGGCGCCGACATCGTGCACAGCTACGACATCACCGGCTACCCGCAAATCGCGCGCGAGTGCCTTGAATTCTTTGCCAGATCGCAAAAGCCCGACGGCAACTTCCTTTCACAGCCGCAGCAATACGATGGCTGGGGCGAAGCCGTGTGGGCCTACGGGCAGCACTACCGCATCACGCACGACAAGGCCTTCGCCGCATGGGCCATCCCGCAAATCGACCGCGCCGTCGACTGGCTCCATCAGGCTCGCACCGCCGACCCGCTCCACATCGTCCCGGCCAGCGATGTGCGCGACAACGAGTACATCCCCGGCCATCTCACCGGCTACAACTTCCTCGCGCTCGATGGACTTCGCCTCGCTATTCCGATGGCTTCAGAAACCGGCCACACCGACCTCGCGCAAAAATGGCAAGCCGAGTACGACAGCCTCCATCAAGCCTTCTTCAAAGTTCTCGACGCCCAGGCCGCCGCGCACAACGGCTACATTCCGCCGGTACTCGACGGGCAGCCCGGCGGCTACGACTGGGGCAATCTGCTCTCCGTTGTCCCCGAGCCCACGCTCGACCCGCACGATCCCCGCGTGACCGCTACTCTGCGCGCCGTGCAGGCCAAATATGCCGAAGGCATCATGACCTACGCCAATGGCGAGTTCCTGCACCACTACCTCACCATCAAAAACACCATGACGGAGACCATCCGCGGCGATCAGCTACAGGCACTCAACGAGCTTTACGCCATCCTGCTCCACACCAGTTCGACCAACGCCGGCTTCGAGTACAAAATCCGCCCCTGGGGCGACCGCAACTTCGGCGACAACCTCGCGCCCCACGGCTGGTTCGCAGCCGAGTACCGCACTCTGCTGCGCACCATGCTGGTGCGCGAAGAGGGCGACCAGCTGCATCTGCTTTCTGTTGTATCACCAGATTGGATCGGCAACGGCAAGACCATCGCCGTCCGCCAGGCGCCCACATATTTCGGCCCGGTAGCCTTCACTCTCACGCAGCCTTCCGCGACGCAAGCTGTCCTGCGCATCGATGCGCACTTCGATCGCGCTCCGAAGAGCATCGAAATTCATTTGCCCTGGTTCATGGATCTACATAGTGCAACCGTGGATGGCGCGCCGATAACTTTTTCGTGCATGGAGCCATGCACCGGAGGATCGCTCTCCGTCCCGGCCACCGCGCGGAAAATCCGCTTGAATTGGACCGTGAAGACCGGCACGCCACAGCTCAGCTACGACCGCGCGGTCTACGCATACAAGTCCGAGTACGCGCGCCGCTACCAGGCGCTGATGCACGGAGAACCGCCGGCAAAACCCTGACGCGCCTCACCATGTTTTGTGACGGAGATTTGGAGCTACGCCATCGCTGCAGATTTTCCAGTGCCGCTTGCGTTCAGCCCCTCTGCCACCAAGGCCAAAAGCGCCTCGGGCGGCACTGGTTTGTTGAGCAATGTGAAGGTGTGCCCCGCGCGTCGTGCCGTCGCCATCAAATCAGACGTCGACGCTAGCCCCGAGAACAACAGAACCTTGCACTCCGGATAGACGCGCTTGATTGTAATGGCCAAGTCGATACCGTTCATCCCAGGTAACATCACATCTGTGATGAGCATTTCGGGCGGCAACAGCAGCGCAGAATCAAGCGCGCCGTCGCCGTCGTAAGCCGCAATTGCGGGAAAACCGCTTAAAGAAAGAATTTTCGCAAGGGCATCCGCAATTGCAGTTTCATCGTCAACCACCAATACTCTCGGGCGATGTCCGTTCCACTGGTCCGATGGTGTTTTGTCGGACGACACGATAGGGGAGTTTCGTGTTGCTTTCATAACTTCACCTCGGTACCTCACTTGCCTTCGGGCAATTCTCATTCCATTTCGATTGGTATTCTCACAACTCGAAGTCGCTTCAAGGACTTAGCCTGTGGACAATCATTTTGCGCCAGCGGTATTTACCCCCTGTTAAGCCGAGAACTTTTTACACGAACTGGATATTTTTACGCGCCAGATACTCTTGCGTTACGGAACGCATACGCAAACGCACGCCTGCATCGCACCGCGCTGGGCATACGCTGCCCTCTCTCCCGCATCTCATTGCAAGAGAGGCCTGGAGCTTTGGCGCGCGATCACAATCCGCATTCCGATCCGCTCAAATTCCTGGCGATTCACCGCGCAGACATCCCCAAAGCCCGTGAAGGAAAGCACAAGAAGATCGTCGCACAAATCCTTCATCACCTCGATCGATTAGCGCCGGGCACCGCGCTCAAGTTATCTCTGGCTTCCCTGCCCGATTCAAAGGCAAACATTCGCGCCGCTCTCAACCGCGCCACGCGCAAAGAAGGACTCTTGGTAGCCACATCGAGCGACCCGAAGCATCTCTTTATCTGGAAAGTGACTGGGAAATCCTGATACGATTCAATTCGCTTCACGATGATCTACTGTGGACAAGGTTCGCATCGACAAATGGCTCTGGGCCGCGCGCTTCTTCAAAACCCGCGCCATAGCCTCGCGCGCTTGCGATATGGGCCGGATCGATTCGAATGGCCTGCGCGCCAAACCCGCACGCGATGTCCATCCCGGCGACCGCCTGCAGATCGAAAACGACGCCGGCCGCTTTGAAATCGATGTGCTCGCCATCAGCCACGTCCGCGGTCCTGCATCGGTGGCGCAATCCCTCTACCGCGAGACTGACGCCAGCCGCGAGGCCCGCCTGCGCGTTGCAGCAGAGCGCAAAGCCATGGAGCAATTTGCGCCCCTGCCCGCGCACCGGCCTGGCAAGCGCGATCGGCGCCGCATCATTCAATTCCGCGGCCGCGCGTAAGACTCCGACCGCCTGACCTCGCACAACACAGGGGTGCCCCACGTCTCGATTTTGAGACGTGGGAAATCGGGATGCCAACCTACGCATCGCCCGGGTCAGAACTCTGCGCCAAAGCAAAAGGCCCGGGCATTTCGCCCGAGCCTTTGTTTCCTCCGAACTGTAGATTTCGCTGTATTCGTTACGCCAGCAGGTTCTTCACCTTCTCTTCAATCACGTCCTGCGGCACGTAACCCACGATCTGGTCGGCCACCTTGCCGCCCTTGAAAAACAAGAGCGCCGGAATCCCGCGGATTCCGTAACGCGACGGCGTCGCGCCGTTCTGGTCCACGTTCACCTTGGCCACCTTCAGCTTGCCCGCGTACGTCGCAGCCACGCTATCCACGATCGGCGCAATTGCCTTGCACGGGCCGCACCAGACGGCCCAAAAATCCACTAAAACTGGCTGCTCGCTGCGCAGCACTTCCTGATCAAAATTCGCGTCGTTCACTTCCAAAACACCTTGCCCTGCCATGTTCCTCCTCGCGTGCCCCAACGGTCATTGTACAGGAAACCGTATACACATCCGATGCGCGAGGAGCCTCCAAAGTCGCAAGCTCAAGTGCGCCGCTGCTTTGCGCGCCTGGGCCAAACGTTGCGCGTCCGCGCAAAACCCAGCGTCGCTCGCGGCAACAGAAATGACATCGCGTGCAAAGAGAAGCGCCCGGATCCATAAAGGATCTCGGGCGCTAGAGCAGCCCTCCCCCAGAACTGCTCACGCAGCGAATGTAGTTGCTATATAGATAAATGGCAAGCAAACTTAGGTAATGGGTGGGGTAATCAAAAATAGGTGATTATCTACCTCGGTAGTAACCTTAACTCATTGATAACGCACAGCCTACCTACAAAAGCCGCAAAAGATTTTTAATCAACCTATTTAATTTCAATGGTTTGGCTTGCACCTACCCGTGAAAACCGGCAGATTACCAGCTCCGCACCAACGCGACTTTCCGTCACTTTTGCAATCGCGGAGCGAGCTCCCGGCAAGCTCCTTTCGCCCTCGACAACCACCAAAACCGCCGGGCCCGCACCACTTAAGGCAACACCCAGAACCCCGCTTTCACCCACCAGCGGGAGCAAAAGCGGCAGCAGCGGGCAGAACGGCGCGCGATACGGCTGATGAATGCGGTCCTGCATCGCCAGCCGCAGCAGATCGCCCCGCGCCTGCGCAAAGGCCAGTCCAAGCATGGCCGCCGATTGCAGATTCGCCACCACGTCTTCCATCGCGTAATTAGCCGGCAGCACCGCGCGCGCCTTGCTGGTGGCCAGCGGTTCTGCCGGCAGCGCCACAATCGCGCGCCACGTCTCCGGCGGATCCACACGCGCCACGTGCACATTTCTTCCTTCGCACACCGCGCTCACAAATCCGCCTAGCCAGCACGCCGCCACATTGTCCGGATGCCCTTCCAGCGCATACGCCTCTTCGAGCACTCGATCCGTATCCCAATCGAGCTGCCCGAAGTGCATCGCCAGGGCAATGGCCGCAAGCCGCGCGGCCGCCGACGACCCGCATCCCATCCCCAGCGGAATCGCATTCGTCACCTGCAACGCCAGCGGCACAATCGGCCGCCCATTGGTTTCGAGCAAGTCTTTATAGATTTCGAGAATCAGGTTATCGTGGAGCCGTCCGCAACGATCTCGATCGCGCCCCGTCGCGGAAATCGCAAACTCCTGCGCCGCTACAGCTTCAATCTCCAAAGCAAAGTCGAGGGCTACAGCCACCGCGTCAAATCCAGGGCCAAGATTCGCTGAAGTTGCAGGCAAGCGGAGCCGGAACCGATCCATCGTTCGCGCGTCCTTCATCCCAATTTGCCCTTCAACGCGGCCAGCACCGCGGCCGGTGTCGCATCCAGGGTGATGGCGTCGCGCCGCAACGCGTCAATCTCCGCCTCGTGTCCACGCTTCTCGTCATCGGTCAGCAGCGTTCCGCGATGGAACTCAATGGTGTAATCGGCGTCCTTGAGCGTATGCCCCGTCAGCAACAGTACCACCGTCTCCGTCGGCTGGATCGCTCCCTGCGCACGCAGCTTCTTCAGTCCCGCCAGCGTCACCGCGGAAGCCGGCTCGCAGCCCAGTCCCTCCGCGCCGATCTCAGCCTTGGCAATGGCAATCTCCGCCTCAGTTACATCCAGGCACCAACCGCCGGTCTCCTCGATCACCTTCGCAGCTTTGCGCCACGACGCCGGATTCCCAATGCGAATGGCCGTGGCCCGTGTATGCGCCTCCACTGGCTCGAGCGTTGCGCCGTGGTTCTCCGCCATGCTTCGCACCAGCGGATTCGCCCCCGCAGCCTGAATCACGGAAATCTTCGGCAGCCGCGCCACCAGTCCCAACTCGCGCATCTCGCGGAAGCCTTTACCGAGCGCCGAACTGTTGCCCAGGTTGCCGCCCGGCACAATCAAGTGATCGGGCACGTTCCAGTCCATCGCCTCGGCAATCTCGAAAGCCGGCGTCTTCTGGCCTTCCAGCCGATAAGGATTCACCGAATTCAGCAGGTAGATCGGCGCCTGTTTCACGATCTCGGTCAGCACATTCAGGCAGCCGTCGAAATCCGTCTTCAACTGGCAGGTCATGGCGCCATAATCCATCGCCTGCGACAGCTTGCCCCACGCGATCTTGCCCTCGGGTATCAGCACCAGGCTATGCAGCCCGGCCCGCGCCGCGTAAGCCGCCATTGCCGCCGAAGTGTTGCCCGTCGACGCGCACGCCACCCACTCGAATCCACGCTCCTTCGCCACACTCAGCGCCGCAGTCATGCCCGTGTCCTTGAACGAGCCTGTGGGATTCATGCCCTGGTGCTTGGCGAAGATGCGATCAATGCCCAGTGCCGCTGCCGCGCGCGGCAAGTGATACAGCGGCGTATTGCCCTCGCGCAGCGAAACGGCATTGCCAAAGCTATCCAGAATCGGCAGCAGCTCGCGGAAACGCCACACGCCCGAAGCATCGAGCGCCTCTCCCGAGCAGCGTCGCTCTCTCCACAGCCACTTCAAGGCTCCGGGATTCGGCCGGTCGTGCCCCCCACGCTGGCTCCAGCCGGGATACTCCACCTCAAACAGGTCTCCGCATTGGGCGCAGCGAAAATCCGGTCGCGCTTCCGCGCCCGCAATCCGGCTTCCGCACCCGAAACAGCGCAATTGATGTAAGTTATCGTTCATAATTCCCTGGTGTTAGCCTACCAGTGTACGGCGATTCTTGCTGTGGATGGAGCGGCAGCCCTTTGCTCTGCGGGGCGTGAGGAACACACGAAATGTCAGGGCATGGCTATTGAGCTCTCTGAAAAATGCGTCGTAAGGCACGAAGTGTCAGGGCACGACTTTAGTCGTGCCATCTATGATGAGCAAAAAACGGGGGGCTTTAGCCCCTGCGGGGTCATCGTGCTTCAATCGAACCTCAACAATTGCCTCCTGGCACACGCATCCAAAGCCATTTTCGCCGCAATCTTCGCGTGCGTGCTGGCTGCGCCGCTGGTCGCGCAAACTCCGCTGCGCGTCGCGGCCGCCGCCGACCTCGAGCCCGTTCTTCCGCCCCTCCTCCAGCAATTCCAGCAAGCCACCGGCATACCTGCCGAAGTTACGTACCAGGCCTCGGCCATGCTCACCACAGAAATCGAAAACGGCGCGCCCTTCGACCTGTTTCTCTCCGCCGACCTCAGTTATCCCAAGCGCCTCATCGACGACGGCCTCGCCGACGCCGCCGGATCGGCCGACTCCTCCACGCCCATTACCTACGCCAAAGGCACGCTCGTTCTTTGGGAGCGAAAAGACTCTCACCTGCCGCCGCCATCTCTTGATCTGCTACGCTCGGCCGCCATCAAGCGCCTCGCCATCGCCAATCCCGATCGCGCGCCCTACGGCCGTGCCGCAGTTGCCGCGCTGCATAGCCTCAATCTCTACGACACCCTCAAGCCGCGCATCGTCACCGCGGAAAACATCGCCCAGGCCGCACAATTCGTCGACTCTGCCAACGCCGATGCCGGCCTCATCTCGCTCACCTCCGCGCTCACGCCGCGCCTCAGCGCAGACGGCGAATACTTCGTCATCCCCCGCAATCTCTATCCGCCCATCGAGCAGGGCGCGGTCATCGTCAGCAAAACGCAGCAACGCGCCGCAGTGCACAAGCTGCTCGACTTTCTCCTCTCGCCGGCGGTGCAGGCGCAACTAGCCAAAAGCGGCCTCGCGCCGGTGAAATAGCGCTCGATGTGCTCCATCGGAAATGAGAACCCGCGCCCCATCCATTTCGCTCACTTTGCGAAATGGGTGGGAAACCTAAGCCTGGTCATCCTGAGCGAATCCGCCGCAGCGGACGAGTCGAAGGACCTGCATTTTGCGATGCCAGCCCAGTACGAACCCGGGTGCCCCACATCTCGATTCTGAGATGTGGGATAGCACAAATGATCGCTCACCGGCTTCGTATCAGGGCATGAGTTGACTCATGCCATCAGTCGCGCATGAAATGCGAGGGGCTTTAGCCCCTGAGGGGATGTCTTCTGAAACTCATTCACTGCCCGATTGCAAAATGGTTGGGAATCCCCGTGCCCGAACGATAGTCTGTTGAGTGAACCAAATGGACTGGCAAGCCTTCGCACTCTCGCTCCGATTGGCCACAGTTACCACGGCGATTCTTCTCGCTATCGCCGTGCCTCTCGCAGCCGTGCTCGTGCTGGGCCGCAGCCGCTGGCTTGCCGCGCTGGAAGCACTCGCCACTCTGCCCATGGTTCTGCCGCCCACGGTCCTCGGCTTCTTTCTCCTCGTCCTGCTCGGCCCTCGCACGGCCGTGGGCCGCGGCATCACGACTCTACTCGGCCATCCCCTCGCCTTCTCTTTCAACGGCCTCGTCGTCGGCTCGGTCATCTACAGCCTTCCCTTTGCCCTGCAGCCGCTGGTCGCCGGTTTCGCATCGGTCGACACCGCCCTCGTCGACGCCGCGCGGCTCCTCGGTGCCGGGCCGGTGCGTATCGCCTCCAGCATTCTCATTCCCCTCGCACGCCGTTCGCTGCTCGCCGCCATCGTGCTCAGTTTTCTGCACACCATCGGCGAGTTCGGCGTCGTCCTCATGCTCGGCGGAGACATTCCCGGCGCAACCCGCACGCTTTCCATCGTCCTCTATGACCAGGTGGAAAACTTCGACTACGCCGCCGCCAATCGCACCGCCGCCATCCTCCTCGGCATGAGCGTCCTCGCTCTTGCACTGATCTATTCCAAAGCCCAAAAGCACGGAGTGCATAGTGCTTGAGTTCTCTCTCAACGCGCGCCGCGGCAGCTTCCACCTGGAAGTGGAGTGCGCATTTTCTTCAGACTGGACAGTCGTCTTCGGCCCCAGCGGCTCCGGCAAAAGCACGCTGCTCCGCCTACTAGCCGGCCTAGACCGTCCCACGCGCGGCCGCATCGCCCTCGACAAGCGCGCGCTCACTGAAACCACCATCGGCTTGCATCTCGCGCCCGGTCACCGTCACACCGCGCTCGTCGCCCAACAGCCCGCACTCTTCCCTCACCTCAGCGTCGCTGCCAACGTCGCCTATGGCCTGCGCAGTTTAGACCGGTCAGCCCGCGCCAAGCGCGTCGAAGAGATGCTCGCTTTGGTTGCCGCAACCCATCTTGCGCCCCGCCGTCCGCAGCACCTCTCGGGCGGCGAAGTCCAGCGCGTAGCTCTGGCCCGCGCCCTCGCGCCCGCGCCCCGCCTTCTGCTGCTCGATGAGCCTTTCTCCGCACTCGACGGGGTGGCGAGCGATGCGTTACTCGAGCGCCTGCAATTGTGGTTGCGGGAAAATCAAGTGCAAGCCGTGATGGCCACGCATGACGTGACCGATGCATTGGCCATGAGCGCGGAGGTTCTGTTCCTTCGCGAAGGCCGGCTCACCGCACTCGGCCCCGCCGCCCAGGTCCTCGCCGCCGAGCGCGAGCGATTAATGCTTCGCCTGCAGGGCCGTAGCGACTGAATTGCTTTTCACTTTGCCGCGATCACCAGCAGCGTCGCATCGTCGTGGAAGCGCGATCCGCAAAACGTCGACACCTCTTCAAGAAGCAACCGGCTCATCTCCGCCGCCGTGCGCTTACCGGTCTCGAGCGCCGCCAGCGCGAGCCGCTCTTCGCCGAACTCCACTTCGTCCGCGTCGTACGCTTCCGTAATGCCATCTGTCACCAGCAACAACCGGTCGCCCGATTCCAGCGCAAGGTTCGCGTTCTCGTATTTCCACTCAGGAAACACGCCCAGTACAGCGCCTCCCTGCTCCGCTGTACGCACCATCCCTCGCGAAACCAGAATCGGATGGCCGTGCCCCGCGTTGCAATAATCGAACGTCCGCGTCTCGTTGTTCAGCACGCCATAGAGAAACGTCACAAACTTTCCCGTCGCCAGGTTCTCGCAGAGTAGCCGGTTCACCTTCGTACACAACTGCGCGGCGTTCTCCGCGCTGCTCGCGTACGCGCGCACCGCCGCCTGCACATTGGCCATCAACAACGCCGCCGCCACGCCCTTCCCCACAACGTCCGCAATGCAGACGCCCAGCCGGTGCTCGTCCAGCTTGAAGACATCGTAGTAATCGCCGCTCACCTCGCGCGCCGGTCGCCACGCTGCCGCCACTTCAAACCCCGCAAGCTGCGGAATCTCCTTTGGCAGCAGCGACTGCTGAATCTCCCGGGCACGCTGCATCTCCTGCGCCTGCAACTCCAGTTGCTGCGTGCCTTTCTCCACCGACTGCTGCAACTCCCGGTTGCGCTCCTCCAGCCGATCCTTCGTCGTTTGGTGCTTAAAGGAGGCGCCGCCAAAGACCATCGTGGCGACAAGTGGAAACCTCCATGCCGATTCAATCAGATTGAGAAGTGTCTGCGTGGCTGGCCGAACGACCAACCACACCGCGACAGTCGAAATCAGGTACACGGGGACCGACAGCACCATAAGGACAGCTAGAAAAATCACCCAGTTGTACGGAAACGGCTTTCCCGCAAACAGGAACCCCACTCTCTCCATACCAGCCGAGAGGAGATTGCCGGTGCAAAGCGTGTACACCAGCACCGGGGCAAAAGGCACCGACTCTCCTATCGCCCAGAAAATGGCAACAAGGGCCGCAGAAAGGCCAAGATAAAGAATTTGCCGCCGAAAAAACGGCCACACAGACGAGAACTTCACGTACACACCGCCTCAGTGCCTGACCCGCGTTAACATGACCCGCGTTGAGTTGATCCGGTAGGTCTAACTATAGCGCCAGGTTAAAATCCCACGCGCTCCGGCTCCATCTCCAGCCGGATTCCGAACCGGGTCTCAACCGCCGCGCGAATCTTTTCCGCCAGCGCCACGATCTCCGCGGCCGTCGCGCCGCCTCGGTTAATCAGCGCCAGCGTGTGCCGCGACGAAATCCCCGTCGCGCCCAGCGCGTATCCCTTGTGGAAGCCCGCCTGCTCAATCAGCCACGCCGCGGGAATCTTCACCAATCCGCCCTCCGCAGGAAACATGCGCACCGCAACGCCGGCGTTTGCGGCAATCTGCTTCACCCGCTCGGCAACCTCCGGCGTAACTGACGGATTCTTGAAGAAGCTACCCACGCTGCGGCAATCCGGATCACCGTCAACCAGCAGCATCCCCTTGCTCTGCCTGATTCCGCGCACCGCCTCTGCAACCTCGGTCAACGTCGGCGACTTTTCCCAGCCGTTGAAATGCGCTTTCAGATCCGCGTAGGCCAAAGTCGGCGCGCCATCCCGCCGCAACCGGTAATCCACGCGCGTCACCACGTACCGTCCCCGGTCTGTCGAGTTGAACCGGCTCCTGCGATACGAAAATCCGCACTCCGCATTCGCGAACTCCACGAACTCCTGCGCCATTCGATCGAACGTCCGCACGCGTTCAATTACCGAAGAAACTTCCTGCCCGTACGCGCCCACATTCTGCACCGGCGTGCCGCCCACGGTGCCGGGAATTCCGGCCAAACATTCCACCCCAGCACAATTCGCTCCAAGAGCCTGCTCGATGCAATCGTCCCACACCTCACCGGCAGCGGCGCGCAGCAGATCTCCGTCGAATTCCAAGCCTTCGAGCGCAACATGCACCGCCAACCCGTCAAAGCCCGCATCCGCCACCAGCACATTACTGCCACCGCCCAGCACAAACAGCGGCACGTCCCGCTCGCGCGCCCACTGGCACGCTTCGGCAATCGCCGTCTCGCTGGTGGCCTCAACGAACCACAGCGCCGGGCCCCCAATTCCGAGGGTCGTCAGCGGAGCCAGCGCAATGTTCTCCAGAATCTTCAAAAATCAAGACTACAGCAATACATGAAATTCGTAATCGTCCGTCTAATCAGGGCGTATACTGCTGTCGAATTCCTGGGAGCCTCATTATGCGTACCCAATTCCTGCGCATCTTCTTGCCAGTTTTCTGCCTTGCTTTCCCTGTCGCTCTCGTCGCCCAGACTGCGGGCACCTCCACAGCCACCAGCGACACGACCCACGCGCCCGACCCCGATAGCGGCATGACCGGCCATGTCGACGGCCTCTTCATCCCGCTCGTCACCGGCCAGCCATTCCACGCTAGGATTCCCGTTCAGATCCATCGCCAACTGCCCGATGGCACCATCGTTGATCAGAAGTACTACACCCTCGTTGCCCGTGACGCCGCGGGCCGCGAATACCGCGAGGCGCGTCAGCCGGTTCCTGCCGACTCCGACCTCGAGCCGCCCCTGGTCAGCACCAGGGTCTACGATCCCAAAAGCTCCACCATCACCACCTGCACCCCCGACCAACGCATCTGCCGCCAGATGATGTTCGATCCCACACAGCATCCTGTCGACGACCCCATCGGCCCATCCAACGACGGCAAATCTATCCTCGCCCGCGAGAGCCTCGGCACCGAGACCATCGACGGCCTGGAATGCACCGGCACGCGCGAAACCCGCACCTTCAATCCCGGCGCCTTCGGCAACGACAAACCCGTTGTCGTCACCAAGGAGATCTGGTATTCGCCCCAGTTGCAGTTCAACCTCTCCGTCACCCGCATCGATCCGCGCAACGGCACGCAAAAGCTTGAAGTCACCGACCTCAAGCTGGGCGATCCCGGCACGGAGTGGTTCGGCATTCCCGATGGCTATCGCCTCGTGATGGGCCGCGGCATCCAGAACCGCCCCATGTACCCTGCAGAACTAGAGCCGCTCATCGAAAAGATCGTCCCCGGCATGTCGCCCGACCAGCTCACCGAGGCCCTCCAGCCCGTCGAAGCCGCCATTGGCGCCTACACCAAGGCCCACGCCCAGGCCTCGCCCAACGACAAGAGCGACGCTTTCGCCGGCCAGTTGCGCATGCGCCTCTCCAACTATCTGCGCATGCTGCAGATGAACCAGACTCCGGCCAAAGCCCAGCTTGAAGAAGTCGACCTGCGCATGAACGAGACCCTACGCGAAGTCGCCTCTTCGCCCTGCATCGACAAGCCCCAGCCCGGCGATTCGCCCAGCATTCCTTCCAACGCTGAAGGTCTTCGCGCCGAACAGACCGCGTGGCTTGCGCTGCGCGATGCCTGGGTCACCTTCCTCACCAAGCTTTTCCCCAACAGTGATCCCGCCAGCTTCGGCTGGATGATCACCAACGAGCGCGAGTCCGAACTCCGCCGCCTGCAGAATGCCGAGCGCAACCGCGGCTGCGTACCCGAAGAATCCATCGAGCCACTGCTCGTCCGCTATGTCACCGGCCTCACCGCCGACCAGCTCGATGCCGCACTCAAACCCGTCGACGCTTCCATCCGCGACTACGCCAAGGCCCACGCCGATGCCGAGCCGGGCGAGCAAAACGACAATTTCACCCGCATGATCCAGCAACAGTTGGCAAGCCAGTTCCGCATGCAGCAGCGCATCCGCATCCCCTCGCAGGACGACTTTGAGGAAGCCGATCTGCACCTCAACCAGGCCTTCCGCGCCATCATCACTTCGCCGTGTCTGAGCAAGCCCATCCCCGGCGATCCGCCGAATGCGCCGACGAGCGAGGAAAAACTTCGCGCCGAGGAACAAGCCTGGATCGCGATGCGCGGCGCCTGGACCGTATTCATGGCCACGGTCTTTCCCAACGCCAACCACGACTCCTTTGGCACGATGCTCACCGAAATGCGCACCGGCGAGCTGCAGCAGATCCAGAACATTGAGCGTAATCGTGGCTGCGCACCTGCCGAGTAACTCTGGGTAGCAGACGCGGCCCCTAATTTGGCTTTGTTCTCGCGAAAGGGCACGACTTCAGTCGCGCCGCAAACGCAGCATAATGAGCGGGGCTTTAGCCCCTGCCGCCTAGCTGCACACGGTAGTAGCCCGGCGCGTCCGGAACCCGTAGAATGAAAGCTGGCAGCTTCTCCTGCCGGAGGCACACATGTACCCAGAACTGATGGTGATCCCTATGCGCGAGGAACTCGTTCGTGCCGGGATCAAGGAAACCCGGACAGCCGAAGAGGTCGACGCCGCACTGGCCGAGCCCGGAACCACCCTCGTCGTCGTCAACTCCATTTGCGGTTGCGCGGCGGGCAAGGCTCGCCCCGGCATCCGTCTCGCGCTCGCCAACACCCCCAACCCGCCTGATCGCAAGATCACTGTCTTTGCCGGCCAGGACCGCGAAGCCACGGATCGCGCTCGCAGCTACTTTGAAGGTCATCCGCCCAGTTCGCCCTCGGTCGCCATCCTGCGCGACGGCAAGCTGGTCTACCTCATGCAACGCGCCGTCATCGAGCAGTCCACCGCCCAGGACATCGCCGGCGAGCTCATGCGCGCCTTCGACGCCTTCTGCGCCAAGACCACGGCGTAATTGGCGCTCTATACTTTGCGAATAGGCCCTGGATAGCGGGCAATTGTTGCATCGACAGTGAGCAAAGTCATCCCTTCGACTACCGCCTGCGCAATCAGGAGCCGGTCGAAGGGATCTTTGTGTATCGGGGCTAAGGCATCCACACCTAACACGTGCTGTCCCAGGATCGGCAGTTCCTCGTATCCGTTTTCAATCATTTGCTTTCGAATCTCTCGCGTGTCGAACGCAAATGTTCCTCGATGGCGCGCCCGTTTCAGGTCGATCTCCCATAAGCTTGCGACGCTAAATGCAAACTCGTTTGCGGAATTGTTCAAGAGGGCGCGGACGTTCTTGCTGATACCTCGTCCGCCGATCGGCAGCCAGAGGATGAAGTGCGTATCGAGGAGGAACTTCATTTCAAACTCTTTCCGTAAAACATTTCCTCGATTTCTTTATCCAATTCCTTGTCAATAGTCTCGTAGTTGTCGGGTATGGTGTACATCCCCTTCATGAATCCAATCCGCTGCATAGCCTTTTTCTTTGAGGCGCGAATCGGTATCACCTGCGCCTTGGGCTTCCCGGCCTTGGCGATGATGAATGGTTCGCCATTCTCCACTTCGTCGATGAGCCGCGAAAGGTTTGTTTTTGCTTCGTGAATGTTGTAGGTACGCATGGCCTCTCCGAGTAAACTAAGTCCACTTAGTTTAGTTCACTTTGCCTGCTTCCGCAAGGCCATTCTCTCCACGCAAAACGGCCTCCCGCAAAGGGAGGCCGTCGTTTTCGCTCTTCCATTCCCGCACCTTAATCCGCGGCTTCCGCATCCTTCATCCGCTGCACCTTGCTGTGCTTTACGGAGTAGGTGAAGTAGATGATCAATCCAAAGATCAACCAGCCAATCATCACTTCCCACGTGATCGCCGCCAGCCGCGACATCAGGTAGAGCGCCGACACAATGCCCAGGATCGGCACCAGCGGCACCAGCGGCGTCTTGAACGGCCGGTGCAGCTCGGGATTCCGTACCCGTAGCACCCACACTCCGGCGCACACAATCGCGAACGCCAGCAATGTGCCGATGTTCACCAGGTCCGCGAGCCTTGCGATCGGCAGCAGCGCGGGAAACAGCGCCGCAAAGAATCCGAACACGATGGTGGTGATCCACGGCGTACGGAACCTGGGATGGATCGCGGAGGCCCACTTCCACAACAGACCGTCCTTCGACATCGAATAGAAGACGCGCGTCTGCCCCAGCAGCATCACCAGCATCACCGTGGCCAGCCCGAACACCGCCCCGATCTTTACCAGCATCGAGCCCCAGCTCACGCCCGTTGCATCAATGCCCAGCGCCACCGGTGCCGCCACGTTCAGCGTCTTGTAGCTCACCAGGCCAGTGAGCACCAGCGAAACCAGAATGTACAAAATGGTGCAGATGAGCAACGACCCCAGAATTCCAATCGGCATATCGCGCTGCGGCTTTTTCGCTTCCTGCGCAGCCGTCGAAACCGCATCGAATCCGATGTACGCGAAAAAGATGCGCGACGCGCCTTTCGAAATGCCTCCCCAGCCGAAGTTCCCGGCCGCGTCTTTCGGCGGAATAAAGGGATGCCAGTTCAACCTCGCCACTTCAGGATGGCGGAACAGGAAATAGCCGCCCACCACCAGGAAAATCGCCACCACGCTCAGCTTGATGAACACAATCACGGAGTTGAAATTTGCAGACTCCTTGATGCCGATCACCAGGATGGTCGTAATCGCCATCACTCCCAGGATGGCAAGCAGGTTGAAGAATCCCGTGGCATGCGGCAGCCCGGCGTCGCTCACGCCCGGCGGCAGTGACGCCACCGGCCCCCACATCCCGTGGTATCTCACCAGCGCGGTTCCAGGGATCGCCGTCAGTTGCGGCGGAATTACGATGCCGCACTGCTGCAACAGGCTGTTCAAATAGCCCGCCCACCCCGACGCCACCGTCGATGCGCCAAAGGCGTACTCCAGCACCAGGTCCCAGCCGATAATCCACGCCACCAGTTCGCCCAGCGTGGCGTATCCATAGGTGTACGCCGATCCGGCGATGGGAATAATCGATGCGAACTCCGAATAGCACAAACCGGCAAAGGCGCACGTAAGCCCCGCAAGCACGAAACTCAACGCCACGGCCGGCCCCGCGTAGAGCGCCGCGGCCTGGCCCGTCAGCACAAAAATGCCCGCGCCGATCACTGCGCCAATTCCCAGCGTGATCAGGTTCACGGCCCCGAGCGAACGCTTCAGCGTGTGCTCTCCCTGCTCGCCCGCTTCCTGAGAGAGCATCGACATGGGTTTAATGCGCAGCAATCGAGAAATCAAGGGGCAGCTTCCTCCCTGGTGCATGGATTAAATGGGGCAAACTGTGTCTGTTCAAATCTGCGTGCAGGAACCGTATCGCAATCATACGATACGAAACCAAGGGCTTACACCAAGCACAAATCTGGGTGCCCCATCCTAAGCGCGCCTTTTGCGCTTAGGGTGGGATACCGCAATCCTCAACCAGCCCGCACTCAACCCAGCACGATGAAGGGTTGCCCCACATCTCGCTTTTGAGATGTGGGAAAGCGCGAACCGAACCTAACCCCGGTCATCCTGAGCGAGTCCGCCGCGGCGGACGAGTCGAAGGACCCGCATTCTGCAATGCCAGTCCAGCACAAGCCCGGGTGCCCCGGGTCTCGCCGTTGAGACCCGGGATAGCACCATACTCCGCTAAAAGATTTTCTGCCCGACCCGGATCGCGGCGTACTTTGCGAATGTACCGTTTTCAGACAGCGCCAGTCTCGCTACGAGACAGAAATGCCTCATTTTGCGGCACATGCTGTCCAGGATTTGGACGGATCTGTATCGTTTCCGGCCACTGCCCGGCTCTTTCTAATGAAGCGCCGCCTTCCACCGCCGAAACTCCGCCGCCGGATCGGCGCTGCGGAAGATGGCCGCGGCCACGGCAATCACGCTGGCTCCCGCCGCCAGAACCGCGGGCGCGCGCTCGAGCGTCACTCCTCCCACCGCAACCAGCACGGCATCGGGCCCAGCTTCCGTTCGCAGCTTGCGCACGCCTTCCGGGCCAATCGGAGCCTTGGTAGTTTGCTTGGTCGTGGTCGCATACACCGGGCCAATCGACAGATAATCCACCGGCTCTTGCGGGATCCCTGGCAACAGCGCCTCGCTGCCGCCGAAGGTGCCCACAATGCGTCCCGGTCCCACCAGCCGTCGCGCCTCCGCAGGCGCAGCGTCTCCCGCATCCACGTGCACGCCGTCAAACCCAATTCGCTCCACCAGATCGGCGCGATCATCGAGAATCAGCTTCACATTTCCCGAAGACAGCACCGCGCGCAGAATCGCCGCATCGGCCAGCACCTCTGCCTCGGACCCGGTTTTATTGCGGTATTCGAGCAGCGTCACCCCAGCCTCAACCAGCTCATTGCCCACCCTGTACAGAAACTCCGCGCGCCCCACCTGCGGAATCACGCCGCTATCGAGAATTGGATAGATTTTCGGAAAGGAAAAAGACATGCATCCAGAGTAGACCAGGAGCGAGGGCCCAGCGTGAGTGTGAGTGTGAGTGTGCGCGAGAGCGTATCCGTCCGGCGCACTCACACTCACACTTCACCCTGTTTTTACATCTCGTCCGCACTCGGCCCGTACGTCCCCGGAACCTTCGCATTCAGCAGCCGCAAATACACAGTCAACTGTCCACGATGGTGAATCATGTGGTTCAGCACAGAATCGCGGAACACCTGGTGCTTTGGTGCATTGATCCAGGCCTTGCCCTGCCACACAAGCTGCCAGTTCCGGTCCCACGTGTCTCCGGTCGTGGCCGCCAGCGCCGCGCGCGTTCTCACAAGCTCGTTGTCGAACTTCTCCAGCGCCTCAGCCTTGCTGGTGGGCACAAACGGCTTCCAGTTGCTGTCCGCGCTGAACTCAATTTTGTCCTTGGTCAGTGTCGAGAGCGCCCATTCGCCTGCGAAATCCGTAAGGTGCCCGACCAGGCGGCCCAGGCTCATGGATTTGGGATGGGGCTTGAAGTTGAAATCGGCGTCAGCCGGAATGGCATCGATCATTTTGCGAGTGTTCGCGGCCTCGCGGTCGAATTCAGCAATCAGTTCTTTCTGAGCGTCCATGAAGGCAACCTCCAAGTTGCCCACACAGCATAGCCGATTTTCGCCCCGAAGGGCGAAGAAAATACGAATAAACTCTGCGGCGACCCAACAACCTCAAAAAACAGACTTTAGCCGATCTTTCGGATAGACTTACGCCGGCTGCTTCTCCGCCTCGGCCCGAGCAGCAAGGAACCGCTCCATAAACCCGGTGTCGAACTCCCCGGCGCGAAACGCCTCGCTCTGGAAGATCTCCTGGTGCAGCGGAATCGAGGTATCCACGCCCCGCACGACGAACTGGCTCAGTGCCCGCTCCATCTTCGCGATCGCCTCGGCGCGGTCCACACCATGCGTAATCAGCTTGGCAATCAGCGAATCGTAGTACGGCGGAATCACGCCCTCGGCATACTGCGCCGTTTCCACGCGCACTCCGTTTCCGCCCGGCACATTGAACGCCGTAATCTGCCCCGCCGATGGCGTAAATTTCTGCGGATGCTCGGCGTTGATGCGGCACTCGATGGCGTGACCGCGCATCTCCAGCGTCGGCGGCAGAATTGCGTCCAGCCTCTCGCCGGAGGCAATCCGCAACTGCGCCTTCACAAGGTCGATACCGGTGATCGCCTCCGTCACCGGGTGCTCCACCTGGATGCGCGTATTCATTTCGATGAAGTAAAGCTGGTGGCTCGCATC
The DNA here is from genome assembly GCA_963817835.1 of uncultured Acidobacteriota bacterium. Classification (GTDB taxonomy): domain Bacteria; phylum Acidobacteriota; class Terriglobia; order Terriglobales; family Acidobacteriaceae; genus Telmatobacter. Next base: position 44,976 of record CAWFPZ010000006.1, on the reverse strand, counting down.
CATCAGAAACTCAACCGTGCCCGCGTTCTGGTAGCCGATGTCACCTAGGCACCGGCACAGCGTCCGTCCCACTTCCTCGCGCATCTTCGGCGTCACTTGCAGGCTCGGCGCTTCTTCGATCAACTTTTGATGCCGCCGCTGAATCGAGCACTCGCGCTCGAACAGCGAAACCACATTGCCATGCTCGTCGGCCAGCATCTGGAATTCGATGTGTCGCGGGTTCTCAATGAACTTCTCCATGTAGAGTTCGCCGTTGCCGAAGGCGTTAGCCGCTTCGGTAAACGCCGCATGGAAAAGATTGGGCAGTTCCTCGGAACCGCGCACGATGCGCATGCCGCGCCCGCCGCCGCCGGCCTTGGCCTTTAATATGACCGGGTAGCCGACCTTCTCCGCCCACTTCTGCGCCTCTTCGGCGGTCGACAAAATACCATCCGATCCCGGCAGAATGGGTACCTTGGCCCGCTTCATGGCCTGGCGCGCCTTTTCTTTTTCGCCCATCAGCCGCGTCACTTCCGGCGGCGGCCCAATGAACTTGATATTCGACGCGCGGCACACCTCGGCAAAATTCGCATTTTCGCTCAGCAGGCCGTAGCCGGGATGGATCGCCTCCACGTCGGCAATCTCCGCCGCCGAAATCACCGCCGGCACATTCAGATAGCTGTCTGCCGCGCGCGGCGGCCCGATGCAGATCGCCTCATCGGCAAAGCGCACGTGCAGCGAGTTGCGGTCCGCCTCGCTGTACACGGCAACTGTGCGAATGCCCAGCTCCTTGCACGCGTTGATTACGCGCAATGCGATTTCGCCACGATTGGCAACCAGAACTTTACGAAGCATGCATGACCTTTAAGATGAGATTAGCTGAGCAGCTAGTGAGCGGAAGACCGGCCGAATTTGGCCTCGAAACTGTTCCACATTGAAATCCCAAACCCATACCCGCCAGCTAACCAAAAAACAAAACTGATAGGGAGCCACCAATAGTCAATCCGGTGGTGAATGAACAAATCCATCGCATTCATGAAGACGAACATGAAGCTTCCCCAACCGAGCACGCCACGAAGCAAAATATATCTTTGCCTCCCCCGAGACCTGGTTTTTGTCCACGCTTCACGCTGCCTCTCGAAGGCCTCACCATAATCTCGTCTGGAGAACTTGAACATCGCTCCACCTGCGCGAATTCCATGCTGCGATCGCGCTAACCTCACTGTCTCCAATTCGCTCACAGTTGCCGTATCGCGAAGAGCGGCTGACCGAATTCGATCGCCTGTCCGTTCGAAACCAGGCACCTGACCACCTCGCCCGAAACGTCCGCCTCGATCTCGTTCATCAGTTTCATGGCCTCCACAATGCAGATCACCTGGCCCTTTTCCACGCGATCTCCGGGAGAAACAAAGGCCGTCGCGCCGGGGGAAGGCGAGCCAAAAAACGTGCCCACGATCGGCGATTTCACCAGGTGCAGCCCGGCCTCGGGATCGGCCGCCGGCTCGGCCGCGGCCGCAGCAGATCTTGATGCCGTGCCGGCCGCATGCGCCGTCGCGGGCGGCGCTGTCCGCAGCATCCGCGCCAGGTCGCTCAGTGAGGCTGGCCCGCTCTCCTGGGGATTGAATTTGAGCCGAATCTTCAGGTCGCCGCGATCGATGTCGAACTCGGCCACCTGATGCTGCTTCAAAAACTCAATCAGCTGCCGCAAATCTTCAATGTCTTGTTGTTTCATTCGTCCCTTTGACTCTCCACGCACCGGTGTCAACTTTCCCAAACCGCAAATCTCAAAGTCTGGCGTTTCATAACTCGACTAGCGCCTTCGGCGCCGCAGCGGTCATCACCTTGCCCCCGCTGCGCGTAACTTCCACCATATCCTCAATGCGGATGCCGAACTGCCCCGCAAGATAGACGCCAGGCTCGATCGTCACCACCATGCCCGCCACCAGGCGCGTTCGCTGTCCCGCGCCAACTCGCGGCGGCTCATGAATCTCCAGGCCGACGCCGTGGCCGGTGGAGTGAGAAAACGCCTCGCCCAAACCTTCCCTGCGCAGGATGCTGCGCGCGGCTTCGTCTACTTCCGCGCAACTTGCGCCCGGAGCTACCGCATCCACCGCGGCCTCCTGGGCCTCCAGCACAGCCTCGTATGCCTTCCGCTCTCCGGGCCTTGGCCTGCCCAGATAGACGGTCCGCGTCATGTCAGAACAATAACCCTTGTGGATTATACCGAAGTCGAGCGTCACAAACCCCCGCTTCGGCAGCAGCGCGGCCGTCGCGCGCCCGTGCGGCATGGCCGACCGCACACCACTCGCCACAATCGTCTCAAACGACATGCCTTCGGCCCCCAGCAGCCTCGCCTGATGTTCCAGCTCCGCAGCCACAGCCATCTCCGCCACGCCCGGCCGCAGGAACCTGAGGATTCCATCGAATAACCGGCATCCTGCAAGCGCCGCCTGGGCCATCACCGCCAGTTCGTCCTCATCTTTGACCACGCGCAGCATTTCGACAAACGGCGCCGGAATCGCCTCAAGAAAACTCCGTCGCAGACTGCTGGGCAGCTCACCTTTCCATCGCGCCAAATCGGCGACCGTGGTACGCGCCGGGTCGAATCCCGCCATCGTCACGCCCGACTGCGCGGCCAGCCATTGCACCGCCGCCACCGAAGGCGAACTTGCCACAATCTGTACCTGTGCGGCCTGCACCTCTTCTGCAGCCTGCGTCGTATAGCGGCTGTCGGTAAACAGCCGCGCCGTCCGCCGCGTCACCGCCAGCGCCGCGCTGGAGCCGGTGAACCCGCAGAGATAGCGAACATCGGGAAGAAAGTTAACGAGGAGTCCGGGAAGCCCGGCACGAGTCAGCTTGCGGCGCAGCGCGCCCATGCGGCGGAAGTGGTCCACGCGGTTAGTTTTATCAGAAGCAGCTCCTAGCTGCTAGATTCCACCTTTGTTTGCACGAATCGACATTTCCCAATGCCAACAGAAGCCACTGTTTATGCGATCGAATTTTCCGGGGCGACACTGAGCGCTGCTCATCGGCAAGAAATAGCTAGCAGCTAGGAGCTAGAGGCTGGAAGCTGCTTCTCGCTGCACCGGCTTCTTCTTGCCAGCATCCACTTCGCTGGCCGCGTGCAGATCGCTTTGCCGATCCATCCACTCGTCCAGCCGCGAACGCTTGAAGCGCCAGCGATTGCCCAGCTTAAACGCCGGAACAAAACCCTCCGAAGCGTACTTGTAGAGAGTGTCGGGCGAGATGCCAAGGTAATTCGAGGCCTGGCGGATATCCATGACCTCGCGAACTTCGGGGACCAGCAGGTTCGAGCGGGCTGCGGCGTTGCGCATAAGTGTCTCCCGGAAATGGTCACATACTCAAGGGCGAATTCCGGCAAACCTACCGGTAATTCTGTATTCAACACGACTTCATCAGGATATTCAAGGAATTTCCGGAAGTTATAGGGATTCATAGGCTTTCGCCCCGAATAGCCCCGCGCCAGCCCTGTGGAAAAACCCCATCCCGTTGTGCGGTACCCCGCAACCCACCCCAAGATTTAGCGTTGGTAGCGCAGATGGTCCCAGTCCCTTAGTCCCTACGTCCCTAGTCCCTAGTCCCTGCGTCCCTACGTCCCTAGGCCGTATCGACATATACACTTTGCAGGCTTGTTTCTAGCTGTTGAAGTGGGAATATGTCGCCTAGCCGTTATGAATTGAGTGATTTGCAATGGGAGAAGATCGAGGATTTTCTTCCTGGCCGCAAGGAGCATGTGGGCCGCACGGCAGCCGATAACCGTTTATTTGTGGACGGGGTGCTGTGGGTACTGCGCTCTGGAGCGCGATGGGCTGACCTTCCGGAGCGCTACGGCAAGTACAAAAGCGTTCATAAGCGCTTCGTGCGCTGGGCCAACTCCGGCGTCTGGGAGCGGGTCTTTCACGAGTTGGTGCGCGATAAGAAGAACCAGTATCTGATGCTGGATTCGACCATCGTGCGGGCCCACCAGCAGGCGGCCACGGGCCGCAAAAAAGGGGCGCGGACAAGGCTCTGGGGCGTTCCCGAGGAGGTCTGACGACCAAGATTCATCTGCTTACCAATGAACTGGGCCTGCCCTTGGACTTTCTTATCACGGGTGGCCAGGTAAATGACTGCACCCAGGCCATCGCGTTGCTGGGCCAGCACAAGGCCGATGCCGTGCTTGCCGACAAGGGATACGATGCCGACGTCATCGTAGAGCGCGTTGAAGCCATGGGAGCCAAAGCCGTGATCCCACCCAAACGAAACCGCAAGGCACAACGCCAGTACGACAAAACTCTCTACAAGCAGAGGAATCGGATCGAACGCTGCTTCAGCAAACTCAAATGTTTTCGCCGCTTCGCCACCCGTTACGAGAAATCGAAAGCCTGCTTCCAGGCCCTGGTCGCTCTAGCCTGCCCATGGTTGCACCTGAGGTTATATGTCGATACAGCCTAGTCCCTAGTCCCTAGTCCCTAGTCCCTAGTCCCTGCCTTTATCACATCACCTTCCGCCACCAAGCCGTCGGCTCATCGCGCAAATAGTGGGTCTTCTCTCCGCGCGAAAGATAGAAGTCCAGCACGTCGTCCTTTTGAAACTTGGAACACGGCGGCCAACTCTCTTCGTCTTTTTCCAGGTGGGTTACGGTCTCGTGGTTGTCCACCAGAGTGATCTCTGTCTCAGAACAATCCACCACATGCTGGGAGTAGAGCCAGAATGCGTAGCCGGGTTGCGGCGGTGGCGGCATCTGGTTCGCAATCTCCGCCAGCAGCAGTATGAAGACAAATACCGCCGCGACAATCATGATCTTCTTCATGGCAAGCAGGAATCCCGCCGGCGCCGATCGCAATCCAGGCCGGCCATCACGGCAAAACAGACATCGCCTACGTGGGATTCAGTATAGCGAAGACGTGCGGAGGAAGCGGAGTGGGTGAAGTGAGCGGACCTGGTTTCCCGTCTCTAAAGTTCAAATCAAAAATGAAGTGTCATCCTGAGCGTAATTTGGCGCGCTTTTTGCGCCAAATGGAGTCGAAGGACCTGCGGTTGCACTTCGGAACTTATGCCAACAACTTCTGAGACATCACACCAGACGAACCGCAGCACAGGGCAAACAGCCACTCCGCCGTTTCATTCGCGCAAGAGTGCAGACCTCACCTGGGGTCTGAATCCTGACCACTGATCACTGACCACTAATCACTAATCACTGTTTCTCAGTTCTGGTTGCTGTCGTCGCGGCGATGCAGTGTTGGCGGTCCGTCACCCGAGTCCGATGTACTGTCGCCGGCCTGCGTTGTCGTGCCAGAGCCTGATCCCGACCCATCCGTACTCGCCCTGCGCAGCGACGGTCTGGTCACGCCCTTGGTGTCGGTCAGTCGGCGCTTATTCTCAATGCGCGCCAGCCGCGCCTTCACATCGTCGAATTCAGAAGTGGTGACGAGGTAATCCTGCCTTGCCGGCAGGATCCGCGCAATCTCCTCCTGCGAGTGCAGGATGCGGTCCGGCGTCTGCGGGTGGTCGCTGAACGCCTTGGCCACCAGCCCCGGCTTGCGCTTCTCCAGCGCCTGGATCTTCTCAAAGAAAGTGATGAACGCCTGCGGATCGTATCCGGCGCGATACATGTACTGCACGCCCAGGTAATCCGCCTGCGCCTCAAAGTCGCGCGAGAATTGCAGGAAGGTAATCGGGATCGCCAGTTGCGCCGCTTCGTAGATGCCGTAGCCCGTCCAGTCGTAAGGCAGCATGATCATCAGCGGCACCATGCCGATTTGCGCGTAGTTCAGCCGCGTCATCTCGCGTGCCGCGTGGTGCGCGCAAACGTGCGCCGTCTCATGCGCCATCACTCCGGCCAGTTCCGCTTCCTCGTCCGCAGCCAGAATCAATCCTGAGTTTACGTAGAAAAATCCGCCCGGCAGCGCCATGGCGTTGATCTCGTCGGAGTCGATCACCTTGATCGTGAACGGCACTTTGCAGTCGGAGTTCTTCACGATGTTCTGCCCGATGCGGTTGATGTACTCCACGACCACCGGGTCGGTAATAAATTTTGTGCTCTTCTCAATCTCGTCGGCGTACTGCTTGCCCATCTTGATTTCGCCATCGGTCGAGTACCAGTTGCCCATACCGCGGCCGCCGATGTTGCGGTTCCCTACCGCGCTCACATCCTCAATGCTGCCCGGCTTCACCTTCTGCAATTCGCTGCCGGGATCGACCACTTTGTCGGGATCCACTTGCACTGTGCAGTCGCCGCCCACAGGCTCGCTTCCCGGCGCAGGCGCCTTGCTCTTCTTGCCTTTTTCTGCGGAGTTGTTTTCATTGGTCGGGCAAGGCGCGGTCGCGCTGTTGTCGGTCGACGCCGTACTGGTAGCAGCCGGTTTCGGCTTGCTCGTATCAGCCGGCTTTGCAGGTAATGGCGCATCTCCCCCTGCCGGTGTGCTACCCGGAGCCGGCTGCGCGGCGGGTGTGGCTGGTTGCGTTCCACTGCCAGAATTGGTGCTTGCAGGAGCCTGTGCGGCGGGTGTGTTTGCCGGGGTCGCGCTCGAGGCTGTTCCGCTTGATTGTGCCCAGGTCCCCACAGCCAGCGCCAATGCCAATCCTGACAGAACCGCCAACCGCAAACCGATGCGATCCGTAGCCTTCATGACCTTACCTCCGCCGCGGTGGGTGTCCCGCGCACACGGCCCCGCTTCGCTCGATCTCTTAGACGCAAGTATCTGCTCTTTTGGCAGCATTGGGAAGGGGGGTTTCTCGTACCGGGTCCGTTTGGATAGGTATGACTCGAGCCGTGCCGTAAGTGCGATGGCGCCTTGAAAGAGCAGGACTTTAGCATTGCCGCAGGTGCGGTGGCGTCTTGAAAGGGTTCGACTTCTAAGCTTACGGGAGAACGCTCTGGACGAGCACGAAGCGTCGGGGCACGACTTGAGTCATGCCGTAAATGCCGCCCAAAGGATTGGGGGCTTTAGCCCCTGAAGGAAGGTCTTACTCAAGATTTACCTCTTCATAATCAGCCGGGTGCCCCACATCTCGATTTTGAGATGTGGGATAGCACGAACCTCAACCCACAGGCGTTGTATCAGCGCGCGGCTTCCAGCCCCGCCCGTGAACGCCAGATTTACCCCGGGGCTTTAAGCCCCCGGGAAAAGGCTTCGTTCGAACTTTCACATTATCGGAGTTCTACCTCGAAATGCCGCAATCGCCTCTTGAGAATCAGTGCCTTGCGCTTTTCTTTGAGCTTGCCGCCTCCTGCTTGTAAAGTGAAGAACGCAGGATCGGGAGGCGCATTGCGGTTCAGAGTCCTAGCGGCTGTGTCGTTTGCCGTCTGCGGAGCGCTGCCGCTGCTTGCCCAGGCGCCGCCCACTCCTTCCGCCACCGCCCAACCGCATCCCCGCGCCAAAGCCGTCGCACCCGCAGCTCCTCAAGCCATCTTCGACGCCACAGGCCTCGGCTCCCCACTCCAACTCACAAGCGACTGGCGCGTCGGCATTACCTCCGATCCCGCCGCCTCCTCACCCACCTTCGACGATTCCAACTGGGCCGTCCGCAATGCCCAGGCCGAAATAAGCGATGTTCCCGATGAAGACGACGATGCCTCCGCTTCCCCGTCGAAGAGCGGATCAGGCGCAACCGCGGAACCCGCCACAAATCCCGATGCGCAGCGCTACGCCTGGTTCCGTCTCCACATCAAGCTCGCGCCCAACCACGGGCCACTTGCACTTCTCATCGAACTGCCTGTTTCCAGCAATGCATCCTTCGGCCTCGGCGCCACGGGCCCGAGCCCGGACGTCTATGCCGACGGCCGCCATATCCAACCCGAAGGCCCCCACGGAGACGCACCACAGAACTATCAGCCCATCTCGCGTATCTACAACCTGAACGTACCGGCCAATGAAACCTCGCTCACCCTCGCGGTACGCGTCTATTACAGGGCCTTTGGCTACGGCGCGTATACCAGCTTCTTCTCCAATCGCACTCTCTACCTCGGCAACCCTGGCGATCTGGCGCGCGAACTCAACCTCTGGTCGAATCGCTCGCTCTTTGAGCGCCTGCCTCGTCTCATCTACTCCATCCTGCTTGCCATCCTCGCCATCTTCCTGTTCGCGCTCTATCTCTCGCAAAGAGATCGCACTGAATATCTCTGGCTGGCCTTGCATGAGCTCGCCCAGGCTCCCATCGGCTTTATTGAACTGGCAGGCAGCTCAGCCCGCATCGATTCACTCTGGTACGCCGCGCTAGTTTTCCAGCTCGTCCTCGTCTCGGCTTATCTCTTCTTCGAGTTTCTCGTCGTCTTTCTTTCCTTGCCGCGCCCCTGGTACACACGCTGGCTCCGTTACACCGCGCCGGTCCTGGCCACGGTCGGTCCCGCCCTGCTCTGCGTTGGCCACGGCACCTCCGTCGCCATCGCGGTCCTTATCGGCTTCGCCTTTCTCTCGAGCGCAGTTTGGATGCTGGGATGGTCAATCTACGTCTTTGTCACTCTCGTCGCCGCCGCCGTCCGCCGCAACCTTGAAGCCGGCCTCTGGCTCATTCCCCTCATCCTCAGCGTCATCGGGATCATCGAGCCCATCGTCACTTCCGCGATCAGCGAAAACACTGAAGTCGTCTACCGTTCGCCGCTCACCATCGATGCCGGCCCCATTCCCATTCACATGTCTTCCGTCGGCGACTTCGCCGGAATCCTCGTCATTCTCCTCATCCTCTATTTGCGTTTCATGCACATTTTTCGCGACCGGGAACGCGCCGCCGGCGAGTTGGCCGCGGCGCGCAGTGTGCAAGAGCTTCTGATTCCTCGGGAAAAAATCGCCACGCCCGGTTTCGAAGTCGACTCCGTTTATAGCCCGGCCAACGAAGTAGGCGGCGACTTCTTTCATGTGCAATCCGCGGGCAATGACGGCTTGCTGGTCGTCATTGGCGACGTGGCCGGCAAGGGCCTGAAAGCCGCCATGAGCGTCTCCCTCCTCATGGGCGCATTGCGCCGCACCCACGAGCGCAGCCCCGCCAAGATCCTTGAGTCCCTGAACGGTGTCCTCGCCGGAGCCGAAAGCTTTACCACCTGCCAGGCCATCTGGTTGGCCTCCAATGGCGAGATGGTCATCGCCAACGCTGGTCATCTTCCGCCCTATCTGAATAGCCAGGAGATCAGCCTACCCGGAGGCTTGCCGCTCGGCGTGCTTCCGCAGGCGAGTTACGAAGAGGAGCGCTTCTACCTCCATCCCGGCGATCGCATTCTCCTGCTTTCCGATGGAGTAGTGGAAGCGCGAAATCCCTCCGGCGAGCTCTTCGGCTTCGAGCGCGTGCACTACCTCAGCAACCAGTCGGCGTTCTATCTCGCCGAAGCCGCCAAGTCCTTCGGCCAGGAAGACGACATCACCGTCCTCACTGTCCGCCGCCAGGTGCAGACCCCCGCCGCGTAACGGTAAGATTCATTTCCGAGGTCGCATGTCCGCCAGCCCGCCCGCTCCCGCCGCCAACTCGATCAACGCCGCATCCCTCACCCTTGAAGCCACAACCTTCCTCGCGCTTCTTCTCGGCCTGGTCTACCTCTTCGCCACCAACTCCGCCACGGCTCACTGGTCGCAGGGCTACAACCCCGCCGGCATCTGGCAACTTTCCACACTCGTCGCTGCCCTTCCCGTGGTTGTTCTCCTCGGCGCCATGGCCATCCTCCGCCTCAAGGCCCACGTCGCCGCCATCGCCGGTCTCGTCACCGCACTCCTCGCAGCGATAGCAGTCTTTCACATGCCTGCGCGACTCGCCTTCACCGCCGCAGCGTATGGTGCGGGCTACGGCATACTCCCCGTCTGCTGGATCATTCTTCCCGTCATCTTTCTCTACGACCTCACCGTCCAGACCGGTCGCTTCGTCACTCTCCAGCAGAGCCTCACCGGCATCACTGCCGACAGCCGCCTTCAGCTTCTCCTCATCGCCTTCGCTCTCGGCTCATTCTTTGAAGGCACCTCCGGCTTCGGCACGCCCGTCGCCGTCTGCTGCGCCATTCTCATCAGTCTCGGCTTCCGCCCATTGCAAGCCGCCGGACTTTCTCTGCTCGCCAACACCGCTCCGGTCGCCTTCGGAGCCATGGGCATTCCCATCGTCGCTCTTCACGGCGTCACTGGCCTCGATCTCTTCGCGCTCACCCGTACCACTGCCGTCATTCTTTTTCCTTTCGATATCCTCGTCCCCTTCTGGCTCATCTGGGCCTTCGCCGGCTTTGCCGCCATGATCGAAATCTGGCCGGCCATCCTCGTTGCCGGCGTCACCTTTGCCACCACCCAACTTCTCATGGCCATCTGGAGCGGCCCCTTTCTCGTGGCCATCGTCGCCGCCGCGGCCACCATCGTCGTCCTCGTCGTCTTTCTCCGATTCTGGCAGCCCAAACGCACGCTCAACGTCAACCGTGAAGACATCACCGGCCACGCACGCCAGGCCCACGGACACACTGCCGCCACCATCTTCAAAGCCTGGCTCCCCTGGTTGGTTTTGAGCGTCGTCGTTTTTGCCTGGGGCCTGCCCCGCTTCTCCAGCTGGATGGACGCAAAGACCACCATCAAGATCCCCATCACCGGCCTCCACAATGTCGTACTCCGCGTTCCGCCCGTAGTCGCCGCGCCCACTCCCGAGCCCGCCGTCTTCAACCTCAACTGGCTCTCCGCCACCGGTACCGGAATCCTTTTTGCCGCTCTCCTCGCCGGCCTGCTCATGGGACTTGGCCCCACGCAGCTCGCCCACGCCCTCTTCCGCACCATCTACAAGATCCGCTACACCCTCGTCACCATCTCCGCCATGATGGCGATCGGCTACCTGACGCGTTACTGCGGACTCGACGCGACCATTGGTCTGGCGTTCGCGCGCACCGGCCCGCTCTATCCCTTCTTTGGCACGCTCATCGGATGGCTCGGCACCGCCAGCACCGGTTCCGACACCTCCTCCAACGTCCTTTTCGGCAGCCTGCAGCAAATGACCGCCCGCCAGATCGGTGTCGCTCCCATCCTCATGGCGTCAGCCAACGCCGCCGGAGGCGTCATGGGCAAGATGATCGCCGCGCCCAGTGTCGTTGTCGCCAGCACCGCCGCACAAACCTACGGCCAGGAAGGCTCCATCCTTCGTTTCGTCTTCCTGCACAGTCTCGCTCTCGCCGCCCTCGCCGGAATCTGCGTCTCCCTCCTGGCGTACGTACCCCTCCTCGCCGGCCTGATCGCGCACTAATCCCAACCCGCGCCCCAATTCGTCCCAACCTCTTCAGCGCCGTGCCCCATCCATTCGCCCGATTCTTGGGCGAATGGGTGGGATAGCACGACCCCCCATTCCCACACCCGCACCTGCACTCCCGATCCCCTCAGACATCCCCCGCCGCACCCCAAAGTTCCCTCCGTAAATTTTTTTCTTGCACCCTCTCTCCTAAGCGGTGCTACGATGGGTGTTCGCAAGAATTGAAATTGTTTCTTATGTGAAAAGGTAGACGATGCGCGCTTGTTTCCTACTCAGAGTCCGCCCGGAAAAGATGGACGCGTATAAAGCACGTCACGCGCAGGTGTGGCCTGAGATGCTCGAAGCCCTCCGCGAAAGCGGCTGGCGCAATTACTCCCTCTTTCTGCAGCCCGACGGCGTGGTCGTCGGTTACGTCGAAGCCGACGATTTCGAAAAGTGCCGCGCCGCCATGAAAGGCCACCCCGTCAACGCGCGTTGGCAGGCAGAGATGGTGCCCTTTTTCGAGTCCGCCAATGGCCACGGCGCCGACGATCTTATGTTCCCGCTTGAAGAAGTCTTTCACCTCGATTAACACCCCCTTGCTGCATCCCCGCTCCAAGTCGGATAATGCCCTGTCCTTGCGACACGCCAATTTTCCATGCGCAAATCCGTCCGTTCACCTCGAACCCGCTAGCAGCTAGAAGCTGGTAGCTAGGAGCTAATCGATGAATCCCTTCAATTCCGTGCGCCGCGATCTTCTCCGTGTCGGTAGTCTTGGCATGGCCGGAGCCGCCCTGCCCGCCCTCGCCTCCGCAGCCGGCCCCTCAGCAGCCGGTAGAGACAAGCCGAGCTCGACGATTCCCACCGCCATCTTCAACGTCCGCCAGTACGGCGCCACCGGCGACGGCAAAACTCTCGACACCGACGCCGTCAATCGCGCCATCGCAGCAGCGGCGGCAGCCGGGGGCGGCACGGTTCTTTTCCCGGCCGGCGTTTATCTCTGCTTTTCCATTCATCTGCAGAGCTACGTTCATCTCTATCTCGACGCCGGCGCCACCATCCTCGCCGCCGAGTCGCCCAAGCCCGGCGAAACCACCGGCTACAACGGCGGAACTTATGACGCAGCCGAACCCAATACCGCATGGGACGCCTACCAGGACTACGGCCACAATCACTGGCACAACTCCCTCATCTGGGCTGAGGACATGCACGACTTCTCCATCACCGGCCCGGGCCTCATCTATGGAAAGGGTTTGAGCTTCGGCGCAGGCCCCGGCCGCGGACAACAATCCGGCCTTCGCGGCTTTGGCATGGAACGCCCGGCCGGCGCACCAGCTCCCGGCGGCGCCACGCAACCCGCCGCGCAGAACGCGCCCGCCAATCGTCCTGCCTTCAATCCCGCGCGCATGGCTCGCGGCAACTATCCCATGTATCAAGCCGAGCAGCCCGGCGTCGGCAACAAGTCCATCGCTCTCAAAAACTGCCGCAACGTTTTGCTGCGCGATTTCTCCGTCCTCAAGGGCGGCCACTTCGCCATGCTTCTCACCGGCGTCGACAACCTCACCATCGACAACATCGTCCTCGACACCGACCGCGACGGCATGGACATCGACTGCTGTCAGAATGTGCGCGTCTCCAACTGCACCGTCAACTCGCCCTGGGACGACGGCATCTGTCCCAAGTCCAGCTACGCGCTCGGCTACAACCGCCCCACGCGCAACGTCACCATTGCCAATTGTTTCGTCACCGGCTGCTACCAGCTCGGCACCGTTCTCGATGGCACGTGGAAGAAGTTCCCTGCCGGCGCGCGCGCCTACGGCACCGGCCGCATCAAATGTGGCACCGAATCCAACGGCGGCTTCATCAACATCACCATCACCGGCTGCGTCTTCGAGGGCTGCCAGGGCTACGCGCTTGAAACCGTCGACGGCGCTCTGCTTGAGGACATCGCCATCACCAACACCACCATGCGCGATCTCATCTCGCCGCCGCTCTTCATGCGTCTCGGCTCGCGCCTCCGCGGCCCCAAAGACACCACCAAAGTCGGCACCCTCAAGCGCGTCTTAGTCAGTAATTTGGAATGCCACAATGCGCCCATGCGCGTCACCAGCATCCTCAGCGGCATTCCCGGCTACGCGATCGAGGACGTCAAGCTCTCGAATATCTATATAGAGAACCTTGGCGGCGCTACAGCAGAGGCGGCTGCCATCAAGGTGCCCGAGAAAGAGGACTCGTATCCCGAGCCCGGCATGTTCGGCGAGATGCCGTCCCTCGGCTTCTTCATGCGTCACATGCGCAATGTGGAGATGAGCCACGTCGAGCTGGCAACTCTCTCACCCGACGCGCGCCCCGCCTTCTACTTGGAAGACGTCACTCGCGCCGACTTCTTCGCCATCACCGCACCGCGCACCGCCGACGGCGCATTCGCTCTGCACGGCGTCAAGGATCTCCGCATAGGCTGGAGCCGCGCCGCCGCAGACACGGCACTCGACTCCGCCGACAACAAAACGCTGTAGCGCCGGCCAGCTTTGTAGCGCCGGCTTCCAAGCCGGCTGTAGCGCGGGTCTCCGGACCCGCGCTCACACTCACACTCGCACTCGCCGGGCACCCCATCCCGGCTCCGCCAGGGTGGGACACTGCCCCCACCACACGCAGGGAGCGTGGGGCTTCAGCCCCACGATTTCAAGCCCGCCATCTTTCAAAAAATCAGGTCCGCGGCCAAGCCGCCCTCGCGCCTTCTCCGCTGTGCTACCCTCATCCCAAACCGTGGCCGCGGAATTCAAATATTGGGCGTTCATCAGCTACAGCCATGCCGACAAGAAGTGGGGCGATTGGCTGCACTCGGCGCTGGAAACTTTCAAAGTGCCAAAGCCGCTGGCTGGCGCGGAAATCACTGCGGGCGAAGCTTTGCCGCGCAAGATTTTTCCCATCTTTCGCGACCGCGAAGAGTTGCCAACCAGTTCGGATCTGGGATCCATGATTTCTCAGGCGCTCGCGCAATCGCGCTGCCTCATCGTGATCTGCTCGCCGCAAGCGGCCACGTCGCGCTGGGTCAACCAGGAGATTCTGGACTTCAGAAGGCTCGGCGGAGCCGATCGCATTCTGGCTTTGATCGTCGACGGCGAACCGAACGCTGCCGATGGCAAACCAGGTTTCAGCGCAGAGGCCGAATGTTTTCCCGAGGCCATGAAGTATGCGCTCGGAGCCGATGGCAACCTCGACAAGAACCGGCCAACCGAACCCATTGCGGCCGACGCCAGACCGGGCATGGATGGAAGGATCAACGCCAAGCTCAAGCTGGTTGCGGGCATTCTGGGCATCAACTACGACGACCTGAAACGCCGCGATGAGCGGCGGCGCCGACGCCAGCAGCGCATCGTGGTCGCGGTTTCGACGGCGCTGGTTCTTACCTTTGCCGCGCTGGCCGCCGCGGCCTTTGTGCAATGGCGCATGGCGACGAAAGAAACCAAGATTGCCAACGCGCAGACCCAGGAGGCGGAGAAGCAAAAGGCGGAGGCCATGACGCAAAAAGCCGCCGCAGACACGCAAAAAGCCATTGCGCAGCAAGAGACCGTGGAGGCCGAGAACGAAAAGGAGCAAGTGGAAACGCAGACCGCAGCTGACGAGGAGGACATAGCGCGCGAGGCGCTCCTGCGCGGCGATCCGCTGACAGCCGCGCAACACTTGAGCCTGGCCTACGAGACTCAACCTCAGGATGCCGCCGTGCGCCTGCTGCTGCATACCGCGATGAGCGGCCTCAATGGGCTCGCGACGGTGTTGAATGGCGGCTCAGGCACGTTTACGAACATGGAGGTTGCGCCCACCAACGGCCTGGTCCTGACGGTCACCAGCGACGGCCAGGTGCAGGTATGGAACCCGCAAAAAAATGCGCCGGTGCTCATCTTTGGCAAAAGCGGCAACGAGTACAACCAGGTGCACAAAGCCACGTTCACCCCCGACGGTAAAGGCGTTTTGCTTTCAAACGATGTGGAGACCTACCTGGAAGATATTGCGACCGGCAGGAAGGCTGCGCTCTCTGCCGGCAAGGGCCAGCGATTTGCGGGCTTGACGGTCTCATCCGACGGCAAGACCGTGATTGGCTCGATGCTGAATTTTTCTGCCGACGGGAAAACCTACAGTACGCAGATTGCTGCCTATAGCAGCAGCGACGGCCACCAAACTGCTCAATCAACCATCTCTGGTATTTACTCGATCGTTGCCGTTCTCGAATCAGGCGCCAGGGCCGTGCTCATCGGCGGTCCCGATACCACAAATCCGGCGCGCCAGGTGCTTGTGGTCGATGTCGCGACGGGCAAGATCGTTGCTCGGATTTCTATTACCTGGAACGATGCTGCGCTCGTCAATTCGCGCGGCGACCTCATTCTGATCAATCACGCATCGCCCTCGCAGCCGCCGGTGATTTATTCCGCGCAGACCGGCGCCCAGGTGGCGGAACTGCGCACCAATGCTGTCACCGCGACCCATGCCTCGTGGAGCCCTTCAGGCCGCTTTGTGCTTGCGGGGAACGCTTTCAGCGGAACCGCAAGCGAGGCGCTTTGGGACACTTCGACCTGGAAGCCGGTTCACATTTGGCCCAACGCGTTTTGGTCGGCGACAGCCATTGATCCGGCAGAGACGCATTTGGCATCGGTCACGGGCCATGGCGAGATTGCAATTTGGGATCTGCACTCGGGCGCATTGTTGAAACAGTTTGACGACAACATCTGCGCGGGTACTTTGGGCGGCGCTCCGTCCACATTGTTCAGCCACGTCGATTTCTCGCCAGACGGCACGCGCCTGATCAACGCCGGTGGCGGAGCCTGCGCCACGATTTGGAATTGGCAGCAGGTCCACTCCGCGCAACCCATGTATTCGGGCAGCGGCGCCACCATCAACAGCATCGCGTTCAGTCCGGATGGAAGCCGGGCCGTGCTGGCCAGCAACGACGGCAAGGCTGTGGTGTGGAACCTGGCCACCGGAGCCGCGCAGTTCACACTCCAGGACAAAACGGCGCAGCGCGGCGCGGAAGTGACCATGGCGTTTTTCACTCCCGACGCAAAAGCGATCGTCACCGGAGGCATGTTCCTGGACGCTGCTCTTTGGAACGCGGCCACCGGCAGTCTCGTGCGCAAACTGAACTTTGATAAGCACGCGATCGTTCTCGGCGACGCGATCCCGGTTGCCGTCGGCCGCATCGGCAACCGCGCAGTCACGTTCAGCAGCGACGATTGGGGCGCGCTGTGGGACCTTGCGGCGCAAAAGCAGATCGCAACTCTCCACGTTGACGATGGCGCCAACATTCGCGCCCTGTCGTTTGCCGCGGATGGCCGCGAGTTCGTGACGGCCGACACGGGCGGCTTTGCTTATGTCTTCGACGCCCTCGGTGGAGCGCTCAAGCGCAAGCTCGGTAAACCCGGAACGCCGCTGATGGCGGCCGAGATTTCGCCGCAAAGCGACAGGTTGCTGACCGCCGACAGCAGCGGGCACATCACCGTCTGGAGCCTAACCGACGGACACGCGCTCGCGAACATCAACGGCGCCGCGGGCGCGCCCGTCGTCAACGACGTCCACTTCAGTCCCGACGGATCGACGATACTCGCCGCCTGCGCCGACAACAAAGCCCGCACCTGGAATGCGCAGACCGGCCAGCTTGAACTGGCCGTAGCCGAAGAGACCGTGCCGGGCGAGATGCCAAGTCTCGGCGCGCCCATGCGTCCTGATTTAGCCAATGGTTCCATCATCCAAGCGGGCATGCTGCGCGTGCGATATTCGCCCGATGGATCGTTCATCGCCGGCACCAACGAGACCGGCGATGTGATGATCTGGGACGCCAAATCCGGCAAGCAATTACTGCGCCTTGAAGGTCACTCAGGACGCGTCACTTCGCTCGCATTCAGTTCTGACGGCACACGTCTCGGCAGTTCCAGCGAAGACGGCACGGCGCGCATCTGGGACCTGGGCCTTGAAACTCGCAGTCCGGCGGAGATCAAGCAGGAGATTGCCAAAACTGGACAGAAATTGTCGCGATGAGCGCCCCGCTTTCAGCCATCGCCCCAACACAAAACCTTCGCCCGACAAAATCGAAGCGATAGCGCATCAAACTCTCACAGAAACACCGCAAATATGAGAAATTAACGGCATGGCATTCTGCGTTAGTTGTGGAAACCAGTTAGCGAACGGCGAGCGCTTTTGCTCCAAGTGCGGCGCCGACCAGACGGCAGCTGCAGACGGCGCGCCACCAGCGACGCCGCCAGCGCCGCCTTCGCAATACCCTCCGCAATATCCCCCAGCAGCGGGGTATGTCCCGCAAGCAACCATGCCCCCCGCAGCGGGAATGCCAAGCCAGAACAAGGTCTGGATCGCAGTACTTGTCGCGGCAGCGGCGTTCGCCCTCTATCACTTTTCCGGGTCGAAGCCGCAGCAACAGCAGGGCGGCGCGCAAATCAACCTGATCTTCGTGGTCAGTGAGGATCTGGCTTACCAATCTTCCGGCGACGTCAATCCCGACACGGCAAACCTCACCACCCAGGGTCTGGAGCGGTCGCTGCTCACAGGCGCGTATCTGCACCAGCTCGTCGGCGCCACCAGCGTCAACGGAATCTACGTGCTCACGCCGATGAGCCATCTGCAAACCGCGAACAGTTATCCTGACATGGTGTCGGCTGAGACCGTTCAGCAGTTCGCGCTTCTCACCAATGTCACCATGTCCACCATCTACCCCGGATACGGCAGTCCGTACACAACCACCGGCTACCCGGTCAATGCCTCTGCGCCTTCTGATTCCTGCCCAAATTGCCAGGGCCTCGATTTCCAGGACCAGGGCGGCGACAACGAATCCCTCGTCGCCGGCATCCTTGCGGCCAACGTCTCCGGCTCCTATGTCTTCTCAGCGCCGTGGGAAACCACCAGCGGCCTGTTGGCGCGGATCAATCAAGCCAAGGGTTATAACCTGGCTCTGCCCACCAGTTATCAGGGCGCCAACGCGATCTATGTTCTTTCCATCGCGCCTTCCGGAAGCGCCGGCCTCAAGACCTACAACAGCAACGCCAATCCGCCCGCAACCTACCCCACGCTGCCGCAGATTCCGACCAGCGCATGCAATCAGCAAACGCCCTTCAACATCACAATCACCGGCGGTGTCGGCGGAGCCCAGGTTCCCGCAGGCACCAACACCAACGAAACCTTGTACATCATTCGCCACGCAGAGGCGCATCCGCAGGGTGATTTCGACGACGGCAACTATGTCGGCACCGGTCAATGGCGTGCCTTGGCTCTGCCCAGCGTGCTCCAGGGCAAGATCAATCCCACCCAGGTCTATTCCATAGACCCCGGCACGCCCGTCCAGGGCTCGCAGAACGCCGCGGGAGTTTCCGTCTGGTCCTATGTCAGGCCTTCCCTCACCGTTGAGCCCTACGCCATCGCCTACAACTTGCCCTATCGACTGGCCGAAGGCTTCGATTGGGACTCGGGCCCATCCACCAGCAACTTTTTCTTCAACGGCGGCAGGCTCTCCAATTCGAGCGTACTCATGGCGTGGGAGCACCAGCGGATCCCGCTCACGATCACCGCGCTGCTCGCCAGCTATTTTCCGCAGGGCGGCGCACCGCAAGCGCCCGACTGGCCCGACAACGACTACGACAGCATATGGACGGTCACGCTCGACGCCCAGGGCAACCTCGCCATCAACAACTCACTGTGCGAAGGCATCCCATCCTCGTCGTTGCCCACCACGCCCCCACAATTCTGAACGCCGCCAGCACCGCCGGTCTCCCGGCCCTCAGATCCTCGCGCCCTCAAACCCTCCGCCTGTCATCCCGAGCACAAAAACCGCTTGTCATCCTGAGCGGCATTTATCGCCTGTCATCCTGAGCACAAAAAATCGCTTGTCATCCTGAGCGGCCTTTATCGCATGTCATCCTGAGCGAGTCCCGGCGCACCGGGACGAGCCGAAGGACCTGCATTTGCCTTTCGCTGTGTATCAGGGCGTGAGTTCACTCACGCCGTAACCCCCGCCTGCCATCTTCCAAAAAATCAAGTCCGCGGCAAAGCCGCGCTGGGTGCCCCATCCCGGCTCCGCCAGGATGGGATATCGTCATCCCCACACGGAGGGAGCGTGGGGCTTCAGCCCCACGAAACCCGCCCACCGATTTTTCGAGAAATCCATCACGCGACGAAGCCGCGCTCAATCCCGACCCCTCCCGGAGGGAGGACGGATGTTAGCCCAGGCCGGGGTCCCCGCGGACGGGACTTTGTCCGTGGGGTGGAGGGCTGTCAGCCCTGGGAACCCGGCCGTCACAATCGAGAAATCAAGTACGCGGCGAAGCCGCGATGAAACCCCGGGGCGCGTTCCACGTATCAAAAACCCTACCTGTCCTTCATCGCCTCTTTAACGATCCGCGGCGCGGCTCGGCCGTGGTCCTCGCGGCTGTGTTTCCGTCTCACGTGCAGATCGAATTGAATTGCGAACCATTGTTCGCTCTCCGCTGACGATGCGCCATTCGATTTCATAAGCGGCATTTGAGCGCCGCAAGCCGAGCACTTCGCAGAGACGGGATGCGAACCTCCGCTACACTCAAGTAGCCATTCCGGCTTCTTTGCCATGCGCAAAGTCTACGCCGCGCTCCAATCTCTCGCCAGTTTTTAAAAATCCAACCTGCACCACCACCCGCCGATCCAGCAACCCCGGCCACCCATTTTTCGAGAAATCAAGTCCGCGGCAAAGCCGCGATTAGACCCACCACTTCCCGGAGGGAGGACCGAAAATAGCCCAGGGTGCAGCCCTGGGAAAGCGGCTCAGGTCTGTGCCCATTTCCGTGTAAACCATCAGGCTGAACTCGTCTTCTGTTTAGCTGCGATGCTGTGGGAAGCGCGTTACCCAAAACAATACAAGACGGCCCCGCCAGGTTCTTCATTTTCCGGCGAGCCTGTGAACGAATTGAAGTTCGTCCTTCACGCGACCAATTACAATGCCGTACTCGTCAAGAGACGATGACCATTCCGGGTGGGAATTCTTGCAATCTTCGATGTAGGACTGGCTCGGCCCCTCATCGATTTTGTAATAATGTGCCAGGATCGCGCGGGCTATATCCGTAATCTGGGCGCTATCGAACTCTCTCGGTCCGCCATCGGCTGCGGGCAGATCGAGCGTTACGACTCCGTCTGTATCGGAATATTCCTTGTGCATGCTGAGCGCTTCGACTACTGGATCGTCGAGGTAGGCATCCATTTGCTCGACGATATAACTAACATCCGGCTTCTTGTCGCACGCCGGATTTCCTCTTGCGGCGACCGGCATTGAAAAACTGGCCCAATCGTCCGGCACTCCTATATGGAGCTCCGTGCTACTTCGATCCTCAACAGTTGCGTGATACTTTGGGGAAATCGCAAATGGGAACGAAGCGTCATAGTGATCGTGGGAAAAGTAAATGACCTCAACGGTATAAGGTCCAGGTTGAATGGGAAGGTTCACAGCGGAGAAGAGACCCATCGAGTCCCCCGAGGCTGGATCGAGGTACTGCTTGATATAGCTGAGGTAGGCTGCATCATTGAGAAAGTATCCGTGCCGGATAGCAAGCTGGCCCCGGAAATTTCCCGAATGATCAGTCACCTCAATATCCCAACCGATAGCGCGGTTGTCATCGTCGTGCCTTTGGGATGGCCAGATGAAACCATTCTTGCCGGCGCTGTTGCTGTGCGGCGGGGCGCTGGCGATGCGTCCATCAATATAAACCCAATAATCGCCCCCAACTAACGCCGTCGGAACCCAGACCGTCAGTGTGCCCTGCCCCGGGTCCGTGCTTGATCCGGCTGCAACTGCGGCGTCCACCGGCCCGCCGATTACCAAGGTATCCAGGAAAGCCTGCCTTTTGCGCTGCATGTAATTCGTCACGATCACGACTACGATGAGGGCCGCTGCAAGTGCCAGAACCACCGCAATGAGCCATTTCCTGCCGCGGGTTGCCATCACAGGTTGCCTCCACCAAGGTCCTCTAAACTCAATGCGCATCCTCACTTTTGTACGTTGCCATTCCATGGCAGTGCAGCGGATCGCTGACGCTGAAAGAGCAGTCATAGACATGCACGAGCAGCCGCGGAGCAGTCTCATTAATGGCAGAAGTCAATTCCTTGGTCTCCAGCAGGGCCATGTTCTCATAGGTCTCCGCTCGTCCCTCCAGCCGGCTACGAACGTAATCCCCGAATGCCAGAGACAGCGGGGGTACCGGATCGCCGCTGTTCATCACCAGGGTCACCGATTTCACCTGTCCGCTTCGCACCAGCCCGTCCCACTGCTCCAAAGCCTCCTGAGTAATCTGCGGCCCGTAAAGTGTCACGTTGTCGGCCTTAACGTCCCTGCACTTCAACGCGGCCAGGCACACCATGGCGCCATTGCTGTGGCAGGCCAAATCGTTAAAGCTCCGCCCGGCCAGCGCCGCGTACCCCGGCTGATTCTCTATCGAGTACTGCCCTGCTGTTTCCTCATCGGGGAGTGCCACGCGCTTCACCAGATCCCATCCAAAGTCCGTGTCCGCCGCGATCCCGATCACGAAGTTGTAGTGATCGAAGTCGATCGCATCCGCATAGGTGTGTCCGGCCAGCCGTTCCTGCTCAGCCAGCATGGCACGCGACTTCGCAATCAGTTCCGGCGTGGGTTTCGGCACGTTGTAGCCCACGATCCATCCCGTGCCCCCGACCATGCCGTTCCCCGACGGACGATACGGCGCGTTTTCGAGGGCGTCATCGACCGACGCATTGAATGCGGTTGCGCGTCCCACAAGGCTTCTCAGTTCCACCCGTAGCTGCGCTTGACGGTTTTGGCAGTTCTCGATCCGCGTTTGGTCATCCGGGTCAACGCCGTGGCAGTCGCTTGTCAGCTGTCGCGCTCGCACGTTGTAGTCGGCAATTGCCGCCATCAATGTCGCGCGCGTAGCCACGAATTCGGGGTGAGCCTGCTGCACACGCGTCGTGAGCATCGCCAGATCCGGGATGTGAACGGTCTGCGCAGCGACGGCTTGCGCAACAAATCCAAATGTCGCCGCGACCACGCCGATCGCCGCATTTCTTTTGAAGATCCGCATCTCCATGAATGGCTACCGTCCCTCCCGTTTTGCTCGTCAATGTTACTTGGGGCGATTGCCGTTGCCTGATGCCGGCCCCAAGTCGATTGTGTCCGCGGTAAAGTCCAGCAGCGGCTTCTTCGCTATATGTTCATCCGTCATAGCGGCATTCAAGAAACCCTCGTCCCCGATTAACTTGAGCTTGGCGTCGCCTTGAGGATTTGGCCCGGCCGCGGCTTTGTCGGCGATCATCTTGTTCTGACGCTCCCCGCGAATGCGCGCCGTGTGCGCAAAGTAGTCGATCTTTCTCTTCACATCCGGCATCTGGCGAAACTTCTCTGGAATACTCTCGATGAATCTGGCTGCGTCCGCGGGAATGGGCGGAGTTCCTGGGTTCACCACAGCCAGTGGTATTTGTTCCGTGCATCCTGGCGAGCCGTCAAAGATGCAGGCCGCGCTGACCGGGTCCACCGCCGCCGCGCGCTCTTGACGTTTTGCAATTTTCTCCTCCATTTTCATATCCTGGGCTCGCATATGAGCCGCGTTGATGGAATCATCAATGCGCTTGCGCTCCGCGAGAATTTGCCCTGCAGATTCCTGGTCGGCCAGCCGGGCGGCGAGTTCTGTCTTTACACTTTCCAGGTGCGCCTCTATCTCAGCGTTTTCCGGGTCGAGGTCTTCAGCCTTCATGAAGTTGTCTGCCGCCATTTCAAGGTCGCCGCGTCTTTCCGCAGCCAAACCTTCCTGGTCGGCAGCGCTGGCTTTCCGCTTTCGTTCCGCGTCGGCCAGCTTGCGCTGGACAGCATCGTTATCGTAGTCAGTGTTTCCCCCATTCCCGCAATGCGGGTAGCAAGCGCCGCAGTAGTAGTTGTACGCCGCCGTCCCGCGCGATGCCGGCGAATCGCAAAGGCTCTGGGCAGTCGGGGTTGGGATGTACTGTGCCCTGCTCAGGAAAGGGCTTGTGACCAGAACAATCCACGAGAACAACGCGGCAATGCGGGAAGCGCGCATCGAAATACCTCACAATGCACGCCGTGACCTCAGGTGTGACCCTGATTGTGCGATGGTGGAGTCGACGCTACTCCGGGCATGCGCGCGTGTCAAACGAAATTGCAAAAAACAAGCCCGTCGCACGATCTAGGCGGGCTTGATTTTTCGAAAACTCGACGGGCGGGTTGCGGCTTGGCTGAAGCGAAGCCCCGATACAAAGCGAAGGGCAAACGCAGGCCCCATTCGACTTCGGTTGCTGCGCGATCTGACCGCCCACGACCGCACCGCAAGCCCCCCAAAACCAACTTTCCCGCAACCCCACGAAGCCCATTTTTCCCACCCTCTTTCCCAAAATCCCCGCTGTCAAGCCCGAGGGATGGGAAAAATCCTCCCCGTTTCCGCTAAACCCTTGATTTCTTGACCCCTTGTTCCCTCGGTCCCTTGTTCCCTGCTTTGCAGAGAATTTCCCCCTCCCGGCGCACAATGAAAACACAAAGACAGGGACTGAGGGACCAGGGACTAAGGGACTAAGGGACTAGGGGCAGTGGCCCGAGAAACACGATGCACGAACCACGATCCACGCGCTTCCGCTACCTAAGTCGTTTGCGATGACGACTTTCCGAAAGCCTCTCTTTTAGAATCACGAAGATACCGACACCTCCACCCCGTAAACCCTTTTCCGTGACGACTTTAGAAAAATGGGGGGAGGGGGTAAAGCGAGGGTGAATGCGAGTGTGAGTGTGGCTGATCCGTGCACACCACACACCGCACACTTCACACTATCCACTGGCCATTGGCTGTTTTCTACCGTAATCGTCGGCCGGGCCACACTCACACTCACACTTACACTCACACTCGCATTTCCGGCTGTGCAACTGTACCGTCCTACTTAACCCGCTAAGATTCAATAGCTTGCAGCCACTCAGCGGACCGGGTACAGCCACTGTACAACTGTACAGCGGCGGTAAGCTAAACATAAATAAGCGTTTATATCGAGTACAGCAAAACCGGTAAATTCGCTGTACCGCCGTGAAAATGTCACGCGTCGAGGTTTAAGTTTTCGCGAGGAATTTTTGCTGCGAACGATGAACAACAAGCCGACAACTGACAGCTGAAAGCTGGAAGGTGTCTTGTTCCCTTGTTCCCTTGTTCCCTTGTTCCCTATTCCCTATTCCCTGCTCTTCTCAGCTGTTCAGCCAGTCCTTGACCTTTTGCACCATCACGTCGCGACCCACGTCGCTGATCGCGTTGGTGAGCGGAATCTGCTTGGGACAAGCGTGAACGCAGTTCTGCGCGTAACCGCATTCCTGAATTCCGCCATCGCCGGCGAGCGCGCGCAGACGATCTTCCTTGAAGACCTTTCCTGTCGGATGGTTGTTGAAGAGCTTGACCTGCGCGATCGTCGCAGCGCCGACGAAGCCAGTCGTGACATCGAACTGCGGGCAAACTTCCATGCAGCAAGTGCAGGAGATGCAATTCGACAGCGGATAATTCGCTTCCTGCTGTTGCGGATAAACGCGAGGACCTGAACCCAGATCGTAAGTTCCGTCCACAGGAACCCAAGCCTTGACGCGCATCAGGTTCTCAAACAGAACCGATCGGTCAACCTGCAGATCGCGAACCAGCGGAAACTTGGTAAGCGGCGCAATGCGAATGGGCTGCTCGAGATTGTCGACAAGCGCAGAGCAGGCCATGCGAGCCTTGCCGTTGATGAGCATCGCGCACGACCCGCAGATTTCCTCGAGGCAATTGGAGTCGTAAGCGATCGGCGTCGTCGCGCGTCCGTCTGCGGTGACAGGATTCGCGGCGATCTCCATCATGGAGGAAATAACGTTCATGCCAGGTCGCCAAGGAAGCTCGAATCGCTCCCAAACCGCGGGCGCGTCGGGACTCGCCTGGCGCTTGATTTCAAAGGTAACGGTGCGTTCTGCCATGGTGTCCTTCGTTGGGTCCGAAACTATTGCTCACGTCCAAAAGGCTGCTGCATGCAATGCTCATTTCGCCGCGTCGTAACGGCGCGGACGCGGCTTGATGTACTGCGTGTCGACTTCCTCGTATTCAAAGCGCGGTCCCTCGACGGAGCCGGTGAAGCTGGCTTTGGTGGTCTTGAGGAACTTCTCGTCGTTGCGATCGGGAAAGTCGGGTTTGTAGTGCGCGCCGCGTGACTCGTCGCGCAGGATTGCGCCGAGCGTGATGGTGCGCGAAAGCTCCAGCATGTTCTTGAGCTGGCGGGCGAACGCGAAGCTGGTGTTGGCCCATTGGCTCTTGTCGCTCAGGTTGACGCGCTTGTAGCGGTCGAGCAGCTCGACGATCTTCTCGTCGGTCTGCTTTAGATCCTTGTTGTAGCGAATTACGGTGACGTGCTCTGTCATGGCTTCGCCCAACTCGCGCCACAGCTTGAAGGGATTCTCGCCGCCCTCGTTGTTGATCAGCTTCTTGTTGATCTCGGCTTGCCGCGCAACTTCCGCCGCAGTTCCGCCGTCGCCTTCGACTGCAGGCACGTTCTTGGCGTACGTGATGGCGTTCGGTCCAGCCTGGAATCCGCCGAAGATGCAACTGACAAGCGAGTTTGCGCCAAGGCGGTTTGCGCCGTGGTACTGATACTCGCACTCGCCAGCGGCAAAGATGCCAGGAACATTGGTCATCTGGTTGAAGTCGACCCAGAGTCCGCCCATGGTGTAGTGCATCCCAGGAAAGATCTTCATCGGCTCTAGGCAAGGATCGACGCCGACGAACTTCTCATAGATCTCGAGAATGCCGCCGAGCTTCCGGTGCAGCGTCTCACGATCGATGTGCGTGAGATCGAGGTAGACCATTGGTTGGCCGTCGATGCCAAGGCCCTGTTCGTAGACCACCTTGTGAATGGCGCGCGTGGCCACGTCGCGCGGCACGAGATTCCCATACTTCGGATACCACTCCTCGAGGAAGTAGAAGCGCTCCGATTCAGGAATGGCTTTGATGGCACGCTTGTCGCTGGGAGTGCGCGGAACCCAGACGCGACCGCCTTCGCCACGCGCCGACTCCGACATGAGCCGCAGCTTGTCTTCGCCGGGAATGCAGGTAGGATGCACCTGGATGAATTCGCCGTTGGCGTAGAAAGCGCCCTGCTGGAATATCGCCGACTGCGCTGAGCCAGTGCAGACGACGGAATTGGTGCTCTTGCCAAAGATGGCTCCGTTGCCGCCGGTCGCGAGAATGATCGCGTCGGCCGGGAAAGCCTGGAGTTCCATGGAGCGCAGGTTCATTGCCACGATGCCGCGCGCCACGCCTCTGCCGTCGATGATGGCGGAGAGAAACTCCCAGCCTTCGTACTTCTTGACCTTGCCCTCGGACTCGTAGCGGCGGACTTGCTCGTCGAGCGCATAGAGCAGTTGCTGGCCAGTCGTGGCTCCGGCAAATGCAGTGCGGTGATAGAGCGTGCCACCGAAACGGCGGAAGTCGAGCAAACCTTCAGGCGTGCGATTGAAAGGCACGCCCATGCGGTCGAGCAGATCGATGATGGCTGGCGCGGCCTCGCACATGGCTTTCACAGGCGTCTGGTTCGCGAGGAAGTCGCCGCCATAGATGGTGTCGTCAAAGTGCTGCGCAGTGGTGTCGCCTTCGCCCTTGAGATTCTTGGCGGCGTTGATACCGCCCTGCGCGCACACCGAGTGCGAGCGCTTGACGGGGACGATGGAAAACAGATCGACCGTGCCGCCGGCTTCGGCGATCTTGATGACCGCAGCGAGTCCGGCGAGCCCTCCGCCCACCACGATGATTTTGCGTGCTGCCATGAAGTACCTTTCGAAAGACCGTGAACCGTGGACCGTGATTCGTGACCACGCCCCCGCTCAAAAAGCTAGAGGTTCGGGATGGGCGCGTTCGCATATAACGGCCCGACAAATGCCCAGATGCTGGCGATGCCCATACCGGCGAGAAGCACGCCGAGCGCGAGGCAAACGTAGGCGAAGCGGCGGCGCGCGGTGACTCCCGAAGTGATGCCCCACTTGGCGGCAAAGAGCCACACGCCGTAAGCAAAGTGCCAGCAGACGGCGATCATGGCGATGACGTAGACGGCAAGAATCCATGGATTCGCGAGTTCCATCTGCACTTTATGGAACGCGTAGTACGGATTCTCCGGCAGGCTGACACCCATGAAGCGCTGCGTGGCCACGTGATAAGCGATGTAGGCAAAAGCGATGAGGCCGGTGTAGCGCTGGGCCAGGTACATCCAGTTGCCGGCCCACGGGTAGTAGACAATATTCGATTTGCCGCGCAACCAGATGTAGACGCCGTAGATGGCGTGATAGAGGATGGGCAGAAAGATGAAGACCCACTCCAGCACGCGGACCAGCGGCAGATGGTTGAGAAAGTAAACCTGCTGGCCGTAGGCGAGAGGGCCTTTGAGCGCTTCGAAATTGGAGAGCAGGTGTTCGAGCAGAAATGCCCCGATGGGGACGATGCCGAGCAGCGAGTGCAACTTGCGCCAGATGTAACTGGTTCCCTCACCCGCGCGCAATGGCCGCACGCCGCGGCTAAGCTTGGGCGCGGCAGAGGATTCAACGGTTGCCATGAAGAGTTTGGCTCCTAAAAGTGCAGGACGAAGCGTCTTAGATTGAGGGACTTTGAGCGGTGTTCTGTATCACTTGCATTATTCGAGGCGGAGGGTGCGAGCGTCAAGGCGCTCCGTGCTTTTAGGCTTTGGAGATGAGTGGTGGAAGTCAACGGGCGAGCGAAGCCGCAATGAAGTGGCTAGCGGAGACGCTTCTTGCCTTTGGTAAGCATCTCCACGGCTTTCGCAACGCGGTTTGTCCTGGTTTCGGCCTGCTTTGCGGAGGAGATCCAGGCTGCATACTCGGCCTTGCACGACGGCGAGAGCGCCGCGAAAAACGTCGCAGCCGGCTTGCTCTTTTTGAGAGCCGCTGTCAACCCCGCCGGTACGTCAACGGTCCGTTCTTCGTCGTCGCGCTTTAAGACCACAGACACAACGTCCCCGGCTCGCGCTTTGGCGCCGGCTTGCAGTTCTTTGCCCACCATCATGCGGTGAGTGCCGTCGCCCTCGGGCATCAGCGAATTGCGAAAGGCGAATCCGTTCATGGTTCCAGCCACAGGAACGCGAGCTTTGGTTCCAAAGACCTCGGCCACATTGAAGGGAACGGGAAGAATGGTCCACGCTCCTCCTGGGCCAATCGCTGCGAGCTTTGCCTTGAACTTCTGATGCATGCGGTGTCTCCTCGAAAAAATAGTATCAAGCGAGCTTTGACAACAGCGCGACCAGGGCACGGCCGCGATGACTGATGCTGAGCTTGGTCTCGAGATCGATCTCGGCCATGGTTTTTCCCAGGCCCGGGAGATAAAACAAGGGATCGTAGCCGAAACCACCGGTGCCGCGCGGGGCTTCAAGAATCAATCCTTCGACCGAGCCGTCGGCGATCTGCACCACCTCGCCATCACGCGCGGCTACGAGCGTGCAATGGTAGCGGGCGGTGCGCAGCGACTCGGGAATCCCATTGAGTTTCTGGATCAGCAGCATGTTGTTCCAGACGTCGGTGTTGTCGTTGGCGTCGGGCGAATCGACGAGGCCCGCATCGGCGGCATAGCGCGCCGAGCGTACGCCAGGAGCTGCGCCAAGCGCATCCACTTCGAGGCCCGAATCGTCGGCGACGACCAGTTCGCCAGGTGCACAACGCGAGTAGTAGACGGCCTTGGTCGCGGCATTGGCGAGAAACGTGTCTCCATCCTCTTCGGTCGCGGGGATCTGCTCGATTCCGGGGAGCGGATCGAGTTCAATCGAAAATGCCAGTGCGGCGGTGCGGAAGTCGCGAAGTTTGCCGGCGCTGGTGGTGGCGGCGTAGAGGTGGAGGGCCATATTCCGAGTGTAACGGTGCGGCCGAGCTTCGGGGCCAAGGAGCAGGGTGCAATTGACAAGGCGCGCGAGGGTTGCATAAGGTGATTGCGCCCGCAAAGTTTCTCAGTGGAAGAACCGGTTTTGCCGCTGGGACCATGGCCGGAACTTCTTCAACGTTTCTCCTTTGGAATCGAGACATAATATGCGTTGCAAATGGATGCACACATGGACGTGGGCGCTGATTTTGAGTGTGGCGGCCATGCCGGTTTTTGCGCAGCGGGCCACGACAACAACTGGCCCGGTCGAACTGCGCGTCGACAACTTGAAAAACCCGCTGGGCATTGACGATACGACGCCGAACTTCTCCTGGCAACTGCGCGATGCGGAGCGTGGCGCGAAGCAGACGGCGTATGAGGTGCTGGTGGCATCGTCGCCGGAACTGCTTGCTCAAGGCAAAGCCGACGTGTGGAATAGCGGCCGCGTGGCTTCGGGGCAATCATTGAATGTGCGTTATGGCGGGCCGGCTCTCAAGCCGAGCACTCACTACTCGTGGTGCGTGAAGCTGTGGGGCGCGAACGGAAAAGCCTACGCGGCGAACGAGACAGGCTGGTTTGAAACTGGTCTGGTGAGCCAGGATGCGTGGAAGGCGCAGTGGATTGGCTGGGAGACCCCGGAAGAGGCCACCGTGCGTCACGCGCAAGCGTTGTGGATTGCCAATCCTGACGCGAAGTCGCCGGCGATCGCGAAAGACTCCGAACAGCGCTTCGCGTATCGCACCACGATCACGCTCCCGCATTCTGTACGTTCTGCTGCGCTCTACGTCACCGGGCAGGACACGGTTGCTGCGTGGGTGAATGGGGCGCAAGTGCTCGCAGAGAATCCGCTACCGCCGTACAAGCAAATGCCGTGGAAGAAATTCTTGCGCGCCGAGGTGGCAGCGAAGTTGGGCGCAGGCAAGAACACGATTGCGATTGAAGTGCTGCACTACGTGGTGAATCCTAACGGCATGTCGACGGACGATGCGCCGCCGATGATTGCAACGCTGGTGGTCGAATACGCGGACGGCACGTGGGCCAGCTTCCAGAGCAACACGGAATGGAAGACGGCAATTAGTTCGGGAAACGGGGGCGCCGGCGACGGCTGGCAGCAGAATGATTTCGACAACGCGGCGTGGAAGGCGGCCATCGAGTGGCAGCCGCTGAGCCCGCGGCGATCGGAGTCGCTGGGAAATCCGTGGACTCCGGATTCGGTGAAGGCGTTGCGCAAAGATTTCGCGATCAGCGCTCCGATCAAGTCGGCGCGTTTGTACGCAACCGCGCTCGGCGCGTACGAGATATTTCTGAACGGAAAGCGCGTGGGCGACCAGGTGCTGGCGCCGGGATGGACGGACTATCGCGAACGGGTGATCTACCAGACGTACGATGTGACGGACCAGCTCGTGCAAGGGAAAAACGCCATCGGCGCATTGCTCGCGCCGGGATGGTACGAGACGCCGTTGGAGTGGTTCCAGCAGCCGAATAATTACGGCCTTACTCCGCCAGCGTTGCGCGCGCAGTTGCGGATTGAGCATACAGACGGGAGCGTGGAGTGGGTGGCGACCGATACGAGTTGGCAGGCGCGGCCGTCGTACATTCTGCACTCGGAGATCTACGACGGCGAAGCGCAGTTCGGTGAGGCTACCAGTGCGGAAGTGGGAGTTGCCAGCGTTTTCGTCAAATGGAATCGCGCGGAGTTCATCGATCCCGCGCCGGTGAAGATCGAGGCGCAAGACTTTCCGCCGATCCGTTTGGAACGCACCATGAAGGCCGTAGCGCTCACTGAGCCGAAGCATGACGTGTGGGTATACGACTTCGGGCAGAACTTCTCCGGCCAGGAATGGCTGCGCGCTGCGGGGCAGACCGGGACAAGCGTGCGCCTGCGATTTGCCGAAGTCCTAAATCCTGACGGCACGATTTACACCGACAACTTGCGCACGGCGAAGGCGACAGATGACTTTACTTTCCGTGTGCCCCCCGCCGATCGAGGGGCTGAAAATTTCGTGCCGCAGTTTACTTTCCATGGTTTCCGTTACGCGGAGTTGACTGGGCTGCCGACCGCGCCGGACAAGGATGCACTAATGGCGCACGTCATCCATACCGATGCACCGTGGACGGCGAAGCTTGAGACCGGCAACGCGATGATCAATCAGTTGTGGAGCAATATTCTGTGGGGGCAGCGATCGAATTTTGTGGGCGTGCCGACAGATTGCCCGCAGCGCGACGAGCGGCTGGGCTGGATGGGCGATGCGCAGGTTTTCTGGCGCACGGCCAGCTACAACATGGATCTGGCGGCGTTCAGCCGCAAGTTTGCCGCGGACATGAGGGGCACGCAAGACGGACAACCGTTCTATGGAATCTTTTCGCCGGGCACGGTGACGCCGTTTGCCGGCGCCGCCGCGGCATGGAGCGACGCCGGCGTGATTGTTCCCTGGACCAGCTGGCTGCAGACCGGCGACACGACGATCATCAAGCAAAACTGGGGCGCGATGACGAAATATCTCGACGCGATTGCGGCGGCGAATCCCGATTTTTTGTGGGAGAACGAGTACGGCCAGCCGTTCGGCGACTGGCTTTCGCCTGAGGGCAAGACCGACGAGCGGCTCCTGGCCACGGCCTACTGGGCGTGGGATGTAACGTTGATGCGCCAAATGGCGCTGGCCATGGGGCGCGCGGCAGACGCGGAGAAATACGCAGCGCTGTTTGAGAAGATTCGCGCGGCATTCCAAAAACAGTTTGTGCGCGGCGATGGATTCGTGGCGGGCGCGGATAACAGCCCGTCGCAGTTTGGCGTGATCAACAATCCCAATGCCAAGAGCGAGGGCGGCGACACGCAGACGGGCTACGTGCTCGCATTGCATATGAATCTGCTGCCGGAAGCACTGCGTGCTGCAGCCGCGAAAAGACTCGTGGCCAAAATAGAGGCCAACCACGATCTGCTGGCCACGGGATTTCTGGGCACGCCGTATTTGCTGGAGGAGTTGACGAAGGCTGGCTACGCGAATCTCGCATACACACTGCTGCTGAACACGCAGTATCCGTCATGGGGCTACATGGTGACGCACGGCGCGACGACCATGTGGGAGCGGTGGAACGGCGACCAGATGATGAACGATCCGGCGATGAATTCGTTCAACCATTATGCGTATGGCGCGGTGGCAGATTGGATGTATCGCTACGCGGCGGGAATCGATGCAACGCCGATGGATGCGGGCTTCCACACGGTGGTGCTACATCCGGTGTTCGACGAGCGGCTGGGGCATCTTTCGTTTGATTACGACTCCGTGTATGGGCCGATTCATTCGGACTGGACGGTGACGGGCGCGACCGCCGTGTGGCATGTGACGATTCCTGCGAATACCACAGGGTGGTGGCCGCTGAGCCTGAAAGCAGCTGCGAGGTACCAGCGGAATCCGAATGTGAAATATAGTTCGCGCGATGGCCAGAACGGCCTCGAGCTGACACCGGGCAGCTACACCTTCGAAGTTGCGCTGCAGGAGCATGCGGACTGAACCGACAGCGCTGTACAAAGCACACACGCAACCGATAGGCTTTGAGTTTGCTTGCGGGCATTAGCGCGAGCGCTCGCTGAAACACGGAAATGGAGAAAGAATGCCGATTGCAATTCTTGCTGGAATTGGGTGGCACTTTGTTGGTGCGGCGTTCGCCGCGTCGTTTTATGCGCCGATTGAAAAAGTGAAGAAATGGTCGTGGGAAACCACCTGGGTCCTCATGGGCCTGATCTCTTGGATTCTGCTGCCCCTCTCGCTCGCCTACTATGTGCTGCCCCATTTCCACGCCTTCTACGCCTCGTTCGATTCGAGCCTGTTGATCAAGGTGGCTCTCTTCGGCGCCATGTGGGGCGTGGGCAACGTCAGCTACGGGCTGACCATGCGGCATCTAGGCATTTCGCTTGGCGTCGGCGTTGCGATTGGAGTGACGCTCGTCGTCGGCACGCTGGAGCCGCCCATCATCCATGGTCAATTCGCCGCGCTCTTCGGCACACGCAGCGGACTTTGGAGCATGGCGGGCATTCTGGTAGCGCTCGTCGGGATCGCGATCATTTCTTATGCCGGCCACCAGAAAGAAACGCAGATGGGCAAAGAGGCAAAAGAGTTCAATGTCGTGCTCGGATTGGCGCTCGCGGTGCTGTGCGGAATTTTTTCGGCGGGCTTCTCGTTCGGGCTCGACGCCGCAACGCCTGTTTGGAACGCAGCGAAAGATCTGGGCGTCGATCCGCTCTACGCGCGTATTCCCTGTTACGTGCTGATCATGGGCGGCGGGGCGATTGTGAACTTTTGCTACTGTGTGACACGCCTCGCGTTTAAGAAGGATATTTCGATCAAGGCCGATTTGACGCAGCCGGGCGCGGTGATCGCAACAAACATCGCGTTGGCGGCCGCGGCGGGTGTCATGTGGTTCCTGCAGTTCTTCTTCTACTCCTGGGGCGAGGCGCATATCCCGTCGAGCCTGGAATATGTGAATTGGATGCTGCACATGAGCCTGTACGTGCTCTGCGCCGGCTTCGTTGGATTAGCGCTCGGCGAGTGGAGGGGCGTGGGTTCACGCCCGCTTCGCCTGCTGTGGGCGGGAATTCTGGTGATTATTGCCGCGGCGAATCTGGTGGGACTGGGGATGGCGTCGTAGAGGCAAGGACCAAGTAAGCGAGGGAGCGAGTCGCCGCGGCCGGATCAAATCGCCTACGGCAAAGGAAGTTCATTGTCGAGGGATTGCGCGATTAAGTCGGTACGAAGTTGGGCGACGGTGGTGAAGAGCCGCGCCTTCATGCCCAGCGCCGTGGCGGCTTCGACATTCTCCTGACGATCATCAATAAAGAGCGTCTCCTCGGGCCCCGTACCGAGTTTTTCGAGAGCGTAGCGATAAATTGCCGGATCGGGCTTGGCCATGCGCAACTGATAGCTCCAGACAAGCACGTCGAAGCGCGTGAGCCATTTAATCTCGCGCTCCATGGCCTGCTGCACGGAATCGCCAATGTTGGAAAGGATGGCGGTGAGAAATCCGCTGGCCTTGAGCGCGCCCTGCCACGCCAGCATGGCGGGATTCAGCGTCATCCACATGCGCGCGTCCCAATGCATGAGCTCAGTGACGGCGGAGGGGGAGAGAGCGAGCCCGGCTTGATGGAGAATGTCGCGCCAATAGGCCTCGCCGGTGAGTTTGCCCTCGTCAAAGGCGTGGCGATCGGCCCAGTAGAGGGGGTCGAGCTTCTCCGCGGGAAGTCCCGTGATCCGCATGAGTGTGGCGTGCGCTTTCGGGTCGGGGGGACCGGATAAGACCATTCCATAGTCGAAGATCACCGCGCGCAGAGCCAAGCCGACCCGCCTTTTGCGCCCGTGTATTGTGGTGTAGGGCGCTGCTCTCATTGTGCACGATGGGGTTCGTAGTCGGTTGAAGATGGTGGGTTGGGGTTCGTGCTTTCCCACATCTCAAAATTGAGATGTGGGGCACCCGAAATTGTGCGAGATTCAAGATGCGAAGAGCAACCGCAGGTCCTTCGACTCGTGGTTCGCGCAAAGCGCGGCCCACATCGCTCAGGATGACAAGTGTATTGTGATGCGATTTTCTGAAAGAACCGGCTGGAACACCGAGGAGAGCGAGCTGGCGCGGGCGCACCGGCTGCGGCGCGAAGCGGGATTGCCGATTGCCGACCTGACGGCATCGAATCCGACGCGTTGCGGCTTCAGGTATCCCGCTTCCCTGCCGCAGGCGCTCACCGATCCGCGGGCGCTCGACTACGATCCGCAGCCGCGCGGCTTGCTTCCGGCGCGAGAGGCCGTTTGCCGGTACTATGCCGACCACGGCGTGGTGCTCGATCCCGGCCAGATCGTGCTGACCACGAGCACCAGCGAGGCGTACAGCTTTCTGTTTCGTCTGCTTTGCGATTCCGGCGGCGAGATTCTGGTGCCGCAACCGGGCTACCCCCTCTTCGACTTTCTGGCCACACTAGATGATGTGCGCATCAAGACCGCGCCGCTGGTGTACGACGACGGCTGGCAGATCGATTTCGAAGGGTTGCGCCGTGCGATCACGCGACAGACCCGGGCTATCGTCATCGTGCATCCCAATAACCCGACGGGGCACTTTACCAAAGCGTGGGAGGCGGAAGAGCTGGGAACGATCTGCCGGGAACATGAGCTTTCGCTAATCGTGGACGAAGTGTTTCTTGACTACGCGAACATAGGGAGCGTGAGAGCGAGGGAACAAGGGAGCAAGAAAACCGGGGCCGACGAGAGGCGGAGTTTTGCGGCGGGGATTGACGGAGTTCCGGTGTTTGTAGTGAGCGGGTTGAGCAAGATTGCCGGGCTGCCGCAGATGAAGGCGGCGTGGATCGCCGTAACCGGCCCGGAAAAGGCGCAGGCGCGGAAACAACCGGCAATCGACCGGTTGGAGGTGATTGCCGATACCTTTCTCTCGATGAACGCGCCGGTGCAGTGGGCGCTGCCGGCTTGGCTTGCCGGCAGGGCAGAGATTGAGGAGCAGATTCGGCGCCGCGTAAGCGCGAACCTGGCCGAGTTCGACCGCCATCTTGCGACGGTACCCTCGCTACAACGGCTGGCCATCGAGGGCGGATGGTATGCGGTGCTGCGCGTTCCCGCTCTGGAGCCGGACGAGCAGACGGTTTTGGCGCTTCTTGAGCGCGGCGTCTGGGTCCATCCCGGCTACTTTTTCGGGCTTCCAGAATCCGGCTGGCTGGTGGTGAGCTTGCTCGGCGAGGAGGCGGAGTTTAATGGCGGAGTGATTACTATTACTAACTACTTTCGAACGAATCAGGGCGGTAATATTACGAGGTAACCACCAGAACCTTTAGTTGAAGTAATTCTGCTATCTCTATGAATAGTAAAGGACGGATGAAAGTAACTTTCTGCGTTATTACTTTTGCAGAAAAGGGTTGCCTCGCCGTTCCGCGCCAATTGTCGTCACGGGGCCGTGCCCTGGAAGGACCTTCGTTTCATCGGGCAGCGCCATCAGCCGGGAATGCAGCGAGTCCATGATCTGATCGAAGTTGCCGCCGGGCAAATCGGTGCGGCCTATGCTACCGGCAAAGAGGGTGTCGCCGGCAACCAGCAACTTGAGCGGGGCAAAGTGCAGGCAGATCGATCCCTGAGTGTGGCCGGGGGTGTGCAGAACCTGGGCGGGATAGTGCTCGAGCCCCACGACCTGGCCGTCGGTCAGGCCCCCGTCGGGCTGGGCGACCTCCGGAGGGCGAACACCGAGCCACACGGCCTGGGTGTCTATCATTGCGAGCAGCGGCAGGTCGCTTTCGTTTAAAAGGATGGGTGCGCCCGTAAGCTTCTTTAGCTTGATTGCACCGCCGACGTGATCGATGTGCGCGTGGGTGACGATGATTTCCTTCAGCCTGAGGCTCCGCTCGGTAAGGCGCTTATAAATGCGCGCGACATCATCACCGGGGTCGATGACGATGGCCTCGCGGGACTCCTCATCACCGAGAATGGTGCAGTTGCAGGCGAGCGGGCCGACGGGAAAAGACTCCAGGATCATGGGGTTATTGTAGGCTGGCGGGAACTGCTTCGTGCCGGGTACCGAAAAAGTAACGAAAAGGCGAAAACAACTGTTGCGATTCGCTTTTTATTCGCTATAATGCGCCCATGGCCGTCACTCGCAGACAAAAAGAAGTTCTGGATTTTCTTGAGACGTTCGTCAACCGCAACGGGTATTCCCCTTCGTTTGAGGAGATTGCGCGCGGCATGAGCCTGAAGAGTTTGGCTACTGTGCATAAGCACATCACCAATCTCGAAAAGAAGGGGATGCTGGACCGCGTGCACAACCGCAGCCGGTCGATCGACGTGCTGCCGCCGGGGTCGCGCACTCGATCGAGCTTGAAGCTGCCCCTGGCTGGGCGCATTGCCGCGGGTCTGCCGGTAGAGGCAATGGAGACCCCCGAAACCATCTCGCTGCACGACGTGGTGGGAAACCGCGACGTGTTTGCGCTGGAGGTGCGCGGCGACTCCATGCGGGACGAGCACATTATCAACGGCGACTACGTGCTGGTGGAGCGGACGCGTACCGCGCGCCAGGGCGAGATCGTGGTGGCGCTGGTGCACGGCTCGGAGACAACTCTGAAACGTTTTTATCCCGAGGGCAATGTAGTGCGTCTGCAACCAGCGAACATCGAGATGGATCCTATTTACGTGCCTGCGGCGCAATGCGCCATCCAGGGGCGCGTGCTGGGCGTGCTGCGGAAGTATCGGTAGAGCAGGGACCAAGCCGCCCCAGCGGCAGAGCCGCCGGGGCTCCGTCAGGAACAAGGGACCGAGGGGACGAGAAAACATCGGACCGAGGGAAGAAGTGAATAGAGTGAACCGCAGGGCCGCGCTTATTGCGCGGCCTTTGCCATGCGCTCTGCGCGCCAGATTGCGCCATGCAGCGCGACTACCTCTTCGGTTCCTACCGGCATATCGGGCGCGGCCGCATTTAACCCGGCGAAGAACTGATTGCGCACCAGACCCATTTTCGCGATGACGCTGCCGGTCCAGGCCGCGGGAATTTCACCAGTGATGCCGTGCTTACGGCGCAACTTGGAGCGGACGAGGAGCACGAATCCGACCAGGTCAAGCGCGGCTTGCTGCAAAGTGCCGACGGCTATCGCGTCGCCTGCGTCGGCCAGCTCGTGGATAGCCGGCGCCAGCGCGGCAAAATCCGGAGCAGGCGTGCCGTCGCCCATATTGATGAACTCGTCCATGCCATTCGTGTGCCAGATCTGCATCACTTTGGGAATCACCAGGCAGGCCTCCTCGCGATCGAGAGCGTGGAGCGCGCGGCGAATAGAGTTGACACCTATCCAGTAGCCCGAGCCCTCGTCACCAAGGCGCGAACTCCATCCGCCGGCGGTTTCGAGAGTGCCATCGAGCGCACGGCCGACGCAGTTGGTGCCGGTTCCCGCGATCTGCAGGATGCCCGGACCTCCTTGAAAAGCCGCGTCAAGGGCAATGATATGGTCGCCGACCACTTCGGAACGATCGATGCCGAAATCGTCGAAGACTGCGGTGATCCATTCCGTAATGCCGGGCATGCTGGCGCTGGCCACGCCGCAGCACGCGGCATCGATGTCTTTTGCGCCCGACTGCGCAAAGGCTTCTTTGAGCACAGCGCGCAGATTGGCTTCCGCCACCTCAGCGCCTACGCGCAATCTTTTGATGGATCCGCTTTGCCCGCTGCCCACAATTTTGCCATCGGCGACAATGGCGGCCCGTGTGTTGGTGCCGCCGCCGTCAATTCCCAGGACTACGCTCATGATTTTTCGATTCCCTTTCTATTTTTGTGGCGCGGCGCCGTCATCGCGCAACGTTCCCGACAGAATGTTGAGGCTGCCATCGGTGTTCGGCGGAGTGAGGCCGAGCAGATGCGCCATCCATGGATACAGATTTACGTTATCAAACGGAGCAACCGTTTTTCCGACGCGCAGATCCGGTCCAGCGGCGAAGAAACTGGCCTTCATCTCCGGCAGAAGGTGCGGATCGAAGCCGTGCATGCCGAGGTTCGGTGGATGATCCATTACTCCGGCAGCGGGAGCGTGAGCGCGAATTGCAAACGGCCCCGTGGCGACAATAATCGGGTCGCCTTCGCGCGGATTCTGGTTGTAATTCAGGCCGGCGGGCACATCCTTGCGGCGATAGACCACGAACTGCGGGGAAACGCGCTTGAGCTGGTTGTAGACGCGGTCGCGATCCTCTTCGTTTTTGCCGTAGAGCAATTCGCCCACGGTATCGAAGGCGGAAAGATCAGCGAATTGATCGAGGTTGATCCAGCCGCCTTCCGATTTGATCATGCCGTGGTCGCTGACTACAACGAGATCGATGGGCAGACCGGTGGTGGCGAGCGCAGCGCGCAGTTTGCCTACCAGAACGTCCATACGAAGCGCGGCGGCGCGGGTCTCCTGCGCGTCGGGCCCGAACTCGTGACTCGTGTGGTCGGGTTCGGAGAAGTAAATGGCAATGAAATGCGGACGGTCCGCGACGGGCAGATGGAGAAGCACCAGTGCATCGTCGATGCGCGCCTGCTGGGCCTCGGGCGTGGCTTGGGTTTTGCCATCGAAGGTGGCATAGTACGACGGAAGGAAACCGGCGATTTTGGCCTCGCATGCAACCCACAGAAGGCAAGCCGTGCGCATGCCCTGGCTCTCAGCCAGGCTCCACAGCGGAACGCCGCCGTACCAGGAACCATCGTTTGTGGTTTTCTTATCGTACATGGAATAGCGAGCGCCGCGCGCAGGATCGAGAAAGTTATTGGCCACAATGCCGTGGTGCTCGGGATAAAGGCCGGTCACGAGAGTGTAGTGATTGGGAAAAGTGAGCGAGGGATAGCTGGGCAACATGCCCTGCGGCGCCCACACGCCCGCCTTACCAATTGCGAGAAGATGCGTCGCGTTGTCGCGCCGTGCATAATCCCAGCGGAAGCCGTCGAGCGAGACGAGCACAAGGTAATGTTGGTTCTGCGCCCAGGCGGAGTTGGGCCCATTGTCAACATGGGTAATCGGCAGCGCCGGATTGTAGCCGGTTCCCTGCCCCGTGGCCGCGAGCGGCGCTGCAAGAATGAGGGTGAGGAGAGGCGCGGCGAGAAGGTAACGGCGCAGAGCGCAAAATTGCATGGAAGGGATCTCCTGAGACAGGGTATCGCATGGAGGTTATGGCGAGTGCGGGTGTGGGTGTGAATGTGAGTGCGGGCGAGAACGCCCGCACGCCAGCCGGACTGGAGTCCAGCGCTACTTGAACACGCGGGCCCAGGTCATGCGGACGAGGCCTACGAGAAGAATGGCGATCTTCTGCACGGTGGGCACGCTGGCGCGGTGAGTGAAGACATCATAATCCGCGTGCTCAATGCGCTTGAGCAACGCGTGGTAGATGGAAACCAGTACCCAAAGCGCGGGACGGCTTTCACGATGAATGAGCGGCAGCAGCGCGTCGGCGGAGCGGTAGTAGTCCTCGGCGCGGCGCGCCACGGAAGCTAGCAGCGCGCGCTCCGCCGGCGTGGGAGCCGCTGAGGGAGGGCGACGCAACAACGCATTGAGTGAAACTCCGTGAGCCGCGAGGTCGGTGAGTGGCAGATAGACGCGGTTGCGCGCGGCATCCTCGCTCACATCGCGCAATATATTGGTGAGTTGGAAGGCGATGCCGGTTTCCTCGGCAAGTTTCTCAGCACGCTTGCCGCTGTAGCCGAAGATGCGAATGCACACCAAGCCCACAACCGACGCGACCAGGTAGCAATAGCGATAGAGATCGGCGAAGGTTGCATAGGTGTCGGGCGGGCCGGTGGAGGCGTGATCGAGGTCCATGGCAACGCCGTCGACCAGTTCGTCGAGGAGCTGGAGCGGTATGGCGAAACGTGTGGTGGCGTCGCGCACGGCCAGGAACACGGAATCGGAGGTTGCGGCGCCTGCGGCGCCCTCGTGCCATGCGGTGAGCCATGCATTCAGCTTGCGCCGGCGCTCTTCGCGCGGCAGGCTCTCGTCGTCGGCCAGATCGTCGGCCTGGCGCATGAAAGCGTAGATGGCGCAGATGGCGTTGCGGCGCTCGAGGGGCAGGGCAACGAAAGCGTAATAGAAATTCTTGGCTTCGCGCTTGGCGATCTCCCGGCACGCCGCGTAAGCGTGTGCCAATTCGTTCGATGGAGCCGTCGAGGTCAAGCAGCCTTTCCTGTTCCGAGGCGCATGAACGGCAGAGCTTTGCCGCCCAATGCGCGCAGGGCCAGCGCGAGCTTGGTGCGCCGGGAGATAGACGGGCGCGCGCTCAACACGTCATAGTCGCGGCGCTCAATGGCGCGCAGGATTTCCAGCCCGCCGCGGCTGAAGAGATCGAGGTCGAGCGCGAGGTCGCGGTTGACGCGCCCGATGAGCGGCAAGCCGCGTGCAAAGAGAGATCGTGCGTAGTCCACTTCGAGACGCAGCAGGGCGCGGAACTCCGGCGTGGCGACGCCGCTTGCGATGGTCGCGTCGCTGACGCCAGAGCGGCGCATATCGTCCTGCGGAAGATAGACGCGGTCCTTGGCGAAGTCGACGCGTACGTCCTGCCAGAAGTTGGCGAGTTGCAGGGCCGAACAGGTCGCGTCGGAGAGGCGAAACTTTTCGTCGCTCACTTCGCCGCAGGCATAGAGCACCAGGCGGCCGACGGGATTGGCCGAGTAGCGGCAGTAGCCCAGCACCTCGTCCATGGTGGCGTAACGCGTGACGGTTTGGTCCTGGCGGAAGGCGACGAGCAGATCGGCAAATGGCTCTTTGGGAATGTTGCAGGCGCGGATGGTTTCAGCTAGCGCCACAAACACGGGATGGCGCGCACGGCCCTCGTAGCACGCGTCGAGTTCGCGGCCCCACAGATCGAGAAGCGCAAGAGCTACGGCGCGGTCGCCCACTTCGTCGCCGAGATCGTCGGAGATGCGGCAGTAGGCGTAGATGGATTGAAAGTGCGGGCGCAGCGGTTTGGGCAGGAACCACGTGGCTACGTGGAAGTTTTCATAGTGCGACTCGGCGAGTTGACGGCAGTAGGCACGCGCCTCTTCGAGCGTGGGCGCTACTTCGGGAATGCGAAAGCCGGGCGGCAGCGCGGCCCATCCGCGGGCAAGCAGTTCATCGGTCGTCGGCTGGGCGGTGGTGGTCATCGGCGCGGGTTGGCTTCCCTCGGGGGCTAAAGCCCCTCTTTTGATTTTAAGGCGCTTTGCGGCGCGGCTGAAGCCGCGCCCTGATACAAGGCCTGTGGATTGAGGTTTGTGCTTTCCCACCCTAAACGCAAAAGGACGCGTTTAGTATGGGGCACGGTGGGATTGAGCCGGGGTAAGAATTACGGCACGATTGCGGTCTTGATTTCGCTGGAGCGGTTCATCAACTTCTCAAAGACGCGGTTCAGCTCGTAGAGGTGCGCGCGGCCGGTGATGAAGGCGCCGGCCTGGAAACGTCCGCTGGCAATGAGCGCGAGAGCTTTGCGGCAGATGGCCGGGGTGTGATGGAAGGTTGCGCGGAGCGTAATGTCGCTATAGTGGACGCGGTTAGTGTCGAGCGTGACGTGGGTGCCCTTGGCGCAGCCGCCGAAAAAGTTGACTGTGCCGCCCTTGCGCACCAGTTCCACCGCCTCCTGCCACGCGTCGGGCACGCCGACAGCCTCAATAGCGATGTCGACGCCGCGGTCGTTGGGCGTGAGGGCGCGGGTCTCCTGAATGGCTTTGCGGATGGACGAGCTCTGTACCACGTGGGTCGCGCCGAGCTGCCGCGCCGCTTCCACCTGGCCATCACGCTTGACCAGGGCGATGGTCTCGTATCCCGCCAGTGCAGCGACATGCAGAATCATGAGGCCGAGCGGGCCGCCGCCAATGACGGCGATGATGTCGCCCTTACGGGGGCGGGAATCTTCGAATCCGTGCACCGCGCAGGCCAGCGGCTCTGTCAGCGCCGCGTGCTCCAGCGGTACATTTTTCGGCAGAACAAAAGTGTTCTTGGCCACGATGCGCTCGGGAATGCGGATGAACTCAGCATAGGCGCCATTGTTGAAGAGCAGGTCGTCGCAAAGATTTTCCTGGTCGCGCAAGCAGAAATAACATTTGCCGCACGGCGCGGAGTTGAGCGCCACGACGCGATCGCCGGGCGCGAAGTCCGTGACGCCTTCACCGGCTTCGACTACAGTTCCTGCCATTTCGTGCCCGAAGAGTGCGGGAGGCACGATCATGCGCGCGTGATAGCCGCGGCGGAAAACTTTCAGATCCGTTCCGCAAGTAAGCGCTGCGCCGACCTGGACGACGAGTTCGCCCACCGCTGCCTTGGGAATGGGAACCTGCTCGATGCGCACATCTTCGCGGCCGTGAAGGACGGCGGCCTGCATGGTGCTGCGCCCGTGAATCAGCGCGTGCTCGACGGTCCTGCGGCCCAGGCTGACGGCGGATTCGACCGTTCTGCGACCTTTAACGACCACCGTCTCGACGGTGTTCAGGCCGACTTCGACAACCGTCTCGACGGTATCCAAGCCCCCCTCGACCACATTCTCGACGGTGTTCAGGCCTCCTTCGACGACGGTTTCGACCGTTTTGCGGCCACGGCGAATCGCGTCTTTCACAGTGTTGGCCATCGAACCCTCTAGTCTGCGCCGGCCCCGGGCACAGGCTCCATCATAATCTTCATGGAACCCGGGCGGGGATTGGATGCGATTTCAATAGCCTC
The DNA here is from genome assembly GCA_963817835.1 of uncultured Acidobacteriota bacterium. GTDB lineage: Bacteria > Acidobacteriota > Terriglobia > Terriglobales > Acidobacteriaceae > Telmatobacter. The sequence continues at coordinate 1,743 of CAWFPZ010000006.1, read as the reverse complement.
TACCGCCTCATCGAACGGGAAACGGTGCGAAATCAGCTGCGTGAGGTCGAAGCCGTTGCGGTAGCCATCGAAGGTCAGGCTCGTCACTTCGTCAAGGATCGGGAACGAGGAAGAGTATGAGCCGAGCAACGTCTTTTCGTCCACACAAACCGCGCCGGGGTCAAAAGTGGCTTCGCCGTGCTGTGTCTGGGCGAAGAGCATGACCTTGCCACCGGGACGCACCGCGTCCATCGCGGTGCGGATGAGGCCGTTGCCGCCCACGGCCAGGATCACGGCATCTGCGCCGCGGCCTTCCGTCTCGGTCAACACGCGCTCGACCACATTCTCAGTGCCGGCGTGGATGGGATTGGTGAGGCCGAAGCGCGCGGCCATGGCGTGGCGCTCAGCAAAAAGGTCGGAGGTGAGCACGCGTGCGCCGGTGCGCGCGGCGAGTACGGCGTGCATCAGGCCGATGGGGCCCTGACCGATGACCAGCACGCTATCGTCGGCGGCGAGATTGAGCAACTTTGTGCCCTTCAGCACGGTCATCAGGGGCTCAACAAATGCTGCCTGCTCAAACGGAACACCGTCGGGGATACGCACGACGCCGCGGTTGGCGACGACGAAGTCCATGACGCGAATGTATTCGGCAAAGCCGCCGCCCGAGGGCTCAAAGCCAGCGGTGGCGCCGGTCTTCTTGTAGAGCGGGCACTGCGCGGGCGTGTTCTTGCGGCAGTAGTAGCATGTGCCGCAGGGAACGTGATGGAAACTCATCACTCGGTCGCCAACGGCGAAGTTGGTAACGCCAGCGCCTACCGCAGCGACCACCCCGGCCATTTCGTGGCCGAAGATGCGCGGCGCCGAATGCGAGCCCATGTGAATCTTCTTGAGATCGGTGCCGCAAACGCCGCAGGTGGCGATCTTGATGAGCAGTTCACCCGGTCCAATGCTCGGCACCAGCACGGTTTCAAGGCGCATGTCGTTGATGCCGCGATAGACCACGGCGCGCATGTCAGAGGGGATGTTTTCGTCGAGTCGCAGTTTAGGGTTGGAAATTTGGGTAGCCATTCTGTTTTTCGGTGTGACCTCGTTCATCGAGAAAATCGAGCAGCAATTCCACGATGCTTTGGGAAGCCCTTCTACTATTTTCGCCCATCCGGAGGAGTGCGGGCCAGTACCAGGGCCGCAGGAGGCTCAAAAGTGCAAAGGGGATGAGCCGGAAGCGGCCGTCGGCGGTGAGAAACGGGTTGAAATCGGGCAGGCGATCATCGAGGCCGTCGCTGACGCCTTTGATGCAGTAAAACGGAATTTCGCGCATAAGGGCAAGGCGGGCGATGGCCGCAGCCTCCATGTCGACGAGGACCGCCGGGTAGGCTGCGGCGAGGCGATGCTTCTCAGCACGATTGGCCACTTTGGGGCTGGTGGCGAGCCAAAGATCGCCCGCGCCCGCATCGCAGCGAAAGCGTTCGCCGGTGCGTACGTCAATGACACCGGCCATGTTGTGCGCGGAGCCTGTGGCGATTTCGGCGCGCAAGGCTCCGGCCCAGCCGATGGAAAACACCAGGTCGATGGGTCCACCGTCTTCAATGGCAGCAAACGCTCGCGTCGCAGCTGTTTGACCGACTCCGGCGCAGGCGGCAATCCATTCATCTTCTTCGGTGCGCTGCGCCCAGAAGTGGATGCCGTTGCGGGAGCTGTGCGGCCAGCCGCCGACGAGCGGCTTGAGTTCGCCGGGCATGGCAGCAATGATGGCGGTGCGGGTCA
>CAWFPZ010000005.1:0-232685 GCA_963817835.1 uncultured Acidobacteriota bacterium | reverse complement strand
AAAGTAGTACGCGGCCCCGTGCACCCGCTCCTGGAGCACACCGCCGGGATAGAGCGCGTTGAAGATGCTGTTGGCGTGGCGCGTCAGCGTGGCTTCGCGTTGCAGTTGGAAGTTCGCGGCCAGCGTCCGCAGGCGATTCATCTGGTAGCGCATCTTGCCCGCCGCCGTCTCGGCTGATTGACCCAGTCCCTTGTCCTGCAACTGCAGCCATTCGACAAGCGTCGTCAGTTCGGAGTCGAACGCGTTGCCCGCCGCCGCGAGTTTTTGCTTGGTTTCGATTGGCATGGCTCGTGACGCGAGCCTGAGCGCCAGCGTGGCCGCGCTTTCTTCTTGAAAAACCTGTTCGAGCGTGAGCTCGTGCTTGCGCAGCAGCTCGGCAATTGCTGGCTCGATGAGGGTGGCCGAGAAACGCGCAATCGGTGGCGTCTGCCGGCCGAGAATGCGCTCGAAGAGAACCGTGGACTGCGCCAGGTAAGCAATCTCCGCCGGGCCGCCCACCTGCGCCGTGGTCCCGAAGAGAAAATCCTGAAACACCGGCCGCAGCAGCGCCGCCGGCGAGATGCGCTCCGGCTCGGCATCGAGAATGCCGAGCAGATCGTCCGTCGTAAAGCTCCGAATCCCGTTCTCGCCCGCCGTCTGCCACACGCCGTTGGGTTCCTCGGCCGTCGGCGCTATGCGCTTGAGCGCCAGCCGCGCGCCCGATTTTTCATCGATCAAGAACAGCAGGCTTGACTGCGGCGCAACCAAAACCTGGGAATGATAGCCGGCGGATTCGAGAGCCGTGCTGCGCTCGACCAGCGCCGCATGGAATTCGTCCGCGCGTTCAATGGCCGCCCGCAGCACCGGCGCACCCAGCCGGTGAAATTCGCGGCTGCTGGCGTCGACAATCAGCAATCCCTGTGCCGCAAAAATCCGCGCATAAAAATCCGCGAAGGCCTGCGCGAAGGTGCGCCCTGGTTTGTAGGCCGCAATCAGGGCGTCGGTCGTTTCCGAGGGCCCGCAAATCTCGGCCGCGCGTTCCGCAAGCGCCGTAATCGAATCGTCGAACACGATCTTGCCTGCCGGGACGGCTGCCTGCGGCGCTGAGGCATAGCTCAGGCTGGCCAGCTCGCGGCCCGCGGGAAATGTCACGTGATCGATTTCGGCAAAATCGTGGTCTTCTGAGGCTAGCCAGAAAATCGCCACGTGAGGTCTGCCGCACGTAGTGCCCTTTCGCGCGCGAGCGATCGCCGTTGCGGCTTTGAACGGCGTATACAACGGCCCGCCAAACAATCCCACCTGCTGCCCGGTCAGGATGGTTCCAGCGCCCTGCTCCAGTGCCGCAAGGGCGGCCTTCGCGGAGGCAGATCGGTTCTGGGCGGCCATCAGCTGCACCAGCTCCGGCCAGTGCGCCGGGAGCGGCGGCCGCTCCCGCGAAATCTCGTCCGAAGGCAGAAAGGGGCGGAGCGCCCCCGCGCAAAAATCCAGAAACAGCCGGCTCTGCCCCGGCATTACGGTTACGGGATAACACTCTGTCGTCGTTGTTTCGTTCACTCGGCGCTCGTTTTTCGATTGTGCTGAAGATGCGGGCGCAAACTGCCGCACTCGCGCATATCTCAGTTTATTGCTGAGTTAAGGATGCCACGGCGAGACGGATCGATGCAGAACTCACACGGCGTTGCACGCGCAATGCGTATACTCGTCTTGAATCGTGCGCGCCGAATGTACGGATCGAGCGCCCATCACCAAAAAGGACTCACCATGCCGACCAAGACCGCAAAGAAGACCATTGCCGCAAAACGGAAGAAGACAAAAAAGACCACTGTCGTCGAGCGCGCCACCGTGCTCAGCTCGGAGGTGGTCTACCAAGGCCCGCTCTTTTGCGTGCGTCACGACAAGTTGATCGAGCCCGGCGGCCGCGCGAACGAGCGCGAAGTGATCCGCCACAACGGCAGCGTCGTGATTCTGGCTGTCGACGCCTCAAAGAGCAAGCGCGATCCGTGGATTGTGCTGGAGCGGCAGTACCGGCACGCGGCCAACCAGTATCTATGGGAGCTTCCGGCCGGAAAACTCGAAGCCGGCGAGGAGCCGCTGGCTGGCGCGCAGCGCGAACTGGCCGAAGAAACCGGCTACCGGGCGAAGAAATGGCGTCCTCTGGTGGAGTATTACGCCAGCCCCGGTTTTCTTGGCGAGTCGATGAAAGTCTTCCTTGCCGAAGGCCTCGAACCCGGCGAAACCCACCTCGAAGACGACGAAGAGATCGAGCTGCGCCTCGTCAAGTTGTCTGAACTGTTGAAGATGATCGAGAAAGGCGCCATCCTCGACGGCAAGACATTGACCAGCGTGCTCCTGTACGCGCGCCTGCAAAATCGCCGGAAAAAGTAGCTCCACGCCCCTCGCATTTCTCTTCCACGCCGAGCGCTCGGCCCTGTGCGCTCTTTCCGTTTCCGCGCCGTCGCCGGCCGTATCACCCTGTGGAACCGGTAAATTCAGCAACCTTTCGTCTATTACTCGCGTCTTAACGAATACGGTGCGGTGTTCCCCGTAAGACCCACCGCATCCCCGCAAGTGACAAAAGGAAGGCGGAACCTGTGGCTCAGTACAAGGGAAAGGTCAAGTGGTTTAACAACGCCAAGGGCTACGGATTCATCGGACGCGAAGACGGGCCGGATGTATTCGTTCACTACTCAGCAATCCAGTTGGATGGATACAAAACGCTCAAAGAAGGCGACGAGGTCGAGTTCGACATAGTCGAAGGGCAGAAAGGTCCCCAGGCGGATGCAGTCATTCGTCTTCGGGCTGAAGCCGCTCACAACGCTGCTTAAGCGTCGATAGGTCCCGGGCGTATCGCAAGCGCAAGACCGCCGCCCGGCGGTAAGGGTGGAGTGCGCCCCATCTTTTGCCTCTTCTCACACCTTCATCTATCGCTTTCCGGGTTTCCTCCACGCAAAGCCGCGCATTTGTGCACCTTCCATCAGGCAAACCTTTTTCCAGCTCGCCTACCTCTGGCCCTACCTCCCGCAAATCATCCATACTGCTAAGCGGAGAGTCGCTTCATGGACAACAAAACCATGGCTCGCCTGCTGGCGGAGACCGCCGACCTGCTCGAAATCGACGGGGCCGACAGCTTTCGCATCCGCAGCTACCGCCGCGCCGCCGAGGCCGCAGAGCAAACCACCGTTGACTTGACCGAAGCCGCATCCGACGCCGCGCGCCTCATGCAGATCGACGGCATCGGCAAAAGCATGGCCGCCCACCTGCAGTCCATTGCCGCCACTGGATCTCTCGAGCAGCGCGATCAACTCTTGAAGAAATACGGCGCGGGCGTGCTGGAACTGCTCAAACTCCCCGGCATGGGCCCGAAGACCGTAGCTCTGCTTTGGGATGCGGCCAAAATCGGCTCCATTGATCAGCTTTCTCAGGCCATCGAAGCGGGCAAACTCAACGGCCTGCCGCGCATGGGCGCCAAGCAAATTGAAAAGCTGCGCAAGGGCATTGAGGATTACCGGCGCAGTGCGGGCCGCTTCCGCATCGACGTAGCCACGGAAGAAGCCGGGCGCATCGCGGCTTATCTCCTGAAAATGAAAGGCATTAAAAAGGTCACGCCGGCTGGCTCCTTGCGCCGCGGGCGCGACACCGAGGGCGACCTCGACCTGCTGGCCACCGGCCCGGCTTGCGAACCGGGACACACTGAGGCTGCCGTCGAGCATGTCGCCGCCTACCCCGGCATCCACAACATGATCGCCAAGGGCGAAAACAAGGTCAGTTTCAATCTCGACACGGGCTTGCAGGTGGACGTGCGCCTGCTCCCCACCGCCTCCTATGGTGCAGCCCTGCAATACTTTACCGGCAACAAGGGGCACAACGTCGTGCTCCGCCAAAGGGCCCTCAAAATGGGTTACACCCTGAGCGAGTGGGCTCTGGCGCGCCTCAGGGACGGCTCAACCGTGGCCGCCGCCACCGAAGAAGATATCTACGCCGCGCTCGGCATGGACTGGATGCCGCCGGAGATGCGCGAGAACCTGGGCGAAATTGACCTGGCCGCCGAACATGCGCTGCCGGACATCGTCTCGCTCGACGACATCCGGGGCGACGTGCACATGCACACCACCGCCAGCGACGGCCACAACTCCATCCGCGAGATGGCCGACGCCGCCCTCGCCTGCGGTTACAAATACATCGCCATTACCGACCACTCCAAGAACCTGGCCATGACCAACGGTCTCGACGAAAAGCGCGCCCTGGCGCAGATCAAGCAGGTGCACGCGGTCGACCGCGCGATGGAAGGCCGCATCCGCGTCTTCACCGGCATCGAAGTCGACATCCTCGCCGACGGCGCCATCGACATGGACGATGAAGTGCTCGCCCAACTGGACATCGTCATCGCCAGCGTTCACACCCGCTTTGAGCAGCCTCGCGAAGAGATGACGGCGCGTGTACTGCGCGCCATCGAGAACCCCTATGTGCGTATCCTAGGCCATCCCACCGGCCGCCTGTTGCTGCGCCGCGAGCCCTTCGCCATCGACCTGCCGGCGGTGTTCCGGCGCGCCGCCGAGCTGGGCGTGGCCATGGAGCAAAACGCCGCGCCGGAGCGGCTCGACCTGAACGATCACGACCTGCGCCTGGCTAAAGAAATGGGCTGCCGCATCGTTATGAATTCTGACTCGCACGACAGCCGCAACCTGGGAAAGATGATCTATGGCGCCAAGCAGTTACGCCGCGCCTGGCTCACCGCCAAAGACGTGCTCAACACGCGCCCGGCAAAGGGTTTTCTCGCCGGCCTGCGGGGAAGGAAATAGCAACCGATGGATAATCCGCCGCCACTTTGCTACGCTCAATCAGAAGAAGTCGAGGTTTGAACCGACATGTTGCCAATCCCAAATCGTTCGTGGCCCGGGAAACTCTTCGTCTCTTCGCGTCCGCGTGGTGGCGATTGGCTCAGCGATGAGACAGAGAGGTGGCGTCGAGGCGGCATTCAAACCGTGCTTTCGCTGTTAACGCGGGAAGAGGAATCCGAGCTTGGCATTCTGGGCGAATCCGTGGAAACCGCGAAACAAGGCATGAAATTCATCTCCTTCCCGATTCCCGATCGAGGCATTCCGGGTTCAAGCGCCGCAGCGATGGAAATGCTCGACGAAGTCCTCAACGAGCTTCAGCGCGGCAAGACCGTCCTGGTTCACTGCCGTCAGGGCATTGGACGGGCGGGAATGGTGGCGGCGGCGCTGTTGGTGCTCGACGGCGCGGAACCCCGCGCCGCAATTGAAGAGGTAAGCAAGGCTCGCGGCGTCCCTGTCCCCGAAACCGCCGATCAGGTGCAGTGGATCTACCGCCTTCCAGCGAGGGTTAAGTGATTCCTCTCAGATCGCTGCATCCGGATTCAAGTCTGATCCAAAGTAAGCTTGCTGAATTCCACAAGGTTCCGAGTGACGCGCTCAAGCAGAGTCTGGCCCCAGAACAACCGCATTGCCTCAAGACAAGGCCAGATGGAACGATACTGGACGGGCACCACCGGGTTTACGTCCTTCGTTCCCGCGGTGAAGATGTGGACGATCTGCCCCGACAAATTGTTGCCAAAGAAACCGAGAGTTGATGGAAGTGCTGGCTCGCCAGGTGCCCCACCCTCGGCGCCTCTTTGTTTCTTGTGCAAGGGGTGAGTTTTCTAGCCGGCCTGCGGCCAAGACCGTAAGCACTCACTAACTCGGTCGCTCCCAGCTCCCCTATCGGTAATCTCCCACCGCGTCCCAGTAATGGATTGCCAAAAGTCTTCGTAGCCGGTTGTATCGCGTTCGGGATAAGATGAGTTCGCAAGGTGGATGGAGTCCCTATGAGCCTGCTTCATCAGGAAGAGCTGGACGACGCCGCACTCGGCGAGGAACTGACCAAGGGCACCAGCCACGTGCTGATTGCCGCCATCATTGCCGGCCTCGTGATGTGCATTGCCATTGGAATTTACGCGTTCGTTGGCCGAACGCCGCCCTTTGGCTCCGGTGAGATCGAAGCCGTCTGGGCTCATCCCCAGCACACGGAAACCTCAGGCCTCGACGCCAATGGTGCGCCCATGCCAAAAGAAAGCGTCGACCAGATCATGGTGTTTACCACCGTCAAGTTGCAAAACCTGACCAACCGCCCGCTGTTTCTCGGCAACGTGACGACCAACGTCACCCTCGACGACGGCATTCACTCCAGCTATGCCGGCAACAAGGGCGACTACGATCGCATCTTTGTGGCGTATCCCAACATTCCCGTGCCGCACTTGACGCCCATCTCGCCGCTTGACACCACCATTGACCCCGGCCAGACGGTGGAAGGGACCTTTGTTTCGGCTTTCAAGATGACACAGCAGCAGTGGGACGCGCGCAAGAAGCTGGACTATACCTTCGACTTCAAGTACCAGCCCGCTCTCACTCTCACGCCCACTGTGGCGATTACTGAACGGTAGGCGGCGCGGGCGCGGTCTTGGGCGTCGAGAGATACCCCGAGATCTGGCTCTTCGAGTTGATGGTGTTCACGACCACCTCGAACAGCGCCGGATCCTTGCCGCTGTAGAACTGCAGCGGCTCGTCGAGACCACGATTCTGCTTCTGCACGGCCTTGTCATCGGAGTAAACCACCAGGGTAAAGATGTTCTTCTTGGGGTCAACCTTTTTCAGCTCCAGGCTGATGGTGCCCACTGGCTTCCTCTGTCCCTTGGTCAGCGTGAACTCGTAGAAGTTCCGGTCGGTTCTGTGCTCCAACGTCACCAGCTCGTCGTGGTTGCGGGCAATCACGCTATTGGTGTTGCTCAAGTCGCCGCGCACACTCTGCAACTGGCTCATCGTGGTGGCCAGGTCGCTCTTGGTTTTACTCAGATCCGTCTTGACCCCGCCCACGTCGGACTGCACGGTGGAGACCTGGCTTGAAACCGTGTTCACCTGCTGCGCGGTCTGCTTCTGCTCGTTTTCCAGCCTCGCGCTGTCCGTCTCTTCGCGCTGGATGATCGCCTGCGCGCGCTCGTCAAGCTGCTTCTGCGTCAGGCCCAGCGATTTGCCCAGCTCATCCGTGGCCACCTGCAGCCGGGCTTTGGTTTCCCGCAGATCCGCGGCCAGTTTGGCGTTCTGCTGCTGCGCTTCTGTCAATTCGGCCTGCTGGGAGGCCAGCTTGCTGCCCAGCGTATAGCTCCAGATCAGTCCGCCCACACCAGCCAGCAGTGCTATGGCGATCGCGGCTAACAGCGGGCCGGAATACGTGCGGGGGGCCTCGTCAATCTCACTCATTCTTTTGCCTTTCGTGCTCCGGGGGGCCTCTGCATGGTCAGCCGCGCCGGGCATTGGGACGGCATCTTGTCCGGTTAGACGCCGTCTTGGGGGTAAATTGTTTCAATCCTTCCGGAAATCCTTGCAGTTCGCCTTCCTGCCCGAAAGCGGCATCTCTGCCAGCCAGGCCAGCCAAAACCCTCTCAAGCATCCGGCGAACTTACAGGATATATCGTTCCGGCGCCCCTCGCGCGTCGGGAGCGCCTCTCGCCCGCTCCCTCCAAGCCTCCCGCAGTCGCGTAGTCCCGAAGTCCCGCGGTCCCCGCCTTTCCGTCCCACCTTCCGTGACAAGGACAGAAGCGCTAAGCTATAAACATCTTTACTGCACTTTTTGGCGTTGTGTCCCCAACTGGGGGCTGGACTCCATTGCACGGCAAAATCGCATCGTAAAAATCAGGAGAGGCGAAGGGTATGTCGACTGCTGTTGTTGGGAAGGGTCTTGAAGGAATTGTTGCTGCGAACTCCGGTATCTGCTGGATCGATGGAGACGCGGGGATTCTCTCCTATCGCGGCATCGACATCCATGAGCTCGCCGAGCACTCGACCTTCGAGGAAACCACCTTCCTGCTGTGGAACGGCCTGCTGCCCAATGCGTTCGCCCTGCGCGAATTCTGCACGCAGCTCGCCCTGGCGCGCTCCCTCGACCAGCGCGTCATCGAGATGCTGAAAACCTTTCCCACCGCCGCCACGCCCATGGAGGTGTTGCGAACTGCGGTGTCGGCATTGAGCTTTTACGATGCCGACGAGAAAGACAACTCGCACGACGCCAACGTGCGCAAGGCCTACAACCTCACCGCGCAAATCGCCATGCTGGTGGCCATTTACGATCGCATTCGCAAGGGCAAGGAAATCGTTCCTCCCGACCGTTCGCTCTCCCACGCAGGCAACTTCCTCTGGATGCTGAACGGCGAAAAGCCCTCTGAAACCGCTACTCGAACGCTCGACATCGCCCTCATCCTGCACGCCGACCACGAGCTCAACGCCTCCACCTTCGCCGCCCGCGTCATCGCTGCCACACTCTCTGACATTCACTCCGCCATCACCGGCGCCATCGGCGCGCTCAAAGGCCCGCTCCACGGCGGCGCCAATGAAGGCGTCATGCGCCTCCTGCTCCTCATCGACAAGGAAGGCGCTGACCCCGTCGAATACGTGAAAGGCATGCTCGCCGCGCGTCAAAAAATCTCCGGCTTCGGTCACCGCGTCTACAAAACCGAAGACCCCCGCGCCACCCACCTGCGCAAAATGAGCGAGCAACTCGGCAAGGACTCCGGCAATCCCAAGTGGTACGACATGTCGCGCGCCATTGAGCTTTACATCAACCGGGAAAAGAAGCTCAACGCCAACGTGGATTTCTATTCCGCCTCCACCTACGCCACGCTCGGCATCGACATCGATCTCTACACCCCTATCTTCGCCGTCAGCCGCATCTCCGGCTGGGCCGCCCACGTCATCGAGCAGCTCGACGACAACCGGCTGATCCGCCCCCGCGCCGAATACATCGGGCCGCCGTATCCCACGCACTGGGTCCCGGTCGAAGAACGGCTCTGATTCCGCTGGCACGACAACATTTTCTCCGATTGCCGCGTCTACCCGAGCAGAGGCAATTTATCATGCGCGCTCGTTTCGCAATCACTCTCGGTCTCCTCGCTCTCTGCTTCTTCGTCCCATCCACAGCGGCGCACGCCCAGCGCCTTTATCCGGTGCAGGGCCCCGCCGCCGCGCAGATTCCTCCGCCAAACTTTAATGCCAAGCTCAGCGCGAAAACCATCAGCCTCACGCAGGCCGGCGGAGAGACATTTCAAGGTTCGTGGACGACAGTCACCATCACGTATGCCAATCCGAAAACGTCCGGAACCCCTTCGAGCTATCCTCCGCAGCCCAATCTCGCCTTCGCCTGGGATGTCGTGTATGGCCAGGGATTCTTTTTAGCGAACATATTGGGCAGCAAGACCGTCGGCCAGGCGACCCTGACGGGCAGCAACGGAACGGTTCTGCAGATCGAGTTCCAGGCAGAAAAATTAGGCATGCCGGTCGAAAATACCTTCGGCGTCGCCGTCGACAACAAGGGAAATATTTATAAAGTCGTTCTCTAAGCGCGTCACCCGGGCGCCGATGTTCCGCCCCTACCAGAGGATTGTCGCAAGCGAGTCGGCCTGGTCCTGTTAACCGATCCATAGTCCCGCGCGTAATAGCTGCATGACCCGGCTCTTCAAAGTCAATCCCGAAGTCCTCGTTGTCGACCACGTCGAGAAATCCTCGCAAAATTAGCCGATTGATTTGGAACAGGTGCCGGGTGAACCGGGGAGCACGCGCTAGAATGGGCGATACCCCATCCCCTGGCACTGACGGGCGCCCTCAGAAATCACCTTCGGAGAAATCGACATGAGCTTGCACAGCCATCGCAATCAGATTCAGTACCTGGAGACCATTCGCGGCCTCGCAACCATGATCCGCGACCCCGGCCACACAGAATCTGTTTTTGATATCGAGGACGGACTGCAGAATCTGGAGGCCTACGAACTCGCGATCGATTACGTCCGCAGCGACCCCGCCATGGCTGAACTCATCAAGGAACGTTATCTCCGTCACGGCGCGCACGATTTGGATGCCCTTCTGAGACTCCCCGAAGCCACACTCGGCTATCACTTCGCGCGCCACATGCGCGATAAGGGTTTCGATCCCGACTATTTCCGCGTCCGCGAAGTCCACAGCGACCTGGACTACGTCTTGATGCGTCTTCGCCAGACTCATGACATCTGGCACGTCGTTACCGGGTTCGACACAGACCCCATCAGCGAACTCGGTGTTAAGGCTGTCGAACTCGCGCAAACGCGAAGACCCATGGCGGCCGTGGTCGCTTCTGGCGGCGTTCTCCGCTTCCTCTATAAGGATCCGGAACATCTCGGCGAGGCTTTGGGCGCCGTCTCGGAAGGCTATGAATTGGGAATCAAAGCCAAGCCCCTGCTTGCGCAAAAGTGGGAGGATCATTGGGAACGTCCGCTTGAGGAGTGGCGGACCATGCTGAACGTGACGCCGGTCGACACAAAAAGTTCTCACGCTTAATACGGCTTCACCTGAGGGGTGCCCCGGGTCTCGTTCTTGAGACCCGGGATCGCACGAACCCGCCTTATCTTCAGCATCTCGCGTAGGCCGATCGTCGAAACGCAACTACTTATTTCGCCTGCGCCAGCCCCGCAACAACTGCGGCAACCTTATCGAGTACCTGGTTCCAGCCCTCGAGTTGACCGCTGTTCTTTGCGCTCTCCATCGATTCATTTCCAATGAAGGTAAGCTTCGTCTTGCCGTCTCCAAAATCCTCGAAGGTCACCACATCGTGCGCATCGTCCATGGCCTCATGTTCTATCCCGTATTGCGCGGGCTCGACCTTGTTTCCCTGCGCGTCAGCAAAGTACATCGAGTAAACAATCTTCTGGTGCACAACAATCTCGAAGTACTCGCCGCCATTCCAGAACTCCTTCCCATCCGGCGCTCGCATGCAGCAGAGAAATTTTCCTCCCACGCGAAAATCCATCTTGCAAACCGGCGAAGTAAAACCCTTCGGCCCCCACCACTGCATCACATACTTTGGGTCAGTCCACGCCTTCCAAACCAATTCGCGTGGGGCATCAAAAACTCTTGTGATAACCAACCGTTCTGTCGCATCAACCATGTCTTTTGTCAACTCTCACCTCCGCTTTTTTCATTTGATTCACAACCACATCCAGCTTGTCGAAACGTTCTTCCCAGAAACGACGATAATCATGCGCCCAGTCGCTGACCGTCTTGATCGCTTCCGGCCGCAGCGTACACACACTCTCGCGCCCACGCTTCGTCTTGATCACAATCCGCGCCCGCACCAGGTAGGCAATATGCTTTGAAATCATCTGCTGCGAGAGTGCAAACGGTTCCGTCAGTCCATGCACGGACGCGGGTCCGTGTGAAAGTCGCTCGATCATCGTCCGCCGGGTCGGATCGGATAAAGCCGCAAAGGTTGTGTCCAATCTATCCACAACCATATGGTAGTGGATTTTACCTAAATGTCAAGCGTGAATTTTGTGGGAATTACGGCCGCAGCAACGATGGGCTCTCGGGTGGCGATGCGGCGGGCGCCTGGGAAAGGCTGGTATTCGTGGGCATCGACTTCCGCTTTGAGAACGGCTAAATGGTGCGGGTTGGTATTCCATGCCTGTGGCGCGAGGGGCCCAGTCACGCAGTTAAAGAGTTCTATCTGAGTGGTCGCCCATCCGGACAGAACCCACACAGAATCATGAAGTCTTCGCAGAACGCGGAAGCCGCGCGCGGAGCACTCCACTTCCGCAAACTACCCTCATCGGCTAAAAATGAATGTATGAATCCGCGCCGATTCGTCGTGTTGTTTTGCCTCGCTCTTCTGGCCTTCACTTTGTCCGCCGGGTGTCAGAACGGTGCCGACCCGTATGCCGCCACCACCAAGGTCGGGGACAGGATGCCGGCCATCTCCGCCGATGGGGCTTCCGGTACCTTCTCGCTCGCGGCCGACAAAGGCAAGGTGGTTGTGGTGAACTTCTGGGCCACATGGTGCGCGCCCTGCCAAATCGAGATGCCAGAACTGGAAAAGCAGGTCTGGCAGAAATACAAATCCTCGCCTGACTTCGCCTTCATCGCCATTGCCCGTGAACAGGATAAGGACACTGTTCTCAGGTTTCAGGAGACCCATCCGAACTTTACCTTCCCGTTAGCGTGGGATCCACAGCGGGAGGCATACAAGCTCCTCGCCGCAGCCGGAATCCCCCGCACTTATGTCATCGACCGTCACGGAGTCATCGTTTATCAGGGTCTCGGCTACGGGCCGGGTGCCGTTGGTGAGGTTGATCGAGCAATCCAGAAGGCCCTTGCACAAAAGTAGACCTAACGCCGTAGCGGACTTCCGTTCTGCCTGGATTTTCGCCAAGCAGGATAGAACACCATTTTCGGGGTTACTTCCGCATGGGCGGTGATTCGCTCGGAATCCCGGTACCCCGGCGCCTATCGGCAAAAGCCATGCAGGCGCTGGAAACCGGCCGGATCTCTGGGGCCAACCTGCTCAGAGATGTGATTCCACGGTCGGGCCTGTCCGCCGGGAAAAGAATGACTTCACCGGCAAGAGTAGCGCAATCACCATAAGCAGGAAGATCAAGACTTGCTCCAAGAAGGGCCTTGCAAAACTCTGCCCCTTCCAGGCATCTACAAGCAACTTGGGCAGATCCAGGAATACTTTGGGGCGCATAACGAACGGCAATACGCGGAGTTGGATTGCCAAGCCAGACGCTAAGATGACCATGACAAACCAAGTCCAGCGAACCTTGTTGAGGTATCCCGTCCATGTAACGATGAGACCGATCAAAATGAGCACGAGCGTAAGGATGCCAACCTCGCTGAACGATTGCAAAGCTGCCCTCCTCCATACGTCGAGCCCCTTCGTAACGCCATAGTCCTCCAGGACACTCCACCATGCCCACCGGATTTGGGAAACCAGGGCGGTAGTGAAAAGCACACTCGATACGAAAACCACATCATGACGGATTCGCAAGCTGCACCTCTCTTTCAACTGATCATCGAAAGGGCTATCGACCATCGGTCGTCCGAATTATATGCGAGTTTGCGGCGGGTTATCGCTGGATAGAACGTCATTGCTCTTTGGCGAAGACCTGTAGTGCGGGGCTTCAATGGGGAATCGAACAACCTCTTCTGCGGCCTTCCGACGAGGTTGTCGCCGATCCGGAAGTAACTTAGGAATTCCAGAGGCTCCGACCCCGCCCAGCCGCGACATGGAGTGCCCCGGATCTCGCTTCTAAGACCCTGGATCACACGAGGCCGCCTGCATTCCTTGACTTGTATCAGGGCTTGGCTTAAGCCGAGCCGCAAACCGCCCACCTACCCCTGAAACACTTCGCCAGCGTCACGCGGAATCTTTCACCGTGTGGATCAGCCAATCGATCGCGGCCGCCTCGTCTTCGATCTCAATCCGCAAGGGAACGGCTTGAATCGGAAGCGATGCAGCCAGCGCGCCCAGACGCACGAGATCCTTCTCCGTCGTCAGTAGTACCGTCGCGTCGGCCTTATGCGCAGCTAACGTCACCCGCTCCAGATCGCCGGCGGTGTAGCGATGGTGGTCCGGGAAAGCGAGCCGTGCCGCCAGGCGCACTCCGGCCGTCTCCAAGCCACGGAAAAACTGTTCCGGCCGAGCGATTCCGCAGAATGCGACAACGGGCTCATCGACTTGCGGCACGTCCATGCGCCGCCACACGCGCCACACCGTTCCCTTCCAGCCTCTGGCCTTCACCCACTCCGCAACTTCGGGTTCGTCCGCGGGAATCGCAATTACGCATGCCCGCTCCGCCGCACGCAATGCCTCGCGCAAATTCCCCGCGGGCAACAGATGATCGCTGAGGTCTGCGGAACTGAGCAGGAGAATGTCCACATCGCGATGGAGCTGCCGATGCTGGAAGCCGTCATCCAACAAATGCAAAGCAAAACCTGAATGCGTGGAGCGCCCCTCGGCCAGCAGTCCCGCCTCATACCGCTCAGCAGCCACATATACGGGCACGCCAGCCTCGCGCGCAATCACCAACGGCTCATCGCCAAACTCTTCGGCATTGCCACCGGGCTGAACCAAAAGTGGAAGCACGGAGTGCCGCCGACGGTAGCCGCGCGAAAGCACATCCACGTGTACGCCGCGCGCAGCCAGCGCCTTTGCCAGCGCAATCACCAGCGGCGTCTTCCCCGCGCCGCCTGCCGAGAGATTGCCTACGCTCACCACCGGCCTGCGTAATCGCTGCACCGGTTTCAGCCCCTTGCGCAACTGCGCCTCGCGCAGCGCAAGAGCCAGCCGGTAAGCCGGAACCAGCGGCCACAGCCAGGGACGTGCGGCGCGCGTCATGGCCTGCGCTCCGATTCCGTCCGGCTGGCGAGCAATTCCCGCAGCGCCGCCACGCACCGATCCGTCGCGCCTGCCTGCTGCTCGAAAACTTCTCGGGCCCGCGCGCCCATCGCTTCCGCCGCCTTGCGGTCGCTCAGCAATGCAATCAGCGCTGCGGCCAACTCTTCCTTGGCGGCGATGCGTAGCGCATCGCGCGCGCGCAGGCTTTCAGTGATGGCCACAAAATTCGCATAGTGCGGGCCCATCACAATTGGAACGCCGAACTGCGCCGGCTCCAGCGGATTGTGTCCGCCTGCGGGAACCAGGCTGCCGCCCACGAACGCCACGCTGGCGAGCGAATACACAGACGCCAGCTCGCCAATCGTATCCAGCAGCACGATCTCGCCGGGCCGCAGCGGCTTCGCCGGTTCCAATTTTGATCGTCGCGTCCACGCGTTCCCTGATTTCTCCAGCATCGCCGCAACCGCCGCGAACCGCTCCGGATGCCGCGGCGCCAGAACCATCGCCAATTGCGCATCGACATTGAGGAGCTTCGGCCACGCTTCTACGAGCGCCGCTTCTTCGCCTTCGAGCGTGCTGCCCGCCACTACAAAACGCAGCCCCGCGGAATTCGTCTTCAACAGCCGGGTAGCTTCGGCCTCTTCTGCCGCGCGCACATCGAACTTCAGATTTCCGGCCACCGCAACCCGCTCCGGCGCGCAGCCCAGCGCGATCAGACGCTCGGCATCGATCTGGCTCTGCGCCAGCACCGAGCTCAGCCGGCACAACAGCGGCTTCCACAACCGCCGCAGCATGTTGTAGCGTGGCCACGAGCGATCGGAGATGCGCGCGTTCACCACGGCCACGGGAATTCCGCGGCGAAAGCATCCGTTCAGCAGATTCGGCCAGAACTCCGTCTCCGCCAGCACAAGCATGCGTGGCTTCAGCGCCTGGAGGTACGCGCGCACCGCCCACGGCAGGTCGAGCGGGCAATAAAGTACCCGATTCGCTCCGAAGCGCTCGCGCGCCAGCGCCTGACCAGTACGCGTGGTGGTCGAAATCGCCACAAAATACCCTGGCAGCGCCGCATCCAGAGCCTTCACCAGCCGCGTCACGGCCAGCACTTCGCCCACACTCACCGCATGCACCCAGATCAGCGGCCGGTCAGCCGCCCCCGAGCCCGCAACCAGCCGCCCGGGAACGCGCCCCAGCCGCTCCCGGAGACCCTCCCGGTATTTCTGGATCGTCGCCATGAGCCACAGCCACCACGGCGCACCGGCCACCAGCGCCGCAAGCAAGGCCACGTTATAGAAAAAAAGCGTCATGCGGTGCCGATTCGCTCATCCGGCGGTCTAACTCCAGAGAGCTTAATCCGATTCGTGGGGTGGTTCACCCTAGAATGATACAGTCGAGCACGATGAGAACTTCTGCTGCAGTTCCGCTCTTGATCCTTGGGCTGGCGGCAATCGGCTTTGCCGCCGAGCACAACCCGCCCCCGGTGCAGCCCGCCACTTCCTTCCCGGCAGTAGAAGTCCACGCCGACGAGCACGTGGCCATCGCCGTGGAACCCTACGATACCAAGGAAAAAGAGTCCATCTTTCGCGTCGACTACATCGACCACGACGTGATGCCGGTGCGGCTCATCATCACCAACCTGGGCGACAAGCCCATCTCGCTGCGCGATGCGCGCATTCTCTTTGAAACCGCCAACGGCGACCGCATCCAGGCCGCCGAACCCGAAGATGTGGAGCGGCTGATGACGCGCAAGGAGCGCCAGGGCGGCAAAATTCCACTGCCCGCGCCGTTGCCTCCCATCCACACCAAACCCAAAGCCAGCAACGCTGAGATTGAGCAGGACTTCAACACCTTCGAGTACTCGGCCCTTGCCGTTGAGCCGCACACCACGCGCGCCGGATTTCTTTTTTACGATGTCTCGGGTTTCAGCCATCCGCTGGTCGGCGCCAGGCTCTACGTGCGGTCGATACGCGACGCTGAGGGGAACGAACTTTTCTACTTTGAAGTGCCTTTCGACAAGTATCTACAGTCGAAATCCGTCCAGATGAATTAATCCCCGATGCTGTCTCCGCAACCCACGTGCTAGGATTTCCTTACGATCAGTTTCCTAAGCAAAGAGTTACCGACCGCCGCGGAGGCGCCGCATGGCAAATGAGCCGGATTACGGAGTTGATGCGCCACACGTGATTCTCAATTTGTTCGCGGCGGGCATCGCCTGTGGTTTCCTCGCACTCCTGTATCCCCGCTTCACTGTCAGGCAGGTCACTCTCACGCTCTATCCTGGGTTTTTATATTCGGCGGCATTGTTCTTGCTTCCCGTCATTCTGATGCTGGTGTATTCCAAGGCCGGCAAGTTCCGGCACCGCGACCGCATTCTTGCCAAAGTGTCATGGAAGGGAAATGAATCGGTGCTGGACGTGGGCGCGGGACGCGGGCTCCTGCTGATCGGGGCCG
The DNA here is from genome assembly GCA_963817835.1 of uncultured Acidobacteriota bacterium. Taxonomy (GTDB): domain Bacteria; phylum Acidobacteriota; class Terriglobia; order Terriglobales; family Acidobacteriaceae; genus Telmatobacter. The sequence continues at coordinate 216,068 of CAWFPZ010000005.1, read as the reverse complement.
CCAAGCGCCTCACCACGGGCGAGGCCACGGGCATCGATATCTGGAACTCAGAAGATCTGTCGGGAAACTCGCCGCAAGCGCTGATTCAGAACATTGTGATCGAGGGTGTGGGGAGGAAGGCTGACGTCAAAAGCGAGGACGCCCGCAAGATGAGCTTCAGCGATGGAAGCTTCGACGTTGTGCTCTCCAATCTTTGCCTGCACAATATTTATCAGCAGGAGGGCCGCGCCCAAGCCTGCCGCGAAATCGCTCGCGTGCTCAAGCCTGGCGGCGTTGCCGTGATCTCCGACTTCAAGCACTTGCAGGAATATGCCGCGGCGTTTGCCGCGAGCGGCTTGACGGTGGAACTCTGCCCTCCCGACTGGGCAGGAACCTTCCCTCCGCTGCGCATCCTGGTGGCGCGGAAGGCGGCGTGAGAACCGCTACTCGAAGTACGTAGCCGTCGTCGTGTCCGTCTCCCAGATCGTGCAATCCTTCACGCGCACGCGGCCCGCGGTCACATCCGCCAGATGATGGTTGGTCTCGTCGTAAAAATATTTAGCCAGGTTCTCAGCCGAGGGGTTCAGCACCGTGAACGGCTCCAGGTCGTTCAGCATCTGGTGGTCGAGGCGCTCGATCACCGGCCGCAGCACCTGCTTCAGCAGCTTGAAGTCGAGCAGCAGCCCGGCTCCGTCGAGTTCGCCCCCTGCCAGCGTCACGCGGACCTTGTAGTTGTGGCCGTGCGGGTTCTCGCACTTGCCTTTGTAGTTGCGCAAATAGTGGCCGGAGGAGAAATCTGCCTCCACGGTAACTTCAAACATTGCTGTCAGCTCAATCCTGCGCGGACCGCGGCCCGCACTCTTCTATTCTAATGAGCAAGGCGAGTCGAGGTCTCCCGGCTCACTAGCCCTGCCTGCCGCGCCGTTTCTGCCGCGCTGCGCGGCGCGCCTCTTCGCTACGTCGATCGACCTGTTCGAAAAGATTGCTCATCACCCCGATCAGCGCCGACGCGAGCGCCGCCAGCGCCAGAATCAACGCCACCGTGCGCCACAAAGTGCCATTGGCCGGCAAACCCGGCTGAAAGCTCGACGGCACCAGCGCCATGCCTCCTGAAATGAGCGCGAAAAGACCGAGCGTGGCGGCGAGAATGTAGAAGTTGCGGGACATATGCGTGAAGTGTGGGCGCTTCGAGGGCCTGTTGCGATTCTACGCGTGCGCGACCTCAGCTCGTAAGCTCCGCGGTATCGATCACGGCCACTCCCGCCTTGGCAAACTGCGCCTCCATCGCGGCCACTGAGCCGTCGAGATCGATGGCGCGGCAGGCGTCGCGCAAAACTACCGCGGGAAAACCCAGCCGCCGGGCATCGAGCGCCGAATAGCCCACGCAATAGTCGAACGCCAGCCCCGCCAAAAACACGCGCGTTAACCCGCGCTCGCGCAGGTAGCCGGCAAGGCCAGTTGGCGTGGTGCGGTCGTTCTCAAAAAATGCTGAGTACGAATCGACTTGCGGCCTGAACCCTTTACGCAGAATCAGTTCGGCTTGCGGCAGATAGAGTCCGGATTGAAACTCCGTGCCCGGTGTTCCCTGCACGCAGTGCGGCGGCCACAAAGTTTGTGCGCCATAGGCAAGCTCGATCGATTCATAGGGTTTTTTGCCCGCATGCGACGCCGCGAACGACGTGTGATTGGCCGGATGCCAGTCCTGCGTGAGAATAATGTGCGCGAAGTGCGGTGCGACGCCGAGGATCGGTGCAATCACTTCGTCGCCGCGAGGTACAGCCAGAGCTCCGCCGGGACAAAAGTCGTTTTGCACGTCGATGACGATCAGTACGTCGTCAGGTTCGATTCGCATGGGGCCTCTAAACCGGGGCCCCAACGACAGGTCTTCGTCGTTGGGGTGGGCAGCAATCCGATTATGCCAGAAGCACTTCAATGCCATGGTCGCGGAGCATTGTGACGTACTCCGGGCTGAGCTCCGCATCGGAGACGACAGTGTGCGCAGCCGTCAGCGGCGCCACGGGAATCATGCCGCCACGCCCGAACTTGGTGTGGTCCGCCACGATGATCACGCGGCTTGCCACCTCGATCATCTTCTGCTCCGAGCCGACAACGAGCGTGTTGTTGTTGCTCAGCCCCGCCTCGCTCATGCCGCCGATGCCCATGATCACCGCGTCGGCGCGAATGGCGCCCAGCATCTGCTCGCAGAAGGGCCCCAGCATCACGCGCAGCCGCGGATCGAGATACCCGCCGGTCAGCGTCAGCTCGATGTTGCGCAGCGACTCCAGGCTCTCGGCAATGGGCAGCGAGTTGGTCACAATGTGCAGCGATTTCGCGGCCAGTTCGCGCGCCACTGCGGCCACCGTTGAGCCGCCGTCGAGAATCACCGTCTGGCCGTTTTCGATCAGGCCCGCGGTGAGCCTGGCAATTCGGCCCTTCTCGTTGCTCAGGCGCACGCTTTCCACTGCGTAGTCGAAGGCGCGACTTGGCGGCGCCTGCACGCTGACCGCGCCGCCGTACACGCGCTTCAGCACGCCTTCCGCTTCCAGCATGTCCAGATCGCGACGCACGCTCGACTCCGACGCATCGAGTTCGCGGCCGAGCGTCTCCGAGTCGATGAAGTCCCGCGACTCGATCATCTGGCGGATTCTCAGTTGCCGTTCAGCAGCCTTCATCGTCGGTCCGTCTTGCGTCCGGTTTTAGTTCTCTCGCCCGCCGTGCCGTCCCAGTCCCTGCATCTCACTTCCCCATCGCATCCATCACGGCGTCCGTTACCGACTTCACCAGCGATTCCAAATCGCTGTCGGTCGCTGTGGCGCTCCTGCCCGCAGGACCATCGCAGGGCGTCGGCGCGAGCGCAATCGAGCCCGGCACTTCGAGATCGGACAACTGGCACTCCTTCATGCGCGACGCGTCGAAGCGAATGTCGGGAAGGCCCAGCTTTTTCTTGATGGCCAGTAGATCGTCGCCTTGCTTCTGAGAAATTTGCGAAATGGGAACGCCCAGTTGCGAGGCGATCATCAGCGTCCAGCAATACGTCTCCAGTACCTCGGCGTACCACTCGGCGTGCGTCACCGTGTCGGCCCAGCACACGATGCCGTGGTTCGACAGCAGCACCGTGTTGTGCGTCTTCACATAAGGCAAAACGGTTTCGGCAAACGCTTTTGTGCCTGGCGTTTCGTAGGGCGAAACTGCCACCTTGCCGACGAAAACCTCGAATTCCGGAATGATGAGATTCGGCGGCACGCTTCCCGTGATCGCGTAGGCCGTGGCGTGCGGCGGATGACAGTGCACCACCGCCTTCGCTTCCGGCACAGCCTTGTAAATCTCCAGGTGCAGCAACAGCTCGCTCGTCCGCGCCTTCGAGCCCGCAATCTGCACGCCTTCCAAATCCGTCAGCCCAATATCGTCGGGCGTCAGATCGTACTTGCTCACCAGGGTCGGCGTGCAAAGCACTTCATTGGGCCCGATGCGATAGGAAATATTGCCGCCGTTGCCGTCGACAAATTGGCGCATCCACAACTTGCGGCCCACCGCGCAAATTTCTTTTTTGATGGTCTCGGCTTCGGGCGACGAAAACAGCCTGCGATTGACCGCAGCCGGCCCCGATGCCGTTGCCGATCCTACGGGCTGCGCAGCCTGTTGCGATCCGCTGGCCGTCTTCTCCGTCACTAGCTCAATACCGTGTTGCTGCAAAAAATCGCGCGCCGAAGGCGTAACGACGCTGTTCGCGGCAACCACGATGCTCGTGGCTCCCGCCGTCAATGCGTCCTGCACATCGCGCATCGCAATCAGTTTGCGCTCGCCAAGATCGATGCTCTTTGTTCCGCTTTTCACTTCCCCACCTCGGAAAACTTTCTAGGCAAATCTCTACGGCTTCACGTCTGCCGTGTCCACAATCAGCGCCAGGTACGCATCCACCGGCACCGGCGTGGGCCAAAAAGGATTGGACGCCTCGCGCCCCTCGGTAAACGCCACCAGCTGGCCCGTGGCCGCGCCCAGTTCGTCGACGGCAATCAGCGCCTTGCCGCCGCCCTGCCCGTTACCCGCGCGCAGGTTCTCCATCGTCACCGGTTCCACGATCTTGAGCGTCCGCCCGTGATACGACTCGACGGCCGGCGTGAGTGTCAGGTGCCCGCGAACGATGCCAAGCCTCATGCTGCACTCCCCGTGGTTACCGGCTGCATCGCATCCACCAAGCCCACCACCACCATGCGTGCCGGCGTGTTGTTGCCCAGCTTCACCCGCGCAATGTCGCCGTCGGTTGAAACCAGCACCGTCTCTCCGCGCGCCGCGCCCATCCAATCCACCACCACGTTCGGCTCGACTGCCGCGGTTCCATCGGCCTCCAGCCGGCGCGCAACCAGAAACCGGCATCCATCCAATGTCGGATGCTTCGCCGTTGCCACGACCGTGCCTTCAATCCGCGCCAGAAACATTTCTAAATAATCCTCAATGCGTCGCCGACGACCATCTGCCGTTCGCGAGTAAAAGTGAGCGGCGTGGTAATGCCCTCGCCCGTCGGCGTCGCAATGGTGTGGCTGAAGTAGCCCGGCCCGCCCACGCCCAACGATGCCGGCGAGGACGCGTTATGAATGAATAATGTGGTATTCATGGCACGCGCCATGCGCGTGGCCGTTTCCAAATTGTTGGTGTGAATGATGGCCGTGTGCCGGTAACCGTGCTCGGCTCTGACCGAGGCGGCAATGGCCGCATCGGCATCGCGAACGCGCACGATGGGAACGAAGGGCATCATCTGCTCTTCCTGAACAAACGCATGGTCTTCGCCGGTCTCGCCGAAGAGAAGATCCGTTCCCGCGGGCGCCTGCACGCCTGCGGCCTTCGCGAGTACAGCGACGTCCTTGCCCACCAAATCTTTTTTCACGTGTGCTCGCACGCAACCGCCTCCGCCGCCTTCGAACGTGAACGCAGCCTTGGTCAGCCGGTCGATCGCGGCCGCATCCAGTTGATACGCGCCCGCGCGCTTCATCGCCGCGATGAACGCATCGGCTACCGATGCCACCACAAACACTTCCTTCTCGCCGATGCACAGCAGATTGTTGTCGAATGCCGCGCCGTCGATGATGCAGCGCGCCGCACGATCCAGATCCGCGGTCTCGTCCACCACCACCGGCGGATTTCCCGGCCCGCCCGCAATCACGCGCTTGCCTGACAGCGCCGCAGCCTTGGCTACGGCCGCTCCGCCCGTGCAGCACAGCAGCGCCACCTTGGGATGATGGAAGATCTGCTCCGCGGCTTCAATCGTCGGCTCAACAGTCGTCGTAAACACGTTCGCCACGCCCAGTTCGCGTTCGATCTCGCGGTTCCACAGTTGCAGTGCGTACTTCGCCACATTCGCGCCCGAAGGATGCGGCCCAAATACCGCCGTGTTCCCCGCGGCTACGATGTTGATGGCGTTCGAAGCCATGGTCGGCACCGAATGCGTCACCGGAAGCATCATCCCGATGACGCCCCACGGCGCGTGCTCAATAATGCACAACCCGGTGGTGTTGCTGCGCGCTTCGGTGTGCAGCGCGTCCACGCCCAGCACAAACTTCATATTGGTCAGCTTCAGAATCTTGTGGTCGAGACGGCCGACTTTGGTCTCCTCGAGCTCCATCTTGCCCAGCTCTTCGCGCCGGTCGTTGCAGATGCGGCAAATAATGTCGATGATGCGCTTGCGATCTTCCAGCGGCATCGCCGCCACTTTTTTCTGCGCCTCGTAAGCCGCGTTCACCGCCTCGTCCACGGTGCTGAATACGCCATCACGCGCGGCGGATGTTCTGGGCGCCTGCGCGGCGGGCGTGGTCTGCATCTGCATGCGCAGCCGCGCGACCACTTCCTTCGCGATCTCCGCAATCAATTGAGGCGAAACTTGCTGTTGCGTCTGCATTGAAAAACTCCCCGATTCCATCTACGGTTTTGCAACCGTCGCGCCGCCCACTTCAATCGTGTCCACAATGCCCACGATCACGGCATCCACGGGCGCATCCTTGGTGGTGGGCGTCAGGCGCGCGGAGCTGCCCTGCGTAAACAGCACGCACTCGCCCACGCCGGCTCCCACGCCGTCCACAGCCACCACGGAGCTGCCGGAAATCTGCAGCTTGCCTTCCTTGTTGATGTAAGGCTGAACCAGCAGCAGCTTCATGCCGCGGAACTTCGCGATCTTTTGCGTGGAAACCACGTTGCCGATGACTTTTGCTATGAACATTGCGAACCTCTTTGGTAGCCGCACATCTTCTGGGGCTTTAACCCCATGCATGATGGGCCAACCCTTGCGGCACGGCGAATGCCGTGCCCTTTCAAAAACCCAGAGCTCTTACTTCTGCAGTACGATGCTCAGCGAATCGTGCGGACGCGCGATCACATGCACGCTCTGCACTTCGCCGGCCGCGCGCGCCGCTGCCGCGCCCGCGTCTACTGCCGCGCGCACGCTGCCCACGTCGCCTGTCACGTACACCGAGCAAAGGCCGCTGCCAACTTTGTTCCAGCCCACAAACTTCACGCTGGCTGCTTTCAGCATCGCGTCCGTCGCCTGCACCAGGGCCACCAGGCCCTTGGTTTCGATCATTCCAAGTGCTTCACTCGCCATTGCGATCTCCCTTTTCTGTGCCTACTTCAACATGCTCTCGACCAGCGAATCGTGGGGCCGCGCAATCACGTGCGACGACACCAGCTCGCCTACGACTTTGGCGGCGGTCGCGCCGGCATCGACAGCTGCGCGCACGCTGCCCACGTCGCCGCGGACAATTGCGGTTACGTAGCCGCCGCCAATCTGCACTGTCTTCACCAGTTCCACGCTTGCGGCCTTCACCATGGCGTCGCTGGCTTCTACCAACCCCACCATGCCTCTGGTTTCAATCAATCCGATTGCTTGACTCATCTCGTCTCCTTGAAAGCAGCTTTTAGCTACTAGCTGCTAGCTTCTAGCTCGTTCGTGCTGTATCCACCGGTTTGCCATTTCATCCGGAACCCGGCGCTTCCGCGAAAGCTCGTTCTCCCGCTCCATCGCTAGCAGCTAGAAGCTAGGAGCTAGTGGCCGTCTTTCACTTCTTGGCTGCGGTTTTGTTGCCCTGCACGAAAGACGGCAGCTCGTCGTGAGGCCGTGAGATCACTTGCACGCTCACCACCTCGCCGATTCTCGATGCTGCTTCCGCGCCCGCGTCCGTAGCCGCCTTTACTGCCGCCACGTCCCCTTCCACAAAGGCGGTCACCAGACCCGAACCTACGGTCTGCCAGCCGGCGAACGTCACGTTTGCTGACTTGAGCATGGCGTCGGTCGCCTCAAACAGCGCAACCAGGCCTTTTGTTTCCACCATTCCCAGCGCTTGTTTCATCGCTTCCTCTCTTGTTCTGTAGCGTTACTACCCTTTTGCGTTTTACTTGAAAATCTCCACGTCCTTGGTCAAATGCAAACCGCAGGCGTTGGCTTCGTCCGTATCCATGTGCACGTTCAGCTTCGACGTCGGATCGATGCGCACATGCACGTTGTTGAAGGTCACTCCCGAAGGGCCGCCCACGCGCAGCTTCATCATGTCGCCCTTCTTCACGCCGAAGTACGCGGCCTCTTTGGGGCACATGTGCGCGTGGATGGCGGCGCGGATCACGCCTTCTTTCAGCTCCACCACGCCCTTGGGTCCGACGATTACCGCGCCCGGCGTGCCTTTAATGTCGCCCGAAAGCCGCACCGGCAAATCGTTGAATCCCAGCATGATCGCATCGGTAAAAGCCAGTTCCACCTGCGACTGTTTGCGCATCGGCCCCAGAATGCGCAGGTTCGAGATAATGCGGCTGCGCGGTCCCACGATCGTCACCATCTCCTTGGCCGCAAAGTTGCCTTCCTGAAACAGCGGCCGGTCGAAGGTCAGCTCCGTGCCCGGACCGAACAGCACATCCATATCCTCGCGGCTCACGTGCATGTGGCGCGACGACGCCTGCACCACCAGCTCCGGCGCCTTGCCGCTGGTGTCGCGCCCCAGGTACTCGAGCGCCACCTGGCGCACGATCCGCTCTACCGTCGTCCTGTCGATTACCGAATTCCCTGCGCTTGCCATAACTGTTCCTGTGTTGCCTTGCGTTGTGGTAGCCCCATCCTTTTCGCGCCTTTCGCGAAAAGGGTGGGAGACCTAAATTTCAATGAGCCACTGCAACCTGTTGCTTGTTGCCCGTTGCCTGCTCCCTACTCTTCTTCACAACCTGAACCGTCTCCCGCGCCAGGATCGATTCTTCGTTGGCTGGAATCACCAGAACTTTCACCATGGAGCGCATGGTCGAAATCTCGCCCTCGCCTTTAATCTCCGCGTTCTTCTCTTCGTCCAGCTCGACGCCGAAGGGCACCAGCCCCTTGAGCACTGCTGCGCGAATTGCCACGCTGTTTTCGCCGATGCCGCCGGAGAACGTGATCACATCCAGGCCGCCCAGCTCCAGCAGAAACGCGCCCACGTAGTGCCGGATGGCGCGCACAAACACATCCAACGCCAGCCGCGCCCGCGCGCTGCCCCTGGCCGCAGCCTCTTCCAGATCGCGCAAATCCCCGCTCGTGCCGCTGATCCCCGCCAGCCCCGATTGGCTGCCCAGCAGCTTCGCCATCTCGTCCGGCCCCAGCCCGAGTTTCTTCATCATGTGCAGCACGGCAAACACGTCAATGTCGCCCACGCGGTTGTTCTGCGGCAGCCCCGATTGCGGCGAGGCGCCCATGCTCATATCCACGGCCACGCCCTTTTTGAATGCGGCCACGCTCGAGCTGCCGCCCAGGTGGCAGGAGATGTGCCGGAGGTCATTACGGTCCTTACGCCCCAAGAGCGCCGTGGCCCGTTCGTTGGCCGAGCGATGGCTGGCGCCGTGAAAACCGTAGCGCCGGATCCCATGCTCTGTCCGCCACGCGTAAGGCACCGCGTAGGTTGTCGAGGCCTCGTCCATGAACCGGTACGGGAACGGCTCCATCACCGCGACCAGCGGCACGCCCGGCAGCTCCCGCTCAAAGGCCCTCATCGCAGCGATATACGGAGGATTGTGCGCCGGGGCCATGAACGAGAACTCCTCCATGGCCGCAAGCAACGCATCGTCAACGATTTGCGGCGTATTCAGCGGCCCTGTATGAACCGCCTTGAAGCCCACCGCGTCGATCTCTTTGAGGCTCTTGAGTGGCTTGCCCGGCCCGGCAATTTCGCTCAGGCACTTGTGAATAGCCGCCTGACAATCGCCGCATTCCCCGCCCGGCTGACCAATCCGTTCCACCCGTCCCTGCGCCAGCACCGCCTCGCCCGAAGCCCCGTCCTCCGGCATTTCAACAAGCCGGTACTTGAACGAAGTGCTGCCGATATTTGGGATTAGAACCTTCATTTTTGACTGTTCTTGAATGAAAATGAATGATACGATACATTATTCATCAGAGTCAATCGCAATTATGGCGGATTTTGAGAGATAATCCAAACGATGACGCCACAAACGGGCACTTCCGGGCGAAATTTCGCCGGCCTCACCTCCTCGCTTGACCGTATCGACGAGCTCGGCATCGTCGGCGCCGGCGGCGGCGGCTTTCCCACCGCGGTCAAGTTCAAAACCCAGGCCTCCCTCCTGATCGCCAATGCGGCCGAGTGCGAGCCTCTCCTCCACAAAGACAAGGAACTCCTCCACCACCACGCCGAACCCTTCCTGCGTGGCATGCAAATGGCCATGGAATTGGTCGGCGCGCGCGAGGGCGTGGTCGGCATCAAGGAGAAATACCTCGACATCATCGCCGCGCTGGAAGCGGTCGCCCCCACCGGCATCCGTGTGCAGCCGCTGCCCGACTGCTATCCCGCCGGCGACGAATTCATCCTCGTGCACATGGTCACGGGGCGCGTGATTCCGCCCGGCGGCCTGCCGAAGGACGTCGACTGCGCCGTCGCCAACGTGGAAACTTTGATGAACATCGGACTCGACCGTCCAGTGACCCACAAGTATTTGACCGTCGCCGGCGCCGTCGCCACGCCTGTCACTCTCCGCGTTCCTGTCGGCATCACCATCGGTGAAGTCATCGATGCGGCCGGTGGCCCCACGGTTCCTGACTTCGGCATTCTTCTCGGCGGCGTGATGATGGCCAAGCCCGCTCCCGATCTCAATGTGCCCGTCACCAAAACCACCGGCGGCATCATTGTGCTGCCCGCCGAGCACGCGCTCATCCGCCGCCACAATGCGCCCTGGATGCACATCGCCAAAATCGGCCGGTCTGCATGCGATCAGTGCCGCTTCTGCACCGAGTTCTGCCCGCGCTATTTGCTCGGCCATCCCATTGAGCCGCACGCGGCCATGCGGTCATTGGGGTTTTCGCAGCCGGGCGACCTGACGGTGGCGACACTCTACTGTTGCGAATGCAACCTGTGCACCATGTTCGCCTGCCCCGAGGATCTGGACCCCAAGAACGTCTGCGTGCAGGGCAAGCCAATCGCGCGCGAGCGTGGACTCACATGGAAAGGCACGCCCGATTCGATCCAGCCGCATCCCATGGCCGAATATCGCCGCGTGCCCATGCGCCGGCTGATCGCCAAGCTTGGCCTCGGCGAATTTGCGAACGAAGGTCCGCTCACCGAGCACAATTTTGCCCCGCGCAAAGTGACGCTGCCGCTCAAGCAACATGCGGGCGCTCCCTCGGTTGCAACAGTTAAGTGCGGCAGCACGATACGCATGGGTGATTTGATTGCCGCGCCGGAAGCGGGCACGCTCGGCGCGCGCATTCATGCCAGCATCGACGGCCGCGTCACCGTGGGCAAGGACGCAATCACCATCGACGCGTAGTAATCGATTGCTAGTTCGGGGCCCTGGCCCCAGAGGAATACCGAAATGCCGGAAATAAGTTCCATCGGACTTATCGAACTCTCCAGCGTGGCCAACGGTTTTGTTGTCGAAGACCTGATGCTGAAAGCCGGTTCGGTCCAACTTCTGCTCGCGCGCAGCATTTGCTCGGGCAAATTCCTCATCGTCGTCGCCGGCGACGTCACCAGCGTCCAGGCCGCGCTCCTGGCTGGAGCCGCCGCAGCCGGTGCTTCGCTCATTGAGCGCCGCCAGATCGCCCGCGTGCACCCGACCGTGCTCCAGGCCATCTCGCAGACCGTCGACATTCCGCCCAGTCAGTTGCAGTCCCTCGGCGTCGTTGAAACCTTCTCCGCGGCCAGCATCATTGAAGTAGCCGACGCCGCAGTCAAAGCCGCCAACGTCACGCTCCTCAAAGTCCACCTCGCCATGGCGCTTGGTGGCAAGGGCTTCGTGGTCATGGCTGGCGACGTCTCCAGCGTCCAGGCCGCCGTCGCCGCCGGATGCAAGGCCGCCGCTGAAGACGGCATGCTGGTTGGCAAAGGCGTCATTCCCAACCCCTCGCCCGAGCTCTTCAAGGAATACATCTAGCCTGCACTTCTCGCGCGCAGCGAAAACCCGCAGCCTCGGTCTCCTCAGGCGGCGGATGGATTCTTCAAGGGGCGCAAGAAGTATCAGGGCACGACTTTAGTCGTACCGAAAACGCAGCAAAATCAATGCAGGCTTCAGCCCCTGCGGCATTCTGCTTGGGCAATTCACCATCAACTTTTTTCTCCGAAGCTTGACTTTACGGCTATCGCGGGGGTCTCCTGACCCCCGCCGGGCGGTGCGACTTCGTGCTTGACGCGCGGTGCGCGACTTTGGGAACGTGTAGGCTAGGATTCCCCGAAGATTCCCCCCTGGAGAATTCCCCAACAGGAGGTCAACACCATGCGAAGTTCGAGAGCAGCCCGCTCGGCGTGTGGAGCGGTATGGATGGGAATTGTGTTCGCGGTTGCGGCGGCGCAGGCACAGCCGGGACCGGAGTTTACACAAGCACCTGTCTGGGTAGCCGTCGCCATGTCTGCATCATCAGGGAATTATGGCGCCTCGACTCCGCAATCATCCTCGGCCGGAGCATCGCAAATGGCTCTGAAATACTGCGCGATGTACGGCGCCAAGGACTGCAAGGTGATCGATTCCTACTGGAACGACTGTATTGCGCTGGCGACGACGCTCAAGCCGATCGCGACTGCTTGCTGCTGGGGTTCAAGCCCATTGAACCGCGCGCAGGCCGCAACCATTGCGCTGAATGCTTGCAATACCTACGGCGCAGGCTGCGCGGTGCGCGTCTCGCCCTGCTACACCGACGACCCGCGCTGGGCTTCGCCGCTGCCGCTGCCGACAGCAGGCTTTCAGCCCGGATCGGTCGATCGCGACCTGGTGGGCTATTGGAAGGCTAACGTCAGCGGTGGCATGTGGATCCTGCAGATCGCGGCGAACGGCACCTATACATTTCACAGTGCCGCTCCAACTTCCCCCGGCAACCAGCCGATGCACAACGGCACATTCACCACAAGCAACGGCAAGTACACCGTGCACGCCATCAACGTTGCCTTCGACACCCAGGGAACCTACACAATTGAAGGCTCCTCGAAGGGAACTCTGCAGATGAACGGGACCTCCGGGTCCAGCACGTGGTATCGGACCGGGCTGGACCCCGATCCGTAACCTGATCCGCAGGCGGGCACGCAATATGGGCCTGTCTCGGCCCGCCTGAACAAGCCAGCGCAACTTCGTGCTTGACGCGCGGTGTGCGGCTTTGGGAATGTGTAGGCTAGGATTCCCCCGAAGATCCCCCGATAGAGAATTCCCCCGAGGAGGTCAAGCCACCATGCGAAGAGCAATGGCGGTTCGCTGGGCTAATAGGTCGGTGTGGGCCGGAATGTTCCTGGCAATGGCAGCGCTGAGCGCACGGCCGGCGGCGACGCAGGAGGGGTTCGCGGCGGTCGCCGTTTCTCCCTCGACGCTGGATTCCGGCGAATCGTCGGGGACCACTTCGCTGACCAATGTCGGGTTCGGCGCCGTTCAGGCCTGCCAGACGGTCGGCGCGAGGGACTGCAAGGTTGTCTATTCGGTGGCGAACCAGTGCGTGGCGCTGGCGATAAAGAAGAACCCGAATACCTATGCCTATGGCGTTGGTGCAACGCGCGAAGCAGCTGCCGCTAACGCGATTGCGGCGTGCACGAAAGAGGGGACTGGCGGCGTCGAATGCTGGATCGAGGAATCGCCCTGCGCCAACGACAATCCGAACTGGCTGTCGCCGCTACCGCTGCCGCCGGGCGGCTCGCCGGGAGCGGTCGATCCTGCCCTCGTGGGCTTTTGGAAACTCAACGTCAGCAACGGCATCTGGGTCTGGCAGATCACGGCCAACGGCACATACACCTTCCACAGCGAGGCTCCGGACAAAGCGCCATCGCATAATGGGTGGTTTGCGACGAACAACGGGCATTACTCGTTGACTGCCCTCAGTACGAATTGGGTCGACCAGGGAACCTACACAATGCAGGGCTCGATGGCGGTCGTGATGACAGGGAAGCTCGGCACGGGCACGTGGGTTCGCATCGCGGCGGACCCTGGATACTCAGGGCGGCCTTTGGCGCCAGCTTCAGGTCCAGCTTCAGCGCCAATAACCATCAGGCGCTAGCTTCTGGCTTGGCGCGAACGCGGGAAGCATGAGGAGCGACATTACCGGAGGGAGGGGCAAGGATGCGGAAGCCGATTACAGCGATTGGACGGACGGGCGCGCGGGTTTGGGCGGGAGTCTTGCTGGCGGCTGCGGCGCTGAGCGCGGGGCCAGCAGCGGCGCAGACGGATCTTTGGGTAGCCATCGCCGTTTCTCCCTCGAAGCTGGATTACGGCGGCACGCACGCGCTGACTTCGCAGGCGGATGCCGAGAGCGGCGCGCTTCAGACCTGCCAATCAATTACCGGCGCCACGGATTGCAAAATTGTCGAAGTGGGCTCAGGCGAATGTGCGGCACTGGCAACACCGACCACGCAATTCCCGAATCGCTATGGGGTCGGTTCCAGCAAAACGCGCGATGCAGCTGAGCAAGAAGCGTTGGCGGGATGCACGAAGACGGGCGCCATGGGCTGCGGCGTGCGGCTGGCGCTCTGCTCCAGCGACGATCCGCGCTGGGCGTCTCCGCTGCCGCTGCCGCCGGGCGGCAAGCCGGGTTCGGTCGATCCTGCGCTAGTGGGCCTTTGGAAACTCAACGTCGGCTCCGGCATCTGGGTCTGGCAGATCTCGGCCAACGGTACCTACGAGGTTCACAGCGAAGCCCTTGATGGCACGCTGCCGAATGCCGGGACGTTTACTGCGAGCAACGGAAAGTACACGCTGCACGCCACCAGCACGACCTGGGACGACCTGGGAACCTACTCGATGCAAGGTCCAGCGGCGGTGTCGATGACGGGGAAACTCGGCACAGGCACGTGGGTTCGCATTGTGTCTGACCCGAATCCGTAAAGACGGCTGTCAGCTCTTAGCCCGACACCTCCGCCGGGCCCGAGCCAGCCGGCCGGGCCGCGCGGTAAGATGGTTGCGCGATGAACACCATGTCTCTTCCCCAACTTCTACTGCGCCCACGCCTCGCACGTCTCTTTGCTTTTACCTTCGCGACTTTTACCTTCGCGCTCCTTGCCGCCACGCTGCCAGCGCAGAGTCACTGGGCCTACCCTGGTCCACACGGCAAGCTTGTGTATATGTATACAGCCAAGGGTGATCGCATCCCCGATTTCTCCTATGCGGGCTACGAGGGCGGCGGCGTGGCCCTGCCTACTGTCCCCGCCAAACGCACAGTCGCGCCCTCCGGCACTGACGACACCACCGCCATTCAAGCCGCCATCGATGCCGTCTCCGCCCTCCCGCTCGTGAACGGCTTTCGCGGCGCGGTCGAACTCGCAGCGGGAGATTTTCATTGTGCGCATCCTCTTGTCATCACGGCATCCGGCGTGGTCCTGCGTGGCGCGGGCAACGGTAAAGACGGCACCACGATCGAAATGACTGGCTCGCCCCACCAGGCGCTGCGCATCATGGGCCAGCTCGAGCAAACGCCCACGGGCGTGAGCACCATCGTCACCGATGCCTACGTTCCCGCCGGCGCCATCACCCTTCATGTTGCCGACGCCTCCAAAATCCACCCCGGCGACACTGTCCTGCTGAGTAAACCTGTCACCGCCGCGTGGGTCCACTTTATGGGCATGGACGACATGCACCGCAATGGCAAGGACGAGCATTGGGTCACCGCGCCGCGGCTTGAAGTCCGCCGCCGTGTCGCCGCCGTCCACGGAAACGCGCTCACTCTCGACGTGCCGCTCATGGATTCCTACGACACCGCTTACTTCGACGGCGGTCACGCTGAAATCGAAACCACCAGCGTCACCGGCCAGATCTTCCAGGTCGGTGTTGAGGACCTCCGCTTTGTTGCGCCGCAGCAGACTATCGCTCTCGGCCAACCCGAGTTCAGCGGTATGAACATTCGCGACGCCGTCGACAGTTGGTTCCGCTCCATCACTTTTGAAGACACCACCAACGGCGTCAGCGTGAACAACGGCAGCGAGCGCATCACATTCGAGAAGTGCGAAATCGATCAGCACACGCACGTCACCAGTTCCGCCAAGCCCGCCGACTTCGCCGTCGCCGGTTCGCAAATCCTCTTCGATCGCTGCACCGGTTCGGGCGACAACACCTTCTACTTCGCCACACAGGATCGCGGCCAGGGTCCGGTCGTCCTTCTCCATTGCCGCTTCACCGGCAACGGCCACATGCAGCCGCATCAGCGCTGGTTCACCGGCCTGCTTGTCGACAACTGCGAAGTCCCCGGCGGCGGCATCGACATGATGAACCGCGGCGAGATGGGCTCGGGCCATGGTTGGGCCATCGGCTGGGGCGTCGCGTGGAACAACTCCGCGCAATCCTTCGCCATGAACACGCCGCCCGGCTCCATGATCTGGTCCATCGGCAACCAGGGCGAGGAGACCGACCCCGCGTTTCCTCTCTACGACGGCGGTCCGCCTCGGCCCGCGCTTGAGCCCGCCACCATCGAGTCGCCGGGCAAACCTGTGCTGCCCCAGAGCCTCTATCTCGAGCAACTAAGGGAACGCCTCGGGGGCGCCGCTCTCCGCAACATCGGCTACTAACCGGCTGACTTGCTGACTCGCTGACTTGCCGGCCTGCGGACTCGCCGGCTTGCTGGCTCCGCGAACTCCGCCAACTCCGCTATTCTGTCTGCAGAATGATATCCACGCTCCGCCGCGTTCCTTGCCTCGCCGTTTTCACATGCGCCGTCGCCATTTGCTCTCCGCTTATTGCTCAGGAGACAGCACCACCCGTGTTGCCTTATCGCGGCGAGCAGCCGGTGCGTGCGCGGCACGGCATGGTGGTGAGCGTGCATCGTCTGGCTGGCGATGCGGGACTCGGCATTCTTGAGGAGGGCGGGAACGCTATTGACGCAGCGGTGGCCACGAGTTTTGCTCTCGCCGTGGTCCATCCCTCCGCGGGCAACCTGGGCGGCGGCGGCTTTATGCTGATCCGCGAGCACACCGGCAAAACCATTTTTCTCGACTACCGCGAAAAGGCTCCGCTGGCCGCTACAGAGAACATGTATCTCGACGCGAGCGGCAACGTGATTCCCGACTCGAGCGTTCTCGGCTACCGCTCCATCGCCACGCCCGGGTCCGTTGCTGGCCTGGTTTATGCGGAGAGGAGATACGGCCGCCTTGGACTCGAGCGCGTGATGGCGCCCGCCATTCAACTGGCGCGCGCGGGCTTTGTTCTGACCGCGCAGGAGGCTGACGAACTCTCCGATCCTGACCTGGCGCGCTTTCCCGCGTCGTACCACATCTTTCAGCGCGATGGCCGCTTGTACAAAGCCGGTGAAACCTTTCGCCAGCCGCTGCTTGCCACCACGCTTGAGCGCATCGCCGCCGATCCCGAAGACTTCTACCATGGCGCGATGGCCCGTCAGCTTGTCGGCGATCTCAAGAAAGGCGGCGCGCTGCTGACACTCGATGATCTGGCGCAGTACAACGTGGTGGAGCGCGAGCCCGTTGTGGGCACGTTTCACAACTTTACGATCATCAGTGCGCCACCGCCTTCTTCCGGCGGAATCGTGCTGATCAGCGCGCTCAATATCCTGGAAAGCTATCCACTCGCGACGCTCGGCGATCGCAGCGCCGCATGGGTGCATCTGGCCACGGAAGCGTGGCGTCGCGCCTACATGGATCGCGCGGATTATCTCGGCGATCCCGACTACAACACGATTCCCGTGGCCGCACTGACTGCAAAAAACTACGCTGCCGCTTGGCGCGAGAGCATTCTGCCCAATCGCGCGTCGCCGAGCGCCACGCTCAAGCGCCCCGCGGGCTTTGTGCCGGCCGCGCCCACCACCGCCGGTCAACGCCGTCGCGCGGAATCGCCCGACACTACGCACTATTCTGTTGTGGACAGCGAGGGCAATGCCGTTGCGGTCACCACCACGCTGAACGACAATTTCGGCTCGCACGTAGCCTCCGCCTCGCTCGGCTTCCTGCTCAACGACGAAATGGATGACTTCGCCTCCAAGCCCGGCGTCGCCAACATGTTTGGCCTGGTGCAGGGTCCGGCCAACGCCATCGCGCCCGGCAAGCGCCCGTTGAGCTCCATGACGCCCACCATCATTCTTGAAGACGGCAAGCTGCGCTACGTGCTCGGCTCGCCCGGCGGCGGGCGCATCATTTCGACCGTGGGCAACATTTTTCTCTCCGCGGCCGAGGGCGGCCTCAACATCCAGGAAGCCGTAGACGCACCGCGCTTCCATCACCAGTACCTGCCCGACATTCTCTACCTCGAGCCGGGATTCAGTGCCGACACCGTCGCCGCGCTGCGCGCCATGGGCTACACGATCACGCTAAGCCGAGGCCACTGGGCCGATGGCGAATGCATCGCCGTCGATCCCGCGACGGGCGAGCTGCTCGGCGGGCGAGATCATCGCAAACCCATCGGGAAGGCCGCGGGCTATTAACTCCGCGCGCGTGGCCGATAAGCCCAAAAGAAAAGTACCCCGCTCAGGTTCGTCTGGACGGGGTACTTTAACTTGCTGACTCGCCGTTACGCGAGGTCGAAGCGATCCAGGTTCATCACTTTCGTCCACGCTGCGGCAAAGTCCTTGACGAATTTGCGCTCGGCGTCGCGGCTGGCGTAGACCTCGGCGAGCGCACGCAGTTGCGAGTTCGAACCGAAGACGAGATCAACGACTGTGCCCGTCCACTTGAGTTCGCCTGTCTTGCGGTCGCGCCCTTCAAGCACGCCTTCGGTCGCCGACTTTTGCCACTTCGTTCCCATGTCGAGCAGGTTCGCGAAGAAGTCATTGGTCAGCGTCTGCGGCCGCTTGGTGAAGACGCCGTGCTGGGTGTGCCCGAAGTTTGCGCCGAGAACGCGCAGGCCGCCGACGAGCGCCGTCATTTCGGGCGCGGAGAGCGTGAGCAGTTGCGCCTTGTCGAGGAGCAACTCGGCCTGGCAGCCCTCGAGGCCCTTGCCGACGTAGTTGCGGAAGCCGTCCGCCTTCGGCTCCAGCACCGCGAACGACGCCGCGTCTGTCTGCTTTTGCGAGGCGTCCATGCGGCCCGGCGCGAGGGTGAGCTTGACGTTGTAGCCAGCCTTTTTCGCCGCTTCCTCAATGGCCGCGTCGCCGGCGAGGACGATCAGATCTGCCAGCGAGATTTTCTTCCCACCTTTTTGCGCCGCGTTGAACTGCTTCTGGATGGCTTCCAGCTTGGCCAGCACTTTTTTCAGTTCCGCTGGCTGGTTCACCTCCCAGTCCTTTTGCGGAGCGAGGCGAATGCGCGCGCCGTTGGCGCCGCCGCGCTTGTCACTGCCGCGGAAGCTGGCTGCCGCCGCCCACGCCGTCTTCACCAGCTGGCCGATCGACAGGCCGGACGCCAGCACCTTGGCTTTGAGCGCGGCAATGTCCTTGTCACTCACCAGCTTGTGATTTACGGCGGGAATCGGATCCTGCCAGATCAACTCTTCCTTGGGCACCAGCGGCCCCAAATAGCGCGCCCGCGGACCCATGTCGCGATGCGTCAGCTTGAACCACGCGCGCGCAAAGGCCTTCGCGAACTCCTTGGGATGGTCCATGAAATGCCGCGAAATTTTCTCGTAGGCCGGGTCGAAACGCAGCGAGAGATCGGTGGTGAGCATGGTCGGCGTGTGGCTCTTCTTTGGGTCGTGCGCATCCGGAATCAATCCCGCGCCGGCATTGCCCTTGGGCTTCCACTGGTGGCAGCCTGCCGGGCTCTTGGTCAGCTCCCATTCAAATCCAAATAGATTCTCAAAGAAGCTGTTGCTCCACTTTGTGGGAGTCTTGCTCCAAGTGACTTCGAGGCCCGAGCCGATCTGGTCGCCGGCCTTGCCGCTGCCGAAGCTGCTCTTCCAGCCCAGTCCCTGCTCCTCAATGGCTGCGGCCTCGGGCTCTGCGCCCACGTGGCTCGCCGGGCCCGCGCCGTGCGTCTTGCCAAAGCTGTGACCGCCGGCAATCAGCGCCACCGTTTCTTCGTCGTTCATGGCCATGCGCGCAAAGGTCTCGCGAATGTCGCGCGCCGCCGCTACCGGGTCGGGATTGCCGTTGGGGCCTTCCGGGTTCACATAGATCAGGCCCATCTGCACCGCGGCCAGGGGATTGGCCAGCTCGCGATCGCCGCTGTAGCGCTGGTCGCCCAGCCACGTGGCCTCCGGACCCCAATCCACATCGAGCTCCGGCTCCCAGATGTCCGCGCGCCCGCCGCCGAAGCCGAAGGTCTTAAAGCCCATCGACTCCAACGCCACGTTGCCGGTGAGGACGATCAAATCGGCCCATGAAATCTTGCGTCCATACTTCTGTTTGATTGGCCAGAGCAGGCGCCGCGCCTTATCCAGATTCACGTTGTCAGGCCAACTGTTGAGCGGCGCAAAACGCTGTGCTCCGCGGCCGGCGCCGCCGCGTCCATCGTGGATGCGGTAGGTGCCCGCGGCGTGCCACGCCATGCGGATAAACAGGCCACCGTAGTGTCCGAAGTCGGCGGGCCACCAGTCTTGCGAATCGGTCATCAGGGCGCGCAGATCCTTGATGACGGTATCGAGATCGAGGCTCTTGAATTCCTTGGCGTAGTCAAACGACTCGCCCATGGGATTGGATAAAGATGATTGCTGATGCAGGATTGCCAGGTTCAACTGGTTGGGCCACCAGTCCGCATTGCCCTTGGCTCCCGCCGTGGTGTGCTGCAACATGCCGCCCGTAAACGGGCACTTCGATTCGCTCGACATAGCGCTCTCCTGTGGCCGCGTGCACGCGGCCACCAGCTACAGTATAGGAGCGCGGCACGGGGGTCATCGACCCGGCCAGATGCCGAGTGCGCGGTGGGCCGAGCAAGCGGCCAATTGCGGTAGCCCTGCCCGATTGGGCGTTGGTGGGAGCTCGCGTTTATTCTGACAGAGGCCGGCGTGCGGCGTTACAGGATGATTCGGAGCCTGAATTTTGCGCGGGGGGAAGCCTTCCATGGGAATATTTCACCGTGTGTTGTGCGGTTCGTCTGTTTTGGTTGCAATTGCATTTACCAGCGTGGCTGGGGCGCGCGCGCAAACCGAGGGACGCCTGCTGCGGTTTCCTGACATTCACGGGAACCAGGTGGTTTTCAGCTATGCCGGCGATCTGTGGCTGACCAGCACTGAAGGCGGCGTGGCGCGGCGAATTACGACCGATCCGGGGCTCGAACTTTTCCCGCATTTTTCGCCGGACGGTAAATGGATCGCCTTCACCGCGCAATACGACGGAAATTTTAACGTCTACGTGATGCCCGCTGGAGGCGGCCAACCGCGAGAGCTCACCTTCGTTCCGGACATCGGTGCGGTTCCTGAGCGTATGGGGCCGAACAACCAGGTCATTGCCTGGACGCCCGATTCCAAGCGCATCGTTTTTCTATCGCGCCGCGACGCCTTCAATGAGTGGTTCGGCCATCTATGGACAGTGAGCGTCGACGGCGGTCTGCCGGAGCGGCTACCCATCGACCGGGGCGGACTGCTGGCCTTTAATGACGACGGCAGCGAGATGATTTACAACCGCATCTTTCGCAATTTCCGCACCTGGAAGCGCTACACCGGCGGAATGGCGCAGAAGCTTTCGCTCTGGAACTTCAAGACGCATGCCTATGAAGAACTGACCAAGGACGAATGGACGGATACATCTCCCATGTGGAGCGGAGACACGGTGTACTTCGTGTCGGACCGGGGGACGGAGCATCGGCTGAACCTCTACGCGATGGACCTGAAGTCGCGGGCGATGCGGCAACTGACGCATTACACGGACTACGACGTGGAGTGGCCGAGTTTGAACGGGGATCAAATCGTCTATCAGTACGCGGGATGGCTCTACCTTTTCGATACCAGGACAGAAAAGTCACGCAAGCTGGATATTGAGATCGACGGCGACTTTGACCAGGCGCGGGCGCACTGGGATGCGACGGCGAAGCTGATCGACTCGGCGGATATTTCGCCGGACGGCAAGCGGGCCGCGTTTACGGCGCGAGGCGATGTTTACACCGTGCCGGCCGAACACGGGGCCACGCGGAACCTGGCGCGGACGCCGGGGGTTCGCGGGCAGGATGTGGCGTGGTCGCCGGACGGACGGTGGGTGGCTTACCTGAGCGATGTCAGCGGCGAGGAGGCAATTTATATCCGGCCGCAGGACGGGATGGGGCCGGAGCAGGAGATTACGACGAGCGGGCCGGAGTCCTTGATGCAGCCGGTCTGGTCGCCGGACAGCACGAAGCTGGCTTACGAGGACAGCTCGCTGCACCTTTACTACGTGGATATCCACGACAAGAAGCCCGTGGTGGTGGACACGGCGCATTATGACGAGATCGCAAATTACTCGTGGTCTCCCGATTCGAAGTGGATCGCTTATGACAAGGAGCCGGAAAACCGCTATCCGGTCATTCAGCTGTACTCGCTGGAATCGAAGAAGATTACGGCAGCGACGACGGATTTCTATCCATCGTTCAATCCGGTTTTCGATCCATCGGGCAAGTACCTGTACTTCTTTTCCTACCGTACGTTCAACGAGGTGCTGGGCGTCTACGATACGGAATTCTCGAATCCGCAGGCGGCGAGGGTGTACGCGATTACCCTGCGCGCCGATGAGGCTTCGCCTTTTGCGCCGCAGAGCGACGAAGTTCAGGTGAAGAAGGACGAGGGTGCGGCGGAGAGCAGCGCCGCGAAACCCCCGGAGTCCAGCGCCGACAAGAAGCCGACCGCCGGCGACAAGATGCCGGACGAAAAGGCAAAGAAAAAAGAGCCGTTCCGTATTGACCTGGAAGGAATACAGGACCGGATTGTCGCGCTGCCCACGCCGCCGGGGAACTTGCAGAACCTGGCTGCGGCCGACGGGTTTGTATACTACGCGTCGAATCCTACGCTGGGCTATTCCGGACCGCTGCCGGGCTTGACGCCGGAGATACACGTCTTCGACCTGGAGAAGCGCAAGGATCATGTGTTGCTGACGGGGGCGGTAAACTTCGCGTTGTCCTTCGACGGCAAGAAGCTGCTCTATGGAGCGCCGCCGGATAAGTGGGGCATCATCGACGCCGCGCCGCCGGACGGAAGCGCGCATCACGTTGGCGACGGGGCACTGGATCTTTCGGGACTGCGAAAGGATATCGATCCCCCCGCGGAGTGGAAACAGATTTTCAACGAAGCATGGCGGCAGGAGCGCACCTTCTTCTACTCGAAGGACATGAATGGCGTGGACTGGAACGCGGAGCGCGCCAAGTATGAACCGCTCTTGCCCTACATTGCCGACCGCTACGACCTGACCTATGTCATCGGGGAGATGCTCGGCGACTTGTCGAACTCGCACTTGTATGTGGGCGGGGGCGATTATCCCGACCTCCATCCCGTGAATCTAGGCATGTTAGGGGCGGACTTTGCGCTGGATTCGGCGAGCGGAATGTACAAAATTGCCCGCATTCTGCCAAGCGAAAACTGGGACCAGGCCCTGCGCTCTCCGCTGACCCAGCCGGGGGTGGATGTGCACGAAGGCGACTATTTGCTGGCGGTGAACGGGCGGCCACTGCGCGCGCCCGGAAATCCCTACGAGATGTTCGTGAACACGGCAAACGAGAACGTGACGCTCACGATCAACTCCAAACCCAGCACGGAGGGCGCGCGGGATGTGGTGGTGCAGCCACTCGCCAGCGAATTCAAGCTGCGCGAACTGGACTGGATCCGGACAAATCGCGAGAAGGTGGACAAACTGAGCGGCGGCAAGATCGGCTATGTTTACCTGCCGGACATGGGCCCGGCGGGATTGAACGAGTTTGTGCGCCAGTACTTCCCGCAGATTCGCAAGCAGGGAATCATCTTCGACGTGCGCTACAACGGGGGCGGAAATGTGGATCAGATCATCCTGGAACGGCTGCGGCGCATACTGGCGGGAATGGATGCGCCGCGCAACTGGGCGCCGTGGACGATACCCGATAACGTCTTTAACGGCTACATGGCCTGCGTGACCAACCATTACGCGGCTTCAGACGGCGATCTATTCACCTACTTCTTCAAGTTCTATAAGCTGGGACCGGTGATCGGTACGCGCACCTGGGGCGGGGTGCGCGGCATTCGCGGCGAAATTCCACTCATCGACGGCGGTTATGTCACGCGGCCGGAGTTTGCGCTGTACGGATTGAACAGCCAGTGGCTGGTTGAGAATCATGGCGTGGAGCCCGATATCGTGGTCGAAGATACACCCGACCAACTGGCGGCCGGCCACGATCCGCAACTGGAGAAGGCGGTCGACTACCTGTTGCAGCAGATCCAGGCGCATCCCAAAGTTCTGCCGCCAGCGCCGCCGGGCTTACCGGCTTATCCAGATGGGCCCGGGATGTAGACAGGTAGCGTGCTGCTCCTATCCCGTTTCCCTGCATTCATGGTTCCTTGCTTCCAGCTTCTGCGAAGAACGCTGCGACGTCTGCGATGTTCTGGGTCACGCGATACGGCGGCAGGGATTGCAGAAAAATCTGCCCGTAGCGCTGCGTGCGCACGCGCGGGTCCAGCAGTACGAGCACGCCGCGATCCTCCAGCGAGCGGATCAACCGGCCGAAGCCCTGCTTGAGCGTGAGCACGGCTTCGGGAACCTGATAGTCAAAGAAAGGCTTCCCGCCCGCCTCCTCAATGGCCTTCATGCGCGCCTGCACCACGGGATCGCTGGGCACGGCGAAGGGCAGCCGGTCGATGATGACGCAACTCAGCGCCTCGCCCTGCACATCAACCCCCTGCCAGAAACTGGCCGTGCCGAAAAGCACCGCATTCGGCGTTACCCGAAATTCCTCCAAAAGGGCTTTGCGCGGAGCCGTGCCGTGCAAAAGAATTGGATAGTCGAGCACAGGCAGCAGCCGTTCGTACAGCGCGCGCATTTGCGCGTAACTGGTGAAGAGGCAGAAAGCTCTGCCGCGCGTGATGCGCAAAACGCGCTCGATGGTTGCGGCAGCGGCTTCCTGGAACTCCGCGGCTCGCGGATCGGGCATCTGCGGCGGCAGGTAAAGCAGCGCCTGCTTTTCGTAGCGGAAGTGCGAGGGCACCACCAGCTCGCGCGCTCCCTGGCTGCGATCGCCGAGGCCGAGCCGCTTGCGCAGATGCTCGAAGCCGCCCTGCACCGTAAGCGTGGCTGAAGTGAGCACGGCAGTGGGGATCTGGTCCCATACCAGGTCGCGCAAGATCTCGGAGACGTCGATGGGTGTGGCTTGCATAAAGGTGGTCCGCGCGCCACTGCGTGGGGCACCACTGCGTGGAGCAGCCCTTTGGTCGGGATTCGTGGGAACACCCCGCCGCTCCAGCCAGAACACCATGTTGGCGGCCTTGGCTTCCAGCATGTATTGCAGGTCGGCACGCAATGCCGCGGCGCGCGACTCGAGGCCGGGAGCTTCGTCGGTTTCACTGAGCCGCTCGAACTCCGCTTCCAGCAGCTTGAGCGAAGTGCTGACCGCCTCATAAAGGTCGCCGGAGGACTCGAGGAACTCCTCGCGATTGCTGAAGGGATGGCGGCCATCGCCTTCGTGCGGCAGCGCCGCGAAGAAGAGCCGCGCCCGCTCGCGCAGTTGCTGCGTGAGCAAGTGAACCTGCGTTGAGCCTTCCTTGCCGCGCAGCAGCACGTCGGCATCGCGCGCAAAATCCTCGAAACGCACATTTGAAAGCGAGCGCCCGAAGTACTGCGATGCCACTTCTTCCAGTTCGTGCGCTTCGTCGAAGATGACGGCTGCGGCCTCCGGCAGAATGCCCGCGTCCGGCGCGGCAGCGGCCATCTGGCGCACCGCGGCGTCGGCAAAAAAGAGGTGATGGTTCACGATGATCAGGTCCGACTCCATGGCGCGGCGTCGCATCTCGGTGATGAAGCAGTGGCGATAATCCGGACAAGTTGATCCGAGGCAAGCCTCTGACCGCGCATCGAGCTTGTGCCACAGCGCGCTCGACTCGGGCAGTCCGGACAGCTCCGCGCGGTCGCCGGTTTCGGTGGTGCGCTCCCATTCGGCAATCTGCTGGTACTCGTCCACCTCGGCCAATCCCGTGAGCACGGGCTGGTCGCGCAGGGCGTAGAGCTTGCGACGGCAGAGGTAGTTGCCGCGGCCCTTCATGTAGCAAACGCGCAGTTCGCCGAGCAGTGTCTCGAGAAACGGCACGTCGCGAAAGAAGAGCTGATCCTGCAGGGCCTTGGTTCCCGTGGAAACGATCACGCGTTGCCCGGTGCGTAGAGCCGGGAGCAGGTAGGCCAGGGTTTTGCCGGTGCCAGTGCCCGCCTCCACGATCAGATGCCGGCGCTCCGCAAGGGCGCGCTCCACAGCCTTGGCCATCTCATACTGGCCCGCCCGGACCTCATACGGCAGCGGCGAGTTGGCCAGGATGCCGCCCGGCGCGAAGAACTCGTGAAGCGTGGGCAGAGCGCGGGTTGTGGTGTCGGAGGAGGGCATGGAGAGCGCTGTCTCCATCATAGAGACAGGGACTGGGCAGACAGGGAACAAGAGGACGGGGCCGCGGGGCGAGTCACACCTGCACATTCGCTGTGATAGCACAGCGATCCATGCCACTGCTTACCCAGGGTCAGGCGGTTTCAGCGGTCGTAGGGTCGATGACGTGCCGCACTTGCGCAACGCTGTTCGCGGGGAAGCCCCCCTGGCGCGCGTGTTCGCGCACCATCTCCTCGTTGGGCGCAATGTAGACGCAGTAAATCTTGTTGTCGGTGACGTAGCTCTGCAGCCACTGAATCTGGGGCCCGAGGTTGCGCAGCACGGAGCAGGACTTCTGCGAGACGGCCTGTAACTGCTCGGCAGACATGGAGCCGACTCCGGGAATTTCGCGCTCAATGACAAACTTTGGCACGGGGACGACCTCCCTTGCCCAGATGGGCGATGCTCAAGTGTACACAACAGCCGCGTCGTTGCGGCAGGCGGTCAGTGGGGGCGGATTCACGGCTGAAGGCAGGCGGGTTGGGGCCGGGGGAGAGTGCGTGCTCAACCCAAATCCGGGTCTTTGCCCTCGGCTGCGGCGTGATATTCGTCGCCGGCCAGCACCTGGCTGTGGCGGGAGTCGAGCCACTGGCCGATGAGCAGCGTCGCATCGGGATCGGTCGTGGCTTGGCCCTCGATGGATTGCGCGGATCTGAGGAGACGCTTGCGGGTTTCCGCGGCCCGTTGCGCTGCGGCAGCGCGTTCATTTCCGGCGGCGTAGCTGCTGATGGGCTGCAAGCCAATTGCGGCAGGGTGCATGTGCATGGCGTCCTCCTCCGGCTGAAAGGGCAATTTGCGCGCCGGAATGCGGGCAGGAAAGATGAGAAGGAGCTCATCATCTTGCCGGCAGCAAGTACGCCCGCCGCGATAAGGCTTGGCGGCCTCCGACGGCCTCTTGCAGAGCCGGAACGTACACTGGAAGAGAGGCCCGTGCTCTGAACTCGTGATTGCGTAATCGCTCTCCGGTCGGCGCGGGTCAGGAGACCCGCACTACAGTCGGTCCGGAGACCGGCGCTACGCGCTGGTCCCGCAGGAGAAGATTTTGCCCACGTATCGCAGATCGGTTGTGCCCGCGCGCGCGGGAGCCGCGCAGTTGCCGCTGGTGGCCATTGTGGGGCGGCCCAACGTGGGCAAAAGCACGCTCTTCAACCGGCTCACCGGCAGCCGGCGCTCCATTGTGGGCGACGAGCCCGGCATCACGCGTGACCGTATCTACGGCGAGTACGAGTGGGTGGGGCGGAGTTACCGCGTGGTGGATATGGGCGGCATTGTGCCCGACGATCCAGAGTTGATTGCGGCGGAGATTTTCACGCAGGCGAAGGTGGCGCTGGAAGAAGCGGACGCGCTGGTGATGGTGGTGGACGTGCGCACCGAGCTTGCGCGGCCCGACTACGACCTGGCGCGGTTGCTGCAGCGCGGCGGCAAGCCCCTGTTTCTTGCCGTGAACAAGGTCGAGACCGACGCGCTCGCCAGCGAAGCCGAGAATTTTCGGCAGCTCGGCATCAAGAACGTTTTCCCGATCAGCTCCGAACACGGCCAAAGCGTCGGCGAACTGCTGGATGCGATTGCGGAGGCAATTCCGCAGCCGGAAGTAATAGAAGACGCGGCGCAGGAATCGGATGAGATCGAAGAGGCGATCGAGGACGAGATCGAAGAAGGCGGACCTCTCGTTCCCGGCGCAGAGCCGGCCGAAGGCCAGAAGAGAATCCGCACCCACGGTGAATTTGAACAGCGCGAAACGTCGGTGGCCATCATCGGGCGGCCGAACGTCGGCAAATCCACGCTGCTCAACGCGCTCACCGGGACCTCGCGCGCCATCGTGTCGCCGATCGCGGGCACAACACGCGACGCGGTCGATGAGGTAGTGGAGTTCGAAGGCAACACGCTGCGCTTTGTCGATACGGCAGGAATCCGGCGCAAAGGCAAGACCAAGTTGATGGCGGAAAAGCTGAGCGTGGTGATGGCGCGGCGGCACCTTGAGGCCGCAGACGTGGCCCTGCTGATCATTGACGCGACCGAAGGCGTGACCGGGGCCGACGCCACCATCGGCGGCTACGCGCACGAGAGCGGGCGCAGCGTGATCATTATCGTGAACAAGTGGGACTTGGTCACGACGGGCCGCACCGACGGCAAGCCGCAGGCCGATCGCGACATCTTCGAGCAGCAGGTGCGCAAGGCGCTCAAGTATCTGGATTACGCGCCGGTGATTTTTCTTTCCGCGCTCGAAGCCATCGGTCCGCAACGCAAAGGCATGGCGCGCGTGCTGCACGAGGTGGTCGCGGTGGCCAAGGAACGGCGCAAGCGCGTGTCGACAGGACAGATGAACCGGTTTTTGGAGAAGATCGATTTTCAGCGCGCGCCCGTGCCCATGGCGAAGCGCATTCGCATTTATTACATGACGCAGGCAGCCGTGGCTCCGCCCACCTTTGTGCTCTTCACGGATCGCGACATCAAGCTGCACTTCGCCTTCGAGCGGTTCCTCGAAAACCAGGTGCGCGACGCATTCGGATTCAAGGGCACGCCCATCTGGTTCAAGGTCAGGGCGCGGGGCGCAGAGAAGCGCGGCTAGAGCTGTGCGCGCGAGTTCGAAGTTGCTCTTTGGTCTGTGCGGGCGTGGACGCCCGCACTACAGCCGGTCTGGAGACCGGCGCTACTTGTTCGGCGATTGCGCGATCATTCGCTCTGGATGACGCTGCATTATTGCTGCACGGCGCCCGGCGAGCTTGACGACGAATCGCCGTTTGCTTCGGTGAGATGCCGGATGTGCACGCTGGCCTCTGTTTCCGGAACGGTGCCGTCGTTGGCCTGCACCTCCGTTGGCCGTCCCTGGATGAGAATGCGCTGCGTGGCTTTGCTGCGCGCGGGAACCAGAACGCGCTGCGTCACGGACGTGTCGGGATTGCGCACAGTGACCGGAACTTCGGCAGCGGCATAGCCGGAATTCGCAAGACTGACAGTAACAATCCATGCGTTGACCTCAGGCCCCGCACCGGAGTCGGACGAACTCGGCGTGCGCGCTGCCTCCACCGACGTGAAGAAGACGTTGTCGATGGTGATGTCCGGCAGTCCCTTGTCGGCATCGACCCAATCTGCAAAGAACCATGACAGATCGCGGCGCAGCCCCGCCTGCTCCAGCAACTTCTCGAACGATCCTGACCCTGAATACCACCCCAGCGACGAAGACCCGTCGCCGGGGGCCCCGGCGTTAGGGCCCAGTCCGCGTGCGGCATCCTGCGCAGGATCGTATGCGCGCAAGGCCGCGGAGAGCGCGGGATCGCCGACCAGGTCGCGCAGCATCCAGAAAACATAGGTCGCCTTTGTACGGTAGTAGACCGGCGAGATGGCCTGGGCCAGCGGCTGACCTGAACTTTCTCCGGGACTCGGCGGCTCAATCAGCGACAGCGCGCTGCGGCCGGATTCAAGGGCCTCGAGCGCTTTTTCACGGCCCAGCGTTTTTTCCAGCCACAGGGTTCCCATAAAGTGCGCCACGCCCTCGCTGAGCCATGCGCGCGGCGACGACATCCACGCGTGCGTGAGCGCGTGGGCCATTACCCCGGAAAGTTGATCGGGCGAGCCAGGCTGAACGGCGGTTACGAGCAGCGGCCCGGTTTCAAAGGGCGCGTCTTGAGGATCGGGAAGATCGAGAATCGTGAGCTGCGAGCGTGGCGCCTGGCCCAGCCAGCTTTGCAGAAAAGGCGTGACCGTTGAAGCCGCGGTGGCCCACTCGTCGACGGCCTCGTCGGCATTAGGCAGCGTCCAAAGTGTAGTGTTCGTAGCGTGGTGCTCGGCGCGGACGGCCGCAAAGAGGCTGGGAGATTCAAAGCCAAGCGTCGCGCTTGAGAGCGTGGCCGTTGCCACACCGGGGATTTCGTCGCCTCCGTTCTGCGGCTCCGTCACCGTGAGCTGCACGGAATGGCCGTTAATGAGAGCCACGGTGGGCACGTGGCCGTGCGGAAACTCGAGCGTGAGATGCAGAAAGAAATGCGCGCCGGCCATGCGCAGCTTGTGCTCGCCCATCTCGTCAAAAACCCGCGCGCCGTCGCCGAGAATCACGGGCGCGGCAGAGGCGGGGTACCAGACCACGTTGCCAAAACCGCGCAGTCCGGTGAAATCAGTGTCGATCGCGTCCCAATCAGTGTGCAGCGCCACGTCCTCCGGAGTCCCGATAGCAAGAAGGCGCTGGGCGGATTGCGGAATCGTGCCGGAATAGGTGACGTCGAGCTGCAGGCTCGCGCCGGGCGCGAGCGGGGTCGCGAGCTTCACAGCAGCCTCGTGAAGCTGGCCGGTATGGTCGGTGTCGGAGTTGAGCGTGGCGATGGTGTACAGCGCATCACTTGCGGCGACGCGGATGCGCTCCCAATGCAGTGAAGAAGAAATCTGCAGCGGGATGTGGGCCAGGGGGGATTTGCTGTCGTTGCGCACGGTGATGAGGGCCCGCACGGCAATCTCATGCTCCGCGGTGCGCAGATGCACGTCCATATTGAATTCAGTGAAGGTGAGCGCCTCGCGCTCGGCATCCGTTGCGGTAGGCGCGTCGACGGACTGTCCGCTGGGGGCCGTCCGCTGCGCGCCCGGCCCGACCGTGGTCGTGGTCTGTCCGTTTTCGTCGGTGGAGCGCGAGAAGATGACCTGGCCGTGATGCGGCTCTTCTTGTTGCGGTTGATTTTGCGGAGCCGCGGGCGTGGTTTGCGGCGCGGCGGGAAGTGCGGCGAGAAAAAAGATGCTCGCAAAAAAGAAGCGCATCGCGCAAATGAATTTGACCTTCATGAACCGAGACCTTTCCCACTGCGTGGAGCAGCACTGCGTGCAGCAGACTTTTGGACGAGAGCCGTGGGACGACCCGCAGCAGCGCGCCTTTGGCGGGCAGCTTCGTAGAGCACGACGGCTCCCGCTGCAGAAACATTCAGCGAGCTGACGCCGCCCGCCATGGGAATGCGCAGCAAATGATCGCAAGTGCGACGCACCAGATCGTGAAGCCCGGCGCCTTCGCGACCCAGCACGATCACCAGATTGCCGGTGAGATCGAAGCGGTCGTAGTCACTTTCGCCGCGCTCGTCTAAACCGACGACCCACAGGTTCTGGCGTTTCAGTTCTTCCAGCGCGCGGACCAGGTTGACGACGCGCGCGATGCGCAGGTGCTCGGTCGCGCCGGCGCTGGCCTTCACGGCAACGGGACTCAATGGCGCAGAGCGGCGCTCCGTAAGGACAACGCCGTCCACCCCGGCGCCATCGGCCACGCGCAGCAACGCGCCCAGGTTCTGGGGATCCTCCACGCCGTCGAGAGCCAGGATCAGACGCGATGCGGCGGGGTTGCCGGCGGCAGGCGCGAACAGGTCTTCAAGTGCAAGAAACTCCTGCGGATGAACCAGCGCAACTACGCCCTGATGCGCGGGTGTCTTGGCGGCAACCGTAAGCTGCTCGCGCGGCTGCTCCAGAACGCGGACGCGGGACTCGCGGCACTGTGCGACCAACCGCTCCAGGCGCGCGTCATGCCGCTCGCGGGCCACGAGCACATGGTCAAAGCGCCGCTTCCCGGCTTTCAGAGCCTCCTCCACCGGGTGCAGGCCGTAAAGAACATCCATGTCGTTAGTTTACGGTGCGGACGAGGATTTCAGATTCAACGATCGGGCAGTCAATTTGCGGAGGGTGCGGGCGTGAACGCCCGCACGACAGCCGGGCACGAGACCGGCGCTAAACGAATTGCGGGGCGCGAACCTTGGCGAAGAGGCCCTCAAAGTTCTTATTGAACTCCACTGCGCCGCGGTGCTTGGAATCTACCTGGAGGGTAATCGTCTGCTGTTTCTTGTCGCGCAGAATGGTCACCTGCACAGGCTTGCCCTGATTGGAACGCAGGGCGCGGTCCCAGTCGGCCAACGTGTTGATGGAGTCGGAACCGACCTTGAGGATCACGTCGAAGGCCTTGAAGCCCGCCGTGGCAGCTTCGGATTTCTTGCTGACCTGCTTGATCATCAGGCCGCCCGGGACGCCGAGATACTCGGCCATTTGCGAAGTAAGTGGCTCAACCATGGCGCCCACGTTGAGCGAACTGGTGAAGAGCGACATGTGGAAGCCGCTCGGAGGCGGCACCGGCGCATCACCGGCCACGATGCCTGACGCCGGCACCGGCGCAGCAGGCGAAACGCCGTCAACATCCATGCCGATGCGCGACCAGATGCTCTGCTCCATGGCCTTGCGATCGACCAGTTGCACGGCCAGCGTTTGAATGTTGCCGTCGCGGCTGACCTCGAGGCTGATCTTGCGGCCCGGCGGAATGTCGCGCAGCGCACGGCGCAACTGATCGGCATTTTCCACGTTCTGGCCGTTGATGGCCAGCACCACGTCGTTTACCTTCAGGCCAATCTGGCCGGCAGGTGCATCGTGGTCGATGAGCATAATCACGGCGCCGCGAACTTCCTTGAGCTTGAGCGCCTGTGCCTTATCGGCATCCACGTCGCTCACTTCCACGCCCAGGTAGCCTGACGTGCTGGCATGCACCATCAGAGGAGCGGGATCTTCAAAGATAGGCGTGAGTGTCTGCGCCTGGGCATGCATCCTCTGCGGTGCGAGAAGCAAGCAGGCTGCCGCGGCGAGCGCGCCGCAGCAAAGTGCGGCAGAACTGGGGATTATTTGCGATGTACGGTACGGCCTCAAAAGGTGTTTCATGGCTGTTTCTCTCCATCAAATTTATCGTCCGGTCTGCGCTCTTTATGACGGAGCAGTGGCCGGAAGGGTAAGCACGGTTATTGAATTTCGGAAACCCGGCGTAATACCTGCCGGGAAACATTCCGGATCTGGGGGTTGTCGTCCGTGTTGGAGACGGAATAAAGCACCTGGCGAACGCTGGTATCGGCGTCGACAGGCTCCAACAAATCAATGGCGGCGGTGCGGATGGCCGGGTCATTGTCATTGAGCACGGCTTCCAGCACGGCGTCGCGCACGCGCACGTCGTCAGCCACGTAAGGCTCCAGGCCCTCCAACGCCTTTTGACGCACCTTGGGGCTGCGATCGTAGCGCAGCGCCACCATCAGCGCCTCGCGGATGCCGGTGGGCTGGCAACTGTGGCCGGCGCGGCACTCGGCAGCCAGCAGCGCTACGGAGTCGTCGCGCACGCCCGGCGAAGATTTATCCACCGTGGCCAGCATGAGCAACTGGCGGATTTGAGGATCGTCGAGCGAGCCCTCGATCTGGCGCGGCACCACCTGGTTGTAGCTCACATCCACAATCTCACTGTTTGGCTGGCGCACAATGCCGGAGATGTTAGCCACGTTGGCCAGTGCGGGGAGGACTGCTTCGGGTTGCACTTTGATACCGGTAGCCGCGCCCGCTTGCGTGTCGGCCGCGTGGGCTGCGCGGTTTTGCGCGTACTCGTAGCCGCCCAGAACTCCGGCGCCGGCGCCGGCCACCAGCAGCAGCAGCGCCGCCACCGGCGCGGCCTGCAGGCTGGCAAAATTGTTCAGAATGCGTTCGCCAAGGCGCTCGTACCAGCGTTTGGGTGGCAATGCGTCCAGCGCATCGTCAAGGCGCAGGCGCGCGCGGGCCACCAGATTCGGTCCCGGCTCCGCGACCGGATGCGCGTCGGCGAGAATTTTGACCGCCAGCACCTGCTCGCGCTCTTCCCGGCACTCCGCGCAGCTGGCCACATGCCGATCCAGCTCGTGTACTAACTCGTCGGGCAGCTCGCCGTAAGCTGCCGTCACGATCCGTTCATGTGCTAATTCGCAATTCATCATCCACGTCCTTTTGGCCCCAAAAGGCAGCTACTAGCTTCTAGCTTTCAGCTCCTAGCCTCGTCCTGCTCAATCCGTCTGCTTCGCCTCATTCCATGTGCCTGGGTGGGTCGAAGCTAGCGGCTAGGAGCTAGAAGTTTGTTTTCATCTCAACTCCGCCAATTGTGCCCGCAACTTTTTGGTTGCGCGGAAGAGAGTATTCTTGGCGGTCTCTTCCGTGGTATTCAACATCTCGCCGATGGTGCGCAGCCGCAGCCCCTGGTAGTGCTTCAGCTCGAATACCATCCGCTCGCGCGGCGTCAGCTTGCCCAGCGCCGCCTGAATTTTTTCTCCCAGCACCTTGCGATCCAGCTCGCGCGCCG
Source organism: uncultured Acidobacteriota bacterium (assembly GCA_963817835.1). Taxonomy (GTDB): domain Bacteria; phylum Acidobacteriota; class Terriglobia; order Terriglobales; family Acidobacteriaceae; genus Telmatobacter. The sequence continues at coordinate 182,165 of CAWFPZ010000005.1, read as the reverse complement.
GGTTTGAAAACGACCGATCATCTGAAACCGCGGCCAGCAGATCGATCTCGTCGCCGCTGCGGTCCACCACCACGGCGTGATCCTCGCGGCGGGTTTTGCGACGCCGCAACTGGTCCAGGCACAGATTGGTGACGATCCGGTAAATCCACGTATAAAACGAGCACTCGAAGCGGAAGTTGCCGATGTACCGGTAGGCCTTCAGGAAGGCCTCCTGGTAAATGTCCTCGGCATCGTGCTCCGATCCGGTCAGATGCAGAGCCAGCCGCAGCACCTGGTGCTCGTACTGGCGCACCAGCACATCGAACGCCACGCGCGAACCCGCCTGCGCTTCGCGGATCAGGTCCATTTCGAGCGCACGGCTATGCGCGCGCTCCTGATCCCGGCTCGCCTCGGTCTTGCTCTCGTTATCCCGGCTCGAGCTCCCCCGGTTCGCCCCGTCCATTGCTCTTGTCGCAGCCATACCTGGAGAGGATTGTATCCCCAGCCCGGCTGCCCGAGCTAAAGTGGCTGCTGCCTGAACCAAGGCGAGTGGCATACCTGCCGCGTCTGCTTCCATTGGCTCCGCTCCCGGAAGGTAAAGCCTGTGCGCAATCTAATGGACGCGGAAGAAACGGTTTAGTCAACGAAAAAAGGCAGGGACCGCGGTACCCCGGGACTGGGGAACCGAGCCAGCAACAATCGGCATCCGGCTACTGGCTATTGCCTGTTGGCTCCGGGGTACACTGGGAAGCGATGACGAGAAATCTCTTTGAAAACACGACGGATGGCGGCGCGGCAGGCGCTGGCGGGTGGTTTACGGCGCACTGCGACGGCGGATCGCGGGGAAACCCGGGCCCGTCAGGCTACGGTGCCGTTTTGGAGGATCCCCAAGGCCAGGTGATGGCGCGGCTCAGCGAGTTTCTGGGCCATCAGACCAATAACTACGCCGAATACAAGGGTTTGCTGGCGGTGCTGGCGTGGGCGCTTGCGAACGGAGCCCGCCGCCTGCGGGTCTTCTCCGACTCCGAGCTCATGGTGCGGCAGATGAAGGGCATCTACAAGGTGAAAAACGCCGGGCTGCGGCCGCTGTGGGACGAGGCGCAACGGCTGGCCCGCCAACTCGACGCTTTCGAGATGCGGCATACGCTGCGCGGCGGGAATAAAGAGGCGGATAAGCTGGCTAATGCGGCGATGGACAAGGGGATGGCGAAGCAGAGTTTGCGGGATTAGCCGCGCTTCTTTACGCCTTTCGCCCCAGGTCGTTCCGCCATGCGCTTCCGTCTTTTTCCAGCAGGTGGTCGGCGCACTCCGGGCCCCAGGAGCCGGCAAAGTAATTGGGAAATACCTCGGGTTTTTTCGCCGCCCAGGCTTCCAGGACGGGCGTGTAGAGCGCCCAGTTGGTTTCCACGCCGTCGCGGTGCGCGAAAAGGGTCTGGTCGCCGAGCATGGCGTCGAGCAGCAGGCGCTCGTAGCCATTTGCACTGGACTTTCCGAACGCGGCCTCGTAGTCGAAATCCATGTTCACCGGGCACACGGCCATTTGAGCGCTCGAGGGCACCTTGGCGCCGAAGCGCAGGGCAATGCCCTCGTCGGGCTGGATACGGATGGTCAGCAGATTGGGCTGGATCTCAGGACAGGGACCTGCAGTCGCGATGCGATTGAAGATCAACAGCGGCGGCTGCTTGAACTGAATCGAAATTTCCGTGGCGCGTTTCTTCATGCGCTTGCCAGCGCGCAGAAAGAACGGAACGCCCGCCCAGCGCCAGTTCTCGATGGTCAGACGGAGCGCGGCGTAGGTCTCAGTACCGGACTCGGGATTGACACGTTCCTCGTCGCGGTAGCCGATCACGTGCTCGCCGTTGACGATGCCGGGGCCGTATTGCCCGCGCACCGTTTGCAGGATGGGGATGGACGGAATAGCCTGCCACACCTTGAGCTTTTCGCGGCGCACGCTTTCCGATTCAAAGCTCGACGGCGGCTCGAGCGCCACCAGGGCCAGCAGCTCCATCATGTGGTTCTGGACTACGTCGCGCAGGGCTCCGGCCTTCTCGTAGAACGGTCCGCGCCCCTCGACGCCGAGGGTTTCGGCCACGGTAATCTGCACGTTGTCGATGTAGTTGCGCTTCCAGATGGGCTCGAAGATGCCGTTGGCGAAGCGGAAGACCAGCAGATTCTGGACCGTCTCCTTGCCGAGATAATGATCGATGCGGAAGACCTGGTTCTCAGGGAACACGGCGTTGACCTGGTGATTGAGCGCGCGCGCTGAATTGAGGTCGTGGCCGAAGGGTTTTTCGATGACCACGACAGCGCGACCCTTTTCGGGCTGTGCCATGCCCTGCGCGCCCAGGTTTTCCACGATTCCGGCAAAGAACTCCGGCGCGGTGGCGAGGTAGAACAGGCGGTCGGGGCCGATTCCCTTCTCTTGGGCGATGCGATCCAGTTCGGTCTTCAGGTTTGCGTAGTGCGATGGATCGTCGAAGTTGAGTGGGAAATAGCTGACGCGGCTGACAAAGCTGTCGAGCGCGGTATCGGACGCGTCGACGCCGCCAGACTCCACGATGCCCGCGCGCATGTCGGCCGCGAACTCGTCGCCCAGCGGGCGGCGCGCCACGCCGACAATGGCAAACTTCTGCGGTAAGAGCTTGGCCTGATAAAGATGAAACAGCGCCGGAAACAGCTTGCGCTTGGTCAGGTCGCCGGAGGCGCCAAAGATCACGAGAATTCCCGGCTCGGGAATGCGCTCGGCGCCCTTCGAAAACTGCGAAAGATCCTCGGGGCGCACGCTCATTTGCATGGTGGCCATGGCTGAACCTCAGCTTCTAGCTGCTAGCTTCTAGCTCATCGTGCGAGAGCGCAGGCTATCAACTCGCTACAAATCATTGAATCCTTCGAACGAAATATCCTCGCACTGTCCCTACGGGACTCCTGAGCGAGTCAAATGGGGCGGCATTCCCCCACGCTAAAGCGCGGGGCTAACAAACGCCGCGCCTCCGGCGCGAAAGGACAGCTTCCAGCTGCCAGCTTCTAGCCTCTAGCTCATTGTGCGAGAGCACGGACTGTCGACCTTCTGCAAATCAGCTAGAAGCTAGTGGCTAGAAGCTAAGAGCTGCGTTCAGCCCTTCGCTTTGGCAAAGCGCTTGTTGACCTCGGCCCAGTTCACCACGTTCCACCACGCGGCCAGGTAATCGGGGCGCTTGTTCTGGTACTTGAGGTAGTACGCATGCTCCCACACGTCGTTGCCGAGAATGGGATAGAGACCCTGCGACAGCGGCGAGTCCTGATTGGCCGTGGTGATGACCTTAAGCCTGCCGCCGGTGAACACCAGCCAGCCCCAGCCGGAGCCGAATTGCTTGGCCGTGGTCTCGTTGAAGCTCTTCTTGAAGGCGTCGAAGTCACCGAAGTCGGCTGTAATCTGTTTGGCGATCTCGCCGGAAGGGTGGCCGCCTGACGCATTCGCAGGGCCCATGATGGTCCAGAACATCGAGTGGTTGGAGTGGCCGCCTCCGTTGTTGCGCACGGTGCCACGAATGTCTTCGGGGACCGCGTTGAGGTCGCTGATCAGGTCGTCCACGGTCTTGGCGGCGAGCGCCGGGTGGCTGGCCAGGGCCGCATTCACGTTGTTGATGTAGGCCTGGTGGTGCTTGTCGTGATGCAGGTGCATGGTTTCGGCGTCGATGAAGGGTTCAAGCGCGTTGTAGTCGTAGGGAAGCGCTGGTAATTCGTATGCCATAGGGGAAAATCTCCTTCGTTCGGATTGTACTGGGTGGGAGGGCCTGACCTCAGGCCCAAATTCGACTCTGCATATAAAAAGATGGATGCGAAAACCCGCGGTCAGGGTGCGGGAAAGTTCACAGGTTGAGATGAATGCGGCGTGAATGGCGGTTGGAGAGCCAACCGGGCCTGCCTGATCTGAAAAGTAGAGCGAGTGCCGTGCTGTCCCACATCTCAAAAGCGAGATGTGGGGCACCCTTTTCATGCCGGGTCAAAATGCGGCGGGTAAGCCCCATGCCAGGCGCTCCGGGGAGCCGAGGGGCGGGCGCACCTCAAAGACTTCCAGAGCGATTTCCGGTCGTGGGGCAGCGGCAGCTTCCACGGCCAGCGCGATGCGGTGCCCAGCGTGGTCGAACTGGCAAAACCGCCAGCGGCCGGGATCATCGTCGATGCCAGGGGCAACTTCAAGACGCGTCGCCTTCGGCCCGTCGAAGAGGAACGAAATCTCCTGCAACGGGAGCGAAAGCCCCATGCCGCGCGCCTTGATGTAAGCCTCTTTGAGCGTCCAGAGCGACAGGGCACGATTGGGTCGCTCGGCTGCGGGCAAGGCGTCGAATTGCGCACGCTCGGCCGGGGAAAAGACTCGGCTGGCGAGCGGAACAATCGATTCGGCGCGCGCCAGGGACTCGATGTCGACACCGACCTCCGGAGTAGCTTCGCGGGGATGCGCAACTCGGCGGGCAATCAGGCACACCGCCAGTTCCAAACTGTTCGACTGGTTGAAGCCCAGGCGACATTCCGGAACGCCACCCCACGGAATGGCAGACGGCTTGCCGTACTTGTTGACCGAAAAACTCCAGGCACGCGGCGGCAAAGGGTGAGCGTGTGAGAGCGCCACACGGGTCAAGGCATGTGTCGCCAGGTATTCTCGGCGATGCCGATCAAAGCGAAAGCGCGCCGCGCGGGCACGCTCAGCATCATCGAGGATTGCCGCGCACGCCTCTTCGGTGGCCGGCTCGGTAAGGTCGCCTGGGTAGGCGAGCCAAAGCTCAAGCGCGGTGCTGCCCGTCGGAATTGGCGCTGGATTCATCGCTAGTTATTGGTGGTCAGATCTATTCATTCTTACAAATGAGGCGCCGTTGCGCCGTCCCTACGGGACCGAGCAGATCATGAGCGAATCCGCTTTCCCCACGCTAAAGCGCGGGGCTAACAGACTTTGCGCCTACGGCGCAATTGCCAATACATCATTTTCGCGGCGGACAGATCGCTGTTCACGGTTTACTGACCACTGTTCCCTGTTGGCTGTTCCCTATTCTGGCGGCGGATAGAACGGCAATTTCCCGTTCTTCGCGTTGGCGCGCCGTACAGTGGCGTCGTCAAAAAGCAATGCCGGAGCCATCACCGTAGTTGGCACGTCTCCGTAGAAATTCCCGACGAAGAGATCTTTGCCGGCAACCTCGATGCTGGAGCGCAAGGCGCGATCGTCAATGTCGTCGAGGACGGCGCCGCGCACCAACTCGCGCTTGCCGTCAGGAGTCATGCGATAAAGCAGACGCGGCGTGCGCGGCCCGCCCATGGTTTGGACAAAATACACGCTCGCCAGCCCCCGATCCTTGGCCATTTCCAGCAACTTCTGATTCAGCTCGGCGTCCGTCAGGCCGCTCTCCGCGCTGATCTTGAGCACGCCAATCGCGGGACGCGCGGGGCCGGTAATCCCGGCGCGGCCGTGGCCATTTGACTGCGGAAAATCGCGCACGGGCTGGCGGCCAATGAGATAGCTGACAAGCTGCCCGGCATCGACCAGCTTCACCGCCTGCGCGGGCACGCCATCGTCGTCGACATCGTAAGCTCCGATCAAACTTTTGCCCTCAAACTTCTTCAATCCGGGATCGTCGACCACATTCATGAAATCGGGCAGAACGCGCGCATGATAGCTGGAGGCAAACGCGCCGTTGGTGCGCGCCTCGGTGCCCAGCGGAGGCCGCGTGGCCGTCACCGCTGTGCTCAGCAGCGAGCGCAGAGTGTCGGTTGCAGCGTCGGCGCTCATCAGCAGCGGGCCGTGATACTCCTCTTCGACCAGGGGCGCCTTGCGCAGCTCGGCCAGCGAGGCAATTTCATCCACGGCATGCTTGCTGAAGACGGCTTCCGAATCCAGATCAGAAGCCGACGTGCCCGTCGATGCATACGAGCGGTCGATGCTCATGCCGTCGGCGGCTTGCGTGCCCGCGGCAAACGACTCCTCGTATTGCGCTGCCGACTTGCGGACAATGGTTCCTTCGCTGGACGCGATCCATGTTGTGGTGGCGCGAGCGCGAAAGCTCGCTTCCGCGTATTCCACGTCGCGCTGGGTCGCGCTCACCGCGGGATCGGTGCGATAGAGGCCGCTGAGCCGTGCGACGCGCGAAGTCCACGCGCTCTCGTCAAGCTGCAACGCGACCGGGGCCGCGAGCGAGACGATGAGCTTCTCCTGGCTGAAGTCGTCGGCTTGCGGCGGCGTCTGCACCTGTTTCAATTCGGCCTGTTTTTGCGCATAAGCCGAAAGCGCATTCTTGTAGGCCTGGTCGGTCGCCTGCCACAGCGCGGAGCGCAACGCGATGGGATCGTCGTCGAGCCCCGCCAACTCGATGGATCCATCGCCGCGGCCACCGGAGCTGTCGGTCTTGTAGTCGCCTACGCGCACCGTCACGCGCACCACGCGCTGCCGTATGCGTCCGGCGCCTTCACTGGCGCCGAACTCCGCCTTGGTCTGGAATTGGTTCACTTCCTCGATGCGGTACTGAATGAAAAACGGCTTGGCGAAGCCCGGCAACTGCAACTGGCTCATGCTGCGGTCGAGCTCGGTCAGCATGGCCTTGAGCACGGGATCTTTTTCAGCGTCGGCACGGGTGGATTGAACCTGGGCAAAGACTGGCGCGCAGAGGCACGCAGCAAAGCATCCTAAAACGGCGGGCAGCATGATCGGACGAAGTGAGTTCATTTCGCCTCCTTCGTTGCATCTGCTCCGGGGATGGGCAGAATCGGCGGTCTTGCCGTGCCCTGCGCCTGGCGCTGGGTCTCGATCTCACTCAGCAGCATCGCTGGCGCGACTGCGCTTACGGGAATCGAACCCGACTCTGCGCCGCACACGCCATCGAACACTTCGCTCTTGTCGCCGGTCACGAGAATCTTTTTCATCGCCGCCAGCGGAGTGCCTACGATGCTCACGCCTCTGACCAGTTCGTCAGGCCTGCCGTCGGCATACACGCGCCACACCACCAGCGGAATCACTTGAAACGCCTGTGGCGAGCTGCGCTGCGTAACCGCGAAGCCCGAAGAGATGTCTTCAAAGTAGAGGCCGTACGGCTTGCCCTGCTTCTTCACCTCTTCAATCAGCTGCTTGCGCAGCTCGGCGTCGGGGACGGTTTTTGTCGAAGTCACAATCAGGTTGCCCTGGCGGCCGGTGGGCACAAATCCCTCTTGCGCGCGGCCGTGGCCGTTGGATGCGCTGAAACTCGCGATCGGCAGGCGCGACATGAGAAAGTTCTTGAGCACGCCGTCCTGGATCAGCTCCACCCGCTCCGCTTTATCGCCCTCGCTGTCATATTCGTAGTGGCCGGCGAGGGAGATGCCGCCGAAATTCGCCAGTGTGGGATCGTCGGCCACGGAAAGAAACGACGGCAGCACTTCCTTGCCAAGATCTTTGGTGAAGGTCTGGCCCTCCTCGTCGCCGCGCTGGCGCTGGCCCTCGAGCCGGTGGCCCAGTACCTCGTGGAAGAACACCGCGGCGGCGCGGCCGGAAAGAATCGCCGGCCCGTCGAACGGCTCGGTCACCGGCGCCTTGCGCAGAGCCTCAAGCCGCGCGCCTATCTCGCGCACAGCTTTTTCCAGTTCGGCTTGCGCGGGCAGCCCTTCCGGCGTGTCGGCCTCGAAGGTCCGGGCAAGGAACAGATCCATGCCGTCGTCGGCGCGCGTTACGGCCACGATCACCAGTCCCGACGAGACGTAAGGCGTCACGATCTCCGCGCCCTCCGACGAAACAAAGTAACGCGTCGAGCTTTGTGCCGCGAATCCCACCTCGTTCTGGTACACATCGGGAAATTCGCGAAAGATGCGTGAGAGCTCCCGCACGCGCTGCTCCCACTCCACCTTGCGCACCACGAGCGCCGGCGCAGGCTTCTCTACGTGCACCTGCGGCGCCTCCTGACTGAAATCCGGCGAGGTGTCTTCTTCCTTGGCGCGCACCTGGGCCTCGGTTTTCACGCGCAGGTAGTTGTCGAGCGCGTTCCCGTAGCCGGTGTTGGTCCCGAGCCACAGCGTGCGTGCGATCGCCTCGCGGTCGTCGCCCAGCGGCAGCGCCATGCTGTTGACCGCCGAGCCGCGGTGCTCGCCGTGCGTGTTGTCGAGCTTGGGGCTGCCCACGCGCACTTGCACGTCGGCCATGCGCTCCTCGGAACCGCTGCTCGTGGTCAGCGCGCCGTACTGTGCGCTGATGGTGAGCATGCTGGTGTCGTGCACCGAGTAGCTGATGAAATACGGCGGCGGCTGTTTGTCGTCACCCGCAACTGCGGACTTGCTGAGCGATGTGAAGGCGCGATGCAACTCGGCGTTCATGGCATCCAGAAGCACCGGCGTGTCCGCCATCGCATGAGCCGGAGTTGGTTGCTGGGCACGGGACGCGCACGGCAACGCCAGCAGGGTTAGCGCTGCGACCGCTGGTGCGAAGATGGAGAGAGAGACCAGCCGGCGCTGCGCGCAGGCAGAAGATATGTGTGGGTTGCTACGAAAGGATTCGGGTAAAAGCATGTCTAAACTCGATTGTCGCAGAGCAGGCTCGATTGCCGCAGGGACCCCGCTGGGCAGGAGATTTCTTATGGCTTTTTGCCGTCGTCTGGCCTGGATGTTTTGCCCGGCAGTCTTGCTTGCCGGCATGGTTTCTGTTCCCCTTGCCGCCCAGAATCCCGCATCTCCGGCTGCTCCCGCTGCAACCGCGTCTGCCCCTCCTGCGCAGGCGTACACGCTGCCGCCGGACATGCTGGCCAAGGCCATCGCGCTCAGCCGCATTCGCATCACCCTGGGCATTGCCGGGGCGATCTGGGGCGTCTTTTTCCTGTGGCTGCTTCTTGCCACCCGCGGTTGGGCTGCGCTGGAGCGCTGGGCGCAGCGGATCTCCGGCCGGCGCTGGGTGCAGGGCCTGATCTTCTTCGCCGCGTTCTTCGTCGTCAGGAGGCTAGCCGGCCTGCCGCTTGGCGGCATCGCGCATCATTATGAGCGCGCCTACGGAATCAGCGTGCAAGGATGGGGCAGCTGGCTCGTCGACGACGCCAAAGCGCTGGGACTCACGCTCCTGATCGGCGCGCCCATCCTGTTGCTTTTCAATTGGGCCGTCAAGCACTGGCCGCGACGCTACTGGCTTGTCGCCTGGGCGCTTACCCTGCCGATCGTTGCATTCTCAATCTTTATAGAGCCACTGTTCGAACCGATCTTCTATCAATTTGAGCCCCTCCAGAAAAACCATGCCGCTCTTGTGGACGAACTTGAAATGGTGGTGGCGCGCACCGGGACCAACATTCCACCCTCGCGCATGTACTTGATGAAGGCTGGCGTGAAAACCAACGGCCTGAATGCGTATGTCAGCGGCCTTGGAGCCACCAAGCGCATTGTGGTGTGGGATACGACGGCGGGGCGCATTCCCGACGACGAGGTGCAGTTCATTTTCGGCCACGAGAGCGGGCATTACGTCCTGCACCACATTCCCAAGGAATTTGCGGGCGACTCCACCGGCCTTTTCTTCTTGTTCTGGGTATGCGCCGGTTTTGCGGCGTGGATGATCAGGTGCTATGGAGCCGGATGGGGCGCGAACGATGTCGCGTCGCGCACGGGCTTCGTAGTGCTGTTCTTCGCTATTTCGATTGCCGGCTTCCTCACCGAACCCGTGGACAGCGCCTTCAGCCGCTACTTTGAGCATCAGGCAGATGTCTATGGGCAGGAGGCGATTCACGGCATCGTGGCCGATCCGCAAAAAACCGCTGTCGGCGCATTCAATAAACTGGGCGAGTCCTGGCTCGAGGATCCCAATCCGAACCCGATGATCGAATTCTGGCTCTACGATCACCCGAGCACGCAGCATCGCGCCGAATTCGCCGAGCACTACGATCCCTGGGCCAACGGCGGACATGGCGAGTTCTTCAGGAACTAGGGATCAGATTTCAGGGGTCAGGGGTCGGGCTGCCGATCAGAGCCGCTCGAAGATGCCGGCAGCGCCCATGCCGCCGCCCACGCACATGGTCACCATGCCGTACCGGGCGCTCTGCGCTTTCAGGCTTTGGAGTAGAGAGGCGGTGAGTTTAGCTCCGGTGCAGCCGAGCGGATGGCCGAGCGCGATGGCTCCGCCGTTGACGTTGACGCGCGCCGGGTCCAGGTCGAGCGTGCGGATGATGGCTAAGACCTGCGCTGCGAAAGCCTCATTCAATTCGATAAGCTCGATGTCGTTCAGCGAGAGGCCGGCGAATTTCAGAGCCTTCGGAATCGCGGTGATGGGGCCGATGCCCATCTCCTCCGGCAGGCAGCCGGTAACGGCGTAGGAAACCAGCCGCGCCAGAGGTTGCAGACCGAGCTCGCGCGCGCGGTTCACTTCCATCAGCACCGCAGCCGCTCCGCCGTCGGAGGTTTGCGAGGAGTTGCCCGCAGTGACCGTGCCCTGCGCATGAAACACCGGCTTGAGCTGCGCCAATGCGGCAGCCGAAGTGTCGGCGCGCGGGCCTTCGTCGGCGGAGAATTCCTTTTCGCTGATCTCCGGTTTTCCCGGCTTCGCGCCAGGCGCGCTGGTCGTCACGCGCACCGCGACCAACTCTTCTTTGAAGCGTCCCGCGGCTTGCGCAGCAATTGCCTTCTGGTGGCTCGCGAGGGCATACGCGTCCTGGTCGTCGCGCGAGATTCCGTAATGGCGGGCGACGCGCTCGGCGGTCAGGCCCATGGTGAGCAGAGACGCAGGATAATTGGCCGCAAGCCAAGGATTGGGGCTGGGCTTGTTGCCGCCCATCGGAATCAGGCTCATCGACTCGGCTCCGCCCGCAACGATCACCCGTGCCGCGCCGAACTGGATGCGTCGATCGGCGATGGCAATGGCCTCCAGTCCCGAGGCACACAGACGATTCACGGTGACGCCAGGGACTTCCACCGGCAAGCCCGCGCGCAACGCAGCCATGCGGGCCAGGTTCCAGCCCTGCTCACCTTCAGGCTGCGCGCAGCCCATGATCACGTCGTCGATTTCAGTTTTGTCGAGCCTCGGAACTCTTTCCAAAGCTCCGCTCAATGCAATTGCGGCGAGGTCGTCGGGGCGGGTGGTCGAAAGTGCGCCCTTCGGCGCGCGGCCCACGGGCGTGCGAACGGCGGCGACGAGAACGGCTTCCGGCATGGATGGCTCCAAAAACAGTGGTCAGTGATCAGTGGTCAGTGGTCAGTGGTCAGTGGTCAGTGGTCAGTGATTCTGCGGATGAACTAACTTCTTCGCCTATCGCCAGAAATTACTGCCTCTTCAGGCGATGCTAATCCTGCGTATCGACGACCGTCCAGGCGCCTTTTGCGAACAAACGATAAATCGTCCGCCCATCGACGACCGAGTCGGCCAGGGCGTCGTGGTCGAGGCGCGGCGGGGGAGGCCTCATGCCGAACTGCGCCTCATGAATCACATCCGGCGATGCGGCATCGATACCCCAGTTGAAGCCGAGCACCTCGGTGGCGCCGTGCGCCTGGAGGCGGTCGGTTTCCGGCATCGATGCCAGCACCATGGGGTCAGCCCCGCCTGCAAAGAAGACGAGCAACGAGACGCGGCCGTCGACCGAGCAAAGGACAGCCCAGTCCGACGAACCATGGCGCTCAAAGCTGCCTCGGACCACGTTCTCCGGTTGGTGCGCCTCGTAGGTCTGCGGAATCAGGCACCCGCGCCGCGTGAGCGCGCCCTGCACGACAGTCGGAAGCTGGGGAAATGCGTTGATCGGTAAATGGCGGATGAGGTAAGGCGTGGGTTGACCGTCCACTGTCACCTGGCCGGATACATTGAGAGGCGACGAGGCCGCATCCTGTGGCCGGATCGATGAGGGGCAACAAAAAAGAAGCAGCGCAACGAGCGCAAACTCCGAACTATGACGCGCGCGTACCATCGAAAACTCTCATGAGAACTTTATGCCGACGATCGCAGAACCGCAACTGCGCAGGACACAGAGGCGCTAATTTCGCAGCGGTTTGCCGGTTTTGAGGGTGAAGGCGATGCGCTCCTGCGTCTTGCGCTCGCCGCAGAGCGAGAGAAATGCCTCGCGCTCGAGGTCGAGCAAATATTGTTCGCTCACGAGCGTTCCGGGCGTAACGCGCCCGCCGGCAAGGATGTACGCCGCCCAGCGGGCAACCTTCTGATCGTGCTCTGAGGCGTAGCCAGCCTCGCCCATCAGATAAATGCCTGCCTCGAGCGTCGCCAGCGCAGCCGTGCCCGGAGCGGGAATTTGCGTGCGCGGTTGCGGAAGCTGGTAGCCGGTTTCGGCCAGCACCGCGGCCTGCGCTTTGGCGTCGAGCAGCAGGCGTTCCCGGTTCATCGTCACGCGATCGGCTTGCGCTAGCAGGCCGAGCGAGCGGGCCTCCGCAGCCGACGTGGAAACCTTGGCCATGGCGATGGTTTCAAGCGCGCGCCGGAGTGCCGTTGCGAATTCGGCGGATTGCGCGAAGCGCGAGGGAGGATCCTTCGGATCGGGCGGGGCCAGCGCCGCGGCCGCATCGAATGCGCGCAGCAACATTTCTTTCGTTCCGCCGCCGGCTGGAATCAATCCCACCCCGGCTTCGACCAATCCCATATAGGTCTCCGCGTGCGGCTGGCGTCGCGCGGCGTGCAGGCAAATCTCCGCGCCGCCGCCGAGCGTGAGGCCGAAGGGCGCGGCCACCACGGGTCGAGGGCAGAATTTAATGGCCGCGGTCATCTGTTGGAAGTTGTGAATGACCCCGGCCAGCTCGTCCCACTCGCCTTCCTGCGCGGCAAGCAAAAGCTGCATCAGATTCGCACCCACGGAGAAGTTCTCTCTGTCGCCTGTGATCACAAAGCCGGCAAAATCGCGCACCGTGTCGGAAGCGGGATTGAGAACCGCGGCAATCAACGAGAGCACGTCTCCGCCAATAGCGTTCTTGAGCGAGTGCAGCTCGATGCACCCGATGCCGTCGCCGAGATCTACGAGCGACGCGCCGGAATTGCTGCGAACAACACCGTGCGCGCGGCGAAAATCGGCCACGCGCGCGTGACCGGGAATCGCCGGAATGGCGACAGTCTGCCCTGTTGACGGCTGAAAGCAGGCATCCTTGCCGGGTGCGTACCAGCTTGTGCGCGAAGCCGCCAGCAGCTTCTGCGCGGCAGCGCTCACCGGAAGACCGAAGGCCTCCATGCGGCTCACGGTTTCCGCCACGCCCGCCGCGTCCCACATCTCAAAGGGGCCCATCTCCCAGTTGAAACCGGCGCGCATCGCGGCATCGATCGCGGGCGCGTCGTCGGCAACTTCGCCGATGCGCTCGGCGGCAAAGTTCCACAGCGATGCCAGAAACGGCCACAGAAACGCCCTGGCCTTGTCTTTGACAGGGTCGGTCGAAAGCAGCTGACGCAGCCTGTCGGCGAGCGTCGCCGCGTTTTTCGCCATGTCCAGCGCGGGCAGCGCTGCTTTCACCAGAGGGCGGTACTCGAAGGTCACAAGGTCTAGAACCATGCGCTCGTCTTTGCCGTCTGCACCGCGAACTTTTTTGTAAAATCCTTGTCCCGACTTATCTCCGATCCAGCCTCGCTTCAATAGCTCGCCGAGAACCGGCGCGAATTTTCCCCCGCTCACTCCCTGGGGGAAATTCGCGGCGACGTGCGCCAGGATGTCGATGCCGACAAGGTCGGCAAGACGGAAGGTACCGGTGCGCGGCCAGCCGATGAGAGGTCCGGTGAGCGCATCGACTTCCTCAATCGAGAGCCCCTGCGACAGCATCAGGTTGGCGGCATTGAACATCACGGCGATGCCGATGCGGTTGGCAATAAAGTTCGGCGTGTCATGCGCAAAGACGACCTGCTTGCCAAGCATGCGGTCGGCAAACGCGGAAAAAGCGGCGACCAATTCGGGATCGCTTTCCGGCGTCGGGATCACTTCAACGAGCCGCATGTAGCGCGGCGGATTGAAGAAGTGCGTTCCGAAAAACCTTTTGCCAAGGCCGGGAACGGCGGCAGCGATGCGCGCGATGGGCAGGCCGGAAGTGTTGGTCGTCAGGATGGCGTGAGCGCCGAGGTGCGGCAGCGCGCGAGTCAGCAACGCGGTCTTGATGTCGAGGTTCTCGGCCACGGCTTCGACCACCCAGTCACAGTCTTTGATCCTGGGCAAGTCATCATCGAAGGTGCCGGGGGTGATGAGACGGCTGAGCGATGCTTCGAAGAGAGCGGCAGGCTTGGATTTCGCGAGCGCGTCAAGAGCGGCGACAGCAAGCGCCCGCTCTGCGGTTTGATCCTTCAAAGAGAGGTCGAGCAGGAGCGTAGGGATTCCAGCATTGGCCAGATGCGCGGCAATCCGCGAGCCCATAGTTCCTGCGCCAAGCACCGCGGCACGGCGCACCAGCAGCGGCTTCGCGCTCATTTTCGGAACGGGAGTTGCAGCCGTGCTAGTAGTGCTCATGCGGGCTTTCCCTTCACGGCGTGAAATCCGATGCGCGCCCAGAGCTTAAACGCTCGCAGCATACGCAAGCTGGCGGCGCACGGTCAAGGCGGTTATCTTCTCCGCTATTGACTCTTCGTAACCTTTTGCATACATTGCGGTCAGGCCCCAATCCCCCAAGTCTGGCCGTGATGGGAGGATCGGTGACGAAGCTGCTTTCGTTCACTTCGGTAATTACGTTTCTATGCGGTTTCTGGCTGGCAGTAATGGAGTGCGTGTTGCATCATTCTGGGTTCACGTCGCGTGTCACGGTTGCGCTGCTGATCGCGGCCGCCGGGCTCGTGACGCTATGGGTGCTTGTGTTTCATCCCGGCGTGAGCAATGAGCGCTGGCTCTGGACGGCAGCGGCAGTGCTTATCGGCCTGGGAGCGTACAGTTTCCTGCGCAACGCGCACGCAACGCATTTCGAGGGCTTCATCTTGATCATCTCGATTGTCCTTGTGGTGCAGGGCGGCCTGATGCTGCTGACGCTTGGCAGGCGGCAAGGCGCAGGACAAGCCGCATCCGGGGGGATCTCTTAGTACTCAACTTTAATCGGTGACGCGATCCACGCAGCGAAGCTGGCCCACGCCTCGTCGCCGAGAAGCTGCGCGGAGCGGAGTTTCCGATTCGCAGAATCTTTGCGAAGCTCCACGTAGAGAAACTCGTCGTCAAATCCGGCACGAGCCGCATCGGCGGCGCTGGCGCCGTAGTACACGGCATCGACCCGCGCCCAATACGCGGCCGCCAGGCACATGGGGCACGGCTCGCAACTGGTATAGAGCTCACAACCGTCCAGCTTGAAGGTTCCCAGCGCCTTGCCGGCAGCGCGGATGGCGTTCACCTCGCCATGCGCCGTCGGGTCGTTGGTCGTCGTCACAGAGTTTGCGCCCTCGCCCACGATCTTGCCGTCGCGCACGATCACTGCCGCAAACGGACCACCCTTGCCGGTGGCTACGTTCTCGATGGCCAGCGCAATGGTACGGCGCAAGAACTCCGGGTTGGGTTGACCGCGCACGTTTCTCGTTCACTGCTCCGCGCGAGAAATGCAAAGACAAATTCAGTATGGCACATGGTTGCGCTGATTTTGAGATGGACTGCGCGTGCTGTCGTCGACTGCGCGGAATCGTGTTCACTGAGCCCGCGTATACTGCGCGGAAGTAAAATGCCTTCATGGCCGCGCCCGCAACTCTTCAAACATTGAATGCGCGCATTGTCGCGTGCAATCTGTGTCCGCGTCTGCGCGCTCATTGCACTGACGTGGCGCAGAAACGCCGTCGCAAGTATCTCGATTGGGAATATTGGGGCCGTCCCGTGCCCTCCTTCGGCGACCCCAAGGCGCGCGTGCTGGCGCTGGGGCTGGCGCCAGGAGCGCACGGATCGAACCGCACCGGAAGGCCTTTCACCGGCGACGGTTCGGGTGACTTTCTGTTTCCGGTTCTGCACACGGCCGGGTTTGCCTCGCAGCCCACGGCAACCTCACGTGACGACGGAATGAAGCTCAAGGGCCTTTGGATCACCTCCGTGGCGCGCTGCGCTCCGCCAGGCAACAAACCTACGCCCGAAGAGATGCGCAATTGCGCGCCGTGGCTCGACCTTGAGATGAAACTGCTTACCGAATTGCGCGTGGTGGTGTGCCTGGGCCGCATCGCATTCGATGGCCTGCTGGCGCACGAATCGCGGCTGGGTCGCTTGCCAAAACGGACGGGCTTCGTCTTCGCGCACGGGGCCAAATACAAACTGCCGAGCGGATTGACTGCCCTCGCCAGCTATCATCCCTCGCTGCAGAATACGAACACCGGCAAGCTGACGCGGCCCATGCTGCTCAATATCTTCAAGCGAGCGCGCCAGCTGGCGGATCTCTAATGGAAGAGCAGGAGCGTGGCCGTACCGAAAGAAAGGATGCACGATGGAGCGAATCGCAAAGGAAATTTTGAAGGACATGAATCTGGACGAAGTGGCTCCCAAGCCGCGCGGGCCAAGGAGCCCCGTTGACCACTGGACGCCGCCGCTCCTGCTGGAGCGGGCCGCGTATCTGCGCAAGATGGCGAAGCATGGCGACGGCTCGGCGTCGGAGACGCTCAAAGAATATCCGCAACACTTTGCCATGCTCTCCTTTCGCAGTCGCAGCGGCGAGGTCGAGGTGCACGAACGCTTTGCGGATCTTTTCGTTGTGCTTTCCGGAGCGGCCACTCTCATGACCGGCGGCACGGTCACCGGCGCGCGCATGGTCGCGCCTGGAGAAACGCGCGGCAATTCCATTGATGGCGGAACGCCGCAGAATCTGCGGCCGGGCGAAGTGGCGCACGTTCCCGCGGGCACGCCGCATCAAATGCTGCTCAAAGGCGAAGACACCATTACGTGCCTGGTGATGAAGGTGCAGGAAACTGTTTAGGAGCGGGGCAATGCGCCACAGTGAGAATTGGAGCGGGAGACCGGGATCGAACCGGCGACATTCAGCTTGGGAAGTCGGCAGTCTATTGGAAACAAAGAACATAGCGTTTCCTGCATCTCGTTCTGGCGATTGAGAATACCGGATTTTCAGTCTTTGCGCCCTTCACAAATCAAACGGAGCACAAATGGAGCACACGAAAGCACCTGATTGAACAACGATGGCAGATTGTTGAACTTTAATGGCATATTCGGTGCCGTTCGCACCTGATTCTCTGTCCAGCCCCTCGGAAAGGTCCAATCCAATTTGGGAGGCGGCTTGCAAACTCGACCCCTACTTGATCGTGTAGCGAGCGCCGCGTCCCTTGCCCACCTGCGCGAGGTAGTGCTGCTCGGCGAGCTTTTTCACATGCACCTTGATCGTGTTGCGATTGGCGCCCGTTGAATCCTCGATTTCCTTGACGGTGATCTCGCCGCGCGTTTTCACCAGCTCCAGGATTTGGCGGGAAAGCGCCGGAAACGACGTGCGCAGCGTCTGTTCCTCCTTCACCTTCGTGGCGAGACTGTCCTTCTGCTTCGCCATGGTTTTCAGGAAAAACGCCAGCCAGGGCTCCCAGTTCTGCTCCTCCTTACGGATGGTCTGTTGAGTACGGCGCAGCGCGAGGTAATAGCTTTCCTTGTTGCGCTCGATGACGCTCTCCATCGAGCTGTAGGGGACATAGCTGTAGTTGGCGCGTAGCAACAGCAACATCGTCAGCACGCGCGAAAGCCGGCCGTTGCCGTCCTTGAACGGATGGATTGCCAGGAACACAACAATGAAAATCCCGATCAGGATCAAGGGATGGTGGGTTTCCTCCTCCACGGACCGGTTGAACCAGTCAACGATCTCCCTCATCCATCCGGGCGTTTCGAACGGCGTGGCTGTCTCAAAAACCACACCAATGCTCTTACCGTCGGGTCCGAAGGCTTCGACATGGTTGGTGACCTTCTTGTACTCGCCGCGATGGTCCTGGTCCTTGGCGCTGTACTTGAGCAGCACGCCGTGCAGCTGCTTGATATGGTTTTCCGTGGTGGTAATGGCCTCGTAGCCGTCGAAGATCATGTCCATGGCGTCGGCATAGCCTGCCACCTCCTCCTCGTCGCGGCTGGCGAAGGACTCGCTCCGCAGGCCGGAGAGCAGCTTCTCCACCTCGGCGTCACTGAGTTTGGCGCCCTCGATGCGCGTGGACGACCCAACGCTTTCGATCATGGCAATCCGCCGCAAGCTGGTCAGTTTTTCAGGGGCGAGGGTCTCAATGACCTTCCAGCGCCCCTTGAACTCGTCGATTTCGGCGATGAGCTTGAGGATTTCCGGGGTGATGGTGATGTTCTTGATGTTGTGCATGGCGCATATCCATTTTCACCCATTTTCACCCGATTCGGAGCCTAAGGCAAGAAAATATCCATTTTCACCCATTTATATCCGTTTAGCGGCCAATTGTGAACTAGGCTAATTGGGGCAGGGGGATTCAGATTTCCGTCAGAGCCTATGCTGGCGGTGGCTCAGCAGTCATGACCGGAGTTTCTCCAGTTCCGAGCGCGTGCATTCGTGGATAACGTCCTTTATCATTCACTACTTGGGTGGACAGCCCACAACGGGTTTCTGGGTCACTTGTCCGAGATGCCGGTTATACGTCCATGTGGACTGGATTTGTAAACACTGGCCCGTCGGGTCGGGCACTGGCGCGGTAGCCGTTGATACTCGCGGCATTCAAACTTCGGCGGGGCCTTCGCATGTCGTGTTTCAAAAGGGGTGTCGAAAATCGAACCGCCGCGGCAGCCTTTTGAAACGGCCAAAACCCTGCAATAGCTGCCATTCTCGTTCGCAAAGCCCTCGCGAATCCTGCCTTCTATCTCACTGAAAACGAAAGGCAATTTTGGACGAAAAGAGCCGTTTCAAAACCTGTGGGTTATGAAACAGATCTAGCCAGAGAAACCGACAAAGGCCATCGCCGTGATCAGCGAACACTGGCCTACTTCAAAGGGCATACCCAAAGTCGGGGCTACAGGCAGTGCATTCCGTCACTTGGATATCTGCTTCACTAACACTAAGCTCCAAGGTTCAATCGGACGATGGATCGACAATCGTCCCTGCTTGTCGGCATGAACTTGCTCTTTCCGCAGAGCCCACGCTGCTTCGCGCAGAACGCGCGTCTGCTCGGGATTCGGGGGCTCCGGCATGCCCATCTCTTCCCACGCCATCACTGCATCGCCATGATGCCGATCGAGAGTCTCAATCGTGAACAGCGCATTGACGGGGAGTCCGCGCAGCTCGATCTGCAGATCGCGTGCGGTGCCGGAGGAATCGATTGCGTCGGCTGCGGCCAGCGAATTTGTCGGCGGCAACGAGACTTTCTCCTCCGCCGGGTAGTTATACGCCAGCGCAACCAAGTGCCCTGAAGCCTTGTCGCGAGTTACGATGGCGCCGTCGGTACGGCTCAGCACCTCATCTCCAAGTTCATTCAGGAAGCGGTAGGCGTGAAATGCGGGTTTCACGATCTCCTGATAATCGATCAAGCCGAAACCGCCGTGAAACACCGAATCCGTGTTGCGATTCTCCTCAAACACATCGGTAAACGTCCAGTAAGAAAGAGAATCCACCAGTCCAATAGAATCGAGATTCGTCTTTGCAATGAATGCCGCAGCCGCCAAAGAATCGTGCGAATGATCGAGCGGCGAGGGACTGGAATTCCACTCCGTGAGTTGAATCTCGGCGTTCGGGTAGGGGCTGGCGTCGATCATTTTACGCAACGTACGCAGGTCGTTGCGGGTCGCGTCGATGCTCCTTCGAAAGTGAACTCGCTGCTGGGTTCCAGGCTCTTCAATCGCAAAGTCTTGTGGATAAGGATGGGTAGAGATGAAGTCCACAGGCAGATTGTTTGCCTTGCAGAAGGCGATAAAATCCTCTATCCAGATAGGATGCCACGGAATAGCCTGCGGGTCGAAAGGACGGCCTGAGGCCTGTGCCTCCTTGAGCGCGTTCTGGTCCATATGAAAATTGCTTGTCGCCGGGCCACCGACTCGTAACTGGGGATCGATTGTCTTGATGGTCTGGGCGGTGATTTTGTAGAGATCGAAGTATTGCTGCTGCGTGCCGCGAAAGAAAGGCCCGGTCAGATTGGGCTCATTCCAAACCTCGAAGTACCAGCGGCGCACTTCGTTAATTCCGTAGCGGTTCACGCAATGCTGGACGGTCGCGCGTACCAGCCCAGCCCACTTGTTGTAATCCGACGGTGGGCTGCCATTGGCTTTCCACCAGAACGCCGTGTCCTTTACCGTCGCCATCTCGCTCGGAGAGAAACTCAGTTCGACGAACGGGCGCACGCCTTTTGCCAGCATGCGATCGAACAAGTCGTCGATGTACTGGAAGTTATAGATGGGACGGCCTTGCGCATCTTCACGATAGACGAACATGTCGTCATGGAAGATCCCATGAAAGCGCACATACTCAAAGCCATCGTAGCGGTGCGCAGTCTCCAGTTCATCCTGCCATGTGGCGCGCAGGCCTTCGTTGGCGCGCCCCGCCCCGACTACTTTGCTCCAGAAATGCACGAGTGGTTTGCCTGGAGCGGTTGCGTTTGCATCAATATGGATAGCCGTGTTCTCCACCTGCGCCTCGGATTGCGTTGATAGTCCCCCGGCGAAAGCCAACATTGACAGTGATGCAAGGCAAAAAGTGCGTGCGCATTCTCTGCGAAAGAGTATTGCGGAACTTGCAATCATTGTGACTCACTCCAGACTTGCGAAATGTGGAACAGACCATTTGCTGCATTTGGGCTAGCCTTTTCCGGATTTCCGTTCACGATCAAATCATGCGCGCCGCCGCCGCTGAACAGCGACAGGTTGATATCCGGCTGCCCCTGTACGATAAGGTTCAACTTCCCTTTGGTATATGTGGCATTCATAAAAACCTTGCTCAGCGAGTCGAAGATCACCGATCCATCGCGGCGAAGATAGCTTCCGTCGGCAACGAACAGATCCGTTAAGTTTTGCTGTTTGGTGCGATCGGCGTTCTCAGGAAAGATCATCGTTGTAAGGTAAGCATCGGTTTCCCATCCTTCCGCGATGATGTTTGCATTCCTGTGACGAATGCGCCCTTCCGCCAGCAAGTTGACGAAGATCTCCGAGACTGTCCCGTTCTGCGTGATACGCAAGCCCTCCAGATTCTGTCCCTGGAATCGCTCGATAACCGGATCTGGTTTGCCGGGCTCCTTGAGAATGATGGCCATGACGAAGGTCGTTTGATTAGTGTTGCCTGGCGGCTCAAATGAGTAGTATGTATCAGCGTTCTTGACGTCATGGTCTTTAAAGCCCGATCGTTCCACGAGGCGCATCGCCTCTGGAAAATCAGCGGGTAGCCCCGGCGGAAGCTCCTGCGGGAAAAGTGGATGGACAAGCACCTCCCCGTGTGGTCCAGCAACATCAAGATCGGTTCCTTTGACGGCTGCTTTCTCTCCCACATGAAGGATCCACTGAAATTGTCCGGCTTCATAACTCTTCACATCGTCGATGACGAGAATGACGTCGCCGATCCACAGCACGTGACGGAAATTGCGACGGAACCTCCACATTGTAGGACCAGTGTTGTCGGCCATGATGTATTTCAGGTTGCCGGCATCGATCTGGTGGCTCAAACTGCCTGGGAACTGCGATCCGTAATAAGTGTCGTCGGGATATTCTGCTTCTCCATTGAACAGAACCACATTGTGAGCACGGCTCTGGCGATAATAGTTGTCGTATTCGGGTATCGAGTAGCTGGGGGAGCCACCGGAATTTACCAGCAGTGCGTCTCCGTGGTGAAACAGCAGGAATGATCCCGTGTCAGCATGGGAGTGGTTCCAGGTCATGCCAGACTTGATCGCGAACAGATCGCTATCTTTCTGCCAAGAAGAGCGCATCATTGCCCATCCCATGTCCGGGTACAGCATGGACTCGGGCAAGCCCGGCAACGCCGGCGCCACGGCGCGGTCACCAGCGCTCGGTCCATAGACCAACTCAAATGCTGTAACACGCGGCTGTTGATCAAGTGGAATCAAGTCGAACTGATGCAGATACCAAAGAAACTCGGGTCTTCGTTCTCCGAGTGCCCACAGCAATGTGATCGGTTCATAACCTGTTGTGTGAAAATTCCCGTCGCCGAAGAAGGTCGGGAATACGCGCTCTGAAGCAGGGTAGGAACCCTGAATAAAAAAATCTCCCCATGCGGCGAGTGCTGCCGGCATCGGCAAATCCTGCGATCGAAAGGCGTGGCGCCATGCAAAAGCGAATCGCAAGTACTCCGACTCAGCGAATTCCGCATAGCCTAAGGATTCATAGAAGCCGCCCGCCCGGTCGAATGTGCGAGGCTTGGTCTCCAGTTCGCTGCCCATGTAGGAGTACCACTCTTTCGATGCTTCCGAGATGCGCTGCAGCCATGGCAAAACATCCGGGCGCTCCTCAAGAACGGACATCGCGCCGATGCCGGCGCTAAAGATCAGCGCGCTCCACCAGTTATGTCCCATGGTGTCCAGTGCATGGATTCGAGTAGGTCCGAGCAGCCAGTCGTCGAGAATAGGGTGCAGGCCCTTGCTGACAAGCGCATCAGCAAAGTGCTTTCGCTCTGCTGGAGTCAATTGCTCGTGAATGCAATCGAACCCAAGCCCATAGGCCGCCACTAAAGCTGCGGTTCCCAGTCCCGAGTGCCATGGAGGATCACGTTCGAGCAACGGCGCATCGCTGAAATTCGGTCTTGCGTCGAACTTCTCCAGGCCTGCCTTGATGTAACCGCTAAATTCCTGCCGCCCGGTCACCCGAAAAGCGAGGCACGCTGTCTCCATCGCCGCCTCAGACTGCGGGACATGCATGTTTTCAGCGTTCTTCACGAGCGCATCGAAAGTGGCCTCATCGCTGGCAGAAGCCCCGAGGCGAGATTCAAATTGCTCAATGTCGACCTGTGTATACATCAAATACGGATGCGGACCGCGTAGGCTTTGTGCGCCGCTCAGCTGAACAGTCCCTGCCATACTGAGAAAAACGAACCCGATACCCACCCATTGTGTGCCATAACTTTTCAACTTAATCATCGCTTTCCCCGCCCGACGGACTCTGCACAAAACACCAAATCCCTATCGCCAAACTCATATGCCGCCACAACCGGCTCCGGACTCCATTGCGCGCTGATCGGTTAGAGCTACTTTGATAACCCGGGAATCGCATTTGCCACCCCCACGAAGACCTTCATAGCAAAAATTAGTCAAGTTGATTCATGTTCTCTGTTCAAAATGTAGCGATGGCCCGATCTGGCATCGAAGACAATGCATTGCCCGTTATGCGTAAGATGCACCCATTGAATACGCCCATGCACCACTTGATCTTTAAACATCGGAATATTTCCCAGCATGACGTGCAATCTTCGTTTGGCTCCACGCCGGCGACCATAAGTACGAAACGATTGCTCCCAGCGTCGGACAAACCCAAATCGGATCGAAGTTATTACTTCCCTTCGCGGTAGTTCTCGATGGAGCGGACAAAAACGCGCATTGCGTTACAGTCTGCCCAGTGCAGGTCAAAGTAGCTGATGGGCAGGCTGTCCGGGAACAAAACGAAATGAAGCGGTGTGCTCCCATGCGCATATTCCCCAAAGAACGCTCCTTTCACCGGAATGCCAAGCATCTCGCGCGTATCGTTAGCCTGAGCATCGACGTCTGCTTCAGAGCGCGCGATCACCGCATCGACCGTGTAACCCGTATGCGGCGTCGTAGCGCGAAACTCGATCCCGCAACCGGGTTTCACATTGGCGTTGAACAGCCGCGAGCGAAACTCAATTTTGCCGGCGCTCGTCACGGGCTTCCAATCCGACCAACCAGGCAGATCGTCGATAGCAGTGGGCGCGTGCTGCGAAGGCGTGTCACGCGGGGACGCATTCTTGTTGGGGGGCGCGGCGGATAGTATCGCTGTAGCCAGAACAGCGCCAGAAACGGCGCAAGCGAAACGCCAGATGGCTGTTGGGTTCGTGATCATGGATGGCTCTCCCTGGTTTGCGTGCCGCCGGAGAACCTGTAGAGCAGGACGCCGTGCGCCGGAACGTCGATGGCAATCGCCCCATTGACATCGGGCAGATCCTTCTGCCTCCATAAATCGCGAACATGTTGGACCCCACTCAAGCCAATGCGGTCGAGCTTGTTAAATGCGTAATGTTCCGAAGCGTCGCTGCGATTGAAGAAACCGACAGCGTGACTGCCATCCTCGAGATCTTTAACGTAGACATCGATGCCACCAATCGTCTCCCTAAGAGTTGCCGGTCTTCCAAGAGCGTCCTGGTCGATGTCCAGAACCTCGTCGTTGGTCAGCAGAGAAAGCGTAAATGGATCGAGTCGCTCAAGGTCGGCGCCGATAATCAGCGGTGACGACAGCATCGCCCACAGTGAGATATGCGTGTACTGCTCGTCGGGCGTCAAGCGTGTCTGGCGAATCCACTTTCCGAAGCTGATGCGACCAACGACGAGCATGTCGGCGTCGGCAAATCCTCCCGGGCCGCTAAAAGGAGCCCAGACTCCAAGCGCGAATCCATCCTCCGACATGCTGGTGTGAGCTGAATTGTCTGACTGATCCCAAATGTCCAGAATGTCGGGCGTCACACGCCAGCTTTGGGCATACCGGCCATACTCCGCAGCATGCTCTATCTCTGCCGTATTCGAGAGGCTCAGAATCATGTCGCGGCCCGAGGCGCGCAAAGCTTCGTAAATCTCCTTCGTGTGCTCGATGTCGCTCGGATTCCAATCCTCCTTCACGTAATCGACCCCCCACGCCGCCCACTGCTTCGCATCGTTCGACGCGAAAGAATACTTTCCTAACCAGCGACGAAGGGTGTGGTCCCCGGGAACAAACTTCCCATCCGGATTGTCAGAGGAGCCGCCCGGAAATCCCCCGTAAGAAGCGATCCAAGGTGTCGAATAGACGCCAAATTTCAGGCCGAGAGCGTGGACCTGATCCACGAGCAACTGCAGGTCCGGAAACAGTTCATTGCCCTGGATTGCGTTGTACGGCCCCCCTCGCGCCCCCTGCCAGCAATCATCCAGATTGATATATGTAAAACCGTGATCCTTCAGCCCGCTGCTGACCAGGGCCTGAGCGTTGCGCAGAATCCGTTCTTGGGTAATATCGTGAGCGATCGCATTCCAACTGCTCCATCCCAACGCCGGCGTCAGTCCGATTTTTTCGCCAACCTCAATGCGGAAATTCTTATGCGCTTCCCCAAGCGCATTGCGCGCACGCAGAACCACCGGATACTCACCTGCCGCCGCCATCTTTCCCGTAATCAATCCCGTGGACGAATTCACCTCGAGGCCAGCTGGCAGATTATCCACGGAGAACGTCATGGGACGATCTCCGGTAGCTGGAATCGAATAGATGAACGGCGAGCCCGGCCGTATGCCAAAGATCGTCGGCCCGTTTACGCGCGGTTTGGAGCTACTGGGCGGGGTAAGAATCTGCAGAGCGGTAGCTCTCGACCCAGATTCGACGAGAGCGCACAACACGAGGCAAAGATAAACCGCCTGCACGAAGAAGGGACGGGCAAGGACATGCCTTATCTTCATCGCACAACTCCGCGCGAGCAAACGTTCATTGATTTGCGAATGGGAGTCTCTTTCATAATTGAAGATTACTGTCGCGTCAAACGCCATTTCCGAGTTCGGCCGTATCGGGTGCCGCTGACCAACCCAACAGAATTCGTTCCTTGACTGGATCCCAGAGCAGCCGTTTAAAGGCTGCCCTGGGACTGCCATGCTAGAAGGTAATTTTTCCCTGAATCTGCACCCAGCGGGCAGATGAATAAAGATCCGAAGTCACCTGGCCAAACTGCGTAGAGGTCGGCGTCGTATTTGGTCCGCCCGCCACCGTGCGATTGAAGACGTCCAGGGCTTCGAGCCTCATTTCGAAGTTCACGCCCTCCTTGATTGGGGTGACCTTCATGATGTTCAGGTTTAAGTTATTGTCTCCCTGTTGTCTCACACCGTTGATTGAGCGCGGGAAGACACGAAGGTTATAGGTGCCAGGAGTCGAAGTAGTGTTAAAACCTGCGGTGTTAAACCACTCTCCGTAGCTAGGATGCTTGATCCGCAATCCGGTGGTATCGCAGGTCTGCCACGAAGTGGTGCACCCGGCGTAGAAGACATTGCCGAATGTAACCAACGGCCCTTGTTGAACTTCGTAGGAACCGTCCATCTGCCAGCCACTCACTACAGTCGAGATAACAGAGTTCTGCCAAACGCCCTGTTGCAGATATCTTTGCCCATGGCCCACGGGAAACTTATAAATCCCCGTACCCGTAAAGCGTGATGGCCGGCTGTTGGAAACGCTGTCCTCCCAACTCGGAAGCTGATCGAATGCGTTGGCGAACCAGTCGCGGTCGTATTGGAAGATGCGCTGGTAATCAAGGGTCAAGTTGAAGTTGGAAACGAAACGACGGCTGTAGTTCAGCTCAAGGGAGTTGAATTTGGACTCGGCCACCGGCGAGTATTGAGTCAAACCGGAAAGGTGAGGATAGGGTTTGAGTAACTGATTCAATGCCACCGTCTTTGAGTTAAAGAACGCCGCATTCGGCCCGGTGGTGAGAAGGCTGGTTTGTGTGGCAGAAAGCCCTGTGAGATTGCCAATGTAGAACGGGTTAGTAACCAGCGCATTGAGCGCGTTTGCTTGGGCGTTGGCCGTGGTCTGGCCTGTTATGTAATACGCTGCGGGAACCGGATTCAGATTGACCCCGACCTCGCTGCTACCGGTGAAAACACTGATCTTCGAAGTGTACGCACCTGCGTAGATGAAGGTAAGTACGCTGTGAGCGTCTAGCTGGTGCTGAATGCTGCCCTGCCACCGCTGTTGACGCGCGGGAACGATGTTATAAGGGTAGAAACTCTGACTGCCACCCGCATAGATCAGGTTGCCGCCCGTATTGCCGAACGGTGATGAAAAGCCATTCGGGAAGGGATTAAGTGTGGGCACGGTCGTACCTGTCGATACGCCTGGGGCGACCCAGGAGGTTCCAGCGGTCAACGAAGAAGGTTGCGTCGTGGTCACCGAGAATCCCGTGCTGTCGTTCCCTTCATTCACAGTGTTTAAACTGTCGAAGAACAAACCATAACCAGCTCGCAACACCGTCTTCGGCGTGGCAGAAAATGCAAATGCAACACGGGGCAAGAGGCGAACAGAGGTCTGCCACATGTGAGGAGATACCCCGTTGACCCCGGGGTAGGTGGCGCCGCCGACCACGTTCAGGCTGGTGGGTAGAGTCGACGGCAAACCGGCGGCTGCCAGCGCAGTGCTGTTGGCCGTGTAGTTGCTCGGACTATAAGCAGCATTCGCTCCCGGGGCTATAGCCAAAGTCTGTGTAGGACTGAAAGGACCAACCTGGCGGTTCTTTGCTTCTACCGGACCCTCCTCAGCTTCCCAGCGAAGTCCGGCGTTGATGGTCAAGCGAGGTTTAACATGCCACGCATCCTGCACATAGACCGAGTAAAAGGGATTGCTCCGCGTATCCAGCGCGCCGACTGTTTGCGTGGCCGAGGTATTAAATCCGAGCAAAAATGCCCCGTATGCCGGGCCGTATTCTGACGATCCAGTTGAAATGTAGCTCGATGCGTCGCTGGCCAGGCTGGTGTAGGTATTGTCGTAAGTCAGCGTCCCATTCGCGTTTGCGTTGCTGGGTTGGTACCAGACAAGCTCTTGATACGCCACCCCGAACTTTAGCGAGTGTCTCCCGAAGACTCCCACCGCATCTGCGTTGCCGCTGATCGATTTTGAAAAGTTCTCAAATGTGCCGCTCGTAAAGCTCAACGAATCGTAACTGTTCACTGTTGGGGTGGATGGCGCCCCCACAGGGTTGCTGGCAGCCTGCTGGGCGTCAAGATAGGCCGGCAACCCCAGCGAAGCATCGCTGACGTGCGCGTTCGGGTACCCCCCCGGACCGTTATAGCGGTTATACGCAACCGTTGTGGTCATGGTCAGGTGTTGCGAAAACGTGTGATCCCACGCGCCAGTCAAAACAAGGTTGAGCCGGCCGTTATAAAGAACATCCAGATTGGCAGTATCAACCACGTCAGGGTTAAAAACCTGATAGTGGCCGTTGTCGAGCTTGAAGAAAAAGTGGTTGCTAGGATTGAGATCAAAGTCGATGCGCGGCGCGTAAGTCCAGTAACTCTGCGGGCGCGGCAGCGAGTAAGTAAGATTAGTCGGTCCCGCCAGCGAGCTACCAATTGACGCCGTGTTCGCCGGACGATAAATTTTCGCCATATAGGGCCCAAGTGGGTTCGTTTGCCGGCCGGCTGGAATGATGTTGCCCGCAAACGGCTGACGGATGTAACCGCCGTGACCATCTGGCTGCGTCGTTAACGGGTCGTATACCTGATACTGACCATAACCCCACGATGAATTTGCGCCCGGACACGCACCGCTGCTGTAGTTGAAAACATAAGGGCTTCCATAGGCGCCGGTGCCGGATGCAACGCTGATCGGGCAGGGCAGGTCGCTGAAGTTGCCTGTTAGTTCCTGCGAAGTCGGAACCGTCTGCTGCCCTTGCGTCAGCAGCGGGAAGTGGTCGTTCATATAGTCAAAGAAGAAGAAAAGCTTATCTTTGCCGTGGAAGAGATGCGGGATCTCCACAGGACCGCCGATGCTGCCCGCATAAGTCATATTGTGCAGGCCAAGCTGCCCGTACTTAGTTTCAGCGGCCTGGCAGGCCGCCGAGTTCTCATTCGGTGGTGCGCAAGGAATGGCCGTATTAGCAATATACGAATTGCGGGCAGTGCGATTCAGGGGCTGCCAACGCAAATCTTCGTATTCGTCACGCGCCGAACCGTGAAACTTGCTGGTTCCGTTCTTGCTGACAATGTTCACCTGGCCACCCAGTCCATGACCGATAGTGGCGTCGAAGCCGGCGGTCTCCGTGTTTACCTGCTTCACCTCTTCCACGGGAGCGGCATAATCTTCCTGGTGACTATAGGACTCGTTGGGTGCGCCATCGATATAAAACGTATCCGCCTTGTACATGCCGTAAACGCCAAAACTCGAGTTACCACCGTTGGCGAACATCGTTCCGTTGGCGGACGAACTGATGGGGTCCGTGGACTGTGTGCCCATCGCCAGCTTTTCCATCAGCATAGCGTTGTTGTCCGGCATAGGCGTCTGCTCTACTGTCGCCTGATCAACGATGCTGACATTCGTGCCTTCTTCGGTGTTCAGTAGATCCTGGTTCGCCACCACCTCGATCGAGGATGAGGCAGTTCCCACTTTAAGGGCTGCATTCACGGGAACGGTCTTGCCGGCATCCACATAAATGCCTTTGTATTCCTCAGTCTTGAAGCCCGCGACCTGTACTGTCACGTTATAGTGCCCCGGCACCAGCTGCCGGAGTTCATAATACCCGGAGCCATTTGACTTCTCGGAAGTTGAAACGCCTGTGTCGGTGTTGACGATGGTGACGCCAGCGCCCGGAATGAGCGCACCGTTTGCGTCCGTAATCGTGCCTGCGATAACGCCTCGGCTGTCGCTCTCCTGGGCGCTCATGCGAGCCCAGCCCGTTGAGAACACCAACAACAGCGCAAGTAGTGGAATCACCATTTTGCCGTACATCCGTCTGCCTATTCCCGCTAGCTCGCGATTCGTCGTTCGCACGCATTCTTCTTTGGCAGGTTGGTTGGCGCCCTCTTTCTTGCATTTGTAGCTAGGGTACGAGTTCGAAATCCTCATAGTTCATGCCTCCTCTTCGTATTTGCAAATTGAATGGTTAATCTTCAGTTGTTTTCGTAACATCCGATTTACGCCAAACTCTCCTGCAGCATGAGCCAGATGCATATGCTCATGCGTGCGGGTGAGTCACTGATCTGAGCGACTCTCAGCGACCCAAAGTTCGCTCGACTCGGCGCCGCTGATGACACTCTTCGCTTCCGATTAGCCTGTCAATGTTCTGAACAGTTCCACTATTCAGCTGTCTATAAAATCAGCAAGATGTGCGCACGTTACGCGTACGTTACGTTCTGTGCTAGAATTCGTTGCGGCACAGTAGGCCCACTCGAATGGCTATTTTTTCAACTCACGCAAGTGCGCTCGGTTTCTCGACTGAACAGACTGCGGCGATTCTGAGTGAACTGGACGCAATCCAGACAGGAACCAGCTTTTCCGGTAGCAAGCGTTGCCATGATTTCCTAGAGTTCATCGTCAAGCACGCACTGGAAGGCAACTACGAACACCTAACAGAACGTTTTCTCGGTGTCGAGCTATTCGGTAGACCGGTCGATTACGAAACCGCAACCGATGCGATCGTCCGGGTGAGAGCGAACGATGTTCGGCGCCGACTGGCTCAACACTACTCAACGCAAAACCCTGTATCGGGCGTCATGATCGGAATGGCCGCGGGAAACTACATACCCGAATTCCATTGGTCGGCCCCGGAAACCCCAGAAACTTCTGAGCCCGTTCATACGGGCCATTTGCCGATGCTCCAAGACGCAAGTCCTCCATCTCTGAGTAGCAGACTGACCACCGCCCGCCGCTTAATCAAACCGATTCCTATCACGGTGGCCTTGCTTATCTTGGCGGGAATCGTCTGGGTAATTTGGGTCAGACAAACCTCGAGGCCCGTTCGCGCGCTAGATCAGTTCTGGCAGCCCGTCTTTCAGTCCAAGAATCCGGTGACAATTCGGTTTGGCGAGACGATCACCTATTGGATATCGTCAGATTTGCGGAAGGCAGTCGAGGCGGGCGATCCGACAATATCTGTGAAGCCGGGAGATATTATCGAGAGTTGGGATGACAGTGCGTCAGCCGGCAGCATTCGCACTGTGCTGGCCATCGCCAATCTCTTAAGTAGTCATGGTGTGGCCACCCGGCTGCGATGGCCTCGGGAAATCCAGGAGCCTGAGTTGGAGCATTCCGACGTCATATACGTCGGCGCCTTCAACAATTCCTGGACCGTAAGCTTGAATCGGAATCTGCGTTTCACATTTGAGGAATCCGATACATCACTCGGGCATATCTGGATGATTCGCGATCATAACTACCCAGACCGAAAATGGGCCATGTTGAAGACGTATCCTCAACCAATCGACCACGAATATGCGCTCATTACCAGAATCTTGGATCCCGACCGAAAGCGCGTCGTAATTTCCCTCGGCGGGCTGAATCAGTTTGGCTCTCAGGCAGCAGCTGAATTCCTGACCGATGAAGCTGCGATGGCGGAATTTGCCCGAAACGCACCAAAGGGCTGGGAAAAACGAAACCTCCAAATCGTCATGGAAATGGAAATATCCAACAATCGAGCTGTCAATCCGAGAGTCATCGCCACCAATGTTTGGTAGTTTGCTCTCGCCTTTGCTCCGCAACAGTTATCTACGCGTTGAAAACACAGGCTTTTCAACCGTACTGCGCGAGGTATTTCAATCGCTCTAATGTGTGTTTCATAACCCACAGGTTTTGAAACGGCTCTTTTCGTCCAAAATTGCCTTTCGTTTTCAGTGAGAAAGAAGGCAGGATTCGCGAGGGCTTTGCGAACGAAAATGGCAGCTATTGGAGGTTTTTGGCCGTTTCAAAAGGCCGCCGCGGCGATTCGATTTTCGACATCCCTTTTGAAACACGACGTTTGAAGGCCCCGCCGAAGTTTCAACTCCGCAAGTATCACCGGCCGATCGGCCAACTGAAAGCTAATACGTCGGCAACAGTTGGAGCGGGCTACGCGTGTTTGGAGAATCTGGTACCGAGACAGCAATGCAGGTTCTTGGAATACCATTGAGCGCGCTTTGCCGCCCCGTCATCCACGTGGCCGAGTATGTATGGTCCGCCGTCCGACTGCAAGGAAAAAGCTAAAGTCGAGAAGACAAGTCTGCGCAAATGTATTCGGCCTTTGGTGGAGCCTAGCGCTCCTGGCCACGATGAGTTGCGCGCGTATCTGACCTTATTAGTCGGTCGGTCGTTATCAACCATTTCGTCCATCAGGTTCTCAGACACGCTGTTGTGACTGTTCTTTCGTCTCTGCTGTTTCTCTGCAGACCTCGGTGGGTAAGCTCAATCCGTCGTCGTAGTAGTGCGGGAAAGTGGGAGCGCGTCAGCGCTTCCAAGCCGCAGGCGTCTTTTCCGCACTATCTCAGGCGGCAACAATATTCCCCATTGGCCGGTAGTCCTCTCCGCTCGACAGCACAGCCCATGCGATCCGCGCAAGCTTGTTCGCCATCGCGACCACAACAACATTTTTTGGAGCTCTGGCATCGAGTGCATCGAGCCAGGCTCCGATCGGCGCCCGATCCCGCTTGATCCGCAACACCGCAGCCCGCGCTCCGTGGATGAGGATCTTGCGCAGGTACACGTTCCCGCGTTTGCTGATGCCGAGCAATCTTGCCTTGCCTCCAGTCGAATACTGCCGTGGCACGACACCGAGCCACGCAGCAAAGTCGCGTCCTTTCCGAAAGGCAGCACCGTTACCGATGGCGGCAACGATGGCCGTGGCAACGATAGGCCCAATCCCTGGAATCTGCCGGATGCGAGTACAACCCGGGTCGGCGGCAGAGATCCGTTCCAACTCGCCGCTGAGTCCTTCAATCTGGTCTTCGACTGTCTTCCACTCCCTCCAAAGAAGATCGATCAGGCTCCGCATCTGCGGTGTCAGATCGAGGTTGGCGTTTTCAAGAATGTCGGGCAACGCAGCCCGCAGCTTCGCTGGGGTCTTCGCGAAAACCAGGCCTCGCTCGAGCAGGAACGCACGCACCTGGTTGATGACCGCAGTGCGCCGAGAGATCAGGCGATCGCGAACGCGATGGATAGCTTGCAGATCGAGTTGGTCATCGGTCTTGATCGGGACAAAGCGCATGTTCTTGCGCTCTACGGCTTCGGCGATTGCCTCTGCGTCGACAAAGTCGTTCTTGTTGGACTTTACGAACGGCTTCACAAACTGAGCTGGGATAAGCCGGACATCATGACCTTGCTTGCGCAGCGCGCGCCCGAGAAAGTGCGCCCCAGAGCAGGCCTCAAGTCCAATAAGAGATGCCGGGATGTTCGCGGTATAGGCCAGAAGCTGCTTCTGGTTGAACTTCTTCCGCACAATCACCTTGCCGGCAGCGCCGAGTGCGATCAGATGAAACGTTGTCTTCCCTAAATCGATGCCAACCGAGTGTATCTGCATGTCGATGATCCTCCTTCCTAAATGCTGCCACCTCGCTCACCCGCTCTCGCGGGTGAGTCAAGCGGCGGACCATCTCATTAGTCGGCTTCTCGGACAAGTGACCCAGAAACCTGTTGTGGGCTCGCCGACCCAGGTAGTGAACGATAAAGGACATTAACGTCAAGAACCCTACGATGGGAATGTCTGCGCTGACACACCGCAATTTCGCGGCGCTTTCCGCGATATCAAAACTCTGGAGCCGGCTGAACGGAGCCCCTTCCTATGTCCAAACAACAAGTTGGAGATAGCGTCCTTTATCATTCACTATTCACGACGCCAGATCAGAGCAGGAAGAATAGCAGGACTGTAGATTTGACCACCAACGGCGGAGCAACCCCTCGCTTTCAAAATGGCGCTGTAGGGTTTGAGGAGCGCCGGATGCGCGCTGGCGAGAATCAGAAGCGGTGAACTATCTGGCGCAACCTTTGTTGCGCATCCAGGTCACGTCGGGCATCGGCCGCTCTATCCAGGTTCCGAGCTCCTTGCCGTCCGCGGCCGCCTCGATTGTCAGATCATCCACCAGACGGGCAAGCAGACACGGATTATGACCGCAAATGATCTCGCTTCCCCAGGGAACACCGTTGAGCGCGCATATCGTTGGAAGCGCGCTCCTTACATTCCCCATGGGGATTTAGGACTAGAACTTGAGCGTAGAGTCAGATGCCGGCGGCCGATTATGTCTCAATTTGATTTCCCGTTGGTACTATGTGGTTCGGCCCTGTCAGGAATCCGCTTCACCCAGCTCCCGCACTTCAGCAATCCCGAGCACACCTCGTTGGAGCCAAGACGTGAAATATAAGTGTGCTGGCTCGCTTCGCGGCGTCTGGCCAGTCTCCTTTTCCCGTCACGCACCACGGTTCGATTTGTCGAGATTCATTCGCCCTCCTCCATGCAATGAATCGACTACTGCCCCCGAGATTGCCATCATAAAAACTCCTTTGATTCCTGTCCGTTAGCGCATTCTTGTTCGCGAGATATAGTTCTGATGTATACTACATCACGAACAGAAAAACGACATGGCCCCTCTAACGAAGACCATAACCCGGCCGAAGCGCAGAATCGTTGCTCCGGCAGAGAAGCGGACTCAGGTCCGGCTCACAGTCGATTCCAGGTTCACTAAGAGCCATTTCAACCAACTCTTTGCCGTGCTGAAAATCCGCAACAAAAATGCCCTGGCCGAGCACATCATCATGAACTTCAAGGGCAAGGCCTCTCAGGCGCAGATTCTGGCTTTCTACAATGGCCCGTGGCTGGACATTCCGTTTCAAAGCATCGACACCTCTTTCGTCTTCCCTTTGACCCACGAGATCGCCGATGAGCTGGAGAGAGTCGGCGGAGAGATTCTCGGCGGGGTGAATAAGTCCAAGACCTTTCGCGTGATGGTGGCCTATTTCGCGGCGGTCTATAAGCTCAAGGCTCCAGCCCAATCTGCATTCGCATAGTCTTGTCAGAATATTCTGCTGGCGGCAACCGCAGATACGCGATGACCGCAGGAGCTACCTGCCGCCTCGCTCCTGCTGACGTTGGCGCGGATTCGCCAGGCGCCGTTGCAGGCGCAAGGCGTACTGCATCTCCGGGTCCGTGAATTGGGCAAAGATGCCGTGCTTGACCGCAGACAAGGTAACCATCCGCTTCCACTCGTCGCTTCCGGTGCAGGCGATCCGCGACCCGTATTTTTGTACAGCCATCTCCAGTCCAAAGACGATTGCGGCCTCGTCCTGGTTGAGTACGGTCACAAGGCGTCCGCGGTCAATGACGGAGACCCTGCCGTTCAGCATGTAGGACACGTCGCCCGTCTTCCGATTGATCGTCCAGATGCGTGTCGCGGCGATCTGGTTTGCAAGGACCTGCTGTTTCTGTTGGGCTGCAAGCCGTTGTTGCGCGAGGTCGGACCAATCGGTGGTGCTGTCGTTGTCGGGCGGTGGACCGAGATGCAGCGCGTCTGGTTCCAGCCTTGCGTTGAGCCGCCGTTGATTGCGCTGGTCGGCATAACGCCATCCGCGAAGTTGTGCGGCAGCCCGCGCGTCTCCTTCGTCGGCCCTGTCCGCAACCCATGAGCGGAGATCCTTCGGAAATGCTTCCTGCCGCCTCTTTTGAATGGACAGCTTCAGCGATCGGATTTCGAGTACCGATTGGGCCACTGCCTGAGAGAGCAGGACCTTCTTGTCCGGCAACGGCAGAGAGGATGCACGAATCTCCCGCTTTTGTTCGCGCAAGATGTCAAGAAGATTTTGTCGGCCTTCCCTGCCGTCTGTTGTGAAGGCTTTGCAAAGTTCCCGTCGCCGATTGCGATACTGGTTATACTCTGCCATCAGGGCACTACGTTCGGCGTGTCGCTGCGCCTTGCGTTCCTCCCTCACTGCGCTATTACGAACAGGGGTACGAACAGTATATTGAGCGTCTTCATAACCGGATGTTGAGGCAGGTGTCCAGGCGCCAAGAGCAGTCTCCGTGGCCTGGCGGTTGGTCTTTCCAGCAAAGTTGTTGCGGAGTACGTCGGACGCCTTTACCCGGACGTTGTGGTCGATGGCAAGGACGGTGTAGCCGCCCGATTCTCCCTTCTCAAGTCTGAGATGAGCTTTCGAGAGAAGGCGATGGAGGTCCTCCCACGCGGCATTCTGTCGTGTCAGAAGTTTCCGGACACTGGGGGCCACTTCCCGCCGGACGTAGGTTTGCAGAGATTCCTCATCGTGATAATGTTCCAACTTCGCCGCTGCCCCTGTCGGCTGCCCTCGGGCAGACCGGAGTGCAATGCGTTCGGATCTTGAAATGGGTACAGCCTGTTTCGATTCCTCATCCCATCGAGTCATGCCCGGTGTATGAGCCCAGCCATACTTCGCTTCGAGGCTACGTGCTGCGCCATCGAGAGCAAGCCAATTGTTATATCGTGTAGGGGCTCTGAGCGTTTGAGGGTGAACTTTGTTCACCATGATGTGAATATGGAAGTGCTTTTTGTCGTCGTGTGCGACGACCATATATTGATGATCTTCATAACCGAGCGCCTTCAATGTTTGAACCGCTGAGTCTGTCCACTGTGGTCGAGTAGGGCGTTCTCCTGGAGGCCATGCCAGTTCGTAATGGCAGACTGCATCCTTGCAGCGGTCATTGAGAGAAGCGACTCCTTGCATCTCTCCGGCTGCGGTGTCGAAGCTTAGAAGATTCCACGACAGGACCACATCGCCTCGCAAAACAAGTTCTCCAGTGTCGGCGTCACGCTCTTGTGTAAGGTATTCACGAAGGCGCTTGAAGCTGCTGGAGTGCTTCCGAGATGGTTGTACCTTGACGATCATGTCTACTTTATTGCGACGGTGTTGAGCGTTCTCACAGCGTTCAGAACAGCGGACAATGTCGCATTCAGTTCCTTGCGAAGGCCTTCTTCATCCGGAAAACCCTTGATCTGCATGAGCAGGTACTTCTGAAGTCCACCGAGTCTTGCAAGTTCTCCTAAAGCCTTCTGGTCCACTTTGGAAACGATTCGCTTATTGAGCGATGTTCTTCGCATGTACTCGCTCATGGTCAGGCCGGCTTTCTTGGCCTGGGTCTTGATGACGGCTTTCTCTCGATCCGTTGTTCTGATGAAGAGCCGTAGAGTGGCGCCTTCTGTTCGCTTGGGTCTTGCCATTGTTCTCTCCTGTTCTGTGGGGTCTCGGGGCGAAGCCCTGAGCAAGATGCGCAACCATTTCTCCGAGTAGCCGCAGGCGGATTGGAGAAAGGGTGGTGGGTGCGCGGAACCCCGAAGGGGTTTCGTGCGCACAGCGCATTTCTTGCCATTCACCGTTTAGACATCCAGTTGTCACTGTCATGGCGTCCAGTTTTCGCCATTCAGGGCTCGTACTCCACAACCTCCATATTACATATTATCTGTCATTATTGTATGAGACTGTGATAATATCTCTCTCGTGCTTCTATAGAGCGCATTGAGGAAGACAAGCAATGGGAACAGTGGAGCGTCGTAAAGTGCAGGTCTTTTCTTCGGAGATTGTGGAGGAGGCTCGCATGTTGTTGACTCAAAAAACGACGGAACCCGTGCCGCAACCCAGTTCGTTCATGATGGGAGCACTGATACGGACGCTTTTGCCTCTTCTCGTGGAGTTGCGGAGAAAAGGCTATTCATTGAACATGCTGGCTCATTTGCTGGAGGAGAAGGGGATAAGGATCAGTCCAACGGCTCTTTCTGGGTACGTGGCGAAATTGAGTGGACCGGCTGAGGAGGCTCCGGTAAGGGCACGGAGAGAGAGGTCGCAAACCTCAACAAGTGCCTCGCAGACACGTGGACATTTCGTGATGAAGCCGGACGTAACGCTGTAAGGGGGGAATCGTATGGGGCGAAGATTCCTTGTCAAGGTCAATAAGAGTGGAGTTGGTACTTTGCAACATTGGGCAACCGTACAGACCTCGAACGAGGGTACTGGGGTTGTGCGGGCTAAATCTGTGATGAGAACTGCAAGGATGACATCGCCGCGCAACTGTCTGCATAACATCTCCCTCGGGGATGTTGCAGAGTGTCCCGGAAAAGCCAAGGTAACCGTGCAGGGCATCCTGGAGAAAAGTCAGTCAACGGCGTCGGCTGAAGCTGAGTGTTTGATGGGTCACAGCTCGGTCAAGGCTGCTTAATGCGACCCGTTATGCCAACACCGTTGGAGGCTTTCGACCTGCTCACTCTCGCCGATGCGGCAAAGCTACTCCATTGCTCCAAAGCCCACATCAGCAAAGCGGTGTCCGGGCGAGTTCATGGCTGTCCTCCGATTCCTGCTGTGTCCTTGGGCCGACGAAAGCTCATACGTCGGGAAAGTCTGCGGCTATGGATTGAGAACAATGAGCATGCGACCGCCGATGCTACCATATCGACATTGCCAGTACGGGGTGCCGGTAAACGCGCATGAGGAGAATCTATGCGCAAGAGTCGGTACCAGAAGGGGTCGGTCAAGAAGCAGCGCGGCCGTTGGGTCGCGATGTGGTGGGTCGATCATAGCCGTAAGAGTCGCGTGATTGGTTTGGTCAAGGATATGACCAAATCGGATGCGCGGGCGGTTGTGGACAGGATTGTCGCTGAGGCCAATGCCAAGCACGAAGAGGACAGGCTCTGGACGTTTGGCGAATTCGTGGCCGAGGTTTACTTTCCCTATTACAGCCGCAAATGGAAGGCTTCGACGCGGGTGAACAACATGAACAGAGTGTCTATTCATCTCGTGGATGGCCTGGGCGCGCTGGAATTGTCGGCTTTCCGGCGCGATGAATTGCAGGACGTGCTCGACGAAAAGACTCGCAGTGGTCTTTCGTTCTCGACGGTCGATCATCTCCGTTGGGATCTGAAACAGATACTCGATATGGCCGTTGCGGAAGGTCTGGTCGTGCGCAATCCGGCGCTTTTGCTGTTCACACCCAAAGAGGCGGCGAAGCCTGTGCGCCGCGTCATGAATATGAAGGAGGTGCAACTCTGCTTCTCCGTTCTCGGTCAAAGAGAACGGCTGATAGCGAAACTGGCGATTATGGCCGGTATGCGTCCGGGAGAGATATTCGCGCTCACCTGGGGCCGTCTCTCGCCAACCTATGTGGACATCCGTCAAAGGGTCTACAGGGGTGCTATCGATACACCGAAGACGGATCAGTCGATCCGGAAGGCCGCTCTACCGGAAGGGTTGCTTCGGGAAATAGAGTCCTGGCGAAGGGTTTCTCTCGTGACCCGAGACGATGCCTGGGTGTTCCCGAGCGAGCGGATGACGCCGATGTCGAAAGACAACTGCTGGAACCGGAACATCAAGCCGAAACTGGAGTCGGTCGGCATGGGCTGGGCGAATTTCCTGGTGATGCGCCGGACGCACGCAACACTGATGAACGAGCTAGGGGTGAACGGCAAGCTAGTCGCCGATCAGCTCGGGCACAGCCTCGATGTCAGCCAAAACGTGTACACGCAGTCTCCTGTCGAAAGCAGGCTGCCTGCGGTCAACCAGCTAGAGAAACGCCTTTTGGTGATGTAATCGGAGCACAAATGGAGCACAGATTGAAGCCGGTATATGTAAACTGCTGATTCTTATGGAGCGGGAGACCGGGATCGAACCGGCGACATTCAGCTTGGGAAAATGGCCATCAATTGAAAACAAAGAATATGGCGTTCACCCGATCTCGTTCTGGCGATAGAGATTACGGGAGTTTTTTAAAGGGTCGTTCTACAGAAATCGAATAGAGCAGAAATGGAGCAGACGGGTTTTAGGCAGTACTGAGACTGGACGCCGAAGACTGCGAGGAGCAGGAAGTGACGGTTAAGAACTAGAAATCTGTCTTGCTCGGCAGTGCGCATCATTGCTCTATCTTACTTGCTTCCATGTTGTTACAGCGATCTATCCGGCGAGATGTTTCCCGCTTTTGGGCAATTTCCGGCCAGCGAGATCGTGCGATGCATTCAAAAGCTCGAAGCAGCTAACCTGCCGCTGCCAGTTTTCGCAACGGACGGCGCACGCTTGCCGTGGCTTGGGTTCTCACTCGGCTGCTTCGCCCATCTAATGGTCGTACTGCGATGCTCGTCTTCAAATGCAGACGGTCGGCATAGCGCAACAGCTTCTCGATGCTCACCTGGGAGATTCGACCCTTGAGCAGGCTGCTCACTGACGGCTGGTACTCGTCCAGGATGTCTACAAGCTGCGCCTGCGTGTAGCCCTTGGCCCGCACATGCTCAAGGATGGCGGACAGAATCTCCGCCTTGATCTTCAGCGCGCTGGCTTCCGACGCGGAGAAGCCCAGGGCATCGAAGATGTTTCCCTTTACGATATGGGTCGGCTTATTTCCCGCTGCGCTTTTCATGTGCCCTCTGCTCCTGCAATCGTTGCCTGACTAGCTTAAGGCGTTGCCCCGCAACCTCAATGTCTCTCCGCTCAGTCTTGCGGCTCTCCTTCTCAAAGCAGTGCAACACGTAAATCGTGTTCCCCACCTTCGACAGGTAGATCGCCCGGTACCACGCGCGTTCATCGGCCTCTTTCAATTCGTAGACGCCGGAGCCGATGGAACTCATGCTGCGCGTTTGCGAGGTCGGCTCCCTGCCGATTTGAAGCTGCCGCAGCGAGAATCCGAGCGCCCGTTTGACCTCATCGGGAAAGCTCGACAGCACCTCCAGCGAGTCCCCTTCAAAGTGGAGTTCGGCGGCTGATGGGACTTCTTCTCTGGGGGCCATCACACCGATGGTAGCGCAATCGCAGCGATTATACAAGATTTACTATATGCTTTTCACCCTTTAATAGGGCGCTGCCAATTCGCGCACCCCTGCTCATCTTGAACAATCTTGTCCAAGGCCGCGTGATGTCTGAGTCCCGCCTGTTTCGCAAGAACCTTTGCCACGACAATAGTCTTCGGCAAAGGAACACTGATACCGGGCACTCCAGTCGTGCCACAACTTCGCATCTTTGATATAGCCGTCAATCGCATTTTGACGATCCTGAGTTGATATGGTCATTTGCCTTTTCTCTGTTGATGTTTGGTTTTTCTTGGCAAGGGAAGGACAAGGGAGAGAAGAAGACGGCAGCTACGCAGTCTTAGGACACTACCTACAGCGCAACACTTACGATTGATGCAAGGTAAAATAATCACATCATTGGTCGACCCTAATCACTGTTTTCGATTGACCACCCCGGGTGTGGGGAAAAATCTGTGCTGGCAAAACCCAGCGAATCTCGGAATTGGAACTAAACGGATTGACACGCCGTATCTGGCGCATGCAAGACGGGCTTCCCGATGACGTGATCAGCGCGCTAGCTGAAACGCCCGAGCAATACCTCCGGATTGGAACACCACAGAGCCTGATACGGTTCGACGGCTATCATTTCACCAACGTAAGCGCCGAAACCTCTCCTGAAATTCGTGACTTTGGGGTTACATGCCTCTTTGCGGCACGGGACGGAAGCCTCTGGATAGGCACTGGAGGCGGCACACTTATGCGCATGCGGGGAACCGCAGTGCAGGCCTATGGCGAACAGAATCGCCTGCGCGAATTCAATGTGCGCGCTTTACAAGAAGATGCGGCTGGGGCGATATGGGCACGGACCGATCATGGCATTTGCCATCTCGTTCAAGAACGCCTTCTATGTGTACCTCACATCGGCGACCCATGAGCTTACGACTGCGGGGGGCGCCGGCTGCGATCAAGCTGACTCCGACGGTGGGTCCGCAGGGATTGCAGGCTGAAGGGCAGGACGCGGCGCTCATCGATTTCGGTGGTCGACGCCGAAGGCCAACGCTGCCCGACTGACTACGCGCGGGTCGACTTTACAATTTCAGGACCGGGAATATGGCGCGGCGGCTATAACAGCGGCATCGTCGATTCGACGAACAACCTACATTTAAACACCGAATGCGGTATCAACCGCGTTTTCGTCCGGTCAACTCTATCGCCCGGGACGATTACCGTCACCGCCAGCCGTCCAGGCTTGAAAGCGGCGCACATTCAAGTTGTTGCCAGGCCGGTGAATCTGACAGATGGTTTATCAACCCTGATTCCGCAACTTTTGCCAGGACCCGATGAAGGATGACAGCTCCAGATTATGCATGGAGCCTGGATTTCGGCGCGCCATGACGGCTCTGTTTGGCTCCGGCAGAACGATTCTGTCATTACGCTACACCTATCAGAATGACCTGCACGCTGTAAAAAACGTTACAGACTTCCGGCTCGTGCGCTTCAGCAACGAGGAGAAGAATCTGAGTGCGAAACTAGTTTGGCAGATCCATTGCTCCCGAAATGCGGAAACTTGCCGCAGAGCCTTCATGCGAGAATCCTGGTTGTCCTTCACCCGCCCATAGCCGATACAGGCCAGAGTCAACTGTTCGCTTTCCAGCCGGAGAAACAATGCTCATATCGCGGGGATGAAGGTTGAACGTGATACTTCTGGTTTCGTTGGGAGCAAGTTGAACGCGCTGAAATCCCTCAAGGGAAAGGTACGGCGCACCGGGCAAGACGGGAGGTGAAAGATACAGCTCAACCACCTCACTGCCGGCCTGCCCACTAGTGTTTGTTACGGCAACATCGGCTTTAAGCGTGTCTCCAGCTTGGATTGAATGTGAGGAGAGCCTGAAGTTGCGGATTGAAAAGTGCGAGTAGCTAAGCCCATAGCCGAAGGGATAGAGAACAGGACCCATGTAATAACGATAAGTGCGGTCCGCCATCGAATAATCAGTGAAGGGTGGCAGATCGTCTGTTGACCGGTAAAAGGTGACGGGCAGCCGGCCCGCGGGATTGTTTCGCCCAGCCAAGGTTTCAGCGATTGCGTCCCCGCCTTCCTCGCCGGGATACCAGACCTCAAGAATCGCATTGGCGCGTTGCGCAACCGCACTGAGTGCAATGGCACTGCCCGACATGAGCACGATCACCACCGGTTTGCCCGTACCGAGCAACGCTTCGACAAGTTTGTCCTGGACGTCAGGAAGTTCAATCCGCGTGCGGTCTCCGCCGTCGAACCCGGACGCCTTCACGTGCATCTCCTCGCCCTCGAGGTCGGGAGAAAGGCCCACGAATGCAACTACCACGTCCGCTTCGCGCGCGACCTTCACTGCGTTATCGCGCAGCGCTTCCTCGGGCGGCTGCCAATCTAATTCGAAGTCGTTGTCTTCCGATTGATGAATGTACTCCGCGCGAATCGCATGTGGCGTGGTATCCGTAAAGTGTAGCCTCGCAGGCTCGTTTCCAGACGCAATAAGCTTGCCATCAAGGTAGATTTGAGCCCTGTCCTTTGGCCCTGTTGCATTCAAGGTGTAATCACCTGGAGCAGGCGGCACCAGTACGCCTGACCAACGCACTGCGAATGCGGTCGCCGGAATTCCCTGCCCGGGCGAAACACGGTTCCAGTCGAAATCGATGCTGCGGTCGACGCGCACCAGCCGCGCATCTCCATTGAAATCCGGATGATCGAAGTATTCGCCTTTGAGTCCGGATTGGAGACTCGAGGCATCGGGCCGTAGCGCGGTTGCAGGAATCGGAGCGCCGGCGCCCTCCACAAAAATCGAACCCTGCGCATACACCACCTTTGCCTGCCCGCCGAACTGGTTTTCGATCCCCTCAAGCGGCAGCACCGGATTTGGCGCCGTTCCGTTGTAATTGCCCTCGATTGACTCCAGCATTTCGGCGTTGGGGCCGACCACCGCGATCCTGTGGATCGTGCCACGCAGCGGCAGCGTTCCATCGTTCTTTAGCAGCACAATGGACTCACGCGCAGCATTGAGTGCCAGTTGCCGATGCGCAGGAGTATTGTTCTCGCTGACCGGAATGTCAGCGTAGGGGTTTTTCCCATCCGCGTCGAACATGCCAAGGCGAAAGCGCGCCGTGAATAATCGCGTGAGCGCACGATCAATATCCGCCTCGGAGACAAGTCCTTCCTTCAACGCCTCGCCGAGCGAGTTATACGCTCGACCGCAGTTCAAATCGTCGCCCGCTTTCAGCGCGTCGGCTGTCAGCATGCGCATTGTCCGGCGCAAAATGATGACCGCGCGCAATGTCAGCCACCGCATCGCAATCGGAAACCACGTAACCGTTGAACTTCCAATCGTCGCGCAGGTGATTCTCGAGGAGCATTGTGCTGGCGCAATCCGGCGTGCCATCCACGGCGCTGTAGGCGCACATTACAGATTCAGCATGCCCTTCCACGATTGAGGCGCGAAACGCCGGGAGATACGTGTCTTCGAGATCGTGATTCGAGACGTCGACATTGAACGTATGGCGCAGCGGCTCGGGTCCATTGTGAACGGCAAAATGCTTCGGCGTGGAGACGACCTTCAGATAATTGGGATCGTCTCCTTGAAGGCCACGCACAAATTCTATGGCCATTCGGGAGGTAAGATATGGATCCTCGCCATAGGTTTCCATGCCGCGTCCCCAGCGCGGATCGCGGAAAATATTAATGTTTGGGGACCAGAAGGTGAGGCCGGTGTGGCGCCGGCGGTCTCCATCCTCCTGTGCAGCTTTATATTTAGCACGCGCCTCGGTGGAAATAACGCCCGCTACCTGGTCCATCAGTTGCGTGTCCCAGGTAGCCGCCAGGCCGATGGATTGCGGAAAATTGGTAGCGTAGCCGTCGCGCGCCACCCCATGCAATCCCTCGTTCCACCAGTTGTACTCTGGTATCCCCAGCCGCGGAACCGCTGCTGCACGATTCACCATTTGCGAGATCTTTTCGTCGAGCGTCATGCGGCCGATCAGATCGTGTACGCGAGCGCTGATCGGTGCAGAGGAATTCTGATAGAGGCAAGGCGAGGGACTGCATGGAGAGCCGGTTTGGGCGGGGATCGAGAGCGCATATGACATGATGACGACGCTCACCCAACGGCCGAGCGAGCCGAAACCGAAACTCATCCTGGGACCATAGAGTCTTTTGCCATTTCGTACGCGCGGCTGCGTCGCAGCGGGAGAGATCTTCATATGTTTGCTTCCTCATTATTGCGAATGATGGGCGAAACTGGATGGATCGACAACAACCGGAATGGTAATACTGGCTGTAGGCAGTCCGCTTGCCTGGGCCCGAACAGAGATGGTGCCGGGATGATCAGCGGCGCGCACGAGCACCATCGCCAGGCCGTGGTATGCCTTGCGTTGCGGCGCGACGTTGAGTTCGTGACTAGCGGGATCTCCGTTGGCGACGCCGGCCAGTGTGCCATCGCCTGAAACGGAAAACTGAATTTCATTATCGGCGGTGAAAACAACATTTCCGCTGGCGTCCACCACGGCCACCGCGATGGGCGCTACGTCTTCGCTGCTGGCGCGCAGGCTGCTGACCTCAGCGGCGAGACGCAAAG
Organism: uncultured Acidobacteriota bacterium; assembly: GCA_963817835.1. Lineage (GTDB taxonomy): Bacteria > Acidobacteriota > Terriglobia > Terriglobales > Acidobacteriaceae > Telmatobacter. The sequence goes on along the minus strand of CAWFPZ010000005.1, from coordinate 137,429 downwards.
TGGCCGGAGCGCCTGCGGTACGCTCGACGTCACGTACGACCACGCGGTTCGCCTTATAACCGAGCGCCGTCAGGGTTCCCGCCGCGTAACGTACGTGCCAGTCGAGATAGTGATCATCTGGCACATCGCGCAGTCCGATGCTTTTTCCGTTCAGCACCAGTTCCACGCGGTCGCAGTTGGAAAAGACACGAACCAGAACATCCTTGCCGATTTGGTCAGTCGGAAGAGTCCAGGCCGGGGAGATGTGAACCGAAGGATTCGTCTGCCACACGGTTTTCCAGTAGTAGTAATCGGGCTTGGGAAATCCCGCCAGATCCATGGCTCCCGTCTGGCTGGTTACGGCCGGCCAACTGAACGGGTTGGGCTCGCCGCGATAATCGAAAGCTGTCCAGACAAACTCGCCCGCGACAAAGGAGTTTTTCGCAACCGGAGTCCACGAGCGCCACGGACCGGAATCGAGGTCCGTGTCGCATCCGTACTCAGAACAGAGCCCTCGCGGTTGCGACGTTTCCAGCGTGCCGCGCGACGATTTGGCATTCACATCTTCGCTCCCGTAGATCATGAGCTTAGGAAACCGCGCATGCACGGCGGCGAATTCGTCGTTGTGGTAATTCATTCCAAGAATGTCCTCTCCCGGAATGAACCCTTGCTCGTCATATCCGCCGTTTACCGCGGCGGTAATGGGACGGGTGGGATCGATCTTATTAATGGCCTGCTTCATCGCCGCGAAGATCTGGGCTCCGTGCGACGTTTTGCCTTCGCCTTCTTCATTGCCAAGCGACCACATGATGATCGAAGGATGATTACGAAGCCGGAGTACCATCGACTTGACCTCGCCAAGATCGGAACTCCCTGTCTCAGGTGATGCTTTAGGAAAATAGGTATCCCCTAAGTGCCGGTTCTCCGCCATGACTAGCATTCCCATGCGGTCGGCTTCGTCGTAAAAAGTGTCGGAAACAGGACCGTGGGCCGTGCGATAGGCATTCGCGCCCATTGCATGGAGTTCTTCGATGCGCCAGCGCCATAGGTTGTCTGGAGTCGCGATACCAACGCCGGGAAAATCCTGGTGAACGCACATGCCTTGAATTTCAACGCGCTTTCCATTGAGGAAGAAGCCCTTGTCCGGGTCGAATTGCAATGTGCGAATGCCGAAACTGATCGTCATTTCGTCTCGGGCTGCATTCCCGGCGCGAAGCGTTGTCCGCAGCCGGTAAAGGTTCGGATGCTCCAGCGACCAGAGCAGCGCGTCGGCAAGCGCCGCGTGCTGCGTGTAGGTTGATTCCGCACCAGGCTCCAGCTCTTCTACCGTGGATCTGGATGCAACCACTTTACCGACGGGATCGACAACCTGCGAGATCAACGTAAAGCTACGGCTGGCCGCTTCATCGTTACGCACCGTAGTCTCGATATTGAGCTGCGCGGCGGCATGGTCATCGCCACGCAAGCCAGAATGAACCGCTCCAGGAACGTGCGCATCGACAAAGGTTCCCCACGGCGCGATGTGCAGCTTGCCCGTGACGATCAATTGCACGTGGCGATAGATTCCTCCGCCTTCATACCACCATCCCTCAAACCAGCGGGGATCAACAAAAACCGCAATGGTATTCGGTTGCCCAAACCGGACCTCGGAAGTAATGTTCAGCCGGAATGCGGTGTAACCGCCTGGATGCTGAGCAAGGAATTTTCCGTTGATGAAAACGATGGCGTCGCGATACACACCGTCGAAGTCGAGCCACACATTCTTATCGCGATCGGATTCCGCCAAGTTCAGATTCCGCTCGTACCATGCCGGATAGACCGGTAAGTAGCCGTGGCCGCCATAGTTATTCCGACCGGGCCTGTTTAACGCTCCAGGATGACCTTGCTGCGGCTCGGCGCCGGGAAGACCACACTCTCTTCCGCCCAGCGGACACACCGCGCCATCCGCGAGCAGCGAGGAGTTAGACTCTGGCGAAAACGTTCCTCGGACGATGTAGTCATCGGGAAGATGAATCGGGTGCCAGCCCTGCCCCGGCGCCGGCGGCTTCAACTGTTGTATCTGCTCATGGCTGAGTTCTGCTTCCGCCGGCCATGAGGTGAAATCAGGGAGCGGATAGAATCGCCAACCATCGTCCAGCAGAGTTACAGATCGAGGAGACGCGTCTTTCCCGGCAACTTTCTGTGGCGCAGACGCGCCCGTAGTGGCGGAGAAGATAGGCGCCGGTATCGCCAAGGCGAAGGCCGCAATTGCAAACAGTCGACGCATTCGTGCCTCCTGGTTCAAAGCCAGATCACTGGACTTGATGCCAACGTTGAGATCATCGAGCGCCGATTGGCGCGCTGTCCTCGTCACCGCACTGCGGTCACGGTATCTGCCGGTTGATGATCGCTTTTCCAAACGTATCGTAGAGCGGCTGCGCCGGCACAACCGCGGGCTCATCGTGAGTTACGGAGATCGCCAGGATGCGAATTCTATCGTCCTTGGGTAATGTGAGCGACATCGCATGTGGCGGCAAGTCAATGGAATAGCCGAAGAGATAACTGTATGCATACGGCTCATTAAGTCCCTGGGGTGTGTGGTCGTGGTCACAGTACCAAACCAAGTCTGCGCGCTTGATATATCCGGGTTCGAGCCCAAGATAGTCCTCCGGGTAACGAGGCGACCAGGTGGGAGAACCGCGGTACTCGAGGCTGGGCCAGGTGGCGTGATGCGCTGAAACCGCCCAGTTCTTCCGCAGCGAAACTTGCGTGCCTTGCTCCTCGACGAAGTCCGGCTCGGGCTTCCACAGTCTTGTATCCCACTGCCCGATAAACCCTCCCCAGTTTTGAATGGTGAGAGTGGTGGTGTGACCTCCCACGCGGAACGCGCCGGTTCGATCGCCATCAGTTGACGCGGCCAAAAAGTACACGCGGTTAAAATTGCCCCGTGGCAATGGTATGGATTGGCCGCGGGCAACCACGGCGTCGGGTATACCGGTGGCGGCCGAAGCCAGATGAAACTCGACACCATTGAACTGCAACAACCTTGGCAGCATCTCCGCGGGTAGCGCATCCCCTTTGCCGTCGAAGCCCTCTGCCGATTTCGTGTCATCATTCGAGGCCGCGGACAGATCGTAATTGAGCGCAACAGGCTGTGATTCGACAGGTCGAATCATTGCAGACGGCGCACCGAGCCGCAACGCAAATGTGCGCGGCTCATACGGCGTGAAAGAGGTGTCGAGACTTCCATCGTGAACCGTTGCCGCGCCAATCGGCTGCTCCTGTCCATTTACTTCGCGTGCCGCTACGATCGGCGCGGCAAATTTGATTCTCACGTGCGGCGCCGCCTCCCCGTCCTGTTCCACGAGGCGCACGACAATCTCATTGCTCACCTCGGCTTTTTTGAGTGCCAGCACGCGGATGCGGGGATTATCCACATTCATCAGCGAGAAGGAACGGCCCAGCGGGCCAGCGTGCGGCGTCGTGGTAAAGGCCAGCAGGGGTGTGCTCAAACGGTAAGCCTGCCATTCGGTCTCGCTCTGCCGCCAACCGCCCTTGTGCCCGGCGAGGCCATACGTAATTTCATGGTGTCCCCAATCCTGGTTCAGTTGGTCAGAGTAGGGGCTGTGCGCGGACTTGCCATCGGTGCCCGGTGGCAGTCCCGGCGTGCGCAACAGCGTGAGCCGGAGGGTGCGGTCGTCGCGCATATCCGAAGCGTTCTTCACATCGGTCAGGATCGTCGCTCCGTATGCGTCGCTCTTATCGGTCAGATCGATCCAGTAGTGCGAAGCCACTTCAAACTGCCGCGGCTGTGCCGGCGGCCGCTCGACGGTACCCAGTTCCCAGTTATAAGTTGCATCAGAGTTACTGGCCGTGAGAGGAAACACCGCTTTCAGGTTTGCCGAAAGCGTCCTCCAATCCACTGCGTCATGGAATTCGACGCGGTTTCCGGCCTCACCTGCCGCGAGGCTCACGGTCTGCACAAATCGAGATCCCTCCGTTGTGCGCGTTACCTCGATGGCCACACGGACCGGGCCCTGCTCGACGATGCGAATCCTCACCGGACCGCTGACATAGGCACGCGGCACGGCCTGCTCCTGATCGAAGTCCATGTTCCACGCCGGGAACTGGCGCGGCGCATCGTTTGAAATAGCCAGCCGGATCGGTGCGGAAAGGAGTTCCTTGCCGATCGACTTATCGAAGATGCTCGCCACATCACCCTCGGCATTCAGCGTCACCCGGTAGTGGGCGTTTTCGAGCGAAGACAAAGTGACCTTCAATTGCGAATTCTGTGGCGCTGATCCGGGCTCCGCAGTTGGATTCACGTCGTAGACCGCATAACCTACCGACGGCACATTGGCCAGAAACAGGATCTTATCGTACTCGATCTGCGACGGCATTTCGCGCCGGTCCGGTCCTATAACCCGCACTGCACGCGGCATGCCGTTCGGGAAGGAAATCCTTGCCTCTACAACGTCTTGCCGTGAAATATTGAGCGAGTTATAGACAACCACCGGAATTCCGCCGGTCCGTGTGTCGAGCGCGGACGCGACCGCCTGCGTGGCGCTCTGTGAGTACGCCCGCAAACTGGTTCATTGCGATGACATCGTCATTCCACGCAAACTGGTAGGCGCGTGGTGTTGATGTGCCTGCGGCAGTATCGTGAAACTGCCCGCCCAGCACCAGCATCCACGCATCGTTCAGCCGCTGCAGCGGATACTCGCGGCCGCCCATCCAGGCCGCGGCGACGGATGCTCTTTCGGCGACGTCCGCCAGGATTTCGTTTTTGCGGTTCCAGCGCTTGTGATAAGCCTGCGAAGTGAGAGATCCGGCCGAATGGTTGATAAGTTCGAGATCGCCCTGGTAGACCGGCATGCGTGCTGTCATCTCCGGCTTGATGTCGTTAAACATCTGGTCGGCTGCCGAGGAGATGACTCGCACCGGTCCAACGCCCACGCGCACCGGGTCGGTAGCAGTCTGCGGCAGGTCGGAATCGGACGGCAGCTCGATCTTGCTTCCGGTAACAATCGCCTCCAGCATCTTGGCGGTCTCTTCGTCGCTGGCGCCTCCGTTATCGCCGATCCCAATGTAATGGTAATCGGCGTATACGTCCGGTGGCCTTGCCGTTCAACTCGATGCGCGCGGGCCAATCCTGGTGATCCAGCATCGCGCGCTCCGCCTGCGACGGAGTCAGATCGCCCGGCAGCACGAGTTGAGGCGGGGTCTTGCTCAGGTCATAGCGGATGCGGCTTCCATAGCGCCCCGGGTTAAGCGCGGCAATCACGGAACTGCCGTCTGGCCCCTTCCACAGGCCAACGTTGAATGGAATTCCCTCCGGCGTGTCCTCGGATGATCCCGGGCCGCCGACCAGTGGCGCCGGCTGCCAATTTGCATTCAGCTTCTGCGTCGAAAAGCCCTTGATGCCTGCGTGGTGCAGGATCGATGGGAGAGAAGCCGGAAATCCAAAACAGTCGGGAAGCATGTATTCGGTGCTCGCCTTGCCGAACTCGCTCCGGAAATAATCGTTGCCATAGAGAATCTGCCGAATGATGGATTCGGCACTGGGCAGATTCACGTCGCCCTCTTCCACCGACGAGCCGGCTGGGAACCAGCGCCCTTCGCGGATATACTCCTTCATCCGCGCATAATCGTCAGGAAAGTACTCTTTCATCAGGCGGTAGCGGTTGGCGCCGGTCCAATTGAATACGTAGTGCGGATACTTCTCGATATAGTCGAAGTTCACGCGCATCGTCTTCAGGAGGTATTCACTGATGGACTGCTGAAAATCCCAGCGCCACTGCGTATCGAGGTGCGCATAAGGAACCACGTAGAGCGTCGGCTGCTTCGTAATATCCGGCGCCTGCATCACTTGCGCGGACGCGCTTACTGCCAGTGCGGCGCACACTGCAACCAGCATCCCGTTCCGAAATCCCATTTTATTCCCCTGATTCTCATCGAATCGTTAGCTATTTGCGTGTGAATGCATCGAATACGGTGATCACCGGCAATACATTGCCGTCCTGATCGAAGTAGCTTCGACCCGTAAGCTGATGCCCCTTGGGCACGGCCGGCTCCCACCAGAACAACCCGGCACCCAGATGATCGGGTGTTTCTTCCACGATTTGGCTCAGCGCCCGCAACCACTCTTTCTGCCCCTCGGGCGTCTGCGGGAACGGCGCGGCATCGGGCTGCTTTGGGTACGGCTCCCATGGATAAGAGACTTCGGCAAGAACAATTGGCTTGTGATACGTCACCGCCATCTGGTAGAGGTTGTCGCGCAGATCGTTCAGGCTGCCCTGCCACCACGGATGATAGGACTGGCCGATCACATCGAAGCGCACATCGGCAGCATTGAGACGATCGAAGAAGTCCTTGGTCCGCGCCCAGTCTCCACCGCGGTCGATGTGAATCATGATCAAAGGACGGGGCGTATTGCCGTGCCCCGCATCCACTCCGTTGATTCCCGCCTTGAGCAAATCGGTGAAGTTATCCCAGTTATCAGGCAGGTGCCCGTCGGGCCATAACATCCCGTGCGTAATTTCGTTACCGATCGCGACCATATCGGGCAAGACACCGGCATTGCGAAACGCGGCAATCGTGTCGCGCGTGTACTCGAAGACCTGATTGCAGAGTTCCGCATGCGATAGCTTCGCCCACGCATCCGGCGTGTGCTGCTTCCCTGGATCAGCCCAGGTGTCGGAGTAATGGAGATCGAGCAGGATCTTGAATCCCTTGTCCTTTGCCATGTGCGCTGACGCAATGGTGTAAGCCAGCGTATAGGGCCTCACCGTAGGCTCAATAAATAGCCGCAGGCGCACCCAGTTGTAGCCGTGCTCATGCAGAATGTCGAGAACCGGCTTCGCTTGCCCACTCTCTTTGAACACCGTCCCAGTGTCCTGCGCCTGCTTCAGGTAGCCGATATCGGCGCCGATAATATATTGCGCGTGCGCCGGCCAGCACGCAACCAGCATAGATGCCGGCAGGATGGCGCGGCGCGCGCAATATAGCCAAAATTGAGTCTTTGTCATTCCCGTCTTTTTCCCGCGCGCATGATTTGCGGCGTTTGCTCGTTGAGGTTGACTTGGTCGACCTCGGTCTGAAAACCATCAGCCTGAACGGTGAGCCACACTTGCCACTAGCCCCGTATGGGGCCAGTGGTAAAAAACCCCAACCGAGCAACGTTCCGGAGCCCCAAGGAAGATCACAAGTGCGACAAGGTCTGGACACCACCCGTTCTTCCATAGTCTTGATAGACATCATGCAGTTTTCAGAAAACCAGCTTTAGGGCCAGTTGACCAATACGAGGCGTATTACGGTCGCTCGTAATCTTGCTGAAGTTAGTCAGGTTCGTGAAGTTTAGCTGCCCCGGATTCGCAAATTGTGGGTTGTTAAGGGTATTGAACGTCTCCAGTCGGAATTGCAACGTTGCGCCTTCCCAAGTTGGAAAGTTTTTGAATATCGAAGAGTCCAGATTGTAAAACCCGGGACCACGCACCTGGTAGCCGTGGGAACCCAGAGGCGAGAAATCGGTCTGTCCTATCGTTGCTGCAGCAGGTGGCTGTGCGAATGCACTGGGATTGAGCCACTGCGTTTGGTTATGCGGACCTGCGTACGGATTTTGCCCCGGAACCAGGTTCGCGTTACAGCCAAAATCGGAGGTCGTTGCCGTGGGGCAACTTACGGTAAATGGCAGACCACTCTGATAGGTAAAGATGTAGTTAAGATGCCAGCCGCCGATGAATGCATCAGTCAGTCGATTGGATTGGCTCATCAATTTCTGGCCGCGCCCGAAAGGCAGCTGATACTCGCCTGACACATGAACTACTTGCGTCGCATCGACGCTGCAGAGGGAGTATGCGCCTCCGGGGCCAAAGCCCGTCAGCCATTCGGCATTCCTAAATCCCGAATCATAATCCATGCACTTGCCGTATGTATAGTTCGCAAGCATGACAAGGTTGTTTGCGAATTGGTGTTGATAGTTTGCTTGCAATGAATTGTAGTTGCTGATACCAACGTTTTGCAGATACTCCGTATTGACGGCTAAGTTTGGAAATGGAACATATGCGGACTCGTTAACTCCGTTCGGCAGAATTTCTCTAGGCGAATTTTGCACTGACTCCACATCGAGATTTCTCCCGATCGATGCGACATAGCCGACCTGGATCGAGTCCCGATTAGTAAACTGATCCTGAATCGTAAGATTCGCGCTTTGGGTAAAGGGCGTTTGGTAGTTAAACTGCTTTCCGTACAGTGACAACCCGGTCCCGGTTACTAAGGCGGGATTGGCCATGTTGATTTGCGCGAACGTGGTCTCAATCGTCGCTGTTTGTCCGTTTGGAAGAAGATCGGGAGCCTGCGAAGTAACGCTGGGGCTATTGATCTCGTAGAGGAACGGATAGTTGGTACCGAGAGTGCCGCCATAGGAGACGCTATCAAACGCGCCGTAAGCTATGCCGTAAGCACCGCGCACTACGAGCCGTGGAAACACCCGGTACGCGAATCCGACACGGGGGCCAAAGTTTCCCTTCTGCGCCTCGTTGGCTGTCAAGCCGGACGTGCAATCGATGTTAATGTTATAGCCCGCGAGGACAGTGTTGAAGGACGCGGAGCGCGCCACGCTGCACCCCTGGTTAGGCATGTAGTAGGTGCCACCGACAGAAGTGCTTGTTGGCGAGGTAAATCCATCACCACCGGCCGCAATGAAGTTTGCTTCTCTGCCATTATTCTCACCGTAGGGCGAGAAATATTCCCAACGCAGCCCAAGATTGAATGTGAGTTTCGGAGTAGGCCGCCAATCGTCTTGCACATAGGCGGCATAGTAGTCCGCAAAATAGTCGGTGGGTACATAGTCTGAGCCCACATAACTTGAGGGGCCGCCCAAATTGGAAATACCGTTCGGCACCGTGGTTGCGCCGGGAGCAATCAGCATGTCCGCGATACCAATCAGGCTGCTGTTCTTGTTTGGAATGTCCGAGAACAGCCCAGTGAACCCAAACAATCCTTTGCTTCTCTGGGGCTGAAGGATATTTCCCCGGATATGGTTGTAATCGAATCCCATGTTGAACTCGTGAGCGCCATGGACCTTCATCAGGTTGTCCTGAAATTGTAGCGCGGTGGTTGTTTGGATCGTGGGCATTGATTTGCGCGTTCCGAAACTTGAGATTCCGCTTGGTTCCATCGGCGTAAGACCACCATTGCCGGGATTCTGCGGAATACCCTGGATGCCAAATTGGGCAGGTATGCCTAGCGTGTTGGCGTTGGGCATAGTGAGAGATTCACTGTCGTGATCATAGCCACCCGTCATCTCATTTTCCATTTTGGGCGAGAAAACATGCGTATAGTTCAGCGCAAGCTCATAGCGCGGGTAAACGGTGACCGGGCTTATTGAATTCTCCCCTCCTGCTATGCCGGGGAATGGCTGATAAGATGCGATATTCGTCAGACTTCTACTAAACACGCCCCATGCCATGTCTTTTTGGCTGATATTCTCGTCGATTCTCACGTCGTATTGGTTAACCGTTTGCGGCGCCGGGGGAGTTACATAGTAGTCGTTCGACAAGCCGGCCTTGGTCGGGGGCGGAAGCAACTGCAGCAACTTCACTCCATTCGGGTCCTCCCTTCCCACCGGAATCACATTCAATTGAGAAGTCAGAGTGGTGAAATTCTTGATCCCAGCTATGCTCCCGCCGCTGTAAAAAGGATCGCGAACATAAACAGTACTGGAGGTTGTGTTGGTAAGGAGAGATACCGGATCGGTCGCTCCGGCTGCTACAGGGCGGGTTGTTGCCGGATCCAGAACCGTGCCATGGGAAAACGTCCGTCCCAGGCCGTCCGTATTCGTCCCACTGTTATCGGTAATCAAATCCTGCAGGTTTAGGAAATCAGAGTTTTGCATGTTGGCGGTCGGCACCGTGTCCGTGAATGCCGCCTGTTGCGTGATTCCCGTATGCTGATAGTCGAAGAAGAAGAACGTCTTGTCCTTCCCGTTGTAAAGCTTCGGAATACGGACGGGCCCACCAACTGTCCCGCCAAATTGGTTTTGCCGGTATTTTTGCCGCGGCGTGCCATTCTGCTTGTTAAAGTAATCGTTCGCGTTGAGGGCCTCGTTGCGTAAGTATTCCCATGCATCTCCATGGAAATGATTCGTGCCGGACTTAATTGCCGCATTGATGATGGCGCCGGAAAACTGGCCGAACTGAGCGCTGTTGTTGCCGTCCTGCAGCTTGAATTCCTGGATTGCATCCGGAACCGGAGTGATGTTTACGCCAAAGAAAACTTCTTCGTTGTTGTCCACTCCGTTTAGCGTGTAATCCACCTGATTGGAACTCACGCCATTCACGTACATCGAACTCGCATTTGATGGATTTGAAGCCATGTAGGTGCCGGAGGCAAGGTTCGCCAGAGAAAGCCAGTTGCGGCCATTTAGCGGCAGGTCGTTCACTTGCACGGAGGGAACGGTTTGGCCGAGAGTCGCATCCTGCGCTTGCAGCAGGGGCACCGCCGAAGTGACAGTCACTTGCTGATTGACGTTGCCGAGAGCCAGCGGAATGTCGATCGTCGCAATATTCTGGATGTGAACTTGCAAGCCGGTGTCCACGTATGTCCGGAATCCGGGTGCGTCCACTGTCAAGGTATAGGTACCGACTGGAACACTCGAGAAGATATAGGCCCCGGTCGATGTTGATTGTGTCGTCTGGGCTACTGCGGTCGCTTGGTTTGTCAACGTGATGTGGGCGCCCGTTATCACCGCCCCGCTGGGATCTTTGACTGTTCCGGCAACTCCGCCGACAGTGGTTTGGGCCCAGAGCGTCGAGGATGCGCCACCCAAGAGCAACGGGACCCAGAGAAGAAATAACACCAGATGCATGCCTGGAAAACGTAACGTAGTTTCAGGTTTTAGAGAATTCCTGTTAACAGTTTTTTTTGCTCCGTTCATCACTGATTCCTCCCCAAATTAAATTGATCGCAATCAATTCCGCGTTACACGAGAAAAAATGTTCCCGCACAGACAAATTTTGGCAATGTGCGGCTTCTGAAACCAAGTTGAGGGGCGGCATTGCCACGGGATCAATCAGTTCTGCCGCCCCGGTTGACCTTACATTTAGTAACTGGGAAGATATGCGCTGATCATCGCGATCCCGTCGTTCGACGTTTTCAGATCGCCGGTTGCACTGTCCCAAAAGGCGAAATTATATTCGCCGTGACTGGATCCCCAACCGGTGATAACCGCCGCGCCCCAATCGTTCACTCCTTTGCCAAGTCCATCTCTCATCCCACTGACGTCGTTCATTTCATCTTCAAGATACTGACGGTATCCGGAGGCATCGAGCTGGTAGTACGTGAATTCGGAATCATCCTGAACGAATTGCGAGGTGGAAGTGTAGGTCAAAGGGTACAAAGTGCCGTTCACAGTTTCCGCCGTGCCAGTCCAGGCCCATTCGGTTTCCGCTACCATCAGATAGATCGGCGTGCCGGAATCCGGTTGGTTCGTGGTTTCGTTGGTGAACTGGCCGAAATTCTCCGATTGGAATGCCTGAACAAGACCGATCGTCTCGCCATTGCTACTGGCACAATCAGATCCCTCCCAGTTGGGATTGGTCAATGGGTTATCGAACGAGTGAAAGGAAAAACCGAAGACGTTGAAATCGATTTGGGGAGTTCCATACAGCGAATGGGCATTGGCCAATTGATTGGCGTGGGTCCATTGGCTGGCACCAACATCGTGCAGATGCAACATGACGGCGACGGATGAATCGGCCGATTTGACGCCGGCCGCCCCTTTATAGACCAATTCGTAATACAGTGAGCTACCCGAAGGCACGCCGACAAAGGTTTCATTGATCTCGTTACCGATCGACACGATGCCCACGGCGCTTGGCCCGATGGCTTGATTGGCCTCAAGCGTCGTAACGATATTGTTGTAGTAAGCGTGCACATCGGCAGCCAAAGCCGCGCCGCGTGTGGAGTCCCAGTTAAAGTTCGTTCCATTTTCGGTCGCGGTATTCCAATCCGCCTGCCATGCCGACGGATAGCTCTGGAAAGCCTGACCGCCGTCTGCCGGGATGGCATCGATATACAGCTTCATATTGTGCGCAACCGCGACTGCCGCCACAGTTTGGAGGTTTGCCAGGTTCAACCCCTGGCTAGAGTTTGTCGTGCTGTACCAGCAGTTGAGTCGGACGTAATTGACGCCATTGTTCTGCAGATCTGTAAATGGGGTGTTCAGGTCCGCCGAAGTCCCATCCCACATAAACTGAGGCGAGCTCTGGTTCGAAAGGAAATAAGCGCCGCTCATGTCAGCGCTTTTGATAAAGGTTGTGAAGTTTTCACCGGCCGAGGCGGACTGTTCACCCAAAGCAATGAACATGCATAACCCCGCAAAAAATCCTACAAAACGATGAAAGCTCGTCTTCCTGGAATTCATTGCATGTGCCATAGATTCTCCATTGAAAAGTTGTCTACTCACGTTGTCGTTGGGGCCTGTTTTAAGGAGGCCAGTTCGAATCTTTTACAGGTAAAGCACACCTTTCAAAGAAGAACGACCTTCGAACCTCTGCGGGAAGATACAAATAAACCCAGGGGTTCAGACTGTCGATCTCGAAATTGCCCGTTCCGTTGGTGACGGATTCGTGCGACACGTTCGTGCCCGATTCGGTAATCGTGATTTCGGCACCCGCTAATGCCGCCCCCATTCCCTCCGGGGCAACACCCCTTCACACGGCACACCACCCCGGTCAGATCCGCCAATCAGAACCGCAGGCGGCCCTGAATATTGAGCCAGCGTCCGTTTCCTGACTGATTGACTCCACCGTCCGCAGTGATCTGGCCGAATTCAGAGTTGCTTGGGGTCAAATTCGGGTTGCCCAGCACTTGGCGGTTGAGCAGATTAAACGCCTCGATGCGCGTCTCCAGCACAAACCGCTCGCTGAATTGGAAGTTGCGTTGCACGTTGGCTTGGATGGTATCAGTGGATTCCGAGCGGACTCCGTTAACGCGGGTTGGGAAGACCAGCAGATTGTACCCATTGGGCTGGCACTGAGAATTCGTCACGAACCCTGTTCCCGAGTAGGTGCATGCCCCATTCGAATAAGTAGCCGTCACATTTCCCGGATTGAGCCACTGAACGTAGTTGTAGCCTCCTGAAGCCTGATTATTGACATAGACGGGATGCTTGAGCTTGATATCCTTGCCAGGCGTGCCCAGATAAAAGAGGTTGCCGAAAGCGAGTAATGGGCCGGGCTGAAGCTCATACGATCCCCCAACCTGCATTCCGCCAACGATTGCCGATCCCCAACCGGAGTTAATCCATCTCTGGCCATGACCAAAGGGGAGCAGGTACAGGCCCTCTGCGGTGAAGCGATAAGGCAGGCTGTTGTTGGACGGCTGCCAGCTTAGCGAAGCATCAAAGGGATTTGCGTAGTAGTTACGGTCATGCTGGTCATTAAGCTGCAGCGCGGCCATGAGCGTAAGCCCTTGAGCGTACCTCCTGGTCAGGTTTATCTGAACCTCCTGGAAATGCGACTGGCCGAGAGATTTGTAGATCGATAACCCGCTCATTTGAGGGTAGCCGCGGACGAGGTTGGCGACGGAGATGGTAGATGAGGTGTAGTAACTGCTGTGGGAGATCAAACCATAGGCAGCGGAGTCGCTGGACTGGAGGCCGCTGAAGTTGGCGATGGCAAAGGGATTGGTGACGAGGCTGGCGAGGAGGGTGTTTTCGGCGGTATTAGTTTGCGTGCCTCCGGCATAGAACGATCCTGGAACAGCCCCCGCGTTCACGGTCACCGGAAGCTTGGTGGTGAAGGAGCCGAGGTAGGCGACTTCGAGCATGGTCGAGGGGCCAAACTGGCGCTGCACGCCCACATAAATGCGCTGGGCGCGTGGCGGGACAATGCCGTGATCATAGAGGGTGGGGTTGGAGCCGGCGTAGTACATCGCTCCCGCGGAGTTGCCGACGGCCGGATTGAATTGCGTTCCGTTGACGTTTGGAAACGGGTTGCTGAGCGGCGAAGTTCCAGCGACGAAGTTGGCGCCGTAATTGGTGGAGGAGGCGACGCTTGTCGATGTGCTGTACCCGTCCTGATCGGTAGAGAAGAGGAATCCGGCATAAGCGCCGGTTGCGCCGGAGATGGTAGCAGTGGGATGGGAACTGGCGTCGTTTGCGTTGATGGTATCGAAGAAGATGCCGTAGCCCGCCCGAATCACCGTTTTGGGCGTAATCGCATACGAGAACGCAAGCCTGGGCAGAATGCGGTAGTCATTTACAAATTGCCGTGATGAGACTCCATTCACACCGGCATAGAGCGGGCCGCCTTGAATAACGAGCGAAGACGGCAGAACTGCCTGCTGGGCCGCGGTTGCGTTTGCGAGCGTGGAGGCATAGGCGGCGTTGGCGGCCGACGCGATGGGTAAGGAGGCCGTGGGATCCCAGCCGACGATTTGCTCGTTGTGTTTCTCTGTCGGACCGAATTCGAACTCGTAGCGAAGGCCAGCGTTAATGGTGAGCTTCCGCGTGGCGCGCCAAGTGTCTTCTACATAGAGATCGTAGTACGGCGTGTTAATCGAAACGGGCGCCCCCGCGGCCACGGATGACGTGGTTGGGATGCCAAGGAGAAACGCGGCATAAGCCAGTCCGGTATTGTTTTCCGAATACGTTTTGTCCGTCCCGTTGTTCTCCTGGGTATAGTTGTCGTCGAAGGTATAGGATCCGTTGGTGTTTGCCTGCGCGGGCTCGGCGAAGTTCTGCTGCTGCCATCCGGCGCCAGCGCGAATGGTATGACTGCCCTGCACATGGGTGAGGGTGGCATTAAAGGAAAGGTCGCGGAAGTGCTGGGCGGCGCTGTTGGTGGCTCCGATGCCGGTGTAGTTGCTGATAGTGAAAATCGGCAGCGTGGGAGCGGCGCCGTCGTAGGTGTCGAGGTACGAGGGCAAACCCACGGAGCTGGGCGGGTATTTCCCGTAGCCCGGATAAGTGTTGGCAATGGTTGTGTATTGAGAAGCGCCAGCCACAAAGTCGAGATTTGTGCGAGGGGTAAAGATGTGGTTCCAGCCGAAGGAGCCGATATCGACCCATCGTCTGCCGGGATTTCGATCGACGTCGCCTGTGGTAAAGCCGGTGACGTCGTCCGAGTAATTCATTCTTGACCAGCGGAAGAAGAGATGGTCGTTTTCAGAGAGGGCATAGTCCATGCGCTGGGTGAACTGGTGAAAGTCCTGAAGATTGAGGCTGGTATAGGTGTAGTTGGTCCCGGTGGGGCTATTTTGCGTGGGCGTGGGCAGCAGGTTGTTGTAAAAGCTGGATAGCGCGCTGGTTGTCGACATCAACCCGGCAGGAATGACGTTGCCGCAGAAAGGCGTGCGCCGGGGAATCCCCTTTGAGTCGAGGGTCATGGAGAAGGGATTGTAGATTTGATATTGCCCGAAGTAGGGGGTTCCCGTGCCGCAGGCCGAAGTGAATGCGGCCGGTATTCCGGTCGTCGTAGTGGGCAAGTCGCTAAAGTTGCCGCCGCGCTCCTGGACAGTGGGCAGGGTATCGGTTTTAACGGAATCGTCGATCCAACTGTCGCCGTCAACAGCGACAAAGAAGAAGAACTTGTTGCGTCCGTCATACAGCTTTGGGATAAAGACAGGTCCGCCGAGCGTGCCGGCATAGAGATTCATGTGCGTACCCGGCAGGCCATACTCGTACTTGACGAGGAGGCATTGTGGGGATGTACCGGCTCCGTTCGTGCAGCCATTGAGCCCCTGCTCGTAGCGGTAGTTCAGGCCCTGAAAATGCTGCATCGCAGACCACGACTTGTCCTGGTAAAGTTCATGGACGGCTCCATGGAGGTCGTTGGTTCCGGACTTGGTAATCTGGGTAACCGTGGCGCCCATAGTGTGCCCGAAAACAGCATCAAAAGGAACGGTCTCGACTTTCATCTCCGAGACCTCGTCCTCTGAGAGGTCGATGGCGTTTCCTCTTGGGTTCCCCATGTTGGGCGCGCCGTCGAGACTATATTCATTTGCGTTCAGAAAGCCGTTGGTCCCGAATTTGGAGACGCCGTTCCAGCTCAGGGTGTCTTCCATGCTGTAGGACTGGGAGTTCGGCGCCTGGATGCCGGGAGCCATTTGCGCAAGCTGCATGGGGTTTGCGCCGGCGGCGGGCAGCAGTTCCAATTGGCGGGTTGTAAGCACCTGGCCATTCGATCCATCTTCGGTATTGAGCAATGCCGCGTCCGCGGTAACAAGGACAGTTTGCGATGTGCGGCCGATACTGAGCTGCAAGGGTACATTGAGACGCGCATCGGCCTGTAGCGTAATCCCCTGCCGCACCAGGTTTTCAAATCCAGGCGCAGTCACAGAAATCCTGTAAATCCCGGGGGTGAGACTGTCGATCTCGAAATAGCCCGTTCCGTTGGTGGCGGATTTGTGCGACACGTTCGTGCCCGATTCGGTAATTGTGATTTCGGCACCTGCAACTGCCGCACCCGCAGGGTCAGTCACTTCTCCAGAGAGAATCCCTAATCCGGTGACTTGAGCGCCGGCAAGGACAGTAGTTATCGCGGCCAGTACCAATACTGCAAAAACTGCCATCAAATTAGTGATTTTGCCCACAGATCCCAAAGGGGCGATGGGGTTCGTCAAGAACATCCTCCGATAACCGCCTTGCCAGTTCATGATTGTCTCCGTTTTTCCCACATCTCGTTCTGCGACTCCCACCCGAATTCCTGGGCCATAAAAGCGTTTCCAAGCGAGCGCTGAGCGACCCCTTTTTGAGGGCAAACCGTGTCCGGTACGCCTCGCCGCAGGGAATCTCAGTTCTCCCCGGGGCACTCGCAGTCGCCGACAAAGCCCCGATAGATCGCAATCGAATTTCAAAATTTCGACGGCCACTTGCGGCCCCTCGTTGCTTTCCGGGGCAACACCCCTTCCATCCTTGTCGTGAGCGGATTTTCAGGAACGGAGGATGATCAATTGTCTCAATCGAAGGAAATCAAGTCAATTCATCAGTGGCGACCACAAAGCGGCCGCACAGTCGTCCACTGTGGACGCCACGCAACAGATCGCAACTACCTTTATTTTCTTGCGGTTACTGGAGGACACGTGGCATTGTGTCACGACGCTGAAGCCTAGCCACTTAGCCCGCCAAAGCTTGAAACGTGAGAGCAAGTCGGCTTGATGATGAGGAGGAGTATGGTGGAGCGCCACGAAACCGACGACTACGACCGTGTAAAATGCAGGTGCTGGCCAAGGAACTGGCCGTACGCCTGGAGACGAGATGGTGGGCTGAGGGAGGCAATCGCCGTTGACTGTGGCAACCACACGAAGACCAAGGGTCCCCGATTCGGAAAAGTGTTGGGCGCTCATTGAGCGCGTAGCCGGAAGCTCCCAGTTAAAGCGCGCGCCGCGGCTGCAGGAACTCCTTTTTTATATCAGCAAGCGATCCATAAAGGAGGGCTGTGACCGCGTCCATGAGCAAGAAATTGGTTCCCAGGTATTTGGCCGCCCCGAAACGTACGACACGTCATACGACAATATCGTGCGGACAAACATCAGCGACCTTCGCAAACGGATCGAGCATTATTTCAACTCGGAAGGCCGCCGCGAAAAGCTGATCATGGAGCTCCCTCGTGGTAGCTACGTGCCCGTTTTCAGATTTCGTTTGGAGGAACTAGAAATCGAGACGGGCGCACTCGTAGAGAACGAAGCTGCCACCCTGGAATTGCCCGCACCGCTGCCTGATGCGCCCTCTGCAGTTTTTCCTCGCCAGTGGGGTTCTCGAATCTGGACAGCGGCTGGGATTCTCATTCTTCTGATCGCGATTGGCTGTGCCCTTCTTTTCTGGGGCCGCTATCGGGCTCTGCAGCACGCGCTCAACGGATGGCAAGACCAGTCCTCCATGTCGGATTTATGGTCGCGAATCCTTACCGCCAATCCTGAAACCGATATTGTGCTTTCGGATGACTCTATCGGGCTAGCCCAGGCGCTCAGCAATCGAACCGTTTCCCTCAAGGATTATCTGGGCCGCAGTTATATCAGCCAGCTTCAAAGTGATGACCTCAGCCCGGACAAGCAGGCCGCCATGAGCCGAATCCTCAGCTGGAATCTTGAAAGCCCGGAAGAGTCTACTTTAGCGCGGCGCATATTGCGTCTTGACCCGCTCAGCAACCATATGCGCGTCTATAATGCCCGCTTTTACATGGCTGAATTGATTCGGCTGGACAATGTGATCCTGATCGGCGCGCGCAAATCGAACCCTTGGGAGGAGTTGTTTGAGGATCACACTAACTTCGTCACAGAATTTGGCAACAACGGCTCCATCACAGTTGAAAACCGTTCTCCCGCTCGCGGTGAGCAGAAAGTTTACACTCAGACCGACACCGTCCATTATTGTGTTGTAGCGTTCCTGCCAAATCCAGAGCACAACGGCATTGTCCTCCTCATCGAAGGAACCAATGCTGAGGCCACTGAGGCTGCCGGGGATTTCTTGCTGTCCGATGACCAACTTTCAAGCTTCAAAAAGGCACTGCACGTGAGCACCTTCCCCTACTTTGAGGCGCTGCTCAAAGTGTCGTCGGTTCGAGGCACACCGCTCACAGCGACAGTCGAAGCGTATCGGACCCACTCCAACCTGCACTAATCGTCGGTGGAGGTCATGATTCATAGGTGGTCTAGAGTGGTGTCACTGATCGGAAGTCTCAGTGTCCGTAGATGTTTCTGGACTACGCCTGAGTCGGGTTATGTCGGGGAACGTGCCCAGCGTGCCTGGCCGTTGTCTTGCAAACGATCCATTGTCATGCAAGATGGCCCTATAGGGCGATCTTGGCCCGGACAAATACCGACAATCCTGACGAGGCGGAATTATTTTAAGTTACTTTTCTCTCTGCGCTATTAGAGGTGGTCCCGGTAGCCCGGACAGTTTTTGCCTTTCCTTAGGTGGAAGTTCTTGTTCTTGCTTTTAGGCTGCCATTGGTTCTGGCAGGCGGTTGAAGTATACCTGATCGGGCGTTTGCGCTTTCAGGCTGGAGTGTGGCCTGGCTGCGTTGTAGAAGTCGATGTAGCGGTGAGCGATGTTCTTGACTCGCCGACCGATGCGTAGGCGTGCAGATAGACCTCTTCGTACTTGATCGAGCGCCAGATCCGTTCCACGAAGACGTTGTCGCGCCAGCGTCCGTTGCTATCCATGCTGATGCTGATGCCGTTTTCCTTTAGCTGCCCGATGAAGGCTTCGCTGGTGAATTGGCTACCCTGATCGGTGTTGAAGATCTCCGGTCTTTCATTCCTGGAAAGGGCTTCATCAAACGCCTCGATGCAGAACGAAATCTCCATGGTGATCGAGAGCTTCCAGGCCAGTACGCGGCGGCTGGCCGGGCCGCTGCTTGAAGAGTTGCTCGATGGCTTGTGACGCTGGAGTCTGTTGGATGGCGGGCGCATGGGACACGTCACGGCTGAGAACGACTAACGTCGCCGTGTTGGAAAGATGAGACGGTCTCAAGCCCTTCCGGAGGGCTCCAGTTGATTTTCGAGCGCAGTGCGAACAGTCTTCGATCATCTTCGAACACTGTCCGAAGTTGTTCGAACTCTGTTCGATGTAATCAGAACGCGTCACCATCGATCCCGTGAGGAAGCAAAACAACGGGCGGCTGCGCAACGCGGCAAGGCCCGAAAATCCTTGCGCTGATTGTTCGGGCCGCTGTGGAGAGACAGCGTTAGCGGTCCATTTGCGCATCGTATGCTCTGCGCGAGACGGCAACGTGGGCCATGCGGTTGTTGAGCAGGTCTTTCGCCCCCAGTTCGGTATCGACGCGGATCAGCACCCAGTCGGTGGTCTGCCCTGGCTGGAATGGCTCGTGACCGCGTACCCGCCACGCCTAGCCTGTGACGGCCACCGCAAATCCCTTGCTGGCCTCCTTTTCTCCGTCCCCCTCCACGGTTACCGGCCCCCTCTTCCATGGCTGGGCATTCTGAAATTGTTGCGCGATGCCAGATATGCATTCTGCCGGAGTTGAGCTACTCGCTCGATGATCTCTTGCCGCTTCCCCTCGTGAATCGATACTTTGAAAACAGGTTGGCCCGTGGAAGATGTGACAAGGGCAATTGTCAGGTCGCCGCCTACATCCGCCTTCGGCTCTGGTTGTTGCGATGCTTTCAGGATTTCGAGAAGTTGTCGGGACTGGGCGGCAGGCTGAAGACATGAGAAGAGCAGGGGCGCATCCGTTTCGTCGGTGAAGATCAAATCCTCGGTTTCTTCGGTTCTGAGCCTGGTTTCGATCGAATGCAGTCGCACAGCGCGAAGTTGGAGAGGACTCGCCAGGAGTTGTTCCTGGTAGAAAACGCCTTGCATATCCGGGTCCGTGAATTGGGCGAAGATGCCGTGCTTGATCGCGCACCAGGTAACCATCCGCTTCCACTTTTCGCTTCCAGTACATGCGATCCGCGATCCGTATTTCTGCACGGCCATCTCCAACCCGAAGACAATTGCCGCCTCGTCCTGATTGAGTACGGTCACAAGGCGCCCGCGGTCGATGACGGAAACCCTGCCGTTCAGCATGTACGACACATCACCGGTCTTCCGGTTGATCGTCCAGATTCGCGTCGCTGCGATCTGTTGGGCAAGATTCTGTTCCCACTGTTGAGTCGATAGCCGCTGCTGCGCAAAGTCTGCCCAGTCGGATTTCTGATTATTCTCTGGCGGCAGCCCGATATGCAGTGCGTTTGGTTCCAGGGTCGCGTCGAGCCGGCGCTGGTTTCGTTGGTCCGCATAGCGCCAGCCACGCAATTGTGCCGCCGCCCGCGCGTCGCCCTCGGCGGCACGCTCAGCAACCCATGTGCGCAGGCTCTTCGGAAACTGTGCTTGGCGCGTCTTCTGCGTGGACAACTTGAGCGTTCGTAGCTCAATGACGGACGCGGCTACATCCTCCGACAGCAATATCTTTTTGGCGGGCCACGGTTGCACCAATGCGCGGATTTCCTTTTTGCGTTGCTTCAGCCGGGTGAGGGTTTGTTGTCGGTCCTCTCTGCCCTTCGCAGTAATGCCTTTGCAGACTACCCTTTGCTGGTTTCGGTATCGATTGTATTCAAACAAGAGGGCTTTTCTGTCCTGGAGTCGCTGCTCTCTTCGTTCGTCCCGTAGCGTCTGGTTACGAACAGTAGTATGTCCGGTATCTGCCGGGGGAGGCTGAAGCGATGTCGGGGGTTCTCTCCAGGACCCGAGAAGCTGTTCGGTCGCCTTACGATTCTCTTTACCAGCAAAGTTATGACGGAATACATCGGATGCTTTTACGCGGATGGTGTGGTCGATGGCGAGGACTGTGTACCCGCCCGCTTCCCCCTTTTCTATGCGAAGATGAGATTTCGCAAGAAGTGTATGCAGGGCGTCCCATGAGGCGTTCTGGCGAGTTAGCAGCGTTCGTACATGCGGAGCGACTTCTCGACGCACATAGGTCTGGAGGGACTCTTCATCGTGATAGTGTTCGTACTTTGCGGCGGCGCCAATCGTCTGGTCTTCAGTGGACCGGGCCTTATTGCGCTCGGATCTGAATGTCCGCACAGCCTTTTGAGTGGCCTCGTCCCATCGCATTGGACCAAGCGTGTGGGACCAGCCATACTTGGCTTCCAGATGGCGTACTGCGCCATCGAGTGTGAGCCAACTATAAGTTGGTGTATGCGCTCTATACGTAACAGGGTGAACCTTGTTTACCATGACGTGGATATGGAAGTGTTTCTTGTCGTCGTGAGCAACGAGAACGTACTGGTGTTGCTTGAAGCCAAGTTGGTTCAGCGTGTATGAGGCAGAATCAATCCACTCTGCCCGCGACGGGCGTTCTCCTAGAGGCCACGCGAGTTCATAGTGAAAAACTGCGTCGTTGCAGCGTGGGTTCAGAGATTCGACTCCTTTCATCTCGGCAGCGGCTGTGTCGAAACTGACAAGGTTGTACGACATTACGACGTCTCCCCGGAGAAGAGTCTTTCCGGTTTCCGGGTCGCGTTCCATTGTGAGGTAATTCAGCAGCCGTTTGAAACTGCTTCCCGACTTCCGCTTGCTCGGTTGCACTTTGGCGATCATTCTGAATCCTCGTCGTTCTTGACAATGACCCGCAGCGTTGCGGTGATCCCTGCAAGAATCGAATTCAGTTCACTGCGAAGTGTGCCTTCCTGTGGAAGGCCGGTTATTTGCATGAGCAGATGTTTTTGCAGGCCGCACAAGCTGCTCAAACGGGCAACCGCCTTGTCGCTTACGCGCGAATGAATTCGCTTATTCAGCGAACATCTTCGCAAGTATTCGCTCACGGTGAGTCCGGCCTTCTGCGCTTGTGTATGCAGAATTTCCTTTTCGTCACTCGTGACACGAATGTGGATTTCCGATGTGACGCCTTGCGCTCGTTTGGGTCGTGGCATTGTGCCTTGTCCTTTCTGTGGGGTCTCGGGGCGCAGCCCTGAGCGAGATGCGCAACCATTTCTCCGAGTAGCCGCAGGCGGATTGGAGAAATGGTGGTGGAGACGCGAAACCCCGCAGGGGTTTTGTGGCTACAGCGCGCACCTCGCCGTGCCTCTTAACGATTCCGATTTCTCCAGCAACAGTTTCGACTTTACTGTATTACATATCTGATGTCAAGAATGTGTTATTCTGTTTTCGGCTCGTCGTTGGCAAGGAAAGCAGGAAGGCAGATGGAAAAACAGCGCCGCAACCCGCAAACGCTCACCGCAGAGCAATTCGAGATCTTTCGCACTCGCCTGGATGAGAGGGGGAATGTACCTCCCCCGCAACCCGAGTCCTACATGATGGGGGAAATCGTACGGGGCGTATACCCGCAGTTGAAAAAGTTGCGGGAGAACGGCTACACGCTGAAGATGTTGGTCCGTGTTTTTGAAGAGAACGGCGTCGTTATCACAATCCACGCCCTTTCGACCTACCTGAAGAACCTGGGGCTACCAAGAGAACAAGCTCCAGTAAAAGCGGCCATTAAGGGCACAGTGGGGTCACCAACCGTTGAAGTAAGGCCTGGAAAATTTCAGATGAAACCGGACGTACCGCTGTAAGGGGGCAATGTATGGGGCGAAGAGTTTTCTTTGTAAAGGCATCAAGAGTGGAGTTGGTAGTTTGCAACATTGGGCCACCGTGCAGACATCGAACGAGGGTACTGGGGTCGTGCGGGCTAAATCTGTGATGAGAACTGGAAGGATGACCTCGCCGAGCAACTGTCTGTATAACATCTTCCCTCAGGGATGTTGCTGAGTGTCCCGGAAAAGCCAAGGTAACCGTGCAGGGCATCCGGGAGAAAAGTCAGTCAACGGCGTCGGCTGAAGCTGAGTCTTTGAGGGGTCACAGCCCGGTCAAGGCTGCATAATGCGACCCGCTATGCCAACACCGTTGGAGGCTTTCGACCTGCTCACTCTCGCCGATGCGGCAAAGCTACTCCATTGCTCCAAAGCCCATGTCTGCAAAGCGGTGTCAGGAAGAATTCGGGGCTGCCCGCCGATTCCTGCTGTGTCCTTTGGCCGACGAAAGCTCATACGTCGGGAAACCCTGCGGCTATGGATTGAAAACAATGAGCATGAGACCGCCGATGCTACCATATCGACATTGCCAGTACGGGGTGCCGGTAAACGCGCATGAGGAGAATCTATGCGCAAGAGTCGGTACCAGAAGGGTTCGGTCAAAAAGCAGGACGGCCGTTGGGTCGCGATGTGGTGGGTCGATCATAGCCGTAAGAGTCGCGTGATTGGTTTGGTCAAGGATATGACCAAATCGGATGCGCGGGCGGTTGTGGACAGGATTGTCGCTGAGGCCAATGCCAAGCACGAAGAGGACAGGCTCTGGACGTTTGGCGAATTCGTGGCCGAAGTTTACTTTCCCTATTACAGCCGCAAATGGAAGGCTTCGACGCGGGTGAACAACATGAACAGAGTGTCTATTCATCTCGTGGATGGCCTGGGCGCGCTGGAATTGTCGGCTTTCCGGCGCGATGAATTGCAGGACGTGCTCGACGAAAAGACTCGCAGTGGTCTTTCGTTCTCGACGGTCGATCATCTCCGTTGGGATCTGAAACAGATACTCGATATGGCCGTTGCGGAAGGTCTGGTCGTGCGCAATCCGGCGCTTTTGCTGTTCACACCCAAAGAGGCGGCGAAGCCTGTGCGCCGCGTCATGAATATGAAGGAGGTGCAACTCTGCTTCTCCGTTCTCGGTCAAAGAGAACGGCTGATAGCGAAACTGGCGATTATGGCCGGTATGCGTCCGGGAGAGATATTCGCGCTCACCTGGGGCCGTCTCTCGCCAACCTATGTGGACATCCGTCAAAGGGTCTACAGGGGTGCTATCGATACACCGAAGACGGATCAGTCGATCCGGAAGGCCGCTCTACCGGAAGGGTTGCTTCGGGAAATAGAGTCCTGGCGAAGGGTTTCTCTCGTGACCCGAGACGATGCCTGGGTGTTCCCGAGCGAGCGGATGACGCCGATGTCGAAAGACAACTGCTGGAACCGGAACATCAAGCCGAAACTGGAGTCGGTCGGCATGGGCTGGGCGAATTTCCTGGTGATGCGCCGGACGCACGCAACACTGATGAACGAGCTAGGGGTGAACGGCAAGCTAGTCGCCGATCAGCTCGGGCACAGCCTCGATGTCAGCCAAAACGTGTACACGCAGTCTCCTGTCGAAAGCAGGCTGCCTGCGGTCAACCAGCTAGAGAAACGCCTTTTGGTGATGTAATCGGAGCACAAATGGAGCACAGATTGAAGCCGGTATATGTAAACTGCTGATTCTTATGGAGCGGGAGACCGGGATCGAACCGGCGACATTCAGCTTGGGAAGCTGACGTTCTGCCACTGAACTACTCCCGCCCTTTAGACTCAATCACTTAAAAGATTGATTCTTACTTACTTTTACTGTCACTTGAGTTGCAATATGCTCGAGCCTTCAGCCTGATTCCAGACACGATTCAGAGCCCGAGGACTCGTGGTTCAGCACTCTCAGGAAAGAGCAGCGCGGAACAGGCTGACAGTAAAGTTGACAGCAAAGCAACTAGAAAAGCTCGCCTGACACAGTATCGCAAGAACGCCGGACAGTGGCAATTTTGTGCAGTGGCCCTCAAAAAGGACGAAAAATCAACGGAAATTTTGAAACTTGGCGAGGAACGTCATCATTTGGATTCCACGAAGGACAGACCGAGCGCCTGCCTCAAGAGAGGCCGGGGTGCGCCGTGGAGATCCATGGGATCGTAGTGCTCCACAACGTCGAGGGGCATCACATAGGCAAGCGACGACCAGCCCCAAAACGGATTCATGCCGTTTCCCTTCCCCGTATCGGAATCGTAGAACTCGCGTGTTACGGAATTCTCATCCAGAGCCATCTCAAAAGTCTTGAGCGCAAGTTCCCGGGCCTCAGTCTCGAATCCGTAATCCATGAGCCCGTGCAGAATCATGTAATTGGTTGGGATCCACGCCGGCCCGCGCCAATTGCACCCGCCTGTGGTGCCCTCGAAGAAACCCGGCTCGCTCATGGCGTAAGTGGCGACCGGATACTTGAGCCAGAACTCGCGCGGATTCGTCAGATGCTCGCGCACCAGCCGCCGGGCTTGCTCGCGCGATGCAACTCCTGCCCAAAGCGGCAGAAATCCGGCCACCGACTTCACGCGAATCGGCTGGCCGGTCTTCTGATTGCGGTCGTAGTAGAAGCCGTCCTTCTCATCCCAGAAGACACGATTGATGGCCGCTGCCAGCAGTCGCGCATGCTTCTCGAATACTTTGGCGTCTTCCGGCCTGCCGAGCTTTTCGGCAATGATTTGCATGGCTTGGAGTTCGCGGTAGAGATAACAAGCCAGGTCGACGCCCTCGTCATAATAGGAATCGGGCTTTCCGGAGCGCGAAATCTGATTATCCATGCCGCTCGCATCCGAGCTATTCCATACCGGCAGTCCGTTTCCATCCGTGTCGTATGCAAACCAGCGGTCAAGATACTTTTTCAGCCGCTCGTAGTAGCGGGCACGCAGCCACTCGTAGTCGTCCCCGTTCTGTTTCGATCCCAGCACCGCGAGCTGCGCCAGAAACGGCTTGAACATCTGCCGCGGCCGCGGAAATTTGATCCCGATAGTGCGCGATACAAAGCCATCGGGCTGCTGCCGGTCGAGAAATACCTTGAAATTGGCGAAGTCGTATGCGCTGACGCCGTAGTAGGAGAGATAGACGTTCTCGAAATAGAGATCCCAGTCGTAAAACTCGCCGTACGCATAGCCGGTAAGCATCTTTCCGTCGGCTTCGGGAAAATCGTGCAACCCTTTGCTCGCGATGTCGCCGTTCAGCGCCTCCAGCCGAGGCGTGAGTTTCTCAAAGTCTGCCTGGCCGACAAATGATTCCAGCGCATTGGCGCTTTGGTTCGCACCCCCATTCGCATGTGTGGCTCGATAGACGAGTGAACAGGAGATGCCAAGCACGATGAAAGCAATGGCTACGGCTCTGAACATGGCCAGGCTCCTTCCTCGTGGATTCAATGGTTGCAGCTTTCCATGCCCATGCATCGTGGCCAGCGCGGCAGAATCGGGAAAAGCCCGGCTCCATTTTTTGCGATGCGACTGCAGGCCTACCATCTTACCGCGCACATCCGAATCTCCGCTGATCCTGCGCCGATTGCAGGCGTGGCTGTTTTAAACCACGTCAGCGCCAACTCGACGCCCCTGCATTTTCACGTTCCACGGGTGACGATGATTCTCCTGAGTTCCTCACCGAGAGCCGGGCGCAGCTGCGGATTGGGCGCGAATCCTCACGATCACGGCGGTTGTGCTTTCGACATTGAGCGCGAATTTGCCGTTGTGCACGCGACCCAGGGACGTCCATTTGCCCGGCCAGGGAGCGTCGTTCGAAATCGTGGCTCCGCCTAACGTCGCGGTGATAAGTGCGGCATTGCCGGGCTCGCCATCGGTGAGCACCATGGAGTCGACAGCGGCACCATCGAAGCCCGCGGCTTGAATGACGACCGCCGCAGCTTCGGCATCATGCGTTGTGGAATGGGTCCTGTTGATGATGGTGACGAAGAGATTGCGCGAGGTTCCAACGGCGTAGGCGGTGAGATTGATCTTCTGCGGATTGACGATGGCCACTGGTTCAACATAGCCATCGCTGCCGAGAGAGAAGGCTTTGATGCCGTAGGCCTTGGGCGTGATGCGGTAGTTGGCGCATCCCGCAGAGCTGCAGGGGTTGGGATTGGGAACGATGGTGTCGGTCGGGAGCCATGGATTGTTGTGGAAGTTGACCCCGGACATCCGGTGGGCGGCCCACCAGTGCATGTAGTCGAGCACCCAGAGTGCGGAGGCAAATCCATCGCTCGCGCCGGGCACGCCGTGCAAACAATCGTTGGCTTCCGTCATGCGATAGGGCACGCCCATGGCGACCAACGGAGCCAGTACGCGCGCATATACGTATGGATACGAATGAAACTCGGCGGTGCCACCGTCGTGAGCAGGTTGTGCGCCAATCGCGGTGTCGTCGTCCCACGCGCTCGACAACATATCGTCGATGGCTTCCTGCGGAGTGGTGTTTTCCGGCAGGCCCCACACGTAATGATGTTGCAGCGCCGCCGCAAGCATGCCGGAGGTTTTCAAGTCCGTGGCGAACTGCACGGTCCAGGAAACGCCGTGCGCGGGATCGGGAGTGAAGCTGCTGGTGTCGGAGACGGCGGTGTCGGGTCCGGAAAACTTTGCGCCGGGTGCGGCCTTGTGAATCACCGCGGCGAACTTTCGCCATTGCGAGAAGTAGGAGGGATACGCCGATCCGGCAACACCGGGTGTGGATTCGTAGATAGCCGGATCGACCACCTGACCGGGCCGCGAATGGTAGCCGCGCACATCGGGCTCGTTGCCGATGGAGAAGCTGTCGAGCTGGGCGCGGTATTTTTGCCAGATGTAGGCGACGATTCGGGCATCGTCTTCCGCGAGGTGAGGATTCGGGCAGGAGCCGAGGTTCAGGAGGCGCACCGAATAAATGACCTTGACGCCCGCCGCGCGGGCAAACGCGAAAAGATCGTCGATGTCAGCGAAGGACGGCGTAGGCGTCACACAATGCTCGTCTTTTCCGGATCCATCCACCGTTCCGCCGCCTACGCGAATATTGCGAATACCAATGTTGCGAAACAGCGTAATGAGCTGGGTGTTCGCAGGAGAGAAAAAATTGCCATGAACTCCATAGGTGTTGGCAACCGCGCTTTTGGTTTCAAAACCGAGGCCGGCGAAATCGCCGGGAATGCGAAACCGCCTTGAGGCGGTGTCGATTTTTAATGTAACCGGAACCTGCGCCAACAGCGCACCGGCCAAAATGCAACAGGAGCAGACGACACCCCACGTTCTTCCCATCATGATCCGACTCCTGATTCGCACTCCGCTCTCCGCTTCAAAAAATTTCTTGATCGCATGGCAGACGGTTGCGCCGTGCGGCTAAACGTTTCCATCGCTCCGATATTCCTTAACCGCAGCGTCCAACTTGTGCCGTTGCGATCTTTGTCATCGCGAGGACGGCAAAAAGCAGAAATCCCGTTTCCCAATGCATCATGAACTCCAATTGCCGTGCTTCGGCAGATTGCGGCGCGATCAAGCCACTACCGGCGGCCATGCTGGCGCTCAGCCGTTTGTATTCACCACCCACTTGGGTATGAACACGTTCCGTGCCGCTTCCTGCTCAATGATGAGGCGGGTCTCGAGCACATGCTGGCGGGCAAACCGTTCCGCGTCGTCCGGCATATTCCGGCTGATGGCGCCAATGATGCGCACATGTTCGTCGTAGACCACGCGCGGATCGCGCGAAGCGCGGACGGCCATACCCAACGTTCTGTATCCCTCCGCCAGGCGAACCAGAACGCTGTTACGAGACAGATGGACAATTTGGAGATGCAATGCCCGATCCGCGGCGCCCATCTCTTCCACATTGCCTTTTTCCGATAGGTTCCAAATGCGATCGGCCATAGCTTCAAGTGCGGTGATGTCGGACTGTGAAACGTGCCCACAGGCGCGACGCGCGGCCAAGCCCTCGAGGTACTCGCGCACCTCATAGGCTTCAACCAGGCGCGAAGCATCCAGATTTCCAACAAAAGCGCCCAGTCCGTCGACGGAATCGACGAGGCCGAGCCACTCCAGTTCCAAAAGCGATTCCCGTACGGTGCCCTGGCCGACACCCAGCTTCTTGGCCAGGCTTTGCTGGGGCAGACGCTCGCCGGGAAGACTTTCGCCCGACAAAATCCGGCGCTGAATCTCGTCTCGCACGTGCCTGCGAAGAGGCAGTGATTGCGTCGTCCTGTCGCGCATAGTTTTGCACCCTGTCGCTGCGGAATTGACTCTGGCTTTGAGACAACTAGCCCTTGTGTTGCGGCGGTGAAGATCGATTTTCGATCTTCACCGCCGCAAGGTTTATAGGTTGCGAGTTTTGGTTACGAGACGAAAGCTCCTAGAAGAAGAACTTCCCGGCGAACTGCCAGATGCGGCCCGAACTGTTGATCGAACTGTCGCCAGTGATGGTGCCCCAGCCGCCGGTCAGGGTTTCGTTTTGTGGCTGCGTGTAGTTGCTGGTTCCAGGATTGCTGAGGTGCACGTGGTTGAAGGCGTTGATGGCCTGGCCTGTGATCTCAAGCTTCGTCACGCCATAGATTTTGAACTGCTTGTGAATGGCAAGGTCCACGTCGTACCAACCCGGACCGTAAATCTGGTTTCCTCTGTGGCCGAATGGAGTGAAGTCCTGGCTGCCAATCGATGTCACCGCGTACTGCGGTGCGGTAAACGCCGCGGAGTTCCACCAACCGGTAACTTTGGTGCGTGGCAGATCGTTCGGGCCGTGCCCGTACTTGTTGACACCCGACACAGTGGGCGCGTAGCAGTTCCAGCTCGTACTGCCGGTCTGGAACCACGGGCCTGTAAACTGACCCGGCGCGTTGGGGATGCCGCCGATCGTTCCCTGGCAAGTGATGTTGGCCAGGAGGCCGCTGGAGGAAATCCACATGGGATCGAGCTTCCAGCCGCCGATAATGGCATCTTCAAGCGGGTTCGCGTTGCCGGCCAGGAGTGCTCCTTTGCCAAACGGCAAGCCATACTCACCCGACAGCTTAAACAGCTGCGCTGCAGTGTTTGTGCAGCGATCGTAGTCTGCGCGGTAGCCGCCGAATCCTACGATCCAGGGCGCACGGCCGTTGCCGGGGCCGCCCGTGTTCTGTTCGCCCGCTTGCGCATCGGATAAGCAGCCCGCGTAGGTGTAGTTCGCGTCCATGTTGAAACCGCCCGCGAACTGGTGGATGTATTCCACCTGGCCCGACTCGTAGTTGCTGATCTCCTCGGTGTCCTGCATCGCGGAGCTTGCAGCCAGATTAGGAAACGGGACTGTGGTGGTTCCGTCTGGCATGGCAGGCGAGTTCTCGCAATAGGGGTTGGCCGCGAGTTGCGCCGCACTACACGAAGTTACAGCGGCTGTGCTGGTAGGCAACGCTTGCCTGGCAGCGTTGTGGTAGGTTCCGAGGTTCTCGAGCTGTTTGCCAAGCACGCCCACATAGCGCACTTCGACCGAGTCATGGCCGGTGAATTGGTATTGCACAGCGAAGCTGAGGGTTTCCTCGTACGGAATGTGGTAGTTATACCGCTTGCCGAACATATATACCGACCCGAGTGGTTGGTATGCATTGGTCGCGCTGGTCATGTCGATCAGTCCGAAGACATTCTCCATGGTTGCGGTTTGCGGTGTGGGGTTGGCGGCGTTGCTGGCCGTCTGGGGTTTGTAGGAATATGAAGGGCCGTTCTGCACCGACACGCGGAACGGATAGTTGGTGCCCAGCGTATTGCCGTACCCTTCCGAGTCGAATGCGCCGTACGCAACACCGCCTCCCATCTTCACTACCAGGTTGGGCCGAACGCGATAATCTAAGCCAATGCGCGGCGCCCAGTTGAACTTTGGCGTCTTATTCACTGCGTTGGTTGGTGAGCAGATGATCGGGATGTTGTCGGAAGCCAGCAGTCCCCTGAAGTAGGCGGACGTGGTCGTAGAGCATCCCGCTGCGTTCATGTAATAGGCGCTACCGCTGGCCTCGTTGCCGTCGGAGCCGCCCATCCAGAAGTTGCCTTCGCCTTCCGACCCGCCGGCCGAATAGTACGGGCCGAAGTAGTCGTCGCGCATGGCAAAGTACCCCGTCAGCGAGGGTGTGAACTTGATGCTGTCGGATGCATAGAAGGAGATGTACGGCGCGTGATAGATAGATTTGTTCCAGTTGTCGCCGTTGTAGCCGTTCAAGCCGCCGAGCGGGAGAGCCGAGGTGCTGACTCCGTTGGCTGCCGCGTAGGTAGAGTTAGCCGCCGTCGGCTTCAAGAGGAAATCCGTCATGCCCGGGCCGCTATCGCCCGATGCCGGGACGTTCGAATACTGGCCGTAGCTGAAATTGCCTCTTGAATAGGGCAATTGCGCGATGTTGCCATAGGTCCACCAATACTCAGCGCCGAACTTCCACTCGTTCTTGCCGATGATCTTGGTCAGGTTGTCAGAGAACTGCCATGCGCCGACCTTCTGCCAGGTAACATTGACGCGTGAGCCGAAAGCGGAGATGCTGCTGCCGACGCCAAAGACTGGCAAGCCGCCGTTATTAACGGTTTGCGGAATGCCTTGAATTCCGTATTTCGCGGGAGTCCCAAAGGTGTTGTCAATGGTTCCGGCATCCATGCGGGTGTTCCAGTTGTGCTCGTCCGACATCCTGAATTCGTTAACCAAGCTGGGATTGAAGACGTGCGTTTCTGTTACGACAACCATGTAAGTCGGGTTGGTCGTCCAGAACGGTGCGCTGCCACCGCCCTCAAGAGGCGCGGGATACGGAGGAGCCTGCTGCTGGGTCTGGTTGTATTTGTCCCACGTCAGGAATGCGGAGTCCTTGTCGCTGAAGGTGTGGTCAAGCCGGAATTCGTATTGCCTGGTTCTGATCGGATTCGTCAGGAGTTCGTAGAAGTTGCTGCCATAGCTATGGATTCCGGCGGTGCTCAATCCGGTAGTCGTATTGATATTCACATTGTTATAGGTTTGCGGAAAGAGTTTGAGCAACGCGAGAGCGTTGGCGTCCATACGGCCCGACGGAAGATTATTGAAGCAGGAAGTGGCAACCGGTCCGCCCGCCACCGTCGAAACCCAGTTCGTCGTTCCCACAATGCTGGGGCATCCCGCAGGCTGGCCCAGTTCCTGGAAGTAAGGATCGCGGACGACTGCGGTCTTCGCGCCGGCGTTGACATTGGGATCTGTGATAATTCCGACTGCGCCGGACGCGCAGCCCGACGTCGTCGCGATGCCGGTGATGGGATCGGTCGCACCACATAGAACGGTACGCGTGGTGGCCGGGTCGAGGACAGTGCCGGCCTGGAACTGGCGCCCAAGACCGTCGGTATATTTCGTGGTGCTCAGATTAAGAGTGTCCACCAGGTTCGTAAATCCGCTGCTCTGCATGGTGGCCGTGGGAAGCGTCCCGGTGTAGGCGCTCTCGGCCGTGTAATCAGTGTACTGGAAGTCGGCGGTAAAGAAGGTCTTGTTGTGGCCGTCGTAGATGTGCGGAATAACCACCGGTCCACCAATGATGGCACCGAAGGAGTTCGACTTGAGCCTTCCAGGCCGGTTTGGATGGCCACCCGAAACTTGGTTCCGCTTGTTGAAGTAGTCGTTGGCGTTGAACATGTCGTTTTCGTCGTATTCCCAAGCCGAGCCGACGAGTTTATTGGTTCCGGCCTTGGTGACAACGTTCACCGTGGTTCCGTAGGAGTGGCCGACCTCGGAGGGATTGTCGCCAGTCTCGATCTTCATCTCCTGAATAGCGTCGGGGATGGGCGGAATGGTGATTCCGCCAAAGACCTCGGCGTTATCGTCAGCGCCGTTCACGCGCACATCAACCGCTCCGTTGTTCTGGCCGTTGATATAAAACGTTCCCGTACTTGAATTGTTCCCCCCGAACTGGACGCCTGGCACGCTGGTAATGAGGCTCATGAAGCTGCGTCCGCCGCTGCCGCCGTAAAGCGGGAGCTCGGTGGCTGCCGTGCTGTCAATGGTCGTGCCCAGCGAAGCATCCTGCGCTTGCAGGAGCGGCGCGGCCGAGGTAACCGTGACTGAGGCGTTCGCAGCGCCCACATGCAGCGAGACGTCTTGCGTGACGGTGTTGCCGAGGTGAACGATGATGCCGTTAACTACGGAATCTTCGAATCCCTTCGCCCCAACTTTCAGGTTGTAGGTTCCAACCGAAACCTGTGTGAAGACGTATGCGCCGACTGATGTGGAGACGGCCGTTTGCGAGGTGCCGGTATCTACGTTGGTCAGAGTGCACTGGGCCTTCTGTACCACGGCTCCGGTCTGATCCTTGACGGTACCAGTGACGCTACCCATATCGATGCCAGCCTGAGCAAAAATCTGCCCGCTGAAAACCAACATGAGAACGGCGCAGGCGATTGCCAGAAAACTCTGTGGAATTGCCCATTCCTTTTGATTCATTGCACATGCCTCCTTAAAGCATGGTTCAAATTGCCCGGTCCCGCACCTTGTTCGGTCCTGGCCGGCTGCTCCTGTTTGAAGATGAAACGACTGCTTGCCTTGGTGATTTGCGAAAGGATCGAATCGCGATCTCCCGTGCCGAAACGAAACATGGACAACGGACTCGGCCCACAGCTGGC
Organism: uncultured Acidobacteriota bacterium; assembly: GCA_963817835.1. Taxonomy (GTDB): domain Bacteria; phylum Acidobacteriota; class Terriglobia; order Terriglobales; family Acidobacteriaceae; genus Telmatobacter. The sequence goes on along the minus strand of CAWFPZ010000005.1, from coordinate 103,839 downwards.
GCACTGCGCGGCGACTGTGCCTGGGGAATGGAGAATCACTCTGAATTGACTGCTCATTGTCCGCCGATAAGACTCCTCCCTGCGACCAAACCTTGTGAAGTGAAGTAACGGTAAATTAATCGATTAGGATTGTTCGGCTGCTTTGTGAAGCGTTGTAAGGAGTTTGAGAGACCGTTCTCTGGAGTCAAGGAACCGAGGCGAGGGCCGCGCGGCAGCAACCTTTTGCTCGCCACACGGAGGCCGTATGCAGAGGATATGGCGGCCGGGTTGGGCGCGAATCATGCGGTCGAAGCAGGATAACGCGCAGTGGTTCCAGCAGCCGAGCGGCGATCTGCGGGAGCCTATATGCCAGGAAAGTAAGGAGATTGGCGTCCTCTTTGGGCCGGAGAGCCTGCCTGGACTCGCACGCTAATCGTGAGACCCCAAGGAAGCTCGGCCAGCGTGACACACGGGTGACTTACCCCGACCATTCCTACCAAAAATGGAATCCACTGGGGAGGCCAAAGGTGGAAATGCGGATTTCAGGTACCAGTTCCCAATCATACGTTGCACAAGGTTAAGCTTTACCGTAAAATGGCTCCTCGTGCAGGAAACAACGTCATCTTCGGTATTGCAACGGCAAGAAAACCAAAGCGCTCTATCGCCGGAGCAGAAGCGCGAGCTGGTTCAGCGCGTGGTGAACAGCGAGATCTTTCGCCGCTCGCCGGCCTTGCGCGCGTTTCTCCTTTACATTACGGAACGGGTGATTTCTGGCCGCGCCGAGGAGTTGAAAGAACAGTCGATTGGCGCCGAGGTGCTGGGGCGAAAGCCGAATTACAATCCCGCGGATGACAATATTGTTCGCGTTCGCGCCCACGAGCTGCGGGGGCGGCTGGAACGGTACTTTACCTCAGAAGGCGCCAACGAAGCGGTGGTGATTACCATGCCGCGAGGCGCCTACGCGCCGGAGTTCGTGCCCCGCAAGTCCGCCCACCTGCCTGAAGCCAAGCTGAAGCCGCAAACAGCAGAGGAAGCTCAGCCGAACGCGCTGGAAGAAGAAGCCGGCGCGGAGGTTGAGATCATCAAGAAGCCGACGCTTCGGCATTGGGTGGCCTTCGCAGCCGTGCTTGTGGTGGCCATCGCCGCTTCTGTCGCTGCCACTCGCTACGTGCTGCAGAACAAAACCCCATTCGGCTCTGCCCGGCCGGCCGGCGCGGTTGCCGATTTTTGGGGGCAATTTTTCGCGAAGCCCAATGAAGAGTTGAAAGTGGTGTATGCCGACACGAGTTTTGCCTTGTGGCAGGACTTGAGCGGCAAAACGCTGGACCTGGGCGACTATCTGAATCGCAAATATTACGATGAGAAGGGGAACAAGCTCTTCAACGTGGTCATGCGGCGCGTGACCAGCCCGGCCGACATGGCGCTTTCGGTGCATCTGGCCACGATTGCGGAACAGTTCGGAGGCCAGGAAAACCCCATGTTCTCCCGCGATGTCGAGGCCGCCTTCTTCCATCAGGGAAACGTGGTTCTCATTGGCAGCCATCGCTCCAATCCATGGGTCTCGGTGTACGAGCCAAACCTGAACTTCATATTGGATCAGGATCCGCATTCGGGGGCGCCGATGTTCCGTAATCGCACACCCCAGGGGCACGAAGATGCAACCTACGGCATCCCGGATATGTACGATACGCAGCGGACCGAGGAAAAAACCTATTTCAGCTACGGAGTCGTCGCGCTGTTGAAAGGATGCGGCGACCAGGGTCTGACCGTGCTGGCGGAAGGATTGAATGCGCAGGCCACCCAGGCAGCCGGTGACATCGTGACCGATCCACAGCGGCTCGATATGTTGCTACAGAGCATGGGGCACAAGCCAGGAACCAGCGTGGCTCCCTTCGAGGCGCTGTTCCAGGTCACTTCCCTGCCCGGCGGGTACGACAGTCCCAAAGTGATTGCGTATCGGCTTCGTCCACCCGCGGCGTGTTCAGGCGGATAAGGCTCGCCGTCCAACACGACGCGAAAACCCCACCGTCGTAAACTCACTCTATGCCGAGCTTTGCTCTCCTTGCTTCGCCGTGGTGGGTGAACCTGCTCATCCTCGTTCCCGTGGCCCCTTATCTTCTGTCGCGGAAAGCGAAGTTTACTCTGACCAGAAAGCGGCTTCTAGTCATCGCGGTCTTTGGCATTGCCTTTGGCTTTGTTGAAGCGGCCGTGGTGGTGTATCTCCGAGCCGCCACCGGGTTGTGGCCGGTTCCGCAGGCGTATGGCCCCACTGCCCTGCCGGCAAGCCTGGTCAGGATCGAGTGCTTCCGCGAAGCGGCAACCATCGTGATGCTGGGCGGAATTGCCTGGCTAGCCGGGCAAAATTTCAAAGCAAGAACCGCCGCGTTTCTCTGGACGTTTGCGTTCTGGGATTTCTTTTATTACGTCTGGCTTCGTCTCACCATCGGCTGGCCCGGCTCGTTCGTCAGCACCGATATTCTCTTCCTTATTCCCGTGCCGTGGCTCGCACAGGTGTGGTTTCCCCTCGTGATCAGCAGTCTCACTGCTGCTGTCATCTGGTTCCGCTCCTGAACAGGTGCGGTAAGCTGGAGAACCGCGCGCGGGCCGCGAGTGCGCTCACCGTGTCCGCAGCCCTGCATCAGTGAATTACATCGATCACCGGCCTGGTCGAGGCTGCAAGAGGCGCTGCCATCCGTTCGCGCTTCAAGCGCATGAGCCGGTTCACGATCTTGTATTGGTCCCCACGATAGACAGATTTCACGTGCTCCACCGGCGTGCCGTTTTCGAGATACGAGACGCGCGTAAACAGGAAGATCGGGCTCTGCGCAGCGATCTGGAGCAGGCGTGCATCTTCCGCGCTGGCTTTACCCACTTCCACCACCTCGTCTGTCACCATCAACTGGATTCCGTATTGATGCGCCAGCTCATCGTAGAGCGAGGTTGTGGCATCGAAGGTTTCCATGAGTCCGGGGCACAGCTGCACCGGCAGGCAGCTCGACTCAATGCCCATGGGAATCGAGTTGCCGCAGCGCACCCGGCGCAGGTTGAAGACGTGCTCCCCGTCGCTCAAGCCCAGAGCTTCTTTCACCTCTTGAGTCGGTGTCTGGATGCGGAATGAAAGCACCTTGGAGCTAGGCGTCGCTCCCCGCGCCTGTGTCTCTTCCGAGAAGGAAAGGACCTGGCGAAAATCCCTCTCCAGCTTGATGCCGGAAATGAACGTGCCTTTGCCCTGCCGGCTGTAGATCACTCCGCGCTCGCACAGCGCGCCCACCGCTTGCCGCACCGTCATCTGGCTGACGCCCATCCGCGTGGCAATCTGCTGAATCGACGGCAAGGGTTCGCCCGGCTTCAGTTCGCCCGATTGGATCTGATCCAGAAGGCGCTGCTGAATTTGGTGATAAAGCGGAATGCCGCTTCTGCGGTCCAGGGGCGATGGACGCGGCTTCCGGCTTCGGTTTGTCATCAATTCCGTTGTATCCACTTTGAAGTGAACCTCCAGGTTAAGCACTGCCGGCGGGCCCTGGCAGACTGCATCCACGCACTTTGCTCAACCAGCTTACCGATTGCCCGAAAACACCGTCCACACTTATTGCGAAAACTTCAACAAATCTTGCGTCGCGTTTCACGCCGGTTTCAAGCCCAAACCCGGGCCTTCGGGGAGTATCAGCTTTCCTTTTTCCACGCGCACGCCAACCCACGGATCGTTGGCCACCAGCAGGTTGCCGTCGAGATCGGCGTAATCCACCAGCGGCGACAAGTGAGCCGCGGCGGTCACGGAGCAGGAACTCGACACCATGCAGCCCAGCATCACCTTCATCTTCATGGCGCGAGTTACCTCGATCCACCGGCACGCTTCCAGAATGCCCCCGGACTTGTCGAGTTTGACGTTAATTCCGTCGTAGGCGTCGACAAGCTTCGGAATCATTGTGACGTCTGTGCACGCTTCGTCGGCAATGATCGGCAGGTGCACCTTGCTGCGCACGTAGCGGGTTTCTTCCACCATATGCGCCGGCATGGGCTGTTCCACGTAGACCACGCCCTGCGATTCCAGCCAGTTGATCTTGCGGATGGCCTCTTCCTTGTCGGTCCAGCCCTCGTTGACATCCACGCGAATGGGCTTGTTGGTTACGCTGCGCACGGCTTCGATCGTCGCCTCGTCGGTCTTCAAGCCCACCTTCACCTTCAGAATCGGAAAATCCGCCGCTTCGCGCGTCTTCTGGCGAGTGATCTCCGGCGTGTCGATGCCGATGGAAAAATCCGTGATCGGCGCGTCTGCCGGGTCCAGCCCGAAAAACTTATAGAGCGGCACATTGAGCTTTTTCCCCAGCCAATCGAAGATAGCGATATCGACGGCCGCCATTGCGGCATGTTGCTGTTCGCCCAGCGCCTTGCGAATCTCAAAAAGAAATTTTTGATACTGCCAGGGGTCGCCGGCGGTAATGTTGTTCGCGATGGCTTGAACAGCCTTCATGGCCGATTCCGGAAATTCCTGGTAACGCACAATCGGCGCGCCCTCGCCGTGACCGGAAATCCCGTCGCGCCGGTATTCCACCTGCACGGTGTCGCGATACTCGCTGGACGACATGGTCGTCGTCCAGGTGTGGCGCAGCATCAAGCGCTTCAATCCCGCCTCGACCGTGCACGGCCCCTGCGCGGATTGCGGCCGCGCCGCCGCGGTTGCGAACGGAAGCACCGCGGCAGCGCCGGCAATTTTCAAACAATCTCGTCGATTCATAGTTTCACTCTCCGTATCGCTACCAGTAGCTGCGTCCACGGCATATCGTCCAGCCGGCTGATCTGCACGCCGGGATGGCCGTGCGTAGTGTCGTGGATAAACTCGCCGTTGCCCAGATACATGCCGGTATGCGTAATCTTTGATGGACTCGAGCCGAAATACAAAAGGTCGCCGGGCTGCAGGTCCTTGCGCTCCACTGCAATCACGTCGCTCCACGCAGCTTGGATGTCCGCGTCGCGCGGCATCTCGATGCCGCGTTGCCGCTCCAGCATTTGCGTAAATCCTGAGCAGTCGAAACCAAAGCTGCTCACGCCACCCCAGGTGTAAGTGGTGCCGATAAACCGGTGCGCGAGCTGCAGCATGTCGCCGATGCTCACCGGCGTGAAATCGCTACTGATGTCGCCGCGCTGCACCCAGCCCATTTGCCCATCCACAAGGCGCACCTCGAGCCAGCGCTCGGTGTTCTTCGCCGGCGCAGGCGCCGGTTCCAGCCGCGACTCCCATGGCAGTTGCAAAACGGGCGCGTGCGCCGTCACGTCGGGTTCGCGATAAACATTCGAACTCAACGCCGTAACGCGCACCGCATCGCCACTCGGCGCGTAGGAACCGCCGTTCAGCGTCTTCAAGTCCGCCGCCTCCACCCAGCCGGTATAACCGTCCGCTGTGCGAATATGAAACCAGCCTGGACCGTTCTCAATCGTCGTGACGCCCGTGCCGTAAAGCACCTGCGAAACCACGTCGCTCGCATCCGTGGCGTTCCTGTACATATTCACGACGGGCCTGGCCACCACCGCATCCGGGTGGTCGACAGACTGCTGCGCCTGAGCCGGCGCGGGGGCCAGCAGCGCGGCCAGCGCCAAGCCGGCCATGATCGCGCGACCGATGCTGCCAATTCCGCCACGCCACGGCCGAGCATTTCTCGGATTCGATTCTGCGATACTCACTGCACTGCTCCTCTCAAGATCACCGGTCTCTTCTATGGCGTACTGGCTCGCGCCGTAATCGCATCGCGGTCGAGGCCGGTTCCGCGCGGCGCAAGGTTGGGAATCGAAACCGGCAACCTTCCGTGGATCGGAATCTCGCCAAACAGCGCACGCGCCAGGCTCGATGCGGAGACCACCGTATTGGAATACGTGCAAACGTAAGTCTGGATGCCCGCGATTGACCCACCGGTATAGGGATTGCCGAACGCCACAACAACGGTTTTCGCTCCCGCGGTCTTCACTATCTCGGTAAGCAACTGCATCGGTCCCGTGTCCATGCCAGCCGAGCCACCAGCACGACCTCGCGTGGTTCGTCTGGGATTGGGAACCGACTCGGCGACGGCGATCACGCTACCCGCATCGCGCACCGCCGCCATCACGCTGTCGAAAATGTAACTCGAATTGCTGGGATCGACAAAAAAGACGGTGGCGCCCGGCGCACGCTGGCGCAGTTCGCTCGCAAAGGCGCGGCCTCCGTCGCTGCCGCGCGGCCGGTCAGAAAAAATCACCGCAACGAAGCGCGAAGCCGGCTGCGCAGCCGTGGCCGTCACCTGCGCTTGCAGCGGAATCAGCTTGCCGCCATCGAGCACCAGCGTCACCGCCCGATCGGCAACGCTTTCGGCAAGCGCCACGTTCGCGGGCTGCGCAATCTCATCCTGCACTTTGGAGAGATCCACAAAGCGGTTGCGATTGAGGCCTACCGACGCCTTCATGCGCAAAATCTTCAACACGCTCTCATCGATGCGCGCCTCGGAAATCTCGCCTTTCTTCACCGCCGAGAGCAGGCCGTTATACGCGCCACCGAGGTCGCCGGGGATAATGACCAAGTCCTCGCCTGCTTCCACAGCAGCGACGGATGCTTCGCTCGAAATCTCCGCCTCCGATCCCGTGAAGACATGCGTCAGCCCCGCCATATCCAATCCATCGGTGACCACTAATCCCCTGAAACCCAACTGCCCCTGCAACAAATCTTTGATCACGTGCGCGGAGACGCTGGCGGGGCGGTTGGGGTCGGGTTCAACGGCGGGAACGATCAGATGGCCCACCATCACCGAGTCCACTCCCGCGGCGATCGCGCTGCGGAAAGGAACCAGTTCGACCGTGTTCAGCCGCTCCATGCTGGCCGGCACGCGCGCCAGCGTGAGATGGGAATCTGTGTCCGTGTCGCCGTGGCCGGGAAAATGCTTGGCCGTCGTCAGCAATCCCTCGCTGCGCGCGCCCTCAATGTAGGCCGCGACCATTTCGCTTACAAGCGCGGGATCTTCGCCAAACGAGCGCGTATCGATGATGGGATTGGCGGGATTGGAGTTGACGTCCGCAATCGGGAACCAGTTCCACTGCACGCCGATGGCGCGCGACTCCTGCGCGCTGATGCGGCCGAACTGGCGCGCCAGTTCTTTATCGCCTGTCGCGCCAAAAGCCATCGCTGCCGGGAACGCCGTCGCGCCCTCAAGACGCATGGACAAGCCGCGTTCGAAATCGGCAGCGATCAACAGCGGGTACTTCGAATCCTTTTGCAGCCGGTTAGTCAGAGCTGCAGCTTCGAGCGGCTCGCTCATGAACAGTTGCGAATCCTCCACTGGGTCAGTCACGCCGAAGCCGCCTACGTGGTACTTCACCATCTCGACGCGAAGTTCCAGATACTCGGGGCTCTCTGGGTTCAGAAACTTGACCTTTGCCCAGACCATAATCATCTGCCCGATTTTTTCTTCGAGCGTCATCTTGCGCAGCGTCGACTGGGCCCACCGCTCGCCCTTGCGGTCAAGATGAACCGGCGGTGCGGCCACGGTGCCCGGTGCGAACATCGCCGCCAGCATCGCGGCCACCACGGCCATCCAACCCCACCGCCTTTCGCTCGCTCTAAACCTCAACTTTCGCTCCTTTCGATCCTTCGCCGTCCTCAAGCAAAATCAGTACAGAAGATACTTCGCGCGCACCGTTTCAAAATTTTTCAGCGCATCCTGCCAATCTTCGTCAATGCGGCGCGGATCTTCGCCAGCCGTAAGCGCATCGAGCGCGGCTTTGTTGCGCATCAAGCCGTCCAACCCGGCGATCTTGAAATCATTGGGATACAAATGTTCAAGCGCGGCCACAATCTCCAAGCCAAGCTCGGGCGCGTCCAGCGCTTCACGGTCGGTCACAAGAATGTTCACTCCGCCGCAGGATTGGTTTGCGTAGTTCGACGCATTGGGTGTGAAGTTTACCGGCACAAAACGAACGCCGTCGATCGTGCGCGCGTTCAGGTAGCTGGCCAGCGCTGCCGCGTCGATCCACGGCGCGCCCACAAACTCGAACGGCGTATCAGTGCCGCGGCCGACGGAAATATTCGTCCACTCGATCATCCCCAAACCGGGATAGAGCTCGGCCTCGGTCAGGCTGCGCAAGTTCGGCGAGGGGTTGATCCACACTCTGCCGGTGGAATCGAACCAGTCGCCGCGCAACCAGCCTTCCATGCGCACCACGGAGAGCTTTGCGCCGATCAACCGCTCGCTGTTGAACAGTCCCGCGAGCTCGCCTACTGTCATGCCGTGGCGCACCGGGGTTCGCCAGTAGCCGACGAACGATTCACGCCCCGCATCGAGCATGGGGCCCTGCACGTACGCGCCGCCGATTGGGTTGGGCCGATCAAGTACGACAATCTCTTTGCCCGCCTTCGCGGCTGCTTCAAGAAAGTAGCCGAGCGTGCTCTCGTATGTGTAAAAGCGCACGCCCACGTCCTGAATGTCGTAAACAATCTCATCCACGCCGGCCATCTCTTGGTCCGTTGGCCGTCGCTTCGCATCCCCTTCGCCGTAGACGCTATAGACAGGCGCGCCCGTCGCCGCGTCGCGCGAGTTGCCGATCGCCGTGGTGTCGAGAACGCCGGCAATGCCATGCTCCGGGCTGAAGATGGCCGTCAATTTGATTCCTGGCGCGTGCGCCAAAACGTCGGCCGTGCGTTTTCCGTGCGCATCGACGGCGGTCTGATTGGTGACGAGTCCGATCCTCACTGGATGATTTGCGTCCGGATGCAGCTCGCGAAATCCGTCCGCTTCCAGAACATCGATCCCGACTTGTACCTCGCCCGATCGCGCGGTAACGTGCCGTTCGGGAATCATCGGCTCACTGGAGCGAGGGATGGGCCCAATCCGCTTCTCGGGGTTTTCGGTGAAGGAGAGATGCAGCGCCCCAACGGCGGCATCCGCCAGCTGCCTGCGCAGCGCGATCACGTTTCCTTTGCCGTTCGGATGCACCGCGTTCGTGAGCAGGATGATGTACGTGTCGCTGGGAAGATCCATCCAGATCGAAGTGCCTGTGAATCCCGTGTGTCCAAAGGAGCCGACGGGAAACAGCTTGCCGCGAGGGCTGGAGTAGGGCGAGTCGATGTCCCACCCCAATCCGCGCAAGATCGAAGTCGATCCCGGCTGCTGCGGCGTCGTCATCTCCTCAATCGCTTCGCGGGTGAGAACTTTCGGATGATCGCTCAGCAGATTCTGCGCAAACTTGGCCAGATCATCCGCCGTCGAAAACAGACCGGCGTGCCCCGCCACTCCGCCCATCCGACGCGCCGTGGGGTCGTGCACTACGCCGCGCAGCATGATTCCATCTTCGTCGTATTGCGTGGGAGCAATGCGCGGCACCCAGCTCGCGGGCGGAAGAAAGGACGTCTCCGTCATATCCAGCGGAGCAAACACATACGTCGCCGTGTATTCATTCAGCGGCATGCCGGTGACTTTCTGCACGATGAAGCCGAGCACTTCGAAATTAATGTCGCTATAGACAAATCGCGTGCCCGGAGGGTTGGTGGGCTGAACCTGCATCGCCATTTTGAAGGCTGTGTCGCGGCCGTGCCACGCTTCCTTCAAATCCAGATCGGGCGGCAGGCCGGAAAAATGCGTCATCAGCTCGCGCACAGTAATCTGCGCCTTCCCGTTCTGCGCAAAATCCGGCAGATATACGGCGACGGGATCGTCAATATGCACGCGGCCCTCGTCAACGAGTTGCATCACCGCGGTGGTGGTTGCGATCACCTTGGTCAGCGAAGCCAGGTCGAAGATGGTGTCAACGGTCATCGCTTCGTGCGTGGGTTCCAGCGATCGCGAACCGAAGGCCTTGCGATACACCACCGCGCCGTTGTGGCCGATGATCACCACGCCGCCCGGCATGTTGCCTCGGGCCACGGCCGCCTGCATGAGCGCATCGATAGCATCAAAATCATGAGCGCCGCTTCCGGCCGTCGCCTGCGCGGCAAGCGTCCGCTCGCCGCATGCAATCAACGCAATCGCCAGCAGGAAGACCAACCCGCGCCGGAACCGAATCGTCTTTAGAACACTCCCCATCTCAACCTTCAATTGCTTGACGAACATTCCCTTTTGCGCGGCGCAGGCGTCGCGCGGACTCGGCTTTGCCGGCGCCCGTCTTCAACATCACCAGCGCCAGGGGAACGCTTCTGCCGGCCTTTTCCAGTGTGGCTGCGGCCTGTGCCCGATCCACCTTCGCCAACTCCTGCAAGATCATGATGCCGCGCTGCACCAGCTTCTTGTTGGTCAGGTGCAGATTCACCATCAGATTGCTATAAACGTACCCCAACCGCGCCATGGCCCCGGTTGTCAGCATGTTGCAAATCAGCTTCTCCGCGGTCCCGGCCTTCAGCCGCGACGAGCCCGCAAGCACCTCCGGCCCAACCTCGACTTCAATGCGCAGATCCGCGACCTTCCCCAGCGGGGTGTTGCGATTGCACGCGATAGCTACCGTCGCCGCGCCTTTGGCCCGCGCATGTTCCAGCGCGCTGATGGTGTACGGCGTATATCCGCTGGCCGCAATGCCCACCACCACGTCGTGCACGCCGGGCCTTCGCGCCGCAATGTCCCTGCGCCCCAACTCCGCGGAGTCCTCGCTGGCCTCCGCGGCCTTCATTAGCGCGCTCTCGCCGCCCGCAATCACAAACTGCACTTTCTTTGCGCTCACGCCGAAAGTCGGAGGGCTCTCCGATGCATCCAGCGCCCCGATGCGGCCGCTGGTGCCGCTACCGACATAAATCAGCCGCCCGCCCACGGCCAGGTGCTGCGCCACCAGGTCCACCGCTTTGGCGATCTCCGGCAACACCTTATGAATGGCGCGTGGAACCTTCGCGTCTTCCCGATTCATCGCGGTAACCATTTCAAGAGCGCTCATCCGGTCCAGATTCTCTGTGGCCGGATTGCGGCGCTCCGTCATCAACTTACGCACTTGCATTTCCCATCCCTTGACTCGAACTCGTTCCCTGTTTTCTACCCATAGCGAAGCTCGCGGCATAACCCACGGCGAACGTCACCACGCTGCCCAGCACCACGTACCACGTAAACGCCACGCCGGTGAAGAGCCAGAGGTAGAGGTTTAACGCCAATCCACAGATCATGCCCACCATGGCCCCGTTTTCCGAGGCTCGGCGCGTGAGCACGCCTAACAAAAAGACGCCCAGCATTCCGCCATAAGCGACCGAGGCAATCGTCAACCCGACTTCGATCACCCTGCCCCCGTGCCGCGCCAACAGCGCCAACCCGAATAGCACCAGCGCCCAAACCACCATCGCCGCCCGCGACAACCAGATGCGCCGAATCTCCGACGAAAGCGGACGAAGGCGCATGTAGAAATCGACAATCGATGTGGAAGAAAGCGAATTGAGCGCCGCGCTCAGATTCGACATCGCCGCCGCCAATATTGCGGCAATCAGCAGCCCGCTCACGCCGTGCGGCATGTGGTTCACGATGAAAACAGGAAAGACTCTGTCGGTTCGCGTAAACGCGATCTCTGGCGGATAAATACGATAAAACACGTACAGCATCGCTCCAATCATCAGGAAGAGCGAGAACTGAAACAAAACCACGACGCCGCTCGACAGCAGCGCAATCTTTGCTTGACCCTCACTGCGCGCCGCCAGCAGCCTCTGCACAATTAACTGATCGGTCCCGTGACTGGCAGTGGTGAGAAAAGCTCCGCCAATGACTCCCGACCACAACGTGTACTTGGTCGTCCAATCGAACGTGAGATCCAGCACCCGGAACTTGCCTGCCTGCCCCGCAACCTCGCGCACCGTTGCCCACCCACCGGGCACAAGATGCAGGATGGTCAAAAGACCGACGATGGTACCGGCAACATACACCGTTTGCTGCATCACATCCGTCCAGATCGCCGCCTTCAGGCCGCCCTTCAACGTGTAGAGAAGAGTCAGCACGGTCACAATGGCAATTGCCACCAGGTCGCGCTCGAAATCGCTCACGCCCGTCAGCAGGCCGCCCAGCGCCACGCGCACCACAATGGCCACCGCAAACACGCGTACGCCTTCAGCAGCAGCCCGCGTGACCAGAAAAACTCCGGCTGTCAGCGTGCGCAGTCGTTGCCCAAAGCGGCGTTCGATCAGCTGATACGCCGTAACCAGCTCGCCGCGAAAGTATTGTGGGATGAGCACAAAACTCACCACGACGCGGCCGATCAGGTAGCCGAACACCAATTGCAGGAAGCTGAAGTCCTTGTCGTACGCCAGGCCGGGCACGCTGATGACCGTCAGCGTACTGGTTTCTGCGGCCACAATCGAAAGCGAAATCGCCCACCAGGGAATTGCGTTATCGGCGAGGAAGTATCCTTTCAGCGTCTGCTGCCCGCTACGGAAGCGTAAGCCGAAGAGCGTCACGCCGGCCAGATAGCAACCGATCACCACCAGATCCAGCGTATTCAATCCCATGGCGACATCCCTGCCCCGGCGGCACGACCACAACCATCAGTTTTGCATGAGAGCAGGGCCGAACCCGCCTGTTTCCCTTTTTAAGGAAACAAGCGGGCTGAGCCAGTTTATTCGTTCAAGTTAGAAGGTAAATCTGCCGGCGAACTGCATGATGCGCATGTCACGATATCCCGTAACCTCGCCAAACGTCGAGGACGACGAAGACGTTCCGATGGCATTGACATTCACGTGGTTGATTGCGTTGAAGGCCTCGGCGCGGAACTGGAAGCTCATCCGCTCCGTGATCTTGAAGTTCCGGTGAACGCCAAGATCGAGGCGGTTGAATCCAGGGCCCTGCACCGTGCCGCGCTTGGCTGTAGCCGGAATCGGGCTGTTGGGCGCCGCTGCGGCGAATGCGCCTGAATAGAACCAAGGCAAGCCTGAAGATTCATAGTTCTTGTTGTGAATCCTCTGTAGGTTGCCCGGCGAGTTCGGATCGCCGATCTGGTTAGCTCGCAAGCCGTCGGATGTGGGTCCAGAGTTGTGCAGGCCCGGGTTGTCGCTCGCTTCGCCGCCGTTCAACTGGTTGTTATATATGCTGGCGAGGCCGCCCAGGTTGTATTGCACAACGCTTCCGGCGCTGGCAGAAATGGTCGAGGGCAGTCCGGAATCGATCGCGTAGACAAAGCTCATCTCCCATCCACCCAGCAACCGGCCTTCGAGGTTCTTCTGTTCGCGGAACCATGGCTCTTCGAAGACGCCGTCGAAGTTGAAGACCTTGTTGCGGTCAAGCGAGGCGCGGCCGTAATCGCCGTTGATGTTGTATTCGTTCTGGATGAACCCGGAGTAATCTGCCGGAGAGTTGGTCAAGTCGCGCGACCAGGTGATGTTGGCGTCCACGTAAGTACTGCCACTGAAGCGCTTGGTCACCTTCGCCTGCAAAGAGTTGTAGTTCGAATTGAAGATGGTCCGCAGAGTGTCGATGGCGCCGTAACCGAGATACGGCTCGATCTGGTTGACCACGCGGGTACAGGTGGAGCTGATGTTAGCCGGAATGTTGACGCCGTTAATCGTGATGTAGCAGCCGGAGCTGACCGTCTCAGGATTCACCAGGTAACTGCCCCCGCTGTTCGCGGTGCCAAGCCACGCACCCGGTTGCGGCTGGTCGAGGTTGATGGCGCCCATAAGGTGCGTGCCATGGTCGCCGAAGTAGCCCACGTCCATCATGAACTTCGGCGCCAATTCCTGTTGAATGTCAAGCGAGAACTGCTGCACGTACGGAGTCTGGAAGTTGAGCGGCGTTGCCTGGATACGCGCGGGAGTGGTCGAAAATGCAGAGCTTGCGCCTCCTGCCGGCGTGTCGAGCGACGACTCGCTGACCGAATACGTGGCCACGGCCGGAGGATTGTCGAAGACCGTGGTTTCGTAGTAGCTCACTTCCGCGTTGTCATACGACCAGCCGTAGCCGCCGCGCAGCGAGGTCTTGCCGTTGCCGAACACATCGTAAGCGAAGCCGAAACGCGGCGCGAGGTTAGCTTTCTGTGCTTGGCCCACCTTGTTTCCCCAGGGCGAAGCCTGGTTGTTGTTGGCTGCGTTCGGACCGTTGTAGATGATGCCGTCGATGTAGTTGATACCCACGATGTCCGCTGTGGGATTTGCCGATGTAGACAGCCCGGCATTGCTTCCGGTCTGACTGCAAGGCGAAGTGACGCAAATGAGACCGACGTTATTAATGGTCGGCGCGCCCGCGGTAGTGTATTTGGCGGGATCGAAATTGCTCTGGAGGAGATTCGCATCCGCGGGTTGTCCGTAATAGCCATAGCGAACGCCCAGGTTCAACGTAAGCCGCGGATTCACCTTCCAGTTGTCCTGAGCGAAGCCCTCGTATAACGCAAATTTCTGATCCGTCACTGGATCTTTCGATAGCTGGCTAAACCCACCGTTGGCATTTCCTGTCAGGAAGTTGGCGAAACCCTGCGCCTCGTTTGCGCCGGAGTTGTTGTTCGTGGGCACGTTCGAAAAGGCTGCATCGCTTGCGAATGTGAACCCTCCCTGCGTGCCGGTGGTGTTGTTTTCGAGCTTCTGGTAGTGGTTGTACGAGAAGCCGAAGATGAACGTGTGGTTGTGCACGATCTTGGTCAAATCACCATAGGCTTGATGGTCGGTGCCATGGTCCGTGTAGGCCACACTGCCGCTCAGCGCGCTCATGCCCGCGATCGAGAGGTTGGGAATCAGCCCTACCGTGTTGGGGTAGACGAGCGTCGGCTTGACGTCAGGCGACTGCGCCGAAGAAAGGAAGCCGGACGGTGTGCTCACAATGTTGCCGTTCGAGAACGAATAGCCCACATTCAGGAGCATTGTGGGACTGATAATGTACGTCCCATGCGCGAGGTGCTGCGTGCCGGGGTTCACGACCGTGGTCGTGTTCGCGCCGGCGATATACACCGTGGTGAACTGGCCCTGGGGAAGAGTCTCAGGGAACGTATCGTGCAGGTAGCGATAGAAGATGTTCAGCTTCTGCCCGAACTGCTGATCGATACGCACCGTGGAATCCAGATTGTTGAAGAGATCTTTGAAGTTGGTGTAAATGGTGTGCGGATCCGCGTTATGCGCGAGGTTGAAGGCCACATTCGGGACCGGCACATTGGCAAACACGTCCTTCATGTACGCCTGCGCCGTGGGTGAAAGACCGGACGTAACGGACGTCCCAGTCGCCGTACAGGTATTCACCTGCGTCGCGGGGTTGTTGGTGTACGCCGTGCAAACGGTCACTGGAGCTGTGGTCCAGGTTGTGCCGACCTTCTGGCCGGACTGCGTGAAGTCGCCGGCGCGCTCCGAGGCCTGCGGCACTGTAGCCGTTGCAGCCGAGAGCGTCTCGACGATGCGCTGCCATTCTTCTGAGACGAAGAAGAAAGTCTTGTCGTGGCCGTTGTAAATCTTGGGGAGGATCACCGGGGCGCCGGCCGAGAAACCAAACACGTTGTAGCGGTAGGTCGGTGTCGGGAATCCCGCCGCGGGACCGCCGAAATAGTCGTTTACATACGAATTGGCGTCAAAGTAATTGTTGCGCAGATACTCGTAGGCGCTGCCGTGGAGCTGGTTCGTGCCGGACTTGGTCACGACATCGACTTCCCCCGAAGCATTGCGGCCGTACTGCGCGCTGTACTGGCCGCGCAATGTCTTCACGTCGGCAATGGCGTCAGGGCTGGGATACGTGTAGAGCGTCAGGTTCGCGCCGCGATCCAGGTTGTCGGCGCCGTCGATCGTCCAGCCGTTCGAAGTGTTGCGGCCGCCATTCACTGAGAACGACACCGTGCTCGACGCGCCACTCAGGCCGGCAGGGCCACGCGTCAGGTCGTCTGTCGCGCCGCCGAACACTACGCCCGGCTGCAAATTCAAGAGCGTTTCGTAGTTGCGCGTGACAAGCGGCATTTCGGTTATCTGCTCGTTGTTAATCAGACCCGCGGAGGATGCGTCTTCCAGGTCGACGTGGGACAGAAGATCGGTTGAACTCACGGTGACGATCTCGTTGGCTCCGCCCGGCGTGAGTGCGCGATTGACGGTGAGCGCATCGGCAGCGTGCAGCACAATGCCGGTCACGACCTCAGTCTTGAAGTGAGCATCGGTAATTGTCACCTTGTAGTTGCCCAGCGGCAGCGCTTCTGCCGTGAAGAATCCCGACCCGTTGGTCTTGGTGACGCGAATGTCTTCGCCGCGGTCAACGTTCGTGATGGTCACTGAGGCGCCCGAGATCACGGCGCCCGACGCGTCGGTCACGGTTCCGCTGATGCTGCCGGAAACATTGCTCTGCGCGGTTGCGCAGTTGACGGTAAACGCCAGCCCTATTGCGACCAACAGGGCAAAAAAACATTTTGCAAATTTGTGCGACATAGCAGTTGACTGCCTCCTAAGATGTTCTGGTTCTGCTGATGATGGGTGTTCCCTCTGCCTTTACCCGGCATCAGCCTCACAGGTTGAGGGGTACAGAATGGAGACGCCGGTCCGACAGATGATCGAAAACCATCCCGGCGAGGATTGCGTTGAGCGAATCAGGTGAACTCGCTTCAGTGATAATGAATTGCCTCTTCTGACGATACGAGAGGTTTCCCTGTGCAATCTGCATCCGGCAACACGAAGACACGTTGTCTTCAGCCACCAGACCGGAGCCTGCATGGAGTGTCCTCGCCTTCCCGACCGCAAGTCCTGGAATCGAAGATGATTCCCGAAACCGCGATTTGGGAGGAGAACCTGGTTCAGCGGAAACGGCAACAGAGCGTTCATTACGTGCCAACCGCGCCAAAAACCCTACAACCGGCCAAGTCATATAGATGACTGGATGTATGCAAAACTAGCTGTGCTCAAAATAAATGTCAATGAAAATCTCATAAGGAATTCACATTTCGGTGGATTTCTGCGAAAAACCGGTCTCCTGGGCGGGAGAGGCTGCGTGGAGAAGGGTCCCGATCAGGTGCCGTCGAGCAAGCCGTGCCGGTCTTCCCGTCAGGTCGTGGCGCGCTGCTTTCGAATCAGCCACATGGCAGGCAATCCACTTAGAATCAGCGCAGTACCGATCAGCGAACCCCGCAGATTCCCGGCGTAACTCGAGACCAGCACCACCACGGCCGACCCCACGAAGATGGCTGGAAGCACCGGGTAGCCCCACACCCGGTAGGGCCGGGGCGCATCCGGTAACCTGCGCCGGTAGACAAAGACCGTACTGGCCGCCAGTGCGTAAAACAGCCATTCGGCAAACACCGTCAGATTAAACAGCTGCTGAAACTGGCTCAAAAACAGGAGCAGGACCGTCGACACCATCCCCTGCGCCACCAGCGCTGTGGAGGGCGAGCGAAAATGCGGATGCACCTGCGCGAAGCGGCGGAAAAACAGCCCGTCGAGAGCGGCGGCATACGGCACCCGCGCGCCCGACATCACCGTTCCATTCAGGGCCACCAGAATACTCAAGGCCATGGCCGCGGCCACGATTCCTGCCCCGTGCGTCCCGGCCACCACCCGGAGCGCCGCCACCGCCGGCCATTCTGACGCGGCGATCGCCTGCGCCGGAAGGATGTACTGAATCGCCGCGTTAGTGGCCATGTAGAGCGCGCCCACGGCCACCAGGCCTCCGATCAAGGCCAGGGGAAGATTGCGTTCGGGACGTCGCACTTCTCCTGCCACCATGCTCAAATCGCTCCAGCCGTCGTAGGCCCATAATGTCGCGATCAGCGCCAGCATAAAGCCGTTCCAGCCGCCTATCGCGTGCGGCAATCGGGTCAGGAAGTGACTCCACGATCCGCTCGTGGACTGAAAGCAGAGCGCCACCACAACCAGAATCAGAACCGCCTTCAGCACCGTAAACACCAGCTGAAAATCTCCCGCCTTTTTGACGCCCAGGTAATTCAGCCCGGTAATCAGCCATGTAACGGCGATAGCAAACACCTGCGACCAGTAGAGCGTGAAGGGCAGGCCGGGAATCGCATCCGACAAGCGGGAAAAGACGGGGAAGAACTCGAGCGTGCGCGCCAGGCCCACGGCCACGGTGGCGATCGACCCAGGCTTGGCCACCGTGAACCAGGTCCACATATAGAGGAAGCCCGCCGTGTCCCCGTAGGCGCCGCGCAGGTACACATATTCGCCGCCCGCATACGGCATCATGGTGCTCAATTCGGCGTAAGTCATGGCCCCGAAGAGCGACAGCAATCCGCCCGCGATCCAAGCCAGGTACACCAGCAGCGAGGAGCCGGTGTCGCGCATCATTTCGCTGGGGATCAGGAAAATCCCGCTGCCGATCACGGTCCCGATCACGATCGCGATGGCTTCGCCCGCGCCCAGGACGCGCGGCAAGCCGAGCGGAGAACCATCCTTCGATGCGTGCAGAGATTTCTCCATGCGTGATTGCGAGAATAACAGGAAGCTGAAGCGGCGAGCACGGCTGTCTTAGCGAGTCCTTGCTCTCGCGCTCTTCGGTTGTATCAATATATAAGCTTCGGCGGCACGCCTAGTCGTGCGCCGGAGCCGGAGGCGGCGCGGTGGAGGGTGGCACCGGTTTGCCGTCGGCGGTCTGCCCCTCCATCAATTCCACGCGCGTTCCGTCCGGATCGTAGAGGTTCACCTGGCGCTTGCCGTTCTTCCCCACTTGCACCGTGAGCGGCTTCGCATGAGTCAGGTAGTCCTTGTACGCGGGCCGGGATTCGAGCTCGGCAACCGCCTTCCGCACATCTGGAACCAGCAGCGACACATGGTTCTTGGTCCCGAAGCCGGACGGCGTCTTGTCGTAAAGCATCAGCTCGATGTAATCCTTGCCGTCAGGGACGCGCAGATTCACCCAGCTCAATTGCTGCCCATTGCTGCTGCCGCGCCAGGTTTCCGTAAAGCCCAAAATGCCCTCGTAAAATGCCAGCGACTTGTCCAGATTCCCCACCAGAAAACCCACGTGGTAGATTGCGTCGGCAATGCGCGTAGGCGGCATGAACTTGCCCGCGGCCTGCATCTCGATGCCCGTGGGCAGGCTCTGGACAAACTCCACCAGCGTGCCGTCGGGATCTTTGATCTCGAAGGCATAATCGCCGGTGCGCGTCTTGCCGCCGTTGCCCGGCTTCACATCCAGGCCCTTCGATCGGAGGTACGCGCGCATCTGCTCCACGTTGCTGACGCTGAAGCAGTAGTGGCTCATCATGCTGGGCGGCGAGGGCGGGGCATCGGTAAATAGCTCGATGTGCTGGTGGTCGTTGATTTTGATGAACGCAATGCGGATCTGATCCGTCCCCGGTTTGTTCAGCGTGGTGTATTCGTCGAAGCCCAGCAGGTCGTGCCAGAACGCGAGCGTCTTCGGCAGGTCCGACACGAAGTAGCCCACATGCGACACGCCGGTGATTTGCGGCCGTGGCGGCGCGGCGTCCTGCGCGTGGAAGAGAGCGGGAGCCAGAGCCACAGCGAAAACCGGAAGCAGGAAAAACCGGAGATTGCGGATTGGAAGCATGAGCATTGCGGGTCCTTTTCGATGAAAGTCGAAAGCGATCGTACGTCGCCGCCGATTATACCGGGTTCCCCACACTGATGATTCCGGCGCAAATCGGTGATACTTCTGGTGTGCACGGAATCCTGCGTTCGCTTGCCATTGTCGCGGTCGCCGGCGCGCTCAGCGCCTCCTGCCAAACTCCTGCGCCCGCGTGGCAAAGCGCAGTCGACCGCGCGGCGCACCAGTCGCCCGACGCGCGCATCATCGTGCTTGATATCGCAAGCGGCCGCCTGCTGGCGTCGCATCTGCTCTCTGACGCGGCACGCACCGTCGCCGCACCCGGCTCCACGTTGAAGCCTCTGGTTTTATATTCTCTGATTCGCGAGGGCCGATGGAATCCGGCAAACCGCGTGGCCTGCAACCGGCAACTGGTCGTGGCCGGCCATCGCCTGGCATGCACGCATCCGCTCGCGCCGCCCTTCGATGCCCGCGAGGCACTCACCTGGTCGTGCAACAGTTATTTTGCCGCCGTGGCGCGCAGCTTGCAGCCCGGTGAATTGGGCCAACTTCTCCGCCCCACCGGGTTGCTTGGCCCCACCGGCCTTTCGCCGCAGGAAGCTGTAGCAGAATTTCGCGAGCCCGATTCGCTGGATTCGCAACATTTGGCTTTGCTTGGCGTCGACGGCGTGCGCGTCACGCCTCTCGAACTGGCGGCAGCCTATCGCTGGCTCGCGCTCGAGCTTGCGGCGCACTCCGATTCCGACGCAGCGCAGGTGGTGCGTGCGGGATTAGAGGACTCAGCCAGCTTCGGCATGGCGGGCCAGGCCAGCCTGGGCGGTGTTGCCGTGCTCGGCAAAACAGGAACCGCCGAGGGCGCGTCTTCGAGCCGAACCCATGGATGGTTTGTAGGCCTCGCGCCCGCGGATGATCCTCAAGTAGTGATTGCCGTGTTTCTACCCGCGGGCCGTGGCGCCGACGCTGCACACCTAGCCGGGCGCCTCCTCGCCAACGTGCCAATCAACGCATATCGGAAGCGGCCATGAGCATCATCGGGTCAAGCAAAGCGCTCCGTGCCCCATCCTTGGCGCGTCTTTTGCGCCAAGGGTGGGAAACCGCGAAACTTCATCGTCGTTTGACGAGCGTCCTAGCCGCGATATTGTTTTCTTGTTTTCTCAAGCCGGCGCAGATTCCTGCCACTGCCGCCGCCGCGCCGCCGGCCGCGCGCACCACGCTGCGCATCGGCATGTGGACGCTCTGGCACGATCACGACGTGACGCTCATGCCCACGGGCCCGAAGGAATTCACGTTGTTCGAGAGCTGCGATCGGTGCCCCGTGGAAGTGTTGCACGCTCCGGCGAAGATTCATGCAGAGAAAGATCGCGTGACCCTCACGACGGCGGGCAAAACGTTCACATCGAGCGAAATCCGGTTGAGCGGACCCATCACCCTCACCGCTCACGGCGAAACTGTAACTCTGCATGATCCCGTCGTCATCACCGCGCATGCCGGTGTGCTGGTCATCGTGGTCACGCTGCCCGTCGAGAATTATGTGGAGCGCGTCGTTGCTAGCGAGAGCGGTCCCGACGACAGCCCCGAGTCGCTGAAGGCGCTGGCCATCGTCGTGCGCAGCTTTGCGTTGCACGAGGCACACGGCCACGCGGAGTACGATCTCTGCGATTCCACCCACTGCCAGCTTCTGCATTGGAGCGGGAACGGCGACCGCCGCGCCGCGGCGCATGCGGCCACGCTGGCCACCGCAGACGAGACTCTCTGGTTCCATGGGCAACGCGCCCTCGCCTACTTCGGCAAGGATTGCGGCGGGCGCACCGCTTCTCCCGACGAGATTTGGCCGCGCGCAAAGCCGCTTCCCTATCTTCCCTCGCAGCCCGACCGCTTCTGCACGCAAAATGGCGCCCGCGAGTGGGCTTCGGAGATTACGCATTCCGATTTGACTGCAGCTCTCGCCGCGCATGGCCTCGCGCAACCCGGCTGGCAGAATCTGACCGTCGCGCGGCGCGGCGCATCGGGGCGTGCCGTCACCTTGCAACTCGACCGCACCGAAATCTCCGCTGAAGATTTCCAGCTCGCCGTGGGCGAGTCACTGGGATGGAACCAGATTCCAAGCACCTGGTTTGAAGTCAGTCGCCAAGGCGACCGCTTCGCCTTTCACGGGCGCGGCTGGGGGCACGGCGTCGGCCTCTGTCAAAAGGGCGCGGCAGCAATGGCTGCGCAGGGGCGAACCGCGCGTGAAATTCTCGCCCAGTACTTTCCCGGTGCCGAGGCCGCGGACGAAACGACGGGACGCGATTGGCAAAGTTTCGCCGGCGATGGTTTTGTTTTGGAGTCGCTCGACGCCGGCGATGCTGCATTCTTGCCCGCTCTCAATCGCGCGCGCGCTGAAGCGTCCCAGCGATCCGGCCTGCATGCCTCCATTCCGTTTACCGTACGCGCCTTCGCGTCCACACCCGACTTTCGCCAGGCAACGCTGGCGCCGGGCTGGGTCGCGGCCTTCACCGAGGGAAATTGGATCGGTACGCAGCCCTTACGCACATTGGCCGCGCGGCAACTCCTGGCCGATACCATGCGCCATGAGTTTCTGCATGCGCTGGTGGAGCACGAGGCGGGACCGAAGGCTCCACTTTGGTTGCGCGAAGGATTGGTTGAGGTTTGGAGCGAAGCGGCCGGCACAGCACACACACCGCCCCTCGACAATTACGAGCCCGAAATCATGGCTTACGCAGTCAGCAACTCTCTTGCCCACGCCCAGAGTGAAGCTGAGTCCGAAGCCGCACATCGCGCCGCCGCGTGGTACGCAACGCAACTCCTCAATCGCTACGGCCGCGCGCAGGTGCTCGATTGGCTGCGCTCAGATGTTCCCGCCGGCATCGCTTCCACTCTCGGGAAGCGGTAATTTGACGGAATCTTCATTGGCTGGGCCGGGGCCGACAGGAGCCGCAACCAGTGCATCGTCTCCCGGCGTCTTGGGTTTTTGCTGATCACGCGCCAGTAGCACCGCCGCCCACGCCAGCAGCAAAACCCAGCTCGCCATGGCCAGTAGATACGCTGCAACCGGTTTCAGAATCGCAGCCCACACCTGATGCGCGACAGTTCCATGTGGCTCGTCATTGAAGAAATAGCTGGGCAGCAGTGCACCCACGAGCGCCGCAATCACCGCGCCGATCCACCACCGCCAGTTCAACAACATGCGCAGCAATTTTCGCCACGGCAGGCGCCAACCCCACTGCGCCGAAGCCATCGCATGCGGAATCACCTTTGCCGGAACCACGATCCAGCGGAAGATCCAGATGAGAATTGTGAGCCAAAGCTCAATGTGTTCGTAGGTGAAGACTCTTGCCCGCGCGTGAGCCGAAGCGCGCGAGTTCAGATATCCCGCCCATTGGAATGTTTGATCGTCGCACCAGTCCAGGATCCACCATGCAATCCCAACCACTGCGATCCAGACCAGCAGCGTGAGCGCGCCCCATGCGAACCGCACGCGGCGCTCGTCTTGATGGAAGAAGCTCCGCATGGTTCCGGCTTCGAGCACGAGCACGGCGGTCAGCATTAATAACGGGAGAAGCAGTGTCAGCCCCACCTGCCACACGTGCCTTTCGGGTACGCGCGTCCACCCCACTGCCACCAGCACGATCAGTAGCGTCGCCCAGAATTGGGCTGCGACCCATCCGAGGCTCCTGCGCAGGCGCGCGAACAAATCCTTCAATGGGTTCATGACCGAAAAATTGCTCACGGCTGCACCTCCAGCGTAGCGGGATCGGTGGTGGTTTCAATATTCGGCTGGTACATGGGTCCGGCATCGGCCGGGCTGATCTGGAATTTGCCGGGATTGTCCACCTTCAGCAGGTAAACATACTCGCGGCGCGTGGCGAAGTCGTCGTTGAAAAACGCCGCGCGATCGTCGTGGAATTCCTCGCGCGTAAACCAGTCGGCCCACCAATCAGGCTTGTGGTTGATGCTGTAGAGTCCACTCTCCGGCAGGAACTCAGTACCCGCTGGAATCGGATCTTCGGCCAGCAGGTATTTCCAGTTCGTCCCGCTCAGCGACAGCCGGACCGCAACAATGTCGCCCACATGCACTGGGCCGTTGAGCGGAACCAGGTCGTAGGTAATGGGATCGGTCGGCTTGTCCTGCCGCTTTTGCAATACGTAATAGTCGCGCGTGATGTTGAGCGCGAGCTGGCCCTGCTGGAAAGACCTGCGGTCCGCAGACCACCAAGTGTTATCTGTCGACCAATAAGTAATCCCGTTGCCGCTCTTGCGGATCGTTACCTGCCCGCCGTTGCCCGACTGCGCCGCGGGCACCTTGATCTGCCACGGCGCGGCAAACGCATCCGCAGGACCGAAATGCCGCTTGCCCACGCTCGTGCCGTTCACGAGCACTTCTACGTCAGACGTGTTGGCAAGCTCGCCGCTCAGTGCCAGGTAATCCGTCAGCCCCTGGATCACCATCGACGTCTGCTTGGTCGAGTACCAATAATCTCCGTCGCGATGTTCCGCGAGCCAGCGCGCCGTTTTCGGCATCAACCCGCTCGAGCGGTCTTCGACGATGAGCAATTTCAGCGCGAAGGCCGTCGTCTCCGGTGAAGTATCGTCCCAGAAATCGAGCAGGCCGTCGTACGTGCCCGCCCAGTACGCGTCCACGTCAGTCGTGTGCGCCTTCTTCTCGAGCAGGTCTGCTGCTTGCTTTGCGCGACCATCATTTGCCGCCGCGAGCGCCAGCCCTGTCAACGCCAGCCCTTCGTCGCTCAACTTGTCGCGACTATCCCACGCCTTGTCGAGCGCGTCCTTCGGCGCGCCGGTGGTTGTGGCTAGCGCGTACACCGTGTACGCGCGCAGGTCCGGAATCAAGTCGGGATGCGCGTTGAGCGTTTTGATGAGCCACATCTGCGCCTTTCCCAGCCGCTGATCGTCGACCGCGTAGCCGGCGGCTTTGGCCTGTCCCAGCCCGCTCACCACGTACGCTGTCATGAACACCATGCTCTGGTCGTCGGGCCACCAGCCCCAGCCGCCATCATCATGCTGATAGCTGTAAAGCCGCTCCAGCCCCGCCTGCACTTCGTCGTCCAGCGTCTTGCGATCGATGGGCGACTTCAGATGCAGTTTGTCGACAGCCTGCGCCACAATCAGGTCGGGCAGGAAGCTCGACATGGTCTGTTCGGTGCAGCCCCACGGATAGCTGGTCAGGTAATCGAGCGCGTCAAACACCGTGCCCGCCACCGATGGCGCAACCGTGATCGTCAATCCCCGCGAGTTTACGTCCGATCCCGCGGGGTAACTGTACGCCCACTGGTTTTGCCCCGCGCCGGAAAAGACCTCGCCCGCACCTGCAGCCCGTTGCTTCACGCCGTAAGGCAGAACCGGCAGCGTCATTTCCAGCGCGTCCGACTCTTCGTTGGTCAGCGCCTTGGCCGTGAATGTTGCGTTGCCCGTTTTTTGAGCCTTCACGCGCCAATCCACGTAGCTCTCGCCCTTGGCGGGAATGGTCACCTTCTGCGTTTGCCCACTCAGCACATCCACTCCGCTCACGTCGAGCGCGAAGGTCACGTCTTTCGATGTGGCAAGGTAGTTGTGCGCGATCACGCGCATCACCGTTTCGTCTCCCTGGCGGAAGAAGCGCGGCGCAGCCAAGCGCACGATCAGGTTCTTGCGCACCAGCACGCGCGTCACCGCTCCGCCGGCCTTGCCGTCGTCCGTCATGGCGCGGATCGTGGTGCGCCACGTAGTCAGCGCATCCGGAAAGTTGAATTCCACGCGCGCGTGTCCGTCCGCGCCGGTATGTACATCGGGATTCCAATACGCTGTGTCGGGAAACGCCTTTCGCACCTTCGGCACTACCAGGTCCGATCCCGGTTTCACCTGCGCCATGCGCGGATGATAGAAACCGTTCAATCCGGCAAGCATCGGGCTCTTGGTGCCCGCGTCCCCTTCGAAATAAAACTCGAACGAGGTTTCCGGATTAAGATACACGTCGCGCTTCGGATAGAACGAAGCCACGATGTCGCCCGTGGTATCGGGGCGCACCGAGTAGAGTGCCTCGTCCACCACACCGAAACTCAGATCTGCTTCGACCGGTTTGCCCGCAGAATCCACCGCCTTCACGTCGAAGCTGGCTTTGTCCCCGGGTTCATATTGGGTTTTCTGGGGCGTCGCCGTAATCGTCAGCGTGCGCTCCGTCAGTGGAACCTTCAGGCTCTTTTGCGCCGTGATCAACTGGTCGTTGTGCACCAGGATTGCAGTCACCACCAGGTTCGGCTGCGCCTGTTGTGTGATCGGCACATCGAATGCCACACTCGTGCCCGTCGCATGCATCACGCGCTGCGATTGCACGCTGTCGCCCTCGGCCGTCACCACCGCCCACGATTCATCCAGGCCAGTCACGAGCAGCAAATGTGCGGTGTCGCCCACCTGGTAGGTCTTTTTGTCGGCTACGATTTGCGCCTGTGCGTTTTCCTGGTAGTACGCGCCCGCGCCGTTCCAGATCCACACCCAGGTCTGTCCCTGCACCGTGCGGTTTTCCGGCGTCTGCGCACTGGCGGTGATCTCAAAGTCACCGCTCCCGCCCGGCGGCAGATCCACCAGCACGGTTCCGTCGGCGCCGGTCGTGGCATCCTTGCTGGCCACTTCCGTCTTCGCCCTTTGGTGATTCGTTGCATCCCACGTCTGCACCGCGGCAATGTGCACGTGCGTCTGCACCGGCTTCGAATCGTAGTCCTGCGCCGTCACCTTCACGCGCGCCGGCTTTCCGTTTTCAACTACGTAACTGGTAGGCTCCACGCTCACGCGGAACGATCCATACGTGGCCAGCACCGTCGTGTGGCCGCTCACCTCGCGGTTCGCCGCATCGGTTACGCGCGCTTCAATGCGATAGTCCTGGTCGTTGTGCTTGCCGTCGACCGCCGTAGGTAGCGTCACCGTCAACTGGCCGTTCGCGTCCAGCACGCCCTGGTGTTCCTGTTGCTCGGTCTCGTTATATCCGAAATCGGTGTCTTCGTCATCACTCGTATCGGCAGATGCATCGCCCGTACCGTTGTCGTCCTCCTCGTCCTCATCCCACCAATAATGCTGCGAAGTGTGCACCACGTAGGTCACCTTGGCTCCCGCAACCGGCTCACCAAAGAAGTACCGCGCTTCAATGTTCGCTTGAATTGGAACTCCTTGAAGCAAATGCGCTACCGGCACTTTCACCGTCACCTGGTACTCGGGTTTCTTGTATTCCTCGACGTAGAAACTGCCGCTGCCGCCCTCGTACGCTTCGCCGTTAGAGCTGGCTTTCTTGAAATCGATGCTGTAATAACCCAACGCCGCATCGGGGGCGAGATCGAAGTCCGCCGCGACGGTTCCGTGCGCGGAAACCGGCAGCTCTTTATTGAACACCTCCTTGTCGTCGGGTCCGGTCACGCGCAGTGTGATTGTGCGCTCGTCGGGCAGCACCAGATTGTCGTTCTGTTCCTTGCGCACGATCGCCTTGATGTGCACGGTGTGGCCGGGCCGGTAAACGGGCCTGTCCGTATAAATGTAGTCGCGTTCCTGCTGCTCGTCCTGCGCGCCGAATCCGTAACCGAACGGCGTCACTACCGCGGCATCCGCTCCATGACGCGCCAGGATCCACACGTTGTCCGGCTCCGCTCCCTGTGCGCCGCCGCGCACTGTATAAGCAAGCGATGCCAGGCCGTCACTGCCGGTTTTGCCCGACGACTGCAGCTTTCCGTCGCCCCACATCACCACATCCGCCTGTTCCACGGGCGCGCCAGTCTTGCGATCGGCGACAAAGAGGAAGGCTTTTCCGTCCACCGTCTGCTCCACCACCGCGATCTTCGTCACAATCGCAACGGTGTACGCCTTGTACGTTCCGTCCGTGGCCTCGATCAGGTAAACGCCGGCGTCCAGTTCCCCGCCGTTCGCATTATCGATGGGCAACACCTCGTTCTCGCTCACCAGCGCCGGCGGCACCACCAGCTTCCATCGCGCCACCAGTTGGCTTTCGTTTAGCAAGGGAACCCGCGCAAACTGCGCTGCGCCCACTACCTGGCTGCGTTTTCCCAGCTGGCTCTGCCGCTCAAGAATGCTGTCCCGCGCCTCGACGGTAAACTGGCCGCGAAAAAAGCTCCGGATCATCCACCAGAGATGCGCTTTGAAATCGTGAATTCGCTCCAGCCACGTTTCCTGGTCGATCTGCTCGTTCGGCGAGTAGGGCTTCACACCGAAGCTGTGCGGATCTTTGAGCCCGCTGAAAAACTTCTCCGCATCGCGCACCTTGTACACGCGAAACTCCAGCTCCGGCACGTTGCGCGCGAATAGCTGGATCTTGACGCTATCGCCCGGCGCAAAGGTGCGCGTGGTCGAAAGCGAAAACGAGCGCGGCGCGTCGCCGGGGGAGGCGTGTGCAATGGCGGCAGCCGAAAACAGCACGAGCAGAGCAGCAGCAAGCGTTGCTTTCGCGAAGGACGATTTCCGGTCGAGCGGATTCCGGTATTTCATGGGGTGCCTCGCAGAATGTTCCAGCGGTAGACGCCGAGAAAATTGGGATTCCCGGGGGTAGGCCGCCATTGCGGCTGGGGATGGTCGAGAAGCTCGGAAAGAAGAACGCGGCGGATTTCACCGGGACGCCCGTGATCCGGTCCGGTATCGTACACCACTTCGGCAGCGTCGCCGCTTCGCGTCACAATCATCGAGTGCCACGGCGACGACTGGCCGAATTGCCGGTAGAAGAGCAGGTCGCCGGGCAGCGCGGCGCGCACATCGCGGCTCACGAAATACGCGTTGCGCTCGACGAGCGTTCGGGCGTCGGCAAACTGCGCGAATGCGCCATCGGTCAGGTCAGCGGGATCAAATGGGCCCGGCTTCACGCGAAAGAGCGCCGTGCCCAGCGGCGAGTGCGGGTAGCTCCACGCGCGAATCTCGCCCGGCGGGGCCGCAACCTCGATGGCGGTGGTCTGGAACCAGATTTCGTCGTGGCGCTTGAGCGCTTCGCGGTAGCTATAACGCAGCAGGCTGGCGCAATCGATAATCTCCGCGGGTGCCTGCGCCGGCGGCCGCTCCGCCTGGTACTCGGCAATCAGCGTGAACCAGCGGCGAAAGGCCGCCTGATCCGCCGGATCGGTCAAGCGCACAAAATCAGGCGTTCCGTCGCCAAAGCGGTCGCTCCAGTCCAGCGCCGCCGGCCGCACCCTGCCCTGAGCCGCCTGTGCATGATCTGGCAGCATCCGATGCAGCAATCGCCGACCGGCCGGACCAGCTCGCCCCGTCAGAGCCAAAACCATCACGAGCGCGGTCAGCGCGCCGAGCGCAATTGGCGCTCCCCTGCGGCGGGCACCCGCCGCTGGACTGTCAACGAAGAGTCTGTCGCACTCGCTCACATTAGTAGGAAGCCGCACCTATCCTACGGCAATTCCTGGGCCGATGCGCGAAATTCTCACGCCGCCTAGCCGTCGCGAACTCGGCTCCGTTCATCCGTCACCGACTTTCGCATAACCCCATGCCTACAATGGCAATTGCCGCTTACCGTACGCCCACACGCAAAACTTGCCGTGATCGTACTTTTGGCGGATACATGGGCTGTTCCAGTCAGCGTACAGTTCGACTCGGCTCGGAAACGTCGCTTTTGACGCTATGGAAGCGGCGCTACGAGTCCAGAACAGAACTGGCGCCTGGCGCCAAAGGGTCTTGGGGATATCGAATTGAAAGCGATTTCAAAGCGCTGAATCATGGCTTAAGAGTCGCTGGAAGCTCTTTTCCGGGCCCTTTGTACTCATTTCAGGAGGTAGTTATGCAATTGATTAGCGCAAAGAGCCTTCGAGCTCTGATGCTCGTTATCCTGGCAGCCCTCGTCGGCTCCGGCGTGCTTGTCTACGGACAAGGCACCAGCGGCAGTCTCACCGGGCAGGTTTCCGATCCTTCGGGCGCGGCCGTAAACAACGCTACGGTCTCGCTTAAAAACGTCGATACCGACTATCTTCAGACGGCAACTTCCAATAATGCTGGAGTTTACCTGCTGAAGCCGGTGATGCCAGGCAATTACACGCTGACCATCGCCGCAAAAGGCTTTGCCGCGTACGTGCAGAAAGGCATCGTCATTACGGCCAACCTCTATGCGACTCAGGACGTGCAACTCAAGCTGGCCTCGGCCGCTAACGAAACCGTCATCGTGACTTCCAACGCCGAGCTGATCAATACCACTTCGGCCGAACTGGGATCGACGGTCAATGAAGCTGCCATCTCCGAGCTGCCGCTCGACGGGCGCGATCCTTCGAGCCTGGTTCTGCTGGCTCCCGGCACGGTCAATGTTTTGAATCATGGTGGCGAAGGCATCCAAACCGGCTTCTCCTTCCCGACCGAGACCGGCGCCAGTTCCAGCGGCGGCCGCCAGGGCAGCACCTTCTATATGCTCGACGGCGTCACCAATATGGATAACTACAACCTGTTGGCCTCGCAATTCCCGAACGCTGACGCCACCCAGGAGTTCAAGGTCATCACCAGCAACTACGGCGCGCAGTACGGCTTTGCGCCCGGCGCGGTGGTCTCCATCGCCACCAAGGGCGGCAGCAATAGCTTCCACGGCGGCACTTTCTGGTACGTCCGCAACAACGCCATGAACGCCACCGACTGGTTCAGCCACGCGGCCGATACTCTGCGGCGCAACCAGTACGGCTTTTTTGCCGGCGGGCCGATTAAGAAAGACAAGCTCTTCGTCTTCGGCAACTTCCAGGGCACCAAGATCATCTGGAACTCCACCGACACGCTGACCACCACGCCGACCGCCGCCATGGAAACCGGCGATTTCAGCGGCCTGGCTTCGGCCCCCGATCTGGCTTCGGGCACGACAGACCTGCTCGGCCCCTTCAAAACCATCGCCGGCAAGCCCAACCAGCTCGACACCAGCATTGCCACGCTGTCCCCGGCCGCGCTCTATTTTGCTAAATACGGCATGATCAAAAGCGCCACGACGTCGGCCAACGGCACGACTCTGAAGCCCGGATTGCAATTGGCCGACGGCGATATGATGTACACCTATCCCACGGTCCACAACACCTACAACGAGGGCACACTCAAGCTGGACTACAACCTCTCGCCTTCGCAGATCCTCACCCTGCGTTCCTTTACCAACTCTTTTGGGACTCCGTCGTCCGACGTGCCCGGCAATATGGAAAGCGCGTACAACCACGGGTCGTGGACGGCCACATTCTGGCAGCAGATGTATTACTTCAACAACCTGCTGCAGCACACCTGGACGATCAATCCCAGCACCGTCAACACCATCTCGGTCTTCATGAACCAGATGAGTGCGCACAGCGGCGCCCAGGAGCTGGGCAGCGACGGCAAGGCGCTGTGCTTCTCCAATAACAGCGGGGATTCCAATGGAGTCAACATTGGGGTCAGTGAGCCCTCGGGCAGTTGCTATATGGGCGCTCTCCGCATCAACTCCAACTACGGCTTTGAGAGCGGCTGGGATGAGCCCTCGGCGGAAGTCCGCAACACATTAGGCCTCACGGATACGCTCAACAGAATCCTTGGCAAGCACTCGCTTACCGCAGGCATCGACCTGCTGCATCAGCACGCGGTCGAGAATACGGCATATCCCACGCAACCGCTGATCGGATTTGGAAGAAGCGGAACCGGCGGGGGTACGAGTTCCTATACCGGCATCGGTTGTTCCGGTAGCTCCCAAACCGGCTGCTCTCCATGGGGTGGATACCTGGCCGACTATATGCTGGGCGCAGCGTCCGGATACATGCAAGGCGCTGGCGAAATCGCCGATGTGGCCGGCTGGCAGATTGGCCCCTTCGTCCAGGACGACTGGAAGATTCGTTCCAACCTGACCATCAATCTCGGTTTGCGTTGGGATCCGAACACGCCTCCCGTCTCCCAAGGCAGCCGCGGCGCAGCCTGGGTCCCGGGCACCAATACTGTCGCCGGTTTTGCGAATAGCGCCCCCGGCAAGCAAAGCACCGTGTTTACCAACGCTCCCGCGGGACTACTCTTCCCCGGCGACCCCGGCGTGACCAATACCCTGATGAACAGCGACTATGGTTACTGGGAGCCTCGCATCGGCGTGGCCTACCAGCCCAAGGCGCTGCCTCACACCGTCTTCCACACCGGCTTCGGCATCTTCACCGGCCCGCTGCAGTACTCGGAGTACAACCACGCCGCCGACGTCGCCCCCTTCAGCCCCACCTTCAACTTCTCGGGATGGTGCTGGCCTTGCAGCGCTGATACTGCGCTGGCAGGCGGGATTATCCCGTTCGATAATCCCTGGTCCGCCAGCGGCGCCGGCTCTCCCTATGCGTCGAGTCCTTTCCCGGGAACTTTCCCCTGGGCGACGACCGGCTACAAGCCTGCGAAAAACATTGCCATTCCCAAGGGTCAGGTCGGTCAGGAATTCTCGCGCAACTTCAAGCTACCCACAACGTATGCCTGGAACGTCTCGATCGAGCAGCAATTCACTCGGTCGACGGGCTTCCGCCTGGCTTATGTAGGCAGTGAAACAGATCACCTGTCGGTGGCCATCGACATGAACCCGCCGTACGCATCAAAATTGGCCGTGAACTCAGCCATAGGGGACATCTTCGAAGACCAGAGCTGGGCAACAGCAAGCTACAACTCGCTGCAGATGAGCCTGGACCAACACCTGTGGCACGGCCTCCAGGTGCAGTCCGCCTTCACGTGGTCGCATACCCTCGACATCGCCAGCAGCAGCAATATCTCCTTCGGCAATCCGTCGCTTGGCAATCCCATCAGCGCCGCCTGGAACCGCGGCAACGCCAACCAGGATATGCCTTGGAACTGGATCAGCAACTTTATCTACCAGGCTCCATCGTTCAACGAAAAGGGCACGTGGATGGCGGAGGCGATTGGCGGCTGGCAGTTCAGCAGCATCATCACTGCACAAAAAGGCGAACCGTTCTCGATTGGCCAGTGGAACACGGACCCCGGAGTTGGCATGTGGAACAACCGCGCCGATTTCGTTTCCGGCGTAGCCCCCAACATGGGCAAGGGCAGCCGCGCGGATTGGACGAATCCGAACAAGGGCTACTTCAACGAGGCAGCCTTCACCCTTCCCGTCTCCTGCGCCGACAAAACACCGGGATGGTGCGGATTCGGCGACACCAGCAGGAACGCTTACTGGGGACCGGGCGTCTTTGGCATCGATTCATCGATCATGAAGAACTGGACGTTGATGGAAGGAAAGGTCTTGCAGTTCCGCTGGGATGCCTTCAACGCCACCAACCATCCGAACTTCTCCAACCCGTCGTCTACCGTGAATCAGGCCCCAGGCGTCTTTGGCGTGATCAGCGGCATGAACGGTCATCCTCGCGTCTTCCAGGGCGCACTTCGCCTCACGTTCTGATTTTTTACCTTCACTCTGGCAGTCCGGATCGCACGATCCGGACTGCTTTTTTTTGCATCGGCTTTAACCCTTCAGCAACAGAGCCACCACCTCCTCCTTCTGCGGCAAGTTGGTCAGCCCCTACTTTCGTCGGATGGCAGCACGTGATCGGCGTGCCTATGATGGGAGCGCAAATTGGAGACATCGAAATAGCGATGAAGCACAAAATACTCTACACCTTCCTTGGCTTCGTCCTGGCGGTCTGGACGGTCGTCATCATGGGTTGCGGAGGAGGCGGAGGGGGAGCATCTACAACGACGCCTCCATCAACGACACCCGCACCCACCTTCTCGCCTGAAGTCGGAATCTACGCGACGGCGCAAACTGTCACCATCTCCGACGCCATCCCCGGTGCGACGATCTACTACACCACCAACGGAGCGACGCCCACCACTGCCTCCAACGTCTACTCCAGCGCGATCACCATTCCGGCGACTCCGGCTACAGAAACCATCCAGGCGATCGCCGTGGCCACGGGCTACACAAACTCCCCGGTCGCATCCGCCGTTTATACGATGACCTCATCCCCGGCGACGGCCACCGTGGTTGGAGCCGATGTCGGATGGCTGACCCAACTGGAGAGCATGGGGTATACCTGGACCGACACCACCGGCGCATCGGGAAGCGCGCTGCAGATTCTCAAGAATCATGGCGTGAACACCATCCGCATCCGGACTTTTGTGAATCCCACCATCACCTCCGGCGTTCTGGGTGTGGGCAATGACAATCGGGCAGGCAGCATCGCCCTGGCCGTGCTCGCCAATTCCATGGGCTTCAAGATCGAGATCGACTTCCATTACAGCGATACCTGGGCAGACCCTGGGCATCAAACGACTCCGGCCGCGTGGGCAAATGATAGCTATGCCCAGTTGCAAACCGACGTCTATAACTACACTTTTGATTTCATGACGGCGCTGGCGGCGGATGGAATCTATCCGCAATATGTGCAGGTCGGCAATGAAATCGACGGCGGCATGCTTTGGCCCATTGGCTCCAACAGCGCCAGCTTCACCCAGCTCGCCGGCCTCATCAACAGCGGCTATAGCGCCGTGAAGGCAGTCAGCAGTTCCACACAGGTCGTCGTTCACCTGTCCACTATCAGCAATCTCAGCACATTTGAGTGGTTCTTTGACGCGCTCAACGCCGCCGGCGGAAATTTCGACATCATTGGAGGCTCCTATTACGACGGCCCATCCAACATCACCACGGTTGCCGCCAACCTGAATGCGCTGGCCGCCCGCTATGGCAAGCCGGTGCTGATCTGCGAGATCGGCTACCTGTATAGCGATCCAACCGATGCCTACACCGATGTGCAGGGTGCGATCCAGGCGATGAATGCCGTGCCCAACAATATGGGGCTGGGAGCGATCTACTGGGAGCCGGAAGCTCCTCACGATGCCGCAACGAGTGATTACACGATGGGCGCTGTGACCGAGGGTTCAGGGAATGTGCTGCAATTTACGACCGCGATCAATGCTTTCTGAATTGAACGAGAGCCGCCTGCGGGGATAGCACGAACCCCAATCCACCTCTTCCCACGCAGCACAAAAATCGACCTTCTCACGCTCTCCGCGGCACCCTCACCTCGATGCGCACCCCTTTGCCCGGCGCGCTCGCCAGTTGGAACTTACCGCCAGACCGTTCCACCCGCTCCTTCATGCCTTTGAGCCCGAAGTGGTGGCCGTTGCCGCGGTCTGTCTGCTGCGGATCGAATCCACAGCCGTCATCGTCCAGATCCAGAACCAGCTCGCTGCTTTTGTACTTGAGCGCCACCAGCACGCGTTCCGGATGCCCGTGCAGCATCGCGTTGTGCACCGCCTCGCGCGCAACCATCAGCAGATCGTGAGCCACCGGCTCGGTCACCGTGAAGGGCGTGCCGCTCATTTGCCACGCCACCGGCACCTGAAATTCGCCGCTCACCTGGCGCGTCATGCTTTCCAGCTTTTCGCCCAGGCTGCCGGCATCGTCCGGTTTGCGCAGGTCCCAAATCGCCTCGCGCGCCTCGTTGATCGTGCCCCGCAAGTGCTGCCGCGCGACGTCCATCAGACCGGCGCCGCGGGTGTCCTTCCCGCCTTCCATCGCTAACGCCTCCAACAGCGCCGAAACTCCCGTACAGCCCTGGATCACCGTATCGTGCATCTCGCGCGCCAGGCGGCTGCGCTCTTCCAGAACCGCTTCGAACCGCACCCGCACCTGCCGCACCCGATATTGGTAGAGGCCAAACACCAGCAGCGCGACCAGCCCCGCGCAGCCCGCCATAAACCACCACGTGCGATAGAAGAAAGGTCGTTGCACGATCGCGATCGACGCCTCGCTTGCCGCATCCGGATTGCTCACGTCGAAGGTCTCGACGCGAAAGCGATAGCGCCCCGCCGGCAGATTGGTGTAGTCGGCCGTGCGCGCCGCGGTGGGCGCGTTCCAATTCTTCTCAAAGCCCTCCAACATGTAGCGGAAGCGCAGCCCATCCTGCGATCGCAGTTCGATGGGCGTGAAATCGAACTCCAGACGTCCGTTGCCCGGCCGCAGTACCACCTCGCCATTCGCCGCAGCCGGCCGCCCGTCTGCCAGTACGTTCTGGATGAACAAGGGCGGCGGCATCATCGCCGCGCGGCCGAAGGCAGGAATGTGCAGCGGCCCCAAATTGCTGGGCAGCCACACATCTCCTTGCGGCGTGATACAGCCCGAGGACTGCGTTCCTCCGTAAATTTCGGTGTTGGCCGCCATGTCGGCAGTCGAGTAAAACGTCAGCGCGAAATGGCGCGGAAACGACTCGGCTTGCGCATCCAGCTCATGGCGGTTCACCAGTGCCACACCGTTCGGGCCGCTCAACCAAAGGCGGCCCGTCGCATCCTCGAGAATCTGGTAGATTGCATTGCTGGCCAGTCCGTCCGCGGCTGTAAAGTGCGCTAGCTTGCCCGCGCGTAACCGGTACAGTCCGTTGTCGCGGGTGCCAAACCACAGGCCGCCGTCTGCATCCTCGTGGATCGCCCACACCTTCATCTGCGCCAGCGGCGCTATCGTGGGGTCGCTCAGAAACGAATCGCCGCGCACGTGATTGATGCCGCGATCCGTTCCCACCCAAAGATCGCCTGTGTGATCGACCGCGAGCACGCGGATGCTTGGGTAAATCAACCCACTGCCGACGGAATACTGCCGCATCGTCTGCTTCCCGTCTTCCATCACAATGTGATTGAGACCGCCGTCAGTTCCCACCCACATGCTGCCATCATGAGCCTGCGCGATGACGCGGATAAAAGTGTTCAGTGTCGTGAAATGCGTGGCCCGCCCGCCCGCGATCCGAAACAGGCCATTGCCGTCTGTTCCCACCCACAATACTCCGGAACGATCCTGAAAAACGTTGCGCACGTGGATGCCCTTGGCTCCCGGCACCGTTTGCGGGATGAACGCGCCATCCTTCAATTGAAAGAGCTGTGCCGATGCCACCCAGAAGCTGCCGTCGCGCCCCTGGTAGATGGTTCCGAAATCGGAGTCACTGGGCACGGGAAAGGCAACAATGCTGACCGGCGACCGTGTCAGGCGAAGCATGCCCGCCTGGGTCGCGATCCAGAAGTTGTCCTCGCCATCGGCAAAGAAGTTCAGCACCGTGTTGCTGGGTAGATAGGCGGGCGCAAGAATATGCGTGAACACGCCGTTGCGTATCTGGAACACGCCTTGCCCGATGGTCCCCACCCACAGTACTCCGTCGCTGGTCTGCCGCAGAGTACGCACTGTGCTCGCAATCCCCTTCACCGGCTGGAAACGATCCTGCCCAGGCGGCATCGACTCCAGGCCCGCGACCGTACCCACCCACAAGGTTCCATCCTGTGTCTGCGTGATGGATTTCACCATGTTCTGGCCGAATCCGGCGCCGAGCGAATAGATGCGCGCTGTCATGTGTTCAATACAAACCAGCCTGTATCCCCCGGCCCACAATCGTCCCGCGCGATCCTGGTAGATCGCATGCACCGATAGTTCCGGAATGGCAGCGGTGCCATCCACCCTCACAAAGCGGCCCTGGCGGTACTGCATCAGCCCGTTGTCTGTCCCCGCCCATACTGTTCCTGAGGCATCCTGAAACACGGTACGCACAAAGTCGTTGCTGAGTCCCTCCGCTGTTGTCCACGACTGGAAGCGGCCATCAATCATGCGCACGATGCCTCCGCCCTCGGTGCCGATCCAAAGAGCGCCGTCGCGCGACACCATCAGGCAAAAGATGCTGTTCTCATGCAGTGCCGGCGTGTTTTGCCGGTCGAAGACCGTGAAATGGACGCCATCGAAGCGCACCAGTCCACCGCTGGTACCGATCCACAGGTACCCATCCCGCGTCTGGGCGAAGGCCTGCACCGTCTGTTCCGGTAGCCCATCGGAAGCCTGCCAGATATGCCGTGTGTAGCCCGCAAAAGCGTCGCTCTGCGCCATCGCGCAGGGGCCCACAAGCGTCATCATCCAGACCGCGGTCGCGGCCCAGGCGGCAATCGTACGTACTCTATGCATGGCGGCGCTCAGTATACAGCGAAGCAATTGTCCATTGCGCGGCGGATTCCGCCAGAAATCGCCTCCCGATCCGACTTTCGGCGGATCAAAAGAACGTCCCGGGGGAATACAGTGGTCTTTCTCGACGGCCATGCTGCATTCGACCCCCGAGAAGGCACTGGCACGGAGCCTATTGCAATGTCTTCCTATTTACGTTTTATCCCGAAGGGCTCCCGTATCTGTGGGGTTCAAAAGCTACTGATGGCGAGCGCGCTTTTGCTCGTTGGGCCCGTCTGGGCACATGCGCAAGCCGCCGCGACGTCAATTCGCATCGATGCCAGCCAGTCCTGGCGCGAACCCGGCCCAGCGCGCTATGACGAAGGTTCTGCTTCCGCTCCCGCGGGACGCACGCTCGGCCTGAACAGCCGTTTCCTGACCCTCGACGGAAAACCCTGGCTTCCCGTTGCCGGAGAATTTCACTTTTCGCGCTACCCGCGCGCCCAGTGGGAAGACGAAATCCTCAAAATGAAGGCCGCTGGCGTCAATGTTGTCTCCACTTACGTGATCTGGATTCATCACGAGGAGGTCCGGGGCCAGCTCGACTGGACGGGCCAGCGCGACCTGCGCGCCTTCACTGAGCTTTGCGCCAAGCATGGAATGTATGTGATCGCACGCATTGGCCCCTGGGACCACGCCGAGGTGCGCAACGGAGGCTTGCCCGACTGGGTGCTCCAGCAGGGCCCGACCCGCGAAAACGATCCAAAGTATCTCGCCTCGGTCCGCGCCTGGTACGGCCAGATCGGCGATCAGCTCAAAGGTCTGCTCTGGAAGGACGGCGGTCCCGTCATCGCCATTCAGCTTGAGAACGAGTATTCGAAGCGCGGCCCGCGTGCCGGCGAAGCGCACATCCTCGAGCTCAAGAAGCTCGCACTCTCGAGCGGCCTCGACGTGCCGCTCTATCTCGTCACCGGATGGGACGACGCCGTGGTGCCTCTGCGCGCCGTGATTCCCGTCTACGGCGGGTATCCCGACGCGCCCTGGGACAGTTCCATCGCAAAGCTCCCGCCCGCCGAAGTCTATGCCTTTCGCTTTCAAAGCCGCGTGGCCGCCAATGTCAACGCCGATCGCGGGCGCGGCGAGCCCAGCGCGCTGCCCCCCGCCGCCGATTCCCTGCCCTACCTGACCGCGGAAATTGGTGGCGGCATCGAGGACACGTACCACCGCCGTCCCGTGATCGCGGCCGATGACATCGCCGCCGTGGTTCCAGTGATGCTCGGCTCCGGCGTCAATCTCTACGGCACCTATATGTTCCAGGGCGGAGAAAATCCAGACGGCCAGCTCACCACGCTGCAGGAATCGCAGGCGACCGGCTATCCCAACGATTTGCCCATCAAGTCCTACGATTTTCAGGCGCCGCTCGGCGAATTCGGTCAGGAGCGCGATTCTTTACGCAAGCTGAAGGTCTTCGACTACTTCCTCAACGACTTTGGAGCCGATCTCGCGCCTATGGTCGTCCACGCTCCGGCCGTGCAGCCGCGCAACTCCGCCGATCTCTCGGTTCCGCGGGTTTCCGTCCGCTCCCGCGGCGACGCCGGATTCATCTTCTTCAACAACTATGTGCGCGGGGCCCAAATGCCGGTGCGCCGCGCTGCGCAATTTCAGATTCGCTTGCCCGCCCCGGCAACCGCGGTCAAACCCGGCCCCACGCTCGCCAGCTCCACACTCGTCGTCCCGCGCCATCCCATCGATCTGCCCTCCGGTGCGTATTTCATTTGGCCCTTCAACCTGCGCCTCGACGGCGTCACGCTGCGCTACAGCACGGCACAGCTTTTCACGCAGTTCGATAACGCGGGCGTTCAGACGGTCTACTTTGAAGCTCTGCCCGGAATCGCGCCGGAATTCGCCTTCGACGCGGCCACCGTGCGCAGCGTCAAGGCTTCAAGCGGAGAAACTGTTTCCGACTCCGGCGTCGTCTACGTTACGGGCGTCCAACCCGACCCTGACTCTTCGATTGACTTGGTTTCCTCCACGGGCGCTGCGCTGCGGTTCGTCGTGCTCACGGCCAGTGAAGCAGAAGACGCCTGGAAGGTGCGCATCGCCGGAGGCGACCATCTGCTCATCACCGCGCAGGACTTTGTGGCCGACCCCGATTCTCGTCCCGCGCGCATCGGTCTGCGTTCTCTCGCCAAGCCGCACTTCCAATTCGCCATTACGCCACCGGCGACTGCTCCGCTCCAGGCAAATGCACCGCTCATCCCCGCCGCCACGGATCGAAACGCTGCATTCACCGCCTTCACCGCTGACGTTCCGCTGTGGCATGCGGCATTGCAATCGACCGAGGTCCAGTCCGATGCCGAAGCACCTCCGGTAAAGGCCGGCCCGGCGCAGGACTGGCGTCCGCATGGCGTGGCGCAAGCGCCCGCCGCCGGCGACCTCCCGCAAGCCGCCCAATGGTCGATCGCGGTTCCCGCCGGCGCTCTCAACGGCCTCAGCGAGCTCTTCCTCGAAATCAGCTACGAGGGCGATCTGGCGCGGCTAACAGCAAACCACAAACTTCTCGACGACGATTTTTACAACGGCAAGCCCTGGATGGTCGGCCTGGAGCGCTTCCTCGCGCCCAATGGCTCCGGAAATTTCGATCTCAGCATCCTTCCCCTGCGCAAAGACGCGCCGGTGTACTTCGAGTTCCCTGAGCCCGTGCAGTTTGCCCCAAACGGTCAGATCGAAAAGCTCGATAGCATCCGTCTGGTTCCCGAGTACCAGCTTGTGATCACGACGGGCCGCGAGTAACGATGGAAGCGGAGATCACTTCCATGCCCGCTGAACGTGATGACTTCCGCAAGCGTCCGCGCTTGCAGTTGACAAGCCTCCGCGCAAACGCCATCGTCCTGCGCTCGCTTCCAATGCTGATCTGCGTTCTTGCCTTGGCAGTTCTCGCCCCGCGGCCCGCGCTTGCGCAGGAGTATGCCATTGGCGCCGACGTCTCCTTCCTCGCCAAGTGCGAGCAGGACGGTGTGGTCTTCAAGGAAAACGGCCAACCCAAAGATGTCCTCGCTATTCTGCGCGAGCACCACTACAACTGGATCCGCCTGCGCCTCTTCCACGATCCCACGGCCGCACCGGACAAGCTGCCCAACGATCTCCCTTACACGCTGGCGCTCACCCGCCGCGCCAAGGCCATGGGCTTCCACATTCTCCTCGATCTGCACTACTCCGACAGTTGGGCCGATCCCGCCAAGCAGCCCATGCCGGCGGCATGGGCCAAACTCAATCACAAGCAGCTCGTCAAGCAGGTCTTTGCGTACACCCGCGACACCATCGCCGCATTTGCCAAACAGGGCCTCACACCCGACATGGTGCAAGTGGGCAACGAAATTACCGGCGGCATGCTCTGGCCCGACGGCAAGCTGCCCGACAACTGGGACAATTTCGCCGATCTGCTTCAGGCCGGAATTCGCGGCGTCAAAGCGGGCAGCCGATCCGGACCCCGGCCCCGCATCTTGATTCACATCGAGCGCAGCGGCGACTACGATACCGCCGTCGCCTTCTTCGACCAAGTTCTCGCCCACAATCTGGATTTCGACGTCATCGGCCTTTCCTACTATCCGTACTGGCACGGCGATTTGCCCACCATGCAAAACAATTTGCGCAAGCTTGCCTTGCGCTATCACCGTCCCATCATCGTGGTGGAGACGGCCTATAACTGGACGCCGGGCCGCGCCGCCGGCAAGAGTCGCGATTTTCCTGAAACGCCGCAGGGGCAGTTGGATTTCTTGCGTGCTTTGGATGCCGCAGTCCGCGCCGTTCCCGATGGACTCGGCCAGGGCGTCTTCTGGTGGGAGCCCGCCGCGGAGGGCGGCTTGCGCGGCCGCAGCTTCTTTGATTACGACGGCAACGTCCTCCCTGTGATCACGGCTTTCGACGCACCGTAACGAGCGGAGCTAGCGGAGTGAGCGGGCTTAGCGGAGCTAGACTGGAGGCACGCAATGAACGAACAGCGCGTGGATGAACGACGGGGGGATGAAATGGCCGTCATGAAGGAAACCGCGAAGATCAAGGTCCTGATCGTCGACGATCATCCCATCATGCGTGTCGGCATCGCGGCCATCATCGACGCCACGCCCGATATGATTGTCGTGGCCCAGGCAGGCAGCGGCGAAGAGGCCGTCGAGCTCTTCGAAAAGCATCTGCCCGACATTACGCTCATGGATCTGCGCCTGCCGGGAATCAGCGGCGTCGAGGCTATCCGCATCGTCATGTCGCGCCATCGCTACGCCAAGTTTGTCGTCCTCACCACCTACGAGGGCGACGAGGACATTCATCAGGCGCTCGAAGCCGGCGCGCGCAGCTACATCATCAAAGGCATGCCGCACGAAGCCCTGATTGGCGCCCTGCGGCGCGTCCATGCCGGCGGCCGTTTTCTGCCTCAGCCGGTCTCTCGCGCCCTCAACGCGCGCATTCCCAACTCCGATCTCAGCGCCCGCGAGCGTGAGGTCCTCGATCTCATCGTGCGCGGCAAAAGCAACAAGGAGATTGCCTCCGATCTCGGCATCACCGAGTCCACCGTCAAGTGCCATGTCAGCGTGATCCTCATGCGCCTGAACGTAGACGATCGCACCCAGGCAGTCGTGACCGCACTGCAGCGCGGCCTTGTTCATTTATAGAGACCGTTCAGCCCAGCTCGAATCTCCCCTGCCCCATCCCTTCGCGCTCTTGCGAAAGGGTGGGATCGCACAAACCTGAACCCACCTCTTTCCACCCCGCGCAAATCCCGGGCGCTTCATCACACAACCAATTGAAAACGCTTCCACTCAGCAAACAGAAACTCCGTCCTTTGCGCGCCCTCGCGGTCCATCACAAGAATCCCCGAACTGCACTGCACGCGTGCTAGAATCGCTGTCACTGGCGTACGCTGTCACTGGAAAGACCATGATCGATGCTGTAGTCGAGTACGGAACTACACCCGACCTGACCGCGGACATGATTCGTGCGCAGCTCGACCTGGTTGTACGCGACGAGGTCTTCCGGACCAGCAAACGCTCCGTGGCGTTTCTGAAATATGTGGTCGAGCAAACGCTGAGCGGATCGGCCGACCTAATCAAGGAACGCACCATCGGGGCCGAGGTCTTCGACAGAGACCCCTCGTACGACACCAACGTCGATCACATCGTGCGCACCGCGGCCACGGAACTGCGCAAGCGCCTTGCCACTTATTACGTCGACGAAAAACATCGCGGCGAGCTGCGCATGGGCCTGGTCCCGGGCTCTTACGTCCCACGCTTCGCGCTTCCCGGCCAGGGCCGGCACACCCTCATCGATCCTGAAGCGGAAACTGAAGCGGCCGAGGGCGGGCTTGAATCTCATAGCGCCCATATTCAATTCGGACCGGTCCCCCTGGCTGGCGGCAAGACATTGGCAAAAGCGGCTCCACGCGCGCGGCGTCACTACTGGGCTCTCCTGTTCGTTGCTGCTGCTTCGCTGGCTGTCGCGCTCGGATATAGCTGGGTTCATCGATCCAACCCCGAAGACCTTTTCTGGAAGCCTGTGCTTGACACACCGGGCCCAGTACTTGTGGCCGTGGGAGATCACCCCGACGGTCCTCCCACCCTTCCCGCCGCCGATGGAGCCAGCAGCACGGTCACCCCCGTTCCCAGCTCGGATTCGTCGCAGACCGTGCCCTTCGCCGACACTGTCACCATCGCCCGCGTGGTTGGCGCGCTCGAGGCCCGCAATAAACAAGTCGTCATCCGCAGGGGCAGTGCCAGCTCCTTTTCCGATCTCCGCGAGGGCGCGGTGGTGCTAATCGGGGCCTTCAACAATGAATGGAGTCTCCGTCTCACCCGTCAACTGCGTTACAGCCTGGCCATGGACCCGGACCAGCACCTCATTTACATTCGAGACGCAAAAAACCCGTCATCGCGCCAGTGGAGTTGGGGCACCAATCAGCCGCGCGAGCCGGTCACCGGCGCCAACAGCCCCAAGTTGCAGGACTTCGCCCTGATCTCTCGTATCCGCGATTCGGAGACCGGGCATGTCGTTGTAGTTGTCGGCGGACTCTATACTTACGGCACTGAAGCTGCCGGGGAGTTCCTCACCAATCCCGACCTCATGCAGGCCATCGCCACCGAGGCGCGGCCCGGCGGAGACAGTCAAAACCTGCAGATTATCCTGGGAACTACGGTGACAGATGGCACTCCGGGACCGCCCAGGGTGCTTGTCGTCTCCGCAGAGTAGCCCTTACTGAGCGCTCGCCGCTCTCCGAACCCTGCATCCATAACAAATATCAAATGAGTAAGATACAGTGATTCCTGACCGTCAGGGACGGTATCTGTCTATTCAAGTGTTAATTCGATTTACTAAAAACGCCGGGGTTCACCAATCGGTTCGTCCGTACGCGTCTGTTTGCGGCGCGGCAATTCCGTTCCGGCCGAACTGACGATTGAAAAAATTCAGGAGGCTGACATGAGAGCTCTTGTCAAACTGTTGGGCAGTTTGGCAGTCATCGGCGCGGTGTGCATCTGCGCACCGTGCGGGCTGCGCGCGCAAGGATTCGGGAGCATCAACGGTACGGTGACAGACGCTACAGGCGCAGTCGTCGGGGGCGCCGACGTCACGGCCACCCAGGTCTCGACAGGAATTTCCCAGAAGACCAGATCGGGCGGTGAAGGCAACTACGTATTTCCGGATTTGGCGCCTTCCGCCTACAACATCACCGTCAGCCACGCTGGTTTTGAGCTGTACACGGAAAAGGATGTGCAGCTTCGCGCCGACGCCGCGGTCACGGTCAACATCACGCTCAAGCCCGGCAAGGCCACCGAGACGGTGACGGTGAGCGCTGACAGCGTTCAGATCGACGTCACGACCGGCACCTTGTCGCAAGTCATCGGCACCTCGCAAGTGAGCGATCTGCCGCTGAATGGCCGCAATGCTTCCGCCCTCACGGAAGAGGTCGCAGGCGTCACAATCGCGCCGGGGGGACAGGCTGACCAGGGCAACACCAAGACCTTCCCGTCAGCGGTTACCATTTCGGCCAACGGTACATTCGTCGGGCAAACCAACTACATGCTCGACGGCGGCAACAACGTGGACGAATACACCAACGTCAATGAGCCGTTCCCAATGCCTGACGCGCTGCAGGAATTCAGCGTAGAGACCAGCAACTACAACGCGCAATACGGCCAGAATGCTGGCGGCGTGGTCAACATCATCACTAAGAGCGGAACCAACCAATATCACGGTGATCTGTTTGAATTCGTCCGCAACCGGGCCTTCAATGCCGCCAACCCATTCACCTA
This sequence comes from uncultured Acidobacteriota bacterium, assembly GCA_963817835.1. Classification (GTDB taxonomy): domain Bacteria; phylum Acidobacteriota; class Terriglobia; order Terriglobales; family Acidobacteriaceae; genus Telmatobacter. Next base: position 59,338 of record CAWFPZ010000005.1, on the reverse strand, counting down.
CAGCACCGCACTCAACGCCAAGGTCGTGGACCCGCTCCATCGCAACCAGTTTGGCGGCACAGCCGGTGGCCCGCTCGAGATTCCCCATCTCTTCCATAGCGACAAGTCATTCGGCTTCTTCGGTTACCAGCGGACGACCAATCATGCGGCCTCGACTGCCGGATCCTCCACTATCCTTCTGCCGACAATCACCCAGGCCGGCGCCAACTCGTCGGGCGGAGCGCCGGGCACTAACAACCTGGTTTTTGCCTCATGCGTCAGCGATCCCTTTGATCCCAACGGAACCACCTACATGGTTGCCGATCTGTCTTGTCCGCAACAGCCCGCCGCGGTATATGCCAGTTCGCATACCTGGAAGCCGTCGGCCATGAGCTCGGTCACCAAGACCATGTTCGGCTATCTCCCGGCGTTGTCCACCACTGGCTCCGTTGCTCCCTTCTCGCTCCCGAACAATTTCACTGAGGCGGAGATCACGGCGCGTGCCGATCAGGAGATTACATCGAAAGACAAGATATTTGAACGTTACTTCTCCGACGCGTTCATCCTGGCGGGTCTGGAAAACACCGCTAACATCCTCACCTTGGCCAACGGAGCGTCGAACCACTATTACAACGCTCTGATCTCCGAAACGCACACCTTCAACGCGCACGTCGTCAACAACTTCATCATCAGCGATCAGATCCAGAACGACGGCCGCGGGCCGGTTGCGAGCGCTGTCGACGTGGCTGACTTCGGCGTCACTGGTGTGTACCAGCCGCCGCTCAAGCAGATCTCCCAGATTCAGGTGGCAAATTACTTCACAGTCTCCACACTCGGGCAGGCGACCTTCCGCAGAGGGAACTATACGCTGACCGACGATATCCACTTCTTGTTGGGCAAGCACAACATCGACGCCGGCTACCACGGCGAGGTGTCGAAGGTCGATGTCGATAACCTCAACTCACTGCCGGGTCAGTTCAACTTCAGCCCCACGGGCACCGGCGATTCCGCCGCCAGCTTCGAGTTTGGGTATCTCTTTCAAATGAACCAGGCAAACGGCCAGCTTTTCAAACCCCGCGGCAAGTTTCAGGGAGCCTACGTGCAGGATAGCTGGAAAGCCACTCCCCGCGTGACGCTGGACTACGGCTTGCGCTGGGAGCCTTTCGTGCCTTGGCACGAGAGAGATGGACGCATGGGAGGCTTCAACCCGAAGCTCTGGGCGTCGGACACTCATTCTTCGAAGTACCCCCTTGCGCCTGCCGGAATGCAGTTCGCTGGCGATCCCGGTTTCAACCCCAACGGCGCTGCGTCGGCTTACGGCCACTTTATGCCCCGGCTGGGCTTTGCCTGGGATGTCTTCGGCAACGGAAAAACCAGCGTGCGTGGCGGAGCCGGCCTGTTCTTTGACAGCCGCATCAACAGCACCCTTTTCAATATCTACTCAAACGGCGCGCCGTTCCTTACTTCCGTGGCGCTCTCCTCCACATTCTCGGCTACCAATCCAGCCGCCGACATCAATATGACCTTCGTCAATCCGTACGGTTCCGCGGGCGTAGCGAATCCATTCCCGGCTCCGGCAGTGCCTCCGCCAACCGCGCCGATCAGCGCGTCCAACAACTGGCTGACCTTCGACCCGTTCAAGGGCTTCCAAGATCCGCGCACATTCGACTACAACCTGGCCGTGGAGCAGCAGCTTAGCAGCAGTTTCTCCCTGCGAGCGGCGTACGTGGCCGAGCTAAGCAGGCACGAGTGGCAGAATCTCGAACTGAATCCCGTCGTCAGCGGGACTGCCCTTTACAATCAGCCGGGCTGCTCGGCTACCAACAGCTGCTATCCGGCTTCGAACTTCATTACAGCGGCCAACACCGGCGGCAACACCAATTACAACTCACTGCAAGTTTCGGCCGAGCAGCGCGTGCGCTACGGCCTTACCCTGCTCTTCAACTACACCTGGTCAAAGGCGCTCGACAACATGCCCTACAACCAGGCAGCTACCTCCATCGGCGGCGGCAACTCGTTCGTTTATCCGTTCACCATGACAAATTTCAAGGCTCTGGACTACGGGCCGACGGAATTCGATCATCGCAGCGTGGTCGCGTCTTCTTACGTGTACAAGGAGCCGAAGGTCATGAACGACGCTCCTGCCGCTCTCCGTTATCTGGTCAACGGCTACGAGACCACGGGCCTCGTCCAGTACCGCTCGGGCGACCCGCTGACCATTACGTCGAGCTCAAGCAACAATTCCGGTGCGCACCAGAATCGCGATCGCGCGGTGTACAGCGGCAGCAACGCTTATGGCGGCTCGGCATGCGCGAGCCCTGTAAATTGCAGAAACTTCCTGAATCCGGCAGCCTTTTCCGTCAACCCCGTCGGTACATTCGGGAACGTTAATAAGGGTGCTTTCAGAGGCCCGGCCTACACCGATTGGGATGCCAGCATCGCGCGCGTGTTTCCATTCAGCGAGCGGACGTCTCTGCAGTTCCGCGCCGAATACTTCAACCTGTTGAACCACACCAATCTCGGCGACCCCGTCACCGGCCTGGGAGGGACGTTTGGCAGAGTCACCAGCACCGCTCCTCAGAACGTGAGTCCCGCCACCATCGTCAACGATCCGCGCATCGCTCAGTTTTCGTTCAAGTTGCTCTTCTAACTCGCCGGGGAGTGTGGCTCAGAGCCGCACTCCCCATTGCATTGCACGCTCTGACTTCGGTATCCGTTTCGCTCTTTGCAGCAGTTTGTCGTAGCAGTTTGTCACCGATCGAGTGCCGAATTTTGAGCGGCCATGGGAGGCCGCTCTTATCTCCGAATGCAACTTGAGCAGAACGTGAAGGCCACTCGATGATTGCGACGGCAGGACGGGAATCACACAACTGGTTACCGGGAAAGCTGCTGGCGATCTGCCTCTCGGCGTTCACCATCTCTGCGCTGGCGCAGGCATCGCGGCCCGCAGCCGAAGGCGTCTACCACAACCCCATTCTCTTCGCCGATTACTCTGATCCCGACGTCATCCGCGACGGCGCCAACTACTATCTCGTCGCGTCCACCTTCCATTTCGTTCCCGGAATTCCCATTCTGCAATCCACTGACCTTGTCCATTGGACCATCGTCGGTCACGTGGTCGATCGCCTCACTATGGACCCACGCTACAGCATGGTGGGCGGCAATCGCTACGGCAAAGGTGTGTGGGCGCCCTCCATCCGGAAACACGACGGCCTGTATTACGTCTACTTCCCCACTCCCAATGAAGGCATTTTCGTCAGCACCGCAACCCAGATCACCGGCCCGTGGAGCGATCCTGCCGTCGTCATCGCTAAACCCGACCTGGAGGACCCCTGTCCCTTCTGGGACGACGATGGCAAAGCCTACCTCATCCACTCCGTTACCGGCGCAGGCCCGCTCATCCTGCACCGCATGTCGCCCGACGGCAAGCATGTGCTCGATCAAGGAAAAATCATCGTGCAGGATGCCGAGCATCTGCCGGTTCTCGAAGGCCCCAAGCTCTACAAGCGCAACGGCTATTACTACATCTTTGCCCCCTTCGGCGGCGTTGGCGTGGGAGCGCAGGTAGTGTTGCGCTCGCGCCAGATCTACGGCCCCTACGATTACCGCGTAGTGCTGGCGCAGGGCACCACCAGCATCAACGGCCCGCATCAGGGCGGCTATGTCGAAACTCCCGATGGCGAAGGCTGGTTCGTGCACTTTCAATCCGACGGAGCCCACGGCCGCATCGTGCACCTCGAGCCGGTGCGCTGGCAGGACGACTGGCCCATCATCGGCGCCGATCCCGACGGAGCCTCAACCGGACAGCCCATTCCTTCCGGCCCCATCCCTGACCATTCCACCGCGCCCTCGGTGCAGCGCCCGCAAACCTCCGACGATTTCAATGAGACCGCCCTCGGCCCGCAGTGGGAGTGGAACCATAATCCCGACGACGCCCACTGGTCTCTCGGCGCGCGCCCCGGCTATCTCCGCCTCATTCCCATGCCCGCGGAGGGTCTGCTTTCCGCGCGCGACACCCTGACCCAGAGCATGCAGGACAACTCTTTCGAGTTCACCGTCCGCGTGGACTTGAGTGGAATGAAACCTGGCGTGCACGCCGGCCTCGCCATGTTTGAGCAATCCGCCAGCGGCCTTGAGATTGTGCAGTCGGGCAGCGCGCGGCGGCTCAGTTTCTTCCATCTGCCGGAGCGCGTCGCAGGTCCCGCGCTTACTCAAAAACTGATCCAGCTCCGCGTGCGCGTCAGCGGTGATCAGGCCCTCTATTTCTATTCGCTCGACGACGGCAAGACCTTCCGTCCGCTCGGCACGGCCACGCCCATCCGCTTCAGTTGGTGGAAAGGCTCGCGGCCCGCTCTCTTTGCCTGGACCACGCTCAGCTCCGATTCCGGCGTCGTCGATTTCGACTGGGTCCACTACCAGGCCATGGCTCCCAATCCCTGGTAAAGCTCGTAAGTCGCGTACCGTAATTCGTGAGCACGGTCGGCCGTCGCCGTGGATTGTCCACGACCCACGGTTCACGGCCCACGCGTTTTTCCCGTGCAAGGCCTATCATGCTGCGTGCTACAATTTGCCCACATCGTACGCCATGACGGAACCTTCCTCTCTAGCCCATACGTTCGTTGAAGTGATTGCCCCTGACCAGACCCGTCAGACCATCACTGTCACGCATTCCCCGTTCCTCATTGGGCGCGGCGAAACCGACAACAGCGTTGCGCTCACCGATGGCCGTATCTCGCGCCATTGCGCGGCCATTGTCTTGGACGAATCGGGCTATCACCTCGACGATCTCGGCAATCGCTATGGCGTGTTTGTGAATGGCGCCAAGGTACAGCAGCAACCCCTCCGCGACGGCGATCAGATCGGCTTCGGCATCGACGACAGTTACCACGTCGTCTTTCATGTGGGCTCTGCTCCCGATGTTCCCGCGCAGCCCGAAGTCGCCAACCTGCTCACCCGCATCGGCACGCTTTCTGACCTGGCCAGTTCCGGAACCTCCGGCGGACTGAGCAAGCTCAATCTGCTTCTTGAAGCCTCTTCGCTGCTGCACTCCCAACTCCCGCTCGATTCCGTGCTCGGCTCCATGCTCGATCACGCCATCTCCATCACCCACGCCGATCGCGGCCTGCTCATCGAGCCTGATGCCGCCGGCGTCATGCGCGTTCATCTCGCGCGCAGCAACAAGGGAGACAATCTCCCCCTCGGGGCCATCAATCCCAGCCAGACCGCAGTCAATCAGGCCATCAGCAAGCAATCCAGCGTCATCACCGAAGATCTGAACCTTGCCGGCTTCGATTTAAAGTCCGCCGAGAGCGTGGTGGTGCAGGGCTTGCGCGCCGTGGTCGCCATTCCGCTTTACGCTTCCTCGCGCGCCGTTGCCGACACCGGCGGCGACCTCAAGCACGGCGCGCTGCTCGGCGTCATTTATCTCGATTCGCGCCGCATCGCGGGCTTCTCTGCCATCGACCGCCAGATTCTCGACGCCCTCGGCGGCCAGGCCGCCAGCATTCTCGACAATGCGCGTCTGGTCGAGAAGGAGCGTGAGCGCCAACGCCTCGAGCAGGAACTTTCCATCGCGCGCACTATCCAGCAGGCCCTCGTTCCCCATGGCTTGCACGACTTTCCCCATCTGGCCGTCACCGGCGTGCATACTCCCTGCACTGAAGTCGGCGGCGACTACTTCGACGTCGTCCCAGTCGACGAAGACCGCACCGCCTTCCTCATCGCTGACGTCAGCGGCAAGGGCCTGGGCGCGGCCCTGCTTACCACCATGCTGCAGGGCGCCTTGTCGGGCCTGTCCATGGGCGCCGACCCGGTCAAGGTCTTCAACCACGTCAACAAATTTCTCTGCCGCCACAATGAAGTAGGCCGCTACGCCACCATGTTCATCGGCATCGTGGGCCGCGACGGCATGCTCGAATACATTAAGGCCGGCCATCCTTCTCCGCTCTTGCTGCGCAAGGGTCACGTCACCGAACTCTACAATGAGGGCTCGTTCCCCGTCGGCCTGATTCCCGAAGCCGATTACGAATCCGCCCGCATGCAACTCGAGCCCGAAGACACCTTGTTCCTGTTCAGCGACGGCGTCACCGAAGCCGAAAACCCGAATCACGACCTATTTGAGGTATCAGGTCTTAGCCAGGCCCTCGAGGGCAAGGTAGATGTTCCCGTAGAGACCCTGCAGCAATCCGTCCTGGAGGCCGTGAGCGCCTTTTCGCGCGGCGCCAGCCAATCTGACGACATCACCCTGCTCGTAGTGCGCTACCGCCCGGCGCCCTGAGCCGCAATCGAGAAAATACGGGCCACACTTTCATAGAGGATTGATACAATCCACACCATGGCCGCGCAGACCTTCATAGGAAGATACGAAATCATCTCCGAACTGGGACGCGGAGCGATGGGCAGCGTCTTCAAAGCCACCGACCCCGCGGTCGGCCGCACCGTGGCTCTCAAGACCATCCATTCCGCAGCCCTCAGCGGCGAGCAGAGCGAAGAATACCGCGCGCGTTTCTATCGCGAGGCCCGCGCCTCCGGCGTGCTGGCTCATCCCGGCATCGTGCCCGTCTTCGACGTGGGCGAGTGTGATGGCGCGCCCTTTCTCGTCATGGAGTTTGTTGAGGGACGCACCCTCGCCGACGCCATCAAAAAAGGCGAGCGCTTCACCCTCGACCGTGTCTGCGAAATCGGCCAGCAAATCGCTGATGCCCTCGGCTACGCGCATCGCCAGGGCGTCATCCATCGCGACATCAAGCCCGCCAACATCCTCATGACCTCGCGCGAGGTCTACGGCAGCGAGCGGCCCCGCATCACCGATTTCGGCATTGCCAAGCTGGCGGCCAGTGAGATCACCACCACGGGCCAGTTGCTGGGCACGCCTTCTTTCATGCCCCCCGAGCAGTTCACCGGCGCTCCTATCGACGGCCGCGCCGACCTCTTCTCCCTCGGCGTGATCCTCTATTCGCTGGCTACCGGCGAGCAGCCCTTCCCCGGCGAAACCATGACTGCGGTCTCCTACAAGGTCGTCTACACCGAGCCCATCCCGCCATCGAAGCTCAACCTTGCGATCCCCGCGGGCTTGGAGTGCGTGATCTTGAAGTGCCTCGCCAAGAATCCCGGCAACCGTTATCAGACGGGCGAAGAGATCGCGCAGGATCTTGCCACCTTGCGCGCCAATCCCAACGCTTCCATCATGCGAACCGACGCGTCGGCTGCCTCCGCTGCCGATCCCAACGCCACGCTCGTCGCCGCGCCCAGCAGCATCTCGCATCCGTCTGCTATCGGACCTGCCGCAATTGCGCAAGGTCCTGCGGCGGCTCAGGCAATCAAGCCCTCCAAGCCGCGAAAAACTGGACCGATGATTGCCGCGGCTCTACTCGTCGTTGCAGCGGCGGGCGCAGGCGCCTGGTATTACTTCGTCCGTCTCCGGCAGCCTCCGCCGCAGGCCGTCACCGTTCCCGCCACGCAACCCATCGCGCAACCGGTAACCACGTTCGGTAGTCCCGCTCTGCCTCCCGCTCCCGCCGGGCCAGAATCTACGACTCCGACTCCGGTCACCACGTCCAAGCCGGCGTCTTCAAAGCCCTCGCCCTCAAACGCCAAGCCTCAGCCCGTAGCCGCCACTCCCGCTCCGCCGCCCGCGCCCAATCCTTCTCCGGCCGCGCAGCCGAAGCCTGCCGCTCCGGCGCCCGCAAATCCGCCGCATCCCGCAGCCTCGCAACCCTCTGCCGCGGCTACCGACCCCCATAAGCTCGATCCCAACGCAAACGCGAAATTTAAGATCGAGTTGAGCAAATTCCCCAACGGCGTATCCCTCACCGTAGAGATGAATAAATCGGTCTATCTTCACTTCATCAGCGGCGACAAAACCGATCTCAACAATCTCTTCGTTCCGCCCGGTGTTCAAACCTTCCACGTCACCGCCCAGAACGGCGGCAAAGAGGTTGTCTCGAACATCGTCAGCAACGATTTCAAGGCCAAGAAGAAAAAGACCCTCAAGATCGAGCTCCGCAACCAGGGCACCGTGCCCGCCGGCGCGACGGCGCCGCTCACCGCTGGTGCGCAGATCTTCATCTCGCTGTCCACCCCGCTTTTTAACTAGGCATTCACAATCGTCCAATACCATCGCTCTATCTCACGCCGGACGTGCGACTTGGAGCCGCCCGGCACCGGAACTGAACAGTCCCCGCATCGAAGGAAGAGCGCAATGCAAATCTCCTCGGAAGAAATGGCCGGCGGCGTCACCCGCGTCGTGCTCGATGGCCGCATGGATATCGCCGGCGCAGCGGCTGTCGACATGAAGATGAACCTCATCGCGGGCAGCGCCAAAAAACTTCTTATCGACCTGCAGAAGGTCGAATTCCTTGGTTCGATGGGTCTGGGAACCATTGTCCGTCCCTCGCGTGCGGTCAACAGCCGCGGCGGCAAGGTCGTCCTGTTTGCGCCCAACGAGATGGTGGAATCGGTCCTCAAGACCGCCGGTATCGATGCCGTGATCCCGGTCCGGCACGATCTGGATGCCGCCATTGCCGTGCTCGGATAAGCTATGCTCTGCTCACCGGCGGCCACCATGCACGCAGCCAATCCGTCAATCAACTCCTCCGGGCCCGAGCCGCGCCTGACCCTCAAAAGTCAGCTCGATGACCTCGCCCGGGTTTGGCCATGGGTCGAAGCGCTCGCCGCTCAAGATTCCCTTCCCGCCGATACGCAGTTCGCCATCCAGCTCTGTCTTGAAGAAGCGCTCTCGAATATCGTGCGCCACGGCTATCGTGGCCAGCCGAACCAGTTGATCACCATAGCTTGCACCGTCGAACGCGCGCCGGCTGCCGCGGAACTCGTCTTCACCATTGAAGATCAAGCTCCGCCTTTCGATCCCTTCGCCGCCGCCCCAGTCGCCGCTCCCACCTCCATCCAGGAACTCGAGCCCGGCGGCCAGGGCATCCGCCTGATGCAAAAATTCGCCAGCCGCCACGACTATCAGCAACTCCCCCAAGGCAACCGCCTCACCCTGGCCTTCGCCATCCCGCCCTCCCCCAATCCCTAAGTCTCTGTCTTCTCGTTCCCTTGGCCCATTGGTCCCTGTTTTTACGCACCCCTTGCGGTATCATTGCGTCTATAAGGTATGCGCGGCTGGCTTCCCCTTTGCGGCCGTCTGGGTGGTGTGCTTGTTCCGACTCTTTCAGCGTCTTGTCTTTGCAACTTCCGTGGTGATCTTCGCCGCCCTCGGCATCGGCTACATCCTTGGCGAGTTCGGTTATATCGGCGTGCACGCCGGTGACGAGCAGAATGCCGCATACAACCAGATACGCGTCTACGCTGAGGTCCTGCGCAAGATTCAGAACTATTACGTCGTCGAGCCCAACATCCCCGAGGTCACCAACGGCGCGCTCCACGGCCTGCTCGACTCGCTCGATCCCGATTCCAGCTATCTATCGCCGGCCGAGTACAAGATCTACAAAGACCGTCCCGCCACCGACAACGCGCAGATTGGCCTCACCGTCTCCAAGCGCTTCGGTTACGCCACCATCGTCAACGTGCTGCCCGGCTCGCCCGCCGATCAGAGCCATCTCCGCGACGGCGACGTGATCGATCTCATTGAAGGCCAGTCTACGCACGATCTTCCTCTGGCCTTGGTGCGCTTCATGCTCGAAGGCAAGCCCGGAACCACGGTGACGATCTCCGTGGTGCGCCCCTTCAAACCCGATCCAGACAAGATCACGCTCACCCGGAGCGTCCTGGGCACGCCCGCGCTGGGCGAGCAGCTCTACGAGAATGCGACCATCCTTTACCTCAAGCCGGGCGTACTGACCGCTGCGCGTGTCGACGATCTCGCCGCCCGCATCAAAGGCGCAGGCAAAGGCCGCAAGATTCTCCTCGACCTGCGCGACACCACCGGCAGCGATCCGCAGCAGGGATTGCGTCTGGCCAACTTCTTCATCAGGCAGGGCACCCTGGCCACTCTCGAGGGTCAGAAATTTCCCCAGCAGACTTTCACCGCCGATCCCGCGCAGTGGCTGACGGACGCCCCGGTCATCGTCCTGGTAAACCGCGGCACCTACGGCGCGCCTGAGCTTACGGCTGCTGCCATCGAAGGTCTCAAGCGCGGCGATGTCGTCGGCGAGCGCACCTTCGGCGAGGGCGCAGTGCAAAAAACCATCGACCTGCCCGACGGCGGCGCGCTCATGCTCACCATCGCCAAGTATGAGGATCCCGGCGGCAAGAAGATTGAGGACGATGCCGTCACTCCCACCGTTGTGGTCGCCGGCCCCGAAGACACCGACGAGCCCATGCCCGCATCCAACGGCGACGATCAGTTGAATCAGGCACTTTCGCTGCTCAAGGCCAAGACCAGCTAACCGTCAACTCGCCCCTTCCGCATTCGAGCTGTTTTCCCACTCTTGCACGCCATGGTGCATTCAGCCCCGCGCGCCGCTTATCCACTTCGCTCCAGTGCTAGCCTTAGAGTGAACGCTGTTCCGCGACACACTGCGGCGCAGCGACTTTGAGGCCTTGACCTTCCTTGGCTGTTACCCCCCATCAGCCGCCGCCGAAGCTGCGGCCCGAATCTCGCAGCGCCGCGTCGCGCCCCGCAGCCCGTGCCGTCGAGCCCGAGCGCCGCGCTCTCGCTTCACCCCTCCCCGAACATCGCCGCCGCAAGCTGGCCGGCCGCTCGGCGTTGGCCGCGCTGCTCATTCTCGCTGCCGCTACCGGCTCGCTGGCCGGCCTCACCCTTGTCTACTCCGTCGATCTTCCGCAGATCCAGGAACTCGAGCAGTACCGCCCCTCCACCACCACTGATCTCTACGATCGCAAAGGCCGCATCATCGGCTCCTTCGCGCTCGAGCGCCGCGAGGTGGTCGGCTACGACGGCTTCGCGCCCGTGCTGCGCCAAGCCGTCATCTCCATCGAAGACAAGAACTTCGAGTCCCACTGGGGCATCAACGTCTTTCGCGTGGCCGGCGCAGCCTGGCACGACATCCGCTCGCATGGGCGCGCCCAGGGCGCGTCGACACTGACCATGCAGTTGGCGCGCAATCTCTTTCTCTCCTCCGATCGCACCGCCGGGCGCAAAATTCAGGAGGCCTATCTCGCCATCCAGATCGAGCGCGCTTTCACCAAGCAGCAGATCTTCACTCTCTATGCCAACCAGATCTATCTCGGCAGCGGCATGTACGGCTTCGAGGCCGCATCGGAGTACTTTTTTTCGAAGCACGCCAAAGATCTCACACTGACTGAGGCCGCGCTTCTCGCGGGATTGCCCAAGGGCCCCGTTGCCTTTTCGCCCGTCCTCAATCCCGAGCGCGCCCTGCACCGCCGCAACCTGGTGCTCAGTGAAATGGAGTCCGACGGCGTCATCACCCATGCACAGGCCGACGCGGCGCGCAACGCTCCGCTCGGCCTCAACATCGCGCAGCCCGTGGGGGCGGTGGCTCCGTGGTTCCAGGAGGAAGTACGGCGCGAGCTCGACAAGCACTTCGGCTCTGAAGAGGTGCATGAAGCCGGCCTTCGTGTCGACACCACGCTCGACCTCGACTTGCAGCAGGTGGCCAATCGCGCCGTGGCCGACGGCGTAGCCGGTTACGAGCGCCGCCACGGATGGCGCGGCAAGCTGGTGAACATCCTCTCCAACGGCGAGACGCTCGACTCCTACCGTCATCCCGACTGGGCCGTCACCGCCGGCCCCGGCGACTACATCCACGCCCTGGTCACCCGCGCCCTCCCGCTCGAGATCGAGGCGCGCACGGGCCCTCCGGATCAGCCCGGCTCTGAAATTGTGCTTTTGCCCGCCGATTGGCAATGGACCGGCCAGCGCTACGGCGACGACCTCGCCAAGCCCGGCGACATCATTTACGTCCGTCTCACCGCAGCCACTGAAAGCGGCATGCGCCACGCTTCGCTGGAGCAGGATTCCGGCGCAGAGGGCGCGCTGCTGGCCATGGACAACACCAGCGGCGACATTCTCGCCATGGTCGGCGGACGCGACTACGCGCTCTCCGTTTTCAACCGCGCCACGCAAGCTGAGCGGCAGACCGGCTCCAGCTTCAAACCCTATGTCTACACCGCCGCGATCGAAGATGGCGTCAAGCCCACCGACATCATCGTTGACGGCCCGGTGCGTTTCGGCGATTACGTTCCTCACAACTACGAGAACGACTACAAGGGCGCGATGACCGTAGCCAATGCCTTCGCCGAATCGCGCAACATTCCCGCCCTGAAGCTGGCCGCGCGCGTGGGCATTCACAATGTCATCGATGTGGCGCACCGCTTCGGCGTCACCTCCGACATTCCGCCATATTTGCCCATCGCATTGGGCGCAGTCGAAATCACGCTCGAGGAGCAGGTGGCCTCCTACGCGGTCTTCCCCAACGACGGTATTCGTGTGACCCCGCGCCTCATTCGCAAAGTCTCCAATGCCGACGGCATCACGCTCTGGCAGGAGACGCCGGCCGTCAACGAAGTGATCAGCCAGGAAACCGCGCGCACCATGATGACGCTGTTGCGCGGCGTCACCCAGCACGGCACCGGCGCATCTGCCGCGCAGTTGAACCATCCCCTCGGCGGCAAAACTGGAACCACGTCGGACTTTACCGACGCCTGGTTTCTGGGCTTCTCGCCCTCGGTCACATGTGGAGTTTGGGTGGGTTACGACAGCCGTGAATCGCTCGGCAACAAGGAAACCGGCGCAGTCACCGCGCTTCCCATCTGGATCAACTTCATGAAGGCCGCCATCGCCGGCAAAGACGACGAACAATTTCCCGGTGGCGACGAAGCTGCTCCGCCAAGCAGAGCAGAGAACTTGCCGCCCGCAAAGCTTCCCGCGCCGGTACCCGCAGCGAAAGCCGCCTTGCCCGCCCAGCAACGCACTCCGCTCGTCAAGCCCGCGTTGGCTCCGATACAAAATCCGACGTCGAGACCGGCGAACAGATCCGCAGTCAGGCCGGCATTGCCCCCAAGGCCCTGACGCGACACAGCACGATTTAGAACGTCCTCTTCAATTCAGCGCAAAAACTGTGCGCCCCACATCTCGATTTTGAGTTGTGGGAAAGCGCGCCTGTCGGAACCAAGGGCCGAAAGCCAGGAGTCTGAAGCTATGAACTGCCTTATCCGAAAGTTCCGCTTCGCGTGCGACCCATCCTCGGACATCTTCGCGGCCAGCGCATCACGCAAGGCATGCCGTCCACCTGATCGTTCCCTCACACTCCCCAGAGCTTGAGCAGGCCGCCTACTTTCCTATGCTCTTCCCGCTTCGCTTCTCGCACCCCGTAGGCCGCGGCAGCCATCTTCTTGATCTCGCGCTGAATGCCCGACTTCTGCAGCGGCTCGGCGGTATGCTGCATCCGGCGAACAGCCAAGAAGTCGTTGGGGATTTTCCATCGCACGGGCCGGGTGAGGGCGCCTTCGATCGTTTCGTCGTCGATGCCGAACAGCTTAGAAGTGTAGCGGTTCAATACGACTTCAACCTTCGCGCCATGATCCTGCAGGTACTCGGAAATCAGCCGGTTGGAGTTGCGCAGTTCCACAACGCCCACCTGTGAAACCACGAAGATCTTCGAAGCCGTGTCGAAAAGCCGCGTTTCTGCCAGCTCAAGCCTGGATCCCGCATCCACTACAACGTATTCGAACGACTTGCGGGCGATGCTGATCAGTTGGTTCACGGATTCGTCAATTGGGGGCACGCGAATATATTTGCCGGGCGCTGGAAGAACGTGCAATCCCGATTCATGCTTCGACAACAGCTGTGCCAGATATGTGGCATCCAGCCGCTCACACTGGCTCAACGCGTCGATCGTCGAGAATTCGTTCTTGATCCCCAGGCACAAAGCTGTATCACCCAAGGGCAGATCGAGGTCGATCAGAAGCGTGCTCCGTTTCGATTCCCTCGCCAACGAAACGGCAAAGTTGGACGCCACCGTTGTCACCCCGGAGCCGCCCTTGGCTGCGAGAAATACGAACGACTTGCCGTTCACCTCTCTTGCGTCCCGCGCCAACTGGTCGCTATGCGTCCGGCGGCTGAATGCGTCTTCAACGACACCCTGCGAAAACGGATAACGAAGAAACTCGCGTACGCCCGCCCTCATGCACCGGATCAGCAATTCGTCATCGGTGTGCTCCGAGTAGGCTATGGGAGACACGCTCCCGTCGTGGCAGAGCATCTCAATCTCCCTCAGCGCTGGTTCCGTGTTGCGATCCACCGCGAAAAGAACCACATCAAAACCCTGACTCCTAAGACTCTGCGGGTTCCCCAAATCCGCCAGCAAGGTTACGCGCGGCATCACTCCACCAGGCCGCAGGGAGCAAACAATCCCCGACACTGCGTTGCGGCGTTCGAAGTCTGGATCGACGACCACAACCGACATGCCGAGCGCGCGGTCGAGGTAGGAATTGGATCCAAAACTGTTGCCGGTATCTTCAGTTAATAGGGAAGTCATGGGTGCAACCTTTCGTGGGGCCGGACGGCCCCTGCGCTTACGCTTTTGGAGTTCGGTGATCTCTGTGTCTCAAAAATAGACAGTGTGAAAAATCCGAAAAAACCGAAACTTCCGCAAAGTCGTTGTCATGTCAAGTAGCGTATGGCTTAAGTATAACTAAGTCAATACGTTAGCGTGCAACTTATAGGGGCAAGCCGTTGCCATCTCTGTAATGCTCCCTGGTAACTTAGATAACCGGTTTGGTAACGGCTAGCCGCTAACTTGTTGAATCGGGGAGCCCGGCAAAAACAAGGTTCGTGTGCGCTGGCAAGGCGCTCCTAAGCCGGTTGCTCGATATTAGAGCGGGACCCAAGCAAGAATGCCCGATTGGAATGCTCGCAGGGGGGCTTCTCTTGATGAAAAAGCCACTTGAGAGGCGTGCGCCTGGGTACACCTGTTCGGATTTCGCGGGAGCCGCATCGACTCGGCAGTTGAGGCTCCGGGGTAGAGCAGCTCCTGTATTGCCATAGCCTCTTAGCTCGCTTAGCTGCTCCTGGGGTCGTCAATCAAAAGCTCATAAAGGCGAAAGTAGTCTTTCACCCGGTCTATGTCTTTCAGAATCTGGAGTCTTAGCGCCTCCGGCGACGGCCACTCCCGCTCGCCGCGCAGCCGCAGCAGAAATTCGAGCTCGATCGGCGTCTCTTCATTTATTTCCACCGGCGCAAAATCCAGAATGTGCGTCTCCACGGCGAACGACGGTTCACCGAACGTCGGCCGGTTGCCCACATTTGTCACCGCCTCAAACGCGCGGCCCGCGACCTTCAGCCGCGTCACGTAGACGCCAAAGGCCGGCAGCAATCCGTCGTACGCCGCCAGATTCACCGTGGGCACTAGCAGTCGCGCGCCAATGCCGCGTCCGCGCGCCTGTGTGGAGAGCACAGTAAACGGCCGCGCCAGCATCCATCGCGCCCGCCGCACGTCGCCCGCTGCCACCAGCGCGCGAATCGCCGAACTTGAAACTTCCATCCCGCGCACGCATACCGCGTCGTGCCCGCACACTGCGAAGCCCCACTCCGCTCCCATTGCGGCCAGTTCTTCGATGCCGGCTGCCGCGCCATGCCCGAAGCGGAAATTCTGCCCCTCGTGCACGCTTCGCGTTGCGAGCCCACCCACCAGGATCCGCTCCACGAACTCCCGCGGGGCGAGACATGCCAACGCCTCGTCGAATTTCAATACCAGCGCCGCATCGATTCCCGTCTCCGCCAGCAGGCGCAGCCGTTCAGCGTTCGGCGTGATCAATCGCGGCGCTTTGTCAGGCCGCAAAAACTGTTCCGGGTGCGGATCGAATGTAATGGCAACGGCCTTCGCCCCCGTGCCGCGCGCCTCGGCTGTCGCGCTGGCAAGAATCTCCCGATGCCCGCGATGGACCCCGTCAAAGTTGCCCACCGTCGCCACCGTGGGCCCGAATCCCGCGGGAATTTCCGCGAGCGAGTGAAACACCTGCATCGTATTCAGCTCGCGGTTCATAGCTTCACGGGCACGCTCAACCCGTCGTAAGCCAGCTTTGCGCTCTCCGGCAAGGTGCGATTGGTTTCTTCATGGCCCAGTTCGTGCGCGATATGCGTGAACCAGGTTTGCCGTGCGCCGATGCGCCGCGCCCACGCGAGCGCCTGTGCCAATGTCGCATGGCTCGGATGCGGCTGATGACGCAGGGCCGAAAGCGACAGCACTTCGACACCCTCTAAAAGCGCAAAGCTCGATTCCGGAATTGCACTCACGTCCGTCATGTAGGCCGTATTGCCAAAGCGAAATCCGTTGATGGGCATCTCCCCGTGAAACAGCGGAATGCGCACAAATTCTACGCCATATACCGCGTTGCACTCGGCCAGTGGCTTCAGTTCCAGCCGCGCCCGCGTAGGATACGTGGCTTGCGGCGAAAAGGTGTAGGAATAAACCTGCTGCAGGACCCCGGTCGTCAGTGCATCGGCGTAGAGCGGAATCGGTCCGCCCCGCCGCTGCGCGATAAAGCTCAGCGGCCGCAGGTCGTCCATGCCCAGAATGTGGTCGGCATGCGCATGCGTGTAGAACACCGCGTCCACATGGGTCAGCTTTTCGCGGAGCGCTTGTTCGCGGAAGTCCGGACCGGTATCGATCACCACCACACGCTCCGCATCCGTCTTTGGGTCGGCCTGGGGCTCGCGCCAGCGTAACAGCACCGAAGGCCGCAGCCGGCGATCGTGCGCATCCGTCGAAGTGCACACCGCGCACGTGCACGCCAGCGTCGGAACCCCCATCGAGGTTCCCGTGCCCAGAAATGTGAGGGTAGCGTCCATGCGAAAGCTACTAGCTCCTAGCTGCTAGCTCCTAGCTTCTATTCCGGAGCTAGAAGGCTGCCACATGCGGCCGCATGCTGGCTCATCATCCTGATGAGAAAATCGCCGCGGAAGAACGGCCCGATTCTTTCGTCGCAAAAACCAAGCTGGAAGCTAGGAGTTAGAAGCCAGAAGCTGTCTTCACTTCGTCGCCGGCGGCGGCGGCACGCTGGACACAGTCACCATGCTGGTCAGCTCCAGGAAGGCCATGCGCAATTCAAACAGCACCGACTCCAACATGCGATCCTCGGCTTCCGTCAGGTTGCCCTTGGTCTTCACCGCCAGAACTCCCAGCAGATCGATGGTGGCCCGCGCGCCCATAATGTCCACCCGCGGCCGCTGGCCCTCCTGTGCGCCCGCACCCATCTGCAGCATCGCGCTCAGGTAGAACTGTTGCACCAAGTGTTCGAATCCGACCGGCGGCTGCGGGCCCACCGTGGGATTCTGCGCGCGGATCAAATCCTCGAGCCGTTGCGCTGAAGCATCGTAGGCGGCCTTCTGCTGGCTGCTTTCCTCGGCCGTCGGCGCTGCGGGCAGTTCGTCCGTCAACTGCTGTTCCGCTGTCTCTATAGGCTTCTGCGCTTCCGCCTCTTGTTTCGCCTCGTTCACCACCAGGCGCGGCCCCGGCGCGGGCTCACCGGATGCGGGCGCAACGGGCTTCTCCGGAGCAGCGGGCTGTGCCGCAGATTCCCCGCTTCCCTTTTCTTCCTCCGCCTTCATCTTGCGGCGGTCGATCACTTCGAATTTCGGCGTATCGCTCATATCTACAAGTTTCTCATTTGTGGGGCCTTTCGCTCCACTCGGACCGCGGTACGGCGCGTTCAAAGGCGAATGACAGGCTCTATCCCTGTCTTTTGCCCAGCCTGGGCGGCGCGGCCAGTATGCTCGCCGTTCCCTCAATCGCTCCGGCCTTGTATTGGAAGCTCTGGCTCTTCGCCTCCGCCTCCGCGCGGATCATGCCCAGCGCAAATACACGCGCCCCGCTTTTCAGCGGCAACTCCGCCGCGCTGGTAATCGTTCCGCTCACTGTCCCATCGTCCAACGTCAGCTCCGTGCCGCTTGCCGGCACCGGCCCCATCAGTTCCAACGGCCGCAGATGCCGATGCACGTTGCCCCGCGTCCGGACGCGCTCCACAATCTCCTGTCCCAGGTAGCAGCCCTTGCTGAAGTGCAGCGCCCGCATCTGCGCCGTCTCCTGCGGCAGATCGCGCTCCACCATGTCGATCCCATATGCTGGAATCCCCTCGGCGATCCGAAATGCCTCGATTGAAGCCGCACCCACCGGCATCGCTCCGCCGGCGCGCAAGCACGGCCACAGCTTGGCCAGTCCCGCTGTCGGCAGCCAGAATTCATAGTGCGGCGCCAGCACACCGTAGCCGCGCAGGATCCGTACTTCCCAGCCGTTCCACTCCACGCTGGTTCCTGCCATCGCGCTTGTAATCACCGGGAGCCCCACGCGTTCAAGCACCTCGGGCGCCAACGGGCCACTCATCCCAATCGCCGTCTCCGAACCCGCTTCGCCCACCTGTTCGTCGCCCAGCGGAATCAGTTCCACATCGTCCATGATGATGAACCGGTTCAGATGCGCCAGCAGCTTATCTAACTGGTCGGCCGCAATCTCCAGTTCCAGTTCCGATTCGCCTGCAAACGGCGTGCCGAGCAACGGGTCTTCTTCATGATTTCCGCCGCCATTCCCATGTTTCGCCCCGTTCACGGGGATGCGTCGCTGCGGCGATTGCTCCTCGCCCCCACGCCACACGGTCAGGTCGCCCTGGATGTGCCCCTGCGCATTCAACACCAGGTTCCAGGCCCCTGTATTCGGGAACAAGTCGTTGACTGTATTGCTCACCATCCCGCTCAGCCAGCGGAAACGGTCGGTCCCCCGCACCTCCACGCGCCGCATCCAGCCCAGGTCGTGGAGCGCGGCTCCAGTCGCTAATGCCGCTATTTCCACTTCAGGTGCGTCCAACTGTCGTGGAGTCAACGCGCCGTGGTAAACGGTCAGTTCATGCAGTGTGTGTGCGGATTCAAGCAGGGAGACCAGTGCAGTGGCCTGCAGGTTTGCGGCAAAATCGGACTTGAGCATAATAGCGTTTCCAGCGTTTCCGCGCCGTTTTTAGCGAATTCATGGCGCAGAACCGCTCCCTGATTATAGCCTTGAAGTGCGGGGCTGAAATGCCCCGGACGGGGCAGTATCTTAAGCGGTAGTTACTTAGTGAATGGGCACAACTTTTAACCCCTCAGGCCGGGAGGGAGCAAGGGCCTTCAGGCCCCTGAATCGAGCAGAAAGACAACTGGGGGTCTCAGCCCCTGAGGGAAATTGATGAAAGTGCAGTCCAAAAACCAACTGTCTATCCGGCGCGGGCTCCTTTTCGCCGTCCTTCTTGTTCTCGCAGTGGCCACCGCCGTCCCAGCTGAGCAAACCTCCGCTCCCGCAGCCGCTCCCGCTCAATCCGGCTGCACCCTTCCTGGGGGCCCATCTCACTCGGACAACAAGGCGCCAACCAAAATCACGCCCGAGCAGGCCCGCCAGCTCTTCGCCTTGGTCGATGTGCTCATCAAGTTCTCGTCCGACGAAACCGGCCTGCCCATCAAGAGCACCGTCAAGCGGCAGCTCACTTCCCGTGACGCCGTCGAAAAGTACCTGAATGAGAAATTCAACGAGGATGAGGGCACCAAGCGTCTGCAACGCGACGAAATCGTGCTCAAAAAATTCGGCCTGCTCGATCACGACTTCGAGCTCAAGCCGTTTCTGCTCGCGCTCCTGAAGGAGCAGATCGAAGCCTATTACGATTCCAAAACCAAGACCGTAAATCTACTTGACTGGGTCGACCCCGATGATGAGCAGCCGGTCCTGGCACACGAGCTCACTCATGCCCTGCAGGATCAGCACTCCGACCTCGAGAAATGGGACGATCAGACTCCCGACGACGTCTCCATCGATGCGGCCGGCGATCTGGATCATCTCGCCAAGGACGAGATGGACACCGCGCGTGACGCCGTGGCCGAGGGTCAAGCGACGGCCGTCCAGTGGGATTGCCTCCTGAAACCCATAGGCAAAAGCCTCATCAAGGATCCCGAGGTGGTCGATCTGGTCAAAACGCAAATGAGCAACTCGGAAGACTCGCCCGTAATGGCGCGCGCGCCGCTGCTGCTTTCTGAGTCGATGCTGTTTCCCTACCGCGAAGGCCTCAGCTTCGAGCAGGATGTGTGGATGGATCAGGGCCAGACGGCTGCCTTCGCCGGCGCGCTCGATCGCCCACCCACATCCAGCTGGGAAATTATCAATCCGCGCGAGTATGAGAAAAAACACATTCCCGCCATCCCGCTCATGCCCAACATTCATCCGCTCACCGATCCCACCTACAAGCCGTACGACATCGGCCAGGTGGGCCAGCTCGACGTGCACATTCTCTCCGAGCTTCTTGGTGGCGACAACGCCGCCCGCGACCTCACTCCCGCCTGGGACGGCGGCCTCTACTGGGCCGGACAGTTGCGCAGCGCCACTACCCCCGCCGAGCAGGCCGACACCGCCTCCATCGGCCTCTTCTATTTGTCTGTTTGGAAGAGCGACGACTCCGCCAAGGTCTTCGCCAGAATCTACGCAAACAGTCTCGGCCGCAAGTATTCCCGCGTCAGCGAAGTCTCCTCCAACACGTCTCCCGCCGGCGAAGGCGCGACGGAGCAGCTCTTCACCACCAACGAAGGCCCCGTGCTCATCACCACACGCGGCAAAATGCTCTTCATCTCCGAAAGCTTCCCGCTGCCGCTGGCGCGCAAACTGACCACGGTCATCCTCGACGCCCAGGGCACAGGCCCCATGCACATGGTCCAAACCCCGCTTGAGCTTCCCACTCCCTTGCTCGCTTCGGATGCGCCGCGCGGCGCCCTCACCTCCGATCTAGTCCACTTCTTCGCCGAAGCCGGCGTTATGAAGTCCGTGGTCGACGCCGAAAGACTGGCGCTGCGGAAATCACTCGCTCCGTAGCGCACCCCTTTTCCAGAACAAGTGGAAAACCAGCCTCATTCGCCGCTCCCCGCGCCGCTATCATGAGAGACCGGAGACACTAGGGAGACGCACGTGCAAGGCAAGCTCGAACTCATGATGGGACCTATGCGCAGCAACAAAACCGCGGAGCTGTTGCGCCGCGCGGACATGCGCCGCCAGTACGCCAAACAATTTGTTCTCGTTCTCAAGCCCAGTGACGACACCAAGGCCGAGCCCGGCGTGGTCGAAAGTCGCAATCCCAACGGTGGCGGCAAAATGAGCGCCTTCGCGTTCAGCTCCACCAATCCCTGGGAGGTCTTGCGCGCCATCCGCGACAAGGAGCAGGAGATCGGCAAGCGCGTGGAGTGCATCGCCATCGACGAGGGCCAATTCGTCGACCAGCTCTTTCTCTTCACCAAGTACCTGCTCGACGCGGGTCACGACGTACTCGTCGCCGGCCTCGATCTGGACTTTCGCGCCATGCCGTTTGGCGAAATGCTGAACCTCACCTGGCTCGTGAATGCCTACGGCGGCAGCATCACCGAGTGCATGGCCTACTGCAACTGCGGCGCACGCGCTCTCTACTCGCAACGTCTGATCGACGGCAAGCCCGCCGCCTACGACAGCCCCATCAAAATGCCCGGTGACTCCTACGAGCCCCGCTGCGCCGACCACTTCGTCCTCCCCGGCAAGCAGCACTAGCGAGAGCCAACAGCCGAGCCCCCGTGATTTACGCCTCTTCGGTCCTGGGCCAATCAACCCGCCACACTCCGCCCTGTTCCGCGCATTCACGATAAGCGTGGCCCTTCTCTCGAATTTCCTTTGCCAGTTCAGCGCTCACCGGAACCAGAAGAGGTGGCAATTCAGGGGAACTCCATTCCATAGGAAGGTTAGGCGAGCGGCTCTCCCGCTCTTTTTCCCGTGCCCGTTGGTCAGCCAGCCTCCGATTCGTGGCCTCCATTGCGGCTTCTTCCGTGGGGAAGTACCACGCTGCGTCTGGACGCTGGCCCCATCCGGCTTCAGTTTCTGTCCATTCAACCAGCCACGCCTGTGCTTGCGGTTCATCCGTTTTCTTCGGCATCCCGGCGCCCCCCTTGTGCATGGTCTACACCGTCGCATGATGCAGCCTACGCACGATGATTTTGTGAAGGTAAAAAGGTCGTGGCCTCATCGTAGGGCCGGTCGCGCAGACCGCAAGAAAGCAACCCCCCCAGGACCTTTCACTTTTTCACTCGTTCACTCCCCCCAATACATTGACACGCTACTCACCCTCGTCTATAACCCGCCCTAGGATGTCTCGCTTTCTTCTTATCCTCGCCAAACTCGCACTCCCGATCGCCACCGGCGTCCTTCTCCGCTTTGTCTTCGACCTTTACCCCGTGTGGTGGCTGGTCTGGATCGTTCCCGCCCTGCCGCTTCTCATCGCCATCCGTTTTCGCCCGCGTGAAGCGCGCTGGATGGTCTTGCTCGCCATCACTATCGGCGCCAGTTGCAACTTCCACTACTACCACCTGGTGATGCCATTGCTCTCGGCCATTCTGGTGATTGCTCTGCAATCCTGGCTCTGGGTATTCCTCATCTTTGCGGCCCGCCGCGTCATCGTTCGCTACCAGTCCTGGTGGACCGTCCTCGTCTATCCCGTCCTTTGTGTCGCGGTAGACTCCGTGGCCGCGGCGCTGCTGCCTGACGGCAACTGGGGCAGTCTCGCCTATTCGCAGGGCGATAACCTACCCATCCTTCAGGTCGCGTCCCTCCTCGGCGTCGCCGGCGTGCTGTTTCTCGTCACACTCGTTCCTTCCACGCTCGCCGTCGCCGTTGCCTATGGCCGCTCGCTGCGCCGCGGCTGGCTTGCCTACGCGCTCACCGCGCTCCTCCTCGCCGCGTCGCTCACATTCGGCTACGCTCGCCTGCGCCAGCCCGTCGCCGGAGTGCAAACCACCTTCGGCATGGTCTCCATCGACAATCCCATCGGCCCGCACGCTTCAGACTCATACGCCTCGAACATCCGAGCGGGATATGACAGCCTTGTGCAATCCCTCGCCGCTCAAGGCGCGCAAATCATCGTCCTCCCTGAAAAAATCGCGGTGCTCCCGCCCGCAAAAGTTCCCGATTGGCAGCATCACTTCAGCGCTCTGGCCTTGCAAAATCGCGTTTGGATCGAGGTCGGCATCGGTATTGACGACGGCCGCAGCCCCACCAACTGGTCGTGGCTCTTCACACCACAGGGCGATCTCGTCTCCAGCTACGAAAAGCACCACATGGCTCCGCCCGAGCGGCGCGAGCATTACGCCTCCGGCACGGACTACAACGTCGTGACCGTCAACGGGCAAACCTACGGCCTCGCCATCTGCAAAGACATGCACTTCGCCACGTTCGGCCGCGAATACGGCCTTCGCCATGCCGCTGTCATGCTCGTTCCCGCGTGGGATTTCGCTTACCTCGATGGCTGGCTGGAAGCGCGCACCACCGTCTTCCGCGGCGTTGAGAACGGCTACAGCATCATCCGCGCCTCGCGCGAGGGGCTGCTCACCGTCAGCGACCCCTTCGGCCGGATTCTTGCCGAAGCGCCCAGCAGCGAACTCCCCGGCCGCTCTCTGCTCGCAACGGTCACTGTCGTCGGTCCCGTGCCCACCCTTTACACCCGCATCGGCAACTTCTTCGGCTGGCTTTCGGTCGCTGCCGCCGCCCTGTTTCTTGGTCTTGGTCGCACTTCGCGTCCCGCATCTTTTCGGGCTTCGGAAGGCGGCTCCAAAGAGCCCTGAACTCCCCTGTATCTCGAATATTTTTCAATCATTTACACACAAAAGAGCGCCCGTCGATATGCCCTGATGTTCCGCTACCCGTCCGCGCCCTCAAGATTTCATTGCATCCCCATTACAAATGCCCTATGATGAACCCCACCCAAGTTGAGCAATGACAGTTTTCCCCGAGGGGCACCTATATGCATTCGTATGGTTCTGACCGCGAGCGTTCTCGCCTCGCTGGCCTTTTCTCAACTCCGTTGATCCGGGTCCCGATGATTTTGCTGATTGCCGGCGCGACCCTGCTGCTCGCCGGCTGCGGTCCAAAGCGAGTCCGCGCCGATTTTACGCACTATGAGAACAGCTACGCCGTCACCTCCAACCAGGAGTTGCTGCTCAACCTGGCCCGCCTCGAACAGCACGACCCCACCTATTTCTTCAAGCTGGGCCAGATCAACTCGAGCTATCGCATGGAAGCCGCTCTGACCGGGGCCGGCAACGTTCAGACGGTAACCAATCCGCCGGCCACCACCGTCCCCACCGGCACTGCCGCGCCCACTCTTCTTTATGAAAACGATCCGTCCTTCAGCTTCATTCCCGTCAACGACCAGACCAACGCGCAGCTCCTGCTGCAGCCGGTTCCTGAAAATGTGTTTTATAGCCTTTTCCAGCAGGGCTGGCGCGTCGACCAGCTTTTCCGGCTGATGGTGGACCGCATCGAAGTCACCCTCCCTCCCGATCCGGGTAGCCCCACTGACAAAGGATGCCGTGTCGAGGTCATTCGCAATGTGCCCCCGCCGTCCATCTACGGTACGGACTTCTCCCAATCCGCCGTCGACATCGACAGATACATCACATTCCTCCGCGTCAGCGCCGTCGTCTATGCTCTGCAAAAGCACGGCCTGTTGCTGTTGCGCGGAACCAATACCTTTCAAGCCATCGACAAGCAGTCCTTCATCCCCAATGAAATAAACGACGAAAAGGGCAGCGGCCAGAAACCCAGCAGCAGCGGCACCGTGACCACCCCTCCACCCGATGAAGTCACCATCGATGTCAAGAGCCAGGCTGGCGGTGCCGGTGCAGCCGGAAAGAACGCGCAACTCCCGGCCGGCAAAGACTTCAACGATGCCGCCAACAGCGGCCGGGAGTGGGAGTTACAGGGAGCGGACGCCAATAACAAGGGCGGCGTATGGGTTCTAGGCCAAAAAACTCTCGAACCCAAGTTTCAACTGAATACGATGGTTCCTGACGTCAGCGAGTCAAAGGAAACGACCTACGGACAAAATGTAGCGAGCGTCGAAAAAATCCTCCGCAGTGACTTGCTTCCGAACGACCCCAGCGTTGCCGCATTAACCAATGCCCCCGAGCTCACCGACACTCTGGAGATTCTGTTCAGCGGTTTTGCCATCGGCGGCTCGGCCAGCGATCAGGACACCGGCACAGGACCGTGCACTTCGCAGGACACGCCAAAGCATGGCATTGTCACCTCGCATCTGGTGCTCCGCTCGCTCATCGGATTGATGGCTGCCGCGGCCCAGGAACAGGCCTTCTACGACATTTTGGCAAAGTCGAATGACCCTGAAATCCCCATAGCAAAAGACGACCTGGTTGAAAGAATCCATGTAGGTCTGATGATCGCGCAGGGGTTGGATCCAAATGATCACACGAAGGACAATGCCAACTACCTGGCGCTCGAACAGAAGTTAAAAGGCATGACATTTACCTTTAATCAGCTTGTCCCCCCCATCGAACGTCTTCCGGTTCTGCGTCTTACCTGGCCCGACCAAGTGAAGCCGCCGGTGTCTCACTATGCTGTCTACGCCAAGGATTATGGCCTTGCCCTGAGTTACAGGGGCCATGATTACGTCGTTGCCGACGTCGATACCGACAGCGTGGATCCCAACCAATTTGCCAGAGAGAACGAAACCTGGAACCGTGACATGTTCCGCCTCATCGACCAGCTCTCCTCGCAGGTCACTGTCGACATCTCCAAGTTCCCGCTGCCGGATATCCTCCAGCTGCGCACGGAGTAAACAGGTATTATCAGGCGAGTATGCCCTTATACAAGAAGAGACCCAATCCGGCTGTCCAACTTGCGGCGGTACTTGTCGTAGCCGGCGCTCTCTTGCTCACCGGCTGCGGGCCGAGGCGAGTGCGCGCCGATTACACAAACTATGAGAACAGCTTTGCCGTCACCTCGAACCGCGAGGTGCTGCTGAATCTGGCGCGGCTCAAGGAGCACGATCCTACTTATTTCTTCAAGCTGGGCCAGATCTCCTCGAGCTATCGCATGGAGGCCTCGCTGACCGGGACTGGGGGCATTTCGCCTGTCAGTTCGCCGCCCGCCACCGGAATCGCGACGGGTAACGGGACAGCGCCGCTGCTTTACGAAAACGATCCTTCGTTCAGCTTCATTCCCGTCACCGATCAGACCAACGCGCAGGTACTTCTGCAGCCGATCCCTGAAAATGTCTTCTACAGCCTGTATATGCAGGGGTTCCGCGTCGACCAGCTCTTCCGGCTGATGGTGGACCGCATCGAGGTCACCCTCCCTCCCGATCCGACCAGCACCACTGACAAGGGCTGCGACATCGAGGTGATTCGCAACGTGCCTCCTCCCGCGGTTGACGGTCCGGAATTCTCCCGATCCGCCAGGGACTTCGACAGATATGTAGTCTTCCTGCGCCTGAGCGCCCTGGCCTACGCCCTGCAACTGCACGGTCTGCTTCAGGTGCGCGGAGCCTACATCTTTGAACCGATCGACCTGGACTCCTTCATCCGAAACGACGCCGGCGAAGGGAATGGCGAGAACCACAATCAGAAGACCGGCACCGACGGAAATCAGCCCTCCGGCGGCCACCCTCCCGCCAACGGCAATACGCCGTCCCCGGACGACGTTACCGTCGTCGTCGAGAGCCAGGGCGGAGGCGGCGGCGGTGCGGCTGGAAAGAACCCCCAGCTTCCTACGGCCAAAGAATTTAACGATGCCGCGGCCAAGGGCGAGGCATGGGAGTTGCAAGGAGCAGACCCATTTGGCAGCGGCGGCGTATGGGTTCTCGGCCAAAAGATCCTCGAGCCCCAGTTTCAACTGAACAAGATGGCTCCCGATGCCGGTGCGCAACCGGATCGCGTTTATGGACAAAATGTAAGCAGCATTGAAAACCTGTTGCGCAACGAATTGCTGCCGAACGACCCGAGCGTGTCGCAATTGACCCAGTCCCCCGAGCTCACCGATTTTCTGGAGATTCTGTTCAGTGGCTTCGGCGCAGGCGGGTCGTCAGGCACCGGCACAGGTCCGTGCACTTCGCAAGGCGCGTCAAAGCATGGCGTTGTGACCTCGCGTCTGGTGCTGCGCTCGCTCATTGGGGTGATGGCCGCGGCTGCGCAGGAACAGACCTTCTACGACGCTATGGCAGAGTCAGGATTGGACCCTTACGTCCACATGGAAAGAGACGACTTGATTCAAAGCATCCACCGTGGTTTGCAGTCGTCACAGGGCTTGTTGCCCCAACAGGAAGATCCCGCCTACCTGGCGCGCGTGAGGTCTGTGTCCGGAACGGAACTTAAATTCAGCGATCTTGTGCCCCCGCTGGAACGGCTTCCCATCCTGCGGCTTACCTGGCCCAGCTATGTGAAGCCGCCCGTGGCCCACTCTTCAGCTTATGCCAAGGAATATGGCCTTGGCTTGAGTTACAAGGGCAGAGACTATGTGGTGGCCGACGTTGAGCCGGACGCCGTGAATCCGAATGAATTTTCGAAAGAGAACGAGACGTGGAATCGCGACGTATTCCGCCTGATCAACGAGCTCTCCTCGCAGGTCAGCGTCGACATCTCCAAGTTCCCGCTGCCGGATATCCTCCAGCTGCGCACGGAGTAAACAGGTATTATCAGGTCCGTATGTCCTTATACGCGAAGGGAACCAACCCGGTCGTCCGGCTTCCCGAGGTGCTGGCAGTCGGCTTTACCGGCCATCGCAAAGTTCCTGACGAGGCCAAGAGCCGTCAGGTGATTCGCGACTTCCTTGCGCACCAAAAGGAGTCGCACCCCGGCATTCTCTATGGCATCTCCTCGGCTGCATCGGGCGGCGATCAGCTCTTTGCCGAGAGCTGTCTCGAGCTCGACATCCCCCTGCGCATTCTTCTGCCCCGCCCTGCCGAGCAGTTTCGCGCCGACTTCGACGAGGTGTCGTGGCAACGCACGGTGCGCATCATCGAAAACGCCGCCTCCGTTGAAGTCACAGGAGAGCCCGAAAGCCTGAGCGACCAATATTACGACTGCGGCATTCAAACCATGGCCGAGAGCCAGCTTCTGATGGCACTGTGGGACGGCTTGCCCGCCCGCGGCGCCGGTGGTACTCAGGAGATGGTCTCCTACGCCCGCAAAACCGGCCATCCCATCGCCTGGATTCACAGCGAAACCGGCGAGTTGCAGTGGATCAACAAAGACGCCCTCGTGCACATCGACTCGAGCGACGAGCTCGAGTTTCTCAATGGGCTGCCTGACGTGGGCGCTGCCCCCACCTCCGCCTCATCCCGGGCGTTGGCCCAGGCATGGCTCGATAAAACCGATGAAAACGCCAACCGTTTTGCGCCCCAGGCGCGGCGCGTGGCCTCCATTCCCATCGTCTACACCGCGGCCGCCGCGGTCATGAGCGGAGTCGCGCCCGAGATTCCAGGCGCCGCGCCGTGGCTGGCGATCAGCGCCGCTCTGGGCGTGGTCGCTCTGGCGCTGCCCGCTATCCTGCGTGTGCACGTCCGGCAGGCGCTCTGGGCGCGCACCCGCAGCGCGGCTGAAATTACTCGCTCCGTTCTCGTCACCTGGCGCACGCCCCGGTCCTATGAGGTCATCGGCGCGGAAGTCGCGCCCTGGCTCTCCGGCATTTTGCGCTCGCTTAACTACCTCAAGATGGAAGACAATCACCGCATCGAAACTCCGCTTTCCGATTTCAAGCAGGAGTATCGCCGCGATCGCGTGGCTCACCAGATCGATTATTTCTCCCGCCAGGCGCGCAAGGCCGAGCGCCAGGAGCGACGTTACGGGGCAGTCGGTTGGATCTGCGGCGTGCTGGCTACGCTCATCGCCGTCGCGTGTCTTTCCGGGGGATTGCAATGGCTTGCCGATCACGGCTTTTCCGGCCGGCAATGGCTGGCCTTCCTCATGTCGTCTTTATTTGAAGTCGCTACCATGTCCGGCGCATTTGCGGCCATGAAGGATTGTGCGCGGCGCCGCCGCCGCTATCGCGAGCTGAGCCACGCCTTAGCCCGCTGGGACACGCAGTTGGAAGCACTCAGCACCTGGAACTCCGTGCTCCGCGTCGTGGAGCGCATCGAAAGAGCCCTGATCGTCGAGCTCTTCGAATGGCGCTCGCTCGTGCTGGGCGCGGCCTCGCATAAGGGGTGACACCATGAAAAGAATTCTTGCTTTGGATGGCGGCGGAATACGCGGCGTCTTCACCCTCGAGGTCCTCGTCAAGATGGAGGAGGTGCTGCGCGAGTACTACGCAAAACAAGATCCGAAGAAAGCTGAGACCTTCGTTCTCCGCGACCACTTCGATTTCCTCGCCGGCACCAGCACCGGCGCCATCATCGCGACCTGCCTCTGCTGGGGAATGCCCGTGAAAGAGGTCAGGGACCTCTATCTCCGCGAAGGCCGGAAGATGTTTGAGAAGGTTTCCTTCTTCACCCCAACCGAAAAGCTCGCCTCGCTCTACAACCCCCAGCCGCTCACTGACTTTCTTAAGAAAATCTTCCTCGAACCCGACCCCAAGACTGGCAAAATGGTGCAGGCCACGCTCGCCAGCCCTTTGCTGCGCAATGGCGTGAAAAATAACCTGCTCATGGTCGTTGTGCGCAACCACACCACGGGATCGGCATGGCCTCTGACCAATAATCCCGATGCCATGTTCAACGATCCGAACCTTCCTGACTGCAACACGAAGATTCCTCTTTGGCAGTTGGTGCGGGCCAGCACCGCCGCACCGGTCTTCTTCCCGCCAGAGACGGTCCAATTGGGAGATTCAGAGTGCGTTTTTGTCGACGGCTCCATCACTCCCTACTCCAACCCCGCGTTGATCGCCGCACTTACCGCAATCTTGCCCGGCTATCGCGTCAATTGGACGCCCGGCCCCGAAAACATTCGCGTGGTTTCCGTGGGCACCATCGCTTTTTCCTCCGAGGTTCCTCTCGGCGATCCCAAGCTGCGCCTCGGTGTCCTCGCGACCAAAATTCCCACCGCCATATTGCAGACCACTTCCGCCTTGATGCAGACCATTGGCTGGCAGCAGGACTTTCTCTGCCGCTGTCTCGGCGACTGCATCTTCGCGGAGAACCTGGAGGGCGAAAAGCTCGATATAGAGGTTGGCAATCTGCTCGCCGGTAGTCTCGCGAGTACTCTGCCCTCGGAGCGAAGCTGGTTCAGCTACGTGCGCTATAACCGCACCTACAGAAAAAAAGAGATGATCCAAATCCTCGAGAAGAATCCAGACCTCAAGCGCATCGACGCCATCGGCGCCATTCCGCTCCTAGGCGACATCGGAAAAGCCTACGCAGAAGAAAACGTGAAGATCGAGCACCTGGTCTGAGCTCGATCCCGCCCTTTCACGTCTCTCGCGAAACGGTGGGATCGCACCAGCCCCGCGTCGGATAATAAATAAGTCCAAAGGAATTGCTCGCCATGTCGCAAGCGCCCACCGTCCTCACCGCACGCCGTCTCTACGACGGCTCCCATCTCCACGAGCACCCCATCGTCGTCCTCGACGGCGGCCGCATCGCCTCCATCTCCACGCGCGCTACCAGCGCCGTCCCGGCCGGCGCGCCCATCCTCGACTTCCCTGAGGCCACGCTCGCGCCCTCCTTCTTCGACATCCACATCCACGGCGCAGCGGGCCACGACGCCATGGAGGCCACGCCCGAAGCCCTCGCCACCATCGGCACATTTCTCGCCTCGCGCGGTACCGCCCACTTCCTCGCCACCACCGTCACCGCGCCCGTTAACGCCACCCTCCGCGCCGTCTCAGGTCTCGCCCGCATCATCGCCGCGCCTCCCACTACTGGCGCCGTCCCGCTAGGCATCCATCTTGAAGGACCGTTCCTCTCGCACGCCAAGCGCGGCGTGCAGCCCGCCGCGCATCTCCTCGCCCCCGACATCGATCTCTTCGACCGCTTCTATGACGCCGCCGAAGGCCAGGTTCGCCTCATCACTCTGGCGCCCGAGCTGCCCGGCGCGCCCGAGCTTGCCGCCCATGCCACTGCGCGCGGCGTCCGCGTCTCCGTCGGCCACTCCAACGCCACCGCGACTGAGACCCGCGCCGCCATCGCAGCCGGCGCCACCAGCGCCACCCACACTTTCAATGCCATGCGCCCGCTCGACCACCGCGAGCCCGGCATCCTTGGCACCGTCCTCACCGACGATTCCCTCTTCGCCGAGCTCATCTGCGACGGCATTCACTCCGCGCCCGAGATGACGAAGCTCTGGTGGCGCGCCAAAGGCCCCTACCGCGCCATCCTCGTCACCGACGCCATGAGCGCCGCCGGCATGCCCGATGGCGAATACCGCCTTGGCGGACTCACCGTGCACGTCACCAACGGCCGCGCCATGTCCGATGGCGTCCTCGCCGGCAGCGTCCTCACCCTCGACAGCGCGCTCGTAAATTTCCTCGCCTTCACCGGCGCAACTCTTGAGCAGGGGCTTCGCCTCCTCACCGGCAATCCCGCCGCGCTCACCGGCTTTGAGGCCGAAGCCGGCAGCCTCGCCCCCGGCAGCCCCGCCAACCTGGTCGCCGTCACCCCCGACGGCCATCTCGCAGCCTCTTTCCTCAACGGCATCCCCGTCTCCGCGTAGCGCAACAGTTTCCGCGGACATTTGACAGTCGTCAGCACACCGCAGCCTGCTCGTCTCGAAGAGCTGGAAGCTAGGAGCTAGCCGCTGTAAGCTGCTCTCCGTCCCTATAATCATGTTTTGACCACTCCATCCAACCGCGCATCCACCAAGGCTCATGCGCTTCTCGTCGGCGTCGGCATCCTGCTCAGCCGATTGGTCGGCCTCGTGCGCGATCGCATCTTTGCGCACTACTTCGGCAACTCCGATGCCGCGGACGCCTTTCGCGCCGCGTTCCGCATTCCCAATTTTTTGCAAAATCTTTTCGGCGAGGGCGTGCTTTCAGCGTCCTTCATCCCGGTCTATGCGCGGCTCCATGCGGAGGAGCGTCGCGAGGAAGCCTCGGGACTGGCCGAGGCCGTCTTTGCGCTTCTATTTTTCATCACCACGGTGCTGGCCGTCGTGGGCATCCTCGCCACGCCCTGGCTCATCGATCTCATTGCGCCGGGCTTTCATGGCGACAAGCGCCTGCTCACCATCCGCCTCGTGCAGATTCTTTTTCCCGGCGCGGCCATGTTGGTCTTGTCGGCATGGTGCCTGGGAATTCTCAACAGCCATCGCAAGTTTTTGCTTTCTTACACGGCTCCCGTGGTCTGGAACATCGCCATGATTGCCGCGCTGCTGTGGGGCGGCCGCGGCCACACGCAGCCGCGGCTCGCCGTGATCGTCGCTATCGGCTCGGTCATCGGCAGCGGGCTGCAATTTGCCGTACAACTTCCCACCGTCATGCGCTACCTGTGGCCGCTGCGGCTGCAGTTGCACGGCGCCGGCGAGCACGTCCGCACCGTGAGCGTGAATTTCTTCCCCGTCTTTTTAAGCCGCGGCGTGGTGCAGATCAGCGCCTACATCGACGCGTGGCTCGGCAGCTTCCTCGGCACCGGCGCAGTTTCCGCGCTGGGCTATGCGCAAACGCTCTACACGCTGCCGGTAAGCTTGTTTGGCATGGCGGTGTCGGCGGCCGAGTTGCCCGCCATGTCGAGCGCGCTGGGCACCGACGCCGAAATAGCCTCGGCGATACGGCAGCGCCTGACCCAGGGCATTCAGCAGATTGCGTTTTTTGTCATTCCGTCGGCGGTCGGCTTCGTGGTCCTCGGCGACGTCGTCGTGGCCACCATCTATCGCTCCGGCGCCTTCCAACATAAGGACGTGATCTTTGTCTGGGGAGTGCTCGCCGGCTCGGCCGTCGGTCTGCTCGCCTCCACCATGGGACGGCTTTATTCATCGGCCTTTTACGCCTTGCGCGACACGCGCACTCCGCTGCGTTTCGCGGTTATTCGCGTAACGCTCACATTGGGCCTGGGCTACCTCTGCGCGCTGCCGCTGCCCCTTCTGCTCGGCCTCGATCAGCGTTGGGGCGCGGCGGGCTTAACTGTCTCTGCCGGCATCGCCGGCTGGGTCGAGTTCATGTTGTTGCGGCGCGGCCTGCAGAGAGTCGTCGGTGCGGTACCATCCGGCCGCTCGCGCATCCTGCGGCTTTGGGCAGTCGCGCTCTTCGCGGCGCTGGTGGGTTACGGTCTCAAAATGGCGTTGCCTTTCCATCAACCACTCCTTGTAGGCCCATGCGTCTTGATTCCGTATGCGGCCGTCTATCTCGGCATCACGCAAGTTATGGGAATCGCCAGCATGGGTGCACTAGCCCGCCTCTTCACCCGCCGCCGATAGGTCGACGTCAGCAACCAGAAATCGGCTGTCATCCTGAGCAATCAAACTCGCCTGTCATCCTGAGCGACCGGAGCGCAGCGGAGGGAGTCGAAGGACCTGCGGTTGTTTTTCGCGAATGAAGGGTATGGGATTCAGCCCCACGTCACTGGCCCACCCATTTTTCCGAGAAACCACGTCCGCGGCGAAGCCGCGCAACCGCCCTCATCCGCGCCATCACCCCTCGAGCGCCGGACGCAAACTCTCGCACCCGTGTGCTACGCTACACATCAAGCCTGATTTCCTCTGCCTCATTCAATGGTTCTTATTTTTATCTGAGGTCGCGATGAAGACAAGGCCGGTAGCGATTCTCTCCCTGATTTTGCTGGGCTTAGCCTGCCTTGCGCTCCCCGCGCCTGCGCAGAAGTCGGCCTCGCCGCGGGAGATCACCGTGATCGTGGTCAAGGCGCTTCCAGCGCCACCGCAGCCAGTCAATGCCGTCCGCGTCTCGCTCAGCTACCTCGATAGCGGAGTGACCGTCAGCGAGGCGCAGAACGTGACCAACTCCCAGGGCCAGGCGCTGCTCGAGGTTTCCCTGGA
Organism: uncultured Acidobacteriota bacterium; assembly: GCA_963817835.1. Taxonomy (GTDB): domain Bacteria; phylum Acidobacteriota; class Terriglobia; order Terriglobales; family Acidobacteriaceae; genus Telmatobacter. The sequence goes on along the minus strand of CAWFPZ010000005.1, from coordinate 25,743 downwards.
CGCGACGCAGCGCGGCGATCTGCGCATTGCGATCACCGGCGCCAGTGGCCTGGCGATCTATGACCCGGCCGACGGGCAGTTGGCAAGCGGGCTTGGGCCCTCAGTCAAATCAATCACGGTCAACTTGCTGCCTAGGGGATCGTTCGCACTGCTGGGACCAGTGCAGATTCAGGCCTATCTCCACCGGCTGCTGTTGCAAGTGAACAGCCTGCAAAAGCAAGTGGCGGCGCTCAAGGCCCAGGGCGCTCTGGGGCAGGGGCAGCAGCAGGTTGACGCACAGGCACAGGGCCAGCAGCAGGCCGCCGCCCAGGCGCAGGGCCAACAGCAGTACCTGGCCACGGCGCTGAGCGAGTTTGCGCAGGCCATGGGCTTCACACCGGACCAGGTCAATCAGCAGGTCCAGATTTGGGCGCAGAACGTGCAATTGCAGTCCGCTCAGGCCACGAAGGAGCAACAGGAGCAAAAGGCTCTGGCCGCGTTCGCGCTCAAGGACTACGCCGCGGCGGCGCTGGACTTCAACCAGGCCGCCGACGCCACTGAGAAGCAGATCGATGCGGACGAAACCGCGGCCGGGTCACTGGAAAAAGCTCGACAGAGCGTTGTGGATAAGGCCCGGGATGAGCTTCGCCAGCTCGTCAATCAACGCCAGCAAGCGGCGGGCGCGGATCAACTCAACCTGAAGTACCACGAGGCCACCGAAACGCTCGAAAGCGCTGAGGCCACAGCGGAAGCCGAGTACAAGAAGCATCCCGACGACAAAGGATTCCATGGGGTCTGGCTACAGGCGGCCTCAAGCGCAGCCAACGCGCGCCGACGGGAGGGCGAGGTCGGACCTGCCGGCCAGAGTCTTCCACTGCTGGCGCAATGCGCTCAGGATTTTCAGTTGCTCGCGAGGGAGTATCTTGCATTCGGAGACCGGCAAGGGGCAGCCTCAGCGCAAGACGGTCTTGGCGACACTTTAGAGGATGAGGGCCAGCGCGCCACCGATGACAGTGCCATGCTCCTGCTCAAACAGGCCGTGCAAGCCTATCAGGACGCTCTGGAGGTTTACACCCAAGCCGATCTGCCCCAGGACTGGGCTGCGACGCAAGCGGACCTCGGCAATGCGCTCGTGGAAGAGGCTAACAACACTGATCCATTCACCGCTTCGATGCCTGTGATCCAAGAGGCGGTCAAGGCATACCGCAATGCGCTGGAAGTGCGGACCCGAGCCGCTCTGCCCCTGGACTGGGCCAGGACGCAGATGGGCCTGGGCAATGCGCTGACGCTTGAGAGCCTCGCCGCCGCCTTTGTCAGCCTATCGCTGTCGACATCCCTGCACGATCAGGCGGTCGAGGCCTACCGCAATGCGCTTCAGGTCCTGACAAAGGCTGATCAGCCCCAGGACTGGGCCGCGACGCAAATGAACCTGGGCGGCATTCTGTTGGATGAAGGGATGCGCGCCCACACGGACGACAAGGCGTTGGCCTGGTACGATCAGGCGGTCGAGGCCTACCGCGCCGCGCTTCAGGTCTACACGGAAGCCGATCTGCCCCAGGACTGGGCCAAGACGCAAGGCAAGCTCGGCATTGCGCTGACGAGTGAGGGCGTGCACGCTGGAGACGACAAGGCGATCGCCTTGTTCGATGAGGCGGCCGCAGTTTACCGCAACATGCTCCAAGTCTACACCGAAGCTGATCTGCCCGTTAACTGGGCCGAGACACAAAACCACCTCGGCTATGCGCTGGAGCTTGAGGGCGACCGCGCCAACGGGGAAAAGGCGATCGCCCTGCTCAATCAAGCAGCCGAAGCGAACCGCACCGCGCTTCAGGTCTTCACGAAGGCTGCTCGGCCCCAGGACTGGGCCTTGACGCAAATGGACCTGGGCGACGTTCTGGTGGATGAAGGGCTGCACGCTGCCACGGGCGACAAGGCGATGGCCTGGTACGATCAGGCGGTCGAGGCCTACCACGCCGCGCTTCAGGTCTACACCCAGGCGGATAATCCTTTTGAATGGCCCATGACACAAGTCCGTCTTGGCATTGCGCTGGTGGATGAAGGGGAGCGCGCGAGCGGGGAAAAGGCGATCGCCCTGCTCAATCAGGCGGTCGAGGCTTACCGCAACGCGCTCCTGGTCGACACCGAAGCTAATGCGTCTTTTGAATGGGCCGAGACACAAAACTATCTAGGCGTTGCACTTGAGGAAGAGGGCCAGCGCGCGAGCCGAGAGAAAGCTGCTGCCCTTTTCGGGCAGGCGGTTGAGGCCTACAGACGCACACTTGAGGTTTACACGAAGGCCGGCCAGCCCAATGCTTGGGCGAACACGCAAGGTAACCTGGGCTTAGCACTCAAGGATGAAGGAGAGCACACCAGCGAAGACAATGCGGTTGCCCTTTTTGCGCAGGCGGCCGATGCCTACAAGCTCGCGCTTGAGGCCCTGACCAAAGCCGATCAGCCTCAGGACTGGGCCTATTCTCAAAACAGCCTTGGCGAGGTGCTGATGGGTGAAGGCGAGCGCACCGGGGGAGACCAGGCCGGTGTCTTGCTCGACGAGGCGGTGCAAGACTTTCAGAATGCGCTGGAAGTTTTCACGAAAGCGAACGACCCCAACGATTGGTCCAATCTGCAATGGAATCTCCTTGAAGCCGATCTTGGAGCGGCGCACTTTGACGCTTGCATTGGGCAGACCGGCATTCTGGCCACCGACGCGGTCTCGCCATCTACTGGCGTTCTCCTGGGCACGATGAAGCTCGCGTGTGAATGGGGCAGCGGCGACAAGAGTACGGCGCTCGAGACGGAAAAGGCTCTTCTGTCCACAGCTACAGCGCGCAAGAAGGGTAACTGGGATTTTGCCGGATTCCTCCACTTGCTCTCCGTGTCCCCCATTTTTGAAAAAGGCCGCGCCTCCTGGATCGCCCTCTTCACCGCCGTCCAGAATGGCGACGGCGCGGGCATGACGGCGGCCCTGCACAAGCTCAAGCCGATTTTGCAGCAATAAGGATTTCAATCGATGTGTGGCAAGCGCTACGACGTATTTCTCAGCTACTCCCGCGCGGACTCTGACCGCGTGGCGCCGCTGCGCGACGAGCTCCGCCGCCTCGGCTATCACGTCTTCTTTGACGTAGAGCCCATTGATCCGGCCTCGCCGTGGAGAGAGCGGCTGCGTCAGGCCATCCGAAGTTCCCGCTTGCTCGTTCTTTGCTGGTCAGAGAACGCGCGCGGCTCTGACTACATCGATTTCGAGTACATGCAGGCCGATGCTCTGCATAAGCTCATTTGCCCTTGGCTGCTCGACAAAACGCCCTTGCCGCCGATGCTCGACGCCCAGGCCATCGCTAACCCCTCGGCCGCGGAAGTGGCCGCGCGCCTCAAGCCCATCCTTGGCTGGCCGCAGAGTCGCCGCCGTGGCGTGTGGCTGGCAACGGCGGTTGTCGCGGCAACTTTGCTGGGTGTTGAAGCGTGGCATATCACTCATCCCCCGCCCCCGCCGCCGTGGGATTTTAAGGGCGAAGTGACGGACCGTGTTTCGAGAGTGCCGATCGCCGGAGTTGAGGTCGACGTCATGAAGGGCAATGATATCCAGACCTCCGATACGACCGATGCGCGCGGACGATTCGATCTCCACTTGCCGCAGCCAATACCGCAAACCATTGATCTGCGTTTCGCTAAGGATGGCTACGTGGGCGACCGGATCCTCGTCCCGACAGACACGCCTCAGCCCTTTCCCGAGGACATGGCGAAGCCCTGATCCGCCCGGCGCGTCGCGGCGAGGGACCACGGCCGCCCTCATCCTGATTGAGAGATCTCGCCGGAACCGGGGCCACCCGCCGAACACTCGATCCAACGGAGGATGGGCGAGTCCCCTTACCGGCTCACTTCTTCTTCGCCTCAAGTGCCGGTAGAAGAAGTTTCAGAAGCGCCTGGTCCGAGAACGGGTTCTGACCTGAGATCAACTCGCGATCTTGAATGACGTAGCTCTGCCATGGAGCGAGCACACTCACGTCGCCGCCCGCAGTACGCAAGGCGAAGTCTGGGTAGAAGAGAACCTTGCCGCCAATTTCAAGCGGCTCGCGCTGCTGCTCTTCCGCGGTCGAAAAGATCGTCATCTTATATCCAGCGTAGATCCAGCCTTGCGCCTTGGCCTGTGCTCCAGCGGTATCGCCCGCCGACAGCGCGGCGACAAACTCCTTCGATGCGGGAAGCGCGGAGAGCAGTGAAATCGGGCCATGGCACAGCACCGCAGTGGGCTTCGATGTTTCATGGAAATGTCTCATCACGATGCCCGCGTTGGGATCATCGAGAAGATCGATCATCGGGCCATGTCCGCCGGGGACGAAAACAGCGTGATACTGATCCAGGCCCGATGCCACGACATCCGAGATGCGCGTTGGATTTCTGAGGCCAGTCAGGCTATCGCGGAATTTGAAGTAGTCCTGGAGCCTGGCCTCGTCCCCGCCGAAGAAATCGGGGACGGCGGAATGGAGATCCAGTTGCGGCGCGTTGCCATTGGGGTTGGCGAAAGTGATCTCGTAGCCTTCCTGCATGAGGGCGCGGACCGGAACCGTCAGCTCGTTCAGGTAATAGCCGGCGCCGCGATAACACCCGCCATTCTTCAACGGTAAGCCGTATCCGCTCGAAACGAGCACTAAGACTTTTCCTTTTGTCGCCATTTTGTTCTCCTCTGGTATCGAATTTGCTTTCCGGGATCTTGGCTTGGGCAGAGCCACTCAATTTGCCGGAGCCTCTGCCTCAACCATCGCGATCGTTGCGCCTGCCAGCACCGCGGCTTACTTGCCAAAGATTAAAGTCGACGTGATCGAGCCAAGGCCGAGTGCCTAGCCGAAGAGCTTGGGTCGCTCACCGGTAGCAGCCTCGTTGGGGAGTAAAACATTCACACCAAGCGCGCGGGGGGCGGCAGGCGCGGTCAAGCGCGTGGTTTCTTGCGGTCCAATTATGCCATACATTTGGTAATCGTTTCGTTGTCAGAGCGAGTGTCCGTTCAGGGCGTGACTAGCAGGTCGAGGATTTATCCTCGGCAGCCGCAACTCGCCTCACTCCCCCTCCCGTAGGGGGGCCGAAAATAGCCCCGGGCGAAACCCTGGAAAGTGGCGAAGCCGCGCTCAAACCCGCGCCGCGAATCTTGATCGCAAACTCAGCCAAAGTCCCACGCAATCTTGTCCATAAACCGCTTCCCACAAGCCGACTTTTCAGTACTAATGGAGGAAAGACGCTGTCAGAGCTGGCGGGGAAGCGGCAGTGGACGAGGAGGCTGGGGAGCGGCAGGGACCAGGGATGCGAGGAGAAAGTACGGGTGGGTACTGAGCCTGTTATGGCATTGCGCATGCGTTATTCGAGTGCCACGGAGCGTTCGGTTTTGCAGGCGGCTATCTGTCGCAGCGGCGCGTTCTCCAAACACTCGCGGCGAGCGCGCCTGCGCCGAAGACGAGGGCGAGAGCGATGGTTGGATCTTCGGGTGAGTCGTCCCTTCCGGTTTGCGCGCGGAGCGGAAGAGCCATGGCGGGCATCAGAGTGAAGGGAAAGGAAGGCAAGAGACATCTTATTCAGGTTCATCCCCCGGGCGAGCGAAACCTTCTTCGACACGGCCGCCATCGCATGCTATCAACACCCTGAGAGCTCGGGGCAAAGAAGCGTTGGTAGAGACATATCCGGCAGAAGTGACCGCGCGGAGAGTCGACGCCGGCACGGAGCTGCCTCTTATCGGAACAACGGCCTACTGCCTTTTAATGGCAACTATATCCATGAGCTACCGGATGCGCAGCACCACTCCTGCGCTCAAGCGGAGATTATTCTGGGCTCCGTTGATTCCGTTTGGCAAGCGGGTGAGAAGATAGTCGGCCTCAATGGGGCGGATGGCGATGTGCCGGGCGAAGCGAACGTCGAATCCAGCGCCTGCGATCATGGCGAAAGCAGTTGCCGTGTCTGTCTGGCCTGCGGTGACGGGAAAGTAAGAATTGAATCCGTGCGCTGCGCCGAAAAGACCTTGTGCGAATGGCGCGAACCGGCTGTGGATTGAAAATGAAAAGCGGGGTCCGGCAGTGAACGAAATCAGCGATAGTCCATGCCCGCCGTTATTCACGCTGTCTGCGTTTTCTCCGCTGAAATCTGCCACTGCGCTCCACCTTCGATAAATATGCAAGCCAGCCTCAATGTTGCCGCCGTTCATGTTGAAACAGCCGCACTGGCCGGGGTTGGCGTTGGCACGGACGTAGCTGTACCCGAAGGCCAATTCGAGCGGCGCCGCGTCAGATGGCGTTTGGCCGGAGAGAGAAGGCCCCGGAACGCCTGCAGAGTTGTTCGCGGTTTGCGAGAGCGCGGCGCAAGGCACGATCGCGCAGCACAGAAGAAGTATCCGAAAAGTTCGCATAGCGCTTCTCCTACTGCGTGACCGTGACACCGATGTTCAGTGTTTGCGCGCTTCCCGAGCCTGGAGTCACAACCACGGTCACAGTTGAAGTGCCGGTCGGCGTCACGTAGGTGCCAAAGCCGCCGCCGGAAATGCAGCCCGCCAGGCCTGCTATTGCGCCGACGAGCAACACAAACAGGCACAGCCCGAACGTGCTTGGATTCTTTGTGAACAGTTTGCGTTTACGCCGAAGGACAATCACTCCCAGCAGGCTGCCGGGGCACCAGAACGCGATTGCCGTCATGATCGCGCCTGGCCGCTGCGGTGTCGGGGCAGGTTCCGTCCGGGCCAGCGCGCTCACGTCCGTCTCAATCGTCAGCACCACGCTTACTGGTTGGTTGTTACCGGGGAACGTGTACGATTTGATGGCCGCGCCGTTGAGAGTGAAGACGCAGAGTGTGTTCGCAGGCAGGCCGGAGCAGCTTAGCGTCACCGTGCCGCTGTAGCCGCCGACGGGTGTGAATGTGATTGTGATTTGACCCGACTTTCCTTGAGCGATCGTCAAAGTTGTCGGGCTGGCGCTGATCCCGAGCGAGGGGGAAGCCACTGAGAGAGAGAAGATCACGGAATTCGTGTTGGCGGACGAATCCAGGACCGTCACTGTGGTAGCAAAAACTCCCGCTGAGTTGGGCGTGCCGGAGAGGACGCCTCCGGGTGACATGGTCAGCCCCGCGGGCAGCCCTGTGGCGCTCCACGTATAAGCCCCGGAGCCGCCGCTGGCGCTGAACGTGGTGGCCGGGTACGCCACGTTGAGTTCACCGGCGGGCAAGGATGCGGGGCCGGCGATGGCCAGGGGGGAGTTGGCAGTCACCAATACCTTGTCTGTGACCGTGATGGTCTCAGAGTCGCTTACATCGGGGAAGGTTTCGGTGTCGGTTACGGTGATGGTCTCGTTATCCGTGACCATGGCGGGATACGCCGAAGCAGCCAAAATGGTGAGCGAATAGCCCGGCACGGTGATCGAATCTCCGTCGGCATCCGTCGCCGTAACAGAAAACGTGTAGGTGTTTCCAACCGACGAAGCTACCGGCGTGCCGCCTAGAACGCCATTGATGAACGTAACACCCGTTGGCAGCGCTCCTGTTTCAGTCAGGGTCAGTGTGCCGATACCACCGGTCGCGGTGAATGGCACCGAATAGGCGTAGGTTGCGTAGCCGTTTCCGGAGGCGGCGTTGAACGATGCCGGAGTGGGAGTGATCGCGAAGGGGTTATAGGCTCTGACGACTTCGGCATCGGTGACCGTGATCGGCTCGGAGTCGACGACATCAGGGAAGGTTTCGGCGTCGGTCACGGTGATGGTCTCGTTATCCGTAACCTGGGCCGGCGTTGAGGTCGCTGCATTGACGGTGAGCGGATAATTGAACTCCGTATAGTATCCCTGCGAATCGGCGACCTTAATCAACAGGGCAGCGGCGGTCTCGGTGGTGCTGGGCGTGCCCGAAATAAGGCCCCCTGGCGAGAGCGTGAGACCCACAGCCGAGAGTGCCGTTCCCGAAATCACGGAAAACGAGTACGGGCCGCCGGCGCCGCCACTTGCGGTCAACTGCTGCGAATACGCCGTTCCCACTGTTCCGGCGGGCAGCGAGGGTGGCAACACCGTGATGTCCGGGTAAACGGTGAGCGTATAGTCCTGCGAGCCGGTATTGCCCTGCGGATCGGTGACCTCGACCGTGAAGGGATAGGATCCGGGTGCGTTGGTATAGCCTGATAAATCGCCTCCAGACGAAAACGAGAGGCCCAGGTTGGTGAGCGTTGTTGCGCCGGAGGTGATGCTCCAAACGTATCCGGCTTCGCAGCCGCCGGTTGCGGTAAAGTTTTGAAAATAGCTCCCTCCAACAAAACCCACATAGGGGAGCGTGGCGGGAGAAATCTGAAGGGTAGACGGAGGGCCCCAGCAGATCGGAGGCGGCGGATAGACCCAAAGGTCGTTGAATGCTCCCACCTCTGTTCCGCCGCCTGTACCACACGAAGAGCACGCAATGCCATCGCCCCCGAAGAGCCAGAAATTGCCGTAGCTGTCGGTCCAGCTCGTAGTCTGATTGCGGCCTCCGGGGATGTTTGTGGCAGCGGGCGTCAGCAACGCACTGTAGGATCCCGGCTGGTTCGCCGTGTTGCTTCCGCCCATCCACACCCATTGGCTCGTGGGGGGATTGAACGCCCAAACGCTGTTGGGCTCACCGCCGCTGCCGCCAAAGATCCAGAAATTGCCGCTGTTGTCTACCCAGCTCGAAGCCTCGTAGCTGCCTCCGGGCGTGTTTGTGGTAGCGGGCGTCCCCATGGTCCCGTACACTGCTGACCCGCCTTCCGTGTTGCTCCCGCCCATCCACGCCCAGTAATTCGTGGTGGCTTCGCCCGGGGTAGGATTGAACTCCCAAATGTCGTTGAGATTGCCGCCATTGCCGTTGGCATCGATGCCCAGGCCCCCAAAGAGCCAGAAATTGCCGCTGCTGTCGGTCCAGGTCGAAGCCCCGTAGCGGCCTCCAGGGACATATGCGCCGCCAGAGCTGCCTAGCGGCCCGTAATTTCCTGGCTGACCGGAATATGTGGGGACCGTGCTGCTGCCGTCAATCCACGTCCATTGGTTTGTAGTAGCCTCACCAGGGTTAGGATTAAACTCCCACAGGTCGTTGAGATAGCCAAAGTCGCCGTTGGCATCGTACCCAAAGCCGCCGAAGAGCCAGAAATTGCCGCTCTTGTCGACCCAAGTCGCAGCGAACTCGCGGGCTCCGGGAGCGAGCGTCCCCGACGACGCCACGTACACTCCTGACACATTGGGTGCGCTGCTTCCGCCCATCCAAGCCCATTCGGGTGTAGAAGTAGAAGCCGTAGAGAGATTGAACTCCCAAAGATCGTTGAGATAGCCAATACTGTATGTGCCGCAAGCGTTGGCGTTGCCGGCGGCGGCGCCCGAACCCCCGAACAGCCAGAGATTGCCGCTTTTGTCGATCCAGCTTGCCGCGCTCTGGCGGCCTCCTGGGACGTTTCCGGCGGCAAATACACCCTGCGTCCCGTACGTGGGGGACGCGTCACAGTAGGAGTTAGCCAACGTGGTGCCTCCGCCCATGTACGCCCAGTAGTTTGTAGAAGGATTGAACTGCCAAAGGTCGTTGAGGCCGCCGAAGTTGCCGTTGCCAGCGAAGCCAAAGCCCCCAAAGAGCCAGAGATGGTTGTTGCTGTCGATCCAGCTCGGAGCGCCCCAGCGGCCTCCAGGGAAATACCCGGAGCCAAACGCGCCCACCGCCCCGTACACTCCTGACACTCCCTGCTCGCTGCTGCCGAGCGTGTCGCTCCCGCTCATCCAGGTCCAGTCGCCGGGAACAGCGGCGGTCGGAGGTGTGACCTGGCCTGCAAGGGGGACTGCGCCGCCCAGTAAGGCCAGCAGCAGAGCGCCGCAGGCGATAGCTCCTGCTCGCCTTCGGTTAGCGCGTGTCTGCTTTTCGCCGCTCATGATCAGCCTCCCGCGTTTTCGCGCTCGCTCAGGCCCTGGTTTTCCGGGCGATACTGCCGGAAGGCCACTAGGAGCTGGCGGCGAAGCTGATCGTCACGGTGACGGAGACAGTTTGCCCAGCAGCTACCGACACCGGGGCGGTCGCGGTACCGGCGGCTCCGTTAAGGATTCGCTGGGTCAATACATAGGAGCCCGGCAAGGTGCTGGCGAAACATGCCTGCGGCGAAATGGTGGGCGCGCAACTGAAGTTATCTGTTTCTACGTATTGGATAGCACTTGGGAAACCGGCGGGGACAATTGCCGAGCCCGTGAGCGTCAAGAAGGCAGTTGGCGGTTGCGAGGGACCGCCGCCTCCTATGTTAGGAGTGCTTATGGACAGTGGGGTGGCAGAACAGGATGCGAGAGTGTAAGCTCCTGTCGCAGAAAGATTGCTGCAGGCGGCAGCGGCGGCGGAGCTCAGCTCCGCGATAGAAATAACGTAGTTGCCGGTTGAGTCCTCGAGGAGGACATACCAGCTGCCTGGAGTTTGGACGCGGCCGATGAATCCTGCCAACAGGGCGCCCCCGCCATGCAAGGCCAACCCGTTCTCAAACTCCGTATGCGAGACAAGCTTGCCGTCCGGATTCCTGACCTCGATAATCCAGTGTCCGTGGACTGTGATGCCCTCGTGGTTTCCACCGGGCCGGCGTTCGGCACGAGCCGCCGGTTGCCCAACTGGCGCAACCGTTGCGGGAGTTGCCGCAGGAACCGCGGGTGAGGTTGCGCTGGCCTGAGCGCGACCCGCAATGGAGCTGGAAAGCATCAAGGCAAGGACGGTGCCAAGCACCAAGCCCTGCCCGGCGATTCGTGCGATGACCTCGTGTGTACCGTTTGTCTTCATTTTGTCTCTCCTCTCCGGTGTTCTTGCTCCAAACCTTTGAAACTACCGCTTGGCGCAGCCGGCAATTCCCAACTGCGACCATTGCGATTCGCCGACGTTGCCGTTGCTCCGTCTACTCCGCGCTCGAAGGAGGCGAAGAACGACATTCCGTGGATCGGCAATGCGACGTGCGAATGAATGAAACCGGATAAGGATGAGAGATGTTTTCGTGTAACCCACGTGCAAGTGCGGGAGGCCTGGTTATCTACTAAAGCGAAATCGATCGGGAAATCGGACCAGGGAAGCGAAAGAATTTCTTTGCCAGCCCGCAGCTGGGGCAAGAAACTCCGCGCAGTTACTAACGATTGGTCTTTAGTTTCAATAGGTTGACATTGACTCCCCGCGCGCCTATCTTTGTTTTCAAACGTTCTACATGGGGTCTCAAGTCGGAGGGCTGGTTGTCCCAACTGCCGTCCAACACATTCAATGAGCTACTGGCCGATTGGCAGGCTGGTGATGACGAGGCCTTGCGCGCCGTGTTCCCTCGTGTTTACAACGAGCTGCGACGAGTGGCGCATCGATACCTCAGAAAAGAACGGCCCGACCACACTTTGCAAAGCGCTGCTCTGGTGCACGAGGCTTATCTGCGGCTGGAGAAACAACGCACAGGCCCGTTCGAGAATCGCGAGCATTTCATCGCCATCTGCGCGCAACTGATGCGGCAGATTCTGGTGGAACACGCGCGCGGCCGAAAAGCCGCAAAGCGGGATGCGGGCTACCGGCTCTCGTTCGATGAAGGACTGGCGGGCAAGACGCCGACTGTGGACGTGATCGCTCTGGACGACGCGCTGAATGAACTGGCCAGGCTCGATCGGCAACAGAGCCGCATCGTTGAGATGAGATTTTTCGGCGGCCTTTCCATTGACGAAACTGCGTGCGCGCTGAATCTTTCCCCGACAACAGTGAAGCGGCATTGGGCCACGGCCCGGCTTTGGCTGCATCGCCAAATGAGCAACGCAACCGACCTATGACACCCGAGCGCTGGGAACAGATTCGCGACGTGCTCGAAATGGCGCTGGAATTGGCTCCGGAGGATCGCTCTGCCTATCTCGACGGGGCTTGCACTTCCGATCTAGCCTTGCGCAAAGAAGTTGAAGTCTTGCTCGCGGACAGCGCCAACGTGCCTTCCGAATTCTTGCAATCCTCCGCGATGGCCGAATTCATCAGCACGGAGATAGACGACATCGGTTCGGTCGGCGCCTTGGAAGCGGGACAAGAGTTTGCGCAGCGTTTCCGGCTGATTCGCAAACTGGGCGAAGGCGGCATGGGCCAGGTGTGGCTGGCAGAACAGACCCTGCCGGTGCGGCGGCAAGTGGCCCTTAAATTGATCAAGGCCGGCATGTACGACGAAGCCGTCGTGCAGCGCTTCCAATCGGAACGGCAATCGCTGGCGATCATGGATCATCCGGCAATTGCCAAGGTGTTTGACGCGGGGACGACGGCTCAGGGTCAGCCGTATTTCGTGATGGAATACGTGCCCGGCTTGCCGATTACGGAGTATTGCGATCAAAAGAAGCTCACCATCCGCGATCGGCTCGAACTCTTCATTGAAACCTGCGAAGGCGTGCAGCACGCGCACCAGAAAGCCATCATCCATCGCGACCTGAAGCCGGCGAACATCCTGGTAGTTGAAGTGGATGGCAAGCCCGTTCCGCGAATCATCGACTTCGGGCTGGCCAAGGCGGCCACACGTCAAATTGCCGGCGACGCTCTCAAAACACAATTCGGAAACCTTGTGGGAACGCCGGCGTATATGAGTCCGGAACAGGCTGACGCAAATGTGCAGGACATCGACACACGCACCGATGTCTATTCGCTTGGAGTTGTTCTTTATGTGTTGCTTTCCGGGCGGGAACCGTTTGAAAGCAAGCAGAGTCAGAAGCAACAGCTCGACGAGTTGCTGCGCAAGTTGCGCGAGGATGAACCACCCAGGCCGAGCACAAGAGTCAGTGGCGAACATCATTCTTCGAACGCCATAGCGGAAGCGCGCGGCACAGAGCCCAGACAACTGACCCGCACACTGCGCGGCGATCTTGACTGGATCACCATGAAGGCTCTCGAGAAGGATCGCGCTCGCCGGTATGGCGCGCCGTCCGATTTGGCCGCCGACATTCGCCGCCACCTGAACCACGAGCCGGTGCTGGCGCGTCCGGCAAGTGCTGCTTACCGGAGCGGCAAATTCGTGAAGCGCCATAAACTCGCGCTTGCGGTAGCGTCGGTTTTCGCTCTCATGGTGCTTGCCGGCGCTATCGCCATCATAAGAGAAGCGCAAATTGCGCGCATGCAGGAGGCTCGTGCGGAGCGGCGATTCAACGACGTACGAAGCCTTGCCAACTCGCTCCTGTTCGACGTCTACGACAGCATCCAGGATCTGCCCGGCTCTACGCCGGCGCGCAGAATCGTTGCCGATAGAGCATTACACTATCTTGATACCCTCTCCCAGGAGTCAGCAGGCTCGCCCGATCTGGAGCGCGAGTTGGCCACCGCCTATGAGCGTGTCGGCGACGTACAGGCTAATCCCTTCTTCGCCAACCTGGGCGATATTGCCGGAGGCATCCAGAGCTATCGCAAGGCCCTCCGCATTCGCCTTGACCTGGCCGGCGACCATCCCAGCGCCTTCCCCGATCAGGCGGCGCTGGTGGCCACCTACATGAACCTCGGTCTCGCTCTCGAAAACAATCTCGACTTCGCAGCAGCCATGGATGCTTACCGCAAGGCCTACGCCATCGCAACCAACTGGGCCGTTGATCGCAAAGACGATCCGCAGGCACAGGAGACGCTGGCCGGAGTCTGCTTCTCCCTTGCCATTCTGCTTGCCGACCAGGGCGACGTGGCCGGCTCGCTCAATTATTATCGAAAATCCGCGGCGATCCGCGAAGACCTTCGAGGAGGATCGCAGGCTTTTAGAGATCAGGTGCAAACCCGACTTGCGGGCGTCTATGGATATATGGCCGGCGATCTCTCCCTTCAAGGCGATTTTGCCTCCGCCATCGCTCTGCAAAGCAAGACGCACGCCATCCTCGTCGCGCAGCTTGCGGCCGATCCCCAAAACAGCCAGCTTCGCGAGTTCCTTTTGCAGAGCGAATACTGGACGGCAAATTATTCTGAGCAGAAGGGCGACTATCGACAGGCTATCTATATCTACCGGGAGGCGTTCGCGGGGTACCAGAAGCTCAGCGCGGCCGATCCACGCGATGCTCTGGCCATGCGCTACCTGGGTCTCTGTGAAATGGGCATGGGGAACTCGCTCTTCGCTTTGGGAAACGTGACCCAGGGCATCCAACATGGGCGCCAGGCCGTCGAAATCCTCGCCGGCCTGGCCTCTGCCGGCCGCGGTAGTCCTACCAACAGAGTTCTCGCCCTTTCCCACTCCCAGTCGGCGCTCGCCAATGACTTCAAGCGTCTGGCTGCGCGGCCCGCCCCTGCATCCGAAGCCACCGCCAACTGGAGCACAGCCCGCTACTGGTTCCAGCAGAGCCTGAATCAGCTGCAGACGTTGAAACAACGGAATCTGCTCGGGCCGTACGATCTCTCAGAACCCGATCGTGTCGCCCGCGAAATTGCAAATTGCGATGCCAATCTTAAAAGATTTTCGCGTCAGTGATGCCATGGCCCGAGTTCCGCTGTCAGAATATTGGCGATTCGGCTCATGCTTTTTGCCGCGGCGAATGGAGGCCGTAACCATGGCAAAAAGCAAGGCAATGTGCAAACGTACTCCCAAGCATGTTCTGAGGAAGTGGACTACCACTTGACCTTGCTGATCAGTTCATGCAGACTCTCACTCTCCGCCGGTCGCAGGTGGCGCGTGTTTGCGCAGGACGCCGCTCATTGCGCGCATACTCCATGTGCACGTGCCATTATGCTGCTAGACTCGATGCCGAGGGCCTTCACCTTCCCGGACTTGACTAAGGAGCAGCGCAACCGATGCCCCTGAGGCTTCAGAAGCCGAACCTTCCCGCAGCAGTGTATTGGTTCACGTTGTTGGCATTTGTGTTGCGCATGATCGCGCGGCTTCACACGGGCGCCTCCGACTTCTGGGTCAATGGCTATACGTTCTTTTTTGATATGGCCCAAAGCATCGCTGCTGGAAAAGGGATTGCTATAGAAGGCATTCGTACCGCCTCTCGCGTTCCCTTCTACCCCATTTTTCTTGCCGCAGTGACCCTGGGTCACGAGGCGTTTTGGCCTATCGTGATTGCCCAATCCATGATTGGTGCGGGAACGGCATTTTGCGCTGCGTTGCTGGCGCACCAGATGTTTCATGGACCGTGGGCGGCCAAGGCGGCGACAATGGCGGCTGCAATCACCGCGGTGTATCCCTACTATGTCGTCCACGACACCGCCCTCCAGGAGACCGCCCTTTTTACGTTGCTCACTCTCATGGCGGTGATCCTCGCTCATCGCATCGCGAGCACCGGGGCATTTTTGTCGGCTGCTCTCTGTGGATTGTTGCTTGGCCTCGACGTGCTGACACGTGCGCCGATTGCACTATTCGCATTGCTCGTCCCGGCATGGCTGGTTTGGAGAAAGCGCCAGCGCCTGGCTCCGGCTTTGCTATGCGCGTTGTTTCTTGCTTTAACTGTTTTCCCCTGGATTTGGCGATGTTACAAGTTAACCGGCCATGTTTTGCTCACGACTGAGCAAGGTGTCGAACTTTGGAATGGCAACAACGATATTCTCTTTCACTACTATCCCGAGCAGAGCGTCGATGTGAGCATCGACGCTCATATGGCGGCTTTAACTCCCCAAGAGAATCGGGAGTTAGAGCAACTTAGCTATAACGAGGCGCTCGCGGACCAGTGGTTCCGGCAAAGAGCTCTGGCTTATATTCGCGCGCATCCCTGGCAGACGTTTTTCAACGGATTCCGCAAAATCGCCGCGACATTCGACTGGCTGCCGACGCCGCGAAGATCTCTCGCGAGAAGCTTGCTGCATGCTTTTTCGTACGGTCCTGTGATGGTTCTCGGGCTGTGGGGAATGTGGCGAAGACGCTCGCAATGGCGGGACGATTCTTTAATCTATCTGATGTTCGTGCTATTCCTGCTTGTAACTGCCGTCTATTTTGGCCAAACCAATCAGCGCGTGTATCTCGATGTCTACTGGATCGTGTTTGCCGCGGGCGCTCTGGCTGAGACAGGCGCAGGCATCGTGCACCGGCATTCGCAATCCGACCAAAGCGCGCTGCAAAGTTCGTGATGGTCCTGACGGCAATTCCGGTTTCATCGCAACCCGTGGCCTGTCCGACGCGGCAAACTCACTGGAGTTTTCGAAACACAACATCGGGATATTCTGCTTCGGGCAAGAGGCAGTCGTCGCGGCCGTAGAGCGGTTCCCGGTTGTCGAGTTTTACGCTGTACACCGTCTCGAATTCCCTGGCTGTGCGCGTATCGGCAAAGCGAAACATGGCGTGTTGAATGATTAGAAGGCCACCGGGCTTGAGTGCCCGAGCCAAATCAGCCACAGATTGCTCAAACGCTGCAAAGCGGATGCGATGGCCACTTTCCCGCGGCGGCGGCGAAATGTTTAGATCGCCATGACGGAATACCGCCATGGCAAAAATGGCATCGTAGCTGGCGCTGGCCTCCCCATCCGTCGAGCCGGCGACGGCGAAGGTCATCCTTTTGTCTCCAGCTTTCAGGCGGCGGAATCGGCAGACCGCAATATTCAAGGGATTGATGTCGAGCCCGGCGATGTATGCGTCAGGGAAGTATCGGCGTAGTGAGAAAACTTCCTCTCCCGTCGCGCAACCGAACGATAGGATGCGCATACTCGCATCGCCTTCGAGCAGGTTGCGCACTGCAAGGAAAATGTCCGGGTAGCGATCGGCGGAAGTTGTTCCATAAGGCTGATAGAGATCTTTCGGCGGCCGCAGCAGCAAGAGTGCGGCATTGCGCGACTCCTGGCTATGCGCCAGTTTATAGAGGAACAGCGCGGCCCGATACCCCGGCATTTTGCGCAAATAAGGCTTCACCCGAATGATGAACGCACGCATACAAGTCGTTTCCGGCGACAGAGATCGCCACTCTGCAACTGCTCATCTGGTGTATTCAGTGTATCGGACGAATTTTTCGTAACTCGATTTACGCGCCCGGCTGGCCTGACCTGCTCGCTTTGGCAGTCGCCTTTTCCTGCAAAAGTAAATCAAGTTGCCGTTCGAAGCAGGCATGGTCGAACGAGCCATCCTGCAGACAGGGAAGCCAGTCGTTCAACTCCGAGAAAATCGACCACGACCATGCAAGCGGGACCGCAGGAGTTCCGACGTTTGGCAATTGCCGAATTTCGTCGGCCGGTCCAAGGATGTGCGGTTCATAGATTTTGATTCCGTCAGAAATCACTCCGGCGTAATAGCTGAAGTTTCCCTTGGCCACAATCAAAACATCTGCCTCTATAAGCTCCTGCATGGTCCAAACGGCGTCGGCGTCTAAGAAGAACTCAGCGCCAAGCGGGGACAATTCCGAGAAATCCTCGATGTTTCCCTGACTATAAATGCGCATGCTGAAAGGGCTGCCTCGTGAATCGAGAATCGATTTCACTTCGCTGGTGACGCGGAGGACCTTGTCAGTACTTGTGTACATATGGGGGATTGCATGGGCGGTGACGTCTCCGCGGCGGATATGCACAGCTACCGTGATCTCATCTGTCGTTCGCGGGGCCTTGTTCAAGTAATATTTGCGCCTGAATTCCGGGATCAGGGCTCGAAAACCGTCCAGCAGCTCCTGCTCCCGGCCCCGCAATCCAAAGCACAGATTGAGATTCGACAAGGCATAAGAGCCCACGTCAACCACTCCGCGTCTCCTGCCATGGCGAGGTTCCTCGCCCGCGCCCAGATTGAAAAGCGACTCCCATGCCGCAGCCCATTGCTGCATGGGCCGATCGGCGTGGCAAACAATTGAAAGCGGTGTGTGCAAATAGGCAAGACCCGATACCCGGGCAAAATTGATGGTGCACGTCGTGAGAGAAGCCAAACTCGCGGCCCCTTCCTTGTCTGAGCTCATCGCACAAGTAACCGCCCGTATACGCTGCACGCCGATTCGATGCAAAATGTACTTCCGGAAAAAAATAAACCGCGCATCGTGGTGAAGCTTGCGGCCCAGCAAAAATTTGACGCAGTTCTTTAGCAATTGCCTGGTGTAGTTGTAGCTTTCGGTCACTACGTAATGGAGCAAAGGAAATTCTCGTTTCATGCGATCGAAATCCTAAAGCAGCTCCTTTGGGGCGCTGTCAAATCCCAAAACCAATTCGGTCTTCAGAGTGGACAACAACCTGATTGCAGTTCGTTGTCTCTTAAAACCAACTTCACTTGCTCACGTGAACCTAACTGGCCGATTTGGCTTTTTCCTTCTCCTCTAATAACAAGAAGAGCTGGCGTTCAAAGGCAGAACGATCAAACGAGCCATCCGGCTCGCAGGGGACCCAGTCGTCCGTGGCGGGAACAATCCTCCACGTCCAGGACTTTTCAAAGAACTTGATTCCGTCGGACATGAAGCCGGCGTAATGGCTGTAGCAGCTCTTGGCCGCAACCAGAATGTCGGCCTCCACAAGTTCCTGGAACGTCCAGATGGGGTCGGCGTCGAGAACGAGTTCAGCGCCAAGCGGCGAGAGTTCCGCAAAGTCCTTGGGGGCGCCTTGCGAATAGATGCGGATGCTGCTCGAAACCGCGTGAGAGTCGAGGATGGCCTTCGCTGCGCTGGCGATGTGCAGAACACTTTCCGTAGCCGTGTATTTCTCCATGGCATTGTCAGTGGATACATCCCCGCGGCGGATGTGCACTGCCACGGTGACCTCATCCGTCGTGCGCGGCGACTTGTTGAGGTAATACTTGCGCCTGAATTCCGGCATGAGGGTCAACAATCGCTGCCACAACTCCCGGTCCCTGCCCCCCCATCCAAAACACTGATCGAAAAACACCCACATATCGTCCTTATTGGGACGGAGGTCATGGTGCATGACCCCGCGAGTCCTGCCGTCGCAGAGCAGTTCGCCCGCGCCCAGATTGAACATCGACTCCCAGGCCGCTACCCACTCCTGCATGGGGCGATCGGCGTGGGCGATCTCGGTGAACGGCGAATGTAGATAGGTAAGTCCGGTGGCTCGAGCAAAGCCTATCGCGGTCATTATGTGAAAGGCCTGGGCTCCGGCCCCTTCTGTCGGGCTATCAATGGCACAGGTAATTGCCCGTATCCGCCTAAGGCGCGCAAGATGCAGAATATATTGCGGCAGGAATACCAGGCCCTCATCGCTGAAAGGCTTTCGGCCCAGAAGACGTTTGAAGGGGTTCTTGAGTGAATGCAAGGCATATCTGCAGCTTTCAAATGCGACGAACCCGAACAAGGGATACCGCTGTCGGATTCGGTCGAATGCTCTTTTGATCCACCTTTTCAATTGCAAACCTGGATCCTTTTCGATCTTCTCGGTGAATGATCGCAATCATCCGAGCCACTGGGCCGTCCCGTCGTGGCTGAATTCCAGTTTATCCTTGGGGTGGCCGGATCGCGCGGAAATGCGCCGAAGCCAAATTCACACAAAATGCCCCGCTCATCTGGCAACGCGGCAAATGCGGAATGCCAATTAAAGTTCCATACGAAGCCTCTGCGCAGAGGCATTCCGTTTAGCGCATCGCATGGCAATTCACCGCAATGCCAGTCAGCAATAGATGACTGGCATGCAAGTGTCAATCTTCAGCGCGATGGTGCAGGAATTGTCATCCCAGCGCCACATGTGGTTCCGCGGCACAGCGCCAACACCGTGAGCAAAACCGGTTCGGCGCATGTCTGGGCATTGAACTGCTTACTTCAGAGAGGAAATGACATGGACCAGCATGCAGAAAGGCGTAAAAAGGCTACAGCCCCACTCCTGCTGACGTCACTCCTGAATTTTCAAGCAAAGCTCTGGCACGGCTGAAGCCGCGCCTCTTCAAGACAATTGCAGATTGACCCACTGCAAAGATTTGAGCCTCTAAGCCCAACGCTCAGCTCTTCTCGGCCGAACAGGAGAAGATCCGCGAACAGACTGCTCGTCGGTCCAACAGAGTAATCTTAGCTATAGTGCATGGTACTGTTACCGTTTTCGGGGTGGGAGCCGACGGTCGACGTGGCGGTAATTTTCCCGATGTCAATCTTCTTCAGCTCAGGGGCGACCCAATTCTTCCTGATTTCGACCTTCTTGACAGTGTTACCAGTCATCCGCGCTCTCCTTTAGGGGGAATGTACTCAATACTTGGACTATAAGGGATGTTTACCCTTAAATCAAGTGGATAATCCCTTACGATCCCGTACTTTCAAGCAGATGAAACATTATGGCTGAGGGTTGCCGGCGGGATTCCCAGCCTTTTGAGAAACTCAGGCATCAGCCGCACTTTACGTAGTGTCTTATTGGCGTCCAATCGGCTTCTGTCCTTCTTAAGCCATTTAATTAGAACATTTTATTACTCAAATGGCGCGGAACAGGCCCGCCCCGACGCACGCCCATCGACTCCGCTTTTCATCTGGTCCTGGCTCGCCGGGGGCGTTGCGCAATGTGGGAGCGATCAACTCGGCTCCCGTTATGAAGTGTATGCTGCCCCAATTGTTGTACCCAACGCCACAGCCACAGCACAGGGCGCAAGGGTTTATAGGCCCAGAAGAAGCCATCCGGCAGAGTAAGAGTCCTGAAATCCTCGCGGCCGTAGAAGAGCTCAGACAGGCTATCGCGCCAGGATTTTGCCGGCCACAAGAGCCGCTCGTAGCGACTCTTGCGAATTCGGTTGCGGAGTTTGGACGGACTCACGCGGCCTGTGGGTTCGCCGGAGCAATAGAGAGCCTGAAGCGGCACTGCAACGAGTCTGGGAGAAGGCTCCCGCCACGCTTCCGCAGGAAGATCCGGCCGGGAAAGACCATACATTTGATCGAGGAGATAGATCCCCGCAAGCAGAACTCTGGTCTGACGCAATTTCCGCGCGTTCTCCCATGCCGCCTCCCAATCGAGAAGCCCCAGCGCATGGGCGCGCGCCAAATCTCCCAGCCATTTGGCGCGGAACCACTCGTGCAGCCCACCATGGCAGCAGAGGTAGAGAGTCATATCGCTGGGATGCATGACCTGGATCGAACACCCTTGCCAGGTAGAAGGCACGCTCCGGGCCCATCGGGCGCGAGTAGTATCTGGAGTTTCCCACTGGTGGCGCCAATGAAGCTCCAACATGCGGCCTGTCTGGACATGGATGAAGCTGATGTGCTGCTCATTGCGCAGGAAGCTGCCCCATTGCCGGGAACTCATGGGGAAATATGTCTCTTCCAGATGCCAATCCTTGCCCACCAGGCAGCCTTGCGCTCGGCCAAGATCTTCGCGCGACACTTCCAGGTCCATATCCAGCGTTTCGCGCATACCCACGTCCCCATAAAGCGCAAAGGATAGGATCTGGCCCTTCAGCGGCATCACGGGGATGCCTGCGCGGTTGAACCGCTTCAGCACGTCTGCCAAAAGCAGACAATGCTGCATCGCCTTCATGCGGCAAGCATCGCTGCGCTTCTGTAATCCCTGCCTGGCAGATTCCGGCAATGTGATTCCGGGCAGGCGGTTGAGAGCGGCCCAACTGAGAGCCGGCGTGCGGTGGCGATCGACCAGCGCGAGATATTCTGTCCAGTCCGGCCCGGCGGCGAAGGCTTCCCGTATGGCCTCGTCCTGATTTTGCCGCCACGAGTCCGGGGCTAGCCAGGAGGTAGCCATCATAAGGCGGAATGCGGGTCGAGTTAGCTCGAGCCAACTATCGCTGCTCATGGCCGATCTCCCGCGTCGATCTCGCGCATTTGGGCAGCCCAGGAAGCGGCATAAGCCCCACCCATGGCCACAAGCTGCGCATGAGAACCGGATTCGATGATGCGTCCTTTGTCCATCACGTGGATGATGTCAGCGTGCATGGCCGTAGTGAAACGGTGGGTGATCATCAGCGCTGTTCTGCCTTTTACAAGGTTGTGGAAACGGCCGAGCCAGTCCTGCTCCGCCCATGAATCCATGGCGCTGGTCGGCTCGTCCAAAATCACCAGCGGCGCGTCACGGAAAAATGCTCGCGCCAGTGCGATTCGCTGCCACTCGCCCCCGCTCAGCTCCGCGTTGCCAAACAACTTGCCCAATTTCGCCTCAAAGCCATCCTGGAGCCGGTCGATGGGCTCCAGTGCTCCCGCGTCACGCGCCGCTTCCCGGATGCGCATCTCGTCGGAGAGATTGCCGATGTCTCCAAAGCCAATATTCTCGCGCACTGTCGCGTGATAATGAACGGGGTCTTGGAAAAGGACGGCAATATTGCGCCGTAAGGCCTCCGGATCCATCTCTCGAAGGTCCACCCCATCCAGAAGAATGCGGCCCTCATCCGGGTCATAGAAGCGGCAGAGCAGCTTGACGAGCGTGCTCTTGCCCGCCCCGTTGTGTCCCACCAGCGCCACGACCTTTTCTTTTGGAATCTCCAGTTCGAATTCGTCGAGAGCACGATGTTCCCCGCAGGGGTACGTGAAGCTCACGCGCTCGAAGCGAATGGAGTGTTGCAAGGGGAGCCCGGGTTCTCCGGATCGGCCGGAGCGGATGGTTGGTTCAATCTTCAAGAAATCGTCCACGTTTTGCACGTAGAGCAGGCTCTTGTAAATCCTGCCCGCGCCTTCCAGCAATGCCCGGAGCTGGGCCTGGCCCTGCTGGAAGGCCTGAAGGCAGAGGAGCAGATCGCCCAGCTTGACGCGTCCGACAAGCGTCTGGTGGAGCATCCAACCCAAGCCGGCGAGGCTGCCCGCCAAAGCCAGGAGGCCGGCTCCCAGTTCGGTCATGGCTCCCTGCCGCACGAGTTGTAACTGTCCCTTCTTCAGTCTGTCGCGAATATGCTCGAAGGCCTCGCGGTGATAGGTTCCAAGATCGAAGAGGCGCAACTCAGCGGCCGGCCCGGCGTCGGTCATCAAGGAGTGCAGATACAGCAAACGGCGCAGATGGGCGGAACTCTCGTGCTGCCACGCATGTTCCTTAAAAACATGCTGCGCCACGAAAACCAGGCCGGGAACGGCCGCGGAAACCAGAAGCAGGGGAAGCCAACCTGCATATGTCCACAAGATGGCAGCCAGCACCAGGAATCCCAATCCGTTCTGCACCAGCGAACCAAGGTTCTCCAGCAGCACCAGTGGCTGGGAACTGGCCTCGGCCTGCGCCCGGTGCAACAGGTCGAAGGATTCAGGGTGATCAAAGAACGCCACGTCCATGCGGAGAGCCTGCAAGTGGATCAACCGATCGACCTCGTCCAGCACCAGTTCAGCTTGTACCGCCCTGACCCATGTGAGGGCGCTGGACAAAATCTGCCCGGCAGCCCATAGTCCGGCGATCCCGAGAGCGGGGGGCAGGATGGAAGCCCATTGGGGCGAAGAGACGAGCCGGTTCACAAGGGTTCTGAGCAGCAACGCCAATCCGGCGGGAATCAGGCCCTGGCACACCAGCAACGCACCCCAAACCACGGTCCACCACCCCGCAGCCTTCCAAATGATGGCGAGCGCGCGACGGCCTGCCGGCAGATGGTGGAAGAAATTTACGATCCGGTTTGTCAGCATACCAGGCAAAAACCTCAGGCAGGTGAATTCGCCAAACGCTGAAGAAACAACCCCACGCTCAGCCCCCTGTACAGGATTGCGTCCGCTCGCAAAGTGGTCTCTGGAGTGACTTTCGCGACAAGATCTTCCAGGCAGCGGTGGAGGAGCGGCAGGTCCAGGATTTCCTGCGCCTCTGGCATTGCGTCAAGAGAACGGAGACACTCCCGAACTTGCTCGATCTCTTGAAGAACACGGTGCCCAGAATCCGCGGCCTGTATCACATTCTTCCGCGAATTCAGCACCGGCTGCGGCAACCGGCCCTGGAATGCGCGCTTGAACAGGAAGCTGCGTTCGCCCTTGCGATAGAACTGATCGTCGGGAACCCGCAGAAGGAACTCCAACAGGGAAAGATTCACCGTCGGATCCAGACACGCAAAAGAATGAAAAGCGCAAGCTTCCGACCTAAGGCTAGGAGCTGTGCCGAGATCATATTGGAAAAAACAGCGGCGATGATCGGTCAGCGGGGAAAATGCAAAGGTTGGATCGTACCCTGCCGCATGCATCCGGCCGGGCAAATCCAGCTTCTCTGCCATTTGAACACGGAGCGCGGAGTGAGTGCTCCACGACGGCAAACCGGTCCGGCCTGTCATGCGCTGCACGGCCAATACTCCTGGCAGGAGCGAAGGTTTTAACACCTGCCGTTTCACCGTCTGCCAGAGATTCGGGTCGGCGTGCAGCAGCAGGCGGCCGGCTGTGGCCGGGTTTCCTTGCAGCAGCGCCAGAATCGCCGAACCATTTCCCTCCCAGGAGACCGAAGCGTTTCCCCATCCACCATTCAGCAGAACTCCTGACCCGTTTTGTGAGGCGGCTTCAAACGTGGCGCGGAACAAGTAGCCGTTGTACGCCCCGGCAGATGGGCCGCTATGGACATCGAGGAGATATTCGACGCTTTCGAGAATTTTGTAGCCCTGGCCATCGATGGGGAGATGCCTGATGTTGGCGCCGGCCATTACCGCCGTTGCGGCCGCCCGCTCCCATTCATTGCTTAGATAACGCTCCCAGCCGGCTCCGTCGAGAAGACACTGGGGCACCCAGGTATAAGCAGTCAGATCGCGGCCCTGCCGGGCAAGCATGGGTGCTGCCAACGCTACGATCGAGCCTGAGTCACGCCCGCCGGAGAGTTCTGCCGCCACCGGCTTTTCAGTGCGCAGGCAGCTCCGAATGGCTCGCGCGTAATGCTCCAGAAAGGCTTCAATGTACTCTTCATCCCGCTGGTACCGGAGCGGTTCGCGTTCGCCCAGCGACCAAAAGCGCTTGTCGTGCGTCTGGCCGTCGGCAGAGATTGTCATCACGTGGGCGCCGAGCAATGAACGGAAGCCCTCATATGCAGTCAACTCCGCGTCGTGCTCCCAAAGCGTCAGTATCTCGGCCAGGCGCAGCATATCCGGTTCTTTCACCGCTCCGGGAAGCACGAGCAAGGCTTTAAGGTTCGACGCGAAGGCGATGAAGCCCTTGCCTTCGTAGTAATAAAGGGCGGCAGCGCCGAAGACATCCCGGCCCAAATAGAGCCGGCGCTCTCTCGGATCCCATGCAGCCAGCGCCCAATCGCCCTCAAGGTGCGTGCAAATGTCTTCGCCCCAGCGATCAAAGGCCAAACTTACCAGGTGCCCATCGGAAATCCGCGGCGCTTCCGCAGATGCCACGTTGAAAATTTCCAGCAGCGCATCGCGGTTATCCAGCCGTGCGGTAGACACCACCAGACCGCGTTCTCCGCGCGCCGGCTGGCGATCGAAGGCATCTTCAGGGTTGATCTTCAGCAGCAGATGACCCATACCTACCGCCCCGTTAATCTGGCAAGCGCCGCCATCGGGGCCGTAGTAGGCCATCGCTTCCTTCATCCGCTCCAACCAGCGCGGATCTACGGGCGCGCCATCATGGCGATAGATACCATAAATGCCGCTCATGATTGCACCCGCGAAAATGTCGTAAAGGCCTTGAAGCGTTCATAGCCATCCCCGCCCGTGACCATGCGCGTGCCGACGCGCAGCCATGCGTGCGCTTCAAATCCAGCGGACGCCCCTTCGCACACTCCGAAGCTCACGGTTCCGTCCACACCGCGGCGCCGTAACATGGCCGAGGCAGCCAGGGCCTGGGCAAAGCATCGTCCATCCCAAGGCACACGTCTCGCCAGCGCGGATACCGCCCAGCCCACCGCTTCTGCCGCTTGAGCTTGCTCGGGAGTCACCGTAGCCGGGCTCTCGGCGCCCGCAGTCCCCAGCCACGCCGCGATACGCGAGAAAGGAACACAAGCCAAGGCAACCCTTGCGATTGCCAGAGCGGCAATGGCTTCCCAAAGAAGGCCCCGTTGTGCCCGAGAAACGCGTCCGATGCGCTTAAGATCATTCCACACGCAAGAGACCTTCGCGTTCCATTTCGGCCAGGA
>CAWFPZ010000004.1:0-11239 GCA_963817835.1 uncultured Acidobacteriota bacterium | reverse complement strand
AACCCACAACCCCCGGCTTAGAAGGCCGGTGCTCTATCCGATTGAGCTACTCGCCCACGCTTTTTATTGTAGCTGCGAAGTGACTCCAGCGCGCGGCGCGTAGGGAGGCGGCGCGTCGGGAGGCGGCGTGGCGAAGGGCGGCGTTCAAGGGGCGACAGCCTGAAGGTAGCGGACGACGGTGGCCTCGGCCCAGTGGACGCCGGCGGAACGGCGCGCCAGGAACGCGCAGTGGCCGCCGTGGCGGCTCTCAACAAAACGGATGTGGGGGTTGGCAAGGATGCGCGCGCGGGTCTCAGGCGAGAGACGGATGAAAGGATCGTCCTGCGCAGTGAGGATGAGCGTGGGCACGGCGATGCGGTCGACGACGCGTGCGCTGGCGGCGCGATCGTGGTTGACGTCGGCGTGCGCGAAAATCGCGATGGCGCGAGACGGTTTTTAGGTCGAACTCACCCGCACAGAACAAATGGGGCCGATGCCGCCGATCTGATAAATGGCGGGAAAGAGCTCGGCTTTGTGACGGATTCGGCGCCTCAGGTTGCGCAGAAAATGCCACTCGTAGGCACGGTTGGCCGGCTCGTGCAAAGCATCGGCGCCGGCGGCGAGATCGATGGCCGGACAAACGGTGGCGACAGAGACAAGCGGCGGCCGCGCCCCCCACTCCCCAGCGAACTTGAGCACGAGATTGCCGCCCATGGAGTAGCCGACCAGCGCCACGCACTCGAGGCCGAAACGCGCCGTGAAGTGTTGGACAACGGCGCCCACATCTGCCGAGCGGCCGGAGTGATAAAGCGTGGGAGTGAGCGCATCGCTGCCGCCGCAGTTGCGCATGTTCATGCGAACGACGTTCATGCCGGCCGCGAAGGCGCGCGTAGCGATGCCCAGAATGTAGCGGGAATCGGACGAGCCCTCGAGGCCGTGCACCAGCACCGCAGTGAGCCGCGAAGCGCGCTCCGGTTCAGGCTGCCAGTCGCAGTGGCAGAGAACGCGGCTGCCGTCGGCGGGATCGACTTCAACCGTTTCGGCAACCGAGTGCAAGCGAAACGCGGGCCGGGGAAGAAAGTTGCCGACGATGGTTTGCAAGTGGCCGTTCGGAAGCCAGGGATGGGGTTCGAAGGGAGTGAGCCAAGCCGGAATTTCCGCGGGCTCGTGCGCGGAGGAGCTATCTGGCAAACCGTTGAATGGCACGGCGGATGAGATGGCTGAATCCTCGCGTTCCATCAACTTAGAAGGGTATATTGGGGCGGCCAGCGGGGATCGAACATACAAAGTCCCCTCTTTGCCGATGGTTACGTTCCCGAAACTACATTACCACAGTTGCAGAGAATGCCATGGTGGCCGAGCTTGGCGGCGTTGAGATCGTCTTCCCGCTGGGCCCGGAACCCGATATGAGTTGGGCGACCTGCACCGTCAGAAAAGGACTCAACGCCATCAACACTGTGTATCAATGCGAACTGAAGCCAGGCTACGGATTTTGAGAAATAATTTATGCGGCTAAAAGTTCCGGACCGGTTGGGTCGCGGATTCTGCTGAATGGGGGCCGTCTTGCTCCAGGGAGCGGCTCACCATCTCCTTGGAGCCGAGACCGATGGCCAGCGACAGCGCCAGAACGATTCCACCGAAGAGAATGCCGAAGGCGATTTCCACGATGTTGCCTCCGATTCCCAGATGATCGAGCGCCATGGCCACGGCGAGAACCAGCACCATCCACTTCACGCCCTGACTCAGGAGGCGCGCATATTGCAGGTTCATGTTGACGGCGCCGATGAGAACTGTCCGGGCCAGAAAGCGGGAAAAGATGGTGCCTGCCAGCAAAATCAGAACGGCACTCACGATGCGCGTCAGATACGGATAAAGCGCAGCGGCAAAGTGCGTGGAAGGACTATATGCCGCATCGAAAGAGGCAATTCCCAATACCAGCCCGAGAAGAATGCTGGTCCAGAAGACGGCTCGCGAAAGGGTGAGCGAGAAACCATGCGCCGGAGACCACCACTGCGACAGTACCGCCGAACGATTCGCCTTGACGCGATCGTCAAAGTGAAAAGCCACGAGGAGTCGGCGCAGAATCCAGGCGAACAAAAGCCCCAGCAGGCCGCAGATTGCTACGGCCAGCAACAGCGACATCACCGCGGGCAGAAGAGTGGCGACCTCGGTGAGCACGCGGGTGAGCGAATCGTACAGCGCTTTTTCGGCTTGTTGCCACATGAGGATTCTCCTTTCATTTCCGGCGCGGTTGCTTACGGATTAAAGTTGTCAGGCCAGCGCCAACGGGCAAGCAGGTACGGTTTATCGGACTCGAAGGCCCGGGCGAGAGCCTCAATTCTCTGTTCGGCGGATTCTCCCTCCGCCGCGCCCACCGCTAATAAGTGAGATGCGGTCCAGCCAAAATAGAGCGGCATCAGCGCGCCGACAAGATGGTTCCTATTGATTGCCTGTTCGCGGTAAGAGACCAGAAAGTCATAGACAATTCTGACCCACAAAGCATTCGGAATGGAGCATTTACCGTCTGGCGCCGCAGCCAGGCGCGTGACCGACAGCAATGTCCGTGGCGTCATGACCTGTGCCCAAACCTCCTGCAGGCTTTGCCCGGCGAGACGGAAGGACTCGATCATCGGCGTGACATCGGCAGGTGGCGAAGGGCCGGCGGAGGCACTCTCTGGAGGAGCCCCTCCCCTGATCTTCCTGGCCTGCAGGAAGGGACGGGATGTTTGCCACTCCCTGGCGCGAGACTCGATGTCGGCGAAGAGAGAGCCGACCACACGCGTAAACAAGGCAGTGATGTCCGCGACTTCAGCCTGGGCGGGCCGTTCCCGCCTCATTGGCACTTCGGCGACCGGGCAACTCATCCGCAGAGCTTCTGGAACCGGCCAGACGACAGGCGCCTCCTCGGGAAATGCAGCACTGCTCGGATGCAGATCGAGAGCCCGAGCGAACTTGCCAGAGAATGCGAGGTCGCCGCCCAATGGGAACCTGACCGAGCTGCAATAAAGTGCCCTGGTAAGCGGATAGAGAATGGCATCGTTCAGCAAGCCTTCTTGCGGCTCGAGAAGATAACGAGGCATGACCAGGTCGATCGGTTCGTTGAGAATGCACCGCGCGAGCAAAGGCAGAGCCAGCCGGTCGAGCGCGCTCACGCTGTGGCTAAGCAGGATTACCGCGCGAGCGTGGTGCTCCTCCATCAGGCGCACGGCATCGAAATACGTTTGCGTGGTGTGAGGCCACTGCTGCGCGAGCCCTCCGGGTGATGGAGTGAACGGCGACAACTGCAGCCACGGGGATCCCCGACCGACTGCAGCGGGGCAGCTTCTGTTTCGGCGGCAATCCCCGCGTCTCGTGCTGGAAATGCAAGCATGGTGCGCACCGGCGAGGAGATCCCGCCCAAGCGCGCCACAAGAGCCGCGATGGTCTTGTCGAGTTCCTGACGATCAGCCGGTGAAGCGAGGACGAGAAGATCCAACGAACCGTCTTGAACCTGCACCTCCGGCGGGCGTGGTTCGGCGCCGGGTGGGTCGATGCTCTGAGATTCCGTTGTTGTGGGGGGTACTGCCACGACAGGTTGCTCGTCTTGCCGTTGGTCGGCAGTCAGATCCCACTCATCCATGGCGTCAGCGGGGAGTCCAGCGGACAGATCGGCCACAGTGGAAGCAGTCTGCAGCTCAAACCAGAGAAAGGTGTATGGCGTAAGCGAGAGAATGTAGGGCTGCCGGGTGATCTTTGGGAAAGCAACGTAGCCCAGCATTTCCACCGGCGTGCGGCCCTCGTATTCGTCGAGATCAAGCAACACGGGCTGGGCTGAGCGGGAGATGTTGGCGACACACAAGACCGTCTGGTCCTGATATTGGCGAAGATAGGCGAGCACCTTGCGGTTTGCGGTTGGCAGAATGCGAAATGTGCCGCGGCCGAAGACGCGAAAGAGCTTGCGCAGCCCGATCAATTTGCGTGTCCAAAGCAGCAGGGAGGAGGGGTTCTCCATCTGCTCCTTGACATTGACGGCCTGATAACCGTACACCGGGTCGTCGATTACGGGGCTGTAAAGCTTGTCGGGATCCGCGTTCGAAAAGCCACCATTTAGCGCGCTATTCCACTGCATCGGCGTGCGCACGCCGTTCCGGTCGCCGAGATCGACATTGTCACCCATGCCGATCTCGTCGCCGTAGTAAATAATCGGCGTGCCGGGAAACGAAAAGAGCAGGCTGTTGAGCAGCTCGATGCGCAGGCGATTGTTTTCCAGGAGTGGCGCAAGCCGCCGCCGGATACCGAGGTTGAGACGCATGCGCGGATCGGCGCTGTAGGCAAGAACCATGTAATCGCGCTCATCCTGGGTGACCATTTCGAGCGTGAGCTCGTCGTGATTACGCAGGAACAAGCCCCATTGGCAATTCGCGGGAATCTCCGGAGTCTGCGCCATGATTTCAGTGATGGGCAGGGAGTCTTCCTGGCGGATGGCGACGTAGATGCGCGGCATCAGCGGGAAGTGGAAAGCCATCTGGCATTCGTCGCCATCGCCGAAGTACGGGCGCACATCGCTGGGCCATTGGTTGGCTTCGGCCAGCACGAAGCGGTTTGCATACCCGGCATCGATCTCGGCGCGCAACCGCCGGATGATGGCGTGAGTCTCCGGCAGGTTCTCGCAGCTTGTGCCCTCGCGCTCCACCAGATACGGAATGGCGTCCAGACGCAGCGCATCCACTCCCATATCAAGCCAGAAACGCATGGCTGCGAGCATTTCCTCAAGCACCAGGGGATTGTCGAAGTTCAGATCGGGCTGATGAAAAAAGAAGCGATGCCAGTAGTAATCCTCCGCCACCGGGTCCCAGGTCCAATTGGAGACTTCGGTGTCGGAAAATATGATGCGTACGCCAGAGAACTTCGCGGCGGTATCGCTCCACACATAGAAGTCGCGCTCCACCGAGCCGGGCGGCGCATGGCGCGCCCGCTGAAACCACGGGTGCTGATCGGACGTGTGATTGATTACGAACTCGATGAGCACTTGCATGCCGCGAGCATGAGCGGCATCGAGAAATTGCCGGAATTGATCGAGCGTCCCATAGTTGGGATGAACGCCGGTGTAATCGGAGATATCGTAGCCGTCGTCGCGCAGTGGGGAGGGAAAGAACGGCAGTAGCCAGAGACACGTAACGCCAAGGTCCCGGAGGTAATCGAGCTTGCCAATTAGGCCGGTGAAGTCGCCGATGCCATCGTTGTTGCCGTCGGCAAAGGTGCGCACGTGCAATTCATAGATGACAGCGTCCTTGTACCAGAGCGGATCGGATGAGCTACCTGCTTTCTTCACGTTGCCGCCTCGCTCAGGGATTGCAGAGGGTTCGATGCGGTTCCCGGGAACGCAGTTGCCTGAAACGGAGCGAATGCCGCAGGGCCGATAGGAACGA
Source organism: uncultured Acidobacteriota bacterium (assembly GCA_963817835.1). Classification (GTDB taxonomy): domain Bacteria; phylum Acidobacteriota; class Terriglobia; order Terriglobales; family Acidobacteriaceae; genus Telmatobacter. Next base: position 5,852 of record CAWFPZ010000004.1, on the reverse strand, counting down.
CGCGGCGCAATAGGACTGCGTTTCGCCGCGTTTTTCTCGTACCCTGCATCCAACACGGCAGACGCACCATTCGTCTTAGAAGCTGCCTTATAACGGCTTTCAATTCCTTTCCATGGTTGCCTTTGGGGCGAAAGCTCATTGCGTGCAGAGGCGTTGATTGGCGCCCGACGATTTTGTCTTGGGCAGGCCCTGAATTCATGACCGGCACGAGCTGTTGATCCAACAGCATCCGAAAGCTACAGCGGATAGCGTTCACCGGCCACTGCTCGTTGACGACGGCAATGACGATTCAGGCAGGTCGTTGGTCACGCGTAATGGCCGCGCCTTCTCTGACAAGGAATTTCGCGAGCTGATTCATCTACTCACCGGAGGCTATTTCGGCGAGTCATCAGACTGATATCCGAAGGAGAAATGCCTAGCCCATAAAGCCCAGATACGGGTCAGAGCCAAAGTTTCCGAAGTTGGGGAAGACCGTTCGGATCTCACTATCGGAGAGCCCAAACCAACTGGCAAGGGTACCGGCGTATTGCTCGACTGAGGTAGTGGGAATCAGCCTGCCTGCGCCGACGTCGTTGGCCTGATTGACGCCGACCACTGGATATTGGCCGTACATGTTCTGCCCCTTCACCGCACCGCCCAGAACAAAATGATGGCTTCCCCAACCGTGGTCGGTGCCGTTTGAGTTGCAGGTAAGAGTGCGTCCGAAATCGGAGATGGTGAAGGCAGTAACGTTGTCGCTGAGGCCCATGTTGACCATCAGGCCGTCGAAGTACTCGAGCGCGGCACCGAGCTGGGTGAGAAGTTGCGAATGAATCTGCGCCTGGTTATTGTGCGTGTCGAAGCTGCCGAGTTGGACATAGAAAATCTGGCGCGTGACGCCGAGGCTGGCGCGGCCGGAGATGATGCGTGCCACGGTCTGCAGGGAATCGGCGAGGGGATTGTCCATGAGCTTCATCGAAACCGGGTCGAGATACTGCGGCGCATTGGGCACTCCGCCGACGCCCGCCGGAGCCATGGCGCTGGCCAGCATGGCCTGCGCCTGGATGGAACGCTGGATGACGACTTCGTATTCCTGGGCGAAGAGATTGGTTTCGTCGCCGCTGAGGATGGCGCTGAGTGGATTCGAGGATGATCCGAATGGAGGCTGGGCTAGCCCGCCGATGGGAATGGGGCCGGCGGGCGTTACGTTGAGCTGAAACGACGTCTGCCCGGCGAGAAACAGCGCGTTGCCGGCGGTCGAGATGCAGGTGAACATGGAATTGGAATTCATGTTCATGGCTTCGATGGCATCGGCAACCGCACCGCCCCAACCCACACGCTCGCCGCTGCCGAGATTGGAGGCGATGGCCTGCCACGCCGCGGTTTGATCGAAATGCGAATACAAGCTGTCAGGCAGCGCCACCGAGTTGGCATTGATTTGCGTTTTGGTAGCCGGGGTCACCAGCGTACCCGTGTTGGCAACGATTGCGGCACGGCCTTCATTGAAAAGGTTTTGCACGCCTGTGAGATATGGATTCAGCGCGAAGGTGCGGCCGGGTTGAGGCGTGGTGAGATTGATGGGCAGCAGTTCGCTTATGGGATACGCGAGGCCGGGCGCACCTGACCGCGCCTGCGTAAAGGCGGAAAACGAGTCGGGATCGGTAGCAATCACAGTGCCGTGACCGTCATTGCCGCCCTGCAGATAAATGCAAACCAGGGCGCGATAGTCTGAACTGCCGCTCCCTTGCGCCATGGCGGCAAGCGAGTTGAGTTCGAGAAGGAACGGGCTCACGTAGAAGCCGGCCATGGAGGCCATGGACGCCGCGCGCAGGAACTGCCGGCGGGTTTGGTGGTGGTTGCACATTGCGGGCTCCTATTGCTGCGCGGCGAAGTCGGGCGACGCCACGGTGAGATAAATTGCGGTTTGGACACGGCTCAGAAGCGCGGCATTGATCGCGTTCTGATCTCCGGTGGGGATTGTGATTGAACTGACTGCGGCGACGATCTGGCTGTAGAGCGCGCTGCTCATTTGTCCGGCCATCAGCAGGAGGTTGATGCGGTCGACCAACTGACTGGGCGTGGAGGCCAGACCCATTTCGGTGCTGTAGAACGAGAAGACGTCGGGGCCCGAGGTTGCATTGGCGCCAATCGCGCCTTGTAGATAGTTGATGTAGCCCACCACCGAAGAAACGTTGGTCATCTGCATCTCCGGCGCCAAAAGCCCCGCCGTTTGAATGGGCGTGCCCGGAGGCGTATAGCCGGGACTGAACCAGTTGAAGACCGTCGGCGAACGCAACCACATCTCGCCCAGCCCATAAATGGGATCTTCGGTGGAACCCAGATCGAACGATCCAGTGCGCGATTGCGCTGTGAAGGCTCGCGCCCACTCCGTATAACGCAACAGAGCCTCGCGCACCTTCCCGTATTGCGGATTGGCAGTAGCCGTAGCGGTGTCGCGCGCCTCCGGGTCCAGGAGAATGGCCGTGATCACCGCCTGCATGTTGCCGCGCACTCCCGTGCCATCGTTCTCGAATACCTGTGCGACCCGGCTGATGTAAGCCGGACTCGGGTTGCTGGTGACCAGGTGCTGGATCATCTGCTTCGAGAAGAACGGGGGCAGATTGGGATGGTTGAACAGCGTGTCCAGCGCGGTTTTGAGATCGTCTGCCGGATCCGCACTGGTTGAGGCGGGGATGGTAACACCAAGGAATTGTTTTTCAACTGTCGAGTGATGATCGGCGTAGCTCGTCATAGGCAACAGTTCTTCGCCGAAGCCGGTACCCACGTACAAACAGCAGTTTGACCACCCGTCATCGCTGGTGTCGCCGGGAATTTGCCAACTGAATCCCGTGAATACAGCAGCCAACCCCATCACGTCAGTATTCGAGTAAGTGGGGATGGGGTTGCCGGTCGAGTCAAGCTGTTGCGAGCCATCGTCGTTCAACTTCCACAATCCGATCGTGAACAGTTGCATGACCTCGCGCGCGTAATTCTCATCGGGATCGGTGGTGGCGTTGCCCTTATCGTTGCCCAGCATGGAAAGAAACTGCCCCATCATCGGACTGAGGGTCACATCGTTGAGCAGCTGGCGAAAGTTTCCAAAGGCGTCGTTGCCCAGCATGTCGTAGTAGCTGGCCTCGCCGCGCGGCATGCTTTGAATGGCCGTCGTATTGTCGCTCGAGATGACGAAGATCTCCGAGAGCGCATACTTGACGCGCTGCCGCAACGCATCCGGCGAGGTCAGCGATTGCCGCCAGAATTGGGCCTGGGCGAGATTCTCGTTGCTGCTGTTCTGCTCAAACAGCGCCGCATTGCACTTCACATCCCCTGTAGCGCAGGCCGGGTTGTTCACGATCACCGCCTGTTCAACCGCGGGTTCGACCGGCTTTGCCGGCAACGCGAACTGCTCCGTGAGCCACGCCTGGTAACCGTTCATTGAAACATCGTGGATCTCGGCGTCGGTTGCGCCAAATGTGGCCTGATCAAGAAAGCGCGCCGCATCCGTCGCGCTCACGACAGGAACCGGCGGTGTGCCGCTGACCGTTGCGATCAGATCGGTCGAAGCCGCGGGGCCGGGGGCAGGATTCAACACCTGAAGATCCAGATTGCCCGGTTCGGTCAGATCGACGTTCACCGTCAGCTGCGTTCCGCTGTTAAACGTGGCGGCCTCCGGCGATCCGTTCACCAGCACCCGCGCGCCGCTGATGAACTTTTGCCCGGTGAGCACGATGGTTGCCGGTCCCGGAGCAAACGTCATGGGTGTGGCCGCAGTAAGAATCGGGATGGGATTCATCACCGAGATGTTCTGCGCAATCGACACCGCCGGATTGTCGACGCTGATGATGGTGAGTTGAACGATATTGCTCGGCGTGGGAACAACCGCCGGCGCCGTATAGGTGATGGAGCCATCCACGTTTGACACCGCGGTGCCGACAGTCGCGTTACCGCCGACAACGCCGTTCACCTCCAGCGTCACCGAGGGATTGTCGGTTCCGTTCACCGTTAGTCCTAAATTCAGCTGGTTCGATACCCGCACGTCAGTGCCCGAGTTCGGCTCCAGCTGCAGCACCACCTGACCGGGGCCGACCTTGATTGAAGCAAGAGCGGAGTTTGCCGATCCAGGATTGGGATTTGTGACCAGCAGGGGATAGGTGCCGGGCGTGGGCGCAGCGATTTGCGCTACCAGTTCCGTCCCCGAGACATAGGTTGTCGGAACAGCTGCGCCATTCCAACTTATTTGAGCGCCATAGACGAACTGCATTCCGCTTACCGTGACAACTGTTTCTCCCTCTGAAAATCCCCCGGGATTCACAGCGGTCAACACAGGAATCGGATTCCACACCTGCACGGATACAGACCCTGGCACTGCGTCGGGAAACTTTGCGATTTGGCTGGTGATTTGAACCGTATATGGAGTGGGCACAACCGCGGGAGCCGTGTAAAGGCCGGTGCTGCTGACCGTGCCAACCTCTGCGTTGCCTCCTTCAATTCCGTTGACATAGAAATTCATCGATTGCCCTGTAGCCATGTACATTGAGCTCAACTGCAGGGTCTGGTTCACGCGCAGCGTGTTGGCCGGCGCCGTGATCAACGCGATGGTATTCAGATTTACCTGAACAGACCCACCGCAGCCCGCCATCAGTGAGCTCAAAAGCAACAAGGACGTGAAAAATGGGCTGGCGCCCGGCAAGGCTCGGCGTAAGTGCACTACGTGCATGTTCGCTCCTGGATGGGGAAAACCAAGGAAAGCAAATGCACCAGAACAATCGCCCCCGGCACAACAATTACCTGCGATTCGACTCCAACTTTTACCGGGGTTTCCAGAGACTATCGATGCCAGCCAGCAAAAGCAAAATCAAAATACAGAAACCCCGGTACTTCAGTAACGAAAGTCAAGCAGGTGCAACTTAAGTAACTAGAGGCGGTGAGCGCGAGTTATGCGACGAAACCGTCGGAAACGGGAACACATTTCGCAGTGGATGTCTCGGTGAGATCAATGACGAGGTATCTCGAAACAAATGAATCGAAGAATGCCGGAAAGTCAGCTCATGCTGAGGATCCGAAGCGGACGATGCGCTACTTGAGTTTGCTGAGGGGAGAGTAGCTTTGATCGGTGGAATAGGCTCCAAGTTGATTTGTGAGTGTTTTGTGCCTTGCCAGGTTTAGGGCCTGAATTCCGCGGCTCTTGCATCTGCCCAGGTAAGCCTCGATTACTTCCTTCACCGTCGTCCGAGCGGAAGTTGGTACGAGTACCGGGGCCGGCTCCGGTTCAGGGGGAGAACCTTTTTGGGCCAGGATCCTGCCGACTCCCATGCCGCGGCGACAGAATTTGCATACTCCCAATCCCGGTTCCTGGTCGGTTGGCGGCTGAATTTTCCGGGGATGCTGCCGGCGGAATGGATCAAGTAGGCACAGCGTTTCCAGCCTATGCGGCCTTCCTCGAATTGCCCGCTTTCGGAGTCTTCTGAACGTCCAGCTTCGCAATCTCCGCAGTGGCGGCGGCAAAGCTGCGGCGCCATGATTTTGTCCTCGAATTTAGACAAGGCCAAAATACTGATTGCACGCTGAAAGGGCAGGTTTTACGTAGGTTATTGAATTTAAATTTGGGGCGGCTAGTGGGGATCGAACCCACGACATCCTGAGCCACAGTCAGGCGTTCTGCCGCTGAACTATAGCCGCCGTGTACCTTATCGATTGTAGCATCGAAGCGAAACGAACGCGGAGGGGCGGAGCGGACCGAATCTGCCGCAGAATGATGCCGATGCGGCGAGATTGCGATGGGTCGAGAGGCTGCGCAGAGCGCGTCGAGCGAAATCGATCCGGGTTACAATCGAAAGAGGAAATCGGGGCGTAGCGCAGTCTGGTAGCGCATC
>CAWFPZ010000003.1:0-270483 GCA_963817835.1 uncultured Acidobacteriota bacterium | reverse complement strand
CGTAACGAACCCGCTTTCGTGGCCCAGACTGCCCAGGCTTTGGCTGGGCTGCTCGGCGTTTCCGAGGCCGAGATCGCCGCGGTCACCACGAAAAACTTCAACCGGCTTTTTCAGCTTCGCCCAGACGTGGGACACTGATAAAGGCGGCGTCGGCACCGGCGCTTTGGGGAGTTCGAGGATAGAAACCATGGCTCAAGACAACTCATTCGACATCGTCAGCAAAGTGGATATTCAGGAGGCCCGCAACGCCATCGATCAGGCGATAAAAGAGATTCGCCAGCGCTTCGACCTCAAGGACAGCCACTCCGAGGTCACCCTTGAGGGCAACGACACCATTCAGCTCGCCTCGGTCAACGAATACAAGCTGGAAGCGGTAAAGGACATCCTCTCGCAAAAGCTGGTCAAACGCGGCGTCTCGCTTAAGAACCTCACCTACGGCAAAGTCGAGCCGGCCGCCGGGCAGAGCGTGCGCCAGAAGATCAGCCTGCAACAGGGCATTCCCATCGAGAAGGCCAAGGAGATCGTGCGCCTTGTTAAAGACTCGAAAAAGAAGGCGCAAGTCAGCATCCAGGGTGACTCGGTGCGAATCTCCAGTAAGGATCGCGATGAGTTGCAGGCCATCATCGCCCTGCTGCGGGGCAAGGATCTGGGCGTGGAGTTGCAATTCACCAACTACCGGACGAATTAATGAGACCAGTTTCCCACCCCTCGCAAACCGCGCGGAAGTATGGGGCACAAAATGCCCGGCGCGGTACGAGTCGCGCTTTCCTATTGAAATGTTCTAGAATCGGAGAACTTTGAGCACACTGACCATAGCCGCGGCGAGAGAAGTCTTCGAGCTTCTGCGCGAAGACCTGGTTGCGGTCGAGCAGGAACTGGGCCGCGACGCGGCGTCCAGCGTCAGCACCATCACGGAGATTGCGGAATACCTGCGCGAGGGCGGCGGCAAGCGCATCCGGCCTTCACTGCTGCTGCTGGCGGCGCACCTGCTTGGCTATTCGGGCCAGGGCGCCATCCGGCTGGGCGCGGTGGTGGAGATGCTGCACACGGCCACGCTGGTCCACGACGACATCATCGACGGCGCCGACAGGCGTCGCGGCCGTCCCTCCGCCAACACCACCTGGGGCAACGAAAAATGCGTGCTGGCCGGCGACTGGCTTTACATGCAGGCCTTCAAGGTAGCGCTGGAAGAGCGCAATCTTCGAGTTTTGGATCTGCTCATCGGCCTTACGCAGCAGATGGTCGAGGGCGAGCTTCTGCAGATTCAAAAACTCGGCAAAGCCGTCTCCGAGGCTGAGTACTACGACCTCATCTTCCGTAAGACCGCCTGCCTGTTCTCAGTTTCCATGCGCCTGGGCGCGGTGCTGGCCGGCGCTCCCGAGGCGGAGGAGGCGCGCCTGGCCACATTCGGCCGCGCTGTGGGACTCGCCTTCCAGATCGTCGACGACGTCCTCGACCTGACGGCCACCGAAGAGGTGCTGGGCAAACCTGTCGCCAGCGATTTGCGCGAAGGCAAGGCCACGCTCGCGGTGATTCACGCCGCCGACCACGGGACTGCTGCCGATCGCAAGGCCATCCGTCGCGTGCTCGACGACCGCAGCTTTGAAAACGTCAGCCGCCAGCAGATTAAGGAGATCCTGGTCCGCAATGGGTCTGTCGAATATGCGATGGCTGCCGCCGATCGCTACGCCGAACAATCGCGCCAGGCGCTGGCCCCGCTCGCGGAGTCCGAGTACAAGCGCGCCCTGCTCTGGGTACCTGATTTCGTGGTGGCGCGGGAGAAGTGAGAAAGACAGGGACCAAGGGAAAAAGGGAACAGAAAACAGCGGACAGCTACAACCTGATACATCCCATGAGAAAGAACTCCCAATCGCTTTGGACTGAGGTCGATCGCTACTTCGGCGATCTCTTCGCTGCGCGTGACGAGCATCTCGATGCCGCGCTCAGGGCCAATCGCGCGGCTCGCCTTCCTGCTATCGACGTCTCTCCGCTGCAAGGCAAGTTTCTCCACGTTCTGGTGCAGATGACGCATGCAAAACGCGTGCTGGAGATCGGTTTGCTCGGCGGCTACTCCACTATCTGGATGGCGCGCGCATTGCCCAAGGGCGGCCGCATCGTTTCGCTGGAGTTCAGTCCGAAGCATGCAGAGGTCGCTCGCGGCAATCTGCGCCGCGCCGGTCTGCTCCGCCGCGTTGAAATCCGCGTTGGTCCGGCGCTCGCGAGCTTGCCTGTTCTGAAGGCTGAAGGAGCTGGTCCGTTCGACCTGATCTTTATCGACGCCGACAAGGAAAACAATCCGCGGTATCTCGAATGGGCGATCAAGCTCTCGCGGCCCGGCACGCTGATTGTGGTGGATAACGTGGCGCGTCACGGCACGGTGATTGAAGCCAAGAGCGCCGCGCCCGACATCCGCGGCACACGCCGCTGCCTGGAGATGATGGCCGCGCACCCGCGCCTGAGCGCCGTCGCTCTCCAGACCGTCGGCGTCAAGGGCCTCGACGGCTTCGCCATGGCCGTTGTGCTGCGCTGAGCTGCGATTCCTGCTTCCCAGGAGCTTTCACAGTTTCACAACTTCACAGTCTCTGTGACGCTACTCGATCGTGCGCGTAAGACATTGATTTTAAATATTTTAGCCTGCGCCACAGTTTCACAGTTTCTGTGACGTCGCGCCACTTTGCCTGTAACTTGCTGATTCTTAGCAAGTTCCACGCCCCACAGTTTCACAGCCGGCTTTTTGTTGGCGGAGGGGGAGGGGGGGTGGGGGTGGGGCGGTGGGCATAATCTGACAGGGAGCGAGAGAGCGGATTGGAGAGTTGGGCCATTTAAGAGAAGTATGCGCCCAAGGGGCGTAATTATATGCAAATTCACGGCAACAAAAATTGGCCTGAGAAAGGCTGATTCCAAAAGAGTTTTCAAGGCGTAGAATGCTCTGCAACATGAATCAGCGGATTGACAAGATACGCCAGCTCCTGAACGAGCTTGAAGCGGAGCCCAATGCGCTTCGATCCGGCGAGCGCGATCTCTCCGCGGTCGAACTTTGCGCCGTTATCCAGGAGATTGTCGACGACCTGCAGCCGCTTCTCACGCCCTACGATGCCGCGTTCTACTGGTTCCTCTTCCGTCACACGATTGCCAAGGATGGCGATCCGCATTTGCGCGTCAGCACGCGGTACTTGCGCACGGCCGTCGTGAAATCGTCCTACTCTCAAGCTGAAGAGAACCCGGTTTCGCTGGGCAAGGTGCAGGACACGTTGCGCGCCCTCGAGGCAATCGGCGCCATTCGCAAAGAGGACGAGCCCAACCGCGACGGCACGCTCTATCGGGTTCTGATTCCTGACGAGATTGAAGCCTGCCGGAAATACCGCGCGGAGCGCCAGGCAAGCGAGCAGCAGCTCAAATTTCCGTCTTCCGGAATCGAGATTGGATAGCAGCCGGAGAGTCAGCGGTGCGGCGAGAGAAGGACGGGGCGTGGTTTACCGCAAGCTAAACCTAAACCTTTCCATCCTGAGCAACATAAATGGGATGACAGTCGAGCTCTATTGCTCAAGATGGCCGAGGATTATTTGGGCTCGTGCTCTCCCACCCTAAACGCGGAGAGCGCGTTTAGGATGGGGCACCCGGCAGAATCTGCGGTCAGACACTCAATGTCCCGTCTAAGCCTCAGACTCTTGATTACGGCGGCGATTGCTTAGAATGTATGGCTGATTCTGGAGATTCTGAATGTGTGGAAATGCTGCGCCAAACACTCGTAGATAGGAAATCAACGCCTATGAACCCAATCAAGCACCAGATCCCCTAGCGCGATTGAACCTGAAAAAGAGATTTCTGGCGTCCACCCGGGACTGGGGCTTCAGAAGGCAAGGGAGGCGGACAGACGGCAAAGGAAGGAGTTGGCGACTACTCGTCCGGAGCTGAAAAATCAGCATCAACATTCGCTGTTGGACGCTCTGAGGCTAAATTAGAACCATGCGCACGATCCGCATCGGCAACTACTTTGAAATACCAAAAATTGACCATGAACAGCCGGCGATGGTCACCCGGCAAGAGTTTTACAACTTCCGGAATCACGTGCTTCGTGTGCTGAGAGTCTTCGGAACAGCCGGCCCGATGGGCGAGGTCGATCTTTCTGTCGCTGAGGAGGACCAGCCGTCCTTCAGTTCCGAGATCATCGATAACCCCGCTTTCTTCGTAGTTGATGATATGTACAACGAGCAGGATAGGATCTCGATCGTAGAATGCGCCCCGACGAACATCGACGCGGTCGTGATCGAGTCGCTTTGCGCGATGATGCTGATGTTCCCAGGCTGGCAAGTTTCTTTCGGCCTTGGCGACTCAGGCTTGTCTGTTTTTTTCGATGCCGTTCTGGTTGGAGGCCGACGATTTTGGGACTGCACTTCCGTATTGGAAGTCTCTGAACGGTGTCAAAAGCCAGTTGACTTCGGTCCTTCAGAGCCGCTACCCGATTCGATGAACTATCTCTGGAGAAACATTGTCATTGGTAGCATCGACCAGACGGTGCAGCTTCCCGCGTCCACGAGCAAGCAATGGGCCGAAATCGTCCGAACACTTGAGGCGTTGCGCTCACAGCGCGAAGGTGGTCGCCTAACCACCTTTGCGTATGACCAAGTTCGGAATGATATACATCCCCAAACAAGACGACAACTGCTTCTCCGACTCCTCCCAGACCTTCGAGCGCTCTCGCCCGAGACACTCGTAGCTGCAAAGTGGAATATCCAGCAAGATTCAGGAAAGGCTTTGGCGGACTCAGCTTCGCCTGTGGAAGCGAGTGAACTGACACGAGAAATCTGGTCGAGCCTCGAAGCAACATGCGGCAAGTTCAGCCAAAACGAGATTGTCAATTGGTGGGCAGATATTTTGTGCAAGGTGAAGGAGCCTTCAGGTTGGCTGAAGAATGTCATCGAACATGAGATGCGTGTCAGGACAAATCATTCAAACCCGCAAATCCAGCTTTCGGCTCTCTTTGGGCTTGCTACAATTCACGCCGCGGACATCATGTTTCTTGTTGAAGACGTGATGAGAACCCGTCCCGAGTGGAAGGCTAATCTATCGATTATGAATTGGCTTGGAAAACTGAGGCAGGGTAAGACCTCCTATCCAGACCGATCAATGTTGAATCCGCCAAGCACCTTGCAGTGAGAATCGCCACCCTGTTGCCGGTTCCGAGCGTGTCACCGGTAAGCCGTAAGTTACTGCTTGATAAACGTCGCCGCACGCCTTCGGCGTGGATGATGCTGCTCATTCTCTTGGACGGCCCACGGCAGGATTCCTGTCTATCAGGTGGGGTACCCGGCATGATTGCGCGAATATGCAAAATTTAATATACTCTCCCTGGGGACGTTGCGGCACGCAAGATCAAGTTCTGTGGCAATTCGCGGGCTAATCTGCGCAGTTTTCCTGAGGATGCACGGCGCGAGGCCGGGCAGCAACTGTTTCAGGTGCAGATGGGAGGAGATCCCGATGACTGGAAGACCATGGATTCAGTTGGTCCTGTTGTTCGAGAGATCAGAATTCGCGACGGGAGCGGCATCTTTCGCGTGATGTATGTTGCCAAATTCTCTGACGCGATTTTCGTACTGCACTGTTTTCAGAAGAAGACTCAAAAGACCGCACCCGGGGACCTTGCGCTGGCCAAGCGGCGCTACAAAGAGCTGGTGAGGGAGTTAAGCCGATGAAAGTTGAAGCCTACGACAATGTATGGGACGCAATTGAGGATGATGCCGCAGTTGCCGAAAACCTTAAGCTGCGCTCGTTGCTCATGATTGCGATCAAGAATCATATCCGGCACGAAGCGTGGACGCAGGCTGAAGCGGCAAAGCTCCTCGGCGTGACGCAGCCGCGCATCTCCAACCTGATGCGCGGCAAAATCAACTCCTTCGGTCTCGATATGTTGGTGAAGATGGCCATTGCCGCGGGACTGCAGGTGAGCATGAAGGTGAAGAAAGCGGCGTAGCAGTTGGGGTGGGTTAAGAGGGGGAGCTGAGGTTTGTGCTTTCCCCGGTCCCCAACTGCGAGGGACCGGGGGCACCCGTGTGGGGTGCATGGTAGCGCAAAGCGGCATTTGTGCCGTCGAGCTCCTTCCATTTGTGCTCGAAGATGCGCTTGAGGAGGCCTCCGGTGACGCCGATGTAGAGCGTATGGCTGCCATCCCCGGTCCCCAAATGCGAGGGACCGGGGGCACCCGTGCCGTAGTGGGTGAGCAAGTGCGGGTCGGGAGACCCGCGCTACAGCCGGTCTGGAGACCGGCGCTACAAAAGACGCTAGCTCTCGGACATGAGCTGGCGCAGGGCTTCGGCGTAGTGTGCGGGCAACGGTTTGCGCTGCAATTGATCGTCGCAGACCACGTGCACCGTCTCGCCTTCGGCGAGCAGCGTATTTTCGCCGCCCTCGTGCCCCTTGCGTAGAATGCGATACGCGAACTTGATCACCGAGCCGCGCAGCATCCTGGGCCGCGTTTCAATGAGGATCTCATCGTCGTAGCGCGCCGGGGAGCGGTAGCGGCAAGCCGCCGAAACCACGGGCAGGATGCACTCGTGCTCCTTCTCGAGCTGGCTGTAGGCGAGGCCCAGCGAACGGAGCAACTCCACGCGGCCCAATTCAAACCAGACCAGGTAGTTGGCATAGTAGACGATGCCCATCTGATCGGTTTCGGCATAGCGCACGCGGACTCGGGTGGTGACGGGCATGGGAGTGATTAGTGAACCGGTGAAGAAAGTGAAAGAAGTGAAAAAAAGTGAAAAAGTGAAACGTTGAACGAGTGGTGAACGAACAATTCGAGCTTGAGACAGTTTAGAAAACCATGCCGCAGGGGCTAAAGCCCTCGACTTTCCTGCCTGCTTGCGGCACGACTAAAGTCGTGCCCTGACACTCCGTGCGCTCCGGAAGCATTCAGGAGCTGAAGCAGACGCCGTATCTGACCACTGATCACTGACCACTGACACCTATTTTTACGGCTTGATGTGCGCGAACAGTCCCAGCCGGCTCACGTCGTTGAAGAGGACGAAGGCGAAGAAGGCTATCAACACCACAAAGGCCGCGGTGTAGATGCGTTCCTTGATGGCCAGGCTGATGTCGCGGCGCAGTACGCTCTCAATCAGCAGCAGCAGGATCATGCCGCCGTCGAGAATCGGGAAGGGCATGAGATTAAGAATGCCCAGCTGCAGGCTGATCTCGCTGGCCAGTCCGAATTTCGGCAACCAGCCATTCGTCTCGGCGGCTTCGCCTGCGACTTTCGCAATGCCCACCGGACCCATAAGCTGGCTGACAGAAAGCCGGTGCGTAAACAGCCGCTCCAGCACTTCGCCCACAACCATCGAATTGTTTCTGAAGAAGACGAAGGACTTCTCCCAAGCCGCCATAAACGGCAGAGGCTCGTCGCGCATGGGAGGCGGCACATAGGCAAAGCCCAGTTTCCATGTGCCATCCGTGTTCGCGGGCGTCGCCGCCAACTGCAATGTGGCGCCGTCGCGCTCGACTTCCAGCGTCAAGGGCTTGCCCTTTTCCCATTGCATATAGGCAAGCAGCGTATTGACCGAATGGAACGCATGCCCGTCGACGGCTGCAATCTGATCGCCGTCGCGCAAGCCTGCCTGCGCGGCCGGCATACCCGTCTGCACCTGCGCTACCTGGATGGGGCCCGGCAAGTATTGTGGCTGCATACCGGTGTCGCCGATGTCGAAATCTTCCGCCTTGGCCGCCATGGGCACGTGAAGCGACAGCGTGAGGCTTTGGCCGCCGCGGTCCACGACCACGGGAACATATTGGCCGGGGCTCAGCTTGATCTGTTCGTAAACCTGTGGCTCCCAGGTCGGGTTGTTGATGCCGCCGAAGCTGCGAATGGTGTCGCCGGTCTGGATCCCTGCGTCGGCTGCGGCCGAGCCGGGAGTCACCCACTCCACGACCGTGTTCTTCACGGTGACTGACGGCACCTCGTTGAAGAGGGCGTAATACACAAACATCAGCACCAAGGCCAGGATGAAGTTCACCACCGGTCCGGCCAGCCCGATGAGCATCCGCTGCCAGCGGGGTTTCGCGGTGAATGTCGCGGGATCTCCGGCGATTTCGTCGGCCGACTCCTCCGTGGGGTTCTCGCCCGCCATCTTCACAAACCCGCCCAGCGGGAGCAGGCAGACCTTGTAGTCGGTATCGCCGTATTTGAAGCCGAACAGGCGCGGTCCGAAGCCGAAGGAGAAGGCTTCGACGCGTACTCCGAACAGCTTGGCCACAACAAAATGACCCAGCTCGTGCAGGATCACGATCAAGCCGACAAGGACGATAAAGGCTGCGGCAGAAATCAGGAACTCATGCATAGATGGTCGGCAATTCCTTCGGCAAAGCGCGGCCTACCGGCCTGCGATCATTTCGGTTACGCGAGTAAAGCCCGGGCCCGTTCCCGCGCTTCCCGGTCCGCGGCCAGCACCTCCGCAATGGTCGTGGGGTGCGCCTCCGGGGTAGCGGCAAGGACTTTTTCAATTGTACGCGGGATGCCGGTAAAGAGAATACGACGTTCGAGGAACGCTTCAACCGCGATTTCGTCCGCAGCATTCAGGGCGATGCAGTGTGTTCCCCCTTTTTCCGCGGCCTCAAAAGCCAGGCGCAGGCAAGGGAAGCGGCCGAAGTCGGGCTGCTCGAAGTCCAGATGCTTCAGTGCGGCCATGTCGAAGGTGAGTGTGGATGCGGGCCGTTCCGGCCATGCCAGCGCGTACAGGATGGGGAGCCGCATGTCGGTCACCGAGATCTGCGCCAGAATCGAGCCATCGACATACTCCACCAGCGAGTGCACCGTGGATTGAGGATGAATGGTCACCCTCACCTGGCTGGGTGCGACATCAAAGAGCCGGCAAGCCTCGATCACCTCCAACCCCTTGTTCAACATGGTGGCCGAATCGATGGTGATGCGGCGGCCCATCACCCATGTGGGATGTTTGAGCGCCTGCTCGGGCGTGATGCTTGCAAATTGGTCGAGCGGAAGCTGGCGGAAAGGCCCGCCCGAAGCTGTCAGCCAGATGAATCTGACTTCGTTGTGTGCGCCTACGCGCAGGCACTGGTGCACCGCGTTGTGCTCGCTGTCGATGGGCAGTATGGGCACGTTGCGTTCGCGCGCAGCAGCGGTAAGAATCTCGCCCGCGGCCACCATGCACTCCTTGTTGGCCAGGCCTACCGGCTTGCCCGCGAGGATGGCCGCATGGGTGGCTTCGAGTCCTGCAACGCCCACAATCGCCGACACCACAAAGTCCGCGTCTTTGAGCGTCGAGCAGACAATCGTGCCCTCGGTGCCGTGCACAACCTCGATGCCCGAGACTCCGGCCTCGCGCAGCCGCGCGGCCAACTGCCCGGCGAGTTCTTCCGTGGCCAGCGAAATCACGCGCGGCCGCCAGCGCACCGCCTGCCCAAAAGCCTCATCCACGTTGCGGCCCGCGGCCAGCGCAGCGACGGAATAGCGCTCACGAAACTGCTCAACAATGGAGAGGGTGCTCTGTCCGATCGAACCCGTGGAACCGAGAATCGCGAGATGTTTCAAAGCAGCTTCTAGCTCCTAGCTTCCAGCTCCTAGCTCTTCCGGACGGCGGCGAGCATTTTTGGGTTCCAAAAGCATCTACCTCCATTATTCATCGCCCACGCCACTGGGGTACCGCCATTTAGCGGCGGTTTTGAGGACCCAGCTAGAAGCTAGGAGCTAGAGGCTAGAAGCTGCTTTTAGAACCTCTGGTGCAGCACCTGCGCGTACCACAGCACCGGGGCAGCAATCAGCAGCGCATCGATTCTGTCCAGCACGCCGCCATGGCCCGGCAACAGGTCGCCGGAGTCTTTCACTCCTGCGGAGCGCTTGAGCGCCGATTCAGCCAGATCGCCCACCTGCCCGGCCACATTCACCAGCGCGGCCAGCGCCAGCCAGTACCACATCTCTTCAGGATAGGTAAGAATGGCCGACGGGCACGCCCGCTCCAGCCAGCTGATGATGACTGAGTCCGCCGGGTTCTGCTGCAGAGTCGCCAACCCCACCAGCGCCGCGGCGATCAGCATGCTTCCGGCGATGGAAGCTACGGCGCCCTCCCAGCTTTTGCCGGGGCTGAGCTTGGGCGCCAACTTGTGCCGCCCCCAGGCGCGGCCCGCGTAGTAGGCCGAGGTGTCGCCGGCCCACACCACGAAAAGCAGAAACAGCAGCAGCGAAGCTCCATTGGGCTCGGCGCGCAGCGCGGGCAGCGCAAGCAGCGTCAACCCGGTATAGAGCAGGCAGAAGATGGATGCGGAAGCGTCGGCGATGACTTCATCTACCGGTTTGAAGAAGGTGCAATAGACCAGCAGGGCGAGGCCCAGGATGCCGAAGATGGTCAGGAGATGATCGGAGTCGGGCCACTGGAAGTTGGAGGCAAACAGCGCCAGCAGCGCAACCAGCGTGGCAATCCGCGGCGGATTGGCCCCGTAGCGCCTGGTGAGGCCCAGATACTCCCACCCAGCCAGCGCCGCCACCCCGGCCACGGTGAGCGAAAACAGCCATTGCCACTGCGGCCCCAGAAATATCAGAACCAGAACGAGCGGAATCAGAATGAGTGCTGTGATGACGCGTTTCATTCAGGGTTGAGGATACACTGCCGGGGCCGGGCGGCGTCGGGCGGGGCGTCGCACGAAGCGCGCATTGCCGCTGAGCGCGAAGCTCAGTGCGCGCCTTTGCTGCGCAGCAGATTGACCATGTCGGGCGTGCCCATGTAGTTTGCCCACCAAAGGGCAGTGCCGCCGTTGTTTGACTTGGCATCGATACTCGCGCCCTTCGCCAGCAGAACGTTCACAATGGCGGTCCTGCCGCGGATCGCTGCCCACATCAGCGACGTCTTGCCTTTGTTGTCCCTGGCCTCAATATTTGCGCCCTTCTCTAGCAACACCGTGACAGACTCAACAGTGCTATCTTGAGAGTCAATCGCCTCAATCAGCGCCGTTTTGCCTTGGTTGTCTCTTGCCTCGATGTTGGCGCCCCTCGCCAGCAACAGGTTCACTACCTCGACCTTGCCAACCCCGGCTGCCATGATCAGCGCCGTAGAGTTGAGAACTCCGTTCGTTGTCTCGATGTTGGCGCCCTTATCCAGAAGCAACTTCACAACCTCGGTATTGCCTTTCCGGGCTGCCTCGTACAGCGCCGTCTCGCCGTAAGTGTCCTTGGCCTCGATGTTGGCGCCCTTATTCAGAAGCAACGTCACAACCTCAGTATTGCCATTCCGGGCCGCCTCGAACAGCGCCGTCTCGCCGTAAGCGTCCTTGGCCTCGATGTCGGCGCCCTTATTCAGAAGCTGCTGCACTGCTGCCGTGTCGCCGTTCGTGGCGGCTTGGATCAGTTGGTCATTCAGGCTGGAGCTGGCTTGGCCTGCCGCTGGAAGGCTCCACGACAGAACCATGGCTAACGCAAAAATGCTTACCAGAACTTTCTTCATCGCTTTCTCCTTGAGAAGGGGTTGCCCGTCATTGCGGAGTTCAGTGGGCGCCTCTCTCCCGCAGCAGCTTCGCCGTCTCGTTGCTGGAGGTAAGGTCTGCTATATAGAGCGCCGTTTCGCCGAGGTTATTCTTGGCATCGATGTTGACGCCCTTGTCCAACAACAGCTTCACAACTTTGGTATGGTCCAGCTGGGCCGCATCGATCAGCGCCGTACAGCCGGCATCGTCTCTGAACTCGATGTTGGCGCCCTCGGCCAGCAGTTGTCCCACCGCTTTGGTATCGCCAGCTTGGGCGGCCAAAATCAGATCCCAATTCAGCTTATTAGAGCCAGTCTGACCCGCCGCTGGAAGACTCCACGACAGAACCATGGCTAACGCAAAAATGCTTACCAGAGCTTTCTTCATCAATCTCTCCTTGAAAAGGGGATTATCCTTCCATTTCTCTCTGAACCTTACTGGAGCAGAGTGTCCATGAGCGGCTGAATTTGCCACGGGCCGTCGGATTTGATCGGAAATGTCTGGATTGCGGGGAGCAAGTTTCCAGAAGGGCAATACTAGACCAAGCGCGTCATTCCTGTATATGTCTAATGCAGAGTATGAAATCTACACCATTCGCGGCGTTTTGATCAGTGCAGAGGAGAAGATCGGGTTGGCCAAATAGCCTTCAGCTGGCCGCAATCCGTATCTGCTCCGGATCTTCCGCGACCTCGCCGCAGTCCTCGCCCAGGCCGCCGAAGCGGCGCTCGCGTTGAGCTTCAGTAGGCGCCCTTCGCCTGCAGCAGCTTCACCACCTCGGTATTGCCCATGTCTGTCGCCCTCGTCAGCGCCGTGCGGCCTTCGTTATCCTTGGCCTCGATGTTGGCGCCCTTGCCCAGCAATAGCTTCACAACTTCAGTCTTGCCCATTATGGCTGCGAAGATCAGCGCCGTCTGGCCAAGTTCATCTTTGGCATCGATGTTTGCGCCCTTTTCCAGCAGCAGGGCGGCAACGTCCATGGAGTCGTCGTAGGCCGCGTTCATCAGCGGGGTCATGCCGCGGTCGTCAACATCATTGACGACTGCGCCCTTCTCGAGCAGCAGTTTTGCTGCTTCAAGATGTCCCCGGGCCACCGCTTTGATGAGCGGCGTTTCGCCCATATCGCTGTCGCTGGCCTCGATGTTGGCGCCTTGCGCCAGCAATTGCTGGACTGCTGCCGCGTCGCCGTTTTTGGCCGCCTGGATCAGTTGATCGCCCAGGCTGCCCGCAGCGGCCTGAGCCGTGGCCAAATGGCCAAACGACAAGACAATAGCTAGAGAAAAAATGCTTACCAGAACTTTTTTCATCGCTTTCTCCTTGGGAGATGACAATAGCCCGTTTCCTCATGAGCCCTCCGTCCCGATCCGCATTGCCGTCGCGGCTCTTCACTGAGCGCCGTGTGCCAGCAGCAGGTTCACGATGTCTGTGTTTCCCGCCTTCCGCGCCGCCGTCAGCGCCGTGTCGCCGTCGCTGTCCCTGACCTCGATGTTGGCGCCCTTGTCCAGCAGCAGCTTCACAACGTCGGTCTCGCCCGCAAGGGCGGCCATGGTCAGCGCCGTTTGGCTGTAGTTGTCCTTGGCGTCGATGTTGGCGCCCTTCTCCAACAGCAGCCTCACAACTTCGGTCTGGCCATCCAAGGCTGCGACGATCAGCGCCGTTAAACCGTCGTCATTCTTGGCCTCGATGTTCGCGCCCTTCTCCGACAGCAGCTTCACAACCTCGCTATTGCCCTGGCCGGCCGCAGCGATCAGTGCTGTCCTGCCGTCATAGTCTTGAGCCTCGGTGTTGGCGCCCTTGTCCAGCAGCAGCTTCACTACATCCGTCTTGTCTGCATAGGCCGCCGCAATCAGCGCCGTTTGTCTGATGTTGCTCTTGGCCTCGATGTTGGCGCCCTTATTCAGAAGCTGCTGCACTGCTGCCATGTCGCCGTTCGTGGCGGCTTCGATCAGTTGGTCATTCAGGCTCGAGCCAGCCTGGCCCGCCGCCGGATGACTCCACGGCAAAACCATTGCAATAGCAAGGATGCTTACCAGAACTTTTTTCATCGCTTTCTCCTTTGGGCGCCTCTCTCCCGCAGCAGCTTCGCCACGGCGGCGTTCTGTAGATCCTCAGCGACCCTCAGCGCCGTATTGCCTTCGCTGTTCTTCACATCCATGTTCGCTCCCTTGTCCAGCAGCAGCCTCGCCAGGTCGGGATCGTGATCTAAGGCGGCTTCCATTAACGCCGTCCAGCCTTCTTTGTCCCGGGCCTCGATATTGGCGCCCTTGTCCAACAGCAGCTTCACAACGTCGGTATCGCCCATTAAGGCCGCGCCGATCAGAGCCGTCGATCCGTCGGCTTCCCTGGCTTCGATGTTGGCGCCCTTTGCCAGCAATTGCTGCACCGTTGCTGTGTCGCCGCCTTTGGCGGCTTGGAGCAGTTGGTCATCGAGGCTGAGCGAGGCGGCCTGCCCTACGGCCGAATGGTTCAACGACAAGACTGTAGAAAGAAACAAGACACTTACCAGAGCTTTCTTCATCAATCTCTCCTTGAAAAGGGGATTACCCTTCCATTTCTCTCTGAACCTCACTGGAGCATAGGGTTCGGGGGTGGCCGGAATGTCGCGGGATGCGGCCTTTCCTTGATCGGGCAGGACAGTCTTTGGAGTGGTTGTCTGCGGGTTAGTAAGTGTGAATATTAGTCCGGCAGCGACGCTCTTGTAAATGGCAATTAGATAGAGGTATGACGGAGACGGCAGCTCACGGAGTTTGGATTAGCTCAAAAGTGGGAGACTGCGGAGCGTCAGAGGCCTTAGCTCACGGCGATTTTCATCTGCTCGGGATCTTCTTCCACTTCGCCGCAGGATTCGCCGATGCCGCCATAGCGGCGCTCGCGGCGCTGGAAGTCGGCAATGGCCTCCAGCAGGTGAATGCCGCGGAAGTCGGGCCAGTAGCGCTCGGTGACGAAGATTTCGGTGTAGGCAATCTGCCACAGCAGGAAGTTCGAGACGCGCAGCTCGCCGGAGGTGCGGATGAGCAAATCGGGATCGGGCATGCGCGCCGTGTAGAGATGGCGGTGGATGTCCTCTTCGGTGATGTGCTCCGGGTTGAGATGCTTTTGCTTAACCTCAGCCGCG
Source organism: uncultured Acidobacteriota bacterium (assembly GCA_963817835.1). GTDB lineage: Bacteria > Acidobacteriota > Terriglobia > Terriglobales > Acidobacteriaceae > Telmatobacter. Next base: position 255,911 of record CAWFPZ010000003.1, on the reverse strand, counting down.
AGGCCGCGTACGGCGTCCACCAGTTCCGTACGGGCGCCATAGTTCAGCGCCAGCGTGAGCGTCGTGCCGGTATTGCGCGCGGTCGCTTCCTGAACGGTGCGCAAGTGCTCCTGCACGTCAGGGGGCAGATCGTGTATGCGTCCGATAGAACACATGCGGATGTTGTTCTTCATCATGCGCTCGAGGTTGTCGTCGAGATAAGTCCTGAGAAGGCGCATGAGAAAGCTGACTTCAGCGCGCGGCCGGCGCAAGCTGTTATCCAGCGAGAAGGCGTAGAGCGTCAACCAGGGCAATCCAATGCGGGCCGCCGTTTCGGTCACAAATTGCACTGTCTTGGCGCCCTGCTGGTGACCGAGGAAGCGCTTGAGCGAGCGGCGGCCGGCCCAGCGGCCGTTGCCGTCCATGATGATGGCAACATGCTGCGGCAGGCCCTCCGTCTTCAGCGTCGCATAGACGGCGCGCTCTTCCGGGGTAAGCTCGTCGATACGGGTCGAAGGTCGTGCCGCAGCGCGCGTCGGGGGGGTGCTTGTCGCGGGAGATGGATCCAAGGACTCGCCTCTGAGTTCGAACGCGGGCGCCGAAAGGCGTCCCGAAGTGGCGCCGACGGAGTTCACGTCCGATGTGGAGATGGTGTCGGCCATCGCATGAACGAATCTCCGGCCGGAACGGTCACGTTCGGCCGGGTCCGAGGAGTCACAATCTTGACCGTAGCACAAGCGCCGTTGTGCTGCAAAGAATGGAGGCCCAGCCACGCGCGCGAAGGAAGAGGGCATCGCGGTCTCCCACCCATTTCCGCAAAAGGCGCGGAAATGGATGGGGCACGGAAGTTTCCGCGGTCCCACCTTATCGCGTCTACGCGGTGCGCCGCCGTCCTGACGCCGTGTCGCGTACCGCGCTGAAAAAGAGCGTACGGTGCAGAGAGTCCAGATGAGGCAACAGCGGAGCAATCTCGGCCAGGAAAGGATCGCTCAGGATCGCCTCGACCTCTTCGTCGCGGCGGCTGCGGGCATCGCGCACCAGTTGGCGCACTTCCACGCCCAGGGCAAGAGCGAGCCGCTCCAGCGATCCGAGAGTCGGAATCGCCTTCCCGTTCTCGATCTTTGAAATGTAGGTGCGCGGCACCTGCATTCGCCCCGCCAGTTGGCGCTGGCTCAGGTGGCGTGCCCGGCGCAAATCCCGCACCTGTCCTGCCACCTGCGACCCGGCATCGGTACAGTCGGGCACAGGATGGCTGGTCACCAGCTGTGGAGCTAATGGTAGGGGCTCCTCGAAATCGAGGGGTTTATGGCATTTCCTACAAAGAGAGTTGTTGGTTCGATACTGCATCAACCTGCAGTATTCACACCGCACCACTTCGCGTGTTTCCACGCAGATCAGAGAAGTAGCCATTGGCCTTGTACGGAGCGCCAGAGCAAGCGTCCCGGGCAGACTTGTTGCACTGCGATTGGTGCTACTTTCAACGAAGTGAACCATAATTGTCAAGTAGAAACTTAGGGACAAACCGAAGAAACCCCGAGCAGACCCAAGGAAACCCGACGATTCGCGAACCATAATGAGCAACAGGAGTTTTTGATGACTGGCCCCGCGCCCAATTCCGCACATAGCCGTGAGCAGGCTTGGGCCCTGCTGACCGAGTGGACCCAGAGCGAAAGCCTGCGCAAGCACGCGCTGGCCGTTGAGGCTTGTGTGGTGGCCTGCGGCGAGCGTGAAGCTGACCGGCTGGGGCTCACAGGCGACGATCGCGTCGCTCTCATCGAGCTATATTCCACCACTGCCCTGCTTCACGACTTCGACTACGAGCGCCATCCCACGGCCAGCGAACACCCTTTTGTAGGCGTGCGCGAATTGGAACGATTGGGCTGGCCAGCGGAGATGCGCACGGCGATCCTGGGCCACGCCCAGTACTCCGGAGTCCCGCGCACCTCGCATTTGGCCAAAGCGTTGTTCGCCTGCGACGAGCTGGCCGGCTTTCTCACTGCCTGCGCCCTCGTCAAGCCCACCAAGGCCATCGCCGATGTGGAGATTGCGAGCGTGAAAAAGAAGATGAAAGACAAGGCCTTCGCGCGCGGCGTGCATCGCGAAGACATTGTGCAGGGAGCCGCGGAGCTTGGCGTCGACCTCGACGCGCACATTGGCTTCTGCATTGAGGCCATGAGAAAACGCGCGGGAGAGCTGGGGCTGTGAGGGCTATGGTTTCCGGTGGTAGTCCATCCAGAGGAAGCCGACGATAAAGGCGGCGAAGACGATCAGGAATATGGAGACGGTAGCGCCGACCTGGAACCGATTACACGTGAGGTCGCGGTTATAGAAGTGGTCGGGGTGGGCGGGATCGTACCGGATGGGAAGGGATTCACCGTCGATGTACTGGTAGAGCGGGCTTTGCTCGTCGACAGTGAAGGTGGAGTGCTGCTTGTTGCCCCGGGCGTCGATCCAGGTGAGCCTGTCGCCCGCGTATCGGTGGGTGTTCGCCACCTTGCCGTTCTCGGTGACGACATTCACTTTGCTGATGTCGGAGGATTCGATCTTCGCTTGAGTCTGAATCCACTTGTCGTAGCCGCGCAGGCGTTCCCAGATTTCGATGAGCATGGTGTTTTTCATTCTGTCACAGGAATCGACCGCACCCTATGCATATTCGTCCAGCTGGCTCGGGACGCGTGTGCCCTCGTCAAACCCACTTCGTCTGCGGCGTGCATCGCGAAGACATTGTGCAGGGAGCCGAAGAGCTTGGCGTCGACCTCGACGCGTACATTGGCTTCTGCATTGAGGCCATGAGAAAACGCGCGGAGGCATTGGGGCTGTAGTTACTTTCGGCCATCAAGAAAAGCCAAAACTTGCCCATCTTGCAGGTTGGCATGGCCCTCGAACGCGGACTCTAACGCACTCGAAGAATAAGTAGTTATGGTTTTCCCCGGGAGCGCGCTCGCCTCTCCGCGAAAAATGCCGAATGCGCCCTAAGTAACACGAGCCATCTCAGGTAACGCGATTCGGTAATGCAATGAGCCTTCCTAAACCCTAATCTTTGTTGCTTGTGGGCCGATAGAAATGGAGACTGAATCCATCTCTCAGTGAATGTAAGAGTGGTGTGTTCGGTCATGCTAGAAAGCCCGCAGCTCGCAGCGGAATATTCGGGATACTCTTTAATGCCGATGGTGCCTTGCTTTACCGCCAGCGAAATCGAACGGCGGGAGTTGTCCTATCTCCTTGCGGCCTTCCACCGGCGCCTTCGGTTCGAACGGAAGATCCAAAGTCTGTGGACTTTAATCAGCCTTTGGCCGGTCGTCCTGGGAGTGCTGCTGGGCATTTACGCGCCAACTCTGCGCGATCTTGCCGCAAACTCTTCTGCGCCCTGGGCTGTGACCCTCCTGTTTCCGTTCTCTGTCCTGGTGGGCGAGCGCGGCCTCCACTTCAGTTGGGACACCGCGCATGCGCTTGCGCAGTTCCTGCTCTACCTGCAGTTTCCTTTGGAAGGCCTGATGGCCCGCATCGTCCTCAAGCACCGCGTGAGCCTGTTTAAGGTCTTCGGACGGGTTACTTTCCTGCATGCTTTCGCTGTGCTTTATCTCGTCCTGGCCTCCGGGGCGCTGAGCCAGTTCCTGACGAACTAGACCAACTGCCATCCCGGCCAGAGTTCTGCGCAGATCCCAGCCGCTTGGGCCATGTCGCTACGTTTTCGGCTCCCGGTTGTAGCGATAGATCCAGCACGCCAGAGTGCCACCCCCGCTCAACTCAACGGCGTGCTGCACGCGGACGAATTCACTGGTCTCCGGATCCTCAGGATCGTAGCCCTCGTATTCGTCGAGCTGGCTCAGGACGCCTGTATCCTCCGGCAACTCCAAAACGGTGCCCCTGATCCTGTTCTTCGATCGGGAATCGGGAATGACGCCGGGGTAGCCGTGCAGTTCAAAGATCTCGCCATAAACGAAACCGTGACCCACAGGCCGCAGCTTTGCCGCCGCCTCTGCGACCTCCTCAGGCGCAAAGCCGGGCTGCAACGATCCGTAGGCAAAAAGATATTCACTCATAGGGGAAGTTCACAGTTCCTAGTTCACAGTTCAAAATGGCCAGTGGTTAGTGACGAGTCGCAAGTGAAAAAGTGAAGCGGCGAATGAACGGCGGCCGGCTGGTGCCATCACTAATCCCTGATTCCTGACTTTCGCAGTTCCGCCACAATCTCCGCGGCCGCAACGCGCGCCTTGGCTTCCTGATCGGGCGGGAAGCTGATGGCGCCCACGCGCGCATGCCCACCTCCGCCATAGCGCTCGCACACTTGTGCCAGGTTCACCATCTTAGCCGGGTCGGCCGTGGTCCACGGGTTCGATCCCACGGCTACCTTGGTGCGAAAACTCGATTTGGACAGGCCGATCGAATAGATGGCATTGGGATAGAGATAGTACGGGATGAACTTGTTGAAACCCTCCAGCGGATGATCGGTGATGTCGAAGAAGATCGTCCCGTCGCGTTCCTCGGCGCGGCTCCGGATCAGCTCCAGGGCCTGCTTGTGTCGTTCGAGCAATGGCGGTAGCAATGGCGCGACAAAAGGCTGCTCCAGAATTTTCGCGAGCGGCATCTCGGTGAGCAGTGGAATCAGCCGCGGAATGAACTGCGGGTCCGGCGCGGATTCGATGATGAGGGTCAGCTTCATAGCTGGCGCGGCCATCTCCACCGCTGATTCAGGGCTCTCGTATTTCGCGCCGTCCACGATGTCGGCCCAGTGAATCAGGTCGGCGACAGGTGCGGTATTGAAGCCGAAGCGCGTGGACGCAATGTGCGCCAGGAAACTGGTGCACGAAACGTAGGTGGGATCGAAGAACTTGTGCGCCGCGCAAATCGGGTCGCGCTTGCAGGCCAGGAATTGCTCGTGATCCTGCGGCGTCAAGAATGCCGACTGGTGGTGATCGAACCACCATGTGATGCGCGGCGAGGGTGAGTACTTGAAGTCGACGATGGCATTTTCGTCGCCCGTGAATTCGCTTTCATCGAACAGCGCCCCGGCCCGATGCACCAGCCCGTGGTACTCGTAGCTGGCATCGGGATCGATGCACTCGCGATGAAAGCGTGTGAACAACGAGGCTGAACAAGCTCCGTCAAAACATTTGTCGTGGTAAAAGACGCGAACTTGCAAAGCCTGGGGCCCTCCTGGGCGAGATGCTGATAAAAAAGCGGAACTGTTAAGAATCAAGGGACAGGCTCACTGTGTCAAGCGGAGTGGTCCAAGTCACACGGGCCGTCGCCGTCCATCGTTTACCCTCATAGGGTTCAATCTTCATGACGACGGCCGCCGCGCACGCCCGCTATCCGCTCACCCAGGGTGTCAACCCATGGCTGGTCACGGTCTCGGTCATGCTGCCCACTTTCATGGAGGTGCTTGATACCGCCATCGCCTCGGTGGCTCTGCCCTATATCGCCGGCTCGCTCTCGGCGTCCAATTCCGAGGCCACGTGGGTGCTCACCAGCTACCTGGTTGCAAACGCCGTCATCCTTCCTGCATCGAACTGGTTCGCGCGCCGCTTTGGCCGCAAGCGTTTCCTGCTGACATGCGTGATCCTTTTTACCATCGCGTCATTCTTTTGCGGGGCCGCGCCGTCGCTGGCCGTCATTTTAGTGGCGCGCATTTTGCAGGGCGCGGGCGGCGGTGCGCTGCAGCCTCTCTCGCAATCGATTCTGCTGGAGAGTTTTCCCATCGAGAAGCGTTCCATGTCCATGGCTGCTTACGGGCTCGGCATCGTGGTGGCGCCTGTGCTTGGTCCCACGCTGGGCGGCTGGCTCACCGATACATGGAGCTGGCGCTATGCGTTCTACATCAACATCCCCGTCGGCATCCTTGCGGTCATCATGATCAGCCGCTTCGTGCACGATCCGCCCTACATCAAGAACGCCAAGGTGAGCGCGTTCGATAACATCGGCTTCGGCTTGCTGGTGGTGTGGACCGGCTGCCTGCAGATCGTTCTCGACAAGGGGCAGGAGGACGACTGGTTCGGCGCCATCTGGGTGCGCTGGGCCGTGGCGGCGCTGGTGGTTGCGTTCATTGGGTGGGTCTGGCACTCCTGGGCTCATCCCAAGGGCCTGGTAGACCTGCACATTCTGAAAGACCGCAACTTCCGCACCGGCTGCTTCATGATTGCGCTGCTGGGCATGTGCATTTACATCACCATCGCCATCCTGCCGCTTTACTACCAGGAGATTCTCGGCTACACGGCATTTACCGCCGGCCTGGTGGTGGGCCCGCGCGGTATTGGATCGTTCATTGGCTCGCCCGTCGTCGGATTTCTCGGCTCACGCATCGACAACCGCAAGCTGCTCTGCGGCGGCTTTCTGGGCTTTGCCGTCTGCTCGTTCATCTTCGGCACGGTCAATCTTTCCATCGGCCCCTACACGCTGCTGCTGCCGATCATGGTTACAGGATTCGCGCTCAGCTTCGTTTTCGTTCCGCTGGCCACTATGACCACGCGCACTATTTCCCCTCAGGAGATGGGCAACGCCACCGGCCTCTTCAACATGTTGCGCAACATCGGCGGGTCAATTGGAATTGCGATGGCCACCACCGCCATCATCCGCCGCGGCGATCTCCACCAGACCGATCTCAGCGCCCACCTGCCGCCTTCGAGCGCCGCGCTGCAACAGAAATCCGCCATGATTGCCCAGTATCTCGGTCATCGCATGAGCCCCGGGAGCGCGCGCCCCGGTTCTTTCGGCCTCATCTACCGCCTCATGGAGCAGCAAGCCGCCCTGCTCGCCTACGTCGATGTCTTCCGCTGGACCGCCGTGCTGGCCATCATCTGCGCTTGCGCCGCGTGGATGTTCAAGAAGCCAGCGAGGCATATTACGCCGCCGCCGGGCGCGCATTAACTTAGTGACTTAGGAGAATTCCGGACACTTAGGCGTCTCGAAACGGCGCAGCATAAGTCCAATTAAATCAGTCACACGATAGCGCGCGCGGCGTGCTCTCGCCTTCCCTCGGGGGCAACTCGCTTCTTCCCGAAAGCATCAAGTCTTAACTGTACGTCTGAAAGTCTGCGGTGCGTAACCACCGGGCCCATGTTCGGAATCCGCGCGCCGCAACCAAGGAGTACAACGCGATGATGAAGAGCAAAGTGAGTTCTCTCTTTTTCATTTTCCTGCTTGCCGCATCGGCCTCTCTGACCGCGCAGGTACCCAATCCCACCACGACGCAGGCCTCGCCGCAGTTCGAGCCGGCGCCGATGGCCCCGCAGGGAACGCTGGACAACCTACCCCTCTACAAAATCGAGGTCGTCGCCCGTGACATCCCCGCCATCAACTATTTCCATCGCAGCGGTTCCACCAGGATCGGCTTCCAAGGCACCGAACTGCTGCCGCAGGCCAGGGGCGAGGCCAAAGTCGAAAGCAAACTGGGCCGTACCGTGATCGACGTCGGTCTTCGAGGACTTACTCCGGCCAACGGCTTCGGTAAGGAGTACCTGACTTATGTACTTTGGGCAATTACTCCGGAGGGCCGTCCCATCAATCTCGGCGAGGTGCTGCCTACCGGCGGTAAGAACAGCGACCACTTCACAGTAACCACCAGCCTTCAGGCGTTCGGTTTGATCGTCACCGCCGAGCCCTACTTCGCCGTAACCATGCCCAGCGATTTAGTGGTGATGCAGAATTACATCCTTCCGGATAAGACCCAGGGCGTCATTGAGCCCATCAACGCTCACTACTTTCTTCTGCCGCGCGGAGCTTACGCTGAAACCGCTGGGCGCCATACTGTGCTCAATCCAATCACCCGCGATGAGCGCTCGCCCCTTGAGCTCTACGAGGCTATGAATGCAGTCCAGATTGCGGAGGCCGCCGGCGCGCGGCATTACGCCGCCGACAGCATGGCGACAGCCACGACCGCCTTGCAGAACGCGCGGGATCTCGACATGCACAAGGACAACCGCAAGCAAACCATCACTTATGCAAGAGAAGCGGTTCAAGCGGCCGAAGACGCGCGCATCATCACCATCCGCAAGATCAAGGCGGAGGATGAAGCGGCGGCGCTGCAGGCCCGCGTGAATGCAGAGCAGGAAAAACGGCAGGCGCAGGCCATTGCCCAGCAGCAGGCAGTTGAACGCCAGCAAGCCGATGCCGAGGCGCAACGCGCCCGCGAAGAGGCGCAACGGGCCCGCGAAGCTGAAGAGCAGGCGGAGCTGAACAAGCAGCAAGCCGATCAGCAGGCCGCACAAGCGCGCGAGCGTCTTAGAGCGCAGTTGAACCAGGTTCTCCAAACCACGGAGACAGCTCGCGGACTGATCGTCAACATGAACGACGTGCTCTTCGGTTTCAACAAGTACACGCTGACGCCGGAAGCCCGCGAGAAACTGGCCAAGGTTTCCGGAATTCTGCTCGCCTACCCGAACCTTAAACTTCAGGTGGAAGGCTACACCGACGACATCGGATCTGACGCGTATAACGAGAAGCTATCGGATGAACGCGCTGATAGCGTCCGCGACTTTCTGGAATCGCAAAGCGTTCCCGGCTCCGACGTAACCGCTGCGGGATACGGCGAGAGTGATCCCGTAGCCGATAACTCGACCGGTGCGGGACGAGCCGAGAACCGGCGCGTAGATTTAGTGGTATCGGGCGCTGCAATCGGCATCCAAGGAAGCGATCCCGGAGCGCAATCGCAGCTTCAGCCGGCCGCGTCCACCCGGTCTACAGTTTCTACGGATCGAAGTGGTGTGTCGAACCCTCCACAGTAACTCTCGCCAAATGCAGGCGGGAACAGGATGGGCTGCCCCTCGGGGCAGCCCATTTTTCGCCGCGCGCCCTGGCTGACCTTCGACCATCGCTCCGCGCCGGTTTGCGCCGCAACGCCGCCAGGCGCTTTAAGCTATCAGACGACTCGCCGCCATCGCGCGCTTGCGTTCCCGCCGGACTTGCGTTCTACTTGCTGCCATCATGCAATTCATCCAGTTTCTTGTAGGTATCCGATCCCCGCGGCGTATTGCCGCTTGTCTGTGCATCCTCGCCGCGCTTGGCATATCAGCGCCAAGCCAGACCGCTGGCGGCTGGACGCACAAGCCCACTCCCGCAAAGATCGACAAACAGATCCTCATCTTTCCGGACTCGGTGGTTGTGGAGCAGTGGCCGCACACGCTCAAGCTCGTGAACCCGCCGCAGAATCTCGAGCTGCTCAATCCCGGCGAATGCGTACGCATCGGTATCGTCGCCAACGGTGACGATCGCGACAGTCTCCTCGAGAAAACGCAGCTTTCCTTCCATGTCGAATTCGCGGGCCAGACGCAGGACCACGCTCTGGCGCCGCTCGCGGGCATGAAGCAGATCAAGCCGGAAGGCGGCGATTTCGTCTTGCAGGCCCTGGCGTCGGCGAATGTCGAGGCTCCGCCGCTCAGCATGGCGTCACTGGGTGCATCGGCAGACAAGTGGTGCGTCCCTGATGATGCGCAGGACGGAACTGCGACGATTGACGCAGAAATCGAATCTCCGGCCGGGCATCAGAAACAATCTCGCGTCAAGATTCAGATCGAAAGCCTCGAGACTGGCCGCAAGCATACGTTCAGGAGCGAGGAAGATTTAGAAAAATTCACCATGGGCTTCCACTACCAGCCCAACCCCGCGCGCCTTTATCCCGAGTTGCTCTTTTTCTGCGCCGATCAAAAGATTTCTTCCGACCAAAGCGAGGTCCTGATCCAGGCTGCCTTCCTCGGCGCTGCCCTCAAGGCCGATCCGATCGCGGCAAAAGACTTTATGGCCAGGATCGCCGCGAGAAACGAGTGCCCCCAAGGGCTCGGCATGATGGCGCTCCTCATGGGCGGCTACAATGTCGATCTGGTGCTGGACACGATGAGCGCAGAGGACCGGCAAACCTTCAAAGAGCATTCGCAGCTACCCGATCCCTACGACTTCGGCTCGCCTGCGGAGGCTCCCACGCATTTTGACATGCTGTGGGGAATGTTTACTGCGAGCGGTCAGTTCGCGTCCATCAAGAAGATCGCAAGCGCGCTCGCCTGGCGTCCCGACTGGGACGACTACGTTGCGGCGCGCAATTCGTCGCATCCGCCCAAAGCGTGGACACCCTCCCTGGGCCGCGCCCTCGCCTACTCTGCCGCGGGCTGGTCGATGATCTCGTTCCAGCACACCGATCCGCTGGCCGCCGACTACATCGGCTTCCTCATCGCCTCGCCCGACACGCCCGATGCCATCAAGGCCGAACTGAAGGGGCTGCCGACGAATCCGGCCTTCAAGAGGCAAGGCGATCAATAGAAATCGCCGCGGCGCGTTCAGGAGTCCGACCCGCAGCCTCAGAAAGCGGGAGCTGGCTCGAATGCGGCTCCCCGGCCCTCTAAAAAATCATGTGTTTTAACCTGCCTCGCCCGCTGTATATTGGCGGCATGCCTGCGCGAGCTTCCCACTTTCCCGGCTTGAGCCTTTTTGTCCTTGCCTTCGCTGCCTGCGTGCTGGCCGTTGCCGCTCAGGCGCAAACTCCCGCCGCTCCCGGCGCGCATACGCTGGTCATCGACGGCCTCGGCAAAGGCACGGCGCCGCTCGACGGCCCGTGGCAGTTTCACATCGGTGACGACCCGGCGTGGGCCGCGCCCGGCTTCGACGACTCCCATTGGGAGCAGCTCAGCGCCGACAAGTCCTGGGGCGCACAGGGCCATCCCAGCTACACCGGCTTTGCCTGGTATCGCCGGACCGTCCACATCACGCCATCGCCCGGCGCGGAGCCGGACATTGCCCTCTACATTCCGCAGATCGACGATGCCTACGAACTCTATTGGAATGGCGTGAAAGTGGGGCAACTGGGCACGTTGCCGCCACACCCGGTTCTCTACGAGGGCGTTCCGCCGCAGACATATGGCCTGGGACCAATTCGCTCAGGCGTGCTCGCCGTGCGTGTATGGAAGATGGCGCTCGCCTCAAACGACCCGGACAATCTGGGCGGCTTTGAGGGAATGCCGGTCATGGGTAGTCCCAAAGCCATCGCCGCAATCAAAGGGAACCGGGACTTTCATTGGCTGCGCAGCCGGCAGTTCGATTTCGCACTCACGTCGCTTTATTTGCTCGTCGCCATCCTCAGCTTCCTGGCGTGGCTGCGCGATCGCGATCAGTGGCTTCTGTTCTGGATGAGCATTTACGCGCTCATGCCCACGGTCGCCACCCTGCTCGGCGGCCTGGACCTTCCCTATTCCGCTGCAGTCGAACTCTTCCTGATTCAAGCTTCGATTGCAATTCGCGAAGCGGCGGGATGGTTTCTGCTCATCTGGCTGCTGCAACTGCACCAGCATCCGCGGCTGGTGTACTACACACGGCTGGCCGCGATCCTTGGGATTGCCTCCGCCGCCATCGACGGAAGCTTGGCTTTTCTGTATCCGGATACCATTTCGATGGCGCAGATGCAGATTACCGATGCCATCACAACGTTGCCTTCGGTCCTCTTCGAAGGAATTCCGGTGGCATTGGTTGCCTATGCCATCTACAAGCGATCGCGTCTGGACTCAGCCCGCTGGATGGTCGCGATCTTCGCCTTGTTGAATGCCACGGTGTACTGGGTGGAAAATGCCTCGGATCAAGGCATTCGTTACACTCACTGGACGCTTGCCATCAAGATTGAAGCGCCGCTGTTCACCATCGTCGGCAACAACTTCAGCCTGCCGACGATTCTGCGCACGCTACTCTTTCTCTCCATCGTGTACGCGGTCATTCGCTACACCATCGACAGCCGCCGCCGCCAGCACGCCATGGAGCGCGAGTTCCAGAACGCGCGTGAGCTGCAACAGGTGCTGGTGCCGGAGACGCTGCCCGCTCTGGCCGGCTTCAGCTTGACCAGCGCCTACCGTCCGGCGCAGGAAGTGGGCGGCGACTTCTTCCAGATCATCCCGCTGGAAGAAGGCGGCACGCTGATTGTGCTGGGCGACGTGAGCGGCAAAGGCCTGAAGGCCGCCATGGCGGTTTCCATGATCGTGGGCGCGGTGCGCACATTGGTCGAGACCACCGCGCGGCCCGCGGAGATTCTCGCTGGGCTCAATCGCCGCCTCTTCGGCCGTTTGCAGGGAGGCTTTGCCACCGCGGTGGCGCTGCGCCTGGATGGCGACGGCACCTGCACCATCGCCTGCGCCGGTCATCCCTCGCCTTACGTGAACGACGAGGAACTTGTCTTTCCGGGCACGCTTCCGCTGGGCGTTTTGCCCAAGGCTGTGTTTGAAGAAAGCCGGATCCAGTTGATCGAACGAGACCAACTCGCGCTTTACACCGATGGGCTTCTTGAAGCGCGCAGCCAGAACGGCGATCTCTACAGCTTCGGCCGGCTCAAGACGCTGTTCGCCAGCCGTCCCACCGCCGAGCAAGCCGCCGAAGCCGCCGTCAACTTCGGCCAGGACGACGACATCACGGTGCTCACGCTGACGCGAATGGCCGTCGGCGCTTAGTTGATTTGCAGCGCCGGCCGATTTCAGCAGGTATTATGGCTTGTCACCGAACACCCGCCCGCCGGCCTTGCGCGTCGCATCTGCTAATTGAGAATCGAATGTAGCCAGCGGAGCGCCTCTGCGCAATGCAAGCTCCAGATACATCGCGTCGTAGGCGGTCAAACCATAACTGCGCGCCAGGGCCATGACGGCCGATTGCCGGAGTCTTGGCGAATCGTTTTCGGTCTCGATATCTGCCAGGTCGAGCTCACCGAGAAATGCGGTGGTTTGAGAAAGGGTGGTTAGGCCCTTCCGTTCGCCACGAAGAAGCACATTTGCCACCTCGCCGTACCAAATTGAAGGCACGGCGAATTCCTCGTAATCCAACTCATCCAGTGCCTGATCGGCCAACGCAGCCTCTGCCGGATCTTGCCGAGGGAACAGCCAAGCCAGCGCCATCGAGGCGTCCAGCACTTTCATTCGCGGCCTTCTTCGATCCAGGAGCGCAATTCCTCGTGAGAGACTCCTTGAATCTTCGGCATCCCACGCAAGCGCCGGACAGCCTCGGCGATACGCCTCGAATCGGGGCGGTTCTTGCGCCGGATCGGCCCCAGCTCCGCCGACGGCTCACCGCGTTGCGTAATGATGAAAGACTCGCCTGCCTTCACTTGACGCACGAGTTCGGAGAGACGCGTTTTCGCTTGAAAAAGGCCAATTTCTGTCACACCACACCCCGAACGATCCTCTTTAACACTAGTTTATCAACTAGTTGGAAGTTTGTCTACCCCGCCAGCGGCGCAAACTTCTTCATCGTCTCGTCGTACTCTTCGATGCGCCCCGTCAGGATGTCGTAGTACCAACCGTGCACGGTGAGCCTTCCCCCTGCCACAGCCCGAGCCACCGGCGGCTGTGCGTGCAGGTTCTTGAGTTGCGCCACCACATTACCGCGGATCAGCGACGCCAGCTCCGCGCCCTCGCCGTCGTCGGGATTGAGCGGCTGCCTGTAGGCGAAAGCCGCCTCCACGTGATCGAGCCAGCGCCGCGCCTTGGGAAGATTGACCAGGCTCTTGCGGTCGAGCGCCGCCTTCAGCGCCCCGCAGTCGGAATGGCCGCACACAATGGCGTGCCGCACCTTGAGCACTTCCACGGAATATTCAATGGTCGCCGTCACGCCGTCGACGTCCTGGCTCGTGATGGGCACCACGTTCCCAATGCTGCGTGCGATGAATAAATCGCCCGGTTCGGTCCCGAGAATAAGATCCGGCACCACGCGCGAGTCAGCGCACGTGATGAACAGCCACGCCGGCGTCTGGCCCTCCGACAGCAGGTGAAAATGGCTCTTCTTCGCCGGAAATACCTCGGCGAGAAACCGCTTGTGTCCTTCAATCAGCTTCTGCATCTACGCCTCAGCGCTCCAATCAGCATTCGGCAGGTCCGCGCGGCGATTCGTGACAACCGCGACCCGATCTAACTCAGCCTATCGCACCGCGGCTGCGATATATTGGACTGCATGCTTCCCCGCAGACGCCTCACCATGGCGGTTCTGCTGCTTTTGGCCGCCTGCCCCTTGTTCGCGCCGGCCCAGCCGGTTGATCCCGGTCCAGGCAACCAAAATCCGCGCAACTTTGACGCCACACAATTCGGCGAGCGGGTTACCCTCGGCCCCGACTGGCTCTTCTCGCCGGGTGACAACCCCGCCTGGGCCTCGTCCACCTTCGATGACAGCGCCTGGAAAACCGTCTCGGATAGCAAGCTGATCCCCGATTACGGCTACCACAATCTGCGCTACGCCTGGTATCGCGTCCACATCCACCTGCGTCCCGGTACGCACCATCTGATGGTCGGGGTTCAACTGGTGGACGGCAGCTACCAGGTCTACGCGAACGGTGTTCTTATCGGGTCCAGCGGCAATATGGCCGGCATGGTGCACTATTTCAAGGGCGGCCTGAACGCCCTGCCCGTCCCCGATGGCCTGCTCACGGCCAGGGGCGATCTGGTTCTGGCCATCCGCATTGCGATTGACACCGGGGCGCTCGGGCGCGACACGCTCGCCGCTACGCCACTCCATTCCGGCTCCATCGACCTCATCAGCCAGGACGAAGCCCCGCGCGACGCCAGCTATGCCTTTTCCCACAAAGGGGCAGGCGATCTCATCCTCGCCTGCCTCAGCCTGCTGGCCGGCCTGGTCGCCCTGGCTCTCTATCTGGCGCAGCGCTCCCAACGCGAGTATCTCGCTGTCGCAGTCTATCTGCTCGCCTTGACACCCTACAGTGCGCTGTGGCTCTGGGCATATCTCCATGCAGACTTTATGGCGGTTTTTTGCCTCCGGGATCTCTTCTACGCCATAGCTAACGTTGCCATCATCGAATTTGTCCGCCTGGTTCTCGGTCAGCCCCGCGGGCGTTGGCTGCTCGGTCTCGAAATTGCCGCTTTTGTCTCCGCCTTCGGCGAGGATTTTGCCATCTCCGGCGTCGGGAGCAACATTTTCCTTGGCTTCTCGATCCACGCTCTCCCCACCCTCCTTGTCGATATTTTGCTTCCGATCATGCTGGTGCGGGGCTGGAGGCGCGGCAACCGGGAAGCCCGCATCCTGCTGCCTGCCGTGCTTCTCAACGGTTTTGTGGATTATTCGGAGGTCCTCCATGCTCTGGGGGTTCTCGCTCATCTCAGCGTCAGAAGGGGCCCCTTGCCCGCTATACGGCTTGCCAGTTACAGCTTCAATATCGACTACATCTGCGCCTTCGTATTCATCATCACCTTGCTCCTCTTCCTTGCCCTGCGGACTGTCCGCATTGCCCGCGAGCGCGCCCACGCCGCCGCGGAGATCGAAGCCGCCCGCAGTGTCCAGCAGGTTCTCATCCCCGAGGAAGTCCCCACCATCCCCGGTTTCTCCATTCAAAGCGTCTACAAACCGGCAAGCGAGGTCGGCGGAGACTTCTTCCAGATTCTTCCGATTAAGAGTGGCGGAGTTATGGCAGTGATCGGTGACGTCAGCGGCAAAGGCATGCCCGCCGCCATGACCGTCTCTCTGCTGGTGGGCACGGTGCGCACACTGGCGCACTACACGCAGAGCCCCGGCGAAATTTTGGCCGCCATGAACCAGCGCATGATGGCCCGCAGCGGCGGCGGCTTTACCACCTGCCTCGTCCTGCGCGCCGATCCCGACGGCACGCTCACCATCGCCAATGCCGGCCACATCGCGCCTTATCTTGGCGGCAAGGAACTGCCGCTCAAAAATGGCCTGCCCCTCGGCCTCGCCGATGAAACCGTATATGCCGAATCCACCTTCCAACTCTCCGAAAGCCAGCAACTCACCCTCCTTACCGACGGTGTAGTCGAAGCCCGCAACAAGGCCGGCGCGCTCTATGGCTTTGAACGCACCGCAGCCCTAAGCGGCGAATCGGCCGACCAAATCGCTAAAACAGCGGAGCTGTTTGGCCAGGACGACGACATCACCGTGCTGACCCTGCAAAAGATGGTTCCCGCATGACGGCCGTTCTATTTCTGGGCGCGGGTCAGCCGCTGCTGCAACGGCTCTTCCCGCCGGTGCCGCTCATTGAACAAGTGCACCGCACACCCACGCTGGTCTTCGGTGTGCTGTATTTCTGCCTGGCCGTCGCTTATCTCGCCCTCTGGCGGGCCGCGTCTGATTTTCGCGTCTTTCGAAGCATGGGCATTTTATTTGCCGTCCTCGGTGCGCAGCAATTCTTTGAGTACTTCGGAGGCATCGGCGCACCCGTCTGGTCGTTGAGAGCCATCGCCGTAGCCATCCTTGTGGAAACTGCCGCGGAAGCAATGCGAATCCGGAACTTCCGCTGGACTCGGCTCTTCTGGCCTGTCTATCTCTTCGCCTTCTTCACCGGATGGTATCCGTCCCTGGCCTTCGTCAACGATTGGCCAGTTGTCTGTTCGCAGGCAGCCCTCGCGATTCTCATCATCCAGGGCTTCCGCCACGGCAATCGGCGCGACCGGACAATCGCCACCGTTTTCACCGCCTATTTCCCGATGCGCATGACCATATCCACCAGCTTCACAAGGATCACCGGCATCGAAAACTACGCGACGATCGGCGGCTGGCGGTGGCAGTACACAACCTGTGCACTGACCCTGCTGGGAGCCGCAACGCTGGCCATCTTTGTCCGCGACCTCATCAACGACCGGCGCGAGAAGCAGCGCATGGCCGCTGAACTGGCCGCCGGCCGCGCCGTCCAGCAGGTTCTCATCCCAGAAGAGATTCCCACCATCCCGGGCTTCAACATTCAATCCGTCTACAAACCCTACGGGGAAGTCGGCGGCGACTTTTTCCAGGTACTGCCGGTCAAGAGCGACCGCGGCGCCGGCCCTCCACCCCACGAACGAGGACCTGTTCGTGGGGGCCCCGATGGTGTGCTCGTGATCATCGGCGACGTCAGCGGCAAAGGCATGCCCGCCGCTATGACCGTCTCTCTGCTGGTGGGCACCGTCCGCACTTTGGCGCACTACACGCAAAGCCCCGGGGAAATTCTGGCCGCCATGAACCAGCGCATGCTGGCCCGCAGCCACGGCGGGTTCACCACCTGCCTCGTGCTGCGCGCCGATCCGGATGGCACGCTCACCATCGCCAACGCCGGTCATATCGCGCCTTATGTTGGCGGCAAAGAGCTGCCGCTTGAAAACGGACTGCCCCTGGGCCTCGCCGCTGAAACCGCATACGCCGAATCCACCTTCCAACTCGCCCAAGGCCGGCAACTCACCCTCGTTACCGACGGTGTAGTCGAAGCCCGCGACAAGTCCGGCGCGCTCTACGGGTTTGAACGTACCGCGGCGATTTCCACTGAGACCGCCGAAAGCATTGCCCGTGCCGCGCAGCACTTCGGCCAGGACGACGACATCACCGTACTGACTGTGACGCGAACAGTGATTCCGAATGAAGGCAGCGCATGAAGAGCACCGTCTTACTCGCGCTCTCGCTCATCATTTCAACCTGCGGCGAACTCCGTGCGCAGGATACGTCAGCAAACGTCGTGCGCGTCATGCTCGGCGACTCCGTTGCTGCGCTCACCGGCCCATGGAAATTCCACACCGGCGATAACCCGCAGTGGGCCGGTCCGGATTTCGACGACTCGGCCTGGACCACGATGGACCTGACACCTCCTGCGGGTTCGTTCGATCCAATGGGCAACAGCAGCAGTCTCGTTTCAGGCTGGACAGGGCGAGGCTCCGCAGGATACTCCGGCTATGCCTGGTACCGACTGCGGGTGAACGTGCAGGACGGCGTCCAAAGTCCGTCGCAGGGGGCCGATGCCGCGCTCGCCCTCGAGATGCCCGACGACGTGGACGACGCCTACCAGGTGTACGTCAATGGCCAGCTCATCGGGCAGTTTGGCAGGTTCGCTGGCCATAGCGTCACCTGGTACTACCCCGCTCAATTCCAGGCTTTCCCACTTCCCGCGAATATCCGCAGCGGCTCGATGACGATTGCCATCCGCGTGTGGATGGACGTCTCAGAGCCTTTTCGCGAGCGGGATGCCGGCGGTCTGCGTGGGGTGCCGGTGCTGGGACGGGCCCCCGTAATCAACGCCCTGTTGCACTTGGAACGGTATGCGCACGACCGCACTGAAACCAGCATGTTCCTGGGTGCAGCGATTGAGTTGATGGCCCTGATGGTGGCACTCGGCCTCTACTGGCTGGACCGCGAAGATCCAGCCTACCTTTGGCTGGGCCTCAACTGCATGGCCAATCTGTCCTACGTAGTCTTTGTCCTGATAGGCAACTACACCACCTGGATTGCTGCACCTTTCGTCAACTTGCTTCGAAGCTCTGTCTCGGGACCGTTGGGTAACGGTCTGTGGGTACTCTTCTGGGTGTATTGGTTCCGGTTAGGCGGCATCGGCCTGATGGCCTGGCTATACCGCGCCGTCTGGGGACTGGTCCTGCTGTTGGGGATCGGGAGGGCCATGCAGCAGCCCCCGCTCTATGTCCGCCTGGTTCCCGCTCACGCCATCGTCTGGCTCTCGCCGCTTACCAGCGCGTTCAATCTGTCGTTGGGGGTGCTTCTGGTCTGGGTGCTCTATCTGGGCATTCGCAGGGACCGGACCGAGGGATGGTTGGCATTGCCCGCGGTGACACTTCTGATCGTCGCACGGTTTCCGCAGGTGCTGGCTGCGCTCCATATGCATCAATACTTCCGGCCTTTTGGAATGCTCCTTCCTTTTGACGTGATTGCCAACTACATCACGCTCGGCCTCATCATGGTGATGACGCTGCGGCGCTTCTTGCACGGGCAGCAGGAGCGAGCGCGTATCCAGACGGAGTTGCAACAGGCGCGCGGTGTGCAGGAGATGCTGATCCCAAAAGTCGCCGCGCAAGTTCCAGGCTTCAGGATCGAAAGTGTCTACCTCCCGGCAAGCGAGGTTAGCGGGGATTTCTTCCAGGTTCTTCCGCAAAAAGATGGGGCGCTGCTGCTTGTGATCGGCGACGTGAGCGGCAAGGGTTTGAAGGCGGCGATGACGGTGAGCGCAATTATTGGCGCACTGCGCGGCTGCACGTTGCGCGACCCCGCTGAGGTGCTTGCCTATCTGAGCCGGACTTTGCGCGGGCAGATAAGCGGCTTCGTGACATGCGGCGCCGCACTCATCACTCCGGATGGCGAACTGGTCATCGCCAATGCGGGTCATCTGTCGCCCTATCGTAACGGAGAGGAACTCCCTGTTAACTCCGGCCTGCCGCTGGGAATTGACGATGAGGTCGCGTACTCAGAGATCACCTATCATCTCGGCCAAAGCGATCGCTTGACATTTGTCTCCGATGGCGTGGTGGAAGCCCGCAACGCGAAGGGTGAGATTTATGGCTTCGAGCGCACGCGGGCGATCAGCAGCCAACCGGCGCAGCAAATCGCCCAAGCCGCCCAGAATTTCGGCCAGGACGACGACATTACCGTACTCACGCTCGCGCGCACCGCATAAAGCCAATCAATTACCATGCGGATAGGAGTTTCACTGCCATCATGCCGCGCAACCCATTCCGTCTTGCTCTCATCGCATTCATTGCGCTCGTCCCGCTCGCCCTCCGCGCTCAAACTGTCGACACCATCGATCCCGCCCTGCGCAGCCAGGTGGATCGCATCGCCGCGCAAGTGCTCGAAGCCACCGGTGTGCCCTCGGCCTCTATCGCCGTGGTGCAACATGGCAAGCTCGTTTACACCCATGCCTACGGCAGTGCTCGCGTGGCCACGGCAACGTCTCCAGCCGTCCCGGCCACGCCGGAGATGCGCTATTCCATCGGATCGATCTCCAAACAATTTACGGCCACGGCGATTCTGCTTTTGCAGGAGCAAGGCAAACTCTCGCTCGACGATCCGGTCGGCAAATACATTCCTGGCCTCACGCGCGGCAATGATGTCACGATTCGCGAAATCCTCTCGCACACCTCGGGTTACCAGGACTACTGGCCCGAGGACTACGTAATGACGACGATGAAAGGTCCCGAAACCGCGCAGCAGATCATCGATGTCTGGGGCAAGAAGCCGCTCGACTTCGAGCCGGGGACGCAGTGGCAGTACTCCAACACCAACTTCGTCATCGCCGGACGTATCGTTGAAGTGGTCTCCGGCGAGTACTACTGGAATTTTCTGAGCGAGCACATCTTTCGCCCTCTGGGCATGAAATCGGTCTGGAACTCGGACGCTATCAAGCTCACTGAGGTCGACGCGACGCCGTACGTTCGCAACGCGCTCGGCCCGCTGCGCGTGGCGCCCAAGGAAGGAATCGGCTGGATGTTCGCGGCCGGTGAGTTGGCCATGACTCCGCACGATCTGGCTCTCTGGGATCAGAGCCTCTTATCTCGGTCGATTCTGAAGCCTGAAAGCTACAAAGAAATGTTCACTGAGGTAAAGCTGAAGAACGGCCAAGGCACGCAATACGGTCTCGGCGTAGAAGTACGCCAGCGTAGCGGCCATCGCTCCATCGAGCACTCAGGCGAGGTCTCCGGGTTCGTTTCGGACAACGAAGTTCTCATCGACGATGGCACGGCCGTGGTTGTGCTCACCAATCAGATGGCAGTGAACGCCGCGGGCACCATCGCGCAACTCACCGCGCCGCTCGTGGCCGGCTATCCGCTCACCGCCCCTGAGCAGCAGGCCCTCGACATCTATCACGGCCTGCAGCAGAGGCGCATCGACCGCTCGCTTCTCGCACCCAACTTGAGCGACTACTTCACTCCCGAAGCCGTCGCCGACTTCCAATCGAGCCTGGCTCCGCTCGGCGAGCCGCTCAGCCTGCGGCAAACCAGCAGCGAACTCCGCGGCGGCATGACCTTCCGCATCTTCGACATCGTCTATCCCGGTCGTCGGCTTCAGCTGACCACCTACACCTATCCCGACGGCAAGCTCGAGCAGTATCTCATCGCTCCCACGGAGTAACAAGGGAGGCGGAGAGACAAATGCGCACCAACGAAACGCCGACCGCCGGGGAGCGCTCGCCGGGCGATTCGCCGAACCGGGCGCACCGCGTCTCCTTTTCGTTTGCCATCTCGTGCATCAGCCGGTTCATGATTCTCCGCGACCGCGCTCTCGGATGGACGAAACGTGGCCGCGTCCCCACGGGCATCCACGAACGGGCATCGCGCCATGCCATTCCCAGCGCAGCCCATGTTCTCGACGCGGTCTTTGTCGAGCCGGTCCGCATTCCCGCCCACGCCGCGATTCTGCTTTGTCATGGAATTGGCGAAACCGTGGAGCAGTGGTTTGGCGTGCAGCAACTTCTCGCCGCCAATGGCGTTGCTTCGCTGGTCTTTGATTATTCCGGCTACGGCAAAAGCACTGGCAAGCCGCATTGGGAGCAGTTCGAACTTGATGCGATCGCTGCCTTCGCGGCGCTTGAAAAGCTGGCGCCGAAATTGCCTGTGTCGGTGCTCGGCTTCTCAATGGGCACTGGTGTGGCCGCGGCAACCATCGATCGGGTCGCTGCTCACCGGCTCATTCTCTGCGAGGCCTTCACTTCGTTTCGCGGCGCCACCGCCTCCATCGGGATCCCTCGCGCGCTTTCCCATTTCGTGCCGCCCATCTGGCATGCGCAACTGCGGCTCGCGCTGTGCAGGCGGCCAGTCCTCATCGTTCATGGAGAGAAAGACCGGCTCTTTCCCGTCGCGATGGCGCGCGAACTGGCCGGCTGGTGCGAGCCGCAAGCGGAAGTCGTTCTCGTCCCCAACACCACCCACAACCAGCCCTTCCGCAAGCCGCACCCTTCCTATTGGGGTCCGATCATCGAATGGCTCGGCAAATAGCTTCCCGGCAGGCGGTTCACGATCCGCCCCGCTCCGGTTCCCCGTCGTCGCGGCGTCCCCGGTCCAACCGGTCTTCCTGGTTTTTGCGGCCTTCGCGCTCTTCCAGCTCCCGCCGCTTTTTCTCTTCCTCGCGCTCCTCGCGTCCGTCCGCCATAATTCCGCTCCTCGGCTCTAGTCTAACGACGCCGGTCCGGTCGGCGGACTTGTCCAAAGGGCTGCGGTCCGCAGGACCCGATAAACTAGAAACTGACCATGTTTGAGAATCTATCTGACAAACTCCAGCGCGTCTTCAAAAGCCTTCGCGGCCAGGGCACGCTCACTGAAGAAAACATTGGCGAAGCTCTGCGCGAAATCCGCGTGGCCCTGCTCGAGGCCGACGTCAACCTCAACGTTGTCGGCGACCTGATCGAACACATCCGCCAGAAAGCCATCGGCGCAGAGGTGCTCACCGCGCTCTCGCCCTCCGAGCAGGTAGTCAAGATCGTACGCGACGAGTTGGTTGCGCTGCTTGGCAAAGACACTGCGCGTTTCAACTTCGCCTCCAAGCCGCCCACGGTCATTTTGATGGCCGGCCTGCAGGGCTCCGGCAAGACCACTACATCCGGCAAGCTGGCCGCGTGGCTCAAAAAAGGTGGCCACCGGCCGATGCTGGTATCGGTCGACGTCTACCGCCCCGCCGCGCGCGAACAGCTCAAGGTCGTCGCCAAGTCCGTAGAGGCCCGGCTGTACGAAGGCGATCAGAAAGGCGAGCCCGCCGGGTCTGCGCTGGTCGAGCGTCTCGCCAAGGAAGCGCGCCGCGAAGCCATCATCATGGGCTGCGACACGCTCATCGTCGACACTGCCGGCCGCCTGCATGTCGACCAGGAACTGATGGCCGAGATGGAGAGCCTGAAAAAGCTCCTCACTCCGCAGGAGATCCTCTTCGTTGCCGACGCCATGACCGGCCAGGACGCCGTCAACTCCGCGCAGGATTTTCATGCGCGTCTTGGGCTGACGGGGGTGGTCCTGACAAAAATGGACGGTGACGCCCGCGGTGGCGCGGCGCTCTCGATTCGCCATGTCACCGGCCAGCCCATCAAGTTCATCGGCGTGGGCGAAAAGCCGGACGCCTTCGAGCCCTTTCACCCCGATCGCATTGTGGGCCGCATCCTGGGCATGGGCGACATGCTCTCGCTCATCGAAAAAGCCGAGTCTACACTCGATCGCAAGAAATCCGAGGAACTGGCCAAGAAGGCCCTGCTCGGCGACGGCTTTTCGCTCGAGGACTTCCGCGATCAGTTGCAGCAGATTAAAAAGCTCGGCTCCATGGAGAGCATTTTGAAGATGATGCCCTCGGTCGGACCCTTCGCTGGAATGAAACAGGCCGCGGGCCAGGTCGACGAGAAGCAATTCGTGCGCCTCGAAGCCATCATCAACTCCATGACGCCCCGCGAGCGCCGCAATCATGAGATCATCTCCGGCACGCGCCGCAAGCGCATCGCCGCCGGCAGCGGCACCAGCGTGCAGGATGTGAACCAGCTCCTGCGCCAGTACGCGCAGATGGCCAAAATGTTCAAGCAGGTAGGCAGGATGGGCATGGCGAAGAGCATGATGCGCGGCGGCATGGCGGGGATGGGCGGCAAGCAACGGTTCGGAAGGTGAGCAACATGACCGCGCTTCAGGACCAACTCGACGAGATCACGGCCAACACGCGGAAGCTTGTGCAAGCTGAGCGCATGGCCATCAATGAGCGCGCCGTCCGCGAACTCTTCGAGTCCCGCGTCGAGGAAAAAATCCTGCCCGTCGGCGCCACGGCGCCCGAGTTCAAGCTCAACGACGCTTCCGGCCGGCCTGTCCGCTCGGCCGACCTGCTCGCCCTCGGGCCGCTCGTCCTCGACTTTTTTCGTGGCCGCTGGTGTCCCTATTGCATTACGGAAATCGAGGCTTGGCGCGACCTCTACCCACGGCTGCGCGAGGCCGGCGTGCTGCTGGCCGCCATCAGTCCGCAAACCGAACGCCAGAGCGACTTCATGGTGGGCCAGCACGGGCTGCCATTCCCCGTGCTCTCGGACCCCGGCTGCACCGTCGCCGCGCAATTTGGCCTGGCCTACACCATCCCCGACTACCACCGCGACTACTACCGCTCCATCCTCGTCAATATTCCCTTCGTCAACGGCGACAACTCCTGGCGTCTCGTCCTTCCCGCGACGTACGTCATCAGTCAAGCGGGTCGCGTCGTTCATGCCCAGGCCCACGCCGACTTCCGCGTCCGCCCCGAGCCGGAAGAGGTCCTGGCCGCCGCGCTGGCCGCGGTCGGCCAATAACGCTGCTGCCGGTCGCGCAAAGAGTAGGCGGCAGAAAGACAAATGCAGGTCCTTCGGCGCGTCCCGGCACGCCGGGACTTGCTCAGGATGACCGCCTCATTTTTTGCTTTGAAGGCTTAACCAAGAGCTATGTTTCGATGCGGCCTGCAATTAAGGCCCGATATCCATATCGATGTGTTGGATGGTCCCGGTAAATGGAAACGGACTTTGATAAGGACCAGCGGCGGATGCGGTGTCCTCGCCGATGTCGAAGGTCTCTTCAAACGAAAACGCGAATCGCACGGTTTCAGGAAGGCGTGCTGTGGCCGCCCGTTTGTCGTTGACGAGAAGCGTGATGGTTGCGCCGTTGCCAGTGCCGTTTCCGTCGTAGGCAAACTGCAAGGTGATTTTGGCCGGCCCCGGCGGCAGAGCTTCAGGCGCTGCGATCGTAGTGATTTGCCGCTTGAAGTAGTTATAGGTATAGGCTGGCTTGCCATCTTTGATGTAAAGGCTGAACCCTCCACCTTCACCGCCATCGGCCATGAGAACTCCGTCGCCGCCACCTCGGGGAATATTCACCCAGGCGGTGATGGTGTGCGAGTGATTCTCGTATGCGGGAGTGAGACAAACAAAGAGATGGCCCGTCCGCGCGTAATAGACGAAATGTTTTCCCTCAGGGCGAGACTGCCGGCCGGCCCATCGCGGATCGAGTGGGTAGACATTATTTCGTTTTGCTTCGCTATCGAAGATCTTTTCGA
The DNA here is from genome assembly GCA_963817835.1 of uncultured Acidobacteriota bacterium. Lineage (GTDB taxonomy): Bacteria > Acidobacteriota > Terriglobia > Terriglobales > Acidobacteriaceae > Telmatobacter. The sequence goes on along the minus strand of CAWFPZ010000003.1, from coordinate 231,239 downwards.
GTTCTGAGAGCTTTGCGGGATTCTCGCTGGCGATATTGTCGGCCTCAGAATAATCCACGCTCAAGTGATACAACTCCCACGGTTGCTTGCTGAGGTCCGGCGGTGGTTGATTGCTGTAGATCCAGGGAAGCAGTCCGCTGCGTGAAGCTGCCATCCAGCCGTCGTGGTAGATGGCGCGGTTGCCCAGCATCTCGAAATACTGCGTGGTGCGCAAGCCTGGCGAATCCGCAGACCCAAAGGTCGCCAGGAAACTCATGCCATCCATGCGCTGCTGCTTTACTCCGTTTACTTCCACAGGAATGGGAATGTGCGCGGCATCGAGGATGGTTGGGGCAACGTCGGTCACGTCTTCAAACTGCGAGCGCAGGCCGCCTTCGTCGTGGATGCCTTTGGGCCAGGAAATCACCATAGGATCGCGCGTCCCGCCGAGGTGAGATCCGATGCGCTTGCCCCACTGGAAGGGAGTGTTTCCGGCCCAGGCCCACCCCACCGGATAATGCGGAGTGGTGGAGGGTCCGCCAAGTTTGTCGAGGACTTTGAGCATGTCTGCGGTGGACTCGGGCACGCCGTTGATTTGCGCCATGGAGTTCGCAGTGCCGTAGAGGCCACCTTCAAGGCTGGCGCCGTTGTCTCCGGCAATAAAGACGATGAGCGTGTTGTCGAGCTGCCCCGTGTCGCGTATGGCTTCGACGATGCGTCCGATCTCGTCATCCGTCTGCGCCATGAAGCCGGCAAACACTTCCATCAGGCGCGCGGCAACCTTCTGCTGATCCGCGGTGAGCGAATCCCAGGCAGGGATCTCCTCGGGCCGCGGCGTAAGCTTTGCGTCGGCAGGAATCACGCCCAGCTTTTTCTGTCGCTCGAAGACGATCTCGCGATATCGGTCCCACCCCATGTCGAACTGGCCCTTGAACTTGTCGATCCATGCTGCCGGAGCCTGCAGGGGCGCATGCGTAGCACCCGGAGCGTAATACACAAAGAAGGGTTTGTCGGGTGCCAGAGATTTTTCCGCTTTGATCCACGCAATGGCGTGATCGGCCAGGTCCTCATTCAATGTGAAGTCGGCTTTCCGGCCCGGCGGCGCTGTCATCTCGACGGGCTTTGTACCCGACACCAGTTCCGGAAACCACTGGTTGGTTTCGCCGTCGAGGAATCCGTAGAAGTTGTCGAAACCCTGGTGGGTCGGCCAGTGATCGAATGGGCCGGCGGCCGTGAGCTCGCTTTCGGGGATCAGATGCCATTTGCCGAAGGCGGCAGTGGCATAACCGTTCAGCTCGAGGACTTGCGGAAGCAAGGCGGCGCTTTTTGGAATCGATCCGGTGTAGCCGGGGAAATCCGTGGCCAGGTTGGTGATGGTGCCCATGCCGACCGCGTGATTGTTGCGCCCGGTGAGAAGGGCCGCCCGCGTCGGCGAGCAGAGCGCAGTTACGTGGAAGCGGTTATAGCGCAGACCACGCGCGGCAAGAGCATCCAGTGTCGGAGTGGGAATGAGACCTCCGAAGGTGCTCGTCTGCCCGTAACCGGCGTCGTCGATCAGGATGAGAAGAACATTGGGCGCTCCCTGAGGCGCGCGCAGGGGATTCGACATTCCCGGGATCGAGGTGCTGAACGAGGTCGTGATCTGGCCGCGAAACGGCGCGGGCGGAATGGGGAGTACCGTTCTGTCGACATCCTGCGCGCGCACGAATGGGGACGCGCTCATCAGCATCGCCCCGCACAATGCGGCCGCACCTGATTTCGTGAACATCGGAGCGCCTCCGGTTCTTGCGTGATCAATGGATTATAAAGTTCGACGGCGTTTGCGGTGGGGCTGCAGGGTGAATCCCTTGAAGCGTTGGGGGCCGATCTACATGGGGCTGGCGGCACGCGACATCAGCAGCATGTACTGGTCCTTTCGCTCGTCGGCCGAGGGATCGCAGTTGTGCTGGGCGCAGAATTTTTCCTCGGTCAGGTAGTTGTAGATGAGCGAAGGCACCTGGTAGTGGTGGATGGTCTCGTGGCGCACCACCTTGCCGTTTTCGACGACGAGGATGCGGTTCATGTGGATGCTGTCGTCGATGTTATCGAGGTAGCGAAAATCCTTATAACTTTCGGTTCCCTCGTCGAGCGGAGGCACGTGGTCCGACACCAGGATGATCAGGCTGTTGGGATCGAGCTTGATGAGGCCGCGCACATAAGCCGCAATCGCCTGGGTGCGGTACCAATACTGGTTGGCGGCCCGCAATAACTGGAGGTCGTCATGCGGAGCATTCATCGTGAGGACCATAGGCCGCCGGTCGGTGTCGATATCGTGGGGCTCGTGACCGTAGATGGTCAGCACGTAGTTCAGGATCGGTTGCTCCGGATGCTCCTTGAGTGTGCGCGCGATAAAGGCAAGATTCTGGTCGAACAGGTCCCCGTCAAACAAGAAATCCTCATCCTCTGATATGTTCTGCGCCGTCAGGTAGGTCTCGCGATCGGGAGCGAATTCACGAGCGAAGTAGATCTTGTCGAACCCGATTCCGGTATAGGCCTTGATGGTGTTGAAGTAGTCGGGCATATACGCGTTGCTGGCGTACGTCGCGTAACCGGCCTGGCGCAGGATGGCAGGCATGCAACCCGCCGGATGCCCGGTAAAACTGTTGAATTCAATAAAGGAAATCTGCGACAAAGCGGGCACGCCGCAGAGCGCTTCGAACTCCGCCTGGGCGGTCCGGCCGCCGAAGACGGGAGAGATGGAAAACCCTTGGCTGTCTCCGACCAACTGCGCGTAATCGGGATGCCGCGGATCCTTGGAGAAGGTAACGCCGCGAAAAAGGGTCGGGTCCAACCAGCTCTCGAGCACAACCAGGTATACGTTGTGGCGATTCCCATTGGCGCGGATGAAATCGGTGGTGGCGGGAATCCGCGCGTCGTCCTCGGCGCGCTCGCGGTATGCGGTGGTCTGTGCGATGGCTACCCTCCGCGCCGCCTCGAAATAGACCAGAACCGTGATGCGGCCGTTATCGTCGAGGCACCCCGCATCGGAGAAGTCCATCTGTTCCACTCCCGCCAGGACAAGCCCCGAGACGACTGCATGTGGGAAAAACTCCACCGCCGCTGCCCCCAGGATCAGCAGTCCCGCCACGGTGAGGGCACGCCAGTATCTGCGATAGTCGACGAAAGCGAGCAGCAGGACAGCCGGCAGAGCGAGGGCGAATAACAACGCCGCTGTCCCTTCGAAATGCAGCACTTTAAAAAGTTCAGGCAGGTTTCTGACGTCGATGACGCGCAGAACGTCTCCGTAGGCGATGAAGTAGACATCGCAGGCGATATAGGTCATCGCCAACGGCAGCGCAGCAACAATGGCTGAGAGTTTTCCCCTCCGCAGCACGAAGCCGAAGCCCCAGTAAAGAGCAAGCAGCAAGGGCACCTCAAGACGGAGGTGGGTATGAAGCGGCAATCGACCGCTCCAGCGGCCCAGAACTTCAGAGAGCCCTTCCATGAAGAGCAGAAAAACGAGATAGCGAAGCCACAGGCGGAGACGAATCTTGTCCGCGGCCTGGCGAATCCTTTGCCGCCATCGAGATCGACGGACTGAGCCATATCCGGGCGCGGCTACTGCGCCATCCAGACCGCCCATGGACTCTCTCCTAACAACCCGTCAATATTAAAGGAGTGTTAACAGGATGGGACAGAGAAGGATGGGCGAGCCGATCCGGTCTGCGCGCTTTCGAGGATGGATTACGGCTTTCTGCTCGTGCCAACCTCAGACGTTGAGCCACTCTCCGTGGCATTGGCAGGGGTCGGCTTTTTGTACGTCAGATTCAGGATTGCAAACTGATAGCCGCCTTGGTCGGAGTACTTCAGCGTGCTGGTATCGGCGGGCAGCTTCCCGGGCGCGGCGAGCCGCCAGGCTTCGGGAGCCTGCCAGGGGTCGTAGCCTGCGTCGGCCATCAATTCCAGCGCCATCCGCCAACGCTGCTCCTTCAACGCCTTTTCGGCCTCGTAGGTATACACGCTGCTTGCCACGAGCCCGGCGTATGGGACCAAATTCGCCGCGGCCATGGCCCCGGCCCTTTCCAGATTGGCTCGGTTCATCTGGATCACCCACGGTGCTTTTTGCTGCAGGCTGTAGGCGATGCCGTCGGCCAGCACGGCGGCAAGCTGGTCGTCGTTCCTGAATCTTTCCACCAGTTTCGCGGGCACAAGGATGAGGCCTTCCGAGGAAGACTGCTCGTCGCGCATCTGGTTCTTGACGGCAATAAATTCGAACTGAATCTTCGCTGGATCGTCTGGCGGCAGCTGCTTTTGCCATGCAGGGACCAGGCGCATACCGATGCGGCGCACGCGGGATTGCAGCGCCTGATCCTTTGAAATCCCATAAGTGACGTCGTCGAGATCGACTTCCGTCCTGCGATCGTCTATCTGATCGTCCGACTCATTTGAGACCTCATTTGGCGGCTGGGGCGTTGCAGCCGGCAGACTGGAATTGCCCGGTGCGGTCCCGGATTTCTCCTTCGCGTGATTGGTAGACAAAAACCGGGCTTTGCTGGCAACCAGCAGGCCATCCTGACCTATTTTGCCTTCATAAAGTACCCACATGCCGGCGCGCACATCGGCGGCCGATTTGGCGTCTTTTGGATAATGGAGATCGGTTGCGGCCGTCACGCGGATGCGATAGCCATCCGCCGCGACGACTAGCTCCGGCGCGGTCGAGACCACTTGATCAATCACGGCCAGCCCGCTGAGCTTTCGGTCCCCATCATTGCGAATGAGCACGTTATAGGCGGTCATGGTTTTTGCGTTCCGGTCGCGCTTGCCAGTGACTTCAACCCACGCGCCTATTTGCACGGTATCGGGCATGGAGCCTGTGCTGACCGGGGTTTTCAAGTCGATCTGTCCGAATCGAGTCTCCGCGGTGGTGGTGACGTGCTCCCCATTGACGTCGAAGCTGTCGGGCGGATGAACCGCGGTAATGTACCCGTGCATCGTGGTCGACTGCGCCTGAAGGTTCGGCGACGCAAGCAAGCCCGCCGCCATTAAGGCAGCGAATAAACGCCGGCAAGCAAGGCATCGCTTTCGGCTGGCACAAGTCTCTTGTGGCATGAGGATGAGTCCCGTAAGTAAAAAGTGAATCCAGTATAAGCCGGTCCTTTCCTGCGCGGGGCAGGGCGACAAGGGCTGAAAAATGAGCAAAAACCCGAATCTCGATGAGGAAATCGGCATCATATTAGTTGACAGTAAGAGACTCAATCTGAGATCCTGCCTTGTCAGGATCCTCTCTAAAGGCAGGAACAACATGGCTAAAATCATAGGAATCGACCTCGGAACCACCAATTCGTGCGTCGCCGTCATGGAAGGCGGCGAGCCAAAAGTCATTCCAAATGAGGAGGGTGCACGTACCACCCCCTCGATCGTTGCGTTCACCAAAAGCGGGGAACGGCTGGTGGGCCAGGTGGCCAAGCGCCAGGCCATCACCAACCCCGAAAACACCATTTTCTCCATCAAGCGCTTCATGGGCCGTCGCTACGACGAAGTGAACGACGAGATGAAGATGGTCCCCTACAGAGTGGTCAAGCAGGGTGACCACGTCGGAGTCATTGCCCAGGGCAAGGAGTACACTCCGCCCGAAATCTCGGCAATGATTCTGCAAAAGCTCAAGAAGAGCGCCGAGACCTATTTGGGCGAGACGGTCACGGAAGCTGTGATCACCGTTCCGGCCTACTTTAACGACGCGCAGCGCCAGGCTACCAAGGACGCAGGCAAGATTGCCGGCCTTGACGTGAAGCGCATTGTGAATGAGCCCACCGCGGCCGCGTTGGCCTACGGGCTCGACAAAAAGAAGGATGAAACCATCGCCGTCTATGACTTTGGCGGCGGCACCTTTGACATTTCGATTCTCGAAGTGGGCGAAGGCGTGATCGAGGTCAAATCGACCAACGGCGACACCCACCTGGGCGGCGACAACCTCGACCAGCGCATCGTGGACTGGCTCGTTGCCGAATTCAAGCAGGAGCACGGCCTCGACCTGACCTCGAAGGGCAACGAAATGGCCCTGCAGCGCCTGAAAGACGCCGCGGAAAAGGCCAAGATCGAGCTTTCGACCACGGTCGAAACCGAGATCAATTTGCCGTTCATTACGGCCGATGCCTCGGGCCCCAAGCACCTGGTGCGCAAGCTGACCCGCGCCAAGCTCGAGCAGTTGGTTGAAGACCTGATCGAGCGCTCGGTTGAGCCTTGCAAGAAGGCGATGGCCGACGCCAACGTCAAGCCGGGCGATATCGACGAAGTGGTCCTGGTGGGCGGACAGACGCGGATGCCCAAGATTCAGGAACTGGTGAAGAAGCTGTTCGGCAAGGAGCCGAATCACAGCGTGAATCCGGATGAAGTGGTTGCCATTGGCGCTGCCGTGCAAGCGGGCGTGCTTTCGGGCGACGTGAAGGATCTGCTGTTGCTCGACGTGACGCCGTTGACCCTGTCCATCGAAACCCTGGGCGGCGTGGCCACGACCATGATTCCGCGCAACACGACCATTCCGACCAAGAAGACAGAGACCTTCTCGACGGCGGCCGACAATCAGACCGAGGTCGAAGTCCACGTGCTGCAAGGCGAGCGGCCCATGGCGGCGCAGAACCGCACCCTGGGCAAGTTCAAGCTGGGCGGCATTATGCCGGCTCCGCGCGGCGTGCCGCAGATCGAAGTCACATTCGACATCGACGCCAACGGCATCCTCAACGTGACAGCCAAGGACAACGCCACCGGCAAGGACACGCGCATCACCATCACCTCGAGTTCGGGCCTCAGCAAGGAAGAAGTCGAGAAGATGGCCAAGGAAGCCGATGCCCACGCCGCCGAGGATAAGGAGCAGCGCGAGCAGATTGAAGCCCGCAACGCTCTCGACTCCATGGTCTACAACATCGAAAAGATGTTGAAGGATAGCGGCGAAAAGGTGGCTGCCGCCGATAAGACCGACGTGGAAGCAGCGCTGGCCGATGCCAAGAAGACCCTGGAAGGCTCGCCGTCGACCTCGGAGCTGAAGTCGGCGAACGATCGCCTCACGCAAGCCAGCCACAAATTGGCCGAAGCGATGTACAAGGCGACGACTGCGTCGAGCAGCCCTTCGGATGCGGCCCCAGGTGGGGCAAGTACCGAAGAGCCGAAGAAGGACGAAGGTGTCATCGACGCCGAGTACGTGGACGTCGACGACAAGAAGTAAGCACCTGCGGTGCGGCAACCCCGCCTTCGTCGGAAAAACAGGGGTGGGCGACGTCACGTCGTCCACCCCAACTCGTAAGGTCGAATGGCGGCAAACCGGACCGGCCCGAACGCATGAGGCAAAGCCGATGAATGCTTAGGTTCATGGGCAAAACTCATGCACGCGCTTCAGTTCGGCACCGTGTACGCTGAATGAGATAAGAAAACACCCATGGCCACGAAGACCGACAAAGACTATTACGCGCTGCTCGGTGTCAAGAAGACGGCCACGCAGGATGATATCCGCAAGGCTTTCAGGAAAGCTGCACGCAAGTACCACCCCGACGTGAATCCCGGCGACAAAAAGGCCGAAGAGAAATTCAAGGAGATCTCCGAAGCCAACGACATTCTGAGCGACGAGAAAAAACGCAAGATTTACGACCAGGTAGGTTTCTACTCCGACCAGATCGATCCTGCGACAGCCGAGGCTTACGCGCGCCAGCAGCGCGAGGGCAGCCGACCGCCCGTCGATTTTGGCGGCTTCGACTTCAACGGTTTCTCGGGCGGTTACCCCGGTCAGCAGGGCGGCCAGGGCGAGGCCGGCGCTGGCTTCGGCAGCTTCAAAGACATCTTCTCCGGCATCTTCTCAGGCGCGCAGCATCCGCAGGCGCCGCGCGGTCCGCAGCCCGGCACCGATCTCGAATATCAGGCCACGGTCGACTTCTGGACCGCGATTCGCGGTGGCCAGGCGCGCATCCAGATCAATCGCCAGGAAGTGTGCCCCGCCTGCCACGGCCAGGCGCACACCGGCGGCTCCAAAACGTGCACCGAGTGCCACGGCACCGGCCAGGTGACGCAGATGGGCGGCCGCATGAAGTTCAACATCACCTGCCCGAGTTGCAACGGGACGGGAAAATCTTCCCACGACTGCGCGAACTGCCACGGTGAAGGCACCGTGACGCGCACGGAGTCCGTCGAGTTTCGCATCAAGCCGGGCACGCGCGACGGCCAGCGCATCCGTCTGCAGGGCAAGGGCAATGCCGGCATCAACGGCGGCCTCGCGGGCGACCTGTTTTTGATCGTGCGCACCGGCACGAATCCGGTCTTCACGCGCCAGGGCGACGACATTCACATTACCGTGCCCATCACAGTTGCCGAAGCTTCGCTGGGCGCCAAAGTTGAAGTGCCCACCATCGACGGCCGCGCGCAGTTGAAGATTCCGCCCGGCACGCAGAGCGGGCAAAAGCTGCGCATGCGGGAGCGCGGCGTGGAGAGCGCGCAGCAGCCCGGCCAGCGCGGCGACGAGATCGTCACGGTGACCGTCGTGGTGCCGCACCTGCAGGACGAGCGCAGCCGCGAGATCATGCGCGAACTCGGCAAACTCAACCCCAACGACCCGCGCAAGGAGCTGTTCGACAAACTGTAAGAAGCAGGGACCAAGGGAACGAGGGAACAAGAAAGCATGCCGCCGCAGGGATGGGCTCGAACAAAGATCGGCTAGGCTGAAACGGGAAAAGCTATGGCGACGAAACGCAAATCCAAAGGCGCGTACATGATCTCGGCGGTGGCCGAGATGTATGAGATTCACCCGCAGACCCTCCGCCTCTACGAGCGCGAAGGGCTGCTGAAGCCCTCGCGCACCGAGGGCAACACGCGCCTCTACACCGACGAGGATCTGGAGCGCCTGGAGTTCATCCTCAATCTTGCCCGCGACCTCGGCGTGAACATCGCCGGCATCGGCATCATCCTGCAGATGCGCGAGCGCATGGAAGAGATGAACCGCCAGATGCAGAACTTCGTAGAATACGTACGCAGCGAGATGCTGTCCCGCTTTCAAGCCGCCGCGCCCGGATCGGCCGGGGCCATTGTGCCCATTCGCAAGACACCGGCGATCAAGCCGGTTGCACCGCCGCGCGCGGTGAATCCCCGCAGATCGCAGGTTTGAGATGAGCGGTTTCCCACCCTTGCGCCGATGAAACTGGCGCAAGGATGGGGCACCCAGCAACTGCGCGTGAATTCGCTGACTCGATGACATGCCGGGTATCCTAAGAATCAGCATGCCCTACGTCCTCCTCGGCCTCGCCGTCTTCGGCCTCATCACGTCCGCGGTCTTTGCCGGCATTGTGCTTTGGGCCGTTCCCGGCTACTTGCGCGAGCGCGGTCTCTCGCTGGCCCAGCTCACCGCGCGGCCCGGCTTTACGCCTCCGCTCACGCTCCTCAAGCCATTGCATGGAGCGGAACCCGGCCTCGAATCCTATATCGAGACATTTTTTACGCAAGATTACCCCGCATACGAAATCCTTTTCTGCGCGCGCACTGCGAACGACGAGGGCCTCGAAACCGCGCGCCGTGTGGCCGCCCGGCATCCGCACATTCCGGTCCAATTCCTCTCTACCGGGGGTCAGCCCGACTACATCAACGCCAAAGTCGCCTCTCTGGAGCTGATGGAAGCCCATGCCGCGCATGACATCCTCGTCATCAGCGACAGCGACGTGCGCGTGACGCCGGATTATCTGCGCTCGGTAGCCCTCCCTTTCGCCGATCCCAACGTTGGAGGCATGTGCTGCCTCTATCGCGGCGTCGCAGCCGAAGGCGGAATCTGGGCACGGCTTGAAGCCGTCGGCATGTCCGTCGAAATGTCGGCCGGCGTCCTCGCCGCGCGCGCCATGGAAGGCATGCAATTCACGCTCGGCCCGACAATGGCTTTTCGGCGCGAAACCATCCGCCGCATGGGCGGCTTCAAGGTCACAGCCGACTATTGTGCCGACGATTTCATCCTCGGCAACGAGACCCACAAGTTGGGCCAGAGCGTGATCCTGAGCCATCACGCCATCGACCACATGGTTCTGCACTCGGGCCTCATCGGCTCGCTCAAGCACCAGGTCCGCTGGATGAAGTCCACGCGCTTCTCGCGGCCCAAAGGCCACTTCGGCACCGCGCTCACCTTCAGCCTTCCCTTCGGCCTGCTGGCGCTCGCCGCCTGCGCATGGCTGGGGCATCCGATGTGGGGTCTCGCGCTCCTCACCTTTGCCGTGGCCACGCGCCTTGCGGTTGCCATCGCCGTCGGGCGTCTCGTGGTGCGCGATCCCAGTTGGTTCGGCCTGTTGATTCTCTATCCGATCCGCGATTTCATGGGCTTCTGCTTTTGGGCCGCGAGCTACGCGGGCCGCCGCATCCTGTGGCGCGGCCGCGTCTTTGAGCTCCTGCCAGGCGGCAAGATGCGCGCTGCCGGCTGATAAGCTGGCAGCATGATTCCGGTCCACCCGGCAGAACCGCGCTTTGCTCGCAGGTGCACATGCTCCGGGAACTGAGCATCCAAATCAGGGCTCGCCACGACGGCTTGCAGATGCTCGTGGTCGGCTGCCTGCTTTTTATCGGCCTCGGCGTGCTTCAGGAGATCACTAATCCCCTCGCCATGACCGACTTCCAGGAGACATGGAACGGCGCGCGTTGCCTGGTGCTCAATCTCGATCCCTATCAGCCCGATCAAATGTGGTCCGTGTACATGCAGCAGGCGCCACATCTTCCCGCCGACCCCGCCGTCGCCCACACGCTGCACCTGATCGTCTCGCTCAGCACCAATCTGCCCACGACTCTGCTCCTGGTGGCCCCGCTCGCGCTGCTGCCCTGGAAGCTCGCCATGGTGCTCTGGATGGCGATTCTTTCTGTCTGCTTTGTCCTCGCCTGCTGTTGTATCTGGAAGGTGAACGCCGCTATCGCTCCGCGCTTCAGCGGCGCGTTGATTTTTCTGCTCGCCGTCAATAGTGGATTGTTGCTCGCCACCGGCAACATGGCTGCGCTCTCAGTGGGGCTTGCGGCCATCGCGGTCTGTTGTTTTATTCGCGATCGTTTCGTGCCGTTGGGAATTTTCCTGCTCGCCGTAAGCCTCTTCATCAAGCCTCACGACGCCGGCCCCATCTGGCTCTACTTTCTTCTTGCCGGCGGAGTGCAGCGCAAGCGCGCCCTGCAGACGCTGGTGCTCACCGTGGTGATGGCCGCGCCCGCGGCCTTGTGGCTCTACCACGTCGCGCCGCACTGGCCGCAGGAGTACCACGCCAACATTCTTACCGCCATGTCGCCCGGCGGCCGTGACTATCCCGGGCCTAACACCGCCGGCGGGCGCGGCATGGGCATGATCGTCAGTCTGCAGGCCGCCTTAAGCCTCCTGCGCGACGATCCCGGCTTCTACAATCCGATCGCCTACCTCATTTGCGGCGCCCTGATCCTCGTCTGGTGCGTCAAGACGTGGCGAGTGGGCTACTCATCGCGGCTGGCCTGGTTCGCTCTGGCTTCCATCTCGGCTCTTGCCCTGTTGCCCGTCTATCACCGCACCTACGACGCGCGGCTCCTCCTGCTCACCATTCCCGCCGCTGCCATGCTCTGGCGGCAGCGCGGCTGGCTCGGGTGGACAGCGCTTTGGCTCACCATCGCCGCCTTCGTGCTCACGGGCGATCTATTCTGGATCGTCCTTTTCCAGGCCACGCATTACTCCGGGCTGTCCGTCACATTGGCAATGATTCCGGCGCCGCTGATCCTGCTGGCTCTGGGAGTTTTTTATCTCTGGGTCTACCTACGCAGCGGCACGACACCGCCGGACCTCCAACCAGACGAAGGCTGAGAGCTGAAAACTGACCGCTGACCACTGATCACTGAACACTGGCCACTGCATTAAGGCAGCGGCCGGTCCGTCCAAAGCGTTTTGTCGGCGAGGGTCTGCACGGGAATCAGTCTTCCGGCCAGCGTCTTTTCCACATTTTCGCGGTCCGGATCTTCGGCGAAGATCCACTTGCGCTGACCCGCGCCCCAAATCGCCTGCAGCTTGGCGGCGCTCAAATAAATATCCGGCGCATCGGGGTAGCACGAGCCCCATAGCAGCGTCGAGCCTTCGCCGTGCTGGCCGCAACGCGGCAGCACCAGCATCGCCGGCCGTCCACTAAAGAACGCGTTGGTGTAGAAGATGACGGAAGATCCCGACGACTGGTCGCCGTAGATGATAAATGTGTCGCTGGGCGAACCCTTGGCCATGATCGTATCCGCCATCGGCTTGGAACTGAGCATGGGCTCAAAGCGTGCGAACGCGATGTGCGCGGCGACGAAGAAAACCGTCATGGTGAGCGCCATGCTCACCGTGGCCGCAAGATGTTTTCCCTTCAGCCGCAGCAGCCACCCCGTCATCGGACCAATCAGCAGCGTTACGGCCGCCAGCGCCGCCGGCAACCGCAGCGCCGCAAACGACTCGCCGGTCAAATCGAACAGGTGCGACATCGAGAGCGTGTAATCGCCCACAGCGCGATGCGCCAGCAGAGTGCCAATGTCGGGAACGTACGGCAGGTTGCGCGCAGTCCACAATCCCCAGCCCAGCGCCGCCGCCGACACCACGCCAATCGCCGCGAACACTGCTTGCGCGCCCGTCAGCCACGCCGTTGAAAGCGCGGGCGCGCCATTGGTGCCGCGACGCATCTCGACATCCGCCACCACGCCTGCGATCAACATCACCAGCGGCGGCCAAACCGGAAATGTGTAGTACTCCTGGTTCGTCGAGATGGAGAAAAACAGCAATGTCCATGCCGTAAACAGGGTCAACAGCCAGATGGTGCGTGCGCGGAACTTCACGCGCAGCACATGGCTGGCCACGTCTTCGCGCATGGCGTTATCCAGGTAGAAGCCCACCGTGTCGCCGGCATCGTGGCGAAGGTGCTTGAGCCAACGGCGTCGCGTCTTCCATGCCACGGCCACCGCGGCAGGCAGAAACAGGCTCCACGGGAAGATCCACACCAGTTGCCCCAGCCAATACCACACGCCCGGCATCTTGTTGTAGTCGTGCGGATAGCGCAGGTTGAAGAAGCGCAGCACGTGCTCGTTGATGAAGTAGAAGTAGAAGAACCCGTGCACGTTTCCGATGGTGGGGTGATTGCCCACCGGGTGTCCCTGGTCGTGATTGATGATGCCGCACAGAATATGCCAGGGCGCTGCAATCGCCAGAAACACCAGTAGTCCCGACACCGGCTTCAGAGCCCTCCAGCGCCGCCACTGCCCGGTGAGCAGCAGATAGGGAATGGCCGCGCCCAGAAAGAACACCGGCGCAATCAGGCCCTTGGTCAGCAGCGCCAGCGCCACGCCCACATAAGCCCAGTAGATGAGCGCAGGCCGGTCGTCTTCCAGGCTCGCAATCAGCGCGTAGAGCGCCAGCAGCAGGAAAAACGCGAGGATCGCCTCGGGAATGATGAAGCGCGTAAACAGAAAGCAGCCCACTGAAGTGAGCACGCCCAGCCCGGCATAGAAGCCCGCGCGATCGCCCCACGTCCGCCGCGCCCACAACCATGCCAGCCAGGTCAGTCCCAGCATGGCCAGCGCGTTGGGCAGGTGCGTGGCAAAGGTGTTCTGCCCGAAGATCCGATACATCCCGGCCACCAGCCAATAGGGCAACGGCGGCTTTTCAATATAGCGGATGCCGTTGATCTTTGAGGTGATCAGGTCGCCGCTCAAGGCCATGTGCTGGGCCGCTTGAGCATGCGCCGCGTCCACGTCGTCCAGCAGCGGCGGCGAAAACAACGAGGCAAAATAAACCGTGACAAAAATGACTGCGAAAAGCAGCCAGACGGTGCGCACAGTAGGCGCCTGCCGCAACCGATCGATAGTGTGGACGTTTGCGTTCATTGCAATTTTAGCCAGCAGAACCAGAATATCAGCCGGATTACTGCGGCGTTTCACAGTGCAAGGCGCCGGCCGGGCGAGGCCGGGCGCGAAAGTCCCTTGCCTCACTGGCTCGATGAGGCATTAAGATGCACCAAGGGAGAACTCTCTTGCCGGTTTGGAAGGTCTTTCTTATCGCGTTCAGCGTGCTCCTGCCGCTGATCAACCCTCTCGGTTCCGCCCTGGTCTTTCTGGGGCTGGTTGGCGATGCGCCGCCCAAGGTCCTGCACTCGCTGGCGCGCCGCATTGCCATCAACAACATCATCTTTCTTGGGGTTTTTGAGGTTCTAGGCGCGACCATCCTCAATTTCTTCGGCATCTCACTGCCCATCGTCCAACTTTCCGGCGGCTTGGTGGTCGCGGTTATGGGATGGACGGTCTTGAATCAGAGAAGTGCCGGCGTCGATTCTCGCAACAGGCAGGAAGAGACCGCCACCAACGGCGAACCCGATACGCGGGATCTCGAAGACCGCGCCTTCTACCCGCTCACTTTTCCCATAACGTCAGGACCGGGGACTCTTGTTGCTTTGCTGACTGTCACGGCGCACATCTCAGAGAAAAATCTCACCCACAACATTCTGGCGCACCTTGGCGTGTTTCTTGCCGTCGTAGTTCTCAGCGTGCTTATTTATTTCTGCTACGCCTACGCTCCCAAGATCACCAAGATCATCCCGCCCTCGACGGCTCATGGAATCCTGCGCGTGATCGCCTTCATTCTGCTTTGCATCGGCGTCCAGATCGCGTGGAACGGCCTGTCCGCGCTGCTAGTGACCGTCATCAAACCGTAATCGCGTGACGCTTTGCCGCTGTGCAGTCCGCTGGGCCGCTCCCCGGGCGCGGGCCTTGCAGCAAGGGCCACGAAATTCTGCTTGGAATCCGCAAGCTTCGTGATAGAGTGGGGAACGAGCCCGCAACGCGCAGAAAACCCTATCACTTGGAGCCATTCGGATCTCGATAATTAGAGGTTGCGCCCTCTAACCGATGAGTCGTTGTCCAGGTGTTTTTCTATTTCGCGCGCAGGCGAACTCTCAAGCATGAGGGATGGTCATGAGTACATCGCTCCCGGTCCAACCCACCGCATCTGGCTCCATTGAGATGACGGAACGGGAATGGAACAAGCTGGTCAACCTGATACTGGAAGGTTCCGTCATTCCAGTGTTAGGGCCGGAGCTGCTGGTGGTGCCGGAAAACGGCGAGCTTACGCGCCTTTACGATTTGTGGGGCAGCGCGCTGGCGGCGCAGACGCACATTGATCGTCCCGGGGACGCGCACCGCTGGACGATCTACGACGTTGCCAACCAGCTGAGCCAGCTCGAGTATGCGAACGACGTGGCATTCGACATCGACGAAGTGGTGCGCTTGCGCTCCTGGCCCGTCCCCGACTCCCTTAAAAATCTCGCCCGGATCCAGGATTTCTCGCTTTACATTACGACCACCGTTGACCACTTGATGCTCCAGGCCATGACCGAGGCGCGGCAGGGAACCAAGGTGGAGCAGATCAAGTTCGCGCCGCGAGGGGTCAAGAACGTGATCGACCGGCCGACCAACTTTTATCAGGAAAGGCTCCCCAGTGTTTACTGCCTCTTCGGGGCCAGCAGCCCCACGGATGGAACTTTTGCCAAGACGGAAGACGACCTGATCGAATACAGTTGGTCGCTGCTCGATCCGCAGGAAGCACCCCAGAACCTGTACGACTATCTGCAGAAGAAAACCGTTCTTCTTCTCGGCTGCAGCATGCCCGACTGGCTGGGCCGTTTCTTCATTCACGCGATCAATGGCCGCCGCAATCAGGAAAACCTGAACATGTACTACGTCAGCCCAAACTGCGAACCCGGGCTGGCCGAGTACTTGAAGCGCCGAAAGGCCAAGGTCGTAACCTCGATCTCTCCGGTAGACTTCGCCGAGCAGCTCTACAAGCGGTGGCAGGCGCGTCGCCAGAGCAATGGCACTGACCCAAACGACGCCCCCGCACCCACCAGTGAATTCAAGACAGGCGCCGTGTTCCTGAGCTATGCCAGCGAGGACCGCGCCAAGGTGCGCGCCATCCGTGACCAGCTCGAAGCCAGCAATATCGATACCTGGATGGACGAGCGAGAGCTTCCTGCCGACCCCGGAAACGTATACCAGGACACCATCCGCGAAAACATCTACAAAGCCGCCTTTTTTGTGCCCATCATTTCGCGGACGCTGGAACAAGCCGGATCGAGCCCGCGGTTTGTGTGGAGGGAATGGCGCATGGCCGAGGACGCGTCGATGAACCGGCGCAAGGAAGACCTCTACCTTCAGCCGCTGGTCATCGACGACACGCCTTCGGGCGCGAAATTTGTAGGGTCTCCTTACCGCGACCTGCAGTGGACGCGTCTGAACGACGGGCGCATCCCGCCGGAGTTCATCGAGACGCTGAGCCAGGGAATCCGCAATTTCCGGAGGGCGCTGCGATGAGCACGCCGGCGTCTCCTCTCACACCGGCGCAGAATCCCTGGCCGGGACTCTTCTGGTACACGGAAGAGCAGGCGCATCTCTTCTTCGGGCGCGAGGCAGAGATCGAGGAACTGCTGCGGCTCATCCAGCGCGACACGCTGACAATTCTGTTCGGGCGCTCGGGCCTGGGGAAAACATCGCTGCTGCGAGCCGGCGTGTTTCCCCGGCTGCGCCAGGCGGCATGTTTTCCCGTGGTTCTGCGCCTCGACTACTCGCCGCAGGCCGCAAGCCCCGTGGAGCAGGTCAAAGCGCTCACGGAGGCGGCCGCGCGCGCCAGCGGCATCGATATTGAAAGCGCACAGAATGCTCCGCAACCAGAGACGCTGTGGGAGTATTTCCACCGCGTGCGTTTCTGGGGTCCGCGCAACGACAGGCTGACTCCGGTGCTGGTCTTCGACCAGTTTGAAGAGATCTTCACCGTTGGCAGCCGGCGGCAGGAAGAAGCGGACATCCTCGAGCAGCTGGCGGACCTCGCGGAGAATCGCATTCCCGCGATCGTGCAACAAAGGGCGGAGGCGTCCGGCGAACGGCAGTCGGCAGAGGGCGGAGCGCCCAGCTACAAAATCGTGCTCTCGCTGCGCGAGGATTTCGTGTGGCGGCTGGATACGTTGCGGCCCATCCTTCCTGCCATTATGCGCAACCGCTTCGCGCTGGGCCCGCTTGACGCCGCGCGCGGTCTCGAGATCATCCGCTGCGCCGGAAAAGAGTGGGTCACGGATGAAGTTGCGCAAGACATCATCGAGGCCGTGATCAGCAGCCGCCGCGGCGAGAGCCTGAGCAACGCGGACGAAGAGGTCGAGCCTGCCTATCTGAACGTCATGTGCAACGAGCTGTTCGAGCGCATGGTGGCCACCGGGCAAACCCAAATCACGCGCGAACTGGTGGCCGCGGAGAAAGGCGGCATCCTGGAGTCGCTGTACGAGCGCAGCCTGGTCGGACTCGATGATTCCGTGCGCATGTTCGTCGAGGAGCATCTGGTCACACCGGCGGGATTCCGCGCCACATTGCCCGTCGAGGAAGCGCGGCGCGAACACATCTCCGATGCCGACCTGCAGAAGCTGGTGGACCGGCGATTGCTGCGCTTCGAAGACCGCCTGGGAACGCGGCACGTGGAGTTGGCGCACGATCTGCTCACCGGACTGGTCGAGAAAAGCCGCAAGCTCCGCGAACAGGCGCGCCTGCAGCACAAGCTCCGGCAGGCGAGGATGAGGGCGGCGATTTGGGCGGCGGTGGCGCTGGCCGGGGTCGCGTGCGCGGTGCTCTACTGGCTTGCCTTCGTGCATCCGAGCACTTCCTACTATGCGACGTTCACGCGGCAAAATGGCACCTATGAAATGATTGGCCGTTTATCCCAGGATGAGATCGGTCATCGCTCGGAGTCGCTAAGAGTAACGCGCAAAGGCTTCCGGGGAGAACTACTGGCGGTTGAAGCCATCAACGGCTACGGGCAGCTCATTCTGGATTCGCAGCTCGACAGCTCGCTCTTTTTTCCCACCAATGGCATGAACGGGCAATTCTGCCGGCTGGAATTCACGTACGACGAAAAGGGACAGGTTGTGAATGAGACTGCGCTCGACAAACAGGGCCACACAATCTTCATGCTCACCTACGCTGCCCCTCAGGCTGAAGCCTTTAAGAAGGTCGGCAGTGTCCGGAACACGCGGTTGGCCTTTGTGGTCGCGGCCGACGGCTCGGCGATTGCGAGCTCCGACATTCACTATGACGCGCAGGGCTACGTCAACGAAATCACGTTCCTGTCCGGGGGCGGAACGCGGATGACATTTCGAGCCACTGTCATCGAGCAGACGAATACGACTATGGGAACCGCCCAGCAGCGGTTTTTGGGCCCGGGAGGAAGCCCCATCCCGGCAAACGGTGCTTTCGTCAGCAAGAACTATACGCGGGATGCGCGGGGTGAGCCGACCCAGACGATATTCGAAGATGCCAACGGCAAGCCCGTGCCGTCGCCGGACGGAGTCCCTCCGATTGTTCGTTGGAAATACGACCAGTGGGGGAACCAGATCGAAGAAAGCTATTTTGACGCATCGAACCAACCCGCCTTCTGGGAAACAGGCGGTTTCTGGAAAGATGCCTTCACCCTGGACGATCATGGCGGCTTGATGGAGGAGCGCTTCTCTGACGTAAACGACAAACCGGTCGCCCAGAAGGATACGGGCTGCTACGGCTACGTCTATGAGCGCGATCAGAGCGGCAACGCCACCATGAAGGGCTGCCTGGATGCGCAGGGATCGCCATCGGATTATGCCGACACCGGATATCAAAAGATTGCGTTTCAATACGATTCCGCCGGACGCACGGTCGGAAATCTGTATTACGGTCTTGACGGCAAACCGGTCGCCGACAAGCGCACCATCAGCTCCCAGTATGCGACTGGCTGCTTCGGCTGGCTCTGGGGCTACGATCAGAACTTCAATCACACCGATTCGGTTTGCCTTGACGCGAATGGCAAAGCATACGATCCCGCGCAGCTTCACGATCTCGCGCACGTTTCTCACGAGATTGCCTTCGATTTCCCGCGGGCGTTCCAACTCGATCAGCTACTGGTCGCACAGGACGGGACGCCGGCCTATCGCCTGGACCTGATAGAGGCCGCACTGACAGCGGATCAGTTCAGTGTGTGTGAGACGCAGGCCGCAGCTCTTCAGGACTCCGATCTGAACTCATCCCAGATCATCGTTCGCGACACGATCCTCCTCGCGTGCCAGTATGCGAGCGGCAACAAATCCGCGGCGCAGGCGACCGCTGCATCGCTGGCCAACCGCGTGAATCAGATATCGGCGGGGGCGTGGAATTTCGACGGCACACGCTACTACATCCAGACGTCAAACCATTTCCAGGCCGGAAGCGACGCCTGGGACAAGCTCTTCCTGAGTCTGCAAAATGGCGACGGCCCAGGCGCTGCGAGCGCGCTGAATCAACTGAAGCCGATATTGCAAAACTGACGCGGCGCTCTGACACCTGACACCAGACACCTGATCACTGTCCTCGCACCCCGCTATCGTGTATCTTGGCGATGGGTCGAATCTTTTTCCGGACCGCGTCGCCAAAGCATGCCGACATTCGCCGCCATCGACATCGGTTCCAACTCCTGCAGGTTGAAGATCGCCAGGGTACAGGCGCACCGGCTCAAGACGGTTGCCGAAGACCGCGAAGTGACCCGGCTCGGCGGCAGCGTCTTCGACACCGGCCTCATCTCACCTGAGGCAATGGCAGCTACGCTGCGCGCACTCAAGCGTTTTCAGCGCGCGGTGCAGGCGCACGGTGTCGACCGCATTCGCGTGGTGGCTACCTCTGCCATGCGCGACGCGCGCAATGCGGCCGCCTTTCAGGCGTGGGTGAAGGCTGAAACCGGCTGGAACATGGAGGTCATCTCCGGACTCGAAGAAGGACGGCTCATTCACCTCGGCGTCGTCGGCGCGGAGCCGGGCGCGGGCGGTCGCGTGCTGCTGCTCGACCTCGGCGGCGGAAGCTGCGAAATCACGCTCTCCGAGCGCAAGCGCATCAAGGAAACTGTCAGTCTGCCGCTGGGCGCAGTGCGCTTGACTGAACAGTTCCTCAGCGACGATCCCGTGGCGCCCGACGGTTTGGCGCGCATGCGACGGCTGATCGCGCGCGAGTTGCGTCGTGCCCATCGCCGCATTGAGCCGGGCCGCGCGCCGCTGGTCATTGCCACCTCCGGCACGGCGGCAGCGCTCTCCGATGCCTGGTCAGCCGCAGCCAGGAATGGCAAGTCCGGAGGCAAAAAAACCGGCAAGACGGTTGCCAAGGCTCGGATGGCATCGGATCACACCAGGCATCGTTCCGCGATGCTCGCCGGCATGGTGCCGGCGCGCACGGTGCGCAAGCTGGCCACCAAGCTCGCCAAAATGTCGCTTCCGCAGCGCGAAGCTGTGCCCGGCATCGGGCCGCGGCGTTCGGAGATCATCGTTGCCGGCGCCGAGGTGTATGCCGAGGTCCTTGAAACCTTCGGCCTGTCCGGCTTCCGCTATTCACCGCTGGGTTTGCGCGACGGCATTCTGGCGCAGATGCTCGCCGAGCAGGACGCCCGCGCCAAGGCGCATCGCGAGTTCGAGCACGAGCGCTGGGAAAGCGTGCTGGCCACGGCGCGGCGTTACGGCGTCGATCGCCGCCAGGCCGATCCGGTCCGCATGCACGCCGTGCAAATCTTCCGCGAGCTGAAAGCGGTGCACGAACTCCCACCCGAATACGAGAGCTGGCTTGCCACAGCGGCCATGCTGCGCGACACCGGCAAGTTCATCAATCACCAGGGGCATCATCGCCACACGCAGTACATCATCTCCAGCTCGGAGATCTACGGATATACGCAATTGCAGCGCACGCTGGTCTCGGCCATCGCGCGTTACCTGGGCAAGAGCCGCCCGCAGCCCGGCGACCGCGCGCTGCGCAATATACCCGCCGATGAGCACAAAAACGTGCAGCGTGCGGTGGTACTTTTGCGCCTGGCGGTGGCGCTCAATCAGGACCGGGCGAGCGACGTCGTACGTGTCGGCGTGCGAGTTTACCCCAAGCGCATTCACCTGGAGTTGCGTGCGGGGCGCACCGGCGCGGAGCTTGAGCTCTGGTCGCTGCGCAAGGAGGCCGGCTACTTCCGCGAAGTCTTCGGCCGCGAACTCTTCGTCACGCTGGCGTAAATGGTGCGGGCCGAGCGCGGATCCATCAGCAACTGCAGACGCGGCGGATGGTGGCTCATATCCACGCGGGCGATCGACGCCTTCCTCATGCGCACCGCCGCCCCTCCGTTGCCGGTGATCAGGCGTCCCAGAAACTGAAAAAGGCTGGGATTGTGTCCCACCACGAGAAGGCCCTCGCGGTCGGCATATTTTGCCAATAGCTTTTGGAAATCTGCGTAGCTTCCGTTCAATCCCAGCGCCGGGCTGATCTCGACCTTGGCTTCGTACCCCAGTTCCGTGCCCACCAGTTGCGCGGACTGCATAGCGCGTTTCAACGGGCTGGAGACGATCACGTCAATGGGAGCCTTCATGGCGCCAAGCACGCGCGCCATCAGCATGCACTGCTCTTTGCCCTCCTTGATCAGCCCTCGTTTGGCGTCAAGAGCGGGATTGTCGCGAATGGCTCCGGCATTCGCATGGCGCATGAGGAAGAGAATCATGGGGATTGAACCGGCTGGGGCCTGATGACGTGCCGTGCTCCTTGGAGCCCAATTTTAACAGATTTGTAACAATCGCTGCGCGCCGCCCGTCGGTGCCTTGAACGCGGACTCGCAGACGTTGACTTTAAGCCGTCGCCCAGAGTTCGGCGACGAGCAGGCCGCGCAGAAAGCTGCGGCGCTGGCGCAGGCTAAACCCCGCGGCGCGCAGAGCAACGGCGTGATCGGGCAGATTGCGGACGGCGAGTCCGGTCAGCAGCGCGAAGGCGCGATAGAGCATCCAGACCAAAGGCCGCGCCACCCATCGGCCGAATGCTCCTTCAGGGATCGCGAATTCCGACACGACCCAAAGGCCCGAAGGTGACAGTGCCTCTCGTAATCGATCCGCGAGACTGCGCACTTCGTCCGCACTGAGGCAATCGAGAAAGAAGTGCGTCACAACCAAGTCATAGGGTGGGTTCGTCGGCTGCCATGTGCGCGCGTCGGCGCAATGAACGTGAACGCGTGCGGCGCTCGTCCCCGCGTGGCGGAGGAGCGTGTGCAACATCGCGGTGCTCGCATCGACCGCATCGATTTCGATCGTGGCGTTGACGCGGAGCAGTTGTGCCGAGAAGCGGCCGTCACCGTCCCCCAGGACGGCGGCGCGACGGCATCCGGCGAATTCGCCGAGAAATGCGCAACGGCAGCGCTGCAGCCACGGGCCGAAAGTAACAAGCTCCATCCACAGATAGAAGCGCGCCACCCCATTGAAGTTCGGTGCTCCGCACTTCTGAGTTTTGGACGAGAGCATTGCGGAGGGAGCAGTGCTCATTTGAGGGCCCAGGCGAAAGGAATGACCGCGAGCGGCGTGAGCAGGACAAGATCCGCAGTGGCGCGCAACGTGAGCGCTGAGAATCGAGCACGGTTGCGATCGAGCAGCGCAAGCAGCAACGCGCTTGTAGCTCCGGCCGCAAGCAGAGCTGCCGCACGCGGATGCGCCGGCGCACTCACAGCTACAAGAAGAAATCCCCCGCACGCCAGCAGAACGCTTGCATAGAAAGTTGCCGGCGGGTGCGGCCACCCATCGCCGAAAACGTCCTTCGCACCGCGAGGCCGCACTCGCGGGCGCTCATCCATCGACTCCCACCGCGCGATGCAACTGCAATTGAGCCAAGCCAGAGCGGCGAACGCTACGGCGGGAATCCAAAAAACCCAGATCGCGGAATCTGACGCTGCGACGGCATGGGGCCGATGCCACGCAGGCAGTACGCACCCTGCGGTAAACAGCACGCCTACCAGAAATTCCTTGCCGGGAAAGGAACGCGGCCACTGGAGCGGGAATTGCGACGCATTGCGCCCCGAGTGTACGCCGGAGAAATAAACCAGAGCCGCGGCGGCCAGTACCGAGTCGCGCGCGCGGGTCAGCGGCGGCATAAAGGCGAGGATAATTGCCGCGGCGAAGCAAGCCGCCGCGATGGCCATGGGCAGAAGCGCGCGCCGGTAGCGCCAATGAAATTGGTGACGCTCGCGCAACGATTGCTGCGCAGGCTCGCGCAGTCCCGCGAGAGCGTCGAGCAGGCGATCGCCCACATACACGGCCCACGTGGCGAGCGCCAGCAATACCGGAACCCACAGCGGCAGCCGCACGCGTCCCGCCCACGCAAAAGCCAGCGACCAGACAACAGCCACCGTGGGCGCATCAAGACTGGCCAAATGCCAAAAGGCAAGCGGTCGCGGAGCGCTGAAGACGCGGCTTGCATTTTCGATGCGGTCCGCAACGCAGTCGTACGCCGATGATGAAGCGGAGGGAAGCGGCACTCCTTCAATTTTAGGATAAGAGCAATGGAGTCCGCGAGTCAGCGCGTTCGCAACTTCGCCAGCCCCGCCAACTCTGCAGACGCCGCCTATTTCCCAAACAGTCCCTTCACCGACTTCACCGGATTTTGAGTCGTGGAGTTTTTCACAATCCCGTTGGCTGCCTGTTTGATCATCTTGCCTACCTCGACGTGGATAGACGGATTCGATGCGGTTCCGGTGATGGTCAGCGGTATGCCGCCGCTATTGGACTGGGATTGGGAGCCTTTGCCGAACAATCCGCCAACGGCGTTATTGACGACCCCGCCCACTGCGGACAGAGCGGCAATCTTCGCGTTCAATTGAAAGTCCAGCTCCTCCGATGGAGAAACTGTGCCTTCGCCGGTCGCGGATCCTATCTTGGGCACCTCCGCATCGATATTGGTGAAGCGCGTGCCTTGCGGCGAATTGTTGACGTCCGCGCTCAGCTTCTGAATCTCCGTCCCGTTTGAAGTTCCGCTGATGGGATTGATGCCCTGAATCTTCGAGCCCAGGTCGAAACCGGTGAGCTGGCTGTTGTCGAGCTCGATCGGTCCGGCAATGGTGGTGGAATTCACGGGACCGGTAATGGCGAGATCGGCAGTGAGTGTACCTCCCTCCAGGCGCGAACCGCTGGGCAGCGTCACTCCCGCGGCTGGCAGCAGTTGCTCCACCTGATCGACAGGGAGATTGGGCGCGGAGAGATGCAGATTCAGGACGGCCTCGTCGCCGTCATGCCGAAAGCTGCCTGTGATATGGACTTGAACCGCGCCGGTTTGGATGGCGAGGTCGTTGACCTGGCCGGTGCGCGAAGAGAGGTTGTCATCAATGTTGTAGCTGATGTCAACCGGCTTGGGAGCAGGAGTTCCGTTGCGCGCCAATTTCAGCTGGGAGGCCGCGGCCGTTCCCGTGCTGGTGAGGTTCCCGTCCTTCGACGCGACCTGCGCGCTGAAGTCGGCGACCATGGAAATGCCGTCGCTGGGCTGAACCGCGCCGGCGGCCAGCGGATCGAAATGCTTGATCTCGAGTGTCGCCTGGAAGGGAGTCAGGGACGTATCGTTTTGCGCGACCGGCCCCGCCGTGCCTTTCAAGCTGAGGGAGCCGTCGCCCGCAACCTTGAGAGAGAGCTCGAAGGGAAACGACTGTGTAAACGACAAATTCTTGACGGTCAGGTTCACGTCAGTGCACTTGAAAGGATTGCCGGCTACGGGCGTTGAGGAAAGAGTGGCACTGCCGTTCTCGATCTTCAGTTCGTTTACAGTGAGCGAGGGCGGGGCGCTCGTCTGCTGGGACGCGGGTTGAGAAGCAGTGCTGCCCAGCGAAGAAAAGTTCCACGTCCCGTTGGCCGAATGGATGAGTTGAATCGATGGAGAATCGACGGTGAAGGTCGTGATCTGGATCGAACGGTGGAAGATGAGCGGCCCAAGTTCAACGCCGATGCGAAGCTCTTTGGCTTCGAGAAACGGAGTGGAGGAAAAAGCGGGATCGTCGGCGATGGAGATGTTTTCGGCCACCAGGCTGCCCGTGAAGAGCGAAAGGCTTATGTGGCCGAGCGCGACTTTGCGCCCCAGCGCACTGGAGAGCTCGTCCTGAATCTTGGGGCGGAACGTATCGGCGTTGACGAAGAACGGAAGCAGGACCATCAGGATGACGACCAGAGCCGCAGCCGCGACGACCGCTTTCGCCCAGGGCTTTTTCATGATGAGAGGCGCAGCCGCGTTGAGCTTTTGTACCCACTGTTTCTTCACGAAATGTTCCTCCTCGCACATGGATTGGCTCGAATTGTAACCCGCCCCACGCTCGCATGGCGCCAAAATTGATGCTCATTTTCTTGAAATTGCCGCGGCCTTTCCATTGATCCGGTACGGAGGCCCTTTGAAGCCGCTGGACATCCGGCGGCGATGCGAAAGTGAATCGCAGGTTCTATACTGAGCGCGTCCGCGACTCTTCCCCGGATCACTTCCCCACCGCAGTTGCAAGTTTGAGGAGGCAAATATCATGGCGGCAAAGCAGTCGATTCATGTCGGCGCGCTGCGCGCAGACGAACTTGAGGAGGCGGGCCGCATCGTGCGCCTGGCCTTCGGCACGTTTCTCTCGCTCCCCAACCCGATGGACTTCATGGGCGACCGGGACTTTATAACGCCGCGCTGGCACGCGCGCAACACCAAACTGCTGGCAGCGCGCGACAACGGGAAACTGATTGGATCGAACATGGCAACGCGCTGGGGATCGTTTGCCTTCTTCGGGCCGCTCACCGTTTTGCCTGAGTACTGGAACCGCGGCGTAGCGCAGCGACTGCTCGCAGCCACCATAAAGATCTTCGACCGCTGGGGCGTGCGGCGCAGCGCCTTGTTTACGTTTCCGCATAGTCCCCGGCACGTGGGCCTCTACCAGAAATTCGGCTATTGGCCCGGCTCGCTTACCGCGCTCATGAAACGCACGCCGGCGCCTCCGGAGTGGGCACTCGTCGGGGGCGTCAAGGTGCCCGTGCTCCTGTCGTCGCTCACGAAGAAAGAGCAAGAACAGGCCATCGCAGCATGCGCAAAGTTGACCAACACGTTGGAGCGTGGACTGGATCTGGGCGATGAGATGCGCGCCGTGATGGCGCAACGCATCGGCGAGGTGGTCCTGATCGAAGGCCGCCGCGCGCTGGACGCGTTTGCCGTGTGCATGCACGGAACGGGATCGGAAGGCGGCCAGAAGACTTGTTACGTAAAATTTGCAGCGGCACGCAGCGGTGAGCGCTTGAAGCGCCTGCTGGATGCCATCGACGCGCTCGCCCTGGCGCAGGGCAGTGAAGTTGAGGCTGGTGTAAGTCTGGCCTGCAAAGACGCCTTTGAGCGCATTCGTGCCCACGGCTATCGCGTGGTGACCAACGGCGTGGCCATGCAAAAGCCGAACGGAGATGGATTCAATCGCGCCGCTGCGTATGTATTGAACGATTGGCGCTGATGTTTAATCCGCGGCAGTCGCGGCTTTCTCGGTGGGTTTTGCGCGCGATTCTCCGTCGGTTACGGGGATCGCTTCCAAGTCCGTCTTTCCTTCAGCCAGGCGAATGAGAAAATCCTGCGACGAAAACAGCGGCGCGTCTTTCATCTGTTTGCTGGCGCGCACAAAGTTGCCATCCGGCTGTTGGAGGCGTGCCTTGACTGTGTCGGCCATATACGCTGGCAAAATCTCGTTATGGATGCGCGCCATCACCGCCGGGTCGCGCACCGGGAAGACCACCTCGCAGCGCTCGAATAAATTGCGCGGCATCCAGTCAGCCGAGCCCAGGTAGATTTCGGCGTCGCCGCCGTTGGCGAAGTGAAAGATGCGCGAATGCTCCAGGAAGCGGCCCACGATGGAGCGCACGCGGATCCGTTCCGACAGGCCTTTCACACCGGGCCGCAGAATCGAGAGGCCGCGAATGATGAGGTCGATCTCGACCCCGGACTGCGAAGCCTGGTAAAGAGCCTGGATAATCGAGGGCTCGAGCAGGGCGTTCATCTTGGCCACAATGTGCGCGGGGCGTCCGGCCTGCGCGTGTTCCTGCTCGCGGCGAATGAGGCGCAGAAAACTCTCCGCCATGGTCAGCGGGGCCACCAGGAGCGGCGAGTAATCGTCCAACTCGGCGTGCGCGGTCAGGTAGTTGAACACCATGTGCACGCGTTCGCCGATCTGCGGATCGCTGGTAAGCAGGCTCAAGTCCGTGTAGAAGCGCGCGGTGTCGGGGTTGTAGTTGCCCGTGCCGAGATGGCAGTAACGGCGGGTGACGCCATCTTCGTCATGACGCACCAGCATGGCCAGCTTGCAATGCGTCTTCAGACCCACCACGCCGTGGAAGATCTGCACCCCCGCGTCCTCCATGCTGCGCGCCCAACGAATGTTCGAAGCCTCGTCGAAGCGCGCCATCAGCTCCACTACCACCGTGGCTTCCTTGCTGGCCCCGGCTTCGGTCAGCGACTGGAACATCGGCGAGTCGTGGCTGGTGCGGTAGAGCGTCTGTTTCATCGTTACGACGGCCGGATCCTGCGCGCCCTGCTGAATGAACTCGACCACCGGATCGTAGGAGTCGTAGGGGTGGTGGAGCATAATGTCGCGGTGGCGCAACTCGTCGAAGATGCCGGTGGACTTGCGGCTGAGCACCAGCGGTTTGGGCGTGAAGGGCTGGAACTTGAGGTCGGGCCGCTGGATGTCGCCGTAAAGAAACATGAGGCGCGAGAGATTCAAAAGACCCTCGCCGTGGAAGACCTGTTCACCGTCAAGCTCGAAGTTTACTCGCAGCCGCTCCTCAATCTCGGGATCGGCGTTGCTTTCAATCTCCAGGCGCACCGCGTCGCCCTTGCGGCGATTGTGCAATTCCACGCGGATGGTTTCAAGTAGCGAGCGCGCTTCTTCCTCTTCGAAGTAGAGGTTGGAGTTGCGCGTCACGCGGAACGACGTGGAGGCAAGCACTTCGTAGCCGCGATACATGCCCCCGAGATGCTGCTCGATCAGGTCCTGCAGCAGCAGATAGTCGTGGTGCCCGTGGGTGGAAGGCAGGCGGACAAAGCGCGGCAACGCGCGCGGCACCGTCACCACGCCCAGAACCTGCGGGCCTGAACTGCGGCGCTTGGCGCGCAGCAACAAAGCCAGGCAGAGCGCCTTGTTCAGCACGCGCGGAAACGGATGCGCGGGGTCGATGGAGATGGGCGTCAGCAGCGGGTCGACCTCGCGCTGGAAGTAGCCGCGGGCAAAGTCGGTGGCATCCTGGCTCAGCTCGTCCCAGGTGAGCAGACGGATGCCCTGCTTGCGCAACTCCGGCGCCAGTTGCTTGTTCCAGCATTGGTATTGCGAGGCCACAAAGCGATGAATCTCGGCGGTGAGGGTGGCCAGGGACTCGTCGGGGCGCAGGCCGTCATAGCCGGGCTCCCGATAGCCGTCCTCAATGCGCTGCAGCAGGCCGGCCTGGCGGATTTCGACGTACTCGTCCAGGTTTGACCCGGTAATGGCGAGGAATTTAACGCGCTCCAGCAGGGGATTGGTGGGGTCTTCAGCCTCTTCGAGCACACGCCGGTTGAACTGCATCCAGGAGTAGTCCCGGCCGTTAAATAGCTCTTTTTTCTTCGTACTTCTGGCCATACGCCCGTCTCATGAGCCGTGTTGGAAAGTCTATCGCGTTTCCGCGCCCTCTTGCACCTGCGGCAAACCCAGGGCCAAGTCGTTCTTCCGCAAATGGCACGCCGCCAAGGGCCTGCATCCATTCAGGCTTGCGAAAATGCCGATCCTTGCCCGAACCGGAGGAGGGGGTAGTCCCCGCGGCACCATGGTGACAGGCGCTGGGTGGCCGCGATGTTAAACAGAGGAAAAAACTCGACTCTGGGGGAGGGGTCCGGGCGGAATTTGATAGTCTTGCGACCGTGAGGAAACCATGAATCCTGTCGATCGCCGCGCCATTCTGCGTTCCACCGGAGCCGCTGCCGCAGCCTTCGCGCTCAGGCGCAGCCTTTTTGCGTTTCCCACCGGTCTCGCCGCGGCCGGCCAGGCGCCCGCATCGGCTCCTCAGGCCAAAACGCGCTATGGATCGATCAGCGGCACGCTCGAGGACGGCATCAACGTCTTCCGCAGCATTCCCTATGGCGCGGATACCGCGCCGGTGCGTTTTCAGGCTCCGCTGCCCCCCACTCCCTGGACCGGAGTCAAGGCGTGCGACGCATTCACCACCCGTCCGCCGCAACTCACCATGCTGCGCGGGCAGCAAGGCGCGAATTCCGCGCCCAGCCTCGGATCTGTTGGCATGCCGCCCGCGGGAACCGCGCCGCGCGTGGCGCCAGAGGCCGGCGTCGAGAGCGAGGATTGCCTGCATCTCAACGTCTTCACCCCCGCGCTGCGCGACCATCGCAAGCGCCCGGTGCTGGTCTATTTCCACGGCGGCGCTTACAACAACGGCTCGGTCAACAGTCCGCTCTATGATGGCAAGCGCCTGTGCAAGCGCGGCGACGTGGTCGTGGTCACCGTCAATCACCGGCTCAACGCATTCGGGTTTCTTTATCTCGGCGCCATCGATCCCAAGCAGTATCCCGATTCCGGCAACGTGGGTATGCTCGACCTGGTGCTGGCCCTCAAGTGGGTGCGCGAAAACATCGCCGAGTTCGGCGGCGACGCTTCTCGCGTTTTAATTTTTGGTCAATCGGGAGGCGGCGCCAAGTGTGCCACGCTGATGGCCATGCCCACCGGCCACGGTCTGTTTCACCGCGTGATGACCATGAGCGGCCAGCAGGTGAAAGGCGCGTCGATTGAGATCGCATCCAGGCGGACCGAAGTCATGCTGGGCAAACTCGGCATCACGCCGGCCAATCTCGCGGACCTGAAGACCGTGCCGTGGCAGAGGATCAAGGCCGCGGCCATAGCCACCAGTTCTGACTGGCTGCCGGTCGTCGACAATATGATCCTTTCGCGCGATCCCTTCACGCCCGACGCGCCGCCGCTTTCAGAAAACGTGCCCATGATCCTCGGCAACGTGCACGATGAAACCGCCGTGCCCGTGCGTGGCACGCTCACCTGGGACGATGCACCCGCGGCGCTCAAGAACGCCGTCGCCGTCTATCTCGGCCCGTACACGGCCGAAGAGGTCATCGCGAAATACCGCACCATCTATCCCGACAAATCGCCTATCGAAATTGTGATTGCAGCCGCCACGGCCTTTCGCGCGTGGCCGGGGCAGGTGATGGAAGCGGAGCGGCGCGCGAGCAATCCCAAGAGCCAGCCGCACACCTGGGTCTATCAAATGAACTGGCACCGCAACGCTCCCGGCGCGCGCGCCATGCACACCATCGATATTCCTTTCATGTTCGACAATCTCTCGGCCGCGCCTGGCCAGATCGGAACCACGCCTGAAGAAATTGCCGCCGCGCAGCCGCTCGCCGACACCATGTCCGGCATGCTCGTCCACTATGCGGCAACCGGCAATCCCAATCATCCGGGTCTTCCCAACTGGCCCGCGTACGACTTGAAAGAGCGCAACACGATGATCTGGGAGAGCACGCCGCACGTTGAGAAGGATCCGCGGGGCGACGAGCGCCGTTACGCCGCCGGCTCCCCGTATCGCCAGCCGGGCACGTACTGAGGGGACCCGATCTCCACCCCGCGGTGGTTGTCCTCCGGGCCGCAAGCCAAACGAAACACCGATTGGATACACTAGTTTTAAGAACCGCGCCGTGCCCGTTGAGCATCTAGTATAGGAAACGCCATTTTCGGGCGACCGCAGTCGTTGTTCTTGAGTAAGGTTCAAATTGCAAAAGCATTCCATCCAATGCAGAATCCGTCCCTGGGCCGCCGGCTTTTTACTGAGCGTTGTGGCCACGGCGTACTCTGCCTTGGCCGCGCAAACCGCGCCCATTCCGCCCTCGCCCGCCCCCGGACCGCCTTCGGCCGCGAGTTTTCAGGGCAGCGTTCCCAAGGGCACGGCAACGGCGCAGCCCATCGATCTTTCCCTCGATGACGCCATGCAGCGCGGATTGCAGGCCAATCTCGGCATTATTTTGAGTGGCACGCAAACCGCAGGTGCGCGCGCCCAGCGTTTGAGCCAGTTGCAAACTCTGCTGCCCTCGGTGGATTTCAACGCCAGGGAAGCAGAGGCAGAAACCGATCTGCCTGCCGAGGGCTTGCGCATTCCGGGCTTTCCCAAAATCATCGGGCCCTACGCCTACACCGATCTGCGCGCCTCGATGACCTGGTCGCTTGTGAATGTGCAATCGCTGCGCAATTATCTTGCCGCGCGCCACAACTTTGCCGCCGCTCAGTTGTCCGCAGAAGACGCGCGCGATCTCGTGGTGCTCACCGTGGGCAACGCCTATCTGCTGGTTCTGGCCGACGAAACCGAGGTCAGCAGTGTGGAAGCGCAGGTGGCAACGGCGAAGGTTTCGCTCGATCAAGCCGTGGCCAATCACCAGGCCGGCACCGCTCCGCTGCTCGATGAGCTGCGCGCCCGCGTGGATTACCAGTCGCTGGAGCAGCAGTTGATTGCGGCTCAGAACGCCCTCGAAAAGGATAAGCTGGCGCTCAAGCGCACCATTGGTTTACCTCTTGACCAGAGTTTCAATTTGACGGACAAAGCGCCCTACGCGCCCTTCGACGGGCTTGACGCGGATGCCCTGATCAAGCAAGCCAAAGAGAATCGCAAGGATCTTGCAGCACTGGTGGAAGTCGCAGCAGCCGCATCCGAACAGCGCAAAGCGGCAACGGCAGCGCGGCTGCCCACCGTGGAAGCCGACGCCGACTATGGTGATATCGGCGCCACGCTCGGTCACTCGCACGGCACAGTCGACGCTACGGGGACATTGAGCGTGCCGGTCTTTGAGGAATTTGCATTGCGCGGCCAGGCCGAGCAGGCGCAGGCACAACTCGACACCGCGCAGGCGCAACTGAGCGACAAGCAGGCGCAGGTTGACGCAGATGTGCGCGACGCCCTGCTCGATATTACTTCGGCACAGAAACAAGTCGAGGTGGCGGAGTCGAGCATGGCCCTGGCCAACGAAGCTCTTAAAGAAGCGCAGGAACGTTACGCGAACGGCGTAAGCGACAATCTGGCCGTGAGCCAGGCACAACAGTCCGTGGCCCAGGCAGACAGCGAATATGTGTCCAGCCTTTACCGGCACAACGTGGCCAAGTTGAGCTTGGCGCGCGCGCTGGGCGCCGGGCAGGACTACAAGAAATACGTAGGAGGGAAGTGAAGTGGCGGACCCAACCCCAGTACCGGAACCAAATCAATCGGCCGCAGAGACTGAAATTGAAGCGCCGCCGTCCCGACGCAGGGGCATACTCATCGTCGCCGTCGTGGTGGTGGTGCTCATCGCTCTCGGCATCTGGTGGCGCTCCACTTACAGCGAAGATACTGACGACGCGCAGGTGGAAGGCCATCTCATCCAGGTCAGCACGCGCATCAACGGCCATGTGCTCAAGGTGGATGTGGATGAGAACCAGGTTGTCAAAGCCGGCGACCCAATCGCCGAGCTGGACCCGCGCGATTACGAAGTTGCGGTGGAGAACGCCAAAGCCGCGCTGGCCAGCGCCCAGGCAAATGCCGCGGCGGCCAATGTGAACGTGCCGATTATCGCAATCAACACCGGCAGTAACCTGAGCTCCGCGAACGCTGATGTAAAGGGTACGCACGCCGGCGTGGAACAGGCGCAAGAGCAACTGCTGGCTGCGCATGCGCGCGTAGCCGAGGCGCAGGCCAATAACGTCAAGGCGCAAACCGACCTCGAGCGCTACAGGCCGCTGGTCGAAAAAGACGTGATCAGCAAACAGCAGTTCGACGCCGCCGTGGCCGCTGCTGACTCGTCCAAAGCCGCGCTGGCCGATGCGCGGGCCAGCGAGCAAGCTGCTGAAGACGCAGTCAACGTGGCTCTCGAGCGCGAGCGGCAGGCGCAAGCGGCGCAGACGTATGCGCAGACTGCTCCAAGACAGGTGGAAGCGCAGAGTGCCCGCGCCAAACAGGCTGAGGCGCAGGTGCAGCAGGCGCAGGCCCAACTCGATCAGGCCGAACTCAATTTGAGCTACTGCAAAATCGTGGCGCCGGCTGATGGCATCATCACCCGCAAGAGCGTCGAAATCGATCAGAATGTCGCCCCGGGGCAGAATCTGCTCACGCTGGTTTCCTTGCAGGATCTTTGGGTGACGGCAAACTTCAAGGAGACCCAGCTCAAGCACATGCGAGCCGGCCAAACAGTGAAGATTCACGTGGATGCGACGGGCAAGGATTACCGCGGCCGCGTGACGCAGATTGGCGGAGCCACTGGCTCTGTGCTGTCGCTGTTCCCGCCAGAGAATGCCACCGGCAACTATGTGAAAGTGGTCCAGCGCGTCCCGGTGCGCATCGATTTCACCGATCTGCCGAACGAGGACCCGCATCAGCAACTGCGTCCCGGCCTATCGGTCGAGCCCAATGTGAGGGTGAAGTAACGCTCCGGGAGGAGTTAGAAGTTCGCCCCACAATGAAATTGTCATCCTGAGCGACGATTGGCTCGTTTTCGGGCCAATCGGAGCCGAAAGGCTGCCCTGAGCGGAGATCGCACAGCGATCGAAGTCGAACGGGGACTCGCAGTTGCTTTTCGCATCTGTAACCCAGCACGAACCTGGGTGGGATGCCACGAAATACGCCGCAAGGTCCGCCGCCCACCATGTAGAGTGAATGCAGAACCACCATGAAAGACTCCATTCACGTTTCCAAGGAAAACTACCTGAAGGCCGTCCTCGAGGCGGAGGCCGAAGGTCGCCAGGTGATTCCCGCCACGCTTGCGCACTGGCTTGAAGTTTCGGCGCCGGCCGTGACCATGGCGTTGAAACGCCTGAAGCGCGACGGCCTCGTGGAAGTAGGCGAAGACGGCATCGTGCGCCTCACGACGGCGGGACGCGAAACTGCCTATCGCACGGCCCTGCGCCACCACCTCATCGAGCGCATGCTGAGTGAGGTATTCGGCATGGGTTGGCACGAGATTCACGAGGAGGCGGAGCGCCTGGAGCACGCGGTCTCGCCGGCCTTTGAGGCCAAGCTGAAAGAAAAATTAGGCGAGGGCGGAGCGTGCCCGCATGGCAACGCGGTATTGCCCGTGAATCCCGCTGAGCGCAAACGCAAAGGCGAGATCCAACTCTCTCAGGCAGCCGAGGGCAAGCGCTATGCCGTCATCAGCCTGCAGGAGCGCGATCCCCGGCTGCTCGAATTCCTCCACGCCTCCGGCATCGGACCCGGAAAAACCCTGCGCGTGGTGAAGCAGAACTACGATCAAACAGTTCTAATTGAGCTGCCAACGGGAACTTCCATCCTCGGCCGCCCGGCCGCGGAAGCAGTCTGGCTCAAGGCAGATAAAACAGGGACCAAAGAATAGTAAGCAGAGAGACTCTGGGTCCTCTCGGCCACTCCCTTCACTTCTTCACTCGCCCACTTCAATACGCCCACCACGGCGCAGCTGGCGTTCCGGACGGCACACTCTGTCCGTCGATCGCGTTGTAAACATTCACCCCATAGAAAAGCGGAAGTCCCCAGTCAAACCCGTAGCCTCTGGGATTCGTGCCTGCCAGGGTGGGTTGAACCGCATCGGATGCGGTCGCTGCATTCGTGAAAAGCTCCTCGGTGTTCGCCACGCTGAAGCTGGTTGACTTGGATGTGCCGTCCTCTCCCTCATTCGTCGCCGAGAAGCTCTCGGTTGTGGTTGGGCAATAAAACCCTGTGAGATCGCCGGCCGGCGTGTTCGATCCACACTCCGCAATATTCGGCACGTTGGGGAAAAAGAGGGCGTTGGAGCCGCTGTCGATAAAACTGTAGGGACCGGCGCAGGTGGTCGTATTGGTAACGCCGAAAGTTTGGCCGTCGAACACCGTCGTGAAAGCATCGCAAGCCAGCGTAAAGACGGTGGCGCTGGAAGCAAGCTGGTTGTTAGCTTCCGTGCCGATGCCAAAGACCAAAGAACCGCTCGTGGTCGCCGCAGGGCCTGATGCGGACGGTAACTCCACAATCACGCCGTTATTATCCGACGCAAAATACACTACGGGATTTGCAACCTGACTCGTTTTGGCCACGAACGCAGGACTACAGCTGCTGCCGCTGCACGTGTAATAAGCGGGATAAGGCGGGCTACTGAGTCCGGACGAAGGAGCACAGGCGCTGGTGCCGGCATAGAAGCAATCGGTCGGCTCCACGCCAATACCGAGAATGCCATTCGCCCCAAGGAGAATAGCGGTGTTGTCGTTTTCCGAGCTGCCGTTGGAGCAACTGGATGGAACCCCGCTTGTTGAGCCGCTAATCACGTGAATCGGCACCTTGGAGGCAGTTTCACCGCCCAAGGTCACGTCGGCTTGCTGCACCGGTCCCCACAGATAAGCTCCATCCACAAAGGAAATGCAGTCATAGGCAGCCGAACCGTTCGAGGCGTTGACAGCGGGGAGATTCAGAGAAGAGACCTCGGAGCTGAAGACGCGCAGTCCGGTCGAGCCGGTATCGACGAGCAGGTTGGGGATGGTAACGCAATTCGAAGTGCTGCCCGGAGCACAGATCGTCGCCGTGGCAAATGCGGCATTCTCGTAGACGTAGCCGTTCGGCTCATTCACCTCCGGCCCGCCGTTGACACTAATCGCAAGGACATTGGAGCCGTTTCCAGAGCCGCTCGAACTTGTGGTGGAGGTGCCGCCGTTACTCGTGGCAGAGCCGCCGCAACCCGTTGCGAAACCCAGGCCCATCAGCAAAACCGATATGAAGACTGTGCGCACAGTAAGACTCCTGCCGGTCGATCACTGAATCTGATTGACGGTGACTCCCTGTGGTAGCAGGCCGGGGATATAGGCTCGCCCGGCGTGTGCCCGCATGTGACCGCTGGTTTCGACCACCAGCCCCGGTTGCTGAATGTGGAGCGGACGATGCCCGTACATCTTCGGCTGCGAGCTCGACTGCGTTTGCAGAGCCGCGGAGTACTGCTGGAAATATGTCCCCAGAATCTGCTGCATGGGAGGTGGAAACTGGCCGTGCCAGCTCACGGCAAACACCGTGCCCTCCGCCGACACGTATTCGTCCACCACGGTGCCGCCGGGTATCGCGATTTCATGAACTTCGTAACTGTCGTGCTGCGTCACCTGGACGTTGGCACGCATCTGCGCGCGATCGGTTTCCACGGAGCTGATGTTGCCGCCGAGAGAAGCCGACGCAGGCAGCGAAAACCCCAGCAGCATAGCGCATGCGACTCCCACTCCGAGCCATTGCCAGCGTGCTCGTTTCCATAGCGCCAGGGCGAATGCGCAACTCCAGCGGCGCCGTTCTAAGGGCGTAAGGATTTGGGCAGATGGAATGAGCTCTTCGCCAGGAAGGGGACAGAAGCGGCATTCTAGCTGCCGCCGGTGGGGAGCCGACAGCGTCATGGCCAGTTAGACGGCGACGCCTGCCCTTCGTCTCACAACGCCCATGCACCCCCATTTTGCCTGGCAGCCCGGCAGCCCCCGGAACCGGGTTATCCCGAGAATTAACCGTAATGCAACATAAGAATATTTATTAACCATGATTAATCTTTTGTGGCATACTGAAGTTGATAGATCCGTGCGGTCCCAACCTTTAGCCTCATGTCCACAGAAGTCGTAACTCGAACCGTACACGCCGAGCCCTCGCTCCCCGAGGTGCATTCGAGCGTGAGCATCTCACGTTCGCCCATCTTCTGGCGGCGGCTGCTCGGCTTTCTCGGCCCGGGGTTCCTCATCTCCGTGGGTTACATGGATCCCGGCAACTGGGCCACCGACATCGCCGGCGGCGCACAGTTCGGCTACACGCTGCTGTTCGTCATCATGCTGTCGAACCTGATTGCGGTCCTGCTGCAGAGCCTGTCGCTCAAGCTTGGCGTGGCCACCGAACGCGATCTGGCGCAGCTCTGCCGCGAGAGCTACGGCCCCAAAACGAGTTTCGTGCTCTGGGTGATGGCCGAGATCGCCATTGCGGCCTGCGATCTGGCCGAGGTCATAGGGTCGGCCATCGCGCTCGAGCTGCTCTTCCATATTCCGCTCTTTTACGGCACGCTCATCACCGGCCTCGACGTGCTGCTGATCCTGCTCCTGCAGCGTTGGGGATTCCGTTACGTGGAAGCGCTGGTGATTGCGCTCATCGGCACCATCATCGTGCTCTTCGGGGTGCAGATGTTTCTCTCGCGGCCCGACTACTGGCTGGCCTTGCACGGCCTTTTAATTCCGTCGTCGTCCATCGTGACCAATCCCGCCATGCTTTACATCGCCATAGGCATCCTGGGCGCGACGGTGATGCCGCACAATCTCTATCTACATTCGTCGATCGTGCAGAGCCGGCAATACGAGCGCACGCCCAAAGGCAAACGCGAGGCCATTCATCTGGCCAACATCGACTCGGCGGCGGCGCTCACCATCGCCCTGTTCGTGAACGCGGCCATTCTCATCGTGGCCGCAGCGGTGTTTTTTCGCAGCGGGCATTTTGAGATCGCGGCCATCCAGGACGCCTACAAAATGCTGAGCCCGCTCGTCGGCGCGGGCGCGGCCAGCACGCTCTTCGCCATCGCGCTACTCGCCAGCGGCCAGAACTCTTCGATCACCGGAACCCTGGCCGGCCAGGTGGTGATGGAAGGATTCATCCATATCCGCCTGTCGCCGTGGCTGCGCCGCCTGATCACCCGTTCGTTAGCCATTATTCCCACCATCCTCGTCGTGGCCTTCATGGGCGAACGGGGAACCGAGAAGCTGCTCATCCTGAGCCAGGTAATTCTTTCTTTCCAACTGAGCTTCGCCGTGGTGCCGCTGGTTATTTTCACCGGCGACCGCAAGCGCATGGGCGAATTCGTAAATGGCCGCTGGCTTCAGGTGCTGGCCTGGACTACGGCCGTGGTGATCGCCGGTCTCAACGTGTGGCTGCTGGTGGAGACGGCGCTCGGGCGCTGATTCTTTTCCTCTTCCCCAACCTTTCCGGAGTGTGTGATGCGACAGAACAAAGCGATTTGGTATTTCTTCATCTTTGTTCTGTTGTTAATCGCAGTTAACTCGCGCGGACTTGGCGCGCAAAGTGGCACCTCCAGCGCAATCTCGGGGACGGTAACGGATGCCAGCGGCGCGGTCATCGCCAACGCCTCGGTAACGGCGACGGAAGTCGACACCAAAGCCACACGCGTTGAGCAAACCGACATCAGCGGGCATTACCTTTTTTCCCAGGTGAATCCCGGCACCTACCGGGTCACGGTGCGGCTTGCGGGCTTTGCCGACGCGATGTCGGCGCCGACGCCGGTGGGCGTGGGGCGCGACGTCGCGCTGA
This sequence comes from uncultured Acidobacteriota bacterium, assembly GCA_963817835.1. Lineage (GTDB taxonomy): Bacteria > Acidobacteriota > Terriglobia > Terriglobales > Acidobacteriaceae > Telmatobacter. Next base: position 193,185 of record CAWFPZ010000003.1, on the reverse strand, counting down.
ATTTCACGCTGCAGGTGAATTCGACATCGCAAACGGTGGAGGTGACCGCGCAGGAGGGTCTGCTGGCGCTCGATAATGCCAACACCACCACCACCATCGAAGCCAGGACCATCGAAAACCTGCCCAATCCGGGGCAGGATCTCACGTATATCACGCAATTTGCGCAGGGCGCATTGATGAACACCGCAGGCTCTTCGAGCGACGCCAAGGCTCCAGGCGGTTACGGCAACGTGGAGTTCAACGGCCTGCCGGCAACTTCGAACGGCTACATCCTCGATGGCTACGACTCGAACGATCCCTGGCTCGGCCTGAACATCGGCCTCGCGACCAACAACGTCATCGGGCTCGATGCAGTCGATCAGTCGACGGTGAACACCAATTCATTTTCCGTGGATCAGGGCCGCTACGCCGTGGCGCAGGTGAACTACTTTACCAAATCTGGAACCAACCAGTTTCACGGCGACCTCTACGAAGTTTGGAACGGCTCGCTGTTCAACGCGGAGGATTATTTTCTCCATTCCAACGACTCGCCAGGCAATATTGCGAAAAAGCCGCGTTCCGTGGTGAATGAATTCGGCGTCAGCGTAGGCGGGCCGATCCACAGAGACAAACTTTTCTTCTTCGCACACTATGAGGGCATTCGCATTGCGTTGCCCATCGTTTCATCCACGACCTTACCCACGCCCGCCTATCAGCAATATGTGCTGGGGCAGCTTGCCACTGGCGGAAATGACCCGGTCACTGGAACCAACATTCCGGCGCAACCCGCAGAGATTCCCTTCTATAAAAATATGTTCTCGTTGCTGCCTCAGCCCGGCGGTTCGCCGGTGGCGATTACAGCCTGCCCGCTGGACGCATCCGGGACGCTGTTGCCCGCTCCGCCCGCCGGCACGCTGCTCGACGGCAGCGGCTGCGCATCCCAGCAGCAGCGCTCTCTGAACAACAGCGACAGCGAGAACCTGATCGTGGTCAAGATCGACCACACCATCGACGCTGGCAATTCCATTTGGTACCGGTTCCAGCAAGACACGGGCCTGCAGGCGGAATGGACTGACCCCATCAACTCCATCTTCAATTCCTATTCGCCGCAGCCGCAGCGCACGCTGGTTGCGGGCTACACGCACATCTTCAGCCCGCGGCTGGTCAACCAGTTCAACCCCGGCGCAAGCTGGTACTCGAGCATCTTTGAGCCGAACAACTACTCCCAGGGGCTCGAGACCTTTCCCATTGTGCTTGCTTCTGGAAGCGACAGCGTACCTTTCACGACCATCGGCGGCCTGAATGATACGTTTCCGCAGGGGCGCAAGGTTACGCAATGGCAGATCAACGACAATCTGACATGGACGCGCGGCCGGCACACGTTGCACTTCGGCGTCAATACCCGCCGCGTCGACACCAGCGACTACGATCTCGGAGAGGGCACCGTGCCGACCGTCGCCTACAACGACCTGGCGGAGTTCACCTATGGAGCCGCATACACTGCCCAGCAAAACTTCCCGGTCTCTCTGAAGGAAAGAGTCGCCGTCGGCAATCTCGAATACTACGGGATGGACACCTGGAAGCCTTCGGCGAAGACGACCCTCACCTACGGCGTGCGCGTCACGTGGAATACCAACGTCACGAGCCCGCAGGCACTTTTCTCCCGCATGGCCGGTTCCTTCCTGGATGCCTCGCATGCAACCAATCAACCGCTGAATCAGGTCATCCTTGGCAATGTTCACAACCTGTTTCCGGCAACGCCGCTGTTTGTCTATCAGCCGCGCGTCTCGATTGCTTATCAGCTTCGACCGCTCACGGCCCTTCATGCCGGATTCGGCGTCTTCAGCGACATCATTCCCCAGCAAATTGCGGATAGCGGTTTGATGAACGCGCCCAACGACCCCTCCTTCACCGGCGGTATCGGCGGACAGGTGGGCGGACTGGGAATCGCTCCCGGCGTTCCCGCAAGCGCCGTTGACGCGGCAGCCAGCGCGAATAAGTCGTTTCAAACAACCTTCAGCTCCGGCGGCGCGCCTTGCGCTGGCATCCAGCCGGGCGCACCCACTTGTCCGCTGGCCGTCAGCCTGAACACCTTTCCCACGGGAACGCTCAAGACTCCGCATTACTACCAGTACAATCTTGGCGTCGAGCAACAGATCGGCTCGCGCGGCGACCTGCGCGCCGACTTCGTGGGCACGCGCGGACTGCATGAGCCTTATCAGGTGCAGTTCAACGGCTATCAGAACGTGTGCGACGGATGCTTTGCGCCATTCCCCTACGCGCAACCGCTCGATCAGCGATTTGGAAATGTCACCGAGTTCCAAACCGGCGCGAACAGCAGTTACAGCGGATTGCAGACCGTCTACACGCAGCAATGGGGCGGCTTGACCCTGCGCGGCAACTACACCTTCAGTCACTGCCTCGACGAAGTATCGAATGGAGGCTTGCTCGCCTTCTCCACGCAGGGATTGGAATCGCCGTTGCCGGGTGAGCTGAGCCGGCAGCATGCCAGTTGCGACTACGATGTGCGGAATAACATCTCCGCATTCGGCGTGTATCAAGTGCCATTCCACTCCGGCAATCCAATCTTGCGTCAGGTCTTTGGAGGTTGGTCGTTTTCGGAGACCGGATTCCTTCACTCCGGACTGCCCTTCAGCGTGCTGAGCCAGCAATACAGCGCCAACGGCAACGGAGTTCTTCAGGCGTCCGATCCCGCGCAGACCATCCAGTTCGCCGTGCCGAACTATGCCAACCGGGTCCCCGGCGTGCCGCTCTATCGTAAGACACCCTATCCCGGCGTCACCATCAACGGAACCAGGCAGTGGCTTAACCCCGATGCCTTCGTCTCGGTGGTCGATCCCACTACCGGCGCATGTTATACGGGCGTTCTCGGCGCGCAAAACGATAACCCGGCAATCTGCCAGTTCGGCAATTCCGGCCGCAACGCAGTGCGCGGGCCGCACTTTACTTATTCCGACATGTACATCACCAAGACTTTCCCGATGCGGGAGGGGATCAAACTGCGCATCGACGGCCAGTTGTTCAATGCATTCAACCATCCCAACTTTGCGCTGCCCAGCACGGTCGAAGCCGGCGTGCCCGGCTCGGTCCCGGCAAGATTCGGAACGTTGCAAAGCTTGACCATGCCGCCCACCGGACTGCTCGGCGTCGGCCTGGGCGGCGACAGCTCGCCGCGCATGATCGCCTTTCAAGGCAGAATCGAGTTCTGATGCGTTGACGACGGAGCCGCGTTTAGTTCCGAAACGGGGCGTGATTGAAAGGGAACAGTCCGCTGCGGATGCTGTGCAACAATTGTTGCAGCGCCGCCAATCTCGTGTTTCAATGGCAGTGATCTCCGCGCACGATCCCCCAACCGATTGAAATGATCGCGTGCCTGACCCTATGAGTGATGCGGATCAAAACGAACCGAATCAGGGATCAGTTGCTGGCGGCCAGTCAGCGGACTCCGGCGAAGCTCCCCCTGTTTCCAAATTTGACTTTGTGCCGGTTGCCGAAAAGGGAGACCAGAAGGAGTTGTATTCGTTCCGCGAAACGATGGAGCCTCCGCCCGCGGAACCGGATCCCAAGAGGCAGAGGAAGAAGAAGAGCTCTCCGATTCCCATCGTCGCAATTCTCCTCGTGGTTGCGGTGTTGGCGGGTGCAGTACTCATCGCTCTTGAGGTTCCGTCTTTCCTCCAGCCCAAGCCGCCCGTTCCTTACATCGATCTGGGAAGCCAGAGGTACGATCCCGCAGGGCTCAGCGGCCGCTTCATCGCTCGCTGGAACTCGAGCGGGGGCTCCTACCAGTTCTTCCTCGATCCGCTTGATCCGCAGCAAATTGCCAGCTTCGCAGCCGTTGCTCAGGATCCGTCGCGCCAGCTCTCGGTAACATTCCGCATCCGGGATGCTGAGGGCCTCGTAGCCTGCCAGAAACAGATTCTTTTCCCTGATTCGGTGGCTCGTACCCCAGGCACCAAATTCCTCGCGCCACGCGAGCCGCGGGAGACACAGAACGGTGACATCGTGCAGAATATGACCGGCGAGGACGGGCAGATTGCTGAGATCGATCTGACGGGCCCGCTGCCCTGTCCGGTGAAAGCCTACTCATCGTTCAAGAGCTGGGAGTTCTACACCAATTTTCCCACTCTCGCCGAGCAGGCCGAATGGTTGCGGCACGAGGTAGGGCTGAATCCGAACGGCCACGGAGGCCGTGGCGAATCCTCGCCGCGGTCGCAGCGCCTGCCCACCGCGATTGAGGGCGACGATGTGATCGTGGGTGACAATCCCTCGCGCGGCACGGTCGAAACCGGCGGCGGACGGGTTTTCTTCCTGGGCATAGCCGGCTTGCGCAACCGCTCAGCCGAGTGGCAAGTCTTTCCCGCCCCCATTCACTTCCGCTGCGACAGGACCGGCTCCTGCGTCCTCACCCGCGCCAACTCCAACGTCTCCCTGCAAGCCCGGCTGATCAAGTGAACAGGAACGAGTGTGAGTGTGAGTGTGAAGTGTGACCGTGTCTGTCCAGCCGCAATGCTCACTCACACTCTCACTGCGTTACCATGGTTGCGATGCAAGTTCTTTCCGCAGCCGAGATGAAGGCCTGCGACCGCGCCACCACGGAGCGGTTTCAAACTCCGTCGATTGAATTGATGCGGAATGCGGCGGCGGCCGTGGCTGATTTTGCGCGGGAGCAATTCCCGCTGGCGCGACGCGTCACGGTGCTCTGCGGAACCGGCAACAACGGCGGCGACGGCATGATGGCGGCGCGGCTGCTCTCTGAAGCCGGTCTTGAAGTGACCACGCTGCTGCTGGGCGCGCCGGACCATCTCAAGGGCGACGCCGCCGTCGCGTGGAGCGAGCTGAACAATCCCGCGCATGGAAAGATTCGCGTAGTCGCCCATGCGCGCGACCTCGCCGAGCAGGACGACGCGTTCGCCACCGATCTAGTTCTGGACGCGCTGTTTGGTACGGGGTTCAGGCCGCCGCTGCCGTCACTGGCGCTGGCAGCGCTCGAGCGCGTGCAACGCAGAACTTATCCGGTTCTTGCCATTGACTTGCCCTCCGGCTGGATCGCCGATGCGACCAGCGCGACGCCCTCCGGCACGGTCTTCCACCCCACAGACGAAGACCTGTCTGTGGGGACCCCGGTATTTCCCGCCGATGCCGTCATCACCTTTACTGCGCCCAAGCCGGCACACGTCTTCGGACAGCTCACCCGCCGCTGGGATCAGCCTGTCGTCGTCGCGCCCATCGGCTCGCCGGATGCGGCGATCGTCTCCACCCTCAACATCGATTGGGCAGGTTCGTCGCTCGCCCTGGCGCAAGCGCCGCGCACGGCTGCGGCCAACAAGGGCAACTTCGGCCACGTGCTTGTGGTGGGCGGAAGTTTTGGCACGGCCGGAGGCAAGGCCGGAGCGCCGTCCATGTCGTCTTTGGGCGCGCTGCGCGCCGGCGCAGGCCTTGTGACCGCGGCCGTTCCCGCGCCCGCGCTGCCGGTGGTGTCGTCGATTGCGCCGGAGCTGATGACCTGGCCGCTCAAGACAACAGATGCCGGCGAGGTTGCGGCAGAGAATCTTGTACCCGATCGGGTTGCCGCGCTGGTCGCCGGAAAAACCGTCCTCGCCATCGGTCCGGGATTGGGGCAGAGTGCGGAGACAGCGAAATTCGCCATGGGCCTGTTGTCGGCCACAAAAATTCCTACTGTGATCGACGCCGACGCGCTGAATATTCTGTCTTCCGACGCCTCGCGACTGATCGCGCTGGCAAAGGGACGCGTAGTTGTGCTCACGCCTCATCCCGGCGAGATGGCGCGGCTCATTGCAAGCACCGTCGCCGAAGTTCAGGCCAACCGGCTTGAAGTGGCATCGAGCTTCGCGCTGCGCATGGGCGTCACGCTGGTGCTCAAAGGCGCGCGCACCCTCATCGCGCATCCCGATGGCCGCGTGGCCGTGAACACCAGCGGCAACCCCGGCATGGCCAAAGGCGGCAGCGGCGACCTGCTCACCGGGCTCATCGCAGGCCTGATGGCACAATATCCTGATGATCCCGTGCACGCTGTGGAAGCGGCGGTTTACCTGCACGGTCTGGCCGCCGACATGGCAGTGCGCGAGACCGATGAGCATACTCTGCTGGCCACCGATTCTCTCGCGTATCTGGCCCGGGCGTACCAATCGCGCCTGCATCGTTTTGAAGTAGGCGGCAAAAACGGGTATGTTTGGTTGCAGGGGGCACTGCGTGCGGCGGAGTAATGACGCATGCAGCAGACTAAAGGTGCATCCAACAGTCGAATGCCCTAGTGAAAGTTCACGGCGAGGTTAAAGAATGAGCAACGCCGCAGTGGCCGCAGAGGGCAGAATGTACGAGTTCACCACGCACAGCGGCGCGGACACCATCGCCGTCGGCCGCAAACTGGCCGAATTGCTCAGCCCGCCGCAGTTGCTGTTGCTCGGCGGCGAACTGGGCACCGGCAAGACCACGTTGGTCAAAGGCATCGCCCAGGCCCTCGACGCCGCCGAGCCCGACGAAGTCACCAGCCCCACCTTCACGTTGATTCATGAGTACGACGGCACGCGCAAAGGCAAGCCGGTCAAGCTCTATCACCTCGATGTCTACCGCCTGGAAGGCGAGCGCCAGTTGGAGACGCTCGGCCTCGACGATCTGCTCACCCCCGACGCGCTGGTGGTGGTGGAGTGGGGCGAAAAGTTCAAGAGCATCCGCAAGCGCGCCACCGGCGAAATCCTGATCGCCTCCGCGGGCGGCGATGCGCGCAAGATCACCGTGACGCTGAAGGAATAGCTCCGCTGCCCAATAAATCATGAACCGCATCCCCTTCACCGAAGTTCAGCAAACCCTTGCCGCCATCCTGAGCAAGCTCGACTTTGCGCCCGATCGCGCCCAAATTTGCGCGCGCCTTTTTGCTGAAACCACGTGCGACGGCGTCTATACGCACGGCATCAATCGCTTCGCGCGTTTTGTGGTCACCATTCGCAACGGCTGCGTCGATCCCGCAGGCGAGGCCGCGGTCACGGCGCAGTGCGGCGCGCTGGAGCGCTGGGACGGGCACAGAGGCCCCGGCAATCTGAATGCGCTGGCCGCCATGAACCGCGCCATCGCGCTGGGCCGCGAGCACGGCGTAGGCTCGGTCACCATGGGCAATACCAATCATTGGATGCGCGGCGGTACCTACGGCTGGCAGGCTGCGGAGGCCGGCATGATCGGCATCTGCTGGACTAATACCATGCCCAACCAGCCGCCCTGGGGCGGCGTCGAGCCGGTCATCGGCAACAATCCCCTCGTCATCGCCGTGCCGCGCGCCGGCGGCCCGGTGGTGCTCGATATGGCCATGTCGCAGTTCTCCTACGGTGCGCTCGAGAGCTATCGCAAGCGCGGCCAGATGCTGCCCGTCGACGGCGGCTTCGATTCTGAAGGCAACCTCACCCGCGATCCCGGCGCCGTAGAGCAATCGCGACGTCTCTTGCCCACCGGCTACTGGAAGGGCTCGGGCCTCGCCGTGGTGCTGGACATGGTCTCCGCCATGATGGCCCTGGGCCGCGCCACATATGAAATCGCTCCCGACCCCGAGCGCGAAGCCGGTGTCTCGCAGATGTTTTTGGCTTTCAATCCCGCGGCCTTTGGCCCTGCAGAACAGGCGGAGGAGATTGCCGACGGCGTTGTCGCGTCTCTGCACAACTCCCAGCCGGCACCTAACGGGAAAGTCCGCTATCCCGGTGAGCAAACCCTGCGCATCCGCGAGGAAAACCTCCGCCTGGGGCTCCCCGTCGAGCCCGCCGTATGGGGTCAGATTCTGGCGCTCCAACAGTAACCAACCCTCCCGGAAAGTGCTATCCAGTACCGCAACCTTAACGGTAAAATCGTGGAGTTCCTCGAGCGCAATCGATTCCGTCTTTGAAATGGCCGGAGGCGGGCCGCTGATTGCCTTGATCGAAACGGATTTCCTGCCGATATGCAGCACAAGTGGGAACGGGAACTGTCGGAGAGTAGCGCCGCGGTATGGACTACGGGACGTTCTTTTTTACGAACATTGCCTCGGTCACCGTCTTCACGGTGTGCATTGGCGTCCTCGCGTGGTATAACCGCCGCGCCACCGGAATGCTGTGGTTCGCCGGCGCGCAGGTGGTTGGATTAATCAAGCTCATCCTGCAAGGTCTGGAAGGCAAGGCCCCGGCGATCTGGACCAGCATGACCCCGAACGAGTTGTATTTGGTTTCAATGGCCATGCAATGGATGGGCCTCTATTGGTTTGTGGTGCGCAAGCCCTTCCGGTTTCGCCAGCTCTGGATTCCCATCGGCCTGGTTTTGGCGACGTACACCTTTACCTACCTGGATAAGATCTCCTACACCGGCAATGTCATCAATCTTCCGTTCGTGGCGTTGTGCGGCTTTTCGGTGTGGACCTTGTGGAAATACCGCAGCGGGCCGTTCGCCGCGGTAGCGCGCGTGAGCGCTTTGCTAGTCAGCGGGCAAATGTTGGTGGCCGCATACCGCGCCGTTCTGACCAACCTGAGCTACGCGCAGCCCTGGAAAACCGTTGACGCCCATAGCGATCCGCGCTGGCTCTATTCGCTGGCTGCGGCTGCGTTTTTCGCCGCCTGCGTGGCCATGTGCGAAATGTGGTTCCTGGTGACCGAATTGCAAGGAGAGCTAGCCGAGCGGGCGCGCACTGATCCCCTCACGGGCGCATTGAATCGCCGCTCCATGGAAGAAATCGCCCTGCGCGAGACCGCGCGCAGCCAGCGCTACGGCACCGCGCTCAGCATGATCATGGTCGACATCGACAACTTCAAGCACCTGAACGATACGCGCGGACACGCCGCGGGCGACTGCGCTTTGCAGCTCCTGGTGCGCCGCCTGCACTGCTTGCTGCGCCAACAGGACTCGCTGGCTCGCATGGGCGGCGAGGAGTTCGCGATCCTGTTGCCGGATACCACAGGCGAAGCGGCGCTCGCCACCGCCGAGCGCGTACGGCACATGGTGGAAGAACTCGAAGTGCCCTTTGAAACCGGTCCGGTCAGGATGACGGTCTGCGCCGGAGTGGCGCAACTCGATCTCGCGCGTGGCTGGGAGGAAATGATGCGGCGTGCGGATGCCGCCATGTACGAAGCCAAGCGGCGCGGTCGCAATCTCGTCTCCGCACGCTCTGAGCCAGTTCTATATTCCGACGCCAATCCGGACCGCTCTCAGATCGACAACCTCGGCTTTCAGCCCATCGCCTGAAGCATTTTCTTGCCGATCCTGATCCGTTAACTCCGCTAACCCCGCCGGTCTCCGATCAGAACCCCATGATGTTGTAGCCGCAATCGACGTAGATCACTTCGCCGGTCACCGCGCTGGCCAGGTCACTCGCCAGGTAAAGCGCCGTCCCGCCCACTTCGCTCTGGTCCACGTTGCGATGCAGCGGAGCCCGCTCGGCATGCGACTTGAGCATATCGCCCAGTGCGCCCACGCCGCGTGCGGCCAGGGTCTTGATGGGTCCGGCAGAGATGGCATTGGCGCGAATGTTCTTCGGCCCCAGCTCGTACGCCAGATAGCGCACAGCACTCTCCAGCGAGGCTTTGGCCAGCGCCATCACGTTATAGTGCGGCACCACTTTTTCGGCCGCGTAATAAGTGAGCGTGATAATGCTGCCGCCCTCCGTCATCAGCGGCACCGCACCGCGGCTCACGGCAATCAGCGAATAGACACTCACGTCGTGCGCGATGCGGAAGCCTTCACGGCTGGTGTTAATGAACTCGCCTTTCAGGTCCTCGGCGGGAGCGTAGGCAACGGCGTGCACCAGGATGTCGATCTTCGCGTACTTTTCCTTGAGCGCCGCGAATAGGGTCGCGATCTCCTGGTCGTTGGATACGTCGCACTGGAAACCGCTGGCGTCCCCCAAATCGTTAATCAGGTCTTCGGCCTCGGCCTTCATGCGCTCGTTCTGGTAACAGATCGCGAGGGTGGCGCCGGCTTCGTGAAGTTTTTGGGCGATGCCCCAGGCGATCGAGCGCTTGTTGGCCAGCCCGAACACCACGGCAGTCTTGCCCGCCAGGTTAATCATGCTTTGAGAGTTCCTCCAAGAATCTAGTCCAAAAGGGGAAGACGACGGAGTTGCCAATTGTCAGAATACCAGAGCGATTTTCATGGGTTGCCCCATTCTTTTCCGCGTTCGCGGCGCCCTCACCCGCCCAGATCGATCAATTCCACACGTCCCACGGGCCGATCCAGGAAGCGCGAACCGAGGCGTTCGAATTTTTCCACCGAATCGGTCGCGAAACAACGCACCTCAGTCTCCGCTGACGCGCCCGCAGACGCCGGCACAACCCGTCCGTTAAAGAGCTCGACCGCGGCCTGCGCCGCCGCTTCGGCGGAATCGATCACCTTCACTCCCGGGCGCACCGCGCGTTCGATCAGGCGCCGCAGCAGCGGGTAGTGAGTGCACCCTAGAACCAGCGTATCGGGCTTCAGCCCGTGAGCCGCGGCCTCGGATCGCAATTCGTTCAAGTAAACGTCAATCACCTCTGCGGTCACAGGATGGTCCGTCCATCCCTCCTCGACCAGCGGCACCAGCAGCGGGCAGGCTTTTTCCAGCGCGCGCAATCCCCGTGCCTGGCACGCCGCCGCGTAGGCATGGCTGTGCACCGTGGCCTCCGTGGCGATCACCAGCACGTCGCCCGTGGTAGAAGCCTGTTTCGCGGCAATCGCGCCCGGCTCGATCACGCCCAGCACAGGAACCGGCACCGCATCTTGAATGGCGTCGAGCGCCAGGGCGCTGGCCGTGTTGCAGGCGATCACCAGGAACTCCGCGCCCTGTTCGCGCACCAGATACTGTGCGCTCTGCGCCGCGTAGCGCGCAATCGTGCGCCGCGATTTTGAGCCGTAGGGCAGCCGCGCCGTGTCTCCGAGAAACGCGTAGCGCGCGCGCGGCATCCGCTCCATCAGCGCGCGCAGCACCGTCAATCCGCCGAAGCCGGAATCGAATACGCCGATGGTGGGAGTTGCATTTGAGCTTGGGTTCGTGGTCACGGGCGTGCTCCCTCGGTTGGAACCGTATCGGCGGTAAGGTAGGTGCGTGTCAGGTCGGCGTGCCCGGCCAGTGTAGCGCGCGTCTGGCCGTCCACCAGAAATCGCACTTCGGTCACGCGCGGCAGGTTGGCGCTCAGCGTAGAGCAGATGGAAAGAATGGTCAGCGTTTCGGTTTCGAGTCCCGAGGGATGTCCCGCCGCAAACGCGCCGGTCAAATTCACCACGGCAAGCTCGGGCGCATCGGGCTTGGCCTTTCCGCCGTCCTCCGTGATGGGCATAAGAAACACTTGTGCGACGGAGTTGGCGCCGCCGGGAACCGGATGTGCGGCATCGGGTGCAGCGTCGAGTTCGAACAGCTTGCCCAGCACCGCTCGTGCGCGAGCTTCTGGATTTTGCGGCAAAGGCAAAGTCAGAATTCGCGGCTGCACGGAGTTGTCCGCATCGTTCGCTACCATCAGCGTCGCCTGCTCCGCCGGAGCAATCAGCGGCGCCTGCGTAGGCGCCGCATCCTCGCTGCGCAGCAGGCGCTCGTGCGCGCGCCGCAACTGGTTCCACAGCACCGCGCCCATGATGACCGAAGCCAGCAGCAGGATCACGAACAGCACGGTTTGGTGGCGAGGGATCACGGCCGCGGTCCTCCGGATTGTGTGCCCTCCGCGCGCCACTCCACCAATGCCGCCACCAGCGCGTCGGCTACTTGCGCTTCGAACGAGGCATCGTCCGTGCTCGCCCCATCTGCTGATGCCTGCGGCGAAATCTCAACGGCGACCGCCGGGCAGGCCATGCTGTCAATTGCAGGCAGCGCGGTGCGGCCCAGAGTCACCGTGATGCCCGCATGGATGAGCGCCGAATTCAACACCCCGGCCAGCGCCATGCTACGCGGAATCCACGCGGATTGTGCGGTCCTCCACGGAACAAATCGCGCGTCCGCCGCAGAGGGCAGGGAAGAGAGGAACAAGTGCACGGCAGGTCCGCTCTTGGAGTAGACCAGCGCCGCGTGCAGATTCAGGCAGGCCGCAGCATTGGCGCGGTTGGCAATCTCGGCGCGGTGATCCGCATCGACGTCTGCGCCCGACTCGCGCGTCGTCACCACGGCAATGCCGCGCGCCACGAGCAGCGAGCGCAGCTTCACGCTCAGCGCCAGAGTGTAGTCCTTTTCCGCCTGGTTGCCGAGCCGCGCGCCAAGGTCGTCGCCGCCGTGGGCCGCGTCCAACACCACCACGAATTTTGCCGCGGGCGGAGCCTGCGCAAGGGCAGGCAGACATGCAAAAAGTGTAAGAAGGGCAGCAAGCGATCCGAGGAGACTACGGCGATAGTGCATTCCTGCCATGTTTCCGCCTGCCGTGCGCGACTGGTCATCGAACGTTGCGCCGGGCTTCGCGACCTCCCGGCTGAACCCCTCACCGCAACGCATAAATCGTCAAGCCGCTCAGCAGCTTGGGGAAAAAGTCAGTGGATTTCTGCGGCATCACTTCGCCCGCAAACGCCACTTCGCGCAGTTGCTCCATGGTCACGGGGTTGGTCAGGAACGCTACGTCCGCCTCGCCCTTGCGCACCTGCTCCACGGCATCGCCCGCGTCCCGCAGGTAGCGCAGGTTCGTCTGCTCGCGCACCTTTTCGGCGTCCAGTCCCAGCAGCCGGTCCAGAATGATGGAATGCAGCTGCGTCAGGTCGAGTTGCCGTTGCCGTTCGGGGACATCGACGAGCGCCTTTGCCATTTGCCCAGGTTTTGCCCGCAGCAAAAAGTCGCCCGCTCGCGTGACGGCCACAAAAGCCGTGCCGGTTTCGCCCGTCAGCGTGCTCATGTAGTTTTGCGCATCGCCCGGCGCCAGCGTCTCCACGGTGAAAAACTCTTCAGCCTTGGCGCGAAATGCCGCGGCATCAAAATTCTCGAGACTGTGCACCACGCGATGCGTCGGCAGAATCACCAGGCCATCCGAATCCATATTCACGAAGGTCATCATCACTGCAGCCTCCGGATACGGCGGCTGCGGCAAGCCGTTGCCGGTCAATTCCGCTTGTGCCGCTGCATGCCCGTGCTCCTTCGCGTAATTGAGCGCGGTTTCGTAGCGATGGTGCCCATCGGCGATGATCAGCTTCTTGTCGTCCATGGCCGTGGTCAGCAGCCGGATCGTCGCGGGATTGTTCACGCGCCACACCCGGTGCAGCACGCCGTACTCATCGGTGACTTCCGCGTCGGCCGCGCCATTCCCGTCGTAGAGATTCTTCTCCACGCTGCCCGAAGGGTCGGAGTAGAGCATAAAAATCTGTCCGAAATGTGCCTGTGTGGCCTTCAGCAGGTTCAACCGGTCACTTTTGGGCTTTGAAAGTGTCTGCTCGTGCCGGAAGACCACCTTTTCCGAGTAATCGTGCAGCTTGCCCAGCGCGATAAACCCACGCCGTTCCTTCACGATATCGGTCCCGGGAACCTGAAAACGCTGTGAGTAGGCAAACACGCAGGGGTCGTTTTCCTGGGTCAGAACGCCCTGCTCGCGCCAGGCGCGAAGATCCCGCGCCGCCCGCGTATAGACGTTTTCGCCCTTCTCGGCGTCAAACAGTTCAGGCAGTCCCAGGATGATCCGGACCAGGTTGTACGGACTGCGCTGGTAATAGGCCTGTTGCATGGCTGGCGAGATCTTGTCGTAGGGTTGCGTGACTACGTCGGCCAAACGGACCGCGGAGGGATTGTAGCGCCAGGCGCGAAAAGGATAGATGCGAGCCATGAGGAAGGTCGAGTTCCGCCATTGAAAAGGTGGATTTTGTGCCCCGCCAGGCCGTTCCAGGCAGTGAGATCGCGGGGCGTTCAGGCTTGATTGTATCCCAGCATCCTGACGGTCCCGATGCGCTCCAAAACGTCGGATAGTACCGATACCGGCATGCGGGAACGGGGTTGAATCCGTCCTAACGCCGGAGATGTACGAAGCGTGGTACTATCGCGTTCGACCCCCTTGGTGCCGCATGATGACGCTTCCCCAAGAGCGTGTTAGCTACAACGGGGACGGCAACCTTTCCCAGGTGTGCCGCCGCGTGGGCTTCTGCCTGCTGGCCGCGATGTTGTGCACGGCCCGGGCCTACACCCAGGAAGATCCACTCAACAAAATCCACGTCGAGCCGCCGGCCAGTACCACCGCTCCAACCACAGAGCCCAAAGGCGCTGAAGTTGGCCCCGAATCCGGGCCCGCGGCGCTCCGCATTCACCCCGGATCGTTCATTCGCATGAATGTCGATCTGGTACTGGTTCCCATCACCGTCACCGACCCGTTGAACCGCCTGGTCACGGGCCTCGAAAAAGAGGACTTCCAGATCTACGAGAACAACGGCGAGCAGCGCATCGCGAGCTTCGCCTGCGAAGACGCGCCAGTCTCCATCGGCATCATCTTCGACCTCTCGGGCTCCATGACTTCCAAGCTGATCCGCGCCCGGGAATCCATCCTGCAGTTCATCAAAACCGCTAACCCGCAGGATGAGTTCTTCGTCATCGGATTCAACGACCGGCCGGAGCTGATTGAGGACTTCACCAGCTCCGTGGAAGAGATTCAGGAGCGGCTGGCCACCGTGCACGCCGCCCATCGCACCGCGCTGCTCGACGCCATCTACTACGGCCTGGCCAAGATGAAGGACGCCCACCACGAGCGCAAGGCGTTGCTGGTGGTCTCCGACGGCGGCGACAACCGCTCGCGCTACACCGAAGGCGAGGTGCGGGCGGAGGTACGCGAAGCCGACGTGGAAATCTACTCGATCGGCATCTTCGATCCCTACGCGCCCACCCCCGAGGAGCGCACTGGCCCGCAGTTGCTCGACGACATCAGCTCCGCAACCGGCGGGCGCATGTTTCGCGTCGACGATGTGGACGAGATGAGCGACATCGCCGAGAAGATCTCCACCGAGCTGCGCAACCAATACGTAATCGGCTACAAGCCTAAGGATCTTGCCCGCGACGGCAAGTGGCGTAAAGTGAAGGTGAAAGTGAATCCTCCACCGGGATTGCCTCCGCTCACCGTGTATGCTCGAACCGGGTACTATGCGCCATTGCAGTAAAGCGGTTTTTGCCGCGCTCTTCTTCGCATCGGGGCTTCTGCTCCCCTTGCTCTCCGCCCAGCAGGCTCATGCCCCGGCCAGCGCGACCCCGGCCGCGCAGTCGCCGTCGCTCACGCAGGATACCGACCCCGTCCGCTCGCCTGACACCACGGCCCCCGTGCCGGCTACCGGAACCCTCCGCAAAGAAGGCAGCGGCTACCTGCTGCACACTGACGTCGAAGAAGTGGTGCTCAACGCCACCGTGCTTAACGGCACGCAGTTGGTTGAAAACCTGACCAAGGACGATTTCCAGGTCTACGAGGACGGAGTCAGACAGAACATCATCAGCTTTCAGCACACCGATCTGCCCGTCTCCATGGGACTGGTGGTCGACAATTCCGGCTCGATGTACCTCAAGCGGCCCTCGGTCAACAAGAGCGCGCTCGATTTGATCGAGGCCTCGAATCCGCAGGACGAAGCCTTTGTGGTCAACTTCTCTGACGAAGCTTTCATCGACTGCGAATTCACCTCTGATATCAAGAAGCTGCGCGACGGGCTCTCGCACATTGATTCCCGCGGCGGCACGGCGCTCTACGACGCCGTGGCGGCTTCGGCCGACAAGCTGGCAGCCGACGCCAAGCGGCCCAAGCAGGTTCTCATCCTCATCACCGACGGCGAAGACAATGCGTCAAGCCTGGACCTGGAGCAGACCATCCAACGCGTGCAGCAGCTCTCCGGCCCCGTCATCTATTCCATTGGACTGCTCTTCGGCCCTGAAATGACCCGTGCCGAGGTGCGCCACGCGCGCCGCGCGCTGGAGATGCTTTCGCAGGAAACCGGGGGCCTGGCGTTCTTCCCCAAATCCATCGATCAGGTCGACCAGATCGCCGCCGAGGTTGCGCGCGACATTCGCAGCCAGTACACGATCGGCTACCACTCCACCAAGCCCATCTCGGTCCCAGGATTTCGCAAGGTGGAATTGACGGCCGAATCCGGGAGCGGAGGCAAGCTTACGGTGCGCACCCGTACCGGCTACTTCCCCACGCCGCGGCCGGTCGGCCAGGCAGCGCCAGCAGGAAAGTAGCAGACCAATGGACGATGAAACAGAACGCAAAGCGCAGTTAGAACAACTGGCGCACCTGAAGGCGATGGGTGAAAAGGCCTACGACGATATGTACGAGGTTCGTCACCCGAGCGACGCAACGGTATGCTACAGCGACGCCAAGGAGTGCTATTACGACGCTATCGGCCTGGCCCGGCGATTAGGGCTTGAAGAAGAGACCAAAGCACTCGAAGAGCGGCTGGCGCACATCAAAGCAGTATTCCGCAGCCAGTTCACGTAGGAATCCGCTTTAGCACCTTCTTCTTTTGAACGGTCATCCTGAGCGAGATCGCCGCAGCGACCGAGTCGAAGGACCTGTATTTGCTTTTGTGCGATGATGGCGCGATAATCTGCCCTTTCAGGAAGACATCCATGCACGAACGCTACTACTACACCTACATCGTAGCCAGTCGCAGCCTCACTCTTTACATCGGAATGACGGGCGATCTCGACAAACGAATCTTCGAGCACAAGAACAAGCTGTTTGAGGGTTTTTCGGTGAACTACAACTGCGACCGACTCGTCTGGTTTGAGCGTTATGCCCATGCCAGCAGTGCAATTGCGCGGGAGAAGCAGCTGAAGGGGTGGACGCGAGCCAAGAAGATCGCGTTGATCAAAAAGAGCAATCCTACTTGGGTTGACCTAAGTGAAGCGTGGTACACGCCGGAACAGTTGGTCGGCGCGACGGGTTAAATGCAGGTCCTTCGACTCGTCCTCGCCCTGCGAGGACTCGCTCAGGATGACCATCATTCGTGGCGAGTCCAAGAATTGACATTGGGAGCAGGAGGGCGAGTCCAGCTTCCCAGTTGCAACCGAACCGTCTTAGCTGCATTTGACGCCGCGCAAATCCCCGCTGGCAGAAAACCACTGGGATGCATCCAGGTTCGTCACGATAAGCTAGAGGCTAGGAGCTAGCAGCTAGAAGCTAAGACCATGTCCCCATACAAATACTCGACCCTTGCCGTCCACGCCGGGCAGCATCCTGACCCGCAGACGGGCGCGGTGAACGTGCCCGTGTACCTTTCCTCGACCTTCGAGCTCACCGGCATCGGCAGCGACCGCGGCTGGGATTACTCGCGTGCCGGCAACCCCACCCGCGACCGGCTGGAGACGGCGCTGGCCGCGCTCGAAGGCGGGACCAGCGGTCATGCGTTCACCACCGGCATGGCGGCCATCTCCGCGCTTGTGGCCATGCTGCGGTCGGGTGACCACCTCGTCTGCTCGCGCGACGTCTACGCTGGCACCGTCCGCCTGTTCGACCAGATCGTTTCGGGCTACGGCATCCAGATCGAATACGTCGACACCAGCAATCTCGCGGCAGTTGAGGCGGCTATGAAGCCGAACACCAAGCTCGTGCATATCGAGACGCCGAGCAATCCGCTCATGGTGCTCACCGACATTGCGGGCGTCGCCAAGATCGCCCACGCGCACGGCGCTGAAGTAAGCGTCGACAACACGTTTCTCTCGCCTGCGTTGCAGAGCCCGATCGCCCTCGGCGCAGATATCGTGATGCACTCGACGACAAAGTATCTCAACGGCCACTCCGACGGTCTCGGAGGCGCGCTCATCGGCACCAAGCCCGAGCACAAGGATCGTTTTCTGCTCATCCAGAAAGCCGCCGGCGGCGTGATGTCGCCCTTCGAGTGCTTCCTGGTGCTGCGCGGCATCAAGACGCTGCCCCTGCGCATCAAGCAGCACGAGGAAAACGGCCGCGCGGTAGCGGAGTTCCTCTCCACGCACCCCAAGGTGAGCAAGCTCGCCTATCCCGGCCTCAAAAGCCATCCGCAATACGATTTGGCCGTGAAGCAGCAAAAGGGCTTCGGCTCCATGATGAGCTTCGAGCTCAAGTCGCGCGAGGAAGCGGCACGCTTCCTTACGGCAATCAAAATCTTCCTCAACGCCGAGTCGCTGGGTGGCGTGGAATCGCTGGCGTCGCACTCGGCCACCACCACACATGGCTCGGTCAGCGAAGAAGTGCGCCGCAAGATGGGCATCAACGAGGGCCGCATCCGCCTCTCCATCGGCATCGAGGACAAAGAAGACCTGATCGCCGACCTCGACCATGCGCTGGCGGCAGTGTGACGAGGCATCATGCCTGACTTTCCGCTCCTGCTCGCGATCGACACCTGCGGGCCTTCGGGCTCGGTAGCGCTGGGGCGGATCCCCGGCCGCGATCTGGAGATTCTTGGGCAGACGGAGCTTGCCGGACGCACCTACTCGGCGACATTGATCTCCGCTATCGCCGATCTTTTGAGCCGTTCCTCCCTTCAACTTGGGCTGCTCAATGCAATTGTTGTCGTGAACGGCCCCGGAAGCTTTACCGGCGCGCGCGTAGGTGTAAGCGCCGCCAAGGGCCTCGCCCAGGGCGCAGGAATTCCCGTCGTGGCGATTTCGCGGCTCGAAATCCTCTCGCGTAAATCCGGTGTCCCCTCGGCAGCCCTCGATGCGCATCGTGGCGAAGTGTTCCTGCGTCTGGAGCGCACTGGCGCGGCACCAGTCGAGATGCTGGCTGGCCCCGAGGAACTCGCCGCGGTCCATCTCGTCCCCACCCGCGTCGCCGTTTGCGACGAAGCCGCCGCGGCACTGCTGGCCCGTGTCTGGCCGCAAACGCAGCTCGTCACCACGCCGCCGCCACTTGCCTCTGATGCTCTCCGTCCCGGTGAGGCGCGCCTCATCGCCGGCGCAGCCGTCGATCTTGCGCTGCTCGACGGCCACTACCTGCGCCGCTCCGATGCCGAGATCTTCGGCACCGATGTCGCCGCCCAGGCGGCAGCTGCGGAATCGAAGGGCGTGTGAATCCCGAAATCGTAATCCGGCGCATGGCCGCGAGCGATCTCGATCGCGTGCTGGCCATTGCGGAGAACCTCCCGCAAGCGCCGCATTGGCCGAAGCCGGCTTACGTGAATGCCATCAAACCCGAGTCCACTCCGCGCCGCGTCGCCCTGGTAGTCGTAGGTCCTCAGACCGACTCCATCCTCGGCTTCGCCGTCGCCAGCCTCCTGCCGCCGCAGGCCGAGCTGGAATCGATCGCCGTCGCCCCGGAGAGCCAGAGGCTCAGCCTCGGCAAAAGTCTTTTTCAGGCGCTGGCCGCTGAACTTAAATCCGCGGGCGTGGGCGAACTTCAACTTGAAGTGCGCGCCTCGAACCAGCCGGCGCTGGCTTTTTACCATTCCCTCGGCTTCGCCAGAACCGGTCTCCGTCCGGGCTATTATGCAGATCCGATTGAAGATGCGGCCCTCATGAGCCTCCCGCTCGGCTGAGAATCCTGCATAAGCACCGGTCGATCTCGCCTGGCTCCGCCAGCACGGCGAACGCCGCCAGCTCAGCTATCCTTCCACCCGAAATCCACAGGCTTCCATTACCTTCGGTGCTTTTGGCGCTTGCCGATTCCACCATTTCGGCGATATATCTAAGTGTTCTAAGAAAAATGGCGGTTTCGGCAGATCGTCCCAACTGAGTCGCCATTGGGGGTGCTTGATGGACGAAATACAGGTTTCCACGCTGGGCGATGAGCTTGATCGTCTGCACGCCGAACATCATCGCTACGCTCAGCGTTTGGAAGAGTTGCTCCAAAAGCCCTACCTCACCGAAGACGAACAGCTCGAGGAAGTGCGACTCAAGAAACTCAAGCTGCACGCCAAGGATCTGATCTTCGCGCTCGAACGCCGTCAGCCGGCCGTGGCCTAGATCGCAAGGTAAAGGGTTTTTGAGGGTCAATTGCTCGTCGCAACGCCCCCCTGGCGTTACGTCGTGCAGTGTGTGCCCGCTGAATGGCCTGCCCGCGCAACCGTTGCCCGGAAGCACCGTATAATCGTTGGGGACAATGGTTCGTGACGGTTACATTTACGCTGCTAGCTTATTCGCCGTGGCGGCGGCGCTTACCCACCTCACAGGCGCTTGGGCCTGGGGCATTCCCCCGCTTCTCCTGGCGGCATTTT
Source organism: uncultured Acidobacteriota bacterium (assembly GCA_963817835.1). Lineage (GTDB taxonomy): Bacteria > Acidobacteriota > Terriglobia > Terriglobales > Acidobacteriaceae > Telmatobacter. The sequence continues at coordinate 173,130 of CAWFPZ010000003.1, read as the reverse complement.
TCCTCTGGTTTTTCCGCGACCCCCAACGCACCATCCCCACCGGCAAAGGCTTGATTGTTTCCCCAGGTGACGGCCTGGTCACGGAAACTGCATCCATCACCACTCCTGATGGTGCACGGCAGCGCATCAGCATCTTCCTCAGCGTTTTCAATGTGCACGTCAACCGTGCTCCCATTGGCGGCACGGTGAGGCGCGTCCACTATCAAAAGGGCCAGTACCTCAATGCCATGAACCCGGCCTCGGCCGAGCGCAACGAGCAGAGCGCCATCACGTTGCGCGGCCAGGGCGCGGACGCGGGGCTGGAAATCACCTTCAAGCAAATTGCGGGGCTGTTAGCGCGACGCATCGTGTGCCGTTGCGAGGAAGGCCAGACCGTGGAGCGCGGGCAGCGCGTAGGCCTCATCAAATTCGGTTCCAGGGTCGATGTTTTGCTGCCGGCAAACGCCGAACTGCGGGTCAAGGTGGGAGATCGGGTGAAAGGCGGCGCGAGCGTGCTCGCAGCTGTCTCTCCGGGAGACCGCGCATGAACCACTTTGACATTGCGCAGATCAAGCGGAAACCGCATCCCCGCCTGCGCCGCGGCATGTTTCTATTGCCGTCGATATTCACCGCAGGCAACATTGCCGCCGGCTTCTTTTCCATCACGCAAACCATCAGTGCCGTCAGTGGCGATGCGCAGAGGCACCTTGATTGGGCGGCGATCGCGATCCTTTTCGCCATTCCTTTCGACGCGCTCGACGGGCGCATCGCGCGCATGACGAATACCACCAGCGCTTTCGGCGGAGAGTTGGACTCGCTGGCCGACATTGTCGCCTTCGGCATGGCGCCCAGCCTGCTGGCCCTGGTCTGGGGATTTCATTTTCTGCCCGACTCGCTGAATGCGCAGTTGCACATGCATCTGCTGCAGGCCGGAGCTTTCATTTGTTTCCTGTTTCTACTCGGCGGGGCATCGCGTCTGGCGCGCTTCAACATCAGCCACGACCCGCAGCCGCGCAACCCCGGCCGGCCCGATCGCAAATATTTTGTCGGCATGCCCATTCCCGCAGCCGCCGGCCTGCTCGCCGCCAGCGTGCACCTTTGCTACGGAATTCCCAATGTCTACTGGTTCGTTGCCGTTCCCTGGCTCATCCTGGTCGGGCTTTGCAGCTATCTCATGGTCAGCACGTGGCGCTTCTGGTCGGCCAAGGAGATCAACCTTTCTCGCAGCCATCCTTTCCGGCTGCTGTTGGTGTTGGCGCTGGTTGCCTACGTCTTGATCCGGTATTCAAATGTCGCCCTGTTTATGGTCGCGCTCGTGTATATGTTCTCTGGGATCTGGGCGCGCGCGGCGTATGGATGGCAGCGTCGGCGGCGCCGGCGCCAGAAGGTTACGCTCGATCACGGCGCCCCGGCAGAGACAGAGCCGCTCGGGCCCAAGTTTTCCGACTAGAATTTGTCTTGCAATTGGCTATCGGCGTCAGGAACGCCACGCTAACTCGCTATCTCGCTGCTTTAAAGGATGCCTGTGTACAAAATTGCCATCGTCGGCGCATCGAGCCTGCTCAGCCGGGAGTTGAAGGACGTTCTCTCCGAGTCGCCGCTTGCCTCCTCAAGTTTCGCTCTTCTCGACGAGGAAGAAACCCAGGGCCAGCTCGAGCAGGTGGGCGACGAGGTCACCTTCATCCAGGTCATCAGCGATGAAGCCTTCGGCCGCGCCGATTTCTCCTTTTTCTGTGGTCCCGAGAGCCTCACGCGCCGTCACTGGCAACAGGCGCTTCGCGCCGGCAGCACGGTCCTCGATCTCTCCGGCGCACTCGATCAGGAGACCGGCGTTTTGATCCGCGCCCCGTGGCTGGGGACGGAAGCCGCCGCCGTCGACCTGTTCACTCCTGCCATCGTGCCCGCGCATCCCGCCGTCATCGCCATCGCCCTGCTGCTCGATCGGCTACAGCAGGTCGCTCCCATCCGCTTTGCCGCGGCCACGGTGATTGAGCCGGCCAGCGAATTCGGCCGCACGGCCATGGATGAGCTGCACCAGCAAACGGTGAACCTGCTCAACTTCCAGCCCGTGCCGCGCGGCATTTACGACGCGCAGATCGCGTTTAATCTGCTCGGCGGTATGGGCGAAGACGCCACCGTCAGTCTGCCTCATGTGGAAGCGCGCATTCGCCGCCATTACGAAGCGCTCACCGGCGGCCGTGGCCCGTCCCTTGCCGTTCAGGTCATTCACGCGCCAGTCTTCCACGGACACACGTTTTCCATCGCCATCGAGCTTGAGCGCCCCGTGGAAATCGTCGCCCTCGAAGAGGCGCTTAACGGCGAGCACATCGAACTGGTGCTTGAGGACACGGATTCACCTTCGAACCTGGCAGCCACGGGACAAAACGATGTCCTGGTGCGCCTGCGCCCGGAGTTGGTGGGCCGCAACTCCAATCAAACATCGCGGTTGTGGCTCTGGGCCGCGTCCGACAATCTGCGCCTTCACGCGCAAAACGCCGTGCAATGCGCCCTCGACCTGCGCCGCCTGCGACCGCAGGGAACGGTCCAGTAGCTTCGAGCGTCACTCGACCAGACCTCTCATCGCATGCTTTTGGTGTGCTGAAAACTTGTTTCCACAGGCCACCGGTTCTCTCCGGGGCCAAGGACTAAAATTCGGCTCAATGGAGGGTAATGATGAAACTCGATATCAAAGCCCTTGCCCTGGCGTGCGCAATCCTGTGGGGAGCCGCTGTTTTCCTGGTAGCGCTGGTCAACCTTATCTGCGGCTGCTATGGACAGCATTTTCTTGATATGTTGTCCTCCTGGTATCCCGGTTACCATGCAGTCCGCAGCCTCGTTGAGGTACTGATTGTGACTGTTTACGCGTTTTGCGATGGCCTGATCGGCGGTGCGGCCTTGGGCTGGCTCTACAACCGCTTCGCCAGGCAAGCCTCTTGAAGGGATGCCTGAGCTGCGATCATTCGGTTAGCCCGGGCTGCACTTGCTCCACAACTGCACAATGTAGCTGTCGGTCATGCCGGCAATGTAGTCGGCCACGGTGCGTGCCAAGCCTTCCGTGGGAATTTGCGCCTGGTGGTCTTCCGGCATCAATCCCGGCTCTGCCATCAGGAAAGCGAAAAGCTCGGCAATCACTTTTTCTGCCTGCGCGTGCACCTGCTCCTGGCCGGGAGAGTTGTAAAGGCTGGTATAGAGAAAATCCTTCGTCGCCGCGCGCGCGGCTTCCATCCGCGGACTGAGCGTGGCCAACCGTCCGGGTGCCCGCCGGATCTCATAGAGCGTGGTCGCGCCCAGCGCCGTCACGCGCGCGCGCACTTCTTCAATCAAGTCCGTGACAAACGCGTTCAACATCCGCCGCAGAGCCTCATACACCACGACTTTGGGCGCCGCACGGGGAAAACGGGCCTGCGCGGCGTCATGGAAGCCCCGGAAGAGTGGCACGGATTCGCGCACCTGCTCGAGCGCGACGATGCCTGAGTCCAGTCCGTCGTCCAGATCTGCGGTCAGATACGCAATTTCGTCAGCCAGGTCGATCAACTGCGCTTCGAGCGGCGGAAGCTCATCAAGAAGATACTCCGCCAGCTCAGGATGTTCCGCGGCGGAGTAATCGTGCGAGTGTTTCACGATGCCCTCGCGGACCGCGAGCGTCAGATTGAGCCCGCGGAAGGCCGGATAACGCTCCTCAAACCAGGTGACGATGCGCAGCGCGTGCAGGTTGTGATCGAAGCTCAACCCGTGTCCGCGGAGCGCGCGGTCCAGCGCCTTTTCGCCGGCGTGGCCGAAGGGCGGATGCCCGATGTCGTGCACCAGCGCCAGCGCTTCGGCGAGTTCCGCATTCAGTCCCAGCGCCGCGGCTGCGGTACGCGAAATCTGCGTCACCTCGAGTGTGTGCGTCAGGCGGCTGCGAAAGTGATCCGAAAGTCCCTCCGCGGGCAGGCGGGTAAACACCTGCGTCTTCCCGGCCAGGCGGCGAAAGGCGCGTGCGTGCAGAACCCGCGCGGCATCGCGCGCGAAAGGTGTGCGATAGGCGTGCGGAGGCTCCGCGTGGACGCGGCGTACGAGTTCGCTGTCGGCCCGCCCGCTGGCCGCAACTCCCGCCGGCAGCGGGGCCGGAGATTCGTTCTTGAGCGCAGTCATCAAGTCTCGTCTGGTTATACCGCAAAAGGGGATACCGCCGCGCGCTGAGGTCATCCGCGCTGAGGCGATCTCTGTGCGCTGTATCACTGGGCCATGCACACCACGCCTGTTACAAAAGGACCTACGCGCTCCAGGATGGACAATCGCGGGTTTACGGGAGTACCATCCAGCCGGATTTTCGATGAGCCGGCGCGTGCTCGCAACAGGCAACTCCGGTCCGGGCAAAACGTCTCGTCCTAAAGGGAGGAAACCATGAAACCAGTCAAGGGAATGGCGCTTGCACTCGCAGCGCTGGCAGCGGTACTGATCCCAGGGTGCGGAGCAAGACATTCGCTCAAAGAGGTGTTTTACCTGGTCGGCTCGAACATGTCGTCGAATTATTGGCAGACGGCCGTCGCGGGATTCAAGAAGGCGGGGTCGCAATACCAGGTGACGGTGAGGGTGGCCGGGCCCGACAACTACGATCCGCAGGCTGAGCTCACAGAGTTGAAGAATGCGGTCGCGGCCAAGCCCGCCGGCATTCTCATCTCGGTCTCCGACGCGTCTGTGCTGACGCCCGAAATCGACGCTGCGATCGATGCTGGCATTCCCGTTATCACCGTCGACTCAGACGCCGCGGGCAGCCGCAGGCTCTACTTCATCGGCACCAACAATCTGGATGCAGGGCGCCTGGGCGGTCGCCGGATTGTCGACAAGCTGAACGGAAAAGGCAACGTGGTTTTCTTTACCATCGCCGGCCAGCCCAACACGGAAGAGCGCCTGAAGGGCTTCAAAGACGTCTTTGCCGCCCGGCCTGGCATCAACATCGTGGACGTCGTCGACATCAAAGGCGACACCACCATGGCTTTCGATCGCACCCAGCAGTTGCTGGCGCTCACCGGCGCCAAGAAAATCGATGCCTTCGTCTGTCTCGATTCCGCATCAGGCAAGCTGGTAGCCGACGCCGTCAAGCGCACGGGCGACACTAGCCGCATCGTGGTGGCCTGGGACGTCAATCCCGATACGCTCAATGGGATCAAGGATGGAGTGATCGACTCCACGATCGTGCAAAAGCCATTCACGATGGGCTTCATCGGGCTCAAGGCGCTGGACGAGATCTATCACGATCCGCCCGTACAACTCAGCAAGGACTTCAGCACCGACGCCTTCGCGCCCTACCCGGTCTTTATCGACACCGGAACATCGCTCGTGGATAAGAGCAACGTCGACGTGTACCTGGCCGCAGCCGCCGCGCACGCGCAGTAGCACTTGCATCCCGAGCGACGTAAATGGGATGTCATCCTGAGTGAGCGTAGGCGCGTTTCGTGCGCCTACGCGAGTCGATGAACCTGCATTTGTTCTTGATGCGCTCGGATTTCGCTCAAATACATTCTCTGACGTCGTGAGCGTGTGCCGATTCCGCCCGCGCCTACTCCGGCTTGACCTGGTTCAGAGCGCCTTCTTCTTTTGCCAGCTTCTCCCGCGCGCTCTCCAGCTTCTTCTGCACCTTGGCCACGTCGCCCGGCTCAATGTCGGCTGGGGACGACTTGGCAAACTCATCCATCGAAAGCTGCCACTGCGCTGCCGCCAACCGGATCCGTCCCGTCTTCTCGTACAAATCGCCCAGGTGCATGTGCACTGTGGGATCGGTCTGGTCGCGGTTCACCGCCTGGCGCAGATTATCCTCGGCCAGCTCGTACTCGCCCATCTTGAAGTACACCCAGCCCAGCGAATCCAGGTACGCGCCGTTCATCGGCTCAATGTCCACGGCCTTGCGAATCATCTTCAGTGCATCGGGCAGTTTCTCTCCCTTGTCGGCCCACATGTAGCCCAGGTAGTTAAGCGTCATGGCGTTTTCGGGATCGAGATTGAGCGCCTGGTTGAAATACTGCTCGGCCTGGTCGTAGTGTTTTTGCCGCTCGGCCAACTCGCCGCGCAGGAAGAACAAATACGTGCGGTCTTCCTTCTTGGTCGCCAGCGGATCGCCCTTGTCGAACGCGTCTTCGGCGTCCTTCCAGCGGCGCAGGCGCACGTTCATCTGGCCGATCGCGAACCAGATGCTGCGCTGCTCATCGGGAGTGGCGCCATCCAGCAGGCCCTTTGCCATCGCCAGTCCATCGTCGGGGTGGCCCTGGTCGGCGAGTTCTCCTGCCAGCATCAGTTTCAGGTCGCTATTCTTGGGATCTGCAGCCACGGCCTTCTTGGCAACGGCGAGCGCCTTATCGTATTCATGCGCGCCGCTATACGCGTCGATTTCGCCCTGGTAGCCGCGCACTGCAATGCTGCCGCCCAGGTCGATCATTTTCTGGTACGCAGCAATGGCCTGGTCCACTTTGTTCTCTTCCAGGCACACCGTTGCCAGCCGCTCCAGAAAGATGCTGCGGTTGTTCTTTTCCTCGTCCGTATACGCGCCGTTGGCGTGCGAAACCGACTGGTCCGACATCGAAGGCAGGTCGAGAATTCCTGTGTAAGTCTGGGTGGCGTCGTCCAATTGGCCCAGAATGTCCTGCAATAGCCCTTCATTGAAGCCCGCTTCCAGCGAGTTGGGGTCGAGCTTGCGCGCCTTGCGCACGATGGTCAGCGCATCTTCATACTTGCCCTGCCTGCGCTCGATCTCGGCAATGTGAATCAGCGGCTCGGCGTCGTCAGGATTGGCTTCGGCCAACTCCTTGTACTGCTTCAGCGCGTCGTCGAGCTGGTCGTTGTTGAGCAGTGCCTGCGCCAGCGCATCCACGGTCTGCAAATCGCCGGGCTCCATATCCTCCGCGCGCTTGTACGCCGCAATCGCATCCTTGGGCTGCTTCATCTGGTCGTACAGCGCGCCCAGGGTGAATTCCATCTTCGGCGTCCGCCCATCCTCCGGAACCGCCTCGATCGACTTCGCCGCGTGTTGCAGGTCGCCGCTTTCGGCGTAGAGCCGCGCCAGGTTCAGCACCACATCCTCTGATTCGGGCTCGATCGCCTGCGCCGTTTTGAATTCCGCTTCCGCTTTTTCGGGCTGGTGCTTCACGGTGTAAAGCTGCCCCAGCACCATGTGATCTTCCACGCTCTTGGGCTGCAGGGCCACAATTTTCTGGAACTCCGCAATCGCCTGGTCCAGCACCTCATTTTGCGAGCTGCCCGGCGCCGTACCTCCCGCGCTGCTGTTTTCGCCTTCGCCCAGTTGGCGCAGGTAGATCCGGCCCAGCAGCTTGTGCGCTTCAATGTCATTGGGCGAGTTCTTCAGCAGCGCCCGCGCCGTCATTTCCGCATCGCGCGCGCGGCCCACGATGAAATAGAGACCCGCGAGATCGTCGGCCAGTTCCGCCGAATTCGGATCGGCATCGAGCGCCAGCTTATACTCCTCGATGGCCTTGTTCACCTCGTCGGTGCGGCCGTCGGAGGTGGCGTCATCCTGATACACCGCGGCCAGCGCCAGGTGATAGTAAGCCTGAGCGCGATTGGGCTCGGTAGTGGCCGTGGCCTGGCTCGCAGGCGTCTTCGCGGGAGCGGCCTGCGCCGGTGTGGCGGCAGGCTGCACCTGTTGGGTCTTTGCTGGGCTCGCAGGAGCGCTGCTGGCCGGCGCGTTTTGCGCGCAAACCACCGCAGCCGGCAAGAAAAGCAAAAGAGCGGGGGCTATCGTGCGCCCAAGGGTCGAAAGTACAGTCATTTTTGTCATCATGCAGGGAATTCCACAAGTTCTCTAGCCGGCAAAGCGCATTGATCGCTTACGTATAGCCAAGACGCGGCACGGGCAGCCGGGTACCTCGGGTAGCCGGTCAACTCCGCCTACCGTTACAGACGATTTTACGCGCCAATAGTCGCGCGTGCTCGCCGGAATCCGCGTTTTTCCCGCAAATCGCCGCCATTCATGCCATTGCGTCCACGCTCAGGATCTCGGCCCCAGTCCGTGCCAGCTCTGCGGGTGCCCGCGGTCTCGATTTTGAGACCGGGGACAGCACGACCTCAACAGGTGCAAATTCACGCCACCAGAGACTCAGTGCCTGAAGTGCCGTATCCCGGTAAAAACCATGGCCAGGCCTCGCACATCGGCCGCCGCAATCACGTCCTGGTCTTTCACCGACCCGCCCGGCTGGATCACTGCCGTCGCGCCGTTCTGAGCCACAACCTCCAGTCCATCGGGGAAGGGAAAGAACGCGTCCGACGCCGTTACACAACCCTTGAGCGGCAGCACGGCCTTCATGGCGCCGAACCTGGCCGCGTCCACCCGGCTCATCTGTCCCGCGCCCACGCCCAGCGTCTGCCCGTCGCGCGCGTACACAATCGCATTCGATTTCACGTGCTTGCACACCCGCCACGCGAAGAGCAGGCTGCGCAGTTCCTCGGCCGTTGGCGGGCGCCACGTCACCACCTTCAGCTCCGACTCCGTCACTCGCCCCGTGTCGGCGTCCTGCAGTAACAATCCGCCTGAAACCTGCTTGACCACGGGCTTAGCCGGCGCAGTCTTCACTTCCACCAGGCGCAGATTCTTCTTCGTCGCAAAGCGCTCCCGTGCGTCTTGGGAAAACGCCGGTGCGGCAATGGCTTCCACAAACAGTTTGGCAATCTCTTCCGCCGCCGCGCCATCCACCTCGCGGTTGATGCCGATTACGCTGCCGAAAGCCGACACCGGGTCCGTGGCAAGCGCCTTCTGGTACGCCTCCAGAATGTTCGCGCCCGTGGCCGCTCCGCAGGGGTTAGTGTGCTTCACGATGATGCAGGCCGGTTCCTCAAACTCCTGCACCAGTTCCCAGCAGGCATCCAGGTCCACGAGATTGTTGAAGCTCAGTTCTTTGCCCTGCAATTGCCGCGCGCCGGCAATGCCTTTGCCCGAGCCGTCGGCATAGAGCGCCGCACGTTGATGAGGATTCTCGCCGTAGCGCAGGGTCTGCGCCTTTGGCAAATTGACGCGCAACGTCGCGGGCAACGATGCATCATCGAACGACGCGGGAGCTTCCGGAGCGGGCGGGTCGGCAATCTGTTCGAGCGTGCTCGCAATTGCGGAGTCGTACGCGGAAGTCAGCGCGAAGGCCTGCTTCGCCAGCCGCCAGCGCGTAGCGCGCGTCAGCGCAGCGGCGCCGTGGGCGCTTTTCATTTCTTGAATGAGATCGGGGTAGTCCGCCACCCGCGTCACAATTGCCACATCCTCAAAGTTCTTCGCCGCTGAGCGCACCATCGACGGCCCGCCAATGTCGATGTTCTCGATCAGGTGCCCGAAGGCGACGCCGGGCTGGGCCGCGGTCTTCTCGAACGCGTAGAGATTCACCACTACCATGTCGATGGGCTCAATGCCATGCGCCTTCACCGCCGCTTCGTGCTCGGCGTTGCCGCGGATATAGAGCAGACCGCCATGCACCCGCGGATGCAACGTCTTCACGCGACCATCGAGCATCTCGGGAAAGCCCGTTAACTCGCAGATGTCCTTGACCGAAAGCCCTGCTGCACGCAGTGCCTTTGCGGTCCCGCCCGTTGAAATCAGTTCCACGCCCAAGCCCGCCAGCGCCTGCGCAAATTCCACCAGACCCGTTTTGTCGGTTACGCTGAGCAGCGCCCGGCGAATCGTCTTCGCACCGCTTCCGCTTGCCTTTGCCTCCACACTCACGATCGCTCTCCTGTTTTGAGGATTCGCGCCGCCTCACCCCCCAACCCGCGAGGTCCTTCGGACGCAAACCAAACTCCAGACTACATCGACGCTCCGCGCCGGGTTGTGAATCGGCACGCCGCAAACCCCGCGGGAAATCGCTGCCGCCGCGGGCTCGTTCTTATTAACGCAGCGCAACCACCGATGCTTTAGAGTGTTGATATGGGAAGTTATTCCTCGAGCCCACCACCGGAGATTCTTCCTCCGCAGGCCGAAAATGCGCCGCCACGTCCGCCTCGTCCGCGGCGCGGGTGGGCCTCTGCGCCGGCCACCTATCTGCTCGTAGGCATCAATTGCGCGGTATTTCTGCTGATGGTGCTGCGCGGAGCCGGCATCTGGATGCCGACCGTCGATCAGATCATGTATTGGGGCGCTGACAATGCCGGCAACGTTCTCATCGATGGACAGTGGTGGCGCATCGTCACTGCCATGTTTGTGCACGTGGGCATTCTTCACATTGCCACCAACATGTGGTGCCTCTGGAATCTGGGCCTGCTGGCCGAGCCGTTGATGGGCTGGTTTGGTTTGATCTCGGTCTACATCCTCACCGGCGCGGCGGGCAATTTGCTGTCTACGGGCTGGAACTGGCTCCACCCCTTGCACGACGGCGGAAACATCGTCTTTCCCGCCGGCGCCGGAGCATCGGGGGCCGTTTTCGGAATCGCCGGCGCGCTGATTGTGTTGCTTAAGTCGAAGCGCTTGCCCATTCCCCAGTTCGAACTCAAGCGTCTGCGCAAGTCCGTTATCTATTTCGCCGCAATTAACCTGGTCATCGGTCTCTCGCTCGACTTTGGCAGCGGATACACCGGCATTGCCATCGACAATTCTGCGCATATTGGCGGCTTCCTCTGCGGATTGCTTTTTGCCGTGCCGCTGGTGCCGCGCATCGGTTCGCCGCGCACTATGTTTCAGACGCGCATGCGCCTCGCCGTCGTGGCAATGGTCATCCTGCTTGTGCTTTTTGGTTTCTACGTGGCGCACATTCCGCCGCCGCAAGGCTTGACGTTCTGAGCGGCGACACTTCGTGCGAAAATAGCCGCGTACGCTGCCCGTCTCACCCCACAGGAGGCAGACTATGGAACGCCGCGATTTCCTCAAGCAAGCCGCCATCACCGCAGCCGTCGCCTCGGCGTCGCGCCTGCACGCATCCGATCCAAAAACTTTCGGCCGGTCGATCGCCCGCCGCTCACTCGGCAAAACCGGCGAGCATCTCTCGATCATTGGCTTTGGCGGCATTGTGGTCATGAATGAAGAGGCGAACGCCGCCGTCAACATCGTTGCAGAGGCCGTCGACCGCGGCATCAACTACTTCGATGTCGCGCCCAGCTACGGCAATGCCCAGGAGCGGCTCGGTGTGGCGCTCAAGCCTTATCGCGACAAAAGTTTTCTGGCCTGTAAGACCGATGGCCGCCTTAAAGACGATTCGCGCACCGACCTCGAAAACTCGCTCCGCCTGCTTCAGACCGACCACCTCGACCTCTACCAGTTCCACGCCCTCACCAAGATGACCGATCTCGACAAGGTGCTGGGCCCGGGCGGCGCAATAGAGACCTTCGAGGCCGCAAAGAGGGAAGGCAAGATCCGTTACATCGGTTTCTCCGTCCACTCCGTCGAAACCGCGCTCGCCGCTCTCGACCGCTACGACTTCGACACCGTGCTCTTTCCTCTGAATTGGTTACTCGTCAGTCAGGCAAACTTCGGCTTGCAAATCCTGAAGCGCGCGCAGGAAAAGCAGATGGGGATTCTGTGCCTGAAGAGCATGGCCAAGACAGTCTGGCCGGCCGACCAGCGACGCGATCATCCTGAGCCCAAATGCTGGTACCAACCGGCTGCGTTTCCCGACGAGGCTTCGCTCGGCCTGCGCTGGACGTTGGGCCATCCCATCACCGCTGCGCTTCCGCCCGGTGACGAACGCTACTTCCGCCTGGCCATGGACGTGGCGCAGAATTACCGGCCGCTGGAACCGCACGAGGAGCAAGCCTTGTTGAGCGGCGGCAAGGGCGTAGAGCCTTTCTTTCGATTGGGCAACGATGTTTAAGGCAGCGGGGTGATCGGAGTTATCTCGTCGCCGTAGCGGCGAACTTTTTCACCATGGCCATCAGCAGCTTGCGGTCGCTCTCATTCAAATTCGAGGAGTAGCGCCGGATCTGCGTGAGAAAGCGCAGCTCGTCGTCGGAGAGGTTCTGCGTATTCATCTGGCGGGCCAGCGTGTCGCTGGCGAAGAACTGCGCGATGGGCAGGTCGAGGGAGTTGGCGATCTTGGCGAGCGTGTCCAGCGAAGGCACCGTGTGGCCGTTTTCCACGCGCGAAAGATAGCAGCGCAGCAAGCCGGTTCTCTTTTCGATGTCTCCCTGTGAAAGTCCCTTCTGCAACCTGTAAGCGCGAATCGTGGTGCCGATCTGCATGCCCAACCCATCCTGTCCGATGCAACCGAGGTTTACTCGCTCGGTAGCAATCAGGAGATTATTGCCTTAATAGTTAACATGTGCCGCCGCGGATTGCAAGTCCAAATCTCGCGAGCCGCATCAATTTGCACAAACTCTCCCGAAGCGCGAGACGTCTGGCGTACAGGATCGCGTCTTCGTAAACCTTAACGGCGCATAACTCGTCAGATTGAATACAGGCACGAGAGGCCGGTAATCGTAAAAATGACGCGTGCGGGAGTAGCGGGGATAGTTCTGTCTAGCTGTATTGCGGCCTGGGCACAGGCCCCGGCCCCAACCGGCGCACCCGCATCCGCGCCTGTCGCTGCCCCACAGGTCGCCGCCCCCGCAGCCAGTCCAGCCGTTGCCGGCGGCAAGTTGCATGGCACGGTAAAGAGCGGCAACATTCCCCTCCCCGGCGTCACCGTCACCGCGCAAAATTCCCTTACCGGCAAGCGCTACTCCACCACCACCGACATTACCGGCGCGTGGCAGATGAATATTCCTCAGAACGGCCGCTACGTCATCCGCACTCAGTTCGCTGCCTTCGCGCAGGGATCGCAGGAAGCGGTCCTCAACGCCACAAGTCACGATCAACTCGTAAACTTCCAGCTCATTCTGGCTTCGCGCCAGGCCGAACAAGACCAGCAGGACCAGCAACAGGCGCAGCAGGGAACGCGCGAAGGGGCGCGCACTGGCGCCCCCGGCCAGGGCGTGCGGCAAATGGCCGGCAATGCTCCGGAGAATATGAACCTGGAGAGCGCGTTGAGCGCCGATATCGACACTGGGGCTGGCACCGAAGGCCAGAGTGGCGCGGCGCTGCCCTCGATTGCCGGTAACTCCGACTTCAGCGACGAGTCGGTCGCGATCACAGGCCAGGCCGGACAAGTGAGCGCATACGCCGGCATGAATCCTGACGACCGGCTCAATGCGGGCATGGGGCCAGGCGGTCCCGGCGGGCAGGGAGTGCAAGGCAACCAATCCGGACAGGGTGGCTTGTTCGGCGGATACGGCGGCGGAGGAGGGTTCGGCGGAGCCTTCGGCGGCGGTGGTTTTGGCGGCGGAGGCGGCGGGTTCGGCGGAGGTGGTAGCGGAGGCTTCGGCGGACGCGGTGGCGGCGGAGGTGGTGGCGGCGGAAGAAATTTCCGCGGCTTCAATCCCGCGCAACCTCACGGCACCGTCGCGTGGACTGGCGACACTTCGTACTTCAATGCGCAGCCGTTTGCTTTGATCGGTCAATCGCAGTCGCAGCCCGCCAATGGGTCCAATAAATTCACGATCGCATTCATGAGCGCGCCTTATCTTCCGCACTTCACCAAGCCCAGCGGCAAAGATACCGTCTTCCTCACGCTTTCCGGCACGCGCCAATCGACGCCCGACGATTTTTACGCGACCGTGCCAACGATCGCCGAGCGCGGCGGCGACTTCTCCGCCTCGGGATTGCCGCCAATCTACAATCCCGTCACCGGCGCGCAATTCGCGTCCAACACGATTCCCAACCCGGCAACCTACGTTCCTTACCAGTCCATCTCACCGCAGGCCGCGGCGCTGCTCGCCTACTTTCCTCAGCCGCTGCCGAACGGCGAAACTGTCAACGGCTACAACTATCACCTGCTCACCACGGCGCAATCGAACCAGACCAACGCCGGCATCCGTTACAACCGCAGCCTGGGCGCAAATGCTACGCAGCCCAACGGCCGCAGAGGCTTCGGCGGAGGCAGGCGCGCATCGCAGAATCAAGGCCTGCGCCAGAGCATCAACTTCAATTACAGCCAGTCGCACTCGGCCTCCGATCTGGTGTCTCTCATTCCCGAGCTCGGTGGCAAGAGAGCTTCGAACTCGTACGCGCTGCAAGCCGGCTACACTGTCGGCTACCACCGCATCACCAGCATTTCCAACGTCACTTGGAACCGCAGCGATAGCAATACGACGAACTTCTTCACCAACACCACCGACAATCCCGCAGGGACCGCCGGCATCAGCGTGCCCAACAACGTTGCCCTCAACTACGGTGTGCCCACCATCTCGCTCAGCAACGGCATCCAGGGCCTCAGCGATACCCAACCCAGCTTCTCCATCTCGCAGACCATCGCGTTCTCTGAGGTTCTCAGTTGGATTCACGGCAAGCACAACATGCGTTATGGCGGCGATTATCGCCGCGTGCACCGCGACTTTCTCGCCGGCTCCAACGCCACCGGGAACTTTGCGTTCACCGGTCTGTTCACTGAGCAGTATGTCGGTGGCACGGCGGTCGCGGGTACGGGTTCTTCCATCGCCGACTTTCTTCTCGGCCTCCCGCAATCCACTTCGCTCAACTCTTCGCTGGCCAAAAGCTATCTTCGCGATAACACTTACGACGCCTACGCCACGGACGACTGGCGCGTGCTGCCCTCGCTCACGCTTAACTATGGCGTGCGCTGGGAGTTCTTTGCGCCGTACCTCGAAAAATACAATCGCCTTGCCGATATCGCCACCAACCCCGGCGCCGGATTCACAAGCGTGACCGAGCAGACCTCAGGCGAAAATGGCCTGCCCTCTTCGCTCGTGTTTCCCTGGCACAAGGCCTTCCAGCCGCGCGTAGGTATTGCATGGCGCGTGCCGAAGCTCAAGAGCACCGTGCTCCGCGCCGGCTTTGGCACCAACTACACCGTGGGCGAGTACGCCGGCTTTGCCACCAACATGGCGCACCAGCCGCCCTACACCAACGAACAAACGAACCAGGAATCGGCCGGCAACTCGCCGTCCATTGCCTGCGCGCAAACCGGCACCTGCTTCACGCTGGCGAATGGTTTTCCCGCGCCCGCCACAGTTGGCAACTACGCTTTGAATCCCCACTACGGCCTTCCTTATGTAATGGCGTGGAATCTCGATCTCCAGAAGACTCTGCCGCTGGGCATGGTCTTGAATCTCGGCTACAACGGAGCGCGTTCCAATCACCTCGACGTCCAGCTCGCGCCGCGCGCGCTGCCCACCAGCGCGGGCACCGACCCCAGCGACCTGCTCTTCACCTACGACGAAGCTGAAGCTTACTACAAGAACAACCAGGCCACGGTGCGCTTAAACAAGCGGCTGCAACACGGCGTCTCCCTGGGCGCCAATTACCAATACGGCCACGCCATTGACGACGCCAGCTCGGTGAATGGAAGCTCGGGCGCCACCGTTGTACAGGATTGGCAGAACCTTGCCGCGCAGGAGGGGCACTCGATTCTCGATGTGCGCCACCAGGTGACAGGGAACTATCTCTTCGAGTTGCCCTTCGGCCCCGATAAGTTCTGGGTCACAACGGGCGTGGGCTCTCACATCCTCGAAGGCTTCTCGGTATCGGGCAGCTTCACCTTTGCCACGGGCGGCTGGGTCTCGCCAAGCTTCGAGCCGACGGCACAAAGCGTGGAGTGCGGCAACACCACCGGCCTGCGGCCCAATCTCGTGCCCGGCCAATCGCCCACCATCATCGGCGGCCTGCGCCAGTGGTTCAACACCGCGGCCTACGCTCCGCCCTCAGCCACCACCGGGTTCTGCAACTACTTCGGCAGCGCGCCGCGCGACTCCATCGAGGGGCCGGGAACAGTCTCAAACAACATGGCGCTCTCCAAAACCATGAATATGGGCGAAACCCGCAGCATGGAAATTCGCGCGCAGATCACCAACGTCTTCAATACCGTGCAGTACGCGGGCGTCAACACAACTTACGGTGCGCCGCAGTTCGGTCAGGTCGATTCCGTAGGCCAGATGCGGCAGTTTCAATTCCTGGCCAGGTTCAGATTTTGAGAAACGGTGGAGTCGCGTAAATCCATGAGCGGAAGAAGCACAATCGCGAGTTCGGCACAACGCTTCGGCGCAATGCTTGCTTTGCTGGCGCTCGCCGCTACGGGTGTGCCGCCCCTGCCCGCGCAATCCTCCAACCAGGTCAGCTCCACGCCGCAGGGCGGATTCGTCCTCAAGGCCAACGCCGATCTCGTCCTCACCAACGTGGTGGCGCGCGACGCCAAAACCGGTGAGCTGGTGAAGAACCTGAAGCAGAGTGACTTCAAAGTTTACGAAAACGGCCGCGAGCAGCAGATCTCCACATTCGATTTTGAAAGCGTCGACATGGCGACGCCGATCAAGGAGGCCACCGTGAGCGGCCTCGCCGCCGGTCCCACCGGCAGCAAGGCAGTGGTCGTGGCCAAGCCCGAGGAACTGCGCAACCATCGCCTTATCGTCATGTTTTTCGACCTCACTTCCATGCAGCCAGAAGATCTCGAGCGCAGCGTGGAAGCCGCGCAGCTATTCCTCAAAACCAAGATGCAGCCCGCTGACCTCATCGCGCTGGTTTCTCTCGGCGACACGCTCACCGTCGATCAGGATTTTACCGCTGACAAGGACGCGCTCATCCGCGAGGTAGGCGCGTACAACGGCACCGAGGGCCAGGGATTTGCCGAGGGCGCCACCTCCACCTCGAACCAGGTGGAAGACACCACCGCCTACACGGCCGACGAAAGCGAGTACAACGACCTCAACACCGACCGTGAGCTTTTTGCCCTGCGCGCCGTCTCGCAGTCACTCGCCAAAATCAACGAGAAAAAATCGCTGCTCTATTTCTCCGGCGGCATCTCGCGCGACGGCATCGAGAACGAAGCTTCCCTGCGCTCGGCCATCAACTCCGCGGTGCGCGCCGATCTCTCTATTTACAGTGTCGATACGCGCGGCTTGCAGGCCATCGGCCCATTGGGCGATGCTTCCACGGGCAGCCTTCGCGGGCAGGGCGCCTTCAACGGTGGCTCGCTCACGAACAACATGCAAAGCAACTTCAACACCCAGGAAGTGATGGGCACGCTTTCTTCCGACACTGGCGGCAAAGCCTTCTTCGACTCCAACGATTTTGCTCCCGCCTTCGCGCAGGTGCAGAAAGACACCTCCGCCTATTACGCCATTGGCTTTCAATCGTCCGACCCGGCGCGCGATGGCAAATATCGCAAGCTGACCGTGAAGGTGCTCAGGCCGGGCATCAAGCTCGATTACCGGCCTGGCTACTGGGCGCCCGCTGACTATAAACACTCCGGCAAGGAAGATCGCGAGCAGGAATTGCAGGATCAGCTCGCCAGCGATCTGCCCGCCACAGACATAGCGGTCTACATGGACGCGATGTACTTCCGCCTCGACGCCAACCGGTATTACATGCCGGTGTCGCTGGTCGTGCCCGGCTCGCAAATCCCGTTTGTGAAGGGCGGCGACAAGGACAAGGCCACGCTCGACATCATCGGCGCCGTCCTCGACGACACCAAGCGCCCCGTGGGTCGCGTGCGCGACACCGTTAAGCTCAATCTCGATGCCTCGCTCGCGGCGCGGCAGAAAAATATTCAGTACACCACCAGCTTCAACCTGCCGCCCGGCAAGTATCAGGTCAAATTTGTGGTGCGCGAAAACGAGACCGGCCAGATGGGCTCATTCATCGCCGATGTCACGTTGCCCGATCTCAAAAAGGCTCCGCTCAAGATGAGTTCCATCCTGCTGGCCTCACAGCGCGAGCCGAGCAAGAAGCCCGGCAAGGAAACTGACCCGCTGGTGCGCAATGGCGAGGAGTACGTGCCCAACATCAGCCACGTCTTCCGCCAGGATCAGCACCTCTACTTGCTCTATGAAATCTACGATCCCGCGCACGAGAAGGCCGCAGCCGACGAGCCCAAGGGATCGAAACCGGGCATCGATCTGCTCAGCAGTCTGGAGCTGATTCAGGGATCGACCAAAGTTTACGAGACGCCGATCGTGCAGGCCCGAGCCATCAACGTCGAAGGCCGCGACGCGGTCAGTTTCGAGCTCGATGTCCCGCTCAGCGGGCTCAAGCCCGGCCAGTATCTCTGCCAGTTGAATGTGATCGACGATGCCGCCGGCAGCTTCGCGTTTCCGCGCTTTGCTGTGCTGGTGCGCGAACCGCCCGCGCCGCCCGCCGCCGCACCGGTCACTCCACCCGCCGTAACGCAGGCTCCAGCACCCGGCGCCTCCGAATAGCGGAAGCCACGCGCACGGCGGTCATCCTGAGCGAGTTCGCGTCAGCGAACGAGTCGAAAGGCTGCCCTGAGCGAAGATCGCTCGGCGATCGAAGTCGAACGGGGACCTGCATTTGTTCTTGCGCATTCAAGTCGGCACGAAATGGGGTGCCCCCCGGTCCCTCGCTTTCGGGGACCGGGGAAAGCAAGATCGTCAACGTCTCGGCAACCCGTCGTTCTTCACCGCTTGATCAACCGCACGATCGCCACCAGGATGACCGCGCCGCCTATTGCAATCAGCGTGCTGTAAATAAATCCGCCGGCCGGGTCAAGGCCGAGATGGCGCGCGAGCCAGCCGCCAACGAACCCACCCGCAACGCCCAGCAAAATGTCCACAAAGAACCCGTAGCCCGAGCCCTTCATAATTTTGCCCGTGAGCCAGCCCGCAATCAGACCAGCCAGAATCCAGTAGATAATTCCCATTCTTCCTCCTTGGTTGCCGTAACGCGTATGCTGCGCGCGACGTCGGGCGCGGGGAAGCTTCCTTTGAGCAGAAGCCACGCAGCCTTGACTCGCAGCGTGGGATTTATAACACGTTTCTGGTACGCCGGGCCACAGTAAATCGTGTTCCGCTATTCAGGCGCGGTCGGCGCCTTTTCCCCGGCAGGGCCGTCGCCATAAGGGCAGTGCCGGCAGCCCGAGCCGCAGCAACTCCCGCGCTTCAGGTGGTACGCGGCAGTAAACACCATCAGCGGCCCCTCGAAGTAGTAATCTTCAGGTTCGAGTTTCCGGGGCTCTGTGGCGGGCGGTTCCTGGTCCATGTCTCTATTCTCCTGCAATACCCTTGGTCCAGACGCCGCCGCGTCCTAACTCCGCAAACACCGCCAACTCCGCGAACACCGCTACAATCGAGTCATGGCACTCACCGCACAAGACCGCGCCCGCAAGATCAAGATCATCCTCTTCGACGTCGACGGCGTATGGACCGACGGCACCATCTGGCTCGTCCCAGGCCTTGCAGGCGGCAGACTTTTGGACGAGATCGGTGGGAAGGAGACGATCGGCTTCGGCGTCAACTCCACCACCATGACCGAGGCCAAAGGCTACAGCGCCCACGACGGCACAGCCATTTCGCTGGCGCGCATCGGCGGCTTGAAGTGCGGCGTCATCACCAAGCGCATCAGCGAAACCGTGGCCACCCGCGCCCGCGACCTCAAGCTCGAATTTGTCTACCAGGGCTGCGCCTTCAAGATGCAGGCCATCCGCGAAATCATCGCGAAGGAGGGCGTGACGCTCGATGAGATTTGCTACGTCGGCGACGATGTCATCGACCTGCCCGCCATGCGCGAAGTCGGCTTTGCCGTCGCCGTGGCCAACGCGCGTGAGCGCGTCAAGGCCGAGGCGCACTACATCACGCCCAACTCCGGCGGCTACGGCGCGGCGCGCGACGCGGTCGAATTCATTCTCGAAGCCAAGGGCACGCTCGACCACTGCATCGAAGCCTACATCGACGAGCGCAATCCCATTCCGCCGTCCATGGACATTGGCCGCGGCGGCGCCGACCTGAAGTAGCTTGGTTCTATTATGGAAACCAACCCTAAACGCGCTGTCGTTCTTTTGAGCGGCGGCCTCGACTCCGCCACCGTGCTAGCCATCGCGAAAGTGGAAGGCTACGAACTCCACGCGCTTTCTTTTTCATACGGCCAGCGTCACGTCTGGGAACTCGAAGCCGCCAAACGCGTAGCCGCGCACCTCGGCGTGACCCAGCATCGCGTCGCGCAGATCGACCTTCGCGCCTTCGGAGGCTCTGCGCTCACTGCCGACATCGCTGTTCCCAAGGGCCGCGACGCTGAAGAAATGTCCCACGGCATTCCCATCACCTATGTGCCCGCGCGCAACACCATCTTTCTTTCGTTCGCGCTCGCCTGGGCCGAGGTGCTGGGCGCAAGCGACATTTTTCTCGGTGTCAACGCACTCGACTACTCCGGTTATCCCGATTGCCGCCCCGAATTCATCGAAGCCTTTGAGAAGATGGCCAACCTCGCCACCAAAGCTGGCGTCGAAGACCGCCAGCATCTCCGGATTCACACCCCGCTCATCGACCTGACCAAAGCGCAAATCATCGCACGAGGCATCGAACTCGGCGTGGACTACGGCCTCACCAGTAGTTGCTACGATCCCGGGCGCACCGGCGCGCCCTGCGGCCAATGCGACTCGTGCTTGCTGCGCCAGAAAGGCTTCCGCGAGAACGGAATCGCGGACCCATTGAGCCGCTAGCTTCTAGCTCCTAGCCTCTAGCCCTGTCTCGCAAGAGTCAAGGCTGTTGCTTTCCGCACGAAAGAGCTAGAAGCTAGTAGCTAGCAGCTAGAAGCTGCCTATATGTACGCAGTCAAAGAAATCTTCTACACCCTGCAGGGCGAGGGCGCGCACACGGGGCGCGCCGCGGTCTTCTGCCGCTTTGCGGGCTGCAATCTCTGGTCGGGCCGCGAAGCCGACCGCACTTCCGCAACCTGCCAGTTCTGCGACACCGATTTCGCCGATACCGACGGTCCGGGCGGCGGAAAGTTCGCGTCCCCGGAGGAGTTGTCTGCGGCCGTTGAAGAAAAATGGCGGGGCGGCGACGTCCCCGGCACGCGATTTGTCGTCTGCACCGGCGGTGAGCCTCTGCTGCAGCTCGACCTCGCGCTCGTCGACGCTCTCCACGCGCGCGGCTTTGAGGTTGCCGTCGAAACCAATGGAACCATCGCGGCTCCGTGGGGCCTCGACTGGATCTGCGTCAGCCCCAAGGCCGGCGCCGCACTCAAGCAATGCACCGGCGACGAGCTGAAGCTGGTGTATCCGCAACCCGGCGCCGAACCGGCCGCGTTCGAGTCGCTCCAGTTCCGCCATTTTTTCCTGCAGCCGATGGATGGTCCCCTCCGCGACGCCAACACGCAAGCCGCGCTTAAGTATTGTCTCGATCACCCGCGCTGGCGCCTGAGCCTGCAGACGCACAAGCTGCTGGGAATCCCGTAGAAGCTGGGAACAGGGAGCGAGGAAGCAAGTAGACGCTGGCAGCCAGCGATACTGCTTGTGCGTCGCATGAGCACAGGTTTCTTAGTCCCTGGTCCCTATGTCGCCTAGTCCCTGTGTTTTCGTTTTTCCGCCTCATCCAGCCATCCTCGCATCAGCTTCTCCGCCGGAACGCTGGAAAGATACGGCTTGATGTCGAGCACTGACGTGCCGTCCAGCATATCCACGCCGCGCACGCGCAGTGCTGCGCCCTCGCGGCCGAGTAGCTCCACCACCGTCAACCCGATCGGGTTCGGCCGCCGCGGCGACCGCGTCGCGAATACCCCGTGTGGCCGGCGCTCGTCGGTAGGCGGATGCGCGATCAAATCGAATCCATCGGCGCGGTCGAACTCCCAAAGCACATAGAGATGCGAAAATCCCTCGATATCGGACAGCCCCGGCTCATACTCGCGCAGCAATTCGATCGCGCCCTCGGCGTCATGCCTGGCGCCCAGGCCTTTGGGGATAGCGGAAGTTTCGAAGAAGGGGCTATGAATAAATCCGATAGGCTGGGCGGTAAACATGGCAGCGCCTCCGCATTTCATCCTAAGCGTAGTGGCCGAGAACTCGAAGCGCGCAGCCGATGAAACCAATGACGCGCGTTGGCCATACATTAAGATGCGGAATAAGGTGAGCAGCTTTTCTCGGAGACACATCCCATGCAGGCAGCCGTCGTTGAATCTCCCGGTCAGGCGCCGAAGTTCCAATCGTTTCCCGATCCCGCGGTTGAAGTTGGCGAAGTGCTGATTCGCGTGCACGCCGCCGGATTGCACCCCATCGTCAAGGGCCTCGCCAGCGGCTCGCACTATGCCAGCGCGAAAGGCCAGGGCCCGTCCGTCCCCGGCATCGATGGAGTCGGCGCCCTCGACGACGGCAGCCGCGTGTATTTCGTTTTTGTCCGCAAGCCGTGGGGGACCATGGCGGAACGCGCCGCAGCTCCGCGCAAAATGTGCATCTCCGTGCCCGAAAAACTCGACGACGTGCAGGCTGCCGCAATCGCCAATCCCGGCATGTCGGCATGGCTCTCGTTAAAAGAACGCGCCGCCCTGGCTCCAGGAGAAACCGTGCTCATCATGGGCGCAACGGGCGTGGCCGGACAACTCGCCATTCAGTCGGCGCGCCTGCTGGGAGCTAAACGTGTCATTGCCGCCGGCCGTAACGTCGATGCCCTGGCCGGTGCCGATGTGGACGCGGTCATCGCGCTAGGCCAGCCCGAAGACGCCATCCGCGACGCCCTCGCCGCCGAGGCCGCCTCAGGCATCGATGTCGTGGTCGACTATCTCTGGGGCCGGCCCACGGAACTGCTCCTCGAAGCCCTCGCGCGCGGCTTCAAGGCGCAGGCCACCCAAAGGACACGTTTGGTCGAGGTGGGCGCAAGTGCAGGCAGGACCATCAACCTTCCCGCCGAAGTCCTGCGCAGCATCGATCTCACCCTCCTTGGCAGCGGCTTTGGCGCCGTCCCGCTTGATCGCATCTTTGCCACCATCCCCACCCTTTTTGAAATGGCCGCCGCCGGAACCCTCAAAATCGCCGTCGAGCCGGTCCCGCTGGCCGAAGTGGAGCAGGCCTGGAGCCGCGCAGAAAAGGGACGCCGCATCGTTTTCACAACCTAAACCCTTTATTTTAAGCTTCAAGTCGTCAACAAAGTTTTCGTGAGAGCAAAACCCGCAACCCAATTGACTGGGAACACTTTCGCGCCCGCCGGTGTCTAATTAATCAGGTGCATGGGCCGTGTTGATGAACGTCAACGCCCTTGCATCGGGTTTAGCTGTATGCTTCCGGCGTCAAACAGCGCTGGAAGCGGCTCAAAAAACCATCGGCTCTTCCGCGTCGCATTCGTAATCGGCTGTGACGCAGGAGGGTGCACGCGGTGGATGAAGTGCGATAACGTGGGAGGAAACTGACTTGCAGGCGGACCTCACCATGGGCAATGTTGCCGGCGCACTCGCGCTCCAACCCGACGAAGCGGCTCTGGTGGCAGAGTTGCGAACGGGTTCGGAGGAGGCGTTTGCTTGGCTGATCGCACACTACCACCAGCCGATTTATTCTTTGCTCGCGCGCACCGTGCGCAACTCCGCTGATGCTGCCGACCTGACCCAGGAAGTGTTCGTCAAGGTCTTCCGTGGCATTCACGGTTTTCATGGTGAGTCCTCGTTGCGCACCTGGATCTACCGCATCGCCTTGCGCGAGGCGTCGAATCAACGGCGCTGGTGGATGCGGCATCAGCAGCAGGAAGTCCCCATCGAACAGGAGATGGGAGCAGGCGACAACGCAAGTCCGGTATTGCTGAAGGACACGCTGGTCGATCCGTCCGAGTCGCCATTTGATGCGGCCCTGCACGAGGAGAACCGGTTGCATGTCGAGCAGGCGTTGCGGCGGGTGCCGGAGCCGTTCCGCTCGACGCTCATCCTGCGCGACATTGAAGGATTTTCTTACGAAGAAGTGGCGGCAATGCAAGGTGTGAATCTGGGAACGGTGAAGTCGCGGCTGGTACGTGGGCGCACCTATTTGGGTGCGCTGCTGGTCGCATTCAAGCCGGGCTCGCGAACCAAAGCGCTGGCAGGGATGGAACTGTCCCTGCGAGAGGAGGCGCGATGAACAACTGCAATCAGGTGCAAACGGGCCTGACGGATTATTTGGACGGCCGGTTGACGGGACGGGAAATGCAGGGAATGGACGCACACCTCCAGGCGTGCCACGAGTGCGCGCGGGAGTGGAAGTCGCTGCGCGATCTCGAAACCGCATTGGCCGGGCTGGGCCCGGTGGAAGAGCCGGCGGACCTGCCGTTGCGCATTCGCGTCGCGGTCAGCCAGGAACGCGCGCGCAGCCGCCGCAGCATCTTCACCATGTTCGATCTGATCTGGAGAAACACCGTAGGTCCGTTCCTGCTGCAGGCTGGCGCGGGCTTTGCCAGTGCCGTGCTGCTGCTGGGCACCATCGTTTTTCTGGTTTCAATGCTGGCCCAGCCTGAAACCGCCGCGGCCACACCCGACGAGCCGCTGGGCAATGCCACGGCGCCGCATTTGCTCTATTACTCCAATGCGCCCGGCGGCAACGCAACCGGCGCCATCAACGGCCCAGTTGTGGTCGAGGCCTACATCAACGGTTCGGGCGAAGTGTACGACTATCGCATCGTCTCCGGACCGACCGACGCCACCACGCGCTCCCAGGTGGAGAACCTGCTGCTCTTCAGCCGCTTTGCGCCGGCGCTCTTCTACGGCCAGCCGGTTCGCGGATTGGCCGTGCTGTATTTCTCCGACGTTTCCGTGCGCGGATAAGAACAAGGAACAGAAAAACCCTTTGCACGAACAGCGATTCAAGAGGACGCGATGAAGATTCTTCGTTCCGTGCTTCGCAGGGGTTACACCGTCGGAACTGCAGGATTTTTTACCATCACGAGCCCCAACCGCTGGTTTGCCGCCTCGCGGTTGCACGAAGACTTCCCATTTACTGCTGACCACACGAAGGAGACCGCCGCGCCTTCCGCAGATGAGCTCAAGTTTCCAAACTACGTTGAGGGCAAGCCAGCAGAGGTGCCAGCGGATTTCCTGCAAGAGATCAAGCCGGATCGCCATACGATGCGGCTGGCGTTGATCTTTTTGGGAGCAGCTGCGGTCGCATTGACCCTGCTGTGGTGGTTTTTCAAGATCGCAATCCTGCACGGCGGCTACTACATCACAGCTTCCGGCGCTTAGCCCCTGCGTCTCTAGCCGACACGCCCTATCCCCCGTAATCCCCACTCCCGTTTGACCCCACCCGTGCGTCTAACTAGACTTGCAGGCAGGGAACCTCATGACGTCGCGTTCTATGCAATCCTTGTTTTTTCATTCCGCAGCACTTCTGGGTTTGTTGGCCGGCTTGGCCCCCATCTCCTCTGCGCAGTCCTCCTCAAGCTCTTCCAGCGGCTCGAATGCGCAGATGTATGCGCACGAAAAGGCGCCTTCGCTCATCGATCCCGCCGGACCTGACGTCTCGCTCGATAGCGACGCGGAGGCGGTGTTCGTGATGGCGGCAGGACTGAATGCCTGCGGCTACGACGAAGGCCTTGATGACAGCGACCCGGTCCGCAAGCGCGTTCGCGACGAGATGAACCAGGTCTTCGCGCAGAGCGAGAACGCCCGCCAAAAGCGCGACGCGCTCTGCCTTTACATCGCGCAACACCGCATGACCGGCACGGAGCGCGACATCTCGCAGTACATCTCTCTGTCTCTCTATCTGACGCCGCCGCCCGAGCTCGAAGTCACCGCCGATTTGACCGAGATGCCGCCCGATTCCACGCAGGTGGCGGAGGTCGTGCCCATCATCCGTGACTTTGCCGCTGCCGTGGACCTGCACGGCATCTGGCTCACCACGCACCGTGCCTACGACGACGAGGCCGAAAAGCTGCACGGTCCGCTTTCGGAGATGATCAATGACACCAATCTTTATCTGAAGATGCCCGCCGCCACATACAGCGGCAGCCGCTTCATCGTCGTCATCGAGCCGCAGCTCTCGCCGGCGACGGTGAACGCCCGCATTTATGGGACGGATTATGTGGTGGTGGTTTCTCCGGTCAATGGCAAAATTCCCATGGCCGACGTGCGCCACACCTATCTGCACTACATGATCGATCCGCTGCTCTATGCGCGCACCAATGCTCTCGAACGCGATCAGCCGATTCTGAAGGAGATTCGCGACGCGCCTCTCGATTTCCATTTCCGCTCCGATACCACGGCGCTGACGGTGGAGTGCCTGATCAAGGCCATTGAAGCGCGCACCATGGATACGGGCGTTCCCGAGTACAAGATTCCCCCCGGCATCGACCGCTCGCAACTGCCGCGCTACGAGCACGAGCGCGAGCTCTACCAGCAGCGGGTGGACGCTGTGAGGTGGGCCACCGTGCAGCACGATATGCGCCAGGGCTTTGTGCTGACGCAATACTTCTACGAGCAGATGATCCAATTTGAAAAACAACCCTCCAGCCTGAAAGAAATCATGGGCGAAATGGTCTACAGCATGGATGTGGACCAGCAGGCGCACCGCGCGCGCCAGATCGAATTTGACAAGGAAGCCGACCAGGACGTGTTGCAGCGCAGCCGGCCGCGCCAGCTCACCGGACTGGATCTGGCGGAGGCTCGGCTTTCGACAGGGGATATCGCTACGGCCACGGCCATCGCGCAAAAGGTGCTGGCGTCTGAGACCGACTCTGTTTCCAGTGTGGCCGATGCGGCACGCGCGCATTTCATTCTGGCGCGTGCCGACTTGATGAGCGTGCATTCCGGCGAATCGGAAGACGACGTGGAGGGAACCATCGGCGAGGCGATCGCGCAGTTTCAAAAGACGCTTGAGACCAGCAAAGACCAGCGCCTGCTCGCCTGGTCGCACATCTACCTCGGCCGCATTCTCGATTTGGAATGCAAACGCGACCAGGCCGCGGCCGAGTACAAAGAAGCCCTGCAGGTGCGCGATGGCCAGCTCGATACGCGTCTTGCCGCCGAACGCGGCATCAAGACGGCTTACGCTGTAAAGGGCCATGGCTGCGACGAAGATGCGGACGACGATGCACCGGACAACGGAGCTCCGAAGCCCGCCCCGCAACCGCAGCAGGGCGCGCCGAAGCCGCAATAATTTCCCCAGTCTGCTGCTCCATGCGGAGAGCATGTGCCGCATCCCAGCAAGTTTCGGGTTGGCAATGAGACGTAGCAGCCAAGCAGTGCGTCAATATGCATAGTGAAGGGTGGAGCATAGGCGAAGTGCGCATGGAATCCGGTCTCGATGAGCTTGAAGCGGCGCTCGGGCACAGTTTTTCGCGTCCTGAGCTGCTGGTGTGCGCGCTCACGCATCGCTCCCTGGCGCACGAGCTGGCGCAAAGCGAAGGCGGCAACCATACCGTCGGCAGCATCGAGGCTGCGGGAAATACTCGGGCTGCGGGCAACGCTCGGCCTGCGGGCAGGGAAGACAACGAGCGCCTGGAATATCTTGGCGACGCGGTGTTGGGCCTGGTGGTGGCCGAGGCGCTCTACATCGCGCATCCGGAGTGGCGCGAGGGCGAGCTCACCCGCATTCGTTCCGGCCTCGTAAGCCGCGAGCGCATGGCGCAGGTGGCGGAGACGATCGGGCTGGGCAAGCATCTGCGCCTGAGCCGCGGCGAAGAGCGCAGCGGCCTGCGCCGCAAAAGCACGGTGCTCTCCAATACGATGGAAGCTGTGATGGGCGCGCTTTATCTCGATGGCGGACTGGAACCGGTGCGCGACTTCGTGCGCAGCCAGGTGATGGGCGAAGCTGCCGATCGCCTTGTCCTTGAATTGCGCTCCGGCGCCGCCCTGGGCAACTACAAATCGGCATTGCAGGAACGGCTGCAGGCGGCGCGCGCGGGCGCTCCTGTCTACCGCGTCAAAAACGAGAGCGGCCCGGACCATCACAAACGATTTCTCATTGAAGTGCGCGTCAAAGGCGAGGCCGGGGAGCGCGGCAAGCCTTTGGCCCGCGGCATGGGGCGCACCAAGAAGCTCGCCGAACAGGATGCCGCCCGCCGCGCGCTGGAGCAGTTGGAATCTGCAGGCGGCGCGCTTTCGCCCGACGCCGGGGTCGACACGGAGAATGAGGAGCCATTGGAACTATGAGCGATTCTTCCCCGGTGGCGAATCCGGAGTCCACGCCAGCTCCCCATCCGGTGCACAGCCCGTTCGCGCACTTGCGCGCGCATCTGCCCACCTTGCCGCATGTTCTGGCTTCGCTCATGCAGACCGTGGTGGTGGCGCTGTTTGTTCTCACCTTCATCGTGCAGCCGCTGCTTATTCCCTCTGAAAGCATGGAGCGCACCTTGTTGGTGGGCGATTTTCTGCTCTTCAACAAGCAGACCTACGCGCCCGCTGGCTGGCTTGGCCGCTGGCTCCTGCCCTATCGCAGTCCGGCCCGCGGCGACATCGTCGTCTTCCGCCATCCCTATCCGCCCATGCTCATCAAGCGGGTGGTCGGCCTTCCCGGCGACCGGCTGCGCATCGCCGACGGCAAAGTATTCATCAACGGCGTAGCCCTCAGCGAACCCTACGCGGCCTTTGAACCCGCGCCGCCCAATCCCGAGCGCGACAACTTTCCCGGTGGAACCTACGCAGTGCCCGAACCTCAGATCGATCCCGAGTGGTGGCGTCAGATGCAGAGCCTCACGCACGACGGCGAACTCATCGTGCCCCCGGATGAGTACTTCGTCCTGGGTGACAATCGCAATCACAGTTGGGACTCGCGCTACTGGGGTCTTGTGCCGCGCGATGCCGTCGTCGGCCGTCCGCTGGTCATCTATTTCTCGCTCAACCGCCCCTCGTCCACCGATACAGAGCAGTCGTCGCAGGAGTCTGCGCTGCCTCCTGCGGATGATAGACTCGGACTCGAACGGGAACTTGCCGCCAGAGTGGCGGCATTTGCGCGCTGGCGGCGCATCTTCCACGTAGTGCATTGATACCAAGCGCGATAGCGGCCTGAAAACGCTGCGGACCCCACCAAGAGCGAGAGCATGACAAAGAAAAAGACGCGAGCAGAAAAAGAAACTTCCAGCCAGCGCCCGGAAGCCGCTCCCGTTCCGAACAAGGTCGAAGAAACTCCATTCGAGGCGGTAGCGAGCATCTGTTCGGTGTTGGTGGTCGGCCTCTACATTCTCACTTTTCTCGCACAAAACTATGTCATTCCCTCCGGCTCAATGGAAAAGACGCTGCTGGTGGGCGATCATTTGGTCGTAGATCGCATCACGCTCTCTCCGCCCGCGAAATGGATGCCCCTGGTGCACTATCGCGAGCCGCAGCGTGGCGACATCGTGGTCTTCATCAAGCCGGTCGCCGAGCCCGAGCCCGACGCCGATGGCAAGCCGCAGTTCTTTTTCCTGGTCAAGCGCCTCATTGGTGTGCCCGGCGACCACATCCACCTGCGCCGCGGCATCGTGATTCTCAACGGCGTTGCGCAGCCTCCGCCGAAAGATGGCTCCGACGATCCCGGTTCGGGCGTCGACAATGAGTTTCTCGACGAGTTTCCCTCTATTCCGCCAGCCGATGCTCCCAGTGGCGCCGCAACTCAAGCCTGGGCCGACGAAGCGCCCAGTCACATCGTCGATGGCGACCTCGTAGTCCCTCCCGGCATGTACTTCATGATGGGCGACAACCGTCACGACAGCCTGGACTCGCGCTACTGGGGTTTCGTGCCGCGGCAAAACATCGTGGGACGGCCGCTGTTCAATTACTGGTCGTTCAAGTCCACGGAAGAGGACTACACGCAAACCGAACTCGGGCCCCGCATTGCCTGGATGTTTCACGTGATCACGCATTTCTTCACCGAGACGCGATGGAACCGGACGTTCCACCTGACGCGATGAGCTGACGGCGCGATAGTCGCTCCAATTCTGTTCCCAGAGAAGAGCCGCGATTTTCAATGATGATGAAAAACCCATCAACGGAAGAGCCCGATAGAAAGCCCGCGAAGGCCGAAGAGACGGAGACGCCGTTTGAAGCGGTCGCCAGCATCTGCTCGGTGCTGGTCGTGGGCCTCTTCATTCTTACCTTTCTCGCGCAAAATTTTGTCATCCCTTCGGGATCGATGGAGAACACCCTTCTCGTCGGCGACCATCTGATCGTCGGCCGCATTGCGCTCGCTCCCGCCGCCCATTGGATGCCGTTGGTTCACTATCGCGAGCCGCGCCGCAACGACGTCGTGGTCTTCCTCAAGCCGGTCACCGATCCCGATCCGGTAACGGGGCTGCCGACTTATTTGATTCTGGTCAAGCGGCTCATCGGCGTGCCCGGCGATCATATCCGTCTGCACAACGGCATCGTCAGCATCAACGGCGTGGCCCAAAGCCAGCCATTCGCCCAACCCACAACGCCTGAAAATTATCAGCCGTTCCTCGACGAATTTCCCTCCGTGCCGCCCGATCCTGAGCCCGGCAATCTGATTCCCGAGTCGTGGGCCGTCGATTTTCCCAACCACGTGGTCGGCGGCGAGCTCGTCGTCCCTCCCGGCATGTATTTCATGATGGGCGACAATCGGCACGACAGCGCCGATTCGCGCTTCTGGGGTTTCGTGCCCCTGGAGAACATCATGGGCCGGCCGCTGCTGAACTACTGGTCATTCAACGCCACGGAACCGCAGCTCTCACAGACTGGATTCGCGAATCAGGTGGCCTGGTTGGGCCACGTGGTGACGCATTTCATCTCGGACACGCGCTGGAGCCGGACGTTCCACGTGATCCGGTGAGAAGCTGCTAGTAGCCTCTCCAGGGAATCCCTGCATTCGCAGATCGAAACGGGCACAGGAGCAACCACCCACAAACGGCTCCCGAACAATTGGCTGGCACTCTGCAAAAGGAGATTGAAAAATGGACGTCCCTCCCGGTTCGCGATCCGCCATGGAGCGTTGGATCGCGCTGCTCGTACGCTACTGGTCCGTCAATATGACGATGGCTTTCAGGTCGGGAGGCTACTGGCCCGGTTTCGGCTACAGCCCGGACGAGAAGGCTGAGATGGCCTACCTCGGCCGCGATTGTTCCTTCGGGCAGTTTCTTGCCTGGGCTTTTATCGTCGCTCTGATCGTCATGCCGGTCGTCGCCGTCGTCATGATACCCGGGATCTACCTCTTGAGTTCCAAGGCTGGCGCGAATCTCCCCGGCTCCGTCTTCTTCCTGTCGGAGGGGGCGGCCATCGTGGTCTGTTTCACGATTGGGATGCCTTTGGCCATGCTGCTCGGCTCCGCACTTGTGGGCAGGCTGTACAAGATTCCGGACTCGGAGCTGCCCGATCGCGCGACCACCGCGCGCTTCTTTCACAAGCTGTGGTTCCAGCTTACGAGGATGGCAATCGTGATGATGGCGATCCTCGTTCCGGCGTGGATCCTCGTCCCGGGAGATTCCAAGGTCTGGGTCACCCTGCAACTGGTGATCCCCTATTTGGGACCCGTGGCGCTGGCGATTACCGGCGCCTACCAACTTTCCAACTGGTTGAAAAAAGGCGTAGACAGCTAGTCATCTAAATCAAGGACGGCATTTCCGGGACGGAGCTACTGGCTATCGGCTGCCGGCTCTTCTTGAGCGGCTAGAATGATCCCTGGAACGCAATGACAAACGGCGATGCCAGGTTGAAAAAATCGCGCGGCCGGCTGTGGGTGGTTCTGGCCGTCGTCGTGCTCCTCATGCTCGCGCTGGTGGTGCCTCCGCTCATCAGCGTCAGCCATTACAAGAGCCAGATCACGCACCTCATGGCGCAATCGCTGGGCCGGCCGGTGCGGCTTTCCTCGGTGGAAGTCCGTCTTTTGCCCTGGCCCGGCTTCGTGCTCTACGACCTGAGCGTTGCCGAAGATCCCGCCTACGGCGCAGAACCCGTGCTGCATGCCAGCGAGGTCACGGCGTCGCTCCGCCTGCTGGCGTTATGGCGCGGACGGCTCGAAATCGACAAGATCAGCGTGGACGACGCGAGTCTCAACCTGGTGCGTGCCGGAGCCGGGCGATGGAACCTGGATCCCATCTTCAGAACCGCCGCTGCCCAAACCGGCGTCTCGTCTGGGCTATCCGCCGATGCCGGCCAGCGCCGCGGCCAGCGCCTGCCTTCGCTTGAAGCCACTAACTTGCGCATCCATTTCAAGAACGGCGCGGAAAAACTTCCCTTCTCGCTGCTCAACGCCGACCTCTCATTCTGGCAAGAGAGTCCCGGCGAGTGGCGCATCCGCCTGCGCGGCCAGCCCGCGCGCACTGACGTAAGCCTCTACCAGGAAGAGACCGGCACGGTGCGCATGGAGGCCAGTGTCCGCTCCGCTCCCGCTCTGCGCGAGATGCCGGTGCACGTCGATCTCGACTGGCGCGACGCGCGTCTGGGCCAGCTTGCTCGCCTCGTTGCGGGCTCCGATCCTGGCTGGCGCGGGGACCTCGAGGGTGAGCTGCACATCGACGGCACCGCCGACGCTGCGCAAATCGCCATGCGCTTGCGCGCCTCGGGCGTGCACCGCGCCGAGTTTGCCCCCGCCGCGCCGCTGGACTTCGACGCCAACTGCAACCTCTTGTACCACTACACGCGCCGCAGCCTCGAAAATCTCGCCTGCGATTCGCCCCTGGGCGACGGCCGGATGCACCTCAGCGGCGAAAAGCTCGGCCTCAACACGCCGGCGCAGTTCACTGTGGAGCTCAATCGCATTCCAGTCGCAGCCGGCCTGGACGTGCTGCGCACTCTCCGCAGCGGCCTCGATCCCGACCTCGAAGCCAGCGGCACCGTCAGCGGAAAAATTGTCTACGCCGGCAACTCCGGCAGCGCCGCGCCGCCCGCCAAACCCGCGAACAAGCCCGCGCGCGGGTCACCAAAGCTGAAGCGCGGCATCAAAGCCGCTGCGGAGCCAACCGGCCCGGTGAGCGGCAGCCTCACGGTCGCGGATTTCGTGCTCAGCGGAGGCGGCCTCAGCCGTCCCGTACAGGCGCCCAAAATCACGCTCCAGCCCTCCGCCGCTCCGCGCGCCTCCGCCACGGCGCTTACCGGAACCGTAACCATTCCCGCGGGCGGCGACACGCCTCTCGTCTTCAATCTGCGTATCTCGCTCGCCGGCTATCAGGTAGGTGTGCGCGGTGAGGCGGCCATTGCGCGCGCCCGCGAGCTGGCCCACGCCGCCGGTATTCCTCAATCGCAGGCACTGGCCGCGCTGGCCGGCGACCCCCTTACCGTGGACCTGACCGCCGCAGGGCCGTGGATGGCTCCTGAAGAGAATTTCCTCGCCACCGCCCCGGGCGTCGAGCCTGCCGCGGCAGTTGCGCCAGAATCGCCCGCGCCGGACGTCAACGCCGCGATTCCTGCCGCCATTCCCGCATCCGATTCGCTCACGGGAACCGTGACTGTGCGCAATGTCAACTGGAAGGCAGATTTCCTGGCCAGCCACGTCGAGATTTCCGAGGCCACGCTGCATCTGGACGGCTCAAGCCTGCGCTGGGATCCGGTCGCTTTTTCCTACGGTCCGGTGAAGGGAACTATCAGCCTGAGCGTGCCCTTGCATTGCCCGACCGATCTCCCCGAGCCGCAGCCATGCCCGGCTGAATTCCAAATGCAGTTCGGCGATCTCGACGCCGGCCTGCTCGAAACCGCATTGCTGGGCGCGCACGAGAAAACCACGCTGCTCTCCGATCTCATCGACCGCCTGCATCCCTCCGCATCGCCGCCATGGCCCGCGCTCGAGGGCACGGTCAAAGCGGATTCGCTGATTCTCGGTCCGGTCACGCTTCAAGGGGTGTCGGCCGCCCTGCGCGTGCTGCCCTCGAGCGTGGAGATTGCCTCGCTCGACGCTGGCCTCCTTGGCGGCAACATTCACGTTGCCGGATCACTCGATAAGCCCGCCACCGACGAGGACAAGCCCGCGTACACTTTCGAGGGCGGCTTTGAGAAGGTCGATGTCACGTCCGTCGGCGCTCTGCTCGGCCTGCGCTGGGCTGGAACTCCCCTGGACGGCAATGGCAAGATCGAGCTCTCCGGCTACACCGGCAAGGATCTCACTGCCTCCGCCCACGGCGCACTGCACTTCGAGTGCCGGCGCGGAGCCATCGGCAACCAGCCCTCGGAATCCTCCAAGGCCGGACCCGTGCCTGCCGCACTGGGCCGCTTCAATGCGTGGACGGCCGACGCGGCCATCGCCAACGGCGCCCTCACGCTCGATCAGAACCTCGTCTCCGCTGGCGCGCGCAAGCAATCCGTCCAGGCCACCGTCACCTTCGGCGATCCTCCGGTGGTCAGCTTCGGTGGGTCGAAGCAAATTGCAGCGAAGCAACGGTGATTGCCGTCAAACTACAATGAAGCTATGGCTTCATCTTCTGTTTCCTCTCCCGTTCTGATTCATTGCCAGGGCATTCTCTTCGATATGGACGGCATTCTCATCTCGTCCATCGATTCAGTGGAGCGCAGTTGGACCAAGTGGGCGCATCTGCGCGGCGTTGACGCTGCTCTGACGCGAGAGACCGCGCATGGCCGCCGCGCGGTCGAAACCATTGGCATGTTGCGTCCCGATCTCGACCCCGAGGCCGAGCTCAAAGTAATTGAAGAAATCGAAGTGGCCGACAACGACGGCCTCACCGTGCTGCCTGGTGTGCTGGCTCTGTTGGCCGCACTGCCCGTCGACCGCTGGACCGTGGTCACCAGCGCCACGGATCGGCTGGCGCGCATCCGCATGGCCGCCGGAGGCATTCCCGTGCCGCAGCGCCTCGTCACCGCGGACCGCGTTACGCGCGGCAAGCCGCATCCTGAGCCGTTTCTGGCGGGAGCCGCGCTGCTCGGTGTCGCGCCCAGCGATTGTGTCGTCTTTGAAGATTCAGCATCCGGCGCCCAGGCTGGACGCGACGCGGGGTGCACCGTGGTCGCAACCACCTTCTCGCATCCCGCTGAATCGCTCGACGCGGCGCACTACCTGGTGCGCGACTTGACCGGCGTGAAAGCCGAGACGGCTGGCGGCGAGATTGCGCTGCGGCTGTCGCCGCTGGTCTAGCCCCTACATTCCTGCCTTACTCGTTCGATTCGATCTTGCGGCCGTGCGCGTCCTGCACAGGCCGCGTGTTCATCTTGTAGAGATTGGTGAAGGCGCGGTACTGATCGCGGCTGATGCTCAGGTCATCCTCTATGACGAACCAACGCACGCCCTCGGCACAAGGCGGCGTGAGCATGGAGCCAACGTAGGTCCAGTAGCCGAGGTCTCCGGGCAGCAGGCCGCCCGCGTTCACCATGTCGGTCACCTTGGCGCTGGTGCCGGGCGTCTTGGGCAGGTGCGCCCACAAGCTCGACAGCAGGGCATTGGGAAATCCCCGGTCCTGGTTCAGGAGCACGGCCACAATCGCCACCTTGCCGTCGTCGCTGCGATGCACCAGGTCGACCTCCATGTCGGCAAACTTGCCCTTGATGGGGTGCTCACTGGGGTGGTGGAAGTCGAGCTCGACCAGTTGATAGCGAATGCCGTTGGCCACCATCGTGCTGCCAGGATCGACGCGCGCAACGATGCCGCGTCCGGTGTTCTCAAGCGTCATGGGTCCGGAGATGTAATGGAACTCGAGCGGCTGCAGGCTCTTGTCGAGATGGGTGCTGCGAATGTCGAGCGGTGACTGCTCGTGGCCCTTCGAGCAGGCCTGGTACGCGGGGTCGAGCCTGCCCCAGGCCAGCGGCCCGGTTTTGCCTTCGTAGGTCCAGTTGGCTCCGCTCTGCGCGGCGCAAAGGGCAGTCGAGCCAAACAGCAGTACGGCGATCGCAGTCAGACGCATGGTTTTCTCCGCTGAATAAAGACGGTTCAGCATCCCGGAGAATTCTACGGCATGGGCGTGCAGAGCGCGAAAAACAAATGGGACCCGCCGGAGTGGCGGATCCCATCATTGTGCCTGCCGATTGTGCAATGCGTGCGCCGAACCGCTATTTCGCCGCCACGGCCACGCCAGCCTGCTCGGCCAGCTTTGCAGCTTTGTCGGTTTTCTCCCAGGTAAACTCCGGCTCGGTGCGGCCAAAGTGCCCGTACGCCGCGGTCTTCTTGAAGATCGGCCGGCGCAGATTCAGGCTCTCGATAATGCCCTTGGGCGTCAGCGAGAAGTTCTTGCGCACCAGTTCGGTCAGCTTGGCTTCGCTCAGCTTGCCCGTGCCGAAGGTCTCCACAAGAACGGAAACCGGCTCGGCCACGCCGATAGCGTAGGCCAGCTGGACCTCAGCCTTATCCGCCAGTCCCGCTGCCACAATGTTCTTGGCGATGTAACGCGCCATATACGCCGCACTGCGATCCACCTTGGTCGGATCTTTGCCCGAAAAGGCGCCGCCGCCGTGACGGCCCATGCCGCCGTAAGTGTCCACAATGATCTTGCGGCCGGTAAGCCCGGTGTCGCCCATGGGCCCGCCGATCACAAATCTTCCCGTTGGATTGATGTGGTACTTGGTGTGCTCGTCGAGCCACTTGGCGGGCAGCACGGCTTGAATCACGTGCTTCAGGATGTCGGCGTGCAACTCTTCGTTGCTCACAGAATCGGAGTGCTGGCTCGACACGACAACGGCATCGATGCGCGCGGGCTTGCCATCCTCGCCGTACTCCACTGTTACCTGGCTCTTGCCGTCGGGACGCAGGTAGGGCAGTTTGCCGTTCTTGCGCACCAGCGTCAACTGGCGGCAGAGTTTGTGTGCCAGCGAAATCGGCGCGGGCATCAGCTCCGGCGTGTCGTTTGAGGCGTAGCCGAACATCATGCCCTGGTCGCCGGCCCCGCCCGTGTCAACGCCCTGAGCGATGTCGCCCGACTGCTTGTTGATGGTTGAGATCACGGCGCAGGTGTTGGAGTCGAAGCCGTAGAGCGCGTTGTCGTAGCCGATGGAGGCCACCACGCCGCGCACCAGGGACTGGAAATCCACGTAAGCCTTGGTAGTGATTTCGCCCGCGATCACCACCAGGCCGGTAGCCGTGAGGGTTTCCGCGGCGACGCGGCTGTAAGGGTCCTGCTCCAGGCAGGCGTCGAGAATGGCGTCGGAGACCTGGTCGGCAATTTTGTCCGGGTGGCCTTCGGTTACGGATTCAGAGGTAAACAAGAAACGGTCGCTCAACTTTGCAAAACTCCTTCCCACTTGCAGTAACTTATCCTGCCGCACGGCAGCGTAAGGCCCAATGCTGCAACCTTTCTATGGTAACTGCGGCGGGGCAGCGGGAGCAAAGGCCCGCAGTGTATGGCAAGCTTTGGGCGGTCAACGGCGGTTTTTGAGGGGCAGAATGGGGGTGGAATTGAGGCGGCGAACCGGGGAATGGCGTTGCCTTAGTGGCCGATCCACGCGAGCAGGTGGTCGAAGTGATGCGCGGTCCAGTTCCATACGCCATCGGACACTGCGGAAACCTGGTGCATGGGCAGCAGGTTTGACCACCAGCCTTCGCGCAGGCCGTAGTAGCGGAAGGCGAGGAAGCCGCCCGCGACCACCGCCAGCAGCAGCAAAATGGCGCCGATCCAGCGCAACCGCACTTCGACGGCTTCGCGGTGCAGGATGCGCGCCTTGCCTACGTTCGAGGCAAAGGTCGTCCAGCCGCGTTCGTCGTCGGACATCTGGCCTGAAGCGTCGCAGGCGCGAAGAAATCGCTGCGTCCAGTCCTGGGGATCGAGGCCGAGCGCCCCGGCGTAGCCACGCACAATGCCCTTGCTCAGAATGCCGCCCGGAAGCAGGCGAAACCTCTCCTGCTCCAGCGCGATCAAGTGCCGCTGGGTGATCTTAGTGACCGCCGAGATGTCTTCCAGCGCAACGCCGCGCGTCAGGCGTTCCTTGCGCAGGTCTTCTCCAAAACTCCCCATCAGCAACCCTAAAACCGGTCAAAACCCAGTATAGAAATTAAATCCACAATAAACCCGCTTTTTCC
The DNA here is from genome assembly GCA_963817835.1 of uncultured Acidobacteriota bacterium. Taxonomy (GTDB): domain Bacteria; phylum Acidobacteriota; class Terriglobia; order Terriglobales; family Acidobacteriaceae; genus Telmatobacter. Next base: position 135,649 of record CAWFPZ010000003.1, on the reverse strand, counting down.
TCAGGTCAAAAGCGGAAAGGCACGATCAAGCACCAAGGTACCAAGGGACCAACCTTTCAGCTATCAGCCGACGGCCAAGCCGAATCGCGAGAGCTGGGAGCTGCAAGCTGATGGCCGGCTTGGGCTGTTACCCTTAAAGCGGACTTTGCCGCGCTTTTTCCGCCTCCGGAGTCCCGCGCGATCATGAATAAGCTCATTTTTGCCAATCTGTTGCATCGCCCCCTGCGCTCCGTCATCAGCGTGCTGGCCGTAGCCATTGAAGTCATCATGATTCTGTCGATTGTGGCCGTCTTTATGGGCATGCTGAACGACCAGAAGCAGCGCACCAACGGCATTGGCGCGGACCTGATGCTGATGCCCTCGAACGCCAGCATGTTCGCCTCAGTCGGCAGCGCGTCGCTGCCCGTCAAGGACGCGGAAGTGATTCGCCGCATGCCGCATGTCGCGGTGGTTTCGCCAGCCATCCAGAAAATTTCGACCATCGGGAACGTCGAGATTCTCTGGGGCATCGACTACGACTCGTTCAATGCGCTCAAGCCTTTCGTATACCTCTCCGGCGGCAGGTTCCAGGGGCCGTACGATGCGATCATCGACGACATTCAGGCCGGAAGCAAGAATCCGGCAACGGGGAATCCTTATGTTGTCGGCGACACGTTGACGATCATGGACCACCCCTTCCGCGTTTCGGGCATTGTGGAGCGGGGCAAGGGCGGCCGCAAGCTGATTCCGCTCGCGACCATGCAGGAACTCTCAGGCGCCGGAGACATGGCTTCACTTTTCTACATCCGATGCGACAGCCCGGCCAATGACGACAAGGTCATGCAGGAGATTCGCTCGACGCGCGGCTTCGGCAACAACACGCTGACCACGGTGGACAATTTGCTCGACCAGATGACGCCGAGCAACATTCCCGGCTTCAATCTGTCGCTCGAAATCATCACCAGCATCGCCGTGATCATCGGGTTTCTGGTGATCTTTCAGTCCATGTACACGGCGGTGCTGGAACGCACGCGCGAAATCGGCATCCTCAAGTCGATGGGCGCGTCGAAGGCGACCATTGTGGGCGTGGTGCTGCGCGAGTGCGCGGTGCTGGCGGTGGCCGGCGATTTGGTGGGGATTGCCGGCACCTATGGCATTCAATTGGTCTTCATCCACTTCTTGCCCACGCACCAGTTTGAAATCACCGGCTTGTGGCTGACCTACGCATCGCTGATCGCCTTCGTGGGAGCCATCGGCGGCGCGCTTTATCCGGCGTGGATGGCCGCACGCAAGGATCCGATCGACGCGCTGGCGTATGAGTAGCGCGGTCAATTACGGTCTACTTTTCCTTTAGTTTTTATTGCATTTCTTTATGCAATCTTGATGACGATTCTCGCCCGTCCTATGCTATTTTTAACATTATCGTAGGCATCGTTGGGAACTGCGCCAATTTCCTGGTCCAAGCAGAGCCAGAGCAATTCCAAAGTAGCTGTACCCCATAGCCGCCGATCAATCGCTAAGCGCAAGCAGGGACAGCATTCCAGAGTTGCCATAACCACGGGTCACTTTTGTTGTGACAAAGCGGCGGTCCCCCGGGGTTTTTGACTCTAAATTGTCGCCTTATCTTTAATATCGCGGCATTGCCTCACCCTCGTTCTCAGCATGCAATAGCAGCCAATCAAACTTACTTAAGGAGAGCCCATGACGAAGGTATGGAATTTCTGTTCCCCGCGAAATCTCGGCGCGATCGTGTTGACGGCGTTTTTTGTAATCTCGGCGGGAGCGATAGCGCGCGCGCAAACCACAGGCGCAGGATCGATCAACGGAACCGTAATGGACCCCAACGGGGCAGTCGTCCCGGGCGCGACGGTCACGATTCGCGATGTTGACACCAACGTGTCGCACTCTTCCACGACCGACTCCGCCGGTATCTACGCAGCGCCCTTCCTCCTCCCCGGGCACTATGAAATTGACGCCATGGCAGCCACTTTCGGCAAGGTGCAGGAAAAGGGCATCACGCTCCTGGTCGGCGAGACGCTCACCATCAATCTCACGCTGAAGGTAAGCGGGGCCACCACCACGGTCGAAGTTTCTTCCATGAACGAGATTCTCGATACGGAGAAGACCGAAGTCTCGCAGGTGATGGACAACGAGTTGGTGGCGAATATGCCGGTGAATGCGCGCAACTGGAGCGATTTTGTACTGCTGACGCCGAACGTGACCCAGGACGGCACTTCGGGACTGATCAGCTTCCACGGCATCAGCGGCCTTTACAACCAGAACTACGTAGACGGCGCCAACAACAACGAGATGCTCTTCTCAGAGGCGCGCGGCCGCGCCAGCGGCGCGCCATACGTTTACTCTCTCGACTCGATCAAGGAGTTCCAGGCCGAGACCTCGAACTATTCCGTTGAATTCGGGCAGGCGGCAGGCGGGCAGGTGAACGCCATTACCAAGAGCGGCACGAATAATTTGCACGGCGACCTGTTTTACAACCTGCGCTATCCCACTCTGAACGCGCTCGACCCGTTGGCGAAGTGGAACGCCCTCTATGGCAGCGCGTCCAGCAATCCTTTGCTCGCAGCTACGCTTTTGACGCAGCCCATTCATCAGCAGAACCAGTACGGCGGATCGGTGGGCGGCCCGATCAAGGGCGACCGGCTGTTCTATTTCCTCACGTACGATGGCTACCGCCGCGTGGGCCGCGCTCTCTACTACAACACCAACACGATCTCGCTGTCGCCGACCGCGTCAAATAGCGCCGGCACCGTAATTTCGCCGACGCAGTGCCCCACGACGGTCACCAGCACGATGTGCACTGCCGCCATCCAGTTCCTCATCAACGTGGGCGAGGCTGCTCCGTCCCGCTACGCCAAGGAGGACTTGTTTTTCCCGCGCCTGGATTATCACATCAACTCGAAGAACGATGCCTTCATCGACTTCAACCGGTCCAACTTCAGTTCTACCAACGGCTACACTTCGACGCCGACCATCTCCAACAGTTCGCCGACCACCAACGGTCCAACCTTCTATCACGAGCGTTTCCTGGTGGGCGGACTGACTACGACCATCAATAACCAGATGGTGAACGAAGTACACAGTCAGTGGGGCCGCGACCTGGAGACCGCGGGCGCGAACGATGCAGGACCTTCGGTTGCGATCGGCACGCTCACCTTCGGCATGCCCAATGCGCTGCCCCGCATTGCCGAGCCCGACGAGCATCGTATCCAGGGCACGGATGTTCTGAGCTGGACAAAGGGCCGCCACACGTTTAAATTCGGCGGCGATATCAACAATGTTCACGAGGTGATGATCAACCTCTATCAGGGCGGCGGCCTGTATAGCTACAGCGACACGAACAACGCGGCCGAGTTCGCCGACTGGGTTGCGGACTCCTTCCAGGGCCAGTCCGGCGACACCGATCCCTACGCCGGTTACCACTACAACACCTTCGTCGAGACTGTCGACCAGGTGAATACCAAGGCCGGTACTCAGGGCAAAGACGACTTCTACATGAATATGTTCGACTTTTTCGGGCAGGACACCTGGCAGCTAAGGCGCAACATTACTGTGACTGCCGGCCTGCGCTGGGACGCTCAGTTCACGCCGCCTCCCGGCCTGATCAACAACAACTACGATCCGATCTCGGCCGAATATACCAGCAGCATCAAAAACGTGCTCGACCGCGTGCAGCCGCGTATCGGTTTCTCATGGAGCCCGTTTGCGGGAACTGTGGTGCGTGGCGGATACGGGCTATTCTCGGGCCTCAACCAGGGCAGCACCTACTATGCCATGCGCGTTGAAAATGGCGTGGTTCAGGTCAACTACAACTACTCGGGCTGCAAATCGAGCTGCACATCGTCGTTCGTGACGGGCTCGACGGAGCAGTACCCGAACGTTCCCTTCCTGCCGACAGGCCCTGCGCTGAGCACGGCGCTGATTCCCACTGGCGGAGCTGTTCCCGGCGTGAAGGGACCCAGCAACCTGGGCACGCAGAGCTTCCACGGCCTCGATCCTAACTTCGTTCCGCCGTATTCGCATGAGATGGATCTCTCGGTCGAGCAACTGCTGCCGGGCAATCTGTCGCTTTCAGTTGGTTACGTCGGCACGCGCGGAATGCGCCTGCCGGTCTTTGTCGATGCGCAGCTCATCGGTCAGACTCCGCACGGAATCAGGACCTACAATGTTGTGAACGCGACCGGCGGCCTTGCCGAACAGCTCACGGTTCCGGTTTACCTGCCCACCGATCGCCGTTACCTGGTAGCAAGTGCGGCGCAGAATGCGAGCTCGCAGCTGTCCACATTCAATACCGGTTACAGCGTGGCCAACACCTGGTACAACTCCTTGGCCGTTACGGTGAAACATCCCTTCCAGCACGGGGTGGAGGTGGTGGCCAACTACACCTGGGCGCGCGCCACGGATACGGACCAGGTGGGCGGCAACAGCGGTACCTTCTATGGCGGTGATGTGCCGCTCGATCCCAATAACATCCGGCTTGAGAATGGTCCTTCCGACACCGATGTGCGCAACCGCTACACCATGAGCTTCGTCTACAAGCCAACCATTTCAATGGCGAATGCTTTTGCGCGCAACGTTGCGAACGGATGGGCGCTCTCCGGCAGCGAAATCGCTTCGTCGGGACAGCCTGTATATCTGGGTATTACCGGCACCATCTACTCCGGTAACACCTCTGCCACGAGCTACGGCGACGACGGCGGCATCTTTGGCGGCGCTATTAGCTCAGGCTCTGGATCGGAGACCAACGGCCGTCCCCCTTATATCGGCCGCAATAGCATCCCCATGCCGGGCTGGAACGACACGGATCTGCGTCTGGCGCGCACGTTCGCGATTCACGAAAAAATGTCGCTCGACGTGAGCCTAGACGCATTCAACGCACTGAATCAGACCATCGTTCAGGGCGTGAATTCCACCTATAGCGCCTACGTGGGGGCAACAAGCAATGTCACGTTGCCGGGAGGCGGCACGGTGAGCTGCGCGGCCACCGGCGCGGCGCCGTCGAGTTCCACGCTGCAAGGCTGCTTCAGTCCCTATACGGGAACGGGCTCGAACGCCTTCAACGTGAAGAGCACCACCAATGGCTTTTTGTACGGCGCACGCCAGTTGCAGTTTGCGACCAAGTTCACGTTCTAATTGACGGGTGCTCGGCGAGGGCGGCAGCTTCGGCTGCCGCCCTTTTTGCGTCCCCTTCTCTGCAACGCGATCCATCGGCATCGGCGATACTGGAAGAAAAGGGGGCTCGACGCTCAGCCATGCCGGCCGCAACCGAACACCTGGTTTCAATCGACGTCATTCGCGCCGCGGCGGCGCGCATCGCATCCATCGCCATGAAAACGCCGCTGGTGCCTGCCGCGTTCCCCGGCGTCTCCGGCTATGGAACGGGCAGGGAAATCTGGCTGAAGGCGGAGAACCTGCAGCCCATCGGCGCGTTCAAGATTCGCGGTGCCGCGAACAAGATTCTGCAGCTCTCGGCCGCGGAGATCGCGCGCGGCGTCATCACCTATTCGAGCGGCAACCATGCGCAGGCCGTAGCCTACGTAGCGCGCGAGTTGGGCGCCAAGGCCGTGATCGTCATGCCGTCGAATGCACCGGCCATCAAGCGAGCCGCGACGCTGGCGCTGGGCGCAGAAGTGGTGGACGTGGGTGTGTCCTCGAACGATCGGCTGGCCAAGGCCGAAGAACTGGTGCGCGAGCACGGTTACTTCATGATTCCGCCATACGACGACGAACAGATTATTGCCGGGCAGGCAACGTGTGGTCTCGAGATTGCAGAAGCGCTTCCCGATGTGGACCTGGTGGTTTCGCCCGTCTCGGGCGGCGGCCTGCTCAGTGGCGTAGCCGCGGCGGTGAAGCAGCTAAGTTCGAAGGCCAAAATCTTTGGCGTTGAGCCGGAACTTGCCGCCGACACTGCGGAAAGCTATCGCACGGGAGAGATCGTCACCTGGCCGGGCGAAATGACCAGCCGCACCCTGGCCGACGGTTTGCGCACGCAAAGTGTCGGCGTGCGCAACTTCGCGCACATTCAGGCCTTTGTCGACGGCATCGTCACCGTAAGCGAAGCCGAGATTCGTGCCGCCATGCGCGCCATCGTAGCCGCCACGCGCCTGGTGCCCGAGCCCAGCGGCGCCGTAGCCACAGCAGCGCTGCTCTTCCACGCGCACCAATTACCGCCTTTCCGCAAGGCAGTGGCCGTGGTCAGTGGCGGCAACGTAGATCCCGCGATGCTGGCCGAAGTGCTCACGGAAAGCAATTCGTAGCGTCGTTGCAATATGATTCTGCTTGTGATGAGGCGTCGCATCTTCACATTTCGAATTCTCGCACTATGCCTGGCCCTGGCCTGCGCCGCATTTTCCGCTTACGCTGAGAAAAAACCGCAGCAGCAGGTAAAACCCATGGCCGGCCCACGCGCCACGGCCCTGCGCATCACCTGGCTCTACATCACGGCCTCCACCGGCTCGGAAAAAGTGGCCAAGCTGCAGATCGGCCGCGAGATCGTGGTGGCGGAAAAAAGCGGCGCGTGGATGCGCGTCTACATCAACACCGATATCGAAGAGCAGCACAACGACAAGGACGAACCCATGGTCGGCGGAGACGAAACCACGCCGCCTATCTCCGGCTGGATTGAGGCCAAGGGCGTGGTGGAGGAGACTTCGCCCAACGGCGACCAGATTCTGATGGGCGCAGCAGCCAACCAGGAAGCAGAGGCTTCCGATCCACGCGGCGCAGCCAATGCCGCGCAGAGCGCGCGGCTGCTCTATCGCCGGCTCGTCGAAATGTTCCCCAACTCGCCCTTGGTGTCTGAAGCCATGTGGCGCGCCGCCGACATCCAATGGCAAATCGAGCGCGCCGACGCTGCAACCCTGCCTTCTGCGCACGAGAGGGATCCCGATTTCCGCCAGCCCCTCGATGAAGACGACCTGCGCAAAGTGATCAAGTATTATCCGCACACGAAGTGGGCGGCGTTGGCGGCCTTCGACCTGATCGATAACAAGCTTTGCGGGGACTGGCAGGGTTCGGAGCAATGCCCGGTGAAGGAATCGGAGATCTACTTGAAGTACGCCGACGAGTATCCTGACGGTCCGCGCACGCCACAGGCGCTCTACGATGTGGTGTACCGCCAGGCCGTGCTCACTGACATGTATTCCGCCGATGGCGACGACCGCAAAAGCGGCGACGCCCACGACCAGGCGCGCAGCGTGGCTGCCCAACTGAAAGCACACTTTCCCGATTCCGACTATGCCTACCGGGCCGGTGCCCTGGTGTACAAATTGGATGAGGGCGTTCCTGTCTACGGCATCGACCGGGACTGAGCAGGTAGCAGTCTCCCGGCGGCCTGGCGGATGCGCCGTCTGACACGCATCGAATGCAAGATGGAGTTAGCTTGAGCCCTTATATTCTGTCCATCATTTTGGGAATTGTGGAAGGTTTGACCGAATTTTTGCCGGTCAGCTCAACGGCGCACCTGCGCATCACCGAAGCATTGATGAGGATTCCGCTGGACGATCCCTATTGGCAGATGTACACGGTCGTCATCCAGGTGGGCGCCATCTTCGCACTTTGCCTGCTGTTTCTGGAGCGGATCGTCGATTTCATGCGCACCTTTCCCAGGGGCGAGAGCGGCGATCGCAACTGGCTCACGCATCCTATTTCGTTCACGCTCATTGCTTTTGCCGTCACCTCCGCGACGACGCTACCGTTGCTCAAGTGGAGCAAGCAGAACCTGGGCAGCGTGACCGCCATGGCAATTGCACTGCTCGTGGGCGGTGTTGTGATGTGGATTGTCGATGCATGGAGCAATCGCGTTGAACCCAACACCACCCATGTGGAAGAGATGACGCTTGCCCAGGCCGCCTGGATCGGCCTCTGCCAGACCCTCTCGGCAGTTTTTCCCGGCACGTCGCGCTCCATGTCAACCATCGCCGCCGGCCAGATAGTCGGCCTCGACCGCCCCGCGGCACTCGAGTTCAGTTTTCTGCTTTCCATTCCTACCATGATCGCTGCCACGGGGTGGGATTTGTTGAAGGAGTTGCATACCAGCAAAGCCGCCGGAATGGCCGGCGTTGCGACCGCGCATGTGGTCATGAATTCCGAGCGCTGGATCGTGCTCCTCATCGGCACCGTGGTTTCGTTCATTGTCGCTCTCGGCGTGGTGGAGTGGTTCCTGATGTGGGTTCGCAAACACGGCTTCACCGTATTCGCGATCTACCGCATTCTTCTCGGCATCGCGCTCCTGATTTGGGGCGCAAAATACCTCGGCGCCTGAGCCCTCCGCTTCGGCGGTTTTCAACCCAGCGGAAAAGGGGGTGCCCACATCTCGCTTTTGAGATGTGGGATAGTACGAACCCTAAGGCGCCAGTCCCCTCGCCGTAAAACCCTCCGCGCGCCCGAGATCGATCATCATCTATAATCCCTGAGATACCGGTTTCCTCGAAATTCCGATCAGGAGGGTGAGGATGCGTTCCTCGCGCCGCGATTTTCTTCGCATTGTTGCTTCTACGTCCGCTTCCGCAGTGGCTCTCGCTTCCATTCGACCGGCACAGGCACATGCAGAAGACCGGGCCGCGGGCGTAGTGCCCGGCAAGTCCGCGGCTCCCGTGAGCCTGCTCGTGAACGGCGTGAGCAATCCGCTGGCCATCGACCGCGATGCCGTCCGCTTTACGTGGCGGCAGACGGACGCCGAACGGGGAGCAGCGCAAACCGCATACCGGATCCTCGTTGCCACCACCCGCGAGCTGCTGGCGCAAGGCAAAGGCGACCTGTGGGACAGCGGCAAAATGGATTCGGACAAATCGGCTGGCGTGGCCTACGCAGGCGTTGCCCTGCCTGCCGCCACGCGGCACTGGTGGAAGGTGCGCGTTTGGGACGAGGCTGGAAAACCCGCACCATACAGCGCCCCGGCCCGCTTCGACACCGGATTGGCGCAAGACGAGTGGACAGCAAAATACATATGGGATGGAACCAGCAACGAGAATAACTTCGCGTATTTCCGCAAGACGTTTTCAGTGGCCCGCAAGCCGAGTCTGGCCAAGGTCTACGTCACCGCGCACAACGATTACATGCTCTACCTCAACGGGCAGCTTCTGGGCCGCGGGCCCGCGCGTTGCGATCCGAATCATTACGGACAATACAACGCCTACGACGTGACGGAACTGGTGAAGACCGGAGTCAACGTGTTCGCGGCTATGGCGCATTGGCAGGGCACGTTTTGGGATGCGGGCGTCAACGCCCAGCCGGCCTTCCTGCTCGAAGCACGCCTCAGCAATGCTGACGCCAAGTCGACCGTAATTGTGAGCGATGATTCGTGGAAGTCCCTGGCGCACACCGCTTTCATCGAGACCGATCCCACGTACTTCATCGGCAAGTATCGCAATCGCGCGGCCATCCAATTCGATGCGCGCCTCGAACCGAAAAGCTGGAAGTCGGCGGAGTTCGACGACTCCGGCTGGGCCGCGGCCGCGGTGGTTGACCGCTCCAGCTATCGCCTCTTTGCGCAGATGGCGCCCGTGGAGCGCGAACAGGGCGAGCTCGACGCGGTGAGCGTTGCTTTAATAAACGACGCGTGGCGCGTGGACTTGGAGCGCTGCATCGACGGCTGGCCGCAGCTCACCATGCGCGCTAATCGCCCCGGCGACAAAGTGCGTGTGGAATATTTTGAGATGACCGGCGAGCGCAAGGCCTCCGGATGGGACGAGTACACCTGCCAGGGCGGATTGGAAACCTGGAAGCCCGGCTTCGGACGGCACACGTCGTTCCAGGAGATGAAGATTACCGGCTACGCGGGCAAACTGCGCGCTGCCGATGTGCGCGGCATCTGGGCCTATTGCGATGCCGATGTGGCCGGGAATTTCCGCTGTTCGAGCACGTTGCTCAGCTCCATTTACAAAATGTGTGAACGCTCGGCGCGGCAAAACATTCAGCAGGGCATCATCAGCGTGGACGCCAACCGTGAGCAGTCGCCATGGCTGGCCGATAGCTGGAACATCGGCAACGTACTCCTTTACAACCATGGCGGCACCACCATGATCGATAAAGTGGTGCGCGACTACGCCGGCGAACAAAAACCCGACGGCGGCTTCAACGACTGCAGCCCCGCCGGGGTTTTCCAGTGCGCCGAATGGTCCATGTATTGGCCGATGCTGTTGTGGCAACAGTATCTGTTCTCAGGCGACGAGACGCTTCTCAAACAAATGGCGCCGCATCTCGAAAAGTTTTTGGGTTGGATCAAGCTCACGCAGGATCCAACAACCAAGCTGCTGAATCCCAAGACCGCGCGGATTTCGGATTATGCCGGCGGCAACATGCCCAGCGGCGGCTACAACGTGGCGACGGCCTGCCAGTACGTCGAAAATCTACGCATTGCCTCGCGCATTTTCTCGATTCTTGGCCAGGCCGATCAAAGCGGCCAGTGTGCCGGCGAGGCTGAGGAAGTGAAGGCGGGCGTCAACGCCAACTTATTCAACGGCGAGTTCTATCTGGCGCGCACCGACAACAAGGAGATGTTTCCGCTGGCGCAGGCCTGGCCATTGCGCTTCGACATCGCGCCGCCCGAGGTGCGATCGCGCCTGCTGGCCGCGGCGGAAACGCCGGGAAAACTTACCCTCGGCGGTTACGGAGGCGATGCCTTTTACAGCGGCCTGCTGCATGCCGGTGCCGGAGAGTTCGTCGTACGCGATCTTGAGCGCTATCGCATGATGCTCGACGGGAACAAAGCCAACTGGGAGCAATTCGCGGGCGGGGAAGTGAATCACGCATGGACTTCCTACCCGGGATACATCTTCCTTAAGTACATTTGCGGCATTCAGCCCACAAGCGGAGGATTTGCCACCTTCGACATTCGGCCGAAGACGGAAGGTCTTGCGTTTGCAGAGGGCACGGTTCCGACAGTGAAGGGCTCGATCACCACGCGCTGGGAAAAGAGCGAACACGGAGGGTTGGTGCTGTCGATTCACGTTCCTGCCAACTCGCGCGCCACCGTTTACCTTCCCAAGCTCGTCCAGGGAGATTCGACGATCGCGGAATCCGGCAAGCAGCTGTGGCCGGCAAAGCCAGAGACAAAAATCCCCGGTGTGCTTTCAGTCGAGGCTGGGGATGGCTTTGTGGCATGTCAGGTATCCGCCGGCGATTATCGATTCAGTGAGATTCCTGCAAAGGCATAGCCGTTACTTGGTTGCGGCGAACCTTTGCAGTTAATCCCTGTGGTTCCCCCTTGTCCGCTTTTGCCCGGATTCGGCCCCGCCAGCGCCGATAATGAAAGCTGCTCTGGGACGTTTCACCCGCTCCACCGGCCTGTCTTTCCGCGTTTGCGGCAGCCGGAGAACGGAACCGCCCTCATCATGAAGCCCATCCGCATTGTTCTCGCGCCCACGCGCAGCCGCCCCGTGAATATCTTCCTGGGGATGGTGCTCCTGCTGGTCTCGCTACTTCTTTTCCTCGCGCTGGCCACGTATCACGCCACCGATCCCTCACTGAACACGGCTACTGGCACCGTTACGCCCCACAACTGGATCGGCCTCTTCGGCGCCTACCTGAGCGATCTGCTGTTGCAGGCGTTGGGAATTTCAGCGTTTCTGCTTCCCATGTGGCTGGGCGGCGTGGGTTGGACGTGGATGCGCTCGCGGCCCGGCGGCTCGCCCATTCTGCGCTGGATGGGCACGCTCCTCGCGCTCACCTTTGTGCCCGCGGTCTTCGGCCTGCTTCCGTGGCATTGGCGCTGGCTGCACGTAGTTCCCATCGAAGGCGTGGTAGGGCGCCTCATGTCCGGCGTGCTCGTGGTTTACCTCAACCTGCAGGGCGCATGGGTGGTGGCTGCCGCATTGGCCGCAGCCGGTCTCTACTTTGCCTCGGACATCAGCTTCGGGACGATTCGCGAAATCGTTGCTGAGCGCTGGGCGCAGTTTGCGGAGTGGCGCGACCGCCGCCGCGATCTGCGTGAAGAAGAAGAGGAAGTGCAAGCGCGCAGCGGAGCTCTGAACATCGAAGGCAACGGGACCATCCCGTTCTCGCAGTTTGATGCTGCATCCAATCCGGAAATGGAAACGGAAGTACCCGCGCAGAAGCCCAACCGTTTCCTGGCCTTCTTCATGCGCCGACGCGTGCCCAAACAGGATCCCATCGACGAAATTCCCGCGTATCAACGCGCGGGCTCGCGCGCCGATCTGCGGCCGCGCGCAGAAGAGCCCGCTGTGATGCCGCGCCGGACAAGCATCTGGGAGAGCCACGAAGCAGAAACCGGACACGCAGCGGAAGACCCAACTGCGGCGCCGCCTACGGCTGCGGTTGTGGCGGCAGCTCCGATTGCGCCCATTCGGCTGCAAGCCGCGCCCCCGGCTCCCGTCGATCCATGGGCAAACGAGCGGCCGACTCCCGCAGCAGCGCCGCCCGGGCGTGCCGGCGAAATCGCCATTCACAGCCGCGCCGATGCGGAAGTGCACGCCGTCACCGTGGCGCCCAAGCACGTGAGCGGTTACAAGCTGCCATCGAGCACGCTGCTGACGGCAGGCGAGGCGCCGCAATCGGTGCGCGAGGACGAGCTGCGCGAAGAAGCCAAAGTGCTCGTGGAAAAATGCGCAGAATTCGACGTGCGCGGCCAGGTCGTGCAGATCAATCCCGGCCCCATGGTCACCACCTTCGAATTCAAGCCTGAAGCCGGCGTGAAATATTCACGCGTCACCGGTCTCGCCGACGACCTCTGCCTCGCCATGCGCGCAGAAAGCATTTTGATCGAGCGCATGCCCGGCAAAAGCACGGTCGGCATCCAGGTTCCGAACCACGAGAAAGAAACCATTCACCTGCGCGACGTGATTGAGAGCGAAACCTTCGCCCGCGCCCGCTCGCGTCTCACGCTCGCCATGGGCAAAGACATCAATGGCCGCATCGTGACGGCCGATCTGGCCTCGATGCCGCACGTGCTCATCGCCGGTTCCACAGGCTCGGGCAAATCCGTGGCCATCAACGCCATGATCATGAGCCTGCTCTACCGCACCACGCCGCAACAGGTGCGGCTCATCCTGGTCGATCCCAAGCGCGTGGAACTGGGCATGTATGAGGGCATTCCGCATCTCTTCACGCCCATCATCACTGAGCCCAAGCTGGCCGCCAACGCGCTGCGCAATGCCGTTCGCGAAATGGAAAGGCGTTTGAAGCTGCTGGCCTCGCGCAGCGTGCGCAATATCGATCAGTACAACAAGCTCTTCGAGGGTTCCACGCCTTCACTTTTTGCAGAAGAGTCCGGGCAGCCTGAGGAGCCGCTGCCTTACATCATTATCATCATCGACGAACTGGCCGACCTGATGATGCTCGATCGCGCCAACGTCGAGGAGTCGGTCACGCGCCTGGCGCAGATGGCGCGCGCCGTGGGCATTCATCTCATCCTGGCCACGCAACGACCCAGCGTCGACGTCATCACCGGCCTTATCAAGGCGAACGTGCCCACGCGCATCAGCTTCCGCCTGGCCACCAAGGTGGACTCACGCACCATTCTCGACACCAACGGGGCCGAGGCGCTTTTAGGCCGCGGCGATTTGCTCTTCCTGCCGCCGGGCACCAGCCGCCTGATGCGCCTGCATGCGCCGTATGTCAGCGAGAAAGAAACGGCGGCCGTGGTCGAATTCTGGAAGAACCAGGGCACCGCTGAGTACGTCGAAGGCTTCCTCGATTCGCCCAAGGACGAGCGCGGGGCGATGGAAGGCGAAAGCGGCGACGCCAGCGACGAAGATCCCATGTACGACGACGCGGTGCGCCTGGTCTTCGAATTCGGCAAGGCGTCCACGTCGCTGCTGCAGCGGCGCTTGAGGGTCGGCTACGGCCGCGCCGCGCATCTCATCGATATGATGGAGCGCGACGGCCTGGTCGGCGCCGCCGACGGCCCGCGTCCCCGCGAGCTGCTCAAAGCTCCGGGCTGGCTGCACGAGGTAGCCGCGAACCAATAATTCAAGCGTAAACACCGCGTCGCGCATCTAATCAGGCAAGGAGCCTTGCGCGATGAGGAGAGTTCTGCCTTTTTGTTTGCTCGCGTGTCTCCCGCTGGCTGCACAAGTGGCTCCCATCCCCGCGCCCACCCAGCTTCCCGGCAGCCCATTCGTCATCAAGAACAATTGGGTCATCGGCGGCACGGGCGGCTGGGACTACCTCGCCATCGATCCCACAGCCAAGCGCCTCTACATCGCCCACGACCACTCCGTGCAGGTCGTCGATCTCGATTCCGGTTCTCTTGTCGGGGAGATTTCCGGCTTCCACGAGGCGCATGCCATCGCTCTCGAGGACATCGGTCACTACGGATACGTAAGCGACGGCCTCGCCAATGCGATTGCGGTCTTCGACCGCGGTACGCTCAAGATCGAGTCCACTATTTCCATCGGTTGCTCGCCCCGCTCCATCGCTTTTGAACCGCAGAGCAAGCTCGTGTTCGCCGTCTGCAGCGCCGATGCCGCCGCCCCGGCCCCGTCATCGCCCCTGCGTAGTCCACAGGTCACATCACACGTGATCGCGATCGACACCGCGAGCAGAACTGTGCTCGCCGATATGATCATGGCCGGCGACTTTCGATTCGCGCAAGCCATTGGCGATGGCCAGGTTTATGTCACGGTCTACCCCGCCAACCAGCGCAGCCCTCAACAGATTGCCAAGCTCGACGGCCCCGCCATCGCCGCCGAAGCGCAACGCCTGGATGCGGAATCCAAGACGCCGTCGCCCGGCGAGACGGTCGTTTTCGATTGGAGCCGGAAAAATCCGCCCAATTCCCTGGTTCGCTTCGTGGTGCCCGCCACCTGCCGAAACCCGCAAAGCTTCGCCGTCGATCACAAAGACCGGCGGCTGTTTGCTGCGTGCGACAACCAGCAGTTGGTGGTGCTCGATAGCGGAACCGGGGCGCTCATCGCCAATATGACCACCGGTCCCGGCGACGACGTCATCGGCTACGATCCGGAGCGCGAGTTGATCTATTCGGCCAATGGCGGCGGCTACGGCAGCCTTACCATCATCCAGCAGGACGCTAACGTTGACTCCTACGCCGTGGTCCAGAACTTACCCACTCTGGGGCGCGCTCGCACTCTCGCCGTCGATCCCTCCACCGGGAATGTCTATCTCGTCACCGACTATATGGGCGTCGACCTCACGCCGCGCGGCGGATTCGGCACCATCAAACCCACACCCATTGCCGGCAGCTTCCGCGTCCTCGTCGTCGGACACTAAAGCTCCAATCTGCGCTATGCTTCTTCTTTCTGAGGAACTCATTCGCGGAGGGCGTCATGTTACCCCGCAGCACGTCAACCAATCCTGTGGTCCTGTCGTACTACACGATGCGGCGCATGGTGGGCTTCATCGCACTCGCATTGCCTTTCGCTCTGGCTGCCGGTTACCTCCTCGCCGCTCTTCTCGCATCCGGTCATCTGCCGCATCCGCTCCTCGAACGCTCCATCAGCGACTATTACTACACGCCCATGCGCAACATTTACGTGGGCAGCCTTTGCGCCATTGCGGCATTTCTCGCCTGTTCGCGCGGCTACGATGTGCACGATGAAATCACCGGCTACCTGGCCGGGGCGGTCACTTTAGGCGTGGCGTGTTGTCCCTCATTCAATCCCCGCAGCGGTTTCTACACGCGGCTGGAGTTCCAACTCGGACTCATCCACACGGCGCTCGCCGCGCTCATGTATCTCATCCTTTCCTATATCTGCATTTTTCTCTTTCGCAAGTCCTCCGCGGCAAAGCCCTTCACGCGCCGCAAGCGCGACAGAAATCGTATCTACGTGGCCAGCGGCCTCGTCATGGTTGCCTGCATGATGACAATGGTCGGTCTCACCATGAGATCGGTCGTCGAACAGCGTCATCCCAGCCATTGGCTCTTCTGGTGCGAAGCGTTGGCGAACTGCGCCTTCGGCGTAGCCTGGCTTACCAAGGGCGAAGGCTTCATGCGCGACAAGCGCCACTAACCCGATCAGGCCGCTGTTCACCGCGTAGGGGTGTCCTAATTGAATTTTGATGGTCCCAAAAGCCCTATTTTTGACATTCGGAAGGCCAAAGGGCCGCCATCGCCTGATCTATGGCGGGACCGGTGTTAGGAAGGCGCTTCGTAGGATTGGCCTCAAGCCAAACCAGAATCGCTTTTGTTGCCGCAATTGAGTCGGCATGATACGAGGAGGTGCCGCCAGGATGCGGGTAAGCACAACTGTACGTGCCTCCGATTTGCTTCATGACGTTGATGTTATCGATATCCACCACTTCGCTTCGGCAGCTTTCAAAGTTAGCGTCCGTGCAGTAGGCGACAAATGAGCCCGTATCGGAGGGCACTGCGGCATTTGCTCGCGAGGTGAGCAAAAGTACGCAGACGGCGAGACCACAGGCGCGCAATAAATTCGGCATGGTTTTCTCTCCCAAATGCAATTACCTCGGCAATTGATGTTCGATAGAAATGCTGAGATTGCGGGTGGAGTTTGCGCGGACGGAGTCTTGAAAGCTTTCGACCACCAAGGAGACGTTGCCTGGGCCTTTCCAACCGAAAGTGATTTCGCCGTTGTCCGGGTCGCTCATGAGATTCGGCATAATTCCCTGGTACACGAAGCTGGGAGGGATCGCCGAACTTAGTAACGCCTGGACCTTGGCAGGAACTTCATCGCGGGCCCGCGGCACGGTGACTCCAAACGACAGCCTCCACAAGACTCCGGCGTCCGCACCCGCCGGAAAATATTCTATCCGCAGCATCGGGAGGACGCCCCCTCCCGTGGCCGCTAAGAAATCCGGCGAGCAAAAGTACGCGCTTCCCCCCGCCTCCGTGAACACCGTCGCGCCTCGAATCCCTGCAAAATTCTGCGGGGCGGCGTCGATCCCGCCCTTGGTCACAGCCTGGAAAACAGACTCGATAGTCTGCGCATGCGCTTGCACCGCTGAAACAGCGAGAGCAATACCCATTGTCAATAAAGAGATCGTTTTCCGCGTGTAGCTATTCATGCGCTATTTCTCCCTCTCTTGGTAATCGTGACCTATTGGAACCCGTGCCAAGGGCACTTCGCGGCCGGCTGCAGGAATCTTGTGGCTACAGGTCGCCCCGGCGCAGCTTCGTAACGAACTGCGTATTCTCGATCTGTTCTCGTGGGATCTACACCGCACACCGTACGGCTCACAGGCAAGGCCCGTCGCAGAAGCCTCCCCTTGATCAACCTTTCCGGTGCTGAAGGTGTTAAGACCCTATTCCTCGTTCATCGCATTGTCAATGGCAAGGCAGTAAGCATTTGGGGTCGGGTGCGCGGTCGCAGACGCCGCCGCGACACGGGCCATATTTGGACACTCGGGTGATGGTCTTAGGGCAGGACGACGGCGAGCGACAGGCCATCGGCGCAACGCGTCGATCATGTTACACTTCGACGAATCAGCGCTTTCTCAAGCTCCGTTCATCGGATTTTGCCGCCTTCTTGGCCCCGGTGAACACACCGCGGAAGGGAGAAGATTTCTCCCCCGAGGGCAGCGCTTTGCTGCTTGACAAGTGCTGGAGTAAAGCAATTTACTTAGGGGCGAACGTCCGCAGCCTCCGCGGGCGCATTCTCGTCCTTTCAGGTGACGCTGATGTTCGGTTTGCTCTCTGCTGCCGCTGCCGCCGGTTTCTCTGGTCCGCTGCCGGCCGTGCTTGTCTTCAGCGTCGCCCCGCTGGCGCGTCTGGGCACGCTCGACCTGGTGGTGATCGCTCTCTACTTCGTCATGGTGCTTTGGATCGGCTTCTATCTAAAAGGCCGTTCCAACACCAGCGAAGAGTTCTTCATGGCCGGTCGCGAAATGACCGCGTGGATCGCCGGCCTCAGCTTTGTCAGTGCCAACCTTGGCTCGCTCGAACTGATGGGCTGGGCCGGATCGGCCTACCAGTACGGCATTCTGGCCACGCACTGGTATTGGGTTGGCGCCATCCCCGCCATGCTCTTTCTGGGCATGGTCATGATGCCGTTCTATTACGTCTGCAAAACCCACTCGGTACCCGGATACCTCAAGCTTCGCTACGGTGAAGGCGCGCGCATCGTCTCCGCAGTTTCGTTTGCCTTCATGACTGTGCTCATGAGCGGTGTCAACATGTTCGCCATGGCTGAAGTGATGAAGGTGGTGCTGGGCTGGAACCTGAACTTCTCCATCATCGTCTCCTCGCTGGCCGTGGCCGCGTACGTCGCCCTCGGCGGTCTCCGCTCCGCAATCTTCAATGAGGTCTTGCAGTTCATCCTCATCTGGGGTGGTGCGCTGCTGGTTCCCATTCTCGGCCTCGTTGAAACCCACGGCTGGACCGGATTCAAAGCGCGTCTCGCGGCCAACATCGCCTCCGGCGCAACTCCCGCGGGAGACTACACCCACCTCTGGCGCAGCATGGGCCACTTTGCCGACAACCCCATGGGCATTCACTGGACGGGCATCGTCTTCGGGCTCGGCTTCGCCATTAGTTGTGGCTACTGGACCACAGACTTTCTCGTGGTGCAGCGCGTGCTCGCTGCCAACAGCCTGCGCTCTGCGCGCCTCGCGCCGATCATCGGTTCGTTCTTCAAGATGGCCGTTCCCTTCATCGTGATTCTGCCCGGCCTGCTCGGCCTCGTCGTGCTCCAGAATGGCGACGGCAGCTTGATGCACCTTGTCGGACAGAACCTCGCCACACCGGGCTCGGGATTGCACAGCTACAACGAAGTGTTGCCCTTGATGATGGTCCGCTATC
Organism: uncultured Acidobacteriota bacterium; assembly: GCA_963817835.1. GTDB lineage: Bacteria > Acidobacteriota > Terriglobia > Terriglobales > Acidobacteriaceae > Telmatobacter. The sequence continues at coordinate 116,976 of CAWFPZ010000003.1, read as the reverse complement.
TCGCCCCGGGCCTGCTTGGTCTCGGCATCACGGCGTTGATTGCGGGCTTTATGAGCGGCATGGCCGGCAACGTCAGCGCCTTTTCGGCGGTGTGGACCTACGACATTTATCAACCGCTGATTGTGAAGAAGGCGCGCGACGAGCACTACGTAAGCGTCGGGCGCTGGGCCACGATCCTCGGCGTCATCATCTCCATCGGCACTGCCTACCTGGTGATGAATGCGCAGGGCATCATGGATTACGTCCAGGCCCTCTTCAGCTTCTTCATCTCGCCTCTGCTCGGCGTAGTCCTCATGGGCATGTTCTGGAAGCGCGCGACAAAAGCTGGAGGATTCTGGGGTTTGCTCATCGGTACCCTGACTTCGATCGGACTTTGGGCGTGGGTATACATCAATCCGGCGGCGTTGCGTTACGTGGCGCTATCGCCTGACGCAAAGGCCATGGCAGAGAATATGTATCGGGCCTTGTGGTCGGTCATCGTCTCCATCCTGGTCACTTTCATCGTGAGCCTTTTTGGCAAAGCGCGGCCGTTGGCAGAACTCAACGGGCTGGTTTACGGCGCGACAATTTTGCCCACCGAAGAGCCAGTGCCGTTCTACAAAAATGAGTGGTTCTGGGCTGTAATCGCCATCGTCATCTTCCTGGCGCTCAACATTTACTTCTGGTGAGGAGAAAGCGGATGCATTCATCGAGCATCTCCATCTGGTTTTTTATCGGCGTTCTTCTGGTCGTGTATGGGGCGCTCATCACGGGCTATGGAGTATTCGAGTTGGCAACCGGACACTTGGCCCATGTGGTGCTGGCCAATCTGCGCGCCCCTCTTTGGTGGGGTTGCCTGTTGGAGGCCCTGGGTCTGTTCTATACCATCAAGTTTCGTCCCGGCCGCAGTAAGTAGCGCCGGTCTCCAGACCGGCTGTACCGGCGGCGTCCGCGCCGCCAGGCACGATGAGAGTTCAATTTGCAAGTGCGGGTCTGGAGACCCACACAACAGCCGGCCTGGAGGCCGGCGCTACAAAGGAGCAACATCATGGCAGCAAAACGCAAAATGACATTCGGAATTATCGTAGGCAATCGAGGCTTTTTCCCGCATCACCTGGCCAAGACCGGCCGGGAAGAAATCATTGCAGCACTTGAGGCTGCCGGCGCCCAGCCCATCGTGCTCAGTCCTGAAGAGTCACACTACGGCGCGGTGGAAACTTACACCGAGGCCGAGCGCTGTGCCGAGCTCTTCAAGAAACACGCCGACGAGATCGACGGCATCATCGTTACCCTGCCCAACTTTGGCGAAGAGCGCGGCATCGTCGACGCCATCCGCCTGTCGGGATTGAAAGTGCCGGTGTTGGTGCAGGCTACGCCCGACCGCGCCGACGCCATGACCATCGCCACGCGCCGCGATAGCTTCTGCGGCAAAATGAGCTGTTGCAACAACATGATGCAGTACGGCATTCCCTATTCGCTCACCACGCTGCACACAGAATCGCTCGCGTCGCCCGAGTTCAAGGCGGACCTCGAATGGTTTTCGCAGGTCTGCCGTATCGTCAAGGGCTTGAAGAATCTTCGCATCGGCGCCATCGGCGCGCGGCCCACGGCCTTCAACACCGTGCGCTACTCTGAACGCATCTTCGAAACCTCCGGCATCACGATCGAGACGATTGATCTTTCAGAAATTTTCGGCCGCATCAACAAGATGAAGGACACCGATGATGCCGCGCAGGCCAAGCTCGCAGCCATCAAAAAGTACGTCACCACCTCCGGCATCCCCGATGCCGCGCTACTGAAAATGGCCAAGCTGGGAGCGGTCATCGATGGCTGGATGAAAAATTCGCACATCACCATCAGCGCGGTGCAGTGCTGGACCTCGATGGAAGAGTTCTTCGGCGTGGTGCCGTGCACCATCATGAGCATGATGTCGAACGATCTCATCCCCTCGGCCTGCGAAGTCGATGTGCCCGGTACGCTCAGCATGTATATGATGGCGCTGGCCTCGGGCACGCCGTCGGCTCTGCTCGATTGGAATAACAACTACGGCGCGGATCCCAACAAATGCGTCTGCTTCCACTGCTCCAACCTGCCCAAGCATTTCTTCAAGGAAGTGCGCATGGATTACCAGGAAATCATTGCCGGCACGGTGGGTAAGGAAAACACCTTCGGCACCTGCGTGGGCCGTGTGAAATCCGGCGTCATGAGCTTTGCGCGCTTCTCCACCGACGACCGGCGCGGCGTGGTGCGCGGCTACACGGGCGCAGGCCGCTTCACCGACGATCCTCTTGAAACGTTCGGCGGCGCGGGCGTGGCCGAGATTCCCGAATTGCAGAAGCTGCTCAGGTACATTTGCCGCGAGGGATTCGAGCACCACGTGGCCGCGAACTTCAGCGATGTGTCGAAAGCCGCGCACGAATCCGCGCGCTACCTGGGATGGGAGAGCCACTACCATCCCGCCCTGGAGGAGTAGCACGGCCCCACCCTCGATTCGATCATCCTGAGCGAGTCCGCCGTGGCGGACTAGTCGAAGGACCTGCATTTGCTTTTTTGATGCGGGTTGGGCACGCCGTCAGTGGAACTGCTTTAAGTCGCAATTCTTGACGTGATGGTGGTCTTTAATGCGGATGTCGCCGATCTCAGTGACAGCGCCGCCCTATCGGGCCAATAAGCCAACGTTTAAGAGATGCAAAAACGGCTCCCGCCAAGAGGGGAGGCGTTTCACTTTAGCGGCAGTAATTTGGCCTTGCCGCAGGTTTCTGCTACTACTGGCGGACGACCGTGCAGCCATCCAGGGACATGTTGAACATCGCGGTGCCCCCCTCTTTGTAATTCAGCTGCCGCGGGATCGGGAACCCCGCGATCGTCTGGTACTCGACGCCCGCTTGCGCTTCCTGCACCGGGCCAGGCGGATTGCCCATTTGCTGTATGTGCTCCACGAAGCGCTCCACCAGCAACCCTTGTGCCGTGGCCTTGTAAGTGGGCTCGAGCTTCATCGAAATGCCGCCTGTAATCAAATCGGACTCTTCGAGCAGAAGATCGCTGGAGAATACCTCCGTCATTTCCCACCCGTTCGATCCTTGATGCAGCGTGAATGTGGACGGCCCTTGTGTCACGTCAAATCCCGAAGAATTGGCGGGCACGAAAGAGCCATCCATAAACCTCGTCCATATCCCCAGAAAGCCCAGCAGTGTCTGGTCAGTGTTCTGGTGCCCCTGGGTCAGCACGGAGGTGGAATCCGCGTCGGTGGCGCTACCCGCAGCCGGGGTCCAATCCAGCGTGGAACCACCCTTCAGGCGCGCGTGCAGCGTAATCGCCACCCCGTTCAGCAGCGTCACCCGGCTGTCGCTGTTGCTGACGGCCGTGCCCGGATCGGCGCTCGCAAGCAAAGTGTGCCAATCTGGATGGACAGCGCAGTCGAAGCCGGTCAGGCCTGCCTTCGTGGTCGAGTAGTACATCGTTCCGGCCTTGTCCAGCAGTGCGTCGATCGCAGCCGAGCCGGACTGTCCCGCGGTTGAGGTTTGGGCGTGTAAGGTTGCCGCCAGGAAAACGGCAAGAACGAGGCCTGCTGCACGTCGCATCCGCGCGCACTGGAGTTTGAACATGTTCACCGGAATCCTCATTTTGAAAACAAATTCCCGGCAATTTTACGCCCGCTGGCGCAAATTGCAAGACCAACGCGGTAGTTTCAAGGAGAAAGCCGGACGATTCGCGTTAAGTGGTTGGTCGAAAACACTTCTGCGCAGATTAGGCAGCCAGAAAGCGCCACGCAAGGGGCTCTTTCTTTAACCTGCCGGCTCGCTAACTTGCTTCCGTCGGTTCGATCATCAGCCGCGCCGCCAGCACCACGATTGCGGCCCAGAGCACATCGGCGCCCAGCAGGTGCAGGATCTGCAGCCAGACCGGCGCGAGCAACGCCACGTCGAGAATGCCCAGCACATATTGCAAGGCGAGCAGGATCAACACCAGCGCGGAGAGCGCGCGGTTGTCCCAGTGCGAGCCCCCATGCGAACGCTGTCGCGCGGCGCCGACCAGCAGCCAGATCAGGAAGACGCTGGACAGAAACGCGACGGCGGGATGCGTCCAGCGCCAGCGCACCAGCCACTCGCTGGCGGAAGAAAGGTCTTGCGTGAACGCGGCGCCCAGCGAACTCGCCGGGAACAAGGTGTCGCCCAGCGCGGCCAGCGATCCCGTGACGCCGACCACGATCATCGCGACCAGCGCTGTCATGCTCACAAATGGCATGGCGAAGCGAACCTTGCCGCTCAAGAAGCCGGCATGGCGACCGAGGAAGTGTGCAGTCAGCGTCAGTGCGGCGACTAGCAACAAGGTATTCGCGAAATGAAGCGCCTCCACAGGAGCGCGCAGCGGCGACCGGCTCTGCGCCGTCAGGCCCATCTTAACCAGCACAGCGCCAAGTGCCCCTTCCGTGACGGTCAGAAAGATCGAAGCACCGATCGCCCACCTCGCCAGATGCCCAGGGCCGGTTTTGCGCCACGTCCACACCGCGAGCGTCAGCACTAGAATTGAGTCGATTGCGCCTGCGGAGACTCGATGTGAAAGCTCGATCATCGTGTGCAGCGACGGCGATTGCTGCATCACTGTGCCATTGCAGAGCGGCCAATGGTCGCCGCAGCCGGCGCCGGAGCCGGTTGCGCGAACCACGGCACCCCATAGAATTGTGGCAATGAAAAATGCCAGGACGCCCCACGCAAAGCGCTGCAATGCAGGTGAGGGAAGGCGATGAGTGGGCACAGGAACGGCAGTTGTAGACATAAAAGATGAATCCCCAATCAACTCACCAGTGTAGAACAAGGGCGCTTCACAAGGATTGGAGCGCCCCTTGCGCGTATTGGGAAAAGCACAAGCGCAACCGACGGGGCCGCGCTATTGCCCCAGCAGCCGCACCACGTGGTTCACAATGATCAGGTCTTCGAGCGGCGGAAGCACGCGCACCGTCACCGGCGACTTTTCCGCTGAGATCAAGGCCGCGCCGCGCGCGTTGTTGCGCTTGGCGTCGAGTTCAATGCCCAGAGCGCCCAGTCCGGCACAGATTTCAGCACGAGAGGCGATATCGTTCTCGCCGATGCCGCCGGTAAACACCAGCATGTCCAGGCCATTCAGCTCCGCGACATAACTGCCGATCCAGCGCGCGATGGTCCAGCAGAATTTGTCCACGGCGAGCCGCGCCTTGGCGTTGCCGGCGGCGATGGCTTCGCGCAAATCGCGCATGTCGTTCGAGAGCTCGCTCATGCCCAGCAAGCCCGATGTTTTGCTGACTACGGTTTCAAGTTTCTCCGCGGCGTCATCCGTGTTGGGAGCGGTCTTGGCAATCTGCTTCAAAATAAAAATCAGCACACCGGGATCGATGTCGCCGGTGCGCGAGCCGCTGATAATGCCGCCGGTCGGCGTCAGGCCCATCGATGTGTCGAGGCACTGGCCTTGCAGAATCGCCGTGATCGACGCGCCGTTGCCGAGGTGCGCCACAACCAGTTTCTCCGGCACGTGGGGCTGCAGTTGATACACGATTGATTCGTAGGAGATGCCGTGATACCCGTAGCGCCGCACGCCCATGTCGACGTACTCCGTGGGAATCGGCATGCGCTTGGCCACTTCCGGCATGGTGCGATGAAAATAAGTGTCGAGAATGGCGAAGTTCGGGATGCCGGGAAACAGGCGCAGCGCCTCGCGCATGATGTAGACGGCGATGGGCGTGTGCAGAGGCGCCAGGGCCTCATAGCTCTCGATCTCGTCGATCACCTTTGGCGTGATGAGTTGGTTTTCCAGGATTCCCGGCCCGCCGCATACCGTGCGATGGCCGATCGCGGCCGGGGCAGGGAACTCGCCGGAGCGCAGTGCATCGGCCACGAGCCTGAATGCCACCGAGCGGCTGGGCAGCGCCGGCGTTTGATCCACCAGCTTTTTGCCGTCGGCGTCCTTGATCCAGAACTGGCCCAGGTCGGTGCCGATGCCGTCGACCGCACCCTCATGGAGCTTTGTCCGTTGGCCGTCGCCCGCTTCGTACATGGAAAACTTGATGGAAGAAGAACCGCTATTCAGAACTAAAACCGGTAATGAAGACATGGATAAGTGAACCTTTCTTAATATTGAGCGGAGTTAGCGTAGTTAGCGGTGCTGGCGGAGTTAGCAAAAGGATCATTGCCGCACAGAGGCATCGACTAACACCGCTAACTCCGCCAGCGCCGCTATCTTTCCTGCCACCGCCAATCCTTGATTTCGGGCAGATCGTCGCCGTTTTCTGCGACGTACAACTTGTGCCGCTGAATCTGCTCGGAGTACCACTGCTCCGCCGCCGCGACTTTGCCAGCGAGCCGTGGCACACGGCGGGTGGCGTCCAGCGTGAGCTGGAAGCGATCGATATTGTTCAGCACGCACATATCAAAAGGAGTCGTGGTGGTGCCTTCCTCTTTGTAGCCGCGCACGTGCAGGTTGTCATGGTTGTGCCGCCGGTAGGTGAGCCGATGGATGCACAACGGATAGCCGTGAAAATCAAAGATCGTGGGCGCGGCCGGCGGAAAAATCTGGTCGTACTCTTCGTCCGGCAGCCCATGCGGATGCTCCGATTGCGGCTGCAGCGACATGAGATCGACCACATTGACCACGCGGATGCGAAGATCGGGGATCCGTTCGCGCAGCAGCATCACCGCAGCCAGAGTCTCCATCGTCGGCACATCGCCGCAGCACGCCATCACTACTTCCGGATTGCCGCCGTCATTGGACGCCCACTCCCACTCGCCCATGCCCACAGTGCAGTGCGCAATGGCCTCGTCCATTCTGAGCCACTGCGGCGCAGGCTGCTTGCCGGCCACAATTAAATTGATGTAATTGCGGCTGCGCAAGCAGTGATCCGCCACGGAGAGCAAGGTGTTGGCGTCGGGCGGCAGGTAGATGCGCACCACGTCGGCCTTCTTGTTCACCAAGTGATCGATGAAGCCCGGGTCCTGATGCGAGAACCCATTGTGATCCTGTCGCCACACCAGCGAACTCAGCAGATAGTTGAGCGAAGCGATGGGCTTGCGCCAGGGCAGCTCGCGCGTAGTCTTCAGCCACTTGGCGTGTTGGTTCGCCATCGAATCGATGATGTGAATGAAGGCCTCGTAGCAGTTGAAGAGCCCATGCCGGCCCGTCAGCAGATAGCCTTCGAGCCATCCCTCGCATAGATGCTCGCTCAACACTTCCATCACGCGGCCGGTCTGTGACAAATTCTCATCCACAGGCAGCGTTTCCGCTATCCACCGCTTGCCGGTTCCGTAGATGACGTCGTCAAGGCGGTTCGATGCGGTTTCATCGGGACCGAAGACGCGGAAGTTCTTCTGCTCCATGTTGGCTTGCATCACCGCGTGCAGCAAATGGCCCAGAATGCGCGTTGTCTCCACGTCCTCGCTGCCGCGTTTCTCAATCTTCACGGCAAAGTCGCGGAAGTTGGGAACGATCAGCGGCTGCATCAGCAATCCACCGTTGGCGTGCGGGTTCATGCCCATGCGCTCGCGGCCCTTGGGCGCGATCTCGGCCAGGTCGGCGCGGAACCGGCCCTTGTCGTCGAACAGCTCCTCGGGCTTGTAGCTGCGCATCCACTCTTCCAGTTGGCGCAGGTGCTCGGGCTTCTCGCGTAACTCGGCCAGCGGAACTTGATGCGCTCGCCACGTGCCTTCCACTGGTTTGCCGTCGACAAACTTCGGTCCCGTCCAGCCTTTGGGCGTGCGCATGATGAGCATCGGCCACGCCGGCCGTTCCGTCGCACCGTCCACGCGCCAAGCCTTCTGGATGGCGGCGATGCGATCCAACATTCGATCGAAGGTGGCCGCGGCTTGCTGGTGCATCACCGCCGGATCGTCGCCTTCAATCGTGAACGGCTCATACCCGTAACCGCGCATCAGGCTTTCCAGCTCTTCATGCGGGATGCGCGCCAGCACCGTGGGATTGGCAATCTTGTAGCCGTTCAAATGCAGGATGGGCAGCACCGCGCCGTCGGTCGCGGGATTCAAAAACTTGTTCGAGTGCCAGCTCGTCGCCAGCGGCCCGGTCTCCGATTCGCCATCGCCGACCACGCAAGCCACAATCAGGTTGGGATTATCGAAGGCAGCGCCGTACGCGTGCACCAACGAGTAGCCCAGCTCGCCGCCCTCGTGGATGGAGCCCGGAGTCTCCGGCGCCACGTGGCTGGGAATGCCGTACGGCCAGCTGAATTGCCGGAACAGCCGCTTGATGCCGTCCTTGTCCTGCCCGATGTAGGGATAGATCTCCGAATACGATCCTTCGAGATAGGTGTTCGCGACAATCCCAGGGCCGCCGTGTCCCGGGCCGATGACGAAGATCATGTCCAGTCCGCGCTCGCGGATCAGCCGGTTCCATTGCACGTACAGAAAATTCAAGCCCGGCGTCGTGCCCCAGTGACCCAGCAGCCGCGGCTTCACGTCGTCGATCGTAAGCGGCCGTTCCAGCAGAGCGTTATCTTGCAGATAGATCTGGCCAACGGACAAATAGTTTGCTGCCCGCCAGTAGGCGTCCATTTTGGCAAGCATTTCCGGGCTCAGCGGGCCCAGATTCGCAGTCTCGTACTTGGCAGTCTCGAGCATGGCGCACCTCGCAACAGGGGAATTTGCGTGCTGCCTCCAGCGTAGCAGTTGCGGTGTAAACCGCCGGGTGATTCAAGTCACAATTAGATGAAATGACGCGCGACCTGATGAATAGGCGTGCGGACCTGTGCTCTTCGTGATCGTGGGTCGCTGGCCCTGCTAATTATTTCGGTTGCGCCGCAGGCGCGGGCATAGCCACGGGGGGCAATTTGGCCACTGTGGCCACCGGCAGCTCCACAGCGCCCACATGGTCGCTGGCAATATCCCGAATGCCAAGGCGCAGGTAGTACTCGCCCTTCGCGGGAACGCTGATCTGCTGCACATACTTCAGAGCGCCGCTTTGAATCGAAGCAAATTTGGCGTCGGGGATCGCCGCGCGGATGCCGTTGAACTGGGCGTTGATCTGCGTTCCGTCCGCGTCGTATACCACGGCGATGAATTCCAGCGTGCAGCGATGCGAGCCGTCGGGAGCGATTGTCCAGGCAACCTCGTTCGGATTCGCGGCGAATGTAACCGCATAGCGGCGATAAGGTCCTGACACTTTTTTGCCGGCCTGGTTGCCCGGCACGAGCGCCTCCTCGTTATCCATTGAGGTGGGCCGCACAATGGCCTCGAAGATCAGCTCGGTGGGATCGGGCCCGCCATGCAGCATCGCGGCGCGCAGAGCGTTGTACTGGTTGGGATCGGGCTTGGCGTTCTGCGCCTGGTTGTTGTGCGCGGGCGCATTGGGATCGTCGGCAAAATATCCGTGGCGATAGGCCAGCGTCACTCCCGGATGGTCGAGCTTCACCTGAATTTTGCGGAAGTCGCCGTTCCACTTCCGATTGGTTGGCGTGTAGGCAATCGTGTAGTAATTCGAACCGGTTTCGACGGCCTTTTGCACGGCTTCTTTCAGGCCGTTGGTGTTCACAAAAGCCCTTCCGCCCGTGGCGTCGGCCATCCGCTCCATGGTGCCGTGCTCGTCGCTGGTTTGTTGAAAGAATTTTGAATTCGCGTTGGCAAAACCATTTGGCTGTTTGGTCATCGTTGAGCCGCTCTGCGTCGCGCTCAACATCGGAGTCGTCATCAGGCCGCGCGCGTCGATGGGATAAACGGCCACCTGGCTGCGCGCCAGCAGATCGACGGTTTCCCTGAACTCGTCCTCCGCCGATGCCACCACGGCAAAGGGATTCTGCAGGTCGGCATCGGGCAGAATGTTAATGGGAAACGAGCCGGAAAACCAGATCAGGTTTTTACGGCCCGGCAAATTGCTCATGTAGCGCGCCAGTTGATTGAGCGCGTCCAGCGTATAGCGGGCGCGGAGCTGCAGTTGAAAGGACTGTTGCTCGGCCTCGAACTGCTGCAGGCCAGCCAGGATGGTTGCGGCGTCGGGGTCATTGCCCAATGCCTCGGATTCCATGTCGTACATTGGGTCGTCGGCGCCCGGCGCGTCGCCTTCCATCGCGTTATTCATCAGCGGCGATGCGCCCTGATTGCCTTTCTTGCCTTCCACAAGCGCGCGCAGCAACTCGGGATTCGATGTAAATCCCTGCAGCAGCTTCAATTCCGTGGTCAGCGAGAAGATGGCGATACGCGTACCCGGCGGCATCTGTTTCAGGTATTGCAGCACCTGGTCGCGCACCACGCTTTGCGCATTCATGGGCGTGTTCAATTTGTCGAGAAGCAGAATATTGAGAGCGCCGCTTGCCGGCGCAACCGAATAATTCGTGAAGATGCCGGGATCGAGTTTGGGAAGCGGCGGCAGAGGCGCGGGCGTGCCGGTCGCGTGTTCCTCGAAGGACTTGACAGTCTGCGGCTTGCCGTCTTCGAACACGGTGAAGTCCGCGGCGGTGAGTTGATGCACGGGTTTCTGCTGCGAGTCGCTCGCTACCACATCCACGATGACCAGATCGGAACTGGTGCGAATGGTCGTCGCGGGCGCAGCCGCGGCCGGCGCGGTTTGTCCGCTCGCGCAAGCCGGGATGCAGACGAAGGCACAAAGGCAGATAAGCGCAGGATTACGGATCATGGCTGGCTCTCCTTGATCAGGACAGAAAAGGATAACGCACCCTCGTTCGCGGCGCTATTCGGGCGAAGCCCCACGGCTCACTTCGAACCAACCGCCAGCGGAACCTCCAGCGATCCCGCGTGGCCCGCGTTCAAATCCTGCACCGCGATGCGCAGGAAACCGGGCCCGGCTGGCAGATCGAGAAACATGCGCGCGTGCAAACCATTCGCCATGATGCTCTCAAATTGTTTCGGTTTCAGCGTGATACCCAGGGTCTGATCCTGATAATTCACGCGATTGCCCTGGGCGTCATACCCCACCAGCAGGAACTCGATCCGGGCATCGCGCCCGCCGTCGGCCGCATCGCTAAATGCAATGCCGCGCGGATCGATGTCGAGATCGGCCACGTAGAGGTGGGGTGGGCCTTTGAGGGTCGCGGCCATCCTTCCCGCCGGATCGGTGGGCAGATCGGCGTTGTTCAGCAGCGGATCAGTCGCTGGCAGCACCCGCGCCTCCAACAGGATTTGCGTCGCCGGCGGCGCGCCGTGCAGGATGGCCGCAGTGATTAGATTCGCGCCTTCCGGATTCTGCGCGCCGCTGCCGGGTCCGTAGCCTGGATCGGCGTAGTAGCCGTCGCGGTAGGCCAGCTTGTCTCCGCCTCGATCCATGGTCACTTTGATCCTGCGAAAGCTGCCGTCCAGTTTCGCTGAAGGGGGAACGTAGGCGATGGTGTAATAACTGGAGCCGTCTTCGATGACGCTTTCCACGGCCGCCTTCAGATCGTTCGTATTGAAGTACGCCTTGCCCCCGGTTTCCTGGGCGATGGTCGTGATCGATTGGTCTTCTTCCCCGGTTTGGGTCAAAAAATTGGTGTTGTCGTTACTGACATTTTGTTGTTTGCGCGCCGCCGTAAGCTGCCCTTGCGCGTTGACGCTCATTCCGTTTGGCGACGGGTTGTAGCGCACATCCACGATGCTTGATGTCATCATGCCCCGCGCATCAATCGGATACACCGCCACGCGCGCTGCCGTCAGCAGATCGCTCGCCCTCCGGATCTCGTCGCCGAAATCCTGCACATTCCTCCCCGGATTCTTGTAGCCTTCGTTTTCGGGGTCGATGGTGATGGGAAACGATCCGGAAAACCAGATCAGATTCTTGCGGCCGGGAATTGCGGCAAGATAGCGCGCCAATTGCTGCAGTGCATCCAGGGTGACCTGCACGCGGAGATTGGTTTGCGTGGCCGTCAGGTCCTGTTCGAATTGCTCGATCTCGCCCACCACCTCGGCGCTGGGCAGAGTCGAACTCTGCTCCATCATCGCCAGCATCTCCTCGTCGGCCGACTGCGCCGAGTTGGCCTGATCTTCGAGCACTACCGAATGTGAGGATGAAGCCACCTTGCTCTTCATCACCTTGGCCAGGGCTGCGGCGTCGGTGGTAAAGCCGGTCAACATTTGCAGATGCGAGGCCAGGGTGAAAATCGCGATGGGAGTGCCCGAAGGAATCTTGCCCAGGTAATCGATCATCTCCCTGCGCGCTTCCGCCTGGTCGCCCATGGGAGTGTTCAACGCGTCGAGCAATAACACGTTCACCACGCCGGTCGCGGGATACGGGGAGACGTTGGTGTAGGTGTGCGGCGGCAGCGCCGCAATCCTGGCAGCTACGGCAGTTGCGTGGGGTGATGCCGGCGGCGGCTGGTGCTCTTCAAATGTGACGATTGCCTGCTCGTGCCCATCCTCAAAAACATGAAAGCGGCTGCGATCGATGCCGTGCGCGGGTTTGCCATGATCGGCCACCACCACATCCACCAGCACCAGGCTGGTGGTTGCGTGCAACACCGTAGAAGAACTCGCAGGGGCAGGGGATCGCGTAGTCTGGGCTGCCATCGCGCACGCAAAGATCAACAGCCCAACACAGGAAAGAACATTAAATAGGCGGAAGGTACGCATCGGGCCCTCATTTACCGGACAGCAATCCCGTGGTTTTCAGATCCTATCCATTGTGCATCCGGAAGTGCAATGCCGCCCAAAAACAATACTGTGCAGCTAGGAAATATGACTGTGCCACGATATGTAGCGCCGGTCTCCAGACCGGCTGTCGTGCGGGCGTCCACGCCCGCACTCCTCCATAGCTGAACAGCTTTGGGACTAAAAATGCTTCTTCAATTTAAGAATCTGCGATTCGAATCCGTACCAGAGCGCCGCAGCCACCAGTGTGCTCACAAGCAGGCGCATGGCCACAACAGCGAGATCGCCCGCCATCCCGTAGCCGTGACGGTCCATCGCCGCGTCAAACGAACCGATGAAAATGAAGACGGAGATGTGCATCATATAGAGGCCGTAGCTGATGCGGCCGTAGAAAGCCAGCGGCCCGGAGTGCAGCATCGCGTTCACGGGGTTGCGCGCGCCGGTGGATGCAATCAGCGTCAGCACCATTCCCGCAAATCCCACGGCAAGCGCCGAATCCAGATACGCGGTGCCTCCGGCAATGGTGCCCGCCGCCAGAAGTCCCAGCACCAAACCGCCCAAACCCATCCCCAGCCAGGCGCGCCGGCTCAGCGGCAAAGTGTGCAACCCGATCGCCAAAAGGCTGCCCCACGCAATGCCATCCAAATGGATGAGCGTGTTGGTCGATGTCATCCAATGCAGATTGGCATGGCGCACGAGCGGCGAAGCGACCAGCGTAGCTACCATCGTGGCTGCAAGCATCCACGGCGCGCGCAGCACGCGCACCACCGGCGCCCACGCAAAGTAGTACTGTTCCTCGATGGCCAGCGCCCACGTCGGACCGAGCGCCGGCGGCAGCGTCAGATGAAACAGGTTCTGCACGCAAAAAATGTAAGCCAGCCAAGGCGCGGTCTTGATTGCCTCCCACACGCTGGGGCCGATGAACCAGGGCGCATTCAAATAAACCACGATCAGCAGCAGCAGATAGACGGGCCAGATCCGCAGCGCCCGCCGCGCATGAAAGTTGTGAAAGTAGTGCGGCTTGTCGCGCGTGGTCAGCAGGATGGACGTGATGAGGAAGCCCGAGAGCGTGAAAAAAAGAATGACGCCGGCCCAGCCCCACTGCGAGGCGTAGTAGATCCACGTGCCTTGCAGTCGGGGACCGCAGTGATAGAGAACCACGGCGAGAATCGCCAGACCGCGCAGCCCGTCAAGCTCGGGCAGATACTTAGGAAGCCAGGTTGGGCGTTGGATCGGCAAAGCGCTCAAATCATGACCTCAGTTGGGCTCCTTGGCGAACCCCTCCACAATCCATCCGGCCAGCCAAACCACTCCCTTGCTCCCTCGCTCCCTTGCTCCCTGCTTTTCTACCCCGCCGCCAGTTGCCGCGCCCGCTCCGTCGCCCGCATCACGGCTTTGATGAGCGTCACGCGCAGCCCACCCTCTTCCAGTTCCAGAATGCCGTCAATCGTGCATCCCGCCGGCGTGGTCACAGCATCCTTGAGCAACGCCGGATGATAGCCGGTCTCCAGCACCATCTTGGCTGCGCCGTATGCAGTTTGCGCGGCCAGTTGCGTAGCGATGTCGCGCGGCAAGCCCACCTTCACGCCGGCCTCGGCCAGCGCTTCAATAATGATGTAGAGATACGCCGGTCCCGATCCGGAAAGTCCAGTCACCGCGTCCATGTGTTTTTCATCGACGAGTACAGTCCGGCCCACGGTCGCGAACAGTCGCTCGGCCAGCGCCATCTGGTCGTCCTTCACGAAGCGCCCGCGGCACAGCGCCGCCACGCCCGCGCCCAGCGCGGAAGGCGTATTCGGCATGGCGCGCACCACGGCAATTTCCATGCCGGCCGCTTCTTCAATGGCGCTCGTCTTTACCGATGCGGCAAACGACACGAGCAACTTGCCCGGCGTCAGCGCGGGCTTGATCTCCGCAATCAGATCCGGAACCTGGAAAGGTTTTACGCCGATCAGGATCAGGTCGGCCTTGCGCGCGGCCTCCACGTTGTTCGTGCTCACGTCCACGCCCCACTGCGTGCTCAGTGCCAGCGCCCGCTCGGCGTGGCCCACGGTGGCGTGAATCTTGTCGGTGGCAAACAGGTTCTCTTTCAAGAATGCCTGCAGCAGAATGCCGCCCATCTTGCCGGCGCCCAGCACGGCGATGCGCACATTCGGCAACTGCGCCGGAATCTCCGGCGCCTCCACGGCGATCTCAGCCATTTTTTCTCTTTTCCGGGACATAGATTGTGGTGCAGTTTCAAGGATACGCGTCCACCGGCCTGTTCGCGCAGGCTTCTTGGGGCTTGCCCGCTGACAGAAAGGCGCCGGCTATGACCAGCCAGCGCCCTTCTCCAATCGAATACCGCGTAGAGCTTAGTGGCTCAGCAGCGCCTCGTTGCTCAGGAAATCCTTCAGCGCCGCTTCCATCTTGTCCTCGCGCTCAGCCATCGGCCACGCGGAATTGTAGAACAGGTATCCGCCGGGCAGTGTAAGGTATTTCTGCCCGCCCACGATGGCCGCGACCGAGGTGATCACCCAGGCGTTGTTCTCGTCAACGAGGAACGGAACGTCCTCGTCTTCCGCCTTCGGGCTGCGCAGTTCCGAAATGTGGTGGCCGATATGGAACAGCGCATACACCACCGCGTTTCCCTGCAAGTGATCCCGGTTGATGACGCAGTTGTACAAAACGCCGTCGGGAGAATCCTTTGTGCCCTGGCCATCGGGCGGAACCTCGTTGCCCACTCCGCCCATGACAACATTCACGCCGTTCTGCTCTTTCCCCTTGGGAAATAGTGCCACGTCCTTCTGCGCCTGGTCGCCGGCCGGACCGGCTCCGATGTGCCCCGCCAGCCGTACTGCCACGGCAAAGGGGTCATCGAACTCCCCACCACCGCCTCCGGGAGGCGGCGTCATTCCCGATTCGCCCTTCGTGATCGCGTCGGTTTTGGAATAGTCGATCTCCTTCGGCGTCACGTCCGACACCGATGCCAGCACCAGCCGCGCAGGATAGGCGTTCATGTTGCCGAATCCGCCCAGGCCCACGATCTTGCCGGAGGCATCGCGCTTGATCGACGCATCGGCCACGCTGTCAAGGCGTCCTGTGAACGTCGCCGTCACCTCGTAGCGCGCGCAGCCCAGGCACATGTCCATGCCCTTCTGGTGCGTCTGCGAAAGCAGCGAGTCGAACTGCTTGAACTCCTTGCTCTTGTCGAGCGTCACCGGCGTGCGTGTCGGAACCTTCCAGATACCGGCAAAGTTGTGCGCCGGCTGCGCGGTCACAATCGCCGCAGGACCGGACTTGGCCTTCGAGCCCTGCGGATAGGACAGCCAGATCGCGTTCACCTGGAATCCGCAGTTGGGGTCGGTCGCATCCTTGATCACGAACTCATCGAACCCGGCCACCACCGTGCCCTTGATGCGCACCATCTTGCCATCGAACGACGCCGGATTCTTCACCACGTCGCACACATTCACATCCACGGGCGCCGCGGCCTGCGCATGCAACCCGCACCCGAATGCCAACAGCAGTCCAATCAAAACAAAAGAACGCTTCATAAAAACCCTCTCCAGCCGCTGCTTCAGCCGCATCGGCAGCAATAGATAGGCGGCATCAACCGCCCTGAATGGGAACTCGAAAGAATATCACGCTAGGACATGTTCCCCCGCGCAGGATATATCGTAACCAACTTGGAACAATTGAGCCAATTGCTCTATCGCGCTCACAATATTTCTTAATCCGTCGCAGCGAACGGGCCGCGACTGGGTATAATTGCGGCGAGTCGGGCGACCAAAACCGAAATCCAAAGCTAAGCTGGCATTGCTTTTTCGCAATGCGAACAGGCAGGCCAACGCGAGGGTGTATGAGCAGGTTTCGACCGGTGGCTTTTGTGGGTCTTCTCCTGGTGGGGGTGGGTATTGCGGCGCAAACGCCAAGCCCGACCGATGATCTGATAACGAACTGCGTCGTAGGAACGCCGGCGCAGAAGATTGCTGCCTGCACAACGCTTCTGAACACGCCAAACCAGACGCCGAACCAATTGGAATCGAACTACGAATCCAGGGGCGATGGATACCGGGAATCCGGGCAGTACGCTCTGGCCATGCAGGATTATGCCCAGGCGTTGCAGCTGATTCCGGGAGAAATTTTTACGATCTATTCGCGCGGAAAGACCTACGACCTAATGGGGCAGTATGACCTGGCCATTGCAGATTTTACGACCGTGCTTGCTGCGCCGCCCGAAGTGATCGCTGGGGTGCCACTGAAACCCGAGACGGAAAAGGTGCTGGTGAGCCGGGCCGGGTCCTACATTTCGGAGGCGAAGGGCGATCTGGCGCTCGCCGACTGCGCGCAGGCGCTGGTTGCGAAACCGGGGGATTTGGACGCCTATGCGACCGAGGGCTTGGCAAACTTCGAGATGCAAAACTGGTTTCTGGCGCGAGGCAGCTACGCCACGCTCGCGGGGCTTAATGCCAAGTCGGTCACGGGACAGTTTGGTCTGGGTTTCACCGATTACATGCTTGGCAATTATGCGGTGGCGGAACAGGAGTTGCAGACGGCATCTGACCTAAGCCCGACGTATGCGTATTCGTTGTTATGGCTGCACCTGGCGCGGATGCGGCAGGGGAAAGACGATGGTGCCGATTTTGCCCGGCGCGCGGCGAAGGTGTCGATGACCGCATGGCCGGCGCCGGTGCTGAAGTACTTTCTGGGGCAGATGTACGAGACGAATGTGATTACGGCGTCGCTTGACCCCGACCGGATGAAGGACAGTGATCAGGAATGCGAGACCAAGTTTTATATTGGCGAGGATGAGGTGATTCATAACAATTCCGCGCAGGCGCTGTTGAACCTGAAGTATGCCGTTGGCATTTGCCCCAAGCGGTACGTGGAGTATGGGGCTTCCGTCGGCGAACTCACACGCATGGCGCCGTCACAGGGAAACGCCATCAAATAGTCCGAGCGCGCAGCCCGGGCCTCAGGTGAACAAACCCACCACGACAAGGGGTGCCCCACGACCAGGCCCCCACCGACACCGGGGTCGCGCAGCGGGGGGCGAGCGATTTTTGCTCGCTGGGGTGGGGTTAGGTCCACGTCCGTGGGGTGGAGATCTCGATTTTGAGATGTGAGAAAGCACGAACCCTCACCCGTCTCTTTCAATTCGGCACGAACCAAGGCCGCCTCGCGCCCAGCGCGCAGCCAGCATTCCGGTAGGACGTGATGTGTATCACAGATTGTGGCCATCGCCGGATTCGATACTTGATCACCTTACTCAGGAGTCCATCCGTGAATCGTTTCTGTGCCCGCATGTTCGCTCTCACCCTGTTCGTTTCTCTCTTTTTCGCTATTGCCCTCCAAACTGCCACTGCTCAGCAGGAACAAGCCAAGCACATTGTCCATCGGCTGATTCCAGCCGGGGATACCTGTGCCAGTTGCCACAAGGCGATCTATGACCAATGGAAAGCCAGCCCGCATGCCGACAGCGGTATCGAATGCATCGTGTGCCATGGCGAGACAACAGCCAAGGACTTTGCGGGCACGCCGGCGTTAAGCACATGCGAATCCTGTCACACCGATCAGGTAGCACAACTGAAGTCCGATCCGTTCATGCAAGGCAGGACGTGTGTAAGCTGTCATCAAGCCCACATCTTCGTGGAGCATCCGAAAGCGGCCCCGGCAGACAAGAAATAACAATTTCCGGTGGTGAGCTAGCTTGAATGTGTCGTGAAAGGCGCATAAAGCGCGGGGCTTTGGCCCTTGGAAGTCTCGGGAAGGCACGAAGTGTCAGGGCGCGACTTCAGTCGTGCCGTAAATGCCCCAGGAATCGGTGGGGCTTTAGCCCCTGAGGGACGACCCTTTCTTAGACTGACCCAATACCCAATTTCCAGGCGGCGTTCTCCAACTGGCACGCGGCCCCGATCGCGATGACGCTTCCAAACCAAACTGAGGGTGCCCCCGGTCCCTCGCACTTGGGGACCGGGGAACTCCGCAAAAAGGTAAACTCCGGCCCATAGAGGAACCGCCTCCCAGCCCATGACCACCGGTGGCGGCCACAAACGGTCATTTTGCAAAAATAATGTCCGCCTTCAAGCGGACATTATCTTCACAGTCATCGGGTTTAAGAGCGAGAACCACGCAATCAAATCGAGTTGGCGAAGCCGAGAGCTTCCTCGACCTTGATTCCCTCCAGCAGTTGCGCCGTCCTGGACAACATGTCGGCGTAGCATTTCGCCGCGCTGGCCGCATTCCCAATCGTATGTTCGCTCACCTGGCTGCAAGTGTATTTAGTAATCTGCATCAGCGAGCAGGTGCGAATCTGCATGGCGTCGTTTCGCAAGGCCTCAAGAACCTGCGGATCGACCCCCGTGCAATTTTGATCGACAAAGTTGGCGATCTCAAGCATCACCCCGGCGTTTACGTACATCGACCACAGGCCGGCGCTCTGCATGCTTCTCCATCTCTCCCACGTGGCCGTCTGACCTCCCTCCAAACAGAGTTGACGCCACTGATCCCGGTCGCGGCCCACGGGCATGAACTTGGAGGCAAGCAGTTCCCATGCGAATTTTCTCCGCTGGTGGATGGTGACCATTAGATAGAAAAAGTAGAGTGCGGCGAGGGCAATAAGGATGGTTTGCAGCAGGCTGGTATACATGGCTCACTTTCGGCACGAACAGGGCTGTCCTCTCAGGCTAGCCCGAGGCGTTAACGGGTCCAGCTTAGTCTTCAGTTGCAGCAACGAACGCCGTCTGACATGAATCATGGTACTTAGATGGGACACTAGTGTCCTCATTCAGGTCGGTAAATACAACTATTGCTGTATGGCCGGCCACCGACCGGCATTTCTGCTCTTACGAATCAACGACACCTTCGCGATTGCCCGAGCCGGCGGCGCACCAACTTGAATGTATGGACGTAGTTGCGCGTAGCTCCGCAGTTCCGCGGATCCGCAATCCCCAAGCCCCTGCATCCCTAATCTTTAGTTTTCGCAATCCACGCGTCGATGCGCTGTTCCAGCACATCCAGCGGCAATGCGCCCGCGTCCAGCACCTGGTCGTGAAAGGCGCGAATGTCGAACTTCGGCCCCAGCGCTTTTTGCGCCCGGTCGCGCAGCTCCAGAATCTTCAACTGTCCGATCTTGTAGGCCAGCGCCTGGCTCGGCCACGCAATGTAGCGATCCACTTCGGCCTGCACGCTGGTCTCGTCCACATTGGAGTGGTCATGAAAATACTGCACCATCTGCTCCCGGGTCCAGCCTTCGCTGTGGACGCCGGTATCGACGACCAGGCGGATGGCGCGCCAGATGTCGGCTTCCAGGCGGCCGTAATCGGAGTAGGGATCCTGGTAAAAGCCCACGTCCTTGCCCAGCCGCTCCGCATACAGTCCCCAGCCTTCGGTATAAGCCGTGTAGTGCTCATATTTGCGGAACTCCGGCAGCCCTGTCAGCTCGTGCGCGATGGAAATCTGCAGGTGATGGCCGGGAATGCCCTCGTGATAGGCGATGGATTCCACGCCGTACAAATTGCGCTCGGTGGCGTTATAGGTATCGATGAATAAGCGTCCCGGCCGGCTGCCGTCGAGCGTGCCCGGCTGGTAATACGCGGGCGCTGAAGTCTTCTCAGCATATTCGGGCACCGGGACGACCTCGAACTTCGCCTTGGGCAGGGTGCCGAAAAGCTCGGGCAGCTTGGCCTGCATGGGCTTCAGGTAGCCGCGATAGGCGTCGAGCAGGGCCGCAGCCGAAACTGGGTGCAGCTTGGGATTGGTTTTCAGGCTGGCGCGGAAGCTCTTCAGGTCCTGGAAGCCGAGTTTCTGCGCGATGGCCAGCATCTCGGCTTCGTCTTTCTTCACTTCGTCAAGGCCGATCTGGTGAATCTGGTCCGCCGTCAGGTCGGTGGTCGTGGTTTGCTTGATCAGAAACTGGTAATACTTTTTTCCGTCGGGCAGGGAATCGATGCCGGGTTTCTCGCGGCCCGCCGGAACATAGGTCACTTCGAGGAAACGTGCGAAGCGCAGGTACGCAGGCAGATCCTCCTTGGCGATTACATCCAGCATTGCGGTCTTGATGCGCGCTTGCTCGGCGGCGGGAATGGTTGCCGGAAACGACTTGAGCGGCAGGGCCAGCGGCGAGTCTTCAGGCTTCTGGTTGGCTAGCTCTTTTACCTGGTCGAGCGCCTTTTCCAGCAGGTACTTCGGCGGCACGCGCCCATCTTCTATGCCGATCGACATGTTCTCCGTGACCTGCGCAAAAGCCGTGGGCAGCGCATGAAGGCGGGCAATCCAATCGTCGTAATCTTTCACCGTAGAGAAATCCAGCTCGGCGGCCAGTTGCGGATAGTCGCTGTAGATGCCGCCCATCTGGTTCACAGGCATCTCCCAGTCCTTGAACTCCGCGCCCTCTTCATCCATTTCGAACTCGTGGATGAGCAGATCCTGGCTGGTCTTTTCCTGGTCGGTGAACCCGGTGGGATCGATCGACACCAGGCGCATCAGGAATCTCTGCTCCCGTGCCAGCGCATCATTCACAGCCTGCACAGAGTAGTCGCTGGTCTGGTCGTTGTAGCGCCTGTCGCCGATGGTCGAGGCAAACTCAGGATCGTGCTTGAGCTGGTCCTCCCAATAGTCGTGAAAGAGATCGTTGAGAGCCTTGCGCCGGTCTTCAAGCGAAACGGGCACAGGCGCCTTGGTCTGCGGCATCAGTTGCAGCTTCTGGGCGTGGAGCGTGGGAGCCAAAGCGAGCAGCGCGGCAGCGGCCGGAGTGAAGAAGGTGATTTTTCTCAAGGGAGCAGGTTCCTTCGCGGGAAATGGGCGTTGGAATCAGTCTAGCGGAGCGAGCGGGGCTGGAGGTGTTAGCGAGGCTGGCGGAGCTGGTGACACAGCGGGGCTGCGAGGCAGCCAGGGACTGGGGACGCGGGGGCTAGGGGCGCGGGGACTATGGGGCTACGCGACTGAAAAGGTGGTTGTCAGCGGACAGCGATCAGTTTCCCGACCCGACAGAGCCGGGATGGGGCGCCCGGCCGGGTAACCAATATGGGAATCCCGGGTGTCGCCGTCCTACTTGTGGACCGACTTGAAGATCTCCCATTCCTCACTGGCCTTCGCCGTCGATAAAGGCTCCAGAGTCTGCGGAGTCGGCATCGTGGCGGGAGTCTTGCTGTTAAAGCCGTCGGCGGCAGAATACTCGCTGGCGGGAGTGCCGATCGCGGCGCCGGAGAACCGGCGTTGCAAATGCTCAATGGCTGCGACATCGAGGCGGTAGCTCTCCTCCGCCCGGCGATAGTTGTCTTCCGCGCGGCGGTAGTCGTCTTCCACCCGGCGGAAGTCGTCTTCCACCCGATTCCGGAATGCTTCTAACTGATCTTTTTCAGTTTCTGCGCTTGCCATACTCTATTCTCCCTGTTGCGTCTAGTTGATCCGGCGCCAAGTTCGAGTGTGCCACGGGCGGCTGGAATTCGTACTAGCACAAAGGGGGTAATTGGGCGAACGGTGGTGGCGTGGGCGAATGCAGAGACCGGGAAATGGGGCGTAGGGGCTAAAGGACCAGAGGCTAAGGGCGCCAGGCGCGAAGTCGAGTTGGCCTGCGTCCCAGCGACAGCGAAACCGGGAGTAGAAACCTTTCGCGCAACTTTGGTCTGGATGCGGGGTCTAAGTCGGGGAATCCGATTTGGGCGTTGGAAAGCGACGCCAATTCCCCCTTGGCCGTTTTCTTGCGATCTGGCGGTAGGGTGCGGCAGGGCAAAGCCGTGAAACCTCCACGCAAGCTGCATCCTGTGTCGCGGGGGAGATTTGTGCTTCTGAACAAGCTTGAATCTGGCTTCTTGCTGTTCCAAACGCAGCAAGGATTGGTTGCCGTTGAACCCTCCTTTTGGCAACGCGTCTATCTGCTTTGGACCTTCCGCAACTTTCGACAGCTCTCGCTTCCCTTGTTGAACCCGCGCCAGATCGCGCTCATCAACAATCTTTTTCGCCAGCACGGGGCGGTGGTTTCGGATGATTTCGAGCCGTCGCTGGAGATCGGCGTAATCGAGAACTTTGCGCCTCCGGCGCTCGAGGTCGGCGGTGAGCTGGCCATCGGCGCTACGCTGGCCGCCGAAACTGACGCTTCGTCGGCGGTGGAAGAGGAGCTGGCTGGGCAAACGGCCGGACAATTTGTCGCCCCGCCGGTCATTCCGATGGCGGCCGCGCCTGCCATGGAAGCCGATGAGCCGCCGGCCGTGAAATGGGAAGATGCAGAAGAGGATGGCACTCGAATCGATTGTGCGGAAATTGCGCCGAGGAATGCTCTGGACCGTTTATGTGCGCCGAAAGCCTCCTGGTTGAAATTTGCATCGTCCGAGCCGGCAGAGTCTCCGTCTCACGTGTCGAGGATTGTAGTTTTCAGGTTTGCAGCCGCCATCGGCGCGCTGTCGCTGTGCGCGTTTTTCATCTTCGCATTTCATCGAGTCGGGGCAGTGCCTGGCTCCCAGACGCACAGTTCGCCCCCGCAGGTCAGCTCGCCGGATTCTCCTTCCGCGCCCGGGCCAGCTCCCGTCGCCGAGAATCCCGCCACCATGCCTGAAGCGACTCCTCAGGCCGACGCTGTCCTGGACGCTCCGGCGAAGCCGGCACCGGGGAAGGGTCCATCGTCGATCACTACAACGCACCGGACTATGACACCGCAACGTGCATTTCGCGGAACCACTTCACGTGTTGCGTCGAGGTCAAGCGGAGGTGCGCATGCTGCGGCGTTCTCGGGGGTTCCATCGTCGACTTCGACTCGCCGAATGACCTCGGCGCCTGCGCCCCGTGTAGCTATGGCGCGCTCCGCGCAAAGTTATTTCGATTTGGCCAACCAACAGATGCACGAGGGCAATTACGCGGCAGCAGCCGCCGACTATAAACGGGCCTGGCGAATCAAGGCGAATATCGCCGCCGCCAAGGGCCGTCTGGTGCGCGCTCGCCGGGCGATGCAAGCGGAGAGGGAGAGCATCGCCAATCGGTGATAAAAGTGCGCCCAATGACACTACTAGAGCATTTCTCATTTAGATGTATACTCATGTTGGCGAGAGTCCGCGAAGCATATTCCTATGGCGAAGTCGTTTTCGGATGATCTTCGGCGGAGATTCTTGTCAGCTTACGAGCGGGGTGAGGAGACGCTGGGAGAACTGGCCGATCGATTCATGGTCAGCTTGGCTTACGGGAAGAAGTTGCGCAGTCAGTTCCGACGCACCGGCCAGGTGGAACGTGTCGAGCAGCGCCGGGGCACTCCGCGCAAGCTGCTGGATGAGCACCGGGAGCAGTTGCGTCGTTGGCTGGTCGCGGTTCCCGATCTGACGCTGGAGCAGTTGCGCGAAAAGCTGGAGCAGGAACGGGGATTGGCGATCAGCCGCGCTCAGGTAGCCCGTGCACTGAAGCGGATGGGGCTGAAGCTGAAAAAAAGTCACTCCACGCCACGGAGCGCGACAGCGAAGAAAACCGCCGCCGGCGAGAAGAGTTTGTCGCGCGGCTCGCCACCATCCCGCCGGAAAGGCTCGTCTTCCTTGACGAAAGCGGCGTCACCACGCGCATGACGCGGTTGTATGCGCGCGCTGTGGGCGGGGCAAGAGTGCATGAGAGCAGGCCCGAGGGCGACTGGAAAATCCTCACCATCCTGGGGGCGATGAGCAGCCGCGGCATCATCGCCGCCATGACCGTGGAGGCGGCTACAGACCGGGAAATCTTCCTCGCGTTTCTGGACGAGGTTCTGTGTCCCGCCTTGCGGCCAGGCGATGTGGTCATCATGGACAACCTCAGTTCGCATAAGGTGGACGGAGTGCGCGAACGCATCGAACGCTGCCAGGCAGAGTTGCTCTATCTGCCACCCTACTCGCCAGACCTCAACCCCATTGAGAAAGCCTGGTCCAAGCTCAAAGAAATCCTTCGTCAGGCCAAGGCGCGCACTGCAGAAGCTCTCGACCAGGCCATTGCAAAAGCCCTGCCCGAGATTTCATCCGCAAATGCCCTGGCTTGGTTCAGGCTTTGCTCTCATGGTATATAGCTCAAGGAGAAACGCTCTAGTCGCCAGCAGATCGTCATTAGTAGTGGGAAGTGTTGCGGCTCGGACGACAAGCACACAAAATGCTCCCCGGCCGCTTTCGGCTGCCGACATTAAACACAGTCTTATATCCGCGCGCCGCGTTGGCTAATGGGCAAGCAGCGCGCGCAACCGGCTCCAATTGATCACCTGG
The DNA here is from genome assembly GCA_963817835.1 of uncultured Acidobacteriota bacterium. Classification (GTDB taxonomy): domain Bacteria; phylum Acidobacteriota; class Terriglobia; order Terriglobales; family Acidobacteriaceae; genus Telmatobacter. The sequence continues at coordinate 92,267 of CAWFPZ010000003.1, read as the reverse complement.
ATTGCCTTGTCCGCCAGATCGTGGTGGCAGTTGAGACAGACGGCCATGCTTTGAATGCAGAGGCGCGGCGCGGTCGGCTCGAGCAATTTTGTGCACGCCCGCAAAAAATCATTCGATTCCCGGCGCGCGCCGGGGGTACAATCGCGGGCAAAGAATCCCAGGCAGACAAGAAAGGCGGGAATCATGAGCGACATGAGAGTTCAACCGGCGGCAGCCGCGGGATTAACGCAGTGGCAGCGCGTGGCCTACACGTTCACTGCGCCGTCGAAGACCTTTGAAGATATCCGGCGCGGCAACCGGAGCTGGTGGCTGCCATTCCTGATCACGGTGGTGTGCGGCACGCTGCTCTGGGTCGCGGTTGGACAAATGGTGACGTGGCGCGGCGTTTATGAAAACAACCAGAGGAACCTGCCCGAGTTTGCCAAGCGCATGATGGAGAACATGCCGGCGGCGCAAAAGGCAAAGCAGGAGCAAAGGGGACCTGTCTCGCAGAAGATTACCTGGGCCATTGCGCCGCTGGGCCTCTTGTTGATCGATGTATGCGCGGCCGCGGTCTTGCTGGCGACAATCAACTTTGGATTTGGAGGCAGGGCGAAATTCGGCGAGATCTTTGCCGTCACGCAATACGCGGGGCTGGTCATGTGGCCGATCAAGCTCCTGCTGGGCGCCATCGCGCTTTATGCCGGAGCGCTTCCCGATGCCTTCGATCCCAGGAATCCGGCGGGCACCAACCTGGGCTATTACCTGTCGCAACAGGACACGCCGTTCACGCTCTACACGCTGGCTACGAACATCGACGTTCTCGCCATCTGGTGCATGGTGCTTACGGCCATCGGGGTCGCGGTGGTCGCAGGTACGAAGCGCGGCACGGGATACATCGCGGTCTTTGGCTGGTGGTCGATTTTGATGGTGTTTTCGCTGGGAATGGCAGCGCTTTTCAGCTAGTGGGCGGGCTGGAGGAGGGAATATCCCACGCCGCGCTTGTTAAAATCGAGTAGGCCGCGATGTGGAGGATCGTATCCACTATTTGCGGGCCGCAAGATTTGGAAGCGATGACCCTCCGCCTTTTCAATACCCTCACGGGACAACTGGATGCGCTTGAGCCGGCCGACGGCAAGGCGCTGCGTATGTACGCGTGCGGGCCTACGGTCTATGACTACGGTCACATCGGCAACTTCCGCACCTTCCTGCAAATCGACATTCTGCGGCGCTTTCTCCGCTTGATTGGCGTGCCCGTGCGCCACGTAATGAACATTACTGACGTGGACGACAAGATCATCCGCAATGCTGCCGCGGCGAACATTCCCATTGGCGAATACACCAGGCAGTATGTGGATGCGTTTTTCGAGGATTTGGAATCGCTGCGCGTGGAGCGGCCAGAGCAGATTGCGCGCGCCACCGAGCACATTCCGCAGATGGTGGAGCTGATTGAGAAGCTGGCCGCGGCGGGTGCGGCCTACAAAGTGGAAGACGGGTCATGGTATTTCCGCTTGGCGGCGTTTCCTGAGTACGGCAAGCTCAGTAAAAAAGATCTGTCCGGCATGGAAGATGGCGCCAGAGTGGACGTGGACGAGTACGAGAAAGATTCGGCGCGCGACTTTGCGCTGTGGAAGGCGCCCAAGCCGGGGGAAACTTCTTGGGATACGGCGATTGGGCCGGGCCGGCCGGGCTGGCACATCGAGTGCTCGGCCATGGCGATGGAGTACCTGGGCGACAGCTTCGACCTGCACTGCGGCGGCGAAGACCTGATGTTTCCGCACCACGAAAACGAGATTGCGCAGAGCGAGACTGCGACCCACCAGCAATTCGCGCGGCATTGGATGCACGTGCGCTTTCTGCTCGTGGATGGCAAGAAGATGTCGAAGAGCGAGGGGAATTTTTACACCCTGCGCGATCTGCTGCTGAAGGGATACAAGGCTTCCTCCATCCGGCTGGCTCTGATTTCGGTGCCGTACCGGCATCCGCTCAACTTCACCTTCGACAGCCTGACGGATGCGACCAAGGCCATCGACCGGCTAAGGACGTTCAAGGCGCGCCTGAACGCGGGAAAATTCCTGGCCGGCGAGAATCCCGTGCTGCAGGAGGTCGCGAAGAAGGCGCGCGAAGACTACTTTGCAGCGCTGGTCAACGATTTGAACACCGCCGATGCGATGGCGCCGATCTTTGAATTGGTGCGCGCTGCCAATACGGCCATGGATGACGAGCAACTGTTCACGGCCGACCGCGATGCGATGTTGCCGGTGCTCCAGGATTTCGATGCCGTCTTTGACGTGCTGGAAGACCGCGACGCCGAGCCCACGCGGCAGGCGCTGGTATGGGCCGAGCAGGAAGGCCGGATGAGCGAGGTGGCTCCCGAGCTGATTGCCGCGCAATCGCTGACCGATGCGGCGATCGAGGCGCTGGTAGCCGAGCGCACTGCCGCCAAGAAGGCACGCAACTTTGCCCGCGCCGACCAGATTCGCAACGAACTGGCGGAAAAAGGCGTTATTCTTGAGGACTCCAAGGATGGGGTCAGGTGGAAGCGGAAATAAGCTTCTAGCCTCTAGCTTCCAGCCCCTGACGAATCGTAGGATAGGTTCTGCAACAGCAGCCAATTCCCCAGTCCCACAATTTCAAATGAGAAGAAGACATTTGCCCATGGAAGCCAACGAAGCCCAGGAATTGCAGGAACACGCGGAACACAGCGCTCACGAATCGTCGCTGCGGCCGGTCGCTTTCACCATGAGCGTGCTGGCCGTGCTGGTGGCCGTGATCACGGTGTTGGGTCATCGCGCGCAAACCGAGGCGGTTCTCGACCAGAACCAGGCGACCGATCAGTGGAACTATTATCAGGCGCACAAAATTCGGGCCAATGATACGGAACTGGCCGCAGACCTGCTCAGTGTGCTGAGTGTTGCCGATAAGGACGCAGCTGGCAAACTCGCCAAAGTTTATGCCGATCATGAGAAGAAGTGGGCTGACGATCTGAAAGAAGAACAGGAGCAGGCCGAAGCGACGGAAAAGAAGGTGGAGCAGGCCGAAGCCCACGCTGACCGCTTCGACCTGAGCGAGGCGCTGCTCGAAATTGGCCTTGTCATCACGTCGGTCACGCTGCTCACACGAAGCCGCATCTACTGGTACCTCGGACTGGTCTTCTCCGTGCTGGGAATAGCGTCGGCGGCGTCGGCCTTTCTGCTCAAATAGCGATTGCCGCTACGCGGAAAAATGTTGTCGCCTTCGCAAAACCGCTATAGACTTAGCCCCAAGTAAAGGTGAACCCATGAGAGTTGCCCTCGCCGCTGCTCTTTTCCTGCTTGGTTCGGTGCCGCTGGCTGCGCAGACGCCCGGCCCTGCGGCGGGGCAAGCCGCAACGCCTGCCTCGGCTGCAACACAAGTACCGGCCGCTGCGCCCACGCCCGCCGCCGCACCCGCTGCAGCGCAACCAGCCCAGGTCGATGACAGCGATGTCGGCTTCAACTACAGCCTGCCTTCCGACTGGGAGTTTGTTGCTCCGCCGCGCGCACCCAAGACCACGGTACCCTTTCCGGACGCCATGGCGACCCCGAAGGGCGATGCCTGCGTGGAAGTCGTCTTCACCGCCAGGCACGGCACGCCGGCCTCGGTGGTCGTGGTGATGGCTCTGCCCTTTGCCTGCTATGGACAACCGATAAAGACAGGCGATCTGGCAAACTTTGGCGCCGGCGCCGCTGAGGGCCTGAAGCAAACCTTCGAGGTGACTCATCCGGTAGAGGGTAATTACACGCTGGGCAGCCATCAGGTGTGGATCGAGCGCGCCAAGGGAACGCCCAAAGGCCATCCCGAGAACCCGTTCACGTTCGAGATTGCCTGCACCGTGCTGGCCAAGGGTGTGGCCTGCTGGATGACCATGGCCACCGACTGGCCCAGTTTGCGTGCCTTTGAGAGGGCTCCGGTTACGCTCGACGGCGAGACTTCCACCGCACTGGTTCCTCCACACTCCTTCGTGCGCAATCCCCAATAAGCTCTGCGCAACCGGAAGATCGGCGCCCGGCGCAAATGTCATCCCTCAGTGGTACACTTGCGCCCATGAAATACCCAATCTCTGCTGCGCTTCTGGTTCTTTGCGCTGCTTCTTTGGCCGGGCAGACGCCTGCTTCTTCCGCTGTAAAAACCCACACAGATCTGCTCGGCTTCAGCTACAGTTTGCCGGCGGACTGGAATTTGATCGATGTGCAGCCGAGCCTTCCCGCGATACGCCAGCAAGTTGGGAATGAGGCGACGAGTGCGGAGGAAAAGAAGGGGACGGAGTGCGCTCAGGTGCCATTCCTGGCGCGTCGCGGCGACCCGCCCTCGGTCGTTGAAATTGTCACCATGGGTTTCGACTGTTTTGGCCAGAAGATGACCGAAAAGGATCTTCCCGCGGTTGGCATGGGGATGGCGGAAGGCGTGAAGAAGAGCTTCAATATTGTTGATCCCGTGTATGGCGCCTACACCCTGGGCAGTCACCCCATCTGGATTGAGCGCGCTTCGGGCAACTTCATTAACAGTCCTGACAGGAAGGTGGAGTTCGAGGCGGTGTGCGCCGTGCTTAAAGGCGGGGTCGCGTGCTGGATGGCTTTCATCGCGGATGACGCCTCGCTCAGAGCCTTCGAGCAAGGGCAGGTGGTGCTCGAGGACGACGCCCCGGTGGCGCTGGTTCCCGCTGACGCCCTGACGAAGAAGCCGGAATAAAGCCTGCATGATGAATCGTCTGGGGCCGTAGGGCGGGTTCCCTGCGTGGTCCATGCCAGCGGTCTGGCATGCGAGGGCGGGCCTCGGCCTGCGTAGAATTCCGCTGTCTTTGCATGCTATCCTCGAAAAAGAGCGGAAATCTGATGAAAGCGCGAGTCCAATTGCGATCGCTACACCCGCCAGCCACCAAGAGCTGGTCGCGTTCGCGCGCGCGTGGCATTTGCCCGCGGCGCCACTTGCGCGTGCTTCCCACCCGCACACGACCTAGCCTCTTCGGCGGCGATTAGCACTACCCTCCGCCGAAGATCCTCGCCCGCATTGGGTCCGAAGGGGCCCGCGGAATTGAATGATCCCACGAGCTGGGATCCGCGGCCGCAGCTTATCAATATTGAAGGTGCGCCGGCCGCGACAACCGAATCTGCCGAGGAGAATGCTTTATGACGAACAAAGAATTGCACGCGCAATACGGACCAAAACTTGTCTGTTCTTTGCCAGGACCCAAGGCCCGCGCAGCCGTTGAGGCCGACCACCGCCTGATCTCGCCCAGCTACACGCGGTCGTATCCGCTGGTGGCCAAGCGCGGACGCGGGGTGCGCATTGAGGACTCCGACGGAAATGAGTTTCTCGACTTCGCTGCCGGCATCGCCGTGGTTTCTACCGGCCATTGCCATCCCGAGGTCGTGGCTGCGATTCAGAAGCAGGCCGCCGAACTGATTCACATCTCGGGCACCGATTTTTACAACGAACTCCTGACCGATCTGGCCACGCGGCTTTCGGCCGTGGCGCCGATGCCCGGCCCGCATCGCTTCTTTTACGGCAACTCCGGCGCGGAGGCCATCGAGTGCGCGCTCAAGATTGCGCGTTATCACACCGGCCGCCAGCAGGTGATCTCGTTCTTCGGCGCGTTTCACGGCCGCACCATGGGCGCGCTTTCGCTCACCGGTTCCAAGCCGCAGCAGAAGCGCCGCTTTTCGCCGCTGGTTCCGGGCGTGACGCACGTGCGCTACCCCTACGTCTATCGCGGCTGCACCGGAGGCACCAAAGAGCAGGAGGCATTCAGCCTGGATTGTGCGCGCTATATCGAGGAGAAGCTCTTCAAGACCACCCTGCCGCCGGAAGAAGTGGCCGCAATCTTTATCGAGCCCATCCAGGGCGAAGGCGGCTTCGTTCCCGCGCCTGCGAACTTCCTGCGCGAATTGCGCGCTATCTGCGATCGCCACGGCATTCTTCTGGTCGCGGACGAGGTGCAGAGCGGATGCGGAAGGACCGGCCAGTGGTGGGCCATTGAGGACTCCGGCGTGGAACCGGACATCATTTGCATCGCCAAGGGCATTGCCAGCGGCATGCCGCTGGGCGTCTGCATGACGCGCGCCGAAATCATGGACTGGGCGCCCGGCTCTCACGCGTCCACCTTCGGCGGCAATCCAGTGTCGATCGCTGCCGCGCTGGCCACCATGGATATCCTGGAGCGCGAGGCCATCGCCAACGCCGCCAGCGTGGGAGAGTTCATGCTGGAACGCGTGCGCGGCTGGAAGCACCGCCACGCTTCCGTGGGCGACGTGCGCGGGCGCGGCTTGATGATCGGCATTGAGATCGTCAAGGACAAGGCGACGCGCGAACCCGCCGTGGATCTGAGGAATCGTGTTGAAACGCTTGCGTTCGAGCGCGGACTCATCATGCTGGGCTGCGGAGAAACCTCGCTGCGGCTTTCGCCTCCGCTTATCGTCAGCAAGGAAGAGGCCACCGTGGCGCTCGACATTCTGGAAGAGGTGCTGACCCAGGCCGAAAAAGAACACGAGCTGAGCGCAGTCGCGACCGCAGCCGTCTGATCGACGGCGCGGTTTTGCTGCACTCCAACAACATGGGCCGCGAGGATCGTACGATCCCCGCGGCCCAATTCTTTTTGTCCTGCGGCCGGGTTACACGGCAAGCCGCATAGGTCAATCTCGGAGACGATTTGCCTCCCAGCCCATTTGCGCGTAGCGCCCTGGCGGGCCACAATGGTTGGCGATGGAATGGGCGTCGGAAATGCGCGCTGAATTACTGGAGCGGTCCCTGGCCGGTCTGGATGCTCTCGCCGCGCGCCGCGGCCGAACGGCAACCCTGCCCGCCCACCTGCTCACCGGGATTGAGGGCGAAGAAGCTGCCTGCTTCTACATTCTGCGTAAGGGCTATACGGTGGTGGCGCGAAGATGGTCGGGAGGCAACCAACCCGGCGACCTCGATCTGGTGGCCTGGCAAGGGCCGATGCTCTGCTTTTTCGAGATCAAAACCCGCACCGCCCGCGATCTGAACCCTGCCGAAGCCGCAATCGACCTCCATAAACGCAATGTGCTGCGCCGATTGGCCCGCCAATACGTTCGGCAACTGCCGGGCAGTCCCGCTCCGCAGGTGCGTTTCGACGTGGTAAGCGTCTACCTGGAGCCAGGCAAACCCGCTGATTTTGTGCATTTTGAGGGCGCCTTTGGATGGCACGAACCCCGCCGGCAGGAAATGGCCTAAAAGAAGCACTTTCCTTGACAATCGATTTTGATAGATTCTAAGGTGATATTTCAATGAAGCTGAGCCGTGCTCCGGTGCGGAAACCGCGCCGATGCTCCATGAACGGAGGATTTGTACGCTATGGTCATGCAAGCGCCTGTTGGCCGGCACCAGGTTCGCGAAGAAATCCAGCGCCGCATCCTGTCGGGCGAGAGCCAGCCGGGCGAGCGGCTTACCCAGCAAAGCCTGGCCAAGGAGTTGGGAGTTGCCCAGGGCACGGTAAGGGAGTCGCTGCTTGAGCTGCAATGGCTCGGGCTGGTCGAGTCCATTGACCGGCTGGGAGTCTTCGTGCAAAAGCTCGACGCCGCGCGCCTCTGCGAGGCCTACCAGGTGCGCGAGTTTCTTGAGGGACTGGCTGCGCGCCTGGCCTGCGACCACACCTCCCGCTCCGATGTGGCTTCGCTGCGCAGGAAAGCGGATCACATCTGGGAGCTGGCGCAAGAAAACCGGGAAGAGGAGATGGGCGCCGCGGACCGCGCCTTTCACCTGCAGATTATGACGCTCTCGCACAACAAGGTTCTGTTGCGCCTGGCAGAGGGCTACCGCGTGCTGGGCATGGCCGTACGCGCTTCGCGCGATCCGAAGAACGTTTATGAAGAGCATCTGCAGATTGTCGACGCCATCGGCAATAACCTGCCCGACGAGGCGGAGCGGCTGATGCGCCTGCACGTGGCCGAGGCGAGAAAGATGATCGAGCAGCAGGCGGCGCGCAGTGACTTCACTCCCAAGTGGGTTGAGGACGCGAACGAGTCGTAACGGGTCGTGTTTGCGGGTTGGGGTCAGTCAACCATCGAAATGTGTATCATGAGTTTCGATGACTTCCGCTGGGGTGGGAAGCCGTATCGAAAAACAGGTTGGACGCATTGCGGCGGGTTCCTGCTTAATGCAGCGTGAACGATACCCGCCCGTGTGAAAGAGGTTCGTCGAAATGTCCGCACTGTTCTGCTGTCTTCGCTCTCGTTCCGCGGCCATTCGCAACCGTTTTGGAAACTGCCGCGGCGCGATCGCGCTGCTCTGGCTGCTTGTGCTCGCCTGTGGCGTTGCCGCTGCGCAGAACACCACCATCAGCGGTACGGTCTACGATCCGCGGCTGGCAGCCAGTATGCCGAACCCTCTTCCTCTGCCCAACGTGCTGGTGTACGCGTCGACGACTCCGGTGACCCCGCCGACCTCGGGCGCGCAGTGCGTGACTTACGCGAACTCAATACCCACCGGCGCCAATGTGGTGAGTTACACCTATACCGCTGTCGACGGCACTTTTACCCTGCAGAACATTCCTGAAGGCGCGACCTACACCGTGGTCATCCAGGCGGGCAAATGGCAGCGCCAATTCGACGAGCCGGTGGGAGCAACGGCGCTGACGGGATTGCAACTCGGCATGCCGGCCAACCACATCCAGGGCAACATGCCGTATATCGCCATCGCCACCGGTTCAGTGGATGGCGCCGAATGCGTGCTGCGCGACATGGGCATCTCCGATTCCGAGTTTACCGACGATGTTGCCAATTCCGGCGGCTACGTCCATCTCTACAAGGGCAGTGCGAACGCTGGGGCGCAGATCAGCGCGACGACTCCCTCAGAGACGCTCCTGATGAACGGTACGTCGGCCACGCCCCTGAACTCCTACGACATGGTGATGTTTCCGTGCCAGAGCACCGCCAGCAGCCAGGCGACCACGACCGGCGCAACCAACTTGCTGAACTTCGCTGAGGCGGGTGGCCGAATTTTTGCTACCCACTACAGCTATGCGTGGCTCGATCCCGCTGCGCCCTACAATGCGCAGTTTGGGAGCGTCGCCGACTGGACGATCAACCCCGAGGATGATATCCCTTCGGGCGTGGGAACTGTTCAGGAGAATTTCAGCGACGGAATCATCCTGGCGGATTGGCTTCATGACATCGGCTCAACGAACCCGGGCACAACGAACCAGATCGACATCAGTACCCTGCGCACCGACATCGGCAGCGTGGTTGCGCCCGCGCAATCGTGGGTTACGCTGAACAACGGCACCTACACTGGCACCATTGGCAGCGGTCCCACTGGCCCGGTGCCGATCACCAATAATCCGGTGATGCAGATGACCTTCAATGTGCCGTTCGGCGCGCCTGCGGCAAGCCAGTGCGGACGCGTGATGTACAACGACTATCACGTCATCGCCGCGACCAATAATGCCAACATCATTTATCCCAAGGAATGCCCCAGCTACAGCGCCACAGCGCCGAACAACTTCAACCCTTCTTACGTGATGGCCCCGCAGGAGCAGATGCTCGAGTACGCACTCTTCGATCTCTCGGGTTTTGTGCAGCCAACGGTGGTGCCCACGGTCAGCATCACGTTCAATCCCAGCCCGCTGACGGTGAAGTCGGGCGACACAGCTGATCAGCTCACAGTGAACGTGGCCAGCGGCACAAATCCGACCGACAGCTCGGCGGTTCTCAGTTTCACAATGCCCGCGGGGCTCACGATTACTGCGATGAGCGACCCCACCGGCGGATGGGTTTGCACAGTCGCGACAGCGTCGTGCTCGCGCACTGCCGAAATCGCGGCCAGCACCACCGATTCCGTGGTTCTCACCATCAGCGTGGCCACCTACACCACGCTCCCAAGCTACTCGGGCACGATCACCGCGACGGTCTCGAGCGCGCTTTTCTCCACCAATCCGTCGTTCACTGACAGCGTGATCTTCCAGCAGGTGCCTCCTATTATGTGGGCTACGCCCGCGAACATTGTCTACGGCACGCCGCTGAGTGGTGCGCAACTTGACGCCAGCTCCACTGTGGCCGGCACGTTCACGTACTCGCCTGTGGCAGGGACTGTCCTGGGGACCGGTCCGCAGATTTTGACCGCGACTTTCACGCCCACCGATATGGTGACTTACTCCACCGGGAAGGCAAGTGTGACGTTGACCGTGGTTCCGGGCACGCCGGTCATCACGCTCACTTCGTCGGCCAATCCGGTCTTCATGAGCAACGCGGTCTCGTTCACCGCGAGTCTTCCCTCCTACGCGTCCACCGAGACGGGCACTATGACTTTCAAATCCGGATCGACTGTGATCGGCACGGCTCCGGTGTCGGGCGGCTCGGCCACGCTCACCACCACCGCACTCGCCGCCGGCACGCAGTCGATCACCGCGGTTTACTCAGGCGACGCCGACTACGGGCCGGGCACGAGCACCCCGGTCGCTGAAACGGTGCAGGATTTTACGTTGACCTTCGCCAGCGGCAGCGGCTCAGTGACCGCGCAGCCGGGAGGGCAGGCCACGTATTCTCTCGTCGTCACTCCGACAAACGGAACACTCCTGCCGGCGGGCGTGACGCTGAGCGCGAGCAACATTCCGCCGGGTATGACGGCGACCTTCTCTCCGGCCACAATTTCCGCAGGCGCACCGTCCACGATGGTCACCGTGACCATTACGCTGCCGGGCAAAGCGGCGAATGATCAGCCACGCAGTCCGTTCGGCGGCGGCATATTGCCGGTAGCTCTGGGATTGATGCTGTTGCCGTTCGTACGCAGGATGCGCAAAGCACGCGCGCGCCTGATTCACCTGGCAGTGTTGCTGGCGATCGTCGCAACTCTGGCCGTGGGATTCACGGGCTGCGGCACTAAAACGTCCTCGCAGAAGTTCTCGTTCTCAGTGACCGCGGCCTCGGGATCGCTCTCGCACTCACTGACGCCAGGGCTCACCGTCGAATAGGCGTGGCCGCGGAGCGCGGCACAGTCATGCTGCGCGGTCTGGGCGGTGAGTTTTCAGATCCAGCCTATGGCGCGCTGCTGTTGCGCCATTTTTCCGCCAGTGCGCGATCGGCAAGCGCCTTGATGTACACCCCGCCCACTACGGAACGGGCTTGAAATCCCATCTGCTTTCCGGTCTTCGTGTCATACCAGTCGGTGAGTGGAACGCGCGTGGGGCCCTCATTGATCCAGCGGCCGATGGGAGCCATCAGCGCGGCAAACGCGTCGACTCCTCCCGGCTGCGGCGCATCGGCCAGTGTTGCCGTCCAGATTTCCCAATCCAGCTTGGTGTAATCGCGGCGATTGTCGAGCGGCAGACCGTACGCATTCAGATGCTGGAGGTAGAACGCAATCTCAGTCTGGCGAACTTGCGCCGGAAAGAGATGCAAACCGAGGATCTGATCCCACACCAGGTTGTATTTCTGGCTCCATGTTCCGGGTTTGTCGAAGGCAAGTTTGTAGTGGTCGCCGTCAATGGCCATCGCCTGCCATTTCGTCGCCATCTCCGCGGCAAGACGCGCGTACTCCTCGGCGACATCCGATTTTCCGAGCGCTTTTGCCATCTGCGCGTAAGCAGCCAGCGCTTCAATGGCCTTGATGGAAAGATTCGCGTTGTGTGCGAGATGCCCCGCAAAATCGTCGGTCGATAGCTGATTCGCGGGATCCAGCCCCTTGTCGCGCAGATACTCGGCCCACTGGGTGAACTGCGGCCAGTATTCGCGCACGAAATCCCAGTTGCCCTGCTCCTGGCTCATGGTGTCGGCAAGGATCAAGAGATTCCCGCTCTCCTCCACGGGCATCTGGTTATCCTCTGAGATTTCTCCGCCGCCATAGACCTGCCCATCGGCCAGCGGATAGGTTCCCAGATCGTGCGGCGCAAACGGCCATTTCCACCGCGGCAGTGCGGCGTACTCCATCACAGGCTTGAGCATGGCCTGCACCAGTGCGGGATTGAAGAAGAGGAAAAACGGCGCGGAAGGATAGATCACGTCGACGGTGGAGATGCAGCCGTTGGAGAAGTTCTCCTTGGGGAAGAGCATGGGCGTGCCGTCCACGTCGGCGACGAAGCCATGCGCCGCGAGCGTCTGGCGATAGGCAAGAATCGCAAGCTGTGCGTACGCCGGGCCGCCGGCCCTGATCAGATCGGCAGTGAGCTCGCGATCGTAGGTTTCCCCGCGCGCAAGGAGAGCCGGGTATTGCGATTCCGCGGCGACCAGCATCTCCGCCACGGTGGTATTGTTGCGCTGCCAGTAAGGTCGCAGCTTGCGGCCGAGATACTCCACCGCGTAGTCCTCGGTGTAGGCAAGCAGCACATGCCGCGTGACAGGCGCAGCAGAGACTTTGCCCAGCGTGAACGCGACGGCCAGATGCGCGGCATGATCGCGCGGCATCCGCGGCATGTCCAGATCGTCACTCGCCGGCAGCGCGCCGGTGGCGGCAAAGCTGCGCATTGCATCGGAGGATGCGGCAACCTGCGCGTCTACCGAATCCGGCACGGCAAGATGGAAATAACCCCAGTCGATGCGTAGATCGTCACCGGGGCGGTTCAGCACGCGTTGCTCTCGCGAGCCCACGTTAAGCACGGTGAGCCCCGGAATGCGGCTTCGCCCCCACGTCACTTCTTCATCGCGCGTGTTCACAGCGATCACCGGATCCACATCGACCAGGAGCGAAACGTCATGCGCGCCGTCGCCGGTCACCGCAAACGTTAAGTACGTGACCGGCCGCGAAAGCAGATCGAGATCTTTGGGAAATGCCGGCGTGAAGAAGGTCACCTTCAGCGTCACCTGCGCGGCCTGGAACGTATAGATGGAGCGCGTCGGCGTGACTTCAAGCGCAGTCTGCTGCATCGCTGGAGCGGAGCGCGGCGTGGCGCCCATAAACCGGTACGTCTGCCCGTCAATCCGCGCCAGGCCCGCGATCGGTTGCGGAGCGCCCGTCCAATGTTTGGTGTCTTCGTCTGTAAGACGATCGGCCATCGACCACACGCTGAAATAAGGGTCGTGCGCGATGAGCGGAACCGCGGGAGGCCGCTGCTGTGCGGTGGCGAGAGCAGGAGCAAGGACGGCGGCGACGGATAGCAACCGTAGGCTCCAGCCGGAAACTGCGTGCTTTATCATATTTTTTCTTTCCACAATCGAATGCCGCTATCGCGCTGCGCATCGGCTGTTGCGTTGCGGCCAGGCATCTGCCGCGCGAGTTTGCGGTGCGCATCATCCAATGTACAGGCGGGAACTGCAATTCCGCCAATGAAGAGCGAACGCAGCTTGACAGACAGCGAAGCGCCTGTATAGGCTTTGGCAGCTTCTCCAACCCAAACTGAGGTGACTCCCATGCGTGCAGTTCTCCGTAGAACGTGCGTAGTTATTGTGTTTGTGCTGACTGCATGCGGTAAGTCCGGGAAGCTCGTTCCGCTGCTGCCGGACGCCCCGACAGGCTGGAGTGCGGAAGGCCAACCGCAAAATCATGACGTCCACGGCGTCGGCTATAGTTCGATGAAGTCTTATGTTTCAGCGGGCAGTACAACCGGGTCGAAAGGACAGCGTGTGCAGGTGCAGATTCTGGCTTTCGAAGAAGGCGCGAATAAGGACGATGTTCGCAAGATGTATCTTGGTGGCGACCACGCAGGACTTTGGGAATCTACGACCGTGAACGGCTTCGACGCGGCCGATTCATTCGATTTTACCGGGCAGAGCTATTATTCACGTGTTGTCTATCCGAACAAAACAACGCTCGTTCAGATCATCGCCTTCTTTGGCGAAGGAGACCCGAACACCGGCCTGGACAAAATGGACGAGGGGAAGAAGATCGTCCAGGTCTTTTCAGACAAGATGGATTTCAAGCAGATCGCCGCGCTGAAATAACCCCGCACGCATCCATGATTTCCGATCGATCCTCAGTCCAGAAAAAATACGAATGAAAGTCCGCCAACTGCATGCATTCTCCGCGTCGGTGGAGTGAAGAGCTCACTCGCTCAGGACCTGATTGAGCCGAAAGCAACGTCGTCATTCTTCTGACGGCTCGAGAAGGGGGGCGGCGCCAATCATCGCGCGTTATGATGCCAACATGGCAGATGCTGCGTTTAACCGGGTCTCACGGGCGACGATGGAATATGGCGTTAAGCCGCTTGCTATCGCCACGTGTTTTGTGCTCGTTGCCCTGCTTTGGACTTTTCTCTTGCAGCACGTAATCGCCTACCCCTTTGTGTTTCTTTTCTTCGGCGCGATCATGGGCAGTGCCTGGTTCGGAGGCATGATCGCTGGGTCCATTGCGGTGATATTGTCTTCATTCCTCATTGACTATTTCTTTATTCCACCGCTCCTTTCCGTCAACATTGCCAAGAGCTCGCAAAGCTTCTTTGCCGCCTTCATTCTGTGCGCCATTGCGATCACTGTGATAAGTTCCGCACGCAAGCGGGCCGAGAATGCGATTCGCCTTGCTCGCGATGAGCTGGATTCGAAGGTGCAGGAACGAACCGCCGAGCTCGTGCGCTCGAATCGCGAGATCCAGGAGAGCGAACGGCAACTGCGCCTTCTGACTGAGGCCATTCCACAGCAAATCTGGCGCGCCGACGCAACTGGATGCATCGAGCACTGCAATCAACATTTGCAGGATTACCTTGGTAAGACGATGGTTGACCTGGCCGGCGAATCGTTCTTTCGAATTCTCCATCCGGAAGATGCACCGCTTTATTTGCAGGGATGGCGAGATGCACTTGCGATGGGGAGCCGATTTGAAGAAGAGGCCCGCGTGCGCGGCTCCGACGGCGTCTATCGATGGTTCCTTGCGCGCAGCGTCCCGCAGCGATCGGAGGACGGAAGCATTACGCGTTGGTACGGCATTCACATCGATATCGAAGAGCAGCACCGTGCCCAGCAGGACCTGATCCTCGCGCAGGAGGACCTGTCTCGCCTGTCGCGGACCATGAGCATGGCGGAAATGGCGGCGTCGATTGCGCACGAGCTCAACCAGCCTCTGACGGCGGTGGTGACGCACGCCTATGCCTGCCGCGAGTGGCTGCGCGGCTCACCGGTCAATATGGATAAGGCGGCGGCAACCGCGGAGAAGATCGTGCAGGAAAGCGCTCGCGCCAGTTCGGTTGTGAGCCGCGTGCGGGCGCTGTTCCGCAAAGACACACTGGTGAGAGAACCGGCCGACATGAACCAGCTGATTCGGGATCTGGTGCGATTACTTCGCGATGAGGCGATACGCCGCGAGATTACCATTCGATTGGATTTGGCGCGGGACATTCCCTTGCTGAAGATGGATCAGATCCAGATCCAGCAGGTGATGCGGAACCTGGTGATGAACGCGATGGAGGCCATGGCGCATACGGCTCCGCCGCGCGAAATCAGTATCCGCTCCATCAAACATGATGACGGCAGGATTCAGGTAGCGGTGGGGGATCGCGGGCCGGGCTTTGTTGGTGAAATCGGCCCGCGCATCTTTGAGCCGTTCTTCAGTACCAAGCCCGAAGGCACGGGAATGGGATTGGCTATCTGCCGTAGCATTGTCGAAGCACACGACGGCCGTTTGTGGGCAGAAAACTCTCCGCATGGCGGCGCCGTCGTTCAGTTCACGATACGGGCGCAACCGTGACAGCGATGCCAGAAAACAAAATACCGCCCTCCGAAGCCGTCTTCATCGTCGACGACGATATCTCTATTTGTGAAGGCCTCAGCAATCTGCTTGAATCGGTCGGAATTCGCGCGGAGTGCTACCCGTCGGCCGAAACGATCCTGGAAAGTTGGAATCATTCCAATTCAGGGTGCATGTTACTGGACGCGCGGCTGCCCGGCATGAGCGGCGTGGAGCTCCAGGAACAGATGCAGAAGCTTGGCATCGGCATGCCGGTGATTCTCATGACTGCCCATGCCGATATTCCCATGGTGCGCAAAGTGATGAAGGCTGGCGCGGTGGAGTTTTTGACCAAGCCTTTTGAAAAGGAAGAGCTGCTGCATGCCATTGAGCATGCATTCGCGCTTGACCGGGAGCGGCGCCAAAACCTGGCAGTTCTCAACTCGATCAAAGCGCGCATGGAGACGTTGACAGGGCGGGAACGGGAAGTTTTGGAGAGGGTCACGGCGGGACTACTGAATAAGCAGATTGCCGCCGAGCTCAAACTGAGCGAGATTTCTGTGAAACTGCATCGCCGTCACGTGATGGAAAAAATGCAGGTGGGTTCGCTCGCGGAGTTGGTCAGGTTGTGCGAGCGAGTCAAGCGGGATTCACACGCCGGTTCGGCCTCGTAATCGCCGAAGCCAACAATGGAATCCCCATCGCCGCTTCGACATAATCTTTATTTCTTCTTTAGGCGATATACCAAGGTATAGGTTGTCACCAATCTCGCTCTCGGCTAGTCTCACGGCATAGAACTTGCACGTTCTCGTGGCCTGATTCTTGCAGGCGCGGCTGAGTTGTACTTGCGTCCAGCGCAAGGCTCGACCTGTGTCAGTTATTCCGTATGTAAGTGGCTTTACCGAGGATGATTGCGCGTTGGCAATGACCCTGCACGATGCGTGTACCCGCCATACCTGGAGCATTCAGAATCGAAAAGAATTAACCCGGAGATGAAACTTGAACATTCAGGCACTGCTCGTTGAGGTTCTGCTTTCCGGATTTTTCGCCATCGCCTGCTTTCGCGCGCGGGCCGAGGCGCCGACCATACACGGCCTTGCGCCGCGGCAACTGTTTACGCTCACCGACAGGCTGGAGCGCCTGAGCCGGTCGCGCTGGCAGTGGTTTGCCACGGTATTGCTACTGTTCGTCATGCGCAAGCAGATGGGCGCACCGATGGTGGCTGAGCTCACTGCATTGGTGCAGTTTCTGATTTTTCTCGCGTTGCCAACGCTCAAACAGGCACCTGGGGTAATGGCGCGCCGATGAGAGAACTCTTTGACGCCGCGGACCTTCTTGGCAAGGCGCGTCGCAGGATGCGCTCCGGCGATTACTCGCGGGAACCGCTGATGCTGTTGCGGGTGGAGTGGAAAAGGGATTCGGTAGAGTGCGATTGGCTGATGCGTCCAGTGGATCCGTGGGACAAAGATATTCCCACACATCTGGCCAGGGAGAACCAGACGCTGCAGGCGCTGCGCGATGCACTGAACCTTCGCGAGCTTGTCTTCCGATCGTTTCCCGCCGTGGTGAATGCCGATCTGCGCATGTTTCGCGCCAGTGAGGACCATCGGCTGGAGTTGGTAATGAGGGGAAGTACGAGCCGATCGGACGAGGTGCTTTACCGTGTCGCGTCGGTGGCTATGCGGGCCAAGTTGTGCGGTTTTCATTTCACCTTGGCCGAAGGCGCTCTCAAGAGTTTGGTTCCGATTTCGTTGAGCTGATTCCAAAGTTGTTGCGGCGCGATCGCGGCATTTCTCGGTTGACCGCCGGAGGTTTTACGTCGGCGCGAGGTTTCAGGTATTCCCCAGGCACACTAAATGCACTCAACATCCAAACGGCAATTCAAGGAGGACGTTCATGGCGGCGACAACATCGCAAGGTAGACAATTCACGCTATTCATGGTGGGGCTGACGGCAGTCTGCGCCGGAATCGCATTCTTCGCATCGGGCACGGCCAAGGTGACGCTCATAGCCGGCGCCATCGTTTTGGCGTTAGCGCTTTGGGGGCTCTTTAAGATCAAGCCCCTCGAAGGCAAGACGGGAGGGGGCGCACAGCCCGCCGTCACGAAACTGATAGGCATCGCGGTGGTGCTGGGAGGCTGGCTTTTTGTGCTCTTTGGATTGCACCTTATGGCCAGTGTGGGCGCGCGGATGGTGACCTCGATCGTGGGATTGGCCGTCTCGCTAACCGGAATCATTTTCGTGCTTGCGCCGGCGGTGAATAAGAACGCCATCTGGAAAGCCTGATCGCTCTTCTCCGGCTTTCTTCGGACAGCATCAACGCAATCGATGATCAACCCAATTATGGAGCTTAATCGATGAGAATTGCTCACCTCGTAACCCGGACTTGCGCCCTGGCGATCCTACTGACGACAGGCGCAGCGACTGTGACTTGGGCTGACGCTGCACCTTCCGCGTCGGCTACCGAGTTGAAGAGCGCACTTGCAGCCGCGCCCAGCACCGGTGCCCTCGCCAACGGCGACCCCGGAGGCACGATCACGGGCACCGTCAACGACGTGCCTGTGGCCGATCCCAAGGCGGGCATCACCATCGGCGACGTGGCCAATCAGGTTGGCCAGAACAAAATCGCGGTCAACTTCGTGTGGACCCTGGTCACCGGCTTTCTGGTCATGTTCATGCAGGCCGGATTCGCCATGGTCGAGGCAGGCCTGTGTCGCGTCAAAAACGCCAATCACACGTACATGATGAATTTCTTTGTGTACACATGCGGGCTATTCGCCTACTGGATTATCGGCTTCGCCATCCAGATGGGTGGTGCGGCCGGGAATGGAAATCTTGGCGGATTGCAGTCGCTGAACACCGAGCATGTGCTCACTTTGTTCGGAACTCATTGGGGCATCTTCGGTGAGTGCGGCATGTTTCTTGCGGGAAGTACTTATGACGTGGGCGTCATGGTGATCTTCCTGTTCGAAATGGTGTTCATGGATACGGCGCTGACCATTGTCACCGGCGCTTGCGCCGAGCGCTGGAAGTTTCTGGCCTTCGCCATCTCCTCAGTGCTGATGGGCGCCTTCACCTATCCTCTCTACGGCAACTGGGCCTGGGGCGGCGGCTGGCTCTCGCAGTTGGGAACCAACCTCGGACTCGGAAAAGGCTATTGCGACTTTGCCGGATCAGGAGTTGTGCACGCAGTTGGTGGCATAACAGCTCTCGCGGTGGCGATGATTATTGGTCCACGCATCGGAAAGTTCAATCGCGATGGCTCCGCCAATGCCATCATCGGCCACGACATCTCAGCCGTGCTCATCGGCTGCTTTATCCTGGCTTTCGGTTGGTTCGGATTCAATCCCGGCAGCACCCTCGGCGCTTCGGCGGCCGGCAATCTGCGCATTGGCTCGATCGCCGTCAACACCATGCTCGCAGGATGCACTGCTACTTTTGGCGCACTGCTCTATATGTGGGTCTTCAAGGGCAAGCCCGATGCGTCGATGTCCGGCAACGGCATATTGGCGGGCCTGGTGGCGATCACCGCGCCCAGCGGCTTCGTCAGCACTATGGGAGCCGCAATCATCGGTTTCGTCGCTGGGGTGCTGGTCTGCCTCAGTTGCGCTTTTGTCGAGAACTTCCTGAAGGTCGACGATCCCGTGGGCGCGGTCTCGGTGCATGGGACCTGCGGATTGTGGGGTGTGCTGTCCATCGGCTTCTTTGCCGACGGCACCAGTAACTACGGTGGCTCCTGGAATGGAGTTACCGGCTCCGTAACCGGGTTGTTCTACGGGGACTCGAGCCAATTGGTGGCGCAGATCGTTGGTTGCGCGACGCTGGTAGGCTTCGTCTTCAGCTTCAGCTTTGTCCTCAACTGGATTCTGGACATCATCATCGGACAGCGCGTTTCCATCGCAACCGAGGTTGCCGGACTCGATCTTCCTGAGATGGGCCAGCTCGGCTATCCGGAGTTCATGTTCCGTCCCGAGCCGGACTTCATGCAGGCTGCGGAACGAATGGCGGTGGCGTAGCTTCTCATCCTGCTGACTCGTCCCTGGCCGATATCACCACCGGCCGGGGACGAGTTGGTCCGGTTTTCAAGTTCCGTTTCTCCTGTGGCATTTTCCTGAAGCAGCAAGGATCATCTGCCAAGCCTTGCTGCCCATTTTTCCCAAGCTCTTGGAGTTCTCGCATGAAGAATATTACGCAACGCGACATGGAGCCTGCCGGGCAAATGTTTCTGGCTCCGGCATCGTCTGCTCCGTTGTCACTCCCCGCGGCGATCGGCCCCGAGACAGGCCGTCTGTTGCAGCGCATGTTCAGGGATCCTCGCGCGCTTGAGCCTGAGGACCGCGCCAGCATTGTTACGCAGCTTCGCAGCGCCGTTGAACTGGAACCGCATGTCCCTGAAATTCGCGTGCTGTACGGCATGGCGCTCTGCGTTGACCTGCAGGTTAACGAAGCGCTCGAGCAATTGCGTGAGACCACCCGTCAGGCGCCGGATTGCTTCATCGCCCGGCTCAAGTTTGGCGAATTGCTCATGCGCCTGCGCATCTGCGATCAGGCCGCCGAGCAAACGCAGAAGGCGGCGGAACTGGCCGTGAACGATGTGCAGGCCGACTTGGCGCGCCGCCAGGCTACTACGATTCGCACCATGCGCCGTGAGGGCATCGAGCGCGGAGGACTGGGGACGATTCTGCCCCGCTGGGTTCCTCGAGGCCGCAAATCCAGGAAGCAGGAGACACTGCCCGTCCTGGCCGGTTCCAAGTAGGAGCGGATGTCCTCGACCCTCCAACTGGCGCTGCTCATCGCTATACTCCTGCCTGCAAGTAAGCTTGCGGCTTCGCTCTGCACACGCTTTGGTATTCCCGCGATTCTCGGGGAACTCCTGGTTGGCGTAGCAGCCGGCCCAGGCGCATTCGATCTGCTGCACCTCAGCCTTTTCCGGGGAGGACAGGCCACAACGGCATTCCTGATGATCGCGCAGGTCGGCGGCCTGGTTCTGATGTTCATCGCCGGGCTGGAAACCGACATCGAACGCATGCGCGAGGCCAGCATCACTGCGTTCATGGTGGCTTTGTCAGGGGTCATCTGGCCGTTCTTTCTGGGAGCCGGTGCAGCGCACGCTCTCGGCCTGCCATGGAACAGCGCACTCTTCCTCGGAGGCGCATTGACGGCCACCAGCGTTTCCATTTCCGCCAGAACGCTGATGGATGCCGGGAAAATGTCGTCGCCAGAGGCCACCGTCATTCTCGGCGCTGCCGTCATCGACGACGTAATGGGACTGTTTGTTCTGGCGTTTCTTGCGGCGTCGTTGACAACCGGCACATCGGATTCCTTTGGCTTGGCCGCCTTGGCGTCCAATTGGTTGAAGCGGCATTCAGACTCTGCAGCGCAACATCCCCTCTTGGTTCAAATGTCGCTCATCGCCGTCTGCGTGGCTATCTTCTTTGTCGTTTCCTATGGCGCGGCAAAGCGTTGGCTCGATCCGCTCATCCTGCAATTGCGTCGGCTTTCCGCCAGCGAGTCCGTATCGAGCTGCGTCCTGGCCCTGGTTCTGATTTATGCGATCGCCGCGGAATGGCTGGGAAGCGTTGCAGGAATTACCGGAGCCTACCTGCTGGGATATGTCTTCGCAGGGTCCGAATACAAGGCTGACATCGAGCGGACCTTTTATGCCATCGGGCACGGCCTTTTGATTCCGATGTTCTTTGTCTCTATCGGGCTTTCGAGTAACTTCCGCTCTCTGGGTGGACATTGGCTGTTACTCGGGGCGATCTTCCTGATTGCCGTCGTCAGCAAATTGCTCGGATGCGGCGTGGCCGCCCTGGCACGCGGTATGGGGCTGGTGCGGAGCTTCCGCGTTGGCTGCGGCATGGTCTCTCGTGGCGAGGTCGGCTTAATCGTAACCGCGATGGGGGCCGCATCCGGCGTGTTTCGAGAGCCGGAGGTCGCGGTTATGGTTGCCGTCGTCCTCTTTACAACGCTGCTCACACCGCTTGCCTTGCGTGGAGCATTTCAAATCAAATGTGCAGAAGACGATGAGGATGAGGAGCTAGCAGTGTATGAAGCGATGCTCCAGTCGCCCGCGAATAGTTCAACAAACTCTGGCACCAGCCAATAGCCGTGAGGTGTCACCATGGTCAGGCTTATTTTGAAAATTCGGCCAGGGAGTGTAAACGGATGAGAGGTGCGAAGAATCAGGCGTCACCGGAGTATACGGGCATAATGACCGGCGAGCGGGGAACTCCCGCGGAATGGCTCGATGTATGAAAGAAATATCGATTGGCGACCAACTCGATCACTACCGCGTCGACGCACTTGTCGCTACAGACAATCACGCCTCGATCTTTCGGGGGACCGATCTGAAGACTGGCGCAATTGTGGCCATCAAGGTGCCGCATGTTGAACTGGAATTGGATCCGGTGTTTTTCGAGCGATTCCGCCGCGAACAGGAAATCGGCCAGAAGTTAAATCACCCAAGGGTCATGAAGGTTCTGCCCAGCGAGCACCATAGCCGGGATTACATCGTCATGGAGTGGATCGATGGGCGTTCGCTCCGGGAGATTCTTAAAGAGCAGGGTAAGCTTCCCCAGGACCGCGCCACCCATATTGCCATCGGCATCTGCGATGCTGTGGCTTATATCAATGCGCATGGAGTCATCCATCGTGACCTCCGGCCCGAGCATATTTTGGTCGACAGCGACGACCACATCAAGCTCATCAATTTCGGGCTCGCCTCGCAGGTTGCAGCCAAGCGCATTACGTTCACCGGTTTTGCACATGAGTTGGATACGGTCAGTTATGCCGCGCCGGAGGAGATCAAGGGCCAGCGTTGCGATGCGCGCAGCGATGTCTACTCCATCGGCGTCATCCTCTATGAAATGCTTACCGGCAAGCTGCCCTTCAAGAACGGCAACCCCTTCGCTCCCATGAACGACCGTCTGCTCAAGGATCCCCTCCCGCCCCGCAAGCTTGAGTCATCAATTACCCCGCAGATGCAGCAGATAGTCCTCCGCGCAATGGACCGGACGCCCAGATACCGCTATGCGAGCGCTCATGAACTTGCGCAAGACCTGGCGCATATGCAGGATGTGGTCGTAGATGAAAGCGGCGAATCGCGCAGGAGCTTTAGAACGACTGCCGCATGGAAGAAGAATCTTCTCTTTTATGTTGCGGTGGCAGCGATCCCCGTAGTTATCTTTGTTCTGATGATGTTGGCCGCACATCGCAAATAGCCTCTGTTTTGCCATGGCCAGGGCGAGCCATGACGGCAGCGGAAGAAAGGAATATAGATCGAATGCAATAGCCTCGTTGCATGAGAGATGGAGGCAGACCCTCCACAGGCGAACTGAAATGTCTTCGATCAGTCGATGTCATCGCATGAACTGCAGGTGACTGAATTCAAGCGTTGCTCATTCAGGACTGTTGACGATTTTGTAATTAAGAATAATGGTCGGGGCGGAGGGATTCGAACCCCCGACCCTCTGCTCCCAAAGCAGATTTAACCGATTATGGAAACTTGTTGAAATTGAGCGAAGATAAGTGCTTTTGATTGAGCTATTTGGCTGGTGCGTGCGAATCCTTGTTGATCCTTGTGGCTTTTGGATGCTTTGACAGTTACAAAATTGACTACAGCAATGGCTGCGGCTCCATGATTCTCTGCAATCACTGGAACGCAAATTCTCAACACAGAATTCATGCCAAAGCACAACCAAAGTCGTGCACCCAGCCCGATCTTATTCCCGGACGTAATTTTGGCGAGGCGCAGGTTCGAGAATTCCTGGAGGCGGGAGCGAAGAATCCTTCGTGTGGGCGCGAATGTTGTTGTGGGTGTACCGCACTGTCGCTGATGGCTGCAAATCGCCGATAAGCCGGATGGGCCAGAGGTAGGTCACCACCAGCTCCAGAGTATTGCGTCCGTCGGTAAAACTGCTGGTAACATCGTGCCGGTCCGGCATCGTCTAGATCGTTTCTGCAATCCTGCGTTGTACAGAGCGAAGATTCGTCGCATCATCGCTCCTCAATCGTGACGGCTCCTGACAGATCCTTCTCCAGAGTCCACCATTGCCCATCGCGATGCGCCTCCACATGAGCGCCATCGACCCACACTCCGCTCGAACCCGACAGTGCCGGTAACTCGACCTTGGCGGTCATTCCAGCCGGCAAGGTGAGTGTCAGGGTAAAGTTCTTCTCCCGCTTCCAACTCGCCTCGAGTTCGCCGCGTGGAGTCGGCATGCGGCCTTGGACCCAGGTTAGGGAACCTGGATGGGGTTGGATCAGCGCTCTGCTCCACCCTTCCGTCAGCGGCCGTGCGCCCAGCACGAAGCGTGGCAGAAGATTCGCCGGAGCCGCCCCCCAGGCATGGTTCCAGTCCTGATTTGGCTTGTACTTTTGATCCCAGGCTTCCCAGGTGATCGTTGCGCCGCTCTCGACCATGTGCCTCCAGCTTCGATCTCCCGGCGCGGTCATCGAGGCCAGCGCGGCCGCGTCCTCGCCGTTCTCGAACAGACCCTCCAAGAGATATTGTGCCGCGTAGACGGACCCCGCCATGCCGCGACCGGCGAGCCACTGTGCGATCCGCGGCCGCTGGTTAGCGGGTACGAGCCCAAAGGCCAAAGGAAACAGGTTTGCATGCAGAGAAGCGTGATCTGTTCCTACTCCGTCACGATAGAGCCCACGCGCCGGATCAAAGAGCTTCTCCTGGAAGGTCGCTTGCGCAGTCCTTTCTTGCTCTAAAAACTCCGCGGCCTCCTGCTTTTTACCCAAGGCCTCGGCCAGCTGGCTCATCTCTTCCAATGCGCGCAGATGGAAGGCGTTGACAACCGTGTTGACGCTGGTGAAGACGTAGCCGTCGCGTTCGTTGATTGGCCAGTCGACATTATCCCCATGTCCAATCAGTTCCGGAGTGCTCATGACCAGCCCGTCCGGTCCGATGCGCTTAGTAAACAGCTTGGTCTTTAGTCCTTCATAGTGTGCTGCCAGCCAGGCCGCGTCGCCCGTTTGCATCCAGTCGGCGTAAGCCATGAAGACCATGTGCGGAGCCCACTCGGACGGCCAGGTGGGAAACTTCATCAGACGATCGAATGTGGCTCGCGATATTCGTGGATCGGCATCTCCGGCGTAGTAGCCCATCTGAGACAGATAAGCATCCGCCTCGTAAGCCAGGCGCTCACGATCCCCATCTACGAAGATTCCCGCGAAGGTCGTGGCCTTGATCGAGTAGTGGCAGAGATCCCAGACCTTATCCAACATGGGGTCTGAGGAATGGAAGGTTGCGGCATCATCGACCCATGTGCTATCGAAGGCGGCGCGCCGCCTTATCTGGTCCGCGCGCAGTTCAGTCGGCCAGCCATCGACTTCCACCCAGCGAAAGGGCGTCAACACTCCCCAGGGCGCTGGGGTCAATACTGCGGGAGGCTTGGTGTTACGCGCATTCACTGGAGGAGCGACAATCACGATAGCTGCCCCGCCCAGTCGAACCCTCACCTCGGAATAGCGCACTGAGCCGGGTGGATGAGTATCCACACGGCCGTCTTTCAACGCCTCCCCAAAGCGGACGGTAACCACCTCCGATGTAGTCGAATTCACAGGCCCAAGCGAAAGGTTTCCAAACGCTACCCGGCCAAAATCCACCAGGAACACACCCGGCGCGATCTTGCTGATTGTCACTGGTGCTTGTTCCACAAGATGTATCGGCCCGGTGTCCTGCACAGTCTGGCCGTACACAGTGGCCAACAGGCCAGCCACTACAAAAGTCTGAAGTAGAGCTCTTTTCCGTCTCGAAATCATGCCGATTTGCACCTTGCGCGAAACCATTTCGCAAATCCCCGATTTGGATAGAGTGGGCGCACCCGTCTCCGCCGGAAAAATGTCTCTGGTAAGTATAAGAAACTGTGGACTTCCGAATTGAACGCTGCCCTTCGGAAGTCCACAGCAAAGGAGGTGTGTTTTAGAAATTCAATCGTGCTGTAAGTTGGCCGTAGCGCGGGTCGTTAGCCTGCGACAACGAGACCACGCCGAAGCTGGAGCTGCCGATCGATGTGTTGGGCCCACCAAAAATCGGTGTGTTGAACAGGTTGAAGAATTCACCGCGAATCTCAAATGTGACGGCCTCGCGAATTGGGAAGGTTTTGAAGAGCGAGGCGTCCCACCGCGGATGAAACTGCTGGCGAACCCCGATGTAAGGGCTGTTAGTTTGGGTGGTATAGGACAGCCGCTGCTCGTAAGCCGGGGTGTCCGTTGAGCTGCTGCAAGCCCCTGTTCCCACCACGAGAGCGCCGCTGGTGTTTTCGTAACACGTGTTGATGAAATGGCTGTAGCTGCGGTTTGCGACGCCAGTCGGTCCGATAATATTTACGTTACCCGGCGCTGAGATCAGGTTGCCGTTGGCCATGCGGAGAACTGCGTTGAACTTCCAGCCGCCGATTGCCGCGCGCTCCCAGTAGGGACTCGACGAAAATTTGGGCAGCTCGTAAGTGCCGAAGAAGTTAGCAAGCAGGTTGGAGTTGTTGTCCTCGTACGACTCCAGGTGTGTGTCGATGCCGGAGTTCAGATAGCCATTGTGGAGCATCAACTTATCCCAGGTGAAGTTGCCCTGGATCGCGAAGTGATGCGACATCGGGTGGCCCAACTGAATTTGCAGCGAGTTATATGGCGTGCTGCCGAGAGAGGAGTTTTGCTCGGTCACCGAACCATACTCCGGGAACGGCATAAGCAGCAAATACTGCTGAATTGTACTGGCGTTTAATGTCGAGTTATTGGCGTAGGAGTTGGCGAACTGGCCGGCCATGGGATTCGCGACCTTGGTGGTGAGATAATTCACCTCCGCTTGCCCCAGGTTATAGTACTGCGCGGGCAAAGCGTTGATGTTTTTGCTCACCTCAAGCCGCGTGGGCTTGGAGCCCACATAGCCAACCTGCAGCGCGATGTTGTAAGGAAGCTGGCGCTGGATGTTCAAGGTATATTCCGCAGCGCGCGGCTGCACGTGGCCCTGGTCGTTGAAATTAACACTTTGACCGATTCCGGTCTCCAGGCCCAGCGTGTTGCCGGTGGGCAAAATCACGCCCGTCGGGAACGGAGTTGTTTCCGAATTGACCGGCGCCGAGGTCGTCCAGTTGTTGTTGCTGGTGGCCTGGCTGTAGCCGGTGGAGTACGGCGTCTCGATGGTGTTGAAGAAGATGATGCCGAAACCAGCGCGCACCACAGTATTCGGAAGCACCTGCCATGCCGCGCCAAGACGCGGCGCGATATTGTGTGTATCGTGCGGGTACGGGAAGCGGCTTGACGGGGTCGCGAATTGAAGGCCTCCATTCAGCGTCAGGCCGGAGACCGAGGCCTGCAACGGATTCTGACATGTGACGCAGAAACCCGAAATCATCCGGTTGTAACGCTCAGTCAGAGGCGACTCATAATCGTAGCGCGCGCCCAAGTTCAGCGTCAGCTTATTGTTCACGCGCCAGTCGTCTTGAACGTAGGGCGCCAGGTAGATCTGTTGCAAGGCGTACGCGACTTGGTCGGTGTAGTTGGAGGTGGAAAAATCGCCCAGCAGCATACCGGCAACCGCATCGCCGGAGCCAACGCCGTTGGTGAGCGGAGCCGAGCCGGCGCCGTACAGAACGGAGTTCGACTGGGTGAAGCGGCGGTCGAAGGCAAAGCCCGCGGTGCCTGATCCGTTGCCGAAACCGCTCTCGGGATTCTGGACAGTGTAGCGCAGGATGTCGCCCTGGAACCCAAAACGGAACGAGTGGCGTCCCCACTCCTTCGACAGGATCTCGTCGAGCGAACCCAGGGTGGAATTACTGATCTGGCCGCCGGCCCCGGGCGCCAAACCTACATAGCTATCGCTGAACGAGACACCGGGAAACGTATTGAACGGCAGCCCCGTCTGGGTCATCGACAGGCCGCTCAGACTAAAGTTCGTGGCGCCCGGATAGATGAGGCCGAAGGGGTGAGAGATAACGCCAAAGCGCGAGTCCAGCACCATGGTAGACGAGAACTGACGCACTTCGTCCAGGCTGCCGCCACGGCTGTTGCGGTAAACCGAATAGCCGTCCCCATTCGGCGCAATGCCCTTGGAGTAACTGTAGAACGGATAGCTCTGCGTCAGACCGGAGCGGAATCCGATTACGCTCAGCTTGTCGTTCTGGCCGAGTTCGAAGTCGAAACGCCCAATGAATGAGGGGTATTGGCTGGGGTAGGAGTCGTTGGCCGGAACATAGTTGGATTGCGATTCCGAGCTGTACGCCGTCGACCCAGTGACGTTAGGAGATGGCATGTACGCTGCAAAGGCCGCGCCCGTGGCGTTGATGGCCGACGAACCTGCCACCGGGGATCCGAAGCTTGTCACAGTGCAAGTACCGCTTGTGCACGTATATCCGGCTGTTCCAAAGCTGGACGCGACAATGTTGTTGTTCAGGAAGTACTCGGTACGGTCGCCGTTGGCATCCACGGGCGAGTTCGGGACAAAAAGCTGGATACCCCCACTCGAGTTGCAAAAGCCGCTTGAATTGAAGCCGTTGGGGCACAGGCCCGAGAAATCGCCGCCCCGCTCCGCCGTCGTGGGTAGGCGGAAGGTACCTGAGTACGGATTCGGGCTATGTGTGTAGTAACGCTCGGTTGCGAACATGAAGAAAGTCTTGTTGCGCCCGTTGTAGAGCTTGGGCAGAACCACCGGCCCATCAATCACGAGGCCGGTCTGGTTGACCTGATTGTTGGGACGCGCCACGCCAGCCGCTACATTCTGGTAGAGATTGGCATCCAGATAGGTGTTCTGA
This sequence comes from uncultured Acidobacteriota bacterium, assembly GCA_963817835.1. Classification (GTDB taxonomy): domain Bacteria; phylum Acidobacteriota; class Terriglobia; order Terriglobales; family Acidobacteriaceae; genus Telmatobacter. Next base: position 63,966 of record CAWFPZ010000003.1, on the reverse strand, counting down.
AGAACGTAATACGCGGCGCCATGAAGGTTGTTGGTGCCGTTCTTGACGACGGTGTTGATCACCATGCCGCTGCTGTGGCCAATCTGGGCGTCGAAGATGCCGTTTTCCGTCTTTACTTCCTGCACTGCGTCCGGCGCGGGATTGAAATTGAGATAGTTCGTGCCCGAGAAGCGCTCCGGCGCATCGGCGGGGATGCCATCCAGCGTAAGTCGAACGTGGCCGCCCGTGCCGTACGCGGTGATCGCTGTAGACGTGCCGCTATAGGGATTGGTGTATTGGCTAGACTTGGCTGTGAAATAGTTGCCGGTCGTCGTCACCACGCCAGGAGCCAGGGTGTCCATCACGTACACATTACGTCCGTTGTTCGGCAGATCCGCCACCGCCTGCATATCCATCGTCGTGGCAAGGGTCGGGGAGCTGGTGTCGATCAACGACGCGGTCTCCGCCACGACTTGCACTGATTGGCTCACATTACCGGGGGAAAGTTTGAAATCGAGCTGGACAACCTGTCCAGCGGTCAAAATCACGTTGCTCTGCGTCTCCGTCTTGAATCCCTTGACCGTTACCGTCACCGCATAGATGCCGGGAGAGAGCGTGGGCATGGAAAACACGCCGTCAGAAGCGGCGGTAACTTCCGTCTTGTATTGCGTGCTGCTTTCCACGGCCACGACTTGCGCGCCAGGAAGTATGGCGCCGGTTTGATCGGCCACGGTGCCGCTGATTCCGCCGAGATACCGCTGCGCCGAAAGCAATAAAGGAAATGCGCCGCAGAGGACGAGCAACAAGGCAAGCTTTGTCAGAAAGCGGGGCGATACTGTCTCATGCGTCAGAGTCATTGTGTTCCTCCAAATCATAGTTTTCCTCCAAAATCGTTGAACTGTTTACGTTGAGATTGTTGAAAGAGCATTGCACACGTCGATTAGGGCGGCTTTATCCGGCGAGACTTTAGGGCTCGTGACCACGATTGCTTTTGGGAACAGCAAATGTTTAATCGCCGCCCTTTGTCCGGTCAAACTCAGATCTGTGCTTCCCTGGAATCGCATGAAGGCTTCTGAACTTCGTCGGTTTGCTGGCGGGCCTTACAGGCAGGCCCGTTTTCTTGTTGTCAAGTTGCTGTACGCGATATGGGCCGCCGCGCGTCTGCCTGGTTTGTCTTTCCGTACCAACTCTCTGTTCAGGCCAGTTCTCCTTCACTCGGGTCTTGATTCCCAGAGCTCGTTCTACTGGCACTTTTTTCCACCAATGAACGACTAGTCTCCAGAGCAAGCTTGTGCAAGTAAAATACGGTATTTGTACCGTATACCAGCAGTAAAAACACGCTGCGGCAATCGCATCATTATTGTTGATTCATCATGAGTTAGAACCCGATAGCGCATGTGCCTTATCCGCTGAGTGCCGTGATGTTGTGGGACTCTGCTATAGTGATTTCCAGCGGATCGCGTGGCCCCATGAATAGTGCTATTCAAAATACTGAGATTGGCACGGCTCACCCGGAGTCACAATCACCAGACGAGGACACAAAGCGGCTAATCCTTATCGAATTGGAGAGAATCCTCAATAGCCAGGCTTTTCGGAGCAGCGACCGGAGCAGGCAATTCCTCGCCTTCGTCGTCCACAATAGCCTTGCTGGACAGATCGACAATTTAAAAGAGCGCTCCATTGGGATCGAGGTCTATCACCGGAAAACCGACTATGCGACAGGAGATGATCCGGTAGTCAGAATCAACGCTGGAGAGGTGCGCAAACGGCTCGAGCAATACTATGCATCCGCGCCGGCTGACACGGTTCTTCGCATCGAGATTCCCCGCGGTTCGTATGCCCCCGAATTCCACTGGGCTTCGAGATCGGAATCCGATTATGGGTCCGCTTCACCCATTGCTCAGCTTGCCATCCAACCTTCGCCTGGGCCCCTTGACGGACAGGTGGAACCCGATCATGCGGCAGTCACCAAGATCCCGGAATTGCCTCGCGCAATTCGAGAGGCTGCCAAGCCTTCCGAGAACGTCCGTCGGATGAGTTCCGGACTCCTGATTGCAATACTGATCATTGTCGCGCTCACATTCGGTTGCATATCCATGTGGATTCAGCTTCGCGCCTTGCACCGCTCCATGAGCGAGTGGCGCTACCAGCCGGCGCTGCGGACCCTGTGGTCAGACTTCCTGGATTCCAATCGGGATACAGATATAGTCACGGAGGATTCGACTTATTTGTTGCTTCAGAGCATCAGTAAGCAGAGATTCTCCTTACAAGATTATCTGTACCAAGATTACGTCAGCCGGATTCAAGTTCAGGCTTCCAGCGACGAATTGCGAACTGCTTTGAGCCTGATTGCTTCCAAGGATCTTGGGCGAGCGGACGACATTAAGCTCGTGCAACGCATCGTCGCGTTGGATCCGCTGGGATCGAAGCTCCATCCTTACAGCGCTCGCGACTACACGCCCGCTTTAGCATCAGCCCATAACATGATCGTAGTTGGCGGCGAATTGTCGAATCCTTGGGCGGAATTGTTCGACGATCGTATGAATTTCACATCTGACTCCAAGGACGTAAATGCCAACGCGACGGTGATCAAAAACCGCATTCCGGCTGCTGGCGAACAGCAGATATATGCTCCGATTTTCACTGAGAAGCCGACCATCGAATACTGCTCAGTCGCCTACCTGCCTAATCCGAACCACAATGGCAAAGTTATCGTCATCGAGGGAACGTCCTGGGTAGCCACCGATGCTGGCGTAGAGTTTCTCTTGTCGGAGGATCAGTTGTCCGCATTCCTAAAGAAGATACATGCGACAGAATTCCCATACTTTGATGTGTTGCTCAAAACAACAAGAGTATCGAATACTCCACTCGATACATCGATTGAGGCCTACCGGACTTACCCCAACCTGCAATGAATGTTTATCCTGTCCCTGCTCAAAACTCCATCCGGAAACGAAATGCCCTGCGCTTATCCGTTAAGCATCGTACAAAGCGTCTTTTGGCGGCTGCCAGAAGAAGAGTTGATGAAGACGCGAGAATAGTCGCGCGCCGAAAAGAGCCCTGTCGTCCGCAAAAATCAAATCCGCAGCTAAGCGGCGACTCGTTCGAGTGCGTATTCATGGTGAAGTCCGCCCAGAATAGATGTTGAAACGACCCGCTCTCCTGTCTCGAAGCGGTGGCGATGCGCCCTAAACGGCGGCGCAGTTCTCTGGTCCGGGACTCCCGGGCCCAGACGGGAGTGCGGGCGGCCTCGGTTGTAATGTGAAACCCATTCGCGAACGATCCTACGCAAATGGCGCTCATTGAGCGGAATCATAAAATCCAGGCATTCCCGTCTCATCGTTCCGATCAGCCTTTCGCAGTACGCATTCGCCTGCGGTGTTCGAATGGGCGTCTTCAGCACCTGCAGTCCGAGACCAGCCAAGGCTGCGTCCAGCTCTGAGGAGAACGTTGCGTGTCGATCATGAATGAGGAAGCGATACTCGTGATCGCTTGGTATGGCTTCGCGTAGCTGTTGAATCGTCCATTCGGCAGTTGGGTGCGGCGTTGCGTTGCAATGAAGGATTCTGCGGGAACCGATCTCCATCACCACGAAGATGTAAATGACGTGGAAGTGAGCAGTAACCGCGACCATGAAATCGCACGCTACGAGGGCTCGGGCGTGGTTGCGGACGAATGTATTCCAGCGCTGTGAGCGCTGGTCGGACAAAGGATCCCTGGCTGGCCAGTAGGCTCTCACTGTCCGCGGAGAGACGCGGATACCGAGCTTGAGCCACAGTTCGTGAGCGATCCGCTCTTCCCCCCAGGTCGGATTCTCGCGAACCATCTGCACAATGAGTCGGCGTAGCTCCCGTGGGATGCGCCGCCTGCCCGGTCGCGACTTCCATCTCCAAAATAGCCGGAACGCCTTGCGATGCCAGCCGATTAGCGTCGCGGGCTTGATGACTAGAAGAGCAGATCTCCAATCGAAGAAGCGTGACCAGAAAACCAGCCAAAGCCGGGCCACGTTCGTAAGTCGCCGCGACCGAAGTTCACGTTCTTGGTAGAATGCCAATTGTTTGCGAAGAAAGAGATTCTCGGCAATCAGGGCAGCTCGAGAACGGAGACTCACGCGAATCAGACTCGGAGCGTCGCCCGCCAAATCCAGAAAAACGCCAATCAATGACCAGAATAAGTTCAGGAAGCGCATTGATCCTATTATCACTGGGAGCGCTCGGGCGATTGACATACCTCGCGCAGTTCGGTTGAAAAGCCTGTGTTTTCAACGCACAGATAATTTTTGCGGAGCACAGGAAGATTCATGGTGCTTCGGCAGACGATTCGCAAGCGCATGCAGGCGACGTTGCAACGGGTCAAGATCGAGTTGCTGCGGCGTATGCATGACCCTGTTCCTGAAGTCGGCAAGTGGTTGAAATCCGTTGTGAGTGGGCATATCCGATACTTCGGAGTGCCGGGCAACCGGTACGCACTGGCCCACTTCCGCTTCACGGTCAGTCACCTCTGGCACCATGCTCTCGAACGACGGAGCCAGAAGGGACGCGTCCAGTGGGAGCGTATGCAACGGCTCATCCGCCGATGGCTTCCCCCGGCCCATATCTGCCATCCCTATCCCTCGCGCCGTCTGCGCGTCACCACCTGAGGCAAGAGCCGGATGCGGGAAATCCGCCTGTCCGGATCTGTGCGGGGGGTACGGTGAAAGCCGTATCCCTACCGCGACCTGCCTAATTCCGATGCGAAGCAGCGCGGGCTTTGCTCCGGGCAGCACAGCGTCTACATGGAAGCCACAGATGGCAAGGCCGCCCCGGAAGGCGGCCTGCGAATTCCTACTTGCCTAACCGTTAGCTGGGAGCGACCTTGCGATCTTGCGCCTAGACCACCAAAGGAACCATACCAGGGCAACTTGCAGCCCAATCACCGCCACGAGTATCGTCCAGTCGCTGGCGCTGACCGGAACACGGACCATCTTAAACGAAAGCTCTCCAGCCTCTTTTACTCTGTCCGATGTGATCACCATCTCCATCGGAGGACCATGTCTCCACAGCCGCCATGCAACCCCCATTTCACAAAGGACGATGAGGGTCAGGAGAACCTTTGCCGCGAGTCGAGCTAGTCGCATCTCTCATCCTCACTGTTGGGGGTTGGTGGGAGTTGAAAAGGATGCCGGTTCAAGTCCCGTCCGATAACTTTGACTGGACATTCCCCAACCTTGCTCGGTATTGATTGGATCAATAGTGAATTGCCTGACTACATCTGCACCCCAAGTCCGCGTTCCTTGTGTGCCTAAAAACTGCTGGCCAAGCTCATGTTCAAAAACGTTGCTATCCACAAAAATGTTTGAACTTCTGGGCCCTCCACCGCTGCCTACCCCTTTAATGTCTATGTAACTCAGAGCAGTCCCATTCTTCGTCGTTTGAGACCCTCCATCAGTTCCGCCAGGCTCTTTATCAGTGGCGACAAAATTCAGATAGCCGGATTTCGCACCTTTTACAGCGCCATCATCGGAAATCGACCCGTTGGTGAACGTGTAATCCAACTTGATGTTCGAGTTGCCGAAGTCCTTCTGCGCCTTGCCCAAAAAGTCCTTTTGAAAGGCCTTCCAATCAGCTTTAGTCAATTTAGCGTTCTTGTCCAAAATCACATTGACTTTCACAGTGATCGAGCACTTCGAGTCGTTCGCGCAAGAACTAGGAACGGTGTGGCCGTCTGGATCGAAGCGCGTCAGAGGGTTGTTTCCCACGTAAGCGTAGAGGTTCAACGACTGCGGATTGTCCAGCTTCGCGTATGGCACAGGCATGATCTTCGCCGACCAATCGGGCGAAAGAAAACGCCCCATTGAGCTGGCGTAGTACCTTGCCCCGAAGTAGTCGTTTCCTGATTCGGCGTCCCGTTCTTTGCCGGTACTACACGACCCGACGCGGTTTAATTCCGCCGGCCGCTGCAACCCTAATGCGGTGTGGAGTTGCAGACAGTCGGCCCCTGATTCAGTGCCGGATTTCGGCCCGGAAGCCCCTGATGCGGTTTTTCGCCCCCAAGCCGCATTGCGGCCATGAAGCCGTCTGGGATGCGCGCGCTGGAAGCAAGCTGCATGTGGCTACGATTGTACGGCTTAAGGGCTTGGGATGGGCAGCGGATGCGCGCCTGGGATCGGAGACGGATTCCGGGCATAGTCCATTCTTCTTTAGCTGTAAATACAACAGCTAAAGGGGGAAGGATTCTTGATTGTTTCGCATGGCTTTAACCGGGCCGTTCGCACAGCTTTGACCGGGCTGGAACCGGGCCTTTGCGTGGCTCAGACGGGGCGGATTCGGCGGCTAATCGCCGGTCTCTTCGCGGTCCTCTGCGGCGTCCCTTTCGAGCGCCGCCGCCAGTTCTTCGGCGGCTGGATTGCCAAGCTGGAAGCCCTTCGGAGCGGGCAAGGGCGGCGCTTTTTCCTGGCTCGATGAACGCCGCCGGATGAGTCGCCGCGTAGACCTGCTGAAGGCGCGCAACGCAACCTGCGTGTAAATCTGCGTGGTCTTGATGTCCTCGTGGCCGAGGATCTGCTGGATAAAACGGATGTCGGCCCCGTTCTCGTGCATGTGCGTCGCCATGCAGTGGCGCAGCAAGTGGCAGGCCCCGCCCTTGCCGGTCTTCGCCTGCGTCGATCCGCTCCTTGACCACGTAGGTCAGATGGTCGCGGCTGAACGGCTCGCCGTCCGCAGTAAGGAACGCCGTGAAGTCGTCCGGCTCGATGGCGAGCTGAGGCCGCGCCTCGGCGATGTACTTGCGCAGCCACGCCGCCGCCCGCTCTCCGATCGGCACGTAACGGTCCTTCTTGCCCTTGCCCTGGTTGACCAGGATCAGGCCGCGGTCAAGCTGGAGATCGAAGAGTTTCAGGCGCACGACTTCCAGACGCCGCAAGCCGGTCGCATAGATCGTTTCCAAGATGGCGCGGTCCCGCAAGTCCGATTGGCTCCTCGACCTCGCACAGCGTCATGATGCGCTCGACCTCTTCAACGGAGAGGATGGTCTTGGGCAGAGTGCGGCCCAGCCTGGGCAGGTCGATTTCAGACGCCGGGTTATGCAGGATGTGATTCTGCCGCGTCATCCATCGGAACCACACGCGCAAGGGCACAAGCCGCGCGTGCTGGCTGCGGAAGGTCAGCGGCTCGCCGTTCTTTTTGCGGTAGAAGAACAAGTACCGCTGATAGCGTTCGAGCACTGGCCGCGTGACCTCGATGGGTTCGCGCAAGCCGTGCTCATAGGCCCACTCGATGAAAAAGCCGATGTGAACGAGACGGTTCTTCACCGTGAACTCGGAGTAGCCGCGCACGCTGCAGCGCGTCCAGATGCTCGTACATGAGCAGTTCCATCGGCGTCCTGGGCGCGGCCTGGGGCTTGCGGGTTTTGGTTATGCGGGCCATGCGCTGCCCCCCGTTCTGCCGTTGCCGTTTCCGTTGGGCCTGGTCATGGGTACGACTACGACGGGAGTCTGCGGAGCGCCGCTGGCCTCGGCCCCCTTATATGCGTTTTTTGCGCTTTTGCCGGAAAAACCGCCTTCCACCCGCGTCATTGCTGGCGATTTCGCATCGTGACCACCCCCAGACACCCCCGTGACACCCCCGTGTCCGGCGGGTGACACCCCGGCCTCGAAGTGTGACACCCCCTCCTCAGACCGTGACCGCTCCTCTACGCACGCTTTGCGCCGTAACTCAGCCCCGGCAACACCGGCCTGCCGTTTTCGTCCATCTCGAAGTTGAGCGCATAGACGAAGCTCTGACCGGCTACGCCGCGATGCAGAGCCAGGTATTCGAGGTCTTCAAGGCGCGAGAGATGCTTCTTTAGCTGCGAGTCTCCCCAGCCTGTGAACTGCCGCACCGTGGCCCGCGTGAAGCGGTAATCCAGCCGCTCGATCTGGAGCCGTTCGCATTCCGCCGTCACCATCTTGTCGATCAGCAGCAACAGGCGGCGCGTCTGCGTCTGCACGTCGTCGAGCGAACGCATCAGCACATGACTGGCAAGCTCCCACGCCAGCTTTACATCGGCCTCGGTCGCCTCGATGTACTCGAAGCGTTTCGCCGTCCTCGTCGTGCTGGTTTTTATCTCGCGCTGATGCTGATGCAGCAGCGCAATCGCCTGGATCAGCGCGATGAACTTCATGTGGTCGCGGCGTGTGCGCGTCATGGTATCCGGGAAGCGGCGCTCCTTCAGGCACTCGATCACCACATCGACGGGCGTGAGAAGCCGCTGCGCGTTGCGGTGCAGGCGAACGATCTTGTCCGCCGCGTCCGCGCTTTCAGCCCTTCGAGCGTCTGCGCCTCGCGCTGCTTCTGATGGATGGCCTGCGTCTGTTCGCGGTCCTCGTTGACCGCCAGCACGAGACAGCGGTTCATCAGCTCCTCGTCCACCTCGTGCGCCGTCGTGGTCAGGAACAGCATCACCGGGCCTTCCACGGTGTACTCGTGCGTAACGTGCTTGCCGCTCACCGGGTCTTTGCCGGTGATGGCGATATTCAGCTTGCCCTCGGACTGCAAGAGTTTGAGCGGATAGCTCGCGGCCTCCGCGCCCTGCTGCTCTGCGATGGCAAGTATTTTGTGCTTGAGATTCTTTTGCCCCATGTAAAACAGGGCTTGGCCGGTCATGGCCGTGTAGCTCTCCCGGTGTTCTTCCGGCATGAAGTCGAGAACCGCTTCCATCAGCGAACTTTTGCCCGCAGACGATGACGACTGCACCACGATGGCCAGCGGCTTCGCCAGCATCCGCGACACAGCGGCCAGATAACTTACCTTCTTGTTGGTCTCCTCGCCCACCGCGCCGCACTTCTCGAAGTCCTCAAGCACTCGGTCCAACAGGCGCGGATCGCGCAGCAACTCCATCGCGGCCGCCTGCTCCTCGGCCGTCATCAGCGCCGTTTCCTCCGGCGGCGCAAGCACCTTGGCGATGCGCTCCCGCTGCAACTCCGCAAGCACCGTCCATAGCTGGCCCACCTCACGATGGATCGTCTCTTCCTTCGCGGCGAGCTCGTGCGCGGCCTGCTTGACGAACGCCGCCCGCTGCCGGAACGCCTCCATGTCCAGCGTGTCGCCGTGATAGCAGAACTCCCCGCGCACATTCTGGCCCGACACCTTCACGTTCACCCGCATCTGGCCCCGGCTCGTGCATTTCTCCAAGCCAAGTACGCGATACTCGCGCGGCCCGATGGTCACCGCCACTTCGCCGCCCTCCGTCTTCACCTGCGGCTCTGTCGGCACAGACAGCGGCATGGGCCGCGCCGCTGGCTCCTCTAAAGGCACGGCATTTACAGCTAAAGAAAAAGCTCTCTGCTGCGGCTTCTCTGGCTCCGGGTCTGGCTCACTCGCAACCGGCGCAACTGCCGCGCCTGGCTCCGGCGTCGGCGCTGGTTCTGCTGCTGGTTCCGGCATTGGCTCCTCGATCTTTTTTTCTTTAGCTGTGCTTTTCGCTTCCGCTGGCAGTGGCTCGACGGTTGGCGCCGCCGCTCGAACTGGCTCGGCCACGATCAACCGGAACCGGCGCGCGGCCCGCTGGCCGTGGCCCTTTGCCCATCCACGCCGCGCCGGTCAGCAACACGCCCAGCGCCTTCGCCGCGGGCTGCGTCACACGCGCGTATTCGTTCGCGTCCTGGCCCTTCGGGAACTGCACACGGAAGCACTCGATGCCCATTCCCATCAGCTCCTCGGCCAGCTTCGCGGCGGCTTTGTCTGCCCGCATCGTCGCGGTCGTAAGCGATGTAAACCCGCTCCGTGCCGTGCCTCTCGAAGGCGGCGCGATGGTCCGCTGTGAAGCCGTTCACGCCATAGCTGGCCGTCACATTGCGGTAGCCCGCAACCCAGAACGTCAAGGCGTCGATCAGCGCTTCGCACAGGATGATTTCCTTCGATGCGATGAGGGCTTCTTCGTTCCACACGCCCCGGTGCGGCCCGGAAGATACGTGTGGTCCGGCGTTCCGGCGCGCAGATTCGGCGTGATCTTCCGCCCGTACATCTCGACCACTTCACCGGCAAGATTGAACACCGGGATAACCAGCGAGCCGTTGAAGTGCTCGTGCCCTGGCTTCTGGTTGCGCAGGATGCCAAGCTCCTTCAGCCGCGTCCGCTGCGCGTCGCCGGCGGCGCGGTTCGACGCCGGCAGATGCAGGCACAGCGAGCGGTTGGCGTAACCCAGCTTGAAGCGGTCGATGATCTCAGAGGATTCAAGGCCGCGCTTGACGAGATACCGCTGCGCCTCCGGCGAGTCTTTCAGCGTCCGGTTGTAGTAGTCCACCACCGTTCCCAACAGCTTTTTGTCGTCCGCCGTGGCGTCGATCAGCGGCGGCAGCTTCGGCACCGTGGCGATCTTCACCACCGGCCCAGCCGATGGCGCATAGTCCCGCTTCAACAACTCCAGCGCATGATGGAAGCTCACCCCCTCGGCCCGCATCACCCACAGAAAAACGTCGCCGCCCTCGCCGCAAGCGCCCTTGCAACTCCACACATTTTTCACCGGGTCGATGTTCAGGCTCGGGTTCCGGTCGTCGTGGAACGGGCACAGCCCGATCAGCTCCTTGCCGCTGCGCGTCAGCTTGATCCCCCGCGCCTCGGCCAGACGCTGGATCGACACCTCGCGCTTGAGCCGCTCTTTCACCTCCGGGGGAACGTAGGGCATCGGTGAACCCTCCTTTCTGCCGTTTTCAGACCTTCTGCAAAAAACCTGTCAAGCAAAAACTGTGACGTAATGAGGGAGTTTTTGCACAGCCTTTAGATGTCGTGAGATTATACGTTATACGTCAGTCTGTCAACGACCCTCAGACCAGGAGAACCGACAAGTGAACCTTAAAATCGCTTCTGTCATGCCAAGGAAAAAGTACACAGAGTCGTCGTTCGGTGAGCGCCTGATGGGATTGAGGAAGGCGCGCGGGATGACCCAGATTCAACTGGCCAAGGCCGCGAAGACAACACAGCGGGCGATCTCCTACTACGAGAACGAGGCCGGGTTCCCGCCTGCGCCCGCAGTGATCGCCCTGGCTCACGCTCTGCACGTCACGGCGGATGAACTGCTGGGCATCGAACCGCAGACGCGCGAGGCGTCGAAGTTCGAGCAAGTGACGAGCGACCCCGAGAGTATGCGCCAGTGGAAGAGATTCCAGCGGATCGCGCTGCTGCCCGAGCGCGACCAGCGCGCCGTTATCAGGCTGATTAACTCCCTCACCGGAACCGCCGAAGCCCACGACTGAGGCCGCGCCCTGGCCACCGATGCCAGCCGAACGCACAACGAACGGAACACGAACAAGGTCGGACAGCGTCCGGCCTTCGTTCGTTCCGCGTTCGATCTTCGGGCCGCTCGCGGCCCCGCTAAGCCGTCAGGCTTAGGGATGGTGTCTTGCTCCCAACACGCCGCCCGATGCGCCACTGAACCCCGCCAACGCCCCGGCGCTGCACGCTTCATTGCCGGAACTCACCGCGCCGCCGATGGCCGGGAGCCGTCGCCCTGGTCATGTGGAACATGAAAAGAAGACATTCTTTTCATAGCTGAAAAACACCCGCAGCGGAGGCATCAGTCAAGGCCGCGAAGCGCCGCCGCAGCGGGCGGAGCGAAGCGGAGAGCCTTTACGGATGACGGAGCGGAGGGTACGGCGCGTGAGCGCGAAAAAGCCCGACTCACCACGACTTTCAACGAAAAACCACGACTAAAGACGATAAAGCCAGATAAAGCCTCATCGACCCCGCGCCGCCACGGAATGAGGCTTTCTGAGCCTTTTCCGCCCTGGCTGGCCGGTTTTCATTGTGACGCACATGGACCCCGTTAAAGTACATCGGTGCGGCAAGATAACTCGCTCGAAAATAACGGGATACAAGAGCAAAACCCCTCAAGTGCGTCTGCGCTTTATGTTCCACTACTGCATTCCACCTAACAGACCGCCAACCAGCCCCGCCAGAACGCCGCCAACTCGACAAGGAACTCATAAGCTCCCCCAGGGAACTTAACAGTTCCCGTTGAGGGATGGAGTATCTCAGTCATTCCGGCGCAAAGCGCCGCTCCCCCCGGCTCCGGCAACGCGAACCCCGGCCCACGAACCCGGAGCGGCCCCAACTCTGTATTTTCAACGAGTTAACGCACGTCAGCCGCAAGGTTGCCATATGGCAACCTTGATTTCATGACTTTTACCCTTAGTCGCTTGTTTTCAACACGTTTACCTGCGTAAACCTGTAAACACCTTATATTTTGCGGTTTTTGGCTGTAGCCTTATCATTCTATTCAGGTTGCTATATAGCAACCGCAAGTTGCTCTACAGCATCCCGCTGGGGGTGACGTGTCCCTATCCTCCCGGTGCAAAGCACCGTGCCCTCCGCTCGGTCGCCACAACTCCCGATGGAAGGCTCCAGACGCAACAAGGCCGCCTCCGAAGGAACGGCCTTGTTGCGATTCTATTTCTGGGAACCACGCACACAGAGGGCGCGCATCATCACGAAGGGATAAGGCCAACCGGTCGGGTCGTTGTTCGGTCGCCCCTCGTTGAAGTCAAAGTACCACACATAACCGGAAGGATGTCCGCGATCATCGAGCCTCTGATTGCTGCTCCATTGATTTCCGGTCAGGAAAAGATTTCCCTTCACATGCCATGTAAAGTCGCTACCCTTTGCGGGGCCACCCAAGCGGGCTAGGCCGGGAGCATTGGCTTCCTTGTCGTAGATGCCTTTCAGTTCTTCGAGAGACGCCAGTCGCCAGTCGGAGTCCCCGGCCAACCGGAGATCGCGGCAGTACTTCACCGCACCTTTCCAGCTCACGTCTTTCCCGTTGTCCCTTCCCGCCCACATCAAGCCGGTAGATGGATCAGTCCAGACGCCGCCCGCAGGAGTTCCCTGCGGGCGGCTCTCCGGTGCTGACTGAGCACCACCCTTGAGGACAGCGACAGAGAGCAGAAGCACAGCGATCTTAGCCCAACATTTCACGATGCACCTACTTCCAACTCTGCGAGTACCATTGAAACGCGTTTATGACACCGAAGATCATCTTCTCCTTGGCCCCCTGGACGCCTCCAGTCTTCATCAGCTGACCATTGCTCTGGATGAGCGCCTTCGAGGTCGCAGGCGACAAGTTCGGGTTGAAATAGCTGCCGATTGTGATTCCGTTCGTGTTGAAGTTGTAGTCGTGAACAGCCGCCCGCCAGTCACCCGCCCCTCTAGGTGCTCCCATGCCGCCCGGTCCAGCCCAATTGTCCTGTCCATTCAGCGGGCCAGCGACCATCTTCCAGAAACCGCTGACTTCCTGTGCTCGACCGGTCATAAAGGTCAGCAATCCGTCTAATGGGTCTGATCCGTCTGTTGGCACGGAATTTCCCCTCAATTGGCCCGTCAACCAATCCGCACCCGCCGAAGCAAATCCGTAGCCGCCACAGCCGCTCAGGCAATTCCCACTGTCATCCGTTTGTGCGCCCGACCCAAACTGAGCGAAATTCACCTTACTTCCATCTTCACCGGCAGCTTCAAACATTCCGTTTGTTTTATTGAAATGTGCCCAGCCCTCGTCTACGTAACCGGACAGCCAGCTTCCACCATTCTGTCCGCACTCTCCAGAGTTGCTGTTGTGGTCGATTGATTCGACCCCGTTTCCAGCGTTGTTCGCGTAAATGCAGTCCAACCCATTCGGGTCAAGGTAAATCAGTGGGTTGTTGCGAGCATATGCGTAGAGATTCCAGCTTTGCGGGTCCTCCGGTCTTTGCGCCAGAAGTCCAGACGGATCAGGGCTCATGAACCGGCCCATGCTGCTGCTGTAGTAGCGTGCTTCGAAGTAGTCGTTTCCAGATTCGGTATCCCGTTCTTTGCCGGTGAAGTGATGCTCAGTGGCGTCGGGGCAGTTACCGGAGGGCGTCAGGTCATCGCCATAGGGCAGACTTGCCCAGGCCTCCAGACACCCGTCAGGAGAGATCTCCGCGCGTTTCGTGCCGAGCCAGTCTTGAAACGCAAAGTAGGTGTCATTTCCAACGGAGGAGTAGGTGGCAAGCAGGGCTCCTCCGGCGAACACGTTTGTGTGCACCCATGCCCCGGCCCCGTTCCACTCGCCTTCCTGACCACCCGCATTGCGGACATAGCTGGATTGAAGCGTAAAGCCGTTGTTGGAGAGATTGCAGTTCAGGCCGTTGATTGATCCCTTGGCAATCCGGTTGCCGTCTCCGTCATAAAGATATCCGGTGTACGACGGGCCGCCTGTCAATGTGCTCTCCACCGCGCACAAGCGCTCTTCGGCATCGTAGGCGTAGGAGTTATTGCCGTCGAATGTCACATTGCCAGCATTGTCATAGGTCCATCCTGAGCTTGACATGCTGGTGCTCCCAATCCGGTTATCGTTGGCCGTAGAATCAGGGGACGCTGTCCATGGTTGCGGAAATGGCATTCCCGAACTCGGCGACCCGGACACCGCCTGCCCCCAACGATTGCCAAATCCATCATAGGCCCAACTGAGCCCCACAGACGAATAGGGCCCTGCCAACGCCGTGCCGGTCAGGAGCCGGTTCAGATGGTCTGAGGTGTAGCTCCATGTGCCCAAAACCGAGTCGGCGACAGACAGCAAGTTTCCCACGCCGTCGAAACCACCCGCAGCGGGGATATTGTATTGATACGCTACCTCTTGCTGACTGATGGCGTTGGCGCCGCCCGACATTCCTGATGCTGTGGCCGAGAATGAAGGGGTTGTGAACACAGTACTGGTGTCGGTTACCGTCAGTGTAATGGACCAGTCTGTTCCCGGGCCCGTCGCGGTACTCGCCAGGGAGACGACGCCGTTTGATGCAGTGGCATTAACGAAACTGCCGTCTGCAGAATTGATCGCCGAGGCTAATGCAGATGCCAAGGACGTGGTGCTGCTACCTTGTCCCCATGAAACCGGTGAGGTCGTGACGTTATTGACGGTTGCCGTCACCGTGCCGGTGTCGTATGTTCCCCCGGAGTTTGAGCCCCCAGTCAGAGCTGTTCCCGAATCCGTTCCGGTAAAATCCGCGCCGTTCGAGACGGAAAAAGGATAGTTGCTTGCAGTTCCGATGGCGATACTGGTCATGGTGACGACGTTGCTGCTGGACGTTGCCGTAACCGGCGAACCATAGGTGTTAAGAGCCGCGGCCAGTGTTGCGGCTAGTGAAGGATCGGTGGTTCCGCTGTTGTAGGTCGCCGTCGCCGGGAATCCATTGACAGTAATCGTGAGAGTGCCCGTATCGGGCACGTTGTTGCATACTGTTTGCCTGATCCCTGGATTGTAGACACAGACCTGATGTGAGCCCTCAGAGCCAGTAATCGATACGGTGCCTTGACCGGGAGTGCCAGACTGCTCAGTGCCGGCGATTGTGATAGCTCCTGTGCTTCCCGTCGCTGGAGCAACTACTATTCCCGATCCATTATCCGTCTCATTCACCGTGCGGCCGCGTCTGTCGTATCCGCGCGTTACGCTTGCCGTGTTGGTGTTCGTTACTGTGTTGACACCGTAGAGCGCGTAGGTCAGTCCCATCGGTCCGTATGAGGTGGGGCTTGTGGAGATTGCCTGAAACAGAGTACCCGGATGCTTTATGTCGTTTGCACCGCCGTTCCAATTGCTGAAAACACCACTGGGCCTGGCGGCGCCGTCGTAACTGTAACTCAATTGGATAGGGTTGGAGTTCCCCGACGCGGGAACGCCTGCAATTGGAATTCCATCAGTTGATGATGTGACATCTCCTGCAAGATCGAACGTGTAGGCAGGGCTGACTTCAAGGGCGGTGCTTCCTGGCGGTGTCTGTTGAACAGTTTCTTTCAAGAGGCGGCCTAATGGATCATAATTGTAGAGGGCCTCCTGAAAACTCCCTGAGCTTCCATACGTTACTTGCTCGCTGGTGAGACGTCCGACGGTATTGGCCGCGCCCGAAACGGACGAAGCATCATAAGAATAAGCGACTGGCGGCGTAGCATCGCTATAAGTCTTTGCCGTTATCCGGTTGAGTGGATCGTTGTAAGTATAGGTGACCTTTGCCCCGCGTTGGTCAGTCTTGCTGCACACTGCTGATACGTTCCCGGAGCAAAATTGCCCAGACGCATTTAAGTACGAATACGTCGTTGTCCCGGATTCGGAATTTGCCGCGCTCGTCAGTCGGCTGAAGCTGTCATAAACAAAGCTCCTTTGGCGCGCTGGAGACGATCCATCTCCAACCTGATTCACCGCAAGGAGATTGTTGAGCGCATCGTAACCGTAGGTCGTTGCCATAGATGGCCCTGGATTGCCACCGGTCGGCTCCAATACGTTGATTAGTCGCCCGAATGCATCCGACGTCCTCTGCCATTGGTTTCCATCCTCATCTGCGAATGTCGCCGTCGAGCCTGTATAACTCCAATTCTGCGCGTAATTGGAATTATCAGGATCGATCTTCGTCAGAATTCTATGAAGCGGATCGTATTTGCTGGTTGTCACTCCATAGGTAGGGTCCGAAGTTGTCCAATATGGATTGCTGGTGCTATAGACATTGCCGGAGCCGTCATACACCGTATCCTGGTAAACCGTGTGGTACGGGTCCGAGGTCAGTTGAGTTTCAATCACACGGCCAATGCCATCCCCCACTTCGACGGTAGTCTTCGACAAGGACGACTGCGGACACGCGGGCGCGGGCGACTGATTGGAAGTTGAAGTGCAGATCAGTTCCGATTCCGTAATCGAGGGAACCGAATCGTTGTAGGCATATGTCGTTTTTCCTTGATCTGGGTAATCGACCTCCGTGAGCCGATCCAAAGAATCGTTAAACTGATATTGGGTCTGGTGGTTATTTGAGTCTGTAGCGTATCGTAGATTTCCCGACGGGAAGTCATACTGGTACCAGGTAGCATGACTGACGCCGTTGGCATGCGGTGGATCGATCATCGTCAGATAGCTATCGGTGCCTGAGCCACTTGAGGTAGGATTGCAGCTAGATGGATTGCTGCCTCCTACGAAGTTATCCTGATGAGAAAAACAGGTTGTGTTTCCGACAGCATCCGTATTGGACGTCAATTGCCCCGCAATATCCCAAGTGTAGTAAGAAGGCGCGTCCTGGCATGAAGGCCAGCACCGCTTCGTGATTGTCGTCGGGTTTCCGCGGACTGTAGCGCCCGGAGCGGCGAGTTGAGTGTCGAACTGAGGAGGATTGGCAGAAGCCAGCGCACTTTGATCGTAGCTGACATCTGTTTCGCTCATCAGTGCCCCCCCCGCACCATAGGTCCTAACCGATGACGGAGCGGTATAAAGCATTCCTCCGTTTGTCAGGTTCGCAATGTTGTCAAACGCGGTCTTGATCTCTTTGGTCGGCGTAGCGTTGCCACTGCCAGAACCGGTCGGTCCGGAAGATTGGGCCCATTCGAAGGGGTATGTCGCTGTGTTGCATGTTAAGGACGCAAGCAGTCCATAGTCGAATTCCTTGTCGTCCGTGACCTGAGAATATGGTCCGTAGGTGTAGAATGTGCCGTTGGTGGACCCATTGTCGAGTGTCGTCATCGCACACGCTTCTGTATATTGATCTAACCAGTTCTTCGTAATCGTCCTCAGCATTTGACCACTCGAATTCTGAGTTTGAACAGATGCTTCGACCGGCGTCAAATCCTGTATTATCGGAACGCCGAAATTTAGATTTTGCCAATCGCTTTGTACCGGTTCGTAATTGTAGGTAACGACTGATGACGCTGTCGGATCGATGTTATCTGTCGTCGTCACGGTGGTAGATTTACTACTCCAGCCATACACCATTCCACCTCCCCCTACCGGCCAGACAGTGCTATAACTAAATGCTTGGTGCAGTGCGACGCTCACCCCGTCGTAGCTGACGTCACGGCCAACAACGGCCGGAATGCCATAAGTCATGTCGCAATAACCAGGTACTGCATTTCCGGCCGGATCGATGACCCCGGTGTTTGTCGTGGTGCCGTACAGAACTTCGGACAGCGGATTTGCCCCCCACGTGTACCGAATGTAGGCGCCAGTTGGATATGTAATTTGCTGCAACAATCCGGTGGCTGAGTCGTAGGAAAATGTAACAGCTTGGCCGTTCGGAAGTGTCACAGATTGGATAATATTGGGAACCTTACCCGATTCGGTCACGCTGGCAGGAAATCCCTCTTGGCCAGCAGGAAACGCAGGAAGAGCCGTCGGCGAACAGCCTCCGAGAACCCCATTAGGCGGGGGATAAAGAGAAGAGCCGGCGCCCTCAAATGATGAGGACACGCTTCCCCATTGAACAGTCAACGGCTGGGACAATCCCGCGATGTTTACGGTGCTCTGGTCGTTCGACGGGTTGACAGGTCCGACGGAAACAGCGGTTCGCCCGGATGTGTCTGTATACGATATGCTTCCTTGATATTGCATGGATTCGACTACCGCGCCAGTCGAGTACGACACAGTGGCGATGTTCCCGTTTCTGTCTTCGATAGTGCTCGAATACGACATAAGCGGCTGCGAATTCGTTACAAAAGTTGGGGCATCAGAGGGCCAGAACGAGCTGAATTTGTAGACTGTTCCATCTGCTCCCGATACCGTAACCGGCGGAGGATTGGTGTCAAGCGTAACTGAATTTGGATTTGAATTATAGGAAGGACCTGGCGCTATTCCGGTCGTGGATCCGAAGTACCAGTCATCGTCGCTCCCGCTCAGAAAGTTGTTTGAAGGAAGGCCGTTTGTGTTGTTGCACTGAGGGTTATCACTCGGGCTGTCGGCTGGCGAAAGCGGCAGCTCGTGTCTTGACCCGTCGATGGATTGAAAGACATAGTCCGCCAGGAAGTCGCAGCTGTAGACTTGATATTGTTGCCCATCAGCGACATCGCTTACAGCGGTTGCCGCAGTGCTCGTTAAGGTAAGAAGCGGAAAGGAGTACGACCATCCAATGCCATTGTCGGCGCTGGTAGCATTCTCCCAAAGTTCCTCGCCTGCACCGCTGCTGTATTGCAGCTGCCACAAACCGGAAGAGTTATAAACTAGTGAAAACGGGATGTTCATACCACGTGATGGCGGCGTCGGCAATGTCAATCGAACGCTCACAGATCCCGTAGCCGGATTCACCGTTTCCGTCAGAAGATCGCTTTGCAAGCCCAGATAATGGTGTCCCACGCCGGGAATCGGAGTCGCCATTTGCCCACTTACGTTTGGCACTTGAGCGACCGAAATGCAGGCGCAAATGCACATGACACCGACTACTCCGAAGCGCGCGACGGAGAGTCTGCGCCTTTTCTGTGCCATGAATCTCGGAGTTTGCTCCGGTTTGTCCAGGTTTGTCCTCTGTGTGCGAGCTTCGATCATGTTTCTACCTCATTGCGCTTTCAGAAATATCGTTACAGTGCGTCATGGCGGAGGTTAGATCGGGCACTTCGCGCGTGCGCGGGGCTATGCCGACCTGAGATGTGCGAATTGCTGTTGCCGAAAACAGGGGTCGTTGGAAGGTCATTTCAAGCCCATTTCGATAGCATGAGATAGCCTCATCACCGCACCGCTCGATAGCAAGGCAATAAAGACTCAGGTTGCGGCACGTGCTCCATTCGGGGCTGGTAACTGAGCCTTTCAAGGAGAAGTGCCATAGGATCTCCTGGCGCGGTGCGGAGCGGCATTTCTCCGTAAAGCCGGTCGCATCTCAAGTCTCGTTGAATTCTCAGGAGTGTTCCAGAATCTGATGTGAGCATGGCGACCGACAACGGTGGCGCTTCATTCGGGTAAGCATCAACAAGGCGAATTAAGTAGGACTCTTCACCCCGCGCGTTGAACACTTGGGCCAGGTACGTGTCCTCGTTCTGGCCAAACGTTCCGCGAATGAGCGTACTGGTCGCCAGGAATCGGACGCGCGCTTTTTGCCCCTTCTTATGGGGCCACGCTCCTGCTGTGGTAGTTATAGCGATGACCACGAATACTGACACGACCCGAGCAAGACGGCTAGAGATCACACAACTCTCCTGTGGCGTCCGGAAGTTCGCAGACGCAGAGTCAAGGAAGACTCCCTTAAGGAATCCTCAACATCTCAGTGAAGAATGTTGCGCAGAAGCGGGAGGAGCTAGTCAATCGCGGCACACGATAGTTGTTTGAACTGTATGGACGTGCGCGCGGGAATCGTGGGTTCCTCTGCATCTAACAAGGAAAACAACAATCCGTTACAAGAAAGGCCCAAGATTCTTACGCGAAAACGTAGATTGTTTCGAGAATCCTGTCAAGTAAAAGTTTTGCTTATCCCACGGATATGTTCAGGGTAATCAGCCTGTTTATTCTTTCGTAAACAGGTCTGTGGTGCTCCTAAGGAGCATCTACCACCAACGTGCAAGAACTCATACGTACCTGCGTCGATTGGAAGCATCAGGGCAAGCCAGAATCATTGCCATGCTTCATTCCGGGCACTTATCGGACGAAGAGAAGAGAGCTAGAAGAGCTAACAGCATTCACCCAGGGCGCTTTCCATTTGTGCCACTGATGTTGTTCATGTTGTTGACGTTGGCTCACATAAATCTGTGAAGCCGTGCATTACCGTGGTGAGGATGCGGTGAGGCTGTTTCTAGGTTATGGCCGGTCGACGTTATTTGAGAGAAGAAGTGGAATCGGCCCGATTCTTGAACTGAGTTGTTGTGCTCGGCACACATTGGCGTTACACTGCCTTTCGTTGGTTGCGAACGAGCGGGCAGATATTAAGTACAGAGCACCATCCTGGACTTGATGCTTCGCGTTCCCGCTTCCAGATTGGAATGTCGTGGAAGATGAACGTACAATCTCAGTCTCCTCGTCAATGCCTTCGCGCTCCATTGATCGTGGTTTTTCAATCGTTCGCTGCAATCGTGGCCACTGTTTATTGCTCCTGAATGGCTTCACTTTAATGGAATTGCTGATCGTGATGGCTGTGATCATGATCCTGATGATGATGGCGATGGGCACATACGGCTCGATCAAGAAGCACGCCAACGAAACCTCGGCGCTGAACTCCATCCGTGTCATTGCCACGTCGGAGACGATGTATATGACTTCCTATCCCGCGAGAGGCTTTGCATGCTCGCTGACTGCTTTGGGCGGCAATCATGCGACGGGCGATCCAACGCCAGATGCCGCACAGCTGCTTCAACCCGATCTCGCCTCAGGCTATAAGGCAGGCTACCTGTTTAAGATCTCAACCTGCACGAAGTCGGGTACCGGCGGAATAGCGCCCGCAAAAAATTACATAGTCACGGCGGTTCCTCTGGCCGTTGGCAAGACCGGGAATCGCGGCTTTTGTTACGACCAGGAGGACGGGGTGGTCAGATACGATCCGACTGGAGGCACCCAATGCTCGCAAATGTTGCAATGAGATTCGGCTAGGCTCATCTCTTCCAAGTAGGGTGAAACTCATCTTGAGCATTGTCAGAATTGACGGTCTACACTTGCGCGAAACCATCATCCATTGGGAACTTCAGTCCCTTTTTCCTTCTCGCGTTTGTCGTCGTGGTCGCGGCCTTCGCCAAAAGCTGATGGTAATCACGGCCAGAGCGAGCCGTTGCCACAGAGACATGCGCGACCAGATGTTTACAAGGACCGCCGGGAGCACTACCAACAGCATGACAACGCCCAGGATCGCCGCAACCCGTTTCAGAGCATCGGCAGGCTTCGTGATGCCCAGCATGAGCCCGAAGGCCGTCAGAACGAGCGCAATCATTGCGACCGATCCCGCGAGGGCCATCCACCCCTGCATGAAGTTCGACCCATTCATGGTGCCACGCTCCCTCCCCTGAAAATGCGTTATCCCTTTCCGTCAAAGCAGCCGTGCTCTGCGTCGACTAGAATTCCCGTGCCATCGAATTGGATTTCGGCTGGTTCGCCTCCGTCGGCAAAGTACGCCGTCCAGAATGCCTGGACCGCCTCCTTCCGCTGCGCCGCGAGTGGGGCGAAGTCGCTGCTTTCAAGGCGACCAAGGCAGAGCGTCACGCCTTGCAGCGTAAAGTCATGCTGCTCGCGGAGGCGCGCGGCGAGCTCACGGGCGCGCGACGGACTCGTGACCGAGCCGGCCGAGACGAAGTTGTAGGTGCCGTCGTCTTCGAGGAAATCGCTCACGATGACGAGCTCGCGGTTCATTCGATTGGGCAGCAGGGCGAGTTCCTGCCGGGCAGCGTCGAGTGCGCCGAGGATGTCGGTCCGGGACTGATGCTTATCGAGTGACGCGACCCAGGCCGCGAACTGCTTCCCGGCAGCCGCCTGAAATCGGCGTAGGTCGGTGTCGTATGCTTCGCGCTGGGTGGGGGCGGAGAGACGCAGGATGCGCCCTTCGGCGTCGTTGGCGGCGTCCCCGGTGATGGGGATAATGACCAGCTGATCCCCGCGCTGCATGTGACCAATCTGCTCCTGCACGGCGTCGAGGGCAGCCTTTTCCGCGCGGGGCGTGATGCTGAGGCTGGTGTCGATGACTTCCACAGTTCCTTGCGGAACGCGGTGGGAGCAGGCCGCAAGCAGAGAGAGTGCGGCGATGGCAGCGTACTGTACGGAGCGAATCGAGGTCATGAGGGGTCTCCTTTCGATAAGAGGCGCGGTTGTGGTGCACGCAGTTCAAGCGGCTGAGGAGCATCGGGGATCACCGCGAACTGTGTGTTTTCCTGCGCGAGGTAGCGTTCGTGGCTCGGGTGGTGGCGTCGGTGGTTGAAGTAAACGAAGAGGCCGAGGCCAGAAATGGCCATAAGCGCTGGGAGCCAGGCCAAGGGAATGACGAATGCAAGCGGAGCCGCGCACAAGCCGCCGAGCAAGCTCTTGCGCACGACCGACCAGCGCGTTTCTTGGCGCGCACCGTTAAGGCGCCCCCGTTCATAGAACTGCGCAAAGATGGCGCTCCACTCCAGGCATTCCGCCTGTTTTCGCTTGTCGAATTCGGCGAGTTGTTCCTGCTCAGTTTGAACGTCGCGGGCGAGCTGAACCTCGGCAGTACGAAGCGTCTCGAACCGCTTCCGAACCTGCCGCCACGTCCCGGCGCGCCACAGCGCTGTCCATGCGCAGTGCAGTGCGGTGGCGCCGATGATCGGCGTGGTGAGCGTGATGAAGATGTAGAAGATCGACGCGAGTACCGAATGCGCCGCGAGAAACTGTCCCAGGGGATTTCCGGCAAGGACGGCGGCGAATCTCAGCTGATAACCGCGCAAGAGCCCCCAGACCATGAGGCTTATGACGCCCACGGCCCCCGCAGCAATGACCGTCAGCCGTTTGGGCCACGAGCCCTCTGCTTCCATATAGAGGATGCGGGTCAGCTCAAAGTAGGCGGTGCAGAGCGCCGCGAAGCCCGCAGCGGCGAGAAATTGGAGCGCCGGGTTCGCGATGTTCAGAATGTCCATCGTCGGCGCAAGGAAAAGCGTATCGAGTGCGAGCGCGAACAGCGCGAAGGCTGCCATCAGGATTGCCTGGAAGTAAGGCGGCGGTGTATCGCCGAGTTCCTTTCGGATGCGGAGCCAAAGGGCCTCGGTCTCGGGCTTCTCCTTGCGCACTTGCTGGAGCTTTGCCTCCAAAGCGTGGAGCGCGCGCAAGGGTTCCTGTTTCTCTTCCGAGGCCTCTTGGTCGAGCCGCGCTTCGATCTCTTTGAGGGCTGATTCGCGATTGACGCCATGTGCGCCAAGGTAAAAGGCCAATGCGTCTAGCCGCCGCGGCTTCACCTGTTTCTGATTGCGACTACGGGTGGAAGTGGTCATAGATCCTCCGTCTTAATATGAAAAAGAGGAGTTGCCGCGTGCGGACAACTCCCCTGTGGTTACTGCGCTTCGAGCACCTTGCGGGCCTGCTGCAGTTTGGCAAGCTCGCGCTCTTCGTGGGCAAGTTCCTTGCGCATCCCGACAACTTTCTCTTCCTGTTTGCCGATCTGCTCGAGGACAACCTCGACTGGGGTTTTCTTGATCCATGGCTTGCGGCCAGTCGACGAAGTTGCCGCTGCTGTGGCGCGCTGCGCCGTGGCAGGCGCGGCATTCGATTGTGCTGTGGCTTGTGCTGCTTTCGGTGGGTTCATAACTCCTCCTTAGGGTTATGGGTTAGTTGTGAAAGAGCGGTACTCCTACGAGAGCAGGAGTAGGAAACTGCGCATGCGGTCGATCTCCCGCTCAAGGCCATCGAGTCCGCCAAGAGCGGCGCGATAGCCTCCCGCGTCGAGATCGTCTGCCACCGTGGCGAGCCGGGCCAAGAGTCTCGCGTTGATTGCCATGGCCCGTCCGATGATAAGTTTGCGAATCGCCTCGTTCGGATTACGCGGCTGGTGTTCTATGTTCGCTTCTGTCATCTGGTTGTTCCTTGGTTGTGGTTGTGGTTTGGTCTCCGGACGTGAGAAGCAGCGGTGCCTCCTCCGCTTCCCGGAGCAAGAGCGCCTGGCTTTCGAGCCAGACTTCGAGCTTGCGGATCGCTTCGCGCTTCTCCGGCAACTCGATTTGGGTGTAGCGATCATTTACATCCCGCGATCGCTGCGAGCTATGGCCGAGAATTTCCCGGCGAACTTCCTGGAGGACCCCCGCGAGCATCATTCGGGTGTTCGCGGTATGCCGAAGGTCATGGAACCGGAAATGACGAAGGCCCGACCGCCGCAGGCTCGACGCCCAGGTGGTCTTGATGATCCGGATGGCATCGCCCTGATAAGTGAAGACCGGACCGTGTTTCTTGCGATTTGCGAGGAGTATTTCGTGAAGCCGATTCGTGAGAGGAATCTCCCGCGACTCGCCTTCGGGGGTTTTCGAGTGAGTCACATGGAGGATGCGATTGTCGAAGTCGATGTCATCCCATTTTTGTTGAAGAATCTCTCCCTTACGCATTCCGGTGTGGAGCGCGCAGAGAGTGATGCGCTGCAAATGCTCTGGTGAGGCCTTGATGAGCAGCTGCTCCTCGCGTACGCTCATCACGGGCCGCTTGGTTCTGCGTTCCCGTTCCATGCGTAGCCGGCCCAGGGGATTCGCGGCGAGATAGCTTTCCTCGACACCCCAATAGATCACGCGACGCAGGACCGAGAGATCGCGGTTCACCGTGGACTCCTTAATCGTCTTTTGGCTATGGCGCTCCTGCCGGTATTTGCGGACCGCCGACGTCGTGATATCCCGGATTGGCATGTCGGCGAAGAACGGCAAGAGGTGGTTCAGTCGATCGAGCGAATAGGGAGTCCCCATGCCGCTTCCGATAAAGAGCGCGGCCAGTTCTCCGAACGTCATATCCGGCTTCAAATTCGGCAGCCGGTGACGGCGCTCGTTCAACTCATCGTGGAACTGCCGCAGAATTGCTTCGGCCTGACGGCGGTTGGATGTCCCGGTTGACTTGTGATGCCGAGCGCCGTCGATTGAGACGTAGGCGTACCAGATGTTGCCGCGCTTGAAAAGTGCCATGGGTTATCTCCCTCCTTTCTTTTGCTGTTGAAGAATCCATTGGATGACTTGGTTGCGATAGAAGACGAGCTTGCCCATGGGGCCCGAGCGAAGGTGCGGCAAGCCCTGCGACAGGTAGCGGTGCCGCACCGTCCATGTCGAGCACCCGATCAGCCGGGCGACCTCGCGGACCCCGAGCGGTTCGCCGAGCGTCTCGCGCACCTGCGGGTAATGCTGCGGGTAGCTCTGCCCTACGGAATCACGGGAAAAACCCAATGTTTCCGCAGGGTTCGCGTCGTTCTCGAAACCCGATATGCGTCTCTCCCCTCGATTCCATTCAGTCGTCATCGTTCCGCCTCCTGTTTTTCCAGAAAGAACGAATGGCCTCTTGAAACCAATCAGGCAGTCTCGACCAGAGCCACCAGAGGACAGCCAAGAGGATTCCAAGGGCAACCAGAGCCCTCTGCACCTCCGGCGTTCGGACCAGGGCCACGACGAGACTGAGGGACGCGTAGAAGAGCAAGAGGCCGAGACCCAGCCGAGTCAGCAACGCCAAGAGCCGCCAACTCATCGGAATCTTTGGCTGCGGCGTGGAGAGTTCTCGTGAACCGCACTGGGAGCAGACTTCCGCGCCGCGCGGGTTCACGTGCGCGCGCGGGCAGAGTTTTACGTCGTACGTCCTGCCGCAGGTCCCGCAATAGAGCGGGTCGCCCGCCGTCATCTTTCCGCATTGGTAGCAATACTTCATATCGATTCGTTGAAGAATGGTTGATGGTCTTCCCCTTCTGGCCGAAGCCACGCAGAGCTAAAGAACTTTTCGCCGCGAATGGCATCGAGCGTGGCAAACCAGAAAATCTTCTGCGTTACTCCGGCAACGGCCGAGCGGATCGATTGCATGCGGCGCTCGGAATTTGCAAGCACGAGCACTCGGAACCGGGATTGCCGGAACTGCCGTTGGTATGTTCCCGAGAGCGCGAGCTGGACGTAGTGGCGGGTCTTTTCCTTCCAAACACGGAGCGCCTCATGGCCTAGATCCACTTCGATGAACGACGCGTCGATGCCAGAAGGCGTCGCAAACTCGACATAGCCATCCGGGATGAGGGCCAATCCGGTGACGAGTGGCTCATGGAAGGCCAGCCAGTTGACGAATTTCACCCCTGGGACAGGGATAGCGCCGAACTTCAGGTCGCAGTAGACGGCATTGATCGAGAGCTGATGCTGGACGAAGAAGTCGGCAACGAGCATCTCATCCTGCCGCCGGCGTGGGCCACGACAGGGAACTTGGATCACTTGCGCGCCTTTCAGGGACAACGCATAAAGCGCCTTCCGTCCCCCGCCGGAACCGAGAAAGAATCTCCGGAGGAGTCCCGCACGAGTGAGGGCGAGCAAGCGTGTGTTTACGCGCGTCGTCGATCCGAACCCGGCGGCAATCTTCATCTGCTCCCGGTCGGCTACCTCCAACACGGCCAATTCCCGCAGGCAATCAAGGTCACGCAGTTGCAGAATGAGACCGCGCTTCCTACCGTGTTTGGTGCCGTTGTTAATTCCAGTCATGGAGGGCCTCGTCGGTCGTGTGGGTGATTGTTGCGTGCCGCTTCGCGATCTCCGCTTCAATCTCAGCGCGAGAGCGGGCGCGAAGTGCGCGGGAACGGTTCAGGAGGTCGGCGTAGCTGGACTTCGAATCCTCGACCGTGGGTACAGAGCCTTCCACCCAGTGATCGGCACCGCTCTTCAGGATGAAGTGCCGTTGGGGCAGGTTCTTCAATCGCTCGGCGAGCGACTTACCGCCATCGAGCATCTGCGAAACGGTCGTCGCGTCGGCACTCGACAACTGGAAGAAGATGTGGGTGCCGACCGAGAGAATCGCCGCGCGCATCGGAGCAGGGTACTGGTCAAGAAATTGATTTGCAGAAACGATGCCAACCCCGAACTTGCGCGCCTCCGAAAGCATGGTTTCCACATCGCTTGTATTGGCAATGAGGTTCTGGATCTCATCGCAATAAATGCTGCAGAGGGCGCGCCTTTCGCGGGTGAAGAGGGCATTCTTCAACATGGTGAAGAACAGGCCGGCCAGCGTGAGCGCGTGTGCGCCGAGCTTGCCCTTGTCGAGATTCACGATGACTCGATACCCCTTGTCCATCGCCTCCCGGAGGGAAAAAGTGGACCTCGTTTGCCCGACAATATGGCGGAAGCGCGGATCGGCGGTGAAGGCCGATATTTTGTTGAGGATTGGTTCGCGCATGGTGGCCCTCATCGGTTCGCTCACTTGCCCGTATCGGAATTCGAAGTACTGCCGGACCTCGGCATTCGGAACCCGCTTGAGGCATGAAGCACGGAATCCGGCGTGGGTGAGCAGTGGTGAGAGTTCGAGGAGCGTGAGCCCGTTTGCGGCGAGCGTATACAGCGCATTGCGCAAGAGCTCGTCCGTACGGGCGCCAAAGCGGTCCAGACCCCAATGCATCTTCAGCAGTTCCGACATTTCCGCAATGGAAACGAAGTCCGGTTCACCTTCCCCCAGCGGGTTGAGACCAACGGACATTTCCGGGTCGCCGGGCGAGATCACAATGAGTCGGTCGCTCAAGTCCTCTTGCCGTTTCCTCTCTTCAGCAGCAATGGCACGCAGGAGAAACGGCGTCGCGTCGCCGTGGAGATCGAAGTACACAGACCCGCGTCCTGCTTCAATATCCTGAAGGCAGAGGTTCTTTAGGAGCGAACTTTTTCCGGTTCCCGTCTTTCCGAGCAGCGCCACATGCATGGTGCGGCGGGTCGGGCTCAGTCCTATACGCCGCCGCGTCGTCTGTTCATCCGCAACCTGGAAACCGAGTGCGACGGTGCCGCCAGTCTCCTTCCGTGCTTGTCGCCGTCCCTGCAGACGGTTCCAAACCGAAATCACAAGTTGTTCCAGGTAGTGCAACATGAGCGTGAGTATGGCGAACGCCGCGTCAGAAACGGTAACAAGATCCCCGTCCGCGTTGACCGCGATCTATCGAAATCAACAACTTGCTCCATGAAACTAAGTGAATAAATATCGTTGACAGGGTTGGGGAAGGGAATCAGTAGTTAGTGATGAGCACTTCGCGATAGCGGCGGCCAGCAGTTTGCTGCGCGGTATAGAAGAGATCGATCTCGCGGAACTTGAACTTTTTGAAGATCCTGTGTACCTCGGGAACGTCGTTCAGTGACAGCACGAACCTCGCGCGCAGGCCGGCAAGGCGCTCAGCCATCTTCTCAAAGTCCTGGGTGGTGAGATTGTGGCGATAGAGCTTCAAGCCAAAATACGGCGGGTCCAGGTAGAAGAGCGTCCACTCGCGATCAAACCGCGCAAGGACTTTCTCGTACGGGAGGCATTCGAGCTGCACTCGCGCGAGCCGCTTGTGCGTGGCTTCAATGATCTCCGGCAGGCGCTCAAGGTTGAGGCCTGGCGCGTGCGCGACGTTGCACTTGTAGTTCAGGCTGCGGATCAGGCCCGCGTAGCTGTTTTTCAAGAGATACAAGTGGCGTGCGGCCCGCTGGATATCGGTGAGCGTTACCGGATCGGTCGCTTTAAGGACTTCATGCCAGCTTCGGCTAACGATGACAAAGCGCATATACCGGAGCAGTTCCTCGTAGTGCAGTTGACAGACGCGGAAGAAGTTCACCATTTCGCCGTCCAAGTCGTTCAACACCTCGACCTTTGATGGTTCTTTGTGGAAGAAAACCTGTGCTCCTCCTGCAAATGGCTCGACGTAGGCCGTGTGCTTGGGAAAGATAGCGATGATCTTCGTGGCAATCGCGCGCTTGCCGCCGATATAGGGCAACGGTCCGATCATGTCTTGATTGGGCTGGATTCGCTGGTATTGCGGAAAGGCGCTTCGATTCGACCTTTAGGTATCGAAGCGTGGAATAATCCTACGCGAGCGACGGCAAAATAATAGGCAGCGAAAACTGTGTTTTGAGCCGGGTCTCATAGTAGCCGTTTGGTGAAAGTATTCGTGCAAATATCCGCGATGAGCAGAGCCGGCGTACGTCTCGAAAGATGAATTAGGCGCTCGTCGCAAATAAAAGCGGCCTTCAATGGATGAAGGCCGCGTGGGATGCATGGGGTCTCAGCTATCTGGCGTCAGAGCAGTCGAGGCGCTTCCAGGAGAAAGAACTGTTTCACCCTGTCCCAGTCGAGCGTTACGAGCATGTGGGGCATCGGGTCCTTTTCGGCGTCGCTGAAAAAGGTGAGTGATTTGAGGATGTGAATCCTGCTGTAGTGGGCTTGCGAGTACTTCTGATCGAAGAGCCGCAGGATTTCCTTTAGGCCGTAGCGCTCCGCGCACAAGTAGAGGTCAACGAAATCGCGCTTCGTGCCGCGGCTTGCGATGGCGCTCACTTTCATGCACGCGATGTCGCGCGGATCGGCAATGGCGACGTCGAGGAATGGATTGGTTGGGAAGAGCGTCGGATAGACATAGCCGAGGAAGCTGACTTTGGTTGCCTGGACCGTGGCGTGGAGCGTATACGGTGCCTTCGCAACGAGGGCAAACCCCGCAAGCGTTTGGACGTCCCGGAGTAACGCCTCCTCGTCAAAATGATCCTCGGCGAAGAAGTCGAGATCAAGGGACAGACGGTGGCCCAGTTGGAGCGCCAGGGCGGTGCCACCGGCAAGATAAAAACGGTCCAAAAGGCGTGCGTTCCGGAGGGCGTCAAGGGTTGCTTCGGTTGAGGCGGGGATCACTTCGCGGTGCCACGCCCCGTGTTCATGATTGGTCATGGCAGTGTCCTTCGGTGAATTGGTGGTGGTTAGCGACTGCCGTTCAGAGCCGCAACCTCGCGGGTTGGAACCTGATACACAAGCGCCCAGAAGTTGGCGGATTTCTCGGAGAGGCGGCGTTCGTCCATGAGCACCCGTCGGATTTCGGCCTCAGAGAACGTCTGCCGCAGCCACGTGACCGCTGCCTCGTCGCCCAGTTCCAGGACCCGGAAGATCGTGTAGTCGGGATAGGCCTCGGGCTTGAAGGTGTCAAGGTTCGTGTCCCAGAAAAGCGTCTGTAAGTTGCTGGGAATCATACAGTTATCAGTATAACGCTCCGGCGGTATAAGTCAACCTGTTGAGGCCTTACTTGGGGGGGCAAGAAACGCCATTTAAGTAGAGCAATATATTGCGGGTGCTCATTCCGGTCGGATTGCATTGGAGCCAACTTCGATGGACTCGATAACGGCGCGCCGAGACATGAAGAAACCGTCAGAGAAAGAATGGGGCCGCTCGTCCATCCCGAGCACAGGGTAACCGCCCGCAACCGAAGGGAAGAGTTGCGTGTCAGCCAACTTCGCTCCTTGTGCGGCTAACGCCCGTCGAACGGCCCAGCCTTACAATACGCTGGATGGAATCGAAAGATAGGCAGAGTTTCTTGTATTCCATGATAGGTATGACGCGCTACTACAAACGAAACTGGGCAATGACGCAAATTTATACGCCTATCGTTTTGGTGCAGCCTGGTCGATACTCTGCTTCATGCGGAACGGTACGAACGACCACAGAGAGACAGGAGACGGCAGCGTGGAATTTCAGAAGGACTGCCCGGCGTGCGAGCAAAGCGATCCTGCACTGGAGCGCGAGCTTGAGGCGTTCGCGCAGTTGCTCTTCGATATTTATCTTGCAAAGCACGAATGGGAGCAAGAGTCGGGCACGAGCTCAGAGGGTTGACAACACACTCGTATTGCTTACGCTGAAACTAAAGGTCGAAACCAAACTTAATCACATCATGAATGCAGTTATATATTGTCGCGTGTCCTCGAAGGAACAGGTGGAAGGGACCAGTCTTGAGTCGCAGGAATTTGCCTGCAAGGAATATGCGGCGCGAAATCACCTGAATGTCGTACGCGTCTTTGTGGAACGCGGGGAGTCGGCAAAATTTGCCGACCGCACGCAGTTGCTTGAGATGCTGTCGTTCTGTGGCAAGCGGGACCATGGCATTGAGCAGTTGCTGGTCTGGAAGGTGGACCGTCTGGCGCGCAATGTCGGCGATCACTTCAACATCAAAGCCAGTCTATTGAAGCAGGATGTGCGCGTAGTCTCCGTTACGGAGCCCATCGACGCAAAGCCGGAGGGAAAACTGTTGGAAACGATTCTGGCGGGCTTTGCCCAATTCGACAACGACATCCGAGCGGCGCGCACACTGCAAGGGATGCGGCGCAAAATCCAGGAAGGGATCTTTCCGTGGAAGCCGCCGCTCGGCTACCAGGGCAGCGCACAGCCGGGCAGCAAAAAAGTCGAACCTGACCAACCGGATCAACCCACGTTCGGCATCTTGCAACGAGGATGGAACGAATTCGCCACTGGGGTCTATACCAAGGCGCAGATGCTGCGACTGCTGACGAGCCGGGGACTCCGGACACGGGCCGGCAGGCCGCTTACCAATCAAGCCATCGACCACATCTTCAGCGATGCATTCTATGCCGGGATCATTCGCGATCCGTGGAGCGGAGAGGAACATGCAGGTCGGCACTTGCCGATGGTGAGCCGCGAAACCTTTATCACGGTGCAGCGGATTATCGCCCGGCGCAATCGCTCGGTCCCTCATCAAGCAATTCGTCCGGAGTTCCCCCTGCGCACCTTTGTGCGCTGTGCCAACTGCGAATATCCGCTCACCGGGTCGTTCTCGCGTGGCCGTTCGAGCGTCTATCCGTATTACCATTGCCATCTCCGCAGTTGCGACAATCCCGGCAACTATCCGTTAGCCGATGTGCATCGGGAGTTCGCGCGGTTCCTCGACGCAACGAGCGTCGACCGCCACTCATTTGCGCACCTCAGAGAGTATGTTCGGAAGGTCGGCGAATCATGGGCGGGATCAGACCGCGCATTGCAAGAGAAACGGGAAGCAGAATCGAAGCGCGCGCATGAGCAGCTCCAGCAGTTGATCCGCATGAAGATGGAACAACTCATCACTGACGATGAGTTTCGCACCCAGCGGCTCCTTCTTGCAGAACGGCTCGTGGAACTCAAAGGAGGTAGGTCGGAAAGTGGGGCAAAACCGGAATCTGTCCTGAACGATCTCGATACGATCTGTAGCCCGCTGATGCATCTGGCGGATACCTGGGAAGCAATTCCGACCAATTTCAAGCGGCGGTTCCAACAGATCACCCTTCCAGCAGGATATGTATTTGGAAGCGTTGGAACCGCTCAAAAGGGCCGTCTTCTCTCATTTATTGAGTCTCCGCTACCCGTAGATACAAATGGGGTGCCCCCTGTAGGTGAGAGTTGGAACCAGTTGGTGGAAGAGATACAGGCTCTGAGCATGATTGTCACGGCGTCGCGGGCCCAATAATTATGCGGGGGCATCGACATGCTGCCCTCCCGTCGGCCTCTCAAGGCGTGACGGACGAGTCACTCGTCTATACGTCACCGAGAGGCCGGCGGCAGAGCACAAATCTTTGTTGCGGTGAGCGATCAACCGGGCGTTGGGTCTTGCGCGTTGTGGAGGTCGCAGAACGCGACTGCGAGCGCCACGGCGTCAAACAACGGCATAATCGGATGTTCGCCGTGCCATATCTTGCGCTTCGGCGGCAGCTTCGGAAGTAATTCGGGAAACATCTCCGCGAGCTTTGCCGCGATCGCGTCCTTGGACCTGGCATGGAAGTCGCGAAACGCCTTCCGTACGTCCTTTCGCTTCATGAATCGCATAGGTACGAGTCGGAACGCAGCCTCCCGCTTAAGGAACCGGGAGATCCGGCCAACATTCGAGGCGTTTGGAGCATTCAGAAGTCTAGACCGCTCAATGACAATCACTGAAGGTGTGGAGAGAGCAAGCAGCGACGTCAACTTCTTCACTGCCGCGTCGATACGCGCAGTGCTATTGCCCTGATAATGTACCGTGCGCCAGTCCACGAGGCCCAGCGAAACGTCAAGCACCGCGAAGCCCAATCGTTGCGAACGGATGGCAACCGCAGCAATCCTAATCTCATATGAGCCTGGGTCCATTCGAGGGATTAGATTGCTCTAGATTCTGGCGCGCCCACATCCATTCGAGCTTGCGGGCGATCAGGACTGCTTTCCGACCTTTGACCGTAGAGTTTTGTAGTCGGCTCTCTAGCTTCTTGAGGCGCACATCGACATCCTGCGAAATCTCTCGTAAGGCTACTGGAAACAGTTCTGACGCTGGGATCCGAAAGACCGCCTCGTATCCGAGCGCGATGCGGAAGGGTGGCGTGCAATACAGCCTCTCGTGTCGCGAGACAGGCCCCTCATCAGGATATCCGAGTAGCATGGCGAGTTCTTTTTGGCTCAGCCCGGAGCGTTTTCGATGATAACGAAGATAGCTGGCGAGATAAGATTGATTCATTTGCTAAAGAGCAAATCCGTATTATCGACTTGCTCTAAGTCTAACAATCCAGTTTCAAAGTGATAGGCATGGAAAATTGCACGAGATGCAAGTTTTGTGTCCCGTTCGTCCACAGTTTGTTGTATGAGTTTCAGAAAACGGCATCAATCCGCGTTTTTCTCAGGACATCGGTGTGAATTGCGTATGGAAATGTTCTGAACTTCCCGCCAAGCGCTACGATCGCCAAACGGGTACGCCGACGCTAGACGGTAACGAAAACAGCCGTCATTGATGGCATGGTGGCTTATGTTTCGTTTAGCTGTTGGTGCTTGAGCTAGTTCTCTTTCTTGGTACACTTAATCCAAAGTCGACAAACGTACCTTTAAAGAAGGAATGGCATCAAATTCGGTTGGAACCTATCTTCGATTCCTCCGGAGAAAAAGCGGGCTGAGTCAGACAGACCTCGCACGAATCCTAGGCACCGTTTCCGCGAGCCAGATTTCTCGCCATGAACGGTCCAGGACCCTTCCCAGCATGTTGACGGCGTTTGGGTACCAGGTAGTCTTCCAAAAGCCAGTCTCAGACATTTTCCCTGGACTTTACCATGCAGTTGAAGCGGGAGTCGAAGAGCGTCTTGAAGAGTTCGATCGTGAGTTTAATGACAGCGCTGCCAGGGGGCGAGCCGCCTTGACCGCCGTACGTGACGTTGGGCGGATTCGCGAAGAAGAGCAGCATAAATCTGCCTGAGCGACCGCGCGGTTATTGTTGGCAACACAAGCGGGACGCGCAGGAGTATCCAGCTTCAAGAGCGGGCCTTCAAGAGGCCGTCTTCTCTGTCGTGGCTAGATGATGTTGGGTGATCAATATTGAAGCGCTTTCCCTGCTCCACGCCATGCTTGACGGCGGGCCAAAAACTGTCTAGATTGTAAATGCCTTTTCGTGAAGGACTTACACTGAAAGACGCACAACTATGAAAAAGGCTGTCCAAACCCTTTTCAAAACTCGCATTCGTCCAATGGAGTCGAAGGACTTCGCTTTCATTCGGTCACTAGCGGCCGAATTCTCGGCGTTTACGGTCCCCTCTGAATATATTTTATGGTTCCTTACTCGATTTCATCCCGAATACTGCCGGGTGCTTGAGCAGGAATCTGGCGGTTTGAAAGCATATCTGCTTGCAATGCCCACTAGCAATCCACAAAATGGCATCGCCATCTGGCAGGTCGCCGCTAGCAAGCCTAATCATGCCTTTGCTCTGGAGTACTTTGCTGCTTATCTTCGGGATCTTGCAGATCGCACCGGCGCAATGTCCATTTTCTTTACAACTAGCCAAGAATCATCTTCGTCCTTGCGGCTGATTCGATCATTAGCCAGTCAATTCTTCGATAGTGAAGTTGTGCAGCTGAATTCTGTGCCCGCCGGGCAAGAGGAATATGAGTTCCAGCTTTCCATTGGCGCCGCCCCGTCTGGAAGGGAGAACAGGAAAGAGATCGACGGAGCTGGATAGAAAAGGCAGACCGTAACCGTGCACCTTGCAATCTTCCGCGACCAGTATTCAAATGAAGGTGGCACTTAACGAGCACGGCGACATCAAACAAATCTTGCTGCATATCCTGCGGCATTCTCCACTTCGTGAGGCCTTGACATTCGGCGCAACGGACACATACTTAGATCAAATAGATCAAACCCGCAATGAACAAACCACACGAAATATCAATGGAAGAGTGGAGCGCCATCATGCAGATACCAGCAATCCGAGAAGCATGGGGCATTGAGGAAGACGAAACACCCGAGCAATTTGCCGACATGGTGTATGGGGTGAAGTTCATTTTTTCGCCGAGCATGATGCCGGGGTATATGGGAGACCTGTACATTCTTCAAGGAGACGCTCTGGGAGAGCTGATGACCGTTATCAGAAAGAACGGCGAATTGGCGCTTCTTGATTGACTGAGCATGATACACGCATAGCGAAGAAAGGTGGGCCGCTCGTCCTTCCCGAGCACGGGGAGTATCGACGCAACCGAAGGGAGGAGTTGCGCTTCAGCCACCTTTCCTCCTCAATGACTAACACCCGTCGAATGGCCCGCGCTCACTATACGCTGAACATCAGTCGCAACAAGGTGGCTCTTGATGGGTATCGCGGAATCATTGACGTTGGCGGCGTATCCAGTTCGTCGCGCTAATTTAGGAGACGTTCGATGTCCTGTTGACGCCCAGCGAAGGAATCGCGGCCGCGTTGCCGCAAGATATTCAGCTTATTCAAGTCGTGCTCAAGGAGATCGGTAGCCATTTCGGGGCGCTCGAAAGTGTCGCTTATCCGAATTGTTTGAACATCCTTAAATAGAATACTTCTCAACTGGTCCATGGATTGAGTGTTGATCTCAAGGGTCTT
Source organism: uncultured Acidobacteriota bacterium (assembly GCA_963817835.1). GTDB lineage: Bacteria > Acidobacteriota > Terriglobia > Terriglobales > Acidobacteriaceae > Telmatobacter. The sequence goes on along the minus strand of CAWFPZ010000003.1, from coordinate 28,057 downwards.
CTGTAACAGTTGGACACTGACGAGATATTTTTTTGCAAACCACATCTTGAAATTAGGCCTTGGCTCCGGATAGACGCCGACTCCTACATTTAGTACCCGGATATCTGCGCGTTCCTTCTTGAGCGCACCGACAGCGTCAGCGATTGCGTAGAGAGTCGGGTTGTTCGCGCAGTAGCCCCCGTCTATTAGCTCGATATGGTCGCCGTTGGCAGTCGTGACGTACTTACGTTCAAAAAATGGATATGCCGAACAAGAAGCCTGTACAGCGTCGGCAATGCTTACTCCGAACCCAGGAATGAAGGTCCCTTTTAGACCGTGCGCCTGGTCTATATCCGCTTTGAAGATCATCGGCCGTTCTGTGAGCCATCTCGCGGCAACTACCCCAATGCCCGTCTTCACATCTTCGAATGTCCGGCTGCCGAAGATCTCCGAAGCGAGTTTACCGAGTGCGGCCGATCTGGCGGGGGCCGTCCGCTCGCTCATCACGGCCGGAACATGTGCTTTATAAAGTTTGTGTATCTCGTCTATGGTGTAGCCAAGAGCGATGAGAGAAGCAATGATCGCTCCCGTACTCGTCCCAAATACGAGATCAAAGCGGCAGTATAAGGGACAACCGAGCATTGCCTCGACTTCTTTGAGAACTCCGAGCGTATAGAAACCCTTCGCTCCGCCGCCATCTAGTGCGAGAATTCGGCAGGTTCCGTCAGGCTTATAGGTGCGACTTAACACAGGTTCTGGCATTGCATTTCTTTGCGTTTAATTATAGCGAACATCAGGCGAGGTGCCGGGCTCAGCAAACACAACAATTGCTTCCCTGACCGAAACATGGATACCTGTCAGAAATTATCCCATCCGTGTTGAGCGGCGATGATGAACGTCGTGAAATCCTGAGAGGCCCATTGGGTTGCCCCTGATCCAATCAGGTCCGTGACTCCGTTCTGACAGCGCAGGGAATTAAACGGGGTTGTAAGCAGATGTGTAATGATCGCAGGAATCGTCGCGGTATAGTCACCGATGAAGAGATGATCCGGGACATTGTGGAGCGCACATTCGATATGGTATGAGGAAGCGACCCCCTCGGCGAGAAGTCCATGGTCGATCAGATAGTTTCTAAAATTCTTGAAAATTCGGACTGTCGATTTGTAGCGACCGCCTGTTCGAACTGCTGAGTTCTTATCCTCACCGCGCTCCTTGTGGTACTTGGGATAATTAACAATAGGGTTGTTGGAAGAATCGAAGAATTTGATGCCCCAGTGAGCCATCGCATCATGTACGTTCGGGAAGGTAGCGTACCGCCGGAATTGCATTGCCGGAACGACATCTGATGGCTTACGACCACTGGCGGTTACAACTTTTATCGACTTCTTTCCGGGGTTCACCGCACCACTTCCGTAATGTGCAAGCAGAGCCTTCAGAACGTCATCCCGAAGGTTGCGCCAATTGTAGGTCGCATCACTGAACGCCGACGCATGAATTTGCTGCTCCGCTGCTGTCAGGCTCGAAATGTCCTCATAGAATGCAGTCGAATACAGTACAATCACATCAATGTCGCTGTCTCCATAAATATTGGTGGAGTTTGCGTAGGACCCTTGTAGATAGATGTCGAGCCCCGAGTTCGCGACTGGCGAGGTCGATTTCAGCAGAGCGTTGCGTATGCTGGCGTAGGCTGCGGCTGAGGTGGTGAGCGCGCCTGGATTAGCCCACGTTTCGAGTTGAGTTCTTGGAATTGCCATATTGTCTTTGATTAAAATCCTACTCCGTAACGCCAGACTTTCAAGGGTCGATGTGAAGGCGGTCTGATCACATCCGCGTGCTAACGTTCTGCACTCTCACTAACGTGATCGTCCTTAGCGCAGCGGGAAAAGCGTTCGCCAAAAGCCAATCAACCGCGCTATCTGGGATCGCCTCGCTTCCTTGGAGTGAGCACGAATTCTCGCGGCCCCTAGATCGACCCCAGTAATCGGCAGGCCTTCAGAGTCTCCCCTAGCAACTATGGAGCTAAAATAGCAACCTTCACAGCACTGCGCACCGAAGTCCTGGTCGAGTGATCCGTCAACAAAGTGATAAATCTGTTCACCGATGTCGGGGACGCCCACGGGATTCATCGCGACGTGCAGGGCCTGCATAATCAGTGACGAGGCGAGATGCGCACTGAAGGGAAAAACGTTCTCATTTCTCCTGAATGCGTGGTCGGTGGGCAGATTCTCAATATAGGTCGGGTCATCAAGATCGCCACGCCGCTCGACGTTTACGTAGTCCGGATCATATTGTCCATTGCATTGAAGACAACGTCGCCCCGGATACACCGCATGGTGTTTCCAACTAGCCTGTTTCAGGCGGTCTCCGTGCACGCGGATCAGAATCCCTCCGTCGATTACGGGGATCAAATAGGCGTATGCGATGTAATTAAGTACGTGACGCGGCCATGGCCGATCGACGCAACTGAACAGGATGTCGCAGTCGAGAGCTTCTTTGAAGCCATCCAATTCGGTGACGGCAAGAGGATGCCGCTCGATAACGGGTTTCGCTGCGGTCGCACTCCGCTCAATGGCTGCGCCAATCAAGTCGACCTTCAACCTTCCCATCGCCGCGTCGCTAATGTGGGCGTGAAGCAGGCGATCCAAATTATGACGTTCGACACGATCATAGTCGATGAGTTTTATGTGTTGAACGCCCATCCGCGCCAAGCATTCGGCAACAATTGATCCGACGCTTCCAACACCTACGACTCCAAAGGTCAACCGAGCGAGCTTCTGCTGAGCTTCTTGGCCCCAAGCGGAGATTGTTCGCCTCAGTTCTTCTCGAAAAGCCGGTGGTGAGAGCAGACGATCATTGAAAGTGGTCTCAAGGCCTTTGTCGCCGACGACGCGAACCGATTCACACCAGCGGCGCTCATAGGTCTTAGGGGCGGTCTTTATCCAAAACCGCGCACTCCATGCGCCGTCGGTGCCCAAAGTCAGTCCGACCAAGGGCATTCCGGTAGTCGCTTTCGCCGTTACCGCTTGGCGACGTTCTGTTGCAATATCATCAGCGCTCATTCCCTGCCAGCCCGGCCAAGGGTGGCTATGGAGAAACGCAAGCCCGGCGCCTTTCTCTGTCGCCATTTGTATGGCGCGTCCAAGGTACTCTCCGGTGGTGCTGGCATTGCCGTGAACCTGGCGCTCATTCCCAATGGGCAGGATGAGCTCCGAAACGAGCGCAGTCAGGCGATTAGCGCCCTGGCCTGGATGCCAGAGCGCGTAACAGAGATCTTCCTGCCCATCCGCCCGGAGAAGATGGGCCTTTAGAGCCTCGCTTGTGCCAGATGTGAATGCGACACTGTATTTCATAATGTTTCGAGTACGCGTTTTATGTGGCGGAGGTATGCTTTCACACCCCTGTTGACGCGGCCCCATCCCTGTTGTTGTTCCCCGAACGGCCTACTCAGATACTGCCATTCCTTTCCAAAGCTGGGACTGTCCGCAGCGCGATCATTCCCCAGTGCACTGGGATTGATTGGAATAAGCCGCGGTAATATGTGCGGACCGGTGGGGCAGGTCACGTTAAAGTCCGTCGGAACGTCTATCCCGACTTTAATTTCCCGATCCTTGAACTTGCCGGCGCCAATGACATATTTGAAGGCGATCAAGTTCCCGCCGCAGTCTTCGGCCTCGTATCCAAGCTCTTTCAATCCCGCGCTGAATGCTTCTTTTCCAAACATGATGGCAGTCTTAGGAAACCGGCATTGGTCCGGTCGGCTTGGAAATGAAGCGCATCCCGTCCTTCATTTCGATCTTTTCGTCGGGTTTGTCCTTATACGAGATCGGTGCATGGTCATGGATGAGTTGCTCCAGATAGTTGGCCTTCGGATCGATCCCGGCGTCCGTCATGATCTCGACCGGAGTCAGAACGTGCTTGAGCGTCGACTCCGGCTCGTCGTCGATCTTGTAGTGGATCCAATGTTCGTGCTCTTTTCCCTTGATGTCGTCTGTCATCGTGAACTCCTTTAATGTTTTGTACTCCGACCTTTTGATCCCCGGCTGTTGTCCCTTTACACGCGCGAGTTGCGGACTCTCGCGTGGAGGTTTCCGGGCGACAACCGAGGCACAACGACAAGTGTAAGCTATCGTAGGCTTACAGTCAAGAGGGGCGAATCAGAGCGTTAATTGGCCGTCCATCGGGTAGAGGCCTTCAAGCCGGATACGGGCGACAATAGGGTTCACGTTGAAGACATCGGCGAGGAGCCTGACCGCTTCCCCACGGCGGGCACTTGGCAGAATCTGAAATCCGAATGCCCCCTCCGCAACCAGCATGGGCGCAACGGCCGTTTCCACTAGGACCTTCGGGAGGAGAAGCGCACCCATGGCGAGATTTGCCTGGAATTCCCACCATCGATACGGAGGCTTCTTGGCTGCGACTTCTGTGCCGGTGACGCCTCCATCGCGACAAAGTATCTTTGGGGCATCTGATGCAAGTCCGTCACCAAAGAGTGAGCGCGGGGGTGCCTCAAAAGCGAAGAGGTGTGCATGGAGCAGTCCGTGCCCGGCCTCATGGGCCAACGTAGTTCTTAATCGTCGCTCGGCTGGGATCGTCCCCTCAGCGTCGAGCGCCTTTGCGACGACGACCTCCGCGACGCCTTTGGGCCCGAATCTCGTGAATCCGAGGAGCCCCGTCGGAAGGTCCTCATACGTTGGCTGCACGCCGAAGCGCTTTTCTATGAAACGGTCAATTCGGATTGGTGCGGGGTCGGGCGGATAGAGCTTGAGCTTTTGCAGTTCATCGGTACAAATCGCTTCGACCTCGGCGGGCTCATAAAAAGGCTGCTCCGCAAACGGCCCGGCCTTGGCGCGAAACGTCTTCATTTCTTCTTGCTCCGGCCGTGATGTTTCAAAAACTCGAGGAGCTCATCCGGACTCACATCCTCATCGACGACCCTTCGAAGCGCAAATCCCATCGCGGGATTATTCGCGGCGATGCGTTTCAACTCCTCTACCGGAGGTCGCGCATCATGTTTTCTGAGTTCATCGAATGTTGTGTCTAAATAAGAGGCGATCAACTTCAACACGTCGTTCGAGGGATGTCGTCTGCCCAACTCTACGTCTGATAGAAAAGGCGCAGACACATTAACTTTCTTCGCTAATTCTCTGACTGACAAATCGCGTTGATCACGTAATTCTCGAATTCGCTCTCCAAGAGGCTTCATAGGGTTGTATCGCTTGTAAGCTTACGCCAGGTGACGAGGTGGGTCAATAGATGTTCCATCGTATGGAATCAACCTAATACGCTCCTATCCCTGATCATTCATAGTCTTTATCAGGCAAGCTATATTCGCGGCGACCTCCCACGAGTTCCCATCCGGTTCGATTGCCATACTGTTTTCGGCTTGTCCACGCCATGAACCCTGTGCATCAAAGGCGGTAGGCGTAAAATGGGGAGCCACACCGGCAATTAGGAAAATGGGAGGCTTGCCAATGCCCAAGAGAAGAAAGCCGAGCAAAGCCCTCACTTCTCAATTTGGCTGGCGACACCGTTGTTGACTGGAGGATCTCGTGCCGAAACTTCCAAAGTACATCCGTAACAGCGGTAAACCGTGGACCGACGCCGAAATCGACCGGTTGGAAAAACTGGCTGAGCAGGACACTCCAACTCCGGTCATCGGTTTGAAGCTCGGTCGCACTCCGGCTGCCATTTACACTCGAGCATCTCAAGAAGGTATCAGCTTACAGCCACCAAACCCACATCACAAACGGCGCAATTGAATGCCCGAATCGAACTTGCTGAGCCGAGGCGACTGCATCTTGGAGAAAGACACAGATGATTCCAGTCTATGCACGAATCAAGATCGGCACCGGGGAATCATGTTGTCCTGGCTCGCCACGCCTCGCTGCCGTGCATGCGTGCAAATCCCCTTGTCACCAGCGGGCTGTAGGCTATCGAGGCAATCTACCCTCTACTCATCCGAACTACTTGGCGCTCGAACTGGCACACGATCTCTATCTGAATATTATCGATCCGCCATTGCCGCTCTTCAAGCTTGAGACCTTTACCTGTTTCCTTGAGTTTGCAACTGCGCAATATGGTTCGGGAGCCGAACTCTTGATTCATTGCAATCAGGGTGAGTCTCGGGCGCCCAGTCTCGCGCTTCTTTTCTTGGCCAAGCGGCTTAATGCGATACCCAACGGCAGCTTCTCCAACGCGAAGTCGGCGTTTTCAGTTCTCTATCCAAACTTTAGACCTGGACTGGGCATTGAACGATTCTTGTCGGAGCAATGGGACGCGATCCTGTGAAAACGTTAGATCTCGTCACCGGGCCACAAATGGGCCCGCACAAATTGCCTGCCCGCAGCAGCGCCGCAATGGTTCTCTCGATATTTCGCATTCAAATCGAGCTTCGGTGTGTCTGGATATTGACTGGAAAGGCGGAGATCGCATTGTGCATTTTGGATGAACATCGCCCCTGGAGAAGTTCAGAATTTGCAGAAGATAGATGCTTCGTAGAGGGAGGTTTTAGAGGAGAATGTTGCGAGTTGGTAATTCCTGGAGCAGGATTGCCTCCTGGCCGTTCATATGCTTGATTGTTCTAGAAACTGACTCTGCGACGGCTCTTGGGAGATTAGCCAATTCGATTGCCATGCTATTCTCCGGAATGCACCGCCAGGCGCCGTCGCCAAAGAAGATGGTGTAATCGAGGCCATAGCCGCAAAGAAGATTTTTTACCAGATCGACGTTTTTTCGTTCGGTCAAGATCCGGTAGAGCACCGACGTACTTCCGCTGTTTTTGGTCGAAGCCTCGCGTTTCTTCCGGATGGCCATTAATTGCCCCTCCGAATGCGGGAATACCGCTCTGCGAGATCATCAACATGGAGCCATTCGATGGAGGCCTGGAGGTGGTATTGCACCTCATTGCCATCGGTCGCTTTGGATACAAGAACGCGCTTTGGATCAAGCGGGAGTGCGACTATCTGAAACGCAACGGCGAGCGCTTCACGAATCCGTTTCACATATTCCTTCACAGCGGTGCGGCAAATCCTCCGCACCGAAAGCTCCCCGGAGTTTAGGCCGTGGTTGCGGTAGAAATCCTTGCGGCGCATGCCTGCTGAGATCTGGGTGGCGGTCTGGGGAAGATGCCTGGTCCGGGCCAAGTAGTCGAAGACAAGACGTGTGGCAAGCGCCAGAGGAACGATTGCCTGTTTGCCCCGGCTCTCGAGCAAAACACGGGAGACTTCTTCCCCGGCTTGGCATTCCGCCCCGTCAAAGGCAACCCGGAAGCTATGGACAATTGTGAACTCTGGGCCGCGGTGGTCGAGCCGGTCAAGCTCCAGAAGCAGAAGTTCTGCTGTGCGAAGGACATGCTGGAAGTCAGGAGACATAGGCGAGGCGAGCCCCCTTCCGTTCCAGATCGAATTCATACCGCGGTCCACGGTACGCACGGGTGACGCACAGCAGCATTGGCCGGGGTCCGCATTCGGCGCGACGGCGAAGAGCTTCTGTAAGCAGGGCGCGGGTTGCGCGGTCATCGCACGAAACGTCAAGAATGATGAGATCGCACGAAACCTGGCCGATGGTGCTCCCGTCGAGATCGAATGTCGCAGCCGGAAGCTGCGTGGCGCTATGCCGGTTACGCTGGAGCAGTCGGATCAACTGCGCCGCGATCTCGGCATCGAAATTGGCCAGCACCACACGCGCCACGGGACCCGTCCCGCCTCCGGGGTGGGCTGCGCATGGGTTATTGCGCCGCCCGGCCGGAGACTTCGAGGATGCAATCGCTCTGGAGCTTTGCTCCCTAGCCTGTTATCCTCAATTCCGACCATCGCAGACGCTTGGGATGATGGATAGGCCATCCAGCGGACAGAGGACAATTGTCCGCTCACGGCCCGTGTGGTGTGGGTCTATGGACCGGGAGTCATTCGCCAAGGCGCTAGATCGTTTCCTTAAGTTGTCGGGGCACTTTGCGGGCATGACCGCATGGTTCGACGTTTCCTTGGGATTGGACTCGCGATATCTTAGGCGCTGGCGGAACGAAGGAAAGCTGCCGTCTGTTCGGGATTGGAATCACCTCGAGTCGAAGGTCAAAGAGGAATTCAAGGGCAATCCCGAGGTACTGGCGGCACTAAGGCATCTCAGGGAAGTATGGGAATATCATCACGAGCGCGTTTCTCGTACGCGCTCTGCAGCCAACCGGGACGAACACGGGCCTGAGCAGGTCGGAAGCCATACCGTTTCTCAATCCCAGCACTCCCCTATTTCAAGACCCGAAGATCTTTTCGCGCGGTTCATCGCGGACACGCGGATTGCCGCCCAGTTGTCATCCGGACCGGGAACGAGGTCTGTTTACCTCGATACGGTGTACGTCCACCGACAGGAGCAAGAAAGGAAGATATTCGAGGCCGTCGATCAATATCTCGCGTCAGGTATCGGAAGGCGCGGGGCGTGGATCAGCATCGTGGGAGATGCGGGACACGGCAAGACATCGTTTCTCTGGTGGGTTGTCCAGAAGTGCCGCCACCTCTGTTCGCGGCTTTACCCCGTGCAAGCCTTACAAGTCACACAGGCTGCACTCACCGGGTATGCACAGTCGCTTTCGGGAAGTGGCGATCCGTTCGTATTCGTACTCGACACACTTGATTTGCTCGTCGGTACTGATGACGAATCATTGAGCAGTGTTTTGAATGTTTTGCGAGCCAACGGTGGCCTCGTGATTACCACGTGCCGTAAACAGGAAATCCAGACCCTCGCGAGCAGGGTGCGCCTGGATCAGACCATCAATTTGGAACGGTACGCGCCAGATGAAGCCAAGAAAGCTATCGAACGCTACGTGGACGCGTTTTATGCCGCATGGCCGGAGTGGAAGCGCCATGCGCAAATCGACTACGTATGGAACCTCCTCGACGCGCAGAGAAAGATACAGGATCTGAACTTCGAGCCGTTGGTCCTGAGGATGATCTTCGAGGCATACGCGCCGAGCGCCATCCCGTCGGACATCAACACACAAAAAGTCTACGACCATTTTTGGGAAGAACGCGTTCTCGGGGATCGTGCTGCGAAAAGCCATGAACTGGCACATGCCCGCGCCGCACTCTGTCTGCAGCTTGCCTCTCATATATATTTCGAAACTGGTTCTCACACAGAGCGCACATCGGTTTCTGCATTCATTGAACACTGTGAATCAAATGGGATATCCGGTGCTCTGCCAGTCATACACGGATTAGTATCCTCAGGTGTCTTGCGCTGGTGGCAGATGAGAGCCTCAGTCGGGTTCTTTCATCAAACGTTTCTGGAATATGTCGCCGCCAAGAGCCTCTTGGAGACGGATGATGTTGCGTTGCGACAACGACGGATCGATAGTCTCCTTGCAGATGTTGAACGCGCAAACCTCTTTCGTGTTCCTGTTTTGAAGCAACTGATGATCCAGGCATCAGGAACGGATGCGCAGCTCTTTGATTTCCTTTGCACCGAGTTGGTTGGGATCAATACGCCAGTCGCAGTTCGGCTCGCGCTTGAAGTACTGGGAAAGGCACAAGAAACATCGGATCTTCATCGCCGCATTCTCCTGTGGAATGCCGCCTTGCCGAAACTCTTTCGCGCTGTAGCCCCCGAGGTGCTCCGCTATTATCCTGCTTCGCGGGTCGATCTCGCACTTGAAATTCTCGCTCCCCACATGAGCGGCGAGGCCATCGGAGAGATTTGCTATGCCTGTGCAACCTACTTCGCCCCGATGACCCCGAGCATTACACTGCGTTTTCTTGAAGGGCTATGGCGGGCGAACTCAAAGATTTTTAAAGAGCATGAGGCAAGTTTGAAATCTGTGCTGGTGGCGGTGTTCCGATCAGGCGACACAGCGGCACTCGGCACTCTTGCGGAGATACTGCCGTCCCTCAGCGTTGGCGTCCAGGCAGGCGCCTTGGATGACCTCGTTGCGCTCTGGATACGGGAGACCGCTTCAGCAGGCGCCATCTTCCTGGAGAACATATTCCCGCGTCTCGTCGCTCAGGAATCCAATGAACCCCGCGCAGCATTTGTGAAGGCATTTGATTCGCTCCACACGGTGTTAGCGGGAGAAGCAAATCTCCTCGCGAGAACACTGCAATCGCAGTTCGGAGCGTCCCGAGACGCGAAAACTACTCTCCTTCTGGCACGCCTCATCGGTATCGCCGATCCGGAACCCGCTGTATTGAAATCGGCGATAAACGAACTGCTAGACGCGAATCACGAAACGCGAATGCGCGCCAGTTACCTGCTGCGCGAAGCTGCAAGAACAAAGCCGGAGGTTGTGGACGATCTTCTGGCACTTCCGGCGGACTGTCAGACCGGAGAAGAAGGGATCAACGTCATCTACTCGGTCGCTTCGGGTTCGCGCGATGCCAGCCGGCTGCTCGCTGTGCTTGACCGTTGGGACCCCACGGAACGAGGGGCGGGTACCGCGTATCGCGTACTCATGGAGAGCGCGGCAAAAGCCGATCCTGTGCGGACTCTCGGCTGGCTGAAAGCGCGCGTGCCTCTGGCAAAGAGCGCCGCGCGACGGCGTCAAATACTCGTCGGCTTTCAGGTCGTAGCGGAGCACGGTACGAATGCCGTTACTGTGGATGACGCTCGCCTGTTCTATCAACTCGGATTTCTGAGCGCAGATGCCACGGACGAAATGAAACGAGTTTTTGCGGGTGCGGCAGGGTGGATTGCAGAAATCGATGGAACACTAGGCCGTGAAGTCTTTCAAAGGGTATTCCGAAGCCACAAGCGCGAATCGATCAACGCCGCCATTGGATCTTTGCGGACCGTAGGTTCGCCCGAGGTCGCGGTGGAAGTGTGCGAGCTGACGCGCAGGTTTGCGGCACAGCAACAAGGGCAGGCCACATTCGGACATTTCCTTCAGGTCATGTCAGGCAGAAGCTTCGAGGTTCGTTCGGCCCTGGTTCGAGCACTGGCCGCGCCGGAATTCGGGAATCTCATAAAGCGGCTCAACGAGGCCGTTGTTGTCTCGCACTTCCTTACTCTTCTCAAGAGCACCGTCAAAGCCAATGTCCGCCTTGTGCTTGACCTCGCTTCGCTATGTCCGCTCATCGATGAGGGCAACGCCACGACACTCTCAGCGGTATTGGAGAACGCCTGCCATCAGACAGATGATCTTGATCTCTCGCGAAAGATATTGCAGCGACTGCTTGAACTTGCCTCGATCGCGTCATATCGAGTGCGGAACAGCCTGCGGCGCGCGCTCCCTCACCTTGACGGCGTACTCCCGCATCGAGAAGTTGCCGAAGCTGTACTGAAAACGATTCTTGCTTCGGGAGGATGGCCAGAAAAGGCGCAAGAGCACCTCGTGCGGGCGGCTTCAAAGGTGGACAGTTGGAGCCGGGCGGACACGGAGACCATCATTCGCAGTGATCTTCCGGAAATGGTCAAAGCTGTATTGCTGCAATAGTTTGTGAAGCGCATAGCGGCCAAAGTCGGTTCAATGTCGATTACCAGTACCATGTGATGCTTTAGAGTTCAAGCTCTAAACACAAAAAAGGACCCCCATAGACCGCAATAGAGGGGGTCCGAACAAAAAGCTGCGTGACTACCGTGGCGATTTGGAACGAGAAGTCAAGATGAACGATCTTGTGAGACATGATCGCTAATTCTCGACGCATGCCACACGGCCGTATTCGTTAAACCCACAGTCATACCTGCACCAGCAATTCAACCGATGTCGACCTTTCATGCGGCAGCTTGCAACGTGGCGAATTCCACTGGGGTCCAACACGATGATTCCCGGAAAGTCGATATAGACCTTTCCGAGGAGCGCCATAAATTCCGGGCATTCCGCCTCATGATCGAGAAGCCACCGAAGGTGCTGGTAGCCCAGGAGGCCTCTCGGAATTGAAGCGAGACGGAGCATGAGTACTTCTCCGCCGATCCGGGTTTCGTTTGTACGAAGCACCGTAGCGAGCGTGAAGCTTACGGATTCTTCCAGCGATGTGTCCTGCTCGATAGCTTTGATCCATGGAAAGCGGTCTTGGAGTTCATCGAGCGCTGGACGCGAAAGCGCGGGCATTCTAATTGAGACTTCGCCCGTCAAACGAAAGTGGTCAGAAGCCGCCCTGGGACTGTTCATCAGACATCTCCTCTTCGCTAGCGGGCCACTCGGGTGGTCATAGCCAGAAAGCACCGCGCCAGCGTCAGTGCCTTGTGGCTATGACCACGATGGAGATGTCAAGGGGCTACGCGCGGGAGTATACGATAACCTATATATTTGTCAAATGCACAGCGATGATGGAGCGCGTCTTTTGAGGCTCCCTTCCGGCCATTACGCGCTTGAATTTCTAATCAGGGACCGAAAAGATCATGGCGAGATTCCACTGGAATCCCCAACAGGAATTTCCCCGAATTTAATTGGATGCGCGCATCATTACATAATCATTGAAAACTGCTTCGCGGTAAAAGGGGGATGCGGAGTTGAAATGGCCAATCACCCTTTATATATCTATAAATTATGATGGTCCGGGCGGAGGCATTCGAACCCTTGACTCTCTTCTCCCAGAACAGAAGCGTGATTCTTGAAATCTAAGCACAAGCCACCCTCTTTACTCACCAAGCCTTCAGATGGCGGCAGCGAAGTCGGTTCGATCCGAACCGTCAGTGTTTTGTAGCTTCCTTCAGACGGTAGGTAACCTTGGCGTGGCATTCAGAGCAAGGCGGAAACTCCTTGCCCTTGACCATCGTGATCTCTCTAGGATGCTGGATGTGGTTGATTACCGAATAAATTCCTGAGGTTTGGCAGATCTCGCCCGTTGTTGGCATTGAAATACCTCTTCAACTTCGATTGTACTTTGGTCTGGATATTAGGCCGAACCAACTCATCGGTCAATCACTAATTCGACTTATAGTGATCCAGCTCACACGGCTCCCAAGCATTTCCGAGCCGCCACAAAGTACATGCCAGCCGGAATGCTGCTTATTCGAGGAAGTTCTTCTGCGGGGGTGCAAAACAGGTGTGTGCCAGCGCAGGCGCCGCAATGGGAAAAAGATGGCACGATGCGAGGTGTTGATCTATTCTCTTGTCGTGAAATGTGCTGGTACAATCCCCTGCCCGACGGACGCAGGAAGCCGATTCCCACCTTCCTGATCGAAAGAACACTTTGGTGACATACAACGTGCGAGGATAACCTATGTCACATCAATACGATACGCGCAAGTGAATTGCGATCTAGACGTTCTCCCCCCAAATCTATTTCTTGCATGACTGGCAACGATATAGATTCCCAGAACACAAAAGTCTTTTAAGATTTACGATCGACTTTTCCTCAGCCCCTCACTGAGGTATATTTGGCGCAACCCCCTTGGGTGCAATCACGCACGTTAAGCCTCACAAATCGCGTAACTGTACATGCGTCACAGATTCGACCGTGCTCCACCCGCTTACCTGGAGGAAGTCTTGACAGAGGCAGAGATCAAAATCTCCGATGTACTTCGGAAATGTCTGAACAGTAGTGTTGAAAATGGGCGCCCGTCAACTAGTCACTTCTTTCATCAATGGTTCCGCGGTTCGGGTACACCTTATTTCTTTCTTTTCAGAAAGAATCTCCGCGTTACGAATTTGCAAGCCGCCGAATTGATCGCACTTCTAAAATGCCACACCAAACGAACCAACGGGACTCTTCCGCACGGCCTCAATTTCATGTCTAGTGATGAATTCAGCGAAGGTTTCTCCAGGTTGGTTGATAGCTTTTCTAAAGCTGGAACCGTCGACGAGCTTATAGCTAACCTAGCTGACTATATCCACACTCTCGCGGCCAACACAATCATTCTCGACATATACTTTGGGTCCGCTCTTGTTCTGCTACCGCCTGGCCTGAAGTGCGAATGGGCGGAGGTGTGTGCCCGCTCCGGATACATATATGCCTGTGGACCCAATCTCTTGTTTCGCAATATAAACAAAGTGACCGAAGAGCTACTCACGGAGACCTTCAGCACGTTTGTCAACAACATGCCTCCTGCAGCATTACCGGTCCGTCTGGTGATCTATGCTCATGAGGACTTCACGAAGCATGATCGTTCAAAAGCAACAGATCTGATCAACGGGTTAGACGACGTCAAGATATTTATCGAAAAATATTACGTGGGAAGTCACCGTCTTGTCGAGGTCTTAGCCCGTCTAGAAGGTCGCCACCCAGACCGTCTCCACCTAATGGAGCCAGGACCATTTCAGGCTATGAACGAAAAGGTGCGCGATGGGTGCGATCCTGATCGAAGTCTCTGGCTTTTAGTGGATCACGGCGTTAGTAACATTGCCCGTCTTAAGAATGACGATCAATATCTCATTTGTTACGAGCAAGCCTATTTCAACGACAACCCATTGCATATATTCGATGAAAACAAGCCAGCTTGGATAGATCACACTACGATCCCTCATACACTCATGGGGGCAATGTTGAACATTACTGCGCCGTGGTGGCCGGAAGGTAGGAGGCCAGTAATTGGCGATCCATTTGTCGGGACAGGCACAACGTGGTTCGAAGCCGTAAAATGTGGCGTTGATGTAAAGTGCAGCGACCTCCTTTCAATCGCAGATCTTCTCTGCTCAGACAATGCAAGGTTTCTTTCATTAACAATTCCTGACTTACGCAACCTTTCAAAGCACATTGAAGAAGCAGAGAATGTGAGTATGAGCAGTTTTTTCGTCCCGCAACTTCCCGGCCACAAAGCGACCAAACCATATCTCGCAAAGGGATGGCTAATGGACACATTGAAACATCTTCCCAAGCAGTTATCTGGCAATATCTTGAACCAAAAGGTTATCGATAGATTAAGAAAAGAAGATGACATGCTGCATAGAATGCTATTCTATATCGCCCTCAGGACGCGTAGGCGGCATACCGCAAGCTTCATAAGACTCGCGGAGAATTGGGAAGATGCGTATAAGGCCGAATCGTCTGGACTACGTAGACAGATCGAAGACCTGATCCTGACATACGAACGAATGAGTAGACGCAAACCTAGCCCACCCAATGTGATTATCTTCCCAGGAACATATTCGTCTGGCGTATGTTTGCCTTTCATTGATAGGTTGTCGACGAAGGGGCAAGCACCTGTCCGGTCCAGTGTCGATGTCAGGAAGTTTCAGAAGAAAAGCTGTGATGTCATTGTTACAGATCCTCCGTATGGATTTAACACAGATATGCCCCCGGCCGACTTGGCAAAGCTCTTGCAGGACACTATCGGCGTCGTGCTCGATGCCTTGAAGGATAATGGACAGTTAGTTATCGCACTACCAGATTGGTCGCATACTGGAAGAGAATTACCATTCTTTGTTCTCAAAGCGATGTTTACACAGCAGGTAATCTCTGCGGCCTGCGAGCGAGATATGGAAGTCATTGGTGGTAACTACGGTGTACCTCCCCCGGTCTGGCTGTTTAGACCTCCATATTATTGGGAATCTGCCAGGGCGTTGAGGCGCGCCATTTTACACTTCCGTTTTCGGCGCGTTAAGTAACAGTGAATACATCACGTTTATGGGCTGTGGATAAGTGGGATACAACGAGAGGGAGTATACTTAGTAAAGCAACTCACGGGAAGGAGGTTGACAATCAGTGGAACATTTGATTTCCAAAGATGATTTGAAAACAGGGCTGCCGGCACTGTTTTCTCAGGAGTTGGAAAACGATCCAATCGTATTTAAACGGCTGACTGATTCTCGGAGACGCTGGTCGTGTTATCTGGCGGAGGCCTCCGAAAGAGGGCATGACTTGATGCTGTTCGGATACTTTCTCGGACAGAAGCCGATGTGGAGCAGCATCTCCCTATCTCGGCTCCAGGCTGTGACGAAAGAGGCTGGACTTACGATTCGGATAGATGTCAAATTTCAACCATCACGCTTTAGCGTCGTCAGGGCGGAATTGCGTCATCGGAAGCGATGACGCTCATGAAAGGAACCCATTGAGGTTCCTTTTTTTGGGTGCGCGCGCAATATCATGGGGTATCTCGCGGTTTGCCCTTGAGCTTCTGGCGTTGGGGAGCGCGGGGAAGAATCGTTCCAAGTCCACCGCTCGAAAAACAACTTACTCAGCGCCGTGTGAGCTGACCCAAATCCCAGGATAGTCTTCCAATATCCATTCCACTACGAATCGAATATTTGCTTCCAGTCCGCGCCTCGAATCGACAATCAAGTCAGCATTCTCTCGAATCTGACCTAGCTGCGCCTCTACCGGATGAGAATCGGTCCGTGCTAGCTCATCTTGAGTTATTGGACCATCCCAACGAGACGACCGTAAGTTCGCGGGAGCGTCAATGTAGATCAGCTTCAAAGGTGACTCTCCGACCAAGCGCCGTAAAATAGGTAAAAGATCAAAATGGCGAAGTCCTTCGAAGATTACAGATTGTCCCAAAGAGAACCTTCCCCAAAGCAACGCTCCGCGACAAAAGGCTTCGGGATCTTCCTGCACGAGTCTCTGGCCCAGATCCTGTAGATTCCTCCTGGCAGGAACGGCCCCATCAGATATTAGTGAGGCCTGTGACCTTACGTAATCGCCGAAAGCTATAATCGGAAGGTTAAGTGCATTAGCCAGGCCCCTAGCCAGGCTAGTCTTTCCCACTCTTGACGCGCCGCTTATAACGAAGACTGGATTCTCTAAAATAGGCATCTCTGCTCCGGCGCAGAACCTTGACGCAATACAACCCACCCCCGCGGATCGAGCTTGTCAATATCGAAGCTCGGAATGCGGACTATTTCTTCGATTCGCATAAGGCTGGCGTAGGAGGCTCCTCGCTTCTGCTTCCAAAAGGGGGAATCATCAATGCAGAGTGAACTAGCATACCGCTCAATTTCCGGCCATGTGTTCGGATCTAACTGATAAAACCATGCGTCGGCAACTCGGCAAAGGCCCTCAACAGGTCCACTCGATCGTTTTAGGATGATGATGTCCCCTCTTTGTACCTGCTCAAAAGGGGCGTTTCGATTAACGCTGAACCTAGACTCGATCGTTTTCTTTCCTTCGAGAATGAATGTCAGATAAGGTTCCACAAGAACCGCAAGATGTAATCCAAAGTGCTCAGAGGCTATTTCTGGCTCACGAAAAAACCGCTCGTACTTAGATTGAACTGTGGCTCTCCGAAGAGACTTCATTAAACGTATTGTCCACTCTGGATCTATGCGAGTGTTAGACATGATCAGCTTCTCCCGCATCATTTAACAATAAGTCAATCACTTCCCCTAGGGCTTTCTCGTTGGCGATATTCAAGTTGTTTTCGATAGATGTTTGCATCACAGCATCTTTATAGGTTTTCCCACCGTTAGCGAGAGATAGTACGCGGCTAACATAGTCCGGTCTTGAGAGTTTCAACGCAAGATTCCGCGATGTCCACAGATCGATAGACGCACGAACAGGTGAGCGTCGAGACACAGATTGTAAGTATAAGTGACCTACCAGTGAAGCAGGCTCAAATGTCAGATCCTCGGCGTTTCCATGTCGTTTCCGAATTCGAACTATGGTGTCGCTGATTGGAAAGGAATCCCAATCCGTGTCGTCTAACGACTTCACTCGAGGCATCGCGATTGGCTCGCGTAAACTCGTTTCAAAAACGAAAATATCCCCTGTTCTCCAACGAGTTAAGTGTACACCCTGCTTTCGAAGCGCAACAGCCTCAAAGGGAGGAGAGTCGTACTGGAGGGCGCTGTGGTCAACCTCAACAAGATCGAAGCCCTTAGCACAGGCATAATCTAGAAGGTACTGTCTGTCCTCGGGCGCGGATGGCCTGGTCAGCCGTGGCAAAACGCTTATTACCAATTTCCCACCTGGCCGGAGGCACTCCCGTGCACCATCGATGAAGGCGCAATAATGCTCTGGATACCAAGGAGGATCTGCGACTACCGCATCGTATTCGCGCGGAGGGTGGCTCACAAACAAATCGCATTGAGTCACACTTGAATAACCCTTCCTTATAAGCCGCTCGATAAGATAAGTGTTCTTATCATAAAGATGGGAACACATTCCGATCTTGGACAAGTGGAGAAATAGAGAGGGCGCACCCAAGATGGCCAAGTGCCTCGACCCGATTCGACAGAGCAATGACTCCAGCGCCGAAAGGGAACCGAGAGAAAAGCGCCAATCGTAATCTAATGGATGTGGCTCAGGGAATTCAGCTCCAGTCTTACCTGACGCACTTACATCCTGTTGTCCTCCATCGTGCGGTAGGTCAGTAGTCCGCTCCTTCGGCTGGTCGTCTTCTATTGAAGCTAGAACGTTTGTGAGATTGTGATCGTCATGCATTCGATTCAAAAGAATTAGAACGTCAGTCGGGAAAGCGCCTTCCATTGCCAGCATTAACTGCTTGAACGAACTCGGTGATTTCCGGAGCTCGGAATGAAGGCGAAGCTCAACCTCCGCCATGTAGGTCGACGTCGTTGGCGCGTGATCAGCGTTCGGGATCTGGTTGTTATCTGTCATCTATTATTCAACCGGTGCTCTGTTATGGAGCGTTCTCGGATTTCTGGCGTGAATCGTTTTTCCAACTCGCGGGACCATGCATCGACTGCTGCCTTTTGGATCTCGACCGCGCGTTCCTCCTCAGACGTCATTCGCTCCTTCGTTGGGCTAAATGTTTTAATTCTGAGCGGTACTGTGCGCAAGGGAAACAGCTCGTGGACCTCTTCTTGCATCTTGTCGATGAAATCAGTCATTAATCCTTGCAGCCCTAGGTCTGTGGTATTTGTGAAAGTCGCATATCCAAAAACGTCGAAGCCAGTCTCAACTAGCCGTCGCATCAATTGAAACTGTTGATGAAAGAGCTCGGGCGCTGCCTTGGTATTGAACGCAAAGGATCTAGGATCATATCCCTTGAAACATCCAACTCGCCCGTAATTGGGCGCGCTGGCCAGCTCGCTGATTTGCTCGGAGCTTAGAAATCGCCACAAATAATCATTGCTGAGGTTATCGTCCGCCCACAGATAAACTCGATCCGATAAGTCCTTCTTAAGTAACGACTGATGAAACCAGTATCCCCATTCAGGGACTAAGTCAGGTTGCCCTCCTGAGAGGTCAATTACAAGCGGCCGCTGAGGCTCTGAAAGGTATAGATCCAGAAGTTGGTCACAAGTTTTGAATTCAGAAAATCGCGGGTTTGCCGACAGGAGTTCATAATCAACAAAACAATACCAGCAACGCCAGCTGCAAATTGCATTTTGGAACACCTGTACTTGAAGGGTATCGCTGGGAGGCAATTTCAGCGCCCTGAGTGCTGGGTCGATGGGAAGAGGGTTCGCCGGCCAATCTGCACCTTGAGATCGCTGAAAGTGATGAATGCGACCGAAACCCTGGCAATTGGCAGGCAACGTGAAGTCTTCTGCTTCTTTGCTACCGTCAAATCTCGTCATCAGCACTTCTTGAGTAGTCAGTCGTACACCGCGGCGTCTTAGCTGTTCTGAGAATTTCGCCGTGTCAATCACAGGCAAGGTTTTCAATTTGTTCCCTCCCACTAGCGCGAAATGCAGCCGTTCAGCCATTGCCATATTTCAGCCCAAGGGATCTTAAACACAGCTAGAAGTACAGCAAAAATCCCAAGCAGGATACGAAAGGCCAGGAGATCAAGATCGCGCCTGCGAAAGAATTCTTCTCCGAGGGTTGTTCTAAGTGATGTTTCAAGATGCTGGTAATGTTCCGCAAAATGTCTGCTGAGTTCGTCAGTATATAGATCGTGCAACGGGTTACTGAACGCCTGAGCCGCGGTTTTCTGAGCATCGAGCAAGGTGTCCTGTTTACTTCTGGAATCCGTTGGACCCTCTCCGGCCAGTAGAAAATGAAACACTACCGTGAAAACTGCGTCGCCCAATGTCATTGCCCATTCTGTTTGGCCGAGATTAATGAGCCTTATTAGTATTGGACCTCGATATCCGGGATCGACATGGCCCGCGTTCAAAGCCAAGATGTTTTCTTTTTGAAGCCTGTTCCGGGAATATACGGTTCCGCAGATGTCCGGCGGGAGATTCAACTCTTCATGCGTGATCACAAATACCATCTGGCCCGGTCGCAACGTGACCACAGGTTGGGATGTTTCGGTTGGCGAAAAGCGAAGAGTCTTTAACTCTCTAGACTGTTTGTCCTTCCAGAGCGCAATCCCAGCGCGTAGATCATAGCTTGCAGGTTCGACGATTGGTACTCCAGTGGGGTCGAGGCGAGGGTCAAGCACGAGTTCACCCATAAGAATTCGCTTCCGAATTTCGGCAGCCCCAAGAATAGACATTTAGCTAGCCTTTCTCAGTACGTTGTTTACACTTTTCCTCGGAGGTTGTGATTGGGGGTGGTCCAGCAAGTCCGGAATTCGCTCTTTGATATAGAGGACGATGAGTTGCCTAAAATAATCAATGTCTGATGCACAGAGGTCGGTTGTGACAGGAACATTATGCCAGTACGCCATGCATTTCCTGCAGCAGCATGCAACTGCATGCCTGGCCCAGTGCACTATGGTACCATCCAGCATTTTGGTTTGACTGAAGTCCCAGTCACTATTGAATCGAATCATCTTTCCTTGCGAGAGCTGACGTTGAGCGGCAGCCGCAAGTCCATTCAGACCATTCTTCCGTGCATATGCTTCGATGCGTGGCGTGATTGGCACATGAAAAAAGAAGTGACGAATCCACTCAACTTTCAGGATCTTGAATTTCTCTTGCACATCTCGTAAATCCCGGATTGACATCTTGTCCCAATCTATGAGGTCAACGCCACATGCTCTGCATGGGCCTGGAATATACGAACTGTCTTTTCCTGAGGGAAGAAAGCAATGCAAATCCTGTTCGCATTCGGATCGATTGCATCTGATTCCCAGCGTTTTCGGCTTCTTGGAACGAAGCCGTTCCACGTCATCGCTGGTCAGCGTATGTACAGAGCCAATGCACTCCTCGGTAACGCGGGTGTCGGCCATTCCTGGAAGATGAAACTGCTGGGATCGTTCAATTTGCTCGCTCATAGCTGGACTCCTGATTTTGAAGCGCCTGCTCTAATAGTTGTCTATCACCACCGTGCAATGTCTCCCATTTGATGTTTGCGACAACGAAGTCTCGGACGGATTCCCAGGGATCTGCCTCATGAGATTGAAGACGTGCTGCCGTCCCCCACCAGTTCTGTCCCTCCAGCGATAGCCGGTATGCTAAGTAGTTGGCTAAGATATCGACTCGCACATCAAACGTCTTTGCCGTCTTCTGAACAGCTGATTTGAGCCATTCCATGCGTTGACTGGAAGCCGCAGCACATTGGTCTGCGAGATCATCCGCTCGTCCCTTAAAGACTACATCTGCCGCAAAGTCCGTTGCGATTTGCTCTTCAATTAGTTGGTCGGCAGTTAGATAGAGCGCCTCCGATTCGATGACAGCGTGCTCTGGGAGGTCTTGATTCTGCGCGGCGTGCCACAACTCATGTAACAGGTCGATTATCCAACGAGCCTCTGATGAAGTTTGCTGCTTAATCACAATTACATTCCGTCCTCTTACCCTCCAGGTTGCGGCATGAAATTGGCCGCTATCCCTAAGGGGCAGGATTACTATTC
This sequence comes from uncultured Acidobacteriota bacterium, assembly GCA_963817835.1. Classification (GTDB taxonomy): domain Bacteria; phylum Acidobacteriota; class Terriglobia; order Terriglobales; family Acidobacteriaceae; genus Telmatobacter. The sequence continues at coordinate 6,568 of CAWFPZ010000003.1, read as the reverse complement.
CCAAGTCCCAAACATACCTCACGATGTTTTGGAGTGTCAGATCGCCAAATTTCTCGTTAATCTGTGCGCGCACATGCCGCCAGGAAGCAGGTATCTGCTTTGGCGTAACCTGCGGAGTTGCTTGGATCAGCAACAGTGCCAAGAAGTGTGCATATACCGTGTAGGCTGGCAGCGTCGTACGACTCGCATTGGCTGGGAGTTTGAAGCGAGCATAATTCAAAGCCCGTGCAGGTATCGGAAGTGGGGTGGACGAAAAGAAGTCGCCCGTATCCCAACTAAAGATGCGAGAGATGGTTGAAGCAGATTGGAACACAATCGCTTCGAGTTCAGAGTCCTGATCCCCGTTTTCAATTCGCGCTCGCAGTTGAGGTGGAATCAATTTCCTCTCCACAAATTCCCTGGTAAAGCCCACGTCATGGAGCCGTCGAAAAACTGCATCAGTCGTAACGGGGATCTCCGGAAAGAAGAGCGTCTTCTTAACTTTGATACCCAATGCATCCATTACACTCTGAATTCTAGCTAGATTCGCACCGAAGTAGTCAGACGCTTCATACCGCTGTACCTGTTGCTCCTTGAGGCCAAGCTTTTCGGCGAGTTGTCGCTGTGTAAGCCCTGCAGCAATTCTTGCTTTGATCAAGGCTCCAGGAAGCTCCTCTAACGAAGAGATTTCCATCGTCCCGCGGGGTTGTTGCTGAAGGTTTTCATATTCCCGCAGCTCCGCTTCCAGGTCATCGCATTGACTCTTGAGGGCGTTCTCCTGCAATCTCCATTTGAGCAGTTCACTTTGATCTGCAGAGGACAGCTTTCCCTGCACTTCGGCAATAGCCTTTCGGAAGTTCTCGGCTTGGGCCTTGGTGATTTTGTACTGTCTCTCGTTCTTGATCATTAGAGTGTCCTCAGGTCGATTGCTACGACGCCTTTACGGGCACCGGTTTGCTTATCTAGCTGGAAGAACTCCAGAAATGTTCGACCGCTTCCGCCTTCTACGAAGTCGGCCGGAAACATTTCCCCGAGGTACTTCCTCTTTTGCGCTGCTCTTTGTCTGGAGAAATCAAACAAAAGTGGCTCAGTTACCGAAAGTCGTTGAAGATCCACATTCTTGAGTTCCCAAGCACCATCGAAGTCAGATGGAATCTGTTTGAGAGAGACGAAACTTCCGTCGATGTAAACTGTCTCGCAACCGGCGTCGGCTAATTTAACTAGAAGCTGGTATATGCCGCTCATTAGCCTGCCACGATGCGGGGTTTGTCCAAAGCTTTGGGCAAACTCTACCCACTCCATCCAATGAATTCCAGGTGGCAGATTGCCGTCGGCTTGGAACTGCGGCTGCATCCAACACAACGATATCGTTGTGTTGGATGATTGTCAAGAGATATCTTGCGCTGCCGAACTTGAGGCCCCCCGTCTTCGCAATGTAGTTCAATGAGGATCAATGCTGGGGATTCCTCGCGAGAAGCTAAATGATTGATCTGTGGGAATTCAATTTGGAACTCCCTCAAGTCTCCTCGGAAGCGGCGACTGTTACAATATTGACTACAGCGGTGTAGTGCGAAAAAGCAGATGCGTGACCGGAATCGGTCATATCGCTTGAATTATCTGTGATTTGTGATGGTCGGGGCGGAGGGATTCGAACCCCCGACCCTCTGCTCCCAAAGCAGATGCGCTACCAGACTGCGCTACGCCCCGATTTCCTCTTTCGATTGTAACCCGGATCGATTTCGCTCGACGCGCTCTGCGCAGCCTCTCGACCCATCGCAATCTCGCCGCATCGGCATCATTCTGCGGCAGATTCGGTCCGCTCCGCCCCTCCGCGTTCGTTTCGCTTCGATGCTACAATCGATAAGGTACACGGCGGCTATAGTTCAGCGGCAGAACGCCTGACTGTGGCTCAGGATGTCGTGGGTTCGATCCCCACTAGCCGCCCCAAAAACAAGTATAACAAAATAAACAAGTTACAAAATCATACTTTCAACTTGTGCTAATTCTGTGCTACCGTTTCTCGCATGAGCACAGCCATCCCTGCCTTTACTCCAGTCGTAACGATCTTTGTCAGGCACGCCGCTGATTGCAAATATGCGGGCGATGAATTTAACCGGCGCTGCAAGTGCCGGAAGCATCTCCGCTGGACGCAGAACGGAACACAACACCGTCGCCAAGCTGGTACTCGTTCGTGGGAAGAAGCAGAGCGAGCGAAGCGCAGCCTCGAAGATCAATTGGCCGGACGCACGCCGTCTGATGCTGCCACCAATGGCGCTCGTTTTCTCGCTGATGCTGTGCCTCTGTTCCTCACAGACAAAAAGGTCCAGGGTGTCAGCGCGGGCACAATCAGCAAGTACACGCTCGAACTGGGACGGCTCAGAGATTTTTGCGAACATCAACGGGTGTATACGGTCCAGGGTGTCACGCGTGAATTGCTCACGGAGTTCTGTGCAACGTGGGAAACCTTCTATCCGTCTAGCATGACACGCAGCAAAGTGCGAGAGCGGCTACGCTCATTCTTGCGTTATTGCTTTGAGGCGAAATGGCTGGATCGAATTCCTGCGCTGCCTAGAATTCAAGTGGATGAGCTTCCTACGCTGCCACTCGTGGGAGATCAATACCCGCGCCTGCTTGACGCGTTACACGTCGTAAACCCGAAGCGTTGGGACGGCAAGAAATCCACGCAAGGGCTATCTGAAATGATGCTGCCCCGCATCCACGCCATATTGCAGACTATGCGTTGGTCCGGGTTGGCGATCCGGGACGCGGTGAGCCTCCGGAAGACTGACCTCATTTGGGAAGATGCACATCAGACGTACCGCGTCACCACCTCCCGGCAGAAAACCGGGACACACGTCTCGCTGTTGCTGCCACCCGATGTGTCGGCAGAGCTAAGGCCGCTAGTTGAAAAACATCCTGTCTATGTCTTCTTCCCTGAAACGGAGCTAGACTTTGCGGACATTGCAAAGACGTACACGACCCGATACATCCGCCCTGCTTTCGAGGCAGCGAACATTCCGTGCAAAGGTCACATGGTCTCCCATCGCTTGCGTGACACGTTCGCCGTTGACTTGCTGGAAAAGGGCGTCCCGCTTGAGGAAGTCTCTAAGTTGTTGGGGCACACATCCATCAAGACAACGGAGAAGCACTATGCGAAATGGGTCAAGGGCAGACAGGACCGTCTCGATGATTTGGTAATGGGAACATGGAGCAAGAAGCGCAAAGACCATTAGTTGTGATTCGGATTGCCCCTGCCTCTGTGTTGCTGATGGACCCTTGCGGCGGTAGATGCGGGGATGCGCAAGGTCATGTATCCGCGCTTGTGCATCTTTTCGGGTCGGTCAATAATCAGCACATCCGGCTCATCCCGAAACATTGCGCGAATCGTGTCCGCCGAAAGGCACCACATCTTCCCGAGTTGTTGAGGAGTGTAATGCTCTTCTAGCGCGCCCATCTCTAAACAGTACCCCTAGCCTTGGCAGCCGCTCTCCGCGCTTGGACAAGACGCTGGGCAATTTCCTCATCGCTTAAATCATCTAGGTTCTCGCTCACCTGCGCTGCGGAGCGTCCATTTGTTGGTTTAGTCGAGCGTGACCACTCGATGAACGCCTCATCCAGCATTGCGAAAGTCAACAACGGGTTGCGCGCCGAAACCATATCTACGAAATCTTCCAGTTCTCATCTGTCAAACCGTTTGCACGTAACTGCCGGAAAACCCACAATACCGCTTCGTTGCATACCTTCGGATTCTGCGCTCTGAAACGAGCAACCGCTGCGGCGGAGTTAATATCATCAGGCCAGTTCCCGAGGCTGAGTTCCAGAAATCGTGCAATCGCATCAGAGGCCCCGCTCATCTGTGCAATTGCGATGACCTCCAACTCCTCTTGCTTCGTGAGCTTCCGTGTCATACCCGGCTGCACTTGAAGTCCGCCTACTTCGAGACAGGCAAGATACGCAGTCCGCAAGTTCTCTGCCGTCCATAAACCGGCGTCCCAGAGCCTCTCTATGAGCTTCTTCCGACGTCCAACCCGCCACGGTTAAGTAAATTGCGCGCAAGCCAGTCTACAGTACTCTCGTGGTTCCACTGCTGATACGTAGTATTCCGGACAGAGCTGTTCTAAACCTCTCAGCTTCCTCTTCCATCAGATTCTCGCTTGCCATTTCTGCTTGAATTTGGGGTCACGCTCCATCAGTTCGTTTCTGACAGAGGGGTCCCGCATCATCGCGTTCAACTTGCCCGTGAAAATCGCGGAGGGGTCCTGCTGGATGCGTGTTATCCAACGCAACATCGAAAGGGTGCGGTTCCGGTTTGGCAGATTCCGAATTTCTCGCGGTAGGCGTCCTGAAATGCCTCGCTGCGAGCCGCAAAATTTACTTCTACCGTCTCGCTCAAGAATGGGTCACTCAAAATTTCCTTTTCAACTTCTGTCATCTGGCTCATGGTTATTTTCTCCTATATGTGTATGATTTGTCCATTATTCGGACGGGTCTAGCAGTCTGTCCCCGATCCGTTTACTCGTCTCCAGCAAGTTGCGTAGCCCGGATCATGGCTTTCTCCGGTGTAGCGGCGAAGCCACGTGAGATGGTGTCTCGTCCACAAACTGTAGCAGCATAGAAGCAGCTACCATTCGGGTAGTTCTGGTTCCGGTTTCTTCTTAATTGACTCAAACGGTCGATGGCTATGGTTTTGCGTTTCGGCTGGTTCATGTTGTTTAGCCCGTAGTAGTCCGTTCTTCGGGCTCTTGAAGAACATCGAAATCCGTGACGGAATCGAGTGCGGCTTTGATTCGGCCTTTGAATCTCTTCGGGCAATCAATTGGAAGTAGCAAGGCCGAATTTAGGGCCGATGGCACGTCTCCTGCATCCGATTTGCAAGCAGCAAATGCATCTAAAACGGTCTCAATGTCTGCAACTACCGTATTTGGAACTCCGCCCAACAGCGTCAGGCCCGTGACCGCGTGATAGACTTTTTCGGCGACGGGATGCCACTGCTCCTCTTCGTCTTTCTTAGCGCCCCAGTAAGACTCAACGAAATGGTCCAACTCGGGCGCGTAGTTCCCGCTTACAGGAATTTGGATCGCCAGATGTTTTGCGGCTTTAGCTCTTAATTCCGGCGGCGACTGCGGATCGTCGAGCACCAATTGCCAGCGTCTCTGTTCGTCAGTAGGTTTCATTGCCCACCTCGTTGGTCGAGGGGGTAGCGAGGCGGTGGAGTTACGAACATCTGGGCTCGCTCGATGATTGCGTGAAGCTGATTCGCGTTATGCGCAACGTCTTCACTGGTGGACCGATGGCCGTCTTCATTGTGATGGTTTTCAACTATGCAGCCGCCCCGCGCGCGTCTTATAACAATTGCGTCAACTGACATTGATGCTCCTGCTGGTGGTGATTGGTTTAGTGTCATGCTTCTCCAGAAATATTTTGAAAGCGGTTCGAGCAAGTTCTGAAACCGAAACGCCGTGCCGCACAGCGTATTGTCTAAGTTGCTTTCTGATCTGGCCTGTAACAATTACGGTCATCGCACTGGTTTCATCACCGGGATCAATATCGAATGGAGTGTGTTTCATTGTTCCTCGTTAGTCCGAAAAATGGACAGGTTGATTAGTGGTGACTGCCTGCGTCTCGGATTGCACCGAGCACACTTATCCCTGAGGGAAGGGGCAGAAGGGGACCCCGAATGTCGTTTGTCCTAGAGGCCGGATCGTTTCATCGGGCGGGGGAGTATACTCATGCCGTTTGGAGAAAAGGGCATAAACATGCAAAGGGAACCATTCCACTCCGCCAACGAAGTCAAAAAGAAACTAGAAACAGGGTGGACCACGACAAAACAGATGTGGATCAGGAAATGAAATTCCCAAGCAGTTTCGGATACCCGGTAGAAGCAATTATCGACTTTGCGAGGATTGCGCGAAGCTGCGAAAGCCTTAAGATTCCCAGTTGGAGCCTTGGCCGATCTCTGCCTGAGAATCTGCCCGGCCCACCCTGTTTATGGCAGGCCGGTTTACCCAGGAGAAAGGGAGCTACTGACCAAGTACCCCCCTAATAAGGCATCTGCTTTACCAACCTTTTACCAACCGACGTTAATTTATCGCAATCGATTTGGACTTCCGCCGTGATTGGATTTCCCTCAGGACTCGGGAAATGGTCTGTTGGGAAATACCCATTTCCTGCGCAATTTCGGCTTGGGTCAATCCTTGACCACGGAGCCGCCAAATCTGATCTTCCCGCGTGTCTTCGACCTTAAGGGGTTTGTCGTATAGCGCCTCAAAACACTGTGGACAGTAAGTCAGCGGACACGCTAAATTGCCGTCTTCGGGTTGGATGGGCAGGGTTAGGCGCTCCTCGCAGCGAGCCCCGAAACAATGTTTACAGCCGGGGCCGTCACAAGAAGTGGGTAGTTCGCCGATACGGGCGAGCGATTCGAGAACCTGCGCGGCGTCGAAGTACGTTTCAGGATCATCTGGCACTGATGGGTCCGCAAGGAAATCTAGTTTCTTTCCTTCCCTCGCGTCATTGTCTTGCGAGTTCCACGAAACTGGGCCGTCGAGAGCGATTACGCCGCGCTCGGCAAGAATTGGCGTCGGGTCAT
>CAWFPZ010000002.1:0-15106 GCA_963817835.1 uncultured Acidobacteriota bacterium | reverse complement strand
ATGCGGAATTCACTTTCGTCATTCGTATGACGGACTGTATGACGGACTATATGGACCGCCGTTTTCCAGAAAGACGTGAAGCCTGCACTTTCAAGGTAGCTTCTTGATTCTGCACCCGGGGCCCGACTCTATCTCGTTCTGAGACCGCCGAGTACTACCTTCACTTCGGCCTAGTCTACAACATAAAAAGGCTGAAAAATGAAGCAAGCACTATACCTTCCGGGTCACACAAGTGCCGCTTTGGGGGCAGCTTCGAAGGTGGGCAAGGCTCGGCTTGACGGCTGCTTCAGAACTTACCTGGGGGATTGCAAAAGGGAACGGGATGCTCTTGTGCCGAATGTCGATCGCATCTGTTGCAAAGTGTTCCAAACTGCACAACCATTAAGTGCGCGATCATGTATCAATAGCCAAGGTTCGTGAATGCACTGGAAGGAAGGGACGACGAGGCGTCCCAAATTTCATTACCAAAGTAATGATCGACGGTAATGCGTCGGCGGACTGCTTTCTAATCGGGCAACTCATTGAGAAAAATGTGCCCTAGGTAGTGCTCCTGTGGTACGTTAATTGATGCTGTAGGAATGCCGCGGCGCATCGTCTCAGATGCCAGCCCGGCTGCGTTCGAGCCCCGGAAGGGTGCTCACAAACTGTCTTTTCATGGGGTTACATTAGCCAATCTGCGGAGGATAAACGCATGCAAACTCGTGTTTTGAAATCTGTGGGCCGGATTTTAGCTTTGGTTACCGTGGTTGCCTTACCGGTAGCCATGACGGCTCAGTCTGCACCATCGGCATCGGGGAAAAGTGGTAGCGACAGTACATCTCCATCGAGATGGGATATTTTCATGGGCTACAGCTATCTGGCGCCCAAAGGTACAGTCTCGACGACCAATCCGAACAATCAGCCTGTGACAGCATCGTACGATGCGGTCAATGTAGGCGGATTGGTAAGCGGCGCGTATTACTTCAATAAGTACGCGGGTGTGCAAGCCGAGTTTGGCATTCACCAGTATGGCTCACAGAGCACCGGCGGCACGAATATGAATGTCGGTACCGACGGCAACGATGATGGATTCACGACTCTCGGTGGTGGCGTAATCTTCCGCTATCCTGCAGAAAATTTCACCGCCTTCGCACATGCTCTGGTCAATGCAGACCGGATAGGCGGACCGTATTTTGAGCCCAACAAATGGGGCCCTGGTCTGACCGTCGGCGGCGGCATGGATTACGAGACGCCGTGGTTCAATCATCATCTGGCAATCCGCCTGTTCCAGGCCGACTACGAGTACATGCACGCCGATTGGGGCCTGCAGCCCTACGGCGGCCGCGCCAACATCAATGCAGCGCGCTTGAGCGCAGGCATCGTGATTCATGCGGGCTCAATCGCTCCTCCCGCGCCGATCACGCTGGCTTGCTCGGCGAGTCCTGAATCAGTATTTCCGGGTGACCCCGTCACCGTAACGGCGACGGCGGGCGGTCTGGATCCGAAGGATCATGTGATCTACAGCTGGTCGGGCTCGGGGGCCATGGGCAGCGATGCATCGACCAAGATCAACACCGGCGCTCTTGCGCCGGGCGAGTACACCGTGACGGGCACGGTCAAGGAAGGCAAACCGGGCAAGGAAGGCATGAAGCCCTGGGAGACGGCGACGTGCACCGCGGGCATTACCGTGAAGGCATTCGAGCCGCCGACCATCAGCTGCTCGGTCAGCCCCAACACGATTGCGCCGGGAGGCACGGCAACGGTGACCTCAGTGGGCGTAAGCCCGCAGAACCTGCCGCTGACCTACAGCTATACGGCCACCGCGGGCACCGTAACGGGAGGCGGAACCACGGCGGAGTACTCGTCGGCGGGCGCGCCAACCGGCGCCGTAGGCATCAACTGCAATGTGTCGGATAACAAGGGCCACTCGGCGACGTCTTCGACGAGCCTGACCATCGTAGCTCCGATCATTCCTCCTGCGCCGAAGACGCAGGCGCTCTGCACCATCAGCTTCTCGACCGACAAGAGGCGGCCCATGCGCGTCGACAACGAAGCCAAGGCATGCCTGGACCAGGTAGCTCTGGACCTTAAGCAGCAGGCCGACGCCAAGGCAGTTGTAGTCGGCGAGCAGGACAGCACGGAAGCGGCCATGACTGCCAAGGAACAGAAGAGGGCAGCCAGGAACAAGCACGCCAAGGTGGACTTGTTCGCGGCGCAACGTGCGGTGAACGCCAAGGACTACCTGGTAACGGAGCAGGGCATCGACGCTTCGCGCATCAGTGTAGCCACTGGATCGACAGACGGCCAGACGGTGGAGAATTATCTGGTGCCGTCAGGCGCGACGTTCACAACTGACGTGACGGGAACTACGCCGGTGGACGAGACTGCGGTAAAACCACAGGCTCGCAAGCCTCTGGCGGAGAAGCACCCGATGAAGAAGAAGGCCGCGCAATAATCGGCGCGCGGGCATAAACTGCTCAGTGATTCCGCGGACTCTTCCCGCTTTAAGGAAGAGTTCGCGGGGCTCAACTGATCGCACGTCTTCCAGCAGAGATCCGGGGCCGGCCATCAATCCAAGGCCGGCCTCATCCTTTTGAAGCTCGATTACGAGCCTCTTCGCTCAGAATCAGTGCTGCATGCATCGATCTGCTCCCGGGATTTCTCGAAAGAAATCAAGTTCCCGCACCCTACCCCATTTCAATTCACAAAATGAATACCCGGCAGATTTTCCCGCGTGCAACATCCGGAAATGGCAGAACAAAAGTCTGAGTTGGACGGATCGTTTCACAAAACAGCACGCACCCATGTGCAGTATCCTTAAAGCAACCCTGGTTCGTGGCTGCTTGAACTGTGGGATGAATGCCGGACAGTAGTGGATAAAAGCCTATTGCAGAGTTGACGATGTCCAACAATGCATATTCTGTTTATGGTCTCCGCGTTCACGCGGAGATCGCGTGTCCTGAACTCCCATTCCATCCGCAACCCGATGGAAATCCAGATGTCACGATCCGTTTGCTGCCAGCCCTGCCGAGCACATCGGAGTCTGTTGAGAGCGGCTGCTACGAGGTTCGCCCAGGGGTCTTTCGTTTGGTGGTGAAGGGCGTTGGCCGGTACCTGGTGGAGGAAGGGAGCCGTATCTCCATTGAGCCTCTGGCGGGGTCCTCTACGGATGAAGTTCGACTCTTCCTGCTGGGGTCGGTCATCGGCGCGCTTCTCTATCAGCGGGGCCTGTTTCCCCTGCATGGAAGCGCGGTGGAGACGCGATGGGGAGCAATGATCTTTGTGGGAGCGCAGGGTATCGGCAAATCCACGCTGGCGGCCCAGTTTTATCGTCGGGGATACCGCCTACTGTCGGACGACGTTTGTGCCGTGACCACAACCGATGGGAAGCTGCAGGTACTTCCCGCACTGGCGCATTTCCGGCTTTGTGCCGACGCCTACGAGCGTCTTGCCCCTGCGCGGGATGCGCGCTTCAATGTCGATAAGTTCGTAGTTCCGATGAACGAAGGTTACTGTCCTGACCCGGTTCCACTGAAGGCAATTCACGTTCTTGCCAATCAAGAGGACGGCGACCCACACTTCGATGTCATTCGTGGATTTGATCGTGTACAGCGGCTATTTGAGAATCTATATCGCCCGCAATTCCTGAAAGGCCAGGAGACGCAAAGCGATCTGATGCGGCTGGCCGGGAAAATTGCACAAATGACGCCCATGGTCACGGTTTCCCGCAAGCGCGATCCGGAAACGATTGACGGGTTGATCGGTTTTCTCGAATCGGCCTGGGCGGAACATTTTGGCTCAAATTCAAGGGAAGAGAAAAAGTAGATGCGTCGTTTCAATCCCGAAGACAAATTGGTTCGTGCTCAGGAGATTCTTTCTACGGAACTCGACCAGGAAACTGTGCTGATGAGCATCGATGCGGGAGCCTATTATGGCATGGGGGATACCGCGCGGAGCATTTGGGAGAAACTGGCAACCCCCATCACGTTTTCAGCTTTGGTGGACGAACTGGTGCAGGAATACGATGTCCCGCACGAGGCTTGTGCCGCGGATCTGCAGGGATTCCTGGCCGAAATGGAACGCGAAGGTCTCTTGCGTGTGGAATGACCTCAAGCGCATTGGGCAAATTTCTCGGGCACAAAGGGGTCTTCTTTGCGAAGCCATTGTCGCTCTGGCAATGGCAAGGATTGCCCTGGCATGTGTTCCTTTCTCGCGCATCGCGGCATGGCTGGGGACCGCGGGGGCCGAGAGCCCGGCTACGGTGACGCCTGAGCAAGCTCAAGCAGCAGCGGCGGTGGGGTGGGCGGTATCCGCGCTGGCGAGGCGTGTGCCGTGGGACGGACGATGCTTTGCCCAGGCGCTGGCTGCCTCGGCCATGTTACGGCGCCGCGGTGTGGACGGAACAGTGAGTTTCGGAGTGTGTGAAGGGGCGTCCGCTGGATTTGAAGCGCATGCATGGCTGCGCGTCGGCACGCGCATGGTCACTGGCGGGGACGGCTACGAACGCTTCAAGGCCTTTACGACCTTTACGCGGGTGAAATCATGAGCGGCATCTATGGGGTATACCGCTATGATGGCGCGCCCGTGGATCCGCGCTGGCTGGAGCGGATGAAGGAAGCGATGGCCTGCTACGGCCCCGATGGCAGCGCTTGCCAGATTCTCGGACCGGTAGGCATGGGCCATCTGCTGCTGAAGATCAACCCGGAAGATGCCTTCGATTGCCAGCCGCTGCGCGGAGAACGTGGTCTGGTGGTAAGCACCGCGCGGCTGGATAACCGCGATGCGCTGCTGGAAATCTTCAGCGTGGCGTCAGCGGATGCGCGTCGGATCTCCGATGCACAACTGGTGAGTTTGGCCTTCGATCATTGGGGAGAAGAAGTTTGCTCGCACCTTGAGGGCGATTGGGCGCTGGCTGCCTGGGACCCGAAGGATCGCCGGCTCTATCTGGGCCGGGATGTCTTCGGAGCTGCTGCCCTTTATTACTTCGAAGGCAAAGGCTTCATCGCCTTCGCGTCGAACCTTAAATCCTTGCTGGCGCTTCCCGGCACAGTAAAAGAGCCGGATATGCTGCGCCTTGCCGAGATACTGACGCTTTGGGAGCACGACGCGGAGTTGACTGCGTATAAGGGCTTCCGTTCATTGCTCGGCGCCCACGTGATGACTGTTTCTGCCGCCGGCCAGACACGCGACAGGCGCTTTTGGTCGCTGGGGCAACGCGAACCGCTTCGGTACCGGCGGGATGAAGAGTACGTCGAAGCATTTCTGGAGCATTACACGCGCGCCGTTCAGAGCTGCCTGCGCACCCAAAAGCCGATAGCGGCAGAACTCTCCGGCGGGCGCGACTCGGGCTCGATCGTAGCGCTGGCCGGGCCCCTGCTTGCCCGTCAGGGCCGCGATCTGACTGCGTATACTTGGGTGCCCCAGTGTTCTCTGCATGGAGCCGGCTGGGAGCGTTATCTGAGCAACGAATGGGAGCGCGCTGCCGCAACGGCGGCCATGGCTGGCGCCAACATCAGGCACGTCCCCATCGATGGCCAGGGCTACAAAATTCTCGAGAGCGTCGAATATCTCCTCGATGTCCATAGCGGCCCATCTGCCGGGGCGTACAACGGCTACTTGTTCCGCGCCACGTTTGAAGCCGCCTCACAAAACGGGTCAGGAGTTCTGCTGAATGGTGGATGGGGAAACGCTTCGGTCTCCTGGGAGGGAAATGGTTCGGCGATTCTGGCGCTGCTGCAAGGAAACCCGGCCACAGCCGGCCGCCTGCTGCTGCACGCCGACCCGAATCTCTGGCAGACGGTGAAACGGCAGGTGTTAAAACCTTCGCTCCTGCCAGGAGTATTGGCCGTGCAGCGCATGACAGGCCGGACCGGTTTGCCGTCGTGGAGCACTCACTCCGCGCTCCGTGTTCAAATGGCAGAGAAGCTGGATTTGCCCGGCCGGATGCATGCGGCAGGGTACGATCCAACCTTTGCATTTTCCCCGCTGACCGATCATCGCCGCTGTTTTTTCCAATATGAGCTCGGCACAGCTCCTAGCCTTAGGTCGGAAGCTTGCGCTTTTCATTCTTTTGCGTGTCTGGATCCGACGGTGAATCTTTCCCTGTTGGAGTTCCTTCTGCGGGTTCCCGACGATCAGTTCTATCGCAAGGGCGAACGCAGCTTCCTGTTCAAGCACGCATTCCAGGGCCGGTTGCCGCAGCCGGTGCTGAATTCGCGGAAGAATGTGATACAGGCCGCGGATTCTGGGCACCGCGTTCTTCAAGAGATCGAGCAAGTTCGGGAGTGTCTCCGTTCTTTTGACGCAATGCCAGAGGCGCAGGAAATCCTGGACCTGCCGCTCCTCCACCGCTGCCTGGAAGATCTTGTCGCGAAAGTCAATCCAGAGACCACTTTGCGAGCGGACGCAATCCTGTACAGGGGGCTGAGCGTGGGGTTGTTTCTTCAGCGTTTGGCGAATTCACCTGCCTGAGGTTTTTGCCTGGTATGCTGACAAACCGGATCGTAAATTTCTTCCACCATCTGCCGGCAGGCCGTCGCGCGCTTGCCATCATCTGGAAGGCTGCGGGGTGGTGGACCGTGGTTTGGGGTGCGTTGCTGGTCTGCCAGGGCCTGATTCCCGCCGGCTTGGCGTTGCTGCTCAGAACCCTTGTGAACCGGCTCGTCTCTTCGCCGCAATGGGCTTCCATCCTACCCCCCGCTCTCGGGATCGCCGGACTATGGGCTGCCGGGCAGATTTTGTCCAGCGCCCTCACATGGGTCAGGGCGGTACAAGCTGAACTGGTGCTGGACGAGGTCGATCGGTTGATCCACTTGCAGGCTCTCCGCATGGACGTGGCGTTCTTTGATCACCCTGAATCCTTCGACCTGTTGCACCGGGCGCAGGCCGAGGCCAGTTCCCAGCCACTGGTGCTGCTGGAGAACCTTGGTTCGCTGGTGCAGAACGGATTGGGATTCCTGGTGCTGGCTGCCATCTTGTGGACATATGCAGGTTGGCTTCCCCTGCTTCTGGTTTCCGCGGCCGTTCCCGGCCTGGTTTTCGTGGCGCAGCATGTTTTTAAGGAACATGCGTGGCAGCACGAGAGTTCCGCCCATCTGCGCCGTTTGCTGTATCTGCACTCCTTGATGACCGACGCCGGGCCGGCCGCTGAGTTGCGCCTCTTCGATCTTGGAACCTATCACCGCGAGGCCTTCGAGCATATTCGCGACAGACTGAAGAAGGGACAGTTACAACTCGTGCGGCAGGGAGCCATGACCGAACTGGGAGCCGGCCTCCTGGCTTTGGCAGGCAGCCTCGCCGGCTTGGGTTGGATGCTCCACCAGACGCTTGTCGGACGCGTCAAGCTGGGCGATCTGCTCCTCTGCCTTCAGGCCTTCCAGCAGGGCCAGGCCCAGCTCCGGGCATTGCTGGAAGGCGCGGGCAGGATTTACAAGAGCCTGCTCTACGTGCAAAACGTGGACGATTTCTTGAAGATTGAACCAACCATCCGCTCCGGCCGATCCGGAGAACCCGGGCTCCCCTTGCAACACTCCATTCGCTTCGAGCGCGTGAGCTTCACGTACCCCTGCGGGGAACATCGCGCTCTCGACGAATTCGAACTGGAGATTCCAAAAGAAAAGGTAGTGGCGCTGGTGGGACACAACGGGGCGGGCAAGAGCACGCTCGTCAAGCTGCTCTGCCGCTTCTATGACCCGGATGAGGGCCGCATTCTTCTGGATGGGGTGGACCTTCGAGAGATGGATCCGGAGGCCTTACGGCGCAATATTGCCGTCCTTTTCCAAGACCCCGTTCATTATCACGCGACAGTGCGCGAGAATATTGGCTTTGGAGACATCGGCAATCTCTCCGACGAGATGCGCATCCGGGAAGCGGCTCGTGACGCGGGAGCACTGGAGCCCATCGACCGGCTCCAGGATGGCTTTGAGGCGAAATTGGGCAAGTTGTTTGGCAACGCGGAGCTGAGCGGGGGCGAGTGGCAGCGAATCGCACTGGCGCGAGCATTTTTCCGTGACGCGCCGCTGGTGATTTTGGACGAGCCGACCAGCGCCATGGATTCATGGGCGGAGCAGGACTGGCTCGGCCGTTTCCACAACCTTGTAAAAGGCAGAACGGCGCTGATGATCACCCACCGTTTCACTACGGCCATGCACGCTGACATCATCCACGTGATGGATAAAGGACGCATCATCGAATCCGGATCTCATGCGGAGCTTGTGGCCATGGGTGGGGCTTATGCCGCTTCCTGGGCTGCCCAAATGCGCGAGATCGACGCGGGAGATCGGCCATGATCAAGGCTGATTGGCTGCAACAAACTCGCCCCGCATTTCGCCTTATGATTGCTACTTCCTGGCTCGCCCCGGACTCGTGGCGGCAGAATCAGGACGAGGCCATCCGAGAAGCTTTCGCCGACGGGCCGGACTGGACAGAATATCTCGCGCTGGTCGATCGTCACCGCACGCCGGCTCTCAGTTGGGCAGCTCTCAGCCGCGTGCCCGGAATCACATTGCCGGAATCTGCCAGACAGGGATTACAGAAGCGCAGCGATGCTTGCCGCATGAAGGCGATGCAGCATTGTCTGCTTTTGGCAGACGTGCTGAAGCGGTTCAACCGCGCAGGCATCCCCGTGATGCCGCTGAAGGGCCAGATCCTATCCTTTGCGCTTTATGGAGACGTGGGTATGCGCGAAACGCTGGATATGGACCTGGAAGTGCCGTGCGAAGATCTTGGCCGAGCGCAAGGCTGCCTGGTGGGCAAGGATTGGCATCTGGAAGAGACATATTTCCCCATGAGTTCCCGGCAATGGGGCAGTTTCCTGCGCAATGAGCAGCACATCAGCTTTATCCATGTCCAGACAGGCCGCATGTTAGAGCTTCATTGGCGCCACCAGTGGGAAACTCCAGATACTACGCGCGCCCGATGGGCCAGGAGCGTGCCCTCTACCTGGCAAGGGTGTTCGATCCAGGTCATGCATCCCAGCGATATGACGCTCTACTTCTGCTGCCATGGCGGGCTGCACGAATGGTTCCGCGCGAAATGGCTGGGAGATTTGGCGCGCGCCCATGCGCTGGGGCTTCTTGATTGGGAGGCGGCATGGGAGAACGCGCGGAAATTGCGTCAGACCAGAGTTCTGCTTGCGGGGATCTATCTCCTCGATCAAATGTATGGTCTTTCCCGGCCGGATCTTCCTGAGGAGGCGTGGCAGGAGCCTTCTCCCAGACTCGTTGCAGTGCCTCTTCAAGCGCTCTATAGCTCCGGCGAACCCATAGGCCGCGTGAGTCCGTCCAAGCTGCGCAACCGAATTCGGAAGAGCCGCTACGAGCGACTCCTATGGCCCGCAAAATCCTGGCGCGATAGCCTGTCTGAACTCTTCTACGGCCGCGAGGATTTCAGGACCCTTTCTCTGCCGGATGGTTTTTTCTGGGCCTACAAACCCTTGCGTCCTTTGTTGTGGCTGTGGCGATGGGTACAACAATTGGGGGAGCACACACTTGATAACGGGACGCACTCTCGATAATGGGAGTTGACCGCTCCCACATTGCGCGACGTCTCCCGCAAGCCAAGACCAAGGCGTAAATGGAAGCGACGGGCGTGCGTGAGGTTGGGCTTGCCCCGCGCCTCCCAAGCGATAAATGTTTTAATTGAACGACTTAAGACGGACAGAAGCCAATTGGACTCTATGAAGACCCCGCGCGAAGTCCTGGTAGGTCTCAGTTTCTCGGTGGACCGCGCATCCCGCCGATAATCCTTATTCGTAATGTTTCATCTGCTTGAAAGTAAGGGATCGCGAAGGATTATCCACTTGATTTCCGGGTGGGCATCCCTTATAGTCCAACTATCGAGTACATTCCCCCTAAAGGAGAGCGCGGATGACTGGTAACACTGTCAAGAAGGTCGAAATCAGGAAGAATTGGGTCGCCCCTGAGTTGAAGAAGATGGACATCGGGCAAATTACCGCCACGTCGACCGTCGGCTCCCACGCCGAAGGCGGTAACAGTACCATGCACTATAGCTAAGATTACTCTGTTGGACCGACGAGCAGTCTGTTCGCGGATCTTCTCCTGTTCGGCCGAGAAGAGCTGAGCGTTGGGCTTAGAGGCTCAAATCTTTGCAGTGGGTCAATCTGCAATTGTCTTGAAGAGGCGCGGCTTCAGCCGTGCCAGAGCTTTGCTTGAAAATTCAGGAGTGACGTCAGCAGGAGTGGGGCTGTAGCCTTTTTACGCCTTTCTGCATGCTGGTCCATGTCATTTCCTCTCTGAAGTAAGCAGTTCAATGCCCAGACATGCGCCGAACCGGTTTTGCTCACGGTGTTGGCGCTGTGCCGCGGAACCACATGTGGCGCTGGGATGACAATTCCGGCACCATCGCGCTGAAGATTGACACTTGCATGCCAGTCATCTATTGCTGACTGGCATTGCGGTGAATTGCCATGCGATGCGCTGAACGGAATGCCTCTGCGCAGAGGCTTCGTATGGAACTTTAATTGGAATTCCGCATTTGCCGCGTTGCCAGATGAGCGGGGCATTTTGTGTGAATTTGGTTTCGGCGCATTTCCGCGCGATCCGGCCACCCCAAGGATAAACTGGAATTCAGCCACGACGGGACGGCCCAGTGGCTCGGATGATTGCGATCACTCACCGAGAAGATCGAAAAGGATCCAGGTTTGCAATTGAAAAGGTGGATCAAAAGAGCATTCGACCGAATCCGACAGCGGTATCCCTTGTTCGGGTTCGTCGCATTTGAAAGCTGCAGATATGCCTTGCATTCACTCAAGAACCCCTTCAAACGTCTTCTGGGCCGAAAGCCTTTCAGTGATGAGGGCCTGGTATTCCTGCCGCAATATATTCTGCATCTCGCGCGCCTTAGGCGGATACGGGCAATTACCTGTGCCATTGATAGCCCGACAGAAGGGGCCGGAGCCCAGGCCTTTCACATAATGACCGCGATAGGCTTTGCTCGAGCCACCGGACTTACCTATCTACATTCGCCGTTCACCGAGATCGCCCACGCCGATCGCCCCATGCAGGAGTGGGTCGCGGCCTGGGAGTCGATGTTCAATCTGGGCGCGGGCGAACTGCCCTGCGACGGCAGGACTCGTGGGGTCATGCATCATGACCTCCGTCCCAATAAGGACGATATGTGGATGTTTTTCGATCAGTGTTTTGGATGGGGGGGCAGGGACCGGGAGTTGTGGCAGCGATTGTTGACCCTCATGCCGGACTTCAGGCGCAAGTATTACCTCAACAAGTCGCCGCGCACGACGGATGAGGTCACCGTGGCGGTGCACATCCGCCGCGGGGATGTATCCACTGACAATGCCATGGAGAAATACACGGCTACGGAAAGTATTCTGCACATCGCCAGCGCAGCGAAGGCCATCCTCGACTCTCACGCGGTTTCGAGCAGCATCCGCATCTATTCGCAAGGCGCTCCCGAGGACTTTGCGGAACTCTCGCCGCTTGGCGCTGAACTCGTTCTCGACGCCGACCCCATCTGGACGTTCCAGGAACTTGTGGAGGCCGACATTCTGGTTGCGGCCAAGAGCTGCTACAGCCATTACGCCGGCTTCATTTCCGACGGAATCAAGTTCTTTGAAAAGTCCTGGACGTGGAGGATTGTTCCCGCCACGGACGACTGGGTCCCCTGCGAGCCGGATGGCTCGTTTGATCGTTCTGCCTTTGAACGCCAGCTCTTCTTGTTATTAGAAGAGAAGGAAAAAGCCAAATCGGCCAGTAAGGTTCACGTGAGCAAGTGAAGTTGGTTTTATAGAGACGACGAACTGCAATCAAGTTGTTGCCCACTCGGAAGACCGAATTGGTTTTGGGATTTGAAAGCGCCCCAAAGGAGCTGCTTTAGGATTTCGATGCATGAAACGAGAATTTCCTTTGCTCCATTACGTAGTGACCGAAAGCTACAACTACACCAGGCAATTGCTAAAGAACTGCGTCAAATTTTTGCTGGGTCGCAAGCTTCACTACGATGCGCGGTTTATTTTTTTCCGGAAGTACATTTTGCATCGAATCGGCGTGCAGCGTATATGGGCGGTTACTTGTGCGATGAGCTCAGACAAGGAAGGGGCCGCGAGTTTGGCTTCTCTCACGACGTGCACCATCAATTTTGCCCGGGTATCGGGTCTTGCCTATTTGCACACACCGCTTTCAATTGTTTGCCACGCCGATCGGCCCATGCAGCAATGGGCTGCGGCATGGGAGTCGCTTTTCAATCTGGGCGCGGGCGAGGAACCTCGCCATGGCAGGAGACGCGGAGTGGTTGACGTGGGCTCTTATGCCTTGTCGAATCTCAATCTGTGCTTTGGATTGCGGGGCCGGGAGCAGGAGCTGCTGGACGGTTTTCGAGCCCTGATCCCGGAATTCAGGCGCAAATATTACTTGAACAAGGCCCCGCGAACGACAGATGAGATCACGGTAGCTGTGCATATCCGCCGCGGAGACGTCACCGCCCATGCAATCCCCCATATGTACACAAGTACTGACAAGGTCCTCCGCGTCACCAGCGAAGTGAAATCGATTCTCGATTCACGAGGCAGCCCTTTCAGCATGCGCATTTATAGTCAGGGAAACATCGAGGATTTCTCGGAATTGTCCCCGCTTGGCGCTGAGTTCTTCTTAGACGCCGACGCCGTTTGGACCATGCAGGAGCTTATAGAGGCAGATGTTTTGATTGTGGCCAAGGGAAACTTCAGCTATTACGCCGGAGTGATTTCTGACGGAATCAAAATCTATGAACCGCACATCCTTGGACCGGCCGACGAAATTCGGCAATTGCCAAACGTCGGAACTCCTGCGGTCCCGCTTGCATGGTCGTGGTCGATTTTCTCGGAGTTGAACGACTGGCTTCCCTGTCTGCAGGATGGCTCGTTCGACCATGCCTGCTTCGAACGGCAACTTGATTTACTTTTGCAGGAAAAGGCGACTGCCAAAGCGAGCAGGTCAGGCCAGCCGGGCGCGTAAATCGAGTTACGAAAAATTCGTCCGATACACTGAATACACCAGATGAGCAGTTGCAGAGTGGCGATCTCTGTCGCCGGAAACGACTTGTATGCGTGCGTTCATCATTCGGGTGAAGCCTTATTTGCGCAAAATGCCGGGGTATCGGGCCGCGCTGTTCCTCTATAAACTGGCGCATAGCCAGGAGTCGCGCAATGCCGCACTCTTGCTGCTGCGGCCGCCGAAAGATCTCTATCAGCCTTATGGAACAACTTCCGCCGATCGCTACCCGGACATTTTCCTTGCAGTGCGCAACCTGCTCGAAGGCGATGCGAGTATGCGCATCCTATCGTTCGGTTGCGCGACGGGAGAGGAAGTTTTCTCACTACGCCGATACTTCCCTGACGCATACATCGCCGGGCTCGACATCAATCCCTTGAATATTGCGGTCTGCCGATTCCGCCGCCTGAAAGCTGGAGACAAAAGGATGACCTTCGCCGTCGCCGGCTCGACGGATGGGGAGGCCAGCGCCAGCTACGATGCCATTTTTGCCATGGCGGTATTCCGTCATGGCGATCTAAACATTTCGCCGCCGCCGCGGGAAAGTGGCCATCGCATCCGCTTTGCAGCGTTTGAGCAATCTGTGGCTGATTTGGCTCGGGCACTCAAGCCCGGTGGCCTTCTAATCATTCAACACGCCATGTTTCGCTTTGCCGATACGCGCACAGCCAGGGAATTCGAGACGGTGTACAGCGTAAAACTCGACAACCGGGAACCGCTCTACGGCCGCGACGACTGCCTCTTGCCCGAAGCAGAATATCCCGATGTTGTGTTTCGAAAACTCCAGTGAGTTTGCCGCGTCGGACAGGCCACGGGTTGCGATGAAACCGGAATTGCCGTCAGGACCATCACGAACTTTGCAGCGCGCTTTGGTCGGATTGCGAATGCCGGTGCACGATGCCTGCGCCTGTCTCAGCCAGAGCGCCCGCGGCAAACACGATCCAGTAGACATCGAGATACACGCGCTGATTGGTTTGGCCAAAATAGACGGCAGTTACAAGCAGGAATAGCACGAACATCAGATAGATTAAAGAATCGTCCCGCCATTGCGAGCGTCTTCGCCACATTCCCCACAGCCCGAGAACCATCACAGGACCGTACGAAAAAGCATGCAGCAAGCTTCTCGCGAGAGATCTTCGCGGCGTCGGCAGCCAGTCGAATGTCGCGGCGATTTTGCGGAATCCGTTGAAAAACGTCTGCCAGGGATGCGCGCGAATATAAGCCAGAGCTCTTTGCCGGAACCACTGGTCCGCGAGCGCCTCGTTATAGCTAAGTTGCTCTAACTCCCGATTCTCTTGGGGAGTTAAAGCCGCCATATGAGCGTCGATGCTCACATCGACGCTCTGCTCGGGATAGTAGTGAAAGAGAATATCGTTGTTGCCATTCCAAAGTTCGACACCTTGCTCAGTCGTGAGCAAAACATGGCCGGTTAACTTGTAACATCGCCAAATCCAGGGGAAAACAGTTAAAGCAAGAAACAACGCGCATAGCAAAGCCGGAGCCAGGCGCTGGCGCTTTCTCCAAACCAGCCATGCCGGGACGAGCAATGCGAATAGTGCAATCGGCGCACGTGTCAGCACGTCGAGGCCAAGCAACAATCCACAGAGAGCAGCCGACAAAAATGCCCCGGTGCTCGCGATGCGATGAGCGAGGATCACCGCCATGAGAGTGAGCAACGTAAAAAGGGCGGTCTCCTGGAGGGCGGTGTCGTGGACGACATAGTAGGGATACACCGCGGTGATTGCAGCCGCCATTGTCGCCGCCTTGGCCGCCCACGGTCCATGAAACATCTGGTGCGCCAGCAACGCAGCGCAAAATGCCGTTCCCGCACCAATCATGGATTGGGCAATCACGATAGGCCAAAACGCCTCGTGACCCAGGGTCACTGCGGCAAGAAAAATGGGGTAGAAGGGAACGCGAGAGGCGGTACGAATGCCTTCTATAGCAATCCCTTTTCCAGCAGCGATGCTTTGGGCCATATCAAAAAAGAACGTATAGCCATTGACCCAGAAGTCGGAGGCGCCCGTGTGAAGCCGCGCGATCATGCGCAACACAAACGCCAACAACGTGAACCAATACACTGCTGCGGGAAGGTTCGGCTTCTGAAGCCTCAGGGGCATCGG
>CAWFPZ010000001.1:0-731264 GCA_963817835.1 uncultured Acidobacteriota bacterium | reverse complement strand
GTA
Source organism: uncultured Acidobacteriota bacterium (assembly GCA_963817835.1). Lineage (GTDB taxonomy): Bacteria > Acidobacteriota > Terriglobia > Terriglobales > Acidobacteriaceae > Telmatobacter. The sequence continues at coordinate 731,261 of CAWFPZ010000001.1, read as the reverse complement.
CCGCCGTCGCATCGGCAATGCGCAAAAGCGCGGAGCCCGCGCGTCGCATCTCCTGTTTCAGCAGCCATGGCGCCGTGTTGGGCGATTCGCTCTTGAGGGAATTCGAGCAAACCAGCTCACCGAAATCCGTGGTCTGGTGAGCAGGCGTCAGGCGCGGCTTTCCGTCCACCATCGCGCGCATCTCATAGAGATCCACTTCGCAGCCAAGCCGCGCAGCCGTCAGCGCCGCTTCCGGTCCGGCCAGCCCGCCGCCGATCACACGAATCCTCACGAAGTGGCTCCCGCGCTCTCGGCCAGCCGCTTGATCGCCTCGCCGCTCAGCCGTACATTGCGCCAATCGTCCAGAAACTCGGCGCCCATGGCGGAATAGAAATCGATGGCCGGTGTATTCCAGTCCAGAACCTCCCATTGCAGGCGTTGGCAGCCCTTTTCCACAGCAATTGCCGCCACGCGCTGCAACAGCGCCTTGCCGATGCCCAGGCTGCGAAACTCCGGCAGTACGAACAGGTCCTCCAGGTAGATGCCGGGCCGTCCCTCCCAGGTGGAGTAGTTGTAGAAAAACAGGGCGAAGCCGGCAGGTTGGCCGTCGCGCTCGGCAATCAGGCAGGAATAAAACGGGTTGGGGCCAAATCCGTCGCGCAGCAGGCCCTCCTCGGTCGCAACCACGGCGTCCGGCGCCCGCTCAAAGGTGGCAAGAGCGCGAATAAATGTCAGAATCTGTGCGACATCTGCCGCAGTTGCTGAACGAATCGCTATGGCCATGTAGCCATTCTAGAGCCGTGATCAACCACTCCCGCCGCACGCTGGCAGTTGAGAGTTCAATTCGCTTGGCCGCCAGTGAAACAACCGGCAGGCAGTTCCGTATGTGGCTTCCATTTCATTCAGTCAGCGCCCCCTTGCGCAATCTGTCGGCGCGGATTTAACCTCTACTCTGCCTGGAAAGGCGATCGGCGCAGAGCCTGATGGCGTGCGATTTCATCTACAATCAATCCGGCTTCGCGAAGCTCTCGAGAGGCTGAGATTTGCGTGAGGTCAGGTACGGCTTCGCAGAGGCTTCCCGGCTCGAGGCATGGGGTAACCCTCCCGTCCTCATGATGAAAAATGGATATTCCAGAGCGCGCTGACTGTGCAGTTCGCGATGCTCTTATGGAGATGGGAATGAAGCGCAGCCTCTCAATTTGGTTGGGCCTTGTGGCACTTGTATTCTCGCTTGCGCAGGCGCAGGCCCCCGCCGGCAGGATCCATGGTCAGGTAATCGGCACCACCGGGACGCCGGTGATCCGGGGCGGAACAGTGAGCCTCTCAACCGACGGCGGATTCACGCCCCTGTATACATTTCCGGTCTCGTCGACAGGTGAATACGGCGGATACGCGCCTGCTGGCACCTACGATGTCGTGTATCGCATGGCTGATACTCCGCCGAACAAGATGATCGACATTTACAAGGGGGTGACGATTGTGAGCGGCGGGGACGTGGTGCAGAACATCGACATGTCCCGGCAGTCGTTCATCGACGCAATGACTCCGGAACAAAGAGAGGAACTGGAAAAGGTTAAAGAGAAGAACGCGGAAACCATCAGGGCCAACCAGATCATCAGGGCACTCAATGTCGATATAGCCACTGTTAATCAGGACCTTCGTGACGCTGATTTCGCATACTCGACCGCAATGCAGGAACTGAAGGCTACAGAGACCACGGATGCGGTTAAGGCCAGGGAAACAGAGATCAAGACCGCAAAGTACACCGAGATCGAAACCCTGATGACGAAAGACACCGCACTGAGGCCCGGAGAATCAATCCTGTGGCTGGATTTGGGGCAGGCGAAGATCAGCCTGAAGAAGTATGACGAAGCAGAAACAGACCTAAGAAATGCGCTTCAGATTGAGTCGGCGAAGCAAAGCCCAAATCCGGCGATCATAGGCGGAGCCGACTCGGGCCTGGGAACGTTGTATGCGGAGCAGGGGAAGGTTCCAGCCGCCAACTCAGCATTTGACGAGGCGGCCAGGGCGAACCCCGGATCGGCCGCTCTCTACCTCAAGAATGAGGCGGTAATTTTCTATCAGGAAGGAAATCCTGTCGCCCAGGTGGCGGCCGCCGACGAGGCAATCCAGGCTGATCCCAACCAGCCAGTCTCCTACTACCTCAAGGGGCAGGGGCTATTGCAGCAGGCTCACACCGATCCCAAGACGGGGAGGATTGTGGCTCCCGCGGGTTGCCTGGAGGCGTACCAAAAATATCTCCAGTTAGCTCCCAACGGCCCCTATTCTGCCGAGGTAAAGGGGGCTCTCCAAGGCTTCGGACAGAAAATCGACTCCAGCGACAGCGCCGGAACGAAGAGCAACTGAGGCCACCTTCGACCCACATCCCGGGAATGCTTCCGGCTGCCGACTCCGGCCCATTCCCACCCATCGACGAATGCCTGTAAGCGGAGCCCAGGTTCTCGCGCGATTTTCGCAAGCTCGGGGTAGAACGCCCGCCATGGGAAGGCAAATAACAGACTTTTGGCTGTGATATACGCCACAACGAGGGTCATCGCTGCGGCTTTACGATGTATGTGTAACCTGAACGACCCGCGTCGGATAAGATCATCATGCTTGGCTTTGCGAGGCTATGCCTCGCTTCCAGGACCGGCATCGCGCTTATCACCGCCAATTGCGTCGAGTCTCACTTCGTTCACTGTTCCCCTTGTCGAGGGGAGCGGCTTGGATTTAACGTGGGTCTTGCTCTGCAATGCGCTCTGCCGGATGAGTTTCCTCCGCTGCGCCTGAGACTTTGAATTTTTTGAGCTTGCGGGCAATCGATGTCCCGCCGCTCTCAAGGAGAAAACATGAAACGTGCTCTTTCACTTTGGCTGGGCCTGGCCGCTGCTTCACTTTTGACCGTGGTTCTCGCCCCCGCACAGGCGCCGCAAGCGCCCGCTGGAACTACGGGCAAAATTCACGGCAAAGTCATCAATCCCACGGGGCAACCCCAAGGCGGCGGCACGGTGAGCCTCTCCACCGATGGCGGCGTCTCCCTCAAGTTCACCTTCCCGGTCGATGACTCCGGCAATTACACCGGCGAAGCGCCCGCGGGAACCTACATGGTGGTTTACCGCGCGGCCGATACGCCGGTCGGCAAGATGGTCGATTCCATCCGTGGCGTTAAAATCGTCGTCGGGGAGGATACGGAACAGGACGTCGACATGTCGCGCCAGGAATACATCGATAAGATGACGCCGGAAGAGAAGAAACAGCTGGAGGATTTGAAGAAACAAAACTCCGAGGCCCTGAAGGCTAACGTCCTCATCAACCAGCTCAACGCCGATCTGAAGATCGTCAACCAGGACAAGAAAGAAATTGACAGCGCGATGATGGTTGCGGCGCAGTCTCTCGGAGGCAGTGCTTCCAGGACCGACATTGAAAACAGGGCCAACGAGATCCGGACCGCCAAGTACACCGATATCGTGAGCCTTGCGACCAAGGATACGGGCCTCAAGCCGGACGAAGCCCTCTTGTGGAATCAGTTGGGCTACGGACAGGCCGGGCTCAAGCAGTACGACGATGCCATCACGTCATACAAAAAGGCTGTCGGTCTCGAGACCGCTTCCAAAAAGCCGCGCATGCCCGTCATCGGCCAGGCCCAGGCTGGCTTGGGCGAGTGCTACGCGCGCACCGGCAAGGTGCCTGAGGCGAACGATGCCTTTGCCGCTGCCGCCAAGGCCGATCCTGCAAACGCGCAGCTTTATCTCAAGAATCAGGCGATCATCTTCTTCCAGCAAGGCAATGCCACCGCGCAGTCTGCCGCGGCGGATCAGGCTATCAAGGCGGATGCGAACCCGAATGATCCGAACCTCGCCATCCTCTATTACATCAAGGCCCAGGGATTGATTATGAGCGCTACCGTCGACGCCAAGGGCCACTACGTTCTGCCCCCGGATTGCGCGGCAGCCTACAAGAAATATCTGGAATTGGCGCCGCATGGCCAGTTCGCAGCAGACGTGACGGGCATCCTGCAGCAGGCCGCGAAGTAATGTCGAAATAGCTCGACGTTCCGTTGAGCCGATCGAAGGGCGTCCGCCGCGGCGGACGCCCTTCAGCGTCCTACCCCAAAAACGTTGGGTGCCCCGCATCTCGATTTTGAGATGTGGGATTGCACGAACCTCAACCGCTTTTCTCGGACTAAGCACAAAACCCGCGCGCTTCATCCCTTCCGTGCCCCGATCTACAATCCATGTCATGGCCGGAGACTTGCTCAGTTATGCCGAGGCCGCAGCATTTGTCGCCAAGCGCGCCACGCGCCTTGCGCGCAGCAAGCCCGCCACGGGACGCGTGACGCTGGCGACTGCAGCCGGACGCGCGCTCGCCGAGACCCTCCGCGCCGACAGCGATCAGCCGCCGTTTGCCCGCTCCACCCGCGACGGATTCGCCTGCCGTGCCGCCGAAGCTTCCACGCATCAGCTGCTTGCCGTTGCCGGCACAAGCCGCGCGGGCGATCCTCCCGCGGGACCGCTGCCGAGTGACGCGGTTTGGGAAATTATGACCGGTGCGCCGGTTCCGCGCGGCGCCGACGCGGTCATCATGCTCGAACATGTTGAGTCCGCCGGATCACCGACCGCGCCCACCGTCCGCCTGTTGCCGCCGCGCACCGTCAAGGAAGGCGAGAACATCGTGGCTCGTGGCGCGCAGGCGTGCAAAGGCGACGCGTTGCTGCCCGCCGGAACCCTGCTCAGTGCCGCGCAGATCGCTCTTGCTGCGTCCTGCGGCAGTGCCGTGCTCAAGGTCTACGCCAGGCCGCGCGTGGCCATTCTCTCCACGGGTGACGAGCTTGTGCCCATCGCCGCCAAACCAAAGTCCGGCCAGATTCGCAACTCCAGCTCCGCCATGCTGGCTGCGATGGTTGCCGCGGGCGGTGGCAAGCCCTGGATATTGCCCATTGCGCGCGACTCCGCCAAATCTCTCGATGCCGCGATCGCCCGCGCCGCAACGGCTGACCTTCTGCTGATCACAGGCGGCGTCTCCGCAGGCAAATTCGACCTCGTCGAGCCCTCTCTCGCCCGCGCCGGCGCCCGCTTCCACTTCACCGGCGTGCGCATGCAGCCCGGCAAGCCGGTCGTGTTTGGAGAACTGCCCCGTTCCGCGAGATCAATCGAAAACGAGATCAGCGCCAAGCGCAACCAGAGCGGCACAAAGTGCTGCTTTATGGGGCTTCCGGGAAATCCGGTGTCGTCCGCCGTCACGTTTCTGCTGTACGCCGCGCCGATTCTGGCCGCGCTCGCAGGCCGCATCGATCATGGCCCGCGCTTCGCTCAAGCGCGCCTTGCCGCGGACGTGAGAAGCAAACCCGGCTTGACGCGCTTTCTACCTGCCACGTGCACTTTCACCGACCCGGTGCCTGATGTGAAGCTCGTTGCATGGCAAGGTTCCGGCGATCTCGCCGCCATGGCGCTCGCGAACTGCTATCTCGTCGTGCCCGATGACTGCGATTCACTCGACGCGGGCGCAACGGTCAACATTCTTTTGACTTGAGGACTCTCGTGCCCAAACCCGACTCCGATCCCAAGCCCGCGAAACTCTCGCATTTCGACGCATCCGGCCAAGCGGCCATGGTCGACGTCGGCGGTAAGCAGCCCACGCGCCGCAGCGCAACCGCTTCCGCTTTCGTTGCGCTTTCCGCTGCGGTCATCTCCGCGCTGCCCAAAAACCCCAAAGGCAATCCGCTTGAAGTTGCGCGCATTGCAGGCATCCAGGCCGCCAAGCGCACCGCCGAGCTGATTCCCATGTGCCATCCGCTCGCGCTCACGCACGTCGATGTCGAGACGGAGCTGATCGCAGACGGCGTGCGCAGCGGTGTGCAAATAAGGGCCACGGCGGCCACAGTCGGACCAACCGGTGTTGAAATGGAAGCGCTCACTGCGGCCGCCGTCGCCGCCCTCACTGTCTACGACATGACCAAGGCGCTCGACAAATCCATCGTGATCCGCGAGATTCGCCTGGAAGCAAAATCCGGCGGCAAAAGCGGCAATTTTCGCAGAAAAGGCGACTGAAATTGTTCCGGTCTTGGCGCCACAACTAGGGAAGCGTCGCAAGTACCGCCTGAAACTTCGCGGCCACGGCTCCCCACCCATCCTGGCCGCCGAAAATGCCCCCGGCGTTGGGATGGATTTCGTTTGCCCACCATTGCGTGTAGTCGGCGAGCGAGTTCGAAAGAGTCTTGCGCAGATCGATGTATTTCACGTTCTGGAAACCCGGCTCCTGCACCAGAGTCTGCAACATCGAGTTGAACCGATCGATCACCGTCATCATCATCTGCGTTGTGTCGCTGAGAACGGTGAAAAGTTTCTCGTCAAAACCCGGCTTGAGCCACGGGCCCGGTAAAATCCATCCGCCACCGAGAAAGCCGCGACCGTCGGGCACGGGATAGTCGTAGCCGTGCACAAGGATGGGGAACGTGCGGCCGAGATCCTTCTGGCAGAGCGAATTGACCGAGAGAATCATCAGTCTGTAGGCGGCGGCGATGCGCGTGTCGATCACGCCGGCAATGACCTGATCGTTCCAACCGGCGATGGGCTGCAGATCCGCGTTATTGATCAACATGCCGAACTCCGTGCCCGCAATGTCGTCGCCTCCACCCGAAATCAAGATGGCCTTGGGCGCGGCTCCGAGCGCGACGATCTTATCCATGCAACGCGCGAATTTGTCGAGCTGCCCGACGCTGGAAACCATGGTCTCAATCGGGTCGCCACGGTGAGCAGAAGATTCGATGTTGTAGCCGTAGTTGTCATCAAGCCTGGTCAGGATGTCGTGGATCGGATAGTCAAACCAGGAGTCGCCGACAGCCAGCAGATACCCCGCCGTTTGGGTGGTCATGGGCACGGGAGCGGGTGCCACAGCCCCTGCAACCCCCGCGAGTGGAGCCTTTGTGATTTCGGTCCTGATGGAGAAAGGCTGAGGATGAGCGGCGAGAGCCGCGGCGCGCTTGGCGCGGCCTTCTCGGCGGCGTGAAAGGATTTCATCTGCATGTTGGTCGGCGGCCTGTTGCACCGCGTTTTGCTCGTTGTTCTCCGGAGACGTCGGCATGGGGGATCCTCCTGGTTTTGTCTACGCCCAAGAGCAGGACTTACTCAGATCGAGTTTGGTTGCAAACATACAACGCACACTCACACTCACACTCGTCTCACCTGACCGCAGTCGCGTTGCTCAGGTCGAGCGTTACGGAGTTTGCTCCGGGCTTGAGCTGGACCGCCTGGCCCCACGCGAACGGCCGGTTGTTGTAAATCGCGGAGATCATCAGGTAGTAGACGCCCGGGGGCACGCCCGGCAGGGTGCCTCTGCCGTTGGCATCTGCGCGGATCGCCGAGGCGGCGTCTGCATTGATCGCACTCACGACTTTTTGGCAATCCGGCGTTCGATTTGCGCAAAGAGTGCCCACATACAAATAGGGAGACACTCCGCGCGGCACAGTGAGGCCGACTCTTGCGACTGTGTCGGCGTAGCTCGTGCGCAGCAGGACAAACGGCCGGCCTGCGAAGGGATTGGGAGCGTCCGGCTGCGCGGCAAGTCCGGGAATCACCGACAAAACCGCGTTGCCCAGTGGCGCGGCGGGAGTGGAAAGTCCGCCGCCACTGGCTGGACTTGAATTGCCTGCCGCTGTGTTCATCGTCGTCGGCCCTCCGCCGCTCGCGGAAATCTGCTGGCTCGGCGCAAGAACGCTAAGGTTGCAGGTCATCTCCATGGGAGCGAAGGTAAAGTCGTCGTTGTCATCCTGGCCGGTCACGATGCGCCCATGCACCTGGTAGGCGCCGGTCGAGCCCGGGTCGAGCGATCCGTCAGGCCTGAAAGCCAGCGTCAGCGGGTGATCGGGCGCAGCAATCTTCACCACCGCGCCGCCTCCGCCCAATTCCACCGTGTAGGGATAGGCGCGCGCAGCGTCAGGCCCGCAGCCCAGAATCACGGATTCCGGAAAGAACTGCACGCTGAAACCTGTAGACGCGGCAAAGATGCCGTGCATGCGAATTCCGGCCGGAATGGGCGGACCCTTGTCGGCGCCGACCACGGACTTGAGCAAATCGGTTTCCATCGTCTGCACGCCCACGCCCGCTCCCTTTGAAGTAAGATTGATGGCCGGGCACGTGACGCGTTTGGGCGCAAACCTCGTATAGCCGTTGTTGGCGTTTCCGGCCACGCGGTTGCCCGCCGCGTCGTACAGGTTGCCGTATTGATCCTTCTGCGTGGCGCCGGTTCCCGCGGCGCCGCTCACGTAGCCCGCGGCGATCACGCCGTTAATAGTCACGGGGCCCGGCGGCCCGATAACGGTTCCGTCGCCGTGCACGGCGAGCACGAGAGGCCGCGGCGTCGTGTCGATGGTAAGCGTGGCGTGGCCGCCTTTCAGGTCGAGCGTATAGCTCTCCTGGTTGGGCGCGAGGTCCGCGCAGTTCACCAGCACGCCCTCGTCAATAAAATCGAGACGCCAGTATCCCGCGCCCTGGAAGACGCCGGCCATGTTGGGCCCAGGCGGCTCGGGTTTCTTGTCGCCGCCGGGAAGAACCTGCGAAATCATCTGCGTGAACGCGCCCAGCAGCCCGTTGCCCATGCAGGTAGTAGAGGGCCTGCCCGACGAGACGCAGCGGCGCAAAGCGCGCTCTTCGGCGTTCTTCGGCGGCGGGATCTGCGCGGGATTCGTGCCCGCCTGGTTGCCGGAACCGGCCTGTGGGTTCTGCGCGGCAGCTTGCGGGTTGGCCTTGGCGACCTCAGCGTCGTAAATCTCCTGCTGCTTTTTCTTGAAGGCTTCTTCCTGGGCGAGTTCCTGCGCGCTGGGTTGCTTGCAAGTGGGCAGCAGCTTTTTCAGCGTGCCGCGGGTCTCGGTTGTGTAGGCCATAAAGCCGTTGTGTTGCGGGCGGTCAGGATGCGCGACTTGGCAAGTGGAGGTGTCAGAGAGATCGCGGATATTGCAGTTCTCCACGTACATCCGCTCTCCGTTGCACACATAGGTCACGTTGAGCTTGATGTCCTGCGCGTCGGCACGCACCCCGGCCAAAATGGCCGCGGCAAGCGCCAGCGCAATGAGGATGGTTCGCAACGTTCTGCGGTGCATCTTCTCTTAGCCTCCAACAAATCGGGGACCGGGGCCCAGGCCAAAGCGGAATTACGAATACGAGGAAGTTGGAAGTATGTCACAGCACGCGGGGGAAGGGAGACAGGGAAAGATTCTCCGGCCCGAAAGAGATTGTCAAGGGGTTTCGCAGGACGCCGTCGACTCTGCTTGAAAAACGCGGCGAATTAGCCGAGAGAGACAATCCAATTTGAGGCCCGTGATCCTGGGATCTGTCGCTGCGATCAGTCCCGTTGTAACCCTTTTCGGACGCTTTTCTCAGATTCGACTGGAATTCCAGGAGGATGACCGGCAAACAAGAAGTAACCGCGAAAATGGCGTTGTCTCCGGGTATACAAAACCGCGGCTGTTTTCAACAGACCCCACTTCCGCCTTCAAAAAGAAAGCTCGCACGCCGCGGTATATTGGTAAGGAGTTCAGGAATCTTCTCCGTGCAGGGAGAAGATTCTCCCCTGAGACCCTCAATTGCGCCAACCAAGCACCTGATGGTCTCCGATTTTGTCCCGAGGTCGACCGCTAGACGAAGCTCGCACCGCGACCTCCGGAGCATGCGCCAAATTGCCAGTTGACTTGCCTTGGACCTTCGGTCGTAGTCGAGGACCTTGTGCGCTCTTACGTTCCGCTGCGCCATAAGCTCATCGCGGTGGTCGTGGCTGCCGCCACCGCCTGTGGCCTCTATGCCTTTCTTCGCTACCGGGAGGCGCAACTGGCCTCGGCCGCTACGCTTTCCTTCGACTCCGCGGTGGCACAGCAGCTTGACCCCAGCATCGCGCGCACCCTTCAACCCGCCGTCGTCCTTGGCCAGTCCATTCTTAGCGACTCTGTCGTCGCCACACTCATTCTCCAAGCCGATCTCGCTGCGCCCTCCACCGCGCATGCCATTGGCGAGTTCCGCACCCGCGTCTTGCTGACCCAGCCGACCACCGGGCTTCTCTGGGTACGCTATCGTGATCCCGATCCCGGCCAGGCCGTCGCCAACGCCAATGCGGTTGCCAAAGTCCTCGCCGGGTGGGCGCCTTCGACCACCAGCGCTCCTCCCCCGGCCGCGCCCGCATCAGCCGCCGCCCCACAACCTGCCCCTGCCGCCGAACCGTCGCTGGCCGGCGCCCTGGGGGAATTGCAGGCTCAGCTTTCTGCCGTGGACCAGCGAGTCGACCCAGAATCGTCGTTGCTGTCTGAACGCGATCGCCAGAGGTACCTTGAGTCCCAGGTTCACGCCGCCCAGCAGAAGGTCGAAGATCTGCGCAACGAGTTCGCCGATTCAAACTCGGCGTCAGGCGTGCAAGCCCGTCTGGACGTCATTCAGCACGCGCTCGCTCTCTTCTGGCCTTCCACCGCCGGCCTCAATACCGCCGGAACCTCGGAAGAGCAGCTCGACTACGAGCGCAATCAGCTCACTCGCGACATGAGCGTCATCGCACAGCAGCGCCAGGCCGCTCAGCGCGAAGAGGCCGCCAATTCTGCCTCTGTCAATCAACCCGCACCGGCGGCCGTTGCGCCATCTCCGCCCGCTCCCGAAGCCACCGGCAATCCGCTCCATCTGGAGCGCATGGCCCGGCTCCCCGCGCAGGTGGCTTGGTGGCCCTCGGCTCTTATCGGCTGCTTCTGCGGCGTACTCTACTGGGGGCTCGCCTTTGCCCGCTATCACTCCTCCTCCGAATCCGATGACCTGCTCGATCTTCCCAAAAAAAGCGCCACTTCCATCTACCACCTATCCGATACCGATGCGCGCGTCCCAGCCGGTTCCGACGAAGTACCGGACGACGATTATCGGGTCAAGACTTCCTCCCCCAAGCGTGCCTACTTCATCTTCGATCCGGATTCCATTCCTGCGCCTGTCCCGGGTCAGTCTCCATCTCTCGAGCCAATCCAGGACACGACGGCAGATACCGTCCTCGACATCCCGCCGGAGACCGCAATGGTTTCAACCGACACCGACATGGCTGATGCCGCTTCCGCCGCGGATACTGTTGCTCCCCTGCGCGCTCCGGAGGGACGGGACGAGGTCTTCCCCGAGGAAATTGTCGAAATGGCCGATCCCTGGGTAGAAGCAATCCGCATTAACTTGTCTCAAACCGACGTTGCTCGCATGTTGAGTTCGCAGATCGCCGCAGAAAATGTCGCCGCCAAAGGCCCCAACCGCGACGTGGCACCACCTCCGTCAGAGACCGACCGTCTCGCCAGCTGACCGGCACTCGTGGTATCGAAGCTCCAGCATTTCGCGCGGATGGTATTTTGACGAGGCGCAGCTCCCCAAAGACGCTGCTTCCGGATTGGCGACAAACCAGGCAGAACCCAGGAGTAGATTGATTCTGCTATAGAGGCAGTGAGCGCGCGCATGACGTAGGCGCGCTTAGGGGTTGGGCGGGATTGTGGCGAAGCAGACGCTGAACAGGTGGGGCATGCTGCCGTCTGCATGACGACGAAAGTCTCCAACCTGTAGCAGCATTGGCCAGGGGTAATAATCGGATGCTGGCTGATCGCATTCACCGGGGTACCTCGATGCACCCTCCATTGTGTACGCCAGTTGGGAAGTTCCATCCGCTCGAGCCTGAAGCGCGAGTAATTGAGGCTTCAAATCGAATCCTGGAAGTCGAAAGTGGCGCTGGTTGCCGGTCGCCAAGTTGAGCTCCATCAGAGCACCAAACCAATTTTCTTTCTCGCCACTCTTGCCACCGACGATCATATAAAGTAGGTCACGATCGCGATCGAGGAGGTAGCTGGCAGCGCAGTCTGTAGTGATGGGCTGCGAAGAGCCGGTGGACGTAATAGTGATTTCCGTACATCCCAATTCCGGTGACTCCTCAAGGGAGAATCGTCCGTCGTTGGTGTCTTCCGTGAGTGCGGCTTTGCTTCTTGTGAGTTGGCTCCGCACAAAATCAGGCAACCCACTTATATCGGGAATTCCAACTGCCACCGTCCCGCGTACAGATTCCGTCGAGAATTGTGTCTGACTGACGGCGGAGGGGACGGTAGAGATGTAATACGCTTTGTCGAACCAGACAAGATTCTCACCCGAAGAGCAGAAGGTCTCTTCGCCCGTTCTTGCTGCCGGTAATTCTGCAACCCGTAGCTCGCCGCTATCAATCAGGTATGTCCATGCGCGGCAATGGGGCACGGGCGCGTTAGTCTCGCTTGGGAGCCGATCTTTGTCCAAGGTGACAAAGCCGATGCGTTTTCCGTCCGATGAGAAACCCGCTGCAATGTACTGGCGCATTTCCCACCAAACATTGACTCGAGGAGGCCCAAATGCTTCCAGAGCCGTCACGGACATAGAGAGAACATGTAGAGAATTGCGGGAAAGTCGCAGGTCACCTGCTGGGCTGCCTCCGAACAACGCCCCGGCACGCGGGTTGAGACCATCGTTGGCGGTTCTCGCAAACTGGACCTCGACTGCGCCAAGATAGCCGGGTGCTGAGGCACGCACGACATATTGACCATTCCACAGAACAGGAAAACTAAAGCTGCCGAGCTGTCCCGTAGTGATCTTGCCGCGAAGAGCGCCGAGGTTGTAGAGATGCAGGCTGCTGTCCATCGTGTTATTGCCCCAGTCGCGAAGAGTCACCGTTGCGCCGGCGATGGGGCGTCCATCTTGAGCATCAACGACAGTGCCAGAGATGGGGAGCCACTGCGGATTTGGGCAGGGCGTCGAGCAGTTCGACTGACCGAGAACAGCAACGCCGAGAGGAAGAGCGAGGCAGAGCGTACAAGCAGCTGTGCGGAAAATATCCGCGAATCCGTGCATGACAAAGAATTATAGGACCATAGCCAGCGTCTTGATTGTTGTCGGATAACCGCCCAACCGTAATCAACCAGTTGACCAGCACCTGCGGCGAAGTGTTGTCACAGTTGTAATTGCCGGATTGGCGACGATCCAACCAGAACCCGAACGAAATAGTGTTGTCGGATGAACTGCTCAGGACGCCCTCAGTGCGCGTCCCAGCTTTGTGGAACATTCACATACGAGCGATCGAGCTCGGCGGCGGATGCGCAACCGAGCAGCCGCAACGTGCGGTCGAGGTCGGTGCGCAGAATTTCGATGGCGCGATCGACCCCGGCTTCTCCGGCAGCAGCTAGGCCATAGGCGTAAGCGCGTCCACAGAGCACGGCGCTGGCGCCGAGGCAGAGCGCCTTGACGATGTCGGTGCCGCGGCGAATGCCTCCGTCCATGAGAATTTCGGTCTGCCCGCCGACAGCCTTCACAACTTCGGGCAAGGCACGCAACGAAGAAGAAACGCAATCGAGTTGGCGGCCGCCATGATTGGAGACGGAAATGGCCGCGGCGCCTTCATCGACGGCGCGGCGTGCATCGTCTCCGGTGAGGACGCCCTTCACCACGATAGGACCGCGCCACTGTTCGCGAATCCAGCTCAGGTCGCTCCAGGTCACGGCGGATTCGGCGAGGGCGACGGCGATATCGACGAGCTGCATCGGGCCTTTGCCCGGGACCACGACATTGTAGAGCGGTGGGATGCCTCCATCGCGCAGAAAACCCGCGAGCCAACCTGGGCGCGAGAGAATTTGCGGAAGATAGGGAATCTTTTCGAACGGACTGCCGCTGACGAGCTCCTTCATCCCGTTGCGGAAGTCGCGCTCGCGTATCCCGGAAACGGGGGTGTCGATGGTGACAACGAGCGCGGAAAGCCCAGCTGCGCGGGCGCGTTCAATCGCGGCCTCGGCCGCGCCGCGGCCGCCCATCAGATACAACTGGTAGAAGATGGGACCGGTTGAGGCGGCCTTTACGTTTTCGAGCGGGTGCCCGGAGATGGTGGAGAGAATGTAGGCGGTGCCTGCTTTGCCGGCGGCGCGCGCAGCGCCCACTTCGCCCACCGGGTGCATGAGCCGGCTGTAGCCAACGGGAGCGAGTAGAAAGGGCAGCGCGAGATCGAAGCCGAGAACGCGCGGGCGCAGGCCGCACTTGTCGAAAGCGACCGCGTGCCGGGGACGGAAAGTGACGTCCTCATAGACGCGGCAATTCTCGCGCAGGGTCACCTCGCCTTCGGAGCCGCCATCAAGGTAGTCGAAGACGGAGCTGGGCAAGCGGCGCTGGGCGATGGCCCGGAAATCTCCAACACTAACGACACGCGGAGAGGCGACGGAACGAGAAGCTCGAGTCATTTCTGTTCGTTATACCAAGGTGGGGAGTTCGTTAACCGGGGATTTCCTTGTTGGCCCTCAAAACAGCAGCCATTCTCTCCTTCCATCTCCGTTCGCGTCAATGTAAAGAAATTTTCATCCCGATTGCGCCCGCAGGCATCAGCTTCGGATGAATGCCAGTAGGTCCGCGTTGATCACATCGGCGTGCGTTGTCATCATGCCGTGCGGGTAGCCGGGGTAGATTTTGAGCGTACTGTTCTTGATCAACTTCGCCTGCAGCAGCGACGCGTCTTTGTAGGGGACGATTTGATCGTCGTCGCCCTGCATCACGAGGGTCGGCACCGTGATCGCTTTCAGATCCTCCGTCTGGTCTGTCTCGGAGAAAGCTTTGATGCCCTGGTAGTGAGCGAGCGCGCCGCCGATCATCCCCTGACGCCACCAATTCTGAATGGTCCCCTGTGAGATCTTCGCGCCCGGCCGGTTGAATCCGTAAAACGGACCCGTAGGCAAATCGAGGAAGAATTGCGCCCGGTTCGCGGCCAATGCAGCACGGAGCCCGTCGAACACTTCCATCGGTGTGCCGCCTGGATTGCTTTCGGTCTTGAGCATGAGCGGGGGAACGGCGGAGATCAGTACCGCCTTGGCCACGCGGCCCTGCGGTTGGCCGTATTTTGCGACATAGCGCGCCACCTCGCCACCGCCCGTCGAATGGCCGATGTGGACGGCATTCTTCAGGTCGAGATGCTCGGCCACTGCCGAGGCGTCCGCCGCGTAGTGGTCCATGTCGTGGCCGGTGCCCACCTGCTCGGAGCGGCCGTGGCCGCGCCGGTCATGCGCAACCACGCGATAGCCGTTGGCAAGAAAAAACAGCAACTGGTTGTCCCAGTCGTCCGACGAAAGCGGCCAACCGTGATGAAACGCGATGGGCTGCGCGTCTTTCGGACCCCAATCCTTATAGAAAATCTGAACGCCGTCTTTGGTTGTAATCATTGCCATGACATCTCCTCCAGTGCTCGGTTGTAGATTTGAAGCCGTCGTTCCACGCAAACATGGCCCCGGCTCCTGAGGCACCAAGTGTTATCAAGATATCGCGCCGACGTGGGGTAAGACGGTGTGCGAATTCCTTGAGTTGGAAGCCCGAGTGGTTCGGAGTGCGGCTTCCGAACGGTGGTCAGGAAGAAGGAGCAGCACGGTGCGTCCACCGGCCGAAATTAAAGTTCCCGCGATTTGCATATAATTTCCCTCTTCCGGCGCACAATGAAACCAGAGATCAGGGATCAGTCCCACTGTTCACTGACAACTGAGAAGTGGCACCCACCACCCCCTCCCCCTACCCCCGTCTCACCCCCCCGGGGTCCCGACACCGGAAACTAGAAACCCGAAACCTGCCCCCGGGACTCCCGCCGAAAATCCGACTTGTGAAACTGTGAAGCCTGTAAATAGTCGCAAAATAAATCACTTACAAGAACAATCTGCACAGTCTCACAGTCCGTGCGTTTCTGTGGAACTGTGCAGCTCAACTTCTGGCTCTGCAGCAAATTTGCATGGCAAGAATTTCCAGTGCGGGAAGATTTTGCCTAGTAGTCCGAATCCATGCTGGAAATAAGCCAAGTTTCCTCAAGAGGTTGCGAATTATCCACTTTGGAAGCGAAGCTGCATGCATCATAGCGGAGACTTGTCTGCCAAATGAGACGAATCTCCGGAGGCTTTTTATGGACATGGAAAGCTCCCAGAACTCAGAGCATGCGGTGGATGCAAAACGCATGGGCTCGATCATCGCGGCCGCGGTGATCGCTGCGGTGATCGCCGTTGCAGGCGTGGTGTATGCAGTGCACGAACACAACATTGCGCAGAGCATGGCAACCAAGAGTGCGCAGGTGACAACGCAGCTCACAACTACTCAATCCCAAGTCGACGCCTTGGTGGCAAAGATGAATTCGCTGGTGGCGAGCGAAACCAAGCCAAACCCAACTGGCGAGCCAGAAGGGACGACGACTGCGAGCACCACAACGAACAGTCGCCGCGCGGGAATCCGCCGTGGCAACGCGCAGGATCCGCGCTTCAAGAAGCTGCAATCACAGCTCGATGCGCAGGGCGAGGAGATTGACGCTACGCGCAGCGATTTGACGAGTACGCAAACCGATCTCGCGAGCGCGCGCGCTGAATTGGGCGGGTCGATTGCCAGGACGCACGGCGAGCTGGTGGTGCTCGAAAAGAAAGGCGAGAGCAACTACTTTGAATTCGACCTGAGCAAAGCCAAGCAGTTCAAGCGCGAAGGTCCAGTGGGCATCAGCCTGCGCAAGGCCAACAACAAGCGCCAATATGCCGACCTGATGCTGATGGTGGATGACCGCAACCTGCAGCAGAAGCACGTGAATCTCTATCAGCCAGCGATGTTCTATGAGCCCGACAGCGCGCAGCCCATCGAGATCGTGATCAATGAGATTTCGAAAGATCACATTCATGGCTATGTGAGCGCGCCGAGGTACAGGAAGTCGGAGCTGCAGGCGATGGCTAATGATCCCAACAACAACGGAGGCAATAGCGCGGCAGGACAGGATCAGGCGACGAATTCAGGCCAGGGCGACAACGGCATCGTCAATCCGAATCCGCAGTCGAACGCGACTCCGCAGCCGACCGTGAGGGAGAAGCTGCCGCTGCCAGGCGATCAGCCGAGCCAACAGGAGCAACCGAACCAAGAATAGTCACGCGCGCATCGGGCGGCAGCTATTCCGCGTGGAAGATGGTGTCGAAGAGCAAGAGGCTTGCGGTGGTGAAGATGATGTCGTAGCCGAGGAGCATCTTGATCCAAAGCGTAGGATCGCTGTCGCCGGTGAAGATGGCGGTAGTGGATTGCACCATGGCCAGAAGCGCGGGAATGAAGATGGGAAAGAGAATGAGCGAGAGCAGCAGCTCGCGGTTGCGGCTGCTCATGGACAGTGCGGCAAAGAAGACGCCGTTGCAAACCAAAGCCCAAGTTCCCAGCGGCAGCACCAGCGCCAGCAGCCACCCGTCGCCCGAGATGTGCAGGTTGTAAAAGATGAAAAAGAACGGCGCCAGAACGATTTGCACGATGGTGACGAAGAGAAAGTTGGCGATCGCCTTGGCGAGGAAGAGCTCCGCGCCAGGCGCGGGAACCATGCGTTGCGCGTCCATCACTTGATGCCTGATTTCGCGTGCCCAGGCCTGATTAAGCGCGCTGACAGAAGCGAACATGGTGGCCACGCAAAGCACGCCGCCAGAGATCTGCTGCGAGAATTCGCCGCGCGGATCGAAGGCGATGGAGAAGAGCACGACGACGAGGCCCGAGAAGAAAAGCATGGAGATCATGGCATCGAGGGTGCGCCATTCGATGCGGAGATCTTTGGCAAGATGCGTCCAGAGAGCGCGGGTCATGAGCGGCCCTCCGCGGTGACGGGCTTCGCGTCCTTTGTCAGATCGATGGTCTGGACTGGCTCGCCGATGACTGCGGCGGCGCGGAGATAATCGTCGGGAGCGAGAATCAATTGCGTGCCGCGCGTTCCCGCGGAAACGCTGATGGTGTCAAAGAGGATGGCCGTTTCATCGACGAAGACAGGATAGGATTTCTTCGCGCCAAAGACGGTAACGCCGCCGCGGATGTAGCCGGTGAGCGGCTGCACGTCTTTGAGCGGAGCCATCTCCGCTTTGCGCCAGCCTGCAGCGCGCGCAAGTTTCTTGAAGTCGAGTTCAGCGTCGCCGGGAATCACAGCGAAGACGTAATCGCCAGCGCCGGTCGTCGTGAGAAGGGTTTTGAAAACTTGTTCAGCAGGCATGCCGATCTTTTTCGCAACCGTGATCGCTGTCAGATCGTTGGGATCGACCTCGTACTCGCGCAGTTCAAACGCGATGCCGAGCGATTCGAGATAGCGCGCGCCGTTGGTCTTCATAGCGTCGGTCTTCCTGGCTCAAAGGATGCGACGCGGCCAGCATGGAGGGTAAGCACCCAATCGGCTATGGGCGCGGCGAGGTCGCGCTGGTGCGTGGTGAGGACGATGGTGCGATCGCTCTGGCGGAAGCGGGCGAGCAGTTCGACCATCTGCCGCGCGCTCTCAACGTCCATGTTGGAAAAGGGCTCGTCGAGCAGCAGTAATTCGGGTTGAGGCACAAGCACGCGCGCAAGCGAGGTCCTCTGGCGCATGCCCTGCGAGTAATGACCGAAAGGCCTGTTCAGCTCGGGATCGAGACCGACCTGGCGCAAAGCCTCGGCAGGCGCGAGGCTTTCGCGTCCTGGATAGAGACTGGCGAAGTAGCGCAGATTCTCCTGGGCGGTGAGCTCGTCATAGAGCATGGGCGCATGGCTCATGTAGCCGATGCGGGCACGTTCCTGCTGCGGTTCTGGGCTGCCGAAGACGCGCACCGCGCCGTAGCTGGGGCGCAGCAAACCCGCCAAAATGCGCAGCAGCGTGGATTTGCCGGCGCCGTTTTCGCCGAGGAGTACGTAGCAACGGCCGGGTTCCAGATCGACGGTGACCTGACGCAGCGCGGCAAAGCTGCCAAAGAGCTTGGACACCTTGTCGAGCCTGGCGCAATGCGTCGCGGGTTCGGCGTCCGATGCGTTCCCTGTCATGATGCGTTCGCGGTCATGCCGTCAGTTTGAGGCGGTTTGGGTTGAGGAAGGAACAGAGGGCGCAGTGTTGGATGCGCTTGCTGGCTTGGTCGGGGTGGCAGCAGGCGGCTGCGCGCCAGGCTGCGCCGGTGCGTACTTGCTGGCGCACTTGGCTTGCAGCACCGTGGCATGAAAAACGCCGTCGCGTCCGTAGGTGCCCATGGCCAGAGCCTGCGCGTCGTCCTTGAAGGTGTCAGGCGGCGGCTCCGCTCCCTTGTAGCTCACCTTGAGGAGGCGTCCACTAGCAGCATTGGGCGAGTGGCTCTCAAATTCATTGAGGACGAAGTTGACGTGCGGCCCATTGCGCTCGATGGAGCCGGGCTCGACGAAACCCTCGACGCGGAGATTGCTGTGATATGCCTTATCGCCCATTCCGCCCAACTGGGCGATGGTGACGTAATAGCTCTTGCTGGAACTGTAGCCGGTGAAAGCCAGCCAGGCGATGGTGCCGAGAATGACGGCGACGGCAAGACTGATCTGCAAAGTTTTTGGGGATTTTTTCATGGTCTCTACCCTTTTAACGATACGAGCCTGCAGGACCATGGTCAACCGGGAATGGGGGGTAGGGATGTGATTTAGCTCACACAGGCGGGGAACGAGGGACCGAGGGACCAAGAAGGCGGGGACTAAGAACTAAGGGATTGAGGGATTAGGGGCGTGGAACGGCCTGCGCTTGCGGGAGGGGATGCGGCGAGTGGGCGCTATTGCGTGCGGCGCGGTACCGAGCTATGGCGGTTCGTGGTACGGCAGGGCTCGAGCGAGTCGGCAACCAGCGGAACCACGATCATTGCGATCAGAATCAGTTCGATCACAAGGTCTTTCATGAACGGCCCCCAAGGCGTGCAAAGTTTTGCGAGCGGCGGACTTCCTAGAGAGCCCGACACTGCACCATAGCTCTGCGAAAGGACGATAGGGAATCACCCCAGAGTGGGAGTGGGCGTGGTTCCTTGGGGCCAGCACCTGCGCCACCCGCGGTGGGGCGGACTTTTGGTTGAGGGCTAGCTGATGATAGACAGATTTCTACGCGCGGAGCCGAAAGGGTCGGAGTTAGCGGCTGGCGGGGAGAAAGCCAACACCCTTGGCTTGGCTCTCGGGCCGTTCCTGCCGCTTACTGAGCGGCATCGCCGCAACAATAGCCGGGGAGGCCACAAACGCAAGGAAACCAGAGCGATGAAAAGATCAAGCATGGCGGATCATCCAATCCGTTGGTTTATCGGCTGCGCAATCCAGGGAAACAACCGAAGTTGGCGGAGTAACCGATTCGGTCGGCTAAACGGTAACTCTAATTAGTTACGGATATTACTGTTATTTCGGCAGAAACCGCCTGGAAATTCGTCAGTTTACGAGGGGAGTTTTTATGGAACAATACGGTTAAGCAACGTAAAACTAAAGAGTTATTCGAGTGGGGAATCCCGACTTCCCCGGAGAGTTGATCGGATTACTGTAGTAACTTATTTTAGGCAGTCTGGCTTTCAGTGAACGAATTCGAGAACGCTCGCGGCACGATTGAGTGCTTGCGTAAGTACCTGCAGCTGCTGCGCGGCGCGGTCTCGATCCTGAGCGTCGATAGCCTCGTTGACGCCCGGAATCACGACGGCTGCGTAGCCAGTATCTTCGCCAGGGGCAAAGATCGTATGCCGGTACCACGGCCGATTGGGAAGTCCCGCGTCGGACAGCAAAGCTGTCTCGGTTTGCCGCAAGGCGAGATTCAGCCGGGCCAGATCTCCGGAAGGCGCGGATTGGATCGCATAGGCGCGCTGTGCCGCAGCAGAAAAGCGCATGGCTGCCGCCTGGGCGGGAGCAAAGTCAAGTCCGCCGAGACCAGCATCCGGAGCCCTGTGTTTGGCGGCTTCGAGATAGGCGGAGATGGCGCGCGCGTAGGCGACGTAGTCATAGGGCAGGAGGTCGGCATCGGCCATGCGCATGGCTTCAAGGCCAAGGACGCGCGCCATCTGCTGCAGATAGAGAAAATGCGGATCGGCATTCTGCGTGAACCAGGCAAAGTCGTCGAAGGCCGAGTGATAGACGCCATAAGGACCGCTGGATTCAACGTCGGTGGCGGGCACGCCCGCGTGTTGCAGGAAAGGCGAATAATCCGATCCGGAGCCGAGATCGCCCAGATGCACGTCCTCTCCCGGAATGAGCGGCGCATTCGAGTGGTGTTCACTGTCGACGGAGGGATTGAGACGCCAGAGCCGATACACGGTGCCGCCGAGCGGGCTGGGAACGGAACGCGTGACGTTGCGAACGAACTCCTTGAGCGAGGGCACGGCGGAGGCGGTAAAATCTGGGCCCGACACGCCCACGTCAATATTGAAATAGGCCACGGCGTGGTCGAGGACGCGGCCCTGCTGCTCGACCCATTCGGTTGAGCCGATGAGGCCTTCCTCTTCGGCATCCCAACTGCAGAAGACGATGGTGCGCCTGGGACGCCAGCCCTCGCGAAGCAGCGTGCCGATGCCATGCGCCGCTTCGAGCATGGCTGCCGTGCCGCTGTTGGGGTCGACCGCGCCGTACACCCACGCGTCGCGATGGTTGCCGACGATGACCCATGCATCTGGCTCCTGAGAGCCTTGGACTTTGCCGATCACGTCCCAAATGATGCGGCGCCGGTAGTCCTGTTGCGAAAGCAGATGAACTTTTTCCCCGCCGGGACCGATGTGATAACGGAAGGGCAACGCTCCCTGCCAGCTTTGCGGCACACTGGGGCCTTTGAGCGCCTGCAGAATGGGCGCGGCATCGTGGTAGCTGAGAGGAATCGAAATGATGTATGGTTCGCTGCCGTTAGGTCCGGAGGGATTGGGAATGCGGGCAGAGTCAGGCAGGTCGATTGTGGAGGCGACATCGGGAGTTTCGGGATCGCCGGGGTATTTGAAGAGGAATTGGACCGAACCGCGCTGCACACCGGTCTCAGGCCGCCACGGACCGTTCGGCCAGGGGTCGCCTTTGGCATAGCCGTCGTCCTGCGGGTCAGAGTAGAAGAGGACGCCGACCGCGCCGCGCTGCTGCGCCAGGTAGACTTTAACGCCGCGAAAGTTGGAGCCATAGCGGCAGATGACAATTTTGCCGTGCAGATCGATGTTCCGGGCCGCAAGCTCGTTGAAGTCTTCGGCGCGGCCGTAGTTGGCGTAGACCACTTCGGCGGTAACGTCGCCTGAACCTGAGGAGCCGTTGAAGGGCATCACCACGCGGGGATTGTCGGCGGCGGGGTCGCCCTCCACGTGCTCTTGCGTGGGGCCACTCATCAACAGATGGCCCGTCTCGTCCCATGCCTCGACGCGGACGACTTTGGGCCAATTCATCAGAACGCGATAGGGAACGATTTCTGTCTCGAGCCCTGCAGCGCGAAACTTGCTGGCCACGTATTCTGCGGTCTTGCGATCCTCAGGCGTCGCGGCGAGATGCGGCTCGAGAGTGAGGGTCTTGAGTTCCTCGCGCGCCAGTTTGGCATCGGGCACAGCGAGGAACTTATCTTCGAGCCGGGCTTCCGCGCTGAAGTCGGAGTAACCGAGCGAAGCTTGCGGCGGCGCGGCTTGCGCCGCCAGCCGGCTTGATGAGAGCACAATCGAAAAGACAGCCGGCAAAACAAGAAGAGCAAGCCTGACGCGGAGTTTCATGCAATCGATCCTTCAAACCTGTTCATCCATGGTCAGGCAACCGGCTGAGCGCAGTGCGCACAGCGCTTGGCGGCCAGCGGAATGTCGCTGAGGCACTCGGGGCAAGGCTTTGTGGTGGGTTCGGCCACCGTTTCTGGCTTCTTGATACGCGCCAGCAAGGCGTTCATGGGCAGAACGATGGCGAAATAGACTACGCAGGCCACGATCAGGAACGAAACCGCGGCGTTGAAAAAGTTGCCGATCTTGATCTGCCCGCCGCCCACGTGCAGAACGACGCCGCTGAAATCAGGCTTGCCGATGGTGGCAGCGATCAACGGGTTCAATACATCGCTGACCAACGACGTCACAATGGAATTGAACGCAGCGCCCAGAATCACGGCGACCGCGAGGTCGATCACGTTTCCGCGCAGAATGAAATCTCGAAATCCCTTTAGCATTGCTTCCTCCCGTGCGCAGCAATTTCAGCCGACGCGGCAAAAACGCAGGAATCGGTGGCCGAATTTGCACTCTGCCCATGCTACACGGCGGAAGGGCGCACGCGCAGCGTGGATTGCGGGCGGAGTCCTGGCATATGGGCGGTACTAGGGCACGGCGATCAGAACCACGATACCGGCGAGGATCATCAGGTCTACATAGAGCAGGATGAGGACCCCGGCGTGGTAGAGGCTCCATCGGCGGCGCAGGCAACGGGCCGTCTCCGCCATGCCCCATGCGGCAACCAGGAGGGCCAGAAACTGCCAATACGAGCCGTGCAGATCGTTGATGTTTGGGAAGCCGGCGAGGCGCAGGCTGGCGGCAAATGCGCCCAGGGAAAGGAGCACGGCGCGCAGCAGCGATTTTTGCCGCAGACGGAAGATGTTCGAGCGAAGGCGCACCACCTTTCACTGTACCGTGACGGCATGCAGTGAGCGATTTTCCCGATTCGTGCTATTTGAAAGCCTGGCAGGCGGAAATCGGCGTGCGATGGCCACCCCAAAAATAATGATCGCCGCGCAGAAACTGAGTTAGACTGCCTGCGAAGACCTTGAGGTTTCAAGAAAATGAAGGGTAGAACTACATCGCTGTTGGTCTGTGCGGCGCTCTTGCTCTGTTGGCCCGCTCTCGCATCTGCACAGATGGTTCCGGATCCGAGTGCCCCGCCGCATTCGGACGCTCCGCCGGTCCCGCCGGCGCCAGAACCGGCGCCCGATCAGACGCGAAAGCCGGCGTTAGAGACCGCACCCGCTGCGACGCCCGATTCTCAGCCCGCTCTGCCACCACCCGGGCCCCCGCCTTCCGCTAATTTTCAGAAGCTTATCCCGCCTGATCAGCTCAGCTTTCTTAAGGACTACGCAGACCAGCCGGTAAAAACCCTGCTCAGGGACAAACGCTTCCATAGCCTGATGAAGCAAACAATCTCCAGCACTGAATATCACTACGGCCACGACATGTCGCTTTCCGAGGCGGTGCAAACGGTTCTCGATGGATCGCAACAGCCCGTCGTAGTGCGCGATGGCCGCTTCGTGACCGTTTCCGGTAGCAACGGGCCCTACCTTGGCGGCCGCGGATTTTTGTGGTTCGATCTCGAAACCGGCGTCGCGATGGGCGGATTTTATTTCCATCCCACCAACGGCGAGCCGACGCCCACGGTGACTGTCTTCTCCCGGCAGTTGACCGATCGCGAGCTGTCCATGGGCCAGCTTCCGGAACCTTTCGCCGAAGACCTGGAGCAATGGGCGGCTAACTCGCGCATTCCTGAGGTCACGCCCCGCTACTTCATTCCCGAAAACGGCAAGAAGTACGTGCTGGAGCATGACGAAGATTACTGCTGGAGCCCGCCCGGCGAGCCCGAACCCGATCCCGGCGATTGCCAGCAGATGATGGCAGACGCGGCCGATGACGACATGAACGCCGCCTACTTTATGCAGGAAACGCGTAACGTCGCCAACGCGACCGCCTGGATGCTGGGCCCAGATCAAATCGAATGGTTGCAAGTCCGCGACCGGACCTGCGGCCCGAGGGCGATTTCCTGCCGGATTCGCGTGACCCGCCAGCGCACGGCCGTGCTGACCGGCCATCCCGTGCCACCGCCGCGCCGGGGACCGCAGCCGGTGCACCGGTAGAGACACTGGCAAGTGCCGTTTGTTTTGTGTTCGGACTGGCCGAGCTGCCGATGTGCGGCGCGAGGGTGATACACTCGCGGTGCCCGGCACGGGTTCCCCAAAAATCCCAATTTCCCGCCGGGCGTACGAGGAGGCAAGACAATGCAACCAGGCAATTCTGCCGCAGCTCCGCTCAATCCAGGAATCGTGTTCGACATGGTTCAGGCCCATCAGCGCACAGCGGCACTCAATGCGGCTATTCAACTCGACGTGTTTCGAGCGGTCGGCCAGGGGCCCGGCGATGCAGCATCGATCGCGCGGCACTGCGCGGCATCGGAGCGCGGAATCCGCATCCTTTGCGATTTTCTGGTGATCAACGGAGTGCTGGCCAAGGAAGACGGGCACTACAAGCACACGCCGTCGAGCGCGGCTTTTCTTGACCCCACGTCGCCCGCCTGCATGGCTTCGGTGGCACAGTTCCTCACCGAGTCGGCAATCATGCAGGCCGACGGGCAACTGGCCGATATTGTGCGCGCGGGCCGCACGAATCTTCCCGGTCAGGGCACGGTTGAGCCCGACAACCCCATTTGGGTGGTGTTCGCGGAAAAGATGGCGCCGATGATGGGGCCCATGGCAGGTCCGCTGGGCGCTGTGGTGCTGGAAGGACGCGAGGGGCCGATGCACGTGCTCGATATTGCAGCGGGGCATGGGCTGTTCGGAATCGAAATCGCCAAGCAGAACCCGCAGGCGCGTGTGACGGGGCTCGATTGGGCGCCCGTGCTCCGCGTGGCGCTGAAGAATGCAGAGAAGGCAGGCGTGAAGGACCGCTACGACATGCTGCCGGGCAGTGCGTTTGAAGTGGAGTTTGGTGGGCCGTACGACGTGGTGCTGCTGACAAATTTTCTGCACCATTTTGACAAGCCTACGAATGTCAGCCTGCTTAAGAAGGTGCGCGCCGCGCTCCAGCCGGGCGGGCGCGCGGCGACGCTGGAGTTTGTGCCCAATCCGGACCGCGTATCGCCGCCGGCGCCTGCGGCCTTTGCAATGACGATGCTGACGACCACCGCGGAAGGCGACGCGTATACCTTCGCGGAACTCGAGGCGATGTACGCCGAGGCGGGTTTCAAGGGGATCAGCGAACACCCGATTCCAATGAGCCCGCACACTGTGGTGATGGGGACGGCGTAAACGCAGCGAAAGAGTGAAAAGGTGAATCAGTGAAAGGCCAGCGTCAACCAAGCGCCGGCCTTTCTTGCGCAGGTCACTTCGCGTTGCGGCGGACGCGGACGGCGGCGGCTAGCTCGGCGAGCAGCGCGCGGGTTTCCTTCCAGTCGATGCAGCCATCGGTGATGCTCTGGCCGTAGACGAGCGGCTGATCGGGGGTGAGTTTTTGCGCGCCGGCGACCAGGTTGCTCTCAATCATGGCGCCGATGATGTTGCGATTTCCTGAAGCAATTTGTGCGGCGACATCGCGGCCCACGACACCCTGGCGGCGATAATCTTTGCCGCTATTGGCGTGGCTGAAGTCGATCATGATGCGCGGAGCAATGCCGGCACGTTCCATGAGCGCGGTGGTTTCTGCCACACTCGCGGCGGTGTAGTTCACAGAATTGCGGCCGCCGCGCAGGATGATGTGGCAATCGGGATTGCCTGACGTCACGAAGATGGCCGACTGGCCGTGATGCGTGTGGCCGAGGAAAGTGTGCGACCAGGATGCCGAGAGCACGGCGTCGACGGCCACTTGCACGTCGCCGGAGGTTGCGTTCTTAAAACCTACGGGACATGACACGCCGGAGACGAGCTGCCGGTGCACCTGGCTCTCGGTAGTGCGCGCACCGATGGCGCCCCAGCACACCAGGCCCGCGATGTACTGCGGCGAGATCATGTCGAGAAACTCGGTTCCCGTGGGCACTCCCATTGCGGCTAGGTCGAGCAGCAGATGGCGCGCCAGGCGCAGGCCGTCGTTGATCTTGAAGGTCCCGTCCAAGTACGGATCATTGATGAGGCCCTTCCAGCCGATGGTGGTGCGCGGCTTCTCGAAATAGACGCGCATGACGATGCGCAGGTCGGCGGCAAATTCGTCGATGGCGCCCTTGAGCAGCGCGGCGTATTCGCGCGCGGCCTTCACGTCATGGATGGAACAGGGGCCAGCAAGCACCACAAGGCGGTCGTCCTGGCCGTTGAGAATGGCCGTGATCTCGCCGCGGGCGTCGAAGATGGTGGTCGAGGCGCCCTCGGTAAGAGGAAGCTCTTCCTCGAGAAAGACCGGGGGAAGGACGACCTTCGTCCATTGAATGCGAATATCTTCAGTGGGATGGAACATTGGCTTCTTTTGAGGGCGGTCCGATGACCTCAGCAACGATTGCAAGGGAGCCCTATAACGAATCTAACAGCCGGAAATGGGCCGGAATCCTGCTGGGATGGCGCGATAGGGCATGGGCCGGGGCCTGAAGACCCGGCTCTCCTGGAACCGAAGTCAGGCACCCGAAGGCTCCTGCTCCCTCCGTTGCCTGCGATTAGCGCGTGGCCTCGTAGGCGGCAACTCCGCCCCCGGCGGCCGCGGCGACGATCAGGACCGGGATCCAATGGTGGAAGTGGATTCCGGACTCGGAACCAGCGCCGATGTATTCTTTCCCCCTCGTCACCCGGGCCACATCGGCGTAGTTAAAGGTCTGCACCTTATTGCTGTCAGAGCTGGTGATCTGGAAGGTGGCATCGGAGACGTCGCCCAGCGAGCCCATGGCTTGGCTGCGATCTTGAAGATCGACCTGCACAAAGGTGCCGGCGCGGTATTTGGCGAGGCGCTTTTCAATCTTCCGCGCGTGCTTTTCGATCTTTGCGGACGCCTGAGCCTGAATTGTGGGTGCCAAAGCGATGGATGCGAAGGCGACGGCGACGAGTAAACACGAGCTCCGGCGAAGTAAACGGAGAATTCTGTTCATGGGGCCCCCAAAAAGAAGAAAACAATCGACTCTGATGCAATCGCGCACACTGCAATCGTCTGCAGAGGGTTTCACAATAGCACTTTATTGAGTTGGACGGTGAAGAGGCGGCTGAGAAGCGTTACGAACGTCATGAAAGACACGTGAAGACGCCACGATGGGTACTTTAGGCGGGACGCCGCGCCTTGACATCGACAGAAGAGCGTCACTAAACTTAAAAAGGAGTATTCCCTGAATTTTAATTCCTAAGTCCAAGTAATAACGGGACTTAATTGACGGGAATTCCTGCCTCGAAGGCACCAAAGCGGGTTTGTCTCTGGCTGCGATCGGGGTGGGAGGGAGAGGCTCAAGAGATGTCCGATGTGCGCCTCAGTCCGCGCGAGCGGCTGGTTTTGACCGCCATCATCGACCAATACATCGCGACCGGCGAGCCGGTAGCGTCGCAGGCAGTTGCGCGCCTGTTTGCCGATCGGGAAGGCTTGAGCTCGGCCACGTTGCGCAACGTGATGGCCACCCTGGGCGACGCAGGACTCCTGGAGCAGCCGCATACCTCGGCTGGCCGCGTTCCTACCGCGGCGGCTTTCCGTTATTACGTGGGACAGATCACGCAGCCCGGCCGTGCAACGGCAGGCGGAGGGATCTCCGCGACGGGAAGTGCGGAATCTCCGCTGAGCGTGGCGCGTCGCGGGCAGATTGAGGAGAGTTTTTCCGGGGTGTCGAGCTCGCATGACTATCTGGAGCGCACCTCGCACGTGCTGGCGCAGCTTTCGCGCGGCCTGGGCGTGGCGCTGGCCAGCACCGCGACAGAACAGGTGCTGGAGCACATTCATTTTTCGCGGCTTTCCACGGGACGCGTGCTGGCCGTACTGGTGACCCAGGCAGGTGCCGTGCAGGACCGCGTGCTCGCACTCGATCACGAAGTGACGCCGCTGGAACTGGAAACCGCGAGCCGCTACCTGAACGAAAACTTCCACGGCTGGCCGATCGATCGCATTCGCGTGGAGGTGGAGCGCCGAGTTGAGCTGGAGCGTGAGGCCTATCGCCAGTTGCTGACCTCGGTGGAGGAACTGTGCCGCAAGGGCGCGCTGGCCGGCGATGAAAGCGGGCCGGCGCTGTTTGTAGATGGCATTGCGAATTTGATCGGTGCGGAGCAGGATCGCGAACAATTACGCCAGATGCTATTGACCCTGGAGGCCAAGCAGAGGCTGGTGGAACTGCTGAACGCTTATGTGGACGGCCGCCAGCAGGAGGTACGCGTGGTGGTGGGCCTGGATGAAGCTTCGCCCGCAATGCAGGATCTGGTGCTAATTGGCGCGCCGGCCCGGCTGGGCGGAGCCAATGTGGGGACGGTTGCCGTGATCGCGCCCACACGCATCCAATACCAGGAAATGATCGAGGCGGTCAGTTACATTGCGCGTCTATCCGAGCGCCTCCTCGATGTGCCCAGCGCATAGGCGCAAATAGCCTGCAGCCGCGCCAGGGAATTTTCATCTAAGTAAGAGTATTGATTTGTTCGGAGAACGTGCTGAATCATGGTGAATCAGGAGACAGAAGAGTTGAAGGTGAGAGGATTCAAGGACGCCGCCAGCAGCGCAAAGGGAGCGAAGATCGATCCCGCGACCGAGTTGCCTCCGCCCGATGAGTTTGTGCCAGGGGCAGAGACGGAAAAGCAGGCAGAGGCCGCCTGCCAAACCGAGATCGATCAACTGAAGGGCGAACGCGATCAGCTTCTCGATCGGCTCGCTCGCATGCAGGCGGAATTCGATAATGCGCGCAAACGCGCCGAGCGCGAGAAGGCAGATTTCCGCGACCATGCGACTGGCAGCGTCGTGGAGCAGTTCCTGCCGGTGCTCGATAACTTCGAGCTGGCGCTCAAGTCCACAGGCTCGGTGGAGCAATTGCGCTCGGGCGTGAGCCTGATCATGAAGCAGATGGAAGAGGTTCTGCAAAAGATGCAGGTGAACGCGATTCCCTCAGTAGGTGAGCCCTTCGATCCTCGCGTACACGAGGCGTTGGGCAGCGTGGAGCGCGACGACGTGCCCGACCAGCATGTGGCTGAAGAGATTCGCCGCGGCTACAAGATCCGCGAGCGGCTGCTGCGGCCGGCGTTGGTGCGCGTGGCGCATAACGCGAAGCAAACTAGTGAATGAGTGAAGTAGTGAAAGAGTGAACCAATAAGTTGGCCGAGGGCTAGATCAAGGGAGCAATGGGTTCTAATACAAGAGTGAGCAAAGCAGATTATTACGAGTTGCTGGGCGTCTCGCGTGACGCCACCGATCAGGAATTGAAGAGCGCGTATCGCAAACAGGCTCTCAAGTTCCATCCTGACCGCAACCCCGGAGACCACGCGGCTGAAGAAAAGTTCAGGCAGGCCAGCGAAGCCTACCAGGTGCTGAGCGACGCCGACAAGCGCGCGGCGTACGACCGCTACGGCCACGCCGGTCTGGGCTCGCAGGGATTTGGAGCCGGACCCTTTGCCGGCGGCGTGGACCTGGGGGACATTTTCGGCGATCTGTTTGGCGAGATGTTTTCGATGGGCGGAGCTCAGCGCGGGGGATCGCGGGCTCAGCGCCAGCAGCGCGGCGACGACCTGCGCTTCGATCTGACCATCGATTTTGAAGACGCAATTTTTGGCAAGGAGACCGAGGTCAAGATCCGCCGGCTGGAGGCGTGTGCCAAGTGTCATGGCCAAGGCAGCGCCTCGGGCCGGGGCCCGAGTGTTTGCAGCCATTGCCAGGGCCATGGGCAGCTCCGCTATCAACAGGGATTCTTCTCGGTGGCGCGCACCTGCGCGGCCTGCGGCGGCACGGGCTCAGTGATTGGCGATCCGTGCGCGGCGTGCCGCGGAGAGGGCCGCGCGACCACGGAGATCAAGCTGAACGTAAAGGTTCCGCCGGGCGTCGAAGAGGGAACGCGCATCCGCTACGCGGGCGAGGGCGATTCCGGCCGCCGGGGCGGTCCCAAGGGCGATCTTTACATCGTTCTTGCCATTCGTCCGCACGATTTCTTCGAGCGCCACGGGCATGATCTTTATTGCGTCCTTCCCATCAGCTTTCCACAGGCGGCACTGGGCGCGGAGTTTGAGATTCCCGGCATCGACGCTCCGGTGAACATCAAGATTCCCGAAGGCACGCAAAGCGGCAAAGAGCTGCGCGTGAGGGGACGCGGCGTTCCCTTCCTGAACGAGAAGGGCAACGGCGACCTGATCGCGAAGGTGGTGGTGCAAATTCCGCGCAAGCTGAACCGCGCGCAGCGCGAACTGGTGACCAAGCTCTCTGAGACGATGAGCGTGGACAACAGTCCTACATCGCCGGGGCTGATCGAGAAGATGAAGGACTTGTTCAGCTAAGTTCAGATCGCCAGCAGTGCGATGGCGGCGATGGCAATCCCAATCGCGAGGCTCATGCCGTCAGTTAACGCGAAGACGAGAGGATCCTCGTCGAGCTCGCCGCGCGAAGCCAGCAACCAGATGCGGCAGAGCCATAGAATCATGAGCGGCATAATCAGCCAAAGCAATTGCGGGCGGCGATAGAGCACGACGATGTCGTTGCTGCTGATGTAGAGGGCGAAGACCATTACGGCCGCAAAGGCGCTGGCCGTGCCGAAACTCCGCAACTGTTCGGTATCGGCCACCAGATAGCCGCGCCCGTTGTGCGGCGGCGATCCGCTGCTGCGCAAGTTCTGCAGCTCGGCAAAACGTTTGACGATGGCCAGAGAGAAAAACAGAAATACCGAAAAGCCAGCCAGCCAATGCGAAATATGCGTTTCGGTAGCGGCGCTACCGGCGAACAGGCGCAAAGTATAAAGGCCGGAGAGCACCAGCACATCCACGAGCGCGATCCGCTTCAGAACCCAGGAATAGGCGAGCGTCGATCCGAGATAGAGCACCAGCCATCCTGAGAAGGCTATGGGCAGCAGACGCGCGCCCAGGAACGCCAAAAGCAGAAAACCGGCAGCCATGCAGAAACCGGCAACGGCCGGGAGATCGCCCGCGGCAAAGGGGCGCTGGAGTTTTTTCGGATGACGGCGATCGACCTCGATGTCGAAGAGGTCGTTGATGATGTAGGCCGAAGAGGCCGTGAGGCTGAAACAGATGAAAGCCAGCAGCGCGCTCGGCAGGCGCCTGACAACGGCCGTGTGCGCCAGCAGCAGGGGCAGAAAGATAAGCAGATTCTTTGCCCACTGATGGATGCGCATGGCGCTGATTGCCGTCCAGAGAGGGCCTGCGCCCTCATTGAAGGTGCGCGAGGGACGCATGCGGCGGAGGCGCATCCTGGCCCGCAAGCGAAGGCTGGGATTGGCAACCATGATTTCAGCCGCGTTAGCCAGCATGGGCAGATCGGGA
This sequence comes from uncultured Acidobacteriota bacterium, assembly GCA_963817835.1. GTDB lineage: Bacteria > Acidobacteriota > Terriglobia > Terriglobales > Acidobacteriaceae > Telmatobacter. The sequence goes on along the minus strand of CAWFPZ010000001.1, from coordinate 699,461 downwards.
GTGTCATTGCCGATATAGCAGTACTCACCGCCGAACTGGCTACGCACGCGATCGAGCTTGCGGGTTCCGGTCAAATTGACTTCGCCGTCGCTGCCCAAAACGCCGGTAAAGATGCCGAGATGCGCGGCAACCCGCTGCGCAAGACGGATGTCCGCACCTGTTACGAGATAGAGAGCACGTCCGCGGGCACGCTCCTCGTGAAGAAACTGCAGCAGGATGCGATTGTAGGGCAGATGCGCTACGTCGAGCGAGACGTGCGAGGTGACGAAAGCCTTGAAGGCGGCCTTGCCGTGCAGCAGGCTTCCGGGTAGAGCGAACAACGACGCCGGATGCGTGCGCGCCAGCACAAGCAGCGAGTCGACGAGAGTATCGGACTTGACCAGAGTTCCATCGAGGTCGACACACAGGGGCCGGAGCGCTGTTGCGGGAGCTTCCGGCAAAGAGACAGCCTGGGACAAACGTTCACCTCAGTGAGAGGATGCAGCTCTTGCATCGATGATAAGACGGGAAGTTGGGTGGGAGGATGGAACGGAAGGATTTTGGTGGAGCTGAGCGGGATCGAACCGCTGGCCTCCTCGTTGCGAACGAGGCGCTCTCCCAGCTGAGCTACAGCCCCACAGGTGCTTCATTTATCTTAGCAGCGAGGCAGAAAATGGGAAAGGGCGGGCAGCCGACGACGACGTACCGACGCCTGCCAGAGCACGAGATCAGGGCTTTGAAGACAAATCATTTGCAAACGCTGAAGGGGTGGGGTATGACCGATCCAGCAATGACCGACCGGCCAGAATGCTGGCCCGCGCTGCCGCTCGATTCCTGGCGGGAGACTTGCGCCACGCTGCACATGTGGACCCAGATTGTGGGCAAAGTGCGGCTGCGGTTGACGCCGCTCGTCAATCAATGGTGGAATGTTCCTCTTTATGTGAGCCCGCGCGGGCTCACGACGTCGAACATTCCTTACGGCGAGCGGTCGATCGAGATACGATTCGACTTTCTTGCGGATCAACTCGTGCTGGAGTGCAGCGATGGATTGGTGAAGCAACTGCCGCTGCGGCCCATGGCGGTGGCGGATTTCTACCGGGAATTCATGGAGATGCTGCGGTCGGCAGGAGTCGAGGTGAGCATCTGGCGCATGCCGGTGGAGATCCCCGATCCGATTCCCTTCGACGAAGATCGTGTCCACTCGGCGTACGACGCAGAACGGGCTAAAACTTTCTGGTGCATCCTGCGTTCGGTGGATGCGGTTTTTTATCAGTTTCGTTCGGGTTTCATCGGCAAAGTGAGTCCGGTGCATTTCTTCTGGGGAAGTTTTGATCTGGCGGTGACGCGTTTTTCCGGGCGGAAGGCGCCGGAGCGGCCGGGTGCGGACAGTATCACGCGCGAAGCATACTCACACGAGGTGAGCAGCGTGGGGTGGTGGCCTGGCACCGGCACCATGAGCGGTCCGGCGTTCTATTCCTATGCCGCGCCAGAGCCGGAGGGGTTCAAGGAAGCGCGCGCGCGTCCGGATGCTGCTCGTTATGACACGGGATTAGGAGAATTTCTGCTCGCGTATGACGATGTGCGCAGTGCGCAGTCGCCGAGCGGCGATCTACTGGCATTTTGCGAGAGCACATACGATGCCGCGGCCGATCTGGGCCATTGGGATCGGCAATCGCTGGAACGGGATGAGGCCGCCGGGAGCTGAATCGGACTTCTACGATTGTGCGTCCGTGTCGGGATGCAAGTGCGCCAGGAACACAATGCCGATTACAGTGAAGCTTCTGAAAGCTTCCTCCTGCCCGTTCCAGGCGCGTGACTCCCGCATGAGAAACCACTCACCGCCGACCGCGAGGAACGCCACGAGCCACAAGAGCAAGGAGAGCGTGAGCGCAAGCATGGGCAGGGATTTGGCCGCGTTGAACGCCGCAGCGGGCAGGCGCAAAGCGCGCAGCAGGCGGACAATGCCCCACCAAAGCAGGACGCCCGTGACGATCTCCCAAGCGATGATGCTGATGTAAAAGATGCGATCAACGGCCGGCGAAGAAATTGAACGCCACCTGCCACCGTTGCCTGGGATGGTTGTATCCACCAGCAAGACATGGCGCACGAACTGCGCATTCGAGCCGAAATCAGTGAGGTTATTGGAGACAACAAGGGTGTAAAACAAAGCAACGCCAGCCAGCAGCAGCTTCGCAGTGCGAATCATTATGTTGTGTGCTGCCCCAATCGACCCGGTAGTGCGGGCCGATCCTAATTTGGAACTTCCCAGTCATCCGTAGCGGAGATGCCGCCTTTGGCGTAGGTGACCCCGATGCCCCGATAATGGAACGAAATCTCCTCGGTGCGGCCCGACTTGCGAACGCTCAGGATGGTCGCGTTTGTGAGCACGATCATCTGGGCTGTTTTCGCGCCTCCCGAGCCTCCCTCGAAGGTAATCACCACTTCGCTGAGCGTCTCATGTGAGCTCGCCGCCATGGCCAACCCGGGCGACGCCTCATCGATCTCTTTGGTAATGGTGATGGTGGAATACGTCCGCCTTCCGGTGGACATCCCAGACGGGGTGTCGCGGACGACGCTGATGAGCTTGATGCTATCGGACATCTGATCGCCCTTGATGGATCCTTGCTTGACGCCCTTCACCGTCATGTATGCATTGACCGCGGCCATGGCCGGCATCGCGGTGAGCAGCGCAGCGATAACTCCGCAGAGCACCAACAATCTTCCTGGGTGAACGATACGCATCGTAAACCTCCTTGAGCTTTCAATCGGTGGGAAGCCGTGAAGCCGGGCGCGGTATTTCGCAGTGCCTTCCCGGCGGCGACAGTATATCGCCCGTCGCCGTCGCCGCGGGCTTTTTCTGCATTCGTTTGAGCGCCAAAGTACCGGGCGCGCCTGGCAGAGCCGTGCCAATGGGATCGGCGATTGCTGAAATGCGGGCAAAGGGATTGCGCGAAGGCGCCCGACCGAAGCCGAGAGCCGGGGCCATTCAGCCAGGTTGCGTGGCTACGCCTTGAGGGCTGCCAGGCTGTCGGCGGCCGTGGCATCGACGGGCAATAGCGTGTTGGTCCGGGTCAGCTCCAACAGGGACACGATCCGCGGAGCCACGCCGCAGAGGCGCAAAGAACCGCCTTTGGCTGCGAGCGAGCCGTAGGCATACACCAGCATGCCGAGTCCCGCGCTGTCGATGAAGCCGACATCGGTCAGATCAAAAACCACTTTTGACACACCGTCGTTGATGACCGACCGGATCTGAGATTCCACCATGCTGAGAGACGAGCCGAGCGTGATTTGTCCCGTAAAGACAACCACGGCGCAGCCGTCAGGATGCTTGTCGATCGATGCGCTCACAGGCATGGCGAGATTCTACATGGAAAAGCCGCCAGGACAGAGGAACATTTTCTGCGCTGACGGCTTTCGATCGATTCTTCAGAAGCTGCTTACAGCTGGTTCATGTTGGCCAGGAATTCGGCGTTGTTACGCACCTTCTCCAGGCGGCTGATCAACAGTTCCATGGCTTCAACCGGTGAAAGGGGGTTGAGCACACGCCGCAGAATGAAGACGCGCTGCAGATCTTCCTTGGGAATCAGCAACTCTTCCTTGCGGGTGCCGCTTCGCTGGATGTCGATGGCCGGGAACACGCGCTTGTCGACGAGTTTGCGGTCGAGAATGATTTCCATGTTGCCGGTGCCCTTGAACTCTTCGAAGATGACTTCGTCCATGCGCGAGCCGGTATCGACGAGTGCCGTGGCGATGATGGTGAGTGAGCCGCCTTCTTCGATGTTGCGGGCCGCGCCGAAGAATCGCTTCGGGCGCTGCAGGGCGTTGGAGTCGACGCCGCCGGAAAGTACCTTGCCGGAGGGCGGAACAATGGTGTTGTAGGCGCGCGCCAAGCGGGTGATGGAGTCGAGCAAAATGACGACATCGCGCTTGTGCTCGACGAGGCGCTTGGCCTTCTCGATGACCATTTCGGCCACCTGTACGTGGCGGGCGGCCGGTTCATCAAAAGTTGAACTGATGACTTCGCCCTTCACGGACCTCTGCATGTCGGTGACTTCCTCGGGGCGCTCGTCGATCAGCAGGACGATGAGAACCACCTCGGGGTGGTTCGACGTCACAGAGTTGGCAATCGACTGCAGCAACATTGTTTTGCCGGTGCGTGGTGGAGCGACGATGAGACCGCGCTGGCCTTTGCCGACCGGCGTGAGCAGATCCATCACGCGGCCACTGATGCCCTCGCGCACCGTCTCCATCTTGATGCGCTCCTGCGGGTAGAGCGGCGTGAGATTGTCAAAGAGAATCTTGTTGCGCGTCTCTTCGGGTGACTCGAAGTTGATGGCTTCGATCTTGACGAGCGCGAAATACTTTTCGCCTTCATGGGGCGGCCGCACGTTACCGCTGATGGAGTCGCCGGTTTTGAGATCGAATTTGCGAATCTGCGAAGGCGAGACGTAAATGTCGTCGGGGCCGGGCAGATAGTTGTAGTCCGGGGAACGGAGGAAGCCGTAGCCGTCAGGGAGAATTTCGAGGACACCTTCAGCGAAGATGTGGCCTTCCTTTTCGCTTTGCGCCTGGAGGATCTTGAAAATGAGATCCTGCTTACGGAGGCCGCTGGTCCCCTGAATCTCAAGGGAACGCGCGATGCGGCTTAATTCAGTAATGTTTTTTTCTTTGAGTTCTGCGATGGTCATGTTCACCTGCGTGAAGGCGGGATGTGTTGGGTGGGATACGGAGGGAGAAGTGCTCCGGAGGAGTAGATGCGAAAGGAATCGAGAAGTTCAACCGGCGCGAAAGCAGCCTGGAATCCAGACCCCGAGTCTACCAAACGAACCTGGTGTGACAGAGCGCCCAGAAAGAGCTACAGATTCTAGAGGGAAACGATCCTTGGTTCTTTGCCTGACTTAGCCTTACAAGCGACGCGCGGGCCGTTAGGCCGCGCGACGCCTCTCCACCGGCTGAGCCGCTGGCGCCTCTTCGGATTTAGGGGCTTGCGGACTGGCCGTCTCAAAGCGGCACAATACTTCGTTTGTGGTGTCCTGCAGCCGCGTATTCGGCTTGTGGAGCTTCCGAGTTGCCTTGCTCGCCAGTTGACAGAGCTGGTAGCGATTGTTCACATGCGAAAGTGCCTTGAAAACAAGATCAGAACGCATTGCTTATCTCCTTATTTTTCAATTCCCTGCACTGGAGGAATCCCGGTGTGACCGCCGGTGCAGTAGAGGGGAGCCATTACAAACTAGGGCTACCCCAAATTGCCGCTCCATACCTTAGACGCACTCTCCACGCCCCCGAATTCAAAAAACTTGGCGACGATTGCACGCTATGAGATGGAAGCCATACCCTATCGGATTGCAGCTTGCGCCTCGAACCCCGGGTGCCTTTCATGGCTTTTCCGGAAGCTCCAAATGCGCACCCCAAGCATCAAAGGAGCACCTGCTCATAGTTTGATGCTGGAAATGTGCTGATAGGCACACCCGGGCCGCAAATGCACAATCTGCCCTCTATGGATGGCTACGATGAGAGTATAACCAACCTCCGCTGTGGTCAATAGTTATTTCGGGCCAGAGGGAGGGTTGTTTTGGAGTTTTTGGGGACCGGTTCCCGCAGGGTGCGCTTGAGCCATAATGCATTGCAGTAACAGATTCTTTATCAATTACTTGCGAGTACCGCTATGGCGGAATCCCCGCCGCAACATAAGTCGCGTTCCCGGGTGTAAAAGTGCCGGTATACGCTAGTATCAGAAAAGTGAACCTTTGTGGTTACCCGTTTCCGGGGCGTGCCCTATTTGGGCATGTTCGCGTCGCCCCAGGGGCGTCCGTCCGGATCCGAGAGAAGCAAATGACCATCCTGATCGCATCCGCTGGCAGGCCGTTTGACGGCCCTGCGACGTCTGGGGGACGCGATCAGTTCATCCAACCGAAAGAGACCCACCAAGAGCATTCCCACAGAGGGAACGGCAACAAGGAGGATCTCCCAGCCAGATTGCAGAACGGTGTCTTGCACGACGAACTCCAGGATGCAGGATTGTTTTTCAGGCTCTAATTGAGATATCGCCAATAATTAGAAAATATTCATATACCAAGGTAATCGCCCTCTCAGTAGCGAGCGCAATACCACGGAGGAAGTACGAATCGAGCCTGCGAAATGCAACTCTATGCCCAGTAGCTGCGGTCGAGAGTGCGGTATTGGATGGCTTCGGCGAGATGGGCGACGGTGAGGGACTCCGTCCCTTCCAGGTCTGCGATGGTTCGTGCGACTTTCAGAATGCGATCGTGTGCGCGCGCGGTGAGCCCCTGCTGCTGCATGGCGCGTTCCAGCAACCGCTCTGCGTCGGTGCCGAGTTCGCAATGAGCGCGAATCTGCCGCGTGTTCATCTGCGCGTTGGCATAGATTTTTTCGCCGTGCTTCTTGAAGCGCCGGTGCTGGCGCTCGCGGGCGGCCATCACTCGGGCACGAATCTGTGCCGAGCCTTCGGCTGCCGCGCCGCCGCGCAATTCCTTGTACTGAACTGCGGGAACTTCAATGTGGATGTCGATGCGGTCGAGCAAGGGGCCGGAGATTTTGGCCACGTAGCGCTGGATCATGGGCGGCGTGCACAGGCACTCGCGCGATTTGTCGTTAAAGAAGCCGCACGGACAAGGATTCATGGCCGCGGCCAGCATGAAACGCGCAGGGAAACTGAGCGACATGGAGGCGCGCGCGATGGTGACGGTGTGATCCTCGAGCGGCTGGCGCAGGACCTCGAGAACATTGCGCGGAAACTCGGGCAACTCGTCGAGAAACAGCAGGCCGTTGTGCGCCAGTGACACCTCGCCGGGACGCGGCACAATGCCGCCGCCGATGAGGCCGGCGTCGGAGATGGTGTGATGCGGCGCGCGGAAGGGGCGCTGCGTGACGAGTCCCGCGCCGGCTTCGAGCACGCCGGCGACGGAGTGGATCTTGGTAGTTTCAAGAGCCTCTTCGAAGGAGAGCGAAGCCAGGATCGAAGGCAGGCGCTTGGCGAGCATGGTTTTGCCGGAGCCGGGCGGGCCGATCATGAGGATGTTGTGGCTACCGGCCGCGGCCACTTCGAGAGCGCGCTTGGCGGTTTGCTGGCCGCGCACATCGCTGAAGTCGACGCTGAATTGCTCGAGTTTGCCCAGTAGATCTTCTGTGACCACGCTATATGGTTCCCGCTGAATGACGCCGACCACTGACGTGTTGAGCAGTTCGAGCACGTCAAGGAGCGATGAGACGGGATAGACATTCACCCCTTCGACAACCGCGGCCTCAGCTGCATTGGCCAGGGGCAGAATCAGATTAGGAATGCCCTTTTCGCGCGCCAGAATAGCCACCGGCAACATGCCGGGGATAGGACGCACGCTGCCATCGAGACCTAGCTCGCCGACCATGAGAAAGCGGCTGAGGTCGCTGGTACGCAACGCGCCATACGCGCCCAGAATGCCGACGGCGATGGGCAGATCGAAGCCGGAGCCTTCTTTCTTGATGTCGGCGGGAGCGAGATTGATGGTGATGAAGGTGGGCGGAATGAGGTAGCCGGAGTTTTTGATGGCAGCGCGCACGCGATCGCGGCTCTCGCGCACCGCGGCATCGGGCAGCCCCACGGTATGAAAGTGATCCTCGCTCGACACCACGCCGCTGTAGTCGACTTCGACATCGATGAGATTGGCATCAATGCCGTAGACTGCCGCGCTAAGGGCCTTGAAAAGCATGGTGGAGGGCTGCGGAGCGCAGTGTAGCAGAAGACAGCGATCAGTGGTCAGTGATCAGTGAACAGCGCGCGAGCGCGGGGCCCTCATCAAACGCGATCGTCGGGGAAGATGCCGACAGATTCGCCGGGTGCGACGTTTTGCCCCGCGAGGACGATGGCATGGGTTGCGATGTGAGCGCCTGCGCCAATTATCGTAGGCTGCAACCGGACCTTGTTGTATTCCTGCGGATCGTGCCAGAAAGAGAAGATCCGCGAAAAGGAGCCAATGACCGCGTTATTGCCGATGGTGATGCCGCCACGGTCGTTGAGCAGGGCGCGCTGGCGAATGGTAACGCCATCGCCGATGGATAGGTTATAACCGTAGGTCAGGTCAACCCCGTGATAGATTTTTACGCCCGAGCCGAGGTGCTCGAAGATGTGCCGGCCGAGCATGCAGCGGAAGCGCAAACCCAGCCAGTGATTGAGGCCAATCGGCGAGCGATCGAACATCTGCCAGAACCAGAGCAGAGGCTTGCGGCGCGCAAAGCGTTCGCGATCCACTTCGGCAAAGTGCTCCTGTTCGAGAGTCACGTTTTGCGGGTCGAGCGAGAGGCTGACCACGTTTCCCGGCAGCTCCGAAGTGAGCTTGAGGTTGAGTTTGCCGCTGAAGGGACGCCCCAGATAAAGCTGGTAGAGCTGGTCGCGAACAATTTCTCCGCGGCGCTCCGGAGAGCTGTGGCGGACGAATTCGTCATCGAGGAATTGAATCCAGCGGCGATAGATCTCTTCGGCTTCAGGCGTGGGGCGGGGAGCGGAGCTTTCAGGGGCGGCCATGACTCAGACGATAGAACAGGGAGCAGGGCCTAGGGAAGAGTGTGAGCGTGAGTGTGGCTGCACCCGTCCGGCACACTCACACTCGCACTCACACAGTTTTTACCGTTTGCCCTGAATGGTCTTCGGGTTTACGCCGGCCTTTTTGGCTGCTCGTCGCGCGGCGATGGCGTGCATCTCCTTGCCGTAACTCGACTGGTTGATGAAGAGTTGCAAGGCGAGATTCAGCACGTTTCCCGTGGCCCAGTAGAGCGCCAGTCCTGAAGCGTAATGCCAGAGAAAGCTGCCCATGAAGATAGGCATGATGAAGGCCATCATGCGTCGCTGCATGGGATCCATGCCGGGCGAGGGCGTGATGTACTGCGTGAGGAACATGGACACGATGATGAGCAGGGGCAGAATGTGTGTGGGATCAGGCTGCGAGAGATCGGGGAGCCAGAACCAGTGCGACTGGCGCAGTTCGACGGCGTTGTAAAGAACGCGGAAGAAGCCATAGAACAGCGGGAGCTGGGGCAGCATGGGCAGGCAGCTGCCGTACATGTTCACGCCCTCTTCCTTGTAGAGCGCCATGACCTCGGTGTTCATTTCGCTCTTTTTTGGGTCGTTCATCTTCAAGTTCGCATAGCGCTTCTTGATGGCGTCGACCTTGGGCTGGATGCGCATCATCTTGAGCGACGACTTCATCATCATGAAGCGCAATGGGATGAACAGCAGATTGAAGATGGCCGTAAACAGGATGATGGCCCAGCCCCAGCTGTACGCGCCGGCGCCGATGAAGTTGCGCAGGAAACGCAGCGCGTAATAAAGAGGTTTGGCGATGACTCCCAGCCAACTGCCGAACTGAATGAGCGATTCGAGCCCGGGACCGTCGGGTTTGCCGTCAGCGCCGGTGGCGTGGATCGACTTGAGGAGCTCGGTCGCCTTGGGGCCGGCAAACAGGCGCAATCGGGTATCGCCGCTGGTGTCGCCGACGGCAAGGCCGACCACGTCGACGGAAGCCTTCTTGCTGTTCGGGTCGCTCGGATCGGCGGACAACTCGATGGCGTTGTGCAAGGTAACGACCGTGCTGCGGTCGGGGACCTCGGGCAGGAACGCGGCGGCAAAGTAAAGATCCATGACAGCCGCGTACTGGTACGACGCTTCCAGCGTGTTATTGTTGCTCACTTTGGCGGCGGCCAGCACGTCATCACGGTCGCCGATCGACCAGGCGAAGAAGGAGGGTGTGGGCATCTGCCCGCGCAGCATGGAAGTCTGATGGAGCTCCTCCATGTCGCCCAGGCCCGAGGGCCACTCCACCAGCGTGCGCACGGGCGCGCCATTGCGCTTGACCTCGGTTTCGATGTTGACGACGTAGCTGGTGCCGAAGCTGAAGGTCTTGACGGCATCTATGCCGTTGGCCGAATAGTGGAAAGTAATTGTTGCCGGCGCAAGCAGCTGGCCCGTGGCTGAGGGTTGCGCGCCGCTGTAGCTGACCTGGTAGAGTGCGTCGTTGAGCTGCGTGGTGAGCGCCGGCTCGTAGGTGAAGAGCGAGAGCGGCAGCCCGAAACGTGCGGCGGCCTGCGGCTGCACAAGATCGAGCGGCTTGCCGGCCGAATCGAAGTACTTCTTCAAAATCCAGTTCTTGACCTGCGCGCCACGGTTGGTGAAAACGATCTTGTAGAACTCGTTTTCGACGGTCGTGTGGGTCTCAAGCGGAGCCGAAACTTGCGGCGTGGCCGAGGGTGCCTGCGAGGAAGCAGCGTTCGGAGCCGTGCCTGGCGCGGCAGGAGCGCCATACGCGGCGGGAGCAGCAGGCTGCGACTGCGTTTGCGCAGGCGGCTGCAGATCCGGCTTGGGCTTTGCGAAAAAGTACTGATAGCCGAAGATGGCGGCCATGGCAAGGAGCATGAAGGCCATGGTGGAGCGCATATCGCCGCCACCACCGCCGGACCCCTGCGATTGCAGATTGGGATTCTGAATTTCGGGCAAAGGATACTTCCTATCGTTCGGAAAAGGCAGCCTCTGGGCCGCCGCTTCCTCTATGGTAACGGGTCACGGGGCAGGACTGGGGAACTGCAGCCGCAGTCCCCGCCGGAGTGAGCAGGAGGGACGGGATCGAATCCGCCCGGCGTAAAGGGATGGCAGCGCAACAGACGCCACGCAGCCAGCCCACAGCCCCGCAATGGACCGTGCGTGGCAATGGCGCCGGCCGCGTATTCAGAGCAAGTGGGGATGAATTTGCATTGGCTGGTGCTCACCGCATGCAGCGCCGGAGAGATCCAGCGGCGGTACCAGGCGATGAGTGCGAGCAGAAAGCGCGTCATGGTGCAGGTGTACCTGGGGCCTGAGGTGCGGCGACGGGCGATTTGGCTAGGCGCGACGCATCATTTCCGGCTTGTTCAAGGATACGTACAATCTCCGCCTCAAGTTGCGCGAATTCCATGGAGAGCACATTGCGGCGGGGATGAAAGATGAGATCGAAGCCGTGGGGCAGCAAGTCGACGTGGCGGCGCAGTGCTTCACGCATGCGGCGCTTCATGCGGTTGCGCTCGTTGGCCTTGCCCATGACTTTGCCCACGGTGAGACCGACACGCGATTCCGGCGTGGCATCGGCATCCGGACCAGCAGGCGCCCGCGGCGCCAGGAACCAGCTCATGGACGCGGATTGCCGCTTGCGGGCGGCCGCGTAGGCGCGCTGATAATCGGCGTGCTTGCGCAGACGCGCTCGCGCCAAGGATTGGCGTTGAGCAGGCCTGAATAGAGAATTCATGAAGAACACTCGGGAAAGAACGACCCCACCGCGCGACGGGTTCCGGCGAGAAAGCCAGAATCGGCGAGGCTTAGTCGCGGTGCCCGGCGCTGACCGAGACGCGCTTGCGGCCCGTGGCGCGGCGGCGGCTGAGCACGGCGGCACCGGCCTTGGTCTTCATGCGCGACCGGAAGCCGTGCTTTTTCACGCGGCTGCGGCGGTTAGGTTGAAATGTGCGTTTGGGCATCGTGACCCGCTCCTGTACCTTGAATAAATCTGCGAATGAGCAGCATTTACGAGTATAACGTAGGCGGAGTTGAGAATCCAGCGCGGGGCGGCCGGGCATGGTAAATCGAACAGCGCGCGCCGCGGTGGAAGAATTAAACTGAGTGAGACGCTGTGCCGAATTTGCGTGCGATTTTGGGACGCTTTTCGCGGTTGCGAGACGAAGCGCGGCCAGTTTCACCAACCTTGGTGCAACTTTCCAAGGACCAAGAAAAGTTATGTGAAAGAACCGTTGCAATGGAGCCGAGATGTGCGCTACTATCGGACCCGTTCACGAAATTTCATTTGAAGTTTCAAACATTCTGCGTACGGCATTTTACTCAAAACGCCCCGGGGTCGACTCTTGAGGGGCACATCAGCAGCCGACAGGTAACCGGTTCCCGGTAAATGCACGAAAAGCGAAAGAGCTTTTCGAGTTGTCGGGCTGTTGCCAGAAAACTCAAATTCAACCGCCAGGCTTAAGCCGACGGAAGAGACTAGGATTGTACGATGGCATTTGCGACTTCGCCGGCTCCGGCACTTAACCCCTGGCTCCAGATTCTCTCGGCTCTCGAGAAGAAGGTGATTCGGCAATCCTTCGAGACCTGGCTCAAACCCACCCGATATAGCCATGCCGCAGGGCGCGTCCTCTACGTGCGCGTGCCTTCAACGGAGTTCCAGCACATTGGCGAGAAATACGGCGACCTGATCCAGGAAGCGATCGATCTGAACGCGCTGGAATTCGACGACGTGAGCTTTGTGACGGCGGAGGAGGATCCGTCGATTCCGCCGTTGCGCAGGGATGGCGGCTTCGGACCGATTCCGAGCCACGCGCCTACGGCGCCGCCGGCGCCGGCAATGCGTACGCCCGAGCAGAGTCGATTCGATTGGTCGACCGCGGCGCAACTGAACTCGCGCTACACATTCGACGCCTTCGTGATCGGCAACGGCAACCAGTTTGCGCGGGCCGCGGCGCTAGCGGTGGCCGAGCGGCCTTCGCGCGCCTACAATCCGCTGTTCCTGTATGGCGGCGTGGGCATGGGCAAAACGCACTTGATGCACGCCATCGGCCACGAGGTGAAGCGCAGGCAGCCAACCGCGAGTATCTGCTACGTCTCCGCGGAAAAATTCACGAACGAGATGATCAACTCCATCCGCAACGATCGCATGACCAGTTTTCGCGACCGTTTCCGCACGGTGGATGTGCTGCTGATCGACGATATCCAGTTCATCTCGCAGAAAGAGCGCACCCAGGAAGAGTTCTTCCACACTTTCAACGCGCTGCACGAAGCCATGAAGCAGGTGGTGATTGCCTCGGACCGTCCGCCCAAGGAGCTGACCGAGATCGAGGAGCGACTGCGTTCGCGCTTCGAATGGGGCCTGATCGCCGACATTCAACCGCCCGATCTTGAGACCAAGGTCGCCATCCTGCTGAAGAAGGCGGAGAGCGAGCAGGCGCATCTGCCCACCGATGTGGCGCTTTTCGTGGCCTCGAATGTGCGCACCAATGTGCGCGAGCTCGAAGGCGCGCTGGTGCGGCTGATCGCGTGGTGCCAACTGAATCGCATGGAAATTACGCTGGGCGCAGCGCAGCAGTGCCTGAAGCAGTTCATCGACATGCAGGTACGCAAAATTACCATCGAAGCGATTCAGCGCGCGGTGGCCGAGCAGTTTGGCATGCGCGTGAGCGACCTGAAGCAGAAGAACAACTCGCGCAACGTGGTGGTGCCGCGGCAGATCGCCATGTACCTGGCCAAGCAGATGACCGAGGCCAGCCTTCCGGAGATCGGCCGCCAGTTCGGGAACAAGCACCACACAACGGTGATGCACTCGATTGCGAAGATCGACGAGCAGCGGCGGAATGACAAAGACCTGCACCGCACCCTGAGCAAGCTGCAGGACGTGCTGAACTGCTAAAGACGGTGGTTAGTGATTACAAGCTGGCGCGGGAGTGAGCCGCCGGCCAAATTGCAAAAGCCCCTCGATCCAAAAGGCGAGGGGCTTTTGCTTGGGGCATCTTCTCGAATCTGCCAGGAACATTTCTCACCAGCACCGCGTCTAAACCATCAGTGCTTTCCGGAAAGAAGGGTGTGATGAGGCTCCGCGGACTCGCAATTGCGTTGTGCGTCGTTTCGGCCCTGCGCGCGGCGGCGCAAACGCCGATAGAAATCCAGCCGGTGAAAGAACTGACGCCGACCGGCACGCTGGCCACCTGTTCCTACAAGCCGACGGAGACGGAAGCCTCGTATTTTGCGCGGCTGAGCGATGCTGAGAAGACCAACGGAGACATGCTTCACAGCTACTCGATCCATGGAAAGACTGGAACCTACGTGGCGTGGTTCGGAATCGTTCGCGGGATTACGCCGCCGCCCGAGAGTGGCGGCGACTTGACGCTGCTGGTGGAGCACAAGTACTTCGACGGCGAGACGGACTGTCACATCATGCTGGTGCAGTGGACGGGGAGCGGGGATTTTACGGCCAAGTTGAAAGTGGACCGCGCGGCGATTCCTGCGCTGTCGCTCGTGCGCATCTACGGCACGGTGACCAGTGAGAAGCTCGGCGTGCCCGAGGTGCGCGTGGAATACATTCGGGTGTGGCCGTGGCACACTTTCACCTTCATGGACCTGTCGGGGAACGACCACACCAATCCGCGATGGAAGAAAATCTCCCAGGTGAGCGGCCCGGATGTTTACAACCCCTATCCCAAGGATGACTACTACTTCACGCTGCTGGGCGACCCGGTGGACTTTGGATTAAATTTGCGGCCGGAATAAAGACAGCGAGCAAGGGAACAAGAAGACAGAAGCCCGGGGCTAGAGCAGTGCATTGATCGTTGCAGACTAAAGCTTGTGCTCGAGCAGCGCGGCGGCGAAAACCACGACGTACATGATTGCCAGGACGATCCAAAACGTATAGCCAGGAACTTTCTTGGGTCCGAACGCGGTGCGGGGTTTTAGCCAGACAATGAGCGTCACACAAGGCGGGAGCAAAACGAGAACCCAGAGAATGGAACGCATGGCAATTCCTAAACAGATCCCCGACCGATTCTATCCAATCCAAGACATTCCTGCTGATCGAGACCTGATGTTTCCATGCAGGATCGATTTCAATCACGGGGTTTTATCATGGAGCCGACGCTGGTTGCAATTTTGTACTGAGGTGCATCTGATTGCCCATGGAATATCGACTGCTTGGAGGCTCCGGCCTCAAAGTTTCCGCACTGAGTTTTGGCACCGCGACCTTTGGCGGAGCCAATGAGTTTTTCAAGCGCTTTGGCGAAACCGAGGTCGAAGAGGCGCGGCGGCTGATCGACATCTGCTTCGAAGCTGGGGTGAACCTGTTCGATACCGCCGACGGCTACTCCGAAGGCCGCTCGGAAGAAATCCTGGGCAAGGCGCTCGCGGGCAAGCGCGATCGGGCGCTCATTTCAACAAAGTCAGGATTTCCATCGAGTCCGGGTCCGAACGACGAGGGCTCCTCGCGCTACCATCTGCGGCGCGCGCTCGAGGGCAGTTTGCGCCGGCTGGGCACCGACTACGTGGACATCTATCACTTGCACGGCTTCGACGCGCTGACTCCGATTGAGGAAGTACAGGAGACGCTCAACGAGTTTGTGCGCGAGGGCAAGGTACGCTACATCGCCTGCTCGAATTTTTCCGGCTGGCACTTGATGAAGTCGCTGGCCGTGGCCGACCGCTATGGCTGGACGCGCTTTATCGCGCACCAGGTGTACTATTCGCTGCTGGGCCGCGAATACGAGTGGGAACTGATGCCGCTGGGGCTCGACCAGAAGGTGGGCGCGCTGATCTGGAGCCCGCTAGGATGGGGACGCCTGACAGGCAAGATTCGCCGCGGGCAGCCGCTGCCCCATGTAAGCCGCCTGCATTCGATCGCGGATGCCGGACCGATTGTGCCTGAAGAGCATTTGTACAAAGTGGTCGATGCCCTCGACGCAGCAGCAGCAGAGACCGGCAACGCCGTTCCGCAGGTCGCGCTGAACTGGCTCCTGCAAAGGCCGACGATCTCGTCCGTGATTATCGGCGCGCGCAACGAAGAGCAGCTTCGCCAGAACCTGGGAGCCGCGGGATGGAATTTGACACGAGAGCAAATGGAGGCGCTGGATAAGGCGAGCGCTGCCGAGCCCGTGTATCCCTACTGGCACCAGCGCAAGTTCTTCTCGGGCCGGAATCCGCTTCCGGTGTAAGAACCGTGAACCCGTTGCGGCACACTCACTGTTGACTGCCTTCGTCTATTGCGTGCGTCTTGAATTCGTGATGGTGGTGGCGCTTTACGACATTGTGGCCGATAAGCCATCCGATTGCACTGCCCACCAGCACGTCGGAGGGAAAGTGCTGCTGCCCGATCACGCGCGTGAGGCTTACGCTGGTTGCCGCGGAGTAGAGCGCGAACTGCGTCCAGGGCGCGGGGTATTCGGCGGCAAGTGCGGATGCGGCAGACCAGGCGACGAGAGCATGCGACGACGGGAACGATGAATCGACGCCTGCACTCGTCTGGAAGAAATGCCCGCGTGCGTCATCGACATTCGGCCGCTCGCGCATGAAGATCAGCTTGAGCACCTCTTCGACCACAACTCCATCCATCATTGACTGGCCGGTGAGAATGCCGGCCTCGCGCGCGTGTTCGTCCTGGTGAGCGCGGCCAAAACCGTAAACGGCAGCGGGGACGACGATCCAACCGCCGATGAGCACATTGGATGTGTTGATGCTCGCTTGATTGAACGAGGGATCGCGCGGGACGACTTGGTTCATGGTGTGCTGATCGGTGGCAAAGGCAACTCCGGACGCCGCGGCCAAAGGCAAGAGCCATCGGAGGTCGCGCGTGCGGATGTGGGCGGGCCCGCTCCAGATGGCTCCTTGATCGTGCAGAAGATTACGCGGCACATTGCCGATCGTCACATCGTCCGGAGTGGAATGTTGCGGCGCGGGCGCATCGGGAAGCGCCACGGAGATGTTGTTTGCGGGGTTTGCCGCGGGCGCCTGCGCCGGCGCGAGCATGCAAAAGATCAGCGCAAGGACCGCGATCGAGAAGAGGCGCGCGACGATCGGCCTCGTGGCCGGCGGAAGATGTCGAAACGAGTCTTTCGGCATGGGCTTTAGAACGGTGATTTTGGAGGAACCAAGTTCACATAATCGGACTCGTTTGCGCTGGCAAATGTCAACGAAATTGAGATCGTTTCCCTCGATTATTTCTGCGAAGGTCACGACGCTGTCATCTTGAGTGGGCTCGCGTGGGTAAAGTGACAAGGCGGTCTAGAGAATCTGCGGGGGTTCGTTGAGGTAAATCTCCACGTAGTCCAGGTAGTTTTGCGCGTATTCGCGGATCAGATCGCGGTCCTTGTCGGTGATTTCGCGGCGAAGCTTGGCGGGAACTCCAGCCCAAAGCGTGCGCGGAGGAACGACAGTATTCTCGGGAACCACAGAGCCGGCGGCGATGATGCAGCCCTCGCCGACGCGGCTGTTGTTGAGGACGCGCGCGCCCATGCCGATGACACACGTATCTTCCACGACGCATCCGTGCACGGTGGCGTTGTGGCCGATGGTGACCCAGTCGCCCACGATGACGGGATAGCGATTGCGTTGACCGTGAAGGACGCTGCAGTCCTGCACGTTGGAGAAAGAGCCGACGCGTATGGAATTCACGTCCCCGCGCAGCACGGCATTCATCCAGACCGAGGAGCGCTCGCCCAGCACCACGTCGCCGAGGATCTGTGCCGAGACGTCGATGTAGCAACTGGAGGGTATCTGGGGCGAGTGACCCCGGTAGATTCGAATCATGATGGGCTCTTGAGCGACCTCTCTTGAAATTCTAGATGTCTCCGTCGGCCTGGCGCCCTAATCATCCCTGGTGTGGGGACGCTCGGCCAAAAGGGGGCAGAAAAGGGGGATTATTGGCAATTCTGACGCGTGGAACTCAAGGAAAAGAAAGGCCTTGGCTGATGGATCAAAAGTCGGGTATCATCATAGGAGCCTTACTGGCAGGTTTGGAGGTGGAAGTTTTGGCTGAGGTTCGCGTACAAGAAGGCGAACCGCTGGAAAATGCGCTGCGCCGGTTCAAGCGGAAGGTACAGACAGAGGACATCATCAAGGAAGTCAAACGTCACTCCTACTACCTGAAGCCCGGTGAGAAGCGTCGCGTCAAGGCAGCCCTTGCGCGCAAGCGGAATCGTAAAAAGGCTCGTAAAGAGCAGGATTAAATTCATCACCCGCCGCGAGATTGACCGTTCCGGCGGCTTTCGAGAGAAGCAGACGAAAGCCGCAAAACGCCGAAAGTAGACTGGAACGGCACGGCGCGGCGGCTGCTATAAACTGTAGCGTTTCTCCAGTTTCTGTCGATCGAAGCCGTAGCGATTTTATGGTCTCCCCACCCTCCAGGGCCATAATGCGCAATGCTGAACTTCTGCAGAAACCAAAGAAGCGCGAATGGCCGCTCAGCACGCAACGAGCGTGCAGGCTCTAGCTGCCCTGATTGCCGGGCAGAAATTTATATACCGCTCCACTTTTCGTGCGGTCCGGGCCCCGTTGTGCCACCAGAAAGAGGACAGGGAACCGAGACCGGCAAGTTTCTTGATTCAGCCGTGACCGATTTCGGTGCGATTCCCTGCGAGGCAAGCTGGCCATGGAATTCACCGATCGAGCCCTGAAGTGCGTCGACTGTGGCGCCGAGTTTGTTTTTACCGCCGGCGAGCAGCTTTTTTTTTACGACAAACAATTCAAGAACGACCCCAAACACTGCAAGCAGTGCAAGGCGAAGCGCGCGCGCGGTACCCAACGGGTCCGGCCCGAGACGCGGACGACGTGCTCAGATTGCGGTGCGGAGACCACCGTTCCCTTCAAGCCGACACAGGGCAGGCCTGTGCTGTGCCGCTCGTGCTTCCAGAAGCAACAGGCGAATCCGCCCGCTGCACCGGAGCCGAGCGTAGCGGACGACTAGAGCACCGCTGGGCTAAACAAAAGGTCGCCTCTGAACCTCGAAGGGAAGCCGGCGCTGCGCACCGGTGTCGCCAGTTGCGCCCCGCTCACTTGCCGGTTTACTTTTCTTTCAGCGCGCGGTGTCCGATATCGCGCCGATAGTACATGCCTTCAAAGTGAATCTCCGCCATGGCCTGGTATGCGCGAGCGAGCGCTTCGGAGAGCGAGTCCGCAGCGGCGGTAACGCCCAGAACACGACCGCCGGCCGTGAGAATTTGCCCGTCCTTGAGCGCCGTGCCCGCATGGAAGACCTGCACGCCGGGAACTGGGGCCGCGGCAGCGAGGCCGCTGATGGGAAGGCCGGTTTTGTAGCTGCCCGGATAGCCGCCGGAGCTGGCCACCACGCACGCCGACGCGCCGGAAGACCAGCGCAGCGGCGTCTCGGCCAGGCGGCCGTCGACGCACGCGTCAAGTATCTCCAGAAGATCGCTATCAAGGCGAACCAGGATGGCCTGGGTCTCAGGATCGCCGAAACGCGCGTTGAATTCGAGCACCTGCGGCCCGCGCGCCGTCATCATGAGCCCGCAATACAGCACACCGGTGAAGGGCGTACCTTCTTCGGCCATGCCTGCGACCGTGGGTTCGGCAATGTGATGCAGAATCCATTCCGACATGGCGGGATCGAGAAGCGTATCGGTGGAGTAGACGCCCATGCCGCCGGTGTTGGGGCCCGTGTCACCCTCACCGATGCGTTTGTGATCCTGCGCCGGCAGGAGCGGCGTCACGTGCTTGCCGTCGCTGAGACAGAGAAAACTGACCTCGTCGCCCTCGAGGAATTCTTCAATCACGATCTGCTGCGCAGTCTCGCCCAGCAGCGTGCCGGAAAAGAGACCCTGCGCGGCTTCGGCGGCGGTGTGGCGGGAGGAACAGATAATCACGCCCTTGCCCGCGAACAGACCGTCGGCCTTGACCACGATGGGCGCATGAAACATGTCGATCGCCTTCTCGACTTCCGCGGCGTTCGAGCAAACGGCGTAGTTCGGCGTGGGGATGTTGTGGCGCTGTAGGAACTGCTTGGCAAAGCCTTTACTCGATTCGAGCATGGCGGCGGCGCGCGTGGGACCAAAGACGCGCATGCCGCGTTCGCGGAGAGCGTCGACAATGCCTAGCGAAAGCGGCAGCTCCGGGCCCACGACGGTGAGGGCGGGTTGCTCCGCCTCGGCCAGGCGGACCATGGCGTCGAGGTCGTTGAGATCGACGGGGACGCAGCGGAACCTTTGGGCCATGCCGCCGTTGCCCGGTGCGCACACGATCTCCGTCACGCGTGGGCTGCGCGCAATCGCCCAGGCCAGGGCATGTTCGCGGCCTCCCGAACCAAGGATCAAGACTTTCATTGCAGACAAACCTTTCGCTCGGGACCCAGAGCAGCGATGAGGGAATCGCTGCCTGCCCGAAAAGCTATGGTCGGCAATGCAGGCGGGGGAAGTCAAACGGGGTGGGGGCGCAATCAAAGAGACGGTGTTCCCCTATACTGATGCCGGACGCGCGGAAGTCTGCTGCGCGCCGGAGTTTGCGAGAGAAGCACGATGGTCGAGACCCGCATCAAGCCGTATGACCAGCAAGTCGCCGAGAGAGAGGCGCGCGAGCAGCAGACGCGCGCATTCCGGCGCAACCAGGTCTTTGGATTGGTGATTCTGGCTGGTGCGATTTGCTTGTGGTGGCTGCTGCATACCAATCCGAAGTGGATCTTTCCCGCAGGGTGGTGGCGGTGGTAACGATTGCATTGAGCAGCCCTTTGGACGAAGGCGCCACGCGTGCAAGCCATGCGCGGACGGCCAATCCTTTGGAGGAGAGCATTTCGGGAATGAGCAATCGGAAACCGGACTCGTTGCCGCTCGCCGTGCTCATTCTGGGGCCGACGGGGAGCGGAAAGACGGCGCTCTCGCTGGCGCTCGCGGAGCGTTTCGGTGGCGAGATTGTGAGCTGTGACTCGGTTGCCGTGTATCGCGGCATGGAGCTGGGCACGGCCAAGCCCACGCGCGAAGAACGGGCTCGGGTACCACACCATCTGGTCGATGTGGTCGAGCCGAATGAGCCGTTCACTGCGGGCGCGTACAGTCGACTTGCCCGCGAATCCCTCCAAGAGATCAAAGCGCGTGAGCATCTTGCGATTGTGACCGGCGGAACCGGATTGTATCTGCGGGCGCTGACGGAGGGGCTGTTTGCCGGGCCGGCGCGGCGCGAGGATCTGCGGGCGCGGCTGCGGCAGAGCGCCGAGCGACACGGTGGCGAATGGCTGCACCGACTGTTGCGGAAGCTGGATCCGGCTACGGCAGAACGGATTCACGCCAACGACCTGCCGAAGCTAATTCGCGCCATTGAGGTGTGCCTCGCGGCGCGAAAGCCGATGTCAGCAGTGATGGCGCGCGATCCGCTCACCGGGTTTCGCCTTGCGCGCATCGGGTTGAATCCGCCGCGGGCCGAGCTCTATGGGCGCCTGAATCAGCGCTGCGCGGCGATGTTTGCCGCGGGCCTTGTCGAGGAGACGCGTGGGCTGCTTGCACGCTACGGGCCGGTGAAGGCGCTCGACTCGCTCGGCTATCGTCAGGCGCGTGGCGTGCTCGATGGGACTTTGAACGAGGAGGCGGCGATCGCTGCTGCGCAGCAGGGACATCGCAACTACGCCAAGCGGCAGATGACATGGTTCCGGCAGGAGCCGGAGGTGCATTGGATGGCGCGGTTCGGGGATGATGCGGAGGCAGTACAGGAAGCCGAGACGCTGGTTCAAGAAGCTCTGGCGAAGGCCGGGTGAAGCCTCAGATCATTGTGCGGAATCTAATCTGCAGTAGGCCCAATTTAGACTAACCATGGAGATGCGGCGCTTGCGCGGCAGGCGCCGGAATGGAGCTTCCCTTGCTTGATACGAATGCAGAGACGATTTACGACGTAGTAGTGATTGGCGGCGGGCCGGCTGGATACACGGCGGCGATCCGCGGCGCGGAGTACGGGCTGAAGGTGGCGCTGATTGATGCTAGCCCCAAGCTGGGCGGCACGTGTCTCCACGTGGGCTGCATTCCCACCAAGGCGCTGCTGTTCAACGCCGAACTGTGGGACTACTTGAAGGAAGCGGAGGAGTTTGGCATCAAGGGAGTCGAGGCGCGGTCGCTGGACTGGGCCGCCGTGCTAGCGCGCAAGAGCGCGATTATCGCGAAGCACGTGAAGGGCCTCGAGTTCCTGATGAAGAAACATAAGATCGCGGTGATTCCCGGTTTCGGACGACTGACTGGGCCCGCGCAAAACGGCGTGCACACGGTCGAGGTAGAAGCCAGCGGCCAGAAGAGCGCGGTGAAGGCGAAAAACGTAATGCTCGCGACCGGGTCGGAGGCCAAGCTGCTCCCGGGATTGAAAGCGGACGAGACCATCCTGACCAACATCGAGATTTTGAGCCTGAGCGCGCCGCCCAAATCGCTGATCGTGATCGGCGCGGGTGCGGTGGGCGTGGAGTTTGCCTCGATTTTTAGGAGCTTCGGCAGTGAGGTGACGATTCTGGAGTTTTTGCCGCGCATGGTTCCGGTGGAGGACGAGGAAATTTCGAAGGAGCTGGCGCGGGTCTTCCGCAAGCGCGGCATTGAAACGCAGACAGGCGCGAAGGTGGACAAGGTGGAGAAGACCGCCACAGGCGTGAAGGTGAGCTACACCGACGCGAACGGCAAGCGGCAAGTGAAGGAGGCCGAGAAAGTGTTGGTGGCCGTGGGGCGCGGTCCGTTGACGAACGGGATCGGCCTCGAAAAAACCAAGGTCGAGCTGGAGCGCGGATCGGTGAAGGTGAATGAGGCGCAGGAGACGGCCGAGCCGGGCGTGTTTGCCATCGGCGACATTGTGTCGGGGCTGCCGCAACTGGCGCACGTGGGCGCGATGGGCGGCATGGTGGCGATGGCGAAGATTGCGGGCCGCAAATTCCGTCCAGTCCGGCGCGATCGCATTCCGAGCTGCACGTATACCGAGCCGCAGATTGGCTCGGCGGGCTTGACCGAAGCGCAGGCCAAAGAAAAGGGTCACGAAATCAAGGTGGGCAAGTTTCCGTTTGCGGGTAACTCCAAAGCGACCATCGTGGACAGCCACGACGGCTTTGTGAAGGTGGTCGCCGACGCCAAGTACGGCGAGATTCTGGGCGTGCACATCATCGGGCCGCAGGCCACGGAGTCGATTGCCGAAGCGGTTGCGGTGATGGAACTCGAAGGCACGGTAGACGAGCTGATGTTCACCATCCACGCGCACCCCACGCTGAGCGAAGCGATGCTCGACGCCTACAGCGCGGTGGAGGGTATGGCGATCAACGCGTAGCCACCCGCGTTGTGGCAGCCGCGCTGCGCGCACGTTAGCCGGGTTCGCCGTCAATCGGCGAACGCGACCTTCAGAACACGAGCTGCCAGTAGCCAACGTCGATCCACTGGCCAAATTTGTAGCCGACCTCGCGGAAGTGGGCGACCTGGCGGGGTCGGAATTTCTCGAGCAGGGCGATGCTGGCAGGATTCGGCAGCGCGACGCCACCCATGACGCAGTGGATTTCGCGGGCGCGCAAAGCGGTGAGCAATGATCCGAGCAGTTCTGAGCCTTTTCCCTTCCCAACCGCCGTGGGATGCAGGTACACCGTCGCCTCGACGGAATGGCGATAGGCCGAGCGCTCCCTCCATTTGGAGGCGTAGGCGTAGCCGATGAGCTTGCCGTCTTCTTCACAGACGATCCAGGGCAATGCGGACGTAATCTTCAGGATTCTCGAGCGCATGTCGTCGGGCGCGATGGGGGTTTCTTCGAACGTGATGGGCGTGTGCTGGACGTAGTGGTTGTAAATTTCGCTGATCGAGAATGCGTCGTCGGGGTGTACGTCACGCAGCATGGCGACCTCCGGTGAACTTCCTCCCCGACAGCTCGGCCGCTCCCGGAGTGAACGCTACAGCTCCATCGACTGCATTTCGACCAGCGCGGTGGCTTTGGCGATGAAGTCGGCCAGTGGCATGGAGCCCTGGTCGCCTTTGCCGCGGGTGCGGACACTGACCGCTCCGGCGCCTTCTTCCTTGTCGCCGAAGACGAGGATGTAAGGCGTCTTCTGGTTGGCGAAGTCGCGGATCTTGGCGTTCATCTTTTCGTTCCGAATGTCCACTTCGACGCGGAAGCCTGCGTCTTTCAGCGCGGCTTCGACCTTGGCTGCATAGGCGGTGTGTTTCTCGCTGATGGGCACGAGGCCGATCTGCACGGGCGCGAGCCAGAGCGGAAAGGCTCCGGCGTAGTGCTCGATGAGCACGCCGAAAAATCTTTCAACCGACCCGAAGAGAGCGCGGTGCGCCATCACGGGCTGATGACGCTCGCCGTCTTCGCCGACGTATTCGAGCTCGAAGCGCGCGGGAAGGTTGAAGTCGAACTGCACCGTCGAGAGCTGCCAGAGGCGGCCGAGAACGTCGACCACCTTGATGTCGATCTTGGGGCCGTAGAAGGCGGCTTCGCCGGGGAAAGTCTTGAAGGTGAGTCCGCGATCGGTGAGCACCTTCTTCAGTGCGCCTTCGGCGCGCGACCAATTCTCGGCGGTGCCCATGAAATCGCCGCCCTTCAGCGGGTCGCGCGTGGAGAGCTCGACACGATACTCCTTGAATCCGAAAGTCTTCAGCACTGCCTCGGCAAAGTCGAGGCAGGCGATGACTTCGCCCTCAATTTGCTGCGGCGTGCAGAAGATGTGCGCGTCGTCCTGAGTAAATCCACGCACGCGCAGCAGGCCATGCATGGTTCCGGAGCGCTCGTAGCGATAGACATTGCCGAATTCGGCGTAGCGCTGCGGCAAGTCGCGGTAACTCTTGGGAGAGTTCTTGTAGATGAGAACGTGGCCGGGACAGTTCATCGGCTTCAGCCGATATTCAGCGTCGTCCAGCTTCATGGGCGGAAACATGTCCTTGGAGTAAACGCCGTCGTGGCCTGAGACCTTCCACAGGTCGCGGCGCATCACGTGCGGTGTGTAGACGAGAAGATAGCTGCGGCGCAGGCACTCGTCGCGCATCCAGTCTTCCATCAACTTGCGGATGACGGCGCCCTTGGGATGCCAGAAGATGAGGCCGGCGCCGGCGAGCTCCTGAATGCTGAAAAGGTCGAGTTGTTTGCCGAGGACGCGGTGGTCGCGGCGCGCAGCCTCTTCCAGGCGCGCGAAGTGCTCGTCGAGATCTTTCTTCGAGAAGAAGGCCGTGCCGTAAACGCGCTGCAGCTGCGGATTCTTCTCGTCGCCGAGCCAGTAAGCGCCCGCGAGGCTGGTGACCTTGAAGGCTTTGACGCGCCCGGTGGAGGGCACGTGCGGGCCGCGGCAGAAGTCAATGAATGTGCCGTTGCGATAAAAGCTGACCTCGGAGCCGGGCGCGGTGAACTTCATGACGAAGTGCGTCTTCATGAAGTCGCCGTCTTTCGCAAATTCGGCGAGGGCCTGCTCGCGCGGCTCGTATTCGCGGACGAACGGTTCATTACGCGCGACGACCTCGGTCATTTTGGCTTCGATGGCGGCGAGGTCTTCCGGCGTGAAGGGCTTCTCGCGGTAGAAGTCGTAGAAAAAGCCGGAGTCGGT
This sequence comes from uncultured Acidobacteriota bacterium, assembly GCA_963817835.1. GTDB lineage: Bacteria > Acidobacteriota > Terriglobia > Terriglobales > Acidobacteriaceae > Telmatobacter. Next base: position 674,448 of record CAWFPZ010000001.1, on the reverse strand, counting down.
GGCGGGGCCGTGGCCGAGCTTGGTTTCCGGAAAGAGCTCGAGGACGGCCGTGGCCAGCACGTGCGCGGCGGAGTGGCGCAGCACTTTCAGCGCGTCGGGATCCTTCTCCGTGACGAGCTCGAGCTTGATGTCGGAGGCGAGCGGCGCAGAGAGATCGACCAGGCGCGGCGCAGCGGCGTCTTCCGCGGCGTACATCGAGGCTTCTCCTACATCTTCATGAGCTTCCGGGTTGCCCTCAGGCGACTGGGCTGCGGTCGCGGCAATCGGCGTCAGGCGCGCGGCGACACTGGCTGCGGCCAGGCGCGGCGAGATGGAGTTGGCGATGTCGAGAGGCGTGGTGCCGGAAGGCACTTCGCGGATGGACCCGTCGGGCAGGTGTACGGCTATCATGTTCGTGCTCATATGCGTGATGGAACCCTTTTGAGGGCCGCGGGATAAGAAGAAATGCGGCCAACTTCTGAGGATAGAAGGTTGCAGGGTGCGAAGTCGAGCGAAGAGGGACAGCGAGTCAGCAAGTTAGCAAGTCGGCGAGTCAGCGAGACCGTGCAATGCAGAGGGTCGCTGTGTCCCATCCGAAGTGTAAAAAGCTGCGGTTCGGATGGGCAACTGCTCAAGAAGGGGCCGAATAAACGCAAAAAGCCGGGAAGGCTTCTGGCTTGCACCAGAAGCGCTCCCAGCTCTTTGCTGTTTCGAGCTAGATTCTGCCGGAATCCGGCTAATCAGGTTTAGAGAGGCTGAACGTCGGCAGCCTGCCAGCCTTTGGGGCCCTTCACGACGTTAAACTGCACGGCTTGACCCTCTTGCAGACTCTTGAAACCACTCGAGTTGATCGCAGAGTAGTGCACGAAGACATCTTCGCCGTTCTGGCGCGAAATAAAGCCAAAGCCTTTCGCGTCATTGAACCACTTCACAGTACCTTGTTCCATACTAGTTCGTATTTCCTGGGATTGAATTGCGCTGGATGAATCGGAGCGACCACTGGCAGAATCTTGCTTGGTTGGGCGAGTACTGCTCACGCCCGAATCGGTTCTAACGCTGACCACAGTGTATCATCAACGTCAAAAAAAACATGCAAGAAAAGTGCGACTTCAGTGGGAGGCGATTTTCCCGTTCTGAAACCTCTGATTCATAATGGCTTAGCAACGGATATCGACCTGTGATAAGGTGAGGGATCGCGATGCCGCACGATCCTTTCCTCTCGTTACTTGCCAACGCCGCTGAGGTCCTGGAGGCGGAATTTGGCTCTTTGCCAAAGTTTGAGCCCCAACCAGACGCGAGCGCGGAGGCCATGGCGCAGGTTCTCGAGGAGGCCGCGCATCGGCTGGGCGATAACTACCCTTATTTCCATCCTTTGTATGCCGGGCAGATGCTGAAGCCGCCGCATCCGGTGGCGCGGGCGGCGTATGCCCTGGCCATGAAGATCAATCCCAACAACCACGCGCGTGATGGGGGGCGAGCGAGTTCGGAGATGGAGATTGAGGCCGTAGCCGAGATCGCGCAGATGTTCGGATACGCGGGAGATGAGAAAGCGGGAGGGCAAGGTTCCTATTTGGGCCATCTCACCTCGAGTGGAACGATCGCAAATCTTGAGGGCCTATGGGTGGCGGGACAACTGGCTCCGGGAAAGAGGGTTGTTGCGTCGGGGCAGGCGCACTACACACATGGCCGCATCTCGGCGGTTCTGAAGCTTGGCTTTGGCGTAATCGCGGTGGACGCGCGAGGACGCATGGACCTGGAAGCGCTCGAGACCGAACTGCGCAAGGGCGATGTGGGGACGGTGGTGGCGACGATGGGGACAACGTCCATGGGCGCCGTCGATCCGCTACCGGAGATTCTTGCGCTGCGCGAGCGCTATGGATTTCGCGTGCACGCTGATGGGGCCTATGGCGGCTACTTCAGGCTGATTCCCGATGCGCTCGACGAACGGGCGCGGCGCGCTTTCGCAGTCATCGACCAGGCCGACTCGATTGTGGTCGATCCGCACAAGCATGGACTGCAGCCCTATGGCTGCGGCTGCATTCTGTTTCGCGACCGGGCGATTGAGCGGTTCTATAAGCACGACTCGCCGGCGACGTATTTTACGGCGAAGGAGCTCCTGCATCTTGGCGAGATCAGCCTGGAGTGCTCACGGGCCGGGGCAGGGGCTGTGGCGCTGTGGGCGACGCAACGGCTGCTGCCGCTTACGAAGGATGGAACGTTTGCCGAGGGGTTGAGGCGCGGTCGTCGGGCGGCGCTGGAACTGGATCGGCGAGTGCGCGAGGACAAGCGGTTCGCGGCGCTGGCTGCAGGCGCGCCGGACCTGGACATTGTGGTCTGGGCAGCATTGCATGCAGCAGACTCTTGGAAGGCATCTGGTCAAGCCCGGAAAGTCTTCGATGCGTGCGCCGAGCGAGGGTTGCATCTGGCTTTAGTACAATTGCCGGGATCGTGGTTTGGGGCCCGCAAACCAGCACAGAATGAGGCCGAAGCCTTGACCTGCCTGCGCTCTGTGCTGATGAAGCCGGAGCACGAGGCGTGGATGGGCGAGATCTGGGAACGGTTGAGCGCGGCCTGCGATGAAGTGGTGAGTGGGTGAAGAATTTGTAGCGGATTTGTTGTCCCGGCGGAAAAAGAAAACGTTGTCAAAAGGCGGTTCTCGGTTCATAGTTCGTAGTTCACAGTTCAGGATGAGGTTGAAAAGTATGCACGATGCGAAGGTATTTCGTTCTATGCACAGGGAGCGGTTCGGGGCCGAGCCGGCGGTTTTTGTGGGTCCGGGGCGCGTGAACCTGATTGGCGAACACACCGATTACGCCGAGGGCTTTGTGATGCCGGCGGCGATCAACTTTGCCACGTTGGCGGGGATTTCGCCGCGCAGCGATGGCAAGATCGCAATCTACTCTGAAAACCTGGGCGAGGAAAAGGTCTTTGACGGGGTGCAGTCGGAGCGGCTCCAGCACTGGACCGACTACCCGATGGGCGTGACGGCGATTCTTGCCGGCGAGGGCCACAAAATTCCCGGGTTTAGTTTGAGCATCTGGTCCGATGTGCCGCTGTCGTCGGGACTGTCGAGCTCGGCGGCGCTGGAAGTGGCTACGGCGCTGGCGGTTTTGTCGCTGGTGGGCGCGAGCTATCCGGGCCCGGTGCTGGCGCGGCTGTGCCAACGGGCGGAAAACGAGTTTGTGGGCGCGAACTGCGGGATTATGGACCAGTTCATCAGCCTCAACGCTGAAAAGGATCACGCGCTGCTGCTGGACTGCCGCGATTTGAGCTTCAAGCTGGCGCCAATTCCGGACCACGTGGCGCTGGTGATTGCCAATACGATGGTCAAACACTCGGTTGCAGGCGGCGATTATCCCACGCGCCGGCGCGAGTCGGAAGCCGCATGCGCGGTGATCGCCAGCCACAAGCCGGGCGTGAAATTTCTGCGCGACTGCACGCTCGAAGATCTGGAAAAGTGGCGCGGCGAGATGGAGCCCAAGAGCTACCTGCGCGCCAAGCACGTGATCAGCGAGAACCTGCGCACGGTGGCGGCCTGCGAAGTACTGCTGAAGGGCAACATGAAGGAGCTGGGACGGCTGATGGGCGAGGCGCACCGCAGCTACAGCCAGGATTTTGAAGGCAGCTGCGTGGAGGCCGATGCAATGGTGGCGCTGGCCCAGGATTTGCCCGGGCTGATCGGGGCGCGGCTGACGGGCGGAGGCTTTGGCGGCTGCACTATCAACCTGGTAGAGCAGACCGAGGCCCTGGCATTTGCTGAAGCGCTGGGCGCGCGCTACGCGGAGCAGACGGGGATCGTTCCGCAGATTCACGTGTGCCATGCCTCGGGAGGGGCGCACGGGCTGGCGTAAGGCAGCGGAGCTGGAAGACCGCGAGTGAGCGGGCTCCCAACCAAAGGTGCGCAGGATTGCATCGAAGATTAGGGTGGGGCAGTCTGCGCGAGCCGATCCGTTTTGGGACCGGGAACCAGGTATCTTGTCTGTCCCACAAATTAACCATTACCAGCCCGGTTCGGAATCTTGCCGGAGACGGGTTCCTTGTTAAACTTGGGAAGTATTTCCCCGATGAAGGCATTGGGGAGTCGTGTACGGAGGCCCGACAGGCCGAATATTTTGGGGGCTGAAGCGGCACGAAAAAGAAAACGTATATGGAATCTACAACCTCGAAACCCTTTTTTTCCGAAACACTTCCCGATAACGGCCTAGTGGCCTACTTTTCGATGGAGATCGCCATCCAGCCATCGATGCCGACCTACTCAGGCGGCCTGGGCATGTTGGCCGGAGACACGCTGCGCTCGGCAGCCGACCTGGGCGTGCCGCTGGCGGCGTTCACCCTGGTGCATCGCAAAGGATACTTCGAGCAGCATTTGAGCCCGACGGGCGTGCAGAGCGAGGAAGTGCAGCCTTGGAACCCGGCGGACTTTTGCACGGAAGAAACGGCGCGAGTCACGGTGCAGGTGGAAGGCCGTGTGGTGATGGTGCGCGCGTGGCGCTATGACATGCGCGGGCAGTCGGGCCATGTGGTGCCGATTTATTTGCTCGACACCGATCTCGACGAGAATTCGGGATGGGACCGTGGATTGACAGACCACCTGTACGGTGGGGATACGAATTACCGGTTGCAGCAGGAGATCGTGCTGGGGATGGGCGGCGTGCGCATGGCCCATGCGCTGGGCTTGCGCGTGAACGTGTACCACATGAACGAAGGACACGCGGCGCTGCTGACGCTGGCACTGCTCGAGAGCGAACTGGGCGGAGGGCCGCAGAACGGGGCCACCGAGACAGATATCGAGCAAGTGCGGCGGAAATGCGTGTTCACCACGCACACGCCGGTGCCCGCGGGGCACGACCGCTTCTCAACCGAGCAGGCGATTCGCATTCTGGGCGGCGATCGGACGGCGCGGCTTGAAAAGCTGGGATGCTTCCGCGACGGATTGCTGAACATGACGTTGCTGGCGTTGCGCTTTTCGCGCCACGCAAACGCCGTGGCCATGCAGCATGGCAAGGTGTCGCAGGCCATGTTTCCGGAATTCAGAATCGACTCCATCACCAACGGCGTGCACGCGCCCACGTGGATCTCGGAGCCGGTCGCGCGCATGCTGGACGAGCACGTTCCCGCGTGGCGGCGTGACAACCTGTTTTTGCGCAACACCATCGACGTGCCCGAGGCAGCGATGCTGGCGGCGCACGACCGCGCCAAGGAAGAGTTGCTGGCTGAGGTGGGAACGCGGACGGGATGGGTGCTCAATCCCAAGGTGCTGACCCTGGGCTTTGCGCGCCGCGCGGCTACATACAAGCGGGCGACGTTGCTGTTCAGCGATCCCGAGCGGCTGAAGGAGATTGCGGAGCAGGCGGGTGGATTGCAGATTCTCTATGCGGGCAAGGCGCATCCCCAGGACGAGCCGGGCAAGGTGCTGATCCAGCAGGTAGTGGAGGAAGCGGCCAAGCTCTCGAACGACAAGCTGCGGATTATCTATCTCGAAAACTACGCGTGGGACCTGGGTGCGCGGCTGACGGCGGGCGTGGATGTGTGGGTAAATACACCGCGGCGGCCGTATGAAGCGTCAGGCACCAGTGGCATGAAGGCGGCGATGAACGGCGTGCCCAGCCTGTCGATTCTGGATGGATGGTGGATCGAGGGTTGCATTGAAGGCTTCACCGGATGGGCGATTGAAGACGGCGCCAACGATGCGGAAGAGGCGCATTCGCTCTACAGCAAGCTGGAGACGGCGGTGGTTCCACTTTACCGGGACGCGCAGGACAAGTGGGCGCGGCTGTTGCGGACGACGCTGGCGTACAACGGCTCTTACTTCAACACCAATCGCATGGTGAAGCAGTATGTGCGCAACGCGTACTACCCGGAAAAGTTGACCGAGACGGCGAAGGTGGAAGAAGGCCAGTTCGCAGTTCTTAGTTCGTAGCGGTCAGTGAAGAAGTGAATGAGTGAAATAAGTGAATGAGTGAACGGCGGCCGTTGGCCGCCGTTTTCAGTTTTATTTACCCTAACCCCTGCTTCGCTCCCTACTTTCTACAGCTTGCGGCGCAGGTACTCGAAGATCACGTAGCCAATGAGGGCGCTGACGATTGCGATCAGGAAGTTCATGGGCGTAACGATGTCGTGGAGGGCGAAGGCAAGGGTCTTGCCCTGGCCGTTGACGCCGGTGAACTCGCCCATGAGCAGGTTCGAGTAAAAGAGGAAGACGATGAACGCGACTTCGACGATCACCCGCCAACCGGGTTTGAAATGGGGTGGTGGAGTGAGCGGCGACATGGAGCGATGATAACGGCGCAGGCGCGAGCGGCCAAGCGAAATCGGACGCATCGGTGGACCGCGCCGATGAACGCGTCAGAGCCTATAATCGACCTGTTGTGAATACGAAAACTCAAGTGCGATGGTGGCAGATGCGACGGCTTACGGCGGGCGCGGTGCTGGCGGTTTTGTGTGTGCTGGTGGCAGCAGCCGGGGCGCAGGAGCAGCCGGGCGACGGCGGGGCGCGGTCTTCCGGCGGCGGACGCGTGCTGCTGGTGCTGCCCTTTGACAATCGCACGGGGCAGCCGAGCCTGGAGTGGATGCGCGAAGCGGCGGCGGAGATTTTGAGCATGCGCTTTGCTTCGGCGGGATTCCAGCCGACAAGCCGGGCGGACCGCGTGTATGCGCTGGACCACCTGGGACTGCCGCAGGGGTTTCAACCCTCGCGGGCGAGCGCGTTGAAGCTGGCGCAGACGCTGGACGCGGATTCGATTGTGGTGGGCAGCTACACCACCGATGGAACCAGTATTGTGGCCCAGGCGTCGCTGGTGGATGTGCCGAACCTGCGCATGTTGCCGGCGGTGAGCGTGCGCGGGGAGATGCGCGACCTGATGGGCGTCTTCAGCGCATTGGCGTGGCAACTTACGCGGGAACTCGACCCTGCCTTCGGCGGGTCCGAAGAGACGTTTGTCGCCGCGGGACGAGAGATCCGGCTGGACGCGTTCGAGCAGTACATTCGCGGCATCACGGAGCCGGACCAGGCGGAACGGCAGCGGCACCTGGAACAGGCGGTGAAGCTGAGCCCGGGGTTCAGCCCGGCATGGATGGCGCTGGGCCGCGAGGACTACAACCAGCAGCAGTACATGGAGGCGGCCGCGGCTTTTGCGAAGGTGGACCATGGTGGTGCGGACGGTTTGGAAGCCGGATTTTACGGTGGGCTTTCGCTGCTGTTTTCAGGTGAATACGCTCCCGCCGCCCAGGCGTTTGCAGACGTGGCGCGGGTGCTGCCGCTGGCCGAGGTGGTGAACAACGAGGGAGTGGCCGTGAGCCGACAGGGGAAAGACGGCACCGCGCTGTTTATTCAGGCGGCTGCGGCCGACCCCGATGCGGCGGACTACCACTTCAACCTGGCATTGAGCCTGAAGCGGCACGGGAATGTGCCGGGCGCCATCAATGAAATGGCGCAGTGCCTGAAGCTGCGGCCGGGCGACAGCGAAGCACAGGCATTGCAGACGGCGTGGAAAACTCCGGCAGGTGCCGCGGCTAGCTCTGACCCGCTGGAGCGAATTGTGCGCAGCTTTGACGCCGCGGCCTTCAAACAGGCAGCGGCGGTGATGGACGAGATGAATGCCGGGCGGCTTGAGGCGCTGGCACCGCGCGATCGGGCGCAGGCGCTGTGCACACAGGCGAAGGGATATCTCGACCGTGGCCTGCTGCTCGAGGCGGAGCGGTTGTACCAGGCGGCGGTGGCCGCGGATGGAAAGAGCGCCGAGGCGCACGCCGGTCTGGCGGAGGTGCGCGAGCGCAGCGGCGACGTGGATGCGGCGCGCAAAGAGGCGCAGACATCGCTGACGCTGGGGCCCTCAGCGAATGCGTACCTGGTGCTGGCGCAACTGGATTTGACTGCCGGCAACCTGGGCACAGCCAATACCGACGCCAATAATGCGCTGAAGCTGGAGCCGTCGAACCGGACGGCGCAGGACATTCTGCGGCAGATTGCGGCCAGGACGGGACAGAGGTAGCCAGTAAGTTGGCCGGGGAAAGAGGCGAGCCATGGGGCAAACGGTGAAGAAGAGTTGGTCCAGCGCCGGGCTGCTTGCGGCGGGAGTGTTGGCCGCGCTGGGCTGGGCTGGACTGATATCGATCTCTTGCGTGCCGGCGCGTGCCGAGCAGCCGGTTGTCGACGAACTGGTTTTGCACGACACCATTCAGCCGGTGAGTGCGGATGAAGTGACGAGGGCGCTCGACCGTGCCAATTCCGATGGAGCGCAGGCGCTGCTGATCGAGTTGGACACGCCGGGGGGCTTGCTGGATTCGATGCGCACCATGGTTGGTGCCATTCTGCGCTCGCGGGTACCGGTGATCGTGTACGTGGCTCCATCGGGATCGCGCGCAGGCTCGGCTGGGTTCTTCCTGCTGGAGTCGGCCGACGTGGCGGCGATGGCGCCGGCCACTGAGGCGGGCGCGGCGCACGTGGTCTTCGAAGGGGGCAAGCCCGACGACGTGGAGATGCAGAAGGTGGAGAACGATGCTGAAGCCTTCATGCGATCGTATGTGACCAAGCGAGGGCGCAGCGCAGACGCAGCGCAAGCTGCGGAGCAGTCGTCGCACTCCTACACGGCAGACGAGGCGCTGAACCTGCACCTGATCGACTTGATCGCGAATAGCGATGCCGACTTATTGAAGGCGCTGGACGGGCGCAAGGTAACGCGCATGGACGGCTCGACCGTGATCCTCCATGTGGCCAGCGCGCGCATTGTGACCATTCAACCCACACTGCGCGATGAGCTGCTGGGTTGGCTGGTGAATCCCAACATCGCACTGCTGTTTCTGGTGTGCGGAGCGCTGCTCATTTATCTGGAATTCAATAGCCCGGGCACCATTGTGCCGGGAGCGCTGGGCACGTTGATGGTGCTACTGGCGGTGTTTGCGCTGGATCTGCTGCCGATTCGCTACACCGCGGTTCTTCTGCTGCTGGCGGCGATCGTGTTGCTGATTCTCGAGGCCAAGGTTGGCGGGCACGGAGCGTTGGCGATTGCGGGCATTTTGTGCCTGACCTTCGGCACCCTGACGCTGGTGGCCGCGCCGGTGCCGGAGTTGAGCATCAGCCCGTGGGTGGCGATCAGTGTGAGCGTGGCGTTTGGCGCGATCACATGGTTTCTTGTGCGGCTGGCGGTGCGAGCCCGCAAGCGCAAAGCGCGGATTGGCGCGGATGCATTGGTAGGTTCTCCGGCTAAGGCGATGGAAGCCCTCACCCCGCAGGGACATGTGCTGGTAGAGGGCGAGATCTGGCAGGCCGAGGCGAAGGCGCCGGTGGCTGCCGGGACCAAGCTGCGCGTGGTGGGTCACGAACATTTGCTGCTGCGCGTGGAACCGGAAGTGCAGGAAGTCAGCAAGGTGGCGAGTTAGCAAGCCAGCAGGGTTTTCATGCGCGCGTGCGGCGTTGGAGTAGAATTCCTGCTGAGTGAGGAAAGGAATGTTCCATGTCCATCGGTGATCTCTCTCTTCCCGTGCTGATTATTATCGCGATTGTTGTCCTCTACCTGCTGAACTCAATCAAAATCCTGCGCGAGTACGAGCGCGGCGTCATCTTCCGGCTGGGCCGCGTTCTGGGAGCGCCCAAAGGCCCCGGCATCATCCTGGTTTTTCGGCCCATCGATCAGATGGTGCGCCTCAGCTTGCGGCAGGAGGTACTTGAGGTTCCGGCGCAGGACATCATCACCCGCGACAACGTTACGCTGAAGGTGAATGCAGTGGTGACGATGTACGTGGTGAACCCCAACGACGCCGCGATCAAGGTGGCCAATTATGTTTATCAGACCTCGCAATTCGCGCAGACCACACTGCGTTCGGTTCTGGGCGAAGTCGAACTGGACGAACTTCTGAGTCATCGCGACAAGCTCAATTTGCGCATTCAAGGCATTATCGATCAGCGCACGGAGCCGTTCGGGGTGAAAGTGGTCAGCGTAGAAGTGAAGCAGGTGGACCTGCCCGAGCAGATGCTGCGCGCCATCGCCAAACAGGCGGAGGCGGAGCGCGAAAAGCGGTCGAAGATCATTCATGCCGAGGGCGAATTTGCCGCCGCGCAAAAGCTGGTGGACGCGGCCGCGCTGATGGCCACGCAGCCCATGACGCTGCAGTTGCGCTACCTGCAAACCCTTGCCGACATCGGAGTGGAGAAGAACACTACCATCGTTTTCCCGCTGCCGATCGAATTCATGACGCTGTTGAACAAGCTGGCCGGCACGGAAAAGACTGATTCAAAGTGAGCTAAGAATTAGCTCTTAGCATTCAGCTCTCGGCTGTCGGGATCTAATTGCGCGCGCCAGCAGTGATGGGTCTGGCGCGGAAAGAGCTGAAAGCTGATCGCTGAGAGCTGCCTTTATGCGCGGATACTTCGACGAAGATGAACCCGAGACTGAGCGGCCGCGACGCGATCGCGAGATGACGCTCGGCGCGGGCGCGCTGCTCGGCCTTGCTTTTGCGCTGCTGCTGGTCTGCGGGCTGTGCTTCGGATTGGGATACGCCGTGGGGCATCACACTTCCACGCCGCCGACGGCGAGCAACGGGCCTACTCCCGCTCCCGACCAGGAGCCGTTGCAGGGCAACAACTCCATTCCAAAGCCCTCGGCTGCGGACCAAACCGCGCCGACGCCGCAGACCCAGGATTCCCCTACAACGCCTGACGCGGACACGAACCCCACCACGACGCAACCGAGCCAGGGCGCGAGTCCGCAGACCCCTGACGGGCAAAGTGGACCGGGGCAGGGAGCAGGAGGGTCCGGTCCGGCGCAACCGGTGCGGCCCGCATTGCCGGTTGCAGGCAACATGCCGCAACCTCCGCAGACAGCGCCGAACGTGCGCCCGGCTTTGCCGCCGAATATGCAGTTGATGGTGCAGATTGCCGCGGTGGCGAATCCCCAGGACGCCGCGGTGCTGGTGACGGCTTTGCGCAGGCGCGGCTATTCGGCATCAGCAATCCGCCAACCCGCAGACGGACTGATCCACGTGAGGATCGGGCCCTTCAGCAGCCGCGACGAGGCCAACCGCTGGCGCGACAAGCTACTTGGAGACGGGTATAACGCCGTGGTGCAGCCGTGAGTGCAACTCCCAGCTTCTAGGTTCTAGCTGCAAGCTTCTGGTTCCTGGTCGCGCATCCACTCCGGCAGGCCAGAGGCAATGGCGGCGCGGACGGCTTCGGACAATTCGTCGCGAGTGGCGTAATCGGCAGGATCCAGCGCGGGGTGGAAGACGACGCGCGCGACGCCGGGATGGATGCGCTTGCTCCCCCAGGGAATGATCTTTTCAGTTCCAAAAATCGAGACAGGAATGCAGGGCGCGCCGGAATCTTTCGCTAGATAGAACGCGCCCTTCTTGAACGGCAACATGCGGCCGTCGAGCGAACGCATGCCCTCAATAAAAGTTGTGATGTGCAGCCCGTCGGCCAGAACGCGCTCCGCGTCGGCGACGGCTTCCTGCGCGCTTTCGGTGCTGCCGGTGCGGTCGACCGGAATGAAGTTGGCCAGTTTGAACGCGTAGCCGAGGATGGGCAGCTTCATGAGCGGGCGCTTGAGAAAGACCGAGGTGCGGCCGGGAAGATTGCAGATGAGTGCGGGCGCGTCGAGATTGGAGACGTGGTTTGCGAAGAAGATGCAGGCGCGGCCTGCGGGAATTTTTTCCCGGCCCTGGATTTGAATGCGAATGCCGGCGACCCGCATGGCGGTGCGCGCGATCCAGCGGCCCGTGACGTAGAGCGGGACAACGTTGCCGCTGAGAAGCGTGAAGGGAATGAGGGCAAGCGCCGCAGGAATGGCGAGTACGGCAATGGTAACGAAGACGAGGAGGGAGACGAGCATGGGTTTGTATATGGGTGTGCATGGAAAGTATCGCACTTGAGTCAGCAAGTGAGCGAGTTAGCAAGTTGGCGAGTCGGCCGAGTGAGCGGGCTGACGCACGCCTTGTTCTCCAAATAGCGTTCTGGGACTATTGGTGGCAGATGAACACGAAAAGAATTCGGTACGCTCTCTGGAGCGTTTTGTTTCTGGCCCCGCTCTTCGGGCTCGACGCAGCATATTGGTTGCTTTTCTTCCTATGGAGAGCTGCGGCGGACCCAGTGAACAACCATATCTGGTTTCCACGAATCTACGGCTGGTTTGCGGCGGCCGTGCTCGCGCTTGCGGTTTGGATCGCCGATGTCGTCTGGCTGTTCCGCCGTAGGCATAAATCTCAAAATCAAAATCAAGCATAGCGGCTGCGACGACCTGTTAACGAGCGCTACGTGCGCATCCACTCGGGCAGGCCGGAGGCGATGGCGGCGCGGACAGCTTGTGTGAGCTCTTCGCGCGTTGCAAAGGCGTTGGGATCAATAGGCGAATGGAAGATGACGTGTGCGATGCCGGGATGGATGCGCTGGCTGCCTTTGCGAAGCATGGTTTCCGTTCCATAAATCGAAACCGGAATGCAGAGCGCGCCGGAGGCCTTGGCTAGAAAGAAGGGGCCCTTCTTGAAAGGCAGCACGCGGCCGTCGGGCGAGCGCGTGCCTTCAACAAAAGTGGTGATGTGCGTGCCTTTGGCGAGCACGCGTTGCGCTTCTGTGACGCTGCGCTGCGCATCGCCACGGCTGCCGCTGCGGTCGACGGCGATGAATTCGCCTTGGCGGAAGCCGGTGCCGAGGATCGGCAAATTCATAAGTGAACGTTTCATGAAAGCCGAAGTGCGCCCGGGGATGAGCGAAATGAGCGCGGGCGGATCGAGATTGGAGATGTGGTTCGACATGAAGATGCAGGCGCGGTCGCGGGGGATGCGGTCGAGGCCCTCGGGTTGCAAACGCACGCCGGCGACGCGGCAACTGGAGGAGAGCATGAAGCGCGTGGCCTTGTAGAGCGGCAGCACGTTGCCCGTAATCCAGCACCAGGGAATGAAGAGGAGTGCCGATGGAATGCCCCAGAAGACCATGTTGGCGAGAAAAAGAAGTGACCGGATCATGCGTGCCCTAATTCGTATCTTGACTCATTATGCGCCGGCGGCGCCGGGATGCAGCTCGCGCAGACGCGCGGGAAGTTTGAGGTAGATGCCGTCGAAGGCGCCGTTGGAGAGGATGGCGACGACGTCCCCCGAGGCAAGCTGCGGCGCCAGAGCGGCGACGATCGAATCGGCGTCGGGATGAATCTCGGCAGGCGTTCCGGCGTCGTTGAGGGCGCGGACGACCTCTTCCGGATGTAGCCGCTCGGCTTCGGGAATGCGCTCCTGCTGGTAGACGCCCGCGAGGACGACCCGATCGGCGAGACGCAAGCTCGAGACGAGCTCGGGCGCGAGAACTTTGCGGCGCAGCGTGTTGGAGCGGGGTTCGAGCACGGCCCAGAGGCGCGCCTGCGGATAAACGGCACGGAGTGCCCGGAGAGTTTCGCGAATAGCGGTGGGGTGATGGGCGAAGTCCTCGATGAGCGTGATGCCGTCGATCTGGTCGCGCACTTCAAGGCGGCGCTTGACGCTTTTAAATGAGCTGAGCCCTGCCGCGATGGATTCTTTCTGGATGCCCTGGCCGGCGGCGAGGGCCGCGGCGGCCGTGGCGTTCAAGACGTTGTGTTCGCCGGCAAGGTTCATCGTGAACTCTGCCCACGCGACGCCGTCGCGATCGACTCCCCAAATCGTTTGCCCGCCTGCGTGGCACAGATTGCGAATGCGCCAGTGCGCGGCGTCCGAGAAGCCATAGCGCTCGACGCGGCAGAAGGCGTGGCTGACGCACTCGGTCACGTTTTCGCTGCCGTCGTACGCGATGATGAGACCGCGGCGCGGAACCAGATTGACGAGGCGCTTGAAGGCGGTTTTCACGTCGTCGAGATCGGCGTAGATGTCAGCGTGGTCAAACTCGACGTGAGTGAGAATAAGCGCGTCGGGAAAGTAGTGGAGGAATTTGGGGCCTTTGTCGAAGAAGGCGGTGTCGTACTCGTCGCCTTCTACGATGAACGGACGCGTGGAACGCAACTGGAAGCTCGAGTCGAAGTTTTCTGCGACGCCTCCGATGAGGAAGGAGGGCTCAAGCTCCGGATTCTTGCCTGCGGCGGTCTGGTAGATCCACGCGAGCATGCTGGTGGTGGTGGTTTTGCCGTGGGTTCCGGCGACGACTAGAGGTGAGCGGCCGGCGAGAAACTCTTCGCGCAAAAGCGCGGCCATGGAAGTGAAGGGAATGCGCTCGTCGAGGACGCGCTCGATTTCAGGATTGCCGCGCGAAAGTGCGTTGCCGACAACGACCAGATCGGGCGCGGGCGAGAGGTTCGATTCGGCGTAGGGCTCGAGGATGGGAATGCCGAGCGAGCGGAGCAGATCGCTCATAGGCGGATAGGCGGCTTTATCGGACCCGGTGATGCGATGGCCTTCGAGCTGAAGCAGTCCGGCAAGGGACGCCATGGCGGTGCCGCAGATGCCGATAAGATGGATGTGGCGTGGAGACGAGGTCACCTGGTCACCGCCGGCTCGAGAATTTTGAGTGTGGGTTCATCGGCGAGAGCAAGCTCGGCTGCGACGCCGAAGGTGAGCGTAACGTTGCTGCGCGAAACGTGACCGGAGCGCAAGCCGGTGGCGATGGGAATGTCGAGGCCGTCGAGAGCGCTGAGAATGGCGCGATCGAGAAGATCGGCCGCAGCGCCGGCCGAAACACAGTCGACCATTTCGCCGAAGATGATGCCGCAAACGCCCGCGAGCTTGCCCGCGGTGCGCAACTGCCACAACATGCGATCGACCTGGTATGGCTTGACGCCAACATCCTCGAAAAAGAGCAGCTTGTTTTCTGTGGCGGGCTCCCAGGCCGTGCCGAGCAACGAGACGAGAATGCTGAGGCAGCCACCGTAGAGCGTGCCTTGCACTTTCTTTTGCGCGGCGGACTTGAGGACGCGGAGGCCCTCGCCCGGGCCGACTGTGTAGGGCTCGCCGGCAAGCGCGGCACGGAAACTTTCCAAATGTATCCCGTCTGGAAGATAAAAATCGGCGGCGAGCATGGGGCCGTGGAAGGCGGGAAGGCCGAGTCGGTCGAGAAGGTGGAGCTGAATGCCGGTGAGATCGCTGTAAGCGAAAAATGGCTTGGGATATGCGGCGATGGCTGCGAGGTTGAGTCCGTCGAGAAGATAGTTCGAACCGTAGCCACCGCGGAGGGCCATGACGGCGCTCGTCTCCGGATCGGAAAATACGGCGTCAAAATCGGCGAGGCGCTCGGCAGCGGTTCCAGCGAAGTAGAGCGGCCCGCGATGCAGCGCGTTGGGGCCCGGCTTGGGTGTGAAGCCGAGAGCTTCGAGAGCCGCGAGGCCGCGCTCGATGCGATCACGTTGGGCAGAAGACGCGGGGGCGACGATGGCGATGGTTGCGCCCGGCGCGACGACCGGCGGTTTGATCAGTTGCGCCATGTCACCACGCCTCCCCGCGGGCGATGAGCGCGGCCGGCCCCGTGAGAAACAACTCGTGTCCGGGCCCGCCCCACTCGGTGGTTTGCGCGCCGCCCGGTGCGACCACGGTGAGCGGCGAGACGCAACGGCGCAGAGCCAGCGCCGCCGTGGCGGAGGCGGAACTGCCGGTGCCGGAGGAGGTGGTGGGTCCCACGCCACGCTCGAAGATGCGAATTTCAATTTCGCTTTCGCTCACGACGCGCACAAATTCCACGTTGGTCCGGTGAGGAAAATCACGGTGGGCGCAGATTTCTGCGCCGATGGTTTGCCAGGGTTTGCCGGCAACGGTGAAGGCCGCATTGTCGACGAGGATCACGAAGTGAGGATTGCCGGTCACGACTTCGACGCCGATAACTTCAGCGCCGCTCGAGAGCTTGAGCGTGTGCGGCAGAAAGCGCGGCACGCCCATGCCGGTGGTGACGTCGACGGTGAAGGCGTCGCCGGTGTGCACACTATCGATACGGCAGATGCGCGGGCCGGCGTCAGTGAGAATTTCAAGTTTGTCGCCGGTTTGCGAGCCGAGAGTTTCGGCCATCCACGCGGCCACACAACGCGTGCCATTGCCACTGATTTCCGCGACTGATCCGTCGGCGTTGTGCAGGCGGATGCGGCCTGAGTTGGGAGCGGTCCATGTGAAGAACTCGATGCCGTCGGCGCCGATGCCGGTGTTGCGCCGGCAAAGGCGGCGCGTGAGCTCGGCGCGATCGAGATCTCCCGCGGCGTCTTCTGTAACGATCAGAAATTCGTTGCCGCAGGCGTGGGCCTTGGTAAAGGGAATCACGCGTCCTCCCAAGCTGAATGATATAGGTGCCAGGTTTCAGATGTCAGGTGAAGTGTTGAGGGAGTCGACGTTGGAATCGGTGCTGAGGTCACGGAGTGCGACTGCCGGCATCTGGAATTGGAGAGTCCGTATCCGGGCTTGGGGTGTCGACTGCCGGGTTCGGAATGCTGAAGGCCGGACGGGTCGTGCGGCGAAATGCCGCTGTAGTGATATATACCGTGACCGACGGCTGGTTCCTGGCGCTGAATCGGCCGGAAGCAGTGAGCCCCTCCGGATGGGCTTTGACGGCGCGATCGACGTCGTCCCCATCGAAGGCGACCACGATGACGGCATGACTGGCGGGCGCTTCCAGGGCCGCGCGCCACAGGGCAAGATCGCTCTCGTTGATGGTTTGGCGCAAAGGAATGCCGGTGAGCGCGACGATTTCAGGATAAGTTGAGGTGTTCATCAACACGGTGCCGCGGGGAAATGATCTGAGCAGGTCCTGGAGGAGCGGGGGAACGGCCTGGTCGTAGGGTAGACGCGCCGCGAGGTTCGTAACGCTTTCCGCGTATACGATCGGTTCCTGGCGCAGCAGGCCCGCAACATTGATTCCCGCGAGAACAAAGAGGAGGGCGAAGGCGAAATCGGGCAGGAGCTGCGCGATGCGGTTGCCCTGCCAGCGAGCGAGAGCGCCGATAGCAAACTTTGCCGCGAAGCCGAGACCGAGAGCGAGAGCGGGGAGCAGTTCGAGTCCGTAACGCGTGTTGTAGAAGGTGAAGGGCCACCACGCGGGAAAGAAGATGGGGACCGAGCCGTAGGAGACTGACCAGGTGTAAAAGGGAACGGGCAACCAGAGGAGCAGAGTCCAGGCCAGGGTGCGACGGTGCGTTTTAGATTTTTCCGTGAACCATGCGGCGGCCGTGCCGAGCGCGGCGAGCGCGAGAACGGCATTGCCATAGAAGTTTATCCATATCGATCCGGGAGCGGGCGCTAGAACAGAGTCAAGCTCCGAGACTTTGAGATAAAAGAGCAGCGCCACCCAGGGATTGTGCCAACCGGGATGGGGCGGCCAGGAGCCGGATGTTGCAGTGCGCATTTCAATCGCTTTGGCGGAATAGGGACCGCGCGCGAAGTAGAGCCAGTCACCGAAACCAGCGGAGTTGTAAGCAAACCAAAGAAGAGGCGCGGCGACCACGGCTACGCTGGCCAGCCAGAAATAGGGCGAGTAGCGGAGGCGGCCGCGTTTGAACAGAGCAAGGCCGATGCCGGCCCACGCGATGAGGGCGATGATCCAGCCGTCGTAACGGGTGAAAATGGCTGCAATGAGCGCCGCGGCGATGCAGACCTGAAGGCGGCTTGAGGGCGTGGAGAAGATATTCTGCCATGGCCTGCTGCGCAGCTCAGGATTCCGGAGCCACGCTCCGCGACGACGCGAACCCGCCTCAAAGATGCGCAAAGGCCGCCATATACGAAGTGTTTTCGAGCTCGGAGCAGAGCGAGGTGGGGAGGGATGCGGAGGCAGTTGGTAGCTGGCAGCTTCAATCTCGTCGTTCAGAGCTGCACGCCATTCGACCATCCAGACCACAATCCAGATCACTTCGCATAGGAAGAGCGGCTCGGTCATGGCCGTAGTTTGCAGGTAAAGCAGATTTGGATTGAGGGCGAAGAACACGAGCGTGAGCGCGGAGGGCGCGGGATTGAGCCAGTGCCGCGCCAGGCGATAGATGCCGGCGCAGGAGGCGAAGTAGGCAGATGCGGAGGGAATGACGCCGGCAAGTCCGTTGGCCCACCAATCGTAATTTTGTACGAAGGGAATGAGGAGAAGGTGCGGCAGCGGCAGCCACACGGAGCCGAGTTCGGAAAAGCGGGCGGTGCGCGAGTCGAAGACGCGGCGCGCAATGTGAAGATGGGCGACGGCGTCGCCGTAGTTAAGCATTGCGCTGTGATTCCAGCTCCAGATGATGGCGGCGAACGAAGCCGCCATGGAGAAGGCCAGGACAAGCCAGCCTTCGACATTGGAGATGCCGCGATCAGTCAAGGTGCGTGATCTCACGGAAGACGTCGAAGCGCGCGTCGATTTCGGAGCGCGTGAGTTCTTGCAGGCGCTCCGTGCCGAATCGCTCGCAGGCATAGGAGCCCATCACGCCGCCGTAAAACATGGCATGCCGCCAGGAAGCGGGCGTGAGAGTTTCCTGAGAGGCAAGATAACCGAAGAATCCTCCGGCAAAGCTGTCACCCGCGCCGGTCGGATCAATGACCTCTCTGAGCGGGAGGGCCGGTGCTTTGAAGGTGCGAAGCTCCGCTTTCTTGCCTTTTGGATTCGATTCGTGGAACAAAGTGGCTCCGTACTCGCCGTGCTTGACCACCAGAGTGCGAGGACCGAGGGCGATGACCGCGCGGGCAGCCTGCACGAGGTTGTTGTTGCCGGCCAGCATGCGGGCTTCAGTGTCGTTGATGAGCAGCACGTCGAGACCCTTGAGCACTTCGAGAAGTGCCGGGCGATGGTCTTTGATCCAGTAATTCATAGTGTCGCCGGCGACGAGCTTGACGGCGGGCATGGCGTCGCGCACGCGGCGCTGCAACACGGGATCGATGTTGGCGAGGAAAAGGAACTCGGAATCGCGATAGGCATCGGGAATCTTGGGCTCGAACGACGCGAAGACGTTGAGCTCGGTGTTGTGGGTCTTGGCCTCGTTCAGATTTTCGAGATACGATCCCTCCCAGAAGAAGCTTTTGCCGGCGGTGTGTTCAATGCCGCGGGTATCGATCTTGTGGGCGGAGAAGACGGCTTCCTGCTTGGGGCCGAAGTCCTCGCCGACTACAGCAATGACACGCACATCGGTGAAGAAGCTCGCGGCGAGCGAAAAATAGGTGGCAGCACCACCCAGGCAGCGCTCGCGGCGGCCGGCGGGGGTTTCAATGGAATCGTAAGCGACGCTGCCGACGACGGTGATGGACATGTTTTTCCTCGTTCTGGATGAAAGTTGTGATGAAACAGCAAGTCAGCGAGTTCGCCAGCCAGATCGCGCTCTACCATCCATGATATTTGCCGAAGAGCAGTTTCAGCTTCTCTTTCGTTGCGGCGGGAATCGCGTCGGGCTGCGTGAGCACGGCAAATTTTGCCGCCGTGGCGCAGGCGCAGGTGCGTTCGCGGGGCATGGCGGCGACGGCGGCTTTCACAACCTTCGCAGCATTATCGGCGTTCTTGTGCAGCACGGCGACGATTTCTTCAATCGTCACGGAGTCGTGGCCTTCGCGCCAGCAGTCGTAATCGGTGACCATGGCGACCGTGGCGTAGCAGATTTCAGCTTCGCGGGCGAGCTTGGCCTCCTGCAGGTTGGTCATGCCGATGACGTCGGCTCCCCAACTGCGGTAGAGGTGCGACTCGGCCTTAGTGGAGAACTGCGGTCCCTCCATGCAGACGTAGGTGCCGCTGAGTTTGCCGACGACGCCGACAGCTTTGCAGGCTTCGGTCGCGGCTTTTGCGACGGTTGCGCACACAGGATCGCCAAAGGCCACGTGGCCCACAATGCCGTCCCCGAAGAAGGTCGACACGCGATGAAAGGTGCGGTCGATGAACTGATCGGGCATCACGAAGTCGGTGGGCTTGTGTTCTTCCTTGAGCGAACCTACGGCGGAGACGGAGACGATGCGCTCCACGCCGAGTTTCTTCATCGCGTAGATGTTCGCGCGGAAGTTGAGTTCGGAAGGAAGAATGCGATGGCCGCGGCCGTGACGCGCCAGAAAGGCGACCTTGCGTCCCTCAAGCTCGCCGAGAACAAAGGCGTCCGAAGGTGCGCCGAAGGGCGTTTCGAGGCGCTCCTCGTGAATATTGGCAAATCCGGGCATGGAGTAAAGCCCGCTGCCGCCGATGATGCCGATTTCCGCGCTTGCCAAAGTGTGCTCCTTGTGAGATTGAGCAGGGGCTAAAGCCCCTCGTTGTTTTGCGTTTCTCGGCACGACTGAAGTCGGGCCCTGACACTTCGTGCCTTCCTGGACACGATTGCCGAAATCTACCGTTGATCGATCAGCCGGATGGTTTCCATGAACACATCGCCGTCGATGGTTAAACTGTGCGCGCCAATTTTATCCATTGTGTCCTGCGCGGTGTGGTGGTAACTGTTGTTGGGCCCGTAGTCGAGATCAATAATGTCAATCGACGGTACGCCGCGCTCGACAAAGGCGAGGTGATCGTCCTCGACGTCCATCTGCTGCTGGAAAAAGTAACGCTGGTCGCCGAACTTCTTCGCCGCCTGCGCGACTAGGTCGACGAGCCACGCCGTGGAGTGGGTTTCGCGCTGGATGTCGAGGTCCTTGTCGCCGATCATGTCGGCGAGCATAAAGGCCTTGATGTGGCTGAGTGTGCCGTCGCGGCCCCACTTGGCGGCGAGGTGGCGGCTGCCGTAGGTAGAGTCGGAGCGCGACCACTGCTGGATGGCCTCCTCGCCATCGAAGAAGACAAGCCAGACAGAGTATCCGTCGAGCTTCCTGCCGAGTGCGCGGGCGGCCCCGGCACGGAGCTGGTCGGCAATCGCCATCAACAGGCCGGTGGTAGAAGCGCCGTCGTTGGCGCCAACGAAGTTGATATTGCGCAGCGGGTAGTTGGTTTCGTAATGCGTGCCGAGCACGATAACGCCGGGCTTAGTGCCGGGAAAACGCACGATGAAGTTGCACATGGGCACGGGACCGATGGGCGTGTCGGCGGTGAACGTGTCTTCTTCAAGCTGGTCGTGGGCGCGGAGGAAATGCGCGCGCAGGAACTCCTCAGCTTTGACGTGGCCGGGGCCGGTGGGCCAGCGCGGACCGATGGCGGCGAACTCGCGCGCGTACTCGTAGGCCTTGGTGCCGTCGAAATGTTGAGCCGATGCGGCGAGAGGCGCGAGCAGGGTGAGCGCGAAGAGGAGGGTCGACGTTCGTGCGACCCCACATCTCAGAATCGAGATGTGGGGCACCCGGGGCCGTGCCGCGGTTCTCACCCAAAGCCAGGAGAAAATCAAACCGCGGCCTCCTTTTTCTTCCTGCGCGACGGGTGCACCCACCAGGCAACGGCAATGCCAATGAGATAGAGGGCCAGCAACGGCGTTGCGTAGATGCACATGCTCACGGGGTCCGGCATCGGGCAAATGACGCCCGCTACAAGGAAGATCGCCAGGATCGCATAGCGAAAGTTCTTCCAGAGGAAGCGCGGGCTGACAATGCCGAAGAGCGCGAGGAAGAAGATGAGGATGGGTAGCTCAAAACTGATTCCCAAACCGAGGATGATTGACAGAAAAAAGCCCGTGTATTCGTCGATGCTGATGACGGCTGTAAACTTCCTGCCAAAGTCATCGAGCATAATATGCACCGCGCTGGGCAGCACCCAGAAGTAGCCGAAGTAGGCGCCGGTCAAAAACAGTCCCACCGTGGCGGCCATGAAAGGAACGACGAAGCGCTTTTCCTTCTGGTAGAGTCCCGGCGCGATGAAGAGCCACAACTGGTAAAGAATGAACGGGGATGCGAGAATTGCCCCGCCCACCAGGGCTACATGGATGTACAGGTTCATTCCATCCATGGGGTGAATCATATTGAGCGATTTGCCATCGTGCTTCAGGGGCGCTTGGATGAAATCGACGAGCCTGTCGCGAAAGCACCAGGCAGCAGCAAAGCCCAGGATCAGAAAAACCGCCGAACGCACGATGCGCTTGCGGAGCTCATCGAGATGCTCCATGAGGCTCATGCCCGGCAGGTCGGCGCGCTCGGTGACGGCCTTGCGGGCTTTCTCGATGGCTTCTTGTGGATCAACCATGATGGGCGGCCGGCTCCGATCTTTCGGCTACGGGGTTATCGCTTGCCGGGGTGGTCGCGGCGTCTTCCGGCGTGGGTGCGGCGGTCGATTCGGCGACCGGTTCGGCAGACAGTTCGAAGAGCTCGGCTTGCTGTGCTGGCTGGCCCGGCGGATTGGCGGCGACAACCGCACCCGTAGACGGCGGCTGGATGCGCAGGCGCGCAGCCTCGACGGCCGACGCAGTCAGGTCTTCAGGCTGCGTCGCCTCAGGCTGGACTTCCTCGGGCCGCGTGGCATCGGCGGCCAGATCGGGATACGTGTTTTCGCCGGGATAGGGGCTTTCGGCAGGAGTTTCCGGCGTCGGGGCCGTGGAATCCACAGCGGACGCGGCGGGCGCTTCGAGTTGCGGAGCTGGAGGGGCCGCGGCCAACGCCCTTTGCCTTTCTTCCTCTTCCTTTTTGCGGCGATCGGCCTCCTCGGCTTGGCGTAACTCCTCTTCCATCTGGAATTTGAAGTCGTTGGAGGCCTTGCGGAACTCGTACATCAGCTTGCCGATTTGGCGGCCGATCTGGGGCAGACGGCGGGGGCCGAAAACCACCAGCGCCAGCACCATCAGGAGCAAGGTATCGGCCATCCCGAGGTTGGCCATCATGATTGGCGGCGGAGTTCCCATAAAGCACCATGATAAATGGCTGCAAGTGGCAGTCACAAACGGTTTGCCCTGCGACGATAGATTAAGGCGGCGCTACAATAAAGCCAGATGGGACGGCGCGGGCCGGGAGCGCCTCTGCAACCGGCGAGATTCCGCAGCATCTCACTAAGTACGGGCTGCAACAACCCCGTGAGTTTTCCCGGCTCGGACATCGTCCAAAACCAGGAAAGGATTCACTGCAGCCAGCTGGAAAGCTTTCAACATCCCCGTCCGTTATGGACTGAAGGCGGAGTATTGTGACCCTGGTTCTTGACGAAGCAACCGCTGCCTCCGCGGAGGCAAATGCAACCTGTTCTCTGGAAAACTACCTGGCGCTGCCCGACCACACAATGGACGAGCGGATTGCCGCGGTGCGCGCGAAACTAGGCGCGACCACGGTGATTCTGGGCCACCATTATCAACGCGATGAAGTGGTGCGCTTCGCTGACTTGACCGGCGACAGCTACAAGCTTTCGAAGACGGCCGCGGCGAGCAATGCCAAGTACATCGTGTTCTGCGGCGTGCACTTTATGGCGGAGAGCGCCGACATTCTGGCGCAAAACGGCCAGCAGGTAATTCTGCCCGACCTGAACGCGGGCTGCTCGATGGCCGATATGGCGGAAATATCGCAAGTCGAAGACTGCTGGGACGCGCTGGAGCGCGCGGGAATCGCGGGCGAGACGATTCCGGTGACTTATATCAATTCGACAGCGGCGATCAAAGCATTTTGCGGCGAGCACGGCGGCCTGGTGTGCACGTCGTCGAGCGCGCGCAAGGCGCTGGAGTGGGGATTTGCGCGCGGCAAACGGATTCTGTTTCTGCCGGACCAGCATCTGGGGCGCAATACGGGCCATGCGATGGGGATTTCTTTGGACGAGATGGTGGTCTGGGATCCGTGGGCATTGCGGATTGGACCGTTCTGGGGTGGGCAAACGAAGGAGAAGCTCGCCTCGAGTCGCATGTTGCTCTGGAAGGGCCACTGCGCCGTGCATCAGCGCTTCCTTCCATCGCATATTGATCAGGTGCGGGCGAAGTATCCGGGGATTCAAGTGATCGTGCATCCGGAGTGCCGCTACGAGGTGTGCCAGAAGGCGGATGCGCTGGGCTCGACCGAGCAGTTGATTGCGCATGTGGATGCGGCGCCGGCGGGATCGATGTTCGCCATTGGGACGGAGATTCACCTGGTGAACCGGCTGGCGAAGCGCTTTGCGTCGCAAGGCAAGAAGATCATTACGCTCGACGACACCGGTTGCCTGTGCACCACGATGTATCGCATCACTCCGCAACATCTTGCGTGGGCGCTCGAGAATCTTGTCGAAGGGCGCGTGGTGAACCGTGTCGCGGTAAAGCCCAACGTGAAGCACTGGGCGAAAGTGGCTCTGGATCGGATGCTGGGTTAAGACCAGGACTGTGGGACCACGAGACTGTGGGGTCGTGAGCACAAGAGAACAGCGGAGGCGGGGAAAACTCGCATAGAATAGAGGCGAAATCGGCCCTTTCCCTTGCATTTCATTTCAGGCTCGTATTTTCGTTTGGTTCTATGACGATACGCTCAAGCTGTCTTCGCGCTGTCGCTGTGGCCATCCTGCTTTTGATGGGCAGTTGGTCGCGACAGGCCGGTGCGTATTCGCTGCTGACGCATGAGCAACTTATCGACCTCACGTGGGAGGACTCGATCGTGCCACTGCTCATGAGCCACTACCCGAACCTGACGCCGGAGGAACTCGACCAGACGCGCGCGTACGCATACGGCGGGTGCGTGATCCAGGACATAGGCTACTACCCGTTTGGCGACGGGTTCTTTTCGGATCTGACCCACTACGTGCGCTCGGGCGACTTTGTGGTGGCGCTGTTTCGCAACGCGCACAACGCCAACGAGCTGGCATTCGCCGTGGGCGCCCTCTCGCATTACATCGGGGACACGTACGGCCACTCACAGGCGACCAACCTTGCCGTTCCTATCGAGTTTCCGAAATTGAAAAGACGCTTCGGGAGGATCGTGAATTATGCCGAGGGCCGGCATCAACACGTGCGCACCGAGTTCGCGTTCGATATCGATCAAATTGCGCATCACCGCCTGGCGCCGCTGGGCTATTTGCGCCACATCGGGATCCAGGTTCCGGTGCATCAACTGGCACTGGCGTTTTATGAGACATACGGGCTGACTGAAGATTTCAACGCTCATCGGGGACAACGCTTCAACGTGGCTGCCTACCGGTTTGCCACGCGCACGTTCATCCCCCGCGTGGCGTATGCGGTGACGATTCTGCACCGCAGCCTGGAGCCGGTGGAGCTGCAAACGCCCGACGCTATCGAGATTGAGAATGAGTCCGCCGCCGCGGCCAAGCTCTACGATTGGGCGGCGTATCGCACCCGGAAGGCTGAAGTAAGAACGCATATTCTGGCCGGGGTGTTGTGGGTGCTGCCCAAGATTGGGCCGTTGTCGATGGTCGCTGTGAAGGGGCCGACTGCAGCCTCAGAGGCCGATTACATGCACAGCGTGGTTTCGGCCACGACGGTGCTGCATAATCGTCTGGCGTTCTTTACTCCGGTTGAGGCGCGCCGGGAGCGGAAGTTGACCGCGACCACCTCGACGGAAACGCTGGGCCCGCTCGATCCAGAACATCCCCTGCCGAATCGCGATCTGGATACGGGCGCGGTGGTGAGGCCGGGCGGCTATCCGCTCACCGACACGACTTATGCTGAGCTGCTGCACCGGCTGACAATCGATCCCACGAAGCCGATTCCGCCGGGGATCAAGAGCGACGTGGAAGCGTATTACGCCGATCCCAATACGCCGATCGTGACCAAACAGCATCCCGATGAGTGGAAGAAGGTGCAGGACGATTTGAAGACTTTGGCAGCCATGCCGACCAGCACCAAGCCTGCGCCGTATCCCACGTACGGCGAGTTGAATCGCGCGAAGAACTAGAAGGATGATTCGCCCGCGCGAATCAGGAAAGATGCAAATTAAGAGCGGGCGGAATTTCTAGGTCGTTCCACCGGGTTTTCCGTCAGCCACATTGGGCCGCAGGACCGCAATCGGTGAAGCAGGACGTGCGGCAGCGCTGACGGGCGGCCGCAAGGGCTGCGATTGGCTCGCCGACTGCATGTGGATGGTGACAATCAGCGCTTCCGCCGGCTTCGCGCCCGCGCAACGATAGGAGTGGGGCGTGCCCGAGTCGAAGTAGACCGCGTCGCCTGCGCCGAGCGTCGCTTCCTGGTCACCGTGGCGCACGATGAGTTCGCCGGCCAACACATAGAGGAACTCGAACCCGGCGTGCATGTGCGACTTGGGCTCAACCTGCAACGGCAAGGGTAGGAACTCTGCAAAATAGGGGTCCATGTGCCGGTCGGGCACCATGTAGCCAAGGCTTTCGAACGTATAGGTGGGCGGCTCCACGCCGGTCTGCGGCATGCGCACGCGATCTTTCTTGCGGTGCACGCGAAAGACGGCGGCGGGCTCGGACTCGAAAAAGTACGAAAGATCTTTGGAGAAGACCATGGCGATCCTCGCCAGGTTGCGCAGCGTGGGCACTACGCGGCCGGTTTCAAGCTGCGAAAGAAAGCTGGCGGAAAGGCCGGTATGCCTGCCCAGTTCCACCAGGCCCATGGATTTCTTCAGGCGCAGACGGCGGATGCGCTCGCCCAGCCGCTTTTCCGTGATGAACCGCTCGGCGGCATCGGGGTCCGCCTGGGTTTTGTGCATCTCTTCGCCGCCCACTTCGAGCTGGTCGCTCATCGCTGCTCCCTCGTCGCCGCTTCCTGATCAATAGGATGCCTTCTGGGGGCATTTGTCGTCCAGATCAAAAGAAATTCCTATGGCACGAAATTGCCGGATCGCGCCGGAGAGCACATCGCGCAACGGGGAAGGCGCGGTATTCTGGAACGTCCGGCGTGGCCGTTCCGTGCCGCTCAGAAAGCCTGTTTACGATGCCCGAAGAACCCGTTCCTCCACAGCTTGAAACCGCCCAGCCTGCCGCGCCTGTCGCCACCATTGCCGAAATCGGCAAGCATGACGGGCAATCCGTCACGCTCCAGGGATGGCTCTACAACCTGCGCGAAAGCGGGAAGCTGGTGTTTCCCATCTTTCGCGACGGAACGGGGTCGATCCAGGGCGTGGCGCACGTGAAGAGCGTGTCGCCGGAGGTGTTTGAGACGCTGAAACACTTGACCCAGGAATCGAGCGTGATTGTGACCGGAAAGGTGAGAGCCGACAAGCGCGCGCCGGGTGGGTACGAGCTGGACGTGGAAAACGTGAAAGTGGTGCAGCGCGTGCCGGAGTCGGACCCGTACCCCATCACGCTCAAAGACCACGGCGTGGACTTTCTCCAGGAACGGCGGCATCTGTGGATGCGTAGCCCGCGGCAGTCGGCCATTCTGCGCATTCGCGCGGAGATCATGCGCGCGGCGGCCGAGTACTTTGACACGAACGGGTACGTTCGCACCGATCCGCCGATTCTGACGCCGGCGGCGTGCGAAGGCACATCCACGCTGTTTCCCGTGGACTACTTTGGCGATCCCGCGTACCTCACGCAAAGCGGCCAGCTCTACGTGGAGGCGACGGCCCTGGCGTTGGGCAAGGTGTACAGCTTCGGGCCCACGTTTCGCGCGGAGAAGTCGAAGACGCGGCGGCACCTGACGGAGTTCTGGATGGTCGAGCCGGAGGTTGCCTTTATGGACCTCGACGGGCTGATGGAGCTTGCCGAAAACTACATCTCGCACATTGTGCAGAGCGTGGTGAAGAATCGCGCCGCGGAGTTGCAGGTGATCGGCCGCGATGTGGCGAAGCTGGAAGCCGTGAAGCCGCCGTTTCCGCGCCTGCGCTACGACGAAGCATGTTCCATGGTGAACAGGGCGTACAAGGACGGAGATTTTAACCTTACCTCCCAGGCGGGTGAACGAGGTGACTTCACCGAGCTGGTGGCCATTGAGTATGGAGACGATTTCGGCTCGCCGCAAGAGACGTGGCTGAGCAAGCAGTTTGACAAGCCGGTGATGGTGCACCGCTATCCCGCCGGCGTGAAGGCGTTTTACATGGAGCCCGACCCCAAGGATCCGCGCTACGCGCTCTGCGTGGACGTGCTAGCGCCGGAGGGTTACGGCGAAATCATCGGCGGGTCGCAACGCGTGTCGAGCTACGAGCTGCTGAGCGCGCGCATCGACGAGCACAAGCTGCCGCGCCAGGCGTTCGAGTGGTACCTCGACCTGCGGCGCTACGGCAGCGTGCCGCATTCCGGCTTCGGCATGGGCATTGAGCGCGTGGTCTCGTGGGTGTGCGCTCTGGATCACGTGCGCGAGACGATTCCCTTCCCGCGCATGCTGAACCGTATGTATCCGTGAGACAGTTCGCAGTTCGCAGCAAACAGCGAACAGCCGAGCGGGAGTTCGTGCTCTGGCTCCGGCAAATCCACGTTACAACAACTATTTACCCGGCGGGCGAATCTTCGTGACCGATAGGTGAATCGAAATGAGTGAAGCAATGGGATTCCGTTAGGATTCCCCAGGGGAAGAGCCTATGAGTCTGACAGCGAGTGAAGTGCACAAGTTGAAGAAGGCGCCGCCTGTCGAAGGCGTGTTGCCGGCCGTCCGCGAGCGCTGGAGCGCGCGGTCGTTTGCCGGGCGCGAGGTGAGCCCGGAGGCGCTCCGAATGGTGTTTGAAGCGGCGCGGTGGGCGGCTTCGAGCGGGAACGGGCAACCGTGGCGTTTTCTCGCGGGCCTGAAAGGCTCTAAGACGCACGAGAAGATTGCCGCGACGCTGGGCGGGGCGAACAAGATTTGGGCACCCAAAGCGCCAGTGCTGATTCTGGGCACGGTGCTGGCTGTGAACGCCAAGGGCGGCCCGAATGCGTACGCGCTATACGATCTGGGAGCCGCGAGCGCCTATTTGACGCTGCAGGCGGCGGAATTGGGCATGACCACGCACCAGATGGCGGGGTTCGACCACGAAGCTGCACGCCAGGCGCTGGGGATTCCCGCGGAGTACGCGCTGGGAACAGTGATTGCGCTGGGCTACCAGGGCGAACCGGCGGCGCTAGGCGATGCCACGCTGATCGAACGCGAAATCACCGCGCGGACACGCAAACCGCTCGACGAGATTGTGTTCTCCGAGTGGGACAAGGCGGCGAGGCTGTAAGAGCATCAAGTTAGCAAGTCAGCGAGTCGGCGCTATTCCGCAAATTCGCGAAGAGCGCCGTCGCAACCAGCGGCGGTAGAGTGGAGTTTGGAGGCAGGACCTTTGCGCTTCACAAAATCACAGAAGCACACAAGTTCACTCAGGATGCACCGGAGGGCCGCGCCCAGGAGTCGCCGGCAGCTCGGCTGGCTGGGGCGCGGGATCTTGGCTTGCGCAGCGGTGATTTTGGGGCTGCTCGCCTGGGCGGCAGTGGAGCGGGCGGTCGCGCCCAAGGGCAATACCACACAGGACAGTTTTGATGTGCTCATCGTGCTGGGTAACCCGGCAGATGCGGACGGGAATCCTAGCCCAAGCCAGTTGTCGCGGGTCACCGAGGCGGTGCACGAGTACGAGCGGGGTGCAGCGCCGCGCATTCTCTTTACCGGCGGAGCGGTGCACAACCGGTTTGTGGAGGCGCAGGTGATGGCGCGGACCGCGGAGGCGCAGGGGATTCCGGCGTCAGCGGTGCTCGAAGATCCTGCGGCGCGGGACACCATGGAGAACACCTGCAATGCACTGAAGATCATGCGCAGCCACGGCTGGGAGTCGGCGGAAGTGATTTCGAGCCCCAGCCATCTGCCGCGCGCTGGGCTCATCCTGAGCCGCTTGCCGATGAAATGGCGGGTCGATGCGGCCCCTGCGCTGGGGCCGGCAGGAGCGGGGGGGACGGTGGAGCAGACCGCGATCGAAATCCTGAAGACAGTGCATTATCTGGTGTGGTCGCGGCAGATGGAACGGTGCGACGTGAGCGGACAGTGAATGAGTGAAGAAGTAAAAGACTGGAGAAAGTGAAGGGGACGAGCCGGAGCCGGGGTTGGCTGAGACCTCGATCAAGGACCGGGCGGCACGGGACGGAATGGAGCCCTGGACCGTCTAAAGGACATGCTCTTGAAAATGGTCGACGGGCGCGTTGTCCGGTATTGGGGCGGTCTTGTAAGCTGGTTAATGATGCCTCTTCAAGTTAGGTTTTCTTCTCTTTTTTCCGTTGTTCTCGCTATGGCCGTGTGTGCGGGCACCCGCATGCAGGCGCAGACGGCGGGCTCCCAGAATCCACCCGATCAAAATCCACCCGCCCAGCCTCAGAGCTCGAGCAGCCAGAGCCAGCCGACGCAGGCCCCCACGCCGCAGGGAGCAGACGCTCAGAACTCGAACTATGGCGTCTACATTTCCGTCGATCCGTTGTCGAGAGTGCGCTACGACAACCGCTACGATGTGTCGCTGGGAATGGCCTACGACCACATGAAGGCCGGCCCGTCGCTGCTGCAGGGCTCGAACCTGGGCGGCTTGG
This sequence comes from uncultured Acidobacteriota bacterium, assembly GCA_963817835.1. Taxonomy (GTDB): domain Bacteria; phylum Acidobacteriota; class Terriglobia; order Terriglobales; family Acidobacteriaceae; genus Telmatobacter. The sequence continues at coordinate 644,384 of CAWFPZ010000001.1, read as the reverse complement.
ACGCGGACGGCACCGTTTGGCTCACGCGGAGCTGGGGCATCGAAGGCTCCGGCCGCGCCTATGTGGGCACCAGCGGTACGGCGCCCAACTCTCCCAACAACATCAAGGGGCCGATGGTGAAGCAGTATTTCTTTGTGGGCGGCGCGGAATGGCTGGGGCCGCACAACAAGCACGGGGCGCTCCTGGCGCATGCCATGTTCGGCGGGGTCTACGGAGATTTCCAGAAGGACCTGCTGGGACAGCCGCCTGCGAAGTTCGACTTCTACGGGAACCAGATGGCGCCCGCAGCAATCATCGGCGGAAGCATCGACCTGAATCGGTCGGAACACTGGGTCTTCCGCATCAATCCTGACGCGATCATGACGCACTACACCTTCAACGACACACTGGTCGCTCCGGCAACGTCCTACGCGCAATACGATGTGAATTTCGCCATCTCAGTGGGCGTGGAGTACAAGTTCACGAAGGCCAAGCGGTCCACGAAAAAGGCGAACTGGGTTTCAGGCTGGTAAAGCCGGAAGCCCATCCCTTCCGCCGGGCAGCTCACTTTGCTAAACCTGGAGACCGATCGGTCCAGGGTCCGTGTGTCTTCACTGCAGATCATGGCCTGCGTCTCGCTCACCGCTTCGTCCGGGCAGCGCTTTCCCGGACCTCGTCATCGAATGTTCAAGAGCGGGACTGCCAAGCGTATTGCTTTGTGTGATATTCTCCTGCGTTCAGAGGCGGTTCTCATCGAGTGCCGCCAGAAAGAATGCTGTTCCGGATAGCGGCACTCCCCCGCCGTGCCGAACGGCATGGGGCAGCGACCCTTCCAGGCTGTGGGAGCCTTATGGATATGAAGGACACTCTGGGAGTTTTACTTGCGGGCGGAGCCGGAGAACGGCTGTTTCCCCTGACGCGGGACCGCGCCAAGCCAGCCGTTCCTTTTGGCGGGCACTACCGCATCATCGATATCACGCTATCCAACTGCATCAACTCGGGCCTGAGGCGCGTGTATATCCTCACGCAATACAAGGCGCTCAGTCTGAACCGGCACATCCGTGAAGGGTGGACGGGCATTGTGGCGCAGGAACTCGGCGAGTTCTTTGAGCTGATGCCGCCCATGCAGCGCACCGGCGCCAACTGGTACATGGGCACGGCGGACGCGGTGTACCAGAACATCTATTCGATCGGCAGCGAGCAGCCCCGGCACGTGATCATTCTGTCAGGCGATCACATCTACAAGATGGACTACAGCCGCATGCTGGCTTACCACAACGAGACCGACGCCGATATCACGCTGGCCACTCTGCCGATTCCGCCCGAAGAGGTGTCGCGCTTCGGCGTGGTAGAGGTGGGCGCCACAGGCGAGATCATGGGCTTCCAGGAGAAGCCGGCGTCGACAAGTTTCCGTTCGCCGTTCAATCCCAACGCCTGCGATGCCTCGATGGGCATTTACATCTTCAACACGGAGACCCTGCTGAAGGCGCTGATTTCAGACGCAGACGACCCGGATTCAAAGCACGATTTTGGCCACAACATTCTGCCCAACTTGCTGGGCAAGAAGAAGATGATGGCCTACAGCTTTGTGGACGAGAACAAGAAAGAGGCGCTTTACTGGCGCGACGTGGGCACGCTGGACGCGTACTACGAAGCCAACATGGATCTGTGCGCGGTGTCGCCGGTTTTCAACCTCTACGACAAAAGCTGGCCCATCCGCACGCGGGCACGGCAATATCCGCCGGCCAAATTCGTTTTCGGCGAGCCGGGACGATCTGGTATGGCCGTGAACTCCATCATCACGGCAGGCGTCATCATTTCGGGCGCGTCGGTGTACAACTCCGTGTTGTCGCAGGACGTGCGCGTGAACTCCTACTCCGACATCGACGCGAGCATCGTCTTCTCGCACGTGAGCATCGGGCGGCATTGCCGCATCCGGCGGGCGATCATCGACCGCGACGTGCACATTCCAGAGGGCACGGTGATCGGCTACGACCCGGTAGAAGACAAGCGGCGGTATTTCGTCACGCCGTCAGGGCTGACGATTGTGACGCGCGACGCGTCGCTGTTCGAGAACCCGGTGGATCCGGAGTTTGGGGACCAATACTGGGACAGGGATTCGGTGTCAGGGGTCGGGGGTCAGAAATGACCGCAGCTGCAGCGCGTATGGCGGCGTGCTTCCTTATTGCGGAAGGACGAAGCTGGGCTGCAGGTAGGGTTTGAGATCAGTCCACGAGATGGTCATCGGATCGGGCGTGCAGGCGTAGCAGGCCACCTGGTACGGCTGAAAAAAGATTGAGAAACCGGCTGGCTCGAGCTTCCAGTCTGCCGGACTTGTGACTAATCCCTGCAGGGTTTTTTGCGCGTCGCCGGCAGTGAACCAGCTCTGGTAGTTGCCGCTGGATTCGGCATCGAGAGCCTTGTGCAGGTATGCGTCGAGCTGCTTCTCCATCCATGTGTCCCAGCCGGAGTTGGCCAGAAAAACATCTTCCGGTTTGAGCGCGCGTTGCTCGCCGAGCATCCAGTAAAACTGAACGGAATTCTCCGTGGGATGGGCGCCGTGTCCGTCATAATCGTTCACGACGGCCGCCGATATCACCTTGCCGTTGAAGCCTTCTACGCTGACTGTCACCACATCATCGATGCCAGGCAGCACAAGACCGCTCCAATCCTGCGCCGGCTTCTTCGCGTTGCCGGTGAATGTGTTGACAGCTTGGATCGCCTCGTTCTCGGTAGCCTTGTTCCAGACGGTCCATTGCGGCGCGGTGGAGGAAGCTTGCGGCCAGATGGCCTCGAGCGTGCCGAAACCGGGAGTGACCTCAGGGACGCCAGCGGGAGGAGCGGAGTCCGGTGTGTCGCGCGCGGTCAACGTGATTGCCTGCGAAACAAAGGTGACGCCGCCGATGTGCTGCACCATCCCCCGCAAGTCTTCGATACGCAGTTTATAAACATTGCTCAGGCAAGAGTCGAGATCGGCGGCCGATTCGGCAGCAGGGCAATTCGTGTCGCGCGTGCGCAGCCAGACAAGCTGGTCTTGACGAATTCCAGCAGCCCAATCCGGTTGCGCCGCGGCAAGCCACGTCTTGTAGGCGGCGGCCATCTGATCGTCGGCAGCGCTTAGTGCCGGCGCGGCACAGATAGCTTTTTCCTGGGCGGTAGTGGCCTTGGTGCAGTTGAAACTGGCGGCGTGGGCCAGTGTGCACAGCAGAAGCGGAAGTGCGAGGGCCAACAGGGTCTTGCGCATGGCCGGGTGCTCCTTGGTTGTTCAGCGTACGTGAGTTTCTGGTGAAGCCTTCCCGACAGTGGAAAACCCGCGATTCACCTAAAGTTGCGCCCCGTCAGCGGAGGTTCTCGTTGGCTGTTCCGGGCTCTCATAGTCAAACTTGCGCAGATTTCTCAGGCATTCCGTCAGAGCTCCCATCAGGGTTTCGGCCCATCCGCAGGGCTGGAACTTCATGACTTTCTGGTTCAGCTCGATGTCCGCCACGGCAAAGAACTTCATGTCGGTGGTCTTTGCGGTGGCGAATTCCTTTACCGTGATGCGCGCTTCCACCTCGCCGTGCGCATGCTTCTTCTTGACGGAGAAGAAATGCAGCCTGGCGAGAGCCTCCGAGGCATCCTGCTGGGTGAACTTCCAATCTTCCACGGTGCGACCTCCACTGCTGCTCAGTTTACGGTGGAAGCGAACAGATGTGGCGATTTTTTATGGTGGATGAGAGCACTTTCCTGTCGAGCGATGAGAGCATCGAAGACCGCGGCGTAGAGGCCGCGACGGCTGGACAGTTTCTCGTGGCGCGCCTGGAGGAACGCGAAGCGGAACGGGCACGAGCGCTCCAGTTCGCGCAGGAATACCGGCGAGAAGAACTCAGAGGCGTTGGCTACGGCTGCGACGATGAGAGAGCGCCAGCTCATGCGGAGCAGGTTCTTGAGCGTTGCCGAGCCGGCTGGGAGGCCTTCGAGCTCGGCGCCCACGAATTCGCTGAAGTTGAGCAACTGGATGACGAGGGAATCGAGCGGGATGTCTGTGGCCGCAGCGCGAGTGAAGAGCGTGGCTGAGCCGCGGCGAAGGTCCTCGTGAATGTCCTGGAGGTCGTCGCCCAGCTGGAGCAGCACTCCCCAATCGATGGCGATCTGGCTTTCCTGATCCGTGAGCCAGCCGCGGACGAGGCAGGCATCGGCAAGCACGGAGCTGCCGCCCTTGGCGCAACTGATGCGGAGGATCTCGTCGCCAGTGCGGGTCCGTCCGTCGATAAGGCTCGGGCCGAGCTGGGCCATGCTCTCTTCCTGGGCCTGATGAATGGCAAGCAACGAATCGAAGACCTGCGGGTTCAGCTCGCGAGGGTATTGGCCTTCAATTATGGAGACCAGTTCCCATACGCATGCTTCGTGCGCGTCGTTCGCAGCAAGGCGCTCGCCGCGCAAGCGCTGGCGGAAACGTGCGCAGAAGCGACGTTTCACTTCGGGCGATGCATCGGGGCGGTCGAGATAGTTGTCGGTATAGGGGTAGAGGAGGCTGTACGCGACGATGGAAGGCTTGATGCGCGCGGGCTCGTCGAAGAGGGGCTGCAGCCCGTAGACGGTCCAGGCGTTGCGACAGGCCTGAACGATCTCGGGCATGGCGAGGGTGGAGTCAAAGCGGCGCGCGCGGCGCGCAAACTCGACCCCGGCGGGCAGGAAGCCGTGGGAGATGAGACCGATGGCCGGTACTTCGAGGCCGAGCGCGGCGGAAGCAAAACGAGCAAACGCAGCGACGAGGCGATCCTGGAGAGCGGCGCGGTCTTCCAGCGTGCGGGGACGATAGCGAAGGTCGGTTTCTACGGTGCGGAGGCAGCTATCGTAGACGTGCTCGCGCACACTCTGGTGCTGCGGGGAATAGACCGGACCGGGCGGCAGAGGCCGTTGGGCGCAGGCGCGCCAGGATTCTGCCGTGGCCGCAGACTGAGATTCAACCCAAGTCGAACTGAATGTGGGATGCATCTTGCTATGAACTGCGGTTGCGCAGGCGCAGTAGTTCCGGAAAAGCAAGGGAAAAAGAGAAGGAGGGTGCTAGAAAGCGAGGATCGAGGAATCCTAAGGGGAGCGGACCCGATAGAGACAGAGGCGCAGGGAACCGCCGCAGCACTATCTGCGTATCCAAGCACCATGCAGTATGTGGGTACATTAAGCTGGGGCATGGCGGCCACCGCCGTGGGGCAGACTTTTGGACCGGCCAAAGTGCAGCCGACTACAACGGCTCTCGCGGCGCGGCCTACCGAGGCTTCGGCAGGCGGCAGACTGCAGGTCGCAGACGCGGATCCCGGAAGGCTGGCACAGCAACGCGGGACCCAGTGCGCGCCGGTGGCGATGCTGGGCACTGCAGAGGCGAGCCGAGCGACATTGGCGGGCCGCGATGGGCGCGCGGAGGGAAGAGCTCTGGAGCAGGACTGGACACAGATTGTCGGCCGCTGCATGAACGGCGACTCCAGCGCATGGGCCGAGATGGTCCGCACGCACCAGAAGCGTGTCTATGGGCTCTGCTACCGCTTTACCGGCAACCCCACGGATGCCGAAGACCTGACGCAGGACGTATTCCTGAAGATTTACTCGAATCTGGGCAGTTTTGACGCTGCGCGCGGCAGTCTGCCAGTGTGGATTACCACCATGACGCGGAATCTATTGGTGGACAACTACCGGCGGACACGGAACCAGCGCGCCACAGGCTCCCTGGACGAGGGATGGGACCAAACGGAAGAGCTTAGGCCGCATCGGAGCGTGGCGGACCGGCTGGCCGATGCCGGACCTTCGCCGCACGAGTCGGCGGCACAGAACGAATTGAAAAAAATGGTGCAAAACGCGCTGATGAAAGTGAGCGTGGAATTGCGCGAGGCGGTGATTTTGAGAGACTTGCAAGACCTTGATTATAAAGAGATTGCACAAGTTTTAGGAATTCCGGAAGGGACCGTGAAGTCGCGCATCAGCCGGGGGCGTGCGGAACTGGCGCGGTACCTGGAACGTACTAAGAAGGAGGTGATGTAGCCATGGCAGAAGGCACACATATTCCGGGCACACCAGCATGCGGCGAGTGGGAGACGCTGCTGGCCGACGCACTGGACGGGCTGCTGAAGCCCGAGGAAGAGACGCGGTTTCTAGCGCACAAGGCCGGCTGCCCGGCGTGCGCAGCGCTCTATGAAGCAGCGCGCAAGGGCCGTGAGTGGCTGGAGTTTCTGTCGCCCGAGCCGGAGCCGCCTGAGGGTCTGCTGGAAAGGATTCTGGCCACCACGGGACCGGGGCACGCAGTAAGCGGCCTGCCCGTGCCGGCAATGGTTGGTGGGGTTCCGGCATTTGTTCCGCCTGTATGGCAACAGCCGGGATTCCTGGCGCGGATGCGCTCGAGCGTGCAACCGCGGCTGCTGCTGACGGCAGCGATGGCGTTCTTTTCCATCGCGCTCACACTGAACCTGGCGGGCGTGCGGTTGTCGAATCTGCGGCTGGCCGACTTGAGGCCGCATGCGATGCGGTCGTACATGGAACGTCAACTGACCATGGCTTCAGTGCCGATCGTGCGCTATTACGACCATCTGCGGTTCGTGTACGAGGTGGAATCGCGCATGCGCGAGCTGCGCGGCGACGACGAAAGTAAAGGTGGCGAACCGCAACAGCAGCAAACCCAGCCGGTGACGCCGGGCGAGAGCCGGCAGAATCCGGGTCGGAGTCTCGGAAGCCATGATGGAGGGTTGCGTGCGGGCCCTCGGCAACAGCCGGGCTCACCGCGAACGGAGCCGGCAAGCAGCAATGAATATGTGGAAACTTCACTTAAGTTTCCGACGCGGTCAAAACAGACAAGTGGGCACACCGGTCGGCAGTCCAGAGGCTACGTGGTGCAAACGTTGGGAAGGAGCACACCATGGATTGCGTAAACCATAGCGGCGTGACTGCAACGGCATACTGCCAGAGCTGCGGCAAGGCACTGTGCGAGGCATGCGTGCGCAAGGGATCGGGCGGACAGATTCTCTGCGAGCCGTGCTGGATGGCGTGGCAGAACGCGCAGAGGTCGTACGTGCCGCCTCCCGTAGGCGGACCGAGCCCGGGATTGGCGGCCCTTCTGGGAGCGATCCCCGGCGTGGGCGCGATGTACAACGGACAATTCGTGAAGGGCATGGTGCACGTGGTGATCTTCGCGGTGCTGGTAAGCGCGGCGCACGTGTACGGCGTGTTCGGCCTCTTCATCGCAGCCTGGATCTTCTACCAAATGTTCGAGGCGTATCACACGGCGAGGGCGCGGCGCGACGGAGATCCGCTGCCCGATCCGCTGGGATTGAACGAGGTGAGCAACTGGTTTTCGACGGGCATGCGGCTGCCGCAAGGGCCTCCGCCGGGTGCGGGAACGATCGGCGCGAGTCAGGGTGCGAATCAGGGCGCGAATTTGGGCGCGAATTTGGGCGCTGAGCAGGCGACAAACCAGCCGCCGCATCAAGCTCCGTATCAGGCTCCGTATCAATCGACCTATCAGGGGCCGGGCATGCCGCCGATTCTACCGATTCCCCCCTATCAGCCGGTCCCCCCAGTGCATTGGCGGCGCAGGGAGCCCGTGGGCGCCGTGATTCTAATTGCCCTGGGCGTGTTGTTTCTGCTGGGGCAGTTTGATTGGTTTTCCTGGCGGTATTTCGATTATTGCTGGCCGCTGGTGCTCATCGGGCTGGGCGTGTGGCTGATCGTGCGGCGACTGCATGACTCGCGGGGCGGGACGACGAACGGTTCGGGGAGTAACTCGCAAGGAGGGCAAAAATGAGCCGCTACATTTTGATTCGCAGATTGCGCGGGCCGGCGATTCTGCTGTTGATCGGGACCCTGGCTCTGCTGCACCAGCTAGGCGCGATCCCGTACTTCTGGCGGTTATTTTGGCCGCTGCTGCTGATCACCCTGGGCTTGTTGCTGCTGGCTGAGCGGGCGGCGCTGGCCTCGGAAGGCTATCCGATCTTTCCCGGCGCGCCGTGGCAGAACGCAGGACAGGGTCCGAATTCAGGCGCGGGGCAGAGCGCGCCAAATTCTGCCGCAAACGCGGGTACGTCGATTGTGCCCGTGGGCCAATTCAGGAACGACAAGGTTCAGGATGACAGCGAGGAAGGGCAATCATGAGCAGCATGCCTCCGAATATGCCTCCAAACACGCCTCCAGGCGGCGGACAGCCGCCGTACGATCCTCAGACGCAATGGCGCTCCTATCGCGAACAGCAAAAAGCCGCGTGGCGCGCGCAACGCGATCAATGGCGCGCACAGCGCCACGCATGGAAAGCGAACTACGTGGGTATGTACGGCCCGCGCGTGCCGTCGATGGTCGGCCCCATCATCCTGGTGTGCATCGGGGTGATTGCGCTGCTGGTGATCAGCGGCCATCTCGATGCCGGTACGTTCTGGATGTGGTACGGCCATTGGTGGCCGCTGCTTCTGATCGGCGCGGGCCTGGCGTTGCTGGGCGAGTGGGCGCTGGACATGCGGCGCAAAACTCCGGTGCGGCGCAGTGGTGGCTTCATCGGGATTCTGATCTTTCTCGCGTTTCTGGGCGCGATCGCCGCGGCGCACAACCACTTCTGGGGCCCGTTCCACGGCGACTTCGGCGACGGCAGCTTCTTCAGTACCTTCGGAATGCCGGAGCACGACAGCGATCAACCGGTAGACAACCGGCAGATTCCGGCCAATGCGTCGATTGAGATTCGCGTTCCCCGCGGTGACGTGAGCATTACGGCGAGCGATCAGCCGAACCTGGAAGTCCACGCGCAGGAAGTGGCGTACGCCAACTCGGACTCGGGCGCGAAGAAGATTTTTGACGCCGAGGCGGCGCAGGTGACGGTGAACGGCAGCGCGGTGCTCATCCAGGCGCAATCGAACGACCGAGGACGAGTAAACCTGTCGGTTTCGGTGCCGAAAACGGCGCACGTGACGGTGAACGCGGGATGGGACAGCGTGACTGCGAGCGGTCTGGACGCGGGCATCGACATCACCGCCCGCGGCGACATTCATCTCAGCTCCATCACGGGACCGGTGGTGGCGCACTTCGTCCGAGGGGAGCACGACGTTTTCGCCGCGCAGGATGTTCAGGGCGACATGACCCTGGAGGGCGACGTAAACGACATCACCGTGTCCGATATCAAAGGCGGGATCGCACAGAACGGCGACATCCCGGGCGATGTGTCGATGGAGAACGTGACCGGGCCGGTGCATCTTCGCACCTCCGTGACCACGGTCGACGCGGTACAGCTGCCCGGCGAGCTGATCCTGAACGACGATGACCTGCGAGTCATCGGCGCCAAGGGACAGGTGCACGTGACGACGCACTCCAAGGACGTGGATCTGAGCCAGATCGACGGCGACAGCCACGTGGAGGACCGCGACGGCAACATTCGCATAGAGCTCACCGGTACCTACAGCGCAGATGCAACGAACAGCAAAGGCGACGTGGAGATCACGCTGCCTCCCAATGCCTCCGCGACGGTGAGCGGGCACACGCATAACGGCGAAGTGGTGACGGACTTCGGCCTGACGGTGAGCGGCGATGAGGACAAAACGGTCACCGGGCTCATCGGCTCGGGCACGGCGCACATTGTGCTGAGCGCGGACAATGGCGATCTGCACATCAAAAAGGGGTCGGCGGTGCCGCCGGAAGAGCCGACTGCTCCCAGCGCGCCGGCTCCTCCCAACGCACGCCACCTGAAAAGCCCAAAGACCCCGCCGGCACAGCCAGTTACGCAATAGCTCGACCACTTAGCGCAGCAATCGCAGCGGCGCGGGAGGGGCACTCCCTTCCGCGCCGGTTTTATTTTCTGCGGCCGGAGTTGTATGCTCCTGCGCAGGGGGTCATTCAGGGTCATGATGCATGCGCCGGTCAGGGTCATCACAGTGGAGCGGGAGTACGGCTCGCACGGAGCGGAGTTTGCGCACGATTTAGCGGCGCGGCTGGGCTGGCGGCTGCTGGATTCGGAACTGGTAGCCGGCGCGGCGCGCATCGCCGGCATCGATCCGAAGACGGCGGCCAAATTCGATGAGCGGCTGGACCCCTGGTATTACCGGTACGGGAAAATGTTCTGGCAGGACCCAGTGTATGCGCACGCGACCAGCGGCGATGAGAAGATCTTCGACTCCGAACGCATGCTGGAGTTGATCAAGATGGAGATTCTCGACGCCGCGAAACAGGGCAACTGCGTGCTGGTGGGTCGCGGATCGGCCTGCGCCCTGGCCGGGCGGCCGGGATGCTTTCATGTTTTTGTGTACGCCACGGCCAGCGCCAAGAAGGAATGGTTCGCGCGGGCCTTTCCCGAGCGTGCGCAGCAGGCGGAACATCATTTGGCGGCCTTCGACCGGCGGCGCGCGGCGGTCATCCGCAGGTTCTATCAGCAGGAGTGGTGCTCGCGCGGGCTTTACCACATGCAGCTGAACTCATGCGTCGGGACGGAAGCCATGATTAACGCGGTGCAATGCGCGGCGGGATTGTGCGCGGCGCCTGCGGAATCGATGGCGCGATAACCTCACCGCACGGAATTCGAACCCCACTCAAACGGCTGTTCGCGCAACGCGCGGGCCAATGCGCGTGAAAACCTCCCAGGGAATGGTGCCCGTGGCGCGAGCGTGATCGTAGGCGGTGATGGCTTCATCGCCCTGCGTGCCAATCAGCACAACTTCGTCGCCCGCAACAACACCGGGAATCTCCGTTACATCCACAACTGCCTGATCCATGCTGACTCGGCCCACCAGCGGCGCGCGTTGGCCGCGCACCAATAGATGGAAGCGGTTGCCAAGAGAGCGGTCGAGACCGTCAGCGTAGCCCACGGCGACGAGCGCGAGGCGCATAGGCTCAGTGGCAACAAAGGTTCCGTTGTAACCCACGGTGGCGCCCGCAGGCACGGAACGCACGCCGATAACCGAGGACTTCCAGGTAAGCACCGGCTGCAGAGAGGCGCGCGCGGCGGCAAGCGATAGCGGCTCGTCCGCAATGGAGAACGCGGGATCGAATTCGGGCACGATTCCGAAGAGCGCAAGGCCAGGACGCAACATGGCCTTCATGCCGTGGCGTGCGGCAAGCTCACCAAGAGGGCGCGCCTGGCCGGCCAGCAGCGCAGCCGAGTTGCCCACATTGAGCCACTCCGCGAACAGCCCGGCAGCGGAGATGCGCGTGAGAACGTCGTCGAGGCGTGTGAGTTGTTCCTGCGTCGTCTGGCCGTAGGCTTCATCGGCGGCGAACAGATGCGTCATCACGGCCTCAAGGCGCAGCGGCGAGCCCGGCGCAAAACGCGAATAGATCGCCGAGAGTTCGCCCGGCAAAACGCCCTGGCGGCTCATCCCGGTGTCAATCTCAAGATGAACGGGGAACGAGCCCGGCGCTGCGCCGGCGGCGCGCGCGGCAGCTTCCAACTCGTCGAGCTGCCATAGCTCCCAGGCAACGGGCGTCAGTTGAAACTGAATCGGAGCCGCGGCTTGGCCTGGAGCGATGCCCGCCATAATGAGCACGCGCGTATCAGGACACAGGGCGCTCGCGGCAATGCCTTCTTCCACGCTGGTCACGCCCAGCCAACCCGCTCCTCCGCGCACCGCAGCGGGAGCGCACAGAGCCAGCGAGTGCCCGTAAGCGTTGCCCTTCACCATGGCAAGCAGCTCGGCGTGCGGTGCGGCGAGGCTCGCGAGGAAACGCATGTTCTCTTCGAGAGCGCGAGTGCGAATCTCGACCCAGCAAGGACGCATTGGCATGGGGGTTTGCAAAGATTAGTTTACGGCAATGGTTGCAACGACGGTATCGCGTCGTGATTTGTCGGCGGAGAGCCACTTCCCGTTGGCCGCTGATTTAGGAACGACCCTTCCGAAGCGGCCTTAGCATAGTGCGGGTGCAGGGATTGCCGGTTATGTCTGCTGAAAGATAGTCGAAGCACTTTGAAGTACGGATCGAGGCCCGCGCAGGCAGTCGCTTGAACGGGTTGGAGCGCCGCATAGGATCAGCGAATCTGACTGCGGAACAGAGACCGGAGCTGCTCTGTCTCAGCCTCGTTCAGGCCGCGCTTCGGCAAAACTTGAAAGGACTTTGCTTTCGTTAGCGTGAAAACTTCCTTCCCTTCCTTCCAGCCACTGTACTCGCTCCAGGGCACGAAGCTGGGCGCGCCGGTCGAGGTTGTGGAGCTGATCCCACTTGCGTCGACGGACGCGGTCCCCGGTGTATTGCTCGGCTTCGAAACAGCGCGCCGCACCCCTGAATGCTTGCGGTACCAATAAAATCCGATAAGCAATACAGGGACGAGCAACAAAACCCAGGAGACGGGTGGAACATGTTTTCCGGCTACCCGGTTCTTGGTGTCCACCCAGAGGATCCCGACGAGCAGAGCAGCTGCAAGCCCGTTGGCTTGCAGAACATTCAGCCAATGGGTCGACGGCTGGTTGAGACTGATCGCTTCGGTTAGTTCATCCGCGGTGATTTCTGTCTGGACTTGCATTCCAGTGTCCTCCAGAATTTCCCTGATTGTACAGGGAGTTGCCTCGTTTGGAAGCGCATCATTCCCGGCTGGTCAGAAACTCGGAGATCTGTCGACCTCGGACCTCAGCGCAGCGCAAACGCGACGACGGTCTCAAAGTCCGCACCAACTTCGCGGAGCAATTCGGCTTCAAGATCGTGCGGGACGGCCATTTCGCAAGCAGTCACCTGTGCGGACGTGGCGTCGATAAAGCAAAGCTCGCAATGACCCAGGCCTTCGGCGCCGTCATCGTCCACTGCGCGCACCGGAGGGCCAAAGGCCCGGCAGGTCATGGGCCGCCATGCATACACATCGCAGCGGCCGGTCACGGGGTCGAGCGCGGGGCACGCGGCATCGTTTGCGAAATCTTCGAAGCGGGCCTGGTCTTCAGGAGAATTGCCAAGCGCGCCGGTGTTGCGATCGCCAGGAAAATGCGGACCGTGCTCTGCGAGCCATGCGTGGGCGCGGCGGGCGATTTCAGAAAAGAGCGCGGGGTTTGTGGCGCGCAGTTCGGTCATTCCGGCACGAAGGCGCGCGGCGTCAAGCGCGCTGATGACAAAAGCTCCGTGACAGCACTGCGTACAGCCTACGCGGCAGGCCAGGAACGCTCCGGCGCGGCGAGCTGCCTCGGCAAGCGAGGCATCCATAATCTGCACAAGCTCGGCATCGCGCGCAGGAAGGTGCATAAGCGCAAGCATAGTGGATGGCAAGCAATGCCGCGAACGATAGCGGGTTCGAAGGAGGGCCGCGCGTGCGCTATATTCATGGGGTGGTGGGCGGAGGTCAATTTTGAAATTCTTCCTTGGGTTTTGGATAGCGACGGCGCTGACGCTGGCAACGGCGGCGTGCGCGCAGCAGCCGCGTTTGGTGGTGGATCAAAAAGGCGACCGCAGTCTTGCGATCGTCGATCCCGTGGCCGGCAAGGTGATTGCCGATGTGGCCGAAGACGGCATTACCGGGCATGAAGTCGCGGCTTCGCCCGATGGGCGCCTGGCGTTTGTGCCCATCTACGGCAACTCGGGCGTGGGCAAGCCGGGAACCAATGGCACAAAGATCGTTGTGATCGACGTGGCGGCGCACAAAGTTGTGGGGGAGATCGATTTCGACTACGGCGCGCGGCCGCACTGCGCGGTCTTCGGGCCGAAGGACGGGCTACTCTACGTGACGACGGAAATGGATCAGTCGGTGACGATCATCGATCCGAAGACGCTGAAGATCATCGACGCGATCCCGACCGGGCAGCCGGAGAGCCACATGCTCGCCCTCTCGCACGACGGGCTGCGCGGCTACACGGCAAACGTGGGGCCGGGCACGGTGAGCGTGCTGGATGTGAAGGCGCGCAAGACACTCAAGGTGATTCCCGTCTCGGGCAACGTGCAGCGCATTGCGATTTCAAATGATGACCGCTGGGTGTTCACCTCGGATGAGACCGCGCCGCGCCTGGCGGTGATCGACACATCGGCAAATGCAGTGGTGAAGTGGGTCAAGCTGGACGGGCTGGGCTACGGCAGTGCTCCGACGCCCGATGGCCGCTTTCTGCTGATTGCGATTCCCGAAGCGAATGCGGTGGACGTGATCGACCTCAAGACCATGACCCTTGTGCAGAAGGTCGCGGTGGGCAAGGACCCGCAGGAAGTACTGGTGCGGCCCGATGGAAAGGCGGCTTACGTTTCCTGCGTTGGCTCGAACCAGGTGGCGGAGATCGATGCGACCACGTGGAAGGTCTCTCGCATGATTGCCACTGGCAACGGAACGGATGGATTGGGCTGGGCGAAATAAAACCGCGAGACAGCGGGTCAGCAAGTCAGCGGGCGCACGGTGAGATGACGGAGGCAGAACGATGGCAGCGCAATGCACGCATTTGGGAACGATCAAAGAGGGTGTGAAGCCGCGCACCAAGGGTTGCGAAGAGTGCATGAAGTTAGGCGACAAGTGGTTGCATCTGCGCATGTGCCTTGAGTGCGGGCATGTGGGCTGCTGCGACTCATCGAAAGGCCGGCACGCGCGCGCGCACTTTCATGAGACGAAGCATCCACTGATCCAGAGTGCCGAGCGCGGCGAAAATTGGCGCTGGTGCTATGTGGATGACATGTATTTGTGAGGCGATTCGACCGGCGGATGCTACACGGCCGGCGCGAATTAAGTTGCGGCTTCAGCATTGGCTCTTGACTCGCCTGCGTGCCTCAGTCTCAAGACCCAACGTGTCAATGCAATAAGTGCCGATGCGGGAACAAGAAATAAGATCAAGCCAGCCAAATAGTCGAACCATGTGAAGCGGTAATCCGAGTAGACCGAATAGAAATCGCGCAGGTTGAGCGAAACACCCTGGCTGGCAGCCCTCTGCCGGAGCTCGTTCAGCGACTTGAATTCAGTGCGTGTGCCTTGGGAAGCATTCAGTTCAAAATAGGTATCGACTACATTGGACTCTTGGCCGATGCGGTTGAAGTACCCGCTGTCCCTCGCGCCATAGATGAGCACCTTCGAGACTTGCAGCTGTCTGACTCCGAACTCCGCGTCGTTTGTGCTTACGACCCCGCCTTCAATCGGCTGCGTCTTAGGGTTGTAGACAGTGCCTTGATCGGTCGTGTCGATCATCATGAGCGCGTAACCGTTTGGGAGAGGCGCTTCCCATGAATCGCCAAGGCCCGGGTCCCGATGAAATACCCCGTAGCTAGTGATCGCGTAGGCTACGAACCATGCGCCGGCGAAGACCACGCAAGCAAATGGAAAGATGATCGATGCAAGGATGGCGCGCTTGCGTTCAGGACCTGATCGCCTTGTCAGATAATAGCTCGTTGCCCCAAACGTCACTGCCGCAACCGAAGCGGCAATCGATAGCGCGATTCCGTAGACGATCAGGACAAAGAGAATACCCATCGCAATTGTCCGCCTATTGGTGCCTTGATCTCAGGTGCAGTCTCTCCATTGGGAAATCGCTTATTTCTCCGCTTTACGCCAACTCCACTTCAATTTTCTTTGCATCAGCGACCATCGTCGTGATTTTGAAGCTGCGCAGCTGACCTTCGGCGAGCGGTTCTGGCGCAGCCGACGCCGCAGGCGCATTCCCTTTCCAGCGCGCTTTCAACATGGACGAGAGTTGTGAGAGGTCGGGCGCGGCGGAGGTTTGCGCAGCATTTGTCGAAGCGGGCGCGAGCTTTTGCGCCGCGGGCGCGGCTGCCCCACCGCAGGTGGCACGAATTCCCTCGCCAAGCTCGACTGTCGCTCCCGAAGCCGTCAATTCCACTACGCGGCCCGAGACACGGTCGCCTACCTTGTGCTCGGCGATGTACTCGTCGATGCTGGTCGGGATCAACTGCTTCATGGAGAGCTTGATCTGGCGCTTCTCGGAATCGATGGCGAGTACGAGAGCTTTGACGCGCTGACCTTCGCGCAGCACGTCGCGCGGATGATTGATGCGGCGGTCGGCGACAATCTCGCTAACGTGCACGAGTCCATCTGCGCCGGGAGCGATCTGGACGAAGGCGCCGAAGTTCATGATCTTCGTGACGGGGCCCTCAATTTGTGAGCCGACAGGAAAATTGCGCTCCACTTCGAGCCAGGGATCGGCGAGGGTTTGCTTGAGGCCGAGAGAGATGCGGCCGGCGTCACTCGCGGTCGGCGGCCTCACGGAAAGCACGATGGCATCGACGCGGTCACCCTGGTGCAACACGTCGCTGGGATGGCTGATTTTTCTGTCCCATGCCATCTCTGAGACGTGAATTAGGCCTTCAAGGCCTGGCTCGAGCTCGACGAATGCGCCAAAGTCCATGAGGCGTGTAACGGCGCCGGCGACGCGCTGGCCCGCCACGTAGCGCTCGGCCGAGGTCTCCCACGGCTCGGGTTGCAGTTGCTTCAGGCCCAAAGAGATTTTCCCGGTGCCGGGATCGATTTTGAGAACGCGCAACGTCAGTTGCTCTCCGACGGAGAGCACGTCTTCGGCCTTGGCGACGCGGGCGCGCGAAATATCGCTGATATGAAGCAGCCCGTCGAGTCCGGGCTCGATTGCGACGAAAGCCCCGTACGGCATGAGGGTGCGCACGGTGCCGGTGACGGTGTCGCCTTCTTTAAGCGCGGCGCGGCGTTCGCTGAGCGCGCCACGAGCCTGCTCTTCGAGAACCACGCGGCGATCGACCACTACGTTTTCGTCGGCGACATCGAGCTTGGTGATGCGGCAGGTAATGGGCTGGCCGACGAGAGCTTCGAGCTCGGCAGCATCGCGCGTGCCGCTGCGGCTGGCCGGCATAAAGGCGCGAACGCCGATGTCGACGCTGAGGCCGCCTTTCACAATTTCAGTCACGGTGCCGGAGACGGCGACCTTCTCAGCGAAGGCGTGCTCGAGACCCGACCAGTCGCGGGGCTGCGCCACACGGAAGCGCGAAAGCGTGTAGTAGCCCTCTTCATTGCGCCCAGTGATGGAAACGGGGAACGCGTCGCCGGGATGCACGGACGCGGCGTCGTCCTCGAATGCCGAGCGGGGCAGAACGCCTTCCATTTTGTAGCCCACGTCGAGGATCACCCCATCGGCGGAGAGCGAGACCACCGTGCCCTCAAGTTGTTTGGTCGCCGCGCGATGCGTGTGCTCGCGGTCGAAGGCCGAGAGCATGTCAGCAAAGGACTGACCGTCCAGGACTTGGTCTGAAGCGGCTTCGCTGGAAGAAGGCTCGACGGGTACTGGGGCTTTCGCGCTGACAGCAATGGGTTGTTCGTTCTGGCCCTGGTCCACGGCCGGCGCAGCAGTGGGTTCGGTGGGAGTAGGTTCGCTAGATGAAAGGATTTCGTCGCTCATGATGGGTCCGAATTTATTGTTTCATGATTCCGCGGGAGGCCGTCGCGGCGCAGAGGCCTCTATTCCCTGCGTTCGAAGGCGGAGTTGATGATATATCTGGTGACTATGCGATTCAGAACCTCGCCATCACGTCAGATCTCCAAGTTGGTTTTCCCGTTTGCCGTGCTGCTTGCGGTTCTAACTGGAGTGGCATTCGCCCAGGGAACCGATAGCAATGAAGAACAAATCAGAGCAATTCTGCAAAAGTACGCGATTTCAGTCAACAATGCCGACGTTGCCTTAGCGTCAGAAATCTGGTCGCACGATCCCGACGTCACTTTCATTCATCCGTTGGGCACGGAACATGGTTTCAAGCAGATCGCAGACGACGTCTATATCGGCATCATGGGCAACATGTTTTCAAAGCGCGAGTTGGTGCTCCCTGATCCAGTGATCCATGTTTACGGCGATGCCTCGTGGTCCGAGATGACGTGGACCTTTCACGCAATTAAGAAGGATGGCTCCGCCGTTACAACGGAAGGGCGAGAAACCCAGGTGTACCACAAGGAGAATGGATACTGGCGGATTGTTCTCGTTCACTATTCGGGTCCGCCCTCAGCGATGCCGAGTGCCCAGCAGGGGCGTTGAATCTACACCTCGTATCGAATCAACCCGCGATCTGCGGCGTTTGGACGGCGACCGTTATACCCTGAGAGCAGACGATGGAGAAAACTTCCCCTCAACCGCGGCGCGGACTTGAGGCATTTGCCTCCCGTGATTTCAGGCGATATCAACTGGCGCGCGTGGCAGTGGTCCTCGGTGCCGAGGCGCAGTCTGTCGCGGTGGCGTGGCAGGTGTATTCCATTACCCATCGCGCCATCGACCTAGGCTACACGGGGCTGGCGCTCTTCCTGCCCGGGCTCATTTTCCTGCTGCCGGCAGGCCACGTGGCCGATCGCTTCGACCGGCGCTACGTGATCATGACCTGTTACGCGTTGCAGTGCATTTGCACGGCGGCGTTGGTGGTGCTGGCGCGCAACAATTCGCAGAGCATCCTGGCAATTTACTCGGTGCTGTTCTTCGTCGGCACGGGGCGCGCGTTTTCGGGACCCGCGAGTTCTGCGCTCATTCCCCATCTCGTGCCGGAGACGCACTTTGTCAACGCCGTCACGTGGGGCGGGGCAATCTTCCAACTGGCCAACATCACGGGCCCAGCGCTGGGCGGTCTGATGTTCACGTTTCCGCTTACGCATTTTGTGCCGGACTCGAAGCTCGAGGGCGCGGGCATCGTGTATGTGTTCACGCTGGGAACGCTGGGCTGGTTTCTGGTTCTGGTGAGCACGTTGAGAGTGCGTCCGGGGCGCATGGAACACCGCGACTTCTCGCTGAAGGTGGTGCTGGCGGGCTTTCAATACGTGCGCCGTGCGCCTATGCTGCTGGGATCGTTTTCGCTGGACCTTTTCGTGGTGCTGCTGGGCGGGGCCGTGGCGTTGATGCCGATCTTCGCGCACGAGATTCTGCAGCAGGGTCCCCGCGGCCTGGGTATGTTGCGCGCCGCGCCGGCCGCAGGCGCGGTGGCGATGTCGCTGGTGATGGCGCGGTTTCCACTGCGCCGCCGCGCGGGGCGCTGGCTGTTTATTTGTGTCTCGATCTTCGGCGCCGCGACGGTGGTTTTCGGATTGTCACGCACCTTGTGGTTGTCGTTGGCCTCGCTGGCCGTGGCGGGCGCGGCCGATACCATCAGCGTGATCATTCGCGGATCGCTCCTGCAACTGGCCACGCCGCCGGAGATGCGCGGACGCGTGAGCGCGGTGAATTCGCTGTTCATCGGCGCGTCCAATGAACTGGGCGAGTTTGAAAGCGGATTGACGGCGCAGTGGTGGGGCGCGGTGCGCGCCACCGTAATCGGTGGATTGGGCGCGCTGGCTGTCGCCGGGATGTGGGCGACGTTCTTCCCCAGCCTGCGCAAGGCCGATGAGCTGACCGCACAGAGCTTGCGCGCGCACGTGCCTGCCGCGCAGGAGGTTCTGTCTGGGCTGTGAGGCTTAGTGCGCGCGGCCCCGAGGTCGGGTCGATCGGTTGCGCTCGAAGAGAATGCGCAGGCCGTCGAGAGTCAGCAGGTCGTCAATCTCCTGGATGTAGCGCGAATCCGGAGCGATGAGGCGCGCCAAGCCGCCGCTGGCGACGATGCGCGGCGGGCGGTCCGGCGCGGCTCCCAGTTCGGCAAGGATGCGCTCGATGATGCCGTCGACGAGTCCGATGTAACCGAAGTAAATTCCGCTCTGCAGGTGCCCAATGGTATTGGTGCCGATAACCTTGGCAGGGCGCTTGATGTCGACGCGGTAGAGGCGTGCGGCGCGCGCGAACAGCGCATCGGCGCTCAGGCCGAGGCCGGGCGCGATAGCGCCTCCCAGGTACTCGCCCTGCGCGGAGATCACCTCGAATTTTGTAGCTGTCCCGAAGTCGACCACGATGCACGGGCCGCCGTAGCGCTCATAGGCGGCAATGCAGTCGCATAGGCGGTCGGCGCCCAGCTCGGTGGGATTGTCGATGAGCATCTTCATGCCCGTCTTGATGCCGGGCTCGACGAACGTAGGCTCGATGTGAAAATAGGTTTCGCACACCTGGCGCAATGTGGAGTCGACGGGCGGAACAACGGACGCAATGATGATATCCGTAACCTGAGTCGGCGACATGCCGTGCATCTCAAAGAGATTGACGAAGAAGACGCCGTACTCGTCTACGGTTTGGGTGCGGTGTGAGGTGACGCGCCAGTGCGCGGCGAGCTCGGGCTTTTCGCCATCCAGCTTGTAGAGGCCGAGGGTCGTATTGGTGTTGCCGACGTCGAGAGCAAGCAGCATGCTTTTCCCTTAGCTAGTCTTTCTCTGCGCGGAGGCCGCCGGTTTGCGCCGTGACGAGCCCTTCCGCGGTTGCCACGCGAAGAAATCCATTCTCATCGAGACCGGCTGTCACCCCACTGCAAGCTTGCGGGCCGTGCACTTCCACTCTGCGGCCGCGCATCCACGTTGAAGCCTTTTCGACGCGCGCGATCACTTCATTTGCCGCGTCGGGATTCGCCAACGCGAGAGCTTGCTGCTGCAGCGATTTTAGCAGTGCAAGCAGCAAATCCTGGCGCGCGATGTGCCGGTTCACTTCCAAGTCTAGCGACGTGGCGGGCGTGGCCAAGTCCGGCGGAAACGCGCGCTGGTGCACATTGATCCCGATTCCGACTACTGCGTAGGGCACCACTGCGTTGGGCAGACCTTTGGACTGAATTGTTGCTTCCGCGAGGATGCCTCCGGTCTTGCGCGGGCCGATCAACAGGTCGTTGGGCCAGCGGAGATCGACAGCGAGGTCGGAGACAGCGCGAATCGCGTCGGCAGCAGCCAAACCCGCGGCCAGCGGCAGAAAGGGCAAACGAGCGGTAGGAAACTGCGGCCGCAAAAGAACGCTGACGTAGAGGCCCTCGCCGGCAGCGGAAATCCAGCTGTGATCGCCCCGGCCACGTCCCGCCAGTTGCTCGTCGCTTAAGTACACCGAGCCGTGCGGCGCGGCACTGCGTGCAGCAGCCAGCGCATCGGAATTGGTAGACGAAGTAGTGGGGGTATAGTGCAGCTTGCCGGCGAAGACTGTTCCTGAGAGTTCGGATTCGAGAGCAGCGAGATCGAACATGAAATCCTTGGCCGTGCGTGGTCGAGGCGGTTGAGTCGGACTGCCCTGGGGTCGGCTGATGCTAGAGCCCCTCGCCTTGAAAGCCGTGACTGATCTTGACGCTATCCTGGCCCGGCTCAGACGTGATGGACATGGAGATGTCGGCAGCGCGGGCGGAGTGGGTGAGTGCGCCCACGCTGATGAAATCGACACCGGTCTCGGCGTAGGCGCGGATGTTGTCAAGCACGATGCCGCCCGAGGCTTCGGTGGGAATCCAGCGATCCGGCTGACTCGATTTGATTCGCTCGATGGATTTCTTCACTTCCTTCGCTGTCATGTTGTCGAGAAGGATGGCTTCAGCGCCGTGAGCGAGAGCTTCGTCGAGCTCCTGTGGCGTGCGCACTTCCACCTGCACGCGCTGGCCGGGCTTGCGCTCGCTGAGGGCGCGCTTGAGCACCGCGGCGATGCCGCCGCCTAGCGAAATGTGATTGTTCTTGATAAGAATTCCAGAGGCAAGATCGATGCGGTGATTGGTGCCGCCGCCGCAGAGGACCGCGTATTTTTCCAGGGCTCTCATACCGGGCACGGTTTTGCGTGTGTCGAGTACGCGGGCATGGGTGCCCTGAATCGCGTCGGCGTATTTGCGCGTGAGCGTGGCAATGCCACTCATGTGTTGCAGTAGATTGAGGATCACGCGCTCGCAACTGAGCAGCACACGCGCGTTGTGGCGGATGACGGCCAGCACCTGGCCGGGATGCGCACGGACGCCGTCGAACATTTCGGGATGGCTGACGACTTCGAACCGCGTCTGCGCTTCGGGCCGGGCGTCGAGGTGCGCGTAAATCTCAAAAAAGCGCGGAATGGCGCCGAGCCCGGCGACGACCAGCTCTTCGCGGGCGATCACGGAGCCCGTGGCGCGTAGACCGGGATCGATGGTCAGATGCGTGGTCGCGTCGTTGGTGGCGCGGTCCTCGTGCAGGGCCTGCTCCAGCAATGCGTCGATCTTGTGACTCTTCCAATCCATAAGGCAGTTGTCAGTTCACAGTTCCCAGCTAACTCCAAAATCTGTCATCCTGAGCGACCGCAGTCCGCCGAGGCGGACGAAGGGAGTCGAAGGATCTGCGGTTGCTCTTCGTTACACATGTTGCAAACTCCCCGTGCCCCATCCTTTCGCCGTTTTCTTGCGAAAGGGTGGGAAACCGCGAAAATCAATTCATACCTTCGGCAGCGTCTCCAGCGCGGCCCTCGCTTTCTCAAGCAGCAGGCGCGTCTCCGCTTCCTGCTTCTTGAGACCCTCCACCACGTGCGCCGGAGCCTTGGCCAGAAAGCCTTCATTACCCAATTGGCGTTCTGCTGCTGCCAAGCCTTTTTCGTACCTGGCGATATCCTTTGTCAAGCGTTCGCGCTCGACGCAGACGTCAATTTGCTTTTCGTAGACTACATCGAGGCTCCACCGCCCCGAATTCTTAGCTCCAGGACGGTTTTTCAGCACCTCCTCGCCTACGAGGTCAATGCGGGAAACCTTCGCGAGCGGCCTGATAATATCCGCGTTGCCCACGATGAACTTGACACGCTCCTCGATAAGAAAAAAGTGCACGAGCACGGGCGCGGATTCTTTCTCCGGAACCCCGCGTTCTTTTCTTTGCGCTCTAATCTCCCCGATCAAAGTCTGAAGCAAGTGCCAGCTCACCT
This sequence comes from uncultured Acidobacteriota bacterium, assembly GCA_963817835.1. Classification (GTDB taxonomy): domain Bacteria; phylum Acidobacteriota; class Terriglobia; order Terriglobales; family Acidobacteriaceae; genus Telmatobacter. Next base: position 621,831 of record CAWFPZ010000001.1, on the reverse strand, counting down.
CCCACTCATCCCAGTCTGATTCCGCCCCCCATTTGTCCTCCGGAAAGCGGGTGAGGGCGATGGACTTGGCTGGGAGGGGAACGCCCTCGTAAACGGCGTGCCAAAGCTCTTCAGTCAGGAAGGGCATGAAGGGCGATAGCAGCCTCAGCGCGGCCTCGAATACCGAGATGAGGGTGGTGAGCGCATTCTTGGTTTTAGTTTTGTCTGCGGTTTCGGAAAAGTCGAGGCGAAGTTTTACGATCTCCAGGTACCAATCACAAAAGTCTCCCCAGAAGAATTGATAGATAAAGCTGGCTGCATCATCAAATCTATACGCCGCAAGCGAAAGCTTAACCTTGGACACTGTGCGGTAAAGTCGAGCGGCGATCCAGCGCTCTTCCGGCGGATCGCCAAGTAGGACAACGGGATCGGCTACGCTTCCAATGTCCACCGGGTTACCGAGCTCGGCGGCGCGGTCCACATTCATGAAGATGAAGCGCGCCGCGTTCCAGATCTTGTTCGCAAAGGCACGGTAGCCTTCGGTGCGGGCCACGTTGAACGCAATGTCGGTGCCGGGCGAGGCCATGGACGCCAGCGTGAATCGCACGGCATCGGTTCCGTATTGCTTCACGATCTCGATGGGATCGATGACGTTGCCCTTGGTTTTCGACATCTTCTCGCGATTGGCGTCGCGCACCAGAGCGTGAATGTACACCTCTTTGAACGGAACAGAATCGGTGAGCGGACGTTTCATGCCATACGGCATTTCCAGGGCTAATGCCAACGGGTCCTTATCTTTGTCCGCATACAGTGGTTCTTCCTTCGCAAACCATATGCCCAGCATGATCATGCGCGCCACCCAGAAAAACAGAATGTCGAAGCCGGTGACGAGGAGCGAGGTCGGATAGAACGCGTCGAAATCGGCTCGGGTTTCGGGCGTCAGGTTCGGCCAGCCAAAAACAGAAACCGGCAGCAAGCCCGAGGAGAACCAGGTGTCGAGAACGTCGGTCTCCTGCGTGATTTTGTCCGATCCGCAGTGGGCGCACACGGCTGGGTCGCCGGTCGAGCCGGGCTGGGGCACCGTAATCTTGTGGCATACACCGCAGTGCCACGCGGGAATGCGATGGCCCCACCAGAGTTGGCGCGAGATGCACCAGTCGTGAATATTCGTCATCCACTCGAGGTAGATCTTCTCGTAATTCTCCGGCGTGAAGCGGATTGCCTTGTTGCCGTTGGCATCGGGCTTGACAGCCGCGATGGCGTTGCCGGCCATTGATTCGCCTCTGTCGTTTGGCGCTTTATTGACGGCGATGAACCATTGCGTGGAGAGGCGCGGCTCGACCACAGTTTTGCAGCGGTCGCAGTGGCCCACGTTATTGGTGTAGTCCTTGATCGCCCCCAGCAGCCCTCGTGCTTCGAGGTCGGCGACGATTTTCTTGCGTGCGACATAGCGGTCGAGGCCCTGGTACGGGCCGCCGTTCTCGTTGATGTGCGCGCGGTCGTCCATCACGTTGATGGAAGGCAGATGATGCCGCTCGCCGATGGCAAAGTCGTTGGGATCGTGGGCGGGCGTCACCTTCACCGCGCCGGTGCCGAACTCGCGGCTCACCCAGGGATCGACCACGATGGGAATTTCGCGATCCATCAGCGGCAGGCGCAGCTTCTTGCCGTGGAGATGCAGGTAGCGCTCGTCCTCGGGATGAATGGCGACGGCCGTGTCGCCGAGCATGGTCTCGGGGCGCGTCGTAGCAACCGTGATGAACTCGCCCGTCTCTTTGCCGCCATCGCCGAGGACCGGATATTTGATCTCCCAGAGATGGCCCTTCTGCTCCTGGTGGACGACTTCGAGATCGCTGATGGCGGTCTGGCAGCGCGGGCACCAGTTGACGATGTAAGCGCCGCGATAGATGAGGCCCTGTGCGTAAAGGCGGACGAAGGCCTCTCTGACTGCAACGGACAAGCGCTCGTCCATGGTGAAGTACTCGCGGCTCCAGTCGACGGAGGCGCCGAGGCGCTTCATCTGCTCCAGGATGGCGCCGCCGTAGTGGCGCTTCCACGCCCACACACGTTCCACGAAGTCCTCGCGGCCGAGCTTCTGGCGCGAAGTGCCTTCTTCGGTCAACTGGCGCTCCACCATCATCTGCGTGGCGATGCCGGCGTGGTCGGTGCCAGGCACCCAGAGAGCCAGCCGGCCGCTCATGCGCCGCCAGCGAGTGAGGATGTCCATCTCAGTCTGGTTGAGCATGTGGCCCATGTGCAGGCGGCCCGTGACGTTGGGCGGAGGCAATAGGATCGTGAACGGCTCGCCGCCCGACGGATTCTGGACGGCCGGATCGGATGTCGGCACAGCGAAAAGGTTCTCGCGGACCCAATAACCGGCCCAGTGATCTTCAATGGCGGTTGGGTCGTACGCTTTGGGCAGGTCGTGAGGCATTTTGTCTTCGGTGAGCCCCTTGAAATTTGCGGAAACTCCCATGAAAACAGGGGTTTTCAGGCGTTGGGGACCACGTTTCAGGTTAGCAGATGGAGGTGCCGCGTCGCGCGCTCAACTCGCCGTCCAAACGAGCGACGGATAGCGAAAAGGGCCGCAGCTTTTAGCTGCGGCCCTCCAGACTGCTGACGAACCCCATCATTTTTGGTGGGGTTTGTTTTTTTGATTTGGATTTCAGTTTTAGTCGCTGATTGCAGTTGCGAGCTTCTGATAGCGGCGTAGTTGGTCGCTGTATGCCGATAGCAGCGCCTGGAGCAGTAACAAGGACGTATGAGGGCCCATTCTGCTCAGCAGCAGGGCGATCTTCTTGATGTTCTGCGCGGTGGCGGCCAACAGGCATTGTTGTTGCACACGAGTCTGACCGCGCATCCTGGCATAGCGGTGTCCGTGCAGTTGCTTGGCGTCGGCGAAGCTTCGCTCCACGGTCTCTTTTCTGCGCTTGCAGATGCGCTTGCCCACCCGATGAAGCCGATGCTGATCGATGCGCTCCCGGCTGGCCTCCCACACATGCCGCGTTACGACCTTGGTCGTGTTGCTGCTCTGCGTGCACTTCTGCCGCAGCGGGCAGTTGCGGCACTGGTCCGGGTCGGAGTGATACTGCCGGTAGCCTTCGCGATTGGTGGTGCGGTAGTTGAGCAGCTGTCCGTTGGGACAGATATAGACATCGAGCTTTTCGTCGTAGCGGTAGTCGCGCTTGTAGAAGTAGCCGTCGCGGTGCGTCGGAGTGCGGTAGCCGATCACCCCGTAGATGTTGCGCTCTTCCAGCCCCTGCGTGATGGCCGCCGCCGCGTAGCCGGCATCGACGCCCACGGCGCGGATCTGGAACCCGAACCGCTCCCGCTGCCGGTCCAGACGGCCCAGATAGGGCACCGCGTTGTGCACGTTGGCCGGCGTCACATGCGTGTCGGTGATGATGGCATGGCGCCCATCCACGGTGCGGTGATCCAGATAGAAGAACCCCTTCGGCTTGCCATCCCGCACCATGTAGCCGGAGTCCTTGTCCGTCCGGCTCACCTTGATCTCCTTCGTCTCCGCCGTGGCGGCTTGAGCCTTCAGCGGCGCCTTGCCGTGCGCGGCGCGATCTTCAGTAATGGCCGCATCCAGCGCCGCCAGATACTCCTGCGGTTTCACCGCAACCTGCGCCAGGTCGTACTTGTTCTTGTTGGCGTTGGCCTTCAGATGCGTCGAATCGGTGTACAGTACCGCACCCGAGGCCAGGCCCTTGTTCACCGCCAGCAGCACCATCTCATCGAAGATCTCCTGATAGATCGTGCTCTCGGAAAAGCGCCGCCGGCGGTTCTGGCTCAACGTCGAGGCGTCCGGCACCTTGTCGCGCAGCTTCAACCCAAGGAACCAGCGGTAGGCCACGTTCAATTCCACCTCCCGCATCAGCTGACGCTCCGAACGCACTCCGTACGGATACCCCAGCAACAGCAGCTTGAACAACACCACCGGGTCCAATGCCGGACGCCCGTTGTCTTCGCAGTAAACATGCTTCACCCGATCCCGGATAAATCCGAAATCCACTGCCTGATCGACCTTCCGCAACAAGTGCTGCCCTGGCACAAGCGCTGCGATCGATACCAACTCCAACTCTTCCTGCTGCAACTCCGGTTTCTTCAGCATGATTCCAAAATACAAAAGGCTCCCGTGGATTACGAGAGCCTTTTTTGATACTTTGTCAGCAGTCTGAAGGGCCGCAGCTTCTAGCTGCGGCCCTCAGTCTTGTCCCCTCGTTCCCTGTTCTTAGAACGGGTTCAGCTTGCTCAGACCCTTCTTCTTTTTCTTCTTGCTCGAAGACTCGTCGCTCTGATCCACCTTGGGCTTTTTCTGCTTGCCGGTGGGGGCGGCGACGGCCGGCGTCTCGCCGGGCTTGATGTCGTTCACCTGGACGGGCGCCTCGGCCGGCGCATTCGCGGAGGGCAGAACATTGCTGGTTGGAACCACGGGCTTGACGACCGCGTTGGGATCGGCTGGTGTGGCATTGGCCGGCGCCTCGGCGGCGCTGCTGGGCGCATTCACGATTTCGACGCCTACGCCTGTGCCTCCTCCCGGAGCCTGCATCTGCAGCGGAGCCGTTGAGGGCTGATCGCTCCGCGGTGGCTCGTTAGGACCGGTGGGCGTAACGGCTGTGGCGGGCGCAGGCGGCTTGCCCTGATTGATGGCCTCAACAAACATGGCCTTGTTCTGGTTGGTGATGTCGGGCGCCAGAACCCGCTTGGGATCGTCGAGCGTGGGCTCGCCCACATGCACGGCCTGCACCGTCATGGGGCCATGCTTGATGATGTCGAGCGTCCTATCGGTAAAGTGCAGCGGCTGGCGGCTGCGTTCTTCGGCGTCGCTCTCCGCAATGGCTGCTTCAGTAGGCTCGGGAACGGGGCGGTTCATGGCCACCAGGCGGTCGCGGGCGTCTTCGACGTGCGGCGTCATGGGATAGCGCGTGATTACCTTTTGATAGGCCTGAGCGGCCTTGTCCTGATACATGGTCTCCAGGCGCTCGCGGATGGCGCCAGGCAGGCCGGGAGCGATCTGCACGTTGTGCGCCTCGCCCGCGTAGGCGTCGCCGATGCCCAGCAGCACCAGGTCGCTCTTGGAATAGAGAGGATACGTGTCAGCCACGGTTTCGAGGCGGGCGATAGCGGCCACGAAATCTTCGCGGCTCTCGTAGTAGCTGCCAATCTGGTACTCGCGCTCGGCCAGAACCTCCTGCACGTCGCGCAGCTTCTGCTTGGCACGGGGAATGAGGGTGGAATCCGGGAACATGTTAATCATCTCCCGGTACTCTTTCGCAGCCTGCTGCGCATTGGTAAAGTCGCGGTCCGGCTTCTCCATCTGCTGGTAGTAGATGTCGGCCACTTTCATCTTGGCCTCGGCAGCCTCAGGAGCGTTGGGAAAGAAGGTGATGAAGTCCTCGTATTCGGCTTCGGCCTGAGTCAGCGCAGCTGATCCGCCTTCCTTGAACCAGGTGTCGCCGACCGAAAGCTTGGCACGCATGCGATATTCCGACTCGGGATAGGTGTTGAGCAGGGTCTGCAGGTCGAGGCGGGCAACGTCGTAGCGGCCTTTCTTCATGGCCACCATGGCTTTGTCGTAGAGTTCCTTGTCGGGCTGCTTGGACTGCACGCCGGCCAGCGGGTTGGCGTTCAGATCGTAGGCCTTCTTTTGCTTCTTCTTGGTACGGGCGTCGGCCGTAGCCCCGCCCAGAAACAGCACCAATAGTGCAACCGCGACGAATTTCAGAGATAACCGGTTCATACCACCTCGTTGAAGGACAGCTCCCCACGGGGCCATCCGGTCAATACATGCCCACTTCAGGGTTTGCGCTTCCAGGACATGCGCTATTCAGTGAATTTTACTCTTTCCGTCCGCAGCCGTGCGCGCGGATTGAAGGATCTCTGCCTGGCGGGCCGCATCCAGCAGGGCGCGCGCATCGCGTTCCGGCTGTCCCGCGCCAAACACCGCATTACCCGCAACCAGCAGCTCCGCGCCAGCTTGGACGATGGCCGCGACCGTGTCGTGAGCCACCCCGCCGTCTACTTCTATTTTAAATTGCAGGCCCAGGTCCCGGCGTATGGCGGCCAGGTGACCGATCTTTTCGATGGAAAAGGGGATAAACTCCTGCCCGCCGAAGCCCGGATTCACGCTCATGATCAGCACGTGGTGCACCATGGGCAGGATATCGAGGATCAGGTCGACCCGGGTAGCCGGGTTCACCACCACCCCCGGCCGCATGCCGTGATGCAGAATCAGCTCCAGCGTCCGGTGCAGGTGGGGGCAGGCCTCGTAGTGGACGCTGACCCAGTCGGCCCCGGCGTCGGCAAACGCGGCGATGAATTCATTGGGGTTATCGATCATCAGGTGGCAGTCGAGCGGCAGCTTGGTGGCCTTGCGCAGGCTGGCCACAACTGGCGGCCCGATGGTGATGTTGGGCACGAAATGGCCGTCCATCACGTCCACGTGGATGGCCGTGCCGCCGCCGCGCTCGGCCGCGGCAATCTGGTCGGCCAGGCGGGCAAAATCCGCGGATAATATCGAAGGCAGAAGTTCAATCATCGTATGACCGGCAGCAGCTCAACCATGGATTTCGTACTGAACCCCTTGCGGGGACAGTGTATCAGGCGGTGGAGAGGCTCGCGACCTCCCCTTTTGGGGGCTGCCCGGCCAGAATCAGCGCAAGGTATAGACTTCCAGTTGCCCAAGTCCCTTGACATTTTCTGGGGGCGGAAAGCCCTGCTGGGGCCAGAACGCCAGAATCGATCTTCCGTTCGCGCTCATTTGCAACTCGGGGACTTGTTGATAGCTCTCGCATGCCCCGAGAGAGAGCCACGGGCAGGAATGGACTTCCACTCGGAGGCCGGGCGACCGCGCGATGACATTTCCTGAGGCGCGGTCCCACACGGTAAACCGCGCATTGTGAACCTTGAGTTCTCCGTTTCTGGAATTGCAAAGCCCGCAGTAGCTCTCGTCGCCTGTGTAGGCAAACACCACATTTCCATCTGCCGACGCCCCAAAAGTGCGATACGTTTCATTGAACTGTGGCCCCAGCTTTCTTACGGAGCCAGTTGTTGCAAAGTCCCAGAGACGGAGCTTACGGTTGTTCGGCATCGATCTGGTGTCGCACTTGCCATTCGGCTGGCATTCGGGCTCTCCAATGACCAGAGCGCCCTCACCGGCAAACGCCAGTCGATGCTCGGTCCTGTTTCCATCACGGAGAAACACCGTTTTATCGAGCTGCCGCCTTTGCACATCCATCACGTCGACGGCGAACCCGTTGACCTCTCCAAATTGCCAGACCCCGATCGCGACCCTGGAACCGTCGGGCGAGATGGCCAAGCCGTCGCCCTGGTATTCGTGAGAGAGCCCCTTATAGGCCAGTGGATTGAAAATTCCTCCCAGGTCAGCCAGGTCTTTGCCGCTCTCCAGGTCGATCACTTTGATCACGGCCACGTTGAGGCCTTCCGAGAATCCCAACACGGCCACACCACTCGATGCCGCACAATCGAATTCGACAGGACCCGACGGGACGGGGGTGCCAGGAGGAGGATCTGAATTCCCAGGATCACCCTCTGCCCTGAGACGCAATGCAGACAGGTGTATTGGATCACGCATTGTGAAAGTGTGTGCATCGGCAAGGTAAAGCCGGTCCGGGGGAGCGAATGCAAGCAGATACTTTCCGCCATCGCAGAAACTGAGTTTTCGCGAGAGGTCGTAGTACGGCGTGGTCCGATCGTCAACTGCCCGCGGCATGGTAAATTTGGAAATCTGCTGCCCCGACTGGACGTTCCGCACTTCAACCACGAACGGACCTGGCCCATTTGAGATTTCCTGGTGAAGAATCGCCACCTGGGTTCCGTCTGCAGAGATAGTCACGGCATCGGCAATGTAACTTGGTGCTGCCAGCGAGTCCATCCTGAGAACCCCGAATCCCGGCACGTATTGCACCCAGGCATACCAGGAAAGCACCGCAACCAGCGCGACCAACGCGCCGGCTAATGCGATGTCAATTTTTTTCCACGCGATGTTCTTAATCGACACGAAGCGCCCTCAGCAGAATGTTGGCCTTGCCGTCAGATTCTACTCTTGCTGCATACTGACCAGAGGGCTTAATCCTCCAAGGGAGTCCCTTTAATGCTCTTTCCTCTGGGATCAGAATCTTCGCCACCGCGCCCGACTCAGAATTCGAGTGCGACCGAAACCGGCTCGACGGAATTGGCAAAGTGCAGCAGAATCGTGCCGCCTTCCACTCGATAGGCGCTGGGCGGCAGGGTTTGGCCTGCGATGGATACCTTGATGGGTCTAAGCCGCGACTGAATGCGAACCGCGGCTGTAGTATCCGCCTGGCCGGTTGCGGTAAAGCTGAGCTGGTGCGGCGTGGCGTGAACATCGCGCGCGGCGCAGGCAGCGGCGACGACGCGCGGCGCGGTTCCGGCGGCGTAGTTCAGGTCGAAGAGCAGATCGCGGACGCCCGCCTTGAGCGTGACGCTAGTCAGGACCGGAAGGTCCGCGTCAAACAAATCGACGAAGTGGCCGTGCAGCGTAACCGGCGCAGCCTTAGGAATCGAATCGTCGAGACCGGCGGCAATCACGTAAGGACCGCGGCGCAAAACCAGCGCGTCAGTCTCACTCCACGGCAGACGAATCGCCGCGGCAGCCTGGCGGGCGAATCCGCGCACGGTATCGCCGCCGTTGGCCTGGTAGCTAAGGGCCGCCGGCGAGACGTGCTCCGCTAAAACCACTCCCTTGCCGACGTGGAACAGGCCCGATGCATCGGCCGGGATACCGAGCTGCGTGAAGAGATGCTGACGCGGCGTGGCGTATGCGTTTGGCGTTGTGTTCCACCACTCGCGGACGGCGTTGTAGGGGTCATCGTCGTTGTCGACCACGACAAGCGCGCCTCCCGCGCGCACCCACGCGGCCAGCGCCGTATGGAATGCGGGCGTGGGCGGCTTTTGGCCTTCGTAGGTGAGGAACAGCAATCGATAGCGGGTCAGAAATCCGGGCGTGCCAGAGCTTTCAATCTGCACCGGCTCCACGGGAATACCGTGCAGCACCAGCGGCAACGCCAGCCCGTAGAACGAGCCGAGGTACTGATCGGACGATTGCGGGTCGGCGCGTTCGAACATCATGGTGTCGGAGACCAAAATGCCCACATTGCGCGTGCCGGCGATTTGCCAGCGCACGTCCGTTTGCTTCATGTTGCCGAGGGCCGCGATCACGGTCTGGAGTTCGGTCTCGTACTCCTTGGGAATCCCCTTCATCGGCACGCTGATTTTGGGCACCGGCGCATCGTGGCTCGCGCCTGTCGGGACGACGCTCGACCCTCGCCGGAGTTTCTCAGCATCCTGTTCCGTCGCCGGATGCATCCCGGTAAAGACGCGTTGTGGCCACGGCATGATCTCGTAGCTTGAGACTTCGGGCAGCAGCAGCGACGCCGTCAGCGTGCTCTGCCAGTGGCTGCGGTAATCGTCCCAGGTGCTGTTCCCATTGTCCGCGACAGGATCGTTCAGATACCAGATGCGCCGGCCAGACGCCCGTACCAGGTTCTGCATGGAGCCGTACTCCAGGAACGCCGTCTCGAAGGTGCGCTCTTTGCGCTCGCCGTTGTAAACGTTGGGCGTGCGCGCGGTGCCCGTCCACACCTGCGCAATGTAGCCGGCTGCGCCGACGCCAATCAGCGACGATTCCGGGCTGACGATACGCCATGTCGAGTAGTTGATGAGCGAGTGCGTGGCCACGTAGCAGGGAATCGTGCGGCTGTGCTCTTTTCCGTATGCGCTCACGTAGTCAAAGACCTGCGCGAGGGCGCGGCGGTAGAGAAAGTACTTGAGCTTCGAGGCGCGATACTGCGCATCCGGCGAGGAGTTGGGCGCCTGCCACGGCTCGCCGTAGTAGGCCTGCCACTGTTGCTTGAAGCTTCCGCTCCATCCGCTGCGCGCCCAGAACTCCGGCTCCTCGAGATAAATGGCCTCTACGCCTTGATCGAGCGCGCGCTTCACGCCTGTGCTCAGGTAGCGGCCATAATCCTCGCCGGGCGACATATAGGGAACCATCGGATTGCCGCCGTGAATGATGTGTTTGCCGTCCACGTCAGTCTGCGCCTGGTCCCAATGATTGGTGCCGTCGAATTTGCCGTCGAGGTAGTCCTGGTAGCCGCCCCAGGCCGAGCCGGTCATGAGATCAACGATGTAGCCGTGGTCGCGCCAGGAGGCCACAAGCCCCGGCATCTTGGGGCCGATGCCATAGACCATGGCTGCATCGGCATTTACGTTGATGCGCGGCGTCCATGGATCGCCGCTCTGGAAGGTCAGGCGCTCCTCCGCACGGCGCTTGGCAAGTTCGGCGTCGCTTTGCGACTGGGCGACAACGAGTGAGGGGACGAAAGTGGCGGCAAGCAACAGACAGGCAGGAGGAAGAGCGAGTTTCACTGTGATTTTTCTCCGAAGGGATGCGACTCACCAGTGTACGAGATACCGGTCTCCCCACGGCAGCGACTGTGGAGAGAAATTAGCGGGCGGGTAACTTTGGGTAGTGGGTCAGTTTGAATCTGTCGCGAAGGCGCCAAAATGAGTGGGGCTTCAGCCCCTGAGGGATGATTCCTTTTCAAGCTGACTCACTACACAATCTTGGAATACGAATTATGGAGCGGGTAGCAGCGACTTAGCCGCCACACGGCCGATGCCGCGCAGGATGGCTTTCACGGGCCAGTGTTCTTCGGCGTCGGGGAAGAAGATTTCACCCGTGCGCTTGGCATCAGGCCGGTAGTACCAGCGCTTGAGCAGCGCAAGGTGCCCCTGGCGGATGGTAGCTGAAGGTGGCGCGGCCGGTGCGGAGAGCTGAGCCAACGCGGTTTCGAAGCGAGATTCGAGGAGGCCGCGTGGAAGTTTGGCGCTCGCTTGCTCTCTCGCCCCCTCGTTTCCTACGCCCTCGTTCCCTTGGTCCCTTGGTCCCTGCTTTTCCGGCGTCGGTTCAATCGCCATCGGCTGCGCGAAGAGCGAGGTCGATCCCGACTGTTCATTTTGAATTCTCATGCCGACAGTCGAGAACGCGGCCGGTCCGCGCAGGCGTCCATTCTCAAAAAGAAAGACGGCCGCTTCCTCAAGTTGCGCGGAGGCTTGGAGAATGACTGCGCGCAGGCGGCTGAGCGGACGCACGAGTTCGGCGGCGAGGGAGTGCACGGCTTCAACACGCTGCACCTGCGCGTGCAGCGCAGCTGCGGATTCGAAGGCCAAATCCGCCGAGGCCTGGTCGCGCTGGGCGCGCAGAGTGACAAGACGGCTCTCACCGCGCGTAGCCAAAAATCCTTCGACGGCCGAGGCCTCTTCTGCGTAGCGCTCGTCGCCGCAGCCTTTGAAGCAGGGTGCGAGACACATTTTCATTTCGGAGTAGACGCAGCCGGGATAGCTGGGATCGGGGGCCAGCTCGAAGGTGCAGCGGCGCAGCAGGAAGAGTTTCAGCGCCTCCTCTGAAAATCTTTCGGCGGCGGCGCGCGAAGCGAACGGTCCGTAGGCCCAATCGGCCTCGCGCAAGCTGGGCCGGTGCGTGACCGTGATGCGCGGGTAGGGATTGCTGCCGAGAAAACGCACAAAGGCAGGAGGTCGCAGGTGCATCCGCTCGATTGCCTTGGCGCCAAAAGTCTGGTCCAAAAGAGAAAACTGCGCAAGCAGCGACTCAAACTCCGAGCCGGTGAGCTGCCACTCGATTCGGCGCACCAGGCCGGCGAGATGGAGGCGGCGCGGGTGTTTTACCGAAGGCCGCAGCAGCCGCTCCAGCCGCGCGCGCAAATTGGGCGTGCGGCCGATGTAAGGTTCGGCGCGCGCCTCCGCGCCATACAGCGCAAACACCGCCTGGGCCTGCGGCAGTTCGGCCAGCGCGGCCTTGGGATCGGCCGGGTCGAATTGGAGAGCGTGCGGCACAGGCCGGATTCACCTCAACGTGCGCGTTCGCACGTTCAGAGTGATTGTACGGTGGAATGCAAGCCGCCAGAAGGGTTCAAGTGGTTGCGACACGGCGAACCCGACTCGCGGTGAAGTCGTGACGCGCATGAAGCCGAAACTCGAAGCGGGCGTCGCGGCGCACGTGATAGACCAACACGGGACGGAAGCAGGCAACGCAGGTTCCCCCGGCGCGGCGAACGCTGGGATAGACAATGCCGTTCGCGCCGTGCTCAAGAAGGCCGGCGGCCAGTTGCTGCGAGAGCTGGTAACACTCAGGAATCGGGCCGGGCCTCAGGAACCTGGCGAAACGCGCCGCCCCGCCGCGAAGATCGTGAAACTCGGCGGCAAAGTCAGCGAGATAGTCGTCGCATGTGGAGATTTCTTCGTACGGCCAATCGACTTCGCGCAGTTGCTCGAGCTTGTGAAAGGCAATCTCGGCAATGGAGGTTTTGCGTTCCAGGCCTGCGTACCATGCACCGCGCAGGTTGCTGTTGAATCGGCCTCCGCGAGGCGCAGCATGTGTGAAGGCCGCATTCACAATCTCGCTGTAAGCAACGCCAAAAAGCAGTTCGTATACGCCGATGCCGGGGAGCAGGCCTTCTTCACCCAGCAAACGCGCGTTGGTTGCACCATCGAGCTCGATCAGGTCACGCAGCTCGGCGTCATTGTCCGCGAGCTCGGCAAGGACTGTGCCTTCGGCGCTGTATTTCGACGGAATGAGACGATGCGTGTGGCAGAAGGAGCATTCGCGCACGGGCGGAGTCATGGCGTCGGCTCTTGTCGCGCTGACTTTGGCCTTGCCACGCGGGGTCGCATGTTTTCTGTGTGCGCTCGTCATCATTGCGCCCGATCCCGTGCGCTCAGCTGCCGCGGCGCGCGTCCAGAAGCAGGCGCAATTCGATCATGCCCGGCTGGCCCAAACGGAGAATGTAGGCAAGCGGCGTGGAACCGCGAAAGATCGGGTTCGAGTTGGAAAGCGTCATCCAGGCATCGGCCAGGCGCGAGCTGTAGAGAATGTTGAGCGCCTTGAAGATTCCGATGAGCAAAGAGATGCGGGTAATCGCGTCCTGATCGAGTGCGCGGCGCGCGGGATCCTTTTTGAGGGAGTAGAACGTGCCCGACGAGACACCGCCGAGCAGATGGCGCGCATCGTCGTCCTTCACGCCCCACTTCTCCAGGATGCTCAGGAACGCCTTGATCGCCGCCGGAGTGAGGCGCTTGCGCGTGGCGGGGTCGGAGAGATCGGCAGCCACGTCGAAGCTGTAGCCGGCGATCTGCGGGATGGGAAGTGCGGTAGCCATAGAAACTCCAATAATGGAATTATATCACTCCATTTTTGGAGAAACGAGATATTTCACTTTATCGGCCTTAATCCGCGGCGCTCACTACGACCACCAGCCGCTGCTTCCCATCGAGCGAAAACTGGATCGGCGCGGCCCGCTCTGTCGAGCCGCCTGCCTCCACGTCCCGCTCAATCTTGCCGCCTGTTGCGCCGGAGATCACGACGCGTGCCCTCATCAAGGCGGGCATAACAAGCGAGCGGTCGTTCGCCTGCCCTGCCGGACCATTGGCGGCCGGGGCAAACTCCAGCGTGTAATCGCCCTTGGGCCAGACGCCGAAATCGGCAGTGCCGCTCGCATCGGTGGTGCGCGCCGCGCAGCCGCCGCCGGGATTCTTGCCCAGCTTGACGTCGATGCCCTTGAGTGGCGCGCCGGCGAAGACGGTTTGCGCCAGGAAAAGACAAGCTGTCGCGACTGCGACAAAACGAATTCTGCTTCGAAATCGGGTCGAATCGTTCATCGTACCTCCGGGGATTTCTGAACATGCTACTACGCGCGCGATAGAACTGTCAGACTCGAAAATGGGTAAGGCTTCTGCTCGGCACAGCCTTCCGGAAAGACGGCGAAAGCTGCTATGCTGCGGGCGCGGAGAAAAGCGATTTAGGCAAGGAGGAATGCGCATATGTGGTTCCTGGGCATAGACGTGGGAACGGGCGGGACGCGGGCCGTCGTAATCGATAGCGCGGGCAAGTTAATGGGCGCAGCCTCGTGCGAACACGCGCCGTTTCGCGCGGAACACCCGGGATGGGCGGAACAGGATCCCGAGGATTGGTGGCGCGCCGCACAGGAAGCAATTCGCGGAGCGCTGGCGGCAACGCCGGAACCGCGTGAGCCCATTGCGGCCATCGCGCTCACCGGGCAGATGCACGGCGCGGTGATGCTCGACGAGACGGGCGCGGTGCTGCGTCCGGCACTCATCTGGTGCGACACGCGCACGCAGCCGGAGTGCGACTGGCTCACCGCGAAGATCGGCTACGAGCGGCTGATCGAGCTTACCTGCAATCCCGCGCTGCCCAACTTCACGCTCACGAAGTTGTTATGGGTCAAGACCCACCAGCCGGAGATCTTTGCGAAAATCCGCCACGTGATGTGCCCCAAGGATTATGTGCGCTATCGGCTCACCGGAGAGTTTGCAATCGACGTACAGGAGGCAAGCGGAACGCTGCTGCTGGACGTGACGCATCGCCGCTGGTCGCGCGAAGTGGCCGAAGCGGCGGGAATCGAGATGAGCTGGCTGCCCAAGGTGTACGAGTCGCCGGAGATTTGCGCGCGCATCAGTGAGACGGCGGCGGGGCTGACCGGACTGAAGGCGGGAACTCCGGTTGCGGCGGGCGCGGGTGACCAGGGCGCGGGCGCCGTGGGCATGGGAATTCTGCAGCCGGGAAGCGTTTCGGCGACCATCGGGACTTCTGGCGTAGTGTTTGCGGCCACCGCCGAGCCGACGAAAGACCCCAAGGGCCGTCTGCACACCTTTTGCCACGCCGTGCCGGGCCTGTGGCACGTGATGGGCGTAACCCAGAGCGCGGGGCTGAGCCTGAACTGGCTGCGAGGCACGTTTTTTGCCGGTCAGAGCTACGACGCGTTGAGTGACGGCGCCGAAAAGATTCCCGCAGGCAGCGAGGGCCTGGAGTGGGCGCCGTATCTGCTCGGCGAGCGCACGCCGCATCTCGATCCGGAAGTACGCGCGGCGTTTGCGTGCATTGGCGTGCAGCATACTGGGGCGCATTTTGTGCGCGCCGTGCTCGAGGGCGTGGCCTATTCGTTGCAGGACTCGTTTACCCTTTTCCACGAGCTGGGCATCCCCGTGACTGCAATTCGCCTCGGCGGCGGCGGAGCGCGCGGAGCTTTGTGGCGCAAGATTCAGGCTGGCATCTACGGCAAAGCGGTGGAAGTGCTCGTAGCCGAGGAAGGCGGCGCGTTCGGTTGCGCGCTGATGGCCGGCGTGGGCGTGGGCCACTGGAAGAATCTCGACGAGGCGTGCGGGCAGGCCATTCATGTGGCCGAGCGCGTCGAGCCTGATCCGGCCGACGTGGCGGCCTATGAAACCGACTACGCGCGCTGGAGAAAGCTGTATCCGGCGCTGCGGGGACTAGGAAACTAAAGACTTAACGACTGAGAGACTGGAAAGCCCGCGAAAACGAAACAGTAGCGCTTCCAAATCTCCGTGCGAAACTTATTGCTTCCTTTTGGGGTCTATTCATTAGTGCGTGGCGAACGTTCCCAACGCACGGAGGCCGATGATGCGCTTCCCCAGCAGTCTCTCTCTTCCCCTCGTAGCAACGTTGTTCCTCGGCGCGACGGCGATGCGCGCAAGCGGCCCTCCGGCTGCTGCCAAACCAGCACAAAACCTCACGCCGTATATCTTCCCGGATGGCTCCGGTTCCATGGGCCTTCCGCCGGGATGGACGGTGATCAGTGCGCAGCTCGGCGACGTAATCGCCCAGGGCCCCAACGGTGAGATGCTGCGCTTCGGCCTCGTGGTTCCGGTGGTCGATCCCAGCAGCCCGCAAGCCGGGGTGCTGATGGCGGGCGGGGGTGCGCCGGGAAACTTTATCGCCGTTCCCTATAGCGCGGATGCCGCGACGTTATTCACCCAGGGAAGTGAACAAATCGCGCAGAAGCTTGGCCTGCCGCGCCCCACCATCACCATCCAGAGCGCGCGGAATCTACCGGCCAACTTTGGCGGCAAGAATTTTGCGGTCTACGGCCAGGTGGATGCGCACGACGGCCGCGGCGCGCAAGCCATGGTGACGCAGATGATCGTGACGCCGCCACAGGCGTTGGGTGCTTACCAAGTGACGGTCTTTGAGATCACGGGGCCGCTGCAGGTGATGGTGGACGACACCGCAACGATTACCGAGGTCTATAAAAATTACAACCGCAACACGCAGTTCGTGATGGCGGCGGTGAACGCCCAGATTGAGCAAAGTGAGATGCGGGAACAGCAAATCCTCGACTCCGCGAGGCAGCGGTCGGATCAGTCAGAAAGATCGACGGCGGGCTTTTCGAATATCCTTCTCGATCAGACCGTCATCCGCAACACGCAGACCGGCGAGCACTTCACCGTATCCAATCAGCGCGCCGATGGGCTCACGCGGCACAACCCGTACCTCTTTGAAGAGGTTCCCGAGAGCGAGTACATCAAGGGCGTCGACTATTAGGGAGCAGGTCTTGATGCCCGAAGACGTCAACTGCGCGCAGCTTCCGCAGCGGAAATCAGAAAGTCGGCGAACACAAAGCGCTCGCGGGTGACGATCTCTCCCGTCTCAAGTGGGAGCGGAGCCGCGAACATGGGACCGGCATAGACGCATGTGTGGAATTCGCCGCGCTCGGCGCAAGGATCAATGCCGGGAGGAAAATCGCGCAACAATTCTTCGTTGAATTCGCGACCGGCAAAACTGGCCGGCAACTTCTCGGTATCGACGCAGGAAATCCGTGCGCGCAGTCCGCCGGCAATCATTTCGCGCGCCAGCTCATCGGTGGGAATCTTCCAAAGCGGAAACAACGGCTCAAGTCCGGTGGGCGCAAGATTCCGCTCGCGATAGGCGCGCACGTCTTCAAGAAAAAGGTCGCCGAAGGCAATGGCGTCGATGCCCTCGCTCACAGCGCGTTGGCACGTCTCCGCCATGCGCTGCTCATAAATCTCATTGGAACAAGGCCAGGGCAGCGGGACCGTCCACAGCGGAAGCCCAGCTGCCCCAGCCTGCGCTTCGAGAACTGTGCGGCGTACGCCGTGCATGGCCACGCGATCGAACTCCGAGTTGAGAGTGGTGAGCAGCCCGCAGAGTTCGATGGCGGGATCGCGGCGCAGGGCGTGGAGAGTCCACGCGCTGTCTTTACCGCTGCTCCAGGAGAGAAGGACGCGTTTCATAAAAAACAGCCCTCAGCCGTTAGCTCTCAGCTTCATCTTCGCACGGCGAGCGGCTCAGTTTTTCCTGCCGCTGATAGAAAGACACCACCACGCCGCCCCAGCATTGCAACGCGCATCGATTTCCCACTAGACTTGAAAGGGTAAGGTCTCCACCTCCGTGCGGAAGTGGTGAAATGGCAAACACACCAGCCTTAGGAGCTGGCGCCCAAAAGGCTTGCGGGTTCAAGTCCCGCCTTCCGCACCAAATGTCAAGCAAATAATGCAAGCAAAGGGGTTGCCGGTAATATGGCCGGTCTTGACAGGGAAGTATACTGAAAACAGGCCGGATACCACATGGCGGAGAACTAACTATAGTAGAACTGTACCTTTGCAGTAAAAAATTTCCCTAAAATTGAGGCGGAAAAAGGGACAGCTAAACACACTCAATCGGCAAAAACATTGCTAAAAACTAACCAAGGTTGTGGACGGCTCCCTACACTCTCTTGCGGTGCCGCATCATGGCCGTACGATTCAGTGAGCGGCTTCAAAGGCCGTCAACCTTGACCGGGCTTTTCAGTGTTATTCCGAGATGCAATTTCCATAGAAATCCTGACCCGCATTGGAGGATGATATTTACGAGAGGAGATTTCAAATGGAAAACAGAGTGATTGATGATTACAGACTCACGGCGGAGATTCAGTATGAGACTGCTCCTCTGCCGATACATCTCGTCGCAACTAACACCGATGACGATTCCACAACCGAGACGTGGATGACCGTCGAAGACCTCAGAGCACAATTATGCCGAGTCTGTCCCAGTCCCGATGGAGACGCCACGGTTGATGGGTGGATGCAGGGGCTAGAGAATCACCATTACACAGAATTCGGTGCGCCACAACCTATGCCTGTGAAGGGAGCCGCAAGAAACCGCGCCATATTCAAAGCTGAGCAACTAATTCCGTTCGGCTTCTCGGTTTCGGAATTGCGTCCATTCCGGCTGGAAAAGGCAAGCTGATTTGACGCGAACGGTAGTGCTCCTAGTCGTCACCAATCCTGCTCACATGCCTGAATCGTGGTCTTGGCACGACAAGATTTCTTGGGGAGCGGGTCTGCTCCTCCTCGTAGTGGCGGCTATAACTCTTTGGTGGTTCATCCTCCAAACCATCGCTACGAGGAAAGCTGCTGACGCTGCCCGCTTGAATGCACAGGCCGTCATCGACGCAGAGCGGGCTTGGATTAAAGTGACGCCGCATGTCGGAACGCTTGAATTCTTCCCCTTGCGGGAGAAAGACGCCCCTATTCCAGACGATTTGGTTGAAGTGCTCCCTATTGGTCATCAGTTCCCGGCCAAACTTGTAAATATGGGGAAGACGCCAGCGAGAATTGATGCTACCGCCATCCGCTATGTTCGTACCTCAACACATCCATCCAGATGGGAGGAAACTCCCGATTACGGCGAACTCTCCGAGCGCGAGCAGTATGCCTTTCCTGACGAGATAATGACTCTCACGGGGCAACTGTCCCCTGTCGGAACTCTGACAAAATCCCAAATTGAAGATATAGAAAATGAGAGGGAATATTTGTTCGCTTTTGGCATCGTTAAGTACCGCGATGTTTTTGGGAATCCGCATGAAACGCGATTCGGCTATGTGTATGAGACGCAGGCCCGCCACTTGATTATGAAAGACAAGGAGATTCACACCGTTAGAACTGGCGAAGCCCATTTCAAACTTGGAGGTCCGCCCAAATACAACGGCCACACTTAGTCCACGAGGGAAAGCCAGCGGTATGATTTCTGTGAAAGGAAGATACGAATGTCAATCAACTCAATTCTCGGTGAAATCGACGCTGAAATCGAAGGGCTCCAGCAAGCCCGTGCCCTGCTGTCGAGCCTAGACGGGGCTGTGAAGAAAGCATCCACACCGACTAAGAAGGTTGCAAAACGGCGGAAGTTGAGCGCGAAGTCACGGAGGGCTATTGCCGACGCACAGAAGGCCCGGTGGGCTAGGGTTAGAGCGAACAAGAAGTAGCGGGTCGCATATGCACGCTATTGTGTGGTTCTTCACTACCGGCATTCACGACGCAGCTTGGGTGCAAGCTGTCGCGGCGATGATACTTGTTGTGCTCACGTTTGTGACGCTTCTCGTCCTATCAAAATATGCGTGGGACACTCACACTTTGGCTCAGACTTCCAAGGTCAGTGCAGAGGCCGCAGAGAGAAGTTCTAAGGTCGCCTCCGACCAAACCCAAGCCATGATTGACAAAGAGCGGGCGCGAGTCTACGTTGTGCCTTCTTCAGGTAGCGGCTTTTTTAGTGTTGACATTCGCCAGACGACTCGCATTGGCGCACATAATTTTACGTTTTACAATGTCGGTTCCACACCGGCTGTGAATGTCTCGGTTGCCTACCGCGCCGTCGCAACTGCTTTTATGGGTGAAGCAAGCGGCAAAACCAGCTCTCGCGGGATTATCGACGAAGTGATTGCCGCGAATCAGCAAGTAAATTGCACGTTCATGGTTGAACCCGGATTCGGGGGTGTCAGAGCGCCCGATATTTTCTATCTTCACGTTTGGGGCGAAATTACATACAACGACGTAATCAGTTCTGACACAAGAAGCACAAAATTCAGGTACAGAATCGGGATGAAGCAAATTAGAGGCGACGGGTCCGCGGTGCCAGAAGGAGATTGGATAAAGTTTGGCGCACCGGAAGACAACCAAGCCACCTAAGAAGCCATGAACTCCAACGAGATTGAAGCTGCAAACCGTGCGGAGGCCACTGCCATTCTTATTCGTGCGGGTTCCCCGCGCGATGTTACAAGAATTCGCGTCAGGGAACAGCAATCCGAGCGACGGCGTGCATCGCACCTTCGATACCATCTACCCGACAGCGCACGACCGTTTCGGAATCGTCGACCAGTTTGGGTGGCAGAATATCCGGGCGTGGCGAGCCGGCGCCACTGTCGTCCCCCATCGCCGGTTGAGCGTAACGGCACAATACTTGGACTTTCGCGTGGCCACGTCAGACGATGCCGTGTATAACACTTCCGGCAGCTCGATTGCGTTCAGCACATCGCCGGCACAGTCCAGCACGCGCCTCGGAGTGGAAGGTGATGTATATAGCTGGTACGAACTTAATCGCCATCTAAATATCGGCGGCGGTTACGGCAGGTTCGATGCGGGGCCGTTCCTCTCGCCACTCACGACAGGCCACACGTATTCCTATCCGTATTTCGCCATCAATTTTAAGGATCACGGGCGATCGAGCGGCGAGTAGGTCCGCCGCGCTGAGAATTGTGGAGCTCGCGCGAGGGGAGGCACTCTGCGACGGGAATCTGGTGCGGAAGGCGGGATAGGTGGTCTATGTGGCGAATACCTGCATAAACATTGACCAATGCCAAATTTATTAAATCAGCTTGGTTAGTTCTTAGCAATGTTTTGGGTATCGGCGTCGATGATGGTGAGAATGTCGGTTGCGCTCATATCGAACGGTGTGTCGCAGATGTTGTTACTGTGGCGCGTCAGAGGACTTTCGCTGGAGATTAGCGTTCAACGTTATTTGTCCGCCAGCCGTGATTGTCAGCGACTTCTCCCATGGCACGAAGCCACTAAGTTCAACCCGCACCGAGTGGTCGCCGGATTTAATCTGGAAGGTCGAGGGAGTGCTTCCTGCAAACTTGCCGTCCAACATAATGTCGGCTCCGTCAGGAGTTGATTTCACAGTCACCTGTGCTGTTGCTTCTATTGCAGGTGCTTGTGAGCCTTCGGGCTGGCTGGAATCTGGCTTGAGGGTCTCATTGATTTGGACAGCTTTGTCCAATTCAGACCAGAACCGTACCGCCTCCTTATCCTTCGTCTTCCCCACACCAAACACCTGTGGGTTTCCCACAGCCTGAGCGACCGTGATAGATACCACCGTCTCGTTGTTATCTGCCTCCCGGCAGATTGCACTCAGTACGAGCGAGAATTGACCACCGGAAAAAAAGCTGACGGTATAGCGAGTCCAACATAAAGAGAATCCCTTGATTATTCGTCAGATTATTGAGCCATTTCCACTCCGCCTTGGTCGCTGCTGACGGGACAGGACATCCACCAGAGCCGCACGTGCTGCCCGTGTTTCGGCAGCAATGACCTGTAACACTTTGAGGTAGAAAGCCGGGTTTGACTTCATGAGGTCGAGGAACCTGCCGCGTTCGACAAAGCTAACGTTGGAGCCTTGCTGAGCGACGGCGGTAAGCGAATATTTTTCGTCTGAGAAAACAGCGGGGAGTCCCAACAAAGAGCCATCCCCTGTTGCGAATCGGGCAACGACTTCGCCGGTGTCCGAGAGCATCTCCAAAGTTGCTTGCCCGGTTTTTAAGATGAACACTCCAGCACATTCCTCGCCTTGCCTGAACAGAACCACGTCTTCGGGACACGAAACTGGGACGGCTCCATCTGAGAGTGCGTCGATGAGAGCGGAATCGGCAGAATACGGTGAGGGCTCTGAGTTCATGGCAGAAAAGTGATTCCATGGTCTACCAAGCCCTACTGTGCGCCTGTGATTTGCATCACACCGCAAGCATGACGCAGCCATACTAGTGGAGATGCCTTCAATACTTCTTCCAGTTCATTCCTGTTTGCCCCGCACGGCAACTGGCCTGACAATTCTGGACGCCACTGACGCCGACTGAATCTTTCATATATATAGTGCTGCCCGGAACGGTTTTTCGCGACAAGCTGAGAAAATATCTTTGCGGTCGCCCGTGAGGAGCCAAACAGCTTCACCCTCATTCAAGTTGTCGAAGTTTATCGAGTATATCGGCCCGAACCGGGTTCGACGCAATGTACGACGAACGGCACTTCAAACCGGATGAGTTGGCAAAACTTTGGGGCGTTAGCGTGAATACCATCCGCCGATTGTTCCGGGATGTGCCCGGTGTCCTCGTTATCGACAGGCCAGAAAAAATGCACAAACGTGGCTATTGCTCGATGCGGATTCCTGAGTCCGTCGCAAAACGGGTCTACGAAAAGCACCTTTCCAACGGAAGGCGGTATTAGACTGACCAACCTCGCGAAGGCCATGGCGGAGACGAGAAAGCCGCATTTTCTGTGGCGACGTGGCAACAACGTGCGAAGCGCAACGGCTCACCAAAGAGCAGTACGCCACGCTGCGGAAACGATGAGTTTGCGTTGAAGATGCTGATGACGGAAACACTTCGGGAGGTAGTTCATTGACGACGAAAGCACGTGCGGGAATGGAAGAATTGGCACTACGGCTTCAAGCTGCTCTCAATCTGGCGACGAAGAAGGAAGCAGACTGCCTTGTCAACGTCTTCATCTCGTGCCTCGAAGACACCCTCATGGAGCATCTAGCGGACGACGGGTATTACCTCAAGCTGAACGGCTTTGGGAAGTTCATCGTTCACCACCGACCAGCGATTCGGCGGAAAATTGGATTCAGTAGGGAAATCCGGGACGTGCCCGTGAAACGGAAAGTGAAGTTCACCGGACTTGGAAACCCACCCGGTGGTTCAGTGGTGTGCCGCAGTGCTTATAAAAATGAGAGCGGGTTCTTGCACCTGAGGGACGGTCTTGTTTAGCGCAGAACCGGAGATGCTATACCGAACGACGGTGGTCTCCCACCCTTGCGACAGAACAAAGTCGCAAGGATGGGGCAGCGGCGTGGGGAGGGCCGTCAGAACTCGAGTTTGACTCCGAACTGAATCTGTCGCGAGGTCGTCGAAGTCGCCGTAATCACGCCCGCAGTTGGTGAAACCCCCGAAGTCGCCGAGCTAAAGACGACCTCGTTCGGGGTGGTGAAGTTGGTGTGGTTGAGGATATTGAAGAACTCAGCCCGGAACTGCAGCCCTAGCCGCTCCGTGAGTTGTGCCTTTTTGGTCGTGGAAAAATCCACTTCTGTCAGCCCCGGTCCCACCAGCGAGTCGCGCGCGGCGTTGCCGTAGGTGCCGCACGTCGTGCTGCTGCCGCATGTGGGGGATGTAAAGGTGATCGTGGGCGGGATGAAGGCATTGGGATTGAACCATTCACCAGGCGTCTTCGGATAAAGGTTGCCGTGGAAGGCCGGGTTCAAGCTTGGCCGCACCGGGTTGCGCGAGTCGCCGTTACCGGGCGCGTTGTAACCGAGCTGAGGCGAAAAAGGAAAACCGGTCTGGGTGGTTACAATGCCGCTCGTCGTCCATCCGCCAACAAGAAAGGCAATCGGCGCCGACGCGGCATTCAGGAGTTGCCGGTTGGGTCCAAAGGGCAGGTCGTAGCTGCCGTTGAACGACGCCGACTGGCGCACATCGGTCGCTGCCGGACCCCAGTCCGCCGGCGGATGCACCGGGTACGACACAAACGCCGGGGTATTGCCGCTCACGCTGGTGTTCCACGCCGAACCGTCGTCCAGGTTCTTGGAGTAGGTGTAGTTGCCGCGGAGCTGAAAGCCGTTGGCGAACGAGCGCCGGACATCCACTTCCAGCGCGTTGTAGACGCCTGCGCCTCCTGAGACCCACGAGGTAGTGTTCGCCAGGCTGGGGTTGGCCAGTGCAGCGGCAGTGGCAGGGGATGCGTATGGGTAGTAGACTTGCCCGCTGGCCGTGAAACTTGGCACAGGCTCGTTCATGTCTTCCGACAGGATCTGGCGATAGGCGTGGAAGCCCACATAGCCAACATTGAGCGAGGTGTGCGGGGCAATCTGCTGCTCGATGCGCAGGCTCCAGGTGAGCACTGTGGGCGTGGGCAGATTGGGCTGGATGTTGCTGGGCGAAACTTTGACCGTAGATGGCGGCGGTATGCCGGGCGTGAAGTTAAGGCTCGAGACCGCGACGGTTTTGAGGGATTCGGCGGTGTTGAAGGGCGCGGTCTGGTCGGTGCGGTAGTCGAGCGTGTCGAGCAGGCTATAGTAGACGCCGAAGCCGCCGCGCACCGCGGTTTTGCCGTTGCCCAACGCGTCCCAGGCGAAGCCCACGCGGGGCGCAGGCAGGAATTTGGCGCGGTTGGTCCAGAGCGCCGAGTTGCCCACGATGGGCGTGGTTTGCAGAACGCCGCTGACGATGTTGTAATTCGACGCGCGGCCCTGCGCCTCGTTCCATCCGTTTGTTGACTCCGAGCGGAAGCCCGCGCGCACTTCGAGCCGCGGAGTCACTTTGATCACGTCCTCGAGGAAGGCTGCGCCTTCATACGAGCGCCAGCCCAGTTCGGTGGGCGCGGGGACGAGCGTAAACGTGGCGACGGTTCCTTGAAGAAACGTGGTTTCGGTGCTAAACGAGGCCTGCCCGTACTGGTCCTGCGCCAGCAGGTCGTTCGCCTGTACCCGTTGCAGCCATCCGCCGGCTTCCACTTGATTCCGTCCGCGCGACCAGTAGAGATGGTCGTCCTCGGTGAACAGGTTGCGCGCGGTACGGTTGTTGCTGCCGACATTCGCGCCCGCGCCGGTGATGGACGATGCGCCGTTCGAGGCCGTGCTGCCGCTGATGACGATGGCGCCTACCGGCTCGCCCGATACCCAGCCCGAAACACCGCTCACAGGAACCAGGCCGGTGAAGAAGTAGCTGCCGCGCGAGTAGCCAAAGCGAACGGTGTTCAAAAGCGATGGGGAAAAGACGTGCTGCTCCTGCACGCTGGCCACCTGCTCGCGCAGGCTTTCGTTGTCGTAGCTCAGGGGGTTGGCCGAAGGCGTGTTGGCGGCGCTGTCATCTACGGTGTAGACCGCGAAGAGCAGGTCCTTGCTGCCGATGTTGTCATCGAAGCGCGTGGTGCCGAAGTCCTCGTGGATATGCTGCGGCGGATGGCTGAAGGCCTCGGCAATGCCGCTCGGATTTCCGTTCGACAAGAGCTCAGGGCCGTTCTGGACAGGCCACAGATTCAGGAGCGGCGCAACGGCCGGATTCACGCCGACCAACTGCTCCACGCCCGAGGAGTTAGGAATATAGCCCAGACGCGCCTCGTTGTCGGGAACCAGCGTGACGTCGCTCAATCCCCAGTTTTGACGGAAGCCCTCGTAGTTGCCGAAGAGAAAGAGCTTGTCTTTGCGGATGGGACCGCCCAGTGCACCGCCGAACTGGTTGCGCTGGAACTCGGGAATGCTGGACTGGTCAAAAAAGTTGCGCGAGTCGACTGCGCTGTTGCGCAGGAATTCGAAGACCGTGCCATGCAGCTTGTTGGATCCGGAAGTGGTCACGATGCTCACCTGGGCGCCGTCGCGCTTGCCGTAACTGGCGCCATAGGTATCCGTCACCACGTTGAACTCGCGCACCGCGTCCACGCCTAACAACTGGCCGCTGGTGCCGCCCGGCGTCACGTTGATCAGGGACGCGCCGGTGTACTCGATTCCGTTCAGCAGAAACAAATTGTCCTGCGGCCTGCGCCCGCTCACGCTGAACATGTTGCCCACCGACGAGTTGGAAGTGCCGATGCCGCCGGAGCGTTGCCCGGTGTAGTTGACGGTGGCGGGATTGAGCGTGAGCAGTTCGTCATAGCTGCGCCCGTTCAGCGGCAACTCCTTCACCTGGCGCTCGTCGATCAGGCCGGAGGTTTGCTGCGAGGTGGTATTGACGACGGGATCGCCCGCATCGACGACGACCTCTTCGTGCACTGTGCTCACGCTGATCGTAAAGTTCACTTGCACGCTCTGACCGACGGCCAAATCGATGCCCTTCTGTTGTTGCGGCTGAAATCCGTCGTGCGACACAGATACCGAGTAATTGCCTACGGGCACACTGGGCGCGGCGTAACGGCCATCTGCGCCGGTGAGGAGGATGCGCGTGGCGCCGGTCTCCGTTTGCCGCACCGTCACCGTGGCGCCGTTGACCGTGGCCCCTGTAGAGTCGCGGACGGTTCCGGCGATGGTGGCGCCCACAATCTGCGCGCCGGCCGGAACTGCGCCAGCGGCAGCGACGGCCGCCACGAGAAGAAGAAGAATACGAAACAGCCTTTTCTGATGGGTCACTGTTGCCTCCTGAATGGGAATTGCCAAGCCCGTTTCTGTGGGCTGCTGGGGTGGTGCGCCCGCGCAACTCCCGCATAGGGATTTCGCGCGCGCGTGCGATCAAGTTGAAAAAGGATTAGCGAATTCGCTAGCGGCTACAACAACAGCGGCGACGACAACAGCCACTGGCCCGCCGAGAGGCAGGCATAAATGGCCGCGCGTAGGAGAGAAAACTCATATCTGGAACTAAGGACCGCGTCCTGGGGGAAGTTACCGCCGATGATCCGGGGATGATCATCAGGGAATTTAGAGGTTGCCGAAGAGGCCTTTGGCGGAGCGGCGCCTGGTACATTGCGCACGGAGAACCCGCCCAGTAGGCGGGGCGTGTGCTGCAGCGCTCATAAGAATGAGAGCGGGCTCCTGCACCTGAGGAACGGTTTTGTCGAAACAGATCCATTACCCTCACTCGGACTTTCTATCGTGTGGCGGCCCAAACATGATAGCTGTTGAAGAGGAACTGTCCGCCCAGAATCAACAGCCAGACCCAGAGAGCGAAGCGCATCGGCCGGCGCGGAATGCGCGTGCTCAGCAGCGTCCCGCCTATGGCTCCGGCCACGCCGCCCAGGATGAGTTGCAGCAGGAGCGCGGGGTTGCTGGCGTGCGTGAACCAGTGCGCGCCGCTGCCGATGAGCGAAACCAGAAAACCAAAAACGATATCGGTGCCGACCACTTGCGCCGGCTCCAGCGGCGTCAGGCTCAGCAGTGCGGCACTCCCCAGCGCGCCCGCTCCCGCGGAAGAAAAGCCCACCTCCGCGCCCACGGGAAACATCAGCCACGCGAGCCATGGGCTGCGATCGCGCGTGGCGAGGTTTTGCCGCATGGGGCGGAAGGAATAAAAGATCTGCCAGCTTGCGGTCGTCACAAGAATCGCGCCCAGAATCGCATTCAGCAGATTGGACGATCCGGTGCTGACCAGATGCTTGAGCAGGAGCGAGCCCACAAGAACACCCGGCACTCCACCCAGCAGCATATAGCCCAGCGTGCGCCAGGCCACATTGCGACGCGCGATCTGCGCCGGCGCCAGAATCAACTTCACCGCGGCCGAAAACGTGAGCCCGATACCCACGGCCACCGGAGCCGGTACACCGAGAAACAGCACCAACACGGGCACGGTGATGGTGCCCGCGCCTACGCCGGTGAGCGCGATGAACATCGCGATCAAGAATCCAATGATGTACGCCATTCCTGGTCCTCAGCTCCGTTTCCTGATAAAGCGCAAACTCCGCTAGCTCGCAGCCTGTATGTGAATTCCGCACTCCACCTTGTGCCCTGCCCAGCGGCCCGAGCGCGGATCCTTGGGATCGATCGGCAACGTGGTGCACGGCTCGCATCCGATCGACGTATAGCCGCGCGCATAGAGCGGCAGCAGCGGAATCGCAAGCTGTTCGCACGCGTACCACACGTCGCGCGTGGACCACTCCACAAGCGGCGCCAGCTTTAACACCTGTTTGCCACCGGGCAGCGTGAACTGCGCCCGCTCCTCGAGTGCCGCGCGGCTCTTCGCCTGCTCGCGGCGCAACCCCGTGAGCCACACGCGGTACCCGGCAACCGCTTTGAACAGCGGTTCGACCTTGCGCAGCCCGCAACAACGGTCGGGCGCGGACCGATACAGCAATCCGTGCTCCGCCTCCTGCTCGGCCACCGTCTTTTCCGGCAGCAGATTGATCAGGTTCAGATCCCAGTCGCGCGCGATTTGGTCGCGGTACGCATAGGTCTCGGCAAAGTGGTAGCCGGTATCGAGAAACAGAACCGGAATTCGCGGATCGCGCAAGATGGCAAGCTTCGTTAGCAGGACGTCTTCAGCCTGAAAGCTGCACGTCAGGCAGACGTCTCCGTTGCCGGTCACTTCGCGTTCAAGCGTCGCCCGCACCGCGTCCAGTTTTGCGTTCACTTCGGCAGAAATCTCTGCAACACTCATCACAAATCCGCCCCCTCTGAAGAAATAAAGATGCCCGCGCGCCGCAGCAGTTGATGTACTTCCGTCACGGCGTGCATGCGGTTGTCCGCATCGAGCGTGATGTCGAATCCGCCCGCGCTCGCCGTCAGCGCAGCCTCTTGTTTTACGCGAACCACCAGCGCAATCAGCCCCGACTGCGCTTGCACGTCCGTCACAGCATCGATCAGCTTCGGATTCTCACGAAGCGCCTCATCCCCGGCATCGATGCGGCACGCGACAGCGCCCACGGCAAACAATGAGCGCTCTACGGCGTCAATCAGTTCCGCGGGTCCGGTCAATTCCAAAACGCCGCCGCGATGTCCCCACCGCGCCTCGCGTTCGCCCGGGGTCACGCGGCCCCATGCCGCGGCCTCATCTTCTTCGCCGGCAACCGCGTGGCCCTGTGCAGCCGTCACCATACCCGCCGCCACGGTGGCGTTGGTCTCGGGATCGATCAGGATCAGTGCCCCGGTGGAGCGATTGTCGCGATAAAGATCAACAGCGATGGGTCGCAGCAGGTGCAACGTCACGGCACCGATGTCGTTCATACGCAGCGTCGGCGCAGGCTCATGACGAAACGCGCCCAGATCTACGCGATGATCGACCGAGGAAACCACCGCAGGCACAGTGTGGCTGGTGTGCTTCAGCAGATAACGGCGATTGGTGTCGAGGGGTCGTTGATCCATCCAAACCAGCGACGCCGTCACGCTGCGCGCCACCACGGGAGCCACTCCCACGCCGGCAATCAGGTCGCCGCGACTGATGTCGAGCTCGCGATCGAGCACCAGCGTGACCGAAAGCGGCGCGACGGCCTCGTTCAGGTCGCCATCAAACGTCACAATGCGCTCGATCTTCGCTTCGCGCCCCGACGGGAAGACCGTGATCCTGTCGCCCACGCGCACCACGCCGGATGCAATTTGGCCAGCGAACCCGCGAAACGTGTGATCGGGCCGCAACACGCGCTGCACGGGGAAACGAAAGGCTGCGCTATGCGTCGTATTCGCCGCGGGCAGCGCCTCCAGCAGTTCCAGCAGCGAAGGTCCCTCGTACCACGGCATCGCGCTCGATGGACCCTCAGCGCGGTGCACCACGTTGTCGCCCTTCAGCGCGCTGACCGGTACAAAGTGCGCTTCCACTTGCGTGCCGGTGTCTTCGGCGATTTGCTCGAGAACTGCCCGAAACTCCGACTCGATCGAGAGAAACACCGCTCCGTCGTAGCCGATCAGGTCCATCTTGTTTACGGCCACCAGCACGTGGCGCACGCGCAGCAGCGATGCGATGTAAGCGTGACGCCGCGACTGAATCTGCACTCCCTTGCTGGCGTCGATAAGCACAATGGCCGCGTCGGCCGTCGATGCGCCCGTGGCCATGTTGCGCGTGTACTGCTCGTGGCCCGGCGTGTCCGCGATGATGAACTTTCTTTTGGCAGTAGAAAAGTAGCGGTAGGCGACGTCGATCGTGATGCCTTGCTCGCGTTCGGCACGCAGCCCGTCGGTGAGCAGCGCGAAATCGATCTGCCCCGGCGCCGTGGTGCCCTTGCCCTCAATCGACCGCACCTGGTCTTCGTAGACCGATTGCGTGTCGTAGAGCAGCCGCCCGATGAGCGTTGACTTGCCGTCATCGACGCTGCCCGCAGTCAAAAAGCGCAGCAAATCCTTCTCGCGCTCCTGCGCCAGAAATTCGCCAATCTCGAATCGTCTGTTTTCTAATTCTGCTGTAACCGCCAAACCGGCCTCCAATATCTCTGTGCCCCTCATCCCCGTTTTCTTGCTCCCTTGCTCCCTGCCTTTCAGAAATATCCCTCCCGCTTCTTGATCTCCATCGAGCCTTCCTGGTCGTGATCGATCACGCGATTCGCGCGCTCCGACGAGCGAAATGAAATCAGCTCCGCGATAATCAACGGGAGAGTGTCTGCATCAGAGCGGATCGCGCCCGTGCAAGGGCTGCAACCCAGTGACCGCAGCCGGCTCTTCACCATCTGCGGTTCCTCGCCCTTTCTCGCTACGAAGGCCTGCTCAATGGGCAAGAGCGCGTCGCCACGCACATACATGGGCCGCTCTTTGGCGAAGTACAAATCGACCACGGGAATGTTTTCCTCGTGGATGTACTGCCATACATCCATCTCCGTCCAGTTCGAAAGCGGAAACACGCGAATGCTTTCGCCGGGATGAACGCGCGCGTTGTACAAGTTCCACAACTCCGGCCGCTGGTTCTTCGGGTCCCACTGCCCCGCCGTGTCGCGAAAGGAATAGATGCGCTCCTTGGCCCGCGATTTTTCCTCGTCGCGCCGCGCGCCGCCAAAGGCTGCATCGAAGTTGTAGTGGCGCAGCCCATCCAGCAGCGCCTGCGTCTTCAGCAGCCCGCAGCAGCGTTTGGTGTCGAGCGCAATGGGATTGGTTCTCGCCGCGATCGCCGGCTCGTTGCGCCACACCAGCAACTCCGCGCCGGTCGAGCGCGCCATCTCGTCGCGAAACGTGAGCATCTCGCGGAACTTGAAGCCGGTATCGATGTGCATCAGCGGAAACGGAATCGGTCCCGGATAAAACGCCTTCTGCGCCAGCCGCAACATCACCGACGAGTCCTTGCCGATGGAGTAAAGCATCACCGGCCGCTCGAATTCCGAAGCGACCTCGCGCAAAATGTGAATACTTTCAGCTTCCAGCAGGCGCAGGTGATTCAACCGCTGCGGCAAAGGGGCGCTCGCGGGCGAGTGGGTGTTGGTGATTTCGGGTGCGGCGACGGGCATTGTGACCTCAGGGATTCAGTGTTGGAGCTGAAGGCCCGAGACCAATAGAGACAGACCCGGCGTTCAGCTACGGGTGTCTTCTTTGTCGATTGTGCTGAGGAGAAGAGACTAGCGTGTACACCCGTCGGCAATGTGCGACAGGCGACAACAGCCAGCGATTTGCAGGGTGCAAACCATGAGTAATGTCATCCTAGCAAAAGATACATCTTGACGCAAATGGAGCGCTTTAGTCCAATTAGGCCGGCAATCACTATTTGAGCCGCGCGCCCAGCGGGACCTCTTCAAGAAAACTGGCCAGCACCGGCGCGCCGTCTTCGAGCGAGGCTGCCAGCAGCATTCCGTTCGATTCCAGTCCGCGCATCTTGCGCGGCGCCAGATTGGCCACAATCACGATCTTGCGGCCGACGAGCTTTTCCGGCTCGTAATACTGCGCGATACCAGCCAGGATCTGCCGCTTTTCGTAGCCGAGGTCGACTTCGAGCCGCAGCAACTTGTCGGCCTTGGGCACGTGCTCAGCCACCAGAATCTGCGCCACGCGCAAATCCACTTTGACAAAGTCGTCAATGCTAATGTGCTGGGGCACCTGCGCCACCTGCGGTGGGGCAGCCTCTTGGATGGGAGCGGTGGAATCGGTGGCAGGAGCGCTCGGGGGCGCAACCGGTGCCGGAGGTTCAGCCGCAGTCTTCGCGGCAACCGGCGTTGCGGGTTTTGGCGCGGGTGCGGGCGCTTGCGGTGCCGCAGCATTTGTTTGTGTGGCAACCGGAGCGGGTGCAGGCGGCGCAGTCTTCGCCGCGTTCACTTGGCCGTTGCTCGCAGCCTCTATGACCGTGCGGCTGTTCTCGTCTTCAAGGTTTTGCATACGTTCAATCGCTTCCTTTTCCGCGCGGGGAAACAGCGGCGAGGGCTCGCCAAACTTCGTGCCCGCCTTCAATCCGCCCCACGTGAGATCTTTCAAAAATCCGTTTTTCGCCGCGTCGGCCAACTCGCCCTGCCCCAACTGGCGCCAAACCTTTGTCGCGGCGTCAGGCACAATGGGATACGCGAGCGCCGTGATCACGCGGATGGCCTCGGCCGCAGTGGTGAGCACGCGCGCTTGCAACGCCGCATGATCGGCATCGCTGCGCTCCGGCGGCTTCTTCCACGGCGCATTCGCCGTTAGATAGCCGTCGGTCTCTGCAACCAGCGCCCACAGTGCCTTCAGAGCCTCAGAAAAGTTCAGCTCATCGAAAGCCAACCCGAATGCCGCCATCGCATTCTCGGCGTTCTCGCGCAGGCCGCCCTCCGCAAGAGTTTCTGCGCCCGCTTCCGGCGTCACGCCTTCGAAATACTTGTGCATCATATTCACGACGCGGCTCACCAGGTTGCCATAGCCGTTGGCCAGGTCGCCGTTATAGCGCTGCACGAGAGCATCGAACGAAAAATTGCCATCCTGCCCGAAGGGAATCTCGCGCAGTAAGAAGTAGCGCAATGCATCCGCGCCCAGCACTTCGTGAACCGTTTCGGCGCGCACAATGTTGCCGCGCGACTTCGACATCTTCCCCTGATCGAAGAGCAGCCAGCCGTTGGCGCGCACCGAGCGCGGCAGGGCAATGTCCGCCGCCATCAGGAACGCCGGCCAGTACACGCAATGGAAACGGCTGATCTCTTTGCCGATCAGGTGAATGTCTGCTGGCCAGAATTTCCTGAATTTTTCGTCATCGTCCGAACCGTAGCCAAGAGCAGTGATGTAATTCGCCAGCGCGTCCAGCCACACATACACCACGTGCCTCTCGTCGCCAGGTACGGGAATGCCCCAGGAAAAGCTGGTGCGGCTCACGGAAAGATCCTTCAGCCCGCTGCGCACAAAGCTCATCACCTCGCGCCGCGTTGACTCCGGCCCCATGAACTCCGGATTCGCCTCGTAGAACTCCAGCAATTTGCGTTCGAAGGCCGAGAGCTTGAAGAAGTAGTTTTCCTCGCTCACGGTTTCGGTCGGACGGCCGCAATCGGGACAAAGCGTGCCCGGCGGGCCGTCCACGTATGCCTCGTCGAAGACGCAATACTGCCCAGAGTACGAGCCCTTGTAGATGTAGCCGCGATCGCGCAGCGTCGCAAACAACTTCTGTACGCCGCGCTTGTGCCGCTCTTCCGTGGTGCGAATAAAGTCGTCGTAGGTGAGCCCCAGCAAGTCCCACAAGCCGCGAAACTCGCCGGCAATTTTAGTGGCGAACTCCTGCGGCGAGCATCCGGCCAGCTTGGCCGAGCGTTCGATCTTCTGCCCGTGCTCGTCCGTCCCCGTCAAAAACCACGTCTCGATGCCCATCGCCCGTTTGCGCCGCGCAATGGCGTCGCACACGATGGTCGAGTACGCATGGCCCAGGTGCGGCCGCGCGTTCACGTAGTAAATCGGCGTGGTCAGGTAAAAACGACTTGGATTCTGTGTGGAATCGCTCATGGGCGGGGTCGTCTGCTCTTCGTTTCGCCCCTTACTAAGGTGCGAATCTTCACTGGGGTCCTCTTCAATCTTACGGCATCAGTCGCATTATCCGCTCCGCACTCATCTCAGGATTAAAGCCCTTTCAGTTAGGGACTGCATTTTCATGTGGCGCCCGAATCTATTTCTATGCCACTACTTGTATTAGAGGTGTCGCTTATGGACGACAGCATGTTTTCAGGAAGCGGTGGTAGCGATGACCGGATTGAAGGTGCAGGCTTTCTGGATCACGAGCCTGAGCCACAGAGAAAGTTAGCCCAAAAACCACTCACTAAAGACGAAAAGCGTTATCAGGGCAGACCGCACCGGATCAGGTACATCAAACTCCGAGGGCCGAAGAGCAATCGCAGCTCTACTCGATGAGGATGATAAAATCTCCTTGATAATCAAGGATTTGTGAGGCTCTCGCGTGGTTCTGGAACTCGAAAAACGGCTCGCTGATCGCCTTCGCGCCGTCCTGAAAGAAAAATTCGCGCTCGACGTCGCGAACGTCCCGCTGGAGACGCCGCCGGACCTGCATCTCGGCGAAATCGCCACGCCCGTCGCCCTGCAACTCGCGCGCACTTTGCGCAAGGCGCCCAAGATCATTGCGCAGGAAATCGTTGCCGCTCTCGGTCCCGTCGAAGGCTTCGTTCGCTTCGAGGTGGCCGGCGCGGGCTACATCAATGCGTTCCTCGATCGTGCCGCGGCAGCTCGCATCGTAACAGCCCCCAAGGCACAGACCACGTCCAAAGGGCTGCTCCATGCAATGGAGCCCCACGCAGTGGCGATTGTCGAACATACGAGCATCAATCCCAACAAGGCCGCGCACATCGGCCATCTGCGCAACGCAATTCTCGGCGACACCTTTGTGCGCCTGTTGCGCGCCGCCGGATACAAAGTCGATGTGCAGAACTACATCGACAACACGGGCGTGCAAGTAGCCGATGTGGTGGTGGGTTTTCTCCGTCTCGAGAAGAAATCCGCCGCGGAAGTCCGCCAGATCGTCGCGACCTGCGAGCAGCGCGCTGCTGGCCCCGAAGGCCACGATGCTGCAATTGACTACTACTGCTGGGACCTCTACGCACGCACGTCGCAGTGGTACAGCGAAGGATCCGCCGAAGAACAGGCAGCGAAGAAACAAGTCCGCCTCGATACGCTGCACGAAATCGAAGCGGGCGGCAACGAAACCGCCGAAATCGCCGACCTCGTCTCCACGGCCGTTTTGCGCCGCCATCTCGAAACCATGCTGCGCCTCGACATTGAGTACGACTTTCTGCCGCGCGAGAGCGAGATTCTGCACCTCAAGTTCTGGGAGGCCGCGTTCGAGAAGCTCAAGCAGTCCGGCGTGCTCTATTTCGAAAACGAGGGCAAGAACAAAGGCTGTTGGGTGATGACGCGCGCCGGCGCGGAGACCGCTGAAGGCGAAACTGACGAGGACGCCAAGGTGATTGTCCGCTCAAACGGCACCGTGACCTACGTCGGCAAGGACATCGCCTACCACCTCTGGAAGTTCGGTCTGCTTGGCCGCGACTTTGGCTACAAGCCGTTCTTTACCTATCCAGATCACGAGTGTTGGATCTCCGTCGAACACGGCGAGCCGAATCATCCGAAGTTCGGCAACGCCACCGCCATTTACAACGTCATCGATGCGCGCCAATCCGATCCGCAGTCGAATGTGATTCAGGCGCTGCGCGGCATGGGCTACACCGAGCAGGCCGATCACTACACGCACTTCAGCTACGAAATGGTCGCGCTCACGCCGCGTTGTGCGGAGGAGCTTGGCTACTGCATCTCCGATGAGGACAAGAAGAAGTCCTACATCGAAGTCAGCGGCCGCAAAGGCTTCGGCGTCAAGGCCGACGACCTGATCGACAAGCTCATCGCTTCCGTTCAGCCGCTCGTCGACGAAAAGCAGGCATCGAGTCCCGAACCGGTCCGTCGCGAGATCGCCCGTCAAATTGCCATCGGCGCGCTGCGTTACTTCATGCTCAAGGTCACGCGCAATTCCGTCATCGCCTTCGACTTCAAAGACGCGCTCAGCTTCGAAGGTGAGACGGGGCCCTACATTCAATACGCGGTGGTGCGGATTCGCAACATCTTCCGCAAAGGCGGCATTACGCCGGAATCGGCACTGGCTGAATTCGCAAGCATTGCGCCCAGCAGCCTTTCGGATTACTTCAGCGGCGAAGAAAACGAAGACATCTGGTCGCTGTGGCTCCGGGCCGGACGTCGGTCCCAGATTCTGGATCAATGCATCAGCACGTCCGAGCCGGCCTATCTCGCCAAGCACGCCTTTCAGCTTGCGCAGGAGTTCGCCAACTTCTACCATCGCCACCACATCCTTACGGAAGAAGATCCAGCGCGCAAGACCTTCCTCCTCGCCACGGCCGCAGTCGCATTGCGCGAACTCGTCGCGTCGCTTGCATTGCTTGGCATCGAAAGCCCCGAAGCGATGTAAAGGCAGCTGTCAGCGCCCCCGCTCACGATAGTTTGGGTGCACCACGTCTCGCTTCTGAGACATGGGAAACCGATGCACTCGCTGTCGGCACGAAATCTCTGACAACTGACAACTGATCATTGACAACTGTCTTTCCATTTGCCAACCCTGCGTCCCTGCCTTGAAAATGCCGTGGGGTGGTCTGACCAGTTTGCGCCGTCACGAACGCGCTTCAGGTCCATCATCCGTGGGAGGGCTCGCCGTGCGCCGTTCGCGTCTTGTTTCGCTGCTTTGCGCCTTTACCTCAATCTTCTTTGCCGCTGCTGTCAGGCCGCAGACCGCCCTCGAATACGCGCCGCCCATCACCACCTCGCTTCTGCCGCCCAACCCGCACGCCACAGAGCCCGGCTTGCTCTTTTATCTGTCAGGTG
The DNA here is from genome assembly GCA_963817835.1 of uncultured Acidobacteriota bacterium. Classification (GTDB taxonomy): domain Bacteria; phylum Acidobacteriota; class Terriglobia; order Terriglobales; family Acidobacteriaceae; genus Telmatobacter. The sequence goes on along the minus strand of CAWFPZ010000001.1, from coordinate 585,761 downwards.
ATCACGGATTGAACGCCGACTACGCGGCCGGCGGCAATCCCGTCCCCAACTACGTGCACGATGTGAAGATCGTTCCCGGCGGCGCGAGCGGCTCTTACATTCAGTGCGGCAACAATCAGCTGCTTTCCTACTGGGCGCCGGGCAACATCTACGCGCAGCGCGGGACGCTCTCGTTCTATTGGCGTTCGCGCGACCCGGTGGACGAGACGGCGTTTCCCATCTTCCGCGTGGGCTATGCGGACCATTCCAGTTGGGACCAGGTATGGCTGCGCATCGATTACAACGGCCATGGATTCGATGCCTTTGTCACCGACGTGAACCTGGGCCGGACGCGCGTCTCCTATGACATGCCGAACTTTCCCAAGCCGGATCAATGGGCCCTTCTGACGCTCACATGGGATGAGACCACGGGCATCCGCTTTTACGTCGACGGCAAAATGGTGGCCGAAAAAGCTGCCACGGGCATGTTCGATGCCGCGCTGGATCAGTTGGGGCCGCACTCCCGCATCATTGGACCCACGGGCGTGGAAAGCTCCTACAGCTACGACCGCGGGGGCGACCTTGACGAGTTACGTATCTACGACCGCGTGCTGTCTGACGAAAACGTGGCCGCACTTTTCAAAGGCGAAACACCCAAAAATATTCCGCCTGTCACCCGCAGCCTTGCGGACGCCGCCACGCAAAAGGAGTGGTGGTTCCATTACGGCTGGAACCGGCCCGGCGATATTCCCGCTCCGCTTCCGGCGGCCAACACCACGATTCGCAAGGTGCAGATCAACGACGCATATGATGTTGGCCGCTGGTGGTGGCGCGCCACCGACGGCATCCGCGAAACTACGTGGCCGGGCGTCTACAATCGTTCGCGCCTGGTTGGCCGCTTCGATTATTTCCAATTGCCGGATTGGGATTGCTATGCGATCTCAGGCAAGACCGTCACCTTCATCATGCCGGACGAGCCATGGAACCATTTGGAATTTAGCGGAGGCGCGTACGGCAACATGACGTTGCTTACTCCGGACGTGTCGGTGGATGCGGTCCGTCGCAGTGGGCTTGATGGAACCACGCTGCCGGGGAAGTCGCTCTTTGAGCGATCCAGCGGACAGGAGACAACCTTTCACGATTTCTCTACGCCGATCACCGGCGGCAAGCTGCGCTTCACCAATGTGGAGCAGGAGACGCCGATCGGCGAATTTTCCGCCTATTATGTCCATCCCGGCGATCCGCCGCAAGGTACCGTTCAACTCAAGTACAGGCTTTCCACTGCCACGTCTCCGGACGACAATCCCAGCCTGACGCCGCTGGTCGACTTCATTCACGATCGCTATCCTGCGGACGAGCGCTCGCTGATCGTGGCCATGCCGGGCGGCGGAGGCCGGCGCGCAGGCTTAAGGCCGAGAGCGTCGGGCAACAACCAGGACGCGGCCGTTCTGCCGATCGTGCATATCCTCATTCCCGCCGATTTGCGTGGCATGCCGGCAACCACGACGCATATTCCCTCCTATACCTGGGACGACATGGATGCCGGCCTGGACGGTATTGCCATCGACCTGTCCGCATTGAACGTGAAGCCGACACACGGCGATTATGTGCCGATGAACATCGAGGTGCGAGACCCGCTGTGGCCGATGCGCGACATGCTCAACTTCACATTTTCAGTCAAGCCGGGCGAGGCGCACACTTTGTGGCTGGACACGCGCGATCGCATTCTGCCTAACGACAAAAGCCTGTTGATCACGATCGCGTCTGCCAGCGCGGAGTTCAATGCGGGCTCTCTTGAAGGCGCGGAGGTGCGGCTGATTTTCAAGCCGTATAAGGATGCGTTGCCTGAGCACATTGCCGACCGCCTGACCCAGGTGCGCGACAATTTTTCAAACATGACGGAAGAGCATGTCAACAGCCGGCGCTTGAACGCCTACAACCGCTTCTATGCCGACATTACCGACCTGCTGCGCGTGGATCCTCAAAACGATCTCGGCCGCAAATACTGGCACGAATGGAACCCCGAGACGGCCGCTCCGGATTACACGCAATCGGCGGCGCCGGCGGGTGTGCCGGAGTGGGCTTGGCTCCAGATCAGGGACGTCGACTACTTCCAGCGCATCGCCGACTTCTATATCGACTGGCGCCAGGCTTGGGACGGCGAATTCGGAGGTGGCCTCGGCGACGATAGCGACTTCACCAATCTGTTTCCCTCCCTCGCCCTGATGGGCACGGAGCCGGAGAAATTGAAGGCGTCCCTCTCCCGCGAACTCGAGGCCATGTACGAAAACAAGATGTGGACTAACGGCCTGGCAACGGGACAGTATGACGAACTGCACAGCTACGAGGACGGACTGAATGTTCTCGGCCAGTCGCTCTTGATGGACTTCGGCAATCCACGAGACTTGGAACGCGCGATGCTGACGGCCCGCCGACTGGAGTGGCTCACTGGTATCAACGCCGCAGGGCATCGGCATATCCGTTCTTCGTATTTCAGCGGCTCAAAGATGGCTACAGGCGGCGTGTGGGGATGGACCAAGGCCCGATCCTACATGGACTTTCATCCGGCGCTCGATCTGGTGCTGTTCAACGGCGCGCCGGAAACGCGCAAGATCGTGCTGGAGACCGTCGACGGCATGTTGGCGCACCGCAAGCAGGAAGCGGACGGCGGGTGGGTCACGCGGACAGACATCAACTTCAAGACCGATGAAGATCTGCCCGGCGGCGACGCTTCGCCCGACTTCATGTTCTGGGCCGCGTACCGCTGGACCGGCGACAAGAAGTATCTACTGCCATTCATGGATGCAGGCCCGTCGTCGCTCGCGCAAATCAGTTCCGACGCGCTGGACATGCTGAATTTGCGCGATACCTGGGGCAAGCAGTTGGTGGCAGCCGCAGCGACGACAGACCCCACAACCGGAGTGGCGCCTACCGGGGCGCAATCCATTACCGGGTCTGCAGAAACCTTCGCCTGGCAGGTCAGCGGCGATACGAAGTATCTCGACCGGCTCTACCGAGCGCAGTTGCAGGCGGAATCGAACCGGGAATGGATCAATACCGAAGGTAGTCTCTGGATCGATCGCGTGACAGACTCGGCCGGCCCCATGTTCGTCAATACAGAACTGCAGCGTGAACGCTTTGGTGGCATCGCGCTGATCCGCAATCATATCTATCCGGGCAATGCCGTCAGTTGGCGATTTGTTGCGCCGGCCAAGCCAGACAGTCTTGGCATTCTTGTTCCGGTGGCTACGCTGGATCACCTGAAGATTGTCGTCTACAACCTGGATGCCGTGCCCGTAAAGGCGCGGATGACCGGCTGGGAGATCGATCCGGGCAAGTGGGAGATCACGCAGGGCACGCGCGGCAACGCGGAAACCGATCTGGTGGAGAATGTCAGCACCAGGACGGCGAGCTTTGAGCGAAGCACCAGCCTTGACTTCACCTTTGCGCCGCACACGACGACTGTGTTGGAACTCAAGCTGACGGAGAAGGGCGTGCCTTACTGGTCGAGACCCGATTTGGGGATCGGCGCGGACGACGTCAAGGTGGAAGGCGCGAAGATGACCGTCACCGTGCACAGCCTCGGTTCCGTCGATGCGCCTGCATCGAAGGTCGTTCTTCGCGACAAGGCAGGCAAAACACTGGCCACCGCGCCAGTGCCCGCGCTCAAAGCGCCGCTCGATCTCATGCCGAAGACAGCAGCGGTCACGGTCGCCGTCCCTGCTGGTGCGAATCTGAAAGGCGCCATCGTCACCGTCGAATGCGGCGGAGATCTACCAGAAATTACGCTGATGAATAACAGTGTGACGCTTTAGGAGAGAGAGCACGAACAAGCTAGCAGCTAGGGGCTAGCAGCTGGAAGCTGCCTTTACACCCGCTTCCGCCGCTGGTGCGTCGAAGGAATGTTCATGTCTTCGCGGTACTTGGCCACGGTACGGCGAGTGAGCTGAATGCCCTGCGACTGCAGCATCGCCGCAAGCTGATCGTCGGTGAGCGGATGCCGCGGGTCCTCATCTTCGATGAACTTTTTCACCTTGCGCTTCAGCACCAGCAGCGGAGTGTCGGCGCCTTCAGGGCCGTTCGCGCCCTCGCTGAAGAAGAACCGCAGTTCCAGCACGCCCTGCGGCGTATGGGCGTATTTGTTGGCTACGGCGCGGCTCACCGTGGAAGGATGCACGCCGATCTCCTCGGCCACTTCCTTGATCATCATGGGCCGCAGACCCTCCACGCCCTTGTCAAGGAACTCCTGCTGCCGCCGTACAATCACGTCGCACGTGCGCAGAATGGTGCTTTTGCGTTGCGCGATGTTGCGCATCAGTTGCAGTGCGGAGCGGAAGCGCTCCTTCACATATTCCTTCACTTCCTTGTCGGTCTCCCGGGAGACCAGCATGCGCCGGTAGCGCTGGCTCAGGCGCAGGCTGGGCAGGTCCTCTTCATTCATTGAGACCACCCACTCGGCGCCGCGCTTCACAAAAAACACATCGGGCTCGATGAGCCGCGTTTGCTCGCGGTTGTACAAGCGCCCCGGGCGCGGATCGAGCGTGCGGATGAATTCCACCGCTGCGTGTGCCTCTTCCGGCGTCACCTGCGCGGCGTGCGCCAGGTCTTTCATGTCGCGCTTCTGCAACAGGGGCAAGTGATGGTCCGCAATCAGCGCCGCGACTTCCATGGCGTGCCGCCGCTCCTCCACCTGGGCTTCGGCCTCGTCGCGAAAGCTGCCGTGCGCGTCAGTGTCGGTCTCTTCTACCGGTCCGCCGTACAATTGGCCAAACTCTTGCTGCTGAGCCGCGATCTGCATGGCCAGGCATTGCCGCAAATCGCGCGCGCCTACGCCCGCCGGGTCCAGATGCCGCACCAGATCCGCGGCGCGATGAATCAGATCGAGAGTTGCCGCCCCGTCCGGCAAGTGGCCGATCCCCAGCGCCGCGTCTTCCGGTGCTCCGCGGAAGGCCTCGGCCAACTCCTCTTCACTCGCCGTCAGGTATCCATCTTCATCCAGATTGCCGACCACAAAATCGGCGGCCGCTTCCAGTTGTGGGTCCAGGCTCAGAGCTCCCAGCTGCCACGCCAGGTGATCGGACAAAGTTGTCGGCTGGGAGAGAAAGTTTTCAAACGAGGGCTTTTCGCTGTCTTCATACTCCGGCTGCGTGCGATAACCCGGATCGAGATACTCCTGAAAGTAGGAACCAAAATCGATTTCGTTGAAGATGTCCTTAGGCGGCGCGGCCGTTTCCTCCACACCGCGTTCCAGCCGCTCCTCGCGGCCTGCCACTTCGTCCAGCATTGGAACCGTCTCGTCAATCTCTTCCAGGACGGGATTTTCCACCATTTCCGCATCGATCATCTCCTTCAGCTCGACCTTGTTCAGGGCGAGAACGCTCACCATCTGCATCAGACCCGGCGTCAGGATCTGGCGTTGCGCGACTTTTAGATTCAGTCTTGGCTCAAGCAAAGCCATCGATGCAGCCCATTCCTCGTTCGGCTCAATGCGAGTGTACCCACGAGTCGAACCGTGTGAGAAAAAGCTTAAAGGAGATACGGCTCATAGTGGAGCCGCTGGTCCCGGATCGGGCCATAGCCCATTTCCGGACTGTCTGTATGGAATTTTATAGCCCCATTCCGCACTGGTGCGCTAGTGCACCAGTGCACGGCGATGGTTACTTTCCGGCAATGGGGGGCCTCAGCCCAGCGAGAATCCCTCACCGAGGTAGATTCGCCTCACTTCCATGTCGTTGCCCAACTCGTGCGGCGTTCCGGAGCGGAAAATCCGTCCTTCGGCAATAATGTAGGCCCGGTCGGTTACGCTCAACGTTTCCCGCACGTTGTGGTCGGTAATGAGCACGCCGATGCCGCTGGCCTTCAGGTTGAAGATGATTCTCTGCAGCTCCAGCACCGCGATGGGGTCGATGCCGCTGAAGGGCTCGTCGAGCAGGATGAAGTTCGGTTGAATGCAGAGCGCCCGCGCGATCTCCACGCGCCGCCGCTCGCCGCCCGAAAGCGCGTAACCGCGCGTGGTGCGAATGTGCCCCAGATTGAGCTGGTTGATCAGCTTTTCGGTGCGTGTCCGCCGCTCCTGGTTGCCCAGCGGCTGCGCTTCCAGCACCGCCAGGATGTTCTCTTCTACGGTGAGCTTGCGGAAAACCGACGGTTCCTGAGGAAGATAACTGATGCCGAAGTTGCGCGCGCGCAGATACATGGGCAGGCGCGTGATGTCGTTCTCATCTACCAGCACGCGTCCGGTCTCCGGTGCAACCAGGCCGACGATAATGTAGAAGCTGGTCGTCTTGCCGGCGCCGTTCGGCCCCAGCAATCCCACCACCTCACCGCGCGAGATGGTCAGGTTGACGCCCCGGACCACCTGCCGTCCCTTGTAACTCTTGCCGATTCCCTCGGCAATCAGTGTTTCCATTCAGTTTTCAGGCTCGCTTCTGCCGCTACCTGCCGTGCGCTTGCGGCGCGGTGGTCTCGGTTCGTGTTTCGTGTCCGCCGCCTTCGATACTGACGCTATCATCGCGGCTATGGAAAATCAAAGTCTCTCCGGTCACGTTGCCATGCCCAGGATCGGTCATTCGGGGCGGCGCGGCAGCGGTACCGGTGAGCACGTAGTCTCTGGTTACGCCTGAGTACACCAACTGCTCTCCGGTTCCGCGCCGTCCTTGGGATGTCAGCACCACATGCCCTGTGGCCGTCATGCGATCCACTTGTGCCTGTCCAGCGCCGTTGTCGCGGTTTCCCGTCGGAATCAGCAGCAGGTCGACGGTATCAGACGTTGAAGTGGCCGTTCCTGTCTCCGCAACCACTGCGCCCGCCACACCACCATGCATCACGGCCCGATGTTCGGCATCGGAGTACTCGAGATCGCCCCCGCGCACGCGGATCACGGAGGGCGCTGCCGGTTTTGCCGCGCTTTGGCCGTGCGGACTGCCCGCGCCGTTGCCCGTCCCAATCCCTGCTCCAGGCGCGCCCGCGTTCAACAGCACCGCCCGCACCGGATCCGACGCATCGGTGGTGCGCGCCGTGAGCGTGTCAAGGTGCTGGTTGAGCACAATCTCCGGCGCGGCTACCGAATTCGCCTGTTGCCACAACCGCGCGTGCCCGCGAAACGTGGCTTCGCCCGACGACTCGTTCAGTTGCGCCTCGGCCGCAATCACGTGCGCCGGCCCATTGCCGCCCAGCGCCAAACTTCTCTGACCTACGCCGCTCTGGTTTCCGCCGCCGTTCGACGCGCCGCCCGTCTCTGTGGCCTTCACGTTGCCATGCGCAAAAGCGTCGCCCGACTGCTGCGATATGTCTACTTTGTCTGCCGTCAGCTCCAGGCCGCCACTCACAACGCGCGGATGCAGAGAGAGGTGCAGCCACTCGCCGTCGCCCTCGTATACCGCTTTCCCGGCCGTGGCGCGCAGCGGCGGTTTAGGTTCTGCGCCGGGCTTGGCCGCCGGCTGCTGGAACAGCACCAAATGCCCATCCAGCTCGGCAATCTGCACCTCGTCCTGGTCGGTGGTTCGCGCGCCGCTCGGCGCAAAACTTGCTTCCAACCGGTCGCCGCTTGCCGTTTGATTCGCACCCGTCGCCGTGGTCTGTTCCATTTGCGCGTGTCCCGTGCCCACCAGCGTGCGCAGCGCCGAGTCCGCGCCGAACGTGCCCGTGACCTCATCAGCAGCCATCTTCGCGGGCACTGCTGCGGCATCTCCGTGTCGCATTTCGCTCGTGATCACCACCCCGCCGGAGCCGTGAATCGTCTCCGGTTCCACCTGGGTCTTGCCTGCGCTCGAATTCCCGCCTTGTCCCCCACCTTGTATCGTCCGGAAGTCCACATCCGCGACCGGCGAGCGCCAGGTCCGGCTCACGTGCAGCGTCTGTCCCGAAGCCTCCAGGCTGGTTCCCTCGCTCTGCATGGTCACGCCGCGCTCCAGATGCGCGTGGCGCAGCTGCCCCTGGGCGGAGAAGTCCAGCTCCGCGGTGGGCGAGGTCCCGTGCGCGGTGCGGCCTTCCTGCGCCGACGGCCCTTCTTGTTTCGAGTCCATCGTCACGCCGCCTTCCAGGTGCCCGTGGCGTGGCTGGTTGTGTTCGTCAAAATCCATGGCCGCCGTTGGCGACGCCAGGCGCCCGCCGGTCGACGTGGTCATCGTAAAGCCGTTTGTCGCGTCCAGATGCGCCGCCGACCCATCGTTGCGGAAGAGGATGCTGGCTTGGGCCGCGTCAGCCCGGCCGTCCCGGTACTCCAACGTTGCCACGCGCAGCAGGCACAGTTGCGCGCCTCGGTCGAACTCCGCGTGCTGCGCGTGGATCCGCACCTCATCCTGGTCGCGATACGTCGTTAGCTCCACAGCCTGCACCAGCGTCAGGTAGCCGCGCTCGGAGTCATACGAGGCGCCCACCGCGCTCCCGAATCCCTGCGTCATGGTGAAATTTACGGGTTGCGACGTCGTCACGATGCCCGTGTTGCGGTCGAAGGTGACTCCGCTGGTTTTCACATGAACCTGGCCGGCATCGCCCACCGCATTCGCTGCTATGGGCAAGCGGTCAACTTTCTTACTGCCGCCGGCGGGCCGGGGTGGCTTCGTCAAAATCATCTCCACCGGCCCCTGCGCTGAGGCGATTCCGCTCTTCTGGTCGTATTCGAACTCGTCGCCCGCAATTTTGTCGGCCTGGACGCCGTCCTCGCCGTAGATCTCGATCTCGACGTCGTGCAGCTCCACGTGATCGTTCTTGAGCTCAATGGCCTTCGCGGCATGAATTTTGAACTTGGAGTGCGCGCCGAGGTTGTGCGAGTACGTGTAGCCGTTCGACTCTTCGGTGATACCCACGCCGAGCCGCTGCGGCAAATCGCGCCAGCTCAGCAGGCTCTTCCACTTGGCACGCACCAGGAACACTCCCAGCGCCACCAGCAGCAACACCGCAGCCACCACCACCAGCGTTCGGATTCGCTCGATCGTGAAGCGCACGGCTTAGTTCCTCAATCCCAGCCGCTCGGCCAGCCGCTGCGCAAGGCTCTCGCCCAGCTCGCTCCACAACAGGCGCGCCGTGGCGCCCGATGCCTTCTCCACTGCGCCGGCCAGTTCCACCAGTTGCCGCACGTTCTCTTCCACGTGCCGCGCGCCCACCTTGTCCAGATCGGCTTCTTCTTCGAGGAATGGCGTATCGGTGCCGAAATCGATGCGGATGTGCCCGTCCTGCTCGTAGGCGCCCTCATCGAAGAGCGGCCCGTAGCCGGTGACGCGCACCAGCCTGGGACCACGTGCCCAACGGCCCAAAACATTCGCATCAGGAACGCTCAAACCCAGATTGTCATCCTGAGCGAGGCCGCCATCAGGCGCCCGAGTCGAAGGACTTGTGGTTGTTCCTTGCGCATCTTCCCATTCCCACAGATTCCACCCCATCTGAAACTCATAGGCATAGTCTTCGTGGAGCAACTCCATGGCTTCGGCCACGGCCAGCCGCGGCTCAATGCCGGGGCTTGACCCCGGAGCAGCTCCCATCCGCCCGTAGACGCGTTGAAACACCGGCGTCTCGCTCCAGTTCATCGGCCACGCTGTTGCAGCGTAGACGTTCTCCTCGCCGCCGTGCGCGGCAAAAGCGCCAAGCACCGCCGTCAGCTTGTCGGGGAGCGCCTCCAGGCGCAGATTCGGGTACCACAGACTCAAATAAAGCGTGTCTGACATCTCTACTTAGTTTAGACGGGAGAATCGCGAGTCAGCGAGTCGGCAAAATAGCAGGCCCACTACTCGTATTGAGCACCCGATCGAACCGAATGAGCCCCTTAAGCGCTCTTTCCTTTTCGGCGGAACGCATTCCACAGCATTTTCAGGCCCGCAAAAAGAAACGCACTCGCAACGATGATTGCAAGCAGGGAAGCAGGCTCCCATTCGCGAGCAAAAATCGCATAGAAAAATAAAGCAGTTATGAGCGTAAACGTGAACCCAAAGAGACCTATCCCGATTCGCTGCACCAGCGGAGCCCTGGGATCACCTTTCCAGAGAAGCTCATCCACGCCGCGGCTATTCTCCAGCGCCTCCGGCCAGGTTAGGTTGCGCTGTCTTTCCTTCAGATCGTCAATCGTCCTGCGTGGCTCGTCGTGCATATCCCGGATTCCTCCAAGAGACGGTCGGCTTCACCCCGTCACAATCTCGCTGAATTCCGCGATCCCGGAGAAGCTGCCCAGCACCCCGTCAATCAAGCCCAGATTTGCGCCACGCACGGCAGGATCGGGATCGAGCACCATCACCTTGTCGAAGAACTTGTCCACGGCGGGCCGCAGAGTGGCGATCGCGGCCAGCGCTTCGCCATATTTCCGCTGCTCGCGCAGCTTCGTAACCTGCTCCGCAAGCTCCTTGGTCCGCTGCCACAAGTCGATCGCCTCAAGCGCCGATTGACCAAGCTTCGGCTCCGCCTTTTGGTAGCCCTTCTCTTCCGCCTGGTGCAGGATGTTCTCGATGCGCTTGAACGCCGCGGAAACCGCGACAAAATCTTCAGACCCGCGCGCCACGGTCAGCGCCTCGGCCCGCGCGATGGCGTCGCGCACGTCGTCCGCGCCCGCGGCCAGCACAGCGTTCACCACGTCATAAGCAAATCCGCGCACGTCCTTGAGATAGAAGTGCAGGCGTTCGCGCAGGAACGCTTCCACCTGCGCCTTGTTCTCGCCCTCCGCGCCGGATGCATTGAGCACATCGCCCAGCGTCAACGGCAATCCCGCTTCCGCCAGAATCTTCACAATCGCATTGGCCGCACGGCGCAACGCAAACGGGTCCTTCGATCCCGTGGGCGCGCTGCCAATGCCGAACATCGCCACAATGGTCTGCATCCGGTCGGCAAGTCCCAGAAGCTGGCCTTCGACCGATACCGGAATCTGGCCTTCCGTCGAGGCCGGCGTGTACTGCTCGTAAATGGCCAGCGCCACACGCTCGCCCAGCCCCTGCGCCCGCGCGTACAACCCGCCGATCACACCCTGCAACTCGGTGAACTCTTTCACCAGTTCGGCTGTGAGGTCGGTCTTGGCCAGCTCCACGGCCTTGAACAGAGCCTCTTCGCTGAACGGGAAATCCACGCTCTTCAACCTGGACGCCAGCGCATTCGCCACCGCCAGGTTCTGCTCGGTCTTCCAGTAGTAGCTGCCCAGTTCCTTCTGGAAGGTCACGTTCTTCAGGCTTTCCATGCGCTGGGCCAGCGGCGTCTTCTGATCCATATCCCAGAAGAACCGCGCGTCCTTGAACCGCGCCCGCAGCACGCGCGCATTGCCGTGCCGGATGATGGCCGCACCCTCCGCGTCCGCCTGCGTGTTCAGCACCGCCAGAAAGTGCGGCGCCAGTTTTCCGTTTGCGTCTTCCACCGCGAAGTACTTCTGGTGATCGCGCATCACGGTAACGAGAACTTCCTCGGGCAGAGCCAGGTATTCAGCTTCAAAATCGCCCAGGATCACGGTGGGCCACTCAGTAAGGTGCGTGACGGTCTCCACCAGCGCCTCATCCTCGCGCCAACGCGCGCCGGAAACTGTCCGCGTGGTCGCGTCCAGCGCCTTGCGAATGATTTGTCTCCGCTCAGCTACATCGCCAATAACGAACGCCGCACGAAGTGCCTCTTTGTACTCGTTGGCGGATGCAATCGTGACGGGCGCCTCGCCATGCAGCACGCGATGCCCGCGGCTCGCATTGCCTGCGGCGATGCCGGCAATTTCCAGCGGCACGACCGCCGCATCCATCAGTGCGACGACCCAGCGCACCGGCCGCACAAACCGTTCCGGCTTTCCCGCGCGCCAGTACATGTTCTTGGCCCAGTAAACCGCCAGCACTTCCTTCGGCAATTCAGCCGCAAGGATCTCATGCGCAGTGCGGCCCTGGCGCTTCACCGTCGCGCCTACGTACTCGCCCTTGGGCGAAATTACTTTCTTGAGCTCGGACGTGGCCACGCCGGCCTTTTTTGCAAAGGCCTGTGCGGCGGGCGTCGCTTCGCTGTCCTTGAACGCCACCTTCCACGACGGGCCCGTTAACACTTCCTCGATGTCGGCCTGCTTTGCCAGCACGCCCTCGGCCAGCACGGCCAGACGGCGCGGCGTGGAGTACGTCGTAACTTTCGCGACAATATTCGCCTCGGGATTCGCTTCAGGCGCAAGTAGCCGCTCGCGCTTGAGCAGATCGCTCACGCGGCGGCCCAGTTCCGCCTCGGCCCCGGCGATCATCCGCGCCGGAACTTCTTCGAGACCGATTTCCAGTAAAAAGTCAGCCATGTTTCTTTCCCGTGAACCGTAGATCGTAAACAGTGAACCGTGGGCCGTGTACCAAACCCTGCTAACTCCGCCAGCCTTACTAACTCGCTAACTCGCTAACTCGCTGACTTGCTTCCTGCTGTATCGCCCACGCTTTCGCCACGCCCACCACCAGGTTGCGAATCCGTCCAATCACGCCCACGCGCTCTGTCACGCTGATGGCGCCGCGCGCATCCAGCAAATTAAACAGGTTCGAGCACTTCAGCGCCAGCTCGTACGTCGGCAGCAGCGGGAATCTTTTCTTCGCCTCCGGACTAGCACTTTCGTCACTCAAAACCGCGTTGGCCTTCTCCAGCAGCGCATGCGCTTCAGCCTCGTAGCTATTGAAGTGCTCCCACAGCCGCGACACGTCCGCCATTTCAAAGTTATAAACAGAGAACTGCAGCTCCTCGGCCAGGCGTACGTCGCCGTAGGTCACCGTCGCGCCCGTATCTGGATCGTGCGCCCACACAATGTCGTAAATCGAGTCGACGTCCTGCAGAAACGCTGCGATGCGTTCCATGCCGTAGGTCAATTCGGCGCAAATGGGATCGAGGTCTATCCCGCCGCACTGCTGGAAGTAGGTGAACTGTGTAATCTCCAGACCATCCAGCATTACCTGCCAGCCCACGCCCCACGCTCCGCCCGCGGGCCACTCCCAGTTGTCCTCTTCGAACTTCAGGTCGTGGTGCTTCAGGTCGATGCCCATGGCTTCCAGCGACTCGAGATACAACTCCTGCACGTTCACCGGAGGCGGTTTCAGGATCAGTTGGAACTGGGTGTGCTTGAACAGCCGGTTGGGATTCTCGCCGTAGCGTCCGTCGGCCGGCCGCCGCGAGGGCTGCGCGTAGCCAACCCGGTAGGGCTTGGGCCCCTGCACGCGCAGAAACGTCTCAGGACACATGGTGCCCGCGCCCACTTCCACGTCGTAGGGCTGCTGGATCACGCATCCTCGCTCCGCCCAAAAACGCTGCAGGCGGAACAGCAAATCCTGAAAGGTAAGCGAGGTAGGCTTCACATGCGGTGCGGCTTGGGCAGCGGACACAGGCTTCTCTCTCTCATCGGAACTAAGGATCGATTTTAGCAGCCGGGCGGGGCCGCTGCCTTAGTGGTGCAAGGACTTAGGGTTACCAACGTGGGATAAAGACCACCCCCAATAAGTCAGTCTCAAGTGTTGAGCGGGTTGCTGGTTCAACCATTACCCGCCCAGCCTCGCCAGCGCCTCCGCGCTTTTGAGCTTCCGCTCCAAATGTCGCTCCAGCGTTTGCAGCGTGAAGCGCCTTAGATCCTGCCCGCGTTTGCGGGGCCACGGCTCGCCGGCAAAAGTAGACGCCGGAGCACGCAGCATGCGTTGCGCCAGTTGCCAACTATCGGTCGAGAGCGCGCTGGCCGACCCGTTTGCATGCAGCCCGCAGAAGAATCCATCTGCAGAACTGCTGTACGAAATCCCTGCTGCATGCAATGCCAGTGGCTCGCCGCAGACCATGCAGCGGCCCGTGTCGGGCAGCAGGCCCATCAGGCGCGTCATCCACAACGAAAAATAGGTGAGCGCCATCCACGGTTGTACAACTTCGGATTCAACGGCCGAAGTTTGCTCCAGCACCGAAGCCAGCAGCCGGAAAACGGCATCCTGCGGGTCGTGCTCGGGCAGGATTTCATCCAGCACCTCGGCATAAAAGCTCAGCACCGTCATGCGCGTGTGATCCACCGGCGCCGAAAGCGGCGAGCGCAGAATCTCCAGTTGGTCCAGCCGCACCAGCTCCTGCCGCGGCCGCTCGGCAAACCAGGCCCGCGCCAGCGTCATCGGCTCCAGAGCCCCGCCAAAACGTTTGCGGCTCTTGAGCGCCGCCTTGGCCACGCCGCGCATGCGCCCGTAGTCGCGCGTAAAGAAGCTGACGATCAGGTCCGCCTCATGCACCGGCCAGGTGCGCAGAACCACCGCTTCTGAGGAGAGCACGGGCATGTATTTCCATCATCGCACCGGAGGGAGCAGGGGCCTTTAGGCCCATGACTATGTGGTCGCGAAGCATCGGGCCTTGTGGCCCAGACATAGGTCTTCGTCTGCGCCTGAAGACACGCACGCGCATCCCACACATGCAGGACGCGCGCCGCGACAGCCGAAATCTGATAGAGTGAAAAGCCGCTTAGCGGCCGAAGTGCTTGGCGTTCTTTTCAGTAAAGTGGGCCCACTTTTCCGGCAGGTCGTCCTGCGCGAAGATGGCCGATACCGGGCAGACCGGAACGCACGCGCCGCAGTCGATGCACTCGACCGGGTCGATGAAGAGCTGATCGGCATCCGCGTGGCCGTCTTCATCTTTCTTGGGATGGATGCAATCGACGGGACACGCGTCCACGCAGGCGGTGTCCTTGGTGCCGATACAGGGTTCTGCAATGACGTATGCCATTTCTGCTCTCTCCGGGGAACTCCGGCGGCCTCGTTTTCAAGTGCCGTAACGAACTTCTCGACGCTGATAGTAGCATACGGCCCCACCGCCTGAGAAAGGCACGAAGGCAGGGAAATGGGGAAAAACCAATAGGCAATAGGGACCAGAGTCCGACCTACTATTGGCTACTCCCTATTGGCTATTGGCTGTTCTTGATCTTCCGCGCCCGCGCAAACTCTTCAGCCGTGGGAATGGGCGAAAGGTTGCGCCCCGCGAACAAGTCGGCAAAGAAACCGATCAACTCCTCGTGGATCAATCCATTCGAAGCTAGAATCTCATCGCTGGCCAGCCGGTAGTGCGCGCCGGCAAAGTCTGTGACGCGTCCGCCCGCCTCTTCTACCAGCAGAATTCCGGCAGCCGTGTCCCAGGGATTCAGATTGAACTCCCAAAAGGCTTCCATGCGGCCGCAGGCCACGTACGCCAGGTCGAGCGCGGCCGAACCGGCCCTGCGCACCCCGTGCGAGCGCAACGTGAACTCGTGGTAGAAGTGAATGTTCGGGCTGGCATGGCGCTTGCGGCTGGGAAATCCCGTGGCCAGCAGCGCTTCAGCCAGTTCCCCCACGCGCGAAACCCGCGCCGGCTTGCCGTTCACCTGCGCTCCGCGCCCGCGCTCAGCCGTGAAGAGCTCGTCACGCATGGGATCGTAGATTACCCCGGCCACCAGCGTTCCGTCGTCGCACGGTCGCGCGCCCTTGGGCCGGTGCTCCAATCCCATCGAAACGCAGAACTGCGGAAATCCGTGCGCGAAGTTCGTGGTCCCATCCAGCGGGTCCACGTACCAGCGGTACTCGCCGTCCATGCGCTCGCGCGTGCCTTCTTCGCCGTAGATGCCGTGCTCGGGAAAGACCTCGCCCAGCCGACCGCAAATGAGCTTCTCCACAGTGCGATCCGCCACCGTGACCAGGTCCACGTCGCCCTTGTACTCGGTTTCCACGCCCTCAATGAAGTACTCGCGCAGTCGTGCGCCTGCCTCGCGCGCGATCTCCGCCGCCTTGGGAACAAATGTTTGAGTCGCTATCTCCGCCGTGTCCGTCACAGACCCGCCTCGCCCGGGCCCGGTCCGTCTGCAGTTTCGTAGCGTGCCACACGCCGCCGCCCCACTTCGCTGATGCTGCGGATCTGGTTCTTGTAAATAAAGAGATTGGGCTGATTCTCGCGCGTCAGGCGCAGCATCGAATCGTCAAAGTACTCGATCCAGCCGCGCACCGTCTCGCCGTCGCGTAACTTGATGGTCACAATCACCTGGCGATCGCTCAAGGAGCGCAGGTAGAGGCCTTCCTGCCCGGTTTCACCCGGAGGCGGCGTCTTGGAGCGGCGGCGCGACGAGAGTGGGGAAGTCATATTGCCATTTTAGATGCAAGCTGGGCCGGGGTAGCTGCAGGGCGCAATTCAATTCGGGCGAGCGTGCCAAAGACGCAGGCTTCATTACGGGAAGAATGCCCGTCGGCACGGCATTATTCCCCGCTCAGTTCCTAATTACTTTTGACCGGCGAGTCCGCGTAATACCCCGTCTTGTTGCGGACGTTGAACTGTTCCGCCGCGGCACGCGGAATGGTCACCGTCAAGCGGTGGAAGTTCGTTCCCGGCACCTGGTGGTGCGGATAATAGCCGATGAGGTATTGGGTGCGCAGGTCGTCGCTCACCCGGGCAAAGGCTTTGTCCAGCCCGCCATCGCTCACGTAAAAATATTTCCCGCCGGTCTGCTCTGAGATCGTGATGAGCGCATGTTCGCCACCCAGGTCGCGGCCGGCGCTGGCCTCAATGGGCACGTCGATGAGCGAATAAATCATCACCTCGTTGCGCAACGCCGCTTCCAGAGCCTGGGCGTAGGTGGAGCTTTGGGCGGTGTCGTCGCCATCTGAAACGACTATCAGCACCTTGCGTCCTTCTTTCTTGCCGAGCCTTTCGGAGCCCAGGCAGATGGCGTCGTAGAGCGCAGTCGCAAAATCGCCGTGCAGTTCGCTCAGGCCACGGTCGATCACCGCCAGCTTATTGGTGAAGGGAGTAAGCTCTTGCACTTCGGTGGCAAACTGCAACAGGCTCATCTGGTCCTGTGGGCGCAGAATGGCATGCGCGAAGCGCCGCGCCGCGCTCGCCTCCTCGCTCATGTCCTTGTGCACGCTGCCCGACGTGTCGATGGCCAGCGTCAGGTTCAACGGTAGCTCCGACTGCCGCTCGAAAACCGCTATCTGCTGCGGCCGTCCATCTTCGTACACCGCAAAATCGCCCTGCGTCAGGCCGCCCACCAGCGCGCCGTTTTTGTCGGTCACGTTGACGAAAATGCTTACCAGCTTCACGTCCACGTGAAAGGTGGTCACGGGATCCTGTGCCTGCGCGAGGAGCGCAACGGCGGCGAACGCCAGCAGCGTACTCAGCCCCATCCACCTTGCGATACCGGAGCCGCGGCTAGCTTTCATGCGGTACCTCCGCAGACTCTATGGCGATTCCTTTCAGAAACGGCTCACCCGGCGCCCACACCGCGCCATCGGCAAAGGTCTCCTTCTTCCAGATGGGCACGCTTTGCTTGAGGGTATCGATGAGCCAGCGGCAAGCCTCAAAGGCCGCGCTGCGATGCGCTGAGGCCACCACGATCAGCACGCTGGTCTCGCCAATCTGCAGGCGGCCCAGCCGGTGCAGCATCGTCACTTGCCTAATGGCAAACCGCTCGTATGCCTTCAGCCCCAGCTCCCGCATCTGCTTGAGGGCCATCTCTTCATAGGCCTCGTAATCCAGATGCAAGGTCCGGCGTCCGCGCGTGTGGTTGCGCACAATGCCGTCGAATACCACCACAGCGCCATCCTCGCCGCTCTTGGCCTTGGCAACGATCTTCTCCGCGTCGATGCGCTCTCGAGTCAACGCGACATGGACACTTTCCCCACCCCTGTTCTCATCCAAAGCATTCGCGGCACGCGAAGTGCCACCGCCGGAGACCGGGGGCAACAGGCCCACTTCGTCGCCATCGTGCAGGATGTGCGTGGCCTGGGCGTATTCGGCATTCACGCTCACTGCGATGCTGCCCAGGATCTCCGCCCCTGCGCCCGCGGGCATTGTTGTGCGCAGGCGCTCCAGCAGAACGCCCACCGAGGCGCCATCCGGCAGCTCCATCGTGGCGGCTTGGGAGCCAAGCCAATCCTTCAACACCCCAAATGAGATCACTTGCACACGCATCACTCGAAAAAGAATACCGCCTATCGATTAGACGGGACAGGCGAAAATCGGTGGTCCCACACCAAAGCGAGCCAGACCAGCTCGTTGAGAAAGACCTGGAGATTCGCACAAAAAAGGCCGGCAAATTCGCCGGCCTTTGTTCGAAAGGAAGCAACACTTACGCTGCTGCGCTCACCGCGAGCTCAATCGGGGCAGGCTGCGGCCGCATAGCCAGCTTTGGCAGAGCCACGGCCAGCACGTCTTCAATCTGGCTCGCGTAGTGAACATCCACGCCCGCCATCATCTCCGGCGTCAGGTCCTCTTCCACGTTCTGGCGGTTTTCCGCGGGCAGGATGATGGTGTCCACCCCGGCCCGTCGCGCTGCCAGAAACTTCTCCTTGATCCCGCCCACCGGCAGCACATTGCCGCTGAGCGTGATCTCGCCGGTCATGGCCGTCAGCGACCGCACCGGCGTATCGGTGAGCAACGACACCAGCACCGTGGCCATGGTCACGCCCGCCGAAGGACCGTCTTTGGGAATAGCGCCCGCCGGCACGTGGATGTGCAGATCGAGCTCCTTGGTAAAGTCCTCGGCAAGCCCCAGCCGCAAGGCGTTCGAGCGCACCCAGGTCAACCCGGCCTGCATCGATTCCTGCATGACTTCGCCGATCTGGCCGGTCATGGTGAAGCCGCCCTTGCCCTTCATCTTGTTGGCCTCGATGAAGAGAATGTCGCCGCCGGCCGGCGTCCACGCCAGGCCCACGGCCACGCCCGGCCGCTTCACGCGCTCCGCAACCTCGGTTTCCACGCGCACCTGGATGCCGCCCAGGAATTCCTTGAGCAACTCGCGCGTGACCACGAGCTTTTCCGTGTGCCCTTCCACCACGCGCCGGGCTTCCTTGCGGCAAACTGTCCCAATGGTCTGTTCCAGCTTGCGCACTCCAGCTTCACGCGTGTAGTGGCGGATGATGTGCTGTACCGCTTCCTCGGGAAACTCAATCTGCTCCGCCTTGATCCCGTTTTCCTTGATCTGGCGTGGGATCAGATAGCGATTGGCGATGTGCACCTTCTCTTCTTCGCTGTATCCCTGCAAGGGGATGATCTCCATGCGATCAATCAGCGGAGGCGGCACCGTGTCCAGCATGTTCGCCGTGCAGATGAACAGCACCTTCGAAAGATCGAACGGCACGTCCAGGTAGTTGTCGCGGAACGTGTTGTTCTGCTCGGGATCCAACGTCTCTAGCAGCGCCGACGCCGGATCGCCGCGGAAGTCGCGGCCCAGCTTGTCCACTTCGTCCAGCATGATCACCGGGTCGTTGGTTTCCGCCCGGCGAATGCTCTGGATGATCTGTCCGGGCAGGGCGCCGATGTAGGTCCGGCGATGGCCGCGGATCTCCGCCTCGTCGTGCATGCCGCCCAGCGAGACACGTTGGAACTTCCGGCCCAGCGCCCGCGCAATCGACCGGCCCAGGCTGGTTTTGCCCACTCCGGGAGGCCCCACAAAGCAAAGGATCGGCCCTTTCATGTCCGGCTTCAGCTCCAGCACGCTCAGGTAATCGAGCACGCGGTCCTTCACCTTCTTCAGCTCGTAGTGATCCTCATCAAGAATCTCCCTGGCCTTCAAAATATCGACTTTCGAAGCCGAGCTCTTGTTCCAGGGCAGCACGGCCAACCACTCGATGTAGTTGCGCGTGAGCCCGTAATCGGCGGCCATCGGCGACATGCGCTGCAGCCGCGCCAGCTCCTTCAGAGCTTCCTTCTTCACGTCCTCGGGCATGCCCGCGTCTTCAATCTTCTTGCGCAGGTCTTCCACATCGCGTTGGCCCTCGTCCTGCTCGCCCAGCTCCTTCTGGATGGCCTTCATCTGCTCGCGCAGATAGTAGTCGCGCTGCGACTGCTGCACCTGGTCCTGCACCTCGGTCTGGATTTTGGCGCGCAACTGCTGCACCTCGATCTCCTTAACCAGCAGGTTGTTCAGCAGCTCCAACCGGTCCACTACGTTCGACGCCTCAAGCAACAGTTGCTTGTCGTCTGTGGTCAGGAAGGGCAGGGAGGACGCTACAAAATCCACCAGGCGAACAGGTTCATCGATGTTCGCTGCGATGGTTCGCAACTCGTCGGAGAGCGTGGGCGATTCGGTGACGATCTGCTGGAACTGGCCGATCACGTTGCGCGCCAGCGCCTCGAACTCGGCAGAGGTTGCGGGCGCTTCGTCCGCCAGCGTCTCCACCTCCGCCACCATGAACGGTTCGGACTGGATAAAACGCACTAGCCGGACGCGGCTCACGCCCTCGGTGAACACGAACCTGCTCTGGTTGGGCATGCGCACAACTTTGTGCACAGTGGCCAGGGTGCCCACGTTGTGCAGATCTTCGGGTTTGGGCGTGTCCAGGCGCGCATCCAATTGCGCTGCGACCACAATCGCCCGCTCTTCACCCAGCGATTCAATCAACTGGATGGAGCTTTCCCGGCCTACCGTCAAGGGCAGGACCGCGTGAGGAAACAGAACCGTGTCGCGAACCGGCAAAACCGGGATCATGCGCGTTCCGGGTGCGGTCTTAGGTGTGGACTCGTCAGAGGGTATAGCTGGCTGGTTTGGCATTGAGTGTCCCCGTATCAACTTTTCTACCATTAGATACTGCAGAAAGGGAAAAAGTTGCAACTTTGGCTTTTCCGCGCCTCTCCATTGCTGAGCATGAGATGGTTTTACGTTCCCGTCGGTCCCGAGGTTCCATGCCTTATTAAAGGGCCTTTATTTGAGTGGTTTACCGGACGCCAAGACGTGGCCATATCCCCCCTCGACCAACCGGTACAATCCTCCGGCTAGCCCCAAGCAGCCATCCCACCGTTCTATCGGCTGAAAACCTGTGGGGGTGAGGTATAGAGCCGCATGCCGGGAGGCCGGGCGTTCGAGCAGGATCGGATCGGGCTTGTGAACAGGAAGGGCCACGGTTCAACCGGCGCGGAGACCCCCAGCAGGGAGCCAGGAATGTAACGTCGCTAACCCGCGTTCAAGGCCGTCTAGTTTTTCTGCTTCAGGGCCGACTCGATGTGTTCCCACACCTCGTCTGGCGGCTCCACGCTGGGGAACAGCTGCCGTGCCGCGTCGGCGATGGTTTGCAAATCGGCCAGCAGGGCCCGGCAACCTTCACAATCCTTCAGGTGAGGATGCACAGTGAGATCCTCTCCCGAACCGATCAACTCGGCCATTTGAGCCTGAAACTCGGCACAACCTAACGTGCTGCGGTCGTCGTTCATGGCCGCGCCTCCTGGCGGCTCTGCATGCGCAATGCTTCACGCAATTTTAGGCGCGCCTTGTGCAACTGCGATTTGCTGTTGCCGATCGAACAGTCCAGCATCGATGCAATCTCATTATGCTCAAAACCCTCCACATCGTGAAGGATAAAGATGAGCCGGTAGCCGGCTGGAAGATCGCCAATCGCGCGCTCCAAAACCAAGCGGTCGATGGCACCCGTGAGCGCCAAGTCGGGAGCGCCAAAGCTGCGGCTTGGGCCCTCTTCCGGATTCGGTTCCATGGCTTCGTCCAGAGAGATCAGCGACAAACCCTTCTTGCGCAGTTGCATCAGAACCACATTGATGGCCAGACGGTGCAGCCACGTCGAAAACGCAGAATCTCCGCGGAAGGTGGCAATCTTGCGATGCAGCTGCAGGAAGGCTTCCTGCGTCAAATCCTCGGCTTCGGCTACGTTGCCCACCATGCGCAGGCAAAGCGAGTAGATGCGCCGTTTGTGCAGCGTGTAGAGCTGGGCAAACGCCTGGTGGTCGCCTGCTTGTGCCCGCGCCAGTATATCGGTATCGGCTGACTGGGCGGCGGATTTGCCGGCTGCCGCCTGCTGGCCGCCGCTTACACGGGTACGCTGGGGCGCTTGGGTTGGAGTGGGGAGGTCGGCCATTCGTTTCCTTGGGGGTTGCTGCTGTGAGCTTAGATGCATGATCGCAATCGTGGGGTTAGCCGATCCCGACACCGCGTCCTTTATTCCGGCTCGGGTCTGGAAGCTACCGGTCCAATGGCTGCAATTTCAAGGAGGCGGTTCGTGCATTCCGCAAGGCTGCGGCAGGTGGTTTACGCAATGGGAACAAGGCTGCAATTCCGGCAGACTTTGAAGAAAGCCAAACCTGGAGCCGCTCCTCAGGTTTTGCCGTAGCTTCTTTCCTCGTTAGTATAAGGGAAAGCATCTGGGATTGACTGACATGGTCAAGAATCGACTCCAGCCGATACCCTGCAACATCGCATGGTGAACTCCTTGGCCCTGATTTGGCAATCGGTTACCTCGCACATTCTCTAAAATATGGTCTTGCGGACAAAGCCGGTAGAAAGATGCGGTGCTCGCCCGGCCCCCCAATGCAGGCTTCGTCCTATCCCGCTCCGTCCAAATTCCCTTCACCCGCAAGGTCTGGCCTATCGCCTGTCGCGCGGCGCAGTTCTGCTCGCCTCCTTCCTTCTGGCTACAGGAAGCGGGTCGCGCAACGGTTGGTGCCAGTCGCCCGCACCCGGCACCGCACAGAACCCGGCAATTTCCGGGCCCTCGAATACTCCCGCGCCAACGCCTGACTCCGTTCTCCGGTGGCAAGGCCTTCCGGTGCGCAGCATCGCGTTCGAAGGCGTCCCCTCCGATCAGCTCAAGCCGCTTGCCGGCCATCTGCCCCAGGCCGAAGGAGCGCCGCTGACCGAGGACAATCTGAAGCGCAGTTTGCGCGAGCTCTATGCCACCGGCCTCTACGACACCATTGAGGTGCGCGGCACGCGTCAGCCGGATGGCGTGGCTCTGGTTTTCGCCGGGACTCCGCGCACGTTTATCGGGACCGTCGGCGTAGACGGCGCCGTTGGCTCCACCATGAATATGCAACTCGAGCGGGCCAGCCAGTTGGATGCGGGAACCCGCCTGACGCAGGAAAAGATGGTCCGCGCCGTCGAGCAGATGCGCGCCACGCTGGAGCAGAACGGTTACTACGAAGCGGTCATCACGCAAACCATCACCCCACGTCCCCAGGAGCAGCTTGCCGACATCGCGTTTCGCGTGGTCTCGGGACCGCGTGCGCGTGTCGGTAAGGTCACGGTCACAGGCGATTCCGGCATGACCGTCGACGAGTTCCGCCTCCACGCGCATCTCTGGAAGATCGGGCACGTCGATCACGATACCGTAAATCGCGCGCTTGATGGCGTGCTTCGCGCCTATCAGAAACAGGATCGCCTTGAGGCCGAGGTCAAGCTCGAATCCTCGGTCTACGACCATGCCACCAAGGCCGTCAACTATCAGTTTTCCGCCAATCGCGGACCGGTGGTGCGTGTCGAGGTGCACGGCGCAAGCATCGACGCCGAGCGCATCAAACACCTCATCCCTATTTATCAGGAGGGCAGCGTCGACGAGGACCTGCTCAATGAAGGCAATCGCCGCTTGCGCGACTACTATCAGCGCCTCGGCTACTTCGATGCGCAGGTGGATCACCAGCGGCAATCCGCCGGCGCCGACGAAGTGACCATTCTTTACACCGTGCATCTGGGGCAGAGGCGTCGTGTGGAACAAGTCTCGATCGCGGGGAACCATTATTTTTCCACGGCCACGCTCATGGATCTGCTCAGCGTTCATGCCGCGGACGTGCTCGATCGTCACGGCCTCTACAGCCAGGCGCTGGTTTCCGCCGACGTCAGCGCGCTCGAGAGCGTGTATCGCAATAACGGATTCTCTCAGGTGAAAGTCACGCCCGAAACCAGCACACCTGAGACCGCGGACGATTCCCAGTCCGGCGCCGGCGCGCCGCCGCAACCGGGCGCCGGCATCGCCCCCCTCAAAGTTGTCTATCGCGTCGCGGAGGGCCGGCAGCTTCGGGTCGGTGGCCTCCAGCTGCAGGGCAACGATCACATCACCACTGCGACTTTGACCGCGCTGCTGAACACCACGCCGGGTCAGGTGCTTTCGCCCAGTTCTCTGGCCGGCGATCACGATGCCATCGTCACGGCGTATTTGAGCCGCGGCTTCGATCAGGCGGCAGTGACCGTGTCGCAGCAGGCCGAGCCCGCCGATCCCAACAAGGTCGATGTGGCGTTCCATATCGACGAAGGGCCGCAGACTTTTGTCCGTAACGTGCTGGTGACGGGCCTCGAAGAGACGCGCCCGCAAACGGTGATGCGGGCCATCACTGTGCATGCCGGCGATCCGCTCAATCAGAACGCGCTCGCTGCGACGCAAAGCAATCTCTACGCCTTCGCGCTCTTCAATCAAGTGGACACTGCGGTCGTAAATCCCGCCGGCGACGCACCCCAGAAAACCGTGCTGATCCAGGCCATCGAAGCGCGGCGTTGGACGTTGACGTACGGCTTCGGTTTTGAGGCGCAAACCGGGCAGCCGCAGAACAATTGCTCGGGTGCATCCGCAGCCGGAGTCGCCTGCAGTCCCAACGGAAAGACCGGCGTGAGCCCGCGCGTGCTGGCCGATATCACGCGAAACGGGCTCTTCGGCCGCGACCAATCGGCTTCGGTGCGCGGCACCTACGGCTTGCTCGAGCAAAGCATCGGCCTGCTCTATCAGGTCCCGCATATCGAGGGCAATCCCAATTTCGGATTCACATTTTCAGGCGGCTATGCCAACAGCGAAGACGTTTCGACCTATGTCGCATCGCGTCTCGAGGGCGCATTCCGCGGGACTGAAAACTTTAGCCATCCCGGCTCCTGGCTCTCCCGCGCCAACACCTTCATCTATGAGATCGACTTCCGAAGAGTGAAGGTCGAAGCCAGCAGCTTGCAGGTCTATCCCGGTGCAATCTCCGAGCTGGCGACGGCGACGCGCGTCGGGGGCCCGGCATTCACATGGATACGCGACACGCGTGACGTGCCCCTGGATGCGCACCGCGGTACGTACACCAGCTTTCAGGAGTTCCTCTCCGACCGGCTCTTCGGCGCGCAGGCCGAGTTCAACCGCATCGACGCCTCAAATTCCAGCTATTACAGCTTCGACAAGAATCGCTTCGTGGTGGCGCGCAACACGCGCTATGGGCAAATTCGCGCCTTCGGCGACGGATCGAGCGAGCTGATTCCGCTGCCCGAACGTCTCTATGCAGGCGGCCCCGTTTCGCTACGTGGGTTTTCGCAGAACGCCGCCGGACCGCGCGATCCCGAAACCGGTTACCAGGTCGGCGGCGCGGGAGCCTTGATCAACAGCACGGAATTGCGCCTCCCGCCGCCCACTCTGCCGTGGTTCGCCAACACGGTGAGCTTCGTCATCTTTCACGACATGGGCAACGTGTTTACCAACGCCGGCGACGCATGGGGTAGCATTTTTCGCACGCGCCAGCCTGACGGTGCGGCCTGTAGAAATGCGGTGGCCAACGCGAATGACCCGACCACGTACCCCAAGTACACGCCCTCAGGCACGCCGACCTCGACCGGGATTCCTGGCGTGTGTAGCTTCAACGATTTTTCGCACTCCCTGGGTGCCGGGTTGCGCTACCATACGCCAGTCGGTCCCATTCGATTTGACTTCAGCTACAACTTGAATCCGCCGATTTATCCCGTGAACATCAACTACGGGATTTCGACGCCGTCGCCAAATCCGCTGGGGATTCCGGGCTACGAGCAGGGGCCGTACCTCGGCCAGGCGCCGCACATCAACTTCTTCTTCAGCTTGGGGCAGGCCTTCTGATGAACTCGCACGCTCCAATTCGATTCAGTTTCACCCGCCCGATGGCCGTCGTCCGCCACTTAGTTGTCATCCTGAGCGGAGCGTGGCGCGGTTTTGCGACACGCGGAATCGAAGGACCTGTGGTTGCTTTTCAGTGGAGCGCAGCGGCAAAAGTTTTCGTCCTCGCAATGCTACTTTCCGCACCTTCAATAGTTGCGGCCCAACAGCCGGATTCGCCCAACCTCGTCGTCCTCGATCGCGCGGTCGCCGTCGTCAACAAGCATGTCATCCTGGCCAGCGACCTCGACGATGAGATTCGCCTCTCCGTTCTCGATCCCAACACCGTCCCCCAGGTCGTGCTCACCAGGCAACAGGCGCTCGATCAACTCATCAGTCGTACGCTGATCCAACAGCAGATCCGCGAGCAGGACGTCGAGGCCATCGAGGCCTCGGAAGCGGAAGTCAATACACGCCTGCATGAGATCCGAGTGGAACTACCCAACTGCGTGCGCCAGAACTGCGCTTCTGATGCGGGTTGGAAGGCATTTCTGACCGCGCATGGGCTTACTGAGGAGCGCGTCGAAGCCTATCTCCGCTATCGGCTTGAGATTTTGCGTTTCATTGAGCAGCGCTTCCGGCAGGGTATTCAAATCTCCCCGCAACAGATCGACCTCTACTACCACGAAACGTTGGCGCCGCAGTACGCGCCCGGCGAAACCGTTCCGCCGCTGGATCAGGTAGCGCCGCGCATTCAGGAAATCCTGCTGCAGCAACAGGTCAACGTGTTGTTCGACAATTGGCTTACCAACTTGCGCCAGCAGGGCGACGTGGAAGTGCTGGACCCGAATCTTGCCCCGGAACTGATCCCGCAACCAACTCCGCAACCAGCGCCGGCAACCGGAACGTCAGTCAGCCCGAGCGGCGCGGAAGGGGGGAGCCGATGAGCGAGCAAGACGACAAGCCGATTGCCGCAGAAGAGCTTTCCCAGCCGCAGCGTCCGCACCGCAGCATGCGCTACCGCCTGCGCCGCTTCTTCCTGCTCCATCTTCCGCTCGCCGTTGCATTCACGGCGGTCTTCCTGGCGCTTTTGGCCGTCGGCCTCTATTTCGTGGCCAGCTCTTCCGCGTTTGAAAACGGGGTGCGCAAGCGCCTCATTACGTCGATTGAAGAGCTGACCGGCGGCCGGGCAGAGATTGCATCCTTCCACTGGCGCCTGCTTCACTTTGAAGCCGAAGCCGACGGGGTAGTGGTTCACGGTTTGGAAGATCCCGGCGAAGCCCCCTACGCAAAAATCGATCACCTGCGCGTGGTTTTCAGCCTGCGCAATCTCTTCAGTCCCAGCGTTCGGCTGCGCAGCCTGGAAATCGACCACCCCAGATTCCACTTCATCGTCTATCCCAACGGGTCCACGAATCAGCCGCAGCCGCGCCAGCCGCGCAACTCGTCAAATTCAGCCATCGACACTCTGTTCGAGCTGCATGCCGGCCGTATTACGGTCGAGCAGGGCAGTATCGATTACGACTCCCGCAACGCGAACTTCGACTATCAGGACCGGAACGCGCCGCTCGACTTTTCGGCTAACGACGCATCGCTCGTCATGCATTATGTTCCCGCGACGTTCTATACGCCCGCGGCGTATCGCATCGAGGTTGGCGTTACCGATCTCAATCTTGCCCGCACTGTGCCGCGCAATCCGCTGCCGGTGCACGGCGCTCTTCAGGCCACGCTCGATCTGGAGCACGCGCAGGTATTTCTGCGCTCCTTGCGGATCACGGCAGAGAGGCGCGGCGGCCAAAAGCACACCTTTGAAATCACTGGAGATCTTGCCGACTTCACGCATCCCCACTGGCACGCGCACCTCGCAGGCGATCTGGATATGCGGCTCCTCGACCCCATCACCGGCTATCCCGATGCGCCCGACGGTCTGGCCCGGCTCGATCTCGCTGCTACTGGCCAGGAGGGCGCATTCCAAATCGGCGGCGGCGTGCACATTGACGGCGGTTCGTACGTCGGCGAGGGCGTCACCGCTACGGGCATCACGCTCGACACCCGCATTCATGCCGACCAAAAGCAGTTGCTCATCACGCAAATCGTGGCCCGCTTGCGCCAGGGCGGCCAGATCGAGGGAGCGCTTGCGCTCGAGCCATGGCTTCCTACAGATGCCTCTGCCCACCTGCAGGAGACCGTTCAGGCAAATGAAGAATCTCGCGCCAACCGGAATATTCTCGTCCGCACTCCAAATTGGATCATTCCCGTCACCGGCAAAGTGACCGCCGATTTCAAGGACGTTGCGCTCGACACAGTGCTCGACATGGTCAGCCCCGCGCGCTACCGGCGCCTTGGCTTCGACGCTCGCCTGAACGGCCCCGTCGAGGCCGCCTGGACGCACGGCGACGGCCGCACCGTCTCGGTGGATACGCAGCTCGCCATGAGCCCCTCAAAGCAGACTCCCACTGGCGAAGTACCAGCGACCGGCGCAATCGACGCCACCTATGCGCATCACAACGGCTCGGTGGCGCTGCGCAAACTCGAGCTGCACCTACCCCAAAGCGATCTTGAAGCGCATGGCCTGCTCGGCGCGTATCCGGTCACGAGTCCTTCGTCGCTCGCCGTCGATTTCCACTCGCACAATCTCGCTGAATTTGACACCGCTCTGCGCAGTCTCGACTTCAAGCGCAACGGCAAAACCGGAACCGCGGCGCTGCCGGTGTCGTTGGCGGGGCAAGCCGACTATCACGGATCATGGACCGGCTCTCTGGCCCGGCCGCATATTGCAGGCACTCTTGAAGCCACCCAACTTGCCTTCGAATGGCCCGTCGCAGCCGGCAGCTCCGGCCCGCCACAAATTTTACGGTTCGATTCTGTCTCGGCTTTAGGTGCGGTTTCGCCGTCGCAGATCGCTATCCAGCACGCGCAACTCCAACGCGGTGCCATGCGCATCACTCTGGGCGGTACGCTCGATGCATCGCCGGGGGCATCGCCAGGCCGCCAGCCGGTATTTGACCCGAACGCCGTGCTGCATGCGTACATTGAAGCAACCAACCTTAACGTTGCCGACTTGCAGCCGATCGTTACAGCGGCAGGCGGGCCCAATCTTCCCCTCGCCGGCGTGTTTAACGCGCACATCCAGGCCGACGGGCCCCTCCATGCGCCCACCGGTTCCGGCTCCGTACAAATGGAGCAGGGCGCCGTCTATGGCGAGCCGGTTACTGGTCTGCGCGTTCAGGGCGCGCTCGCCGGCCAGGTGCTCAAGCTCACTTCGGTCACACTCAACACAGCCGGCGGCAACATCTCCGCATCTGGAGATTTTGACTTCAAGTCCGACCGCGTCCAGCCCGGTCATTTCCAAATCGACGCGCGCGCAGAAAACATTGACATCGCCCGCCTTGGCTATCTCCGCAGCCGCAACGTCGACGCCACTGGCAAGCTCGCGTTTTCCATCACCGGCTCCGGCGCGTTGAATGATCCGCGCAGCGATTTGCATGTGGAGGGCCATGCCACGCTCACCGCGCTCACCTTCGGCGGGCAGCGCTTCGGAACTCTCCAAGTCGTTGCGCATTCCGCGGGCCCGGCCATCGGATACAGCGCCACCACGCAACTGGAGCAAGCTGGACTCACCTTACATGGGCAAACCACTCTCCATGGCGACTATCCGACGCACGCCCAGCTCGAATTCTCCCGCTTCAATCTCGGCACGCTGCTGCGCATGGCGCACGTAGAGGCATTCAAGGGCGGGTCGTCGCTGGCTGGCACGGTTTCAATTGACGGCCCGCTCGCGCACCCCGAACAGCTTCAGGGTGAGGCGCAGCTCCGCGATTTGGCGTTCACCATCTCCGGTGTTCAGCTCCAGGGCGACGGCGGATTACATGCCACGCTGGCCGGCGGCCGCATCCATCTCGATCCGTTGCACGTCACCGGCGAAAATACCGATCTGCACGTGCAGGGCGATCTGTCGGTTCAGGGCGCCCAGCAACTCGATCTCGCCGCCAACGGCTCCATCAACCTGAAGCTGGCAGAAACTCTGGACTCCGATTTGACCGCCAGCGGATTGACGACCTTCCACATGGAGGCGCATGGACCCTTGCTTCACCCCAACCTGCAAGGGAGGATTGATTTCCAGGACGGCGCGCTCTCGCTGGAAGATCTGCCCAATGGCCTGAGCCAATTGCACGGCACCCTCGAGTTCAACCAGAACCGGCTGGAAGTGAAAGACCTGACCGCCATGAGCGGCGGCGGCGTCTTGACCGTGGGTGGTTATCTGGCTTACCAGCATGGCATCTACGCCGACCTGTCGGTGACGGGCAATCAGGTGCACATTCGCTACCCAGAGGGCGTCAGCTCGCTCGCCGATGCTACGTTCCACCTGCAAGGGCAGCAAGACAATCTGCTCCTCAGCGGCAACGTCCTCATCACGCGTTTTTCCGTCAGCCCCGATCTCGATCTCGCGGCGCTCGCCTTGCAGGCCAATACCTCGGTGCAGACCATTGTGCCGCCCGACGCTCCGTCGAATCACATACGCCTCGACGTGCACATCGTCTCGTCTCCGCAGTTGAGCTTTCAGAATGCCTTCGCCAAGCTGGCCGGCGACGTAGACCTGCGCCTCCGCGGCACGCTGGCTTCTCCCTCGCTTCTGGGTCGCGTTACGGTCACCGAGGGCAGCGCCTTGATCGCCGGGACCCGCTACGACCTCGAGCGCGGCGACATCACCTTCACCAACCCGGTGCGCATCGAGCCCATCATCGACCTCAGCGCCACGGCGCACGTTGAGGACTACGACATCTCCCTTGGCCTGCACGGATCGCCACAAAAGCTCGCCGTCAGTTATCGCAGCGACCCGCCGTTGCCTGAGGCCGACGTGGTCTCACTGCTGGCCCTCGGCCACACCGCCAACCAGCAGCGGCTCTACACGCAACAGCAGCAGCAGGCCATCGCTAACCCCACCGACGCCTTGCTCGGCGGAGCCCTCAACGCGACCGTGAGCAACCGCGTGCAAAAGCTCTTCGGCGCAGGCTCGGTTAAAGTCGACCCCAATTATCTGGGTGCGTTCGGCAACTCCACCTCGCGCATCACCGTGCAGGAGCAGTTCGGACGCATCGTCACCCTCACCTACGCCACCGATGTAAACACCACCAGCCAGCAGTTGCTCCAGGCTGAAGTGGCCATCAACCGCCACGTTTCGATCGTGGTGGCCCGCGACGAGTCCGGCGTCTTCTCCATGGTCATCAAGGCCACTAGGCGATATCGCTGAAGCGCCAGCGCCAGGCCAGATTGAGCCGCCAGAAATCCAGATTTCCGCGCAACCCAACCGCTGTTTCTTGTGTCTAAAAAAGCGCAGACAGGGGCCGTGCCCCCCATCAACACTCTAGGTGAGTGGCTGCCCTGTCACGCGCAAGGATCGTCAGTGTGGAGGAAACCCTTATGACAAGAATCATCGGTTCTCGCAAACTTCTCCTTTTGGCTGCCGCGCTGTTTGCAGCCCTTCTCACCATTTCGCAGGGTGCATCGGCGGCAAAAGCTCAGGATGTGGCTGCTGCCGTCCGGGCTAAGCTCAACAAGTCGCAATACAAGGATGTGCAGGTCAGCGTGGATGCGAACGGCATTGCCACACTGTCGGGCACGGTCGGCCTCTACGAATACAAGTCCGATGCCGACAAGACCGTGCACAAAGTGAAGGGCGTCGCGGCGGTGCGCAACGATATAGCAGTCAGTGGACCTTCGGTGCCCGATAGCCAGATGCAGAAGAATCTTGCGGAGAAGCTGGCCTACGACCGCGTCGGTTACGGTAATGTCTTTGACGCCATCACCGTGCAGGTGCAGGACGGAGTGGTAACGCTGGGCGGCCACGCGCACGATTACCCCAACCGCGATTCTGCACTGGGCCTGGTGGCCACCACACCCGGCGTTAAAGACGTCATCGACAATATTGAAGTCGACCCGGTTTCGCAGATGGATTGGCAAACGCGGATGGCTGTTGCGCGCGCTATCTACAGCTTCCCGTCGCTTAACC
The DNA here is from genome assembly GCA_963817835.1 of uncultured Acidobacteriota bacterium. Classification (GTDB taxonomy): domain Bacteria; phylum Acidobacteriota; class Terriglobia; order Terriglobales; family Acidobacteriaceae; genus Telmatobacter. The sequence goes on along the minus strand of CAWFPZ010000001.1, from coordinate 554,309 downwards.
GTTATGCCATCGACCCCGAAATGCCCATTCGCATCTCCGTGCAGAACGGGCATGTGGAGCTCTACGGGATGGTGGACTCCGAGGCTGACAAGGAAGCCGCCTTCATCCGCGCCAATGGAGTCCCTGGCGTCTTCAGCGTGAAGAACTACCTGCAGGTCGCCAATCAGCCCGGCGAAAAGCAGAATTAGGGTCGTGATTCGCGGTTCGTGATAACTCGTGGACAGTAGGCAGCGGAGCGCCTTGAATGTGCATGTATTCCTTACAGCCCTCGAACCACGAGTCACGAGTCACGAGTCACGAGCCACGATCCACGATCCACGCCTTCACGCATCGCCTTCGATACTCCTCAAACCAACCCGGCGTCAGTCTGCGTAGAATGCCAATGTAAGCCCTGCGGGGAAATCTTGAGCACAACAGATCTCTGCAGCGAGGAGACTCATTGCAACCGGAGAATCAGCCGCCTTCCCCGACAGCGCACGCGGCAATCCACACTGAACCTGTTCTGAGTGCAGGCCCCGCGAGACCAAACCCCGCAGAACCCGTTCCCACTGCGCAGCCGGTTAGCGGGCACGTGCCCTACCGTGGCCTGCGCTGGTTCTTCATCGGCCCCCAAGGTCTGCGCGCTGGCTGGTCGGCGTTGATCTTTGTGTTTTTGTCCCTTCTCTTCCTGCGCGTGCTGGGAACAGCCGCTACCTTGTTCGTCCACAGAGTTCTTCACATCAAGACGGGTCGTTTCACTGCAACTTCTGCCATCATCGGGGGATTGATCGAGGTCTTGGCGATCCTGGGGGCAGGCGCCGTTGCGTCTCTTATCGAACGCCGCCGCATTTTGGATTACAACCTCGTGGGGCCGCGGCGGCCGCAACATGTTCTCTTCGGCCTGGTAGCCGGCTTTCTTGCCCTTTCCGCGCTGGTAGGGGCGCTAGCTTGGGGCGACTGGCTCCACTTTGGTCCGGTCGCACTCTCCGGAACGCAAATCTTCGTATTTGCTGCGCTGTGGGGCATTGCGTTTCTTCTCACGGCCCTTTTTGAGGAGGGATCCTTCCGCTGCTATCTGCAGTTCACCTTCACCCGTGGCATCAGTTTCTGGTGGGCGTTAGGCGCTGTCGCGGTCACCTGCACCTATCTCGCAATCTTCGTCGGAGGAAGCGCCTCGTGGGGCGTCTATGCCGCCGCATTGTTAGGCCTTTTCCCTTGCTACGTTCTTGACCAAAGGGCTGCTCCAGGCAGCGGCGGTTTCTGGTACGCGGCGTGGGTCACATCCACTTTGTTCGGGTTCATCCATGTCAGCAACCCCAACGAAGCCCCGACTGGCATCTTCGCAGCCGCCTTCATTGGCTTTGTCTTCTGCGTAAGCGTACGCGTCACCGGCTCGGCCTGGTGGGCCATCGGTTGCCATGCCAGTTGGGACTGGGGCGAAACGTATTTCTACGGGACCGCCGACAGCGGAATCTCTCCGCAAGGCAGCTACTTCACCAGCAGCCCGGCGGGCAATCCCCTGTGGAGCGGAGGCGCTGCCGGCCCCGAATGCAGTCTACTGGTGCTAGCCGCAATTCTTTTTCTACTGGTTTTGGTTTTGATTTACGGCAGGTTGAATGCCCGCGCCACGGCCGCCGCCGCGTCAGCAGCGGCGTAAATTCCGAACTGAATTTTTTGAACCACGTATCGTGAATCGTGGATCGTTCAACGCGAATCACGACATCAAATGCCATGTGCATTGAATCCAACGGTTCCGTTCTGCATAGAATGCCAATATAGGTCTTTCGCGACAACGCAGCACACCAGATCTCTATGATCAAGGAGACTCCATGGAGCCGGAGAACCAGCCCCCTTCAACAGCAGCGCCCGCCGCAAACCCCACGGAATCTGTACTGACCCCGGCCCCCACAGAGCCCGCCCCCATAGAACCCGCTCCCTCCGAGCAGCCCTACCGCGGCCTGCGCTGGATCTTCATCGGCCCTCAGGGTCTTCGCGCTGGCTGGTCCATCGCGATTTTTTTAGCCCTTTTTCGACTCTTGATTGATGCGATTTTCATTGTGGCGACTCATTTCCATTGGATCGGCCAGGATGAGTCGTCGATGACCTTCACGCCAACCCTCGAGATCGCGCAGGAATTCACAGTGTTTCTGTGCCTGCTCTGCGCGACCGCGATCGTGGCGAAAATCGAGGGCCGAAAGATCGCTGACTACAACCTGAGAGGTCCGCGCCGCCTGGGGCACTTTTTTTCCGGAATAGCGATCGGGTTCCTCGCGTTTTCCGCGATGATCGCTATGCTCGCAGTGGGCGGATGGGTGCACCTGGGTCCGGTTACGATATCTGCCGCGGCGGCCGTGGAATATGCGGCGCTCTGGGGTTTCGGGTTCCTGCTGGTGGGCTTCTTTGAAGAAGGAGAGTTCCGCTGCTACCTCCAGTTCACGCTCACCCGGGGCATCAACTTCTGGTGGGCGCTGGCATGCGTCGCCGCCATGTGTCTCTGGCTGGCGATTAGCGTGAAGGGAAACGGCAACTGGGGCGTCTACGCGATGGCCCTGCTCGGCTTTTTCCCTTGTTTGATCCTGCACCTGAAGTCTGCTCCACGCGGTGGCGCATTCTGGCAGGCGGCCTGGGTTACCAGCACTTACTTCGGATATGTGCATACCGGCAACGGCGGCGAAAACTGGATTGGCATCCTGCAGGCCGCGGCCATCGGCTTCGTCTTTTGCATGAGCGTCCGGTTCACCGGCTCCGCTTGGTGGGCCATTGGCTGCCACGCCGCATGGGACTGGGCTGAAACCTACTTCTACGGCGCGGTCGACAGCGGCATGGTAGGTCAGGGACACCTGCTTTCGGCCGCTCCCTCAGGCAATCCGTTATTAAGCGGCGGCACGGATGGGCCGGAGGGCAGCCTGCTCGGATTACCATTGATGGTTCTGCTGGGCGTAGTGGTGCTGCTGCTCTACGCGCGACGGAAACCGTCGGCGACTCCCGCGCTCAGCTCGGATTGAGAGAACACGATGCGCCTATGGCTCAACCGCAGCGCCGAGATCTCCCTTCGCGAGCAGTTGATCACCCAGGTTGTCCTCGGCATTCTCACGCGCGAGATTCTTCCGGGGCAAAAGCTGCCCAGCACGCGCGAGCTGGCGCGCCGCTTCGGCATTCACCCCAACACCGCCAGCGCCTGCTATCGTGAGCTGGAGCGCGACGGCTGGCTTGAGTTGCGTCACGGCAGCGGCGTCTTCGTGGCCAACAGGCGTCCCTCCACGCCACTCAGCCCGGAGATGGCGGTCGACCAACTGATCGGCGAGCTGGCGGCCAGGGCGCGCAAAATCGGCGCATCAGATTCGCTCCTCCGAGCGCGGTTGCGCCGCTGGCTTTCGCTGGCGCCGCTGGCGCGCTGGTTGGTGATTGAACCTGACCCCGAGCTGCGCAAAATTGTTACCGTCGAAATGGAGTCCAGCCTCGCCCTCCCCGTGGCCGCGTGCACGCCGGACGAGTGCGGCGAAGAAACCCAAATTGCCCGGTCGATTCCCGTCTGTCTTCCCAGCAAGGCCGCCGCGGTGCGCAAACTGCTGCCCGCCGGAACCGTGCTCACCGTCTTCCAGGTGAATCCCGTGGCCTCTGCGCTCGAGGCCAATCTGCAGCGTTATCTTCCGGAGCACTCGGCCGATCTCATCGGCATTGCTTCACGTTGGGGCGAATTCCAGCGCATCGGCCGCACCATGATCGTGGCCGCGGGCCTCAAGCCGGAGAACCTTCTGGTACGCGACGCCACCCGCCCCGGATGGAAGCGCGGCCTGGAGTCGACTTCAGGCGTCATCTGCGACATTGTCACGGCGCAACAACTGCCAAAGAAATGCTTTCCCATCATCTTTCACCTGCTCAACGAAGCTTCCATCGCACAACTCCGCACGCTCGAAGCCGAGCATTCCGAGGCCTCGCCCACCCAACCGGCATTGTGACACCTCAGAAAGTGTCCTCTTCGCCCGCGCTGCCCCGCAATAACGCAGCTAACATCTGTGGGCATGAAACCAGCAAATCTTCTAATCCAAAAGCCATCTCGTTGGATTGCCATCATCGCGATCTTTGCAATCCTTGCCCCAACCGCAGCGCCGGCGCAATCGCGACACTCGGCGCCTGATGCCGTGCGTGCGCGCATCCTGAAACTTGGCGTCGGTCAATGGATTCGTGTGCGCGAGCAAAGCGGAGTCAACCTCGACGGCCAAATCACCGGTATTGGACCACGAATCTTTCAAATGCAGCGGCACGATGCCGCAGGGCCGACCGACGTCTACTACGCGGATGTTGCGAGGATCCGGTGTGGCCGGGCGGAACAATTTGAAGGGCGGCCGGGCGAGTGGGCTGGCCCGATCCTCGTCGGAGCGATCTTTCTTTCCCTAATAATCTGCACAGCGACAAAGTGCACCAAGTCAGCAGCGCAGGCCTCGTGGTGAAGACGCACGATGATTCGCAGGCGACCCCGGCTTGTTCATCCCGCAAGCCACTGTGACACTTCACAAAGTGCCCCAATCGCCTCCCACACACACGTGCAATCGCCCTAATCTCGTTCCTGTTAGCCCACAAGGAGTTCCCATGAATCGTCAGGTGATGCAATCCGTTCTCTTTCTCAGCCTTTGCCCTTTGCTGGCGGCACAGCAGCCAACGCAAGCCGTCCCGCCCTCCACATCTGCACAGCCTGCCGCGGCCGGGCAGCAGGCGGCCAATGCGCCGCAATCGAGCGCCGTCGCCGAACGCATGCAGGCCATCAAAGATGCCCGGACGATTCACATTAGTTCTGAGACGCAGTATTTGACCGTCAGCACCCTGAAGCGGGCTCTGATGCAAGAGAAGAACTGGGATCGACTGGGCCTGAACATCGTCGGCAATGGGCGCACTGCAGATCTGGAGGTCGAGGTCCACAGGCTCGTCTTCACGCATATTCACACCTACGTTATTACCGACAAGACCACAGGCATCGTCCTCGCCTCGGGCAGAGTCAGAGCATTCGACGGAGTCGTTGCCTCCGGCCCCATGGGCGAGCAGATTGTGAAGATACTCTCCGCAGCCCGGCTCCCGGCGCAGGCGACGGGAGCCGATCGCGGGTTGTGAGCGCGTGCACGCCTGTTGAAAGCTGCAAAGAATACCGGCGGAGCCGCAACTGTGGACAAAGCGAAAGGTAGTTAAAGTTGGGGTATCAACAATGTTGAGAATCTTTCTGCGCACAAAGGCTTACCTGCTGGTCGTTGCATTATGTATTTCTTCTGGTGCGATAACTGGATGTGTTGAGTCAACCTTTAACCTAGCGAGCGAGTCGAGACTGCCGAGATGGATTACGCTCCCGCCTGGACTTACACGTGCGGACGTATCAGTCACATTGAGCTACTACACATCACCGATAGGCGGTGATGCGAAATTTTTCTTAAGAGACAACAAAGGGAAGAAGCTGGCAAAGATAAGTGGCAAGGTGAAGAATCTATATCCGTTGCAACTAAGAAATCCTCCGCAAGGATTTGATCCGGGTTATCCCTCCTACGAGGTTGTGGTTGTAAACAGCGTAACTGAAATAATGGAACATAGAAAGATGGAACCAATATTCTATGTCGTTGATGATCCAGCCGTGAGGAAAGAGCTTTTGACGGGCGGCGCAGGTCGCCACGCGGATTGAATCGGCGGCTCGGGTTCAAATTCTCGGCTTTGAGAAACGAAGAACCTGGATGATGAGAGAACGGCACTCGAGGAAACAGTCATGAGAAAGACCATCGTGTTTGCCCCGCTGTTCTGCGCGCTGCTCGCCACTGGAAGGATGCACGCTCAGCCCCAAACCACCCGCAAAACCCTCGATCAGCCCGCCATCATTCAAAGCATTCCCTGCGCCAAGGGCGACGCGTGGTTCTTCTCCGACGGCCAACTCCAGAAATGCACCGTCACGCGCGAAATGCCCTTCGGAGAAATCACCATCCCCGCCGGCTCCTGGATCACTCTCACTGAAGACGGCAAGCCGCACTTCGTGCAGATGAACCACGACGCGCCTGTGCTCAGTCTCAAATGCCAGGGAGGCAGCCCGCTGGGCCCGTCGGAAGGCCCCGTCGTCGCCCTCTATCCCAGCGGAAAACTCAAGGCCTGTTTCCTCGCCGGCGACCAGACGGTGCAAGGCGTTCCATGCAGCCACGGCGGCTTCTTCAGCACTGTCTCCGGCCCCGATCCGGGCGTGTACTTCTACGAGAGCGGCAAGCTTCGCCAATGCCGGCTAGCTGCGGACTTCGGGGGAAACCGCAAAAGAGAACTCTTCAAGCAGGCGCCGTAAACATGCCCATCTTCGGCCGCGCGGCCAGCGTATCCTGAAGCTGGCCAATGTCCGATTCGTCTTCATCCACCATGCCTGCGCCCCAGGCTGCGCCGCGCCATCGCCGTAAACGCCGCTGGCCGCGGATTCTGCTCTACGTCGCCTTCAGCTTGCTTCTGCTGCTTCTCCTCGCCGCTGGAGTGGGCGTGCTCTGGCTCCGTTCCGTAGCCAAAGCCGCACTGCCCCAGCTCGACGGCGACGTGCATCTGAACGGCATTTCCGCGCCCGTCTTGTCAGCCCCGGTGATCGTCCGCCGCGACGCGCACGGCGTGCCTCACATTGAGGCCGCTACGCAGGACGATCTCTTTGTCGCCCAGGGCTACGTCACCGCCCAGGACCGCCTGTGGCAGATGGACGCTTCCCGCCGCGCCGCCAACGGCAACCTGGCCGAGATTTTGGGTTCACGGTTGGTCACAAACGACAAGACGCAGCGCGTGTTGCAGATCCGTCTCACCGCGCAGCGCATCTTCGACCATCTTTCGCCCGCCGACCGCGCGCGTCTCGACGACTATGCTCGCGGCGTGAATCTCTACATCGCGCAGTGCGAAAAATCCCACACGCTTCCTCCCGAATTCCGGCTGCTCGGGTACCACCCGCAAGCTTGGACCGGCGCGGATTCCGTGAGCGTAGGCCTCATGATGGTCGAGACCCTCGACTCGCGCATGACCACCAAGCTCACGCGCGCCCATGTTGAGGCCAAGCTCCTCAACGATCCGCAACTTGGCCCGCAACTGATCGCCGACTTATATCCGGTCGGCTCCTGGCGCGACCGTCCGCCCACCGGCATCAAGGTCGATCTCAGCGCCCCGCAACCGCAGGCGCCGCCCTCCAAGAAAGGCGACGACGACAACGACGACGAAAATACCGAAGCTGGCGTAGCGCCCAGTCGCGCTTTATCTCAGTTCAGGTCGGCCGCGCCGGAAGATCCCGCCACGATGCTGGCCCTCCGCGGACAGGCCACTTGCGAAAACTGTGCCGTCGGCTCCAACAACTGGGTCGTGGCCGGCAGCCGCACCGCCAGCGGCAAGCCGCTGCTCTCGAACGATATGCACCTCACCCTCCGCGTGCCCGACACCTGGTACATGGCCGATTTGAGCGCGCCCGGTTTTCACGCCACTGGGGTTACGCTGCCCGGCTTTCCATTCATCATTGCCGGCCATAACGGGCACGTCGCCTGGGGATTCACCGCGCTCTACGCCGACGTGCAGGATCTCTACATCGAGAAGCTCGATGGCAAGGGCAACTATGAAGGCAACGATACCGAATGGCATCCGCTCGCGCTCGATCGCGAAACCATCCACGTACGCGGCAGCAGCGATGTCGTCGTCGATGTTGAATCCACCGCGCATGGGCCGCTCTTGACTCCGCTTCTGGCCGCCGGCGATCCGCCCATTGCTCTCAAGTGGACCCTCTACGATCCATCGCTCAACACTCTGCCGCTTTACGAAATGGATACAGCCTCGAACTGGACCGAGTTCTCGGCCGCGCTCGAACAATGGAACTGGCCCACGCAGAACGTCGTCTACGCCGACGATCAGGGCCACACTGCTTACCACGCCATCGGCAAGGTGCCGCTGCGACCCGGCGGCCTGGTTGATGTGCCGATTTCCGATAAGGCGCACGATTGGGGCTATTCAGCCTGCGCCGGACTCTGTCCGAATTACATCCCCTTCGACCAAATGCCAAACGCCTTCGACCCGCCGTCCGGCTTTCTGGCCACGGCCAACTCCCGCGTCACCACTGACAAGTCGCCCTACCCGATCACCGACGATTGGGCCGATCCATACCGCATCGAGCGCATCTACAAATCACTAGACGGCCGCGATCAGCTCACGCCCGCCGACATGCTGGCCGTCCAAACCGACATCTACAGCGAGGTCGATCAGGAGATGGGCCACCGCTTTGCCTACGCCATCGACCACACGCCCGGTCCCGAGGGCAATGGCGATCCGGAACTGCGCCAGGCCGCCGACCTGATGCGCAGTTGGGATGGCCGTCTCAGCACTGACTCCGCCGCCGCTTCCATCGTCACCCAGACCCGCTTTGCGCTTTGGTCCATGATTCTCCAGCCCAAATTGGGCAATCTCGTCAGCGACTATCACTGGAGCGAGTCCGACTTCGCCATGGAAGAGATCGTGATGCACGCCAAGCCCGCGTGGCTTCCAAAGGGCTATGCGAATTGGGATGCGTTCCTCACCGCGGCCGTGCGCAAAGGCATGATCGCTGGAAAGGCCCCCGCCGATGTGGGTAGTTGGACCTACGGAAGCTGGCACGTGGTCGATATCGAACATCCGCTCGTTGCCTTTCTCCCCTTCTTGAGCCGCGTGGCCGGAACCGGGCCCCAGCCGCAGAGCGGCGACGGCACCACCGTCAAACAGGTCGGCCTCACCCTCGGCCCATCGCAGCGCTTCACCATGGACTGGAGTAACATCGACGGCTCGACAGAGAACATCGTGTTGGGCGAAAGCGGCAACCCGCTTAGCCCATACTTCCGCGACCAGTGGAATGATTGGTACAACGGAACCACTTTTGCGCTGCCCTTCACTCCGGCAGCGGTCGCGGTCCAAACCCGCCACACATTACGCCTTCTGCCATGAAAGAACAGGGAACAAGAGGCCGGGCGATCAAGGGAACAAGCGTCGCGGACCCGTCGCGCCTGCGCTATCACGCCGGCTTCTTGATGATCCTGCTCGCCGCATTCGTCGCCATCGTTCCCCAACTCATTCGCGGCAACTCTTGCGGCCACGACTTCGATGTCCACCTCGTCTCCTGGCTCGATTGCGTGAATGCGTGGCATCACGGCATTCTGTATCCGCACTGGGCGTCCAGCCCCAACTACGGCGCCGGCGAGCCGCGCTTCGTCTTCTACCCGCCCCTCACCTGGATGCTGGGCGCAGCGCTCGCCCTCATCCTTCCCTGGCACGTCGTTCCTATCGCGCTCACGTTTATAACCTTGGCTGCAACCGGCCTGGCCACGCGCGCTCTCGCTCTTGAAGCCCTCGACGATCTTCCCGCCACGCTGGCCGGATGCGCCTCGCTTTTCTCCCTCTTCACGCTCTTCACCGCGTACGAACGTTCCGCATTCCCTGAATTTGCCGGCGGATTCTGGCTCCCGCTCATCGTTCTCTTCGTAATGCGCGATCGCCATTCTTCCGCGCCACTCGTACACCGCGCTTTCAACGGTTCCACCGCACCTCTCGCCCTCGCGCTCGCCGGTGCGTGGCTTTCCAATCTTCCCCTGGGCGTAATGGCCGGCTATCTCTTGGCCGGTGTCGCGCTGCTCTGGGCTTTGGTCTTGAAATCCTGGACGCCGCTGCTGCGTGCCGCGCTCGCCGGCGTGCTCGGTCTCGGCCTCGCCGCCACCTACTGGCTCCCTGCGGCCCTCGAGCGCTATTGGGTCGACATCAAACAGGCGACGGAGGATCCCGGCTACAACTTCGAGAACAACTGGCTCTTCGCGCACAGCGCCAACCCGTTGCTCGCATTGCACGACGTGATTCTGCGCCAGGTTTCGTGGACCGCCATCTCCATGATCGCCGTGGCAGTCGTCGGCATCGTGATCAGTTGGCGTCGCGGTAGCCTGCCTATTGCAAAATCCGCCGTCTCGCTTCTCTGGTGGATTCCGCTTGCCGCAATTCCGCTGGTGGTCTTCTTCTTCTTGTTCCCCGTCTCGCGGCCGCTTTGGCTTCTGTTGCCGGAGATGCCTTTCCTGCAGTATCCCTGGCGCTGGCTGGAGGCAGTCGAAGCGCCCATGGCGATGTTTGTAGTCACCGCAATCTGGCCTTCAGGCCGGCGCGCTCGCGCCACCGTGCTGCTGGTCTGCGCCGCGGTCTTCCTCGCATCGACGCTCTATGCGGCAAAGGATTATTTCCAGGTCTGCTACCCCGAAGACACAGTCGCTTCGGTGGTCTCCGACTACCAGGTCGGCGCGGGCTCTGTCGGCATGTACGAATACGAACCTCCCGGCGGCGACGACTCCAGCATCGCCACCGGCCTTCCCGATGCCTGCCTGGTAAGCGATCCGGCTCTCGTTCTGGGCAAGCCCGATCCCGACGACCCCGACGCCAATCCCATATGGAGTCCCGATCAGGGCAGTTGCCAGGCCACATTCGCGACCCTCCACGGCCTACAGACCAATCCCGAGCACCGCGAAATTCGCGCCACAACCGCTCATGTCGGCTATTTGGTTCTGCGCCTCGTCAGCTACCCCGCATGGCGCATTCGCTTAAACGGCCAATTGCTCACGGCGATACCCAAGCGCGGCGACGGTCTCATCGTGGTGCCCGTTCCGCCAGGCGCGGTGAATCTGACCATCGATTGGACCACTTCGCCCGACGTCGTTGCCGGCCGCTGGGTCAGCGCCTTCAGCGTGCTTTTGCTCATAGCCCTGTGGTGGGCTGAACTGCGGCGCGCCTCTCTCGTCTAACATAAGAAGAAAGACCATGCCTGCCGACGTAAAATCGCTGATCCAGGAGGGCGCCGACCTCACCGACCACGCGTTGGAGTCGCTGATTCCAACCGTAGATACGGTTCCGGCTTCGATCCACGGCGCCATGCGCCACTCTGTCTTTGCCGGGGGCAAGCGCCTGCGCCCCGTGTTGGCCATCCAGGCCGGCGTCACCATCGCCGGTGCGGTTCCCAAAGGCATCGAGCGACTGGGCGCGGCCTTGGAAATGCTCCACACCTATTCGCTCATCCACGACGACCTGCCCGCTCTCGACAACGACGATCTGCGCCGCGGCAAGCCCACCTGCCACAAGGCTTTTGGCGAAGCCATTGCCATCTTGGCCGGCGATGCCCTGCAAACCCGCGCCTTTGAGGTCCTGGCCGGGCTCGACTGCCCGCCCGCCGCTACCGTCCAGATCATCGGCCTCATCGCCAACGCGGTCGGTACGGTCGATGGCATGATCGGCGGCCAGGTGCTCGATATCGAAAGCGAACACCTCAAGCCCACGCCGGAGCTCGTTGAAGCCATCCATCGCGCCAAAACCGGCGCACTCATTCGCGTCAGCGTAGTCTCAGGCAGCGTCTACGCGGGCGCAACTGCCGACGACGTTGCGCGTCTCGACCGCTTCGGCCGCAAGGCCGGTCTCGCCTTCCAAATTGTCGATGACGTGCTCGACAGAACCGTGGATTCGGCGCAGTTAGGCAAGACCGCGGGCAAAGATCAGGCCACGGAAAAGGCCACCTGGCCGGCCGTCTACGGCATCGAGCAGAGCCTGCGCGACGCCGCGCAGCTCGTCGACGAGGCCTTTGCCGCGCTCGAGCCCTACGGTAGCCGCGCCGACGGCCTCAAAGCAGTCGCCCGCTACCTCGTCGACCGCAAAAACTAGTTTGAAACAGCAGGGTGAGCCCGAATTTCTCACAGGCCGCAGAAAATCACACCGTCGTCACCTGACCGGCCGTAATGCGAGTCTCCGGGCCCGCACTCACACTCACACTGAGGATCTTTACCAGGACGCGAGGTCTGGTCTCTACCTGCCCAGCACCCGGCGCAACTTTTCGCCTTGCGTCGAAAGGTCTTCCACGGCGCATTGCGCGCGGCCCAGCATGCCCTGCATCTCTTCAAGGTAGACGGGAAGCGCATTCCACCACTTGCTCACCACCTTTGGCTGGTCGAGCATGGCTAGGGCAACGCCGGAGACGGCCGTCACCAGGCCGGCGCGCCGCTTGCCGGCAACCAACAAGGCGCCGCTTGCGGCCAACGTTCCCGCGGCAACCATTCCGACCCAATGCCTGGAATTGGCCTTGCTGGCGCAGGCTCCGCCCACGCTGCTCACTGACTTTGAAAGCGGCACAACTACCATGACGTCTCCTTACCTTTTCTTTGCAGCCCCGTGATCCTGAAACTATATTGCCTAGAGTATCGCTCGAAAACCCGGTGCCGGCGTAGGAAAACTCGGCTCGCCGCCACTGCCCGTCCATCCAGCCCCTTCAATCGAGGTCGATCTCGCGAAAGGGTTTGCCCTCGGTGGGAGCATCCTTCGCCTTGCGCATCGCTTCGGCAAATTTCTTCTCCAGCAGATCGGCCTTGTTCTTCTCCGCGTCTACGCTCTGCCGGAAGATCGATTCCGTCCGCTCCCCATGCTCGCGCATAGCCTGGGCCGCCGTCTCCAGGTCCTCGAACATGCGTTTGCGCGGCGCCGACGTGTGGCTCACCATCAACCCGGTCGTCGCGTCAATCTTCAGCATCGCCCCACAATCCGGGCACGCCAATTCAAACGTCTTGTCTTTGTTCTTGCTCATTTCAATTGGTATTTTATGCGTTCGCCTCCGCTTTTGGCACGGTTTTCCGTTGCGCCCGCGTCATTCAATCGTCACATGCAGGCTGAACTGCTCCTCGTTCGGATCAGTCGGCTCCCACGAGCGCACGTAATGCAGCAGCAACACGCCCGTGCCCTTCCCCTTGGGCGCGAAGTCGAAGACCTGCACAATCGGCCGTCCCACTCCCGGCTGCGTAGCCTGCGTTTGCGATTGGCCCGTCAGCTTCAGCAGCGCTGTCGATTGTTTAAGCACGTACCACGCATACCCCGTGCTGGGATTGGAGCTGAGCCGAACCTCCAGCACATCTCCCATCTTGATCGTTACCGTCCCGCCCTTGTCCGCATCGGTCACGACCTTTGTGGCCGCTTGTGCCACAGCCGGGCAAAAGGTCAGCAGGAAGAGAGCGGCAAGAAGAAGCCAGGAACAGGCGGCAGATCTCTGGTGCATTCGCGCAACAAGCATGACGAAGCGCCTTTCCCGAGGCCCCACCGAAGCTGCCGGTCGCGCCGCGCACACCGAAGATAATCCCATTGCAGCCCGCTTTGCAACCAGCACTCAGCTCTCCTTTCCGCCACCCATGTTCGGACACGAGTTTAGATCCTACTCAAGAATGCGTCGTACGACACGAAGTGTCAGGGCACGACTTTAGTCGTGCCGTTAAGCCCTCTAAGAAGGAGGGGCTTTAGCCCCTGAAACAATTTGGACGCAGATGGCCGCAACCGTTCTGTTACGTCACCGGTCCCGGATTGAACAACGCAAACTCATTGTGCAATCCCCAGTGGTCGGCCCAGGCATTCTTCTTCCCGCTGGCCACCTCCAAAAGCAACAAAAAAATCTCCCAGCCCACTTCTTCTACTGTCGCCTCGGCCGATGCAATCCGCCCCGCGTCAACATCAATCAGGTCGGGCCAGCGCTGCGCCAACCCGCTGTTCGACGCCACTTTGATCACCGGCGCCATGGCCAGGCCGTACGGCGTGCCGCGTCCGGTAGTAAATATGTGCATGTTCATCGACGCTGCCAGCTGCAGTGTGCCGCAGATAAAGTCGCTGGCCGGCGTGGCGGCAAAAATCAGTCCCTTCTGTGTCACCCGCTCGCCCGGCCCGGCCACGCCCATGAGCGCCGTCGTGCCCGCCTTGGCAATCGACCCCATCGCCTTCTCCACCACGTTGGCCAGGCCGCCCTGCTTGTTGCCCGGCGTGGGATTCGCTCCCCGATCCGCCCCGCCCTGCCGCAGGTACTCGTCGTACCATGCCATCTCGCGCACAAATTCCCGCGCGATCTCCGGAGTAGCAGCGCGCGCCGTCAGCAGATGCGCGGCGTCGCGCACCTCTGTGACTTCAGAGAACATCACCGTCGCCCCGGCGCGCACCAGCAGGTCCGCCGCAAAGCCCACCGCAGGATTCGCCGTCACGCCCGACATCGCGTCCGAACCCCCGCACTGCAAACCGACAACGAGATCTGCAGCCGAACACGTCTCGCGCCTTCGCCGATTCAGTTTTTCAAGTTTCTTCTCGGCCATCGCCATGATCGTGGCCACCATCTCGCCGAAGCCCTTCGTTGCATCCTGCAGCACCGCAACCGAGGGCTCCTCCAGCACCGGCAAATTTTTTGCGGACATGAGCCGCACCGGCTGCAGTTTTTCGCAGCCCAGGCTCACCACCATCACTTCGCCGCCGAAGTTGGGATGCAGCGCCAGGTTGTGCAGCGTGCGAATGGGAATCGCCGCGCCCGGCGCGTCGATGGCCACGCCGCAACCATAAGGATGCGTAATCGCCACAACGTCGTCCACATACGGAAAGCGCGGCAGAATCTCCGCCTTAATGCGCCGCACCGCGTGCTCTACAGTAGGCGCTACGCACTGCACCGTAGTACTGATGCCGAGAATATTCTTCGTTCCTACGGTCCCATCGGGATTGCGATAGCCCTCGAACGTGTATCCTTCGAGCGGCGCGGGGGTCTCGGGCGGCGCAGTTCCCAGCGGACAGTCGGCGAGCGGCGGCGCTTCCGGCGCGGTCATCAATCCTTCTTGAACCCAACTGCCACGCGCAATCGCCCGATTCGCATAGCCAATCGTCGCGCCGTAGCGCACAACCGCATCGCCATTCGCGAGATCGGCCAGCGCCACCTTGTGCGCCTCCGGAACCGCCTCGCGCAACTCCAGTCCGGATGCCAACCGTGCGCCCGCGGGCAAACCACCCGGCGTCACCACCACGGCGACATTGTCTCGGACGTCGATGCGAATCAAACGAGGCTCTTGGGCGGAACTCATCAATCTATTGTCGCTCCGAAGTTTGCTGTTCGCTTGCTCCCTTGCTCCCTGCGCTACCGACACAAACTCGGCCGCTTCGGGTCGAACTCCCATCCCGGAATCAGAAACTGCATCGCCATGGCATCGTCGCGCGCGCCCAGCCCCTTCTCCAGGTACAACTCATGCGCGCGCTCGATGGCGTCGAGGTCCAAATCGACGCCCAGCCCCGGCCGCATCGGCAACTCAATCGCGCCGTTCTTGATCTGCAATGGATTGCGCGTCAGATGTTGTCCATCCTGCCAGATCCAGTGCGTGTCGATGGCCGTAATTTCTCCCACGGCCGCCGCGGCCACGTGGGTCACCATCGCCAGCGAGATGTCGAAATGATTATTCGAATGCGATCCCCACATAAGTCCGTTGTCGCGGCAAATCTGCGAAACGCGCACCGCTCCCTGCATAGTCCAGAAGTGCGGATCGGCCAGCGGAATATCGACGGCGTGCAACGCAATCGCATAGTGCAGCTCGCGCCAATCGGTGGCAACCATGTTGGTCGCCGTGGGCAGTCCAGTCGCACTCCGGAAATATGCCATATTTTCACGCCCCGAGAATCTTCCCTCCGCGCCGCACGGGTCTTCCGCATACGCCAGCACATCCTGCTTGCCCTTGCACAGCGCAATCGCCTCTTGCAGGCTCCATGCGCCATTGGGGTCGAGTGTGATGCGCGCCTCGTGAAACCGCTCGTGCAGCGCTTCCACGGCCTTCATCTCTTCCGCGCCCGCCAGCACGCCGCCTTTTAATTTGAAATCGCGGAATCCGTACTGCGCCTGCGCCGCTTCAGCCAGCCGCACAATAGCGTCGGGCGTCAGTGCCTCCTCGTCGCGCAGCCGGAACCAGCCGCTCGCGCTTTCACCCGCCCGCCGGTAGTCGAGGTTTGTCCTTCGGCCGCCGCCCACATAAAACAGGTAACCCAGCACCGGCACACTCGAACGCTGCACTCCCTGCTCAAGCAAAACCGCGAGCGGAACCTCCAGAAACTGGCCGAGCAGATCGAGCAGCGCCGACTCGATCGCCGTCATCGCGTGAATAGCCACGCGCAAATCAAAGGTCTGCTCCCCGCGCCCCGCCGCGTCTTGATCGCCGAACCGCTCCTGCACCGCGTTGAGAGCCGTATTGAAGTAGCGACTCTCGTGCCCGACAACAAGCGGCGCGGCCTCTTCCAGCACGCGGCGAATCTTCTCCCCGCCCGGAACCTCGCCCACGCCCGTCTTTCCCGCCTCGTCCGTCAGCAGAACCAGGTTGCGCGTGAAGTACGGCCCGTGCGCGCCGCTCAAATTCAGCAGCATGCTGTCCCGGCCCGCCACGGGCACAACCCGCATGGCCGTAACCCGCGGCGATCTGCTTCTATCATTGACGCTCTTGCTCATCGTCTCGGCTTCCCCGCGCTTTTGCCGCCGCACATCATGGGACCGGCGACCCCACGCAACCCTTCCATCCGCACCACTCCACTTTACAAGCGCATCCCCGTTCGCATACAAGGTTGAAGACGACGCCAAAGGAAAACCATCCATGAACCGCAGACAATTCCTAGTTTCGAGTGGTGCGGCCGGAGTCCTGGCCTCAACCGGAATCGCGCCCACGACTGCGAGCGCCGCGCCCGCCGTGCCACCCGCCGCACAGGCCGAGCGCATGAAGCTCGGCGACCAGACCCAGCCCACCAACGACACGCATCTCAAATACCTGGCGCGTTACAGCGTGCGCAACATCTGCGGCTATCCGCAGATCGAGGGCGACCGCCTCTATGCCACCGTGGAAGAGCTCAAGCGCATGGTTGACATGGCTGCGAAATACGGCATCAGCATCGATTGCACCGCGCCGCCCTTTATCCCATCCAGCTATATCGATCGCGAAAAACATCCTGCCATCATGCTCGCGCAAAGCCCGGAACGCGATCGTGACATCGAGCAATTACAAATCTTCATCCGCAACTGCGCGCAGGCGGGCATCCCTACCATCAAGTACGATATGAGCATTCTCGGCGTGCTGCGCACCGGCCGCGTGCCCGGCCGCGGCGACGCGCTCTACCACCAGTGGAAGCTCTCCGAAGCGCATCCCGAAACCCCGCTCACCAAAGCCGGCGTGGTCAGCGCCGACGCCTTCTGGGAGCGCATCACCTACTTTCTCGATCGCGTAATCCCCGTCGCCAACGAGAACAAGATCCGCATGGCGTGCCATCCGCAGGATCCCGGCGTGCCGCCCGAGGGCTACCAGAGCGTGCATCGTGTGCTCGGCACCGTCGAAGGTCTCAAAAAGTTCATCAGCATTCAAGAGAGCCCCTGGCACGGTCTGAATTTTTGTCAGGGAACCATCTCTGAAGACCTCGAGAATCCCGGCGTTGAAATCTTTGACGTCATCCGCTACTTCGGTGCCCGCAAAAAAATCTTCAACGTCCACTTCCGCAACATTCGCGGCCATCGCAACGACTTCATCGAGGTCTACCCCGACGAGGGCGACGTGGATTTCGTCAAAGCCATCCGCGTCTACAAGGAAGTCGGCTATCGCTACATGCTCATGCCCGACCACGTGCCGTTAGCCGCCGATGATGCCGACCCCCACGGCCTGCAGTCCTTCGCGTATTGCTACGGCTACATTCGCGGGCTCATTCAATCGCTCTACGAGCAGTCCTGAGCCGCGCGGACGCCCTGAGCATCGCCCCGCATGGTACCGTGAAAACCGAAGCATCGAACGGAAAGGTTCAAGCTTGATCGCAGAACGGCAAACGCACGTTCGCTATCTCATCATCACCATTCTTTTTGTCGTCAGTTGCTTCAGCTTTGCTGACCGCTCGGTGCTTTCGCAGGCCGTCTCGGTCATGCCCAAAGATCTGAACCTGAATGCGCAGCGCATGAGTTATCTGCTCTTCGCCTTCGGGTGGGCCTATGCGCTGGGGCAATTGCCATCCGGCGGCCTGCTCGATCGCTTTGGCTCCAAGCGCGTCTACGGCATCGCCATCATCGGCTGGTCGGTGTGCGCGTTTCTCACCGCCTTCGCCGGCCACTTTGCTGCCAGCGCCGCGTTCACCGCCATCTTCATTCTCCGCGTGTTCTCCGGCCTGTTTCAATCGCCCGTCTTTCCCGGCAACGGCCGCATTGTCGCCTCCTGGTTTCCCACCTCGGAGCGCGGCCGCGCCTCGGCCATCTTCAACTCTGCGCAATATTTCGCGCTGCCCATCTTCGCGCCCATCTTCGGATGGCTCATTCACGTGTCCGGCTGGCGCGCCTGCTTCTGGTTCCTTGGTGCGCTGGGTTTCGTGCTAGCCGCAGTCTGGTTCACAAACATTTTTGGCGTCAAAGAGCATCCCAGCATTTCGCAATCGGAGATCGACGCCATCGAGCGCGGCGGCGGCCTTGTCAATACCGACTCCGCCGCAGCTGTGAAGAAGAACACGCTCACCTGGGCGACAGTGAAGAAGCTCCTGAGCTACCGCATGCTGGTCGGCGTTTACATCGGCCAGTACTGCATCACCACGCTCACCTGGTTTTTTCTCACCTGGTTCCCGCTTTATCTCTCGCAGGCGCGCCACATGTCGGTGCTCAAGGTGGGCTTCGCGGCGGCCGTGCCGGGTCTGTGCGGCGGCATTGGTGGAATCCTCGGCGGCATCTTCTCCGATCGTCTGCTGCGCAGCGGCCACTCGCTCAGCTTCGCGCGCAAACTGCCCATCATGGCCGGCATGGCGTTGTCCATGATGATTATTGCCTGCAACTACGCAAGCTCACAGAGCCTCATGATTCTCTTTATGTCGATTTCATTTTTCGGCAAGGGCATCGGCGCCCTGGGCTGGACCGTCGTCTCCGACACGTCGCCCAAAGGCATGGTGGGCATGAACGGCGCGCTCTTCAACCTCTTCGGTAACATGGCCGGCATCACCACGCCATTAGTCATTGGCTACATCGTCGCGAAGACCCACTCCTACAACGGCGCACTCATTTTTGTCGGCTTCATCGCTTTCTGCGCCATCGTGAGCTACGGCCCCATCGTCGGCGAAATCAAGCGCCTCGACTTCAGCACACCGACGCCATAGTAGCGCCGGTCTCCTGACCGGCTGTCGTGCGGGCGTCCACGCCCGCACCGGCGACGCTTACAATCGCCAAAGGAGATTCAACCCATGCCCGAATGGCCCGGAAACATCCCGCGCAACGCATTCAAGCAGGCGCTCAGCCGCTCTGAGCGGCAAGTCGGCCTCTGGTGCAGCCTGGCCAGCCCCATGTCGGCCGAAATTCTTGCCGGCGCGGGCTTCGATTGGATCGTCATCGACGGCGAGCACGCGCCCAACGACATCACCACGCTCTTGCCGCAGTTGCAGGCCATGCGCGGCGGCACGGCGGAGCCCGTCTTCCGCGTCCCTTGGAACGAGCCGGTCATCATCAAGCGGGCGCTCGACGTCGGCGCGCGCTCCCTGCTCATTCCTTTTGTGCAGAATGCCGATGAAGCCCGCAAGGCCGTCGCCGCTGCGCGCTATCCGCCGCTCGGCATCCGCGGCGTGGCCGTTGTGCCTCGTGCCAACGACTACGGCCGCGTTCAGAACTATCATCGCAACGCGCACCTCGATACCTGCGTCCTCGTGCAGGTCGAAACCAAAACCGCGCTCAAAGAAATCGAGGCCATAGCCGCCGTCGAAGGCGTCGACGGCATCTTCATCGGCCCCAGCGATCTGGCCGCGGACTTCGGCCATCTCGGCAACCCCAAACAATCCGACGTCCAGGCCGCCATCGCCGAGGCCGCCCAACGCATTCGCGCCAAAGGCAAATCCGCGGGCACCCTCAGCGGCAATCCTGACGACGCCGAGGCGCTCTTTGAGGCCGGTTACAACTTCACCGCCGTAGGCAGCGATGTGGGCATTCTCGCGCGCAACGCCGAGGCCCTCGCGGCACGATTCCGAAAGAAGTAGCGCCGCTCAATTCCCGGTCGCCCAAAAACGCGGGATCCTTCGACTTCGCTCACGACAGGTTCGGGGGCACCCGGTTAACCGAACACCGTCCCGCCCGCCGGCGTCTTCTCCGTCTTGACGTTGACGACGTGATAGATCGCATTCTCGGTCCCCACATTCTTGAACCCGTGCAGTTGGTTCGACCCATTGAAAATGATCGATCCCGGCCCCACGCGAATCCACGTCCCGTTCGAGAGCGTTTCCACCGTGCCCTGGCGGATAATAATCAGCTCTTCGTTGGGATGCCTGTGCGGCGGGTGCGGCGACACGCCGGGCTTCAGCGTCGAGACATGAATCTCCAGATTCTCAAGCGTCGCTGTTGGCGTCGAGCACACGGTCCGCGTCGATCCATGTTGGTTCGGCACATCAGTCAGCGAGTTCCAGTCGAAGACGTGCGATCCCATCACGGTTGTGGGTTGGGCCATCGCCAATGCGTCGCCCACGACGGCCGTCGCGGCGAGAGCGGCAAAAAGTTCTCTGCGGTTCATAGCGGTTTCCTTTGCGAATAAGACTCCACTGCAGTCTAACTCCGCCAACTCCGCTAACTCCGCGCGTTCACTTTTCCGCCGTCTGCATCGGCTTCTGCTCGCTCGCGACAGGCGGGTTCACGTGTGCGTTCAGAAAGTTGGCCAGGTCCTCGACATCCTGCTTCGTGCCCACCATAGGCGGCATGAAGTGGTGATACGGCGAATCGGATTTGTACTCGTGCAGCATGGTAATAAAGCTCTCGATGTTGGCGCGGTCGCGTCCGCTCAGCAAAGTCACCAGCGGCCGGTAGCCGTTCAGCGTGTGGCACGATCCGCACTCACCGCGGAAGATGGCCTCGCCGCGCGAGTAGCTGGAGTTGGCGTCATACACCCAATTCGAGTGCACCAAATAGCCCTGCTCATCGATCTTCAGCGCGTAAGGCACGCGCACTCCGTTTGAGTACATCCAGTGGCCGATGACATACGGCTTTCGCAGCATCTCGCGCGAGTATTCGCCAGCGGCCGTCGCCATCAGCGCCAGCAGCAGGATCGCCACCGCATGCGCGGGATTGAAGTCCACGGGATTGCGGTACGCCAGGTAATACGCCGCGACGATGATCGTCGCCGAAGCCATCACGATCAGCAGCGCCATGCGCGTGACGATGGAGAAGGTTCCGGTGCCCATGGTGTCAATGCCGAGCGTGAGCAACGAGCGCTGCGACTCGGGAACCATGAGCAAATACCAGCCAAA
This sequence comes from uncultured Acidobacteriota bacterium, assembly GCA_963817835.1. GTDB lineage: Bacteria > Acidobacteriota > Terriglobia > Terriglobales > Acidobacteriaceae > Telmatobacter. Next base: position 533,276 of record CAWFPZ010000001.1, on the reverse strand, counting down.
CAGGAATGGCATGGCCACGAAGGAGGGCACCAGCCACTTGACGCTCCATTTGACCAGCGACGACTTGAGCCTTGGCTGTGCGCCGCCATCGATGCGGCTGGCGCTGATGAGCGCCCAGATGCCCGCCAGCGAAGCGCACACGCACGAGCGCAGCAGCAGGCTCGGCCAGTAAGTCGGATTGAAGAACGCGTTCCAGAATTTGCTCGCCTCATGCCCCGTGCCCGCCACGGCAAGCCACGTGTCGCCCGGCGTAAGCATGAAGGTAAGAATGCCGTTGATGATGATGAGCGTGCACACCGAGGCACCCGCATACACCCAGCCGACCGCCAGGTGCAGCTTGGCATCGATCTTGTTCCAGGTGTAGTAATAGACGGCGGCCGTCGACAGTTCGACCATGAAGAACACCCATTCGATAGCCCAGCCGAAAACGAAGTTGTGAATCAATGTACTGGTGGCCTCAGGGTGCGTCAATCCGATGGCAAACCAGATGCCCACGCCGGAGACGGTGCCAAAGACGCCCGTGAGCACGAGGAAAAACTTCGAGTAGCCCACCAGCTCTTTCAGCCAGTCCTCGCGCCCCTCCCGCAGAGCCTTGCGTTCGGCCAGCGGCAGGTAGAGTCCGCCGCCCACGGCAAACTGCGAAATCATGACGTGGAAGATGGCGATGATGCCAATCACCCAGCCCGAGCCGAGATAAGGTATGTCCCAGAATGGATAGTTCATCGTCGTTCTTCCTTTAGCGAATGGTCCAGTAGCCAATGACTGTAGTGGCCAAGAGCGCAAAAACAGCGAGCAGCCCGAAATAGTGAGCAAGCCGCGCACGCCGTCCCGATTCCTTGTTCTTGTCGTAGAACGGAATCAGGATCCAGAGCACAATGCCCACCGTAAACAGCAGCATGCCCGCAATCTCGCCCGGTTCGCCTTGCAGCCACCTGACCATGCCCAGCAGCTTCAGCATCTCGAAGGGGCTCATGAAGTACCACTCGGGATGAATGCCCATGGGCGCAGGCGCCAGTGCATCGTATTGCTTGCCCAACGCCCACGGAAACACCGAGGCCAGGAGCGCCAGGACGTTGAGCGAAATGATCCACATCGCGATGTCCTTGCGCAGAAAGTTCGGCATGAACGGCATGGATTTGCGCTCCGAGGCCGGTTTGGCCTCTTCGCTCTCAGGCACGGCATTGCCGTAGCGCTGCACCAGCCACAGGTGAAACCCGAGAAGGGGAATGAACAATGCAGGGAGCACCACAACGTGCAGCGCAAAGAAGCGTTGCACGGTAAATTCGGTCACGTCCGGGCCGCCGCGCAGCATGTTGGCGATGGCCGGACCGATCCAGGGAATCGCCACCGGGATTTGCAGACCAACCTTAGTGGCGAAGTAGCTCAACTCATCCATGGGCAACAGATAGCCGGAGAAGCCGAAGCACGCGGCCAGCCCCAGCAGCACCATCCCCGAAAGCCAGCCCATCTCGCGCGGCTTGCGGTAGGCCTTCATAAAGAAGACCGAGAACATGTGGACGAGAATGGCGAACAGCATCAGGTTAGCCGCCCACGAGTGCGCCGAGCGGATCAGCCAGCCAAAGTGCATCACAAACGTGATCTGCCGGACCGATTCGTAAGCCTCCACGCCCGGCCGGTAGTACACCAGCAACAACACGCCAGTGAAACACTGCAGCATGAAGAGGAACAGTGTGATGCCGCCCCAGTAGTACCAGAAGGATTGCGCATGCACCGGAACGGTCTTCTTGCGCGCAAAAGCGGCCAGCTCGGAAATGCCCAGCCGCTCATCGATCCAGTCGTAAACACTGCTCGCGATCATTTTTGTCGTCATGCTTCTCGTCCTTTATTCAAATGCTCCGCGGCCGGAGGTTCGTGGCTCGTGGTTCGTGATTCGTGGGCTGCCAGCTGTGCTTGCGCCAACGCATTCCGCTGTTCACGAGTCACGAACCACGAGTCACGAATCACGGTCCGTTCACCGGCAAAGCCATCCGCCGTCCACTACCAGCACGTGGCCTTGCACGTAATTGCTCGCCTCCGACGCCAGAAACACTGCCGTGCCCGCCAAATCCGATGGCAGACCCCAGCGTCCCATGGGAATCCTCGCCAGGATCGCGGCCGAACGCACCGCATCGGCGCGCAACGCCGTGGTGTTGTCCGTCGCCATGTAGCCGGGAGCGATGGCATTCACGTTGATGCCTTTGTCGGCCCACTCATTGGCCAGCGCCTTGGTTAACTGCGCCACGCCGCCTTTTGCCGCGGCATAACCCGGCACCGTAATTCCGCCCTGAAACGACAGCAGCGAAGCGGTGTTGATGATTTTTCCGTGGCCCTGCTTGAGCATCAGCCGCCCCGCGTACTGGCTCAGAAACCACACAGAATTCAAATTGGTGTCGATCACCGTGTTCCAGAATTCCGCCGAGTGCTCGGCCGCGGGCGCACGCCTTATGGTTCCCGCGTTGTTCACCAGGATGTCGATCGAGCCGAACTCCTTCACCGTGTCGTCCACCAGCATCTTGCGGACCGCTTCGTCGCAGACGTCGCCTGACCGCGTAATGTAGCGGACGCCGGTTTTCTTCACTTCCTCTATGGTTTCGTCGCGCACCGCATCGTAGTTGTGCAGCGTTACGTTGGCGCCAGCCTGGGCAAAGGCAATCGCCATGCCGGCTCCCAGGCCCTGTCCGGAACCGGTGACGAGTGCGTTCTTGCCCTTGAGGCTGAAGAGATCGAGGATTCCCATGAAAGCTCCTTATGCTGCGAGAATTAGGACGCCGCGGCGATCACGCCGCCGAGTCCGCATCCATTATCCTCGCGATACCTCGACTCCCGTAGCGTTGACAGCGACCTTGAAAAGCTTGAGCGGCTTGGGCGGTGGTCCGCTCACGTTGGCGCCGGTGTAGGCGTTGTAGACGCCGCCGTGGCACGCGCAGTGAATGCGGTCCATCTGCGGCTCATACTGCACCGTACATCCCAGGTGCGTGCACACGGCGGTTAAAGCGATCCAGCTGTTATCCGCGTGGTGAATCAGCATGGCAGGCGCGGTGCCGAATTTGAACATCAGCACCGATCCCGCCGGCAACTTCTGCGCATCTTTCAGCGTCACCTCGGTTACGGCCACGGCGCTCAACGCCATCTCGCTGGGGCTTGCCAGGTAACGGTATACGGGATAGGCCAGCGCGGCAGTGTAGCCTATGCCCGCCACGCTCGCTGCGGCAAGAAAGAAGCGCCGCGTTTTGGTGTCGCCGTTCTCTACGTGATCTGAAACGATATGTGGAGCAATTGCGGTCTCACTCATCGCAGTCTCTTCGCGGTTACGCCGCGCCCTCCATGGTTTTCTGGGCACGCGCCACTACGGACACGAGCCATCCAACGACACCCAGGCTGGCCACAAAGAGCACGAGGAACAATCCCACCACACCCCAGTTCGTCGCCACAGCCCGGTCCCAAACGTCGTAGCCTTTCGAGAGCAGTGTTACGTCGCGCACGCCGTCGCGATATACAGTCAGCATGATCTCCAGCAGTACCGCAACCAGAACGGCCGTCCAGCCCAGCCAGCCCGCGGTGATCTTGCCGAATCCTGCAATCGCGCCCACCAGCACGGCCACCACTACCAGGGCGATCCAGCCGTATCCGGCAAACTTGTACGCTGGATAAATGGAGTGACCGGCGAGCCCCGCCTTCACCACGTCAGGCTGCACGCTCGCCGCCCAAAGTCCCGCAGCAAGATAGACAATTCCGAAGCCGGCAGCCACTTTGCCACCTAGCCCGCCGACGAATTTTTTCTCTTCCGCGGTAAAGGTGCTGCGCCCCGCCAGATACACCAGCCACAATCCACCGATGAACAACCCGCCCGCCATCATCAGTAGCCAGCGCGGCGTCAGCGTGGGATCGCCCGTGGGGGGGAACGCGCCCATGGCGGATGCCGCATACATTTTGTGCCACGCCTCGGGTCGCAGCATCAGCGTCATATTGGTTGTGAGGGTCCGCGCCACGCCGCCAGCCAGCAGCCACGCGATCAGCCCCACCCACCACGCCGATTTGCCCTGGTCGAGCCGCGCCGTGAACCGGTAGAGCAGCCAGTAAACCAAGATCAGCGTGGGAATGATTGCGATCCAGTAAACGCCGATCAGCACGCTGCTGGTGTAAAGCGCGCGCCCGTAAAGCACCTGCGCAAAAAGCAGCGGCGGCACACCCAGGTTGATCACGTACATCATCACGGTGGTGAGTCGCTTCGCCAGTGCTCTCGCGGTTGTGTGAGCGTTTGCCGACGAGCGGAACAGGCTGAGCAGAATAGCCAGCAAAAGTCCGCCCAGCAGCATTTCCACGGCCACAAAATGCAGCGAAAGCGTGACCACGTGCAGCAGCTTCATCAGCCACACGGGAGCCGGCAAAGGAATGGGGTCCACTGCGGGATAAGGATTCATGGCGATCTAAAAATTCCTTTCACTCTCAAAATTGGGTGCGGACTCAACGCGGCGAATTGCCGCAAACCCGCCCCTGACGGCCGCGCCGTTCCTTCCTGCCGCGCTAAAAGGGGGGGCCGAAGGGTGGCAGGGTAAAAGCGGCACATTCTGGACTCTATTACTCCAATTTTGAGTGGAACGAAACTACGCTATCCCCCGCGGCGACCCGAGGTCTGTGACGATAAACACATCAGCTTGTGACCAATTCAATTACGCTGCCGGTTGGCAGCAGGGAGCATCCCCAAGCCCGAAAGCACAATCGTCGCCTCGCACTGCGCGGCGGTTTGCGCTGCTCAAAGGCATTCGTTCGGTAGGATGACACGATGAAGAGATCGAATTCGTCCATGCAAGTGACCCGCGCCGCTGATTATGGTGTACGCGCGATGATTCAACTAACCGCGCTGGCGAATACCGGGCGGGTTTCACTTCCCGAACTGGCGCATGTCACGGGCGCGCCCGAGAGTTTTCTCTCTAAAGTTCTTCAATCCCTCACGCGTGAAGGGCTCATCACCTCGCAGCGTGGGCAATCAGGTGGTTTTCACATTACGCCGCGCGGCGCTGCGGCAACCATGCTCGATGTGATCGAGGCCGTCGACGGCGCGATCTGTCTCAATCTCTGCGTCACTCCCGGCCGGTCCTGCTCCCGCAAGGCGCATTGTCCAGCGCACCCGGTCTGGGTTGAGGCGCAGCTGGCCATCGCGAAGGTTCTCTCTGGTGCCTCGATCGCCGCGCTGGCCGCCGAGTAGCAGTCAACCAAAGCCTCATTTGCCTTTCTCTGCCCGCAGTGTTTCAATGGAATCATTGAAACAGGGGTGCTCCGCGGAATCGCGGGGCTGAGAAATACCCTCGAACCCGATCCGGATAATACCGGCGTGGGAAGCTTTCTTGAGCCGAGCGGCAATTCTTCCATCCATCGCAGCTCATGCTCCTTTGTTTCAGGCAAATCGAAGCAAAGGAAGCTATGTCATCTGCCGTTCTCATCGCCCGTGATCGCCAAACCATCCTCCGCGTCGCCGCCACTTGGTTCGCTTGGGCCATGTTGTTGTCCTTCTGCCTTGCTGCGCCGTCGACGGCCCAGCAAAGTCCCGCTCCGTCTCCGCAGAATTCGCAGACCCCGGCGCCAGCCCCGCAAAAGCCCGCGCCTGTCACCACCACCGTCGTCGTCCACGGCGAAATCGAAGACAACTATCTTCCCGAATCCGTCACCGTGGGCACGCTCGATGGAGCGCCGCTCCGCGAAACCCCGCTCTCGGCCACCGTCGTCACCCGCGACCTGCTCAACGACCAGGTCTCCCGCCTGCTTTCTGACGTGGTGAAGAACGACGCCTCGGTCGGCGACGATTACGTGCCCGTGGGCTACTACGGCGACTACCAGATTCGCGGCTTTCCCCTCGATCTCGCCACCGGTTTTGAAGTCAACGGCATGACCATCGCCGGCGAGCAGGATGTGCCGCTCGAAAACAAGGAGCAGGTCGAGTTCCTCAAGGGCATCGCTGCCGTCGAAAGCGGAGTCGCCTCCGCGGGCGGCCTCATCGACTTCGTCACCAAGCGCCCCGCCAACATCAAGGCCGTCGATCTGGCCACCGATCATCGCGGCTCAGCCTTCGGTGCCGTCGATCTGGGTCATCTTTTTGGCAGCCGCAAACAAGTGGGCGCGCGCGTGAATCTCGCCGGCGAGCGCATTGTTCCCTATATGAACGACACCAACGGCTGGCGCGCCATGGGCGCAGGCGCGGCCGACTGGAAGATCGATCCGGCCACCACGCTCAAAGGCGACTTTGAGTACCAGCACAAGACTGAACGCGACGGCAGCGGCTACCAGTTGCTTGGCGGCACAACCTTGCCCGACATCAACAGCATCTATCCCTCCACCATGCTCGGGGATCAGCCATGGGGTCCGGCCGACACGTACGACACCTTCAACACCGGAGTGCGCCTCGAGCACACCTTCTCGCCGGCGTGGGCTGCATTTGCCGCCGGCAGCTTCAGTCATTCCCTCATCCAGGACAACGTGCTCTACGCCTATGGCTGCTATTACGAAACCGCATGCTCGGCTCTTGGTGGCTCAGCGCCCTACTATTTCTTTGCTCCCGACGGCACCTACGATATCTACGACTATCGCGATCCCGGCGAGCTGCGCATCGATGCCGAAGCCGAAGCCATGCTGACCGGCCACATTCACACCGGCGCGGTCACGCAAGACATCACCATGGGCGGCGTGATCTTTTTGCGCAGCGTGCAGCAGCCCGGCTTCTATACCGCGCAAAACCCCTACGATCCCAGCGGCGTGGTGCAGGACGGTGCGGTCTACACCTACGTCGGCTCTGACAATATCTACCAGCCTATCGCGCAGCTTCCGGCACCGGGAGCTGCCACTTCTCTCGAAAATCCGCTCGAATCCGCAGGTCCGCGCCGTCTTTGGGAAGACAGCCATCAGGCCGCGGGAGTCATTCAGGACCGCGTGCATCTTCCCGGCCGCGTTCAGCTCATTGCCGCCGGCCGTTACGATTCGCTCCGCGATCACAACTACTCGGCTTATGCAAGTTGCGCGGACTTCACCGTGCCCGATGCATGCGATCCCACGTTCACCGACAAAGGCGCCTGGCTGCCGCAATTCGCCGTCACCTGGAGCCCGATCCAGAACCTCACCCTCTACTCGAATTACGGCGTGATGTTGTCTCTCGGTCCGCAGGGGCCCTTTTGGACCGATAATGGCAGCCAGTTTTTGTCGCCCTTCTTCACGCGCCAGGCCGAGGTAGGCGCAAAGTACGTGCCCGGTCAGCGCATTCTGCTCACCACCGCGTTCTTCCACATGCGCGCGCCGTTCTTCTATCCCAAAGTGATCCAGGCGCCCGACAACTTTTGCCCTGCGAGCGTTTTCGTTGCTCCCGGCGATCTCTGCTTCGAGCAGGAAGGCCGCGAAACCCACAACGGCGTCGAGTTCAACGCCGAAGGCAAAGCCGCCAACTGGCTGCGGCTGAACGCCTCCGCCGCGGCCATGAACGCGACCTCGACCGATACCGGTACGCCTACCTTCGACAACAAACAAGTGATCAACGTGCCGCGCGTGCAGGCGAATCTCTTCGCCGACATCAGCGTGCCGCGCATCCACGGCCTGCATTTGATGCCCGGCTGCAACTTCGCATCGCGCAAGGAAGCCCTGCGCGACGACACGGTCAGCGTGCCCAGCTACAATCTCTTCAATCTGGGCGCGCGCTATACGCCAGGCGGCGACCAGGGCCGCGTCACCTTCCGCATCTATGCCGATAACATCGCCAACAAGCGCTACTGGTCCGACACCGGCGCAAGTTTAGGCGATACTTTTGTCTGGGAAGGCGCGCCCGCAACCGTGCGCCTCTCCGCCCACTACACTTTCTAGGAGCCCGCGTAGCGCGCGACAGAGGAAAATATCCGTGTCCCATCCTTTTTCGTGTTTCCTGCGGAAAAGGTTGGGGAATTGTGCCACTGTCTATAATTCGGACCAATCTCAGCCCGCGCAGCGGGCTGAAGAGGGTAGCCCCACGCGTGAGCCTGGGGACCAGGGCCGTCATTCAATGCCCAGCCCGCTTGAGCGGGCGTAAGATCACTGGAAAGTAATTCGCATACATGGATCAACCCGCAAAAGCGCACGGCCTCGACGGCACGCTGGTCCCCCCCGACTGGCCCCCGCTCACCTTGGACGAAGTGCGCGCGCTGCTCAGCCAATTTCCTGCATTCGGTGAACCCACGCGAATTCTCACCATGAGCCCGCGCCCGTTTTCCGCGGCCGGCGTCGTCGCCGCTAAAGAGACGAACGTTTTCATCAAGCGCCATCACCAATCCGTGCGCGACCGCGAAGGCCTGCTCGAGGAGCACCGTTTTCTTGCGCATCTGCTGACGCGCGGCGCGCCCGTCCCGCGCGTGTTTGCTTCCGCTGCCGGAGAAACCGCGATCGAACTCGGCGACTCAATCTACGAGGTGCACGAAACTCCAGCGGGTGTCGATCTCTACGAAGAAGCGATCTCCTGGACGCCCTTTCGCACCGTGGCTCATGCGCATTTCGCCGGGCAGGCGCTCGCGCGTCTCCATCTTGCCGCGCGCGATTTCGCCGCTCCGCCCCGCAAGCCCCGCCCGCTCGTCGCCAGCTTCACCGTCTTCGCTGCACTGGATCCCATTGTGGCCATGGCGCGCTACCTTGCAGCGCGCCTGTCGCTGGCCCGCCACGCGGCCGTTCGCGTCTGCGCCGCGCAGGCGATCGACATCCTCACGCCCTTTCACGCCGAACTTGCGCCGCTCCTTCCCGCCCTCCCGCCGCTCTGGACCCACAACGACCTCCACGCCTCCAATCTTTTCTGGAGCGATCGGTCTTCCGGCGCGCGCGCCACGGCCATCATCGACTTCGGCCTCGCCGACCGCACCAACGCCGTGCACGACCTGGCCCACGCCATTGAACGCAACATCGTGGAGTGGTTAGCTCTTGTCCAAGACGCAAAACAGCCCCCGGCTGTCCACTTGGATCACCTCGATGCCCTTCTCGATGGCTACGAATCGATCCGCCCGCTCACACCGGCAGAAGCCGCCGCACTCGCACCGATGACGGCTCTCTGCCACGCCGAGTTCGCGCTCTCTGAGGCCGACTACTTCCTCGGCGTGCTCCACTCTGAAGAAAAAGCCGTCGCCGCCTACGATGGCTGGCTCGTTGGTCACGCGCAATGGTTCCTGGGCGACGCCGGCGGCACGCTGCTCGACGCTCTACGCCGCCGCGCCAAAGCTCGCAACTCACGCGGAGCCATCCTCCAATGAACTGGTCACACCTCGCCGCCTGGCTCGTCGCGCACGGCCTCGAATTCGCAGCCGTGGTCACAACCATCGTCGGCATATTGCTTACAACCAAGCGCCTGCTCATTTGCTGGCCCATCATCCTGCTCGCCGATTTTCTGTACCTCGTGGTCTTCTTCCAGTCCAGGTTCCTCTCCGACGCGCTGCTGCAACTCTTCTTTGTTGTATTCACGATCTATGGCTGGTGGCACTGGTGGCGTGGCGTGCGTGCCGAAGGCGAAGTACGCATCGTGCCGCTCGGCGTCAAGGCCGGCATTGTGGCCCTTGTCGTGGGCGCATTCGGCAGTATACTTCTGAGTCGCGTGATGCTCTGGCTCGGCGGCATGCTGCACATTACCGTGGCATTGCCGCATCTCGATGCCGTGCTCGCCAGCTACTCGCTCGTTGCAAGTTGGTGGGGAGCGCGCAAGCACATCGCCAACTGGTGGCTCTGGATTGTGGTGGATCTCGTCTACATTGGCGAGTACATCTACAAGGATCTATGGCCCACGGCGCTACTCTACGCGGGTCTCGTGGGTCTCGCCATTCTCGGCCTGCGCGACTGGCGCCGCGCCGCAGAAAATTCTCCAGAATCGGTTGCATAAAAGTGTTTCGCGAAAGGGCACGACTTCAGTCGTACCGAAAACCGCCGCAAGAACGAGGGACTTTAGCCCCTGAGGAGGTTTTTCGAAATAAGGATATCCGCCGCGGGTTTAAATCGCAGCCTGAACCACATTCTGCAGCAGTTCACCCTTCATGTAGCGCCGCAATTCATCGGCCGCCGTGCGCAGCGCACGCGGCGCAAATTGCGGCGACGAGCCGCCGATGTGCGGCGTAAGGAGCAGATTCGGACAGCTCCACAATGGATGTCCCACCGGCAATGGCTCGGGATCGGTCACGTCCAGCGCGGCGCGAATCCGTCCTGAGTTCAGCGCCTCCACCAGCGCATCGGTATCCACAATGGGCCCGCGCGCGGCGTTCACCAGCAGCGTCCCCTGCCGCATCAAAGCTAGCTGGCTTCGGCCGATCAATCCCTTGGTCTCCGCGGTCGAGGGAAGAATCAGCACCACCACCTCGGCCTCCGGCAGCAACTGTTCCAACGCGCTCACGGCGTGCACTTCGGGCGCGGTCCGAGCGCTGCGCGCCACGCGCAGCATCTTCACGTGGAACGGCGTCAGCATGCGCTCGATTTCCTTGCCGATCGCCCCATACCCCACCAGCAGCACTGTCTTTCCCGTCAACTCCTCCAGCATCACTTCGGGATGGCACGGTCGCGTGTCACCGGTAATCTGCGCATAGTGCGCGCTGGCCTCAAGGCGGCGCTTCCAAATCCCCGACTTCTGGATGTCGAGGTACAGAGGAAAATATTTCAGCATCGCCAGAATGGCCGCCAGCGTCCACTCCGCCGTGGAAACATTGTGCGCACCGTGCGCATTGCAAATTGTCACATGCGGGCCCGCCGTTCCCGGAATCCACTCTGTCCCCGCCATCATCGACAGCACCAGCTTCACGCCGTGCAGGTGCGGCCAGGCGCGCATGGCTCGCGTTGCATAAGGATCCGGAATCCACACGTCGATGTCGACGTCGTGGTCCATTTTGTCCGACACGGGAATCAGCTCGATTCCCTCGGGGAAGTCGCGCAACAGATTTCTTGAAATGGACGCTGGGTATCCGACGCGTAGCATGGGGTTTTCGAGCCCGACCGGCCGCGGGCTTCTCACTAGTATCCTACGGCACACAGTCCCATCAACAGCAGCGCGCTTTGTTGCCCCATCCTTTAAGCGCCCACTCCCGCATTCCTACCCTCAAAATGTGAGAGAATTCAACCGCAGGTTGCACCCATGCGCCTGAGAACAAAAAAGACCTGGTCGCAACACCAACTCGCCGTCAAGCTGCGCCTCGAAGGCGGCGGCGAGAAGGGAATTCTTACCTTCGAGCGTCGTCGTCTCCTTATTCATGCCGCCAAGACCGCGTTCGCCGCAGCTCTCTGCTGGTGGCTGGCATTGCGCTTCGGCCTCCACGATGGCTATTGGGGATCCATCAGCGCCATCATCGTGATGCAATCGAATGTCGGTGCCACCGTCACTGCCTCGCGCGACCGTCTTCTCGGCACCTTCATCGGCGCTCTCTTTGGTTTTGCGTTTTCTCTCTTCGGCGCGACCCCCTGGAACTACATTCTCGCCGTTGTCCTCGCCATTGTCGTTAGCGGCTTGCTGGGAATGCGCGACAGTGCACGTCTGGCCTGCGTCACCATCACCATCATCATGCTGGTTCCCAGCTCGGCTTCGCGCTGGGGCCCGGCGCTCGATCGCGTCCTTGAAGTGTTGTTCGGGATCGTGATGGCGCTCGCGGTCACCACGCTGATTTTTCCCGATCGTGCGCGCCTGTGGCTCCGCGACGGTCTGGCTCAGGAGTATCTGATGCTCGGCGCATTCTTCGCGGCTATTCTCACCGGCTTTCGCGGCGCGCCTTCGCAAAATCTGTCCTCGCTGCGCGGAGATCTGCAGGCCCTGCTGCGTGGCAACAATCAGCTCCTCGATGCCGCGCGCAACGAGCCCGGCGGTCCAGGTTGGCGCGAAGGCCTGAGCTTGCTCACGCAATTTGGCAGCTCGATCCTTGACGCGCTCCTAGCTCTCGAGTTCGCGGTCAAAGACAGTCACGAAGACCGCTTCGCGCAGCAATTGGAACCGGTGCTCACGCACCTTGCCGACGACATTCACTCTGGTTTCAACTACATCGCCGGCTGCATTCACCGCTGGCGCTTCAACAAGCCGGCCGAGGGCATCCATCTTGAACAGGACATTGCCGATCTCGAAGCGCGCATGGTCGAGGTCCGCCACACCGGCATCGGCTTCTCGCAGGCCGAAATCATGCGCGCCTACGCGGTGCAGTTGCACCTCAAGCAAATCGCGCGCCTGCTGCGCGCCGCCCGCATCGAAACCAGCCGCGCCGTCGGCCAGGGCCGCAAAGAACTCGAACCCACCTGAAGCAAAATGATTTGTAGGATGAAGCCACAGGCTCCGGGCCCCATCCTTTTGCGCTTTTTGCAAAAGGGCGGGAATGTTGCAGAGATCGGCTCTTCCATGGTGCACGAAGTGTCAGGGCACGACTTCAGTCGTGCCAAAAGGTAGTAATGAAAAATGATGGGGCTTTAGCCCCCGGCCAAGCGACCTCTCACACTTTAAGCAATTCCGTATACACCGCCATGCCCACCACAGCGTCCGCGCCCAACGCATCCAGCGCATCCACCTCCTGCTGGCTGCGAATGCCGCCGGCCACAATGAGCTGCTTCTTCGTCAGCTTGCGCAGCCGCTCAGCCACATCGGCGGGAAACCCGCGCATGGTTCCCTCCGTGTCTACGTGCGTATAGAGGAATGCAGCCGCATACGGCTCGAGCTGCGGAATCGCATCGTCGGCCGTCAACTCCACCTGCGCCTTCCAGCCCTTCACGGCGATGCGCCCGTTCTTGGTATCGATTCCGGCCACCACGCTCTCCGCGCCCACGCTCTCCGCCAGTTTCGCCGCAAACTCCGTGTTCACCGTGCCCTCGGCAGAGAAAAGCGCCGATCCGATGATCACGCGTCGCGCGCCCGCCTCCAGCACCTGTCGCGCCCGCTCGACTGTGTGAATGCCGCCGCCCGCCTGCACCGGCAGCCGCTTGGCAATCTGTTCCACCAATACCGAATTTTCGCCCTGCCGCATCGCTGCATCAAGATCGATGAGCTGCACAAGGGGGAAGCGCGAGAAGCGCTCGATCCAGTATTCAAAATCGTCGAATGCGAGGCGCAGCTTTTCGCCCTGCACCAGTTGCACAATGCGCCCGCCCAGCAAATCGATTGAAGGAATCAGCATGGCAGCCTCACCGGCACGCCGGCCGCGGCCAGCTCCTCTTTAAGCGACCGCGAAGTCGAAACGCCGAAATGAAAAATGCTCGCCGCCAGCGCCGCGTGTGCTTTTCCGCGCGAGAAAACGTCGACAAAATGCGCCACCGTTCCCGCGCCGCCCGAAGCAATCACAGGAATTCCCACAGCCTCGCTCACCGCCGCGGTCAATTCACAGTCAAATCCCGCGCGCGTCCCGTCCGCGTCCATTGATGTCAGCAGAATCTCGCCCGCGCCGCGCTCTTCGGCCTCGCGCGCCCACTCGACGACGCGCCGGCCCGCCGGCTTGCGCCCACCATGTACAAACACTTGCGCCTCGCGCACAGGGTCGGCAGCCGCAGGATCGCGCCGCGCGTCAATCGCCACCACCACCGCCTGTGCGCCAAAGCTGCTTCCGATGGCGCTGATCAAATCCGGGTCGGCCAGCGCCGCGGAGTTAATGCTCACCTTGTCCGCGCCCGCCTCGAACACCTGTTCCGCGTTCTGCGCCGACTTGATGCCTCCGCCCACGCAAAACGGCACAAACAGTTCGAGCGCCGTGCGCCGCACCGTATCCAGCAGCGTCTGCCGTCCCTCGTGCGTCGCGGTAATGTCGAGCAGCACAATCTCGTCCGCGCCCTCGCGCGCATGCCGCGCCGCCTGCGTCGCCGGATCGCCCGCGTCGATCAGGTCGACAAACTGCACGCCCTTCACCACGCGTCCCGCATGCACGTCGAGGCAGGCAATAATGCGCTTCGTCAGCATCCCTGTCCTTTCGCATCCAATTCCAGAAAATTCCGCAAAATCTTCAGCCCCGTCTCACCCGATTTCTCCGGATGAAACTGCACGCCCATCACGTTTGCGCGCTCCACCGCCGCCGCGAACGGCTCAATATACTGCGTCACCGCGGCCGTGTCTGCCGTAACCGGACCCTTGTAGGAATGCGTGAAATACACAAACTCGCCCGGCTCGACACCCGCAAGCAATCGCGAGCCACTCTTCACTTCGAGCGAATTCCAGCCCACGTGCGGCACCTTTTCCGTGCTTTCAGCGAAGCGCGAACAGGATTCTGAGAATGCTCCAAGCCCGGGCTGCTGCGGCGCCTCAGTCGATCCCGCGTAGAGCCACTGCATCCCCACGCAAATGCCCAGGAACGGCACGCCGCGCGCAATCGCCCCGCGGATCGCGCCCGTCAGCTCCGTCGCATCCAGCCGCTCCGTCGCCGCAAAGTGTCCCACTCCCGGCAGCACAATGCGCTCCGAGGACTCGACTAGCGACAAATCGCCGTCCGTGACGACAGGCTCCGCGCCAAGATGCCGTAGCGTCTTCAGCACTGACGTCAAATTACCGGCCTTGTAGTCGATCACCGTCACGCGCATCAGCGCAAATCTCCTTCTACACAAACCACAAATTCAGGGTGCCCCCGGTCCCGATTTTGGGACCGGGGATAGCACGAACCTCAACCGACCTACAACAGCCCCTTCGTCGACGGCAGCATCTCGCCCAGTTGCTTATCGCGGCTGCACGCCACGCGCAGCGCCCGTGCAAACGCCTTGAAGATGGCCTCAATCTTGTGGTGGTTCGAGCGCCCGTACATCGTCTTCACGTGCACGTTGGCCCGCGCCCCGCGCGCAAAGCCCTCAAAGAAATCCGTCACCAGCTCAGTCTGCAAGTCACCCACGAGTCGCGTCTTCACCTTCGTATCTACCGCGAAAGCCGCGCGCCCACTCAGATCCACGGCGGCAATCGCCAGCGTCTCATCCATAGGCATCACAAAATAACCGGCGCGAAGAATGCCGCGCTTATCGCCGAGCGCATTATTGAAGGCCTCACCCAGCGCAATCCCCACGTCTTCCACCGTGTGATGCTGATCCACATCCAAATCTCCGTCGCACTTCAACTCGAGATCGAAGGCGCCATGCCGCGTAAACAGCTCCAGCATGTGATCGAAGAAGCGAATGCCCGTCGAGACCTTGTACCGGCCGCTTCCCTCGACGGTCAGCTCCAGCTCGATGCACGTCTCCGTGGTGTTGCGCACAATGGTCGCCGTGCGCACACTGCTCGCCGTTTTCTTGTTCTTTGTTGTCGTCATCGCGTCTCGCCTCCGCTCCGCAGTGCGGCCATCGCTTCGTTCAAGGCCACCGCGGCCTGCTTCATCTGCTCGCGCGTCCCGATCGTAATGCGCACGCGTCCGTCGCATCCGGGATCGCTCGAGCGGTCACGCACCAGCACTCCCGCGGCGCGCATCAGCCGTACAAACTCCGCGTGCTGCGCGCCGATGTCCACCAAAATAAAATTCGCCCGGCTCGGCCAGCGGCGTACTTCCGCCGCGTCCAGCGCGGCTTCAAACTCGCTCCGCGCCGCCAGCACCTCGCCCACATACCAGTCGAGATAAGCAGTGTCCGCAAGCGCCGCCTGCAAACAAACCAGCGCCAGCGAGTTCACACTGTAAGGCGAAAGCACGCGCCGCACCCATCGCATCAATTCCACCGGCCCGGCCAGCAGCCCCAACCGCAACCCGGCTAGTCCATACGCCTTCGAGAACGTGCGCGCGACAATTAGATTTGGCACCGTGCCCACCAAATCCATCACGGTCTCGCCGTGAAAGTGAAAGTACGCTTCATCCACCAGCACCACGGCATGCGGCGCGCGCCGCGCCAGCTCCAATATTTGCTCGCGTGTGGCCGCCGACCCCGAAGGGCTATTGGGATTCGCAATCGCAATCACTTTTGTCTTCGGGGTAATCGCCGCCAGCAGCCGCTCAAACGGGAACTGCAAATCGTCCCCGGCCTGCACCGCAACCACGCGCGCATCGGTCGCCGAAGCGTACACCTCGTACATGGTGTACGTAGGCACGGGCAGCAACAACTCATCGCCCGCTTCGAGAAACGCCTCGAACAGCACGTGAATCGCCTCATCCACGCCGTTGGTCAGCGCCACCTGTTCGGCTTTCAGGCCCAGGTGCGCGGCCACCATCGCTTCCACCGGTTCGCGCTCGGGATAGCGCGTGAGCGAGCCCATCGAAACCGCCGCCAACGCTTCCTTTACCTTTGGAGAACAGGCCAACGTGTTCTCGTTGAAGTCCAGCCGCAGCGTGTCGCGGCAGCCGAGTGGGGGGTGATACTCCTTCATCGCCTGCACACGCGCGCGCGGCGCCGGAGACGCGGTTTTCAGTGATTCAGCCACGAGGCCTCCTTCTAGTGCGTGGTGCGGTCTTATTGCGGCGCAAGCCGCGGCTGCCCCACCGCAGGTGGATCGCCTCGGCGTGGCCAACCAACCCTTCGGCCTCGGCCAGCAGCGCGGCCTTCGGTCCCAGAGCGCGCACGCCTTCTGCGGAATACTCCTGCACCGTGATCAGCTTTACAAAATCGTTCACGCTCAACCCGCCGCGCACCCGAGCCATGCCGCCCGTAGGCAGCGTGTGGTTCGGCCCGGAGATGTAATCGCCCATGGGCTGCGCCGACCAGCGCCCCACAAAAACCGATCCGGCATTTTCGACCCACTCCAGATCGCTCGCCGCATCCACCGTCAGATGCTCGGCCGCAAGCCGGTTCGTGATCGCGCGCGCCTCCGCAACCGAGCCCGCCACAATCACGAGGCCATTGCGCCGCAGCGCCTCGCGCGCCACAGCATTTTCGCGGCTGCGCGTTTTTGTTTCTGCCATCACTGCACGCGCCAGATCCTCGCGCGTAGTGACAAAAATCGCCAGCGCCTCCGGATCGTGCTCCGCCTGCGCCACCAAGTCGTTCGCGATGTTCTCGGCGTGGCCGCGCTCGCTTGTCACCACAATCTCCGTGGGTCCGGCCAGCATATCGATCGCGCAGTCAAAGGCCACCAGCCGCTTGGCCGCGGTCACATACAAATTCCCCGGCCCCACAATCTTGTCCACGCGCGGCAGTGTCGCGGTTCCGTAGGCAAGAGCGGCCACGGCATGCGCGCCGCCCAGCCGGTAAAACTCCGTGATGCCGAGCAAATGCGCCGCCGCCAAAGTCTCCGGCGCGGGCTTCGGCGAAACCGCGACGATGCGCTCCACGCCCGCCACCTGCGCGGGAATGGCCGTCATCAGCAACGTCGAAGGCAAAGGATGCCGCCCGCTGGGTACATAGCAGCCGACCGAACCGAGCGGCCGCACCAACTGTCCGGTCACAAGGCCCCGCACTGGCGCAGCACTCCACGATTTCGGCATCTGCCGTTTCGCAAATCCGCGAATCTGCGCAGCCGCCGTGCGTAACGCATCGCGCAATTCCAGATCGAGCGCTTTCCACGCCGCGGCCATCTCATCCGGCGTCACGCGCACGGCATCCGGCCCGCTCAGCCCGTCGAACTCCGCCGCGTAGCGCAGCAGCGCACGATCGCCGCGTTTACGCACGTCGCCGACAATGCGCTTCACCGCGGGCAGCACGGCATCCAGCGCCGCGCCGCCGCGCCGTTCGAGAGCCGCCAGCGTCTCCGCCGCGGCCTGCGCTCCACGTCCTTTTGTCCGGATCAGCTTCATCGTCTCTCTCTCGCCTACAGCACAACTTTGTTCAGCGGATACTCCACAATGCCGGCGCCGCCCGCCGCTTTCAGCCGCGGAATCACGTCGCGCGCCACGCGCTCTTCGAGGATCGTGTTCACGGCCACCCACTCCGAATCGCTCAACTGCGAAACCGTCGGCGAATTTAACGACGGCAGCACCTCCAGCACCGCCTGCAGGTCGTCGCGCTTAACGTTCAGCATCAGTCCCACCTGCGCCTGCGCGTCAATCGCGCCCCGCAGCATGGTCGCAATCTGATCGATCTTCTGCCGCTTCCACGCATCGGCCAGCGCAGCCTTGCTCGCGATCAGGTGCGTCTCACTCTCCATCACCGTGTCGATAATCTTCAGATGGTTGGCCTTCAGCGAGCTGCCCGTCTCCGTCACCTCCACAATGGCGTCGGCCAGCATCGGCGGCTTCACTTCCGTCGCGCCCCAGCTGAACTCCACTTTCACATTCACGCCCTTCGCGGCAAAGTAGCGCTTGCTGGTTTCCACCAGCTCGGTCGCAATAATCTTGCCTTCCAGGTCCTCGGCCTTTTCATAGCCGCTCGCTTCCGGCACCGCCAGCACCCAGCGCACCTTGCGCCGGCTCTGCTTGGCATAGGTCAGCGTGGTCACGCTCACCGGCTCCAGTCCGCTCTCCACCACCCAGTCAATGCCCGTCAGTCCCGCGTCCAGCACCCCGTGATCCACGTAGCGCGCCATCTCCTGCGCGCGAATCAGCATGCACTCAATCTCGGTGTCGTCGATCGACGGAAAATAGGAGCGGCCGTCGGCATAAATATTCCATCCCGCGCGCTTGAACAGCGCAATGGTCGCGTCCTGCAAACTGCCCTTGGGAATTCCCAGTCTCAGCTTGTTAGCCACGGCTCACCTCCGTGGTCATCTCGATCGGCTTGGTAAAGCAGCTCACCGTGCCCTCGTGGCACACCAGCCCATCGCCCTCCACCTCCACGCGAAACAGCAGCGCATCGTTGTCGCAGTCGGTCGCAGCAGAAATCACGCGCAGCCGGTTGCCGCTGGTCTCGCCCTTCATCCACAGCTTCTGTCGCGTGCGGCTCCAGAAGGTTACATATCCGGTCTCCCGGGTCTTCACGTAGCTGGTCGCATTCAGAAAACCCAGCATCAGCACCTCGCCGGTCTTCGCGTCCTGCACGATTCCCGGTACGAGGCCATCCATCTTCTCAAAATCGATTGTCGGTAAGTTGCTCATCTTCGTTCCTGTTTCCCTTCAGATTTCTGTTTGCACATGAAAAAGCCCACCAGCGTCTTCGCCGGCGGGCTTGTGTACTTCTTTCGATCTCTCTGGCCGTTTACTTCAGGCCATGGCAGTCCGCCGGCATGGATGTCCCATGATGATGGTGGTGGCCGTGATGGCGGAGGTTCTGCATCTGTTTCCAAACTACGGGAATCACGCCGCCCCTGTCAAATCCTTTTCTTGCCGCCGGTCCATGAGCAGGCGGAGAATGGTTGCGTGCAAGTCCGCAAGCCGTTCGCAGTGATCTTCGCCGCAATTCTGATTCTTAATCTCGCCGCCAGCGTGTCTTCGCCGAGCCTTGCGCAGTCCGGCGCGCCGCAAGCCGCGTCCAAATCCAAACCCGCTCCACCGCCCGCGGCACGCGTCGACATCAATCACGCCAGCGTGGCCGAACTGCTCAAGATTCCCGGCGTGACGCCCACCTGGGCCGGCCGCATCGTCCGCTTCCGCCCCTACCGCACCAAGCGGGACCTGCTCGATCACGGCGTGCTTCCCGCAGACGTCTACGACCGCATCAAGGATTGGATCATCGCGCATCGCGGCGAACAATAATCGCAGCCCCGTAGGCCAGCGCCGATTGTGCAAAGATTCTCTTCCGCCGCGCGTCCGGCCCATTACACTGGTCGAGAACAGGAGGCATTCCCATGCAAACCCGCATTCTCGGCACCACCATGCCGGTACTCGAAGTCGATCTCAATCCCGACGAAAGCGTGTTTTCTGAGAGCGGCGAGCTCTCGTGGATGACCGCATCCATCGGGATGACGACGCATACCCAGATGGGTGGAGGCGGCGGTTTCTTCGGCGTCCTCAAGCGCGCCGCCGCCGGCGCCAGCATCTTCATGACCGAGTACCGCGCCGTCCAGTATCCCGGCTCGGTCTCGTTTGCCACCAAAGTCCCCGGCCACATTGTGCCCGTCGAACTCGGCCAGGGGCAGGAGTATCTGGTGCACCGTCACGGCTTTCTGTGCGCCACGCCGCAGGTCACCATCACTCTGGGCTTCCAGCAGTCGCTCGGCGCGGGCATATTTGGCGGCGATGGATTCCTGCTGCAGCGCGTCGGTGGCGCGGGCACCGCGTGGCTCGAGCTCTCCGGCGAACTCGTCCAGAAAAATCTTGCGCCCGGCGAAGTCCTGCGCGTGCATCCCGGCCACGTGGGCGCGTTCCAGGCGTCGGTCGGCTTCACGATCACCATGGTTCCCGGCATCAAGAACATGATCTTTGGCTCCGATGGAATCTTTCTCGCACAGTTGGTCGGCCCCGGCGCGGTCTGGCTGCAGACGTTGCCCATCTCGCGTCTCGCCCACCAGATCTACGAGTATTTACCCAAAGCTCCGGCGGCGGAGCAGGCCGGCGGCGCAGGATTGCTGGGCGGCATCGTCGGCTCGATCATCAGCGGAGGCCAGTAAAAAGCGGCAGGGTTAGCGGTGAGCGGTGTTAGCGTGGTTACAACTGTCTGGCACCGCTAACCCCGCTAGCCGCGCTATCTTGCAAGGACCACCTTCTATGACTGAACGCGCACAAAGCTCAGCGCAGAACATTCGCGGCAATATCGTTTTTGCCTTCGCATTAGCCTTCGCCATCTATGTTGCATGGCTGTTGCGCAGTGTTCTGGTCCTGCTCTATGTTTCCGCGCTCTTCGCCGTCGTGCTTTCGCCGGTGGTGCGTTCTACGTCCAAGCTGCGCATTGGCCGGTGGCATCCGTTTCATGGCGCTACGGCCATCTTTTTCCTTTTGCTTATGGTGGCCGCTGCCTTCACCGCCTTCGGCTTCCTCGCTCTCCCGCCCGTAATCCGCGATCTACAGGCTCTCAATGGCGAATTACCCACGCGGCTACCCGCGCTGCTGGTCCGGCTCAGGCAATTTCCTTTCGCCGATCGCCTGAACTCGGCAGAAGTCATCTCCACGGTTCAGGGTTCCCTCAGCCATGCCGCCGCGGGGTTGCTGCTCTCGCTCACCAACTGGGCCGGTGCCATCGCTCAAGTCGCCGCCGGCTTTGTGCTAACGCTCTATTTCATTCTCGAGGGCGAGGGCGCTTATCGCTGGTTTCTTTCGTTTCTTCCCGAGGAGCCCCGTCACCGTCTCGACAAAACTCTGCTGCGCGCAGCCGGGCGCATGGAAAAGTGGCTTATCGGCCAGGCCAGCCTCATGCTTATCCTGGGAACCGCCAGCACCATCCTCTATCTCTCGCTCGGTGTTCGCTACGCCTACGGCCTCGGCGTGCTCACCGGCCTGTTCAACGTAATTCCTGTGCTGGGCGCTACCGTTTCCATCGTGCTCGCGTTGCTGGTGGCGTCCATCGACTCCTGGAGCCGTGTGCTGGGCGTGGCCATCTTCTTTCTCATCTATCTGCAGATCGAGAGTTCCTTGCTCGTTCCCCGCATCATGAAACACCGCGTGCACCTGCCCGCACTCGCTGTCTTCGTCGCTTTGTTAGTCGGTTCCGCGGTGGAAGGCATCGCCGGCGCCATGGTCGCCATCCCGACGGCGGTGCTCGTCTCGGTGCTGCTTGACGAGTATCTCGTCAAGAAGAGTGTCGAGTAGGATCTTGCCAGCAAATTCTTGCGGCGCTTACGCGCGGGCCGGCGCCCGCATCGCTTCCAGCACGGCGGTCAAATCCTTGCCCAGCGTCTCCTGCGCTTCCACGGTCAGCTTTTCGTCGTGGCTGGTCAGATAAAACACGTCGATCGCGGTCTCGCCTTCCGTGTCGATGAGCGCGATCTTGATGTTGCACTGGTGCGAGTTGAGCGTCAGCGCAATCTGGCGCAGCAGGCCCGGAAGATCCTGCGCGATCACTTGCAGAAGCGTGGAGTGGCTTGAGGCCTCGTTGTCGAATTCGAGCCGCGTCTGGACTTCGACCTTGAGATTGATGGGATGATTTAGGTGACTGCGCGCGTCCAGCAATTGCTGCACTGAGAGCTTTTGCGCCACCACTTCGTGAACGTTGGCGATGAAGCGTTCCTTCTCGCTGGGGTTCAGCTCGATAGTCCGGAATACATCGGAAAAAAGGAAGCTGTCGACGATCACGCCGGCATCGTTGGAGTAGGCTCCGGCGCGCACGATGTTCATGCCCCACGACGCCAGAACTCCGGCCACGTCGGCAAACAAGCGCGTGCGGTCGCGCGTAATTACAGTCAGGTCGAAGAGTTGCCGGTTGGGCCTCAAGTCAAGCTGCACTGGATTTTTATCCAGGTTCAGAGCCATCTGGAAGTGATGGCGAATCTGTTCGGGCAGGCGGGTTTGCAGGTAGCGTTGTGGCAGGCCTTCCAGGAATTGCTTCAGCGCGTCATGCTGCGCGGGTGGAACCATCGAGCGGATGCGATTGAGCAGCGTGGGATCGATAGCGGCATGGTAGCGTGACTCATCCACCGACCGATCCATAAAGTTCGCCGTGGACATGTAGAACTGCCACAGATTCTCGGCCTTCCATGGCGTCAGCGCGTCGGGGTTCACGGCCTTGATGTCGGCAAAGGTCATCAGGGTCAGCATCTTCAGCAATTGCGGGCTGCCGATCTTCTCTGAGAAGGCCTTCACGTTGTCCAGGTCGAAGATGTCTCTGCGCATGGCCACCGACATCTCCAGGTGGAGCTTGATCAGTTTCAAAACCGCCTCGCGCTCCTCGCCATCGAAGTCCAGCCGCGCCAGGAAACTGTCGGCCAGTTCCACGCTTTGCCCCGCATGTTCGCCATTGCGCCGCGCCTTGCCCGTGTCGTGCAGCAGCAGCGCCAGCAAAAACAGATCCATCCGGTCGATCTCCGGCAGCAATTGCGCCAGTCGCTGTTCGTAGTCGTGTCCCGGTGTGCGCAATCCGTGCACGTTGTCGATGGTCAGAAACGTGTGCTCGTCCACGGTGTAGCGGTGATAACTGTCGCGGATCACCAGCGCATCGATGCCGTGGAACTCCGGAATCAGCATCTCCAGAACGCCCAGAGCGTGCATCGTCCGCAGCGCGTGCGCGGCGTGCGGCCCCAGCAGCACCTCGCGCAGCGCATTCCACAGATACGGACCCTCGGGAATCGAAATCGCGAGAACCGGCAGCGCGTCAGTAATGCGATCCTCGGCCGCCTGCGACAACGTGTAACCGTGCGTGGCCATCAGCGAGAAGATGCGCAGGATGGCTGCGGTGTCGTTGAACTGCGCCCCAGGCTGGATGTCGATGCGTCCCTGGTCAAGCAGGAAATCGGTTCCCGCGATCGGCGTGCGCCGCCGCCGGAACTGGCGATAGAAGCTCACCGGTGCCGGCAAATGCTCCATCAGCAATGCCGCGCGGCGATACACCACCCGCGCATGACGGTAGTAAGTGCGCATCCAGTAGGAGGGATCGGCCGTGCCCCGCGTCTCCAGGCCTATCGATCGCGCCGCGGCCTCGTCCTGCGACTGCCAGTCGAGCGTGTTGTCGTCGCGTCCATGCCGGAAATGCAAAAAACATCGTGCCGCAGCCAGAAAATCGAAAGCTGCTTCCGCGTCGCCGCGCGCGCTCTGGAACACCCCGCCGCGCTGCCGCGGCCACTCCTTGGTTTCCTTCAGATGGAACAGCACCGCGAACCACACCGCGAGATGATAATCGCGCAATCCCCCGGGGCAATCTTTCAAGTTGGGTTCCAGATGAAAGATGGTATTGCCAAACTTGGCGTGCCGCGTGCGCGCAATCTCGCCCAGCTTTTGCGTAATCGTCGCCCATTCGCTCAGCACCAGCCCAGGAAAGGTCACCTGGTGAAGCTGCTGGTACAGCGGAAATTGCCCGGCCAGGAAACGCCGGTCAAGCGTGGCCAGCGTGAATTCCAGGTTGTCGCGCTCGAACCGTCCGGCCTCTTTCACGGTGCGCGAGCTGGGGCTGGCCCGCAGGCCGATGTCCCACATGCCCTGGATGATCGCCCGCACCGCTTCTCGCGAGTGTTCCTCCGTCTTCTCGTCGGCAAAGGCGAACAGCACGTCAATGTCCGAGTAGGGGAACAGGTCCTTGCGCCCGTAGCCGCCCAATGCCAGCAGGGCCACGTTCTGCGCCGGCAAATCGGCAAACGCCCTGCGCCACATCTCAATCAGGATGCGGTCCACCACTGCGGAGCGCCGACGGATGGCCGCCGTGCCGTCTCCGGTGCGATCGCAGGTCTGGCGCACCAGCGCCATCTCCCGCATATACTGCTCCCGAAGATCTTCCACTGCCAAAACGACTGCACTCATAGGGTTGTCTGCTCGGACCAGCCAAAGCAAAAAGGAATTGTTACAAGAATAAGCGATAAACGCCGAAGGCAGTAGGTTTTCGTGTCGCAGTGAGAGAATCGCCGCGGATCAGGCGCGTTCCTTGAAGCGCCAGCGCGCAGAAACCTCAACCCGCATCGATCAATTCAGCAAGAGAAAGGGTGCCCCACATCTCGATTCTGAGATGTGGGATAGCACGAACCCAAACCGGGCGCTTCGGGCCCTTGGTCCCTCGGTCCCTTCCTCACTGCGGAAACGGCACAAACTTATCCGCGCATGAGGCCGGATTCCCCTCCGCCGGCGTCCCCTTCACCGTCGAATCTTCGCCCACAGGCACCTGCAGATTCGTCGGCTCGGGGCCGAGTGTCACATCGGCGTGATCCACCTGATACGTATATTTAGCCTCGTCGGTAATCTGCACACCGTTGAGCGTGGCCGCGATCCGGTAATCGTGCCCGTAGCCGTTGAAGGTAATTTTGCCGCCGCCGCTTATGCGCACGTTGTGCAGAGTGATGTCGCGCATGGTGGGCGGAGAATTGCCCTGCAATGGGCCGTTCGCAGAATACGCAGTGTCCATCGTGATGGGGTCCGGCGAATTGCGGATGCACACGTCGTCGTAGACCACGTCCTGGGTCAGGCCGCCGCGCGAGCCGTTCGACTTGATCCGTATGCCGGCGTCGGTACCGTCCAGCGACAGATCGAAGACCCGGATCTTGCTCACGCCGCCATTGGTCTCGCTGCCGATCGACATGCCATGGCCCCAATAGAAGTGATCGTGGCTGATGGTCATGTTGGTCGCGCCGCCGGGCCCGCCCTTGATGGCCACGTTGTCGTCGCCGTCGCGGATAAAGCTGTGCGTAATGGTCACATTCTTCGCCCCATTGCCGGGATCGATGCCATCCGTGTTGCGCGACAGCGGATGCGCCGAGTCAGCCACGCGATGCGGCGTGTCAATCTTCACGCCCCACACCGTGAATCCGTTGCCGTGGTTGTACGAAACGTGGAAGTTGGGCGAGTTCTTCAGCGTAATGCGGTAGAGCGTGAAGTTGTCGGAGTTGTTGGCCACAATCAACCGCGGCACCTGCTGGCCGCCGCCGTCGCGTGCCTGCTGTGCCAGGTCCCACCAGGAGTATTGAGAGCCCAGCATTTTTTCGCCACCGCGGCCGTCGATCGTGCCGTCTCCCATGATCGCCGAATCCGGCGCGTTATCTACTGAGATCAGCGGCTTGCAGCCCCGGCCCCCTCCATGGCTCACAATCCCGCAGCTCCCCGGCGAAACCGCGAAAACCGCCGGATCACGCGAGGCATAAAGCGTAACGCCCAGTCCCACGATCAGCGTCACATCCGTCTTCAGTTCCAGCGGCCCGCTCAGAAAGGCGTCGTTGGTCTCGTTCACGTGCAGCAGCACAGCGCGGCCCTTGCCGCATTTGTCGATAGCCTTCTGAATGCGCGCCGTGTCAAGCTTTTTCTCGTCGCCGGGCGCCAGCGTGTGTCTGACACTTTGCAATTGCGCGTCCAGTGTGGTGCAGAGCTGCGGGAAAAATGGCTCAATGACAGTGCGCGTGTCCTGTGCCGCCAGGCAAGAGGCTGCGCCGAGTATCGTGGCAGCCAGATAGATGGACCGGGGAATCATGTGCGTTCTTCCTCTGTGGATGATTACAGCCGTATCAACACCCTAAAACACGGCGCTCTCTCGGAACAAGAGCCGGCCCCTGTGTTCGCGGTCTAGCAACTCCCACCTAGGCCGCCATCCACGCTGCAGGGATATACTCCGGTGGAGCATTTTCTGGGCCCATCCTGGCGTTGGAGCCAATCTCGTCTTCACGCAAAGGGAGGAAGATGGTCTCCTGGTGGAAGCGCGTTCTCCTGTCCTTGGCCTGCGCAGTAGTTTCGGCGCTCGTGTGTGCTTTGCTTTCCTTGCTACTGATCGGGGGTGGACCAATCAATGCCGCGGACTTCGCTTCCGGCGCGATCTTCATCCTGATAGCGTGCATACCTGGCTATCTGATGGGCCTTCCCTTCGCACTGCTGATCAAAAATCTTGATGGAGGCCGCATGTTGGGCTACATCGTGATCGGTGTTCTCATCGGCCCGGTTGCCGCGCTTGGCGAGGCTTTCTACGCCTTTGAGACCGAAATAGGCGGCGCTGGCTTGGATCTTTTCTTCAGCTCGTTGCCGGGAATGACGGACGTGGTGCAAAAGTTCCTGTTAGCAGCCGCGATTTCGACACTGACAACGGTATCGTTCCTGCTCATCTTGGGCAGGAGCCTCAACTCCGACACCGGAGAGTCAACCTCTGTCGTTCCTTAGCGGCGCTGGAATGTGAGCGCGCGAACCGCGGATGGGTCTGTACCGCTCCACGGCACGAAACAGGCAAGGCGCAGCCTGAGCTGCGCCCACGGATCGTTTCAGGCAGAATCTACGGCAGCCTACAGCGCGTTTTCGCCGCGCTCGTCGTTGCGGATGCGAATCGCCTCGTCGACGTGGCTGATAAAGATCTTGCCGTCGCCAATGCGTCCGGTCCGCGCCGCTCCGACAATGGCCGAAATCGCCTTTTCCTTCAAATCGTCGTGAATTACCATCTCGATCTTCACCTTGGGCAGAAGATCCACAGTGTATTCACGGCCGCGGTAAAACTCCGTGTGGCCCTTTTGGCGGCCGTGGCCGCGGGCCTCAAGAATGGTCATGCCTTCAATGCCGGCTTCCAGCAGCGCATCCTTCACCGCATCCAGCTTGGAAGGTTGTAATACGGCTTCAATCTTCAACATAGAATCCTCGTTCGATAGCGTATCAGGCCTGTCGGCTCTTTGGCCGCCGAAGGCCGAATCTTTGTTGTGCTTCCGGGAACGTCCCGGAGCCCCATCCAACTCCGCTAGCCCCGCTAATTCCGCTAGCCCCGCTTCCTTCTAGGAATTGAAATCGTACCCCTCTTCCCCGTGTTGCGACAGATCCAGGCCGACCACTTCGTGCTCCGGAGTCACGCGCAGTCCCATGATCTTATCTACAACGAAGAGCAGAATCAATGTCCCTATGATGGAAATCCCCCACGACACGCCCACGCCCGCGAGCTGGTTCAGGATCTGGCCCCAGTGCCCGTCGATGGCGCCAGTGGGAATGTTGTTGCCCGCGGCGTCCTTTCCGTAGATCGGATTGATGACACTGGCGGCAAACACGCCCGTCAGGATCGCTCCCAGCGTCCCGCCCGCTCCGTGCACGCCAAACGCGTCCAGCGAATCGTCGTAACCAAAAAACGACTTCACCCCGAACACCATGAACGAGCAGAAGAATCCCGCCGCAAGGCCAATAAGCAGCGCCGACATCGGTTGCACAAAGCCCGACGCCGGCGTAATGGCAACCAGACCTGCAACCGCGCCGGAGATGGCGCCCAGAGCCGTTGGCTTGCCATTGTGGAACCACTCAAAAATCGTCCATCCCAGAGCCGCGGCGGCCGTGGCAAAGTGCGTGTTCACAAAGGCGCTTGTAGCCAGCGGGCCTGCTCCCAGCGCACTGCCTGCGTTAAAGCCGAACCAGCCCACCCACAGCAGGCACGCGCCAATAAAGCTCAGCACCATGGAGTGCGGCGGCATGGCGTCGTGCGGGTAGCCAATACGTTTGCCCAGGTAGAGCGCGCAAATCAATGCCGAGACGCCGCTGGTGATGTGCACCACCGTGCCGCCGGCAAAGTCCAGGCTGGGAATATGGCCGGCCGTAGCGTTCAACAATCCGCCCACGCCCCACACCATGTGCGCCATCGGGCAGTACACCAGCAGCGACCACAGCGACAGAAACACCGCCATTGAGCTGAACTTCATGCGCTCCGCAAACGCTCCCGTGATCAGAGCCGGCGTGATGATGGCGAACATCAGCTGGTAAATCATGTACGTTTGTTCGGGAATCGTGGCCGCATAATCGGTATTCGGAGTCAGAGTGACGCCCCGCAGAAACACGTGCTCAAACCCGCCAATGAACATATTGCCGTGGCCGAATGCCAGCGAGTAGCCCACCAAAGCCCACAAAATGCTCACCAAGCCCATCATGGCGAAACTCTGCATCATGATGCTGAGAATGTTCTTTCTGCGCACCAGGCCGCCATAAAACAGCGCCAGTCCCGGCCCCGTCATCAGCAGAACCAGCGCCGCCGAGGTCAGCATCCACGCGTTGTCGCCGGACATCTGCGCCTTCTGAACGGCCTGCTGCAATGCGGCGATCTGCGACTGTGTCGCCGGCGCCTGCGCGGCTGAGGCGGTTGCTGCGGTCTGCGCCAGAGTCCACGTGGGAACTCCAAGCATTGCAAAGAAAATCAACATTTTGAGCCATTTGCGGCACATGAAGGTTCCACTCCAAAATCGTTCAGGCGCAAGAGCGCAGGATACGTTGTCTGATGTCCGCTGCTGGCCCGGGCAGGCCAGGCGCGCGAATCAGTTTTCCGGCAGCCCGAGAACCGCAAGCGGCCGCCGGAGAGATGATATAGAAAGCGAGACTGTGCTTTCGTATCATTCTCATGAAGGCGCACAAATAACGCAAGTTCTACCAAAATCTGATTGCTTCTTCACGAAAATCATGCCGCAGCCGCAAAAAGCCGGGGCCAAGGGCATCCGAAAATCGGGAAACCGCACGGGCCGGCCCTCCGCTCTCTCTGCGGCTCTGTTCCTGGCCCTCGCGGTTCCGGCATTTTCGGCACCTCCGCGCCCCGCGGCCTGCGTCCGCGTTGAGCTCACCGGCAAGGCGAACGCCGGCCAGGAATGGAAGGAGTCCCTGGGCGAAGGTTGGGTTCTTCGCGTGGTGCCCATCGCCCCCCGCGCGGCCGGCTACACCGGCTGGGACCTGGTTGTCGATCGTGACCCGCCAGCGGGCTTTCCAGACGCGCTTCTCTTGGCCACGCCGCCCTACAATTCCATCAATGAGCGGGAAGTCGGCACCACCTATGGCCTCCGCGCCCAGGACGCCGTCGGCTGGAATCCGCGCGGCTTTCGCTTTCTCGTCAATCCTGCGGACTTCGTTCAGGGCCAAGAGCTCTTTCTCGCGCTCTGCAGCCAGTTGCAGACCCCATCCGGCAAACCGCCCCGCGCGTCCGCAAACCAGGATTCAGCCCCGGCAAACCCAGCCGTAGCCCGACTGACCCGCCAGCTCATGGACCTCCAGTCTCACGCCGCCTCTGGTGAGTTGCGCATTCTCGATGCCGGCCTCGCGCCCGGAATCGCCGACCCCGAGCCGTTCGCGCAGAGCTGGGCCTTGCGAGCGGCGCGCATGCAAACTACGCTCGTGCCTCGCACCGGCTCCCAACCCACGCCCCGCGGAGAACTAGACTGGATGCGCTTCTCCATCACGCTATGGCTCCCCGCCGGCTGGAAAACACCGCACGGACTCACCGCCACCGCCGCACCCTGCGCGCAGTAGTCGGCTCTTTCACTTCCTTCACTCTCTTCACTCCCGGCATCCAAATCGCCGCTGGAATATACTGGACCCATGGCGTCTCCCGTAGAGCGTGATCGCTATCTGTTCGGAGCCCTCGATAGCAGCGCAAAAAATCGCCTCAAAGTGAAAGAAGCCGACTACGCCTACGAGCAGCCGGAAGGCGTTTTTCTGACCTCGCTCGATTTCGCAGTCAATTGGGTGCGCAAAAACTCCGTGTGGCCCATGACCTTCGGCCTCGCCTGCTGTGCCATTGAAATGATGTCCATGGGCGCGTCGCGCTTTGATATTGCCCGCTTCGGCGCCGAAGTTTTTCGCCCCTCGCCGCGTCAGTCTGACCTTATGATTGTGGCCGGCCGCGTCTCGCAAAAGATGGCTCCCGTGCTCCGCCGCCTATACGACCAGATGCCTGAACCTAAATGGGTTATCTCCATGGGTGCTTGCGCCACCTCGGGCGGCGTCTTCAACAACTATGCCCTGGTGCAGGGCGTCAATCAGGTCGTGCCCGTTGACGTATATGTTCCCGGCTGCCCACCCCGCCCCGAGCAACTTATCTACGCGATTACGCTTCTACAAGAGAAGATACAGCGCGAGCCGCGCAGCCTTTTAAAGACCTTAAACGCCGGCTGAACGCGGGAAATTCATCGCGCGTTTCCTGAAAGTCAATTGTCCTTGGTGTTGATAGTGACCTGATGCGCGGCTTCATGCGCATGTTCAGGTCTGCGGTGAGGTACGCCGCAAAATGTCCTGGCTCCCGGTGGGGTCGCAGTACCGGATCAAACATTGCCAACACACGGATTGACCATCTCGCTTGTCACTCGCCGGAACTTCATGGGCGCGAATCCTCGCGACTTCATGAGGAAGTCCGAGCGCCGTCGTGTCTCTTCTATGCAGTTTCTGCGCCGCATCTTCCACCCCGGACGATCAGGTGCGCGCGCGTTAACCCTCGTTGTCGGGCGTCTTTCCCATTGCAGCTGCCCGGCAATCAAAAACTGTGGAGATGATCTGTGGAGGTGAATCTTATGAACCCATCTGTGTTTCACTGCCTCAAGCGTGCGGCATCTTTGGCCGCTCTCGCATTGCTTCCCGTTGCTCTTGCAGCCCAGGCGCCTGCCCCAGGAATCGGGCCTGCCGGCGGGTCGTCGGCCCCCAAATGGGATATTTTCCTGGGCTACAGTTATCTCTCGCCGCGCGGAACCGTTGACGTTCCGCAACCCACCAGCCCGGCTACCACCAAACCTTTTTCCTACGACGCGATTAATCTGGGCGGCGCGTTCAGCGGCGCCTATTTCTTCAATCGCTATTTAGGCATTCAGGCGGAGTTCGATATTCATCAATGGGGCCAGCAGAGCACCAATGGCAGCAACATCGGTACCCACGGAAACGATGATGGATTCACCACCGTCGCAGGTGGCGTCGTCTTTCAATTTCCCACGGAGCACTTTACACCTTTCGCTCATGTTCTGGGAGGCGCCTCGCAAGTCGGCGGTCCGGATTTCAACCCCAACACCTGGGGCCCGAACTTGACTGCGGGCGGCGGCCTCGACGCGGAGACGCCGTGGTTCGACCATCGTATGGCGATCCGCATCTTCCAGGCGGACTACCAGTACATGCATGCCAATTTCGGCACGCAGCCCTACGGCGGAACGGCCAGCATCAACGCGGCGCAGCTCAGCGCGGGCATTGTGTTTCATAACGCTCTGAACGAGAATCGTCCCGTCGTCACGCTGGCCTGCTCGGCGAATCCGGAATCGATCTACCCTGGCGATCCCGTCACGGTGACGGCCAGCGCGGGCGCTCTTAACCCCAAGGACCATGTGATCTACAGCTGGTCGGGCACAGGCGTCACCGGCAACGGCCCCACGGCGACAGTAGACACCAGCGCTTTGGCGCCCGGCGAGTACACAATCACCGGAACGGTGAAAGAAGGCAAGCCGGGCCGTGAAGGCATGAAGCCCTGGGAGACGGCCACCTGCACCGCAGGCCTGACGGTGAAGGCCTACGAGCCGCCGACCATCAGTTGCTCGGCCAACCCTGCGACCATCGCTCCCGGCGGCGCCAGCACCATTACGGCCACGGCGGTCAGCCCGCAGAATCGTCCGCTCACCTATAGCTACACGGCCACGGCAGGCGCGATAACCGGCAGCGGCCCCAGCGCGGAATACTCCTCGGCAGGCGCGCCGACCGGCACCGTGGGCATCACCTGCAACGTCTCTGACGACAAGGGACACACGGGCAGTGCCAACACCAGCCTGACGATCGTGGCTCCGGTCGCTCCGCCTCCGCCAACGACGCAGGCGCTGTGCACCCTCAGCTTCTCCACCGACAAGCGGCGGCCCATGCGCGTAGACAACGAAGCCAAGGCTTGCCTGGATCAGGTGGCTCTGGACCTGAAGCAGCAGGCTGACGCCAAGGCAGTGTTGGTCGGCGAGCAGACACCGGACGAGGCGGCCATCACGGCCAAGCAGCAGGAACGCGCAGCCAAGCACCCACGCGCCATCGTCGATCAGTTCGCGGCGCAACGTGCGGTGAATGCCAAAGACTACCTGGTCACGGAGCAGGGCATCGACCCGTCGCGTATCAGCGTGGTCACGGGAACCAACGACGGCAAGACGGTGGAGGATTACCTGGTGCCGTCGGGCGCGACGTTCACAAACGACGTGCACGGAACGACGCCGGTAGATGAAACGGCTGTGAAACCGCAGGCGCGGAAGCCTCTGCGGGAGAGGCACTGAGGAAGCAGGCCGCGTGCCTTGATTTGAACAGCAACCCCCTGCGAACTCCCGCCCGTCAGGCGAGAGTTCGCAGGGCCCAACGGAATGCCCGTCCCCCGGGCGGAAACCCCGAGGCTGACCGGAAACCCGGCCGGCTTTCGGGGTTTACCGTTTGCCGCGAAAACCACGAACCCCAACCCACCTCTTTCCACTCAGCACGAAAAGGGCAGGGGTACCGTCGCAGCTTCTCCCGTTTCGCATTCGCCGCTGGTTTTGTCTATTCTTGATAGAGAACCTTGGGAGTTTTTCCTCTAGATGATCCGCTTGTTGTCTTTGCCTCAGAAATTGCGCTGCCTTCGCATTCCGGTCCAGCTCGTTTTTCTTTTTATCGGCCTGTCGTGCCTGCCGGCTTTGCATGCGCAAGCTGCATTCACCGTCGTCGGTCCCGACGGCGGCGATGCGCGTGCCTTCGCCTCGGTGCCGGGGCAGCCGAACCATCTTTATCTCGGCACCACCAATAGTTGGCTCTACGAGTCACTCGACGAAGGCGCAACCTGGCATCGCCTGGCCAAGCTCGATCGCGGCGACGGCTTCGTCCTCGACAGCATCGTGGTGGATTCCTCCAATCCCTCCACGCTCTACGTGGGCGCGTGGAAGGACTCCGACGACGGCGGCTTGTGGATCAGCCACGATGCCGGCCACACCTTGCATGAAGTTGCTCTCTTCAAGGGCCAGCCGTTACACGCACTCGTGCAGGCGCCCTCCGATCCGCACATTCTCTTTGCGGGAACGCTCCAGGGCGTCTTTCGCTCCGGCGATTCCGGCGCAACGTGGACGCAGATCAGCCCGCCCGACAGTCACGAGATTCACGAGATCGAATCGCTGGCCGTCGATCCCACAAATCCCGACATCGTCTACGCGGGAACCTGGCACTTGCCCTGGAAGACCACCGATGGCGGCCAGACCTGGCGCAATATCAAGCAGGGGTTGATCGTCGACTCCGACGTCTTCTCCATCATCGTCAATCCCGCACATCCGCACATCGTCTACCTCAGCGCGTGCAGCGGCATCTACAAAAGCGAAAACGCCGGCGCCCTCTTCCGCAAAATTCAAGGCATCCCCACGGAAGCGCGGCGCACCCGCGTCCTGATGCAGGATCCTGAGAATCTCGAGGTGGTGTACGCAGGAACCACTGAGGGCCTCTACAAAACCGTGAACGGCGGCAGAACCTTTGCGCGCATGACGGATTCCGACGTCGTGATCAACGACGTCTATGTCGATTCCGCAAACTCAAACCGCGTGCTGCTGGCCACCGATCGCGGCGGCGTGCTGGTGAGCGACGACGCAGGCGTCACCTTTACGCCGTCGAATCGGGGCATCTCCGAGCGCAAAATCGCGGCCCTGCTCGTCGATCGCAACGATCCGCAGCGCCTCTACGCCGGCGTGGTGAACGACAAGCAATTCGGCGGCGTCTTCCGCTCCGTCGATGCTGGCGCGCACTGGCAGCAGTTCAGCGCCGGGCTCGACGGTCGCGACGTTTTTGCGCTGGCCGAGACCAAGGACGGCGCCATCGTAGCCGGAACCAGCCGCGGCATTTTTGTTCTCGGCGCGGCCGCCGATCCGCCGGCATCCGCAGACCCGGCCCCGGCAAATGGATCCGACGCTCCTTCCGGCGACACGTTGACCTGGCTGCCGCGCAACGACATCGCCAACACCTTGCTCAAGACTTTGACGGAAACGCATCGTGGCACCAAAGTCAACATTGAGAAGACCGTCAAAGCCCCAACCATTCAATTGCAAAGTCTCGTCAACGCGCTCGACGTCTCCGGAGACGTGTGGGTTGCTGCCACCAACTACGGGCTGCTTACCAGCCACGATCAGGGCGCCACGTGGCAGGGCGGACCGGTGATGGGCGAAGGCAACTTCCTTTCCGTCACCGCGCATGGCAACGATATGGTCGCCACGGGCGACGACACCGTAGTGATCTCGAGCGACGCCGGCCAGTCCTGGTTTCCCATGGGCATGCCGACCATGCTCACGCACATTCACCGCGTCGCGTTTTCGCCCGACGGCACGCTCTGGCTGGGCGCGCGCGAAGGCGTCTACTTCACGCGCAACCTGGGCAAAACCTGGTTATGGTTTAATCGCCTTCCGTTGCGCGACATCGACGATCTGAGCTATGACGAGACTGCGAAGCGCGTTCTCGTCAGCTCGCGGACTACTGACGAGATATTTGCCATCGACCCCAGAACCCTGACCTGGGTCTGGTGGCCGACCGGCTACCAGATCGCCCTCATCCGCGTAGCTGGCGACCGCCTGGTCGCAGCCTCGCTCGACGACGGCGTTTTGCTCGGCCCCAGAGTCCCTTCCGCGCCCGCGCCACCGCCCGACGCGCCTGCGCAGCAGTGATCGCGGTACAGGATCACAGTTTTACAGCCCAATTGCGACCTTTTGCTGTACTGAAGGTAAGTCCTTCCTTATGTGTTCGTTAACTACCGCAGTACAGTTGTACAGCGGCTGTACCGGGGTCGGCTGAGTGGCTGCAAGCTATTGAAAAATAATGGGTTAGATGGGACGGTACAGTTGCACAGCCCATTTTGGCAGCAGAATCGCCGGTGATCAGTGAACTGCGAGTGTGAGTGTGAGTGTGAGTGTGAGTGTGAGTGTGAGTGGGGGGCTGGCGGCCTTGATGCGTCGGCTTGTTCTATGCACATCAGTTATTCTCCCCCGCCCCCACTTTTCAGGTAAAGTTCTGATTCCAGGATGGTTAGCCTTTGATGGGCTGCCCTAGAGCATTTCTCATTTAGATGTATACTCATGTTGGCGAGAGTCCGCGAAGCATATTCCTATGGCGAAGTCGTTTTCGGATGATCTTCGGCGGAGATTCTTGTCAGCTTACGAGCGGGGTGAGGAGACGCTGGGAGAACTGGCCGATCGATTCATGGTCAGCTTGGCTTACGGGAAGAAGTTGCGCAGTCAGTTCCGACGCACCGGCCAGGTGGAACGTGTCGAGCAGCGCCGGGGCACTCCGCGCAAGCTGCTGGATGAGCACCGGGAGCAGTTGCGTCGTTGGCTGGTCGCGGTTCCCGATCTGACGCTGGAGCAGTTGCGCGAAAAGCTGGAGCAGGAACGGGGATTGGCGATCAGCCGCGCTCAGGTAGCCCGTGCACTGAAGCGGATGGGGCTGAAGCTGAAAAAAAGTCACTCCACGCCACGGAGCGCGACAGCGAAGAAAACCGCCGCCGGCGAGAAGAGTTTGTCGCGCGGCTCGCCACCATCCCGCCGGAAAGGCTCGTCTTCCTTGACGAAAGCGGCGTCACCACGCGCATGACGCGGTTGTATGCGCGCGCTGTGGGCGGGGCAAGAGTGCATGAGAGCAGGCCCGAGGGCGACTGGAAAATCCTCACCATCCTGGGGGCGATGAGCAGCCGCGGCATCATCGCCGCCATGACCGTGGAGGCGGCTACAGACCGGGAAATCTTCCTCGCGTTTCTGGACGAGGTTCTGTGTCCCGCCTTGCGGCCAGGCGATGTGGTCATCATGGACAACCTCAGTTCGCATAAGGTGGACGGAGTGCGCGAACGCATCGAACGCTGCCAGGCAGAGTTGCTCTATCTGCCACCCTACTCGCCAGACCTCAACCCCATTGAGAAAGCCTGGTCCAAGCTCAAAGAAATCCTTCGTCAGGCCAAGGCGCGCACTGCAGAAGCTCTCGACCAGGCCATTGCAAAAGCCCTGCCCGAGATTTCATCCGCAAATGCCCTGGCTTGGTTCAGGCTTTGCTCTCATGGTATATAGCTCAAGGAGAAACGCTCTAAACGATTGATGGCAAATGGGTTAGAGTGCAAAGTCTTCAAAAATAAGCGGTTAGCCTGGCTGGCGGAGTTTGCGAGCCGAGCTTTCGGTCCGAATCGCAGCTTCCCTTTGCTCGCAGCCCGATGATGGAGCGACTTTGTTTGCTGTTCATAGCATGCGCCGGGAAGGGGAAATTATCTGCAATTGGGATGAGTGGATTCGAGCGAATCATTTCAGCGAGTTGCGGTGGGAGCGGGTCGGGGCGCGGCTTGACGGCAACCGGGACTGCGGGACCCGGCAACCACGACCGCTCGCCGAGGCATCTATTGCGGAGTGAATTTGGCGATGAACCTTCCGAGCGTGCGGTTCCACGTGGCGAACTGATCGTTCAGCGATTCATACGTTGCGCCCGGCGAGAGAGCGATACACATTCCCAGCCACGGATCGTTGACGTCGTCGTAATAGGCCGTGCACCAGCGGTTGTCGTAATTCCAGGCGTTTACCTGTGCGATATCGAATTTGCCGGGGACGGAAAAGCCCGCGACGAAATTAAGGTAGTCACACCGTCCGCCCTTGGGGTCGAACATCACGGTGACCGGTGTGTCCTGAATGTTGGTATCGATGTGGGGCCTGCCGCTGTTGGTGCCGATGGTCACCTTTGCGGAGTAGCCCGCACGTTCGAGCCACGCGACCACCTCTTCCACCGTTAACCCGCCATCAGGAATAGGGCGCAGTGGCGCTGGCTGCGGCGCGGCTTGCGCGGCAGGCTCAGCAGGGGCAGGCGCGGTAGGGGCAGGCGCGGCGCTCTCCGCAGTTTCCAGTGCGGCGCCGCAATTCCTGCAAAATTTTTGATCCGGCCGGGACTCCGTGCCGCAACGAGGGCAAAGCATGTCGATGCTCCTGTCTACCGCAGATTGTATGCGGCGATAAATCTGCCGAGCCGATTGTTCCAGACCTCGAACTGACCGTTCAATGCTTCGAACGTACCGCCGGGCCAGAGTGCGATATCCATTTCAAGCCACGGATCGTTGACGCTGTCGTAGTAAGCGCGGCACCAGAGGATCTTTCCGTTCCACTCGTTCAGTTGCGCAACCGGGAACTTGCCGCGGCAGGAATAGCCGAACGAGAGTTCAAGGGAGGCGCAGCGCCCGCCTTGGCAGCCGGGCGTCATGATGTTGAAATTGGTGCCCTGTGTTAAAGCCTCGATGTGGCGCTTGCCGTTCGTCCCGGTAACGATCTTTGCGGAGTAGCCCCCACTGGCGAGCCAGGCAACTACCTCTTCCTGCGTCAGTCCGCCTTCAGGAATAGGGTGCAGCGGCGTCGCAGGCGGCTGCGACACGGCAGGCGCGACAGGCGCGGCGACCGCACTCTGCACGCTTTCCGCGGTTCCTAAGGGAGCGCCGCAATTCTTGCAAAATTTTTGATCCGGCAGGGACTCTGTGCCACAACGAGGGCAGGGCATGGAGATTCTCCAGTTCTCAAAAAGGGGATTCGCAGACTGTCTCTGCAAGATATCACTTCAGCATTTGCCAGGTAAGAATATTCCGATTGATCTCGCACCCGCCGGATCGCGTGCTTTCCCACATCTCAAAATCGAGATGTGGGGCACCCCTTTTCGTGGTGAGTTTGCTTCCCCAAAATCCGGGCCGGCGTCAGCCTGCCGGAAGCTGGCGCTTCCGTTTTCTGGTTACTCCCCAAACGCGTCCGTCGGGATCGGACAAGACAAACCCGCCATCCGCACTGGGTTCGCAGAAGTGAGGCTCCAGGGATTTACGGCGCTTCGGTTTCACGGCGGCTGGCGTGACTTCGCCGTGAGAGTTCGAGGGCGCAGGCAGGTACGCTACCGGGAAGCCCGCGAAATCGGGATGAGGAATGGAAGGACCCGAATGGAAAGCCATAATGAAATCTCCCGGCACAAGCGCTGCATCGTTCGCGACGAACCACGCCGTAGAGTCTATCGGCATTCCTTCCTTTGATTCAGTATTGGCGGGCAAGGTTGACTCGATGACGCGCTGGCTTATTCCACTTTGAACGCCTTGTCCACAATGGAATTGGGGTCGCGGCCTGCAGGGAGCAGGGTGAACAGCGACTGCGTTGCGGTGCGCACTACGGCCACGTCGCCCGAACGGCGGTCGACCACAAACAGCAGATGTCCGACGTCGGAGAAGGCCATGGCGGCCGGTCCGTCGCCCACGTGGGCTGAGCCAACGCGCTTGCCGTCGTCGATGGAATACACGGTGACTTCCTGCGAGCGTTGGTTGGCCACATACAGGGTTGCGTTGTCGCGCGAAACCAGGCCGAAGACGGGATCGGCGCCAATCATGTAGGTGTCGGCCACCTCGTCGGTGGTGTTGTAGATCTCGCTCACGGAATCGGAAAGGGAATTCGAGACAAAGATTTCGCCGCCATCGGGCTTCAACGCGAGATCCGAGGGTCCGCGGCCCACATCCATCAGCGCTTCCAGCGCATCGGGCTGATTGGGACGGGCCTTGGAATTCGCCAGGGCAATCACCATCACCTGGTGGCCGGCGGAGCACGGGACAAATGCTTTGGAAGAATCCGGCAGAATCACGGGACCGGCCGCTCCGGGGCAGTCGCCAAAAACCGCGCGCACGTGGCCGTCCGCGGGATCCATCACCGTGACGGAGTTGCCTGCCTGGTTCGCGACTACGAGCGTCTTGCCGTCGGCGGCGAGCCGCGCTGCTACCGGTCCCTCGCCGGCGCCGAATTGCGCAATCTCCCGCCGCGCCTTCAGGTCGATGACAGAGATCGAATTCGATCCGGAGTTCGCGACATACGCGCGCGCGCCGTCGGCGTCGAGATCGATTGACAGCGGCTGACGATGCACGCCGATCGTCGCGACTACGGTGTTGTGCTCGGCATCGATGACGGAAATGGAGCCGTTTGCGCCCGCCGCGCCTGCGTTCACCACGTAGATTTCGTTGCGCGTGGGGCTTGCGGCTACAGCCACGGGATGCGTTCCCACGGCAAGCTCGCGGTCGACGCGCACATTCACTACATCCAGCACGGTTACGGTGTCGCTGCCGCCATTGGTCACATAGATGTATTCGCGATAGTTGGGCGGATATTGCGGAAAATCGTGCGGCCGGCAGCCGATGAGGGGAAACAGGGCGGCGAGAAAGGCCAAATTACGGATTCTCGCGGTGTGCGTACGGTTCACCTTGGAATTATGCCTCAGGGGCTAAAGCCCCCCAAATTTTTCATGCCTTTTGCGGCACGACTAAAGTCGTGCCCCTTCGCGTTGTGTTATGACGTTTCGCGCGAGGTTGCGGCCGACGATCGGGGCAATCTGTTCGATCTCGTTCATCATGGTGGCGAACTGCGCGGGAAACAACGACTGCGGGCCGTCGGAAACCGCGTTCTCGGGATGATTGTGCACTTCGACAATCAGGCCGTCGGCTCCCGCGGCAATTCCGGCGCGCGCCATGGGCAGGACGCTGTCGCGGCGGCCGGTGCCGTGGCTGGGATCGACGAGGATGGGCAAATGGCTGACGTGCTGCAAAGCGGGCACAATGCTCAGGTCGAGCGTATTGCGGGCATGATCGGAAAACGTGCGCACGCCGCGCTCGCACAAGATCACTTCGTAGTTGCCCTCGCTCATCACATATTCGGCGGCCATCAGGAACTCTTCGAGCGTGGCGCTCATGCCGCGCTTGACGAGCACCGGCTTGCGCAAGCGTCCCGCCTTCCGGAGCAGGGAAAAGTTCTGCATGTTGCGGGCGCCGATCTGGATCACGTCGGCCCACTCTGCCACCAGGTCGAGCGTCTCGGTATCGAGAGCCTCGGTGACGATGAGCAGACCGAACTTGTCTCGGATTTCGGCCATGATCTTGAGCCCTTCCAGGCCCAGGCCCTGAAACGCGTACGGCGAAGTGCGCGGCTTGTAGGCGCCGCCGCGGAAGAACTGCGCGCCCGATGCGGCCACGTGTTCCGCGATGGCAAAGGCCTGTTCGCGGCTTTCAATGGAGCAGGGGCCGGCAATCACGGCCAGATCGCGGCCGCCAATGCTCGCGCCGGCGGAAAAGCGCACCACCGTGTCTTCTTCTTTCACATCGCGGCTGGCGAGTTTATAAGCTTTGGAAACGCGGATGACTTCCGCGACGCCGGAGAGCGATTCCAGGTTTCCGCGGTTCACTTCGCCCTGGTTGCCGGTGATGCCGATCGCGGTGCGTTGCGCCCCGGGCAGGGGATGGGGACGGAAGCCCAACTGTTCAATATGGTCGCAGACCGCCTGAATCTCCTCCTGCGTTGCCTGCGCCTTCATCACTACCAACATGACACGCCCCCCGATCCCACAGTTTACCGGGTGGGAGAACGGAGAGCAATTTTCGGGCTGGATTGCGGGAGGTTTCGGGTGGGTCGGTTTGTCGGTCTGCTCGGGGGCGCTGGCGGCGTGGACGCCGCCGGTACAGCCGGTCTCCCACCCCAATAAACGAAGACCGTTTCTTGGGGGCCCCGGTCTGGAAACCGGCGCTACCCAGATGTGCGGACGGGCGGGTGCGACGCGGTTTTAGTCGCGGTCGTCCCTTGCTTCAGAGCTTTTTGCAGCTACGATGGCGGGGGCAACAATCATACCGATGAAGGCCAGAGCAATGATGATGTCATGCATCGCGGATTTCCCTGGGACGGCATCCAATCACCGCACCCATGGGAATCATCGGTGGGCCGCCGGCAATATCCAATACCACTAAGCCGTGATGCGACGCCTAAAGTGCTATTGCGGGAGGGAATCTCCTCGGTTCAAAGAAGGGAATCTGGCCGGAGACATGTGAAAACGCGCGGGCGAATCAACGGCTAAGCGCCTCAGCGGGAAGAAGATTTGCCCGGAGAGTCGAGGACGCCGGCACGCTCTGCTGCCTGCTTTTGCGTCTGCCACTTCATCGCTACCCATGCCAGATAGCCCAGCTGGATGGCCCAGGTGACGGTATAGGCCGCATGCATATAGAGGTGGTCGCGCAAGGCCGCGGCCGCATCGAGCTGCGCCTGAGTCAAATTCTGATTCCAGTCTGCCGGGGGGGCGGAGAGGATCAGGTGAAACGTCCAGACCAGGAGAGCCAGGGGGACGGCAAAGATGAGTCCGATGGCGAGCTTTTTCATAGATCTCCTCATTTCTCAAGGGCATCCGGTCTCAATCGAGACCTGCCGCAACTCAGGCTTCTAAAGCGCGTTGAGCTTCCGCGGCTGCGATCTTCTGTTGCTGCCGCTCGACACGGAAGCGCAAGGCCAGGATCAGCACTCCCCACGCGAACCACGCCAGCATGTTCCACAAGAAGGCACCGAGCATGGAGGGCGCCATCCCCGAGTCGGCTCCTCCGCCAAAGACCGGCGCGGGATGCTGGGTGGGAATCACCTTCTGGAAATGCGTGGAGAAATACACGATGGGAATATCGAGGGCGCCGAAGATGTTGAGAACGGCGGCTACAGTCTGCATCTGCGGGCCCGCGGCAAAGCGCCGCAAGAGCAGATAGCTCACATAGATAAGCCACAAGACCAGGGTGGTTGTCAGGCGCGCGTCCCAGGTCCACCACATGCCCCACGCTCGACGTCCCCAGATGGGCCCCGTGATCAGGACCACGGTGTTGAAAACTACTCCAACTTCGGCTCCGGCCAGCGCCCAGGCATCAAATTTCTGCGCCCGACCGGCGTGCGTGTGCCGCGAAGCCAGGTACCCGATGGATCCCACCAGGCTGACCGCGAAAAACGCAAATGCCACCGACGCCGAAGGCACATGGTAGTAGAAGATACGAAAGAGTTCGCCTTGCTTGGCGTCGTTGGGCGCAACATAAAGCGCCTGATAGAAGCCCCAGACCATCAAAGCCAAAGTGATCAGAACGGAAATGCTTATGAGAAGTCGTTTCATGGGGAACCTGAATGTATTTAGTGTACGACGCAGACAGGTAAGGGATGTGATTTAAGTCACCCGGTTTGCGCCGTTCAACGGAGCGCAATGTTCGCCGTCTTTCCGCCGTCTTCGCGTACCATGTTCTTGCCGGAAAAAATTGATGCGTGACCACCTCGCTACATTGATCGACGACTTTCGCCGCTTCGACCGCGAGATTGCCGTGGTGCACTTTCGGGGCAACCGGCGTCATGTCACGACGTATGGCGATTTGGCGCGCCTCGCCGGCCGATTTGCCGCGTATCTGGCCGCGCAGGGCATCGTCCAGGGTGACCGCGTACTGCTGTGGGCGGATAACAGCGCGGAGTGGATTGCCGCCTTCCACGGCTGCCTGCTGCGTGGGGTACTGGCCGTCCCTCTTGACGCTGCGGGAAGCGCCGATTTTGCTGCGCGCGTGGCCGCAGATGTTCGCCCCAAATTGGCCGTCGGCGACGCGCTTCTGCTGGCTAAGCTGGCGGCGCACACGGAGCCCGAGGTTCCTGCACCTGCTCACCCGACACTGGCATTCCCCCCGCTTGACTTCCCCACGCTGGCCTTTGAGGACTGGCTCGATCATCTTCCCGACGCGGAGGCGGGCGCAGTCTCCGGCCTGACGGCGGACACTCCGCTGGAGGTTCTCTTTACCTCCGGCACGACCGGCGAACCCAAGGGGGTGGTCCTCACCCACGGGAATGTGCTGTCCAGTGTGGGGCCCATCGAAGACGGCGCCCAGCCGTACATGCGCTACGAGCGGCTGGTTC
This sequence comes from uncultured Acidobacteriota bacterium, assembly GCA_963817835.1. Lineage (GTDB taxonomy): Bacteria > Acidobacteriota > Terriglobia > Terriglobales > Acidobacteriaceae > Telmatobacter. The sequence goes on along the minus strand of CAWFPZ010000001.1, from coordinate 490,606 downwards.
ATCCGCTGCGGATTCTGCACACCCTTCCGCTGAGCCACGTCTTTGGGCAGACCATGGGGCTCTGGGTCCCGCCCATCTTCAGGGCCGAACTGCACTTCGAAAGCCGGCTCGCCGCACCGCACATCATCGAACTCATCCGCACGGAGCGCATCTCCGTTCTGGCTGCCGTGCCGCGCGTCCTGGCCCTCCTCAAGGCCCATCTGGAAGCGGCTCGTCCCAAACTGGCGGAACGTGCCGCCCGCTCGCAGAATTTAAGCTCCTGGCGCCGCTGGTGGCGCTTCCTCGGCGTGCATCGCGAGTTCGGCTTCAAGTTCTGGGCCTTCGTCTCCGGCGGCGGCGCGTTGCCGGGCCCGCTCGAGCAATTCTGGAACGCGCTCGGGTTCGTGCTGGTGCAGGGTTACGGCATGACCGAGACCACCGCGCTCATCACGCTCAACCATCCCTTTCACGTGGCCAAGGGCACCATCGGCAAGCCGCTCGCCGGGCGCGAAGTTAAACTCGCGGCTGATGGCGAGGTGCTGGTGCGCGGCCCGATGATTTCCGGAGCCACCTGGCAAGGCGGTGAGCTTCGCCCGCGCCAGGACGAATGGCTGGCGACCGGAGACATTGCGGAGCGGGAGGAATCGGGCGAGCTGCGCTTTTTGGGGCGCAAGAGCGAGGTGATTGTCACCGCGGCGGGGCTCAATATCCATCCGGAGGATATTGAAGCGGCCATCGAGGCGCAGCCGGAGATCGCTGCGTGCGCGGTTGTCGCCATGGAGACTCCAACCGGCCCGGAGCCGTGCGCCGTACTGGCTTGCCGCGGGTCCGGATGTAACGCCGCGGCGGCGATCGAGCGCGCCAACGCCACGCTGGCCGAGTTCCAGCGCATCAGTAGATGGGTTTTATGGCCGGAACCCGATCTGCCCCGCACCTCGACCGGGAAAGTGCGGCGCAAACCCGTGGCCGCGTGGCTGGCCCGCATCCAGGCCGCGGCAGCGACCACCAGCAACGCCGCGCCAGGCAAGCACGAAGGCGAATTCGGGCCGTCTTCCGATTGGCTGCTCGCGCTCATCGCGCAAATCACCGGCGAGGCCCATCCCGGCGTGGGCGACGAGCTGCGGCTTAACGAGGATCTGCATCTCGACAGCCTGGGACGCGTGCAACTCTCCGCAGCCATCGAGGAGCGGCTCGGCATCGTGCAGGGCAACGGGCTGCTCGAAGACGTGCACACGCTGGGCGAGTTGCGGAGACTTGTGGCGGGCACTTCTGTCGAGGAAGCGGGGAGCGAGGGCGCAAGAGAGCAAGGGAGCGAAAAAACGGGGAGCGAAGGAGCGAAGCAGCAGGGCAGCAAGAAAACCGGAGGCAAGGGAGCGGGGCAGCAACTGAGTGTGATTTCTGCGGCACCGCGGGTCCGCTTTGTCTATCCCGAGTGGCCGTGGTGGAAACCATTCCAATGGTTGCGCGTGACGTTTCTTGAAGCCATCCAGCGCCCGCTGACGTGGCTGCTGGCCGCGCCGCGCGTCGTGGGGCCAGATAAGCCGCTGCCGCCGGGGCCGCTGCTCATTGTGGGCAACCACGTCACGGCCTACGACGGCCCGCTGATTCAGTACGCGCTCGCCGGCCCGTTGCGCCGCCACATCGCGGTGGCCATGGCGGGCGATATGCTCGACGACTACCGGCACTGGCGCAATCCCGACTGGCCGCCAGGACCCAAGGGCATCTGGCTGCTCGGACCGCCGGCTTACTGGCTGGTCACGGCGTTCTACAACGTCTTTCCTCTGCCGCGCCAGCGCGATTTCCAGTTGAGCTTTGCCCACGCGGGCAAGGCCATGGATCGCGGTTACAGCGTGATGGTCTTTCCCGAGGGCATGCGCACTGAGGGCCAACTGGCGCGCTTCCGGCCCGGCATCGGGCTGCTTGCCAAGCAATCCGGCGTGCCCGTGGTGCCCACTGCCATTCGCGGCCTGGGCGATATGAAAACCAGCCGCCGCTGGTTCCGCTCCGGCATTCTCGAAGTGCGTGTGGGCGAGGCCATCCGCTTCAAACCTGAAGACAGCGAGGCCGACATCACGGCGCGGCTGCACGACGAGGTCGAGCGGCTGCTGGGCGGCGAAGAAGCGAGTTAGCGAGTCAGCAGTGAAGTGCACGGCAGGTGTTTGCCAGAACATAACTTCCGAGTGTGCGGCAATCCAACCGGAACCTCCAATCATGATGCCTATCGCAATTGGTGGGAATAAACTTGAGTTCTGTTCTAACGTCAAAATTCACTTAGTTGTACGGAGTCGGCAATGCGGATTGGAAGGATTTTCTCAATTGTGGTTGTCGCCTTCACCAGCGTCATCGTGATCGTTGCCGGTGCAATTGCCTTAATTTTCTTTGCACCATCCTGTAGCGCGAAGCAACAGAATCTTGTGCCCCCCGACAGTCTGCAAGCGATTTCTCCAGTGGGCGATACTGTTCTTCTTTCACAAACTAGCGGAAATTCCTCGTTCTTTTATCGCAAAGATCCATCCGATGGAACGAGCGTACGTCTCCCCTCCGCCTCAATCGGCATTGAATCTGAGCCCAGCTTCTCACATAACGGCAAGCTTGTGGCCTATTCGTTCGCGAACTCGCCGGATTCCAAATCGGAAGTGTGGGTGGTGGGCACTGACGGAAGCAATCCTCACGCTTTAACCGGCAAGGATGAGGACGCACTGCACCCGGCCTTTTCCCCTGATGACTCGAAGGTGTTTTACGCCGCATCAGGCTTTACGGGACATTATTCTCCAGTCGTCCGTCCAGCGCGCCATGATTGGGATGTCTTTTCAATTCCTGTTCAATCGAATGCGCCGACCATCAGCATTGCCCCAACGCAGATCACACACGCGTCATTTTATGATCTTCAATCCCTCGATATAGTTGCTGATCCACTCAATCAGGGCGGAACAAAACTCCTGATAAGCACCACCGGTTACCCGATTGGAGCGTTGATCGAAGAGTTCAATCTGGGGGCTTCAGGTAGGGACAAGATATTCCAGCCGCATGTTTTTGGTGAATCATCGGTTGGGCCATCGTACGGCGAAGCACGCTTCATAGATAACGGAATGGACATTTTGTTCCTTGCTTCTACGGATACGTCGGGTGGGAACTACGATTACAACGTCTACTCCATGAGTGACGTAACTGGGAGCGAAATCAAACAGCTTACTCATCTCAAAGGGATGACAAAGGAACTTAAGGTCCTGCCGAACGGAAAAGCTATTTTTGTCAACGGCGGAGTGGCTTTCGTGCTGGACGTCAGCACGCAATCAGCGAAGCCACTCTAGCGCCCCGGTCGAGTCACCGCCCAGCCGGAAGTCACCCGTTGAACACCAGTCCCAGCCGCCCTTGGCCGGCTCCATATTGTCCCCCGCCGGCGCTGGCGTGAATTCCTTCGTCGGGCTTTTCCTCGGGGCCAGATGGCAAGAGCAGACGGCCGAACCGCAGGTCGCGGTCAACTTTCCCGGGCTACGCGTCTTTTTCTGCGGCGTGGTACTCGCGGCGGATGCACTTCAGATCCACCGTTGGTTTGGGATACTGCATCTTCAGCGATTGCAGATGTTCTACGACGATGCGCGCGATGGCCAGATTGCGAAACCATTTGTGGTCGGCGGGGATGATGAACCACGGCGCATGCTCGGTGCTGCACCGGGAGAGTGCTTCTTCGTAGGCGGCAGTGTATTCGTCCCAGTAACCGCGTTCCTTGTAGTCGGCCTCGCTGATCTTCCAGTGCTTGCTGGGGTCGTCGAGGCGCTCCTTGAAACGCTTGAGTTGCGCTTCCTTTGAGATGTGCAGGAAGAATTTGAGAATCTGCGTGCCGTTCGCGGCCAGGTTTTGCTCGAAGTCGTTGATCTCGTCGTAACGCTGGGACCAGATCGCTTTCGGCACCAGATTGTGCACGCGAACTACCAGAACATCTTCGTAATGCGAGCGATTGAAGATGACCACTTCACCGCGGGCGGGCGCGGCCTTGTGCGCGCGCCATAAAAAGTCGTGCGCAGCCTCCAACGGGGTAGGTTGCTTGAATGCTGCCACGCGGCAACCCTGCGGATTCATCGCGCCCAGCACGTGATTGATCACGCCGTCTTTGCCGCCGGTATCCAGGGCCTGCAGGCAGATGAGAAGGGAGTGTCCGTGTTCTGCGTAGAGCAGATCCTGGAGCTCGCGGAGCTTCTGCTGATCATCGGCGATCTCCCGGGCCGCGGACTTGTGGCTCTTGTGGCCGTCCGTAAACGCGGGGTCGATTTTCTTGAGTTTTACTTTGGATCCCGGCGCAACTTTGAACCGTTCCAGGATTTTCATTTCGCTTCTCTTCTCCGCGTGCAGACATGAATGCGATGCGATCGGAAAGACTAGTCAGCATACTACTACGGCGGAGGCGCGAGATTGCGCGGACGGTAGTGGCAGATGCCGCCGGCGAGGGCGGGTGTCCAGAGAGAAAGGCTGGCGCGCAACTTGAGAAAGACAGGGACCAAGGGAACAAGGGACCAAAGATTAGGAAACGCTAATTCGCCGACGGCATCTCCGCGTGGTCGATGACGAGAACCTGCACCGGGCCTTTGGCGGGCTCCAGTTTGAGGCCCAGCTGCTCTTCGAGCGCGGTGAAGAGGGAAGGGCCGGAATCGGCAGCGTCGTCGTCGGGAGTCCACTGCAGCTTGAGATTGTAGCGGCCAGTGATGCCGGTTTTGTCTACGACGTCGCGGCCAACAATCATCGATAGCTGTTCGGCCAAAGTGGAGACGCTGTTCGATGTCTGGACCTCGATGCGGTCACTTCCCCGATTGATGGACGTGCCGCTATCCTGCAGTGCGCCGAGCCTCGGTCCGCCTTTTGCGACCACAAGGGTGTAGATGGGCAGTTCGCGTGTCTCGGTGTGGGTGACAAGCTTGAACCTGTCGGCGAGTAAGGCGCGAATCATCGTTTCTTTCACTTTGCGGCCGGCGTCGGAGCTGAGACCTTTCAACTGCGCGTCGACTGCGGGATCGGCTGTGGCCTCGATATTGAAGTGGGTTGCGTTGACCCATGCGGGAGCACCAAGAATCCTTGCCTCCGGCATCTCGTATGCCCACCAGATGAGCGTCATGACGGAGACGTTCTCAGCCTTGAAGCGCCCGTCGAAGGGCGAACTCCAGATGGAGTTGTGCTCGTGCGGCTCGGGGATGCGGACGTGGATGGCCGCGACATCGAAGACTGGAGCAGGGGCGGTGGCCGCCGGTGGAGCGGCTTGCTGCGGTGCGGCGGCGCTCGCCTTGCCGCGCGGTCCCACGAGAAACGCGATCGCCATCGCGCACAGAAACAAAGGCGGCAGCAACGCCCGCTCGCGGCAGTTAAAACTGCTCCTCATTTGTATCGACCATCCCCCTCGGTCCCTGCTCTTCCCATATATACATCGTGAGGCAAATGGATTAGCCTCTAATCTTCGCCCCATCTAGAGGATCGGGGCATCATTATGACGAACCAGACCCAGGCGGCGCTCGAACCTCTGCTCAAGCTTGCCGAGCAGGCCGCGCAGAACTCCTATTCGCCGTATTCCAAATTCCGTGTGGGCGCGGCGCTGCGCCTGAGCAACGGCGAAATCGTGACCGGGACCAACGTGGAAAATGTGAGTTACGGGCTGACCATTTGCGCCGAGCGTGCGGCGCTGGTGCGGGCTGTTTCCCAGTTCGGGCCGGAGATTCGCATTGAAGCCGTGGCGGTTGCCAATCTGAACGGACTGCCGAGTCCGCCGTGCGGTGCCTGCCGTCAGGTGTTGGCCGAGTTCATCCTGCCCGACGCGCCCGTCGCCTTTCCCACCAAAGAAGGCACGCGGGTCATGCCCTTCAGCGAAGTGCTGCCGCTGGGCTTCGAGATGAAATTGAAGTAGCGCTCTATGCCGGCTTCGACCGGAAGCCTTCGTAGGTCAGGTACGCGCCCAGCACCAGCAAAAATGCCGTCGCCAAGTACACGTACCCTCCGCAGTTGAGCACTGTCTGGAAGAATCCCTCCAGCCATCTCGTGGGCAGAAACAGATAGGCGACACCCTTGATGAGTGTCAGCCAACCCAGCAGAGTCACGATGACTGCGACCAGGGGTCTTGACCACACATTGTGCGCGAGAACCATCGCCAGTCCGGCGAGCACGACGATCAGCGCGATCCACCGTATGGCCAATGGGTCGTACACAACCGTGACGAGTGCAGCCGTATAGACCTGTTCGTGAAGCAGCATCGCCAGACCGCAGATCAGATAAAAGAGTCCAAGCAGCCGGCTAAGAAACAAAGTGCGGAAGGCCATGGCGTTCTCCGTTTCGCAAAGGATGGTTGCGAACATCTTACGCCCTGGCGAAAAACACCACCGCCCTCGCCCCGCGCTTCTCCGGGCTCAATACGTCCTTTTGCTGAAGCTTTTGATCGTCATCAAGCCGCCCTTCGCAACGGCGGTAAAGCCGAGCGCGCACATCCATGCGCCGATCCCAGCCACGGACTGCACCTTGGGCACGAAGATCAATGCCACCAGGTATGCCGGGCCGCATAGCGCGCCGAAGTACGTGAGGTAGCTGGCGTACAGTAGTTTCTTCGAAGCGGTGGCTTTGATGGACAAGTAGCATACGACGGCTGAGGCCAAAGCTGTCGAAACGACGAGAGCCAAGGCTCCAGTGGACTCGGTCAGAGCGAGGCCGCTGTAGGTGATCGGCGAACCCGCGATAGAGATCCAGGGCATGAAGTAACCCAAAATGGCGGCAACCGCGCCCGCGCTGGCAATTTTCTCGCCCAGCGACATGTTGGCAATCAGCGACTCGCCCATTTGCGCGGCGGAGGGAGCTGGGACCGCGAAAGGCGTCGCAGGAGCCGTGGCCGGCGCAGCAGAAACAGGGAAGGCTGCGGCAGGGGTGGCTGCCGGTTGAGTTTGCATCCTGGCTCCGCACTGCTCGCAGAACGCGGAGCCGTCGGTGTTTGCCTTTCCACAGACGGTACAGATCATCGCATTTCTCCCTTCAGTTGTTTTGGCACAATGAGGTCTCGAGTGGCATACCGGAGTTGCGGATTAGGACAGACTCGGAACAGGATGCACATGGGAAGGTGGGGAACCTCTCAGGGGCTCCGCTCCACGCCAAAAGCGCATCGCGAAGTTGCATCGTGTAGAGGGAATCCTAGGGAAATGCGCAGAGCAATGTCAAGCATGAATTGATCCAGATCCAGCATGTCGAGTGGCATCGCGGCGAGCCTCATGCGTTATTCTTATTGCCTTGCACTCCAGGGCGAAAACCATGCAATCGGACTCTGTTTCACCGCTGCACATGATCGACATTCTCCGCAAGAAGCGCGACGGCGGCGCGCTCAACGAACACGAAATTCAATTTGTGGCGAAGGGGGCGGCTGACAGCTCCGTCCCCGTGGATCAGCTTGCGGCGTGGCTGATGGCCTCGTGGATTCGCGGGCTCTCGCTCGATGAAACGCGTGCGCTCACGTTGGCCATGCGTGACTCGGGCGTCAAGTTTGCGCCCGCCAACCTGGGCAAGCGTACGGTCGACAAGCACTCCTCGGGCGGGGTCGGAGACAAGACAAGTTTTCTCGTCGCGCCGCTGGCGGCGGCGTGCGGCGTGGCCGTGCCCATGATCAGCGGGCGCGCCCTCGGCCACACCGGCGGGACGCTCGATAAGTTGGAGGCGATTCCCGGTTACCGCACCGCGCTCACGCTGGACGAGTTTGAGGCAGTGATTCGCAAATGCGGCGCGTCGATCATCGGCCAGACCGATCAATTGGCGCCCGCCGACCGCAAGCTCTACGCGTTGCGCGACCACACGGCCACGGTCGAAAATCCGGGATTGATCTGTGCGTCGATATTGAGTAAGAAACTCGCCGCGGGATTAAATGGGCTGGTGCTCGACGTGAAGACCGGTTCCGGCGCGTTCCTGCGCAAGATGGAGGACACGGAGTTTTTGGCGGCGCTGATGGTGGCCACGGCCGAGTCCGCCGGCACCGAGACCGTCGCGCTCTTGACCGACATGAGCCAGCCGCTGGGACGCGCGGCCGGCAACTGGATCGAGCTGGTGGAGTGCGTGGAATTGTTGCGCGGCGCGCGGCCGGTGTGGAGTGAAGACCTCCGTGAGCTTTCGCTGATCTTGGCCGGATGGATGATCCACCTGGGCGGCAAAGCCGCAACGCCCCAGGCCGGTTACGCGCTGGCGGAAGCGGCGCTCACCGATGGCGCAGGGCTGGCTGCCTTTATGAAGATGGTCGACGCTCAAGGCGGCGATGTTTCCGTCTTCGACAATATGGAGGCGTTCCATAAGCCGGGTGCGACGCTGAAGGTCGACGCGTGGGAGAGCGGCTTTGTATCCGAGATGGATACCACCGCGCTGGGCTGGGCCGTGCAGCGCACCGGTGCGGGCCGCGAGAAGGCCGGCGAGCCGGTCGATCCGAACGCGGGGATTCTTTTCCATGCGCGGCGCGGCGCGCGTGTGGAGGAGGGGCAGCCGTTCGCGACGATCTACGCGACCAACGCGAAGATGCTGGCCGAGCCGGTGGGGATCCTGAAAGCGGCGATTCACTTCTCCAAGACTCCGCCACGCGCAGTGGTTCCTCTTGTCAGCCGCATCATCACTCGAGAAAATGCCGAGAATTTTTTGCGAAATGCTGTAAATTAATCGGAAGTTCTTCCAAAAAATCACTCGACCCCGAAGGAGCAACCTTTTGGCACGATTCACCGGAGTGTTGGGAATTCTGGCCGTTCTACTGGCCGCGTGGCTGTTCTCCACCGACCGCAAGCGCATTCGCTGGCGCACCATTTTCTGGGGCCTTGGATTGCAGATCACGTTTGCCTTCCTGGTGCTGCGCTTTGGCTGGGGGCGCGACGCCATGTCCTGGGCGGGCGGCGTCGTCACCAATATGCTGTCGGCCACCTTTGCCGGGACGAAGATTCTTTTCGGCGAACTCGGACTGCCCAACTCGGGACGGTTCGGAGATCTGATTACGGACAAGCTGCATCCCAATGCAGGCGCCATCTTCGCCTTTCAGGTGCTGCCGACAATTATCTTCATCTCCGCGTTCTTCGCGATTCTCTATCACATCGGCGTGATGCAGAAAATCATTCGCGTGATGGCGTGGGTGATGCTCAAGACCATGCGCATCTCGGGCGCGGAAAGCATGAACGTTGCGGCCTCCATTTTCATGGGGCAGACTGAAGCGCCGCTCACTATCCGGCCCTTTCTGTCGAAGGCCACGCGCAGCGAACTCATGACCATCATGACCAGCGGCATGGCGCATGTGTCGGGTGGAATTATGGCCATGTACATTTCGCAGGGCGTGGAAGCGCGCCACCTGCTCTCGGCCGTGATCATGACCTCGCCGGGAACCATTCTGATGGCCAAGATGCTGGTGCCCGAAACCGAGAAGCCGGCCACGGAAGGCAAGGTCGTGATCCCCAAGGACGAGCTGCACGCCGACGAAAACTTCATCGGCGCCATCGCCCGCGGCACCATCGACGGCGGCAAGCTGGCCATGAACGTGGGTATCATGCTCATCAGTTTTCTGGCGCTGGTGGCGCTGCTCGACATGATGTTGACCTGGACGCACGGGCTGCCGCACATGGGCTGGATGCCGGGCTCGCTCGGCCAGATTCTGGGTTTCGCGTTTGCGCCGGTGGCGTGGCTCATCGGCGTGCCATGGCACGACTGCATGGCCATCGGAAATCTGCTGGGCACGCGCATGGCGCTCAACGAAGTCATCGCCTACATCCAGCTTGGCCAGTTGCACGCCGCCAAACTCATCGCAGACCGCTCCTTCACCATCGCCACGTTTGCGCTCTGCGGATTCGCCAACCTGGGATCGATCGGCATGCAGATCGGAGGCATCGGTGCGCTGGTGCCGGAGCGGCGCAACGACCTGGCCAAATTAGGCGTGCGCGCCATGTTCGCCGGAACCATGGCGAACCTGATCTCCGCGTCGATTGCGGGAATTTTCCTGGGGTAGCGGCGCGATTGCGGTGAGGATTCGGCCTTATCCCGGGTACGCGCCCATGATGTAGCCCTCGAGCGCCTGGATGGCGTGCTCCTGGCCGCTGATCACCCACTTCACCATGTCGCCGATGGAGATGACGCCCACCAGTCTGTCGCCATCGAGCACGGGCAGGTGGCGGAAGTGGCCCTGGGTCATCATGTTCATGCAATCGTCGACTGTGTGCTGCGGCGTCACGGAGATTACCGGGCTGGTCATGATTTCGGCGACCCTGGTGTCCCTGGAGGCGTGGCCCTGCAGAATACCTTTGCGCGCGTAATCGCGCTCCGACAGGATGCCGACCAGCTTCGATCCTGACATCACCATCAGGGCGCCAACATCGTACTCGGCCATCAGCGACAAGGCATCGTGCACGGTCTGCTCGGGAGAAATGGGCAGGATTTTATTGAAGGCCTTGTTCTTGAGAATCTGGTCAACGGTGTCAGTGATCTTCATCGGTTCCTCCATGGGCCTCAGCCAGGGATGTGCCGCGTGACCCCCGAGATTATCGGGAGCCTTTGCCGTGGAAGAGAAGTATACGCTGGATTGCATCCCCCTGTCGTACCCCCCTTTGCAGAACATGGGATGTGACGGGGATCACGATTTATTGTTCAGCGGGAAACGCCGGGGGGCAACCGGGTTCTCCCGGGAAATGGGGCTGCGGAGATCGCGCTTCCCCGGTCTCCAAAAGCGAGAGACCGGGGGCACCCGGCCGCGCAATTGCTCGGGCCGTCAGGAGGTCGCCGCGGACCGCAGACGCCGGACGCGGTAGACGATAGTGAGGAAGGTGACGGTTCCGCAGGTCAGGAAGCTGGCGCCGAGGCCGACGATGAGGGAGTTGTCGTGCTCGTAGACGCCGTGCACCACCCCGATGACCTGCAGAATGCAGAAGCCGCCGAAGGTGACCAGCGAAATGCCCTCATCGCTTTTCTTGCGCCACACGGCGATGGCCTGGGGCACGAAAAGAGCCGCATTGCCCAGCAACGCCAGGCCGAAGACAAACGTAACGATTTCTCTCATAGGACGGATCCCGGAAGACGGGGAAGATTCTCCTAATCGATGTTCTCATTTTGAGCCGCGGAGGAGGATTTGGGGTAGTGGGGCAGTTTGAGTCCACAGGGTTCAATCTGGAGTGTCCGGATTGCCGGTCATCCGACCGGAACCGTGAAGTGAGCCTCACGGTTGATGAGCGCAATGGCGATAAAGCGCCAATTGACTGCCCGGATAGCCGAGAGTTCCGGTTTGCCGGGCCACACGTCCGCAATCCTGGGGCGTGTTGCTCGCGTCGCACGGCAGGCGTTACCCATTCACACGCTGCGTTACGGCACGAGCTTTGTTCCCATTCGTGGATGAGTGCGCCGCAAATTGCTGGAGGGCCCCTGCTAACTTCTCCGTCATGGACAAGTGGGGCGTGTGGTCTGTATCGAGTTCAACAACATCGTCGCAGACGTTCTCGGCGATCATTCGCCGCTGCAATGGCAGGGGAATCGCCCGATCGCGAGTACAGACGACGAAATACCGGTTGATTCCGTCGAGCGCCCCGGCCGGGATCGATACTGGCGTCACGAAGGGTCCGATTGGCTGCGGGCGTTGCCGTGCGATGGCCCACGCCGCGACCTCGTCTGAACAGGAGCCGTACAACGCCTGACGCGATGCCGCGGCCGGCATCGTGGCAACCGGGGGATCGTCTTCGATGGTGATATTGGCCTGGACCTGATCGCCGGCGCCCTCGGGAAGCTTTGTCAGGTCGAGAAGACTCTGACCGTTCTTTGGCAGGAAAGCGGTTGCGTAAACGAGCGCCGCGACCCGTTCCGGACAGCATGCCGCCGCCTGGGTCGCGATTACGCCACCCATGCTGTTACCGACTACAATCGCAGGCTCGGAGCCGGCGGCCAGCACCTCACAGAGTCGGGCCACGCAGCGATCCAGTGTGACCTCGCTGGCTGGCGTTTTGTCGTCTCCGAGCCCGGGCAAATCGAACGCGGCCACGGCATGGCCGGCCGCCTTCAGATGGTCCGCCAGTGGTCCCCAGATCCATGCGCCGGAAAACGCGCCGTGTACAAGGACAAATCTCGCCATTTGATCTCCGTTACGCCGGCAGATTCCCATTTGGTGAGCAACTCGGCGAAGTCACCACTATAGAGGAAACCCGCGCCTCGCGCTGAAACAACGTATTAGCACTCTGCCAAAACTGAATGATTGAATTGTTGCCAGGCTAATGCATTCATTGAGGGCATGCTGGGGATATCGTCGCCTACTCGGAAATTGACGCGCTATTTCAACGCTGGGCCGGCTCTGGATTCAGGCTGACGCGCTACTGGATTTATCAGGAATTCGCGCGAAGAAAAACCAGGGCAGCGCAGTCAATCTCCAAAGCGTGCGAGGCTGCGGGCGCGGGCTCTTGCGGCTTCCTCTTCGCGGTTGCGCGTTGGCGCCCCGGTCTGAAGCTGGCTCAGAAAGCGCTCGGAAGCGGCGGCGATTTCGTCGACGGCTTGGGCAAAAGCTGCCTCGTTGGCTTTTGACGGCTTGTTGAAGCCACTGATCTTCCGCACAAACTGCAGGGACGCATTGCGAATTTCATCCGGCGTGGCGGGCGGATCGAAGTTGAAGAGCATCTTGATATTGCGGCACATGGGAAACCTCGCTGGAGCGAGATGCGATGAAGCGGCGCTGGCTTTGGCCATGTCGCTTGCATTCATGATCGCAGAAAAACAAGGAGCAAGGAAACCAGGGAGCAAGGGAGCGAGGGAGCAAGGAGGGCCGGGGAGCGGGATTAGTTTTCCGTGCGGCGAGCGCGGGTGAGCATGCGCGCGCCGAGAGCGCCGCCCGCAATGGCAAAGAGCACCAGAGTTCCCATCAGGAAAGCGATCGCAACGAGGATCAGGCCGGCACGCCCTTCCGGAGAGACCAGGATGGCTTTGAATGCGGCAATGTTCTGCGCGTCAGCGCCGGTCGCGGTCACTTGCGCCTGCCACTGATTTACAAGAGTTTGCCAGAAGTCGTCGAAGGTGCTGCCCTGATGCAGCCAAAAACGCATGGCATAAAGGGATAGCCCGCTTACGGCAGCGGCCGTCCAGCTTCCCACCACTCCGGTGACAAAACCGATGCGTGCGCCGGCGCCAACCGTGATCCAGGTGGGCCGATGGCTGCGCATGTAAAGCGCCACTACCCATGCAGCAGCCGCGCCCATCAGGAGCAGACCAAGGATGCTCACCGGCGAAAGCATCGAGCAGAGGATTCCGGCCGGTATCGCCAGGGGAAGGGTCGACCTTACAGCCGAATTCCAATCAACCGAGTTCGCGTCGCGGACGACCTCGCCCCAGCGTTCACCTTGCCCGGCTTCGCCAGAGTTCTCGGCGGAATAGACGAGTTGCGGCAGTCCGCAGGTCGGGCAAAAGCAATTCCCGTCCAGCACAGTCTGGTGACAGCGGCTGCAAGTCAATTCCATATTCAAAGCCTATAGCATTGCGCCGGGGAACGGGAACTCGAGCGGGGCGGGGCTGCTGCTTGAGGGAGTTGCGCGGATTGGTGGCGTGTGCGGCGGAGGGCAGGATTCCAGTGGCGCCCTGCGTCAGCGGAGATCTTCAGAGTTTTGCCAGTCAAAAACCTCAGCTTGCGGCCCGCGCATCTGGCTTTCCTTGCGGGCGCGGCGCGCATAGGCGTCACGCCGTACTTTGCGGATGCTGAAAATGCTGACGTAGAAACGCTCGCGGCACTGGCGGCAACGTACGGGAGAGCGAAGAGCAAAGAGATAAATCAGATCTTTGCGTTTGAGTAGAGAAGGGCGCAGATTCCTCGATCCACACGTGTGGCATTGGGCGGTCATCCTATGTTCTTGCTCCTGTCGGAAGATCGGGGAGATTTAGACCATCCTACTCCACAATCCATGGGAGGCGGCACAGAGGCGGTGGGTTAGTTTGAAAGAAACCATCCCTCAGGGGCTAAAGCCCCCAGTCATTTTTGGCGCCATTACGGCACGACTGAAGTCGTGCCCTTTCGCGACAGATTCAAACTGACCCGCTGCCGGCATGGAAGCGGGAAAAGATCGGTTGCGACGGCGTGGAGTGCTTGCGGAACGAAAGCTGCGCGACGTCAGGAGGAGATCCCGGCTGAGCGCAGCTTCCCGGCCACAATGTTCACGGCTTCTGCCACAGCCTGGTCGAGCGTGAGGTGGGTCGAGTCCAGAAGCACGGAATCCTCGGCGGGTTTCAGCGGCGAATCGGCGCGGTTGCGATCGCGCTCATCGCGGGCGCGCAGATCGCGGATGATCTCGTCCGGTGGCGGAGTCGCCGCGGACTCTTGCCCGCCCAGTTGATCGTAGCGGCGCAGGCCACGCACTTCAGGCGCTGCATCCAGGAAGATCTTGACCTCGGCATGGGGAAAAACCACCGTTCCGATGTCGCGACCCTCCATCACCACGCCGCCCTGAGCGCCCAACTGTTGCTGCAGGCGGACCATCCAGGTGCGAATCCTGGGAAAGACGCTTACGCGCGATGCCGCTTCTGTCACCAAGGGATTGCGGATGAGTCCGGTCACGTCCTCATCGTCGAGAAGGACGCGATTTTCTTCTTCGCCGGGCTCGAGGCGGATGGATGTTTCCGCGGCCAATTCCTCCAGGCCGCAGCTCTGGTCCAAAGGCAATCCGGCACGAAGTGCCTTCAGGGCGAAGGCTCGGTACATGGCGCCGGTTTCCAAGTTGAGCAGGCCGAAATGCCGGGCCAGTTGGCGGGCGATGGTACTTTTTCCCGCGCCGGCAGGTCCGTCGATGGCGACAATAATTCTCGGCCCTGGATTGGTGGTCAGGTTGCGGTTTTCTTCCGCGCTCATCCGCGTTTCCGTTTATCCACGCTTCTTCGACCGCTGCCTGGAGGGAGCAGTGAATCCATAGCGCGCTCTGTTACCGGCTTTTGTGGATGCGGACATGGCTGGCTTGCGGCGCGAGCGCGCGTCCGTGCGCACATCTTTTCTGGTCACTGCTGGCCGGGCAGCCGCGGTGCGCCGTGAAACCGGCCGCGCCGAGGACTTTGCCGCCGGCTTGCCATTGGCTGCGCGCCCGTTGCTCAGGCTCCGCGCCGCGGCCGGCTTGGACTTGTGCAAGCCGTTGGCACCGTTTGTACGGGAGCCATTCTGCTTGCTATGGCCGTTGCCATTGCCGTTTTTCGCTGTGCCGTGCGCCCAGCGCACCGGGGCTGCATGGCGGGAACTACCGTTGGAGCGAGCGCCGTTGCTCCGCGACGCACCGCGAGCCACGCGGCCCTTCGAGGAGGTGGACGCAGGCTTACGATTCCGGGTGTGAGCCGGTTTGCGGCTGAAATGCGGCCGCACGGTTGAAGGCTTCTTCTCCTCGGCCTCGGCTGCGATCCGGGGTGCGATCTCCGCCGGCTTGCGCGTTGGGATGGGAGCAGGGACTGATGCAGCGGCTGGCGCGACATGCGAAACCGCCGCGGGCGGCTCATGCGTCTCAAATTCCCGCTCATACGAGCGCAGGAATTGCGCCGAAGCCGGCATGGACGAACTCGAGTAGGAACCGCCGTAAAGCGAGGAAGGAGGCGTGAACTCGGGCAGTGTTCCCGCCACGTAATATTGGGGTGCATGCCCCATGGAAATCGTGTGCACCTGCCGCGTAGCAACCAGTCCGCGCAACACTTCGCGCACCTTGCTGCGTGCCGTCAGCGGGGCAAGGAACAGTTCTACCTCTTCCATGCTGGCAGCGATTACGGCCTGCAGATAAATGGAAGCCAGCACCGAAATCGCGGTGACCTGCGACGTGGATGCGCCCTCGGCGATGGCCTTCTGGTAACGCACCCGCAGCAGTTGCCATTGCGGCGTGCTGCCGGGTGAGGAGATCACAGGGATGATGCGCAGCTGCTGCCACAGTTCGGTGATGGCGCGCAGAACCGCCGATTCCGACACTTCCCGGCCCAGCGCGTGCTTCAACCGCGGGATGGTGGCGTCGCCGGCTTCAAGCAGTTTGTAGGCTTGGATGGCCAACTGAGACACGGCGCGCGACCCGGTCAGTTGCGGGCTGCGCCGCCAGTCGCGGTCGCCGCGCAGGGCGTAGACGTAAGGCAGAACCCAGCTGGCCACGACAAAATCGGGCTGCTCGCCGGGCTGTCCCTGCAAATTCAGGCGCACAGCAACGCCTTCGGTTTCAAGGCGAACCAGCAAGTCTTCGGCCAGGGTGACAATTTTGGCGGCGGGAGCCGGGCTGCGTTCACCGGCTACAGCTTCAACAAATGAAGGAGCGACGAAGGTGGCAAACTGCTTCCGTGGGAGGAACAGGCACAATCCCGTCTCCTCGATCCACGTCCGGGCATCCTCAAATGTGAGTGTCCCGACACCGTTCTGGCGCATCCTTTCGGCGCGCGATGCTTCCAGTTGTTCTGCTGTCAAAGAAAAACCTCACTTCCAAGCTGGCGAAATCACCTGCCGGCGCTCCTAGGAGCAACCGGCCGCCGGTCATAGACCCCAAGAAACCTTCGAGGGACCCTAAAGACGGTGGAAGGCCCGCAGAATTTCCTTCCAGGAATACAGCAAAGCTATGGGACGTCCGTGCGGGCAACTGGTTGGGTGATCGGTCTTCGCAAGCTCTAACAATAACCATTCTATACGTTTTTGATCAAGAGCGGTATTGACCTTAATGGCAGAATGGCAGGCTATGGAAGCGGCAATCCGCGAGCGCAACCGATTAAGTGATTCATTCGGAAGAGGTTCATCGGAGTCGGCAGCGGATTGTTCGATGACTTCACTCAGTGTTCGCTCCAGCTCGGCGCCCTCCAGGCCCACCGGAGCCGCTTTTACGGCAAGTGTCTGTGGCCCAAAGGGTTCCACCTCAAAACCGTTGGTTTCGAGCTCCTCGGCTATGCGCGCGAACACCACCATCTGCTCGGGCTTGAGTTCCACCAGCAAAGGCATCAGCAGGCGCTGGCGCTGCACCTGTTCTACCTGGCGGTCGCGCAGGATCTTCTCAAAAAGCACCCGTTCGTGTGCAACGTGCTGATCGATGATCCACAGGCCGTCGTCGCCGGCGGCCAGGATGAACGACTCGCGCAGCTGTCCGAGGGGTTTGAGCGAGCCCAGCCGGTTCAGACTGCTGGCCGCCTGCTCAGCTTCGACCTGGGCCGCTTCCGCCGCCGAGTTTTCACCATAACCTGTTGCGCCGTTAAGGCTTGGGCTGCACGATTCTGCGCCGGGGACTGTCGCAGTGAATAGGGCTTTGGCCGCTTCGCCCCATGCCTCGCGGTCGAAGGTGCCGGACCCGAAGCGCTGCCCTTCGGTTGCGCCCTGGCTGGTAAAGGGGAGTTTGCCGGGAATCGGAGTCGGCATTGCCGGCGTCAGTTGGAAGGACTCGGCACCCGCTTGACCGCCTGCGAAGGCCTCAGGATCGGAGTCGGAAGGGGGCGGGACGGCATCACCGGGAGGCCCCGGGATCGGTGAAATTGCGGGAGGCATGAGCGACGGGCTGGCCGAGGGCTGAGAGTCGAGCGCAGCCAGAAAACCTGCCGCGGGCCGCGCCTTGATGAGCGCCGTGCGCAAGCTGTCGCGGACAAAATCGTGGACCAGGCTCTGCTGGCGAAAGCGCACCTCGGTTTTGGCGGGGTGCACGTTTACGTCGACCTCTTCGGGCGGCATCTCCAGAAACAAAAGCACCACCGGGAAGCTGGTGGGCGGAATCACGTTGCGATAGGCCTCCGTGATCGCGTGCAGCAGCAGCCGGTCGCGGATGAGGCGCTTGTTCACGAAGATGTAAATCGAGTTGCGATTCAGCTTTTGCAATTCGGGTTTTGAGTAGAAGCCGCTGAGCCGCAATGTGCCGGGCTGGCGCGTGTCCTCCGGACTTCTTCTCCACGGAGGAGGTTCTGGCAAACCCACGTGCGCCAAAGGCGCTTCGGCGGCCAGAGGCAGCAGTTGGCCGAGCGTTTCCTTGCCAAAGATCTGATAAATACGCTCGGCGGTACGCGTCACGGGCGGCGCGGAAACGATGGTGTGGCTCGCCGAGAGCAGTTCGAAATGCTTCTCCGGATGCGCCAGCGCGTAGTGCGTGACCAGCGCCGTCACGTGCGCCAGTTCGGTCGATTCCGCGCGGAGAAATTTGCGCCGCGCCGGGGTGTTGAAGAAAAGATCGGAGACGGCCAGCGTGGTTCCGCGGGGCAGGGCTGCGTCTTCTACGCGATGGATTTTGCCGCCGGCGATTTCAATGTGCGTGCCGGCCGCTTCTTCGCCGGTTGCGGTGTCGAGCGTGACGCGCGCGACGGAGGCGATGGAGGGCAGCGCCTCGCCGCGAAAGCCCAAGGTGGCGATCGAAAGCAGATCGTCGGCGGTGCGCAGCTTGGAAGTGGCGTGGCGCTCGAAGGCCAGCAGGGCGTCGTCGCGGCTCATGCCCTGGCCGTCGTCGGCGACGCGGATCAGCTTGCGTCCGCCGCCTTCTACTTCCACCTTGATCCGCGTGGCGCCGGCGTCCAGGGCATTCTCCAGCAGCTCCTTGACTACGGAGGCAGGACGGTCGACCACCTCGCCCGCGGCGATCTGATTGGCGACCTGGTCAGGAAGAATGCGGATGCGGCCCATAAGAGATCAGGGTAACGCAGACGGACGAAGAGCGGGGTTAGCGGAGTTAGCGTGGTTGGCGGAGCTAGGCTAACGCCGCTAACCACGCTAACTCCGCTAGCTCCGCTGGTCTTCTAATTCGCCGCAGGCGTGTTGGCCTTGGCTGACGGGGGCTTCACCTGTGCTGTTGCCGGCTTCGCTGGCTTGCCCTTGCCGTGTGCGGCGGGGGCAGGGGTTGTAGCCGGCGCTGGCGCGGACTGCGTTGGGCCCTCCAGCATCGATGCCTTGCGGATCACCGCTTCCGGCGCCGTGGTCGTGAAGCCCGGGTTGTTGGTCAGCTGCGCGCCGTACCATTGCGGCGGCAGAAACCACCTGGAGTCTCCGGCCGCGCTCATGTAGTCGTAGATCAGCTGCATGTTGGCCGGCAATCCCGCGTGATCGCGCTCGGAAAGCGCCACGTAGGCCTTCAATTCGCCTGTAATCTGATCCTTGTTCGCGGGATCGCCCTCTTCGATCAGCGCTACGGCGTATTCCATGTGAGCTGCCGGAATGGCGCCGCGGTCGGAATCGAGCTTGAGAGCCATAGTCAGATGACTGATCGCATCCTGCCGTTCTCCGGGTGTGCGCGCCGTCAGTCGCTCCAGCTTGGCCAGATAAAAATGAGCCGATGCATCGTCGGGCCGCTGCGAAACCGCGCTTTCCAGGTTTCTCTTCGCCACCGCGAACAGATCGTAATCCATAGCCAGAATGCCGTTGTCGCGGCGCACCGAGGCAACCATGGGCGTGAAATCGGGATCATCGGGATTGAAGCCCTTGCCCTTCGCCCGCAACTCGACTTCTGCCTTCAGCTGGCCGTTCAGCAGCGCATTCAGGTGGGCCTCGCGGCCCTTCACGCGCGGCGCTGAGCCCATGAATCCCAGGCCCATGCGCGAGTCCGCCGTCACCACCTGGTTGAGCGTAGTGAACAGGTGCTCGATCTGGCGCGGATCGTATCCCTGTTCCAGCATCAGGTGCATCGCCATGTCATCGGCATCGTCTTCTTCCCTGCCTTCCCAGATGACGGGCTCGATTTGCGGGTGAATGAAGTAGTGGCCCACTTCCATTCCCGTGGCCAGTCCGGCGCTACCGCCGAGCAGAGAGCCCCCCAGCCGGAACGGAATCAGCGCTCCGCCCAATCCGGCGCCCATCACCATGGAGCCCACGTCGGTGACGATTTTTTCCTTCTCCGCTTTTTCCTTGGCCAGCTCCATCATCACGTGCTTGTCGCGAATGCGCAGATAGGCCTGCCGCAGCTCGAGGTGCGCGATCTCGTGCGCCAACACGTAGCTCAGCTCGCCTTCCGTGTCGAGCATGGAAAGCAGGCCGGTAGAGATGTAGATGGTTCCGGTCGAAAGCGTCAGAGCTTTGGGGATGGGATCGTAAAGCACGCGGAAGGTGTACACATTGCCGGAGTTCCTGGGAACCAGCCGCTGTCCCACGTGATTCACGTAGCTCTGGATCACCGGGTTGACGTAGAGCCTTTGCCGGTCGAATGAGTCGCCGGCAATGGTGTCCTGCGCCATGCCCCAGTTCTCGGTCAGGTTGATGCCATAGGCCAGCTGCATATCGTTCTTGCGCAGCTCATCCCATTCCTGCTGGATGGCATCCGCCACCTCGGGCATCGCTTCGATGCGGGCGATTTTATCCTTGTCGACGTTGCTCAGGTCAATTACCGCATTCGGATCCTGCTGAGCGTTTTTCTTCTTGCCGGTAAGGGCGTTGCCGATATTGCCGATTTGCGAAACGCCGGACGAAGACGTCGATTGCCCGGGCAACATTGCGCACAGCAGCAGGGCACACAGAGGGGTAGCGAGAAGTCTTTTCATCAAGACTCTCCTTTTTCATGTGACTCGGCATCGAAGAGATGCCGCCGGCCAGATTGGCGGGGGGGACACCCGGTATCCCAGAGTATAGGCTCGGTATTTTCGAGCGTCAACGAGTGTTTGACCGCGTCATTTGCGGCGTTCAGAACCCGAAATTCGCTTCAAAGGTGGGAGGGAATGCGCGCCGAAAGAGCCGCTTTCGCCGGGTCGGAGCCGGCTGGGTACGGAGCCGCGGCAATTCCGCATGCAGGGACGCATACCCGTAGTGTGACCTAAGGCACACGCCCATGACGGCTGCCACGCGACAATATTCGTGAGATACCCGGCATGTGCGCCCGCCGGGGAGGAGAATCGATTCATGAGCGATCTTGCCACGTTGGCTGAATCCGTTGCCGTTGATCCATTGGTGGGGCATCCCCCGGATTATCACGTGTTTCACAAGTTCATCGAGCGCTGCAAAGCTCTGCCCGCCATCACCACGGCCGTGGTATGGCCATTAAGCGATGTGGCGCTGAAGGGCACCGTGGAAGCGGCTGCCGCCGGTCTCATTGAGCCCACGCTCATCGGCCCTGGCGCGGAGATGAAGGCACTGGCCGCAAAGATGGGCGTCGACATCAGCAAATTCCCCATCGTCGAGGCTGAAACCGAGGCCCAGGCAGCTACGGCGGCTGTGGTGATGTGCCGCGCGGGAAATGCGCTGGCGTTGATGAAGGGCAGCCTGCACACCGACGAGCTGCTGAAGCCGGCCATGCAGCGCGATACCGGCCTGCGTACGGCGCGGCGTATCTCGCACGTGTTCATTATGGATACCCCGGCCTACGCGCGCACCCTGCTCATCACCGACGCGGCCATCAACATCACGCCCGAGCTTGAAGACAAGATCCACATCGTACAGAACGCCATTGACCTGGCGCATGCACTGGGCATTCCCGAGCCCAAGGTGGCGCTGCTGTCAGCCGTCGAAACCGTGAATCCCAAGATCCAGTCCACGCTGGACGCGGCCGCGCTGTGCAAGATGGCCGATCGTGGCCAGATTACCGGCGGCATTCTCGACGGGCCGCTGGCCTTCGACACTGCGGTCAGCGTAAAAGCCGCCCAGATCAAGAAGCTGGTTTCGCCGGTCACCGGCCAGGCCGACATTCTCGTGGTTCCCGATCTCGAGAGCGGCAATATGCTGGCCAAGCAGTTGGAATACCTGGGCGGCGCGCAACTGGCCGGCATCGTGCTCGGCGCACGCGTGCCCACCATCCTCACCAGCCGTGCCGATTCCGCGGAAACGCGCTTGGTCAGCTGCGCGGTCGCGGTGCTGCTGCACTACGCGGCGCATCCCGCGGTGAAGGTGTAAACAGCAACTGCAAGCTCAGAAAACCATCGTCTGGAACCGGCGCCGACAACCTCCGCGGCGCCGGTTCTGCGTCTGCGCGCCTTTTGGACCTTCTGCGGCTCTCTGCGAAACTTGAAGTATGTCGCAATCGTTGCCCGCGCTGATTTTTGACCTGGACGGAACCCTGACCGATTCGAAACCCGGCATCCTCGGCTGTCTGCGCGAGGTGATCGAGGCACGCAAGATTACAGATTGCGGCCCTCTCGACCGTTTTATCGGGCCGCCCGTCGAAGAGTGGGCCGCGGAGTTATTGCCGGACGGGAACGCGGAGGATCATGCGGCACTGGCACGCGACTACCGCGCCTGTTACGACCGCGTGGGCTGGAGCAACAACTCGGTGTATCCAGGCGTGGCGGAGATGCTGGCCGAGCTGCAGCACGAAGGCTTTCCGCTCTACGTCTGCACATCAAAGCACGAGCACTTTGCCGTGCGCATTCTGGAGAGCTTCGGCATCGCGCAATATTTCAACGCCATCTACGGCGACAGAATTGACTACGCGAGCCACACTAAGACCGATCTGCTGGCGCTCGTCCTGAGCAAGCACGCCGTCAATCACGGACGGCCGGGGCATGCATCGGTCTGGATGGTGGGTGATCGCAGCTTCGACATCGAAGCCGCGCACAACAACGGCGTTCGTTGCCTGGCCGCGGGGTGGGGCTACGGTTCGCCTGAGGAACTGGTGCAAGCGGATGCGGTTGCAGCTACGCCCGCGGACGTGATGGAAATCGTCCGGGCCCAGGCGCCTGCTCCTGCCACGGCGCCGCGCATCGCTCTCGCCTAGCCGCGCAGCTCGCGACGACAATTGACCTTTTGTGCCGGTTCCAGCATCTATCATGAGGCAGGTTCTTTCGATTCGGTGACAGGAGGCCGCGCAAGATTATGCCCTCGACCGACGTATCCCTCATCGCTGCCGCTACCGGCGGCAGTTTCCTGCTCGAAACCCGCATCCCTGCCGAGATTTTTACTCCCGAAGACCTGAACGAAGAGCAGCGCCAGATTGCGGCCACAGCGGCTCGCTTCGCGCGCGAGGAGATTCTGCCCCGCGTCGCTTCAATCGAAGCAAAGGAGCCCGGCGCGATGGCGGCGTTATTGCGCAAGGCCGCGGAACTTGGATTCACCGCCGTCGATATTCCTGAAGAGTATGGCGGCATGGGGCTGGACAAGATAAGCTCCACGCTCATCACCGACCACATCTCGGTGCTGGCCAGTTTCTCGACTGCTTTCGGCGCGCATATCGGTATCGCGACGCTGCCACTGGTCTGGTATGGGACCGAAGAGCAGAAGCAACGCTGCCTGCCTAAGCTCGCCACCTGCGAGTGGATCGGGGCGTATGGGCTCTCGGAAGCCAGTTCCGGCTCCGATGCCATGAACATTCGCACCCGCGCCACGCTTTCGCCCGACGGTGCGCACTACATCCTGAACGGCGAGAAGCAGTGGCTCACCAATGGAGGGACCGCGGACCTGTACACGGTCTTCGCCAAGATTGACGGCGAAAAATTCTCTGCATTCTTGATCGAACGCGGCACTCCGGGCCTGACCGTCGGCGCTGAAGAGCACAAGCTGGGGATTCGCGGCTCGTCCACCTGCCCACTGGTGTTGCAGGACTGCAAAATCCCGAAAGAAAATCTTCTCGGCGAAGCCGGCAAGGGCCACCACATCGCGTTTAACGTGCTGAACGTGGGCCGCTTCAAGCTGGGCGTGGCCTGCATCGGCGGCGCGCGGCACGCGCTGGCGGCCATGATCCGCTACGCCAAAGAGCGCCACGCCTTCGGCAAGGCGATCGCGGAATTCGGCCTGATCCAGCGCAAGATTTCGACGGCTGCGACGCAGCTTTACGCAGCCGAAAGCATGGCCTACCGCACCGTGGGGCTCATCGAAGCGCGTCTGGCAAAGCTCACCGCGGAGAATCCCGATCAGCATATTGACGTTGCGCGCAACATCGAGGAATACGCGGTCGAGTGTTCGATTCTGAAAATCTACGGATCGGAGATGCTCACGCTGGTGGCCGACGAGCTCATCGCCACCATGGGCGGCTATGGTTACACCGAGGAGTATCCCGCCGAACGCACTTATCGCGATGCCCGCATCAACCGCATCTTTGAGGGCACCAACGAAATCAACCGGCTCATCGTCACTGGCTGGATGATGAAGCGCGCCATGAGCGGCAAGCTGCCGCTGCTGGCCGCCATCAAGCGCGTGATGGATGAGGTCACGGAGCCGCCTTCGCTCGACGGTGCGGCAAGCTCGGGCGAGGCGTTGGCGCGTGAAGCAGAAATTCTGTCCAAGACCAGAAAAATAGCGCTCTTTGCCGCGGGAGTAGCCAGCCAACGCTTCATGACTGGACTCGAAGAACAGCAGGAAATCATGGCCGACCTGGCCGACATGACCAGCCAGGTTTATGCGCTGGAATCGGCGCTGCTGCGTGCGCGGAAGTTGGCCGCAGCCGGGCGCAATTCCGCCGAGCCCGCCGCGGCCATGACCGCACTGCTGGCCGATGAAAGCATGGCGCTGGCCGAGCAGGCGTCGCGTCGCGTGCTGGCCGCATGCGGCGAGGGCGATGAACTGATGACGCAACTCGCGATTCTGCGGCGGCTGGCGCGCTTCACTCCGGCCGATGTTGTGGCCTTGAGCCGCACCGTCGCCCGGCATGCCATTGCGCTCGAACGCTACCCGGTGTGAGAAAGTTCTCGCATGCCGCCCGCACCCGACGATCGCCCGACCCTCCGCGTTGCACTCGACGAAGCGCAGAAGGTTCTTGCCGCGGGGCCGCATCCCGAACGCGCGCGGCGCGACGCCGAGACGTTGCTCCTGCACACGTTGCGAAAGAATGCGCCGGAGACAAATCTGGCGTGGCTGATTGCGCACGACGGTGAGCCGCTTGCATCCGATGCCGCCGACACGTTCTGCGATTTGGTGGAACGTCGCCACTTCGGCGAGCCCATGCAGTACATCACCGGAGAAGCGGAGTTCTACGGCTTGCTGTTCCGCGTCAATCGCGACGTGCTGATTCCGCGGCCGGAGACGGAGCACCTGGTGGAAAAGGCCATGGCTCTGGCTGCCGAATTCGCGCGGCCGAGGATCGTGGACGTGGGCACGGGCTCGGGCGCGATTGCCGTTGCGCTGGCGCACGCGCTGCCATTTGCGCAGATCACGTCCACCGACATTTCTACGGCTGCGCTAGCTGTGGCCAAAGATAATGCCGCACGCAACGGCGTCGCGGATCGCATGCGCTTTCTTGAAGGCGATTTGTTGGGGCCGGTGAAGGGTGAGCAGTTCGACATCGTCGTTTCGAATCCACCTTACGTGCCGGAGAGCGACCGCAACACGCTCCACGAGGAAGTGCGCGACTACGAGCCGGCGCAGGCGCTCTTCGCCGGTGAGGATGGCCTGGACATTTATCGCCGTCTCATTCCCGCCGCATTCGGCGCAATTGTGCCGGGTGGTTTTGTTGCGCTCGAGATCGGCTACGGTCAACAGGAGACGATTCGCGCGCTGCTCAAGGGCGCGGGATTCGACAGCGTTGAGTTCATCGACGACTTACAGAGCATTCCCCGCGTGGCCGTTGCGCGGCGTCCGTGACAACCGAGGCCTACGTCTGAGCGCAGGAAATTTCCCGTGGCCAACGCCTGCAGATGGTCATCATGCCCGGCCGGTCTTGTTCAGTTCCTTGTAGAAGCCGAGATCTTTGCCGGAGAGCAGCTTGGTGATAAAGGCAATCTGCCCGTAGTGCATGCCGAAGTGCTCGACTACGTGGTAGACCACGTAGAGCCCGTTGGTGTGATAGCCCTGCACTTCGTAGTTCGCCAGAAGCTCCGCGGTCGTCAGCCGGTCGAGCACCTGGGCGGCTTCGTCGAGCGTTGCGCCCAGCCGATCGAGCAGCTCCTTGGCCGATTCGCCTTCTTTGGCCGCGAACTCGGCAGGACGGTTGCGCTTGTCTTCGCCGCGGTTGAACGAGACGACCAGCCACTGGCGTACATTGCCGTTCAGATGCAAGAGAAGGTTGCCGATCGAGTTCGAGGCCTCGTTGGGCCGCCACCAGATCTGCTCCGTGGTGAGCGATGCGACGCACGTTTTTATGCGCGGCCAGTGCTGGCCGAAGAGAAGCTCGCGCGAGGTATCGAGAAACAGTGCGGTCAGTTCGGAGTTGGTGGTGCTCATGGGAGTCGATGCCTCAGTAAGCAGATTATAGATATGCCGGGCCTCGTGGCTTTCCCACCCTTTTCACGAAAAGCGCGAAAAGGATGGGGCACGGTAGGATTGCCACGGGATTGTGCGGGCGGGGACGCCCGCACTACAGCCGGCCGGGAGGCCGGCGCTACTGTCTGGCGGCTGAAATCTTAAATTAGCTCGTAGCCGGCGAACCAATAGCCGATCTCGAAGGCTGCCGTGTCTTCGCCGTCGGAGCCGTGGATCGCGTTCTCCTGGATTGAGGCTGCGAACTTCTTGCGGATGGTTCCTTCTGCGGCGTTCGCGGGATTGGTGGCGCCCATCAGCTTGCGCAAGTCCGCGATGGCATTGTCTTTCTCGAGAACCATCAGGACGAGCGGTCCTGACGACATGAAGTCCGTCAACGCGTCGAAGAACGGCTTGTCGCGGTGCACTGCGTAGAAACCCTCCGCCTCCCGCTTGGTGATGGATTCCTTCTTGATGGCGACGATGCTGAAGCCGCCCTTGTCAATTTCGCTCAGGATGGCGGCGGTCGCGTTATTGCGGACCGCGTCCGGCTTGATGATGCTAAACGTGCGTTGTGACACTCGAAATAGCTCCTTGAAAGGGAGATTTACCCTCAATTCATTGTAGGGGTGCCCGTGCCGGGTCCGGCGCTGCCTCGAACCCAGTGAATCCACAGTACTTTTCCACAGCCCCGAAGCGCGGTACCCAGGTAAGGGGGCAAGAGGCCTCAAGGCGTTTATTTTAGGTGTGTTACGAAAGTTTTTCCGGGTACAAAAAGGCCCTAATCCGCTGAAAGTTACCTTCGTGCAGTGTCCGCTAGATTAGGGCTATATACCACAAAAGGCGTATGTAAGCGCCCGATTTTGTGCTTACAAATTTCCTGTTTTCGGTTATAACTTGAATGTGTTCAGAAGTGCTCCGGGTGCGGTTACCGGACTTTCGGTTACCAATAGCCCGATTTTGGGGATCACTTAATGATTGTAACTGTCCTACAAATTGCAGCTGTCCTGGCCATCGTGCTGTATCTGGCTCGCTGGCGCAAGAGTGTGCAGCGTCGCAATTCGCAAACGTGGGAGACTCTGCTGGCTAGCCTGCGCCCCGAATGGAGCGCACGCGAGCTGAGCGAGCAGTTCCTTTGGAAAGAGGGTTTGAGCGCTACGCCTGAAGATGCCTGGCAGCGCATGGATGGTCCCCGCGGATTGTGGGTGATGTACCAGAATGCGCGTGTCATGCTCGAAATGGCGGATTACGCAGCCAAGCATTGCGAGGGCGTCGATCGTCTGCTCATCGAAACCCTGCGCAGCGATGCAATGCAGATTCGCGTATGCGTGCTGACGGCTCTGGTGCAATATGCGTTTACTCACGCCGGCGAAGGTGTTCGCGTGAATGCGTACCGCGCCGCCTCGATGTACACCGGCATGGCGGCCCGCATGACGCAACTGCTGCAAAATTACGCAGCTGTTCAGGTTCCGGATTTCGTCGCAGCAATGTAAACCGGAAACCACCGATCTTCAAAACAAAGAACCCCGGCCTCGGCCGGGGTTCTTTGTTTTGCTGCCTGTGTTTTCTAAGCCTGATTCTCCTTGAGGAACCTGTTGATGGTTCCGTACTCGTCGTCCGCAAGCCGGAAGCTGAGCGCGGCTGCGGTTTCTTCCACTTGCCGTGGGCCGCGGCCGCCCACAATGGCTGCGGTAATGGCGGGATTGTGCAACGTCCACGCTACGGCCACTACGCCGGGCGTGACGCCATGCTCGTTGCCGATGCTGCGCAGCAGTTCCACCAGGCGCAGATTGCGGTCGAGACGCGGTTCGCTGAACTCCACGTTCTGGCGACGCCAGTCGTCCGCCGGCAGAGCGGCAATGCGTTCCGCAGTCATCCTGCCTGCCAGCAGGCCTGAAAGCATAGGCGAGTAGTTGATCACGCCGATGCCGTTGGCCTGTACGAAGGGAAGGATCTCCTCCTCGATCGCGCGGCGCAGCATGGAATAGGGCGGCTGCAGGCTGGTGATGGGCGCAATCTTCATGGCGCGCTTCATCTGGTCGACACTGAAATTGGAGGCCCCGATCCATCGCAGCTTGCCCTGCTCGCGCATGCGGGTCAGCGCCTCCCATCCCTCTTCGATCTCGTCGTCGGGATTGGGCCAGTGAATCTGGTAGAGGTCGATGGCTTCCACTTGCAAGCGGCGCAGCGAGCCTTCCACCTCTTCGGCCAGCGATGCAGCCTTGAGCGAGTTGTAGATGCTGCGGTCGGCATGCCAGCGCATGGAGCATTTGGTGAAGATGTAAGGCTTGTGCGACGAGGATTTGACGGCGCGACCGACCACCTCTTCGGAGTGGCCCAGCCCGTACACGGCCGCGGTGTCGATCCAGTTGATGCCCAGATCGAGCGCGCGATGGATGGCGGCGATGGAGTCGTTATCGTCCTGAGCGCCCCAGCCGTATTGCCAGTCGCCCCCGCCGATGGCCCATGCGCCAAAGCCGATGGGCGTGAGTTCGAGATTGGAGTTGCCGAGAATGCGGAGCGAAGCAGGAATTGTCATGGCAAAAGCATAGATCATATGCGCCGGTCCTCGGCGCCGCGGCTCGATTTTCGACATGTCCAGCCTTGACACATCCAGCCGCATTTCCTACTCTCACTGACGACTCGCGACATTTCATCCGCCGTGCCCCTGCATCTCTTCGCTGCAATGAATTCCTGAAGGAGCGGCGAGCGGCGGAAGCACGCGCCGCAGCGGCGAAAGGAAGCCAGGCATGAATCTCGACGAACTGAATCGTGAAGCAGGTACGTTTACGCGACGCCGTTTGATGCAGCTGGGCGCAGCGGGCGCGATGAGCCTGGGCGCTGCCCGGCTGACGCTGGCCGCGGAGACGGCCGGGCATCGCAGCATGATGAACGTGCCCTTCGAAAAGCGCGAGCCGCGCGTCGCCGTGATCGGCACCGGAGGACGTGGCACCGCGCTGCTCGGCGACCTGCTCGCGGTGGACGTGCAGATTGCGGCGCTTTGCGACGTTGTGCCTGCCAAGGCCGAGCATGCCGCATCGCTGGTGGTTACGGCCGGGCAAAAGAAGCCCGCGCTCTACACCGAGGGGCCGCACAACTACGAGGAGTTGGTGGCGCGTAACGATGTGGATTTGATTCTGGTTGCTACGCCGTGGATCTGGCACGCGCCCATAGCGCTGGCTGCAATGGAGCATGGCAAGGACGTGGCCATTGAAGTGCCCGGCGTGCGAACTCTCGAAGAGTGCTGGCAGATTGTGCACGCCTCAGAGCAGACGCGCAAGCACTGCATGATCCTCGAAAATTGCTGTTATGGCTACAACGAGACGCTGATTCTGCGCATGATTCATGCGGGCCTGTTCGGTGAGCTGCTGTACGGTGAGGGTGCTTATATTCACGATTTGCGCGAGGAGCTGTTTTCGAATGCCGGCGAGGGGCTGTGGCGGCGCACCGAGCATACATTGCGCAACGGCAATCTCTATCCCACGCACGGGCTGGGCCCGGTGGCGAATTACATGGGCATCCAGCGCGGCGACCGGTTCGCTTCCTTGGTTTCGATGAGCTCGCCGGAGCGTGGGCTCGACGCATATCGCAAGGAGCATCTTGTGCCCGACGATCCGCGCTGGAAAGAGCGCTACATCTGCGGCGACATGAACACCACGCTGATCAAGACCGCGAAAGGGCTCACCATCACCGTCAAACACGCGGTCTCCACGCCGCATCCCTACGACCGCATCAACCTGATCGCCGGCACCAAGGGGCTGTTTCAGGACTATCCGCCGCGCATCTACTTTGACGGCATGAACAAAGACGAATCGTTTGGCACGCTCGACGCGTACAAGCAGTACCAGCACCCGCTGTGGGAGCGCGAGGGCGACCTGGCGCGCAAGAGCGGCGGCCACGGCGGCATGGATCTGATCATGATCTACCGATTGCTCGAAAGCGTGCGCCAG
This sequence comes from uncultured Acidobacteriota bacterium, assembly GCA_963817835.1. GTDB lineage: Bacteria > Acidobacteriota > Terriglobia > Terriglobales > Acidobacteriaceae > Telmatobacter. The sequence goes on along the minus strand of CAWFPZ010000001.1, from coordinate 460,714 downwards.
GGTCTCGCGCCGGATCTCGATGTGTACGATTGCGCCGCATGGGCCGCGGTCGCGCCGTTGAGCGTGGAATCCGTGCGCCGCGGAAGCGCGCCGGTGGAGTTTCCTGATTTCACCGATGGCAAGTGGAAGGAACGGCCGATTTCGGCGATTGCCACGGAGAGCTGAGCGCGGTGCAGCTCGGAGAAAAGCAGAAAACTGGTCAAAATTGCACAGTTTTCCTTGCGCCAGGATCGTATCGCCATGGTCGTGCGTTCCCCAGAGCGGCGGCAGCGCAGCCGGACCATCCGGCCTTCCCCCAAAGGGCAGCACACCTTTTTCGCTGCCGCCGCACCTGCTTCGATACCACATCGCTAAAATGCTCGCCGATCGGCTCGCACGTCTGCGCCGCGGAGTGATTATTTTGCCTTGGCAGCCAGAACCAACGCGAAGGTCGAGTTTGCCTTCCCTCGTTGGATCGTCACCTGGAGCTGGTCGCCGGTCTTGCCAAAAAGCATCTCCGTGGCGGCTTCTCCCTTGCTGGCGGTCAAAGGCTGGCCCTCCACGGCAACGATTTCGTCGCCGGGTTGCACGCCTGCTGCGGACGCGGGAGAGCCGGAATCTACGGTCGTGATCAGAGCTTTGCTTTTGTTTGCAAGGTCAATCTGGAAGCCTGTCGAGCCCAATTGGTCAGCCCTGATATATCCAAACGGCTTGAAATGCGAGTAGCAATACTCAATTGCAGCCGGGGCGGCCGGTCCGATGCCAATGCAGGGTGCGAACAGATTTTGCCAGTTGATCATATCCCTCACCTCCGTCATAAAGCCGGAAACTTTGGGCCCCGCAGGCGCATTCTGCGCGGCGCGCACCAGGCTCACGTCCAGTTGCGATCCGCCGCGCTTCAACGTCAGGTGCAATGTGTCGCCGCGCTGGCCGAATACGGCCTTGGTTGCCATCATGCCCGGGGTCGGCGCCACCGGCTTGCCGTCGATGGCCGCAATCATATCGCCTACCTGGAAGCCGGCGCTGGCGCCCGGCGACTGAGGATCGACTGCGGTGATGGTGCCGTCGTTGTTGCCGGTGGTGCCGATGGTCAGGCCCGAGTATCCGATCTGCTTGTTCGCGATGAAGCCCGCCTGCTGAAAGAGCGCGACGCATTTCTTGGCCGCCGGAGCGGCGATGGGACCCAGTCCGACACAAGGCGCGGTCGCACCCTGCCGATTCAGCAGTTCGGTCACGACGGCTTGCCCAACGCCCTGTGCCGTTGCGCAGGCCAATACCAGCGCAACCAGAAAACATCCGCGGATACGTGACAAGACAACCTCCCGATTGCGGCGAAAGCTGTGGGCCCATCCGGTGCTTGCTGGTGGGTCGACAGAGTGGGAATCGCCGGTAGCTGTTTTGCATGGTACGCATTCTGCCCGCAAAACGCAGCATTAAAAATTGGAATCTCTGGGAGTTGCTCGGAAGAGAGCGTCCCCATGTGCGGGCGTAGCTCCATCCCGTTGGCCGGAGGCGCGAAAAATTCGCACTACACGCATTCTTCCCTCGTGCATCTAACCCGATTGAGAGGAGATCAACCCATGAAACCTACCCTTTTAACCATTTGCTGCCTTGCACTTTGCTCGATTCCTGCACTGGCTCAGAAGGCAAAAGCGCCGATGAGTGACCAGAAATTCCTGGATACTGCGGCCCAAACCGACATGGTCGAGGCGAATCTGGGGCAGTATGCGCAAGACACATCTGCCACTCAATCGGTGAAGCAGTACGGTCAGATGCTGATGCACGATCACACGCAAGACTTTCAAGCGCTCCAAGCTCTGGCACAACAGGCCGGCCTCACGATGCCCACAGCCATCGATGCCGAGCACAACAAGGCGATGGTCGGCCCGCTTCATGCGCTGAAGGGAAAGGCATTCGATCACAAATACATCCAGGACATGATTGCAGGGCACACAGCCGCGATCGCACTCTACAAGAAAGAAGCGCAGGACGCGACTAATCCGGCCGTCCGGTCGTACGCCGAAGCAACCCTGCCGACCCTGCAAAAGCATCTGGACAATGCGAAGGCTATCCAGCAAGGCACGACACCGTCGATGTAGAAGGGGTAGGGCCAGGGCCGCACGAAGCGCATGTGCTGCCGCGCCCCGGGGAAGCGGCGCTCGTCAACGATTAATTCAGGAACATCGTGCGGTAGAGTGTGTCCCGCTGCACGGGCTTGAAGCCGGCGTCGCGGATGATGCGGCGCAGCTCTTCTTCTGTGGTGCAGTTCGATGTGCCCGCGGCCTTGACGACATTTTCTTCGAGCATCACCGAGCCTACGTCGTTGCCGCCGAAGTGGAGGCCCACTTCCAGCACCTTCAATCCTTGTGTCACCCAGCTGGCCTGCACGTTCTCAATGTTGTCGAGATAGAGGCGCGAGATGGCGAGAACCTTCAGGTACTCGACGCTCGTTGCCTCGTCCCAGCCGCGCCCGCCGAGTGCGGTATTTTTAGGCTGGAAGCTCCAGGGGATGAAGGCCGTGAATCCGCCAGTCTCTTCCTGCAGGCGGCGCACCACATCGAAATGGTTAACGCGCTGCTCAAAACTCTCGCCCACTCCGAACATCATGGTCGCGGTGGTGCGCATGCCTAATTGATGAGCAGTGCGGTGCACGCTCACCCAGTCGTTGGTGTCGCACTTGAGGCGCGCGATGCGGTGCCGCACTTCATCGTCGAGAATCTCCGCGCCGCCGCCGGGAATCGAGTCCAGCCCCGCATCGCGCAGGCGCGCAATGGTGGTGCGCAGGTCGAGGTTGGAGTACTCCGCAATTGCCAGCACTTCCGACGCCGATAAACAATGCAGCCAGATCTGCGGGAAGCGCTGCTTGATGCCCGTGAACAGCCGCTCGAACCAGTCGATCTTGAGATCGGGATGAATGCCGCCCTGCATCAGCACGCCGGTGCCGCCCATTTCGAGGGTCTCCGCGATTTTGTCGTAAATCGTCTCGAAGTCGAGGATGTAGCCCTCATCCGCGCGCGGGTCGGGCTTGCCTGCCCGGGGCAGCGGGCGGAAAAACGCGCAGAAGGTGCAGTACTCGGTACAGAAGTTGGTGTAGTTGATGTTGCGGTCGATGATGTAGGTGACCACGCCCTCGGGGTGCAGCCTCCGGCGCACGGCATCCGCCTCAAACCCCAGACCGATCAGGTCGGGAGAGTGGAAGTAGTCCAGGGCTTGCTCGCGCGAGATCGGCATACTTTGATTTTACAAGGAATAGCGATCACAGTTCAGAGAGGCTTATCTGCGGCGGAAAAGGAACAGTCCGCGGCTCAGCAGCGGGCGGCCCTGTGTGCGCGCGAGGTTCGACGCCGTCGAAACGCCGCTAAACAAAACGAAGAAATCCAGAAACGCCCTGAAGAAGCCTCTGGTTTTTTCGGAGCTCATTGGGGAAGAACCTCGCAAATCGACGCTTTCGCTCTGTCCGCCTATTCGATGGCGGGCAGGACCATGCGGTTGCAAAATGGCTTGCGAGCCAACCGAGCATGACTCCAATCGTTTACGTGCACACAAACGTGGCCTTGTCCTTATCCTTGCGTACACGGCTGACGGGGAAAACCTGTCCGTGCATCACGATATACACGCCGGGCGCGACGAGCCGCGCGGCAAGCAGGCTCTCGGTTAAGTTTTGAAGGCCGTCCGAGCCCTCGAACCCCAGTGGCGTCATGGCTCCAGTCAGAACAATGGGAACCTTGAGTTCGGGAAGCGACCTCTCGAGGAAGCGGCCCGTCTCGACCATGGTGTCGGTGCCATGCGAGATCACGATGGGCGCGCCTTCCGCAAGGAGCCCGGCCACGCGGTCTCTGACCTCGGCGCGATCTTCATCGGTCATCTCCAGGCTGTCTTTGTTCATCAGGTGGAACGTGAGGATCTCCGCGTCGGGCAAGCGAAGCATGCGCAGATAGCGCTCCAGCTTGGCCGCGCGATTCTCCACCACGCCACTCTGCTCGGAGTACACCTTCTCGATGGTTCCACCTGTCGAGATTAAATAAATGCGCTGCATAATGTTTCCTTACCCGTCTATCTCCAGATGACACTCCGGAAGGGTGTCGCCATCGTCTGTGCTTTCCCCGGTCCCCAAATGCGAGGGACCGGGGGCACCCATGCCAGTTCCTGAGTGATTCTGCTTCTATGTTTGATAGCGTTTCTGATGCCAGATCCACGCGGTGCGAATAATCTCGTCGAGTTGCGTGTAGCGCGGTTTCCATCCCAATTCGCGCATGGCCTTCGCGGAGCTTGCCACCAGCACCGCCGGATCGCCCGGACGCCGCGGATGAATCTCCGCCGGAATGGGATGTCCTGTAACGCGGCGCGCCGACTCCACAACGTCTCGCACGCTGAAACCTTGACCATTACCAAGGTTGTAGATGAGGGGGTCCTTCGACGCGCCTTCGGCCGCTAGCGCAGCCAGTGCCAACAGGTGCGCATCGGCCAAATCGGAGACGTGAATGTAGTCGCGAACGCAGGTTCCGTCGGGCGTCGGATAGTCGTCGCCGTAGATGCGAATCGAGGCGCGCCGTCCCAGTGCGACGTCGAGAATCAGCGGGATGAGATGCGTTTCCGGCTGGTGCGATTCGCCCCGAAGAATTCCTTCGGGACCCTCCGCGGCGCCGGCCACATTGAAGTAGCGCAGCGAGGCATATTGCAGTCCGTGAATGCGATTCAGCCATGTGAGCATCTGCTCCACCAGGAGCTTGGATTGGCCGTAGGGATTGGTGGGAGCAAGGCGCGCATCTTCTTGAATCGGAATGGATTGTGGCTCACCGTAGACGGCCGCAGTGGAAGAGAAAACCAGCCGTCGCGGACCACACACTAACATGGCTTCGAGCAGCGAGAGCGTCGCTGCCGTGTTGTTGCGGAAGTAGATTTCAGGGCGCTGCATCGACTCGCCGGCTTCAATGAGAGCGGCAAAGTGGAGAACCGCATCAAAGGGTTCATGATCATCGCGGGCGGTCGTGAAAATTTGCTCGAGGTGGGACCGGTCGCTCACCTCTCCCTCGATCAATTCCACGCCTGCCGGCAAAAGGTCACGGCGCCCGTGGCTCAGGTTGTCGTAAACAACGGCCTTATGACCGTTTTCGGTCAAAAATCCCGTAACGGTACTTCCGATGTATCCTGCACCGCCGGTAACCAAGATCTTCACAAAAAGACTGTCCTTTCCAAGACGGTTTAGGTTACTTTGAGTCTATAAGAGCAGTGCCTGACCCGGTGGTGATAAGAGCCTCCCGGCGGTCATTGCCGATGCCGGTCATTGGCCCACGCGGCAAATAAGTGTACGGCGTTATAGTAGTGCGAGCGTGGGAAACCGGAACCCTTAATTCTGGACTTGGGAATCATCGCTTTTGCCTGAGTCAAGAGCGCGATTCCTTAGCAGTTGCCTCGGATATGTGGTGGAGGAGTTGTATGTCCGAAGGCAGACTAGCGAGTCGTCCCAGCGGCACACTTTACGCAGCGAAAATACGCCGGGGTTGCTGGTTATGGTTCTACTGCCCAATCGGGTCATCGCGTAAGACCATTGGGCTATCGGAGAGCACTTCGAGCAAACGTATAATGGTTTCTCCCCCTTCCTCTGCTTGCGATTTCTGCAGCAGAGGGGTCGATCGGCGCTACGAATCAGGAAATAGCAGAGGATGCCGGGTAGCTCGAAACCGGAACCTCATACGGCACGGCAGTTTTTAACGTCATATTTTCATCGGCGGAAGCGCTCTCCGCACGGCTTGGTGGACTTATCAGAATCTTAACGAGCGTAGTACGGGTTTCCTGGCAAAGGTTCGCCACAGTTCTTGCCGATAGTTTGTATGAATGATTTTGATTTTGTGCCGCTGGCGGCGGCCCCAAGCGAGGATTGAAACATGTCGATGAAATATTCCCCTGGGCAGATGAACTTTGGCCTGCTCCCCGAGCCGGAGGGAAGGTCTCTTTCATTTGTTATCAGCTCGAGTCTGAACATGGCGATTCTTGTCACCATTTTGCTCGCGGGCCTGATGGCGAAGCACGTGATCCAGCAGCACTATGAGATGACGGAGCTGATTATTCCCGCGACTCCGCCGCCTCCGGAGCACATCAAGCAGCCACCGCCGCCCAAGTTGCCGCCTCCACCGGAAACGCCCAAGGTGGAGTTGAAGCCCGTCCAGATCCAGATGCCGAAGCCCAAGCCGGAGCCGAAGCAGGTCCAGATGGAAGCCAAGGTGAACCTGCCGACAATGCAGGCCAAGCCGCAGATCGTTCTTGCCCCGCAGCCCCATGCTGCGCTCACCGCCGCCATGCCGGCGCAGGACAACAGTCACAAGCCCTCCACCGCGCCCGTACATCTGGGCGAAACCTTCGGCGTCACGCCGAATCCCAATGCGGCGCGTCCGGCAACCGTGTCTGCCATCGGCAATCCCTATGGCGGTATGAACGGTCCGGCGGTCGCGCCCCATGGCGTGGTCGGATCGACGGGGATCGGGAACGGTACCAGGTCGGGCTCGAACTACGGCACGCAAGGCAGAGTCGCATCGGCCGGTATTCCGGGCGCCAGCGGCACGGGACACACGGGCTCGAACTACGGCAAGGTGGCCTCGGCAGAGATTCCCGTCAACACCCGGCCTTCGATGGCTCCCCGGCAGGCCGCGGAACCGATGGCAACCAATCTTGAAGTGCTCTCCAAGCCCCCGGTGCAGTACACGGCGGAGGCACGGCAGATGAAAGTTCAGGGCGATGTGGTTCTGCGCGTTACATTCCTTGCTTCAGGCCAGGTTGTCGTGCAGGGCGTCGTCCGCGGGCTGGGCCATGGACTTGATGAAGAGGCGCGCCGCGTCGCGCAGCAGATTCGTTTCCGGCCGGCAACACGGGACGGCCGGGCAGTAGACATCACCACCACTATTACGATTACGTTCCAGTTGGCGTAGCATCAACAATGTCGGATACACGTGGCTCGTGCTCAGCCTTGACGCTCCGTAAGGCGCGGTCAGGGAAGACGAAAGCCAGGAAGTATTTCATCAGGAGTTTCACATGACGTTTCGAAAGATTCCCCTCGCCCTGCTGATCTTCAGCCTCGGAGTAGGCTGCGCGTACGCGAAGAAACAACCCAAGTACGAGCAGGCCCGTCAACTTACCCCGGAGCAGGCTGCGCTGGTCCAGAAAGCCATCGCGCAAGAGAAGGTGCTGATCAAGAACATCCAGCAGCGCACGCCGCTAGTGGAGACCTACATTCAGGACACCAAGCCGGACGTGAAGCTCTACGAAGTTCCCATCGCGGACCACTACATGCTCAGCCGCGTGGACTTCGGCAAGGGCTTTTTCGACAAGACCTATATGCCCAAGCAGGAGCAGGCGGGCAAGCATGGCTTCTTCAAAGGTTCCCACGACGCCATCACGGACCTGACCAAGGCGCTGCACCTGGATACTCAGTTCACGTATTCCGACACCGGCTTCATGCAGATGATGTTCCTCGATCCCACCGGCTTCGACCAGCAGCACTACGACTTCAGCTTTGTGCGCCGCGAATTTCTGGGCACGGTGCGCACGTGGGTCTTCGACGTGCATCCCAAGGCCGATGTGAAAGGTATGGGCCGCTTCTACGGGCGCATCTGGATCGAGGATGACGGCGGCAACGTGGTGCGCTTCAACGGCACTTACACCGGCCCCACCGACGAGGATTCATCCAAGCACTACTTCCACTTCGACAGCTGGCGCATGAACGTGCAGCCCGGTATCTGGCTGCCCGTGGCCGTCTACGTGGAAGAAACCCAGCGCACCGAGGCCGACAAGTCCGTGGGCCTGAAGGCGCAGACGCACTTCTGGGGCTACTCGCTCAAGCTGCCCACCCGCGACAGCGAGAACGTGAGCGTGAAAGTCGACGACGCGGTGGACAAGAGCGATGACTCGCAGGATGTGAGCCCGCTCCAGGCCTCGCGTATGTGGATCACGCAGGCTGAGAACAATGTGATTGACCGCCTGGTCGAAGCCGGCCTGGTGGCGCCTCTCGATCCCGGCGGCTATGAAGACAAGGTCCTGGGCCAGATCGTCATCAACCTGGTTGTTCCCAACAATCTGGCCTTCACCGATCAGATTCATTGCCGCGTCCTGCTCACCGACACCATTGAAGCCACCACGGTGGGCAACACCATTCTCATCAGCAAGGGGCTTATTGACAGCCTGCCCAGCGAGGAAGCAATTGCCTCGGTAATCGCGATGGAACTGGCGCACATCGCCATGGGCCACCACATCGATACCCGCTACGCCTTCAACGACCGCCTGCTCTTCCCGGATGAGTCGACCTTCCAGCGCATCAACATGAACCACACCGATGTGGACAACGGAACCGCTGCGAAGCAGGCCATGATCTATCTGCAGGCCTCGATGTACAAGGACAAGTTGCCGAGCGCCGGCCTGTTCTACGAACAGCTTGCGGATCGCGCCAAGGTGCTGAAGGCGCTGAACTCGCCCCGTCTGGGTGATTCACTGCTCAAGGCCGATGGCACGCCGTGGTTGAGCGACCTGGCCCACATGGCGCCCAAAATCAACTGGGACGATCTGTCGCAGACTGCGGCCCTGCCCCTGGGAAGCTGGCTGAAAACGGATCCGTGGGACGACAAGGTGCACATGCTGAACGCCAAGCGCTTTGCACCCATGAATGCCCGCGACAAGATGCCGTTTGAAGTGACGCCGATCTTCTACAAGCTGCAGCGTTATGACGAGGCAGCCGTGACGCCGCCAACCCCGGCAGCAGCGCCAGCCCCGGCCAGCAGTGACCAACCGGTGGCAGCGCCTGACAACACTCCGCCGGCACAGCCCACGGCGCCACCCCAGAGCGGAGCTGCACCGCCGCCCGATCAGCAACCGGCGCCAACCGCCGCACAAAACCCGCAGTCATAATACAATGAACTTTCCGAGCCGGCGAAGTGCATCTAAGCAAATTAGGCACTTTGCCGGACTCGCAGCGTGAGTCAGATTGGTCTCCTTGGTCTTCCCGCCATTCGACGACTCACAGGAAGTGAATTTGCGTTGTGCTCATGAAACGTTGGACCTTAGCGCTTTTCTGTGTCGCGTTTTCTTTCGCAGCGATCGTTTCCGCACATAGCCAAGTGGTGCCTGCTGCGACGTCTAGCGCGCTCAACGTCCGCGTCGGCGCGTTTGCTTCGGCGTTTCAGCCCGATTACTTTGGCACGGGAGAGGCATACACCGCGCCTAACCGCATGTATGGCGTGGGCGCCTATGTGGACGCGCGCTTCACCCGCTGGATACAGCCTGAAGTCGAGGTCCGTTTTAACGACTTCAATGAGTACCCTGAATTCGGCCAGACCATCAACCAGTCAGAGAATACCTATTCAATCGGCGATCGTGTCCCTATCAAGACCTTTCGCAACTTCACGCCCTATGGCAAGTTTCTGGTTGGCATTGGCAATGGCGACTTCCTCACCGGAAGCTCCCTGGTGCTCACGTACGGCGGCGGCGTCGATTACCGGCTGAACCGGAGATTCACCATTCGCTGCGCTGACTTTGAATACCAGCAATGGAAGATAAACTCGGCTCTCACCATTTATCCCTATGGCCTCAGCGCCGGCTTGAGCTACAGGATCTTCTAGGTACAGGGACCGAGGGAACAAGGGACCAAGGGACCGAGACAGCAAGGATCATGGATTGAAACGGCGGTTCCCTCGCGGAACCGCCGTTAGTGTTTTTGAGGTTGTTTTTCTTTATTCTCTGCTCTTTGTTCGATGGCTTCCTCGCGCCCTGCTCTACGGCGCGACATGCAGTGGCGCAGCCTTCGCAGTCGGCATGGCTACGTGCAACATCCCGGCCACCGTCGGCGCAATCTGGCGCATATCCACCAGTCCCAGGTCGCGATGGTGCGCGATGCCGGCGCCCACGGCGAAGAACGACGCGCGCATCTCCGGAAACTCCGGAGAGAATCCATGTGAGCCGCGCGTGCCGGCGATGGGCGTGATCAGGCTGCCCGAGAGCGCGCTGCCCGCGTAGTAGCCGGGCTGGAACACCACCAGAAATGCCGCGTCGGGGAATGCGCCCCGCTTGTGGATGGCCTCGCGATCGAGAACCTCCTTGATTCCGTTCGCGGGGTCCGCTGCCAGCTTCATCAGCATGTCGTGAACCTGCTGCTCAGTCGCATGGTCGCTAGGATCGTGCAGCATGATGGCCGCCATGCCGCCCGCCATCCATGGCTCGGCCTTCCACGCACTGATCTCCGGCGCCTTGGTCACAGGATTCAACGTGCCCTGCGCCAATCCCGCCTGCAAAAACGGAATCGCCAGGTTGATGGAGTGGGTGATGTTCATGAATCCGTGATCGGAGACGATGACCACGATGGCGGATGGATTGATTGCGAATTCCTGGCGCGCCAGCCGTGCGATCATGCCGTCGATGGCTTCGAGATCCGCGCAGGCTTCGGGACTGAAGATTCCATGCGCGTGCTGGGCATCGTCCAGCGAGCTCAGGTGCAGCGTCATGAGAGTGGGCTTGTAACGTCGCAGAATCTCCAGAGCGTAGCGCGTCTTGGTCTCGTCGCCGCCGATGCTGGTGTCGTTGCCGTTCATGTAGGGGCCGGCCGCCGCCTCCAGTTGCTGCAGCAGCGTTGCGGGCCGCGACAGCGCCGCCATCAGCATGCGGTCCTGCGGATCCGTAGAGCCGGAAACATTCCGGTCGCGCCAATATTCGGGGATCAGATAATCCACGTCCGTAGCTCCCACGCTCACCGGCCAGCCCACGCTGGCTGTGCGCAGGCCGGCCTTGTGCGCCGCCTGCCACAGCGTCGGTGCGTGGATTCCCGCCGTATACCAGTTCCACGCGCCGCCGAATTTCTGCAAGGGATCGAATTCCTGGTTATTCAAGATGCCGTGCTCGGCCGGCCAGACGCCCGTGAGCAGGGTAGTGTGGCTGGGATAGGTGATAGTCGGCCAGATGCCCACCACGCCCTCCGCGTAGGTGCCATCGCGCAGCAGCGTGCGCAGGTAAGGAATCTTCATGCCGTGCGCGTCGGCCTGGGTGATGTATTCGGGCTTGAGCCCGTCAATCGAGATCATCAGCACCGGCGCGGCATGCGCGACCGCCGCGAGCGCAAAAAACGATGAAATAACGAAGCAGAGAAAAACGGAAGAACGGCGTGCGACGGCGTTCATGCGGAGTGCTCCTCAATAGATTTTGCTGGGTTCAAACGGGCCGGCCGCGACTCTGAACGCACAAGCGAGCGAAATCCGTCTGCGGGAGAAGTATACAGGGGGCAAGTGTCAGGTTTCAGGTGTCAGGTGCCAGAAGGCGGCGAGTCTGCCGGCAGGCCTGCGATCGGCACGTGGTCCTCCGGCTCGCGAGCCCGTTATTGAGTGTCGTCGCGCCTCTTGAACGAGGCCTGCAACTCCAGCATCTGCAACTGGAGCTGCTTAATTTCCTTCAGAAGATCTACCTTGCTCTGGCTTACCTGGTACCCCAGCATGGAGATCAGTCCGATGAAAAACAGCAGCCCAGCCGCGACAGTGAGGTAAATCTTTTCATTCACGCCCAAAAGGTTCTGTTCCCGGAGCGGGATCAATGAGGAGCTCGCGAACAAGGAAAGGGCAACCCCGAGCAACATAAAAATCTTGGCCGTCCATTTCTCCCAGAACAGAGCCCTCTGATACCTTGCCATGAGCGACGCAGTTTCTTCTCGATAGCCCGCAAGATTCTCAGGCTGAGGCATGTGCGCCAGCAGACGTTCGCGCAGATTTTCATTTTGCTTTTCCATCATTCCCTCCACTCAGAGCTTCCCTCATCGCCCGCTTGGCGTAATGCATGCGGGATTTCACCGTTCCTTCGGAACACCCCACGACTTCCGCGATCTCGGCGATCGACAGATCCTCAAGAAAATGCAAGACCAGAACCTCGCGATGCTTTAGTCCGATCTCGTGCAATGCTTCGTGAATAGCGGCCGCATCCTCTGCCGCGAAGGCCGGCTCATCGGCTTCCTGAAAGTCCTCAAGGTGCACAGTCTCCGCCTGCTCGCGCGAGTAGTTTTTGCGGATTCGGTCCACCGCGATTCCATGAACAATCGAATAAAGCCAGGGACGCAGCGAGCCGGGATCGCGCAGCTTGTGTATGCCGCTGAAGACTTTGATCCACGCGTCCTGAAGCACGTCGAGCGCGCCGTCTTCGCTGCCGGTGAGCGCCATCGCGTAGTAGAGCAACGGCCGCTCCATCACCGCGATCAGGTCTTCGAATGCGTCCGGATCGCCGGCCTGGCATCGAAGCGCCATCCACTCGTACTGCGCTCGGCTCTCGCTTGTCATGTGCGTTCAACCATTATGTCGGAAGAAACGGCCGGGCGGTTCAATCGCCACGAGAAGTTTCCTGCACGCAAAAAGGGCTGCTCCGAAGAGCAGCCCCTTAGCTTGATCGTTTTTCAGGCGGCGAAGCCGCGTCTGCCCCACCGCAGGTGGTTATGCCGGCGAGGGTGACCCCTCCGGAATGCTTCCGGTGCCGCCGCGGCTCTCCGGCTTGAGCACCTGCTGCGGCGTGCCGTCGCCATCGCCGGGCCCGGCCAGGTTGGAGCGCAGCGCAGGCAATTCCTTGCCTTCGATCAGCAGTCTCAGCTCTTCGTTGTCGATGGTTTCGCGCTCCAGCAATGCCGCTGCGATGCGATGCATGGCGTCCGGGTTCGCTTCGAGAATCGTATGCGCCGACTGATAGGCTTCGTCGATCAGGCGGCGGACTTCCAGGTCAATCTGCCGGGCCGTCTCCTCGCTGAAGTCGCGGTGTTGCGCGATCTCGCGGCCCAGGAAGATCTGCTCTTCCTTCTTGCCGAAGGTCAGTGGTCCCAGGCGGCTCATGCCGTACTCGCACACCATGGCGCGCGCCAATTCAGTAGCCCGCTCGATGTCGTTGCCCGCGCCTGTCGACATCTGCTTGAGGAAGATCTCTTCGGCCACGCGCCCGCCGTACATCATGGCCAGCCGCGTTTCCAGATACTCCCGTGTGTAGTTGTGCCGGTCGTCTGGCAGATGCACCGTGACGCCCAGCGCCATGCCGCGGGGAATGATCGTGACCTTGTGCACTGGGTCGGAGTGTTCGCGCTTCGACGACACCAATGCGTGACCGGCCTCGTGATACGCCGTAACACGCTTCTCCTCGTCGCTCAGCAGCATCGACTTGCGCTCGGCGCCCATCAGCACTTTGTCTTTGGCCAGCTCGAAGTCGTACATGGTCACTTGCTTGCGGTTCAGGCGCGCGGCATTCAGCGCCGCCTCGTTCACCATGTTGGCAAGATCGGCGCCACTGAAGCCCGGCGTTCCGCGGGCGAGTACGTTCAAATTCGTATCGTCCGATACCGGAACTTTCTTGATGTGGACCTTGAGCACTTCCTCGCGCCCGCGTATGTCAGGCAGTCCCACCACCACGCGGCGGTCGAAGCGGCCGGGGCGCAGCAGAGCAGGGTCCAGCACGTCGGGGCGGTTAGTGGCCGCCACCAGGATGACGCCATCATTCGACTCAAAGCCATCCATCTCCACGAGCAACTGGTTCAGCGTCTGCTCGCGCTCGTCGTGTCCGCCGCCCAGGCCGGCGCCGCGATGACGGCCGACCGCGTCGATTTCATCGATGAAGATGATGCAGGGCGCATTCTTCTTGCCCTGCTCAAACAGGTCGCGCACGCGGCTCGCGCCCACGCCGACGAACATCTCCACAAAGTCAGAACCCGAAATGGAGAAGAAAGGAACATTGGCTTCGCCGGCTACGGCTCTCGCCAACAGCGTCTTGCCGGTGCCCGGAGGTCCGACGAGCAGCACGCCCTTGGGAATGCGCCCGCCCAGCTTCTGAAACTTCTGCGGCTCGCGCAGGTACTCGATGATCTCTTTCAGCTCTTCCTTGGCTTCATCCACGCCAGCCACGTCTTTGAACGTGACTTTCTTCTGCTGCATGGAGAGCAGGCGCGCGCGGCTCTTGCCGAACGAAAGCGCCTTGTTGCCGCCCGACTGCATCTGGCGCAGCATAAAGAACCACACCAGGATGATCAGAATGAACGGGCCTACATTGATCAGCAGGGGAAGCAGGAAGTTGTTCTGCTCCGGCTTGACCGTGAAGTTGACTTTGTGACTGGGGTCCAGCATTGCCTTCTGCAGGTCTTCGTAGTTGGTCGGCAGAATGGTGTGGAACTCGTCTTTGGGCGAGGTCTTGAGATGGCCTTTTAGCTCGTTGCCCTGGATGGTGGCGTCCAGCACCTGGTTGTTCTGCACCTTGTCATAGAGATCGGAGTAGGAATACTCCACCTCTTTACCCATGTTCGCGCTTCTCTGCACGATGGCCCACAGCATCATCAGGCAGATCGCGATAAACACCCAGAACATGATCGTTTTAACGCTTGAGTTCACCAACCACTCCTTTTCGCGGCGAAGGAGAAACCGTTCCCGCGACCTCCGTACATCGTCTCTGGCAACGCCACTTGTTCTTTAGACGTTCGAACGCCCGTCAAAGTGGCAAGAAATACACCATTCCCGCAGGCGCACACAAAGACAATGCCGCCCCCAGAAGCAGTAAGCAAATTGTACTCCCTGGCCGGAAAAACTGGCAGCAAATCCAATGCCGCAAAAGGGGTAGAACCCCATACACCACCGTTACTTTGAGTGAGTAAGCGGCGCAGCCTCAGAGCCTTCGGGCGTCGCTACCTCTGTGATCGCAAGGCCGGGTTCGGGCTCCAACTCCACGCACTTCATCCAAATCACGCGCCCGCCCGCCTCCAGCACCGGCCAAATCGCCCGCTCGGTTCCACTAACATGCTTGCGCTCCAACACTTCTTTCACTTTGCGCAGCCCGCTGGAGTAACGCAGCCGCACCCGGTCGCCAGGCTTCCAGTTGCGCAGGGTGGCCGTTTGCGGTAGGACTTCGCCGCCAACCTTTCCATTTTCAGATACTTCCGGGTTGGCACGCTCGATCCGCAGGCGCACCCCGAAGTCGGGCGCGTCGATCATGCCGGGAATGGCCACGGTATACCGCGGTTCCTGCGCGCTCACGCTCCTGCCCTTGGCGGGATCCGGAGCCAGGGAAAGCCTCAGCTCCCGCGCGGTTCGTTCGGCGCACAAGCCTTGCGGCAACGCGAGCCTTTGCCCAGCCCGGCCAGCGAGCGCCAGGGACCGCACCGCTTCCGTTGCGGCAAAGTCGAGCGCGCCACCCAACTGCTCCGCTGCATGGCGCACCAGACGCCGCTGCAGCGCCGGAGCGAGTGCTGCCAGACGGTTCACTTCGATGGCCAGGCCCTCGCCGGCTGCGCGGCCGCCGCCCCGCGCCGGCTTCCCCGGCAGAATCAGTTGCGGGGCCAGACGGGCCAATTCCGCCTGCCACCATGCCTCCTCGTCGTGCGCCAACTCCGCCATCTGCGCCAAGTGCTCACGCAGCCGCGGATTCCAGCCTTCGAGCAGCGGCAGCAGTTCGTGCCGGATGCGGTTGCGCGTAAAAGTCAGATGACGATTCGAGCTATCCTCGCGCCAGTCCTGCCCCAGTTCGCGCAAATACGCCTCGATCTCGGCGCGCGTGACGCCCAGCAGCGGCCGCACAATGCAGCCCTCCGGGCCTTCGAGTTTTGGACTGATTCCCGATAGACCCTCGGTCCACGCGCCGCGCAGAAATTTGGCAAGAACCGTTTCTGCCTGGTCGTCGAGAGTATGCGCCGTCACCACTGCGTGGAGCACCACTGCGTGGAGCACCACTGCGTGGGGCAGCCCTTTGGACATGAGTTGCTGGAACCACGAATAGCGCAGCCGCCGCGCGGCTTCTTCAATGGTCTCGGCCGGTTTGCCGGCTTTCGCATCGGCCCGCGCTTCGGCAGCCGCGTCCACGCGCGCCTCGTGAAACGGAATGTCCAGTCTGGTCGCCAGCGCCCGGCAGAATTCCAGATCGCCGTCGGCTTCCTCGCCACGCAACCCGTGATGCAGGTGCGCGGCATGGAGCACGAGGCCCAGCTCCTGGCGTCGCGCCGCCAACGCACGCAGCAGCGCGACCGAATCCGCGCCGCCGGAGAGCGCGACGGCCAGCCGCATGCCGGGCTTCAGCAGCGTGGTGTCGAGCGGCAGGGAGGTAGGCTTCGCAGGACTCACGCAACGATAATACGGCGCTGGCTTGTGCCGCGCAGCGCAAATCTCCCGCAAGATTCTTGAGCTTGCTCACTGCCACGCGCCGTTATACTGGCTCGATATGGAGATCCGCACTGCTGAAACCACCGACGCCGCCCTCATCTCTGCGCATCGCAGGGCAATGTTCGCAGAGATCCACGCGCTCGATGAATCCGTTATGACGGCGCTGGAGCGCCGGTCCGTCAGTTGGACCGAGCGCATGATCCGCGAAAGCAAATACTTCGGATGGGTCGCAACAGACGCGGGCCGGCCTGTGGCCTCGGCGGGCCTTTTGATTCTCGACTGGCCGCCCCATCCCTTCGATCCCGAGGGCGAGCTGCGCGGCTATCTGCTCAACGTGTACGTGGAACCGGAATTCCGGAAGCGCGGGCTGGCGCATCAACTCGTGGAGCGGTGCATGGCTGAAGCGCGCCGGCGTGGCATTCGCGTGGTCACGCTGCACAGCTCGCAAGCAGGACGGCCGATTTATGAGCGCTTCGGTTTTCACGCCACCAACGAGATGATGCACACGGAACCGGCTGAAAACTGAGAGCTTGCCGTTGTATACTCGCAGAGCCATGCAAGTCTTTGTCATCCTTCCCGCCGCGGGACTGGGCACCCGCATGGCGGGTCCGCAGCCCAATCCGCAGCCCAAGCAGTTTCTCGCGCTCGATGGCGTACCCATCCTTATTCACTCGCTGCGCGCCTTTGCCGCGGCGCCGCGCGTCACGTCGATTTATGTGGCCGTGCGCAAGCCGGAGATGGAGCGCGCCGAGGCGCAGGTTGCCGAGTACGGTTTTGCCGGCCGCGTGCACGTGGTGGAGGGCGGCGAGAAGCGCCAGGAATCCGTGGCCAACGCGCTCAACGTACTGCCCGCCGAAGCGGACGATATCGTGCTCGTCCACGACGCCGTGCGCCCGCTCATCGACGTAGCCACCATTGAGCGCACCATCGACGCGGTGGCCGAAAACGGCGCGGCCATTGTCGGCATGCCCGCCACTGACACCATCAAGCAGGTGGAGCGCACCGCGCATGGGGCGCTGATTACCGCGACCATTCCGCGCGAGTTCGTGGTGCAGGCGCAGACGCCGCAGGGCTTCCGCTACGGCCTGCTGCAACGCGCCTTTGCCGAGGCCAACGCCGACGGCTTTGTGGGCACCGACGAGGCCTCGCTGCTGGAGCGCGCCGGAATTCCCGTAGCCGTGGTGCACGGTTCTCAGGTTAATCTGAAGATTACGCAGCCCGGCGACCTGGAGCTGGCCGAGTTCTATTTAAAGCAGCGGAGCTCGCGGAGCTAGCGACGACCTGGGAACGCCGCACCGCAGCAGTGATGCCGGAAGCACCGATACATTGCCCCACGCAGGCGAACGAAAATGGCAAAGACGGACATACGCATCGGTTTTGGCTATGACTCGCACGAGTTCAAGCCTGGCGTACCGCTGCGCATCGGTGGCATGACGCTCGACCACCCCGAGGGCCTGGCCGGCCACTCCGACGGCGATGTGCTGCTCCACGCCATCACCGATGCCATGCTGGGCGCCGTGGCCGCCGGCGATATCGGCAGCTTCTTTCCGCCCGGCGACCCGCGCTGGAAAGACGCAGACTCCGCCATTTTTCTCAATCTCGCGCTCGAAGAGCTGCAACATGCGGGCTATCGCGTCGTGAATGTCGACACCACACTGGTTCTGGCCGCACCCAAAATCTCGCCCATCGCCAGTGAAATGTGCGCCCGCGTCGCCGATCTCCTGGGTTTGGAGATGGACCAGGTGAGCATCAAGGCCAAAACCCCGGAAGGCCTGAACCTCGATCACGTGGCCCAGTGCCATGCCGTCGTGCTGGTGGAGCGCGTGCAGGAGCCTGAAGAACTCAGGAGCATGGAAGCGGTGATCGAGACCCAGCGCCAGCTCGAGGACGTGGTCGAAGATCTGCTCTCGTCCGTCCACGGCGTGCCGAAAAAACGCGTCGTAAGCCCGGTGTACGACACCGAAGACATCACGTAAAAGCAGGGACCAGCGACCAGGGAGCAGGGAACGCCGGCATGGCGCGATGCGCCGGCATTTCTGCGTGAACCTTCTGCTTCGAGCTCGCCCAGATAGTGCTACGATGGCGCCACATACCTCTTTCATCCGGAGATTGAGATGTTTTCATCCTTGAAAGGCGTCGGTTTTTGGCTGATTATTGTGCTTTGTCTGATGATGCTTTGGTTGATCGTGCAGAGAAGCGCGAACATGGGTAAAGAGGTGGAGTATTCCTACTCCGATCTCTATGAGAAGGTGCAGAACAACCGGGTGCTGGACGCCACCATCCAGGGCAACGAGCTAAAAGGCCATCTCAAGACCTCGCCCAGAGACGAGTTCCACACCACTCTGCCGCCGAATCACGACGATCTCTTGAAGGCGATGCTCGCCGCCAAAGTGAACTTCGTCATCAAGCCCGAGCAGAGCAGCCTACTGAGACCGCTCCTGATCACTTTCGGTCCAATCACCCTTCTGCTGCTCCTGTTCCTCCCGCCGTTCCGGGTCATATTCGAGAAAGCGGGGTTCCAGCCAAATCTTTCAGTTTTGATGCTGGTGCCTCTTGTAAATCTAATCCTGCTCTATTTCGTTGCCTTTTCCGAATGGAAGTCCGGCCCGGCGCAGAAATCCTAAGCGTGCCGAATTCCGTTGCGATTTGGAGCGTTTGGCGGTACCTTGGCAGCAAAGTTTTCATCTCACTCCGGAGCGCTCACTATGAACTTTCTGGCGATGATTCTGCAAGATACACTGCAAAGTCCGTCCGATGCCATGCAGCAGTCGGTGCAGCACGCGATGATGGTGATGATTCCCATCATTATGGTTGTGGGCATCATCGCTCTGGCGATCATCCTCATCCCTTTCTGGTTCATCTGCAAGAAGGCGGGAATGTCGCCATGGCTTACGCTGTTGAACATCATTCCGCTGGGCAATCTGGTGCTC
The DNA here is from genome assembly GCA_963817835.1 of uncultured Acidobacteriota bacterium. Lineage (GTDB taxonomy): Bacteria > Acidobacteriota > Terriglobia > Terriglobales > Acidobacteriaceae > Telmatobacter. Next base: position 441,681 of record CAWFPZ010000001.1, on the reverse strand, counting down.
ATTTACGTGCTGGCCTTTGCGGAGTGGAAGGTGGTTCCGGTCACGCAGCTTGCGCCGTACCCGGGTGGGTATCCGCCCCTTCCGCCCGCTCCGCCCGTAGCCTGAGACGCGCGGGCTCTGCGGTGCGATAGCATCGTGAATGAAAGCCATCGTCACGATGCCCGATTCAGCCGCCCCAGTTTCCACGCGTCCGCGCGTCCGATTTGCGCCCTCGCCGACTGGTTTTCTTCATGTCGGCAGCGCGCGCACGTTTATCTTTAACTGGCTCTATGCCCGCCACAACGGCGGGACAATGATCTTGCGCCTTGACGACACCGACGTCGAGCGCAACACCGACGCCAGCGTGCAATCCATCTTCGAAGGACTGCGCTGGCTGGGTCTCGACTGGGACGAAGAGTACAAGCAATCGGAACGCCTTGAACTGCACCGAGCTGCAGCCTTCCAAATCCAAGAAAAAAATCTGGCCTATCGCGATTTCACCCCCGCCCACGCGACCGATGACGAGAACTCCTCTGCCCAGGGTGCCTGGCTTTTCAATCCCGGCATGCGCGAAATGTCGCAAGCGGAGTCCGACCGCCGCGCCGCTGCGGGCGAGCCGTTTGCCCTGCGCTATCGCGTGCCGCGCGGCGAAGACCGGATTCTGCATTTTGTCGATGCAGTCTACGGCGCACAGTCCCGCCCCGCCGACGAGGTAGAAGATTTTGCCCTGCTGCGCTCGGACGGCATGCCGACCTACCACCTTGCCTCGTGCGTCGACGATGCCGACCTCCGCATCAGCCACATCATTCGCGGCCAGGACCACCTGACCAACTCCTACAAACACCTGCTGATTTTCGAGGCGCTCGGTGGCGACACGCCGCAGTTCGCCCATCTGCCGCTTCTGGTCGCTCCCGACGGCACCAAGCTGTCGAAACGCAAACACGGTCCGGTGGTCAGCGTCACCACTTATCGCGATGCCGGCTTTTTGCCCCAGGCCTTCGTCAACTTCCTCTGCCTGCTGGGTTGGTCGCCCAAGAACGATCGCGAATTTCTCACCCTCGACGGGCTCACCGCTCTCTTCACGCTCGAGGGCGTCAATCGCTCCAACGCCGTCGTCAACTTCACTGAAGAGCTGCCGTTCGATGAAAAAGCCGTCTGGCTCAACGCCGAACACATTCGCGCGCTCCCCGTCGAGGAGCTGAGCCGCGACCTTGAGCCGTTTTTCGCACAGGCCGGCTTTCATCCCACGCGAGAAAAAATCGAAGCCGTCACGCCGCTCATCCGCGAGCGCATAAAACTCCTGCGCGATGCCGTCTCCGCCGCCGACTTTTTCTTCGTCGACCAGCTCGCCCCCTACGATCCCGCGGAGCTGATCCCGCCCAAGGGCGGCGATGCGGCCATGGCCCTGCGCGTCCTCCAAACCGCGCAGCAGGTTCTCGCCACAGTTGCGTTCGATCACGATTCGCTGGATGCTGCCTTGCGTTCTGCTGCAAATCAACTTGGTCTAAAGGCTGGGCAAGCCTTTCAGCCCATCCGTGTCGCGGTGTGCGGACGCAAGAACGCCCCGCCACTCTTTGAAACTCTGATTGTTCTCGGCCGCGAGGTGTGCCTCGCCCGCATTCGCCAGGCGGAGGTGCGACTGCAGACGGTCGCTTGAGCGCAGAATAATCCGTGCCGCGGCGTGGCTAGCGTCCTTCTACTCGGAGTGTGCACGGTCCCATTCCAGGTTCCAAAAGTGGGGCTCGGGCCACCCGGCTCTCGGCGGCTTTGGGCTCTCCAAAACTGATTAACTTTACAACCGGCTCCTCGATGTTCTACGGTGATACTTCATTTCTGCGCGGCGTTTTGGAGGTATCTGTGCGCCCCGTTTTGCTAGCCCTGATGCTGTCCTCGAGCCTAGCGTATTCTGCGCCAAAACATGCTCCCCTCCCTGATGCAGTCTATGAAGCCAAGACGGTTTTCATCGTAAACCAATCTGGCTTTCAATCCACTGCTGATGGCGCATTTGAGGCTCTCACAAAATGGGGCGCCCTCAGCGTGGTTTCCGACAAGTCCAAAGCTGATCTGATCATGACGTTCAGTTACGGAGGAGACGAGCTAGTCAAAGGAACTACCTCGTGGGGAAGCTTTATTATGACGGTGCAGCTTCGGGGAACAGATGATGCTGTGTTTCAAGCGAACTCCGGTGGTGGCGGCTTCCACGTTCCTTCTAATCGGGGCGGATTCGCGGCGAAGGACTGTGTCAACCAATTCAGGAAAAGGTTTGCAGAACCGCACTGACATCTTTAAATTCTGCCGGGTGACAACCATACGGCATGGCATCCCAGCATTAGAGTATGAGGGCTGGCCAAATAGTAGAAGGCGCGGTTGAGACCTACATGCCCGTGACAATAGAGGTAAAATCTCGGGAGGCATTCGTGAGCGCGGCGCGGCGCGCCAGTGCCCAACGCGTGTTAGAAACGACTGAGTTCCAGCGCCTCCCCGACTTGAGATTGCTCGCCTTTTTCGATGACGCTGACGCGCAGTGCTTCAAACAGGCGTACGGGCCGGAGAATCGAGGGGTATTTCTCCCCATAGATACGGGAACCCCTTGGCACCGGTCAGACTTAGTAAGGGATAAATGGCCTCAATACCTGGTGGATCTGCTTTTTACCTCGGATATAGACCCTTCGTTGATTAGCCATGATTATGATGCATCTTCATTTCATGGGATCGTATATTTACACGGCTCAACATGTGTCAACCCGATAGCACTCGTCATGACGTTTGCGCATGAACTTCAACATTTTTGCCAGTTCGGCCGCACCCCCAATTTATGGGTGGATAATGATCGTCTCAAATGTCACCGCATTCTCAAGCCTTACAAGATTCCGGCGGAACGAGACGCTAGGGTCGTTGCCAAGCGTGTTGCTGAGGGGCTGTGCGGAGTTGATGTAGTGCGTGAATATATCCGCCAGAGGATATCTAATGCGCAACGAAGAAAAGATATCGATGGGGTTCGCGATTGGCGATGGATCGAAAAAAGGGATTCGGCGGAGTCGTACTGCCTGCAATCTGAAACCAAGATGGCTATTCGGAAAATGAAATCCGGCGAAAGATGAGGTTCGCGTAAATACGTTGTGGTGTCAACGTCGATCTGGAGCAGTGGACGACCCCCTAGATTGAGCACAGCCCTCCAGTGGAATAATGAACTAAAGCCATGTCCAACGAAAATCCAAAAAACTCAGCCTCTCCGAACCCTGAGGCCCGCACCCCGTCCAACTTCCTGAGCGAAATCATCGCCGAGGATGTGCGCACCCAAAAATTCGGCGACGCCCAAATCCAGACGCGCTTTCCACCCGAGCCCAACGGCTACCTCCACATCGGCCACGCCAAGGCCATTTTTCTTGATTTTGGACTGGCAGATGAGTTCGGAGGAAAAACCAACCTGCGCTTCGACGACACCAATCCCGAGAAAGAAGAGACCGAGTACGTCAACGCTATCCAGAAGGACATCCGCTGGCTTGGCTTCGACTGGGAAAAACTCTGCTACGCCTCCGACTATTTCGGTCAGCTCTACGAATGGGCCATCCAGCTGATCAAGAATGGAAAAGCTTACGTCGACGATCTCACCGCCGAGGAAATCCGCCAGCACAGAGGCACGCTTACCGAGCCCGGCACGGACAGCCCTTATCGCGATCGTTCGGTCGAAGAAAATCTGGACCTGTTTGTCCGCATGAAGCAGGGCGAGTTTTCCGACGGCTCTCGTGTTCTGAGAGCAAAAATCGACATGGCCTCGCCCAACGTGAACATGCGCGACCCGGTCATGTATCGCATCCTCCACGCTACGCATCACCGCACCGGCGACGAGTGGTGCATCTATCCCATGTACGACTACGCGCACGGCCAGTCGGATTCGATCGAGCATGTCACCCACTCCATGTGCTCACTCGAGTTCGCCGACCACCAGCCACTCTATCGCTGGTTCATCGAGCAGCTGGGCATCTTCCCATCGCAGCAAATTGAATTCGATCGTCTCAGCATCACCTACACGCTGATGAGCAAGCGCAAGCTGCTGCAGCTCGTGCAGGAGGGGCGCGTCAACGGATGGGACGATCCGCGCATGCCCACGCTCTCCGGGGTGCGCCGCCGCGGTTACACGCCCGAAGCCATCCGCGCCTTCGTCGCCACGGCCGGGGTTTCGCGCACCAACGGCATTGTTGACATCGAAATGCTCGAGCACTTTCAGCGTGACGATCTCAACCACCGCTCGCGCCGCGCCATGGCCGTTCTGCACCCACTCAAGGTGGTCATCGACAACTATCCCGCCGAGCAAGAAGAGGAATTTGTCGAGGTGGCGAACAATCCCGAAGATCCTGAGGCTGGGACCCGCCAGGTGCCCTTTTCGCGCGAGCTGTACATCGAGCAAGACGACTTCCGCGAAGTTCCCCCGCCCAAGTACTACCGCCTCTCGCCCGGCAAGGAAGTCCGTCTGCGCAACGCTTATTTCATCACCGCGCGGGACGTTGTGAAGGACGCAGCCGGCAACGTGGTAGAGGTGCATTGCACCTACGATCCCCTGAGCCGCGGCGGCCAGTCGCCCGACGGCCGCAAGGTCAAGTCGACCATGCACTGGGTCTCGGCGGCCCACGCCATCTCAGCGGAAGTCCGCCTCTACGACAAGCTTTTCCTCAAGCCCGATCCCTACGACCTCGAGGAAGGCCAGGACGTCCTCGACAATCTCAATCCCAACTCACTCGAGATCGTGAACGGCGCCATGCTGGAGCCTTCGCTCGCCAGCGCCAAACCGGGCGACCGCTTCCAGTTCGAGCGCGTGGGATATTTTTGTGTGGATCCGGACTCGTCCGAAACCAGGAAAATCTTCAACCGCACCCTCCCACTCAAAGACACCTGGGCCAAGATCGAAAAGAAAGCCGGAGGGTGAGGCGTGGCCTGCTCCTTGAGGAACGATTAGGAATGAACGGCGAATGTAGTCGATGCAAGCGACCGTTGACGGTAGAAAATGCCTCTAGCATTGTTGCCAGAACTGGCAACGGCCGTTGTCGTTCATGTGAGAACGAGCACACAAAAGGCCGATCGCGAACATTGGGTGGTAGATATACACTCGGTCGATCTCAGGCAAAGTTCAACAACCACAAATGGGAGTTGAGCTTCCAGCAATATGCAGCGATAGTGGCGTCCGGAACGTGCTTCTACTGCGGTAATCCACTTCCAACTGCGGCAGCCGGATTGGACCGCAAAGAGAATGAGGACTACTCCTGGGACACAGTATTCCCATGCTGCGGAAAACAGCCGAGGGCCAAAGGCCCAAGAGGCTGCAACGAAACGAAAAGCCACGAGATTGTGCCCATTCTTCTGTTCGTTCGTCGATGGTATGAACGGTCAGGAAAACTTCCGACGGAACGAGATTTTGAGGATAGCGTTCGACAGTTTGAAGCGAGGCGCGACAAGGCATTCGAAGTTATCAGCAAATTGGAAGCGGGAGAAGTTAAGAAATTAAAGAGAGCCAGGTCAGTCGCCGAAGGGTTAGCCGCCTTGAGGTCAGGCGTCCTAAGTCTCGCTTCTGGGACCTGAAAGAGCACACAACTTGGTACGTCTCACAAATCCGGGATCTTGACCATTCCGGCGAACCAGTTTTTCACCGAGTCCACGAGCTCAGGATGCATGTGGCCATAGACCAGCCCGCACGCCAGGATTACGGCAAATAGCGCCATTACGATCAGCATTGAATTCGACGACGAACCGGCCATTCACTATCTCCTCGAAAATCGACTGCTGCCTGATGCCGAGATCTTTCCTCTGAGTCCCGCGAAAGCAGACCCCGCCACGCCTCAGACAAAGCTAGCAGCTAGAAGCTAGGGGCTAGAAGCTGCGTTACTACTTCCCAATCACATCAATCGCCACCGTGATTGTCTTGGGCGGCATGCACTGGTTCTGGTCGCAAGCCTGGTAGTGCAATTTGCCCTGCACAAGGTGGTTGCCCGCCGTGGCCACAAGACGCGCCTGGATGATGAACTCGCCGGTGTACACGCTCAGCTTGGTGGTGGGATCGATGGGCAGCGCGATCACCGTGCCCGCAGGATACGTCGCGCTGGCGAGCTGCACGCCCGAGCCGTTTGGAATCGAAAACTCGGTCGGAATCAGGAAGTCGTCACTGGGCGTGTGAGAGTTGATGTGCAGCCCCTGCGCGATGCGGAAATGAAGTGCCACCTGGGTCGACTTGCCCACTGGCACGCTCACCTGCTCGGGAAACTGATACGTCACCGCGTCAGTCTTCAGCAGCGGCCGGCTCTGCGCGGGCGAGCTCGCACCCTGCCCATGCGCGACCACCACGCCAATCGCGAAGACCATCACTGCCGTGCATATTCGCTTCATCAACAGATGCATCGATCTCAATCCCTTAAAGTCTGAGCCATGCGGCCCATTGCCGACAACCGACAACTGACCACTGACCACTGATCACTGATTCAGCGCCTTCTCAATCTTGCTCTCAAGGTCCTGCTCCGAGGTTAGGCCCACCTGCGCCGCAACCACCACACCCCTGCGGTCCACGAAAAACGAAGTCGGCAGATTGTCGAGCCCGCCGTAGTCGTTGCTGATGGAGTCGCCGTCGAGCAGCACCGGGTACGGCACCTGCTCCTCTGCGACAAATTTGGCTGCGGCGGCCGTAGCCTTCGCCCATCCGGCCTTGTCGCTTTTCTTCAGGTCGTCGCCTTCCGTGTCCACGCCCAGCACCTCAAACCCCTGCGCTGCGTACTTGTCGCGCAGTTCAACAATCCACGGCGTTTCGATCCGGCAGGGTCCGCACCACGTGGCCCAGAAGTTGATCATGACGGCTTTGCCCCGGTAGCTGGCCAACGAGACCTTGTTCCCGGTCAGATCCGTGAGTTCAAAGGCCGGCGCGGGCTTGCCGTCGAGCGGAGAAATGTATTCGGGAGCGCCGCCTCCAGGCACGGGCACCAACTCGCCCTGCCCGACGTTGGCCAGTAGGCGCTCCGCCTCCTGCCGACGATACTCCCAGTTGGCCCATCCCGCCCAGGCAAAGATGGCCAGAATCAAAAGCGTAGCGCCCAGAACCAGAGTGTTGCGCCGCACGGGGAAAGACTTCATGGGACTATTCTACGAGGCGCTCCCAGCCCCGCAGCCCGTAGTCCTTGCTGTCCCGTTCCCTTTGCTTCCTCGTTCCCTTGGCCTCTGCCGTTTGTTACCATCAAAGGCCGATGAGCTCTCACAAGCAAGAGACCGCGTTCCAGCCGGCGGCGCTGGTGCGCACGGAGGCAGCCGCGCTTGAGGTTCTCGCCAAGCGCCTCGAAGGGCCCATGGCCGGACTGTTTGCGAACGCGGTGGAGATGATCCTCCATTGCGGCGAGTCCAATGGCCGCGTCGTGGTCACCGGCATGGGCAAAAGCGGCATCATCGCGCAGAAGATCGCCGCTACGCTCAGTTCCACCGGCTCGCCGGCGCTGTTTTTGCATCCTGCCGAGGCCGTGCATGGCGACCTGGGCGTGCTTATGCCCGGCGACGTGGTCATCGCGCTGTCGGCATCGGGAGAAACAGAAGAGATTCTGCGCCTGCTCGCCACCGTCAAACGCAAAGGCGACGCGCTCGTCACGTTTTGCTGCAATCTGCAATCAACCTTGGCGCAGGCGAGCGACATAGCCCTCGATTGCTCGGTGGAGCGCGAAGCATGCGGGTTGAATCTCGCGCCCACGGCCTCCACCACCTCCATGCTCGCGCTCGGCGACGCGCTGGCCGTCGCCGTCAGCCTGCGCAAGGGCTTTCGCGCCGAGGATTTCGCCGAACTGCACCCCGGCGGCAAGTTGGGCAAGCAACTCGCCCGGGTGCGCGAGCTGATGCACTCCGGCGAAGACATCCCCGCCGTCACGCCGTTCACCTCCATGGCCGACGTCATCTTCGAGATGTCGTCGAAGAAGCTCGGCATCACCACGGTGCAGGTGGACGGCCATTTGCGTGGGGTCATTTCCGACGGCGATTTGCGAAGGCTTCTGGAGCGCGAGGGCGGGGCAGCGCTCAGCAAAGCCGCCGGCGAAGCCATGAACCCGCGTCCCAGCACGATTGCCGGCGACGAGCTCGCGGCCCGGGCGCTCGCCATCCTCGAAGAGCGCAAGATCACCTCGCTGGTCGTCGTCGATGCGGACGGGAAAGTCGAAGGCGTCGTCCATCTGCACGATCTATGGGGCGTCGAGCTGATCTGACGGACAGGCGCTGGGACCACGTCGACCGCACATCACTCATCGAACATTTAGAATGAATCCTGCTGTCATTAGCACTTCGTCCGCGTTTGGCGGGCGGGAAAGTTCGCCTTTCTTTCTATGCATCGTTGGTCGAAACTCTTTATCCCCACTCTCCGCGAGGCCCCGGCAGACGCCGAAGTGGCCAGCCACAAGTTCCTGCTGCGCGCCGGCTACATCCGCCAGCTCGGCGCTGGCATCTACAACTACCTCCCTCTAGGCCAGCGCACGCTGAACAAGATCATCGGAATCGTGCGCGAGGAGATGGACAAGATCGGCCAGGAGTTTTATCTGCCCGCCATTCAGCCGCGCGAGCTGTGGGAGGAGAGCGGCCGCTGGGCGGCCATGGGCGACAACATGTTCCGCCTCAAGGACCGCAAGGGCGCGGACCTGGGCCTGGGCATGACGCACGAGGAAAACATGACCTCGATTGCGCGCGGCGAATTGCGCAGTTACAAGCAGTTGCCGCAGATCTGGTACCAGATTCAGACCAAGTTCCGCGACGAGCCGCGCCCCAAGTCGGGCCTGCTGCGCGTACGCCAGTTCATCATGAAGGACGCGTACTCCTTCGATATCGACGAAGCGGGCCTCGACAAGAGTTTCAACCTGCATGACGCGGCATATCGCGCCATCTTCACGCGCTGCGGTCTCAAGTTTGTGGCCGTCGAGGCCGACTCGGGCGCGATGGGTGGCTCGCAATCGCAGGAGTTCATGGTCTACACCGATGCCGGCGAAGACTTTATCGCAAGCTGTCCGGTGTGCAGCTATGCGGCGAATCTGGAGAAGGCTACTTCGCGCCTCGATCCGGTTGCCGAGATGGAGCCGACAGGCGACGGTAAGCCGGAGCTCGTCTCGACGCCCGGTTGCGGAGCAATCGCCGATGTGGCCGCGTTCTTCAAAATTTCTCCGGCGTCCGACATCAAGTGCGTGGCCTACATGGCGCTCAAGCACGGCGAGAAAGCAAAAGATGGCAGCCGGAAAGATACCTGGCACGGCGCGGCGACATTCCTGCGCGGCGATCACCAGGTGAACGAGACCAAGCTGCTGGGCGCCATCGGCGCTGCGGAACTGCGCACCATGCAGGCTGAAGAGTTGCAGCAATTCTTCAACGGTCCTGCGGGTTTTCTCGGCCCCGTAGGGCTCAAGCACGATGCGCAGCCGCTGGGCGAAGGCCTGACAGTGATTGTCGACCATGCTCTCGAGGGCCGCAAAAACATGGTCTGCGGCGCCAACAAGCGCGACTACCACTTGCGGAACGTGACCCCCGGCCGCGATTTCACCTGGACGCTCGCCGCCGACATTCGCAGCGTGAACGAGGGCGAGAACTGTCCAAAAGATGGCTGTGCGGGCAAGCTCGTCGTCGGCCGGGCGGTCGAAGTGGGCCACATCTTCAAGCTTGGCGACAAATATACAAAGTCGATGGGCGCGCATGTGCTCGACCCGAACGGCAAGGAAGTGACGCCGATCATGGGCTGCTATGGCATCGGCATCGAACGCATTATGACGGCGGCCATCGAGCAGGCCAACGACGCCAACGGGTTTTGCCTGGCAGCTTCGATTGCGCCCTTCACCGTGGTGGTCACCATTACGAACGTGGCCGACGCGGCGCTGCGCGAAACTGGCGAAAAGCTCGCTAGCGAACTTGAGGCGGCGCGCCTCGATGTGCTGCTGGATGACAGAGACGAGCGTGCCGGCGTCAAATTCAAGGACGCGGACCTGGTAGGCATTCCCTACCGCATCAACGTGGGCAAGAAGGCTGCCGCAGGCCAGGTAGAACTGGTCACGCGCTCTACCAGCACCAGCGTGGATGTAGGCTTGAACGATGTGGTGGCGCTGGTGAAGAAGCGCGTCGCAGAAGAACAGCTTCTAGCCTCTAGCTCCTAGCTTCCAGCTTTTCTGGGCGCTGGTTTCAATCTCGGTTTTCGCCTGTTGCCAGTGAGGCTTGTTGAAGCAGAAAGAAAAGCTAGAGGCTAGAAGCTAGCAGCCAGGAGCCGCATTTATGGCGTTACGAATCCGGTTCGCGAAGCCCGCTGGGGGCCATCAACTCAGGTCGCGGATTCTGTGGTACCTGTTGGCAGCCTTCGGCTGTGTCGCGCTGGTGGGCATCTGCGTCTTCACCTTTTTCTACATCAAGTACACGGGCGTTGTGAACGAACGGCTCAAGCAGCCGATCTTCGCCAACACCGCCCAGATCTATGCCGCACCGCGCGAGGTGCGGCCGGGACAAAAGCTCAGCGTCCACCTGATCGCCAACGAGCTGCGCGAGGCCGGCTATACTGCCGACGGCGCCGCGCAAGCATCGCCTCTAGGCACGTATAGCGAAGGCGCGCAGCAGATTACCGTACATCCCGGCCCGCAGTCATATCACGCGCCCGACAGCGCCACCATCCGTGTCAGCGGCGGCGTGGTCGCGGCCATCAGCGACGAGCGCGGCCAGCCGCTTTCGAGCTATGAGCTCGAGCCGCTGCTTATCACCGGCCTGAGCGAAGGCGCACAGCGCACCAAGCGCCGCCTGCTGACCTACGACGAGATTCCCCCCAACCTGGTGCATGCCGTCATCGCCATCGAGGACCGGCGCTTTTTTGAGCACGGCGGCATTGATTATTGGCGCATCCTGGGCGCCATGCGCAACGACATATTTCACTTGCACCGCTACAGGGAAGGCGCATCCACGCTCACGCAGCAGTTGGCGCGCGGATTCTTCCTTACGCCGGAGCAGACCTATTCGCGCAAGATGCGCGAGGCTGTTATCAGCATCATCCTCGAGCACCGCTTCGACAAGAAGCAGATCTTCGCCATGTACGCCAACGAGATCAATCTCGGGCAGCTCGGCAGCTTTTCTGTCGACGGCTTCGGCGAGGCGTCGCAGGCCTATTTCGGCAAGGATGTGGGCCAGCTCGACCTGGCCGAGTGCGCTATGCTGGCAGGAATCATCCAGAGCCCGAGCCGGCTGAATCCCTTCCGCCACGCGGACCGTGCGATCGAGCGCCGCAACCTGGTGCTGGATTCAATGGTTGAAACCGGCGCCATCACGAAAGATCAGGCCGAAACCGCGAAGCTGGAGCCACTGCATCTCAAGCCCGGCAGCGTAGACGCCAGTGAAGCGCCTTATTTTGTCGACCTGGTGCACGATCAACTGACGCAGCGCCTCGGCGATCGCGACTTCAACCGCGAGGGGCTGCGCATTTACACGTCGCTCGATCCCGACTTACAGCGGATCGCCACCGCGGCAGTGGACTCGACCGTTCATGTTGTCGACGAGTTGGTGGACAAAGTCCATGCGCGCGATAAAAAGTTGGGCAAGCCGTACATCTACCCGCAGGTGGCGCTTATTGCGCTTGATCCTCACACCGGGCAGGTGCTGGCGCTGGTAGGCGGGCGCGATTATGGCAAGTCGCAGGTGAATCACGCGGTCTCGCATCGGCCCACCGGCTCCATCTTCAAGCCGTTTGTTTATGCTTCAGCCTTTCAGACCGCGGTGGAAGGCACCATGCTGCCCGGTCAAACCGCGCTATTTTCACCTGTGACCATGCTCAGTGATGACCCGACCACCTACGGTGCGGGTACCCCCTACGAATACACGCCGCACAACTTTATCAACGAGCATTATGGCCAGATGACCGCTCGTTACGCCCTGATGCAGTCGGATAACATTGCCACCATCGAGCTGGCGAGCTGGGTGGGATTCGATCGCGTGGCTGAACTGGCCCGCGAATCTGGAGTCAAGACCGCGCAGGGTACGCCTTCGATGCCCATCGGTTCCTACGATGCCACGCCGCTCGACATGGCAGGCGCCTACACCATCTATGCCAATAATGGCTTGCATATCGATCCGTGGATGCTGTCCAGCGTGCGCACCGCCACCGGCGACATCGTTGTCGACTACACACCCACCACGCGCCAGATCCTCGATCCCCGCGTTGCCTACCTGACGACCAGCATGTTGGAAGCAGTGATGAATAATGGAACTGCGGCGAGCGTTCGGGGATTGGGATTTACCGCCCCCGCTGCCGGCAAGACGGGCACCGATCACGACGCATGGTTCGCGGGCTATACCAGCAACCTGCTTTGCATCGTGTGGGTCGGCAACGACGACTACACCCCGCTCGATCCGGAAAACCTCGGTCGCGTCCAGGGTGCGCGCGCCGCCGCGCCCATATGGGCCGCATTCATGAAGCAGGCCGTCCAGTTGCCGCAGTACTCCGACACCAACGAATTCGTGCCGCCCGAAGGCGTTCAAATTGTCACTCTCGACAAGAACACCAACCTGCTGGCCGACGCCTCTTGCCCTGACGATTACACCGCGGCCTTCCTCGACGGCACTGCGCCCACCGATACGTGCGATCACAAAGGCATAGGCGGCCAAGACAACCGCAATATCCTGCAGAAGATCTTCGGCCTCGGCAAGCCGACGAACTGAAACTTAACCATCCACATCCGACCCATCGGGCATGGGCTGGCAGCGCGGGCACCAGAAGGTGACGCGCGCATCCGCGCCCTGGATGCGGCGGCGGATGGCCTCGCCACAGCGCCGGCAGGGCTCGCCTGCGCGTCCGTAGACCCACAGGCTGTAAGCGGGATCGGAGGCATGCGTCGTCCGCCGCTGCTGTCCGCGATAGGTCACGATCATGTCGCCTGAATCTTCGAGCACATTGGCCTTGAGCAGCTTTTGCGCGCTGGCAATCGTCGCCGCGGCCTCGTCGCGCGTGAGCGACGCGACGGTGCGAAATGGATTCAGGCCGTTGACGAAACAAATCTCCGATTTGAAGACGTTGCCCACGCCAGCCAGCACCGATTGGTCGAGCAATGCGTCGGCGATAGCTTGATCGCAGCGCGATCTCAGCCTTTCGAGAGCCGCAGCGGCGTCGAACTCCGCGCGGAGCAGATCGTTTTCCGGAACGGCGACGCGCAGATCGCGATCGAGTGATTGTGCCGTATGCATGCGCGCCACGGGCACGCGAAAGCCCACTGCCTGGTACTCCGCGTTCTCGATCAAGATGCGCATGTGGATGTGCGCAAGCTGCCAGCGCTCGCCTTGCCGGTAGATGTGCCAGCGTCCATTCATCAGCAGATGCGAGGCCAGAATGCCGCCACCGGAAAAATGCACCAGCAGCCATTTGCCGCGCGCTTCGACTTTGTCAACGGTTTGCCCGGCCAGCGGCGTGTCGTCGTTGAAGCGCATCAGCCACGGGAACGTGGAGCGAAATGCAATCACTGGTTTGCCGACGAGCGCGCGGCCCAGGTTGCGCGCGGTGCGAAAGATGGTGTCGCCTTCGGGCATTTCTTAATAATATCGGTTGAGGAAATCCGGAATGGAGGGGCAAAATGCAAAGACCCCGGGTTATCAAGCCGGAGCCTTTTGCCTGGTATTACTCAGCGTATTGAACGCCGCCTGCGAAGCTGATGCTACTTTACCACACATCGACCTCAGCGGGGAGTTCATTAGGTCGAGTGCCGTACGGAGGGCAAGGGAGTTGAACCCTAGTGGCTGATTTGGCCACTCGACCGCTTCGCAGGCGGCGTTCAGTACCCACTGGCAATACCCTCCAGGCGACTGCCCGCGAACGAGAATCCTAGCCCAAGTCATGGAGCGAGAATTGTGACGTCTATCACGATGCTGCGAACCTGCTCCGCGGCTCATTGCAGGTCGCTGGCGTGTGCGCCACGGCCCTGCTGCGCCACAGGCAACGGAATCCGCCGCAGGTGCATGCCGAGCGGGCCGGGATGAAAGCCCGCATCCATGAGAAAGCGCGCCATAAAGTGCGCTGCAACCGGCTGGCCGTTGATAGTGGTGATCAGCACGCCCTCGTGGCTGTGTGCGTGCATGCGCGTCTGGCCGCGCGTACAGAGAAAATGCGCCAGCCCCGAAGCGGATTGCGAGCGCTCAGGCTCCTCGGCAGGCAAAAACACCAGCAGGTTGGGATTGCCGCGTTTGAGCCACGCCACCAGCCGGCCGTTGCGCAGAATCACTTCCGCGTACGCCGCGCGCGTGAGCAGGCGCGGCGCTGACTCCGAGTCTTCTTCGGCCACTGGCAACTCCGGCCAGCGCAGGAGCGAACCATAAGGGTTCGCCGGATCGGTTGCGGCCAACTGCACGAACTCCGGTTTCTCGGCTGGCGGCTCGGTGCGCAATTGGCGCAGCAGGTCCACGGCTGCTGGCAGCGCGAATTGCGTAGCGCCCAGGCCGCCGACAAAATAGCCGCGGCGAATGCGTCCGCTTTCTTCCAGAGCCTTCAGCACATCGTAGACTGCGCTGAATCCTCCCGGCACGTTTTCCGCTGCGACCGATTCGCGCAGAAGCACGCCATAGCGGTGGAGCATTTGCAGAGCGAGTGCGTGGCTGCGCTCGGTCTGCGTAGGCTCGCCGACTCTGTCGGAAGAGTCTGCAGCATGCAATGCCAATGCTGCCCAGCGTCCCTGCGCCGTCGGTGGCGTGGTGCGGCGCGAACGAAAGACCATTCCGGTCTGCAACCGCCGCGGCGTGCGCGCGCTTTCGGGACGGGCAATGTAGGCGCGCAACGCGTGCAGCGAGTCGTTAGTAATGAGCCCACGCCACACCAGGCTCCACAGCGCGTCGATCGTCTCACCCGGATAGCCGCCGCCCGTCGCCTGGTGCAGCGCATCGAAGAAACTTGCGCCCGTGGACTCGAGCACCGCAAGCAGTTTTTCCTCGCGCTCGGTCAGCGGTTCCACTAAGGGGCGTCTCTGCGCCAGCAACGGCAGTTTGTCCGCAAGAAACAATGCAATGCGGCCGTCGCGCTCGCCGATCGGCTCGACTCCGGCCCACGTCACTTCGCCCGCGGCGACGAGCGTATCCAGTCCCGCAGGCGTGTAGTCGGCAATGCGCGCGGGCAGAATTGAGGTTTCGAGCAATGACGCAGGCAGCGGCGCGCCTTGCAGGTTTTCAATCGTATCGAGCAGCGCATCCAGATGCGCCGTGCCCGTGCGCCGTGGCGCCAGCAATCCCTGCCAATGCGTGAGGAAGCGCGCCAGCGTGTGCTGCTCTACCGGTTCCACTTCACGGCGCAACCGGGCCAGCGATTTTCGGCGGATCTGCCGCAGAATCTCCGCATCGCACCACTCGCGATGAAGGCCGCCTGGCCGGAATCCGCCTTCCAGCACGCGGCCCTCCGCCGCAAGCTGCCGCAGCACATGTTCCACTGCCTCCGCGTCCAGCGCAAACCGGTCCGCAGCCTCGCGCAGTGTGAACGGCCCGTGCGTGCGCGCGTAGCGGCGCACCAGTTCGAGCACAGGATGCGCCACCGCCTCCAGCAGTGCAGACGCCAGCCCCGGCGGCAAGGGGATGCCCAACCCATCGCGGTAACGCGCGGCGTCTTCGGCGGCGATCAGCCGCTTTTCCCCGGCAATCCGCAGCTCCAGCAATCGCCGCGAACGAATCAAGCGGTCGATTTGTGTGAGTAACTCGGGTGAAACCACGCGGCGCGCCAATTCTTCGCGCGAAAGATCGCCCAACTTCAGGCACAGATCGTGCATGCCGTCGGCCGAGCGCGCACGGTAATTCTCCGCAAGGCATTGCGCGGCCTCTTCCACATCGGCAATCGCCGCGGGATCGAGCAGCTCGCGCAAATCGGCGTCGCCCAGCAATTCACGTAGCTGCTCCTGGTCGATGGAGAGGGCCTGGGCGCGGCGCTCGGCCAAGGGCGCATCGCCATCGTAAAGAAAATTGGCAACGTAGCTGAAAAGCAGGGACGAGGCAAACGGCGAAGGCTTGCGCGTCTCCACTACGTGCACGCGGAGCTTCCGTTGTTCGATCTCCTGGAGGATCTCGATCAGGGCCGGCATGTCGAAGACGTCGCGCAGGCACTCGCGATAGGCCTCGAGCAGCAGCGGGAACGAGGGATATCGCGAAGCCACGCTGAGCAGATCGTAGGAGCGCTTGCGCAGTTGCCACAGCGGCGAGCGCTGATCAGCGCGGCGGCGCGGCAGCAGCAGTGCGCGGCCCGCAGCCTCGCGAAAGCGCCCGGCAAACAGCGCCGTCGAGCCCAGCTGCCGCAACACAAGCTGCATGGCTTCGGCCGCTTCCACAAGAATCCAATCCGCATCGGGCGGCTCGTCAGTGTCAGGAAAGCGCAGCACAAAACCGTCGTCGCCCCACAGCGTTTCCACTTCAGGGCCGCCCGCAGCGCGGATGCGCGCGCTCACTGCCATGGCCCAGGGAATGTGGATGCGGCTGCCGAAAGGCGTCAGTACGCACACACGCCAGTCGCCCAACTCGTCGCGGCATCTTTCAACCACAATCGTCCGGTCGTCGGGGACCTGCCCGGTCGATTCGGCCTGGTCGGCGAGAAAGCGCAGCAGATTTTCAGCAGCGCCGGGATCGAGATCGTGCTCGGTCACGAGGCGCGTGAGCGCGGCCGCTTGCGGCAACGCACGCAGCTCGCGGACCATACAGCCAATCCTTCGGCCAAACTCCAGTGGGCGTCCCGGCCCATCGCCCTTCCAGAACGGCATCTTGCCCGGTTCGCCGGGCGCCGGCGTCACCAACACGCGGTCGTGCGTGATGTCGGTAATGCGCCACGTTGACGCGCCGAGAATGAAGGTCTCGTTGGGGTGCGACTCGAAGACCATCTCTTCATCGAGCTCGCCCACGCGCACCGATTTGCCCTCAGTGAATGCAAGGAAGACGCCATAGAGGCCGCGGTCGGGGATGGTTCCGGCGTTGAGAATGGCAAGCCGCGCCGCGCCGTCACGCGCCGTGACTACATTGCGCACGCGGTCCCACGTCAATCGTGGGCGCAGCTCGCCGAACTCGTCGGAAGGGTAGCGGCCGCTGAGCAGATCGAGCACGCCTTCGAAGGCGTTTCGCGAAAGCGATCCAAACGGCGCAGCCCGGCGCACCAGGTCGAAGAGATAGTCCACGGAAACTTCGGCAGCTAGGGACTGAGGGACTAAGGGAATAGGGACTAGGGACTGCGCGGCAGGGCTGCTTTCGGGGAATAAGTCAGGCTCACTGGCGTCGTGCTGCAAATCCTTTTTTCTGATCGCTGTCCCCTGAACTCTGTTCCCTGTTTTCGTGCTCCCTCGCTCCCTTGCTCCCTTGCTCCCTGCACTTGCCACAATCGCCACCAACTGCTGGCAAAGCACGTCGAGCGGGTTGCGCGGAAAGCGCGTGGATTCGATGTGCCCCTCGTGCATGGCGCGCGTCACGGCGGCGCAGGCCACGAGATCGGCGCGGTATTTGGGAAATAGAATCCCCTCGCTCACCGCGTCCACATGATGGCCGGCGCGGCCGATGCGCTGCATGCCGCTGGCCACCGAAGGCGGCGACTCGATCTGAATCACGAGATCGACGGCGCCCATGTCGATGCCCAACTCCAGCGTCGAGGTCGCGCACAGCGCGCGAATCTGCCCCGCCTTGAGCTGCTCCTCGATCACTGTGCGCTGCGCCGCGGCCAGCGAGCCGTGATGGGCGCGCGCGATGGGTTCGCCGGCCAGGTCGTTCAACGCTCCGGCCAGCCGCTCGGCGGTCTGGCGCGCGTTCACAAACAGAATGGTCGAGTTGCGCTCGCGAATGATTTCGAGCAGCCGCGGATGGATCGCGTTCCAGATGGAGACGCGCCGCGGCGTCTGCGAGGCCGGGCCAGAAGGAATCTCCTCCATCTCGCCGAGGCGCGCCATGTCCTCCACCGGAACCTCGATGCTCAGCTTGAGCTGCTTGCGCGCTGCGGCGTTGACGATGGTCACGGGGCGGTAGCGAAGCGATGCGGCTTCCGCCGAGCCAGGGATCGGGGAACAGGGATCAGGGATCAGGGAAGGCTCAGCGCCCGCCATAGGCTCATCCCCGTTCCCGTCAAGCCCACCAATGTTTGCCAGGGTTTCGGTTCGCTGGCTCGCAAACTCGTTGACCTGCTGCTTCTCTGATCCCTGATCCCTGATCCCGGTTCCCTGTACTTCCACTCCGCCCAGGAACCGCGCCACTTCCTCAAGCGGCCGCTGCGTGGCCGAGAGGCCGATGCGCTGCAGTGGCTTTGCCGTCAGCGCCTCCAGCCGTTCCAGAGTCAGAGAAAGGTGCGCGCCGCGCTTGGTGGGCACCAGCGCATGAATTTCGTCGATGATGACGGTCTCCACCGTGCGCAGGGCCTCGGCCGCCTGCGAGGTCAGAATCAGATAGAGGGATTCGGGCGTGGTAATCAGAATGTCGGCGGGATGGCGCGCAAAGCGGGCGCGCTCGCGCTGCGGCGTGTCGCCGGTGCGAACGCTGATCTCCGGCTCGCGGAATGCGACGCCCATGCGGCGCGCCATGTTGGCCATGCCGGCCAGCGGCGAGCGCAAATTCCGCTCCACATCCACGGCCAGCGCCTTCAGCGGCGATACGTAAACAATGCGGCAACCGCGTGACTCATCTCGCGCCGCCTTGCGACTGCTGCTTTTCGATCGTGCGCCTTCTTGGCCCTTTGCTCCCTCGGTCTCTCGGCCCCTGTCTTCCAGCATCAACCGGTCCAGGCACCACAAGAACGCGGCCAGCGTCTTCCCCGTGCCGGTTGGCGCCAGGATCAGCGCGTTTTCTCCGCGCGCAATCACCGGCCAGCCCATGCGCTGCGGCGCTGTGGGCGCGTCAAAGACCGCCTTGAACCACGCCGTCGTCACAGGGTGAAAGCAGGCGAATGGATCGGCGCTGGCCTCGATCTTCGGACCGGATTGGGGCATTTCTTCAGACACGCTTTTCTGAGAGTAGCGCAAGAGGGATGGCGAACACAAAGCGAAAAACAAGGAGTAAGGAAGCCGGGATCAAAAGAAAGCGATTAGCGCGGCAAGTGGCCGATTTCTACTCTCTACTGGCTGCTGGTTACTGCCTGTCTTTTCCCAGCCGCGCCACGCTGAACTGCGCTCCGGCGAACAGGATCAGTCCCGAGATATACGCCCAGAACAGCAGGCTCACGGAAATGTAGAACGGGCCGTACATGCTCAGATCGATGTGAGGAATTGCCGTGGCAAAGAGGAACCGCGCGAGCAGCCAGATCGCGCCCGTGATAATCGAAGTGCGCAAAACCGGCCGCCATGGCACCTTCCGGTTCGGAAGCACGTAATACACCGAGAAAAGGAACAGGATCGCCGCTGCGCCGCTGGAGACCGACAGACAAATAAAAGCAATTCCATCGGAAGTCCAGGTAATAAAGCCGTTCGTGCTGTGGAAAGTGACAAAACCGAGAGCGGCCTTCACCCACACGGTTACGCTCATGCTGAGGAGCGCGAGCGCGGCCATCAAAATCGCCAGTCCGAAGGCGATGCTCTGGTTGAAAAGATAGTTGCGGCTCCTGGCCACTCCCCAGGCTTGATTGAGAGCTACTTCCAAAGGCAGAAAAATCCCCGTGCAGGCGATGAGAATCATCACCAGCGAGAGAACCTGCGCGCTCTTATGGTGCAGCAGCGGCAGAACGGCTTCACTGAAGATCGTGTTGACCAGCCAGCCCTGCTGCTTTTCTGCGGAAGGCAGATAGTAATTCACCATCTGGTCGACAACCTTTTTCATGGCTTCCGAATGGAAGACCGAAAGCGCCAGCGTGTAGAGCAGCACCACGAAAGGGATAAACGAAATGATGGCATTCGCCGCCACGCTGAAAGCGAAAGTGTGCACCTCGCTGTCGAGCAGGTAGGCAATGAGAGCGGTGCCTTGCTTGCGCCACTGGTACCATTTGGTGCGTGTCACCGGCTGCGGGGGGCCTGCCGCGGCGGCAGCCAACGCCTCCCCGGCGCCCTCTATGCCGCTCGCAGCATCCGTTACGATGCCGGATACGGATTTCAATTCATCAGCCAAGTATCAATCCTTTTTGCAGTCAGGAAATCTCACGAGTTCCATCGCAACTGTGCAATTGCGGGAAGGCGCTGCTTTCTAAGGATAGTTGCTCAGGCCGGAACCGTGCTGGACCGGGCAGCCGCACAATCCGCGCGATAAGCCTGCGCGAATTCACGCGCGATAGTTGCCCGCGTCCTCTTTCCGCAGCCGGTCCAGCGCCCATCGCGCGGCTGCGCGCAAGCCATCGTCGCTGGCCGCGGCCCACTCTTCAAGCTTCGATGCGTACTGGGCAAGACCGCTGTTGCCCATGGCGATGGCCACATTGCGCCGCAAGCCCTGGAATCCCGCGCGACGCACCGGCGAACCGTTGAACTCCTGCTCAAAGGACTTCTCGTCGAGAGACGCCAGCCAATCCAGCGCGGGATTGATCAGTTCCGGCCGCGGCTCGAGTTCCGGGATGACAATGATCGGGCCGCTGCGCAACGTTTTTTCATTCCAGGGGCAAACATCCTGGCAAATGTCACAACCAAAAACCTGGCGGCCCATGCCCCGCATCAACTCCTCGGCAATCGACCCCTTGTGCTCGATGGTCAAGTAGGAGATGCACCGCGTGGCGTCCATCTGGTAGGGCACATCGAGCGCATGCGTCGGGCAGGCCTCAATGCAGCGCCGGCACGTACCGCATCGATCGGGCAGCGCCGCTGTTTTAGCCTCTGGATTAATCTTGAGCGAAGTCAACAGCACCGCCAAAAATCCGAAGGAACCGAGTTGCGGATGGATCAGACAGGTATTCTTGCCCGCCCAACCCAGCCCGGCTGCCACCGCGAGCGATCGCTCCACCACCGGGCCCGTGTCGACATAGGAGCGCGATTCGAACTCGCCCAACTCCGCGTGCAGCCGCGTCTCCACATCGCGCAGCCGCTTCAGCAGTACCTTGTGATAATCGCTCGGCCGCCGCTCACCCTTTGCGCCCGCTCGGCCAGGCAACACACGGCTGGGCAATATGCGGCTACTCCACGCATACCGCGCAATCCACCCACTCCGTGGGTTTTGCGTTTTGGTTGAGAGGGGTGCGGAGGGGGACAGGTAACTCGAAAAGCACACCAGCGCCGAGCGCGCCCAGGGGAAGGGAACGCGCACGCGCTCCCGCGTCAGCCGTCCGTCTTCGCCAGTCCGCTTGAGATACTGCATGGTTCCCGCGCGCCCCGAGCGCACCCACGCGGCAAATCGTCCCGCATCGCGCTCCTCGGCTCCGTAGGGAATTGCTACCAGGCCGGCCTCGCTAAACCCCGCCGCCAGCGCCACAGCTCGCGCCCGCTCGCGCGCCAAGCCCATTGCAGGGTCGGCGGCCGTGGTCGGCGCGGGTTGAGCGGATTCAGTGGCCATGGAAACTTGCCTTGGGGAACGCATTTTGCTCGGCAATCTCAGAATATTCCCTCGCATGGGAACCGGCGCGTGGCCCGTCGTCTGCAGCACCGCGGCCAGGCTCGTTTGGGTGCATTTGCCGCATTTTCACGAGACCGCTTTCTGAGGCGCGCCTATTCTTCATGCGCCGAGTTACAATTGGCCGAACAGGTTTTCAGGGACCGGTCCCTGCGGGCACCACAAATGCACCTTCAACCCTCCTCCATTCGTCGAGCAGCCGCGATGCCGGCCCGTCAGGCGCACACGCCGCTCAGTCTCTATCTCATCCTGGTTTGCGCTGTCGGCTCAACCGGCGGATTCCTGTTTGGCTTCGATACCTCGGTGATCTCCGGCGTGATCGAATACATCGCGAGCCCCAGGGTTTTCAACCTCGGCGAAATCGCCAAGGGATGGACGGTAAGTTGCATCATCATCGGCTGCATGATCGGCTGCGTGCTGGCCGGCCCTCTCAGCAGCCGCTTCGGTCGCAAGAAAACCCTGCTTCTCACCGCGTTGGTCTTTCTCGCTTCGTCGCTGGGGTGCGCTCTGTCTGCCAGCCTCCAGGCATTCATCGCATTCCGCGTCGTGGCTGGGATTGCTGTGGGCGCGGCATCCATGCTGGCGCCCATCTACATCGCCGAACTGGCTCCTCCGCGACATCGCGGCAAGTTGGTTTCACTCAATCTCTTTGCCATCTTCCTGGGACAGTCGTCTGCCTTCTACTCCAATTATTTTCTGCGCGACTTCGGCGGCGCAGCAAACTGGCGCTGGATGCTCGCGGTCATGACCGTTCCTTCGTTCCTGCTTTTTGCCGCGCTGCTTTTCGCCCCGGAAAGCCCGCGATGGCTGATCGGGAAGCGGCGGTATCAGCCCGCTCTGCAAATTCTGACGCGCATCAATGGAGCAAAGGAAGCCGACCTCGAGCTCAACGACATCCTCGATTCGATGCAAAACGAGACACGCGGCAAATTCGCAGAGTGTTTCCGCCACGGAACGCGTAATGTTTTGATCCTTGGAATTTTGCTCGCGATCTTCCAGCAAGTCACCGGCATCAATGTCGTCATGTATTACGCGCCGTCCATCTTCAAGTCGGCGGGATTCGGCAACAGCTCAGCGCTCTTTCAAACCGCATTGATGGGCTTGGTCAATCTGACGTTCTCCGTGGTCTCCATGTTCTTTGTCGATAAAGTCGGGCGCAAGCCGCTCATGGTCATCGGCAGCATCGGCATGGCCATCGCCATGTTTCTCCTGGCTCTTACCTTTATCAGCGGACACGCGCAAGGCGATTTTGTGCTTCTCTGCATCATGGGCTATTTGGCCGCGTTCGGATTCTCGCTGGGGCCCGTGGTCTGGGTGCTCATCTCCGAACTGTTTCCCAATCGCATTCGCAGTTATGCGGTGGCCATCGCAACCTTCATGCTGTGGGCAGCTAACTTTGTCGTCTCGCTCACATTCCCTTATTTGTTGAGCCACCTCCAGGGCTGGTGCTTTGTGATTTACGGAGCCATGTGCGTGCTGTGCCTGCTTTTTGTCGTGAAGTATCTCAAAGAAACAAAAGGCAAGACGCTGGAGCAAATTGAACACGAGATTGCGGGAAACACCGCGCAGTCGAAATAGAATCGCAGTCGCGTGCGGCCGCGAACGAACTCCTGAACCGGGAACGGCGTAAGCTGGAAGGAGCCAAACCATGATTGCATTGGAAAAATATGGCGGCGGAGCGTCGCCTGCCCTCGAGCAAACCGTCTCTGAAAGCATTCAGACCGGCTTTGTCGCAGCGGACCTGGAGATGCATCCCGAGGAAAAAGAAATTCTGCGGGAATTGGCCGAAGCTGTGGCAGCTTTGGCGGCGCATCCAACGATGCAAGCCAAGCGCGAGCTATGGCGCCGTCACAACCGGCTTGAAGCCACGCGGCCGATCATCTTTTGCGATCCCGAAAATGGCTGGAACGAAATCATCACCGAGGAGCAACTGCGCTGCAAGACCAAAATCGCGCGCCGCTGGGAGATGAACCTGCGCAAGGAAATCTTCTGGGGCGAGGAGATGGACGACGATCGTCCCGTAGAAGCGATCTTCAACGTGCCCTACACCACCTCACCCGACAACTGGGGCGCAGACATCAAATTCCACAAGTCCGAGCAATTGGGATCGTTCGTTTGGGACAGCCCCATCAAGGACTACGCGCAAGACCTATCGCGCATCCATCCCCTGACGTTTGAAATTGATTGGAACGTTTCGAATGCAAGCTTCCAACTGGCGAAAGAGATCTTCGGCGGCATTCTCACGGTCCGCCAAAAAGGCACGTGGTGGTGGTCGCTTGGTATCACCTATCCCGCCATTTTGCTGCGCGGCATGCAGAACATGTTTACCGACTTCCGCGATTATCCCGACGAGATCCGGCAATTGTTCTCCATCATTCTCGAAGGTCACATGAAGAAGCTGGACTACCTGGAGGCGAATCATCTGCTCTCGCTCAACAACGCTGGCACCTACGTCGGCTCCGGCGGATATGGCTATACCGACGAGTTGCCGCAGGCGGACTTCGACGGCATCGTGCGCTTGAAAGACATGTGGGGATTTACCGAAAGCCAGGAATCTGTGGGAGTTTCACCGCGCATGTATGAGGAATTCATCTTCCCCTATGAAAAGCCGATCATGGAGCGTTTCGGCCTGACCTGTTACGGCTGTTGCGAGCCGCTGCACTCGCGTTGGAATGTGGTCAAACACCACCACGGCCTGCGCAGAGTTTCCTGCTCGGCGTGGGCGAATCTGGAGAAAATGGCGGCCAATCTGGGCAGCGATTACATTCTTTCGCTCAAACCAAATCCCGCCGTCCTCGCGGTGCCATCGCCGGATTGGGGCGCGATCCGGAGCTATTTACGCCAGACCGTAGAGACCTGCAAAGGCTGCCGCCTCGAAATCATCATGAAAGACAATCACACGCTGTCGAACCACCCCGAGCATATAGTGCAGTGGGCGCGGATCGCGCGCGAAGAGGTGGGCGCTATCCGAGACTGAAAACACGGGATGCGGATTCCATGAAAGGTATGGAATTATGCGGCAAGTTAGTCTCTTCTTCTTATTCATTTGTTCTGCCTACGCAGTTGCCCTCCATAGTCAAATTCAGGCTCAGCAAGCGTCGCCGGTGAATGTACCGGATAGCAACGTCCGGCGCTTCGAAATCGGCGGACAATTCACCGACCTCATCCTCGGGGAGTCCAACGAGTATGGTGTGCCCAAATTCGCTTTCGGACCCACGGCGGGGTTCAACCTGAATAGACACCTTGCGCTCGATTCTTCATACGTATTGATGAACACTCCATCAGGACTGTTCCCGTCTTCGGGTGGACGTGCATCTGTATTCGTGGGCGGGGTACGGGCGGAGGCCCGGGCAAAGCACTACGGATTGTTCGCGTACGGCCGCCCAGGGGTGCTCCATTACGCTGCTTACACCGTGACGGAACCCACAGCAGGCTTCACGACGACAACCTTCAGCAATCCTGGTACATCCCACTTTGTCACTAACGTGGGCGGCGGCGTCGAGTATTTTGGGCCTTACCGTGTGCGCACGAGGGTGGAGCTTGGCGACTTGCTGGAGTACCACCCTTGCCCTTTGTGTGTTATCCAGAACTGGACGAATCATCTCCAATTCTCCGTTGGCATGTATGCCGCGATGGGAAAACCCGTGGCCGGTAAACCGTTCGATACCGACAGCGGGCGGTCGCATAGTTTTTTCGATAGAACCAACCTTCTTCTCTTCGGAACCAGCCTGCTGGGGCAGAGTGCAGACGCCATCACTACGCAGCGCAGTCTCAGCCATGGAGGGGCGGAAGGAGATCCGCTCGCAAGGCCGTTCGTCGACCAGGGCTGGGGCGGGCAGGTTGGCGCAGCCGTCGTCGAAAACACTTCGCAGATATTTGTCATGTACCTGCTGCACAAAATGGGCCATCACAGGGTTGAGAAGACCGTTCCCTTGGCAGATGCGTTCGTCCACGGATACGAGGGTTATCACAACCTGCAACACCGATAGCGGCCTGTTCCTGATTTCGGTTCCGAGCAGACCGTGGCGGGAACGCTGTGCCGAATCTCGCGGCCTTGGAACTTCCTGGCCGCTCCCTGCGTATACCTCATCACTGCCCGCCCCATGGAGACACACGATGACCATTCAAATCTTTGAGTCCAAGGAATTTACTGAACTGGTGCGCGGCACCGAACAGCAGTTGCTCAAGCGCCTGCAGCCGCTGGTGCACCGGCAAAACGTCACGCTCGATCTCGCGCACATCGTCCGCATCGACGCTGCGGGCCTCGCCGCGCTCATCACGCTCTACTGTGACGCGTGCCAGGCGGGCTACCGCTTCACCATCGCGAATCCCTCGCCGCATGTGCTGGAAATTCTTGCCATCGTCGGGCTGGAGCGGATTCTGACGACACAACGCAGGGCCGAAGCCGCCTTCGAGTGCGCAGAACTACAGGAAACCGCAGCCTGAGCGAGTCCGCTCCGCGAGCTTTGACGCCTATAGTGCGCGAGGCCGCCGCTATCGGATGCCCACCTGGCCGCGCACGCTCTCGATCAGCTTTTTCGAATCGTAGCCGACGCCATCCTTGAACACGGTTTCAACATTCTCAATGTCGTCGATCTTTTTTGAAGGATCGCCCTTGATCAGCACCATGTCTGCCTGCTTGCCGGCTTTGAGGGTGCCGATGCGATCCTGGCGGCCAAGAAAAACCGCGCCATTTTCCGTCGCGATCTGAATGGCCTGTTCCGGTGTGAAGCCGGCCTCGACCAGCAACTCAATCTCGCGCTGGTCGCCGAAACCGGGCAACACGCCGCCATTGCCTGTAGGATCGGGCCCGGCCAGCAACAGTCCTCCCGCTTTGACGAACGCGACTTCGAAGTCCATCTCCTTGCGCAGCAGAGCGGTCATGGGCGAGTTCAAGGGAATCGTTGCGCGCATGGTCAAGTAGCTCTCGGCCGACGCGGCCGACATTGCATCCAGCATTCTCTGCTGCAATTTCGGGCGCCCCGGCGCGGAACTTTCAAAGACCGGCAGCGTGGAAGTGACGGCAATGTGGTTCGCAACCAGTTTGTGGATCAATGCCTGCACCGCCGGCCCATCGATGTCCTGTTTCGCCCAACTCTCCTCGCCACCTTCGGGACAAACATCGGGCTTTTTGCCGGCAACAAACTCAGTGTCGGTGAAGACCGGCCCATGCTCGAAGTCGTCGATGCCGAGATCGATGGCTTCAGGCCACGTGACTGAGCACAGATGCCCGGTGAGTTTCGCGTGGCGGGCATGCGCCTCGCGAATCGCCGTCGCCAGCTCGTCGCGCGTGATGTTCATGTAGGCCTTGAACGAAGTCATCCCCTCATCCGCCCAGTAGTCCACCGTCCGCCGCGCGTCATCGGGGCCAGTCAACTCGTGCATCTGCGCAAAGATCGTCGGCGCGCCTTCCAGATACGGAGCAGTCGCGTCCATCTCCGGCCCCGGCATCAAGTTTCTGTCGATGCGGTTCTTCACCTTGAGGTCGGTGTAGGGTTCAATGCTCCCAGTGGTACGCATCGTGGTCACGCCTGCAGCCAGATAGAGCCTCGGGCCCGTGTACGCGATCTCGGCGATCAACAAACCCGGCTCGTCGAGGCTTCCCCCGCGGACCTGCACGTCGATGGAGTTGGAGTAGTAGAGGTGGTTGTGCATGCCCACGATGCCGGGAATCACTGTGTAGCCCGCGAGTTCCATGCGCTTGGCGCCCGCGGGAATCGGAGCGGACGCGGAGGGCCCAACAAATTGAATTTTGCCGTTGATGACGACGACCGCCTGGTCTTCGCGCGCCGGCGCGCCCGTGCCATCCATCACGCGAACATGATCGAGGACAAAGGCTGGCTCGTTGACGCTGACAAACGCCGCCACCGGGCTCGTGGCAGGAATTTGGGCGGCCGCCGCAACGGCAAAGAGCAAACATCCCAGGATGGGCATTGGACGCATAAGAACACCTCGGTGGGGCTGTGAAGGGGGAAAGCTAACACGCTGATTCTATTCGATAGAGCAGTCACCGCGGCGCATCCCTGAATGCGGTACTCTTTCCCGAAAGTGCAATGATCGCGCGCTCGTTCCGGAGCCCTGTGCCACGGGTCACAGGCAGCCCTAACCCGCAGACGATATTCATAGTTGCGACACTGCCCGCTTGACGCAGTCCCATATTCTTGAGGGGTTTCGCTTGCTCAGCCTCTTTGCCGCTTCCAGTTGGCGCGCTGGGCCTCCGTTCCATTACCCTTTCATATGGACCGCGAAGCGGAATCCTACGATGGAGATTTGAACCAATGACTCAAGCTGTATTGGAACCACCCGTCGCCGATGCGACCTCAAGTTCAACTGAACAGTATGTGTATTCCTTTGGCGGCGGCAAGGCCGATGGCAACGGAAAAATGAAGGACGTGCTGGGCGGCAAAGGCGCTGGCCTGGCCGAGATGACCAACGCGGGTCTGCCGGTTCCTCCCGGATTCACTATCCAGACCGAGGCCTGTCGCGAATACATGCGCGGCAACGTGAGCCCGAAGATCGACGAGGAGATCCTCGCCGCTCTGGAAAAGCTGGAGCAGTTGCAGGGCCAGAAGCTGGGCAAGGGCGAAAATCCGCTGCTGGTTTCAGTCCGTTCCGGCGCGAAGTTCTCGATGCCCGGCATGATGGACACGATTTTGAACCTGGGCCTCAACGATAAGGCTGTCGAAGCTCTGGCCAAGCGCAGCGATAATCCCCGCTTTGCATACGATTCCTACCGCCGTCTCATCCAGATGTTCGGCGACGTGGTCCTGGACGTTCCCAAAAAGAAGTTCGAGCACATCTTCGACAGCGTGAAGGCCGCGAAGAAAGTGAAGTACGACTACGACCTCCAGCCCGATGCGTTGCAGAAGATCATTGCCGAATACAAAAAGCTGATCAAGAAAGAAACCGGCAAGGACTTCCCGCAGGATCCGCTGGATCAACTCTTCGCCGCCCGTGATGCCGTTTTCAGGAGCTGGCAAAACGATCGCGCCAAGACCTATCGCCGCATCAACCACATCGACGATTCGATTGGTACGGCCGTCAACGTGCAGGCCATGGTCTTCGGCAACCTGGGCGAAAACTCGGGCACCGGCGTAGGCTTCACGCGCAATCCCGCCACCGGCGAGCACGTGTTCTTCGGCGAGTACCTGATGAACGCGCAGGGCGAAGACGTGGTTTCCGGCGTGCGCACGCCCAACCCGATCAGCGAACTTGAGCAGGGCATGCCCAAGGTCTACGACCAGCTGAAGGACATCACGCGGCGCATGGAAAAGCACTATCGCGATATGCAGGACTTTGAGTTCACCATCCAGGATGGCGTCCTCTACATGCTGCAAACGCGCAACGGCAAGCGCACCGGCCTGGCGGCGGTTCGCGTCGCCATCGATATGGTGCGCGAAGGCCTCATCACGCAAGAGGAAGCCATCTTCCGCGTCGAGCCCAACCAGCTCTATGACTTCCTGGTTCCGCGCCTCATTGAAAAGGGCGAGAAGATCGAAGTGCTCGCCACTGGTCTGCCGGCTTCGCCCGGCGCGGCTGTCGGCCAAATCGTTTTCACCGCCGAGGAAGCCGTGAAGCAACATCAGAAGGGTGCCTACAAGTCCATCGTTCTCGTTCGCGGCGAAACCACCCCTGAGGACATCGCCGGCATGGAAGTTGCTGACGGCATCCTGACCTCGCGCGGTGGCATGACCTCGCACGCCGCCGTCGTCACCCGCGGCATGGGCAAATGCTGCGTGGCCGGCGCAGGCGACTGCGTGGTCGACGAAGCCAAAAAGGAACTGCGCGTGAAGGGCAAAACCTTCAAGCAGGGCGACTACCTTTCGCTCGATGGCACCACGGGACGCGTGATTGCCGGGCAGCTCAAGACGCTCGACGCCCAGCCCGACGATCCTGATCTGGTGAAGTTCATGAGCTGGGTCGACCCGGTCCGCCGTCTGCGCGTCCGCGCCAACGCCGACATTCCACGCGACGCCAAAACCGCGCGTGCCTTCGGCGCTGAGGGCATCGGCCTCTGCCGCACGGAGCACATGTTCTTTGCGGAAGACCGCATCGAGCACATGCGCACCATGATTCTCGCCACCAACGAGAAGGATCGCCGGGTCGCGCTGAAGAAGCTGCTGCCCATGCAGCGCGCCGACTTCATCGGTCTCTTCAAGGCCATGGAGTCGCTGCCCGTCACCATTCGCCTGTTGGATCCGCCGCTGCACGAGTTCCTGCCCAAGCGCGAAGACCTGCTGGTCGAAATCCAGCACTTGGAAGACACCAAGCCGCGCTCGCCCAAGCTCAAGGAGCTGCGCCCGTTACTGGCGCGCGTTGAAGAGCTGCACGAGCAGAATCCCATGCTCGGGTTGCGTGGATGCCGTCTCGGCATTACCTTCCCCGAGATCACCGAGATGCAGGCCCGCGCTATTATTGAGGCCGCGGTCTCGGTAAAGTCAAAGGGTGGGGAACCCCATCCCGAGATCATGATTCCGCTCATCGGCTCCATCGAGGAGATGCGCAATCAATCTGCCATCGTTCGCCGCGTCGCCGACGAAGTCTTCAAGGAAAAGGGCGTCAAGGTCGACTACATGGTGGGCACCATGATCGAGCTGCCGCGCGCCGCGTTGACTGCAGACCAGATCGCCGAAGAGGCTGAGTTCTTCAGCTTCGGCACCAACGATCTGACCCAGACCACCTACGGCATCTCGCGTGACGACATCAACAACTTCCTGCCCGCGTACCTCAAGCTCGGCATCTTCAAACAGGACCCCTTCGCCACGCTCGACCAGGTCGGCGTTGGGCAACTGATCAAGGGCGCCGTGGCCAAGGGACGCAACACGCGGCCGAAACTGAAGGTCGGCATCTGCGGCGAACACGGCGGCGATCCCGAGTCCGTCAAGTTCTGCCACAAGATCGACCTCAACTACGTTTCCTGCTCGCCCTTCCGTCTGCTCACGGCGCGTCTCGCCGCCGCACAGGCCGCTCTGGAAGAGAAAACAGGAACGAGCCACACCAACAAGTAGTCTTCACCAATCAGCCCTCCTCGAGGGCCAATCCAAGGGCGCAGCCAACCGGTTGCGCCTTTGGTTTTTTGTGCGCTTTCCGGGTAACCACTTTCATCGCGGTTCGTCTATTGGGCATCGAGGACTCGAGGAAACCATAGCTTGCACTGCTCATGAGCCCGGCCGGTGCCAGGCGCGGAGCGCTGCCAAGGGGTGTCTATGCGAAAGCCCGGTTCCTCGCAACCACGCACGGACTCGTGCGCCGAAAACTCCGCTTTCGATCTCTTTCCCGGCGCGGGCCTCGAAGAAAAGCCGCTCTGGGCAGCGCTCTATGAAAACCTGCGCGACGCTCTCTTTCCATCGCGTCTGCCGCCGCTCGAGCTCACTTCAAAACCTATTCCGGTTCCCGACCGCATGGCGGTGCGCACCAATCCCTGGGCCATTGGCACGGCGACGGTAGTCAATGGCGGCATCATGGCGCTCGCCATTTTGCTGGGCATGAGAGCTGCTATCAATCACTTTCCGCCAACGCCCACGGGCACGTACGTTGACATCAGCGACCTGCACATCTTCGCTCCGCTCACCCCAAGGCCCTCCAGCGGCGGCAACGGCGGCGGCGCCGACGATCTCATCAACCCCATCGAAGGCAGGAATCCCAAATTCGAAAACGCGCCCATCGCGCCGCCGATGGCACCGCTCATTCCGCAGCCGAACGTGCCGGCCGAATCTTCCATCAACATCCGCCTGCCCGAAAACTCCTCGATGCCCAACATTGGCGTCAAAAACTCCACCAATGTCACACTTGTCTCCAACGGTCCGGGCACTGACGGCGGCATCGGCACGGGGAAACGCGGCGGCGTTGGGCCAGGAAACGGCAACAGTGGCTGGGGTCCCGGCGGCGGACAAGGCATCTACGTTCCCGGCCAGGACGGCGTCATCGCTCCCACGCTCATCTACGCGCCTGAAGCCGAATTCTCCGACGAAGCGCGCCGCAACAAGTATCAAGGTGTCTGCATGGTCTCCATCATTGTCGACACGCGCGGCAATCCGCAGAATGCGCATGTGATTCGCACGCTGGGCATGGGCCTGGATGAGAAGGCTCTCGAAGCGATTCGCGGGTACAGGTTCAAGCCCGCAACCAGGGACGGCAAACCGGTTGCGGTCGTGATGAACGTTCGCGTGGACTTCCGGCTGTTCTAGCGCCTCCACGGTTTTACGTCAACTCGTACTCGCTTCGGCATTCTCGGGTGACCAGGTCCACGCTCGCCAGATGATGACCGACGTGCACACGGTTTCGATCGTCGCGAAGAACAGGTACTCAGGAAGAGCGGGTGTCCGGGCGCCGAAAAAAGGCGGAACGTAGGTCAGGACACCGTTGACAAGGGTCAGAATTATACCCGCGACGATATTCGCCAGCCGGTTCGCTCTATACGGAAGCAGTCGACTCGCCACAATCATGGCGATGGGTATTTCCATCAAGACCGCTGAGCCCGCCAGAGCCCATGGTGGGAGATGTGGATGTGCGGCGTTGGCTACATTGAGCGAGCCAATAACATCCCACAGGGCAAGCACGTCCGCATACAGGTAGTTTAGTAACGCGAAGAGCCAGAATAGAGACAACCGCTCCTTTATGTCATGCATGTCAACCTCCTGCGGAATAGCTACGGTCCCGCCGCAGAATAAGTTCCAGATACACAATCGCCGCAGGCAGCGACAAGGAGGCTGCCCTGCAAGCTTTAGCGGCAGGGCACAGACGTTGAGCGTGGCGGGAGCCCGCGCCTGTACCCAGTCAACCGCGAAAGCGGTTGTCATCCCGAACGACCGGAGGCCCCCAACGACAGGTCTTCGTCGCTGGGGTGAGGGAGTCGAGGGACCTGCGGTTGTTTTTGGCACTGTTTGCAGTCTCAGGATGGCAGGTGGCTCGCCGGGAGCCCCGGAATCCGCCCTCTCGACGCTCGATTCGCGCAATGGCGATTTTTCATCAACTGACCAATCGAGCGGCACAAGACCCTACCCTGAAAGTCGTTGGAGGCATTAAACCGCGGGCCAACGCCCATGAAAATGCCGCCGCTGAAACCAACCCACTCTCTACATTGCCGAAGTCCCGGCCCTCTTCTGCGACTGCGGCGGATGAAGCGGCTACACAGTGATTGCGCTATCAAACTCTGTGTAATCGTCGAGGTGCTGCTTGATGATCAGATAGCACTCGCAAGAGACCTTCGTGAGCCCAGGGACGTCGAGGATCCGGATTTCTCCGCGGGTGTATTCGATAAGTCCTTTTTGCTTGAGAATCCCGGCTGTCGTAGAAATAGTGGGACGGCGCCCCCCAAGCATGTCTGCGAGAAACTCATGCGAAATCTTGAACGTGTCGATGTGTGCGCGGTCCGCACAGATGAGCAGCCAGCGAGCGAGTCGCTGTTCGAAGTTGTGTTTCGCATTGCATCCAGCGGATTGCATTGCCTGAATCAGTTGTGCCTGAACATAGCGCAGAGCCAGAAATTGAAAGTCACCACCAAGGCGGAACTCCCTTCCCGCGTCCTCCACGTCGCAGGTATAGCCATGGCCGGCAATCTGGGTGTAGACGCGATTCAGACTCTTTTTTGTTCCCATGAGAGCCGAGATTCCGATGACCGACTCATACCCGAACATCCCCACCTCGACCTGTGACCCATCCATGAACGTTGTCGTCATCGACGCCATCCCCTCTTCGAGGAAATAGAGGCGATCAATCGGGTTGCCAGGGTATTCGATTTCGTGTTTCAGCTCGAA
Source organism: uncultured Acidobacteriota bacterium (assembly GCA_963817835.1). GTDB lineage: Bacteria > Acidobacteriota > Terriglobia > Terriglobales > Acidobacteriaceae > Telmatobacter. The sequence goes on along the minus strand of CAWFPZ010000001.1, from coordinate 408,496 downwards.
TTTGACCGGCTGCAGACGAAGGCGCGCAATTATTTCCTCGTCCAGAGCCTTCAAAAGAGTGTTCTTAAAACCGCTCGTGCGCAAGGTATCCTCACTTTCAGACAAAACCATATCCCAATGAGTATGCGCCAAACCCACGACGCCTGACGAAGCTCGGGTTGTGTCAGAAACCGTACAAGGACTGCAAGACGAAGCGAGTAGAATTCAGCTGGTCCATCAATCTTCTCCTTTGAGGTGAGAAGCATGACCTTTGACCTCGCCGCCTTTCTGGTATCGGCAGGAGTAGGACGAAGAATCGTCCAACTGAGGCCCAAGCAAGCCTTCTTTTCACAGGGAAGTCCGGCTGACTCCGTCTTCTATCTTCAGGCGGGCCGCGCAAGACTCACCGTTGTTTCGCATGACGGGAAGGAGGCCATCATTGCCCTTCTCCCCGCCGGGGAATTCGTTGGAGAGGAGTCGCTAGCGAGCGTGGGCGGGCTGCATATGGCCACTGCCAGCGCCATTACCGCCTGTACAGCGCTCAGGATAGAGAGGGGAGAGATGATCCGCGTGATGCACGAGGAGCATTCCCTCTCTGAAATGTACTTGAAATTCCTGCTGGTCCGGAGCATGCAAACTCAAGCCGATCTTGTCGCTCAGCTTTTCGACTCCAGCGAAAGGCGCCTGGCGAGAATTCTGCTGTTGATGGCCGAATTCGGTGAACCGGGTAAACCAGAACACTTGATTCCTCCCATCACCCAGGAAACCCTGGCAGAGATGATCGGCACCACCCGGTCCCGCGTCAGCTTCTTCATGAACCGCTTTCGCAAGCTCGGACTTATCGAATACAACGGCCGCATCCGGGTCCATAAGTCGCTGCTCAATGTGGTTCTGCACGATGAATTCACAGAGCGTAACCCGGAGAGGCCTTCTGGTTCGGCCACTCCACGCGTTCGATCGAGGCCGGCCAGACGCGCCTAAATCGGCTCCGCGGTTGTAGGTAATTTCAATTCTCATCTGAAAAGAAACGAAGCCCCTACAAGGCTGTACGAGTAATAGTCTGCAAGACGCTGTACGAGTAATAGTCTGCAAGACGCTGTACGAGTAATAGTCTGCAAGACGCGCGCCGAGGTTGGCCGTCTCATCCCGCGTGGATCGGCAGCGGCGGGTGGCCCTGCCCCCTGTTCCTTTTCCCGAACCACAACGAGGGTGCCCCCGGTCCCTCGCCTTCGGGGACCGGGGGCGGAAGCAGTTCCCGCAGGATCGCCACCCATTCGGAAATGACTACGGCAGAGAGACTTCGGCAATCGCCTCATAGCGCCTCACGCCCGATCGCTTCCGTGTCAACCGCTTGGGCACCCGTGCTCTCCTTCATCCTGCTGATCCCACACCGGATAAATTTCTGAGCAGCCTTGCAGAGTATTTCCCGTCGTGGCGCACAATAGAGATGCAGAGGTAAGCGAAATGCCTGCGCTGATATGGTGTGACCCTGTCAACATCTTCGAATGGTTGGTGTGGTTTTTGTATTTGTCTTTTCGAGGACAGGATCAGCAGCAGCCGTGGCAGGTAATGGCGACGATTGATCAAGCTGATATTCGCGGGTCGGAACCGCATAATCATGATCCGTCGGGAGCTGCCTCTGACTACTGACGCGAGTCCGGCTGAGCCTGTCGCAAATTTCCGCCGAGGATTCTCCTTCGTGCTTGCTCCGGCTGCGGCTGACTCTGTCCTCGAGTTGGGTAGCGTTATTCACGGGTTGAATGGTTTTTGCTTTTTCCTTTTTAGGAAAGTTTTTGTTCTTTCGCTTTTCGTCATGCCGCCATTTTTTGTTTGCAGGCCATCGCTTCTGCCTTGATTCCGATGGCCCAGATGAAGCCCAACAGTTCGCGTGCGACTGCCGTCATGACCTTCCTCTGATCCTTGCCTGCCATGGTCAGCTTCATATAACGCTTGTGCAGGCGATTCTGCGCCTTCCATGCGATTTCGATGATCTCCGCCGGAATTCCTTGGTGTCGCTTGCGCAGCTTTTCCCCCACGCGGGGCAGGTGTCGATAGGACCAGGCCGATTCCACCACGATTCGTCTCAGGTGCGCGTTGCCGGACTTGGTAATGCCGCCTCTTCGAATGCGCTTGCCACTGGAGTCCTCGCTGGGAAATACTCCGCTGTAGCCCATCAGCTTCCGTGCACTCTCGAAGCGGGACGAGATGTTGCCCAACTCGGCGGCGATCGTCACTGCCGAGATATGCGCCACGCCGCGCAGAGCCTGCAGCCCGCGAATCAGTTCCTGCATGGCCTGCGGCGCCTGCTTCACCACTTCGAGGATGGCCGCTTCCAAGCGCTTGACCCGCTCGCTCATGTGCTCGACTTCGTTCATACAATCCAGTCGCGTGGCTTCCTGCGCTGGCTGCATGTAGCGGATCTGCGCCAGCCACCTCATGTAACGCTCTGTCCACGCCTTCAGTCCCAGTGGTGGACGCTGACCCGTACGCAGCAGGAACTTGGTCAGCCGATGCCGCGCCCGCAGCTGATCCTGCTTGGCCGCCTCCCGTTGCCGGACAATATCGCGCAACGCCTCGGAGTCTTCATCGGGAACCCACACTGCGGTCAGATCGCCGGACCGGTGACTGCGTGCCAGCTTCAACGCGTCCCGACGATCAGTCTTCACGCGGTCTCCGGGCTTCTTCGGAACCAGGCTCGGCGCCACCACCGCGCAGTCGACTCCTAACTGGGTCAGCTGCCAGTAAAGTACGAACCCTGTCGGGCCGGCTTCATAGCAGGCTCGCAGATGCTCGGGCGGCCCAAGCTTCCTGATGAACTTGCGGATCGAATCTTCACGGTTGGCAATCGTGCCCAGGCTGCGAACCTCGCCATCCGGCTCGGCTACTGCTACGGCTATCGTTTCGGCATGGACATCCAAGCCCAAAAATCGTAACTTCTCTCTCATGACCGGTTCCCTCCGCTTGTGGCTCTGGACTAAGTTCCTCAAACAAACTCAGCCTAACCCACGACCAGCGCATCGAGCCGGTCACACCATAATGACTACGGCAGAGAGACTTCGGCAATCGCCTCATAGCGCCTCACGCCCGATCGCTTCCGTGTCAACCGCTTGGGCACCCGTGCTCTCCTTCATCCTGCTGATCCCACACCGGATAAATTTCTGAGCAGCCTTGCAGAGTATTTCCCGTCGTGGCGCACAATAGAGATGCAGAGGTAAGCGAAATGCCTGCGCTGGCTTTCCTCCGGGGCTGCTAAACTCTTTAAAAGGGGACCTTGCGCACTAAACCCCCTGGAATCAATGGCCTGGCGGAAGTGATCCAGGATGAAATGACTGAAAATAAACGCTTTAACCCCAAAAGGGGTATGGGGGGTGGGGGGGTACTGAGCAGTAAACACCCCGCTCCGTCGGAAAGAGAATATGCCCACCTTCCCTCACGCCATGTTGCGCGAAATCTACGAGCAGCCCCAGGCGCTCGAGCGCACGATCGACCTTTACCTTAACGGGCGCAGCTTGAAGCCCGAAGTCGCCGCGGAACTCGCGCATTGGCCGAACGCGGCGGGCGAAGTCCTCATTGCCGCCAGCGGCTCCAGCCGCCACAGCGGCCTCTACGGCGAAATTCTTCTCGAGGATCTCTGCGGCCTCGCCGTCGACGTCGAGTATGCGAGCGAATACAGTTGTCGCGGCGGCCCAGGCTATGTCGACCTGCGTCATCCCAGCGTGCTTGTCCTCTCGCAATCCGGCGAAACAAGCGACACCCTAGCCGCGCTCGAAGAAGCGCATCGCCAGGGCCACAAAACGCTCGCCATCACCAATCACGCCGAATCCACCATGGCCGTCGAGGCTGACGTCTCCATGCCGCTGGCCGCGGGCGTCGAAAAAGCCATTCCCGCCACCAAGAGTTTTACCTGCCAGTTGGCCGTGCTCTATCTGCTGGCACTTTACGAAGGTGTCCGTCTGAGCCGCATGGATTCGGCCGCCGTCTCCGCGCACATCGCCGAACTCACCGCGCTTCCCGGCGAACTCGCCGCGCAACTCGACGCGTGGCGCGAGCAAGCCGCCGCGCTCGCCGCGAAATACGCATCCGCCATAACCTTTCTCTACCTCGGCCGCGGTATCCACTACGCCATCGCCCGCGAAGGCGCCCTCAAGCTGAAGGAATCCTCTTACGTGCACGCCGAGGGCTACCCGGTAGGCGAGCTCAAACACGGCCCCAACGCCCTGGTCAGCGATCGCGTACCGCTGGTTGTCTTAGCCACGGTCGATCGCACTCTCGAAGCTTCAGTCTTGCGCTACGAAAAAACTCTGCAGCTTCTCGCCGACATGAAGGCGCAAGGTGCGCGCGTCATCGCGCTCGCCAACGCGGACGACGCAGAAGTTCCCGCGCTCGTGACGGATTGCATATTTATTCCGCAAGCCAGCGAATACCTGCTGCCCATCCTTGAAGTTGTCCCGCTGCAGCTTTTCGCCTACTTCATGGCGCTCGAGCACGGCGTCGACGTCGACCGCCCGCGCAATCTCTCCAAAGCTGTTGTCGAAAAGTAAGATCGAGCCCGGAACGAAGAGTTAGCGGCTAGCAGCTGCCTTTCCCTCAAAATGCGCCTCAATTTCTTCCAGCGTCTTGCCCTTTGTCTCCGGCAGGAAGAACGCCGCGGTGATCAAGTAAACCACTGTGAAGCTCGCAAACAGGAAGAACATCGACGAGTAGCCGTGCTTGCTCACGAAGGGCAGAAAAATAGCGGCGAGCGTGGTCGACACCATTTGGTTCATAACCAGCGCAATGCTCATGCCGTTGGAGCGGATGCGCGTGGGCATCAGCTCGCTCAATGCCAGCCACACCACCACGCCCGGCCCCATGGCGTAGAACGCGATGAACAAATAAAGTCCCAGAGCCACCAGCCAGCCGTGCCCGGCTTCAGGCACGCGGCCGACGAGCGCCTTCTCAATCTTCAGCGGCGCGGTCTGTGCGGCCTCGAGGTTGGCGAAGGGGTTCCTGAAGATCGCCTCAATCCTGTTTGCCGGCACGCAACTGGCGCGCGTAATTTCAATCGGCGCAGCCGCTGCATCGTCGGAGCGCACAAAGCTGGTGGCGGCGGTAAAGTCGCCGTAGGAGTAGATGATTGCCAGCGAAGCGCGTTGGCTGTCGATCCCTGCGCCAGTTGCGCTGAGCAATTGGCTTGCTTCTGCGGGGTCGAAGCGCAACGCGAGCTCCTGGTTGGGTCCGACGAGTGCCTGCACCTGTTCGCGGCAATCGATCGAGAGTTTTTCCGTCGTTCTGAACAGCAGCCCGACGCCAGCCGTAGCCACGATCACGCCGCATGTGCCCACGATCATCAGGAATCTTCTGCCCTTACGGTCCACCAGCACCATGCCGATCGTAGTCGCCAGAAAATTCACCACCGTGAAGATCACGTAGCCCCAGTGCGCAAGCAGATCGCTCATCCCGCTCTGCAACAGAATGCCCGTGTTGTACTGGATGATCGAATTGATGCCAGTGGCCGTGTTGCAGGCGAGAATGACGCACGCCAGCAGGAAGGGAATCAGATACTTGCGCCGTAATAGCGAATCGCGAACCCGCTCACCGGTCGAAGTTGCGGCCGCGTGCGCAATTGCCTCCATCTCTTCGAGTTCCCGCTCCGCCTGTTCCGGGCTGCGCGATTTCAGCAGCGCCGCGTAGGCGCGCTCTTTGTGTTGGCGCCGGAATAGCCATCGCGGCGACTCGGTCACAAAGAATCCGCCCAGTACAAACAGCAGCCCCGGCGGCAGCGAAACCCAGAAGATGCTCCGCCATGCGCGATCCTCAAAATGGAAGAGCGCTGACGCATCGCCCAGCTTCTGCACCGCGGCCACACGATAGCTGAAGAAGATGCCCACCAGCGACGCGGCCACGATGCCCAGCGTCAGCATCCACTGGAAAATGGCTGTGCCCTTTCCGCGGTGCGAGGCGGACAGGCACTCGGCAAGATACAGCGGAACCACCACGCCGATCAGTCCGCCGCTCATGCCCTGCAGCAGGCGGCCGAGAAAAAGCGGCGCGTAGCCCTGCGAGAGCGCGATTACCGGAATGCTCAGCGCAAACGTGCACCCGCTCACGATCATCAGCGGCCTGCGGCCCATCCAGTCGGCCAGCAGCCCGGCAAACAACGTCGATAGCACGCTGCCCAGCAACACCGCCGCCACAATCACGGAAAGCTGCGATGCCGTCAACCCGGACGTCGCCGCCAGGTAAGGGTACGCGCCGCCAATGATGCCGACATCGATGCCGTAAAGCAGGCCGCCCAGGCCCGCTACCAGCAGCAGAAATGCGTTGTAGCGGCGGATCGCTGCAGAATCGGGCGGCGTTGCTTCATGCGGAGAGCCGGTGGCGCTCATCTTCTTCATCCAACCCTCTCACTCTGCCGGTGCGCGATCCGGGACGCGACGCTTGCCGAAGAGCAAAACCTGGCGATTCCCCAGTCTACAATGGTCGCATCGGCTTCGAATTCTTGATGGAAAAGAACGAAGGTAGGTGCATTTTGTTGCGTCTCAGAGATCGCCTCGCTCTCGCGTGTCTTTTACTCCCTTTCTTTTGTGCCGCGCAAACGCAGATCAAGCTTTTGCCCGCGCCGCGCGAAGCGACCTTTGGCCAGACAGCCGATCTTCCCGCCAGAATTCTGGTCGCCGCTCCTGGACACGATGCAGAAGACGACTTTGCCGCGCGCGATCTGGAAGATACGATCAAGCGCATCGCTCCCACCGCCGAGGAATCTCACGCCGCCGGGCAGCCTTCCTATCGCGTCACGCTTCTGCGCACCGACTCCGCGGAAGCGAAGGCCATCCTGGCGCACGCTAACCTCGCTTTTGATTCAGTAATGGAATCGGAAGGCTACGTCCTCATCGTCGAAGCGCACGAGGCCACCATTATCGGCGCCACCGGCGCGGGTGTCTTTTATGGCGCGCAGACCTTCAAGCAGTTGCTGCCGCTGCCCGGCACGGCCCGCGTGCTGCCCACGGGCACGGTGCGCGACTGGCCGGCAATGAAATATAGAGGCATTGACGACGATCTCTCACGCGGCCCGTTTCCCACGCTCGAATTCCAGAAGCACCAGATTCGCGTCTTCGCCGCGTTCAAGATCAACATCTACTCGCCGTATTTCGAGCACACGCTGCTATATCCCGACCAGCCGCTGGCCGCGCCGCCCGGCAGCTCGCTCACTCCGGCCGAGGCCGCGGAGTTGGTGACCTACGCGCGCCAGTATCACGTCACCATCATCCCTGAGCAGGAGGCCTTCGGCCATCTGCACCACGTACTCAAATACGAGCTCTATCAGGATCTGGCGGAGACTCCGCACGGCCACGTGCTCGCGCCCGGCCAGGACGGCACACTCCCGCTCATCAAGGATTGGTTTACGCAAATCGCGCAGGAGTTTCCCTCGCCGTTCATCCACATCGGCGCCGACGAAACCTTTGATCTCGGTGCGGGCCGCACCCATGAAGCGGTTGAGCAAAAGGGCTATGGGCCGGTGTATGTCGACTTTCTCAAGCAGATTCACGACGAACTCGCACCCCTCAACCGCCGCCTGCTTTTCTGGGGCGATATTGGCGACGCCAATCCCGATGCCGTCTCCGCTCTGCCCAAAGACATGATCGCCGTGCCCTGGAGTTACAGGATTTCGAGCGGGTTCGACAAGTTGATCGAGCCCTTCGCCAAAAACGGCATCGAAACCTGGGTTGCGCCCGGCGACGCGAATTGGAACGAGGTCTATCCCGTTGCCAAAACCGCGCTCTGGAACATTCAGGGATTCATTCGCGACGGGCAACGGCTGGGATCGACAGGCGCGCTCACCACCGTGTGGAACGATGACGGCGAAGGCCTCTTCAACATGGATTGGTACGGCGTGCTCTTCGGCGCTGTGGCCGCGTGGCAGCCGGGCGAAAGCTCCATCGCCGATTACCAGGACGCCTACGGCGACCTCTTCCATCTCGACCCCACGGGCAAGATCAACGAAGCGGAAAAAGAGTTGATGGCCGCGCAGGAATCGATCGGCGCCGCCAAAACTCACATGAACAGCGATGAGCTTTTCTGGCTCGATCCCTGGAGTGCGCAGGGGCAGGAAATTTCTTCGAGGCTTCTGCCGCAGGCGCACGATCTGCGTATCCATGCCGAGCACGCCATCGTGTTGCTGGCGCAGGCCCGCGCCGCCAATTCCAGACTTATCCAAACTGACGCGCTCACCGCCATGGACCTTGGAGCGCGCCGCCTCGATTTCATTGGCCTCAAATTCCAGCTTGCCCAGGAAATCGCCTCGGCCTACGCGCAGGCCTTCGCGCTGCAGCACGACAAAACGCAGCGCCAGGCTGCAAACCGCATGCTCGAGGAGATCAGCAGCGACAATGGCCGCTGCCAGGACCTGCGCGACGGCTACTCGGCTCTCAAGGCCGAGTACAGCCAGGTTTGGCTCGGTGAGAATCGGCCCTATTGGCTCAACAACGTCACCGTCCGCTACGACCTGGAGATTGAGCGCTGGCAGCGCCGCGGCAACCAGTTCCAAACCACGGTCCGCGCCTGGCATGGCGGCCAGGATCTGCCTGCGGCCGCCTCGCTCGGCTTACCCGCGCCGGCCCCGCTCAGTTCGCCTGCGCCGCCTGAAGGCTCGCACTAAACCGCCGGTTCTAAAAGAGAAGGGAATCAAAACCCGCTCCTGAACCAACTCGATTACCATCGGTAAGATTTTTCACCTTACCGTCGCGCCCAGGATGCACACTAGAAGTATGTTTGAGCGCACCTCCCAGGACGCGCTCCCCCTGGTCCTGCTCATCGACGATGACCTGGTCAGCCGTGAAGTCACAGCCACGGTTCTCACCATGAATGGCTACACCGTTCACACCGCGGAGAATGGCGCCGCGGCCCTTGTGCTGCTCACCGCAGCCGAAGGGCGACCTCCGGTGCTCCAGCCCGATGTCATCCTGATGGATTCGCAGATGCCCGGCCTGAACGGTACGCAGTTGATCGGTGAGCTCCGCGCGCACAGCAAGGCGCGCATTTATGTTGTCAGCGGCAGCAACCCGCCGCTTGAACTCACGGCAGCCGCCGAGGGCTTTCTGCTCAAGCCCTTCAGCGCCGAAGCCTTCCGCAGGGTTCTCGAGGGCGGCAAGCCTGAAGCTGCGGTATCGCGGCTCGATCCCAATGAACCCGTGGTCAATGCGGAAATTCTCGCCCAGTTCCGCAAACTCATGCCCGAGCACGCTGTGCGCCAGGTCTACCAGGCCGTTGTCACCGATCTCGGCCAACGCATTGACGTGCTCGCGGACGCCATGGCCCGGGGCGACGTGGCCGAAGTCCAGCGCATCGGTCACGCCATCAAAGGCGGTTGCGGCATGGCCGGGGCCGTCGAAGCTGCACGGCTAGGCGCACTGCTCGAATCTGGAGTGAGCCTGTCCGGGGATAACCAGTTGGATAACGGCGCAGCTTTACTCCGCGATTTGCGCGCCGCTACCCGGCGGTTGCAGAATATGCTGGATGCAGAGATGCCTGTCTGACCTGCCGCATCTCTTCTCGCGCGGGCAGGCTCTAGCGGAGGCATATAGCAACTATGGATCGACCCATTCGAATCGTTCTCGCAGATGACCATCCGGTCGTGCGCATTGGCGTGCGCAACATGCTCACGGAAACCGAGGGGTTCGACGTCGTGGGCGACGCCACCGATGGCGACGAGGCCATCACGGAAACCCTCGAAAAGCAGCCCGATATTCTTCTTCTCGATGTTTCCATGCCGCGGATGCCCGGCCTTGAAGCCATGCGCGCCATCATGAACGGCCCTTCCACGGCCAAGATCCTGCTGCTTACGTCCACCATCACCACGCAGCAGATCATTGAGGCGTTGCACATCGGTGCGCGCGGCATCGTGCTCAAAGACGCGCTCGCCAGCCACTTGCAGACCGCCATCCGCACCGTCCACGCGGGCGACTACTGGATCGGCGGCAAGCGCGTGGTCAATCTCGTCTCCGCCTTGCACGACCTGATGCAGCAGGCTGCCGTCCCGCAGCGCAAAACCTACGGCCTCACCCCGCGTGAGCTCGAGGTCGTCGGTTGCATTGTCGAAGGTTGCTCCAACCGCGACATCGCCAAGCAATTCACTCTGAGCGAAGAGACCGTCAAGCGGCATCTCTCCAACATCTTCGACAAGACCGGCGTCTCCACCCGACTCGAACTGGCCTTATTTGCAATCGCGCATCACCTGGTCACTCCGCAGTAGAACCCTTCGCGGGCGCAAATGTGTACGCCAGCGTGCCGGATTGGACGGAGCTGCGCGTGTTGAGCAGAATCCTGTAAATCTCGCTTCCCCAACTTTCGCGCAACCCTGCGTCAGTCAACGGCATTGGCTCGATCTTCGGCGCGAGTTGCGTGGCTTCGAATGTGAGCAGGCACGCCGTGCCGGCTCCATCAGCCAGCTTCATCGTCACGTTGCTGCCATCGGTGGTCGCGATCCTTGGCGTCATCACGGTGAAGCTCACCGGCACGGCCCGCTCCAGATCGAATTCCTCAGTGATCTTGACCTGATCCAGCTTCCGGTCTAAAGTCACCGTGCGAATCCACTTTTTGACACCCGCTTCCTGCGGATACGCTTTCGCGATGTCGAACGAAACCGTCGCGTACTGATCGTTGCTCTCGTACTTCCGGTCCGTCGCCTCGAATTCCACTCCATTCTGTTGCATCACGCCGCCTACCGTGGGCAGATTGTGATAAGCCGACTGCATCGTCCAGATTGAATAGCGATCGCGCCCGAAGGTCTTCGCCGTGTATTGCTCGACGCCCACGTCGATCGCCACCGGCTGCCCGTCCAGGTAAATCACGAAATTCCCCGTATCATTGTGGCTGTGGCTGCGCCCGTTGTTCGAGGCCAGCACTGCAACGTACATGCCCTCGGTCGAGCCGGCTTTTTCACGCGCCGTCATTAGGCCAAAGTCGGGATACCACGCGTCGCGCACCAGCACGTCCTGTTTCTTTGCTCCGCGCACCTCCGCGGCATCAAGCACCGCGGGCAGCGAGCGCAACAGGCTGGTCAGGTTCTCATTCAGCGCGCGCTCCAGGCCTTGCCCCTGCGCATTCCATCCGTTCTTCTCCGCATAAAATGCGCCAAACGCCTCCAGCTCTTCGTCGTGCACCGCTTTGCCGAAACGATAGAGCACGTCGCCCGAGGGCGCTGCCCTGCGATGCGCATCGCCATAAGCCACATAATCGTCGCCGGCAATGTGCGCGTTCAGAATGAACCGTCCCATCGCATCCAAAAACGGATTGCTGAAAATTGTTGTTGCGTTGCCGGTGGCCGACTCCAGCGCCCAGATCACATCAAACAAACTCAGCACTGAGCGGCTGTAATATCCCGGGCCTTCCTCTTCGGCCGCGTCCGGCCAGTAGTCGTTCCAGTACGCATCCACGCTGCGCGCAATGCGCACGGTCTCCGCAATGCGCAGCTTCGCGTCGTCCTCGAGGATCAGGTTCGTCACCAGCAGGTTCGAGTTGATCCACGGATTCCAGTTGTTCAGCCGGTGTTCCTGTTTCCGCCCTCCCAGGCCCATCCACGTAAAGTCATTGCGCTCGCGCGCCAACTTCAGCATTTTGCGCTCGACCTCGATCTTGATCCGCTTATTTACCAGCGGCGACACCTGGTCGAGTTGTGGCGCCAGCAGATAATTCGTCCACGCCAGCAGTTGCGCTGTCTCCGCTGAAAACAATTCGATGATCGGATCGCTTACGTCGGGGAGTCCTACGCCCGCTTTTTGCGCGCCCAGGTGCGCTGGCGCGCCCCAGTACGTCTCCTCGCAAATCAGCCACACGCCGTTCACAATCTCGTCGACAAAACGCCCCTTGCCCTCCAGGCACTCGGCCAGGATTAGGCGCTGCAGCATGGCGCGGCGTCCAAAGCTATCGGCCTCGAACCGGCTGCGATTACCGTTGCGTTTGAAGTCAAGAAATGTTGAAGCCAGCAGCGCCTTCCAACCCGCCTTCTGGTCGGCTTCTGCCCGCGCCACGATCGCCGCGCGAATGTCACCGGGAACTGCCTCCCATGCCGCGCGCTCGCTCCACGTGGGATACGGATGCCATGCGCCGGGCGCCGCCAGGTGGGTCTCGAGAAACGCTTCCGTGTAGGTTGTGCTCAGCAAATCGTGTGGTGCGACCAGAACGAGCTTCTCCTGAGGCGGTGCGCTCTCCTGCGCGGCCAGCGCAAGAGAGCCCAAAGAATGCAAAAGCTTCTGCTGCCCCGCAATCGCAAGGCTACCAGCCACAAAATGACGGCGATTCATCCGATCTCCTGATTCCGCGAGCCAGTATACAGGCATGAGCGCTCCACGTTCTCGGGATGCGGCGCAAAGCCTTCACGCAGAACGAAAATCGCCGCGGTTCGTGGCACGATACACGTCTACGCGCTATTCTGATGCTTCGATTCAGGATGCTTTTCTTCAGGCAGGTGCGCGCATGGGTGAATTAAGCAGAATCGGCATTGCTCTCGATTCCGATCTTCTCAAACAATTCGACCGCTCGATTGAGAACAGTGGATACACGAACCGATCGGAAGCATTCAGGGATCTGATCCGCGACCGGCTGGTCCGCGAGCAGACCGCCGCGCCGGACGCGACCGTCGTCGGCACCGTGACCCTCATCTTTGACCACCACGCCTCTGGAATCACTGAGAAGCTGACCGAGGTGCAGCACGAGCACCACGACCTGGTGGTCTCGACGAGTCACGCGCATCTCGATCACGATTCCTGCCTTGAAGTGCTGATCGTCCACGGAAATGCCGCCCGGGTCCAGCACTTCGCCGACATTCTCATCGGCCTCAAAGGCGTACAGCACGGCCGCCTGGTGATGACCGTGCCCTCGCTCGATGCTGGGCACGAACACCCGCACTCCCACACGCACGACCATCCGCACGAACACAGCCACTAAGCGGTTGTTGTGGCCGCGAGCCGCTTATTGAGCACGATTCCTGCCAGGATCACGCTGAGGATGAGCGCCGCGAACAGCAGCAGCCAGCCCCAATACTGGGCCGGATGGCGCAGAACTCGGACGAAATGGCGCCCGTAGTGATCGGCGACGATCGCGACAAGTGTGTAACGCGCGCCGCGGCAAATGGTCACGACGGTCAGGAATTTCGCGCGGCCATAATTCGAGGCACCTGCCACGGCGAACAAAAAGCTTGTCGGGAACGGAAACGGTATCGCGGTTGATGCGACAAGGGAACCGGTGCCCCACTTTTGGAAGAAGTGGAGCATTCCATTCACCTTCCGACTTCCAAACTTGCTGTGCAGGTAAGCGGATCCGGCCCGGCGCGCGATTCGGAACGTGAAGTAAGCTCCAATCACCGACCCTGCGGTTGCAACTGCCGCAAACTCGTACCACGGATTGGTTTGCCTGGCTGCGAGAATTGCCGTCAAAATGTCAGGGCCGCCAAATGTTGGCAAAGGAGAGCTATCGATAATCGCAACGAAGAAGAGTCCGAATGCTCCCAGGTGGCCAAGCATCGCAGTAATGCCGTATCCCCGAGTCGGGGAGGTACTTTGGATCAAGGCGTTGAGCATGAGGGCAATATATCAACTTTGCGCGGGTCCTGATCGACTGCGCCTGGATGGCCGCCAATCCGCAAGTTCCCTCCTACCGCTCCACCTTGACGCCGAAGTGATACGTCAGGTTCACGCTCGCATACGAAGGAATCCTCACGCCCACCACTTCACTCACAGGATTCGCTGCAACCAGCCCATTGCCGCCCAGGCCCACAGCGCCCGGCGCGAAGACTCCGGCAGCCGCAAAGTTCTCCGTGGTCTGGCCGGTCCAACCGCTCGCGATCATGGTGTTGACGCCCAAATTGATGCGACCATCCATGAATGGGCGCGACGCGGCCAAGCGGAACTCCTTGTTGGCCGTGCCCATGCAGTAGTAGTTCAGCGCATTCGAGTCGCCGCTTAGATAGCTAGCTTCGCTGCATCCCTGGCCCACCACCTTGCGTCCCACGTACTCGAACTCACCTTTGGCTTGCAGGTGGAAGGGAAGTTTCTCGTATGTCCCCATTGCGTCACCGATCAGTCGCGGCGCCTCCGGCACGACGGAAAATGACGGTTGCACGAGCCGCGCGTCGGCCTGCTCAAAAGTGACCTGTACCGACCCGTTGTGCAGCGTCTGTCGCGCCGTCGCCGCAAGAAATCGAATCCGTCCCGGACCCAGGTCGAATTGCAATCCCTGGTCGGGATCGATCTTGCCGTACTCGGCAGTTTGCGTCTCGTGGCCCAGCGTCAGCTTTATGTCCGTTTTGTGAATGGTTTTGCTGGCCACCAGTTGATAGGAACGCGCGGTTTCAACGGGATCGACTGCCGTCGGACCATCGAGCGCCGACCCTTCGCGTGGATCCTCGGTGAAAAATGACTTGCCGAAACTCACCGAGATCAGCGGCGCAAGCCATTTGGGATTGGGCACGAATGTCAGCGTGACCTTGGGTGAATTCAACCCCACCAGTTTGCTCCACGAATTCGCCGGCGTCATCAAATCCTGGTTGTCGATGAAAATCTCGTCGCGCCGCCAGCCCGCATAGTAGTTAAAGTGGTTGCCCAATGCTCCTTGCGCGGCCAGGTACGGAGTCACCGGCGAAATCGTCACATTGTTGCCGTCGATCTTCACAAACGGCCCGTAATCGCTGGGCATGGCAGGGTTGTAAAAGTTGTAGTGGTCCAGATCGTCGTGCCGCGGCGCTTCGCGCTCATAATCCGTTCCCGCCATCAGCGTAAGTTGGTTCGAAATCTTGTCTACATACGCGCCGCTCGCCCCGCCCACGGTGCGGAACTCGCTCTGCCGGATCAAGCCCAGCCCGAAATCCGAAAACAGCGACAGATTGTAGGTGCGGAAAAACCCCGAAAACTGCGCCTCCCGATTCACGTCTAGCTTCCACTCATCGTTCAGCGCAAAAAGCACCGTGTGCGTCTGTTCCTTTTGCCGCGGGTCGATGGTATCGGGATACGCAACCCATCCCGCCGTCGTGTCCACCGCATTGAATCCGAAAATTGGCCGCAGTCCTGCCACATATCCGTAGCCAAGATAGGCAATGCCAAACAAGTTGAGCGTATGCCCGCCCACGTGAATCGTCTGTCCGCCGTTGAACTTGAATTGTTTGCGGTGCTCCAGCCGGTCGAGAAACCCATTGCCGTACGACCCTTCGATCGCAGCCCACGAATTTTCTGACGGACTCATGCCCGCCGTCGCCGTCAGGTCGCGTGCGTCGCCTGTCATCGTGAAGAACGGCGCCATGTGCGAGCGCAGTCCGTAGATCGCGGCCATATTCAGCGCATGATTGCCCTCGCGCACGTTGAAGGCGCCACCATCCACCTCCACGCTCTCAATTGCATCCGCAATATAAATGTTCGGGTCCGCGTAGCCGTTGCCGTGCGCGTTCGACGACAAATTATTCGGCACCAGATAAGTTCCCACTTGCACATACTGCGCGATGGGCTCGCCATGGTCGCCCGCCACGCCCGGCGCAAAATACTGCGGCGCTTTGATGCCGCTCGACGCTGTCTCGATGGGATAGCCGGGAATCGAGATAGGCGCGCCTGGCCTTCCTGGATTCGCATCCAGCAGATCTTCCGTGGCGAACACCTTCACCGCCGGATCGGGCAACATGATATCGCCTTCGGTAACGTCGGCCGACACCACTACGGTCTCGCGCACTTCGGGCTGCAGTCGAATAGCAAGGTCGCTGCCCCCACCCGCGATCATCACACTTTTCTGCAATTTCTGGTAATGTACCGCGCTCACACTCAGTTCATACGTTCCTGGCTGGTGCATTTGCAGCGCGAACCGTCCCTCGGTGTCGCTCACTGCCCGCTGCGCAGCGCCGCCTTCCGCACTTAATTCCACCGTTGCGCCCGCAATCGCGTGGCCTTGCCCGTTGCTCACGATTCCTGAAACCGCAACCTCGCCGGCCGCGTGCGCCAACAGCCCCGCAAAAAGCGCAAACAGGCCGAGTGCTACGATTTTCGATTTTTTGCGAGGCATAGCTGAACCGTAAATGCGGCTTTGCATGTCTGCCTGTGAGCCAAGTCACACGTTCTTGAGATTCGTGCTACCGGGTTGAACAAAAGGGAGATAGGGGCCACAATCTGACGCGTCTAATGCGATTTTTTGCGGGGTTATTTCGTGCTTGGCGCCGGTCGAGCCTCGGCATGCGCTGCAGCTTTACCCAGCGCCGGCAGCGTGCCGCGCGGGAAGTCCGTCGATCGCCGTACCACTAACCGGGTCTGAATCGGCCACTCGCGCTGCGCGGCTCCGGGATGGCCCGTCTCGATCCCGGCGCGCAACGCCTCCACAGATGCCGCAGCCAGATCCCTGCACGACATCTGCACCGTCGTCAGCGGCGGCAACATGAACTGCGCCAGGTGAATGTCATCGAATCCTACGACCGAAATATCCTGCGGGACCTGGTGCGTGGTTTCGTCGAGTGCATGCAGCACGCCAATGGCGGTCATGTCGTTGGAGCAGACGACCGCCGTGGGCAGCTCCGGCGTTTTGAGTAACTGTTCCATCGCCGCCTTGCCGCTCTCCATGGTGTGCTTGCCTTCAACCATCGATGCGGCCGGAACCGTCAGTCCCAGTTCGGCCATCGCTCTCTGGAAGGCATCTCGCCGTATCGCCGCCGTCCGCAAGTGCAACGGACCCGAGATGAATGCGATCTGCCGATGTCCAAGTGCGGCCAGGTGTTGCACCGCCTCGCGAATTCCCTCGGCGTAGTTCACCTTCAGCACGCGCACGTTGGGCAGCTCCGGCCCTGCGTCCACAAAGACCAGGGGAAACCCCTGCTCCACCAGCTTCTGCACCAGCTCTTCTTCAATGCCGAAGGTCATCACGGCCACGCCGTCCACGTTGCGCTGCAGCATGCGCCGGATGAGCGATTCCGTTCGCGTCGCATCGTAATTCGTCGAACCGATCATCACCTCGTAGCCCTGCGCTACGGCCAGGTTTTCGAACTCCTGCACTAATTCGGGAAAGAATGGATTGGTGATCTCGGAAACGATGAGGCCCAGGATGCGGCTGCGCCCCGACACCAGCGCGCGCGCCTGGGTATTGGGCACGTAGCCCACTTCGTCCACTGCCTTCCACACGCGCTTGGCCAGGATGGGATCGACCGTGGGAATGCGATTCACCACGCGCGAAACGGTAGCGATGGAAACACGCGCGCGCTTGGCCACGTCGTGGATATTGATGCTGGCGCGGCGTCCCTGGGAGGACTTCTTTGTCCGGTCCATGAGAAGAGAATTGTACGCTTTTCCCGGTGTTTCTCAACCGTCCCAGAGCGAAGTCGCGCGGGAAACCCTCTCGAATTGCAGTATTTAGCCGCGTTTTGCGAGTTGATGATGTCTTATAGGACGTGAGTTACGCGGCGTTTTTGGTAAACGCTTCCCGCATTTGCGCTCGACGTCACGGATGGTTTTGCCCGCCCGCCACAACCTCAAGCCCGTGCCGCAGCAGCGACAAAATCGCTTCCAGGCTCTCTTCGGCGCCGCGCTTGCTACCCGGCAGATTCACAATGAGCGTTGCGCAGCGCAGTCCCGCCACGCCGCGCGAGACCCACGCGTAAATATTGTGTTCCGCGCCCTTTGCGCGCATCGCCTCCGCCAGCCCCGGCGCTTCGCGGTCGATCACGCGCCGCGTCGCCTCGGGCGTGCGATCGCGCGGCCCCAGTCCTGTGCCGCCCACAGTCAGCACCAGCGCCACGCCCTTGCGCTCAAACCCCTCAAGCGCCGCAGCAATCGCATCCTCGTCATCCGGGAGCAGCGCCGTTTCAATTTCGGCCTGTGGCCAGGCGCCGCGCAGCAACGCCACCACCGCCGGACCCGCCGTATTGATGAGTTCTCCGGCCGAGCAACGATCCGAGATGGTGAGCACTGCAAGCAGCATGACCTGATTCTATTTCTTCATTGCGCCGGCAGCACCTTGATCGTGTGCAGCCACGTCTCCACCAGCTTGGGCCAATCCATGATGGGGAAATCCCTTGGCCGCAATCCGAATCCGTGGCCGCCTTCCGCATAGATGTGCAGTTCCGCCGGAACCTTAACGTTTTTTAGTTGCATGAAATATGCGACCGAGCTCTCCACGTGTGCCGTGTAGTCATTCTCGGCTTGCAGAAGGAACGTGGGCGGCGTATCTGCCGTGGGCTGAACGTCGGGACTGGGCGCGAAATTCTGGTTCGCCATCGCCAGGTAGCCGGGATAGATCACGACGGCAAAATCTGGCCGGCATCTTAGCGCGTCGGCCGCGTCGATGGGATCGTACAGCCGCTTGTCGTAATGGTTGCTGATTGCCGCCGACAGGTGCGCACCCGCTGAAAATCCCATCACGCCCACGCGATGCGGATCGATGCCCCACTCTGCCGCGTGCAGACGCACCAGCCCCAAGGCGCGCTGCGCGTCCTGCAACGCCGCAGCCGACTTAGGATACGGCCCGCTATTTGGCACGCGATATTTGAGTAGAATGCAGTTGACGCCGATCTGGTTCAGCCAGTCGCAAACCTCCGTGCCTTCCAGATCCATCGACAGAACCTGGTAGCTGCCGCCGGGAAACACCACGACTGCCGCACCCGTGTTCTTGCCCTTTGCCGGAAACACCGTGATGGTTGGCGTGGAAACGTTCGTGAGGCGCATGTAGGGCCGGCCGGCCATCATTTTGGATGGTGCAAAGGTCTCGGGCGGCGCGTCGGCTTTCTCGCCCGGCGCTGTTCCCGGCCAGATCGGCATGGTCACGAGTCCGGTTGGCGGCGTCCATCCCGTAGCCGGAGTTGAGGGGTTGGCCGGGGCTTGTGCCCAGGTGCCTGCGGCACTCAATGCAGCCGCGGCAACAAGCAGTTTTTTGGTCATGTTCGGAACCTCCAGCGCGATTCTGCGTCGCGTTCAGTAACGCGTGTGCCCGCTATCTTTGTATTGCTCCAGCAGCTTGGTCAGTCGCGCCACAATCTCGGGCCGCTGCGCCCACAGGTTGTAGAGCTCATGCGGATCGTCGGCCAGATTGTAGAGCTGCCCTTGCACGCCACCCGGAGCTGGATCCACCGTCGCGGGTGGCGTGAATCCTCCGCTGCCCAGTCCCAGTTCCAGCTTCCAGTTGCCCTCGCGGATCGAGAACATGCCGCCGTTCGAAAGCTCGATGATGTCTTTGCGAATCGGCTTATGCGGCTGGCGCTCGAGTGCGGGCAGCAGATTGAAGCTGTCCTCGCCCGCATCCGGCGGCAGCGGCCGGTGCAGAATTGCGGCCAGCGTTCCCATTAAATCTGTTAACGATGCTGTCTCATCGCACACTGTGTTCGCCGGGATGTGTCCCGGCCAGCGCGCGAGAAACGGAATGCGATGCCCGGCCTCCCAGATGTCGGCCTTCTCGCCGCGCCAGCCCGCATTGGCGCGATGCGGATAGGTCGCGATGTCCTGGTCGTTCCACCAGGCACCGTTGTCGCTGGTCACGATCACGATTGTGTTCTGGTCCATGCCCAATTCGTGCACCGTATCCAGCACGCGGCCGATCATTGCGTCCACCTCGGCTACGTAATCGCCATACAATCCCGCGCCCGATTTGCCCTTGTACTCCGGCAGCGGCACCCACGGCGTGTGCGGCGAGGGCATAGCGAAGTAGAGAAAGAACGGCTGCTCCTTGTGCTGCGCGCGCTGGTGCAGAATGTCTACGGCCTTATCAGTGAGCGTTGGCAACACCTGCGGGATGTCGAAGTGCGGTGCGCGCAATCCCGGCCGCCAGAAGTAGCCGTGTGGCGTATTCGCGCCGGCTTCTTGAACCGTCGGTAACTCCACCGTATGTTCGTTCTCGAAGTAGAGGTAGGGCTGCATATCGAGCGACGCGGGAATGCCGAAGTAATAATCGAATCCGTGCGCGTTCGGTCCCGGCGTTAGCGGCTGCGTGTAGTCGGTCTTTTCCGCGTTGCCCAAACCCAGGTGCCACTTGCCCACGCCCGCGGTGTAATATCCGTCTGCCCTCAGCATCGACGGCACGGTCATGCGTCCCGGCTCAATCAAGTCCGGAGACTCGCCGTTGAGCACGCCTTTCTTCAGCCGCCCGCGCCAGCTGTAACGCCCGGTCAAAATGCTGTAACGGCTCGGAGTGCACACTGCGCTCGATGCATGCATATCAGTAAACCGCATGCCCTGGCGTGCAAACGTGTTGCAGTGCGGCGTGGGGATGGCGGAGTGGGCGTTGTATTCATCGATATCGCCCCAACCCAGGTCATCGGCCAGAATGTACACCACGTTGGGCTTGCTTGCAGGTTTACCCGCGGCGCGCATCATGGTGGGCGCGCTCAGCATCCACGCCGCCGCTCCCAGCCGCGTGCAAAACGCGCGCCGATCCACTGCTCCTGTGCTCATTCTTAGGTTCTCCGATGGGTTGGGAGGAAATCTCCGACCTTCAAGGCAATCAATTTATATCGGGATCAGCTTGCTCTTGTAAACGCGCGCTTCGCGCATGGTCACCCTGGGTCTGCGGTGCGCGCTTGCTCCATGGTCATTGAATGCCCCGCCCCAGCAAAAGCAACGCTCGGCGTAAATGTGATTTAAATCACGTTTCGCGGTGCGCTCTGGCACATCCCGGCTTTTGCGTCGGTGACACGCTTGCGCATATGAGGTGTATGCCATGCGGGATTCTGACACCCGCCGCTGGACGCATCCGGAAACCATTCTCGTCGCCACTGACCTGAGCGATCTGGACCATCTCTTGCCGTTTGCCCTCGAACAGGCCCGCGATGCCGGCGCCCGCATCATTCTTCTGCACGTGCTGTCCACTACCGCGGCCTTTACTGCCGACCCCACCGGCATGCCCTACTACGACACCGGCGGAGCTCTGGAAATTGCAGAGCAGATGATGCATCCCTGGTGCGAAGTTGCCGCCCGTCTCGGCATTCGCTGCGATTCCCTGGCCCGCGAAGGCCATCCCACGCAACAGATCGTAGCTGCGGTTCGCCAATTTCATGCGGACCGCGTGCTGCTTGGAACTCGGAGCCGGGGCAAGCTTGGCAGGTTGCTCATCGGCTCCGTGGCAGAACAAGTGCTGCGCTCGGTCTACCTCCCGGTCATCACCGTGGGACCCGAGGCTCATCTCCTGGTGGATAAGGGCGAAGAACGCGTCGTCCTGTATGCCACCACACTTCGAGAGACCTCTCGCCCGAGCGCGGCGCTTGCCTGCCAGGTAGCCGCGGCCCAAAAGGCAAAACTGGTTCTGATGCATGTTCTGCCGCCCATCACAGAGATGCAGCGCAAGGGCCTGCCCACTGGATTGGACTCCTCGGCCATGCTCGAATTGCGCATTCTCGCCGCGCAAACGGGAGCCGAGTGCTGTTCTGCCATTGAGCCGGTCGTTGCCCACGGTAATCCTTCCATCGAGATTCTCGCCCTGGCCGCCGATCGCCGCGCCAGCCTCATTGTGCTCGGCGCTGCGCGCAGCCCCGCCTTTGAGATTCTTACCCGCGACCACACCGTCCACCGCGTGCTGGCCCACGCGCGCTGCCCCGTGCTCACGTTACGAGAGCCGCAGACGATGCCGGAAGAGACGCACGCCGTTACGGCCAGTGCCCATCGTTAGAACCGATCCAGAGTTGCTGCGCCCTGCCTCATCTCGCCGTCTTACTGGGCGAATTCCGGCGCGCCGGGGCGAGTCGAAAGCCTGCCCTGAGCGCAGATCGCGTAGCGATCGAAGTCGAACGGGGGCCTGCGTTTGATCTTTAATTGCGAGATGAGAACATCGTTGGTGGAACAGCTCTAGTCCTCAAAGAGATCAGTTTGACCCGCGCCCGCCGAGCCCGTGGGTGCAGTCCCATGCCGAGAGGTAATGCTGCCGGCGGATTTGCGGTAAGAAACGCGCGTAAACGGCTGCAGCCGTTTCAGGCACCGCTCATGCAGATAACGAAGTTGGCGCAGAAGTCCCAGTCCATCCTGCTTCCGGCCGTCGGCATGCGCGCTGAAGATCTCCGCAGCCAGCACGTGCAGTTGCTGATGAAGAGTTTCAATGGCCTGAACGGAGGGCGACAGGCCCCCCGAGGATTGCCTTTGCGACTCAAGCCACGCGCTCAGGCTGCATGGATCCGCATCGAGGACTGGCGGCGCCGGCCGTGTGCCCTGCAGGTAGGCCAGAAAATGCCCATACCAGGCGCGGTGTTCGACCATGGCGAACAGCACCGCTCGATTGCTCGCCTGGACTTTCGGCACTTCGACCCAACTTGGATCGGCGCGCCATGTAGCCGCCCAGGCGGGGAGTTCCCGTGCGGGCATGGGCCTGGCAATTCCGTATCCCTGCGCGAAATCGCATCCCAGCTGCAGCAGCATCAGGCCGTGGTCCACCGTCTCCACTCCCTCCGCAATCACCTTGCGGCGGAATGCCTCCGCCAATCCCAGGATGCCTCTCAGGATGGTCAAGTTCTCCGGCCCATCGGGCATATCCCGCACAAAGCTCTGGTCGATCTTCAGAACATCGGCGGGCAAACGCTTCAAGTAAACAAGGGAGGAGTAGCCGGTGCCAAAATCGTCCACGCTGATCTGCACGCCGGCCTCGCGGCAGGCCGCAAGGACCCGGGAGCTCAACGACAGGTCCTGCAGGGCGCTGGTTTCCAGCACCTCCAGTTCCAGATGCGATGGCTTGACGCGCGGATGCGCCGCCAATTGCGCGCACAGACGGTCAACGAAATCCAACTGCTCCAATTCGAAAGCGCTCACATTCACGCTCACCGGTATTTCCAATCCGCTATCCTGCCAGGCCTCCATCTGCGCGAGCGCGCTCTCGATTACCCACTTGCCCACCTCGGCGATCAGCGGATGGTTTTCAATGACCGGCAGAAACAGGCCCGGCGGCAGCAGGCCACGTTCGGGGTGTTGCCAGCGAATCAGGGCCTCCGCGCCGATCACCTTCCCCGTGCGCATGTTCACCTTCGGCTGGTAGTGCAGCACGAACTCATGCGCCGACAGCGCGCGGCGGATGTGCTCGATGTTTTCATGCCGGCTGCGCGCGATCAGGTCGTGGCTGGGATCGAAGATGCGGTAGCCGTTCTTTCCCGCCAGCTTGGCCTCGTGAAGCGCCTGGTAGGCCTGGCGCAACAGCAAGTCGGCGTCCACTTCCTCCGCCTGCGGATAAAAGGTCGCGCCTGCGCTGGCCGTCACGCGCAGCGTTACGTCTCCAATCTGCACTTCCTCCGCGGCCACTTCGAGCATGTGCGTCAATGTGAGCAGGCACGCATCACGGTCGGGCATATCGAGTATGATGGCTCCGAATTCATCGCCACCCAACCGCGCCAGAGTATCTCCCTCGCGCAGTGCGTGATTCATCCTGAATGCCAGGGCCGTCAGCAGCGCGTCGCCGCTGGCGTGGCTGTACCCGTCGTTGATGGCCTTGAAGCCGTCGAGATCGAAACATACCACGCCGAGCGGTTGATTGTGGCGGCGCGCCTGTGCCATCGCCTGGCGCAATCGGTCGATGAGCAGCGCCCGGTTCGGAAGTCTCGTCAACGCATCGTAGTGCGCGGCCAACTCCAGTTGCTGCTCGTGCTCCTTCACCTCCGTGATGTCTGTAAATAGACCCACATACTGCTTCACCTGTCCGTTGCCATCGCGGATGGCGTGGATGGACAGCATCTCCGGATAGATATCTCCGCCCTTGGTCCGGTTCCAGATCTCACCCGACCAGTGGCCATCCCGGACCAGGGACTCCCACATGTGTTTGTAAAAGTCCTTGCCCTGCAGGCCCGATTGCAGGATGCGCGGATTGTGCCCCAGCGCTTCTTCCCGCGTGTAGCCGGTGATGCGGGTAAAGGCGTCGTTCACCTCCAGAATTTTGCCCGCGGGATCGGTAATCGTGATGCCTTCGCGGGCGCTGGTGAAGACCGTAGCGTCGAGACGCAATCGCTCCTCGGCCAGTTTTCGCTCCGTGATGTCCTCGGAGAAGATCACAATCCCGCCCACTGAACCGTCGCCCGTGCGCCAAGGAAGCATTTCGCGCCGGATCCATTGCACACTTCCATCTGCCCGCGTCAGCGTTCCTTCTCTGGTTTCCACCTTTTCGCCCGCCAGGCAGCGCCGATGCTCTTCCCGCCAGCTCTCCGGAGTTCTGGTGAAGATTTCGTAATGCGAACGACCGATAATCTCGACATCGCCAAGAGAGTGCATCTCCAACCATCGGCGGCTCACGGCCAGGTACCGCATCTCGCGATCCAGCATGGCCAGTGCCGCCGGCGCGTGCTCGATGAACATCTGCAGCAATTCCTTACTCTCGCGCAGCGCCGCTTCCACCTGCTTGACGTCTGTAATGTCCTGCACCGTGCCGCGGAGCTTTGCGAGACCTCCAGAGCTGTCGAGATCCATCTTGCCCACGGCGCGCACCCATCGCACGGCCTTATCCGAATTGCGTATGATTCGATGTTCGAACTCAAATTGGGGTCGCTCACTTAGGGCCTCTCTTGCGAAACGAGCTCCCACCGCCGCGCGGTCCTCCGGATGGACCAGGCCCATCCAGTCCGAGAAGGAAAGGTTGTAATCCGGGCCGACCCCAAGAATCTCTCTCAGAATGTCCGAGGCGCTCCACGCGCCCGTGGAGAGATCCTGGACGTGGATGCCCAAGCCGGCGATCCGTTGCGCCTCCCGCAAAGTTTCCTCGCTCTCGCGCAGCGCAGCTTCGGATTGCTTCCGGTCCGTAACGTCCTGCACGGTACCTCTAAGCGCGAGAGGTTTTCCCTGGGCATCCAGCTCGACTCTGCCGCGAGTGTGCACCCAGCGGATCGCTCCGTCTGTATGGCGCACGATGCGATATTCGCTGTCGAACTCCGTGCCCTTACCATCGAAGTGGTTCTTCAGGCGCTCCGCGACGGTCGCGCGGTCATCGGGATGAATCAGCGGCCAGATGCCCGCCAATCCCCGGTCATAGTCGTCGTCAATACCCAGCAGGATCTCCAACTCGGGCGAAAGGCGCCAAACCTTGTTGGGGATATCCAGCACGTACGTGCTCAATCCGGCAATCGCCTGCGCATCGCGCAGCGATTCCTCGCTTTCGCGCAGCCTTTTTTCTGCTTCAATGTACTTGGTAATGTCCGGAGCCACGCCGAAGATGCCGATGATCTCGCCACTTGGACCATTCACGGGATACTTGCGATTGTCGATCCAGCGTTTCGTCCCGTCTTTGGCCGGCACCTGCTGGATTTCGTTCACTCGCGTGCCCTCGGCGAATGCTCTCTCCTCAAGCCGGTAATAAATGTCGGCAGTCTGTTCCGGATGATTGTCGTAATCAGTAGTGCCCACCAGATCGGTCCCACCGCCATTCGACTCCATCAGGTTGGGCAAGGTCCGGCTCACGGCGAGAATCACATGGTTGCGATTCTTGATGTAGATGTAGTCGCTGGTGTGCTCGATCAGGGTTTTGAAGCTGGCGATCAGGATCGCGTCGCCGGGCTCGCTCACCTTCCTCGCATCTTCGATCCACAGTTCGAGCTTGGGCCCATGGTCCCGCGCGTGCGTCTTCGCGTACCGCGCCTTCAGGCAGCGAATTCTTCCGTCGGCGTGGCGGATACGCAGGTTCACCAACCCTGACGTATTCGTGCTCTTTGGGGAGAACAGAGTTGCGACCAGATCCGCATCCTCCGGATGAATGCGATCCTTTAGCTGGACTTGTGCATTGAGAAATTCCTCTGGGGCGTAGCCGAGCAGGGACTCGGCATCTTCGCCAACCGAAACTAGCTGCAGCGGGGAACTCAATACGAAGCAGAAAGCTGCACCCAACATCTGTCCCTGACCATCTGCGTCGACTTGTGTCTGCGCGAGGCAGCTTATCATAGCGAAACTTCGAAAGGATACGAAAATCGTAGACCAAAGCCACTTGCGATCCATCGCCCACGCGACAAAGCTGCATACAACTTTCCGGCAGAGTGCGCCCCGATAGTGGCAGGCCGCGCTTGCAGGACTTGCTGGCGGGGCCTGTTTCCAGTCGCCGGCCGGTCGCAGCCACGCGCCCAGGTCTTTGACCCTTCGATCTCGTGCCAACCCCGTGCACTATCCCTACGCCTTTTCATTTGGCGAAAGTGTGGGATGACGCCAACACCTTGAGCTTCGGCACCAAGGTCGCCAACTTCAGCTGCATTTCTGTTAAAGCGCCGCACCCAGAGCCGATTTGAACCAAATCGTGCACCCGTTATCCACTTGTTTTTGTTGTGTCTTAGGGTTCCACCCCGTTTATCCACGCGCCAATCCGGCTCGAACTTGGCATAATCGCTGCAAGAGCGCTTCCTGCGTGACTGTTCTAGAACGTCGCGGCGGGATCGGGAGCGCACCATTGCATTCTGTTTTTCAGGTTGGAATGCTAGGCGCAAACCCGGCACTGCCTCGCACAACCAGTGGGAGCACACGATTGACCACCTATCGGCGTCAGGACGTTTTGCGCATCTTCGAGATGAGTTCCCGACAATTGCAGGCATGGGAACGAGCCGGATTAATTCCCCAACAGGAAATTTATAGCTTTCAGGATCTGGGGCAACTACGCATCCTGTGTGCGCTGCGCGCGGAAGACGTGCCCGCCGCCTCGATCCGCGACTCCATCCGGGCCATGAAGGCTGTCTCCGGTATGGCCAATCCGCTCCTCGAGACACGCGTGATGCGTACAGGTACCCGCCTGGCCTTCCGCCATCACGGCGCCATGGTCGACCCTATCCGCCGCCAGTTGCTCTTCGACTTCGAGCGCGGCGGCCAGCATTCCTTCTCTGCGGCCGCCGCCGAACCCGAGCCCTTGCGCCGTCCCGTGCCTGTGGGTCCGCGCGATCTTCAGGAACGCTTTCTGGCTGCAGTTCGTGCCGAGGAAGCCGGCGAAAAACCACGCGCCATCTCTCTTTACGAGGAGATTCTCGCCCTCGATCCCGACTACGCCGCGGCCTCGATCAACCTCGGCAC
Source organism: uncultured Acidobacteriota bacterium (assembly GCA_963817835.1). Classification (GTDB taxonomy): domain Bacteria; phylum Acidobacteriota; class Terriglobia; order Terriglobales; family Acidobacteriaceae; genus Telmatobacter. Next base: position 381,596 of record CAWFPZ010000001.1, on the reverse strand, counting down.
CATCTACTTTCATTTGCGCCAGTACGGCCGGGCCGAGGAATTGTATCGCCACGCCACCGCGGCCGACCCCGGATACGTGCTGGCCTATTTCGATCTAGGCAACGTGCTCGATGAGCTTGAGCGCCTCGACGAATCCATCGCCGCCTATCGCAAAGCTGTGACCCTCTCGCCAGCCTACGCCGACGCCCACTACAATCTGGCGCTCGCCTATGAGCGCAGCGGCCAGCAACGCCCCGCGCTCCGCCACTGGCGCGCCTACGTCAAGCTCGACAACCACGGACCCTGGGCCGATCACGCCCGCGGACAGATGCGCAAGCTTTTGAGCCGCGAAAAGCTCGCCATTGTTTCCCGCGCCGGTCACTTCGTCGCTCCGCGCAAGGGCAACGCCGCGTTGCGGCTGGCGTAGGGCAAGAATCTCAGCGAAAGCTCATTTCGAAGGAATCGCCCGCGCTACCTCGGCAATATGCGCTGGACGCGTGCGACAGCATCCTCCCACCATCTGCGCTCCAGCAAGGAACCACTCCGCAGCCTGAGTCCCAAACTCCGCCGCATCGGTGAGTCCAATCCAGCAACGCCGCGCGGCATCCCATCCCTCGCCGGAGTTGGGATACACAATGATTGGCAGCTCGGAGCCCCTGCGCAATTCGCGAATCAGCGACGGAATCCACTTGGGCGGAACGCAATTCACACCAATTGCTACGGTCTGAGGAAAGGCCGCCACCAGCGCCGCGCATTCGGCCACGCTCTCGCCATGCGACACGTGTTGCTCGTCGCGGCAAGAAAAGCTGAACCAGGCGCGTAGTTCTGGCCATGGAGCCAAAGCCTCACCCACCGCGCGCGCTTCATCGAGTGAAGGGAAGGTTTCAAACGCGATCAAATCGGGCCGCTGCGGTCCCGACGCGCCCGCGAAAATCGCAATGCGCTCGCGGTGAAAGCGTATCAATTCGTCAAATGTGCAATCGTAGTTGCCGTGATATTCGCCGCCGTTGTGCAGTGCGGCACCGTACGGGCCGAGAGAGCCTGCCACAAGCACGCGCCGACCAGGAAACTCTGCAATCGCCGCTCGCGCGAGCTCCACCGATTGCAACAAAGCCGCATCTACACGCTCCGGAGGCAAACCCACCTCCGCGTAGCCCATGCGCGACACCTGGTAGCTGCACGTGGCAATGCACTCCGCCCCGGCCGCGATGAAAGCGCGATGCACGGCAATGAGCTTCTCCGGCTCATCTTCAAGAACATGCGCCGACCACAACGGCCCGTCGATCCGCGCGCCCTGATACTCGAGCTCGGTCGCCAGCCCGCCATCGATGACGCGCACGCTGCGCAGAATGGCGTTTCCGCTGTCGTCCTTCTCTGTCATGAAGTGATGGTAACGCGCGGCAAATGGAATTCGAACTGTCTCGCCGGGGCGGCGATCCTTACTAGTTGGGGTCTTTCTGACGGGTGGCCTTGACGGCTGACAGAAGCCCGATGCCCACCATCACGATCGCACCGACAAAAATCCAGTGCGGCGAAATACGCATCAGATGCGCAGCGTACACCATCCCGATAATTACGATTGCGTAGCCGGCGGCATAAAGTCCGAATGACATGTGAGCTCCTTGGCTTGGTGCGGCGCAGTCACGCGCAATCTCGCACACCATTCCAGAGTCGCACCGCGAGCGAACCAGGTCTGAGCAGTTCAGACCAGCCTATGCGTTTCAGATCCAAGCCTGTCGCGACCGGTGGCCCGGCCCGGCAACTGCTGCACTCATCGGTTTTTGGGGTGATCGTTTTTGGCAGGGGGATCGATAGCCCACAGACAAGCTAGGAGCTAGCAGCTAGAAGCTGCTGTCAGACCTTCTGTGTTCTCTGCACCTGGCGCACGCCGCCCACGCGCTTCAGCCCCAGCACCATGCGATTCAGGTGGCGCACATCCTCGGCCTCGACGATAAACTCGATAATCGCTTCGCCCTCGTCGTCGCGCCGCAGCTCCACGCCGCGAATATCGGCATTCTCGTCGGAGATCACCGCGGTCAGCTCCTTCAGCATCCCGGTGCGGTCGTCGCAGAAGACGGTGATCTTCACCGGGTAGCGCTGCGGCTTGCCGGCGGCATCGGCCGTGCGCGACCACTCCACGTTGATGCGCCGGTCGCTCTCGTAGAGCAGGTTCTGCACGTTGGGGCAGCCACGCGCATGCACGGCCACGCCTTTGCCGCGCGTCACGTAGCCCACAATCTCCTCGCCGCGGATAGGGTTGCAACAGCGTGCGCGGTAAACGAGCAGATCGTTCTGACCCTCCACCTGCAGCGAATCGGAGCTGGTCAATTGCAGCCGTCGTACCGCGTCGCTTGTGCCCGCTTCGCCCGGCTTGGTTTCCGTGCTCGTCTCGGTCTCAAGCAGCTTGCCGAATCCCGGGGCCACCTTGCTCAACACCTGGTGCGCGGTGTGCTTGCCCTGTCCCAGCGTCGCCAGCAGGTCCGATGCCGTGGCCACGCCGAACTCCTGGGCCACGCGGCTCAGTTCCTGGTCGTCGACTTGCGTCATCGGCACCTTGAACTTGCGCGCTTCGCGGTCGAGCAGCTTTCTGCCGATCTCCACTGCCCGCTCTCGCTGGTCTTCATTCAGCCAGTGCTTGATCTTGTTGCGTGCTCGCGGACTCTTCACAAATGTGAGCCAGTCGCGGCTCGGCTTGTGATCCTTCTGCGTCACGATCTCGACGATGTCGCCGGTGCGCAGCTTGGTACGCAGTGGCACCATGCGCCCGTTGATCTTGGCGCTCACGCAGGTGTGGCCCACCTCGGTGTGAATCGTGTATGCGAAATCCACCGGCGTCGATCCCGCCGGAACCACCACGACTTTCCCCTTCGGCGTGAACGTGTACACCTCGTCGGGATACAGGTCCATCTTCAGGCTGGAGAGGAATTCGTTGGGATCCGTCATCTCCTTCTGCCACTCCACCAGCTGGCGGATCCAGTTCATGCGCTCTTCGTCGCGGGCCGTCACGGCGGAGCCGCCGCCCGACTTGTACTTCCAGTGCGCCGCAATGCCTTCTTCCGCGATGCGGTGCATCTCTTCGGTGCGGATCTGCACTTCAAACTGGTGTCCGCTCGCGCCCATCACCGTGGTGTGCAGCGATTGATAGCGATTAGCTCGCGGAATGGCGATGAAATCCTTGATGCGCCCCGGCACCGGCCGCCACAACGTGTGAATCAAACCGAACACTGCATAGCACGCCGTTACGTCTTCGGTAATTACGCGCACCGCCAGCAGATCGTACACCTGGTCAAAGGAAACTTTGGTGCGCTCAATCTTCTGGTAGATGGAGTAGAGGCGCTTGATGCGCCACTCCACGCGCGCCTGAATGCCGTTCTCGCGCAACTGCTCGGTAAGCGTATCCTCCACGCCGCGCAGGAACTGCTCGCCCTCAATGCGCCGCGCCTCCACGGCCGCCGACACCTGTTCGTAAGCTACGGGATCGGTATAGCGGAAGGCCAGGTCCTCCAGCTCGCCGCGCACCTTGCCCATGCCCAGCCGGTGCGCCAGCGGAGCGTAGATATCGAGCGTCTCGCGCGCAATCGCCTCCTGCCGATCCGGTTGCAGGTGCTCCAGGGTGCGCATGTTGTGCAGCCGGTCGGCCAGCTTGATCAGCACCACGCGCACGTCGCTCACCATGGCCAACAGCATCTTGCGCACGTTCTCGGCCTGCCGGTCTTCTCTATTGGCGAATTGGATCTTGTCGATCTTGGTCACGCCCTCGACAATGTGCGCCACCTGGTCGCCGAATCGCTCGTCAATCTCCTCGCTGGTCGCCGGCGTATCTTCCACCGCATCGTGCAGCAGGGCAGCGGCGATGGCCGTTGCATCCAGCTTCATCTCTGCCAGCACTTCGGCCACCTCGAGCGGGTGCGAAATATAGGGCTCGCCACTGGCGCGCATTTGCCCCTCGTGGTGGCTTACGCAGAACTCCCACGCCTTTCGAATCAATGAGATATCTTCGTGGGGACGATTGGCCTGGACCTGCCGAAGAAGGGCTTCAAATCGCTCCCCAATCGGCCGCGGATCCTTGCGGCGAGCCACGGTACCCGGGCTCACGGCCGGCGCCGCTCCCGTTTCGCTTTCGGGAGCGGTCGGAACCTCGATTGGTGTGGTGTGGCGGGCAGTCGCCATGCTTCATTATAGGCCGCTTGCGTTCTGCAGGCATCAAAGCGTCCTTTTCCCTCCAGGTTCTCCCCATGAATCCCGAGACCACCCCGGCATTCCCGCAGGCGCCCGAATCTCCAGCCCGCGTGTTGCTCGTCACATATCTTCATGTGGAAAAAGGCGCTTAATATCTCCCCCGGAGGTTGTAACGGAGGAAATTATGCTGAAAAGCCTCTTTTTGGCCGGGTTGGCCGCGGCAGTTGTTGCAGGCGTTGGATACGCCAATCAGCCGATAGCAAAGACGGTCATCATCCCGGTAAGTAAGGTGCCGGCGAACAACGGCGGGCAGATGTACGTGAACTATTGCGCCCCCTGCCACGGTGTGGACGGCAAGGGGAACGGCCCGGTGGCCGCGGCCTTGAAGACGCAGCCCACCAACCTGGCCGCGTTGAGCAGAAACCACGGAGGGAAGTTTCCCTCGACTCACATCGCTTCAGTGCTGCAGTTCGGCACTGCGCATCCAGCGCACGGCTCGGCGGAAATGCCGCTGTGGGGACCCGCGCTTGGGTCTGGGGGTTCCGCTCCGAGCGAAACCGACGTGCGAGCGCTCAGGATCAACAACCTGAGCCGTTATCTGCAGACGTTGCAGGAGAAATAGCCGTCCGGTCCTTTGGCTTCTCACCCCGGCGGTTTACCTTGGGAGAGAAGCCAATGAGAAAAACACACAAGCCGGACACGGCTGCACCGCCGCGCAAGCGCCGCGCAAAGACATCGGCGCCAGTTGCCGCCGAGAGCGGCTCCGCTGCGGCATTCCCTCGCAGTGTGCCTGCGCGCCGCGAATCCTCACCCTCCACCCGCGGCGCTTTGCGCCCTTCCGCGACCAAGCCGGCAGCCGCCACGTTCGGCGCCATTGTTGACCGCCGCGCCGCCGATCGTTTGCGCAGCGGCCATCTCTGGGTCTACGCATCCGACGTGGTCGCCGTCACTCTTCCCAACCCGCAAGAAACCCTCCTGCCCGTCGCCGACCAGCGCGGAATTTTTCTCGGCACGGCGCTTTATAGCCCGGCATCGCAAATCGCGTTGCGGCTGGTCTCACGTGAAGCGCTCGACCACGCTGCGTGGCTCGAACTGCTCGCAGTGCGTCTGCGTGCGGCCATTGCGCGCCGCCAACCGATGCTCGACGCGGCCAACGACGCCTGCCGCCTCTGCTTTAGCGAGGCCGATGAACTGCCCGGACTCATCGCGGACAAATACGGCGACCTGGTTGTTTTGCAGTTCCTCACCAAAGGACTGCTCGCCGCAGGCGTCAGTGAAACATGCGTGCGCGTACTGCGCGAGGAACTCGCGCCCGCGGCCATCTTCGAGCGCCCCGATCCGCGCATCCGCGAGCTTGAAAGCTTGCCCGCGCCCAGTGCCGATCCGTTGTGGCTCGCCGATCCCGCGCATCCCGTCGTATCCACCGAGTTTCATTTGAACGGCCTCGTCTTTCAATACGACGCCAACGCCGGCCAGAAAACCGGAGCCTTTCTCGATCAGCGCATCAACTATGCTGCTGCGCAACAATGGGCGCAGCGTCTCGGTACGATTGATCGCGCGCTCGACGTTTGCTGTTACCAGGGCGGCTTCGCTCTGCATCTTGCCCAAGTTTGCCGGCAGGTCACGGGCATTGACAGTTCGCGCACCTCGCTGGGAGTAGCGGAGCGCAATCTGCAGGCCAACCGCGCCCGCGGCAATATCAAAGTCGGCGGGGCCGATGTCGACTGGATCGAGGCCGATGCCTTCGAGATTCTCCGCGATTGGTCCCAGGCCCGCGAAACATTTGACGCCATTGTTCTCGATCCGCCGGCCTTCGCAAAATCCAAGCGCGCCGTCGAGGGTGCGCTGCGTGGTTACAAAGAACTGAATTTGCGCGCGCTCAAAATGCTGCGTCCCGGCGGTCTGCTCGTTACCTGCTCCTGCTCGCATCATGTGACCTGGGCCGATCTCGAATCCGCCGTGGCTGCGGCCGCCGCCGATGCCTCGCGGCGCGTGCGGCTTCTCGAGCGCCGTGGCGCCGCTCTCGACCATCCGGTCATCCTCAACCTGCCCGAGACTGAATACCTTAAATGCCTGGTGCTTGAAGTGGAGTGAGGCGGGGAACAGGGATCAGGGAACCAACCGGCGACATCGTGCAGCGCACTCAAGAGAAATTGCCGCGTCAGACTGATGGGCGCGAAGCCAATCCAATCCAAAGCTTGCCAATGTGGCCAAGAACTCGCGTGAGCCTCACCACTTCGCTTCCGCGAAGATAGGTTTGTTTGTTCCCTTGTTCCTTTGTTCCCATAGTCCCTGCCTTCATCTCCGCCAGGGCCTGCTTCACCTGAGCGCGAAGCGCCTCGGCTTCAAGCGCGCAGGAGCGCAGGTACGCCGACACCGTCAATCCAGCTTCAGCGGCGAGTTGATGTAACCGTGCGCACTCGGCCTTGCTCAGGCGAATCGTCACGCTTGCCGAGCGCAGATCGCGGTCCGGCACGGTGACAGCGACGCGCCCAGCACCGATAACGCCCGCATTATCTAAATCGATCGATGCCTCCGCGCTGACGTCTAATCCACCGTCGCCTTTCGGCATCAGCGAAGGATCCATCCGACTCGAATCGCGATCCAGCGGCCGATAGCGCGCATGCGCGCGCAGGGCGTGCTCGTAGCTGAGAGTGGCCACGTCTTCGCCCAGGTCGCTCGAGTTCCACAGAGGCGCATCGGCTGCGGCATCAGATGGCAGCGAGGGCGGGGGCGAAGCGAGCGTAGCCAGCAGTCCCGCGAAATTGGAGACAGAAGAGGAGGGCTGCGCTGGAGCGGGTAGCTGCATGGGTTGGAGCATACTGTAGCTCCTGCCCGCATGCGTGAGAATGTTCCAATACAGGGCGCGGCGTTATCCCAAATCGGACACACCCGCGCGCCATTCCCACATCGGCACACTCGCGCCGCCGTGGCTCCGCGGCCTGTCAGTTCACTGTGGCTCGAGTCGCGGGATCCGGCAGAATCCTTCCCGGCAGGCGTAGCATGGCGCTTATCGTCTCTGCCGGAACGGGACGCGAAAACAGAAATCCCTGCCCGAAGCGGCAGCCCAGTTGCCGCAGCAGCACGTACTGCTCGTGGGTCTCAATCCCTTCCGCCACCACGTCCATGCCCATCACCCGCGCCAACTCCACGATGGTGCGCACAATCTGCAGCGGCTGCTCGCCTTCGGTCATGCGCATCACAAATGAGCGGTCGATCTTCAGCACGTCGAAGGGCAGCGAATGCAGATGGTTCAATGAACTGTATCCCGTGCCGAAATCGTCCATCAGCAGCGAGACGCCCAGCCGTCGCAGGCTGCCTAACACTTCCATCGCCGTGCCGGGATCGGGAATCAGGCTTGACTCGGTCATCTCCAGGCCCAGTTGCTGGCTTGAGACGCCCGACCGGCGCAACAGCGCTTCCACATGATCGGCCAACCCCTGGCGCGAGAACTGCCGTGCCGAAAGATTCACGCACACGCGTGGTCCGGCGTGTTCGGGATTTTCGATCCGCCATTGCCCAATCTGGTGGCAGGCCTCCGACAGCCCCCAGTCTCCGATCGGCAAAATCAGCCCTGTCTCCTCGGCAATGGGAATGAAATCCATTGGCGGAATGAGTCCGCGATCCGGATGGTCCCAGCGAATCAGCGCCTCAAGTCCAATGATGCGCCGCGTGGCCAGCTCCACCTCCGGCTGGTAATACAGCACAAACTGCTTCTTCTCCAAGGCCTGCCGCAGGTCCGACTTGCGCGGCCAAATTCCGGTTACCGTCTCCACCGGGCGGGGCTGCCGCTGGCGGTGTCCGTTGATCGCCTTGCGCAATCTGCGCAGCTCCAGTTGGCCTGCTGCGATATCGGCGAGGCTCTCCAGCATGCGCAACTCAGTCACCGCCATGGGTCGCCGCGGCTGGCATGAAAAAATGGTCAGCACGCCAAGGATCTTGCCATCCGTAGTGCGTACCGGAGCGCTGGCAAATGAAAGTGGATCGAGGCGGCGCAGCGGCAGCCGTCTCACCCGCAAGTCGGGATCTTCGTTGATATTTGAAACCACTACCGGCCCATCTTCGGCCAGTACCCGCTCAAAGATCGATTGCTGCCGCGGCATCTCCCGTACCGGCTCGCCCCAGTACGATTTGACCCACACCCGGCTCTCGTCGGCAAACCCCAACAAAACTGTGTCAGCTTTGAAATATTCGGCGGCCAGGCGCGTGATGGCGTCAAAGTTCGCTTCCGGCGCTGTGTCCAGAATCCCCGTCGAGGCCAGTGCTTCCAGCCTCGCGTCCTCTTCTTGACCATCCAACCTGTCAATTCCGAGTTCCGCTTGTGGCATTATTTTCTCCAGGACCTCGGAACCTCGAACGGCAGTCCAATCGAATTCCAAAACGCACCTCGACCATTTCGGAGTCCGATGCGCATTGCACGTTTCCCGTAACCGGCACGCTCTCCTGTGGTAACTGAGCAGGAAATTTCGCCGCCGGCCAGTCTCCGGGCATAGCCGTAGGTTCCGTATCTTTTTTATCGGAAGGGGCGGTCAATTCATGAGGTTACGCACGGACATCCGCCGTTGGATACCGGTCAAAGCGCATAGGGCGTAACGCCGATCACTTCTGTTTATTGGGTTGTCCTGTTTCGGTCCAGAGGAACGTGAGCTGATCCGTTCCATCCTGGATCTCCTGCTCGACGCTCACTCCGGATGAGTGTCCGCCGGCGACACTATAGTGCAGCAAAATCGGACGCCCGCTCGACGAATCCGCCTGCAGCAGCGCCGTCATCTTGCGCGCGTGCAGCGGATCAACCCGCGTGTCACTGGCTCCGGTAAAGAAGAAAACCGCCGGATAAGCCGTGCCCTTCTTCACGTTCTGGTACGGCGAATACTTGAGCAGATACGCAAACTGCTTCTCGTTGTCCGCCGATCCGTATTCCGTTGTCCACAGCCGGCCTTCCTCGAACTTCTGGTAGCGCAGCATGTCGAGCAACGGATAGCCGCACTCCACCGCCGCGAACAAATCTGGCCGCTGGGTAATCGACGCGCCCATCAGCAGTCCGCCATTCGACCGGCCCATGATGGCGAAATGTGCAGTCGATGTGTACTTGTTCGCAATCAGGTACTCGGCCGCGGCGAACCAGTCGTCAAAGACATTTTGTTTACCAGCAAACATCGCCTGCTCGTGCCATTTCTCGCCGTACTCGCTCCCGCCGCGCAGGTTCGGCAGCGCAAACCAGCCGCCCTGTTCCATCCACCAGGCATACTTCGGATTCCATTCCGGCAACATGCTTACTTCGAATCCGCCGTAGCCGGTCATCAGCAGCCGTTCAGTTCCGTCCTGCTTCAATCCCTTTTTGCCGGCAATGAACATGGGCACGCGCGTGCCGTCTTTCGACGTGTAAAAGACCTGCTTCAGCTCGTATTGGCTGGTGTCGAACGGAACCTTGGGCTGGGCGAGGACATCGGTCTTGCCGGTTGCCGTATCCAACCGGTAAATCGTGGGCGGCGCAATGAATGACTCAAAGCTGTAAAAACCGTACTTGTCGATGGTGCGGCCAGAGACGATCGATGCCGACCCGATGCCGTCATACGCCACCGTCCCCGCCGCTTTGCCGTCCAGTGTATAAACGGACGTCTCCGTCTTCACATCGTGCAGCCGGTTGACGTAGATCTTGTTGCCCACAATGTTGAAGCCCTCAATCGCATCTTTCGCTTCCGGCACGATCGTGGTCCACACATCGGGTAGAATGCCCGGATCGGCCTTCAGAATCCGCCCATTGGGCGCTTTGTAGTCGGTCTTCACATACCAGGCACCTTTCACGTAGTCCGCGGAAAACCGCGACTCCATGCCCCACACCAGCACATTGAAGAAGGCATTCGGCTTCGTCAGGTCGCGAAAAACAATATCCACGCGTTTTGCCGGCACGCCCCGGTCGATCTCCACCACCAGGTAATGCGCATCGTCGGTCACATAGGCCTCAAGCAAGTCGCTCGGCCCCAACTCTTCGCCGCGAAACTCATTGCCGAAGAGCAGCGTGTCATGGGAAACGCGCTCGCCCCATGTATGTTCTAACAAAAGCGAGCGCTTCGCATCCATCCGCGAGTAGTAGAGCCCGTGCCCGTCTGGAGCAAAGCAAACAGAAAGGTAATTGGCGCTCGGCAGTTCGTCCTGCATCGTCTTTCCGGTCTTCACATTGAACACGTGCACCGTGGTTTCGTCCGAGCCGCCCTCACGTACCCCGTACGCCACCAGCGTTCCGTCGCGCGACACATCGTCCAGTTCAATGGACGTATTGGGATCGCGGCTGAACTGCGCCGGGTCGACGAGCCGCTTGTCTTTTTCCGCCCATCCGTGCCGCACGTAGATCGATGCCTGATCCTCGCCCGCCAGCAGCTTCTCAAAAAACAGATCGTCGCCGCGCGCAATCGGCACGGTCCACGTGGTCACATGCTCCAGTTGGTCCAGATCGTCGGCAATCTGCGGGCGGATGCGCGCCTGCTGCATGTAAGCGGCCGTGTACGCATTCTCGGCGTCGATAAAATCCTTGGTTTCTTGGCTGTTCGCATTCTCGAGCCAGCGATAGTTGTCCACCACCTTGGTGCCGAAATAAACGTCCGTCACCGGCGTCACCGGCGCGTCGGGCGCGGCCGGCAGCGTAATTCCGCCGCGCCCGTGGATCGCCTGGCCCACGGCCATGGTGCCCATGCAAACGATCAGTCCAAAGCCAGGAAAAAACCTCATGGCAACAGCATACGCGCCGCCGCGAATGGCCTCCCGCGCCGCACAGCGTCCCTTATAGAATCTTCTGCAGTGACAAGCACGCCCCCAAATCCGGGCCCCCAGCGACAGGTCCACGTCGATGGGGTGGAAACTCAGCCGCCTACCCCATCATCGCCCGGCGCACGCTCCCGGTGGGCGCGCTTTCTCGCGGCCCTCCATCCCACCCACGCGCACAGCATCTTCTCGGCCACGGTTGTGCTCATGGTGTCCACGTTTCTGTCGCGCATCATCGGGTTGGTGCGAGTCAAATACATTGTCTGGCTCTTCGGCCGCGGCGCCGCGGCCGACGCCTTCAATGCCGCCTTCGTGCTGCCGGACATGATCTCCTACTTCCTCGTCGGCGGCGCCGCCTCCATCGCATTTGTCAGCATCCTCACGCGCTATCGCGAAGAGGGCCGCGAGGACGAAGGCCGCCGCTCGCTCTCCGTCATCCTCACCACCATGTACCTGGTGCTGGGCGCGGCCATCGTGCTCGCAGAAATCTTCGCCCCCTGGTACGTGCGCTGGTGGTTCAACGGTTTCGACCCGAAGAAAGCTGCGCTCTGCGTATCGCTCACCCGCATTCTGCTGCCTGCGCAGTTGTGTTTTTTTGCCGGTGGCGTCTTCGGTTCGGTTCTGTTAGTGCGCAAGCAGTTCAGTGTGCAGGCGGTGGCGCCGCTTATCTACGGCTTGGGAACCATCGTCGGCGGCCTGCTGCTGGTCAAGCGTACGGGCGTCTCCTCGCTCGCCCTGGGCACTGTGGCCGGAGCCATTCTCGGGCCGTTTCTCCTCAACTGGTTTTTCGCGCACCGCGCCGGCACGCGCTATCGCTGGATTCTCGACTGGCGCGACCCCGGTTTTCGCGAGTGGGTCCGGTTGTCTCTTCCGCTGATGGCCGGGATTTCGCTCGTCACCGCCGACAACTGGATCATCGCCCACTTCGCCTCCACCATCGGCGGCGCGGTTTCGCTCATGAGCTACGCCAAGCAACTCTTCGCCGCGCCCATGTCGATGCTGGCCCAGGCCGCCGGCGCAGCCTCCATGCCATTCTTCGCCACCCTCTGGACGCGCGACCGTCAATACGAGTTTGCCACCGGCGTTGCCGACTCCGTCTCGCGCGTGGCCTCACTGGGTTTGCTATGTGCTTCGGGAATGGTGGCGCTGGGTTGGCCGGCCATCGATCTCGTCTTTACCGGCGGACGCTTCTTGGCCGCCGACGCACGCGAGTGCAGCCTTTACTTCGGCATCTTCTCGGTCTCCTTGTTACTGTGGTCGGCACAGGCCATCTACGCGCGCGCTTTTTACGCCGCCGGAGTCACTTTCGCGCCCATGGTGGCCAGCACTGTCGTCACCCTGGTCTCGCTGCCCATCTATGACGCGTTCTTCCACTGGCGCGGCGCCACAGGTCTAGCGCTCGCCTCTGACGCCGGTATTGCGATGCAGGCCCTCACCTTCGCCCTGCTCCTGCATCAGCGACGCATGGTTTCGCTTGCCAGTCTGGATTATGCCGAGATGGGCCGCTGCCTGCTGGCCGCGTTAAGCAGCGGAATGGGTGCAGGTCTGGTGGCCTGGGGACTCAACCATCTCTACGTCCATTTGCCAACTCTTTCCGCGCACCGCTATGCCCGCTCTTTCAGCGATGCGGTCATCATCGTCGCCGGTGTGACTTTCTGGACGCTTATCGCCAAGTGGACTCTGGAAAAATCCGGCTCCGCTCTGCCGCGCGTGGTCCTGCGTCGCCTCGGTCTCGCCTGAAGATCCCCCGGCGCGCCGCCGACTCTCCGATCGTCGGCCGCGCATCCCGCGAATCATGCGTGCCCGCGAGAGCGGATGTTCGCTCGCTTCACTCTTTCACTTCTTCCTTTGCATCACAAAACACAATAGCGCCTTTGACCTGCAAAGGCGCTGTCGTGAGCAAACTTATGAGTTGCGGCGCTTACTGGACGGGTTTCGACAACTCGGGCGCGGTCGTCATCGACACCTGGTTGTTCGGAGCCGATCCGGCATGGGGCTGCGTTGGCTTGGCATCGGCCTTGCGGATATCGATGCCGCCCTTGAAGAACGCGCCATCCTCGATGCTGATGCGCGCCGCGGCAACATCGCCGCTCAGCGCGCCTTCGGCACGGATGTCCACGCGGTCCGAGGCCGACACGTTGCCGCGCACCTTACCCATCACCACAACCTCGCGCGCGGTTACGTTGGCGCCCACCGTGCCGTTGCGGCCGATGGTCACGCGGTTGCCGGGCAGGCTGATCGACCCTTCCACTTTGCCATCGATATAAAGTGATTCTGTGCCGGAGATTTCTCCCTTCACAAACAGGCCCTTGCTGATCACGGCCTGGTCGCCCGCAGGTGCTGCATTGCTCCTTGCGGATTCAACACTCGCGACGGATGTTGCTGGACGCTGCGGTTCAGGGTTGGAGACGGGAATTGATGGTTCAGACTGACTTGGTTTCCACATTGCGCTCAAGGTAGGTTCCTTTTCTGTCCGATCAGGACTGGGAATTGCCAAGGCAAGGCCAGTGGCTCGAACCCCCAAAAATGAATAACAATGCCAGGCGCAGGACTTGTCACGCGCCGCAAATGCTCTACGTCCGAAGGCCGGGCAAGCTGCTGTTCCTTTTCCCGGCATCGACCGTCTCCCACATTCTACGGCAAAGCGCAATTTCCTGCGCCCTCTCCGGGACGACATTTTGTTACCTTCGGAGTGGCCTGGCCCCCGCGATTCATTTTGGCGCGTACGCAAGTGAAGAACAGGCACTAATCTTGGCGTATGACCGATCGTGAACTCGTGGCGCGCATCGCCTCCCTGGCGGGACGCAAGGCCGGTTACAAGCAGTTGGTCCGCGAACTGGGACTGGGCGGCGGGCGTGAGCGCCGGCTTCTCCTCGAGCAATTGGCCCGGCTCACCCTCCGTGGCCAGCTCGTTCAGCTCGATCGCGAGCATTGGAGCCTTCCCAATGCCGCCCCCCGGCCGGGATCGGGCCCCCGTTCGAATGCGACCGGCAATCTCCTGGCAGGACGCCTTGATCTGCATCGCGACGGCTACGGCTTCGTTCGACCTAATCGCCGAACCGGCGCGCCGGGGACAGCGGAAACTGAAGATGTTTTCATCCCGCCCAATGAGATCGGCAGCGCCATGCAGGGCGACCAGGTCCTGGTCGACGTCGATCCGCCTAAAGCCGACGGCCGCATGTCAGGCCGTATCCTCCGGATTCTGGAGCGCCGCAACCCCACCGTCGTCGGCACGTTTCGTTACGCCGATCCCGGTCGCGGTTACCGGCAAAGCGTTGTTATCCCCTTCGACGAGCGCATGAACCAGCCCATCGTCATCCCTCCCGGCGCGGAAATCCCTCCCGCCGCTGCATCGTCCACGCCGCATCGGGTTCTCGGCCGTGAGGCGCTTTCTCGTCCAAATCCCGGAAGCGCGGAGCGCGACGGCTTGGTGGTTGACGTCGAGATCACCAGTTGGCCCACGCCCACGCGTCCCCCCATTGGCCGCGTGATCGAAATCCTCGGGGCTCCCGATGATTTTGGCGTTGACGTGGAAATGATGATCCGCAAGCACCAGTTGCCGCGCATCTTTCCCGAGCATGTCCTCGCCGAAGCTCGCGCCGTCGCCCATCTCGACCAGGAGGCGATTGCCGGCAGGGTCGCCGATTTTCGGAGCCTGCCCATCGTCACCATCGACGGCGAGACCGCCCGCGACTTCGATGACGCCGTTCTCGTCACCGATCGCGCCGATGGAGGCTACGAGCTTCAGGTCCACATCGCCGACGTGGCCGAATATGTCCAACCCAACTCTGCGCTTGATCTCGAAGCCCGTCTGCGCGGCAACAGTGTCTACTTTCCCGATCGCGCCATCCCCATGCTGCCGCAGGAGCTCTCCACAGACATCTGCAGCCTTCGACCGCACGAAGACCGGCTCGTGCTCAGTTGCATCATGCAACTCGACGCCGCCGGCCACATTGAAAGCTTCGAAATCGTAGAAGGCGTCATCCGCTCCGCCGCGCGCATGACCTATACCGAAGTCCATGCAATTCTTGAGGGCGACGCCGAAACGCGGGCACGTCACTCCGCTCTGGTGCCGCGCTTCGAGCGCATGAAAAAACTCGCCGTCCTCATGAACCAGCGCCGTGCAGAGCGCGGATCGATCGATTTCGATCTTCCCGAGCCCGTGATCGAGTTTGATGAGCACGGCGAAATGCGCGGCATCACCCGCACCGAGCGCACCTGGGCCAACCGCCTCATCGAGGAGTTTATGCTGGCCGCCAACGAGTGCGTGGCCGTCTGGATTGAAGATCTCGGCGTTCCTTCGCTCTACCGCATCCACGAGAAACCCGAGCCGCGCCGCGTCGTCCAGTTTGAAGAGCTCGCCGCGAGCTTCGGCTATTCGTTGGGCCTTGGACCCCTTCCGGTGAAGCGTGTACAGACCCGCGGCGAGCGACGCGATGCGCATGGCCGCGGCCGCAATCCGCGCCAGCACGAAGTCCCGGAGGACATCGCCGTCACGCCGCGGATGTATCAAAAGCTCACCGCGCGCATCGAGGGCAAGCCGGAAGAGCGCATTTTGAGTTATCTCATGCTGCGCTCGCTCAGTCAGGCGCGCTACTCTGAGGTCAACGAAGGCCATTTCGCACTGGCCGCGCCCACATACACCCACTTCACTTCGCCCATCCGCCGCTATCCCGATCTCATCGTGCACCGCATCACCAAGGCGCTGCTCCGCTCTGGCGTCTCCGGCCACCGCACCGTCACCCAGGCGCGTCTAGCCTCTCCCTGGTCGCATCCCAACGAAGATAGAACAACTGCCGGGGTGCCCCCGGTTCGGGGTCCCCACGGACAGGTCTTGGTCCGTGGCGTGGAGATCCCTCGCACTTGGGGACCGGGGAAGGGAAGCCCGTCCTTCTCCACAGCCCCCATTTCCGAACCCGAGCTCACCCAGATCGCCGATGAAACCAGCCAAACCGAGCGCCGCGCCGCCGAAGCCGAGCGCGAGCTTGTCGAGTGGAAGAAGGTGCGCTTCATGCAGGACCGAGTCGGCGACGAGTTCGCCGCCCTCGTGCTCAACCCCGCCAAATACGGCCTCTTCGTCGAGCTTACCGATCTCTTCGTGGAGGGCCTCGTCCCCATCGACACCCTCCGCGGCGACCGCTATACCTGGCGCGAGAACACTCATGAAATTGTTGGCGATCGCACCGGACGTCGTTTCCGGGTGGGCGACCGCGTTCAGGTGATTCTCGACCGCATCCTCGCGCAGGAGCGCAAGCTGCAGTTCGCGTTGGTCGAGGAGGAGCTTCCTCTCACCGGCAAGAAGGCTATGCCGGCCCCGGGAAAATCGAGGAAGAGCAAGCGCAAAAACGCGTCGCCGCCGCCCCCGGGCGGGAGCAAACGGCGAGTCAAAAAGGGCCGCAGACGCTAAACCTCAGCGCCTGCCAGCCCGTGCACCTCATTAGCGAACGCCTAAGCGCCCGCCTGCTTCTGAGCGAGCGCACCAATGATGGGAATCACAAACTTCCCGCCCTGAAACGCCTTAATGATGGCGATCAGCCAACAGACGAAAAGCGCCAGGAACAGCAGCAAGTGAATCGGCCACAGCATCCAGCCAACAAATGGCACAAAGGCGAGCACCACGAGAATGACCCAGGCCACAAACCACGCTGCCGTCAGAAAGATCGATTGCCAGGCGTGAAATTTCACTTTAGGGTTTGTGTTGAAAGGCGCAACCACCAGGAAGATGATTGCGGGGACGAAGGTAAGGTAAGCGAGGCCGCTCGCGGCATCGTCGGAGAGACCTGTGTTAGCTCCTGTTACATTCGGATCAGCCATAGCGACTCCTTATCGGTGTAGTTTTCCTGATGGGAAGAACGCCCCACCCCGTCTGCGATCAGAGACATCCCGTTGTCGCAGCCCCCGGGTCCGGCGCTGAACTGAGTGGCAACAGAACACCCTAATTCGCACTCGCTTGTCAAGGGAAATCACGCGCCTACTTCTTTGCCTGCTGCTCCGCAAGCTCCCCGATCACCGGCAGTTTGAACCGCTTGCCCATCGCTGCGTTGACCACGCACGCGATCCACACCGCCATCCAGAACAGTTCGATCGCCCGCCAGGTAAAAAGGTGCAGCCGGGGTGTGAACAGCAGCGCGAACACCAGCAGAAAAGCCAGCACAACATTCACCGCAAACGCCCCCAGCGAGAGAAGAATCGATTGCCAGGAGTGGTAGCGGACGTAAGAGTTCTGCTTATATGGCTCCAGGAGCAGGAAGAGGATCGCCGGGATGAACGTGAGATAGGCAATGGCGCCGGCCGCGTGGTCCGACAGCACGAATGCACCTTCGACGGCATCTGGTCTTCCCATGGCGTCTCCTATCGGGCGAGCGATTCGGCGGGGCCACAGCGGGGAGCGTGAAGCTGGGGCTGCAAGTAGAACAACCTTCGCCGGACGCCTTGTCAAGCAGTTTCTCCGTGCCGCAATCGCCGCAACCGGCTCCGTCTCGCTGCATCCCATACAATAGTTACGGGAGTATTTCTTCGCATGGCGCACACCGTTTTTTGCGTTCGTTACAAAAAGGAGATGGAGGGGCTCGACGAGCCGCCCTTCGACTCGGAGTTTGGCCAGAAAATCTACAAAAACGTCTCCAAGGCGGCCTGGGACGAGTGGCTCAACCGCCAGAAAATGCTGCTGAACGAGTACCGTCTGCAGCCCTGGCTGCCCCAGGCGCAGCAGTTCCTCGTCGAGCAGATGGAGGAGTTCTTTTTCGGCTCCGGCTCGGCCCTGCCCGCGGACTTCGTGCCGCCAGAGCACTGAAGCGCCGACCGTCCAGGCGCCGCGGCATCGGTGTAAACTAATCAAGACCCCAAAAGCCGGCTCGAAAAGAGCCGGCTGCATTATGTCGGGACGTGGCTCAGCCTGGTAGAGCACTCGCTTGGGGTGCGAGGGGTCGGCAGTTCAAATCTGCCCGTCCCGACCAATTACTTCCTATCTCAAACCCATTTTTCAGCTGGGATGCTCGTGGCCGACCCACGAAGCACCCCAACCTGTCATCCGCCGCAGCGGATGACACAAATAGAGACTGCGAGGGGAGCTCGGCGCAGCCGAGCCATTCGGCAGTTCAAATCTGCCCGTCCCGACCAATTACTTCCTATCTCAAACCCATTTTTCAGCTGGGATGCTCGTGGCCGACCCACGAAGCACCCCAACCTGTCATCCGCCGCAGCGGATGACGCAAATAGAGACTGCGAGGGGAGCTCGGCGCAGCCGAGCCATTCGGCAGTTCAAATCTGCCCGTCCCGACCATTCATTTGCAAATCTTCCCAATGAGGCTCCGCTTGAGTGAGGATGGCCTGCCGATCCACGAAGCACACCAAGCACTCTCGATTCATCGCCTCTTGCGGACCCAGAATTCAAGCAGGCTTGGCAGTTGCTCCGCGCGACTGGCTTCAAACTCCTCATAAACATCCAAATCGCAAACATGGCCCTCGTTCGGATGATCCGCAAGAAAAGCGGCTTCGATGGCGGGGAGGTCGGAGTAATCCATGCCCAGGAACTCCAGATCGAGATTCCGCAACAGCTCTTTGATTCCCGACGGCGTGAAGGAAGTTTCCCGCACATGGCAGAAAAGATCGCGAAATCCGCTGATGTAATAAAAATCCCCAAGATCCTTGCAAAATTCAAAATCGACGGATGTTTCTCGTCTGAGCTGATGGCGCACGGCGCGAAGATCTGCAGCCGCATAGGATTTCATACGATTGTGGACGAAATCCTGGGCGGGCTTTAGCCGGTTCCGAAAAGAGCGTCGGTACACCGCAATTCTCATGAAGCCGCCGGGGCGAAGCACCTCTGACAAGGCTTTGAGACCCATGAATGGGTCTTCCATGTGGTGCAACACTCCGGCAGAATCAATGAAATCGAAATCCCGCTTGAGCGCCTTGATTTCCAAAAGATCGCCATGAAAGAACTCGACATTGGCAACGCCGTATCGCGAAGCTCGATGCTTCCCATAAGCGAGACTTCTCCGGCTGAGATCAATGGCTACCACGGCGGCATCTGGAAATTTCGAAGCCACAGAGAGGGCGTGACGTCCTGTACCGCAGCCGGCGACCAGGCAATCCAAACTCCCCGCCGGAAGACCGTCATCGAGGGAAGGGAATCTTTTCTTTATGTAAGCCGCGAATTGCTGCGGCTTTCGTTTGACGAATTCGATCCATCGCGGGTAGGGAGCCTCCTCGTATTGCTGTCTCACCTTGATGGAAACCTCATTTTCAATGCGGCCGAACGAGGTGATGCTGGCCGCGAGGTCCTTTTCCAAAACATCATCTTGAATCTGGCGATCGATCAGTTCCTGCACATCTTCGACGTGTTGCGCGAGAGTCTGGAACTGCCGCTCCTTAAGCGCAAGCTGGGAGATCGGACGGTACATGGCATACGCGATCACCTTCGACACGAAGGCCGATATTCCTGCCGCCTCACCACCTGTCCCGGAAAAAATTTCCTCGCAAATCCCCTGTTCCTCGCCGGTTTCATAAAACACATACTGGTTGTTGAAGCACTGCGATGCAAGGGTGAGCATAGTCTGCAAGTGCCTCGGCTCAACGTCCGCCGCCTGGCGAACCGCCGATCGAAGGTAGGCCCGGCGCAGAGATGTGAGGGCTAGTTCCATCGCAGGGTCCCGGTTGACCAGTTTGCGAAGCATCAAATGGACAACCTTCCCACCCGTGCTTTGAAGGAAGATCAGGCTCTGGCACTTTTCAATGATCTCCAGATCGCCGCGTTCATCGATGGACTGCAGGAGATCGATGAGCTCCGGCTGAAGCATTATCGCGCTGGTAATCGGCGCCTCGAGGTCGACCAGATCCGAAGTGGAATTCGGAGTAACGCTCAAAAGCATTTTGAACAAGCCTTGCCCCGGAAAGCTTGTGAATTTTTGCGACATCAGAGGCTCGATCATCTTTCTGACCACATCGGGGCGGGATCGGCCGTCAATTTCGGTTTTGGACATCATTCCTTGCACCAGAGGGTTCGCTGCGGAGTCAAAAGGGCAGCCGGGATCCTGTTTGCACTTCGGCGAACCGGCGTCTCCTTCGAGAGTTGATCCATTCCTAGAGCTCTCGAAGCCTGCGGAGAGCCATCTTCGATCATCTTAATTGTCGATCCGCCTGCCCCATGAATCGCTTCGTGCAGGAGTCGCGGCGGGTCTTTGCCGGTGGGACGGGAATCTGCCCGTCCCAACCATTTACTTCCTATCTCAAACCCATTTTTCAGCTGGGATGCTCGTGGCCTAGCCACCAAGCACCCCAACCTGTCATCCGCCGCAGCGGATGACACGAATAGAGACTGCGAGGGGTGCGAGCCAAAGGCGAGTTTCCGGCAGTTCAAATCTGCCCGTCCCGACCATTCATTTGCAAATCTTCCCAATGAGGCTTCGCGAAGGGAGGAAAGAACTGCCGACCCACGAAGCATCGCGCCGTTTCATGGCGCTAGCGCCTCTTCGGCCATGGTCACAATTTCGTCGGCGATGGCCAGCGAAGCTGTGGCCGCCGGGCTGGGCGCATTCAGCACGTGGAGCGCTCCCGCAGTCCGCGCGAAATGAAAATCCTGCATCAGTTCGCCCTCTGGTGAAAGCGCTTGCGCCCGCACGCCCGATCCTCCCGGCATCAGGTCTTCCATCGTCAGTTCGGGTACCAGCCGTTGCAGCGACCGGCAAAACAAATGCTTGCTATTCGAGCGCTTGAACTCTTCCCAGCACATGCGCGGATAACGCAGAAAGAATCGCCAGAACCCTCCGTAGGTGAAAGTCTCCAGCGTATCGCGCAGAGAAAAATCTCTCTTACGATAACCCTCGCGCGCAAACGCCAGTACTGCGTTTGGCCCGCATTCCACGCCGCCATGGATCAGCCGCGTGTAGTGCACGCCCAGAAAAGGAAATTGCGGATCCGGCACGGGGTAGAGCAGGTTCCGCACCAGGTACTGCCGTTCCGGCCGAAGCATGTAATATTCGCCCCGGAAGGGAACAATCTTTGCTGGCTCGCGGCTGCCAGCCTTCCGTCCCACGCGGTCGCAATGCAATCCCGCACAATTGATCACGAAATCTGCTTCGTAGTCCCCGCTCCGCGTCTCGATCGTCCAATGGTTCTTCCTGTGCAGCCGCATCACCTCGGAAGAGAATCGAATCTCGCCGCCGCGCGCGCCAATTTCTTTCACCATTGCCGCGCACACCGCTGCGTAGTCCACAATCCCTTCCTGTGGCACGCGAATCCCGGCCAGTCCCGCCGCATGCGGCTCGTACGCACGAATCCGCTCCGCGTCCAGCAGTTCCAGTCCCTCAAGTCCGTTGGCCTCGCCGCGCTCGAACAATGCGTGCAGCCGGGGAATCTCCTCCGGCTCCGTAGCTACCACGGTTTTGCCGCACAATTCGTAGGGCACGCTATATTGTTGGCAGAAAGCGGTCATCCGCCGAATTCCCTCCACCGCCATGCGTGCCCTCTTCGAACCCGGTTTGTAGTAGAGCCCGCAATGCAGCACTCCGCTGTTGTGGCCGGTCTGGTGTTTTCCCGCGCCCTTCTCTTTCTCCAACAAGAGCACGTTCGTCGCGGGATGCCGCGTGAGAAGCTGGTGCGCCGTCGCCAGTCCCACAATCCCTCCGCCGATGATCGCAACCTTCACCGCCATCGCACTCGCCTCGTCTGCCAGTATCCTCCCAGAACCCCGAATCAAGAAATGTTCTGTCGTCCAAAGCGAATCCGAAGCCGCACATAGAGAAACGGGGGCGAGTTGATCCAGTTCTAGGCGGAGTCAATGGATCCCGTTTCCGGGAACTCGGATCGCACGAACCGAAAGCCGCAATTCGGCCCAACGCAAGCCCTGCTTCACAACCCCACCCTCCGCCGCCGATAATGGGCGGCGGTTAGCACCAAACCCGCTGCGGTGATCGCAGTCCGGGCTGGGGGTCCGCTTTGAGCCCAAGAACTCGTCGTGAATTCCTGAAGGATGCCTCGCTTCTCGGCGCAGGCATCACCGCTCTCCCTGAAAAAAACCTCTTTGCCGCTGCATTTCCGCAGTCGCCGGCGTCCGCTGCTCCGAGCGTCCACGAGGTCACACTCTCCCGGCTCGGCGAAATACCGCCCGCCACGGCCACCGGCGTCAGTTGGGGCGTGCCCTTTCCACAGGGCGCGATTCCACACAATTCTCTATGCATGCTCACTGCCGGCAACAAGCAATTCCCGCTGCAGAGCTGGCCGCTCGCCTACTGGCCCGACGGATCCATCAAATGGAACGGATTCGCCACCGTCGTTCCCGCCGGGTTCAGCGGTCCCGCAACTCTCTCGATGAACTTGGCAGAGTTGCAAGGCCCGGGCCTCACCCCCTATTCGCCTGTCACCGTCAAGAACGACGGCGAATCCCTCGTCGTCGACACCGGCGCCATGCAGTGCTCCATCCCTCTCAGCGGCGCAAAGATCCTCAACTCCATCGGCATGGGCGGCAAATCCATCGCCGGCGCGGCCCAACTCGTCTGCATTCTCCAGCACGGCCCATCCACGGATGAGAATGCCGCGCCCGCGCGCGAAAAATTTACGAGCGCCATCCAGCACGTCACCGTCGAGCAGCCTGGAGGCGTGCGCGCCGTGGTCAAAATCGAAGGCATGCATCGCGGCGCTGTTTCCAAACGTGAATGGATGCCGTTTGTTGTTCGCCTCTACTTCTACTCCGGCCAATCCGAAATCCGCCTCGTCCATTCCATCGTCTTCGATGGCGATCAGGAGAAGGATTTCGTGCGCGGCCTCGGCCTCGAGTTCGACGTACCGCTGCGCGACGAGCCGCGCAACCGCACCGTGCGCTTCGCCGGCCCCGATGGCGGCATGTGGTCTGAACCGCTCCAGCCCGGCGGCGGCAGCATCGCGCAGGAAACGGGCCAGAACTTCTCCGGCAATCTCATCTTCCTCAAAAATGCCATTTGGGACAGCTTCAAACTCGTGCAGCCCACGCCGCACGGCTTCACCATCGTCAAACGCACCAATCCTAAAAGCGCCTGGGTCTTCTCCGCTGCGGGCACACGCGCGCCCGGCTACGCTTTTGCCGGCGATCTCGGCGGGGGTCTCGGCGTCAGTGTCAAAAACTTCTGGCAGTCGTATCCTTCCAGCCTCGAAATCCGCCACGCCGCCGCTCCCATTGCAAATCTCGTCGCCTGGCTCTGGTCGCCCGACGCGCCCGAGATGGATATGCGCCACTACGACACGCACGCCCACGGTCTCGACGCATCGTATGAAGATGTGCAACCCGGCTTGAGCACCGCCTTTGGCGTGGCGCGCACCAGTGAGCTCACCCTTTATCCATGCGCCTCCTGGCCCACCCGCGCTGAAAGCGCCGCGCTCGCCGCTGCCGGCCAGGAACGTCCGCTTCTCACCTCCGCCCCCGGTTACATCCACTCCACCGGCGTCTTCGGAACATGGAGCCTGCCCCTCAGCGACACGCCCTTCAAGAAATCCATCGAAGACGGCCTCGACTCCGTCCTCGCCTTCTACCAGCGGCAGGTCGACGACCGTTCCTGGTACGGTTTCTGGCAGTTCGGCGACTTCATGCACTCTTACTCCGCACCGCGCCACGTGTGGCATTACGACTGGGGCGGCCACGCATGGGACAACACCGAGCTCGGCGCGCCACTCTGGCTCTGGTCGAGCTATCTGCGCAGCGGCCGCCCCGATCTCTTCCGTCTCGCCGAGGCGCACACCCGCAACACCAGCGAAACCTGCGTGTATCATCTCGGCCCCATGAAGGGCCTCGGCTCCCGTCACAACGTCATCAAGTGGGGCGACGGCGCGAAGGAAGCTCGCATCAGCCAGGCCGCGCACTGGCGCTTCTTCTACTACCTCACCACCGACGAGCGCGCCGGCGACATCATGCACATGGTCGCCGAGTCCGCCGGTATCGCCGTTGCCAAATACGATCCCATGCGCGAAGCCGCGCCGCGCACGCCCGGCGAGCCCCTGGTTCGCATCCGCATCGGTCCGGACTGGTTCGCCCTCGCCGGCAACTGGATGACGGAGTGGGAGCGCACCAACGATGCGCGCTGGCGCGACTGCATCCTCGCCGGTGTCGACTCCATTGTCGCCATGCCCTTCGGCTTTGAAACCGGCAGGCACACTCCGCGCTACACGGCCGAAGCGGCCATCGTCGGCTTCGATAATGCCACTGGCAAACTCACGCCCATTCCCGATCCCGCAACGAAAACATTCGCCCCGGCCAACTACAACCTCGCCACCATCCAGGGCGGAGCTGAAGTCATGTTCGAGCTCGTGCCCCTCCTCGGCCGCAACGACTTTGCCGCCGTCTGGCTACGCATGTGCCGCATCGGCATCGCGCCCGCCGAAGTCTGGCAAAAAGACAACGTCACGGGCAACGAGGGCGCCGACGCGAGCTACGTCATTCCCGGCCAGAGTGGTCCCCGTCTCGCCGCCTGGGCCTACGCCAAAACCGGCGACAAGGCCTTTGCGCTGAAGGCCATCGCCGGTTTGCTCTCCCAGGGCGGCGGCATCGCCACTCCGCATATCGTCTTCGGGGCTGACTCGCTCCATCCCGTGGGAGAGGACCCCCGCATCAATACCAATGAAGCATCACAAACCGGTCTTCAGGCCATTGAAATTCTGGAGCTCTGCAAGGATCAGTTGCCGACCGAGGCCGCGGTGCGCACTCCGCGTTTCCCGCGTACTCGTCCCGCTCCCACTGCGCCTCGTTAAGTGCCGGATTGCCCTCATCGCGCAGTTCCGCGCCGGAAACCGGTCTCTCGCGCATTTGCCAACCTTGTTGAAACCGATTTATCTTGAATCATCAATCCGTTTTTGGGAGAGTGTCGCAACCGGCCTGCGCGAGCAGGCGCAATGCCGTTTCTGGGCAAGCGCTTCGCCTGCAATCGGGCTGTGCCGCCGTGGCATCCATCTCCCGCATGAAGTGCGGAACAGAGAGGTATTTCGATGGCGCAGAATGTCGAACTCTACGATGCAATTCTGAACGGCGACGCCAAAAAGGCGCGTGCCGCCACGGAAGCGGCCATTGCCGCAGGCGATCAGCCGATGACCCTCATTCAGGAATCCATGGTTCCGGCCATGGATGAGGTCGGCCGTCTCTTCGAGTGCGAAGAGTATTTCGTTCCCGAACTCCTGCTCGCCGGCCGCGCCATGAAGGTCGCGTTGGAGCTGCTCAAACCGCTGCTCGCTGCCTCCGGCCAAAAGATGGCTGTCCGCGTCGTCATCGGCACCGTCAAAGGCGACCTGCACGACATCGGCAAGAACATCGTCGCCTCCATGCTCGAGGGCAGCGGATTCGAAGTCATCGATCTTGGCACCGACGTCTCGCCGGAAAACTTCGTGAATGCCGTCGTAGAGCGCAAGCCGCACGTGGTCTGTATGTCGGCGCTCCTCACCGTCACCATGCCCTCCATGAAGCTCACCATCGACGCGCTCCAAACCGCGGGTCTTCGCACGCAGGTCAAGGTGCTCATCGGCGGCGCGCCCGTCACGCACCAATACGCCAAGGAAATCGGCGCAGATGGCTTTAGCGACAACGCCAACGGCGCAGTCGGCCTCGTCAAGAATCTCCTCGCAGGGGAGGCAGTCTGACAAGCCGCCTGACAAGCCCCGAAACGAATCGAGACCTGTTTCTCCGTCTCGCCGCCGAGGGCTTGTCGATGCCCATCGGCGCTGACCTCGTTTTGCATGAAGAGCTCGACCCGGGGTCCGTTCGCAACTGTGGCCCCGCTCTGGGCCGCGTCATCGAGCGCACGGCCCGCCGCTGGAATACTCCACTCGCCATACCGCTCATGGATTTGCGTCTCGAGAAAGCCGATCTTCTCGCGCGCATCGGCGTCCCCGTCCAGGACGCAGACGCATTTCACTTCACCGCTCCGCTTGAGGCCGCGACTCTGGCTACGCTCTGTGACGAAAAGGCCGGTTCCAGTTGCCCCGGCAGCACCGCGCGGGATGAGGCTCTCCAGTACATCGCCTCGATCTCCGGCCTATTTCCCGTCGGTATGGCCATCGGCCCGTTCTCACTCGTCACGCGGTTGATGGCCGATCCCATCGCTGCCGCAGCGATGGCCGGCCGCGGTCAAGCTCCCGAGGACTCCGATGACGTGCGGCTTCTTTTTCAGTGTCTCCAGGCCGCTGAGGCCGCGATCCATCGCTCCGTGCGCAGTCAAATCGCTCACGGCGCCCGCGCCATCATGATCTGTGAGCCCGCGGCGAACACCTCTTTCCTTTCTCCGCGCCAGCTCAAAGCCGGCTCCAGCATCTTCGAGCGCCTTGTCATGGAACCCAATCTGCGCCTGAAGGCTGTCCTCGACCAAGGCGCTTGCGATCTGATCTTCCACGATTGCGGTGAGCTCATCGATCCCATGGTCGAAGCCTTTGCGCATCGCCTGCATCCGGTCGTTCTTAGCCTGGGCGGTTCGCGCAAATTATGGGAAGACGCGCGCCTCGTGCCCCGCGACGTTGTCCTCTACGGCAACCTTCCCACCAAGTCCTTCTATTCGGATGGCGCGATGCCCGTTGAAGAGGTTATTCGCAGCACCAATGAACTGCTTGCAAACATGAAGGTCTGCGGTCATCCCCACATCCTCGGCTCCGAGTGCGATGTTCTCTCAGTTCCCGATGCCCGAGGCACGATTTTGAAGAAAGTGGACGCAATGATCTCCGTCGGGGCCACGGCAGATTGCGCGCCGTCAAGCTAAAAGCTAAGAGCTGATAGCTGAAAGCTGTTTTCATGCATCTCAAACTCATCCACTGCCAGGTCTTCACGCGAGAAATCGAGCACTTCGTCTCCCGATCCGCGCACACCGTCGACCTCGAATCCATTCCCATGGGCCTGCACTCGCTCGGCGTTGAGATGCGCCCCCACCTCCAGGACCGAGTTGACGTGGCTGACAGCGCCGGCTACGACGCTATCCTTCTCGGCTACGCACTGTGCGGCCGCGGTACTGAGGGCCTCCGCGCCGGCTGCACGCAACTCGTTCTTCCCCGCGCCCACGACTGCATCGGCGTGCTCATGGGCAGCCGCCATCGCTATGCCGAGTATTTTCAGGACCACCCCGGCGTCTACTACCGCTCGCCGGGATGGGTCGAGTTTCAAACTCCCGATCTCAAACTCGAGCCTGCCCTCCCCTCGCAAAAGAATCTCATGGGCGAACAAAGCACGCTCGAAGAATTCATCGCCAAGTACGGCGAAGACAACGGCCGCTATCTCTACGAGCAGTTCTCCTCCTTCCGCCGCCACTACTCCGGCCTCACCTACATCTCCACCGGCATCGCGTCGGATGAAAGTTGCCGTGCCCAGGCGCACGCCGAGGCCTCAAAAGAGGGATGGGCATTCGAGGAGGTCCAAGGCTCGCTCACCCTCCTCGAGCGCCTGGTCAACGGTCCTTGGGATGCTTCCGATTTTCTCGTCGTTGCGCCGGGCGCGCAAATCCGCGCCACGTTCGACGACGGCATCGTGGAAGCCGTATGACTTCCGATCTCGTTCGCATCCGTCTCGAGCCGCTCTGCGTCGAACTCGAACTTCCGCGTGGTGGCTCACTCGTCTCCGGCCTCTCCGCCCACGGCTTCGAATTCCCCTGCGGTGGAACGGGCGAATGCAGTGGCTGCCAGGTGCGCGTGCTCTCCGGTTCGCTCCCCGTCACTGAGGCCGACGCTTTGGCGCTGACTCCCGATCAACTCGCTAGTGGCTGGCGTCTCGCCTGCCAGGCGCGTGCAGATGAGCCGCTCGTCCTCGAGCGCGGTCAATGGCACATGGAGATCCTCACGGACACATCCTTGGCACACCCCTCGTCCAAGACCAGCGAAAAGACCAAGAAAAAAATAGCTATCGATCTCGGCACCACCACCATCGCCGCGCAACTCATCGATGCTGCATCGGGCGACGTGCTTGGCGTTGAGACGATGCTCAATCCCCAGGCCGCCTTCGGCTCCGACGTCATGAGCCGCATTCGCGCTGCACTCGAGGGCCAGAACCTCACAACGCCCATCCGCACCGCCCTGGGCCAGCTCGTCGCGAGCCTCACTCGCGGCCGCACATCGCAAGTTACGGAAGTCCTGCTCGTTGGCAACACCGTCATGCACCATCTGTTTTGCGGTCTCGACGTCGAGCCGCTCGCGCACGTACCCTTCGCGTCGCCGCATCTCGCCGAGCAGCGCTTCACCGCGCACGATCTCGGCTGGGAGCTACCCTCCGATTGCATCATTCGATTCGCGCGTTGCATCGGTGGTTTCGTCGGTTCCGATATTCTCGCCGGCATCGTCGCTGCGGGCATCGCGCACTGCGATGAGCTCTCCGCGCTCGTCGACCTTGGCACCAACGGCGAAATCGTCATCGGCGATGGCCACGGCGTCGTCTGCGCCTCCACCGCCGCCGGTCCCGCCTTCGAGGCAGGCGCCATCCGCATGGGTATGCGTGCCGTCACAGGCGCCATCGCCTACGTTTCGCTCGAGAATGGCACGCTCCGCTCCACCGTCATTGGAGACGTCGCGCCGCGTGGCATCTGCGGCAGCGGCCTGGTCGACGCCGTTGCCGCGGGCCTCCGCTCCGCAGCCATCCTCGCCAACGGCCGCATCGCCAACGGTTCAAAGATCTTTCCCATCGCGGCGCCCGTCGTCCTCTACCAATCGGACATTCGCGAGTTACAACTCGCCAAGGGCGCCATTGCCGCCGGCTTCCGCCTGCTCCTCAAGCGCCTTGGCGCTGACGTGAGCTCGCTCCACGCCATCCATCTCGCCGGCGCCTTCGGCAACTACGTGCAAATGGAGAGCGCCCTCCGCATCGGCCTCCTCGAAGCGCCGTACGCGGTGATCCACGCCGCCGGCAACACCGCCCTCCGCGGCGCGAAAATGCTTCTTCTTGCTGACGAACCCCCGCTCCCACCCATCGAGCACGTGAGCCTGGCCGCCGACCCCGCCTTTCAGGACGAGTTTGCCAACTGCATGACCTTTCCCGAAAAAGAGGCGCTGGGCTCAAGACAATTCAGTTAGATTTTCTTCCAGATCTGCTGCGGTAGATTAGATAAGCGCCGGTCAATATCAGGAGAAATGGGAGGAAGAGAAGCACCGAACCCGGCTTCCATTGAAATCCAACTATGAACATATGGTGGAATTGCACGATTGCTTCGATGAGCATCACGGCCGTCAGCACGAGGCCGGTCCCGGAGCCAACCAGAAGAAAACCTAACTCGCGTCCCGTCATTTCCTTCATTCTAGCATCGCAATCCAGGTGATCCACCCCCGTGCAACCAGCCCGCATCGCCTGTTATCGTTTACCTTTATTGCTCCGGGAGAACGCAAGTCTCATGCCTCATCCACAAATTAAATTCGGCACCGACGGCTGGCGCGGCATTATCGCCGACGACTTCACCTTCGCCAACGTGCGCACCGCCGCCGAGGCCATTGCCGCCTACATTCACGCTGAGGAAGACCCGAGAAAAGGCCTCTCGATCGCCTACGACACGCGCTTCGGATCGAAAGCATTTGCCCGCGCCTGCGCTGAGGTCGTCGCGGCCACCGGCATTCCCGTCCAACTCGCCAACGCCGTTACGCCCACGCCGGCCCTGAGTTTCGGCGTACGCGAGCGCGGCGCAGCCGGCGGCATCATGATCACCTCATCGCACAACCCGGCGCAATGGAACGGCGTCAAGTACAAGGGCTGGTACGGCGGCTCAGGCAAGCCCTCCATGATCACGGCCATCGAATCGCATCTCGGCCAGCCCGTCCCCCGCGCAGCGCAACCCGCGCCCATCGTTGAAGTCGATTTCTTGCCCACCTACCTCAAAGCCATTGAGAGCTTTGCCGATCTCGACCTCATCGCAAAGTCGGGCATGAAGTTCTGCATTGACTCCATGTACGGCGCAGGCGGCACCATCCTCTCCGACATCTTCAATCGCATCGGCGTGGAGAACGTCCCCATCCGCTTCAATCCCGACCCGCTCTTTCCCGGCATCAACCCCGAGCCTATCGAGCCCAACATCCGCGCCCTCGGCGAAGCGACGGTCGCCAACCACTGCCAGGCCGGCCTCTGCACCGACGGCGACGCCGACCGCATCGGCGCTACCGATGAATACGGCATCTTCGTCGATCCGCACAAAATCTATTCCGTGCTCCTCAGCTGGGTTTTGAAGTACAAGGGCTGGCCCGGCGCCGTCACCCGCGCTTTCAACACAACAAAAATGCTCGACCGCATCGCGAAAAAGTACGGCCGCGAACTCATCGAGCACGGCATCGGCTTTAAGTATGTCGTCGACCTCATGCTGGAGCGCGAAATTGTCATGGGCGGCGAAGAATCCGGCGGCATCGGCTTCCAGCGTCATCTACCCGAGCGCGACGGCCTCATCAACTGCCTCTTGCTCGCTAACGTCATGGCCCAGGAAGGCAAAACTCTCGGGCAACTCGTAGCGGATTTGCAGGCCGAGTACGGCGAGCATCAGTACGGCCGCATCGACCTCCACATCTCCGACGAAGTCAAGAACGCCGCCATCGCCCGCGCCCGCGCACTTCCCATCGGCGACGCCACCTTCGCCGGCATGCCCATCCTCCGCCAGGAGAATCTCGACGGCGTCAAGTTCTACCTGGATAATCCCGAAGCCAAAACCAAGCCAAACGCCGCCGAAACCTGGCTGCTGCTCCGCGCCAGCGGCACCGAACCGCTCATGCGCATCTACACCGAATCCTGCTCCAAAGAATCCGTCGCCAAACTCCTGGAATCGGCGCGCGCGTTTGCGATGAACCCCTCAAACTGAACACTCACGTTGACGGGGCCGGCAGGGCCCCTACCCCGATGCTGAGGGTTTCAACCCTTTTGTATTGCGTGTATTGACAAAATTGTTTTGAAAACACAACATTATGTCATGCAGGACAACGAAGCGTCCTCACCGCCCGGTGAAAGCGGCCTCTACAACCGCATCGCCGTCCTGCGCGCAGAGCGGGGCGTGAGCCGTCAGGATCTGGCCGACGCCGTCGGAGTGAACTACCAAACGATCGGCTTTCTGGAACGCTGCGACTACGGCCCTAGCCTCAAGCTGGCCTTCCAGATTGCATCATTCTTCGAACTGCCCGTCGAGGCCGTCTTCTCGACGGGCCCGTTCCAACCGCTCAGCAAGCAGGTTTACGGAGCAAGAGCAGCTGAACCGGATAGGGAGGAAACGCGATGAGGACTGAGCTAAACCTCTTCGGTAAGCATTTCAACATGGCCACGCAGGCCCGACGCCGGCAGCTTGTGGCGGCCTTCTATTCGTTCTTTTCTATTCTGGTTGCCGTTTGCTGGCTCGTCAGCCCGTCTGGTTACGGCGCCTCTTTTGTCACAATCGAGTTCACCATCTTCGCGGGTCCAATCCTCGGAGGTTACCTTACAGGGTGGATCATTCCGTTCTCGAAAACCAGCATGGTGAAACCCTTCGGAGGAAACCAAGTTCTTAAATACTGCTCCAAGAGCTCGCGATCGGCACTATCTCGCTTCTTCTATCCCTACCCTGCGTTTCCCGATGCCGATGAAATTCGAAACGACGAGCGCGAGCTGAATCGTCGGAACTATGCCCACTTCGTTGCCTATCGGATTCTAGGCACACTGCTCGGCATGGCTTTCCTCATTGATTTCTTGAATAGTTCGGAGAGTCACATCCTTGTAGGGATCGGAATCTCCGCCCTTTTGGCTCATCGGCTGATTCAGGTGTTCTTGCAGGCCGGGTACATCCTTTTCTTGACTCTTCCTGCGGCCATTCTGCTCTGGACAGAGCCCGATATGGAGACCGAGCAGCGGGGCGCCCAATCCTAAACGCGCGCTTTCTGACTTTAGAGTGGGAAGACACCAGCCCCATCCCTTCACGAAAAAGCTAATAGCTAGAAGCTAGCGGCTGTTCTTCGGCTGCGACAACACCTGCATCCCCGGATGCAGCGGCAACCCCGTCGGCTTGTACTCGTAGCTGTCGCTAGTCTCCGCGCGCAACGCCGCCAGCCGCTGCTTCAAGCGCGCCGTCAGTTCCTCATATCCCGGTTTGCCGTAGAGATTCCGCGCCTCATCCGGATCCTTCTCCAGATCGTACAATTCAAACTCTTCGGGCTCCAGGAAAAAATCGATCAACTTGTAACGCTTCGTCCGCACGCCGCGGCAAGGCCGAACATTCTCAAATCCCGGATACTCGTAATACTCATAGAGCCAGTCCTCGCGCCACGGCACATCCGTTTTTCCCTCGGCCAACGGTATCATGCTCTTGCCCTGCATCTCCGCGGGCGGCTTGAGTCCCGCGATTTCGAGCAGCGTTGGCGCCATGTCCAAATTCAGCACCATCTCTTCTGAAGTCGTCCCCGCCTTCACGCGCCCCGGCCAGCGCACCATCATCGGCACGCGAATCGACGGCTCGTACATCACGCGCTTGTCATATAAATGATGCTCGCCCAGCAGGAATCCGTGGTCCGAGCTCAGCACAATCGTCGTCTGATCCAGCAACTTCTGCCGTTCGAGCTCCGCCATCACCGCGCCCACGTTGCGATCGTTGTCCTCCACGCCCGCGTAATGATCCTTCACCAACTCCTCAAGCGACCGCGGATCGTCCGTGAACACCTCCGACCATCCAATCTTGTCGTCGGCATCGGCCACGGCGCGCGGCTTGTCGGCATAGCCCGCCTGGTCCTCATCAAACGTCGCCGGCGCGGGAATCGCCACGCCATTAAAATCATTCACCAAATCCTTCGGCCGATAGAACGGCGCATGCGGCGCATAGAACCACAAAAACATGCAGAATGGCTTTTCGTGTTTCTGCTTGAGCCAACCCACAGCCTTCTGCGTCAGCAGCGTGTCCACATACTCGCCTTCGTAGAGCGTCTCCGGCCCGTACTTGCCCTTCACGCCCTCGGTGATCCGCGGCCGGTAGTAATCCGCCTGGCCCACAAATCCGAAGTAGTAGTCCCAGTAGTGGTCCATCAGCGCGCCGGCAACGTGCGACTTGCCCAGAAACGCGGTCTCGTACCCGGCCTTCTGCAGCAGGTCCGACACCAGCGGAAACCGCGCCGGCACCGTCCCCTCCACATTCGACACCGCGCCCGTAGTATGCGAGTAGAGCCCGGTCAGCATCGTGGCCCGCGACGGCAGGCACAGTGCATTCACCACGAACGCGTTGTGAAAGGTACATCCCTCCGTAGCGATCCGGTCCATGTTCGGGGTATGCAAAATCCGGTTGCCCGCCGAAGAAAACTCATCGGCCCGCACCCCCTCGCCCACAATGCACAAAATATTCGGTCGCTCGCGATGCTCATCCAGGCCGCGCGCAAACCCTTCCAGTGCGCTCAGGTTCACCGCCGTCGCGCCTATTGACGCGCCCAACGCCTTCAACACCGTTCGCCGGCTTTCCATGCCTTCCTCGCTTGTTCTTTACTGAACGGCCCCGCTCATCCATGTCGCGCAGCGTTTACACAATCACCGCAATCTTCGCGCGTTTCCCGAGACGGATCGGGGGCATGTCGGTTGGCGGCGAGGTTAGAGGTACATATAAGGTCACCCTCGTTCCAACTCCCTTGATCTCGAGCGCCCCCTCCTTGATCTTGCGCTGAGCTTCCGAATTTGAGGACGCGAGCCCCATAGCAACCAACAATCTGTCCAGTCGAAGCGGTCGATTCACTTGCCATCCGATCTCCTGCGCTGAGACGGTCACCCTTTCAACGTCGTCTGGGATTTCATTTTGTCGATGCATTCGACCCCAGTCATCGGCCGCCTTGATGGTCTCTTCCCGGGAATGGAATCCAGACACGATCGTAAATGCCAAATTCACCTTGACTGCCATTGGATGCTGCCGGCCGTTTGCTACCTGATCCCTTAAGCGATTCACCTCGCTCTGAGGGACGTCGGTCAGCAACACCCAATACTTCCACATCAGCTCGTCGCTGATGCTCATCAGCTTCCCGTACATCTCGCTCGCTGGCTCGTTGATCCCGATCGCGTTATTTAGAGACTTGCTCATTTTCTGCACGCCGTCCAAACCCTCCAGAATCGGCGTCATCAACACGATCTGCGGCTTCTGCCCGTAGTCGCGCTGCAGCTCACGGCCCATCAAAAGATTGAATTTCTGGTCCGTGCCGCCGAGTTCGACATCGCACTCTAAGGCGACGGAATCATAGCCCTGCGCGAGCGGATAAATAAGTTCGTGAAGACTGATGTCCTGCTCGGCACGGAAGCGCGTGAGGAATTCCTTGCGGTCAAGCATCTGCGAGAGAGTGACCTTTGCGGAGAGGCCGATCAGGCCGACATAACCAAGCTTGTCCAGCCACTCGCTGTTGTACCGCACCTCGGTCGCCTTCTCATCCAGGATGCGGAATACCTGTTGCTTGTAAGTCTCGGCGTTCTTGTCGATCTCCTCCCGCGTCAGCGGTTTCCGCGTCACGTTGCGTCCCGTCGGGTCGCCGATCAGCGCGGTCGAGTCGCCGATAAGAAAAATCACGGTGTGCCCCAGTTGCTGAAAGTGCCTGAGTTTGCGCATCAGCACTGTGTGCCCCAGGTGCAGGTCCGGCGCCGTCGGGTCGAACCCCGCCTTGACACGCAGCGGACGCCCCGTCTTGCGGCTCTCTTCCAGGCGCTCCCGCAAGTCGCTCACACGGATAATCTCCGCCGCGCCCTTCTCCAGCAGATCCATTTGCTCGTCAACAGGTTTGAACGTGCTCATCTTGTGTTTCAGTATAAATTCCATCGCATGGAGCAGCCTTCCCACGCGCCGTCACGCAGGGTCACGCTATACTGCTCGCCATGAAACCCGCCCGCCGTAACAGCTATGACTCACACCCCAAGTGGTTCATCAACGTGCAGATCTTTTGGATCATCTTCGGGACCGGACTTCTCAATAAATGGCTCCCTCGTACCGTCGATAACTGGCAGGCAGGAGAAACCTACAACCTGCCGCAGGGCGTTGCCTATTCCGTTATAGGCCTGGTGGTGGTCGTCGTCGCATTTATTATGGTCAACGCAACGGTCAGTCGGTTGATATCAAAGATCCCCGCCGATCCTGATCCGAACGAAATCGAGCGCCGTTAGCCGTCTCCGCCAAACGCGTTATAATCACCCCATGCACCACCCCCGCCATCCCGCCCTCACCATCGGCCGCGCGGCCGCGGCTGCGGCGGCTCCCGCCGCCTAGACTCCGCCACACCTCATCCCAAAATTCAGTTCTTAATTCAAAGCCCTCAATTGGCAGGTCACGTCTGTGCTCTGTCCGCTGACCATTGATCACTAACTACTGATCACTGATCACTGACCACTGTCTTACACTGGAGTCATCATGGAAGAGTTCTCTCGCATTCAGCGCTTGCCCGCCTACGTATTCAACATCACTGGCGAGATGAAGACCGCCGCCCGCCGCCGCGGCGAAGACATCATCGACTTCGGCATGGGTAACCCCGACGGCGCCACGCCCACCCACATCGTCGACAAGCTTGTTGAAGCGGTCCGCAAGCCGCCCACGCATCGCTACTCCGTCTCGCGCGGCCTGCCCCGCCTGCGCAAAGCCATCTGCAACTGGTACCAGACGCGCTACGGCGTCGAGCTCGATCCTGAATCCGAGGCCATCGTCACCATCGGATCGAAGGAGGGCATCGCCCACCTCTGTCTCGCCATTCTCGATTCGCGCGACACCGTGCTCGTGCCCAATCCCTCTTATCCCATCCATATATACGGCCCCGTCATCGCCGGCGCGCACATCATCAGCGTCCCCGTTCACGACCAGGAAAGTTTTCTTCGGCAGCTTGAGGATCTCATCCCGCGCATGACGCCGCGCCCCAAGGCTCTCATCGTCAACTTCCCCTCGAACCCCACCACCGAATGCGTGGAGCTGCCGTTTCTCGAGCGCCTGGTTGCGCTGGCCCGCGAGCACGGCTTCTATTTGATTCAAGACCTGGCCTACGCCGACATCGCCTTCGACGGTTACAAGCCGCCAAGCGTCATGCAGGTTCCCGGCGCCAAGGATGTTGCAGTCGAGTTCTTCACGCTGTCGAAAAGCTACAACATGCCCGGCTGGCGCGTCGGCTTCATGGTCGGCAACAAGAAGCTTGTCGCCGCGCTCGCGCGCCTCAAGAGCTACTTCGACTACGGCACCTTCACGCCCATCCAGGTCGCGGCCATCGCCGCATTGGAAGGGCCTCAGGAGTGCGTCGCGCAGATCTGCGACATCTACCGCCGCCGCCGCGACGTGCTCATTGAAGGCCTCAACAAAGCCGGCTGGGCCGTGGCTTCGCCCAAAGCGACCATGTTCGTCTGGGCCAAGATTCCCGAGGCCTACCGCGAACTCGGCTCGCTTGAATTCTCCAAGCTCCTGCTCACCGAGGCCAAAGTGGCCGTCAGTCCCGGCATCGGCTTCGGCGAACACGGCGACCAGCACGTCCGCTTCGCCCTCATCGAAAACGAGGAGCGGACTCGGCAGGCGCTGCGCGGCATCAGGCAGATGCTGGCCAAAGGCGTAGTCCCGGCCTAGCTACGAGTAGGTCCAGATCACCCTCAACTCAGCACAAAAATGGGTGCCCCCGGTGCGGGGTCCCCACGGACAGGTCTTGGTCCGTGGGGTGGCAATCCCTCGCACCTGGGGACCGGGGATAACTCAACGTGGGGCGGAGGTCCATCGCATTCGAACGGAAACCTCTAATTCGTCCCCACTCTCACCTCCGAGCAAGTCCAGGTCACTTGGCCAGAGATCAGGATGCTGCCAGGATCCTGCAATGGGCCGAATTTGAACGAACCCGAAGCGTCGGGGTTGATCACCATCGTGCCAATGTCGGTGGGAAACGCGAAGATGTGCGTGTCCTGCGAACCCGGCGGCGTGTCCGCATCCATCTGGGTCGCGACCAGGCCGGAGCCTGTGTAGGTGCCGGGGCCGTGATAAGGCCCGGCGGCAGCATCGGTCGAGAAGTTGTGCCCCCCGCCCACCGGCCCGGGATCGCCGCCCGGAGCCTGCATCGGAATCGGCACATAGAACATCGCCTTGCCCAAGCCGTCGTGCTGGCCTGTTCCGCCCCTCGCCACGCCGGCGCAGGTCTGCACCGGCAGGCGATCGTCATAAGCCCCGGTGAAGCTTACGCCCCCGCTGATGCTGACGGTGGCATGCAAAACCGCCGTCTTCGGCTGGTTGTTGTCGGGCGCTCCCATTGCCCCGGCTGTTCGAAACACCACCAGGACCACGGCCGCAGCCGATGCTGCCGCCGGCCAAGCTTTCCTTAAAATCGCGAGGTCCACATCTGCCTCCACTTGCCAGGCCGGGGGGAGCCGTGCCGAGCAAACCCTTCCTCTGTCTGGGCCACATGATACGACCTTCAGACCAAACCGGGGCCCCCTTTCTCGTCCCGTCATTCCGAGCGATCAAGAATACGTTGTGATCCTGAGCGAAGGCCGTCCGCCGCGGCGGGCTGCCGCAGTCGAAGGACCTGTGGTTGCCTTTCGCTTTGTTCCAGGGCATGAGTTTACTCACGCCGCAAACCACCCGCCCATTTTCCGAGAAATCTAGTGCGTGGCGAGGCCGCGATGAAAAACCTGCAACTCTCTTTTCTCCCAGCGCAGATCAAGAAGCTCCCGTATGGAGCGCAAGAAGTTAGACTAGGCCAAGTCCTGCGTCCGTGCCGCGCAGGCTCAGTCCTGGGAACCCGGACCGTTTTCAGGAATTAACTAGTACGCGGCGCAGCCGCGCCGTAGTCCCTCGCCTCCTTCGATCGGCTATCCCGAGCAACATAAATCGCCTGTCGTCTCGAGCGACCGGAGCGCAGTGAAGCAAGTCGAAAGCCTGCCCTGAGTGGAGATTGTCCGCAGCAG
Source organism: uncultured Acidobacteriota bacterium (assembly GCA_963817835.1). GTDB lineage: Bacteria > Acidobacteriota > Terriglobia > Terriglobales > Acidobacteriaceae > Telmatobacter. The sequence goes on along the minus strand of CAWFPZ010000001.1, from coordinate 343,897 downwards.
CGGACGATCGGAGTCGAACGGGAACCTGCATTTGCGGTTGTTTGCATCGCAGCACAACTTCACTTGCGCCAAAAAGCGTGCATAGAATTTGGGCTTCGGCCTTGCAGGTGTCCCCGCACTTGATTCGGCGACGCAGAGCACCAGGCACGCAGATTCTCCCGAATCCACGCGCCGGTGCATTCGAAGACTACGAAGCTACTTCCCGGGCGTGGTCAAGCTTGCCTGCTCCCGGCCGGCCGAGGACTTCGTCAGCTTTGTAAAGACACTGAGTCTCGGCGCTGGTCGTTGCCACAAAAGCCGCGCTGAAGCTGCGTCGTTGGGGTACATCTCAGTAGATTTCTGCCCCGTCGGTTCCAGGACGACGTCGACGCGGCGATTGTAAGCAAGCCAAGTCGCTTTCTCACGCCTCGTCATCCACTTCGCGGGTTTCTGGGAATCTTCAGACTGGAGGGACTCAACTTTCTTCAAGCTGAGCTGATCGTCTTTTCCTTTGGCCCGCACTTCGAGATCCGATGCGGGAACGCCCTTGGAAACAAGATATGCCTTCGCGAGTTCCGCACGTCGCTCGCTCAGTGCCTCGTTATATTTTTCCCCGCCGCGGATGTCGGCGTACCCAACGATCACCAGGTTGGCGTTGTGCTCGTAATCTCCAAAGTTATTAAACTGCGCGGCCAGGCGGTCAAGAGCCGCTTTCTCACTAGGGACGAGACCGATCTTCGGATGCCGTCTGGTTGGATAGGCCGTGGGATAGAAGAGACTAGCCAGAGTGGTGTTAGGGGGCGGGTCTACCGAACCCTCAACCCGCAACGTGGCTGTTTTGGTCACTGCCCCGCCGCAAGGGTTCGAAGCGGTGAGCGTGTAAGTGAGAGCTTGATCGACCGGCCCAACCTGCTCCCGCTTTGGATCCGCCATGATGGTCTGGCTGCCGTCGAGGGCCTCTTTTCCGAACGGATTGATCGTTGCCCATGCGGCATTTGAGACCGACCAGTGCAACGTGGCAGACTCCTGCTCCACAACCTTGTCACCGATCTTGTGATAATGAATCACCGGCTCGCTCAACGCCAGCGTGGCCGTGGGTTCCTTGTTGATGTCGACCGTTACCGTCTTCGTCACTTCGCCGCCGGGCCCGATCGCTTTTAAGACATAGGTCATGTCCCGCGTTGGCTTCACGATGCGATCACCGTCGCTGGGCACAGATCCAAGCTCGGTAATCGAAGTGTTTACGGCATCCGAGGATCTCCACTTCAACGTATCGCCTGTTCCGCAGCCTATGTTTTCCGAGTTAGCCGCAAGCTCCGCCGTCACCGGGGCAACCGGAACGATCCTGCTTAGAATCCCGGCGTGGAATCGTGGTTGCGGTCCCAGAATTTCTCCCGCGGCAAAGTTCTTGTCAACCTCCCTGCCGTTGTCGTTGAGATGGATGATCACTTTTCGTCCGGCGCTCGCCGTAATATTGCCGGTCCAAATGGTATTACCCTCGCGGATTACCGTGACGTGGTAATTTCCTGGCTGCACGAGCAGCCGGCGGTGCCAAAGCCAATCCCAGTCAAATTCGCCGGCGCGGCCAACAAAGTATGCCGGCGTTGCGCCGTTCAGCAGGACCGCCGCCTGACGATCGCCCTTGAACTCAAGGTCGGCGAACGGACCGCTGACCTTGTCGCCGTACGGGTGTAGATCGACGTTCAGTTTGGTTTCGTTCCCACTGTTTAACTGCACCTTTTGCGTGTCGGCGGTGTAGCCATAATTGCGCACACTTAATGTGTGGTCGCCGGGAGTCAAGTCAATAGCATGGCTTCCAGCGCGAATAGCTTTTCCATCGACAAACAAGTAAGCCTGTTTGGGCTGCGCATGAACCTTGAGTTTTGCCGATTCTTGAGATTGGGCAACTGCCGGATTGAACCACAGTAGTGCCGAGGCGCACAAGGCGAGAAAGGACACCCTAGACAACATCATTCGCATCGCAATTAATCTCCTTTTCGGAATGGCCGCATGCGAGCTTCAAAGATCAGGCGGGTTGACCGGGACAAGAAAATGGAGAGAACGACGCAACGCGCTTGGCACGTTGGCGCGCAAAGTTGCTATGCTCTTGTGGGGTCTCACCCGTGATGAACAGTGCGTAACATCCCCATCTAAAAGTGATGCGCAGATGTTCGCTTGCGTTGTCTGTCCGGCGTTTCTGCATCCGCGCATTTGCGCGCCAAACTCCGTGCCTGGGTAAGTGTCTAAAATAAGGCATCAACTCGCTAACCCACGAAGCGGCGCCGGCTTATCAACAGTCGAAGAGTCGCTTCATTCATGCGCACTCCCGCACCACCCGCCGCACAAAAATTCTTTGTCTCTCCCGCTCACGGGGTGTAGCCTAAGCCCCTGTCCTTTTGGCCCAGGCTGAGCCTCACGGGTCAAGCCATCTCAACCATCAAACATTCCCCGAGGAGGATAAATCATGAAATTTATGGTGGTGTGGAAGATTACCCCCGGCCATTACAAGGCTGCCGTTGAACGGTTCTTGAAAACGGGCGCACCCCCGCCGACCGGAGGCAAAACATTGGGTCGCTGGCATGTTCCAGGGTCAGCGCAGGGCTGGCACTTGATTGAAGCGAGTGGCCCGGAGGAGCTTGCCGAACATGCTTTCGAATGGGGAGACGTGATCACGTTGGAGATCCATCCCGTTATTGAGGACGCCGCTGCCGGAGCCGCCGCGCAAAAGGCGCTCGGCAAATAGCTCGCTATATTCGCCCCATTCACGTTGAATAAATGTAGTGGGTCAGTTTGAACAGGACCGTCCCTCAGGAGCTAAAGCCCTTGCTGGTTTTGGGGCACTTACGGCACGACTGAAGTCGTGCCCTTTCACGGCGGCTTCAAACTGATCCACTACGTCCAAGCCCGGCTACTCCATCTCCTTCACCCGCACCGGCCCCATCAACCCACCCGACATCAGCCCCGATAGGTTCTCCGTCGGGCCGGGGCGAAAGGCTCGCGGATCGCGCAGGGCCATGGCGTTGTAGAGCGTGTTGGTTACCGCAATCTCCAGTGCGTTTTCTCCCGGGCGCACCAGACCGGTAATGTCCACCTGATACGGACGTAGCAGCAGGGTTGCCGCGTGCTTGCCGTTCACCGTCACCTCGGCCACATCTCTCACGTTGCCCAAATCGAGAATCAACTGGCTGCCTGCATCTGCCGCAACGGTAAACGTCGTCGCATAGACGCCGCGCCCTGAGAATCCGCGCAGCTCGCTGTCGAGCGACCAGTCAATCAACTCCGGCAGCTCGCGCTGAATCTCCCCTGTCTTGCCGGATGGAACGAGTCCCGTAGCCGCCAGCTTCCACCCGCCCGCGCCCACAGGCTCCATTCGCTTCAATTTGCCGGGTCGCTGAATCGGCCCAGCAGCCGCGCCGCTCTCCTCAGGATCGAAGACAATCAGCGCGGACCCAAACGGCTCCAGATCGAGCTCGATCTCAGCCCAATTCCCCTTGCGCCGGGTTCCGGCCATTGCCGCCGTCTGCCCGGTCCACGGGTCCCACAACGCCGGCGCGCCTTCCGCTTCAAACTCGGCACGCACGTGCCGCGCTGCGTCGGTTTCGTTGCGCAGAAAATACGCATTCATCTTCCCGATGCGCTTTTGAATGAAAGACAGTGCCTCGCCATGGAACTTTACGTTCGGCTCCGCAACGCGTCCGAGCGCTGTCACCAGGACCGCGTTCTCAGCGTTCACAGACACATTCGGCAATCCGCGCATCGCCGCCATCGCCGTCTGCACGCGTTGCGCATTCTCTTCGAATTCGTCGGCGCGCGAGGGCATCTGCTCCGCGAACAGAATAGGCAATCCGGCACTCGCCCAACTCTGCATCTTCTCCGCCAGCGCCGCGTCGATGGCGTCGAGCGCAGGCAGAACCAGCGCCCGATACTCAGCTCCGCCGCGCGTCACCAGCGTCTTGTCATGCACAGCGCACCGCAGCAGCGAGTCCACATTCAGGTGGTCGTAGTTGTATCCCGCGTCCATCAGCGCCTGGTTCAACTTCGGCGCAGGTGGCACCTCGTTGGCACCATGCATCAGGTCAAGTCTGTACAGTGCCACGGCAGCCACGTTGGTTCCCGCCTGCGACAGGTACTGCACGCGCGCCATGTAATCGTTGAGCAGTCCATAAAACGGCCATAACGGATTCAGTTCGTTGAACTGCGACGAGTAGTTGCCCTCGCCAAATCGACCGGTGAACGGATGCCAGCCCGGCGCAGGAACCTCCGGCATGATGTAGCCAAAGCCGTGATACACAATCGCGTTGATGCCTGCCGTCAGCAGTTCATCCGCCGCAAGCTTCACCTTCTCCGGCGTGGTTTCGTACACCGCGTTGGTCCACACGAACGATTCGCTGCCTACAATCGCGCGCCCTTCCACATGCGCAGCCGAAGCCGCCAGCTTCAGAAAGTCGTATGCGCCATCGGCGAAAAGATCTTCCGTCTCCGGAATGTCCGCCTCGCCGTAGATGCGCAGCACATCCGTGGGCGAGCCGTGCGCCTGCGTGCGCGAAAGCAGCTTGTGCTCGTGCGCCCACCGGTTGAACTGCCCGTAGAATCTCTCCGCCATCAAGTCCGAAACAGTCTGCCGGTAATCGTGGCGCACCGCGTCGCCAATCCCCGCCATGTCATAAACGGGCCAGTCCGCAAACTTGTCATACGGCTCCGCGCTCGTCTGCACCTTCAGGATCGGCAGGTAGGGCAGCAAATCGTATCCGCGCCGCCGCTTGAACTCAGCAAGAAAATCGTCGCTCCAGAAAAGGTTCGCGCCCACTTCAAGGCTGTCGCAGAAAACCGCGCGCATTCCGTTGCCAAAATATTTCCCGATGTACGGAATTGCATCGTCGCCCACGCGCTTTGCGTGCGCCGCGAAGGCCTCGGCGCTCAAATGGTCCATCACAAACTGCGGACCCTCTCCGGCGCCCGCATTCACGCGTTGTCCCGTCGGCGCCTGCGCAAATACAAAAAGCTGCCACGTGCCCTCGGGCACATTCCAACTCAGAGTTCCATCCGGCTCAAGTTGCGCGGTCAAATCCACCTGCGTCCCTGCTACCAACTCGCCCGATTTCGCCGCGCTCCGCTGCCGTCCGGCGCCCAGGTTCCACTCCCAGCGCGCATCGGTACCACGCACTGCCACCACGGCCACTACCTTGGTGCGCTTCTTCATGCGCTCGGCCCATCCATCGGGCAATCCCTTGAGCCAGCCCGCGGGATTCGCCGGGTCGCCGTCGTCGATCGACGGCACTGGCACGCGCTCGCTAAACTTCGCCGGCCCCGCGACGGAAAGATGCGTCCACCGCAACTCAATCGAAGCGAGCTCCGGCGTAATGTCGTACCCGCCGCCAAAAGGCCAACCCGATCCAAACGTGTAATCGATAAACAATCCGTGCTTCCGCGCTTCGTCAATCGCCGCACCCACATTCTCAAAGAATGCCGGCGCCGCAAAACCGCTGACGCGCTTCTGTTGCGCTTCCGGCATGGCCGCGAAATCAAATCCCTTATTGAACGCCTGAATCTCCGCGCCGCCAAACCCGTTCTTGTCCAGCACGCCGATTTCGCGGCGCAGCTCTTCCTCCGCAACATCGTTTCCCGGCCACCACCACCGCGCGATCGGCCGATACTTCTTCTCAGGCGACAGAAACTGCTGCCGGATCGAAGCGCCGCTGGCGTTCTCGATCGACTGATTTGCCGGGGCCGATGCGGCGGCTGCCAGTGCCTGTGCTTTGCCGGCCAGGCTGCGCATCGTGACTGCACCGCTTACCAAAGCGGAATTGCGAAGAAAGGTTCTACGGTTATGTCTCATGCGATTGGTATGCTTCGTCTCCCAGACCATTCTCTACGATGGGGCCGCGAAACTGCATGGAAATGAGATACCGGTCCCGCTCGCCCCACCATCCTGCTAGACTACCCGCACGATGGCCGATGCGATCTCGAAGGAGTACGAGCTCTATTGCCCGGTGTGCAACGTCTACTTCAAGCAATTAGTAGTGCTGCACAAGGTGCCGGAGAACTTCGACATCACGCCTTATCTCGCCGGGTTCGTGGAGAGCCATGACCACAAGGCCTGGCAGGAGGCGCAGAGGAAGAAAGCGGAAGCTGGCGGCTCTCTGGTCGAGCCGCAGGACTAACCGCGTAGCACCGGCATAGATTGGGATCATGCTTTTCCACATCTCAGAAGCGAGATGTGGGGCACCCTGGATTCAACGCCTAAATTTTAGTTGCACCGTGATCGATGCAAAACGTTGCCGCTCCCACTGGCAGAGTTTCTTCTGGAGCTTTTTGAGCAGATTTTTTCGGTTGATTACTGTTCAAATTTGCGCATGATTGCTGAGAATTGCGTGATTGGCATTCGATAAATGGATTTCTGCACCAACCCTGGTGAAATCCACAAATTTACTTGACTTTTGCACTTGCTTCCACAGATTGAGTGGACGTAATGTCTCATTCAACTGATGACCCGTTAGGGCATCGGAGTTGGTTGCCGGAAGGCTGGAAGAAGAAACAGCCGGCGCAAGCCGGAAGTTGATCGCCAGCAAGGTTGACGGAGTGGACAGCCGGTGAGAACCGGAGGATGGCCGCTAGCCCGGACAGAGGGTGAAACCTGAGGCGCAAGCCGCAGAGGGATCGCTGGACGCACCAGAGGTTACAAGTGAGGGCGCAAGCCCACGGTTGTTCAACTGGGTTGATTCCGGAAGATGCAAGGGCCGGTGGAAACGGAATACTCATCGACGGCTCCGCCGTCGATGCAAGGTTCGGTTGAAACAAGGAGTGCATCAGAGGCTCAGCCGGAGAAGGAGCCACGAGGCGCAAGCCGAGAGGTTCACGGCCGGTAAAGGCGAAGGGTGAAGCAGCCGGTGCAAACTGGAGGCGGAGCCAGTCGAGGGGCAGGGGCAGCATAAGGCGCAAGCCGGATGAAGCCGCCAGCCGAGCCAAAGGACGGCATCGATGCGAATCGGAGGTAGGTCGTCGGCCTTGCCGGAGGAAGGACCACACGGCGCAAGCCGGATGGAACCAGGATTGTCGGGCGCGAGCCCGATGAAACCAGGATCGCCAGGCGCAAGCCTGAAGGATCGCCAAGGGTCGAGCGGATGTGCGGAACAGTCGACGCGAGTCGGAGGTTTGCAGCCGGTCGAGCCGGGGACACGAAACCGATCCGAGCCGGGGGGTTGGCCACCGGTCGAGCCGGAGTGCAAGCCGTCGACGCAAGTCGGAGGTTCTGTGCCGGCGCAGCCAGAGGATACAGCGCCAGCGAAAGCTGGAGGGCGGCCACTGGGGGAGCTGGGGGACACAACACCGGTTGTACTGCGAGTGATCAAGATTGAAACGCCAGAGGCTTCGGTCTCTGGCGTTTTCAATTTTTGGGGGCGTTTTGGCGTCGTCTACCCGGCGCGCCCGGCGTTGTTCTTCCCGATCCGCTCGTCTCGCCAACTCTGCAAACTCTTCTTGCCTGTGCGCCGCAGCACGGTGGTGCGCCATTGCGCCGCACTAAACTCGGTGCGGAGAATCCCTATGCGATTGAGTCGAAGTGGAAGGGCCGGCGTCTTCGCCGCCCTCATGGTCTTATGTGTTGCCCCAAGCGGAATGCGTGCCGCGGGCCAATGGGCCGCGCCGTCGCCCTCGAGTGCGTCGTCTATTCCTACCTCCGAGCTTCTGCAGCCGGAGGAACTGAACCGTCTGCTGCAAACGCCGGGCGCGGAAAAGCCGCTCATTCTGCAGGTGGGTTCGCATGTGCTGTACTCTGAAGCGCACATCCCGAAGTCAGAGTACGCCGGAGCGGGCTCACAGGATGCCGGCGCGCAAACCCTGCGCAATCGCGTGGCGTCGCTGCCGCGCAAAACCTTCATCGTCCTCTATTGTGGATGTTGTCCCTGGGGTCGCTGTCCTAACGTGGGGCCAGCCTACAAGCTGCTGCTCGACATGGGATTCACGCGCGTGAAGGTTTTGTATCTGGCGAACAACTTTGGCGCCGACTGGGTCAACAAGGGGTTTCCGGTTGAGAGTGGACACTAGAGCGCCGCGTGCGGCGATCGCACTCTGCAACGCGCTCCTTGTCGCGCTCCTTGCTGCATCTTTCACGGTTGCAGCGGCGCCCGCCGCGCCCGCCGCGCGGAATCTGCTCAACAAGCAGGCGCCGGATTTCACGCGTCCGGATCTCGACGGCCACGCGTTACATCTGAACGCATTTCGCGGCAAGGTTGTGCTGCTCAACTTCTGGGCCACCTGGTGCGCGCCCTGCCAGGTGGAGATGCCGGTCTTCGCCGCGTGGCAGCGCCAGTACGGCCCGCAGGGATTCACGATCGTCGGCATCTCCATGGATGACAATGCCGCGGCGGCGCGCCAACTGGTTGAGCGGCTCAAGCTCGACTATCCCGTAGCCATGGGGGATGCGCGGCTCGGCATGCGTTACGGCGGCGTCCTGGGGCTGCCGCTTTCGTTTCTGATCGACCGCAATGGCGTGGTCCGCGCGCGATTCCAGGGCGAAATCGATGTGAAAGTGATGGAGAGTCAGCTGCGCGCGCTGCTCGCCGAACCGTCGAAGAAAAAATAGCTCTTCGTCACAGACGCGGCCGCCTTATGTTCAGAGTCCCTACAATCCCTTGACTTGTGAAGTAGACTGGCGCAGAGGTGGCGATGAAGCTCGGCCTGGGACTCTATCGGCATATGTTGAACGACGAAAATTACGCATTCGCCGTGCAGGCCGGTTGCACGCACGTTATCGCGCACCTCGTCGACTACTTCAAGCAGGGCAACGGCAATTCTTCGAACGACGGGCCCTCGAACAACCAGCCGACTGGCGGCCAAGATCAGCCATGGGGCATGGCTGGCGATCCCGATCGTCTTTGGACGGCGGCCGAACTGATCGCGTTGCGCATGCAGGTCGAAGCTGCGGGACTGAAACTCGAAGGCATCGAAAATCTCGACCCCGCGCATTGGCACGACATCCTTCTTGACGGCCCCAGACGCGCCGAGCACATGCGCAACGTGCACGCCATTCTTCGCGCCATGGGTGAGGCCGGCATTCCCACGCTCGGCTACAACTTCTCCATTGCCGGTGTCGCGGGCCGCACCAGCGGTCCTTTCGCCCGCGGCGGCGCGGAATCGGTCGGCATGGATGGCACGGTCGACACGCCCACTCCAAATGGCCAAGTGTGGAACATGATCGTCGATGCCAGCGCGCCTTCGGGCACGCTGCCCGCGGTTACGCACGACGAGCTTTGGCGGCGGCTGCAACGTTTTCTTGAGGAGGCGCTGCCAGTCGCGGAAAAAGCCGGCGTGCGCCTTGCCGCGCACCCGGACGATCCGCCTACTGCCACCATGCGCCAGCAGCCGCGCCTCGTCTATCAGCCGGACATGTACCAGCGGCTGATCGACGTTTCGCCGAGCCCCAGCAATATGCTGGAATTTTGCCTTGGCACGCTCGCCGAGATGACCGAGGGCGACATCTACCAAACCGTTGAGCGCTACAGCGCCCAGCATCGCATCGCTTACGTGCACTTCCGCAACATCAGCGGCAAGGCTCCGCATTATCACGAGACGTTTATCGACGATGGCGATGTGGACATGTTGCGCATTCTCTGGATCCTCGCAAAGAACGGCTTCGATGGCGTCGTCATTCCCGATCACTCTCCGCAAATGACCTGCTCCGCGCCGTGGCATGCGGGCATGGCGCACACGCTCGGTTTTTTGAAGGCCGGGTTGATGGCGATCGAACGCGGATTCGTGCCGCAGCCCCCGCGTAATGCGCAAACCGCGCAGGCGGCTTCGTCGCGCGCCTGAATCCCGTCTTCCGGGCGGCTCGGACATAATAAAAAGAGGCAGAGCTACGAACCTGCATCACCGGAAAGGACCTGATTCCCCTGACTCACGAAAAATCGATCCTCGAAAAATTCAATCTCAAAGGCAAAACCGCACTGGTCACTGGCTCGTCGCGCGGACTGGGTGCGGCCATTGCGGCTGGTCTGGCGCAGGCTGGCGCCAACGTGGCGGTGCACGGTTCCGGCACGGCGCCCAAAGCCACGCAGCATAAGCTGGAAGCCGCCGGCGCAAATGCCATCGCGCTGGCGGGCGATGTTGGTTCGCCGGAGGTGTGCGCGCGCCTCGTGGAAGAGACCATTCAGCATTTCGGCGCCATCGACATTCTTGTCAACAACGCAGGCATCATTCGCCGCGCTCCGGCCGCCGAATATTCCGAAGAGGATTGGCTGGCGGTGATTGACGTGAATCTTTCCAGCGTCTTCCGGCTCACGCAACACGCGGGCCGGCACATGCTCAAGCAGGGGTCGGGCAAGGTCATCAACATCGCCTCGCTGCTCACTTTTCAGGGAGGCATCCTGGTGCCTGCTTACGCAGCGGCTAAAGGCGGCGTCGGCCAACTGACAAAGGCGTTTGCCAACGAGTGGGCGTCAAAAGGCGTGAATGTGAACGCCATCGCGCCCGGCTATATGGACACCGACAACACCGAGGCGCTGCGCAAGAATCCCGAACGCGCGCGGCAGATTCTGGAGCGGATTCCCGCGGGACGCTGGGGGCACCCGGAAGACCTGGCCGGAGCCGCGGTGTTTCTTGCTTCCCCGGCCAGCGACTATATGCACGGCCATATTCTGGTGGTAGACGGTGGATGGCTGAATCGGTGAGGGAACGGCCAATAGCCAGTGGCTGATAGCTGACAGCCGACAGGGTGAGGTCGTAAGCTTGAATCCGAGAACAGCCATGCCAGAATCCGCAGTCATCTACACGGCCACCGATGGCACCAAGGTCACCACGCCCGAACCGGGCATGTTCCGCCAGGTTCTGGCGTACAACCCACACCTCATGTTGGTGCGTCACACCTTTGAGAAAGGTTGGAAAGGTGCGCGCCACAGCCATCCCCATCATCAGATGGTCTATGTGGTGCGCGGTCACATCCGTTTCCAGGCTGAGGGCAAGAGTTGGGAGATGCGCGCCGGCGACAGCATCGTGGTCGACGGCGGCGTGGAGCACGAGGCTGCAGCCCTCGAAGCCTCTGAAGTGCTCGACATCTTCACGCCCTATCGCCAGGATTACGCATAAGCTGCGGACCGCGTTTTCGATGTCCCCGGTATCCCGCGTCGCACAATATTAGGAGACCCAGATGAAGAATCGTTGGATTGCAATTCCCGCGCTCGCATGCGCGCTTTCCGCCGTCGCATTCGCGCAACCCCCCGCGCCCGATGCGGGCATCATCGGTATCGCGCACATCGCCTTCCGCGTGAGCGATCTCGATCGCGAGATCGCGTTCCTGGGCAAGCTGGGCTACGAAGAGTCCTTCGCCATGACCAACGCCGGCAGGACCACGGAAGTCTTCATCAAGATCAACGACCATGAGTTTATCGAGCTCTATCCGCGAACCGATCCCAAGCAGCCGCTGGGCTGGATGCACGTATGCTTCGAGGCGGGCGATCTGAACGCTCTGATCAAGTTCTACGACTCCACCGGGCTCAAGGCCACGCCAGTGCGCAAGGCGGCAGCCGGCAACCTGATCTCTTCCACGATCGACCCGGAGGGTCGAGTGACCGAGTTTACGCAGTACATGCCGGGCTCGCGGCACACTTTGGACCGCGGCCAGCACCTGGGTGTGGATCGCGTCTCCACGGAGCTGATGGGCTTCGACCTGCCGGTGAGAGAGGGTGCGGCGGAGAAGGAGTTTTATTCCGACCTGGGATTTGAGGCGGAGGCTGTGAACGGCAACGTGCGCCTGACTGTGCCTGGCGCGCCCGGCATGGTTCTTGAGTTGCGCTCCGCCAGCCCTGGCGCGGTGCCGGAGTTTCTGTTTCCCGTACCCGATGTGCGCAGAGCTGCCGATACATTAAAGGCCGCCGGCGTGAAATTCGACCGCGACGGAAAAATCCTCTTCGTCCGCGATCCCGACGGCAACGATTTTGTTTTCCTTGAGACGGGCCGGTAGGAGATCGTGCTCTAAACGAATCGATTCGCTTGACGGAATCTTCGCGGTCTACCAGGTATAAGTGGTGACAAGAACGGGCGGGCCGGCTTTCGCGCCGATCACATTCGTTTTCAGCACGAATTCCAGGTTCTTGTTCTCCCAGCCACGCGGCAATTTTGCCGTAAGCTCCGCAAGATGTTGCGGCGACTCCAAAAATTCGCTAGCGGCTTCGGTCCCATAAGGTCCCAGTCCCCCAATCATCAGCACGGGCCCCTCCGTGGTGGGGTCGTGAAAGCGCGCCACGACGGCATAGTCGATGGTGATGGAGCTGTACGGCTTTGTGAAATCGATGGACCAACTCTGCTGCTGGGGATTCTCTGAATCCTGGATGCTGGCTATGGAATTCACGAATGTGAAGTGAAACCTTAAGGGCCTTAATAGCCGCATGGACCATTCATTATTCATCGCGCCGACCAGGATGAGCGATCGCGAGCGGATATCGGTCAGACTGGTTTCGTTTACTTCTTTCACCTCGTAGTCCTTGCCGCGTTGATGCATTATCCCGCCCAGCCGTGCCAGGGCAATCGCACTTGAAACCGAGACATGGTGATAAGGATTCGACATGTGCTCGTCGAAGGTAGTCTGATCATTTTCCGGCGCCATCTGATCCGGATGGCTGGTTCCTACCACAACCAGCACCGGCCGTGGGAATTGGAGGGTCGGGTTCCAGAACTTCTTCGCCGCGGCCACGCCAGTCTCCGTGCCCTGATAGTAGAGATATCCCGCAATTCCGCCGCCCACCAGCGATACGCCAGCCAGGACGAAGAGAGTGTCGCGCATCAGGGACCGGCGCGTGCGCACGGCCTTCTCTAAGGTGGCCAGTCGCTTTGGGCCTGCATCAGGGTCGGCGGCGTCGGACGCGCGCAACAGAAATTCGGGTGCATAGGATCCGAGTGGGAGTTCGATCTGCACACGCGAAGCATGGCCATTTTCGTGGTAGTACTGGGCGATCCGCTTTCTCACTTCACCCGCGCTCACGCGGACTACTGGATCGCCATTCGTGTCGTATCCCGGATCGCGACCAAAGACCTCAACGCCCAGCGTCCGCTCCTTCAATTCGCCGATGCGGTTCTCAAGGGCGGCATCCACCACGTATTGCAGCAGGGCGGGGTAGCGCTTGCTGCCTCGGAAATGATAGCTGGCGAGGATAGAATCCAGCTCTTTCAGGACCAGTTCACGGTCTGCCGTGGAAACAGGAGTCCATTGTTCCGTGGAATTTGTGCTTGCAGACATAGAAAGGTCCCGATTGCCCATTAACGACGTAGCATACACCCGAATGACAGCGATTGTCGCGAACAATCTGGAGCCTTTGCCGCAGGTGCATTGGCGCCGATACGATTCATCAAGTTATTTAGTTTCAGACGTATAGAGGGCCATGTTTGGCTCGCTTGGACGTAGCATACGGTAGCAGCCTTGCACATTCCTGACAGGCCGACGAGAATTCTCCCCGTTTGTCCATGCCAGTCACAAGACGTCCTGAGTTGCGCGAGTTCGCGTGGCTCAAGAAAGTTGTCGGGTGATTGGGCTTTGTGAGTGCGTCGGAAAGGACAAACGAAGTTGAGCCGTGTGCTGCAGCAGATCGAAAACGCGCCACCAAGCACCTGGAGAATGAGGAGCTACCGGCATCATCCCAATACGAAGTAGATTTATCGCCCGGGTATCCCGTTGGCTCCTTGGCAGCGTTTGTCACAATCCGATGCGGCTTATATAGAGCGGAGATTTAACAAGAGATAGGTTTTCAGAAAAGGGGATAAACGGTGAGTCACTTGCCAAGCCTCTATGCAGCGTTGGTACAACTTGCCGGCAATAAAAATGGCTCTTTTTGTCCGGCTGTAGGGATGAAGAGAGGAGTTCAGGGTTTGGTTCGAAGCTTTCGTTGCACTCGAGGATGATTGCAAGATGCAGGGCGCTCTCGATGGATATGAAGAGCGTCCCCTCAAAAACAGCTCGTTAACCTTCAGGAGGGCAGTATGGACACAAGGAAAAAAACAATAGGCTTGTTCTCAGGCACCGGCGCGCGGCTTCTGGCGCTGCTGGTTCTGGTTCTTGGCGGAGCTTTCGTCGCGTTGGGACAGCAGATTACCGGAACCATCGTAGGTACGGTAACGGATGCGCATGGCGCGGTGGTCAACACGGCCACTGTGAAAGCCACTAACGTGAATACGGGGTTCTCCCGTTCCGCGCCCACCAACGGTGTTGGCGAATACCGCATCGACTACCTGCCGGTTGGCACCTACACCGTTGAGGCGACAGCTCCCAGCTTTCAGCGCTTTGTGCAAAAGAATGTCTCCCTCGACGTGGAACAGGAGCTGACTGTTCCAATCTCATTATCCGTGGGTGCGGCGACTGAGACCGTTACGGTCACCGAGGCTCCCCCGCAGGTGAATACGTCGAACCCGGTATTGGGCGTGACCCTCGAGCCCAATGACATCATCAGCCTGCCGATGGTCAACCGCAACATCTACTCCGAGATTTCGCTCACGCCCGGCGTGATGGCCAACAACAACAGCTCCACCGGGAACCCCTCCGGCAACCCCACGATGGCCACGGGGCTGTACGTCGAGGATGTGCAGATCAACGGCTCCATCGACTGGGGCAATGCGGCGGTGGGTTTTTATCTGGATGGCGGCAACAACATCACCGGCATGCGCAACTACGGCAACCCGTCGCCCAACCCCGATGCAGTGGAGGAGTTTCGCGTGGAGACCAGCGCATTCGGCGCGCAATACGGCCAATTCTCCGCGGCCGTGGTCTCGGTGATCACCAAGTCGGGAACCAACCAGTGGCATGGCGGATTGTTCGAGTTCAACCGCAACACCGACTTCAACGCCAACAGCTGGCAACCGGCACATAACGCCGCAGGCCAGATCGTCGTTTCGCCTTACCACCGCAACCAGTTTGGCGGTACCGTGGGCGGGCCCGTCAAGAAGGACAAGGCCTTCTTCTTCTTCAGCTATGGCGGCTTGCGCCAGATCACCGATGCCGTGTTTACCGGCGCCATCACGCCCACGCCCAACGAGCGCCTCGGCGACTTTACCGCGGACACCTTCGTCGTCTACACGCCGGGCACAACGCATGTCGCCGCGAACCAGGTGGATGGAATCAACACCAGCGCCAATTGCCATGTCGCCGCACTGAACTGCATCCCGCAGGCCCTGCTGGACACGACCATCTTCAACATGGACAACGTAACCAACACCATCGGCTCTCACATCCCGCTGCCCAATGTCCCTGGCAGTCTCACCAACCCGTCAAAAGGGGGCGGGGCTTACGCCGGTCTCTTCCCCATCCCGGCAACGGAAAACGAATACCTGGGCAAATATGACCAGAACCTCGGCACCAAAGACCATGTGGTGGCGACCTACTTCTATTCGAAGTGGGTGCTGGGCAACTCCCCGGGCGGCAACGTCCAGTGGACCATCAATAACAACGTCTCGGCCGGCACCAACATCAACCTGAGCGACGTGCACACCTTCAGCCCAACCATTGCCAATCAGACCTGGCTCACGTACACGCGGGCAGCGGGCGGCCGCGTCAACCTGCCGGTGACCGGCCCGGCGTCGCAGACCCTGGCGTCGTACGGCTCGAACTTCCTCATGCAGGGACCGGTCTCGTTGCCCAACATCTCAGAAACCAATTTCTCGGCGACCGCGACAAATGCGGGTCCGTTCACGGGCTCCGACAACTATGAGCTGCGCGACATGGTCAGCTTGGAGAAGGGCAAACATAGCCTCTTTATTGGCGGCGAGTTCGGTCTGGACAAGACCATGTTCGATGCCAACCTGCTGAACTTTGGCCAGATCAGCTTTGCCACATCCGCTCCCACTTCCACGGGCAATGTGACTTCAGACTGGGTGACCGGCCAGGCCTCCGCGTTTGAGCAGGACTCGCCCTACACCACGCACCTGAGCACCTGGCACTACGCAGTGTTTGTGCAGGATAACTACCGCATCACGCCCCGGTTCACGGCCAACCTTGGCATCCGGTGGGACATCGATCAGCCTCCCGTCGATCCCCATAACCGGACGGAATCCTTCGTTCCCGGCCAGCAATCCACTGTGGCTCCGCTCGCGCCCAAGGGCTTGTTGTTCCCAGGTGACTCGGGCATCGGCCGCGGCATCATCGGCACCAAGTATTACCACGTTTCGCCGCGCCTCGGCTTCGCGTGGGACCCGTTTGGTGACGGAAAGACCTCCATTCGCGGCGCCGCGGGTATCTTCTTCGGCAATGTCGCCGGCAACCAGTGGAACCAGCCCGGCAATGCCATTCCCTTCGCCCTGCGGCCACAGACCGGCGAGGGTCCTCTTAGTTCCATCACCAGTATCTACTCGACACCGGGAGATTTCCCTTCGACGGCAGCGGGTGGCGGCCTGTTCCCGTACACTTATACGCCGGCCCATCCCACCTTCATTTCCGGGCCCGGCGGCGCCACCGAAGCCATCTCACCGCATTTCAAGTATCCCTACATCTACCAGTTCAATCTTTCCGTGCAGCGGCAGTTGCCCGGCCGGGTAACCCTGACAGCAGCGTATGTGGGCGCGCTCTCGCACCAACTGTCCACCTTTCTTGACGCCAACTACGCGCCGTATTCCACCGCCTTCGGTGCGCCAAGCACTTCCGCAACCAGCGTTGCCGACCGGCGTCAGTTCGATCCCTGCGTCGGAGCATGTCCTACCGGCGTGGCCGCCATCAACAACGGCTCCGGCGTCCTGGGAGCAGGAATCGTCGATCTGTTTTCAGACCTGACAGCCAGTTACCACTCCCTGCAAATCTCGGCGACCAAGCAGCTCTCGCGTAACTTCAGCGCCGGCGGTAACTACGTCTGGAGCCACGCCCTCGAAAGCTTCGAAGGGTCTGAAGATGGAGCTACAAGCCCGCAGGATTCCGGCTACCTTGGCGCTCCCTTCACAGCCAGCAACAACTCCTTGGGCGCCCTCGGCGGCGGAATTCAGGAGGAATACGGGCCTATGAACGCCGACGTTCGCAGCAGCGCCGCGATCGACGGCATATGGAACATCGACTACTTCCACGGCGAGAACAATATCGTCAAGGAAGTGGTCAATGGCTGGCAGATCTCGCCCATTCTCATTCTGCACACTGGCGGGGTATTGACGGCGACCACAGGGTCCAACAAGAGCTTCGACAGCACCGGCAACCAGCGCCCGAATGCCGTTGCCGGCCAAAACCCCGTGCTCAGCCACAATCGCTGCCGCGTTTGCACCCCCGCGTCCGGGTCGAACGAGGTGACTGCGTGGTTCAATACGGCAGCTTTCACACCCAACGGTCCTGGCTTGCCAGGCGGCATCGGCCCCGGCGGCGCGGACGGCAACGTAAGCCGTAACAGCCTCTTTGGTCCTGGCTTCAAGGATCTCGACCTGGGGCTCTTCCGCAACATCAAGTTCGAGCGGGGAATGGTGTTCCAGCTCCGCGGCGAAGCCACCAACGCCTTAAACTGGGTCAACCTCTCCAACCCCACCGCAAGCCTCGCGTCCGGCAACTACGGCAAGATCACCTCGGCGACAGGCACTCAACGCCTTATCCAGGTGGGCGGCCGGTTGACCTTCTAACCTGCTGTATCACTCTCACTCACTCTTGCGCCCGCTCATTACGAGCGGGCGCTACCCCCCTTGCGCTCAATTGCGCCCATATCAAAAACAATGAGAAGCGGAAAGCGATATGATTCGTCCGTCAAGAAGAGAGTTTTGTTCCATTGCGGCTGCCCTTGGGACATCCGCGCTGATCGCACCGAATAAGCTCCTGGCGCAACCTGCCGCACTTCAGATTTCGCTCGTCATCGACCCGGCGATCCGACTTGCTGAAGTTCCCGCGGACTTTATGGGGCTGAGCTACGAGAGCGGGCAACTTACCTATCCGGATTTCTTTTCGCCTCAGAATTCAGCCCTGATTGAGATGTTCCGCACACTGAGCCCTGCGGGCGTGCTGCGACTCGGCGGTAATCTGAGCGAGTTTACTGCCTGGTCTGAAACCGAACCGGCAACGCCGCCAGAAGCCGGCGGTGTCGTGGGACCCGATCCGGGTCATCGCGAAACGCGCACTTTCACCATCACGCCGCGCCCCATTCGCAATCTACAAGGCTTTCTAAATGCGACCGGCTGGCGCTGCATCTACGGTTTGAATCTTGGCGGGGGCACGGTGGAACAGGCTCTGGCCGAAGGCGGATTCGTGGCGAAGACCCTTGGCCCGCAACTGATATGTGTTCAGTTCGGCAACGAACCCGATCTATTCAGGCATCACGATCAAGGCAACAAGCCGTGGACTTACGACGAGTACCTCGCCAAGTGGAAGAGGTTCAGGGCGGCGTTTCATGAGAAGCTGCCCGAAGTTGCCGTGGCTGGACCGGACACGGCTTCCAGCGAGGAGTGGGTCAAGCAATTCACCGAGGACGTCCCCCGGGAGGTCATGCTCGTAACCAGCCATTACTATCCCCTTGGTCCGCCCACCGATCCGAGCATGACAATTGAGATGCTCCTTCATCCCGTGGCGCGCTTCGCGACTTCCTGCCGGCACGAAATCGAATCCGCCAAAGCTGCGGGCTTACCTCTCCGCATGGCGGAAGGAAACTCCTGCTATAACGCGGGAAGACAGGGAGTCAGCGATACGTTTGCATCCGCGTTGTGGGCCGCCGATTACTGTCTGCAAATCGCGTCTCTGGGTTGCGTGGGAGTCAATCTGCACGGCGGTGCCAACGGTTACTATTCACCCATCGTGGGCTCTATTGGGAGCGGCTTTACCGCCCGGCCGGAGTATTACGGCCTGATGCTGGCGCAAGAGTTTGCAGGGCGTACCTTGCACAAGGCAACACTTGAGGCACAGGGAGCCAATGTAACAGCCTATGCGTCGGCCGGGGACCGAGAGACGGGCTTGATCGCCATCATCAACAAAGATGGCCGCGACGCGGAGGTGACAATCGCTGAATCCTCCGCCGGATTCAAGCGCGCCAGGGTCGAGCGTCTTGAAGCTTCAGCGATCGACGCCAAAGATGGGATCACGTTCGGGGAAAGCATAGTTAGAAGCAATGCGCAATTTCATCCCCGCGCCGGCGAGCCGCTCAAATCCCATTCCGGCAAGCTGCAGATACATGTTCCGGGTTATTCTGCAGCGCTGATCCGGCTGGCGTAGGACGTGCGCCAGACATTCTGGTCATGAGTTGAGATCGCGCGCCGTCAAACTGCCATCTCAATGCATTCTCAATCCCTATTCGGGTGAGAGGTCGTATCGTCTTCGGCAGAGATAGCAGCCCCGTGCGCTCGAGAGGGAAGATGGAGCAGAATCGCGTCAGTTGCGCGCCGTGTGTGCGGCGGTCCGGTCCTGCGCCAGCATTTGCGCCAGGGCCTTTTCCGGACACATATGGTGCGCCTCGCGCACGTCGAGCTCGTTCTCCGTCTCCACGCACGAAGCGATGGTCATAAAGCAGTCAAGGCAACGCGAGTTGTAGCTGCCGTTTTCGTTTTGTGTGCGGCTATACATGACGAGACCGTTGGAGGAAAATATCCTTCGATCCTAGGCGCATTTTGGATTCTTCAGGCGTGACTCTCATCACAACCGCATGTTTACAGCGCGGTCGCGTGGAACGGCGCGCGCTATGCCTCGCGCTCAGTATTGCGGCGAGCCCACGTTTTCCCAATGATTGGAATGGCTCTTGAGGTACCAGCAGGGCGTTTCTCCGCCGTGCGGAAACAGTGCGAGGTCGCAGGCAACATCTGCGGTTCCCAGAAAGTCATACTCCGTCTTTTGGCCTTTGAGCGGAACCGACATGAATTGACTCACCGACACGCTGGACTGCGGCGCTCCGCGCAGGACGTAGTAGGCCCAGTCGATCGCGAACGAAACAATCACCACGACCACAAACGCGGCAAGCACGCGAAGAATCCACACACCGAGCCATCGCATCAGGAATCGATCTCCTTCGTGCGCGGGGCTTGCCCCTTGAGCGCTACGCCTGTTAACCGTAGCCGGCGCGCTTCCGCCAGAATAAACCCGAGTTGTGCCGCGGCCTGCGCATAACTGAGTCCCTCGGGCCGGATATTCGAAATGCAATTGCGCTCGGCGTCGGTGCGTCCCGGTTTGGGATTCCAGGTGATGTACGCGCCCAGCGAGTCCGGCGAACTCAGTCCTGGCCGCTCGCCGATCAGCACGACCGCAATCTCCGCGCCCAGCGCCGCGCCAATTTCATCGCCGATGGCCACGCGCCCCTGTTCCACCACGCACAACGGCGCGAGCCGCCATTCATGCAGCCGCGGCAACAAATCCGCGAGCAATGGCATTGCATGCCGCTCCACCGCCAATGCGGAGAGTCCGTCGGCGATCACCAAAGCCAAATCCAACTCGCCCGCGGGATGCTCGGCCAGCAGCGCTCGGCTTGGCTCGTCGAGCATGCGGCCCAGGTCGGGCCGCTGCAAGTAGGTCACGCGATCCGCGGCCGCCGAATGCAGGCGCAGGACCGCACCGCCTGTCAACTTTCCCAACTCCGCCGCAAGCGCCGCGTTCTCGAGGCGTGCCTGCACCGCATCGCGTGCTTGTGCGTGATAGCGTTGGAAATCAAGCAAGTCGCTGGTTTTCAGGCTTACCCCAGTGCGGCCCAGACCTATGCGCGCCGGAGTCAGCGCACGCCATTGCGCTGCCCGCCGAAGACTAGCGTCGGCAGACGAATGGGGAACCACTTCGGTGGGCTGGCGCTCTGGATCGCTCATGCTCTCAGCAACCTTTCCGGGTGCTGCGCCTCGGCGGCCAGCCGTGCAAAATTCTCGCCCGCTAGCCACGCCTCAAACTCCGGCGCCGGCTTGAGTCCCAGCACACGCCGCACGTAGAGCGCATCGTGAAAGCTCGTGCTCTGGTAGTGCAACATCACGTCATCAGCGCCGGGCACGCCCATGATGTAATTCACGCCCGCCACGCCCAGCAGCGTCAGCAGCGTGTCCATGTCGTCCTGGTCGGCTTCAGCGTGGTTGGTGTAGCACACGTCGCAGCCCATGGGCAGTCCCAGCAGCTTTCCGCAAAAATGATCCTCCAGCCCGGCCCGCACAATCTGTTTGCCATCGTACAAATACTCCGGCCCGATAAATCCCACAACCGTATTCACCAGCATCGGCTTGAAGTGTCGCGCCACGCCGTAGGCGCGCGCCTCCAGCGTCTGCTGGTCGACACCATGGTGCGCGTTGGCCGAGAGCGCCGATCCCTGCCCAGTCTCGAAGTACATCACGTTCGTGCCCACCTGCCCATCCGCGCACGCTGTTCCGCGCCGCAGCGCACGCCCGGCCTGGTCTGCTTCGTCAAGCAGTGTAAGGTTCACGCCAAAGCTCCGGTTCGCCGCTTCTGTCCCGGCAATCGACTGGAACAGCAGATCCACTGGCGCGCCGCGCTCCAGTGCCGCCATCTGCGTGGTGATGTGCGCGAGCACGCAACTCCGCATGGGGGTGCGGAAGCGCTCACGCACGGCATCCATCATGCGCAGCAGATCGGTTGTGGTTTCGATGTTGTCGCCTGCGGGATTGATGCCTACAACCGCGTCGCCCGAGCCCATCAGCAGCCCATCCAGAATCGATACCGCGATGCCCAGCGCCGCGTCCGCGGGATGGTTCGGCTGCAGGCGCGCGCTCAAACGGCCTGGCAGTCCCACCGTGGTGCGAAAGCGCGTGACCACGCGCATTTTTCTCGCCGCTGCAATCAGATCCTGCACGCGCATGAGCTTACTTACTCCCGCAGCCATCTCCGGCGTCAGGCCCGGCGCGAGCGATGCCATGCGCTCCGGCGTCGCGTCGTCGCTCAGCAGCCAGTTGCGCAGTTCGCCCACCGTCAGCGACCGCACCGGCGCGAAGGCCTCGGCGTCGTGTGAGTCCACAATCAGCCGCGTCACTTCGTCCGTCTCGTACGGCACTACGTGCTCATCGCAAAAGTGCTTGAGAGGCAGGTCGGCCAGAGCGCATTGCGCCGCCACGCGCTCTTCCGCGCTGGCGGCCGCCACTCCGGCCAGCACATCGCCGCTGCGCAAGGGAGTGGCCTTGGCCAGCAGCTCGCGCAAGCTGCCAAATGTGTAGCGCCGGCCGCCGATGGAGTGGGCAAAGATCATGTGCCCTCAGGATAGCCGCAAAGCGGCGCCCGCTCGCGCGAGAATCCGCACGCAGCCTGGCAATGCCGCAAGAAAAGGGCCAGCCGTTGCGGCTGGCCCTCACATCGATTTGCAAATCCTGAAAGCTAGAACTTCACGCTTCCTGCACGCGGCGAAATCCCGCTGAGCTCTGCCGCACGCGCTTCTGCATACGCGGCCGCGCCGATCAGTGCCGTACGGCTCTCCAGAATCACGCGCACCGGGGTATTCACCAGCAACTGGCTCAGGCGGCCCTTGTCGGTGAAGGCCTTCATGAAAGTTCCGTCCTTCAACTTCTCCAAAATGCGCGGCGCGATGCCGCCGCCTACATAGAGTCCCCCGACCGACAGAATCTTCAGGGCCAAGTTGCCGGCCTCTGCGCCGTAGGCCGAAACAAACATGTCCAGCGTCTTCTCGCAGATCGCGCTCTTGGCATTCAGCGCCGCTTCCGTGATGGCTGCGTTGGGATCTTCCTGGGTCATGCGCTCCGCCAGCCACGCCGGCTCTTCCATGCCCCGCACCTCGCGCAGAAATTCGTAGCAGTTGGTTAGCCCCTGCCCGCTCACCACGCGCTCAAAGCTGATGCGCCCATCGTATTTCTGCTTCAGAAAACGCAGCAGGTCGATCTCGTCATCGTTGCGCGGCGCATAGTCCGAGTGGCCGCCCTCAGAGGGGTAAGGCACGTAATTGCGCCCGTCGAAGACTAAGAATGCCTCGCCGAGGCCCGTTCCTGCCGAGATCAGCGCGCGGTTTCCTACCTGCCGGGCGTCTCCCTCGCTCAAGGTGTAAATCTGGTCGGGCCCAAGCTCGGCAATGCCGTACCCGTTCGCCTGCAAATCATTGATAAGAAAAACGTAATCAATCTTCAGATCCCGCGCCAGCTCACGGCTGTCCAGCGTCCAGGGCAAGTTGGTCAGCCGCAGCCGTCCGTCGCGCACCGGTCCCGGCACGCCAAAGCACGCCGCAGTCACTTTCTCTGAAACGACAAACTCCTTCACGATCGCTTCCAGCCCCGAATATTCTTTGGCCGGGAACTGCTTGTCGCGTGCGTGCTTCAGGTTGCCATCAATAAAATCAAACAGCGCCAGGTGAACCTTGGTGCCGCCTACATCGCCTGCCAGAATCATTCTTTCCTCTCGAGAACCCCACAGCCTTGCGCGTCTGGGGCAGGCAGCAGCGCCGCCGCAGCCCGGTCCAGAAGCAACGTCAGTATACCGCCCGAAGGCCTTATTAATTGGCTGGGCAGCCGTTCAGGGTCGTGCGGCCCCGCAAATACCTCTTTTAGAATCTGTGCCTTGTCCGCACCGCCTATGAGGAAGAAGACTTGCGATCCATGGTTGATCACCGGCCAGGTCAGCGTCACCCGCCAGGCATCCTTGTATTGGACATGGTTGGCCACGGCCAGCCGCCCCAGCTCGTGCAAGGCCCGAGTGTGGGGAAAAAGAGACGCAGTGTGTCCATCTGGCCCCATGCCCAGTTGCACGACATCAAATCGGGGCAGTTCCGCCCCCTCCAGCCGGAAGCCGTTGCGCAGTTCCGACTCGTACCGCGACGCGGCTGCCTCCGGTTCCCGCTCGCCTTCCATGCGGTGAATCTGCTCCGGCTGGAGCGGCACGTGGTCCAGCATGGCTTCGCGCGTCATGCGGTAATTCGAATCGGGGTCATCCGGCGGCACGCATCGCTCGTCGACCCACCACAGATCGAGTTTCGACCACGGCATGCGCGCTCGCCACGGCTGGGCGGGATCAGCCAACAGCGCAAACGTGGCCTTGGGCGTGGACCCGCCGCTGATCGCAACCCTCGCCCGGCCCCGCGCGGCCACAGCGTGTTCTGCCTGCTCCACAAAATATTGCGCCGCGTGCGCGGCGAGCGCAGCCGCGTCCGGCGCGACGCAATACACAATCTTCAGTTGCTGAGGCATGGGGAATGCTCCTCTGGCTTCTACGTTAAATGGATAAGGAGTGCGTTTACGAGTATTGGCGACTGCGAGAAAGCGCCGGGTCTACCGCCCCAAATATACCCGGTATTGCTGCTCCAGTACGCCGGCGGCGCGCGCCAGCAGCAGCTTCGACACGTTGTATTGATACAGGCTCTCGACCAGGTTGTTTTCGGCGGTGGCCAGGGTGGCCTGCGCGGTCACCAGGGGCAGATTGTCGTCGACGCCGGCGTCCACGCGGTCGGTCTCATCGCTGAGTGCGCGCGTCGCCAGGTCCACATTCGACCGCGCCACGTCGACGAGCTTTTGGTTTGCGCCCACATCGAGCAGCGCCGCGCGCACTTGCTCGTCGATGTGGTTGCGCAGGTCGGCAAGCTGGGCGTCGATCGATTCCATCTCCGCTTTGGACGCGTCCTCATCGCCGCGCAGCCGCGCTTCGCGGAAGATGGGAAAATTCAGCGTCCCCGCAGCAACGAAATCGCCGTGCGTGCCCTCGCCGTTCACGGTGCTGGTGCCGTAGTAGCTGTAAAAGCTGAGCGTGGGCAACCGCTGGCTGCGATAGACCGCATGCAACGCCTTGTATTCCACAACCTGGTTCTGCAGGTTCTGGTAGTCCTGGCGGCTACGGTAAGCCAGCGCGCGCACCTCTTCCGGCGTCTGCTCAGCCAAGTCGCTGTAGGGCGCCGGATCGGTGAGCACAATCTCCTGCCCGGGATCGATGCCGATTTCGCGCTTCAGCAGGATCAGATCCTTGGCTTGTTGATTCTGGGCGGCAATCAGAGCCTGCTGTTGCGCCTCAAGCTGCACCCGCGCGCGCAACTCATCCAGATTAGCCGCGGTGCCGGCCTCGTGCGCCGCATGCACGTGATCGAGCAGCAACTGCGCCTGCGCCACCAGAGCCTTTGCGTCGTCCACTTGGGATTGGTCGGCAATGGCTCGCAGATACGCGATCGCCACCTGCTGTACCACCTCGCCGCGTGCCGACATCTTGTTGAAATACGCCGACCGCTCCGCCGCACCCGCTGCCTTCCAGCCCTCGATCACCGGGCCGGAAAACAGGATCTGGTTAAAGTGAATCTGTCCATCGGTGAGATCGTCGCGCGTAATGAAGGAGAGGCCTGCAGGCGGCTTGCCACCGGGAAACAACGACGCGAACTCGGCAATCACGCTAGGCCCGAAACCGAGAGCAGCCAGGTTGTGCATGTAGTAGCCGGTGTCGCCGGTGAGCCAGATGGTGGGCAAAAACGCCTGCATCGCCTCCGTCTTTTCGCCGTGCAACGTCTTTTCGCCGTTCTCGGCTTCTTGCAGACCCAGATTGTTTTTCAGGCCCCGTTGCACGGCGTCGTCCAGCGATAACTTGAGCGGCTCGCTCGTCACTGGCTGCACGGTGATGCTTCCGTAGAAGGGATTGGCCGCCGACGACGGGTTCTGCCCCTGCGCCCAATTTGTTCCGGCGCAGATCTCCACCAAAACCAGTAGAAAAAGCGCAGGCGCGGTCCCCCTGCAGCCAAATTGAAATCGTGAATTCACTGCCATCATTTTCTCAGATGCGCCCCCGGGCGCGAGGGTTCAGACTCCCGGGGGAATTTCTTGCGAATCCGGTCCGAAAATGAAATGCGACCGTGAAAGCACTCATGCATCGGCGCCACCGGGCAGCGGCACGCCACTTGCGTGAGGGCCTCCGCTAATCTGCCGGCCATTATTCCACGGGATGGATCCACATAGCGTTGCCGCCGCCGGAAACCATGTGCACGTCGAGCACCGTCGTGCGGTCTACCGTTTGCCGTGTCAGCACCGTGTGCGTCGGTTCGTCAGCCGCGTCCGGCGCATCGGCGTAGATCTCTGCTACATATTTTCCATCGCCCAGAAAGTTGAGCGGCACCTTCACGTCGCGTGCATCCCAGTCGGTGAGCGAACCAACATACCAATCGTTCCCGCTGCGCCGCGCCAGCACGATCCACTGCATCGGCATGCCGCCAATCGACCGCACCTCATCCCACGTACACGGAACCCGCTTGATGAAATTGAATTCCTTTTGCCCCGCATAGGCCTCGGGATAATCGGACACCATCTCGAGTTCGCTTTCGAAGACGACATAAAGAGCCAGCTCCTGGGCGCGCGTGTTCAGCCCCATGGGCATAAAGGACCGCGGCACAAAGTGCTCCAGGTCGGTGTTGTTGAATGCGCCCGGCGTGTAATCCATGGGCCCGGCCAGCATGCGCGTAAAGGGCAGCGTCGCATTATGCGCTGGAGTCACCCGCGCCGTTACCTTCAGGTACTCCTTGCCCATCACGCCTTCGCGCGTCATCAGGTTGGGATAGGTGCGCCGCAATCCGTCGGGCTTGAATGCGCCGTGGTAATCGATCATCAAATGATGCTCGGCCGCCGAGGCCACCACCTTCCGGTACCACTCCACCATCCACTGGTCGTCGCGATTCATGAAGTCGATCTTGACGCCCGCGATGCCCCACTGTTCAAAGAGCGGAAACGCCTGGTCCATGTATTTGTCCACCGACGTCCAATGCGCCCACAGCCACAGCTTCACGTTCTTTTCTTTCGCATAGCGGAGCAGCTCGGGCATGTCGATGTTGGGCGACACGTGCGTGATGTCGGCCAAGCGCGGCTCCACGCCCGTAGCGCTGGGATCCTTTGCCTCCCATCCCGCGTCGATGAGCATGTACGGGAAGCCCGACGCCGAGGCAAAGTCGATGTAGTGCTTCATGATCTCCGTGCTCACGCCCGGCTTCACTGAAAGGCTGGGCGCCGCGTCGCCGCTCCACCAATCCCACGCCGATTTTCCCGCCTTGATCCACGAGGTGTCGGCGATCTGCGACGGCGGGTTCAAATTGAGCACGATGTTCGACTCGATCAGTTTGCCGGGCTCGTCTGCAATCATCAGCACGCGCCAGGGGCTCGAGAACGGCGTCTCGGTCTCCACCGCGTAACTGGGATCGATGTTGCCTGCGCGATCCTCATGCGGCGACAGGTCGGCATGTACCGTGTGGCTGGCGAACCCCGCTGCCTTGCGCAGATACATGCCGGAGTAGTGCTCGATGTCTGCCTCGGTGATCGCCACCCATCCCACGTCCGGCTCGTTGGCGAGGTACGGCAAGCCGATCAGCCAGTCCGGATGCAGCCCGCTCACGTTCCGCAGTTGATATTCGTCCTCCCACGACGATTGGTATCCATCCAGAATCAGCGGGTAGGTGAAAGCGTCTTTGGCAAACGAGAACTCGGTCAGCTCGTGGGCGATGCGCGTTTGGCCAATCAATGGCTGCTTGGGAACGATGTAGCGAAACGCCACGCCGTCGTCGAAGGCGCGCACTTCGATGGACAGTTTGCGGCCATCCAGATCGGTATAATCGGCGCGCACGCCGTTGTAGTGGTTGCGTACTTCGCGTGTCTTGCCCACGGGGAGCGTGTACGCCTCGTCCGCGCTCTCGGCCTGCTCGCCGGCGAGCTTCATCCACGGCCCCAGCGGCTGCTGTCCCACCAGTTCCAGGCCCAGTTTTGATTCGGCGATTAGTCGCTTGCCATGGAACTTGACGGAATACACGAGGCCTGCCGCGCCATCGTCCGAAAGCGTGAGAGCAATCTGGCCGTCGGGCGAAATTACCGACACCGGCGAACTATTCCAGCCCGCGATGCCCGGCGTCTGTGCACTGAGAAATCCAGCGGCAACAAGGAGCGCAAGCAGACAGACTCCGGCGTGGCGAAAGGTGGACATGATTCCTCCGCGGGACCGGATCGTTCGATGGTTTCCGGCCACGCGCCAGTATACGCGGTTGCTGCTCGCGGCCGGAGCTACGTCGCGGGAGCAGGCGAAGTGCTCTCCTTACGGCGGCGCTGGTCGTGGTAGAGCACGGCCAATGCTGTGGTCAGGGCCGAGTAGATGAGCAAAACGGTGGCGACAATCGTCAGAACGTAACCCAGCACGCCGAGACCGACCAAGGTGAAGAATGCGGGAGATCGGACAGCGACATGTGCCAGCATGGCTCCCAATGCGACCAACGATGCCACTACACCCAGAACGAGCATGCACGCAAGCTGCACCGCATACACAGCTGCATAGACCACCAGAATCACCAGGAAGATGCGTCCCTTGGAACCGCGCGTGAGTTGGGCGCTACGCCGCAGAGCGGCCCGTGCCGTCAGATTTTCCTCCATACTGGCCGGGTAGGCCAGCGAGAAGCGCAGTGAGATCAGGATGGAATAGGCGATCACGCACAGATACATGAGCACGATCAGCGGAATAAGGATGAACGGGAAGCCGGAGATCGAGGCATTCGCCGCAAGGTGGTGCATCCGTGCGAACGCAGTGCCAATGCCGATCGACGCCACGAGCACGACAATCGGCACAGCCAGGTAAAGGGTCCACAGAATCAATAGCCAAAGGTAACGGCCAAAGTGGCTCCAGGCGGCGCGATAGGCTTCGCGAAAGGTGCCAGTCCCCCCGCGATCGGCTTGCACGGCGGCATGGATAGCGGCGGGCAGATAAAGCGCACAAACGAGGAGAAGAAGCGGCTCGCCGATGAGAAAGATCGCGATGAAATACGGCGGAAAAGTTGACGGCGAGAGGTGATTGCCCGCCATGAGCGTGCCAAAGATCTTGGCTTCGAAACTCACTACGGCCACAGTGAACAGGAAAATAGCGGCCGCGGGAACGCTCGCGATGCCGAAGAAGAGCTTCCAGTGCGCCCGCATCAGGCGGTATATGTGGTCCAGGATCTGGCCGAAGGTGAGCGCTCCCGGCGGCAGGGGAGCTGAAGTCGAAACGTAAGTAGGCGTAGGAATACCCGGTTCGTTCATAGCATCCCTCCGATTGATGTAAATCAGACTCGGAGGGATACTAGCACAGGCCGGGAATGGTTTTGCTCTCCTGATCCGGATTGTTTTACGGATGGATTTTGCGGATAGCAGAGGCAGCGGTGCGGCCAGTGCATCTCAGGCAAAATGCAGTGCGGATTCAGCCCATTGCAAGGCTTCTTCGTAGCACACCAGTAGATCGCCGGCGTTCAGCCCCTGGAGCTCCGTGACCAGGTCGCAAGTCGCCCAGTCGGCGCGTTCGTGGGCTTCCAGCCAGCAGAGCAAGGCGCGCTCCGGAAGCTTCTCGCCCTCGAGGGCGCGGCGAATCTCGTCGCGCAGCGGCAGCAAGGGCGTCAGATTGCTCATCGACACCTGCAGCATCGCAGGCAGAAGGCTCAGCAGCCCCAGCAGATACTGCTCCGTCGGATGGAGATCGCAGAACACGGAGGCCAATTCGCAAAAGCGACCGCGCACAAAGGCCATGCGCAGCAATTCCATGGGCTGGCCCGCGTTCATCTCGCTGGTAATGGCCAGCGTGGCCAGGCGGCGAAAGGTCTCTTCGCCCACGGCAATCAACGCCGCTTGCACCGATTGCACCTCCTGCCGCATGGCGCTGACCGGCGAATTGATGAGCCGCAGCAGGCGGTAGGTGAGACAGGTATCGCGCTTCACCAGCCCCGCCAGTTCGTGCAGGTCCATGGTTTCGTCCTGCAGCACACGCAGGATTTCAATATGCTGCAAGCGGTTGGCAGGAATCTTGTGGTTTCTCATCAGGACGGGGCGGCAGAAGTAGAAGCCCTGCATGAGCGTGAAGCCTTCATCGCACGCCTGCAGGTACTCCGTCTGGGTTTCAATCTTCTCGGCGATGAGCGCTACCGTTACGCCGCGCAGCCGCCGCAAAAGTTCGCGTCGCTCCTGCTTGCCTGAGATAACGAAATCTACTTTGATGTAATCGGCAATCTCCACCAGCGGCTCGATGCCGGGCTTCCATGTGAAATCATCCAGCGCCAAACGGAACCCTCGCGCTTTCAGGCGCTGGCATGCGCCGATCAGCGCAGGCGTGGGATCGAGCGTCTCAAGAATCTCAAGAACCGTCATGCTGGCGGGCAGGATGTGCACCAGGCGGCCGGTAAGCGCTTCTTCCGTACAGTTCAGAAACGCCGGGAGGTTGCCGGTAAGCCTTCCCAGTCCGAAAAGCACCGTGTTGTCGATCATGGTGCGGGTGGCCAGGTCGCCGTCTCCGCTGAAAACCGCTCGAGGGCCTTCGCGAAACAGCAGTTCGTAGCCGTGTACCTTGCCATGCAGATCGAGGATGGGTTGACGCGCCACGTAGCGCATGCCAATCGCCAGATCCAGTTCCGGTACGGAGCTGACTGTCGTGGCGTTGACCGGAATTTCGAGGTGCGCCGACATGCGTGCCCCTCCGAAACGTTTATCGGCGGAGCGCTGAAGGGCTTGAATTGCTGCCTGAAAATGCACCGAGCGCCCCATCATGGATCGGTCGGGGCGCTCGGAGGGTCTTCCATTTTTGTGGGAACTGCGCAGGCGTCTTAGCCGCCCATGAACATGCCGCCGTTCACATCCAGCACGTGGCCGGTGATGTACGATGCCGCGTCCGAAGCCAGGAACTTGACTGCCTGCGCCACATCCTTGGGCGTGCCGCGGCGTCCTAGAGGAACCGTGGCCAGCATGGCCTTGGACACTTCTTCGCTCAGCACTGCCGTCATGGGAGTTTCAATGAATCCCGGCGCCACCGCGTTCACGGTAATGTTCCGGGAAGCCACCTCGCGCGCCAGCGACCGGGTGAGCCCGATCAGACCCGCCTTCGAGGCCGCGTAGTTCACCTGGCCGGCTTGGCCTGCGCGGCCCACCACGCTGGCAATGTTCACAATGCGTCCCCAGCGATTTTTCAGCATGGGGCTCAGCAGCGCCTGCGTCAGCAGGAAAGCTCCCGTCAGGTTAATGCTCAGCACCAGGTCCCAGTCCGCGGGCTTCATGCGCAGCATCAGGTTGTCGCGCGTGATGCCGGCGTTGTTGACGAGGATTTCGATCTTGCCGAACTTCTCAATCATGGCCTTGGCGCCGGTCTCAATCGACTCCTGGTTCGACACGTTCACCGTGAACGCCGAGGCGTCGATGCCCTGGGCCTTCATCTCAGCTACCGTTTCCGCCAGCTTGGCCTCATTCACGTCGGCGAGCACGATCGTCGCGCCGGACGCAGCCAACTCCTCGGCAATGGCGCGGCCAATGCCCTGCGCGCCGCCCGTCACCAGCGCAATTCTTCCCTGCAAATCGCCCATGTCTTTTGTTGACCTCTGCGCGGAGAAGTCCGCGCCTTTCCACGGCTGATTATAAACGGCCGGGACTAGGGAAAAGGGAGCGGGGAATGGCAAACAGCAGACAGCAAACGGCGGTCTGCTATCGCCAGTTGACCACTACTTCCAGGGGTTCGCTTTCTGTCTTCTCAACTTGAGCGAGGACCAGAAACCGCTGGCCGTCGCGGGTCACCACAAACGGGCTGCCGCCGCCGATGCTGGAATCTACGGTGGGCACTGAGAACAACTGCTTTGGGATGCCCGCTTTGAAGGAGGGGCCGCCGGTCTCGACGTCCACTCCGAAGTAGCCGTCACCCCGGTGGTAGAAGAGCTCTTTACCATCGCTCCGCCACCTGGGCAGTTCTCCTCCGTCCACGGAAATCTGCCATTTGCCGCGTGCCTGCGATGGGTCCAGCGTGAATCCCTCAACAAAGACTTCCGATTTCCCGGACTCCAGGGAGCGATAGGCAATCCAGCGGCCATTCGGAGAGAACTGTCCCTCCTGGGTGCGGAAATTTACGTTCAAGAAAGGCACAGGCTTGCGGTCCGCGAGCGGAAGCACATAGAGATGGGCCGCGCCACTCGGCTGGTAGTTGTATAGAAGATATTTGCCGTCGCGCGACCAGTCCTCGACGTTTTTCTGTCCCGCTTTATCGGCCAGCAAGAGTTCGTCGGGGGACGAACCGTCCGCCAATTTCCAATAGATGTCCCGTTGTCCGGCGCGGTCGGAGGTAAAGGCGATCCGATTCCCATCGGGTGACCAAACGGGATCGATGTCGTCGGCGGGATCGAAGGTTAGACGCGTCTTCGTACCGCGCTTGAGATCGAAGATCCAGATGTCGCGCGTTTTGGTCTCAGGGTCACGGATACAAACGGCCAGTTTGCTGTCGTCCGGGGAGAGAAATGGGTTCGAATAATTTGCGGGCTCGCCGACGGTCGAGAGCTTTCTGCCGTTGCGATCGCACCATTGCAGTTGAGACTGAGCGGACTGGAGGCTGCGACGCCAGATCAGGACGCCGTTCGGAGAGGCGGAGAAGCTGGCGCTCGCAAGGGTAACCCCTGGGCGGGCCGCATTCGCCAGCTCGACGTGGTCCTCGACCGGACGCGGTTCGCCGGTCAAGGCCAGGCTGCGGAGATCGAACGGCTGCGCCATCAGCACTTCTCCTCTTGTGAACAGCAGTTGCCCCGATTCGACGTATGCGGCGTTTGTATTGGTGGCTACGAGGAACTTGCGATCGTTCGAGTCGAGCGAAGCGACGTAAATCCCCTGCTGATCCGGCTGATTGCCCAGGGACAGGTACAGGTAGTGCTTTCCATCGGGAAGAAAAAGGGGCCATCTTTGCAGAGTCTCGCCCTGCGCCAACGGCCGAAGCTGATTCGGTTCGCCGCCGGCCGCCGAGACACGGAAAAGTGGGCCCTCTCCTCTCTTCGAGAAGAGGATGACTCCATCGCGATTCCACGTTCCGCCAATGCCGGGACAGTTGCAGATAGTGACTGGCGGTCCGCCGGAGAGGTCCACCTTTTGCAGGCCCCCTCCACCAAAGAATGCGATTTGATGCCCGTCAGGCGACCAGAAGGGAAACGACGCGCTCAGGTCTGAAATTGGGATCTCCGTCGCGGTTGCCGCATTCAGTGGACGAACGAAAAGCCTGTCGTTAGCTTCAGGATTGGCAGTCGCGGTGAACGCGATGCGTTCGCCGTCAGGCGAAACCGCAGGGAGTTCGTAATAGAAGAAATTCAGTTTATCCGGCGCAGGGATCTGGAAACGAACCTCCGCCGGCGCGGCAGGCTCATGGCGCAGGTGCACCACGACCCAGACCGACAATGCCAGCAGCAACACCGCGGCCAGCCCGGTCCCAAGCCACGCCAGACGTTCGCGATGGACCCGCCGTGCCGCGATCGGCACAGGAACGCCTGCCATGGAGCCCGCTCCCGCGATCCATTCGAGTTCGCTGCGCAGGTCGCCGGCGCTCTGCCAGCGGTCGTCCGGAGATTTGGCTAGGCACCGCTGCACCAAACGGTCCAGCGCGGGCGAGGCCATGGATTGAATCGTTGAAACCGGCGGCGGGTTCACGGAGATCACCGCCGCGATCAGGCTGGCCCGGCTGGAAGCCTCAAAGCTCTTGCGGCCGCTGACCATCTCGAACAGCATCGCGCCGAAGGAGAAGATGTCGGAGCGCGCATCGGCCTCTTTGCCTTCAAGCTGCTCGGGCGCCATGTATTGAAAAGTGCCGAGGATGGTGCCTTTCTCCGTGATCGGAGGATCGTTTGTGAGCCGCGTGGTCGCGGTTCCGGAAACCTCAACCACAGGCGTGAATTTGGCCAGGCCAAAGTCCAGCAGCTTGGCCCCGCCGCGCGTCAGTATCACGTTGCCCGGCTTGAGATCGCGGTGGGTGATTCCTTTGCGGTGCGCAGCATCGAGTGCGCCGGCAATTTGAATGGCGATGCGCAGGGCTTCTTCGATGGCGAGTGGTCCCTTGCGCAGGCGCGCTTCCAGACTTTCCCCCTCCAGGTGCTCCATGACGAGGAATTCCACGGAGCCCTCGCGGCCGATATCGTAGAGCGCGCAGATGTGCTGGTGATTCAGGCTGGAGATGGCTCGAGCTTCCCGTTCGAATCGCTCGCTAAGCCCGCCTGTACAAATCTTGATGGCAACAGTACGGTCCAGGCGCGTGTCGAGGGCTTTATAGACCTCGCCCATTCCTCCGACGCCAAGCAGGGCGATGATTTCAAACGGTCCCAGCCGTGTTTTGGGATCGAGAGGCACAGTCAGTCAACAATACAAGAGCGGATGTACGACATGCACCAGGAAAAGATCGCGAGCTAGAAGCTAGTAGACAGAAGCTGACGACTGTCCCTACGTCGGCGTGGCTGCTACCGTCACCGGCCGCGCGGCTAATGCGGTGTGCACCAGTTCCGCCGGCCAGATGTACACCGCCAGGCGCCGCGAGTAGTGCAGCACCGGCTCCCGATTCGGCAGCTCAATGCCTACAGCCGTCGCCAGGTCGTTGCGCTCGATCTCCGCCTCGGCTTCCTCGAGCGGCCAGGGCACATGGTGCAGATTGGCGCGGATGGGTTGCCCGGCTCGGTTGGTGCTGAATACGCAACTGCGTTCCGAGAAAAAGTACTCGAGCGATCCGGGCGGAGTCTCTGCCGTCTTGTGGGTCGGTCCCAGTCCCCGGTAGCGCGCCTTGAAGATCACCTGCGGCCGCGAGAAGCGTCGCCGGCTGTAAAACGCGAACTCCCGCTCCGAGCGTTGTTCGAGGTGCATCTCCGCCAGCTTGTAGGGCAGGTGATAGGCGAGATGCGCCACCGCAACCGCAAGCAGATTGCTGGAATCGACGGAAAAACAGTAGATTCCCGGCGTTCCCGTGAGTCGGTCGCGCACATAGGTCCGTAAATTGAGGTCGGGAAAGTTGCGCAGTCCCGGAATGGACGGTACGCCGCGGATTTTAATGCGATCAAGCCAGAAGGGCACCGCTCCCAGCCACGCCGATCCCTGATAGGAATCGGCTTCAAGCCACTCGGGAAGCAACGCATCCATCACGGAGCCAGCAATGGGCCAGTGCGCAAACAGCAGATCGTTCCAGCGCTGGGTCATCGCCCAGCGACCCGGCGGCAAAGGCCGCGGCTTGTGCGACGTGCGCACCAAAAACTCCCGCACCGCAAACTCCTGTCCCAAAGCGCGCGCATCTACGCTCCCGCGCTTCTCTCCGGGGTCGCGCTCTTTTGGGCGCTTCGCCTTCCGGCTACGGTCTATTATTCACCTTTGCAGTCTCCAAAGTGAATCCCAGGCTCTATGACGTATTCTGTCCGCGAGACGATCCTCATGTCCAGTGAATCTTTTCTGCCTTCGGGCGCCCGCACGCAGTCTGAAGTTTTCGCCGTTCATGGCGCTGATCCCGAGATCCTCGCCTTCGCCATGGCTAAATACTCCCGCTCTTCGCTTTCCATGCGCGAGTCCCTGACCGAGATCAGCGCCCAACGCGCCGAGCAGTTCCTGAATACCTTTTATTTTCAATATGGCCATCGCTCTATCGCTGACCTGGCCCACATCGCATTTGCCGTCGAGCGGCTCAGCCTGCTGGCCGCCATCGTGCTGGTCGATGAGGCGCGCTGGGACGGCCAGGAGCGCTCCACCCGCTACCAGAACTTCCTCGAATCCGGGTGGTATTTCCCAGGTTTTGGAGAAGACACCGCTTCGGCGAAGGTTTACTCGCAG
Organism: uncultured Acidobacteriota bacterium; assembly: GCA_963817835.1. Taxonomy (GTDB): domain Bacteria; phylum Acidobacteriota; class Terriglobia; order Terriglobales; family Acidobacteriaceae; genus Telmatobacter. The sequence goes on along the minus strand of CAWFPZ010000001.1, from coordinate 308,539 downwards.
ACCATTGAGGATCTTTTCAGCGCCTACAAGCGTGTTTCCGCGGCGGTTCTTGAACTGCTGCGCGGCCGCGTCGCGCGCCCCGAGACGCTCAAGCCCGAGGCCTACGAGCGCACACTCCGCGCCCGCGCCTTCGACGTGGCCCGCTACCTGTTGCCACTGGCCACCAACACGTCGCTTGGGCAAATTGTGAGCGCCCGGACGCTGGAGGTGCAGGTCTCGCGGCTGCTCTCCAGCCCTACTGCCGAAGTGCGCCTGCTGGGCGAAAAACTGCGCGAGGCCGCGATCGGCCCTGCCTGGAACCTGAACGCCCGTGCCGCACAGGCCTTCATCGACAAACTTTCCGCCGTGGGCGAGTCTTGCGCCCCTCTCGCTGCTGAGGCCGCCGCGCTCTTCACCCGCGAGGTCCGTACCGCGCCGACGCTGGTTAGATACGCTCAGCCCAATCCGTATCTCATCGAATCCCAGGCCGAGCTGGCACAGGCTGCGGTCGAGATTCTCGCACCGCTCTCATCCAAAGGGCTGCGCCACGCAGTGGTGGATCTAGTGGAGCGCACCGAATCTCTCGAAGTCGAACTTGCGGCGACGCTCCTGTACTCCGTCAGCCACCACCCCTACCGCCAAATTCGCGACCTCGCAGCTTCGTTCCCCGCTGCACGCGTCAACGAGATCATCGAGCTGGGTCTAAAGCACCGTGGTCGTCACGACGAGGCACTCCGTGCTTTTCACTCTGGAGCAGGGCTGCGGTTCGATTTACTCATGGATATTGGCGGCTTCCGCGACATGCACCGCCATCGGCGCTGCACGCAAATCATCCAGGGATTCACGTCGCAGCACGGCTACGAGACTCCCGGCGCGGGCGACCTGCCCGCCGGACCCGAAAATGATTTCGACATTCTGGCCGCGTCCGGCGTACTTGCCGACTACCGCTCCGCCATCGAATCCGCGCACCACGCCGCCGCTGAAATCGCTGCCGGCTCCGCTCCCGAGGCCGCGCAATCGGCGCAGTATCTCTTCCCGCTGTCCACGCGCATCCGCTCGCTCTTCAAAATGGATTTCGCCGAAGCCCAGTACATCTCGGAGTTGCGTTCGGGGCCTGCCGGCCACTTCAGCTATCGCCGCGTGGCCTGGGAGATGTTTTTAGCGCTTCAGCGCCAGCATCCGGCACTGGCAAAGCACATCCGGGTAACGGATTTTACACAGCCGATCGATCTTTTCCAAAGATAGCAAGTGGCCAATAGCCAATAGCCAGTAGCCAATAGCGAGTATTCAGACGCCTCTCCGACCTGCTCGCAAAGAACACGGAAAGATTGAGGTAGCACGAACCTCTCGCTGACCCGCTGACCCGCCAACACGCAACCCGCCGTCGGTCGCCTGCCCACTATTGGCTATTGGCTACTGGCTATTGGCTGCTTTTACCACCCCATCTGCCGCATGTGGTCCAAGATGATTTCACTGTAGTGATCCATGCGGTCGGGACGCCGCTTCAGGGGCAATGGCAACACCGCGGCCAGCCGCGCCGCTTGCTCCCGGTTGAGCTTCCGCGCCGGGATTCCGTAGTAAGCGCGGCTCGCCGCCTCCACGCCATAAATCCCCGGACCCCACTCCACTTCGTTCAGGTAGAGCTCCAGAATGCGCTGCTTGCCCAGCACCAGCTCGGCCACGGGAACCAGCGTGAACTCCGCGGCCTTGCGCAGATAAGAGCGGCTGGTGCCGAGGAGCAGGTTCTTGACGAGCTGCTGGGTGATGGTGGAACCGCCGCGGAGACGATGGCCGCCTTTCTCATCTTCTTCGGCGGCAAGCTCGATGGCGTGCCAGTCGAAGCCGTGGTGCTGGTAGAAGCGCTCATCCTCGGCGGCAATCACGGCGTGCTGCATGTCGGGCGAAATCTGGCTCAGAGGAACAAATTGGTAGTGCAGGTGATAGGGCTTGTGGCGGATCCAGGCTTCGACGCGCCGCTCCATGTGCACCGCGGTGGTTGGCGGGTCGATCCACTTGGCCGCTACTAACGTGAGCGCGGCCAGCAGCCAGCAACCTAAGACAGCGATTGCAAGCCACTTGAAAACAGAGCGGAGGGAAACCTTCCGGCGCGGTTTCCCGGGTTTTGGCTTTGGCTTGGCTGTCACATTTCAGAATAGTCGCCGGACGCCAGCCCTTGCCGATAAGCTGCCTTTCTGAGCGGGAACGAGTCGAAGGACCTGCACCTAGGAAAGTTCAACCAACAACGCCCCATGGCACCTGACCGGTGGCGTATACTCAGCGAGTTCGCAAATCCCCACGGGCACCGCATCTCACCATTTTCGAAGACCCCGCGAGCTCCCCTTGTTGGCGAAGGCCTTCATTCCAATCACGCCCGGCTGCAATGCCGGACCTTCAAATGTCGCAACCGCACCCTGCGCTTGCGACAAGGAGGTTCTTCATGACTTGGATCCAAAGAAGGGTTCTCTGCCTTTGCGTGTTCGCGATGGCAGTTTTCGCGGCCGCAACGCTGGTTACGCCGGCGTCTGCCCAGGATGGAAACATCCGCAGCGTCACGTTCTACACCGTAAAGCCCGACCGTGTCGGCGATTTTATGGCCGAAATCAAGGAATACAACGCCATTCTGGCCAAAGCCGGATCGGACCGCTATAGCTCAATGTGGGTTGGGCTCACAGGCGCCCATGAGTACGCGCGCGTCCAGGACTACACGAAGTGGGCCGACCTCGACGCCTCCATCGATTCCGATCCCAAGCTGAAAGATCAGACCGTCGACCTCGCGCGCATCAGCCTGCGCATCATCGATTGCACTTCGAGCTCGCGCCGCGTTGTCGAAATGGTCATACCCGAGCTCAGCCTTCCCGAAAGCGGCGCCCCCCCCAAGATGATTCGGGTTCTCCTCACCCAGGTGCGCCCCGATAAATACCAGGAATATCTCGACCTCCAGAAGAACGTAATCTTCCCGGCGGTCCAGAAGGGTGGAGCAAAAGATTACAGTGTCGCGGAAGCGAGCCTCGGCGAGTCCAGCTTGGAAATTACCTCCGTCACGGGATTCAACAACTGGGCCGACCTCGACGCTGGCATTGGCGCCCAGGCAGGACTGAGCAAGGAGGACTTCCGGGCTTTGCGTGAGAAGGTCCGGACGCTGATCACTCAAAGCGAGTTCGACGTTTATCGCTATTTGCCTGATGAAAGCTACCTGCCCACTCCCATGGCGAAATAAACCGGGCGGCGCGGCGCAGAAGGCTGATCGCTGACAATCGGAAATCAGAGTCTTTGTTAACGGAGGGAGCGTGGGGCTTTAGCCCCACGAAACCCGCCCGCCCATTTTTTTGAGAAACAAAGCACGCGGCAAAGCCGCGCTCGGGCGGACGAAAGTGCACAAGGCTCAGGTTCATCTATCAGACACGTTCACACGATTGCTCGAAGGCCTGCCGCGTATACCGGTCTCCCGGCATTCTTTGTGCGAAAATTGAACTTTGCACACGCAGTCCAGCTTTCGCCTGCTCGTGGTCCGTCTTGGCGCCATGGGCGACATTCTCCACGCGCTGCCCGCAGTGACGGCGCTGCGGCTGAGCCATCCCTCCTGGCAGATCGGCTGGGTCATCGAGCCACGCTGGCAGGCGCTCTTAAGTGCAGGGATCAGGGAACGGGGAACAGGGATCAGTCCAGCCCGCGGCAGCGCCATGCCGGTTGTCGACCGGCTGCATTTTGCCGCCTGCCGGGACTGGAAGCGCCATCCGTTGAACGGCAAGACATTTAGCCAGATCAAGGAGTTGCGACGCGAACTGCGCGCCGCCCAATACAACGCGGTGCTCGACTTGCAGGGCGCCATCCGCTCGGCAGTAATCGGCCGTATGTCCGGCTGTATTCGTCGCATTGGCGAAGTCCGGCCGCGCGAGTGGCCTGCACACTGGTTCTTCACCGAGCGCATTGCGACGCACGGCGCGCACGTGATTGAGCAGGATGTGGAGTTGGCTTCGGGCGTAGCAGGAGATCCTCTTTCGGCCGCCACTGCTTTGCTGCCCGTCGACCCCGAGGCCGAGAACTGGTGCGGCGATTGGCTCGCGGAGTGCGGGGCTCCGGCCGGAGCGGGGCCGTTGGCTCTGATCGTTCCGGGAGCAGGTTGGGGCGCCAAGCGCTGGCCACCCGAGCGCTACGCAGCCGTCGCAAAAGGGTTGAAAGATCGCGGCATGCAGGTCCTGGTCAACGCTGCCCCCGGAGAAGAATCGCTGGCCGCGCCCATTACGGCCGAAGGCAACGCAATTCCCGTGACGACTACGCTTCCGCAGTTGATCGCGCTCACGCGCCGCATCGCACTCTGCATTGGCGGCGACACCGGCCCGATTCACCTGGCTTCCGCTCTCGGCCGGCCGGTGGTGGGCATTTATGGGCCCACCGATCCCAGCCGCAACGGACCCTATGGCACGCGTGCCCGCGTGCTGCGCAGTCCCGACAGCCGCCGCGACCACTCCCGCCGCGATGCACCCGAGCCTGGGCTGTTGACGATCACACCGGAAGAAGTACTGCACGCCGCAGATGAGCTTCTGGCAGAGGAGCGCGCCTCATGACCCAGCACAAATCTTCTCCAAAACCCCGCCCCACGCAGTGGTGGGCGCGGCGGATTCGCGTGCCGCTGGGCTTTGTTACCGCTGCGGTCTATGTGTTTGAAGTCGCGCGCCGTCCGGCGCACCCAGCCGCGATCGCGTGGAGCCTGGTGCTGGTGTTGCCCGGCCTTGCGTTGCGCGCCGCCGCTTCGGGCACGGTGAAAAAGAATCGCGAACTCGCTGTGACCGGTCCTTACGCCTACACGCGCAATCCCCTTTACCTGGGTTCGATGCTGATGGCCGCGGGCTTCGCCGTGGCCCTGCTCAGTTGGCCGCTGGCGCTTTTGCTCGCCGCAGGCTTCGCTGTCATTTACATTCCAGTGATTGCCTCGGAAGAGCGATTCCTCCGCGACACGTTTCCGGATTTCGAGGACTATTGCCGACAGGTTCCCCGGGTTCTGCCTCGTTTTTGGCCCCGCCTCACTCCGGCCAAAGCCCAAAACGGTCAAGCAGTTCCGCCCGAAGCCGCGGCCGCCAATGCTCCTTCCAGCGGCTTCTCCTTTGCCCTGTATCGCAAGCACCGCGAGTACAATGCTGCAATAGGGGCCGCACTGCTGTATTTGAGTTTGCTCTACCTGCGGCCGGCGCTGGAGGCACTCCTCGACCGGCTCCGGTAAGCACTTTGCGCAACCGAGGAGTCCAACAAAACAGGATCGCTCTAACCCATAAGGAACCGTGCCGTACATTGAAGACACGTGCCAACGCAGTCAGCCTCTTTTGCGCTTTAGCTCTGGCAGCAGCAGCCTTTGGCCAACAGGCCAGCACGCTTGCACCGCCGCGCTCCGGCTACAGCTTTCCTCAGAAACAAACCCTTACCTACGCCGTGGATTGGCGCGTCTTTCCCGCGGGGACAGCGGTCATCCACTTTGAGCAGGCCGGCGACCGCGAACGCATCGCCGCCTCGGCTGACACCGGCGGCGCAATCAACCTGCTGTTTCACGTAGCGGACCGCTTCCAGTCCGACTTCGACCGCGAGCGCGGCTGCACCTACGACTTCGACAAGCAGACTGTGGAAGGACGCCGGCAGATCAACTCCACGGAGAAGCTGGACTACGCGAACGGGAAGTCGATCCTGGATGAGAAGAACCAGGTGACAGGACAGACCAAGCACGCTGAATCGGCAGTGAGCGGTTGCCTTACCGATCTGTTGACCGGAGTGTTCTACGCTTCGTCGCAGCCCATGGCGCTGGGGCAGAACTTCGTGCTTCCCGTGGTGGATGCCATGCGCACCGTGCTGGTGACGATGAAAGTCGAGGGCAGAGAAGAGATCAAGACGCCTCTCGGCACGTTCAAGACTCTGCGCGTGCAGCCTACTGCAGATGCGGGCGTGGTGAAGAATCGCGGCAACATCTGGATCTGGTACACGGACGATGAGCGGCATTTGCCGGTGCAGATGCGGGCGCGGCTGTTCTGGGGAACGATCACGTTCCGTCTGATCGGGAATGAAGCCAAGTGAAGAAGTGAACTGTTGGCTGCGCGCCGATCTCACAATCTCACAGAAACGCACAAACTGTGAGGCCGTGAGATTTTGTCGCGTAAGCGGCTGATTTTACTCTACTTGCTGGCTTCACAGTTTCACAACTCGCTTTTTGGGCAATGAAACCGGGTGCCGTGGTTCGTGGACCGTGGACCGTGTGCCGTGGTGGGTGGCCGCCCGACCTGGGGTGGGGGGGAGGGGGGTGGGGGGTACGGACCGGGGACATACCTGACATTTTGAACCGGCGTGCGGACGAATTGCCTTTCTCTGGGAGCAACTCATAGAACGATTGTGCGCCGGAAGGGCGAAATTATATGCAAATCCCAGCAGATTTCTTTGCGGAGTGGAGCGCGATCGGAAAGTCCTTGCAGGTGTACACTTTCTCTTCGCGAAGTTCAGGTTTTGCTGCGCGCGATGAGGGTTGCCATGCGTCTTCGTTCATTTTTTCTGGCTTTTGCCGCTCTTTTCATAGTTCCCGGCCTCAGTTCAGCTCAAAACAACACTCCTGCGGGCGGGTCTTCGCCGGCGGAGTCGCCGCCCGCGGCCACCGTGCGCCCCATGACCCCTGCCGCCAAGCGGCCCATGACGTTCGAGGACATGATGGCGATGAAGCGGCTGGGCGATACTGCCGTTTCGCCGGACGGGAAGTGGCTGGCGTACTCCGTGACGACCGTGGATCTCGCCCAAAACACAAAAACAATGGAATTGTGGATGCAGGCGATTGCGAGCACGGCATCCGAGAGTTCGGCCCCGTTCAAGCTGGGGGTGGGGCAGTCGGGCGATAGTGGCGTGCAGTTCGCGCCGGATGGGCACTCCATCCTCTTCCTTTCCGGTCGAGAGGGTGGTCAGCAAATTTTGATCGCCGATTTTGATACGGCGACGGGTGCTACGAGCCACGCCCGCAAGCTGACGGCGATTGCGACGGGGGCGGACAACGCGAAGTGGTCGCCGGACGGAAAGTCGATTGTGTTTACGTCGGCGGTTTATCCCGATTGTTCACCGATTACAACGGCGGACTTCAAGTCGGGTAATCAATGCAACGCGGAGCTGGATGAGGCATTGGCGGCGAGCCCGGTAAAGGCGCAAATCTTCACGCACCTTTTGTATCGCCACTGGGACCACTACACGGGCTACAAGAGGTCGCATCTGTTTCTGGTCTCGGTCGAAACCGGGGCGATGCGTGACTTGAATCCGGAGGATGAGCACGATGTGCCGCCATTTTCGCTGGAGGGGTCGGGCTGCGGGTGTGATTTCTCGCCGGATGCGAAGGAGCTGGCGTTTACTGAGAAGCTCGTCGACAATCCGGCGATATCGACCAGCGCGAGCATCTTTACGCTCGATCTGACCGATCCCAATGCGCAACCGGTAAAGGTGAGCACATCGGCGGGCGGCAACTTTGATCCGGCGTATTCGCCGGATGGAAAGTGGCTGGCGTGGCGGAGCCAGGCGCGGGCGGGGTATGAGAGCGATAAGTTTCGGCTGTTGATCTACGATCGCGCGGCAAAGACGATTACGGACTTACTGCCGAAGTTTGATAACTGGGTGAATGAGTTCTTATGGCTTGGCCCGCAGTCGATCTTATTTACAAGCGGGGATCGCGGGGAAGAGCCAGTCTATGCCGTGAACCCGGAAACCGGCAAGCTGATGCTTATGGCCTTTGGCGGGGAGTTCAGCGATCTTCATGTCGTAGCCCGGCCGCCAAAAGCAGGAACGATTGACTTGGCCCCACTTTCGATTGTTGCCTCAATGATGAAAGTTGATCAACCTACCGAAGTCGTATCCACCATCATCTCCTCAGGCATCCTCATCTGTGACAACTGCCGTATGCCACAGAACGGAAATGCCGGAGTAGCAAGCCCAATCACCCATCTCAACAATGCACTGCTCGCTCAACTCGATCTACCAAAGATGGAATCGTTCTGGTTCACGGCTGCGGACAAGACGAAGCTCGAGGGATTCATCATTCGGCCGCCAGGGTTCGATGCGGCGAAAAAGTATCCGGTGAAGTTTTTGATTCATGGCGGGCCGCAGGGGAACTGGGGCGACGATTGGAGCTATCGGTGGAATGCGGAGCTGTTTGCGGCGAATGGATACGTCGTGATCATGATCAACATGCGCGGGTCGACGGGCTACGGCCAGGCGATTGTGGACGGCGTGAATGGCGACTGGGGTGGGAAGCCATTTACCGACCTGATGGAGGGACTGGATTACGCGGAGCAGCATTATCCGTTTATCGACAAGGACCGCGAGTGCGCGCTGGGCGCGAGCTACGGCGGATACATGGCGAACTGGGTGCTTGGGCATACCAACCGCTTCAAGTGCATCGTGAGCCACGACGGCATGTTCAATGCCGAGTCGGCGTTTGGCACGACGGAAGAGGACTGGTTCAACATCTGGGAGTTTAAGGGGCATCCGTGGGACTACTACGGCAAGCCGGACGCGGAGAATCCCTACAGGAAATGGTCGCCATCGCTCTATGCGAAAAACTTCAAGACGCCGACGCTGGTGGTGCATGGGCAGTTGGACTACCGGCTCGATGTGAGCGAGGGGTTCCAGTTGTTCGACACGCTGCAGATGCTGGGCGTGCCGTCGAAGATGCTGTACTTCCCCGATGAGGGGCATTGGGTGCTGAAGCCGCAGAATTCGCAGCTCTGGTGGAAGACGGTGAACGATTGGGTGGATGAGTGGACGAAGAGCAGGGACTAAGGATTAGAGAATGGGGAATAGGGAATAGGGAATAGGGACGCTGGGAACCGCATCAGGAGAGCCTGTATTACACAAACCGTGATTTGTAGTACAATCGAAGGCATGAAGATGATGGCGCAGTTGCGATTGGACCCTGAGACCCGGCGCGTGCTCGACGGCCTGGAAAAGCGCAAGGGCTGGACTACGTCAGAAATCCTGCGCAAGGGCATTCACATGGTTGCCCGGGAGGCCGCGGAGGATATGCCGTTCAAAATTCATGGTCTTGGGGAATTCGATTTCGGCGTATCTGATCTTTCCACAAACAAGAAGTACATGGAGGGATACGGCCGGAGCTCAATGCCCGGTGGCAAATCCCGCAAAAAGACTGTGAAGCGCTAAGGTGCAGCCCGTCCTGCTCGATACGAGCGTGATCGTCGCGTGGCTTAATCGTCGAGACCAATATCACAGGCGGTGCGTGGCCGCGCTGTCCGATCTGCGTCCGCCATTCGCGACGTGTGAAGCGGTCATTGGCGAAAGCTGCTACATGATGCAATCGATTCCGGAAGCGATCGACAGGATATTGGCGACTGTTGCTGACGGAACTTTCCAGATTCCATTCCAGTTGTCAGGATGCGCGGCTGAGGTCGAAAGCATTCTGGACAAATACCGCGACACCCCAGCCGATTTTGCTGATGCTTGCCTGATCGCCATGGCCAACCAACTCGACACGGGCGACATACTTACGCTCGACAGCGATTTCAAACACTATCGCTGGCGGCGCAACCGCGTCTTCAACCTGCTGATTCCTCTGGATTGATCGCTATGCGCTTCGGCCGCAGTGCGAAGAAGAAGGAACCGCTCGGCGAAGCCGGGCTGTACGAGTATGCCGTGAAGGCGCTGGGGCGGCAGATGCGGACCGAGGCGGAGCTGCGGCGGCTGATGGGGACGCGGGCGGAGCCGGGAGAGCACGGCGAAGCGGCAGTGCGAACGGTTCTGGTACGGCTGAAGGAGCACGGGTATTTGAACGATCAGTCCTTTGCCGAAACCTACGCGCGGTTGCGGCAGGAGAACGAGAAGCTGGGCGCGCGGCGGGTGCGTAACGATCTGCAGCGGAAGGGCATTCGCGCCGAGGTGATTGAAGAGGCCGTGGGCGCGCGCTATGGCGAGACCAACGAGGAGACGCTGGCGCGCGAGTATCTGAGCCGAAAGCGCATTCCAAAGCCTGAGGGTCCGAAAGACACGGCGCGGGTGGTGCGGCGGCTGATGACGGCCGGATTCGCGACGGGAACGATCTACAAGATTCTGCGACGGTGGGACGTGCCGGAGGAAGAGCTGGCCGGCCTCGAAAATCTGGAGGCGGAGCGAGGCGAAGAGTGAAGCGGCGGGTTAGCGAGTGAGCCAGTCGGCGGGTTTCTAATTCTGGTTTGTTGAAGATTGTGCTGCCCCCGGTCCCCAAATGCGAGGGACCGGGGGCACCCAGCCGTCAGGCTTTCGAAGCCAGGATTTCTACCATCTCCAGCTGCGGTGCTTTGGCCAGCAACTCGCCCGCTTTCGCCATCAGAGCCTTGGCAATTGGACCGGAAAGGTGTGCCTGGCGTCCGGCCTCGTTTGGAAAAGTGTCGAAGATTCCAAACTTCGCGGGTCCCAGTTTCAGGGCGAACCAGGTCGTGGTCGCGGGTTCTGCAGCCGCCAACGGTTGAGCCGACTTCAAAAATGCCTCAAGTTCCTGTTCTTTTCCGGGTTTAGCCTCAAGCAAGGCCAGGATCGCGCACGTGTCCATTCCATCCTCCGTTTTCATCATCGATCGTTCTTCAAGCCATTAGATGTCGCGGCGCCGGGGCAGGTTTCTTGTGGCGGGGGCGCCCCCCGTCCCTCGCGTTAGGGAACCGGGGATAGATACACTAAAAGCTATGCAATATCGCTCGGGAAATGAGATACGCGAGCTGTTTCTGCACTTCTTTGAGACGAAGGGGCACCGTCGTGTGCACTCTTCCTCGCTGGTGCCTGCCAACGATCCGACCCTGCTGTTTACCAACGCGGGCATGAACCAGTTCAAAGACCTTTTTCTGGGCGCAGAGAAACGGGAGTACTCGCGGGCCACGACCAGCCAGAAATGCGTGCGCGCGGGCGGCAAACATAACGATCTGGAGAATGTGGGCTTTACGCGGCGGCATCATACGTTCTTCGAGATGCTGGGCAACTTCTCGTTTGGCGACTACTTCAAGCGCGACGCAATCCAGTTTGCGTGGGAGCTGGTGACAAGTCCCGAGTGGATGGGCCTTCCCAAAGACCGGCTGTACGTCACGATCTTCGAGGGCGCCGACTCCGCGGGTTGGAATGTTCCGCGTGACGATGAGGCGGAGCAGTTCTGGATCGAGACGGGCGTCGCCAAGGACCGCATTTTTCAGTACGGCCTCAAAGACAACTTCTGGCAGATGGGCGAGACCGGGCCGTGCGGGCCGTGCAGCGAGATTTTCTACGACATGGGCATCGAGGCCGCCGAGACTCCTGGCGTCGACAAACCCTTCGGGCACGACGATGCCCGCTACGTGGAGATCTGGAATTTAGTTTTCATGCAATTTGACCGCTCCGCGGCGACGGATGCCGCGGGCAAGACGGCGTACAAGCTGACCCCTCTTCCGAAGCCCTCGATCGATACAGGGATGGGCCTCGAGCGCGTAGCGGCGGTGTTGCAGGGGAAGATTTCGAACTTTGAGACGGATTTGTTTACGCCGTTGATTGAGAAGGCGGCGGAATTCACGAAATTCAAGTACAGCGAGCTGTTTGCGAGAGAGGTTTCGGCTGAGCTTCCTCCCCGGCCTCCGGAAGAAGAGCTTCGTTTGCGCTACGAGAAACAGCGGCTCGAGTCCGCCAGCCTGCGGATTATTGCGGACCACGCGCGCGCGGCCACATTCCTGATTTCTGACGGGGTTGTTCCGTCGAACGAAGGACGCGGCTATGTGCTGCGCAAGATCATGCGCCGCGCAATACGTCACGGCAGATTGCTGGGACAGGAAAAGCCGTTCCTGTTTGAGATGGTGTTTGCGGTGCGGGATCTGATGAAAGGCGCGTATCCGGAGTTGGCGGATTCGGCGGAGCGCGTGGCGAAGGTGGTGGAAGCCGAGGAGAAGCAGTTTGACCGCGTGCTGAGGTTTGGCCTCACCCGCCTGGATGAGGAGATGAAAGGCCAATTCACAGGCGACAAGGCCTTCCACTTGTATGAAACCTTCGGATTGCCGCTCGATTTCATGGTCGACGCCGCCCGTGACGCGGGCGTGACCTTCGATATGGAAGGCTTCGAAAAAGCACGCGCCGAAGAGCAGGCCCGCGCCCGTGCATCCTGGAAAGGCGGATCGCAAAAAACCGCCAGCCCTGCGTTTCGCGATTTGCCGAAGACTGTGTTCGAGGGTTACCGGCAACTGACGTCGACGAACTGCGAAGTGCTGGCCATTGTGAAGGGCGGCGTGGGCGCTCCTGCGGCCTCGGCTGGCGATGAGGTGGAAGTTGTCCTCGACCACACCAGTTTCTACGGCGACTCGGGCGGACAGGTTGGCGATCTCGGTGTCTTTCTCACCGTGGATGGGAATTCCGTCGTAGCCGAAATCGTTGGCTGCGTGCTGCCGGTGCAGAGCGTGAGGGCGCACAAGGCGGTGCTCAAGCAGGATCTGGCCGTGGGCGACCTTGTGACGACGCAAGTGGACGGGGAACGGAGGGACGCGATCAAGCGGAATCACACCGGTACGCATTTGCTGCAAGCAGCGTTGCGCCAGGTGCTGGGGACGCATGTGAAACAGGCGGGTTCGGCGGTGCATCCCGACCGGCTGCGCTTCGACTTCTCGCACTTTTCTCAAGTCGCCGAGGAAGATCTCCAGGAGATCGAAAATATTGTGAACCGCGAGGTGCTGAAGAACGCCAAGGTAGAGACGCTCGAGGACGTGCCGATCGACGTGGCAGTGAATGAGTACCACGCGATGGCGCTGTTCGGCGAGAAGTATGGCGACAAGGTAAGGGTGGTGCGGCTCGCGGATGGCTTCTCGACGGAGCTGTGCGGCGGTACGCACACGTCGGCGACCGGCGAGATCGGGCTGTTCAAGCTGACCGGTGAGGAGTCGGTTTCTTCGGGCGTGCGCAGGATTGAGGCCATCAGCGGGATGGGCTCGCTGGATACTTTCCGGCGCGACTTTGAACTGGCGCAGGTGGCAGGGCAGTATGTGCCTTCCGTCGAGAATTTGACTGAAGGGTTGAAGGCGAAATTCGCTTCGCAGGAAGACGAGCTGAAGAAGCTCCGTCGCGAGTTGGAAGAGATGCGCATGAAGTCGGCGGCCGGAGGACTGGGCGAGGCCGTTTCTCGAGCTGTCGAAGTGAATGGCGTGAAGGTTCTGACGCATCGTGCCGATGGACTGGAGCGCGGACAACTGCGCACGCTCGTCGACAACCTGAAAGGCAAGTTGGGCGAGGGCGTAGTGGTGCTGGGTTCGGCGCAGCCAGAGGGCAGGGTGGCCATTATCGCCGGCGTAACGCCGGGACTGGTGAAGCGCATTCAAGCCGGTAAATTGGTGGGCGCAGTAGCGAAGCTGGTCGGCGGATCAGGCGGCGGAAAGCCGGAGATTGCCGAGGCCGGTGGCAAAGATCGGGCGCAAATTGACGCGGCGCTAGCGGCTGCGCCAAAGATTGTGGGCGAACTGCTGGGATAGGTATCTTCTCCAGGGGCTAAAGCCCCGTTCATTCTGTTAAAGGTTTTCGGCGCGGCTGAAGCCGCGCCCTGATACAAAGCCAGCAAGTTTGGATTCGTGCGATCCCACATCTCAGAAACGAGATGTGGGGCACTCCAATTCGTGCTTAATTTAGTTTCCGAAGATCCGGGTCACCGGCTGCTGGCGCGGATGCCGTAAGCTTTCCCCATGGCGAAGTTCGACGAGGATCCCGCGAAGATCGCGGCATTGCGCGTGCGCTTGCTGGAGTGGTACGTGCGCCATCGCCGCGACTTGCCATGGCGGCAGGTCTCGGACCCTTACTCCATCTGGGTTTCGGAGATCATGCTGCAGCAGACGCGCGTGGCTGTGGTCGTGGATCGCTACCAGAAATTCATGGGGCGGTTTCCCACGCTGATCGCGTTGGCGCTGGCTCCCGAACAGGAAGTGCTGGCGTTGTGGAGCGGGCTGGGCTACTACCGGCGCGCACGCATGCTGCACAAGGCGGCGCAATTTGTGGCGGCGCACCAGGGCGGGAATTTGCCGCTGCGGGCGGAGGAGTTGCGCACGCTGCCGGGGATCGGCGCGTACACGGCGGCGGCGGTTGCCAGCATTGCGCACGGCGAGCCGGTGGCCGTGGTGGATGGCAACGTGGAGCGCGTGCTGTGCCGGCTCGCGGGCTGGGAGGCGGGCAGCCGCAAAGGCGGCGGGGCTACGCTGCGGCGCAAGATTGAAGATCTAGCTGGAAAATTGCTCGATCCTGCGCGGCCCGGCGACTTTAACCAAGCCATCATGGAACTGGGCGCAACGGTGTGTGCGCCGCGGAATCCGCAATGCCTGGTATGTCCGCTGGCCATTGATTGCAAAACGCAAGGCGAACACAAGACGCCGCGGCGGGCTCCGATGATGAGCCGCGCCGTAGGCTACGCGCTCTCGGTCCGAACGAGTCCGGCGCCAGAAAAGCGCGGCGGGTCCGGCGTGCGCGAAGTGCTGCTGGAACAGCGGCCTGCGAGCCAGACGGTGATGCCGGGCATGTGGGAGCTGCCGATGTTAACGCGCGCCGATGTGCCGCAAAAGGACCTGCGCATGACCGTGCGCCATGCCATTATGCAGGTGAATTACTACGTGCGCGTCCGCACCGTGTTTGAGGACGATATCGAGGCGATGACGGTTGCGGGCGGGGAGCGCCGCTGGGTGCCGTTGCGCGAAGCAGCAGGGATGGCGCTGACTGGATTGGCGCGCAAGGTGCTGGCGCGCGCGCATCTGTTGCCGTCTCCGCCGCTGGATAGTTTTGCGCCCACGAAGGGCAAAGAAACTGCGTGAATTTGGGATTCGCGCGATCCCACCGTAAACGCAGAAACCGCGATTAGGATGGGGCACCTGGCACTCGGCGAGACTCCGCGGGCTCCGGTGACCCTGGTCACAACAATTGTTATTTAAACAAAGCATTTACGTGAAATCTGTTGACAATTGACACGCGCAACATAGATTGTTTGCAAGAATCTAATCCTCCACCGCATGTCTTCGCGAAGGCGCGACCCCAACTCGCTCATGAGCGGTGACATTCTGCGCCGCCACGCAGTTGCGCACGCGATGAGGGACACAATTCGGGGCTAAGGAGCAATTGTCATGCGTCGCATCGCGATCAGCTTTCTCCTGTTAGTTCTGGTGGCCAGTGCCAGAGCGCAATTCGATACAGCAACCGTTCTAGGAACCGTAACCGATCCCAGCGGGGCCGTGGTGGCGCACGGCAATGTGGCTTTACGCAACACGGCAACGGCAGTGGAGCAGACGGCCGTGACGAACGATCGCGGAGAGTTCCGGTTCGTGGACGTCTCGATTGGCGTTTATGAGTTGAACGTGAAGGCGCAAGGGTTTCAACCCGCTGCGGCAAAGTTCGACCTGAACGTAGGTGCGCAGCAGCGCGTCGATGTGCAACTGAAGGTGGCGGGAACCAGCACCTCGGTGACGGCGACGGCCGAGGCGGCGCAATTGGAGACCGACTCGAGCGAACACGGCCAGGTGGTGGCGGCGCGGGAGATTGCCGCACTGCCGCTCAACGGCCGCAATTACTCTCAGTTAGTCGAACTCTCCACAGGTGTGGTTCCCAGCCCGAGCAACCTTTCGGATAGCTACGGTGCTCGTGAAGGCGCGTTTAATATCAACGGACTGCGCAGCGTGTACACCAACTACCTTCTCGACGGAGTGGACAACAACTTCTACGGCACCTCGAACCAGGGATTCAGCAACGAGGTGGTGCAGCTGGCGCCGGATTCGGTCGCAGAATTTCGCGTGGTGACCAACAATGAAAGCGCGGAGTACGGCCGCGCGGGCGGAGCCACCATCAACGTGGTTACCAAGTACGGCACCAACGATCTGCACGGTGGCGCGTGGGAGTATCTGCGTAACACGAATCTGGACGCCGGGGGCTTCTTCAAGCCTGACGTGGGCGGCAAGCCCGCTCTGCACCGCAACCAGTTCGGCGGCAACTTCGGCGGCCCGATCAAGAAAGACAAGCTCTTCTACTTCCTCGATTACGAGGGTTATCGCCAGACCTCGTCCTCCACGGACCAGAATCAGTTACCCTCGTGCGCGGAACGCGGCCAGGCCGGCACCACGGCATGCGGGGCGGCGCTGGGCTACTATCTGATCGACAATACCGACACGGGAACGGCTAATCCCTCTGGCGCGCCTTATCTACCGGTCAGCAACCCATGTAACTACAACGCGGGCAAGAATCCGTGCAACTCTTCGACCTATTTCGGTCTCGGCCTCGGTGCGGGCCCTCCAGGATCCCAGGCCGCCGTGGGAGGCACGCAGTACCTCAACGGTCAGATTCCGGCTTCAGCCGTCATTCCCTTTGCCGCATCATCGAACGGAGGGCTTCTGTCGTACCTCCCCAGCCCCACCAATACCAACTCGTACAACAGCTCCTTCCCATACAACTACATCGTTCTTGAACCTCAGACCTTCAACAAGGACAAAGGCGACGCCAAGATTGACTGGACTCCAAGCGAGAAGATGCGGCTTTTCGTCCGCTACTCGCAAAGCCGCGAAAACGTCATCGCTCCGGGCAGCATCCCCGGTGTAGCTGGCGACAATGGCGATGGCCAGGTATACGCTCCGATCAAGGCGATTGACGCCGGAGCCACCTGGACTATTAACCCGGTGTCGGTGCTCGAAGCCCGCTTTGGCTTCTCCACCATGCAGGCAGGAAAGAAACCCATCGAGGCGGGCGGACCCTCGATGCTGGCGTTGTTCAACATCCCCGGACTGCCCACCGATCCCCAATACACCGGCGGCGTTACCTATCAATACTTCATCGATGGCGGATTCACGAGCCTGGGCCGGCTATGGACAAGTCCACAGTATCAAAACCCGACCATATGGGATCCCAAGGCCAATTACACGCGGTTGATGGGGAGTCACAGCCTCAAGGCCGGCGTGGAGTACCTTATGCTTCATGTGGCTCAACAGGATCTGCATCCTGTGATGGGCGGAAACGTCTACACCGAGCCCGCCTATGGTGCAGGTTATGGTTATTACAACAAGCTCTATGGCCCCCTTACCGGACCTGTGACATCTGAGAACACCCGCATGTTCGACTATGCCGACTTCCTCCTCGGCTACCAGGCCGAAATGGGCCTCGCCAGCCCCACCGTCAGCCAACTTCGCAGTTGGGGCTGGGCTGGCTATCTGCAGGACGACTGGAGGGCCACTCGTCGGCTTACCGTGAACATGGGCCTGCGCTACGAGTTCAACACGCCCATCTACGAAGCCAGCAATCAACTCGCCAACTTCAACCCCACAACGCAAACCATCGTGCCGGCGACCTCAAGCAACAGGTACACGATCAATCCGAACACTGCGGATTTTGGGCCGCGGTTTGGCGCATCCTTCGAAGTGGACGACAAGACGGTGATCCGCGGCGGCTACGGCATCAGCTATTCGCACTGGAACCGCGTGGGGTCAAATTACCTCAGCATGAACCCGCCCAACGGCGTGGTCGCGCTGCAAGTGTCGATTCCCGGCACGGGCCTCTACAACAACGTGCAAAGCGGCTTTCCTGCCAATATGGTCAGCCCTTCGAATTACAATCCGGCGTTCGATACGCTGCAATACATGCCTCCCAACTCGCCCGATACGCAGGTGCGCAGCTGGTTCTTCGGCGTGCAGCGTGACCTGACCCACAACTGGCTGCTGGATCTTTCTTACGTGGGCAATGACGGGCTGAACGAGATCATTGTCAACGACATTAACCAGGCCCCATCGGGTGGTTTGTATCCGCTGGACCTCGCTGCGGAGGCCGGTGTGGCTACGGCCCCGGTTCGTGTTCCCTATGCAAACTTCAGCATGATCGCCGGCATCCTGCCCTGGGCGACTTCTGATTACGATGGCCTGCAAGCCAAGGTCGAGAAGAGATTTTCGAATGGGCTCTACCTGTTGGAATCCTTCACCTGGTCGAAGGCCATTGACATCGCCGCGCAGGCTCTCGACGGCGGCGGCAATTGCGACAATTGTGGCAACGGCATTCCCTCGGTGCAGAATATCTACGACGTCGCGGCCGACCGTGGAATTTCAGCGTATAACCACCCCTTCGTCAACACCACCACTGCGGTCTGGTCGCTGCCGGTCGGCAAGGGCCAGTGGCTGCTGCCCAACGCCAACCGCGTCCTCGATGAATTTGTAGGCGGTTGGCAGGTTACCGGGATCGTGTCGGGGCGCGGTGGCGACCCGCTCGACTTTGACTATCGCCCGGGCCCCACCAGCGACCAGTCGGTTTCGCCGCTCACCCCTGTCGACGGCCGCAACGCCTACCGGCCCAACATAAGCGGTCCCGCCATCGCGTCGAACAAGTCCTACCTTCAGTACTTAAACGTAACGAGCTTCAGCACCCCGCCTATGGCGCCTCCGTCCGGCACCACGTACAACACATTCGGTAACATGCCGAGGAATTCAATTCGTGGAGACGACTACTGGGATGTCGATATGGGTCTGAGCAAGGATTTCGCGATCACGGAAAGATCCCACTTCCAACTTCGGGCCGAGGCGTTCAACCTCTTCAACCACACCAATTTCGGCGATCCGAATACGCAAGTGCCGGATACGGGGGCTCCGCTGGTTCAGGGGCAGACCGGCGGCTTCGGGGTGATCTCATCGGCGCTTCCGGCGCGCGAGCTGCAGGTTGCTGGGAAGATCGTGTTCTAGCGGATTCCGGCGACTGCAGCGAATGATTAAGACAATGCGAAGGCCTCTTCTCTAAGGAAGAGGCCTTTGTGCAGGATGGAGGCTGGCTGAGCCCGTCAGTAATAGTCGGCGCAGCTGAGGTAGTAGCCGCAGTAGGTGCAGACCAGTTTGCAGTGGTGGCCAGTAAGGCGATGATTGCAGGTGGGACAGACCTGGCAGTGGTGGTCAACCGGCAGCCCTTCTTCAGCGGCGCCAGGCACACCACTTTGTGAGATTTCCGCCCCGGCATGGGCGGGAAAATCGGAATTCAGGGCGCGGGGTCGTTCCGGCAACATGCCCGACAGATTAGCATGGAATGAGGGCAAGTGCCGCCTGTGATTTGGGCGGTGCCTACGGTTCCACAGCCGGGCCCCGCCGCATCTTTCCCCTCGGCGCTCCCGGCAACCCAATCAAGCAACCACTGGATTTTTGAATCCCCCAAGGAGGGACTATGGCTAGCAAGGCAAGTGCGGTTTGGACAGGTTCACTGAAGGAAGGCAAAGGCACGATCTCGACAGCGACGGGCGTGCTGAACAATGCCAACTATTCGTTCGCCACGCGGTTTGAGGGCGCCACGAGCGGCACCACGCCGGAGGAACTGATTGCGGCGGCGCACGCGAGCTGCTTCTCGATGGCTCTCGGCGCACAACTGGGCGGCGCGGGCCTGACGCCCAACAGCATCGAAACCCAGGCGGCCGTGACCCTGGCCAAGGTGGATGGCGGCTTTGCGATCACGAAGATCGCGCTGACCACAACAGCCAGCGTGCCCGGCGCCACCAAGGAAGTTTTCGACAAGGCTGCTGCGGACGCCAAGGCCGGCTGCCCGATCTCGAAGCTGTTTGCGAACAACACCGAGATCACGCTCGACGCGAAACTGGTGTAGTCGCGCGGCTGGTGCAATCACGGAACGGATGGAGAGGCCGGGGCGATTTGCCCCGGTCGCAACTCGTTGAGTATGCGGGCGGAATTTGACACCACGTTCCGCATTTGCGAGACTCAGAGTTGCTGCCTGCTCAGGCGCGACCCGTTTGAGCGCTGTCTCGTGCCGAAGTGGCGGAATTGGCAGACGCGCGTGGTTCAGGTCCACGTACTCGCAAGGGTGTGGGGGTTCGAGTCCCTTCTTCGGCACCACCGCAACAAAATCAACAAGTTGCGGTTCCTTCCTAAGAAAAGCCAGAGGTAGAGCTTAGTTTTCCTCATTTTTCGGTATTGACCGAGAGGAGAACTTTGATACCAATGGCAAGTCAAGATACAGTACCAAACATTACTCTCAGTCGGGACGCACGGCTATACAAGTATGTCCGTCTTCCGAGCGGCTGGAAATACCTCCGCGCCGACTACAGCGAAGGCTTTGGCGTGAAGCCTCACGCTGTGTTCTTACCCAAAACGAAGACCCCAACCGTTGTTGAAGGCGGCAAGTACGTTGCCAGCGACGGCGGCAAATGGCTTCCTCTGAGCCCAGACCCGACTGAGGCGTGGACGCTGTTTAAGCTCTACCGCAATGAGGGGCGGAAGTCTCAACTTGAAGTGATGTCCCAACAACTCAGGCAACAACTAGCGACGGGGCAAAAGGCGGTTGTGAAAGAGGGAAAGCCCAAAGTCCTCACGGTCGGCGATGCAATTGGAAACTTCCTGAAATCGTACCGACTCAAGATTCTGTCGGGTGGACGCAAGCCGCGCACGTATGACGCGATTGAAGACATCCTTGTAGCGTTCAAAGCAGCCACCGGAGAGGAAACTCCGCTGGCGGCTGTGACTCGCGAATCAGCCATCACATACATCGCGACGTTGAAGAAGCGGACGGGTGAAGAAACGACCAAGACCACCAAAGAAAACCACTTCATCTATATCCAGAAAATGCTCAGGGCGTCGGGCGTCAATGTCTTTGAGGAGGGCGATTGCCCGAAGGCTCCCAGTGGGTCGAGTGAGGACATCCGCGTCTACTCCGACGATGAACTCAAGACAATATTCGACGCGGCAAGCGACTACCACCGCATGTGCTGGAAGACCCTGCTCATGTCCGGTGTGCGTGAGGAGGAACTGACTCACCTGTACAAGCGGGATGTGCGGATGAACGATGACAAAAGTTGGATTATCCGCGTCGAGGGTAAGCCCGAACTCAAGGACTGGACTCCCAAGACGCACGAGGAAAGGAACGTCAACATTCCCGCTTACCTTGGCAGGGAACTGGTTGAGTTCAGCAAGCGGTACATGCCCAATAGTCCCATGCTGTTTCCCACCATGCCCCGGCATGGTTCCAAGGGCGGCAAAGTGAACGGTAGGCTCTTGGACGCTATCAAACGGGACGCGAAGAGGGCCGGGTTGAACCCGGAAGATTTCTGGCTTCACGGGTTCCGCTCCACATATGCCACACGCGCCATACGTGCCGGGATGGACATTGCGGATGTACGGGCACAGTTGGGACATGCACCGGGAAGCAACACGATCTGGAAGTACGTACAGGCGGCTCGTAGCGGTGAACGTCAGGCCGCTGTGGAGCTGGTCTTCCCCGAGTTCTAGTGGACGGCTCAACTCGCAAGCCAATGGTCATTGGGTACTGCTGGCATAGTGTAGTTGCCGCGAAGTGCAGTTCGAGCGGGGTACAGTACGACGTGCTATATGGCCGTGCCTCAGAAGAAAGACCTATACGCGAAGATGGCGAAGGTGAGATTTGCTGTTGTCTGAGGCCACCGTTACCTATTTGCGTTCCCGTTTGTGCCGCTGGACAATTTCAGGCCAATTGAAAAGTACATTTCTTACCCTGACCTCTTTCGCGAAGCTCCTCGCCTTAGTTAAATACGGCTCTACGAGAGTCGGGAACTCTCTCAGCGCGATCTCCCAATATTCACCGTGGTATAGTCCGAGCCCTTTCTTCTTGAAGGCGCTCCTCCATGACGGCGGAAGTGGGGCCCACACGAAATCATTAGGTGCTGTTTTGCCTTTTGCGAGTCTCTCATTCTTCTTATCCAGATGGCGGACGAGTTGCTTGTATGTTGCATTTGGTTGTTTCTGGAGGAACACGGCTAGATGGTAACGGGCTTTATCCTTTCGTAGTTTGGCGGCTTGCTCCTCAATTTTGAAACCCTTTAACACACCATGGTATGAAGCCATCTTGACGTAGTTCATGAGAAGTCTAAGTAACGTCTCGTTGAGTTCAACCTGCTTCTCTAAACCCTGCGATCTGAAAAACTCAAACAGACGGATACGGTCTTCTACGATTTCCTTGCTGACCTTTTTTGAAAGTGGGAGGCTGGAGAGTTTGACGCATCCGACAAGCTCTGCCTGAACTTTCTGCCGCATCCTGCGAAATCTCTCTTCGTCCATTAAGCCCCCCGGCACGGAATGCATCTTTCGAAAGCATAGGTCCGTCTCGCTGGGTTCGGCGTTAACTGGTTCGGTTCCTCTTCCTCGCTGCCCACGACAATTGCGGCAAGGCCGCTTTTTCTGCGTTTGCGACATTGGGGAACTTGCAAATGCGCTTGCGGATGGACTTTCATAGGCCTTTGAACTAATTGAAATGAAATAGGATATACAGTCTCATTCGAAATTCACTTGCAAAACTCCGCCCAAAACCCGCAAGAAACGCATATCCGTCTACTTTTGAAACATGGACGAACAATTCCTATCAATCGCAGAAGTAGCAACGAGGCTGAACATCAGCCGCGATACGGTGCGGCGAATGTTCGCGTCCGAACCCGGAGTCATCAACGTGGGGCCGGAGCGGGGAGCAAGTCGTCAGTACCGCGTTCTTCGGATTCCGTTCGGCGTCCTGAAGCGCGTCATGTCTGCCCGTGAAGTAAATCAGGCTGAACAGTCAGGACGCACAGAGAAGTAAGCAACTGAACTAGGGCAGAAACCACAGGGTTCTGGACGGCCTCCCAAAGGGCAGTCGCCAGAGCACAAGGGAAGTGTTGCGTGACAAATCGACGCGGCACTGGGAACGGCGACGGTACGACTCATAGAAAGGACCATGATGGCAATCAGGAAAAAGGACGAATTGATGGATGCGTTGCTGTTAGGCAATGTGGACTGGGAGAAGGCTAGGATAGCGGCTTACAAGATGGCCTCTCAACTGACGTCAGAAGTCGCAAATCTCGACAACCTTAAGGATGCATACAGCCCAATGGCTTGGATTAACATCTGTCGTCAGCTTCGGGTCGTGACAGATGGCATGACAACCATGCGGCTGATTGCAGAAGGCAAGAACAATGCCACCATCAGCGTCGAAGCCAACGTGACGGTAGGGTCGATAGCCGCATACAAGGCATGGAACACGATGTACTTGAAGATGCTCAATGCAGGTATCCAGCGGCGTGTAGCCATCAAAGGTCGCACCAAGCAGGAAAAGAATCTCGATGCGGAATTTTTGCGGTCGTGCGGCATCGAGTTTGACGTAGTTCCTCATATTGGAAATGAGGGGGCAAACAAACCTTGAGATATTCACCGTAGCGGACCGAGAAATCTACGATGAGACCGACTACTGGGTAGACCGTTGGAATGGCGTAATCCTGCCAAAAGTCAATCGGATGCGTGAGTTCCTATCCGAGCACTGAGCCAACGCGAAACACTACTGGCACTGGATTCGCTCCTGAAAGGGAGTAAGCCAGACCACTGAGAAAGTGTTGTCTCAAACTAAATGGATTAAAAGGAGAAGCGTGGAAAACTCAAACATTGCATGGACACACAATACGCAGAACTTCTGGCTCGGTTGCGACAAGATAGCACCGGAATGCGCCCATTGTTATATTGGGCGCACGTTGCGGCAGCAGGGACGTGAACCGTGGGGTCAACTGTACCGGACAAAGACTTGGAACAATCCGGCAAAATGGCAGAAACAGGCTGAGGCACAGGGGACTTGCTACCGTGTGTTCACAAATTCTCTGTCCGATTTTTTCCATGCGGAGGCCGATGCGTGGAGGGAAGAAGCGTGGGACATCGTCAAGGACACGCCGAACCTCGTCTGGCTAATCCTTACCAAACGTCCCGAATTGGTCGCTTCGCGGTTGCCGAAGGATTGGGGCGGGGGCTACCCCAACGTGTGGCTCGGTAC
Source organism: uncultured Acidobacteriota bacterium (assembly GCA_963817835.1). Lineage (GTDB taxonomy): Bacteria > Acidobacteriota > Terriglobia > Terriglobales > Acidobacteriaceae > Telmatobacter. The sequence continues at coordinate 284,830 of CAWFPZ010000001.1, read as the reverse complement.
GAGCGTGGGCTGCAATCGAACACTGAATAAGATGGATTCACTTCGCAAAATCCCGGTTCACCCGCAAGCTCTCCGCTTCGTGTCCTGCGAACCGCTATTAGAGGACATTGCGGATCAGGTTAACCTTGACGGATTCGGGTGGGTCATCACTGGCGGCGAGAGTGGCGGGGGTCAAGAATACCTGTGGGACAAAAACAAGGATTGGCGCAAAGAGTTTGATACTCCCGGTCGTCGCACAATGAAAATCGAGTGGGCGCAACGGTTGCTGGAAAAATCGAAGGCTGCGGGAATTCCGTTTTTCTTCAAGCAAATTACTTCCTTCCGCTCAGGTGTAGGTGAGGAGGCGCTAGGGCAGTTGTACCATGAGTTCCCTCCTCCGCCGCACGGTAAGTGGGCGGACAAGCCTTCCGTCGAAGAGCCCGTGTTGATCAGCATCTCCGCAGCGGGGGATGCGGCTGACCCATCGACAGCGTTGGTACCGGCACCAACCGAAGAAAAAAATGTCTCAAAAACTACGGGAAACTCTTGCGGACTCGCCTCAAATGAGGCGAGTGACTTTGAGAAGTTCACCGTAGCGGACCGAGAAATCTACGATGATACTGACAACTGGGTAGATCATTGGAATGACGTGATCCTGCCAAAAGTCTATCGGATGCGCGAGTTCTTATCTGAGCGTGGCTCAATGCACGTTGCCGGGGGACTTCTTCCTTCTTGGAGCAAATGGCGGGATAGGTATATTGACTTCCTCAAGAGAAGAATGAAGATGTCCAAGAGCACATTGGAACGGCAGTTGTTCAAGTTCCAACTGACTCAGGGCGGTGATGACGACGGTGGCCTCGTCGCGAGTGGATCGCGTAGGAAATCTAACGGCGGAAGTGGCAACGACAAAAACGATGCAGAACTTCCCGAGGCTAAACTCCTCGCCGAAGCTAGGGAGCAGTTCGGCAAAGCCGCAGCAGCCGGTGACGAAAAATCGGCGGCGATTATCGCGAAATACGAGGCCGAGTACGAGGCAGCAAAAGCAATGAGGGATGCGGGGCAGCCAAGTATCGACCGTGACAAGCTCGTGTCTATAGTCGAGATCGGGGAGCAGTACATCAGGGCTCTTGAACGGATCGTATACTCCCCTCCTGTCAACCTGACCAAAGAACAACGGAGCGCCTTGCAGAAGCCCATGGAAGCGTGGCGCAAGATTCTCAGGGATGTTCGCGGGATGAAGGTAGTGCAGGTACAGACGAGGGAGTCTGCCGCGTGAAAGCCTATCAGCGAATCATTCGAGAACAGGCACCACCGGAGCCCGATGAGGTCGTGAAACGGGAGCTTGCCCGTTCCTTCGATCATGCGAGTGTGCGAGAGACGGATTATGAGACCGCGAAGCCGCTCATCCTTCAATACGAATGGCTTGGAACAATGGGTTCGGCTCGAAAGTGGGTTGCACTCTACTTTGGAGACTATATCGCAGGAGTTGCTGGCTTCGGAGCCACGAGCGGAACGCGGACCGCTGAATCGGTGGCGGGTGTCGAGAACGCGAACCGCGTTTGTACTTTAGTTCGTGGTTGTTGCTTGCCGTGGGCACATCCGAATAGTGCAAGCTGGTTCATCCCCCAAGCGTGCGAGATGATGGCAGAAAAGTATGGTTGGAACATCGTCGTCGCATACTCTGACGAACGTGCCGGGGAGATCGGGACGGTCTACCAAGCGACTAACTGGATTTACGCTGGACGAAGCAATCCAGTACAGCAGTTTCGTATGCAGGACGGCAGAGTTCACGATTCGCGGCAAGTATCCGGTCTGACACGCGACCGGCGCGGTGGGACTCTCAAGTATCACCGCTCACGTCTGGCGCAAAAGATGCTGCTCCTGAACCAAGGGGCAGAGTTTCATCCGGGCTTCGCAAAACACAGGTACGTATTGATCTCCGGAAGCGATAACACAAGAAAGCGGCTCCGCAAGGCGCTGAAGTGGCCGTCTTTACGATACCCAAAACGAAGGGCGGAACAGGAAGCATCTCCGAAGACAATGGAAGTGAGGCTTAGCTAGTTGATGAGCGGCATAATGGCAAGAGAAATTGTCGCCCTGATCCGACTGTAAGCCCAAAGGAATTTGGAGAGCATACTCCACCCACGTTTTCTTGCCCCGGAAACGATGGTGAGATTTTTGTCGCGATGAAGACGTAGCGTAGCTGATTTTTCCCAGTTTTATTGGCCTTTCTATTTTGTCGCTCGAAAATCAATCGTTAGCGTTCGTAAAAGCAAACTTCGCAAACTCATATCAGAAAGCTACAAGCACAAAGCTAGTAGCACAGGAGTGAGTTATGCGAAAAACGAAATCGCGTTTGCTTGAAGCCATTCGGACTCTCCGAGCCAACTTCTATGCATCAGTGGAGGCCGAACTATCCAACGAGAACCGGACCTATCAGGAAATTGCCGATGCCCATGGTATCAGTTTGGCAACCGTGCAGAGAATCGCGGAGCGCAGTGGTGTTTCGCGTCCAGTCGGACCACGCTCGAAATCGAGTACCGCTCAACAATCGGGCGCTGAGGGGCAAGAAACGGTTTGGGATGACCTTCACCCGGATACGGAGGTCAAGTGATGCCAGCCTACTTAACAGAAACCCTGTACCGCCTTTGCACGCGGGACTTGTATTCATTCTTCTTGCAGAACAAACCGGCGTATCACTGGATAACAAGTCATTGGATCGAGAGCGATGATGAAACCATCGGCCTCGTTACATTTCGCGCCCTGGTCCTTCACTACGAGAAGCGCAAGCGCACGCCGGGCAGTTTGGATGCCCTCATTCAGTATGTTCGCCACAACCCTGACGGCATTAGTGAGTTTGAGCGAACAGAAGCGATTGAGCAAGACCTACTAGCGTTGGCTAATTATGAAGCCGACACTTCTCTCGATGACAATCTGCTTTTCGATAGTCTACTTGCCACAGCCCGTAGGCATTGGTTCATCAACCAATGCAAAACGGCGGCTGGTGTAGCGCTTGGCAATAAGACACCAGACAAGCTAAAGGATTCAGGCCCGTCAGCGGCTATCACATGGCTGCGTGGCGAGTTCGCCAAGGACTACTCACCGGAGGCTCCGGTGCTTGCGGGTGTCTTCCACGAGAACATCCCCGACACAGTACAGGGACTGGCCGATAGGCTGACGCAGGAAAGTACCAATGGTCGGTTCCCGATTGGTTTCTCCCACATCGACAATGCGGTGGTCGTCGGCAAGCAGAATCTTCGCTTCCTCGCGATCCTTGGCATGTCAGGCGACGGTAAGACCACCCTGACAAACCAGATAGTTTACAACTGGGTGACGCAGGGTGCTCACGTGCTGTATGTCTCAACGGAACACAACCCGTTAGAGATTTGGGAGTTCATGGCGTTCCTCCATCAGAGCCACTCGGATTACGCCGCTTTCGCCCCTTCCTCATTATCCGAATGGGAAAATCGTACTGTAACGGAAGAAGAACAGGCGCACATGTATAAAATTCTGTGCGACATACAGGATCGTAGGAATCTTCCCGGTCTGCTTGATTGCCAACAATTCTATGACTGGGATTCCATCGTAGATTACCTGACTGTCAACCACCACAAAAATAGATATGACATCCTTGTCGTCGATTACCTTGGCCGCTTGGATGCTGACGGCGATCCACGTTGGCATGACCAAGCAATGAAGGCACTTGTCCATAAAGCTCAAAAACTGACCCGTGAATTCGACAACAATAAAGGGATCATTCTCTTGAGTCCGATTCAAGTTAACCGCGAAGGAAATAAGAAAGCGAACAAGGCTGAGGAAGGCGAGGCCCGCTACGATCTCAATGCGATCTCTCAAATCTCTGAATACCAGCATGACCTCGACCTGTGCCTGTCAGTATGGTCGGACGAGGATATGAAGACGGGTGACCAGATTGAGATTCAACAACTCAAGCAACGGAAGGGTAAGCGTGCCTCAGTGGCCCGGATGAACCTCGATCCGGCGACTGGCGCGTTCACTTACCTTGGGGCGCAACATCCGGAGGTCAAGGCAAATGGGGAACAGGCTCCGGATGCAGCCGGATTCAGCAGCGAGGAGATTGGAATTTAACATGGGAAAATTTTCCGATTTAGAGGGCGGCTACGCGCCACCCCTTCTCCCTATCAACTGGCTTGATTGGGAGAGTGACCCGCATGTAAAACAGATGGACGAGATGATGGAGGGAATCTACCTACGTATCATTCTTCATCTATGGAAGTATGACCAGTTCGAGTTTAACTACACTCGGCTTGCGGGTGACCTCAGGATAAAAGACCCACGCCGGGTTCGGTCATGGATGGAAAAATACGGTCATCTATTCCGTTGTGTCCAGTGCGAGGGCGTTCCAATTCCCCGGTGGGATCATGCAGCGGACTTGCAGCAGTCTTGCAGTTACTGTGCAGCGGATTTGAGGAAACGGTGCACGTGCGCTGCAAGTGAGGCCGTGTTTGTGCAGAACCTTAAGCTCAAAAATTACAAGGATACTGCGATTTCTGGCTCTCGGCGGGATACAAATAAACAAATAAATGAAATAAATGAAACAAGGAACATCCCTCCGAGTTTTTCGAGTCTTCAAACAGAGACGACGATAGCCGTTAGAAAGGGCTTTGACCCGTTGAACTTCTCCGAAGGAATTACATCTACCAAATCTGAAGTTGACTATACCCCCGTCTTGGTTCAGAAAATCCTCCGCTACCATTTCAAAATGAAGCCGTCTGACTTTTGGGCGGAGCGGGTTGTATCCGCCGTCGCCTTGGCTAATCACATCGACACCATGCACAGCCAGATGCTGAAGGACGTTGGCGAAGATTGGGAGCTTCCCGCCCCGAAGCAAAAGAAAACATATACTCGTGGCGATCCCAAGTGCAAGCGTTGTCATGGAGCAGGTTTGATTGTGCAACGGTCAACCACCAACCTCGACAAGTTCAGCGTACCGTGCTCGGACTGCAAGCAACATGAACAAATCAAAGTGAACGGGGAATGGGTGGATGCCTGATGGATGATCGCATGGGAGGGCTGGCATTCTCGGTCTCCGATCTACAGGGATGGTCGCGGAGCGTTGCCTTCACTTCTTCCGCAACCAGCCGAAGACGGCCCACGTCGCTTCCAAATCTTCTTGGTTATATCGTAGAATTTCTCCCATCCGGGCATTCCGCTCGACTTCATCATCTGTTTCCGTCGCAAGGATGAACTGAGCCATGGCCCACGAACCACCGTACTCGGTTTGTGTGCGCTTGAAGCCGACATACCTCTCAACTTCTTTAAGGCTGTAGCTCGGCAGTGGAAGAGCAATTGAGTTCTTCGTTACGGGCAACAGATCAAGCAGATTTCGAAGTACACGGTCTGCGATTCCGTTTGGGTCACCGTACCGCTTGACGTACATGTCAATGTGAACGCGCTCGTAAATCGCCCAATGTACAAATGGGATGTCACCGTACTCGGCAAAAATATCGTTCGTAGCATCGAGGAAAGCGCTCCAACCTTCGCGGTCACCGTCTGCTCCGAACCCTGACGTTGCTCCAATGAACTTGCTCGGGCTATCTCCGAACACTTGCATTCCCCATAAATAGACCTTTTCGAATTCGTCTTGGCTTGGAGGCATTCCCTCCAAATCAAACATGACGAAGTTTCCATGAGCCGGAATCATCGACGGGGCGAGGATTCTTTCTTTGCCGCTAATAAGGACTTCGGCGTTCAAGAGAATTGCCTCGGCCTTTTTGCCGACTCTTTTCTGAACTCCACCCACGGGTCGCTTCAACTCGCTCAGTCGCTGAATATCAAAAGAAGAAACAAGCTGTTGAATAGTTGCAATGCCATCTGCGTGCAACTGACGGGCGAGTCCTTGGTCAACGTCCATGACAAGAGCCACGTCCTGACGTGCTTCCGCTTCCGGCCAGCATCGGCCAACATATCCGCACCCCGCCTTGCATTTCGACCAACCAACAGGCTCGTAGGGCTCCGTGATTAGCTGCTTCACTGCCAACACTTCTGCCAGTTTCGCGAGTGCCGCTGCTCCGCCGTCATACGAAACATCGACAACTTCCCCCGTACCTGTATGCACTTGCAAAGATTTGGCTGGAGTACCGACCGTGCGCTCGTAGAGCCATCCGTAAATTTGAAGCTGGAGTGCAATCTCTTCGTGATGATCTTCGTCCACTTTTCGCGAGAGCTTTGAGTCACGGATTTTGTAGTCGTTACCATCGAAAATGAGGAAGTCTGGACGACCGACGATGACGACAGGGCATCCACTGATTGTGGTCGGGTATTCAAATTCTGCTTGGTAAATTACAGGAACGCGATTTCGGATGGCTTCCACGGTTCGCGGAACTCGCCGTTCTCGGGCGACGGCACCGATGTCTTCGTAGGCACCCAACGTGGCGAGATGGTCTTCTTCGTGACGCTGCCCGAGTGTTTCTATGATTTGGTCATAAGCACCCGGCTCAGCTTCTTGAATTCCTTGTTCGCGAAGATACACGCGCAGGGAGCATGGTTCCGGGCGATACAGGCTGACGATGTCCGACGCGGTAAGTTTCATGCCTTCCTCACTGTGTTCCCGGAAGGGTCCAGTTTAGACGGATGCTTGAGAGCGGTCTATCCCGATACTGTCGCGGCGGCGGTCAGGTTCAATTTCGCGGTTAAAAACGGCAAACTGCCCCTCCACTGCCACCGCGCCCGAAGCCCCGCAGAGCCTTTCGGCGACCGGGCAGAGGCGGGATGGATGGTCAAGAGGTACGAAATCCCGCTGAGGGTTTGTTGACCGCCTTGGAGGCGCATTTCAGGCGGTTGGGCATGTCTGAATATTCCCCACGTTGGGGTTCTTAAAAAAGCCTCGGCGAGTCGTTAGGATCGGCGGGAGGATCGTAAGGGTCGATGAGGTCGGGGCGATTGTTCCGGACGTTTCCTACATCCGGCTTTACTCGCCAAATCTTCATCAGGTCGGCATCGAAGGGCCGGAGCAAGTTTACGGGGGGTCTCTGCGGATCACCCGGCTCCAACCATCGCGGGTAATCACGAGGCGCAATAATCAGCGGCATCCTGTCATGCAGCGGTGCGAGTAGTTCGTTCGGCTCTGTAGTGATGATGCTGTAGCTCTCCAATTCAACTTGTTTGTCCGGGCTTACCCACTTTTCCCAAATACCGCCGAGGGCGAAGGGCCCTTCGTCCTTCAATCCGATTGCCCACGGCTGTTTCTTCTTTTTCTTTGGATCGAGCATCTGCCATTCAAAGTAAGAGTTGATAGGGACCAAACAGCGGCGGCGTTTGAATGGTTCGCGGAAAGTGGATTTGGTTAGGAGTGTTTCGGCTCTCGCGTTGATGGTCGCGTAATTGAAGACTGGACTTTCAGCAAAGAATGGCACCAGACCCCAGCGCATCTGAACCATTTCTCGTTCACCCGTTTCAGGATTCAACCGGATCACGGGCTGCATGGTCTGTGGAGCGACATTCCACGATGGCGGCGGATCGGCAGTAGGAGGCTCCGGCCTCGGTGTCTTGATGCCGAAGTGCTTGTAGATTAGCTCCGTCGCCGCAAAGCGTGTGTAGCGTCCGCACATGGTTCTGACAGCATAACGCTGTGGATCAAAGCGGTTGACAACTGGGCAGGTTTGGGTGGAATCTAAAGCGAACAAAAGGCGAATATAGATTCACAAGGGTCCAACCCATGCCAACCGCTGCCGCACTCCGCATTGAGATTGAGCGAACTTTGGAGCGCCGCATTCCAGCGGCTCTAACTCCTAAGCCACAAGCTATTTACGAGGTTGCGACCTGTGGGATTCCGGCAGTCGATACGCTGCTGGACGGCGGATTGCCGGTGGGAGCCATCAGCGAAGTGACCGGGCAGGAGTGTTCCGGGCGTACCAGCCTTGCACTTTCGTTTTTAGCCCAGCGGACGTGCGAGGGACAGGTATGTGCGTGGGTAGACGTGAACGACACGCTAGACCCGGAATCCGCTGCGGCCAGCGGTGTTTCCTTACGGCAACTGCTTTGGGTTCGTTGCAGGGATGCAGTCAGAGCAGCGAACGGAAAGCCGTGGGCGCGGCTCGATCAGGCATTAAAGGCTGCGGACTTGATCTTACAGGCTGCTGGCTTTTCCGCCATCGTACTCGATCTCGGCACCATAGCCGCAGAGCACGCAAACCGCATCCCGCTTGCAACATGGTTCCGGCTCCGGCAAGGAGCACATCGGTCGCGTACCTCGCTGATTGTGCTCGGACAGATGGCTTACGCGCAATCGAGTGCCACCGTCGTGCTCGAATGCGAACGGCAAGGAATACACGGAGCGGATGAGACCGTACTGAAAGATTTTCAATTTGAAGTGCGTAGGCAGCGGCAACGTCTCTCGCAACGCTTGTTTACAACTGGTAAGTCTCCAGTATCTACATGGACGGCTACAGGCTCATGGGACACTGCGAGGCGTGCATGAGCGAGGAACTGTACGCATGTATTCATGCTGCGGAGTTTCCCGCACAGGCTCTCCTACGGTTGCACCCTGAGCTAAGAGCGCAGCCCGTGGCTGTGCTGGAAGGCATTGCGTCTTTGCAGACGGCGTGCTCGATGAATACACGAGCACGTAGAGCAGGTGCAGTGCAGCACATGACGCGGGTGGAGGCTGAGGCAATTCCAAACCTCCGATTGCTGCTGCGCTCAATGGAGTGTGAGGTGTCCGCTCGTGCTGTAATGCTGGAGCGTGCAATGAATTTCTCACCGAGAATCGAAGATGTGAGCACTGAAGCAGTTTGTGCGTCCGTATTGGACATCGCATGTATGGAACGGCTCTTTGGGTCGCCCGAGATGATCGCACAGCGTATCCGTGCCGCCTCGAAAACTGCGGGGTTCCATGCAACTGTTGCGATAAGCGCGAACTTTCACACTGCACGCATCATGGCTGCATTCACTCGCGGGATCATTCTAATTCCAGCCGGGAACGAAGCAGGAGTGTTGTCTGCACTGCCGATTCATGCACTCAATCTGCCAGATGACCACGCAGAGACATTCGCGCTGTGGGGCATTCGCACACTCGGAGGACTTGCCGCATTGGACGAGTCTGCTCTTGTCTCCCGGCTTGGTCATGAAGCCAGAGAATGGCGGGATTTGGCTCTAGGTATTCACTCGCATACTTTCCAACCCATCGAGCAGCAGTTTGATTTAACGGAGTTCTGTGAATTCGAGGAACCCGTCGAACAGGTGGAATCATTGCTCTTTGTCTGTACTCGAATGATCGACTGCCTCGTGGAACGTGCCACTAGCCGTGCCCTGTCGCTGGCCGTACTCAAAGCCGATCTGAAATTAGAAGGTGGGAAGACACACCGATGCACAGTTCGTCCCGCGTTGCCTTCGATTGACCGTAAGTTTCTGCTCAAGTTGTTGCAACTGGAACTTGCCGCACACCCACCACAATGCGGAGTAATTGCGCTGACACTCTCGGCAGAAGCTGGGCAGTCGAGCAAGGTGCAGCTTGGGCTGTTTTCGCCACAGACGCCGGAGCCATCGCGGCTCGATGTGACCATTGCACGGCTAAAAGCGATTGTGGGTGAGGATCGCGTTGGCTCTCCAATACTGGAGGACACGCACCATGCAGACTGCTTTCGCATGGAAGGTTTCACGGTCGCAAACAAGCCCTCTCAGCAGCACACAGATCATCCACGTTTGGCTCTCAGAAGAATCAGGCCACGTGTGTCAATCCGCGTTATGCAGCGCGACATGCGACCTGCTCAATTCCAAGATCATAATGCCAGCTACATAGTCCAAGCTGCTTACGGACCGTGGAGATCAAGCGGCTGTTGGTGGTCAATTGACGGATGGAACACGGAAGAATGGGACGTTCTGGCAGTGAAGGGCGGGGTATCCTTGGCTTGCCTTCTCGTCCATGACAGGACGCGAAATGCGTGGCAACTGGAAGCGTTCTATGACTGAGCCTGAGTACATTGAATTGCACGCCGCCAGCGCATTCAGTTTTCTTAATGGAGCCTCACAACCGGAATCGCTGATTGAGCAAGCAACCGAACTCGGTATGTCTGCATTGGCGCTGTCAGACAGAAATGGAATCTATGGGGCTGCACGATTCCACACAGCCGCTGGTCGGCGAGGCATAAAGGCGCACATTGGCGCTGAGATTGCCATTTCAACATGGGGAAACAGGCTTACGCCACCTTCGTGGTCGCCACACAAGCACACGGCAGAACCATCCAGAGTCGCACTGCTATGCACATCACAGGTCGGGTACCAGAACCTTTGCCAACTCATCACGCGCTTTAAGATGCGTGAATCTTCAAAGGCGGAGGGCGCGGCAACACTTGAAGACTTGGAGGAGTTTTCCGATGGACTCATTTGCCTGACTGGCGGTGATGAGGGACCATTTGCGGCTGCTCTTGCACGCGGCGGGAACGATGAAGCGGGCAAAGTGGTCGAGCGACTAGCTTCAATCTATGGGCGTGGAAATGTATACATCGAACTTCAACGTCACCTTAAACGTGACGAGGAGTGTCGCAATAAATCGGCTCTCTGTATCGCAGCGAGTCTCAGGCTTCCGGTGATTGCAACAAACGGGGTGCGCTATGCGAAAGAGAAGGATCGTGAGCTATTGGATGTATTCACCGCCATCCGCCACCATACAACGTTAGACCAAGCGGGAAGACTGCTTGAAGCAAACTCAATGCGCCATTTACGGAGCGCACGCGAGATGACAGCACTTTTCCACGATCATCCCGAAGCCATAGCAAATACACGCATCATCAGTGACCGGCTGGAATTCACGCTCAACAATCTCGGTTATGAGTTCCCCCATTACCCGGTGCCCAATGACGAAACGATGGACAGTTTTCTCGCCAAGCGCGTGGAGGAAGGAGTTTGCAAACGATACGGTTCACCGATCAAACGACATCTGCTCGATAAGGCACGCGCTCAGGTTCAGCGGGAACTTGCGCTAATTTCAAAACTGGGCTTCGCGGGTTACTTCCTCATCGTTTGGGACATCATTCGCTATTGCCAGCAACATGGAATTCTCGTGCAAGGGCGCGGCTCTGCGGCAAACTCTGCCGTGTGCTATGCGCTCGAAATTACTGCCGTTGATCCTGTTGGGATGGAATTACTTTTTGAGCGGTTCCTGAGTGAGAATCGTGGCGAATGGCCTGACATTGACCTTGATTTGCCATCCGGCGACCATCGAGAGCGGGTAATCCAGTACATCTATGAGCGGTATGGCGCATTGGGCGCTGCAATGACAGCGAACGTCATTACCTATCGTGGGCGCTCAGCAGCGCGTGAAGTGGGCAAGGCGTTGGGCTTTGAGGATGAGACCATAGCACGCCTTTCGAATCTTGTAGGTCACTGGGAATGGCGTGGTGCAAACGACACGATGATGCGGCATTTCGAACAGGCGAACTTCGATTTGCGTCATCCACGGATCGCACGTTATCTCGAACTGTGTGAGCGAATGCAGGATTTGCCACGTCATCTCGGCCAGCACTCGGGTGGCATGGTCATCTGTGCTGGGCTGTTAAATCGTGCCGTTCCAATTGAGCGTGCTTCAATGCCCGGTCGAACTGTCGTCCAGTGGGACAAAGAGGACTGTGCGGATTTGGGAATCATCAAAGTGGATCTCCTTGGCTTGGGCATGATGGCTGTACTCAAAGACTGCATTGAACTGATACCGCGCCACTATGGAAAGCAAGTAGACCTAGCAGCACTACCCGAAGACTCTCGCGTTTACGAGACGCTTCGTAAAGCAGACACAGTGGGCATGTTTCAGGTAGAGAGCCGAGCACAGATGGCCTCCTTACCTCACAATGCGCCTACGCATTTCTATGATCTTGTTGTGCAGGTTGCCATTATCCGCCCCGGTCCGATCGTAGGAAAAATGATGCATCCGTATATGCGTCGTCGGCAGGGCAAAGAAGAGGTCTCATATCCGCATCCGTCACTGGAGCCCGTTCTTAAGCGCACGCTGGGCGTCCCGCTTTTCCAAGAACAGTTGTTGCGTATGGCGATGACGGTTGCGAGTTTTACCGGGGCAGAGGCTGAAGAACTACGCCGTGCAGTCGGGATGCGTCGTTCGATGCAGCGCATGAAAGACCTTGAAGGCCGCTTACGCGAAGGCATGACACGGAATGGTATCGGTGCGGAGGCACAAGACGGCATCGTGCAGGGCATCTCCTCATTTGCGATGTATGGCTTCCGGCATGTCACAAATAGTTCTTTCGGTGCCCGAGGTTTTGCCCATCAGCCCGATGTCCCTGACGTGTCCACTTTGTCACGCAAAGCCTAAGAAAAATTGCTTGTCTCGTTCTGGCAAATTCGCACATCTGCACGTTTTGAGAATCGCTGCGGCTGCTTTGCTTGACGCCCCAAATAAAAAGACACGCAAGACTTTGAAATCCAAGCGACGCGGTTAGCGGCTTGAGTCGAACGAGTCTGACCCAATCCTGCCCTTCAGAAGCCTTCCTAAGCCCTTCCTAAATCCTAAGGCTTCCTAAATCGTCCTAAGGCAGGGGCGTCACCCTAACCAAAAATTGCAGTCTTGTTGCAAAAATTCAGATCGTCCTAAACCCTTGCTTTTTTGGAACCGAGGTTTTAGCATTTCTCTTGGGAAAACTCGGCTCCGCCTTCCTAATCCCTTCTTCGGCACCAAATGACTCTAAGTTATTTCTAGGTGAGCCGCCTCCGGGTGGCTCTAGTCGTTTAGTCAGGTCCTGGTTAGGTCAACGGCTGCAAATCCCAGAAAACTTCGATGTTGATTCTCGCCGCGTCGCATTGCCAGGTCGTGATCGCCGTGCTGATAGCCAGGAAGAGTTCCTTTGGAGTTAGCATGGACAATGCGAAGGGCTAAGGAATGAGAGCGTGACCTGGGATCGGCGATCGAGGTGAACGCTGTGGGCATGAACAAATTACAGCCGGATGCACGCGCCGCGTTAGATGGGATTGTGCGGGACGGTATGTTGCTCGCGATCGGCGGGTTCGGCTTGTGCGGCATTCCTGAAGCGCTGATCCTTGCGTTGCGCGATACCGGGGTGCGCGACCTGACCATTGCGAGCAACAATGCAGGCGTAGATGGATGGGGACTGGGATTGTTGCTCGAACGCCATCAAGTGAAGAAGATGATTTCGAGCTATGTCGGCGAAAACGTCGAGTTTGAGCGGCAATTTCTGGCGGGCGAGTTGGAAGTAGAATTCTGCCCGCAAGGCACGCTCGCGGAGCGCATGCGCGCGGGAGGCGCCGGGATTCCAGGCTTCTACACGCGAACCGGGGTAGGCACCCTGGTTGCCGAGGGCAAAGAGCATAAAGAGTTCAACGGAGTGACGTACATTCTGGAGCAAGGGATCCAGGCCGATGTGGCGCTGGTGAAAGCGTGGAAAGCCGACTTGCACGGCAACCTCATCTATCGCCGCACCGCGCGGAACTTCAATCCCCAGGCAGCCACGTGCGGCAAGATTACCGTGGCCGAAGCGGAGATTGTTGTCGAGCCGGGCGAACTCGATCCGGATGAGATTCACACGCCGGGGATTTTTGTTCACCGGTTGGTGCATAATCCCAATCCGGAAAAGCGCATTGAGAAAATGACGACGCGCGAGGGATAAACCAGTGGCATGGACTCGTGAACAGATGGCCGCGCGCGCCGCGAGGGAACTCGAAGACGGTTTCTACGTCAACCTCGGGATTGGGATTCCCACGCTGGTCGCAAACTTTATTCCCGCCGAGATGAGCGTGACCTTGCAGTCGGAAAACGGGCTGCTGGGCATGGGGCCGTTTCCACGCGCGTCGGAGGTTGACGCCGATTTGATCAACGCGGGAAAGGAGACTGTGACCTTTGTCCCGGGGGCCGCGACATTCTCGAGCGCTGACTCGTTTGCCATGATTCGCGGTGGGCACATTGACCTTGCGATTCTGGGTGCGATGCAGGTTTCAGAGCGCGGCGACCTTGCGAATTGGATGATTCCCGGGAAGCGCGTGAAGGGCATGGGCGGCGCGATGGATCTGGTATCAGGTGTGCGGCGCGTGATTGTGCTGATGGAGCACAACACTCCTGACGGCAGCGCCAAGCTGATTCGCAATTGCACATTGCCTTTGACTGGAACCGGTGTGGTCGAACGCGTGATCACCGACCTCTGCGTACTCGATGTCATGGATTCTGGTTTTGAAGTGATCGAGCGCGCCGCCGGTGTTACGCGTGAGGAAGTTGAGCGGCGAACCGCGGCACCCGTGCGCTTTAGCGGCGCAGCCGCTTAGCCTGCGATCATTTTCCCCACACAGCTTTTCGCTTTTCGAGAAACGCGGTGATTCCCTCTCGAAAATCGGCCGTCTCGCGCGATTCTGCATTGGCTTCGAGCGCCTGCCGAATCGCCGCAACGAGCCACGCCTGGTTCTGCGCCGCAAGGAGCGACTTAGTAGCTTTGAGCGATTGCGGACTGTTTGCGATCAGCACATCTGCCAGCGCTTTTACGCGCTCGGTGAGTTTGTTCGGAGCCACAATATCGTTAACCAACCCCAGGCGATGGGCCTCTTCCGCGTTGAAGAGGCGGCCGGTCAGCAACAGATCGCGGCTTCGTTTATCTCCAATCTGAAGGGCGAGAAATGCCGAAACCAGTGCAGGCACAAATCCGATACGCACCTCAGTGAAACCGAATTTCGCGGCCGGCGTGGCGAGCGTGAAGTCGCAGATGGTGGCCAATCCCGTTCCGCCGGCGATAGCTGCGCCATGGACTGCGGCGATAGTCGGGATGGGCAATTCGTAGAGCGCCAGGAAGAGGCGGGCGATGCGCTCGGCATCCGCGTGGTGTTCGGCCGCGCTCTTGTCTTGCATAGCTTGCAGCGCCGATAAATCCAGGCCGGAACAGAACGCCTCGCCGGCCCCGGTCAACACAAGCACACGACAACTACTTGAGGCCGCGCCTTCCAGCGCGGCAATCAGCTCCATCTGCATTTCGGGCGTCATCGCGTTGCGCCGCTCGGGACGGTTCAGCGTGATAGTCCGCACGGACGCGCTCTCCTCTACAACAATCGCTTTGAAGTTCAAAAGTGCCTCCCTCGCCATAGCCGACGCTGCAGCTCGCCCGCGTTGCTCTCGAAAGCTTCAGAGGCGGTCACGCCGGAGTGCCGCAGCTGGCGGCGATCTCCGCGCTGAGCCGGAGCAAGCCGTTCAGAGGACCCAGCTTCGGAAGCGCCGCGCCACACTCCGTCAATACTGCAATCAAAGTCTCCGTGGGCAAGTTCCCTACCAGCGCATCCTGCGCGAACGGGCATCCGCCCAACCCACCGATGGCTGCGTCAAAGCGCCTGCAATCCGCAACGTATGCAGCGCGAATGCGGGCGCCAGCTTCGTCCCGTCTCGCGTGGAGATGGACTCCCAACTCGACGCCACCGCATGCCTCGAGCGCCGCTGCAATTGTCTCGGCGATTTGCGTGGGCGATGCAAGTCCCACGGTATCGGCGACGGAGATAGTGAGTACGCCGAGCGCGGTGAGTTGTTCGCATGCCTCGACGACGGCCCGGATGCTCCACGATTCGCCGTAGGGATTTCCGAAGGCCATGGAAAGATAGGCGACCGTGCCCAATCCTGCATCATATGCGAGCGCTTGCACGGCTTCCAACTCGTGCAGCGATTCTTGCGGCGTCTGATGTTGGTTGCGGCGAAGAAATTCGGCGGAGATCGAATAGGGAAATCCCAGTGTGCTGACCGAGCCGGTTCGAATTGCGCGCTCCGCGCCTTTGCGGTTCACCACGATCCCGATGATCTCAACGTCATCAGGAGGACTCAGCATCTCGAGCACGCGTTCGGAATCGGCCATTTGCGGAACGGCCGCGGGAGAAACAAAGCTGACTGCGTCGATATGCTTGAAGCCCGCGGCCAACAGATCACGAAGATAAGCGACTTTGGTTTCGGGCGGGATAGGCGTCGGCAGGCCTTGCCAGGCGTCGCGCGGGCACTCGATGATTTTGACCAAGTCTTCCATTTGCTCTTTCAGCCTATCAATCGAATCCACATTGCCACGCTCTTGCCTGGCTTGCACGCCAACCGGCGCCCAGGGCGCGTCCGCCCGTGCCGGCCAATTACCCGCGCGACGGGTAGACTTTGAGGATCTCCCTGGCAATCACCATACGCTGAATTTCGCTGGTGCCTTCGCCGATAGTGCAGAGCTTCACGTCGCGGTAATACTTCTCCACCGGGTAATCCTTGATGAAGCCATAGCCGCCAAACAATTGCACGGCCTCATCGCAGATCCGCACGGCCACCTCGCTCGCGAACAACTTCGCCATGGACGACTCGCGCGTTACTTTGCGGCCGGCGTCTTTGAGCACCGCTGCACGTTGCGTCAGCAACCGCGCCGCATCCAGCTCTGTGGCCATATCCGCCAGTTTCCACTGAATGCCTTGAAACTCAGCGATGGCCTTGCCAAACTGGCGGCGCTCCTTCACGTACTTCAACGCCGCATCCAGCGCGCCGCGGCCGATGCCAAGCGCCAAAGCCGCAATTGAAATTCTGCCGCCGTCGAGCACGCGCATGGCGTCGATGAATCCTTCGCCTTCCGCGCCGAGGAGGTTCTCCTCGGGAATTTCGCAGTCCTCGAAGATCAGCTCACTCGTGTCGCTGGCCCGTAGTCCCAGCTTGTTTTCCTTCTTGCCGGGCCGAAAGCCCTTTGTTCCCTTTTCCACGATGAACGCGGACAATCCATGGGTTCCCTTGCTTTTGTCCGTCACTGCGATCACCACCGCGAGATCGGCATAGCGCCCGTTGGTGATGAAGGTCTTGTTGCCGTTCAGGATATAGCGGTCGCCTTTCTTCACCGCCGTGGTGCGCGCGCTGCTTGCGTCCGAGCCGGAGCCGGGCTCAGTGAGCGCCCACGCCGCAAGATATTCGCCGCTCGCCAGCAGCGGGATATATTTTCTTTTCTGCGCCTCGGTCCCGGTCAGAAAGATATGATTCGTCCCCAGGGAATTATGTGCCGCCAATGTGAGTCCGATCGAACCGTCAACTGCGGAGATTTCTTCGATGGCGAGGACGTAGTCCACGTAGCCCAGTGCGGCGCCGCCATACTCGGCGGGGATGATCACTCCGAGCAGCCCCATCTTGCCCAGCATCTTTACCGTGGCAAGAGGAAATTCGCTGGCTTCGTCCCATGCCGCCACGTGGGGTGCAATCTCGCGTGCCGCAAACTCGCGGATTTCGCGGCGCAAATGTTCCTGTTGTTCGGTGAGAACAAACGGATAGAGAGTTTCGACTGGCTCCAATTCAACTGGCATATTCAGGCTCCTTCGCGGGGATTTCGAATGCCCGGTTCTCTTGCTTCACGGTTTGATGCCGTTCTGTTCCGCTCGAATCGCGCAGCGACCCGCAGAAAAATCTCGTCAGGTTTGCAGGACGCCGGGATTGAATCGAGGCAGATCGGGGTTCAATGCGCATACCTCCAGTGCGTGGATCAATATGTGTCGAGTTTGGGCCGGATCGATGATGGCATCGATCCAAAGCCGCGCCGCGCCGTAGCGTGGATCGGCCTGTGCGTCGTACGTGGCGCGAATGTCGTCGACGATCGCGGTCTTCTCCGCCTCCGTCAGCTTCTTGCCGTCGCGCTCCAACTGCCGGGCGCGTACCTCAGCCAGCGTCGCCGCGGCCGAGGCTCCGCTCATCACCGCATAGCGCGCGGTGGGCCACGCAAAAAGAAAGCGGGGATCGTAGGCCTTGCCGCACATTGCGTAGTGTCCGGCGCCAAAGCTGCCGCCCACGATCACTGTAATTTTCGGCACCACGCTGGTGCTGACCGCCGAAACCATCTTGGCGCCGGCGCGTATGATTCCCGACCACTCCGCCTCCTTGCCCACCATGAAGCCATTGACATCGTGCAGAAAAATGAGCGGGACGAGATTCTGATTGCAATCCATAATGAAGCGCGCGGCCTTTTGCGCGCCCTCGGTGTAGATGACGCCGCCGACTTCCATCTGCGTCATTCCTGCGGCCGGGCCCATGGACACGGTCTGGTTCTGGTTGATCTTCTGGTTGGCGACAATGCCCACGGCATGCCCGCCGATCCACGCGTAGCCGCAGAGCACCGTGCGGCCAAACTCCGCCTTGTATTCGTCGAACTCGCTGCGGTCGGCAAGGCGCGCAATCACCTCGCGCATATCGTAGACGTTGCTTGACCCCGGCTCCGGGTTCAGCAATCCGTAAACATCTTCGGCGGCAAACTTCGGAGCATCGTGCACCCCGTCAAATTCGCGACGCCGAAAGACCTCTGGAGCGGGCGGCCGTTCGCCCATCTTCGCGACCAGCGACCGCAGCCGCGCCAAGCAGAGTTGATCGTTCGGCTCCTTGAAGTCAACTGTTCCTGAGATTGCCGCGTGCATCGCCGCGCCGCCCAGTTCTTCCGCGCCCGTCTTCTGCCCGATGGCTGCTTGCACCAGCGACGGCCCGGCCAGAAACAATCCCGACCCCTCGGTCATCAAAACGGTATCGGTCATCACCGGCAGGTACGCACCGCCGGCTACGCACATGCCCATGATGGCCGTTATCTGTGGGATTCCCAGCGAACTCATCACCGCGTTGTTGCGAAAGATGCGGCCGAAATCATCGGTATCGGGGAACACGTCCTCTTGCAAAGGCAGAAACACGCCCGACGAATCCACCAGATAGATGGTGGGAATGCGGTTGTCCATGGAGATCGTCTGGGCGCGCAGTACCTTTTTCGCGGTCATGGGAAAGAATGCGCCGGCCTTTACCGTCGCGTCATTGGCCACGATCATGCAGAGACGCCCGCTCACTTTTCCCAGTCCCGTTATGACGCCCGCGCCTGGTGCACCGCCGTATTCCGCATACATCCCGTGCGCCGCCCACAACCCCAACTCCAGGAATTCTGTGTCTTCATCGAGCAACAGACGGAGCCGCTCTCTCGCCGTAAGGCGTCCTTTGCCGTGCTGCGCTTCTGCCGCCTTGGCTCCGCCGCCCAGCCGAAGCGCATCTTCTTCCACGCGGAGAGTAGCAAGCAGCGCCAGCAACGCTTTGCGATTGGCCATTGCACGCGTTGACGCGAAGTCCGCCGTTGAGTGCAATTTGTTTTCGACCTTCAACTCCTCCGTCATCCCGTCTCCTTCAGGGCGCGAGAGGACTCCGGAAGCTGAGAGCGGTCCGTTCCTCTTACTCATAGACTGCACCTGAAATGGTTCCGCTGCATAGGCCGAATCCGATCCTTGGCAATCCCGGCCTTTGCGCATAGGCGCGCAACGTGACCCGGTCGCCATCCTCCAGCCAAGTTCGCACCTCTCCATTGGGCAAACGGATGGGCTCCATGTTGTGCCGCTTTTCCAACAGGCAACCTTCCGAACCTGCGTCGGGACCGGAGACAGTTCCCGTGGCGAGCAGGTCGCCGGTGCGCAGATTACAGCCGTTGCTGGTGTGGTGGGCAACTAACTGCGCGAAGGTCCAGTAGAGATCGCGCAGATTGCTCAGGCTCAAGAGCGTCGGCGCCGATCCTGCTTCGCGCATGCGGCGCGACTCAAGAGAAGCCTCCAGCCAAAGGTCGATGCCGGCGAGATTGAGTCGCTCCCGCCCTGCGTTGGTAGAACGCAGGTACGCGAGCGGCGCAGGGTCGCCGGATGCGCGTTCACGAGCGGGAACGCGGTAGGGAGCGAGCGCTTCGAGAGGAACGATCCATGGAGAGATGGTGGTGGCGAAGCTCTTTGCCAGGAAGGGCCCCAGCGGCTGATACTCCCACGACTGGATGTCGCGCGCCGACCAGTCGCTCACGAGGCACAGGCCGAAAACGTGGGACTCGGCTTGATCAATTGGGATTGGCTGCCCAAGTGGATTGCCAGAACCTACAAAGATGCCCACTTCCAATTCGTAATCGAGCGCCCGCGTCGGCCCGAATACCGGCTCGCCTTCAGGGGGCTTCGTCTGTCCGCACGGCCTGCGAATGTCGATTCCACTGGTCACGATGGAGGATGCGCGGCCGTGATAGCCGATGGGAATGTGCTTGTAGTTGGGCAGCAGGGGATTGTCGGGGCGAAACAGCTTGCCGACCCGCGTGGCGTGATCGATGGAGGCGTAAAAGTCTGTGTAGTCGCCAATCTCCGCGGGAAGTTTCATCTCCGCTTCGTCGATGGGGAACAGGAGCGGCCTTACGCGGTCTTGCGTCTCGGGGCTGGCCTTGTCCGCGTCGAGCAACGCGGTGAGGCCGCGGCGCAGAGTGGACCACGCTGCGGACCCGAGAGCCATGAGCGGATTGAGGCGCGGCGCACGGCATGCGTCTCTAGTTTCCTCGGATAATCCAGCCACCAGCCCGTGTTCTGCGCACGCATGCAGATCGAGGATCCGATCGCCGATGGCGACGCCCATGTGAAAGTCGCCCGCGGAACGGAAGACTCCGTAAGGCAGGTTCTGAATCGGGAAATCTGAGGCGGGATCATTCGCCGATGCGAGCCAGCTTTTCAGCCCCATCGCCGTTCCTTCGAATCGATCATGCTCATACCCTGGCCGGTTCTGCGACGCGATCGGGCGCGACGAAGCGCTTTTTCAGGCCCTGCCAGCATTCGAAATACTCGTGCTGCAGGATCCTGGCTTGCATGGCGAACTCCGTGGGGCGCACGGCCAACTGGGTCTCAAACATGAAGGCCAGCGTGCCGGCAAGGTACTGAGGCTCAAGGCGGTCCGTGCTGGCGCGCTCGAAGGTTTCAGCATCGGGGCCGTGGCCCGCTGTGCAATTGTGCATGCTCGCGCCGCCGGGGACAAATCCCTCGGCCTTGGCATCGTAGGCGCCAAAGACGAGGCCCATGAATTCGCTCATCAGATTGCGGTGAAACCAGGGCGGGCGGAAGGTGTGCTGGGCGACGATCCAGCGCGGAGGAAAGATCGCGAAGTCGCAGTTGGCGGTGCCGGGAATGGCCGACGGTGCAGTGAGAACGGTGTATATGGACGGATCGGGATGGTCGAAGGAAACCGTGTTGATGCAGTTGAAGAGCGAGAGGTCGTATTTATACGGCGCGTAATTGCCGTGCCAGGCGACGACGTCGAGGGGCGAGTGGTCGATGGCCGCTTGCCACAGGTGGCCCAGGAATTTGGCGACGACGTGAAACTCGCCGTCGCAATCTTCGTAGGCGGCGGTGGGCGCTTTGAAGTCGCGCGGATTTGCCAACCCGTTGGCGCCGATGGGGCCGAGTTCGGGCAGGCGAAAGGTTTGCCCATAGTTCTCGCAGATATAGCCGCGGGCCTGGCTTTCGAACAATTCGGCACGGAACTTGACGCCGCGCGGAATGACGCAGATTTCGCCGGGCGCAACCTCGAGAATGCCCAGTTCGGTGTGGAGGCTGAGGGCTCCCATCTGCGGAACAATGAGCATCTCGCCGTCGGCGCTTGAAAAGAAGCGGTCGCGCATGGAGGCGTTGGCGGCGTAGAGATGAATGGCGACGCCGGTTTGCATGGCGGGATCGCCATTGCCACCGAGGGTGGCAATGCCATCAACGAAATCCGTTTTCTGTTCCGGCAGCGGCAGCGGATCCCAGCGCAACTGGTTGGGCGTGGTGGGCGTTTCAGTGAATGGCCCGCTGCGGATCAGGCCCACGGGAATTTCTTCAAAGGGCCGATGCGTGACCGACGGACGAATGCGATAGGTCCAGGTGCGGCGATTTGTGGCGCGTGGAGCTGTAAACGGCGTACCACTGAACTGCTCGGTGTAAAGACCAAGGGGATGGTTCTGTGGCGCATTCTGGCCTAAGGGCAGCGCTCCGGGAACCGCCTCTGTCACGAACTCATTCGCGAATCCTGTCTGATACCGAATCCCGTCTGTCATTCAGTTCCTCTCACAGGCTGCCGCTTGCGGCACGCCGCTCTGCTTCGTGCATGGCTTCGTAAATCTGGTCGAAACTGCTGACGGCGAACAGCAACTTGTGCAGTTCGTCGACTTTTACCTTTGTCGATAACACCTCGTCGAGCGAGAAGCGGTGGATGGCACAATGACCGTCGATCACGTTTTTGCACTCGCCGTGTGAACTGATGAGACCGCTGCCATAAACCTTCATCTCTCCGCGCTGCAAGATCACGCCGAACTCGACTGTATACCAGAAGAGACGACCCAGTTTCTCAAGAACCGCAGCGTCGGAGATGGACGCGCAGACGCGGCCGTAGTGCTCAAGGAAATCGGCAAACACCTTGTGCGAGTGCATGGGCACGTGGCCGAAGACATCGTGAAAGATGTCAGGCTCCGGAGTGTATTCGAGCGACTCGCGGCTGCGCAGCCACGTTGTGGTGGGAAAGTTGCGGCTGGCAAGCATCTCAAAGAAAGCCGGCGCCGGCAAAAATCCGCTCACCGGCGTTGAACTCCAGCCGGTTCTGGGCGCAAGGCGAGAGCTGATCGACTCGAGATTCGGCAGCCGATCTGCCTGGAGGCCGATAATCTCAAAGCCATCGAGATATTCGCGCGCCGCATGTTTTTCAAGCTCGGGCAGTACGCGCCCAACCAGCTCCGCCCACACCGCGTGCTGTTCGGCAGTATAAGCGGCGTAGTCCTGACGGATGATGTAGGGTGCAGCGGCTGAAAGCACTTCGGTGTTCATGGCTTGCCTCCGCTACAAATTGCCGCGTTCCCGCTGCTCGCGCTCAATCGCCTCAAAGAGCGCCTTGAAGTTGCCCTTGCCGAAGCTGCGACTGCCTTTGCGCTGGATGATCTCAAAAAACAGCGTGGGGCGATCTTCGACGGGCCGCGTGAAGATCTGCAGCATGTAGCCTTCGTCGTCGCGATCGGCCAGAATTCCCAGGTCCTCCAATTCGTCGATCGGCTCGTCGATCTTGCCCACGCGGCCCTGCAACTCGGTGTAGTACGTGTGCGGCACACGCAGGAATTCGATGCCCTGTTCGCGGAGCTTGTTCACCGTGTGCAGAATGTCATCGGTGGCCAGGGCGATGTGCTGCACGCCGGGGCCGGGATAAAAATCGAGATACTCCTCGACCTGCGATTTCTTTTTGCCCTCGGCCGGCTCGTTGATGGGAAATTTCACGTAGCCATTGCCGTTGGCCATTACCTTCGACATGAGCGCCGAGTAGTCGGTGGATATGTCTTTGTCATCGAAGTGCTGATACAGCGAAAACCCCATGACGTTGGCATAGAAGTCGACCCATTGGTTCATCTCGTTCCAGCCGACGTTGCCAACCATGTGGTCGATGTGGAGAAGGCCGACCGGGCGCGCTACCGGATCGCTCGAGACGGCGCGGAAGCCGGGAAGGAACGGTCCAAGGTAGCCGCTGCGCTCGACAAAAGTGTGAATCGTATCGCCATAGGTGCGAATGCTCGCGAGAACGGCCGTGCCCTGCTCGTCGGAGACAATGTGCGGCTCTTCCACGCTGACTGCGCCGCGACTGGTGGTTTCATACCAAGCCTGGCGTGCGTCGTCGACCCACAAGGCAATGACGCGGACTCCGTCTCCGTGCAGTTGAATGTGCTGGGCGATCGGGTGCTGGCTGCGCAGGGGTGTGGTGAGCACGAAACGAATCTTTCCCTGCTGCACCACGTACGAAGCGCGATCGCGCTGGCCGGTTTCCGGACCTGCGTAGGCGACCAGTCGCATGCCGAAGGCGGTTCGGTAGAAATACGCCGCCTGGCGCGCGTTCCCCACGTAGAACTCCACGTGGTCGGTCCCTTTGAGAGGTAGAAAATCCACGCCAGCCGAGGGCGAAGCGGTGGGCAGAGTCAGAACTTGCGGGGAAGCCGAACGGGGGAATGCGTTCATAGCCACCTTCTTGGATGCAGAGCGCGTCAAAAAGGGCCGCGTGCTCTTTCCATGGCCTAGCATAGGCCTGCACACGAAGTCAGAAAATGGCGATTGTATTGAAGAAAGGCTGGAACTGCTTAACAGGGTTAAGCATAATAGAGTTGTTGCTTAAGGATCGCAGGCACATGCCGCACAGGACCGTTCCCAATGCTTTCGAACTCGATGCTGTTGCGTGGAAGATTCTCGAGGCCCTGCAACAGAATGCGCGACAGTCGTTTGCGGAGATTGGCAGGCAGATTGGCCTCTCCACGCCCGCAGTCGCCGAACGCGTCCACCGGCTTGAAGAAGCGGGCGTCATCACGGGCTACCATGTCGCACTCGACATCGCAAAGTTGGGCGTTCCCATCCGGGTTCTGGTGCGCCTCACCATCCCTGGCGGCGATTTGCAGATCACCCGCTCGGTGACTGCGATCAAAGAGCTGAACGAGATCAGCCGATGTTACCGCATTACCGGCGACGAATCCTTTGTGATCGAGGCCAACGTCGTCTCCATCCGCCATTTAGAAGCTCTCATTGACAAGTTGTCGGCGCTTGGAGCTACTTCGACCTCGACGGTACTCTCCTCGCCGGTGCAGCGGCGGGAATATCGAGCCAAACAGATTGAGGCCTTCGGCAGGTTCCTCTAGTTCCTGGTGGGAGCAAGAGGAACCTGTGAGCTTGAGAGGACCGGGGATACTCGTTTTGCTTTAGCGGCGTCCGCCGCCGTGGCCGCCTCCGGCGTGGCCACGTCCGGAGAATCCTGGTGAGTGTTCGCGGCCTCCATCGTGGTTAGCGGTGCCCATGTGGCCGTTTCCATCTCGCGCTTCATTGGCATGGAAACCATTGAAGGGTCGCTCGCCGCGTGCGGGCAGAGGTCCGCGATAGCCGTGATGGGGGTCCCAACGGTTATCTACATGGCCGTAGAAGCCGTGGGGCCCGTGGAACCAGGGTCCGGCACCGATGAAGATGCCGTTCAAGAACCAATCGGGACCGTAGTAGCCATAGGGCGCGCAATCGTATGGCGGGTAGTCGAAGTACCCGTACGGGCAGACGGGTTCGGGACCAATGTTGACGCCGATGCCGACACCGATCTGGGCCGGCGCGTGGGCGCAGCCTGCGCCGAAGAGACACAGCAAACTGAGCAATGCAAAAGATTTGATCAGACGCATTCTTCACCTCCACAACATCTGCTTGCATTGATGAATAGATGCAGATTTCGAGGCAAAGGCGGCGTGCTGAGGATCATGCATTCCCACATCTCAAAATCGAGATGTGGGGCACCCCTCGTTCGTGCGAAGTTGAAGTGACGTGTTGAGGTTCGTGCTATCCGACCCTAAACGCACAGAATACGTTAAGGGTTGGGCAACCCGCAGCGATGTGCGAATCGAAGGAGCAGGTGAGCGGGCGGAATCAGGAGCGCGGCGCACAGGTGGATTCACGCAGCACAAACCGCGTCTTGTACTCGAAGTTGGTTTTCTTGGGCGTGTGCTGAATCTCCTCGACAAGCGCGCGGAAAGCCAGGCTGGCAAGCTCGCGGGGAGAAAATTGGATGGAGGAGAGTGGCGGCTGCGTGTACTGGCAGATGGTGAGGTCGTCAAAGCCGATGAGCGCAATGTCTTTTCCGGCCTGAAGTCCACGCGCGGCCAGGGTCTTCAAGGCGCCGACGGCGGCCACATCGTTACAGCACAAAACAGCGGTGGGCGGCTTGGGAAGGCTGAGCAAAAAGCCCATGCCCTGCGCGCCACCATCCCAGGTGTGATCGCACTCGGCCACCAGCTCCTTATCGAAGACATAACCGGCAGCCTTCATGGCCTTGCGCAGCGCGTCGAGTCGGGAGTGCATGCTGCTCCAGCGCAGACGCCCGCTGAGATAACCGATGCGCTGATGCCCGAAGTCGACGAGATGCTTGATGGCTTCTTTGAAGCCGGGAACATAGTTGATGCGTACATTGCGCACGCCGGGCAGATCGTGGTCGGCGCCGGCATAGACGATGGGTACGTCGATCGGCGTATTCGCCAACTGGTCTTCCATGCCGAAGGTGAGGGCGGCGATGCCTTCGACCTGGCGCTCCTGCATGCGCGTGGCACACACAGCGACGTGATCAGGACGGGTTTCAGTATCGGCAAAGCTGACGAGGACTTCGTAGCCCTGTTCGACAGCGGCGCGCTCAAAGTAGAGCATGACCTCAGAGAAAAATGGATTGCCGCCGCTCAACTCGGAGACGATGAGGCCGACGGTGTGACTGCGGCCGCGCGCCAGAGCGCGCGCCTGGAAGTTGGGCCGGTAGCCAACTTCCTGAATGATGGCCTGCACACGCCGGACCAGCTTTGGGTCAACGGAATCAACCTGATTGATGACGCGAGAAACGGTGGAATGAGAAACACGAGCGCGCTTGGCAATCTCTCTGATATTCATGCACTTCCCCATACCGGACGGCCGCCGCGGAGCGCCTTTTTAGAAACCGGTCACTCGCACGACTTGCGGTTCGACTCCGAGTATATCAGCAGATTGAGGCAAGGTCAGTGCCGGGGGTCGTGGAGCGGGAATGTTAACGATGGTCTGGATTGGGGCTGCCGCCGGAGGGTCGGCGCGGGCGAAACTTGAGCACGTAGAAGCCGCCGATGAGCAGAAGGAGAATGCCGCCCCAAAGCCCGGGATGATATTGCGAGAGAATCGCTTGCGAGGGCTGCGACCAGTCGACGATGGAAGTGATGAGAATGATGACTCCATAGATGGTGAGCAGCAGTCCGATAAAAAACCAAACGGGCAACATGTGACGACGTTCGCGCATTGTCAAACTCCTTTTCGCGAAAAGTTACTTTGCCGCATCGACCACGGCAGGGCCGATGACAGTTGTGAAACTCACCCACCAGGAATCGCCGCTTTGCGCAATCTTGAATTCTGTTGGCTTTGCATCCGATGGGTGCTTGCCGTTCACGAGTACGTCGGCCGCTGCGGGCTGCTTTACGAACGGCCCGAGGCGCAGGTAAACCGGGCCCAATGGACGGTCGGCTGCGAACTCGAATGACATATGATCGCCGGCGCGGCGCAGGTCATAATGCAGCAGCGCGGTCTCTCTGTTTCCATTGTGCTCCACGAGCGCTGGATATTTGGAGACGGCAATTTCGCTCCAGCCGTAAGGCAGGCGCGGCATGATGCGCAGACGCTGCGGCTGGTCATCGTCAACGCCGATGAGAAGGCGGAAGATTTTGACGATCTCCGCTTCCTGCACGCCGTTGCCCTGATCGCCGGTGCGGAAGATGCAGCGGCCGTCGGGCGTGACCTGCACGCCCTCAGGCACGACGAAGGAGTGAATTTCGGCGTCGTAGGTTTCGCGGGCGGTCCAGTTGAGCATGAGGGTGACGTCTTTCATCCGGTCGAGGAGCAACGCTGCCTGGGTGACGAAGCCCTGGCCGTAACCCATGGCCCAGCCATAGAAACCGAAGGGGCGATAGGTGTCGATTAAGCGTTGATACGCAGCCTCGTTCACGGGACGCCATGTCGGATCGTCATCCTGCGGAGCGAAGCCGCGGTAATCTGCGAGGAAGATAAGCGGACCGAGCACAGTACTTTGATTGGGCCAGCCTGCGTAATCGAGCGTCCATACGCGGCCGTACTTGGGGTCGGTGATGGCGTAGTGCGCGGAAATTGCCGTGCGCATTTTTGCGGCGCGATCGCGCCACAATGCAGCGGATTGGGATTCGCCGATGGAATCGGCCATCTGCGCGAGAGCCTCGAGAACGGTCATGCAAACTGCATCGGGATAGACGGAGTAGCCTTTGCCCGCGGCCGACTCGCCCGTGGTGTAGAGCACGCCATCCTTTGCCCCGGTGACTTCTGCATGATCGAATTGCCAAGGAATCCAATCGCCGGCGGCTTTCACGTCGGGCCAACGCGCACGAAGCCATGCGTCGCGATCGGGAACCCGCTGCCAAAGCTTGTAAATGAAAAGTGCAATCAGACCATGGCCGTCATTCTCAAACGGTTGCGCGAAGTCCGGACGGTTGATGACGCGGTTCCAGTGCGGCGGAAGCTGCACGCCCTTGTAGTTCAGCGAGGGATTCTGCGACCAGCTGCGCGCGGAACGGAAAGCGAAGTCCGCGGTGGGCGTGGTTTTGGAGAGGAAGCCGAGTTCGGTGAGCTCCTGTAGGCTACGGCCGAGGTCGCGCGACCATGCATCGCCGTAGTAGACGCCGACGTTTTTGCGGAAGGTGCCGAATTCGCCGCCGGCAGAGCGCGGATCGCCGGACCAGGCCAGGGCGTTGCGCGTGGACGTGTGGTAAGTACCATCGGCGTCGATCTTGTCGAGCATGTCCTGGACGTTGGCGTAAAACGCATTCTGCAACGCGGCGGCGTAGTTATTGCCTTTGAAGATGACACGCGGGCCGGAATACGCGGCGGGGATTTCGGCTGTGATGGGCGGCTTGAAATCCGCGTCGGTGGAATAGAAGGCGTCGCTGAGGGCGCGGAGACGCGCTTTGGAGACCGCCTCGTCTGTACCGGAGGGGCGGAGCGGTTTTTCGTCGATGAATTTGCGGAATTCGAAAGTGAGGTCGCCGGCGTCTATGGGCAGCGATCCGGGAATTCTCGCGTCGGGTGCGACTTCTACCGTGATGCCGGAGACGGCGACGGAGCCGTGCTTTTCCGGCGAATTGGTGATTTCAATGCTGGCGAGCGGAGAGCTTTTTGGGGCGATGACAGCCACGTAATTGCCATCGTCCACTGGCGCGGCAGGGTAGAGGCGCATAGATTGCTGGAAGGCATTGCGCAAACGTGCGTCGGTGGGAAACGGTTCGCGCGTTTGATAAAACGGCAGACCCCACCAGACGCTTTCGCCGAGGATGAGAGGGTAATCCTGCGTGGAGCCGTCGGCGTAATGCAGGCGAATGGTGCCCAGGTTGTCGCCGACGATGTAGCGCGCCGCGTAGGTGAGGGGGCTGGACCATGCGGAGGGTCGCTGGGTCTCAATCAAGCCGAGGAGGAAGATTCTCTTGGCGACGACACCGACATTGGCCTGAATGACATCCTTGGTTGCGGGATGCGAGGGGATCGAAAGAAAGGGAACGCCGTAGCGGTAGAGCATTTGCCCGGTTGTGGCATCGTTCTGCGCGATGTGCAGGGCGAGAAAGCGATCGGGAGGGGGCGCGTTTTCGGGTGCGGCGACGGCGTGGACGGCGGTCGCGAGGAATGCGAAGATGGCAGCGGAAAGGAAACGGCTTTGAATGGTGGTTCGATTTTTCATTTTGATCTTCGTATGAATTCCTTGTGAACCATTGATTCCTGCAAAAGAAATGTCCTTGCTCCGTCCCTACGGGACTCTGAGATTCATCTATGTGATCCGAGTCCCCACGCTAAAGCGCGGGGCTAACAATCACTGCGCCTCCGGCGCGCTTAACGCGTCCTACCAGAACATCCATTGCAGGATGCCGAAGAAGATGGCGACACCGCCTGCCCAGAACAGCGGAGTCTTCCAGAAGGGCAGATGCTCGTTCTTCGGGAACATGGTCGCGCCCCAGGTAAGGCCGGACAATTGCTCTTCAGTCTTGGGCTTGGTGAACAGGCTGACGACGATGGTGACGAAAACACAAATGAGCAGCGACCAAAGCGCGCGATAGACGTTCTCGGCCATGTCCTTGGCATCGGGCGAGAGCGCCACGTAGCGGATCCATGAGGGGTGAATCTTGACGGCGATGTACATGGCCACCGACGAGCCGGTGCCGGCGAGAAGGCCCCAGAATCCACCTTTGGGAGTGGCGCGTTTCCAGATCATGCCGATCAGCACGGTGCCGAAGAGCGGCGAGATGAAGAAGCCGACCAGCGCCTGCATGTAGTCCATGATGCTTTTGAAGTTGGTGACAAAGTAGGCAGTGCCGATGGAGAGAAAGACGCCGATGAGGGTGCACCAGCGGCCGATGCGAACATAGTGCGCGTCGGACTGTCCCTTGCGGATGTAGGGCTGATAGATGTCGTAGGTCCACACAGTGGCGAAGGCGCTGACGTTGCCGGCCATGCCCGACATGAAGCCGGCGATGAGCGCGGTAATGCCGAGACCCAGCAAACCCGGGCCGGCGTAACGCGCCAGCATGAGCGGCAGCACTTCGTTGTAGCTGTGAAGGCCAGGCTGCATGGCGCTCTCCGGCACCAGGTGGTAAGGCAGAACCGCGAGGCCGAGGAGGCCGGGAAGAATCACAATCAAGGGCACAACCATTTTGAAATACGAAGCGATGATGGGCGCCAGTTGCGCGGAGCGCAGGTCCTTGGCGGCCATGGCGCGCTGCACGACGAGGAAGTCCGTGGTCCAGTAGCCACAGGCGATGGCGCCGCCGAGGCCGAAGACGATTCCCGTCCAGTGCACGCCCATGGGGTTGCCCGAGAAGGTGCCGAGAGTACTCCAGAGGTGGACGTAATCGTTAGAGTGCACCTGCTGAAAGATGCGCGCTTTGAGGCCGCCCCAACCGCCGACTTCGATCATGCCGAGGATGGGGATGATGAGCGCTCCGAGCCAGATGAGAAAGAACTGCAGGACTTCATTGAAAATAGCGGAATACAAACCGCCCAGGGCGACATAAACGGCCACTGTGAGCGAGGAGACCCAGATGCTGAAGTGGATGTTCCAACCCAGCACGACTTTCATGACGATGGCCATGGCGTACATGTTGATGCCTGACATGAGGATGGTCATGAAGGCGAAGGAGATGCCGCTCAAGGCGCGCGCGGATTCGCCATAGCGCAGTTGCAAATAGCCGGGAACGGAGTGGGTTTTGGAGAGGTAGTAGAAGGGCATCATCACCAGCCCGAGGAAGACCATGGACGGGAAGGCGGCGATCCAATAGAAGTGCGCGGCGAGAATGCCGTACTGATAGGTGGACGCGGCCCAGCCCATGAGTTCGATGGCGCCCAGATTGGCGGAGAGAAAACTGAGGCCCGCGACCCATGCGGTCATTTCGCGGCCGGCCATGAAGAAATCGTTGGAGGTGTTCGCGTAGCGCCGGAGGTATACGCCGATGCCTAGTACCATGACGAAATAAATGGCGATGATGAGGACATCAGGAAAGGCAAGCGTGACGAGCCTGTTGGGCGATTGCCACAGAAATGCGGCGGCAAGGGTGTTCGGGAAAACCATCGAACCTTCCTTCAACTCGGATGAGCGGACCCAGGACTGCAGTGCTTCGCGGGGATGGAGAAACGCGAAAGCTTCTTATCGGAGCTGCGTTACTTGACCTCGAAGATCTTCTCCATGCGCACCCATTTTTCGCCGGGGCGGGCATGGGGAAGGGGCTTCTGGAACTTCCACATGAGTTCTTCCCACTTTCGCATTTCGGGGTTGGCGCTGTCAGCAGCCGCTTTGGCGTCGAGGTCGAAGTCGTCGGTGGTTTCAAGGACCATGACCATGCGGTTGCCCGCGAGATAAATCTTCTGGCTCAAAACACCTTTGGCCCGAATGCGTTCGAGCACTTCGGGCCAGATGTTTTCCTGCCTGTGATAGCGTTTGTATTCGGCAATCAGGTCAGGATTTTCGTGCAAATCCAATGCGAAGCAGTAGGTCTTCATAAAGAGTGAATGAGTGACATGTGACACTGAGTCCCGCGACGAACCTGGTTAGTCGGCCAGTACCAGATCTTCACATTCACGGAAATAGCGGATGCTGGTTTCGACCAGGGCATCCAGTTTGGATTTGTTGGGCTTGCCGTGCATTGCGGGGTAAGGGTCGCCGCCGGGGCCGAGCGGTTCGAAGGTTACGAATCGGTCGCCCTGGTTGAAGCCGATGACGTAAAGTGCGCGGATGATGGTTGCCAGGTCCATTGATCCTTCGCCCATGGCGCACCGGTTGCTGTCGGCCATGTGCAGATTCACGAGCTGGTCGCCGGCGTCGAGAATGGCGTCGCCGATGTGTCGCTCTTCCGATTGCATATGGTAGACATCGCCGTTGATGTGACCTATGCCGGGATGATTGACCTGGGCCAGGTAGCGCTTGGCATCGGAAATGGTGTGAACCAGGCTCACTTCGGCGGAACGGATGGGCTCGATGGCGGCCTTGATGCCGTGCTTGACGAAAAGGTCGCCGCGCATGGCAAGAGTCTCTGCCGAGCGCTCGAATTCGACGTCGTCGTAGGCCTTGGGCCGTCCCACGGCGCCGGGCACTACAAGTAGATAGCTGCCTCCCATGGCGCGCGTGAAGGGAACTTCGCGGTCGAGATAGTCCAAGGCGGCCTGACGGCATACGGCGCGATTGCAAGCCAGATCGTTGTCGGCGGAAAACATGCCGCATACGCCGGAGACCTTGAGACCGTGATCGCCGAGAATCTTCATTGTCTCATCCACTTTGTAGCCGAGGCTAGGACCATAGTGGTTGCCGTGCAGCTCGATATAAGGGACCTTGGACTTGGCGAGCCGCGCGGCCGACTCGGCCAGCGACTCTCTGCCGAATCCCCAGTTGCTCCAGGAAAGTTTGAGCCGCGTTTTGAGCTGGTGAGGCGCCTTTTTCTTCAGGTCGCGGAAGCGATCCAGAATCTTGCTGTTGCTTTCTTCAAAATGTTGCTGACGCATGGTTCGTTCTCCCTGGAAATGTGCGAGCCAAGAGGCCCGCACGACAGCCGATCTTCCACCCCGGTCTGAAGACCGGCGCTACATGTTTTCGCTAAAGCCGCGCATGATCTCCCACGGCGGGCATCTTAGCGTGCACGTCGGGCCCAAAGTAGCGCAGCGTCACCAGCGGGTCCGTCTTGGAGTGGTTCTCAAACGTCACGCCTGCGACGGCTGCTTCGTGCGAAATAAATACCTCATCCTGGGTCAACTGACCGAAACGAATGATTGACGGGCAGTCCACATCGAGCTTGCCGATGCGTCCGTGGCCTTGGGTGACGATGACGCCGCTGGCGCCGGGGTCGCGGAGCGTGCAGCGCGCTCCCGGCTCGACCGTGAGTTCGCGGGCGCTGAACTTCTGCTGGCCTGCGATGGTTCCGTAAACAATCCAGCGATCGACATAGCCCTCGCTGGCGGTATCGGCCACGGGAATCGGTTCCAAATAATGCTGGTTCTTGAAGTCGTCAACGAGATTCGCCGGGTAATCGACCAGATCGGCCAGGAAATCGAAGTCCCAGTGCTTGTCTTCGGGAACGTCCTGGGTAAGCAGGCTGCGCGGCACCGGCCGCGCTTCCACCATGGACTGGAACATGGCCAGCACATCGCTGCCCCATTGCGGTTCATAGGTCAGCAGGGAACCCGGCGCGTGCAGAATGCGCGGCGGCACGAGCCAGCCCGTGCCGGGCTTGAGCCGGTAGGCCTTCGAGTAGTCCAGAATTCCGTTGTCACCTGTGTCCCACGCCTCGAGGCAGGCGCGGATCTGCTCGCGCGTTGTGCCAGGCTCCAATCCGAAGTATGTATGAGGAAAATTGCCGTCGGTTGCATTCTGCTGCGGAGGAAAATAATAGCCCTCCGGTTTGCCTTGACGCCCGACGAGCTGGGCCTGCTCGTCGCTCTGGTGCAGGTGATGCATGATGGGGCCCATATTGTCGAAGAACTTGCTGTAGACGGGCCAGCGATGGTACTTGTCCCAGATCGCCTTGCCTACCAGCCGCTGCCCCTCGGCCTCAACCGCTTCTTTTAATGTGAACCGCTGGCTTTCAGAGACCACATAGCTCAGGCCCTCATCGGGCGTGCGGTTATCATTCATGGCCGGCGTGGTGGAAGCGAACCAGCGCTCGTCGATGCCGCCGCGATGCGCGCCAAAGGCGTATAGATCTCGCGCGTCGAGCTTGAGCCTGCGGCCGGGTTGCGTATAGACCCGCGGCACCCATGTTGGGGCGAGTCTGAGAATGCCTTCGCCGGCCTCAAGAGCCTGCTGCGTCCATTGGGCGGTCGAAACTGCCACTGCGCTCATTGCTTCCTCCGCGCTGGGACCGATAAGACGCCAATGTTCGCCGCAATTGCCGCAACCGGTCTCTTAGTTGTCGCTGCGAGAACATTACTCTGGCTTTGCTCGAGGTGTCAACCGAGGTTTATGGCCTCAGCCAACATCTCTATATATTGCTTATTCTTTGAAGGTTACGCCGCATTCTATTTTCCGAAACCTCGCGGTTTGGCAGGAACTAGTCCGAGAGGGGAGACTGGTATCTTACGGATGCGAGAGACTCTCAACCTAACCTTCAGAAAGAACGAATGCCAAAGGGACGCGCACTGACACCGGGAGCTGAAACGTACGAAAGCAAGGTCTAGCGCTAATCCACCGTGGCGGACGCAGGCAGGAAATGATCTCGGACATGCAGATTCAAATTGAAAGGGATCAATCAATTAATGGAATGCGCACGGGAAGGCAGAACTTTAGGGAAGGAGATATCTAGGATGTCGATCCGCCCGCCAGGACGTGGCAAGCGACCACGTCGAACTGGCTGGGGGAGCCGGCCATGGTATCCACCCGCAGCAGGATTTCAAAATGCTTGAGCGGACCGCCGGGCGAAATACCGCAGTTTCGAAGGGCTGCGGCAAGGCGCAGCGGATCGGTGACAAAGTCTCCGGCCGCCTGTGTGCCTTCGCGGTTTAAACCCGCGAGGAGGAGAACCTGCCCGCTCTGATCGGGGTTAGCGACAAAGGCGACCAGGGAGAAGGACTCTCCGGTGGCGCCGCCTCTTGCCGTGGGGACATAGGTCATCTGTTCATTAGCGGCGGGATGAACATTGCGAATGATGCCCCACCCCGGAACCGGCGCGGAATCAAATCGGAAATCCAATTGCTTGTCGAAGATAGAAGCCCACGGATTGGTGGCGGGGCTGCCGAGAAAGATAAAGTTGTCGTCGGTTTTCAGGTTTGAGAACTGGATATTGCGCGCGCCCTGCACGTCGATTTTACGCGCATAGGTCTGCGCAAGTTGCCCGATTTCGGCGGTGATTTGCGCATCCACGTTGGAAGCCTTGTCACCCGACAGGAGTTGCGTGCAGAGCTTCTTAAGTTCGGGAGAAAGTGTGTTGGGTTCGGGAAGATAACGGTGATTGGCGTAGTCGGAAACCGAGACCGAGGCATGGGTAAGAATTTGAATGGCGAAAAGATCGGGATCGCTGGTGATGACGTGCGTGGGATGTGCAGCGCTGAAGAACATGGACCAGGGCAGCAGCGATGGTGGCGCGGCTGCGGCAGCCGCGTGATGCTTTGCAAAGAAGGCCCAAAGCGAGAGATTGATCGCGACCAGCAAGGCCGCAATGGCGATCCACCTGCGGGTTGCGCCGCGCGAATCATCGAGTCCCTGATCGGGAACGTGAGGATCCAGCGGCTTTGCATGCGGTGTGGGCGCTGCGGCCAATTGGGAATTCGGATGCCGCAAGGAACCGGGAGACGTATCTGGCGTTTCCAGACGCGCCTTTTCGTCGCTAGAGGTTCTCGGCTTCGCTTGCGGCTCGTGGAGGATGTCGGGGACATACGTGCCTAGGGGAAGAGTGATGCGAAACTCCGAGGCTGAACCGTACTTGCCGTAGTGCTGCAGCAGGCGTTTCCGCACGTCGCTGGCGGTGACGCGAACTATGGCGTCTTCGCTAGTGTCGTAGGAGGGGGATCGTCCAAACAGTTCGATCCCAATCATGCGCTCCTTAAGGGACTCAAAGTGGCCGGCGAGCGCCTGATCGATAATATAAGTGAGGAACTGAGCGCTGCGGTGGCTACCCCTGAAGGCTTCACCGTCCACGATCTCGCGGAGATGATCTCGCAACGCCGCGACCCAGGTCTCGGATTCTGCCAAGTGCGCGATCGCTGCCCGTTCATTGCTTGAGTTCATGGTCTCCGCCGCGCCATCCTCGTCCAGATTCTAGCACCGGTTGGGGGAGCTGGAACCGGTTTTTGCTAACGCTTGTAGCTACCGTTAAGAGCGTGGTTTAAAAATAACCTATTTTGTTTCAATAGAGTGCGCTAGCGTTAGCCGGACTCCTAACGTTGACGAATCTCATTGATTAAGAACTATGATTCATAGGACTCTGAGAGACCGTTCTCTCGAACGCTATAATCGGACTGCTACCCATTGATGGCAATCAATAAGAAACGCAGGAGAGGGAGCAGACGGCCATCTCAAGTCAATGGTCTATGACGGCACCGGGCAGGTCCGGTGCCGCGCCTGCTGAGAAAAATACGCTGTGAGCAGAACAGCAACGCAACTTGAACCTAGGAGGCAAGTGACATGAACAAACAAACTGAGACGAACGTTCGATCGGGACTGTGGCGCACCTTACAGGTGCTCTGCCTGATTGGGCTTTTGGTCGCTGTTTTCAAGAGCAACCCGGCATCCGCTCAAGAAGCGGACCAGGGCGCCATTATCGGCGTGGTGACAGACTCGACGGGCGCGGTCATTCCCAACGCCGACGTGACGCTGACGGACGTCGATACCGGTCTGGTACTGAAGGCCAAGTCCAACGCCAGCGGCAACTACTTTTTTGGGCCGATCAAGACTGGCAACTATACGGTCAGCGCGTCGGCAGCGAACTTTGAAACCACGGTTGAGCAGAACATTGTGGTGCACGTGCAGGACCGCCTAAACATTCCGTTGGCTCTCAAGCCCGGCAAAACATCGGAGACGATCACGGTAACCTCCGTGGCGCCGATCATGCAGACGCAGACGGCGGAAACGGCCGTCGATGTCGATTCTCAATTCCTGAACGATGCTCCGCTGGCGAACCGCAACTGGATTTTTATCGCCCAGGAAGCGCCGGGGTCGACGCCTTTCGTGGGTCGCGGTTCGGGCAACGGCGATTTTTCGTCCAACGGCCAGCATGAAGAGCAGAACAACTACATGCTCGACGGCGCCGACAACAATACCATGAACAGCGACTACATCAACGGCTCGACCTACAGCATCGCGCCCCCGCCGGATGCCATCAGCGAGTTCAAGATAGAGACCAGCAACTACAGCGCGGAGATCGGCCGCGGGCACGGCGCGGTGATCAACGCCACCACCAAGTCCGGCACCAACCAAATTCACGGAGATCTCTGGGAGTACAACAGAAACACGAAACTCGACGCGCTGGTTTGGACTCAGGCCCCAGGCTCGACTCCAGCGGTGTTCCACATGAATCAATTTGGCGCTACCCTGGGCGGACCGATCATCAAGAACAAGCTGTTTTTCTTTGGCGACATTCAGGATGCGCGCTACGTAGTTGGAGCGAATCCGAGCACATATAGTGTGCCTACGCCGCGCATGCGGCAGGGCGACTTCACTGAACTTCTGAATCCGACCTGGAACGGTGGCAACTGTCCGACAGTGCTGTACGTGCCCAACTCCAACACCGGCACATATACATGCAGCAGCAACAACTCGTCGGGGACCGGAAAAGTGCCAACAGGCACGCTTCAGCAATACGGCACCAGCCAATATACCTATGATGGTCTTGCGTTTGCCGCCGGTCAGAACGTCTTCAGCCCGGCCCAACTCGATACGGTGGCTCAGAAACTCATTCAGGCCTTCCCCTGCCCCAACTACGCTGCCGCCGGCCAACCCAATTACGGGAAGCCCAATGGCGGGTGGCAAACTGGAAATTGCAATACTGAAACGACTCTCGATTCGGGACCGGCATCCAGCAACTACCAGGTGGACCTGAACGAGGACTCGGATCCGATCAATTGGGATGGAAAACTCGATTGGAACATCAGTTCCAAAGATCTGGCGACTTTCCGTGTCGACTACCAGCACATCATGAACGTCTTTGTTGCGCCTCTGGGCCCGATCCTCGACGGCATTGGCAGCAACCAGGGCCACACGCAGAGCTATTTGAGTTCGAACTACATGTTTGGCGAGACACACACCTTCTCGTCCACACTGATCAACGAATTCCGTTTCGCCTTCAACTGGGGCAACGATCAGAACCTGCAGTACAACGATAACGTCAACATCTCGGCCAACTACGGATTGAACGGCGTGCCGTTCAACGCCGGCCCACAGAACGGCGGCCTGCCGGCGATCTCCACCAGCTGGCAAGCTTTTGGAGCCCACGGTAACGATCCGGCCCATGAAGGCCAGAACAATTACCAGATTCTCGACAACGTGACGAAAATCTTCGGCAACCACTCGCTGAAGATGGGCTTCCAGGCGATGCCGATGCGTTTTTACAGCACGGCGGCCGGAACGCCACGCGGAGCCTATAACTACGCGAGCACCTATACCGGTGTGACGGGATTAGGCGGCCCCGGTGGATATGCGGGCGCGGACTTCCTCGCACTGGGCACGGCAATTGGCGGTGGGTATACCGGGACGGACAACATGGCCAGCGGCAGCATCAGCAGCTATGTGGTGAACCACTATGTCCACCAATATATTGGCGCCTTCGTCCAGGACGACTGGAAAATGACGCAAAAGTTCACCCTGAACCTTGGGCTGCGCTATGAGTTCTTCACACCCAAATTAGAACAGTCCGACCAGTGGGCGAACTTTGTACAGGAAACCGAAACGATGACGTCCAATGGCGGGACGGGAACGGCGAAGCTGTTGATTCCGGCAAGCCAATCGGGCCTGAAGCTCGACCCGAACCTCCAGGCGCTTCTCACTGCGGATAACGTGTCGGTGGTCTACGATAGCAACCGACACCTCGTGGACTACCCGAAGATGAACTGGTCGCCGCGCATTGGCGGCGCCTACCAGATCGACAACAAGACAGTCATTCGCATGGGATTTGGCGTCTTCATGGGCGGCTTTGAGCCGGGCGGTGGCTCGGCCCTTACCCAGAACCCGCCTTACTACATGACCGCAAACCTGGCCAGCCTGCCTGCGTGCACGCAGGGGACTTATTGCGGATCGCAATATGCCTTCAACAACACGCTTGAGAACGGTTTCGGAGGGTTCCTGGCGTCGGGCGGAATCGAGCACTTCGCTACCTTCCCGAATATTCAGCAAGCGGGTACGGGACCGAATCCGACCATGCACATGCCGTACACCATGAACTACAACCTGAGCGTGCAACGCGCCTTCTGGGAAGGGACGACGGCAACGGTGAACTACGTGGGCAGCGTGGGACGCCACCTGGTGACGTTGTACAACAACCCTGACCAACCGCTGGCGGTTACGATTGGCGGCGAGTCAGGCAACGGGTTCACGCCCTTCCCGCATTTCGCCGGGTCCCAGTGGATGGGTTGGACAGGCCGAAGCTCGTATAACTCCCTGCAGGCTACAGTGCAGAAGCACTATGGACATGGCCTGAGCTTCCTGGGTACCTATACCTGGGCCCATGCATTCGATAACACGATCGACCTGCTGGGCGGCGACTACGGCGCTTACAAGCAGTCCTATCTCATCCCAATCAATACAGAGTGGGGACAGTCCGGTTACGATATCCGGCAGCGCGCCGTGGTGAATGTCGATTACGACCTGCCGTTCGGAGTTGGCCGGCAATTTGTCAACCATCCGGGCGTGCTGGACCGCATCGTCGGCGGATGGAAGACCGACATGGAGTGGTGGGCCCAGACCGGCCAGCCGTTCACGGTCTCGATCAGCAGGAACTCGGGCTTCGGAAATGCCAACGGTGGCGAGAGCAACAGCGCCATTAAGGTTGCCAATGCGTACGCAAGTAACCTGACACCTCCGGCTAATTACAATGGCCCGCTGACCACCAGCGGCATCACCACCGGGGCGGCGTCGAATACGGCTGCGAACGTTTGCGCGGCTCAGACCAAAACAAGGCAGCGCTGGTTTAACCCGTGCGCTTTTGCCGATCCGCTTGCTGTCGGCAGCTCAAACAATGCAGCCTCGGCTGCGCTTCTGGCGCCTTACCAAACCGGCACTTTCAGCTATGCTTCGGGGCCAGTTGGCGTCGATAACTCGCTTTGCGACGGTTTGGGATGCACCACCACCGCCACCGGGGCGACCGCCGGGACTCCGGTTCCGTACGTCACTGGCTACCCGGCTGTGGCGCCTTTCTTCGGCGGCCCCAAGAACAGTGTTTCCGGGCCAGGCAACTGGAAGTTGAACGCCTCGATGTTCAAAGACTTCAGGACGTTCCACGAGCAGTTCCTGGAGTTCCGCGCCGATGCTTTCAACATCCTGAACCACCCGAGCCTCGGCAACCCCGGCAGCACCAACACGGATATCGGCGCCAACGTGGTGCAGATTACCGGGACGGGCTCCAACCAGAACCTTACGATCGACGCACGCTTCTTCCAACTTTCGGGGAAGTACGTGTTCTAGATTGAACCGCTGTTCTTGATGCAGTATCTTGAGGCCGCTCGCAGTTGGGCGGCCTCATTGCTTGTACGCGATAGACTTACCCTGCAGGAGAAAATGTGAATCGGCGTAGGTTTAATCAGCTAGCCGGCATGGCCGGTATGGGCGCACTATTGGGGCGCAATGCAGTTTCCGCAACGATCACTTCACAGATGGGGAACCCTGCTGCGACACGCGGCCGCGGAATGGGCGACCGCTATCTCGTGGGTGCGGCCTATTATCCAGAGTGGTGGCCGTCGAGCGAGTGGGAGATCGACTTCCGCGAGATGGAGGAGCTGGGCATCAACGCGGTGCGCATGGGCGAATTCGCGTGGGCGCTGTTTGAGCCCTCACCCGGAAAGTTCGACTTCGATTGGATGGACCGCGCGCTTGCGATGATGAGCCGGAATGGCATCGGAGCAATTCTCTGTACGCCCACGGCATCGATTCCGCCATGGCTTTATCAACAATATCCCGATGTGCTGAGCGGCAATCAACTGGGCCCATACACCTACGGCGGGCGCAAGGGCTACAACACCAACAGCGCACACTACCTTGACGCATGCTCACGTGTTGTCACGGCGCTCGCCGACCACTATGGAAAGAATCCGGCGGTCATCGGCTGGCAGCTTGACAATGAGCCGGGCAACCCATTTCAGGAGTACGATCCCGTCTCGGAGAAGGCGTTTCAGGAATGGCTGAAGAAGCGGTATGGAACGCTCGACGAATTGAATCGCATTTGGAACGGCGCGTTTTGGAGCAACAAGTATTCGGACTGGTCGCAGATTCATTTTCCGACCAACTCTGCCGAGGGAGGATGGCAGCCGGCGATCAGTCTTGACTACCGGCGATTCTTCTCCGACTCATTTTTGAATCACCTGCGCCGGCAGGCCGATATTCTGCACGCGAAGACCGAGAAACAGTTTGTGCTCACTAATTGGTCGTCACCGACCGGCGCGGTGGACGCGTACACGGCGGGCGCGGAGTTTCTGGATGCAAGCGCATGGGACAATTACGTGAGCGCGCCCGGGCTGAGCCGCTTCCAGCGCCAGTACACGTCCGGCTTTCTTAGCGACGTCACCCGCTGTGCCGGTCCGCATCAGCGATTCATCTGCGCGGAACAAAATGCCTACGTGCCGCCCGATGCGCCGGTCGAGGGGCTGCGGCTGCAAGCCTACTGCGACATGGCGCACGGCAGCCACGGGCAACTCTATTTCGAATGGCGCAGACCGCTGGCCGGCAACGAAGAGCATCGCCCATCGTTTATCAAGGGATTTGACGGAAAGATCAATCCGGCAAAGCCGATGCTCGAGCAGATTGCCAAAGAGATGGCGCGCATCGGTCCGCGCGTTGCCAATGCCACTACGCGTTCGGACATTGCGCTTTTCTACGACTATCCAAATTCATGGGCGCAAGGTTCGGGAGGTGTCGGGGATCCGCATCCGAGCTACGGTGAGGTGCAGCGCTTTTACACGGGGCTGAAAGTGCTGGGGCAAAACATTGATGTGGTGCCAGTAACTACCGAACTCGCTGGTTACAAGGTGGTAGCAGCGCCCAACATCCGGCTCATCGACGACGCAACCATTGAGCGGCTCAAGCAGTTTGTCGCGCAAGGCGGCACACTTCTACTCAACTACCGCGCCGCCACGCAGAATATGGATAACAGCATGCGGCGCACGCTTTCGCCGGGATCGTTCGCCGAAATTGCGGGGGTGCAATCCGAGGCGATTCTGGATCTATTTGAATACAACGCACAGAACGGGAATCTGGATGCAAATCTTCAGGCGGGATTAGGAATCCGCTTTGCAGGAAGCGACGCAACCTTCAGCCCGCGAACCGCACTCGAAAGTCTAACGCTGCACGGGGCCGAAGCGATCGCGACGATTCGCGGCGGTGGAAGCATGGAAGGCGGACCGGCGGTTACGCGAAATCAA
Organism: uncultured Acidobacteriota bacterium; assembly: GCA_963817835.1. Taxonomy (GTDB): domain Bacteria; phylum Acidobacteriota; class Terriglobia; order Terriglobales; family Acidobacteriaceae; genus Telmatobacter. The sequence goes on along the minus strand of CAWFPZ010000001.1, from coordinate 242,998 downwards.
CACGGTCGCGGCTGGGTGATTTACGTTGGGTGCGATGCGACCAGCGACGACTTCTATGAGGCTGTGGCGCACTTGGCCGGCACCGCCAGTGGGCTCACGCCGCTGATTCAATCTCCCTATGGAGTGGAAGTGACGAGTCGGCGGGACGGCGCAACGACTTACTATTTCCTTCTGAACCTGACGGAAACTCCTCACGAGAACATTGCGCTTCCAAAGCCCATGGACGATGTGATTCAGGATCGACATGGAATCACGCAAGTGTCGTTAGGGCCGCTGGAGGTTGCGGTGCTGGCGTCATAGCAGTCGCGCTTGATGTGGGCGTCGAGGGTTGCGGCCAAGATGGAAGGAAGAGCGGCAGGATCGAATGGCGAAGAGAGCAACGCAACAGCCAATCTCACGCAGAAAATTCGTGCAGGCTTGTTCGGCGACGGCTGCTCTCACGCCGATGGCGGCCTGCTTGGACTGGGCCACACCCGAAGCCTGGGGCGCGCAATCGAGCGGCCCCGCGCAGCGCGTTCTCACTCTCGATAGGGACTGGCTCTTTGCGGGTAAGTCCACTGCGGCGGCCCTCGATCCCGGCTACGTTGACAAATCGGCCGCTCGCGTCACCTTGCCGCACACAGTTGCGGATCTCTCATGGCGCGAATGGTCTCGAGCGGCGTGGGAGGATCTGTTTGTTTATCGCCGCCACTTTACGGTGCCTGACGCGTGGCATGGCTTGCGATTGTTTCTGCACTTTGATCGCGTAATGGCCAGCGCAACCCCAGTTGTGAACGGCCACAGCCTGGAACCGCACGCGGGGGGATTTCTTCCGTTCGACCGCGAGATTACCGGCCTTACAACTAAGAAAGACAACGTGCTTGCGGTTGCGGTGGATTCGCGCTGGTTAAATGTGCCGCCAGCCGGCTCGCCGCGCGGCGCAGTTGCGGTGGATTATCTGCTGCCCGGTGGGATCACAGGATCCGTCGAGCTGCGTGCGTTGCCTGCGATTTTTATAAGCGAAGTATTTGCCAGGCCGGTGGATGTGCTCGAGCACACCCGACATGTTGAAATCACTTGCCGCGTCGATGCGGCTACGCCGCTTCCAGCAAAAGTTCGGCTGGAGGCTACGCTGCGCCGAGGTGAGCAAACGATTGCCAGGTCCACGCAGAGCGTGCAGATGGACAAGTCCGATCAAGAATTTCATCTGACGCTGAACAATCTTGGCAACGTTCAATTATGGGATTCGGAGCATCCGCATCTCTATCGCGTGGAAGTCACGCTTTTTCTCGATGAGCGTCCCATCCATCGGTCCGCCACGCGTATCGGCTTCCGCGAAGCGCGCTTCGCGATCGATGGATTTTTCCTGAACGGACAACGCACGCGTTTGTTCGGACTGAATCGTCACGAACTCTATCCATACCTTGGTTTCGCCGCGCCGCCGCGCCTGCTGCGCCGCGACGCGGAGATTCTGCGCAAGCAATTCAACTGCAATATTGTGCGCTGCTCGCACTATCCGCAGTCGGAAGCGTTTCTGGATGCCTGCGACGAACTGGGATTGATGGTGTGGCAGGAGCCGCCGGGCTGGCAGTACATCGGCGACGAGAGCTGGAAGGATCTGACGGTGCGCGACGTGGAAGCGATGATCCGCCGTGACCGCAATCACGCGGCGATTGTGATCTGGGGCGTGCGCATCAACGAGTCGCACAACGATCCTGCACTCTATCGCCGCACGCGCGAGCTTGCCAAGTCGCTCGATGATTCGCGGCCCACGTCGGGAACCATGACGCCGGACTCGAGAAAGAACTGGCAGCAGGAGTGGCACCAGGATGTTTTTGCGTTCGACGATTATCATGCCGCGCCGGATCACAGCGTAGGGATTCTCGATCCTGTCGAAGGGTATCCGTACTTGATCACGGAGACGGTGGGGCAATTTAATTACGCGTCGGGCAAGGGATTCGCGGTGCGATACCGGAGAGCGGGCGACATCGTGCAGCAGACAAGCCAGGCGATTTATCACGCGCAGGCTCACAGCAGGGTCGCGGACCACGAACGGATTGCGGGAACGATTGCTTGGTGCGCGTTCGACTACGCGAGCCTGATGAACGATTACGAGGGGATCAAATGCCCCGGCGTTGCCGACGTCTTCCGCCTGCCGAAACTGGGGGCCGCGTTTTATCTGGCGCAGGTTGAGCCCTCGGTAAGGCCGGTGATCGAGCCGAGTTTTTACTGGGACTTCGGACCGCAAACACCGTCAGGCCCGGGCGAGCACGCCGCCATTTTCTCGAATTGCGAGCGGCTCGAGCTTTTCATCGACAGTAAGCCCCATGCGACGCTGAATCCCGATCGCAAGAACTTCGCGAATCTGAGATTTCCTCCCTCCTTCGCCGATCTCAAGCTGGACGGCTCGGCACATCCCGAGCTGCGCATTGACGGCTATGTTGGCAACAAGCGGGTGCTAACGCGTTCATTTTCTTCGGACCACGCGACGGACCGCTTCTGGCTGCATGCCGACGACGCGGAGCTTGCGAACGACGGCTCGGATGGCACGCGGCTAGCCTTCGCGGTGGTCGACAAGTTCGGCGCGCCGCGCGCATTTGCAGGAGGGGGCGTTGCGCTCGATCTCGACGGACCGGGAGTGATTGTTGGCGACAATCCATTTCCTCTGGAGCCGAACGGAGGCGCCGGCGCGGTGTACATCCGAACCGTCCCCGGCCGCGTGGGATCGATTCGCATCAGGGCGCGCCACTCTGCGCTTGGCGCGGGCACGGCGGAGATCCGCGTGAGGCCGCAAGAGACTTAGGGCTAATCTGGCCGCGGCGTTTTCACTGCATCGCGGCTGCGGCGATGAGCGCGTCGAGCGCAGAAGTTTGCCGCGTGGCGTCGGCCGAGTCGAACGGTCCCTGCCAGATCGCGCCGAACTCACAATTCGGGCCCTGGTCTTTGACCACGATGCTTTGTGCGTTGGCATCGGCGAAGGCCTGGTAGCGGGGATCAGGATCTGCGACGTAGAGCGCCATCAAGTTGCGCAAAAAGACGCCTTTGAACTGCGGCTCGTCACCCCCTGAAAGAGTTCCCGGATCAGTGAGGATGCCGTTCTGGGTGAGGTTGGCCATGGCCGCGTTGGCGATGGATTCGGCCTGTGGCAGGAGCGTCGCGTCTTTGTCGGCGTGGTAAAGCTCCACGAGTCCACCGAGAATGACGCCCTGGTTATAGCTCCACGTTGTGCCGCCGTTGTTGGTGCACGCGTTGGGATTGGATGAATTCAAACCATCGTTGATGAGATTCTGCGCGTTGATCATGCCGGAGTTCTTGAACCACGCCCACTCCTGTTGCGCCCAATTCAGGTAAGCTGCCGATGCGCTCCCCGATGTGCGGTTGGCGAGTTTGGCGGCGATGGTGAGGAAGAGCTCGTTCGGGATTGCGTTCTTGTAGGTGCGGGCGGTGCTCCACCAGACTCCGCCGCCGCAAGTTGAGTCCCAAGCCCCGGTGATGGACGTGAAAATGGTCTCCGCCATGGAGAGGTATGCCGGGTTGCCGGTTACGTCGTAAGCGTCAATCCAGGCAAGCGCCCACCAGCCATCGTCGTCGTAATACATATTGACGAAGTTCGCATGCGATGCCTGCGCCATGGAGAATGTGTTGGAGATGACGGGGTAGTAGGTAGTGTCGCCGCTGACGCGCTCGTAGTTTGCCAGGACGGTGATGGAGTTGGCGGAGTTCCACCAGCCGGAGGGAGAAGCATAGAGGCCGGTCGCGGGCAAGTACCATTGCTGCAGGGCCTGGATGCCGGAAGCTGCCTGCTGAGTGTAGCTTTGCGCCGCGGTGGCTGTACTTCCGGGATTGCCAGGCGGCAGGATGGCACCGCCGCAACCGGTAGGAGCCAGCATGGCGAAGAGGCAAAAGGAAACGACCGGAACTGTGCAGGGGCTTTTCATGGGATTTGTATTTTCTTGCCGGCCGGCGAGAAATCCCCGCGCAAAACGCGCTGCAGCGTGCGCCGGGTCTCGTCTATGACCGGTCTCTAGAACCAGCCTGATTGTACACGCGTACACGCGGAATTTGCTGGCGGCAGTGTCGGCTTTACGCGGCAATCGGAGCCGCCCCTTTGGCGGTTGCGGAGCCATCGACCGCGCAAGCGGCGTGTGCGCCCCGTAGACTGACGAGAGAGGTTTCGCGCAATGCAATGGCCAGCTCAATTTTTGCTCTCCGCGCTATCGGCGGCCCAGTTTCCCAGGACCGAAGCGCCCGAGATCGCGTTTCTGGGGCGATCGAATGTAGGCAAATCGAGTCTGCTGAACGCGCTGGTGGGCGAAAATGCCGCGAAGGTTTCTTCAACGCCGGGGCGCACGCGCGCCATTAATTTTTTCTCGATTTCGGACGCGCGGGGCAAGCCGAAGATGGTGTTTGCCGACCTACCCGGTTACGGATACGCAAAGATTTCCAGATCCATCTCGGCGGGCTGGCCGGCATTCATCGAGCCTTATCTCAAGGAGCGTCCCACGCTGGCGCTGTGCATCTGCCTGGTGGACGGCAATGTGCCGCCACGCCCCAACGATCGCCAGTTGCTGGACTGGCTGCGCGCGGCGGGCCGGGACTTTGTGGTGGTCGCCACCAAGATTGACAGGATGAGCGGCAACGAGCGCACGCGCAACCTGGCGGTGCTGAAACGAGCGCTCGATGTCGAGGAGCTTTTGCCGGTTTCAGCGAAGACGGGGTATGGGCTGAAGGAACTGCGTGCGCGAATTGAAGAGGCAGGGGCCGGGGACTAGCGAACGGGATGCTTGCCGGGTTCAAAACGATGTTTCTCCTCGGGACCGCGCGCAATGCGCCAGCGAATTTCAACCAGCACACCGATCTCTCCGCGCTCAACACGTTTCTGAACTCGCTCTGTGAAGCGCGATGCGACTTGCTGGCTGCAGGCGAGGGCGCGCGTCGCCTGCGCCGTACGGCCCAGGTAGCGAGGCGCCAGGCGCAGCCAGCGGCGAGCCGCCCAGGCGTCGGTCTCGAGGCATTCGAGAGCGATTGCATCCAGTCGCGGTAGCCACAGGGCGGGCGCTGCGGCGACGGTCCAAGTTAAGAGGGCGGGTGTCAAGAGAGCAGGTGTCAAGAGAGCGGGCGACTCCGTCCCGGAGGGTGGCGCGTCTCCCACGAAGGATCGCAGCAGATCGGGCCGCACACCGCGCTCGTTCATCTCACGCTCCATGGCCGCCGGGGCCATGGCGACACAGACGGAAACCGTCTCGCGCTTGCGAAGCTGGTTCTTGAGAATGCGCAAGGCCTCGTCGAGCGAATTGACGAGGAAATCGGCGATGGCGTCACGAATGGCCTGCTTTTGCACGGCGAGGTCTGCCGATGCGACGAGGGTGGCCGCACCAGCGATATTGGCCGCAACGACGAGCGCGCGGCCGTCTTCATCCATTTCTCCGGCATAGAACAGGCTGCCGCCAAGGCCCGATTCCGAATCGGTGTTCGGAGCGGCGACAAGCTGTGCGTAGGCGCGGGCTACGCGCTCTACAAAATCGAGAACGTCCGGTGATGGAGCGGGGAGCGGCACGAATTCATCCTATCGATTGATAGGCCTGCGGGGCGAATCCCATGGGGGCTGCGGTGATGAATGCTAAGTTGGCTGAAAAGCAACCGCAGATCCATCGGCTTCGCTTACCCCGTATTCGCGCAGCGAATTCGGGGCCCCAGACGCGCTTCGCTCAGGATGACAGTTCGCATTTGATCGCCGAACTGGAGGTTGCATATCGAAGCGGTTAATTCTGCTGCTCGCGCCAAGAGCGTTTCCTGGCGAAGAAAACGAATTCGCCGGGCTTGGCGGTGTAATGGGTCTGGCTGCATTCGTTGGGGGCGACCAGGCCCGACTGGAGGATCTGGGAGATGGGGTACCAGACGTCTCTTTCTTTGTCGGTTTCCTTTGCGATATCGCAGTTGATGTAGGTCTCTATCGATAAGTCGTAGGTGGCCTTGACGGCGATTTCGCGGGCATCGGAAGGAAGCGTGACGACGACGGTTCCGTCGTCGTTCATCTGGACCCATTCGTTATGCACGGTGTCATTGTGATCGATGCGCACCAGATAGTTCGCGGCTTTTAGTGGCAAACCGGTTTTGCCGTCGAGCAGGCGGAGGTGAATGGAGTTTTCCGATTGGGCGTGAAGGCCGGCGCAAAGAACGGCGGCGGATAAGAGCGCGACGAAAGTGCGGATAGCTCGCATATTGGCGTGGCTCCGATGAAAGACGATTGCAGATCCTTCGACTCGTCCCGGTGCGCCGGGGCTCGCTCAGGATGACATCCGGTTCTTACCGCTCAAGATGACAAGGCTATATTATGCGTTCTGAATCGCCGCGGTAGGGAAAAAACGAATAGCACTTACTCAGGGAGTTACCAGGAAGAGTAAGGCTGGCCGTCGGTGCCCGTATCGGTCGAACCGGAATGGACGTCGGTGATGCCGGGCTCGGTCTCATCCAGCGAGACCATGGAATCGCTGCTCTCAGTGACCCAGGTGTCCTTGCTGCGGGTCATGGGATCCTCGGGAATGGCGCGCAGATAGCCGTCCTGAATCAAGTCGTCGAGCGACTCCGGGCCCTTTTGCTTGTCCATGGTGTAGGTATCAATGGCGGTGCGCATGGTCTGCAGATCTTCCTTGAGCGCGGCCTCGCGCGCGTGCCTGATGGCGCCCACAAAGCTGGGGATAGCCATGGTGATGAGAATGCCGATAATGGCCATCACGATCATCAGCTCAATGAGGGTAAAGCCCGCGGATTGTGTGCGATCCTTGCGCAAATGCGTTTCCTCAGCCGTTCTCACCACGTCGCATACTTGGTCCCGTCAAGTGCCGTTCCCTGCGACTTGGAATGCACATCGAAGACACTCTGCCCGCCCCACGAATCGGAATCGGGATCGTCCTGCATGGAGCGCAATCCCCAGTCGGTTTGGCCCGTCATGGGATCCACTGGAATCTTGCGGAGAAATCTCACCTTCTTGCCTTGAACCTCGACGCCGTCCACCAGCGTTTGAAGGTCGGGCGGGTAGTTTTGGCTTTCGATCTTGGTCTGGAATGCGCCCCTGTCGGCTGCGTCCTTGTATTTATCGATGGCGTCGCGCATCATCCACAGATCGGCACGTAGCTCACGTTCCTTTTGCCGCTTGACCTGAAAGCGCACGAGGGGCAACGCGGCCGACATGAGAATGGTGAGGATGGCCGTGGTCACGATTAGCTCAGCCAGCGTCAAGCCACGTTCGCTGTTCCGCATCGGAATGGGGCGTTGCCGACTCATGCGCGCGATTCCCTACTTGACCACAATCGTGGCCTGTCCAGCCTGCGCCGGTACCTTTTGCTCCGCGCCATTCAGCGAAAAGCGCATGATGCTCAGGCCGCTCTGGCCCGGAGCCTTGGCCTGGAAGGTGAGAACGCATACCACGCCCGTGCCGGTTACGCCGGGCGTTCCCGGCGGGCGCGAGGCGCTGACAACCACGGACCCCGGCTCGACTTCCACGTGACTGAGTCCCGTTGGCTGGCCGTCGCGGCTCAGGAGATCTCCGGCCGCTGCGCCTGCCAATTGCAGCTTTGCAGGATCGAACTGCAACTGCATCGCGAGCGAAGTGACATCCGTTCCTCCATTGAGCACCACCGGAACCTGGAAGGTGGTGCCTGCGGCCATGGGCGCTGCGGGCACATTGAGAGCCATGCTGGCAGTTGTCACTGGCGGTGCGGGCGCAGCGGTCGCCGGAGGCTGAGCAGCGGATTGATTGGGCTGCGGCACAGCGGCTTGCGCGGTTGCGGCAGGGCCACCACTGGCTCCCATATCGGAGCGCAACTGCGCCAGCATCTGCGGCGCGGCCTCGATTGCGCTCTGCGAGGGGATGGATCCGACGGCCGGGCGCTCGACCGGCATGGTGCGCGCCGCAGGCACCAAAGCAGGCGCCGCGTTGCTTTCGTTGTCGGCATGGCGCAGCTCGATGGAAGACTGGCCCAGGCCGGTGTCGATGACGCGCAAGTTGGCCTGATCCAGCTCCTGCGAACGCACGATATGCGGCACCACTACGAAGACGATGTCGTCGTCTTGAATGGTGTGGTCCTTGGAACCGAAGATGTACTTGAGGATGGGGATGGCGCTCAATCCGGGGATTCCGGTCCAGTTCTGCGCTTCCTGGTTGTCCTGAATGCCGCCCAGGATGCTGGCCTCGCCCTCGCGAAGGCGGATGACCTGGTCGATCACGCGCTGGCTGAAGATGGGCTCGGTGACGCCACTGATGGTTTCAGTCCCGCTCTCCGCCGAGACCTCAATCTTGATCTTCAGGGTGACGTCGTGGTCGTAGTGAACACTGGGCGTCATCTCGATATTCACGCCGACGTCCTGATACTGGAACTGGGTGTTGACGAGAGAGCTGACGAGTGCAGTGGCAGCGCCGGTCTGGTAAGAACCAGTGGCGATGGGGATTTTGGAGCCGATCTTCATGGTGGCCTTCTGCGCGTCAGTGGCGCGGATGCGCGGGCTCTGCAAGACCTTGGTGTTGTTGTCAGTGAGCAGCAGGTTGAGCGTGGCCGACCCCACGGTGACCGCGAAGTTGGTGGAGTTGAGGTGAGCAAGGTTATATAGCGTCGGGCTGGTGGTCGTGCTTGTCGAGGAGGACGAGCTAGAGCTGCTGGAGCTACAGGAATTGGTCTGCGCGCAACTGGGCTGTAGCGTCACCCCGAAGGCGCTCGGCCATTGTAGGCCCAGCGTCTTCTCCCAGTTCTTGCTCACTTCGAGGACCGCGATGTCGACCACCACTTCGCCGCGAGGCTTGTCGAGGTCGTCGATCAACTGCTGTGCGAGCAGAAGCTCGTCAGGTGTGCCGCGCATGACGATGGCGTTCTGGCTCTGCACGGGGAAGGCCTTGGCGGTCGGCATGACATTGCGGATGGCCGTGGCGACGTCGTTGAGGTCGTTCTGCTGCCATGCGTTGGTCAGATAGAAGGTCTGCACCGCCTGCTCATCCAGGTCGCGCCGCTTGGTGGGGGTGTTCTGGGCCACGAAGATGGTATTGTCCGTGACCGGACGCCAGAAGGTATTGGACATCACGCCGACGATGCGCAGGGCATCGAGCAGCGAAACATTGTTCAGGTCAACTTGAATGCGGCTGGAATGGTAGTCGGGATCGAAGAGGACGTTGACGCCGGCTGCCTTGCCCACGGTCTCGTAGACGACCTTGGAGTCCTCCGCCATGTGCAGAGAGAGCGGTTCATTCGATACCGGTTTGAGCTCCGGCGGAGACTCGATGGACTGGAGCTGCTCGGCCTCTGCGGGGGGCTCGGGAATTCCCACGTCGGGCACCGGTGCGCTTTCACCCTGCTTTTGGCGGAGGCGGGCGATCTCCTGCTGTGCAGCTTCGTTGCTGGGGTCGATCTCGGCAGCGTGGAGGAATTCGCCCAGCGCACCCTGGGTATTGCCGGCCTGCTCCAGCTTGCGGCCATTGCTGACGTGAACCGAAGACGCGGTGACGCGCACGCGTGCAAGTGCAATCTTGAATTGCGTGTCTCTGGGGTTCTTTTTGAGCGCCTTCTGATAGTCGTCGAAGGCGGTGTCGTAGTCTTCGCGAGCTTCGGCGGCCTGGCCCTGCTTGTAATCGGTGTTGGCGGACTCGGCGTAGAGCTTCGCGCCCCGCAGGCCAAAGCTTGCTGCTACGGCCAGCAGAACGATGGCGAAGACAGTTCTCGATGTCATGATTCCGGCTACAGCCGGAGCGGGCGTGCTGCGATTCATCCTACTCCCCGGCGTTTCGCCTTTCGTTTGTGCGGGACCGCCCGCGCCATCCCCGGCGGCAAGTTGCAGCCCGGGATGCGGGTCTCCAGCGGGTGTCCCGATGAGAACTCCGGTGCCGATCACTAGCGAAAAACGCTGTTTCATTTTAACAAAGCCTTGCTGACCTCAGTTGAAAACCGCGCCGATGCTACGATTAAGGTTCAAGGACGCTTGCCCGTGCCCCGCCAAACCAGCCACGTTACCGCACCCAAAGACGCCCCGGCCGCGAAAAAAGCGGCCCAGCCGCGCGACCCCGTGGCCAGCGGCGAGCGCGACGCCGCGCACAACCGGGCCGCCAGCCATAATTACTTTCTCCTGGAGAAATTCGAAGCCGGCGTGGCGCTGCGCGGTACCGAGGTGAAATCGATCCGCGAAGGCAAGGCCAACCTGAAGGACTCCTACGGACTCATCAAGGGTGGCGAGGCGTTCCTGCTGAATCTGCATATTGGGCCCTACTCACACGGCAACATGGCCAACCACGACGAGACACGTACTCGCAAACTCCTGCTGCACCGCGAAGAAGTTCGCAAGCTACTGTCCAAGACGCAGATCAAGGGGCATACGCTCATCCCCACGCGGCTCTATTTCCGCAAGGGGCGGGTGAAGTGCGAGTTGGCGGTGGCCAAGGGCAAGCAGGATTGGGACAAGCGGGAGACGGAGCGGCGCCGGGAGGCCGACCGTGAGGCGCAGTCGGCAATTAAGGCCAATAAGCATATGGGCGGACGGTAAGGCAGCACCTCCCTGGCGAACACAGGAATGTGCCGACTCGGCGCTATAATATGCTCGGCGAATAGAAAGAGAAGCCGATGAATCCACATCATGCGCCCGCCGCATTCCTTACAATCTGGCTCATCATGATGGCAATCCCGATGCTATTTACGCCCCGGCATACCCGAGATACCTCACAATTTCGGCGCCGCACATGGGCGCTCGCATTCGCAGCGGCGTTGACCTCTGTGCTGTGGTTCGTGCCCTAGGCTGCTAGATTCTCAGCGGACCGGGTTGACTTCGATATTCAGGCCGAGGTTCTTCCAGTCGGGGTCGGTCGTGTAGACCGAGGCTTGGCACTGGGTGGCAAAGGCCATGCGCCGCGAGCCGCCGGGCTAGCCAAGCCACTCTTCCATCCCGGTCTGGGATTCCTGACGTCGCTCCTTCACCAGGTCGGTGGAAGCAGGGGTTCCGGGTTTGGCGATCCTCTGGGACTCGTCCTGAATCCTGCGGGTCCGGGGTCTGTAGGGAGCACGAAGGGGCTCGATACGCAGAACGCCGTCCTCGAGCGACATGACGACGCTGTCGCCGAGCTCCAGGCCCATGCCTTTGCGGATCACGGCGGGGATGACGATGCGGCCGTTCTGATTAATGGGGGTTTGAATACCATCTATTTTCATTGAGATGTACCAATAAATGACATAATATGACATTTTTAGAGTGATGTCAATACGAGAAATATGACATAAAATGTCATAAGATTGATTCAGTTCACAAGCGCCCCGGTTTCGGCGCTTTCAATGGCGTAGGGATTTGCCACAACCGGTGCTCCCCGTGAAGAATGGTGGCTATGCGGACTGAGATTTCTTTTGCCCCAATTGCGGGGATTGCGACCGAACTGCTGGCCGTTCTGGCCGTCGACACCCAAACCACCAGAGGTTCCAATACTGCTCTTGGGGCCAAGCCGCAGCCGACGCTGCTGACTATCGACGCCGCGGTGCAGGCGGCCGCGGCCGGGGTGCTCGCGACTGGCGAGTACAAGGCGGGCGCGAACGAGACCGTATTGATTCACGCACCGGCGGGATTGGCGGCCAAGCGGCTGCTGATCGTTGGGCTCGGCAAGCTGAGCAAGGCCACGGTGCACGGCGTGCGGGAGGCTGCGGGAACGGCTGTCCGGTTTGCGAAACCGAGGGGGATTCGGGAGCTTGCCTTGGCACTGCCCTTATCCGATGTGCTGTCCTCTGTGGCCAGCACCCGGGCAGTCGCTGAAGGAGCTTTCATAGGTGACTTCGATCCGGACACCTATCGCAGTGAGCGCAAAGATCAGAGCATCGAGACATTCATTCTTGCGGCTCCGGACGGCGTTTTCCGTTCGGCCATGGAGTCCGCCTTCGCCGAGGGAGTGATTATTGGCGAGAGCCAGAATTTTGCACGATCGCTGGTGAACGAGCCGGGCAACAAGCTGACGCCCACGATTCTGGGGCAACGCGCGGCACAGATGGCGGATGAAGTCGGGCTCGGATGGGAAGTCCACTCGACCGAAATGCTGCACCAGTTGAAGATGGGGGCGTTCTGGAGCGTGGCGCAGGGATCGGCGGAGCCGCCGGCGCTGATCGTATTGCGCTACGAGCCGGAGGGCGTGAATGACGGGCCCATTTTGGGGCTGGTCGGGAAGGGCATCACATTCGATACCGGCGGCATTTCCATCAAGCCCGCCGACAACATGGAGAAGATGAAGTACGACATGGCGGGTGGTGCGGCGATGATCGGCGCCATGCGCGCCATTGCGCTGCTGAAGCCCAAGGTGCGTGTGTTTGCGATTGTATGTGCGGCCGAAAACATGCCTTCGGGCACGGCGCAAAAACCTGGCGACGTGCAGACGGCCATGTCGGGAAAGACCATCGAAATCATCAACACCGACGCCGAAGGGCGGCTGGTGCTGGCCGACGGAATTACTTATGCACGGCAGCTCGGGGCGACCCACTTGATCGATGCGGCGACACTGACCGGCGCCATTTCCGTCGCGCTGGGCAAGACCACCGGTGGTGTGTTCTCAAACGACGATTCTACGTACAGCAAATTCGAAGCTGCGCTGGCTGTTTCCGGGGAGAAGTTCTGGCGCCTTCCGCTGGGCGAAGAGTACGCGGATTTAATCAAGTCGGATATCGGCGATATCAAGAACACTGGCGGCCGCTACGGCGGAGCCAGCATCGCCGCTGAGTTCCTGCACACGTTCGCGGAAGACACGCCGTGGATTCATCTCGACATTGCCGGCGTGGCGTGGGTTGAGGATTCGCGGCCGTATATTGCCAAGGGCCCCAGCGGGATTGCGGTGCGATCGATTTTTGAGTGGGTGCGGAGCTACTGAGGGCACGAGCCACATGAAATCGTAACCGCTCTCCGATCAGTGCGGGCGAGGTCGCCCACACTACAACCGGCCCGGAGATTGGCGTTATCTTTCCGACAAAGTCACAATCATGCGGCGTCGGTGTTACGACGTGGAAAGAACCGACTCCCAGAGCTGTTTTTCTTTTCCACATTTGAATTCCCTCATCGTGCAATCGCGCCATGAAGTTATGGCGCGTCGGGCCGATGCAGAAATGTGAACGCCTTGCGCAGCGCTGCGTCCGCGCGCCCGCCCGATTGGGGCAAACGGCAGCGGAAGCCGTAATGCCAAGGGAGGGAAGTTTCGATGACGGATCGGACCGAACTACTCGAAGCCGCCTTCGACAACGTTCCTGAGGGCGTGGGGCTCTTTGACGGGGAAGGCGCAGTGATGTTCTGGAACCAAGCGGCGCAAGGCATCACCGGTTATTCAGCCGTGGAATTGCAGGGGCGGCGACTTCCCAGGTGCCTGGAGCCGCTGCTTGCGGTAGGAAGCAGCAAAGAGGAGTCGCGTGCGCCGGCTGCGACGGCAGAAGGGCGACGGTCGCTGGCGCAGGCGCGGCATAAATTGGGCCATGCGGTGCCGGTGATCGTGCGGGTTCTGGTTTTGCGCAACGGGTTGGGCGAACGTATCGGCACTGCGTTGTTGTTTCATCCCGCGGAAAGCCTTGATGCTTTGCCTCACGGAGAATCGGATGAACAGCAGGGAGCAGCGGAGAGCCGCGCGGAACTGGAAGAGCGGCTGCAAACGGAGTTCGACGACTTCGCGCGCGGCGGACCTCCATTGGGAGTTTTGTGGATGAGCATCGATCAGGCAGAGGAACTGCGCAAGACACACGGCGTTGCCGCGTGTAACGCGATGCTCGAGAAGATTCGCCACGCCGTGGCGCAAGGCCTGCGTCCGACAGACGAGATGGGCCGCTGGGGAGACGATGAATTTCTGATCGTGGCGCACGAGCGCAACGAAGGCGTGCTGGCGGCTCATGCACAGATGCTGGCCGGCATGGCCCGCACCGCCGACTTTCGCTGGTGGGGCGACCGCATCTCGCTCACGGTGAGCATTGGCGCGGCACAGGCCTGCAACGATTCCACTGAAACTTTAGCGCGACTGCTGCTGCGGGCCCGCGAGGCCATGGAAACCAGCAGCCGCGAAGGCGGCAACCGCGCGACGACTGTGGCGTGCAAGAGCGCCTCATTCGGCGCGCAGGAGGAATCGCCATGTTTGCCATCATAGGCATCTTCCTGGTTTTCGCAGCCATCATCGGCGGCTTCCTCATGGAGAAGGGGCACATGGCCGTGCTCATCCAGCCGGCCGAGCTGCTGATCATTGCCGGGGCGGCCGCGGGAACGCTTCTAGTCGCGAATCCGACGCGCATTCTCAAGGCGATCGCAGCCGGCCTTGCCAGCACCCTCAAAGGCTCGCCGTTCACGAAAGCGCGCTACCTGAGCACGCTCAAAATGATGTACCAATTCCTGAATAAAGTACGCAAAGAGGGGTTGCTGGCCGTGGAGATGGACGTGGAGAAGCCCGAGGAAAGCGTGATCTTCAAGGATTATCCCGAGTTTGTGACAGACCATCACGCGCGCGACTTTGTTTGCGATACGCTGCGCACGGCGATTACCGGCGGCGTGGAACCGTTCGACATGGATCAGATGATGGAACTGGATATGGAAGTGCACCATCATGAGGCCGTGCAGCCGGTCGACTCGTTGACCACGGTGGCGGACTCGCTGCCCGGCCTGGGCATTGTAGCTGCGGTGCTGGGAGTGGTGATCACCATGGGGGCGCTGGGCGGGCCGCCTGAAGAGATTGGCAAACACGTGGCCGCGGCGCTGGTGGGGACGTTTCTCGGCATCCTACTTTGCTACGGCGTGGTGGGGCCGCTGGCCGCCAACATGGGCAAGCTGGCCGCTGAACACGACGAGTATCTGCATGTGCTGCGCGTGCTCTTGCTGGCATTTCTGAAAGGCTCCGCACCCATGATCGCCATCGAAATGGGACGGCGCGCGATTCCAGCGCACGCACGGCCGGGATTCGACGAGATGGAGAAACACTGCAAGAACAAGACTGAGCCGGTGGAAGCAGCAGCGCCAGCGGCAGCATAGAAGCGGGGAATCCAATGGCGGGCAAGGCGCAGCCGATCATCGTGATCAAGAAGACGGGCGGCCACGGAGGCCACCACGGCGGTGCATGGAAGGTGGCATATGCCGACTTCGTGACCGCGATGATGGCGCTATTCATTGTGCTCTGGCTGATGAGCCAGAGCGACCAGGTGAAAAAAGCCGTGGCCGGCTACTTCAATGATCCCAAGGGGACTGCGACGCTGATGGGCACGACAATGACAGGCACCGGCAGCGGCACAACCACGGCAGCGGACCCGAATCAGAAGCAGTTGCAGGACTTGAAGGAAAAACTTGAGAACGAAATTCAGGCGCGCAAGGATCTGGAGAAACTGAACAAGCAAATTGAGATGACGATTACCTCGGAGGGATTGCGCATCGAGCTGCTGGAAGACAAAAACGGCACCTTTTACCAGAGCGGCAGCGCGAAACTGAGCCCCAGTGGCCAGGAACTGCTGGCATTGCTGGCCACGGAGCTGAAGACACTGCCGAACCAACTGCAGATCGAGGGGCACACCGACGCCGCGCAGTACTCGCACGACGCCGACTACAGCAACTGGGAGCTCTCGGCCGATCGCGCCAATTCCGCGCGCCGCTTGCTGCAGCAGGATGGAGTGCGGGCCGATCAAGTAACGCAGGTGCGCGGCTACGCGGACCAACTGCTGCGCGTAAAGAGCAATCCCTACGACCCTTCCAACCGGCGCATTTCCATCCTTGTGAAGAACAATGACAATGCGCCGCCGCCGCAACTGGAGCATGCGCGCGTGGTGGGTGGCGTTTCCGGAGCCGCGCCTTCGGCGGTTGCTCCGCCAGCGGCGCCTGCTGTTCCGGCGAAATCGCCGGTTGCGAAGCGGACCAAACCCGGCACCGTCAACAAGCGCACGGAACTGTTGCCCGGAGCGAAGAAGTAGCTGCGCGCGCAGTGCAGCTGCAGGCGGTGAAAGTTGAGAGATCGGTCTCTCGAAAGCAGGACGCCATCAGCCGCCATGGTGTAGTCTGGTCAGCGGATCACGAAGAGATCAATAGGAAGCGCTTACCGGAGGGAAGGTTCCATGGCGATCGTCGCCGGCGTGGATTTCGGCACACTCAGCGTTCGCGTCACACTTGTTGACAGCAAGACGGGGCCGATCGGGACCGCATCGGCATCCTATCCGCTCAATCGGCGCCGTGACGATCCCAACTACGCGACGCAGTCACACGTTGAGCAGATGGCAGCTCTAGCCGCGGCCACAAAGGACGTGCTGAAGGCCACGGGCGTGAACGGAGCCGAGGTTGCCGCCATCGCGCTCGACACCACGGGCTCAAGCGTGATTCCGGTAGGCGAGGGATTGGAACCGCTCGACGAATACTACCTCTGGTGTGACCATCGTGCCTTTGCCGAAGCGGAGGAGATTACCCACAAGGCGCACGAATTGGGTTTTGAAGGCATCGCATGGTGCGGTGGCACGTACTCGCACGAGTGGGGATTTGCCAAACTCTTGCATTGGCTGCGCCATAACCCGGAGAAGCGCGCCCGTTTTGTCACGGCGCTCGAGCATTGCGACATGGTTGCGGCCACGCTCTCGGGCGTGACCGAGGTAAGCGCGCTCAAGCGCAGCGCTTGCGCCATGGGTCACAAATGGATGTGGAATCCCAAGTGGGGCGGCCTGCCGCCGGAGGAGTTTCTGGTCGCGGTCGACCCGCTGCTGGCAGGAGTACGCGCCAAGATGGGCGGCGAATACCTGACCAGCGACAGAATCGCCGGGCACCTTTCGGCAAAATGGGCCGCAGAGCTCGGCCTTCGCGCCGGAATCCCGATCCCCGTGGGAGCGTTCGACGCGCACTGGGACGCGATCGGCTCGAACATTCGCGAGGGCGACGTGGTGAACGTGGTGGGCACTTCGACTTGCATCATCGCGATGGCTCCGAAGGCGGAGCTGATTCCCGGCGTGTGCGGCGTGGTGCCGGGGAGCGTGCATCCACAGTACACGGGTATTGAAGCCGGGCTGTCGGCGGTGGGCGACATCTTCGACGCGATTGCCAAGCGCGCGAATACGACAGTGGCCGCGCTCTCGGAGGGACTGGATGCGTGGAAGGCCGGCCAGACCGGACTTCTGCGGTTGAGCTGGGACAACGGCGATCGCACCGTGCTGGTGAATCCCGAACTCGGTGGCGTGACGCTGGGCTGGAACCTAGTGCACACCGCGCAGGACGAGTTGTTCGCCGCGATTGAAGGCACCGCGTTCCACACACGCATCATCCTGGAGCGCATGGCCGAGCACGGCGTGCGCATCGATCGCGTGATCAATGCGGGCGGCATTCCGCAGAAGAACGAGATTCTGAACCAGGTCTACGCCAACGTTTTGAACAAGCCGGTGCTGGTGCCGGCAGGTATCCCCACGAGCCTGGGGTCGGGAATATTTGCGCTGCTCGCCGCTGGCGTATACAAGACCATCGAAGAGGCGCAGGCCGCGGTCTGCCTGCCGTTCCGTACCGTCAAACCGGATGCAAAGGCCGCCGCGGTGTACGAGCAGCTTTACCCGCTCTATCGCGATGTTTACTTTGCGCTGGGCAAACGGGATGCGGCGCCTGTCGCGTTGGGCAACGTGCTGCCCGAATTGAGAAGGATCGCGGCGCAGGTGCAAAAAGCGGGTTGACATTCCAGCCAAGGCGGCGCTTGCTCATCCGCGCCGAGCGGTTTAGTGTGGTTTTCACAATCTAAATTGCTGGGTGCCCCTTGCATTCTTCATTTCTGCGCTCTCATTTGCCTTGCATGCTTGCCGCGTTGATTGTATCGATCCTGTGTGTGGCCGCGACTGCGCAATCATTGCCGGAAGCTCCGTATGCCGCACCGTCGGCCGAGCCGTGGAGCGCGCCGCACTTCTCGAGCGATCCCAAGACCCTATACCAGGCCGCATCCGATGTGCCCGCGCCCGATGGCGTGAACGTGACTGAGCTCTGCGACGACGAGAGCTATACCTTTGACGACGCCGGGCGGCAAGTGCGCGTAGGCCACTTCATCTATAAGGTGCTGACGCAGAAAGGGGCGGAAGGCTGGGACTCCCTCTCTGTGAGTTGGGAACCCTGGCACGAAGCCCGGCCAGTGATCCGCGCGCGTGTAATCACGCCCGACTTCACGGTGCACACTCTCGATCCCAAAACCATTACCGAGGCCCCGGCACGCGGCGGCGATTACAAGACCTACAGCGACGGCAAGCGACTGCGTGCGCCGCTGCCAGCCATTGCGCCCGGAGTGGTGGTGGAAGAGGAATACACGGAGACGGAAACGGAGCCAGTTTATATAGCGGGCCGCGTTGGGCGTGTGGTGCTCGGCCAGGAAGACGTGCCCGTGGCGCACAGTCGTGTGGTTTTCGATGCTCCCGTGGCATTGCCGCTACGCACCAATCTGCTGTTGTTGCCTGGAATCAGGCCGGTGCACACCGAGTCCGGAGGGCGCATTACGCTCACGTTCGACGTGGGACCGCTGGATGCAATCGATAACCGGGAACCGTATCTGCCTCCCGAGACGGTGTTCTTCCCGATGATCGAATACTCGACTGGCGCATCGTGGCAGAGCATCGCGGCGGAGTACGGAAAAGTTGTGGACGACCGCACCCATTCATCCGAGGTGCAAGCTGTGGTGACGCCGTTGATTGCGGGCAAGAAAACCGTCGCTGAAAAAGAGGCGGCAATTCTTGACTACCTTGATCGCGAGGTCCGCTACACGGGCATCGAATTTGGCGAAGCCGCGATTCTGCCTCATGATCCCGCTGAAACGCTGGCGAAGGGTTATGGCGACTGCAAGGACAAGGCTACGTTGTTGGTCGCGATGTTGCGCGCTGCAGGTATTCCTGCATACGTGGCGCTGCTCGATGCGGAGGCTCGCATGGATGTGCCCGTGGATCTGCCGGGCATGGGACTGTTCGATCATGCCATCGTCTACGTGCCCGGCAAGAATCCAATTTGGATCGATGCTACCGACCGCTACGCGCAACTGGGCCAGGTGCCGATGGGCGACCAGGGCCGTTTGTCGCTCATCACGAGCAACGCCACGACGGCGCTCGTCAAGATACCTCAATCCTCTTCGCAAGATAACGGCGTGATAGAGACGCGTGAGTTCACGCTGACAGACAACGGTCCCGCAAACGTGGTCGAAGTCACGCAGCCTAAGGGCATTTTGGAATCGAGCTACCGTGGCTTTTACGCCGATAAGCCCGACAAAGACACGCGCGAGGAGCTTCGCGGCTACATCAAATCCGAGTATCTCTGCGACGATCTCAGCAAGGTCGAGCGCACCGATCCCGCCGATCTTTCGCAGCCGTTCAAGCTCACCATCGCCTGCGAAAAGGCAAAGCGCGGATATACGGAACTCGAAAGCGCGCAGGCGGCAATCCGCCTCGACCGGCTCTTCCAGTTCCTGCCCGATGAGCTCAAACAGAAAGACGACTCCGACGACAAGAAAACCACCGGACCCGACAAGCCCAGGAAGCCGCGCAGCGAAGATTGGTGGCTGCCTGCGGCCTTAACGACGGAGTGGAACTATCGCTTCATTCCGCCCGCGGGATTTGTGCCCAAAGAGCTGCCCAAGGACGCGACAATCGCACTGGGTCCCGCGCAACTGACGGAGACGTTTACCACCGGCAAGGACGGAGTGGTGCTGGCGCACCTGGTCTTCGATTCCGTGAAGCGCCGCTATACCGTGGCCGAAGCAACGGCGCTGCGTAATGAAGTAGCCGATCTAATCAATGGCCCTGCCATCCTCATCGACTTTGAGCCGCAGGGCGAGGCGCTGCTGCGCGACGGCAAAGTGAAGGAGGCGCTCGCCAGCTATCGCGCTCTGGTGGCGCTGAATCCGAATGCGGCCGTGCACCATTTGCAGGTGGCCAATGTGCTGCTTCAGGCCGGCATGGGCGAAGCCGCGCGCGCCGAGGCGCGACTCGCCGTGAAGCTCGACCCCACTTCGGCACTGGCTGAGCGCGTGCTGGCCGAGATCCTGAAACACGACCTCGTGGGACGCGAATTGCGTCCAGGAAGCGACCTGACCGGCGCGGCCGAGGCGTATCGCGCGGCCATCAAGCTCGATCCCGACGATCACACTGCGCAAGCCGATCTGGCGATTCTGCTCGAATACGATTCCGTGGGACGCCGTTACAGCGGACAGGCGCACATGAATGAGGCCGTCGCCGAATACGAGAAGCTGGGCCAGGATAAGCTGGCCGATCTCGGACTCACCGACAACCTTGCTTTCTCTATTTTTTATAGCGGCGATTATGCGGGCGCTTACAAGGCCGCACAGTCGCTGAATCCCGAGCCCAAGGCGCTTATGTCGGCCTGCATGGCCATGCTGCAGAGCAGCAAGGCGGGCCTGGAAGAAGCCAACAAGCGCGCCACGGACGACAGCGACTTCAAAGAAACAGATCGCACCGCGGGCGAAATGCTGATGAACATGCGGCAGTATGCGCGGGCCGCCGACTTTTACCAGGCCGGCGCCGCTGGTGACGATGCCGCGCGGACATTGGGCCTGGCGAACATGCTGCGCGGTGCGATCCACCACGAAGACGTGCAGTTCGCGAACACACCGGCCGACGTTGTGAAGCGCTTCTCCATGGTGCCTTTCGATCCCGATCTGACCAAGGAACGCTTTGCCACGATGCTCAGCCGCAACGCCCTCAAAGTGCTGAACGCCATGGACGCCGACGAGCTGAAGGACGAGCTCGAAAGCGGCAAGAAGATGAACACCGAACTGGCCCGCGAAGGAAGCTCGCTCGATGTGACGGAAGACATCGTGCTGCACATGCTCGACCCCAAGGGCGATGGCGATGATGCGACCGGCTACCGCGAGAAAGTCGAAGTCCTGGGCGGAAATACGATGACGGTCTACATCGTGAAGGAAAGCGGGCAATACAAATTGCTCGACACCGGAGAAAAGCCGAACGCGATCGCTTTGGAAATGCTGGACCGTATTCAGAGCGGCGATTTGCGGGGTGCGAAGGCGCTGCTGGACTGGATGCGCGAGGACGTGCATCTGGAGGGCGGCGACGATCCACTGGGCGGGCCGGTATTTCCGCGCTTCTGGACCAAGGGTGAAGCGCCGGACGCGCGACGGATGAAGCTGGCCGCTGCGGCGATTCTAGTGGGATCGAAGCCTACCGTGGCGCAGGGCGTGCCGATTCTAGAGGCAGCGCTGAAGGATGCGACAGGCGATCGCGAGCGCACCAACATTCGCATCGCGCTGGCTGTCGGGTATCTGATCCAGAACAACTTCACGAGCCTGCTCGAGGTTTCATCGCCGCTGCTGAAAGACGAGCCGGAATCGAAGACGGCCTTTATCGACAATGTACTGGCGCTCATGGGACTAGGCCGGTACGACGACGCGCTAGCGCTGGCTGACGAACGGCTGAAGCTGCTGGAGAACGACAGCGACGCGTACGAGATGAAGATGGAAATCGAAGCCGACCGCGGCGACTTTGCCGCGGCGCGCGGCTGGGCGCAAAAACTTGCCGACCTTGGCAAGGAAGACGCCATGCTGCTGAACAACGAAACATGGTACGCGCTCTTTACCGGCAAGGTGGAGCAGGCCGACATCGCGAAAGCGATTCGCGCCACCGAGATGCAGAAGGACGCACCGTACATTCTGCACACTCTGGCTTGTCTCTATGCGGAAATGGGAAACACCAAGGATGCGCGCGAGGTTTTGCTGCGCGCCATGGACGACTGGAATCTCGATGAGCCGAATGACGACGTGTGGTACGTGCTGGGCCGAATTGCGGAGCAGTATGGCGAACGCGATATCGCCATCGCGGACTATCGCAAACTAGAAAAGCCGAAAGAGCCGCTTTCTCTTCCCACTTCGACGTGGCGGCTGGCGCAGATCCGGTTAAAGGCCATGGGGGCGGAGGTGACGGCGGTCGCGAAATAATCGCGACGTCTAGCGCCCTCCTTACTGTTGCTGCTGTTGCATCTGCTGCAGGTCGACGAAGGGCACAGCGGGTTCGGGCGGTTGTTGCGCACGCTCCACCAGTACGCTCCAGTCTTCGGGGATGGGCAGCTTGCGATCGAGCGCCGGTGGCTCGCTGCTGGCCCCGACCTGCACGGCCACGTAGAGCTCGCTCGCGGTGTTGCCGCGAAAGACGCCGTGGGTGGGGGGAACGTCGGCATAATCGCGACCCACGGCAGTGCGGATATGGCGATGATGCGCGATGAGGTTATTGGTGGGGTCGATGCCCACCCAGCCGAGTTGCGGCATTAACGCCTCGACCCAGGCATGCGTGGCGTCGGGTGTGGAGCGGTCGTGATCCTCGCGCCCGCGATAGAGATAACCCGATACGTAACGCGCAGGAATGCGCACATAGCGCAGCAGCGCGATCATAGTGTGCGCAAAGTCCTGGCACACACCCTTGCCGCTGACGATCGCCTCGTCGATGGGCGAGTCGACGCGCGTGTGACTGGGCACGTACTCGAAGTAGTTGAAGAGGCGCTGATTCAGCTCCAGTACAAGCATTAGGGGATCGTCGCGGCGGGTCACGCCCATCTGTTGGGCGAGCAAGGTTACCGCCGGAGTTTCAACGGCAAAGGTGCTGGGCAGCAGCATCTCCCAGTAATCGCCTGAAGCGATGAGTTCATCGAGCTCGCTCCACGCCTCGGGCGCCAGGAACTCGGGAACATCAGGTAGGGACTGCTGTTCGACAACCGATTCGGCCACGATAACGAGCTGGTTGTGTTCGCCGGGAATATCGAAGTGCTGAATGTTGTTGCCCAAGTGGTCGCGGTAGCTGAAGACGCGGCAACGCGGGCTCACGGAGAGCGAGAAGGTGAGGCAATGCTGGCTCGCGTCGGAGCGCGGGTGCATACGCGTCTCCATGATGCTCTCTTTGATGGGGCTCGAGTAGCGAAAACGCGTGAGGTGCCGGATGGAATAGAAGTTCATGCGGTTCTCTCTTAAACAGTCAGCGCCGATTGAATGGAGTAGTGCACATAAAAGCGGTAAATGAGTTCATGGATGTGCAAGCATTGTCCGCGGATATTGTGCAGAAAGCCAGCCGTATCGCCAGCGAGGATTTCGTTGATCGATGTGTAGCCCAGCATGGCGCAGAGCTTGCCGATGGCGGCCTTCAACTCCTCGGGCGGGCGCCGGCCGCCGGTTTGCTGAATGCCTTCGACCGCCTGGCGTGTGCCTTCGACGCAGTAATGGATGGCGTGAGGAAAGTCGCGGTTGAGCACCAGGAATTCGAGCATGCGCTCTGGTGAGAGGTCAGCCGTGTACACCTGGCAGTACGCTTCGAATGCCGTGCAACAGCGCAGCAGGCCCACCAGTTCCAGATGGAGATAGCCGGACGATTCCCGCTCCTGCGGGGGGAAGAGTTCGGCCTGGTAGACCTCGAGCAGCGTAGCCGTCGCATAGGCGCGCTCAAGGTAGCGGCCGAGGCGGATGAACTGCCATCCCTGGCCGTGGATCATGCTGGTGTCGGTGGTGCCTTTGAAAAGGTAGATGCCGTCAATGACCATGGAGAGCTGGTCGCTGATATTGGTGGAGAACTGCGATCGCGTGCGCGGCAAGTGCATCTGATGGTAAAGACGGTTCAGCCGCTGCCACATCTCCGTGGAGATTTCTTCGCGCACCTGGCGCGCGTTTTCGCGGGCCCCATTGAGGCAGTAAATGACAGAGGCCGGGCTGAGATGGTCGTAGACCAGCTTCTGCGCCATTTTCTCGATGCTGCCGTTCCAATCCATCTCCACAGGCTTGCCCAGCGCGGCCACCAAGCGCTGCCATCGCATTTCCACATTAGAGCCGCCGGTATCGAGCATCAGGCTCATGGTCACGTCGAGCAGGCGCACGGTATTTTCGGCTCGCTCCAGGTAGCGGCTCATCCAGTAGAGGCTGTCGGCAACGCGCGAGAGCATGTTGTGTCTCTCTCTTCTGGTCCGATTTTCTTCCATGCGAACTATTCCAGAATCCATGTGTCCTTGCTGCCGCCGCCCTGCGAGGAGTTAACGACGAGTGAGCCTTTTTCGAGGGCCACGCGGGTCAAGCCGCCGGGCACGATGTTGACCTTGTCGCCAAAGAGTATATAGGGCCGCAGATCCACGTGGCGCGGCTCCAGCCGGTCGTCGACGAGGCAAGGAGCGCGTGAGAATTCCAGCGTGGGCTGGGCGATGTAATTGCGGGGGTTGGCCTCAATCTGCCGCGCGAACTCTTCGCGTTGCAGGGCCGTGGAGCGGGGGCCGATGAGCATGCCGTAGCCGCCACTTTCACCCACGGCTTTCACAACCATCTTGTCGAGGTTGGCGAGCACGTGCTTGCGGTACTTGTCGTTGCTGAGTTGAAAGGTTTCCACGTTGGGCAGAATCGGATCTTCGTTCAGGTAGTAGCGGATCATGCGCGGCACGTAGGCGTAGACGGCCTTGTCGTCTGCGAGGCCGGTGCCGAATGCGTTGGAAACGGTGACGTTGCCGGCGCGATAGGCATTGAACAGGCCGGCACAGCCCAGAGCGGAGTCGGAGCGGAAGACAAGGGGATCGCTAAAGTCGTCGTCGACGCGGCGATAGATGACGTCGACGCGCTTGAGGCCGTCGGTGGTGCGCATGTAGACGATGTTGTCGTGGGTGACCAGGTCGCGGCCCTCCACGAGGTCGATACCCATTTGGCGCGCAAGATAGGTGTGCTCGAAGTAGGCGGAGTTGAAGACGCCCGGTGTGAGCAGCACGATGTTCGGTTCGGGGCGGCCTTCGGGCGCGAGAGAGCGCAACGTGGCCAGCAGCAATTGCGGATAGTGCTCGATGGGCCGCACGCCATAGCTCGCGAAGAGTTGCGGAAAGGTCCGCTTCATCACGCGTCGGTTGGTGAGCATATAGCTGACGCCGGAGGGAACGCGGAGATTGTCCTCGAGCACCACGAACTCGCCGCTGTTAAGGCGCAGCAAGTCGCTGCCGACGACCGCGATATAGACGTTGCGCGGCACCTGCAAGCCGCGCATCTGCCGCCGGTAGTGCTTGCAACTGTAGACGAGCTCGCGCGGGATGACGTGGTCGGCGAGGATTTTGGCGTCGGAATAAACGTCGCGCAGGAATAGGTTGAGTGCGGTGATGCGCTGCGTGAGTCCGCGCTCGATGCGATCCCACTCCTGGGCAGTGACAAGGCGGGGCAGCAAATCGTAAGGGAAGATGCGCTCGGTGCCTTCTTCGCGGCCATAGACGGTGAAGGTGATGCCCTGGGTGAGGAAGGCGAGATCGACCGACTGCTTGCGCCGCTGCAATTCGCCGGCAGGGAGGGTGGCCAGAGCTTCAGCCAGAGCGCGGTATTGCGCCCGCACCTCGCCGCTGGGCTCGCGCATTTCGTCGAATGCCTGGTCGAGCGGGTAATCGCCGTAGAGAGGATCGAGTTCCACCGGATGGCCTGCGTTCATGGTTGAGAACTTTCCTTCCAGCGGATTCAGGGCGTCGGCCGAGCGGTGACACCAATTTTTGAGCAAGCTCCGCCCGAGCCCTGTTCTTTTGGTTTTAACACGCGGGAGATAAAGGAGCCATCAGGAAACGGGAGACCGGCAACCAAGAGCGAGAAAGAGCAGAGGCGCGACCGATTGGCCGCGCCCCTGTCTTTGCTCATCGCCGCCGGGTCGGCGGTTGGCATCAATTACTTGATCGGAACCTCGGCAGTCGTCTTCACAATCTGGGCCACGATCTGGTAAGGATCGGCTTCGGAGTTGGGACGGCGATCTTCAAGATACCCTTTGTAACCGTGCTTGATGAAGTTGACAGGCATACGGACAGA
Source organism: uncultured Acidobacteriota bacterium (assembly GCA_963817835.1). Taxonomy (GTDB): domain Bacteria; phylum Acidobacteriota; class Terriglobia; order Terriglobales; family Acidobacteriaceae; genus Telmatobacter. The sequence goes on along the minus strand of CAWFPZ010000001.1, from coordinate 217,266 downwards.
AGCGCCGCGATCCGAGAGGCCGTAGCTGAACTTGTCAATAGCCTGGGTCTCGTGAAGGCCGGTGAGGCGCAGATGATTGTCCGGACCGTAAACCGCGATGTGATCGGGAATATTCTTTTCGAAGGCCTTCATCAGGGCTTCGAAATATTCCTTGCCGCCCACGTCACGCAGGTACTTGGATGAGAAGTTGGTGTGCATGCCGGAGCCGTTCCAGTCGCCCCTGATCGGCTTGCAATGCAACTGCACATCCACTTCGTACTTTTCACAGAGGCGAGCCATCAGATAGCGCGCCGTCCACAGATCGTCGGCGGCCTTGTGCGAGCCTTTGCCGAAGATCTGATATTCCCACTGGCCCTTGGCCACTTCGGCGTTGATGCCCTCGTGGTTGATGCCGGCGTGGAGGCAGAGGTCGAGGTGCTCCTCAACGATGGTGCGGGCGATCGAGCCCATGTACTTGTAGCCGACACCGCAGTAGTAGGGGCCCTGCGGTCCGGGGTAGCCGTGCTCGGGAAAGCCTAGCGGACGGCCGTCCTTATAGAGGAAGTACTCCTGCTCAAAACCGAACCAAAGATCCGGATCATCGGGGGCAGTGGCGCGCATGTTGGTGGGGTGCGGCGTTCCGTCGGGGAGCATAACTTCGCTGAGCACGATGAAGGCGTCTTTGCGGCTGGCGTCGGGATAGAGAGCCACAGGCTTGAGAACGCAATCGGACTTGTGGCCCGCAGCCTGCATGGTGGAGCTGCCGTCAAATCCCCACAATGGCAGATCGGCCAGGGTAGGAGTTTTGTCGAATTCCTTGATATTGGTTTTGCCGCGGAGTTCGGGAATGGGCTTCTTTCCGTCGAGCCAGATGTACTCAAGTTTGTACTTTGACATGGTTCTCCTTAATTGTCAGGAATTGAGCGTCAACCCCAGCGAGGCTGCCGCTCGCCGATGTGGGTGGGGTCAAGTACAGCATAAAATGAGGCGCACCGAATCGTATAAGGATGGTATAAAGAAACCGCAGAAAGCGGGCACGCGCGGAGCGTCTATGCCGCTATGTGCAACCGCGTGGTGCGCGCGGCCGGGGAAAAGTCTACTGGGGTCGGGCCTCTGTGCGCTACTCTGAACGCTCAGGAGTACTGTCCATGCATGATTTCCGGAAACCCTTCCACATTGGATTGGCCCTGCTGTTGATCAGCATTGCGTTGCCCATGGCCAGCGCGCAAAAAACGCCCATCCAAATCACAGCCGATTTGAGCGATGCGCCTCGGAAGTTGCTCCACGCCGATGTGGACTTGCCGGTGACGGCGGGCCCGCTGGCGCTGACCACGCCGAAGTGGATTCCCGGCACTCACATGCCGAGTGGTCCGGTAGAAGAGATTACAGGCGTGGTGTTCACCGCCAACGGCCAAACTCTTGCCTGGCGGCGCGATGATGTGGACCTGTATCAATTTCATCTCAGCATTCCCCAGGGCGTAACCACGCTGCATGCGCACCTGGACTGCATCGTTACGTCGCGGATTTCGCAAAGACTTGTCGCATTCGAGTGGGAATCGTTGCTGCTCTACCCGGCCAACACGCCAGTGCGCGATATCCCCATACAGCCCTCGGTAAAAGTTCCCGCGGGCTGGGGAATCGGTACCGCGCTTACGCCGGTCAGTTCGGGTTCCTACCCGGTTCCCGCGCCGGGCGCGGTGACGCAATTTGCAGTGACGAATGTGGAGCAACTGCAGGATTCGCCGGTGATCGCTGGCCTCAACTTCCACGAATTTCCGCTGGCTCCCGAGATTGCGCCCAAACACTATATTGATGTGGTTTCGGATCTGCCGGAGGACTCGAACCTTCGCCCAGCGGTGTTGGCCTCGATGAGTAACCTGGTGCGCGAGGCCGATGCGCTCTACGGCTCGCATCATTACCACGTCTATCACTTTCTGCTGACGCTTTCCGATGTAGCTGGAGGCGGGGGGTTGGAGCATGGCCAGTCGTCAGACAACGGCGTGGGCGAGAAGGGATTTGCTGACGACGCGCACGAGCTGCGCGAGTCCGATCTGCTACCGCACGAGTTTACGCACTCATGGAATGGAAAGTATCGCCGCCCCGTGGGACTGTACCAGCCGGACTTCGCAACGCCGCAACAGGGCGCGCTGCTGTGGGTGTATGAGGGTATGACGCAGTATCTGGGCAACGTGCTGGCCGCGCGCGCGGGCTTTGAGACGCAGGCACAATATCGCGACCGGCTGGCCGAGACCGCGGCGACCCTGGACTACACTCCCGGCCGCGAGTGGCGCTCTACGGAGGACACCGCCATTGCGGCCAGCGTGGTGCGGTTCTATACGCCGTGGATGAACTGGAGGCGCGGGCAGGACTACTACCAGGAGGGCCAGTTGTTGTGGCTCGATGCCGACACGCTTATTCGCAAGTTGACGCAAAACCAGAAATCGCTGAACGACTTTGAGAAGATCTTTCTGGGCAAGGGCGGAAACACCGGTCCGCTCATTGTCACTTATGATTTCAACGAGCTGGTGCAGGACTTGAATGCCGTGGTTCCCTACGATTGGGCGACCTTCCTGCACGACCGCATCGACAAAATCAATCCCCGTGCTGATCTGGGCGGGATCGAACAGGGCGGCTACAAGCTGGTCTACGAGGACAAACCGAGCGCCACGCAGCGCACGATGGCAGGAATGCCGGGCGGACGCCGAGCAGGCAGAGATTGCTGGTTCTCGATTGGCTTGAGCTTAGGGGGCGATGGCAGCATCTCCGATGTGCGCTGGAATGGCCCCGCCGACAAGGCGAACCTGGCTCCAGGCGAGAAGATTATCGCAATCAATGGGCAGATTTTTAGCGCAGAGGCATTGCACGCGGCCATCAAAGCGGCCAAGGGAAACACGGAGCCGATTCGTCTCATCGTGCAGGCGGACTCCTTCGTCTCGATGGTCAACATGGACTACCACGATGGCGAGCGCTTCCCGGTGCTCGAACGCGTGGAGGGCACACCGGATTACCTGGACGATACTACCAAGCCGCTGACTACTCCGGAAAAGGCGCCGGCTGAAGAAAAGAAAGCGGGCGAATAGGGTCACGGTGCGCGGCGGGGGTCGAATCTGCCGAGCACTGTGCATTCCGGCTCCGGCCGCGTTACTCTCAAACTCAGGGGATTTTATTCAAGGATGTTTCTCGCGCAGCGCTTTGCTCTCGCCGTTTTCGCCGCACAGATTCTTGCCGTGCCTTTGGCCCGCGCGCAACTAGCTACGCCGCAGCCCGCAAGCGATGAATACGTCCGCGCGCATTACACGAAATATGAGTACCGCATTCCCATGCGCGACGGCGTGCGGCTATTTACCGCCGTCTACGTGCCCAAGGTCTCTGCATTCGCTGCAGATCCAGGGCCGTATCCCTTTTTGATGAACCGCACGCCCTACAGCGTCGCTCCCTACAGAGAAGACCGCTATCCGCCACGCCTGGGACCCTCGGATGAATTCGAGAAATCCGGCTACATCTTTGTCTACCAGGATGTGCGCGGCCGCTGGATGAGTGAGGGGACATTTGTGGAGATGCATCCCGCCATCGACGAGAAAAAATCTGTGAAGGATGTGGACGAGTCTTCCGATACGTACGACACTATCGAGTTTCTGCTGAAGCACGTGCCCAACAATAACGGCAAGGTGGGCATTTGGGGCATCTCGTATCCAGGGTTCTACACTTCAGCGTCGATCATCAACTCCCATCCAGCCATAGCCGCGGCCAGCCCGCAAGCGCCAATGACCGACCTTTTTCGGGGCGACGATTCCTACCACGGCGGGGCATTCATGCTTTCAGCGACTTATGGCTTTTATGCGCCGTTCTTCCACGCGCAGCAGAATCCGACGACTTCAGGCGGCGGCGCACCCTTCGACTTCGGGACCACAGACTCGTACAAGTTCTACCTTGAGGCCGGCAACCTCGCGAATCTCGATAAGCTGATGAAGAGTTCGACCGAGTTGTGGGATGACCAATATAAGCACGACACCTACGACGACTACTGGCAGGTACGCGACCTGTCGCGGCACATGAAGAATGTGAAGTGCGCGGTGCTCGTAGTCGGCGGCTGGTATGACGCCGAGGATCTCGAGGGCCCGTACCGCACTTTTTACGCCATTCACAAATTCAATCCCGAAACGCCGATCACTTTGGTGGAGGGCCCCTGGGTGCATGGCGGCTGGGCGCGGAACGACGGCGATCATCTGGGCGATGTCGAGTTCAACGCCAAGACTTCGGACTATTTCCGCGCCAACATTCAGTTTCCGTTCTTCGATCACTATCTGAAGGGCGGAGGCAAAACTCTACCGGCGGCGATCGTCTTTGAAACCGGAAGCAATGTGTGGCGCCGCTATGACGAGTGGCCGCCTAAAGCCGCTATTGCAAAGACGCTCTACTTTCACGCCGGCGGCAAGCTCAGCTTCGATCCCCCTGCAGAGCAGAAGAGTTTCGACGAGTACTTGAGCGATCCGGCCCACCCTGTGCCCTTCGTGGGCTATACCACCGATACCGTACCGCAGCGCTACATGGTCGACGACCAGCGCTTCGCCAGCTCGCGGCCCGATGTTGTGACCTACGAAACCGATGCGCTCACTGAGGATGTGACCATCGCCGGGCCCATCTCTCCGCATCTCAAAATCGCGAGCTCAGGCACCGACTCCGATTTCGATGTGAAGCTCATCGACGTTTATCCCGACGATTATCCCGATCCCGATACTTCGCTCAACGGCAACAAGCGCATCATGAGCGCGCCGCCGCTGCATATGGGTGGTTATCAGCAGTTGTTGCGGGGCGAGCCCTTCCGCGCCAAGTTCCGCTCGAGTTGGGAGAAACCCGAACCGCTCACTCCCGGCAAAGAAACGGCCATCGATTTTACGATGCCCGATCTTTATCACACGTTCCGCCGCGGCCATCGCATCATGGTGCAGGTGCAGAGCTCATGGTTCCCGCTCACCGATCGCAATCCGCAAACCTTTACCGATATTCCCTATGCCAAGCCGGAGGATTTCAAAAAGGCGACGGAACGGATTTTTCACGAGAGGGACGCGGCCTCTGGCGTGGAAGTAATGGTGTTGCCTCAGCCGTAACTGCAAAGCGTTGCGCGGGACCCGAACGCAGCATGCTGATTCTATCGATAAGCGCGATTCGACGTACAATCTAAGAGGACCGGCAGACTGCGGAGAGGTGGCCGAGCGGTTGATGGCTCCGGTCTTGAAAACCGGCATACCCGAAAGGGTATCGGGGGTTCGAATCCCTCCCTCTCCGCCATATTATGTTTATAATCAGTAACTTACAGTGGCATAAATATACTTCACGCACCATGACGTGTAAAATGTGGACATGAAAATCTTGGTGATTTCAGCGTTCTTGGTCTTGCTGTCTGCCTGTTCTGGTCCATGTCAACGGTTCGTTCCAGTTGAGCAGGGAGTCGTGCTGGACACCGCGACCGGGCGCTATTGCAACCCGTACCCCAAAGACGTTAATCACCCCACGGTGCTGCCGTTTTGCGAGGACTTTGGCAAAGACCAGAAATGACCGGAGACTGCATGATTGACGCTATTCGATTAAAAATCGAGAGGGCAGACGAACACCTCAAGTTGCTTGAATCGGAGCTTGCCAGGTATTATGCAACCCACCCAGCAGAGTTCGTGCCCGAGGGAGATGTCCACCGCGATGAGCTTGGAGGCGAGTATGTCTTCGGCTCTTTCAAGGTAGACGCGCCCCCGCCTCTGCTCGCCATGATCATGGGAGATGCTCTCCAGAATCTCCGGTCGGCGCTCGACTATTTGATTTGGGAGCTTGTGGCGGCCAATCATCAGACACCCGGAGAATACAATGCCTTTCCGATCTGCCGTTCCGAAAAAGAATTCATGACCGAGCTTGGCAGAAATCGCATGGCTGGCGTCAATCCCGATGTCATCGCAGAGGTCGCTCGGTTGCAACCGTACTTCGACGGGGCGGACGTTGACAAATCCTTCCTGTGGACCTTGCACCATTTTGCGAACATTAACAAGCACAGACGCATCCTGCTGACTCGCCTTAAAACAATGCCAATCCCTCCGGGTTTCGTCACGAGTCAAGATGCTCAGGGACTTGTGCACGCAATGGTTAATCCGCCTCCTACGAACATCGATACAAAAGTCGGGCCGGTTCCAATTGTCGATGGAAAAGTGCAGATGAATCCTGCTTTTATAGGCTACGTAATCTTCGACGAGGGACCGCCGAAAGGGTATGAAGTTTGGGCGTTCCTTGAAGCCACGAGCCGGTTCATTCCCGAGCACGTGCTGCCCCATTTCGAGCGTTTCTTTTGAGGGCATACCGCCTTTCCGCCGTCGTGGTACACTTCGGCTAGAAAGGCTTTGAGGCAATCAGAGGTAGGACTCTGACAGCTTTCGGCCCCGCACTAATCTAATTTTCGGCCCACCGTTCGCGCCCAGCGAGTCAGATGCGCCTCATGCGAATCTTCGCATGGAGCGCGTCCTGATGCAAATCAATGTCGAGGGAAATGCTGTCCGTTGTGATCCTAACGATCCAGAATCTAGGCTAAAACTCAATGAACTACTTCGGAAGTTTGGCTATAGTCTTGTTGAGAACGCCTACGAGATGCGCGGCCAACTTATCGAGAATATCGTTTGGAGAAGAGCTATGTCCGCAAGCCAAAGTGACGGGGACGTTTCCCTTCAAGTTTTTCTTGACTTGGGTGAGGGAGACGAAATTCTCCTTGCCACAATTCGGGCAGGCGAAATCCACACCTTTAGTCATGCGCTATGATAACTCCATGAAGAAGCCCCCGGACAATCCCGAGTTTGCCCGATTCACCCGAGCGATGCGTCACATCATGGGAGTCTCGAAAACGGAACTCCAGAGGCGCATGGAGGAAGAGAAAAAGGGGAAGCGGTCTAAGACTTCCGCTTCCCCCTTCGTTGTCTCAGCATCCACGCAGGCGCGTTAGAAGGCCGCGGCCTCCTCCTTCCCGGTTAGCTCTGTGTAAGTGAGCCGTTTGCCTGCGATCTGTGAGACCGCGAGCATAAACCGGTCAGCGTCATTCAGTGGATTGTCCTTCGTGGCGCGGTTGTTATAGCGAAACATCTGCTCATCAAGATAGCGGCTCAGGTGGAACGGTTCGACCGCAACGTATGTGCCCTTGAGCCCACGTTTCAAGAGGCTCCAGAAGTTCTCAATCCCTTGCGTGTGAACCTGCCCGCGCACGTATTCTTCGACGTGGTTCACTGTCTCGTGAACGAAATCCTGAGCCTTGATCCGGTCGTATCCAGGTGCGCGGTCGGTGTAGACGGTTGACTTGCGCTCGATCCCATTCAGAATCTCGTTTTGCAGGGTCTCGCGCGTCACATCAGGAATGACCTTGGCGCGCACTCTGCGGGTCTCCCGCTCCAACATGCCCATGACCACAGCCTTGCCTCTGTCGGCCTTCATGCCGTTGCCCAGGCCGATGCGCCGGGAGCGGTGCATGTTGTTGTATTTGCCGCCAATGAAGGTTTCATCGACTTCGATAGGACCGCCACCGCCGTCGATCTTACCCCAGAAGCCATCGCGCAGTGCCAGCCGGATGCGGTGCAGCATGAACCAAGCTGATTTCTGAGTCACCCTCACGTCCCGCGCAATTTCGTAGCTGCTAATTCCGTTCTTGCAGTTGACCACGAGCCATACGGCGACCAGCCACTTATCGAGCGTGATGGGCGAGTCTTCAAAGACACTCTGAGTCTTGGCGCTGAATTGTTTGTGGCAGTCCTTCGCCATGCACTTCCAGATGCGGCGCGAGCTAAGGTAAGACACCCGCTTACCTTCACAGTATGGGCACGTAACTCCATTCGGCCAGCGCATGGAAGCAACGAAATCGACGCACACATCGGGGTCGGCGAAGTAGCGAGTGGCTTGAAGCAGGCTCTTGGGGAATTCAGTTGGTAATTTCATAACAAAGCGATAGTAGCTCTTATTATATGGTGCGTCAAGTATATTCTTGCCCTTACAGTGTTAGGTGTCTTCTTGTCTGCGAATTGGCTTGGCTATGAGATTGAGAGACACATCAGGTTTTCGCGAAGGCAGCCGGAGCATTGGTGAGAGTTGATTTCGGCCGGTGGCGGCGGATGTGCCACGGAAGCTGTCTCAAAGATCAGGCTCAGGCCCGGAAAATGTAATCGGAATTGTAGTGGTCAAAGTACGCTGGAACCGTTCAGAATCACGGCTCTCAATGGTGTGGCTGGCGGCTTTATCTTCCGGTCCGATTACTCCGTGCCAACGAACGTGCCCGGCGCGAGCTACGACTACGTGGTGAAGCTAGTGCGCGAGCGCGGCACTTGCCCGCTTCAGCTCGGCGAATTCGATTTGCCCGATCTCGGCCGACATCGGATGCTTGTTGCAAGCCAGGATCGGCGACACAAAGATCGGCCTTGCCAATTCCGATTTTCGGAATATACTGTACCGCCTGAAGACCCAAAACCCCGGGGGGACAAAAGTGGCGCGGCGGGAAATCAACGAGTTCTGTGACGATTTGGCGAAGGATCGGGACGGTGCGGATTCATCCGGCCGCAGCGGGGACCGCAACGAATCGCAGACTGTGCTGCGCGCATGCGAAGTGCTGAAAGCTTTTCGCCATCTTGGCGAGGAGCTGCCGCTGACCACAGTGATGGAGCGTACCGGCCTGCCCAAAACCACCACCTTTCGTCTGCTGCGTACCCTCATTCACGGCGGGCTGGTGGAGCGAGTAAGCGCGGGCGTCTATCGCAACAGCTTCGGACCGGTCACGGCACGGCCGTTCCGCATCGGCTTCGCGACGCAAGGCGACACGGAGTTTGCTCGCGAGGTGACGCGTAGCATGGTCACCGCCGCAACGCGGGAGCATGTGCAACTGATCACCTTCAACAACCGTTACAGCGCGCGCGAGGCACTGCGCAACGCCGATCTGTTGATTCGCGAGCGCGTCGACCTGGTCCTCGAATTCCAGACGTACGAGCGCGTCGCTCCCGTCATCGCTTCAAAATTTCTGGCCGCGAACGTGCCGGTCATCGCTATTGAAGTGCCGCATCCAGGCGCCACCTACTTTGGCGCGGACAACTACAAGGCTGGGCTCATGGGCGGGCGAGCCCTGGGCCGCTGGGCACGCGAAAACTGGGAGGGCAAGGTAGACCAGCTGGTCCTCATTGAGCTTCCGATCGCCGGATCGCTCCTTGAGTTACGCCTCGCCGGCCTGGTCGACGGGCTGCGCGCTGAGCTGCCGAAAATTGTCGAAGCGCCGTTGGTTCGTCTCAACGGCCGCGGAAACTTTGAACAGGTGCTGGACGTGTTGCGCAAATATCTGCGCCGCCGCGGACCGCGCCGCACGCTGGTAGGCACCGTAAACGACATCTGCGCATTGGCTGCGCTGCGCGCCTTTGAAGAAGCCGGTGCGTCGCAGCAGTGCGCGGTAATGGGCCAGAACGCCCTGCGCGAAGCGCGCGCAGAGTTGCGCCGGCCGGGTACGCGGCTGGTCGGATCGGTGGCGTATTTCCCCGAACGCTACGGCGATGAGCTGATTCCGCTGGCGCTCAATATCCTTCAGCAGAAGCCCGCGCCGGCGGCGCTTTTCGTCAAGCATCAACTCCTGACCCCTCGCAACGTGGACCTAGTGTATCCGCTCGATGAGGTGGGAGCAGGCGCCGTGCGCAAGAGTGCGGGTGGTCCTGAAAATTCCGCAATGCGGAACCAAAAGGCTGCCGAAGTTTGACCTTCGGCGCATGCCAAGCCACATCATAATGTGCAGGAGAGAGCAATCTCACCGGGATGGACAACGCAATCACAAGAAGGGATTTTCTGGCCGGCGCAGCCGCAATCACAATAGCCGGCGGCGAGCCCGCATCTGCCCTTCCAGCTGCTTCTGACCCACTGGCCGAGTTCGATTACGGCGCGGTCGAGCTTACCGGCGGGCCGCTCAAGCGCCAGTACGACCGCATGCACGCCGCATATCTTGCGCTCGATAACGACCGACTGCTCAGGGTCTACCGTGAAAGCGCCGGTTTGCCTGCGCCCGGCGAGCCGATGGGCGGATGGTACGGCCGCGATGGCTTCGTGCCAGGCCATTCGTTGGGCCAATACATCTCCGGACTGGCGCGGATCGGGCGCACCACCGGGGACGCGGCCTGCACTGCGAAGGTTGCGGCCCTGGTTGAAGGCTTTGCAGCCACTCTCGGCTCCAAAGATCAATGCTTTGCCGGACCGAACGCTGAAAACGTCTGGCCCTGTTACATCCTCGACAAGCATCTTGCGGGCTTGATGGACGCTTATCTGTTGAGCGGCGTCGCAAAAGCTCGCGATCTTGTTCCCCGCGTGTTTCATGGGGCTCTCCCTTACATTCCCGAACGCGGACACGACCGGGTCGGCAAGAAGGATCCTCCGTTTGACGAAACCTATGTTCTGCCCGAATCTCTCTTCCTCGCGTATGAGCTGACCGGAGATCGCGCATTCTATGACCGCGCGATGGCCTATCTGCTGGATCGCGATTACTTCGATCCGCTTGCCGCGGGGCAGGATGTATTGCCGGGCCGGCACGCTTATAGCCACGTCATCGCGCTCAGTTCGGCAGGCAAAGCGCGGCTGGTTCTGGGCGATGAGAAGTATCTGCGCGCCATGCAGAACGCATCGCATCTGCTTCAATCCGCACAGCAGTACGCGACCGGGGGTTGGGGGCCGAATGAGACCTTCGTCACGCCGCACAAAGGTGAACTCTGCGAGAGCCTGCGCACGACCGACGACCATTTTGAGACGCCCTGCGGCAGTTACGCGGCCATCAAACTGGCGCGTTATCTGCTCTGCGCCACCGGCAATGCGCGCCATGGCGATGGGTTGGAGCGCGTTGTCTTCAACGGCATTCTCGCCGTCAAAGAGCCCGATGCAGATGGAGATTATCCATACTACTCCAGCTATGGAGCAGGCGCTCACAAGGTTTTCTATCAGAAGAAATGGCCATGCTGTTCGGGAACGCTCGTCGAAGGTGTTGCAGATTACGTGAAGAACATTTATTTCTGCGCGCACGATGGCGTGGCAGTGAATCTCTACGCACCTTCTCGCGTGACATGGACGGAACGCGGCGTCACGGTTACGCTCGCGCAGGAGACGGATTACCCGCTCGGCGGGACCGTTGCTCTACGCGTGAGTTGTGCCACGCCGATCGAATTTGCATTGCGCATGCGAGTTCCATCCTGGCTCAACGCAACGCCACAAGTCCGCGTCAACGGAAAGCCTGTGCGTGCGGATCTGCAGCAGGGATTTGCCGTGGTGCGGCGGCGCTGGACCAGCGGCGACGCGCTCACTTTCGAAATTCCACTGCAATTCCGCAGCGAAGCCATCGATGATCTGCATCCTGAAACCGTGGCCCTGTTACGCGGTCCGCTGGTGTATGTCGAAAAGAATCCGGCAAGCGGCGGAGCTGCGCACGCAAACGCCGATGCTCTGCGGTCCGAGGCCGGAACGCGGGGAGTTTTTTCAGCTCGCGCCGGCGACCGCACCCGCACCTATGCGCCGTTCTACTTGGTGCGAGATGAGGTCTACACGATGTATGCCCAGCATGGATAAGACTAGCGCAAATTCGGATCGCATTCACGCACGGTACTGGATCGAGACTGCGTTTCCGCTCGACGACGCGGCCGCCATCATGGCAGGCGAGCAGTCCACGGGAACCTTCGTGCGCGTTCCCGGCGAAACCGACGAGTTGCGCGAACGCTATGCCGCGCGCGTGGAGCGGATTGTCGAATTGGGCACGATCGACGCGCCGTCGCTCGCCGGTTCCGGTCTGCCGAAAATGCACACCGGCCCCGTAGTGCGCCGCACAGCCGAAGTCACGCTTTCCTGGCCGATTGAAAACATGGGGCCCTCGCTGCCCAATTTGCTCGCAACCGTCGCCGGCAATCTTTTCGAGCTCAAGCCGTTCTCCGGCCTCAAGCTGCTCGACGTCACGTTGCCGCCGGCGTTTCTGTCCGCTTATCAGGGGCCTCAGTTCGGCGTGGAAGGAACGCGGCGGCTGACGGACGTTTACGGCAGGCCCATTATCGGCACCATCATCAAGCCGAGCGTCGGCCTCACGCCCGAACAAACCGCGGCGCAAGTAAAAATGCTTGTCGAAGCCGGCGTGGACTTTATCAAGGACGACGAGTTGCAATCGGACGGTCCGCACTGCCCGTTTGAACAGCGCGTTCCCGCCGTGCTTCGCGTGCTGCGCAATTACGCCGAGAAAACGGGCAAACGGCCGATGTATGCGGCGAACATCACCGGCGAAATCGACCAGATGCTGCGCCGCCACGACCTGGTGGTCGAATCCGGCGGCACGTGCGTCATGGTCAGCGTCAACAGCGTGGGACTGCCTTCGATGACCGCGCTCCGCCGCCATGCGCAGGTAGCTATCCACGGCCATCGCAACGGCTGGGGCATGTTCACCCGCTCGCATGCCATGGGCATGAGCTTCATTGCCTTCCAGAAATTCTGGCGGCTTGCAGGCATCGATCACATCCACGTGAATGGCCTGCGCAACAAATTCTGCGAAGCGGACTCGAGCGTGATCGCGTCCGCGCGCGAGTGCCTCACGCCCATGTTTCCCGCCCCGCACAAGGGCTGCGAAATCATGCCGGTCTTTTCTTCAGGCCAGTCCGCACGCCAGGCGCCGGACACGTACAAAGCGCTGGGCTCGACGGATCTGATCTACGCTTGTGGCGGGGGAATTCTCGCTCATCCCGCAGGCCCTGCCGCGGGCGTGCGCAGCTTGCATCAGGCCTGGGAAGCGGCGGCCGCAGGCATCCCATTGGCCGAATATGCGGAGAGCCACGAGGAATTGCGTTCGGCTCTAGAGGCGTTTGCCGCGTGAGCATCGAACCTTCAGCGCGCCCGCTGTACGCCTGGTATGGTGACGACTTTACCGGCTCGACCGACGTGCTCGAAGCGCTGGCGCTTCACGGCGTCAAGGCCGTCCTGTTTACGCATACGCCTGGCCCGCGCGAGATCGCAGCTTTTTCTGATTGCCGCGCCGTGGGAATCGCCGGTGAAAGCCGCAGCCGCAGTCCCCATTGGATGAGCCGCAACCTGCCCGCAATCTTTCGCGCCATGCGGCGGCTGGGAGCTCCGGTCAATCACTACAAAGTCTGCTCGACCTTTGACAGTTCGCCCCGCGTGGGCAGCATCGGCCGCGCCATGGAGCTGGGCCGCGACGTGTTTCGCTCCGGCACCGTGCCGGTTGTGGTCGGAGCGTCGCACCTTGGCCGCGCCGTCGTCTTCGGGAACTTGTTCGCGGAAGTCGATGGCGACTGGTACCGCATCGACCGCCATCCAACCATGCGGCATCATCCGGTAACGCCTATGACGGAGGCTGACCTGCGTCTGCATCTCGCCCGGCAGACAAAGCTCCCGATGGAATACGTCGACCTCACTGCATTCCAGTCTCGGACTGCGCAAAAGCGTTGGCAGACCGCAGTCGACGCGCGCACCGGAGCAGTGATTTTCGATGGTTTTTCCGACGCCATGCTGGAAGAAACCGCGCGCATTCTTTGGGAGCGCGCCGCTCAACGTCCGGTCTTCGCCGTAGGAAGTTCCGGCCTGACTCATGGGCTGCTGCATCATTGGCGCTCTGCCGGAATGATTGAGACGGCGCAGGCTCATGCACCAGCGCCGCCCGTCGATCGGCTCCTCGTGCTGAGCGGAAGTTGCTCGCCGGTAACTGCCCGCCAAATCCGCCGTGCGAAGCAGATGGGGTTTTCCGCCTGGCGTCTTGAAGGCGCTGCGCCGTGGAGCGCTGAGGCAGCGAAGGCCCAGGAAGCGCTCCGGAGCGGCCGCAGTGTCGTGCTCTACACCGCACTCGGCCCGAAGACCCAAGACAAAAACTACGGCGAGAAATTCGGTTCCGCGCTGGGCGTCCTGTTACGCAATCTCGTTCTCTCGAGCGGCGTGCGCCGGATTCTCATCGCCGGCGGCGATACGGCGACGCATTCCGTGAAGCAACTGGGACTTGACGCGTTGACGTTTGCCGCGCCGCTTGTGGCCGGCGTGCCGCTCTGCCGGGGCAGTGCCGCATCGCAACTCGACGGGCTCGAACTCGCGCTCAAGGGCGGCCAGATCGGTCCCGAAGATTTCTTTGCCAACGTGCGCGATGGCTGGCGGACCTGATCACCTGTCTGAGCGCTTCAATCAGCGTCAACACATTGCGTGCAGTCGATGCGCGTAAAAATGGCGGCGCTCGCCAGCACCATGGCAGCGATAAAGTAGAGCGGAAGGTTGTAGCTCCCGGTCAAATGCACAATGTAACCAAACAAAACGGTACACAAAAATCCGCCAGCCTGGCCTGCGGTGTTCATCATGCCCGTTGCAGTACCGCTCAAGCGGCCGCCGATGGCCACGCACAAGGCCCACGCTGAGGGCAGCATCAAATCCATCGCACCGAAACCCAGGCTGGAAAGCGCCACAACGGCAATCTTCTCGTGAAAAACTGCCATGGCAACGAGCAACAGCGCCGTCCCTGTGAGACAAACCGCCGGAATCCATCGCAGGGCGCGTTGTGCGCCCCAGCGCACAGTCAAGCGGTCGCCCAGTTGCCCTCCGACGAGATTCGCGACCAGGCCCACAAGAAACGGCAGTGAAGCAAACAGCACGCCATTCAATGAGAATCCGGCAGTGTGCATCATCCACGTCGGAAACCAGGAGAAATAGAACCAGCTTCCGCATCCATAGCAGCCGTAGGCAAGAACGATCAGCCACAACGCGCGTGCTCGGAAGAGCCGTCGCCAGGGCACGGACGCTTCGTAATGCGCCGCGTGAGTTTCACCAATTTCCGCCAACTCCGTTGCGGTTACGGAAGGGTCGTCCTGAGGACTGTTGCGAAAACGCCACCACCAGACCGCTGCCCACGTGAAGCCCGCCAGCGCCAGCACGCGAAAGGCTGCGCGCCATCCGAAGAAGTGCACCAAAGGAACGATCAGCACCGGCGCTAGCGCTCCGCCCAGACGGCTTGCGGCCCACACCAGGCCCTGGCAACGCGCGCGCTCCCGCGCCGGGAACCAGCGTGCAATCACTCCCGCAATGTTGGGATACGCGCCCGCCGCGCCTAGCCCGAAGAAAAATCGCGACGCGCAAAGTTGCCAGAATCCTCGAGACCACGAGCTGAGCGCATTAAAGCAGGACCACCATGTGACGATGCGCGTCATCTCGCCGCGTTGCCCACGGCGGTCGCCCATGACTCCGGACGGCACTTCGAAGATCCCGTTGGCCAGGACGTAGGCGCTCAGGATCCATCCCCATTGTTGCGGCTGGATGTGCAGATCGGCCTGAATCGCGGGACCCGCGACGGCAATGGCAAGACGATCGAGAAATGTGAGAGCTGAGAGCAGACCGAGAAAGGTGAGAACCTTGTAGCGCTGTTTCAAGCGCCGACCTTCGCCGGTTGCGGTAGTTTGAGCGCCTTGCGCGCGCTCTGCACCGCGAGTTCGGGACTGGAAAGCACGGGCGCATGCGCCACATCGGCTCCAAGGGTGGTCAACACCCGCGCCATGGAAGCTTGTGCCAGCACGATGAGGTCCACTCCTTTCAGATCTTCCACGAGCGCTTTCGCCAACAAGCGGTCGTGGGTCGCAATGTCTCCGGCAAGCACGGCGGGAAAAGCATCCTCGCACAAGCACTCTACCAGTTCCACCTTGCGGCCTGCTTTGGCGGCTTTTTCATGCAGCAGCGCGGTGGTGGGATCGAGCGTGGTGCGCAAGGTGGCTAGAACGCCGATGGTGTGCGCCTGCCGCACAGCCTTCTCAGCCATGGCATCATCGATGCGCAGAACGGGAATCTCGAAAACTTGCTGCGCCAGCGTCGCGCCGGGACCGATCGATGAGCACGTCACCAGTACTGCATCCGCTCCAGCCTCTTCTGCCGACGCAATCTGCTCGATCAGGCGGCGAATGGTGGCTTTTTTCAGCTGTCCGGCCTTCACCGTGTCCTGAATCAAGCTCTCGTCCACCATGTGGAATACCTTGGCTTCGGGGATGTGCAGACGGCACAGCTTGGTAAAGCCAGGCGCTAGCGTGGGACTGGTATGAATGAGAGCAAGCGTCGGTGCGGTTTGAGTCGACAACGTTTTGCCTTTCCGTGCGCCAGCGTCTTTCAACGACTGGGCGCAAGCCGGGAATGATACAGGGACTGCGGCCTGAACATCCAGCCGGTTTTCGATTGCTACTCAAAATACCGCATTTGCATCGCCTGTTGCGAACCATGACAATCACGCTGCACTGCGATTCCGGCACGCGGAATGAAAACCAGCCTCCATAAGGCACAAAACATTTGCGCTGTGTGATACAACAGCCTCGCATGGCAAAACGAATCGCGATGGGAAGCCGAGGTCGGGCGCGAAGGTTGCACGGCGCAGGTTTGACCTTGACGCTGGCCATTACGCACACATTGCTCGTTGCGGCGCTCTGCGGCGCACCCGGTCCGGCCGCTGCGCAAAGCGGCAATGACGCTCCTCCGCCGTTGCTGCTGGGCGCGGCCTGGTATCCCGAGCAGTGGCCCGAGGCCCGCTGGGATGCCGATCTGCAACTGATGGAGGACGCCCATCTGCACGTGGTGCGCGTGGGCGAATTCGCATGGAGCACGCTGGAGCCATCAGAGGGCCAGTACGATCTGGACTGGCTCGTGCGTGCAGTCCGGCTGGCGGAAAAACACCACATCGCGGTCGTTATCGGCACACCCACAGACGCGCCGCCGGCATGGCTCACCGCGGCGCATCCTGAAACCTTGCGAGTCGACGCCGAAGACCGCGCAGCGGAACACGGCAGCCGCCGCCAGTTCAACTACGCCAGCCCAGAGTACCGCAAATTCTGCGCAGCCATTGCGGAACAGCTGGTGCGCCGCTTTGGCCACGATCCCGACGTAATCGGCTGGCAGATCGGCAACGAATACACCGAGGAGTCCTTCGACCTCGCGACTCGCCGCCAGTTCGAGGAGTGGCTCGAGCGCAAGTATGGAACGCTCGACGTGCTGAATCGCGCCTGGGTCACAGCCTATTGGAGCGAGACTTACGACCGCTGGGAGGAGATTCCGCTGCCAGCCGCCGGCGGCAATCCAGGCCTCCTGCTCGACCACCGCCGCTTCGTCAGCGATACCTGGCGCGACTTCCAACAAGTGCAGATTGACGTCATTCGCAAATTTGCCGATCCGCGCCAGTTCATCACCACCAACATCGGCGGCCTCGGCTGGAGCGACAACTGGGATCACTTCGAGATCACGCGCCCGCTCGATCTTGCCGCATGGGACGACTATGTGGGCGAAGGGCATTTGAATGTTGCGCGCAATGCCGCCATGCACGACTTTGTGCGCGGCTGGAAGCGCGAGAACTTCTGGGTGATGGAGACGCAGCCCGGCTCGGTGAACTGGGCGCCGGTAAACACCACGCTCGATGCCGGCGAAACGCGCGCCATGGCCTGGCAGGCCATCGGCCACGGCGCAGACGCCGTTCTCTATTGGCAGTGGCGCGATGCTTTAAACGGCCAGGAGCAGTATCACGGCGCGCTCGTGGGTCCCGACGGCGCGCCGCTGCCGATCTATGCAGAGGTCAGCCGTATCGGCAGTGAATTCGAGCGCGGGGCTGCCGCTCTCAAAGGAACCAAACCTATGGCGCAGGTTGCGCTGCTGGTGAGCTATGACAGCCGTTGGGCCATCGATTTCCAGCCGCACAACAGAAACTACGATCAGCTCGACGTTTTGCTCGACTATTACCGTCCGCTGCGCGACGAACAGCTTACCGTCGACATCGTTAACGCGGATTCCCCACTGGACAACTACAAATTGGTGTTCGCGCCGAGCCTGAATGTGATTTCTGCCGATCTTGCCGCGCACTTGCTCGCCTATGTGCAACAGGGCGGTCACCTCGTTCTCGGGCCGCGCTCGGGCATGAAAGATGAGCACAACTCGTTGAACGTCGAGCGGCAGCCCGGCCCGCTTGTCGCACCGCTTGGCGGGCGCGTAGAGCAGTACTACGCGCTCGATGCCGCCGTGCGGGTGGGTGGAACCCTCGGCTCAGGATCGGCCGTGCTCTGGGCCGAGCAGCTCTCGGCAAACGCGCCGGACGTCGGCGTTCTTCTGCGCTACGGAAAGTCGAACGGCTGGCTCGATGATCAACCGGCCATGATCACGCGCCGCGTCGGCAAGGGAAGCATTACCTACCTGGGCGCAGTGCTCGATCCTGAGCTCATGCGCAAGGTTGTTGCGTGGGCTACGGACGATGCACAACTCAAAGCTGAGTTCCCCGCGGTGCCCTCGGGCGTTGAAGTCTGCCGCCGCATGGACGCCGGCCACACGGTCTTTGTGCTCATGAATCATGGCTCGGCCCAGGCACACGTCGCGCTGCCGTCCACCATGAGCGATGTCCTCCATGACGGCCGCCGCGTGACGAGCGTCGATCTTGAGTCGCAAGGCGTGGCCGTGCTGACGACCGACGCGCGCTGACGGCGAACAGAAATGCGAGAAACCATCCCATGACGCGAACCCTCAGCCGCCGCAGATTTTCCTCATCGTTTGCAATAGCGCTTGCGGGCCTACCGTTGCTTCACAGTGCGCGACTCTCTGCGGAGGGGTTCAGCGCGTCCGAGATCGCTCCCTTCCGCACGCCGTACAAATACGGCAAACTGGTGCTCGCCGCTTCCGACGATCCCAACGCCTTCGATTGCATATCCGTCGACGACCCCTTCGTCTTTCTGCATGATGGCGCGTTTTACTTGCTCTACATCGGCTTCGATGGGACCGGCTACCAGACGGGCCTGGCAAAATCCGCTGACCTGCTGCATTGGGAACGCGTTGCTTGCGTCGCGCGCCGCGATCCCAACTCGAAATACACGCGCTTCAACATCGCACTCAGTTGCATCTTGCGGGACGACGGCCTGACTTCAAAGGGACGGGCGAAGAAAGTGCAAGGCCGCTATCTTGGCGCGTGGAACGCCTATCCCGGCGCGGGCTATGAGACGGGTGCGGCCGTCATTGGCCTCGCGTGGAGTAGCGATCTGCTGCATTGGGAGCTCACTGACCCGATTCTGTTTCCCGCGGATGGCGCATCGTGGGAGCACGGTGGACTCTACCGGCCCAACCTCATCGAGCGGCACGGCGTCTTTTATCTTTACTACAACGCCAAGACGGATGCGTTGCCGAAGAGTGAAGGCGGAGGCTGGCACGAGCAGACCGGCGTGGCAACTTCGCGCGATCTCAAGCAGTGGACGCGCTACGAAGGCAACCCCATCCTGCGCAACGGCGGCTCCGACTCGTGGGATGCGCGCTTCGCCAGCAATCCCTTCGTTGTGCGCCACAAGAATCTCTGGGGCTTGTACTACTTCGGCCTCGACCGCCATGGCGTAGCCCGCGAGCTGCTCGCCCTGGGCCGCGATCCCTATCACTTCGAAAAAGTAAATGAGATTATGATCGACCGCGGCGCGCCGGGCACGGTGGATGAAGACTACGCCCACAAGCCCTGCGTTCTCTTCCACGATGGTGCGCTTTATCACTTCTACTGTGCGGTTTCTGGTAAATGGCCGCACGATGTCCGTGGCATCTCCGTGGCGCGCTCTAAACCTTGGTGATGGATCTCACGCCTGCACGATCTCAAGAAACTTGTTTGCAGAGTGAAGATCTTGGGCTCCGATGCGCCACTCTTCTGGCTTCAGGAAGCCGACGGATTGCACATCGAATTGTCCATGCAGCGTCCGGATGAGCCCGCGCGGACGTTCCGGATTATGGAACCAGAGGGTGCTGCGCGCGGCTGTGGAAACTAGATGCCTATTGCTGCTTAATGTGACCGCGCTCCCCAAGCGCCGCATCGCCCCTCCTCGTGCTCCGATTGCCCATTGTCGACGCACCGAATCCAGGGAATTCGCAAGGCAGGAAGCGGGCGGGCATTTCTTTCTCGAATCGCTTTCCGCCAAGTATTCATGCCCACTCCGCGATTCTTTGCGCAGATGGATCCGCGACCGGTCACCTCGCGCGGAGTGGCGCCAAACCGCCGAAAATCGAGCCTCCGCACCACGAAAAATTGTTCCGCATTGCGGATTACTCTGCTGAAAATTTGCGAGCGGTCCGAGCCGTGGTTCTGCCCATTCCTCTCTCCCTCATTTCCGCGCGTCGAAAAATTGGTTTTCACGTTGACATCGATTTTGCGGGTTTCTTACTGTTCCCCCGCAGAAGCAATGCGCCCTCTTCGCGCCAGGCAAAGAGGAGCGAACCAAGAATCGGAAGGAGGCCTTTATGAGACTGAAACAGCTGAGCAACCTATGGCGACTGGGTGCGGCACTGGCCGTATTCGCTGTCGCCGCCTGGGTGCACGGACAGAGCGCAAGCAGTTGTTCAATTACCGGGACAATTACTGACGCCACCGGGGCGCTCGTGCCTGCAGTCCAGGTGACAATCACCAATCAGGCCACCGGCCTGTCACGAACCGAAACCAGTAATGGCTCCGGGTTCTACGACGCGGAGTCACTGGCGCCGGGCGATTATTCGGTCGCCACCGCCAAGGTCGGATTCAAGAGCGAGCAAATCAAAAACATCCACCTCGATCCCGGTCAGCGCCGCGGACTAAATGTGAAGCTCACCGTCGGCAGTCAATCCGTCTCGGTCAGCGTGGAAGCCGACGCTGAGGTGGTGCAGACCGAAAGCGCTGAAGCCGGCGGCACCATCACTGCCAAAGAAGTGCAGAACATCATGCTCAACGGCCGCAACTTCGAGTCTTTGTTGACCGTTGTTCCGGGCGTCAGCAGCGTGAACGGCGCCAACGGCACGTATCAGGCTGGGCAGGGCGCCATTACTTCGGCTGTCGTAATCAACGGGTCCTCTGATGAGGAGAGTATGTACACCATTGATGGCGTGTACAACGACGTCAGTGCGTCGGATATTACACTGCCCATCACGCCAGTCGTCGATCACATAGCCGAAATGCGCGTTCTGAGCGACAACTTCAGTGCCAAGTATGGACTGGCTGGCCGCCAAGTCCTGGTCACCACCAAGAGCGGCGGCGAGCAGTACCACGGCAGCAGCTATTTCTTCGACCGAACAAACGAATACGGCACGGCGCACGGCTTTCTCCAGAACGGATCGGTACCATTGACCTCGTTGCACCAGTCCGACTGGGGCATCACGCTGGGCGGCCCGGTGGAGATTCCCAAACTCCTCACCAATGTGAACAAGAAGCTCTTCTTCTTTGTTGGCGCCGATTGGAAAGCCGTGCATCAGTCCTACACATCCGGCGCTCGCGATGTATTTTCGATGGCCAATCGTGGCGGCGACCTCAGTGCGGAGGTCGTGGATCCAGCCGGAGCCAGCGCGAATCTGACGCCTTATGCATCGCTCGACGCGCCGCACCAGGCGATCCTCGACGCGCGCGAAGGGGGCGGCACGGGCTCGGGAGCGGCCTGCATCTACCAGAAAGGCGGCACCGGTCCTTACAACCAGATCCTGCCCAAGTGCATGGACACCAATACCGTGGCCCTGATGAACGCGTACTGGCCGATGCCCAATTACAATCTCACACTCGCGGCCACCAGCCAAAACTATTTGAACGACAATCCCACAAAGTTCAGCGTCAACGATGAGTTGTATCGCGGAGACTACAACATCAACTCCAACAACCTCGTCACCTTCCGCGTGCTGCATGAAGAAGTCGCCTCCATCAACGCCACACGCGGCTACAACGACTACGCGCCCAATCCCAACTCCGCAGCCTACACGCCTTCAACCGACGCGTTGCTGCGCTGGCAGACGACCATTAAGCCGAATGTGATCAACGCAGTCGGATTTGCGCTGATCTATTCCAAGTACATTGCCGCGTTGATCGGACAATACACCGTGCCCAGCGGCGTGACCATCAACCAGAAATTCCCCGGCGCGGATCCACTGAATCGCATTCCCGATATCAGCATGAACAACGACTCCCAAATGACCAACGGCTGGTTCTGGCTCGGTGAAGGAGCACTGCCAACACACTCCAATAGCTCCAGCGGCGAGCTCCTCGACGACTTCACCTGGATCAAAGGCAACCATGCTTTCCAGACGGGAATCACCGTCATGTGGGATCGTCTTCATGTCAACGCCAGTTCATTCCCGATGGGCAACTTCTGCTTCGACGGCAGCTACTCCAACGACACTGCCGGCGACTACCTGATGGGCTTCCTGGCCAGCGGCAGCCATGCGTGCAGCAGCTACGGGTACGAACAAACCAACACCCAGCGCGACGGGCTTTTCCGCAACGTCTGGACAGAGGCCTATTTCGAGGATGACTGGAAAGTAAACTCCAGACTCACGTTCAACTTTGGCATGCGCTGGTCCTATTACACAGCCCCCACCAAGAGCGGCAACGATGTGTCCAATTTTGTATCTGGCTCATTTTCATCGGCAAGCGAACCGGCCATCTGTGCGTCCCCGACCGGCGCCGCGCTCGGAAGCCTGCCCGCGTGCGCCGTTTCATCCTACGGGTTCACTTCCAACACCTGGCAGTATCTGAACGCTACCAACTCGCCGTTAGAGAAGGATGGCCTCACGGCGGCCAATGTGACCAGCAATGGCATGCTTACTGCTGGCAACGGCGTCCCTAATGGATTTACTACGCCCCACAAGGACCTGTTCGCGCCTCGCCTGGGCTTTGCCTATCGCTTGACTAACGACGGCAAAACATCGATTCACGGCGGAGTCGGCTTCGGCTACACGCAGGTGGGCCTGCTGCAGACTTCGAATCTGCTCAGTAATATCCCGTTCGTGCAAACCCCAGTCTACTTCAACACGGAATTCACCAACCCCGCAGGTGTATCGGGCAGCGGCTCCGTGCCCAATCCTCCCGGCCTCCTGGCGGTCAACTCAACCAACGGCAGTTATCGTCCGGCAACCATCCGCGATTACAGCTTGACGATTGAAAAAGAAGTCGCGCCCGGCGGCGTGGTTGCTATTGGATATGCCGGCATGACCACGCAGCATATCTTCACCACCGGCTGGGACTCGAACTTCCCATTGAACGCAAATCCGGTGACAGGAACCTATGCCAATCCATCCGGCACCTCGGCCTGTGTGGCAGCGTCGACGGCTCCCAACCAACTTACATCGGGCTTCGCCTACGATCCCTGCCTCAACCAGGGCAAGGTAAACAGCTACTACTATCGTCCCTATCAGGGGTATAGCAGCATAGGCACCGGCGCCAGTTTTGGCGTCGCCAACTACAATGGTCTGCTCATCGGTTATGTGCAGAAAATGCATGACCTGACAGCACACGTCTCCTACACCTTCAGCAAGGCGCTGGGCGATATCAACGCCAGCGGCATCCAGGTGGCATACAGTTCCAGCGGCGCATTCCAGAACTCCAACAATCCTTTGGGGGACTATGGAAAGCCGGATTACGACCGGCCCGACGTCTTCGTGTACTCGCTGGTTTACGATGTGCCGTTCTTCAACAAGACATCGAACAACCTTGAGAAAGCGCTCCTGGGCGGATGGAATTTCACATCCTATGGGGTGGTCGAAAGCGGATTCGCGCAAACACCCACCTATAGCTCAGGCTTGGCGACACGGCCCAATGTTGGCGGTCCTTTGTATCGCAACCACGGCACCAGCGGGAAAGTCAGCGAACACCAGCAACCCGTATACAGCGCCACCAGCTTCACCGCTCCCTCGTGGGGCTACTTCGGCACTGCCGCGGTAGGCTCTCTGCGGGCGCCGAAAGAAGTTGCCTTCCATATGGCCACAGAGAAGGGATTCGCTATTCGCGAATGGGCGACCGTCAAGCTCGGGGCTCAGGCATTTAACGTCTTCAACCACCCCAACGTGTTAGGCCTGAACGCTTCCTGGGCGCCAGGCTCCACTACATTTGCCACAGCAACTTCGTTTGGTGATCCACGCCAAATGCAGTTCTACACGAAGATCACCTTCTAACCTCCGTTGCATAACTGAACAAAGGGGACGGGCGCCGTTCGGCAGCCGTCCCCTTTGTCGTCGCGTGATAGTCCGAAAGGATCTGCCAATAGGTCGGACGACAACCCCACTGACCAGAGGGGACTTTTCCTTTTGGTTGGGTTATGCTGTGGCGCTTGTGGCCGCGATGGTTATCCGGCGTCGCGGCCGGACAACCCATGGATTCGCGCTATGTTCTGCTCCGCGAGACCAATGGTCCCGGGAACGTCAGGCTCGCATAGCCTCGATGCTTCGATTCTCCGTGAATCCGGTCCAGGGGACAGTCTTGTGAAGCACATCGATGTCTCCAAGTTCCACCTCCAGCGAGAAGCATTGTTTCACCGCGGAAAGGGCGATGACCACGCGACACTGGCGGCGGAACTCCGTCACAATGCCCTCGACTCCCTCAAAGACGCCACCGAGCACGCGCACCGGCGTTCCGACAGAAACGTGTGGATGGGGTCGCAGCAGACAGCCACTCGCCAACCCGCCGCGGATCCTGTCTATTTCCTCCGCGCTGACTGTATCGCACTCGTGATCGCCCAGGAGGCGGATCACCCCCGGCGTGGAGACGACGGAGAGCTTGGCATAGGGCGAGAAACGGGCAAACACATACCCTGTGAAAAGCGGGCGTTCCAGGATGACGGATCGGTCAGTCCATTTTGACCGCTCCGTGTACAACGGTAAATAGTGTTCCAAAGATCGCACAGAAAGATGCTGCGCAACTCTCTTTTCGTGGTTTGCAACTACATGCAGAACCTGCCACGGACTCTCATGCATGATTCATTCCCCGCCGTTCATTCACAGATAGATTTCCGATTATCCATCGCCAATGCCCTGGTGTCATCGAGATCGCTGGTGCATAATCCGTCTGGTTTCTGGGCATGAGATCGCAACCGTGGAAACTTACGCGAGGTCTTTCAGGCAGGGTCTGCTGTTGTAAATCAGACCAAAGTGGCACAGACGAAATAGAGCGGTTTTC
Organism: uncultured Acidobacteriota bacterium; assembly: GCA_963817835.1. GTDB lineage: Bacteria > Acidobacteriota > Terriglobia > Terriglobales > Acidobacteriaceae > Telmatobacter. Next base: position 192,365 of record CAWFPZ010000001.1, on the reverse strand, counting down.
TGATAACTGCAGCCTATTAAACATCAATTACTCGCTGGTGGATGTGATTTTAATCACGTCTAAACTTATGCTTTCCGTCTACAGCGACTTCTCTTGGGTCTGCTGTGGCTGGTTCGCGTCGCGAGGATTATGATGAGACAATGTTCAATTTGGAATAGGCTTGGATCACCGAAATGTGTACGGGTGAATTTATGAAGCAAGAGGAACAAACAGGACCGGCAATCGCGACAGGCGATCTTACACGTCGTTCATTTTTCCCCCTTTTGATGTGTGGCTGTGCAGTCCCATGGATGCTTGGGACGACAGGGTGCACAGGCGAGTTGATTTCATCATTCGAGTTCCAATCTGCAATTTATAAGTCTGTTAATGAAGCCCTTGCGCTGAAGCGAAGCGGTTTTACCTTATGGCAGATGCAATCGGTGGATGATTCGATCATGATGGGCTATATCCTGCTTACGTCGCAAAACAAGGTAATCGTGATTGATGGTGGCGATGCCGACCAATGCCAGTATGTGGAATATTTCCTTGGGCTTTTGGGGAATAGAGTCGCCGCTTGGTACTTAAGCCATCCCCACGATGATCACGTCGGAGCGCTCGCCACAATGCTTTCACGAGGAACCAATATACAAATCGATCACATATATGCCTCATTCCCCACTCGCGAATGGGTAGCGATGCTTCCAGATGATGAGGACGAATCAGCGACGCTGGGGATGTACGATCTTTTTGCGAGCGCCAATGCTCAAATCATTCCCGTCTCCCTCGGACAAACTGACACTTACGATGAAATGAGTGTTGAAGTTCTCAGCGTGAATAATCCCGAAATCACGCAGAACGGAGTGAACAATTCCTCCATGCTGCTCAAAGTCTCCGATGCGAATAAGGCCGTACTCTTTCTAGGAGATTTGGGGGTTGAGGAGTGGACGAAGCTGAGCTCCTTTCCCAATCTCAGTAGCTTCTCGGCCGACTATGTGCAAGTGGCGCATCATGGCTGGACCGATGGCATTGAGGACTTCTACCGTCAAATAGCACCCACTTACTCACTCTTTCCGACGACGTCCGGAGAAGTGAATGGGGACGAGGGCTATCCCGCAGCGGCCACGCAATCGGAGCAAACGCTATTGGCGTTACTCAATCAAATGGGCGTTCATACGAATTATTTCTCTTTCGACCAGCTTTGCAGAATAGACTAGAGTCCATCTCATAAATGCTTGAGCAGGCGTGCCAGGTGTAAGAATCGAAGAAGCTTTCGAAGTGGCATTTCCATTTTTAAGGCGCTTCGTGCGTATTGTCTCTAATACTGAGCCGATATTGAGAATGGGGCTGGAATGTGGAAATTCTGCCTAAATGGAACGGCCGGCGCAAAAGCGCCGGCCGTTTTCTAACGCACGTAGAATCACTGAATCGAGCATAGTTTTGATTGGGCTTCCGACGTCTTCAAATCCCTCTTCTCAAGATTTCACTGTTGCGCCGTGAGCTATTTCGGTCGTTGGGGCCTTCATCGTCTGTGACTGCAACAATGGCGGTCAGCTTGAAAATGCATGATTGGAGTTCGACGGAATGGCGGCACTGCCATTTGTGCGGCAAACCCGGCGCTTCAAGCAGCGCAGTAGAGAGAGCGAGCCTGCACCTCCATCCACAGCCACGACGCGAAAAAACAGGGGCATTACCATTCACGAATGAGCCGGCAGCCTTCAGCATCCGTCTCACACTCTCATAAGCACGTTCAAACAGACTGCATCCTACTGGTTCTCTAATCGCCAGCGAGCAGTGCCCTGAGCGGGAGATGGCTACGTGACTGATGCCGAGCGCATGGATACCTTCAACAAATCGGCGTTTCTGTGTGATGACTTAAATGCGAACGATCAAAAACGGATACGCGCGGGTCGCGATCCTTGGCTTCAACAACGCGTCTCAGCAATTCAGCGCTCGGGCTGTAGTCTAGAACCACTTCTTTGAGAGCAACCATCAGGCGGCCTGTATCGCGGGCTGCACAAAGGTCGCGAAGCTCATCCAACCACCTGTGGATGTTACCTTCTGGGACCCCGTTGCCTACGAAGATGCGTACCTTCTCATGCTCGGTTGGAATGGTATTTTCGAGAAGCGTACTTAGTTCTTCGTAGAGCTTTTCGCCGGGCCGCATCCCGGTGAATTGGATTTTGATATCTTTCTCCGGCTTCAAGCCGGACAGCAAAATCAGATTCCTGGCCAGATCGACAATCTTGACCGGCTGGCCCATATCCAGAACACAGATCTGGCCGCCTGTAGCAACAGCCGATGCCTGCAAAACCAGCTGGCACGCCTCGGGAATCGTCATAAAGAATCGCCGCATTTCGGGATGCGTCACGGTCACTGGTCCCCCAGCCGCGATTTGCTTCTTGAAGATCGGGATCACGCTGCCGTTCGAGCCCAGCACGTTGCCAAAACGGACCGCGACGTAGCGGGTTCTGCCGTTTTGAAGCGCGAGCAGAATGAGTTCAGCTACGCGCTTGGTGGTGCCCATGATGTTGGTCGGGCGGACGGCTTTGTCGGAGGAAATCAGGACGAAATCGTCGACACCGTATTTCATCGCGGAGATGGCGAGGTTGTAGGTCCCCAGGACATTGTTCTCCACGGCCTCGAAGACGTGGGTCTCCATGAGGGGAACGTGCTTATACGCTGCCGCATGATAGACGATGGTTGGTCTGTATTGGCTGAGAACATCGTCCAGGCGCGCACGGTTTTGAACGTTCCCGATCTCGGGGTAGAAGGGAACCTGCGGGAATCTCTGTTTCATTTCGCGATCGATCTCGAACAGTGGAGACTCGGCGATTTCAAATCCCACGATCCCTGCTGGTTGAAAGCGTGCAATCTGCCGGCAAAGTTCGGATCCAATGGATCCAGCGGCCCCAGTTACGAGAACGACCTTACCCTTGAGCACATCGCGAATTCGACTTACTTCAAGCCGGACAGGATTTCGACCAAGGAGATCTTCGACTGCGACTTCGCGAATCTGGCCAACCAAGCCGCATTCTTCAACCACCTCTCCGAGTCCGGGCACGGTCTTGTACTCCACACCCGCCGTATGACATAACTCTAATATCCGCGTCATCTCGACGCCTGTGGCTGAAGGAATAGCGATCAGAATGATCTCAATACTGTGCTTTGTTACGAGTGACTGAACTTCGTCTCCACCTCCAAGGACTGCAATACCACTGATGAGTAAGCCTTCTTTGTGCCGGGCGTCGTCGAGAAATCCGCAAACGTGATACGCCAATTTCGGATTGTTCCGGATCTCTCTGAGCAGAGTAATGCCTGCGTCTCCCGCGCCGTAAATAAATGTCTTTTTTCCCTGGACATTTCCCTGTCTGCCGTGCGCAGCCTCGGCTACCATTCGAACAACTACGCGTAGTCCAGCCGTACCCAAGAAAGAAAGGAAGAGGTCACTTAAATAAATGGAACGCGGGAAACCCGCGGGAGCAATGGAAATAATGATCGCCCAGCTCAGAAGCGATCCTGCGCAATTCGCAAGTACAATTCTGTAGACATCGGCGATTGATACATACCGCAATCCCCGCAGATTCAGATTTGCGAAGTGAAATGTGACACTCTTGACCAAAATCCAAACTGGAAGCGCGCAGACAAGATAGCGAATGTATGCTGGAGGTAGACTCAAATCGAACCGCAGCAAAAATGCCATTACTCCAGAAAGCACAAAAATACTGACCCGCGCCGACCACAAGATCATCCAGCGCAATCCATTCGACTGCATTATATCCTTCATGTTCTTGCGCATATCTTGCTCCTTACTTCAGGCCCGAAGGGCCCCTAACTCCGCTAGACACTCTTTTTGATTCAATTGCGCGATCACATCTGCTCCGGCAGCTCGGCGGACAGTATTGACTACATGCAATTGCTCTTCCAATGACAAACTGCTCGAGCTTGGCAGGCATATCCCTCTTGAAAACAAATCCTCGGCCACCTGTCCACCAAATATTTCGCATCCCGCATATAGGGGTTGAAGATGCATGGGCTTCCATACTGGACGGGATTCCACGTTCGAGTCGTCGAGCGCCTTGATTAGCTCATCGCGCGAACATTCAAATGCTTTCTCGTCAATCAAGAAGCAACTCAGCCAATTTATGTGTAGGCCGAAACAAGCTTGCGGCATCAACGAAATCCCAGCGAGGTCCGAAAAGGCATCCTTGTATCGAAACGCAATTTCGCGTCGTTCCTCGACGCGGCGGCCTAGCACCTCAAGCTGTCCGCGTCCGATACCCGCGAGCACATTACTCATTCGGTAGTTGTAGCCCAGTTCGGAATGCTGATACGCTAGGCCCGGGTCGCGAGCCTGTTGCGACCAGAAGCGGGCTTTTTTTACCCACGCGGCATTGTGTGACACCAGCATTCCGCCACCGGTTGTCGTTATGATTTTGTTGCCATTGAAGGAAAATGCCGCCACATCACCCAATTCGCCGGCGCGTCTCGTCTTGTAGGTTGCGCCAAGAGCCTCCGCCGCATCCTCCAGAATGGGAACGCCGTAGCACTCGCAGGCTTTGCGAATTGGATCCATATCGGCGCACTGGCCGTACAGGTGAACCACCACCACTGCCTTAGGCAGCTTGCCGGCTTCGGCCGCTTGATTCAAGGCTTCTTCGAGCAGCGACGGATCCATGTTCCAGGTCTTATAATCGCTGTCGATAAAAACCGGCTCTGCCCCTAGATACCGGATGGGGTTGGCGCTGGCAGAAAATGTTAGCGTTGAACAGAAAACAACATCGCCCGGCCCGACGCCGAGTAACCGCAGACCCAGATGGATGGCTGCCGTGCCGCTCGAAAGTGCAACTGCGGACAAACCGAGGAAGTCTTCAAAGGCTTTCTCGAAGGCCGTGAGGTTAGGGCCGACCGTGGAGAGCCAGTTGGAGGCGAAGGCCTCGCGGACATAACCCTCCTCAGCTCCGCCCATGTGCGGTATTGAGAGTAGGATTCGCTTCATAGGATCTTTCTTAGCCGTAGACTTTCAAGCTACTTTGGCTTCATGCAGGAACGTGCACTCGGAGAGCTTGGCGCTCGCGACGTCTAGCACAAAATCACCTGTCTCGCACGTTTCTGCAAATCCAAATTGGGGCAGCAACTGTGCCACTAGGCCATTCTTCGATGTCGGAATATAGCGCGCGGTGATTCTGTCAGCACCGGACTCCCGTGCAAACTGAACCAAGTCCCGGAACATAAACGATTCCACTCCCCGTCCGATAACACGACAACTCATCAGCCACGCATCGACGTTCCAGTGCCTACCTGCCACTTGGGCTATGAGAACGCCGATCAAGCCATGGTCGGCAAACCGGTCCTTCAGGCGATACCAGCGGCACCAGTACTGAGGCGACTTCATGCGCGCTTCAACTTCTTCCTGGCTGTATCTTGGAGTAGTTAAGTTAAACTGATTGGTTTTATTGATGAGTTGAGTTACTCGGATGCTTGTTTCCGCATCGACCGCCCCGCGATCTATTTGCATCGAGAGTTCTGCGAGATAATCTTCTACGTTCCCGAGAGATTTCGACATCTCAGCTTGCCGGGCGCTCGCACAATACGATGCGTTTCGCGCTCGGTCTTCGTCGGTCAAGCGCACGGCCTGAAAATACAAGCCGCACTCCAGAGCCGCAATCGACCCCGCCGGTTCCCCGGATATCTCGGGCACAATAACTTCGGGAAGGGCGCGCCGCACCGCGCTCCGCTCTGCGGGATTGTCGTCCAGAAATACAATGCTATCCAGCCCAAGTCGTAGTTCCGAAGCAATCTTGCGAATGTTGGTAACCTTGTCTTCCCAGTTTACTTTCATTGAAACAAAGTCGTCGGCGCGCAAGACAGCGCTGGGATGACGGAGGAGCACCTCCGCGGCATCTTCGCGGTTATTCTTCGATGCCAGCGCCAATAACACGCCCCGCTCTCTCAAATCCTTAAGGTACTGCTGAAACTCCTGATACCTCTCGCCAATCGCCGATGGGGGACCGAGCTGGATCCCATTCAAACCATCTTCTCCAACTACTCCGCCCCACAGGGTGTTATCGAGATCCAGAATGAGCAACTTCCGGGCCAGGCCCATCTCCGCGCGGATACAGGACGCAATGTGTTCTCCCAATGTCGGAAGGGCCGCTGGCGCAGGATAGACCTTTGCCGACGACCACAGAAGCGGCTCCTCCCACTTTCCGTTCCACGCCGCTGCGATGCGCTCGCAGTCGATAAGGGTCACCCGGTCTCCCCTCGCCTTGTACAGAGCCTCGTTGATACTTCGAATAGAGCGGCATTTCCCGTGCGCCATCAGGGAACTCAGCGCGTAATTGGCGTCGCACTGCGGCGGCACGAAGGTCGTTTGGATAATCTTCCCGGACGGAAGTTCCGTCGCCGCCTGCCACATTTCCGTGACCCGTGCAATGGCCCGCTCACTCTCAGCGTCATTCGCTGCAATGCCCGAGAGCCCCAGGTCGCGCCAATTGAGCAGGAGAACAATGAAGTCCGGGCAAAAGACCTTCAGCCCCGAACCCGCCTGCAAAAGCTCTTGGATATATGTCCCGAATGGGGGTTCATAGACCTCTGCTTCGAGCCCGTCGCGAAGAAACTGCAACTCCAGAACGCCGCGCATCAAACTTGTCGAGGAACTGGAGAGCAATGCAACTTTCACCCTGCGCTTCGATCCGAATCCTGCCCGGCATTTTCGCGCGACGGTTTCAGCGCGTATATAGAGATCGTATTCGCGGGAGTTTTGGAGTGCGATGCGGATCATCGCCGCTGCGCCATCGACGTCGCCGCTGCGAGCCAACATCCTCGCGCGATGCAGCAACACATCCGGAATCTCGCACCCGTTCTGGTCGACGACCTCTTCCCACAGTGGTTTGGCTGCCTCTCCTCCGTTCACGCGTTCTGTCAGCGCAGCCCGCAGCCAGCGAGAGCCCAAACTCCTAGGCGACTCGAGCCTGCGTATAATCTCCTGCTGCGATCCACTCTCGATCGCCATTGCGACCGCCAGCGGCACACTCCGCCGCAGGTCAGGTCCCGCGTTTTCAACGAGAGACAGGATAGTCTCCGGAATGGCGCTCATTTCATTCAGCCCTTGCACCTTGCCACTGCGGCCATAAAATCACCGACGGTGTGAATGGTCGACAAGTCGTCGCTCGTAAGGCGAATTCCGAAAACCTCTTCGATCGTCAAAACTAGTTTGACTTGAGCTACCGAGTCCCAATCCGCGAGATCGGACGAGCTTGTGCCCGGCTCCACCACGAGCTGTGGGTCATCGAACACTTCCTGAAAAATGGTGTTGAGTTGAACAAGCGTTGACATACCCAGATGCGCCTCTCCTCAATGTTCCGGAAGGAAGACAATAGTCAGCTTGCCTCTCACTACTGTGGTTCCTTCGCTGCTCATATTGATTGCCAGCACGACGGAGCGCATTGCGCGTTGCACTTGAGTCACTTTCGCGGTGACCTCCACGCGCGCTTTTGCGGGCACAGGCTTCATAAAGTCGAGCGACACGGCGGCGCAAACTGCACGGTGGAAGTTTGAACCCACAATGCGCGACAAGAGGCTGGCGAGAAGGAATCCGTATTGCAGCCGGTCCGGAAAACCGCACTCCCTGGCGGTTTCGCGGTTAGCGTGGATTGCGCTACGATCGCCGCTCAACGCTGCAAACGCATCCATTGCTTGATATCCGTAGCTTTCCGATGTCTCGAACAACTGGCCAAGGTCAATCTGCTCAAAGCGAACTGGCTTCGCTGTATCGATCAATGGCAAGTGAGTCCTCCATCGATGGCGAGACATGTGCCTGTAATCCAGCGCGAGTCGTCGCTTACTAAAAATGCGATAGCGGCGGCGACATCTTCCGCGGAGCCGAATCCCAGAAGGTGCCTGGCTCTAATGCTTTCCCTTTGCTCAGGTGCCAACTGATTGAGCCATTGCTCCGACATGGGTGTCTCCACAACCCCTGGCGCAATTGCATTCACGCGGATCCTCCTGGAAGCCAATTCCGTTGCCATGCTCCGGCACGCCGATATAAGTGCACCCTTGCTAGCCGCATAAGCCGTCTCTCCCGCATTACCGATCAAGGCTGCGGCCGAAGATAACCACACGATCGAAGCGCCCTCTTTTGCCGCCAACCGCAGCGCCATTTTTGTGCAAAGAATTGCTGACAGCACATTCTCCGTCAGTAGTTCCTGGAAATGAGTTGCCTTTGAAAGTTGCAAGGGCCGCAGGAAGTGCTGGCCTGCACACATGACTGCGGCATCGAGTACACGATTAGCATTCTTCAGCGTCGTTCCAGCGGCCGTTACGTCCTCTTCCCGCGCTGCATCGAATGCAAGGCTCATGTGTCCGTCCCCAGGCAGCTCAGAAACCACCTGGTCCAACCGGTCTTTCGTTCTGGCGGAACAGATGACTGCCGCGCCTTCCTGTGCCAATCGGCGTGCCGTCGCAAGTCCGATACCAGAGGTCGCGCCGGTTACGAGCACCGTTCGCCCCTCAAAGCGCCGCACTGAGCATCTCCTCATCCGTTACGACAGGATCCAGGTCAGGCACCGGATTTGCATCCGACGGCCATTTGATTACGGATACGCCCCAAGTCAGTCCCGCTCCGAACGAACACATGAGCGTCCGCGACCCAGGCCGAATCTTCTTTTGCCGCCAGGCCTCTGCCAAAGCTATTGGAGTCGATGGTCCACTGCTATTTCCCATTCTCTCCAGGCAGAAAAACCGTTTTTCTATCGGTACATGCAGCTTCTTGTAAATCATTTCCATCATGGTCTTGTTGGCTTGATGCAGGATGACGAGATCGATGTCGTCCATGGTGATGCCGAGCTGTTGCATAGCCGACTCAATTACCTCTGGCACCTTATAAACCGAAAAGTGAAAGACCGCCGGCCCATCCATCGCCAAGTTTTCGTCCGTGCGGGCACATCCGGCCGCATCCGTCCGCTCCACCCTTGTTTCAGGTCCCCAAGCAAGCCGCGCTCCCCCAGCCGGCACCACCAGGTACCTTGCCCCGGAACCATCGGTGCCTAGCACGAACCCCTCCAGGCCAACAGCGCTATCGCATGGCGCCACGATTGTCGCCGTCGCACCGTCTCCGTGAAGGACAACCAGACCCCTGTCCCGGGGATGGATTAGTTTCGTAATCGTGTCGGCGTTAAGAATCAGGGCATATTGGGCCACGCCGCTGGATATCATTGAATGGGCAACGCTCAACGCGTAAGGATAGGCGCTACACGCTTGGTTCATGTCAAACGTGGCGCACGATTGAGATAGACCCAGTTTTCCGTGTAATACCGAAGCCGTCGTCGGAATTCTGTAGTCGGGAGTTTGCGATACAAAGATAAGCAAATCGATCAGCGCACGGTCGAAAGCCAGACTTGTAATGAGTCGTTCCGCGGCCGTGAGGGCAAGGTCCGATGCATGCTGTCCCGGCCCAGCTACCTTGCGTTCCAGGATGCCGGACATCTTGACGGCCGATGCAATCTCTCGCTCACCGAATGTTGCAGCAATCTGCTCATTATTCAACACCGTTTCGGGCAGTATTGCGGCGAGCCCTAGAATCGTTGTTCTGTTAAGTGTGATTCCCATTTGTCGAACTCGTCCTCGCAAATCTCACTACATCGGAATATGTGTGCAGCTCCATCAACTCCGGAACCATCACAGGCCTTCCTATAAAGTCCGAGAGGGCCACCATTAGTGAGAGCCGGGCTACCGAATCGAAAGTTGCAAAGCTCTCCAATTCACTCGACTCCTGAAGGTCGCCGGGTTCAGCTTCGAGAATCTCGGCCACCATATCTCGCAATTCCTGCTCGTTCCCCATGACTAACCTCTCTGTGTTCTTCCAGAATTCATCTTCAAGTCTTTCCTATTGCGATTGCCGGGCAGCCAAGCACGGTTGTCCTCGTCGCCACCTTTCGCAGTACGAACGAGTTTGCGCCCACCACCGCTTCCTCGCAAACCACGGCCCTGGGTGCAAGGCTGGCATTCGATCCGAGGAAGACTCCCTTCTCAACCCGGCAGCCGCCGCTCACCCGTGCCCCTGGACAAATCTGCACGAAATCATCGAGCCGGCTATCATGTCCGATTGAAACGTGGGTGTTGATAATTACGTGCCTTCCGACGCGTGCGCCCGGACATACAACTGTGCCTGGGGCAAGATACGATCCGCCGCCGATCTCCGCTGTGGCGGCTACGATGGCTGAAGGATGCACAAGCGTCTGTGGAGTCCATTTCAGTCCTTCAGCTACGCAAGCCATCCGCTCGCGCGTCTTGTTGTTGCCGACCGCAACCGCAAAGCCGATATCCTTACTCCCAAACTTCGTGAAGGCTTCCTGAATTGTTCCATGCACAACGTATCCGTGAATCATTTGCCCCCTTTTTCCGGGGTCGTCATCCGCGTACCCAAGGATTTCCCACGGCGCGAAGCCGCCAATGTCGCGGCAACTGGCAATATTCGTCTCAGAGGCCACCCACGCGAACTCGGCGCCCAACCCTCCCGCACCGATGATCAGCAGGCGCTTTGTAAATGGATGTTTCATGCCAGGACTCTCTTCATTCCCATGCGGATTCCCCTATGATTTTGCGTGGAAATCCTCACCCATGAACTCTGGCATGGTTGCGTTCCCATTTTGGCTGATGCCGTCGCGTCTAGCTACTTTCAAGAGCGTCATCCCAAGAATTTTCAGATCGAGACCCAGGCTCCAGTGGTCGACGTACCAGATGTCGAGCCTGAATCTGTCTTCCCACGACAACGTATTCCTGCCTTTCACCTGGGCCCATCCGGTCATTCCGGGTAAAACTTCATGGCGTCGCGTCTGCTCCGGCGTGTAGCGATCAAGATATTCCATGAGTAGCGGGCGCGGGCCCACCAGGCTCATTTCACCTCGCAGTACGTTCCATAGCTGCGGGATCTCGTCCAGACTCGTTCTTCGCAAAAACTTCCCGAGCCGAGTAAGCCTTTGCGCATCCTGCAACAAATTGCCGTGCGCATCAATGGCAGTCGTCATGGTTCGAAACTTGAAAATCATAAATGGCCGCTCATAACGGCCGGGGCGCTGCTGTTTGAATAAGGCCGGCTCGCCCATTGTGAAGCGAATAGCCAGTGCTACTCCGCCGAAGACAGGCGCCAAAAGAAGCATCCCCACACTCGCGACAACAACATCCGACAGTCTCTTCACAAATTCTTGCATCGGCTCAGCTCGTAGCAGCGGCAAAGGTGCGCTCAAATCGATCAACGCCTGTACTGAGGGATAGCTCTTTCAAGTAGAATCTCTGTCCGGCGCTCCCCATTTCGGTCAATCGTGCTGAGCTCGACGAGGCTAGATCTCTAACTGCCTTTGCGATGCTTTCGGGATGGTCGGGCTCGCAAATCAGACCGGATCGCGAATCGGCGACAAGTTCGGCGGCATCGCCGCGGACAGCCATGATGATGGGCTTGCCCACCGCCATATAAGCCTGGGTCTTGGAAGGGATTGTTATGCGAAAGAGAGGGCTATCTTTCAAATGCACCAGCAGACAGTCGGCGCCTGCCAGATAACGACCGATCTGAGTTATGGGCTGGCTGGGAAGAAACTCAACATTTCCAAGAGCCATGTCTGCAGCCTTGCGCTCCAAACGCTCGCGTTCCACGCCGAAGCCGACAAAAACAAACTTCGCGCGGGGTACCGAATCAGTGCAAATGCGGGCTGCATCAAGAACGGAATCCAATCCCTGAGCGAGACCCATCATTCCGGCAAAGAGAACTGTAAATTGCCCCGAAGTTCCCAGTTGAACTGGCTGACCGATGTTTGCGGTAATCGATGCTTCATCGCACCAGTTGTAGATTACGTCGATCTTTGATTCGAGCACGCCGCGCTGAATCAACGCATCTTTGAATCCGTGCGACAGAACGACAATGCGATCCGATTTGCGATAGACCAAGCGGCACCATTTATCCAGCAGACCGAGCACGAGCCCGCTGTTCACCATTCCGGTCGCGGCGACCGTGTCAGGCCAAAGGTCCTGAATATCGTAGACGATTGGAACATTGTGAAACAGCTTGGCCACCATCGCAGGCAGTCCGACCGTTGCCGGTGGATGATAAACGTAGATCACGTCAGGCCGATTGACAAACATGCTGCCAATGGAGGCGCTGAGCGCGAAGCTCCCAAAATTTGCAGTTCGGCGGATCGCTGACCGGTCGTGGCTGGGATAGAGCGGGACGCGCAGAATGGAAATACCCTCGATAACCTCGCGTTGCCAGAGCCGCATTTTATAGCCCGGATAGACTTTTCCACCCGGAAAATTCGGAAACCCCGTCAAGGCCTCAACTTTGTGACCCCGCCGCACTAATTCCTTGGCGAACGGCAATCCTTTTAGGAATGCTTCGGGAGCAAAATACTGCATGAGTAGAAGTATGCGCATCGATCTATTTGCCCCAGGAGAGAAGGCACGCTAACAACAAGTTGAATCTGCTTTTTTCCAAACCAGTCTGTTGATGTAATCGGTATAGCTCAAGATGATCCGCGCGACCTTCTCCGACACATTAGAAGGTGCGTAGTCGTCCACAAGATTCAAAGCGCGGATTGCGCCTCCCGGTTGCGCGTCGAGCACGCACATTGCTGACAGGATTCGGTCAGGCTGCAGGCCCGTCATCATCACGGCGCCCTCTTCCATAGCTTCAGGTCGTTCATGAGCTTCGCGAATGTTGAGAGCGCGAAAGTTCAGGATGGAGGACTCCTCGCTGATCGTGCCGCTATCGGAAAGAGTCGTCCGTGCCGACACCATGAGATGAACGTAGTCGAAGAAGCCGAGCGGCTTCATCAACTGTATGGATTCGGGCAGGGAGATTCCTTCGGAGTCGATGCGCTTTCTTGTTCGCGGATGAACCGAAACCACCACTGGGATTTTGTAGTGGTCCGCCAAGAATCTCAGAACCGAAATCAAATCGCGGAAGCATCGAGACGAATCGATATTCTCTTCGCGATGAGCACTGACGACGAAGTATTCCCCGGCCACCAGGCTGAGACGCTGCAGAACATCGGAGCCATCGATCCCGCGTCGGTAATATTCGAGTACCTCGCGCATCGGGCTGCCAGTCTTGACGATTCTGTCTGGCGCAATTCCCTCGCGCAGCAGATATTCTCGCGAAATGCGGCTATACGGCATATTAATATCCGAAATGTGATCGACGATCTTCCGGTTGATTTCTTCCGGCACCCTCTCGTCGAAGCTGCGGTTTCCCGCTTCCATATGGAAAATCGGAATTTTCAGGCGTTTAGCCGCCACGGCTGCAAGGCAACTGTTCGTGTCGCCCAGAATAAGCACTGCATCCGGTTGGACATCGGCAAGCACATCGTAGGATCGTGAAATTACAAGGCCAATCGTCTCTGCAACATTCTTTCCTGCCGCCCTCAGGAAATAATCAGGCTCGCGGATTTCCAGATCCTCAAAGAATATTTCATTCAACTCGTAGTCGTAGTTCTGTCCGGTGTGAATGAGAACATGGTCGGTATAACGGTCTAATGCCGCAATGACCCGCGACAAGCGGATAATCTCGGGGCGGGTTCCAAGGATCGTGGCTACTTTCATGCGATTTCCAAAATAACTGTCTCGCGTTGTGTCGTGAAGTCGACGGGCAGATAGTAAGTATCCGGACGGTCCGGATCGAAGATCTCGCTTGACCAGAACAGGGTAACCAGTTCTTCGGTGCCAACGTTGGTGATGGAGTGAGTGAATCCGGGTGGAATGTCGATTACTTGATACTTATCTCCGGCGACAGCATATTCATCGATCGGGCCGCCTTCAATGCTCCTCATCCGTATCAGGCCATTTCCTTCCACCACGAAGAATTTCTCAGTCTTGGTATGGTGATAATGGTTCCCTCGTGTAACTTCCGGCTTGGTTCGTGAAACGAATATCTGCCCCATCCCCTTCTGCTTCACAAACTCGGCAAGACTCCCACGCGCGTCCGATCGAACATTCAGCCTGCACTCCCGCGCCTCGGATGGGACATACGATAGATAGGTGGCATAGAGCGCACGGTTGAAACCTTCCGCAAAGTCGGGCAGCGCAAGCGTGTTCCTCATTTCGTCGAACGCCTGGATCCTCCCGGCGAGATCGCCTAACCGGATACGGTAACTTGGAATCTCTGTGCCCGCATCTGTCGCAGTATCTCCCCCTCTGATTTCCGACCGAAATGCTGCCACAACATCGTCCACGTAACTCAGTTCCAACTCACTCGCCGGGTCATTCACGGCAATCGGCAAATCGCGGGCAATGTTATAACAGAAGGTCGCAGTGACGGAGTTGTAGTTGGGACGGCACCATTTTCCGAACAGGTTCTTCAAGCGGTAGATGCGTACAGAAGCTCCTGTATCGGCAGCATATTGACGCAACGCAATTTCCGCCTTTGCCTTGCTGCTCCCATACGGGTTGTCCATTTCTGCCTGGATTGAGGAGCTGAAGACAATCTTCGGAAAACGAGCCTTGTCGCGGAGGAATCGGCACATCTGTTCCGTCAACTCCGTATTTCCGGTCTCGAAGTCAACTGGATTGTGCGGCCGATTGACGCCGGCCAGGTGAAAGATAATATCGGCTCGAAGCAGCGCCTCATTCAGATTCGCGATCGAGTCCTCCCGATCAATAATCGCAAGCTCACAATCCTTGTTCTCACGCAAATGAGCGGACAAGTTGCGGCCTAGGAATCCGCGGCCTCCTGTGATGAGTACTTTGGTCACGCTAGCACCGCCTTGCCTTTCATGGCATCCTGCACACACTGCAGTTTCAGCAGCAGGTTCATCATTCCGTCTGCGTCCAGCCGTTCCGCGTTATGAGAGTTGTAGTCAGTGGCCTCAGAAACTTCAGTTCTCCCGTTATTGAAAAATATGGAATAGTTCAGGTCCCGGGTGTCGGCTGGAATCCTGTAGTAGCCTCCGAGATCCTCTGCGTAACTCATCTCTTCACGGTTCAAAAGAGTTTCATAGAGTTTTTCGCCGTGGCGGGTACCGATGATTCGCACTTCATTCTCTGCATCCAGTAGCTTCAGCAGGGCAGTGGCGACGGTGCCGATTGTTGCCGATGGGGCCTTTTGAACGAAAATATCGCCGGGGACCCCGTGCGCAAAAGCATAGAGTACCAAGTCCACGGCCCCATCAATGGTCATCATGAAGCGAGTCATGTGCGGATCGGTAACAGTCAAGGGTTCCCCTGCCTGAATCTGCTGGAGGAAGAGCGGAATCACCGATCCCCGCGATGCCATCACGTTGCCATAGCGCGTACCGCAGAGTATTGTCGAACTGTTTCCGTACATGCGCGCCTTGGCCACCATGCACTTCTCCATCAGCGCCTTCGACATCCCCATCGCGTTCACGGGATATACGGCCTTGTCGGTGCTCAACACGATCACTTTTCGAACGTCGCATGCAAGAGCGGCCTTCATCACGTTCTCGGCCCCCAGGGTATTTGTCTGCACCGCCTCAATGGGGAAGAACTCACATGAGGGGACCTGCTTCAGTGCCGCCGCATGAAAGACGTAATCCACACCTTGCATTGCCTGAAGAACCCCATCGTAGCTCCGCACATCGCCGATGTAGAACTTTACTGCGGAATCCTTCAGCCGGTTACGCATGTCGTCCTGCTTTTTCTCATCTCTGCTGAAGATGCGTATTTCGCCAAAGCCCACATCGGCAGCCATATCCACAACGGCATTGCCGAAGGTTCCCGTCCCACCAGTGATGAGCAGGGTTTTGCCTTCAAACAGCTTCTTACTGAAATGCGGATCCAAGTTTTCTCTCGATCTATGACTCATCATTCTCCAACCGCATCTATCGACTGTTTAACGAACAGATGACTGTAACAGTCCTCTTAGATAGCCCACGCGAGAGCGCAGAACCACCCGCATCGCTCGCCGCCTTTCCGGTGAGAGGTTGTTCCCGTGAATCCGACGAAACAACGTCGTCCCCTGCAAATGCACAACCCCGCCGTGTAGGCACGCGTTCATTGCAATCCAAATGTCATGCGCCTCAACTTGAGCAGGAATCGGCAGCACATAGCGCAGCAATTCGCGGCGGAACACATAGGCCGATCCGAAATACTTGGCTTGGCCAAAAAACAGGCGCCAGAGCTGTCGTATCCCGCTTCGCGGAGAAGGCCCAAGCATTTGTTGTGTCGGGCGCATCCCGGTGGTATCGAACTCGATCAGATCACCCACTAGCAGCGAGCGGTCGGGGGCGTGCTCGAGTCCAGCCAACATGTGCTCCAGACGGCCCTCTGCCCAAATGTCATCCTGGTCGCTCAGAACGATAAACTCGCCCTGTGAAAGTTCCATCGCGTGCGCAAAGTTTCTCACGTGTCCGCGCGGCGGTGAGTTCCGGATCAGATGGATCCTCGCGTCCTTATAGCTGTCAACGATCGAGCGTGTGTCGTCCGTTGAGTTGTCGTCGCTCACAATCAACTCGTCGGTCTCCCCGAGTTGCGACAGGATCGAATCCAACTGCTCACGCAGATAGCGAGCCCCATTGTAGGTGGCCAAACAAACACTAGCTCGTTTCATCTCACTCATACGCCTGCGGCGACGCTAGCGCCGGCCGGTGAACCATCAGAACCCTGTTCTCCTCCACTATGCAACCATCGCCTGTCTGAATAGAGAAGGCCTGATATGCCACGATCGATAGGATCAGCATGCCGCTTGATGAGATCAGAAAAGGATTTGCCCATGAAAGGTAAAGATAGGCCCCGAACGCCACATAAAAGTAACGTTCATTTCTACGGCACGGATCCCAAATGCGCGTGAGCGGATAAAGCAACATGCCGATTACCACCGCACCCAGAATCAGTCCGTAATTGCGGATGAGTTCAAAATAAGTGAGCTCGGTCACCGAAGTGAATCCATATTCAGTCGAATGAAAGAACGCCCCTAGCCCTTGGCCGAAAAGAAGCGTCTTCGAGTCGGAAAAAATGACACCATAGTCGTGAAGGTGCTCCAGCTTGATAGCGTTTGAGCCCTCAGACGGATCCAGCATGGCCCCGATCGTACTTGAATAGCTGGCAAGGACAACGCACAAAAAAACGACGATGGCGCTTACCAGCTGCGCTTTTTTTTTCGAATAGAAGAGCCACGTCACAAGGGGCGTCAGGCAACCGGCGACAATATTATTGCGGCTCCCGGAAAGCACCATTCCGCCTATGCTAGTCATTACGAGCAAGAAGTAAACGGCGCGCCGAGAACCAACGGCCATGAGGCATTTGAAGGTAAAATACGCCACTGAAATTACCAGCAGTGGTGAAGTGGCAAAATAAACTCCCGTGAAGCTCAGGTCGGCATACGATCTGTCGGTTACGGAAAAAATCCCATAGTTGCCAGCAAACGCGTAGAGGGCAAGGCGAAGACCTGGGTTGCCCTTTGTCAGAAAGAACAACGTCACAATTGCTGCGGCTTCCGCGGTCAGAATCCAGCTAACGGCGGGAACTATATTGAAGCGCTCGACGGCAAGGACCAGAGCGAAAAAAAGAAATGCATAGGACTTCATGTACCGGGCGCCATCGTAGACGAGGAAAGAATTTCCACGAAGAACGTAGATGCAAATGGAAATCAGCGGAACGGTAAGGGCGAAAAGCACAACGTAGAGGATCAGTGTTAGTGGGATCCGGCGGCTGCCCGCATCGGTTATGGTTCCAATCAATACCAGCAAACACACGCAGATAAACAGAGGCATCTTCAGGTGAAGCATTTGGTCTGCTGGGTCGAGGATCCCCACCGTCAGCAGGCACAGTATGCACCAATATGCGGAGGTTCTAAGGAAGCGATGCATGTTCTCCATCTCCACTTCCGTGATGTGGATATTTGGAGGGGCAAGCATTGGGCGGTGAGACGAACGCTTCTTGACCGCTGGCATCCATTTGCGGGACTCGTAGTCCGAGCATGTGCAAGACGATTCCAATTGCCGTGCGTACTGTCGTTCGCGCGATGTCGCGTCGCCGGTAACAAAGCAACTGCTTCGCCGCCCTGAGCACGAGTCGAATCAGGTAGAGCGGAATCGCAAGCCCTTGCTTGTACGCGATCACAAATCTTGCTTCGCTGGACAAGATGCTCCGGTAACGGCTTACGCTCACCTTGTTCCGGTAGTCGCGAACCGAAAGGTCGTGCCTCAGGTAAGAAGAGGAGACGGCAGCAACCTTCCCTCGTGCATAAATCTCGTGAAAGAGCCAATGATCGAGCGAATCGAGCGGAAACGCTCTATTGAACCCACTCATCGAATTCAGAAATTGCACCCTCACCAGCGAACCAGAGTTAATCGCTTTCACCTCTTCGTGGCTGATGCCCGTCAATGCCTCAGGAACCGACGTAAGCCGCCCAAACTTTACGCGGCTCGGCGAGATAGTTTCGGCGCCGTCCCGGACGCGCGGCACAATCGCTGCTACCTGCTCATCGACCCCGTATTGCAACGCGGCTTCTCGCACTTCTGCAAGGAAATCAGGCGAAAGTTCCGAGTCCTGGTCGAGAAGCAGAAGCCAATTGCGTCCCAGTTCTGTCGCGATGGAGAGCCCCCAGTTGTAGGCTGCCGCGAGGCCGCCGTTCGCGGGGTCATGCTGGTAGGCATGCAGTCGATTCTCCTCCCCGGACGTCACCTGCCTAACCGCGCTGTTGTCGTAAACAGCAAGCTGCGCTGGATCTGCGAAACCATGCGTAACTGAGGCTAGAAAGGCCCGGTAGGTAGGAGAGTCGGAGAGCCGGAGGTTGTAAAGCACCAGGATAGGAAGAAATGAGCCCTGTCTCTCCAGTTGCCCGTATTCTGACGGAATTTCGAGTGTTTTTTCCATGATCGAGGCGTGTGACATCGTGCGTTCGCGGGAAGAGAGTGTCGCCGTTAAACTAGGTCCGATAGAGAACCTTCGTCCAGAAGATGGCCTGGCGCGCCGCCACAAGGAACGATAGGCACGCTTGCGCAATCAGGAAGTAGAAAGCGATGGAGGTTCCGCGATAGTAGTCGACCAGATAGGCGAGCGGAAACAACAGCGCAAAATTCGGGTAGATAAAAGCGATCCCGAGCAGCCGCGATACGATCGTTCGCAGCTGGCTTCTCTGTTCTGGCGCGGCCGCCGCATTTCCGCGGGCAACCTGGAAGGTTTCCGACAGGGCGACAAAATGCCGCACTAGCATCTCGGCGCTGACACCCAGCAGCGCCGTATACAGAATTAGCGTGGAATTGTAGCGGTGCAGGGCCAGAAGGGCCGACGCGAACGCGGCGCAGAAGAGCGGATGGCATATCACGTGAGCCAGATAATCCATCTGTGTTCCGAATTTGGAAAACACGCGGGTGATCCGCGCCACTTCGCCATCGCAGCAGTCCAGGATCATCCACAATTGGATAAAGAGCGCTCCACAAATCCTGCTCGGCATCCATGGAATCGCGAACAGCAGCGCCCCCAGCACACCGGAGACGATCATGATCACGGTCACGCCGTTCGGGGTGACCTTGCAGCGAACAAACAGCGGTGTAAGCAGCGGCGAGACCGCCTTGGCGTAATGGTCGAGGAGCACCTCTTCCGGGAACTCGTGGTGCTGGTAGTCGCGGCGGACAGCGCCATAGGTGAGGGTTTCAGTCGATAGCATGAGCCTCCGATCCCGCTTTGAGCGACAGCCGGATGTTGAGCAGGAGAGAAGGAATCTGCCGTCTCAGAAGAAGCAGCGCGAAGCCGCTAAAGGCCGCCGCCTGGATGAATCCGGCCAGGGCCTGGCCGCGAAGTCCAGGCGAAATCGGAAATAACGCCCAGCGTGAGCAGAGAATCGCGATTCCTGCCAGCAAGAGCCAGGCATGCTTCCAGGTATAAGGAAACACGCGCAGCAGCATGCGATTGGCGATCACGTTGGACACGTTTCCCACCACTGTCACTATGGTCTTCGCGATCGCGGCGCCCAGGATTCCAAAGTTTTTTGCCAGAACAATCGTCAGCCCGAGATACACGACCAGCAATCCCGTGTTGATCGCGAGCGAGAGCCGGACGTGCCCCGTAAGCTTCAGCACTGCGCCCGCCGGGCCGGCAATGGCGTCGATCGCCGTGCCGAATGCCAGAACCAGCAGGATGGTTTTGCCCTGCGCGGCGAACAGGCGGCCGAAGAGGGCGAGGATGGAAGGCGAGAGATCAACCAGCGCGAGCGTGAACGGAATCATGAGCGCGATGATGAGCAAGGTCACAGAGCGGTAAGATTCGCGCAGCTCGTCGAGCCGTTTCTGTCCGTGAAGTTGAGAGATATAAGGCCAGAAGGCGACGAAAGGCGAAACAAACATGGTGTTCAGAGCCGCTACCGCATCGGAGATGCGATAGATGCCAATCAGGGCCAGGGGCACCATCACGCCCAGCACGGCTTTATCGAGTAGCGGGTAAACGGTGTCGATGGCGCTGATGCCCAGCATGGGCAGAATGATGGCCGCTCCAAAATCTCTTTGCGCGGCGTGTGCGGGTGCGGCAGCCCATCGTAGACTGAACAGTGCTGGATATCGCTTCTGAATGCTCAAGTACCGCAACAGCAGGGCCAGCGTGCACTCCAGCGCGATGGCATAGAAAAGAATGGACCAGCGCGCGCCTGGATAGCGCAAAACCGGCAAGCAAAAGACAAACCGCGCAACGGTGCGCACGTTATTGAAATAGCCGAGCGCGGGCGCATCCTTGAGGCCGAGCAAGATGGCGTCAAGCAGCTTGCCCGCCGAGAAGACCAGAATGCAAAAGCAAAACGCCGCTCGCGCCGCTGCGGGAAGGCCGATCCATGCCAGGGATCGAATGCCGGAGACTGCTAATATCGCGGCCACCGCGAACGAAGCCGCACCGGCTAGAACAAGAGATCGTTGAATGACATGGCGCCGGGCAACCGGGTCGTGCTCGAGCCGGGGTAGGAGATAGACAAGTGTGCCTTCCAGCCCCGGCACCGTAAGCACGGATAGAATTCCAAGCCAGGAAAGAAAGAGCGTGATGGCTCCCAGAGCCGCGGCGCCGCAAACGCGCGTGATGAAAGCCTGAAAACCGAAGGCGAGAAGCAGCCCAATGCCTTGATTCAGCGAGACCTTACCCGAGGAAAGAAAGAGCCTTCGGGTAATGCTTGACGGTGCGCTCGAAGGTCTAGTTGCAACGGTCGTCATGGAAGCACTTGAACTCATTGATCGGCTAAAGGCCCTAAAGTACAGATGAGGGCGAGGGTTTAGGACTCACTGCAATTGATTTTCCTTCGCCAACTTCTTGCATTCCCCTGAAGCGGCGATACACACGCCAGCCAGATTTGCTTCTCCACGATGGATCGATGCGTCTTCTTCTCCAGCCACGCGATACTGATAGATCACATAGTTAGGGTAGTGCGCATTGCTCGACTGCAAGATCTCGAAACCCGGCACTTTCCATGCATCCGCAAAGGCAGCACTGTAGTAGAGAACATACGCTTCCCGCGGATGGCGACGAAGCGACTCCCCGAGATTCTCCGCCACCTGCCGCATGACATCTTCGTAGAAGGGGTTGTACATGAACACGACAAGCGGGTCACAGGGAAACTCAACGGTTCTGACATCTGCGCAGATTAACTCTCCATCCATACCCTTGCGCTTGAGATTTGAGCGAGCAATAGAAAGAAGCTGGCTCGAAATATCTACCCCAATCACCCGCTTGAACCCCACCGCCGAAGCCAGAAGCAGGGTTCGTCCTTTGCCGCAGCCCAAATCGAAATAAGTGAAACGCGACGAATCAATGGGAAGATGTCTAAGCAGGAGTTTCCACGCCCGCGGTGGAGTGCCCACGTAGTTCCTGCCATTTCCCTCCATTTCAGGAAGATCGATTACACCTCCAGTATTTGTGCCGTGAATCGAATCGTATAAGCAATCGGTCAGGTGAAACAGGAATACGTTGGTACGTGGATGGCCAGCATCGCTCATCCCCAGTAGTTTTGCGCCAACCTGGCGGACCCAGCATTCGGCGCCGGGCATTAAGCCCTCGGTTTTGAAGACCGAATACAGCATTGAAAGATTGCGAGCGACCTTTTCCTTGATGCTCATTCTGTCAGGCATCCTAAAATACGGTTACGTTATAAGACTTGGCGGATACTGATCCCGCAATGATCGTCGTAAGGGTGACGTTGGCGGTGGTGCCATCGATAGAGACTTGCGGTATGACGTTGCCCTGCACCGATCCATCGGTCGCAGCGGCTATCCCTGCGTGTCCGGTAGCCGAATCGGTAATAGTGCACGATCCTGCGGCGGTGCCGCCGGCTGAAGCGGAGGGCGTAATGCTTGCGGTAGTACAGGTCTGTGCGAGTACTACCAGTCCACTGGCGCCGGCAGAGTTATCGCCTGTATTTCCTGCGGCGGTTCCAGGTATTAGGATGCCGTTCTTATTCTTATAGGCTCCTGTGACGAGCCAGTTGACCGCGCTTCCTGTCCAAGTCCATTCTGAACCGATTTGCGCCGCCACTCCAACCTCCACGTCGGTCGCGGGATTTCCGCCATCCGCGCTCCTGGCCAAACCAATTCCCGCCCAGTTTGTCCCTAGCCAGTTAATCCGGATCAAGGGCGCGCCGGCAGAGAGGGGGTTCTCGAAGGCGAGCTGTGTATTCAGCGAGCTACATGAGGCATCGCCTATCTGGAAATCGCCGTTCGCCAGCCATCCTCCAATACCACAGAAGCCGGTAGGACTGCTTGACGAGTTGGGAAGGAAAAACTTGTGCGAATAGTGGACGGGGGTCGGATCCAGCTGGCCAGTAAAATAGTCCGTCTCGAGATTCCCCGACGTGCTCCAAGCAAAGGTGCCCCTCTTCTGCGGGCCGCCCGGCCAGGGGTGCGTCCCCGACACGCTGAGTTGATCGAAGGGCGCGCCTCGGAACGTGGTCCCGAAGTTATCGTTGTTAAGCCAGTAGATGTTTTGATTGGGCCATGCGCTATCGGCCGACAGCGGGTCCATCGCAGTGGTTACGCTAAAACTGGAGCCTCCCATGAAGACATTCGTGCATGCGCCGGTGGCTCCCGGATTGGTGAGGATGCAGGTTGCCGAATTCGTATTTGACACGGGGTTTGGAGAGTCCCAAAAGAAGACGGGAGAGAATATATTGCCCTCGATCGGACCCGCGCCCTCCATAAGTAACTCCGTTCCGCTTCCTTCCAGTTGGATATTGGAAAAGGTATTGCTGTTTATTTCCGAGGTCTGCACATTCCGGGGATTAATAGCCAAGTCGGTGTTCCCTCCGCAGTCTAGCTGGATGTTGTTGAAGTTGACCCCATTAATATAGGTCGTCCCGGAGGTACCAGTGGCGCCAAGATACATGCACGTCCCCAGTGATTTGAGGGTGACATCGTTCACGTTTACCAAGGAGATGTATCCGCCAGCGGGCGGCTGCATGTAAAGGCCGTATCCGCCGCCGGTGCCGACGATTCGTACATGATCGATGCTGAAAGTGTTGTTGTTAATAGTATCCTCTACATCGAGGACCCTGCCGGCGTAGGTCTGACCGGCCGGAATTTGGACCCAGAGCCCCGAGATCGCCCCGTTTGCTTTGATGCTGAACATTGGGTCCGGTGGAATGCTGTTGCCCGGCAGGTAGTTCGTAGTGGGGGACAGGATCAAGACCTGATTCAGGCCTCCCGAGCCAACCGTTACCGTGGCCGCGACGGTTTGGGTCCCGGTAAGCCCGCTAGCGTCGCAGACGCCGTTCCCTGCCGCCGCCAGACAAGCGTTTATTTTTGCGTCAGCCGTGCTTCCTGGGAACTGGTCGGCTTTCTGAATCTGGTTGATCGCAGCCGCCGCGATGGCCCCAGGGCATGTGAAATCTCCGTTGCTGGTCATCTGGCAGCCCCCGGTCGTTTGTGAAGAACCAGTTGAGACGGCAAAGCTCAGCATCACGGATAGTTTCGCGAGCAGAGAAATCTGCACTTTTGACATTTCGCACTCGTCCTTTTTCTCACTAGAGAAGGGGCTGTTTTCAGCGCGGCTCTGGGACTGGGGCTCAGGACCGGCAGGAGGCCGGAAAGATGTTCTCTGCATGCAGCCGGCAATAAGCCAAAATTCGCTCGTAATCTTCGATATAGTCCACTTCCGCCCAGAACGTGCCTGCGATGTCGCGCGCAATAATCTGCCTCTCCGCAGCAAGGGAGTAAAGAACATCCTCCCACCACATCGAGTGACGCTGCGTCCGGATGAGTTCGTCGAGGCGAGAGACGAACGTGCCAATAAAGGCGCTGGAGAGCCTGGCGCAGCCGATGTATTCGCCAGACGTTTCTTCGAGCGAGAGATCTTTGCCATATCGCACCAGGCGGTCGCCTTCGCACTGAAATTTGTAGTCGGCTTCCTTGCGTCTGGTTGTGTCATAGAAGAGTACGGGGCTCCGGTGTTCATCGAGCGCCGCGCCGAGGGCCGGTTCGGAGAGAAACACATCTCCGTTCATGATCAGGAAGTCGCTGGGCGCCGCCAGTTCTTCGCGAGCAAACCACAGCGAAGCGATGCTGTTGGTGACGTCGTAGAACGGATTTTCCACGAACTTCACATCCCGGCGCGTCAGGACCTCGCGAATCACGTCCCCCCGGTACCCGAGAACAAGCGTCACATCCCCAATCCCATAACGGTGAAGAATGTCGACTGTGTACTCGATCAGAGTCGTCTCCTCGCCGAGAGGGATTGTGCATTTAGGCTTTCCGTCGATATGCCGGCTTATACGCGTCCCTCGACCTGCCGCAAGCACGATCGCTTTCATAGTGTTATCTCCTTGAGGGCGCTTGCCAGCGCATCCAGGTCGGGCTCTGAAACATTTCCCATATGGCCCACGCGGAAAAGCGTGTCTTTAAATTTGCCTCCGCTGGGCGTGACAACAAGTCCAAATCGAGTTTTTAGCTCGCGATAGATCGCGTAGGCTGAAACGGGGCCGACCGGGGTCAGCGCAGTAAGAGCGTTGGAAGGCGAATCCGGAAACATGCGCAGTGGAAGGTTGCCGATCGCGCCGCGAAAGTGTCGGGCTAGTCGCGAGCAGCGCGCCGTCATTTGGGCCGCGCCTTGCCGCCTGATTGAGCTCAGTCGCTCGTGGAGTTGCAAAATCACTGTCACCGCGGGTGTGAAGGGGGTTTGACCTCGCTCTCCGTCCGCGAGATAGGAGGAAAAATTGAAATAGAGAGAGTGCACAGTGCGCCGCTTCGCCAGTTCGATCGAGCGCGGTCCCAAGAGAAGAATGGAAAGGCCGGGAGCCAGGGCAAGCCCCTTTTGCGAGCTAGTGAGCAGGGTGTCGATTCCCATCGCAGTCATGTTGATGGGATCGCAAAGAAAGGCGCTTATTGCATCGACAATGAAGTAGGTTCCGGCCAGCGTGCAAGCTTTGCCGAGGCGCTCGATATCGTAGAGGACCCCGGTGGTTGTCTCGTGCGCGTTCACAAGAAGAGCTCGGTAGCGACTAAGCCGCAGGGCGCCGATCTGTTGTGGCGTCAATGACCGTCCCGCCTCTAAGCGAAGGGCATCGTAAGGAATGCCGTTGGCTTTGCATATATCGCAGAATCGCTCGCCAAAGCCGCCTCCGACGATGATCAGGACCCGGTCCTCCGGACCAACTGCATTGATGACCGCCGCTTCCATTCCCCCGGATCCGGAACTGGTAAGCAGGATCATCCTTGAACCTGCAGGCGCTCCTGCAAGCTCGCACATCATGAGCTCGCATTTAAGGACGATCTGTGAGAATTCTTCTGTCCTGAAATAAGGTGGCTGTTCGCCCCCAATGCGCAGTGCCTCAGGGTGCATCTCCACGGGCCCGACGGTGAATAGCTTCTCCTTCACGCTATCTCCGCCTTCCTTGCCTTGCTGCCCATGTGCCGAGCGTGATTTCACATTTAGCGTCGAACGTCATTGGATTGCCCGCTTTGAAGTCTTCTCCATGAGCATGGCGGCTTTGAAAGTCAGGAGCTGAGCATTGGTTTGCGGATCCCGGCGAGCTCGCTCGAGCGCCGCGCAGGCCAGAATATAAGTGATGGATCCGAACAGGCCAAGGAACATTGCGGCGAGCGCGATCCATACTCGGTGTGGCGCCGATTTCCGCTCTGGCTCAGTTGCCGGATCTACGACCTGGATGATCGCTGCTTCCTTGGCCTCATCCAGCCGGGCCGCATCGTACTGCTTGATCAACAGATCGTAGAGGGTCTGCCGATAGACCAATTCATGCTGGGCGCGCAGATACTCGAGACTCGCGCTGGGAACGTCCTCCAGACCCAAGTTGGCGAGTCCGGGGGAGTGGCCGCTTTGCGCCATGTGCGCCTCCTCCGCCTGCAATGTCGAAAGCTCCTGCTCCGCGAGTTGAACTTCGGGGTTTTGCTCGGTCGAATAGGAGCGCAGCGCCTGCACCTCGACCTGCTTGGCTGCCGCCTGTGCGCGCAACGCGGCCAGGCTTTCGATCATCGCTTTGGCCTGCGCATCGAGTGCGACCAATCCCTTTTGCTGCTGAACCTGCTGGAACTGAAGCTCGGCCGCCACCAGGGCTTCCTTCGCTTGCTTGAGCTGGTCCTCGTAGAACAGCCGACGCTGCGAGGCTTCAGTGACCGCCAGACTCTGGGTCAGGGCGCGGAGTTCACTGGTATAAGCATTGGCCAGCGTGGCGGCGCGCTGTTTCTCCCGATCGGTCACCGCGATCGTGATCAAGCCGCTCTTTTCCGATTTCACCAAAGTAGATTGAGCGAGTTTTTCACGTGCCCCAGTCATGTCCGGGGAGCCATAGACGTGGACCAGGTCGAATCGATGAATGATGGCGTCGGCGATGGTCGGAGATTCGAGCAAGCCCACGTAAAGATCGTTCGGGCTTTTCAGGTCCAATCCTCCACTCGCAAGTGCGGCCAGTGGACCGGCGCCATTGCCGGCGAGCTGGCTCATAAACAACGAAGCGGAGGACTGTGTCTGTTGAGGCGGCATGATGTGGGTAATGGCCGTGTAACGGACCGGCAGAAACAGGCTGAGTACGATCCCGATCACCGTGGCCACGATGACGACTCTGACAATCAAGACCTTGCGCCGGGCAAGTTCGGTTAGAAACTCCAGAAGCGTGATCTCCTGCCGAATGCCTCCATTCGGAGTCGCAGCCGGATCTTCTGTCACGGTAAGCGAGCGGCTTAGGGTGGAATCCTGTTCAACCATCGTTTGTCCCATCAGTAACTCGTCCCAATCACTGCGCCGGTCATCGCCGTTTGAGAAAGCATCTGGGCCAGGAACGGAAGCTGTTGCATGAAGTTGCTTGGCGACTTCAGTTTGGTGGGGACAATAATTGCGTCCCCCGGCAAAAGAACAGTGCTTTCAAAGTCGGCATGCCAGAACTGGCCGTGACTTTGCCTGCTGATTACTGTTCCATCCGCCCTGACCAGGAAGATTCGCTTTGCGTCGGCTTGCCTGGTGGGGCCCCCGGCATCTTTGAGGTATGCGGATAGCTGCTTCCTGGGCTGATACCGGAAGGCATTCTCGTTGTAGACTGCTCCAGCGACCTGAATCGTACTGAGCTTGGGTGGAATATAGAAACTGTCTCCATCTTCGAGCGGGAAGTTCGGAATGTCGGCGATGCTGCTTGCGCTGGGCTTCATGTCGAGAACGATTCGGCCTGTGGGCTTGACTGCTGCCAGCTGGGCGATAGCAGCTTGCGAGGTATTAAGCGACGTCTGTTGCTCAGCCGCGCTGGTAGAGGTCATCGATGAGGCGGCCGCATAGCGCGAAGTGAGTTCTCTCTGCATTTGTGCGATGGAGACTTGAAGCTGCTCTTCCTCGGCCTTGCGGGTGGACTCGCGCGTCAATTGCGCGGCGTAAAGGTAGGAGTGCGGAGTGAGACCACCTGCACGCTCGATGACGTTCCGCAGCGTGTCGCCCGGCTCGACCCGATAAACTCCCGGTGCATTGATCTCTCCACTGACCCGGACGAATGTTGCTTGTTTGTCCACCGGCAACGGTAGGTCGCTCCGTGAAAAAATGGTGATTAGATCGCCAGGCTTCAAGAACTGGTTATCAGGAGATGCAGGGTTGCCGATGGCATTGCCCAGGTTGAAGGAGATCAAACGGGTGCTCAAATTCTGCGGGTCGAGGCGCTGGATGGATGCATAGTCCCAGTTGATCTCCGCCGTGTTCTGGAGTAGGTCTTGCATCACATCGACAGGTGTGTATGAAGTGGAACTGCTTTGCTGGTTAAGCTCGCTTCCCTCAGGCAGGTTGCCGGACGTTCTGTAATTCCAGTTCGAATTGCCTACATCGCGCGGATTGCCGGCCGCGTCGTATAGCTGGTCCGAATTGCCTGCATCGCGTGGATTACCGATCGCATTGTACTCCTGGTCCGGATTGCCTGCACTGCGCGGCGTACCGGAAGGGCCGTTTTCTCGGTTCGAAATGCCTGAACTGCGCGGATTGCGGCGAACTCCGTTTTCCTGGCTCCAACTGCTGCCGACGGGTGCGCTTTCTGCCAAATGGCTTTGCTGGTACCAATAACTGCGGGTAATCAGAGCATCGCGCGACGGAATCAGATCCGAGACGCGCATCCCATCGTGCCACGGGAAACGGCCCGGCTGGGCAACACTGCCGCGCAGCGTGACGGTATTCTCAAACTCTGGCGAAATGGGGAAGATCCGTAGCAGATCTCCGTCATTCAGCACGTGCTGCAGTCCCGATGCATCCAGAGGGAAATCGTCAACTCGCCGTCTTCTGTGGCCCTCGATCCGCTCCAACAGAACTCGATCCACTGCCGCCAGATTAGTCAGGCCGCCTGCGTCGATCAAGGCAGCAGCAATCGTGGTTTCGCCTCTTAGTTCATAGATTCCGGGCTCATTGGCACTACCCATGATCGCAATTTGCGGGCCGACAGGGGGAATATAGATCACATCTCCTGGGAGCAACTGGACATCGTGCGATTTGTCGCCTCTGCGCAGGAGATCGTAGATGTCAAAGTCGACGAGGACCCGATTGTCACGGCGTAACTGAATGTGCCGCATCGACCCCGTAGCGGAGGGCCCGCCTGAGGCAAAGAGCGCATTGACCAGCGTGCTGAGGGAGCTGACGGTATACGATCCCGGTTGCCGCGCGCTTCCCAGAACGTAGATCTGGATAGAGCGAAGCCGGCCCATCGTAACGCTCAGTTCGAAGCCCTTATAGAGATTGCCGATTGCCGTGCGCAGATAGCTTTCGAGCTGCTCATAGCGTAGCCCGGCTACGGTTAAGCTGCCCACTCTTGATAGGAAAATCTGGCCGTTCCTGTCTACCGTTACATTGACATCAAGGTCGATCTTTCCCCATACCCGTATCAGCAGTTGATCCCCCGGTCCAATCGTGTAATCGGCGGGCACCGGAATACGATCCATGGGAGCAAAAGTTGTGGGGCCTTCATCGAATAACTGCCTGCCATACACGCGGAGCGTGCGTCCGGCTGCATCTTCGGCAAACATCTCGAATTCGGATCGCGCAGTGATCGGACCAATCACCCTGGTAGATGGTGCCGGCGTTGTGCCGGGCGCGGCAGGAGCCTCACTTAGACCTGGAGTTGTTCCGGGGTTTAGGTTCGTCCCAGTCCGGACAGGATATCCGTTTAACCCGCTGGCGGGAGCCTGGTTTGCTCCCGGCGGGCATTGAGCGCCTTCCTCTGGAGAGTCTTGGCCGGGGCCGGCAGGGCACGTGACTGTTTCATCCGGAGGCGTGTTCGAGTTTGTCTGTCCGGCGCAAAAAGAGCCGAACACTAGGGAAAAAATCAGGAGTTTATGCGTCATGGTGTGGGGGCTCAGACATTCGTTTTGACTTAGGAACTTGTTGAAATAGGTACCGTTCTGCATCGGGGCGAAGGTGTCGCCCGTCTCATGGGTATGCGTGGAGATGAGCGAGTTCAGGATGGGATGTTCAGCTATGTTTCATTGGAGCAGCGGGTACCTCAGGATCATCCGTTGCGCGCGGTTCGCAAGCTGACGG
The DNA here is from genome assembly GCA_963817835.1 of uncultured Acidobacteriota bacterium. Classification (GTDB taxonomy): domain Bacteria; phylum Acidobacteriota; class Terriglobia; order Terriglobales; family Acidobacteriaceae; genus Telmatobacter. Next base: position 162,473 of record CAWFPZ010000001.1, on the reverse strand, counting down.
ACACGGTGATGCGGACGTTGAGCGCGGAGTTCGATGCATTGTATGCGGACTCGGGACGGCCTTCGATAGCGCCTGAGTACATTCTGCGGGCGCTGCTGTTGCAGGTGTTCTACTCAGTGCGTTCGGAGCGGCTGCTGGTCGAGCAAATCGATTACAACCTTCTGTTCCGCTGGTTTGTGGGTCTGGGCATGGACGATGCGATGTGGAACCACGCGGTGTTTTCGAAGAACCGAGACCGGTTGCTGACCAGCGATGTGGCGCGGCAGTTCTTTGCGGAAGTGAACAAGCAGGCCAAGCGCTTCATGAGCGACGAGCACTTCACAGTGGACGGCACGCTGATCCAGGCGTGGGCCTCGCAGAAGAGCTTTCGTAGCAAGGACGGTTCCGATGACGGCGACGGAGGAGATTTTCATGGCCAGAAGCGTACGAACCAGACGCATGAATCGACCACCGATTCGGATGCGCGGCTGTACAAGAAGAGCTACGGCAAGGAGTCGAAGTTGAGTTACCTGGGCCACGCGCTGGTGGAGAACCGCAACGGATTGATTGCCTCCGCGATGGTGACGCACGCCGATGGTCTGGCCGAGCGCGATGCTGCGCTCTTGATGCTTGCGCAAAAGCAAGAGGGCCGCTCGCGGCGCATCACGGTGGGCGCGGACAAGGCTTACGACAGCAAGGATTTCGTCAGCACGGTGAGGGAGTTGAACGTGACACCGCATGTAGCGAAGAACGACAAGGGCCGCAGCAGCAACCTGGACCGAAGAACCACACGGCAGCCTGGCTATGCCGTCAGCCTGAGCCGGCGATGGCTGATCGAGAAGGGCTTCGGTTGGCTTAAGCAAACCGGCCCGCTGCGCCAGGTCAAGCTGCGAGGCCTGGAAAAAGTGGACTGGCTATTCGTCTTCAGTTGCGCCGCGCACAACCTGATCCGGCTGCCGAAACTGATGGCTCAACAACCAGGAAGGCTCATGGAGCAGTGTGCCTGAACGTCGCTTGCAGATCTCGGGGGTACTTTCCTGAGACCCGCAAAGCCCCATAAACACTGGCCAGACCCGCAGTTCAAGCAGATTTCAACCGGGTAGGGATGCAAATCATCAGGAAATTCGTCACAATGCGGCGAATTTCAACAAGTTCTTAGATGACGGGGTCAGATTTACCCCTTGATTTCAAAAGCCAATCTTGCGCTCCAGAAACCAGGTCAGTTGGACGGTTGTGGAAGTCACGGTCTGCGAATCGGGAAGGTAAACCGGAGCTTTCCACTTTTCGTAGGTGAAACTACCGTTGATCTCAAAGTCTTTGCCAATGCGCTTTACCGCCTGGAAATTCATGTCATTCAGGGTTGTACCGCCGGGAATGAAGTCTTTTGAGGCTTTCTGATTGCGCAGCCCTACCTGAATCCACTCATTGCCGCTAAGATGATATGTAATCCATCCCTGGCCGCCCTTAACCTCGCGCCCGATCCAATCTCCGAAGAGCTGGCCCTGATTGGTGTAGCCCTGTTTCTCCATAACTTCCCAATATTGATAGCGGCCGCCAATGCTCAACGGATAGGAGGAATCCGTGTCGGCGGCCTCAACACGCAGATCCAGCTTGGGGATGCCAGGGAAGTGAGAAAGATAGAGGCCCGGCCGGAAGGTGCCGTGCAGAGGCTTGGCGATAGGACTGGGTGTGTCGTGCGCCTCCATGTCCGAGTAGATCGTTAGCCAGTGGTCTCGGAACGGCAGGCGATAGACGAAATCAAACGTGCCAAAGCGGGCACCCGGATCCTGAGGTCCGTATTTTTCGGCGGGATAAGTAGGGTTCGTGCTGAAAAAGCTTCTCAGGAACGTGTGAATCGTGATCGGCTCGTGACCCTGCCCTCCCCAGATCACGGTGCGTTCGAAGCCGAACTCGATATCGCGCGTGGGCTTAAAGCTGAATTTTTCAGCGTGTACCCACGGGTCCCCGGGGTTGATGACGTTTGGCACGTTCGGCGAAGGGTTGGCTAGATATGCCGGGTTTGGCATCATCGTGTGACCGCGCAGTGCGCCCACCAGGAATTCATAGCGGAAAGGCCCGGTGAGCCTTGAGAGCAGGGGAATATAGAGCGGCTCGGTGCGGTTGATGTGAAGGGCATAAATATTTTCGGCGTTATTCGAGTAGGCCATGCTGGCGCCTTGAGCTGGCCCCATCCACTCGTCCTGCTTGCCGAAGGAAAAAACATGGTTCAAGAACTGAGCCGAGACATATGCCTCAAGAAAACGCCCCTGAGTCGCCGTTGCAATCGGTCCCATGGGGATGGTGGTTTGGCCGTACGGCAGGCCGGTGACAGGATTGAGGAAGGTGGTCTCGTCGATTGAAGAGAGCGTCTGGGCCAAGGCCGCCGAATAGTCTGCGGCCGAGGGCGCGACCTGAAACTCGCCGCGCGCGTAAAGCGTGAACCGGCCGGCGGTCGCGTAACCGCTGGCTCCAGAGTAGTTATTGAATCCGTTTTCGTAAGGCCGACCATAGTCATTAACGATGGTCGAGCCGAGGTGAAAGCTGTCGCGCAGTGGCGTACCGCTGATGGCGCGCATCACTGAATAGGTTGACTCGATACGCACATCGCCCCTATGAGCCGGACAGGAACCTCCGCTGCTGAGACGCAATTCATGATCGAGCGCATCGTACAGCCGCCTCGCCTCGTCCGTGACCGGCCCTTCGGCCGCATTCTCGATCTTGGCGTCTGTATCTTCCAGCATGTGGCTCAAACTGGCGCGCGTCCATGGACGGAGGCCCAGATAGATATGATCCAGAAAGCCCAGCGAATATAACCGCAGCACGGCAGGATAAATCCAACTATCTACTGATATGTAGGGTGAACCGGACACGGAAAGATCGCAATCTTGCGCCAATGCGTCAGGATCGTTTGCTCCCTGACCGGTGCTCTGTTGTCCGCTTGAAGGCGCCGCGAACAGTGGGCTAACTGCAAGGAACAGAATCCCCGTCAAAATCATCAAAAAAACCCGCATGGGGACCGCAGCCGGCTGCTCGCTCACACTCTTGGCCCCACCGTTATCAGTCCGACTTGCATGGTAGTTTTTTCGCTATTGCAGAGTCTGACGAAACCTCTGCATCAGCAGGGATTGGATTGACCTCAGTCTCGCCATTCGCGTCAAGTTCCGCTATACTCTGCGGCTGCGCACCAACCCGAAAAGATGCAAGTTGCGCGGCGAGTTCCTTGATCCTCATTTCCAGATCCTTCACTTGCGCAGAATATTCGTTGAAGCTTGATGCCAACGAGTGGTCCTGATTCCCGCCCGCGACCATGCTATGCATGGCGCTGCGCACAAGATCCGAGATGCTTCGCGCGCCGCTGGCAATGCAGAACCGCTCTAATTCCAGGTACTCCTCTTCGGAGAGCCGGACATTAATCATGCGGATTCGAGGTATTAGAACAGCCATCGGAAATTGAGCTGCAGAAGGGAAGCCTTGGGGGGAGTGGCTGCTGGTTGTTGGGATCTCTGCTGCGGCTAAGTAAGGCGACTTTTCAGAGGTGCGTTCGGGGTACGCTTCGCGCCCCTCGGTCCCATACCCGGGATCGATATCACGAGACACTGACTCTGCCGCCCTCGCATGTGGCGAAGGTGCAATTCAAGGTTCTACGTTCCGGTGAGATATTCTTCACCTGACCTCGATTCACAACTGGGAAGTATGAAAGCACATTAGCACGAAAGGCAGAGCGCTGCAAGAAAACCGTACGACTTTTGTAAATCAGCTGTAAATCCGTTCCTAACTTGAACCGTTGTGAGATATATCACATAGATAACATATTTGTGAGATAGATCACTCATCCGATATACGGGATCCAACGGCTCCATTTTGGGTCAGTTCAGAATGGCGCCACATGGTAATTCGCGCCTAGGAACTTGTTGAAATAGGTACCGTTCTGCATCGGGGCGAAGGTGTCGCCCGTCTCATGGGTATGCGTGGAGATGAGCGAGTTCAGGATGGGATGTTCAGCTATGTTTCATTGGAGCAGCGGGTACCTCAGGATCATCCGTTGCGCGCGGTTCGCAAGCTGACGGACACGGTGATGCGGACGTTGAGCGCGGAGTTCGATGCATTGTATGCGGACTCGGGACGGCCTTCGATAGCGCCTGAGTACATTCTGCGGGCGCTGCTGTTGCAGGTGTTCTACTCAGTGCGTTCGGAGCGGCTGCTGGTCGAGCAAATCGATTACAACCTTCTGTTCCGCTGGTTTGTGGGTCTGGGCATGGACGATGCGATGTGGAACCACGCGGTGTTTTCGAAGAACCGAGACCGGTTGCTGACCAGCGATGTGGCGCGGCAGTTCTTTGCGGAAGTGAACAAGCAGGCCAAGCGCTTCATGAGCGACGAGCACTTCACAGTGGACGGCACGCTGATCCAGGCGTGGGCCTCGCAGAAGAGCTTTCGTAGCAAGGACGGTTCCGATGACGGCGACGGAGGAGATTTTCATGGCCAGAAGCGTACGAACCAGACGCATGAATCGACCACCGATTCGGATGCGCGGCTGTACAAGAAGAGCTACGGCAAGGAGTCGAAGTTGAGTTACCTGGGCCACGCGCTGGTGGAGAACCGCAACGGATTGATTGCCTCCGCGATGGTGACGCACGCCGATGGTCTGGCCGAGCGCGATGCTGCGCTCTTGATGCTTGCGCAAAAGCAAGAGGGCCGCTCGCGGCGCATCACGGTGGGCGCGGACAAGGCTTACGACAGCAAGGATTTCGTCAGCACGGTGAGGGAGTTGAACGTGACACCGCATGTAGCGAAGAACGACAAGGGCCGCAGCAGCAACCTGGACCGAAGAACCACACGGCAGCCTGGCTATGCCGTCAGCCTGAGCCGGCGATGGCTGATCGAGAAGGGCTTCGGTTGGCTTAAGCAAACCGGCCCGCTGCGCCAGGTCAAGCTGCGAGGCCTGGAAAAAGTGGACTGGCTATTCGTCTTCAGTTGCGCCGCGCACAACCTGATCCGGCTGCCGAAACTGATGGCTCAACAACCAGGAAGGCTCATGGAGCAGTGTGCCTGAACGTCGCTTGCAGATCTCGGGGGTACTTTCCTGAGACCCGCAAAGCCCCATAAACACTGGCCAGACCCGCAGTTCAAGCAGATTTCAACCGGGTAGGGATGCAAATCATCAGGAAATTCGTCACAATGCGGCGAATTTCAACAAGTTCCTAGAGAGGTGCCGCAAATGCGGTCGAATCGCTTCAGTATGGTTCTATATCAAACAGGCTCCGCCAACGCGCCCATCATTATAGGTATAGAAAGTGCTGGCCTCGGTCCCCCAGCGCCTCCGCCACATTCCCTTGCGCCCAGGCGTGAATGTGGTCGGCGCCCATTTAGTTTTTGAGATTAGGCAATTGTGTTGTGGCCAGCCGAAGGCGGGACATTCTTAATGCCGAAGCAAGCCTTCTCATCATGGACGAAGCGCTTTCAATTCACGTGGCGCTATCGCAGATCTCTGCAAGCAATGGGTATGCCACACGCTTTGCGTTCTTTGCGCGGCAGGTGGTCGAATCTGCACAGACTCACAGGATTTGGGCCGATACGCTCAAATTGGGTTGGGATCGACAAATTTAGGCCAACGACTGTGAGGAAAGTGCATGCACGGGATCAATTTTCTTGGGTTCGCCGCTCTGGCTGCATTCACAGTTGCGACTGGTGCAACCAGAACGACGCCTCAGATCAATCTCTATATTGGAGCCGCCCCCGATTGTCCTTATGGTTACTATGACTACGCCCCTTATAACTGCGTCCCCGATGGCTACTACGGGCCGGAATGGTTCCGTGGCGGCGTTTTCACAGGCGCCGGGCCGTGGTTTCATGGTTCCGACGACTTTCAAGGCCTGGTCGATAACACACTCGATCCACAGTACGGCTATCATGGCCCATTTCCCGAAGTTGGTGGCAAGCCTGCGGCGCGGCGGAGGGCTGCAGAACTGTTCAATGGAAACGAAGTGCGCGATGAGCAGGTGACGTACCCGTCGAAGGCCGGGGCGACAAGACGTAGCATAAGCCACCGCCCGTCGTTGCGAACGGTGGAACGACTCAATTCCTCTGACCAGCGCTGAGGCTTCATTGCAATTTCTGAGATCGAGCTGGCTACGCGCCCTTTGACGCTGATAAGAAGTTCCATCCTCTTTGAACGAGGCGCTGAAAATGCATGGCGGCGCCTCCGTCGAAGCCGCACAAGTTGAATCCCCGGAGGTGGGAGAATGAATAGTAATCGAGTGAACGGCACGATCGACGAAGTGGTAGGAAGCGCCAAGCAGAAGGCCGGCAAGTTGATAGGCAATCCATCGCTCCAGGTGGAAGGCGCCGTCCAGCAGGTAAAGGGTAAGCTTGTAAATACCGTGGGCAAGGTGCAGGATGCGGTTGATAAGGCCAATCTTCAAGCCAATCCACCTCGAAAGACACGCTCGTAATTGGAATCGTCCCCGGCGGAACATTGACCCAGGAGCAAGCGCGTAATCTCAGCACCCGCCCCATCTCGTTGGTTTCGAGCGCTGCTGAGGGCGCTCGGGCCCGGGATCATCACCGGGGCTGCTGACGATGACCCGTCGGGCATTGCCACGTATTCCGTTGCCGGCGCGCAACTCGGGACCAAGCTGCTATGGACGGCACTGCTTACGTGGCCGTTGATGGCTGCGGTGCAAATGATGTGCGCCCGCATCGGCAAAGTGACGGGGCAGGGCTTGGCCGCCAATTTCAGCCAGCGCTTTCCAAAATGGCTGCTGCTCCTGTTTGTCTTCGCTCTTCTTGCTGCAAATACGATCAACATTGGCGCCGACCTTGCGGGCATGGCAGATGCGGCTTCCATGCTGTCCGGAATCAATTCGCGTTGGTTTGTAGTGGCGTTCGCGCTTCTTATTTCGTGGGCAACCATCAGGCTCCGGTATCGGCAGATTGCAGACGTGCTCAAGTGGCTGGTTCTAATTCTGTTCGCGTATCCAATTACTGCATTTGTGGTGGGAGCCAACTGGAGCCAGGTGCTGCGCGATACGCTGATTCCCTCCATGCCGCACACCAAGCTCGCATGGGAGACACTGGTGGCGATTCTCGGCACCACGATCAGCCCATATCTTTTTTTCTGGCAGACAAGTGAAGAAGTCGAGGAGGAGAAGTTGGCTGGCGAAACTTCGCTCGCTAAGCGCAGGGGAGCCACACCGGAAGAGCTTGAACTAAGAAATATCGATGTCGGTGTTGGCGCATTTTTCTCGAACACGGTCATGTTCTTCATCATCCTGACCACCGCCATCACCCTCAACCGGCACGGCATCACGAATATTGAAACTTCCCGGCAAGCAGCAGAAGCTCTGCGACCGTTTGCCGGCAACTTCGCAACCACTGTGTTCACGATCGGCATTGTCGGAGTCGGATTTCTTGCCATCCCCACGCTGGCCGGATCGACGGCATACGCCTTCGCTGAGACCCTGGGATGGCGGGAGGGTTTGAACAGGAAACTGCGACAGGCGCGCTGGTTTTACGCCTTGATTCTGGTCTCGACCGCTGTGGGCGTCGCGCTTGATTTCATTGGTGTCAATCCAGTAAAGGCGCTCTACTGGACGGCGGTCATCAATGGATTGCTGGCGCCGTTCCTTTCGGTCGCAATCCTGATTGTGGCAGCGGACAAGAAGCTGATGCAGGGCCAGCCGAGCTCTCGCCTGGGATGGATTGTTGTGGCAATCACAACAATCGCCATGTTCGTCGCCGGCGTTGCGATGTTTGTTGTGTAGACGCGAGATGAAGGATTAAGCAGTTTCGGGAGTTGTGCATACCTGAGTCGCTTCGTCATGCGACTCAAGTTTCTCAGCCGCATCGATCTTGCGCAGGCCGCTCAGCTTCCAGATTCCAAGGCACATGCCGGCCACCAGCAGGGTCACGAATATACAGAGGAGCGGAGCCGACCACTTCTGGAGCGTTCCCGCCCACAGGCGGATGGCGTGGCGTCCATAGACTACGCCGACCCAGGCAATGAGAGAGTAACGCAAGGTGCGAGCCGCGCCGTAGACGACCAGAAAGCGGCGGCGCGAAACGCCCAGCGCGCCGGAAGCAAGCGCAAATGGCAAGAGCGGAATGGGCGGAGGAAGCAAGGCGGGAAGAAACAAAGCAAGGATTCGATGACGCTCCACCCACCCGACGACTCGCCCAAGAAGACGCACCGGGACGTAGCGGCGCAATGCCGCCTCGCCTCCGCTGCGCCCGAGGTGCCAGGTGAAGTATCCGCCCACAAGACTGCCCGCGATGGCGTACGCGGCGAGTAGCCATGGATTCCCACCGAACGCGACCGGCCAAAGCAGCAACAAGTCGGTGCTGCCGGGAATAGGTAGAGGAATGGGGGAAGAGTCGACGATGGCGACGGAGAAAAGCCCCAGCGCGCCCAGGTGCGTGAGCCAATGCGGCATCAGCGAGTGATGCACGGGGGGTGCAAGCAACATTGCGGGTTGTCCGACAAGAATGCTCATACCGATGGGCCTTTATATTTGGAAGCCGAACTCCGGATTGGATCGATCGCATCTGCGGGCGTTGTCTCGGATCAATTCAACGATGCCTGACTTTGTATCTGGCGAGCCTGGACGGTGACTCTCGCCATGCGGAAGCCGGGGAAATTCGTAATGCGGACGGAATCCAGCTCGGCAGCATTGAACCGCTTGTTCACTCCAGGAAGGGCGCGAACCAGTGCGCGATGGATCGCGGTTTCTGCCGTTCTGCCGAGTGCTTGCGACGAGTACGAATCCGCCACCCACATAAAATGCCAGCCAGCGCCGCGGACTGCCGTATCCAGCTCCGATGCTTCGGTCCCAATCGCCTCTGCCCATCCCCTGGAAAACGGCTTCTGGAGAAGATCGAACTGACCGGGCAGAGCACATTCGTCGCGCAGGAATACCGTGTTGATCTTCACGCCTGCCTGCTTCGCGGCGGTCTCAGCAACCGGTTCCGGCCAGAATCGGAGATGATTGGGGTCGACGGGGAGGATACGCTCGGAGGAGAATCTTCCGAGGTGAGAACTTCGGCGTAGGCAAGAACGCTCTTTTTCTTAGCGGCGGACTTGATTCCGGCGACGCCGGGCCGGCTCACCATCCCTAACCTTCCCAGCCTCACGGCTCGCCGCGCTGCGAAGTATTCGTCTACGTCGATTTTCTTGATAAGCGCCATTGCCGCTCCGCTCATTCTGTTCATTTCCTCTGCGGACCCTTATGAGGTCCGCAGAGGGTAGTGGTCAGCGCAGGCTTCCAGTCGTTGCGTTGACCGGGCTTCCAATTGCGTCACCCGATACGACCAGTTCCACTCTCCGGTTCTCTTGCCGTCCAGCGGAGTTATCGTTCGAGGCTACCGGCGCACTATTGCCGAAGCCCGTTGCGCTGACTGAGTTTGCGACTACGCCTTGTTGCACCAGGTAATCGCGCACGGCTCCGGCGCGATTCTCTGAAAGCTTCTGATTCATCTCATCGCCGCCCACGTTGTCGGTGTATCCGCCTACTGCAATGTTGAGCGACGGGTATGCGATCAAAATCCCCGCAACCTTTGCCAGCTTCTCCCGCGCGCCGGGCTTCAACGAGTATTGCCCAGTATCGAAGAGCACGTCGGACATGCTGACAATGAGTCCACGCGCGCTGTCGCGTGTCTCGAGGATCTCGTTGAGCCGCACTTCCAATTGCGCGCGCATTGCCATTTTGTCGGCGCGCGCCTGTTGTTCTTCCTCTTGCGCATGCTGGGCAATCAACCGATACTGGTCAGCGTTGGCTTGAGCCGTGTTGATGGCCTCGGTTGATGCTGCCTGGTTGTTCGTTAAATCTGCCTGGGCCTTTGTTGTGACAGCCTCAGCGTATGCCGTATCGGCCTGGGCCTTTGTCGCGTCCGCCTGGGCTTGTAGTTTTTGTTTGTTTGCCTCATCGGCCTGCGCCTGCGACTGTGCCTGCGCATCGGCCGAAGCCTTGAGTTCGCTCGCTCGGCGAACTTCCTCAATCCGCTTGATGGCTATCTCGCGCGCATCTTCCGCGGTTTGTACCGTCTCTCTGGATTTCGCAATCAGTTGCTTTCTATCGGAATGCCCATCCACAGCATATTCGTCGGCACTGTTCATCAACTGGACCGCGTGTTGGTAGCTTTCGCCGGCAAACGTCTCGGCTCCCTCAGATCGGGCGATGCGAACCGCATTCCGCGCTTCCAGAAACTCCAAAGGCAGCTTGGCATCGAGAACCACGGGATCGAACTTGTATCCGGTTGGGATATAACCGCCACGTTCCATGAGTTCATATTTTGCATTCACTGCTTCGGGCGTTCCCTTGGTGTCGGCGCGAATCACATTTTCAAGCACAACAACATTGCTGGGCTCGTGAACGGCAAAATACGGTTCCGCAGTGACGATTAACGCGAATGCCTGGAGATTGGTGGTGGCAGTCAGCTTGCTGCGATCGTTGCCGCCGACCAATACTTCTCCAAGGTTCACTGCGTGACCATCAGGCGAGATCGCCCACATCACGTAAGTCAGGTATTCAGCGCCAAAGATTGTGGGGCTTTGCAAATTCCCAAAGTCCGCTTCCACTTCCATGGTGCCGCGCTTGCTGCGCACTTTGGCTTTTCCATCGGCCGCCGGCAGCAAGGTGGTTCCAGCCAGATTCACTTCCGAGGCGCCGCTGCGATGTTCGTAGTCAACCGCTTCGACGGTGCGGCTGGTTTCAATCAGGGCATAGACCGGTATTGATACGGTAGGCACGAGGGCAATCGACTCTTGCGGGCCGGCCTGACCAAACGCGCTCACACTGAGAACGCTTACGATGAGGAACAGTAGTGTGTGCTTCACGAGATCTCTTGCAGTCTGATGACTGCCGCATTGCGTTGTTCTCTTAGGTTGGCGGGCGAAGCCGTGCAGACTTTGATGGATTGACCTATCAGCGCCCGACGCGGAATTGATGGAGGTGATCGAACACTCCATAAAGATTCGCGATCCACAAGACCAAAACGACGACAACCAGTCCGTTCAGGATCGATTTGATTTGCGCCTGCATGGGGATGAACCTGTTGACAATCCACAGCAGAAGGCCTGCGGCAACGAGTGTAATGAGGACAGTGGTAAGTGGCATATCGTGTTCTCCATTGATTCCCCGGACTCGATACCCCCATGGCATCGTCGGGAAGTTACGAGCGTTCGACTCACTTAGCGTGGGAGCCATCAGAAAGAGGAGAACGATGGCTCCGCTTCACTCTCATTCTTTCGAATCGGTGGATAAATGTCTGAGCCATAATGCTCATTGGGTAGAGAGAAGAATGAGCCCTCTACTCTGCGAGGATCTGGCGATTTTAGAGACAGGTGGGGTTGCTTAGATGGCTGGACGTCCTGAGACGATGAATCTGGAAGAAGACTTTGCGGAAACCTGTCGATTACTCGGCTGCGCCGTCGGGGCTGGGGTTGTGCCAACTGCCGTCTGGGGCGATGAGCGCATCAGCCTCCTTCGGCCCCCAAGTGCCGCGTTTGTAACGGCGAACCGGGTGATGGTGCTTGAGGACCCGATTGACGACCTCCCACGCGGCTTCAACCGCATCTTCGCGTGCGAAGAGCGCCCCGTCACCCTTCATGGCATCGCCCAAAAGCCGTTGGTAAGGTCCTTCCTCGCCCGGTTGTTCATCTGACAGATAAAGCTCTCGCTCCTCTCCGATGAATTCCTGCCCGGCAAGCTTGACACGAGCAGCCAGAGCGATGGCAGAGCTGGGAGAGAGCCGGAAGCGCAGATAGTTCGACCGTCCTTGCGGCTGAACCGCATCCGCAAACAGCTTCTGCGGAGGCCGCTTCATTTCTACCAGGATTTCGGTCGCCGTGGTGGGCAGATACTTGCCCGAGCGCAAATACCACGGCACTCCTTCCCAGCGCCATGAGTCGATGAAGAGCCGCAGGGCGCAATAGGTTTCGACGTCGGAGCGCCTGGCCACGTTCGGTTCCTCTCGATAGCCGGCGTACTGGCCGCGCACCAAATCGTCGGGCTTCAGCGGGCACATGGCTCTAAGGACTCTGGCCTTTTCAATTTGCACATCTCCAAAGTCCCGGCCCGCGGGCGGTTCCATGGCAAGCAATGCCACGATCTGGAAGAGATGGTTCTCGATCACATCGCGCAGACAACCCGCCGTCTCGTAGAATGCGCCGCGATTGCCCACGCCGAAATTCTCCGAGAGAGTGATCTGCACGCTGGCCACATAGTTGCGATTCCAGATCGGTTCCAGAAATGAATTGGCGAAACGGAAGTAAAGAATATTCATGATCGCTTCCTTGGCAAGGAAGTGATCGATGCGGAAGATCGAGTCCTCAGGAAACACTGCGTGCGCAACTTTGTTTAATTCACGCGCCGAGGCCAAATCGCGCCCGAACGGCTTTTCGACAATCACGCGCGCATTCTTAGCCAGGTTCGCGGCTCCCAGTCCTTTAATTACGGTTTCGAAGAGCGCAGGCGGGATCGCGAGATAGTGCGCGGGGCGCTGTGCCTTCCCTAGTGCCACTTTGATCGCCGTGAACGTATTGGCGTCCGTATAGTCTCCGCTTACGTACTTCAAGAGAGACAAAAGATGTCCGAGGGCGCGCTTGTCGTCTATTCCACCTGCTCGCTTGATGCTGTCCGTCGCCCGCCGCTGCAGCCGCTCCAGGCTCCATTTCGGAAATGCAACGCCGATGACCGGAACCTTGAGTGCGCCGCTTTTCACCATGGCATAGAGCGCCGGGAAAATCATTTTGTGGGCCAAATCGCCCGTCACGCCGAAGACCACCAGAGCGTCTGACCGGGAATTTGCCATCAGGCGCCCTCTTTCTGGCCGGTTTTTTCTTCGTGGCCACCGAATTGATACCGCATAGCGGACAAGAGCTTGTCGGCAAAAGTATCCTCACCGCGCGAACTGAAGCGCTCGTAGAGCGCGGCGCTCAGTACGGGAGCTGGAACCGACTCGTCAATCGCAGCAGTGATCGTCCAGCGCCCCTCCCCGGAATCCGACACGCGGCCGGCGAATTTTGCCAGGTCCGGGCTGTCGAGTAGCGAGATGGCGGTCAGATCCAAGAGCCACGAGGAGATCACGCTGCCGCGGCGCCAGACCTCGGCGATGTCGGCGAGATTCAGATCGTATTGATACACCTCGGGGTTACGCAGAGGCGTCGTCTCGGCGTCCACAGTTTGCTTCTGCTTCCCGACATTGGCGTGGTGAAGAATATTCAACCCCTCGGCATACGAGGCCATAATTCCGTACTCGATGCCGTTGTGCACCATCTTCACAAAGTGTCCGGCGCCGTTGGGGCCGCAGTACAGATAGCCGTGTTCCGCTGTGCCACCCACTTTTTCCCGGCCGGGCGTGCGCGGCGCCGAATCGATGCTTGGCGCCAATGCGGAAAAAATGGGATCGAGTCGCTGAGCCACATCCCTTTCGCCGCCGATCATCAGGCAATAGCCGCGCTCGGCGCCCCATACTCCGCCGCTGGTTCCCGCGTCTACATAGTGGATGCTTTTCGGCTTCAGTTCCGCGGCGCGGCGAATGTCGTCGTGGTAATAGGAGTTGCCGCCATCAATGACCACGTCATCTGGTTGGAGCAGCGGGGTCAGGCCCTTGAGCGTCGCATCCACCACTCCTGCCGGAACCATCATCCAGATGGCGCGCGGCGTCTTCAACTTTTTCACGAAATCTTCAAGCGAATTGGCGCCAACCGCACCATCCTTGGCGAGCGCTTGCACGGATTCCGGATGAATATCGTAGACGACGCATTGGTGGCCGGCCTTCATAAGACGCAGCGCCATGTTGTTTCCCATCCTGCCTAAGCCGATCATGCCCAGTTCCATGGAAATCCTCCCGATATGACATTGGATGCGGGCGCGGGAAAGCTTGCGCACGATTACGAGGTATTTTATTCAAAACGCCGCCGGTACTGGTAAGGCGCAGGAGTGGTCGAGGATTGTGCAGGATCACCGCGCGGCCAGTTATGGTTTCTGACTTGCCGCGGCAGTGACCTGCACGGGCTTGTCGGCCTCAGGCGTGGATAAACTAGCCGCCGGCGCAGGCTTGTCGGCCGGTATCTCAGTTCCGGCGGGATAAATGAGAATCTGGATCGAGCCCCAATCCGCATCGAGGCCCGCGCCTGCCTGTTTGCCTATTCCCAACGTCTTGAGCTGGCTGTCGTCAAATCCAAAGTTCTCAACCAGGTACTCGCGGATCACCATCGCCCTGGCCTCCGTGAGGACGAGATCCTTCTGGGTGTCGCCGTCCATGCCCGTGGAGACCTTGATCACCGCAACTCCGAATTGCGTCTGTGCCAGGAATTCGCCGGCGGCTTTGAGGGTTTTCTGATCCGTCATTTTTGCCGAAGCACGGCCATCGAAGAGCTGCTTTGCTGTGTAAGTAAATATCTTTACGGGAGCGGTCTGCGGGAGACCGCTGATCTTGTTTGCCGCCAGATCGGAGGAATCTTCGTATCCACGCTTCTTGAAATACCCGCTCAAAAAGAAGTTGTGCTTTAGCGCTTCCATATTTTCCTGGAAGTCCGTTACGCCAGCTTGCGCCTGCAGCATCGTGTCATGCAAAGTCGTCGTGGTCTGTTCCAGGTTGATATAGAGTTGCTTATCGTTCACCAGGGCTCCCACGGTTCCCTGGCCTGAATCGATCTTGGCGCTTACCGAGTCCAGATGGGCCGTGGCTGCGGTTGTGTTGGCGATGGCCTGTTGACTGCTATCGAGGATCGCGTTCGCCTTTGCGAGCATTGCTCCCAACTCCAGCGGCGGTACACTCTGGATGGTCTCGCCGTCCTCTATCTCGGCTTCTCCGGCAGATCCAAACGAAATGGCCACGTACTGATTGCCCAACACTCCCTCGGTTTCAATGGAAGCTACAGAGTCACGCTTGATGATCTCCTTCGTCGATTTGTTGAGCTCCATGACAACGATCACCTTATCGCCTGGTTTGTGAGGGAGGGTGATGCTATGCACATCTCCGCTGTGGACGCCACCCACCTCCACGTCAGCTCCTACAGCCAGGCCCGCAACGTTGTCGAATTGCGTCTTCAGTTGGTAAGTGGAGCGAAACAGATACTCCTGGCTCCCGATGATGAAGACACCGGCAGCCAGAACTGCCAGCGTCACCACGATAAATGCTCCCAACCTTGCAATTCGCGACATAAGTCCTCCTACGATTGCTGTAGAAATTCCTTCACAAAACTGATGTCGCTTTGTTGAAGGTCTTCAAACGTACCCTCGATCACTACGTCGCCCTCATTCAACAGGGCAAGATGGCCGGCGATCGTTTTAGCGCTATGCAGATCGTGCGTGACGACGATCGACGCCATGCGACGTTCCCTTTGGAGCTTCAGAATCAACTCGTCGATTTCGCCGGAACTGATGGGATCGAGGCCGGCCGTGGGTTCGTCAAGCAGCAGAATCTCTGGCTCCAAAGCCAGTGCACGCGCCAGGCCGACGCGCTTTTGCATCCCGCCTGAAATATCCGACGGCATCTTATCGAGAGCGCCGTCCAAGCCCACTTCGGCCAGCAACTGCCTCACACGGTCGTCCCGCTCTGATTTGGACAGGTCTCTGCGATGGTGTTCAAGGGGGAAGGCCACGTTCTCCCGGATCGTGAGCGAATCGTAAAGCGCTGCCTGCTGAAACAGGAAACCCATCTTCTTGCGGATTTTTCCCATACGGTCGAGCGCCAAACCTGCGATGTTCTGGCCATGAATGCAAATAGATCCCGAGTCGGGCGTATCGAGACCGATGATCAGCCTCAGCAATACGCTTTTCCCCGTACCGCTGCGTCCCAGCACGGCCAGAGTCTCTCCCTGCTTAACGCGCAAGCTGATTCCGTTTAAGACTTTGTGGCCCGGGAAAGACTTGTACACGTTCTCGACGGCAACAACGGGGACGGAACTGCTTTGCCCGGGTTCCGCTTGCTGCGTCGCGATGTCATACGTTGTGGACATACTTGATTCACGCGTGGTTCAAACAACGGCTAAGAAAAAAAGACAAGGATGAATTTGACCAGGACAACATCGGCCAGGATGAGGAAGAGCGAAGCCAGCACGACCGAGTTGGTGGCCGCACGGCCCACGCCCGCAGCCCCACCGCGCGTGCGCATTCCCTGAAAGCACGCGATGAGCCCGATGATCAGGCCATAGACGGCGGTCTTGAATGTCTGCGGCAGGAATGCATTGAACGTGGCGCCGTTAAAGCCGCTTGTAATGAATTGATGGAACGAGAGCGGTTCAACCAGAGCCTGCGCAATCCAGCCCGTGAGCAGGGCGCACGCGTCGGTGGCAAGGGTGAGCAGCGGCAGCATCAGAATGCAGGCCAATATCCGTGTCGCCGCCAGCAATCTGTAAGGATTGATCGCGGATGCTTCGATGGCGTCGATCTGCTCGGTCACTTTCATCGAGGCCAGTTCCGCGCCCATGCCCGCCCCCACGCGTCCGCTTACGACCAGGCCGGTAATGACAGGTCCCATCACCTGGACAACGGAATAAACGAGAGTGGTGGGAAACATTGATTTGGCGCCGAATCGAGTCAGGCTATAGCGGGCTTCGAGCGAGATGATGACGCCAATGGCAGCGCCTGCCATAGCCACCAGCGGCAGAGACTTCGACCCAACTTCGTCAAGCTGCCGGACTAGCTCACGCCACTCATACGGCGGCGTAACTGCGGCTGTGATAACTCGCCAGGAAAAGATGCCCAGTTCCCCGAACCACTCGAAAAAACCGTTGAACAGGCTCGTGGCGGAGCTTGCCAGGTCGGACATGAGGTCGGTTCGCCGCACCGGAAGAGGTGGGTTCAGCTCCGCAACGGCAGTGGATTCGCGATCGCTCAATGATTTGGACCTTTATCCGGCGAGCCGTGCGCATTGTTCAGATGCATCCGTGAAATCAAAGCGTGAGGCCCGCTATAAAAGAACTCCAAAGCAATGTTGCCGCCCATATATCCCAGCAAACTGTAGTTGCCCATCCGGAACGCGTCCTTTGCGTTGAAGCGATCCGGATACCACACGTAGACCGCAGTCATGGAACCCGCATAGGGCGCTACCAGCGCCGAGACAGAGAAGGCGCGATGACCGTCCTGGCCGCGACGCCCCGTGAAGGTGGAGATCACTGCGTGGCGCAGCCTCGGAAGCGGACCCGCGCATTCGCAACGGCAGTACAAAGTATCTTCCCTGAAGGCTTCCGCCAGCCCATAACGCGTGGTGGTTCCAATTGCAGCGATCCCAAAGTCGGAGCCAAACCGCTTGCCGAAACCTTCGGCCCCCTGACCCCACTCCGGTGGTGCATTGCTCCACTGGTTGATTCCAGCGGCGAACGCGGCGCCGGCAACCGGATACGGGCCGAATGCGTCGAAAGCGTAGTTGCTTACCTTTGTTCTTTCTGTAGGCCGGACATAGGTCAGATCCAATGTCCCCAAGGTCGTGACACCGGAAATTGCAGAGGAATCTCCTGGAGAGACAAGCGATTGCGATCTTGCCAGCGCCGGCATCGCGGCCAGGACCGCAGTGACCAACGCCAGAAGCATGACTGACCTCATCGTCTCTCCTTTGATCGGCATCGCCCATCTCGGGCTCGACATGCGCGGCCAACGAGCTGTTGCGCGGTATCGCTACACCCAAAAAGATATTTTCAGAGTGGAGACCTTAAATGCTGATCACATTTGCACGCAATCGCAAGTTGACTGTGACTGCTATGGCCGTACCAGGCACTCAAGGCGAAATTCGTAGGTCTGGGCGGATGGTCCACAATGCATATGTCCAAAAGAGCACAGTCTTTGCCATTGTGACGAGAGGACAATCAAAGAAACCAGTTCTTTCTGCGGTTCGGCGAGGTGTCTGCGATGTCTGAGGTTCGTGCTCTTCCTTCCATTCCCACCAGGATCCTGCTGCCCATCGACTTTAGCTCGTCCTCGCAGGCGGCCTTGGAGATGGCCGCTGACCTTGCCAAGCACTTTCACGCGGAACTCCATCTTGTGCATGTGATCCCGATGTTTCCTGCCTCAACACTTCCTGACTTTGTCCCCGAAACCAAATTCCTTCAGGATGCGAGATCCATTGCGGAGCGGCATCTGGCGAAATGCCATGCGGCTCTTGCGGCAAGGGGAGTGAGGTCGACTTCCAGTGTCGAAGTTGGAAATGATATCGCCGGGAACATCATGGAAGTGGTGGGGCTCGAGCATATCGACATGGTGGTAATCTCCACGCACGGTATCTCCGGCTGGCATCCTCTGGTCTTCGGATCGATTGCCGAAAAGGTCGTAAAGCTCGTGCAATGCCCCCTACTGCTTCTGCACTCAGCCAAACCTGACGACAGTGCGGAGGCTCCGGCTAAGCGTTCCACGGAATGGTGGTAGCGAAAGCGCGATACGCAGCTTCGCAGAGTTCCTCTGTGCTCGATACCCTATCCGGCGCACCGGGTGAGCAATATTGACCATACGCGATTTCTGTGTCCGGGCGATGATGGACAGAGATTGATCGCAAGTGCGGTCGATCCTACGGCAGACTGCTCCCATGTCGCGCCGGCGGTTGCTGGTGCAATCGCGACAAACTCTAAGCACGGGATTATGTGGCGAAGTCTCCCTGGCGAGAAGAAGCTGCCAAACGAACGGACTGAAATGGAGTAGCATTTTGACCACTAAAACAGTGCCCGAGTTCGATTCCGCGACCTTTCTTGCCAATGCCGGGCTAGGCCGAACCATCGTGGAGCTGAAGCCACAGGAGACGTTCTATTGCCAGGGAGACTCGGCGGATGCTGTGTTCTATCTGCAAAAAGGCCGTGCCAGGGTCACTGTTGTTTCGCAAACGGGCAAAGAAGCGACGATTACCCTTCTAACTGTTGGCGATTTTGTTGGCGAGTCGTCTCTGGCTGTGATCGGCGGGTTGCGGCTGTCTACCGCAACTGCTGTGAATACCTGTACTGCGCTCAAGATCAGCAGAAGCGAGATGATCCGAGTGATGCATGACGAGCCGTCATTCACCGACATGTTTCTCAAGTTCCTGCTGGCCCGCAGCATGCGCACCCAGGCCGATCTTGTCGATCAGTTGTTTAACTCCAGCGAGAAGCGCTTGGCGCGGATTCTCCTGTTGATGGCCGAATTCGGCAAACCAGGCGAACCGGAGACCTTCATCCCGCCCATTACTCAAGAGACTTTGGCAGATATGATCGGCACTACCCGGTCCCGCGTCAGCTTCTTCATGAATCGTTTTCGCGCTCTCGGTTTTATCAGCTACAACGGCCGCATCCAGGTCCACAAATCGCTGCTCAATGTGGTTCTGCTCGATCAATTCCCCGACCAGAACGCGAAAAAACCTGCAATTGTTCCTGTCGCATAAGCAGGTTCAGCCAGGTGTTTCACGCAGTACCCGCACCGCCGCCGCTCCTCCCGCAGATGCTCTGAATTGCAGAGGATCGCTCTATCGGAAGATTCCCAACAGATAGCACACCAGGAGAATCACGAGCACTGTAGCCAGCCCTATGCCGGCGCCTCCGCCTCCGCCCCACCGGCTGTAGCCGTAATATCCTCCGCCGCCGCCGAAAACCAGCACCAGAACAATAATGAGAATGATCAACATTTCGCGCCTCTTTTTCTCCGGGCATCCCGGGTTGTGACTTTCATTCGATTGCGCCGAGTGTTTCGCGCTTGATCGTTCACTGATGAGTGCGCAGTGCTAAGTGTGGATTGCCTGCGGAGCGCTCTCTGCGGTCTCTTCTGTATGCTTCACGGCCTCCACGGAGTATCCCAGAGCCTTCCTGGCCAGCTGCTGGGCGGATGCGTGATCGCCGGTGCTATGCCCATGGGCAGCAGCTTCATGTGCGTAGGCAGCCTTGGTGTGGAGTTCCGTCAGTTGCGAATCCTTGCTCCCTGTCATTGTCTTCTCCTGATTCTCGCCAGAAGCTACGACTCCTGCATCTGCAGTTTCCTATGCTGGACCTGAAAAAACCGGCCAATTTGGCACACATTCGAAGTCAACGACTGTGCCGCCAGGAACGAAACGCAGCAATGGCGCCAAGCATTCTCAACTGCGAAACTGCCTGCGTATCGGAGAAGGAGGGTTTAATTGCGCTGGCGATATTTCGATTTCCATGCCTCTCTCACGGCGCGCTGGTTCAGTTTGGTTGGAATAGCTTGACCAACTGATCCGGCGGAACGGGCCGGCTGAAAAAGTTTCCCTGAGCTTCATCACAATCGTGTGTCCACAGAAACTCCAAATCTTCAGCCGTTTCAACTCCTTGAGCGTTAACGCGGAGATGGAGGCCCCGACCCATATCTATGAATGCTTCGACGGCGGCAGTTCCACCGGGAGCGGTGGTGATCTGGCGGACAAACGACCGGTCGATCTTGAGGGCATTGAGGGATAATTTCCGCATGCTGCTCAAACTGGAGTTGCCGGTGCCGAATTGATCGACCGACACATGCACGCCTTTATCCTGGAGAGCCTTGAGGACAAATGCTGTGCGCTCAAGGTCGCGCATCAGAACTCTCTCGTTTACGTCCAGTTCCAATAACGACGGATCCAGGCCAGTGTTGTTGAGCGCTGCGGACAGCCCATCCAAGAAACCGTTGCTCTTAAACTGCACTCCTGAGACGTTGACGGCCACCGCTCTTGCGGGCATACTCGCATCCGCCCAAGTTCGGGCTGCGAGCAAGCTGTCTCAAAGACCCAGGCGCCGATGGGCAGAATCAGGTCGGATTCCTTCGCGATGGGAATAAATTGCCCCGGAGGAATCGTTCCGAGTGTGGGATGGTTCCAGCGCGACAGCGCTTCAGCCCCGGTAAAAGCTCCCGTCTTCAAATTGACTTTGGGCTGGTAGTGCAACGTCAATTCGTTCTGTTCCAGGGCGCGCTGCAGTTCCTCCCTGGTGAACTGGCGCTCAAATGTGCAGACGTTCAACTCCGGACTGTAGAACTCACAACTCTGGCACCCGTTCTTCTTGGCCCGATACATTGCGGTGTCTGCATTCTTGATCAGCGCCTCCGCGTCGAAACCGTCGTCGGGATAGACGCTCACGCCGATGCTTGCGGTGATGTGAATTTGTTGGCCGTCGATCGAATGAGCCTCATCCAGCGCGCCGAGCAATCTTCTAGCTGTAGCAGCAGCATCCTGTGGCCGATGGACATCCTGCAGCAGCACCGCGAACTCGTCGCCCCCGTACCGGCTGACAGTATCGGGGTCGCGCACACAGGCCAGCAAGCGTTTTGCCACAGATTGAAGAAGTTTGTCGCCGGCCTTATGTCCCATGGAGTCGTTGATTTGTTTGAAGCCATCCAAATCCAAGAACAGCACAGCGACCTGTCCTCCGTGTCTCCGCGCAAGAGAGATAGCCTGGCCAGCCCGGTCGTAAAAGAGCGATCGATTGGGCAAACCCGTTAGAGAATCATGTTCGGCCAAATGGGCCATCTGCTCTGACCGAGCTTGCGCCGCGCTTACGTCGCGAAAAACAATCACAGCTCCAGTGACTGTCTCTTCACGGTCGTGGATGGGGGCGACCGAGTCTTCAAT
The DNA here is from genome assembly GCA_963817835.1 of uncultured Acidobacteriota bacterium. Taxonomy (GTDB): domain Bacteria; phylum Acidobacteriota; class Terriglobia; order Terriglobales; family Acidobacteriaceae; genus Telmatobacter. The sequence continues at coordinate 140,984 of CAWFPZ010000001.1, read as the reverse complement.
CAAGACTTCATGACCGTCACGGCGGATAAGCAAACAATTCAACGGCAGTTTGCCCGTCAGGTTTTCCGATGCCGCCTTCGCCATCGGATCCAGAATCGCCTTACGCGTGGTGGCGTCGACGATCCGGAAGACTTCGGTCAGGTGCCGTCCGGCCGCTTCCTTCAGCAGCCAGCCCACCATCCTGCTCGCGATGGGATTGAAGAAAGTGATGTTTCCTGAAATGTCGGTGCAGATCACGGCATCTGCGATAGATTCGAGCGTGGACTCGGCACGTTCCTTTTCATTGATCAGGATCGCTTCGTTCGTCGTGCGCATGACGGCATTGTCCAGAGCTCGCATGAGTTTGTGCGGCTCGATCTGGCCCTTGATTAGATAGTCTTGCACGCCCTCTTGAAAGGCTTGAATTGCTTTTGGCTCATCCTCCAGGCTGGACAACAGCACAACGGGGATTTGGGGCGCGGCTGCGCGCATCCGTCTTACCGCCCCCAGTTTTTCTGGATCGGGCAAACCCAAGTCCAACAGAACAATGTCTACCTGATGCCCTCTAAGATACGTCTCGGCGTCTGCCAAACATTCAACCTGACTTAAATTGAAGGAGTGTGAGACATGGCTGCCGAACATCGCGCGGAAGATGCGAGTTTGTTCGGGGTAATTCTCGATCAGAAGAACGGTCTTGTCTGGGCTTTTTCCCATCTGCTTTACCTCGGCACGAGTAACCTAGAACCACTTGCCTAGAATTCATGATTTCGAAGAACCTTCCCAGACGAAATTGATCGAAGAATCTCAAAGAGTTGAGCTACAAACTGTCCTTTATTGCACACTTTCGGATTGCTAAAGCACCGCCTGAGATCCATCGGAAAGTTCCGTGATCCTATCGTCCTGATTCGGCAGCATCTAGCCCGGCCGACGAGCATGGGTTCAAATCCTTTCCCCGCGGCCAGGATGTGAACTAGTTTGGTTCCTGCCGCCTGGAATCAAGGTTCCGGACAGCGCATGAGCCATTCAACCCTTGGGGGCTTGGCAAGCCCCACGGTGGCGGCAATGCGCCAGGAACCCCAAAAGAGCTTGCCGCATTCAGGCACAGATGTCGCTGCGCAACGTCGTTCTGCCCGATCAATTGCCCGACCAGAACGTAGAAAAGACCGCAATTCTCCCCGTGCCGTGAGCACCTTCAGCCCGGCGCTTCACGCAGTCCCACAAATTATGGGAGCGAAGGCCGAGGAGGCGGGCCAGCTGCATCGGGAGCCTCGCGCGCAGCTAATGCCGGAGCCCAATTTGAGTCAACGATGTTCACCAGTGACCAGGGACTTCTGGCCAGGTCATAGTGGAACTCCCCCTGCTCATCCATCGCCAGCCTGCTTGCCGGGTAGATGAATCCCGTGCTCCTGGTGTTGTCAGTGTCATTGATTTCGAATTGACCAACCATAAGGTCGAAGGACTGGGAATCAGGATTCGGATTGACTTCATCGGATTGAAGCGGACGGCTGGCGATAAAGGTGATTTCGCGCCCAGTGGGCGTTGCAACCGTTCGAATGAAGGCGACGTCAACACTGGGATTTCCGGTAATTGAGCAAAAACCGGCCGTCTTGGTTTTGGAGAGCACGGCGGCCAATTCTCGATCCTGTCCCGTCTGGAATGCCAGTGAAAGAACTTGCAGATCCGCAGAGGTGGTGTAGTTGTCAATCGTTAGCGTTATGCTGACGACGTTCCCGTCTTTCGCGTATGTGGCCTGAATCTTCTCCGAGGCTGGACTGCTGGAGAATACTGGGGTAGTTCCCAGCGCGAATAGTCCCACCAGCAGCAAGCCGGAGATTCCAAACATGCGGCCACATCGGCTTAGCCTTGTGAGTCGTCTCATTCCGTGATCCTCCGGAACATCGCTTTATCCAGGCGCACTTTGCGCTCAGAACCTTCGTATCATGCGGCGGACTTCTTCTCTTGAGGGCTTTGGTCCTGAGCGATCTGATCGAAGATGGCACGGTATTGGATCAACGCTGTGCGGAGGTTTTCAGTGCTTGCCTCGCCTCGAAAGGGCCGTACCGCCATGGCGTGTGCCGCGCGGTAGTTCTCCATCACGCCGGGGTAAAGGACGGAGACATCCGCGGCGCGCTGTTCAAAACTCTCCTTGGGATAGCCGCGCGCTTCGAGGAGCGCAGTGACCAGATCGTCGGCTTCAGTGACCGCGGCCTCAGGGTGATCGAGGAAGCGGGACTGCACAATTTGCCATTCGGTGGCGAATCGCGCCTGTTCAGCGGCGCCGAGATCGCGAATCTTCAGTGCGTGCACGCGGGATTCACGGTCGGCCAGTTTTTCCTCGGCCGTACCCAAAGAGCCATGCACCAGGACGGCGCGGTCGTACTCCGACCCGAAGCGCTTGCGAAAGGCCGCAGTCCTGGCTTTGCGGCGTCGAAAATAATCGCCAACGACGATGACCATAACGACGAGTACAGCTACTGCAATGAAGAGCTGGGCATTCGTGAGTTGATGAAACATTGTGTTCTCCTATGCGAGATTTCCGTGACCGCAACGAGTGAAGGGGGAGGGCCTTTGCGGGCTAGGAAGAAACCCACGCAGAACTCATCATGGGCGGTCATGCGCCTGAATGATGGCCACAATTGCACACTGTGGAATGAAGAGGGAAGTGAAAGAAACCTGGGAGGGGGCCTTCCGGCGTTGCAGCGCGAAGACCTCCCCGATCAATCCTGGTCGCGCTTCCGCCAGGTTGTTCCTGTGCCGCTTGAATACCGCTCGGTGACGCCCCGCTCGTGAATGTTCACGGCGAAGCGAGTGCGAAGACCGTAAAGATTCTCGCCGTCGCTCCAGGAGCTTTGCCGGAGGAGGTCCCGGTCGTACGCGGGCCCGAAGTAATTGCGGAAAGGCGCAATTTCATCGCAGCGATTCTCAAAGGAATTCTTGATGGCCTTCACCGCTCCGAGAATAAGGACGAAGGCGCCCACAACCAACAGAACAATCGTAAGGTGAGACATGGCGTTCTCCTTTGCAAAGAATGGCCGCGACAGCTCGTGCGGCGTAGCTGGGCGAGTGAACAGTCCACATCAACTGTGAAGCAGGCTGGGGCAGGAGGCTGGTCAAAACTGCTCATCTTGGAGCAACGTCGACGCGCGCTGCGATCCCCCGGGCGGACCATCGTTGCTGCGTCTTTCTCGCAGATGAGAGAGGCCTCAGATCGATGGGTTTGCGGCCCGGGATTGCCCTGGGTGCAGGATCTCGATGAGGACATCGGAAGGCCTTCGCGATTCCCGGCTCGTCCGCGAGTTCGCGAGTGTTGCCTCGTCGATTTCCAGTCACGCCTCCTTGCACTCTCACCGATTCGACCAGGGAGCAAAACTGATCAGATGTTCGAAAGTAGAGGAACGATAGTGACAACAGGAGAAATTTATCATGCCGGAAGAAACTCAGGATCAGGAATCGACAGCATTGGTGGACGCGATTGTTTCAGAGGCAGCAGAGAACAGGATTGAACGCGTCGCCGAGGAAGCCGCGGAGAAATCCACAAAAACGATACAGCGGTACGACGCAGATCACTCGATCATTTCAAAGTAACTCTCCGATCGGGACACTCAGCCTGAGGTTGGCGCAGCGTGTCCGGTGAGCGCGCGCGAGTTGAAGCTTTCGCGGCAGAGCGGCGCTTTTCAATCAGCCCCAAAGATTCATGCAACCAGTTGCGGGCTCGGGCCGTCAGATAATTTATCGAGTGGTGGAGATCGCGTCAAAGACATCAGGAACTTGCTTGGACATCAGGACCCGGCTGACGATCACTCCCCCAATGGCTCGAACCAACGGAGCGCGCTCAAATGAATACAAGGCAACTTGAAGAAACAGCGCAGGCTCTTTTCGCGAGCGACAAGGGCCTGCTGGCAATGGATGAAAGTAACCCTACGTGTAACAAGCGTTTTGCCCAGTTGGGAATTCCGCAAACCGTAGAGGCTCGGCGGGCTTATCGGGAGATGATTGTGTCCACTCCCGGACTGGGTGATTGCATCAGCGGCGCCATCCTCTACGACGAGACGATCCGTCAGCAGACGAAAGATGGCACTCCGTTTGCCACGGCCCTCACAGAAGCGGGGATTGTTCCTGGGATCAAGGTCGATCTGGGCGCCAAGAATCTCGCGGGGTTTCCCGGCGAAAAAATTACTGAAGGCCTGGATGGATTGCGCGACCGGCTGAGTGAATACTCTGGCATGGGTGCACGCTTCGCCAAGTGGCGTGCCGTGATTGCCATTGGCGACGGCATTCCCAGCCGAGGCTGCATTGCGGCCAACGCACAGGCCTTGGCACGCTATGCCGCATTGTGCCAGGAAGCTGGACTGGTGCCCATTGTCGAGCCTGAAGTTCTCATGGACGGCGATCACTCCCTTGAGCGGTGCTTCGAGGTCACAGAAGAGGTTTTGCGGGAAGTCTTCCGCCAACTCCATGCGGAGCGAGTAGCGCTGGAGGGAATGATCCTGAAGCCCAACATGGTTCTTCCGGCACTATCCAACCCCTTTCAGGAGTCCGTAGAAGAGGTGGCCGATGCGACCGTACATTGTTTCTTGCGCGCCGTTCCCGCGGCCGTTCCGGCGGTTGCGTTTTTGTCGGGAGGGCAACCCGCGGAGCTCGCCTCGGCACGCCTGAACGCGATGAATGTGAGATTCAAGTCGCGGCTACCCTGGGCGTTGGCTTTCTCATTTTCCCGAGCCATCCAGCAGCCGGCTTTGGAGATTTGGACGGGCCAGGAGGCCAATGTGCCAGCAGCACAGAAGGCTTTGTATCATCGGGCATGCTGTAACCGGGCTGCACGCCGCGGCGAATATGACGCGGCAATGGAGAAGAGATGACCGGAAGCAAGCACAATCATGAAGGAAACAGCGGCGACAGCGGTGAGCCCGAGTCTGGCCCTTACTGGAAGCGAATGCATCGTGACTGGCAGTTCTGGATCGGTGCGCTCTTCATGGCGGCTGCGCTCGCCATTTACGTTCTGAGCGGCGACCTGGCGTGGGTTCCACGCGGCCACCGGCTTCCCTGAGTCAATGGTCGATGATCAAAGATATTACGGCGCGCAGGTTGATCGACTTCATTGCGATCGCGGGCGTTCGTGGTATGTGTGCCGGCGCCCTAGGCCTCGATTGAAAGCTGCATCGGCCAGGGCGCAAAAATTTCCTGATGCGACATCTCTATCACGACGAGTCCGTCATCCGTAACGCGGCAAATGGATCCCATGCGCAGAGAATCCACCTTCCCGAAGTCGTAGCTGACGCCATCATCTTGAAAACCAAAAGCGATTCTCCGTTGGGGATTACGGCGACGTCCGCGCTCCAACGATGATGCGCGCGTGAGTCCCCATCGGAAATAAGTTCCTCCAGAAATCAATCCGCTGGTTAGACCAATGGGGGAGGAGAACTGGCCTCCCCACCTCGCCGATCCTTGATTTTCAAAGAGTTTCGCGAGAAGCAGACTTTTTTCTTGACAGCCGCAAACAGGCACTAGGATAATCCTCACGTTCTGAGGTCAGACCACTAGGCCCGCTTTCTCTGAAATATTTTCCCTGTTCTGCAAAGTCCTGTGTGATTTTTCTGGAGGTAAAACGATGCGCCGCGCGTATGCCATAGCTGTGTTTGCCGTCAGTGTCCTTCTTTCTCTGAGCCTCTCCGCTCAAGCCCCCATTGCATTGCCGTACACCATGACGACGTTAGGCGGAACCTCGCCCATGACGGCCGCCTCCGGAACACAATGCCCCAACCTTCCCACGGGAGTGCTCTCCAGCGACGCATACGGCGATAACTGCCTGGCGGTGAACGGGATCTTCGGCAACGATCCGTATAGCGGAATCGTCGTCGATCCATTCGGCATTGTCTTCATGAACGACGACGTCAAGGGCGTCCTGCACATGATCAATCCCAGCTCGGGGATCATGACGGCAGCCGGTGGCACTGGCACAGTCTGCTCGAGCAAGGAGGACTCGTCGGGTGACGGCTGCGTAGCGGTGACCGGAACGCCCTCGACGGCGTTCGCCGACGCGCGCGGCATAGGCATCGATCCCTACGGCAACATTTTGCTCGCCGGGTATAACGATCACTTTGTGCACATCATTTGCCGCGCGGCGTCGCCGCTTTGCAGCAGCGGCGCACCCTCGGCGGCAGCGCCCATCCAGATTCCCATCGGGAACATGGGATTGGTGGCGGGATGCGCCTACTCGGGGGGATCGACCGGCGTGACCGGCGCTGGAGTAGACAATACGCCTGCATTCACCGCCTCTACTGCTGGATACAGCGGCTCACCGTTCGTGAACACCGGCGGAAGTTCGTCAGTCTGCACCACCTCGCTCGGCGAGGTGGACCAACCGCGCGGCGCAACTGCGGATGCGTACGGTAACGTCTATTTCGGAGATACCGCGAGCGAGCGCTACCGCGTAGTGCTGGGACCGCAGAGTTACAACGGTGTGAGCAATCCGCTGTGGACGGTTCTCGTGCTGAATTCTGCATGGACTTCGCTGCATGCCGGTTACGCGTACACCATCGCGAACACGGCCACGGCCCAGACAACAAAGGGCAGTTCGTGCAACGGTGGAGTCACCGCGACCGATAAATACGGCGATGGCTGCCTGTTCACGTCCGCCTCACTCAATTCGAGTTCGACTGGCACGCAAGGCATGGGGGTCGATGGGGCTGGCAATCTGGTGTTCACGGATGCAGGCAACGGGCTGCTGCGCGTTCTGTTTGTGAGCAGCACGGGGACGGCTGGCGCGGCCATGGTGAACGCCATCGAGGCAAACAATTCCGGCGTAACGCCGCAAGCGGGATTCGTGTACGCTCTTGCCGGAGGCGGAAGCACGAGCGGAGTTTCAACGACGGCGGCGTTGGGCAACAGCAGGACCGCGCTCGATTCATCAACCACGAAATTGACCGTGAGCCCGCAGGGCAACATTTTCATCGGCGACAAGACGAGAGTTCTGTTCTTCGACATCAATACGGGCTACATCCGCGTCCTTTTCACCGCGGCCACCAATGTCGGCTCGGGTTCGTACTGCAGCGGATCGTCAGGGCCGGTTTCGTTGAGCGCGTACAGCGACGGCTGCCCGGCCGCGAACGCCGACTTTGGCAATACCAACGGTCTGAGCTTGGGCGCGGACGGGTTAGGCAATCTTTACGTGGATGACGGGAACAGCAACTCGGCGGAACTTGTGCGCAAAATCGCGGCGCAGGGAATTGCGCCGCAGGCGCTGGCAGCTTCGCGGCAGCAGATTTTTGAGACGCATACCTACGGCGCCACAGCGGCGACGTCATCGGCGACGCTGAGCGCGGCGACGGACATCACTGCCGGCTCGCCCACGTGCACACTCAGCGGCGACAGCACCGCGGATTGCACGGTGACTGTCACCAGCACGCCTTCAGCAGCCGGACTGCGCTCGGCCACCTTGACCGTCTCCAACGCCTCAAATGGCAGCAACGCGAATGTCAGCCTGGTGAGCACGGTTTCCGGATCGGCGCTGGCCTTCGACAACGTGTCCACGACGGCCAACAATGCCACCACGCCCGTCGCGCCCACTACGAGCGCAGTCTTGAGCGGAATTACTCCGGCAAGCGTAGCCACGGATGGGGCCGGCAATGTCTACGCAGCCAATGGCACATCGATTGTCGAATCTATTGGCGGAACTTCCTACACGCTGTCCACTGCATCGAGTGCGCCGATCGCACTGGCGGCGCTTCCCAGCCAAATCGCCGTAGATGAATTGGGCGATGTGTTTACCGCGAGCCCGTCCACTGGAGCCATCGAAGAGCTGGCCGTGACGGGCGCGGGAAGTCCATCGGCGTATGCTCTGACTTCGATCGCTTACACACCGTGTTCCGATTGCACGGCCGCGCCGCAGGCAGTCGCCACAGACGCCGCGGGCAACGTGTACGTAGCCGACGTGCAAAGCTCGCCGGCCAACACCGCCATCTATAAACTCACGCTGACCGGAGGAGTAGTGCGCCAGCAGGTGACGGTCGCCACTGGCTTTGCCAATCCTGTCTCGCTGGCCGTCGACCCATCGGGAAATATTTACGTCGCCGATAAGGGCGCGGACGCGGTGTACAAGCTCGCACCCACTACCACCGGCGCCTACTCGCAAACCACGCTGCTCTCAGGCATGGCGCCCGTGGGCGTGGCCGCGGATGCTGCGGGCAACATCTACGTACAGGATGAGAACAGTGCATCCATCCTCGAAGTTCCGGTGAGCGGCTCCGAGACTCCGGTTCTTATTGCCTTGCAGTCTCCAGTCGGGGTCGCAGTCGACGGCCTGGGCAACGTGTATGACGCCGATGCGCGCAATACCGGCATTGTGCAGGTGGTCCGCGACGCAGGCTCCTATGGATCCACCACGACGCCCTTGACGAGCATCGCCGGGACGCTAACCAATGTGGGCAACCTGGCTGCCACCGGCACGGTGCAGACGGCGTCGAGCGCGTTCACGATTTCGGCCACCGGCTGCACCATCGGAAGCACCAGTGCGATCGCCGTGGGCGAAGCCTGCCCGCTTTCCGTCGCGCTTTCTACCGCCTCTCTCGAAAATCCGGGCACTAGTTACAGCGATACGCTTTCGTTCCTGGCCGCGTCCAGTCTCGGTTCCGTCACCTTCAGTGACATTGTGCCCGCTGGGCCGACGTCCACCGCGCTCGCCGGACCGGCTTCGGTACTTTACGCGGCCAGCGGCACTGAGGCCACATTCACAATTTCCGTCTCCGGCATTGCCTCACCCAACGGGAGCCCGGTTTCGGTTACCGTCAGCTCGGTCACGCTTTCAGGCAACGCGGTGGCGTATTCTAGTACGCCGGCATTGAATGCATCCGGCGTTGCGACGGTAAGCCTGTCGGGGCTAACGCCGGGTCAGTACGCCATCGCGGCCAGCTACGCGGGTGTCACCAACACCTACTCGCCTTCTAGCGCGTCGGCCGGTTTCACGATTCTGCAGTATGTGGCGACGGGCGATACCCGGACCGTGACCGAACCTGCAATCCCGGGCATTTGCTCAGTGCTGAATGCGGATCTGGCCATGGTGAACGACGATATTCCCGCGTCGATTGACGCCTCGGTGACCAATCCCGACGGCGCGCGCATCCAGGCTGCATTGAACAGCTGCTCCGGAACGGGCCAGGCGGTCGAGCTTTCGGTGGGCAGCAGCAGCAATAACGCATTCCTCAGCGGGCCGCTCTCCATGCCGTCCAACGTCACGCTGCTCGTGGATCCCGGCGTGGTGCTGTTCTTCTCGCGCAACGCGCAGGACTACGATAAGACGCCGGGCACGCACACCTGCGGCACCGTGAACAGCTCGAGCGCAACATCGAGCTGCCTGCCGCTCATCGATATTCCCGGCAGCTCAACCAACGTAGGCATCATGGGCTTCGGCAAGCTCGACGGCCGCGGCGGCGATGCGCTGATCAACGCCTTCCCGTCCAGCTTTGCGGGCCAGAGCTGGTGGGGCCTCTCGTCGATCGCCAACGGCGGCGGCAATCAGCAGAATCCGCGCTTCATCCAGATGGATACCGGCGCGAGCAACATCACGCTCTATAAAATCACGATCCGCAATTCGCCGCTGTTCCACATTTCCACCACCGGCGCGGTCTCGAACTTCACGGCGTGGGATATCAAGATCATCACGCCCACCAGTTCGCGCAACACCGATGGCATCGATCCCGGCAACGCCACGAACTTTACCATCACGCGCTCGTGGATCTCGGACGGTGATGACAACGTCGCCGTGGGCGCCGCAGGAACATCCGCACCGGCGGCCAATATCTCGGTCACCAACAACCGCTTCTTCGCGGGTCACGGTGAATCCATTGGCAGCTACACCCAGGCCGGCGTTAGCAATGTGCTCTTCGATAGCAACATGCTCTCTGGCAACGCCGTTGCCGGCAGCGGAAGCTCAGTGAACAACACCGCCGACAGCAACTCCACCGGCATCCGCATCAAGTCCGGCTACGATCGCGGTGGCGTGGTCACGAACATTCAGTATTCGAACTCCTGCTTCCAGGACCACAAAGCCGAGGTTGTCTACAGCCCGAATTACGAAGCCACGACGGGAAGCGCGAGCCCCAATCTCGAAAACATCCTGATGCAGAACCTGACCTTCCTCACGGCGGGAACCGTGCAGTTGACGGGAACGAACAACGGCGTCGTTTATCCTTTGCAGCTCACTCTCGACAATGTGGGCTTCCCCACTACCTTCCCATCCTCGGAGTTCAGCCCTGCGCCGACCAACGCCGCGCTGAGCTACGGCCCCGGCCAGGTATCGAGCGATTTCATAGCGGATTACGCGACGTATGTGGGATCGAATGGGAACAGCGTCTCCAACAACATCACGGAAACCAGCCCGCATCCGCCCACGTGCAGCTTTACCTACATTGCGCCGGAGCTGACCGGGCCCAACGGCGTAGCGCAAACGATTACCGAAGGCCAAAACGCGACGGCCGTCGTGATTTTGACGCCGGCAGTCGGCGGCGCCGCGTATCCCACCGGCACAGTTACGTTGACCGATGCGCTCACCAGCAGCTCGATCACGGTCGCGCTGCCCGGAAACGCCGACACCATCTTTGTGCCGCTCACCGGACTGGCGCCCGGGGCACACACTTTCACAGCGACCTATTCGGGCGACTCGAATTACACGCTCACCGCAGGTCAGACCGCGTATTCAACGACCGCACCTTACGTCATTCCCGTGAATGCGGGCAGCCTGAGCAGTACCGGCACCGGTCTTTCCGGCGTGCCGAGTACCATTTCCTACGGCACATCGTTCACGGCTGTGGCCACCGTCATCGGCAATAACCCCACCGGCAGCGTGGAGTTTGTGGTCAACGGGACGGTGTTTGCGACGGCAGCTCTGAGCTCCGGCTCAGCGTCGGCCAGTATCACGCTTCCTTACAGCGTGAATCCCTACAGCTTGTTTGCGGTGTACAGCGGCGACGGCGCCAATGACGGCTCGACCTCGGCCACATCCTCCATCACGGTCACACCCGCGCTTACCACCACATCTTTCTCAGCGAACACCACCACGACGACGCTGGGCCATCCAGTGGCATTGACGGCAACAGTCAGCTCCGCCGTCGGCGCGCCCACGGGTACGGTGACCTTTACCTACACCACCACCGGCAGCGGAGTTCCGCAAGCGACCACCGCAACGTTGGCAGCATCGTCGACTCCGAATGCTTCAGTGGCCACGGCTGGCATCGATCTGCCGGTCGGCACGGACAACGTGACGGCAACCTACACGGCGAGCGGCAGCTTCGCGGGTTCAGCTTCCACGCCTATGCAATTCACGGTCACGCAGGGAACGATTCTTTCCTTGCCCAGCAGTCCCATCCCGCTGCCTTACACCATGACCACGCTCGCCGGCGGCGCCCACGCCAACTGCTCCGCCGCGACAGATAGCTATGGCGATGGCTGCCCGGCCACGTCGATTATCTTTGGTGGTTCGGTGGATTTGCGCAGCGTGGCCGCCGATCCGTTCGGCAACGTGTACCTGACTGACGCGGTGGCCAGTGTCGTGCGCCGCATTGCGCCCAACGGGGTGATTACCAATTTTGCCGGCAAGGTGAGCGGTTCGGCATGCGCTCCAACGGGAACCACAGGCTGCACGCCCACGCAGGTCAGCATCGATAAGCCACGCGGCATTTCGTCCGACACCCAGGGCAACGTTTACATCGCAGGCTACGACAGTCACGCAGTCTACAAGGTGAGCGTGTCCGACGGATTGCTCTATCTTGTGGCCGGCACCGGTTCGGCGGGCAGCTCCGGCGACGGCGGTCCCGCAACCTCGGCCCAAGTGAACGCACCGCGCGGCGTTTGGGCCGATACCGCAGGCAACGTCTATATCGCCGACACTTCGAATAACAAGATTCGCGTCGTCGACCCCACCGGCACCATCCACACCTTTGCCGGCACCGGAACGGCTTCCTCCTCCGGCGACGGCGGCCTAGCCACCGCGGCCACGATTAGTAACCCGCAAGGGGTAATGACCGACGCCAATCTCAATGTCTACATCGCCGACTCGAGCAAGATCCGCGTGGTGTGCGTGACGTGCGGAACCGGCTCGCCGCTCGATGCACTGCTGGCGGCCTTGGGAATCACCTCTCCGCAAAACGGATATATCTACACCGTCGCCGGCGGCGGCAGCTCGTCGGGGCCGTATCCCACACTTGCCACCGACGTGAGCATGAGCCCGCAAAAGCTGGCCATCGATAACTCGGGCAACATCTACATCTCCGACGGCACCGGCGCCGTGTGGTTCCTTGACTTCCACACTGCAACCATCCGTCCCATCGCAGGCAAGACCAGCAGCAACTGCTCGGCGGAAACCGACGCCTTCGGCGACGGATGCCCCGCCACGCAGGCTGTGATCGGCGACGGCGGCAACGGTATCGGCGTCGGGACCGACGCACTCGGCAACCTTTACATCTCCGACACTCTCAATGCACGCATTCGCAAGGTGACCACGGGCCTGGCTTCTCCTGCGACCGCGGCAACCGCAACGGCTGCACAGCCGGTCGAACTGCACTTTATCGCGGGTGACAGCCTGGCTGCCACCAATGGTCTCGTGAACGCATCGAGCGAGTGGTCGCTGGGGACGCCTGCGTGCACGACGAACTCCGACTCGACTGTCGATTGCCTGCTCACTTCCAGCTTTACTCCGGCCGTTCCGGGCACGCGTTCGTCGGCGCTCACCGTGAACAGTACGGAGGGGAATATTGCCTACCTCGGAATGACGGGAACGGGACTGGGCTCCGGAGCCACGCTCGATCCTGCTACCCAGACCAGCTTTGGTTCGAATCTTGCCGTCACTGGCCTGGCCGCTGACAACTCCGGCAATGTTTACGTCTCCGACGCGAACAGCAAACAGGTGTTCCGCTTCACGGCCGCCGTTCAATCCCAGGGCGGCAGCGCCACCGGAACCTCATTGGGCAGCTTCAAGGCGCCCGGCGCGGTTGCGGTCGATCCGCGCGGTTACGTCTATGTGGCAGACACTTCGGCTGGAACCGTAACCGCAATTTCTCCCGCTGGGGCGTCGAGCGTCCTGCCCTTTACCTTCACCACTCCCGCCGGTCTCGCGGTGGACGCGCTGAATAATCTCTACGTTTCCGATTCGTCGGCGAAGGCCGTGTATCAAATCGACCCCATCACCGGCGCCGAACGCACGTTGCCGCTGGGAACCCTGGTTGCGCCTGCGGGCCTTACCATCGATCCCAACGGAAACCTCCTGGTGGCCGATCCCGGTGCTCCCGCGATCGATCGCTTCAACTTCCAGACCAACGGAGTGACGGCCGTAACGACACCTGCGGTAGCCCCAACTGCCGCTCTCAGCGACGCGGCCGGCAACCTACTGATTGCCGACACTGCCGATATTCTGGCTGTCCCGGCCAGCAGCAATAGCACCGCATTCATCGTCGCCACGCTCGCACCCGCTTCGCTGGCCATTGACTCCGCCGGCGACCTTTATACGGGATCTGCCGGAGGCGTGCTCAAGCTGACCCGCACGCAGGGAACCGTGCAGTTCTCTACGTCCGAGCCGCCGCAAACAGTCGATATGCTGGAGTCGGGCAACCAGGTGTTCACTGGCACTTCGTTCGGCCAGACTGATACCTCCGACTACAGCCTCACACCCACAACCTCCACCGATTGCACGCTGAATTCAAGCGGAGCCGGAACGCTGGCGATTGGCGGTGCATGCGTGCTTACAGCCGCGTATACGCCAACAACCTACTCAACCACAACCGACGTTGTCACCTTCAACGGCAATCTCACTAACGCTGCGTTGTCCAATCCGTCGTCGGTCGAGCTCACTCTCACCGGCCCGGCAACGCCACCGGCCTCGACCATCGTTCTCGGAGCCTTTTCACCGGTGTCGCCCGTTTACGGCCAGACTGTTACTTTGAGCGCGACCGTCTCCGGCACATCGGTGACGCCAACAGGCACGGTTGTATTTACCGTCGATAGCGCCACGTATAACGCGACGCTCAGCAACGGCACGGCGACTGCGCAGGTCAGCGGCCTCACCGCGGGCTCGCACCAAATTTCCGCGACCTACACCAGTACCAATGGCTACGCATCGGCAAACACCACCGTTTCCACGTTGGTTGTCGCCCAGGCCACTCCGACGATCACGTGGGCCACGCCGTCGGCAATTACTTACGGCGCAGCGCTGAGTTCCACGCAGCTTGACGCCACGTCGTCAGTGAGCGGCGGCTTTGCATACACGCCGGCCGCAGGGAATGTGCCGGCCGCGGGAACGCAGACGCTTTCCGTCACCTTCACGCCCAACGACAGGACCGACTACACCACGGTAATCCAGGCCGTGCAGTTGACCGTCAACAAGGCGTCGTCGTCCGTCGCACTTTCCGCCAACCCGAACCCAGGTGTGCAAGGCAAGACCGAAACCCTTACAGCAACGGTCACAGGCGCCGGGCAGCCCGGCGGAACGGTGATCTTCCTCTCCGGCGCAACCACGCTTTGCACTTCCACATTGAACGGCTCAGGCGTAGCGTCGTGCACGTTCACTCCTTCTGCGTCGGGCGCGCTTTCGCTCTCCGCGCAATACCAAGGAGACACGAATCACACTGGCTCATCCGCTACTCTGGTGCTGAATGTCTACGACACTTCTGTCACTGAGCAGTTCTCGAGCACCCAGTTGGTCTATCCCGGCGCAACCAATGTCACGGTCTGTGTGGCCGGCGCGACCAAGGCCACGCCCACCGGTACTATCCAGATCAAAGACGGAAGCACGTTATTGACTACGCTCACTTTGGGAGGCAACGGCTGCGCCTACTGGTACATTTCGCCCGGATTGAACGCCGGGTCCCACACCATCACCTCGGTCTACTCGGGCGACCACAACAATTCACCAGGAACTTCCGATCCCACCGTACTCACCGTCAGCCCGGTTCGGGTGAACATGTCAGCCTCCTGCTGGAACGCGTCATTCCCGTATGGCGGTAATTATCAGTGCACAGTCAATGTGAGCTCCAATGCGGGATCGGCGCTGGGCAATATCACTTATAGCTACGACGGCGGCACTCCCGTATCGGTTCCGTTGAGCAGCGGGAGCGCGGGGTTCACGATTACCAAGCCACCGGTGGGCAATCAAAGTGTCGTGATTGGCTACGCGCAGCAAACCAACTACGCTGCAGCCACGCCGCAGACGGAGAACTTCACGGTCACCGCGGCTCCGGTGCAGGTCTCGCTCACTCCCTCCACCTGGTACACAACTGTGGGAACCAACATCACCTTCTCGGCAGCAGCTACGTCGTGGAGTGCGGGCCCGCCGAATGACAATGGCGCGGTTGCCTTCTACGACGGCGCGACGCTTCTGGCGACGGTTCCCGTCAACAGCAGCGGCCAGGCCAGCTATGCGACATCGTCGTTGCGGGCAGGCTCGCATACCATCACCGCAACTTATGCAGGAGGAGCCAACTACGCATCCGGGTCGAGCAGCGTAACCACTACGCTTGTGCCCTAGGAACTTGTTGAAATAGGTACCGTTCTGCATCGGGGCGAAGGTGTCGCCCGTCTCATGGGTATGCGTGGAGATGAGCGAGTTCAGGATGGGATGTTCAGCTATGTTTCATTGGAGCAGCGGGTACCTCAGGATCATCCGTTGCGCGCGGTTCGCAAGCTGACGGACACGGTGATGCGGACGTTGAGCGCGGAGTTCGATGCATTGTATGCGGACTCGGGACGGCCTTCGATAGCGCCTGAGTACATTCTGCGGGCGCTGCTGTTGCAGGTGTTCTACTCAGTGCGTTCGGAGCGGCTGCTGGTCGAGCAAATCGATTACAACCTTCTGTTCCGCTGGTTTGTGGGTCTGGGCATGGACGATGCGATGTGGAACCACGCGGTGTTTTCGAAGAACCGAGACCGGTTGCTGACCAGCGATGTGGCGCGGCAGTTCTTTGCGGAAGTGAACAAGCAGGCCAAGCGCTTCATGAGCGACGAGCACTTCACAGTGGACGGCACGCTGATCCAGGCGTGGGCCTCGCAGAAGAGCTTTCGTAGCAAGGACGGTTCCGATGACGGCGACGGAGGAGATTTTCATGGCCAGAAGCGTACGAACCAGACGCATGAATCGACCACCGATTCGGATGCGCGGCTGTACAAGAAGAGCTACGGCAAGGAGTCGAAGTTGAGTTACCTGGGCCACGCGCTGGTGGAGAACCGCAACGGATTGATTGCCTCCGCGATGGTGACGCACGCCGATGGTCTGGCCGAGCGCGATGCTGCGCTCTTGATGCTTGCGCAAAAGCAAGAGGGCCGCTCGCGGCGCATCACGGTGGGCGCGGACAAGGCTTACGACAGCAAGGATTTCGTCAGCACGGTGAGGGAGTTGAACGTGACACCGCATGTAGCGAAGAACGACAAGGGCCGCAGCAGCAACCTGGACCGAAGAACCACACGGCAGCCTGGCTATGCCGTCAGCCTGAGCCGGCGATGGCTGATCGAGAAGGGCTTCGGTTGGCTTAAGCAAACCGGCCCGCTGCGCCAGGTCAAGCTGCGAGGCCTGGAAAAAGTGGACTGGCTATTCGTCTTCAGTTGCGCCGCGCACAACCTGATCCGGCTGCCGAAACTGATGGCTCAACAACCAGGAAGGCTCATGGAGCAGTGTGCCTGAACGTCGCTTGCAGATCTCGGGGGTACTTTCCTGAGACCCGCAAAGCCCCATAAACACTGGCCAGACCCGCAGTTCAAGCAGATTTCAACCGGGTAGGGATGCAAATCATCAGGAAATTCGTCACAATGCGGCGAATTTCAACAAGTTCCTAGAGCGTCTTCGATTCGCGTCTTCGCGTATCCGGGATTGTTTATGGATCCTGCGCCCGCAATCCCGGAACCGCGGCAAGACCGGTATGCGCAGCGGCTTGCGCGGCTTGGCGTTAGGATAATGAGCGGAGGCAGGTTCTAATGCTCATTGTTCATGTACACGTGCACGTCAAGCCCGAGTCGGTAGAGGAATTCAGTCAGGCCACCATCGAGAACGCTCGCGCGAGCGTGCAGGAGCCCGGCATCGCGCGTTTTGACGTGATGCAGCTCGAGGACGATGCGACTCGGTTTGTGCTCACTGAGGTCTACCGTACGCCGGAAGCCCCGGCCGCGCACAGGGAGACCGCGCACTACGCCAAGTGGCGCGACGCCGTGGAGCCCATGATGGCCGAGCCCCGGCAAAGAGCAATCTACAACGCCGTCTTTCCCGACCCTCAGGGCTGGTAGACCCATGCGCTTCGAGTTCGCGACCGCAACGCGCATTGTTTTTGGCGAAGGCACGGCTGCGGCCCTCCCTGAACTGGCGCGCAGCTTCGGCGCTCGCCCGCTGGTGGTCACCGGCGCATCAACCGAGCGCGCGGCCTGGCTCGTCTCGGCGCTCGGGGCAGAGAACTTTACTGTTCCCGGCGAACCGACGGTGGAACTGGTGCGCGCGGGGGCGCGACGCGTGCAGGATGCCGGCTGCGACGTTGTCCTTGCAATGGGCGGAGGCAGCGCCATCGACGCGGGCAAAGCCATTGCCGCCATCGCCACCAACGGCGGCGAGCCACTGGAGTTTCTTGAAGTGGTGGGAAACGGGCGTGCGATCACGGTGCAGCCGCTGCCATTCATTGCCGTGCCGACGACCGCCGGCACGGGCAGCGAAGTGACGCGCAATGCCGTGCTGGGATCGGCGGAGCACGGAGTGAAAGCCAGCTTGCGCAGCCCCATGATGCTGCCGCGCGTCGCGCTGGTGGATCCCGAACTGACCTACGGGCTGCCGCCTGCGGTTACCGCACAAACCGGCCTGGACGCCCTGACGCAGCTGATCGAGCCGTATGTGAGTATGCGCGCCAATCCGTTGATGGATTCAATCTGTATCGACGGGATGGGACGTGTAGCAAAATCGCTGCGCCGTGCGTTTCACGACGGTGGGGATAAAGAGGCGCGCCGCGACATGGCGCTGGCAAGCCTGTGCGGTGGCCTGGCGCTGGCCAACTCCGGACTGGGCGTGGTGCATGGTTTTGCGGCTCCGCTGGGAGGGCAGTGGAAAGCGCCCCATGGAGCGCTCTGCGCGGCGCTGCTGCCGCACGGCATGGCGGCTAATGTAACCGCGTTGCGAGCGCGCGCTCCGCAAAATCCCGCATTGGAACGCTACGCCGCCGTCGCCCGCCTGCTGACCGGCCGAAATGATGCCAGCGCGGAGGCAGGCATCGACTGGGTACGGGCGCTTTGCGCCGAGCTCAACATTCCCGGGCTGCGCGCCTGGGGAATCGGCGAAGTTGATTTTCCCGCGGTGGTGGAGAAGGCGGCGCGCGCCAGCAGCATGCAGGCCAATGCGCTACCCCTCACAAACGAGGAGTTGCTGGCCGTGCTCACGGCCGCGCGGTGAGCGCCGAAGCTGGCTGTGCGCGGCCGCATAAACATTCTCGCGCGGAAGGCAGAAACCGCGAGGATAATGGCCGAGAGGGAGTTCGATCGATGAAAGCATTAGTCAAGAGCAAAGCCGAACGCGGTTTGTGGCTCGAAGACATCGCCGAACCAGAAACAGGCATCAACGATGTCCTGGTGCGCGTGCACTACACCGGCATCTGTGGCACCGACGTGCACATCTACGAATGGGACGAGTGGGCGCAAAAGACCATTCCCGTGCCCATGGCCATTGGACACGAGTTCGTTGGCGAAGTGGTTACGGTGGGCGCGAACGTGAACGACTTCTTCGCGGGCAACATCGTGAGCGGGGAAGGGCACGTGGTGTGCGGCCGATGCCGGAATTGCCTTGCTGGAAGGCGGCATCTTTGCGCGTCGACGCGAGGTGTGGGCGTCAACCGGCCGGGAGCGTTCGCCGAGTTCATTGCGTTGCCCATGACTAACATCTGGAAGCACAGCGCCAGCGTGCCCGAAGAGGTTGCCGCGATCTTCGACCCCTTTGGTAACGCGGTACACACGGCGCTTTCGTTTCCGGTTCTGGGCGAAGACGTGCTGATTACGGGCGCGGGACCGATTGGGCTCATGGCGATCCCCGTCGTGAAACACGCGGGCGCGCGGCACGTGGTGGTGACCGACCTGAACCCTGTTCGATTGGAGCTGGCGTGCAAAATGGGCGCGACCATGGCCGTGAATCCCAGCGAGACGCCGCTCGCAGACGTGCAGAAGCATCTGGGAATGGTGGAAGGGTTCGATGTGGGTCTTGAGATGTCGGGCAATTCGCAAGCCCTGCGCGACATGATCGCCAGTATGAGTCATGGCGGCAAAATCGCTCTCCTGGGCATTCCGGCCAAAGAGATGCCGATGAACTGGCGAGAGGTGATCTTCAACATGCTGACGATCAAGGGCATCTACGGCCGAGAAATGTACGAGACCTGGTACAAGATGACGGTCATGCTGGAATCGGGAGTCGATATCTCCGGAGTGATCACCCACCGCTTCCCATGGAATGAATACGAGGCGGCATTTGCCGCCATGCGTTCCGGGAATGCGGGCAAGGTGATTCTGGACTGGAGGAGTGTGAAGTAGTCTCAGAGCTTGTACAAATACTCGCGGCCCTCTCCACGCAGGCGAACTCATCACTTGAACGAGCTTCTTGCAGACTCTTAGAAAAACGTCTGGATCAGGTCGACGACATCGTAAGCGCTGTTTACCAGGGCCAGCACGCGCCATTTGTCAAAGGTCAGGCACGGGTGGGCGATGTCGAAAGCCATCATGTCGCCGGGCCGAATGTCGTCGTTTGCGGCAATGTGCAAATACGCATGCTGATCCATCAGTCTGGTAACGATCCAATGTGCCGGAACGGGTTGCGGAGTGGCGCTTCCGGGTCGAAAGTGCAGGGCCGGAACGGGTAGCCGCGAGTCGAAGGCGGCATCCCTTCTGCCGAGGCCCACAATCGCTTTATTTGGCTCCGGAACAGACTGTACGTATGCCCAGATGTGCAATGCCGTCTTGAGCCCCGCGCCTATTTGCCGCGCCACCGGATTGCATTCGAGGATCCTGTCCTGCGCAACGCGATATGCGCCGACATCGTGCGTCAGATAGCAGCCGGGGCGCAAAACCACTTCTACGGGATCCTGGAAATCCCGCTGCGAAAAAACTTCGGCGACCACGTCGTACCAGGCCGATCCCGCGCCGGTAAGTAAAACCGGCGTGCGATCGAAACGCTTCTTCGCCGCAATCTCTTTTGTCACGCTCACGGCATCCAGCAAAAACGCGCGAATGGCAGCCTCGTTATCGAGAACGCCTTCATAGACTTCAACTCCGCAGAGCGCGATCGCAGGTCTCCATTTGCCCAGCGCGTCAAGAATCGACTGGAGCTGTTCGCGGTTGCGCACGCCGGCGCGGCCGCCTTCCACTCCCACCTCGAGCAATACATTCAGCCGCTGTCCCGATTGCGAAAAGAACGATCCAAGCTGATCGATTTGCTCGGCGGAGTCGACGAGGCAGTAAAACTCGAACTCGGGATCGTGCAGCATCCCGGCGACGACGGCCATATTCTGCTTGCCGATCAGCTGATTGGCCATGAGCACGCGACGCACGCCGTGCGCGTAGGCAACTTGCGTTTGCCGCGCGGTGGCGAGCGTAATGCCCCATGCGCCCGCTCGAAGTTGCTGGTCGAACAGGCGCGGCGCCATCGTGGTTTTTCCGTGGGGAGCGAGCCTGGCGCCGTATGCAGCCGCGAATTGCCGCATCCATACAAGGTTGTGCTGTAGCGCATCTTCATAAAGCACAGCCGCGGGCAGCGTCAGATCCTCGCGCAACAGGTTCCAGCCGCGCCGCGCAATCTCATCGTGAGCAATCGGCTGCTCCAGCAATCCAATGCCCTTGTTGAGCACGTCAATTGTTCGCGGATTGCGAGCCAAGCGAGCTTCTTCTTTCAATGGATGAATCTCCGTCCACTGCTTTTTTGCTTGATCCAGTTCTCTGTGATCGAAACCACCTTGATAGTCTGGCGCCGATAAGTGAAGGCAACGAGGATTTCTCCGTCGCGAGTCTCCATAATGCTGGGGTAAGAGTATTCTTCGCGGCCCGGTTCCTTGGGGGTCTGCTCGGCGAGCCCGTAGCCGCGGCGGCCTTCTTCAACGTCTCTCACATAAGGCCAGGTGCTTCCGCCGTCCAGGGAAAGCGCGACGGAAAGGGGTTTGCGTAAGCCGCCGCCCGCCGATCTCTTGCTGGAGTTATTGAATGCCATCACCAAGTGGCCGTCGTGCAATCGAAAGGCCTGAACCGAGGCATTGTTGTTGGGCAGCACGGTGGCGGTTGCAGGGCTCCAAACGCATCCGTCGGATGAAGTGCTGCTGTAGATGAAGTCGCTTGCCCGGCTGCGGAAGAAGGCGAGCAGCCGGTCGGGTGCGAGGGAGACCACGCTGGGTTGGATCTTCCCTTCGCTATCAGCCATAACGCATTCTTTCCAGGTCACGCCGTGGTCCCGGCTGATCTCCGTTGCCGAATAGTTCGTTTCCGAACCTGCGCCGATCCCCGTGCTTGTAATGTACGACAACGGCAGCAGCCACGCACCATCTTTGAGAATCACCATGGGGTGCCGCGTGAAAGCGCCTGCTTTTCCGAACAAAAGAGCTGGCTTGGCCCAGGTGACGCCGTTATCTTTTGAGACGAGACGCAGGACGTGCGCATTGGCTTCTCCCGCGTCGGCTTCCTGCGTACTGTGATAAAGGTCGAGGGTTCCGTCCGGCTCCTGAAAAAGCACGGGATTCTGATAGGACGCGCCGGCCTGCCTGTCGATCAGCGCCGGAGGTCTCCAGTTGCGTGATCCTTTAGGCCGCCGTGCCAGTACGATCCCCACACCCGAACTGCCCTCCCAGGTGCCTGAGAACCACACGCAAAGAACATCGCCGTTCTTGAGCTCAAGCAGGTTGGCCGCGTGGGAACTGGGATAAAGGATGGGCAGGTAGGTTTCGGCAGCCCGCAGATTCGTGTTGGCCCGCTCCACGCCATCGGCGAGGCGGGCAACCGAGGGATCGACCAGCGGCATCTGCGGTCCGGCATTTTGCGCGGGCGCACCCCGGCTGACCGTTAGGATTGGCAGAAGCAGCAAACCGCACAACAGCGCCCGATGTTTGGTCATGGTGGGTCGCCCGGAACGGCTTCAGGAACCGGCACAGGTCGCCAAAGCATCCGCTTGGCTGTCGAAAACCTCAAAGAGGTCGAGGACGCCCACCATCTTGAGGGTTTTGTGGACAAAACTAGCGGGTTTGACCAGCTTCACGCTGCCTCCCGCCTTGGACGACGTGCGCAGCGAGTTCACAATGGAACCGATGCCGGAGGAATCCACGAAAGGCACGTCCTCGAGATCAAGAATGAGAAAAATATGGCCACTAGAGAGCGCGTTGAGAAAGGCGCCTTCGAACTGGCTGACCGCCTCGCCGCTCACAAGCTTGCCCTTCAATTTCAGGGTGCAGACGTTTCCGTTCTCTTTGATGTCCAAATCCACGAGAAATCCTTTGGCCAGATTCCACTTTACTGGGGAAGTCGGGCTTGTTAAGCTCGTGACAATCTTCGCGTCGATGCATTACCTTGTCAAGCGGGGTGGGGGGACCAGGAAAGATTCCCGAATTGACAAGTCCCCAGGGCTGGCACACCGCTTGTAGATGTTAGACCCGTTTTCGCGAAGCGCCAGATACAGTTTGCAGCGACAGGCATCAGGGTAACGGCACGAGAGGTTAAGCTTCATCATTCCCCTTTTTCATCAGAAATGATTGCCGGCAAAGCGGCATCTGCGCCAATGGTTTCGAATGCCGCCGGGGAGCGGTCATTTGCTGTACACGACACATTGAACGAATGTTTCCGGAGAAACAACGCCGATGGACGACGTGAAAACCGCGATACCCTCCGTAAACGAGGTTGCCATCGAGACGGCGGCGCAGTTGTTGAGCGCCTTCGATAGCGCATCCCGGGCGAGCGTGATCGCCTCCGTCGTTGTCAGCTCGGTCGCCGATAGCGCCTGTATTGTCCACCTCTATCAGCCGCAAAACGATCCCGCACCGTGGACGATTGTGGGTGCGGCGGGAGAAGTTTCTCTCGGAGACGCGCAACACACCGGCAGCTGGCTGTTTGCGATGCCGGATGCGTTTCCGGCCGAAGCGCAGATCTACGATAAGACCCGCCTGAGCCGTGAGGACTACGCGCACTTCAATGCGTCGCGTTCGGTGGGGGCCATTGCGTACCTGGCTGTGGAACTGGATGGGCAATTGGCAGTCGTTCTCGAGATCGTCATTTTCTCCGGAACCATCAAGCAGAAGCAACTGAAAGACCTTGCTCCCGTTGTGCGACTCGTCGCACCCGCGCTACTGTCGGGAGAACAATTTGATCAGCAGCGTCAAACTCTGCTGGATTCCGTGCATCGCATGTCGCAGATGTACGACCTTGAGAAATCGCTGAACGCGACGCTGGAGTTGGATGCGGTGATTGCGATGATCCCCGCGAAGGCGATTGCGATGCTGCCGTGCCAGGCGGTGAATTTGTGGCTCTTCGATGGGCCGGAACTGCGGATGGTTGCAGGCGAAGGGACCGACGACACGGCGGAGTTGGGTTGGATTGAGACTCCAGGAAATGGCTATGTAGCCGACATGGCGGAAGAGGGCGAGCCGCTGCTCATCGACGACCCGGACGACGAACGATTGCAAGTGCGCAACGCGCGGCAGCCCGAAGACAGCCAGTCCCCACCGGTGAGCAATGCGCTGCTGGTGCCTCTCATGCAGGACGAGGCGGAGGTCGGGGTTCTTGAGGCCATCAATCGCGAGGACCATCCCTTCGACGAGGATGACTTGTTCCTGCTTTCCTCGATGGCTGAGACCGTTTCCAATGCTCTAAAAAACGCCAGCCTCATGCAGGCGGAGCGGAAGCTGGAGATCCTGAAGGTTCTGGTGCAGGTGAGCGCGGAGATCACCTCTACGCTGCGGCTCGATCGCCTGCTGCAGATCATCGTGAACAGCCCGCAGAGCGTGCTGCCCTACGAGCTGTGCGCCATTGCGCTGGACAACCGCGGAAAGCTGCAATTGAAAGCCGTCTCTGGCATGACCCGGCTGCCCATAGGAGATCCAGCCGTGGAACGCGTGGAAAGCCTGGTGCGCTGGCTTTCGACCGAGCCCGACGCATTGCACATCAGTTGGCACGAAGGAACGGAAACCGACGAGAGCGCCGACTTGGCGCCGGAGGTACGGCAGCATTTTGAGGAGGCCGGCTACCGCGCTCTGTACACTCTTCCGCTAAGCGACGACCAGGGCAGGGTAGGCATGCTGATCTACGAAAGCGGCGATCCGGATTTTCTGGGCGTGGCCCAAATCGAGATGATCAAAGTGCTGGCGGGTCAGGCGACCGTGGCCCTGCGCAACGCGCTGCTCTACCGCGAGGTTCCGCTCATCAGCCTGCTGGAACCGCTGATGCAGAAGCGTGCTGCCCTGCTGCGCACCACGCGCAGGCGCACGATGGTGTATGCCGCCGCGGCCGCTATCGTGATTCTGTTTCTTGCCATCTGCCCGCTGCCCATGCGGGTGGAGGGTGATGCGGTCGTCGACGCCCAGCACCTGGCCACCGTGGCTGCACCGGTGGAAGGCAACGTTGACAAGGTTTACGCGCACGAAGGGCAGAGGGTCGCGGCCGGCGAGATTTTAGGCTCTCTCAACGATTGGCAATGGCGCGCCAACCTGGCTGCTGCCGAAGCCAAATATCAGCAGGCATTGCTGGCGATGGAAGACGATCTGGCCCACGGCAGCGCCCGCGCCGGCGCCGATCGCGCGAACGTGAATTTCCTGCGCTCTGAAGCCGCCCAGGCGCGCGCGCGACTTGAGAGCGCGCAACTGCGTTCGCCCATCGCGGGCATTGTGGTGACGCCGAATTTGGAGAACGTTGCTGGCCAACATTTGGATGCAGGCGCCCCGTTCGCCCAGGTTCTCGACATCAATTCGGCTGTGGTTCGGATTGCCATACCCGAGGAGAATGCCGGGTTGCTGCATGTCGGCCAGCCTGCCGCGGTCAAGCTTGACAGCTACCCGCAGCGGACCTGGCACAACTCGGTCTCGGTAGTAAGCCCGCAGGCGGTGTCTGGCGACGGCGAACGCACCTTCTCCGTCGAAGTCCCAGTGCCGAACGGCGACGCCGCGCTACGCTCGGGCATGAGTGGAAAGGGAAAGGTTTCCATCGGCTACCGCCCGGCTGGATATGTGATGCTGCGGCGGCCGGCTTTGTGGCTGTGGCAGACGCTGTGGAACTGGATTGGCTGGTGACGTATGCATCTTCCCTTGAATCGCCGTAACTCTTTCCCCGTTGCGATGGCAGCCGCGATGGCAGCCGCACTGTTCGTGACCGGCTGTGAGACCAACTCTCCGCCCCCGGCCGTGGCCGCATCGGCAGTGCCCGCGAGCGCCCCTTCGCCCGCTGCCGCGCCGGCGCCCAGCGCTCCGGATGCAAAATCCTTCTCGACCAGCGGCCCACTTGTGGCCGAGCAGCAGGCCGATGTGGGCGTTGAGCGCGATGGCCGGATTATCGAAGTCGCGGTGCAGATCGGCGATCACGTGCGCGCCGGTCAGCTGTTGGCACAGCTCGACGACCGCATGCTGCAGGCGGCCTTGGCCGCGCAAAAGGCTCACATGGCCGCGGCCGCAGCCGAAGTTCGCAACTGGAAGGCCGAACAGGAAAGTGCTCACGCCGACCTGCGCCGCGCCGACGCCCTCCTCAAGGAAAACATCCTGAGCCAGGAGAGCTGGGAGGTTTCGAAGTACAAAGTGGACGAAACCACGGCCCAGGTGGAGCGCTACGAGAGCGAGCAGACGGCGGCCGAGGCCGACGTGAGCGCCACGCAAGTGCAATTGGACCAATCGCGAATTGTGACTCCGTTTTCGGGCGTGGTGGGGCGCAGCTCGGCGCGGCCTGACCAGCAGGTCAAGGCTGGAGACGCGCTCTTCTGGATCACGGCGGAGGCTCCGCTGCACGTGCTGTTCACCGTGCCTGAAACGCTGATGGCTTCGTTCCCTGCCGGCGCGCCGCTCGAGCTGACCACCGCGGATTATCCCGGTCTGCACCAGGTTGGCCGCATCCTGCGCGTGAGTCCGGTGGTCGATCCCGCCAGTGGCAGCGTGCAGGTAATCGGCGCGGTCGATCATGCATCGCCGCTGCTCAAGCCGGGAATGACCATGCAGGTGCGGCTGGCGCCATGAATCTGAGTGAAGCTCTCGATGCCGCTCTTCCGGAGATACCGCAGGCGCGCCTGACCCGCGCCCACCCCCCGCGACTCGACCCTGAGCTCGTCACTCGCGAAGATGTCGTTGACGGGGAACAGATTGTCGCTGCAATCCAGCGCGCGAAAGGCACGTTCTTCCGCTTTCCTCTCTATCAATGGAACCTGGCTATTCTGTTCGACGGCA
This sequence comes from uncultured Acidobacteriota bacterium, assembly GCA_963817835.1. GTDB lineage: Bacteria > Acidobacteriota > Terriglobia > Terriglobales > Acidobacteriaceae > Telmatobacter. The sequence continues at coordinate 114,630 of CAWFPZ010000001.1, read as the reverse complement.
CACGCTCCTACGAAGAGATCGCCGAGATCTACAGCGAACAAACCGGAGCGCCGACTCCAGCTGAAGACGTGCGGTCATTTGCCGACGGGCTGGAAGAATCCGATTTCTGGTACAAGACGCCGCAGGAAAGAAACCTTGCCCTGAGCCAGAAGCTGAAGGCGCAGCGCGGACACCGCGCCAAGCGAAATTCCAAGTTCAACCTGATGCACATACGATTTTCCGCATGGGATCCGGACCGCTTCTTGGGATGGCTCGATCGCGCCATCGGCAAGTACGTCTTCAGCCGCTGGTGCATGTTGGCCATGGTTCTGCTCTTTCTGTTTGAGACGACGGTTTTTATCTCGCAATGGCACACCATCGCCCCTGACGCCGTGTTGTATTACAACTTCACGAAGAAGAGCGCGATCGACCTGGTCCAGTTCTGGTCATTGATGCTGGTCATTGGCTTCATCCATGAATCGGGACACGGGCTTACCTGCAAGCACTACGGCGGCGAGGTGCATGAACTGGGCTTTCTCCTCATCTACCTCATGCCCGCTTTCTTTTGCGATATTACTGAGGCGTGGGTCACGGCTGACCGCAGGCAGCGGTTGGCCACCATCATTGCCGGCATCTGGATCGAGATGGTGGTCTGCGGCCTGGGCATGGTGGTGTGGCTGAATACCTCGCCCGGCGACTGGCTGCACAACCTCGCCTACCAGTTGATCCTGATTACCGGCCTCGCCGTCATCGTCCTCAATCTAAACCCGCTCATCAAGCTCGACGGATATTTTTTCCTGACCGAGCTGATCTCAGTGGCCGATCTGAAAGAGCGGTCCACTGCGTTTCTCTCGGGATCGTTCCAGACCTGGGTTCTGGGCTTGCCGACGGAAACTCCGGTGGTGCCGCGCCGCCGCGTGCTGTTCTTCATGTTTTACGCCTTTGTCTCCGCGCTCTACAGTTATGTGATCCTTTTCCTCACGATTCGTTTTGTTTTCAATGTGACCTCCAAGGCCTTCGCCGAGTTCGCCTTGATTCCCGCCGGCGCGCTGGCCTTTGTGGTGTTCCGCTCGCGATTACGTTCACTGGGCGGCGTGCTCAAGCGGTTGTGGGCCGCCAAGTTCAGCTCCGGCCGCGCCTTGCGGCTCAGATACCTCGCCTTGGCTGCGGTTCTGGCGGTGGTGCTCTTCGTCCCGATTCTGCGCAACCGCGAAGATGCTTTCTACGTTGTTGAGCCCCTGAACACCCTCACGCTCCATTCCACGACGCCAGGGCTGGTGAATGCGGTGCTCGTGCACGAGGGAGAAACCGTGCGCGCCGGCCAGGCTCTGCTCACCATGACCAGTCCGGCGGCCGATGCCATGGCAGAGTCGGCCACGGCGCAGACCCGCGACGCCAGCTTCCACGCCTTCAACGCCGAGCTGCAGGGGCGAAGCGTTGGTCCGGCGGAAGCCGAGCAGGATGCGGCGCGGCGCTCCAGTTTACTGGCGGGAGAGGCTCGATCGTCGCTCGTGGTGACCGCGCCGGAAGATGCCATCGTGCTCAACGAGGATCCTGATGCACTGCTCGGCCAGAGTGTTGGCTCGGGCGAGGCGCTGCTCGAACTGGCCGATGATGGGCCGCGCGTTGTGCGTGTCTACATTCCAACTGCGGCGTTGCAGCGCATCCGGCCCGGCGACAAGGTGGCTCTGGCGCTCCCGGGCCGTTTTTCCATGGTTCACCTTGCGCTTGCTCAGCCCGGCGGAGATGCCGTGAATCTTCCCGAAGGCCTGGTGGAATCGCAGAACTACAAAGGCGTCAAGCTCCCGGTGTTTTATAGCGCGCGCATGGTCTTGCCCGCGTCTGCCGGCGGCCCGCGATTCGGCACGGCCGGTCCTGCCAAGATCTTCGGGGCCCGGCGCAGCTTGGCCGAACGCATGCTCACCGTGGTTCTCAACCTGATCAAAGCCCACGTCTGGTAAAGCACAAACGGCAGTTGCCTAGGCAACTGCCGTTTGCGTCAACGCGAGAGTGAGTAAATCGCCGGATGGTCGGGAGGGCTGTCTAGTCTTCTTTGTCTTGTCCGGCGACTATGCCTAAAAGGCGGTTCTGGGAGCACCAACACGGGGAGCGCCAACGCGAGGAGCGCCAACACGAGGGGCGCCAACACGGGGGGCGCCAACGCGGGGAGCGCCTACACGGGGAGCGCCTACACGGGGAGCGCCAACGCGGGGAGCGCCAACGCGGGGAGCGCCAACGCGGGGAGCGCCAACGCGAGGGGCGCCAACGCGAGGTGCGATCACCTTGGCGGCGGCCATTTTGGCGGCGGTCAGGCTAGGGTAGCTGGTGCCCTTTGCCGAGCCGGACGTTGCAGCGGAACTGTTGCCCATCAGCGACTTCTTGATGATTGCCATGGAAACCCTCCTCAGGAACTTCTGAATTTTTCTTGCGACGCCCTCTATATTGCATGCCGCGTGCCAAACGCAATCCACAGCCGCGTTTTTTCTTAAGCCCCTGATTTTGTTAGGCGAGCCTGCGGGGCGGGACAAATCGGGAGGCGCGGACTTTCGCTACCAACGGGTAAAAAATTAAACCATGCTAGGTTAAATTTTCACCCATGCGGTCCTTATAGGGAGTATTTCCGGCAGAGGTATTTGATGCGCTGTCCATCGATATTGAGCAGGCGCGCGGCGGCCGCTTTGCTGCCGCCGGTGCGGCGCAGAGCCGTAGTTAGCAATGCAACTTCGAGGCGGCAAATCTCGCCGTCGAAATCGGTGCCCTGGGCGGGAACCAGGATCGCCTCCTGGGCCGTGACGCTTTCGCGCAGCACGCGCGGCGGCAAATCACGGGCGTCAATCACGTCCCCGCGCACCGTCACCACCAGGCGCTGAATCAGGTTTTCCAGCTCGCGCACGTTTCCCGGCCAGGTGTGTTCCTCGAAGGCCGCCAGCGCTTCCTCGCTTAGGTACTTTTCTCCCTTGCTATTGGCGGCGCAATGCACCTCGAGAAAATGCCGGCACAACAGGGGAATATCGCCTTCCCGTTCGCGCAGGGCAGGCAGCTGGATGGGCACGACATTGACGCGGTAGTAGAGATCCTCGCGGAACCGCCCCGCGCGCACCATCTCTTCCAGCGGCTCATGGGTCGCGCAAATCAGGCGAAAATCGATCTTGCGGTAGGTACGCCCGCCCAGGCGCTGTACCTGGCGATCTTCCAGCACGCGCAGCAGTTTGGTTTGCAAATCCACGGCCAGCGTGGCAATTTCATCCAGAAACAGAGTTCCCCTGTCGGCCAGCTCGATCTGGCCGGGCCGGGCTTCCGAGGCACCGGTAAATGCGCCGCGTTCGCTGCCGAACAGCTCCGATTCGATCAGGCTCTCGGGTAGGGCGGCGCAGTTCAAGCGGATAAAGGGCTTCTCGGAGCGGTTGCTGAGCGCCACGATCGCCCGCGCGGCCAGCTCTTTTCCGGTCCCGCTCTCGCCGCGGATCAGCACGTTGACGTTGCTGCCCGCGACCTGGCGGATGGCGTCGTAGGCATAGCGCATGGGCTCGCTGGAGCCGACAAAGTCCTGGAAGCGGCTGGCTTCCAAGACTTGGTTGCGCTTCGCCAGTTCCGCGCGGAAGTGCAGTAACTCGACAAGATTCGTTCGCAATTCGCTCACATCGACCGGGGCGCGGAAGTGTGTATCGGCTCCGGCATCGAGGGCCTGTTTTTCAACGGAGCGGGCCACCGCGCGGCTGACAGAAATGAGGGTCAAATTGGCGTCAAGCCGCCGCAACTCGTCCAGAACGCGAAGGCCGCCGATCGGGTCCTTGCCCTGGGTGTCGATGTCGAGGACGATGGCGGAGTCGGTGTCCTGGTGCTGTGCCCATTGCGCCAGCCCGTCATACTCCGTGCGCCGGGTGACGCGACACCAGGGCTCAACTTCGAGAGCCACAAGCTCGAGGAAGTCTTCGTCGGCTGAAACCAGGCAGACGGGCAATAAGGCCCTCTGCCGGTTTGCACCCGCTTCCTGCGGCGCTCGTGTCTGAGCCATGGCTTTGAGCTCCTGTCGTCGAGGTCCTATGCACGCTCGAACGCGTGAACTTCGTGCTGCATGGGGCGGGAATGACCAGAATCATCGCTTAAAACGCCTCAGTTTACCACGCTCTTTGATCCATCAGGAGCCGGAAACGGACCCTCCCTTTGGTCTTTCCGGTCCACGGAAGCTGGTCGGAGAGCCGTTTCCTCCCGACGATGATTCCTCAGTGTGTCAAAAGTTGAACGATACCTGGAGGTCGAGGCTGCGATTCGAAGCGGCCGAGGAGAAGAATCCGCCCGCGAGAGCGGTGGATTTGCCGAACAGCGGAGAATCCAGAACGCCATCGGGCTGTGCCAGGCTCACATTGTTCATCACGTTCCGCGCCATGGCCGCAAAGTTGAGAGAGTAGCGTCGGGCCACTGCCTGATCGAGCCGGGGTGGTCCTCCGCTTCTGCTCAGGCCGCCGGGGCCAAGCCCGCCGCCACCGCCGCCGGGCCCTCCACCCGGAGGAGGTCCACCGGGTCCGCCCGGACCACTCAGGCCAGCGCCCGTTCCATTCGCGACGCGTGGCCCAATGCCAATTGATTTGCTGACCCGCAGGTTCATGCTGAACTGCGTGGGCCCGTTGCCGTAGTTGTAGGGGATGCGCTGCTCGTTCCACGCCGGATCGAGGTCGAAGTTTCCGTACGCCGTCTGTATGGTGTCGGTGCTGCTTGCCGTGGCAACGGCGGGACGGTCATTGAATTGGTTGTCGCCGTTCAGGTCCTGTCCGATGGTGATGTTGAATGGAGCGCCGGAATTGGCCACCAGCATGGGGCTGAAGGAAACTCCGTAAGGCGCCTGCAGATTGCCGCCCAGCAGAAAGCGGTTGCGCACGTCGAAATTTGCCCGGCCGTAGTCGGCGCCGGGATCCTGCTGATCGGAAGGGGAGTAGCCCGCGCCGGAGGTATCAGCGTTGGCAGAATTCATGGCGTAGAAACCGAAAAGTGTGAGCCGCTTGGCGTTGACCGAGTAGTTCACCATTAGTTGGTTCTGGTTGTACACGCCGCCCGACTGGAACTGTTCGATGTTCTCGTTGATGCCGTTGGGGCGCGTACCCGTGCCCGTGGTCGCGTTGTAAGTCGAGGGCAGGTACGCGTTGATGTTGTCATTCAAATACTGATGGACGCCGCGCGAGTTGATATACGTGGCAGACATGGTCGCAAACTTGCCGAACTGGTGCTCCACGCCCATGGCCGCCTGCATGTTGATGGAGGCTCTGAAGTGCGGATCGATTTGATAAAGAGTTGGAGCCGCGGTGCTGAGCGACGCCAACTGCGAGGCAGAGGGAGCGTTATGATAGAAGCTCGGGTTCGCGATCACGTATTGCTGCTGGTTGATCCCATTCTGGCGAATGCTCTGAAGGACGTTGCCTTCGGCAAAGCGATCGTAAAACCAGCCATAGCCTCCGCGGATCACGGTCTTCGGATGGTTGTTTGCCCGGCCGGCCGGAGCCCATGCAAAAGAAAAACGCGGCGCCCAATCGCCATGTTCGCCGATCCAATCCTGCGTTTCGTAGCGCAGGCCATAGCTCAGGGTAAGGTTGGGGCGCGCCTTGTAGTCATCCTGGAAATACATGCCGAGGTCGAAGTAATTCACGGCCGCCGCGGCATTTCCCGTGGTGACGCTGTACTGCGCTGGGGTCTGCGCCGCGTAGGCGCTGAGCGAGGCGTAGGTGTATTGGCCGTTGAAGCCGGAGGTCGAGTAACTGGCGTCGTGAGTAAAGCGCAGCCGCCCGCCGAAGTTGATGGTGTGCGCGCCTTTGGTCACCATGGTGTTGTTCTGCAGTTCGTAGTGATCCTGGTTGTCGCGCACTGTGCCTAGGCTGTTGCCGCCGCCGCTGAACGCGCCTTGCACCGAGACAGAAGGATCGCTGTTTTGCGCAATCTGGCTGTCGCGGTCGCCCATGTATTGAAAGTGCGTTTCGTTCACAATGTTGGCGCCCAGCACTTGGGTGTCGCTCAACTGCAGGGTGTTCTCGTGATTGGCTACGTTGTAAGCCTGCGTTTCCAAAGAAAACCCCGAGACCCCGTCGTTACTCTCGACCTGGCGGTCGAACATGTAACGAACCGTCAGCGTGTTGTTGGCGCCGAGCTGAAAATCGAAGCGCGGGTTCACGTCGAGCCGCGACTCTGGGTTGGCAACCGCTGCGGTGTAGTTGTAGATGCTACCTGTGGAATTGAGAAGGTCCGCATTGACGATGGAATTTGACTCGTTGTCGCGGCGAAAGACCGAGGCGAACCAGGATGAACTCTTGGTGAGCGCACCGCCGGCATTGCCGGTGAAAAACGTGCTGTAGTATGGCGGCTCGCTGGTCACGAACGGGTTGAGCGAATTGAATGTGGAGTCGTTGCCGCTGGCCATCACCATGCCATGGAGAGTGTTGGTGCCGGGCTTGGTGAGGATTTCGATGCGCCCGTAACCCAGTTTGTCAAATTGCGCCGAGAAGGGGTTCTGGTTGATCCGGATTTCGCGGATCGACGATTTTGGCGGAAGCTGGCCGCCGGTGAATCCATCGATATAAATCTGTCCGCCATTCGGGCCTGCCGATGGACCGGCCAGGGCATTGAGTTCGTTCTGCAACTCGTCCGGATCGTCGGAGAGCGCATTCAGATCGTCCCCCTTGATGACGATGGCGCCGGCGTTGTTTTCCGGGCTGGTGCTGACACCGGTGTCGTCGCTCTCGACCTCAACCTGTTGCTGCTCCATAGGCAGTTGCAAGATCACATTCTGCGTGGTCGTCTGTCCGCCCGCAACCTGAAGGCCGTCAAGCGAGAACGGCGCGAATCCCTGCGCGGTCACGGTGAGCGAGTAGCTCCCCGCCTGCAGTTGGCCGAAGCTGAACGTACCATTGGCACTGCTCTTGACCGACTTCGAAAAGCCATCGCCGCTGGCGAGGACGACCGTTGCCGAAGGAACCAGCGCCCCGGAGGGATCCGTCACAGTCCCGAAGACGCTTGCAGAGGGGGCCTGGCTCACGGCGAGCGGTGCCGAAAGGAGGAAAGCCGCGTAGACGACGTGGAGAAGAAAGCGAGGTGTTTTCATGATCATTCCTGGCAGCAGATTGCCGCCATGTACAGAAGACCGCGGATAGCTGGGGAGTGCGGTCTTATTGGGTAAAGATGTGTAACAAAGTGTCACTGCGCTCGTTACCATTTGTTACATTTTTTGCGGCCGTTTTCTGCGGCAACGGGCGTAGTCTCGAAGAGGCGGAAATATGCAATGGAAGATATCCTGCTCATCGACGACGATGTTGAGCTTTGCTCCATGCTCACGGACTATCTGGGGCGATACGAATTCCGTGTGCACGGCGTGCATCGCGGTGACGAAGGCCTGAAGACCGCGCGCGGCAGGGAATGGGCGCTGATCCTGCTGGACGTGATGCTGCCGGGCTTGGATGGATTCGAGGTGCTCAAGCAGATTCGCGCGTCGTCGGACGTAAGCGTACTGCTGTTGACCGCGCGTGGCGAAGACGTCGATCGCATTGTGGGTCTCGAAATCGGCGCCGATGATTATTTGCCCAAGCCGTTCAACCCGCGCGAACTGCTGGCGCGCATGCGCGCTATCTTGCGGCGACGCTCAGGCGCTGCGGCCAAGAGCGAGACGGCATTGCTGCGCGTAGACGATCTGGAACTCGATGCCGCGGCGCGATCGGTCGTGCAGGGTGGCAAGAAGATCGATCTCACCAGCGTGGAATTCGCACTGCTGGAAACACTGATGCGCTTTTCGGGCCAGGTGGTGTCGCGCGAGCAGCTTTCAGAAAGCGTGCTGGGACGAAAGTTCGATCCATTCGACCGCAGTCTCGACATGCACGTGAGCCGGTTGCGGCGCAAGCTTAGTGACAATGGGGCGCGCGACGAACAGGTGAAAACCATCCGCGGATCGGGCTACCAGCTTGTGGTGAGCCGCGGCCATGCGGAAGAGAAGGGATAAGCTGTGCGCAGTCTGTTCTTCAAGATTTTCGTGATTTTCTGGATTGCGCAGAGCCTGATCTTCGCGATCTCGACCGCGCTGATCGTGCGCCATCACTTCGAAAGCCCGGATGTGGTTTACGACGGATTCCATAGCAGTCTGGAAAACGATGCGCGACGCGCAGCCGCGGCCTATGAATCCGGCGGCTGCGCGGCGGTGGATGCCCTGAGTACGGAGATCGAGCAGCAAATCGCCTTGAAGGACATCGCCGGGCGCGACCTGTGCAACGCTCATGGCCTATCTCTTCCCGCAGCCAGCGAACAGTTTCCAACGCGCGTTACGAGCAGCCAGACGGGCGAGCAATTTATCTGGCGGGTTCCGATTACTTCGTCGATCGGCAAGAAATATTTCTTCCTGCTTGGCCGGCCTCACGTGGAGCAGCCCCATAGTTTGCTCGATGACCTGGTGCATTTCGCATCGCCCACGCTTCCCGTGGCAATTGTGGTGGGCGGCCTCACGACGTTCGTGCTGGTTCTGTTTTTTACGCGCCCGATTGCCGGGCTGCGCAAAGCGGCGCGCGAGTTGGCGCACGGAAATCTGAAGGCGCGCGTCCAGGAGCCCGTCCGCCGCTGGCGTTTCTCTTCGGGCGACGAATTCCATGGGCTGCTTCGTGACTTCAACCACATGGCGGAACGGTTGGAATCGCTGGTAGGCGCGCAGCAGCTCTTGTTGCGTGATGTTTCGCACGAACTGCGTTCGCCGCTGGCACGGCTGAGCGTCGCGCTGGAGTTGGCGCGGGAAGATGGTTCTCCGGAAATGGCGAAGCATCTGGACCGCATCGAGCGCGAGACCGAAAAACTCAACCAACTGATCGGCCAGTTGCTCACGCTCTCTTCCATGGAAGCCATCGAGAATGTCGAGCGGTTCGAACCGGTCTCTCTCCGTCAGATTGTGGCGCAGATGATTCCTGATGCTCAATACGAAGCCTCGCAGCGCCAGTGCAGCGTCGCATTCCACGCCGTAAACGACTGCACGGTGCAGGGCAACCGTCACCTGCTCTACCGCGCCATGGAAAACATACTGCGCAATGCCATCCAGTACACCAAACCGGGAACCGAAGTAGAGATTCGCGTGGCCGCGGAAAGTGATGAGGCAGGCCATGCGGTATCCGTGGTGGAGGTCAGCGATCATGGACCGGGAATTCCGGAGGCGGAAATCGACGCCATCTTCCGCCCGTTCTACCGCGTGGATCGCGCGCGGAGCCAGGACACGGGCGGCTTTGGCGTGGGACTGGCTATCGCCGAGCGCGCGGTGAAACTGCACGGCGGCCAGGTAAGCGGACGCAACCGGAGCGGCGGCGGGGCTATCATTCGTATGCAGTTTCCCTCGACGATGAATGCTATAAAAAAGATTGCATGAAACAACCTCTGGCGCAGCGGCCGCCCTTGACTCGTCTCGGGCTCCTCACAGCTGCCGCCCTTGCCATTCACGGCTATCATCTCGGCGTTGAGGACGCCGAAATCTACATCCCCGCCGCCAGCAAGCTGCTGCATCCCGATCTCTACCCATACGCCTCGGAGTTCTTTCTCTCGCATGAACGCCTGTCGCTGTTCGCGCCCATCCTCGCGTGGACCGCGCGCATCACGCATCTCTCCATGGATTGGACCGTTTTTCTCTGGTACCTCGCCACGCTCTTCGCCACGTTGGTGGCGTGTTGGATGCTGGCCGCGACCTGCTTCAATTCCGGGCGCGCACGCTGGGCCGCGATGCTCGCCGTCACTGCGGCGCTCATGATGCCGGCCGCCAACACCGGCCTGCTGCTAATGGACCCGTACATCACGGCGCGCTCCTTCTCCACTCCGCTCACAGTCCTTGCCCTTGCGGGCTTTCTGGCGCGCCGCTACGCGTGGGCGACTGTCGCAGCCGCGCTCACCGTGCTCATTCATCCCCAGATGGCGGTGTACCTCGCGCTACTCGGCTTCATGCTCTGGATCGTGGAACGAGTGGCTCCCGCGACGTCGCGCCCGGCGCAAGCAGCGGCGGCGTTAATCCTGCCCATCGGTTTCCGTTTCGGCGCCGCGCAGGGTCCCTATCGCGAAGCGCTCTATGCGCGCGACTTCTACTTTCTCTTCACGTGGACGTGGTACGACTGGCTGGGACTGCTTGCACCGCTGGCGTTTCTGGCCTGGTTCTGGAAGGCGAAGCCGCGCGGCACTACGCCGGCCTTTGCAGGGCTCAGCCTGGTCCTCATTCCCTTCGGCCTGCTCTCGATTCTGGCAGCCGCCGTCATCTCCAGCTCGCATTTCTTCGACATGTTCGCGCGCGTGCAGCCGCTGCGCTGCTTTCACCTCATCACGCTGGTATTTCTTATTTTCCTAGGTGGCGTCATCGGCGAATACGCGGGCAGAATCCGCGGCAATATTCGCAACTTCGTCGTTCCGGCGCTATGCCTTTGCGTGGCCGCGCTCATGTTCGCCGTGGAGCGCAATACCTACCCGAACAGTCCGCACATTGAGTGGCCATGGATGAAGACCAGCCCCAACGCGTGGGTCAACACGCTGCTGTGGGTGCAGACCAACACGCCGCGCGGCGCCGTCTTTGCCGTCGATTCTCGCTACTTCAAGGATGGCGGCGTAGACAATCATGGCTTTCGCGCCATCAGTCGCCGTTCCGAGCTTGCCGACTACTACAAGGATGGCGGCGCAGTAGCGATCTTTCCCAAGCTGGCCGTGGAGTGGAAGCAGATGAGCGACGCTACCTACGGACTGAACCACTTCACGGCCACGGACTTTACGCGGCTGGCCCACGCGTATCCCGTCACGTGGGCCATCATCCACGGTGCTGCACCCGATGGCATGGATTGCCCCTACCAGCAGCAGGGCTACGCAGTTTGCAGGATTCCCGATGCGCCGGGATTAGCTGCCTTCGAGCCACCTGCGCAAGAACAGTAACGCGCTCCCAACCTTAAGCCTCGAGCGTCACCCATTTCGCGTTCTTCTGCGCCTTGAGTACCAGTTCCGCGGCCAGTAGCGCCTCGTCAAGATTTTGCGCCAAATGCGTGCGGTTCACGATGTCGGCCACAAACTGCGGCCCGAAGGGCAACGGCATGGCATTGCAGTCGATGAACCGTGCCTGCTTGCTGTCGACCACGAACAGGTTGTTGCCCTGGTGACTCACGGCGACATTGGTGTACTTGCGCACTTCCATGTAGCCATCGGTGCCCAGAATAAACAGGCGCCCGTCGCCCCAGGTTCCAAGACCATCGGGCGTGAACCAATCCAGCCGCACGTAGCCTAGCCCGCGATTGCCGCGCAACACCATGTCGCCAAAATCCTGGAAACGCGGTCGATCGGGATGGCGCACGTTGGCGATCTGCGACTCCACCACCTCGGCCTCGGTCGATCCCGTGAAGAATAGGAATTGATCCACTTGATGAGAACCGATGTCGCACAGGATTCCGCCGTATTGATCGGGATTCCAGAACCAGGCCGGCCGGCCGCTGCTGCCGCCAGCGTCGCCCGCGTGCTGGAAAATCTGGTGGGGCGCAATATTGATGGTCTGAATTACCTTGCCGATCGCACCCTGCCGCACCAGGACCCCGGCATACACGGCCGCCTTCACCTCCAGCAGTTCGCTGTAGAGGATTGCGTAAATCCGCTTGGTCTCGGCAATGGTTTTGCGCACATCGGCCAGTTGCTCGAGGGTCGTCATTCCCGGCTTGTCAGAAAGAAAGTCTTTGCCGCGCTTCATGGCGCGCACCGCAATCCCCGCGCGCTCGCTGGCAATCTGTGAGGTCAGCACCAGTTGTACCGCGGGATCGTCGAGAACCTCGTCCTGCGTCTTCGCGAACTTCACATCGGGAAAACGCTTGCGGAACGCTGCAAGCTTGTCGTCTTCGCCACCCCATGCGGCTACCAACTCGCCGCCGCCGCGCTGCACAGCGCCAATCATCCCGTAGATGTGATCGTGACTCATGCCGCACACCGCAAACTTGATGTGATATTTGGGCGTTTCCTCTGTCTGCACGGGCGCTACCGCCTCTTCCACAATGCGCGCCGCCCCGCCGCCCAACGCCATTGCGCTCTCCGGCAGCCCCGCCATCATCGCCGCCGACCCCAGCGATCCCATCAATCCCGCCTGCTTCAAAAACTCCCGCCGCTGCGTGAAACTCGCGCTCATGTCTCCTCCGTGTCCCTTCTGGATGAATAAACAGCTTGGCAATTCCTGGATTCGATTCGGTAGTCCGGGTTGCGCCGGTGCCGCCCGGCGGCGCATTCCGCAATTTGGACTGCGCCCGGCGTTCGCCGCATCAAAGCACATTGATCATAGCTGCCCCTGCCTGCCAGCGTGAATATGCCATGGGAATCGCCTCCCGTCTGGACTAATATATTGAGTTCAACCGCACAGGCTAAGTTCGAAAAGGGTTCACGCAAGGCCGGATGTGGTGCAGCTTATTGCCCGTCCGCAGCAAGGAAGACAGCAAGATGGAAAGAACGTCGAAATGCCTCGCCAAGCTGGAGCGGATGAACAAGGCGTTGCATCACCAGGAGCCGGACCGCGTGCCCGTCAGCGACTTTTTCTGGGGTGGTTTCTTGAGCCGCTGGCGCCAAGAGTTGGGCCTGGCAGCCGATACCGACATTTATCGCTATTACGATCTCGACTGGCGCGTCGTGGCGCCGAACATGGACCCTCATATCCGGCAGTTCGATATACTTCGCGACGACGAGACGGAGGTCACGGTCCACACCGGTTTTGGTGCAACCATCCGCAAGAAGTTCGACCTGCCCATGCCGGCCTTCGTTGCCTTTGACACCGACACCATCGAAAAGCTGGAGGCCTTCGAATTCGACGACCTCTTCGACGAGCGCCGCTATCTCCACGCCGGCGACGACCAGATCAACGGCGTGGGCGATGGCTTCGAGCGCAACCTTGCGCCGTTTGTCGATCGCGTTGCCGCCGAGTACGCCGATTTCCCGGTCTACGGCGGCGCTTGCGAAGCCCACGAGATGATCTGGCGTATCGTAGGCACGGAAAACGTAATGATGTGGATGGGCGAGTATCCCGACGCCATCGCTCGCTTTGTCGCGCGGCTGCATGAATTCAATCTGGGCATTCTCCGCGCGCAGATCAAGGCCGCGCAGGGGCGACTGGCCGGTATCATCATTTGGGGCGACGTGGCCTACAAGAAGGGCATGCTCTTTTCGCCCGCCTTTTGGCGACAACATTTCAAGCCCGGAGTGAAGACCATGATCGACGAGTGTCACAGCCATGGGCTGCCCGTCATCTATCACGGCTGTGGCAACGTGAGCCGCATCTTCGAGGACTTCATCGAAATCGGCGTGGATGCGTACAATCCGCTCGAGTACAAGGCCGGCCTCGATGCGGTGGAATTACGCCACCGGCTCGGCCACCGGCTCGGATTCTGCGGCAATATGGACGTGCAACTGTGGGCTGCGGGCAGCAAAGAAGAGTTGCGCGCCGCAGTGCTCACCAAGTTGAACGCGGCCAAGGGCGGAGGGTTCATCTTTCAGTCCGACCACTCTGTACCCTCGAACGTCTCCGGCGAGAGCTACGACTACGTAGTGCGTTTGGTGCGCGAGCACGGCGTTTACCCGCTCCAGCTCGGCGAGTTCGACTTGCCCGACCTGGGCTGTTGATTCTTACGGGAGGTCCCTTGAAACGCTATGGCATGGTGATCGGCCTCAAGCCCGAGGCCGAGCAAAAATATAAGGAGCACCACGCTGCCGTCTGGCCAGCGGTGCTCGAAATGATTCACGCCTCGAACATTCGCAACTATTCCATTTACCTGCGCGATCACACGCTCTTCAGCTATTTCGAATATCACGGCACAGATTTCGCCGCCGATATGGCGCGCATGGCTGCCGATACGACCACGCAGAAGTGGTGGGCCCTGATGATGCCCATGCAAAATCCTCTACCCGATCGCGGCGAGGGCGAGTGGTGGGCTGCCATGGAGGAAGTCTTTCACCTCGATTAGCCACGTCCGCACCGCATCACCTCGCCCCGCATCCCTCCGGCGCATTGATCGGATTGCATCGTGCGTCCACATTTCCGGGTAGCGCCACGAAGTAGTGGCCCTCCCAGCGCGCTGGCTCGCTCGCCGGATAATCCGTGCTTACGATCTGCGCTCCACTCCCAATCATCGCGTCGCGTCTTCTTGTATCGTTCGCACGCGCTTCGCGGGTGCTGTCGTCCGCGCGCGTACGCACTAGGTACCCTTGGCGCACCAGCTTGTCAATCTCACTTGCCGGTCCGTCGTTCAATTCGGTAAACGCGGCGTCCGGCTCACCGGGCACGGCATTGGTAAACAGCACGCGCCCGCGCAGCGAAGGGTGCCCTTCGAGATACACCGGGCCCATGGGCCGCTGGTCCATTAGGAAGATGACCTTACCCCGCGCGCTTTTCAGCGTGGGCCAGTTCCCAGCGAGCGCCGCCTCGTTCAGCGTTTTGTACGCCCCGCGCACATCGTCGGGCGTAATCATTTCCTCGGGAGGAAACACCGAGCGGATCTCTGCATCCAATGCGTCGAATGTGTGGGAGGTGAACGGCTCCGCGGGCGTCAGTTGCATCGGGCCTACTGACGAGTTCTGTTTCGTTTCAACCAAAATAAAAATCGGAATGTGGTCGGGATGCGCATGCGACCAGGCACCCACTTCTTCGAGGCACGCCTTGAAGGGCTGGCACACACTGCGATAGTCGATGTCCTGCACGTGCATTACCTTGAAGCCCGGCTTCAGCATCGTGCCTTCAGGGTCAAAAGGTGGATCGGGCGGTAGCTGGGCCTCAGCCGCCATCCGCGGTCCGGCAGGATGCGCGAAGCGTCCGCCTTCGCTGTCGGCGAAGATGTCGAGCTCGATCTGCCGCACACCGCCGTCGAGTTGGCGCGTTAACGATTCATGTTTGTAATCGAGCCCCTGAAAGGCCGCGGGATCTTTCATCTGCCATACCTTGGCTTCGCTTGGCGCAATTCCCGCGTGATAGCTGTTGTGCGTCCCGATGACCTGAATCTGATTCAGCTTCAGCGTTGGGTCCAGCTCCTGGCACTCCACCTCGATCACCGTTCCCCCTAGTGCGATGCCCAAAACCAGCAATGCCATCCTGGCGTTCATCAAATTCGCTCCCGCATCCAAAAAGCCTGCCGCGATCAGCGTACAGGATCGCACTTGTCCGCTGCGGTGTGAAAAATCGCGTCAGTGGAACGGAGCGCAATCCGTCTCTGCGAAAATAGACTTTCATGCTTGCGCTCAAAAATGCCGGGAAACGCTTCGGGCCGAGAGTTCTTTTTCTTGAAGCCGACTGGCTCATCCGCAGCCAGGAGAAAACCGCGCTCGTGGGCGCCAACGGCACCGGCAAATCCACGCTGATGAAGGTTCTCACCGGGCTCGAGACGCTCGATTACGGAAACCTGGACCAGACGCGCGGCATGAGCATCGGCTATCTGCCGCAGGAAGGGTTGCAGCTCACGGGCCGAACGGTGTTTGCCGAGTGTCTCACCGTCTTCGACGAGCTGCACGCGATGGAGCGCGAAGTAGAGCGACTGGCAGGCCAGCTGGCCGAGCTGGATCATGAAAGCCCCGAATATGAGGCTGCCGCCGAGCGCTATTCCATGCTGCAGGATCGCTTTCATGCGCTTGATGGCTACGCGCTCGACGCGCAGGTGGGCAGCGTGCTCACCGGGCTGGGCTTTGACAAACAGGATTGGGCGCGGCAGACCGATGAGTTCTCCGGCGGATGGCAGATGCGCATTGCGCTAGCCAAGCTGCTGATGGCCAAGCCCAACCTGCTGCTACTCGACGAGCCCACCAACCACCTCGATCTCGAAACCCGCAACTGGCTCGAGGGCTATCTCAAGTGCTATCCCTTCGGCTACATTCTCATCTCGCACGACCGTTACTTTCTCGACGTCACCATCGACCGCACCGTGGAGATCTGGAACAAGCGCCTGACCATTTACCAGGGCAATTTCACCAAATACCTAAAACAGAAAGATGAGCGCCGCGAGCAACTCCGCGCGGCGTGGCGCAACCAGCGCGAGCGCATCGAGCATCTCGAAGCGTTCATTAATCGCTTCCGCTACCAGGCAACCAAGGCTAAGCAGGTGCAATCAAGAATCAAGGAACTGGAAAAGATTGAGCGCATCGAGATCCCCGAGGAAGAGCCGGTCATTCACTTCAAATTTCCCCAGCCCCCGCCCTCGGGGCGCACGGTAGTCGAGGCAGTCAACCTGAGGAAGGATTATGGCGCGAAGTGCGTCTTCACCGGCGCGCGCTTCACCATCGAACGCGGCGACCGCGTGGCTCTGGTCGGCGTGAACGGCGCTGGTAAGTCGACTCTCATTAAATTGCTCATTGGCGGCGAAGCGCCCACCTTGGGTTCAATCAAGCTCGGCCATAACGTGGTTGCCGAGTACTTCGCGCAGGACCAGTACAAGGTGCTCGACCCCGAGGCGCGCATGCTCGACGACATGAGCCGCTCGGCATTGCGCATTCCCGAGACCGCCCTACGCTCGCTGCTCGGCTGTTTTCTCTTTTCCGGCGACGACGTATTCAAGCCACTGGACGTGCTCTCGGGCGGCGAGCGCAACCGCTACGCTCTGGCACGGATTCTGGTCTCGCCCTCGAATTTCCTGCTGCTCGACGAACCCACCAACCACCTGGACATGCGCGCCAAGGATGTGCTGCTCGAAGCGATTTCCGGCTACAGCGGCACCGTGGTCTTCGTTTCGCACGATCGCTATTTCATCGATCGTCTGGCTACGCGCGTGCTGGAAATCGAGAACGGTGCGATCACGGCCTACGAAGGCAACTACGAAGATTACTTGCGCAAGAAGGAAGCGCTGGCGGCGACTGTCCAAATGGATGGCCATCATGAGAGAGCGCAGCGGGTTGAAGGACCTGCATCTTCTCAAACCATGAATCAGCCTTCACCACCCGGAACAACCCTCCTCATCGAGGGCGGATATGACGGACCCAACGACACCGAAGCGTCGCCTGCGGCACGTATCCGCCGCCTGAATCCCATCAAGCAGAAACAAATGGAAGATCGTTGCGCCTTTCTCGAAGAGGAGGTTCCGCGCCTCGAGGCTTCCATTGCGCACACCGAGCAGCAACTTGGCGTCTATGTCTCTGCGGCCGAAACTCGGCGCCTCGCCGCGCTGGCGGAGGAGCTCCGCGCGCAGCTCGCCGCACTGACTGTCGAGTGGGAAGAATTAGTGACGCAGCTGGCAAGTCAGACCGCCTAACGCGAATCCAGGCCGGCCCTGAATTTCCTCGTGCATAATCAAAATACGATGGCTCTTTTGTGGAATCCCGAGAGCTGGTCCCAGCGACTGGCTGAACTGGAAGCGCAATCCGGCGACTTGAAAGAGGCGCCGCTGCGCCGCGACGTGCGTTCGCTGGGCACGCTGCTGGGCGCGGTGCTGCGCGAACAAGCCGGCGACGAAGCATTCGCGCAAGTGGAGGCTCTGCGCCAGGGCACCATCAGCCGCCGCGATGCCGAAGCTCGCGGCCGCGCCGAAGAGGCCGCGCGCCACGCCGCCGCCGCACTTGAGCTGGTACACGCGCTGCCCGTCGAGCGCGCCGTCCTGCTCACCCGCGCCTTCGCCTTCTACTTTGAGCTCATCAATCTGGCGGAAACCAACCACCGCAAGCGCCGCCGCATCGCTCTGCGCCTGAGCGGGCAGGCCGGCCGCCAGCGCGGCTCGCTGGAAGGTACATTCTGCGAGATGCGCCGTGTGGGTATCGGCGCGGAAGAGGCCCTGAACTGGTTGCGCCGCGTGCTCATCGTGCCGGTTTTCACGGCCCACCCCACGGAAGCCGCGCGCCGCACCGTCATGTTCAAGCGCCGCCGCATTGGTGAGTTTCTTGAGGAGCTCGATCGCATTCCCCTCCCTGAGCAGGACATGGCGCGGCTCGAAGAACTTGTGCTTGCGGAAATTACCGGCCTCTGGCAGACCGACGAGGTGCGCTCGCGACGGCCCACCGTCTACGACGAAGTCAAGATGGGCCTCGACTACTACGACGTCTCAATCTTCGAGACTTTGCCCGAGCTCTATCGCGAGATCTCCGCATCCCTCCGCGCGGCTTACGACCTCGAGATTGATCCGCTTGAGCTGCCCCAGGTGCTGCGCTTCGGCTCGTGGATCGGCGGCGATCGCGACGGCAATCCCTTTGTGACGCCCGATGTCACGCGTGCCGCGCTACAACTTGCCCGCGGCCATCTGCTGCTCTATTACCAGCGTCAGCTCGACCTGATCATCGATCTGCTCACCACCAGCGCGCAGCAGCGGCCCGTGAGCGACGCGTTGCTGGCGCGCCTGAACGCTTATGTGGCACAGGTGCACACGCCGGAATCGCAGGTTTTCGGATCACAATACGAATTCGAGTATTATCGCCGCTTCGTCATCTGCCTCAAAGCGCGCGTGCAGCGCACGCTGGAGGAGGCGGGCGAGACGCATACGGCTGCCGGAAACGCGCTGCCGGTGATGCCCTACACGCTGGCGCGCAGCCACGACAAGCTCACGCAGGCGTTGCCTGCCTACTGCTCGGTGCAGGATTTCGTTGACGATCTTGAAACACTGCGCGCGTCGCTGGTTGCAAACGGCGGCATTCGCATTGCCCGCACTCTCATCGAACCGCTCATCCTGCAGGTGCGCACCTTCGGCCTCCATTTGCATACGCTCGACATCCGCCAGCATGCGCGCGTTCACGAAGCAGCCTTGCAGGAGGCGATCAACGACACCATCGCGCCCTCGCTGGCCGGCGGACTCTCCGCGCAGACGGCGAGCGTGCTTGAAACCTTCCGCGTGGTCGCCGAAGTCAAGCACGGCTGCTCGCCCGAGGCTGTGCGCCAATACGTTATCAGCGGCGCATCCTCGGTAGAAGACGTATTGGCCGTGATCCGCCTGGCGCGGCTTGGCGGCGTCACGGTGGAGGGCGCGGGCGAAGGCCACGGCATCGATCCCGGCCTGATGCCGGTGCCGCTTTTCGAATCCATCGAAGATCTGCGCAACGCGCCTGCCGTTTGCCGCGAGCTCTGGAGCCGTCCAGATTACCGCAAACTCCTCGCCAGTTGGGGCGACTGGCAGGAAATCATGCTCGGCTATTCCGACTCGAACAAGGATGGCGGCATGCTCACCTCCACATGGGAGATCTTCCGCGCGCATCGCGATCTGCACGTGGTCGCGCGCGAAGCCGGCATCAAGCTTCGAATCTTCCATGGCCGAGGCGGCACGGTCGGCCGCGGCGGCGGGCCCACGCATCGCGCCATCTTCGCCCAGCCCTTTGACTCGTTCGACGGCCAGTTGCGTATCACCGAGCAGGGCGAGGTACTCAATTTCAAATACGCCGACGAGGTATTGGCCGAGCGCAACCTCGAGCTCATGATCGCCGCCTCGCTCGATGCGCTGGCGCGTCCCAACGCGCGCGACCCCGAGGGCCATTTCACCGGCGTGCTCAAGCCGGAGTGGGAAACTGCTCTCAATACGCTCTCCAGGCTCGCCTACGATTTCTATCGAGAGCACATTCTCGAGGATCCCGGCGTCATCGCCTATTTCGAGCAGTCCACCCCGGTGGGCGAGCTGGAAAACGCCAAAATCGGCTCGCGCCCCGCGCGCCGCAACGATTCGCTCAAGCTCTCCGATCTGCGCGCCATCCCGTGGGTCTTCGGCTGGACGCAATCGCGGCTGCTCGTGCCTGCATGGTTCGGCGTGGGCTACGCAATCGACCAGTTCCTCGCTCAATCCGGCGCGTTGCCCTTGCTGCAGACCATGGCGAAAGAGTTTCCGCTCTTTATTGACCTGCTGCGCAACGTGGAAATGGCGCTGGGCAAGGCCGACCTGGGCACGGCGCGGCTCTACTCCACGCTGGTCAAAGACGAGAAACTGCGCGAGCGCATCTACGACCTATTCGAGGCGGAGTTCCATCGCACCGTGCGCGGGCTTTTTGCCGTGCTCGGCCAGACGGAGTTGCTCCAGACCAACCAGGTCCTCGCCCACTCCATCAAGCTGCGCAATCCCTACGTCGACCCGATGCATTTAATCCAGGTCGACATGCTGCGCCGCAAACGCGCCGGCGAAGATACCCCCGACGTGAACCGCGCTATCGCCGCCACTATCAACGGCATCTCAGCCGGGCTGCGTAATACAGGCTGATCACGAGCCTCGTTTGACCGGGCCCCTGCGGCCTCGTCCCATGCATTGATTTTCATCGCCATGCAATGTTCCGCTACGGTACGATTGCGTCCATGCAGGTAAAATCCGCGCTTTCCGCAAAAGCAGTTCTCCCTCTTCTTCTCGCGTCCGCTGCACTCGGCCCGGCGTTTGCCCAGCAGCAGAGCGTTAAGCCCGCGGCGCCGGCTGCTACCGTCCCCGGCTTTACGGTAACTGTCACGTATTCGCAAAAGGCGATGGCCACGCTCGTCGCGGGCAAAGAGACCGTGATTGTTGTGGGCTATCTGTTCGGTTCTCCAATTCAAGGCACGCCCAAGCAATTTGTCGACCATGAAGGTCAAATCGATATGGGCGAAGTGAAGGCCGAAATCGCTCCCGGCGCGATCGCCAAATTCGACAAGGTGAAGCTCAATCAGCCCATGTTGAAATGGCTTGACAGCCAGGGTCCGCAGCTCTTGATAAACGTCTATTCCGGCCGCAAATCCTCGCCGAACAACCTGCTCGACTGCGGGATTTACGAGGGTTCCTTGCAAGCCATTCAAGGCCAGAGTGTCCCTATTGCCTGCAAACTCATCGGGGAGTGAGCCCGATCCGGTTTCCCGACCGCCTGTCCGGCGGAAACAATTGCGCTTGCCATCGCTGGGGCCTTGGGTCTAGGCTGTTTGTATGCGTCGATGTCGCTAACGCCGTCCTGGTGCCAGCCGCGATGCTGAATTGCGCGTAAAGCGCGCTCGATTTTCTCACCCGAAAAGCTGCACCAATCCCCAATATCCCAAATACGAGAAGTCCGGGCTTGCCCCGGGAAAAAGGAGATCATCATGGCGCGTATTGCCGCGAACGTTACTGAATTGATCGGCCGCACTCCGTTGGTGCGGTTGAACCGTGTGGCAGCCGGATTGCCGGCTACCGTCGTCGCCAAGCTGGAAAGCCGGAACCCCGCATCGAGCGTCAAGGACCGCATCGGATTTGCCATGATCGAGGACGCGGAGCGCAGGGGCAAGATCAGCCCCGGCAAGAGCGTGCTCATTGAGGCCACCAGCGGCAATACCGGCATCGCGCTGGCGTTTGTGGCCGCGGTCAAGGGCTACCGGCTAATCCTGACCATGCCCGAGACCATGAGCCTCGAACGCCGCGTAACGCTGCTCGCCTACGGCGCGGAAATTGTGCTAACCCCCGGACCCAACGGCATGAAGGGCGCTATCGCCAAGGCCAACGAGATCCTGGAAAAGACGCCCAACGGCTACATCCTCCAGCAGTTTGACAATCCCGCGAACCCCGCCATTCACCTGCACACCACCGGCCCGGAAATCTGGGACGACACCGATGGCGCGGTTGATATCCTCATCTCCGGCGTTGGCACCGGCGGCACCATTACCGGCGTGGCCAACCACATCAAGCCGAAAAAGGCATCGTTCAAGGCCATCGCCGTCGAGCCCACTGACAGTCCCGTGCTCTCCGGCGGCAAGCCCGGCCCGCACAAGATTCAGGGCCTGGGTGCAGGGTTCATTCCCAGCATTCTCGATACCAAGCTCATCGACGAGGTCGTTCAGGTGACCAACGACGAAAGCGTCGAGATGGCGCGCCGGCTTGCCAAAGAGGAAGGCCTGTTCGTCGGCATCAGCTCCGGCGCTGCTGTGGCTGCGGCGCTCAAAGTGGCCGCGCGGGCTGAGAATAAGGGTAAGCTGATCGTGGCTGTGCTGCCCGACTTCGGCGAGCGCTATCTGTCAAGCGTGCTCTTCGAGCCGCTGCGGCAGCAGGCGCTGGCCTTGCAGGCCGAGCCGATTGCGGTGCCGGCGTAAGAAAGGCAGGGAACAAGGGAGTAAGTGAACAAGGGAGCCGAATAGCCGTTCAACTTCGATCACGGGTTTTCGGCCTCAGGTTTCTCGCTCCCTCGCTCCCTTGCTCCCTATGTCCTTGTTCGAACGCATGCACGACGATGTCCGCTCCATCATGGAGCGCGACCCGGCTGCGCGTACGCAGCTTGAGGTTCTGCTTTGCTATCCGGGCCTCTGGGCGGTGTGGATTCACCGCGTGTCGCATTGGCTATGGCGTCACAAGCTCCGTCTGGCCGCGCGCGTTCTCTCGCAGGTGTCGCGCTTCCATACCGGCACTGACATCCATCCCGGCGCACTTCTGGGGCATCGGCTCTTTATCGATCACGCCACCGGCGTGGTCATCGGCGAAACCGCCATTGTAGGCAGTGACGTGACCATGTATCAGGGCGTCACGCTGGGCGGCACGGGCAAGGGCCACGGCAAGCGCCACCCCACCATCTGCGACGGCGTCTTTATCGGCAACAACGCCAATATCCTGGGCAACATCACGGTGGGCGAAAACTCGCGTGTCGGCGCGGGTTCGGTCGTGCTCTCCGACGTGCCTCCAAATTCCACCGTGGTTGGTGTGCCCGCGCACATCGTTTACCATAACGGCGAGCGTGTGCTCATCACCGATCCGCACGAGATCAAGGATCCGCTCTCTGACGCGCTCATCGCGTTATCGGCGCGCGTGGAAGAACTGGAAGAGCGTCTCGGCTCAACCGGGCGCTCGGCGCAGCCGTTCGCGGATGAAGAGGCCGAACGGACCGCCTACCGCGAGGAGTTGGAACGGCTGAAGGTCTACGTCACCATGGGTGAGGGCATTTAGGGGACATCGCTGCGAATTGCAAGAGTCTCCTCAAACCTCATATTCTTTCCGAACAGGAGATGCGAATGATGGTGGGCATGCTGACCGTCCGCCCTTTATCGATCCGCGCTCCAAAAGGACCGCAGCTGGCCTCATGACCTCTTCACTTTCACTTACGGGATTTGTCTGGAAAAACCTCCTGCGCCGGCGGCTGAGAACTTTGCTCACGTTGTGCGGAATTGGGATGGCGGTCGCGGCGTTCGTCGGCCTGGTGGGTTTCTCCCGCTCCTTCGAACAGCAGTGGATGCGCATTTACTCGAGCAGCGGCATTGACTTCGAAGTGATTCAAGGCACGTTTTTAAATACTTCAATGGATGAGTCGGCGGCGGCGAAGATCGGGGCATTGCCTGATGTGGCGCAAGCCACGCCTACCATCTACAACGTGATGGACCTTTCTCCAGATGTGAATGCGCTGGTTTATGGCTGGAAAGCCGGCTCCTATGAATTCGGTTCGCTCCAGATTCTTGCGGGACGGCGCTTCAAAGATGGAGAGCCGGAGGTGATGCTTGGCGATGTGCTTGCGCAGAACTTGGGAAAAAAGCCCGGCGAGACTATGGAGATTCAGGGCACGCAATTCACCGTGACGGGAATCTACCACGGCGCATCGGCTTTGGAAGCGGATGCGATGATCATGCCGCTTGATCAACTGCAACGGCTCAGCGGCTTGCAGGGAAAGGTGTCGACGGTTCATGTGTGGCTGCGGCCTGCGCCTCGCGGAGAATCGTGGCAGCAATATCTGAAACATGCTCAAGCCGAGATCGAGACCGCTTTGCCGGGGCTTCACGCTGTTCCGGCTGCGGAGCGCGCAAGCGGCAATCAATTTGTCAAGCTTGCCCAGGCCTCTGCATGGGGCACATCAATTCTTGCCCTGCTCATTGGAATCCTCAGCATCGCTAACACCATGGTGATGTCGGTCTTCGAACGCACACGTGAGATCGGCATTCTTCGCGCCTTGGGCTGGAAGCGGTGGCAAATACTTTCCCTCATCCAGCTTGAGGCGGCCATGCTGGGCCTGGGCGGGGGATTTCTCGGCATCGCGCTCGGATGGGTCGCCCTGCGTGTGCTTGCGGCCATGCCGCAAACTGCGAGCATCGTTTCGGCATCGATTCGCTGGCCGCTCCTGGCGGAGGCGATGGGAATCGCTATACTGGCGGGACTGATTGCCGGAGCCCTTCCCGCGTGGCGCGGCGGGCGGCTCGTCCCGGTGGATGCACTGCGGCACGAATAGCGATCGTCAACCGACTCTAGGCAATCTTCTCAGAAAATCGCTCGCGCAGAACGCGTCGCAGGATTTTACCGTTCTGATTCTGCGGCAGGCCACCAGGTTCGACAAGCCAGATGCGGCGGGGCGCTTTATAAGCGGCAAGGCGCTGCCTGCACCAATCCAGCAAGTCGCCCTCGCCAGCCGCCGATCCCGCGCGCAATTCCACCGCCGCAACCGGGACCTCGCCCTTTTCTTTGTGCGGCAGGCCAAAAGCAACAGCGCCGGCAGTGTCGGGATGCGCCATCAATGTTTCTTCCAACTCGCGCGCATAAACCGAGTAGCCGCCTGACTTGATCACGTCCTTCTTACGACCCACAATTCTGATTAAGCCGAGCCGGTTGCGCGTGGCCAGATCTCCGGTTCGGAGCCAGCCGTCTTCAGTTAGCAGACTGGCGCCCTCGTCCTTGTCTTTCCAATAGTGGGGTGCGAGGCCGCGCCTGCGTATTTGACACTCGCCGGTTGCACCAGCCTTCACACGGCGATTCTGCTCATCGGCAATGCGAACCCGAAACGGAGGCACGGGAAAACACAAGCCGCCGCTCGATCGGGGAAACGACAGCTCGACTCCCATCATAGCCAGACCGCCCAACTCCACCATGCCGTAGCCATTTAGCAAGACTGGCGGAATGCGGCGCCCGCCTGGCAGCCTTGCCAGAGCGCCGAATTGGTGAAGGCGTTCTCGCAATTCAGAGGGCAGATGGTCGCTGGCCGAGAGCCACACCCGCACGCTGGCAAGTCGCTCGGGATCGGGCTCGCTGTTGACCAGTCTTGCCAGCATTGCCGGCACGCCTACCACTGTGGTCACGCCGAGCCGCTCGATCAAATCCAGTGCGCGGCCCGCGTCAAATCGCCCCAAGAGGCAGCCGCGAATCCCCGCCATCAACCCGTAGAGCGCTATGCTCACCGCCATGATGTGCGACCAGGGCAACGCGACCAGCGCAAGGTCCTTCGGCCCCAGGAGAGCACCTGTGAGCACGGTGGAGGCGCGCGCGCCGAGCAACGCGCGGCTTGAGATGGCTGCTCCCTTGGGGAATCCGCTGGTGCCGGAGGTATGAAAGACGGCGATGGTGGCTGACGGATCGATGGTTGTGGGCGGAAACGGCGCGCCGGCATCGCCAACTCGAATGAATCCGTCCATCGTCACTCCAGCGTCGTCGTCCTCGATCCAAGTCCCAACGTCGAGCGCATCCCGGGCGACGATGTTGCGTTCAAAAACAGCCTTGTCCGTAACCACGATCTCGGTGCCGCTATCGGCCAGGATACGCCGCACTTCGGCCAGCGAGAGTTGCGGATTGAGCGGTACCGCGATTCCCCCCGCGCGCAGGATGGCGAGAAACCATTGGAAGCAGCGCTTATCATTGGTGCGGTAGATGGCGACCGGCTGCCCCGGTTGCAGCCCCACGCGGCGGCGCAGGAAGGCGTCGAGCGAGCAGACGATCGAGTGCAATTCGGAGAGATGAAAGGGCCCCGTCTCGTCGACCGACACCACGCAATCACCCTTCCGTCGCAGTAGTTCATCCACCAGGTTGGCGACGGTAACCTTGCGGTCGCGAGCGAGATTGTATCGGGTGATGAAATTCATGGCACGGTAACTGGCTTGCGTCCCCACTCGCTGGCGACGCAATAGTGGAACAACCGGTCGAGATACTCCATCACCGGCGGCGGATAAATACCGGCGGGCTCTAGCAATCGTTCGGCGTTATTGGTGTCAAACTGCATGCGCATGCTGAAGTAATCACGATAGGCGCGGCCGTCAACCAGCACGCGGCGCTTGCGTCCCCACAAAGTCAGGTACAACAGCGGCCGGACCGCGGCAAAGAAAATTCGCGGATCGACATAACGCGGATCGCGTCCTTCGAAATACTCTGCGGCCCGCCGCGCAACCCGCTCAATAGTGGCACTCCCGCGCGGCCCCGCGCACAGGTGAACGGTATTTCCATGAGCGGACTCGTCGAAGGCGAGGTGCGCCACGGCCGCGGCCACAAAATCCACTGGCACAATATCAAGCACGGCGTCCGGATATCCCGGCACCGTACGCCAAAGCCTGCGTGCATAAATCTTTAGTGGCCAGTACATCATTTTGAAACTGGAGGTCACTCCGGTTCGGGAATCCCCAACGATAATGCTTGGACGCAAAATCACCACGGGTAGTGAGCCCAATCTCGACCGGACAAGCGCCTCCGCCTCAGCCTTGGACTGTTCATAGGTATTGCGGTAACCCTGCATGACAAAAAGTTCATCCTCGCGCACGAGGCCCGTGCGCTGCCCTGCCACATAGGCGGTGCCCACATACGCAAAGCTCTGGAGCCGGGGCATGGCTGCCGCGAAATCCAGCAGGCGCCGCGTTCCCTCTACGTTCATACGCCGCGCCTCATCGAGCGAATGATCGAAGCGAACCGTGGCTGCTGAGTGTATTACGCGAGTTGTTTCGTCTGAAAGAAGCCGATAAGCCGAGGCGTCCAGCCCGCAGTTGGGCAGTGTCACATCTCCGGAATAGACCTGAACACGCGGACGTTCGGAGTCCGGGACAATCGATGCGGCGCGTTGTTCGGCGGTCCAGCCTGGTTTCGGCCGGATGATCAACGCCAGCCTCGCCTGCGGCTGCCGCTCCAGCAATTCGCGCACCAGTTGTTTCCCGAGAAAGCCCGTTGCGCCGGTTACGAAGATGAGTTCATCGTTCTGCATGCAGAAATCAACCTTGGTGCGAAAACACCTCGAAGGCCGATGTAAAGATGCCTGCGCGCCTTAGTAGCCGAAGATATACCCAAATTATAGCCGAGGGATAGCATCCTGGGATCGCCGGGCGCATAGCGCGCCCTTTCCTTCAAAAACCTTGCAGAACGGAGCCGTCGCGCTCCTTAGTGCACGTCCACCGATCGATCGCCCTCGTACTGCATGATGTGGAAGTACCCCTCCCACCCACTCCATGAGGCCGGAGCCGGCAGCTTCGCCATGGGATCCTTCAGGTGATCCGAGTACGCTTGCACAATCTCCCGCGTGCGATACACGCCCGTGAGCCAGTCGCCGCGATACCAGTTCTTCCACTTGCCGTATTCGGCGGCATGCATGGCCGTTTGCATTGCGTCCAGCGCCTTCAGTGCATCGGCTGCTTCGCCTTGCGCCTTCGTGGTATCTCCGGCATTGACGTCTTTCATTGACTGCGCAACGTCAAGCAGCATGCGGTTGCTTTCGCGGTTGATGGTGATCATGGTCAGGACGGCTTCCTGGTAATAGTCGTGGCGCGCGGGATCGATCAGGCTCCCGGCCGCGACGGCATCTTTCCACACCGCATCCCAGCGCGTCTGCGCGTCCGTGCAATCCTTGATGTCGCGATCGAGCAACTCCGTACGCCGTTCCGCTGTTATGGTGAAACCCACGCGCGGCTGCGTCCACTTGGGCGACTGGCTGGGAATACCGATCACCTGGTGCCCGCTGAGGTAGTCGAGAAGAATGCGTCGCGCCTCGCTGTGGTAATGCTGATCGCCGTCAACCAGTGGAATGTTGCTGTAGTGTGGCGGGGGCGGAGGAACATTGCCGGCCGAAGTCATTCGTGGCGGCCCAAAAGCAAAAGGCGCGCGCAGCGACGGCGCAGCAAAATACTCCCGATAGACTTTGACAAGCGCATTGGCCGATTTCGCGCCGAACTCCTCGGTCGCCCACTTCCGGTAATACGCTGCATCCGCATCCACGTCGCTCGCAGCGTCGCTGGCAGCACCACCGGTGGTTGCGGGCACGCCACCCCAGGCCATCTCCATTACCGCGCGCGTGGTCATCGCCACCGGTCGGATGTCGCTGGTGTTCACCAGGAAGTACGAAGTTGCGCCGGCCTTGATGTACCGCCCGATCTCCGACTGAATGATCTTGAGCGACACCATCTCAGAGAGCTGATTGGACTGCCCATTCATCATCGCCACATGGAAATACATGCCCTGGCCGGCTGCTACTTTTCCGCCGTCCTGCATGTCGCCGTATCCCGTGTCGGCCCACACCAGCGCCACTTCCGGCGGAATCTTCAGGTAGCCCTCCTGCGTCAGTCGCGCGCCCTCCTGCCAAAGGTCGGTCACGAACTGCGCGTTGGGATACTTCGCGCGCACAATCTTCATCTGGTCGACGATCGCGTCGCTGATTCTCTGTCCGAGCAACGGGTCGTTATTCTGCACGCTGGGATCGAGAGAGCTGTAGCTCGAGTCGGACAAACCGCGCAGACCCACGCTCCAAAGGATCTCCTCGTCCGGCTTGTAGTCGTTCACCGCATCGGTCCACGCACGCTCCAGAATTTCGGGATGCGTCGAGTAGTTGTACGGCACATCCTGTGGCCAGCGCGCCACATTCACGCCCAGCGGAATGGCGTGATGCTGGTTCACGATCAGCCCCCGCTCCGCGGCCGCATGCACCTGCGCGTCATCGGGGAAGATCCACGTCCCCGGCACCACCATGTTTCCTTTGAGGCGCAGGATGGTTTCAAAAACCATACCCCACGTGGAGAGTGCGATCCCCGTCTGCTCGCCCTTCTTGGGCGTCACCCATCCGGTCAGCAGGTCTTCATCGTTGGGAAAGAAGCCGCGGTACTTGAAAACCGGACTCGGATAGGTGCGTGCGAAATCGGCGGGCAACGTGATCGCAGCGCGCTTTGCGGGCTGCTTGTCCGTCCACAGGTACATCGGATCGACACCCAGCACTTTTTGCGAAAACTCGTAGATCGCGTAGATGGTCCCGCGCATGTCCGCGCCGATGAGGCAAATGACGCGATGACGTGCGGGACCAACGCCAGTTTCTGTCGTCGACAGCACAAAGCTCTCTCGGTCGGTCGCTCCATCGACGGCGGCCATCGCGGTGCATCCAACCCCCGCAGGCACGTTCTTTCTTTGCGCGATCACCAGTGCAACGGGCCCGCTCGCATCCAGACTCTTCACCATTTTCGGCGCTCTGCCAAAGACCTTCGTAAGGTCGGAGACCAGATCCTGCGTCGCCCGATGCACCGGCCCCGGCTCCTGCGCGCTCTCCACAATGGTCACGGCCGAAGTGATCAAGATGGGCTTGTCCTGTGCTTGCACCGGGGGCTGGATGCCGCAAGCTAGAAAGCTCAGCACGACGAAAAGGGTCAGAGCAGGGAAAAGTCTTTGCACAAAACGCGACAGGGTCATGAAAGGGCTCCGAGAGAAAAATCTTCGATTTACTTTGCGTGTCGAATTATACAGAAAAGACGCCGAAACAGACTGAATGCCACTGATTTTTCAGTTATTTCGGGAGCTGCGTTACGTCCCAGCCGCCGCCCAAAGCGCGCACCAGGCTTACGCTGGCGGCAAACTGCCGGCTCTCGATGTTGATCGCGGTCACCTGATTATTGAGCAAGGTTTGCTCGGCAGTCAGGACCTCGAGATAGCTGGTCACGCCGCCTTTGTAGCGGTCATTCGAGAGATCGAAGGAGTGCTGCGCCGCATCCACCGCCCCCTGCTCCACCTGGGCTTCCCGCTCCAGAATGCGCAGGCTCGCTAGCTGATCCTCCACGTCTTCGAAGGCCTGAAAGACTGTGTTGCGATAGCCGTCCGCCTGAGCTTCGTAGCTGTGGCGCGCCGCATCGGTGAGCGCGTGGCGCTGCCCGGCATCGAACAGCAGTTCGGTGGCCTGGGCGCCCAGGGTCCACAACGAGCTCGGCCCCTGGATCCACGTGCCGGGGTTGGTGCTTTGAAAGCCGCCCGACGCACCCAGTGCGATCGTTGGATAAAAAGCGCTGATTTGGATGCCGATCTGCTCGTTCGCTGCGGCGGCCAGCCGTTCCGCTTCGGCAATATCGGGGCGGCGTTCCAGCAATTGCGAGGGCACGCCCAGCGGAATCTTGGGCAGCGTCAGGTCAAGCGGCGACGGCGGAATGCTGAATCCCGGCAAGTCGTAGTTGGCAATGGTTCCGATGGCATGTTCGTACTGCGCGCGCGCCACGCCCAAATCCACAAGCTGTGCGCGCACAGTTTCCAGCTGGGTGCGCGCCTGGGCCACATCCACGGCCGTGGCGACGCCGCCGGAAAATCGCCGCTGGGTCAGATCGAGCTGGTGCTCGAGGTCCGTGACCGTCTCTGTCAAGAGCTTGATCTCGGAATCGAGGCCCCGCAGAGCAAAGTAGTCGGTCGCCAACTCAGCGTGCAAGGTGAGGTCTACGTTCGCAACTTCGGCCGCACTGGCCTGCGCATTTTCCCGCGCTTGCTCTACCGTGCGCCGGATGCGTCCCCAGAAGTCCGGCTCCCAACTGGCCTGCCCCGCGATGGTCAGGTCGGCATAAGTGGTAGAGCTGGATTTACTCCAATTTGGCGAATTCGTTGAATTCTTTACGCCTTCGGGGGTCACGCCCGCCGAAAGCGTGGGATACAGGTTGGCGCGCGCCGCGCTCACCTGGTCTCGCGCTGCGAGATACGTCTCCAGCGCCTGTTTGAGCTCGACGTTGTTGGTGGCGATGCGCTCTTCAAGCTGGTTGAGCCGCAGGTCCCGGTAAATCTCCCACCATTTGCCCTTCAATAAGCCGTCGGAGGGATTGGCCGGTTGCCACGAGCCGCCGGCTGGGTTCGGCGGAGGCTTCACCGTGGACGCGCCCGTCTCCTTATACACCGAAGGCGCGTCGTAGCCGGGTCGATTGTAATTGGGGCCTACCGGTTTGCAGCCGGCGAAAAGCAGGGAGCAAGCGAGCGTGGGCACGAGGGAGCGAGTGAGTTTGCGCAACCCGCGGGTCCGCTCTGCCGGCTTTTGCCGCCGCTCTCGCATGGCTACAGGCCTCCCGCCGAGGAAGGCATGCTCCCCGGTTGCACGACATGCACTTTTTCGCCGTCGATCAGCGAGTCGGGCGGATCCTGGATAATCTGGTCGCCTGAATTCAGGCCGCTGACGATCTGCACCGTGGCGCCATCGTCCTCGCCAATCACTACTTGCACCAGATGCGCTACGTCGCCGTGCACCACCGTGGCCAGCTCCATTTCGGCGTTGCGGCGGAAGATCAACGCCGCCGTGGGCACAATAAACGTGGGGCCTGCATTGGGAGTTTTGAAGTGGACCTGGGCCAGCGATCCTGGCAGCAACTCGCCGGAACGGTTATTGATGTCGATCTCGGCTAATAGCGTGCGGCTCGCGGGATCGATGGCGTCCGACGTCCGCACCAGTGTTCCCACAAAAATCTTCCCCGGATGCTCGGGAAAGGTGAGATCGATCTTCATGCCGCGTTTGAGCGTCTGCGCATAAATCTGCGGCACATTCGCATACACGCGCAAGGTTTCGATGGCCTGCATGTGAAAGAGCTCGGCGCCTGAACCCTGGTTGATCAACTGGCCGGTATCCACCTCGCGCGCGGTGACCACACCGTCAAACGGCGCATAGACCTTTTCAAAAGATTGCAATTCTTTCAGCCGCTGCAAGTTGGCCTGCGCGGATTTGACGGCCGAGGCCGCGGCCGCGGCTTGCGTGTTGAAGGTGTCGGCATCAATCTGCGATACCGCGTCGGATTTGACAAGCTCCGAGTAGCGATTGGCCTGCACCTTGGCGTTGCCGGCATTGGTTTGCGCGGTGGACAAGTCAGCCTCGGCCTGAGCCACCTGGCGATCGAGTTCGGGCGTGTCGATGGTGGCCAGCAGAGCGCCTTTCTGCACGTGCGTGCCAATGTCGTAATACCAATGAACCAGGTAGCCGTCGGTGCGCGCGTAGATGGGCGCATCCGTATAGGCGGTCACGTTGCCGGGCAGCACAAAGTCGTCCACTGGTGCGCCGGACCGTGCCGGAGCCAGCGTAACCGTGGGCGCGGCCAGGTCGTGTGTGCGTTCGGCCAGAACCGTATGAGCATGCATGCGGCGCAAAATGCCGGTGACGGCGAGCACGGCCAGAATGAGCAGGACCACGGTCGCGCCGGTCAGAATCTTGTGCGGCGAGATCGCGTCCTGTTCGGGTGCGCTCTCGTGGCTTTCCGCCGCGGGTCGTGGATTCGGATTGGGCTCTTGGTTCATAAGCGATTACTCCGGTGTCTCGTCGAATTCATCGAAGCCGCTGGAGACGCGACGCGGTTCGTTTTGGCGCCCGTGCTCGATGCGGCCGTGGATGAAGGAGAAGAATGCAGGTACAAAGAAGAGCGTCGCCACCGTGGCCAGCATCAGGCCGCCGATCACGGCGCGTCCCAGCGGAGCGTTCTGTTCACCGCCGTCGCCCAGGCCGAGCGCCATCGGCACCATGCCGATAATCATCGCCAGCGCGGTCATCAGCACCGGGCGCAGGCGCACAAAGCCCGCGTTCAGCGCCGCCTGGCGCGCATCGCCCACCAGCACTTCCATCTGCTCGCGCGCGAAACTTACCACCAGGATGGAGTTGGCCGTGGCCACGCCCATGCACATAATGGCACCGGTAAGCGCGGGCACGCTGAGTCGCGTGTTCGTCAGGAACAGGAACCAGACAATTCCGGCCAGCGCCGCCGGCAATGCGGAAATGATGAGAAATGGGTCGAGCCAGGACTGGAAGTTGACCACGATGAGCAGGTAAACCAGCACGATGGAGAACGCCAGGCCGCTGAGCAGGCCAACATAGGACCGGTGCATGGTCTCGCTCTGCCCGCGGAAGATGAAACTCGAACCGCGGGGCAAATCCTTCGCGGCTTCATGGCGGGCAACGATCTTTTGCATGGCGCGCGTAACGCTGCCCAGGTCGGTTCCCTCCACGTTGGAATAAATATCGATCACCGGCTGCACGTTGTAGTGGCTGATCTCGCCTTGTTCGGCGCCGGGCACGACCGAAGCCAGATTGCCGAGGATCTGTTCAGGCGCGGGTGCTCCAGGCGCGGCGGTCGGCGCTGCCCCCGGCGCGGCCGCTGCATCCGAACCCGGCGCCGCGGTGGAGGGCGCCATGCCGGGTGTACGGCTCGTTGCGGTCCCGGTGATGGGCAGGCTTTCGAGCTGCGCCATCGTGTCCATGCGGTACTGCGGCGTCATGATGGCGATGTTGTACGAAACGCCGTTGCGCGGATCGAGATAGAAGCTCGGGCTGGTCTGGAAGCTCCCGCTCAGCGCCACCAGCAGGCTCTGCGCCACGTTTTGCTGCGTCAGCCCCGTGGACGCGGCGCGCGTCCGATCCACATTCACGGTCAGATTGGGATAGTTGAAGGGCTGCTGGATGCGGACGTCAGCCGCGCCGGGAACGTAACGCACCTCGTTCAACATGCGCTCAGCGAGGGCGCGGTTGGCATACAGATTGGGCCCGACGATCTGGATATCGATAGGAGCCGCCAGTCCAAAGTTGAGGATCTGGGTCACTATGTCCACCGGCACCACATAAAACGTCACGCCGGGATACTCCTGAGCCAGCACCGCGCGCAGGCGCTCGATGTATTGCTCGCTGGGATGATGATCGTGCGTCAGCTGCACCTGGATATCGGCGTCGGAGGGGCCCACAGGCGCGGAGGTCGAATATGAGAGGTTCAGTGAGGAGTAAGGTAAGCCGATGTTGTCGAGAATCGTGACTAACTCATCGGAGGGAATCTGCTCGCGAATGGTCTGCTCGATGTGGTCGCACAGCGCAGCCGTCTCTTCAATGCGTGTGCCGGTGTGGGCGCGCATGTGAATGATGAACTGGCCCGAATCAACTGATGGGAAGAAGTCCTGCCCCAGCGATGGAACCAGCGCCAGCGACGCCAGGGCAAAGACAAGAAACACGATGAGAAATGCGCCCGCATGATCGAGGCAGAAGGTCAGCAGGCCAAGGTAACCGTGGCGGAAGCTCTCGAAACCGGTTTCAAAAGCCGCCTGGAAACGGGCGAAAGGATTGCGGCTCACGCGCTTTCTGATCGCCGCCGCATCGTCGTGCTCGTGCAGCAGGTACTTAGCCATCGTGGGCACCAGCGTGCGCGACAGCAAGTAGCTGGCGAGCATGGCGAAAACCACCGCCTCTGCCATGGGCACAAACAGGTAGCGTGCGACCCCGCTCAGGAAGAACATAGGCACAAACACGATGCAGATGGCGAGCGTGGAAACCAGCGCGGGGGTGGCAATCTGCGCCGAGCCTTCCAGAATGGCCTGCTCCAGTTCGCGGCCCGTCTCCAAATAGCGATTGATGTTTTCGATGGCAACGGTGGCGTCGTCGACGAGAATGCCCACGGCCAGCGCCATGCCGCCCAGCGTCATAATGTTGATGGTCTCGTGCAGCACGTCGAGCAGAATCAGCGAACAGAGGATCGAAAGCGGAATGGAGACAGCGATGATGATGGTGGAGCGCCAGCTGCCCAGAAAGATCAGGATCATGATGGCCGTAAGGCAAGCCGCGATAATGCATTCGCGGACCACGCCGTTGATCGCGCCGCGCACGAAGATCGATTGATCGGCGAGAGCAACGATCTTCAACTGCGGAGGCACCTGGCCCTTGAGACTGGGGCTGGAAAGGATGTCTCGCACACTCTTGATAATGTCCAGCGTCGAAGTCGACCCCGTCTTGAGGATGTTCATCATGATGGCGCGGCGGCCATCGACACGGACGATATTGGTCTGCGGGGGGTTGCCGTCGCGCACGTGCGCCACGTCGCGAATATAAACAATCGTGCCGTTTACGGTTTTGACCGGCAGGTTGTTCAGCGTTTCCAACAGCGTGGGGGCGGAGTTGGTTTCCACCTGGTATTCAAAGCGATCGAGCTTGATGGTCCCCGAGGGTGCAATCACGTTCTGCGTGGCAATGGCATTGACCACGTCGGTGGGTGAAAGGCCCCGCGCCTGCAGGGCGTTTAGGTTCAGGTCCACCTCGATCTGGCGCTGCTTGCCGCCGTAGGGGAAAGGGATCTGCGCGCCTTCGACGGTGGCCAACTGCAGGCGGATGGTGTTGGTGGCAATGTCGTTCAGTTGCTGTTCGTTCAGGCCCTGCCCTGAGATTCCCAGTTGCAGCACCGGCACGCTCGACGCGTTGTATTGAATGATGAACGGCGGAAAAGTTCCGGGCGGCAGGGAACGGATCTGCACCTGGCTGATGGCCGAGATTTCGGCCACGGCCTGGGCGATGTCTACATTGGGATGGAAGAAAACCTTGATGACCCCGACGCCCACCAATGACTGAGACTCGATGTGGTCGATGTCGTTGACCGTTGTGGTCATGCCGCGCTCGGCGTTGGTCACGATGCGGTTGGAAATCTGATCCGCCGACAGACCGGCAAATTGCCACACCACCGTCACCACCGGGATGTCGATGTTGGGAAAGATGTCCGTAGGCATCGATTCGATGCTGAACACGCCGAGGATCAAAATCAGCAGCGCAAAGACGACAAAGGTGTAAGGCCGCCTAAGCGCAAGCCGGACAATCCACATCATAAGGCTGGTTTTCTCTCCTCGGCCGGCGTTCTGATCATGTTGAGGCCCGCAAACGGTCCGCGCTCAATCCCGCCTCATCGCGGAGTCAATTGCAGTCACGGTCCGGTTCGCGCCGGGTCCTCGGGTTCCGGCCGGAGCGTGCAACGACGCAACCCGGCCAATGTTCTACTTGAAAATAATAAGGTAGCTGAATGGCGAAGACGATGACGGCCGTTACAGACAGTCTGTCCGCTGACCTGAGTTCCTTTATAAGGATGGCCTGAAAGGCGGAAAGTTTCAGCTTTCCGGCCCACTCGCCGTAGGCCGGGCTGGCTTCAGTTCCAGCCCGAAATAGTATTCACAAACCCCAGGGTGCCCTGCGCCGCAGCGATGCGTCTAAAGGTCATCATGCCAGGAATCAGGGTTCGCGGACCTTGAGGGACGCGCGGCCGACGCAACCCGTCTGAGTCCGGTAGACTGGGACATGGATTCCAATCAGGGATTCTGCCCTGCTTCCGGCGCCTGGCGCGGCAGGGATGTTGTGGGAAGGACACGGTTCAAGAGCCAAAAGCCCGCCCCGAGAATTTTCGCTTCTGCGACGAGGACTCGTCGCCGGAGGCCGCGGAGTTTGGGCGGGGTGGCCGCGGTCTTGTAGAATCAATCTTTCCTTAAGGCAAGGCCAGATTTTCAGCAATGAGGGTGTGCAAATTCTTCCTGTGAAGCAGAATTATTGTACGAAAGAGTATTTGTGCTCGGCGCAGGGCTCAAACCCGGTGAAGATCAAGCACGCTTCCATTTCTCGCGCCGTCTTCATTACGCGGCGCATGGCGCGCTTTGCGGTGGTTCTGGTTTTGGTGGCGGCTGCCTTGAGGGCCGTGGCCCAGACCCCGGCTCAGACATCGGACACGATTGACCAGATCAGGGTCATCGGCAACCGGCGCATCCCCAAGGAAACCATTCTGGCTCGGATGTTCACCCATGTCGGCGACACCTACGATCCGATTTCGATCGAGCGCGACTTCCACTCGCTCTGGAACACGGGCTATTTCACGAATCTGCGCATCGATCGCGAAGACTCCGAGAAGGGCACCATTCTTGACGTATATGTCACTGAGAAACCCAGCATTCGCGAGATCAATTACAAGGGCCTGAACAGCGTTTCGGTTTCCGACGTGCTCGACCGCTTCAAGAAGGAGAAGGTCCCTCTCTCGGTCGAAAGCCAGTACGACCCCACCAAGATCACGCAGGCTGAAACCGTCATCAAGCAGTTACTCGCCGAGCACGGCCATCAGTTCGCCACCATCAAGACCGACGTCAAGACCATTCCGCCGGCCTCGGTGCAGGTGAACTTCAATATCAAGGAAGGCCCGGTAGTGAAGGTGGGGAAGATCCAGTTCGTGGGCAACCGGCACATCAGCTCTCTTGACCTGCGCCGGTCCATGAAGAATCTGAAGCCCATCGGCATCCCCTACTCCATGATCTTTGAGGACCTTTTCGCTCAGACCTACGACTCCTCCAAGCTCGAAGAAGACACCGAACGCGTGCGTCAGGCCTACCGCGACAAGGGCTATGCCAATGCCGCCGTCGAGGAGCCGAAGACGCAGATCCGCGATGAAGGCGGACTGAACTGGTTCACCTTCCGTCCCCGCAAGGGCAAGCGCATCGACATCCAGTTGACCATCGAAGAAGGCGGCCGCTATCGGCTGGGCAGCATCACCTTCACCGGCAACAAGCAGATCACCAATCTCAAGGCCCTGCGCGCCCAGTTCCCGCTCAAGGATGGCGACTGGTTCAACGCCACCGCCGTTGCCAAAGGTCTGGACAACCTGAAGAAGGCTTACGGCAGCCTGGGCTACATCAACTTTGGCGCCGTGCCCAAGCTGGACACCGACGAGCAGAAGAGAACCGTGTCCATGAATATCGACATCGATGAGGGCAAGCAGTTCTTCGTGTCGCGCATCGAATTCCAGGGCAACACCATCACCCGCGACAAGGTCATCCGCCGCGAACTGATGCTGGACGAGGGTTCGGTCTACAACTCCCAGTTGTGGGAGTACAGCCTCCTGCGCCTGAACCAGTTGGAATACTTCGATCCGTTGAAGGTCGACCAGGACTCCGAGGCCCACCAGGATCCGGATGCGGGCACCGTCGATCTGCTGCTCAAGGTCAAGGAAAAGGGCAAGAACTCGATCGGCATGAATGGCGGCGTCAGCGGCTATTCCGGCGCCTTCCTGGGCGTCAACTACCAGACCAACAACTTCCTGGGATTGGGCGAGACCCTGAGTGTGCAGGCCAATCTGGGCTCGATCAGCCGCACCTTCCAGTTCGGCTTTACTCAGCCCTATATCCGCAACCGCCCCATCAATGTGGGCTTCCAGATTTTCAACCAGAAGCAGGATTACAACGCCGCCAAGAACTACCAGGCCACCACGGGCGCGGACCTGAACCTGTCAACGGCCCAGAAGTCGCTGACGCAGAACTACAACGTCGGTTCCGACGGCTTCAATTTCTCCGTCATGTACCCGTTGAAACGGCATGCGTTCCAGCGCGTAGGCGTTACCTATTCGTGGAGCAAGTCCACGATTACGGCGTTCAGCACGGCGTCATCGACCTTCTTCCAGACCATCGCATTCCGCTCGGGAGTGCAGGGTTCGAATCCGCTGGCAGGGATTATCAACAGCAACCTCGGCCTCAGCTACTCCTACGACACGGTCTCGAATCCGCTGCGCCCGCACGATGGCAAGGAGTACACGGGCTTCATGCAGCTTGCTGGCTTGTGGGGCGATGTGCGTTACGTCAACATGGCGGCTGCCTACAAGCGCTATATCCCCATGCACTACCTGATCCCCACCGCCGGGGGTCGCAATGTGCTGGCAGTTCGCGCGCAGTTGGGCTACATTCAGGGCATCTCCGGCGATGTGGCGCCGCCCAACAACCGCTTCTACTCCGGCGGCGAACTGGAACTCCGCGGCTTCGACGTGCGCAGCGCAACGCCATATGGTTACGTGCCCACGCGCGTCAACTTCCAGCTCACCAATCCTGACGGCCAGTGCGTCCCGCGCGACCCGACCAACCCGCAGGACAACCAATGCATTCAGGTGCCGCTGCCCGTTTACGGCATCGCCTCCATCGGCGGCGACACCCAGCTGACCACCAACATCGAATACCGCATTCCCGTCGTCGGGCCCTTTGACTTTCACATCTTCGACGACTTCGGCATCGATTCAGCAGTCAACCACAACCAGTTGAAGCAAAGCCCCGAGGGCTTTGCCTCGCTGACAGCGCCCCTGTACGGCTGCCCCGTGTATAACAACGGCTCCTGCCAGGGTGGGATCCCCGGTTCCCAGGTCGGATTCCGGCAAAACATCCGGCCAGTGTCTGGCACCAACTTCGTGCCCCGCATGTCCACGGGCGCGGAGCTTTCGGTGCTGATGCCCATCATTAACGCGCCCTTCCGGCTCTATTACGCCTACAACCCGCTGCGCCTCTATGAGCGGCCTTATTGCAACGACGTCATCCTGGGTCAAAAGCAGCAGAGCTGCTCGGCCGAGCTGATCACCCGGGACATGTTCCCACCAGGCGGCGCAGGCGATTACACCTACGGTGAGGCCATCCAGTCCTACGGATCGGGGTATGTCTTCCGCGAACCCCGCAAGACCTTCCGCCTTACCATCTCCACCACGTTCTAAGCAGCAAGTGTCAGGTTTCAGGGAACCCGGCTTCAGCCAACGGGCCGCTCTTCGGAGCGGCCCGTTCCCGTTGCTGGCGCTCATGCTGCTGCTCCTGGACCCAGTGGGCGTCGGAAGTGCATTCTGGCGCCGCGTGGGCGCGTTTCCGGCACCTTGTATCCGTATCTGCGACGGCGGGCCGGCTTGCTCCCTTGCTCCCTCGTTCCCTGTCTCTCGACGTTTGACGCTCCCCCACGCGGAACCTATAATCCCCTCTAGTTCCCGGCGATGCCTTGGCGCGCAGTTTTTTTGAGATTAGCCGCGCGCGATGGAGCCTCTTGCCAGAGCCCAAAGGGCATTGTGGAACGGGTCGTCGCACGCGCGGCGTCCGCACATGGGAACTCCAAGGAGTCTTTGATTCAGATGAAGCGCCTGACCTCGTTTGCCCTTTTCCTGTTTGTTGCTTCGGCCATTGCGGCCGCCGGCCAAACCTCGGCTGCGCCCAGGCCTGCCGCACAAAAGCCCGCTGCCCCCGGGCCCGTGCCGATGGCCAAGGTTGCGGTCATCGCCTTTCAAGCCGCCGTCACTCAAACCAACGAGTTCCAACGTGACGTCGCCGCCCTCCAGAAGAAGTACGATCCCCGGCGCGCGCAGATCAAGACCCTGAGCGACGAAATTGACACCCTGACCAAGCAGTTGCAGGCGCAGGACGCCCAGTTGAGCGAAGCTGATCGCGCCAGCCGCGCCCGCACCATCGATGAAAAGAAGAAGCAACTGGACCGCGATACTCAGGACGCGCAGAGCGACTTCCAGGCCGACATGCAACAGGTAATCAACGACGTGGCCGGCAAAGTGGGCGCTCTCATGAGCGACTACGCCGACAAGCACGGTTACACACTGGTGCTCGACGCCGGCGATCAGCAAACCTCGACCGTGCTCTACGCTGTGCCTGCCATGGATATCACCAAAGAAATCATCGACGCCTATAACACCAAGTCCGGCATTGCCGCACCGGTGCCGCAGGCAGGCGACCAGCCGGATGCGCCGCAGCCGCAGCCGCAACCGGCGCACTGATTCTCGGTTCGTAGTTCATCGTTCGAGGTTCACAGTTTGCTGGCCTCATTGCCACCGCCCTAACTGCGAATTTCGAACGATGAACTACGTGCTGTAATCTGCCCCCTATTCCCTGGTCCTTGGTCCCTGCTCTATAATTCCTCTAGTTCCTGCTGACGTTTCCATTCGCGTCTTTTCCAGCCTCGCGCCGTCCGGCGCGGAGTTTCCCGTAAAAGCCGGGGTAAAGAGGATGCGCGAGGAGGCAAAGGCTCGTTTTCTGCCTCTAGGGCAGAAGCCACACAGGGATTCCGAAGGAGTTTTCGATTCAAATGAAGCGTAATCTTGCAATCGTTCTCTTGCTGGCCTCAGGGATGGTCCTGAACGCCGCCGCCCAAACTCAGGCTGCGCCCGCTGCCGTTCCTGCCAAAATCGCGGTCATCGCGTTTCAGCTGGCCGTTGCCCAAACCAACGAGGGCCAGCGCGACTTCGCCGACCTGCAGAAGAGGTACGCTCCCAAGGAAGCTGCCCTCAAAACCCTCAGCGACGAAATTGACGGCCTGACCAAGGAATTGCAGACCCAGGGCGCCACGATGTCGGAGGCCGACCGCAACAGCAAGGCCAAGACTCTCGACGAAAAGAAGAAACAGCTGGATCGCGACTCCGAAGACGCGCGTAACGACTTCCAGCAGGATATGCAGGACATGTATCAGGGTCTTGCTTCCAAGGTGTACGACGTCATGCAATCCTACGCCGATCTGCAGGGATTCACGCTCATCCTGGACATCTCCGCGCAGGCGACCCCGGTGCTGTTTGCCAGTCAGGGATCCAACATCACCAAGCAGGTGATCGATGCCTACAACCTGAAGTCGGGTGTGCCCGCACCGCCGCCACAGCCGGCAGGGGCCGCAGGGAGCCCGACTCCCAGGCCAGGGGCTCCTAGGCCAGCCGCGCCCCGAGCGCCCGCAACCCACTAAACTGCAGCAGAAACGCAGCAAAGGCCCCGCTTGCCGGGGCCTTCGCTTTGCGGGCGGCCTTTAAGCCGTCTTCTTTCTGTGGAAAAATTTGTGGATTTCTTTCGGAAAGCTTCACGGAAAGCCCGGCATTTTCCTCTTGCCAGCCTCTGTCCAGTTCTGATAAATAGATTAACCCTTTCTGTTTCAACAAGAACCTGAGCAACACGCCGCACGTTATGCAGGGGCCTCACGAATGTGCGCACGATTGCAAGCCGGCGCACCTTTCCACAATCTGTCGTGAAGATTTATTCACAAAACCCGGCAGCGGCTAACCAATGGCGCCTACCAGAACCTTCGGGCCGGTGGGCTGTGGCCTGCCTCCCAGAGGCTCTAATGTGACCGCAAAGGCCTTGGCGGCGAGCCCGGGTGTTAACCGCACCACCACTGCTCCATTCTGCTGATTGGCGTCGACCAATCCGGCATCCACGGGCGTGCCTGACGAGGGGACAAGCCAGAGCTGGTAGCTCTTGTCGGCAGGCGCAGGCGCAATTTGCCCAGAATAGACGGCCAAACCCATGCGCGCGTTGTAGAGCACGTGCGCCTGCCCCGGAGGTCCGCCGGGCTGCTCCAGGAGCGTGATTTGCGCGGAATCCGGCGCGCCGGTAACCTGGCCCATGGCCTGGAGGTTCGCTGCGTCCTGCGCAATCTGTGCCTGAAGCTGCTTCAGCTGCTTGCCGCGATCCAGATCCTGCTTCGCAAGTTCATAAGTCGCAAAGGCGAGCAAAGCCGTAGCCAACCCAAATCCGAAAGAGAAGCGCAGACCCCAGCGTTTTTTCCTGGTTTTCGGCGCATCCGTTTGCGGCGCCGCGGGCCGCTTCTCGGCCCGCACCTTGTCCATCAGCGCCGACTTTACCTGCGCACGCGGAGTCATCGCAGGCGCTGCCAGGCCGACCAGCGCTGTTCGCTGCCGCGCCGCCGCAAGCTGCTGCTGGCAGTCGGGGCAAGCGCGGAGATGCGACTGGAACGTCTGCTTGTCCTCGCCGTCCAGCGCGCCCAACGCGTAGAGGTCAAGATCTTCCGGATTGGCGTGCGCTGAAGTCATCTTAGTATCTGTCTCAAAGTTTGCATCGCGGTTCTCATCCTGGTCTTTACTGTACCCAACGGAATCCCGGTTCGATTCGCGATTTCACTTTGCGTCATCCCTTCAAAATACGCTAGCTCCACGGCCTGCCTTTGCTCGGCTGGCAACTGCTCGAGCGCGGCCGAAACGTTTCGCGCCAACTGGGCGCGTACGGCTTCATCCTCGATGTTCTGGCCAGAGACGAAGGTGTTTGCATAGTCGCCCTCTTCCTCTTCCAGCACCTCGCGATCTCTTCTGCCACGCAGGCGCGAGATGGCGCGGTTTCGGCCGCTCACCATCAGCCATGCCGGCAGCGATCCACGACCAGCGTCAAACTGCGCAGCGTTGCGCCAAAGCTGCAGGAAGAGATCCTGCAGAACCTCTTCGGCAGCCTGCTGGTCGCGCAAGATCCGCATCAGCATGCCAAACAGCATCGCCGAGTAGCGATCGTAAAGTGTCGAAAGCGCGGCCTCGTCGCCTGCCATCATTCTCTCAATGAGTGCGGAGTCGTGTACGGGCTGCGCTTGGGCAGTCACTTGGCCACGCTCCGTCCATATTGTGAGTACGCTCGAAAGAGTCCCAATGGATTGTCCCTGCGGCGAGTTTGTCTAGGTGGAGCGGCGCTCCACTTGCTCTTATACCATTTGGAGCCCGGCGCTTGACGCGACCTCCGCATTTCCTTTTGATGCGCATTCAGTCCCGCAGCGTGTTTTTGCGCCGCACCAATCCAAATTGCGCTCACATCGCGTACGGGATGCAGGAGGACTTCCCCATGATCGATCTCGAGACCGCAGCTACCCTTTCTCCAGAGCAGTTGCTCAACCGCGTTCGTACCGTAAAAGCACTGAACCGCCGCAGGTTTCTCACCACCCTGGGCGCTGCAGGCGCAGCCATCGCCGGAACTACCGTGCTTGCAGGGTGTGGCACATCCAACAATGCAGTTTCGGCGGCCGGACCTTCAGAAACCGATGTTCTCAACTTCGCCCTCAACCTCGAATATCTTGAGGCCACGTTTTACAGCTATGTGGCTACAGGCGGCGACATACCCAGCGCATCTACCGGGGGCGGTCCCGCTCCCACCGGTGCACCCGGCGCCAAGCCAAACTTCCAGACTCCTGAGATTGCCGATTTGTTCGCGGAGATTTACTTCGACGAGCTCAGTCACGTCAACGATCTCCGCGGAGTGCTCGGTTCCGACGCGGTTGCCCGGCCGCAGCTTTCGCTCAACGCACTAGGAACGGTGAGCACCTCGAACTACATCACCTTTGCACGCTTGTTTGAGGACGTCGGAGTCACAGCGTACACAGGCGCTGCCACCGATTTGACGGGAACGAACCTGCAGTACGCAGCACAGATTCTCGCCGTCGAGGCATTTCACTCCGGGGCCATTCGCCTCATCGATATCCAGCAAAGCGTGCCCTATCTGCCCGCCTCGGTGGTTCCCGGCGACGGCATGGACGTTCCTCCCTACGATCCCGGTTCCGTGAGTCTGGCCGAGGCCGGTCCGGCATCAAATGGATCCTTCTTCGCAACGGCCGGCGTCAACGGAGTGGATAAGACACCGGCTGGATTTGCATATACCCGTACCACTTCCCAGGTACTGGCCATTGTTTATGCCAACAGCGCTTCAGGGACTGCCAAAGGCGGTTTCTACCCCAACGGCATGAACGGCAACATCACCACTGTGTAAGTTTCGGCCGCGTGTTTCCACATCGGACGCACGCCTCAGAAAAACGCAGACTCGGTCTTGCGGCCTGGTACAGCAAAAGACCGCACCCAGCCGCTCATGTTGTTTAACTGCAATCAACTTCCCAATCAACTCCATCGACGAAAGGAAAATATCATGAAAAAGCTTCTCGCTCTGTTGTTCGCCGTCGCGCTGGCCAGTTCGGCCTCCACCGCCTTCGCCCAGAAGGACCCCATGGTCGGCGGAGCCGCCATGTATTCAACCCAAAACATCGTGGAGAACGCGCTCAACTCCCAAGACCACACCACGCTGGTGGCGGCGGTGAAAGCAGCCGGCTTGGTCGACACTCTCGAGGGCCCCGGCCCGTTCACCGTCTTTGCGCCCACCAATGAGGCCTTCGCCAGGCTCCCGGCCGGAACCGTTGACAATCTGCTGAAGCCCGAGAATCTCGACACGCTGAAGAAGGTGCTCACCTATCACGTGGTCGCCGGACGCATCACCACCAACGATCTGAAGAAAATGATTCACGATGGCAGCGGCAAGGCCATGCTAACCACTGTCGAGGGTGGCACGCTGACGGTGT
The DNA here is from genome assembly GCA_963817835.1 of uncultured Acidobacteriota bacterium. Taxonomy (GTDB): domain Bacteria; phylum Acidobacteriota; class Terriglobia; order Terriglobales; family Acidobacteriaceae; genus Telmatobacter. The sequence goes on along the minus strand of CAWFPZ010000001.1, from coordinate 70,218 downwards.
GGTGGAAGGACGGCAAGTTCATGCTGACTGACGAAAAGGGCGGCATGGCTGCCATCACCATCCCCAACGTGTATCAGTCAAACGGCGTCATTCAGGTGATCGACACTGTTCTGATGCCGTAGTCACAAGCCGTGAACCGTGGATCGTGACTCGTGAACAGCGAATGACTCCAGCGTTCGACCACGATTCACGGTCCACGAATCACGCGGTTACTTCTGCTGCTCTTCACCCACCCGCAAAACCGCCAGGAACGCCTCCTGCGGAATGTCCACTTTGCCGATCCGCTTCATACGCTTCTTGCCTTCCTTTTGCTTTTCCAGCAATTTGCGCTTGCGCGTGATGTCGCCGCCATAGCACTTGGCGAGCACGTTCTTGCGCAAGGCGGTCACCGTCTCGCGAGCCACGACTTTGGCTCCAATGGCGGCCTGAATCGCCACCTCGAACTGCTGCCGCGGGATCAGCTCGCGCATCTTGGAAACCAGTGCGCGGCCCCGTTCGTAGGCGTGGTCCTTGTGCACGATGATGGAGAGTGCGTCCACCGGCTCACCGGAAACCAGGATGTCGAGCTTGACCATCGGCGACTCCCACTCTCCGGCCAACTGGTAATCCAGCGACGCGTAGCCGCGTGAAATCGACTTCAGCCGGTCGTAGAAATCCAGCACGATCTCGTTGAGCGGCAACTCGTAGCTGAGCAATACCCGCGTGGGCGTAACGTACTCGAAATTGCTCTGCTTGCCGCGCTTTTCCTCCACCAGCTTCAGAATTCCGCCCACGTATTCCTCGTTGGTCAGGATCTTGGCGGCAATCACCGGTTCGCGGATGCTATCGATGCTCTGCGGCTCGGGCCAGCGTGACGGGTTGTCAACCTCGATCTCGCTGCCGTCGGTGAGCCTGATGTGGTAGCGCACGCTGGGCGCCGTGGTGATCAGGGCAAGCTCATACTCGCGCTCCAGCCGCTCCTGGATGATCTCCATGTGCAGCAGCCCCAGGAACCCGCAGCGGAACCCGAAGCCCAGCGCCACCGAGCTCTCTGGCTCGAAGAAGAACGAAGAATCGTTCAGGCGCAGCTTTTCCAGAGCGTCCCGCAACAGCGTGTGTTCGTGCGAGTCCACGGTGTAGAGCCCGGAAAAGACCATGGGCTTGATGTCTTCAAACCCGGGCAACTGCGCGGCAGCTGGGTGTGCTTCGTCGGTCACCGTATCGCCGATCTTGGTATCGCCCACGTTCTTGATGGTGGCCGCGAAGAATCCCACCTCGCCCGCGGAAAGCAGGCCAATCTCCACCGGCTTCGGCATGAGCACGCCCATGGACTCGACCTCGAACGATTTGCCATTCGACATCATCCGAATGCGCTGCCCCTTGCGTATGGTTCCCTGCATCACGCGCACCAGCACGATCACGCCGCGGTAGGCGTCGAACCACGAGTCGAAGATGAGCGCCTGCAGCGGCGCATCGGGATCGCCGGTCGGTGGGGGCAGCCGGTGCACGATCGCTTCCAGCACATCGTCCACGCCCTGTCCCGTCTTGGCGCTCACCGGGAGGGCGTCGGTCGCGTCCAGCCCCACGGCCTTTTCGATGGCTTCTTGTGTGCGCAGGATGTCGGCCGACGGCAGATCGATCTTGTTGATCACAGGGATAATTTCGAGACCGTGATGGATGGCAAGGTAGGCATTGGCCAGGGTCTGCGCCTCCACACCCTGGGTGGCGTCCACCACCAGCAACGCGCCCTCGCATGAGGACAGGGAACGCGATACCTCGTAGCTGAAATCGACGTGGCCCGGGGTATCGATGAGATTTAATTGGTAGGTCTGGCCGTCATGCGCCTTGTACATCATGCGCACTGCGTGCGCCTTGATGGTGATGCCGCGCTCGCGCTCCAGGTCCATGTCGTCCAGGATCTGGGCCTGCATCTCGCGTCCCGTCACCGAACCCGTAAGTTCCAGTAACCTGTCGCTCAGCGTCGACTTGCCGTGGTCGATGTGTGCAATGATGGCGAAATTGCGGATAAATTTCGAGTTCATGATCAGATCAATCGCCGCCATCTCAGAAGTGTGAGCAATTCCTAGAATATCAGCGCGTGCTCTCGATGAGCTTTTGGTCTCTCGAATCGCGGCTGTTGTGTTGATGGAGGATCGCGCCTAAGCCAAGCTGGCGTCGATCCTTCTCTAAAAGAAAGAAGTTAGCGCGTCGTGGCAGCACACCGAGCGACCTTCTCCACGCCATGGCTTATCATCGGCATAGTGCCCAAAGTGACCCCATCGAGGCCTTGCCGGCCAGGATTCTTCGTGCACCGCGCGGGGAAGAGGTTTCTCCTGCTCGCCTGCGGCTTGCTGGTGCTGGCATTCGCTGGCTGCACGCCGACTGACACCGCTGCGGGGCCGGCTCATGCGCCCGCGCAGGCCACCGCGCCATCGCTTCCGGCTCCCGTTGCGCCGCAGCCCGCCGCTCCGGCCGAATCCAGGCCCACCGTTCTGCAGCAACGCGTGCGCCAGCTCATTGCGCAAGTCGAAGCCGCGTATGCTGCCGGCGATGCCGACTACCGCAAGGGCATGCTCGCTGAAGCCAAGGTTCAGTTCGATCGCGCTGTGGATCTGATGCTTTCCAGCGGCCTCGACATCAAGGCCGACCCGCAGTTGCAGGACGAGTTCGACAAGATTGTCGACGAGGTCAACGGCCTGGAGATGGAGGCACTCAAGCAGGGCAACGGCTTTGTGCCCAAAGAAGAAATCACGCCCGCCGAAGCCGCCAGCGACATCACCTTTGCCGTTGATCCCAACCTGGTGGCCAAGACCACAGCCGATCTGGCTACCACCAAGTCCGACCTGCCGCTGGTATCGAATGAGTATGTGGCCGCCTTCATCAACTTTTTCGCCTACACGCAGAAAGGCCACAACACGCTTTTGCATTCCTTCGAGCGCTCCGGGCGCTACAAGGCGATGATCCAGCGCGTGCTGGCCGAAGAGGGCGTGCCTCAAGACTTGATTTACCTGGCCGTGGCCGAATCAGGCTTCCAGCCGCAGGCGGTGAATCGCAGATCCAAGGCCGGAGGCATGTGGCAGTTCATGCCGGGCCCCTACTACGGCCTGACCCGCAACGCTTACGTCGACGAGCGCTTCGACCCCGAGAAATCCACGCGCGCCTACGGCCGCTATATGAAGTTTCTCTATGACGAGCTCGGCGACTGGTATCTGGCCATGGCCGCCTACGACCATGGCGCGGGCAACATGCAGCATGCCGTCCAGAGAACCGGCTATGCCGATTTCTGGGAGCTGTACAAACGCGGAGAGCTGCCTAAAGAGACCGCAAACTACGTGCCCGAAATTGTGGCGGCCATCATCATCGCCAACCATCCGCAGCAGTACGGCTTCGACGACGTCACCCTCGATCCCCCGGTCCTCACCGATACCGTCACCATCGACTATTCCATCGATCTTCGCCTCGTTTCGGACTTGGTGGGAGCTCCTGTCGACGAGATCGAAGCGCTGAACCCCAGCCTGCTGCGCATGGTCACGCCGCCCGATGCCTCGTTCGACCTGCACCTGCCCGCAGGCACGGCCACACTCTTTGCGCAGCGGGCCGCCCTCATTCCCGAGGCCCGCCGCAACTCATGGCGCTATCACCCCGTCGCGGCCGGGGATACGCTGGCTTCTGTGGCGCAGGAGTATCGCGTTCCCGTGGCTGAGCTGGCCTCGACCAACCAGCTCACCTCCAGCCAGAGCCTTGCAGGCGTCGACGCCCTGGTGGTTCCTGTACCCCTTGCGGCCGAACCCCTGGCCCGCACCCGGCTTTATATCGTCCGCCGCGGCGATACCCTGGTCACTATCGCCGACCGCTTCGGAGTCTCCTTGAGCCAGCTGCGCCGCTGGAACAGCATTCCCTCCGGCATCCGAGTCGATGCCGGCCGCCGCCTGCGCGTGGCAGAGCCCGCGCCCGTTCAAGCTGCCTCGGCCCACCGCCGAAGGGGCTCCAGGAAGGGGTCCAGCGCGGCCCAGTCTACGCATCACCCCGCCGGTTCTCCGCCCAAATCGGCCCGCCCCCAGGCCTCGAAAACCCCCGCCCACGCCACCGGCGGCGCGACCCACAAGTCCAGGAAGCCTGCCAAGTCTTCGCAGCAATAAGAAAAACTGCGGCAAATCCCCATTCGCTGCTTGTGTTTTTCTTGTCTTTATGTACAAGCTAAAGCTACAATCGCTTGCGCAAGCACGATGGCTCCATCTGCTGTGCGAAAATGCAAACGAAATCATGAGCAGCGGCAATCCGCTGGAGGCAATGGGATGGATGAAGTGTTCAGGATGTACGCAATGAGTGACGGCGATCCCTTTGGGAAGCCGAGTGACCTGGACCGCGAGCAGGTCGAAGCCTTTGCCGACGAAGAAGATGAGTTGGAAACCGCCGGGATCCTCACCTCCTCTGACGACGATGAGGTGGTGGCCGAAGAGACCGTGGTCGTGATCACGGCAACGCCGGCGCCGAAGCCCGCCAAGAAGGCCCCGGCAAAGAAGACGGCCAAGAAAGCACCCGCCAAGAAGGCTGCGAAGAAGGCTCCGGCCAAGAAAGCCGCCAAGAAGGCCCCGGCAAAGAAAGCTGCCAAGAAGGCTGCAAAGAAAGCAGCCAAGAAAAAGGCTCCGGCCAAGAAGGCCGCCAAAAAGGTCGCTAAAAAGGTAGCGAAGAAGAAAGCTCCGGCCAAGAAGGCTGCCAAGAAAGTTACCAAGAAGGCCGCCAAGAAAGCCGCCAAGAAGGCCGCCAAAAAGACCGCGAAGAAGAAGTCGAAGAAGAAGTAGCCTCGGCGCCTCCTCTGCGATGCCAGGAGCGCGTGACGCAGTTCGATCCGTCACGTGCGGGTTCGGCGGTTTGCTGCGATACGGCCCGTGAAAGTCAAAAGGCCCGGTTCCTCACCGGGCCTTTTCTCATGCGCAGTCCGCGAGACTCTATGGCAGCGCTGCCAGCACGTCCGAGGCCGCGTTGACTGGTGTCACCTTCACCCACACCTTGGCGATCTTGCCCTGGGGATCGATGAGGAAGGTGTTGCGGTTGGCAATCGTCATGGGACCAAACGCGCCCAGCGACCCGTATGCGCTCACGACCTTATGGTCGGGGTCCGCAAGCAGATGGAAGGTCAGGCTATCCTTGGTGCAAAACTGCTTGTGGCTGTCGACGGTGTCCACGCTCACGCCCAAAATCACCGCATTCTTGGCATCGAACTGGGGCAGCGCGTCCTGGAACTTGTGCGCCTCGATGGTGCAGCCGGTAGTCATGTCCTTGGGGTAGAAGTAAAGCACCACCCACTTGCCCCGGTATTGATCCAGCGAGACGGGCGTGCCGTCCTGCGAGGGCAGGGTAAAGGTGGGCGCTTCCTGGCCCACGGCAGGCATAGGTTCATCGGCCGCGCGGGCCTTGAAAAGGGGTATCGCGGACACAACGGCGACCATCGCCACGACGAGCGAGAGGAGAAGATACTTATTCACGAGAAACCTCCTGGTTGAGGGCGCAGGTTTCAGGGGTCAGGAGTCAGAAAAACGCCGGCCTTTGGGGGATCGGTTACTGATCCCTGAAACCTGATCCCTGATCTCTGTATATCACCGCCGCGCGGCCACAACGGCAATGCCTGCCTTGTTGGCGCGCTCCAGCAGTGAGTCGCGGTCGAAGAGCAGCGTCTTTCCGGCCTCGATCGACAGGCAGCTTGCCCCGGCGCGGAGCATGGTCTCCACCGTCGACACTCCGACAACCGGCACGTCGAAACGCATGTCTTGATTAGGTTTAGCAACTTTGACGACGGTCAGGCGGCGTTCGAGGGTCGACGCTTCTTCCTCAAGGGTTGCCATCAGCCGCCCCGCCCGCTCGATCGTCGCGTCGGTACCCTCCATGGCTTCCACGGCCACGCACGCCTGTGCCGCCACCACCACCGTTTGCCCGATGTCGAACCCCGCCAGCGCCCCGGCCACGCCCAGGCCATACTCAATATTTTTGCACTCGTCGTCGTCCGGCGCGCGCTCGGTCAGCACGCCCTCTTCGGCCAGCAGTGGCTCTAGAAACGAGGTCGAACTGATCAATTCAATGCCTTCATCGCCGAGCACCTTGGCCACCGCGCCTAGCAGCGCGTCGGTCGAGCGCGTCCTCAGGTTCAAGAGCAGCTTGGCCAGCCGCCAATCGGGCCGAATGCTCGAGAAAATCTGCTTGTGCTTCACCTGGCCCGCCATCACGGCTTTTGCGACTCCTTCTTGTTTGAAGGTTTCGATCAGCCGCGAAAGCTCGCCCAGCGAGAGCCAGTGCACTGTGATGCCCGCGTCGGCTTCGGAGCGGCGGTCGATCTCCGGATCGGTCTCTTCCTTGATAGCCGCAACCACCACCGTCAGCCCCTCGGCCCGCGCCGCATCGAGCAGCAGGAAAGGGAAGCGACCGTTGCCGGCAATGAGGCCAAGTTTCATCGCAATAGTTTCTGCAAGCGGAACCGCTCCCTCTTTCTTCACAGGATCAAGTCCAAAGGGTAAAAGCGCGCGAGCGCTCACTTGATCACTCCGCGCCCACTGCGTTCGATGAACCGCACCAGTAGATCCACGTCTTCGCCTTCGAGCCCGCGCATTTTTTCGACGGCCTGCGTGGTGTTCAGCTTGGCCGCCAGCAGGTACCGGTAGGCCTTCTGCAGCCGTTGCAGCCGTTCCGGCGAAAAGCCCTTCCGCTCCAGGCCAACCTTGTTGATCCCGAAGGCCCGGTTCTCGCGCCGCGCCGAAGTCAGCGAAAACGGCAGCACATCCTGCGTCACAATCGTTCCGCCGCCAACGAACGCGTGCGCGCCCAACACGCAATGCTGATGCACCGGGCAAAACGCGCCCAGCGTCACGTCGTCCTCAATGGTGACGTGGCCGGCCAGCGTGGCCGAGTTCGCGAGAATGCAGCGGCTGCCCACATGGCTGTCGTGGCCAATATGCGCATAGGCCATCAGCAGGCAGCCCGAGCCGAGGCTCGTGATGCCGCCGCCGCCCACCGTGCCGCGGCTGATGGTCACGCACTCGCGGATGGTGTTGTCGTCGCCGATCACGGTCTCGGTCGGCTCGCCCTTGTACTTCAGATCCTGCGGCGCTACGCCGATAGAGCAAAACGGATAAAACGTGTTGCGCGCTCCGATGCGCGTGCGGCCATCGATGACTACGTGCGAGATGAGATTGCACTCCTCGCCCAGTTCCACCTCCGGCCCAACGGTGCAATAGGGTCCAATCGTGCAGGATGCCGGGATCCGCGCGCCTTCAGCGATCACCGCGGTGGGATGGATGCTCACGCTGTCTCCGATGCGGGGGCTGCCGCGGAAGAATCTGCCGCCGCCTTTTTCCCCTGCGCCCGCGGCACGATCATGCAGGTTAGCTCCGCCTCGCAGGCCAGCTTGCCGTCCACGAATGCCTTGCCCGCCATCTTGCCGGCGCGCGGGCGGAAGCTCACCACGTCCACTTCGATTCGGAGCTGATCGCCCGGCGTCACGGAGCGGCGGAATTTGGCTCCGTCGATGCCGGTGAAAACCGCCAGCTTCGAGTGCCGATCCTCCATCTCCGACAGCAATAGCACTGCGCCGGCCTGCGCCATCGCTTCCACGATCAGTACGCCGGGCATGAGCGGCGCGCCGGGAAAGTGGCCCTGGAAAAACAACTCATTCATGGTCACGTTCTTGATGGCGACGATGCGCTTCTGGGGCTCGAACTCCAGCACGCGGTCGATCAGGAGAAAGGGGTAGCGGTGGGGCAGGAAATCCATGATTTCCTGGATGTTCAGCGTCATTCTGCGGCTCCTAGGGAACGGTTCTTTTGGCTGCTTAGTGCTCGTTGGGATTATAAATAAGCGCGCATCCATTTCCGACAGCGGCCTTGGATCGTGCGTTAGTCCGCGCCGAAGTGAGTTGGCAAGACTTCAGGGCATCCTGAAGAGTGCATCGTGGGGCACGACTTTTAGCCTGCCCTGAGCGTAGTCGAAGGGTGCCGAAAACGCAGCAAAAAAACGGCGGGGCTTTAGCCCCTGAGGCCTGGGGTTGATTCGCTGCGCTTCGGGTCAATTGGGCTATAGTATCGCTAGCTGTTCCCCCGTTCCCCACAATCGATTGGAAAGGTACATGGCGCACGACGTCTTCATCAGCCATTCCGCGAAGGACAAGGCCACCGCAGACGCGGTCTGCGCCATGCTGGAGTCGAACGGAATCCGGTGTTGGATCGCTCCGCGTGACGTGCTTGCCAGCAGGGAATATGGCGAGGCCATTATCGACGCCATCGAAGAATGCCGGATCATGGTGCTGGTTTTCACGGCCAACGCCAATGCCTCGCCGCAGATTCGCAGGGAGATCGAGCGGGCCGTCAATCATGGCGTCGCCATTCTGCCGTTGCGCATGGAGGACGTGCTTCCCGGCAAGTCTCTCGAGTACTTCATCGGCAATGTGCACTGGCTCGATGCTCTGACGCCGCCATTTGAGGCTCATCTCAAGAATCTCGCCGGTACGATCAAGATCGTGCTGGCGCGCACGGAACAGGGCGCATCGCCAACGCTGCCGCAAGAAGAGAGCACAGACGCAACTGAAACCGAGGAACACGCAAAACAACGTATTGCTGTCCGCGCTGATGGCGTAATGGAATTCGCCGGGTCCGGCAAACATGATGCGGAAGTCGGGCGTGATAACGGAAACAGCCCGGCCCTGAAGCGGAGAGCGCGTAATGTGTTCTGCTCGATGCCGCCGGTACTCAATGCCGAACATCAAGTCACGCTTGCTTTGCGACGGGCTGACAGAGAGCGTCGTGCCGGGGCAGACTCGCACTTCCCCGCCGCGTGGCAAATGCAAGATGGTCGAGTCGCCGATCCTGCGGCAATGGACGTCCTGAAACCAGGTGTCCGGCGGCCATAATGGCTGAGCCCTTACGGCCGGTACTCATCGGGATCCATCGGCATCCTTGGTGAGCGCGAAGCCTGCTGCAGCCAGGCTGCGCCACGTATTTTTCTTGCCGGCATTCACATCTTCCGGAGGCCGCAGCCTGACCATCAACCGGTTCCCTGCCCCGTCCCAGGAGTGTCCGTAGGGCGCTTGCAGATCGAGAACGATACGCGTCACCGGCGGGTTATTGCGAAATTGGTCGATGCGGATCGCGAGGATATTCTCCTCCGGGATCTCGATGCGCTTTTGCGCCAGCCCCAGCCGCGAGTTCGGCAAATCGATGACCAGCCGGGGAGGAGAATCCAGCGTCTGAATTTCGGGGATGAGAGATCCGCTGGAAAGGATCTCAACGGCGGGAACGCCCTTCTCATGAACGATTTAGATGCTTTTGACCACCCGCGGAGGCCCGAAGTTCTGTCCAGCAGCCGCAATCGTCAACAGAGAAAGAATGAAGCGGTGGACTCAACACGATTCCCGGCACCAGGGTCCTCGATGGGGTGATGGGAAAAACATATCACTTGTGGAGATCGGAGAGAAAGGATGGAAGGGGTCAGAGGTCCCCCCCCAGGGGTCAGAGGTCAGGGCTCAGAGGTCAGGGCTCAGAGATGCGCTGCACAATGATTATGCTTTGTTCCAGGTCAGCGGCGGTACGACGCTGCGGCACGATAGCGAGGGTGGGACATGATTCGCGAATTACTCGCCACCGCGGCGATCACGTGCGCCGCGATCGGCCTGGCGCCATCCGCTGCCGCCTACGAGGGCGACGTGCCGGGCATGAACCCGCAAGCTCTACTGGGCGCGCCGTGCGACAACTATGAGCGCTTCATCTTCGGGCGCGGACCCAGCGGTCAGGCCGAAGCCTGCCATTTCCCGCCCCCTAACCAGTTCCCGGCCGCCACGACCGGCTACTGGGTGATCTCCTACCCGCTGTTCGGGGTCCAGCAGAACGGTGCGCCGTGTCCGGGCCCGCAATCCGCGGCACAGACCCCCGATGGGCTGCCGATGCTGTGCCTGGGAGCCCAAGGGTGGCAACCGGGGTGGTTCACCGGGGCAGGGTTCTTCCCGCCCTCCGGATAACCTGGTCTCATGCGCAACGACGCGCCCGTTCAATCCCCGGTTCCACGTTGGCTGCGGTTTGTCCTCGCATCCGATCGTGCCGGCTCGGCGTGGTACATCGGCATGGGCTTCTTCTTCGCGCCGGTGCTCGCCGTGCTGTCGCCGTGGCATACCGTGACCGCCGTGCTCTGGGCGGTCATCGCGCTGGCAGGCTTGTGGCTGGGCCTGCTCGGAATCGCGATGGCCGTCGGGCTGGCACGAATACTGCGCTCCGGCAAGGAGATTCCCGAGGAGTATTGGCTCTCTCTCATCCACGCCCGATAACACGATGGCTCTGCAGAATGCAACGGTGCCGCCCCCTTCGTAGCCCTACGCCGTGCCGCTGGCGGTAGCTCGGTGCTAGGGGCCGCCGCCGTTGCCGCCGTGGCCGCCGAGTATGAGAACGATCGGGTTGCCGAAGGCACTGGCGAGGCCACCCCCACCACCGCCACCGATACCGGCATTGCCGCCAACGCCGCCGGGCGGTGACGGCAGGGCAGTACCGCCGGCGTTGCCCGCGGTGCCGCCGCGACCAGCACCACTGTCGCCGCCGCCGGTGCCGCCGGTGCCACCGGCGCCGCCGGTGATACCGCCGCCGCCGCCACCACCACCCTCGCCGGAGGCGATGGTGCCGGCTGTGCCGACGACTGTGGCGCCGCCACCGCCACCACCACCGCCCGTGGGGTTGCCCTGGCCAGCCTGGCCGAGGGCGCCAGAGGCCGATTCGTTACCGAAGACGGCGCCGGCGCCGCCGCCACCACCACCACCGGGACCACCGGTGGCGCCGGCGGGGCCGCCACCGCCGCCCCCATCACCACCACCGGCCGAGGCGGTGAAACTGCCGTTCACGGCATCGCCAGCGCCGCCGCGGCCGCCGGTGCCGCCGGTGCCGCCGCTGCCGCCGCCCGTGCTGTCGCCGCCGGCGCCGCCGCCACCACCAGCCCCACCCGCGGCACCGGCGTTGGTGGCACGGACTATGGCGTCACCGCCGTCGCCGCCGTCGCCGCCGTTGCCGCCGATGCGGCCGCTGCCGCCTCGGCCACCGTTGCCGCCGTCGCCACCGTCAAACGCGGCGGTGCCGCTGCCAACGGTGAAGTTGCTTTCGCCGCCTTGGCCGCCTTGGCCCCCATTGCCGCCGGTGCCGCCGGGGCTGTTGCCGCCATTGCCGCCGGTGCCGCCGGTGCCGGCAACACCTGTGGTGCTCTGGGCGCCTGCGCCGCCGCCGGTGCCGCCGGTGCCGCCGAAGCCCCCGGCCCCGGCGCCTCCGCCGAACAGCGCCTGGTTGGCGCCGCCGGATCCACCGTTTCCGCCGTGGCCGCCGGTCCCGCCGTTCATCAGCGACGCCCCGCCGGGCCCGCCAGTACCGCCGACCCCGCCGGCGCCACCATGACCGAACACCGAGAACAGTTGCCTGTTGGCGCCGCCGGCCCCACCGCTACCGCCTGCTCCGCCGGTCACGCCGGTTGTGCCATTCACAAAGCCGGCCGCTCCGCCGTTGCCACCGGCCCCGCCGGAACCGCCGTTGCCGCCGCCGAGCAGGCCATTGGCGCCGCCGGCCCCGCCGTTACCGCCAGCCGTGCCAAAGGCACCGACGGCGTTGCCGCCGGCCCCGCCGTTACCGCCGTGGCCCCACAGACCCGCCGACCCGCCCTTTCCGCCGTTTTGCCCCGACGCACCGGCCGCGCCGTTGCCGCCGTTGCCGAAGAAGATGCCGCCGTCCCCGCCGTTGCCCCCCGGCGTGGTCGCGTTGGCACCGTTGCCGATCAACGGGCGGCCTGTCAGATCCTTCACGGGTGAAAACACCGCCAGCTGCTGGGCGCCCTCCATCACCGCCGCAAACTGCGAGGCATTGGCCGCTTCGGCGGCCGCATACGGGCCCGCCACGTCGGTCAACGTCTGCACGAACCGGCCATGAAACGCCGCCGCCCGCGCGGTAAGTGTTTGGAAGCCCCGGCCATGGGCGGCGAACACCGCCGCAATGGCCGCCGACACCTCGTCCACAGCCGCGGCCAGCACCCCCGTCGTCTGGGTTGCCGCGGCCGCGCGGGCTGCGCCGAGCGCCGATTCGATATCCGCCAAATCCGAGGCGGCAGCCGTCATCATCTGCGGCGCCGCGATCACAAATGACATCCCGCACCTCCAGGCAACCAGGACGACGTCCAGCCGTTGGCCGGCGAATCAGTGACGCACCGATCGTATGCCGAATTCACACGACATCGAATGCCTAAATTCGGCAGCACCACGGGAGGCCGGAATTTCTTACCGCGGAGTCGTCACGTCTACAGTCGTAGCAGCGTCCGCCAACGAAAAGGAGACTCCGATGGCCTTCAATCCCAAAGATGCCGTCGACGCGGCGAGGGACATCGCGACCAACGCCGTCGAGAAAGCCTCTGACATCGTCGAGCACGCCAGCGACATCATCCGCGGCGACATCGCAGGCGGCGCCAGCGGCATCGTCCAGCAGTCGATCGATATCGGCACTTACGCGGTGGAACGAACCAAAGAGGTGTTCACCGGCAGGGAAGATGACCTCGACGAACGAGTAACCGCAACGGCTTAGACGGCGGCGGCCTCGTTGAGTTCGTCCAGCCGCGTCGTCGCCTCGAGGTACTCCTGCACCCAGCGCTCGATGACCGTCGCGTCTTCTCCACCTTGGTGAACTGCCCGACGACCTGACCGACTGGGTTGAACGCCACGTCGACGCTCTCGTTCGGGTACCGGTTCGTGGCCCGCACGGCCATGCCGGAAACCATGTACTGCAACGGCATGCCGAGCGGCTTCGGGTTGTCCGGCTGCTCCCAGGCCTCGGTCCAGTCGTTGCGCAGCATCCGGGCCGGCTTGCCGGTGAACGAGCGGCTGCGCACGGTGTCGCGGCTGCCGGCCTTGATGTACGCCGCCTGCTGAACCGGGGTGTTCGAGGATTCCTCGACCATCAACCATTGCGAGCCGGTCCACGCGCCCTGAGCGCCCAGCGCCAGCGCCGCGGCGATCTGCTGGCCGCTGCCGATACCACCGGCGGCCAGCACCGGCACCGGAGCGACCTCCTTGACGACCTGCGGCCACAGCACGATTGAGCCGACCTCGCCGCAGTGCCCGCCGGCCTCGCCGCCCTGGGCGATGATGATGTCGACGCCGGCGTCGGCGTGCTTGCGGGCCTGCGAGGCGGAGCCGCACAGCGCGGCCACCTTGAGCCCGGCTTCGTGGATGTGCTTGATCATCTCGGCCGGGGGAGTGCCCAGCGCGTTGGCGATCATCTTCACCTTCGGGTGCTTGCAACGCCACCTCGACCTGGGGTGTCGCGGTCGCCTCGGTCCACCCGAGCAGCTGCAGGCTGTCCCCGTCGCTGTCCTCGATCGGAACACCGTGATCGGCGAGGATCTTCTTGCCGAAATCCAGATGCTCCTGCGGCACCATCTTGCGCAGCGTCTCGGCCAGCTCCTCGGCCGACAGGTGGGAGTCCATGCCCTCGTACTTGTTCGGGATGACGATGTCGACGCCGTAGGGGTGGTCGCCGATGTTCTCGTCGATCCAGTTGAGCTCGATCTCGAGTTGCTCGGGGGTGAAGCCGACGGCCCCGAGCACGCCGAAACCGCCGGCCTTGCTGACAGCGACGACGACATCGCGGCAGTGGGTGAAGGCGAAGATCGGAAACTCGATGCCGAGTTCATCGCAAATGGCGGTGTGCATGCCTACTCCTGGGACGCTCGCCGAATTGAAACGTGTTCTAGTTTAGTACGCATGCCCACGACGTGGCCAGACAGGCTGCGCCTCGCAACTACGACGCCTCACCCGACCGTCAGATCGGCACGGTGTGGGCAGCCCACAGGACCAGAAACGCCAGCATGCAGCCGGCGCAGACGAGGTGATCCCGATAGATCGCCCGCGCCAGGCGGGTCTGCTCGGACTCGCTGTCGGTGCGCTGCCCGAGGCGAACCGCGTAGGGCACCGTGTGCGTCAGTGCCAGCAGCATCGGGACCGCCGCCAAGCCCGCCGAGGTGACCAGCAGCCAGCCGGGTTCGTGCCCACGGGCGGTCTGAAACCCTAACGCGGCCAACAAGATCAGCATGACAAGAACGATCAGCCGGCTCATCGGCCGCGACGTGGTGGTCGCGCGGTGGTAGTACGCCGCGATGGAAGCGAGCACGGGTTCGGGCAGTTCAGCACCGGGGCTTCGGTGCAAACCTGAACGTCGAAAATGAGGTCCATCCACAAGACGGCGAGCAGGAATCCGCTGCATGCCGTGAGTAACGGGGCCACGGCACTCACCTCCGATTCGCCAGGTGTCCTCGACGCCACGGCTCGGCAGTTAGAACAGGTTCTAGTGCGTATACCTCGGGTAGCGTGACCCGACATGGGACGCGTGGACGCGAAAGTTGCTCTGATCAGTGGCGGAGCGCGGGGGATGGGGGCATCCCATGCCCGTCTGCTGGTGGCCGAGGGCGCCAAGGTGGTGATCGGCGACATCCTCGATGACGAGGGTGCAGGCGCTGGCTGCCGAATTGGGCGGCGCGGCGCGCTACGTGCACCTCGACGTGACGAAGCCGTCGGACTGGGCGGCCGCGGCCGCGGCGGCGGTGGAGCAATTCGGGAAGCTCGAACGTCTTGGTCAACAACGCCGGGATCATCAACTACGGGCCCGCTCAAGACCTTCGACCTGACCAAGTGGCAGCAGGTCCTCGACGTCAACGTCACCGGCACACTGTTGGGCATTCAGGCCGTCGTCGATCCGATGATCGCGGCGGGCGGTGGCTCGATCGTCAACATCTCCTCGATCGAGGGCCTGCGCGGCGCCGCCTGGGTGCACGGGTACGTGACCTCCAAATGGGCGGTCCGCGGTCTGACCAAATCGGCGGCACTAGAGTTGGCGCCCAACAACATTCGGGTCAACTCGGTTCATCCGGGGTTCATCCGCACGGCGATGACCGAGAAGCTTCCGCAGGATGTGCTCAACATCCCGCTAGGCCGGCCGGGAGAGCCGCAGGATGTGTCGGCGTTCGTGCTCTTCCTCGCCAGCGACGAGTCGGCGTATGCGACGGCGGCCGAATTCGTCGTCGATGGTGGTCTGGTGGAGGACGTTTCGCACAAGGGGTGAGTCCCACCGATCACAGCAAGTCGAGGCATGTGGCTTTTGTCCACCTCCGAGCGACACGTGTTGTGCGACAAACTAATTGTCGCTTGGAGGTGGACAAAAGACTGTCACCTACCCTCGGGGTAAGGGAGTGACGGATGGGCCGACGCGGCGAACGGCCAAGTTTGCACCTTGATCCGGTTCGGCGGCGAGGGTAGCGTAAGCCTGCCAATTACGAAACTAGGAGTAGCGTAATTCAATGCGCAGCCGTTATGCCGGCCAGCCGTTCACCACGTCCACACCAGAGATCGCGGCCGCGCTGGAGGATGTCAGCATCCCCACGCTGCTGCTGTCGCTCGTCCATATCACCGGCGACCCCCGATTCATCCGCGACTTCAAGCAGATGGGCATCTTCCTCAACGAGGTGCAGGGGTTCATGTCGGAGGAGGACAAAGCCCGGGCCCGCGCCGAGGCGCTATCGGTGATCACCGACTACCGCGACCGCGGTTGCCCCGAGCCGGAGCCGCTGAGCCCGGAACTCATCAGGGAAATGATGGACTGGGCGGCCTGCGAGCACGTCCCCGACGACTACCTCGCGCTGGTCTCCGAAGAGCTGGACCTCGACGGGCGCCGACCCCCGCCGCCCGGCCGCCCTGCCCACCGAACGCACGGACGACCTCCCGGTCCTCGTCATCGGATGCGGCGAATCGGGCATCCTGGCGGGAATCCGGCTGAAACAAGCCAACATCGGCTTCACCATCGTGGAGAAGAACGCCGGGCCCGGCGGAACATGGTGGGAGAACAGCTATCCCGGCGCCCGCGTGGATGTCGCGAACCACTTCTATTGCTACAGCTTCGAACCCAACAACGACTGGACGCATTTCTTCGCCGAGCAGTACGAGCTGCGCGACTACTTCACCAAGGTGATCGACAAGCACGACTTGGCCGAACACATCCGGTGGAACACCGAGGTTGCTCGCGGCCGAATGGAACGACGACGACGGCATGTGGACCGTTTCGCTGCGCTCGGCCGACGGTCAGACCGAGCACACTGCGCGCGCGGGCCGTCATCACCGCGGTCGGTCAGCTCAATCGGCCGCACATTCCCGACATTCGACGGCGCCGACACGTTCGAGGGGCCGTCGTTTCACTCCGCGGCCTGGGACCACTCGGTCGACCTGACCGGCAAGCGGGTCGCACTCATCGGGGCCGGCGCCAGCGGCTTTCAGATCGCGCCCGCGATCGCCAACGACGTCGAACACCTCACCGTATTCCAGCGGACCGCCCAGTGGATGTTCCCGAATCCGATGTACCACGACGAGGTCGGCGACGGTGTGCGCTGGGCGATGCGCCACCTGCCGTTCTACGGAAGGTGGTACCGCTTCCTGGTGCTGTGGCCCGGATCCGACAAGGGTCTCGACGCCGCCGAAGGCGACCCGAACTACGCCGACCAGGACCACGCCGTCAGCGACATCAACGCCGCCGCCCACATGATGTTCTCGCAGTGGATCACCAGCCAGATCGGCGAAGGCCGGACTCCCGGAGCTACTGGCCAAGGTCATGCCCGACTATCCCGCCTGCGGCAAGCGGACGTTGCAGGACAACGGAAGCTGGCTGCAAACGTTGCAGCGCGACAACGTCGAACTGGTGCGTACCCCGATCCGGGAGATCACCGCCCGCGGCGTGGTCACCGACGACGGTGTGGCACACGACGCGGACGTCATCGTGTACGCCACCGGATTCCGGCACACCGATGTGCTGTGGCCGCTGAAAGTGACCGGCCGCAACGGAATCGACCTGCACGAGATGTGGGGGAGCCGACCGTATGCCTACCTCGGCATCACCGTTCCGGATTTCCCCAACTTCTTCATCATCTACGGGCCGGGGACGCATCTCGCACACGGCGGCAGCCTGATCTTTCAGTCCGAACTGCAGATGCGCTACGTCGACCAGTGTTTGGCGCGGCTGGCCGACGCCGAGCGTGCATTCGCTGGAACCGACCGCCCGAAGCCGCCGTCGATTGGCATCAGCGGACGCAGACCCAGATCAAGAAGATGGTGTGGGCGCATCCCGCGGTCAAGCATTCCTACTTCAAGAACGCCGACGGGGAGATCCACACCGTCAGCCCGTGGCGGCTCAATGAGTACTGGGCCGCGGTACGCGAGCCCGATTGGTCACAGTTCGTTCGTGCGAGCAAAGAAAGTGAGCACGCCACTATGCGCTCAGTAGTTGTTGATGGGCCCCGCAGCATCCGCGTCGAAACCCGGCCCGATCCAGCACTTCCCGGCCCCGACGGGGCGATCGTCGAAGTCACCGCCGCCGGCATCTGCGGATCCGACCTGCATTTCTACGAGGCCGACTTTCCGCTCACCGAGCCGCTGACGATCGGCCACGAAGCGATCGGCACCGTCGTGGAAACCGGGCCGGACGTGCGCACCGTCAAAGTCGGCGACCAGGTCATGGTGTCGTCGGTGACCGGCTGCGGCGCTTGCGCCGGCTGCGCCACCCGCGATCCGGTCATGTGCCACGCCGGTTTTCAGATCTTCGGCGGCGGCGTGCTCGCCGGGGCACAGGCCGATCTGCTCGCCGTGCCCGCCGCCGACTTCCAGCTGCTCAAGATGCCCGAGGGCATCAGCACCGAACAGGCGCTGCTGCTCACCGACAACCTGGCCACCGGCTGGGCGGCGGCGCAGCGCGCCGACATTCCGTTCGGCGGCACCGTGGCGGTGATCGGCCTGGGAGCGGTGGGGCTGTGCGCGCTGCGCAGCGCGCTATTCCAAGGCGCGGCAACGGTTTTCGCCGTCGATCGAGTCGACGGCCGCCTGGACCGCGCGGCCAGCTGGGGAGCGACGCCGGTCAAGGCGCCGGCAGTCGAGGCCATCCTGGCCGCGACGGGTGGACGCGGCGCCGACTCGGTGATCGATGCCGTCGCCACCGACGCGTCCCTGACCGACGCGCTCAACGCGGTGCGGCCGGGCGGCACCGTCTCGGTCGTCGGTGTGCACGACATGAATCCGTTCCCGCTCAACGCCCTGGGCTGCCTGATTCGCAGCACCACGCTGCGGATGACCACCGCGCCGGTGCAGCGCACCTGGCCGGAGCTGATCCCACTGCTGCAGTCCGGCCGACTCGACGTCGACGGCATCTTCACCACCACACTGCCATTGGACGAAGCGGCCAAAGGTTACGACGTCGCGAGCTCACGCTCGGGCGACAGCGTCAAGGTCCTTCTGACGCCCTAGCGCGTCTGTCGGTCGCGGCGCACGTGCTTGGCCAGATAACGCAACGCCCGCACCGGCCCACGGCGACCCGAGGCAAGGCACATCACCGGCCACCCGTGCACGGCGGCCGCCGCGGCAAGCCCGGAGCGCGGGTTCACCGGCCGCGGACAGCCGACGAGCGACATCGACGCCGCATCCTCATCACCGTCGGCGTAGAAGTAACTGCGTTGCAGCGCAACGTCGTTGTCGGTGCAGAACTGTTGGACCGCGGCGGCCTTGGTCGTGCCCCAGACGACGGGTTTGACGATTCCTCCGGTCAGCCGCCCGTGCTCGTCGAGTTCGAAATGGTTGCACTGCACGTTGGCGATACCGAGGAAGCGGGCGACGGGCAGCGCCTGGATGGACAGTGCCGACGAGCTCAGCACCACGGTGTGCCCGCGTTCCTGATGCGCCTGGACGATGTCATGCATGTGTGAATAGAGCCGGGGCGCAACACGTTCCACGAACAGCCGCTGACCCAGCTCGTCGAGTTCGGCGAGCGCCTCACCACGCAGGTATCCGGCGGCCCGGATGATCAGGCGCTCGAACTCCAGCCGGCCGAATTTGTACCGAAGCGCGGCGTCGAACACGCCCAGCAGCTCGCCGATCCCGGCCTGTCGCCGGCGGATTCGGTCGCCGACATGAACCGCCGCCGTGAAGCCGTCGACCAGTGTGCCGTCCAGGTCGAAGAACGCACCGACGCCGCGGCCCGGGTGAACTGGCGCCGATCTCCGCGATGGCTTCGGCGGGGAGAAGCGGCGAGAATTTCATGACCGGACCGCCATGATGTATTGCGAGTGCATGAAGGCGTCGATCTTGACGTCCACCTCCGGCGGCGTCAGGCCATACCCAGCTGCAATCCAGCGTGTTGCGGACCGGCTCGACGGCCCAGCCGTGCGCGGCCAGCCACTCCGCGGGGTCGGACTTCGGTCTCGTAGGTCAGTGCGGAGAAGTCCACGTTGCCCGACATGTTGACGCCAGGGTGTGTCGGTTTCCAGGGCGGCAAGCTGCGTCGTGGTCTAAGCGTGTTCCCAGCGCGCCCACAGCAACTCGGCTACCCGGTGCGCACAGCTCACTGATCCGGGTGAAGAGCGTCGTTTGTGCGTCGTCGGTCAGGTAGGGCAGGATCCCCTCCACCGACCAGGCGCTGGGCTTCCTGCGGGTCGAATCCGGCCGCCTTCAGCGGCGTGGGCCAATCGGTGCGCAGATCGGCCGCCACCTCGCTCCTGCGGGCCTTGGGCGTGGCGCCCTGCTCGTGCAGCACCCGCGCCTTGAATTCCAGGACTTTCGGTAGGTCGATTTCGAAAACTGTTGTCCCATCGCGGCCATTCAAGGCGGTAGGCCCGGGAGTCCAATCCGGCGGCGACGATCACGGCCTGACGTATGCCTGCCTGCCCGGCGGAGATGAAGAAGTCGTCGAAGAACCGGGTCTGCACGCCGTAGAGGCGGGGGAAGGCGGTCTCGTCCACGGAGGTCCCCGGGTTAGCCAGCACGCCAGCCAGATACGGGTCCTGTGAAGCTGTTATGAAAAGTTTCGCGTAGTCGTCGCGGACCAGTGGCTGCGGGCTTACCGCGTGCACGGCGCGCCAACCCGCCACCAGCAGAGCGGTGTAACCCACGCCGCTGACGATGTCCCAGTGGTCGTCGTCGGAACGAAGCGACCCATATTCAGGTGACTGCGGATGACGTGGACGTCACTAGCCCTCCCGAAACACAGCCGTCCTAACCAAACTACCCGCAGCCACGCCGTCACAGCTCCAAAATCACAGTTACCGGGCCGTCGTTTATCAATTCGACATACATGTGCGCCCCGAACACGCCGGTCTGCACCTGGGCACCCAACCCACGCAACGCCTCCGCGAACGCGGCCACCAGCGGCTCGGCGACCGCGCCAGGAGCGGCCGCATTCCAGGACGGCCGGCGGCCTTTGGCGGTGTCGGCGTACAGCGTGAATTGGCTGACCACCAGGATCGGCGCATTGATGTCGGCCGCGGACTGCTCGTCGGCGAGAATTCGTAGGTTCCAGAGCTTTTCGGCCAGCCGCCGGGCCTTGTCGGGGTCGTCGCTATGTGTGACACCGACGAAGGCCAGCAGGCCCTGGCTGTCCGGCCGGATGGCGCCGACTACCTCGCCGTCGACCGACACCGCCGCTGACGAGACCCGTTGCACCAGAACCCGCATGGGCTCGATGCTGCCAGGTAGGCTCGTCGGATGTCTGTGCTGGTCGCGTTTTCGGTCACCCCGCTGGGCGTGGGCGAGGGCGTCGGGGAGATCGTCGCCGAAGCGGTTCGGGTGGTTCGCGATTCCGGGCTGCCCAACAAGACGGATTCGATGTTCACCGTGATCGAGGGCGATACCTGGGAAGAGGTGATGGCGGTGGTGCAGCGCGCGGTAGAGGCCGTGGCTGCTCGCGCGCCACGAGTCAGCACGGTGATCAAGGTAGACTGGCGAGCCGGGGCCGACCGACGCGATGACGCAGAAGGTCGCTTCCGTCGAGCGGTACCTGTCCGAGCACTTAGGCCCCTACGGCCGCTCGAAACGCCTGCTCGGCCGCGTCGCCGTGGACCGCGAATACGACCCGTTCCAGTGAGCCCGGCTGGTGCCGGCGAACGGCGTCGACCATCAAACGTGCGGCCGCTTCGAGCGGGAAACCGCCGACGCCCGTGCCGAACGCCACCAGCGCCAGCGAACGGCACCCGAGGTCGTCGGCCTTCCGCAAGGTGGATTCGGTGGCTTGCGGTGATGATCTCGGACGAGGTTGGGCCGCCCAGTTCCATCGTCGCCGCGTGGATCACGTAGCGGGCCGGCATGTCGCCGGCCGTGGTCTCGACCGCTTCACCGAGCCCAATCGGCGCCTTCTCGTTGGATTCCCGCTGCACCGCGGCACCGCCGGCGCGGGCGATCGCCGCGGCGACACCGCCGCCGTGCCGCAGTTGGGTATTGGCCGCGTTAGCGATCGCGTCGAGCTCGAGCTTGGTCACGTCAGCTTGGATTACCTCTAACTCGATCATCGGCCAATTGTCGCCTCGCTGCTTGGGGTAGCTTGGCATGAGCCGAGAAGATTCGGCCGCTAAGGAGGCAGACCCATGGCTCGATACGCAACTCTCGCATCCGTGCGAACCTCATGACGGGCGAGGCGACAGCCCGGTCAGCCCGGCCAGCCAGGTCAGCCCGGTCAGCCAGGTCAGCCCGGTGCGGCCGGCCGGGGCGGCTCCGGTGGCGCCGGTGGGGCCGGCGGCGCAGGCAGGTAGCGGGCGGCGATGGCGGCCGCGGCGGCGACGGCGGCAGCGGCGGCGACGGCGGCAGGGGAGGAGATGGCGGTCAGCCAGGCGCCGGCGGTGGCGGGCCGTGGCGGCACCCGGCCCCGGCGGTCAACCCGGTCAACCCGGTCAACCCGGCCAACCCGGCAGCTCCGGCCACTAGGCCTACGGTAGGCGGGCCGGCTCACGCACCAACGCGTACAGCCGCCACCGGTCCGGCACGCCTTTGAGCTCGTAGTCACCGCGCTCGACGAACGTGCGCCGCGAGCCGGAGACGATATCGCGCACCGTCGAGGACACCAGTACCTCGCCGGGGCCCGCCAGTGCGGCCACCCGGGCACCGATGTGCACCGCCATGCCGGCGACATCGCTTTTCGAGGCGCCGCGCACCTCGACCTCGCCCGCATGTACGCCCACCCGCACCTCGATGCCCAAAACCCTTACTGCATCGATGATTTCGTCGGCGCAGGCGAGCGCGGCGCTGGGGCTGGTGAACGTCGCGACGAATCCATCTCCGGCAGTGTTCACTTCACGACCGCCGAAGCGCTGCAACTGGTGGCGCACGATGGTGTCGTGGTTGTCCAGCAGGTCACGCCAGCGCCCGTCACCGAGCGCGGCCGCCCGCGACGTGGAGCCGACGATGTCGGTGAACACGAGCGCGGCCAGCACGCGCTCCGCGTCGAAACCTCCGCGCACGCCGGTGAGGAACTCCTCGATCTCGTCGAGCAGTCGGCGCGGTGTCGCCCATCCAGTACAGCGTGTCGGCGCCCGGCAACTCGATGTAGCGCGAGCCGGCGATGTGCTCGGCGAGATAACGGCCGTGCCCGACCGGGACGAACGTCGAACCGACGCGATGCAGGATCAGCGTCGGCGCGCTGATGCGTGCGAGTGCTTCGCGTACGTCGCATTCGAACCACGACCTTTGACACGGCACGGGCCATGCTCGGCGGTGCCGCGCGGTTGCCGGCCAGATCCCACCATGCGCGAAACGCGTCGTCGCCGGCGACACTCGGCGCGACGGCCCGCAGCACATCGAAACCCTGTTCCAGCGCGTCGGGTTCCATCGCGACCGTCGTGAACGGGACGTGCGATCGCGCCTGGGAGCCGACCGGGTAATCGGCCGCCCACAGCGTGCGCGCCGCGCCGTTGACGACCACCAGACTGCGCACCCGCTCGGGATAATCGGCGGCGAGAACGAGTCCGTTCATCGCGTGGAAGCTCGGGGCGAAGATTGTCGCCTGTTCGCATCCGACCGCGTCCATCACCGCGATCGCGTCCTCGGCCCAGAACTTCGGTCCCAGCAGGTTCATCGACGGCACCCGCGACGAGAGGCCAATCCCGCGATGGTCGAACCGGATCACCCGGCAAAACGACGCCAGCCGCCGGTGAAAGCGGTACATCGAGGGCTCGTCGTCGATCGAGCCGATCGGAACGAACGGCCCCGGCAGCACAACAAGATCGGTCGGACCATCGCCCAGCACCTGGTAGGCGATGTCCATATCGCCGCACTTCGCGTAGCGAGTCCGCGGTGTCCCGGCAACTGCGGCCACGGCCTCAGGCTAGTTCATGCGTAGGCTCATGCCGGTGAGCGCACGCGCGGGCATCGTCGTCACCGGAACCGAAGTCCTGACCGGCCGCGTCCAGGACAGAAACGGCCCCTGGATCGCCGATCGGCTGCTGGAGCTGGGCGTCGAGCTGGCCCACATCACCATCTGCGGCGACCGCCCGGCCGACATCGAGGCGCAGCTGCGCTTCATGGCCGACCAGGGTGTGGACCTGATCGTCACCAGCGGCGGCCTGGGGCCCACGGCCGACGACATGACCGTCGAGGTGGTGGCGCGTTTCGCCGGCCGCGAGCTGGTGCTCGACGACGAGGTCGAGAACAAGATCGCCAACATCCTCAAGCGCCTGATGGGCGCTCGCAACGCCGCCTTGCAGCCCGGCAGCTTCGACTCGATCAGGGCCGCCAACCGCAAGCAGGCCATGGTTCCCGCCGGCGCCGCAGGTGCTCGATCCGGTGGGCACCGCGCCGGGCGTCGTCGTCCCCGGCAAGCCGGCGGTGATCGTGCTGCCGGGGCCGCCGCGCGAGCTACAGCCCATGTGGCAGAACGCAATTCAGACCGCTGCGGCGCAGGAGGCGATCGCCGGCCGGACGATCTACCGGCAAGAGACCATCCGGATGTTCGGGCTGCCCGAATCGGGGCTGGCCGAAACCCTGCGCGGCGCCGAAAAATCCGTCCCCGGCTTCGACAAGCTCGAGATCACCACCTGCCTGCGGCGCGGCGAGATCGAGATGGTCACCCGCTACGAGCCCGACGCCGCCGACGCCTACGCCGAGCTGACCCAGCTGCTGCGCGAAAAGCACGGACAGCAGCTGTATTCCGAAGACGGCTCGCACGTCGACGACCTGGTCGCGCGGTTGCTCGCCGGCCGCCGGATTGCGACCGCGGAATCGTGTACCGCGGGACTGCTGGCGGCCCGGCTGACCGACCGGCCCGGGTCGTCCGAGTACGTGATGGGCGGCGTGGTGAGCTACTCCAACGACGCGAAGGCCGAGCTGCTCGGCGTCGACCCCGCGCTGATCGAAGCCCACGGCGCGGTGTCCGAGCCGGTGGCCGAAGCGATGGCGGCGGGCGCCCTCAAGCGGTTCGGCGCCGACACCGCCGTCGCGATCACCGGAATCGCCGGACCGGGCGGGGGAACGCCCGAAAAGCCGGTCGGGACAGTCTGTTTCACCGTCAAGCTCGCCGACGGCGCCGACGATCACGAGAACCCTGCACCTCCCCGGAAACCGCTCCGACATCCGCGAGCGCTCGACGACGGTGGCGATGCACCTGCTGCTGCGCGCGCTCTCGGGCGCGAAATCCGGCTCAGCGACCGGCTAGGGCGTCCCATGCCACGCCTCCTTGAAACAACGTGTCCGCAACACCGTTTTGCCCGCGGGCAACGAGCCCCCCTCGACGTCGGCAATAGTAACTGGATCGTTGATGAGACGGGCCAGATTCCGGTCTCGCGAACGGCGGCTGTGGCATTCTGCCTGAGTGTCCGCCGATCAGGTGATTGGGCCTTCAGGGGTCGTGACTTTCCTGTTCACCGACGTGGAGGGTTCGACCCGTCGGTGGGAGACCAACGCCTGAGGCGATGAAGGCGGCGTTAGCGGCACATGACGACGTGTTGCGCGCGGCCATCGAAACCCATGGCGGCCGGCTCTTCAAACACACCGGTGACGGCGTCTGTGCGGCGTTCGCCTCGCCGCGGTCGGCGGTCGACGCGGCCGTGGCGGCCCAGCGCGCGCTGGAGTTACCGGTACGGATGGGGCTGGCGACCGGCGAAGCCGAGCTTCGTGGCGCCGACTACTTCGGAGCCGTCCTCAACCGGGCCGCCCGCGTCATGGCCGCCGGCCATGGTGGTCAGATCTTGCTGGCCGATTCGACGGCGGGTGTGCTCACCGGAATTGACCTGGTGGATCTGGGGCCCCGGCGCTTGCGCGATCTACCGGCTGCAGTCGGGATCTTCCAGGTCCGCGCGGCCGGCCTGCGCACCGACTTCCCGCCGTTACGAACTCTCGACCCAACACCGGGAAATCTGCGGCCCGCGCCCGGCAGCTTGATCGGACGCGAGGCCGAACTTGCCGCGGTGACGTCAGCGTTGGAAGCGCGTCGGTTCGTCACGTTGACCGGGGTGGGCGGTGTCGGCAAAACCAGCCTGGCCATCGAAGTCGCAGGCCGGCTGGCCGATCAATTCCCGGACGGCGTATGGCTTTTCGAACTTGCCGCCGTCGGCGATCCGGCTGCAGTCCCCGACGCGGTCGCCGCGACGCTGGGCATCACCCAACAACCCGGCAAGAGCATGACCGAGTCGGTCGCCACCGCGCTCGACGGCAGAGTCCGGCTGCTGGTGATCGACAATTGCGAGCATGTGCTCGACGCCGCGGCCGAACTGATCGAGGCCATTCTCGCGCACTCGACGACGGTGAAAATCCTGGCAACCAGCCGCGAAGGGCTCGGCGTCGCCGACGAGCAGCTGTGGCCGGTGCCCTCGTTGGACGTGAGCGCAGGCATCGACTCGGCAGCGGTGGCACTGTTTCTCGAGCGTGCGCGCGCCGTCGGTCCCAGCGCCTCGACGGCCACGCCGGACGAGGCATCCGCGATCGTGGAGATCTGCCAGCGCCTCGACGGGATCCCGTTGGCGATCGAGTTGGCGGCCTCGCGGATGGTGTCGATGAGCGCACGCGAAGTACGCGACCGGCTCGATCACCGATTCCGGTTGCTGACCGGGTCACGCCGCGGCCAAGAACGCCATCAGACCTTGCGCCACGCAGTCGCCTGGTCCTACGACCTCCTCGACGATGCGGAGAGACAACTGCTTAATCGTTGCTCAGTGTTTGCCGGTGGCTTTAATCTCGAAAGTGCTTGCGCCATAGCGAGTTCCGGTGACGTCGATGAATACGCGACCCTCGATCTGCTGGATGCCCTGGTGCGCAAATCGCTGCTGGTAGCCGACCGGTCGACGGGACAGACACGGTTTTCGATGCTGGAGACGATCCGCCAGTTCGCCGAAGAACAACTCGCTTTCAGCGGCGGCGTCGACGGGGCCCACACCGCACACGCCCGGTACTTTGCGGGCAGCGCAGTTCAGACGCTTGCGCTGTGGGACGGCCCGCGACAGCGCGACGCGTACACCTGGTTCACCACCGAATTCGCCAACCTGCGCGCCGCGTTCCGGTGGTCTGCCGACAGCGGCGACTTGGACAGCGCGGCCACGCTGGCCACACACGTCACCTCGCTCGGCGTCTGGCTCGAAAAGTATGAGCCCGTCGCCTGGGCCGAGGAACTTCTCGAACCGGCGCGCGCGGTCGATCACCGGCGCCTCCTGCAGCTGTACGTGGTGGCCGCGCAGTGCTACGCCGCGGGTCGAACCGACGACGCTTTCAATTATCTGGAAGCCAGCCAAAAACTGACGGGCAGTAGAGATTTCGATCCAGATCTACACGAGGGCCAAACCTCAAGCGGCATCGCGTACATCGCGGCGGGTCGACCCGAAAGGTGGGTCGAGGTATGCCATGAGGCGATCGCGCGAGGGCCGGGTCCCCACACGATGACCCGCGCTTCTCTGGTGATGGCACTCAATTTCCTAGGCGACGCCGACGGGACGAAGCCGGCTTCGGCGGGCCTGCTCGCGGCGGCCGAGGCCACCACCAATCCCACCACGGCGTGCTTCGCGCTTTTCGCACACGGAATTGCCCACCTCTATAGAGATCCTGACATCTTCTACGACGCCGCGCGCCGGGCAATAGCGATCGCTCAGGACTGCGGGAACACACAGATGGAGGCAGCGATCGCGGTCACGCTGTCGCTGGCGGCGTCCACCCGCGATGATCCGAACGACTCCCTCGACTACATAGCGCTGGCGATCCGTCACTACCTCGACGCCGGCAGCGTCTCCCTGATGCATAACCCGCTGGCCATCCTCGCCGGCGTATTCGACCGCCTCGGACACCACGAACCGGCCGCCACCATCACCGGTTTCGCCGCATCTCCGATGGCGCGGTCCGGCTACCCCCAATTCGAGGCGACGATCACTCACCTGCGCGGAGTTCTCGGCGACAGAGCCTACGAATCGTTGGCCCATGCGGGCGAAGCCATGACGATCGCGGCCATAGCGAATTACGCACTCGCCCACATCGAGCAGATCCGCGCGACCTAGCTCACGTCGCTTCCGTTGGCACGAAAGCGGTTTCGGCTGTACCGAAGCGAACCCCGGTCGCGTCTTTACCGATGAATGTCAGCGTCGCCACGGCGACCAGCACGGGCACGATCGTGGCCGCCAACGCAAACGGATAACCGTGCGACTCGGCCAGGTGCTCCTGAATCGGCAGGTTGAACGCGGCGAGCAGGTTGCCGAGCTGATAGGTCACGCCGGGGTAGAGGCCACGGATGGCGTCCGGCGACATTTCGGTCAGGTGCGCGGGGATCACGCCCCAGGCTCCCTGGACGCAGAGCTGCATCAAAAACGAGCCGAGGCAGAGCATCGCCGCGGTCCGCGAGTAGGCGAACAGCGGCACGATCGGCAGGGCCAGCACCGCACAGAAGATAACGGTGTAGCGCCGGCTGAATCGCTGCGACATGGTGCCGAAGAACAGCCCGCCGATGATCGCGCCGAGGTTGTAGACCACCGCGATCCATTTGACGGTGACGCTGCTCAGGCCGGCGCCGTGGTTGTCGTGGGCGCCCAGGAAGGTCGGGTAGACGTCCTGGGTGCCGTGGCTCATCCAGTTGAAGGCGGTCATCAGCAGCACCAGGTAGAAGAACCGGCGGATGATCGCGCCGCCGCGCAACACGTCGCGGATCCTGGTGTTGGTCAGCTTCATCCGGTCCTGGGCGGCCTCCCACACCTCGGACTCCTGCACCCGGTAGCGGATGATCAGGCTGATCAGCGCCGGGATGATGGACAGGCCGAACAACCAACGCCACGACAATCCCAGCCAGTTCATCACCACCAGCGATCCCAGGCTGGCCAGCAGATAACCGAGCGCGTAGCCCTCCTGCAGCAGCCCGGAGAAAAAGCCGCGCCGCTCGCCGGGGACCTTCTCCATCGCCAGCGCGGCGCCCAGCCCCCATTCGCCGCCCATGCCGATCCCGTACAGCACGCGCAGGATCACCAGGATGGTGAAGTTCGGCGCGAACGCGCACAGGAATCCGACGACGGAGTAGAACATCACGTCCACCATCAGCGGAATCCGCCGACCGACCCGGTCGGCCCACAGGCCGAACAGCAGCGCGCCTACCGGCCGCATGACCAGGGTGGCCGTGGTGATGAACGCGACCTCGGCCTTGCTGTGGTGGAAAGTCTTTGCGATATCGGCATAGACGAACACCACGATGAAGTAATCGAAGGCGTCCATGGTCCAGCCCAACATCGCCGCGATGAACGAGTTCCGCTGGTCACCGGTGAGCTTATGAGGCTGTTGAGTTGTCACGCCAGCATCGTGTCGCACTTCGCAAGCCGTTTGACCAGACAACCCGCGAGAGTAAGTTGCCGAACTATGCAAATCATCGATGCCGATGGACATGTTGCCGAGAATTCATCGCTTGCCGTCGAAGCGATCAAGCGCTGGCCGGACTACGTCAAACCCAGCACCGACAAGCGGTTGCGGCTGATGTTCGAGGGCCGCAACTACCCCGAGGACGAGGGCCCCGGCGCAGGCTGCCCACCCGAGCACGGGATCACCAAGGCGCCCGACGTCAACTGCCGGACGGCCGAGGGTGTGGTGGGGGACGCCGACCGCGACCACATCGACACGATGGTGCTCTATCCCAGCCTCGGGCTGTGCGTGCCCAGCCTCGAAGACCCTGAATTCGCTGCGGGATTCGCCCGGCTCTACAACCAGTGGATCGCGGATTACTGTGCGCCGACGAACGGTCGGTTGCGCGGCGTCGGTGTCACCCCGATCGAACATGGGCAGGTGGCCATCGACATCATGCGCGAGGCCAAGGAGCTCGGGCTGGTGTCGACCCTGGTCCCGCCGGCGCTCAAGACCCGCAACCTCGACCACCCCGATCTCGACCCGTTCTACGCCGCCGCCGTCGAGCTCGAAATGCCGCTGGGCGTTCACGGTGCGCCCGGCATTCATCTGCCGAAGATCGGCGTGGACCGTTTCACGAATTACATACAGGTGCACTGCATCAGCTTTCCGTTCGACCAGATGACGGCGATGACCGCGCTGGTCTCGGGCGGCGTCTTCGAGCGGCATCCGCAACTGCGGGTCGCGTTCCTCGAGGCGGGCGCCGGCTGGGTCCCGTTCTTCATGGACCGCCTGCACGAGCATTACGAGAAGCGCGGCGACTGGATCGAGCGCGGCTGGCGCCGCGATCCGCATGACTACCTGGCCGCCGGCAACATCTGGGTGACATGCGAACCGGAGGAGCCGATCCTGCCCGGCGTGATCGACGTGCTCGGGGCCGACTTCATCATGTTCGCCAGCGACTACCCGCACTGGGACGGCGAGTGGCCGGAAAGCACAAAGCATCTGCGCACCCGAACCGACATCAGCGAAGAGGCGCGCGAAAAGATCGGCGGATCGAACGCGCAGCGCTTCTACAACCTGAATTAGATACTTCCCCTCATGGCAAGATCGCCGGCATGGCCCCTTTTCTGCTGCGCGCCGCATTGACCGGATTTGCATTGTGGGTCGTCACCCAGTTGGTCCATGGCATCAGCTTCGTCGGCGGCAACACGACGTTGCAGAGGATTGGCATCATCTTCGTCGTCGCGGTGATCTTCGGCCTGGTGAATGCCTTCATCAAGCCGATCGTGCAGTTCTTGTCGATCCCGCTGTACATCCTGACTCTTGGCCTGTTTCACATCGTCGTCAACGCGTTGATGCTCTGGATCACCGCCTCGGATCACGGAACACACCACCCACTGGGGACTGGTGATCGACCACTTCTGGTGGAACGCGATCTGGGCCGCGATCCTGTTGTCGATCGTGAGCTGGATTCTGTCGCTGGTGGTTCGCGACGTCGGCCGCGCCACCAACAGGTAATCAGCGGGCCTGCCAGCGCGGCCGTCGCTTCTCGGCGAAAGCGCGCGGTCCCTCTTTCGCGTCCTCCGTTTCGAAAACGCGGTCGCTGTGCCGGGTTTCGTTGTCGTAGGCCGCATCCAGGTCGAGCGAGAGCCCTTCGACAGCCGACTGTTTTGTCGCAAAGACCGCGAGCGGTGCATTGGCGGCGATGCGCTCGGCATAGTCGTAGGCGGTGTCCATCAACCGGTCCGCCGCGACCACCCGGTTGATCAGCCCCATTGCCAGGGCGCGCTCCGCGTCCACCATGTCGGCGGTCAGCAACAGCTCCATCGCAAGCGGGTAAGGCATTTGCCGCGGCAACCGAACGGTGCTGCCACCGCCGGCGAACAAGCCGCGTTTCGGCTCCATGATCGCGAACCGCGCTTCGGGCACGGCCACTCGAATGTCGGTGCAGCCCAACATCTCACACCCGCCCGCGACGCATGTACCGTTGACGGCGGCGATGATCGGCTTGTACAGCGGGAAGCGATGCAAGACGGCATGAATGGCATCGTCTTTGTTCCACCCGTCGGGTTGAGGTAGGTCGCCGGTCAACTCCGGGATGAACTTCTTCAGGTCGGCGCCGGTGCAAAAGTCCCGTCCGACCCCGGTGATCACCGCGACCCAGGCGCCGGGGTCGTCGCGAAAAGCAACCCACGCCCGCGCCAAATCGCGGAAATGCTCCATGTCGAGCGAATTGCGCGCCTCGGGACGATTGATCGTGATGGTGGCAATGTGGCCGTCCAGCGCGTAGTCGATGCTCAACCCGTCTCGCTCGAGCAGGATATCCCTGGATATCGGTTCCAACAGCCCGGTTCTCAGCCCTTGAATATGCTTAGCACCGCCGCAGGGTACGGCTCGACCGGAACGACGACGGGATTGCCAGAGATGAAGGCTCTCGCGACCAAAACACTCCCAGCTCCCCCAACACGCGGTTGAGTTCGCAATTCGGTGACCCGAACAGCGGGCTGCGGGCCGTCACCGAGTTGAGCGGCTCGGCCGTCGTGATTCACGTCGGCGGTGACATCGATGCCAGCAACGACAGTGTTTGGCAACGCATGGTGAGCCGAACCGCCTCTATCGCCATCGCTCCGGGTCCGTTCGTCATCGACGTCCGAGCACTCGACTTCATGGGATCGTGCGCCTACGTCGCGCTCGCCAACGAGGCGGTGCGGTGTGGCCGGCGCGGCGTCGAGCTACGGCTGGTCAGCAATCAACCGGTCGTCGCGCGAACCATCGCCGCGTGCGGACTGGGGCGCCTGCTGCCGCTGTATGCGTCGGTGGAGACGGCGCTGCTCAGCGATCTCGGCTGACCAGGCGCACCACGTCGCGCGCGCAACCCCAGGACAAGGTTACGCCGTTGCTGCTGTGACCGTAGTTGTGCACGCACAGCGCTGCGCCCGAGCGGCTCGGCCTCCACGCGCACCGACGGGCGGTCGGGCCGCAGCCCGGTGATCGTCTCGATCACCTCCGCCTCGGCAAGCCGCGGCTCGATCCGGCGGCAGCGCTGCATGATCCGCTCGCTTATCTCGGGCTCCGCGGTGGTGTCCCATCGGTCGGGGATGCTGATGCCACCGCATACCACGCGCTGCGGATGGGGGAAGTAGCAGATCCATTCCGGGTCGCTGTTGATCTCCAGAAACAGTTGCTGCAGACCAGGATTGGCGACCACGACGTGCTGCCCGAACAGCGGCCGCACCGTGTCGTCGCCGACCAGCGCACCCGCGGCCAGGCCGGTGCAGTTGACCACGATCGGTGCGGCGTCGGCGGCCTCGGCCAGCGAGCGCACCGGGTGTATCTCGATCTCGCAGCCGGCCGCCGCCAGTCGCTGGGTCAGGTAGTCGAGGTAGTGGGGCATGTCGATCATCGGCATGGTGGCGCGATAGCCGGTGGTGACGCCGTCGGGCAGCTCGGCCGGGTCAGCCGGACGCAGGTCAGGGATCAGTGCGGCCGCCGACGACATCGCGTCGGCCCCCGACAGGTCGCCGACCGCCAGGGCCGGCGCCATGAGTACCCCGGTGCTGGGGTCGTCGGCCAGCTCGCGAAACACTCGCAGCGAGTGTTCGGTCCAGGCCTAGCGTCTGGACGGCACGTCCGGATGGCCGCGGCGGCGCCCATACCGCACCCGCCACCCGTGAGGTCGTCTGCTGGGGCAGCGCGGCGGCCCACACCCGCACCGGCCACCCCGCTTCAGCCAGGCAGATGGCCGACGTCAATCCGCTGACGCCGGCACCGACCTAAGACTGACGACTTGTTGCGGGTCACTCGCCACGGCCGCAAGCTCCGTCAGGAATGCGGCGGTGGCGGGCCATTCTGGCCGCCGAGCAGCCCGTTGAGGATGCCGAGAGTGCCTTGCACACCTGCAGGCGGGGCACTAGGAGGTAGAGCGGCGTCCGGAGTCAGCTGCCAGGGCTGGCAGCCGTCGGTCTTGAACGATTTGTCGGTCGGGTCGATCTGCACGACCTGCGGCTTTTTGCTGATCGCGTTGTCGATCAGGTTGCCGTCCGGGTTGCCGGTGCGCTTCCAGTAGCAGGTGCCGTTGCCGACCGGTCCGGCCGAGCTGTAGATGCCCGGTGCGATGTCGGACCCGACGGCATAGGTGCCGTCCTTGTCGATCGTCGTCTTGCCCGCAGGCGCCGGCGCCGGTGAAGGTGAAGCTGCTGGTGCCGGCGGCGGTGGCGGCGACGGCTCCGGATCCGCAGCGGCCAAACCGGCCCCGAACCGATGCCGCCCACCCCGCGACGATCACACCCGCGGCGACAAACCGCGCCGGACGGGAAACTGCCTCTGACCACATAGAAGACCAATGTACCGGGGAACGGCCTCGGGGCGCCATCGGCTCAGTCAGCCGCAAACCGGTAACTGGTGCCCACCGCCGATTGGCTCACCCGCTCGCCGTATGCGTCGGCAAGCGCATGAACGGCGCGCCAGCCGGTGCAGTGCCCGGCAATGATGTGCCGGATCTCGAACGGCGCCAGGCCCTCGACCGTCTCACCGATGATGCGTTCCATCACGCCGCCGAGGTGTAAGCCGCCCATCACGGCGTGTATCGGGATGCCGGGGAACCGGCGGGCCACCTCCGTGCATACGTTGACAATTCCGGCATGGGAGCACGCGCTGAAGACGATCAGGCCAAGATCCCGCACGTGGGCCACCAGCATCCGCTCGTCCATTAGCAGGGGATCGGGTTCCCACTCCGCGATGTTGCTCTCCCGGCAGAGGTGATCCGACCGGCCCTTCTCGAACGAGCTGACCCGCGGGATCTCTCCGCTGTAGTAGAAGTGGTTGTCCAGCAGGCTCCGTTCGCCGGCATCGTTGACCACGACCGCGCCGTGGGCGCGCATTTCGTCAGGTGTCGGCACCTTCTCGGTCGGCACCACCTGCCCGTTGGCGAGCGTCACCGCGCGTTCCCGGAACATCAGTGGGTTGACGTGAACGGTCACGGAGCCGCGCTCGGCGACGATTGCATCGATCGCTTCGGATGAGCGCGCCCATGTGGTCCCAGTGCCCGTGGGTGATCGCGATGTCCTCTATTGCGCCGAAGCCGATGCCGAGGTTGGCGCAGTTGCGCATGAACGCGGCACCCTCGGTACCGGTGTCGAACAGCATCACGTGCTCAACGGGCCCGGCCCGCGACGTAAGCCGCAGCCCGTAGCCGAGGTTGGCAATCAACAGGTTCTCGCCGGAAATCACCTTCGCGCCGGCGGCCACCACGTTGGCCAGCTCGGCCTGGGCGAACGGCGTCTTGGTCACATAGGTGTCGCTGACGTTGTCACTGAGCACTTCGACGAATAGCGAATCCAGAGGAACCAGTACGTCGGCAACGTCTGCCTCGTCGGCCATGTCGGCACCCCCTCACGTCTGGCGAATCATGCGTCTGCAGCGCGTTAAGAAGTGAGTAACGGCCGCCATAAGCGCAGAGTCAACGCGCTAGCTCAGCCGCCGCACCTTGCCCGCATAACCGAGTGCGTGCTCGTACACCTTGAGGTTGTCGCGGGAGATTCTGGCGTGCACCGGACGTTCGAGGAAGAACCGCAGCACCGGATTGTAGGCGTGATAGGTCTCGTGAAAGGTCAGGACCGTGGTGCCGTCGGGCTGTTCCTCGAGTTCGTGGTAACCCTCGGCGCGGGACCATAGCGGCGCGCCGACGGCGATGTACCGCGACAGCCTGTTGAGCTTCGCCTCCGTCACCGTTTCCCACGACCTCGCCCTGCCGCCGGAGAGCAGGTACTTCGGGACTTCGAAGATGCAGGTGCGGACCAGGCCCTCGCCGGCCTCGTTGCCTTCGTTGAGGATCTCCATGCTGCCCCCGGGCCACTCGAGGAGCCGCGGCCGCGGCGCGTCCGGCGGCACCGGCGGATGCAGCACCCGCCACACTTTCTTCGGGGGCGCGTCGACATGGAATCGCACGGTGTAGGACTGCATCAGCTATCTCCCCAGCTGTCCCAATAAGTGATGCTCTCCGCGGGCGGCCGCGCGGCCGGCCGGAAGTCGGTGCCGATCGTGTAGGCCACCGGGAACAGCGCGGCCTGCGTGACCGTGTCGGGAATGCCGAGCAACTCGGCAACTTCCTTTTCCTTGAACAGATGCATCGTCGTCCACACCGACCCCAGACCGCGCGAACGGAGCGCGAGCAGGAAGCTCCAGCCGGCCGGGATGATCGACGCCCAGGCCGCCGCGGCGATCCCGAGTTCGGCGCCATCGATGCGCTGCTCCAGGCAGGGGATGACATGCACCGGAACCTGGGCGAGCGTGTCGGTCAGGCTCATCGCGCTCTGGTACACCCGCTGCGTCTGCGGATCGGACGCGCTTTGTGCGGCGTACGCCAGGTACTGCGCACCGATGCTGCTGTAGATCTCGGCGATCGCCGCACGCTTGTCGGGGTCGGTGACAACGATCCAGCGCCAATCCTGCGTGTTGCTCGCGGTGGGCGCCTGCATGGCCAGCCGGATGCACTCGAGGATCACCTCGCGGCCCACCGGACGGGTCAGGTCGAGCCGTTTACGCACCGCCCGCGTCGTGGTGAGCAGTTCGTCGACCGACGCCGATGTCCATGCTGTTCCCTTCCGGTGGTTCAAATGTCGATGGCGCAGGACTGATCGACGCCGAGCACCGTCAGGGACCGCCCCAGGCCGAGAAATACC
Organism: uncultured Acidobacteriota bacterium; assembly: GCA_963817835.1. Lineage (GTDB taxonomy): Bacteria > Acidobacteriota > Terriglobia > Terriglobales > Acidobacteriaceae > Telmatobacter. The sequence goes on along the minus strand of CAWFPZ010000001.1, from coordinate 34,929 downwards.
GCGACACACAAAGTGAGATCGAGGATCTCCTCATCGGAGAACGACGCTCCGCAGCCGCTCGAAGAACGCGTCGTCCATCGACGCGTGGTCGGTGGCGAAGCGCTCGGCGTACTCGATGGCAAGGCGCTGGCGCGGAGTGTAGCCGGGGTAGCTGGCGTACGCCGCGACGTTGTCGTAAAGCTCTTGTGCGACACCGGCATCCAGCACCGAGGGGGCGCGGAAGCCCGAGCACGCGACGCAGTCGTTGATCTGCGCGATTCGCATTCTGGCCAGCTCGCGTTCGTCGGCCGGCAGGATGCTCTGCTGGTATGCGCCGCGGATCATCCGCTCGACCATGCCACCGAGCTGCGGCCGAAGCGTCCAGATCATGGCGGCTTCGCCGCCGGGACCATCCGGCACGTCGAGTCGGGCCATCAGCGACTCCTGCTCGTGAAGACCATACCCTTTGAGGAAACCAGATTCTCGACTCGACTGTCTAGGTCACCCAGCGTAATTGTGCATATGTGACCCGACGTGACCGCGCGTTATACGCGTCCGAAGAGCGAAGGGCGTTCAGCAGTGCAGCGCCCGATCTGGGAGGTCACGGCGTGCTGTTCATGCACGAGGTGCACAAGGTGCGCGGGCGCGCTGAAGACGATTTCGAAGCCGCATTTCGAGAGGGCTGGATGCCCATGCTCGCCGAGGGCGACGAGGCCCGGCTGCTGTGGTACACCAACCAGGCGCACGGCAGCGGCCCCGCCTACACCGTGATCACCGTCACCGCGGTCCGCGACGGCGCGGCGTGGGAGCGCCTGACCCAGCGGGTCCAGAAGGGCGATCTGCAGGAGTGGATGCGCGGCCTGGACGAGCTCCGCCATGAGGTCGACGCCAAGCTGCTGGTGCCGCTCCGTGGTCGCCGCTGAAGGAAGTCCGTTCGACGAGGTGCCGGTCGATGGGCGCGAGCACGAGATGAGCCTCTACATGGAAGACACCATGTGGCCCTACGAGGACAAGTTCGAGGAATACATCGTCCGATGCGGTGAGGTGTACGCCAAGAGCCTCGAGCAGCCCTCGTCCATGCTGTCGATGCACGCCGCGTTCCAGCCCGCCCTCGGCAGCCACGTGCGCCGTGAGGTGATCCTGATGCAGCGCATCAGTCGGCCGGAGGCGCTGCTCGATCTGCTCCGGACCCATATCCCCGCCGAATACCGCGCCCCCGGGACCTGGATGCACGACGCCCTGGACCTGCGCGATCAGTGGACCAGCCGGTTGCTGCGGACGTCCGAGTGGTCCCCGCTGTACTAAGCCGCGCATGAACACGGGCACGATCCTCGACGCCGCCGCCGCAAGCGATCCCACCCGGACCGCGCTCATCATCGATGGGCGCTCCATCAGCTACGGCGAGCTGGCGGCGACGGTCCGGCAGTGCGCGGCCGCCCTGGCCGCCCGCGGCGTGGTGGCCGGCGACCGCGTCGCCGTCGTTGACGGCGGAAGCCTGCTGTCGATCGCGACGCTGCTCGCGGCGGCGCGTATCGGCGCCGCGGCGGCGCTGATGAACCCCGCGCTGACACCGCCGGAGCTGCGGGGGCTGTTGAAGAACGCCGGCTGCGCCGAGGTCGGCGTCGCGGGGGAGGCCTACGCCGACCGGCTCCGCGACGCGGGGGCGACCACGGTGTTGACGGAGTCCGACCTGGCAGGCGACCATCGCCAGCGTCGCCGCACCGACGCCGCCGACACCGCCGACGACCGCGACGCTTTGATCCTGTTCACCAGCGGCACCACCGGACTCCCGAAGGCGGTCAGCATCACCAGCGGCCAGCTGACTGCGCGGATCAGGGGAATGGCGGCGCCATTCCGCGCGGATGCGAAACCCTCGGTCGGGATGATGTGCGTCCCGTTCTTCCACGTCGGCGGCTCCCTCGGCGTGCTCGGCAGCCTGTATTCGGGCAACACCTCGGTGGTGCAGACGCGGTTCGACGCCGGCGAGTGGCTACGCCTGGTGTCCGCAGCATCGGGTGACCACGACGTTCTTGGTGCCGACCATGCTGCAACGGATCCTCGACCATCCCGACTTCGCCGACACCGATCTGACGTCTCTGGTCGCCATCGCCTACGGCGCCGCCGCCGCGCCGATCGCGTTGGTGCGCCGGGCAATGGCCGCGCTCCCAAATGTGGCGTTTGCCAACGTGTTCGGCCAGACCGAGACGCTCGGCGCCTACACGACGCTGCTGCCCGCCGATCACCGCGATCCCGCCCGCGCGGGATCCGTCGGCCGGCCGCTACCCGGAGTCGAAGTGCGGGTGGTGGACCCCGCCACCGGCGACGACGTCGAGCCCGGGACGGTCGGCGAGTTGTGGGTGAACACCGCCCAGAACGTCACGGGCGGCTGGCTGCACACCGGCGACCTGGCGCCGCCAGGATTCCGACGGCTACATCTTCCCGAGCGGCCGGCTCAGCGACACCATCAACCGCGGGGGAGAGAAGTTCGGGCCGATCGAGGTCGAGGAAGCGCTGCGCTCCCATCCGGCGGTCACCGACGTCGCGGTCGCCGGGATCGCCGACGAGGAACTGGGCCAGCGGGTCGGGGCCGCGGTGGTGGCCCGCGCCCCGGTGACACTCGACGAGCTGCGGTCGCACTGTCGCGATCTGATCGCCTACTTCAAGCTGCCCGAGCGGCTGGCCGTCGTCGACCAGATCCCGTACAGCGCGACCGGCAAGGTCAGCCGCCGTCAGATCGCCGCGCTGATCGCGGATGACGCCTGAAACCTAGGGAGTGCCAGTGCTGTTTCTTCACGAGACCCACAAGGTGGTCGGTGCGCGCGAGGAAGAGTTCGAGGCCGCCTACCGCGAGGGCTGGATGCCCACGCTCGCCGAGGAGGACGACGCTCGGCTGCTCTGGTACACCAACCACGCGCACGGCTCCGGGGTTTCCTACAACGTCGTCACCATCACCGGCATCACCGACGGCGCCGCCTGGGAGCGGCTCGCTCGCCGCGCGCAGACCGGGGACCTGCAGGCCGTGGATGCGCGAACTGGACCACCTGCGCCACGACGTGACGGGCAAGCTGCTGCTGCCGGTGGACTGGTCGCCGCTGCAGACGGTCGACCTGGCGACCGTGCCCACCGATGGCGCGACGCATCCGCTGAGCCTGTTCATGGAGGACACCGGCTGGCCCTACGCCGCCGCTCGACGACTACATCCGCATGTGGGACGAGATCTACTACCGGCTGCTATCCAAAGCTCCCGCGGGGATGCGGATACTCGATATCCAGGCGTGCTTCCAGGTCGCGCACGGCAGCTACCGACGACGAGAAGCGATGCTGTGGCAGAAGATTGAGGACTCCAACAACTACGCGGCGCTCGTGCACCTGCTGACCACCGAGATCCGCGCCCGAGCACCGGGCGCCCGGCAGCTACATGGTCGAGGCCCTGAAATACCGCGATCAGTGGCAGAGCCGTCTGCTGCGGACGTCGGACTGGTCACCCCTGTACTAGTCGCCCGGTTCAGGATTCGCGCCGCGTCGCGCGACCATCTCGTGCACGATGTCGGCGGCCGGGCGAACGTCGCGAATGCGTCCCACCGCCTCGCCGACGAGCACGGCGGCGGTATCGAAATCCTCTGCCGCGATGGCCTTTTCGAAGGTGCGCCACCGCTTCGGGCAGCGACGCCGACAGCTCGGCCTCGTTGCCGTGCCAGGTGTCGAGAAAGGCGTTGCCCAGCGCCCGCGCGTCGTACTCGGCGGGCCAATCCAGCCGCCGCACAATGTCATAGACCTGGGTGCGAAAGGTGTCGTCGCCGCTGGCCGCGATGGCTCGTTCGTGCGCTCGCGGCGACACCAACGCCTCCTGCGACGCCCAAAACCTGGTGCCCACCAGCGCGCCGTCGGCACCGAGCGCCAGCGCCGCGGCCAGCCCGCGGCCATCGGCGACACCACCGGCCGCCACCACCAGCGTCTCCGGCGAGCGTTCGGCGACGAGGTCGACGACGTCGGGCACCAGCGTAAAAGTCGACGCGCACGTCATGCCGTGCCCGCCCGCCTCGCCGCCCTGCGCGACGATGACATCCGCGCCGGCGTCCAGAGCCCGCCGTGCGTGCTCGAGGTTCTGCACCTGGCGGTCAGCGGAATGCCGGCCGTCCGGATGCGCTCGGCGAACGGCGCCAGCTCACCGAACGACAACATGATCGTCGCCGGCTGCCGCGCCACGATGAGGTCGAGCAGCTCGGGCGTTGCGGGCCAGGCTCCAGGTGATGAACCCGTAGCCGACTCGTGCGCCGCCGGCTTGTGTCGAATTTGCGACGGCAGCCATTCGGCGTCCCCGTAGCCGCCGCCGATCAGGCCCAGGCCGCCGGCGGCGGTCACCGCCGCCGCGAGCCGCCCGCCGGAAATCCCGGCCATGGGCGCGAGCAGGATCGGGTGTTCGATCCCGAAGAGATTCGGTAAGGCGAGTATGCCAGCGTCATTTCAGCTCTCCCGTGAGGAACTGTGCCCGCCCGTGGCCGAAAGACCAGTCCTCGTCGCCGTTTTCGGTGATCGAGACGATCAGGTCTGCCGCGTCCACCCCGCACCGGTCGGCGAGATTGGACGCGAGAAGCTCATAGAACTTTTCCTTCATTTCGCGGGTGCGTCGCCGGCTCACCACGTGCACCACCATCAGACGCGCTGAGCGCTCGATGCCCAGACCGGTATCCCAGGCGACGATCTCGTGCGCCGGATGGGTGTGCACCACCTGGTAGCGGTCGCGCGGCGGCACCCCGAACGCGTCGACCACTGCGTCATGGATGGCGTCCAGCAGCGCCGTACCTCGGACGGCGTGCGGCCCTCGATGAGGTCGATGTACAGCAGCGGCATTGTTCTCCTCCGTCTGTGCCTTTGTGCTTCGTTGCAACCGACGTTAGGTCCGCGGAAATCCCAGGTGAAATGCCTGCTGTAATGCATCTATGCTTTTCAGGCATGAACGGCCTTGCGGGCAATCGAGTCGAGCTGCGTCACCTGCGGGTGTTCGAGGCGGTGGCGCGACTCAAGTCATTCACCCGCGCCGCCGACGAACTCAGCATCACCCAGCCCGCGCTGAGCCGCACCATCCAGCAGTTGGAAGACGCGCTCGGAGTGGCACTCCTGGACCGCAGTTCGCGGCACGTGGAGACCACCAAGGCCGGACAGCAGTTCCTCGACCACGTCGAGCGTGTCCTGGCCGAGCTGGAACGCGGCTTCGCCGCCGTGCGCCGGCAGGCCAGTATCCGCCTGGGTTCAGCTGGCTGTTGCCCGACCCGTGGGCGCAGGACACCGTGGCACGGTTCGAGCGGGCCACCGGGACGCGGGTCAGTTTGGTCCGCACCGACGATGCGCTGGCCGGCGTACAGCAAGGAAAGGTCGATATCGCCGTGGTGCGCGGGCACGTAGCGTCGACCGCCGTACAGGTCGTGCACCTGTTCAACGAGTCGCGGGTGGCGGTGTGTTCGGTTCACTCACGCCTGGCAGAGAGATCGGAGCTGGACTGGGCCGAGGTCCCGCGGTGGCCGCTGGTGGTCAACACCGCCAGCGGCACCACCGGGCCGTGGTCGTGGCCCGACGGCCAAGGGCCCGAAACGGTGGTCGAGACAACGAATTTCGACGAGTGGCTCGAATCCGTGGCCGCCGACCGCGGCATCGGCGTAATTCCCGATGTGGCGATCAGGCGCAACATTCACCCGGGCGTGAAGTTCATCGCGCTGCGGGGCGCACCCGCAGAGCCCGGTCGCGCTGGCGTTTCTGCCGCGCGCCCGCAACGCGGTGCTGCGCCGCTTCGTCGAGGCAGCGGTGGAGAGCGCTAGCGACGCGCTCGGGGGCCGGGCCGATGACACGCCGGTGCAATTCCTCTGTGAGGACATGGATTTGGCGAGTCAGCTCGGTGTTGGTCTTCAGCTCCAGCTCTTGGGTCTGGAAGTCGTGGTCGGCCCTGGCCTGCTGAAAAGCCGACTGCCGGTTCTGGCCGATCATCACAAAGGTCGACAGGAAGATCGCCTCCAGCGACACCACCAGCGTCAACGTCGGCCAGGGGTTGCGTTCCAGAACGATCATCCACACGGCAAACAACGCCGCGTGAATCCAGACGAAATTCATCGACCCGGCGAACGCCGTGATCCGGTCGGCCAGGCGCAGCTGAAGATCCTCGCTTCGTCGCTTGGCCTCCTCCAGGACAGCCGGGTGATGAATCTGCCCGCCGCGCAGTAGCCGGCGGGGAATCAATTGTGGGTTGTGCTGATGGCCTTCGCTCTGGGTCGTCATGCTGGCTCATGCTAGTGGCGGCGCGTGCGGCCAGCAGACGCAAAAGTCCCTATTTGCTATCGAAATTGGGAGCTTTCGCGTCTGCTCACCGACTCCAAGAACGGCTCGGCGACGGCGAGAAACCCCTGCGGGTCGGACGAGAAAACCACGTGGCCCGTGTCGAGGATCTCCAGGCGGGAACCACGGATGGCGTCGCGGGCATCGCGTGCCGGCGCTCAGCGGTATCGCGAAGTCGCGCCTACCCCAGACGATGAGCGTGGGTGCCGACAGCCCGTCAGCGCGAGCAGCGCAGGTCGTGCTCGGGGGTGGCGAAGCTTCGCCACAACCCTGTGGCGGTCCGGACGCCGTCGTCGGTCCTTGCCTTGGCGATCGCGCGCTCGACGATCTCGCGGTCGCTGTCGGTCTTGGCCTTCATGTAGCCGCGGATGAACAGGGGAGCGGCTCGCCACACCGCGGGCGTGCTCATCACCCGGCAGAAGGCGCGGGACAGTGGATTCCACGGAACGAAGCCGCCGGAGTTGACCAGGATCAAACCCGCGACGAACTCCGGACGGGTGATCGCCAGTCGCGCGGCGGCGAACCCGCCCACCGAGTTGCCGATCAACACCGCCCGCGACAAACCCAGACCATCGACGACGTCTTCGAGCACGTCGGCGAAGAGGGGCGCACTGGGCTCCATGGCGGCGTCGACGGATCCGAATCTCCGTGCCCGGGCCAGTCCACCGCGATGGTGCGGTAGCGCCGGGCCAGCGTCGTCGATGATCGGGTCGTAGTCGTGCCGGTCGTGCAGGGTCGCGTGCAGCAGCAAAACCGTTGGTCCACTGCCTGATTCGCGATACGCGACGCGGCCGGCCCGGGTTTGGATGGTTGTCATGGGAGTCCCCTTTCCACGGTTGACCGACTGGTCGGTCATCCCGTACGCTACAACGGGAGACACGCCCTGACAAGGAGGACATCGCGATGCCACCAGCCCCGCCGCCGGACGCACCATTTGCCGACAAGATGGCCTACTACCGCTCGCAGCACACGTCGAAAGGGGTACGGGCGACCCATCTCATCGGAACGCCGATCATCGCGGCCGGCATGCCGCTACTGTTTGCCAAGCCAAAAGTGGGCGCCACGATGTTCATCGGAGGTTGGGCCATGCAGATCGTCGGCCACCGGCTGTTCGAGAAGAACCTCCCTCGACACACAAGGGATGGATCACGTATCAACTGACCGGGGTGATCCACGTGTGCGAGCAGTACGGCGAGATGCTGGCGCGACGCAGCAAGCGCAGGGCCGCGTGAGACCGCCCGAGCCTGGCCGTAACGCGCTGCTGGACGCAGGACAGCGCCTGTTGAGCACCTCTGACCTGGCCAGGATCTCGGTCAACGCGATCGTCGCCGAGGCAGGCATGGCGAAGGGCAGCTTCTATCAGCACTGGCCCAGCCGGACCGACTACGTGCGCGCGCTGCACGTCCGATTTCACGACCAGCTCGAGGAATCGATCGTCGCCGCCATGGCCGACCTGCCGCCGGGGCGCGACCGGCTCGAGGCGGGGATGCACGGTCTACCTCGACGGGTGCCTGGCCGATGCGGCCACCAAAGCGCTGCTCGTGCAGTCACGCACCGAGGCCGGGCTCAGCGATCTGGTCGCGGCCCGCAACGAGACCGCGGCCACGCTTGTTGTTGCCCGATCTGGTCGCGCTCGGATGGTCGCGACCGGAACCGATCGCCGCGCTGCTCGTCGCGGCCGTCGCCGAAATCGCCTTGCTCGAGCTTGCCGCCGGAAAGCCCGACAAGGCGTTGCGCAACGGGCTGATTCGACTGGCCACCGGCGACCGGGGCTGATCAGGTCAAGCGGCGCCAAACCCGGAGCGAACCAGATCCAGGCTTGCGGCCACGAGCTCACCGAGGTCGCCGACGCAACCATTGCGGCCCCAATTCTCCACTGCCACAACAAGCGCCGCCGCCAGAGCGGAGCCCGCGACCTCGGCGGCCAAGTCGATGTTCGCCATGCTCGGGTTGCGGTTTCTGACGAACTCGGTCAGCACGTCGGCAAACGACGACTGCACCACCCGCAGATGGCTCGCGATGCGGTCCGCGTCGATCAGCTCCGCGCGGGCGGTCGCGGCCTGGCGGACCACTTCGAGGTCGTGCGGGAAGGCCGCGACGCTCGCCAGGACCGCATCGAACAGCGACTCGGACGGCCGGACGCTGCGCAAGGGCTTCGGCCAGCCATTCCAGCTGCGTCTCGTAGTCCTGGAACAGCACCGCTTCCTTGGTGGGGAAGTGCCGGAAGAAGGTGCGTTCGGTGACGCCGGCTTCGGCGGCCAGCTCCGTCACCGTCACGTTGGCAAACCCCTTGCGGGCGAAGCTTTTCAAGGCGGCCTGGCGAAGCGCCTCATGCGTCGATCGGCGGCGCAGCTCGTGACGGTTTGCATCGGACTGACATCTTCCAATTATGTCAGTACTGACATATTCTGTCACCCGAACAGCGATCCAGGAGGGCCAGAGGATGACGGACTATGACGCGATCGTCGTGGGTGCGGGGCACAACGGGCTGACCGCCGCGGCGATTCTGCAACGTGCGGGCCTGCGCACCGTGTGCCTGGAGGCCAACACCTACGCAGGGGGAATGGCGGCGACGGTCGAGTTGATCGACGGCTTCCGCTACGAGATCGCGGGTTCGGTGAAGTTCCCCATGGCAAGCCAGATCACCAAGGATCTCGGGCTCGACACGCTGCCCGAGATCGAGCCGGACGTGATGTCGATCAACATCGGCGAAAACGGCGAAGAGCCGATGGTCTTCTATCGCGACCCGATGCAGCTGATGACGCACCTCGGCGAGAAGCACGGCTTGGAGGCCGTCACCGGCATGGCCGAGCTGATCGGCTGGAGCCAGGGGCCCGCAAAGGCGCTCGGCCGCTTCGATGTTCGCCAGCCCCCCAAAACCCTCGACGAAATGTACGCGTGCGCGGCCAACGAGGCCGAACGCCGCGCGATTCACGAAATGCTGTTCGGGTCGGCGATGGACGTGATCGACCGATACCTGCCCGACAAGGACAAGCACGCCGTCATGCGCGGCATGCTGGCGTTTCTGGCCGTCAACTCCACCTACCGCGGACCCTATACACCCGGCAGCGCCACCTGTTTGGCGTTCGCGCTTGCGGTGCCCGACGACAGCACCGCGATGATGACCAAGCTCAAGGGCGGGATCGGCGCACTCACCGAACACCTGCACGAGCTCTTCGTCTCCCATGGCGGCGAAATCAAATTCCGCACCAAGGTCGAGCAGATTCTGGTCGAGCATGGGGCAGTGACCGGTGTTCGGCTGCGCGACGGGTCGACGATCACCGCGCCGATCGTGGTGTCCAACCTGTCGCCGGACGTCACCCTCACCGAGCTGATCGCGCCCGAACACGTTCCGGCAGAGCTGGTCTCGCGGGTCTCTGACCGCGATCACCGCGCCTCCTTCGTGCAAATCCACTTCGCGCTGGACGGGCTGCCCGAATTCGCCCCGCCCTATGAGTTCCTGAACGAGGAGGGCATGCAACAGTCGGTCGGCATCTTCGGCTCACCCGAAGAGCAACAACGGCAATGGGAGATCTGCCGGCAGGGCCTCGTCCCGGACAATCCGTCGATGGGCATGCAGATCCCGTCGGTGCACGATCCTGGCATGGCGCCGCCCGGTAAGCACGCCGCGAGCGCGTTCGCCTACGCCTTCCCCGTCGAAGTCGAGCCGAGACCAGCATGGGCACCTCAAAAACGAGATGGCACAACGTGTTATCGACAAGATCACCAGGTTCGCCCCGAACTTCAAGGACATCGTGATCCGCCACATCACGTTCGCGCCGTACCACATGAACACCATGTTCGGCGCGCCCGCCGGCGACTTCTGCCACGGCCTGCTGCACCCGGATCTGATGGGGCCGAATCGCCCCGGGCCCAAAGGGTTCCTCGACATGCCGATTCCGATCGACGGCCTCTACCTCGGCGGCGCGGGATGCCATGGCGGCCCGGGTATCACCTTCACTCCCGGGTACAACGCGGGCTATCAGGTGCTCGACGACCGGTAGGCCGTCAGCTCCCGAACGTTCCGACGAGCTGGGCCTGTCGCGGTTGCCGCGCCGGCGATCGTCTGCGCCGCTTGCAGACCGGCCAGCCCGCCGGGGAGCTGGTAGTCGTTAGGGAGCTGGTAGAGCGTGAACCGGTAGTGGTGCACACCGCTGCCGGGCGGCGGGCAGGGCCCGTTGTACACGGACTGGCCGGTGGAGTTCGGCAGGGTGATTCCGCCGCCCGGAGTGCCGACCATCGCCGTCTGCCCGGCACCGGGGGCGATTCCGATCACGATCCAGTGGACGTAAGGTCCGCCGGGGGAGTCGGGATCGTCGACAACGAGTGCCGCTCCCAACGGCGCCGACCAGGTCAAGGGCGGGCGATATGTCGGTGCCCTTGCAGGTGTACAGCACCGGTATCGGCGCACCGTTGGCGAAGGCCGGACTCGTGATCGTCAATGGCCCGCGACAGGCGCCGCCGCGCTGGTGCCGGCCGGAGCCGACCAGTGCCAGACTCGCGATAGCCAGTGTGATTCGCTGACGCGGACATTCATGCGCAGCTATTTGCCGCCCTTCTTGACCTCCAGCACTCGCTTGCGCAGGCCCTCGGTGGCCGTGTCCATCAGACCCTTGGCTCCCTTCTTGACCAAGAATCCTGGCACCGGCACGCTCAAGTCAATGGTGAGCTCGAATTGGAGCCGAGTGGAATCGCCATCGGGCGTCAGCGTGTACCGGGCATCCTGCGCGCGTTGTTGCTTGGCGCTCACCAGTGTCCAACTCACCCCGTCGTCGTGAACCGTGTATGCCAGTACCTGCTCATCGCTGACGCCCACGACTTTGACGACCTGCCGAGACTTGCTCGGGTGGCCCTGGTCATCGCGCTCCAGGATTTCCACGCTTTTATGAGCCGAGGACCATTCGGGCAGTGATTCGAGGTCGAACAATACGTCCATGATTTCGTCCGGCGTCGCCTCGATGACGACTTCACGGGAATCGGTGACAGCCATGCGGGAAACATTGCCGCCCGCGACAGCTGACCCAAACTCTACGGCACCAGCACGACCTTGCCGATGTTCTCCCGCGCCGCCAGAATCCGGTGCGCCTCGGGCGCTTCGGCGAAGGGCACGGCGGCGTGAACGATCGGGGAGGCGGTGCCGTCGTCGAGGGCCTTTTTCAGCGGAGTGATCCAGGGCTCGAGGGTGCCGCGATCGTCCCACAGCCGCAGCATGTTCAGGCCGATCACGGCCTTGGACTCCGAGAGCTGGTCGAGCAGGTTGAAGCCGCGCAGCATCGCCAACGCCTGTGGCGCCGCCGTGCGCAGCGAGCGTTTCTCACCCTGCTGCAGGTTCGAAATCCCGTAGCCGACAAGCCTTCCGCCCGGGCGCAGCAGGTCATAGGACCGCCGCAGCGACGTCCCGCCAAGAGCATCGAGCACCAGGTCATACGGGTCCGAGGCCTTTCCACCAGCCGTCGCGGCGGTAGTCGATCGCGCGGTCCACCCCCAACTCGGCCAGCTTCTGGTGCTTGCCGGGCGACGCGGTGCCGTGCACCTCGGCCCCGGCGGCCTTGGCGAATTGGATGGCCGCGATGCCGACGCCCCCGGCCGCGGCGTGAATCAGCACCCGCTCGCCGGCGCGCAGCGACCCGTAGCCGTGCAGCGCCGCCCATGCGGTCGCGTAGTTGACCGGGACCGCGGCGCCCTGTTCGAAGCTCAGCGCGTCGGGGAGCGCCACCGAGTCGCTGGCCGACGACGTTGACGATTTCGGCGTAGCCACCGAATCGGGTTCCGGCCAAGACTCGTTCGCCGAGTCGGCTCGGATCGACCCCGTCGCCGACGGCCTCGACGGTCCCGGCGACTTCGTAGCCGACCACCGCCGGCAGTTTCGGCGCGTCCGGATACAGCCCGACGCGGGCCAGGTGATCGGCGAAGTTCACCCCCGCCGCCCGCACCGCGATCCGCAGCTGGCCCGGGCCCGGCGGCGGCGGGTCCGGCCGCTGCTGCACCTGCAGGACCGACGGGTCGCCGTGCTTGGTGATGACGACTGCGCGCATCGTCTTAGCCTGCCTGACCTCGGCAAGGCGGGGGAGGACGACGTCGCGCCACCCGGGGCCCATGCGCTTGAACGCGTCGGCCATCCGTTTGTCGTCCAGGTCAAAGCCGCTGTGCTCCAAGAACACTCGGGTTCCGGCGCCTTCGGCTTCGAGCCGCCAGGTCAGCGTCCACGCCGGGGTGAAGGTGTAGACGAAGCGGTGGGGCGGGTCGACTTCGAGCACCTTGCAGGGTTGCTTGCCGTAGCCGGGCATGTCGAGGGTGAATTGGTGGCCGACCACCGCGGCCACCTGACCCTCGGCCCACCACAGTCGCAGCAGCTCCGGCTCGGTCAGCAGCCGCCACACCGTCTCCGGCGGGGCCGCCGACGAATTGGTCCACGCGGATCGGTCTCGGTCATTCCAGCTCCTCTGCCGACTCGGCGAGTGCGGCCAATCGCACGCGCCAGAACTTCTCGAACGGATGCAACCACTCACCCAGCTCGGCCAGCGGTTCCGCGGTCAGGCGGTAGATGCGCCGGCGGCCCTGCGCCTCGTCGGCGACCAGCCCGGCGTCACGCAGCACCTTGAGGTGCTCGGCGACGGCAGGACGGCTGAGCTCGAACCGGTCGCTGAGTTCCCCGGCGGAAAGTGGCTGGCCAGTGAGAATCTCGAGCAGTTGCCGTCGTACCGGGTTGGCCAGCGCCGCGAAGACGTCGCAAATGCCGTCACCACCGCGATCGAACTCAGCCACGAAACCGAATATATGTCGGAAAATCCCGACATGTCAACAAACGGCAGTCCAGTGCGGCTAGCCTCCCGGTTATGAATTTCGACTGGGAGCGGCTGACCGACACCGTGCATCGCTGCCGGTTGCCGTTCTGCGACGTCACGATCGGCCTGGTGTGCGGCGACAGCGGAGCGCTCGTCGTCGACACCGGCACCACCCTCGTCGAAGCGGCCGCGATCGACGCCGATATCCGGCAGATCACAAAGCGTCCGGTGACTACTATTGTGTTGACACACAAGCACTTTGATCACGTCCTGGGCTCATCGCAGTTCGCCGGAGCGGCGATCTGTTGCGCACCCGAGGTGGTCGAATACCTGTCATCGGCAACCGCCCACCTTCGTCGTCACGCTCTTAGCTACGGCGCGGACGCCGACGAGGTCGACCGCGCGATCGCCGCCTTGAGGCCACCCCGGCACGGGATCTACGACGGCGCCATTGATCTCGGAGGTCGCACGGTGGCGATAACCCACTTGGGCCCCGGCCACACCACGGCGGACCTTGTCGTGGTGGTGCCCGCCCCGGACGACGACGGCCCGGTCGTCGTCTTCACCGGTGATCTTGTCGAGGAGTCCGCCGACCCGTATATCGACGCCGATTCGGATCTAGCGGCATGGCCGGCGACGCTTGATCGGTTACTCGAAGCCGGCGGACCCGACGCCATCTACGTACCTGGTCACGGCAGCGTCGTCGACGCCGAGTTCGTCCTGCGCCAGCGAGATTGGTTGCGGAAACGGGTAAGGCACGAAACCCTTTGAGCGTGAGCTAGTTTGCTTTGCAAGCGGCGATGAGTGCATCCGGATCGGTCACGCTGATCCACAACTCTCTTACCGTCGCCGACCTCTTCCACATCTTGGCCTGTGCCGCCGGCTCGATCGACAGCTTGACCAGACCCTTATAGGACCCGTTGACCAGCCACCGGCCGAATCCATAGTGCACACCTGCCGAGTACACCCGAGTCGTGATCGGCTCGGCGCTTTTGATGGACGTCAAGGGAATAGCGGCGGAAAACGCCCACCCCATCTTGACGTGAAGTTCTCCCGCCTCGACCCGCAGCTCGCTGTTCTTAGGGCCGAGCCCCAGGGGCACTGAGAGGGGGAGATACCAACGGTCGAAGCGCAATTCCGATTGCACGGCACGGACCATACCCGCGACGGGTCTTGTCGGGACGGTTTCTACCGAACCACTATTAATCTTCAAATAAATCTGCGATTCCCAATCGGAAAGCAAGCGCGCATGATCGATGGTCTACTGCTTCGTTGGGTTGTCACCGCACTGTTCGTGGCGAGTGCCGCCGAATGGGCCTTCGCTGTTATCACCCAGCGCAGAGCCTGGACCGCGATAGTCCGCTACGGATTGCATTTCGCGATGTCGGTCGCCATGGCGATGATGGCCTGGCCGTGGGGCCCACAGCTGCCCACACTGGAAAGCGTCGTTTTCTTTCTGTTGGCGGCGGCATGGTTTGTGATCGCCACGGCGTTTCTGCCGGAACGCACCGTCGCGAAACGCGCCGAGTACGGATATTACGCCCTGATGATGCTGGCGATGGCGTGGATGTTCGCCGTCATGGATGGTCACCTGTTGCCCGGCCAGCCGACCGAACGCACGCAGATGATGCCGGGCATGGGCATGCCGGCAAGCGGCGGGCCGCCGGGATGGATCACGGCGATCGACTGGTTCTGGTTCGTCGGTTTGGTGGTCGCGACAGTTTTCTGGGGCTACAGGTTCGCTGCTGAGCGATCGCACGGCGCGACCCGCCGTTGGTGGCTGGACAGCGCGGGGCAGGCGACGATGGCCGCCGGAATGGCTATCACGTTCGGCGCCATGCTATTTCGGGCGTGACCCGGTCAGCCGATGACCGGCACCGGCGTCGGCGCTGGAACCTCGACGACCCCGAAGTTCGTCAACCATGCCCGCTGGTAGTCGCCCCACACCGGCGTCAGTCGACCCCGGCTGGTGCACATCGGCTGGTAATGTACGCATCGCTGTGCCGAGGCTGCGTGCGCGGCATCATCCACCACGGTCACCGCTAACAGCATCTCGACCTCCGCGGTCGCATCGACCGTCAACAGCAGCGTGGTGCCACTGACTTGATAGTTCGCGACCGCACCACCTCCGAGGGGCTGCTGGCCGCTCGCGCTCGCCAGCTCGACGCCATCCAGTTGCCAGTTGGCCTTCTGGCCCGGTCCGAAACCGCTTGTCACAGCGTCGAATCGGCCCTGTGGACGCCGCGGCTGCACGATAGGCCCCACGAAAGTCCCGATGCGGCGATCGATTAGCGGCAATGCGTGGATGGCGTCCTTCACCGTGTCGGCGCCCTTAATCGTCGCTGCGGCGGGGACCATGGCGCGGACCGCTTCGCGCATTTGGCCGCACGGATCTGGTTGCGTCGTCCCGGTTCCCGATGCCGCTCCACCCTGGCCGACATGCAGCGCGGGTGACGGTACAAACAGCGTCGAACCGGGTTTGGCAACCGCTCCGAAGTTCCCAAACACGCTTGGCGGACAGGTAAAGCCGCCGACAATCTGAACCGTCGCGAGCGGCTTTTCCCAGGTGATGTAGCGGAATCGGATGTGATCGAGAGTCACGTCGACGGCTTGGACGGCCGCCCATCTGGCTTCGTTGGTGCGCACGCAGTAGATGCGCAGGGATTCCTTGAACGGATCGCCGGTGAATATCCCGAACGGGTTGATGATGGCCATATCTGCGAGGGGAATCGGGTTGGGCGCGTCGTAGGTGTAGCCGTAGACGGCGGCCCGGTAGAGGCCGTCGAAATCGCGCAGCCCGGTACGGGCCCAGCGGGCACCGCACACCGCCTGCACGGTGCGGCTGAGCGCGGCCCCGACCACGGCGATGTCACCGCTGGGCATGTCCCGGGGACCGACCGAGCCGCTGTCCAGGTCGAACGCCGAGCCGTTCGGCACGGTTACCGTGCCAGCGGAACGCACAGGCGCAGTGTCGATCGGGCGAATCTGGCATCCGATTTGCACGTCGTCGATGCGCGCGTCACTGAAGATCAGGTTGAAGCCGACGGCCGGGATGTCGATGGGCACCAGCAGCTGGTTCAGGGCGTCGGTGATGTGCGCGGCGACGCTGTTGATGGTGCCCTCGATGATCTCTTCGGCGAGGTACATGATCAGCGGTACCAGCACCGCGCCCACGATCACGTAGATGACGGAGGGAAGTAACGCGCCCAGCAGTGCGCCGATCACGGCGCCGGCCAAATAGCAATACCAGGGGATGTCGACGTCGACGTTGGGACTGTCTGCCTGCACGTCCACCAGGAGTTGGCCGTTGGCAACCTTGATGGTGATTTTGGCTCCGACCGTGCCGGTGGCCGAATAACAGAAGCCCGACTTGCTGATCGCGACCTGAACGTGCAGCGTCCCATCATCTGCCGCGGCGATCGACAACGCCGTCAGATCGACCTCGTGGTCCTGGTCGATGCGCACAGTGCGGGTCAACGTGCAGTTGGTGAATGCGCCGCCGAGGTTCAGCGCGTTGTCGATCATCGGGCTGATGACCCGGCATATCCAGTCCATCGACACCACGATGCCGCCGTTGCCCCCGCCCGAGATGAAGCTCTGGGTGAACGCTGACTTGTCGCCCGCGCCGCCGCCGCCGAACGTGACCAGGAACGCCGAAGCATCTTCGTCGGCGGGTGAGGTGTCATCGATGATGTGCACGTCGGCGTTCTGCATCTGGACATTGGAGGTGGTCGACGGATCGACTGGGAAGGGCACCACCGGGAGGAGCTTGATGTTCTGCCGGAGGAATGTGGCGAAAAGACCGTTGAGACCCGGGAGAGGATGTCCCACGACGTCGATCTCGGTCAACCACAACTTCTGCGCGAGGTCGATTCGCACCAAGTCGATTCCGTTCGTGCTGCTGTCCACATCGACGCTGGCGACGATGCGCAGCGCACCAAGCGCGCCGGCATTGCCGAGCAAGACATGGATGTCGACAACGTCCGTCGCTCCTGCCGGAAGGCCGCCTGGCTGGTCGAACGAAACCGTCACCGAAAACGGGGTGGCTGGATCGATATTGATGCCAAGCCCGCCGAGGATCTTGCCCAGCAGAAAGCCGCCGGTGTCGAACAGCACCTCCAGCAGCTCCTGATAGGCCTGTTCAGCGAATTCGACGACGAGGTCGTACCCGTGGGTCTGCTGACCGGACATGTCTCAGTCCACCTTTGGCGTGCCGGTGAATCGGATATTGATGTTGGCCGTAACGACCTGACCGTTCGGCAGCCGGAAAGAGCGGGGCTGGAGAAGGTCGGCGGCATCACTGCTTGACGGCGCCGACTTCAGGCGTTGCTTGATAATTGGCGGCACTTCGATCTTCAGCGCTGCCAACGCGGCCAACGGGTCGGCAGCGAACTGCCGGGCCGCATCGGGTTTCGCCAGAGCGGCCAGGACGATGCGCTCGGATTTCTGCAACTCCTCGAACTCGGCGCGCAGTCGCGGCCCGAGCCGGTCGATCACTGGACTGAGTCCACTGTTTGCGGAGTTCGGCTGTTGTGGCTCGTTCGACGTCATGTGTTGACGCTAGACCCGAAATGGCGGCCGTGGTGAAATATCGCGCCACAATTCAAGTTAACGCATCTAAGTGCTTAGCCGGCTGACCATCGGTCATGCGCGTCGCACCATCGTCGACCGCGTTGCTGGCAGCGCCATCGACGATCGAAACCCGCGTGCTACCGGCCCGTGATTCAAGTCACAGCGTTGGGGATACACTGCACTTCGTTAATGGAACCGGGGCGAAAGAGGAGCGTAGGTCCATGGCCATCATCGACACGGACACTGAAGTCCACACACCGTTCGAACAAGACGTCGCCGCCACGCAGCGATACTTCGACAGCCCGCGCTTTGACGGGATCATTCGCCTCTACACCGCCCGCCAAGTAGCCGAGCAGCGCGGCACGATCCCGACCGACTACACCGTGGCGCGCGAGGCGGCGGCGGCTTTCTACGCGCGCCTGCGCGAGCTGTTCGCGCAGAAGAAGAGCATCACCACCTTCGGCCCGTACTCGCCCGGGCCAGGCCGTGAGCATGAAGCGGATGGGCATCGAGGGGATCTACCTCGGCGGCTGGGCGACCTCGCGCCAAGGGCTCGCACCACCGAAGATCCCGGGCCCGACCTGGCCAGCTACCCGCTGAGCCAGGTGCCCGACGACGCCGCGGCGCTGGTGCGCGCGCTGCTCACCGCCGACCGCAACCAGCAGTACCTGCGCGCTGCAGATGACCGAGGAGCAGCGCGCCGCGACGCCAGGCGATCGACTACCGGCCGTTCATCATCGCCGACGCCGACACCGGCCACGGCGGCGACCCGCACGTGCGCAACCTGATCCGCCGTTTCGTCGAGGTCGGCGTGCCCGGGCTACCACATCGAGGACCAGCGCCCGGGCACCAAGAAGTGCGGCCACCAGGGCGGCAAGGTGCTGGTGCCGTCGGACGAACAGATCAAGCGCCTCAACGCCGCCCGCTTCCAGCTCGACATCATGCGGGTGCCGGGCATCATCGTCGCGCGCACCGACGCCGAGGCGGCCAACCTGATCGACAGCAGCGGCGACGAGCGCGACCAGCCGTTCCTGCTCGGCGCGACCAACCTCGACATTCCGTCCTACAAGGCGCTGCTTCCTGGCGCTGATGCGGCGCTTCTACGAGCTGGGCGTCAAGGAGCTCAACGGCCACCTGCTCTACGCGCTCGCCGACGGCGAGTACGCGCTCGCCGACGCGTGGCTGGAGCGCCAGGGCATCCTCGGCGCTGGTCGCCGAGGCCGTCAACACCTGGCGGGACGAACGGGCAGCGACTCGATCGACGACCTGTTCGACCAGGTCGAGTCGCGTTTCGTCGACGCCTGGGAGGACGACGCCGGGCTGATGACCTACGGCGAGGCCGTGGCCGAGGTGCTCGCGTTCGGCGAGAGCGAAGGCGAGCCTGCGAGCATGAGCCCCGACGAGTGGCGCGCGTTCGCCGCCCGCGCGTCGCTCTACGCAGCCCGGGAGAAGGCGAGGGAGCTGGGCGCCGACCCGCCGTGGGACTGCGAGCTGGCGCAGGACCCCCGAGGGCTACTACCAGGTCCGCGGCGGCATCCCGTACGCGATCGCCAAGTCGCTGGCGGCGGCGCCGTTCGCCGACATCCTCTGGATGGAGACGAAGACCGCCGATCTCGCCGACGCCCGGGAGTTCGCCGACGCGATCCACGCCGAGTTCCCCGACCAGATGCTGGCCTACAACCTCTCGCCGTCGTTCAACTGGGACACCACCGGCATGACCGACGAGGAGATGCAGCAGTTCCCCGAGGAGCTCGGCAAGATGGGCTTCGTCTTCAACTTCATCACCTACGGCGGACACCAGATCGACGGCGTCGCCGCCGAGGAGTTCGCCACCTCGCTGCAGCAGGACGGCATGCTGGCGCTGGCCCGGCTGCAGCGCAAGATGCGCCTGGTCGAATCGCCCTACCGCACGCCGCAGACCCTGGTCGGCGGCCCGCGCAGCGACGCCGCGCTGGCCGCCTCGTCCGGGCGCACGGCGACCACCAAGGCGATGGGCAAGGGCTCGACCCAGCACCAGCACCTGGTGCAGACCGAGGTGCCGAAGAAGCTGCTGGAGGAGTGGCTGGCGCTGTGGAGCGAGCACTACCAGCTGGGCGAGAAACTCCGCGTGCAGCTGCGGCCGCGCCGCGCCGGCTCGGACGTGCTCGAGCTCGGGATCTACGGCGACGGACGAGCGAGCAGCTCGCCAACGTCGTCGTCGATCCGATCAAGGACCGGCACGGCCGCAGCATCCTTCAGGTGCGCGACCAGAACACCTTCGCCGAGAAGCTGCGCCAGAAGCGGCTGATGACCCTGATCCACCTCTGGCTGGTGCACCGCTTCAAGGCCGACGCGGTGCACTACGTGACGCCGACCGAGGACAACCTGTACCAGACCGAGAAGATGAAGTCCCACGGCATCTTCAGCGAGGTCTATCAGGAGGTCGGCGAGATCATCGTCGCCGAGGTGAACCACCCGCGCATCGACGAGCTGCTCAAGCCCGATCGCGTGGCGCTGCGGAAGTTGATCACCAAGGAGACCTAGACACCCGCCGACCCGAACGCACAATGCGGCCATAGTTTCCTGGTCGCAATAGTTGCATAGGTGTAGGATTTGGTCATCGATAACAGCTCCGCTTGACAGGAGAATGCGATGACTGGAACCAAGAAAATCGCGATGTTCGGTAGTGCGGCCGCGCTTGCCTTCGCGGTCAGTTTCGGCGGCGTCGGCGCCAGTGCCCTCGGCAACACCCCGACAGAACCACCCTGCGCCTCGCGTGGCACCAGCGCCCGCCCACGCGGCGCCCAACGTGCACTACGCCCATTCTCGCCGGCTGCGTATCCGGCCTCGACCGCTGCTAGCCCCGGCGCAGCAGGCCGTTCGGTTGTCACCGACAACCCAACGGCCTGCTTGTTTTTAAGCCGTTTGTGCCCGCATATGGCGGGTAGGCACCGCCAGAAGCGTGCACGAGAGTGGGGAGTCTGATGAGATCTGAAGCCCGAACGATTTTCGCGGTATTCGGCGGCGCCGCCATGCTGGTCGCTGCCGTCGGCTGCGGCGGCGGAAGCAAAGGGCCGGGTAGCAGCACGACATCCACAACGACCCCGTCGATCAGCGTGACGCCGTCGACCGCGCCGGACACCGGAGGTCCCACCGGCGGCGGCGGGCCCAACGGCGGGGGTGGCAGTATCCCTGGCGGTCCCACCGGCAGCGGCGGACCCAACGGCGGCGGCGGCAGCATCCCCGGCATCGGTGGCGGCGGTGGCGGACCCGGCGGTGGCGGCGGTTGCGTCGGCAACATCTGCGGCGGTAGCGCCCTAATACGTCGGGAGCCTCCTGCGCCGAAGGCCTAGGGTCGGGCACCGAATTCGGGTTATGGTTCACCGATCGAGCTCGATTTGTGGCGACCCGCTTCGCCCGGTTACACCGCGCTCGCGATCGCCCAACTCGACCGCAAGGGGACCTTCAATGGCGAAGCTCAGGTTCGGATATTTCATCGCCCCGTTTCACCGCGCGGGGACCAACCCGACGCTCGCCCTGCAACGCGATCTGGAATTCGTCCAACACCTCGACGCGCTCGGCTTCGACGAGGCGTGGATCGGCGAACATCACTCGGCCGGCAGCGAACTCATCGCCTCGCCGGAGATCTTCATCGCCGCCGCCGCGGAGCGGACCAAGTGGATCAAGCTCTGCACCGGGGTCATCTCGCTCGCCTACCACAACCCGCTGTGGGTCGCCGACCGGTTGATGATGCTGGATCACCTCACCCACGGTCGGGTGATCGGCGGCGTGGGACCGGGCTCGCTGCCCAGCGACTCGTCGATGATCGGGCTGACCCCCACCGACACCCGTGAGCTGCTGGAAACCAACCTCGACATCGTGGTCCGGCTGCTGGCGGGGGAGACGGTGAGCGCGAAGACCCCCACGCACGAGCTGCACGACGCCAAGCTGCAGCTCGCCCCCTACTCCGACGGCGGTGTCCCGCTGGCGGTGGCCGCGGTCGCGTCGCCGACGGGTGCGCGGCTGGCCGGCAAGCACGGCATCGGCCTGCTGTCCATCGGGGCGACGCTGACCATCGAGGGCTTCAACGCGCTGCAATATCACTGGGACATCGTCGAAGAGCGCGCGGCGGCGTTCGGCACCAAGGTCGATCGCAAGAACTGGAGCCTGGTCGGGCCGTTCCACATCGCCGAAACCGACAAGCAAGCCCGCGAGGACGTGAAATTCGGCCTCGAGCCGTGGTTCCGGTACTTCCAGAAGGTGGCCGCGTTCCCGCAGATGACCATGCCGGGCGAGCAGATCGACGAGATGATCGACGTCATCAACGAGAACGGCGCGGGTGTGATCGGCACGCCGGAGCGGGCACGGGCACAGGTGCAGCGGATGTGGGATCAGTCCGGCGGGTTCGGCTGCATGCTGCAGATGGGCCACGAGTGGGCGAATCCGGCGGCGACCAAACGGTCAGCCGAATTGTTCGCCGCCGAAGTGATGCCGCATTTCCAGGGTCAGGCGCAGCCGACGCTGGATGCCGCCGCGCGCGCCAGCGAAGCGCGCGAAGGCCTCGCGCAGTCGCAGAACCAGGCCGTCGCGCACATGACCAAGAAGTACCAGGACGAACTCAAGTCGAAGTAGATCGACTGCCTTAAGGGTTTTGCGTGGTCACCGGGTTGGGGGTGCCCGGGTTTGTGACAGCCGGCAGTTGCCCGGGCCAGGGCGGCAGCCCGGTATTCGGCTCAGACGTCGGCGCAACCTCCACCGGAACACATTTTTTCGGATGAAGCGCGTTTTTCCATGCACCGGGCGGGTTCGGCGGGGCCGACAGCGACGCCGTCGGGGCAGCGGAACGAACACGAACCCTCCAGCGCCCCCAGCGGAGTAATGACCGAGGCGTTGAACATGAAAATGTTGATGCCGCCGACACCCTGAACGGCGCCGCCGCCGTACTCGCAGTGCCAGTGACTGCCATTCTCCTCGACTGGGAAATCGCACCAGTAGTGGTAGGCGCCCATTTCCATGCCGGATCCCCCCACCCCGGGGTAGTCGCACAACCCGGGGCCGGGTACGTTTCCGCCGATATCCGCCTGCGCAACCGGAACACTCAGACCTACCCATGCGGTGGCCACTGATGCCGAAAATAGCGAATCTTTTCATTCATTCACCTCTTCAAATCGACCTGAATCAGCCGTGTGCATCGCGGCATTACCCGCGTACGCCAACCTGGTAATTCGCCTCCCGGTGTCTCACCTAAACCTCCACTCAACACCTTATGTTTGTTGAGGGAAAGGTGATCGTGTTTGCTGAACATATTTGGGGTAAGCGGGCACCTTGAGCCAGGCAGGCCATTGGCCAAGAAATACCAACACCTGAAGTGGCGGCTCAGATCCCGAACCACCGCGCAAGCACGCGGCGCAGTTCCTCGATATCAGGTACGCCGGAGGATGAGCCCACGCCACGTAACCGTCCGGACGCACCAGCAAAGCCGTGGCCGCCACGTCACCGACCGGGCGTCCGACGGCGACGGTGAGCCGGTCGGCGATGTCGGTGACCGCGGCCGCCACCTCCCCGCCCTCGGTGAGGTCGATAAGCAGCGGCCGCCCGTCGCGGGCGAGCTCCGCGATGCGTCGGCGCTCCGTCGCCGTTGGCCACGGCGAAGTCGGGCACCCAGTGCCCGGCGAGCGGATGCGCGTCTGGCGCCGACGTAACGGTTTTCCGCTCCGGACACCAGGTCGACGAGGCGCCGGACGACGGCCGGGCTCGGTGACCAGTTCGGAGAAGAATTCCCGCAGCGCCGTGACCTCGGGCCCGGGCCGGACCATGCGCCAGCTGGGCCCGGCTGTGCATGATGACCCGCTCGGCGGCGGGCCGGCGCTCGGCCTCATAGGTGGCGAGCAGATCGCGGGCTCGACCTGCCCGTTGAGGACGGCCGCCAGCTTCCAGCCGAGGTTCACCGCGTCCTGCAAACCCAGGTTGAGGCCTGGGTCCGCCCATCGGGGAGTGCACATGCGCGGCGTCGCCGACCAAGATCACCCGGCCCAGCTGATACCGCGACGCGATCCGTGAGTTGATGCCGTGAAAGCGGCGCAGATCCAGCGGCTGTCGGGCGATGCGGGCCGCAGCGGCACCGGCACGCCGATGACCCGCTCGAGGCTGGCCTCCAGTTCGGCCAGGCTCATGGGCGGTTCCTCACCGTTCCGCTCGACCGGATGCTCGCGAGCCGTCGGGTCCAATTCGAAGACGATCACCGCCGCCCGCCGCCCCAGCGCGCCGCAAGCGAAAACGCCCCGCTCGGCCCGATGGAACCCCAGCGGTGGAATCCGGCCAAAGCCGGGCACGTCGAGGGCGCCGCTGACCGGATCGATCCATTCGGCCGGCGGCAGCACGTCGAATCCCATCCGGGCGACCGCATCGTGCGACGTCATGCCCGGGAAGTCGATGCCCGCCAACTTGCGGGTCATGCTGGTGCCGCCGTCGGCGCCGACGAGGTACTTGGCCCTCAGCTCGTAGTCGCCGTCGGGCCCGCTGACGCGCAGCGTGACGCCGTCGGCGTCCTGGTCGAAGCCGCTGAGGCCGTGCCCCCAGCGCATGTCGGCCCGGTATTGGCCGGCCCGCTCCGCGAGCACCTGAACCAGCTTGGGTTGCTGGATGGGCAGCATGAACATCTGCGGATTCGGCACCAGCGAGAGGTCCAGCGGGAAGGCCGCGAACATCGCGCGCGGCGCGCGCTGAGGCGGGCCCGTCCGTTCCCGCCAGCGTGCCGTACAGGCCGCGGTGGTCAAGGATCCGAACCCCTTGGCCCACAATTCCGTTGGCGCGGGGTTGCGGATTGGGGCCCGGCATCGGATCCAACACCACGGGCCGGATCCCGGCCAACCCCAGCTCTGCGGCCAGCATCAGTCCGTTCGGACCGGCTCCCGCGATGGCCACGTCAATCACTGTCAATCACTTAGCCCAGCTTAGTAGATGTCATATCCGGGCGACAGCCGCTGCCCAGCCGGCGGCTAGCCGCGAAACGCATAACGGATACATGACCACGCCTCCCTCTCAGCTTCGCCAATTACGAATTGCCCAACTCGCTTTCGCCGGTGCCGCGGCGGTCGCACTGCTCGCGCTGTCTCACACCGCGCAAGCCGACACCCCGTCCGGGCACGCCTCCGATTCGGTGCGGCTGGCCGACTGGACGGCCCCAGGCGGTTTTGCCACGGACGACAGCGACGACCAGCAGGCCCAGCTGCAACAACAGCTGGCGATGCAGGAAATGCAACAGGCCGAACAGCAGGCCGAACAACAAAACGAGGCCGCCCAGCAGCAGGCTCAGCTGGATGAGCAGCTGGCCAACAACCCTTAGAACCCGGTGTCGAAAAGCCTTGACTCTCAATAAGAAACGCTAGCGTCCGCCACCCGACCGACGCTCGGCCTCCTTGACCAGCCGGCCCGCAAAGAACCGAACCGCGCCTCCCAGTGCCGCCCGCATCACCCGACCGGTGCCGGGCACCCCCTCGATGAACGAACCGGCCCAATGGATGTCGGTGCCGCCGGACGCATTCGGTGTAAAGACCACCTCGCCGACATAGTCCTTGGCTGGACTAGCGGGTCCCACCAGCTTGTACACGTGGCGGCGATCCTGCTCGTATTCGACGGTCTCCTCCTGCACGAGCATGGGCCACATTCCCACTTTGCGAATAGCACCGATACCGCCCGGGGCCGGATCGCCTTGGCGCGCCCAGCTCGATTGAACGACGATCGGCTTGGCCCACTGGGCCCAGTTCGCACCGTCGGTCTCCAGCCGGAATAACGTCGCGGCGGGCGCGGTGCTGGTCTTGTTGATCTCGAACGTGAACTTCCGACCTGACATGCCTGACTCCCTGGTGAGATCAACTGAATGACATTTATCGCACTCCCGCGTACGCTACTCCGTCCGCTTCTCACCCCGAAAACCGCGTCGAGAGTGCGCTGAGGGGCGGGATTTCGCCGATTCGCCGCCATAGGCGCACACTCGAATCCCTACGCGCACACTCGAAACGGCCGTCGCCGGGAAGCCGGCGAAAGGCACTGGAAGACCATCAAAGCACGTGTGGCGCAATGAGGACCGCGGCGCTGAACACCGCGAAACCGATCAGGAACGCGACGACCGTAAAACCCATCACCTGACGGACATTCAACTTCGCGATCGCGAGCAGGGGCAACAGCCAAAACGGCTGAATCATGTTCGCGACGCCCTCGCCGATCGCGACGGCCATCGAGATCAGCCCGAGATACGCCGGCGAATGCTGGTGCAAGGCAAGTGCGGAACCAACGGCGATGGGCCCCTGCACGCCCCAGTGCCCGCCGCCGGATGGGACGAACAACGAGATGATCACCGAGCCCACGAAAGTCAGGAACGGCAGCGTGTATTGGTTAGCGCCCGTCACGAGCGCCTCGGCGAGCACCGTCTGCAGCGGCTTGCCCGAACCCGTAGGCAGATAACCCAGCAGACCGACGATGCCGCCGTAGAGCGGATACTGCAACAGCAGTGGACCCGACACCTTCGCCGCGCCGGAGAAGGCGCGGATGAAGCGAATCGGCGTGCGGTGCAGCAATGCGCTCGTCACGGTGAACAACATGATCATCGACGAGATATTGAGCGCAAAGCCGCTCAGCACGAAATACGTTATGCCCGCGGCAAACACGAGAACGTTGAGGATCCACAGATTTTCCAGCCACTCGGCGAACGTCCGCTTGCCTTCCCGCGTCGGGGCGGTTCCGGCTCCTCCTCGAAGACCGCGGGATCGGGTTCGAGGCTCTCCGCCGGCGCCATCCGCCAGATCGCGATGGCCAGCAGGGCGAGCACCACGATCGCCGACACCCAGCTGTAGGGCTGGAAGATCGTTAGGGTCAGCGGCACGTTCGCGCCAGTCATCTTGTGTATCACGTTGATTGGGCTACTCGCATCGGTATTCGCCAGCGCGATCGACGACGACAAGCCCTGGGGCCACACGATGAAGCCCATAAACGCGGCGGCGATCAGGTAACCGAAATGCGTACCGGTGAGCCGCTTCGCGACCTGGCGGGCGACCAGCGCGCCCGATACCAGACCCAGTCCCCAGTTCAACAGCGACAGGACTGCGCTGACACCGAAACACAGGAGGGCGCCTTCAACCTGGTTCCTCGGCTTACTCGCGACAGCAGACGATGGCCCGCTTCAGGACGGGCGCCTCGGCCAGCGTGTAGCCGGTCACCAGGATGAGCACCATCTGGAAGGCGAACGTGAAGATGTTCTGCGATCCCCAGACGCCGCCGTACCACGCCTTGAGCACGCCGGACGGCGTCGCGCCCCGGACAAGCAACCCGACGAGGCCCACCACGAGAACGGTGAGGATCACCGCGAACAAATACGGGTCGGGCATCAAGCGTTCGACGTACCGGACACACAGGGCGGTGAGCCCGCGCATCACGCCACGTCGTTCGGCCTTCTGGTCCTGTTCTTTCGACTGTTCGCTCGACTGTTCGTTCGACACAGACCTACCTTCATCAACGTGTGAGGGGCGGTACGGCACGGACTCTAGTGCACCGGGCTTGCCTAGACTGCCCGATATGGACAGCGGTTCCCGGCAACACTCGGAGCCTCCGAAAGGCCTGCTCAAGATCGAGGACTGCCTGGACGCCGACGGCGGCGTCGTGATGCCCGCCGGGCACCACGCTGATATCTCTGATCGAGCGCAACATCGCCAATGTCGGTGACGTTGTCGGCGTATCGCTACCTGGACTACAGCCGCGCGACCGACGGGCAGACCGCGAAGTGACCTGGACCCAACTCGGTGTCCGGCTGCACGCCATCGGTGCGCGCGTGCAACAGGCCGCGGGTCGCGGCGAGCGCGTCGCGATCCTCGCGCCGCAGGGCATCGACTATGTCGCCGGGTTCTACGCGGCGATCAAGGCGGGCACCATCGCGGTGCCGTTGTTCGCGCCCGAATTGCCCGGGCACGCCGAACGTCTCGATACGGCGCTGCGCGATTCGGAGCCCACCGTCGTGCTCACCACCGCGGCGGCCAAGGACGCGGTCGAGAATTTCTCTGACCAATGTCCCGCACCTCCGCCGGCCACAAGTCATCGTCATCGACCAGATACCCGATGCGGCGGGGGAGCAGTTCGTCCACACCGAGCTGGGCATGGACGACGTTTCGCACCTGCAGTACACCTCGGGCGCGACGCGGCCCCCGGTCGGCGTGGAGATCACCCACCGCGCGGTCGGCACCAACCTGGTGCAGATGATCCTGTCGATCGACCTGCTGGACCGTAACACCCACGGCGTCAGCTGGTTACCGCTCTACCACGACATGGGCCTGTCGATGATCGGCTTTCCCGCGGTGTACGGCGGACACTCCACCCTGATGTCACCCACCGCGTTCGTCCGCAGGCCGCAGCGGTGGATTCAGGCGATGTCCGCCGGCTCGCGGCAGGGCCGCGTGGTCACCGCCGCGCCGAACTTCGCCTACGAGTGGACCGCACAGCGCGGCCTGCCCGCGCCCGGCGACGACATCGACCTGCAGCAATGTGGTGATGATCATCGGTTCCGAACCGGTCAGCATCGATGCGATCACGACATTCAACAAGGCGTTCGCGCCGTATGGGTTACCGCGCACCGCGTTCAAGCCGTCCTACGGCATCGCCGAGGCGACGCTGTTCGTCGCGACCATCGACCACGACGCCGAGCCGACGGTCGCGTATTTCGACCGCGAACAGCTGGGCGCCGGTCACGCGGTGCGCGTCGCGGCCGATGCCCCGAACGCCGTCGCGCAGGTGTCGTGCGGTCAGGTGGCCCGCAGCCTGTGGGCGGTGATCGTCAACCCGGAAACCGAGGCGGAACTACCCGGACGGCGAGGTCGGCGAAATCTGGTTGCAGGGCAACAACGTTGGCCGCGGCTACTGGGGACTGCCCGACGAGACCCGGCGCGCGTTCGGCGCCAAGCTGAAGATCGCGGCTTGCCGAGGGCAGCCACGCGGACGGCTCGGATCGTCGACGGCACCTGGCTGCGCACCGGTGATCTGGGCGTGTATCTCGACGGCGAGCTCTACGTCACCGGCCGGATTGCGGATCTGGTGACCATCGACGGCCGCAACCACTATCCGCAGGACATCGAGGCCACCGCCGCGGACGCATCGCCGATGGTGCGGCGAGGATACGTGACGGCGTTCTCGGTGCCGGCCGACACAGAAGAGGCGAGGGCCGAGCAGCGCCTGGTGATCATCGCCGAACGCGCTGCGGGCACCAGCCGCGCCGACCCGCAACCGGCGATCGAGGCGATCCGGCGGCCGTATCGCACCGACACGGCGTCAGCGGTGTCCGACGTGCGTTTCCTGCCGGCCGGCGCCATCCCGCGCACCACCAGCGGCAAGCTGGCCCGCCTGGCCTGCCGCGCCCAATACCTCAGCGGCACGTTGGGCGCCCACTAGCGCGCCCACGCAGTGGCATCCTGGCCATGTGGGTTTGCTATTCCGGTTGGCGGAGCTGCTGCATCCTGATTGCTGCCGCTGGCGGGCATGGTCGTCGCGGCGGTAAAGGCGTTCGGGGCCGTCCAACGCCGCGCGCGCGAGCCGCAGGCGACCGATCGGACGTCCCGGCGCCCACCGCACAGCCCGCGAACAACCAAGCCGCGCAGTGGCGGTCGCTTCGACGCGTCATCGAGGAGCACGGCCGTACCGATGCACGCTGGCTCGAGTACGAGCTCGACTTCGCCAAGCTGCTCGACTTCCCGCTGATGACCGACATGCGCGATCCGCTCACCGATCGACTTCCACAAAGCCAAGCTCCGGGCGGACTTCCTGCGGCCCGTCAAAGCCGAAGATCTCCTCGATGACCGAGACGCCGCCGCACAATATCAGGCCGCCGTTGAGGACTACGTGACCGCGTTCAACGTCGCTGAGGCCGAAGCGATCCGCAGACGCCGCAGCGACTTCTCACCAGATGACCAGCAGCGGATTGCCCGCGCTCAGCGCCTATTACGGGTGGCCTCGGACTCCGCTGCGGCGCAGCAGGAACGCCAGAACGCTTACGAACTAGCCGGCAAAGAACTCGATGGCCTCATCGTGTTGCCGTCCACGACACAGGCCAGCATCGAGCGTGGGATCTCCGGTCAACTAGAGGGATAGCACGCGCTCGGCGAAGCGTCGGGTGTCTTTCGTCCCCGCCTTCAGCTGACTTTCGCCCATTATCCGCGGACTCTGGCGCGAGGGATCATGGTCCTGGCCCGACGATCCTCAAGGAGGAGCACACCATGCTCGAATACGAATTCGACAGCGCCAATTCCATCCTGGTGGTGAAACCGGAGTCCGCGCTCGAGAAGAACGATTTCGTTCAACTCGCGCAGGCGGTTGACCCCCAGATCGAGCAAAGCGGCGATCTTGCCGGCCTCATCATCAGTGCCCCGGCATTCCCGGGGTGGGACAGCTTCGGGGCTATGGTCAGCCACTTCCGCTTTGTTCGAGATCATCACAAGCACGTCAAAAAGATTGCGGTCGTCACTGACTCGCACCTCGCGGATGTCGCCGAGCAACTCGGATCGCACTTCGTGTCAGCAGAGATCCAGCACTTTCCCGCCGGTCAGGTCGAGCAAGCCCGACAATGGATTATTAACGGCGCGTAATGAGTCGCGCCGGCACGGCGATTAGCAGCTCTTCGGCTGTTCTATGGTCCCCAAATCAGCAGGTCTTCCATTCCGTTGTTCATTGCGACCGTAGTCGGTTGCGGACCGGTCACGTCGAAGTAGATTTTGCCGGTCGCTTGTGTCCCTTGCGGGATGGTGGCTCCACTAATGGTGTTCGGGCCCGATGCTTGCCACAAGACGCGGTAATTGACGCCGTCGGCGGTGCGGGCATTGAACTGTGAGATGGCGGGGGTGACGGGACCCGAGATTGCGTTTACGGTCGCCGTGGCCTCCCAGAGCTGGCCGGCCACCGGATAACCCGGAACGCTGTCGGTGCTGGATTTGAGATCGCTGACTTTCCAACCCAGGGAAACTTGACCAACCGAGTCGGTCATCGTTAATTCAGTGCCAAGTTTGCCGGTGACGGGATAGGCCGCCGCCGACGCAATCGGTGCACTGGCGAAGGCAATGGCTGTCATGCCCAGGACGGCTACTGCCGTCTTTATCAACGTGGTGATCTTCATTGGTCCTCCACTACTCGATTAGGTGACCGCATCATTGGAGCCACCCGCGTAATACTTTAAGCCGCAAATGGCCGTTGCTCGAAAAAGATTTCTTCAATCTGGCGGCTCGGGTTCTTTGTCAGGGGCTGCGGACCGCGTGTCACGATGATCGGATGACCTCGACGCCGGAATCAGGCGAATCGGCGCTCGCTGGATACCCGGTGACTCCGCCGCCCCTGCCCGGCCCGGTCACCTTCGATCAGCGCTGGGGTGAGCTGACATTCGTCCACTGGCCGGCGCTGCCCGAGAGCGTCGCACACCTCTACCCGCCGGGCACCCGCCCCGACGTCTTCGCCGATGGGCTGACGTACGTGGCGTTGGTTCCCTTCGTCATGAGCAGCACCAAACTCGGTACCGCGCTGCCGCTTCCGTATTTCGGCAGCTTCCTGGAGACCAACGTTCGGCTGTATTCGATCGACGACGAGGGGCGGCACGGTGTCCTGTTCCGGTCGCTGGAAACTGCCCGGCTCGCGGTCGTGCCCGTCACCCGTATCGGCCTCGGCGTCCCCTACACCTGGGCGAAGATGCGGATGACGCGCGCCGGCGATCAGATCACGTATCACAGTGTGCGGCGCTGGCCGCGCCGCGGACTGCGCACCCGGCTGACGATCAGCATCGGAGACGTGATCGAACCGACTCCGCTGGAGATCTGGCTCACCGCGCGATGGGGCGCACACACCCGCAAGGCCGGCCAAACCTGGTGGGTCCCAAACGAGCACGGGCCCTGGCCGCTGCACGCCGCGGAGATCGTCGAACTGGACGACGAGCTGGTGCCCGCGAGCGGGGTCCGCCCCGTCGGCGACCGGCTGCGCGCCCTCTACTCACCCGGGGTGCGAACCCGCTTCGGCCGGCCATGCCTGGTGCGCTGAACTCACGGGCAGGTGTAGCCGCCGTCGATTACGAGGTCCGAGCCGGTCATGTAACTCGACGCCTCGCTGGCCAAGTAGAGGTAGATGCCGGTGAGTTCCTCGGGCCGGCCGATTCGACCCAGCGGAATCTTGGGCTCCCACAACCGGTGGTACTCCGCTAGCGGCTCGACGAGCTCGGTGAGGATGTAGCCCGGGCTGACGCTGTTCACCCGGATGTTGTGCGGGGCCAACTCGACGGCCATGCCCTTGGTCAGGTGGATGACCGCCGCCTTGGAGGCACAGTAATGACCCACCTGCTGCGGGATGTTGATGATGTGGCCGGACATCGAGGCGGTGGTGATGATGACCCCGCCCCGGGCCTGTTCGACCATCGCCCTGGCCGCGGCCTGCGCGGTGAGGAACACGCCCGTCACGTTGGTGTCCTGGATACGCTGAAACTCTTCGACCGGCATGTCGAGCAGCGCATGGTCCGAGACGATCCCGGCGTTGCAGACCGCGATGTCGATGCCACCCAACTCAGCGGTCACCCGGTCCATCATGGCACCCACCTGATCGGGTTCGGTGACATCGCAAGCGATCGGCACGACTTTGCCACCGCCCGCTGCCGCCAGCTCGTCGGCCACCCTCAGCAAAGCCTCGGAATTGCGCGCCGCGATGGCCACCTGGGCGCCGGCTTCCAGGTACGCCAGCGCCACCCATCGGCCGATACCACTGGATCCTCCGGTCACCAGGGCCGTCTTGCCGTGCAAGTCGAACAGTTCCAGCACAGTCATTCTCGACACCTCCGATAGTTTGCCCAAGCACGCCGCGAACTCGTTGTTAGCGTGCCCCAATGAACCATTACCTGGCAGTTGGTTCGGCGAGTTCGGGTGTTACCACTGGCTCGACACTGCCATCTGGGTCTTGATCCTGAGCACACCTTTGGCTGCTCCCTTTGTCGTGCGCCAGATCCGGAAAATTCGCGGTCCCGTGGTGGCGGGGACCACCCAGGTGTTGTCGCTCAAGCAATTCGGCTCCGTGGCGGTGAACGGCCCGGCACGCATCGTATGCCGTTTCCGGCTGAGGGTTTAGATCCTCGCCAGCGAACCCTATGAGGTCGCACATTGGCAGAACGTCGCACCGTGGGAGTTGGACGGCATGGCCCCGAGCCGGACCGTCTTGGTAGAGGTTGAAGTGGGTAAGCCGAAAAGGCTTCAGATCGGACCCCCGTCAAGTCAAAGCCAGCCCACCCAGGGGTATGCCGCACAGCTCGCGTCGACGCACACCGTCATCAACATGCCTCCGAAGGTCGTCTTCAATCAGTCGTCCACGTCAGCGAACCTGGAAGATCTCGCGGACCTGTTCAAGCGGGGCGCACGCGGCGGCCCGGTCCTATCCGCGGCAGATCTGCTCGCATCGGGTCAGCGCGTGTCGGGCGCGCTCAAGTCGTTCAGCGCGATGGGAACCCCGCCGCGCAGCCTGGGCAGGACCCCGAGCCGACCGGAATTCATCGACGCTCCCCACTACACATTGGAGGTCGAGCTTCATTTCCCGAACCTGGCGCCGGTAACGGCTCGTGCTATTCAGCCGGTACCCCTGTCGCAAGTCCCCAGCCTCGTCATCGGCAGTCCACGACGAATCGGTGCGACGGGTCGGCCGGGTAGCCGCAGCTTTAACCGGCCCATCAAACTCAGAACACGTTCTAGTCTGTCGGCTATGGGCAAATTCAGTCGGGCTGAAATCGAGCAAGCCGTCAACCACTACACGACCGTCGTCGAGGGGTGCAGTGCATCCGGTGACTGGTCGCCGTTCGCGGATCTGTTCACCGAGGACGTCGTCTACACCGAGCACCACTACGGCGTCTACCACGGACGCGAAGAGGTGCGCGACTGGATCGTCGCCGTGATGGCCCCGTTCCCGCACATGCGCTTTCCCTCGGACTGGATTGCCTACGACGACGACAACGACGCCGTCGTCATCATGATCAAGAACCTGCTCGACCACCCGACCGACAAGAACGGAGAGCCATTCTGGTTCCCGAACTGGACGCGGCTGGTCTACGCGGGTGACGGCCTGTTCTCCAGCGAGGAAGACATCTACAACCCCAACCGTGATGCGCCGGGAGCTGTCGGCGCCTGGATGCAGGCCGGCGGGCAGTTCGCCTCCACCGAGTTCCTGGAGCCCAAGGCTTAGCAACCACGGGGAGACTAATGGCGTCGAGCGTATCGGGAAGCATTGCATTCGTTACCGGCGGCGCGTCCGGCATCGGCGCCGCGCTGGCCACCAAGCTGGCCGAGAGCGGCGCCGAGGTCTGGATCGCCGATCGCCAGATCGCCGCGGCGCAGGAGCTGGCGCAACGCCTAAACAGTGCTGGCGCAAACGCGCACGCGATCGAGCTCGATGTGCGCAGCTACCCAGCTTTCGAGCGCGCCGTCGGCGAGACGGTGCAGCACTCCGGGCGGATCGACTACCTGTTCAACAATGCCGGCATCGGGGTCGGCGGTGAGATCGACTCCTACACGCTCGATGACTGGAACGACGTCTTCGACGTGAACCTGCGCGGCGTGGTGCACGGCATCCAAGCGGTCTATCCGATCATGATCCGGCAGCACTCCGGCCACATCGTGAACACGGCCTCGATGGCGGGTCTCGTCGCCACTCCCGGGTCGGCGAGCTACACCGCCACCAAGCACGCCGTCGTCGCGATCTCCAAGGCGCTGCGGGTGGAGGCCGAACGCCACGGCGTGCAGGTCTCGGTGCTTTGTCCGGGTGCGATCCGGACCCCGATCCTCACCGGCGGCAAGTACGGGCGGATACAAACCGGCGTCAGCGACGAGCGAGCTACTCAAATTCTGGGAGCCGTTGCGGCCGATGGCACCCGAAAAGTTCGCCGAGCGCGCCCTTCGCGCGGTGTTGCGTGGAGACGCAATCATCGTGGTGCCGGCCTGGTGGAAGGCATTGTGGTACTTGGACCGTCTCTCACCCGCCTTAGCGATGTGGGGTTCAAGACTCACGCTCAAGCGGTTACGTGACATGGATTCCACCCCATCGTGATCCGCTGCGATTTAGGCCGACGAGCCGATCGGCTGTCGCTTGCGTCGGCGTGACCGCGCCGCCGCGAGGGCCTGTTCCCAGGCGAGCAGCGTCGCCGCCTTCAGATTGGCCGGCTTGACACTGTCTCTCGAAAGCAGCGCAGTGGCAGCGGCTTTCGTAGTCCCTGATGCCTTCGACATGTGACCTGAGTCGAACGGCGGCTGTG